>NZ_JBSPEY010000004.1:0-4353119 GCF_053848865.1 Symbiopectobacterium sp. Eva_TO | reverse complement strand
CTCGTAAAAAAGGCGTCTTCATTTCTGGCAGCGGTGTGCGCTCCATCTGGCAACGACACGATCTGGAAAACTTTCGTAAGCGCCTGAAGGTACTTGAGGAAAAAGTTGCCAGAGAAGGCATCGTACTTACTGATGCTCAAATCGCTGCACTGGAGAAGAAGCGCACGACGACGAAGCCTGTGGTGAAATAGAGACTGCTCACCCGGGTTATCTGGGGTCGCAGGACACCTTCTACGTGGGTAATCTGAAAGGTGTTGGCCGTATCTACCAGCAGACGTTCGTGGATACGTACTCGAAAGTGGCGCACTGCAAGCTTTACCACGAGTAAAGCACCGATCTCTGCGCCGACCTGCTCAATGATCGCGTGCTGCCGTTCTACGAAGCTCAGGGGCTGCCAATGCTAAGATACTGACGGACAGGGGGACGGAGTACTGCGGTAAAGTGGAACAACATGACTATCAGCTGTACTTGGCTATCAACGATATAACCAAACGAAAACGAAAGCGATGTCTCCGCAGACAAACGGTATCTGCGGCGCTTCCATAAAACTATTTTGCAGGATTTTTATCAGGTTGCGTTCCGTAAGACGTTATACGAGGACCTAGAAAGTCTACAAAAGGATCTGGACAACTGGTTGTGGCATTACAATAATGAGCGAACTCATCAGGGTAAAATGTGCTGCGGGCGTACGCCAATGGCCACGTTACTTGATGGTAAACGAGTCTGGGCAGAAAAAAATCTGAACCAGATTTAATCTGACAGACACCTGTATAAATAACCGGTAACTGTCAGATCAGGTCTGAGCTAATACAATTAAACGGATGTGGTTAGAAGCACCTCGTTATACACATCTCTGTTCGTGCCTGAGCGCGCGTAGCGTTTCGGCGGCCGTCATGACTTTCTGCAAGCCTTTCCTGATAGTTTTTGCGCCTGGTTCACCCGTCGCCTTTTCGAGCAAGAAAGCCTCCCAGTTGCGCAACTAAGCGCAATACTTCGTTTAGCTTAGGGCGGCCCTTGGGCATACGCTTGTTTCATCAGTAGGTAAGCGCCATGAGTCTCGTCGGAATCAAAGAACAACATTGCGTCCAGCTCTGGACAGGTTCGTCCCATACGCATTAAATAGCGATGCGCCATGCCACGATCATGAACAGCGCCATGCCCGCTCAATGCGATCCACGGTCGATAACTGTAACGCTTCGACACAGCAGCCGTTCTTCAGCACATTGAAGAACATCTCGATTTCCCATCTAGCCCGATACCAGTCGATCAGCTCCACGATATCTTCTCGTCCTTCAGGTACGCGATTGCTCAGCAACCGCCACTCGACCGGCTTCACGCCTGCTGGCGGCTCAATTTCCTTGGCTATCACACAAGTCACTGCCAACCTGCAACGCAGCGACACTCGCTTCACGCGCAGCGCCTGTTTCACGTACGTACGCGCCTTCTGCCCCGCGCGAGCCGCCATAACGAATTGGATTTCTCCCACCGGCACGGTCTTTCCAACCTTCTGCCAAAGCTTCTCATTACAGTCCAGACTGCGATTATGAGTCGAGCGGATCAACCAGTCAGCCGGAGTGCCAAGGTCATCAGCGAGCTGCATCAACGCCTTGATATCCGCTTCGCGATCGGCTAAGTACACCAGACGTGTGTTTGGCAACTCCGAGGCGAGTTCAGCAACTCGCTCGTATCCCTCGAGCCAGCGCGTACTCTCCTTGATCCCATCGCGTTTCCCGTCTGCATCCTTCGGCTCTCTTGCCCACATCCACGCATCCAGTACGCCCAACCCCACGCGATCCGGACTGACCGCGTAGATCGGATGCAGGTACAGACCACGCCTGGCTTCGTAGTTCAAGGGACCCAAGCCTTGGATTTGCTGCCCGTTGAAGTCAAGCTCGGTAGTGTCTTGGATACACAGCACAACCTCGTGTTCTCGGATCCTTTCCTGCGTACGCTGCCAGTGAGGTTGCAGAATGTCTCGCCATTCGAATGCTTGGTTCTCCATGAAGCGGTAAGCACCCAGCGTCTCAGACCATCCGAGGCACGCATGCGGAATGCTGGCTTGCGGATTCTCAGCCAGCCGTATCAAAAGCCCTTTGGCACGCTTATTGAGCCTCGTGTCACCAAGATTTCCCCCTTCCAGTTCTTGGTGTGCCCAGCCATCTGAATCCCGTGTCATTTTTCAGCGCCGTAAATGGCGATAGTACACGTCGGTTTCACTTCATTTACAACCCCACCGGCTGCCTATTTCAGCCCGCTAACCCTTGGCATATAAGGCGTTGCGGACTTGTGTATAACGAGGTGGGTTAGAAGGGGGGTACGGGTAAAATTTTGCAGATTGGCGGTCAGATCGCTTACACTTGGCTTAACACAGAGGAGCCTCTATGGGCCAAGTTGCATTTGATACATTGCAGGCGTCAGAAGAGCTTCAAACCGCCGGGCTTACGAGTGAGCAGGCCAAGGCGATTTCGCTCGTCGTACGCAAGTCTCATGAGGTGGCGGATGTTGTTACCAAGCGTGACCTTGAAGACGTACGCAAAGAGATGCAAGCTCGCTTCGAGAAGACCGACGCGCAGATAGCCGATGTCCGCAAGGACCTGTCCGCAGAAATAGCCGATGTGCGTAAGGATCTGTCCGCAGAGATAGGCAATGTCCGTAAGGACCTGTCCGCAGAAATTGGCAACGTCCGCAAGGATATGGAAATCGTCCGCAGAGATTTACAACTTGAAATGGCAGGCATTCGCTCTGAGCAAAAATTAATGTGTATTAGCTCAGACCTGATCTGACAGTTACCGGTTATTTATACAGGTGTCTGTCAGATTAAATCTGGTTCAGATTTTTTTCTGCCCAGACTCGTTTACCATCAAGTAACGTGGCCATTGGCGTACGCCCGCAGCACATTTTACCCTGATGAGTTCGCTCATTATTGTAATGCCACAACCAGTTGTCCAGATCCTTTTGTAGACTTTCTAGGTCCTCGTATAACGTCTTACGGAACGCAACCTGATAAAAATCCTGCAAAATAGTTTTATGGAAGCGCTCGCAGATACCGTTTGTCTGCGGAGACATCGCTTTCGTTTTCGTATGGTCTATATCGTTGATAGCCAAGTACAGCTGATAGTCATGTTGTTCCACTTTACCGCAGTACTCCGTCCCCCTGTCCGTCAGTATTCTTAGCATTGGCAGCCCCTGAGCTTCGTAGAACGGCAGCACGCGATCATTGAGCAGGTCGGCGGCAGAGATCGGTGCTTTACTCGTGTAAAGCTTGCAGTGCGCCACTTTCGAGTACGTATCCACGAACGTCTGCTGGTAGATACGGCCAACACCTTTCAGATTACCCACGTAGAAGGTGTCCTGCGACCCCAGATAACCCGGGTGAGCAGTCGCTATTTCACCACAGGCTTCGTCGTCGTGCGCCTTCTTCTCCAGTGCAGCGATTTGAGCATCAGTAAGTACGATGCCTTCTCTGGCAACTTTTTCCTCAAGTGCCTTCAGGCGCTTACGAAAGTTTTCCAGAGATGGTGGGTCAAGATCACGTTGCCAGATGGAGCGCACACCGCTGCCAGAAATGAAGACGCCTTTTTTACGCAGCTCATTACTGGTCCGGTGCTGGCCATGAGCCGGGAACTCAATGGCGTAATCAACAACCGCACGTTCAGTGGCTTCATCAGCACGGTTTTTCAGGTTGGGAACCCGGCGGTTTTGGTTAACCAGAGCGTCAATGCCGCCTTCTGCCGCCAGTTCCTGATAGAGATAAAACGTGTCGCGTGACACCCCCATGATTTTACAGGCTTTTGATACGTTACCGAGTTCTTCGGCGAGATTGAGCAGGCCGGCTTTGTGTTTGATGATGGGATTGTTAGTATGAAGCATGAGAGTTACCTCGTGTTTTGTATAAGGATTCGACACCCATATCAAAACCGGTAACTCTCAACCTTTCAAGGTCCAGTGTCAGATCAAGTCGCGACTAATACAGCTAAGTACACCAGACGTGTGTTTGGCAACTCCGAGGCGAGTTCAGCAACTCGCTCGTATCCCTCGAGCCAGCGCGTACTCTCCTTGAGCCCATCGCGTTTTCCGTCTGCATCCTTCGGCTCTCTTGCCCACATCCACGCATCCAGTACGCCCAACCCCACGCGATCCGGACTGACCGCGTAGGTCGGATGCAGGTACAGACCACGCCTGGCTTCGTAGTTCAAGGGACCCAAGCCTTGGATTTGCTGCCCGTTGAAGTCAAGCTCGGTAGTGTCTTGGATACACAGCACAACCTCGTGTTCTCGGATCCTTTCCTGCGTACGCTGCCAGTGAGGTTGCAGAATGTCTCGCCATTCGAATGCTTGGTTCTCCATGAAGCGGTAAGCACCCAGCGTCTCAGACCATCCGAGGCACGCATGCGGAATGCTGGCTTGCGGATTCTCAGCCAGCCGTATCAAAAGCCCTTTGGCGCGCTTATTGAGCCTCGTGTCACCAAGATTTACCCCTTCCAGTTCTTGGTGTGCCCAGCCATCTGAATCCCGTGTCATTTTTCAGCGCCGTAAATGGCGATAGTACACGTCGGTTTCACTTCATTTACAACCCCACCGGCTGCCTATTTCAGCCGGCTAACCCTTGGCATATAAGGCGTTGCGGACTTGTGTATAACGAGGTGGCGTGAAGCCGGTCGAGTGGCGGTTGCTGAGCAATCGCGTACCTGAAGGACGAGAAGATATCGTGGAGCTGATCGACTGGTATCGGGCTAGATGGGAAATCGAGATGTTCTTCAATGTGCTGAAGAACGGCTGCTGTGTCGAAGCGTTACAGTTATCGACCGTGGATCGCATTGAGCGGGCATTGGCGCTGTTCATGATCGTGGCATGGCGCATCGCCTATTTAATGCGTATGGGACGAACCTGTCCAGAGCTGGACGCAATGTTGTTCTTTGATTCCGACGAGACTCATGGAGCTTACCTACTGATGAACAAGCGTATGCCCAAGGGCCGCCCTAAGCTAAACGAAGTATTGCGCTTAGTTGCGCAACTGGGAGGCTTTCTTGCTCGAAAAGGCGACGGTGAACCAGGCGCAAAAACTATCAGGAAAGGCTTGCAGAAAGTCATGACGGCCGCCGAAACGCTACGCGCGCTCAGGCACGAACAGAGATGTGTATAACGAGGTGGGTTAAGGCGGCAAAAAGCGTGTTCGCTGGGTGAGGTTGGCCGGCAGGTCGCTGTCGACGCAGCCACCACAAGCGGTATCCCCACGCGATCAGGGCGCACAGTCCCAGGCCGAATCCTGCCAGAATCAGTTGATTTGGCAAGCCGAACAGTACACCCATATGGGCATCGATCCTCCAGTGTAGTGGCACACTGATACTGGCCACCTGATCGGAGGTGATATGCTCACCTCATCAACACGACAGGTGACCTCATGGGTAAACATTTTACGGCGGAATTTAAGCTCGAAGCCGCAAAGCTGGTTGTCGACCACGGCTACACATACGTTAAGGCCGCAGAGGCGGTTAATGTCAGCCATTCTGCCATTAGTCGCTGGGTCAATAAGCTTCGCCTTGAACGACAGGGAAAAACGCCAACGGGACTTCCTCTTACCCCTGAACAGCTCGAGCTGCGTGAGATGAAGAAAAAAGTCCAATGCCTTGAAATGGAGAACGAAATCCTAAAAAAGGCTACGGCGCTCTTAATGTCGGACTCACTC
This sequence comes from Symbiopectobacterium sp. Eva_TO, assembly GCF_053848865.1. Lineage (NCBI taxonomy): Bacteria > Pseudomonadati > Pseudomonadota > Gammaproteobacteria > Enterobacterales > Enterobacteriaceae > Symbiopectobacterium > Symbiopectobacterium sp. Eva_TO. The sequence continues at coordinate 4,347,434 of NZ_JBSPEY010000004.1, read as the reverse complement.
AACGGTTCACGGTAGTCGACAGGCTGAGGGCGCGATACCCGGTCACGGCGTTGTGCCAAACTTTTGAGGTACATCGCAGCAGCTACAGGCACTGGCAGGCTTCCGCTAATGAACCCGACGGTGAGCGCGTGGTTAAGTGTAGTCGCGTCATGGAAGCCTGGAACGCCAGCGGCGGCTCTGCCGGCGCTCGAAGTATCGCGACCATCGTCACCGGCAGCTCTGGTGTCAAAATGGGGCGCTGGCTGGCTGGCAAGCTGATGAAGGAGCTGGGTATCGCCAGCTGCCAGCGACCGGCTCACAAATACAAACGCGGCGGCAATGAACACGTTGAAATACCGAACTATCTTAACCGCCAGTTCGCGGTTACCGCGCCGGATCAGGTCTGGTGCGGCGATGTGACCTACATCTGGACGGGCAAATGCTGGGCTTACCTTGCGGTGGTGCTAGACCTGTTCGCCCGCAAACCGGTGGGCTGGGCCATGTCGACGTCGCCGGACTCGGCGCTGACAGTTAAAGCGTTGCAGATGGCCTGGGAACTCCGGGGACAACCAACAGGAGTCATGTTCCACAGCGACCAGGGCAGCCACTATACCAGCCGTCAATACCGGCAAGCCCTGTGGCGCTGCCGGATAAAGCAGAGTATGAGTCGGCGGGGTAACTGCTGGGATAATGCGCCAATGGAGCGGTTCTTCCGCAGCCTGAAGACAGAATGGGTGCCGACAAAGGGTTACAACAGCTTCAGCGAAGCCCAGGACGCGATTATCCGCTACATCACGGGGTATTACAGCGCTATCCGGCCTCACTGGTATAACGGCGGCTTAACTCCAAACGAATCTGAGCGACTGTTCTACATACAGTCTAATGCGGTGGCCAATATTAGTTGACCACTACACAGCGAGTCAGTTTTGCTGCAAAAGGGTAATCCGCAAACCTGACGTAATCGACGACAACACCGCTGTCAGGATTGATGGCAACAATATCGCCCTGCGTCGGCCACCGCCTCTCAATTTCTGTCACGGTCCAGGCGTTATGTGCGTTTTTTGCCGGGCGGACCTCCAATTTATTGGCACTGATCCCCGCTTGTCGTGCTATCGCTAATACGTTATCGACGTTATCCAACCCCGCAGGGGGGGCGGCATGATGAGCTATGGCTTCACCGTGGTGCTCGGCATGAGCATCCTGTACTACGATGGCGGAATGGGTGACGAGCGCGGTATTCAGGGATGGCTTTTGCCAACCCAATGCGTTGCGCCACACGCCAATATTATTGCCTGCCCATTGTGACCAGGTCAGCCCGGTAGCCGAGAAAAATAGCATCCCGATGAGTAGCGTTAGCCCCAACGTGCTGTGTATGGCGCGCAAGCGGGCAGCGGGTGGCAATTTACGGCGATGTGCGACCCGCGAAGGCATACGCGTTCTCCACCACAGATAAACGCCGCCGAGCGCGGCGATCCACAGCCAGGAAGCCGCCAGTTCACTATAGATACGGCCGACGGAACCGAGGAATAACCCCTGATGTAAACGATCCAGCCAGGTGCGCAAAGGCAATATTCCTGATGTGCCGTACACCATGAGCTGGCCCTGTATGGCCAGTGTGCTTGGATTAACAAACACAGCGAGGTATTCAGAAGGGGCGGAGTCAGGGAATCGAAATAGCACACGACTGGTGTCGCGCGGTGTGGGGGCAGGACGTATGGCTAGCCATTGGGCTGAGGGTTGCTCAGCCAGTGCAGCCTGAGCGGCGGCTATCTGTGCGGCGAGCGGTTGCGCTGTGCCCGGCACATCAACATGCAATTGATGTGTATACAAGCGTTCTTCAATCTGCGGTGTCAGCACATACAGCGTGCCAGTCAACGCAGCAACAAAGATAAACGGCCCAACGAACAGACCAATATAGAAATGCAAGCGTAAGAAAAGCGCCATTACCGCCGCAGAGAGGGCCTAATGAGATGGTCACCCCCACTCTGTGAGCGGTACGCTGGCAGGGTGTTTTTCTTTCAGGAGAGGCCATCATGCAAAACGTTACTCTTATTGGTATTGATCTCGGTAAACATTCTTTTCATCTTCATTGCCAGGATAAGTCAGGTAAAGCGCTTCTGCGTAAGAAGTTTACGCGCACAAAGCTAATGCAGTTTTTGGCGACGTGCCCGCCCTCGGTTGTTGTTATGGAAACTTGTGCCGGTGCACACTTTATGGCGCGGCGTATCAATGATAGCGGCCATGAAGCAAAACTTATCTCTCCGCAATTTGTGCGCCCGTTTGTCAAGGGCAATAAAAATGATTTTGTTGATGCAGAGGCGATATGTGAAGCCGCATCCCGGCCGTCAATGCGTTTTGTTCAGCCGAAAACGGAGGTTCAGCAGGCGATGCGAGCACTGCATCGGGTCAGGGAATCTCTTATCAGAGATAAAGTAAAAACCACTAACCAGATCCACGGTTTTCTGCTGGAGTTTGGGATAAGCCTGCCAATCGGCGAGGCGGTAATAAAGCGACTGTCTCTGGTGCTGGCTGAGCACGAAATCCCCGCATACCTGAGCCGTCTGCTGATGAAGTTACATGCCCACTATCTTTACCTTGTCGAGCAAATAACAGCGCTGGAATCAGAATTAAATCAGTCAATCAAAGCTGATGATACTGCACAGCGAATTATGACAATTCCAGGCGTCGGTCCGATTACTGCCAGCTTACTTTCATCACAGTTCGGCGATGGAAAACAATTTTCATGTAGCAGGGATTTTGCGGCTTCCACAGGACTTGTACCGCGACAATACAGCACAGGAGGCAAACCGACTCTGCTGGGGATAAGCAAACGAGGTGATAAAAATTTACGCAAACTTCTGATTCAATGTGCCCGCTCGTTCATGATGCGACTTGAATATCAGCAGGGCAGGCTTGCTGAATGGGTTCGGGGGCAACTCGATAACAAACATTCAAATATTGTCGCCTGTGCTCTGGCAAACAAACTGGCGCGAATAGCCTGGTCAATCACAACTAATCACAATGAATATCAGGCCTGATGTTATGTAGAACTAAATCAACAGACTGATTATTAAGTAATTAAACAGCAGTTACCTATCTGGTTTTGCGAAGACTGATTATTGATGACATGAAAGGCATATCGGCCTGCTGAAAAACCTGACGACAAAAATGGCTCACTGAAGCCGAGGGCTTTTTCAGGTTCACCAGGCGCGGAACTCATCGAGGCGCGGGCATCTCGCCCACAGAGACGCCGGATAGATTGAAGCAAGCCCACCATTAGTCAAAAATCAGTGTTGCAAAAATGGGGGTGACCATAGATTGTCAGCGTTTACGGTATCCATAGCATGGGAGCCCTTGTCATCGTAACAAAAAGAAAATAAAGGAAAAGGAGACGTCGTCTTGTGACGGGACGTTATCCAATATCAAATTTTTGTGTTTTATGGTTGTGTTATATGACTGTCGGCGGTGCGCGAGGTGATTGGGCACGATAACACGCGGCGACGATCTTGTGCCGTGGGCGCGGCTCATTCGCCTCGGACTGAGTGACAAACCGCGGATCAAGCGGCGGCGAGTTTTCAGGAAACAGCGCTAGGTGATGGGATAACAGCCCGCAGTAACCACAGGCGTCATGGCCCATGGTTGCATCGGATGACATCGGTGACGATGATGCCGGTTTGCCGTGAGAATGATGGTGCTGAGTATGAGTGGGCGGAGTATAATCATTCCGTATTAACGCCTGTGAAACGATGGGCGCGATGAACATCATCAGGAACGCGAAGAGGCTTAGCGTGGTGGCAATTTTGTTGTGGCGCAATGCGTTCATGTAAGAATCAGTAAGCGTCGATGCAAGTAGGTGGACGGGCATAACTATGTCACCCTACTGTACCTGATTTAACGCGATTTTGTTACCAATGGGTGTAATTCGTGTTGCATCCGAATTTTTTTAATGCATCAGCGTGCAACCGTTCGGATTATTCTTGAAAGTTGCACGAGCTTAAACGTCATGGTGGACGTGTTAACAAAAGCAGCATGTATTCTCTGCAACCACAGCATAAACAGGGTGTTTTGCTAACAGAGCAACAGGTAGAATTGTAGGTAATCAGCGCGCCGCTGGCATAAATAACCGCAAGGGGTTGCCAACGGCTGACCGGTGACAGAGTATCCTCTCTAATTTTCGATTTTTTACAGAAATTTATCGGGGTTGCAGTTTGCGTTGTTTAAACGCTGACCTATCATGATGAACCGGGCTTTTATCAAGTTGTCGGAAGGTTAACTTATCCATTAATATGGATTTTAGTTGATTTAAGCACACGAACAGGGGGAGCTGTGCTGGTTAATAATTTTGGGGTTGAACGTCGAGTAGCGAATTTGCGCTGGTTGTCCGCAGCGATTGTGTTGTCTTTCACTGCGTTGCCTGCCTGGGCATTCTCGCTGGATGATGTGGCAGCGCAAGCTGAACAGCTGGCAGCGAAAGGCTATGAAGCGCCGAAGAGCAATCTTCCCGCCCAGTTCCGCGATATGAAATTTGCTGACTATCAGCAGATTCGTTTTAACCAGGAGAAGTCATACTGGAATAACCTGCAAACGCCGTTTCGCATTCAGTTCTATCATCAGGGCATGTATTTCGATACACCGGTGAGAATCAATGAAGTGACGGCCACTGAGGTTAACGAGATCGCCTATTCACCGGAATATTTTAATTTCGGTACGGTGAATCACGATGCAGAGACCGTGAAGAATCTCGGTTTTGCAGGCTTTAAAATCCTGTATCCCATCAACAAGCTTGGCAAGGATGACGAAATTGTCAGCATGCTGGGTGCCAGCTATTTCCGTGTGATCGGTAAAGGGCAGACTTACGGCCTTTCTGCGCGCGGTCTGGCGATTGACACTGCATTACCTTCTGGGGAAGAGTTCCCACGTTTCCGCGAGTTTTGGATCGAACGTCCAAAACCCAATGACAAGCACCTGCTGGTATACGCGCTGCTCGATTCACCGCGTGCTACAGGTGCATACCGTTTCGTCATTTATCCAGGACGTGACAGCGTGGTTGATGTTCAGGCTAAAGTGTTCCTGCGCGCTCGCGTCGGTAAACTGGGGCTGGCACCGTTAACCAGTATGTTCCTGTTTGGGCCGAACCAGCCTTCTCCCACCTTGAACTACCGTGGGGCGTTGCATGACTCTAACGGTTTATCTATCCACGCGGGCAACGGTGAGTGGATTTGGCGTCCGCTGAATAACCCGAAACACCTGTCTGTCAGCACCTATTCGATTGAAAACCCGAAAGGCTTCGGTTTGCTGCAACGTGGGCGTGACTTCTCCAGCTATGAAGATCTGGATGACCGTTACGATCTGCGTCCTAGCGGCTGGGTTGAAACCAAGGGCGAGTGGGGTAAAGGGAAAGTCGAACTGGTGGAAATTCCGACTGCCGATGAAACCAACGATAACATCGTTGCTTTCTGGACGCCGGAAGCGCTGCCTGAAATTGGTAAGCCGCTGGAAGTGGGTTATCGCCTGCACTTCACGCGTGACGAAGAACAATTGCATTCACCTGAATTGGCCTACGTTCAGCGCACCATGCGTTCCACCGGGGATGTGAAACAGTCTAACCTGATTCGCCAACCGGATGGCACCGTTGCGTTCCTGGTCGATTTTGCCGGCCCGATGATGAAAGAGATGGAAGATGCAACCCCTGTGTCCTCTCAAGTCAGCATCGGCGACAACGGTGAAATCGTTGAGAACAATGTTCGCTATAATCCGGTAACGCGCGGCTGGCGTTTAACACTGCGTTTGCGTGTGAAAGATCCTAAACAGCCAACCGAGCTGCGCGCTGCGTTGGTGAACGGCGAAACGCTGTTATCGGAAACCTGGAGCTATCAGCTACCTGCCAATGAATAAGTTAATTTCGAGCCCTGATTATATCGGGAAATTGCCTCTGTCCGCGCAAGCGGCGGAGGCGTTGCAGCATGCGTTGCCTCAGGCAGAGAGTAAAAGTCTCTCTGCAATACATCGGGCTCTGGCGCAGGGGGAATCCCCTGCGACGCTGCTGACCGAAGACGATTCGCCGCTGCAATCTGTCAAGGCGCGTCTGGATGCCGCCTGGCCCGATACGGCAACGGCGGTTAAACCGGTGATTGTTGATAAAGAAGGGCGTACCGCATTACAGGCGATGCCCACGATCAAACGTGCGTCGATGTTTCCTGACATGTGGCGCACCAACCCGCTGGTACGCTGGTGGGAAAGTATGCTCGGGCGCTCCCCGGCGCCGAGTCGTCCGCATGCCAGCCCGGAAGAGAAGATTGCCGAGAACCGCTGGAGAATGGTGGGGACGTTGCGCCGTTACACCCTGCTTATCTTGACGTTGTTCCAAACGGCAATCGCCACCTGGTACATGAAAACCATTTTGCCTTATCAGGGATGGGTGCTGATCGATCCGTTCGCAATGGTGAATCAGCCTTTCCTGCGCTCCTTTATGCAGGTTCTGCCTTATATCCTGCAAAGTGGCATTCTGGTGCTGTTTGCCGTACTGTTCTGTTGGGTCTCTGCCGGTTTTTGGACTGCGCTGATGGGCTTTTTACAACTGCTGATCGGCAAGGACAAATACAGTATCTCGTCGACGACGGTAGGGGATGAGCCGCTCAATCCCGAGCACAGAACGGCGTTAATCATGCCTATCTGTAACGAAGACGTTGAGCGCGTGTTCGCTGGATTACGGGCGACCTACGAATCGGTGGCAGCGACCGGACAGCTCGATCACTTCGATCTGTATGTGTTGAGTGACAGTAACGACCCGGACAAATGCGTTGCAGAGCAGAAAGCCTGGATGGACCTGTGCCGTGAAGTGGATGGGTTTGACCGTATCTTCTATCGCCGTCGTCGTCGTCGCGTGAAACGTAAGAGCGGTAATATCGATGATTTCTGCCGTCGTTGGGGCAGCCAATACAGCTACATGGTGATATTGGATGCCGACAGCGTGATGAGTGGCGAATGTCTGACGCAACTGGTACGTCTGATGGAAGCCAACCCCAATGCCGGGATTATCCAGTCTTCTCCCAAAGCGTCCGGGATGGATACCTTGTATGCACGCTGTCAGCAATTTGCCACACGTGTGTACGGACCGTTGTTCACCGCCGGTCTGCACTTTTGGCAACTGGGTGAGTCGCACTATTGGGGCCATAACGCCATCATCCGTGTGAAACCCTTTATCGAGCACTGTGCGCTGGCACCGTTGCCCGGTGAAGGTTCTTTTGCGGGCGCGATTTTGTCCCATGACTTTGTTGAAGCGGCACTAATGCGCCGTGCGGGCTGGGGGGTATGGATCGCCTATGATCTGCCCGGCTCTTATGAGGAACTGCCGCCTAACCTGCTTGATGAACTTAAGCGCGATCGCCGCTGGTGCCACGGCAACCTGATGAATTTCCGGTTGTTCCTGGTGAAAGGGATGCACCCGGTACACCGTGCCGTGTTCCTGACCGGTGTGATGTCTTATCTTTCCGCGCCGCTGTGGTTTATGTTCCTGGCGCTGTCAACCGCACTGCAAGTGGTGCATACGCTGATGGAGCCGCAATATTTCCTCCAACCGCGTCAGCTCTTCCCCGTGTGGCCACAGTGGCGTCCTGAATTGGCAATAGCCTTGTTCTCGACCACATTGGTGCTGCTGTTCCTGCCAAAATTGCTGAGTGTGATTCTGGTATGGGCAAAGGGGGCGAAACCTTACGGCGGTGCCGTGCGCGTTTTCCTGTCGTTACTGCTTGAGATGCTGTTTTCGGTATTGCTGGCCCCGGTGCGTATGCTGTTCCATACCGTTTTCGTGGTCAGTGCCTTCCTGGGCTGGTCCGTGCAATGGAAATCGCCGCAGCGTGATGATGATGCCACGCCGTGGAGCGAAGCCTTCGCTCGTCACGGCTCTCAATTGGTGTTGGGGTTGGTATGGGCCATTGGTATGGCTTGGCTGGATTTGCGTTTCCTGTGGTGGCTGTCGCCGATTGTTTTCTCGTTGATCCTGTCGCCATTCGTGTCGGTGATTTCAAGCCGTGCCTCGATTGGGCTGGCATGCAAGCGTGCTAATCTTCTCTTGATTCCGGAAGAGTACGAGCCGCCGCGCGAGCTGGTAGCAACGGACACCTATTTCCGTGCCAACCGTGCGCGTAAATTGGAAAATGGTTTCGTGCAGGCAGTCTTTGATCCTTCGCTCAATGCGTTGGCGAGTGCAATGGCAACTGCGCGCCATGGCTTTAGCCGTGCGGTTGAGCAGGGCCGTGCCCAGCGCGTGGCTGATGCGTTGAAACAGGATCTGGATGCGCTAAGCGACAATCAGCGTTTGGTGCTGTTGAGCGATCCGGGGACTATTTCCCGTTTACACTACGCGGTGTGGCACGATCCGCTGCAGTTTGCCGCATGGCATCAACGCTACCACGTACTGGAGTCCTGACGGTTTTACCGTAACGTGTATTTCATCAATAAAAAAACAGCGGCTATGCCGCTGTTTTTTTATTGCACGGAGAACATCCGGCGATTTAATACAGAGCGGGTTCTCCTTCCGGACGCGTTTTGAAACGGCGGTGTAACCACATATACTGATCGGGCGCCAGCAGCACATTTTGTTCTACCAGCGCGTTCATCCAAGCGGCTGTTGTGGCTTCATCATCTAACGGTACGCTGAGTTCGGCAGGCTGGATGATCAATTCATAGCCTTTCCCCTCTTCGCGACGCCGAGGGACAAACGGCACAATGGCGGGTTTAGCCACTTTTGCCAACAAATAACTCCCGCTGGTGGTTGCAGCACTCTCCATGGCAAAGAAGGGAGCAAACACGCTGCTGCGCGGGCCATAGTCATGATCGGGGGCATACCAAATAATCTCCCCCTGCTTGAGCGCACGGATCATGCCCTTGAGATCTTTGCGATCCAACATGGTCTTATTTGAGCGCATGCGGCCCCAGGTTTGCAACCAGTCAATCAGTTTGTTGTCATTGGGCCGATAAACACCGATCCCAGGGTTATGCATGCCGAAAATGCGTGCCCCCAGTTCCAGCGTAAGAAAATGTAATCCAATCATAAGTATGCCGCGTTTTTCTGCACGCAGTAGTTGTATATGCTCAAGGCCAGTGACGGTAAACCAGCGGGCGATGCGCCAGTTGGGCCAAAACCAGGCCATGCCGGTTTCTAGCAGCCCCATGCCCACGGATTCAAAGTTTTTACGCACCAATGCGGCACGCGCTTGTTCTGTCATCTCTGGAAAACAAAGTTCCAGATTGCGCTCTGCAATGTGCACGCGGTGCTTCATAACGCGCATGGCGATACGGCCTAGCGCTGTGCCGAGACGATAAATAACCGGGTAAGGCAGTAACACGACAAGATAGAGTATGGCGATCCCTAGCCAGGTCAACCAGTAACGAGGGTGTAACAATGAACGAGTGAATGATGGGAGTTGTGTCATGAGGTTCCAGTATCAAAAAATGCAGGCGCAGTCATCCGCGCTTGTCGTTAAAAGAAATCAGTCACACCAAGTGATAGTGTCTAATGTGGTGCGGTGCATCAGCTATCGTAATGATGCGGGAAAACGTTCCGGTACAGGAATGCTAACCCGCCGTAAGGCGATGTGGAATACTCTAAAAATCAATATCCGCCTTTTATCTTAGCATCGACGAATAATGATGTTTAACCTTTGGTGGGATGTCTGTGCAGAAGAGACCCCTCCCGTTTGTGCCAGGGAGGGGAGGATTGCTTAGTGTTGAAACAGGTTTTTAATGTGATGCGGTTCACTACGCCACAATTGCGGCGGCGTTGATACTTGCGCGCCCAGTCGTGCGGCAGCGTGCCACGGCCAGCGCGGGTTATAGAGCATGGCTCGCGCAATGCCGATAGCATCCGCCTGACCCGTTGCCACAATGCCTTCAGCCTGCTCGGCTTCTGTGATAAGGCCAACTGTAGTGGCACACTGATACTGGCCACCTGAGCGGAGGTGATATGCTCACCTCATCAACACGACAGGTGACCTCATGGGTAAACATTTTACGGCGGAATTTAAGCTCGAAGCCGCAAAGCTGGTTGTCGACCACGGCTACACATACGTTAAGGCCGCAGAGGCGGTTAATGTCAGCCATTCTGCCATTAGTCGCTGGGTCAATAAGCTTCGCCTTGAACGACAGGGAAAAACGCCAACGGGACTTCCTCTTACCCCTGAACAGCTCGAGCTGCGTGAGATGAAGAAAAAAGTCCAATGCCTTGAAATGGAGAACGAAATCCTAAAAAAGGCTACGGCGCTCTTAATGTCGGACTCACTCAACGGTTCACGGTAGTCGACAGGCTGAGGGCGCGATACCCGGTCACGGCGTTGTGCCAAACTTTTGAGGTACATCGCAGCAGCTACAGGCACTGGCAGGCTTCCGCTAATGAACCCGACGGTGAGCGCGTGGTTAAGTGCATATCGTTATACACATCTTTCTAACGCACTGTTTAATCAATGAGTTACGGGTTTATCTCAGAGTGGCATTTTGAACCTCAAAAAGCCAATGGGATGGCTTGAATGCCTTAATTCACGGGGTTCTGAGCATCCTGTTCAAAAAATGGCCAAAAGATGTGTATAACGATATGGCTCATGGTGGGTTTCCTTAGCCAAGAAAAAAGAATAAACCATCATACGCCGAGATATTTTTGCTGTGTCGATGATTTTCTCCATGTCGCACGAATTCCTCCTGTGGCGTAATTGCCGCGATCGGCTATAATCCCGCGCGTTACGCATATGTCTCCGTAACGTTATAATCTGGTTAACCCTCGCTGAAGACAGGAACGTACACCATGCCAGTGTTACACAACCGTGTTTCCAATGAGGAACTGAAAGCGCGTATGCTCGCGGAAACCGAGCCGCGTACCACAGTTTCCTTTTACAAATATTTTGCGCTTGATGATGCACAAGCGTTTCGCGATAACCTCTACGTGCAATTTCTGCAATGTCAGGTATTTGGCCGTGTCTATGTGGCAACTGAAGGTATTAATGCGCAGGTGAGTGTGCCTGCCAGCCGCTTCGACGACTTTAAGGCGGCGCTGTACAGCGCGCATCCGGCGTTGGACAGTATCCGGCTGAATGTGGCACTGGATGATGACGGAAAATCCTTTTGGGTACTGCGCATGAAAGTTCGCGATCGCATTGTCGCGGATGGCATCGACGATCCGACCTTTAATCCCAGCGATGTTGGTACCTACCTGAAAGCCGAAGCGGTTAACTCCATGGCGGACGATCCGGACACGCTGTTTGTCGATATGCGTAATCATTATGAATATGAAGTAGGGCATTTTGAAAATGCACTTGAAGTACCTTCCGATACTTTCCGCGAGCAATTGCCGATGGCCGCAGAAATGCTCGCTGATGCGCGTGAAAAAAATATCGTGATGTATTGCACCGGGGGTATTCGCTGTGAAAAGGCCAGCGCCTATATGCGCCATCAGGGTTTCAAGAACGTTTATCATGTGGAAGGTGGCATCATTGAATATACCCGTCAGGCCAAGGCCCAGGGCCTACCGGTAAAATTCATCGGTAAAAACTTTGTCTTCGATGAGCGCATGGGAGAACGCATCACCGACGATATTATCGCCCACTGCCATCAATGTGGTGAACCGTGCGATACCCACACCAACTGCCGCAATGCAGGGTGTCATTTATTGTTTATTCAGTGCCCCCGCTGCCAGGTGTCCTATCAGGGCTGTTGTAGCGATGCCTGTCAGAGCGAGTTGGCGTTACCGCTGGAAGAGCAGCGTGAGCGGCGTCGCGGACGTGAAACCAGCATGAAGATTTTTAATAAATCACGCGATCGGCTCAGAGGGGCGCTGCATATCCCGGCGCCTGACGAAAACGGCAGTAGTGAACAGTGACAGAGTATTCATGGGGCGCGGTTAATCGGGAAACTTAAGCGCACTGAATATGACGACACCGCCATCAGGCGGTGTCGTCAAGGGATAATCGGTTACTGTGAAATCGGTAGACTAGTGTTTAAGTAAATCTTGTGGCTGAAAATCTGTCGACTCAATTTTAGCAATACCCGCTTCAAGAATATAAATAAGTTGCCTTGCTACATCGGTAGTAAGCCATAAGGTTCGGCCTACATTTGCCTCTGCGGGAGCCTGGTCTGGGGTGGTTAAATAATGCAAACGGATCATCATGGCGTCATAACTGTCAACGGTGCTGATATCCCATCCTACAAGAGGATGTGTCTGAATAACTTCATTTTTTCTGTCCATACATACCCCTTATTGACTAGTTACTAACATGAGTGACTAACGAGGTGATCTTGACCCACCATCTCCGGACAGCTTTTGTATCTTAAGTTAACGATGCCCGCTGGCGCCGATATTCTCTTGGGGAGTTGTATCCCAGCGCACTGTGCGGATGGTTTTCATTGTAATGATTGAACGCCGCTGCAAGATTCTTCAGCGCTGTTCGCACATCGGGTTTTGGCATGAAGGCGATGTAATCTTCCTTCATCGTCTTCACGAACCGTTCTGCCATGCCGTTACTCTGTGGACTGCTCACTGCTGTTGTGCAGGGCTCCAGATTCAGTTCTCTGGCGAACTTCCGCGTTTCATGCGCTGTGTACGCTGAACCATTATCCGTCAGCCATTGCACTGGTTTATCCGGCAGCGCGCTACCGAAGCGTTTTTCCACCGACCTCAGCATCACATCCTGCACGGTTGAACTGTCATAACCCCTGGTGCTCGCTGCCCAGTCTATGGCCTCCCGGTCGCAGCAGTCCAGTGCGAACGTCACCCGCAGCTTCTCGCCGTTGTCACAACCGAACTCGAAGCCATCTGAGCACCAGCGCATATCGCTCTCTGCTACCGCGATTTTGCCTTTATGCTCCCGCTTCGGACGTTCAGTTTTATCATGCAACAACAGCAGGTTATGCTCGCTCATTATCCTGTAAAGCCGTTTGGCGTTCACCGGTGGAAGTCCCTCTGCACGACGTTGCTTACGCAGGATACCCCACACTCGGCGGTAACCGTAACTGGGCATGTCGCTGATGATACGGAGGATGTCCGATAATATCTCAGCATCAGCTTCGTCATTACGCCGGTTGCTGCGCCTGTCCAGCCAGTCGGCAGAACGGTTAACCCGCAGTGAAAGCTGCGCACGCGACACGCTCATGGCGCGGCTGACCAGAGCTATTCCCCGTCCTTTGGCAACAAGGGCGCGTGAGCTATCCATTTTCGCGACTGGCGGTACTCCACTGCTTCTTTGAGGATCTCAACTTCCATCGTCTTCTTACCCAGAAGGCGCTGTAGCTCCCGGACCTGCTTGAGGGCAGTCGCCAGCGCCGAAGCTGGAACCACTTCTTCTGCGGCCGCAACGGCGGTGAGGCTTCCTTCCTGGTATTGCTTCTTCCACTTAAACAAAAGGCTGGGCTGGATGCCATGCAGGCGGGCTACATGGGAGACGTTCATCCCCGGCTCCATTGTTTGCTGAATGATGGCGATTTTCTCTTGCGGAGTTTTACGCTTACGGACTTCTTGCCCTAACAGGATCCCGGTCATTTCAAAATTAGCATGATTGTTAGACATATATCTAAGCCTATCTCTTATCTGGAGATACAGCTACTGTCTGGTGTTACAGGGGGCTACATCACGAGGCTTGGGCGGCTCCTTATTAACAAGAGCAACTTAAGTATACTGTGACTTTTGTACAGCAGGTGAGTTATTTCGACTCTTTTTGCAAAGAAAAATTTCTGGATATGATATCCCCATATTTCAAGGGGATATCAGTCAGACGGGCACAAAACAGGTTATTCGGCGCTGATACCGGCATGCTTTTCAAACACGGCAATAAGCAACGCCAGATGTTTTTTGGTCTGTTCTGCACGGTGTTCGTTGTGCGATTCCAGTTTCAAATTGGCTTTGTTGAATAAATAGAAAGTTTGGTTAATCATCGGATCAGATCACCATAGTTGTTTCAACATCAGGTCTCCATGGCAAAACAAAATTTTAAAATCACTAACTGGCCCTCCTATAACAAGGCCCTCAAGCAGCGCGGTTCTCTAACCGTATGGCTAGATGAATCAGCCATTGCTGCATGGACGGAAAAAATGACTACTGAACGGCGTGGACAACCGCTCCACTACTCAGATATGGCCATCACCACAGTCCTGATGATGAAACGCGTGTTTGGCCTAATGAGATGGTCACCCCCACCCTGTGAGCGGTACGCTGACAGGGTGTTTCTTTATGGAGAAGGCCATCATGCAAAACGTCACGCTTATTGGTATCGATCTCGGCAAACATTCTTTTCACATTCATTGTCAGGATAAATCAGGCAAGGCATTACTGCGGAAAAAGTTTACCCGCACCAAACTCATCGAGTTTCTGGCTACGTGTACACCTACTACCGTTGTAATGGAAGCCTGCGCCGGTGCCCATTTTATGGCTCGTCGGATCAGTGAGCTGGGGCATGAAGTAAAGTTGATCTCTCCGCAGTTTGTCCGCCCTTTTGTCAAGAGCAACAAGAACGATTTCGTTGATGCCGAAGCAATATGCGAAGCCGGATCACGCCCTTCCATGCGGTTTGTGCAGCCAAGAACTGAGGCTCAGCAGGCTATGCGAGCCTTGCATCGCGTCAGGGAGTCGTTGGTCAGAGACAACGTTAAAACGACTAACCAAATGCATGCTTTTTTACTGGAGTTTGGTATCAGCATGCCGAAAGGTATTGCCGTAATCAAAAGGCTTTCAGCTGTTCTGGCTGATAATGACTTACCACCTTATCTGGCACAGTTGCTGCTTCGATTACACGATCATTACCAATATTTGGTTGGGCAGATAGCAGAGCTCGAAAGAGAACTTGGGCAGGCACTCTCTCTAGATGAAACTGGCCAGCATTTAATGACCATCCCTGGTGTTGGACCGATAACAGCCAGCGTTTTGTCATCACAGTTAGGCGATGGCAAGCAATATGAAAACAGTCGTAATTTTGCCGCTTCCACCGGTCTTGTACCCCGCCAATACAGTACTGGAGGGAAGAATACTCGGCTGGGTATTAGCAAGCGTGGAGATAAAAACCTTCGCCGATTGCTTGTTCAATGTGCGCGGGTATTTATCCTAAGAATTGACCATCAATCAGGGAGATTAGCTGATTGGGTAAGGTCTCAGTTGGGCAGGAAACATTCTTGCGTTGTGTGCTGTGCATTAGCAAATAAATTAGTTCGAATAGCTTGGGCAATAACGACACGAAATACCGTGTTTGAACAGTAATGCTGGTCTAACAGTCAGCAATTTAACGAAGTTACCCATCTGGTTTTGCGAAGACTGATTATTGATGACATGAACGGCCTGACGGCCTGATATAAAACCAAAAAATGAAAATGGCTCAATGAAGCCGATGGCCCTTTTAGGAATATCAGGTGCGAAACTCATCGTGGCGCGGGCATCCTTGGCCATAAAGACGCCGGATAGATTTAAGCAAGCCCACCATTAATCAAAGATCAGTGTTGCAAAAATGGGGGTGACCATAGATTCATTGAGGGCTTTACAGGGTTTTGTTGACTCGATTTTTAAACTGATTAAATTGTCGCTGCATTGTCCAGACTATTCGCTGCTCAGCAAGCGAGCAAAGACAGTGAACATCAGCATAAAAACGCCAACCCGTGGTGAAATCTCACATCTGGTCATTGATGGAACTGCATATTCGCATCGTGATCGATCAGTGATTCGCATGACAATCGATCACGATTTCGCATCTAAGGTCGATCACTGATTCGCGTCGTATCGATCACTCCGGGACTTAACTCTTCTAACCTCCTCTCCGTTCGCAGTTTCTACTGAAATGGAGATAACGATGGCCAGAAAGAGAAAAAGCAGGAGTCCCATGGAGACTTGTCTTCAGATCTTCAAACTCAAATTTGAGTGCAACCAGTCTAATCGCACCATCGCCGCTGCTCTTAGGGTCAGCCCTTCCACAGTTTATGAGGTGCTCTCCCGTTTTACCGCCGCATCGCTGTCGTGGCCATTGCCTGATGCGCTCTTGCCAGAAAAACTGGAAAAGATGCTGTTCCCCACCCGCAGAATGCGCACCTCGGAGCTTATCGCGCCAGACTGGCTGTATATCGATACCGAGCTAAGACGGCCAGGGGTTACCAGGCAGCTGTTGTGGATAGAATACAGCACCGAAACCGGAGAAATGGCGCTGGGCTACTCTCAGTTCTGCCGTTGTTATCGCCAATGGAAGAAATGCCAGAAACGCTCGATGCGCCAGACCCACCGTGCCGGTGAGAAGCTGTTCATCGACTTCTGCGGGCCCACGGTGCCGGTATCCGACCCCGATACGGGAAATGTGCGCCGGGTCGCCATCTTCGTCGCTGTCATGGGAGCGTCAAATTATACCTATGCAGAAGCCTGCCCCGGTCAGGACATGATGAGCTGGCTGAATGCTAACAGCCACTGCCTGACCTTCCTCGGCGGCGTTCCAGCCCTGCTGGTACCCGATAATCTGCGTAGCGCGGTGAGCAAAGCAGATCGCTACGAGCCGGTCATCAACGACAGCTATCAGTCTTTGGCCTCGCATTACAGCACGGTAGTGATGCCAGCCAGACCCTACAAACCGAAAGACAAGGCCAAAGTGGAAAACGGCGTCCTGCTGGTCGAAAGGTGGCTCCTGGCGCGAATACGCAATGAAACCTTCCATACGATGCATGCGCTCAACGTCAGGCTCAGTGAGCTGATGACCGAGCTGAATAACCGGCCAATGAAAGGTTATGGGGGCCAGAGCCGAGCGCAGCGCTTTGCGCTGCTCGATGCGCCGTGCCTGCAGCCGTTGCCAGCCATGCCCTATGAATACACCGAATACCGTGCGGTGAAGGTCGCTCCTGACTATCACGTCGAATACGACCGCCACTGGTACTCCGTTCCCCATGAGCTGGTTGGTGAAAGGCTGTCGGTAAAAGCGGGTCAGACGTTGGTCCAGGTCTGGCATAAGGGCCGCTGCGTGGCTCAGCACCCTCGCAGCGATCGGTAGTACAGCCACAGCACGAATCCGGCACACATGCCGGTCAATCACCGCGGGCACAGCAGCTGGACACCTGAAAAGCTGCTGGATAATGCCGCGAGAACCGGCAAGGCGACTCGGCAGGTGGTGGAAGCGATGCTAAACGCGAAGAATCATCCTGAGCAGGCTTATCGGGCTGTTCTCGGCCTACTGTCGCTCCAGAAAAAATACGGTGCCGAACGGCTGGAAAAAGCCTGTGACAAGGCCTGCGGGCTGAACCATCCGGAAAGGCGTTTTATCGAGAATCAGCTGCGTCACAACAGGGAGGGCATCGGAGAAACAGTTAAAGGAAATAGAGAGTTACAGCTTCCACTGGAGCACGAGAATCTGCGTGGTCCAAAATATTACCACTGAAAAAGGGAGTCGTTATGACTGATGACCTGCTAACCAAACTTAGAACGCTGAAGCTGTCGGCAATGGCCGATGGCATGATACGCCAGCGTGAGGCACCTGGTACATACAATGAGCTGGGGTTCGCAGAACGCCTGGGGTTACTTGTCGAAGAAGAGCTACTGAATCGTGAAAACAGCCGTGTTGGGCGGTTGAGAAAGCAGGCACGGTTGCGCCACGGTGCAACCCCTGAGGGTATGTACTATCCGGTCTCCCGAGGGTTAAAGGCCGAACAGATGCGCGAGCTTCTGAACGGGCATTACATCACCCACAGCAAGAATATCCTGATAACAGGGCCAACTGGCAGCGGAAAAAGCTGGGTAGGTTGTGCCCTGGGCGAGCAGGCGTGCCGGCAAAAGAGAAGCGTTCAATACTGGCGCATGGGTCGGCTGCTGGATCAGCTTGAGCAGGGCCGACTGGACGGCAGCTGGCTTAAGCAACTGAAACAGCTTCAAAAAATAGAGTTTCTTATCTTGGACGACCTTGGTCTTGAAGTTATCACAACGCGGCAATGCAATGACTTGCTGGAAATAACGGAAGAGCGATATGGGCAAACCAGCACGATCCTTATCAGCCAGTTGCCGGTGGAGCAATGGTACGGAGTGATGGAAAACCCGACGGCGGCAGATGCCTTCCTGGATCGGCTGATCCACAACTCTCACAGAGTGGAGCTTCAGGGAGAATCATTAAGGAAAAATAGCCTGGCAGTGGAAAGCGCAGAAGAAACACGCTAAAACGATAAAAAAGTTAGGTTCCCGGGTGATCGATTACGATGCGAAAACGTGATCGACCTTAGATGCGAATCGATGATCGATCGCATGCGAATACGCATAAGGTATATTAGCTCAGACCTGATCTGACAGTTACCGGTTATTTATACAGGTGTCTGTCAGATTAAATCTGGTTCAGATTTTTTTCTGCCCAGACTCGTTTACCATCAAGTAACGTGGCCATTGGCGTACGCCCGCAGCACATTTTACCCTGATGAGTTCGCTCATTATTGTAATGCCACAACCAGTTGTCCAGATCCTTTTGTAGACTTTCTAGGTCCTCGTATAACGTCTTACGGAACGCAACCTGATAAAAATCCTGCAAAATAGTTTTATGGAAGCGCTCGCAGATACCGTTTGTCTGCGGAGACATCGCTTTCGTTTTCGTATGGTCTATATCGTTGATAGCCAAGTACAGCTGATAGTCATGTTGTTCCACTTTACCGCAGTACTCCGTCCCCCTGTCCGTCAGTATTCTTAGCATTGGCAGCCCCTGAGCTTCGTAGAACGGCAGCACGCGATCATTGAGCAGGTCGGCGGCAGAGATCGGTGCTTTACTCGTGTAAAGCTTGCAGTGCGCCACTTTCGAGTACGTATCCACGAACGTCTGCTGGTAGATACGGCCAACACCTTTCAGATTACCTACGTAGAAGGTGTCCTGCGACCCCAGATAACCCGGGTGAGCAGTCTCTATTTCACCACAGGCTTCGTCGTCGTGCGCCTTCTTCTCCAGTGCAGCGATTTGAGCATCAGTAAGTACAATGCCTTCTCTGGCAACTTTTTCCTCAAGTGCCTTCAGGCGCTTACGAAAGTTTTCCAGATCGTGTCGTTGCCAGATGGAGCGCACACCGCTGCCAGAAATGAAGACGCCTTTTTTACGCAGCTCATTACTGGTCCGGTGCTGGCCATGAGCCGGGAACTCAATGGCGTAATCAACAACCGCACGTTCAGTGGCTTCATCAGCACGGTTTTTCAGGTTGGGAACCCGGCGGTTTTGGTTAACCAGAGCGTCAATGCCGCCTTCTGCCGCCAGTTCCTGATAGAGATAAAACGTGTCGCGTGATACCCCCATGATTTTACAGGCTTTTGATACGTTACCGAGTTCTTCGGCGAGATTGAGCAGGCCGGCTTTGTGTTTGATGATGGGATTGTTAGTATGAAGCATGAGAGTTACCTCGTGTTTTGTATAAGGATTCGACACCCATATCAAAACCGGTAACTCTCAACCTTTCAAGGTCCAGTGTCAGATCAAGTCGCGACTAATACATATTAGGAACAGCTATTTAGCTTTGCGCTATAAAGCCGCCGCAGCCATTACTGGTTGCGGCGGCTTTTTTTTTGCGCGTCAGGGTGTCATGTTGGTCTGATTTTTACCCTTATTTGTATTTTCGGAATGGTCTGTGGTCATCAGGGCCCCTAAGGTCACCTCGTTATACACATCTCTGTTCGTGCCTGAGCGCGCGTAGCGTTTCGGCGGCCGTCATGACTTTCTGCAAGCCTTTCCAGATAGTTTTTGCGCCTGGTTCACCGTCGCCTTTTCGAGCAAGAAAGCCTCCCAGTTGCGCAACTAAGCGCAATACTTCGTTTAGCTTAGGGCGGCCCTTGGGCATACGCTTGTTCATCAGTAGGTAAGCTCCATGAGTCTCGTCGGAATCAAAGAACAACATTGCGTCCAGCTCTGGACAGGTTCGTCCCATACGCATTAAATAGGCGATGCGCCATGCCACGATCATGAACAGCGCCAATGCCCGCTCAATGCGATCCACGGTCGATAACTGTAACGCTTCGACACAGCAGCCGTTCTTCAGCACATTGAAGAACATCTCGATTTCCCATCTAGCCCGATACCAGTCGATCAGCTCCACGATATCTTCTCGTCCTTCAGGTACGCGATTGCTCAGCAACCGCCACTCGACCGGCTTCACGCCTGCTGGCGGCTCAATTTCCTTGGCTATCACACAAGTCACTGCCAACCCGCAACGCAGCGACACTCGCTTCACGCGCAGCGCCTGTTTCACCGTACGCGCCTTCTGCCCCGCGCGAGCCGCCATAACGAATTGGATTTCTCCTACCGGCACGGTCTTTCCAACCTTCTGCCAAAGCTTCTCATTACAGTCCAGACTGCGATTATGAGTCGAGCGGATCAACCAGTCAGCCGGAGTGCCAAGGTCATCAGCGAGCTGCATCAACGCCTTGATATCCGCTTCGCGATCGGCTAAGTACACCAGACGTGTGTTTGGCAACTCCGAGGCGAGTTCAGCAACTCGCTCGTATCCCTCGAGCCAGCGCGTACTCTCCTTGATCCCATCGCGTTTTCCGTCTGCATCCTTCGGCTCTCTTGCCCACATCCACGCATCCAGTACGCCCAACCCCACGCGATCCGGACTGACCGCGTAGGTCGGATGCAGGTACAGACCACGCCTGGCTTCGTAGTTCAAGGGACCCAAGCCTTGGATTTGCTGCCCGTTGAAGTCAAGCTCGGTAGTGTCTTGGATACACAGCACAACCTCGTGTTCTCGGATCCTTTCCTGCGTACGCTGCCAGTGAGGTTGCAGAATGTCTCGCCATTCGAATGCTTGGTTCTCCATGAAGCGGTAAGCACCCAGCGTCTCAGACCATCCGAGGCACGCATGCGGAATGCTGGCTTGCGGATTCTCAGCCAGCCGTATCAAAAGCCCTTTGGCGCGCTTATTGAGCCTCGTGTCACCAAGATTTACCCCTTCCAGTTCTTGGTGTGCCCAGCCATCTGAATCCCGTATCATTTTTCAGCGCCGTAAATGGCGATAGTACACGTCGGTTTCACTTCATTTACAACCCCACCGGCTGCCTATTTCAGCCCGCTAACCCTTGGCATATAAGGCGTTGCGGACTTGTGTATAACGAGGTGTCCTTAAACCTGTTCACTCTGGGTATTCACACAAGGACGCGCAATGAGCAAGGTACAACAACAAGATATTGAGCGATTAATCAAGCTGCTGGGCGGAGCTGATAATGTCGTCACGCTCACTCACTGTATTACCCGCCTGCGTTTCGTGTTGCAAGACCCTGCCCTAGCCGATGCCAAAGGTATTGAAACGCTACCGATGGTCAAAGGCTGTTTCATCACCGCAGGGCAGTTTCAGGTGGTGATCGGCACTGAGGTGGGCGATTATTTTCAGGCAATTAGCGCGCGCACGGGCAAAATCAAAGCCGACAAAGAGAGTGTGCGTCAGTCAGCACGCAATAACATGACGGTTCTGGAGCGCGGAATTTCTCACTTTGCTGAGATTTTCTTCCCGCTACTGCCTACACTCATCAGCGGCGGGCTGATTCTGGGTTTGCGTAACGTGATTGGCGATATTCCGTTCTCTGACGGGCAAACCCTGATCCAACGCCACCCAACCTGGCAATAACTATATGATTTTCTCTGGCTGTTGGGTGAAGCAATCTTCTTCTACCTTCCGGTCGCTGTGTGCTGGTCGGCCGTGAGGAAAATGGGCGGGACGCCAGTATTGGGTATCATCCTTGGCATTACCCTCGTGTCACCACAACTGATGAACGCCTATCAGATAGGCCAGCAAATCCCAGACGTCTGGGACTTTGGTTGGTTTGCCATCGAAAAGGTTGGCTATCAAGCACAAGTTATTCCGTCGCTGCTGGCTGGTATTGCTCTGGCGCTGATCGAGACGCGATTAAAGCAATGGGTGCCTGACTCACTCTATCTGGTCGTCGTTCCTGTCACCGCCCTGCTGGCCTCCGTTGCACTGGCGCATGCGGTGATTGGTCAGTTTGATTGGTGACGGCGTCGCCTGGGTGGTGAAAGGACTGATGACCGGCAGTTTCGCACCGATAGGGGCCGCACTGTTTGGGTTTCTCTATGCGCCTCTTGTGATTACCGGGGTACACCAAACAACACTAGCTATTGATATGCAAATGATTCATAGCATGGGAGGGACTCCGGTATGGCCACTGATTGCATTATCGAATATTGCCCAGGGTTCCGCGGTGATTGGCATCATTCTAATTAGCCGCCGACACAACGAACGCGAAGTTTCCGTGCCAGCGGCACTGTCTGCCATGTTGGGCGTGACTGAACCGGCCATGTATGGCATCAATCTGAAATATGGCTTCCCGATGCTGTGCGCCATGACGGGTTCAGCTCTGGCCGGATTGCTATGCGGGCTTTTCGGCGTCACCGCCAACGGCATTGGCGTTGGCGGTTTACCGGGTATTTTATCCATCAAGCTCACTTTTTGGGGCATCTATTTGGCGGCAATGGTGATTGCCATCGTGATACCGGCGCTGTTAACCATGCTGGTCTATCGCCGTAAGCTGCGCAACGCGACCTTACCTTTCCAGTAAATGAGGCGTTCAACACGCCGCAGGCATCAGGCTTATCACTTGGTGCCTGACAAATCTAATAATTCGCTCGTAATCCCCGTTCACTGGCGATTACCGACGCATCGTTGCCTATCCTTGATCCACCACTTCGCCCCATCCAAAGAAAAGGGTAAAGAAATGAGCAAGGTACAGCCACAAACGATCGAAGACTTGATTAAGCAACTCGGGGGGAGGCAGAACATTGCCACGCTGACGCACTGTATCACTCGGTTACGCCTGGTATTAAAACACCCCGAACAGGCCAACATCGACCACATCAAAACGCTTTCCATGGTCAAAGGGTGTTTTACCCATGGCGACCAATGCCAAATCGTCATCGGTACTGACGTTGAAGCCTAT
This sequence comes from Symbiopectobacterium sp. Eva_TO, assembly GCF_053848865.1. Lineage (NCBI taxonomy): Bacteria > Pseudomonadati > Pseudomonadota > Gammaproteobacteria > Enterobacterales > Enterobacteriaceae > Symbiopectobacterium > Symbiopectobacterium sp. Eva_TO. The sequence goes on along the minus strand of NZ_JBSPEY010000004.1, from coordinate 4,324,558 downwards.
TACCAGGCATTACAGGCCGCCATCGGTAAAGCCCCTGAAAATCAGGAAACTGCCCTGCACACCATGCGTCATAAGATGTCACTGTGGGACCGGGCTATTTCACATTTCGCAGAGATCTTCTACCCGCTGTTGCCGGCCTTGATTAGCGGTGGTCTGATCCTCGCCGTCCGCAACGTTATCGGAGACATTCCACTGGTTGATGGTCAGTCGCTGATCGAACGCAGCCCAATGTGCCGCGCAATCTATGATTTTCTCTGGCTGCTGGGTGAGGCCATCTTCTACTACCTGCCCGTTGCAATTTGCTGGTCAGCGGTGAAAAAAATGGGTGGCACTCCGGTGCTGGGCATCATTCTCGGCATCACGCTCGTTTCCCCCCAGTTGATGAATGCCTATTCTATCGGTCAGCAAATACCTGCGGTGTGGGACTTTAGCATATTCACGATACAGCGTATCGGCTATCAAGCACAGGTTATCCCTTCTCTACTGGTCGGTATTGCGCTGGCGATGATTGAGCTACGTCTTAAAAAATGGATACCGGATTCGCTGCATCTGGTGAGCGTCCCAGTGCTGTCGCTTCTACTGGCGGTATTTCTGGCGCACACGGTTATCGGCCCGGTTGGACGCATGATTGGGGATGGCATTGCCTGGGCTATCGCGAGCGTGATGACGGGCAGTTTTGCCCCAGCCGGTGCCGCACTGTTTAGTTTTTTCTATTCGCTACTGGTGATTACCGGCGTACACCAGACCACATTGGCTATCGATTTGCAAATGATCCAAAGTATGGGCCGGTTTGGCCACTGATTGCACTGTCCAACATCGCTCAAGGCTCGGCGGTGATTGGTATTATGCTGATCAGTCGCAAGGTTAATGAACGTGAGACATCTGTGCCAGCGGCGATTTCCGCAATGTTGGGCGTGGCAGAGCCCGCCATGTACGGTATCAACCTCAAATACGGCTTTCCCATGCTGTGTGGCATGATTGGCTCCGCGCTAGCGGCACTCTTGTGCGGCATCGGCGGCGTGATGGCCAACGGCATTGGCGTCGGTGGCTTACCTGGCATTCTGTCCATCAAACCCTCATTTTGGAGCGTCTATCTGGTCGCCATGGCGATCGCCGTCGTGATACCCGTGATACTGACCACCACTGTGTACCGGCGGAAACAACGGCTGGGCCCATTGCCCAATGGGTAATTGCGTCCTATAACTAGGCTGTGTCCCTTAATCCCATGAGTTATACTAACTATTTGTTTCTACATCATTTTGAACTATGGCTCGCTACGACCTTCCCGATGAAGCATGGGCTATCATCCAGCCCTTACTCCCTGCTGAACCAGCAACACCACAGGCCGGACGCCCATGGGCTGAGCATCGCATGATTATCAATGGCATGTTCTGGGTGCTGTGCTCTGGTGCCCCATGGCGTGATTTACCTGAGCGATACGGCCCATGGAAAACCGTTTATAACCGCTTTAACCGATGGTCAAAATCGGGAGTCATTAACATTATTTTCAATAAGTTACTTTCATCACTTGATGCCCATGGCCTCGTGGACTGGTCAGCGACTGCGCTGGATGGTAGCAATATCAGGGCGCTGAAATGTGCTGCCGGTGCTCAAAAAAACATCCCGATATCACCGGAGATAATGGGCTGGGTCGCTCTCGAGGTGGTTTTGGCACCAAAATCCATATGGCTACAGACGGAAGTGGTCTTCCGTTAAACATCGTGTTGAGCCCCGGTCAGGCTCATGAAAGTCAGTTTGCACTACGTCTTTTGGACGGTATTGGTGTTCAACGCCAGAACGGCAGTATGAAACGCCGTGGTCATGCGGTGCTGGCTGACAAGGCGTACTCCGGGCATGTATTACGTAACGAGCTGAAAAACAGAGGTATAAAAACTGTCATCCCCCGAAAATCCACTGAAAAAATGGCGGTGGATGGTCGTTCAAAGCTCGATCGTGACGCCTACCGCAATCGGAACGTTGTTGAGCGGTGCTTTGGCCGTCTGAAAGAATACCGTCGCATTGCGACACGTTACGACAAAACGGCGAGGAATTATCTGGCAATGTTGAAACTGGGCTGCATCCGCCTGTTTTACCAGAGGCTATGTAATTAAGGGACACAGCCTAAGCTGCGCTGCGAGTAAGTAAAAAAACATCATTGTGCGCTACTGTAGTGGCACACTGATACTGGCCACCTGAGCGGAGGTGATATGCTCACCTCATCAACACGACAGGTGACCTCATGGGTAAACATTTTACGGCGGAATTTAAGCTCGAAGCCGCAAAGCTGGTTGTCGACCACGGCTACACATACGTTAAGGCCGCAGAGGCGGTTAATGTCAGCCATTCTGCCATTAGTCGCTGGGTCAATAAGCTTCGCCTTGAACGACAGGGAAAAACGCCAACGGGACTTCCTCTTACCCCTGAACAGCTCGAGCTGCGTGAGATGAAGAAAAAAGTCCAATGCCTTGAAATGGAGAACGAAATCCTAAAAAAGGCTACGGCGCTCTTAATGTCGGACTCACTCAACGGTTCACGGTAGTCGACAGGCTGAGGGCGCGATACCCGGTCACGGCGTTGTGCCAAACTTTTGAGGTACATCGCAGCAGCTACAGACACTGGCAGGCTTCCGCTAATGAACCCGACGGTGAGCGCGTGGTTAAGTGTAGCCGCGTCATGGAAGCCTGGAACGCCAGCGGCGGCTCTGCCGGCGCTCGAAGTATCGCGACCATCGTCACCGGCAGCTCCGGTGTCAAAATGGGGCGCTGGCTGGCTGGCAAGCTGATGAAGGAGCTGGGTATCGCCAGCTGCCAGCGACCGGCTCACAAATACAAACGCGGCGGCAATGAACACGTTGAAATACCGAACTATCTCAACCGCCAGTTCGCGGTTACCGCGCCGGATCAGGTCTGGTGCGGCGATGTGACCTACATCTGGACGGGCAAATGCTGGGCTTACCTTGCGGTGGTGCTAGATCTGTTCGCCCGCAAACCGGTGGGCTGGGCCATGTCGACGTCGCCGGACTCGGCGCTGACAGTTAAAGCGTTGCAGATGGCCTGGGAACTCCGGGGACAACCAACAGGAGTCATGTTCCACAGCGACCAGGGCAGCCACTATACCAGCCGTCAATACCGGCAAGCCCTGTGGCGCTGCCGGATAAAGCAGAGTATGAGTCGGCGGGGTAACTGCTGGGATAATGCGCCAATGGAGCGGTTCTTCCGCAGCCTGAAGACAGAATGGGTGCCGACAAAGGGTTACAACAGCTTCAGCGAAGCCCAGGACGCGATTATCCGCTACATCACGGGGTATTACAGCGCTATCCGGCCTCACTGGTATAACGGCGGCTTAACTCCAAACGAATCTGAGCGACTGTTCTACATACAGTCTAATGCGGTGGCCAATATTAGTTGACCACTACAAGTGGTCTTCCGTTAAACATCGTGTTGAGCCCCGGTCAGGCTCATGAAAGTCAGTTTGCACTACGTCTTTTGGACGGTATTGGTGTTCCACGCCAGAACGGCAGTATGAAACGCCGTGGTCATGCGGTACTCGCTGACAAGGCGTACTCCGGGCATGTATTACGTAACGAGCGGAAAAACAGAGGTATAAAAACTGTCATCCCCCGAAAATCCACTGAAAAAATGGCGGTGGATGGTCGTTCAAAGCTCGATCGTGACGCCTACCGCAATCGGAACGTTGTTGAGCGGTGCTTTGGCCGTCTGAAAGAATGATGTAGCCCCCTGTAACACCAGACAGTAGCTGTATCTCCAGATAAGAGATAGGCTTAGATATATGTCTAACAATCATGCTAATTTTGAAATGACCGGGATCCTGTTAGGGCAAGAAGTCCGTAAGCGTAAAACTCCGCAAGAGAAAATCGCCATCATTCAGCAGACAATGGAGCCGGGGATGAACGTCTCCCATGTAGCCCGCCTGCATGGCATCCAGCCCAGCCTTTTGTTTAAGTGGAAGAAGCAATACCAGGAAGGAAGCCTCACCGCCGTTGCGGCCGCAGAAGAAGTGGTTCCAGCTTCGGCGCTGGCGACTGCCCTCAAGCAGGTCCGGGAGCTACAGCGCCTTCTGGGTAAGAAGACGATGGAAGTTGAGATCCTCAAAGAAGCAGTGGAGTACCGCCAGTCGCGAAAATGGATAGCGCACGCGCCCTTGTTGCCAAAGGACGGGGAATAGCTCTGGTCAGCCGCGCCATGAGCGTGTCGCGTGCGCAGCTGTCACTGCGGGTTAACCGTTCTGCCGACTGGCTGAACAGGCGCAGCAACCGGCGTAATGACGAAGCTGATGCTGAGATATTATCGGACATCCTCCGTATCATCAGCGACATGCCCAGTTACGGTTACCGCCGAGTGTGGGGTATCCTGCGTAAGCAACGTCGTGCAGAGGGACTTCCACCGGTGAACGCCAAACGGCTTTACAGGATAATGAGCGAGCATAACCTGCTGTTGTTGCATGATAAAACTGAACGTCCGAAGCGGGAGCATAAAGGCAAAATCGCGGTAGCAGAGAGCGATATGCGCTGGTGCTCAGATGGCTTCGAGTTCGGTTGTGACAACGGCGAGAAGCTGCGGGTGACGTTCGCACTGGACTGCTGCGACCGGGAGGCCATAGACTGGGCAGCGAGCACCAGGGGTTATGACAGTTCAACCGTGCAGGATGTGATGCTGAGGTCGGTGGAAAAACGCTTCGGTAGCGCGCTGCCGGATAAACCAGTGCAATGGCTGACGGATAATGGTTCAGCGTACACAGCGCATGAAACGCGGAAGTTCGCCAGAGAACTGAATCTGGAGCCCTGCACAACAGCAGTGAGCCGTCCACAGAGTAACGGCATGGCAGAACGGTTCGTGAAGACGATGAAGGAAGATTACATCGCCTTCATGCCAAAACCCGATGTGCGAACAGCGCTGAAGAATCTTGCAGCGGCGTTCAATCATTACAATGAAAACCATCCGCACAGTGCGCTGGGATACAACTCCCCAAGAGAATATCGGCGCCAGCGGGCATCGTTAACTTAAGATACAAAAGCTGTCCGGAGATGGTGGGTCAAGATCAGGCCGTCTGAAAGAATACCGTCGCATTGCGACACGTTACGACAAAACGGCGAGGAATTATCTGGCAATGTTGAAACTGGGCTTCATCCGCCTGTTTTACCAGAGGTTATGTAATTAAGGGACACAGCCTAGCTTACAGGTAACGCGTAAACAGGTAATGGTATGACAGCACCGCTTCCCTGGTGGCGTACTGGCGTCATCTATCAAATCTATCCTAAGAGTTTTCAGGACAGCACCGTTTCTGGTACCGGAGACCTACAAGGCATTATTTCGCGCCTAGAGTATCTGCAACAGTTAGGCGTCGATGCGCTGTGGCTTACGCCAGTGTATCCCTCACCGCAGGTAGATAATGGTTACGACGTTGCGGACTACTGCGACATCGATCCTGCCTATGGCACAATGCGCGATATGGAAACGCTGATCGCGCAAGCACACGCGCGCGGCATGCGTATCATTATGGATATGGTGTTTAACCATACGTCTACGCAGCATCCCTGGTTTGTGCAGGCCCAAAAGCCTGACAGCGACTACCGCGCCTTTTACTGCTGGCGCGCGGGAACAGAAACCACACAGCCTAACAACTGGCGTTCAAAATTCGGCGGTAGCGCCTGGCAGTGGCATGCCCCCAGCCAGCAACATTACCTGCATCTGTTGGCGCCACAACAAGCCGATTTGAACTGGGAGCACGCACCGGTGCGCGAGGCGTTGCAAGCGGTCTGTCACTTTTGGGCAGACAAAGGGGTGGATGGCCTGCGTTTGGATGTGATCAATCGGTGTCGAAACAACAGGATTTCCCTTCGGATAGTGTAGAAGACGGCCGACGCTATTACACCGATGGGCCGCGCATGGTGGAGTTTCTTCACGAATTCAACCGCACCGTATTTTCACCGCGCGGACTCATGACCGTCGGTGAAATGTCTTCGACCACGTTAGAGAACTGCCAGCATTATGCCCCTCTGACGGATAATGCATTGACAATGACGTTTAGCTTCCATCATCTGAAAGAGGATTACCCGGGCGGAGAGAAGTGGACGCTGGCAGCCCCGGATTTCGTTGCGTTGAAAGCGTTGTTCAATACCTGGCAACGCGGTATGCATAATAAAGCCTGGAGTGCACTGTTCTGGTGTAATCACGATCAGCCACGCATCGTTTCTCGCTTTGGCGATGAGGGCGACTACCGCACACCGTCAGCCAAGATGTTGGCAATGGTGCTGCACGGCATGCAGGGCACCCCCTATATTTATCAAGGGGAAGAGATCGGAATGACCAACCCCGGCTATGACACCCTTGAGCACTATCGCGATATAGAAAGCCTGAATGTCTACGCGGAACATCTCGCCAAAGGTGAAACACCAGCGCAGGTGTTGCGTATTCTTGCCCACAAATCACGCGATAATGGGCGCAGCCCGATGCAGTGGTCAGCTGCGCCGTCGGCGGGCTTTACGTCAGGTACGCCCTGGATATCCCCCGGAACAGGTTACGCGGAGATCAACGTTTCGCAGGCACTTGCCGATCCGCACTCGGTATTTTACACTTACCAACGGTTGATCGCCCTGCGTAAAGCGCTTCCACTGCTGACCTATGGCGACTATCACGACCTGGACCCTGAGCATCCAACCCTCTGGTTCTATCGCCGCCGCTGGCAGGGACAGCAGTTGCTGGTGCTCGCCAACCTGAGCCGGGAAATACAGTATTACGCGCTGCCTAACCAACAGTTCCCCCAGCGCTGGCGTCTGCTACTGAGCAACTATGATGATCCTCCCGTGCACCCGGTGTCACTAACGCTGCGCCCTTATGAGGCGATTTATTGGCTGTCTGATACTGAACTCTGAGGGAGATGGTCGCAATTTACTCCTTCAGCACGGCGAAAAGCCTCAGCGATAAATCACCACAGTGGTCGGGCACAGAGATAGCACAGTGCCCGGAAGACAGCGCATCCTGCACGCAGGAATGCTCAAGGTCGACGCTAAAGCAGAGGTTTTCCCAATTCAGAGGAATGACCGCAGGAATATGGTTAACCGGTTGTAACGGTTTATCCTGACTTTCTGCAGTTTGGCGCACACGGACGGTATGCCGTGTGCCAACCTCACACCGCGTCATGATATGCTCACGCAGCCGATGTGAAGGCCAGGAGGAGCGCGCCAGAAGATAAATTTCAGAGACGGAGTCCAGATTATGCGGCTGCAACTGCCCGACCCACAGATGATCTTTTTCACGACTCAGCTCGATCCCCACAGCTCTGTCAGGCATACAGGTTTCAAGCAACGCATTGAGCAGTGAAAAAAGAGGCGAAAACACCTCTCCGGGACGAGAATGGTCATAGCGAGGAATGTCAGCCGTGCTCCACGCCTGCGTATAGGGCAACAACGGCCCGGCTAATTTAACCAGCTCGCGATAAACCAATTCCGGATGCAACGCAGTTGCCAGGCTGACTTCACTCAGCACGGACTCGTAGCTATTTAACACATTCAACAACCAAAACAGCGGGATATCAGGCTGCCCATGCTTTCTGGGATGTTCATGACGCAGCGCCAGCAGGCGGCTACGTTTGACGCGAGAACGCAACAACAGTTGCTTCGACTGCGCCATCAGCATCGGCGACGAGGAAAACGTTAGCAACGGTGGAATGAACGAGGAATCGATTTCCCACCGTCCTTGCCCATTGCGATTAAGTCGCGCAATAGGATACGTTTGATAACCACGGTTTTCATCAACGCTAAAGCGTACACATATTGCAGAGCTCACGGCCACACCGTTTTCTCGGGATCCGCTAGCCGGTGTTTTCACGCTATAGGCTACTGCAGGCGATTCCTGCACACGAGAATGGTGAGGTAACGATTCGCACTGGCGCTCGTTGGAAGGAAGCGCCAACAGCACATCTACCTGTTGCAGCTGTTGTGCCAAACGTTGATCCAACGGTACTGTACAAGAAAGCGCAGGCAAACCGGCAGAGTCAATCCACGTGCCGTCGGGCAAACACAGACGCAGTTGCTTTAGCGTTAAAGACTGATGCAGTATCGCCTCTTCATCAAGTTGTAACGCTTCGACACCCCATGTATTTGACAATGACTGGGATAAAGCGTGTTTGCGGCTCGGTCTGTTCTGCTCCGAAGTAAGCAGATATGGCCGGGAAGAAAGCAAGGTGCCTCTGTTCCATCGAGGCCTTGGCGTCTTCATGCTTGATGGTTCTCCTCAATATCTTCATGCATTCTGGCAATGCCGGTTTATACAGCAGAGTATCTCAACCGACGTGTATGATGATAATACCTGCACCAGCCCCGAACCCAGGGCATTAATGCACTTATCCGTTAGTGATATTATTTACAGGTAAGAGTAACGTTAATGACGGCAACACATTAGCAGATATGGTAGCCAGGAAGAAACAAAATCACCCGTAGAAAAAACAAATGAGAATCTTCGCTTATCAAAAAGATATTTAGCTTCGATAAAAAAGTGACGAATTTATTCCGTTGCACACGTGTAATATAATAACAACAAGATAATATTTTCCTGAATATAGTCAGTGTATCAAGAAAGGTCAAAAAACAGCACGGCAATAATCACATTATCACCGTACCCATTGAAAAATAACGTTAACGGCGCGCCAATAGCAGTTCAATCACTAACCCTAACGATGCACCAACGCCAACACCACGCCACGGTTTTTTATGCACATAGCCGTCCGCACGATTCGCCACTTGTTTTGCTTTTGCATAATAACTGTCGGAAATACCCAATCTCGCTTTAACTTCCAATAGGGCATTCTCCGCATTTTTCTTTAACGTTATATAGGCTTCACCTGCGCTGTCACCAGAATAACGTAATATATCGTCCAACGTATCTGCTAATAATTTAGCGTCGTCTTCAATCCGAATATCTTCAGCGGGTTGTTTTTTCTCAGCCATTATCTACTCCATGTTATTTCACACAACGGTAGATTAACTATAGTCAAGTTCTCCGCACCTTAGGGCATATCGTTATACACATCTTTCTAACGCACTGTTTAATCAATGAGTTACGGGTTTATCTCAGAGTGGCATTTTGAACCTCAAAAAGCCAATGGGATGGCTTGAATGCCTTAATTCACGGGGTTCTGAGCATCCTGTTCAAAAAATGGCCAAAAGATGTGTATAACGATATGACCTTAGGGCACCTCGTTATACACATCTCTGTTCGTGCCTGAGCGCGCGGAGCGTTTCGGCGGCCGTCATGACTTTCTGCAAGCCTTTCCAGATAGTTTTTGCGCCTGGTTCACCGTCGCCTTTTCGAGCAAGAAAGCCTCCCAGTTGCGCAACTAAGCGCAATACTTCGTTTAGCTTAGGGCGGCCCTTGGGCATACGCTTGTTCATCAGTAGGTAAGCGCCATGAGTCTCGTCGGAATCAAAGAACAACATTGCGTCCAGCTCTGGACAGGTTCGTCCCATACGCATTAAATAGGCGATGCGCCATGCCACGATCATGAACAGCGCCAATGCCCGCTCAATGCGATCCACGGTCGATAACTGTAACGCTTCGACACAGCAGCCGTTCTTCAGCACATTGAAGAACATCTCGATTTCCCATCTAGCCCGATACCAGTCGATCAGCTCCACGATATCTTCTCGTCCTTCAGGTACGCGATTGCTCAGCAACCGCCACTCGACCGGCTTCACGCCTGCTGGCGGCTCAATTTCCTTGGCTATCACACAAGTCACTGCCAACCCGCAACGCAGCGACACTCGCTTCACGCGCAGCGCCTGTTTCACCGTACGCGCCTTCTGCCCCGCGCGAGCCGCCATAACGAATTGGATTTCTCCCACCGGCACGGTCTTTCCAACCTTCTGCCAAAGCTTCTCATTACAGTCCAGACTGCGATTATGAGTCGAGCGGATCAACCAGTCAGCCGGAGTGCCAAGGTCATCAGCGAGCTGCATCAACGCCTTGATATCCGCTTCGCGATCGGCTAAGTACACCAGACGTGTGTTTGGCAACTCCGAGGCGAGTTCAGCAACTCGCTCGTATCCCTCGAGCCAGCGCGTACTCTCCTTGAGCCCATCGCGTTTTCCGTCTGCATCCTTCGGCTCTCTTGCCCACATCCACGCATCCAGTACGCCCAACCCCACGCGATCCGGACTGACCGCGTAGGTCGGATGCAGGTACAGACCACGCCTGGCTTCGTAGTTCAAAGGACCCAAGCCTTGGATTTGCTGCCCGTTGAAGTCAAGCTCGGTAGTGTCTTGGATACACAGCACAACCTCGTGTTCTCGGATCCTTTCCTGCGTACGCTGCCAGTGAGGTTGCAGAATGTCTCGCCATTCGAATGCTTGGTTCTCCATGAAGCGGTAAGCACCCAGCGTCTCAGACCATCCGAGGCACGCATGCGGAATGCTGGCTTGCGGATTCTCAGCCAGCCGTATCAAAAGCCCTTTGGCACGCTTATTGAGCCTCGTGTCACCAAGATTTACCCCTTCCAGTTCTTGGTGTGCCCAGCCATCTGAATCCCGTGTCATTTTTCAGCGCCGTAAATGGCGATAGTACACGTCGGTTTCACTTCATTTACAACCCCACCGGCTGCCTATTTCAGCCCGCTAACCCTTGGCATATAAGGCGTTGCGGACTTGTGTATAACGAGGTGGGTTATAGCCATATCGTTATACACATCTTTCTAACGCACTGTTTAATCAATGAGTTACGGGTTTATCTCAGAGTGGCATTTTGAACCTCAAAAAGCCAATGGGATGGCTTGAATGCCTTAATTCACGGGGTTCTGAGCATCCTGTTCAAAAAATGGCCAAAAGATGTGTATAACGATATGACCTTAGGGCACCTCGTTATACACAAGTCCGCAACGCCTTATATGCCAAGGGTTAGCGGGCTGAAATAGGCAGCCGGTGGGGTTGTAAATGAAGTGAAACCGACGTGTACTATCGCCATTTACGGCGCTGAAAAATGACACGGGATTCAGATGGCTGGGGCTTTGTTGAATAAATAGAAAGTTTGGTTAATCATCGGATCAGATCACCATAGTTGTTTCAACATCAGGTCTCCATGGCAAAACAAAATTTTAAAATCACTAACTGGCCCTCCTATAACAAGGCCCTCAAGCAGCGCGGTTCTCTAACCGTATGGCTAGATGAATCAGCCATTGCTGCATGGACGGAAAAAACGACTACTGAACGGCGTGGACGACCGCTCCACTACTCAGATATGGCCATCACCACAGTCCTGATGATGAAACGCGTGTTTGGCCTTTCATTGAGGGCTTTACAGGGTTTTGTTGACTCGATTTTTAAACTGATTAAATTGTCGCTGCATTGTCCAGACTATTCGCTGCTCAGCAAGCGAGCAAAGACAGTGAAGATCAGCATAAAAACGCCAACCCGTGGTGAAATCTCACATCTGGTCATTGATGGAACCGGCCTGAAGGTCTTTGGCGAAGGCGAATGGAAAGTCCGGCAGCATGGTGCCGACAGACGCAGGGTGTGGCGTAAGCTGCATCTGGCAGTAGACAGTGCGACGCATGAGATTATCTGTGCGGATTTGTCGCTCAGTGGTACGACTGATGCCCAGGCTCTACCGGCACTGATAAACCAGACCCACCGGAAAATCAGAGAGGCATAGGCTGACGGCGCTTACGATACAGGTTACTGCCATGATGCTCTGCTGAGGAAGAAAATAAGGCCGCTTATCCCGCCGCGAAGGGGGCGCAATATTGGCCGGACCACTACCACGAGCGTAACCACGCTGTTGCAAATCAGCGCCTGAGCGGCAGCAACGATACCTGGAAAAAGAAAGTGGGCTATCACCGACGCTCAGTGGCTGAAACGGCCATGTTCCGGTTCAAAACGCTTCTGGGTGGTCATCTAAGTCTGCGTGACTACGATGCTCAGGTGGGTGAAGCCATGGCGATGGTCAAAGCGCTTAACCGGATCACGCTATTAGGAATGCCGAACAGTATTCGCATCACGTAACAATCGACCTGGGGCACAGTCGTTACAAGTTCTGATTTATTCAACAAAGCCGATGGCTGGGCACACCAAGAACTGGAAGGGGTAAATCTTGGTGACACGAGGCTCAATAAGCGTGCCAAAGGGCTTTTGATACGGCTGGCTGAGAATCCGCAAGCCAGCATTCCGCATGCGTGCCTCGGATGGTCTGAGACGCTGGGTGCTTACCGCTTCATGGAGAACTGTAGTGGTCAACTAATATTGGCCACCGCATTAGACTGTATGTAGAACAGTCGCTCAGATTCGTTTGGAGTTAAGCCGCCGTTATACCAGTGAGGCCGGATAGCGCTGTAATACCCCGTGATGTAGCGGATAATCGCGTCCTGGGCTTCGCTGAAGCTGTTGTAACCCTTTGTCGGCACCCATTCTGTCTTCAGGCTGCGGAAGAACCGCTCCATTGGCGCATTCTCCCAGCAGTTACCCCGCCGACTCATACTCTGCTTTATCCGGCAGCGCCACAGGGCTTGCCGGTATTGACGGCTGGTATAGTGGCTGCCCTGGTCGCTGTGGAACATGACTCCTGTTGGTTGTCCCCGGAGTTCCCAGGCCATCTGCAACGCTTTAACTGTCAGCGCCGAGTCCGGCGACGTCGACATGGCCCAGCCCACCGGTTTGCGGGCGAACAGCTCTAGCACCACCGCAAGGTAAGCCCAGCATTTGCCCGTCCAGATGTAGGTCACATCGCCGCACCAGACCTGATCCGGCGCGGTAACCGCGAACTGGCGGTTGAGATAGTTCGGTATTTCAACGTGTTCATTGCCGCCGCGTTTGTATTTGTGAGCCGGTCGCTGGCAGCTGGCGATACCCAGCTCCTTCATCAGCTTGCCAGCCAGCCAGCGCCCCATTTTGACACCAGAGCTGCCGGTGACGATGGTCGCGATACTTCGAGCGCCGGCAGAGCCGCCGCTGGCGTTCCAGGCTTCCATGACGCGACTACACTTAACCACGCGCTCACCGTCGGGTTCATTAGCGGAAGCCTGCCAGTGCCTGTAGCTGCTGCGATGTACCTCAAAAGTTTGGCACAACGCCGTGACCGAGTATCGCGCCCTCAGCCTGTCGACTACCGTGAACCGTTGAGTGAGTCCGACATTAAGAGCGCCGTAGCCTTTTTTAGGATTTCGTTCTCCATTTCAAGGCATTGGACTTTTTTCTTCATCTCACGCAGCTCGAGCTGTTCAGGGGTAAGAGGAAGTCCCGTTGGCGTTTTTCCCTGTCGTTCAAGGCGAAGCTTATTGACCCAGCGACTAATGGCAGAATGGCTGACATTAACCGCCTCTGCGGCCTTAACGTATGTGTAGCCGTGGTCGACAACCAGCTTTGCGGCTTCGAGCTTAAATTCCGCCGTAAAATGTTTACCCATGAGGTCACCTGTCGTGTTGATGAGGTGAGCATATCACCTCCGATCAGGTGGCCAGTATCAGTGTGCCACTACACCTTATCGCTCAGTGCTTTATTTTTTGCGCGGTATTGCTTATGAACGGCCGAAACCGTCTCCCCCGTTTTTAGAGTTTTATCTGGGTGCATGGCTGAAAAGCCAGATGGTCATTACGCCTGCGGATACGGCTACACAGCAGGCATATTTTGCTCTGTTGCAAAAGGCGGCGCACCTTCTGATACAGGCATCACCGCAAACCCATACCTTACCCGATTCTGCTTCGCCGACCTTGAGTCAACTGGGGCAACTGAGCGAGGTTAATCATAAAAAATTGGACAAGCTGAATAACCCCGACGGTAAGCTGGCGCTGCTATTTCGCTCCTGAAACTACGTATAGCGCGGTGCGGTGAGGGTGGGGCTCTTCTGCTTGCAAACGGCAGGCGACCAGAGGCGCTAACTGTGGCATAATGAGTGTTAAATCACACTTTTTATTTGAGTCAACGCCGTGTTAAGTACCAATAACATTACGATGCAGTTTGGCAGTAAGCCGCTTTTTGAAAATATCTCCGTCAAGTTTGGCAACGGCAACCGCTACGGGTTGATTGGTGCTAACGGTTGCGGTAAATCCACGTTTATGAAGATTCTTGGTGGCGATCTGGTGCCGAGTGGCGGCAACGTTGCCCTCGATCCCAACGAGCGTCTGGGTAAGCTGCGTCAGGATCAGTTTGCGTTTGAAAATTTCAGCGTGCTGGATACCGTGATAATGGGGCATGCTGAACTCTGGACAGTAAAAGAAGAGCGTGACCGCATTTACGCGTTGCCGGAAATGAGCGAGGAAGATGGCTATAAAGTCGCCGATCTGGAAGTCAAATACGGCGAAATGGACGGTTATAGTGCAGAATCCCGCGCAGGAGAACTGTTGTTAGGCGTGGGTATCCCGCTGGAACAGCATTACGGTCTGATGAGTGAAGTCGCTCCCGGCTGGAAACTGCGCGTACTTTTGGCGCAGGCGTTGTTTTCCAATCCTGATATTTTGCTGCTCGATGAACCGACCAACAACCTGGATATCGACACGATCCGTTGGCTGGAAAATGTGCTGAACGAACGCAATAGCACCATGATCATCATTTCCCACGATCGCCACTTCCTGAATATAGTGTGTACCCACATGGCGGATCTGGATTACGGTGAACTGCGCGTTTATCCCGGAAATTACGACGAATACATGACGGCAGCCACGCAGGCGCGCGAACGTCTGTTGTCAGACAATGCCAAGAAAAAAGCGCAAATTGCTGAACTGCAATCTTTCGTTAGTCGCTTTAGTGCCAACGCCTCGAAATCACGTCAGGCAACGTCTCGCGCACGTCAAATCGAAAAAATTCAGCTTGATGAGGTGAAAGCCTCCAGCCGCCAGAACCCCTTTATTCGCTTCGATCAGGACAAGAAATTGTTCCGCAACGCGCTGGAAGTAGAGGCACTGGCGAAAGGCTTTGATAACGGCCCGCTGTTCTCTGGTCTGAACCTACTGATCGAAGTGGGTGAGAAGGTTGCCATCCTGGGTACCAACGGTATTGGTAAAACCACGCTGCTGAAAACCCTGGTGGGCGAGTTGGCGGCGGATAAAGGCACGGTAAAATGGTCTGAAAATGTCAACATCGCCTACTACGCGCAGGATCATGAATACGAGTTTGATGGCGATCTGACCGTGTTTGACTGGATGAGTCAGTGGAAGCAGGAAAAGGATGATGAGCAGGCAGTACGCAGCGTACTGGGCCGCTTGCTGTTTGGTCAGGACGATATCAAGAAGAAAGTGAAAGTGCTCTCTGGGGGCGAAAAAGGCCGTATGCTGTTTGGCAAGCTGATGATGCAGCGCCCCAATATTCTGGTGATGGACGAACCCACCAACCACCTGGATATGGAATCGATCGAAGCGCTTAACATGGCGTTGGAGCTCTATCAGGGCACTTTGCTGTTCGTTTCCCATGACCGCGAGTTCGTCAGCTCATTGGCCACGCGCGTACTGGAAATTACGCCCAACAAAGTGGTCGATTTTACCGGCAGTTATGAAGAGTACCTGCGCAGCCAGGGTATTGAGTAATCCATAGCCTCTGTTACCCCGCTGTGTGCAACGACTGGCGCGTAGCGGGCGTTCCGTAGCACGTCCTCGCCCACTTCCCGTTGATAACCCCAGAATACACGGCTACCTAATACATAGGATCTTGCAATCGCTGCATCCACCACGATTTGCTGAGAAGAGCACCGTTACTCTGCTACTCCCTTAGAGTTATAGTTTCGGCTATTTATTATTTTCGCCAGCCAGCCGTTGGCTATTGGTGCCATTTTGTCTTTTCCTTTACATGAGCGATATATTCCGCGTTGTGATGTAATTCAAAAAATTTGCGCTAAAGATTTTTATTTAACTAAATTATTTAAATAGAACATTGAAAGATTCGGTAATGCCTTCAAATAGTTGGCTTTTGTGATATTCTGCCGCTATTTGAGGTTTCCACGTGGTTACTGTTTTTGTTCATTGGCCTCGCTGCCATTCAGATAAAGTTTATCGACATGGTCTTAGTCCAACTAAGCGCGAACGCTTCCGGTGTCAGTGCTGTCGCCGTGTATTCCAGCTTACCTACCGCTATGAAGCGCGAAAGCCGGGAGTCAAAGAGCAGATCGTTGATATGGCCTTCAACGGTGCCGGTGTTCGCGATACCGCCAGAACGTTGAAAATAGGCATCAATACGGTCATCCGGGCTTTAAAAAGCTCTCGCCCCGCAGGATAACGTCTTCTCCCGTTGCTCACGCCGACGTCTCCCTTATCTGTGAACTTGATGAGCAATGGAGCTTCGTTGGCAGTAAGGCGCTACAGCACTGGCTCTGGTACGCTTACAATACCAAAACGGGCGGTGTTCTGGCCTACACTTTTGGCCCCCGAACCGATGAGACCTGCCGTGAATTGCTGGCTCTGTTGACACCGTTCAACATCGGCATGATTACCAGTGACAACTGGGGCAGCTATGCAAGAGAGGTTCCGAAGCAGAAACATCTGACTGGCAAGATCTTCACGCAACGCATAGAGCGCAATAACCTGACGCTCCGTACCCGCATTAAACGACTGGCGCGTAAAACGATTTGCTTCTCGCGCTCCGTCGAGATCCACGAAAAAGTCATCGGAGCCTTCATCGAAAAACACATGTTCTACTAATTGGAGTCATTACCAAATAGCGATAATTAGTTATTGAGATTATTTCTCATTTAAATTCGGTGTGAATAAATAAAATAAAAGGTGATGTAGCCCCCTGTAACACCAGACAGTAGCTGTATCTCCAGATAAGAGATAGGCTTAGATATATGTCTAACAATCATGCTAATTTTGAAATGACCGGGATCCTGTTAGGGCAAGAAGTCCGTAAGCGTAAAACTCCGCAAGAGAAAATCGCCATCATTCAGCAGACAATGGAGCCGGGGATGAACGTCTCCCATGTAGCCCGCCTGCATGGCATCCAGCCCAGCCTTTTGTTTAAGTGGAAGAAGCAATACCAGGAAGGAAGCCTCACCGCCGTTGCGGCCGGAGAAGAAGTGGTTCCAGCTTCGGCGCTGGCGACTGCCCTCAAGCAGGTCAGGGAGCTACAGCGCCTTCTGGGTAAGAAGACGATGGAAGTTGAGATCCTCAAAGAAGCAGTGGAGTACCGCCAGTCGCGAAAATGGATAGCGCACGCGCCCTTGTTGCCAAAGGACGGGGAATAGCTCTGGTCAGCCGCGCCATGAGCGTGTCGCGTGCGCAGCTGTCACTGCGGGTTAACCGTTCTGCCGACTAGCTGGACAGGCGCAGCAACCGGCGTAATGACGAAGCTGATGCTGAGATATTATCGGACATCCTCCGTATCATCAGCGACATGCCCAGTTACGGTTACCGCCGAGTGTGGGGTATCCTGCGTAAGCAACGTCGTGCAGAGGGACTTCCACCGGTGAACGCCAAACGGCTTTACAGGATAATGAGCGAGCATAACCTGCTGTTGTTGCATGATAAAACTGAACGTCCGAAGCGGGAGCATAAAGGCAAAATCGCGGTAGCAGAGAGCGATATGCGCTGGTGCTCAGATGGCTTCGAGTTCGGTTGTGACAACGGCGAGAAGCTGCGGGTGACGTTCGCACTGGACTGCTGCGACCGGGAGGCCATAGACTGGGCAGCGAGCACCAGGGGTTATGACAGTTCAACCGTGCAGGATGTGATGCTGAGGTCGGTGGAAAAACGCTTCGGTAGCGCGCTGCCGGATAAACCAGTGCAATGGCTGACGGATAATGGTTCAGCGTACACAGCGCATGAAACGCGGAAGTTCGCCAGAGAACTGAATCTGGAGCCCTGCACAACAGCAGTGAGCAGTCCACAGAGTAACGGCATGGCAGAACGATTCGTGAAGACGATGAAGGAAGATTACATCGCCTTCATGCCAAAACCCGATGTGCGAACAGCGCTGAAGAATCTTGCAGCGGCGTTCAATCATTACAATGAAAACCATCCGCACAGTGCGCTGGGATACAACTCCCCAAGAGAATATCGGCGCCAGCGGGCATCGTTAACTTAAGATACAAAAGCTGTCCGGAGATGGTGGGTCAAGATCAAAATAAAATAAAAGGATGATGCGTAAACAATCACACTTATAACAGAAATAAGCAGGCTAATGTTCCGCTGCTTGATGAAGATCAAGTCTGTTAAATGAATTTCCTCATCACCATACCCGTACACATGTTGTGTGTTATACCCCACACCGTTGAAGTTGCAGGTGCGTCGGCTATCTTGCTTACTCCGCCAGACTTATCCACATCAGTTTTCGGGAGTACGCGAGGCAGTCGTGTACCTGCTTTCGAAATTCATTGGGTAAGCTCCGTTCTGGTTACAGGAGAATAATAAAAAATGGCTGGGGAAAATGTAATGCTTTCCCATCATGGCGTTAATCGCCGTGATTTTATGAAGTTATGTGCAGCACTTGCCGCATCGATGGGGTTAGCGGATTCCGCTGCCGCAGAGATTGCGCAATCCCTTGGCTCCGTGCAACGTGCATATTCGCATCGTGATCGATCAGTGATTCGCATGACAATCGATCACGATTTCGCATCTAAGGTCGATCACTGATTCGCGTCGTATCGATCACTCCGGGACTTAACTCTTCTAACCTCCTCTCCGTTCGCAGTTTCTACTGAAATGGAGATAACGATGGCCAGAAAGAGAAAAAGCAGGAGTCCCATGGAGACTTGTCTTCAGATCTTCAAACTCAAATTTGAGTGCAACCAGTCTAATCGCACCATCGCCGCTGCTCTTAGGGTCAGCCCTTCCACAGTTTATGAGGTGCTCTCCCGTTTTACCGCCGCATCGCTGTCGTGGCCATTGCCTGATGCGCTCTTGCCAGAAAAACTGGAAAAGATGCTGTTCCCCACCCGCAGAATGCGCACCTCGGAGCTTATCGCGCCAGACTGGCTGTATATCGATACCGAGCTAAGACGGCCAGGGGTTACCAGGCAGCTGTTGTGGATAGAATACAGCACCGAAACCGGAGAAATGGCGCTGGGCTACTCTCAGTTCTGCCGTTGTTATCGCCAATGGAAGAAATGCCAGAAACGCTCGATGCGCCAGACCCACCGTGCCGGTGAGAAGCTGTTCATCGACTTCTGCGGGCCCACGGTGCCGGTATCCGACCCCGATACGGGAAATGTGCGCCGGGTCGCCATCTTCGTCGCTGTCATGGGAGCGTCAAATTATACCTATGCAGAAGCCTGCCCCGGTCAGGACATGATGAGCTGGCTGAATGCTAACAGCCACTGCCTGACCTTCCTCGGCGGCGTTCCAGCCCTGCTGGTACCCGATAATCTGCGTAGCGCGGTGAGCAAAGCAGATCGCTACGAGCCGGTCATCAACGACAGCTATCAGTCTTTGGCCTCGCATTACAGCACGGTAGTGATGCCAGCCAGACCCTACAAACCGAAAGACAAGGCCAAAGTGGAAAACGGCGTCCTGCTGGTCGAAAGGTGGCTCCTGGCGCGAATACGCAATGAAACCTTCCATACGATGCATGCGCTCAACGTCAGGCTCAGTGAGCTGATGACCGAGCTGAATAACCGGCCAATGAAAGGTTATGGGGGCCAGAGCCGAGCGCAGCGCTTTGCGCTGCTCGATGCGCCGTGCCTGCAGCCGTTGCCAGCCATGCCCTATGAATACACCGAATACCGTGCGGTGAAGGTCGCTCCTGACTATCACGTCGAATACGACCGCCACTGGTACTCCGTTCCCCATGAGCTGGTTGGTGAAAGGCTGTCGGTAAAAGCGGGTCAGACGTTGGTCCAGGTCTGGCATAAGGGCCGCTGCGTGGCTCAGCACCCTCGCAGCGATCGGTAGTACAGCCACAGCACGAATCCGGCACACATGCCGGTCAATCACCGCGGGCACAGCAGCTGGACACCTGAAAAGCTGCTGGATAATGCCGCGAGAACCGGCAAGGCGACTCGGCAGGTGGTGGAAGCGATGCTAAACGCGAAGAATCATCCTGAGCAGGCTTATCGGGCTGTTCTCGGCCTACTGTCGCTCCAGAAAAAATACGGTGCCGAACGGCTGGAAAAAGCCTGTGACAAGGCCTGCGGGCTGAACCATCCGGAAAGGCGTTTTATCGAGAATCAGCTGCGTCACAACAGGGAGGGCATCGGAGAAACAGTTAAAGGAAATAGAGAGTTACAGCTTCCACTGGAGCACGAGAATCTGCGTGGTCCAAAATATTACCACTGAAAAAGGGAGTCGTTATGACTGATGACCTGCTAACCAAACTTAGAACGCTGAAGCTGTCGGCAATGGCCGATGGCATGATACGCCAGCGTGAGGCACCTGGTACATACAATGAGCTGGGGTTCGCAGAACGCCTGGGGTTACTTGTCGAAGAAGAGCTACTGAATCGTGAAAACAGCCGTGTTGGGCGGTTGAGAAAGCAGGCACGGTTGCGCCACGGTGCAACCCCTGAGGGTATGTACTATCCGGTCTCCCGAGGGTTAAAGGCCGAACAGATGCGCGAGCTTCTGAACGGGCATTACATCACCCACAGCAAGAATATCCTGATAACAGGGCCAACTGGCAGCGGAAAAAGCTGGGTAGGTTGTGCCCTGGGCGAGCAGGCGTGCCGGCAAAAGAGAAGCGTTCAATACTGGCGCATGGGTCGGCTGCTGGATCAGCTTGAGCAGGGCCGACTGGACGGCAGCTGGCTTAAGCAACTGAAACAGCTTCAAAAAATAGAGTTTCTTATCTTGGACGACCTTGGTCTTGAAGTTATCACAACGCGGCAATGCAATGACTTGCTGGAAATAACGGAAGAGCGATATGGGCAAACCAGCACGATCCTTATCAGCCAGTTGCCGGTGGAGCAATGGTACGGAGTGATGGAAAACCCGACGGCGGCAGATGCCTTCCTGGATCGGCTGATCCACAACTCTCACAGAGTGGAGCTTCAGGGAGAATCATTAAGGAAAAATAGCCTGGCAGTGGAAAGCGCAGAAGAAACACGCTAAAACGATAAAAAAGTTAGGTTCCCGGGTGATCGATTACGATGCGAAAACGTGATCGACCTTAGATGCGAATCGATGATCGATCGCATGCGAATACGCAGCAACGTCCGCCGGTGCTATGGATTGGCGCTCAGGAGTGTACAGGTTGTACCGAATCCCTGCTGCGTGCGACTCACCCGACGATTGAAAACTTGCTCTTGAATACCATTTCGCTGGAGTACCACGAGGTACTTTCGGCCGCTTTTGGTGAGCAGGCAGAAGAGAACAAACACCGCGCTATTGAGCAGTACAAAGGTAAGTATGTGCTGGTGGTGGATGGTTCTATTCCGATTAAGGATGGTGGCATCTACTGCATGGTGGCTGGTAAGCCCATCGTCGATCATATCCGTGAAGCAGCAGAACATGCGGCGGCGATTATTGCCATCGGTTCCTGTTCTGCCTGGGGGGGTTGCCGCAGCAGGCAGCAACCCAACCGGCGCGGTCAGTCTGGAAGCGATACTGCCAGGCAAAACCGTTATCAATATCCCCGGTTGCCCACCGAACCCGCACAACTTTTTAGCGACCGTGGCGCATATCATCACCTATCAACGTGCGCCGGCATTAGATGCCAAAGGGCGTCCCACTTTTGCCTATGGTCGCCTGATTCATGAGCACTGTGAACGTCGTCCACACTTTGATGCGGGCCGCTTTGCCAAAGAGTTTGGCGATGACGGACATAGTCAAGGTTGGTGCCTCTACCATCTGGGATGTAAAGGACCGGAAACCTACGGCAACTGCTCGATCATTGAATTCTGTGACGTTGGTGGCGGTATCTGGCCAGTAGGGATCGGTCACCCGTGCTATGGCTGTAACGAAGAGGGTGTCGGCTTTAAGAAAGGGATCTTCCAGTTGGCGAATGTGGAGAATCCTACGCCGCGTGCGCAGAAACCGACGGTAGATCGTCCCGAAGGGGGGGAAGTTTCCGCCACGGCGGTGGGCCTGCTCGGTGCGGTTCTGGGCGTGGTTGGCGGCGTCAGCTTGATGGCAGTCAGGGAATTGGGGCGTCAACAGAAAAATGCTCAGCAAAAACAGGGGCAGCAAGACGCCGGTAACGATTCCCGGGAGGGCTAAGCCGTGAACAGACGCAATTTTTTCAAGCTAGCCTCTGCCAGTGCGGTCATGGCGGGAACGCCGTTTGCCGCCAAGGCAGCGGCGACCAATCGACCGCCGATCCCCGGTGCATTGGGCATGCTTTACGACTCTACGCTGTGTGTATGGTGTCAGGCATGCGTGACCGAGTGTCAGCAGGTTAATGAATCGGCCTATCGACCGTATAGCCAGATTTATGCTGGTGGTTCACCGACTTGGTCCAACAATGAC
Organism: Symbiopectobacterium sp. Eva_TO; assembly: GCF_053848865.1. NCBI lineage: Bacteria > Pseudomonadati > Pseudomonadota > Gammaproteobacteria > Enterobacterales > Enterobacteriaceae > Symbiopectobacterium > Symbiopectobacterium sp. Eva_TO. The sequence goes on along the minus strand of NZ_JBSPEY010000004.1, from coordinate 4,302,236 downwards.
AAGTTGATTCCTTACACCAACAACATCATTCAGGTATGGAGCAGCGGCACAGGTCAAAACAAAGACCAGGTCGATAATGGTTATGCCTACATCAAGAAGCAGTGTATGCACTGTGTCGATCCGAACTGTGTCTCGGTCTGCCCGGTAAACGCGCTGAAAAAAGATGCCAAAACCGGCGTTGTGCATTATGACGCCAGTGTTTGCACCGGCTGTCGTTACTGCATGGTAGCGTGCCCGTTCAACATCCCCAAATACGACTACGAAAACCCGTTCGGCAAACTGCACAAGTGCGAACTGTGCAACCAGAAAGGGCTGGAACGGTTAGATAAAGGCGGCATGCCGGGATGCGTGGAAGTGTGCCCAACCGGCGCGGTGATCTTTGGCACCCGCGAAGAGTTGCTTGATGAGGCCAAACGCCGTATGGCAATGAAACCGGGCGATGAGTACCACTATCCGCGCCAGACGCTGGGGGCTAAAGATACTTACCTACACACCATTCCGACCTACGATCGCCATATTTACGGCGAAAAAGAGGCGGGTGGCACACAGGTACTGGTGATGGCAGGGGTTCCCTACCAAAACCTGGATCTGCCGCAACTGGATGAGCTGTCTACCGGCGCGCGCTCTGAGCACGTTCAGCACACCTTGTATAAAGGCATGGTGTTGCCGCTGGCGGTGCTAGCCGGGCTTTCCGTGTTGGTGCACCGTAACACTCGGGATGAACGCAAGGCGGATGATGAAGATCACGCCGATCCGCATCATCCGAAGAAAGATCAGGAGAACGATCATGACGGCGCATAAAGCCAGCCCGCTGGGCGGGCGTCTGGTCAGTTGGCCGGTAATGCTGCTGGCACCGCTTGCGGTGATTTGCGGCGTATTGATTCTGCGGCGGCTTATCTTTGGTATCGGTGCGGTGGCGGCCCTGAACGGGGGCTATCCGTGGGGGTTGTGGATTGCGTTTGACCTGCTGGTCGGTACTGGGTTTGCCTGTGGCGGCTGGGCGCTGGCCTGGGCGGTTTATGTGTTTAACCGTGGGGAATATCACCCCCTGGTGCGTCCGGCGCTGTTGGCGAGCCTGTTCGGCTACTCGCTGGGTGGGCTGTCCATCACCATCGACGTAGGTCGTTACTGGAACCTGCCGTACTTCTACATTCCCGGTTTCTTCAACACCAACTCGGTGCTGTTTGAAACCGCCGTCTGTATGACCATCTACATCGGGGTAATGGCGTTGGAGTTTGCGCCCGTGGTGTTCGAACGGTTCGGATGGAAGAAAGCGCTGAAGCACCTCAACAAGGTGATGTTCTTTATCATCTCGCTCGGGGCATTGCTGCCCACCATGCACCAATCCTCCATGGGATCGCTGATGATTTCGGCTGGGTTATTATTATTTATAATAAATAGATTAAAAACAGTAAGTTATTTAATTTAAAATCCAAAAATTATAAATATGTTATACATAGTTTTATCCAAAATAGCCTGAACAAATATGCAGAGAAGTGAACGAATATGAACGCCTAAATCTGCCTTTAGGATGGTTAAAATCAGGGATAGGGGATTTTCTGGCACACTGGCGACCAGATGGACACCGACGAGAAGAGGCCAGCCAGAGAAAAAGCTTTCTTCTTGGCTGGCTATCCCGGCAACATTGACGGGGACTTACCCACTAAATGTGGGTGAGCTTATCAGCACAAAGAACCACGTGACTTTAAGTCATTGTAGTGGTCAACTAATATTGGCCACCGCATTAGACTGTATGTAGAACAGTCGCTCAGATTCGTTTGGAGTTAAGCCGCCGTTATACCAGTGAGGCCGGATAGCGCTGTAATACCCCGTGATGTAGCGGATAATCGCGTCCTGGGCTTCGCTGAAGCTGTTGTAACCCTTTGTCGGCACCCATTCTGTCTTCAGGCTGCGGAAGAACCGCTCCATTGGCGCATTATCCCAGCAGTTACCCCGCCGACTCATACTCTGCTTTATCCGGCAGCGCCACAGGGCTTGCCGGTATTGACGGCTGGTATAGTGGCTGCCCTGGTCGCTGTGGAACATGACTCCTGTTGGTTGTCCCCGGAGTTCCCAGGCCATCTGCAACGCTTTAACTGTCAGCGCCGAGTCCGGCGAGGTCGACATGGCCCAGCCCACCGGTTTGCGGGCGAACAGGTCTAGCACCACCGCAAGGTAAGCCCAGCATTTGCCCGTCCAGATGTAGGTCACATCGCCGCACCAGACCTGATCCGGCGCGGTAACCGCGAACTGGCGGTTGAGATAGTTCGGTATTTCAACGTGTTCATTGCCGCCGCGTTTGTATTTGTGAGCCGGTCGCTGGCAGCTGGCGATACCCAGCTCCTTCATCAGCTTGCCAGCCAGCCAGCGCCCCATTTTGACACCAGAGCTGCCGGTGACGATGGTCGCGATACTTCGAGCGCCGGCAGAGCCGCCGCTGGCGTTCCAGGCTTCCATGACGCGACTACACTTAACCACGCGCTCACCGTCGGGTTCATTAGCGGAAGCCTGCCAGTGCCTGTAGCTGCTGCGATGTACCTCAAAAGTTTGGCACAACGCCGTGACCGGGTATCGCGCCCTCAGCCTGTCGACTACCGTGAACCGTTGAGTGAGTCCGACATTAAGAGCGCCGTAGCCTTTTTTAGGATTTCGTTCTCCATTTCAAGGCATTGGACTTTTTTCTTCATCTCACGCAGCTCGAGCTGTTCAGGGGTAAGAGGAAGTCCCGTTGGCGTTTTTCCCTGTCGTTCAAGGCGAAGCTTATTGACCCAGCGACTAATGGCAGAATGGCTGACATTAACCGCCTCTGCGGCCTTAACGTATGTGTAGCCGTGGTCGACAACCAGCTTTGCGGCTTCGAGCTTAAATTCCGCCGTAAAATGTTTACCCATGAGGTCACCTGTCGTGTTGATGAGGTGAGCATATCACCTCCGATCAGGTGGCCAGTATCAGTGTGCCACTACATCCCGTGTCATTTTTCAGCGCCGTAAATGGCGATAGTACACGTCGGTTTCACTTCATTTACAACCCCACCGGCTGCCTATTTCAGCCCGCTAACCCTTGGCATATAAGGCGTTGCGGACTTGTGTATAACGAGGTGTCTAGAGCCATATCGTTATACACATCTTTTGGCCATTTTTTGAACAAGATGCTCAGAACCCCGTGAATTAAGGCATTCAAGCCATCCCATTGGCTTTTTGAGGTTCAAAATGCCACTCTGAGATAAACCCGTAACTCATTGATTAAACAGTGCGTTAGAAAGATGTGTATAACGATATGGTCTAGAGCCACGTCCTTGAATGATTTTTCTGGTGAACGGGACGCTTTTTCAGCCACACGATGGTGTGCTGGGTTGATATTCTGCACCAGCAATTTCCGGATACCGTCACGCTGTTGACGAGCATCGGCCAAAGAGACATCGGGGTAGGAACCTAAGCCGAGCCGCGATTCTTTTTTATTGATACGATATTTGAGATACCAGAGACGTGAACCGCCAGGATTAACCAACAGGTACAGACCGTGTGAATCGGAAACTTTGAAGGGTTTTGCGGATGATTTTAAGTTGCGGATTTTTGCGTCGTTAAGAGACATTTGGGGGTCACTCCGTCATCGAACCAACTTGACCCCAAATCTGACCACCAAATTCTCCCGATGCGGAGGGAAAACTGAAAATGCATCGGGAAGACTTTTCACGCTAACTTATTGAATCTGAATCACATAGGGATTCGCAAAGCGGCATGAAAACAAGAATTTGGCTCCTCTGACTGGACTCGAACCAGTGACATACGGATTAACAGTCCGCCGTTCTACCGACTGAACTACAGAGGAATCGGTGAGTGCGGTGGATAATAGCGATAGCGTATGGGCTTGTCAAAGGGTGTGATGCACAATCTTTACTGATTGCCGATCTAATAGTCAATTCTTCGAATTATCAGGGTGTTGATAAGCGATTTTATCATGATGTGTACGGCTCATCCTCAGGCCGTCAATCAGGGGTTGCACCCTGATATGGCAGAGTTTGCCTTATGCTGGTGCATTGGCTTGCCGCTTTCCTGGCTGCACCTTGCAGTGGCGATAAAGCAAAAAAGTAGGCCAACCATTTCTTTTCCTTATTTTACGGGCAACTGTGCTTACAAAATGAGTATGAGAATCGCAATGTTGAACAAAGTGGCGCGCTTCTTGCTACCTCAAAAGGGTAACTACTCAGGAGGCGAAAATGAATCTAAGGCGGCTCAAATATTTTGTTAAAATCGTTGGTAATGCCTTCAAATAGTTGGCTTTTGTGATATTCTGCCGCTATTTGAGGTTTCCACGTGGTTACTGTTTTTGTTCATTGCCCTCGCTGCCATTCAGATAAAGTTTATCGACATGGCCTTAGTCCAACTAAGCGCGAACGCTTCCGGTGTCAGTGCTGTCGCCGTGTATTCCAGCTTACCTACCGCTATGAAGCGCGAAAGCCGGGAGTCAAAGAGCAGATCGTTGATATGGCCTTCAACGGTGCCGGTGTTCGCGATACCGCCAGAACGTTGAAAATCGGCATCAATACGGTCATCCGGGCTTTAAAAAGCTCTCGCCCCGCAGGATAACGTCTTCTCCCGTTGCTCACGCCGACGTCGCCCTTATCTGTGAACTTGATGAGCAATGGAGCTTCGTTGGCAGTAAGGCGCTACAGCACTGGCTCTGGTACGCTTACAATACCAAAACGGGCGGTGTTCTGGCCTACACTTTTGGCCCCCGAACCGATGAGACCTGCCGTGAATTGCTGGCTCTGTTGACACCGTTCAACATCGGCATGATTACCAGTGACAACTGGGGCAGCTATGCAAGAGAGGTTCCGAAGCAGAAACATCTGACTGGCAAGATCTTCACGCAACGCATAGAGCGCAATAACCTGACGCTCCGTACCCGCATTAAACGACTGGCGCGTAAAACGATTTGCTTCTCGCGCTCCGTCGAGATCCACGAAAAAGTCATCGGAGCCTTCATCGAAAAACACATGTTCTACTAATTGGAGTCATTACCAGAATAAGGAATGACAGCGTGATGAAAAGAAAATGTAAAGGCTGTTTAAATTAACACATGTGCGATTTTTTATTGCCATGTATAGCAAGAGTCCAATACCAAGCCAATGAACACGGCGTGCTCAATCCACTGAATAACGAATAAAACCACTCTCTTACCGCGGTAACATCAAATTTATGTGGCATGGCTGTGACTGATGTGTATCATGATGTTTTAGGTATTTTGTTGCTCTGATTCAGCGACACTGGGTTATTGTTGCTATATACGTCGATATACCCGTCATACCTTCACGTTGCACGCGCGGTCGCTACGTTTGTTGCTCCCAATCACTGACTTTAGAAAGTGTCAGGATTAATGAACTTTGTTTCTGACGTTCACCTTTCGGCCAAGTGCAGAGGTGCTCGAATGTGTAACAAACGTTTTTTCTCGTTTGTTGCTGCCCTGCAGCGTGAATTATTTAGCATGTAAGTGTGAAATGTCGCTGTTTTATAATTTTCTCAAAAAATTGTCGCTTCCATCTGCGGTTGCGTGGTGTTCAGCGTTACACCCTTTTCGGAGAATAATTTTTGATTAGCGTTTTTCTTGTAGATGACCATGAACTGGTGCGAACAGGGATAAGGCACATTCTCGACGACACCAAAGGGTTAAAGGTGGTTGGCGAGGCGCACTGTGGTGAAGATGCGGTTAAGTGGTGCCGTCAGCATCCCGTTGATGTCGTCTTGATGGACATGAACATGCCTGGGATCGGCGGGCTGGAAGTCACGCGCAAGATAGCGCGTTTTGCGCCTGCAATTAAAATTATCATGCTAACCATTTACACCGAGAATCCATTACCTGCTAAAGTCATGCAAGCTGGCGCTGCGGGTTACCTCAGCAAGGGGGCTGCGCCGCAGGAAGTGATTTGTGCCATTCGCGCGGTGCATGCGGGCAGTCGTTACATTGCTTCTGATATTGCACAACGTATGGCATTGAGTCAATTGGCTCCGCACACCGAAACCCCGCTGGCGTGTTTGTCTGAACGTGAATTACAAATTATGATGATGATCACTCAGGGACAAAAGGTCACAGAAATTTCCGAACGGTTAAACCTGAGTCCGAAAACCGTAAACAGTTACCGTTACCGCATGTTTAGCAAACTGAATGTGAGTGGTGATGTTGAGTTGACACATTTGGCTATCCGCCACGGACTGTTTAACGCGGAGCCGTCCATGAGCAGTGAATAACAGGCAGTGAGCGAAGGTTAAGCAGTGAGTGAACATTTCGATTCCCCCGCGTTTTTAAAAACTGTCACCAGCCAGCCTGGTGTATACCGTATGTACGATGAGAGCAACACGGTCATCTATGTCGGGAAAGCAAAAGATCTAAAAAAGCGCCTCGCAAGCTATTTTCGCAGCAACGTTGCCAGCCGTAAGACGGAAGCGCTGGTGAAGGCTATTCATCAGATTGATGTCACCATCACCCATACAGAAACCGAAGCGCTGCTGCTTGAACACAACTACATCAAGCTCTATCAGCCGCGCTATAACGTATTGCTGCGTGATGATAAATCGTATCCGATGATCTTTCTCAGTGGCGATACTCACCCGCGATTAGCCGTCCATCGCGGTGCCAAGCACGCCAAAGGGGAATATTTTGGCCCCTTTCCAAACGGCAATGCCGTGCGTGAAACGCTGGTATTGCTGCAAAAGCTTTTTCCTATTCGCCAGTGCGAAAACAGTGTGTATCGAAACCGCTCGCGGCCATGTCTTCAGTATCAGATTGGGCGCTGCCTTGGTCCCTGTGTCGCGGGGTTGGTCAGTGAAGAAGGCTACCGTCAGCAGGTAGAATATGTGCGGCTTTTTCTTTCAGGCAAAGATCAGCAGGTGCTCAATCAACTGGTCGCACGTATGGAAGCGGCCAGCCGTAAGTTGGATTTCGAAGAAGCGGCACGTATACGCGATCAGATTCAGGCGGTGCGCCGCGTTACCGAAAAACAATTTGTTTCGGGCGATGGCGAAGATCTGGACGTGATTGGCGTTTCCTTCGATGCCGGTATGGCCTGTGTGCATGTGCTCTTTATTCGTCAAGGCAAAGTGCTGGGGAGCCGCAGCTATTTCCCAAAAGTACCGGCCGGAACCGAGCTGGCGGAAGTGGTACAGACATTTGTCGGACAGTTCTATCTGCAAGGCAGTTTGTCGCGCACGCTGCCGAGCGAAATATTGTTGGATTTTGCGTTGCCAGAGAAAGAGGTATTGGCGGAATCACTGTTTGAGGTCGCTGGGCGACGTATTCATATCCAAACCAAACCACGCGGCGATCGTGCCCGTTATTTGAAACTGGCGCTCACCAATGCCGCCACGGCATTAGTAACCAAGCTTTCGCAGCAATCCACTATCCACCAGCGTTTAAAGGCGTTGGCTGAGGTGCTTCATCTGGAAAACATCGCGCGTATGGAGTGTTTTGATATCAGCCATACCATGGGGGAGCAGACAGTGGCGTCCTGCGTGGTGTTTGATGCCAATGGGCCGCTGCGTTCGGAGTATCGTCGTTACAACATCAGTGGCATCACGCCAGGGGATGACTACGCGGCCATGAACCAGGTTCTGAAACGTCGCTATGGTAAAGCCTTGGAAGAGAGCAAAATTCCTGACGTGATTGTTATTGATGGCGGAAAGGGCCAATTGGGGCAGGCGCTCGCGGTGTTCGATGAGCTGGAGGTGCCGTGGGATAAACGCAAACCGCTGCTGCTCGGCGTCGCCAAGGGGACAGAGCGCAAGGCGGGGTTAGAAACGCTGTTTTTCGAAGCGACCGGGGAAGGGATCGCCTTACCGGCGGATTCGCCAGCGCTGCACGTTATTCAGCATATTCGCGATGATTCACACGACCACGCTATCGCCGGGCACCGAAAGAAGCGGGCAAAAGTAAAAAACACCAGTTCGCTGGAACTGATTGAAGGGGTTGGGCCAAAACGTCGGCAAATGTTGCTGAAATACTTGGGGGGAATGCAGCCACTTTTAAATGCCAGCATTGATGATATTGCGAATGTGCCAGGGATTTCGCATGCATTGGCAGAAAAAATCTTTCATGCATTGAAACACTAGGGACAATGTAGCAACATATCCACCAACCGATACCAGCCAAAGTAGCCAATCCCTATGCAATTGAACATACCAACATTGCTAACTCTGTTTCGCGTTGTCCTTATTCCATTCTTTGTGCTGGCATTTTATCTCCCTTTTAATTGGGCACCGCTGCTGTGCGCCTTTATTTTTGTAGTCGCGGCGGTTACCGACTGGTTTGATGGTTTTCTGGCGCGCCGTTTGAAGCAAACCACGCGCTTTGGTGCCTTTCTCGATCCGGTGGCTGACAAGGTGATGGTTGCGGTAGCATTAGTACTGGTGGCAGAGCATTACCATGCGTGGTGGATAACTTTGCCAGTCGCCACGATGATTGCGCGCGAAATCATTATTTCCGCTCTGCGCGAATGGATGGCTGAGATTGGCAAACGCAGTCACGTTGCGGTGTCTTGGATCGGAAAGGTGAAAACAACGGCGCAAATGCTGGCGCTAGTTGGTCTACTCTGGCGCCCTGAGCGTATGGTCGAAGGCGCGGGCATTATCGCGCTCTACATTGCCGCTGTGTTAACCTTTTGGTCCATGTTCCAGTATTTGAGTTCCGCGTGGCGTGATTTGCTGGATTCCTGACCTCTGCGTCGTAAAAAACAGCAATTGATGAGCGGTAAGGGATAATTTTATTGACTGGTCAGAGTCACCTCGTTATACACATCTCTGTTCGTGCCTGAGCGCGCGTAGCGTTTCGGCGGCCGTCATGACTTTCTGCAAGCCTTTCCAGATAGTTTTTGCGCCTGGTTCACCGTCGCCTTTTCGAGCAAGAAAGCCTCCGAGTTGCGCAACTAAGCGCAATACTTCGTTTAGCTTAGGGCGGCCCTTGGGCATACGCTTGTTCATCAGTAGGTAAGCGCCATGAGTCTCGTCGGAATCAAAGAACAACATTGCGTCCAGCTCTGGACAGGTTCGTCCCATACGCATTAAATAGGCGATGCGCCATGCCACGATCATGAACAGCGCCAATGCCCGCTCAATGCGATCCACGGTCGATAACTGTAACGCTTCGACACAGCAGCCGTTCTTCAGCACATTGAAGAACATCTCGATTTCCCATCTAGCCCGATACCAGTCGATCAGCTCCACGATATCTTCTCGTCCTTCAGGTACGCGATTGCTCAGCAACCGCCACTCGACCGGCTTCACGTCTGCTGGCGGCTCAATTTCCTTGGCCATCACACAAGTCACTGCCAACCCGCAACGCAGCGACACTCGCTTCACGCGCAGCGCCTGTTTCACCGTACGCGCCTTCTGCCCCGCGCGAGCCGCCATAACGAATTGGATTTCTCCCACCGGCACGGTCTTTCCAACCTTCTGCCAAAGCTTCTCATTACAGTCCAGACTGCGATTATGAGTCGAGCGGATCAACCAGTCAGCCGGAGTGCCAAGGTCATCAGCGAGCTGCATCAACGCCTTGATATCCGCTTCGCGATCGGCTAAGTACACCAGACGTGTGTTTGGCAACTCCGAGGCGAGTTCAGCAACTCGCTCGTATCCCTCGAGCCAGCGCGTACTCTCCTTGAGCCCATCGCGTTTTCCGTCTGCATCCTTCGGCTCTCTTGCCCACATCCACGCATCCAGTACGCCCAACCCCACGCGATCCGGACTGACCGCGTAGGTCGGATGCAGGTACAGACCACGCCTGGCTTCGTAGTTCAAGGGACCCAAGCCTTGGATTTGCTGCCCGTTGAAGTCAAGCTCGGTAGTGTCTTGGATACACAGCACAACCTCGTGTTCTCGGATCCTTTCCTGCGTACGCTGCCAGTGAGGTTGCAGAATGTCTCGCCATTCGAATGCTTGGTTCTCCATGAAGCGGTAAGCACCCAGCGTCTCAGACCATCCGAGGCACGCATGCGGAATGCTGGCTTGCGGATTCTCAGCCAGCCGTATCAAAAGCCCTTTGGCACGCTTATTGAGCCTCGTGTCACCAAGATTTACCCCTTCCAGTTCTTGGTGTGCCCAGCCATCTGAATCCCGTGTCATTTTTCAGCGCCGTAAATGGCGATAGTACACGTCGGTTTCACTTCATTTACAACCCCACCGGCTGCCTATTTCAGCCCGCTAACCCTTGGCATATAAGGCGTTGCGGACTTGTGTATAACGAGGTGGGTCAGAGTCATATCGTTATACACATCTTTCTAACGCACTGTTTAATCAATGAGTTACGGGTTTATCTCAGAGTGGCATTTTGAACCTCAAAAAGCCAATGGGATGGCTTGAATGCCTTAATTCACGGGGTTCTGAGCATCCTGTTCAAAAAATGGCCAAAAGATGTGTATAACGATATGGGTCAGAGTGGGTCAGTAAAATGCTCGCCATGGACAGGTTGGTGACCAACGCTAACCAGGTAGCAGTATATATTGATCTTATATAGTGTTACGATGGCCAGTATTTATAGCATGATGCGGGAATAGCTCAGTTGGTAGAGCACGACCTTGTCGGGGTCGCGAGTTCGAGTCTCGTTTCCCGCTCCAACACTTAAAGAACCGAAAGGTTCTTTTTTTGTTCTTGCCTTATCACAGCACAGTTTATCCCATTATTCTTGCATACCCCTTTTGGGGAATTATCCTAAGTGCTCGCTTTTTGCATCCGAATAAATCCTGATCGTTGTCATCCTTGTTAGCTATCCCCCTTATTCTAGGCTGTGTCCCTTAATCCCATGAGTTATACTAACTGTTTGTTTCTAAATCATTTTGAACTATGGCTCGCTACGACCTTCCCGATGAAGCATGGGCTATCATCCAGCCCTTACTCCCTGCTGAACCAGCAACACCACAGGCCGGACGCCCATGGGCTGAGCATCGCATGATTATCAATGGCATGTTCTGGGTGCTGTGCTTTGGTGCCCCATGGCGTGATTTACCTGAGCGATACGGCCCATGGAAAACCGTTTATAACCGCTTTAACCGATGGTCAAAATCGGGAGTCATTAACATTATTTTCAATAAGTTACTTTCATCACTTGATGCCCATGGCCTCGTGGACTGGTCAGCGACTGCGCTGGATGGTAGCAATATCAGGGCGCTGAAATGTGCTGCCGGTGCTCAAAAAAACATCCCGATATCACCGGAGATAATGGTCTGGGTCGCTCTCGAGGTGGTTTTGGCACCAAAATCCATATGGCTACAGACGGAAGTGGTCTTCCGTTAAACATCGTGTTGAGCCCCGGTCAGGCTCATGAAAGTCAGTTTGCACTACGTCTTTTGGACGGTATTGGTGTTCAACGCCAGAACGGCAGTATGAAACTCCGTGGTCATGCGGTACTCGCTGACAAGGCGTACTCCGGGCATGTATTACGTAACGAGCTGAAAAACAGAGGTATAAAAACTGTCATCCCCCGAAAATCCACTGAAAAAATGGCGGTGGATGGTCGTTCAAAGCTCGATCGTGACGCCTACCGCAATCGGAACGTTGTTGAGCGGTGCTTTGGCCGTCTGAAAGAATACCGTCGCAGTGCGACACGTTACGACAAAACGGCGAGGAATTATCTGGCAATGTTGAAACTGGGCTGCATCCGCCTGTTTTACCAGAGGTTATGTAATTAAGGGACACAGCCTAGCCATCGTGGTTTCGTGGGTCTTTCTTTATAAAACGGCAAAAGGAATTGACATGATGGATAAGAACTGGCGGTTCCCCTGCGGCACATCTGCCGGCAAACAAACTAATGGTGAGGATGCCGTGGCTCGAGAGCTGCGTGACTTTATTAAAGCTGGATTGGTAGCCACCGCCGCTGTGGTGTTACCCAGTTTTACCACCGACGCTATTGGCGCAACTCAGCCTCGGATAAAAAACGTGCTTATCATCAATGCACATCAGACTTATTCTGGCCTCAGCGAAGGAGCACTTAACCGAGAATACGTCGCGTTGATTAAGGATGAAATGGTTAAAAAGGGATACCACATTCAGCAGACTTATATTGAAAAGGGCTACAACATTAATGAAGAGGTCCAAAAACACCTTTGGGCAGATATTATTATCACTCAGTCACCAGTGTTCTGGTTTGGTACGCCCTGGCTCTACAAGAAATATGTTGATGAGGTCTTCACGGCAGGCATGAGCCAGCAAAGTTTTTTGATTGATGATGGGCGTATACCGAATGACCCGAGTAAACAATATGGATCGGGGGGCAAGTTGCACGGTAAAAAATTCCTACTTTCGCTGAACATGAATACGCCTAAGAGGCGTTTGATGATCCGGGTCAACGACTCTATGCGACCCTGTACATAAATTTGTGTAATTGCCTGATTTTGATATGTTCAATTCAACATCAAAATGTAGTGGTCAACTAATATTGGCCACCGCATTAGACTGTATGTAGAACAGTCGCTCAGATTCGTTTGGAGTTAAGCCGCCGTTATACCAGTGAGGCCGGATAGCGCTGTAATACCCCGTGATGTAGCGGATAATCGCGTCCTGGGCTTCGCTGAAGCTGTTGTAACCCTTTGTCGGCACCCATTCTGTCTTCAGGCTGCGGAAGAACCGCTCCATTGGCGCATTATCCCAGCAGTTACCCCGCCGACTCATACTCTGCTTTATCCGGCAGCGCCACAGGGCTTGCCGGTATTGACGGCTGGTATAGTGGCTGCCCTGGTCGCTGTGGAACATGACTCCTGTTGGTTGTCCCCGGAGTTCCCAGGCCATCTGCAACGCTTTAACTGTCAGCGCCGAGTCCGGCGACGTCGACATGGCCCAGCCCACCGGTTTGCGGGCGAACAGGTCTAGCACCACCGCAAGGTAAGCCCAGAATTTGCCCGTCCAGATGTAGGTCACATCGCCGCACCAGACCTGATCCGGCGCGGTAACCGCGAACTGGCGGTTGAGATAGTTCGGTATTTCAACGTGTTCATTGCCGCCGCGTTTGTATTTGTGAGCCGGTCGCTGGCAGCTGGCGATACCCAGCTCCTTCATCAGCTTGCCAGCCAGCCAGCGCCCCATTTTGACACCGGAGCTGCCGGTGACGATGGTCGCGATACTTCGAGCGCCGGCAGAGCCGCCGCTGGCGTTCCAGGCTTCCATGACGCGACTACACTTAACCACGCGCTCACCGTCGGGTTCATTAGCGGAAGCCTGCCAGTGCCTGTAGCTGCTGCGATGTACCTCAAAAGTTTGGCACAACGCCGTGACCGGGTATCGCGCCCTCAGCCTGTCGACTACCGTGAACCGTTGAGTGAGTCCGATATTAAGAGCGCCGTAGCCTTTTTTAGGATTTCGTTCTCCATTTCAAGGCATTGGACTTTTTTCTTCATCTCACGCAGCTCGAGCTGTTCAGGGGTAAGAGGAAGTCCCGTTGGCGTTTTTCCCTGTCGTTCAAGGCGAAGCTTATTGACCCAGCGACTAATGGCAGAATGGCTGACATTAACCGCCTCTGCGGCCTTAACGTATGTGTAGCCGTGGTCGACAACCAGCTTTGCGGCTTCGAGCTTAAATTCCGCCGTAAAATGTTTACCCATGAGGTCACCTGTCGTGTTGATGAGGTGAGCATATCACCTCCGATCAGGTGGCCAGTATCAGTGTGCCACTACAATTGGCAAAATGAACTTTAATGTGATGACGATCCTCGATAAAGGTGAAACCGACGCCTATGGCCATTCCCATCCGACCCAGGTAAACGTGCGCCCGGTAGCAGGCAAGGCCATTCTGATTTCCGGTCACGATTTGAAAGACCTGCGGATGCTGTTGGAACAGACCGAAGGCACTGGCGTCAACATTTACACCCACGGTGAAATGTTACCGGCGCACGGCTATCCCGAGTTGAAAAAATTCTCGCATCTGGTGGGTAACTACGGCAGCGGATGGCAGAACCAGCAGGTTGAATTTGCCAAGTTCCCAGGTCCTATCGTGATGACGTCCAACTGTATCATCGACCCGAATGTCGGAAACTACGGCGATCGTATCTGGACGCGCAGCATTGTAGGTTGGCCGGGCATCAACCATCTGGAAGGCGATGATTTCAGCCAGATTATTGCTCAGGTACAAGACCTGGCCGGTTTCCCGTACAGTGAAATTGAGCACAACATTACCGTCGGTTTCGGGCGTGAGACCCTGCTCAGCGCGGCGGATACCGTGATCGATTTGGTGGCTAACGGTAAGTTACGTCATGTGTTCCTTGTGGGGGAATGTGACGGTAGCCGCAGTGAACGCAGCTACTTCACCGATTTCACCCGTAGTGTTCCTGATGATTGCCTAATCATGACGCTGGCATGCGGTAAATATCGCTTTAACAAGCTGGATTTTGGCACGCTGGAAGGATTACCACGTCTGCTCGATGTCGGTCAGTGTAACGATGCTTACTCAGCCATCATTCTGGCCGTGAAACTGGCAGAAAAACTAGGCTGTGGCGTGAACGACCTGCCATTGAGCCTGATACTCTCCTGGTTTGAGCAAAAAGCCATCGTCATTCTGCTCACGCTGCTGTCGCTGGGCGTCAAAAACATCAGAACCGGTCCTACCGCCCCCGGCTTCCTGACGGATAACCTGCTGGCCGTGCTGAACGAAAAATTCGGTATGCGTTCGATAACCACCGTAGAAGAAGACATCAACACTATTCTGTCCGCTTGAGAGCAATAGGATAACAAGCGGCGCGGCAACGCGTCGCTTGTGCTGTTTGGAGAGCACACATGACACAACCGACCTCCGCATGCCCGAACCGCATGCAAGTTCACTCCATTCGTCAGGAAACGCCTGACGTCTGGACGCTTTCGCTGATTAATCACGATTTCTACCCCTATCGTCCGGGACAGTATGCTCTGGTTTGCATTGCCAACGACCCCGATACCCTGCGCGCCTATACCCACCTCGTTATACACATCTCTGTTCGTGCCTGAGCGCGCGTAGCGTTTCGGCGGCCGTCATGACTTTCTGCAAGCCTTTCCTGATAGTTTTTGCGCCTGGTTCACCGTCGCCTTTTCGAGCAAGAAAGCCTCCCAGTTGCGCAACTAAGCGCAATACTTCGTTTAGCTTAGGGCGGCCCTTGGGCATACGCTTGTTCATCAGTAGGTAAGCTCCATGAGTCTCGTCGGAATCAAAGAACAACATTGCGTCCAGCTCTGGACAGGTTCGTCCCATACGCATTAAATAGGCGATGCGCCATGCCACGATCATGAACAGCGCCAATGCCCGCTCAATGCGATCCACGGTCGATAACTGTAACGCTTCGACACAGCAGCCGTTCTTCAGCACATTGAAGAACATCTCGATTTCCCATCTAGCCCGATACCAGTCGATCAGCTCCACGATATCTTCTCGTCCTTCAGGTACGCGATTGCTCAGCAACCGCCACTCGACCGGCTTCACGCCTGCTGGCGGCTCAATTTCCTTGGCTATCACACAAGTCACTGCCAACCCGCAACGCAGCGACACTCGCTTCACGCGCAGCGCCTGTTTCACCGTACGCGCCTTCTGCCCCGCGCGAGCCGCCATAACGAATTGGATTTCTCCCACCGGCACGGTTTTTCCAACCTTCTGCCAAAGCTTCTCATTACAGTCCAGACTGCGATTATGAGTCGAGCGGATCAACCAGTCAGCCGGAGTGCCAAGGTCATCAGCGAGCTGCATCAACGCCTTGATATCCGCTTTGCGATCGGCTAAGTACACCAGACGTGTGTTTGGCAACTCCGAGGCGAGTTCAGCAACTCGCTCGTATCCCTCGAGCCAGCGCGTACTCTCCTTGAGCCCATCGCGTTTTCCGTCTGCATCCTTCGACTCTCTTGCCCACATCCACGCATCCAGTACGCCCAACCCCACGCGATCCGGACTGACCGCGTAGGTCGGATGCAGGTACAGACCACGCCTGGCTTCGTAGTTCAAGGGACCCAAGCCTTGGATTTGCTGCCCGTTGAAGTCAAGCTCGGTAGTGTCTTGGATACACAGCACAACCTCGTGTTCTCGGATCCTTTCCTGCGTACGCTGCCAGTGAGGTTGCAGAATGTCTCGCCATTCGAATGCTTGGTTCTCCATGAAGCGGTAAGCACCCAGCGTCTCAGACCATCCGAGGCACGCATGCGGAATGCTGGCTTGCGGATTCTCAGCCAGCCGTATCAAAAGCCCTTTGGCGCGCTTATTGAGCCTCGTGTCACCAAGATTTACCCCTTCCAGTTCTTGGTGTGCCCAGCCATCTGAATCCCGTGTCATTTTTCAGCGCCGTAAATGGCGATAGTACACGTCGGTTTCACTTCATTTACAACCCCACCGGCTGCCTATTTCAGCCCGCTAACCCTTGGCATATAAGGCGTTGCGGACTTGTGTATAACGAGGTGGCCTATACCCATATCGTTATACACATCGTTCTAACGCACTTTTTAATCAATGAGTTACGGGTTTATCTCAGAGTGGCATTTTGAACCTCAAAAAGCCAATGGGATGGCTTGAATGCCTTAATTCACGGGGTTCTGAGCATCCTGTTCAAAAAATGGCCAAAAGATGTGTATAACGATATGGCCTATACCCTCTCCTCAACCCCTGGATTAAGCCCGTTTATCACGCTGACGGTGCGGCGTGTAGAACAGGGGACGGGCTCTGACTGGCTGACGCAGCAGGTCAAACCCGGTGACTATCTGTGGCTTTCCGATGCACAAGGTGAATTTACCTGCGTCGATGCGGGTTATGCCGAACAGGAATGTTATCTGATGATGGCCGCAGGCTGTGGCGTTACGCCCATTATGTCGATGAGTCGCTGGTTATTGGCGCACCGCCCCAACGTTCACTTGCAGGTTATCTTTAATGTTCGTAACCCACAGCAGGTGATTTTTTCCACGGAGTGGCAACGCCTTACAGAACACTATCCATCACAGCTGATGCTGACGTTGGTCGCCGAATTTGACGCCGAAACTGGTTTTCTCGCCGGAAGGTTAACACCTGAGTTACTGAAACAAGCCGTGCCGGATCTGGCACAGCGCATTGTGATGACCTGCGGCCCTGCCCCTTATATGCAGCAAGTTGCCGCACTGGTCGCCGATGCTGGCGTCCCCGCAACACGTTTTTACAAAGAGCAGTTCCAGATTGGTGCTGAATCACTGGAAGAGGACGGTGAGCAGTTGACGCTGACAATTCGCCAGCCGCTTAATACACTGCGTGTTCCGGTGGGCATCAGTCTATTAGCTGCGCTGGAAAGCCATAAAATACCCGTTAATGCCGCCTGCCGCGCAGGCGTATGCGGCAGTTGCAAAACCAAAGTGCTTTCCGGCGATTACACCACCAGTAGCACCATGACGCTGACAGCAGAAGAGATTGCACAAGGCTATGTGCTCGCGTGCTGTTGCCAACTGCACGGGGATACGGTACTGGCGTAACCTAAGGCGTTGCCACACCCTAAACCGCGGGTGAGGGTTCCTTATAGGCCAATGCGATAATTTTCTTGACGCAGGCATCGATAGAGTAGCGCAACATCACGTCGTCGCAGGCGTGGCGGGCCCTCTGACGGTAGGGAGCAGGATGCATAAGGAAATCAGCAATAGCATTCTGCCAGGCCGCAACATCATCGCACGGCAGCAATACGCCATTTTCCTGATGGCGGATAACATCCGGGATGCCTCCCACGTCACTCGCCATCACCGGGACGCCAAAATACATCGCCTCAACCAGTGCCATCCCAAAAGACTCATTACGTGAAGGCATCAACACCAGGTCTGCATGCCGGTAGACGGCCGCAGCCGGAAACAGCTTGCCCGCCATCAGCGCGTTATCTTGCAAACCATAGCGTGCAATCATCGCGTTGATAACCTTGTACTCAGGGCCATCACCAACGATCAGATAACGAAATGCATGGCCTGACTGCTTGAGCGCCGCCAACGCGGCTAACGCGGTATCATGTCCTTTTTCACCACGCAGCATACCGACCTGTACAATGACAGGCGACGTACCGGCCTCCAGCCAACATTGCACAGAGACAGGCAAAGGCCGCTCACTTTGAGCATGCAAGGTAGCAAAGTCAAACCCGGGTGCGACTACCTCAATTTTTTCATCACGACAGCCACCCGCAACCATTGCGCGCTTCATACCACTACTGGGCACCACTACCTGATCCGCCAGATAATTGGTGCTAAACGGCTTAATCCTGCTGGTAAGATAGGTTTTTTGCCGCACGAGCGTTGGCTTGTTCCAGGTCAGCTTGGTCGCCAGCGCAGCAATATTTGCATCATGCCCGCTGTGACTGACGACAAATAAGGGATGATATTCATTAATAAGCTGTCTGAAACGCCACAACGAGGGGAAATGATAACTATTTCGAAATGTAATCGGGTATATTGGAATATGTTTTTCTGCGGCAAGTGTAGCAACTTCACTTTCCGGGCGACATGCCAATAGCACCTCAAAGCCTAAATGTTGTAAGGCGTGTAATTGCATCATCGCTTGCAATTCCTGCCCGCCAACATTCTTAGAGGATTCCGTGTAGAGAATGCGTTTTCTCATAAATAAACCTAGGCTGTGTCCCTTAATTACATAACCTCTGGTAAAACAGGCGGATGCAGCCCAGTTTCAACATTGCCAGATAATTCCTCGCCGTTTTGTCGTAACGTGTCGCACTGCGACGGTATTCTTTCAGACGGCCAAAACACCGCTCAACAACGTTCCGATTGCGGTAGGCGTCACGATCGAGCTTTGAACGACCATCCACCGCCATTTTTTCAGTGGATTTTCGGGGGATGACAGTTTTTATACCTCTGTTTTTCCGCTCGTTACGTAATACATGCCCGGAGTACGCCTTGTCAGCGAGTACCGCATGACCACGGCGTTTCATACTGCCGTTCTGGCGTGGAACACCAATACCGTCCAAAAGACGTAGTGCAAACTGACTTTCATGAGCCTGACCGGGGCTCAACACGATGTTTAACGGAAGACCACTTCCGTCTGTAGCCATATGGATTTTGGTGCCAAAACCACCTCGAGAGCGACCCAGCCCATTATCTCCGGTGATATCGGGATGTTTTTTTGAGCACCGGCAGCACATTTCAGCGCCCTGATATTGCTACCATCCAGCGCAGTCGCTGACCAGTCCACGAGGCCATGGGCATCAAGTGATGAAAGTAACTTATTGAAAATAATGTTAATGACTCCCGATTTTGACCATCGATTAAAGCGGTTATAAACGTTTTCCATGGGTCGTATCGCTCAGGTAAATCACGCCATGGGGCACCAGAGCACAGCCCCCAGAACATGCCATTGATAATCATGCGATGCTCAGCCCATGGGCGTCCGGCCTGTGGTGTTGTTGGTTCAGCAGGGAGTAAGGGCTGGATGATAGCCCACGCTTCATCGGGAAGGTCGTAGCGAGCCATAGTTCAAAATGATGTAGAAACAAACAGTTAGTATAACTCATGGGATTAAGGGATACAACCTAGTAAAAACAACCAACACCTTACCCTCAAACGAGAATATGCACGGAGTGTATAACGTCTGGCGTAATTTTATGAGAGCGAAGCTAAACGGAAGGTAAATACTTTTTATACAGAAACGTACTTTCGAAAAATAAATACATAAAATGCCCAGGAACATTATTCTGGGTACGTTGCCATTGCATAAAAAGAACCTCAGGTATAACGCTGACCTTTATGTAATGCAAATAATGAAGAAATAACCGGTGTGGTATAAAGAAACAACCGCCGTTTAAGCCAAGAGGTGTCTTCTCGCTCTTTGGTGCTGATACGTCCCAAGCGCCAGGTCAGGTGTCGGGGCATGTTCATCCGTCGTTCAGTGGTGTAGAGATAGTCAAACCCTTGCGCTTGAGCAATGGCAGCGTAATCGTGGTTATAAAAACCCATAGGCCAGCAAAAATGGCGGCTACACGACCCCAGTCGCGCAAGCAGCGTTTCACGGCACAAACGCAGATCGGTTTCCAATGCGCGGTGGCGCTCAGCAGGATCGGTGATTTGCCAGTCCCAGCGCTGATGCGTATGGGTATGCGCGTGAAACTCCACTAACCCACTGGCTTGCATCTCTTCAATTTCAGACCAACGCATCATCACATCGTCGGCATGGCCGGTGGCGACTTTTTCCTCACACGCTTTGTGAGAGAATGCAATCTCCGTCAGTTGGCGAACGGGTCCGTCGCCAATCTGGCTGGTAATCAGAAAAATATGCGCATGCAGCCCAAGAAGTTTTAACGCCGGAAACGCATAAACCCAATTATCTAAATAACCGTCGTCAAAGGTGATCATCACACTTTTACGCGGCAAAGGCTCCCCGCGGTAAAATCCTTCTAATTCAGCCGCAGTCACGGTTTTCCACCCAGCGCGCGCCAACCAGGCCATCTGTTCGATAAAGGTGTCGGGCGACAGCGTCACCAGCCCAGGTTTAGGGCCAACATGGTGATACATCAGGATGGGAATTGCACTTGCATTCATTCTATTACGCTCTTTTCTGTATGCGCTTGTTGACAGGCACAGCCTACCGTCGCCATTGGTGCGCTAACGCCATAACTAAAAATATACAAACCATTAATTTTTCCACATAAAACCTCAACCATTCATCACTATAACTCATTCACAACCTGTATTTTTTGATGCTATCGATGAGAAACCGCAGCATGATAGTCGCCTATACGGGCAGATTAGCTGTCTGTTATCCTTCGGTCCCGACAATTACAGCCACCCCGCCGCTTAACCGATATTTTGTGCTATTATTTATCCATTAGTCCGCTAATTAGCAAATTTTAACCCACGGCGATTGCATAAGTATCCTGCCGACGTTAACATTCGCGGCATCAATGTCTATTCAATTCTTGCGCATGAGTATTCAACTAAACAGCATTAACTGTTTATATGGCGCGCATCAGGCGCTATTCGATGTCACCCTTGATTGTCCGGCTGGCGAAACGCTGGTGTTATTGGGCCCCAGCGGTGCAGGGAAAAGCTCGCTGCTGCGCGTATTGAACCTGCTGGAAATGCCACGTTCGGGCACGCTTGCCATTGCAGGCAACCAGTTTACGTTTGCACAGCCGCCGAGTGACGGTGCCATTCGTGAGTTGCGCCGCAATGTCGGCATGGTATTTCAACAATACAACCTGTGGCCACACCTGACCGTCACGAAAAACCTGACCGAGGCACCTTGTCGGGTATTGGGGTTGAGCAAAGACGAGGCGCTGGCACGTGCAGACAAACTGTTAACACGTTTACGCCTGCGCGATTTTGCCGATCGTTTCCCGCTGCATTTGTCTGGTGGGCAACAGCAACGCGTGGCGATTGCCCGCGCACTGATGATGGAACCCCAGGTGCTGCTGTTTGATGAACCAACGGCCGCGCTCGATCCTGAAATCACGGCCCAGGTGGTCGGTATTATTCAGGAACTGGCACAGACCGGCATCACCCAGGTGATCGTCACTCACGAAGTGGATTTTGCACGTAAAACTGCCAGCCGTGTGGTGTACATGGAAAATGGCCGTATTGTCGAACAGGGTGATGCGGGCCACTTTACTGCGCCGCAAACCGCTGAGTTCGCCAGTTATCTTTCTCATTGATGAACAAGATGGAAATGACAATGAAAAAATTACTCGTTGCAGCACTCCTCGCCAGCGCCAGCGTTGCCGCCAGCGCCGCTGAAACCATCCGTTTCGCGACTGAAGCCTCTTACCCTCCGTTCGAATTCGTGGGCGATGATAACAAGATCCAAGGGTTTGACGTCGATCTTGCGAATGCGCTGTGCAAAGAGATGAACGCCACCTGTACGTTTAGCAATCAGGCCTTTGACAGCTTGATCCCAGGGCTTAAATTCCGCCGTTATGAAGCGGTTATGGCGGGGATGGATATTACGCCGGAACGTCAGCAACAGGTTACCTTTAGCCAACCTTACTACGACAACTCTGCGCTGTTTATCGCACAGAAAGGCAAAGTGGCCGATATTGGTGCCCTGAAAGGTAAGCGCGTTGGCGTGCAGAACGGTACGACTCACCAGAAATACCTGCTGGACCAACACAAAGATGTGACCACAGTGCCCTATGACAGCTATCAGAATGCCATTCTGGATCTGAAAAGCGGCCGTCTGGACGCGGTATTCGGTGACACCGCCGTGGTGAATGAGTGGCTGAAACAGAATGACCAGTTGGCTACCGTAGGCAGCAGCGTGACGGATAAAAACTACTTTGGTATCGGTTTGGGCATTGCGGTGCGTCAGGGTAACGATGCACTGGTCAAACGCTTCAATGACGCGCTGGACAAAGTCAAACAGGATGGCACTTATCAGTCCATCTACAACAAATGGTTTCAGCAGTAATCTCGCTCAATGATTGAATTTCATCCTCTTGCAAGCGCCGCCGGCATGACCGTCGGCCTTGCCGTTTGTGCACTGGTACTCGGTTTGATTCTGGCGATGCTGTTTGCTGTCTGGGAAATGGCGCGCTGGAAGCCCGTTTCCTGGTGTGGCACAGCGTTAGTGACGCTGCTACGCGGTCTGCCGGAAATTCTGGTGGTGCTGTTTATCTATTTTGGTTCATCACAGCTGCTGCTGATACTGGCTGATGGCTTTACGCTCAGTATTGGTGGCACAGCGTATCCCATCAAGTTAAACATTGAGACGTTTGAAGTCAGCCCGTTTCTGTGCGGTGTGATTGCATTGGCGCTGCTGTATGCAGCCTATGCGTCACAAACGCTGCGCGGCGCGCTCAAAGCGGTCCCGCAAGGGCAGCGCGAATCAGGGCAAGCCCTGGGTTTGAGTAAAGCAGCCATCTTCTTTCGTCTGATCATTCCGCAAATGTGGCGTCATGCCCTGCCCGGTCTCGGCAACCAATGGCTGGTATTGCTGAAAGATACCGCATTGGTGTCACTGATTAGCGTGAACGATCTGATGCTGCAAACCAAGAGCATCGCCACACGTACCCAAGAGCCCTTTACCTGGTATGTGATTGCGGCAGTGATTTATCTGGTAATCACCTTGTTAAGTCAATACGTCCTCAAACGTATCGAACTGCGTACTACGCGTTTTGAACGGAGGCCGTCCTGATGCTCGCCTACTTACCTGAATTGCTCAAAGAGTTGCACACCAGCCTTAGCCTTACGCTGGTGGCGCTGATTGCCGCACTGGTTATCTCTTTGGTGCTGACGGCAGTGCTTGCGTTAAAAACACCGGTGTTGTCGCTGTTATCCCGGGCGTACATCACGCTGTTTACCGGCACACCGCTGCTGGTGCAAATCTTCCTGATCTACTATGGTCCGGGCCAGTTTCCGGCAATCCAGCAGATCCCGTGGTTGTGGCACTTGCTCTCTCAACCCTGGCTGTGCGCCATGATTGCGCTGGCATTAAACAGCGCGGCCTATACTACGCAACTGTTTTACGGTGCGGTACGCGCCATACCTTCCGGGCAGTGGCAATCCTGCGCAGCGCTGGGTATGTCACCGGCACAAACATTGCGTATTTTGCTGCCCTATGCCTTCAAACGCGCCCTATCGTCCTATTCAAACGAAGTGGTGTTGGTGTTTAAAAGTACCTCGCTGGCTTATACCATCACGCTGATGGAGGTGATGGGTTACAGCCAACTGATGTATGGTCGTACCTACGATGTCGCCGTGTTCGGTGCCGCAGGGATTATTTACCTGTGCGTCAATGGGTTGTTAACATTGCTGATGCGGCTCATCGAACGACGTGCACTGGCGTTTGAACACCGTAACTGATCCATCTTGTACGACAAAAAGCAGGCCGAGGCCTGCTTTTTTTGTCTGTTTTATCACCACTCAAATGCATTTTTAATCATTTTATTTGCATATAAATTCATTCAATAGCAATGTGATTACCGTTGAGCGGAAAGCATGCCGCAGGAAAAATTTAAAAAAATCGTTGGAGCACAACATGAAAAAATTCGTGGTCGCCACGTTACTGGCAGGTATGGCATTTGGCGCTAACGCCGCAGACACTATCCGTTTTTCCGCCTCCGCCACCTATCCGCCATTTGAATCTCTCGATGCCAACAACGAGATCGTCGGCTTTGATATGGATCTGGCGAAAGCCCTGTGCAAACAGATGCAAGCTAACTGCACCTTCACCAACCAGGCTTTCGACAGCCTGATTCCGGCGCTGAAATTCCGTCGTTACGATGCCGTGATCTCCGGGATGGACATCACTCCAGAGCACAGCAAGCAAGTGGCCTTTACCCAGCCCTATTATGCCAACTCTGCCGTGGTTATCGCGCAGAAGTGCATATTCGCATCGTGATCGATCAGTGATTCGCATGACAATCGATCACGATTTCGCATCTAAGGTCGATCACTGATTCGCGTCGTATCGATCACTCCGGGACTTAACTCTTCTAACCTCCTCTCCGTTCGCAGTTTCTACTGAAATGGAGATAACGATGGCCAGAAAGAGAAAAAGCAGGAGTCCCATGGAGACTTGTCTTCAGATCTTCAAACTCAAATTTGAGTGCAACCAGTCTAATCGCACCATCGCCGCTGCTCTTAGGGTCAGCCCTTCCACAGTTTATGAGGTGCTCTCCCGTTTTACCGCCGCATCGCTGTCGTGGCCATTGCCTGATGCGCTCTTGCCAGAAAAACTGGAAAAGATGCTGTTCCCCACCCGCAGAATGCGCACCTCGGAGCTTATCGCGCCAGACTGGCTGTATATCGATACCGAGCTAAGACGGCCAGGGGTTACCAGGCAGCTGTTGTGGATAGAATACAGCACCGAAACCGGAGAAATGGCGCTGGGCTACTCTCAGTTCTGCCGTTGTTATCGCCAATGGAAGAAATGCCAGAAACGCTCGATGCGCCAGACCCACCGTGCCGGTGAGAAGCTGTTCATCGACTTCTGCGGGCCCACGGTGCCGGTATCCGACCCCGATACGGGAAATGTGCGCCGGGTCGCCATCTTCGTCGCTGTCATGGGAGCGTCAAATTATACCTATGCAGAAGCCTGCCCCGGTCAGGACATGATGAGCTGGCTGAATGCTAACAGCCACTGCCTGACCTTCCTCGGCGGCGTTCCAGCCCTGCTGGTACCCGATAATCTGCGTAGCGCGGTGAGCAAAGCAGATCGCTACGAGCCGGTCATCAACGACAGCTATCAGTCTTTGGCCTCGCATTACAGCACGGTAGTGATGCCAGCCAGACCCTACAAACCGAAAGACAAGGCCAAAGTGGAAAACGGCGTCCTGCTGGTCGAAAGGTGGCTCCTGGCGCGAATACGCAATGAAACCTTCCATACGATGCATGCGCTCAACGTCAGGCTCAGTGAGCTGATGACCGAGCTGAATAACCGGCCAATGAAAGGTTATGGGGGCCAGAGCCGAGCGCAGCGCTTTGCGCTGCTCGATGCGCCGTGCCTGCAGCCGTTGCCAGCCATGCCCTATGAATACACCGAATACCGTGCGGTGAAGGTCGCTCCTGACTATCACGTCGAATACGACCGCCACTGGTACTCCGTTCCCCATGAGCTGGTTGGTGAAAGGCTGTCGGTAAAAGCGGGTCAGACGTTGGTCCAGGTCTGGCATAAGGGCCGCTGCGTGGCTCAGCACCCTCGCAGCGATCGGCAGTACAGCCACAGCACGAATCCGGCACACATGCCGGTCAATCACCGCGGGCACAGCAGCTGGACACCTGAAAAGCTGCTGGATAATGCCGCGAGAACCGGCAAGGCGACCCGGCAGGTGGTGGAAGCGATGCTAAACGCGAAGAATCATCCTGAGCAGGCTTATCGGGCTGTTCTCGGCCTACTGTCGCTCCAGAAAAAATACGGTGCCGAACGGCTGGAAAAAGCCTGTGACAAGGCCTGCGGGCTGAACCATCCGGAAAGGCGTTTTATCGAGAATCTGCTGCGTCACAACAGGGAGGGCATCGGAGAAACAGTTAAAGGAAATAGAGAGTTACAGCTTCCACTGGAGCACGAGAATCTGCGTGGTCCAAAATATTACCACTGAAAAAGGGAGTCGTTATGACTGATGACCTGCTAACCAAACTTAGAACGCTGAAGCTGTCGGCAATGGCCGATGGCATGATACGCCAGCGTGAGGCACCTGGTACATACAATGAGCTGAGGTTCGCAGAACGCCTGGGGTTACTTGTCGAAGAAGAGCTACTGAATCGTGAAAACAGCCGTGTTGGGCGGTTGAGAAAGCAGGCACGGTTGCGCCACGGTGCAACCCCTGAGGGTATGTACTATCCGGTCTCCCGAGGGTTAAAGGCCGAACAGATGCGCGAGCTTCTGAACGGGCATTACATCACCCACAGCAAGAATATCCTGATAACAGGGCCAACTGGCAGCGGAAAAAGCTGGGTAGGTTGTGCCCTGGGCGAGCAGGCGTGCCGGCAAAAGAGAAGCGTTCAATACTGGCGCATGGGTCGGCTGCTGGATCAGCTTGAGCAGGGCCGACTGGACGGCAGCTGGCTTAAGCAACTGAAACAGCTTCAAAAAATAGAGTTTCTTATCTTGGACGACCTTGGTCTTGAAGTTATCACAACGCGGCAATGCAATGACTTGCTGGAAATAACGGAAGAGCGATATGGGCAAACCAGCACGATCCTTATCAGCCAGTTGCCGGTGGAGCAATGGTACGGAGTGATGGAAAACCCGACGGCGGCAGATGCCTTCCTGGATCGGCTGATCCACAACTCTCACAGAGTGGAGCTTCAGGGAGAATCATTAAGGAAAAATAGCCTGGCAGTGGAAAGCGCAGAAGAAACACGCTAAAACGATAAAAAAGTTAGGTTCCCGGGTGATCGATTACGATGCGAAAACGTGATCGACCTTAGATGCGAATCGATGATCGATCGCATGCGAATACGCAATGGAACCGGCCTGAAGGTCTTTGGCGAAGGCGAATGGAAAGTCCGGCAGCATGGTGCCGACAGACGCAGGGTGTGGCGTAAGCTGCATCTGGCAGTAGACAGTGCGACGCATGAGATTATCTGTGTAGTGGCACACTGATACTGGCCACCTGAGCGGAGGTGATATGCTCACCTCATCAACACGACAGGTGACCTCATGGGTAAACATTTTACGGCGGAATTTAAGCTCGAAGCCGCAAAGCTGGTTGTCGACCACGGCTACACATACGTTAAGGCCGCAGAGGCGGTTAATGTCAGCCATTCTGCCATTAGTCGCTGGGTCAATAAGCTTCGCCTTGAACGACAGGGAAAAACGCCAACGGGACTTCCTCTTACCCCTGAACAGCTCGAGCTGCGTGAGATGAAGAAAAAAGTCCAATGCCTTGAAATGGAGAACGAAATCCTAAAAAAGGCTACGGCGCTCTTAATGTCGGACTCACTCAACGGTTCACGGTAGTCGACAGGCTGAGGGCGCGATACCCGGTCACGGCGTTGTGCCAAACTTTTGAGGTACATCGCAGCAGCTACAGGCACTGGCAGGCTTCCGCTAATGAACCCGACGGTGAGCACGTGGTTAAGTGTAGTCGCGTCATGGAAGCCTGGAACGCCAGCGGCGGCTCTGCCGGCGCTCGAAGTATCGCGACCATCGTCACCGGCAGCTCTGGTGTCAAAATGGGGCGCTGGCTGGCTGGCAAGCTGATGAAGGAGCTGGGTATCGCCAGCTGCCAGCGACCGGCTCACAAATACAAACGCGGCGGCAATGAACACGTTGAAATACCGAACTATCTCAACCGCCAGTTCGCGGTTACCGCGCCGGATCAGGTCTGGTGCGGCGATGTGACCTACATCTGGACGGGCAAATGCTGGGCTTACCTTGCGGTGGTGCTAGACCTGTTCGCCCGCAAACCGGTGGGCTGGGCCATGTCGACGTCGCCGGACTCGGCGCTGACAGTTAAAGCGTTGCAGATGGCCTGGGAACTCCGGGGACAACCAACAGGAGTCATGTTCCACAGCGACCAGGGCAGCCACTATACCAGCCGTCAATACCGGCAAGCCCTGTGGCGCTGCCGGATAAAGCAGAGTATGAGTCGGCGGGGTAACTGCTGGGATAATGCGCCAATGGAGCGGTTCTTCCGCAGCCTGAAGACAGAATGGGTGCCGACAAAGGGTTACAACAGCTTCAGCGAAGCCCAGGACGCGATTATCCGCTACATCACGGGGTATTACAGCGCTATCCGGCCTCACTGGTATAACGGCGGCTTAACTCCAAACGAATCTGAGCGACTGTTCTACATACAGTCTAATGCGGTGGCCAATATTAGTTGACCACTACAGTTCCGGTTCAAAACGCTTCTGGGTGGTCATCTAAGTCTGCGTGACTACGATGCTCAGGTGGGTGAAGCCATGGCGATGGTCAAAGCGCTTAACCGGATCACGCTATTAGGAATGCCGAACAGTATTCGCATCACGTAACAATCGACCTGGGGCACAGTCGTTACAAGTTCTGATTTATTCAACAAAGCCTTTCAAATTATGTAGCAACAGCTGTGCCGTTCTTTCATCCAATGCAAATGCCAGGGAGGAAAACGCCAGTTCCAGCGCATCAATCTTGTGCTGCTGGTCTCCAATGAGCGCCAATAATTCGCCGAACGTCATGGCTTGTTCTGGTTTTTCTACCGTCATTGTCATGTCTCTCCGTCATCGACCATCTACCGGCTAGTGTGAAGACTACAAGGATAAAATAGAAGGTCTCGATTATTAATGCCAGTGATTATTCCGCGCTAAACCAATCGTCGGCGCTCTCCCAGGTTTTCTGAAGAATTTCTGAAATTAACGCTTTATCATCCTTGTTTCCTCCCAATACGCTCAGATTGTTGGCTGCGGCGTAACGAACCTGAATGGCACTATCGGGATAATAACGGTGTACGCGCTGGGTCAATTCGTGCGTCAAGGCTTCAAGGGCGCCAGCGGGTAAAGGGGCTGATTTGGCTAATGTGAGTTCTACGCGCATGATACTCTCCTTTAATTTACTGGTTTTTTATACAGTAAAGGGTCAGGGGGAGCAATAGGGCTGATACAAATATGTGGTGGTGAAATGCAAAGGCCGTTAAAAGCCTGTGCGCCGCGAATATGCAACACACGGGCGGTGAGATTAACGTACTTGCCAGTCCAAGGTTTGACCGGCAAGGAAGGGCACCAGCGCGTCATCACCTAACGCGATGCTTTCTGGGAAGGTCGTGGGAGCCTTATGCAGTTCAATCCAGCCCTCATTCATGGGTAAACCGTAAAATGCGGGTCCATTGAGCGAGCAGAACGCTTCTAACTTATCCAGCGCGCCGATCTCTTCAAACACGTTGGCGTAGGCACAAAGCGCGGCCTGCGAATTGAATACCCCGGCACAGCCACAACTTGCTTCTTTCTTGTGGCGCGCATGAGGCGCTGAATCCGTACCGAGGAAGAAACGGTCGGAACCACTGGCGATCGCATCGCGCAGTGCCTGTTGGTGAATATTGCGTTTCAGAATCGGCAGGCAATACAAGTGAGGCCGCACACCGCCCACCAGCATGTGGTTGCGGTTAAACATCAGGTGTTGCGGTGTTACGGTAGCGCCCAGATAGCGATCGCCGTCCAACACGTATTGTGCGGCTTCGCGGGTTGTTATGTGTTCAAACACGATTTTCAGTGTAGGGAAGCGTTTGCGCAGCGGCTCCATGACTGATTCGATAAAACGGGCTTCGCGGTCGAAAATATCGATCGCTGGATCGGTCACTTCGCCGTGAATCAGCAGCGGCATGCCGATGTCTGCCATCTGCTCAAGGATAGGGTAGATATTGGCGACATCGGTAACACCAAAACTGGAGTTGGTGGTCGCGTTTGCTGAATAGAGCTTGGCGGCGGTAAATACCCCTTGTTGGAAGCCTGCCACGACCTCTTCCGCGTCTAGCGAGTCTGTCAGATAGCATGTCATCAACGGTTGAAAATCGTCACCTGCCGGGATCGCGGCGATAATGCGTTCGCGATAGGCCAGCGCACTGGTGATGCTGGTGATCGTCGGTGTCAGGTTGGGCATTACAATCGCGCGGCCAAAATGACGACTGGTAAACGGCAACACGGTTGCGAGTACGTCATCGTCGCGCAGGTGAAGATGCCAGTCATCAGGACGGCGAATTTTTAATACGGTAGACAGTGTTGTCATGAAAAGCGCTCCAGCGGGCTAAATGTCACGAGCAGATACGGCGGGACACAAGCATAAGCGCAAAGTGCTGGGAATGCACCCGTTTGTTGCTGGCGAAACCTTATTCGAGGCGAGTGGCGTTCTGTGCTAACCACGGTGGTACAGGGTACACGGTGGGGAAAGAGTAGCGTATGGTAAGTCCCATCGCTAATTTCTCAGTCTGGCCATTCAAGGCCCGTTGGGATACCTAACAGGAGCAACATATGGAATTGCGTATTGTCGCCAGTATTCAGGCTAAACCAGAACACGTTGATGCCGTCGCACAAGCGATTAAAAAAGTGGTGGCACCCAGTCGTGCCGAAACGGGAAACCTGCAATACGATCTGCACGAATCACTGGAAGCGCCGGGTACGTTCGTCTTTTTTGAACGCTGGGCAAGTCGTGAGGTCTTGACGGAGCACGAAGCAACCCCGCACTTTCAGCAACTGGTGACCGAGTTGGAAGGCAAAACGCTGGGTATGGTAATAACCCCGCTGCGTGCGCTGATTTAAGCTACGATGTTTTCAATACAGATATAAAAAAAACCCCTCCGAAGAGGGTTTTTTTTGCCTGGATGGCGTATTTACTCAAACGCGGCGGGTTTTGCTGCTGCTGCGGTCGCGTGGTTGACGGCAGAGTGACCACCCGCGCTGCCTTTACCGGCGAACTCGGTGGTCGGGCGTACCCAATCGCTGTGGCGCGGTGCTTCCGCCTCGTAGGCTGGCGCAGGCGCTTTGGTCATCGGTGCGGAGGTAGAGTGCTGTTGTTTAGCCGTGCTGCGTAACGGTTGTACCGTACGAGTCGTGGTCGCAACAGAAGACTCGGCAACCACGGGCGCAGGTTCGACAGCTGCAATGGGTGCAACGGTCTCAATCGCGTCGGCTGCTGTCACGGCCGTTTCAGCTGTTTCGACTTCAGTCGTTTCAACTTCAGCAACCGCTGGTGCGGTTTCTTCCGTTGCCTGAGGAACCGACGCTACTGCGGGGTATTCCTCAACGGCTTCAACAGGTGCCTGCTCAGCGCTTGGTGCGGGTGCCGCTGGTGTTACCACCGGCTGTTCCTCGACAACTGGGCTTTGCTCTGAGGCGGTTTCCGTGCTAGAGACAGGCTCAGTCACTTCTGCATCAGCAACCTCAACGGGTTTTGTTGTTACGACCGCCTCAGGGGCTACGGCCTGTTCAACGGTAACAGGTGCTTCGACCGAGTCTTGTGCGACATTTTCAGCTGCGACCGGCGCAGGACTAACCGTGTCGTCTACGAGCGGTGAGATGACGATGTCCGTTGCAGGTGTTGCAACAGGCTGTGCTTGCTCGTCAAGTGCAGCAATGACTGGCAGTGCCGCAATGGGTGCTTCGACAGCTGGTGCCAGCTCAGCCGACTGTTCGTCGTTTTGTGCCAATGCAGCCACCGGATAGCGGACCCACACTTTACCGGATGCCATCTCCGGCGAAGCAGAAGCCTGCGCCAACGGCATCGGCGATTGTGTCGGATAACGCTCATCACGATAGCGACGACGACGTTGACCACTCACGCGCAGATGACGCGGTGAACGGCGCGAGCGGCGTGGCATATTGGCATCACTACGGCCCGCCTCTGCCTGCTCTGCGTTGGCTTCGGTCTCCGCAGGCGCGTTAGTCACGGCATCCGTCAACAGTGGCAGCGCGTGTTCTGCTACCGGTGCAGGGGATGTTGATGCTTCAACCTGGTTTTCAGCGTGTGCTACGTCACTGTCAATGATACGCACTTTCTGTGTTAACTGGCGGCGCTGACGGCGCGGCATTACCGGCGTCGGTTTCTCCTGTTCACTCTCATCCTGTGCGCTTTCTTCATCACTGTTCAGGGCTTTAACATCTTGCTGGGCCTGACGTTTTTCATCCTGACGACGACGTTGACGCTCTGCACGTTGTTCACGACGTTGCTGATCGTCACGTGGTGCTTTTTCTACCGCTTCTTCAACAGGAGCGGCAGATTCTGTCACCGCTGGCGCGTTCTGACGTTTATTGCGACGGTTCTCATCCCGTGATTCGCGGTTACTGTCACGGCTTTCTTTGTTACCATCACGGCCGTCACGCGCGCCATCACGTTGATTACGATCGCGACGGTTGCCCGATCCTTGACGACGACCGGAACGACGCTCTTGCCATTGCTCCGTCGAGGCGGTTTCTTGCGTGTTGGTGCTTTCCGGTTGGTTTTCCGCGCTGGCGAACATGTTTTTCAACGCGCCGAACAGACGGCCAAACAGCCCAGGCGTTGCAGGCGCAGAAACTTGCTCTGGCGCTGTTTTTGCCGCTGGTTTCGGTGTGATTACTGGCGATTCAGGCAGGTCAGGCATGGTGAACGTGGCCAAGGCCGGTTGCTCAGGAATCTTGCGCTCCAGAGATTGCTCTTCCTGAACCTGTTGTGCCTCTGCATCAAGACGCTGCGGCAGCAGATAGCTGAGCGTGGTCTTTTCTTCACCTTTACGCACACGCAGAACGTGGTAGTGCGGCGTTTGCATACCATCGTGCGGCACGATAACGGCACGAACGCCACCCTGACGTTTCTCAATGGCATTCACGGCTTCGCGTTTTTCGTTCAGCAGATAAGACGCGATAGGCACCGGTACGATAGCGTGAACTTCCCGGGTGTTCTCTTTCAGCGCTTCTTCTTCAATCAAACGCAGGATAGAGAGCGACAGGGATTCGTTATCACGGATAGTGCCCGTCCCGCTACAGCGCGGACAGACGTGATGGCTGGATTCACCGAGCGACGGGCTCAACCGTTGACGAGACATTTCCAGCAGGCCGAAGCGAGAGATGCGACCAATCTGAATACGGGCGCGATCCTGACGAACGGCATCGCGCAGGCGGTTTTCCACTTCGCGCTGGTGGCGAACCGGGGTCATGTCGATAAAGTCGATAACAATCAAGCCACCGAGGTCACGCAGACGCAACTGGCGGGCGATTTCATCAGCCGCTTCGAGGTTGGTGTTGAAGGCGGTTTCTTCGATATCACCGCCGCGTGTTGCGCGGGCCGAGTTGATATCGATCGCCGTCAATGCTTCTGTGGTATCGATGACAATCGAGCCGCCAGAAGGCAAGCTCACTTCACGCTGGAAAGCGGATTCAATCTGCGATTCGATCTGATAGTGGCTGAACAACGGAATTTCACCGCTGTACAATTTGATTTTGCTGCTGAAATCTGGACGACCCAGAGCAGAAATATGTTCTTTGGCAAGGTCGAGGATTTTCGGGTTATCGATAAGAATTTCACCGATATCCGGGCGTAAATAGTCGCGGAATGCGCGAACAATAACATTGCTTTCCTGATGAATCAGGAAAGGGGCAGGGCGACCTTCTGCCGCTTTTTTGATGGCATCCCAGTGTTTCAGACGGAACGCCAGATCCCACTGGAGCGCATCGGCAGATTTGCCAACACCAGCGGTACGCACGATAAGCCCCATGCCATCAGGCAGTTCGAGCGAGCTCAGTGCTTCTTTCAATTCGGTGCGATCGTCGCCTTCAATGCGACGAGAAATGCCACCCGCGCGCGGGTTGTTCGGCATCAACACCAGATAGCTGCCCGCCAGGCTGATAAAGGTAGTCAGCGCTGCACCCTTGTTGCCACGCTCTTCTTTGTCAACCTGAACAATAACTTCCTGTCCTTCGCGCAACACGTCTTTGATGTTGGGACGACCGTGGGAGGCATAGTTACTGGGGATGTATTCGCGAGCAATCTCTTTTAACGGAAGGAAACCATGTCTTTCTGCGCCGTAATCAACAAAAGCAGCTTCAAGACTGGGTTCGATGCGGGTGATTTTTCCTTTATAGATATTGGCTTTTTTCTGCTCATGGCCTGGGCTTTCAATATCCAGATCGTAGAGCCGTTGGCCATCAACCAAAGCAACACGCAACTCTTCTTGCTGAGTCGCGTTAATTAACATTCTTTTCATCTTAACTTACTCGTTATTTTTACTTGCATCATTGATAGAGCTACGGACAAAGATGCTGAATGACCGGGTTCACCGATGGCCTCGTGGCTTATCGCAGGGACGTCAACCTCTCGGTTGTCGCCTGCATAGAGGCGCATATTTCGGTGGCCTGTATTTCCTGATGGAAAACAGCACATTTATTGAGGGAACAGCTTCTGAAGAAGGGTCACCAGATCTGATTCCATTTACCGGTCAAGCTGACATCCGCAGCCCGCTAACTGCTTGATTACGCATTACGTCTTACGCCATTGCTGCGTTTATGCGTTATCAGGCAAATTTACCTATTTTGCCCTTTCCACTGTTTCAGGAAGATAGGCGGGTAAAACAACAGCATTATTCCATTGCTGGTACTGTTATAGCAAGGTGACTTTACGGATGTGCAACAAAATTGTTGTCGTGATTTTTATCAAATGTGCGAGCAGTATGACTGAAGTTCGCGCGTTCGATGGCAATCAGTTGGCCCAATATCTCGGTAACAGCCCATTAAGTACCTGACAGACAGTTAAGCACATAAAAAGGAGTGGCGCTATCTGCACGGTCTATTTAGAATCGCGCATCATGAAAACAGAGAATCCATCAGTACAATTTATCGCAGTTTCTGCCGATGAAGCAGGGCAGCGTATCGACAACTTTTTGCTGGCGCGGCTTAAAGGCGTGCCGAAAAGTATGATTTATCGCATCTTGCGTAAAGGCGAGGTGCGCGTGAACAAAAAACGTACGAAGCCGGAATATAAGCTACTGGATGGAGATGTGGTGCGTGTTCCTCCCGTGCGCGTAGCGGAACTCGATGAACCAGCGGTGTCAGCCAGTCTCGATAAGGTGGCCGCGTTAGCCGATTGCATTCTGTATGAAGATGACAGCTTGATCGTGCTCAATAAACCCTCCGGCACGGCGGTGCATGGCGGCAGCGGGCTGAGCTTCGGTGTCATCGAAGGGTTGCGCGCGCTGCGGCCTGAAGCGCGCTTTCTGGAATTGGTGCACCGGCTCGATCGTGATACGTCAGGCGTATTGCTGTTAGCAAAAAAACGTTCGGCGCTGCGTGCGCTGCATGAACAACTGCGGCTCAAGGGCATGCAGAAAAATTATCTGGCGCTGGTACGCGGTCAGTGGCAATCCCATTGCAAAGTGGTGCAGGCACCGCTGTTAAAGAATATTTTGCAGAGCGGCGAGCGCGTAGTGCGGGTCAGTAGCGAAGGGAAACCCTCAGAAACCCGTTTCAAAGTGGAAGAGCGCTTTGAGCAGGCGACGCTGGTGCGCGCCAGTCCGGTGACGGGGCGCACCCATCAGATCCGCGTACATACGCTGCACGCAGGCCATCCTATCGCGTTTGACGATCGCTATGGCGACAGAGAATTTGACCGGCAACTGGCTGCTACCGGGCTGTCGCGTTTGTTCTTGCATGCGCAGTCGTTGAGCTTTGAGCATCCGGCCACCGGTGAGATGATGCGTGTCGAAGCGCCGCTTGATGGGGCATTACGCCACTGCTTACAGGTGTTGCGGCAGCAGAAATAGCATCAGTGATGTTTGGTAATCTAGGCTGTGTCCCTTAATCCCATGAGTTATACTAACTGTCTGTTTCTACATCATTTTGAACTATGGCTCGCTACGACCTTCCCGATGAAGCATGGGCTATCATCCAGGCCTTACTCCCTGCTGAACCAGCAACACCACAGGCCGGACGCCCATGGGCTGAGCATCGCATGATTATCAATGGCATGTTCTGGGGCTGTGCTCTGGTGCCCCATGGCGTGATTTACCTGAGCGATACGGCCCATGGAAAACCGTTTATAACCGCTTTAACCGATGGTCAAAATCGGGAGTCATTAACCTTATTTTCAATAAGTTACTTTCATCACTTGATGCCCATGGCCTCGTGGACTGGTCAGCGACTGCGCTGGATGGTAGCAATATCAGGGCGCTGAAATGTGCTGCCGGTGCTCAAAAAAACATCCCGATATCACCGGAGATAATGGTCTGGGTCGCTCTCGAGGTGGTTTTGGCACCAAAATCCATATGGCTACAGACGGAAGTGGTCTTCCGTTAAACATCGTGTTGAGCCCCGGTCAGGCTCATGAAAGTCAGTTTGCACTACGTCTTTTGGACGGTATTGGTGTTCAACGCCAGAACGGCAGTATGAAACGCCGTGGTCATGCGGTACTCGCTGACAAGGCGTACTCCGGGCATGTATTCGTAACGAGCGGAAAAACAGAGGTATAAAAACTGTCATCCCCCGAAAATCCACTGAAAAAATGGCGGTGGATGGTCGTTCAAAGCTCGATCGTGACGCCTACCGCAATCGGAACGTTGTTGAGCGGTGCTTTGGCCGTCTGAAAGAATACCGTCGCATTGCGACACGTTACGACAAAACGGCGAGGAATTATCTGGCAATGTTGAAACTGGGCTGCATCCGCCTGTTTTACCAGAGGTTATGTAATTAAGGGACACAGCCTAGCTAAAACAGTAACTCCCGCCACCAACCGTCATTCCCGCGAAGGCGGGAATCTCGTGCTGAAGAAACGCGTTTATTCTCACAGGGATCCCCGGCTTTTGCCGAGGATGACGAGAGGGACTGTGACGTGGTGCGTGCTGGTTACCCTAATCCGGTCAGTGTTAATGGGTTGACGCCCTCATGGCGCAGCATCTCGCATAGCGCAATAAGCGGCAGGCCAACCAAAGTATTGGGGGCGCGTCCGGAAAGTTTATTAAACAGGGCAATCCCCAATTCTTCACTTTTGAAACTGCCTGCACAGTGCCACGGCTGCTCTCGCGCCAGATAGGCCGCAATGTCTTCCTCACTCAGCGCACGAAAATGCACGTCAAAGGGCTCGACCTGCGATTGCAGCGCGCCACTGGCGCTGTTGAGCAACGCCAAACCGGTATAAAAGGTGACGCGGTTACCGCTGGCCTGACGCAACTGCTGCGCTGCCTTTTCCGCAATCAGCGGTTTTCCTGTAATAACACCGTTAAGCACGCAGACTTGGTCGCCACCGATAATCAGGTGCGCAGGATAACGAGTAACCAGCGCTTGCGCTTTTTCCCGTGCCAATCGCTCAACCAGCGCGACGGCGCTTTCTTGCGGACGTGGCGTTTCATCGATATAGGGATTGGCACACTGAAAAGGCAGTCCCAGCTTGGCGAACAGGCTTTTACGGTAAGGAGAGGTAGAGGCAAGCACAATCTGAGACATAATTTTTACGATAAACCGTAGCTTAATCAAAAAAGGCATTTTACACTGTGCGCCGCTGAGAAAGCGAATCTGGACGATCGCGAATCTTGATAAAATAGTAAGACAACGCCGCCTTTTCCTTTGACTCTAAGTCGTTACGACGTTAATATGCGCGCCCTATGCAAAAGGTAAAATTACCCCTGACCCTGGATGCGGTTCGCACGGCTCAAAAACGTTTAGACTATGTTGGTGTCTACACGGTCGAACAAGTTGCACGCGTTGCCGAGTCTGTGGTCAGTGTGGATAGTGATGTTCAGGTCTCTTTATCGTTTCATATCGATAATCAGCGTCTGGCGGTGATTAACGGCAGTGCACAAGTGGCCGTTACGCTGATGTGCCAGCGCTGCCAAAAGCCGTTCGAACATCAGATTCACACCACATTTTGTTTCAGTCCTGTCGTCAATGACGAGCAGGCAGAGGCTCTGCCGGAAGCGTATGAGCCAATCGATGTCGATGAGTTTGGCGAGGTCGATTTGCTGGCGATGGTTGAAGATGAGATTATTCTCGTATTGCCCATCGCTCCGGTACATGATTCTGAACACTGTGAAGTGTCCGAAGCGGACATGGTGTTCGGTAAACTGCCTGAAGAGGTGGAGAAACCGAACCCGTTTGCCGTATTAGCCAGTTTAAAGCGTAAGTAATTAAGGAGTAAGGTCCATGGCCGTACAACAGAACAAACCTAGCCGTTCCAAACGTGGTATGCGTCGTGCTCACGATGCGCTGACCAGCTCTTCTGTTTCCGTAGACAAAGTTTCTGGCGAAACTCATCTGCGTCACCACATCACTGCGGATGGCTACTACCGCGGTCGCAAGGTTATTGCCAAATAATTCTCGCGAATTATTAGCAAGGCAATACCTTGACACGCCTCACACTGGCGTTAGATGCAATGGGCGGGGACGTCGGTCCCTTCGTAACGGTGCCTGCGGCATTGCAGGCACTGGCTTCTAATCCGGGTCTTCACTTGTTATTGGTCGGCGATCCCGCTGCGCTTCATCCATTACTCGCCAAAGTCGATTCTGCTTTACTGTCCCGGTTGGAAATTGTGCCGGCTGAATCGGTTATTGCGAGTGATGCGCGTCCGTCGCAGGCGATCCGTGCCAGTCGTGGTACGTCGATGCGCATTGCGCTGGAACTGATTAAAACGGGTAGGGCACAGGCGTGCGTGAGTGCCGGAAATACCGGTGCCTTGATGGGACTGGCGAAACTGTTGCTCAAGCCGTTGGAAGGTATTGATCGTCCTGCTTTGGTGACGGTGTTGCCGCATCAGCAGCAGGGCAAAACGGTGGTGCTGGATCTGGGTGCCAACGTCGAGTGTGACAGGGCGCAATTGGTACAGTTTGCCGTGATGGGTTCAGTGATGGCCGAAGAGGTGCTGTCGCTGCACAATCCGCGCGTTGCACTGCTGAACATCGGCGAAGAAGAGACCAAAGGCATGGCCGCGATTCGCGATGCGGCCGCGCAGTTAAAGAATACGCCCTCGATTAACTATATTGGTTATCTTGAAGGCAATGAGTTACTGACGGGCAAAACCGACGTGATGGTCTGTGACGGCTTTGTGGGTAATGTCACATTGAAGACGATGGAAGGCGTGGTAAGGATGTTCCTGTCACTGCTCAAATCGTCGTCGACGAATGTCGGACGTAAAGCGAAGCAAGCGTGGTGGCTCACGTTGATCGGCCGTTTTATCCAAAAGCGATTGGCGAAACGGTTCGGTCATCTCAATCCTGATCAATATAATGGCGCATGTCTGTTAGGGCTGCGGGGTACCGTGATAAAAAGCCATGGCGCGGCAAACCAACGGGCGTTTGCCGTCGCTATCGCACAGGCAATGCAGGCGGTGCAGCGGCAACTTCCCGACAAGATTGCGGCGCGCCTGAAAACTGTATTACCCAAGAGTGACTGAGCGTACATGTATACTAAAATAATCGGAACGGGCAGTTTTTTGCCTGAACAAATCAGGACGAACGCTGATTTAGAACAATTGGTCGACACTTCCGATGAGTGGATTGTGACGCGCACCGGTATCCGTGAGCGCCGCATTGCCGGGCCGGATGAAAACGTGGCGACCATGGGACATCAGGCCGCTCTGAACGTGCTGGAGATGGCGGGCATCGATAAGGACAAGATTGGCTTGCTGATTGTTGCAACCACTTCCTCTACGCACGCATTTCCGAGTGCCGCCTGTCAGATTCAGCAGATGCTGGATATCCGCGATACTATCGCTTTTGACGTCGCCGCGGCTTGCGCAGGGTTTACCTATGCGCTCAGCATTGCCGATCAATACATTAAAAACGGCGCGGTAGATTACGCGTTGGTGATTGGTTCAGATACGCTGGCGCGTACTTTGGATCCTGCCGATCGCGGTACCATTATTCTGTTCGGCGACGGTGCGGGCGCGGTCGTGTTGGGCCAGTCGGAACAACCCGGCATCTTGTCAACCCACCTGCATGCAGATGGTCGCTATGGCCACCTGTTGACGCTGCCTCATCAGGATCGTGCGCATCAGGATCAACCTGCCTATCTGACCATGGCTGGCAACGAAGTGTTCAAAGTAGCCGTGACGGAACTGGCGCATATCGTTGAAGAAACGCTGCATGCCGCACAACTCGACAAGAGCGAGTTGGACTGGTTGGTGCCGCATCAGGCTAACCTGCGCATCATCAGTGCCACGGCGAAGAAATTGGGTATGGGCATGGACAAGGTTGTGGTGACACTCGATCGCCACGGCAATACGTCGGCTGCTTCCGTACCCAGCGCGCTGGATGAAGCAGTGCGCGATGGACGGATAAAACCCGGTCAGCTGATCCTGCTGGAAGCCTTTGGCGGCGGGTTCACCTGGGGTTCTGCGCTGGTTCGTTTTTGATCAAACGGGACGTTTAATATGACGCAATTTGCAATGGTATTTCCGGGGCAAGGTTCCCAGACAGTCGGCATGTTGGCTGAACTGGCAGCACAGTACCCGGTAGTACAAGAAACCTTTGCCCAGGCTTCTGAGGTATTGGGTTACGACTTGTGGCAGCTCACTGCACAAGGCCCAGCGGAAGAACTGAATAAAACCTGGCAAACCCAACCGGCACTGCTGACGGCGTCAGTGGCGATTTGGCGGGTGTGGCAGCAGCAGGGCGGCAAACAGCCCGCACTGATGGCCGGCCACAGCCTGGGTGAATATTCGGCACTGGCATGCGCCGGTGCTCTGGACTTTCAGGAAGCGGTGCGTCTGGTTGAGCTGCGCGGCAAACTGATGCAGGAAGCCGTGCCGGAAGGTACGGGCGCGATGTACGCTATTATTGGTCTGGATAACGATGCTATTGCGGCTGCCTGTGAAGCTTCTGCCGAGGGGCAAGTGGTTTCTCCAGTGAATTTCAACTCGCCGGGACAGGTGGTGATTGCAGGTAACAAAGAAGCCGTTGAGCGTGCTGGTGTAGCTTGCAAAGCCGCCGGGGCCAAGCGTGCGTTGCCGCTGCCGGTGAGTGTGCCTTCCCACTGCGCGTTGATGAAGCCTGCGGCAGAAAAGCTGGCAGAGGCGTTAAAAACGATTACAGTTACTACGCCAGCCATTCCAGTGGTTAACAACGTTGATGCGCGTAGCGAAACCGATCCTGATGCCATTCGTGCGGCGCTGGTGAAACAGCTTTACAGCCCGGTGCGTTGGACCGAGTGTGTCTCCTACCTTGCGGCTCAAGGCGTTGAGAGCTTGCTGGAAGTGGGACCAGGCAAAGTGTTGACGGGGCTGACAAAACGTATTGTTGACACCCTAAGTGCGGCGGCAGTTAACGATCCGGCTTCACTGTCTGCGGCCTTGGAACAATAAAACGGAGAGTACCATGAGCTTTGAAGGAAAAATTGCCCTGGTAACGGGTGCAAGCCGCGGTATTGGCCGTGCGATAGCAGAAACGCTGGTGGCTCGCGGTGCCACTGTGGTGGGAACCGCTACCAGCGAAAATGGCGCGCAAGCCATCAGCGAGTGGTTGGGTGCCAATGGCAAAGGGTATATGCTCAACGTCGCCGATCAGGCGTCCGTTGAAGCGGTATTGACAGCGATTCGTGCGGATTTCGGTGAAATCGACATTTTGGTCAACAACGCAGGCATTACGCGTGATAACCTGTTGATGCGAATGAAAGACGACGAATGGCAAGATATCATCGACACCAATCTGACATCGGTATTTCGTCTGTCAAAAGCGGTGTTACGTGCCATGATGAAAAAACGCTTTGGCCGTATCGTCACCATCGGCTCCGTAGTGGGAACCATGGGGAACGGCGGACAAGCGAACTATGCGGCAGCGAAAGCGGGCCTGATCGGTTTTAGCAAATCGCTGGCGCGCGAAGTTGCCTCACGTGGCATTACTGTCAATGTGGTTGCGCCAGGTTTTATCGAAACCGATATGACGCAGGCATTGACAGAAGAACAACGTGCAGGCATTTTGA
The DNA here is from genome assembly GCF_053848865.1 of Symbiopectobacterium sp. Eva_TO. Classification (NCBI taxonomy): domain Bacteria; kingdom Pseudomonadati; phylum Pseudomonadota; class Gammaproteobacteria; order Enterobacterales; family Enterobacteriaceae; genus Symbiopectobacterium; species Symbiopectobacterium sp. Eva_TO. The sequence continues at coordinate 4,260,531 of NZ_JBSPEY010000004.1, read as the reverse complement.
GCCAGGTTCCTGCGAACCGACTTGGGGACGCGAAAGAGATCGCCAGTGCTGTTGCTTTTTTGGCCTCCGATGAGGCTGGTTATATTACGGGTGAGACGTTGCATGTCAACGGCGGCATGTATATGATCTAATTAGCTCGGAATTTATTTGCGTTATTTGCGGTGAAAACCGCAAAGTAGCACAAAATCGTGGTTAGACCAGCCGTGATTTTGTTGCATCTTTTTCAACATTTTATACACTACAAAAACCATCGCGAAAGCGAGTTTTGATAGGAAATTTAAGAGTATGAGCACTATCGAAGAACGCGTTAAGAAAATCATCGTTGAACAGCTTGGTGTTAAACCGGAAGAAGTGGTTAACAACGCTTCCTTCGTTGATGACCTCGGCGCTGATTCTCTTGACACCGTTGAACTGGTAATGGCGCTGGAAGAAGAATTTGATACTGAAATTCCAGACGAAGAAGCAGAAAAAATCACAACTGTTCAGGCAGCCATTGATTTTATTCAGGCTAACCAGCAGTAAGCGAACATATCTAGGCGGTCACCCGACCGCCTAAGTTTTCTTTGTCGCGCAGTGTCATATTTTCCCTCCCTGGAGGACAAGCGTGTCTAAGCGTCGTGTAGTTGTGACCGGACTGGGCATATTAACTCCTGTCGGCAATACAGTTGAGTCCACCTGGAGTGCTCTTCTTGCCGGTCAGAGTGGCATCAGCCTGATCGACCATTTCGATACTACTGCCTATGCAACCCGTTTTGCTGGCTTAGTAAAGGATTTCAATAGTGAGGATTTCATCTCGCGCAAAGAAGCGCGCAAGATGGATGCCTTTATCCAATACGGTATTGCTGCTGGCATTAATGCCATGCGTGATTCCGGTATTGAAGTGACGGAAGAAAACGCGACGCGCTTCGGTGCGGCGATCGGTTCCGGTATTGGTGGCTTGGGGCTCATTGAAGAGAACCACTGTTCACTGGTGAACGGCGGTCCGCGTAAAATCAGTCCGTTCTTTGTCCCTTCCACCATTTTTAACATGGTTGCTGGGCATCTGAGCATCATGTTCGGACTGCGTGGTCCGAGTATTTCCATTGCCACTGCCTGTACTTCTGGCGTGCATAATATCGGCCATGCGGCGCGCATCATTGCTTACAACGATGCAGATATTATGCTTGCTGGCGGCGCGGAAAAAGCCAGTACGCCTCTGGGCGTTGGTGGATTTGGCGCAGCCCGTGCACTGTCCACACGTAACGACAGTCCTCAGGCGGCAAGCCGTCCGTGGGATAAAGATCGTGATGGTTTTGTGCTGGGTGACGGTGCCGGGATCATGGTGCTGGAAGAGTATGAACATGCGAAGAAACGCGGCGCGAAAATTTACGCCGAAATCGTTGGTTTCGGCATGAGCAGCGATGCCTATCACATGACGTCACCGCCGGAAAATGGCGCTGGCGCTGCGTTGGCGATGCAAAATGCCCTGCGCGATGCAGGTATTACCTCGGCCCAGATTGGGTATATCAACGCGCATGGTACCTCTACGCCAGCGGGTGATCTGGCGGAAACGCACGCAGTCAAATCTGTGTTTGGTGAACAAGCGAGCCGCGTAATTGTGAGCTCAACCAAATCCATGACCGGCCACCTGTTAGGGGCTGCGGGTGCTGTGGAATCTATCTTCACGGCGCTGGCGTTGCGCGATCAGGCTGTTCCGCCGACCATCAATCTGGATAACCCGGACGCAGGTTGCGACCTGGATTTTGTACCGCATGAAGCACGTCAGGTTTCCGATATGGAATACACACTGTGTAACTCCTTCGGTTTTGGCGGCACTAACGGTTCACTAGTGTTCCGCCGCGTGTAATGGCGCAGCGATACCGCTAAAAGCCCGGGCAACCGGTTTTTTTTTGCCTGTCACTCACCATTGTGGGCAGGGCATAATTCAGAACGCGCCACTTGTTGCCGTCATGGGTTACTGGCACTCTGAACGTCACGCTGTTGCCACTACCCTTGGCGTTGTTGGCATCGGCGTTCATGAATCTGTGGGTGAGGACAGCGTATGTTTTGGATAAATGGCCAGGCGCAAGAGCAGATAGCCGTTACCGATCGTGGCCTCCAGTATGGTGACGGGTGCTTCACCACCGCACGCGTGCTGGAAGGCAAGATCGTGTGGTTGCCATTGCATATGGCGCGGTTACGTCAGGACACTGCGCGTTTGCATATTCCGTTTGCGGCATGGGATAGACTGCAAGCCGAAATGGAGCGGGCGGCGCAGTGCGTGGAGCAAGGCGTAGTGAAAACCATCGTAACCCGTGGTAGTGGCGGACGAGGTTACAGCACGCTGTCGTGCAGCGAACCGACACGTATTGTCATGCAGACGGGCTATCCTGCTCAATACACCAAATGGCCCAAGCAGGGCATCACTCTTGGCATCAGTCCGGTCACGTTGGGGCGCAATCCTCGATTGGCGGGCATTAAACACCTGAATCGTCTGGAGCAGATCCTGATACGCCAGGAGATGGAAGCGCAAGGTGTCGATGACGTGGTGGTGCTTGACACTGAGGGCTGCCTGGTGGAATGCTGTGCGGCTAATTTGTTTTGGTGCAAAGGCTATCAGGTATTTACGCCGGATTTGTCACTCGCGGGTGTGAGCGGTGTGGCTCGTCAGCAGGTGATGACCCGCTTGGCTCAGTATCCCGATTATCAGCTTCAGCTAGTGCGTGAACCTGTTACGACGCTCGCCGATGCTGATGAAGTGTTTGTTTGTAATGCATTGATGCCGGTGCTTCCGGTCAATCAAATTGATACCTGGTGTTATCGCTCCAGAGCGTTGTACCAACTACTGAGCCCTAACGGTTAGTCGATGGTTGAATGATGAAAAGAAAGAAGACGCTATTTTCCCTGCTGGTGGTGATGGTACTCGCCTCGGCACTCGGCGCTGCATGGCATAACCTGCAACAGTTTGCCCGCTCGCCGCTGTTGATTGAACAGGAGACCATTTTCACCCTCCCGGTCGGAACCGGCAGAGAAGGGCTGGAAACCTCGCTGACAGAACAGCAGGTGATCCCTCCAACGGTGCTGTTTCAGTGGCTGCTGCGCGTGGAGCCCGAATTGGAAAAGTTCAAAGCGGGCACCTATCGCCTGATGCCGGGTATGACGGTACGGGAGATGCTGGCGTTGCTGGCGAGCGGCAAAGAGGCGCAGTTCTCTATTCGTTTTGTCGAAGGATCGCGACTGCGTGACTGGCTAGAAACGTTGAAAACCGCACCCTACCTGACGCACAGCGTACAGGATAAAACGCCGCAAGAGATTGCTGCACTGCTGGACATTAAAGAGGCGGACAACCCAGAAGGCTGGCTCTACCCTGACACTTACCTTTACACTGCAGGCACGCGCGACAGCGATCTGCTGCTGCGTGCGCATCATCGTATGCGTAATGTGGTAGACGGAGTGTGGAAAAACCGCGAGACGGGGTTGCCCTATGCGTCGCCTGAGGAACTGCTGACCATGGCCTCCATCGTAGAAAAAGAGACGGCAGTTAAAGAGGAGCGCCCTCAGGTCGCGTCGGTGTTTGTAAATCGTCTACGCGCAGGCATGCGTCTGCAAACCGATCCTACCGTGATTTATGGTATGGGTGAGGATTATCGTGGTGTGATAACGCGTAGCGCACTGGACACCGCCACGCCGTATAATACCTATGTGATTGCCGGGTTGCCGCCGACGCCAATCGCCATGCCGAGCCGAGCTGCACTTGAAGCCGCCGCGCATCCGGCAAAAACAGATTATCTTTATTTTGTGGCGGACGGGAAGGGGGGGCACCGTTTCACGACCAACCTTGCCGATCATAACCGTGCATTGCGCGCTTACCGCTCAACGCTGAAGGACCGGGATGAACAGTAAATTTATCGTGATTGAAGGATTGGAAGGCGCAGGTAAAACCAGTGCGCAGAACACCGTATTAGCGACATTGCGTACGCACGGCGTGCAGGATGTGGTTTTTACCCGAGAACCGGGCGGTACGCCATTGGCCGAGCGGCTACGTGACCTGATAAAACAGGGTGCCGACGACGAGAGAATCACGGATAAAGCTGAATTATTGATGCTCTATGCTGCGCGTGTACAGCTGGTGGAAAATGTCATCAAACCCGCCCTGGCGCGGGGCAACTGGGTGATTGGCGATCGCCACGATCTCTCCTCGCAGGCTTATCAGGGCGGCGGGCGTGGTATGGATCAACAGCTCATGCAGTCACTGCGTGATACCGTGCTGGGCACATTTCGTCCCGATCTTACTTTGTACCTTGATATTCCGCCGGAGCAGGGGTTGGCGCGTGCACGCCAGCGCGGTGCTCTCGACCGCATTGAGCAGGAATCATTGGATTTCTTCGCCCGTACCCGTGCACGTTATCAGGCGCTGGCTGCCACCGATGCCACCATCGTTACCATTGATGCCTCAAAACCGTTGGACAAGGTGAGTGCGGATATTGAAGCCGCTCTGGTTCAGTGGCTTGGTCAGCAACAGGCACAAGATGCTGCACCGTTGTCGGTACAGGAGCGCTAAGTATGGAATGGTATCCCTGGCTGAATGGGCCCTATCGGCAACTGATTGAGGGATATCAGGAGGGGCGAGCGCACCACGCGGTGCTGCTGCACGCGTTGCCGGGTATGGGACGCGAATCGCTGGTGTATGCGTTATCAAGACGCGTGCTGTGCCAGAAGCCAGAGGGCATGAAAAGCTGCGGCGAATGCCATTCCTGTAAATTGATGATGGCAGGTACGCACCCGGACTGGTATGCCCTCAACCCGGAAAAGGGCAAACAGACGTTAGGGGTTGATGCGATACGCAGCGTATTGGAAAACCTCTATCAGCGTTCACGGCAGGGGGGTGCCAAGCTGGTATGGATTGAAAACAGTGAGCAGTTGACTGAAGCGGCGGCCAACGCGTTGTTAAAAACCCTGGAAGAACCGCCAGAAGCGACCTATTTTTTGCTGGGTTGCCATGAGCCAACACGTTTGCTGGCGACGCTGCGCAGCCGCTGCCTGCACCTTTATCTGCCTACGCCTGGCGAAGCACAAAGCGTTGTCTGGCTCAATAAACGGCACCCTGCGTCTGAGCAGGCGCTGCAAACCGCGCTGCGTTTGCAGACCGGTGCGCCGCTGGCGGCTGAGCACCTGCTGCAAGATGATACCGCACGCCAGCGCACGGCATTATGTCAGGCGCTGGCAAACGCGGTGTCAGCGCGTGCGTTTTATTCGCTGTTGCCGCAACTGAACCATGATAACGCACCGGAGCGTCTTCACTGGCTTTCCTCGCTGCTACTGGATGCGTTAAAAATACAGCGTGGAGCCGCGAGCGCGCGCGTTAACCTCGATCAGGATGCGCTGATAGCGCTGTTAGCTAGCCTGTTACCCGCTACGGAAATAGACGCTGTGCTTGCTCGTTGGCTGCGTTGCCGTCATCAGCTCCTGACGGTGACAGGCGTAAACCGTGAACTCCTGTTGGCCGATGTGTTGCTGGAATGGGAACAACGGTTCCAAACGGCAAACCTGAATTCTCTCCCTTCTTTCTCTGTTTGATAAGCGTTGAGTAAATAGCATGTTATTAGTGGATTCGCACTGCCACCTTGATGGTCTGGATTATCAATCTCTGCATAAAGATGTGTCTGATGTGTTGACCAAAGCGCGGGCGCGTGACGTAGGCTTTGTGCTGGCGGTGGCAACCACGCTGCCCGGTTATCGCACCATGCGTGAACTGATGGGCGATCGCCCTGGAGTGGCTTATTCGTGCGGTGTGCATCCTCTCAATCAGGACGCACCGTATGATTATGCTGAGCTACGCCAACTGGCTGCTGATCCACTCGTGGTGGCGATGGGTGAAACCGGCCTCGATTACCACTATCAGCCGGAAACACAGGCACAACAGCGTGATTCCTTTCGCGAACACATTCGCGTCGGCTGTGAGTTAAACAAGCCGGTTATCGTGCATACCCGCTCGGCACGTCAGGATACCCTTGATATTCTGAAAGAAGAGGGAGTTGAGCGCTGTGGTGGCGTGTTGCACTGCTTCACTGAGGATATTGCCACGGCGCGCACGCTGCTGAATATGGGGTTCTATATCTCGTTTTCAGGCATTGTGACGTTTCGTAATGCAGACGAACTTCGTGACGTTGCCCGGTTTGTTCCACTGGATCGCCTGCTGGTTGAAACCGATTCCCCTTGGTTGGCCCCGGTGCCGTTTCGTGGTAAAGAGAACCAGCCTGCCTACGTGCGCGATGTTGCCGAGTATCTTTCCGTCCTAAAATGTGTTGATATTGCACAATTAGCAGCGGTTACCACAGAGAATTTTTCCCGCCTGTTCCACATCGATTCACAGCAGTTGACCGCCGCCGTTTAGTGTTTAAAATGGCCGAGTTTTTTTGTGCTGCGTAATTAATTGACGCTCATCTGTGCGCTGGTTGGTTGTTTCGCCACCAGTGACAGAGGTTGTGCCCGTCTTTTACGTACAGAAATGGCGATTTTGTGCGCTACTCGATCTGTTGGCGCAATGAAACGTGATAGCAGTCAAACATTGAATGACCCATTTATTTTACTCTGCGTAAAAATTAAAAGAGGGATAAATCCCTCAAATAACAAAGGGTATCCTCCCCGCCTTTTGTTGCTATAACGCCGTAAAAGCACTATTACTCAGGAGCACACTCAATTATGTTCAAGAATGCATTTGCCAACCTGCAAAAAGTAGGTAAGTCGCTGATGCTGCCTGTTTCCGTATTGCCCATTGCAGGTATCCTTCTGGGTGTCGGATCGGCCAACTTCAGCTGGCTGCCGGCCATCGTCTCAAGCGTGATGGAGCAAGCGGGTGACTCCGTATTTGCGAATATGCCACTGATTTTTGCCATCGGCGTTGCCCTCGGTTTTACCAATAATGATGGGGTTTCCGCGCTGGCGGCCGTTGTTGCCTACTGCATTATGGTGAAAACGATGGCAGCGGTGGCTCCACTGGTGCTGCAACTGCCGCCTGAGGTGATCATCAAAGAACACCTGGCGGATACCGGGGTGCTCGGTGGGATCATCGCCGGTGCGATTGCGGCCTATATGTTTAACCGTTTCTACCGTATCCAGTTGCCGGAATACCTGGGCTTTTTTGCCGGTAAACGCTTTGTGCCGATCATTTCTGGTCTTACAGCGATTATCACCGGTGTGGTGCTCTCCTTTATCTGGCCACCGGTAGGGACCGCAATCCAAACGTTCTCACACTGGGCTGCCTATCAGAACCCGGTGCTGGCATTTGGCCTGTACGGTATTGTTGAGCGTTCGCTGGTGCCGTTTGGCTTGCACCATATCTGGAATGTGCCGTTCCAGATGCAGATCGGTGAATTCACCAACGCGGCGGGCCAGGTGTTCCACGGTGACATCCCTCGTTACATGGCCGGTGACCCGACTGCGGGTAAACTGGCGGGTGGCTTCCTGTTCAAAATGTACGGCCTGCCGGCGGCGGCGATTGCTATTTGGCACTCCGCCAAGCCGGAAAATCGCGCTAAAGTGGGCGGTATTATGCTCTCTGCGGCATTGACCTCGTTCCTGACCGGGATCACTGAACCGATTGAGTTCTCCTTCCTGTTTGTGGCACCGATCCTCTACGTGATCCATGCCATTCTGGCGGGCCTGGCGTTCCCCATCTGTATCCTGCTGGGCATGCGCGATGGCACCAGTTTCTCCCACGGTTTGATTGACTTCGTAGTGCTGAGCGGCAACGGCAGTAATCTGTGGCTGTTCCCGATCGTTGGCCTGTGCTACGCGCTGGCTTACTACACCATCTTCCGTGTACTGATTGCCAAACTGAACCTGAAAACGCCGGGCCGCGAAGAGAGCACCTCTGAACAGTCTGCGCAGAACAACAGTGAAATGGCGGCGGCGCTGGTGACTGCCTTTGGTGGCAAAGAAAACATCACCAATCTGGACGCCTGTATTACGCGTCTGCGCGTGAGCGTCGGTGATGTCGCCAAAGTGGATCAGGCCGGCCTCAAAAAACTGGGTGCAGCTGGCGTTGTTGTTGCGGGCTCCGGTGTACAGGCAATTTTTGGTACTAAATCTGACAACCTGAAAACGGACATGGACGATTACATCCGTAATCACTGATTCGTTGTCCGGGGAGTGATAAAGGGAGCGTAAGCTCCCTTTTTTATTGGGCGCTGACCTGCGGTGACAAAGTCGAAATTCAAACATCTGAACAAGAAAAAACAGAAAGAAGGTTGAAAGCAACCGAAAGTGTCACTAATACTGCCGTAACCATTCGGCGTTACACGTTTATAAGGAACTCAAACATGGCTGAAGAAACCATTTTCAGTAAAATTATCCGCCGGGAAATTCCTTCCGACATCGTCTATCAGGATGAACTGGTGACGGCCTTTCGTGACATCGCGCCTCGCACGCCAACGCACGTTTTGATCGTGCCTAACGTATTGATTCCGAACGTAAACGATGTTTTGCCTGAGCACGAACAGGCATTGGGAAGATTGTTCACCGTCGCCAGCAAGATTGCGCGCGACGAGGGCATTGATGAAGACGGTTATCGTCTGATCGTTAATTGCAATCGCCATGGCGGCCAGGAGGTCTATCATATTCATATGCACCTGCTGGGTGGACGTCCTCTGGGGCCATTGTTGTCGGACTAACTTCATGAACTTCCAGATTGTGCGCGGCCTGTTATCTGCTGTATTGGTGCTGGGGGTTGTTGCGTGTTCCAGCACACCACCCGTGTTGGCCATCAATGAGCGGCAAACGTTAGTGCTCGATGCTTCTCTGTTGTCCGCTGGGATTACGGCATCAAAACCCGATCTGACCACGCGCAGTGAGGGCGGAAGTGCTTGGGCGGTACTGCGCAATACGTCATCCCAGGCGGTGACGGTGCAGTACCGCTTCTACTGATATGACGGAAAAGGGTTGGATGTGCTGCCTTATGACGATGTGCGCAGCGTTCTGGTGCAGGCGCAGAGCGAAGTGCGTATTTCTGGCGCGCACGAGGGGCAGAATGTTCAGCAAGTTCGCCTCTATCTGTTTCTGTAAAAGTGTTTAGAGAGGAACGCATGAAAAAGTATCTTGTGCTGCTGTTCGGGGCGATGGTATTGACCGGTTGTATGACCCGTCCGCCAGAGCAACAGCCACCGGCGCAGATCGAACCGGTGCAACCGTCCCAGCCGGAAGTGGTCACGCCGCCGCCGGGGCAGCCGGTGCCTACGCCTCCGAAAATTCAAACCCTGAACTGGGAAGGTAGTGTCGGGCCTTTAGTGGCACAAATGCGACAGGCCAGCGGCGTAGCACCCGGCAGTATCCTGCTGGTTGACAGCGTGAAGAACAACACCAACGGCTCACTGCCGGTCGCGAAAGCGACAGCGGCGATTTATGATGCGCTGGCGAGCGGCAACGCGTTCACGCTGGTGCCACGTGAACAGGTGGCCGTGGCGAAACAGACGTTAGGGTTATCGGCAGAGGACAGTCTGGGTTCGCGCACTAAGGCGATTGGCCTGGCGCGCTACGTGAGCGCGCAGTATGTGCTCTACAGCGATGTCAGCGCTGATGTGAAAACCCCGCAGTTGGACATGCAACTGATGCTGGTGCAAACCGGTGAAATCGTATGGTCGGGAAATGGTGCCGTCCAACAGTAAATTGGCGCTTGAGCGTCTGCTTGCGCAACACTTTCCGGCGGTTGATACCGCCGGTTTTCATTTTGAAGCGGTGAACGGTTCGGGACGCGGCTGTTGGCGCGTTCGCGTGGGCGATCGTCAACTGCTGGCGCGGCCACAAACCACCGAGGCGGCGCAGTTGGGCGTATTCAGGCAACGTGAATACCGGGTGTTACGCCAACTCTCTGGACGGCAGTTGGCTCCTAAGCCTGTTGTGTACCGCGACGGTTGGCTCATCGTGGAATGGGCCGCAGGGGCTACGGTGTCTGCGCAGGATTTTTCAGGCGTATTGGAAAACGGATCGCTGGCAAAACTGCTCAGCCAGCTTCACTGCCTGCCGTGTTGTGGCTTTCGTTTGAATTTACCGGCGCAGTTTATCCATCATTGGCAAAATATGGATCCGCGTCGACGCTCGCCAGCGTTACTGCGCTGGCACCACCATTTTCAGCGTAAAGCTCCGCCTGACTTGCTCGCGTGGGCACCGTTTCATCTAGACGTACATAGCGAGAATGTGTTGATCACGCCGCAGGGGGCGCTGCTGCTTATCGATTGGGAATACGCCGCCGATGGAGATATTGGACTGGAACTGGCGCTGTTGGTGCGTGGCAATGGGCTTGACGTTTAGTCGCAACGGCGCTTGCTGCGAACCTACCAGCAGCAGCGGCCCGGTTTGTGCGCGCAGGCGTTGAACACATCGGTTCAACAGTGGCTGCCCTGGGCCGATTATCTTATTCTGATGTGGTGTGATGTGTGCTGGCATCAAACGGGACAAACGGCGTTTTTAGCGGCAGGTTCGGCATCGCGTCGTGCTCTTGGGCTAAACACGTAATCCGGGCGAATAATCTAGGCTGTGCCCCTTAATCCCATGAGTTATACTAACTGTTTGTTTCTAAATCATTTTTAACTATGGCTCGCTACGACCTTCCCGATGAAGCATGGGCTATCATCCAGCCCTTACTCCCTGCTGAACCAGCAACACCACAGGCCGGACGCCCATGGGCTGAGCATCGCATGATTATCAATGGCATGTTCTGGGGGCTGTGCTCTGGTGCCCCATGGCGTGATTTACCTGAGCGATACGGCCCATGGAAAACCGTTTATAATCGCTTTAACCGATGGTCAAAATCGGGAGTCATTAACATTATTTTCAATAAGTTACTTTCATCACTTGATGCCCATGGCCTCGTGGACTGGTCAGCGACTGCGCTGGATGGTAGCAATATCCGGGCGCTGAAATGTGCTGCCGGTGCTCAAAAAAACATCCCGATATCACCGGAGATAATGGTCTGGGTCGCTCTCGCGGTGGTTTTGGCACCAAAATCCATATGGCTACAGACGGAAGTGGTCTTCCGTTAAACATCGTGTTGAGCCCCGGTCAGGCTCATGAAAGTCAGTTTGCACTACGTCTTTTGGACGGTATTGGTGTTCAACGCCAGAACGGCAGTATGAAACGCCGTGGTCATGCGGTACTCGCTGACAAGGCGTACTCCGGGCATGTATTACGTAACGAGCGGAAAAACAGAGGTATAAAAACTGTCATCCCCCGAAAATCCACTGAAAAAATGGCGGTGGATGGTCGTTCAAAGCTCGATCGTGACGCCTACCGCAATCGGAACGTTGTTGAGCGGTGCTTTGGTCGTCTGAAAGAATACCGTCGCATTGCGACACGTTACGACAAAACGGCGAGGAATTATCTGGCAATGTTGAAACGGGGCTGCATCCGCCTGTTTTACCAGAGGTTATGTAATTAAGGGACACAGCCTAGGCACGGTGCGCCAGATAACCTGTCATCGGTCAATGCAGGCATAATCCATCAGGTGTATTATCAAAAAAGCGTTTGCTTGTTGTGATAGGCGGTGAAATCTGGCGTTGGTCGTATCCGGAGGATGAGATTCAGATGATTATCTACTTGCATGGCTTTGATTCCACTAGCCCTGGCAACCATGAAAAAGTGTTGCAGTTGCAGTTTATTGACCAGAACGTTGAGCTACTGAGTTACAGTACGCTTCATCCTCGGCATGATATGCAACATTTGCTCAAACAAGTCGACAAGCTGATCCAGCGTGCGCAGGACGAGCGGCCGCTGATTTGCGGTGTAGGGCTGGCCGGCTTTTGGGCCGAACGTATCGGCTTTTTATGTGATATTCGCCAGGTCATTTTTAATCCAAATCTGTTCCCGCAAGAGAACATGGCAGGAAAAATCGACAGGCCCGAAGAGTATGCGGACATTGCCACCAAGTGTGTCGCTAATTTCCGTGAGAAGAATCGCGACCGCTGTCTGACTGTGCTGTCGCGCAACGATGAAATGCTCGATAGCCAGCGCAGTGCCGCATTGTTGGGATCGTTCTATGAAGTCATTTGGGACGACATCCAAACGCATAAATTCAAAAGTATCTCGCCGCATCTTCAGCGCATTAAAGCGTTTAAAACGCTCGGTTAATCGATAACAACTCTACCCCCCTTTCCCTGCCACGGCGTTTGACGTTCCTCGTCTAACGTCGTGTGTCCTATACTGATATCAGCACCTGCAAAATAATTTGATGAATTCAAAAGGAAATTTTTTGCCGCGAATCAAGAGGATAAAAAATAAATTGATATATACCAATTTTGGTATGACTAAATGACCTAACGTGCTATTCTTCCCACAGATTTGGCATTTAACTTATGAGAACCCTATGTAATATAAGGATGTTATTTTTTACGCCTTATTAACTATTGGTTCACAATCAGGGGGTCGTTTTGACATCAGCACTTAAAAAAATTGTTATTGTCGGCGGTGGTGCCGGCGGTTTGGAATTAGCCACCAGCCTGGGCCATAAGCTGGGCCATAAGCTGGGCCATAAGCTGGGCCATAAAAGCAAAGCTGAGATCACCTTGGTCGATCGTAATCAAAGTCATTTATGGAAACCGCTGCTGCACGAAGTGGCGACAGGTTCGATGGATGATGACATTGACGCGCTGAGCTATCTGGCACATGCGCGCAACCATGGCTTCCATTTTCAGTTAGGCACGCTGATGGATATCGATCGTGACAGTCAATGTATTCGACTGGCCGAAATCGATAACGATCAGGGTGAAATGCTGGTGGCTGAACGTTCGCTGCCCTATGACATTCTGGTGATCGCGCTAGGTAGTATCTCCAACGATTTCGGCACCACAGGCGTTAAAGACAATTGTATTTTTCTCGACAGCCCCAAACAGGCGCGCCGTTTCCACAATGAAATGCTCAACCTGTTCCTGAAATTTACCTCAAACGCTAATGACGACAAGGAAAAGGTCAACATTGCTATCGTCGGCGGCGGTGCAACTGGGGTGGAACTCTCCGCAGAACTGCATAATGCGGTGAAGCAACTGCACAGCTACGGTTTTGACGGGCTGGATAATCAGGCACTGAACGTCACGCTGGTAGAAGCCGGTGAGCGCATTTTGCCCGCGTTGCCGCCGCGCATTTCTGCCGCAGCACATCAGGAGTTGACCAATATCGGTGTACGTGTTCTGACCAAAACGATGGTCACGGAAGCGAAACCCGGTGGTTTACACACCAAAGAGGGCGAGTTTATCGAAGCTGATTTGATGGTGTGGGCCGCTGGGATCAAAGCACCCGATGCCATGAAAGAGATTGCCGGTCTGGAAACCAACCGCATCAACCAACTGGTGGTTGAACCGACGCTGCAAACCACGCGCGATCCGAATATCTATGCCATCGGCGACTGCGCATCGTGCCTGCAACCCAGCGGCAGCGTTGTCCCGCCGCGTGCCCAGGCGGCGCACCAGATGGCGACACGTTGCTATCACAATATCCTCGCCCAGCTCAACGGTCAGGCCCTGAAGCCTTATGTTTACAAGGATCACGGTTCGTTGGTGTCGCTGTCTAAATTCAGCACCGTCGGCAGCCTGATGGGTAACCTGATGCGTGGATCGGTGATGGTGGAAGGACGCATTGCGCGTGTGGTGTATATCTCACTGTACCGTATGCACCAGATTGCCTTGCACGGCTACACCAAAACCGGGTTGATGCTGCTGGTGGGCGGTATTAACCGCGTGATTCGTCCGCGCTTGAAACTGCATTAACCTACGGGTTCTACAACGTGCTGCCGGTTGGGTGGCACGTTTCCCGGTCCTGAAGGGCTAGGCTGTGTCCCTTAATTACATAACCTCTGGTAAAACAGGCGGATGCAGCCCCGTTTCAACATTGCCAGATAATTCCTCGCCGTTTTGTCGTAACGTGTCGCACTGCGACGGTATTCTTTCAGACGGCCAAAGCACCGCTCAACAACGTTCCGATTGCGGTAGGCGTCACGATCGAGCTTTGAACGACCATCCACCGCCATTTTTTCAGTGGATTTTCGGGGGATGACAGTTTTTATACCTCTGTTTTTCAGCTCGTTACGTAATACATGCCCGGAGTACGCCTTGTCAGCGAGTACCGCATGACCACGGCGTTTCATACTGCCGTTCTGGCGTTGAACACCAATACCGTCCAAAAGACGTAGTGCAAACTGATGTAGCCCCCTGTAACACCAGACAGTCGCTGTATCTCCAGATAAGAGATAGGCTTAGATATATGTCTAACAATCATGCTAATTTTGAAATGACCGGGATCCTGTTAGGGCAAGAAGTCCGTAAGCGTAAAACTCCGCAAGAGAAAATCGCCATCATTCAGCAGACAATGGAGCCGGGGATGAACGTCTCCCATGTAGCCCGCCTGCATGGCATCCAGCCCAGCCTTTTGTTTAAGTGGAAGAAGCAATACCAGGAAGGAAGCCTCACCGCCGTTGCGGCCGGAGAAGAAGTGGTTCCAGCTTCGGCGCTGGCGACTGCCCTCAAGCAGGTCCGGGAGCTACAGCGCCTTCTGGGTAAGAAGACGATGGAAGTTGAGATCCTCAAAGAAGCAGTGGAGTACCGCCAGTCGCGAAAATGGATAGCGCACGCGCCCTTGTTGCCAAAGGACGGGGAATAGCTCTGGTCAGCCGCGCCATGAGCGTGTCGCGTGCGCAGCTGTCACTGCGGGTTAACCGTTCTGCCGACTGGCTGGACAGGCGCAGCAACCGGCGTAATGACGAAGCTGATGCTGAGATATTATCGGACATCCTCCGTATCATCAGCGACATGCCCAGTTACGGTTACCGCCGAGTGTGGGGTATCCTGGGTAAGCAACGTCGTGCAGAGGGACTTCCACCGGTGAACGCCAAACGGCTTTACAGGATAATGAGCGAGCATAACCTGCTGTTGTTGCATGATAAAACTGAACGTCCGAAGCGGGAGCATAAAGGCAAAATCGCGGTAGCAGAGAGCGATATGCGCTGGTGCTCAGATGGCTTCGAGTTCGGTTGTGACAACGGCGAGAAGCTGCGGGTGACGTTCGCACTGGACTGCTGCGACCGGGAGGCCATAGACTGGGCAGCGAGCACCAGGGGTTATGACAGTTCAACCGTGCAGGATGTGATGCTGAGGTCGGTGGAAAAACGCTTCGGTAGCGCGCTGCCGGATAAACCAGTGCAATGGCTGACGGATAATGGTTCAGCGTACACAGCGCATGAAACGCGGAAGTTCGCCAGAGAACTGAATCTGGAGCCCTGCACAACAGCAGTGAGCAGTCCACAGAGTAACGGCATGGCAGAACGGTTCGTGAAGACGATGAAGGAAGATTACATCGCCTTCATGCCAAAACCTGATGTGCGAACAGCGCTGAAGAACCTTGCAGCGGCGTTCAATCATTACAATGAAAACCATCCGCACAGTGCGCTGGGATACAACTCCCCAAGAGAATATCGGCGCCAGCGGGCATCGTTAACTTAAGAGACAAAAGCTGTCCGGAGATGGTGGGTCAAGATCAAACCGCGATGAAGATATTGCCGTTGACACCCATAGCGTACACTTCGGACAAGCGGCGCTGGCGCGTTATATGGATGACCCGCAAGAAGTGTGGTTCGTGAAATCCCCCAAGTCATTCTTGGGGGCGGTAGGACTGAAACCGCAGCAGATCGCCTTTTTTGAAGATCTGGTGTGCGCCATGATGTTGCATATTCGCCAGCAGGCGGGAGATGCCATCACACAGGCGGTGATTGGTCGGCCAATCCATTTCCAAAGCATCGGTGGCGATGCTGCGGATAAGCAAGCACAGGACATTCTTGAGCGCGCAGCAACCCGCGCCGGGTTTCGTGAGATCGCATTTCAGTTTGAGCCTGTCGCCGCCGGGCTGGATTTTGAAGCGACGCTACAGCAGGAAACTCGGGTGCTGGTAGTCGATATAGGCGGGGGGACCACCGACTGCTCGATGCTGCTGATGGGGCCTGCGTGGCACCGCAAGCAAGAGCGCCACGACAGCCTGCTGGGACACAGCGGATGCCGTACTGGCGGCAACGATCTCGATATCCAACTGGCCTTCAAACAGTTTATGCCGCTGCTCGGCATGAATGGCATGACGGAAAAAGGCATTGCACTGCCGACCTTGCCTTGGTGGAATGCGGTCGCCATTAACGATGTGCCGGCGCAGAGTGCTTTTTACAGCAATGCAACCCGCACTTTGATCAACGAGATGATCCGCGATGCGCGTGAACCGGCACAGGTCAAACGCTTATTGAGTGTCTGGCAGCAACGCTTGAGCTACCGCTTGGTGCAACAAGCAGAAGCCTGCAAAATTGCCTTATCCGATAAGCCTTTGACCGATGCTGCACTGGCGTTTATCGAAACCGCGCTAGAAACACGCGTCTCTGCTGAAGAGATGGTTCAGGCGATTGTTCAGCCTGTATCGCAGATTCAAACCCAGATTCGCCAGGCGTTGGATGACAGTGGAACACGTCCAGATGTCGTCTATCTGACCGGCGGCAGTGCGCGCTCGCCGCAATTGCGTCTGGCGGTACAACAAACATTGCCTGATGTGACTATCGCCAGCGGCGATGATTTTGGTTCCGTCACCGCCGGATTGGCACGCTGGGCAGAATTGCTGTTTCCGCGTTAAACGGTGAGTAACGCGTGAGGTTGCTGACAACACCACTTAAAACTCTCATCCCGCTTACTTCCAGTCATTCCCGCGAAGGCAGGAATCTCGTACAGGCTAAACGCGTTCATTCGGCCAGAGATTCCCGGCTTTCGCCTAGGGTGTGATCTTGACCCACCATCTCCGGACAGCTTTTGTCTCTTAAGTTAACGATGCCCGCTGGCGCCGATATTCTCTTGGGGAGTTGTATCCCAGCGCACTGTGCGGATGGTTTTCATTGTAATGATTGAACGCCGCTGCAAGGTTCTTCAGCGCTGTTCGCACATCAGGTTTTGGCATGAAGGCGATGTAATCTTCCTTCATCGTCTTCACGAACCGTTCTGCCATGCCGTTACTCTGTGGACTGCTCACTGCTGTTGTGCAGGGCTCCAGATTCAGTTCTCTGGCGAACTTCCGCGTTTCATGCGCTGTGTACGCTGAACCATTATCCGTCAGCCATTGCACTGGTTTATCCGGCAGCGCGCTACCGAAGCGTTTTTCCACCGACCTCAGCATCACATCCTGCACGGTTGAACTGTCATAACCCCTGGTGCTCGCTGCCCAGTCTATGGCCTCCCGGTCGCAGCAGTCCAGTGCGAACGTCACCCGCAGCTTCTCGCCGTTGTCACAACCGAACTCGAAGCCATCTGAGCACCAGCGCATATCGCTCTCTGCTACCGCGATTTTGCCTTTATGCTCCCGCTTCGGACGTTCAGTTTTATCATGCAACAACAGCAGGTTATGCTCGCTCATTATCCTGTAAAGCCGTTTGGCGTTCACCGGTGGAAGTCCCTCTGCACGACGTTGCTTACCCAGGATACCCCACACTCGGCGGTAACCGTAACTGGGCATGTCGCTGATGATACGGAGGATGTCCGATAATATCTCAGCATCAGCTTCGTCATTACGCCGGTTGCTGCGCCTGTCCAGCCAGTCGGCAGAACGGTTAACCCGCAGTGACAGCTGCGCACGCGACACGCTCATGGCGCGGCTGACCAGAGCTATTCCCCGTCCTTTGGCAACAAGGGCGCGTGCGCTATCCATTTTCGCGACTGGCGGTACTCCACTGCTTCTTTGAGGATCTCAACTTCCATCGTCTTCTTACCCAGAAGGCGCTGTAGCTCCCGGACCTGCTTGAGGGCAGTCGCCAGCGCCGAAGCTGGAACCACTTCTTCTCCGGCCGCAACGGCGGTGAGGCTTCCTTCCTGGTATTGCTTCTTCCACTTAAACAAAAGGCTGGGCTGGATGCCATGCAGGCGGACTACATGGGAGACGTTCATCCCCGGCTCCATTGTCTGCTGAATGATGGCGATTTTCTCTTGCGGAGTTTTACGTTTACGGACTTCTTTCCCTAACAGGATCCCGGTCATTTCAAAATTAGCATGATTGTTAGACATATATCTAAGCCTATCTCTTATCTGGAGATACAGCGACTGTCTGGTGTTACAGGGGGCTACATCACAATTTTTTGACCATCAAGGTGATGCTATCCTGAAGGTGTATGCCACCGAACATACCGATATGGCGGCATGGGACGCCTATCTGGCTGAATTTGTCACGGACGTTAACCCAGAGGTGCAGTTATGTCAGGAAACCCCGGCGACCACTCAGGGCTCCCAGCATCGACCAGGCGGCATTTGAAGCCGAATGGCGTGCCATGACGGACGTACACCAATTTTTCATTCTACTTAAACGCTACAATCTTACGCGTCAACAGGCTTTCCTCGCCGTTAAAGACGATCTGGCCTGCAAGGTCGATAACAGCGCCCTGTCGCAAATTCTTACCGCTGCGCAGCAGGATCAAAACGACATCATGGTGTTCGTTGGCAACCGTGGCTGCGTACAGATTTTCACCGGCCCCATCGCCCGGGTGGAGAAAATGGCGCAGCACGCGGAATGGATCAACATTTTCAACCCGGATTTCACCCTGCACCTGATTGAAGATGCGATTGCCGAAAGCTGGATCACCCGTAAACCAACCGCAGACGGTGTCGTCACCAGCCTGGAACTCTATGCGGCTGATGGCACGCAAATCGCACAGCTGTTTGGCCAGCGCACTGAAGGCACGCCAGAACAGGCACAATGGCGCAAACAAATCGAGGCGCTCACCGCAAATAAGGAACTGGTCGCATGAAAAACTGACTTTACGCACTGCTCCTGACGCTGCCACTGAGTGCCAGCGCCAATGAACGTATCGTCTCCATTGGCGGTGATGTCACCGAAATCATATATGCGCTTGGCGCTGAGCAGCAACTCATTGCCCGCGACAGCACCAGCATGCACCCGGCCGCTACGCAAGCACTGCCGGATGTTGGCTATATGCGCCAATTGAATGCGGAAGGCATTCTGTCATTAAAACCGTCGTTAGTGATTGCCAGTGAGTTGTCACAACCCTCTCTGGTGCTCAAGCAAGTGGCGGACAGCGGCGTCAAAGTGATCATGGTGCCTGCACAACCGACGCTAGAAAGCATTACGCAGAAAATCAACACGATTGCACAGGCGTTGCAGAAAGAGAGCGAAGGCAAAGTACTGACCGACCGTTATCAGCAGCAGGTGTCCGCCGTGGCACAGCAACCGCTGCCCGTCAAAGCGCTGTTTGTTCTCAGTCACGGTGGCATGACGGCCATGGCGGCAGGGAAAAATACTCCCGCCGATACGGTGATTCGCGCTGCCGGATTACAAAATGCCATGCCTGATGTAGTGCGTTACCAGCCGCTATCGCAAGAAGGCGTTATCGCCAGTGCGCCCGATCTGTTGTTGATCTCCGCACAAGGATTGCAGAGTTTAGGGGGCGAAGAGAAAATCTGGCAGTTACCCGGTGTTGCACTGACCCCTGCGGGCAAACACCGCCGTGTCGTGGTGGTCGATGATATGGCGATGCTTGGCTTTACGCTGGAAACCCCTGCGCTGTTAACCACGCTGCGTCACGCCGCCGAGCAGGTAAAATGAGACTACGGCAACGTCCCCGCCTAATTCTGGCGGGGCTGATGTGTTTCACTCTGCTGTTAATGCTGGGTGCCGCCAATATGGGGGCACTCACCCTCTCCTTCCGCCAACTGTGGCATGCTCCGATCAGCGATCCGCTGTGGCATATCTGGCTCAATATTCGCCTACCGCGCGTCCTTCTGGCACTGTTGGTGGGCAGCGCGCTCGCCGCAGCCGGTGCAGTGATGCAGGGGCTGTTCCGCAACCCGCTAAATAGCTGTTCCTAATACCGCTACACTTTTGCCTGTCCATGTTTTCCACTGGGAAACGGGCTGACGGTTTCCATGAAGCGGCAAACCTTGTTCAGTCACTGCCACATTGAACAGCATTGATGATTGCGGGTAATGGTTTCATGCAACGCCTGCCATAACCGCTCTACATGATTTACCCATGGTGAGTACACCGGCTGATAAATAACCCTGAATTTCGGGTTTTCTTCCAGCCAGCGCTGCGTCTCCCGGCTTTTGTGAATAATGTAGTTATCAACTATCAGCGTGAGCGTTTTTGCCCGTCTGTACGTTGCTCTCAGATGCTCTAACATACTGATAAACAAACACGAACTTTTACTGTTTCCTCCAACATAGCTGACTTTTCCCGTCCCGCTGTGTAATGCACCCGCCAGATAATATTTCTCGTTCTGGCCCGGCGTCACGATGCGTTTCTGCTTCCCGCGAACCTGCCAGTCCGCGCCAATTTTGGGATTCAGATGAATATCCATTTCGTCTTCGTAAAAGACGGGATGTTCCGCGCTGCATTGTTCCAGCACCATCGCGATGGCCTCCATTTTTTCTTCCTTATGCGGGTCGCGGATACGCAGCGTAGGAGCTGCGCGTCGCCACACCAGACCGGCAGAAGGCCGCCAACGGCGCACCGTGGAAGCATGCAACTGGCAACCGGTTATCTCATTGATTTTTATCGCTAGCAGTTCCGTGCTCCAGCGCGAACGCTGATAGCCAAAATCATGAGGGGAACGCTTTACGAGCTGGATTAACAGTGCGCAGATCTGTTCAAACGGCCAGCGACGGCCACGACCGGGCCGCAGAGATTTGAGGCCTTCAATGCCGTACAGGGTGAGCCAGTTAATCCATCTGCCGATTGACGAACGGGCGCAGCAAAGCATCCTGGCGACATCGCTCACGCGCTCGCCCCGGTGCAACATCAGGATGGCGGTCAGCCTGCGGGCGTGATTCTTGTCACGCGTTTTATGGAGAGTTTTCTTCATCAGGCGTCGTTCGTTACGGGGTATCGGTGCTATGCTCGACATCGCTCAGTCCGGTTGATGATTTGGGATCTTTATCGATTGATCAGATCGCTCAACTCGGACTGAGTTCCCTTCAGGTGATCTACTATTCGGAACAGTTATTTAGCTGATCCCGGATTGCTGGGTATCAGTAGTGGAGCGGCGTTGTTTGTCGCGTTTGCGTTGTTGATGCCTTTGGGCCTTCCGCCGTTGCTGGCGCTCTATAGCTCGATGTTGGCCGCTTTCGCCGGCAGTCTGACGGTGACAGCCATTCTGTTTATGCTGGGACGCGATGAGCGCGGCGGCGTGACGCGCCTGCTGTTAACCGGCATTGCACTGAATGCGCTATGTGGGGCAGCCGTTGGCGTACTGACCTACATCAGTAACGATCAGCAATTGCGTCAGTTTTCGCTCTGGGGGATGGGCAGCCTGGGACAAGCGCAGTGGCCGGTACTGCTGGTGGCCGCTTCTCTGATCGTTCCCGCAATGGCGTGCGTACAGTGTTATGCCCGCAAACTCAATCTGCTTCAGTTGGGTGATGAAGACGCACACTATCTGGGCGTGAAGGTAAAACAGACCAAGCTTATATTACTGCTGCTCAGCGCACTGCTGGTAGGCACGGCAGTGGCGGTCAGCGGCGTGATTGCGTTTATCGGGTTGGTCATTCCACATTTGGTACGCATGAACCTCAGTGCCGATCACCGCTGGTTGCTACCCGGATCAGCGCTGGCAGGTGCAGGATTGCTTATCGCGGCCGATACGCTGGCTCGCACGGTGCTGGCTCCGGCGGAAATGCCCGTGGGTTTGCTCACCAGTTTGATAGGCGGTCCCTACTTCCTATGGCTCATTGTCACGCACAAGGGACGAACCCATGACTAATCGCCTGATGGCACAGCATCTGCACTATCAGGTCGCCGGACGCACATTGATTGATGATGTTTCGTTGGACATCAACTGCGGTGAGATCGTCGCGATTATTGGCCCGAATGGGGCGGGAAAATCCACGCTGCTGCGTCTGCTCACCGGCTATCTGGCAGCCGATAGCGGTGAATGTCAGTTGGTCGGAAAAGCGCTCGCTGACTGGCAGCCTGATGCTTTGGCCGTCATGCGTCAACACGGCGCGCTGAATTTTCCGTTTAGCGTGCGCGACGTGGTTGCTATGGGACGTGCGCCCTATCGCCACGATCGTGCAGGTGACAGCGTGGTCGATCATGTCATGGCGTTAACCGAATGCACGACGTTAGCTCAACAGGATTACCGCCATCTTTCCGGCGGGGAGCAGCAGCGCGTGCAGTTGGCACGCGTGCTGGCGCAGTTATGGCACCCGACACCGACGCCCTGCTGGCTGTTTCTGGATGAACCGACATCTGCACTTGATCTCTATCATCAACAACACCTGCTGCGTCTGCTTAAGCCGCTTACACAACAGCAGCCCCTTGCGGTATGCTGCATTCTGCACGACCTGAATCTTGCCGCGCTCTATGCCGATCGCATTGCACTATTGCATCAGGGAAAACTGGTGGCACAAGGCACGCCGCAAGCGGTATTGCAAAGCGAAACGCTCACGCACTGGTATCAGGCCGACGTGCTGGTACATCCGCATCCCGACGACGCGACGCCGCAAGTTTTTCTGCGCCGTTAGCCTAGCTCGAACAAGACACTTCCAACGCTTTACCCCACGCTGGCGGCGCTGCCGCCAGCGATTCATATTCAGGCTGTTCATCATAAGGACGAGAAAGCGCATGATGCAACTGCGTCAATGGGCTTACATCATCCTGCTCTGCTGCTTCAATCGCTTGCTGCGCCAGATAGTTACGCAAGATATATTTTGGATTAGACGCTTTCATGCTGCGCTGGCGTTCAGCGTCACTCTGCGTCTCCTGCGCCAGACGTGCACGATAGTCGCTAAACCAGGCGTCAAATGCAGCACGGTCGATAAACAGGTCACGCAACGGCGACTCGGCATCCCGCACGTTTGTGTCACTCAACAGACGGAAAGTACGGGTATAGTCACTGTGCTCACGCGCCATCAAGTTCAGCAATCCCACCAACAGATCGTTATCTCTGGCATCTGCATCGAAAAAACCCAACTTGGCACGCATAAGTTGACCAAAATGCGCCATCAGAGCCGGTTCATAGCAACCCAGCGCGGTTTCAAGTGATTCCACCGACAACAATCCAGAGAGTGCCTGCGCTAAGCGATGCAAATTCCACAGTGCTACTGCGGGCTGGTTGTCAAACACATAACGACCGTGGTAATCGGAATGATTACAGATAAAGTCAGGTTGGTAGTCATCCATAAAACCGTAGGGGCCATAATCGAACGTCAGGCCAAGGATCGACATATTGTCAGTATTCATGACGCCGTGGGCGAACCCCACCGCCTGCCAATGGGCAACCATGCGCGCCGTGCGTTCGACAATATCGGTAAACCAAAGTGAGTAGCGTTGTTCATCGTGCCGCCACTGTGGCCAGTGGTGCGTGATGGCGAAATCGGCCAGTTTTTTCACCTGATCCGGCTGACGCGCATAGTAAAAATGCTCAAAATGCCCGAAACGCAGATGACTTTCGGCAACACGCATCAGCATCGCACCCTGCTCCTGCTGTTCGCGTTGAACGGGTTCATCGCTGGTAACGATCGCTAAGGCGCGCGTGGTAGGAATGCCCAGATGATGCAGGGCTTCCGACGCGAGAAACTCGCGAATCACCGATCGCAGCACGGCGCGACCGTCTCCCATGCGCGAATAGGGGGTCAACCCTGCCCCTTTCAGGTGCCACTCAATGCTGGAGCCGTTCGCCAGCCGCTGCTCACCCAGCAAAATCCCCCGCCCATCGCCCAGTTGTCCGGCCCATACGCCAAACTGATGGCCACTATAGACCTGCGCCAACGGCAGCATACCGGGCAGCAGCGTCTTTCCTTGCCAGATATCAATATGTTCAGGCTGATACCAACGGGCAGGCACCCCTAATTGCTCCGCCAGTTCCGCGCTGTGATACAGCAAGCGCGCCCCCAGTAACGGTGTGGGCGAAAGCGCCGTGTAACATCCGGGCAAAGCGTCATGGTAGTGATTGGTAAATCGTAATCCCTGTGTCATCGTCGTTCTGTCACTCTACAGCGTCTGTCAAACTTGAGTGTAGAACGTCAACAGGGAAATAAACACGGAGGAAATACAGGGATACTGGTTTACGCCGCCGGAGTCAGTTCCTGTTCCAACGCATCCAACGGGATGGCAGGCCACAGCTTGCCTTGTATCGCATCCACCTTGAGGTGATGCACTTTTTTCAGATGTTCGAGCGTATCAATCCCTTTAACTATCACTCCGAGGCCCTGCTGGTGGCTTTTCATCACGGTTAAGCAACGGGTCCATTATCAGATCCGTTGCCGGACGCGAAAGAATATCCCACACCAGTTTAGGATCGATTTTCACATAGCTCAGCAAACTATCGTGGAATGCCTTGAGGTTTACCTTACCTGAGCCGAAATTATCCAGCCACAGGGCAAACATGTTACTCAGTTCGGTGATACCAAGGTTTCCTTTACCTACGCCGAGGTGAGGAAACGCCTCATTAATTTCCAGATGGACAAAGGGTAACGCGCGGATCGCATTGCGGCGTGGAATCGATGCCATCAGCAGTTCGGTGCAATGCTTCTCAATGCGCCATACCAACAAAAACCGGTGCAGTTTAAGCCACTCCGCTTTGCGTTGGATGATATCGATTTGTTCATCCAGCAACGTCAGTTTTTGCGCCGTGGTCAACATACTAGGCTGTGTCCCTTAATCCCATGAATTATACTAACTGTTTGTTTCTACATCATTTTGAACTATGGCTCGCTACGACCTTCCCGATGAAGCATGGACTATCATCCAGCCCTTGCTCCCTGCTGAACCAGCAACACCACAGGTCGGACGCCCATGGGCTGAGCATCGCATGATTATCAATGGCATGTTCTGGGGGCTGTGCTCTGGTGCCCCATGGCGTGATTTATCTGAGCGATACGGCCCATGGAAAACCGTTTACAACCGCTTTAACCGATGGTCAAAATCGGGAGTCATTAGCATTATTTTCAATAAGTTACTTTCATCACTTGATGCCCATGGCCTCGTGGACTGGTCAGCGACTGCGCTGGATGGTAGCAATATCAGGGCGCTGAAATGTGCTACCGGTGCTCAAAAAAACATCCCGATATCACCGGAGATAATGGGCTGGGTCGCTCTCGAGGTGGTTTTGGCACCAAAATCCATATGGCTACAGACGGAAGTGGTCTTCCGTTAAACATCGTGTTGAGCCCCGGTCAGGCTCATGAAAGTCAGTTTGCACTACGTCTTTTGGACGGTATTGGAGTTCAACGCCAGAACGGCAGTATGAAACGCCGTGGTCATGCGGTACTCGCTGACAAGGCGTACTCCGGGCATGTATTACGTAACGAGCTGAAAAAAAGAGGTATAAAAACTGTCATCCCCCGAAAATCCACTGAAAAAATGGCGGTGGATGGTCGTTCAAAGCTCGATCGTGACGCCTACCGCAATCGGAACGTTGTTGAGCGGTGCTTTGGCCGTCTGAAAGAATACCGTCGCATTGCGACACGTTACGACAAAACGGCGAGGAATTATCTGGCAATGTTGAAACTGGGCTGCATCCGCCTGTTTTACCAGAGGTTATGTAATTAAGGGACACAGCCTAGTCAGGATATCGCCAGGCACGGTGAGTTTGCCATCCGCACTATTGAAACACCCCGTCATTTCCAAGGCCAATAGCCGTTCATCCCGGCTATAGATGGGCCAGAACAGGTATTCACTTTGGTAGTCAACGTCTAACGTGATTTTCATGATCGATGTCTGTGGAGATAAGTGTTCAATATCACTCTAACTAACTGTTCCGAATAGTAGATCACCTGAAGGGAACTCAGTCCGAGTTGAGCGATCTGATCAATCAATAAAGATCCCAAATCATCAACCGGACTGAGCGATGTCGAGCATAGCACCGATACCCCGTAACGAACGACGCCTGATGAAGAAAACTCTCCATAAAACGCGTGACAAGAATCACGCCCGCAGGCTGACCGCCATCCTGATGTTGCACCGGGGCGAGCGCGTGAGCGATGTCGCCAGAATGCTTTGCTGCGCCCGTTCGTCAATCGGCAGATGGATTAACTGGCTCACCCTGTACGGCATTGAAGGCCTCAAATCTCTGCGGCCCGGTCGTGGCCGTCGCTGGCCGTTTGAACAGATCTGCGCACTGTTAATCCAGCTCGTAAAGCGTTCCCCTCATGATTTTGGCTATCAGCGTTCGCGCTGGAGCACGGAACTGCTAGCGATAAAAATCAATGAGATAACCGGTTGCCAGTTGCATGCTTCCACGGTGCGCCGTTGGCGGCCTTCTGCCGGTCTGGTGTGGCGACGCGCAGCTCCTACGCTGCGTATCCGCGACCCGCATAAGGAAGAAAAAATGGAGGCCATCGCGATGGCGCTGGAACAATGCAGCGCGGAACATCCCGTCTTTTACGAAGACGAAGTGGATATTCATCTGAATCCCAAAATTGGCGCGGACTGGCAGGTTCGTGGGAAGCAGAAACGCATCGTGACGCCGGGCCAGAACGAGAAATATTATCTGGCGGGTGCATTACACAGCGGGACGGGAAAAGTCAGCGATGTTGGAGGAAACAGTAAAAGTTCGTGTTTTTTATCAGTATGTTAGAGCATCTGAGAGCAACGTACAGACGGGCAAAAACGCTCACGCTGATAGTTGATAACTACATTATTCACAAAAGCCGGGAGACGCAGCGCTGGCTGGAAGAAAACCCGAAATTCAGGGTTATTTATCAGCCGGTGTACTCACCATGGGTAAATCATGTAGAGCGGTTATGGCAGGCGTTGCATGAAACCATTACCCGCAATCATCAATGCTGTTCAATGTGGCAGTGACTGAACAAGGTTTGCCGCTTCATGGAAACCGTCAGCCCGTTTCCCAGTGGAAAACATGGACAGGCAAAAGTGTAGCGGTATTAGGAACAGCTATTTAGGAATACTCGATAGGTTTATCAATTTCCTGACGCTGTTAGGCATTATTTTCCCACCCGTCGTTGGCGTGATGATTGTGGGATATTTTTGCGTAAAAGAGAATGCTGAAAAACTGAATCAGTCACGTGATACCAACACCTTGCCCGGGGATGACATCACGCCACTAATAGGTTGGGACGCCATTTTTTGCTGTTTGTTGGGGAGCCTTGTGGGGGCAATAGATAGATGGGGTGTGCCCGCTATTAACTCATTATTGGTTGCTATGGTTTCTTATTGGGGAATTTATAAGTTTAAATTTTTTACCAGCACTGTTTCCAGCTAATACAGCATGGGCCTTTTGCTGACGTTGTAGTCTCCCTAACGTTAGTTTTAGTGCAGTGTGTTTACGTTATATCCAACCCCGCACACAGTGGTGGCTAAGCGAGAGTAGCAACCACTGTGCAGGCTTATGCCGCCAAGGTGTGCTGAGCCATGTCAGTCAGAAGTCCAGCAATGAAGTCGATACGCTCTGGCCTTTCGCTGAGGTCTTTAATAAATTTCAAGCGGGTAGGGCCATCCAAACGATAGACGCTAGGATCGCGCTGTAACAGGCCAATCAGGTGTGCAGGATCGACCCTGTTATGGGCACTAAACTCGATAAATCCGCCTTTTTCGTTGCCCTCGATACGTTTGATGCCCAGCGATTGCGCGTGCTGGCGCAGCGCGGCAATCTGCAACAGATGGAGCGTGGCATCCGGCAGGGTACCAAAGCGATCGATAAGTTCCACTTTCAGCTCTTCCAATGCGCTATCGTCCTTGGCGCTGGCAATGCGCTTGTAGAATGACAGTCGCGTGTTGACGTCAGGGATAAAGGCCTCTGGCAGCAAGGACGGTAGGCGTAATTCCACCTCGGTTTGACTGCTGATCAGATCTTCCAAAGAGGGTTCGCGCCCGGCTTTGAGCGCATCGACCGCGCTTTCCAGCAGTTCCATATAGAGCGAAAAACCGACGGTTGTCATTTGCCCGCTTTGATCTTCGCCAAGCAGTTCACCCGCGCCGCGAATTTCCAAATCATGGGTTGCCAGTGCAAAGCCTGCACCCAAATCCTCCAGTGATGCGATGGCTTCCAGCCGTTTGTGCGCATCGGTACTCATCGCCTTCGGATTTGGCGTCAGCAGATAGGCATAGGCCTGATGGTGCGAACGTCCGACGCGCCCGCGCAACTGGTGCAACTGGGCCAAACCGAAATGGTCGGCACGCTCAATGATGATGGTGTTGGCGCTGGGAATATCGATGCCGGTTTCGATGATGGTTGTGCACACCAGCACGTTAAAGCGCTGATGATGGAAATCGCTCATCACCCGTTCCAGATCCCGTTCGCGCATTTGCCCGTGACCAATCGCGATGCGTGCTTCAGGCACCAACTCCGCCAAGCGTTGTGCGGCTTTCTCGATGTTTTCTACGTCGTTGTAGAGGTAATAAACCTGTCCGCCACGCAGAATTTCACGCAGCATCGCTTCACGTACCAACAGGCCATCGTAATCGCGAACAAAAGTTTTTACCGCCATACGGCGCGCGGGCGGAGTGGCAATAATCGAGAGATCGCGCATCCCGCTCATCGCCATGTTGAGAGTACGTGGGATCGGTGTGGCGGTCAGCGTCAGGATATCCACGTTGGCACGCATCGCTTTGATACGCTCTTTGTGGCGCACGCCAAAGCGGTGCTCTTCATCCACAATCAGTAGCCCAAGATCGCGCCAGTGCACGTCACTTTGCAGCAGTTTGTGGGTGCCAATCAGAATGTCTACTTTGCCTTCCTGCGTTTGTTCCAGCACCTGCGTCTGTTCTTTGGCACTGCGGAAACGGGAGAGCATTTCGATACGAATGGGCCAATTGGCAAAGCGATCGCGGAAATTGTCGTAATGCTGTTGTGCCAGCAGAGTGGTCGGCACCAGCACGGCTACCTGTTTGTGGTTTTCCACCGCGAGGAACGCGGCGTGCATCGCAACTTCGGTTTTACCGAAGCCGACGTCACCGCATACCAGCCGGTCCATTGCCAGCGGCTGACACATATCGCTCAGTACGGCATTGATGGCTTGCGCTTGATCCGGCGTGGTTTCGAACGGGAACCCCTCGCAGAAAAGTTGGTATTGTTCGCGATCGTGCTTAAAGGCAAATCCGTTTTTCGCTGCGCGCTGCGCGTAGATATCCAGTAGTTCGGCTGCCACATCACGTACTTTCTCCGCCGCTTTTTGCCGCGCGCGTGACCAGGCATCACCGCCCAGTTTGTTTAATGGCGCATTTTCATCGGCCCCACCGGAATAACGGCTGATGAGGTGCAATGACGAAACCGGAACATAGAGTTTGTCTTCCCCAGCGTAGGTCAGGATCATGTACTCTGCGGTGATGCCACCGGCTTCCAGCGTCGTGAGGCCGACGTAACGCCCAACGCCGTGCTCCAGATGCACCACCGGCTGGCCCGGATGCAGTTCGGCCAAGTTGCGGATCAGTGTATCGGTATTAATGGTGCGACGGCTGTCCTGACGTCGACGTGCAACGCGTTCACCGAGCAGATCGCTTTCACAAATCAAGGCGCGTTGGCGCAGCGTGTCGATAAAACCGTGCTCGCTGGCACCGATAATCAGATAAGCGCCGGGTTTGTCCGCCTGATCCAAACGGATAATTGGCGTTGGCGCCAGTTTGATGCGTGCCAGTAATTCTTGAAGGGTTTCACGACGCCCCTCGCTTTCAACGGAAAAGATCACCTGTCCGGTAAAACCTTCCAAAAAACGTCGCAGTGCATCCAGCGGCGCTTTGTGCTGGTGCTGGATGGCGATGTCCGGCAGCGTTTGGTAACCGAGGTTGCGGTGCGCTGCTTTTTCCGTCAGCGTTTCTTTGCTGAGCTGAACGCGCGGCCAGGCTTTCAGTTCGCTGAACAACGCATCGACTCGCAACCACAAGGCGTCCGGCGTTAACAGAGGACGCATCGGGTCTACGCGGCGGCTTTCAAAACGTTGTTGAATATCGGCCCAAAAGCGGGTAGCGCTTGCTTCAAGATCGCCCGTATTAACCAGCAGCGTATTGCTGGGGAGATAGCTGAACAGCGTGCTGAGCGGCTGTTCAAAAAACAGCGGTTGCCAATATTCAATGCCTGCAGGCCAGGTACCTTTGCTGACCTGTTGATAAATATGTTCGGCATCACGACGCACTTCAAAGGTTTCGCGCCAATGGCTGCGAAAGCGTTCGATGGCATTTTTGTCGGTAGGGAACTCATGCGCAGGCAGCAGGCTGATTTGTGCCACTTCGTGCAACGTGCGCTGGTTATCAACATCAAATACGCTCAGGCTATCTACGTCATCATCGAAAAAATCGATGCGATAGGGCTCTTCACTGCCCATGGGGAAGAGGTCCAGCAGCGCACCGCGCGTGGCAAACTCCCCGTGTTCCATTACCTGATCGACACTGCGATAGCCTGCCTGCTCCAACTGCGCGCGCAGTTTATCGCGCGACAGGCGTTGTCCTTTTTTCACCATCAACGCATGACCGTGCAGGAAGGTGTGCGGGCACACCAACTGCATTAGCGTATTGACCGGCAACACCAGTACGCCGCGGGTCATTTCAGGGAGGTGATACAGTGTGGAGAGACGCGCCGAGATGATCTCCTGATGCGGCGAGAAACTGTCGTAAGGCAGCGTCTCCCAGTCAGACAACGTGGTGACCGGATGCACCGTAAACTGCTGAAGTTCATCGCGTAGCCGCAGCGCGTTTTGCATATCGGGGGCGATAAGTACAACCGGCCCGGCGTGGCGTTCAATGATGTCTGCACACTCGACGGCGCAGGCAGCGCCGGTTAGTTGGCCTAACAGACGTTGTTCACCCGCTTTTACGGGCAGAGCATAGCGATTTTTTTCAGGCATATTCCGAATATCTGGTGTTGCCCCGTTCCAGCATAAGAAAAAGCAGTGTAGAAAGCGGGGTAGGGTTCCATAAAGTGATATGACCCTTTATTATCCTTGATCACTTTGCTTTAGCAACCTTATCCAGACGGATTTCATGTATCAACCTGTCGCTTTATTTATTGGCCTGCGTTATATGCGTGGGCGAGCATCGGATCGCTTTGGGCGATTTGTCTCCTGGTTATCGGCCATTGGCATCACGTTAGGCGTCATGGCGCTGGTGACCGTATTGTCGGTGATGAACGGATTTGAACAGGAGCTTGAGGAGAGCATCCTGGGATTGATGCCGCAGGCGGTGGTGACCACAGCGAGCGGTTCACTCGACCCACAGGCATTGCCTGCATCATCGTTGAGCGCCTTACAGGGCATAACGCGCATAGCGCCAATCACCACGGGCGAAGTGGTGTTGCAAAGCGCGCGCAGTGTGGCAGTCGGAGTCATGCTGGGCATTAATCCCGATGAACCCGAGCCTTTGTCGCGTTTTTTGAAAAATACCTCGCTCACTCAACTTCAAGCGGGTGAATACCAGGTGATCCTTGGCGAGCAGTTGGCCTCTCAACTTGGGGTCAAACGCGGTGAACAACTGCGTATTATAGTCACCGGTGCCAGCCAACTCACGCCAATGGGGCGCATTCCCAGCCAGCGCTTGTTTACCGTAGCAGGTACCTTTGCCGCAGGTAGTGAAGTGGATGGTTACCAGATGCTGGTGAATCAGCAGGATGCGTCGCGTCTGATGCGTTACTCTACCGGGCACATAACCGGTTGGCGCCTGTGGCTGGAAAACCCGTTGGATATTGTGGCGTTCAGTGCGCAGCCGGTGCCACAAGGATTGGTGATGAAAGATTGGCGTGAGCGCAAGGGCGAACTGTTTCAGGCCGTTCGCATGGAAAAAAATATGATGGGGCTGTTGTTGAGCCTGATCGTCGCCGTCGCGGCGTTCAATATCATTACGTCGTTAGGGGTGTTGGTGATGGAAAAGCAGGGTGAGGTGGCCATTTTGCAAACGCAGGGGCTGACCCAACGCCAGATTATGGCGGTGTTTATGGTACAGGGGGGAAGCGCCGGGGTGGTTGGTGCTCTTTTGGGCGCAGTGCTCGGTACGCTGTTGGCTAGCCAGCTTAATACGCTGATCCCGGCATTGGGGCTGTTGCTGGATGGTGCCGCGCTACCCGTTCATATTGATGCGGTGCAGGTGGTGACCATCGCGCTAGTGGCGATGATCGTTGCCCTGCTGTCTACCCTTTATCCTTCCTGGCGCGCCGCCGCCGTTCATCCCGCAGAGGCTTTACGCTATGAATGATTCCCTGTTGTTGCAATGTAATGATCTGTGCAAAACCTACCAGGAAGGGAAACTGTCCACCGAAGTGCTGCGTCATGTGACATTCAGCATGCAGGCCCGCGAAATGATGGCGATTGTCGGTAGTTCCGGTTCGGGGAAAAGTACCCTGTTGCATCTGCTGGGCGGGCTGGATGCGCCCACCAGGGGTGATGTTATCTTCAAAGGTCAGGCGCTCAGTGGGCTCTCCGCCGCCGCTAAATCGGCGCTGCGCAACCGTGAACTGGGCTTTATCTACCAGTTTCATCATTTATTGCCGGATTTCACCGCGTTGGAAAACGTGGCGATGCCACTTCTGATTGGCAACACGCCGCCCGCGCAGGCGCAGGATCAGGCGCGCGCTATGCTGGCCGCCGTGGGTCTGGATGCACGGCGCGAGCACCGTTCCAGCGAATTGTCCGGCGGGGAGCGTCAGCGCGTGGCCATCGCCCGCGCGTTGGTGAATAACCCGTCGCTGGTGCTGGCGGATGAGCCTACGGGTAACCTCGATCAGCGCACGGCGGATACAATTTTTGAACTGCTGGGCGAGTTAAACGTGCGTCAGGGCACCGCGTTTCTGGTGGTGACTCACGATTTGTCGCTGGCTGCGCGTTTGCGTCGCCAGCTGGAAATGCGTGACGGGCAACTTCAGCAAGAGTTAACCCTGATGGGAGCCGCGCAATGAGTTTTCCCCCGCTCTCCCTGCTGATTGGGCTGCGTTTTAGCCGGGGCCGTCGGCGCGGTGGCATGGTTTCCCTGATTTCGGTGATCTCCACCATCGGTATTGCGCTCGGGGTGGCGGTGCTGATCGTCGGCCTCAGCGCCATGAACGGCTTCGAACGTGAATTGAAAAATCGTATTTTGGCAGTGGTGCCTCATGGTGAAATGGAACCGGTCAATCCGCCCTTCACGGGCTGGCAGAACATGTTGCCTAAAATTGAGCAGGTGCCTGGCATCGTTGCCGCTGCGCCCTATGTGCATTTTACTGGGCTGCTGGAGAGCGGTGCCAGACTGCGCGCGATACAGATGAAAGGCGTCGATCCGCAACAGGAACAACGTCTCAGTACTTTGCCAACGTTTGTGGCAGGAAATGCGTGGGCCAATTTCAAAGCGGGTGAACAGCAGGTTATTCTCGGCAAGGGCGTTGCGCAGGCGCTTGAGGTGAAAACTGGGGATTGGGTGACGGTGATGATCCCCAATAGCGATCCGCAAATGAAGCTGTTGCAGCCGAAGAGCATTCGCCTGCACGTGAGCGGTATTCTGCAACTTAGCGGGCAACTCGATCACAGTCTGGCGTTGATCCCGTTGGCTGACGCGCAGCAGTATCTTGACATGGGCGATGATGTCAGCGGCATTGCCATCAAGGTCGATGACGTGTTTGCCGCCAGCAAACTGGTGCGTGACGCGGGGAAAGTGACCGACACCTATATCTATATTCGTGACTGGATTGGCACCTACGGTTACATGTACCGCGACATCCAGATGATTCGGACTATCATGTATTTAGCGATGGTACTGGTGATTGGCGTTGCCTGTTTTAACATTGTTTCCACGCTGGTGATGGCGGTGAAAGACAAAAGCAGCGATATTGCCGTATTGCGTACCTTGGGGGCGAGCGACAGGCTGATCCGTGCCATTTTCATCTGGTATGGACTGCTGGCAGGCCTGCTTGGCTGTTTGATCGGTGCCGTGATCGGGGTGGTGGCGACGCTACAACTGAGTGCGATCATGCGCGGGATTGAATCGCTGACCGGACACCATTTTCTGTCGGGCGATATCTATTTTATCGATTTTCTGCCGTCAGAATTGCACATGATTGATGTGGTTTTGGTGCTGCTCACCGCCGTGGCGTTGAGCTTGCTGGCCAGTTGGTATCCGGCGCGGCGCGCCAGCCGTATTGAGCCCGCTCGCGTGTTAAGCGGGCAATAGCGCTACGGCCACTTGCAATCGCATAACCTATTCAGCCACAGAGGAGTGAGCCATGTATTATGGTTTTGATCTGGGCGGCAGTAAGATTGAAGTCGGCGTCTTTGATGCGGATATGAGGTCCGTATGGCAAAAACGGGTGCCTACGCCGCGTAATGACTATGATGCATTGCTGGCGGCCTTTGCTGCACTCACGCAGGAAGCCGATGCGTTGACGGGCAGACAGGGGACCGTCGGCGTCGGCATTCCCGGTATGCGTGGCGGGGATGATGGTGCGCTGTTTACTGCTAACCTGCCTGCAACCATGGGAAAACCACTACAGGCGGATTTGCAACGCCTGTTGCAGCGTGATGTGCGCATGACCAACGATGCCAACTGCTTTGCCCTTTCGGAAGCTTGGGAGGGGGAATTCCGTCAGTATCCTGTGGTGTTGGGGCTGATCCTTGGCACCGGTGTCGGTGGCGGTCTGGTGATTAATGGCGAA
The DNA here is from genome assembly GCF_053848865.1 of Symbiopectobacterium sp. Eva_TO. Lineage (NCBI taxonomy): Bacteria > Pseudomonadati > Pseudomonadota > Gammaproteobacteria > Enterobacterales > Enterobacteriaceae > Symbiopectobacterium > Symbiopectobacterium sp. Eva_TO. The sequence continues at coordinate 4,225,988 of NZ_JBSPEY010000004.1, read as the reverse complement.
GTGATTGATGGTCGCAACGGCATTACTGGCGAATTCGGCCATTTCCGGCTACCGGTGGATGCACTGGATATTATGGGGGAAGATATCCCTCGGGTGAAATGCGGCTGTGGTCAATCTGGCTGTATTGAAAACTATATTTCTGGCCGAGGTTTTGAATGGCTTTATGCGCATACCTATGGCGAAAGTCTTAATGCTGTCACCATTATTCGCCACTATCGGGCAGGTGAAGCAAACGCGCTGGCGCACGTCGATCGCTATATGAGCGTGCTGGCGGCCTGCGTGGGGAATCTGTTGACAATGTTTGACCCCCATTTGCTGGTGGTGGGCGGTGGGTTGTCTAACTTTGATGAGATCTATCAGTTTCTCCCGACGCGGTTACCTGATTATTTGCTGCCGGTTGCGCGCTTACCGCGCATTGAGAAGGCGCGCTATGGTGATGCTGGTGGCTTTCGGGGCGCGGCCCTGCTGCACTTTTCTTCGCAGTAGTTTTTTTAGCGGTAAACTCTTATTGGCAATCAAGCAGGCAGAGTTAGACACTTTCCACCCAGCTTTCACAGGAGCAGACATGCATACGCGTCAAAGGATGATTCGGTTTCATCAAGGAAAGCGACTGCGTCAGCAGCGTCTGCGTTCACGTATTTTCCATAAGGATTATCTGGCGGTGAATGAATCAAAAAGCCCGCGCGTGGTGGTTCTGACCGGCGCGGGGATTTCAGCGGAATCCGGCATTCGCACCTTTCGTGCGGCGGATGGCCTGTGGGAAGAGCACTGGGTAGAAGATGTCGCCACGCCGGAAGGATTTCAACGCGATCCGCAACTGGTGCAGGCGTTTTACAACGCGCGCCGCAAGCAGTTGCAGCAGCCAGAGGTAGTGCCCAACGCAGCGCATCTGGCGTTAGCCAATCTTGAGGCGGCGCTCGGAGATAACTTCCTGTTGGTGACGCAAAATATCGATAATCTGCACGAGCGTGCGGGCAGCCAACGGGTTGTTCATATGCACGGTGAATTGCTCAAGGTGCGCTGTTGCCAGAGTGGACAGGTTATCGACTGGACCGGTGATATCGCTGCTGATGAACGCTGCCACTGTTGCCAGTTTCCCGCGCGACTGCGCCCGCACGTGGTGTGGTTCGGAGAAATGCCTCTTGGTATGGAACGTATCTATCAGGCGCTGGCGCTGGCCGATTATTTCATCGCTATCGGAACATCCGGTCATGTTTATCCGGCAGCGGGATTCGTTCATGAAGCGCACACACATGGTGCTTACACCATAGAACTGAATCTCGAGCCGAGTCAGGTTGAGAGCCAGTTTGATGAAAAAATCTACGGCGCGGCGACAGAAGTGGTGCCAGAGTTTGTCGGCGCTTGGTTGACAGGGCGGCGTAAAGTGGCGTTTTGATCGCTACTCGGCACCTGGAATGCCTTAGCGAGATGAACGGCGTGCAGTGACGCTACACGAAATGACGGTCGAGTTAAGCAGAGTTGAGTTTGCGGGTGTGACCGCAGTGTACAGGATAGCGTTATGCAGTCATTGAACAAGGGATACTCGCTGTTACGTTTACGCCAGCGTTATCACGACCGTCAACGCATCGTGGTGTTGGCGCTACTGGCGGCGGTGACCGTGATCATCGGGTTATGTGCTGGCGATCGTTGGGTGATGCCCTGGTCATGGTGGGATGATGCCCAGCGTGTTTTCATCTGGCAGTTGCGTATGCCGAGAACGCTGGCGGTGATGCTGGTGGGGGCGAGCCTAGCGATGTCAGGGGCCGTGATGCAGGCCATTTTCGATAACCTACTGGCAGAGCCGGGCTTGCTGGGTGTTGCTAATGGCGTTGGCGTGGAGCTTGGCGTCCTGCTGGGACAGGGGTTGCAACCCGTCTGGGTGCTGAGTGTTGGTGCAATTGTTGGGGCGCTAGCCACCACATTCTTGCTATTACATTTTGCCCGACGTCACATTTCCAATGCGCGTTTGCTGCTGATTGGCGTAGCGCTGGGGATTGTGTGCAGCGCAGTGATGACCTGGGCCGTCTATTTCATTACCAGTCTGGATCTACGCCAACTGATGTATTGGATGCTGGGCGGATTCAGCGGCGTTGACTGGCGCTACGGGTGGTTGATGGTGGCATTGCTACCTTGTCTGGCGTGGCTAAGCCGTCAGGGACAGACGCTCAACCGTCTTTCGCTGGGTGAGATTCAGGCGCGGCAATTGGGGATCTCTGTTTATCGCTGGCGTAACCTTCTGGTGCTGGCAGTGGGCATTCTGGTGGGGATTAGCGTTGCGCTGGCCGGTGTTATCGGGTTTGTCGGGCTGATTGTCCCCCACGCGCTGCGCCTGATGGGGTTGACCGATCAACGCTACTTGCTGACGGGCTGCGGGCTGGCGGGTGCCATGACGCTCTCGCTCTCTGACACCATGGCGCGCGTAATGATTCCCTCGGCCGAGTTGCCCATCGGTGTGATCACCGCGACGCTCGGCGCACCGTTGTTTATCTGGCTGCTGCTGCGCCGGCGTAATCCGGTAAATGTAACCTAATGACGTACAACAGGAAGGTGACTATGAGTAACGACATCTATGCAATCTCGTTGACCACCATTAACGGCGAGGCGACCACCTTTGGCGCTTATCAGGGACAGGTCGCACTGATTGTTAACGTGGCCTCCAAATGCGGTTTAACCAAACAGTACGATGCGTTGGAAAAACTGTATGAAACCTATCGCGAGCGCGGCTTTGTGGTGCTGGGGGTTCCTTCCAATGAATTCGCCGGACAAGAGCCGGGCAGCGACGCTGAGATTCAGGAATTTTGCCGTGCCACCTTTGGCGTGCAGTTCCCGATGTTCAGCAAGATTGAGGTAAATGGCGAGCAACGTCATCCCCTGTACCGTCACCTGATTGCCGCACAGCCCAAAGCTAAAGGAAATCTGCTTAGCGGTTTTTATGAGCGTTTACTCAATAAAGGTCGGGCGCCCAAGCATCCTGAAGATATTCTGTGGAACTTTGAAAAATTCCTGATCGGGCGCAATGGCCAGGTGATTCAGCGTTTCTCTCCCGATATCGCTCCGGATGACAAAATGATTGTTAACGCCATTGATGCTGCGGTGGCCGAGTAATTGTTGACGCAAGAGTTGAAGCATCACGTTCCCTGCGCGCTGCGTCTGACCCACGTCGTCTGTGGGCGGCGTTTACAGCCCGTCAGCGCCTATGCCGGTCGATTGATTCACGTGGTCGGGCCCAATGGCTCTGGGAAAAGCACGTTGCTGGCACGGGTTTCCGGGCTGCTGGACGGCGAAGGGCGTGTGGAACTGGACGGCATGCCGATTGCCGATTTGTCTGCGCGAGATCTGGCGTTGCGCCGCGCTTATCTGTCGCAGCAGCAAAACCCCAGTGCATTGATGCCCGTGTTCCAGTATCTGACGCTGCACCAGCCGAAACAGGTGAGTGTCATGGCGGTCGATGAAGTGGTCGCCCAACTTGCTACACGTCTGATGTTAAAGGATAAATTGACGCGTCCGTTGACGGAGCTGTCCGGCGGCGAGTGGCAACGTGTACGCCTTGCCGCCGTATTCTTACAGGTATGGCCTTCGCTGAACCCTTATGCTCGCCTGTTGGTGCTCGATGAGCCCGCCACAGGTCTGGACGTAGCGCAACGCGTGGCGCTTGATGCCATGCTGAAAGTGTTGTGTCAGGCAGGGTTGATTGTGCTAGCCAGCGCTCATGATTTAAATCACAACTTACAGCAGGATGATGATATCTGGTTGATTTAAAAAAGTAAAATGATTGATGCTGGCGACGCGGCAGACGTCATGCAGCCTGAACGACTGGCCCCAGTTTTTGGCATCGACTTCCAACGTCATCGCGTTGGCGAGAGCGACTGGTTGGTGCCGGTGTCCGAGTAACCGGTCATTTACCGCGTCAGGCTTGCCAAAACAGTGAAATCAACGCTAAATTAGGCTGTAATATCATTCTGATAGCGTGACATTCCCCGCAGGGCGCGGTGAACAACAAAACGAACCGATACTCGCAGGATACCGCAGATGCGCTTGATTCAGGGGTTGCTGATCGCAAGTTTGTTTTTGGTTGGGTGCAGCAGCCACCGCTCTCAACCGCCTAATCCGCGTCTGGGCGACGCCATCATGGTGATAAGCCAACTTAATGAACAGCTCACGCAGTGGCGTGGCACGCCGTATCACTATGGCGGGCTGGATCACCGTGGCATCGATTGCTCTGGCTTTGTCTATTTAACCTTTCGCGATCGTTTCGGTATGCAACTGCCGCGCACCACCGAGGCGCAAACGGAATTGGGTTCCCGCATTGACCGGGACGACCTGTTGCCGGGCGATTTGGTGTTTTTCAAAACCGGTAGCGGCAGCAGCGGATTGCATGTGGGTATTTATGATAAAGACGATCAGTTTATTCACGCCTCGACCAGCCAGGGTGTAATGCGATCGTCATTGGATAATGTCTACTGGAAGCGGGCCTACTGGCAGGCGCGCCGAATCTGATTCCACTCTCAAGTAACGGCTGCCGATGTCGGCAGGTCGTTTGCGCATAGAGCCTCAATGTCTTCACTCCGTTTGTTGCTGTCTGACTCTTACGATCCCGGATTTAATCTGGCGGTCGAAGAGTGCATCTTTCGCCAAATGTCCCCCACGCAGCACGTGCTGTTTCTCTGGCGCAATGCGGAAACCGTGGTGATTGGTCAGGCGCAAAACCCGTGGAAAGAGTGCAACACGCGCAAGATGGAGGAGGATGGCATCAAGCTGGCGCGTCGCAGCAGCGGTGGCGGCGCCGTTTTCCACGATTTGGGCAACACCTGCTTTACCTTTATGGCCGGAAAACCGGGTTACGATAAAAGCGTTTCAACCGCCATCATTCTTAATGCGCTGACCGCGCTAGGCGTAGCGGCTTCGGCTTCAGGGCGGAACGATCTGGTGGTGGATAAGCCTGACGGTGAACGTAAGGTTTCGGGGTCTGCCTACCGGGAAACCAAGGATCGTGGCTTTCACCACGGTACGCTGTTGCTCAATGCCGATCTTTCACGTTTGGCAAATTACCTCAACCCGGATGTGAAGAAATTACAGGCCAAAGGTATTACCTCTGTTCTTTCTCGGGTTGCCAATCTGGTGGAACTGTTGCCGACGGTCGATCATGCACAAGTGTGTGAGGCGGTACGTGACGCGTTTTTTGCCTATTACGCGGATAGTTGCACAGCGGAGCACATCTCACCCGCGCAAATGCCCGATGTTCCCGATGTTCCCGGTTTTCGCGAGCAGTTTGCCAAACAAAGCAGCTGGGAATGGAATTTTGGTCAGGCTCCGGATTTTACCCATACGTTGGATACACGTTTTCCTTGGGGCGGAATTGAACTGCATATGGATGTTGATCGCGGCGTGATCACACGCAGCCAGCTGTTTACGGACAGTCTGAACCCAGCGCCGCTAGAGGCGCTGGCACAGGCTTTGCGGGGCCAGGCTTACCGTGTCCCAGACATTATCGCGGCAGGCGAAGCGCAGTTTGAACAATTTCCCGAGCAGCAATCTGAGCTGCAACAGCTGAATGCATGGTTGGCTGAGAGCATTCGTTAGATACTGACGATCATAGCAGTTTGCTCCCGAGAAGGCCTTATTAAACTCGACTTATTAATTTAAAAAAATATACTGATGTAGCCCCCTGTAACACCAGACAGTAGCTGTATCTCCAGATAAGAGATAGGCTTAGATATATGTCTAACAATCATGCTAATTTTGAAATGACCGGGATCCTGTTAGGGCAAGAAGTCCGTAAGCGTAAAACTCCGCAAGAGAAAATCGCCATCATTCAGCAGACAATGGAGCCGGGGATGAACGTCTCCCATGTAGCCCGCCTGCATGGCATCCAGCCCAGCCTTTTGTTTAAGTGGAAGAAGCAATACCAGGAAGGAAGCCTCACCGCCGTTGCGGCCGGAGAATAAGTGGTTCCAGCTTCGGCGCTGGCGACTGCCCTCAAGCCATATCGTTATACACATCTTTTGGCCATTTTTTGAACAGGATGCTCAGAACCCCGTGAATTAAGGCATTCAAGCCATCCCATTGGCTTTTTGAGGTTCAAAATGCCACTCTGAGATAAACCCGTAACTCATTGATTAAACAGTGCGTTAGAAAGATGTGTATAACGATATGCCCTCAAGCAGGTCCGGGAGCTACAGCGCCTTCTGGGTAAGAAGACGATGGAAGTTGAGATCCTCAAAGAAGCAGTGGAGTACCGCCAGTCGCGAAAATGGATAGCGCACGCGCCCTTGTTGCCAAAGGACGGGGAATAGCTCTGGTCAGCCGCGCCATGAGCGTGTCGCGTGCGCAGCTGTCACTGCGGGTTAACCGTTCTGCCGACTGGCTGGACAGGCGCAGCAACCGGCGTAATGACGAAGCTGATGCTGAGATATTATCGGACATCCTCCGTATCATCAGCGACATGCCCAGTTACGGTTACCGCCGAGTGTGGGGTATCCTGCGTAAGCAACGTCGTGCAGAGGGATTTCCACCGGTGAACGCCAAACGGCTTTACAGGATAATGAGCGAGCATAACCTGCTGTTGTTGCATGATAAAACTGAACGTCCGAAGCGGGAGCATAAAGGCAAAATCGCGGTAGCAGAGAGCGATATGCGCTGGTGCTCAGATGGCTTCGAGTTCGGTTGTGACAACGGCGAGAAGCTGCGGGTGACGTTCGCACTGGACTGCTGCGACCGGGAGGCCATAGACTGGGCAGCGAGCACCAGGGGTTATGACAGTTCAACCGTGCAGGATGTGATGCTGAGGTCGGTGGAAAAACGCTTCGGTAGCGCGCTGCCGGATAAACCAGTGCAATGGCTGACGGATAATGGTTCAGCGTACACAGCGCATGAAACGCGGAAGTTCGCCAGAGAACTGAATCTGGAGCCCTGCACAACAGCAGTGAGCAGTCCACAGAGTAACGGCATGGCAGAACGGTTCGTGAAGACGATGAAGGAAGATTACATCGCCTTCATGCCAAAACCCGATGTGCGAACAGAGCTGAAGAATCTTGCAGCGGCGTTCAATCATTACAATGAAAACCATCCGCACAGTGCGCTGGGATACAACTCCCCAAGAGAATATCGGCGCCAGCGGGCATCGTTAACTTAAGATACAAAAGCTGTCCGGAGATGGTGGGTCAAGATCATGGTCAAAAAATTGAATGCTCTGACGCTCGCCGCGTGCGGTCTCTTCCCGCAGACTGAATGCCACATTCCATTGATGCAAAAACAGGCGAAGATCCAGCGCGTAAGGATTGAGGATCAACCCCGCATGGCCGTCCAAATGTTGATTTTGGTAAACGCCAACCTGTTCGTGCACCGCATAGGTGTTACGCGTGATGGACTTGGTCTGGCCTAACTTCTCCAGCGCCAGCAGCCAGCGCTTGGCATCCCCTTGCAAGCGTTGCGCATCATGACTGACGCGTGCGTCAACACTGCTTCACTGATGCCGAGCGTCGTGGTGATATCACGAGCGTACTGGCGGGGATTGTTGTTTTTGGCTTGCAGGTATTGAGCATAAATCGCGTTCGGCATTGTCTGTTCCTGTGGTCGTTCTGCGATGGATATTATCGTATTAGAAATAATTAACTTAATAAATGAGAATCATTTTCATGTTGCCAAAAGGTGACATCAAGTGAAGATTTCTTAATACGTCGGAAACAGGTAAGCCAGCAGAGGATGATGGAGCGGCAGCGCACGACCAGGAATGACCGTGCGCGGTTGAAAGGCAGTAGGGCGTTAGAAGCGGCTGTCTACCGCATCGGCTAACTGTGCAAGCAGGGTTTCAGTGTCCTGCCAGCCCAGGCAGCCATCGGTAATCGATTTACCGTAAACCAGCGTTTGCGGCGCAGCCAACGGTTGCTGACCTTCAACCAGAAAGCTTTCCACCATAACACCTGCAATGGCGCGCGAACCCGAACGTATCTGTTGACACACATCGGCACACACATCCATTTGTCGCTGGTACTGTTTGTAGCTGTTGCTGTTGGTAGACCAAGCGCGTTGATATCCAGCAGCAGACGGCGTGCCAATGCCAAGCCGTGATTGACCTGATAGCTACCATCAAGGGCTGGATCGGAAATTAACCCTTTCCAGCCGACAACGGTGCGCGGCTTTTCAAAATAGGTGCGCATCACGATTTCCAGCCGATCCTGATAGCGAGCACGCAGCGTAGCGAGCTGCCGCGCATAATCGAGCGCAGCATCAACATCGTGGATGGAACAGGGGCCAACGATCGCCAGCAACCGAGGATCTTTTCCGGGGAGAATATTTTCTATCCTATTTCGTGACATTGTCACGTTTTCTGCAAGCGCAGGTGAAACCGGCAATTGCGCCAGCAGCACCAGCGGCGCGATCAGACGATCGAGCCGCTGGCTGCGTAACTCATCAGTTTTTAACATGCAATATCTCTGCTTACGGGTCGGTCAGGGGGCCGTGTCGCATGGCGGTTTGTAGTGGCACACTGATACTGGCCACCTGATCGGAGGTGATATGCTCACCTCATCAACACGACAGGTGACCTCATGGGTAAACATTTTACGGCGGAATTTAAGCTCGAAGCCGCAAAGCTGGTTGTCGACCACGGCTACACATACGTTAAGGCCGCAGAGGCGGTTAATGTCAGCCATTCTGCCATTAGTCGCTGGGTCAATAAGCTTCGCCTTGAACGACAGGGAAAAACGCCAACGGGACTTCCTCTTACCCCTGAACAGCTCGAGCTGCGTGAGATGAAGAAAAAAGTCCAATGCCTTGAAATGGAGAACGAAATCCTAAAAAAGGCTACGGCGCTCTTAATGTCGGACTCACTCAACGGTTCACGGTAGTCGACAGGCTGAGGGCGCGATACCCGGTCACGGCGTTGTGCCAAACTTTTGAGGTACATCGCAGCAGCTACAGGCACTGGCAGGCTTCCGCTAATGAACCCGACGGTGAGCGCGTGGTTAAGTGTAGTCGCGTCATGGAAGCCTGGAACGCCAGCGGCGGCTCTGCCGGCGCTCGAAGTATCGCGACCATCGTCACCGGCAGCTCCGGTGTCAAAATGGGGCGCTGGCTGGCTGGCAAGCTGATGAAGGAGCTGGGTATCGCCAGCTGCCAGCGACCGGCTCACAAATACAAACGCGGCGGCAATGAACACGTTGAAATACCGAACTATCTCAACCGCCAGTTCGCGGTTACCGCGCCGGATCAGGTCTGGTGCGGCGATGTGACCTACATCTGGACGGGCAAATGCTGGGCTTACCTTGCGGTGGTGCTAGACCTGTTCGCCCGCAAACCGGTGGGCTGGGCCATGTCGACGTCGCCGGACTCGGCGCTGACAGTTAAAGCGTTGCAGATGGCCTGGGAACTCCGGGGACAACCAACAGGAGTCATGTTCCACAGCGACCAGGGCAGCCACTATACCAGCCGTCAATACCGGCAAGCCCTGTGGCGCTGCCGGATAAAGCAGAGTATGAGTCGGCGGGGTAACTGCTGGGATAATGCGCCAATGGAGCGGTTCTTCCGCAGCCTGAAGACAGAATGGGTGCCGACAAAGGGTTACAACAGCTTCAGCGAAGCCCAGGACGCGATTATCCGCTACATCACGGGGTATTACAGCGCTATCCGGCCTCACTGGTATAACGGCGGCTTAACTCCAAACGAATCTGAGCGACTGTTCTACATACAGTCTAATGCGGTGGCCAATATTAGTTGACCACTACAGTTCGTCTTGCAAAAAAACGCCGCTGAACCAAGGGGTAACGCGCATAGAAAATAAGTCATCGCTCACACTGCGTTTATCTTCCTGAAGATAAGGTTACGTGAGTGAATGGCTCGCGCATCATGTCAGACGGCGGCGGGACTCTTGGGCGCTAAGCGAGTGTCAGTTTTTCCCCGTCTCCTACCAAATGGGTTGCTTCGCTACGACGACATGTCGGGAAGTCATGACATCCACGATAACCGAATCAGGGGGCAATTCAACCCTCTTTCGCTAAAAAATGATAATGTACTAGTACATACGACGACTCATACCTAATATGTCGATGATCTTGGCGGAAATCTCCTCCACGGAGTAGTTTGTCGTGTTGAGATAAGGAATCTGGTGACGTCGAAACAGCGCTTCTACTTCGCTCAGTTCCATCCGGCACTGACGCAATGACGCATAACGACTGTTGCCGCGACGTTCTTCCCGGATCGCCGCCAAACGTTCGGCATTGATGGTCAGGCCGAACAGTTTGTGTTGAAACGGTTTAAGCGCTTCAGGCAGGCGCAAATTGTCCATATCATCGGCGATGAAAGGGTAGTTTGCCGCGCTAATGCCAAACTGCATGGCGAGGTACAGGCTGGTGGGCGTTTTGCCGCAACGGGACACGCCGAGTAAAATCACCTGCGCTTGATCGAGATTGCGTAATGAAATGCCATCGTCGTGGGCGAGGGTATAGTCAATGGCGGCGATGCGTGCATCATATTTGCCGAGGTTTTTAGCGGTCAGACCGTGGGTGCGATTGGCCTCCGGTGCAGGAGGAATATTGAGCTCTCCTTGTAATGGCGCAACCAGCGCCTGCACGATATCCTGACAAAAACCGTCGCTGCTGTTAATAATATCCCGCACCGTCTGGCTAATGATGGAATAGAACACCAGAGGGCGCACGCCCGTTTGCTGGTAGAGCGTATTGATGCGCTCGCGTACCGCGTTGGCGCGCTCTTCACTTTCCACAAACGGCAGCGTGTAGCTGACCGTGTTGACAGGAAACTGAGAAAGCACCGCATGGCCTAATACTTCAGCGGTGATGGCGGTACCATCGGAGATATAAAAGACGCTTCTTTCCACATCAACCCCTGCATTTTTTTCTGCGAAAAAACATTACTAAACTCGTTCAAAAATTGGCGTTGAACGATATTTTTAATGAAACACCATTTCATTGTCTTCATGATAAATCAGTTAAACTTTTACAGTATTGTATTTTTCCCCCATTAAGCAAGATTCAGCAGTGAAATCGTTTTTATTTCATAGGTTGAACGATTCACCGTTCCCAGGTTTGTTAAACGCTATGCTACATTCATGGCGTTGAGGCAATTGCCCAACCAACATTTTACATATCCCCAATGGTCTCCATACCCTGTGGTATGCAGGCCGAAATCGTATGCAGAAAGGATTATTTTCGATGTCCAATAACGGCCCTGATTTGCGTAATGTCCTTTGGTATAACCAGCTCGGTATACATGACGTTGAGCGGGTGGGCGGCAAGAATGCGTCTTTGGGTGAGATGATCACTCATTTGTCAGAACTTGGCGTATCGGTTCCCAATGGTTTTGCGACAACGGCGCAGGCGTTTAACGATTTCCTTACGCAGAGCGGTATCAACCAGCGCATCTATGAACTGCTGGATCGTACCGATATCGATGATGTGAACCAACTTGCCAAAGCGGGTACGCAAATTCGTCAGTGGATTATCGACACACCGTTCCAGCCTGAACTTGAGCAGGCGATCAGCGCGGCTTACGATCAACTGGCCGAAGGGGAAAAAGAGGCCTCTTTTGCGGTGCGCTCTTCCGCGACGGCAGAAGACATGCCGGACGCCTCCTTTGCCGGGCAGCAGGAAACCTTCCTCAATGTGCAGGGTATCGATGCGGTGATGGTGGCGGTGAAGCATGTGTTTGCTTCGTTGTTTAACGATCGCGCCATCTCTTATCGTGTGCATCAGGGCTACGATCATCGTGGCGTGGCGCTCTCCGCTGGGGTGCAGCGCATGGTGCGTTCGGATCTGGCGGCATCGGGGGTGATGTTTACGCTGGATACGGAATCCGGTTTCGATCAGGTGGTGTTTATCACGTCTGCCTACGGCCTTGGGGAAATGGTGGTGCAAGGAGCTGTGAACCCGGATGAGTTTTACGTGCACAAACCTACGTTGCTTAACCGAAAACCCGCCATTGTGCGCCGTACCATGGGGTCGAAAAAAATCCGCATGGTGTATGCCGACAGTCAGGCTCATGGCAAACAGGTGCGTATTGAGGATGTGCCCGCTGAACTGAGCGTGCGTTTCAGCCTCACGGATACCGAAGTGGAAGCGTTAGCGCATCAGGCGCTGCTGATTGAAAAACACTACGGTCGCCCGATGGATATCGAATGGGCGAAAGACGGGCACACCGGTAAACTCTACATCGTACAGGCGCGGCCAGAGACGGTACGCTCCAACGGTCAGGTGATGGAACGTTACCAACTGATTAAACGTGGCAAGGTGCTGGCGGAAGGCCGTGCCATCGGTCACCGTATTGGTGCCGGCCCGATAAAAGTGATTCAGGATATCAGCGAAATGCACCTGGTGCAGGCGGGGGATGTGCTGGTAACCGACATGACCGACCCGGATTGGGAGCCGATCATGAAGAAAGCCGCGGCTATCGTCACCAATCGCGGCGGGCGCACCTGTCACGCAGCGATTATTGCGCGTGAGCTGGGTATTCCTGCGGTAGTCGGCTGTGGCCATGCGACTGAACGCCTCCATGACGGCGAAAAAGCCACCGTATCCTGTGCGGAAGGGGACACCGGATACGTCTATGCCGATCTGCTGGAGTTTCAGGTCAAGAGTTCACAAGTCAACGAGATGCCCTCGGTGCCGTTGAAGATCATGATGAATGTGGGGAATCCCGATCGGGCATTTGATTTCGCCTGCCTGCCCAACGATGGCGTCGGTTTGGCGCGGTTGGAGTTTATCATTAACCGCATGATAGGCGTGCACCCGCGTGCGTTGCTGGAGTTAGACAGTCAAACGCCAGAACTGCAAAAAGAGATCAAAGGGCTGATGCAGGGATATGACGATCCGGTTGAGTTTTACGTTGCGCGCCTGACTGAAGGGATCGCCACACTGGCGGCGGCATTCTGGCCGAAACGCGTTATCGTGCGTCTGTCCGACTTTAAATCCAACGAATACGCCAACCTGGTGGGCGGCGAGCGCTATGAACCGAATGAGGAAAACCCGATGCTCGGCTTCCGTGGTGCTGGGCGCTATGTGTCACCGGATTTTAAAGCGTGCTTTGCCTTGGAATGTGCTGCGGTGAAACGCGTGCGTAATGACATGGGGCTGACCAACGTGGAAGTGATGCTCCCGTTTGTGCGCACCGTGGCACAGGCGGAAGCCGTAGTTACTGAGCTGGCGCAGCAAGGGCTCAAGCGTGGTGAGAATGGCCTCAAAGTGATCATGATGTGTGAGATTCCGTCGAACGCGCTGCTGGCGGATCAGTTCCTGGCACATTTCGATGGTTTCTCCATCGGCTCTAATGACATGACGCAGTTGGCGTTGGGACTGGATCGCGATTCCGGCGTGGTGTCTGAACTGTTTGATGAGCGTAACGACGCGGTGAAAGCACTGCTTTCGATGGCGATAAAAGCAGCCAAGGCACAGGGGAAATACGTGGGGATTTGCGGACAAGGCCCTTCCGATCACGAAGACTTTGCCATTTGGCTGATGGAGCAAGGCATCGACAGCCTGTCGCTCAATCCGGATACCGTGGTGCAGACCTGGTTAACGCTGGCAGAAAAGTAATCGTGTAGTAGCAGCAGGCCCCGGCAATGCCGGGGCCTGAGACTGATGACAGAATCACTTTCCCTCTCGGCATTCTCTCCACCGCCGTCATTCCCGACTTTCGCCGAGGATAACGAGGAAGGAATGACGGGACCCTGTACATAAATTTGTGTAATTGCCTGATTTTGATATGTTCAATCCAACATCAAAAACAAGTTAATTTATGGACGAAAAACAGTTGCAGGCTCTGGCTAACGAACTGGCCAAAAATCTCAAAACCCCTGACGATCTCAGCCAATTCGATCGCCTGCTGAAGAAAATCAGCGTTGAGGCTGCTCTCAACGCCGAAATGTCCCACCATCTTGGCTACGATAAAAATCAGTCCAAACCGGGGGCCAACTCCCGCAACGGCTATTCCACAAACACCGTGACCACCGGCGATGGCCCGCTGGAACTACGTACTCCGCGCGATCGTGATGGCTCCTTCGAACCACAACTGGTGAAGAAAAACCAGACCCGGATCACCGGGATGGATAACCAAATCCTGTCCCTGTACGCCAGAGGGATGACCACCCGCGAGATAGCGTCTGCGTTCAAAGAGCTGTATGACGCGGATGTCTCACCGGCGCTGGTCTCGAAGGTCACCGACGCCGTGATGGAACAGGTTACTGAATGGCAAAATCGTCCACTGGATGCAGTCTATCCCATTGTTTACCTTGACTGTATCATCCTGAAGGTCCGGCAGGACAGTCGCGTCATCAATAAATCCGTGTTCCTGGCACTGGGTATCAACATCGAGGGCCAGAAAGAACTGCTGGGTATGTGGCTGGCCGAAAACGAGGGCGCGAAGTTCTGGCTCAATGTGCTGACAGAACTAAAAAACCGCGGCCTGAACGATATCCTCATCGCCTGTGTCGACGGTCTGAAAGGCTTCCCAGATGCCATCAACGCGGTGTATCCGGAAGCCCGCATCCAGCTGTGCATCGTGCACATGGTACGCAACAGCCTGAGGTTCGTCCCTTGGAAGGACTACAAAGCCGTCACACGCGACCTGAAAGCCATCTATCAGGCCGCTACGGAAGAAGCAGGCCAGCAGGCGCTGGAAGCATTCGCCAGCGCATGGGACAGCCGCTATCCACAGATAAGCCGGAGCTGGCAGACGAACTGGAGCAATCTGGCAACGTTCTTCGCTTACCCGGCAGATATCCGCAAAGTCATCGACACAACCAACGCCATTGAGTCGCTGAACAGTGTGATCCGGCATGCGATTAAAAAATGCAAGGTGTTCCCGACTGACGACGCAGTGAAAAAGGTGGTGTGGCTGGCAATCCAGTCGGACTCACAGAAATGGACGATGCCACTGCGGGACTGGCGTATGGCAATGAGCCGTTTTATTATCGAGTTCGGTGACCGCCTGGACGGTCACTACTGACAAAGGCATTTACACAGAATCATGTACAGGGTCAATGACGGTGGTAGTAGGGCTGTTTATCAGCAACCTCACCCGACGTTAAGGTTTAGCCCTTGTTGCAAGAAGGCTTTGAATTGGGGTGTCATCACCGTTTCGAACCCGTTGTCGGTTTTGGTGATCAGATAAACCGCCAACCCGTGCTGCTCGGCTACTTTCAGCGCTTTTTCCGTTCCCAATACCATTAACCCTGTGTCCCAACCGTCCGCTTCGAGCGCGGTTTTGGCAATCACTGTGGCAGACACCAGCGTATGATTGATGGGGTGGCCGGTGCTGGGGTCGATGACGTGGGAATAGCGTTTGCCGTCCTGCTCGAAATAGTTGCGATAGCTGCCGGACGTACTGATGGAATACCCTTGCAGATCGACTGCCGCTTGCACCGCGTTTTCCTTATCGGTAGGTTTTTGAATCGCCACCCGCCACGGCATCCCTTGCCCATTGACCCCGCGACTTGAAATAGCACCGCCGACTGAAACCAGATAATTGGTAATGCCCTTGCGTGTCATCAACTGCGCCAATAAATCGGCACCGTAACCTTCACCCAAGGTTGAGAGATCCACATACAGCGACGGCAGATCTTTTTGCAGCCACTCTCCCTTGCTGTTGCTGGTAAGCGTAAGGTGCTGCAAGCCGACGCGCTGACGGGCGTCATCGATTTGTGCTTGAGTAGGAATGGTCACCGGCTGTTTTTGCGGCCCAAAGCCCCACAGATTCACCAACGGTCCCACCGTAATATCCATGGCATTGTCTGTCGCCCGGCCAATACGCTGGGCTACCAGGATAATGTCTGCCATACCGCCGGGAATGGGCTGAGGATCGCTGCCTTGATAGCGGTTAAAGCGCGACAGAATGGAGTCTTCTCGGTAAGTGGAAATATCGTTGTTGGCCTGTTCAAGCAGGGCATCAATCTCTTGTTGCAGATGCGCTTTATCTTCAGGCAGATCCCCGCTGATCTTTACGCTGTAAAAGGTCCCCATGGTTTTACCTTCCAGGCTGGTCAATGGCCGGCTGTCGGCCATCGCGGTATTGTAGACCGCCAGACTGACCAGAATCAGGCACACTCTTCGTGCCAGTGGGGAATGTGACATAGAAAATGACTCCTGATAAAAAGAGACGTTAGAAATAATCCATTAATGCGCGCTTGCAAAGCGGGGATTGATAAAAACAGGATGAGGCGCAATTTCTCAGTAACAGCAGCGGGAAAGTACAGGATAAACCACAAAAAAAATGCCCACCTTAGGGGATGGGAAAAGACTACACACAGCAATTCGTTACTAGCTCTGACGAGCAGGAAACCTCATTGGCAAACTCGCGTTGTCCTTACAAAAAGCGTTTGTTCAGCAAGACAACGGTTGACAATCGTTTCATGAATAATGCTAGAAGCTGTGGGGCATTAAGTCATTAAGAATCATCCTAATGGTTAACGTTTTTTAATGGATTTGTCACGCAGAGATGCATATTGTCAAACTATTTGATGTAATACCGCCGCTTATCCATAGTAAATCAGAATAATCCGTGGGTGCTACACGCAAAACATTAAGATTATTTATCTATTGATGGATTTGCCGCAGCGCTAGGGTTTCACGCTGCGGCAGCAGTGCTTACTGCGAGTGTGTCGGACGATCGTTTGGCGACGGCGATGCATCCGCAATGATTTCTGGCAACGGCGTTTCCTTCATCCAGGCAGAGAGCAAGCGGTATGAAACGGCAAGCACCACTGGGCCGATAAACAGGCCGATCATGCCAAATGCCAACAAGCCACCAATCACGCCGCACAGAATCAGCAGCATGGGTAGATCGGCGCCCATGCGTATCAACATCGGGCGGATGACGTTATCCAGCGTGCCCACCACACAACTCCAAACCAACAGAATGGTGCCCCAGGTGGTATCACCGCTCCAATAGAGCCAGATTATCGTGGGGATCAGCACCAGAAGCGGTCCCAGTTGCGCCAGACAGAACAGGAACATCACGACGGTCAGCAAGGTTGGGTAGGGGATGCCGGAGATGGCGAGGCCAATACCACCCAACACCGACTGTACGATAGCGGTCACCACCACGCCGAGCGCGACGGCACGAATCGATTGTGCTGCCAGGATCACCGCTGCATCACCGCGCTCGCGTCCCAGACGAAGCGCAAAGTGACGTACGCCCTGGGCAACCGCTTCACCTTTATAGTAAAGCAGGGCACTGAAAATCAGCATCAGGCCACAGTGCATCAGGAAACGTCCAATGTGGGCCGCTTGTGATAACAGCCAGGTAGCAGTTTGGCCGATATAGGGCTGCACTTTGGCAAACACGCCGCTGCCACCACTTTGCAGCAAACTGTGCCAACTTGAAAACATCCTGTCGCCGACAAAAGGCAGGGATGTCAGCCACTCCATACGAGGAGGCGTCAGTTTCTCTTGCCCGGAGGCCCAACTGACGATGGCGGAGGTGTTGTCCATCACCGTGCTGACCAGGATGGAAATCGGCATCACAAACAGCAGGCAAAGCAACAGCGTCATGCCAGTTACCGCTAACGCGCGCTTGCCCCACAGTAACTTCTGCATTTTCAACATCAGCGGCCAGGTGGCAATCACCACCATGCTGGCCCAGGCAAAGCCCAGAATAAAGGGTTGCACCACCCAGAAACAGGCGATGATCATAATAGTGATAAACATCAGACTAAAGAGGATGCGGGGCAAATCAAAACGCTGCTGGCGTGCACTTTGCTGCATCGTTGCAGACAGTGGAGAATGCGCGGCCAGCGGTTTGGGCGATGATGACTTCGTCAATGGACAATACCTGTGTATAGAGACCCGACGTTGAACAAGTTCCCTGCGATCGCTCGGGTCATCCGGCGAGGATAACTTATCATGGTGTAGTGGTCAACTAATATTGGCCACCGCATTAGACTGTATGTAGAACAGTCGCTCAGATTCGTTTGGAGTTAAGCCGCCGTTATACCAGTGAGGCCGGATAGCGCTGTAATACCCCGTGATGTAGCGGATAATCGCGTCCTGGGCTTCGCTGAAGCTGTTGTAACCCTTTGTCGGCACCCATTCTGTCTTCAGGCTGCGGAAGAACCGCTCCATTGGCGCATTATCCCAGCAGTTACCCCGCCGACTCATACTCTGCTTTATCCGGCAGCGCCACAGGGCTTGCCGGTATTGACGGCTGGTATAGTGGCTGCCCTGGTCGCTGTGGAACATGACTCCTGTTGGTTGTCCCCGGAGTTCCCAGGCCATCTGCAACGCTTTAACTGTCAGCGCCGAGTCCGGCGACGTCGACATGGCCCAGCCCACCGGTTTGCGGGCGAACAGGTCTAGCACCACCGCAAGGTAAGCCCAGCATTTGCCCGTCCAGATGTAGGTCACATCGCCGCACCAGACCTGATCCGGCGCGGTAACCGCGAACTGGCGGTTGAGATAGTTCGGTATTTCAACGTGTTCATTGCCGCCGCGTTTGTATTTGTGAGCCGGTCGCTGGCAGCTGGCGATACCCAGCTCCTTCATCAGCTTGCCAGCCAGCCAGCGCCCCATTTTGACACCAGAGCTGCCGGTGACGATGGTCGCGATACTTCGAGCGCCGGCAGAGCCGCCGCTGGCGTTCCAGGCTTCCATGACGCGACTACACTTAACCACGCGCTCACCGTCGGGTTCATTAGCGGAAGCCTGCCAGTGCCTGTAGCTGCTGCGATGTACCTCAAAAGTTTGGCACAACGCCGTGACCGGGTATCGCGCCCTCAGCCTGTCGACTACCGTGAACCGTTGAGTGAGTCCGACATTAAGAGCGCCGTAGCCTTTTTTAGGATTTCGTTCTCCATTTCAAGGCATTAGACTTTTTTCTTCATCTCACGCAGCTCGAGCTGTTCAGGGGTAAGAGGAAGTCCCGTTGGCGTTTTTCCCTGTCGTTCAAGGCGAAGCTTATTGACCCAGCGACTAATGGCAGAATGGCTGACATTAACCGCCTCTGCGGCCTTAACGTATGTGTAGCCGTGGTCGACAACCAGCTTTGCGGCTTCGAGCTTAAATTCCGCCGTAAAATGTTTACCCATGAGGTCACCTGTCGTGTTGATGAGGTGAGCATATCACCTCCGATCAGGTGGCCAGTATCAGTGTGCCACTACATGGGGCATTTCTCGTGTTTTTGACAGCGTGTGAGCTATTTTGTTAACGCATTCACGGACAGGGTTCCAAAAATCATGCTGGACCACTAGGCAAAAAGTTTTTCTTAGGATGGCGGCGCATAGCGCCGAAATGTGATAAAACGTAAAACCGCGAATTCGCACAATGATTTTTACAATAAACACACTCACAACACGCTAATTATTTTTTTAGTCGACAGACAGGGTCAACACATAATGATCCCACAGATCTCTCATGCACCTGGGCTGGCTCAGCCGGTGCTTAATTTTTTGGATGCTTTGAAGCAACGTGGTTTTACCGGCGATACCGCCATCAGCTATGCCGATCGCTTAACCATGTCGACCGACAACAGCATTTATCAGCTGTTGCCCGATGCGGTGGTGTTTCCCCTATCGACCGCAGATGTGGCGCTGCTGGCGCAGTTGTCAGTACAAGAGCCATACCGTGCACTGACGTTTACCCATATCGTTATACACATCTTTCTAACGCACTGTTTAATCAATGAGTTACGGGTTTATCTCAGAGTGGCATTTTGAACCTCAAAAAGCCAATGGGATGGCTTGAATGCCTTAATTCACGGGGTTCTGAGCATCCTGTTCAAAAAATGGCCAAAAGATGTGTATAACGATATGACGTTTACCCCGCGTGGCGGCGGTACTGGCACCAATGGGCAAGCGCTAAACCAGGGTATTGTGGTGGATATGTCCCGCTACATGAACCGGATTTTGGAAATCAATCCAGAGGAAGGTTGGGTTCGCGTTGAAGCCGGGGTGATCAAAGATCAGCTCAATCAGTACCTCAAACCTTACGGCTATTTCTTTGCGCCGGAACTGTCTACCAGTAACCGCGCCACCCTTGGCGGCATGATCAACACTGATGCTTCAGGGCAAGGCTCTCTGGTGTACGGCAAAACCTCGGACCATATCCTTGGCGTGCGTGCCGTGCTGTTGGGCGGTGACATGCTGGATACTCAGGCGATGCCTGTGGCGATGGCGCAGCAATTGGCGCAAGAATCTTCACCGATAGGGCGTGTGTATCGCACCGTTTTTGAACGTTGCCGCGACCAGCGTGCGCTAATTCTCGATAAATTCCCCAAACTGAACCGATTCCTGACCGGATACGATCTGCTCCATGTGTTCAGCGATGATATGCAAACGTTTGACCTGACGCGCATCCTGACGGGCGCTGAGGGGACGCTGGCCTTTATCACTGAAGCTAAGCTGGATATTACGCGCTTGCCTAAGGTCAGGCGTCTGGTCAACGTCAAGTTTGATTCCTTCGATTCAGCGCTGCGCAGCGCGCCTTTTATGGTGGAAGCCAAGGCGCTTTCGGTGGAAACCGTCGATTCCCGCGTATTGAATCTGGCGCGCGAAGATATCGTCTGGCACTCCGTCAGCGAACTGATTCAGGATGTGCCCGGCCAGGATATGCAGGGCCTGAACATCGTTGAGTTTGCTGGGGATGATGAAGCGCTGATCGATGGACAAGTACGTGGGTTATGCGAGCGCATTGATGGCCTGCTCGCGGCCCATGAAGCGGGAGTGATCGGCTATCAGATTTGCCACGATCTTGCTGGGATTGAGCGTATCTACGCCATGCGTAAAAAAGCAGTGGGGCTGCTGGGTAACAGTAAAGGGCAGGCCAAGCCAATCCCCTTTGCGGAAGATACCTGTGTGCCGCCGCAGCATTTGGCGGATTACATCGTCGAGTTTCGTGCGCTGCTCGATAGCCATAATCTGACCTACGGCATGTTTGGTCACGTGGACGCGGGCGTACTGCATGTGCGTCCGGCCCTGGACATGTGCGATCCGCAACAGGAAGTGTTGATGAAACAGCTTTCTGATCAGATTGTTGCGCTGACGGCCAAATATGGCGGCCTGCTGTGGGGGGAACACGGTAAAGGGTTCCGCGCCGAATGCAGTCCGGCTTTTTTTGGCGAAGAACTGTATAACGAACTGCGGCGCATCAAAGCCGCCTTCGATCCGGATAACCGCCTTAACCCAGGCAAGATTTGCGCGCCGTTGGCCGTCGATGCGCCGATGATGCGTATTGATGCCGATAAGCGTGGCACCTTCGATCGCCGTATTCCGCTGGCGGTGCGTACTTCGTTCCGTGGCGCGATGGAGTGTAACGGCAACGGGCTGTGTTTCAACTTTGACGTGAACAGTCCGATGTGTCCTTCCATGAAGATCAGCGGAAACCGTATCCATTCGCCGAAAGGGCGAGCGACGCTGGTACGCGAATGGCTGCGCTTGCTTGCCGAGCAGGGGATCGATCCGGTGGCGCTGGAGCAGTCGTTGACCGCACGGTCGCCCAGCTTGCGTGGTTTGATTGAAAAGACGCGTAACAGCTGGCGCGCGCGCAAAGGCGAGTATGACTTCTCTCATGAAGTGAAAGCGTCCATGTCCGGGTGTCTGGCCTGTAAAGCCTGTTCAACCCAATGTCCGATCAAGATAGATGTTCCGGGATTCCGTGCACGTTTCCTCCAGCTTTACCACACGCGCTATTTACGTCCCGCGCGTGATTATCTGGTGGCCGGTGTAGAAAGTTACGCGCCGCTGATGGCGCTGAGCCCTAAGACCTTCAACTTCTTCCTGAAAATGCCGCTGGTTGACGCCTTGAGCCGCCGGACGATCGGTATGACCGATCTGCCGTTACTCTCTTCCCCCTCGCTGTGTCAGCAATTTGCCGGGCACCCGGCAATGACCACTACGCTGGAGCAGTTGGAAAGTGTCGCCGCCGCATCCTGCGATCGGTATGTGCTGATTGTGCAGGACCCGTTTACCAGCTATTACGATGCGCAAGTGGTGGCCGATTTGGTGCATCTGGTGGAAAAACTGGATCTCAAGCCGGTACTGCTGCCCTTCTCAACTAACGGTAAGCCGCAGCATATCAAAGGCTTTTTGACGCGTTTTGCTAAAACCGCAGCCAAAACCTCTGATTTCCTGAATCGGGTTGCCAAGCTGGGCATGCCAATGATTGGCGTCGACCCGGCGTTGGTGCTCTGTTATCGCGATGAATACCGCGAAATTCTGGGTGACAAACGCGGCGATTTTCAGGTGCAACTGGTGCATGAGTGGCTGCTGCCGCTGCTGTCGGCGAGAACGCCCCCGGCCACGCCGCGCGACGATGCCTGGTATCTGTTTGGTCACTGTACCGAATCCACTGCGCTGCCGACCAGTAGCAAACAGTGGGCCGATATCTTTGCCCGCTTCGGTGCCCGACTGGAGAATGTCAGTGTTGGCTGTTGCGGCATGGCAGGCACCTATGGTCATGAAAGTAAAAACATCACTGATTCCAAGGGGATTTACGCCTTGTCCTGGCAGCAGGCATTGCAAAAATTACCCTCTGCACGCTGCCTGACAACCGGCTATTCCTGCCGCAGTCAGGTGAAGCGGATGGAAGGGCAAGGGTTGCGTCATCCGTTGCAGGCGCTACTGGATCTCGTCTGACTGGAGAGAGTTATGCTGTGGAAAAGACCGGCTACGCTGGAGCAGATTAATCAGCACAGCCAGGGCTGTATGATGGAGCACCTGGGGATTCGTTTTACCAGTATTGCAGAAGATACTCTGGAATGTACGATGCCGGTGGATGCGCGTACGCGTCAATCCTTCGGCCTGTTGCACGGCGGGGCTTCGGTGGTGCTGGCGGAGTCGCTCGGCTCCGTGGCGGGCTACCTGTGTACCGAAGGGGAACAGCGTGTCGTCGGGATGGAGATTAACGCCAACCATTTACGAGCTGTGACCTCTGGCGAGGTGCGAGGGGTGTGCCGCGCGCTGCACGTTGGGCGCCGTAATCAGGTGTGGCAAATCGATATTTACGACGATACTCAGCGTCTGTGCTGCACGTCTCGCCTCACCACCGCGGTGGTAACACCTTAATCCGGTACTAACCGCAGAATGTGCGTCGTTAGGCGCGCATTCTGGCGGTCTCGTCCTTCAAGGTAAAAAAGGCACGCGCCGTACAAAATCGGTCTGAAAAGCGGTGCCCTTATCCCAACTGCCTTCAAGGCTGAGCTGATGGCAAATTAGCTTTAGCGTGTTGCGTGCAAAATAGTAGCTCTGCACGCGGAAAACATGGCAGCGCCCTTCGTTATTAATCTCTTTTATCAAACGGTTATGTAATTTTACCAGTGCATGCAGATAGCTCTCATCATCGCCGTTCTTACGGCACAGATCGATCATCTCCATGCAGGCATTATGGTAGCGGCGCAGGTGATCGATATGGCTTTCCTGCCGATTCAACCGTGCTTCGGCCATATAAAAATCTACGGTGACATCCCGGATCAAGAATTTGTACTCATCAATCTGATGGCTGTAGCCAGGCATTCACGGATTGCATAGGGATCACCATGGATATTAATGATAATCATTATCATATTTATAATATTCATCGGGATCAACCTATAGCCACCTCGTTATACACAAGTCCGCAACGCCTTATATGCCAAGGGTTAGCGGGCTGAAATAGGCAGCCGGTGGGGTTGTAAATGAAGTGAAACCGACGTGTACTATCGCCATTTACGGCGCTGAAAAATGACACGGGATTCAGATGGCTGGGCACACCAAGAACTGGAAGGGGTAAATCTTGGTGACACGAGGCTCAATAAGCGTGCCAAAGGGCTTTTGATACGGCTGGCTGAGAATCCGCAAGCCAGCATTCCGCATGCGTGCCTCGGATGGTCTGAGACGCTGGGTGCTTACCGCTTCATGGAGAACCAAGCATTCGAATGGCGAGACATTCTGCAACCTCACTGGCAGCGTACGCAGGAAAGGATCCGAGAACACGAGGTTGTGCTGTGTATCCAAGACACTACCGAGCTTGACTTCAACGGGCAGCAAATCCAGGGCTTGGGTTCCTTGAACTACGAAGCCAGGCGTGGTCTGTACCTGCATCCGACCTACGCGGTCAGTCCGGATCGCGTGGGGTTGGGCGTACTGGATGCGTGGATGTGGGCAAGAGAGCCGAAGGATGCACACGGAAAACGCGATGGGCTCAAGGAGAGTACGCGCTGGCTCGAGGGATACGAGCGAGTTGCTGAACTCGCCTCGGAGTTGCCAAACACACGTCTGGTGTACTTAGCCGATCGCGAAGCGGATATCAAGGCGTTGATGCAGCTCGCTGATGACCTTGGCACTCAGGCTGACTGGTTGATCCGCTCGACTCATAATCGCAGTCTGGACTGTAATGAGAAGCTTTGGCAGAAGGTTGGAAAGACCGTGCCGGTGGGAGAAATCCAATTCGTTATGGCGGCTCGCGCGGGGCAGAAGGCGCGTACGGTGAAACAGGCGCTGCGCGTGAAGCGAGTGTCGCTGCGTTGCGGGTTGGCAGTGACTTGTGTGATAGCCAAGGAAATTGAGCCGCCAGCAGGCGTGAAGCCGGTCGAGTGGCGGTTGCTGAGCAATCGCGTACCTGAAGGACGAGAATATATCGTGGAGCTGATCGACTGGTATCGGGCTAGATGGGAAATCGAGATGTTCTTCAATGTGCTGAAGAACGGCTGCTGTGTCGAAGCGTTACAGTTATCGACCGTGGATCGCATTGAGCGGGCATTGGCGCTGTTCATGATCGTGGCATGGCGCATCGCCTATTTAATGCGTATGGGACGAACCTGTCCAGAGCTGGACGCAATGTTGTTCTTTGATTCCGACGAGACTCATGGCGCTTACCTACTGATGAACAAGCGTATGCCCAAGGGCCGCCCTAAGCTAAACGAAGTATTGCGCTTAGTTGCGCAACTGGGAGGCTTTCTTGCTCGAAAAGGCGACGGTGAACCAGGCGCAAAAACTATCTGGAAAGGCTTGCAGAAAGTCATGACGGCCGCCGAAACGCTACGCGCGCTCAGGCACGAACAGAGATGTGTATAACGAGGTGACCTATAGCCATATCGTTATACACATCTTTCTAACGCACTGTTTAATCAATGAGTTACGGGTTTATCTCAGAGTGGCATTTTGAACCTCAAAAAGCCAATGGGATGGCTTGAATGCCTTAATTCACGGGGTTCTGAGCATCCTGTTCAAAAAATGGCCAAAAGATGTGTATAACGATATGACCTATAGCCCCGTAACAGAGGAAAAAAAGTATACGGCCTGATAGGACTTTTTATCAGGTGCGCCGTAAAACCCCGTCCTTCAGGGCGGGGATATAAGGCGCGGTTTTTCGACTAACTTGGTGTTTGCTGCTGCTCAATGTATTGTCGAATGATCGATATTGGCGTACCTCCGCAACTACTTGCAAAATAACTCGGTGTCCACAGAGCGCCCTTGTAGTAATAGAGCTGGGCTATATCGGGTCGGTCACGGCGAAGCAGTCTGCTGGATACGCCTTTAAGACTGTTGACCAAGTTAGATATTGCCAACTTTGGCGGATAGTTGATCAACAAATGCAGGTGGTCGTGCTCGCCGTCCATTTCAACCAGTTCAACATCAAAATCAGCGCATACGCTGGTAAAGTAGCTGCGTAGTTTTTCGATGGCATCCAGATCAAATATTTTTCGTCGATATTTAGCAACGAATATCAAGTGAACATGCATCAGGAAAACGCAGTGTCTTCCCCGTCGAATATCAGTTTCTTTTGTCATAGACCAAAGTATAATGATAGGCATGAAACGACTACAAGCCTTCACATTCCAGTTAAGACCAAATGGTCAGCAGGAACGCGATATGCGGCGCTTCGCAGGGGCCTGTCGTTTCGTTTTTAACCGTGCGTTGGCACTTCAGAATGAGAACCATGAGGCGGGGAATAAGTATATTCTCTATACAAAAATGGCTTCATGGCTTATTGAGTGGAAAGCAAATCCTGAAACGCAATGGCTGAAGGATGCCCCATCGCAGCCGTTACAGCAGTCACTAAAGGATCTGGAGCGCGGCTACAAGAATTTCTTCCAGAAGCGCGCAGCATTTCCGCGCTTCAAAAAACGCGGGCAAAACGATGCATTCCGCTACCCGCAAGGCGTGAAGCTCGATCAGGCCAACAGTCGCATATCGTTGCCAAAGTTGGGGTGGATACGCTATCGCAACAGCCGCGAAATCATTGGCGAAGTGAAAAATGTAACCGTCAGCCAGTCATGCGGCAAATGGTACGTCAGCATCCAAACGGAATACGAAGTGACTGAACGGGTTCATAAGGCAGCGTCAATGGTCGGTTTGGATGCCGGAGTTACGAAACTTGCAACGCTTTCAGATGGTACGGTATACCAGCCAGTCAACAATTTTAAAGCAAGCCAGCGCAAGCTGGCAATGCTTCAGCGCCAGTTAAGCCGCAAAGTTAAATTCAGCACCAACTGGCAGAAACAGAAGCAAAAAATCCAGCGTCTGCACTCGCACATTGCCAATATCCGACGCGACTACCTTCACAAAGTCACCAGTGAAATCAGCAAAAACCACGCAATGATCGTCATTGAGGACTTGAAGGTCAGTAACATGTCGAAATCGGCAAAAGGCACGGCAGAGCAGCACGGACGAAACGTCAAAGCCAAATCAGGCTTAAACCGCTCGATACTGGATCAAGGCTGGTATGAAATGCGCCGTCAGCTTGAATACAAGCAGCTCTGGCGAGGAGGTTCGGTGTTGGCTATCCCTCCGGCGTATACCAGCCAGCGGTGCGCCTGCTGCGGTCATACAGCGAAAGAGAACCGTCTGTCTCAGAGTAAGTTTGAATGCCAGATATGCGGCTACACCGAGAACGCCGATATCAACGGAGCTCGTAACATTTTAGCGGCGGGACATGCCGTGTTGGCCTGTGGAGGGATGGTGCAGTCAGTCCGCCCGTTGAAGCAGGAACCCACCGAGGCGATTCAGGCTTCGGTCTGAACGCTGTAGGAATCCCCGTCCTTTAGGGCGGGGAGGATGTCAAGGTCAATAATTGCGCAATCAAACCATAAAATCGGTCACGATTTTTCCTGTTTTAAAAATAGGTATCGTCTATGAATGTTATAATTATGATAACAACATGTTGATGTTAATTCTTTGGTCTGTCACGCGATGGTAAATTAGTTATTTTATATCAACAGGTTATTTTTTTTTATTGTCAGTCTATAAACGCGTGAGCAGGCAAAAAAAAACGGTTTTTTTCAGGCACCGGTGAAATGTTACAAATACCCCTGCGAAACAAGAGGTTGAAGCAATAATCATTATCACTAACATTAGGCTCAGACTGTAGTGGCACACTGATACTGGCCACCTGAGCGGAGGTGATATGCTCACCTCATCAACACGACAGGTGACCTCATGGGTAAACATTTTACGGCGGAATTTAAGCTCGAAGCCGCAAAGCTGGTTGTCGACCACGGCTACACATACGTTAAGGCCGCAGAGGCGGTTAATGTCAGCCATTCTGCCATTAGTCGCTGGGTCAATAAGCTTCGCCTTGAACGACAGGGAAAAACGCCAACGGGACTTCCTCTTACCCCTGAACAGCTCGAGCTGCGTGAGATGAAGAAAAAAGTCCAATGCCTTGAAATGGAGAACGAAATCCTAAAAAAGGCTACGGCGCTCTTAATGTCGGACTCACTCAACGGTTCACGGTAGTCGACAGGCTGAGGGCGCGATACCCGGTCACGGCGTTGTGCCAAACTTTTGAGGTACATCGCAGCAGCTACAGGCACTGGCAGGCTTCCGCTAATGAACCCGACGGTGAGCGCGTGGTTAAGTGTAGCCGCGTCATGGAAGCCTGGAACGCCAGCGGCGGCTCTGCCGGCGCTCGAAGTATCGCGACCATCGTCACCGGCAGCTCCGGTGTCAAAGTGGGGCGCTGGCTGGCTGGCAAGCTGATGAAGGAGCTGGGTATCGCCAGCTGCCAGCGACCGGCTCACAAATACAAACGCGGCGGCAATGAACACGTTGAAATACCGAACTATCTCAACCGCCAGTTCGCGGTTACCGCGCCGGATCAGGTCTGGTGCGGCGATGTGACCTACATCTGGACGGGCAAATGCTGGGCTTACCTTGCGGTGGTGCTAGATCTGTTCGCCCGCAAACCGGTGGGCTGGGCCATGTCGACGTCGCCGGACTCGGCGCTGACAGTTAAAGCGTTGCAGATGGCCTGGGAACTCCGGGGACAACCAACAGGAGTCATGTTCCACAGCGACCAGGGCAGCCACTATACCAGCCGTCAATACCGGCAAGCCCTGTGGCGCTGCCGGATAAAGCAGAGTATGAGTCGGCGGGGTAACTGCTGGGATAATGCGCCAATGGAGCGGTTCTTCCGCAGCCTGAAGACAGAATGGGTGCCGACAAAGGGTTACAACAGCTTCAGCGAAGCCCAGGACGCGATTATCCGCTACATCACGGGGTATTACAGCGCTATCCGGCCTCACTGGTATAACGGCGGCTTAACTCCAAACGAATCTGAGCGACTGTTCTACATACAGTCTAATGCGGTGGCCAATATTAGTTGACCACTACAGACAGAGCTTTTCTGAAACGAGGTACGGCGGATGCAAACGGGAAACGTAGAAACATTTTCACTGGATGAAAATACCTGGAAAGGGCTGACGCTGACGGCCGGTGCCGCTCAACAAATCCTGCGTCTTGTCCAGTCTGATGACACGGTGAAAGGGTTACGTTTGAGCGTCAAGCAATCAGGATGTGCAGGGTTTGGTTATGTACTGGATCTGGTCAATGTACCAGATGCGGGTGATCTGGTGTTCGAGCGCGAGGGCGCACACCTGTACGTCCCTTTAAAGGCGATGCCTTTTATCGATGGCACCGAACTGGATTATGTGCGTGAAGGCTTGAACCAGATTTTCAAATTTAATAATCCCAAAGCGCAGCACGCCTGCGGGTGTGGCGAAAGCTTTGGCATTGAGTGATGACTGATATGGCGCGTAGCAATGTAGATGTACCTGATGATGTGCAAATCTGGATGGGGGATGGCCGCTATAAAGAGGGCTTTTTCACCGAACTGCCTACTGACCAACTGGGACGTGGCGTCAATGAAGAGGTGGTGCGAGCGATCTCCGCCAAACGCAACGAACCTGAGTGGATGCTGGAGTTCCGTCTCAATGCCTACCGCGCCTGGCTGGAGATGGAGGAGCCGCACTGGCTACAAGCGCACTATAACAAGCTGGACTATCAGGAGTACAGCTATTATTCGGCTCCGTCTTGCGGTCACTGTGATGACACCTGCGGCTCTGAACCCGGTGCCAAGCAGCAGTCCAGCATTGCCGAGGTGAACAGCTATCTGACTGGTGAAGTCGAAAATGCTTTTAATCAGCTCGGCGTGCCAGTGCGAGAAGGGCAAGCCGTGGCGGTGGATGCGATTTTTGACTCCGTATCGGTAGCGACCACCTATCGCGAAGAGTTGGCGCAGCAGGGGATTATTTTCTGTTCGTTTAGCGAGGCGATTCAAGAACACCCCGATCTGGTGCGCCAATATCTTGGTACGGTGGTGCCTGCCAACGATAACTTTTTTGCTGCGCTCAACGCCGCGGTAGCCTCTGATGGCACCTTTGTCTACATACCGAAAGGCGTGCGTTGCCCAATGGAGCTCTCCACCTATTTCCGCATCAATGCGGCGAAGACCGGCCAGTTCGAGCGCACCATCCTGATTGCCGATGATGACAGCTATGTCAGCTATATCGAAGGGTGCTCAGCACCCGTGCGCGACAGCTACCAACTGCACGCTGCCGTAGTCGAAGTAATTGTTAACAAAAACGCCGAAGTTAAATACTCAACGGTTCAGAATTGGTTCTCCGGCCAGGATGCCAAAGGCGGTATCCTTAACTTCGTGACCAAACGTGCACTCTGTGCCGGCGAGTATGCCAAGATGTCTTGGACCCAATCTGAAACCGGCTCGGCCATCACCTGGAAATACCCGAGTGTGATCTTGCGCGGAGATAACTCGGTGGGAGAGTTCTTCTCTGTTGCGCTGACCAGCGGGCATCAACAAGCGGATACCGGGACCAAGATGATCCACATCGGCAAAAAAACCCGCTCCACGATTATCTCCAAAGGGATCTCTGCCGGTCACAGTGAGAACACCTATCGCGGTCTGGTAAAAATCATGCCGACTGCCACCAATGCGCGTAATTTCACCCAGTGCGACTCGATGCTAATTGGCAGCGACTGCGGCGCGCATACTTTCCCGTATGTGGAAGTGCGCAACAATAGCGCGCAGCTGGAGCACGAGGCGACAACCTCACGCATTGGCGAAGACCAACTGTTCTATTGCCTGCAACGCGGTATCAGCGAAGACGACGCCATTTCGATGATTGTTAACGGATTCTGTAAGGACGTGTTCTCGGAGCTGCCGCTGGAATTTGCCGTAGAAGCGCAGAAGCTCCTGGCCATCAGACTGGAACACAGCGTCGGCTAAGGGCGTCGCAAAATAAAAATGCAGCAGGGTGCCGGATGTCAATCTGGTAGCACCCTACGCGAATTGATGTTATCAGGCGTGCTCGGCACGACGCCGCAAGGATAAACTATGTTAAGCATTAAGAATTTACATGTAAGCGTTGAAGGTAAGGCCATCCTGAACGGACTGAACCTCGAGGTGAAGCCCGGTGAAGTTCACGCCATCATGGGACCTAACGGTTCCGGAAAGAGTACGCTTTCCGCCACGCTTGCAGGCCGCGAAGATTATGAAGTGAACGACGGCACGGTGGCGTTCAAGGGGAAAGACTTGTTGGAATTAGACCCGGAAGATCGCGCTGGTGAGGGCATCTTTATGGCCTTCCAGTATCCGGTCGAAATCCCTGGCGTCAGTAACCAGTTCTTTCTGCAAACCGCCGTCAACTCCGTGCGCAAATATCGCGAGCAGGAGCCGCTGGACCGATTCGATTTCGCTGATTTCATTGAAGATAAAATCAAACTGCTGAAAATGCCGGAAGATTTGTTGACCCGTTCGGTCAATGTGGGTTTTTCCGGCGGCGAAAAAAAACGTAACGACATTCTGCAAATGGCAGCGCTGGAGCCAGAACTGTGTATCCTGGATGAGACGGACTCCGGGCTGGATATCGATGCGCTGAAGATTGTGGCCAACGGTGTTAATGCGCTGCGTAACCAACAACGCGCGTTTATTATCGTGACGCACTACCAGCGTATTCTGGATTATATCCAACCCGATTATGTGCACGTGCTCTATCAAGGTCGCATCGTCAAATCGGACGATTTTTCGCTGGTGAAACAGTTGGAGGAGCAAGGCTATGGCTGGCTTACCGACCAACAGTAACACGCTGGCTGAAAAACAGGCCAAAACGCTCCAGCAGTGGCAAGCGTTGTTTAACGCTTCACGTGCGGCGGATGCACCCAGTGCGCAACACCATTGGCAGGAAGTGATGCGGCTCGGCTTGCCGGGGCGCAAACACGAGCATTGGAAATACACTCTGCTGGATGGGTTGCTGGCACAGCAGTTCAGCGCGCCAGATGCGGTGACCCTTGATGACGATACGCTGGCAGCACACGCACTGGCGCTGGAAAGTTGGCGTCTGGTGTTTGTTGATGGCGTATTCAACGCGGCGTTGAGTGATGCGCAGTGGGGGCCTTACCAGATTGCGGTGAACGCGCCCCATGCGGCACCCACCGACCTGGCGGCGGTTCAACCCGAACTGTTTTTACACCTGACGGAAAGTCTGGCGGAGCAGCACAGTGCCATTCGTTTACCGACCGGATGTCAGGCGGAGAAACCACTTTATATTCTGCATATCAGCAGCGGACAGTCTGCGAGCCTGAACATGGCACACCAGCGTCACCATGTGTATGTCGGGGCGGGAGCCAGCGCAGAGATTATCGAGCACTACGTCAGTTTGGATGACAAGGCGCACTTCACCGGTACG
This sequence comes from Symbiopectobacterium sp. Eva_TO, assembly GCF_053848865.1. NCBI lineage: Bacteria > Pseudomonadati > Pseudomonadota > Gammaproteobacteria > Enterobacterales > Enterobacteriaceae > Symbiopectobacterium > Symbiopectobacterium sp. Eva_TO. The sequence continues at coordinate 4,194,092 of NZ_JBSPEY010000004.1, read as the reverse complement.
CGCTTGACGGTGCATGCCGCTGCCAACAGTCAGGTAAAACACCTCAAGCTGGCGTTTGAGGCTGCCGCCAGTTACCACTTCGCCCACAACGATGTGGTCTTGGAGCGGGATGCGCGTGTGCGCAGCCACAGTTTCTTGCTGGGTGCCGGATTAACTCGGCACCACACCAGTGCACAGATTAACGGTGAAGGCGTCAACCTTTCTATCAACAGCCTGATTTTGCCGATTGGCAACGAAGTGTGCGATACCCGTACCTACCTTGAACATAATCAGGGCCACGGTGAAAGCCGACAACTGCACAAGGCGATTGTCAGTGATAAAGGCCGGGCGGTGTTCAACGGTATGATCAAGGTCGCGCCGGGGGCATTGAAGACAGACGGACAGATGACCAACAACAATTTGCTGCTGGGGCGTCTGGCGGAAGTGGATACCAAGCCACAGCTCGAGATCTACGCTGATGATGTGAAGTGCAGCCACGGTGCCACGGTTGGACGTATTGATGACGAGCAACTGTTCTACCTGCGTTCGCGTGGTATTTCACAACAGGATGCACAGCAGATGATCATCTATGCGTTTGCCGCCGAATTGACGGAAGCGCTGGATAACGACACGCTGCAAGAAGCGGTGTTGCAGCGTATTGCGCTGCGCCTGCCGAACTCGGCAGGAGTGGCCTGATGAATTATCCGATTGAACGTATTCGCCGCGATTTCCCGGTGCTGGCGCAGCAGGTCAACGGGCAGCCTCTGGCGTATCTCGATAGCGCCGCCAGTGCGCAGAAACCGCAGGCGGTGATTGACCGGGAAGTGGCGTTTTACAGTAATGAATATGCCGCAGTGCACCGCGGCATTCATACACTAAGTGCACAGGCGACCAGCGCGATGGAAGCGGTGCGTGAACAGGTTGCGCGCTATATCAATGCGGCCTCGGCGGAAGAGATCGTCTTCGTGCGTGGTACCACGGAAGCGATCAATCTGGTCGCCAACAGTTACGGCAGTGCTTTTATTCAAGCTGGTGACAATATTCTGATCACCGAAATGGAACACCATGCCAATATCGTACCCTGGCAAATGTTGGCGGAACGCCAAGGCGTTGAGCTGCGCGTGCTGCCGCTCACGGCGCAAGGCACACTGGATTTAAGCCAATTGGATACGTTGCTGGATACGCGTACCCGCTTGCTGGCCGTGGCTCATGTCTCTAACGTGCTGGGCACGGAAAACCCGATGGAAACCTTGATTGCGCGGGCGGGGGCGGTTGGCAGCGCGGTGCTGGTAGACGGGGCGCAGGCGGTGATGCATCAGCGTGTGGACGTGCAGGCGTTAGACTGTGATTTTTATGCTTTTTCCGGCCACAAAATATACGGTCCCTCCGGTATTGGCGTGCTGTACGCCAAGCACGCGCTGCTCAATGCTATGCCGCCGTGGGAAGGAGGCGGAGCGATGATTCGTGACGTCAGCCTGACGCAGGGCACCCGCTATGCCGATGCGCCGTGGCGCTTTGAAGCAGGATCGCCCAACACGGGCGGGATCATGGGACTGGGTGCGGCGCTGGATTATGTCTCCGCCATCGGGCTGGATGCTATTCACGATTACGAAACGGCGCTGATGCATTACGCGCTGGATGCGCTGAGCACGGTACCGGATATCATCCTCTACGGTCCGGCGGAGCGAAAAGGGGTGATTGCCTTTAACCTCGGCAAGCATCATGCCTATGACGTCGGCAGTTTCTTAGACCAGTACGGTATTGCCATTCGTACCGGTCATCACTGCGCGATGCCGTTGATGGCATACTATGGCGTACCCAGTATGTGCCGCGCCTCGTTAGCTGTTTATACTACCCGAGAAGAAATAGATCGGCTGGTTGCCGGACTACAGCGTATTCATCGTTTGCTGGGAGGCTGATAAGCCTTGTGCGCGCCAGCGTTTCCCCTTGTCTTTTTGTTCTGACGTTGTCGCCAGACGGTAATGAGGGGAGCGTGCATGTCAGCCTGTTGGGAGGAATTCATGACAAACTTGCCAGAGTCAGAAAAATTGTTGCGAAATTTTTCTCGTTGCAACAATTGGGAAGAGAAGTACTTGTATATCATTGAACTGGGCGGTCGTTTAGACCCGTTGCCAGAGCAGTGGCGTCAACCCGAGAACCTGATTGCCGGCTGTCAGAGTCAGGTATGGATTGTGATGACGCGTGATGAGCAGGGCCACCTGGTTTTTAGCGGTGACAGCGATGCGGCTATCGTCAAGGGACTGGTTGCCGTTGTCTTCAGCCTGTATCAGGGATTGACGGCGCAGCAAGTGCTGGCGCTTGATGTGCGACCTTTCTTTGCGGAACTGGCGCTGAGCCAGCATTTAACGCCATCTCGCTCACAGGGGCTGGAAGCGATGCTGCGCGCCATTCGCGCCAAAGCGTCGACCCTGGTCTGATCCTGCCAACCAGCCTGTTTACTGCGGGCTGGTTCACTCAAGCACGGCGTGTGCGCGCCAACCGCTTGGTTTTTCAGATTACCCCACTGGTTATTACCAGAAATTCCTTTTATTCTGTCGTGGTGCTTTGTCAAGAACTGCATATTAACGCATTGATTAGCAAATAAAACCTGAGGATGTTTTTGGCATGCTACACTTGCAGAATGCGACGGAAGTGGCCGCATTCAGGCCCGGCTGGTATCAATGACAAACGAATAATAACGTCAACCTGTAGATATTTTCGTATGAAGCGTATGTTTACACTTTTGGGTATGGTACTGGCGACCTACCTGGTAGGAAGCTCGGCGGCGAGCGCCACCGAATACCCATTGCCCCCTGCGGGCAGCCGACTGATCGGTGAGAACATTGCCTACCCGGTGCCCCATGATGGTCGGCCGCTGGAAGCGATTGCGTCTGATTTTAAAATCGGCCTGCTGAATATGCTGGAAGCCAATCCCGGTACCGATCCCTATTTGCCAACGCCGGGTTCCACCTTGACCATCCCGACGCAGATGTTGCTGCCGGATACGCCGCGCGAGGGCATTGTCGTCAATCTGGCTGAGCTGCGTCTCTACTATTACCCGAAAGGGAAGGGAACCGTCATCGTTTTCCCGATCGGTATCGGTCAGCAGGGGCGTAACACCCCGTTGATGGTCACGTCGGTCAGCGAAAAACGTGCCAATCCGACCTGGACGCCGACGGCCAACATCCGTAAGCGTTATCTGGAAGAAGAGGGCATCAAACTGCCGGCGGTTGTCCCGGCGGGGTCGGATAATCCGATGGGGCTGCATGCCCTGCGTATGGCGGCCCATGGCGGTGTGTATTTGCTGCACGGCACCAACGCTAACTTCGGTATTGGTATGCGTGTCAGTTCCGGCTGTATCCGTCAGCGTGCCGATGACATTGAATGGTTGTTTAATAACGTACCGGTAGGCACCCGAGTGCAGATCATCAATGACGCGGTGAAAACCTCGGTGGAGCCTGACGGCAAGCGTTACATTGAAGTGCATCAGCCGCTGTCTAAAACGTCCAAGGACGATCCACAAACCATGGCAATTCCGCTGAATAAACAGATTCAGAGCTTTATCCATGCGGCGGAAACGGATAGTCAAATGGTGGCCGATGCTATTGTACGCCGTTCCGGGATGCCGATTCTGGTTAGCGTCGGGCAAAGCGTCGAGCATTTTCAGGAACCAGCGCTAACAGCGCCTGAGACGCATCAGGCTGCGCCTATCTCTTCTGTGAGTGCATCTCACTAATTCATCGATAAAATGCGCTCAGCAACCGTTGAGCGCGCATTAATGTCACTCCTCGGTGAAATCCGGAAAATGTTGTTCTCAATGCCAGTTTATCTGAATCTTGTGACGTGCGTCAGCGGGTTGCGGGAGGCGTTAACGACATAGGCTGAATAGGCAAAACGGCAGGCAAAAAAAATGGCGCACACTGTGCGCCATTTTCACTACTTAACCAATTCTTACTTTTTGTAAGTACGAACTTGGTTGTCCAGACGCTGGTTAGCACGAGCTGCGTCATCTTTAGCAGTCTGTACATCAACGCGGATTACGTTCACGTCGTTGCTCAGTTGATCAACTTTAGCGTTCAGAGTCTGAACGTCAGAAGACAGTTGGTCAATTTTAGCATTGCTGGAGCAGCCTGCCAGCAGAGTAGAACCCAGGATTACCGTGCCCAGAACCAGTTTAGTACGATTCATTCTTAATACCCTCTAGATTGAGTTAATCTCCATGTAGCGTTACAAGTATTACACAAAGCTTTTTCTAATGAGAATAAATTTTTGATGAGAACATGCTTAATTTTGATCGTTCGCTTAAAGAAGCAGCGAGTTTTACAGAGTAGTTAAAAAAGGAGTGAAAACAGCGGTATTTTATGATGCGAATTGGGGATATATTCTGCGGAAATAGGTGGATCGCAATAGTGCTTATTTACTGAGTGTAGTCGATTGATAACATAAAAATATAAAAAAAAGCGCCATTTATGGCGCTTTTTTACTATCGATCATTTATTCACTCTGTAGTGGCACACTGATACTGGCCACCTGAGCGGAGGTGATATGCTCACCTCATTGATGTAGCCCCCTGTAACACCAGACAGTAGCTGTATCTCCAGATAAGAGATAGGCTTAGATATATGTCTAACAATCATGCTAATTTTGAAATGACCGGGATCCTGTTAGGGCAAGAAGTCCGTAAGCGTAAAACTCCGCAAGAGAAAATCGCCATCATTCAGCAGACAATGAAGCCGGGGATGAACGTCGCCCATGTAGCCCGCCTGCATGGCATCCAGCCCAGCCTTTTGTTTAAGTGGAAGAAGCAATACCAGGAAGGAAGCCTCACCGCCGTTGCGGCCGGAGAAGAAGTGGTTCCAGCTTCGGCGCTGGCTACTGCCCTCAAGCAGGTCCGGGAGCTACAGCGCCTTCTGGGTAAGAAGACGATGGAAGTTGAGATCCTCAAAGAAGCAGTGGAGTACCGCCAGTCGCGAAAATGGATAGCGCACGCGCCCTTGTTGCCAAAGGACGGGGAATAGCTCTGGTCAGCCGCGCCATGAGCGTGTCGCGTGCGCAGCTGTCACTGCGGGTTAACCGTTCTGCCGACTGGCTGGACAGGCGCAGCAACCGGCGTAATGACGAAGCTGATGCTGAGATATTATCGGACATCCTCCGTATCATCAGCGACATGCCCAGTTACGGTTACCGCCGAGTGTGGAGTATCCTGGGTAAGCAACGTCGTGCAGAGGGACTTCCACCGGTGAACGCCAAACGGCTTTACAGGATAATGAGCGAGCATAACCTGCTGTTGTTGCATGATAAAACTGAACGTCCGAAGCGGGAGCATAAAGGCAAAATCGCGGTAGCAGAGAGCGATATGCGCTGGTGCTCAGATGGCTTCGAGTTCGGTTGTGACAACGGCGAGAAGCTGCGGGTGACGTTCGCACTGGACTGCTGCGACCGGGAGGTCATAGACTGGGCAGCGAGCACCAGGGGTTATGACAGTTCAACCGTGCAGCATGTGATGCTGAGGTCGGTGGAAAAACGCTTCGGTAGCGCGCTGCCGGATAAACCAGTGCAATGGCTGACGGATAATGGTTCAGCGTACACAGCGCATGAAACGCGGAAGTTCGCCAGAGAACTGAATCTGGAGCCCTGCACAACAGCAGTGAGCAGTCCACAGAGTAACGGCATGGCAGAACGGTTCGTGAAGACGATGAAGGAAGATTACATCGCCTTCATGCCAAAACCCGATGTGCGAACAGCGCTGAAGAACCTTGCAGCGGCGTTCAATCATTACAATGAAAACCATCCGCACAGTGCGCTGGGATACAACTCCCCAAGAGAATATCGGCGCCAGCGGGCATCGTTAACTTAAGATACAAAAGCTGTCCGGAGATGGTGGGTCAAGATCAATATGCTCACCTCATCAACACGACAGGTGACCTCATGGGTAAACATTTTACGGCGGAATTTAAGCTCGAAGCCGCAAAGCTGGTTGTCGACCACGGCTACACATACGTTAAGGCCGCAGAGGCGGTTAATGTCAGCCATTCTGCCATTAGTCGCTGGGTCAATAAGCTTCGCCTTGAACGACAGGGAAAAACGCCAACGGGACTTCCTCTTACCCCTGAACAGCTCGAGCTGCGTGAGATGAAGAAAAAAGTCCAATGCCTTGAAATGGAGAACGAAATCCTAAAAAAGGCTACGGCGCTCTTAATATCGGACTCACTCAACGGTTCACGGTAGTCGACAGGCTGAGGGCGCGATACCCGGTCACGGCGTTGTGCCAAACTTTTGAGGTACATCGCAGCAGCTACAGGCACTGGCAGGCTTCCGCTAATGAACCCGACGGTGAGCGCGTGGTTAAGTGTAGCCGCGTCATGGAAGCCTGGAACGCCAGCGGCGGCTCTGCCGGCGCTCGAAGTATCGCGACCATCGTCACCGGCAGCTCCGGTGTCAAAATGGGGCGCTGGCTGGCTGGCAAGCTGATGAAGGAGCTGGGTATCGCCAGCTGCCAGCGACCGGCTCACAAATACAAACGCGGCGGCAATGAACACGTTGAAATACCGAACTATCTCAACCGCCAGTTCGCGGTTACCGCGCCGGATCAGGTCTGGTGCGGCGATGTGACCTACATCTGGACGGGCAAATGCTGGGCTTACCTTGCGGTGGTGCTAGATCTGTTCGCCCGCAAACCGGTGGGCTGGGCCATGTCGACGTCGCCGGACTCGGCGCTGACAGTTAAAGCGTTGCAGATGGCCTGGGAACTCCGGGGACAACCAACAGGAGTCATGTTCCACAGCGACCAGGGCAGCCACTATACCAGCCGTCAATACCGGCAAGCCCTGTGGCGCTGCCGGATAAAGCAGAGTATGAGTCGGCGGGGTAACTGCTGGGATAATGCGCCAATGGAGCGGTTCTTCCGCAGCCTGAAGACAGAATGGGTGCCGACAAAGGGTTACAACAGCTTCAGCGAAGCCCAGGACGCGATTATCCGCTACATCACGGGGTATTACAGCGCTATCCGGCCTCACTGGTATAACGGCGGCTTAACTCCAAACGAATCTGAGCGACTGTTCTACATACAGTCTAATGCGGTGGCCAATATTAGTTGACCACTACACTCACCATCGCGCGTTGACTGGCTGCTGCGCAGTTAACGGCGACAGCCAGTGGAAACGATCAGAGACGGTGTACGGATGCCGTGTTGGTGGTGCCACTGGAAACCAGCGCGCCAGAAACCATCACAACCACATCGCCTGGTTGTGCGTAACCGCTTTTCAGCGCGGCTTCTTTACCAATACGATAGAAGTCGTCGGTAGAGGCGATTTCATTCACCAGCAGCGTGTCAACGCCTTTGCTCAGCAGCAATTGACGCGCAGTGATGGCATTTGTGGTCAGTGCCAGAATACGCGCGTGCGGGAAGTATTTACGGATGGATTTCGCAGACTTGCCGCCGCTGGTCGCTACCACGATTAACGGCGCATCCAGTTTTTCTGCGGTTTCTACCGCACCGCGGCATACCGCTTCGGTGATACGCATTTTGGCAGAGTCTTGCTGTGCATCCAGACGCGCGTTCATCACCACGTCAGTGCGCTGACAGATGGTCGCCATGATGGTGACGGCTTCCAACGGGTATTTCCCTTTGGCGCTTTCGCCAGACAACATAACTGCATCGGTACCATCGATAATGGCGTTCGCGACGTCGCCGGCTTCTGCGCGGGTTGGGCGCGGGTTTTTGATCATGGAGTCCAGCATTTGGGTGGCAGTGATAACCACTTTACGTGCTTTGTTGCATTTTTCGATCATCATCTTCTGGGCGAAGATAACTTCTTCAACCGGAATTTCCACTCCGAGGTCGCCACGGGCAACCATGATGCCGTCAGACGCTTCCAGGATGTCGTCAAAGTTGTTCAGACCTTCCTGGTTTTCGATTTTGGAGATGATCTGGATGTTTTCGCCGCCGTGGGCGTTCAGGTGGGCACGGATCTCTTCGACGTCAGAACGTTTACGGATGAAAGAGGCCGCGACGAAGTCAACGCCTTGCTCACAGCCGAAGATCAGATCGCTTTTGTCTTTTTCAGCCAGTGCAGGCAACTGAATAGACACGCCCGGCAGGTTCACGCCTTTTTTCTCGCCCAGGTCGCCGTTGTTCAGCACCTTACAAATCACTTCACCGTTGTTAATGGCGGTGACTTCCATACCAATCAGACCATCATCCACCAATACGGTGTTGCCGACGGACAGGTCAGTGGCGAAACCTTCGTAGGTAACCGCAACGCGTTCTTTATTACCGATAACCGTTTGGTCAGTAGTGAAGGTAAAGGTCTGGCCTGCAACCAGGCTAACGTCCGCACCGTTTTCCAGCTTCATGGTACGGATTTCTGGCCCTTTGGTATCCAGCAGAATGGCGGCTTGTTTACCTGTCTTCTCGATGACCGCGCGCATGTTTTTGATGCGCTGCCCGTGCTCAGCATAATCCCCGTGTGAGAAGTTAAGACGCATCACATTCATGCCTGCATTCAGCATATTGGTCAGCATTTCCTCTGATTCGGTTTTCGGACCGATAGTACAAACGATTTTAGTCTTTTTCATACGAGTGTTTTCTACAAGTTGTGATGGATAAAAAAATCATGAGTTCGCGGGCACCGGATACTACGAGGCCGACGAACGGAATGTGTTTGCGGGTCCAGAGCGAATAGTAATTGTATCGGGTAACGATGAATGAAAGATGATGGACGTGGCCTGTTACCACCGGCAGTAAGCCGAGTGCGGTGATATGCTGCAACCGTGTCGCTCGCCACCGGTAAAACGCGTCTTTCAACCTTAAGCGCGTCTCGGGGATTTATGTTTGCAGTAACAGTGTCTAATCGTAGTATTTTCGGCACGTCGATTTGCTGAAACCATTCAATGAAACAACGTTTCGTATTATAGTTATAACGCATGGGGAAACAAGATAATTACGTTGCTAAGATAGCGCGTTTTCTTGTGTTTGCGCAAAAAAACTAACGATTTTGTCATTTTCCCTCATTTTCTTTCTTTTTATTGCGCAACTTGTAGTGGTCAACTTGTAGTGGTCAACTAATATTGGCCACCGCATTAGACTGTATGTAGAACAGTCGCTCAGATTCGTTTGGAGTTAAGCCGCCGTTATACCAGTGAGGCCGGATAGCGCTGTAATACCCCGTGATGTAGCGGATAATCGCGTCCTGGGCTTCGCTGAAGCTGTTGTAACCCTTTGTCGGCACCCATTCTGTCTTCAGGCTGCGGAAGAACCGCTCCATTGGCGCATTATCCCAGCAGTTACCCCGCCGACTCATACTCTGCTTTATCCGGCAGCGCCACAGGGCTTGCCGGTATTGACGGCTGGTATAGTGGCTGCCCTGGTCGCTGTGGAACATGACTCCTGTTGGTTGTCCCCGGAGTTCCCAGGCCATCTGCAACGCTTTAACTGTCAGCGCCGAGTCCGGCGACGTCGACATGGCCCAGCCCACCGGTTTGCGGGCGAACAGGTCTAGCACCACCGCAAGGTAAGCCCAGCATTTGCCCGTCCAGATGTAGGTCACATCGCCGCACCAGACCTGATCCGGCGCGGTAACCGCGAACTGGCGGTTGAGATAGTTCGGTATTTCAACGTGTTCATTGCCGCCGCGTTTGTATTTGTGAGCCGGTCGCTGGCAGCTGGCGATACCCAGCTCCTTCATCAGCTTGCCAGCCAGCCAGCGCCCCATTTTGACACCGGAGCTGCCGGTGACGATGGTCGCGATACTTCGAGCGCCGGCAGAGCCGCCGCTGGCGTTCCAGGCTTCCATGACGCGGCTACACTTAACCACGCGCTCACCGTCGGGTTCATTAGCGGAAGCCTGCCAGTGCCTGTAGCTGCTGCGATGTACCTCAAAAGTTTGGCACAACGCCGTGACCGGGTATCGCGCCCTCAGCCTGTCGACTACCGTGAACCGTTGAGTGAGTCCGACATTAAGAGCGCCGTAGCCTTTTTTAGGATTTCGTTCTCCATTTCAAGGCATTGGACTTTTTTCTTCATCTCACGCAGCTCGAGCTGTTCAGGGGTAAGAGGAAGTCCCGTTGGCGTTTTTCCCTGTCGTTCAAGGCGAAGCTTATTGACCCAGCGACTAATGGCAGAATGGCTGACATTAACCGCCTCTGCGGCCTTAACGTATGTGTAGCCGTGGTCGACAACCAGCTTTGCGGCTTCGAGCTTAAATTCCGCCGTAAAATGTTTACCCATGAGGTCACCTGTCGTGTTGATGAGGTGAGCATATCACCTCCGATCAGGTGGCCAGTATCAGTGTGCCACTACAGTTGCAACTGCCTAACCGAATCGTGATGGCTCCGATGACGCGCGGTATGGCAAAAGCGGGGATCCCAGGTCCTGAAAATGCGGAATATTATCGTCGTCGCGCACAAGGCAACGTGGGGCTTATCCTGACGGAAGGCACGGTGGTGAACCGTCCTGCTTCGCGTAATATGGCTGGCATTCCCTTTTTCCACGGTGACGCGGCACTGGCTGGCTGGCAGGGCGTTGCCGATGCCGTTCATGCAGCGGGCGGTAAAATTGGCCCACAGATTTGGCACACCGGTTCAACGCGCGCGGGAGAGTGGGAGCCTGATGCCCCGGTAGAAAGCCCTTCTGGCTTGGTCGGACCGGATGCGCCACGCGGCGTGGTGATGACCGAAGAGGATATTGCTGATACGGTGGCCGCCTTTGCCCAAGCGGCAGCGGATGCCAAACGGTTAGGGTTTGACACGTTGGAACTGCACGGTGCGCATGGTTATCTGATTGACCAGTTCTTCTGGCCGGGAACCAATAAGCGTACCGATGCTTTCGGCGGAGCAACCATCCGTGAGCGTTCTCGCTTTGCGGCGGACATTGTGCGTGCCGTTCGCGCTGTCGTTGGCCCTGATTTCCCGATGATCCTGCGTGTTAGCCAGTGGAAACAGCAGGATTATAAAGCGCGTCTGGCGACATCACCGCAAGAAGTGACGGAATGGCTGGCACCGCTGGTTGAGGCGGGCGTTGATATTCTGCACCGCTCACAACGTCGCTTCTGGGAGCCGGAATTCCCGGACATTGACGGCGAGCAAGGGTTGAATTTTGCCGGCTGGGCGAAGAAGTTAACCGGTGCGGCCACCATCAGCGTTGGGTCGGTGGGATTAAGCTCTGACTTCTTTGCTGCCTTTGGCGGTGAAGGATTGGGTGCGGCAGCATTGGATAACCTGTATACGCGTATGGAGCGGGACGAGTTTGATCTAATCGCCGTAGGTCGGGTTCTGCTTTCTGATGCGCACTGGGCAGAAAAAGTCCAGTCGGGTCAGACGTATTCTCTACGCGGATTTAATGCGGCAGACTTAGCCGTACTTGCCTGATATATCTCCATGACAAAGGGAGCCAATGGCTCCCTTCGCAGACACAGCAATGAGGGCGGCGCTTAACGTGCCGCTTCGTAGATCTTCTGCCTCACTTCTGGCGTAATATCAGTGTGTTCCCCGAGCGCCGTCATGCCGTGTTCTTTCAGTTTGGCAACCAGCGTTGGAATGGTGCTGCCATCCAATTGATAATCCGCCATGTGGGTTGGTACGCCCATTTTCTCGAAGAACGCACGCGTGGCCGCGATAGCACCATCAATGCGTTGATCTTCGCTACCTTCACGCAAATCCCATACGCGTTCTGCATATTGCAGCAGTTTGGCGCGTTTTTGCGCCTTTTTCGCTTGCAGCAAGGAAGGCAATACGATCGCCAGCGTTTGCGCATGGTCAAGCCCGTGCAATGCGGTCAATTCATGGCCCATCATATGAGTAGCCCAATCCTGCGGCACGCCTGCACCGATCAATCAATTCAGCGCCATGGTGGCACTCCACATTACGTTGGCCCGGACTTTGTAGTTTTCCGGTTCGGCTAGCGCGCGTGGGCCTTCTTCAATCAGCGTTAACAGCAAGCCTTCAGAAAAACGATCCTGCACTTTGGCATCCAACCGGATAGGTCAGATACTGCTCAACGGTATGCACAAATGCATCGACAACGCCGTTGGCAACCTTACGCGGCGGCAAACTGTAGGTGACGACCGGATCGAGTACGGCAAACAGGGGGAAGGTGTAGGGGGAGAAGAAGGGCAGCTTATCACCCATGGTTTTACGACTGATAACGGCACCATTGTTAGATTCAGAACCGGTTGCTGGCAGGGTCAGTTCGCAAGCCATTTTCACGGCATTCGTCACTTGTGCGCCGGTGGTTTGCAGAATATGCCAGGGATCTTGCGCGGCTTCATAGTGTGCAGCGGCAGCGATAAATTTGGTGCCATCGGCGACCGAGCCACCGCCCACCGCGAGCAGAAAGTCAATGTTTTCAGCACGGACCAATTCAACGGCTTTCATCAGCGTTTCATAAGACGGGTTCGGTTCAATACCGCCGAACTCACGCACATCACGGCCATCCAGCGCCTGATAAACCTGATCCAGTACGCCTTTACGCTTGATGCTACCGCCACCGTAAGTGATAAGGATGTGCGCATCAGCAGGAATTTCTTTGCCTATTTCGGCAATTTTGCCTTCACCAAACAGAATTTTGGTCGGGGTATGAAGTGTGAAATTTTGCATAGGGTAATTATCCAGTTCAACGCCTTGATAAGAAATCCCGGGTAACGCTTGCGGGAGATGGTGGGTCAAGATCACATTAATAACAAAACCCAACAATTAGAAAGGCACATTTACCCCTATATCGGTGATATGGCTGCGTATTCGCATGCGATCGATCATCGATTCGCATCTAAGGTCGATCACGTTTTCGCATCGTAATCGATCACCCGGGAACCTAACTTTTTTATCGTTTTAGCGTGTTTCTTCTGCGCTTTCCACTGCCAGGCTATTTTTCCTTAATGATTCTCCCTGAAGCTCCACTCTGTGAGAGTTGTGGATCAGCCGATCCAGGAAGGCATCTGCCGCCGTCGGGTTTTCCATCACTCCGTACCATTGCTCCACCGGCAACTGGCTGATAAGGATCGTGCTGGTTTGCCCATATCGCTCTTCCGTTATTTCCAGCAAGTCATTGCATTGCCGCGTTGTGATAACTTCAAGACCAAGGTCGTCCAAGATAAGAAACTCTATTTTTTGAAGCTGTTTCAGTTGCTTAAGCCAGCTGCCGTCCAGTCGGCCCTGCTCAAACTGATCCAGCAGCCGACCCATGCGCCAGTATTGAACGCTTCTCTTTTGCCGGCACGCCTGCTCGCCCAGGGCACAACCTACCCAGCTTTTTCCTCTGCCAGTTGGCCCTGTTATCAGGATATTCTTGCTGTGGGTGATGTAATGCCCGTTCAGAAGCTCGCGCATCTGTTCGGCCTTTAACCCTCGGGAGACCGGATAGTACATACCCTCAGGGGTTGCACCGTGGCGCAACCGTGCCTGCTTTCTCAACCGCCCAACACGGCTGTTTTCACGATTCAGTAGCTCTTCTTCGACAAGTAACCCCAGGCGTTCTGCGAACCCCAGCTCATTGTATGTACCAGGTGCCTCACGCTGGCGTATCATGCCATCGGCCATTGCCGACAGCTTCAGCGTTCTAAGTTTGGTTAGCAGGTCATCAGTCATAACGACTCCCTTTTTCAGTGGTAATATTTTGGACCACGCAGATTCTCGTGCTCCAGTGGAAGCTGTAACTCTCTATTTCCTTTAACTGTTTCTCCGATGCCCTCCCTGTTGTGACGCAGCAGATTCTCGATAAAACGCCTTTCCGGATGGTTCAGCCCGCAGGCCTTGTCACAGGCTTTTTCCAGCCGTTCGGCACCGTATTTTTTCTGGAGCGACAGTAGGCCGAGAACAGCCCGATAAGCCTGCTCAGGATGATTCTTCGCGTTTAGCATCGCTTCCACCACCTGCCGGGTCGCCTTGCCGGTTCTCGCGGCATTATCCAGCAGCTTTTCAGGTGTCCAGCTGCTGTGCCCGCGGTGATTGACCGGCATGTGTGCCGGATTCGTGCTGTGGCTGTACTGCCGATCGCTGCGAGGGTGCTGAGCCACGCAGCGGCCCTTATGCCAGACCTGGACCAACGTCTGACCCGCTTTTACCGACAGCCTTTCACCAACCAGCTCATGGGGAACGGAGTACCAGTGGCGGTCGTATTCGACGTGATAGTCAGGAGCGACCTTCACCGCACGGTATTCGGTGTATTCATAGGGCATGGCTGGCAACGGCTGCAGGCACGGCGCATCGAGCAGCGCAAAGCGCTGCGCTCGGCTCTGGCCCCCATAACCTTTCATTGGCCGGTTATTCAGCTCGGTCATCAGCTCACTGAGCCTGACGTTGAGCGCATGCATCGTATGGAAGGTTTCATTGCGTATTCGCGCCAGGAGCCACCTTTCGACCAGCAGGACGCCGTTTTCCACTTTGGCCTTGTCTTTCGGTTTGTAGGGTCTGGCTGGCATCACTACCGTGCTGTAATGCGAGGCCAAAGACTGATAGCTGTCGTTGATGACCGGCTCGTAGCGATCTGCTTTGCTCACCGCGCTACGCAGATTATCGGGTACCAGCAGGGCTGGAACGCCGCCGAGGAAGGTCAGGCAGTGGCTGTTAGCATTCAGCCAGCTCATCATGTCCTGACCGGGGCAGGCTTCTGCATAGGTATAATTTGACGCTCCCATGACAGCGACGAAGATGGCGACCCGGCGCACATTTCCCGTATCGGGGTCGGATACCGGCACCGTGGGCCCGCAGAAGTCGATGAACAGCTTCTCACCGGCACGGTGGGTCTGGCGCATCGAGCGTTTCTGGCATTTCTTCCATTGGCGATAACAACGGCAGAACTGAGAGTAGCCCAGCGCCATTTCTCCGGTTTCGGTGCTGTATTCTATCCACAACAGCTGCCTGGTAACCCCTGGCCGTCTTAGCTCGGTATCGATATACAGCCAGTCTGGCGCGATAAGCTCCGAGGTGCGCATTCTGCGGGTGGGGAACAGCATCTTTTCCAGTTTTTCTGGCAAGAGCGCATCAGGCAATGGCCACGACAGCGATGCGGCGGTAAAACGGGAGAGCACCTCATAAACTGTGGAAGGGCTGACCCTAAGAGCAGCGGCGATGGTGCGATTAGACTGGTTGCACTCAAATTTGAGTTTGAAGATCTGAAGACAAGTCTCCATGGGACTCCTGCTTTTTCTCTTTCTGGCCATCGTTATCTCCATTTCAGTAGAAACTGCGAACGGAGAGGAGGTTAGAAGAGTTAAGTCCCGGAGTGATCGATACGACGCGAATCAGTGATCGACCTTAGATGCGAAATCGTGATCGATTGTCATGCGAATCACTGATCGATCACGATGCGAATATGCAATATGGCTGTATCCGATTGTGAAACCCGTTATTGGTTGGAGTGTTTTGACCGTATGCAGCATATTCCGATAGCTGCGGGAAAAATGTTTCAGATATGTAGACGAGCGTTAAAATTCTGTCGGGTTCGTCGATATGCCATAAGTAATGCGCTAGATGACTTAACCATAGGGGATGTTGGAAAAATATCAGGAAAAAGAGACAGGGTGTTAACTGATGTGGAAACAGGTCAATTATGGCTAGTCATAAATAATGAAAATGCATTGCTGCCTTAGACCCTGTACATAAATTTGTGTAATTGCCTGATTTTGATATGTTCAATCCAACATCAAAAACAGGTTAATTTATGGACGAAAAACAGTTGCAGGCTCTGGCTAACGAACTGGCCAAAAATATCAAAACCCCTGGCGATCTCAGCCAATTCGATCGCCTGCTGAAGAAAATCAGCGTTGAGGCTGCTCTCAACGCCGAAATGTCCCACCATCTGGGCTACGATAAAAATCAGCCCAAACCGGGGGCCAACTCCCGCAACGGCTATTCCACAAATACCGTGACCACCGGCGATGGCCCTCTGGCACTACGTACTCCGCGCGATCGTGATGGCTCCTTCGAACCACAACTGGTGAAGAAAAACCAGACCCGGATCACCGGGATGGATAACCAAATCCTGTCCCTGTACGCCAGAGGGATGACCACCCGCGAGATAGCGTCTGCGTTCAACGAGCTGTATGACGCGGATGTCTCACCGGCGCTGGTCTCGAAGGTCACCGACGCCGTGATGGAACAGGTTACTGAATGGCAAAATCGTCCACTGGATGCAGTCTATCCCATTGTTTACCTTGACTGTATCATCCTGAAGGTCCGGCAGGACAGTCGCGTCATCAATAAATCCGTGTTCCTGGCACTGGGTATCAACATCGAGGGCCAGAAAGAACTGCTGGGTATGTGGCTGGCCGAAAACGAGGGCGCGAAGTTCTGGCTCAATGTGCTGACAGAACTAAAAAACCGCGGCCTGAACGATATCCTCATCGCCTGTGTCGACGGTCTGAAAGGCTTCCCGGACGCCATCAACGCGGTGTATCCGGAAGCCCGCATCCAGCTGTGCATCGTGCACATGGTACGCAACAGCCTGAGGTTCGTCTCTTGGAAGGAGTACAAAGCCGTCACACGCGACCTGAAAGCCATCTATCAGGCCGCTACGGAAGAAGCAGGCCAGCAGGGGCTGGAAGCATTCGCCAGCGCATGGGACAGCCGCTATCCACAGATAAGCCGGAGCTGGCAGACGAACTGGAGCAATCTGGCAACGTTCTTCGCTTACCCGGCAGATATCCGCAAAGTCATCGACACAACCAACGCCATCGAGTCGCTGAACAGTGTGATCCGGCATGCGATTAAAAAACGCAAGGTGTTCCCGACTGACGACGCAGTGAAAAAGGTGGTGTGGCTGGCAATCCAGTCGGCCTCACAGAAATGGACGATGCCACTGCGGGACTGGCGTATGGCAATGAGCCGTTTTATTATCGAGTTCGGTGACCGCCTGGACGGTCACTACTGAGAAAGGCATTTACACAGAATCATGTACAGGGTCCCTAAAAGGCAATTTAGTTATTTATTAATTTATCTATATAAAAAAGCCGGAAGTGATCCTTATATCCTTCCGGCCATTTTTTACCTACAGCAGTCCCGCACTCCATCCGCCTTGCTTACCATCCGCTTAACCGCTCGCTGCCTCTGCTGAAGCTGCTGCCGAAGTGCCTGCACCTCGTCGCTGTCAGGTATCAACACAATGCAGCCCTCAGCGATACGCACCGTTACGCCAGTGCTGGCGTCAAATCCGGGCTCTCTGAGCCACTTGCCGGACAGGTTCATCGCCGGAGTGGATATATAGCTATTTTGCGGTCGGTATCCCACGATGCAGCGGCGCTCGGTTTTGGAAATGCGTGGTTCTGGACGATAGCTGAGATACCGACTTTGTTTTCAGTGTCCATAACGGTGAATCACACTCGACATTTAACCCGCAAAAGGAATTTCGCGAGCAGGCTCTACGCACGAGTTTAGTAGGGAGATATCAAACCGATTTGTATACGCACAGATCTTGAAGAATATGAATGAAATAAAAGGAGATAAGATTTTTCTTTTCAAGACATTATAGACATCACTATCCGTCTATAAAATATGAATTGGTACGACCAAGTGGACTCGAACCACCGACCCCCACCATGTCAAGGTGGTGCTCTAACCAACTGAGCTATGGTCGTACTGTATGCAGTATCAATCAATTAGTTGATTAGATACATTTTTTGGCACTCCCGCTAGAGGAGTGGTCGCTATTATGGCGTTGTCCTCCCGTGATGGCAAGTGCTTTATTACCGAGTGCTGAATGTTTGTGCTGCGTGCTTCCCCGTAGGTCATTTATCCTGATAGCGTATCGCATCGATAAACAGAGCAAATGCCGTAGGGTGCTGCTTGCGTGTCGGATAATAAAGATAGTAGCCGGGAAACGGCGCGCACCATTCTTCCAGCACTCGCGTCAGGGTACCCGCTTCAAGTTCCTGACAAACCACATCTTCCGGCACGTAAGCCAGGCCGAAACTGTGGTATGCGGCATCAATGCGTTGGCGCAGGCTGTTGAATGTTAACTGTCCATCCACGCGCACCCGCATTTCGCGACCGGCATGCGCAAACTCCCAGGCATATAATCCACCTAACGTAGGCAAACGCATATTAACGCAATGGTGTTGCTGCAACGACTGAGGGGATGAGGGCACACCGTTGCGCTCAAGGTAGTCGGGCGAACCGACAACGGCCATGCGCATCTCCGGGATGATACGCACCGCCACCATGTCTTTTGCCACCTGTTCGCCCAGGCGAATGCCTGCATCGAAGCGCTCGCTGACGATATCGGTGAGTGCGTTATCAACCGTGATTTCAATATTGATATCCGGGTAAGTGGCGAGGAACGATTTCAGTATGGGCCATAGCACATAATCGGTGGCGTGTTCACCGGCTGTGATACGGATATTGCCCGCCGGACGCGCACGCATGTCGCGCAGCGCGATGAGTTCGTTTTCAATGTCGGCCAGATGGGGTTCAAGACGGCTTGCGAGTTGCTCGCCGACCTCTGTTGGCGCGACGCTGCGCGTGGTGCGGGTGAGTAATCGCAGTTCCAGACGCTCTTCCAAACTGCGTACCGAATGGCTCAGCGCGGATTGCGATACCCCAAGGTGAGCGGCAGCTTTGTTAAAGCTGCGCTCTCTGGCAACCGCCAAAAATGACAGCAGATCGTTGAAGTTTTCTTTCAGCATGTGGCCTTCCGGTTTGCGCCACCGGTGCTGTGCGGCGGCGCGTATATCAAAGGATTACTGTGCGCTGGGCGCAGGCAGTGAGGCCATATCGATGACAAAACGGTAACGCACATCGGCGTGTTCCATACGATCGAATGCCTCGTTGATCTGGTCCATACGAATCATTTCACAGTCGGGCAGGATCTGTTTTTTCGCAAAGAAATCAATCATCTCCTGCGTTTCACGGATGCCGCCAATCAGCGATCCGGCGATCCGTCGGCGTCCGAGGATCAACGGCACCGTAGTCGGTTCTGCCAGTGGGCCAACTTGTCCCACCAACACCAGCGTGCCGTCGACTTTCAACAAGGGCATGTAGAGGTTAACGTCGTGCTTGACCGGAACGGTATCGATAATCAGATCTAAATGGGATTGTGCGGCCGCCATGGCGGCGCTGTCGCTGGAAACCAGCAACCGGTCTGCCCCGAGCGATAACGCATCGGCTTCTTTGCTGTTGGTGCGGCTCATTACCGTCACATCTGCGCCGAGACCCGCCGCCAGCTTGACGGCCATATGGCCTAAACCGCCCAGTCCAATGACGCCAACCCGGCTGCCGGGGCCGACATTCCAAGTGCGTAGCGGAGAGTAGGTGGTAATACCTGCGCACAGCAGTGGCGCGACATGCGCCAGCGTCAGAGTATCCGGTACGCGCAGCACAAACTCTTCACGCACCACTAAATGCTTGGCGTAGCCGCCGTAGGTGTTTTCTCCGGTGATGCGATCGGGCGCGTTATAGGTATCGTTTCTGCCGTTGGTGCAAAACTGCTCCTCACCCTGGTGGCAATGGTCGCACTCCTGGCAACTGTCGACCAGACAACCCACTGCAACCGCATCGCCCACGCGAAAACGGGTAACGTCCGGGCCGAATTGAGTGACTCGTCCAACTATCTCGTGGCCGGGCACGGCGGGGTACTGTGTCCACCCCCAGTCATTGCGTGCTGTATGTAAATCCGAGTGACACACGCCGCAGTATAAAATTTCCATAGCAACATCATTGGCGCGCAGGGCGCGGCGCTCAAAGGTGAACGGGGCAAGCGGCGTGCTGGGGCTCAGTGCGGCGTAACCGATGGTTTTCATGATAGGCTCTCTGTTTGGCGTGATTGACGGTTTGCGTCTAAATAAAAAGATGATGCGGCTTGTCATCAGTGTGCATCGCCGTGTTATGGCGACGCGAAACGGTATTACATCGAGCGTATCGCATCGCGTAATCCGATACCAGATAGCAAAATGTGCATGTACCAATGAGTATAATTCATGAATTTTGATGCGATACATGCGTTTTTCTTCTTATGCGCTGCCGCGGTGATGGCATTTCGCATAAATGAATGACAAACGCTGTTCTCGTTTGCCATGCTACTGAGATCACAATTTTAACATCCTCTAGGCTGTGTCCCTTAATCCCATGAGTTATACTAACTGTTTGTTTCTAGATCATTTTGAACTATGGCTCGCTACGACCTTCCCGATGAAGCATGGGCTATCATCCAGCCCTTACTCCCTGCTGAACCAGCAACACCACAGGCCGGACGCCCATGGGCTGAGCATCGCATGATTATCAATGGCATGTTCTGGGGGTGTGCTCTGGTGCCCCATGGCGTGATTTACCTGAGCGATACGGCCCATGGAAAACCGTTTATAACCGCTTTAACCGATGGTCAAAATCGGGAGTCATTAACATTATTTTCAATAAGTTACTTTCATCACTTGATGCCCATGGCCTCGTGGACTGGTCAGCGACTGCGCTGGATGGTAGCAATATCAGGGCGCTGAAATGTGCTGCCGGTGCTCAAAAAAACATCCCGATATCACCGGAGATAATGGGCTGGGTCGCTCTCGAGGTGGTTTTGGCACCAAAATCCATCTGGATACAGACGGAAGTGGTCTTCCGTTAAACATCGTGTTGAGCCCCGGTCAGGCTCATGAAAGTCAGTTTGCACTACGTCTTTTGGACGGTATTGGTGTTCAACGCCAGAACGGCAGTATGAAACGCCGTGGTCATGCGGTACTCGCTGACAAGGCGTACTTCGGGCATGTATTACGTAACGAGCTGAAAAACAGAGGTATAAAAACTGTCATCCCCCGAAAATCCACTGAAAAAATGGCGGTGGATGGTCGTTCAAAGCTCGATCGTGACGCCTACCGCAATCGGAACGTTGTTGAGCGGTGCTTTGGCCGTCTGAAAGAATACCGTCGCATTGCGACACGTTACGACAAAACGGCGAGGAATTATCTGGCAATGTTGAAACTGGGCTGCATCCGCCTGTTTTACCAGAGGTTATGTAATTAAGGGACACAGCCTAAATAGCTGTTCCTAATACCGCTACACTTTTGCCTGTCCATGTTTTCCACTGGGAAACGGGCTGACGGTTTCCATGAAGCGGCGAACCTTGTTCAGTAACTGCCACATTGAACAGCATTGATGATTGCGGGTAATGGTTTCATGCAACGCCTGCCATAACCGCTCTACATGATTTACCCATGGTGAGTACACCGGCTGATAAATAACCCTGAATTTCGGGTTTTCTTCCAGCCAGCGCTGCGTCTCCCGGCTTTTGTGAATAATGTAGTTATCAACTATCAGCGTGAGCGTTTTTGCCCGTCTGTACGTTGCTCTCAGATACTCTAACATACTGATAAACAAACACGAAATTTTACTGTTTCCTCCAACATCGCTGACTTTTCCCGTCCCGCTGTGTAATGCACCCGCCAGATAATATTTCTCGTTCTGGCCCGGCGTCACGATGCGTTTCTGCTTCCCGCGAACCTGCCAGTCCGCGCCAATTTTGGGATTCAGATGAATATCCACTTCGTCTTCGTAAAAGACGGGATGTTCCGCGCTGCATTGTTCCAGCGCCATCGCGATGGCCTCCATTTTTTCTTCCTTACTGCGGGTCGCGGATACGCAGCGTAGGAGCTGCGCGTCGCCACACCAGACCGGCAGAAGGCAGCCAACGGCGCACCGTGGAAGCATGCAACTGTCAACCGGTTATCTCATTGATTTTTATCGCTAGCAGTTCCGTGCTCCAGCGCGAACGCTGATAGCCAAAATCATGAGGGGAACGCTTTACGAACTGGATTAACAGTGCGCAGATCTGTTCAAACGGCCAGCGACGGCCACGACCGGGCCGCAGAGATTTGAGGCCTTCAATGCCGTACAGGGTGAGCCAGTTAATCCATCTGCCGATTGACGAACGGGCGCAGCAAAGCATTCTGGCGACATCGCTCACGCGCTCGCCCCGGTGCAACATCAGGATGGCGGTCAGCCTGCGGGCGTGATTCTTGTCACGCGTTTTATGGAGAGTTTTCTTCATCAGGCGTCGTTCGTTACGGGGTATCGGTGCTATGCTCGACATCGCTCAGTCCGGTTGATGATTTGGGATCTTTATCGATTGATCAGATCGCTCAACTCGGACTGAGTTCCCTTCAGGTGTTCTACTATTCGGAACAGTTATTTAGAACAAGAAATAAACATTAAATTAATCAACCGCACAACGCGCACGTTTTCATTAACGGAGTTTGGGGTTATTTTTGCGCAGCGCTGTGAGCGTATTGTCGATGAATTCGATCAATTAATGGCGCTTGTCGATGCGCATCAGGGGCAGGGGACATTAGATCATGCTTTTATCGGCGTTATTCCTCCTGTCGGGCGTATGGATTTTTTTAAAAACTTCCTGGCATTAAATCAGACTGTCAAAAATATTAATTACTCCTTTGTTGATGGCTCTAGCCATGCCCTCATTGAAAAAGTGAAAAACACCACGTTGCTTGCATCGTTCGGTACGCCGTCACAAGAGGAGTGATGTAGCCCCCTGTAACACCAAACAGTAGCTGTATCTCCAGATAAGAGATAGGCTTAGATATATGTCTAACAATCATGCTAATTTTGAAATGACCGGGATCCTGTTAGGGCAAGAAGTCCGTAAGCGTAAAACTCCGCAAGAGAAAATCGCCATCATTCAGCAGACAATGAAGCCGGGGATGAACGTCTCCCATGTAGCCCGCCTGCATAGCATCCAGCCCAGCCTTTTGTTTAAGTGGAAGAAGCAATACCAGGAAGCAAGCCTCACCGCCGTTGCGGCCGGAGAAGAAGTGGTTCCAGATTCGGCGCTGGCGACTGCCCTCAAGCCACCTCGTTATACACAAGTCCGCAACGCCTTATATGCCAAGGGTTAGCGGGCTGAAATAGGCAGCCGGTGGGGTTGTAAATGAAGTGAAACCGACGTGTACTATCGCCATTTACGGCGCTGAAAAATGACACGGGATTCAGATGGCTGGGTACACCAAGAACTGGAAGGGGTAAATCTTGGTGACACGAGGCTAAATAAGCGTGCCAAAGGGCTTTTGATACGGCTGGCTGAGAATCCGCAAGCCAGCATTCCGCATGCGTGCCTCGGATGGTCTGAGACGCTGGGTGCTTACCGCTTCATGGAGAACCAAGCATTCGAATGGCGAGACATTCTGCAACCTCACTGGCAGCGTACGCAGGAAAGGATCCGAGAACACGAGGTTGTGCTGTGTATCCAAGACACTACCGAGCTTGACTTCAACGGGCAGCAAATCCAAGGCTTGGGTCCCTTGAACTACGAAGCCAGGCGTGGTCTGTACCTGCATCCGACCTACGCGGTCAGTCCGGATCGCGTGGGGTTGGGCGTACTGGATGCGTGGATGTGGGCAAGAGAGCCGAAGGATGCAGACGGAAAACGCGATGGGCTCAAGGAGAGTACGCGCTGGCTCGAGGGATACGAGCGAGTTGCTGAACTCGCCTCGGAGTTGCCAAACACACGTCTGGTGTACTTAGCCGATCGCGAAGCGGATATCAAGGCGTTGATGCAGCTCGCTGATGACCTTGGCACTCCGGCTGACTGGTTGATCCGCTCGACTCATAATCGCAGTCTGGACTGTAATGAGAAGCTTTGGCAGAAGGTTGGAAAGACCGTGCCGGTGGGAGAAATCCAATTCGTTATGGCGGCTCGCGCGGGGCAGAAGGCGCGTACGGTGAAACAGGCGCTGCGCGTGAAGCGAGTGTCGCTGCGTTGCGGGTTGGCAGTGACTTGTGTGATAGCCAAGGAAATTGAGCCGCCAGCAGGCGTGAAGCCGGTCGAGTGGCGGTTGCTGAGCAATCGCGTACCTGAAGGACGAGAAGATATCGTGGAGCTGATCGACTGGTATCGGGCTAGATGGGAAATCGAGATGTTCTTCAATGTGCTGAAGAACGGCTGCTGTGTCGAAGCGTTACAGTTATCGACCGTGGATCGCATTGAGCGGGCATTGGCGCTGTTCATGATCGTGGCATGGCGCATCGCCTATTTAATGCGTATGGGACGAACCTGTCCAGAGCTAGACGCAATGTTGTTCTTTGATTCCGACGAGACTCATGGCGCTTACCTACTGATGAACAAGCGTATGCCCAAGGGCCGCCCTAAGCTAAACGAAGTATTGCGCTTAGTTGCGCAACTCGGAGGCTTTCTTGCTCGAAAAGGCGACGGTGAACCAGGCGCAAAAACTATCTGGAAAGGCTTGCAGAAAGTCATGACGGCCGCCGAAACGCTACGCGCGCTCAGGCACGAACAGAGATGTGTATAACGAGGTGCCCTCAAGCAGGTCCGGGAGCTACAGCGCCTTCTGGGTAAGAAGACGATGGAAGTTGAGATCCTCAAAGAAGCAGTGGAGTACGGCCAGTCGCGAAAATGGATAGCGCACGCGCCCTTGTTGCCAAAGGACGGGGAATAGCTCTGGTCAGCCGCGCCATGAGCGTGTCGCGTGCGCAGCTGTCACTGCGGGTTAACCGTTCTGCCGACTGGCTGGACAGGCGCAGCAACCGGCGTAATGACGAAGCTGATGCTGAGATATTATCGGACATCCTCCGTATCATCAGCGACATGCCCAGTGACGGTTACCGCCGAGTGTGGGGTATCCTGGGTAAGCAACGTCGTGCAGAGGGACTTCCACCGGTGAACGCCAAACGGCTTTACAGGATAATGAGCGAGCATAACCTGCTGTTGTTGCATGATAAAACTGAACGTCCGAAGCGGGAGCATAAAGGCAAAATCGCGGTAGCAGAGAGCGATATGCGCTGGTGCTCAGATGGCTTCGAGTTCGGTTGTGACAACGGCGAGAAGCTGCGGGTGACGTTCGCACTGGACTGCTGCGACCGGGAGGCCATAGACTGGGCAGCGAGCACCAGGGGTTATGACAGTTCAACCGTGCAGGATGTGATGCTGAGGTCGGTGGAAAAACGCTTCGGTAGCGCGCTGCCGGATAAACCAGTGCAATGGCTGACGGATAATGGTTCAGCGTACACAGCGCATGAAACGCGGAAGTTCGCCAGAGAACTGAATCTGGAGCCCTGCACAACAGCAGTGAGCCGTCCACAGAGTAACGGCATGGCAGAACGGTTCGTGAAGACGATGAAGAAAGATTACATCGCCTTCATGCCAAAACCCGATGTGCGAACAGCGCTGAAGAACCTTGCAGCGGCGTTCAATCATTACAATGAAAACCATCCGTACAGTGCGCTGGGATACAACTCCCCAAGAGAATATCGGCGCCAGCGGACATCGTTAACTTAAGAGACAAAAGCTGTCCGGAGATGGTGGGTCAAGATCACCGTCACAAGAGGAGCTTGATGATGGTTTGCTGGAACATCAGTTAGTGCTGGATGTAGTGGCACACTGATACTGGCCACCTGAGCGGAGGTGATATGCTCACCTCATCAACACGACAGGTGACCTCATGGGTAAACATTTTACGGCGGAATTTAAGCTCGAAGCCGCAAAGCTGGTTGTCGACCACGGCTACACATACGTTAAGGCCGCAGAGGCGGTTAATGTCAGCCATTCTGCCATTAGTCGCTGGGTCAATAAGCTTCGCCTTGAACGACAGGGAAAAACGCCAACGGGACTTCCTCTTACCCCTGAACAGCTCGAGCTGCGTGAGATGAAGAAAAAAGTCCAATGCCTTGAAATGGAGAACGAAATCCTAAAAAAGGCTACGGCGCTCTTAATGTCGGACTCACTCAACGGTTCACGGTAGTCGACAGGCTGAGGGCGCGATACCCGGTCACGGCGTTGTGCCAAACTTTTGAGGTACATCGCAGCAGCTACAGGCACTGGCAGGCTTCCGCTAATGAACCCGACGGTGAGCGCGTGGTTAAGTGTAGTCGCGTCATGGAAGCCTGGAACGCCAGCGGCGGCTCTGCCGGCGCTCGAAGTATCGCGACCATCGTCACCGGCAGCTCTGGTGTCAAAATGGGGCGCTGGCTGGCTGGCAAGCTGATGAAGGAGCTGGGTATCGCCAGCTGCCAGCGACCGGCTCACAAATACAAACGCGGCGGCAATGAACACGTTGAAATACCGAACTATCTCAACCGCCAGTTCGCGGTTACCGCGCCGGATCAGGTCTGGTGCGGCGATGTGACCTACATCTGGACGGGCAAATGCTGGGCTTACCTTGCGGTGGTGCTAGATCTGTTCGCCCGCAAACCGGTGGGCTGGGCCATGTCGACGTCGCCGGACTCGGCGCTGACAGTTAAAGCGTTGCAGATGGCCTGGGAACTCCGGGGACAACCAACAGGAGTCATGTTCCACAGCGACCAGGGCAGCCACTATACCAGCCGTCAATACCGGCAAGCCCTGTGGCGCTGCCGGATAAAGCAGAGTATGAGTCGGCGGGGTAACTGCTGGGATAATGCGCCAATGGAGCGGTTCTTCCGCAGCCTGAAGACAGAATGGGTGCCGACAAAGGGTTACAACAGCTTCAGCGAAGCCCAGGACGCGATTATCCGCTACATCACGGGGTATTACAGCGCTATCCGGCCTCACTGGTATAACGGCGGCTTAACTCCAAACGAATCTGAGCGACTGTTCTACATACAGTCTAATGCGGTGGCCAATATTAGTTGACCACTACACAGTGCGCCACTTTCGAGTACGTATCCACGAACGTCTGCTGGTAGATACGGCCAACACCTTTCAGATTACCCACGTAGAAGGTGTCCTGCGACCCCAGATAACCCGGGTGAGCAGTCTCTATTTCACCACAGACTTCGTCGTCGTGCGCCTTCTTCTCCAGTGCAGCGATTTGAGCATCAGTAAGTACGATGCCTTCTCTGGCAACTTTTTCCTCAAGTGCCTTCAGGCGCTTACGAAAGTTTTCCAGATCGTGTCGTTGCCAGATGGAGCGCACACCGCTGCCAGAAATGAAGACGCCTTTTTTACGCAGCTCATTACTGGTCCGGTGCTGGCCATGAGCCGGGAACTCAATGGCGTAATCAACAACCGCACGTTCAGTGGCTTCATCAGCACGGTTTTTCAGGTTGGGAACCCGGCGGTTTTGGTTAACCAGAGCGTCAATGCCGCCTTCTGCCGCCAGTTCCTGATAGCGATAAAACGTGTCGCGTGACACCCCCATGATTTTACAGGCTTTTGATACGTTACCGAGTTCTTCGGCGAGATTGAGCAGGCCGGCTTTGTGTTTGATGATGGGATTGTTAGTATGAAGCATGAGAGTTACCTCGTGTTTTGTATAAGGATTCGACACCCATATCAAAACCGGTAACTCTCAACCTTTCAAGGTCCAGTGTCAGATCAAGTCGCGACTAATACAGCTAAGTACACCAGACGTGTGTTTGGCAACTCCGAGGCGAGTTCAGCAACTCGCTCGTATCCCTCGAGCCAGCGCGTACTCTCCTTGAGCCCATCGCGTTTTCCGTCTGCATCC
Organism: Symbiopectobacterium sp. Eva_TO; assembly: GCF_053848865.1. Lineage (NCBI taxonomy): Bacteria > Pseudomonadati > Pseudomonadota > Gammaproteobacteria > Enterobacterales > Enterobacteriaceae > Symbiopectobacterium > Symbiopectobacterium sp. Eva_TO. Next base: position 4,166,745 of record NZ_JBSPEY010000004.1, on the reverse strand, counting down.
TTCGGCTCTCTTGCCCACATCCACGCATCCAGTACGCCCAACCCCACGCGATCCGGACTGACCGCGTAGGTCGGATGCAGGTACAGACCACGCCTGGCTTCGTAGTTCAAGGGACCCAAGCCTTGGATTTGCTGCCCGTTGAAGTCAAGCTCGGTAGTGTCTTGGATACACAGCACAACCTCGTGTTCTCGGATCCTTTCCTGCGTACGCTGCCAGTGAGGTTGCAGAATGTCTCGCCATTCGAATGCTTGGTTCTCCATGAAGCGGTAAGCACCCAGCGTCTCAAACCATCCGAGGCACGCATGCGGAATGCTGGCTTGCGGATTCTCAGCCAGCCGTATCAAAAGCCCTTTGGCACGCTTATTGAGCCTCGTGTCACCAAGATTTACCCCTTCCAGTTCTTGGTGTGCCCAGCCATCTGAATCCCGTGTCATTTTTCAGCGCCGTAAATGGCGATAGTACACGTCGGTTTCACTTCATTTACAACCCCACCGGCTGCCTATTTCAGCCCGCTAACCCTTGGCATATAAGGCGTTGCGGACTTGTGTATAACGAGGTGGGCTACTACCCCCTTCGGAATTTTTAACCACATTGGCACGCGGGCCAATGGCGGTTAGCGTGGGGTCTTGGATCCTCGATGAAGCCTGTGCACAGGCGGCCTATTGGCGTCGGTGTGGTGCACCTGATTTTCGCATCGGCGTGAATTTGTTCGATGTGCAACTGACGACAGGGGATCTGGCCGCAGAGGTCGCGGACGTGCTGAAACGCCACGGTCTTCCCACAGAAGCCTTGGAAATTGAATTAACGGAAAATATCGCCCTGAATAATAACAATGATTCAATCATGTCGGACACACTGCAAAAAATTCGTGATATGGGTGTTTCTATTGCCTTCGATGATTTTTGTACGGGCTATGCGTCGTTGAGTATGCTAAATCAGTACCCGGTAACGCGCATAAAAATTGATCGCTCATTTATTCAAAATTTGCTCACTTCACGACGCGATGCCTCTGTTGCTTATGCCATTCTTGATATTGCCCGTAATTTCGAGATTGAAACGATTGCCGAGGGAATCGAAACCGCAGAGCAGTGGCATGACTTACGCCAGCACGGCTGTCAGGAAGGGCAAGGCTATTGGTTTGGTAAGCTGTTGGAGGCGCAAGCATTTTCCTCGAAATTCGGGCTTGTTCCTCAGACGCTCAGGAAGAAAGTTAATCCATAATCAGGCTGTTAGGGGAAAAGGTGGTGTGAGTATTTACGATGATCCACATACTGTTTTGAATAAGATAAATTGCCTGAGTTAACACATTATCTTAATTTTGTGCCCAGCCAGTGTGACCCAATGGCTGGGTGGGTAATGCCTTCAAATAGTTGGCTTTTGTGATATTCTGCCGCTATTTGAGGTTTCCACGTGGTTACTGTTTTTGTTCATTGCCCTCGCTGCCATTCAGATAAAGTTTATCGACATGGCCTTAGTCCAACTAAGCGCGAACGCTTCCGGTGTCAGTGCTGTCGCCGTGTATTCCAGCTTACCTACCGCTATGAAGCGCGAAAGCCGGGAGTCAAAGAGCAGATCGTTGATATGGCCTTCAACGGTGCCGGTGTTCGCGATACTGCCAGAACGTTGAAAATCGGCATCAATACGGTCATCCGGGCTTTAAAAAGCTCTCGCCCCGCAGGATAACGTCTTCTCCCGTTGCTCACGCCGACGTCGCCCTTATCTGTGAACTTGATGAGCAATGGAGCTTCGTTGGCAGTAAGGCGCTACAGCACTGGCTCTGGTACGCTTACAATACCAAAACGGGCGGTGTTCTGGCCTACACTTTTGGCCCCCGAACCGATGAGACCTGCCGTGAATTGCTGGCTCTGTTGACACCGTTCAACATCGGCATGATTACCAGTGACAACTGGGGCAGCTATGCAAGAGAGGTTCCGAAGCAGAAAGATCTGACTGGCAAGATCTTCACGCAACGCATAGAGCGCAATAACCTGACGCTCCGTACCCGCATTAAACGACTGGCGCGTAAAACGATTTGCTTCTCGCGCTCCGTCGAGATCCACGAAAAAGTCATCGGAGCCTTCATCGAAAAACACATGTTCTACTAATTGGAGTCATTACCGCTGGGTGTTATTATTTTGGACCGTCCGTATTACAGTGGGTTTAGGCCTTGCGGTGCTGTTCTGGCGACGGTGGGTAATCTGGCGATACCAAACCCGGTGAAGCCGTATATTAGCGCGAAGAAGATCGCTGTATAGCATTGGATTGCCCATGGAACAAGGTCCAATGTGCTAACCCCCAGGGTGCTGGCCATATACACCCCAGCCGAGGTCCAGGGCAGTAATGGCTCAGTCACTGTACTCGCGTCCTCCACCGTTCGCGACAGGTTCTTGGTGTCCAGTCCCATACGCAGATAAGATTCTCTAAACAATTCAGCGGGAATAAGCAGCGCCAACTTCCCGTCACTGGTTGCTCCCGTGACCAATAGGGTGGTTGCCACGGTAGCTGCAATCAACTGACCCACACTGCGAATCGCTTTTAGCAACCGATTAATGATTACGGTCAGGGCCCCTGTCAACGTTAAGGCCCCTGCAAAGGAAAATGCGCAAAGCACCAAGAGGATGGTGCTCATAATGGAGAACATCCCTCCACGATCGAACAAACGGGGAATGTCGCTGATCAAGCCGGTTACCTCTGTACCCTGTGTGGCAAACATTGATGTGTTGAAACCGTGAATCAATGAAATACACCCTTGTTGCAGGGTAAATCCCTGTAGGCCTACGCCGATGCCTATTGCCAAGACGGATGCTGCCAACATAACGGGTATCACAGGGCGTTTGGTGATGGCACCCCATAATACCAGGATGGGCGGGACGAGCAGGATCACGTTAAAGTGATACAAACTCGCTATCGACGTTATAATTTGATCCATCTTATCCAGATTGGCCGTGTGGCTGGGGAGATGGGTATAGCCAAAAAACAGATAGGCCCCGGCGGCTAAGGCAAAGCTTGGCAGGGTGGTATACATAAGATGGCGGATGTGGCTGTAGAGATCAGTTTCAGCGACGATGGCGGCGAAATTGGTGGAATCAGACAGCGGTGACAACTTATCGCCAAAATAGGCCCCTGAAACTACCGCACCCGCCGTGGCGGGTAAAGAGACATCAAGGCCAGCGGCGACGCCCATCAACGCCACCCCCACGGTGCCCGCGGTGCACCATGAGGTACCTGTGCAAACCGACGTTGCGCAGGTGATAAGAAAGGCCGTGATAACGATATATTGAGGGCTGATCAGTTTCAGGCCCCAATACACCATGTAAGGGATCGTGCCACTTAACATCCAGGCTCCGATCATGCCACCGACGCAGATCAATATCAGTATCACGGGCATCGCTTTGGCCAGTTTCGCGACAATTGCGTCTATGATATCTACCCAGTGGTAACCTTGCCAATAGGCAACGGCTGTAGCGACGGCAGCCGAGACCAACAATAGCGACTCTATGGGTAATTTATACTGACCATAACCAATAACCAACAACATGAGCATTGCAACGATGGGAAGCAGTGCCAATCCCAGATTAAGCTCCTTTTTAGCTTTCATTTCTCACTCCTTAATAAGCATTGAAGAGGTCAGCGTAGTAAGAGTAAGGCAGCATAAATGTGATCCCGGACCGCTGTGGGTGTAACGGGTTTCATGTGTTTAATCACTACGACGCGATTCGCATTTTTCTGGCTTGCTCCGGGCTGACAAAGCGGAATTAAACCTGCTTGACCGATGCCCGAGGGATAAGCTCAGCACAATAGGCATTGTTTTGTGGTAGCCCGACGATTCCGGCATTAAGTTGTAAGGCCAGCGTCGCGGCACGGCGTGCCATTTTCTCAATGGGATTATGCATGGTCGTCAAGGTTGGGTGCAGATATTTGGCCCAGGCAATGTCATCGAAGCCCACCAAGGATATGTCGTCGGGGACGCGAACCTGATGGTAGTGAAAGGTTCGCATGATGCCAGCGGCCATGACATCATTAAAGGTGACCAACGCAGTGAAGTTAAGCCCGGACTGTAACAGTTTCTCTGCTGCTAGCTCACCCCCGTGTTCATTAAAGGAAACGCTGATGATCCAGTCATCTGCTACCGGAATCCCAGCGATGTCCATGGCTTTGAGGTAACCTTCGACGCGGTGAGTTCTATCATCGATGGGAATATCTGCCGTGATGCAGGCTATTTTCCGATGGCCATGTTGAATGAGCTGATTGGTTGCGGCCTGAGCGGCACTGACATTATCCAGCCACACACAGCGATTGGCGATGATCGGTAAATAGCGATTAATCACCACCAATGCAGGCGTATGGGCCGCATAGCGCAAGATATCCTCTTCATTCATTCGGGGCAGATGAGCGACAATGGCTTCACACCCTTGATTAATCAGTAAATCAAGCCCGGCTTTTTCCTGCTCAGCGCGATGCCCGCCGCTACAAACGACCAACTGTACTCTGGCTTTACGCGTGGTATCCTCAATGCCCCGCGCCATACGCGAGAAGAAGGGATCATCCAGGTTGCCGGTAAGCAGCCCGAGTGTCTTGCCACTCCTTTTCGCCATGGCGTGTGCGGTAACATTGCGCTGATAGTTGAACTCACGCATCGCCGTTTCAACCCGTTCGCGAGTAACCGGCTTAACGTAAACGTTGTTGTTGATCACTCGGCATACCGTTGCCGCAGAAACACCCGCATGGCGGGCTACATCCTTCATTGTCGCCATGATAACTCCCAGTCATTGCATTGAGAGCTACTTTGTTATCATAGTTAATTGTGCTAGCCCAACATCGCACCCTGTAATTTTTAATGGCTCATTGAGCTTTCGTTATTCAATTTTTTCAACAGGGCGACTGCAACGGCTTCTGAACTGGCCGGGTTCTGTCCATATCGTTATACACATCTTTCTAACGCACTGTTTAATCAATGAGTTACGGGTTTATCTCAGAGTGGCATTTTGAACCTCAAAAAGCCAATGGGATGGCTTGAATGCCTTAATTCACGGGGTTCTGAGCATCCTGTTCAAAAAATGGCCAAAAGATGTGTATAACGATATGGGTTCTGTCCTGTGATCAGATTGCCATCTTCCACGACGAACGGCATCCAGTCGGCACCTTTTTGGTAATGTGCGCCAGCAGCAATAAAGGTATCTTCGATTAAAAACGGGACGACATGGGTTAACTCAACGGCCTCTTCTTCGCTATTGGTGAAGCCGGTAACGTTACGTCCTTTGATGAGCAGATCGCCCGTCGCGGAGGTAACCTTACGCAGCACACCCGGTGAATGGCAGACAAAGGCCACTGGTTTCCCGGTGCGATCGAACGATTCAATCAGTGCAATCGATGTTGCTGACTCCGCAAGATCCCATAGCGGGCCGTGGCCGCCAGGATAGAACACGGTGTCAAAATCCTCCTGAGATACGGTTCCAGTTTGACCGTTTGAGAAAGCGCGTCCTGTGCGTCTTTATCCGCTTTAAAACGCGCCGTCAGCGCTGTCTGAAACTCAGGAAGATCGCTTTTGGGATCCAGTGGCGGCTGGCCACCGGCCGGGGAAGAGAGAACCACTTCAGCTCCCGCATCTTTAAAGACATAGTAGGGCGCGGCAAACTCCTCCAACCAAAAGACTGTTTTCTTTCCTGTGTTGTGCAGTTCGGCATGGGATGTCAGAACCATTAAAATTTTCATTGTTAACCTCGATACTGCTGGTGCGGGTGAATTAGCTGTTCAGGAACGCTTCGGCAACAGCCGCTTTATCCTGATAAGGCGCGCGAAGACGAAGATTGGTCATGCCGGCGCTGTCCTGAACAACAACCGGTTTTGCATGACTGAAACGTCTGAAACCATGGATACCGTGATATGCACCGGTTCCTGAAGCCCCGATGCCGCCAAAGGGTAGGCTATCGATTGCAGCATGAGTAATGACATCGTTGATGACCAAGGCACCAGACGTTGTCCTTGTGGCGATTTGGCGTTGACGCTCCACGTCATGGCCAAAGTAGTAGGCAGCAAGTGGACGCGGGCCCGCGTTGATGTAACGAATGGCGTCATCGATCCCTGCCGCGTATGTTTTTAACGGTAGGAGTGGCCCGAAGATCTCTTCCTGCATCACGAGCATCTCTTCTGTGACGCCAAGAATAAGATGCGGCGCGATCTTTCTGCTGTGCGGATCAAAATCAGGTTCGTTATCGGGACATAGACTGATGATGTTAGCCCCCTTGCGGGTAGCATCGTCCAGCGGCATGAGTAATCGTTGATAGTGTCTGTCGTTAATAATAGCGGTGTAATCCGTATTGCGCTGAAGCGTTGGATAGCTCTCGTGCATAAAACGTTTTGCCGCATCGACAAAGTCCGCTTCGGATGATTCCGGCAGCAGGACATAATCCGGGGAGATGCAGATTTGTCCGGCATTAAATGTCTTTATCGTCAGTATCCGTTCGGCGGCGATGCGGATGTCTGCATCGGTATTCAACACTACCGGGGATTTTCCTCCCAGTTCAAGCGTAACGGGAACCAGATTTTCGGCAGCCGCGCGCATGACGTGACGGCCAACCGCCGTGCTGCCGGTAAAGACCAGATGATCGAACGGTAACTGACTAAACGCCTGACCTACATCCGCATCACCCAACACCACCACGAGCTCATTCGAATCAAAGTAATGAGGGACCAGCTCTGCGAGAAATTCAGAGGTAAAAGGCGTCAGCTCGGAGGGTTTCAGCATCGCGGTGTTGCCCGCTGCAAATATACCCACCAGCGGACCGAAGGCGAGGTTTATTGGAAAATTCCACGGGCTGATAATGCCCACCTCGCCCAGCGGCTGTGGTTCGATCCAGGCCTGCATTCCAGGAACTCGGCTGCTTCCGGTTGCATCCATTGCTCCAGCTTTTCGGCGGAATGCATCAACATATTGATGGTGGTTATCAGATCGGCGGCCTGCGTCTGATAGCCGCTGCGATGACCAAAATCGCGCCCTATCGCATCGGTCAGGGCCACATGGTTGTCACGAATCAAGGCGGCGCTGCGAATAAGACGATCGCGGCGTAATGCAGCCGTGGCGGGCTCATTCTGTCGATGGTACTTCTTCATTGCGTCAAGGATGTGTGATAACGCCTGATAATTATGTTGTTCGCTCATATGACTTTCCTGTTGGTACGGCGGTTTCGTGGGGTGAAAACAGCATAAAGTGTCTGGATGTTTACGGATAACAACGCTATTTTGTCAGGGGTATAAATTAATTTATGGGTAAGCTATGTCATTGTTGCGTCTACGCACTTTCATAGAGGTGTACCGGCAACGCTCGATTTCGGGGGCTGCACGGGTGTTGAACCTGACTCAGCCTGCGGTCTCTCAGCACATCATCGGCCTTGAGGTAGCTATCGGAAGGCTCCTGTTTGAGCTCCAACCGCAGGGGGTTAAACCCATATCGTTATACACATCTTTTGGCCATTTTTTGAACAGGATGCTCAGAACCCCGTGAATTAAGGCATTCAAGCCATCCCATTGGCTTTTTGAGGTTCAAAATGCCACTCTGAGATAAACCCGTAACTCATTGATTAAACAGTGCGTTAGAAAGATGTGTATAACGATATGGCTTAAATCTATCCGGCGTCTTTATGGCCAAGGATGCCCGCGCCACGATGAGTTTCGCACCTGATATTCCTAAAAAGGCCATCGGCTTCATTGAGCCATTTTCATTTTTTGGTTTTATATCAGGCCGTCAGGCCGTTCATGTCATCAATAATCAGTCTTCGCAAAACCAGATGGGTAACTTCGTTAAATTGCTGACTGTTAGACCAGCATTACTGTTCAAACACGGTATTTCGTGTCGTTATTGCCCAAGCTATTCGAGCTAATTTATTTGCTAATGCACAGCACACAACGCAAGAATGTTTCCTGCCCAACTGAGACCTTACCCAATCAGCTAATCTCCCTGATTGATGGTCAATTCTTAGGATAAATACCCGCGCACATTGAACAAGCAATCGGCGAAGGTTTTTATCTCCACGCTTGCTAATACCCAGCCGAGTATTCTTCCCTCCAGTACTGTATTGGCGGGGTACAAGACCGGTGGAAGCGGCAAAATTACGACTGTTTTCATATTGTTTGCCATCGCCTAACTGTGATGACAAAACGCTGGCTGTTATCGGTCCAACACCAGGGATGGTCATTAAATGCTGGCCAGTTTCATCTAGAGAGAGTGCCTGCCCAAGTTCTCTTTCGAGCTCTGCTATCTGCCCAACCAAATATTGGTAATGATCGTGTAATCGAAGCAGCAACTGTGCCAGATAAGGTGGCAAGTCATTATCAGCCAGAACAGCTGAAAGCCTTTTGATTACCGCAATACCTTTCGGCATGCTGATACCAAACTCCAGTAAAAAAGCATGCATTTGGTTAGTCGTTTTAACGTTGTCTCTGACCAACGACTCCCTGACGCGATGCAAGGCTCGCATAGCCTGCTGAGCCTCAGTTCTTGGCTGCACAAACCGCATGGAAGGGCGTGATCCGGCTTCGCATATTGCTTCGGCATCAACGAAATCGTTCTTGTTGCTCTTGGCAAAAGGGCGGACAAACTGCGGAGAGATCAACTTTACTTCATGCCCCAGCTCACTGATCCGACGAGCCATAAAATGGGCACCGGCGCAGGCTTCCATTACAACGGTAGTAGGTGTACACGTAGCCAGAAACTCGATGAGTTTGGTGCGGGTAAACTTTTTCCGCAGTAATGCCTTGCTGTAGTGGTCAACTAATATTGGCCACCGCATTAGACTGTATGTAGAACAGTCGCTCAGATTCGTTTGGAGTTAAGCCGCCGTTATACCAGTGAGGCCGGATAGCGCTGTAATACCCCGTGATGTAGCGGATAATCGCGTCCTGGGCTTCGCTGAAGCTGTTGTAACCCTTTGTCGGCACCCATTCTGTCTTCAGGCTGCGGAAGAACCGCTCCATTGGCGCATTATCCCAGCAGTTACCCCGCCGACTCATACTCTGCTTTATCCGGCAGCGCCACAGGGCTTGCCGGTATTGACGGCTGGTATAGTGGCTGCCCTGGTCGCTGTGGAACATGACTCCTGTTGGTTGTCCCCGGAGTTCCCAGGCCATCTGCAACGCTTTAACTGTCAGCGCCGAGTCCGGCGGCGTCGACATGGCCCAGCCCACCGGTTTGCGGGCGAACAGGTCTAGCACCACCGCAAGGTAAGCCCAGCATTTGCCCGTCCAGATGTAGGTCACATCGCCGCACCAGACCTGATCCGGCGCGGTAACCGCGAACTGGCGGTTGAGATAGTTCGGTATTTCAACGTGTTCATTGCCGCCGCGTTTGTATTTGTGAGCCGGTCGCTGGCAGCTGGCGATACCCAGCTCCTTCATCAGCTTGCCAGCCAGCCAGCGCCCCATTTTGACACCAGAGCTGCCGGTGACGATGGTCGCGATACTTCGAGCGCCGGCAGAGCCGCCGCTGGCGTTCCAGGCTTCCATGACGCGACTACACTTAACCACGCGCTCACCGTCGGGTTCATTAGCGGAAGCCTGCCAGTGCCTGTAGCTGCTGCGATGTACCTCAAAAGTTTGGCACAACGCCGTGACCGGGTATCGCGCCCTCAGCCTGTCGACTACCGTGAACCGTTGAGTGAGTCCGATATTAAGAGCGCCGTAGCCTTTTTTAGGATTTCGTTCTCCATTTCAAGGCATTGGACTTTTTTCTTCATCTCACGCAGCTCGAGCTGTTCAGGGGTAAGAGGAAGTCCCGTTGGCGTTTTTCCCTGTCGTTCAAGGCGAAGCTTATTGACCCAGCGACTAATGGCAGAATGGCTGACATTAACCGCCTCTGCGGCCTTAACGTATGTGTAGCCGTGGTCGACAACCAGCTTTGCGGCTTCGAGCTTAAATTCCGCCGTAAAATGTTTACCCATGAGGTCACCTGTCGTGTTGATGAGGTGAGCATATCACCTCCGCTCAGGTGGCCAGTATCAGTGTGCCACTACATGCCTGATTTATCCTGACAATGAATGTGAAAAGAATGTTTGCCGAGATCGATACCAATAAGCGTGACGTTTTGCATGATGGCCTTCTCCATAAAGAAACACCCTGTCAGCGTACCGCTCACAGGGTGGGGGTGACCATCTCATTAGGCCAAACACGCGTTTCATCATCAGGACTGTGGTGATGGCCATATCTGAGTAGTGGAGCGGTCGTCCACGCCGTTCAGTAGTCGTTTTTTCCGTCCATGCAGCAATGACTGATTCATCTAGCCATACGGTTAGAGAACCGCGCTGCTTGAGGGCCTTGTTATAGGACACCTCGTTATACACAAGTCCGCAACGCCTTATATGCCAAGGGTTAGCGGGCTGAAATAGGCAGCCAGTGGGGTTGTAAATGAAGTGAAACCGACGTGTACTATCGCCATTTACGGCGCTGAAAAATGACACGGGATTCAGATGGCTGGGCACACCAAGAACTGGAAGGGGTAAATCTTGGTGACACGAGGCTCAATAAGCGTGCCAAAGGGCTTTTGATACGGCTGGCTGAGAATCCGCAAGCCAGCATTCCGCATGCGTGCCTCGGATGGTCTGAGACGCTGGGTGCTTACCGCTTCATGGAGAACCAAGCATTCGAATGGCGAGACATTCTGCAACCTCACTGGCAGCGTACGCAGGAAAGGATCCGAGAACACGAGGTTGTGCTGTGTATCCAAGACACTACCGAGCTTGACTTCAACGGGCAGCAAATCCAAGGCTTGGGTCCCTTGAACTACGAAGCCAGGCGTGGTCTGTATCTGCATCCGACCTACGCGGTCAGTCCGGATCGCGTGGGGTTGGGCGTACTGGATGCGTGGATGTGGGCAAGAGAGCCGAAGGATGCAGACGGAAAACGCGATGGGATCAAGGAGAGTACGCGCTGGCTCGAGGGATACGAGCGAGTTGCTGAACTCGCCTCGGAGTTGCCAAACACACGTCTGGTGTACTTAGCCGATCGCGAAGCGGATATCAAGGCGTTGATGCAGCTCGCTGATGACCTTGGCACTCCGGCTGACTGGTTGATCCGCTCGACTCATAATCGCAGTCTGGACTGTAATGAGAAGCTTTGGCAGAAGGTTGGAAAGACCGTGCCGGTGGGAGAAATCCAATTCGTTATGGCGGCTCGCGCGGGGCAGAAGGCGCGTACGGTGAAACAGGCGCTGCGCGTGAAGCGAGTGTCGCTGCGTTGCGGGTTGGCAGTGACTTGTGTGATAGCCAAGGAAATTGAGCCGCCAGCAGGCGTGAAGCCGGTCGAGTGGCGGTTGCTGAGCAATCGCGTACCTGAAGGACGAGAAGATATCGTGGAGCTGATCGACTGGTATCGGGCTAGATGGGAAATCGAGATGTTCTTCAATGTGCTGAAGAACGGCTGCTGTGTCGAAGCGTTACAGTTATCGACCGTGGATCGCATTGAGCGGGCATTGGCGCTGTTCATGATCGTGGCATGGCGCATCGCCTATTTAATGCGTATGGGACGAACCTGTCCAGAGCTAGACGCAATGTTGTTCTTTGATTCCGACGAGACTCATGGCGCTTACCTACTGATGAACAAGCGTATGCCCAAGGGCCGCCCTAAGCTAAACGAAGTATTGCGCTTAGTTGCGCAACTCGGAGGCTTTCTTGCTCGAAAAGGCGACGGTGAACCAGGCGCAAAAACTATCTGGAAAGGCTTGCAGAAAGTCATGACGGCCGCCGAAACGCTACGCGCGCTCAGGCACGAACAGAGATGTGTATAACGAGGTGGGTTAAACCGACTGTGGTCGCTGACGATCTGGCGGCGGATATCTGCAATAAACTGGATGATGCTGAATCCGCACTTGCCTCAGCAAGGGCAAGATCCATGGATGTTGCGGGAACGCTACAGATCATTGGTCATTCTGACTTTATGGCAGAGAAATTGGCGGGGGAACTAACTGCTGCCATTACTGGAAAGTGGTATTCGCGTGCATTTGCATGCCGGAGATGGTCCGATGGTTTCCCAGATGGTGATAGAAGGGCACTGCGATTTGGGTATCACGGCGCATCCGGTCACCGATACGCGATTAAAGGGGGATGTCATATTTAGCGATCGCGTGATCGCGATTGCATCGCCAGCCCTTGCCGAACGCCTGAATGACAGTGAACATTTTGGCCGGGATTTATTGAATGAGCCGCTGCTGGCTTACAATCTTGAGCTTTCACTGGTCGAACACTGGTTGGGCAAAAACCGGATAAAATTCAGCTCGTTGCTTCCTGCAATGGTCGGTCAGGATTTACGCGGTCAGAGAAGTCTGTTGTGTAAAGGATTTGGCTGGACGGTCATGCCGGAATTTTTGTGCCGTGAGCATCTTGATGAAGGTAAGCTTGCCCATCTTAAAGCACCAGTGGCAGACACGGAAATTCGTTACAATCTGGTGTGGCTGCCGAGTGCGTTACGCCAGCCGCGTCTGGCACACACCCGACAGATTCTGCTGCACCGACTGGGCAACCCGGCTTAAAAGGATAGCCGGCGAGGTAAAGGCGCTGCGCACATTATTGAAGGGCGATGAGCGAGAAAAACTCAGCATCGCCCTTGGTTTATGTGTTGTGCTACACTACTCATTGCCCCATTGATTCAAAAACGTCGCTATCTCATCAATACGCTGCTCGTTGATATGGGCCTCACGCGCCATTTCGTGCTGAGCTTGCTCACTGATCTCTTCATTATTCATTAAGCGAGTGATCAGCAATTGGAAATAGTGCGCCAGAGCGTCACGCTCTGACTCATTCACCAACGTGGCGGCTTCCGTCGAATACTCATCTACAATATCATAATATTTAAGGGGTATTTCATTGTTCATACGTTGTCCCCACGGGGTAAGGTGTTTGTCCGTACCACCAACATTGTCTAGTCAGGTGGTGAAACGCAGTAAAACCACAACAACCTACTGCGTCAGTTACCACATTAAATCATCGGGCACTTTAAAGTTGGCGTAAGGATCTTCTTCATCTTGCGCCTCCTGACTCAGCGCACTGTGTAAAACAATACTGCTCGCATCGCGCTGCGCAATTTTTTCGGCCACGCTAGCGGGGATAATTGCGTATTGGCTCTCACCCTTGTTATCAATAACCAGACGCGCGATGGCGAGACGACCATTAATCAACTGAGTTTGCGTCAGCTTATCTACAACCAACTTTTTGATCACATTGTTATCCGTGAAGTTAAAACCAATATCACCTTTTGCAATGTCGATTTTGTTCATCTCAATCAGTTGTTTCACCTGCGCTTTATACTCTTTAGATAACACAGCCTGTTTCTGTTGTTCGCTGAGCTGTTTATCGCGTTCAAGATGATTTTTTTTATTTTCCTCTACCGCGGCTCTGGCTTCATGCGCCTGAACGCGTGATTTTTTGGCCGTTCTTTCAACTTTGGCCATTTTTTTGCTGGTCACTAATCCCGCTTTCAGCATCTGCTCTTGTAAGGTGAGTTTTGTCATCGTCGTTTCGAAACCGTAGAAAAATTTGTGGGATTATACCTGTAATCGCCGAGGCTGTAACCGGGCGCAAAGCCCGATCGCTACGGCGTTTGAATCTGGTGGGCGCCATCAGGGACGCAGTGAACACGGCAGCGAAATGGCTTCACACCTTGAGCAGTTTCACCGTGGCCTCAATGTCTATTTGGTAATGACTCCAATTAGTAGAACATGTGTTTTTCGATGAAGGCTCCGATGACTTTTTCGTGGATCTCGACGGAGCGCGAGAAGCAAATCGTTTTACGCGCCAGTCGTTTAATTGTAGTGGTCAACTAATATTGGCCACCGCATTAGACTGTATGTAGAACAGTCGCTCAGATTCGTTTGGAGTTAAGCCGCCGTTATACCAGTGAGGCCGGATAGCGCTGTAATACCCCGTGATGTAGCGGATAATCGCGTCCTGGGCTTCGCTGAAGCTGTTGTAACCCTTTGTCGGCACCCATTCTGTCTTCAGGCTGCGGAAGAACCGCTCCATTGGCGCATTATCCCAGCAGTTACCCCGCCGACTCATACTCTGCTTTATCCGGCAGCGCCACAGGGCTTGCCGGTATTGACGGCTGGTATAGTGGCTGCCCTGGTCGCTGTGGAACATGACTCCTGTTGGTTGTCCCCGGAGTTCCCAGGCCATCTGCAACGCTTTAACTGTCAGCGCCGAGTCCGGCGACGTCGACATGGCCCAGCCCACCGGTTTGCGGGCGAACAGGTCTAGCACCACCGCAAGGTAAGCCCAGCATTTGCCCGTCCAGATGTCATATCGTTATACACATCTTTTGGCCATTTTTTGAACAGGATGCTCAGAACCCCGTGAATTAAGGCATTCAAGCCATCCCATTGGCTTTTTGAGGTTCAAAATGCCACTCTGAGATAAACCCGTAACTCATTGATTAAACAGTGCGTTAGAACGATGTGTATAACGATATGGTCCAGATGTAGGTCACATCGCCGCACCAGACCTGATCCGGCGCGGTAACCGCGAACTGGCGGTTGAGATAGTTCGGTATTTCAACGTGTTCATTGCCGCCGCGTTTGTATTTGTGAGCCGGTCGCTGGCAGCTGGCGATACCCAGCTCCTTCATCAGCTTGCCAGCCAGCCAGCGCCCCATTTTGACACCAGAGCTGCCGGTGACGATGGTCGCGATACTTCGAGCGCCGGCAGAGCCGCCGCTGGCGTTCCAGGCTTCCATGACGCGGCTACACTTAACCACGCGCTCACCGTCGGGTTCATTAGCGGAAGCCTGCCAGTGCCTGTAGCTGCTGCGATGTACCTCAAAAGTTTGGCACAACGCCGTGACCGGGTATCGCGCCCTCAGCCTGTCGACTACCGTGAACCGTTGAGTGAGTCCGACATTAAGAGCGCCGTAGCCTTTTTTAGGATTTCGTTCTCCATTTCAAGGCATTGGACTTTTTTCTTCATCTCACGCAGCTCGAGCTGTTCAGGGGTAAGAGGAAGTCCCGTTGGCGTTTTTCCCTGTCGTTCAAGGCGAAGCTTATTGACCCAGCGACTAATGGCAGAATGGCTGACATTAACCGCCTCTGCGGCCTTAACGTATGTGTAGCCGTGGTCGACAACCAGCTTTGCGGCTTCGAGCTTAAATTCCGCCGTAAAATGTTTACCCATGAGGTCACCTGTCGTGTTGATGAGGTGAGCATATCACCTCCGATCAGGTGGCCAGTATCAG
Organism: Symbiopectobacterium sp. Eva_TO; assembly: GCF_053848865.1. NCBI lineage: Bacteria > Pseudomonadati > Pseudomonadota > Gammaproteobacteria > Enterobacterales > Enterobacteriaceae > Symbiopectobacterium > Symbiopectobacterium sp. Eva_TO. Next base: position 4,151,538 of record NZ_JBSPEY010000004.1, on the reverse strand, counting down.
TGTGCCACTACAGTCGTAACGTGTCGCAATGCGACGGTATTCTTTCAGACGGCCAAAGCACCGCTCAACAACGTTCCGATTGCGGTAGGCGTCACGATCGAGCTTTGAACGACCATCCACCGCCATTTTTTCAGTGGATTTTCGGGGGATGACAGTTTTTATACCTCTGTTTTTCAGCTCGTTACGTAATACATGCCCGAAGTACGCCTTGTCAGCGAGTACCGCATGACCACGGCGTTTCATACTGCCGTTCTGGCGTTGAACACCAATACCGTCCAAAAGACGTAGTGCAAACTGACTTTCATGAGCCTGACCGGGGCTCAACACGATGTTTAACGGAAGACCACTTCCGTCTGTAGCCAGATGGATTTTGGTGCCAAAACCACCTCGAGAGCGACCCAGCCCATTATCTCCGGTGATATCGGGATGTTTTTTTGAGCACCGGCAGCACATTTCAGCGCCCTGATATTGCTACCATCAAGCGCAGTCGCTGACCAGTCCACGAGGCCATGGGCATCAAGTGATGAAAGTAACTTATTGAAAATAATGTTAATGACTCCCGATTTTGACCATCGGTTAAAGCGGTTATAAACGGTTTTCCATGGGCCGTATCGCTCAGGTAAATCACGCCATGGGGCACCAGAGCACACCCCCAGAACATGCCATTGATAATCATGCGATGCTCAGCCCATGGGCGTCCGGCCTGTGGTGTTGCTGGTTCAGCAGGGAGTAAGGGCTGGATGATAGCCGATGCTTCATCGGGAAGGTCGTAGCGAGCAATAGTTCAAAATGATGTAGAAAAAAAAGTTATTATAACTCATGGGATTAAGGGACACAGCCTAATGCAGCGGGCAATGTCCTGTGCTGCCGTGCGGGGCGCATAGTAGCGAGTGAACGTGGTGCTGGCAAGACGCAAATGCAACATTTATGCGGTTGAACCGCACGACTGCTGCGCTTGTGTTCACTTTGCATTTTTTTCACCCAACGCTGGTGGCGTGCTCCCCCTTGCGTTGGGTGATATCAGGGCTAGCGCGCCGCGCGCGCCAGAATATCGCCGGGCGGTTGGCGTTGCAGATAACGGATACGTAGCACCATCATGATGGCGGCAGCAGTGAGTCCGATGATAAAGCCACACCAGAAACCGGCAGGGCCCATGCGCGGCACCCAATAATCGGTCATTGCCAGCAGATAACCGCTGGGTAAACCGAGTATCCAGTAGGAGACGAAGGTGATGTAGAAAATGGAACGCGTATCTTTATAGCCACGTAATACGCCGTTACCGATAGCCTGCACCGCGTCTGAAATCTGATAAATCGCGGCCAGAAGCATCAACTGCGCCGCCATAGCGACCACTTCAGGGTTTTTGTTATACAACAAGGCGATCTGCTCACGCAGCCATGCGGTGAAAATGGCGGTACAACAGGCCAGCATCACGCCGGTCGCGATGCCGGTGTAGGCCGCAACACGCGCATCTTCCACGGAACCTTCCCCCAGCCGGTGACCAACACGGATCGTCGAGGCAATGCCGATAGACAACGGCAGCACGAACATCAGAGAACTGAAGTTCAGTGCTATCTGATGCCCGGCAACGTCAATGACGCCGAGCGGCAGGATCAGCAGGGCGACGATGGCAAATAGAGATATTTCGAACAGCAGGGCGAGCGCAATGGGCAAACCAAGCGAAAACAGACGCCGCATGGCGGAGAAATCAATCTGCCAGCGCTGCCACTTGATATCGCGCAGCCAGCGTGCGTGCATACTGTAAAACGCCATCATCAGCACCATGATCCAATAGGTAGAGGCTGTCGCGACGCCGCAACCCACACCGCCCAGTTCGGGCATGCCAAATTTGCCGTAGATAAAGATGTAGTTCAGCGGAATATTGATCAGCACGCCAATAAAGCCAATCACCATGCCCGGCTTGGTTTTAGATAACCCCTCACACTGGCAGCGCAGCACCTGATAGAACAGATAGCCCGGTACTCCCAGCAGCATCACGTGCAGATAGCCGATGGCAACATTCGCGAGCTCTGGTGAGTCGGTATGCATCATGGCAATAACATGCTTGCCGTTATACAGCACTATCATGGTGATAACCGCAACGATCGCGGCCAAAATAAACGCCTGCTGAACCTGATGGGCGATGCGCGGGCGTCGGCCAGAGCCGTTGAGTTGGGCTACCACGGGTGTGAGCGCCATTAATAAACCATGTCCAAACAGGATGACCGGTAACCACACGGAGGTACCGACTGCAACCGCTGCCATATCGATGGCGCTATAAGCACCCGCAATAATGGTGTCAACGACACCCATGGACGTTTGGGAAACCTGCGCAATAATGACAGGAACCGCGAGCGTTAACAGGCTCCGCGCCTCTGACAAATATTTCTGCACGCAAACACCTTCCTTGAATTGTTAAAACGAAAAACTGACGTCGATACCCCCTCGCTTTCTGTTATACGGCAGCACGGCGAGGTGGCGCGTTGCTTTTCCAGCAGGGGGTGTAAACAACCGCAAGCGAGATAACGAGCACAAATGGCTTTCGAAGCCATCCATCTGAGATGGAAAATCAATCGATGACAGAACGTTGTTCTAGGCTGTGTCCCTTAATTACATAACCTCTGGTAAAACAGGCGGATGCAGCCCAGTTTCAACATTGCCAGATAATTCCTCGCCGTTTTGTCGTAACGTGTCGCAATGCGACGGTATTCTTTCAGACGACCAAAGCACCGCTCAACAGCGTTCCGATTGCGGTAGGCGTCACGATCGAGCTTTGAACGACCATCCACCGCCATTTTTTCAGTGGATTTTCGTGGGATGACAGTTTTTATACCTCTGTTTTTCAGCTCGTTACGTAATACATGCCCGGAGTACGCCTTGTCAGCGAGTACCGCATGACCACGGCGTTTCATACTGCCGTTCTGGCGTTGAACACCAATACCGTCCAAAAGACGTAGTGCAAACTGACTTTCATGAGCCTGACCGGGGCTCAACACGATGTTTAACGGAAGACCACTTCCGTCTGTAGCCATATGGATTTTGGTGCCAAAACCACCTCGAGAGCGACCCAGCCCATTATCTCCGGTGATATCGGGATGTTTTTTTGAGCACCGGCAGCACATTTCAGCGCCCTGATATTGCTACCATCCAGCGCAGTCGCTGACCAGTCCACGAGGTCATGGGCATCAAGTGATGAAAGTAACTTATTGAAAATAATGTTAATGACTCCCGATTTTGACCATCGGTTAAAGCGGTTATAAACGGTTTTCCATGGGCCGTATCGCTCAGGTAAATCACGCCATGGGGCACCAGAGCACAGCCCCCAGAACCATATCGTTATACACATCTTTCTAACGCACTGTTTAATCAATGAGTTACGGGTTTATCTCAGAGTGGCATTTTGAACCTCAAAAAGCCAATGGGATGGCTTGAATGCCTTAATTCACGGGGTTCTGAGCATCCTGTTCAAAAAATGGCCAAAAGATGTGTATAACGATATGCCCCAGAACATGCCATTGATAATCATGCGATGCTCAGCCCATGGGCGTCTGGCCTGTGGTGTTGCTGGTTCAGCAGGGAGTAAGGGCTGGATGATAGCCCATGCTTCATCGGGAAGGTCATAGCGAGCCATAGTTCAAAATGATCTAGAAACAAACAGTTAGTATAACTCATGGGATTAAGTGACACAGCCTAGTGTAGCGGCTTGGCATAAGTAAACCAACTTCTTCGTAAGATATTGTGTCAATGAAGAGGTTCTGTTGTCTTATCGGATTTGTCAGGTTACAAAGGCGGGAATGCGTTTGGTTTTCCAGTCGTTATGAGGCAAACTGCAAAATGATTTGTCAGCCTTTATTCCCTTGCAGCGTGCCACGGTAGCGTAGGGGGAGAGACTGGCACAGTAGCATTCAGTTATTTCACTGATTTATTATGAGGCAAGCGTATGTTTACCGGTATTGTTCAAGGCACCGCGCCGGTGGTGTCCATCGATGAAAAAACGAACTTCCGCACGCATGTGGTAAAACTTACTCCCGAATTAATGACCGGCCTGGTGACAGGTGCCTCGATTGCCAATAACGGCTGCTGCCTGACGGTGACGGCAATTGATGGCGATCGGGTCAGTTTTGATTTAATGAAAGAGACGCTGCGTCTGACCAACCTGGGCGATATCACGCCGGGCGATCTGGTTAATATTGAACGTGCCGCAAAATACGGCGATGAGATTGGCGGGCATGTTATGTCCGGGCACATTATGTGCACAGCCGAAGTGGTTAAAATTCTTACCTCGGAAAACAACCACCAGATTTGGTTCCGACTCTCCGATGAATCGCAGATGAAATATGTGCTGCACAAAGGTTTTATCGGGATTGATGGCATCAGTCTCACGGTGGGTGAGGTGACTCGCAGCCGTTTCTGCGTGCATTTGATTCCCGAAACGCTGCAACGCACCACGCTCGGCCAGAAGCTATTGGGGAACCGGATCAATATCGAAATCGACCCGCAAACTCAGGCCGTGATCGACACTGTTGAACGTGTGCTGGCACAGCGTCAGGCACAAGAGGCCGCAACGGCAAATGCCGCGCAGAGCGCCTGAAGCCTGCGCTGAAAAGGCGATAAAAAATGCCGTACACCCTTGGCTGTACGGCGTTAAGCTGACCGAAATCAGCGCGCTACGCGCACGCCACCTTCAATCACCTCGTTATACACATCTCTGTTCGTGCCTGAGCGCGCGTAGCGTTTCGGCGGCCGTCATGACTTTCTGCAAGCCTTTCCAGATAGTTTTTGCGCCTGGTTCACCGTCGCCTTTTCGAGCAAGAAAGCCTCCCAGTTGCGCAACTAAGCGCAATACTTCGTTTAGCTTAGGGCGGCCCTTGGGCATACGCTTGTTCATCAGTAGGTAAGCGCCATGAGTCTCGTCGGAATCAAAGAACAACATTGCGTCCAGCTCTGGACAGGTTCGTCCCATACGCATTAAATAGGCGATGCGCCATGCCACGATCATGAACAGCGCCAATGCCCGCTCAATGCGATCCACGGTCGATAACTGTAACGCTTCGACACAGCAGCCGTTCTTCAGCACATTGAAGAACATCTCGATTTCCCATCTAGCCCGATACCAGTCGATCAGCTCCACGATATCTTCTCGTCCTTCAGGTACGCGATTGCTCAGCAACCGCCACTCGACCGGCTTCACGCCTGCTGGCGGCTCAATTTCCTTGGCTATCACACAAGTCACTGCCAACCCGCAACGCAGCGACACTCGCTTCACGCGCAGCGCCTGTTTCACCGTACGCGCCTTCTGCCCCGCGCGAGCCGCCATAACGAATTGGATTTCTCCCACCGGCACGGTCTTTCCAACCTTCTGCCAAAGCTTCTCATTACAGTCCAGACTGCGATTATGAGTCGAGCGGATCAACCAGTCAGCCGGAGTGCCAAGGTCATCAGCGAGCTGCATCAACGCCTTGATATCCGCTTCGCGATCGGCTAAGTACACCAGACGTGTGTTTGGCAACTCCGAGGCGAGTTCAGCAACTCGCTCGTATCCCTCGAGCCAGCGCGTACTCTCCTTGAGCCCATCGCGTTTTCCGTCTGCATCCTTCGGCTCTCTTGCCCACATTCACGCATCCAGTACGCCCAACCCCACGCGATCCGGACTGACCGCGTAGGTCGGATGCAGGTACAGACCACGCCTGGCTTCGTAGTTCAAGGGACCCAAGCCTTGGATTTGCTGCCCGTTGAAGTCAAGCTCGGTAGTGTCTTGGATACACAGCACAACCTCGTGTTCTCGGATCCTTTCCTGCGTACGCTGCCAGTGAGGTTGCAGAATGTCTCGCCATTCGAATGCTTGGTTCTCCATGAAGCGGTAAGCACCCAGCGTCTCAGACCATCCGAGGCACGCATGCGGAATGCTGGCTTGCGGATTCTCAGCCAGCCGTATCAAAAGCCCTTTGGCACGCTTATTGAGCCTCGTGTCACCAAGATTTACCCCTTCCAGTTCTTGGTGTGCCCAGCCATCTGAATCCCGTGTCATTTTTCAGCGCCGTAAATGGCGATAGTACACGTCGGTTTCACTTCATTTACAACCCCACCGGCTGCCTATTTCAGCCCGCTAACCCTTGGCATATAAGGCGTTGCGGACTTGTGTATAACGAGGTATCTTTTGGCTGGTGGATCGTGGTTAAGGCTGGCGTGAAATAACGTGCATGGCGAACATTATCGTAGCCAATCACGGAAATATCTTGCGGTACGCGTAGTCCGAGCTCATCTGCCGCGCAGATGGCGCCCATGGCCATGATGTCACCGCCGCAGAAAATAGCGGTCGGGCGCTGTTTCTGCGCTAAAATCTGGTGCATGGCTTTATAACCGGATTCCGGCTCGAAATCGCCCTGAACAATCCATTCATCGCGAACGGTGATATCCGCTTCCTGCAAGGCTTTGAGAAAACCCAGATAACGCCCGCTGCCCGTGTTGCGTTCCTGAATACCGGGAATGGCACCGATGTCGCGGTGGCCGCGTTCAATCAGGTAACGCCCAGCCAGATATCCCCCTTCAAAGGCGTTATCAATGATGGTGTCAGTGAAATCGCTGTGTGCCTGACCCCAATCCATCACCACCATGGGAATGCTGCGGTAATCGGCCAACATGCTCAGCAGTTCAGGCGGATATTCCGCACACATTACCAACAGACCATCAACCCGTTTTTGCGCCAGCATGGAAAGATAGGCCCGCTGTTTTTCCAGGTTATTATGCGAGTTACACAGAATCAGGGTATAGCCTTTTGCATAACAACTGTTTTCAATCGCTTCGATAATTTCCGCAAAGTAGGGTGCTTCGCTCGAGGTAGCGAGCAGACCAATGGATTTGGTGTGGTTTACCTTTAAGCTCCGAGCCACTGCGCTCGGGGAGTAGTGTAATTCCTTGATGGCTTCCCGCACGGCCGTTTTGGTCTCTTCGGCGACGAAACGTGTTTTATTGATGACGTGAGAGACGGTTGTTGTTGAAACGCCAGCACGCTTTGCCACATCTTTGATCGTTGCCATCTAAACATGACTCCTGAACCTACTTGTTACGGCAGTATATAGTTTGTTAATCGTTTGCTTTTGCGTAATGTTCTCTTTCCGATGGTATAAACAGGATATCAGAAGGAGACTGCCGAAATACTTTGTACCTAAAGGGGACGAATTGATCCCATCGAAGATGACGTGTTCGGACACCGACGCAGCGCACGGTAAACTGCGAATTTTGGCTGATTTGCCGCGAAAGTGAAAGGGATAATTGATTTAATTAGTGCAGCCGGGATCGGAGATTTTCCCTATAAAATGTGTAACAATGCTTTTTTGGCGTCATTGTGCTGCGGGTAGTGGTGTGCAAGAAAGAACGGGGCATCCAGTGCGGCGGCAATTTTCACGTGTTTCTGTGTTTCAAGGAGATAGAATGAATACTGATTTGAAAATGTCATTACTGACCACGGTTGGAGCGTTAGTCATGATCATGGTATTTAGCTGTATTAGCTCAGACCTGATCTGACAGTTACCGGTTATTTATACAGGTGTCTGTCAGATTAAATCTGGTTCAGATTTTTTTCTGCTCAGACTCGTTTACCATCAAGTAACGTGGCCATTGGCGTACGCCCGCAGCACATTTTACCCTGATGAGTTCGCTCATTATTGTAATGCCACAACCAGTTGTCCAGATCCTTTTGTAGACTTTCTAGGTCCTCGTATAACGTCTTACGGAACGCAACCTGATAAAAATCCTGCAAAATAGTTTTATGGAAGCGCTCGCAGATACCGTTTGTCTGCGGAGACATCGCTTTCGTTTTCGTATGGTCTATATCGTTGATAGCCAAGTACAGCTGATAGTCATGTTGTTCCACTTTACCGCAGTACTCCGTCCCCCTGTCCGTCAGTATTCTTAGCATTGGCAGCCCCTGAGCTTCGTAGAACGGCAGCACGCGATCATTGAGCAGGTCGGCGGCAGAGATCGGTGCTTTACTCGTGTAAAGCTTGCAGTGCGCCACTTTCGAGTACGTATCCACGAACGTCTGCTGGTAGATACGGCCAACACCTTTCAGATTACCCACGTAGAAGGTGTCCTGCGACCCCAGATAACCCGGGTGAGCAGTCTCTATTTCACCACAGGCTTCGTCGTCGTGCGCCTTCTTCTCCAGTGCAGCGATTTGAGCATCAGTAAGTACGATGCCTTCTCTGGCAACTTTTTCCTCAAGTGCCTTCAGGCGCTTACGAAAGTTTTCCAGATCGTGTCGTTGCCAGATGGAGCGCACACCGCTGCCAGAAATGAAGACGCCTTTTTTACGCAGCTGATTACTGGTCCGGTGCTGGCCATGAGCCGGGAACTCAATGGCGTAATCAACAACCGCACGTTCAGTGGCTTCATCAGCACGGTTTTTCAGGTTGGGAACCCGGCGGTTTTGGTTAACCAGAGCGTCAATGCCGCCTTCTGCCGCCAGTTCCTGATAGCGATAAAACGTGTCGCGTGACACCCCCCATGATTTTACAGGCTTTTGATACGTTACCGAGTTCTTCGGCGAGATTGAGCAGGCCGGCTTTGTGTTTGATGATGGGATTGTTAGTATGAAGCATGAGAGTTACCTCGTGTTTTGTATAAGGATTCGACACCAATATCAAAACCGGTAACTCTCAACCTTTCAAGGTCCAGTGTCAGATCAAGTCGCGACTAATACAACTGATTTTTGACTAATGGTGGGCTTGCTTCAATCTATCCGGCGTCTCTGTGGGCGAGATGCCCGCGCCTCGATGAGTTCCGCGCCTGATGAACCTGAAAAGGCCCTCGGCTTCATTGAGCCATTTTTGTCGTCAGGTTTTTCAGCAGGCCGATATGCCGTTCATGTCATCAATAATCAGTCTTCGCAAAACCAGATAGGTAACTGCTGTTTAATTACTTAATAATCAGTCTGTTGATTTAGTTCTACATAACATCAGGTCTGATATTCATTGTGATTAGTTGTGATTGACCAGGCTATTCGCGCCAGTTTGTTTGCCAGAGCACAGGCGACAATATTTGAATGTTTGTTATCGAGTTGCCCCCGAACCCATTCAGCAAGCCTGCCCTGCTGATATTCAAGTCGCATCATGAACGAGCGGGCACATTGAACCAGAAGTTTGCGTAAATTTTTATCACCTCGTTTGCTTATCCCCAGCAGAGCGGTTTGCCTCCTGTGCTGTATTGTCGCGGTACAAGCCCTGTGGAAGCCGCAAAATCCCTGCTACATGAAAATTGTTTTCCATCGCCGAACTGTGATGAAAGTAAGCTGGCAGTAATCGGACCGACGCCTGGAATTGTCATAATTCGCTGTGTAGTGGTCAACTAATATTGGCCACCGCATTAGACTGTATGTAGAACAGTCGCTCAGATTCGTTTGGAGTTAAGCCGCCGTTATACCAGTGAGGCCGGATAGCGCTGTAATACCCCGTGATGTAGCGGATAATCGCGTCCTGGGCTTCGCTGAAGCTGTTGTAACCCTTTGTCGGCACCCATTCTGTCTTCAGGCTGCGGAAGAACCGCTCCATTGGCGCATTATCCCAGCAGTTACCCCGCCGACTCATACTCTGCTTTATCCGGCAGCGCCACAGGGCTTGCCGGTATTGACGGCTGGTATAGTGGCTGCCCTGGTCGCTGTGGAACATGACTCCTGTTGGTTGTCCCCGGAGTTCCCAGGCCATCTGCAACGCTTTAACTGTCAGCGCCGAGTCCGGCGACGTCGACATGGCCCAGCCCACCGGTTTGCGGGCGAACAGGTCTAGCACCACCGCAAGGTAAGCCCAGCATTTGCCCGTCCAGATGTAGGTCACATCGCCGCACCAGACCTGATCCGGCGCGGTAACCGCGAACTGGCGGTTGAGATAGTTCGGTATTTCAACGTGTTCATTGCCGCCGCGTTTGTATTTGTGAGCCGGTCGCTGGCAGCTGGCGATACCCAGCTCCTTCATCAGCTTGCCAGCCAGCGCCCCATTTTGACACCGGAGCTGCCGGTGACGATGGTCGCGATACTTCGAGCGCCGGCAGAGCCGCCGCTGGCGTTCCAGGCTTCCATGACGCGGCTACACTTAACCACGCGCTCACCGTCGGGTTCATTAGCGGAAGCCTGCCAGTGCCTGTAGCTGCTGCGATGTACCTCAAAAGTTTGGCACAACGCCGTGACCGGGTATCGCGCCCTCAGCCTGTCGACTACCGTGAACCGTTGAGTGAGTCCGACATTAAGAGCGCCGTAGCCTTTTTTAGGATTTCGTTCTCCATTTCAAGGCATTGGACTTTTTTCTTCATCTCACGCAGCTCGAGCTGTTCAGGGGTAAGAGGAAGTCCCGTTGGCGTTTTTCCCTGTCGTTCAAGGCGAAGCTTATTGACCCAGCGACTAATGGCAGAATGGCTGACATTAACCGCCTCTGCGGCCTTAACGTATGTGTAGCCGTGGTCGACAACCAGCTTTGCGGCTTCGAGCTTAAATTCCGCCGTAAAATGTTTACCCATGAGGTCACCTGTCGTGTTGATGAGGTGAGCATATCACCTCCGATCAGGTGGCCAGTATCAGTGTGCCACTACAACCGTGGATCTGGTTAGTGGTTTTTACTTTATCTCTGATAAGAGATTCCCTGACCCGATGCAGTGCTCGCATCGCCTGCTGAACCTCCGTTTTAGGCTGAACAAAACGCATTGACGGCCGGGATGCGGCTTCACATATCGCCTCTGCATCAACAAAATCATTTTTATTGCCCTTGACAAACGGGCGCACAAATTGCGGAGAGATAAGTTTTGCTTCATGGCCGCTATCATTGATACGCCGCGCCATAAAGTGTGCACCGGCACAAGCTTCCATAACAACAACCGAGGGCGGGTACGTCGCCAAAAACTGCATTAGCTTTGTGCGCGTAAACTTCTTACGCAGAAGCGCTTTACCTGACTTATCCTGGCAATGAATATGAAAAAAATGTTTACCGAGATCGATACCAATAAGAGTAACGTTTTCCATGATGGCCTCTCCTGAAAGAAAAACACCCTGCCAGCGTACCGCTCACAGAGTGGGGGTGACCATCTCATTAAGCCCTACAAAAAATGGCGTTTTTTTGTCATGACGGCTCTCGCTACAATGAAGCAATGGTATATGTGCTTTGCAATCGCTTGGATAACAAAGCACATACGCGACAATGGTGCGATAATACCCCGTTACATAATAATGCCGTGCGATCCCTCCTACAGGAAGAGGGCATCGTGATGGCTCGCAGAAACACCGTTTGAGGAAGCAAAAAGCATGACGACGACAACGATTGAAAAAATTCAGCGCCAGATTACAGAAAACCCGATTCTGTTATACATGAAAGGTTCCCCGAAGTTGCCGAGCTGCGGTTTCTCTGCCCAAGCCGTGCAAGCGCTGTCGGCGTGCGGTGAATGCTTCGCCTATGTGGACATTTTACAAAACCCGGATATTCGTGCTGAGCTGCCAAAATACGCTAATTGGCCGACCTTTCCCCAACTGTGGGTTGACGGTGAACTGCTTGGTGGATGCGATATTGTCATTGAAATGTATCAACGTGGCGAATTGCAGCAACTGATCAAAGAAACCGCAGACAAATACCGTGAGCCGCAGGATGGAGACAGCGCACAGTAAATCGTGCCTGTTGGCGAGCATACCGCCGGTATCTGAGGTAAAAGAGGGGTCCTAGCACCTGGGTCCCCTTTTATTTGGGGATGAAACCTGTTTATGGTCGTATTCGGGGAACTCAGTCCGTTTGGTCTTCCACGGGCAATGGCCAACCGCCCAGTCGCTTCCAACGATTAACCAGTTCGCAAAATAGCGCCGTGGTTTGCTGCGTATCATAAAGCGCTGAGTGTGCCTGCGCGGAGTCGAAGGCGATGCCAGCGGTCATGCAGGCCTTTGCCAATACGGTTTGTCCCAGCACCAATCCGCTCAGCGCGGCAGTGTCAAAGGTGGCAAAGGGGTGGAACGGGTTGCGCTTCAACCCGCAGCGTTCCGCTGCCGCCATCAGAAAGCCGTGATCAAAATTGGCGTTGTGGGCGACAATAATCCCGCGATTGCAGCCCCTGTCTTTAATACCTTTACGCACCATTTTGAATATTTCATGCAGGGCTTCGTATTCAGAGACGGCACCGCGCAACGGATTGTGGGGATCAATGCCGGTAAATGCCAGCGCAGCGGGATCAAGCAGCGCGCCTTCGAATGGCTCGACGTGAAAATGCAACGTCTCATCGGGCTGTAACCAACCGTCTTCATCCATTTTCATCGTGATGGCGGCAATTTCCAGCAGTGCGTCAGTTTTCGCGTTGAACCCTGCAGTTTCAACATCAATAACAACCGGGTAAAACCCGCGGAAACGACCACTCAGTGCGTTCAGGTTATTTTTATCAGCCATGTTCTCTTTAATCATTTACTAAATGCAGCGCGCATTATGGCAAATTCCCACCATCAATGCAGTAAACCTGATGCCTTGAGCACCCCGAAGGGGAGAAGTGCGCAATGGAATGAGCACAGCGTAAGAGAGAAGGGGAAGGAGAAAGCCAAAAAAAGCGGCGGACAGAAGCCGCTGTAGTGGCACACTGATACTGGCCACCTGATCGGAGGTGATATGCTCACCTCATCAACACGACAGGTGACCTCATGGGTAAACATTTTACGGCGGAATTTAAGCTCGAAGCCGCAAAGCTGGTTGTCGACCACGGCTACACATACGTTAAGGCCGCAGAGGCGGTTAATGTCAGCCATTCTGCCATTAGTCGCTGGGTCAATAAGCTTCGCCTTGAACGACAGGGAAAAACGCCAACGGGACTTCCTCTTACCCCTGAACAGCTCGAGCTGCGTGAGATGAAGAAAAAAGTCCAATGCCTTGAAATGGAGAACGAAATCCTAAAAAAGGCTACGGCGCTCTTAATGTCGGACTCACTCAACGGTTCACGGTAGTCGACAGGCTGAGGGCGCGATACCCGGTCACGGCGTTGTGCCAAACTTTTGAGGTACATCGCAGCAGCTACAGGCACTGGCAGGCTTCCGCTAATGAACCCGACGGTGAGCGCGTGGTTAAGTGTAGTCGCGTCATGGAAGCCTGGAACGCCAGCGGCGGCTCTGCCGGCGCTCGAAGTATCGCGACCATCGTCACCGGCAGCTCTGGTGTCAAAATGGGGCGCTGGCTGGCTGGCAAGCTGATGAAGGAGCTGGGTATCGCCAGCTGCCAGCGACCGGCTCACAAATACAAACGCGGCGGCAATGAACACGTTGAAATACCGAACTATCTCAACCGCCAGTTCGCGGTTACCGCGCCGGATCAGGTCTGGTGCGGCGATGTGACCTACATCTGGACGGGCAAATGCTGGGCTTACCTTGCGGTGGTGCTAGATCTGTTCGCCCGCAAACCGGTGGGCTGGGCCATGTCGACGTCGCCGGACTCGGCGCTGACAGTTAAAGCGTTGCAGATGGCCTGGGAACTCCGGGGACAACCAACAGGAGTCATGTTCCACAGCGACCAGGGCAGCCACTATACCAGCCGTCAATACCGGCAAGCCCTGTGGCGCTGCCGGATAAAGCAGAGTATGAGTCGGCGGGGTAACTGCTGGGATAATGCGCCAATGGAGCGGTTCTTCCGCAGCCTGAAGACAGAATGGGTGCCGACAAAGGGTTACAACAGCTTCAGCGAAGCCCAGGACGCGATTATCCGCTACATCACGGGGTATTACAGCGCTATCCGGCCTCACTGGTATAACGGCGGCTTAACTCCAAACGAATCTGAGCGACTGTTCTACATACAGTCTAATGCGGTGGCCAATATTAGTTGACCACTACACTTTGCCGGCAGCGCGAAAAACGGGTGTTACGTTCGGAAAAGGCTACACTGAATAGCGAGTGGCAGCAGCCTTCGTTATTCAACGATGAGTAGTGCGGCTACGGCCCTAATAACTTATGTTGCATAATGCAGAGAGAACAACTCTTTTGCACCGTTATGCGTTGAGAGAATTTCCTCAAGGTGTATATATTTGGTATAACAGCAATGTGGCTACCGCCATTATGGATAAATTATTAAGCAAGGCGCCTTTTTCATTTTTTTTAAAATCAGAGTTGATTGCAATCCAGGGATATAGCTTAGTACGCTAATAATAAGGAGATGTTATGGAATTGCCGTTAGGTTCTGATTTGGCCAGATTGGTTCGCGTGTGGCGATCATTAATTGATTGGTAATGACTCCAATTAGTAGAACATGTGTTTTTCGATGAAGGCTCCGATGACTTTTTCGTGGATCTCGACGGAGCGCGAGAAGCAAATCGTTTTACGCGCCAGTCGTTTAATGCGGGTACGGAGCGTCAGGTTATTGCGCTCTATGCGTTGCGTGAAGATCTTGCCAGTCAGATGTTTCTGCTTCGGAACCTCTCTTGCATAGCTGCCCCAGTTGTCACTGGTAATCATGCCGATGTTGAACTGTGTCAACAGAGCCAGCAATTCACGGCAGGTCTCATCGGTTCGGGGGCCAAAAGTGTAGGCCAGAACACCGCCCGTTTTGGTATTGTAAGCGTACCAGAGCCAGTGCTGTAGCGCCTGACTGCCAACGAAGCTCCATTGCTCATCAAGTTCACAGATAAGGGCGACGTCGGCGTGAGCAACGGGAGAAGACGTTATCCTGCGGGGTGAGAGCTTTTTAAAGCCCGGATGACCGTATTGATGCCGATTTTCAACGTTCTGGCGGTATCGCGAACACCGGCACCGTTGAAGGCCATATCAACGATCTGCTCTTTGACTCTCGGCTTTCGCGCTTCATAGCGGTAGGTAAGCTGGAATACACGGCGACAGTACTGACACAGGAAGCGTTCGCGCTTAGTTGGACTAAGGCCATGTCGATAAACTTTATCTGAATGGCAGCGAGGGCAATGAACAAAAACAGTAACCACGTGGAAACCTCAAATAGCGGCAGAATATCACAAAAGCCAACTATTTGAAGGCATTACCCAATAATGCAGGTTATCACCACCGTGCCGGTGGTGATAACAGAAAATAGAGGCGTGTTTATCGTGGTGCTACAGTCACGTTTTGGCCGTTGCTGGACATGGCAACACGTTGGCCTACGCTGAAACGGGTATCACCCTGGCGTTGCACAACCATGATGGTGGTGCCATCATCACGACGGATTTCCAACTCGACGCCCTGAACGCGGTTCATCGCACCTTGTGCACTTTGCCCCGCTACGCCACCCGCCACAGCGCCTGCTGCGGTTGCCAGTGAACGACCCGTGCCACCACCGATGGTGTTACCCAGGAACCCACCCAGTACTGCGCCACCAATAGCGCCCATGGTGCCATTCTCATCGCCAGCCTGAATCTGTACAGGTCGTAATGAAACGATGGTGCCATAAGTTACAGTACGAGCCTGTTTGGCTTCAGAGGCGCGATAAACGTCACCGGAAAGCGAACTGGTGTTGGCACAGCCCGCCAATGTCATACCGGCTAAAGTAATCACAAGTAAACGCTTCATCATATATAAGACTCCTGTAATCGCAATGTGTCAGCTTTCCGTTACTGAAGGCTAACGTGGTAATGCTTATCAAACGGTCACCGCGAAACGCCAAATTGGCCGTTGCGCACAACTCACCCTGATATAATAGGATTATATTGATAATGAAAAATGGCTAAAGTTCCTTGCTGCCACTATTCTCTTTCATCCTATTGGCGCATATGTTCATTTTATAGCAAAAAACGGCCTTTTTTTCCTCAAAATAAACGCGCATTCAAAGAATAGGATAACGAATCCGCCGTAGAATGAAGAATACCTGAGCCGTTCGCCCGCTCGCCATGTTATTTTGTAAACAAGTGCAGCTTGGTTTATGGCACCTCGTTATACACAAGTCCGCAACGCCTTATATGCCAAGGGTTAGCGGGCTGAAATAGGCAGCCAGTGGGGTTGTAAATGAAGTGAAACCGACGTGTACTATCGCCATTTACGGCGCTGAAAAATGACACGGGATTCAGATGGCTGGGCACACCAAGAACTGGAAGGGGTAAATCTTGGTGACACGAGGCTCAATAAGCGTGCCAAAGGGCTTTTGATACGGCTGGCTGAGAATCCGCAAGCCAGCATTCCGCATGCGTGCCTCGGATGGTCTGAGACGCTGGGTGCTTACCGCTTCATGGAGAACCAAGCATTCGAATGGCGAGACATTCTGCAACCTCACTGGCAGCGTACGCAGGAAAGGATCCGAGAACACGAGGTTGTGCTGTGTATCCAAGACACTACCGAGCTTGACTTCAACGGGCAGCAAATCCAAGGCTTGGGTCCCTTGAACTACGAAGCCAGGCGTGGTCTGTATCTGCATCCGACCTACGCGGTCAGTCCGGATCGCGTGGGGTTGGGCGTACTGGATGCGTGGATGTGGGCAAGAGAGCCGAAGGATGCAGACGGAAAACGCGATGGGATCAAGGAGAGTACGCGCTGGCTCGAGGGATACGAGCGAGTTGCTGAACTCGCCTCGGAGTTGCCAAACACACGTCTGGTGTACTTAGCCGATCGCGAAGCGGATATCAAGGCGTTGATGCAGCTCGCTGATGACCTTGGCACTCCGGCTGACTGGTTGATCCGCTCGACTCATAATCGCAGTCTGGACTGTAATGAGAAGCTTTGGCAGAAGGTTGGAAAGACCGTGCCGGTGGGAGAAATCCAATTCGTTATGGCGGCTCGCGCGGGGCAGAAGGCGCGTACGGTGAAACAGGCGCTGCGCGTGAAGCGAGTGTCGCTGCGTTGCGGGTTGGCAGTGACTTGTGTGATAGCCAAGGAAATTGAGCCGCCAGCAGGCGTGAAGCCGGTCGAGTGGCGGTTGCTGAGCAATCGCGTACCTGAAGGACGAGAAGATATCGTGGAGCTGATCGACTGGTATCGGGCTAGATGGGAAATCGAGATGTTCTTCAATGTGCTGAAGAACGGCTGCTGTGTCGAAGCGTTACAGTTATCGACCGTGGATCGCATTGAGCGGGCATTGGCGCTGTTCATGATCGTGGCATGGCGCATCGCCTATTTAATGCGTATGGGACGAACCTGTCCAGAGCTAGACGCAATGTTGTTCTTTGATTCCGACGAGACTCATGGCGCTTACCTACTGATGAACAAGCGTATGCCCAAGGGCCGCCCTAAGCTAAACGAAGTATTGCGCTTAGTTGCGCAACTCGGAGGCTTTCTTGCTCGAAAAGGCGACGGTGAACCAGGCGCAAAAACTATCTGGAAAGGCTTGCAGAAAGTCATGACGGCCGCCGAAACGCTACGCGCGCTCAGGCACGAACAGAGATGTGTATAACGAGGTGGGTTTATGGGGATTTTGTGTGCGTGTACAGCACGGGATGTGAAATACACCGTTATGAAATCAGGCAGATACATCGGAGTGATGTCGGGTACCAGTCTGGACGGTGTCGATGTGGTTCTTGCAGCGATTGATGAGCACACGGTCGCGCAGCAGGCGAGCTATTGTCATCCAATGCCGTTGGCATTGAAGCAAGCGATTCTGGACGTGTGTCAGGGGCAGGAGGTAACGCTGTCAACGTTAGGTCAGTTGGATACACGCCTCGGTAAGCTGTTTGCCGAAGCAGTGCTAATGCTGTTGAAACAGACCGAACTCGATGCCAGCGATATCATGGCGATCGGCTGCCATGGACAAACGGTGTGGCACGAACCGGTCGGTGACGCGCCTTGTGCGCTTCAAATCGTTGATAAAAAACAGATTTCTGCGTTGACTGGCATTACCACGGTGGGCGATTTTCGCCGACGTGACATCGCGCTTGGCGGGCAGGGTGCGCCGCTGGTGCCGGGTTTTCACTATGAGTTGCTGATGCACCCGGATGAGCGTCGCGTAGTGCTCAATATCGGGTGGATTGCCAATATCTCCCTGCTGGCGCCTGACTGTCCGGTACGTGGCTATGATACCGGGCCAGGGAACATGTTGCTGGATGCCTGGATCTGGCGTCGTCAAGGGCAACCCTATGATAAAGACGCGCAGTGGGCGGCAACCGGACAGGTTAACGTCTCCTTGTTGCGCCGCATGCTGGCCGATTCCTATTTCGCTTTACCTGCACCTAAAAGCACCGGGCGCGAATACTTTAATCTGGGCTGGCTGGAAAAGCAGCTTGCGGGATATGGGACCCTTGCGCCTCAGGATGTACAGGCCACACTGGCGGAGCTAACCGCCGTCAGCATTGCCGACCAGGTGCTGTTAACGGGAGGCTGTCAACGTGTGCTGGTGTGCGTCGGCGGGGCGCGCAATCCCCTGTTGATGGCGCGTCTGTCTGCATTGATGCCCGGCATTGAGGTCAATACCACCGATGAGTGTGGCGTGAACGGCGACGATATGGAGGCGCTGGCTTTTGCCTGGCTCGCTGCACGCACCTTGTCGGGACTGCCCGGTAATCTGCCGTCAGTGACCGGTGCCAGCAAAGCGACGATATTGGGGGCGATTTTTCCCGTTCTGAACGACTAATCAGATTTTGCTGAGGGGTCGTTGTAAAACCCGTTGTTACACTGTTGTTTTCTGTGACTCGACAGGCTGTGTCGTGGTCACCTGGTGATAACCTTCAAACAGGTAACAACGGGAAAGTAACAATGAAAATAATGCTATCGGGCCGTGCGGGCGTGCTGTTAGGGCTTATGATTCTGTCCGGCTGTAGCGGGTTTAACCGGCAGACACCGGTAAAAACGCTGCATTATCAGTGTGGCACTCTGCCGCTCACCGTGACGCTGAAACAGGATATCCAGCCAGCGGAAGTGAATTTCCTGCTGGATGGCGAGCGTCTGCAACTTCCGCAGGTGGTTTCTGCCTCAGGCACCAAATAGAGCAATAACCGGTATACCTTCTGGAGCAAGGGGGAACGCGCCTTTATTGAGCGTAGCGGACACATCATTGCGGATGATTGCCTCCTACAGAATGCGCCTTGACGCAACGTGTTACATTGAGATTTTCCCGCTGTGGGCGCAGAATGGAATGATGATTTTCGTCCCAACACACCACAGCAGGATGTTATGACACAGGACAACACTTCACTTCCCTCCGCCGCATTTCCGACCGAAGATGAAATTGCGGACGTCAGACGCGAATATACCCGTGGCGGTTTACGCCGCAATGAATTGACCGCCAACCCACTCGATTTATTTGATAAGTGGCTCAAGCAGGCGTGCGATGCGCGCCTGTCCGATCCTACCGCGATGTGCGTTGCCACTGTCGATGAGCAGGGCCAACCATACCAGCGCATCGTGTTGCTCAAACACGTCGATGAGCAAGGTATGGTGTTTTACACCAATCTGGGCAGTCGCAAGGCACAGCATCTGGCGCTGAATTCGCGTATCAGTTTACTGTTTCCCTGGCACAGCCTGGATCGCCAGGTGATTGTGACGGGGCATGCTGAACGTTTATCCACCATCGAGGTGTTGAAATATTTCCACAGCCGGCCGAAAGAGAGCCAGATAGGCGCTTGGGTTTCACAACAATCGAGCCGCATATCGGCCCGTGGCGTGCTGGAAAGCAAGTTTTTAGAACTGAAACAAAAATTCATGAAAGGCGAGGTGCCGTTACCGAGCTTTTGGGGCGGATACCGTGTGGCCATTGATACTGTCGAATTTTGGCAGGGCGGGGCGCATCGTCTGCATGACCGCTTTATCTACCAGCGCGACGGCGAGAACTGGCAAATCGATCGTCTGGCACCTTAAGTGCTGTGAATTGTAGCAAATATCCCCTTTAAATACTGGCGCTCCCCTCGGGGGCGCTTTATTCTATGACGTTACGTTATTTCCCTTGGAATACGTTTTTTTAAACATCGTTTATTTTACGAAAATGGAGCTATTGATGGCGAGTGGTAACCTGATTCAACAATTGCAAGAGCGGGGCCTGGTTGCTCAGGTAACGGACGAAAACGCGTTAGCAGAGCAGCTGGCGCAGGGGCCAATTGCACTGTATTGCGGTTTCGATCCGACCGCTGACAGCTTGCATTTGGCGCATCTGGTGCCGCTGTTGTGCCTGCGTCGCTTCCAGCTTGCGGGACACAAACCCGTGGCATTGGTCGGTGGAGCCACTGGACTTATCGGCGATCCGAGCTTTAAAGCCACAGAGCGAAAACTCAATACCAACGAAACCGTGGGCGAGTGGGTTGAGAAGATTCGCGATCAGGTGTCGCCGTTCCTGGATTTTGATTGCGGCGACAATAGCGCTGTCATGGCGAACAACTATGACTGGTTCGGCGGCATGAACGTGCTGACTTTCCTGCGCGATATCGGTAAGCACTTCTCCGTTAACCTGATGATTAACCGCGAAGCGGTGAAACAGCGTTTGAACCGTGATGATGTGGGTATCTCTTTTACCGAGTTTTCTTACAACCTGTTGCAAGGATATGATTTCGCGGCGTTGAACGAAAAATATGGCGTTGCGTTGCAGATCGGCGGCTCCGACCAATGGGGTAATATTACCTCCGGGATCGATCTGACCCGTCGCTTGCACCAGAATACGGTGTTCGGACTGACCGTTCCGTTGATCACCAAATCAGACGGCACCAAATTTGGTAAAACGGAAGGCGGCGCAGTCTGGCTGGATGCCAAGAAAACCAGCCCGTACAAATTCTACCAATTCTGGATCAACACCGCCGATGCGGATGTCTATCGCTTCCTGAAGTTCTTTACCTTCCTCAGCATTGAAGAGATTACCGCGTTGGAAGAAGAGGACAAAAACAGCGGCAAGGCGCCGCGCGCCCAGTATGTGCTGGCAGAAAACGTCACGCGCATGGTGCACGGTGAAGAGGGTCTGCAAGCGGCGCAGCGCATTACGCAGAGCCTGTTCTCAGGTGCACTGAATGCGCTGACAGAGAATGACTTTGCCCAGTTGGCTCAAGATGGCATGCCGGTTATTGAACTGGGGCGTGATGCTGACTTGCAGCAGGCGTTGGTAACGGCCGAACTGGTCCCTTCTCGTGGCCAGGCGCGTACCATGATCTCCTCAAATGCGGTGACCATTAACGGCGAAAAACAGTCTAACCCTGAGTATGCCTTCACGAACAGCGATCGTCTGTTTGACCGCTATACGCTGCTACGCCGTGGTAAAAAGCACTACTGCCTGATTTGTTGGACGGCATAAGAAAACAGCATGCATAAGGGAGCGAAGGCTCCCTTTATTCTTGGTAACACTCCGAGGTTAGTGATAAGCAAGGTCAGGTTGTTGATAAATGAAAAACATTCTTTCTATTCAGTCCCATGTGGTTTTTGGACATGCAGGTAACAGTGCCGCAGAGTTTCCGATGCGGCGTATGGGCGCAAACGTTTGGCCGCTCAATACGGTACAATTCTCCAATCATACGCAGTATGGGCAGTGGACCGGTAGTGTGATGGATGCCAGTCATTTGACCGACATTGTGCAGGGGATTGCCAATATTGACAGACTGGCGCGCTGCGATGCAGTGTTGAGTGGCTATATCGGTTCCCCCGAGCAGGGCGCCAGCATTCTGGATATCGTCCGTCAGGTTAAAGCGGCGAATCCGCAGGCGATCTATTTTTGCGATCCGGTGATGGGTACGCCCGAGAAAGGTTGTTTTGTGGCACCCGGTGTTTCGGGTTTCCACTGTAACCAGTCGCTGCTGGCAGCCGATGTGATTGCGCCGAATCTGCCGGAACTGGAACTTCTGGCTGGTGTGACGGTGCACAATGTGGATGAGGCCGTTGCCGCAGCGCGTCAGCTCTGTGAGCGTGGACCGAAAATCGTGTTAGTTAAACACCTCAGCCGCGCAGCACGCCGTGCTGACAGTTTTGAAATGTTGCTGGTTACGCCTACTGACGCTTGGCATATCCGCCGTCCGCTGGTGGAGTTCGAACGTCAGCCTGTTGGTGTAGGTGATTTGACCAGCGGCCTGTTACTGGTGAACCAGCTCAAGGGCGTTGCATTAGATAAGGCGCTGGAGCACACCACGGCAGCAGTATATGAAGTGATGCTGGTGACCAAAGAGATGGACGAGTACGAACTGCAATTGGTGGCGGCACAAGATGGCATTGCCAACCCACGTCATCATTTTCAGGCGGAACGCCTCGGTTAATGGCGCGTTAGGCGGCACCCTTGGGTGCCGCACTCTCTCTTACCCTTTCAATCGTTCAACCTTCAATGCCGTTAACACCGCCGGGCGTTCTGCAATATGGTCGAGATAAGCGGCCAGTGCCGGATAGCGGAACATATCGAGCTTTAACGACTGCGCCCACCGCATCACAGTAAACAGATATGCATCCGCGACGGAAAAACGATTTCCCACCAAATAGTTTTGTTCACTGAGCACGATGTTGATATAGCGGAAACGAACCTGAAGGTATTCCTGTAGCAATTCCTTGTAGGTTTCTGGTGTACCTGGACGAAAAATGGGGGTAAACGTTTTGTGCAGTTCGGCGGAAATATAGTTAAGCCACTCAAGACCATATCGTTATACACATCTTTTGGCCATTTTTTGAACAGGATGCTCAGAACCCCGTGAATTAAGGCATTCAAGCCATCCCATTGGCTTTTTGAGGTTCAAAATGCCACTCTGAGATAAACCCGTAACTCATTGATTAAACAGTGCGTTAGAAAGATGTGTATAACTATATGACTCAAGACCCTGTACATTTTGAGGTACATCGCAGCAGCTACAGGCACTGGCAGGCTTCCGCTAATGAACCCGACGGTGAGCACGTGGTTAAGTGTAGTCGCGTCATGGAAGCCTGGAACGCCAGCGGCGGCTCTGCCGGCGCTCGAAGTATCGCGACCATCGTCACCGGCAGCTCTGGTGTCAAAATGGGGCGCTGGCTGGCAAGCTGATGAAGGAGCTGGGTATCGCCAGCTGCCAGCGACCGGCTCACAAATACAAACGCGGCGGCAATGAACACGTTGAAATACCGAACTATCTCAACCGCCAGTTCGCGGTTACCGCGCCGGATCAGGTCTGGTGCGGCGATGTGACCTACATCTGGACGGGCAAATGCTGGGCTTACCTTGCGGTGGTGCTAGACCTGTTCGCCCGCAAACCGGTGGGCTGGGCCATGTCGACGTCGCCGGACTCGGCGCTGACAGTTAAAGCGTTGCAGATGGCCTGGGAACTCCGGGGACAACCAACAGGAGTCATGTTCCACAGCGACCAGGGCAGCCACTATACCAGCCGTCAATACCGGCAAGCCCTGTGGCGCAGCCGGATAAAGCAGAGTATGAGTCGGCGGGGTAACTGCTGGGATAATGCGCCAATGGAGCGGTTCTTCCGCAGCCTGAAGACAGAATGGGTGCCGACAAAGGGTTACAACAGCTTCAGCGAAGCCCAGGACGCGATTATCCGCTACATCACGGGGTATTACAGCGCTATCCGGCCTCACTGGTATAACGGCGGCTTAACTCCAAACGAATCTGAGCGACTGTTCTACATACAGTCTAATGCGGTGGCCAATATTAGTTGACCACTACAGTACTGGAGGGAAGAATACTCTGCTGGGTATTAGCAAGCGTGGAGATAAAAACCTTCGCCGATTGCTTGTTCAATGTGCGCGGGTATTTATCCTAAGAATTGACCATCAATCAGGGAGATTAGCTGATTGGGTAAGGTCTCAGTTGGGCAGGAAACATTCTTGCGTTGTGTGCTGTGCATTAGCAAATAAATTAGCTCGAATAGCTTGGGCAATAACGACACGAAATACCGTGTTTGAACAGTAATGCTGGTCTAACAGTCAGCAATTTAACGAAGTTACCCATCTGGTTTTGCGAAGACTGATTATTGATGACATGAACGGCCTGACGGCCTGATATAAAACCAAAAAATGAAAATGGCTCAATGAAGCCGATGGCCTTTTTAGGAATATCAGGTGCGAAACTCATCGTGGCGCGGGCATCCTTGGCCATAAAGACGCCGGATAGATTTAAGCAAGCCCACCATTAATCAAAGATCAGTGTTGCAAAAATAGGGGTGACCATAGATTTTATGGCGCAGGTTCACGGGTATGATTCCGGCGCGATGACAGGTCGAATGGCTGTGCGACGTGTTGCTACGGGCAAGGTTATTGCAAAATGTAAAGTTATGTCGTTTTAGCGATAGGAAGATTAAGAATGCTTGAAAACGGCGTGATAACCCATACCATCGTGTTGTGAGTGATGTTAATCCCTTTAGAGAGGAAATCAGACTGTTATGATGCGTATTGCGCTTTTCCTGATCACCAACCTGGCGGTGATGTTGCTATTTGGGCTGGTTCTCAGCCTGACGGGAATTCGGTCCAGCAGTGTCCAGGGGCTTATGATCATGGCTGGCCTGTTTGGCTTTGGTGGTGCGTTCGTTTCACTGCTGATGTCCAAATGGATGGCGCTACGCTCGGTGGGCGGTGAAGTGATCGAACAACCGCGTAATGAAACCGAGCGTTGGTTGCTTGAAACCGTGCGGGTACAATCGCAGCAGGCTGGCATTGCGATGCCGCAGGTCGCTATTTATCACGCCCCCGATATCAACGCCTTCGCGACGGGGGTACGACGTGATGCGTCGCTGGTGGCTGTGAGCACCGGTTTGCTGCAAAACATGAGCCGTGATGAAACCGAGGCGGTAATTGCCCACGAAATTAGCCACGTGGCTAACGGTGATATGGTTACCATGACGCTGATTCAAGGCATAGTGAACACCTTTGTTATCTTTATCTCGCGCCTGATCGCGCAGGTGGCATCCGGTTTCCTTTCTGGCAATCGCGACGAAGGTGAAAGCAGTAACGGTAACCCGCTGGTCTATTTTGCCGTGGCAACGTTGCTGGAGTTGGTGTTTGGCATTCTGGCGAGCATCATTACCATGTGGTTCTCGCGCTACCGCGAGTTCCATGCGGATGCAGGATCGGCGAAACTGGTGGGCCGTGAAAAGATGATTGCCGCGTTGCAGCGTTTGAAAACCAGCTATGAACCGCAGGAAGAAGGCAGCATGATGGCGTTTTGTATCAACGGTAAATCAAAATCTTTCAGCGAGTTATTTATGTCACACCCGCCGTTGGATAAGCGCATTGAAGCGCTGCGCAGCGGTGCTTATCTGAAATAAAACTTCCACAAAAACAAACCATTCCACAACAGGGAGTCCATTACGGCTCCCTGTCTGCAATAACGTGTTATCCTCTATACCTCACCTCGTTATACACATCTCTGTTCGTGCCTGAGCGCGCGTAGCGTTTCGGCGGCCGTCATGACTTTCTGCAAGCCTTTCCAGATAGTTTTTGCGCCTGGTTCACCGTCGCCTTTTCGAGCAAGAAAGCCTCCGAGTTGCGCAACTAAGCGCAATACTTCATTTAGCTTAGGGCGGCCCTTGGGCATATGTAGTGGTCAACTAATATTGGCCACCGCATTAGACTGTATGTAGAACAGTCGCTCAGATTCGTTTGGAGTTAAGCCGCCGTTATACCAGTGAGGCCGGATAGCGCTGTAATACCCCGTGATGTAGCGGATAATCGCGTCCTGGGCTTCGCTGAAGCTGTTGTAACCCTTTGTCGGCACCCATTCTGTCTTCAGGCTGCGGAAGAACCGCTCCATTGGCGCATTATCCCAGCAGTTACCCCGCCGACTCATACTCTGCTTTATCCGGCAGCGCCACAGGGCTTGCCGGTATTGACGGCTGGTATAGTGGCTGCCCTGGTCGCTGTGGAACATGACTCCTGTTGGTTGTCCCCGGAGTTCCCAGGCCATCTGCAACGCTTTAACTGTCAGCGCCGAGTCCGGCGACGTCGACATGGCCCAGCCCACCGGTTTGCGGGCGAACAGATCTAGCACCACCGCAAGGTAAGCCCAGCATTTGCCCGTCCAGATGTAGGTCACATCGCCGCACCAGACCTGATCCGGCGCGGTAACCGCGAACTGGCGGTTGAGATAGTTCGGTATTTCAACGTGTTCATTGCCGCCGCGTTTGTATTTGTGAGCCGGTCGCTGGCAGCTGGCGATACCCAGCTCCTTCATCAGCTTGCCAGCCAGCCAGCGCCCCATTTTGACACCGGAGCTGCCGGTGACGATGGTCGCGATACTTCGAGCGCCGGCAGAGCCGCCGCTGGCGTTCCAGGCTTCCATGACGCGGCTACACTTAACCACGCGCTCACCGTCGGGTTCATTAGCGGAAGCCTGCCAGTGCCTGTAGCTGCTGCGATGTACCTCAAAAGTTTGGCACAACGCCGTGACCGGGTATCGCGCCCTCAGCCTGTCGACTACCGTGAACCGTTGAGTGAGTCCGACATTAAGAGCGCCGTAGCCTTTTTTAGGATTTCGTTCTCCATTTCAAGGCATTGGACTTTTTTCTTCATCTCACGCAGCTCGAGCTGTTCAGGGGTAAGAGGAAGTCCCGTTGGCGTTTTTCCCTGTCGTTCAAGGCGAAGCTTATTGACCCAGCGACTAATGGCAGAATGGCTGACATTAACCGCCTCTGCGGCCTTAACGTATGTGTAGCCGTGGTCGACAACCAGCTTTGCGGCTTCGAGCTTAAATTCCGCCGTAAAATGTTTACCCATGAGGTCACCTGTCGTGTTGATGAGGTGAGCATATCACCTCCGATCAGGTGGCCAGTATCAGTGTGCCACTACAGCCCAGCCATCTGAATCCCGTGTCATTTTTCAGCGCCGTAAATGGCGATAGTACACGTCGGTTTCACTTCATTTACAACCCCACCGGCTGCCTATTTCAGCCCGCTAACCCTTGGCATATAAGGCGTTGCGGACTTGTGTATAACGAGGTGTCTATACCTCTGTCTTGATAGCATAAATTCCTTTTTTACTGGGAAAACAGGGGATGAAAATCAGGAGAATGTTTCATAAAATAAAACCATGATCACGGAAAAATGAAACATTGTTTCTATAATGCTGGTATTACAGATCTATCGCATCAGGGTGGCGGTGAGTCGCAAGACTTGTGTCATCTGCTGGTGCTAGCCGTATTCTTTTCGATATGTTCTAAGGATTTACGATGGCCAAAGGCAAAAAGATTCCCCTCTCGTTTCATACCTATCAAGACGCAGCAACCGGCACCGAAGTGGTGCGTTTAACGCCTCCCGATGTTATTTGCCATCGCAACTATTTCTACCAGAAGTGCTTCTCCAATGATGGAAGCAAACTGTTGTTCGGCGGCGCATTCGATGGCCCTTGGAACTACTACCTGCTGGATCTGAACACGCTGGAATAAACCACGATTTATCAAGTACCGGATGAGTGAGTAGGTTACGGTACCTGGGTTGCCAACTCCGATTGCATCAAGATGGTGGGGATCGAGATCAAGAAAGAAGACTGGCAGCCGCTGACCGACTGGAAAAAATTCCAGGAGTTCTATTTCACCAATCCGTGCTGCCGCCTGATCCGTATCGATCTGAAAACCGGGGAAGCGCAGACCATTCTGCAAGAAAAACGCTGGCTGGGTCACCCGATCTATCGTCCTGGCGACGACAACACTGTCGCGTTCTGCCATGAAGGTCCCCATGACCTGGTTGATGCCCGTATGTGGTTCATCAATGAAGACGGCAGCAACATGCGTAAAGTCAAAGAGCATGCGGAAGGTGAAAGCTGCACGCACGAATTCTGGGTGCCGGATGGCTCTGCCATGATCTATGTGTCTTACCTGAAAGATGACACCAACCGTTATATCCGCAGCATCAACCCAGTTACGCTGGAAGATACGCAACTGCGCGTTATGCCGCCATGTTCTCACCTGATGAGTAACTATGACGGTACACTCCTGGTTGGTGACGGTTCCGATGCTGATGTAGCCCCCTGTAACACCAGACAGTAGCTGTATCTCCAGATAAGAGATAGGCTTAGATATATGTCTAACAATCATGCTAATTTTGAAATGACCGGGATCCTGTTAGGGCAAGAAGTCCGTAAGCGTAAAACTCCGCAAGAGAAAATCGCCATCATTCAGCAGACAATGGAGCCGGGGATGAACGTCTCCCATGTAGCCCGCCTGCATGGCATCCAGCGCAGCCTTTTGTTTAAGTGGAAGAAGCAATACCAGGAAGGAAGCCTCACCGCCGTTGCGGCCGGAGAAGAAGTGGTTCCAGCTTCGGCGCTGGCGACTGCCCTCAAGCAGGTCCGGGAGCTACAGCGCCTTCTGGGTAAGAAGACGATGGAAGTTGAGATCCTCAAAGAAGCAGTGGAGTACCGCCAGTCGCGAAAATGGATAGCGCACGCGCCCTTGTTGCCAAAGGACGGGGAATAGCTCTGGTCAGCCGCGCCATGAGCGTGTCGCGTGCGCAGCTGTCACTGCGGGTTAACCGTTCTGCCGACTGGCTGGACAGGCGCAGCAACCGGCGTAATGACGAAGCTGATGCTGAGATATTATCGGATATCCTCCGTATCATCAGCGACATGCCCAGTTACGGTTACCGCCGAGTGTGGGGTATCCTGGGTAAGCAACGTCGTGCAGAGGGACTTCCACCGGTGAATGCCAAACGGCTTTACAGGATAATGAGCGAGCATAACCTGCTGTTTTTGCATGATAAAACTGAACGTCCGAAGCGGGAGCATAAAGGCAAAATCGCGGTAGCAGAGAGCGATATGCGCTGGTGCTCAGATGGCTTCGAGTTCGGTTGTGACAACGGCGAGAAGCTGCGGGTGACGTTCGCACTGGACTGCTGCGACCGGGAGGCCATAGACTGGGCAGCGAGCACCAGGGGTTATGACAGTTCAACCGTGCAGGATGTGATGCTGAGGTCGGTGGAAAAACGCTTCGGTAGCGCGCTGCCGGATAAACCAGTGCAATGGCTGACGGATAATGGTTCAGCGTACACAGCACATGAAACGCGGAAGTTCGCCAGAGAACTGAATCTGGAGCCCTGCACAACAGCAGTGAGCCGTCCACAGAGTAACGGCATGGCAGAACGGTTCGTGAAGACGATGAAGGAAGATTACATCGCCTTCATGCCAAAACCCGATGTGCGAACAGCGCTGAAGAACCTTGCAGCGGCGTTCAATCATTACAATGAAAACCATCCGCACAGTGCGCTGGGATACAACTCCCCAAGAGAATATCGGCGCCAGCGGGCATCGTTAACTTAAGATACAAAAGCTGTCCGGAGATGGTGGGTCAAGATCAGTGACGGTTCCGATGCACCGGTCGATGTACAAGATGACGGTGGTTACAAAATCGAAAACGATCCGTTCCTGTATGTGTTTAACCTGCAAACCGGCAAAGAACACCGCGTTGCACAGCACAACACCTCGTGGAAAGTATTGGAAGGCGATCGTCAGGTGTATTAGCTCAGACCTGATCTGACAGTTACCGGTTATTTATACAGGTGTCTGTCAGATTAAATCTGGTTCAAATTTTTTTCTGCCCAGACTCGTTTACCATCAAGTAACGTGGCCATTGGCGTACGCCCGCAGCACATTTTACCCTGATGAGTTCGCTCATTATTGTAATGCCACAACCAGTTGTCCAGATCCTTTTGTAGACTTTCTAGGTCCTCGTATAACGTCTTACGGAACGCAACCTGATAAAAATCCTGCAAAATAGTTTTATGGAAGCGCTCGCAGATACCGTTTGTCTGCGGAGACATCGCTTTCGTTTTCGTATGGTCTATATCGTTGATAGCCAAGTACAGCTGATAGTCATGTTGTTCCACTTTACCGCAGTACTCCGTCCCCCTGTCCGTCAGTATTCTTAGCATTGGCAGCCCCTGAGCTTCGTAGAACGGCAGCACGCGATCATTGAGCAGGTCGGCGGCAGAGATCGGTGCTTTACTCGTGTAAAGCTTGCAGTGCGCCACTTTCGAGTACGTATCCACGAACGTCTGCTGGTAGATACGGCCAACACCTTTCAGATTACCCACGTAGAAGGTGTCCTGCGACCCCAGATAACCCGGGTGAGCAGTCTCTATTTCACCACAGGCTTCGTCGTCGTGCGCCTTCTTCTCCAGTGCAGCGATTTGAGCATCAGTAAGTACGATGCCTTCTCTGGCAACTTTTTCCTCAAGTGCCTTCAGGCGCTTACGAAAGTTTTCCAGATCGTGTCGTTGCCAAATGGAGCGCACACCGCTGCCAGAAATGAAGACGCCTTTTTTACGCAGCTGATTACTGGTCCGGTGCTGGCCATGAGCCGGGAACTCAATGGCGTAATCAACAACCGCACGTTCAGTGGCTTCATCAGCACGGTTTTTCAGGTTGGGAACCCGGCGGTTTTGGTTAACCAGAGCGTCAATGCCGCCTTCTGCCGCCAGTTCCTGATAGCGATAAAACGTGTCGCGTGACACCCCCATGATTTTACAGGCTTTTGATACGTTACCGAGTTCTTCGGCGAGATTGAGCAGGCCGACTTTGTGTTTGATGATGGGATTGTTAGTATGAAGCATGAGAGTTACCTCGTGTTTTGTATAAGGATTCGACACCCATATCAAAACCGGTAACTCTCAACCTTTCAAGGTCCAGTGTCAGATCAAGTCGCGACTAATACACGTCAGGTAACGCACCCGCATCCGTCCTTTACGCCGGACAATAAACGCATCCTGTTTACCCCGGATGTGGATGGCAAACCAGCCCTTTATCTTGCCTCCGTACCTGATTCTGTTTGGAAGTAACCCCAAAACCCCATCCCGGCAACGGAATGGGGTTTCTTCTATTCGTCACTGTGTTCCCGGTGACGAATAGAATAAGCCCTGAATATTTCGCGTTGCAGTAAGGTTGTCAGCAAACGAGTGAGGTTCGAAAAGCTTATAGGGATAAGTGATTCGGGCAAGCGAGCGGCGCTAACGCCACCATAATGTGAAGTATGACGGGTATAATAACTTTAATAATAAGCAAGTCCCTTGATTATCGTTATTGTTCCATTGCCATAATCAGCGTGTTTCCTTTATACTAAAACCATCGTTCTATTTTTTTTAAAACAAAAAAACTGAGTAGGGTACCAAAAAAATGGCTATTGCAGATTTAGATAAACAGCCCGATTCCGTGTCGTCCGTTTTGAAAGTTTTTGGTATTTTGCAGGCATTAGGTGAGGAAAGAGAGATCGGTATTACGGAACTCTCTCAGCGCGTCATGATGTCTAAAAGTACAGTGTACCGATTTTTACAGACGATGAAGTCCTTGGGATATGTCGCGCAGGAAGGCGAATCCGAGAAGTATTCGTTAACGCTTAAGTTGTTCGAACTGGGCGCCAAGGCGTTGCAAAACGTAGATTTGATTCGTAGTTCGGATATTCAGATGCGTGAATTGTCCGCGCTGACGAAAGAAACTATCCACCTCGGTGCGTTGGATGAAGATGGTATCGTATATATTCACAAGATCGATTCCATGTACAACCTGCGCATGTATTCCCGCATTGGTCGTCGCAACCCGCTGCACAGTACCGCCATTGGTAAAGTGTTGCTGTCATGGCGCGATCGTGACGAACTGGTTGAAATTCTGAGCAAAGTGGAATTTACCCGCAGCACGCCGCATACGGTGGGTAGCGCTGAGGAGCTGTTGCCTCTGCTCGATACCGTACGCCAGCAGGGGTATGGGGAAGATAAGGAAGAACAGGAAGAAGGCTTGCGCTGTATTGCTGTGCCCGTTTTTGACCGTTTCGGCGTAGTGATTGCTGGATTGAGTATTTCATTCCCTACCATTCGCTTTGCAGAAGAGAGCATGCACGAATATGTTGCCATGTTGCATCACGCAGCAAAAAACATCTCCGAGCAGATGGGCTATCACGACTATCCGTTCTGAATCGTCTTTCGCTGAACAAACGATTGCTTCTCAAAAAGCCTGCCTGACGGTGGGTTTTTTAACATCTGGAGGATGAGAATAATGGCTGAGCATGTGAACGGCTATGGGCAACCTGTCGGCGAAGCGCTTCCTTTATGGTCAGCGCGGGCGTTCCCAGGGCATATCACGCTCACCGGGCGTAATGAGATGGTCACCCCCACTCTGTGAGCGGTACGCTGGCAGGGTGTTTTTCTTTCAGTGTAGTGGCACACTGATACTGGCCACCTGAGCGGAGGTGATATGCTCACCTCATCAACACGACAGGTGACCTCATGGGTAAACATTTTACGGCAGAATTTAAGCTCGAAGCCGCAAAGCTGGTTGTCGACCACGGCTACACATACGTTAAGGCCGCAGAGGCGGTTAATGTCAGCCATTCTGCCATTAGTCGCTGGGTCAATAAGCTTCGCCTTGAACGACAGGGAAAAACGCCAACGGGACTTCCTCTTACCCCTGAACAGCTCGAGCTGCGTGAGATGAAGAAAAAAGTCCAATGCCTTGAAATGGAGAACGAAATCCTAAAAAAGGCTACGGCGCTCTTAATGTCGGACTCACTCAACGGTTCACGGTAGTCGACAGGCTGAGGGCGCGATACCCGGTCACGGCGTTGTGCCAAACTTTTGAGGTACATCGCAGCAGCTACAGGCACTGGCAGGCTTCCGCTAATGAACCCGACGGTGAGCGCGTGGTTAAGTGTAGCCGCGTCATGGAAGCCTGGAACGCCAGCGGCGGCTCTGCCGGCGCTCGAAGTATCGCGACCATCGTCACCGGCAGCTCCGGTGTCAAAATGGGGCGCTGGCTGGCTGGCAAGCTGATGAAGGAGCTGGGTATCGCCAGCTGCCAGCGACCGGCTCACAAATACAAACGCGGCGGCAATGAACACGTTGAAATACCGAACTATCTCAACCGCCAGTTCGCGGTTACCGCGCCGGATCAGGTCTGGTGCGGCGATGTGACCTACATCTGGACGGGCAAATGCTGGGCTTACCTTGCGGTGGTGCTAGATCTGTTCGCCCGCAAACCGGTGGGCTGGGCCATGTCGACGTCGTCGGACTCGGCGCTGACAGTTAAAGCGTTGCAGATGGCCTGGGAACTCCGGGGACAACCAACAGGAGTCATGTTCCACAGCGACCAGGGCAGCCACTATACCAGCCGTCAATACCGGCAAGCCCTGTGGCGCTGCCGGATAAAGCAGAGTATGAGTCGGCGGGGTAACTGCTGGGATAATGCGCCAATGGAGCGGTTCTTCCGCAGCCTGAAGACAGAATGGGTGCCGACAAAGGGTTACAACAGCTTCAGCGAAGCCCAGGACGCGATTATCCGCTACATCACGGGGTATTACAGCGCTATCCGGCCTCACTGGTATAACGGCGGCTTAACTCCAAACGAATCTGAGCGACTGTTCTACATACAGTCTAATGCGGTGGCCAATATTAGTTGACCACTACATACACAAATTTATGTACAGGGTCCTGGCAAGAAATTAATTTTCTAAATCGACCTAACCTTATCCTCATCTTCTTCTAGCGGAAGCTTGAGTATCGGCTATATCCCTGGCATGTCTGGACTGACCGCTGACGATATTCAAACATCCAACATAAACGTGGCGACGTACAACGGATGGACAGGGTTAACTGGTGTATTGAGAGCATATCAAGACTCAAACGTTACTGATCAGATTGTTGTTTACCAGCAAGTGTATGGGAACAGAGTTTTTGATGCTGCATCACATGTCGCTACGGGGGCAACCATATCCATAAATGGCGAGATAACTGTTAGCTAAATAACTGTTCCGAATAGTAGATCACCTGAAGGGAACTCAGTCCAAGTTGAGCGATCTGATCAATCGATAAAGATCCCAAATCATCAACCGGACTGAGCGATGTCGAGCATAGCACCGATACCCCGTAACGAACGACGCCTGATGAAGAAAACTCTCCATAAAACGCGTGACAAGAATCACGCCCGCAGGCTGACCGCCATCCTGATGTTGCACCGGGGCGAGCGCGTGAGCGATGTCGCCAGAATGCTTTGCTGCGCCCGTTCGTCAATCGGCAGATGGATTAACTGGCTCACCCTGTACGGCATTGAAGGCCTCAAATCTCTGCGGCCCGGTCGTGGCCGTCGCTGGCCGTTTGAACAGATCTGCGCACTGTTAATCCAGCTCGTAAAGCGTTCCCCTCATGATTTTGGCTATCAGCGTTCGCGCTGGAGCACGGAACTGCTAGCGATAAAAATCAATGAGATAACCGGTTGCCAGTTGCATGCTTCCACGGTGCGCCGTTGGCGGCCTTCTGCCGGTCTGGTGTGGCGACGCGCAGCTCCTACGCTGCTTATCCGCGACCCGCATAAGGAAGAAAAAATGGAGGCCATCGCGATGGCGCTGGAACAATGCAGCGCGGAACATCCCGTCTTTTACGAAGACGAAGTGGATATTCATCTGAATCCCAAAATTGGCGCGGACTGTCAGGTTCGCGGGAAGCAGAAACGCATCGTGACGCCGGGCCAGAACGAGAAATATTATCTGGCGGGTGCATTACACAGCGGGACGGGAAAAGTCAGCGATGTTGGAGGAAACAGTAAAAGTTCGTTTTTTTATCAGTATGTTAGAACATCTGAGAGCAACGTACAGACGGGCAAAAACGCTCACGCTGATAGTTGATAACTACATTATTCACAAAAGCCGGGAGACGCAGCGCTGGCTGGAAGAAAACCCGAAATTCAGGGTTATTTATCAGCCGGTGTACTCACCATGGGTAAATCATGTAGAGCGGTTATGGCAGGCGTTGCATGAAACCATTACCCGCAATCATCAATGCTGTTCAATGTGGCAGTGACTGAACAAGGTTCGCCGCTTCATGGAAACCGTCAGCCCGTTTCCCAGTGGAAAACATGGACAGGCAAAAGTGTAGCGGTATTAGGAACAGCTATTTAGCTTTATAGAGGCGCGATGCTGGCGTGTCGTACTGTGCCAGGTTGTGACGTGTGAATGCCAAGGACAGCTACCCGATCCAATCAGCCCACGCCTGCATCATCTCTTTGCGCTTGTCGAGAACGCTGTGATCTCATGGGCTTGTTGTATGCCAAAATTTCGTGCAACAATGACTTTATGATCACAGGTCCCGGCGAGTCATTTTTAAAGTGTGTACACGTTTGAGTACATGATTTATGATGAATGCCATCAATCAATGTCTAACTTATTGTAAAATAAGAAAATAGATATCAAACAAATTATCTACCTGTGTAATCTTGAGAAAGAGCGCCATTTTGGACGTGCGGCGGAGGCCAGTTTCGTCAGCCAGCCCACGCTCTCTATGCGGCTGAAAAACCTGGAGCGCGAGCTCGATTTGGCGCTGATTAATCGCGGTAACAATTTTGAAGGGTTCACGGCGGAGGGGGAGCGCGTTTTGGCCTGGTCGCGTGAAATCGTTTCGATTTATCAGGGATTGAAGTTGGAAGTGGCGTCGCTTAAGCGTGGCGTGAGCGGCGTATTGCGCATTGGCGCGGTGCCGCGGTGCTGTCGCAACTGTTGGCCGCTGCTCATGAGATCTACCCACAGCTCGACTATCAGGTCTCCTTGTTCAGTGCGGACCAACTTCTTGAAGCGCTCAATGCCCACACGGTTGATATCGGTCTGGGATTTTTCGAGCTTACCACGCTCAGAGAGCTGGCTTTTCAGGCGGCGCCTGTACACCGCCGTGAGATTTCGCTGGTTTACCACCCGCAAGCATTCCCGCAGATGGTCGGAGAGACGCCGTTGGCATTAGCGGATTTGGCGGATGTGCCGCTGTGTCTGGCTGAGCCCAGCCGCTATTTTCGGCGTTATCTCGATTGACACTTTCGTGAGTCAGGTGTGACGCCAAAGGTCAAAGTGCCTCGGTGATGCAATTGATGCAAAGCGTCTTCTTAGGATTGGGCTGTGCCGTCGTGCCTCAAGGGAGCCTGTTGCCTGAAATGACACCCGCACTGCGTTTTCGCCCACTCACACTGCCACCGATGCAGCGTCAGGCGGCGCTGGTTGTGGCTCCAGTTGGCAAGGTTACTGCCCTGGCACAAAATTTCTTTGTTTTCGCACAAACGTGGCTGGCAGAAAACGCTGGTTGAGTTGGGACGAAAAAAACCACCGGATGCCGGTGGTTTTTACCGATAGCGGTTGGAAATTAATCCAGTTCCAGCTCATTCATGGCGGCGATATTGAAGCCGCCATCAACGTGCAGGACTTCACCGGATATACCAGCAGCCAGATCTGAGCACAAGAACGCAGCCGTATTGCCTACGTCTTCAATGGTGACCACACGGCGGATAGGCGTTACTGCCTCGCAGTGGGAAAGCATTTTCTTGAAGTTTTTGATGCCAGACGCAGCCAGCGTGCGGATGGGACCAGAGGAAATGGCGTTAACACGCACACCTTGCGCGCCCATGGCGTTAGCCATGTAGCGAACGTTGGCCTCCAGAGAGGCTTTGGCCAGACCCATCACGTTGTAGTTCGGGATAGCGCGCTCGGCACCGAGGTAGGAGAGTGTGACCAGCGCGGAGTTCGGGTTCAGCATGGCGCGGCAGGCTTTTGCTATCGCCACGAAGCTGTAGGAGCTGATATCGTGCGCAACGCGGAAACCGTCGCGGGTCACGGCGTCGACGTAATCACCATCCAGTTGGTCGCCTGGAGCGAACGCGATGGAGTGGACAAAACCGTCAAAGGTCGGCCATACGTTAGCCAGTTCGGCAAACAGCGCTTCAATGCTGGCATCTTCCGCAACGTCGCACGGCAGTACGATGCTGGAACCCAGCTCTTGTGCGAAGCCTTCAACACGCGATTTCAGCTTGTAGTTCTGGTACGTAAACGCCAGTTCAGCGCCTTCGCGTTGCATCGCCTGTGCGATACCGAATGCAATTGAGCGGTTACTGGCAACACCCGTTACCAAAATGCGCTTACCGGTTAGAAAACCCATAGCAGTAATCCTTGTGATTATAGTTGCTGCGAACGCCTGCACAGAATGCGTTAATCAGGGCGTTCGAAGTGAGTAAACCGGGCGATTATAGCATGGTTGCCCCCCGTGGGGTACTCCGAGCAGTATCGCCCGCGCGTTTGCCACGATGTCGCGCTGGCGAATCCGGCT
Organism: Symbiopectobacterium sp. Eva_TO; assembly: GCF_053848865.1. Taxonomy (NCBI): domain Bacteria; kingdom Pseudomonadati; phylum Pseudomonadota; class Gammaproteobacteria; order Enterobacterales; family Enterobacteriaceae; genus Symbiopectobacterium; species Symbiopectobacterium sp. Eva_TO. The sequence continues at coordinate 4,114,707 of NZ_JBSPEY010000004.1, read as the reverse complement.
AAAACTGCGCGCCGTCACGGCGCCAGGCATCGGCACTGAGCGCTTCGCCAAAGTGGCTGGCAATCAGGCGTTTGGTCAAATCGTGTAGCGGCGCGGCCAGCACGTCTGCGGTGCTGCCTCGCTCGACCACTTCACCGTCATGCATTACCACGATCTGATCGCTGATGTGCTTCATCATGCCCAGATGCTGAGTGACATAAATATAGGAGATGCCTTGTTCTTCTTGAAGTTCCAACATCAAATTAATGATTTGCGAGCGCATGGACATATCTAACGAGGCCAGTGCCTCGTCAGCCACGATCACCTTGGGCTGCAAGATCAACGCCCGTGCCAATCCCACGCGCTGTTTTTGGCCGGGTGCCAGCGCCTGCGGGTAGTAGTCGGCGTGATCAGGGCGCAGACCTACCTGTTGCAACGTCTGGTTGATCATTTTTTCCCGCTCGTGACCGTTCAATGTGGTATTCAACCGCAGCGGCATATCAAGCAGTTGGCCAATACGCTGGCGTGGGTTAAGCGCATTGCCCGCGTCCTGAAAAATCATGCGCACCTGCTGGCAACGGAAGCGATAATCGCCGTAGCACAAAGGATGATCGTTAATCAGCAGTTCACCGGAGGTCGGTGGGATGACCCCCGCCAGCATTTTCGCCAGGGTCGATTTGCCGGAGCCGTTCTCACCGATAATCGCCAGCGTCTGCCGTTCACGCAGCGTGAAACTCACGGATTTCACAGCTTCAACGTGTTGGCGGTGAAATAACCCGGTGCGGTAGCGGAACGTTTTGGTAAGGTTGCGCGCTTCGAGCAGAATGTCATCCATCATTGCTCCTCCGTATTAAGCGGGAAATGGCAGGCAAACCAGTGATTTTTGGTCGATACCAACAGTGGTGTTTGCATGCATTTTTTCTGCGAGTAGGGGCAACGCGGACCGAGACGGCAGCCTACCGGCAGATACTCTAGTGACGGAATAGCGCCCGGCAGCGTGTTGAGTCTGCTTTTGTGCGGCAACGAACGCCCGAAATCGGGCATGGCGCGGATCAGCGCCTGGGTGTAAGGGTGGTGCGGTGCGGTGATCAGCTCTTCACTTGGCGCGCTTTCCACCGTTTGTCCGCAGTAAAGCACGTTGATGCGATCGGCCCACTTACTCATGGTTTGCAGGTCATGACTGATCAATAAAATGGTGGTGTTATTGTTTTGATTCAGTCGCGACAGAAGCCGGAAAATCTGCGCCTGCGTGGTCGATTCCATCGCATTGGTCGGTTCATCGGCGATCAGCAGACGCGGCTGGTTCGCCAAGGCGATGGCAATCATTACCTTCTGGCATTCACCCTCCGTCAATTCATAGGGGTAACTGCGCATGATATCTTTGTGATCCTTAATGCCTACCCGGTGCAGCAGTTCGATGGCGCGGCGTTTGCGCCACTGAAAGCGTTGCCACCAAAGACCTTTGTAGGTCCAGCCGGGAATGGCAAGCATCAGCTGTTTGCCTATGTGCTCGGAGGGATCGAGACAGGATTGCGGCTCCTGAAAAATCATCGACACGTTGTGGCCGACCAGCTTACGCCGTGCACGGGGTGAGAGTTGCAGCAAGTCGATATCATCAAAGCGGAAGCGGTCAGCAGTCACCCGCCAGTTATCTTTGGTTACGCCGCAGATGGCTTTCGCGATAAGACTCTTGCCCGATCCCGATTCTCCCACCAGGCCGCGGATTTCCCCTTCGGTCAGGGTAATGCTGACGCGATCGACGGCCTTGACCGGACCGTCAGGCGTAAGGAATTCAATGGTCAGATTACGAATATCGAGTAGTGCCATGGTTCGTCTCCGCCATTAATCCATTTGTGACAGCAGGGAACGGCGGATGCCATCGCCCAGCAGATTCACAATCAGTACGCTGAGGGTAATGGCTACACCCGGCAACATCACCGTCCAGGGCGCGGCATAAACCAGTTCCAGCGAATTACCTAACATGGCGCCCCATTCGGGCGTTGGCATTTGAGCGCCCAGAGCGAGAAAGCCCAGTGCTGAAATGTCCAGAATGGCGATAGAGAGCGCTCGGGTAAACTCGGACACCAGCACCGGCCCGATATTGGGTAACACCACGTACCAAATGATATAGCGGGTTGATGCGCCGTCTAATCGGGCGGCGATCACATATTCCTTATCCATCTCATCGTGCACGGCGGTGTAGAGCGTTCTCACCATACGCGGCAGCAGCGCCAGCCACACGGCCAGCATAGCGTGCGTCAAATCCGGGCCGATAAAGGCGATCACCACGATAGCCAGCAGCAATGACGGTATTGACAGCAACGTATCAAGGATATGGTTTAATAATGCGGAACGCAGGCCGTGCGTTACGCCAGCTAATGTGCCGAGTACAATGCCGCAGAACGCCGCCGCATAGGTGACGATCAACGCTGAACCGACGGTCGCCGCAGTACCGGTCAATAACCGGCTTAATAGATCGCGCCCCAGATCGTCTGTACCGAGAAAGAAGGACACTTCCCCGTAATGTGACCAGGAAGGCGGCAGCAATTGATAACCCAGGAATTGATGATCGACGGCATAAGGGGCGATAGCAGAGCCAAACAGACACAGAAACAGCAGCGCCAAAAAGCCGTACAGCCCAATCATCGCCAGCGTATCGCGATGGAAAAATTGCCACATATCCCGCACGCGGCTGGGCAGGCGCTTTTCACTGTAAACGTTATCGAAGGGCATACCATTCCTTATGTTTCAGGGAGTTTGCCATTGCGCCCCAAATATCGGACAGCACATTGACCGTAATTACCATTGCTCCGACAACCATAACCCCGGCGGAGATAGCGGAGTAATCTTGCTGGCGAATCGCATCCACCAACCAGCGCCCTAAACCGGGCCAACTGAACACCACTTCGGTAATGATCGCCAGCGTCAGCATGGTGGAAAACTGAAGCCTCAATTGCGGTGCGATCGGTGGCAGTGCATTACGCAGCACATGGCGGCGAATGATGGTCAGGCGCGACAGGCCTCGGGTGGCGGCAGCTTTGACATAATTTTTACTGAACACGTCCGTCGTGCTAATGCGCATCAGGCGGATAACTTCCATCGTGGGACCGACGGCCAGCACAATGATAGGCAAAATCAGGTGGCGCACGGCGCTGAACAGCATTTCATCGCGATAAGGGGAGTCGGATAGCCAGGCGTCAATGAGTGCAAATCCGGTCACAGGTTCTACCTGATAGAGCAGATCGAAACGACCTGAAACTGGCAACCAGCCGAGTTGCAGCGAAAACAGCAGCGTGAGCAATAGCGCCAGCCAAAATACCGGAATAGAAAAGCCCACCAACGCGATGGCGCTGATGATGATGTCAGGCGTTTTATTGCGCATCACGCCCGCAGTCACACCGAGCGGGATACCCACTAACAAAGAGAGTGTGAATGCCAATACGCACAGTTCAATGGTGGCGGGAAGCACTTCCTTCAATTGCACACTGATCGATTCGCCGTTAATCGATGAAATGCCCAGATCGCCGCGCATCAGGCTGCGCATAAAGAAAACGTAGGCGTCAAATAGCGTCGCGCCGCCCAGCGGGGCGTTGGGGGTGTAATAGCAGAGGCTGAATCCGACCAGCGTTAGCAGCAGCAGGGTTATCAGCAACAACAACAGGCGACGCAGCGTAAAAATGATCATGGCTGTTCTCCCTATTTACCCACCTGTGGTGGAGCTTCCGGCGTCGGGGTCTCACCAACCTCGCGATATACCCCGGCGAAAGAGGCATTGCCAAACGGGCTTAATATCAGCCCTTTCATGTCATAGCGGTAAGCCAGCATACGCAGCGAAGAGGCCAACGGTAGCACCGGTAACTGCTGTGCCAGTATCTGCTGGGCTTGCTGGTAGTACTCAATGCGTTTGGCCAACTGCTGTGAGGTGAGGGCGCTTTGCAGCACGCTATCGAACGTAGGATCGCACCAATGCGTATAATTGGTTTGCGAGTGAATCGCAGCGCAACTGAGCAGCGGGCGGAAAAAACTGTCAGGATCGTTACTGTCGGTGGTCCAGCCGGAGAGCGTCAGGTCATGGCTCATCTCCATCAGGCGCGCCTCCTGAAAACGACCTTCGACGGGGACAATGGTCACTTTCACGCCCACCTGTGCCAAATCCGCCTGAATCAGCTCCGCAGTCTTTAACGGGCTGGGATTATAGGATTGCGATGCAACCGGCACCCACAGCTTGAGGTTAAGGTCAGTTGCACCCAAGGTTGTCAGCAAGTGGCGGGCTTCTTCCGGATTGTATTCGGTAATGCGCGATTCGCTGTCATAAGCCCAGGAAGCGCGGGGCAGCAAAGACGCCGCCGTTTCTGCCGTGCCGTAATAGATGGACTGCATCAAACGGTCATTGTTGATTGCCAGCGCAATGGCGCGGCGAATGCGCATGTCGTCCAACGGCGGTTTACGCACATTGAAGGCGAGATACGCGATGTTCATCCCCGGACGCAGCGAGAGTCGTAGCCGCGGATCGTTGCGCAAAATAGGCAACTGGTTGGCAGCAGGATAAGCCAGCACGTCACACTCGCCGGTGAGCAGTTTAGAGAGGCGACCGGTGCCTCCGACGCCCAAATCGACGACCACCTGCTGCATTCGCGGTTTTCCACGCCAGTAGCGATCGTTGCGCATCAAGCGCAGATACTGACCGCTGCGATACGCTTCCAGTCGATAAGGGCCGGTACCGACCGGCTCACGATCTAACAGTTCTTTTCTGTCCTGTTTGATCAACTGCTGACCATACTCGGCAGAAAGTACCGGTGCATAGTGGGTCGCCAGGTGCCATAAAAAAGAGGCATCCGGACTGTTAAGGCGGATTTCCAGCGCATAGTCGCCCAGCTTGTGGATGCTTTGCACCACATCGGCAAACTGCAAACTGGTGAAATAGGGGTATTCACCGCCGTTAACGTCATGATACGGGTGGGTTTTATCCAGCATCCGTTGCAGGCTGAAAATCACATCATCGGCGTTTAACGGGCGAGTAGGCGTAAACCAGTCGGTGGTTTGAAACGGCACATCGTGGCGCAGGTATAAACGGTAGGTGGCACCGTTATCCAGAACTTCCCAACGTTGCGCCAATTCTGGCATCAAACGGTAGGTGTAAGGGTCCACATCCAGCAGTCGGTCGTAAAGCTGTGCTGCCAGCGTATCGATGATCACGCCGCTGCGCGCCATTTGCGGGTTGAAGGTATTGACCACGCCGTTGACGCAGTACACGAAACCGCTGTGGCGGATATCTTCCCGCTGCGCCTGTGCGGGGTCTGCGGCGAACGCAGACCCTATCAGGCAGGCGGAGTACAGCGCGCCTATTTTTATTAGGCAGGAGGTGTATCCAGACATACGATGCGCTTTAGTTGGCTGAAAATTAGAGTTGTCATTATAAGAGTGTACCGCACTCTGCTAAAGCTCCCCACTCCGTAGATGCTCACCTGCTGTATTTTGTAGTGGCACACTGTAGTGGCACACTGATACTGGCCACCTGATCGGAGGTGATATGCTCACCTCATCAACACGACAGGTGACCTCATGGGTAAACATTTTACGGCGGAATTTAAGCTCGAAGCCGCAAAGCTGGTTGTCGACCACGGCTACACATACGTTAAGGCCGCAGAGGCGGTTAATGTCAGCCATTCTGCCATTAGTCGCTGGGTCAATAAGCTTCGCCTTGAACGACAGGGAAAAACGCCAACGGGACTTCCTTTTACCCCTGAACAGCTCGAGCTGCGTGAGATGAAGAAAAAAGTCCAATGCCTTGAAATGGAGAACGAAATCCTAAAAAAGGCTACGGCGCTCTTAATGTCGGACTCACTCAACGGTTCACGGTAGTCGACAGGCTGAGGGCGCGATACCCGGTCACGGCGTTGTGCCAAACTTTTGAGGTACATCGCAGCAGCTACAGGCACTGGCAGGCTTCCGCTAATGAACCCGACGGTGAGCGCGTGGTTAAGTGTAGCCGCGTCATGGAAGCCTGGAACGCCAGCGGCGGCTCTGCCGGCGCTCGAAGTATCGCGACCATCGTCACCGGCAGCTCCGGTGTCAAAATGGGGCGCTGGCTGGCTGGCAAGCTGATGAAGGAGCTGGGTATCGCCAGCTGCCAGCGACCGGCTCACAAATACAAACGCGGCGGCAATGAACACGTTGAAATACCGAACTATCTCAACCGCCAGTTCGCGGTTACCGCGCCGGATCAGGTCTGGTGCGGCGATGTGACCTACATCTGGACGGGCAAATGCTGGGCTTACCTTGCGGTGGTGCTAGATCTGTTCGCCCGCAAACCGGTGGGCTGGGCCATGTCGACGTCGCCGGACTCGGCGCTGACAGTTAAAGCGTTGCAGATGGCCTGGGAACTCCGGGGACAACCAACAGGAGTCATGTTCCACAGCGACCAGGGCAGCCACTATACCAGCCGTCAATACCGGCAAGCCCTGTGGCGCTGCCGGATAAAGCAGAGTATGAGTCGGCGGGGTAACTGCTGGGATAATGCGCCAATGGAGCGGTTCTTCCGCAGCCTGAAGACAGAATGGGTGCCGACAAAGGGTTACAACAGCTTCAGCGAAGCCCAGGACGCGATTATCCGCTACATCACGGGGTATTACAGCGCTATCCGGCCTCACTGGTATAACGGCGGCTTAACTCCAAACGAATCTGAGCGACTGTTCTACATACAGTCTAATGCGGTGGCCAATATTAGTTGACCACTACAGTACCGCGTTCGCCTAACACCAGCACCGGTTTGGTAAGCTGCGCCAATTGTGAAACTTGCTCCAGCATTTCAACAAAGCTGTTGGCTTCACCCAGGAGATTCTCCTGACTTTTTTCCATCAGATATCACCTTTTATTGCGGTTAATTTTGCTAACTGTTTGCGTATTTAACTAATCTATCCGATGATGCTCATTTGTCAAAAAAATAATAATCAATAATTTCAGTTGGATAAATTTATCGCTATGTTGGCATGCATCTTGTAATAGCAAGGGGGAACGCTAAGGTTGGTCGGCATCAAGCATGACGAATCAACATCACCACCCAGTGCATGCGCACTGTGATATGACCAAGAGGACACTGTAATGGGTATTTTTTCTCGTTTTGCCGATATCGTGAACGCGAACATCAATTCGTTACTGGACAAAGCGGAAGATCCGCAAAAGCTGGTGCGCTTGATGATCCAGGAAATGGAAGACACACTGGTAGAAGTACGCTCCACCTCGGCGCGGGCGCTGGCGGAGAAAAAACAGATTGCGCGTCGTGTCGAGCAGGCTGAATCCCAACAGGGACAATGGCAGGAAAAAGCCGAACTGGCGTTGCGTAAAGACAAAGACGATCTGGCGCGTGCGGCACTGCTTGAAAAACAGAAACTGGCCGACGTGATTGCGGTGCTGACTCGTGAAGCAGAAAATGTGGACGAAACGCTGACGCGCATGAAACGCGAAATTGGTGAGTTGGAAAACAAACTCACGGAAACCCGTGCCCGCCAGCAGGCGCTTTCGCTGCGTCATCAGGCAGCTTCTTCCTCTCGCGATGTGCGCCGTCAACTCGATAGCGGTAAACTGGATGAAGCGATGGCCCGTTTCGAACAATTCGAACGCCGCATCGATTCGATGGAGGCGGAAGCAGAGAGCGCCGGTTTCGGTAAGCAGATATCGCTGGATCAGCAATTTGCCGAGTTGCAGGCTGATGATGAAATCAGCGCTCAGTTGGCTGCGTTAAAAGCAAAAATCAAACCGGAAGCCTGATGGCGGCCAGCCTGTTGGGCCGCTCGCACCACACTAACACGCCTATCAAGGAGATATAATGAGCGCTTTGTTTCTTGCCATCCCATTGACGATTTTCATGTTGTTCGTGGCCCCGATATGGCTTTGGCTGCACTACAGTCAGCGCAAGCAACGTGGTGCGGCACAAGGGGCGGCATCCTGGGGGCAAAGCGATCTCCAGCGTTTGACCACGCTGTCTCAAGAAGCGAAACAGATGCGCGAGCGGATCCAGGCATTGGAAGAGATTCTGGATGCAGAACATCCCCACTGGAGGCAATCATGATAAAAGGAAAATTGAACGCGATGATGAATTCGCGCGGCCGCAAGCTGTACCGGTTACCGCAAGAGGGTATGATCAAAGGCGTGTGCGCCGGGCTGGCGCGCTATCTGGATGTGCCGGTAAAACTGCTGCGTATCATTGTGGTGCTGTCGCTGTTCTTTGGACTGTTTTTCTTTACGCTGGTGGCGTATATCGTGCTGACCTTTGTCCTCGATCCGGCGCCGGCGGGCACTTATGAGCATGATGATGATGCCGTGCGCCCAAGTCAAACACTGAGCGAGGCAGATGCGGTATTGCGTGACAGTGAAGCGCGTTTGCGTGACATGGAGCGCTATGTCACCTCGGAGACCTTTGCGGTACAAAGCCGTTTTCGTCAACTGTGATGTCATCTACTGGCGTATGAATCATGAGGTATAGAACAAGGAGTGGGATTGCCCCTAAAGCAACCTTTGCATCATTTACAGCATGAATTTGAAGCCCTGGTTAATCGCAGTGTCGATCGCCAACTGCGGTTAGCCGTTACCGGGCTGAGCCGCAGCGGTAAGACCGCATTTATCACCGGTTTTGTCAATCAACTGCTCAACGTGCATAACGGCGCGCAGTTGCCGCTTTTTTCCGCGGTGCGGGAAGGGCGATTGCTTGGCGCAAAACGGGTTCCTCAGCGAAATCTGGCGGTGCCGCGCTTCGGTTATGACGAAGGCATGATGTCGCTGTTTGGCGATCCGCCGCAGTGGCCTGCGCCGACACGCGGCGTCAGTGAAATCTGTCTGGCGCTACGTTATCGCTCCAACGATTCGCTGCTGCGCCACTTTAAGGATACCTCGACGCTCTATCTGGAGATTGTCGATTATCCCGGAGAATGGCTGCTGGATCTGCCATTGCTGGAGCAAAATTACCTCGCCTGGTCGCGGCAAATGCTCGGGTTGCTGCAAGGTGAGCGCGCCCTGTGGGCCAAGCCGTGGTTAGATTTGTGCGATAAGCTCGATCCGCTGGCCCCCGCTGATGAAAATCTTCTGGCGGAGATTGCGCAGCGCTACACCGATTACCTGCTGCGCTGCAAGCAGGAAGGGCTGCATTTTATTCAGCCGGGGCGCTTTGTGCTGCCGGGTGAATTGGCTGGTGCGCCGGTTCTGCAATTTTTCCCGTGGCCGCAGGCGCAACAACTGGGAGACGTCGCTCTGGCGCAGGCGGATGAAAAAAGCACGCTCGGCATGCTGCGCCGTCGCTATGACTATTATTGTCAAACCGTAGTCAAAGGTTTTTATAAACACTACTTTTCACGTTTCGACCGCCAGATTGTGCTGGTGGATTGCTTGCAACCGCTCAACCGCGGGCTACACGCTTTTACTGATATGCGTCTGGCGCTCACGCAATTGATGCAAAGTTTCCATTATGGCAAACGCACCTTGTTGCGCCGTTTATTTTCGGCGTGCATCGATAAACTGATGTTTGCAGCCAGTAAAGCGGACCATATCACGGCGGATCAGCATGCGAATCTGGTGTCGCTATTGCAGCAACTGGTACAGGAAGCCTGGCAGAATGCGGCGTTTGAGGGCATCACTATGGATTGCGCGGGCATTGCGTCCGTGCAGTCAACCCAAAGTGGTATCGTGGAATATCACGGACAGAACCTGCCCGCGTTGCGCGGACATCGTCTTAGCGACGGTGAACCGCTGACGCTTTATCCCGGTGAAGTGCCCGCGCGTTTGCCCGGTGCCGCCTTTTGGCAGCAACAGGGCTTCCATTTTGAAGATTTTCGACCTCAAGCGATGAACGTTGATACGCCGCTGCCGCACATTCGGCTGGACAGCGTCATGGAATTTTTATTGGGGGATAAATTGCGATGAGTGAACCGCTAAAGCCACGAATCACCTTTGATGATGAGTCTCCCTCGGCAACCGCACCCACGTTACGCAGCACCGTCGCCTTTGATGATGATGCGTCGCGCCATTTCTCCCCAACGGTCCCCGAAGCAGAATTGAGCAGCGAGGGCAAGGCGGAAGCCGCCGTTGAAGCGGCATTGCGACCACGCCGCAGCCTGTGGTGCAAGCTGGTGATAGCAGGTATCACCTTATTCGGGGCCAGCGCGGTTGCGCAGGGCATCCAATCGGTACATGCCGCCTGGCTGGAACAGCAGTGGATTGCGCTGGGTGGGTTGGCCGCGGGCGGTATGATAGTGGCTGCCGGTGCAGGCTCCCTGATTGCCGAGTGGCGGCGTTTGTACCGTTTGCGTGCCCGTGCCGAAGCGCGCGATAAAGCCCGAGAGTTGCTCGGCAGTCACGGTATTGGGTCGGGGCGCGATTTTTGTGAAAAGCTGGCGCAGCAGGCCGGGTTGGATGATGGGCATCCCGCACTCCAGCGTTGGCGTGCCTCGCTGCATGAAACACACAACGATAAAGAAGTGCTGGTACTTTACGCCAATCTGGTGCAACCGGTGCTGGATAACCGCGCCTGCCGTGAGATCAGCAGTTCGGCCGCTGAATCCACGCTGATGATTGCGGTCAGTCCGCTGGCACTGGTGGACATGGCTTTCATTGCCTGGCGCAATTTGCGTCTGATCAATCGTATCGCCGCGCTTTACGGTATTGATCTGGGCTATTTTAGTCGCATTCGCCTGTTTAAATTGGTGTTGCTGAATATCGCTTTCGCCGGTGCTTCAGAGATGGTGCGTGAAATCGGCATGGACTGGATGTCGCAGGATCTGGCAGCGCGCCTTTCGGCCCGCGCTGCACAGGGAATTGGTGCGGGTTTGCTGACCGCACGACTGGGCATTAAAGCGATGGAACTCTGTCGTCCATTGCCCTGGCTCGACGACAAGCCGCAGCTTGGGGATTTCCGGCGTGAATTGGTCGGGCAAATCAAGGCCGTGGTACAGAAAAAAACCACACCAACGCCGCCGTAACGCCCACGAACGCTCGAAATACCGCCAACGGGAAAAAAGATGTTGCCACCTGTCAACTTTTGCTGACTGGTAGCTTCATCCGTGGGATGGGACGCGGTATGATGCCGGAGATATCCATTCCCCTGGAAGAAGGTAGCTGTTAATGCGTCTGGAAGTCTTTTGTGAAGATCGAATTGGCCTGACGCGCGATTTGTTAGATTTACTGGCCTCGCGCGCTATTGATTTGCGGGGTATTGAAATTGACCCCGCCGGACGGATTTACCTTAATTTTGCCACGCTTGGATTTGACGATTTCCGTGTACTGATGGCGGAGATTCGACGTATCGAAAGCGTGCGCGATGTGCGCACCGTGGCGTTCATGCCTTCCGAGCGAGAGCAGCGCGCGATGAATGCCGTTTTGGAATCGATGCCCGAGCCGGTTTTCTCCCTCGATCTGAAAGGCAATATTGAATTGTTCAATCCGGCGATGTTGGCGCTGTTCGAACAATCGGCTGACAGCATCAGCGCGGTCACCATTAACCAGTTGATCCCCAATTACAACTTCACACGCTGGCTGGAGCGCGATGATCGCCGGCTGGAAGCGGAGCGTGTGGTGATTCGCGGGCAAGATTTCCTGTTGAAAATCACCCCGGTGTATTTGGATAATGACGCGGGCGAAAGCGTGATTGCAGGCGCGCTGGTCATGCTGAAATCGGCAGTGCGTATGGGCCGCCAGTTACAAGATCTGGCGGTTAACGATGAGAATGAATTTAATCATATCGTCGCCGTCAGCCCCAAAATGCGTCAGGTGGTTGAGCAAGGTAAAAAGCTGGCCATGCTTGATGCGCCGTTGCTGATCGTGGGTGATACTGGCACCGGTAAAGATATGCTGGCCCGTGCGTGCCATCTGCGCAGTTCTCGCGGCAAAAAGCCTTTCCTGGCGCTCAATTGCGCATCACTGCCTGACGATGTGATGGAAAGTGAACTGTACGGCCACGCACCTGGAGCTTATCCCAATGCGCTGGAAGGCAAAAAAGGCTTCTTTGAACAGGCCAACGGCGGTTCTGCATTGCTGGATCAGGTGGGCGAAATGTCGCCGCAGATGCAGACCAAGCTGCTGCGTTTTCTTAATGACGGCACCTTTCGTCGGGTTGGGGAAGAGCACGAGGTGCACGTTGATGTCCGGGTGATTTGCGCCACGCAAAAAAACCTGCTGGAACTGGTGCAGCGCGGTGAGTTTCGTGAAGATCTCTATTACCGGCTTAACGTGTTGATGCTTGCCTTGCCGCCGCTGCGCGAACGTCCGGCGGATATCATGGCGCTTACCGAACTGTTCGTGGCGCGTTTTGCCGATGAGCAAGGTATTGCCAGACCCCGCATTGCGCCGGAGCTGTATCATCTGCTGCCGCAGTACGGATGGCCGGGTAATGTGCGTCAGTTGAAAAACACTGTTTATCGTGCGTTGACTCAGTTGGAAGGGCGCGAACTGCGCGTGCAGGATATCGATCTGCCTTCGTTCACCCTTGATACTGTACAGAACGATGACTTGCTTGAGGGATCACTGGACGATATCAGCAAGCGCTTTGAACGTTCAGTGCTGACCCGCCTTTATCAGGCTTATCCCAGCACGCGTAAACTGGCAAAACGTCTGGGTGTTTCCCATACTGCCATCGCCAACAAACTGCGTGAATACGGATTGAGCCAGCGTAAAACCGCAGATGAGGCGGAGGAATAATCTAACAAAAACGGCTGCCGAGGCAGCCGTTTTTTTATCTGTTGAGACTTATTTCAGTGCAGCCAGCGCGGCATCATAATCAGGTTCGGTGGTGATCTCGTTCACCAACTCGCTGTACAACACGTTGTCTTGCTCATCCAATACCACCACAGCGCGCGCAGTCAGTCCGTGCAGCGGGCCAGCGGCGATAGCAACACCGTAATTATCCTTGAATTCCGCACCGCGCAGCAAAGAGAGTACCACCACGTTGTTCAGATCTTCTGCACCGCAGAAACGCGATTGTGCAAACGGCAGATCGGCGGAGATACAGAGCACCACGGTGTTATCCAGCTCAGAAGCCAATTGGTTAAATTTGCGCACGGAAGCGGCGCAGACACCCGTATCAATACTTGGGAAGATATTCAGGATTTTACGCTTACCTGCGAACTGGGTCAGCGCGACATCGGAAAGGTCCTTGGCAACCAGTGTGAAGGCGGGAGCTTTAGCGCCTTTCTCTGGAAAGTTTCCGGCTACAGCGACAGGATTGCCTTGAAAATGCACATTTTTTGACATTTCTTTGTCCTTCAATTACAGGTGGTTAACACGGACATCAGTGTAGGGCAACATTAGCAACATTGATATAAAAACTTTTGTTGCAACAAGGTAACACACGGGGACAGGTAGCGTTCGCTGGCGTCGTCGGCAGAAACCGCCGGCAGCTCTAAGGTGATGCACGGCAACTGACGCTCTGCGCACCAACTGCCAAAAGAACCCGGCGTGGGGTAACCAATATGCTCGACCTGTGGCAATGAGAAAGCCTGTGAAAGCCATCCTGCCAGCGAAGAACGGTCCGGATCGTCAACGCAGGCAAGTGGCTCGTGGAAGGTGACAATCCAGGCTGGATCGAGACGTTCAATCAGCGAGCACAATGCCTGGGTTTCAGGCTCTGAGTCGGGATACGCGCCGGCGGAAAGCTGCACGTCGCGTTCAGGCGTGGCGCTGTTCCAGCGATAGACCATATCGGCTTCCTGCCAGTTGGCGGTGGGAAAATTACGTTTCAAATCAACGCCATTGGCGTTGGCGCGCAGACCAAGCTGGCAGCCATCCGGATTGACGCATAGCACCAGATGCTGATGGCGTTGTCCAGGGAGCAACGTTCGCAGGGCGCAGGAGAGAACGGATATTGACGCGGCTTCATCTCCGTGCGTGCCTGCGAGAATCAGGCCGGTGTCGCTACTGGTGTGCTCGGCTGGAAAGTAGAGTAACGGTGCGCCCAACGCGGATAAACCATAGCGTTCACCGGATACCTTAAGAGGTCCACGCTGGCGGCGTGGTGTCAGCAAACACGTGCTCGTCATGATGATGCCAAAGCCTCATTGTGGTCATTCATCCGAGTACTTCATCATAAAAGGTGCGATGAAAAAAGCCTTATTCGTGCCCCGTTTCGCATTGATACACACAGAGCGCCAATGCAATAAGGCGACATAGCCCATTTCCCGCTATGCATGGTTGCAATACACTGTGACTGATACCGTAACCTGATGATGGATGAGGTGAATGGCTATGCAATACCATAATAATACAGGGCTGAAACGGGGCCTATCAAGGAGCCTGCTGGCGGTCATTTTGGGCACGATAACGGGCAGTGCCGTGGCAGCCAACGTGCCTGCCGATGCCGTATTGGCGGATAAACAGGAAATTGTCCGCCATATCAAGGATGAACCCGTTTCTCTGGACCCGATTAAAGCGGTCGGCTTGCCCGAGGCGCAGGTGTCGCGCGATCTGTTCGAAGGGCTGCTGAATCAGGACGCACAAGGACGGGCGATCCCCGGCGTTGCATTGCGCTGGCAAACCAATGACAACCGAACCTTTCTATTTACGCTTCGCGATGATGCGCGCTGGTCGAATGGCGATCCAGTGACCGCACAGGATTTTGTCTACAGTTGGCGGCGTCTGGTTGATCCCGCCAACTCCTCGCCGTTTGCCTGGTTTGCTCGTCTGGCGGGGATCGTGAATGCTGAGCAGATCATTGCCGGGACTCAGACGCCAGATCAACTGGGTGTAACGGCGGTGGATGCGCATACGCTAGGCGTGCAGTTGAATAAGCCGGTACCTTATTTTATCAACCTTGTCGGCCATTTCAGTCTTTTTCCGGTGCACCAGAAAACCGTTGAGCAATTTGGCAACGACTGGACTAAACCGGGGAATTTGGTGGGTAACGGCGCTTTCGTGTTAAAAGAGCGCGTGGTCAATGAAAAGCTGGTGCTGACACCTAACCCTTACTACTGGGATAGAGCTAACACCCGTTTGACCAAAGTGACCTTTGTGCCAATCAATCAGGAATCCAACGCCACTAAGCGCTATCTGGCAGGGGATATCGATATCACCGAATCTTTCCCCAAACAGATGTACCAGAAGCTACTCAGGGATGTGCCGGGACAGGTGTACACGCCGGAGCAGTTGGGAACCTACTACTACGCCTTCAACACCCACCGTGCCCCGACCAATGATGCACGCGTACGCCGGGCGCTCTCCTACGCGATAGACCGCAAAATCATTGCCGAAAAGGTGCTGGGCACCGGAGAAAAACCGGCCTACCGCTTCACGCCTGATGTGACAGCCGGGTTTACGCCGGAGCCTAACCAGCTACAGCACTACTCGCAGGAAGAGTTGGATATGCAGGCCAAAGCGCTGATGGCCGCGGCGGGGTATGGGCCCGATCGTCCGCTGACGCTCTCGCTGTTGTATAACACGGAGGAAAACCATCAGAAAATTGCTATCGCCATCGCCTCAATGTGGAAGCAAAAGCTAGGCGTCAACGTGAAGTTGACTAATCAGGAGTGGCAGACCTATATCAATAGCCGTAACAGCGGTGATTTTGATGTGATCCGCGCATCCTGGGTAGGCGATTACAATGAAGCCTCGACGTTTCTGTCATTACTGACCTTAACGCACAGTGGAAATATTGCGCGTTTTCAGAGTGCGGATTACGATCGCGTGGTCAACGATGCCAGCATGAAAACCGATGCGACGGCGCGCAACGCGCTGTATAACCAGGCCGAAAATCTGCTGCTGGATGCTGCGCCTATCGCCCCTATCTATCAATACACCAATGGACGCTTGATCAAACCCTGGGTAAAAGGTTACCCGATCACCAATCCCGAAAATGTGACTTACAGCCATACCCTCTATATCTTGAAGCACTGATTGTTACTGTTAGCGATTAGGCAGCCCGTTTTGCGCGGGCTGACTACGGCTAGCGAACGACAAGCACCGAACAGGTGGCGTGTCGCACCACGGCGGCCGCGTTGGAGCCCAGTAAAAAGGTAGTGGCGCTGGGGCGGTGGGAGACTATGATGATGAGGTCAGCATCAAGTGAGTCAGCAAGCTTCAGGATTTGCTCCTTGGGCGTGCAGGTCATGATGTGCGGCATAATCCTGTCTTCCGGCAGGTTAAAACGCTTGATGACCTCGGTAAATGCCGCGCTGGTGTTGCGTTTCATCTCCTCTATATCGGGCAGCCCGGCAGGATAGGTAACACCAAGGGTGGTGTAATAGGGGTATGAAGGGATCACGGTAAGAAAGTGCACGTAGGTGTCATGTAGCTTCGCCAACGCTTCTACGTGCGCAACAACGCGTTGCGTTAATTCATTTTCAGTGTAGTGGTCAACTAATATTGGCCACCGCATTAGACTGTATGTAGAACAGTCGCTCAGATTCGTTTGGAGTTAAGCCGCCGTTATACCAGTGAGGCCGGATAGCGCTGTAATACCCCGTGATGTAGCGGATAATCGCGTCCTGGGCTTCGCTGAAGCTGTTGTAACCCTTTGTCGGCACCCATTCTGTCTTCAGGCTGCGGAAGAACCGCTCCATTGGCGCATTATCCCAGCAGTTACCCCGCCGACTCATACTCTGCTTTATCCGGCAGCGCCACAGGGCTTGCCGGTATTGACGGCTGGTATAGTGGCTGCCCTGGTCGCTGTGGAACATGACTCCTGTTGGTTGTCCCCGGAGTTCCCAGGCCATCTGCAACGCTTTAACTGTCAGCGCCGAGTCCGGCGACGTCGACATGGCCCAGCCCACCGGTTTGCGGGCGAACAGGTCTAGCACCACCGCAAGGTAAGCCCAGCATTTGCCCGTCCAGATGTAGGTCACATCGCCGCACCAGACCTGATCCGGCGCGGTAACCGCGAACTGGCGGTTGAGATAGTTCGGTATTTCAACGTGTTCATTGCCGCCGCGTTTGTATTTGTGAGCCGGTCGCTGGCAGCTGGCGATACCCAGCTCCTTCATCAGCTTGCCAGCCAGCCAGCGCCCCATTTTGACACCAGAGCTGCCGGTGACGATGGTCGCGATACTTCGAGCGCCGGCAGAGCCGCCGCTGGCGTTCCAGGCTTCCATGACGCGACTACACTTAACCACGCGCTCACCGTCGGGTTCATTAGCGGAAGCCTGCCAGTGCCTGTAGCTGCTGCGATGTACCTCAAAAGTTTGGCACAACGCCGTGACCGGGTATCGCGCCCTCAGCCTGTCGACTACCGTGAACCGTTGAGTGAGTCCGACATTAAGAGCGCCGTAGCCTTTTTTAGGATTTCGTTCTCCATTTCAAGGCATTGGACTTTTTTCTTCATCTCACGCAGCTCGAGCTGTTCAGGGGTAAGAGGAAGTCCCGTTGGCGTTTTTCCCTGTCGTTCAAGGCGAAGCTTATTGACCCAGCGACTAATGGCAGAATGGCTGACATTAACCGCCTCTGCGGCCTTAACGTATGTGTAGCCGTGGTCGACAACCAGCTTTGCGGCTTCGAGCTTAAATTCCGCCGTAAAATGTTTACCCATGAGGTCACCTGTCGTGTTGATGAGGTGAGCATATCACCTCCGCTCAGGTGGCCAGTATCAGTGTGCCACTACACTAGGCTTTAGCTGTTGTAAAATCATTACGGTATGACCGTCATTGTGATTGGGTAGCGTAATGGCCGTGGGAGAGAAAAACATGAAACCGTTTGAAGGAAAAGTATTGCAGGATTCAGAGGCGGTTCATGCCTGCCAGTTGGATGGGAAGGGTGGCATCAAACCGATTTCGGCCGACGGCATGGTCGATAGCGTCAATCCTTGCTGGCTGCATTTGGATTACAGCCAGCCTGGCAGTGCACGCTGGCTGAATGAAACGCCGCTGCTGCCTGACGGTATTCGTAACTTGTTGGCGGGAGAAAGTGCGCGTCCACGGGTTACGCGCTTGGGGGAAGGGACGCTCATCACCCTGCGCAGCATCAATCTCAATGCTGATTCACGCCCTGATCATTTGGTGGCCTTGCGGGTCTTTATCACCGATACACTGATTATCTCAACGCGCCGTCGTAAAATTGCCGCCATCAATGATGTGCTGACTGATTTGCAAGAGGGCAACGGCCCGACTGACAGCGGTAGCTGGCTGGTTTCCGTGGCGGAAGCACTGACGGACCAAACCAGTGAATTTATCGACGATCTGCACGAAAAAATCATCGATCTGGAAGACGATCTGCTGGAGCAGAAGATTCCGGCGCGCGGTACACTGGCATTGATCCGCAAGCAACTGATTGTGCTACGACGCTACATGACACCTCAGCGCGATGTTTTTTCCCGCCTTTCGTGCGAACGCTTGGCCTGGATGGGCGATGACGATCGCCGCAGGATGCAGGAGATTGCTGAACGTCTTGGGCGCGGATTGGACGATCTGGACGCCAGCGTAGCCCGCACCTCCGTACTGGCTGATGAAATTACCTCGCAGATGACAGAAGCGCTGAATCGACGCATCTACAGCATGTCTGTGTTGGCCATGATATTTTTGCCTACTACTTTCTTGACCGGGCTGTTTGGCGTCAATCTGGGCGGGATCCCAGGCGGTGGCTCATCCATGGGATTTATCACCTTCTGCGTTATGTTGCTCGTCTTGGTGGGGGGCGTTGCCCTGTGGTTAAAGCGCAGTAAATGGCTATGAAATTTTCCAACGGGTTACTGCGCTTGCTATCACAATATGTTGAGTGTCTTCAAAAAATTGAATATATTGAGAAATATCAATATTTCATGCACTCAGTTACGGCACTATCACTCCCGCAGGTGAATGCAATGTCAAGCGATGGGCGTTGCGCTCCATATTGTCTTACTTCCTTTTTTGAATTACTGCATAGCACAATTGATTCACACCATGCCGACGTTTATGTCGGCATTTTTTTTGCCTGAATATCAGCTGGGCACCGTAGTGCCCTGGCATTATTTGATTTCGATAACGTTAAGGCGCTCAGGTTCGGCAACGGCGTCGTCTTCGGGGTGCCAACCGATTGGTTGGAGCGGAAGCGTTTCACGATCGAACGCTAAATCGCCACCGTCAATCACTTCACTGCCGTGCTGGATTCCCTTGAAATCGAATAGGTGATGATCGGCCAAATGGGAGGGCACGACGTTTTGCATGGCCGTGAACATGGTCTCAATACGGCCGGGATGGCGTTTATCCCAATCGCGCAGCATGTCTTTGATTACCTGACGTTGCAGATTAGGCTGCGATCCGCACAGGTTGCAGGGGATAATTGGGAACGCGCGCGCGTCGGCAAAACGTTCGATATCTTTTTCACGACAGTAGGCCAGCGGGCGGATCACTACGTGTTTACCGTCGTCACTCATCAGCTTCGGCGGCATCCCTTTTAGCTTGCCACCGTAGAATATGTTGAGAAACAGCGTTTGCAGCATATCGTCACGGTGGTGACCGAGCGCAATTTTGGTGGCTCCCAGCTCGGTAGCCGTGCGGTAGAGAATACCGCGACGCAGTCGCGAACAGAGCGAGCAGGTGGTTTTCCCCTCAGGGATTTTTTCCTTCACAATGCCGTAGGTGTTCTCTTCGACAATCTTGTATTCAACGCCCAGGCTGTCCAGATACTGTGGCAAAACGTGCTCAGGAAAACCCGGCTGTTTCTGGTCGAGATTGACGGCCACCAGTGAAAAATTCACGGGGGCGCTCTGTTGCAGAGACCCTGTACATGATTCTGTGTAAATGCCTTTCTCAGTAGTGACCGTCCAGGCGGTCACCGAACTCGATAATAAAACGGCTCATTGCCATACGCCAGTCCCGCAGTGGCATCGTCCATTTCTGTGAGGCCGACTGGATTGCCAGCCACACCACCTTTTTCACTGCGTCGTCAGTCGGGAACACCTTGCGTTTTTTAATCGCATGCCGGATCACACTGTTCAGCGACTCGATGGCGTTGGTTGTGTCGATGACTTTGCGGATATCTGCCGGGTAAGCGAAGAACGTTGCCAGATTGCTCCAGTTCGTCTGCCAGCTCCGGCTTATCTGTGGATAGCGGCTGTCCCATGCGCTGGCGAATGCTTCCAGCGCCTGCTGGCCTGCTTCTTCCGTAGCGGCCTGATAGATGGCTTTCAGGTCGCGTGTGACGGCTTTGTAGTCCTTCCAAAAGACGAACCTCAGGCTGTTGCGTACCATGTGCACGGTGCACCGCTGGATGCGGGCTTCCGGATACACCGCGTTGATGGCGTCCGGGAAGCCTTTCAGACCGTCGACACAGGCGATGAGGATATCGTTCAGGCCGCGGTTTTTTAGTTCTGTCAGCACATTGAGCCAGAACTTCGCGCCCTCGTTTTCGGCCAGTCACATACCCAGCAGTTCTTTCTGGCCCTCGATGTTGATACCCAGTACCAGGAACACGGATTTATTGATGACGCGACTGTCCTGCCGGACCTTCAGGATGATACAGTCAAGGTAAAAAATGGGATAGACTGCATCCAGTGGACGATTTTGCCATTCAGTAACTTGTTCCATCACGGCGTCGGTGACCTTCGAGACCAGCGCCGGTGAGACATCCGCGTCATACAGCTCTTTGAACGCATACGCTATCTCGCGGGTGGTCATCCCTCTGGCGTACAGGGACAGGATTTGGTTATCCATCCCGGTGATCCGGGTCTGGTTTTTCTTCACCAGTTGTGGTTCGAAGGAGCCATCACGATCGCGCGGAGTACGTAGTTCCAGAGGGCCATCGCCGGTGGTCACGGTGTTTGTGGAATAGCCGTTGCGGGAGTTGGCCCCCGGTTTGGGCTGATTTTTATCGTAGCCCAGATGGTGGAACATTTCGGCGTTGAGAGCAGCCTCAACGCTGATTTTCTTCAGCAGGCGATCAAATTGGCTGAGATCGTCAGGGGTTTTGAGTTTTTTGGCCAGTTCGTTAGCCAGAGCCTGCAACTGTTTTTCGTCCATAAATTAACCTGTTTTTGATGTTGGATTGAACATATCAAAATCAGGCAATTACACAAATTTATGTACAGGATCGTTGCAGATTACGCAGTATTTCCAGCAGCGTGTAACTGTCTTTACCGCCGGAGAGGCACACCATAATGGGGTCAACCTCTTCAATCATATTGAAGTCAGCGATCGCTTCACCCACGTTGCGGGGTAAACGCTTTTGCAGTTTGTTGAGGTTGTATTGCTGTTTTTTTAATTTGTTGATTTTATTGCATTTAATTTCATTTTCATACCCTTCAAGGGCACCACAGGACAAATTGATTCACGGGGAAGGCCTTTTACTCGGCAGTCCAACCCGATCTGTGTTCAGGTCTTCTATCCGTTTGCCGTAGAATTCATACACCTATTGTGCATTTTCATGCCCCATCTGTGTAGTGATAAACCAGGGGGGTTGGCTCTTGCAGAAAGTTACGGCTTTGTTGAATAAATCAGAACTTGTAACGACTGTGCTCCAGGTCGATTGTTACGTGATGCGAATACTGTTCGGCATTCCTAATAGCGTGATCCGGTTAAGCGCTTTGACCATCGCCATGGCTTCACCCACCTGAACATCGTAGTCACGCAGACTTAGATGACCACCCAGAAGCGTTTTGAACCGGAACATGGCCGTTTCAGCCACTGAGCGTCGGTGATAGCCCACTTTCTTTTTCCAGGTATCGTTGCTGCCGCTCAGGCGCTGATTTGCAACAGCGTGGTTACGCTCGTGGTAGTGGTCCGGCCAATATTGCGCCCCCCTTCGCGGCGGGATAAGCGGCCTTATTTTCTTCCTCAGCAGAGCATCATGGCAGTAACCTGTATCGTAAGCGCCGTCAGCCGATGCCTCTCTGATTTTCCGGTGGGTCTGGTTTATCAGTGCCGGTAGAGCCTGGGCATCAGTCGTACCACTGAGCGACAAATCCGCACAGATAATCTCATGCGTCGCACTGTCTACTGCCAGATGCAGCTTACGCCACACCCTGCGTCTGTCGGCACCATGCTGCCGGACTTTCCATTCGCCTTCGCCAAAGACCTTCAGGCCGGTTCCATCAATGACCAGATGTGAGATTTCACCACGGGTTGGCGTTTTTATGCTGATGTTCACTGTCTTTGCTCGCTTGCTGAGCAGCGAATAGTCTGGACAATGCAGCGACAATTTAATCAGTTTAAAAATCGAGTCAACAAAACCCTGTAAAGCCCTCAATGAATCTATTTTCACCCCCATTTTTGCAACACTGATCTTTGATTAATGGTGGGCTTGCTTAAATCTATCCGGCGTCTTTATGGCCAAGGATGCCCGCGCCACGATGAGTTTCGCACCTGATATTCCTAAAAAGGCCATCGGCTTCATTGAGCCATTTTCATTTTTTGGTTTTATATCAGGCCGTCAGGCCGTTCATGTCATCAATAATCAGTCTTCGCAAAACCAGATGGGTAACTTCGTTAAATTGCTGACTGTTAGACCAGCATTACTGTTCAAACACGGTATTTCGTGTCGTTATTGCCCAAGCTATTCGAGCTAATTCAGGGTATCAGACAGTGCCAGTGCTTCTTGTTGACGCGTTGTCAGCAGCGCATCGGAAGGACGCAGTGCTCCTACCAGTTCACCATCCAGCACCGGAATCGGGTTGGCTGCAAGGTCACGCACGGTCAGAGTATCGTTCGGATGCGCGGCTTGCCATTCGGCGACGAAGTGATCCGCCAGTTGGTTTGACTGGGAATACCCTGCCAGAATGCTGGATTTCAGAACTAGTACTTTGCTCATTGTGTCATTCCTTTTCTCGTTTGGATGGGGTACGTCTTGTCACTGCCCCCGGATGACTAGCATCTTATGCAGTGTACCAACAGGTTGAAAGTGCAATATTTCGAGGGCATTGTTCGATTTTATTGAACAAGATAAAAAAGGCACGGTGATAACACCCGCGCCGGCATGTGATAGCATGCCCGCCGAATGATAAAACGCAGGCACAGAGGTAGCCTGCGTAGCGTTTGCGCGATATACGTTTGAGGAACAGGATTGTGACATCACCCCTTACACCATTGTCATCTCAGTTGGATGAGCTCATGTTGCGCGACAGGTTGCGCCTCCAACGCCGTTTACAGGGGGGCGAAAGTGCGTAACCCACAGGCGCAAGCCGCTATTGCGCAGGAACTCAGTGTAGAGATCGCTGCGGCGCAAACGCGCGTTGCGCAGCGTCGGGCCAGTTGTCCGGCCATCAACTACCCGCCCTCGCTGCCGGTAAGTCAGAAGCGTGACGAGATTTTGCGCGCGGTGCGCGATAATCAGGTAGTGATCGTTGCTGGTGAAACCGGCTCAGGCAAAACCACCCAGTTGCCGAAGATCTGCCTGGAATTGGGGCGCGGTGTCAGAGGCATGATTGGTCATACCCAGCCGCGTCGTCTGGCTGCACGTGCCGTGGCCGATCGCATTGCGGCCGAATTAGACACACAGCTGGGCGGCTGCGTCGGTTATAAAGTGCGTTTCAACGATCAGGTGGGGGAAACTTCACTGGTGAAGCTGATGACCGACGGTATCTTGCTGGCGGAGATTCAGCAAGATCGGTTATTGATGCAGTATGACACCATCATTATCGATGAGGCACATGAACGTAGCCTGAATATCGATTTCATATTGGGCTACTTGCGCCAACTGTTGCCAAAACGCCCCGACCTCAAGGTCATTATCACGTCAGCAACCATTGATCCTGAGCGCTTTTCGCGCCATTTCGGCAATGCCCCGATCGTGGAAGTGTCAGGGCGTACCTACCCGGTGGAAGTACGCTATCGTCCGGTGGTTGAAGAGGCTGATGACAGCGCTCGCGATCAATTACAGGCGATTTTCGATGCCGTTGATGAGCTGAGCCGCGAAGGGCCGGGGGATATTCTGGTGTTTATGAGCGGCGAGCGGGAGATTCGAGATACCGCCGATGCGCTCAACAAGTTGGACTTGTCGCACACTGAGGTGGTGCCGCTTTATGCGCGCTTATCCAATCAGGAACAGAACCGTGTTTTCCAATCCCATGCCGGGCGGCGTATTGTGCTGGCCACCAACGTGGCGGAAACCTCACTCACGGTGCCCGGTATTCGTTATGTGATTGACCCTGGTACGGCGCGCATCAGTCGCTACAGCTACCGCACCAAGGTTCAGCGCTTGCCAATCGAAGCCATTTCGCAGGCGTCTGCCAATCAGCGTAAAGGGCGCTGTGGCCGCGTGGCTGCCGGGGTTTGTATTCGGCTCTATTCGGAACCCGATTTCTTGTCGCGTCCTGAATTTACCGACCCGGAAATCTTGCGCACCAATCTGGCTTCGGTCATTTTGCAGATGACATCTCTTGGGTTGGGCGATATCGCCGCGTTTCCGTTTGTGGAAGCGCCGGATAACCGTAACATTCAGGACGGTGTGCGTCTGCTGGAAGAGTTGGGAGCGATCACTACCGCTGAGAACGGTCACTACCGCTTGACGACGTCAGGACGGCAGTTGGCCCAGTTGCCTATCGATCCACGCCTGGCTCGCATGGTGCTGGAGGCGAGTAAAACCCGCTGCGTGCGTGAAGTGATGGTGATAACCGCCGCGTTGTCGATTCAGGATCCGCGTGAACGCCCACTGGACAAAAAGCAGGCGTCCGATGAAAAACATCGGCGATTTGTCGATAAATCCTCCGATTTCCTCACGTTGGTCAACCTGTGGAACTACCTGCGTGAGCAGCAGCAGGCACGCTCCTCAAGCCAGTTCCGTAAACAGTGCCGCAGTGACTACTTGAGCTACCTGGGCGTGCGCGAGTGGCAGGATATTTATACCCAACTGCGCCAGGTGGTGAAGACCTTGGGTATCCCGGTTAACAGCGAACCGGCTGATTATCTCAGCGTTCACTGCGCCTTGTTGACCGGCATGCTTTCCCATATCGGTCAGAAAGATGTAGAAAAGCAGGAGTTTACCGGTGCGCGCAATGCACGCTTTGCGCTGTTCCCCGGTTCTGCACTGTTTAAAAAACCGCCTAAATGGGTAATGGTAGCGGAACTGGTGGAAACCAGTCGCTTGTGGGGACGCATGGCGGCCCGACTTGAACCGGAGTGGATTGAACCGGTTGCACAGCACCTGATTAAGCGTAGCTACAGCGAGCCGCACTGGGAAAAAGCGCAGGGCGTAGTGATGGCGTTGGAGAAAGTCACGCTGTATGGCTTGCCGATTGTGGCCGCGCGTAAGGTTAACTACAGCCCGATTGATCCGGTACTGGGGCGTGAACTGTTTATCCGCCATGCGCTGGTGGAAGGGGATTGGCAAACGCGGCACGCGTTCTTCCGCTCCAACCTCAAACTGCTGGCGGAAGTGGAAGATCTCGAGCACAAATCGCGACGTCGCGACATTCTGGTCGATGACGACACGCTGTTTGCGTTTTACGATCAGCGTATTCCGCACGAGGTTATCTCAGCCCGTCACTTTGATAACTGGTGGAAAGCCGCGAGCCGCGCAGACACAGACCTGCTCAACTTCGAAAAGAGCATGTTAATCAAAGATGGTGCGGAAAAGGTCAGTGCCTTTGACTACCCCAATTTCTGGCATCAGGGGGCGATTAAACTGCGTTTATCCTATCAGTTTGAGCCCGGTGCCGATGCGGATGGGGTCACGGTGCATATTCCGCTTCCGATTCTCAATCAGGTGCGTGAGGACGGGTTTGAATGGCAAATTCCCGGTCTGCGTGAAGACCTGATCATTGCCTTGATCAAGTCCTTGCCCAAACCGTTACGACGCAATTTTGTGCCGGCACCTAACTATGCACAAGCATTTCTCGGGCGTGCCACGCCGTTGGAACGGGGACTGCTGGAATCGCTGGAGCGTGAACTGCGCTTGATGACTGGTGTGACCGTGCCGCGTGAAGAGTGGCAATGGGAACAGGTGCCCAATCATCTGAAAATGACGTTTCGCGTAATCGATGAAAAAAATCATACGTTACGCGAAGGCAAAGATCTGGCGGCGCTGAAAACCCAGCTCAAAGAGAAAGTGCAGCAGACCTTATCTGCCGTTGCCGATGATGGGCTGGAGCAACAGGGACTGCATATTTGGAGCTTTGGCACCCTGCCGGAACGCTATGAGCAGAAGCGCGGCGGTTACTCGGTGAAGGCTTACCCTGCGCTGGTGGATGAGAAAGAAAGCGTCGCAATCCGGGTATTTGATACGCCGGAACAGCAGCAGCACGCGATGCGCCACGGCCTGCGTCGTTTGCTTTTGCTTAATATCCCGTCCCCCATCAAATATCTGCATGAAAAGCTGCCGAATAAAGCCAAGTTGGGGCTATATTTCAACCCCTATGGAAAAGTGCTGGATCTGATCGATGACTGCATCGCCTGCGGCGTTGATAAACTGGTGGCACAAGCAGGGGGCGTGGTATGGGAGGAAGCCGCGTTCCAGCAATTGCATGAAAAGGTGCGCGCGGATCTGAACGAAACCGTTGTTGATATCGCCAAGCAGGTGGAGCAGATCCTGACCACTGTTTTCGCTATCAATAAACGTCTGAAGGGCCGGGTCGATATGGCGCTGGCGTTGGCGTTAAGCGATATCAAAGCACAACTGAGTGGCTTGGTTTATCGAGGCTTTGTCACCGATGTCGGCTGGCAGCGACTGCCCGATGTGTTGCGCTATTTGCAGGCGATTGAGCGCCGGCTGGAGAAATTGGCAAAGGATGTTCACCGCGACAGGGCGCAGATGCTGAAGGTGGAGCAGGTGCAGCAAGCCTGGCAGCAGTTGTGGCATAAGGTGCCTGAAGCGCAGCGCGATGATGACAATGTGAAAAATATTCGCTGGATGATTGAAGAGCTACGCGTCAGCTATTTTGCCCAACAGTTGGGCACACCCTATCCCATTTCGGATAAACGGGTACTGCAAGCCATGGAGCAGATTGTGCTGTAAGCGTCGGCGGCGTATTGTGAAGCAAAAATGCGGGCGGAGCGGAAACGGTTCGCCTGCTTTTTTATGTACTGTAGTGGTCAACTAATATTGGCCACCGCATTAGACTGTATGTAGAACAGTCGCTCAGATTCGTTTGGAGTTAAGCCGCCGTTATACCAGTGAGGCCGGATAGCGCTGTAATACCCCGTGATGTAGCGGATAATCGCGTCCTGGGCTTCGCTGAAGCTGTTGTAACCCTTTGTCGGCACCCATTCTGTCTTCAGGCTGCGGAAGAACCGCTCCATTGGCGCATTATCCCAGCAGTTACCCCGCCGACTCATACTCTGCTTTATCCGGCAGCGCCACAGGGCTTGCCGGTATTGACGGCTGGTATAGTGGCTGCCCTGGTCGCTGTGGAACATGACTCCTGTTGGTTGTCCCCGGAGTTCCCAGGCCATCTGCAACGCTTTAACTGTCAGCGCCGAGTCCGGCGACGTCGACATGGCCCAGCCCACCGGTTTGCGGGCGAACAGGTCTAGCACCACCGCAAGGTAAGCCCAGCATTTGCCCGTCCAGATGTAGGTCACATCGCCGCACCAGACCTGATCCGGCGCGGTAACCGCGAACTGGCGGTTGAGATAGTTCGGTATTTCAACGTGTTCATTGCCGCCGCGTTTGTATTTGTGAGCCGGTCGCTGGCAGCTGGCGATACCCAGCTCCTTCATCAGCTTGCCAGCCAGCCAGCGCCCCATTTTGACACCAGAGCTGCCGGTGACGATGGTCGCGATACTTCGAGCGCCGGCAGAGCCGCCGCTGGCGTTCCAGGCTTCCATGACGCGACTACACTTAACCACGCGCTCACCGTCGGGTTCATTAGCGGAAGCCTGCCAGTGCCTGTAGCTGCTGCGATGTACCTCAAAAGTTTGGCACAACGCCGTGACCGGGTATCGCGCCCTCAGCCTGTCGACTACCGTGAACCGTTGAGTGAGTCCGACATTAAGAGCGCCGTAGCCTTTTTTAGGATTTCGTTCTCCATTTCAAGGCATTGGACTTTTTTCTTCATCTCACGCAGCTCGAGCTGTTCAGGGGTAAGAGGAAGTCCCGTTGGCGTTTTTCCCTGTCGTTCAAGGCGAAGCTTATTGACCCAGCGACTAATGGCAGAATGGCTGACATTAACCGCCTCTGCGGCCTTAACGTATGTGTAGCCGTGGTCGACAACCAGCTTTGCGGCTTCGAGCTTAAATTCCGCCGTAAAATGTTTACCCATGAGGTCACCTGTCGTGTTGATGAGGTGATATGCTCACCTCATCTGTATTAGTCGCGACTTGATCTGACACTGGACCTTGAAAGGTTGAGAGTTACCGGTTTTGATATGGGTGTCGAATCCTTATACAAAACACGAAGTAACTCTCATGCTTCATACTAACAATCCCATCATCAAACACAAAGCCGGCCTGCTCAATCTCGCCGAAGAACTCGGTAACGTATCAAAAGCCTGTAAAATCATGGGTGTGTCACGCGACACGTTTTATCGCTATCAGGAACTGGCGGCAGAAGGCGGCATTGACGCTCTGGTTAACCAAAACCGCCGGGTTCCCAACCTGAAAAACCGTGCTGATGAAGCCACTGAACGTGCGGTTGTTGATTACGCCATTGAGTTCCCGGCTCATGGCCAGCACCGGACCAGTAATGAGCTGCGTAAAAAAGGCGTCTTCATTTCTGGCAGCGGTGTGCGCTCCATCTGGCAACGACACGATCTGGAAAACTTTCGTAAGCGCCTGAAGGCACTTGAAGAAAAAGTTGCCAGAGAAGGCATCGTACTTACTGATGCTCAAATCGCTGCACTGGAGAAGAAGGCGCACGACGACGAAGCCTGTGGTGAAATAGAGACTGCTCACCCGGGTTATCTGGGGTCGCAGGACACCTTCTACGTGGGTAATCTGAAAGGTGTTGGCCGTATCTACCAGCAGACGTTCGTGGATACGTACTCGAAAGTGGCGCACTGCAAGCTTTACACGAGTAAAGCACCGATCTCTGCCGCCGACCTGCTCAATGATCGCGTGCTGCCGTTCTACGAAGCTCAGGGGCTGCCAATGCTAAGAATACTGACGGACAGGGGGACGGAGTACTGCGGTAAAGTGGAACAACATGACTATCAGCTGTACTTGGCTATCAACGATATAGACCATACGAAAACGAAAGCGATGTCTCCGCAGACAAACGGTATCTGCGAGCGCTTCCATAAAACTATTTTGCAGGATTTTTATCAGGTTGCGTTCCGTAAGACGTTATACGAGGACCTAGAAAGTCTACAAAAGGATCTGGACAACTGGTTGTGGCATTACAATAATGAGCGAACTCATCAGGGTAAAATGTGCTGCGGGCGTACGCCAATGGCCACGTTACTTGATGGTAAACGAGTCTGGGCAGAAAAAAATCTGAACCAGATTTAATCTGACAGACACCTGTATAAATAACCGGTAACTGTCAGATCAGGTCTGAGCTAATACACCTCATCAATGATCTTGACCCACCATCTCCGGACAGCTTTTGTATCTTAAGTTAACGATGCCCGCTGGCGCCGATATTCTCTTGGGGAGTTGTATCCCAGCGCACTGTGCGGATGGTTTTCATTGTAATGATTGAACGCCGCTGCAAGATTCTTCAGCGCTGTTCGCACATCGGGTTTTGGCATGAAGGCGATGTAATCTTCCTTCATCGTCTTCACGAACCGTTCTGCCATGCCGTTACTCTGTGGACTGCTCACTGCTGTTGTGCAGGGCTCCAGATTCAGTTCTCTGGCGAACTTCCGCGTTTCATGCGCTGTGTACGCTGAACCATTATCCGTCAGCCATTGCACTGGTTTATCCAGCAGCGCGCTACCGAAGCGTTTTTCCACCGACCTCAGCATCACATCCTGCACGGTTGAACTGTCATAACCCCTTGTGCTCGCTGCCCAGTCTATGGCCTCCCGGTCGCAGCAGTCCAGTGCGAACGTCACCCGCAGCTTCTCGCCGTTGTCACAACCGAACTCGAAGCCATCTGAGCACCAGCGCATATCGCTCTCTGCTACCGCGATTTTGCCTTTATGCTCCCGCTTCGGACGTTCAGTTTTATCATGCAACAACAGCAGGTTATGCTCGCTCATTATCCTGTAAAGCCGTTTGGCGTTCACCGGTGGAAGTCCCTCTGCACGACGTTGCTTACGCAGGATACCCCACACTCGGCGGTAACCGTAACTGGGCATGTCGCTGATGATACGGAGGATGTCCGATAATATCTCAGCATCAGCTTCGTCATTACGCCGGTTGCTGCGCCTGTCCAGCCAGTCGGCAGAACGGTTAACCCGCAGTGACAGCTGCGCACGCGACACGCTCATGGCGCGGCTGACCAGAGCTATTCCCCGTCCTTTGGCAACAAGGGCGCGTGCGCTATCCATTTTCGCGACTGGCGGTACTCCACTGCTTCTTTGAGGATCTCAACTTCCATCGTCTTCTTACCCAGAAGGCGCTGTAGCTCCCGGACCTGCTTGAGGGCAGTCGCCAGCGCCGAAGCTGGAACCACTTCTTCTCCGGCCGCAACGGCGGTGAGGCTTCCTTCCTGGTATTGCTTCTTCCACTTAAACAAAAGGCTGGGCTGGATGCCATGCAGGCGGGCTACATGGGAGACGTTCATCCCCGGCTCCATTGTCTGCTGAATGATGGCGATTTTCTCTTGCGGAGTTTTACGCTTACGGACTTCTTGCCCTAACAGGATCCCGGTCATTTCAAAATTAGCATGATTGTTAGACATATATCTAAGCCTATCTCTTATCTGGAGATACAGCTACTGTCTGGTGTTACAGGGGGCTACATCATGCTCACCTCATCAACACGACAGGTGACCTCATGGGTAAACATTTTACGGCGGAATTTAAGCTCGAAGCCGCAAAGCTGGTTGTCGACCACGGCTACACATACGTTAAGGCCGCAGAGGCGGTTAATGTCAGCCATTCTGCCATTAGTCGCTGGGTCAATAAGCTTCGCCTTGAACGACAGGGAAAAACGCCAACGGGACTTCCTCTTACCCCTGAACAGCTCGAGCTGCGTGAGATGAAGAAAAAAGTCCAATGCCTTGAAATGGAGAACGAAATCCTAAAAAAGGCTACGGCGCTCTTAATGTCGGACTCACTCAACGGTTCACGGTAGTCGACAGGCTGAGGGCGCGATACCCGGTCACGGCGTTGTGCCAAACTTTTGAGGTACATCGCAGCAGCTACAGGCACTGGCAGGCTTCCGCTAATGAACCCGACGGTGAGCGCGTGGTTAAGTGTAGTCGCGTCATGGAAGCCTGGAACGCCAGCGGCGGCTCTGCCGGCGCTCGAAGTATTGCGACCATCGTCACCGGCAGCTCTGGTGTCAAAATGGGGCGCTGGCTGGCTGGCAAGCTGATGAAGGAGCTGGGTATCGCCAGCTGCCAGCGACCGGCTCACAAATACAAACGCGGCGGCAATGAACACGTTGAAATACCGAACTATCTCAACCGCCAGTTCGCGGTTACCGCGCCGGATCAGGTCTGGTGCGGCGATGTGACCTACATCTGGACGGGCAAATGCTGGGCTTACCTTGCGGTGGTGCTAGACCTGTTCGCCCGCAAACCGGTGGGCTGGGCCATGTCGACGTCGCCGGACTCGGCGCTGACAGTTAAAGCGTTGCAGATGGCCTGGGAACTCCGGGGACAACCAACAGGAGTCATGTTCCACAGCGACCAGGGCAGCCACTATACCAGCCGTCAATACCGGCAAGCCCTGTGGCGCTGCCGGATAAAGCAGAGTATGAGTCGGCGGGGTAACTGCTGGGATAATGCGCCAATGGAGCGGTTCTTCCGCAGCCTGAAGACAGAATGGGTGCCGACAAAGGGTTACAACAGCTTCAGCGAAGCCCAGGACGCGATTATCCGCTACATCACGGGGTATTACAGCGCTATCCGGCCTCACTGGTATAACGGCGGCTTAACTCCAAACGAATCTGAGCGACTGTTCTACATACAGTCTAATGCGGTGGCCAATATTAGTTGACCACTACATAGCGACGGAGGGTTAGACCCATATCGTTATACACATCGTTCTAACGCACTGTTTAATCAATGAGTTACGGGTTTATCTCAGAGTGGCATTTTGAACCTCAAAAAGCCAATGGGATGGCTTGAATGCCTTAATTCACGGGGTTCTGAGCATCCTGTTCAAAAAATGGCCAAAAGATGTGTATAACGATATGGGTTAGACCCTGTACATGATTCTGTGTAAATGCCTTTCTCAGTAGTGACCGTCCAGGCGGTCACCGAACTCGATAATAAAACGGCTCATTGCCATACGCCAGTCCCGTAGTGGCATCGTCCATTTCTGTGAGGCCGACGGGATTGCCAGCCACACCACCTTTTTCACTGCGTCGTCAGTCGGGAACACCTTGCGTTTTTTAATCGCATGCCGGATCACACTGTTCAGCGACTCGATGGCGTTGGTTGTGTCGATGACTTTGCGGATATCTGCCGGGTAAGCGAAGAACGTTGCCAGATTGCTCCAGTTCGTCTGCCAGCTCCGGCTTATCTGTGGATAGCGGCTGTCCCATGCGCTAGCGAATGCTTCCAGCGCCTGCTGGCCTGCTTCTTCCGTAGCGGCCTGATAGATGGCTTTCAGGTCGCGTGTGACGGCTTTGTAGTCCTTCCAAGGGACGAACCTCAGGCTGTTGCGTACCATGTGCACGATGCACAGCTGGATGCGGGCTTCCGGATACACCGCGTTGATGGCGTCCGGGAAGCCTTTCAGACCGTCGACACAGGCGATGAGGATATCGTTCAGGCCGCGGTTTTTTAGTTCTGTCAGCACATTGAGCCAGAACTTCGCGCCCTCGTTTTCGGCCAGCCACATACCCAGCAGTTCTTTCTGGCCCTCGATGTTGATACCCAGTGCCAGGAACACGGATTTATTGATGACGCGACTGTCCTGCCGGACCTTCAGGATGATACAGTCAAGGTAAACAATGGGATAGACTGCATCCAGTGGACGATTTTGCCATTCAGTAACCTGTTTCATCACGGCGTCGGTGACCTTGGAGACCAGAGCCGGTGAGACATCCGCGTCATACAGCTCTTTGAACGCAGACGCTATCTCGCGGGTGGTCATCCCTCTGGCGTACAGGGACAGGATTTGGTTATCCATCCCGGTGATCCGGGTCTGGTTTTTCTTCACCAGTTGTGGTTCGAAGGAGCCATCACGATCGCGCGGAGTACGTAGTTCCAGAGGGCCATCGCCGGTGGTCACGGTGTTTGTGGAATAGCCGTTGCGGGAGTTGGCCCCCGGTTTGGGCTGATTTTTATCGTAGCCCAGATGGTGGGACATTTCGGCGTTGAGAGCAGCCTCAACGCTGATTTTCTTCAGCAGGCGATCGAATTGGCTGAGATCGCCAGGGGTTTTGAGATTTTTGGCCAGTTCGTTAGCCAGAGCCTGCAACTGTTTTTCGTCCATAAATTAACCTGTTTTTGATGTTGGATTGAACATATCAAAATCAGGCAATTACACAAATTTATGTACAGGGTCGAGGGTTACGATTTTATGCTGGCATCGTGTAACTCTAACCACTGTGCAAAATTGTCGGCCACCAACGGGCGTGAGAAATAATAGCCCCGGCCCTGATCGCAATTGTACTGCCCTAAATAGTCGAGCGTTTCCTCATCTTCAATCCCTTCTGCCAGCACCAGATAATTCAATTTATGCTGCATCTCAATGGTGTGCTGCACGATAATGCGGCTGCTCTTATCCGTCTTCATATCCTTGATCAGCGACTTATCGAGTTTGATAACGTGGGCTGGCGTATTTTTCAGGTAGTTAAGGTTGCTGTAACCGGTTCCAAAGTCATCCAGGGAGATCATGAAGCCCTGGTCTTTCAGCTTTTTAATGGTGGAGAGTGAAGAGGAATTTTCAACTATTTTTTGCGTTTCAAGGCATTCAAATTCAATATCGTGGATGCTGAGTTCATTGGTTCGTAGGATGTGTTGTAAACGTTCAATCAAATCTTCTTCGGCGAAGTTGGTAACGGTGACGTTAACCGAGACGGAAATATTAATGCCAGATTGTCGCCATTTTCTGACTTGCCGTGCCGCCTACTGAATAACCCACTCCGTTAGTGGTCGCATCAAGGTGGTATCTTCGGCCAGTGGAATAAATTGGTCCGGATAGATTTCACCGAATTCGGGGGGTCGCCAGCGAATCAACGCTTCGGCACCGATCACGCGCCGCGTTTTGATATGTAATTTCGGCTGGTACACCAGATACAGACCCGGATGGCCGTGTTGCAAGGTATCCGATAAATCGTTAAGCAGCGTGAAAGCACGCTTTTGATACTCATCACTCTCCTTGTGATAGGCCATCAGGCGTGTATTTTTCTTAAGCGCATCGTGTAGCGCACTCAACGCCTCACTCAGAATACGTTGCGGGTCATCAATCGGGATCTGAAATTCGGTATAGCCGATAAAAATTTACAGTTTCAACGGGATATGGCTGGTGATGCTCTGCTGAATTCGGTCAGCGCACGACATCAGCGTACTCAGTACCTGCTCTTGCTGCTCTTTTTTGACCAGCAGTGCAAACCGACCCGCAGAAATGCTGTAGATGCTGGCTTGTCGGCTGATATTCAGCCGTAGGAACAGGCCGATATCTTTGAGTACGCTTTCTACGGTTGGCATCCCTAGATAGCGCGCCATTTCATAGAGATAGGTAAGATCGATGCTATCGAGCAGGATGAGAACGAAATCTTCGAAAATATCCGTGGACTGGCTGATGTCTTGATAAGGCGCTGGCGATTGGGCAACAGGGTCACGGCATCGATTAGGCCAATAGCGTTGCGGTATTCGATCAGCGCCATGGTAATGGATGCCAGCGTTTTTAAATCACGGCGCTGCATTTTTGAAAACGAACGCGTAACATAGTCGACAACGCTCAGGGTGCCGATGGCATAACCGGCTTTGGTAATCAGTGGGATACCCGCATAAAACCGGATATTAGGCTCACTGCTGACATATGGGCTGTTCTTAAAGCGCTCATCCTGCGATGCATCATTGCAGACCAGCAGTTCGTTAGTTTGCATGGTGTACTGATCGAGTGCGCCGACTTTGCGCATCTCGCTGAGCACGAAATTGTGTTTGGCTTTGATATGCAATGAATGGGTATCACTGACGGTGATCAGCGCGCTGGGCATATTCAATATCTTGCTGATCAACGAAGTGATTTGGCTAAGTACATTATCTTGAGAGGTATCCAGGTGAAACAATAACCTATCGAGCGCATGCATCCGCTGCTCCTCATCATGATTCAATTGTCTTAGCATTGATGACTCCATTTATGCGCTATAAGAACACCTCATCTTAGCCTATTCAATAGGGGACAAACCTGTCATTAGGCACCGCTATTCATGATATTTCACAGGATAAAAAACCGGAGAAGTATCGCGTTTGCATTATCTGATGAAAACGAGAAGGGCGTAGTAAAGCGATTTTACATGAAACCGATCGCCTGGCTAGCGCTTGTATGCGCAGCGTTTAGCTTTACGCCGCGTTTGGCGATAAATTATTCTGAAACAGCAGCGTTTTTCATCGCATGACGTGCCAGCGCCTTCAATTGCCGTTGAATGGCGGTGATGGCAACCGCATGATTGTCAGCGCGATCGCGTTCGCTGGCATCTGGAGCAGAGCTTTGAATACCAATCAATTGCCAGCCTTGTAGTGTTTTCAGCATCAGTGGAGAACCGCTGTCGCCGGGTAAGGTGTCGCACTGGTGAGATAAAATCGCGGACGCGGCCCAACCGGTAATGACACAATCCTGATGGCGATAGAGCGCTTCCTGATGGTCTTCAGGATAGCCTGCCTGCGTGACCTTTGCTTGTTGTTGCGCCAGCGCGGCATTCAGTTCTGACTGCGTGCCATTCCAGGTGGTTAATGGCGTGATGCTCGCAGGCGTATCCCGCAGCCAAATCAGGGCATAATCCAGCGGTGCGGCGGCGGGAGATACAATCCACCCTTCGCCGTCGGGCTGCAATTTTTTGCGTAGCGCGCTATTGGTCACTGCTTCGATGGCGTGTGTTTCATACTTCCATTCGTCATTGACCGCAATAAAGCGCAGCGCAATCGGCTTATCAGGTTTTCCTGACGGCGGAGTCAAGACGCAGTGACCTGCGGTCAATGCCAGATGCGGAGCAATCAGCGTGGCGGTACACAGGTTGCCGCTGGCGGTTTCCAGTTGACCAATGGCCTGCCAGGGCCAAGCGTTGGGTGTCGGCACCGGATCTCGGTCGTCATGATTGAAGAAAAGGGTTTTCTGACGTTCCGCTTCCGAGTGGGATTGTTCAGCCCAGCTCTGGGCTGCTGTTAACGCTATCAAACAGAACAACCAAGCCAGTTTACGCATCAATAGGATTACCTTGCGGAAAAGCGATATCTTTTTACGTTGCCCACTAACTATAGTCAGGTTTGCCAGCATGGTGGGTTCAGGTGCTATCTGGAATCGATTTTGTGTTCGTCATAAAAAGAACAGCAGCGTGATAAACCCGCACACCAGCACCAACGTAAACGCAATTTCAAATGAGTAGCGATGGAACATCATCAGGCACCCCATTAAATATACCGTGTGCGTCCGGGCATACGGCGGCTACCAGAAGGGGAGCGGCTGGAATGCCTGTTATAAAAAAAACACCCGATTCACCGGGTGTCATACTCGCTAACTCTGCGTGAAACACGCTGGTGTTGGCGGTGTTTTATGGCTAACAAGTCCCTGCCGGAGCAGGGATCTTGAGACAAGAAACGGTGATGCGGTTAGGCTGCGGTAGGCGCCGGTTTTTTAGCGGCTTTCTTCACGTGTTTCTTAGCGGCTTGCGCTTTTTGCGCAGCAGCCGGTTTAGCTTTTTTCACGTGCTTTTTAGCCGCTTGAGCCTTTTGTTCAGCCGGTTTGGCTGCTTTTTTAACGGTCTTTTTCGCATGTTCTTGAGCATGTGCAGCAGGTGTGGTTGCTGGCGCAGCCGTGGTGTTCGCTGCAAACGCGACAGAGGAGAGACCCAGAGCGGCACCTGCGATCAACACTAATACTTTTTTCATCATCAATTCCTCATTATTCCGTTCACATGTGGGCCCTGAAGCGGCCCGGTGAAAGAAGCATAAGAAAAAGCCCGTTGAGGGTCTGTGAGTCATTGGTATCGGTGTGTAACGCAATGTACACCTTCAGGATGGGAGTGCGGGGCGAACAGGGATATCGGTTTTGATTGGCCAGCAGAAGCGGAAACGTGCACCGCCCCATTCATTGCTCTCCACCACAATGGTGCCGTCATACGCCTGCACGATGGCATAAACAATCGCAAGGCCCAGCCCACAACCACCACTGCTGTTTTCCAACCCTGCCTCTAGTCGGATAAACGGCTCAAATACCGTTTCCCGGTCTTCCTGAGCGATGCCGGGGCCGTCGTCATCCACCTGAAGACAGGCCATTGGCCCATCCCGGGATACGCTGACCATGATGCGTGAGTGGCAGAAACGCAGTGCGTTATTGACCAGATTATCCAGCACCCGCTCCATCAGGCGCATATCAAGATAGCCAATATCCGTACCGGGCAGCATCGACAGCGCGAATACCTTATCCGCATGCAACATGCGCCACTCATAGATTTTATTTTGCAACCAGGCAGTCACATCAATTTGCGTCAGGTGGAGTGAGACCTGCGGGCGATCGAGACGTGCATAGGTCAGCAACTCGTCAATCAGCGCTTCCAATTGCCCAATGTCGCGGTTGAGCGCCGTTTGTTCATCCTCACTCAAATTGTCGCTCATGGCGAGGCGATAGCGCAGGCGTACCAGCGGAGTGTGCAATTCATGGGCAATGTTGTCGATCAGCCGTTTTTTACTGACAATCAGCTGATTGATATTATCGGCCATTTGGTTAAATGCGATACCCAGTCGCACCATGCTTGACGTGTTGTCATAGTGCAGACGCTCTTCAAGGTGGCCTTCGCCCAATCGCTGCGCGGCATTTTCCAGCTTCAACATCGCCTGCCAATGTGGTCGCATCCACAAGAACACCGGCAGTGCCAGAGAAAGACCAATCAACATTACAAATAGCAAATCCCACAGCCGCATCTCATGCAGAAAAAACAGATAAGGGATTGGCCCGACCGAGAGCACATAGTGAGAGCGCGGGATTCGCTGGATAAAGGTGTATTGATCTTCAATCGCGATAATTTCGCCCTGATTCAGCCGCTGCTGCGCTTTCGGCGATAAACGGTATTTACTCAGCGGCTCAATGTTCAGCGTGAACGACAGGTTCAGGTCCATCTCATTGATGGTTTTATGCCATTCACGCGGCGGGATGGTACGCAGCTCATTGCGGATCAGATAGAGCGAGCTTTTCATCAGATCGTCCATGGACTGACGGCCTGCGCGCTCTGCGGTCATTTTGTAGACCAACCCTACCAGCAGCGTCATTACCACGAAGCTGGCAAACAGTAACAGAAAAAACTGCACAAACAGTTTTCTCATGGTATGGCTCTCTCCCAGGCGTTCGGTGCGAAAAGGTAACCTTTGTTACGCACGGTCTTGATACGGAAGGGCTCCAGCGCATTGTCGTGCAATTTTTTGCGCAGACGGGAAATGGCCACGTCGATACTGCGATCCATGCCGTCATAACTGACACCGCGCAGATTTTTGAGCAACAAATCCCTGTCCATGGTGTGTCCTGCATGGGTCGCCAACTGCCACAATAAATCGAAATCGGCGGTGGATAGCACGATATTCTCTTCTGCCAGCGTCACTTCACGATTAACCGGGTCGATACACAGCAACCCGAAGTGCAGCGTTTTGTGCACCTGAACCTGCGCCTGTACCGCGGGCGTTTCAGGCGCAACCTGCGTGGCGGGTTGCGCCGAGTATTGACGCAGATGAAGTCGCAAGCGGGCAAGCAGTACGGCTGGTGGCGTCGTTTTCAAAATATAATCATCTGCGCCCATTTCCAGCGCCAATATGTGGTTCATGTCGCTGTCAAGCGAGGTCAGCAGCACGATCGGGCCATTGTACAACGGGCGCAACTCGCGGCAGATGGTCATGCCATCTTTGCCCGGCAGCATCACATCCAACAGCACCAGATCGGGGTTTTGCTGTGCGATGAAGTCGAGCGCTTTATCGCCGCGTGGCTCCAGATGAACATCTATGTCATTTTTTCCCAGATAAGCCGCAATCAGTTTGCCCACTTCAGGGTCATCTTCCACAAAGGCAATCTTATGCATAGTCACCGTAGCTATTGTTCTCTATCGTCAGCCTGCCGTGTGGCAAACCGTTTTCGTCTTGCGTTAGCATAGCGCCCACACATTAGCGGCGCCAGCAATGAAGCGTAAAAGGGTATATCGTGCAGATACCGGATTTCATTGCAATATCGTGAACTTGATAACGTGCTCACGCTGTCAAATCACTCACGCTCGTGACAATATAGAGGGGTAACCCGTGAGCCTGGTAAAACAGGGCAGATGTATTATCGACGCTTGATGAAAGGTGATTGACGTACAAGTGACGCGATGAACCCACTGGCGAACAGGATAGAAGGACATGGGAGATAACCCAGAGTCTGTGTGTTCCAATGAGGCGTTAAGTATTGATTACGCTGAGTATTTAGCAACGCCGTGTAATAAACGCTGGCGTTTTATTGATGCCATGTATGGCGTGTTGCCGATTATCGGCATGGTGACGAAATCTGCGTCGACCCGTCAGGTCGCTCCGCAAGAGCAAATGCTGGCAATGCAGGTGCTTTCCACGCAGGTCAACGATGAAACCAACCTGACGCGACTGATTACGCTGGCGCAGCAGCAGAAACTGACTGCACTGAATATTGTGTTGCCGTATCCGCTGACGTCGCAACAGTTGGTGACGATCCGCGAAGCCCGCGCGGCGTCAACAACGGTGTCGCAGCGCAATGAATGCCTGAACGTCCAGATTACACCGGTCTAGGCCACCTCGTTATACACATCTCTGTTCGTGCCTGAGCGCGCGTAGCGTTTCGGCGGCCGTCATGACTTTCTGCAAGCCTTTCCAGATAGTTTTTGCGCCTGGTTCTCCGTCGCCTTTTCGAGCAAGAAAGCCTCCGAGTTGCGCAACTAAGCGCAATACTTCGTTTAGCTTAGGGAGGCCCTTGGGCATACGCTTGTTCATCAGTAGGTAAGCTCCATGAGTCTCGTCGGAATCAAAGAACAACATTGCGTCCAGCTCTGGACAGGTTCGTCCCATACGCATTAAATAGGCGATGCGCCATGCCACGATCATGAACAGCGCCAATGCCCGCTCAATGCGATCCACGGTCGATAACTGTAACGCTTCGACACAGCAGCCGTTCTTCAGCACATTGAAGAACATCTCGATTTCCCATCTAGCCCGATACCAGTCGATCAGCTCCACGATATCTTCTCGTCCTTCAGGTACGCGATTGCTCAGCAACCGCCACTCGACCGGCTTCACGCCTGCTGGCGGCTCAATTTCCTTGGCTATCACACAAGTCACTGCCAACCCGCAACGCAGCGACACTCGCTTCACGCGCAGCGCCTGTTTCACCGTACGCGCCTTCTGCCCCGCGCGAGCCGCCATAACGAATTGGATTTCTCCCACCGGCACGGTCTTTCCAACCTTCTGCCAAAGCTTCTCATTACAGTCCAGACTGCGATTATGAGTCGAGCGGATCAACCAGTCAGCCGGAGTGCCAAGGTCATCAGCGAGCTGCATCAACGCCTTGATATCCGCTTCGCGATCGGCTAAGTACACCAGACGTGTGTTTGGCAACTCCGAGGCGAGTTCAGCAACTCGCTCGTATCCCTCGAGCCAGCGCGTACTCTCCTTGATCCCATCGCGTTTTCCGTCTGCATCCTTCGGCTCTCTTGCCCACATCCACGCATCCAGTACGCCCAACCCACGCGATCCGGACTGACCGCGTAGGTCGGATGCAGGTACAGACCACGCCTGGCTTCGTAGTTCAAGGGACCCAAGCCTTGGATTTGCTGCCCGTTGAAGTCAAGCTCGGTAGTGTCTTGGATACACAGCACAACCTCGTGTTCTCGGATCCTTTCCTGCGTACGCTGCCAGTGAGGTTGCAGAATGTCTCGCCATTCGAATGCTTGGTTCTCCATGAAGCGGTAAGCACCCAGCGTCTCAGACCATCCGAGGCACGCATGCGGAATGCTGGCTTGCGGATTCTCAGCCAGCCGTATCAAAAGCCCTTTGGCACGCTTATTGAGCCTCGTGTCACCAAGATTTACCCCTTCCAGTTCTTGGTGTGCCCAGCCATCTGAATCCCGTGTCATTTTTCAGCGCCGTAAATGGCGATAGTACACGTCGGTTTCACTTCATTTACAACCCCACCGGCTGCCTATTTCAGCCCGCTAACCCTTGGCATATAAGGCGTTGCGGACTTGTGTATAACGAGGTGGGTCTAGGCCGCTTGCGCGGCCCGATGGGTGATCAGATTAATCGATAGACTGCGTTGCTTCAAACGCTTGCGCCAGCGTGGGATAAAACGTGCGGCGTCCCGCGATGGGATGCACATTGGCGCGCGCCAACGTTTTCAGCGGCTGGAACGGAATATCGGTTATTAATAGCTGCTTGTCAGCGGGTAATGCATCGCTGAAACGCAAGAACGCATTCAGTCCTCCCGCATCCAGAATCGGCACCGCATCCCATTGCAGAATGATGGTCTGATAATTCTCGCTACGTTGCAGAATGTCGTTAAAAATGCGTTCCGCAGTGGAGAAAAACAGTGGGCCGTTCACCCGCAGTACCAGTCGCGTCGGCGATGAGGTTTCAGGGCGTTCGCTAAGCCGGGTCATTTGGGCGATGCGGCGCATAAACAGCAGCGACGCCAACACAATCCCCACCGTAATCGCAATCACCATATCAAACAGCACGGTCAGGGACATGCAAAGCATCATGACAATGATGTCATCTTTGGGGGCATGACGCAGCAAATCCACCA
The DNA here is from genome assembly GCF_053848865.1 of Symbiopectobacterium sp. Eva_TO. Classification (NCBI taxonomy): domain Bacteria; kingdom Pseudomonadati; phylum Pseudomonadota; class Gammaproteobacteria; order Enterobacterales; family Enterobacteriaceae; genus Symbiopectobacterium; species Symbiopectobacterium sp. Eva_TO. The sequence continues at coordinate 4,072,910 of NZ_JBSPEY010000004.1, read as the reverse complement.
CTTTATGGGCTTCGCTCATGTTCCAGGCGACGATCAGGAGCAGCGCCGCCATGGTGGCCAATGGCAGATAAGAGAGCCAGGGGGCCAGCACCAAAAGCGCCAGCAGCACCAACAGCGCGTGCACCACCGCCGAAATGGGGGACGTAGCCCCGGCGCGCACGTTGGCGGCGGAGCGCGCGATAGCCGTGGTGGCGGTGATGCCGACAAAGAACGGCGCGACCAGATTACCGAAGCCTTGTCCCATCAATTCGGCATTGGAGTTGTGTTTTTTACCGGTCATACCGTCCAGCACCACCGCGCACAGCAGCGATTCGATAGCGCCAAGCATCGCCATGGAAAATGCCGCAGGGAGCAGGGCAGAAATGCTCTGCCAGTTGAGCGTCATCGCCGGTTCACCGGCTGCGGACACGTTCCACGGTAGCACCCACTGCGGCAGAATAGGCGGAATGCCATGACCCTGCGAGCCATCAGCCAGCATATAGCTAAAGCGGGAGCCGATGGTGGCGACATCATGGCCCATCAGCGACATGATACCCATGACAGCAACGCCTGCCAGCAGGGCCGGCAGATGGCCCGGCAAGCGGATGCCCAGTTTGGGCCAAAAAACCAGCACTGCCAGCGTAGTCAGGCCAATAAGTGTATCAGCCATCGTCAGAGTTGGGAGCGCTTGTGCCAGCGCCATCACCTTTTCGATATAGTGCTCCGGCACGGTGGTCAGGAGCAGACCAAACAGATCCTTAATCTGCATGGTGGCAATGGTGATACCGATGCCCGAGGTAAACCCCAGAGTCACTGACAGCGGGATATACTCAATCAGGCGTCCAAAGCGGCAGACGCCCATCAACACCAAAAATACCCCGGAAAGCAGTGTGGCTATCAGCAAGCCTGAGAGGCCAAACTGCTGGGAAACCGGGTAAAGAATCACCACGAAGGCTGCCGTTGGGCCGGAAACGCTATAGCGTGACCCTCCGGTTACCACAATGACAATCCCGGCAATTGCCGAGGTGTAAAGCCCGTACTGCTGTGGAACACCGCTGGCAATCGCCAGCGCCATTGCCAGTGGAATGGCAATAATCCCTACGGTGATACCTGCGATAATGTCGTGAACCAAACGTTGTGCGGTATATTTTTCGCGCCAACAGGCGGCGATCAGCGCACTAAAAGGCGTAACCCCGCGTACTCCATGCGTTTTCATCTTATGTCAGACCAAAAAAGAACAAAAAATGGCGGGCAGTTGGCCCGTCGTCGATAAGTGAAGTGTGGGATACGCCTGTTAAGCGCGGAGTGTTAAGACTTACATCAAAATGCAGGGTGCCCTGACGTAAAATCAGGGCTTTCCCGTAGGATCACAGCATGATTGTCATCAAATACGCAGCAAAAAGCGCTAAATGTGCGCTGCCGTTCAACACGTTGGTCCTGCCTGTTGAGAACGAAATATGACATAACATCAACACCGAGACCATGACGACGATGCTTGGCATTTCCAGGCCGAAATTCAGCGTATTGCCCGTTAAGCTGGCAATTACGGTTACTGCTGGCACGGTCAGTGAAATGGTGGCGAGCACCGATCCGAAAAACAAGTTCATTGCACGCTGTACCTGATTACGCAGCACTGCTTTGATAGCGCCCAGACCCTCAGGAGAGAGAATAAGCAGAGCGACCAGAAAGCCAGTGAACTGCTCTGGGGCATTCATGCGTGTCAGCAGCGCATTAAGCGGCGCAGAGTCCATTTTGGTGATACTGATCACCGCTACCAAATGAATTAGCAGCCAGGCGGTGTGCCACAACGAACTGTGTGAAGAGGGTTTGCCATGGTGCGGGTCGCCGTCATCACTTTCATCTTCATGTTCGTAGATAAACAGGCTCTGGTGCGTGCGCGTTTGAATCAGGAGAAACACGCCGTACATGGCGGCGGAGATGAGGGCGATAATCAGCGCTTGCCCGGTGGTAAAATTACCGCCCGGCAGTGAGGTGGGGAAGACCAGCACGATAATTGCCAGCGGGAAAATGGCCATCAGGTACTGCTTGATACCGATCAAATTGACGTGCTGCGTGGCAAATTTCCGACCGCCTAACAGTAAGGCAAATCCGACCAGACCGCCGCTGACGATCATGATGATGGAATAAAGCGTATCACGCATCAGGTCCGGGCCGGCATCGCCCGTGGCCATCAGCGCGGAGATCAGGCTCACTTCAAGAATGACGACGGAGAGGCTGAGGATCAGTGAGCCGTAGTGTTCGCCCAGCCGGTGGGCCAACACGTCAGCATGGCGTACTACGCTAAAGGCGCTGGCGAGAATGCCCACCAGTGCAATAAAGTTGATGCCAAGGATTGCCATCAGGTTTTGTGCATCGCTCCATTGCAACAAGACAAACAGCGCGATGATGGGGAAGATCAGGGAATATTCGTGGTGACGCGTTTTGATCACCTCGGTGTGCGACTTCATGGCGGGCGGCTCCTTATCAAAAGTATTGAGTCTTACTAACAGTGCCGCACGCCTTATTGTTCTCTTTACATGCGCCACGCGGGTAGCGACGGCAATGCATGGTTAAGGGTGTGACGTTGCGGAAAAAGTGGCTTACAGGTAGTTATAGCCTAAAAAACAGAAGCAGATTAGCAGAATGCGCGCAGCAGTCGGGAGATTTTAAGTAATTTTACATTCTTGGTGACTAAAATAGGATTAGTGGGGAGAATTTGGCAGTTTTCTCCCCACTATATTGATGTGGCTAGTGAATTTTAGCCCACTCAATCATCCGGATTATCCATGACATCGTGACGTTTCTGGTGATAATCCTCTTCGTTTAACCCTTCACGCCAATATGGCACAGCGTAGAGCTGATTTCTCTCAACCTTGAGTTCTCTGCGTACGTAACGGCGTAGTTGCACCACGATGCGGTCTTCGCCCGCCAGCCAGAAAAATGCACGGCTGGCGTCAATATCGCGCGTCACGGCGTGGAACTGTTGCAACAGCGTATCGGTGCTGGCGGTCGAGCCGACCACCCAATGCATGCTGAGGCAGGTGGGGGCGGCCAGTAGTAGACGATCGGCCTCACTGTCGATGCGGATAACGGCATGGCCGGTAGCATCAGAGGGCAGCGCGCCGAGCAGCGCCGCAATGGCGGGCAGTGAAGAGGGATCGCCTGCCAGATAATAGGCGCTGGACGCAGGCAGCATGGGGTGCGGACCACCCGGTTGAGTAATGCCTACGCTGTCTCCGGGCTGCGCGTTGCGGGCAAACGTGACGGCGGGTCCGCCGTGGTCGTGCAAGGCAAAGGCAACATCCACTTAGCCCAATTCTGGCCGGAATGCATAAATAGTATAAGTGCGCACGACGGGGCGCGCTTCGCCTTCAGGCCATTGCGGGCCTCGCTCACCCAATGTGGGTAATGTAGGCGCTTTCTGACCGGGGCGCGCTAAAAACAGTTTGATATGTGCGGCATGTCGCCCGACTGCCGGATAGTCGGGCAGTGTATCGCTGTGAAAAGTGATGCAGCGCAAGTGCGGGGAGAGATCGGTGATGCGTGTAACCTGGATTAGTCGGGGTTGGGCTGGGCGAAAACCTGTCGGATGAGCCATTAAATTTCTCCATCATTCAGCCGATATAATTATTGATTTGATGGACAACATCATAGCATTTTGATGATAGTGATTATCATTTTAGTGACAGGCAAAAAGCACGTGTGGCTAAAAAAGCGTTGTTCACCCTTTTTTGTTACGATTTCAGCGTTACATTAGCCCTTTGTGATTAAGATCAAGCTTGATTGCCACACAAAGAATGGCATATTCTGGAATGAGTTGCATAAATTTTAAGCAGTTACGCTGTTTTTGGCAGAAAAAACGCGGCGGTTATTGTTCGGTTATTGGTTGTTGGGGGGGTAAGGTATTGTTAACACGCGATTTTTTACAAAAGGCTGATTGTGGTACGTCTTTTGGTTGTATCGAAGAAAACTTGCTGCTCACGCCTCAGCAGCGAGCGGACTCCCTGAACCAGACGCTATCGCGTCGCCCTGATAGCCCGGTGTGGGTCTTTGGCTATGGCTCACTGATGTGGAATCCGGTATTTACACCGGAGGAAGCCCGTTTGGCCACACTTTCCGGCTGGCAGCGTGCATTTTGCCTGCGCCTTACGGCAGGACGCGGTACGGCAACGCAACCTGGACGCATGCTGGCATTAACGCCAGGTGGGAAAACGACCGGGATGGCATTTCGTTTGCCGGAGGCTTCACTGCATGAAGATCTGGAACTGCTGTGGAAGCGCGAGATGATCACTGGTTGCTACCGTCCGGAATGGTGCGATCTGCACTGCCAAAACGGCGAAACCCTCACGGCGTTGGTGTTTGTTTCGCAAGATCAACATCCTCTGATCGAAGCGGATACCTGCATACACCGCGTTGCTCCCCTGATTGCCAGAGCCAGCGGTCCGTTGGGAACGAATGCACAGTATCTGTTTGCACTGGAAGAGGCGCTCAAAAAACACGGTATGGCCGATGAGTGCTTAACGGCGCTGGCGCAGCGGGTGCGAGAGCTTCAGGAACAGGCGAAGCAGGCACATCCACAGCAGGGAGACTGGTGGGTGTAGTGGTCAACTAGTATTGGCCACCGCATTAGACTGTATGTAGAACAGTCGCTCAGATTCGTTTGGAGTTAAGCCGCCGTTATACCAGTGAGGCCGGATAGCGCTGTAATACCCCGTGATGTAGCGGATAATCGCGTCCTGGGCTTCGCTGAAGCTGTTGTAACCCTTTGTCGGCACCCATTCTGTCTTCAGGCTGCGGAAGAACCGCTCCATTGGCGCATTATCCCAGCAGTTACCCCGCCGACTCATACTCTGCTTTATCCGGCAGCGCCACAGGGCTTGCCGGTATTGACGGCTGGTATAGTGGCTGCCCTGGTCGCTGTGGAACATGACTCCTGTTGGTTGTCCCCGGAGTTCCCAGGCCATCTGCAACGCTTTAACTGTCAGCGCCGAGTCCGGCGACGTCGACATGGCCCAGCCCACCGGTTTGCGGGCGAACAGATCTAGCACCACCACAAGGTAAGCCCAGCATTTGCCCGTCCAGATGTAGGTCACATCGCCGCACCAGACCTGATCCGGTGCGGTAACCGCGAACTGGCGGTTGAGATAGTTCGGTATTTCAACGTGTTCATTGCCGCCGCGTTTGTATTTGTGAGCCGGTCGCTGGCAGCTGGCGATACCCAGCTCCTTCATCAGCTTGCCAGCCAGCCAGCGCCCCATTTTGACACCAGAGCTGCCGGTGACGATGGTCGCGATACTTCGAGCGCCGGCAGAGCCGCCGCTGGCGTTCCAGGCTTCCATGACGCGGCTACACTTAACCACGCGCTCACCGTCGGGTTCATTAGCGGAAGCCTGCCAGTGCCTGTAGCTGCTGCGATGTACCTCAAAAGTTTGGCACAACGCCGTGACCGGGTATCGCGCCCTCAGCCTGTCGACTACCGTGAACCGTTGAGTGAGTCCGACATTAAGAGCGCCGTAGCCTTTTTTAGGATTTCGTTCTCCATTTCAAGGCATTGGACTTTTTTCTTCATCTCACGCAGCTCGAGCTGTTCAGGGGTAAGAGGAAGTCCCGTTGGCGTTTTTCCCTGTCGTTCAAGGCGAAGCTTATTGACCCAGCGACTAATGGCAGAATGGCTGACATTAACCGCCTCTGCGGCCTTAACGTATGTGTAGCCGTGGTCGACAACCAGCTTTGCGGCTTCGAGCTTAAATTCCGCCGTAAAATGTTTACCCATGAGGTCACCTGTCGTGTTGATGAGGTGAGCATATCACCTCCGATCAGGTGGCCAGTATCAGTGTGCCACTACACATCGAGAAATTTATCCAGTGCGTATTCGCCGGAGGCATTCTTGGTGCTGCGCACATCATTCTCGGTGGCTTCGTGGTATGTACCATCCACGTTATGACGCCAGGTGCCGTGGCGCATCCGGGTATCGAGGGTGACGTCGTAGTTTTCTGTCTCGGTAGAGCTCTTCTTGTGCGACATCCCTGCGTCGATATTGCCTTTCCAGGAGAAGTCAGTGACAAACGGTTTCGCGGTAACGATAGATTTGATATTGGTCAGCGCCAGCGTTTGTTCACCTTGACCTGCACCGGCAGGCGCGCCGACGACGGAACGGGTTTCACCCGCTTTAAGGCTAAATAACTGTTCCGAATAGTAGATCACCTGAAGGGAACTCAGTCCGAGTTGAGCGATCTGATCAATCGATAAAGATCCCAAATCATCAACCGGACTGAGCGATGTCGAGCATAGCACCGATACCCCGTAACGAACGACGCCTGATGAAGAAAACTCTCCATAAAACGCGTGACAAGAATCACGCCCGCAGGCTGACCGCCATCCTGATGTTGCACCGGGGCGAGCGCGTGAGCGATGTCGCCAGAATGCTTTGCTGCGCCCGTTCGTCAATCGGCAGATGGATTAACTGGCTCACCCTGTACGGCATTGAAGGCCTCAAATCTCTGCGGCCCGGTCGTGGCCGTCGCTGGCCGTTTGAACAGATCTGCGCACTGTTAATCCAGCTCGTAAAGCGTTCCCCTCATGATTTTGGCTATCAGCGTTCGCGCTGGAGCACGGAACTGCTAGCGATAAAAATCAATGAGATAACCGGTTGCCAGTTGCATGCTTCCACGGTGCGCCGTTGGCGGCCTTCTGCCGGTCTGGTGTGGAGACGCGCAGCTCCTACGCTGCGTATCCGCGACCCGCATAAGGAAGAAAAAATGGAGGCCATCGCGATGGCGCTGGAACAATGCAGCGCGGAACATCCCGTCTTTTACGAAGACGAAGTGGATATTCATCTGAATCCCAAAATTGGCGCGGACTGGCAGGTTCGCGGGAAGCAGAAACGCATCGTGACGCCGGGCCAGAACGAGAAATATTATCTGGCGGGTGCATTACACAGCGGGACGGGAAAAGTCAGCGATGTTGGAGGAAACAGTAAAAGTTCGTGTTTTTTATCAGTATGTTAGAGCATCTGAGAGCAACGTACAGACGGGCAAAAACGCTCACGCTGATAGTTGATAACTACATTATTCACAAAAGCCGGGAGACGCAGCGCTGGCTGGAAGAAAACCCGAAATTCAGAGTTATTTATCAGCCGGTGTACTCACCATGGGTAAATCATGTAGAGCGGTTATGGCAGGCGTTGCATGAAACCATTACCCGCAATCATCAATGCTGTTCAATGTGGCAGTGACTGAACAAGGCTCGCCGCTTCATGGAAACCGTCAGCCCGTTTCCCAGTGGAAAACATGGACAGGCAAAAGTGTATACTCGATTAACTTGAAGTTGCATTTTTCAGCGTCTGGAAGTTGTCATTAATCCTGCGCGACAAGCCCCCCGCCAGTCCCGGTAATATATTGCGGAAGAAGTGGTGTATTTCCTGCCGAAACGCCTTTGGTGAAGCGAAGTAGCGGTTGTTTCTCACCTTTTCATTCATCACTTTCCACAGTCTTTCTATCGGGTTCAGATTCGGGCTGTAAGGCGGCAGATAGTGGAGGTCGATATTCATCACATATGCCCACTTTTTCACCAGCTCCGCCCGGTGGTAACCCGCTCCGTCGAGTATGATATGCACCTTCTGTCTTATCGGGTAAGTTTCCCGGATGGCGATAAAAAAGCGGGCGATATTGAGACTGTTGATGCTGTCGTACTCCCGAACCACCGTGCTGCCGATGTCGTTCAGGTTCAGGGCTCCCATGATGTTCAGACGGGTACGACTACCGGTGGTTTCCACTGGCTGAGATTTTTTTCCCGCAGGCATCCAGCCATATGCCAGTTTTGTTCCCTGTGTCGGGTGGACGCCATCGATGAACAGGATGGGTTCATCGTCACCGGCTTTTTGTTTCAGCTCGTTGTAGGTTTCCACAAACGCCTGCTGCGCTTCTGCACTGAATTTATGTGGGATACCGACAGGCTTTCGATAACTGAAGCCGTTGCGGTGCAGCCATTTAGTCATTCCCGGAACGGTGTAGCGGATACCCCACCAATCAACAACCTGTTCAATGATAGCCTGTGTAGTGGGAAGAAGGTTGTTCGTCAGAGATGTGGTGAGTTCAGCGGTTTGCTCTTCGCTGAGATGACTATCAGAGCCGCCATTCTCAGGCGCAAGTTTCTCACCCTTTAGCCAATCATTTAGATGACGGCGTACCGTGGTTTCGTGAATAAGTTGCGATTGTGCAATCATTCCTGGCGTCCAGCCATCGGCAGACAATAGGACACACCGTATCCGATCGCGCACATGATGGTCACGACTTGTTTGGTGAAGATTCCTTAACTTTTTTTTCTGCTCTTCAGTGGGATGAATGTTCATAACCATGAAATGGGTATTGTTCATGGAAAATCAAGCATCTTCAATGATTACGAGTATAGCGGTATTAGGAACAGCTATTTAGGATAGAGCACGCCGTTTTCATAGAGCTCGCCCTGAATTACCAACCCGTGGTCGGATTCGAAGGTTTTGACCTGATCCCTGGCAACAGAAACGGAGCCTGCATAATCCGTGGTGATAAACAGTTTGCCGCCGTCAAGCAGCGTAATTTTCCCGGTAATTTTGTCCCCGTTGTTGAGCCAGACCGTATCGGCGTAGCTTGCAGACGTGCCAGCCGTTGCCAGAGCAAAGGCCAACCCCAGGGAAGATAGTGCGCGTTTAGTATGTGTCATTTTTTGGGAGATAATACAGTGGAAGTCGTTGATGAATAATGCTGCCAATGGCGCTGGCTAAAGCAGTTGGGCCGTTAATTTCGGCACTGCAAACAGTAACAGGAAATGTGATCTGGCTCTACAATAAAACATCGATTCGTTAGAATCTAAATTGTTATAAAACATATCAATGATGATTAAGCGCTATAACCAGATCAAAATCACATTTCAATAAGGTGCTATCCCCTCTGCGCCGTCCGGTGGCGCGAAGAGAGGGGAGGGACATCATGCCGTTTGTTGTGGCTTGCGCAGGTTTCTCTCAGGACGCGCCTTACGTGGCAAAAAACGCGTTGTGAGAAATTGGCGCACCCGCGTCACAATTTTCTCCTGGAACAGTAAGCAGATAACCACGGTTGCCAGCAGAAATATACCGTAGCCGGGAAGTGAAAGCTGCACGTTCCCGGCGGCCACGGCGCACTGCTCCCAATCGCTAAAGCAGATCTTAGGATCGCCGCGTAACAGTTGCTCCAGCGTTCGGAACAGATTAAACAGCGGAACATGCAACGCAAAAATAGAGAGTGATGCTGCACCCAATCGCGGTGACCAATGGCGCAGCCAGTGGCTATCAGGATCGCGTGCCAGCGCGCTCAGACACACTAATCCCACCTGAGCGGGCAGCAGCAGACCGTTGTGCAACAAGAAATACCAGTAGGCCTCGCCATTGGTGAACAACCAGGCACCCGCGATGAAATTCAGCAGAATGAACGCGGCAACCCCGGAACGTTGACCACTGGTCAGCGGCATTCTGGCGCGATCGAGATAATGGCGGAATAGCGCATAGTCTAAAATCCCTGCTAAAAACTCTGGCAAACGGAAAATAGGCCCGCGTTGCAGTAAACCGGTGTAGGGCATACCAAACTGCTGCTTCCAAATAATCCAGGCAGGTGGTATCAAATAGAGCAGACAAACAATACCAAGCCATAGCCAAGGGTGACGACTGTTAAGTAAGCGTGGCCCCAGTGCAGGGAACAGTAAATAGAAGAAAAACAGAGTTGAGAGCGACCACAGCGGGGCATTGAAGGTCAGAAAGTAGGGATTCCACGCTTGCAGCATAAATACCTGCAGCAGGCCATTGAAGAGCAACTGTGCATTGGTCATGTAATGGCGTAGGCTTTCCGGGTCGACATTCGGCTCATTGGTGTCATAAATGACAAAGCGCGCGCTGGCGACCTGCCCCTCCGGCGGAACGGCCAGCCATTGCATCAGGGTGACCACGGCGATAGAGGCGAGCAGCGCCATGATATGGATGGGATAAAGGGTGAACAGCCGTTTGGCCCAAAAATGGCGGGCGGGTTCGCGCAGTTGTCCACCGCGGATATAAACGTGAGCCAGCAAAAAACCGGAAAGCACGAAAAAGGTGCTGGTGGCGAAAAAACCCATGCTGGTCAGTTCACTTAAAAAAGGCACGCGTTTTATCTGGGGATAAACATGGGCAGTGTGATAGATCATCACATAGCAGCCGAGCAGAAAACGCAGCCATTCCAGTCCAATAAAGCGTTCTGTACGCGGTTTAATCATGATTGTCCCTCAGTGCCGAGCAGCAGTGCGCATTACGCCAGATGGCGTCGAAAATCATTACCGTGGCAAATAACAAAAAACCACTCTTAATGTGAGTTTAGCGAAGTAAATAGCGGGAATAAGTAGGATTATGACGATAATCCTTATTCTTGTTTCTGAATGGTTTAATATTCATGATGTTATTTAACCAACTGAAAAGAAACGTAAAGTTTTTTAAAGAAGACGGAGTCTCTTTTGTCATCGGCATTCAGGTTTGCCCGTGAACGAAATCCGATCGAACGCATGAATGGCAGTAATGTTTATAGGGCGATTAAATCTCACAGAACAGCGCTAAGCAGCCTGGCAATCAAGGAGTAACAATGTTAACTGTGGATTTTTATTTGATTGATGCGTTTACACAGCACACGTTTGGTGGCAATGCGGCAGCGGTATGCCCATTGACGGCATGGTTGCCGGATGAACGCTTGTTGCAGATAGCGCGCCAGCACAACCAATCGGAAACGGCCTTTTTCGTGCCCTCAGAGCAGGGCTTTGCGTTACGTTGGTTTACCACTCAGGGTGAAATCAACCTGTGTGGACACGCCACGCTGGCGGCAGCGCATGTAATTTTCACCGCCATGGGGTATGCGGGAGATACGATCCGTTTCTCGACCCGGTTTGTCGGGGAACTGACGGTCACGCGCAGTGACGCGGGGTTGACGCTTGATTTCCCGGCCTGGCAGGCGGAGCCGGTCACGCCGCCCGCGCTGCTATTGCGCTGTTTAGGGATCGACGACGCGGTTGAGGTGCGTGCGGCGCGCGATTATCTGGTTGTGCTGGAAAACCAACAACAGGTCGAAGCGTTAACGCCAGATATTCACGCCATGAAACCCTTGGGCAAACTGGTGTGCGTGACGGCGCCGGGAGACGACTATGATTTTGTCAGCCGCTTTTTCTGCCCGGGATAAGCCGTTGCCGAAGATCCGGTCACTGGCTCGGCGCACAGCATGTTGATTCCCTACTGGCACGATCGATTAGGAAAAACCACGATGCGTGCACGTCAGGTTTCAGCCCGTGGCGGCGATTTGCATTGCCAATGGCAAGGCGATCGGGTGCTGATTAGCGGCCAGGCGGTCACCTATCTGGAAGGCAAGATCTTCTTGCGTTAACCGCCAACGTGGTGCTGCCGGGATGGTGCTTATGTGTATTAGTCGCGACTTGCTCTGACACTGGACCTTGAAAGGTTGAGAGTTACCGGTTTTGATATGGGTGTCGAATGCTTATACAAAACACGAGGTAACTCTCATGCTTCATACTAACAATCCCATCATCAAACACAAAGCCGGCCTGCTCAATCTCGCCGAAGAACTCGGTAACGTATCAAAAGCCCGTAAAATCATGGGGGTGTCACGCGACACGTTTTATCGCTATCAGGAACTGGCGGCAGAAGGCGGCATTGACGCTCTGGTTAACCAAAACCGCCGGGTTCCCAACCTGAAAAACCGTGCTGATGAAGCCACTGAACGTGCGGTTGTTGATTACGCCATTGAGTTCCCGGCTCATGGCCAGCACCGGACCAGTAATGAGCTGCGTAAAAAAGGCGTCTTCATTTCTGGCAGCGGTGTGCGCTCCATCTGGCAACGACACGATCTGGAAAACTTTCGTAAGCGCCTGAAGGTACTTGAGGAAAAAGTTGCCAGAGAAGGCATCGTACTTACTGATGCTCAAATCGCTGCACTGGAGAAGAAGGCGCACGACGACGAAGCCTGTGGTGAAATAGAGACTGCTCACCCGGGTTATCTGGGGTCGCAGGACACCTTCTACGTGGGTAATCTGAAAGGTGTTGGCCGTATCTACCAGCAGACGTTCGTGGATACGTACTCGAAAGTGGCGCACTGCAAGCTTTACACGAGTAAAGCACCGATCTCTGCCGCCGACCTGCTCAATGATCGCGTGCTGCCGTTCTACGAAGCTCAGGGGCTGCCAATGCTAAGAATACTGACGGACAGGGGGACGGAGTACTGCGGTAAAGTGGAACAACATGACTATCAGCTGTACTTGGCTATCAACGATATAGACCATACGAAAACGAAAGCGATGTCTCCGCAGACAAACGGTATCTGCGAGCGCTTCCATAAAACTATTTTGCAGGATTTTTATCAGGTTGCGTTCCGTAAGACGTTATACGAGGACCTAGAAAGTCTACAAAAGGATCTGGACAACTGGTTGTGGCATTACAATAATGAGCGAACTCATCAGGGTAAAATGTGCTGCGGGCGTACGCCAATGGCCACGTTACTTGATGGTAAACGAGTCTGGGCAGAAAAAAATCTGAACCAGATTTAATCTGACAGACACCTGTATAAATAACCGGTAACTGTCAGATCAGGTCTGAGCTAATACAGCTTATGTCGGCTCCCGGCGATTAAAAGATTTTCTCTTGCAGCACCCATACTGCCGCTTCCACACGCGATTTCAGCTTCATTTTTTTCAGCAGATGCTTAACGTGCACCTTTACTGTACTTTCCGTGATGGAAAACTTGCGTGCAATCACCTTATTGGCAAGCCCTTGTGCCAGCAGTTTCAGAATATCGCGCTCACGGGGCGTCAACTGCTGAATGCTGCGATCGCTTCCCTGCCGGTTTTCCCGCAAGCTGGCGGCGAGGATCGGCATCAGGGTTTCGCTAAGCACCATCTTACCCGATGCCGCCGGATGCAATGACGCCAACAAATCTTCGGGTTCCATGTCTTTAAGCAGGTAGCCATCCGCCCCGTTTTTCAAGGCGCTCACCACGTCATCTTCATGATCGGAAACGCTAAAGACCACAACGCGGCCAGACAGCGCCTTTTCTCGCAAACGCACCAGCGTCTCCAATCCGTTCATGCCGGGCATGTTCAGATCCAGCAAAATCAGGTCTGGATCTAACTCCGCGGCCAATATCACGCCCTGTTCCCCGTCGCTGGCTTCGCCCACCACGCGCAAACCGGGGACCATGCTGAGCAACTGTTTTACGCCATTACGCAACATCGGATGGTCGTCAATCAATAAAAGGGTCGCGCTATCGTCGTTTGGCACTTCATTCGTCATTGTCTTCTCCTGTTAATTCCGGGCGGTAACGGTTTTCTGCGTCAAAAGTCACTTTCACCTGCGTTCCCCCCTGATGGCGCGCAATGGTGCACTCTCCGTGCAGGCTGTGCGCGCGGTCTCGCATGATAATCAAACCGTAATGATTGGCGCGCTGGCTATCCTGAACGATGCCGTTATCACGTACGGTCAATTCGATACGTTTTTCGCGCCGCACCAGCGTAATGTCCACCTCGCTCGCCTGCGCATGTTTGTAGATATTGCTGAGCGCCTCACGCACGATTTGCAGGACATGAATTCCCTGATGGGCCGATACCGCTTGTGGTGGTGATCTTGACCCACCATCTCCGGACAGCTTTTGTATCTTAAGTTAACGATGCCCGCTGGCGCCGATATTCTCTTGGGGAGTTGTATCCCAGCGCACTGTGCGGATGGTTTTCATTGTAATGATTGAACGCCGCTGCAAGATTCTTCAGCGCTGTTCGCACATCGGGTTTTGGCATGAAGGCGATGTAATCTTCCTTCATCGTCTTCACGAACCGTTCTGCCATGCCGTTACTCTGTGGACTGCTCACTGCTGTTGTGCAGGGCTCCAGATTCAGTTCTCTGGCGAACTTCCGCGTTTCATGCGCTGTGTACGCTGAACCATTATCCGTCAGCCATTGCACTGGTTTATCCGGCAGCGCGCTACCGAAGCGTTTTTCCACCGACCTCAGCATCACATCCTGCACGGTTGAACTGTCATAACCCCTGGTGCTCGCTGCCCAGTCTATGGCCTCCCGGTCGCAGCAGTCCAGTGCGAACGTCACCCGCAGCTTCTCGCCGTTGTCACAACCGAACTCGAAGCCATCTGAGCACCAGCGCATATCGCTCTCTGCTACCGCGATTTTGCCTTTATGCTCCCGCTTCGGACGTTCAGTTTTATCATGCAACAACAGCAGGTTATGCTCGCTCATTATCCTGTAAAGCCGTTTGGCGTTCACCGGTGGAAGTCCCTCTGCACGACGTTGCTTACGCAGGATACCCCACACTCGGCGGTAACCGTAACTGGGCATGTCGCTGATGATACGGAGGATGTCCGATAATATCTCAGCATCAGTTTCGTCATTACGCCGGTTGCTGCGCCTGTCCAGCCAGTCGGCAGAACGGTTAACCCGCAGTGACAGCTGCGCACGCGACACGCTCATGGCGCGGCTGACCAGAGCTATTCCCCGTCCTTTGGCAACAAGGGCGCGTGCGCTATCCATTTTCGCGACTGGCGGTACTCCACTGCTTCTTTGAGGATCTCAACTTCCATCGTCTTCTTACCCAGAAGGCGCTGTAGCTCCCGGACCTGCTTGAGGGCAGTCGCCAGCGCCGAAGCTGGAACCACTTTTTCTCCGGCCGCAACGGCGGTGAGGCTTCCTTCCTGGTATTGCTTCTTCCACTTAAACAAAAGGCTGGGCTGGATGCCATGCAGGCGGGCTACATGGGAGACGTTCATCCCCGGCTCCATTGTCTGCTGAATGATGGCGATTTTCTCTTGCGGAGTTTTACGCTTACGGACTTCTTGCCCTAACAGGATCCCGGTCATTTCAAAATTAGCATGATTGTTAGACATATATCTAAGCCTATCTCTTATCTGGAGATACAGCTACTGTCTGGTGTTACAGGGGGCTACATCATACCGCTTGTGGTGGCAACTGATAATGCAACCGCAAGGGAAATCCCAACCGTTTTTCATATTCTTCGACGGTGGCGCGCAGTGCGGCCAACAGGCCGGATTCGTTGAGTTGAAGTCGAAATGTGGTCAACAGCTCACGCAGTTGACGGTAGGCGGTGTTCAGTTCTTCACGCATTTCGGTCAACTGACTGCGTACCTCATCCGACAGATTTCCGCCTTGCATCTGGATACAACTGACATGAATTTTCAGACAAGAGAGCGATTGGGCCAGTGAATCATGCAATTCACGCGCAATTGCCGCACGTTCTTCCATCAGTATCAGTTGCTGCTGGTGTTCAGATTGTCATTCCAGCGCCAATGTACTGGTGAGCTGTCCCAGCAGGGTATTCAGCAACTGCTGTTGATCTGGGCTCAGTTCGCATTCACTGGCTCGTGTAGCCAGCACCATACCGTATTGATGGTGTTGATCGTGCAGTGTCCAAAATACCGGCTCACCACGTGCAGTAGTCGCGTTGCTGTATAAACCACAGCTCTGGCAACTGGCGTCAGGGCAGCTCGCCGCGTCGTAAGGCGTTTCGTGACTAAACTGATGAAACTGCTCTTGGTTATTACTCTCATACAGCCGCAATTGGATATTGTTCAGCGGAGTGAGCGCAGGCAATTCGTTGAGAATAGGCATCACCCGACTGCAAAGCGGCGCGTTGGTATGCAAACGACGGCTGGCGCGATACAGAAAGGAAAGGGTATCGTTTTTCTGACGCAGTCGGGTGGTCTGTTCCGCGACGAGTTGTTCCAACTGGTGGTAGATGGCGGAAAGTTCATCCGACATGCTGTTCAACGCTTGCGCCAGCGTGCTCATTTCATCTTTGCCTGAGAGACTGACTCGTTCGCTGAAATCACCGTGGCCGATGGCTTGCGCCATGGCGACCAGCTTACGCAGCGGTGTCAGCAAACGGTGACGTAGATAGAGAATAGTTGCCAGCAGCACCATGCCCATCAGCGCGATAAACAGGCGCTGGATTTTGGTGACCAGCGCAATGCGTTCTTCGGTACTGTGGTCGATGGCGGACACCAGGGCATCCAACTGCGCCACAAAGGCGGCAACATCGCTGGCTGCTTCATCCGGGCGAGACGCCTGTTGCAACTGGGGACGCAACTGGGTTTGCCAGAAGGTCCGCAGTTGAGAAAATGGTTCGCTCAACCCTTCGCGCCGCACCGCCTGCTGTAAATCGCTGTTAGCCTCATCACGTTCGAGGTCATCCAGGTAAATGTGGCTGCTATTGGACAACGGCACCATGGAGAGCAGGCGATAGCTTTGCATTCGCAAGGAGCCCGCGTTATTGATGGCGTGCGCATTTCCTTGGATGTTCTGCGACATCCAACTGGATATGCCCATACCCGCAATGCCGAGCAGTCCGAGTAACAACATCAACATCGCTACCTGGTGTGTCAGCGACAGCGGCAGTAAAAGACGTTTAACCATGGGAACTCCACGTCGCCATCCTTCGCTCATAGCGTTGTTCAACGAATGTCCTGTTTTGCGCGAGTGCTTTGCCGCTGAATCCGGCGACAACGCAAAAGGTATCTGATAGGTCTGCATTCTTCACCATCCTTCGCTATAACCCTACACCCCTTAATAAGTACCCACAAATATCCGTATCGGGTCATGGCTGGGAGTAGTTGAGGGTGAAGTCGCGTTAACGGGCTGAATTCGCGGTTTTTATTTTTTAACGTAGGGTTACTCACAAGGTGGTGGATGGCGTGGAAGCGGCATTTTTTACCTGACAGGGCGTTGATTCATATCAATTTTATTTACACTGGCATCCCTCATGTTGCGCCCTGAATACCCTGTTATTTCCTCAGGGTTATATACCGAGTTTTACTCACTGAGGTTTTTTTATGACGCAGCCTACAACAAATGATCCTACGAGCAAGCCGCTTAACGCGACCATTGGCGAGTGGTATCCGGAAGATGCCAATTTCTGGCAGCAACACGGTCAGCGCATCGCCACTCGCAACCTGTGGATTTCCATCCCGTGCTTATTGCTCTCTTTCTGTGTCTGGATGCTGTTTAGCACCGTGGCCGTTAACCTGAATAAAGTGGGGTTTCACTTCTCGACGGACCGGCTGTTTTTACTAACCGCGCTGCCCTCGGTGTCCGGCGCGCTGCTGCGCGTCCCGTACTCCTTTGTCATCCCCCTCTTTGGTGGGCGACGTTGGACCACCCTGAATACCCTGATTTTGGTGATCCCGTGCTTGTGGCTGGGGTTTGTGGTGCAGGATACGCAAACGCCATATCACACCTTTGTCATCATCTCATTGTTGTGCGGTTTTGCCGGGGCGAATTTCGCGTCCAGCATGGCGAACATCAGTTTCTTTTTCCCTAAAGCCAGACAGGGGGAGCGTTAGGACTGAATGGCGGATTGGGCAATCTGGGTGTCAGTGTGATGCAGATTCTGGTTCCGCTGGTCATTTTCTTGCCATTGCTTGGCTCGACTGGCGATGTAGCACAGGCGGATGGCAGCACGGTGTGGCTGTATCGCGCTGCCTGGATTTGGGTGCCTTTCCTGCTGGTGGCATCGCTGGCAGCCTGGTTTGGCATGAACGATCTGAGTACCACCAAAGCCTCCATCAGTCAGCAACTGCCGGTGCTCAAACGCTTGCACTTGTGGGTGCTCAGCTTTCTTTACCTCTCCACGTTTGGTTCGTTTATCGGTTTTTCCGCGGGATTTGCCATGCTCGCTAAAACCCAATTTCCCGATATCGTTATCCTGCACTACGCGTTTTTTGGTCCTCTACTTGGCGCATTGGCGCGACCGTTGGGCGGTATGCTGTCCGACCGTTTTGGTGGCGTACGTGTCACGCTGATCAACTTTATCCTGATGGCGCTATTCTCGGTATTGCTCTATCTGTCGCTGGCTACGGATGGTCATGCGGGCAGCTTCGCCGTGTTCTTTGGGTTGTTTATGCTGCTGTTCCTCACCGCCAGGTTGGGCAGTGGCTCAACCTTCCAGATGATTGCCGTGATTTTCCGTCGTTTGACCGCAGAACGCGTTAAAGCGCGTGGTGGCAGCGATGACGATGCGCTGCGTGAAGCTGCGACGGACTCTGCTGCCGCGCTTGGCTTTATCTCTGCGATTGGCGCTATCGGCGGGTTCTTTATCCCCAAAGCGTTCGGTACGTCACTCGAGTTGACCGGTTCACCGGCAGGGGCAATAAAAGTGTTTATCCTGTGTTATGGGGTGTGCGTGTTGGTCACCTGGCTGTTCTATGGGCGTAAAACACCGCGATAGCCGCTAACCTGATGGTGAGTTCCCCGTCACCGCCGTCATTCCCACCCACTTCCGTCATTCCCGCGAAAGCGGGAATGTCTTACAGAAGAAACACGTTCATTCTCATAGAGATCCCCGGCTTTCACTGAGGATGACGAAGAGTAAAGATACGGGTTCAGCAACCTCGCGCGGCGTATCATTGCGCCGCGTTTTGCTTTCTATCGGCCTCTCGCCACGCTACCTACCTCCAAATAGTCACGAGCTGAAATCATTATTATCCCTTTGGGTATAAAGGTCATTAATATCTATATTTTTCATATGGATATTGGTTTTGATTTTCATAATCCCTTGGTGGTATTTCGTTCGCTCTCACCGTTTGACACCCCGGAGGAGCTTGATCGGTATCAATTTTGAACCCGTCTCAGGTCGTTACCCTAGCGCCAATTGGAGCAATGTGCCGTAGGCAACACACCGTATCGGCTACGCGCATTCATAACGACAGAAGCCAGCAGGCTTCGCAGCAGGAGAGTCCGGATGAGCAAATTTCTTGACCGGTTACGTTACTTTAAACAATTGGCCGAGCCCTTTGCAGATGGGCACGGTCAGACGCTCAATACCAACCGGGATTGGGAAGACGGTTACCGCAGCCGTTGGCAGCACGATAAAGTGGTGCGCTCAACACACGGCGTCAACTGCACCGGATCGTGCAGTTGGAAAATCTATGTGAAAAATGGTCTGGTCACCTGAGAAACGCAGCAGACCGACTATCCTCGCACCCGCCCAGACCTGCCAAATCATGAACCGCGCGGCTGTCCGCGTGGTGCCAGTTACTCCTGGTATCTCTACAGCGCCAATCGCCTGAAATACCCGATGATGCGTAAGCGTCTTCTCAAACTATGGCGGGAAGCAAAACTGGCGTACTCCGATCCGGTCGATGCCTGGGCTTCTATCGTGACCGACCCGGAAAAAACCGCTTATTACAAGAAAATCCGTGGTCGCGGTGGCTTTGTGCGTTCTGACTGGAACGAGGTCAACGAACTGATCGCGGCTTCCAACGTATACACCGCCAAAACCTTTGGACCCGACCGCATTATCGGCTTCTCGCCAATCCCGGCGATGTCGATGGTGTCTTATGCGGCGGGGGCGCGCTACCTCTCGCTGCTCGGCGGTGTCTGCCTGAGCTTCTACGACTGGTATTGTGATTTGCCGCCGGCGTCGCCACAAACCTGGGGCGAGCAGACCGACGTGCCGGAATCAGCCGACTGGCACAACTCGTCATACATCATCGCCTGGGGTTCCAACGTGCCGCAAACGCGTACCCCGGATGCGCACTTTTTTGCCGAAGTGCGTTACAAGGGCACCAAAACCGTGGCCGTCACGCTGGATTATGCGGAAATCGCCAAACTGTGTGACCAATGGCTGAATCCGAAACAGGGTACCGACAGCGCCATGGCGTTGGCGATGGGTCATGTGATCCTCAAAGAGTTTCATCTGGATAACCCGAGCCGTTATTTCACCGACTACGTGCGCCGCTATACCGACATGCCGATGCTGGTGTTGCTGGAATCGCGTGAAGCGGGCTACTACGCGGCAGGTCGCATGCTGCGCGCGTCCGATTTGCTGGACAATCTCGGTCAGGAGAATCACCCGCAGTGGAAAACGGTGGCGATTGATGAACAGACTGGCAATCTGACTGCGCCGCAAGGCTCCATTGGCTACCGTTGGGGCGATCAGGGCAAATGGAACCTGGAGCAGCATGACGGCGTCAGTGGCGAAAAAGTACAACTGCGCCTGAGTCTGCTGGGTGCGCATGATGAAGTGGCGGACGTTGGCTTTCCGTACTTTGGTGGGCTACCGAGTGAGCACTTCAGCAGCGTTGCCCTTGACGAGGTATTACGCCATAAACTGCCGGTAAAACGCCTGAAGCTGGCCGATGGCAGCGAAGCGTTGGTAGCGAGCGTTTACGACCTGACGCTGGCTAATTACGGGCTGGATCGCGGACTGAACGATGACAACTGCGCTCTTGACTACGATGAGGTAAAAGCATATAGCCCCGCATGGGCCGAGCAGATCACCGGCGTCTCACGCCATAACATCGTGCGTATCGCCCGCGAATTTGCGGATAACGCCGACAAAACCCACGGGCGCTCAATGATTATCGTCGGTGCCGGTATCAACCACTGGTACCACATGGACATGAACTACCGTGGCCTGATCAACATGCTGGTGTTTTGCGGTTGCGTCGGCCAAAGCGGTGGCTGTTGGGCGCACTATGTCGGTCAGGAAAAACTGCGTCCACAAACCGGTTGGACGCCGCTGGCGTTCGGTCTTGACTGGCAGCGTCCGCCGCGCCACATGAACAGCACCTCCTTTTTCTACAACCACTCCAGCCAGTGGCGCTACGAAACGGTAGCTCCGCAGGAATTCCTGTCGCCGCTGGCGGATAAATCCCGTTTTACCGGCAGCATGATCGATTTTAACGTGCGTGCCGAACGCATGGGCTGGCTGCCCTCAGCGCCCCAGTTGAACGTGAATCCGCTCAGTATCGCTGCCCGCGCGCAGCAAGCGGGGATGACGCCGCAAGAGTATGCCGTGCAGGCGCTGAAAGCGGGCACTATCGCGTTTGCCGCTGAACAGCCGGACAATCCGCAAAACTTCCCGCGTAACCTGTTTATCTGGCGTTCTAACCTGTTGGGTTCGTCCGGTAAAGGGCACGAATACATGCTCAAATACCTGCTCGGCACTGAACACGGCCTGCAAGGCCAGAATCTCGGTAAGCAGGGCGGCGTTATGCCGGAAGAGGTGGAGTGGCAAGCGCAGGGGGGGAAGGCAAGCTGGATCTGGTGGTGACACTGGATTTCCGCATGTCCAGCACCTGTCTCTATTCCGATATCGTATTGCCGACGGCCACCTGGTACGAAAAAGACGACATAAATACCTCGTATATGCATCCGTTTATTCATCCGCTGTCAGCGGCTGTCGATCCTGCCTGGGATGCCAAGAGTGATTGGGAAATCTACAAAGGCATTGCCAAAACCTTCTCGCGCGTGTGCCAGGGGCACCTTGGCGTGGAAACCGATCTGGTGACGCTGCCGATTCAGCATGATTCTGCGGCTGAACTGGCGCAGCCGTTCGGCGTGGATGACTGGAAAAAAGGCTAGTGCGATCTGATTCCCGGCAAAACCGCACCTGATGGTGGTCGAACGCGATTACCCGAATCTCTATGAACGCTACACCTCGGTGGGACCGTTGCTGGACAAACTGGGCAACGGCGGTAAAGGCATTGGTTGGAACACTCAAACTGAAGTCGATTTCCTGAAAAAACTCAACTACACCAAGGCTGAAGGCGCAGCGGTTGGGCGGCCAAAAATTGACACTGCCATCGACGCGGCAGAAATGATCCTGACGCTGGCGCCGGAAACTAACGGTCAGGTGGCGGTAAAAGCCTGGGAGGCGTTGAGTAAATTTACTGGCCGCGACCATACGCATCTGGCGTTGAATAAAGAAGATGAAAAAATCCGCTTCCGCGATATTCAGGCCCAGCCGCGCAAAATTATCTCCAGCCCGACTTGGTCAGGTTTGGAAGATGAACATATCTCCTACAATGCCTGCTACACCAACGTGCATGAGCTGATTCCGTGGCGCACGCTGTCAGGCCGTCAGCAGCTGTATCAGGATCATGAATAGATGCGCGCCTTTGGTGAAAGCCTGCTGGTGTACCGCCCACCAGTGGATACCTGTGCGGTGGCACCGGTGATTAATCAGAAACCAAACGGCAACCCGGAGAAGTCACTCAATTTCCTGACGCCGCACCAGAAGTGGGGTATTCACGCCACCTACAGCGACAACCTGCTGATGCTGACGTTGGGGCGCGGTGGACCGGTTATCTGGCTGAGTGAGGATGATGCACAGGATCTGGGCATCGTTGACAACGACTGGGTAGAGGCGTTCAACACCAACGGTGCACTGACGGCGCGTGCGGTGGTGAGCCAGCGCGTACCGGCAGGCATGACCATGATGTACCACGCGCAGGAGCGCATCGTGAACCTGCCCGGATCAGAGATCACCGCCCAGCGCGGCGGTATTCATAACTCGGTGACGCGTATTACGCCGAAACCCACGCACATGATCGGTGGTTATGCGCAGTTAGCCTACGGCTTTAACTACTACGGCACAGTTGGGTGTAACCGCGACGAATTCGTGGTGGTACGCAAAATGAAACGTATCGATTGGCTGGATGATGAAGGCCAGGATTACGAACAGCCCGCAGCCCGTTCACTGACCGCGCAGGAGAAAGCCTGATGAAAATTCGTTCCCAAGTGGGCATGGTGCTGAATCTGGACAAATGCATCGGCTGCCATACCTGCTCCGTCACCTGCAAAAATGTCTGGACCAGCCGTGAAGGCATGGAATACGCCTGGTTCAACAACGTCGAAACCAAACCGGGTGTAGGCTATCCCCGCGCCTGGGAAGATCAGGACAAATGGAAAGGCGGTTGGATCCGTAAAATCAGCGGCAAACTGGAACCGCGTATGGGCAATCGCGTCAGCGTGCTGTCCAAGATTTTCGCCAACCCGGATGTGCCGCAAATCGATGACTATTATGAGCCGTTTGACTACGACTACAAAACCTGCGTAAAGCGCCGGAGGGGAAACATCAGCCGATAGCGCGTCCGCGCTCGCTGATTACCGGTCAGCGCATGAAGAAAATCGAAATGGGTCCGAACTGGGAAGATGATCTTGGCGGTGAGTTCAGTGGGCGTGCCAAAGACAAAAACTTTGAGCATATGCAAAAGGAGATGTACGGCCAGTTCGAAAACACCTTCATGATGTATTTGCCGCGCCTGTGTGAACACTGTCTGAACCCCGCCTGTGTCGCGACCTGCCCAAGCGGTGCGATTTACAAACGGGGTGAAGACGGCATTGTGCTGATCGATCAGGATAAATGTCGCGGTTGGCGCATGTGCCTGACCGGCTGTCCGTACAAAAAAATCTACTTTAACTGGAAGAGCGGAGAATCCGAGAAATGAATCTTCTGTTACCCGCGTATCGAAAGTGGGCAACCGACACTCTGCTCTGAAACCTGTGTTGGTCGCATCCGTTATCTCGGCGTGCTGCTGTATGACGTTGATCGCATTGTTGAAGCGGCTGCCACGGAGAGCGAGCAGGATCTCTACCAGCGTCAGCTTGAGGTATTCCTCGACCCGAACGATCCGAATGTGATTGCTCAGGCGCTGAAAGACGGCGTGCCGCGCGGGGTTATCGAAGCGGCACAGCAATCGCCGGTCTACAAAATGGCGATGGAGTGGAAATTGGCGCTGCCGCTGCACCCGGAGTATCGCACGCTGCCCATGGTGTGGTATGTGCCGCCGTTGTCACCTATCCAATCTGCCGCTGATGCGGGCGCACTGGCACACAGCGGTGTGCTGCCGGACGTGGAAAGTCTGCGCATTCCGGTGCAGTACTTGGCAAATCTGCTGACGGCAGGTGATACCACACCGGTACTGCTGGCGCTGAAACGTATGCTCGCGATGCGCCACTTTAAGCGTGCAGAAACCGTAGAAGGGGTGATCGATACCCGTGCGCTAGAGCAAGTGGGGTTGACCGAAGCCCAGGCTCAGGAAATGTACCGCTATCTGGCGATTGCCAACTATGAAGATCGCTTTGTGGTGCCGTCCAGCCACCGTGAGCTGGCGCGTGACGCCTTTCCTGAGAGCAAAGGATGCGGTTTCAGCTTCGGCGATAGTTGTCACGGCAGCGACAGCAAATTCAACCTGTTTAACAGCAAACGCATTGATGCCATTGATGTCACCAGCAAAACACGTGACATGAACAGCAAAGTGATGCAGGAGGATTGATGATGATGACGTTACGCATTATCGCCCGTCTGCTCGATGATCCCGATGGGGAACTGTGGGCGCATCATCAGGAACTGATTGAGGCGCTGGCACAAGACGACACGCTGTCACTGCCACTGCGTGAGCAATTGGCACAGTTTATCCGACAACAGTGTGCGCAGGATCTGCTGGATAAACAGGCTGAATATTGCGCACTGTTTGACCGGGGCCGGGCGACATCGCTGCTGTTGTTCGAACATGTGCACGGTGAATCGCGCGATCGCGGTCAGGCGATGGTGGACCTGATGCAGCATTATCATGCAGCCGGTCTGGAGCTTGACTGCCGCGAACTGCCGGATTTTCTGCCGCTCTACCTGGAATATCTCTCGCGGTTGGGAGCAGCAGAAAGTCGTGCAGGGCTGCTGGATATCGCGCCCATTCTGGCGTTGCTCGGTGCGCGTTTACAGCAGCGCGACAGCGACTATACCCATATCGTTATACACATCTTTTGGCCATTTTTTGAACAGGATGCTCAGAACCCCGTGAATTAAGGCATTCAAGCCATCCCATTGGCTTTTTGAGGTTCAAAATGCCACTCTGAGATAAACCCGTAACTCATTGATTAAACAGTGCGTTAGAAAGATGTGTATAACGATATGGACTATACCCTGTTGTTTGACGTGTTGCTGGCGCTTTCTGGTAGCGCATTAAAAAGTGACAATGTCACGTATAAAGAGGCGGACGAAGCCCGTGATGACACGCCGCAGGCGTTGGATGCGGTATGGGAAGAAGAGCAGGTGAAGTTCTTTGCGGATAAAGGGTGCGACAGTGCGCAGCAGACCGCGCACCAGCGTCGCTTTGCGGGCGCGGTAGTACCCCAGTATCTGGATCTTGACGCATAACCTGCCGGAGGAAAAAACCATGCACTACGTTGATATGCTGTTGTTTGATATTTACCCTTATCTGGCAGGTACAGTGTTCCTGGTGGGAAGCTGGCTGCGCTATGACTACGGGCAGTATTCGTGGCGTGCCGGTTCCAGCCAGATTCTCGACAAATCTATGGTCACCCCCATTTTTGCAACACTGATTTTTGACTAATGGTGGGCTTGCTTCAATCTATCCGGCGTCTCTGTGGGCGAGATGCCCGCGCCTCGATGAGTTCCGCGCCTGGTGAACCTGAAAAGGCCCTCGGCTTCAGTGAGCCATTTTTGTCGTCAGGTTTTTCAGCAGGCCGATATGCCGTTCATGTCATCAATAATCAGTCTTCGCAAAACCAGATAGGTAACTGCTGTTTAATTACTTAATAATCAGTCTGTTGATTTAGTTCTACATAACATCAGGCCTGATATTCATTGTGATTAGTTGTGATTGACCAGGCTATTCGCGCCAGTTTGTTTGCCAGAGCACAGGCGACAATATTTGGGTAATGACTCCAATTAGTAGAACATGTGTTTTTCGATGAAGGCTCCGATGACTTTTTCGTGGATCTCGACGGAGCGCGAGAAGCAAATCGTTTTACGCGCCAGTCGTTTAATGCGGGTACGGAGCGTCAGGTTATTGCGCTCTATGCGTTGCGTGAAGATCTTGCCAGTCAGATGTTTCTGCTTCGGAACCTCTCTTGCATAGCTGCCCCAGTTGTCACTGGTAATCATGCCGATGTTGAACGGTGTCAACAGAGCCAGCAATTCACGGCAGGTCTCATCGGTTCGGGGGCCAAAAGTGTAGGCCAGAACACCGCCCGTTTTGGTATTGTAAGCGTACCAAAGCCAGTGCTGTAGCGCCTGACTGCCAACGAAGCTCCATTGCTCATCAAGTTCACAGATAAGGGCGACGTCGGCGTGAGCAACGGGAGAAGACGTTATCCTGCGGGGCGAGAGCTTTTTAAAGCCCGGATGACCGTATTGATGCCGATTTTCAACGTTCTGGCGGTATTGCGAACACCGGCACCGTTGAAGGCCATATCAACGATCTGCTCTTTGACTCCCGGCTTTCGCGCTTTATAGCGGTAGGTAAGCTGGAATACACGGCGACAGCACTGACACCGGGAGCGTTCGCGCTTAGTTGGACTAAGGCCATGTCGATAAACTTTATCTGAATGGCAGCGAGGGCAATGAACAAAAACAGTAACCACGTGGAAACCTCAAATAGCGGCAGAATATCACAAAAGCCAACTATTTGAAGGCATTACCAACGTGTTTAGCGGCAGCTTCTTGCGTGAGACGCTGACCGGTTTACGCGGTTGGGTCAACAGTGCTGAACGCTTGGCACAGGCAGTGGCACAGGTTGAACAGGCCAGCGAGCTCGATCTGTTGGGGGACTCACCGTATTACCGACTTGTGTTCGATCTTATCCCCCACCACACACCGCACCGCCGCGTGGTTATCTCCACCGACAGCAGCGCTGCGTTGACCGCCGCCGTTACGGTGAGCACGGTGAATGCGTTATTGCGCGGTGATATTGCCCCTGGCGTGCATTTCGCGGATGACGTCCTGATGGCGACACAAACTTTTAACGACGTTGTCCTTCTGCATCCGGGCACGCAGATTCGCCAATACCTGCCTGATGAACGCCTCGAAGAGAGAAAGCTATGACCAGCAAAATGAAGGCCGTCGTGTGCGGCACCGCATTTGGCCGTTTTTATCTTCGCGCATTGGCGATACACCCGGACATAGAACTGGTCGGGATCCTGTCGCGCGGCTCTGAAGCTTCGGCACGCTGTGCGTGTGAGCTGGGTATCGCGCATTATCACGCGGTGGATGCGCTTCCGGATACGGTAACGCTGGCCTGCGTGGTGGTGCGCGCAGGGGTGTCCGGCGGTAGCGGTGCGGAGATCGCGTGTGCGCTGCTGCGCCGTGGAATCCACGTTTTG
The DNA here is from genome assembly GCF_053848865.1 of Symbiopectobacterium sp. Eva_TO. Taxonomy (NCBI): domain Bacteria; kingdom Pseudomonadati; phylum Pseudomonadota; class Gammaproteobacteria; order Enterobacterales; family Enterobacteriaceae; genus Symbiopectobacterium; species Symbiopectobacterium sp. Eva_TO. The sequence continues at coordinate 4,045,970 of NZ_JBSPEY010000004.1, read as the reverse complement.
CAGGAACATCCACTGCATCCTGATGAACTGGCACACTGCTTTCGTACTGCGCATCAGTATGGTGTGCGCTATGACGTTAATGCGTTTTATCCCCATGTGCGTGCAGTGACGCGTTTCTTGCAGGCCGCGGCGTTGCTGCGCAAGCAACAACCGATCGCTTATCTGGAGGGGGGATGTGGCGCACAAGTACTGTATCCCTGGCTGGATATGGCGGCGCGGGCGCTGGGGCGCTTGCAACCTTGTCGACTGGCGCTGGCGCAGCCTGCTCAGAGCGGCCCCTACACCACAATTCAGGGAGATATCGGCGGTGTCCCGATCACGCTGCGCGTACAAAACCAGATCCATCCAGGGGATGCCGATAATCATGCGTTTTTGCTGCATCGGATGACGCTAGCTACAGAGAGCGGCGTTCTGACGTTGGCGGATACGCACGGTCCAGCCCTGTGGCAGCCGCGCTTGCACACTCACCGCGATGCCACGCACCGTCTGGTGTTGGACGGACCGGGCACAGAACGCTTGGTGGCGCTGAGCAGTAGCACCTTGCCGGGCAGTGAGCCTGACACCTTTCGCGTGGTGTTCGATACCCAATGGCCACAGGCGATCAATCGGGCGCTGGATGCCTTCATCACCAGTATCGGAAATCCAGCGTTGGCTCAGAGCCAATCCGCCTGGACATTGAGCGTCACGCGCAGTTGGCACCAGATTTCAACCCTGCTTGGTCCCCCCGCGCTGATTGAACCCGCTACGCCACCTGAGGTGGCGCTGTGCCAGCAACTGTGCCAACAGGAGGCCGAATGACACGTCATTTCTTGCGTTTTTCTCCCCCCGTCGGCGTCGCAACCGCTGCTGGTTTGCCTGCCCTATGCCGGGGGGGCCAGCGCATTTCGCGCCTGGGCAACGCTGTTTGATACGCAGATCGCCGTGGCTGCCGTGCAATATCCAGGACGAGAAGATCGTTTTACTGAAGCGACTATCGATGACATGTCACGCTTGCTGGCCACGCTGATGACTGAGTTGCAACGCGATATTGCGACGCGACCCTATGCATTGCTGGGGCACAGCATGGGCGGTGCGATTGCGCATGAGCTGGCGGTCCAGTTGGAAGCGCAGGGCATGCCGCCGCGGCATCTGTTTGTCTCTGGTCGGCAACCGCCCCGTTATCACCCGCGCGACAGCGTGGTTCATCGCAGCAGTGACAGCGATATTCTGGCTGAACTGCGTCGTTTGAATCCGCGCAACAACGCGCTGGTGGAGTCGCCGGAATTGGCGGCGCTGCTGGTGCCTATTATCCGCAGTGACTATCGCTTGATCGAAAATTATCGACCTCATAACACGCCTGTGATTGGCTGCCCGATTGATGTACTTGCCGTACGGGACTATCCCGATCTTCCCGCCGATCAAGCCTGCGCCTGGGCCGATTACACCTCAGCATCGTGTCAGGTGCATATTTTCCCCGGTGACCATTTCTTTATCAATCAGCAACGCGATGCGGTGGTTGACACCGTGCAGCAGGCGTTTCTCTCCTCGCTCCCCCCGTGTACAAAAGGATAAACGATGGACGATTTCTACTCACTCGTAGCGGAATATTATGACCTGGTGGCCAGAGCAGGCGATACCATGTTGCGGGAACGCCTTGCGGCCACCACGTTAAATGGTGAACCGATCCTGGATCTCGGGGCGGGAACCGGGCGCACGGTCGCAGCCATTGCCGATAGCGTGCCACAGTGTGACATTTTGGCAGTGGAACCGGCACCTGCCATGCGCGCCGTGTTGATGCACCGTGTTATCAACGATCCGCAGTTGCGTCAGCGCGTGACCGTGGTCGCTGAACCCCTGGATCAACTGCACCTGCCGGAAAAACTGGGCGCAGTGGTGGCCTATGGCGTATTGGGGCACCTGTGCCGGGAAAAGCGTCAGCAGCTGTGGCAGCTACTGTTACCGCGCCTGTCGGCTGGCGCACCGATTTTTGTTGAATTACTGCCTCTGGAAAAACCGATCGTGCTGCCCGCCTTTCCGCTCGCTTGAGAAACGGTAGGTAAACGGCATTACACCGCATCATTGCAAGGCGAACCGGGGCCAGACGATACTATGCTGCTGACGTCCTGCTGGACGGTTCGCGGCGGGCCATGCCCGGCGCAGGTGATTAGTAATCAGAGCGTCTGGCACACATTTAGTCTGGCGGAACTTGCGCAGGAAGCGGGGTTGCGCTCAGAACGTCTCACTGTAGTGGCACACTGATACTGGCCACCTGATCGGAGGTGATATGCTCACCTCATCAACACGACAGGTGACCTCATGGGTAAACATTTTACGGCGGAATTTAAGCTCGAAGCCGCAAAGCTGGTTGTCGACCACGGCTACACATACGTTAAGGCCGCAGAGGCGGTTAATGTCAGCCATTCTGCCATTAGTCGCTGGGTCAATAAGCTTCGCCTTGAACGACAGGGAAAAACGCCAACGGGACTTCCTCTTACCCCTGAACAGCTCGAGCTGCGTGAGATGAAGAAAAAAGTCCAATGCCTTGAAATGGAGAACGAAATCCTAAAAAAGGCTACGGCGCTCTTAATGTCGGACTCACTCAACGGTTCACGGTAGTCGACAGGCTGAGGGCGCGATACCCGGTCACGGCGTTGTGCCAAACTTTTGAGGTACATCGCAGCAGCTACAGGCACTGGCAGGCTTCCGCTAATGAACCCGACGGTGAGCGCGTGGTTAAGTGTAGCCGCGTCATGGAAGCCTGGAACGCCAGCGGCGGCTCTGCCGGCGCTCGAAGTATCGCGACCATCGTCACCGGCAGCTCCGGTGTCAAAATGGGGCGCTGGCTGGCTGGCAAGCTGATGAAGGAGCTGGGTATCGCCAGCTGCCAGCGACCGGCTCACAAATACAAACGCGGCGGCAATGAACACGTTGAAATACCGAACTATCTCAACCGCCAGTTCGCGGTTACCGCGCCGGATCAGGTCTGGTGCGGCGATGTGACCTACATCTGGACGGGCAAATGCTGGGCTTACCTTGCGGTGGTGCTAGATCTGTTCGCCCGCAAACCGGTGGGCTGGGCCATGTCGACGTCGCCGGACTCGGCGCTGACAGTTAAAGCGTTGCAGATGGCCTGGGAACTCCGGGGACAACCAACAGGAGTCATGTTCCACAGCGACCAGGGCAGCCACTATACCAGCCGTCAATACCGGCAAGCCCTGTGGCGCTGCCGGATAAAGCAGAGTATGAGTCGGCGGGGTAACTGCTGGGATAATGCGCCAATGGAGCGGTTCTTCCGCAGCCTGAAGACAGAATGGGTGCCGACAAAGGGTTACAACAGCTTCAGCGAAGCCCAGGACGCGATTATCCGCTACATCACGGGGTATTACAGCGCTATCCGGCCTCACTGGTATAACGGCGGCTTAACTCCAAACGAATCTGAGCGACTGTTCTACATACAGTCTAATGCGGTGGCCAATATTAGTTGACCACTACACTTTCGCAGCAATTGCCCGTTTTGGTATCACACTCACCGCATTGGTGCCGTCGTTAAGCCAATGCTGGCTGGAAGCACTAGACAGTGAGCTTCCTGATTTACGGTCGCTGCGTCTGATTCAGGTGGGCGGTGCTAAACTGGATTCCATTCGGGCTGGCGCGATGCTGAATCGTTTCGGATGCCAATTACAACAAGTGTTTGGTATGGCGGAAGGGCTGATCACCGCGACCAGGCTGGACGATACGCCACACACCATCCTTACCACGCAGGGACGGCCGTTGTGTGAGGATTATGATATTCGCATTGCGGACCCCGCTGGGGTTGCCGTTTCCCCCGGTAACGCGGGTGAGCTATGGGTGCGCGGACCCTATACGATTCGAGGGTATTTTCGCGTTGGTCTCTCAGGTGGGCAGTCGTTCACGTCTGAGGGGTTTTACCGTAGCGGCGATCGTGTCCGACGTTTACCGGATGGCAATCTTTGCGTCGAAGGGCGCATCAAAGAAACTATCAACCGCCATGGTGAGTCCGTGGGGGCGGGGGACATAGAGGATGCGTTGCGCATGCATCCTGATGTGCGTGACGTGGCCGTTGTGGCCGGCTTGGATGAAACGGTGCATGCGGTGGTAGTCGCCAAACGTTCACTGCTGTTGGCGGATTTGTGTGCTTTTTTGGAACAACAGGGCGTGACCACATCTCGATGGCCCGACGCACTGAGCGTGGTAAAAGCATTGCCGCTTACCCCAATGGGAAAAATCAATAAACAGGCACTAACGGCGCGCATTCTCGGTCGTGTAAGGGAACAGGTAAAGGAAATGTAATGAACGCATCCCACCTCTTTAAGCGCGGAGCAGAATGATGGTTGAAAGAGTGAAGTCGGCAGGTGTGGAGCCTCGCAGATTTCCGGCATCATGGTGCCCAATACGGGATGCATAAAGCTCCCTCAGACTGGAGACTCCACAGCATGAAATATACACCGGTTGGCGTTGATATCGCAAAGCATCTGATTCAGGTTCACTTCGTCAATGAGCACACAGGTGAAGTGGTGGACAAGCAGCTGCGCAGCAAGGATTTTCTGACGTTCTTCAGTAACCGGGAGCCTTGCCTGATTGGCATGGAGGCCTGTGGAGGCTCTCAGCACTGGGCCCGGGAACTGGAAAAGCTGGGGCATAAAGTCCGGCTGATGCAGGGACGGTTCGTCAAGGCGTTCGTCATGGGCAACAAGAATGATGTCATGGATGCCCGCGCTATCTGGATGGCGGTACAGCAGCCAGGCAAGGCGATAGCCGTAAAAACGGAAGAACAGCAATCGGTACTGGTTCTGCACCGTTCACGCAGACAACTGGTGAAGTTCAGAACTGCACAGATTAACGCGCTGCACGGAACATTACTGGAGTTTGGCGAAACCATCCATAAAGGTCGGGCAGCGATGGACAGGGAGCTACCGGCTGCACTGGAGCGGCTGAAAACGAAGCTGCCGCCGTATCTCATCACCGTGCTGGAAGACCAGTACAACAGACTGAATGAGCTGGACATGCTGATAGATGGCCTTGAAAAACAGCTTAACAGCGTGGCCCGGCAGAACGAAACCTGTAAACGGCTGATGGAAATTCCCGGCGTGGGGCCGTTAATCGCCACAGCGGCAGTTGCCACCATGGGGGAAGCCTCAGCGTTTAAATCCGGCAGACAGTTCGCTGCTTATGTCGGTCTGGTGCCGAAGCAGACGGGTTCCGGGGGGAAAGTTCGGCTGCTGGGGATAAGCAAACGTGGTGACACCTATCTGCGAACGCTGTTTATCCATGGGGCAAGAGCCGCTTCGTTAGTTGCTAAAGAGCCTGGGCCATGGATAACGGAACTTAAAAAACGGCGTCCGACCGGTGTGGCTATCGTGGCGATGGCAAATAAGCTGGCGCGAACTGTGTGGGCGCTAGCCGCCCATGAGCGTAAGTACGATAAAAATCATGTCAGTATCAGGCCCTATTAATCGCTGATACCGATAACTATTTACTCTTAAAAAGGGTGAATGCAAAAAGGTTGCTCTGGTGGCCAGCGTGATGACAAAGACAGGTAAGACCGGGACTCGCTAAACCTGAATGATTTTTTGAGCTTAAAGCTCGCTAAGGAAATGAGGCGTGAGTCAGCGGATTACATAGGGGCTCGCAGCTTTATGGCTGCAAAAAAGCCGGATATAAAGCTGCAACCTACCCGTCAATGTCAAAATAATGGATGCCTTGCAAACGGGATGCGTTCATATAAACAACCATGATGGGATATCACAGTAGACGGCATCTGATTTTGTCTGAGGCTCAAACACTGCCAGTCATCGCAGAACTGCTCAACCAACTGAAAGGGGAAGACCATTATGTCTACGAGCGTCAATCCTGCTGGTATCTCGCGTTAGGGCAACGAGCATCGTTAACCGTTGATGCCGCTGGCAAGCAGGCGACTACCATTACCGATAACGGCATCAATACCACACGCGTCAAGGGATCGCCTGCGGAGTATGCCCGTCGCTTTCAAGCGGCACATGGCGGTGAAAATCTGCGCATCTATGGCGAAGCGGGGTTTCACTATGCGCTTTGTGTTCAGGAACAAGCATACAAACCGGGGCGCTGGCCGGTGTTGAACCTGATTGTCCCGCGTGAGGAGCTGATTTTTTGCGATAACGGCGTCACCGTGTTAGCGGAGGATGCACTGCGTTGTCGGCAGTTGTCTGATTGGATATTGAGCGCCGTTGCCGTGGTGAAACGTAGAGGAGGGGATGCCCGGCTGGCGCACGTTGCCGAACTCGCCTGCGATCAGGGCGATTACTGCCAGCGTGTATGCCAGGCGATTGAAGAAATTAACGATGCTCACTACAGCAAGGTGATCCTGGCGCGAGCCATGCCTCTGAAACAATCGGTGGATATGGCAGCAACGCTGCTGCGTGGACGCCAGGCCAGTACGCCGGTACGCACGTTTTTATTGCGGCAGGGAGAGCGGGAAGCCGTCGGTTTTTGTCATGAGTTGGTGATGTCCGTCGAGCAGGACAAGGTGAGTACCGACACGCTGGCGGGCACCTGCGTAAAGTATCAGGATGCCGCGCCGCCAAACGCATTGCTGAACCATTCCTTAAGCGATGACAAAGAGATTGTTGAGCACGTCATGTCAGTCAGAGCGGCGGTAGAGGAAATGCAAGGGCTGTGCCAGCCGGAGAGTGTAGTTATCAATGATTTAATGTCGGTACGTCAGCGCGGCAACGTTCAACACCTCGGATCGCGCGTTAGCGGTGAATTGGGCTTCGGGAAGGATGCATGGGACGCTTTTGATGCCCTGTTTCCCGCGATAACCGCCACGGGCGTGCCGAAACGTGCCGCGCTGTCGGCAATTGCCCGACTTGAATCATCCCCACGTGAACTCTACTCCGGTGCCATACTCTGGTTAGACGGCAAAGCGCATTTTGAAGCGGCACTGGTGCTGCGCTCTGCGTTTCAGGATAGCCATCAGCGTTGGTTACAGGCTGGGGCCGGGGTGATTGCCCAGTCATCACCTATACGTGAATTTACTGAAACTCAGGAAAAGTTGGACAGTATTGAGCCTTATCTGGTCTTCCAGCAAAAAACGCGGTAAGGATGCAACATCGAGGGACTGAAGGAAGGGTTACATGTCATCAGTACAACACCTCTCATCGCTAAAACAATTAAGCGATTTGGCACGTCATTGGGACTATGAATGTGAAATGGTCGCGGCAGAAAAAAGCCCGACCCATTAGGTGTATTAGTCGCGACTTGATCTGACACTGGACCTTGAAAGGTTGAGAGTTACCGGTTTTGATATGGGTGTCGAATCCTTATACAAAACACGAGGTAACTCTCATGCTTCATACTAACAATCCCATCATCAAACACAAAGCCGGCCTGCTCAATCTCGCCGAAGAACTCGGTAACGTATCAAAAGCCTGTAAAATCATGGGTGTGTCACGCGACACGTTTTATCGCTATCAGGAACTGGCGGCAGAAGGCGGCATTGACGCTCTGGTTAACCAAAACCGCCGGGTTCCCAACCTGAAAAACCGTGCTGATGAAGCCACTGAACGTGCGGTTGTTGATTACGCCATTGAGTTCCCGGCTCATGGCCAGCACCGGACCAGTAATGAGCTGCGTAAAAAAGGCGTCTTCATTTCTGGCAGCGGTGTGCGCTCCATCTGGCAACGACACGATCTGGAAAACTTTCGTAAGCGCCTGAAGGCACTTGAGGAAAAAGTTGCCAGAGAAGGCATTGTACTTACTGATGCTCAAATCGCTGCACTGGAGAAGAAGGCGCACGACGACGAAGCCTGTGGTGAAATAGAGACTGCTCACCCGGGTTATCTGGGGTCGCAGGACACCTTCTACGTGGGTAATCTGAAAGGTGTTGGCCGTATCTACCAGCAGACGTTCGTGGATACGTACTCGAAAGTGGCGCACTGCAAGCTTTACACGAGTAAAGCACCGATCTCTGCCGCCGACCTGCTCAATGATCGCGTGCTGCCGTTCTACGAAGCTCAGGGGCTGCCAATGCTAAGAATACTGACGGACAGGGGGACGGAGTACTGCGGTAAAGTGGAACAACATGACTATCAGCTGTACTTGGCTATCAACGATATAGACCATACGAAAACGAAAGCGATGTCTCCGCAGACAAACGGTATCTGCGAGCGCTTCCATAAAACTATTTTGCAGGATTTTTATCAGGTTGCGTTCCGTAAGACGTTATACGAGGACCTAGAAAGTCTACAAAAGGATCTGGACAACTGGTTGTGGCATTACAATAATGAGCGAACTCATCAGGGTAAAATGTGCTGCGGGCGTACGCCAATGGCCACGTTACTTGATGGTAAACGAGTCTGGGCAGAAAAAAATCTGAACCAGATTTAATCTGACAGACACCTGTATAAATAACCGGTAACTGTCAGATCAGGTCTGAGCTAATATACCTTATGCGTATTCGCATGCGATCGATCATCGATTCGCATCTAAGGTCGATCACGTTTTCGCATCGTAATCGATCACCCGGGAACCTAACTTTTTTATCGTTTTAGCGTGTTTCTTCTGCGCTTTCCACTGCCAGGCTATTTTTCCTTAATGATTCTCCCTGAAGCTCCACTCTGTGAGAGTTGTGGATCAGCCGATCCAGGAAGGCATCTGCCGCCGTCGGGTTTTCCATCACTCCGTACCATTGCTCCACCGGCAACTGGCTGATAAGGATCGTGCTGGTTTGCCCATATCGCTCTTCCGTTATTTCCAGCAAGTCATTGCATTGCCGCGTTGTGATAACTTCAAGACCAAGGTCGTCCAAGATAAGAAACTCTATTTTTTGAAGCTGTTTCAGTTGCTTAAGCCAGCTGCCGTCCAGTCGGCCCTGCTCAAGCTGATCCAGCAGCCGACCCATGCGCCAGTATTGAACGCTTCTCTTTTGCCGGCACGCCTGCTCGCCCAGGGCACAACCTACCCAGCTTTTTCCGCTGCCAGTTGGCCCTGTTATCAGGATATTCTTGCTGTGGGTGATGTAATGCCCGTTCAGAAGCTCGCGCATCTGTTCGGCCTTTAACCCTCGGGAGACCGGATAGTACATACCCTCAGGGGTTGCACCGTGGCGCAACCGTGCCTGCTTTCTCAACCGCCCAACACGGCTGTTTTCACGATTCAGTAGCTCTTCTTCGACAAGTAACCCCAGGCGTTCTGCGAACCCCAGCTCATTGTATGTACCAGGTGCCTCACGCTGGCGTATCATGCCATCGGCCATTGCCGACAGCTTCAGCGTTCTAAGTTTGGTTAGCAGGTCATCAGTCATAACGACTCCCTTTTTCAGTGGTAATATTTTGGACCACGCAGATTCTCGTGCTCCAGTGGAAGCTGTAACTCTCTATTTCCTTTAACTGTTTCTCCGATGCCCTCCCTGTTGTGACGCAGCAGATTCTCGATAAAACGCCTTTCCGGATGGTTCAGCCCGCAGGCCTTGTCACAGGCTTTTTCCAGCCGTTCGGCACCGTATTTTTTCTGGAGCGACAGTAGGCCGAGAACAGCCCGATAAGCCTGCTCAGGATGATTCTTCGCGTTTAGCATCGCTTCCACCACCTGCCGGGTCGCCTTGCCGGTTCTCGCGGCATTATCCAGCAGCTTTTCAGGTGTCCAGCTGCTGTGCCCGCGGTGATTGACCGGCATGTGTGCCGGATTCGTGCTGTGGCTGTACTGCCGATCGCTGCGAGGGTGCTGAGCCACGCAGCGGCCCTTATGCCAGACCTGGACCAACGTCTGACCCGCTTTTACCGACAGCCTTTCACCAACCAGCTCATGGGGAACGGAGTACCAGTGGCGGTCGTATTCGACGTGATAGTCAGGAGCGACCTTCACCGCACGGTATTCGGTGTATTCATAGGGCATGGCTGGCAACGGCTGCAGGCACGGCGCATCGAGCAGCGCAAAGCGCTGCGCTCGGCTCTGGCCCCCATAACCTTTCATTGGCCGGTTATTCAGCTCGGTCATCAGCTCACTGAGCCTGACGTTGAGCGCATGCATCGTATGGAAGGTTTCATTGCGTATTCGCGCCAGGAGCCACCTTTCGACCAGCAGGACGCCGTTTTCCACTTTGGCCTTGTCTTTCGGTTTGTAGGGTCTGGCTGGCATCACTACCGTGCTGTAATGCGAGGCCAAAGACTGATAGCTGTCGTTGATGACCGGCTCGTAGCGATCTGCTTTGCTCACCGCGCTACGCAGATTATCGGGTACCAGCAGGGCTGGAACGCCGCCGAGGAAGGTCAGGCAGTGGCTGTTAGCATTCAGCCAGCTCATCATGTCCTGACCGGGGCAGGCTTCTGCATAGGTATAATTTGACGCTCCCATGACAGCGACGAAGATGGCGACCCGGCGCACATTTCCCGTATCGGGGTCGGATACCGGCACCGTGGGCCCGCAGAAGTCGATGAACAGCTTCTCACCGGCACGGTGGGTCTGGCGCATCGAGCGTTTCTGGCATTTCTTCCATTGGCGATAACAACGGCAGAACTGAGAGTAGCCCAGCGCCATTTCTCCGGTTTCGGTGCTGTATTCTATCCACAACAGCTGCCTGGTAACTCCTGGCCGTCTTAGCTCGGTATCGATATACAGCCAGTCTGGCGCGATAAGCTCCGAGGTGCGCATTCTGCGGGTGGGGAACAGCATCTTTTCCAGTTTTTCTGGCAAGAGCGCATCAGGCAATGGCCACGACAGCGATGCGGCGGTAAAACGGGAGAGCACCTCATAAACTGTGGAAGGGCTGACCCTAAGAGCAGCGGCGATGGTGCGATTAGACTGGTTGCACTCAAATTTGAGTTTGAAGATCTGAAGACAAGTCTCCATGGGACTCCTGCTTTTTCTCTTTCTGGCCATCGTTATCTCCATTTCAGTAGAAACTGCGAACGGAGAGGAGGTTAGAAGAGTTAAGTCCCGGAGTGATCGATACGACGCGAATCAGTGATCGACCTTAGATGCGAAATCGTGATCGATTGTCATGCGAATCACTGATCGATCACGATGCGAATATGCAGTATGGGATCGGATCTTTGCCTTAACGACATCACTACCCGCGAAGAAGATTATCGCAGTGCCACGCTTAAACAGTGCCTGACCATTCTGTTGACTCTTGACGGGGACACGCCAAATTATTATCTGGATGATGGCCGTATGCTGGTGATGGAACTTGGCGTGGCCAAAGTGATTGCCACTCGCAGCCCGCTCCGCCTCTGGTGCCGCAATCCGCGCGGCCATCATAGCCGTAGTCTGGTTATTCAGGTGGCACCACGGCGTATTGTTGATGGTGAATTGGCACAGCAGATTGAACGCTTGCTACAGCATGAAGGTATTTACAGTTTTATGGTTCCGCATCACACCCTGACGTTGGCTGATAGCCTGTTTACTCTGTGCGATAGTTGCGTGCCTGGACGTTTGCATATTCATAGCTGCGTGTTGGATCTGTTGGCGCAGGGTCTACGCGCCGTAGAACAGACGCCGTCCTTGATGCCTTACACCGTACCCTGTCGGGATACGGTGCGCATTCTAAAAGTCCGCGACAAACTGCTCGCCCAGTTGGATAACAATCACTGCCTGTGCGATTTGGCGCGTGAAGCCGGGATCTGTAGTGGTCAACTAATATTGGCCACCGCATTAGACTGTATGTAGAACAGTCGCTCAGATTCGTTTGGAGTTAAGCCGCCGTTATACCAGTGAGGCCGGATAGCGCTGTAATACCCCGTGATGTAGCGGATAATCGCGTCCTGGGCTTCGCTGAAGCTGTTGTAACCCTTTGTTGGCACCCATTCTGTCTTCAGGCTGCGGAAGAACCGCTCCATTGGCGCATTATCCCAGCAGTTACCCCGCCGACTCATACTCTGCTTTATCCGGCAGCGCCACAGGGCTTGCCGGTATTGACGGCTGGTATAGTGGCTGCCCTGGTCGCTGTGGAACATGACTCCTGTTGGTTGTCCCCGGAGTTCCCAGGCCATCTGCAACGCTTTAACTGTCAGCGCCGAGTCCGGCGACGTCGACATGGCCCAGCCCACCGGTTTGCGGGCGAACAGATCTAGCACCACCGCAAGGTAAGCCCAGCATTTGCCCGTCCAGATGTAGGTCACATCGCCGCACCAGACCTGATCCGGCGCGGTAACCGCGAACTGGCGGTTGAGATAGTTCGGTATTTCAACGTGTTCATTGCCGCCGCGTTTGTATTTGTGAGCCGGTCGCTGGCAGCTGGCGATACCCAGCTCCTTCATCAGCTTGCCAGCCAGCCAGCGCCCCATTTTGACACCGGAGCTGCCGGTGACGATGGTCGCGATACTTCGAGCGCCGGCAGAGCCGCCGCTGGCGTTCCAGGCTTCCATGACGCGGCTACACTTAACCACGCGCTCACCGTCGGGTTCATTAGCGGAAGCCTGCCAGTGCCTGTAGCTGCTGCGATGTACCTCAAAAGTTTGGCACAACGCCGTGACCGGGTATCGCGCCCTCAGCCTGTCGACTACCGTGAACCGTTGAGTGAGTCCGACATTAAGAGCGCCGTAGCCTTTTTTAGGATTTCGTTCTCCATTTCAAGGCATTGGACTTTTTTCTTCATCTCACGCAGCTCGAGCTGTTCAGGGGTAAGAGGAAGTCCCGTTGGCGTTTTTCCCTGTCGTTCAAGGCGAAGCTTATTGACCCAGCGACTAATGGCAGAATGGCTGACATTAACCGCCTCTGCGCCTTAACGTATGTGTAGCCGTGGTCGACAACCAGCTTTGCGGCTTCGAGCTTAAATTCCGCCGTAAAATGTTTACCCATGAGGTCACCTGTCGTGTTGATGAGGTGAGCATATCACCTCCGCTCAGGTGGCCAGTATCAGTGTGCCACTTCACTCCCATGTAGCCCGCCTGCATGGCATCCAGCCCAGCCTTTTGTTTAAGTGGAAGAAGCAATACCAGGAAGGAAGCCTCACCGCCGTTGCGGCCGGAGAAAAAGTGGTTCCAGCTTCGGCGCTGGCGACTGCCCTCAAGCAGGTCCGGGAGCTACAGCGCCTTCTGGGTAAGAAGACGATGGAAGTTGAGATCCTCAAAGAAGCAGTGGAGTACGGCCAGTCGCGAAAATGGATAGCGCACGCGCCCTTGTTGCCAAAGGACGGGGAATAGCTCTGATCAGCCGCGCCATGAGCGTGTCGCGTGCGCAGCTGTCACTGCGGGTTAACCGTTCTGCCGACTGGCTGGACAGGCGCAGCAACCGGCGTAATGACGAAGCTGATACTGAGATATTATCGGACATCCTCCGTATCATCAGCGACATGCCCAGTTACGGTTACCGCCGAGTGTGGGGTATCCTGCGTAAGCAACGTCGTGCAGAGGGACTTCCACCGGTGAACGCCAAACGGCTTTACAGGATAATGAGCGAGCATAACCTGCTGTTGTTGCATGATAAAACTGAACGTCCGAAGCGGGAGCATAAAGGCAAAATCGCGGTAGCAGAGAGCGATATGCGCTGGTGCTCAGATGGCTTCGAGTTCGGTTGTGACAACGGCGAGAAGCTGCGGGTGACGTTCGCACTGGACTGCTGCGACCGGGAGGCCATAGACCACCTCGTTATACACATCTCTGTTCGTGCCTGAGCGCGCGTAGCGTTTCGGCGGCCGTCATGACTTTCTGCAAGCCTTTCCAGATAGTTTTTGCGCCTGGTTCACCGTCGCCTTTTCGAGCAAGAAAGCCTCCGAGTTGCGCAACTAAGCGCAATACTTCGTTTAGCTTAGGGCGGCCCTTGGGCATACGCTTGTTCATCAGTAGGTAAGCGCCATGAGTCTCGTCGGAATCAAAGAACAACATTGCGTCTAGCTCTGGACAGGTTCGTCCCATACGCATTAAATAGGCGATGCGCCATGCCACGATCATGAACAGCGCCAATGCCCGCTCAATGCGATCCACGGTCGATAACTGTAACGCTTCGACACAGCAGCCGTTCTTCAGCACATTGAAGAACATCTCGATTTCCCATCTAGCCCGATACCAGTCGATCAGCTCCACGATATCTTCTCGTCCTTCAGGTACGCGATTGCTCAGCAACCGCCACTCGACCGGCTTCACGCCTGCTGGCGGCTCAATTTCCTTGGCTATCACACAAGTCACTGCCAACCCGCAACGCAGCGACACTCGCTTCACGCGCAGCGCCTGTTTCACCGTACGCGCCTTCTGCCCCGCGCGAGCCGCCATAACGAATTGGATTTCTCCCACCGGCACGGTCTTTCCAACCTTCTGCCAAAGCTTCTCATTACAGTCCAGACTGCGATTATGAGTCGAGCGGATCAACCAGTCAGCCGGAGTGCCAAGGTCATCAGCGAGCTGCATCAACGCCTTGATATCCGCTTCGCGATCGGCTAAGTACACCAGACGTGTGTTTGGCAACTCCGAGGCGAGTTCAGCAACTCGCTCGTATCCCTCGAGCCAGCGCGTACTCTCCTTGATCCCATAGCGTTTTCCGTCTGCATCCTTCGGCTCTCTTGCCCACATCCACGCATCCAGTACGCCCAACCCCACGCGATCCGGACTGACCGCGTAGGTCGGATGCAGATACAGACCACGCCTGGCTTCGTAGTTCAAGGGACCCAAGCCTTGGATTTGCTGCCCGTTGAAGTCAAGCTCGGTAGTGTCTTGGATACACAGCACAACCTCGTGTTCTCGGATCCTTTCCTGCGTACGCTGCCAGTGAGGTTGCAGAATGTCTCGCCATTCGAATGCTTGGTTCTCCATGAAGCGGTAAGCACCCAGCGTCTCAGACCATCCGAGGCACGCATGCGGAATGCTGGCTTGCGGATTCTCAGCCAGCCGTATCAAAAGCCCTTTGGCACGCTTATTGAGCCTCGTGTCACCAAGATTTACCCCTTCCAGTTCTTGGTGTGCCCAGCCATCTGAATCCCGTGTCATTTTTCAGCGCCGTAAATGGCGATAGTACACGTCGGTTTCTCTTCATTTACAACCCCACTGGCTGCCTATTTCAGCCCGCTAACCCTTGGCATATAAGGCGTTGCGGACTTGTGTATAACGAGGTGGCCATAGACTGGGCAGCGAGCACCAGGGGTTATGACAGTTCAACCGTGCAGGATGTGATGCTGAGGTCGGTGGAAAAACGCTTCGGTAGCGCGCTGCCGGATAAACCAGTGCAATGGCTGACGGATAATGGTTCAGCGTACACAGCGCATGAAACGCGGAAGTTCGCCAGAGAACTGAATCTGGAGCCCTGCACAACAGCAGTGAGCCGTCCACAGAGTAACGGCATGGCAGAACGGTTCGTGAAGACGATGAAGGAAGATTACATCGCCTTCATGCCAAAACCCGATGTGCGAACAGCGCTGAAGAACCTTGCAGCGGCGTTCAATCATTACAATGAAAACCATCCGCACAGTGCGCTGGGATACAACTCCCCAAGAGAATATCGGCGCCAGCGGGCATCGTTAACTTAAGATACAAAAGCTGTCCGGAGATGGTGGGTCAAGATCACTTATCAACCAAAAGACTCAGTAATGTCATCTCTTCCCCGCAATTTCAATATTGAGATTGATTTTCCTGGTAATGCCTTAAAATAGTTGGCTTTTGTGATATTCTGCCGCTATTTGAGGTTTCCACGTGGTTACTGTTTTTGTTCATTGCCCTCGCTGCCATTCAGATAAAGTTTATCGACATGGCCTTAGTCCAACTAAGCGCGAACGCTCCCGGTGTCACTGCTGTCGCCGTGTATTCCAGCTTACCTACCGCTATGAAGCGCGAAAGCCGGGAGTCAAAGAGCAGATCGTTGATATGGCCTTCAACGGTGCCGGTGTTCGCGATACCGCCAGAACGTTGAAAATCGGTATCAATACGGTCATCCGGGCTTTAAAAAGCTCTCGCCCCGCAGGATAACGTCTTCTCCCGTTGCTCACGCCGACGTCGCCCTTATCTGTGAACTTGATGAGCAATGGAGCTTCGTTGGCAGTAAGGCGCTACAGCACTGGCTCTGGTACGCTTACAATACCAAAACGGGCGGTGTTCTGGCCTACACTTTTGGCCCCCGAACCGATGAGACCTGCCGTGAATTGCTGGCTCTGTTGACACCGTTCAACATCGGCATGATTACCAGTGACAACTGGGGCAGCTATGCAAGAGAGGTTCCGAAGCAGAAACATCTGACTGGCAAGATCTTCACGCAACGCATAGAGCGCAATAACCTGACGCTCCGTACCCGCATTAAACGACTGGCGCGTAAAACGATTTGCTTCTCGCGCTCCGTCGAGCTCCACGAAAAAGTCATCGGAGCCTTCATCGAAAAACACATGTTCTACTAATTGGAGTCATTACCAAAACGTGCATAACCCGTACGCCAACGCTCATAAATAATTAAGGTCTAACCATGTTAACGAGGCTTTGTTGAATAAACAGATTTTATGCTACCAGCCCAGTAAAACGATTGTTTCCAGCAACGTAAAATCATGCAGTTAAGCATCATGAGAAAACGGAATGCCTGAGGTGATAAGCATTTTCTACCAAAATGGGCATAGTAAAACAGCACGATTCCCTATTATTCAACAAAGCCTGTTAACGATAATTTCCGGTAATAACCGGAACGGGTATCCCTACGCCTTAAATAAAGTGAGCGATATATTCCAGTGCGGCATTCTTCCGATTGAAACGGAGGGATTAGCAGACTTGGGATCATATCGTTATACACATCTTTCTAACGCACTGTTTAATCAATGAGTTACGGGTTTATCTCAGAGTGGCATTTTGAACCTCAAAAAGCCAATGGGATGGCTTGAATGCCTTAATTCACGGGGTTCTGAGCATCCTGTTCAAAAAATGGCCAAAAGATGTGTATAACGATATGACTTGGGATATGCCAGCCAGAAAGAAGCCTTCCCCTTGGCTGGCCCATTGAGCAAAATATTTTGCCGATTCAAAGTGACGGCCTCGCAAGAATCAACACCTTACGCCGGGGTCACTGTATCGATGACCTCGGAGGATTCAGCAGGTTACGCCAATTTGAGTTCCCCAGAATCGGGGAGCGCAAAATATCGCCAGCACCGTAGCCCCATGCAGGGGGTCACCGTGACCTCTCGCAATACAATCAATGGGTTAGCTTCCGTCAATGTAGGGGGCTTGCGCACAGATAACTTACTGAATATCAAGACGGAATCGGCGTTTGTGCAGACGGCGTGCAAAGAAAAAGGGCCACGTCCGGCCCTTCGAGTCATGCAGTTGCTCACTTGTGAGGAAGCGAACGAATTACACCACAATTCGCGCTTGCAAGCTACCGGCTTCACTAAATGGCATCGGGCTAGTCAGGCTTTGGGTTCGATGCCAAATCTGCGTAACTTTTCTCTGCAAGCCGCTTTGACCCATGCACTGAAATTACCATTCCCAGCTATGGACTCTATTTGCTCAAGTAACCCATCCTCGAAACGGATAATTTTTCTGGTGCTACCCGAACGCTCGTGGTTGGACTTTTTATTTTTTGCTTGCATTGGTGCATACCGCCATGTTAGTTTGTTATTTAATGGTATGCGCCATGCTAAAGGTGGTTATCTTAAAAAGCAACGCCCCGAAGTGTTTACGGCACTACCGGGGCATCTAACCAGTGACGTTAAGGAGTCTAACGCTATGGCTGAGCCGAAGTGTACCCAAACTCGCCCCAAATTTACAGATACCTACTGGATTATCCCCGAATACTCAACTGTGCCCTACGGCAAAGTGTCGTTCACACGCCAAGATCGCCGCACCTTCATCGCCCTGTTCAAAGACAGCCGCCTGATATGGGCTGGTCGTCAACCTGTGAATCGCTTCACTCAGGGTCTTAAAGACCCCAAGTCGCAAAAGGTGGGCGTTAAACGCTCTGCAAATCCCACTATGTCCGCCAAAGGGACGGAGTCACGCTCACAATTCAACCAGTCTCCCGGACTATTAGTCCGCAAGATGTCGCATGAAGGCATAGAGGAAATATCTATTCCTCAAGGTATGGTCAAAATCACCACACCTTCAACCATAACGAACATCGTTACAGTTCCTGCAACCATAACGGAAATCGTTACCGTTCAGGGGGTGGCACATGTCTAACTTCGTTGCCATTCAGAACACTGCCATGCCGGTAGTCGAGTACCAAGGTAAGCGCGTCGTCACATTCGCCATGATTGACAAAGTGCATGGTCGCCCTAAAGGGACGGCAAAGCGGGCATTCAATGTCCATCGGTCACATTTTGTTTGTGACGAAGATTACGTGCTCATTCCTGCATCCCTAAAAAACGTTTTACGTTCTTTTGGGATTTCGGTGCCTAACCGTGGGCTGACTACACTCACCGAGTCCGGGTATTTGATGCTAGTGAAATCATTTCGCGATGATCTTTCTTGGGACGTACAGAAGCAACTGATCAATATCTACTTCCGCCGCAACACCTTAGGCGAACTCCGTCACGTCGAAATACCCAGCCTTGAAGAGTTACGCGAGATGCCAGCGGAGAAAGCACAGCATATTGTCGCCAAGGCTGAAAAGGAATCCTCCTACGGTCACGGTAAGCCCGGTAGTGCTGCCATGACCCTACGCCGCAAGGAATTAAAGCAGATACGTCCGGCAATCAGGACATTAATTGACCTGCATCAGATTTCTATCTGCGATTTGGGCGACTTTGCTAAGAGGGTGTCACATGCGTAACACACCAATCCCTCTCGATACCGCAGCATACCGGGCAAGCGTAGCCTGTTCACTGTACGAAGTCATTCTTGATAAGGCTAATGATGAGAAAGTATCTCCGGTTCTTATCGATTTACTCAGTATAGCGTGTGACCTCAACTGCGAACTTAGCCGCACGTTGGCTGCTGTGATGGAGGACGCCGCATGAGCCGTTATCACGTCGAGAATACCCCGGACGGTATGAAGATATCGCAGCACACCGCCGAGCGCCTGTACGCACATGTAGACCTCGTCCCTTACGCCGATGCCATGACGCGCCTTGATGCCGGGGAGTGGGACGATGACCTCGATTTGGCACTCGCCATCGCCGTGAAGTGGGGTAAATCCGAAAGCCCCTATAGCCACAATGACGCGCTGCTGCTGTGGCGCTGGCTGATTGCCTACGCCTTCGACTATGAGCAACGTGAGGCGAACGGCACCGTTGCCGTTGAGTGGAATCCGGGCGAATTCCGGGAATGTGCGGTTTATCGCGGCGAATATGGCGCGATGAACCTTTATCTGTCCACTGAACGCTTCGCGATGGCTAACAACATTGAGGGGGCGTTGATTAAGAAATACGGCCCTGAACAGTGAACCATGAACGCCATCCGGTTCTATGCAGCAATGAGTGGTGAAAACGGCGGCCTCTCCGAGATGGGGCGCAAGGTGCTATCCGAGTTGCATGATGACTTTATCAAAACGCTGAACGAGTCCGGGATGCCGGAAGCGCCAACCACACACTGAGGGGGAAATATGGCACTGATAACAAAAAACTTCCGCCTTAATGCGCTGGCTAACCAGTATTCGGCGGTGCTGTATGACCATCTGACCACGACCAATGGTGGGGAGCACTTTGTGATTGAAACTGTACCCCCTATTGAAGTTCAGATAGTTGGTGGGGTGAAAGGCGTCCGTGACCTCGTGGATAGCTATTTTCTGGAAGCCTTGCAGCAGAACTACAGGCTATGGGAGGACGCTGCCATACGGTTGTTGGAAAAGTGCGTCACCGAGTGCGGATTTACGGCCTACGGTGCTGAAATCTGGCAGTCGATGGTGGCAGATATGACGTCAACGCTCGGAGGTGGGGTATGACTACTTTTGTCGATGATATCCGCCTCAAGGCAAACGGGCATTGGGAAGCCATCTTGCAGCGCCTCGACATATCGACCAACCCCAAGGAGGGAGAATGTCCCCACTGTGGGGGTAAGACCCGCTATCGTTTTGACGACAAGGAAGGGAGAGGCACTTACTTTTGCTCACACTGTGGTTCAGGAACGGGGCTGGATTTGGTGATGAAAGTGTTCCAGTGCAGCGCTCCTGATGCTGCCAGAAAGGTAGCTGAAGCTATGGCAATGCCGTTGCCGGAGAAGCAGCCCGCCAAAGAGAAGCCTCTGCGCCCGATAGCTGAACGGGTGGCGGCTTTGATGAAAGCTACCCATATGGGCGAGTCCGTCTATCTCAACAATAAGGGGCTGAAAGGCCCCCACACGTTGCTCAAGGATGGTTCGCTGCTGCTGGTACTGCGCACGATGTCAGGCACGGTAACGGGTGCTCAAACCATACGGCCCACTGGAGAGAAGCGCCTGCTCGCGGGTACGAAAAAGAAAGGGGACCTTTATTCCTGTGGGTTATATCCCCGAAACCCCGGATACCGTAGTGATTACCGAGGGCTATGCCACGGCGCTGAGTCTCTATGTGGTGGGGGGTGAGCTGGTACTGGCAGCCATTGATGCGGGGAATCTGCTATCCGTCGCTCAGGCGGTGCGGGAACGCTGGCCTCAAACGTCAATCATTATCGCTGGAGATAACGATGTGACCCCGGAGGGAGAGAACGTGGGGCTTTGTTGAATAAATAGAAAGTTTGGGTAATCATCGGATCAGATCACCATAGTTGTTTCAACATCAGGTCTCCATGGCAAAACAAAATTTTAAAATCACTAACTGGCCCTCCTATAACAATGCCCTCAAGCAGCGCGGTTCTCTAACCGTATGGCTAGATGAATCAGCCATTGCTGCATGGACGGAAAAAACGACTACTGAACGGCGTGGACGACCGCTCCACTACTCAGATATGGCCATCACCACAGTCCTGATGATGAAACGCGTGTTTGGCCTAATGAGATGGTCACCCCCACCCTGTGAGCGGTACGCTGACAGGGTGTTTCTTTATGGAGAAGGCCATCATGCAAAACGTCACGTTTATTGGTATCGATCTCGGCAAACATTCTTTTCACATTCATTGTCAGGATAAATCAGGCAAGGCATTACTGCGGAAAAAGTTTACCCGCACCAAACTCATCGAGTTTCTGGCTACGTGTACACCTACTACCGTTGTAATGGAAGCCTGCGCCGGTGCCCATTTTATGGCTCGTCGGATCAGTGAGCTGGGGCATGAAGTAAAGTTGATCTCTCCGCAGTTTGTCCGCCCTTTTGTCAAGAGCAACAAGAACGATTTCGTTGATGCCGAAGCAATATGCGAAGCCGGATCACGCCCTTCCATGCGGTTTGTGCAGCCAAGAACTGAGGCTCAGCAGGCTATGCGAGCCTTGCATCGCGTCAGGGAGTCGTTGGTCAGAGACAACGTTAAAACGACTAACCAAATGCATGCTTTTTTACTGGAGTTTGGTCTCAGCATGCCGAAAGGTATTGCGGTAATCAAAAGGCTTTCAGCTGTTCTGGCTGATAATGACTTGCCACCTTATCTGGCACAGTTGCTGCTTCGATTACACGATCATTACCAATATTTGGTTGGGCAGATAGCAGAGCTCGAAAGAGAACTTGGGCAGGCACTCTCTCTAAATAGCTGTTCCTAATACCGCTACACTTTTGCCTGTCCATGTTTTCCACTGGGAAACGGGCTGACGGTTTCCATGAAGCGGCGAACCTTGTTCAGTCACTGCCACATTGAACAGCATTGATGATTGCGGGTAATGGTTTCATGCAACGCCTGCCATAACCGCTCTACATGATTTACCCATGGTGAGTACACCGGCTGATAAATAACCCTGAATTTCGGGTTTTCTTCCAGCCAGCGCTGCGTCTCCCGGCTTTTGTGAATAATGTAGTTATCAACTATCAGCGTGAGCGTTTTTGCCCGTCTGTACGTTGCTCTCAGATGCTCTAACATACTGATAAACAAACACGAACTTTTACTGTTTCCTCCAGCATAGCTGACTTTTCCCGTCCCGCTGTGTAATGCACCCGCCAGATAATATTTCTCGTTTTGGCCCGGTGTCACGATGCGTTTCTGCTTCCCGCGAACCTGCCAGTCCGCGCCAATTTTGGGATTCAGATGAATATCCACTTCGTCTTCGTAAAAGACGGGATGTTCCGCGCTGCATTGTTCCAGCGCCATCGCGATGGCCTCCATTTTTTCTTCCTTATGCGGGTCGCGGATACGCAGCGTAGGAGCTGCGCGTCGCCACACCAGACCGGCAGAAGGCAGCCAACGACGCACCGTGGAAGCATGCAACTGGCAACCGGTTATCTCATTGATTTTTATCGCTAGCAGTTCCGTGCTCCAGCGCGAACGCTGATGGCCAAAATCATGAGGGGAACGCTTTACGAGCTGGATTAACAGTGCGCAGATCTGTTCAAACGGCCAGCGACGGCCACGACCGGGCCCGCAGAGATTTGAGGCCTTCAATGCCGTACAGGGTGAGCCAGTTAATCCATCTGCCGATTGACGAACGGGCGCAGCAAAGCATTCTGGCGACATCGCTCACGCGCTCGCCCCGGTGCAACATCAGGATGGCGGTCAGCCTGCGGGCGTGATTCTTGTCACGCGTTTTATGGAGAGTTTTCTTCATCAGGCGTCGTTCGTTACGGGGTATCGGTGCTATGCTCGACATCGCTAAGTCCGGTTGATGATTTGGGAGCTTTATCGATTGATCAGATCGCTCAACTCGGACTGAGTTCCCTTCAGGTGATCTACTATTCGGAACAGTTATTTAGATGAAACTGGCCAGCATTTAATGACCATCCCTGGTGTTGGACCGATAACAGCCAGCGTTTTATCATCACAGTTAGGCGATGGCAAGCAATATGAAAACAGTCGTAATTTTGCCGCTTCCACCGGTCTTGTACCCATATCGTTATACACATCTTTTGGCCATTTTTTGAACAGGATGCTCAGAACCCCGTGAATTAAGGAATTCAAGCCATCCCATTGGCTTTTTGAGGTTCAAAATGCCACTCTGAGATAAACCCGTAACTCATTGATTAAACAGTGCGTTAGAAAGATGTGTATAACGATATGTCTTGTACCCCGCCAATACAGTACTGGAGGGAAGAATACTCTGCTGGGTATTAGCAAGCGTGGAGATAAAAACCTTCGCCGATTGCTTGTTCAATGTGCGCGGGTATTTATCCTAAGAATTGACCATCAATCAGGGAGATTAGCTGATTGGGTAAGGTCTCAGTTGGGCAGGAAACATTCTTGCGTTGTGTGCTGTGCATTAGCAAATAAATTAGCTCGAATAGCTTGGGCAATAACGACACGAAATACCGTGTTTGAACAGTAATGCTGGTCTAACAGTCAGCAATTTAACGAAGTTACCCATCTGGTTTTGCGAAGACTGATTATTGATGACATGAACGGCCTGACGGCCTGATATAAAACCAAAAAATGAAAATGGCTCAATGAAGCCGATGGCCTTTTTAGGAATATCAGGTGCGAAACTCATCGTGGCGCGGGCATCCTTGGCCATAAAGACGCCGGATAGATTTAAGCAAGCCCACCATTAATCAAAGATCAGTGTTGCAAAAATGGGGGTGACCATAGATTCATTGAGGGCTTTACAGGGTTTTGTTGACTCGATTTTTAAACTGATTAAATTGTCGCTGCATTGTCCAGACTATTCGCTGCTCAGCAAGCGAGCAAAGACAGTGAACATCAGCATAAAAACGCCAACCCGTGGTGAAATCTCACATCTGGTCATTGATGGAACCGGCCTGAAGGTCTTTGGCGAAGGCGAATGGAAAGTCCGGCAGCATGGTGCCGACAGACGCAGGGTGTGGCGTAAGCTGCATCTGGCAGTAGACAGTGCGACGCATGAGATTATCTGTGCGGATTTGTCGCTCAGTGGTACGACTGATGCCCAGGCTCTACCGGCACTGATAAACCAGACCCACCGGAAAATCAGAGAGGCATCGGCTGACGGCGCTTACGATACAGGTTACTGCCATGATGCTCTGCTGAGGAAGAAAATAAGGCCGTTTATCCCGCCGCGAAGGGGGGCGCAATATTGGCCGGACCACTACCACGAGCATAACCACGCTGTTGCAAATCAGCGCCTGAGCGGCAGCAATGATACCTGGAAAAAGAAAGTGGGCTATCACCGACGCTCAGTGGCTGAAACGGCCATGTTCCGGTTCAAAACGCTTCTGGGTGGTCATCTAAGTCTGCGTGACTACGATGCTCAGGTGGGTGAAGCCATGGCGATGGTCAAAGCGCTTAACCGGATCACGCTATTAGGAATACCGAACAGTATTCGCATCACGTAACAATCGACCTGGGGCACAGTCGTTACAAGTTCTGATTTATTCAACAAAGCCCCCTGAGCGTGGGAATGGGCTGGCAGACGGCGCGGTAAAAGCCAGATGCCTGTCAATGGCGAGAACAGAATGGCAACAATCCATGAGCTAAGTAATGCCATCAGCACGACTGCAAACAGGGAAAAACAGTACTCTCCGGCACTCGACGCGGCAAAACCGACCGGAATAAAACCGGCGATCATCACCAGCGTGCCGGTCAACATTGGAAATGCGGTTGTCTCAAAGGCATAGGTCGCCGCACGTCGCAGATTGTCACCGGCTTCCAGGCGCGACACCATCGCTTCCACGGTGATCATCGCGTCATCTACCAGTAACCCGAGCGCAATGATCAGTGCGCCCAGCGAGATGCGTTGCAGTCCAATATCCGTCAGCATCATACCGGTAAAGGTCATCGCCAGCACCAGCGGTATGGCAGCCGCTACGACCAGACCCGCGCGTAATCCCAAGGAAACAAACGAAACGGCCAGCACGATCGCTATTGCCTCGATCAGCACCTTGATGAAGCCGTGAACCGTTTGTTCGACCACTGCGGATTGATTAGCAACCTGGGTTAATTCGATACCATAGGGCCACTGCGACTGAATGGCCGTCATGCGCTGTTCAATAGCCTGGCCAAAGCGCAGCATGTTGCCCGTGGGGGCCATCGCAATCGCCAGACCGATCGCGGGTTGTCCATTAACCCGAAATGCCAGTGCCGGAGGTTCAACAGGCTGGCGGCTGAGGGTGGCGATATCGGTAAGGGGAAGGTAACGTCCGCCGATGTTAAGCGTAATATCCCGCAGACTCTCTTCTGAGCGAAATGCGCCACTGACGCGCAGTGCGATATTATCCCGATCTGTGCGCAGTGTTCCTGCAGGGACAACCTTGTTCTGCTCGCTTAGGGCTGCCATCACCTGTTGCAGATCCAGCCCCATACCGGCCAGTTTTTGTGGTGAAAAGGCAATAACGATCTGTTCTTCCTGTTCGCCTATCAGGGGGATTTTGCCGACATCGGGCAGATTCATCAGTGAACGTCGCACGTCCTCAACCCGATCGCGCAATTCATGGGGAGTAAAGCCTTCCGCGGTAAAACCGTAGATTGTGCCAAAGGTGTTATCAAATTCATCATTAACGCTGGGGCCCGAAACGCCTTGTGGCAGTGTGGGGGCGATATCCTGCATTTTTTTGCGCACCTGATACCAGATATCAGGCACTTTTGCTGGCGGTGTATCATCGCGCAGGTTGACGTAGATAAATGACTGTCCGGCACGCGTTTCACTCTCGATATAATCCAGACCTGGAATTTCTTGCAGCTTTTTCTCCAGCGTATCGGTAACCAGATTGACGGTATCCGTCAGTGTCGCACTGGGCCATTGCGCTGCGATAACGGTGGTTTTGATGGTGAAGGCGGGATCTTCATTGCGCGGCAGTTTTTCATAGCTAAAGATACCGGCGGCAATAATCATCAGCATAAAAAACGTCACCGTTTGCTGATGGTTAAGTGCCCAATCAGAGAGATTGAACCCCGTTTTTTTTCGTGCCGGATTCATTGCTGCTTCTCCCCAAGGACCACGGTTTCACCAGCCCGTAACTTACTCACGCCAGCCGTCACCACGTTTTCACCCGGCTCAATGCCCTGTGTGACAAAAATAGACGTAGTGGTGTAACCCCCCAGGGTAATGGGGCGCAGTTGTAGTTGGTTTTTTGGGGTAACAATAAAAATGGCAGCCTTGTCATTAGAGCGGGTCAGTGCGGAAGCGGGAAGGGACATCATCGCCTGTGCCGCCTGAGGCATCTCTGCTCGTACCGTTGCCCCCAGTGTCATAGCAACCGGCGGTTTTTCCAGCAAGATGCGTACGCGCCAGGTACGCGTTTGTGGATCGGCCTGAGGGCTGATATCACGCAATATCCCCGGTGTGGTGAGCGCGGGTGTGCTCAGCAGTGAGACAGTGAATAGGGATTCACCGTGCCCGGCCATTGCCTGAGGATCGGTGACATCGAATACCGCATCGCGCTCATGGCCTGCAGCGAGGGTAAATACCGCTTGCCCTGCGCTCACTATCTGCCCCGCGGAAGCGCTGACGGCGGTGATAACGCCAGCGCACGGTGCAGTGAATTGGGTCCATGCCAGGTTTTCTCGCGCGTTTTTGAGCGTAGCCTCAGCGCTTTTTCTGTGGGATTGCGCAGCTTGCCAATTTGCCGTGGCATTCTCCAATTCAACCCTGGCAATGGCCCCAGAAGGCATTAATGCCAGCGTCGCCAGAAGCTGACCTTTAGTGACAATGTCACCTATTTCTGCCTGTCGACTGAGGATCCGCCCTTCAAGTTGGAACCCGAGCGTGGTTTCATCGTGAGCGCGTATTTCACCAATCCACACGCCCGCAACGGTCGCGGTGGGTGATGGAACGGTGGTATAGCGTACCGCGCGCGGTACGCTGTCTTTTGCCTCTCCATGATCATCACACCCGATAAGAAATGCGGTGTAGTGGTCAACTAATATTGGCCACCGCATTAGACTGTATGTAGAACAGTCGCTCAGATTCGTTTGGAGTTAAGCCGCCGTTATACCAGTGAGGCCGGATAGCGCTGTAATACCCCGTGATGTAGCGGATAATCGCGTCCTGGGCTTCGCTGAAGCTGTTGTAACCCTTTGTCGGCACCCATTCTGTCTTCAGGCTGCGGAAGAACCGCTCCATTGGCGCATTATCCCAGCAGTTACCCCGCCGACTCATACTCTGCTTTATCCGGCAGCGCCACAGGGCTTGCCGGTATTGACGGCTGGTATAGTGGCTGCCCTGGTCGCTGTGGAACATGACTCCTGTTGGTTGTCCCCGGAGTTCCCAGGCCATCTGCAACGCTTTAACTGTCAGCGCCGAGTCCGGCGACGTCGACATGGCCCAGCCCACCGGTTTGCGGGCGAACAGGTCTAGCACCACCGCAAGGTAAGCCCAGCATTTGCCCGTCCAGATGTAGGTCACATCGCCGCACCAGACCTGATCCGGCGCGGTAACCGCGAACTGGCGGTTGAGATAGTTCGGTATTTCAACGTGTTCATTGCCGCCGCGTTTGTATTTGTGAGCCGGTCGCTGGCAGCTGGCGATACCCAGCTCCTTCATCAGCTTGCCAGCCAGCCAGCGCCCCATTTTGACACCGGAGCTGCCGGTGACGATGGTCGCGATACTTCGAGCGCCGGCAGAGCCGCCGCTGGCGTTCCAGGCTTCCATGACGCGACTACACTTAACCACGCGCTCACCGTCGGGTTCATTAGCGGAAGCCTGCCAGTGCCTGTAGCTGCTGCGATGTACCTCAAAAGTTTGGCACAACGCCGTGACCGGGTATCGCGCCCTCAGCCTGTCGACTACCGTGAACCGTTGAGTGAGTCCGACATTAAGAGCGCCGTAGCCTTTTTTAGGATTTCGTTCTCCATTTCAAGGCATTGGACTTTTTTCTTCATCTCACGCAGCTCGAGCTGTTCAGGGGTAAGAGGAAGTCCCGTTGGCGTTTTTCCCTGTCGTTCAAGGCGAAGCTTATTGACCCAGCGACTAATGGCAGAATGGCTGACATTAACCGCCTCTGCGGCCTTAACGTATGTGTAGCCGTGGTCGACAACCAGCTTTGCGGCTTCGAGCTTAAATTCCGCCGTAAAATGTTTACCCATGAGGTCACCTGTCGTGTTGATGAGGTGAGCATATCACCTCCGCTCAGGTGGCCAGTATCAGTGTGCCACTACACTGTTCACAACACAACTGTAAGGCGTGCTCCACGCCGGGCAAAAGCGGGCGGCTTTCATCCACCAGTTCAAAGGTGCGGGCGATAATACGCTTGACCACTTCACTGCGGCTAGGGGTTTTCCAGGGGGCATGCTGATACCACAGGTCAACCACCAGATCGATACGCAAGCCTAACAAGTCGGGCAGGGTATCGCGCACAGAGGTATCCACCCCTAATGCCGCAATCACTTCTACCTCAGCCTGCTCCCATAAAGGTTCTGAATCGATCAGCAAGCCGTCCATATCAAACAAGGCGGCACGAGGCGTGTTGGCTACAGACATTTACGTCTCCTGTCAGGTAAAAAGAGGCCATTTGGCTGAGTTGGCCGCTTCCGAGCCGTTCATTTCAGCGGTATTACTGGCAGGCTACCACAGTTTTCAGTGTCATGGGACGTCGTGTAAGGGTGCCTGCACTGCCTATCAACGGTAATTATGGTTATAATGCAATGGGATATGCCAGCAGATTCTGTTTCGGCGTTGTCAGCCCACTGCCTTGGCGTCGATCGTGCCAGGTGGAGGCTATTTTATCGCGTCATTTATAAGGGGAACTCATGACGTACCAACAGGCGGGTCTTATTGCAATTATAAAACGCATTGCAGGATGGATCCTTTTTATCCCGGCTCTGCTATCAACCTGTATTTCGCTGGCGAACTATGTCTATCAATATGTGCAAAAAAAGCAGGGCATTGATGCGGTACTTCTGGATTTCCTGCACCTGATGATCGAGATGACGCGTTTTAACACGCCGTTTCTTAACCTTTTTTGGTACAACTCGCCGATGCCGGATTTCTCCCGGCCCTTCGCCGCCGCCAGTATCATGTTCTGGATTATCTATCTGCTGATTTTTGTTGGACTGGCGCTGCAAGTGAGCGGCGCGCGCATGTCACGGCAGGCGCGGGCGGTACGTGAGGGCATTGAGGATCAGGTAATTCTGGAGAAAATGAAAGGGAGTGAGGGGCGAACCCGTGGAGAACTTGCGTCACGAGCAGAAGTGCCACACCACACCATTTTCCTGCAATATTTCCCGCTTTATATTATGCCGATCATTACCGCCGTTGCCGGTTATCTGGTTTTGCGCCTGCTGGGTGTTCCGGTGTGACAACTGTTGCCGCCCTTTCGCCATGATGCGCAAGGGCGGCGTGATTTAAGTGGTCAACTGCTGCTCAATAGCGTGTTGCGCCGCAATAATGTGCTGCCCGCCAAACAGATTTGCCCGATTGAGTAGATAATAGATTTGGTAGAGCGGCTGGCGTTCGATAAAGCCTTTATCCAGCGGCCAGACGTTTTGATAACCGTCATAGATTTGCGGCGGCAGTGAGGGGCTGAGGGGTAACATCGCCAAATCACACTCTCTGTCTCCCCAATAGCTGGCAGGATCGAACAGGAAACTGCCATCTTGATAACTGGCGCAGTTATCCGGCCAAAGGTCGCCGTGCAGCAGAGAGGGTTGCGGTTGGTGTCCGCCCAGTCTCGATTCCACCTGCATAATCAACGAATCAATATCACCGAAGTACATCCCTTTTTCGGCAGCCAACTGTAACTGCCAGCCAATGCGCTGTTCGGCAAAGAACGTGGCCCAACGCCGCTGCCAGCTATTAGGCTGCGGCGTGGTTGAGAGGTCATTATCAAAATCCAGACCAAACTGAGGCTGGTCGCTTCACTGATGCAGATGTGCCAGTTGCTCGCCGAGGCACCAAGCACTGTGAGCATCCAGCGGTTTGGGGGCGAGGTATTCCATCAGCAGAAAACTGTGGTCCCGCGAACTGCCGACGCCATACACAGCAGGGACACGCACGGTACGACTGCGTGCCAGCAGCGCAAGCTGATCGGCTTCAGCGGTGAATTTGGGCAACATCTCACGAATATCGCTCTTTACGAAAACATCATACTCCCCGTATTTGACCTGCCAGACGGTGTGCATCTCGCCAGCTTCACACGCCTGGTACTCGAAGATATCAGCGGTTCCACTATGTTCATCCAATAGCTTGCCGATTGCTTGCCACATAGCGCCACCCCCGTTGATGATGTTACGTAGAGATAGTTACCTTAGCGTATTCCTTATCAGTAAACCTGAAGCTGTCGCACAGCATGGGCAATCGCTGCTGCGTCTGAAACCTAGAGCAGTATAGCCTGAATCGTCAGCAGCGGGCTAAAAAACGCGCTATCGTCTCAAGACAACGCAGTCTGCGCGGTACGCTGACGTCGGGTACGAACCTGATGAATGGTCAAGGCCAGTGCGAAGAACAGCGCTTGCACCAACACAATACAGGGCCCTGTGGCACCATCCAGATAAAAACTGATCAGCGTACCGGTAACGCAGGAAAACACTGACACGCAGGTGGCGACGATCAGCATACCATCGAAGGTTTTACACACCATAAACGCGACGATACCGGGGGCGATAAGCATGGCGATGACCAAAATTACCCCAACGGCTTGCAGCGAGGCAACGATCGTCATCGCCAGCAGGCAAAGCAGACCGTAGTGGAGCCATTTGACCGGCAGGCCAATCACGCGGGCATGGTGCGGATCAAAGCAATAAAGCATCAGGTCACGGCGCTTGAGCATGACAATCACCAGCGTAACACCGGCAATCAGTAGGATTTGCGTCAACTCCTGTGCAGTGATCCCTAACACATTACCAAAAAGAATATGCGACAGATGTTGGTCGGAATCTACCCGAGCAAACATGACCAGCCCGAGGGCGAACATGCCAGAGAAAACGATACCCATCACGGTATCTTCTTTGACACGGCTATGCTCTTTCAGATAACCGGTGGCAAGCGCGCACAGCACGCCAGAAGCAAATGCGCCTACCGCAAAGGGAATACCGAGCAAAAATGCCACAACAATGCCGGGCAGTACGGCATGGGAGATGGCATCTCCCATTAAGGACCAGCCTTTAAGCACCAGATAGCAGGAGAGCACCGCACACACGACACCCGTGACGACGGCGGCCAGCAGTGCGCGTTGCATGAACGGATAGGCAAGCGGCTCCAGAATCCAATCAAACAGCAGGCTCATGAGAGATCTCCTTCTGTCGCACGGTGGCGCGCGCGCCGTGTTGCCAGCAAGCCATGTTTCGGGGCAAACAGAAACGCCAGCAGGAAAATCAGCGTTTGCAACGTGACAATCACTCCGCCCGTTGCGCCATCAAGATAAAAACTGAGATAGGCGCCTAACGCGCTGCTGATGGCACCGAGTCCAATGGCAATAATAATCAGTCTGCCAAAACGGTCGGTTAACAGGTAAGCGGTAACCCCTGGCGTGATCACCATAGCAATCACCAAAATGGCGCCTACGGTTTGCAGCGCGGCGACAGTGCAGGCGCTGAGCAGGGTAAAAAACAGGATTTTGAGTTTCAATGGCGATAAACCGATGGAACGGGCGTGGTTCTCATCAAAAAACACCGCCAACAGATCTTTCCACAGCACGCACATGATGATGAAAGTGATGCCGATGATAATTTCGACCTGAAGCACGTCCTCATCGGCAATGCCGAGGATATTGCCAAAAATAATCGACTGTACATTAACCGAGGTGGGGTTAAGGGAGATGATGAGCAGCCCGGCGGCAAAAAAAGTGGAAAAGATAAAACCAATAATGGCATCTTCACGCAAACGTGTAATGTGACGGATGAGCGTCATTGCCAAGGCGGCCAGCATTCCGGTAAAAAAAGCGCCTGCCGCATAGGGCAACCCCAGTGCGTAGGCTCCCGCGACGCCGGGCACCACTGAGTGGGAGAGGGCATCGCCCATCAGTGACCAGCCTTTGAGCATCAGGTAAGCGGAAAGAAAGGCACAGACACCGCCTACGATGGCACTCACCCAAATCGCCTTCACCATGTAGTTGTAATGGAACGGTTGCAACAAAAGTTCAAACATCTACGTTAGTTATCCTCTGGCCGGGAGCGGAATGCCGGTGTGTCGCTGGGGGGTGAACCATAGAAGACGGCAGGGCGTTCGTCATCGGTCAATACGGTGACGGTTCGGGCATCGTCGTCATCATGCAGGTGCTCGCCACCGAGATTAATATGACGCAGTACACCGCCAAAGGTTTTCTCCAGATTACTCTGAGTGAAGGTGGTCGCAGTAGGGCCGGCTGCCAGCACGGTGCGGTTGACCAGAATCACACTGTCGCAAAATTCAGGTACGCTGCCGAGGTTGTGGGTTGCTACCAAAATCAAATGCCCCTCATCGCGCAAGGTGCGCAGCAGATCGATAATGGCGTTTTCGGTTTTTACATCAACGCCGGTAAAGGGTTCATCCAACAGGAGCACACACCCTTGTTGCGCCAGCGCCCGCGCCAGGAAAACCCGCTTTTTTTGACCGCCGGAGAGTTCACCGATTTGGCGTTGACTCAGCGCACTCATGCCGACACGAGCCATGGCATCGTTTATCACGTCACGATCTTGCTGGCGCGGGATGCGCAAAAAGTTCATTTTGCCGTAGCGCCCCATCATCACCACGTCGGAAACCAGTACGGGAAAATTCCAGTCAACCTCTTCCGTTTGCGGCACATAGGCGATGAGATTTTTTTTCAACGCCTCACTGATAGCTTCACCGTTAAGACGGACCTGGCCCGAAGAGGGGTTCACCAGCCCCATGATGCTTTTGAATAGGGTGGATTTACCGCTGCCGTTGACCCCGACCAGAGCGCAGATCGTGCCGCCGCCCAGTGAAAATGACGCGTTTCGAATCGCCTGGTGGCCATTGCTGTACGTCACAGAAACATCGTCGACGGTGAGGGCTAATTCTGGTATACGACTCATTGATTGAATCCTTCGGCGATGGTGTTCACCGTGGTTTGCAGCAGATCCAGGTAGGTGGGAACCGGACCCTTTTCATTAGACAATGAGTCAACATACAACACGCCGCCATATTTCGCGCCGGTTTCTTTACTGACCTGCTTAGCCGGTTTATCAGAAATAGTGCTTTCACTAAACACCACCGGGATGTGTTTTTCACGCACGGTATCGATCACGAGACGTACCTGCTGGGGAGAACCCTGCTCATCAGCATTGATAGGCCACAGATAAACTTCGTTGAATTGATAATCGGTGGTGAGGTAACTAAAGGCCCCTTCGCTGGTGACGAGCCAACGCTGCGCTTCTGGAATCCGTGCCAAACGTTCACGCAGGGGGGCATCCAGTGCGGTGATTTTTTCTGCATAGGCTTTAGCATTACGGTTATAGATCTCCGCGTTATCAGGATCGTATTGCACCAGCCCCTTACGAATGTTCTCGACATAAATTAATGCGTTGCTGGGGGACATCCAGGCATGTGGGTTCGGGTTGCCGTTATAGGCCCCTTCACGGATCGGCAGTGGTGTTATCCCTTCTGTCACCGTAACCGCCGGGACATCTTTAATATTTTCAAAGAAGCGACTAAACCAGCGCTCCAGATTCAAACCGTTCCACAAGATAAGATCAGCGGATTGCGCCTTAACGATATCCCGCGGTGTGGGTTGGTAGTCATGGATCTCTGCACCTGGCTTGGTGATCGACTCAACGATAGCCGCCTCTCCCGCGATGTTCTGCGCGATATCCTGAATAATGGTAAAGGTGGTTACCACCTTGAGTTTGTCTTTGGCATTCGCTGGTGAAGCGAGAGTGAATGCGGCGAAGAGCGCCAGAGGCAGGGTAAGATTTACAATTCGAGAAGGGGTGAAGGCCTGAAAGAAACGCATAGACATATCCTTACAAGTCGCGATGGTTAATTATTAGATAAAAATAATTCTCAATCGCATTTAAGTCAAGCGTCTCTTGCGATAACTGCGACGCTGATACCCTGTGTTTATCCACTGCCGTGTGCTTTTAAGCGATCCTTGCATATCTTGAATGTTGCCTTGTTGTAAAATCGTGATTCTGGTTAACAAATCTTACTTAACGTAACGAATGACGTCTAACTGTTGCTGCTGTGTTTATGGTGTTTTTTCGTTGGACGCTAAATGCTCTCTGGCGGCACAACATGTATAAAAAAAATTGTTGATCGGCCGATATACCAAAAAGTGTGCAATGGAAGTATGCGATGTTGGGAGGGTATTCGCAATGGGAGCAAAATCAGAAAGGCGCTGGAAGATGGCCAGCATCATTCTCTTGGTAGTACTGGCGTTATTAGTTGGCGTAATGGTTCAAGGGTATTAATGAATCCTGGCGGGAGTAACCTGTGTCATAGGATGCATTTTCCTCCCGGTAGCATAATAATAAGGGTAATGCCTTCAAATAGTTGGCTTTTGTGATATTCTGCCGCTATTTGAGGTTTCCACGTGGTTACTGTTTTTGTTCATTGCCCTCGCTGCCATTCAGATAAAGTTTATCGACATGGCCTTAGTCCAACTAAGCGCGAACGCTTCCGGTGTCAGTGCTGTCGCCGTGTATTCCAGCTTACCTACCGCTATGAAGCGCGAAAGCCGGGAGTCAAAGAGCAGATCGTTGATATGGCCTTCAACGGTGCCGGTGTTCGCGATACCGCCAGAACGTTGAAAATCGGCATCAATACGGTCATCCGGGCTTTAAAAAGCTCTCGCCTCGCAGGATAACGTCTTCTCCCGTTGCTCACGCCGACGTCGCCCTTATCTGTGAACTTGATGAGCAATGGAGCTTCGTTGGCAGTAAGGCGCTACAGCACTGGCTCTGGTACGCTTACAATACCAAAACGGGCGGTGTTCTGGTCTACACTTTTGGCCCCCGAACCGATGAGACCTGCCGTGAATTGCTGGCTCTGTTGACACCGTTCAACATCGGCATGATTACCAGTGACAACTGGGGCAGCTATGCAAGAGAGGTTCCGAAGCAGAAAGATCTGACTGGCAAGATCTTCACGCAACGCATAGAGCGCAATAACCTGACGCTCCGTACCCGCATTAAACGACTGGCGCGTAAAACGATTTGCTTCTCGCGCTCCACGAAAAAGTCATCGGAGCCTTCATCGAAAAACACATGTTCTACTAATTGGAGTCATTACCGGCTTTGTTGAATAAATCAGAACTTGTAACGACTGTGCCCCAGGTCGATTGTTACGTGATGCGAATACTGTTCGGCATTCCTAATAGCGTGATCCGGTTAAGCACTTTGACCATCGCCATGGCTTCACCCACCTGAGCATCGTAGTCACGCAGACTTAGATGACTGTAGTGGCACACTGATACTGGCCACCTGATCGGAGGTGATATGCTCACCTCATCAACACGACAGGTGACCTCATGGGTAAACATTTTACGGCGGAATTTAAGCTCGAAGCCGCAAAGCTGGTTGTCGACCACGGCTACACATACGTTAAGGCCGCAGAGGCGGTTAATGTCAGCCATTCTGCCATTAGTCGCTGGGTCAATAAGCTTCGCCTTGAACGACAGGGAAAAACGCCAACGGGACTTCCTCTTACCCCTGAACAGCTCGAGCTGCGTGAGATGAAGAAAAAAGTCCAATGCCTTGAAATGGAGAACGAAATCCTAAAAAAGGCTACGGCGCTCTTAATGTCGGACTCACTCAACGGTTCACGGTAGTCGACAGGCTGAGGGCGCGATACCCGGTCACGGCGTTGTGCCAAACTTTTGAGGTACATCGCAGCAGCTACAGGCACTGGCAGGCTTCCGCTAATGAACCCGACGGTGAGCGCGTGGTTAAGTGTAGTCGCGTCATGGAAGCCTGGAACGCCAGCGGCGGCTCTGCCGGCGCTCGAAGTATCGCGACCATCGTCACCGGCAGCTCTGGTGTCAAAATGGGGCGCTGGCTGGCTGGCAAGCTGATGAAGGAGCTGGGTATCGCCAGCTGCCAGCGACCGGCTCACAAATACAAACGCGGCGGCAATGAACACGTTGAAATACCGAACTATCTCAACCGCCAGTTCGCGGTTACCGCGCCGGATCAGGTCTGGTGCGGCGATGTGACCTACATCTGGACGGGCAAATGCTGGGCTTACCTTGCGGTGGTGCTAGACCTGTTCGCCCGCAAACCGGTGGGCTGGGCCATGTCGACGTCGCCGGACTCGGCGCTGACAGTTAAAGCGTTGCAGATGGCCTGGGAACTCCGGGGACAACCAACAGGAGTCATGTTCCACAGCGACCAGGGCAGCCACTATACCAGCCGTCAATACCGGCAAGCCCTGTGGCGCTGCCGGATAAAGCAGAGTATGAGTCGGCGGGGTAACTGCTGGGATAATGCGCCAATGGAGCGGTTCTTCCGCAGCCTGAAGACAGAATGGGTGCCGACAAAGGGTTACAACAGCTTCAGCGAAGCCCAGGACGCGATTATCCGCTACATCACGGGGTATTACAGCGCTATCCGGCCTCACTGGTATAACGGCGGCTTAACTCCAAACGAATCTGAGCGACTGTTCTACATACAGTCTAATGCGGTGGCCAATATTAGTTGACCACTACACTTTCCCTTGTCGAGCAAATAACAGCGCTGGAATCAGAATTAAATCAGTCAATCAAAGCTGATGATACTGCACAGCGAATTATGACAATTCCAGGCGTCGGTCCGATTACTGCCAGCTTACTTTCATCACAGTTCGGCGATGGAAAACAATTTTCATGTAGCAGGGATTTTGCGGCTTCCACAGGGCTTGTACCGCGACAATACAGCACAGGAGGCAAACCGACTCTGCTGGGGATAAGCAAACGAGGTGATAAAAATTTACGCAAACTTCTGGTTCAATGTGCCCGCTCGTTCATGATGCGACTTGAATATCAGCAGGGCAGGCTTGCTGAATGGGTTCGGGGGCAACTCGATAACAAACATTCAAATATTGTCGCCTGTGCTCTGGCAAACAAACTGGCGCGAATAGCCTGGTCAATCACAACTAATCACAATGAATATCAGGCCTGATGTTATGTAGAACTAAATCAACAGACTGATTATTAAGTAATTAAACAGCAGTTACCTATCTGGTTTTGCGAAGACTGATTATTGATGACATGAACGGCATATCGACCTGCTGAAAAACCTGACGACAAAAATGGCTCACTGAAGCCGAGGGCCTTTTCAGGTTCACCAGGCGCGGAACTCATCGAGGCGCGGGCATCTCGCCCACAGAGACGCCGGATAGATTGAAGCAAGCCCACCATTAGTCAAAAATCAGTGTTGCAAAAATGGGGGTGACCATAGATTTGTCTGCCTTTCTCATTGCCGCCTATCCGCACGTGTTTTTATCGCTCTGTAGGAAAATATGTCCATGTTTTATCAATGCCCGCTCTGTCATCAGCCGTTACAGGCTAACGATCGCCAATGGTCATGCGGCACGCATCATTTCGATCGCGCCAGAGAAGGCTACGTCAATCTTCTACCGGTACAATTTAAGCGCTCCAAAATGCCCGGTGACAACGCAGAGATGATGCGTGCCCGTCGCCTTTTTCTGGATGCAGGTCATTATCAGCCGTTACAGGCTGCACTACTGCAACATATACATCGCGTGCTTGCACCGCAGGCGCAGTCACTGCTGGATATTGGCTGTGGTGAAGGGTATTACACCGGGGCATTGGCGGAGGCATTACCGGCAGTTCAGATTTTCGGCCTGGATATATCTAAGGCCGCTATTCAACGGGCCGCAAAACGCTATACGGCGGTTGAATTTTGTGTTGCCTCAAGCCGACGTTTACCGTTCGTGGATGCGACGCTGGATGGAATACTGAAAATTTATGCGCCCTGTGATGGGGAAGAGTTGGCGAGAACTGTAAAACCGCAAGGGTGGGTGATCACCGTTTCTCCCGGTCCGCGTCATTTGTATCAGCTTAAGGCCCAAGTCTATGATGCTGTCATGCTGCACCCGATAAAAGCAGAAGTGCTGCCGGGTTTTACGCTGCAAGCAGAGCACACGCTAGCGTATGAAATGTCCTTAGGCGGTGATGAGGCAGCGGCATTGTTGCAAATGACGCCCTTTGCCTGGCGCGCGTCGCAAGCGGTTAAACAGCAACTGTTGGATACCGAGCGCTTTGCATGTGAGACGGATTTCATTATCCGCTTTCATCAGAGAGATGTTGAGTAGCATTAAAAAAGGGAGCGCAGGCTCCCTTTTTATTAACGTGTGCTGATCAGGCAACGCTGAACAGGTGTTCGTAGAGAATATTGTTGCCAATACCAATCAACACCACACCGCCAAAGATTTCAGCTTTTTTCCCCATCAATGGACCGATGTAGCGGCCAATCATCATACCCAATGTCACCATAATCATGGTGGCGCAACCGATAACCATCGCGGTATGGAAGATATTGACTTGCAAGAAGACCAGACCTACACCGATGGCCATTGCATCGAGACTGGTGGCGATGGCGGTACAAACCAGGGCAAACAGCGTGTGGCGGCGTACTGGTTCATCGTCCTCGTTATGCGCGCTGCTTATGCCTTGCATAATCATGCGCCCACCCAGGATGACCAGCAGCGTGAAAGCCACCCAATGATCCCACTCAATGATGTATTGGCTGGCGAAGAAACCCAGCGCCCAACCGATAAGGGGGGTAATGGCTTCGACCAGCCCAAAGATTAATCCAGTGCGAATCGCGTCGCGAAAGCGTGGTTTATGCAGGACGGCACCTTTACCGATGGAAGCCGCAAAGGCATCCATGGACA
The DNA here is from genome assembly GCF_053848865.1 of Symbiopectobacterium sp. Eva_TO. Lineage (NCBI taxonomy): Bacteria > Pseudomonadati > Pseudomonadota > Gammaproteobacteria > Enterobacterales > Enterobacteriaceae > Symbiopectobacterium > Symbiopectobacterium sp. Eva_TO. Next base: position 4,007,433 of record NZ_JBSPEY010000004.1, on the reverse strand, counting down.
TGCCAAAAGCAAGAATAAGCGTAGCAGAAAGATTCATAGCAATAGCCTCGGCTGGGCGGTTCTCCATATTCACATGTCGCCTTCCCAACCTAAATAGGGGACATGTGTCTATGGTCTCGCCTGCATCACTGCCGCCCGCACCACGTTTTTACTATACCTGATGCCGTATATCCGCTTCTGCATGACGGAGATACTAGCAATCTTTCGGTATAAAACGAGTATGTTGATACGGGCATTTCTGAAACTGATATTCAGAAATTGGCTACTCCCCAAATGACGGCGCAACCTTACCATAATATTTATGCGTGAAACAACCGATAAAAAGCAGGGATTTTTTTATTATTGCTTTAAATATAATTGATAATTGTTTTCGTTATCATATACGGTGCCGTATTCACAAAATAATAACAGTGTTAACAGGGTTAAATATAACCATTTATCGTGTGGGAACTTACGTAATGAACTGGATATATCAAAAAGTGATTTATTTATTTTGTTGATTTTCAATCTAATGTAGCCCCCTGTAACACCAGACAGTAGCTGTATCTCCAGATAAGAGATAGGCTTAGATATATGTCTAACAATCATGCTAATTTTGAAATGACCGGGATCCTGTTAGGGCAAGAAGTCCGTAAGCGTAAAACTCCGCAAGAGAAAATCGCCATCATTCAGCAGACAATGGAGCCGGGGATGAACGTCTCCCATGTAGCCCGCCTGCATGGCATCCAGCCCAGCCTTTTGTTTAAGTGGAAGAAGCAATACCAGGAAGGAAGCCTCACCGCCGTTGCGGCCGGAGAAGAAGTGGTTCCAGCTTCGGCGCTGGCGACTGCCCTCAAGCAGGTCCGGGAGCTACAGCGCCTTCTGGGTAAGAAGACGATGGAAGTTGAGATCCTCAAAGAAGCAGTGGAGTACCGCCAGTCGCGAAAATGGATAGCGCACGCGCCCTTGTTGCCAAAGGACGGGGAATAGCTCTGGTCAGCCGCGCCATGAGCGTGTCGCGTGCGCAGCTGTCACTGCGGGTTAACCGTTCTGCCGACTGGCTGGACAGGCGCAGCAACCGGCGTAATGACGAAGCTGATGCTGAGATATTATCGGACATCCTCCGTATCATCAGCGACATGCCCAGTTACGGTTACCGCCGAGTGTGGAGTATCCTGGGTAAGCAACGTCGTGCAGAGGGACTTCCACCGGTGAACGCCAAACGGCTTTACAGGATAATGAGCGAGCATAACCTGCTGTTGTTGCATGATAAAACTGAACGTCCGAAGCGGGAGCATAAAGGCAAAATCGCGGTAGCAGAGAGCGATATGCGCTGGTGCTCAGATGGCTTCGAGTTCGGTTGTGACAACGGCGAGAAGCTGCGGGTGACGTTCGCACTGGACTGCTGCGACCGGGAGGTCATAGACTGGGCAGCGAGCACCAGGGGTTATGACAGTTCAACCGTGCAGCATGTGATGCTGAGGTCGGTGGAAAAACGCTTCGGTAGCGCGCTGCCGGATAAACCAGTGCAATGGCTGACGGATAATGGTTCAGCGTACACAGCGCATGAAACGCGGAAGTTCGCCAGAGAACTGAATCTGGAGCCCTGCACAACAGCAGTGAGCCGTCCACAGAGTAACGGCATGGCAGAACGGTTCGTGAAGACGATGAAGGAAGATTACATCGCCTTCATGCCAAAACCCGATGTGCGAACAGCGCTGAAGAACCTTGCAGCGGCGTTCAATCATTACAATGAAAACCATCCGCACAGTGCGCTGGGATACAACTCCCCAAGAGAATATCGGCGCCAGCGGGCATCGTTAACTTAAGAGACAAAAGCGGTCCGGAGATGGTGGGTCAAGATCACTCCAGTAAAAAAGCATGCATTTGGTTAGTCGTTTTAACGTTGTCTCTGACCAACGACTCCCTGACGCGATGCAAGGCTCGCATAGCCTGCTGAGCCTCAGTTCTTGGCTGCACAAACCGCATGGAAGGGCGTGATCCGGCTTCGCATATTGCTTCGGCATCAACGAAATCGTTCTTGTTGCTCTTGACAAAAGGGCGGACAAACTGCGGAGAGATCAACTTTACTTCATGCCCCAGCTCACTGATCCGACGAGCCATAAAATGGGCACCGGCGCAGGCTTCCATTACAACGGTAGTAGGTGTACACGTAGCCAAAAACTCGATGAGTTTGGTGCGGGTAAACTTTTTCCGCAGTAATGCCTTGCCTGATTTATCCTGACAATGAATGTGAAAAGAATGTTTGCCGAGATCGATACCAATAAGCGTGACGTTTTGCATGATGGCCTTCTCCATAAAGAAACACCCTGTCAGCGTACCGCTCACAGGGTGGGGGTGACCATCTCATTAGGCCAAACACGCGTTTTATCATCAGGACTGTGGTGATGGCCATATCTGAGTAGTGGAGCGGTCGTCCACGCCGTTCAGTAGTCGTTTTTTCCGTCCATGCAGCAATGGCTGATTCATCTAGCCATACGGTTAGAGAACCGCGCTGCTTGAGGGCCTTGTTATAGGAGGGACAGTTAGTGATTTTAAAATTTTGTTTTGCCATGGAGACCTGATGTTGAAACAACTATGGTGATCTGATCCGATGATTACCCAAATTTTCTATTTATTCAACAAAGCCAGTATGCTCCTGAGTCTTTGGGTTGAGCTAAACGCGTTATAGGGCGAAAAATAAAGGACGCGGCGTGAGTCACGGCGCGTCCGGTAGTTTATCACAGGCTCACTGACGATGAGCGGCGCACGCACCGCCCATCGCCGTTGCTGAGTGCTGTCGGTGTTAAACGCCCAGCAGCCCAATCCAGTAGCCAAAGATACCAATAGCAAAGAAGCCGATAATCAACCACAGTGCATTCACTTTGCGCCGTAACAACCACATACAGCCGAATGTCAGCAGCAGAGGCACCAAACCAGGCATCAATTGATCCAGGATCGATTGCACCGTGGTGACCGTGGTCTCACCGTTCTGATTAGTGACGCGCGAAACCACCATGGGGATATTTACATGGGTCCACTTGTTAACTAACGCCCCCATGACAAACAGGCCGAGAATAGATGCCCCCTCGGTCATCTTTTGCAGGAAGCCGCCGCCCATATCACTGACGATATCAATGCCTTTACGGTAACCGTAAGCCACGCCGTAATAGCGCACCAACAGACGTACCAGGTTAAACAGCACGAAGAACAAGATCGGGCCGAGCAGGCTGCCACTCATGGCGATACCCGCACCCAGCGCGGCAAACACCGGACGGGCGGTTCCCCAGAAAATCGGGTCGCCGACACCGGCCAACGGTCCCATCAGATGTATTAGCTCAGACCTGATCTGACAGTTACCGGTTATTTATACAGGTGTCTGTCAGATTAAATCTGGTTCAGATTTTTTTCTGCCCAGACTCGTTTACCATCAAGTAACGTGGCCATTGGCGTACGCCCGCAGCACATTTTACCCTGATGAGTTCGCTCATTATTGTAATGCCACAACCAGTTGTCCAGATCCTTTTGTAGACTTTCTAGGTCCTCGTATAACGTCTTACGGAACGCAACCTGATAAAAATCCTGCAAAATAGTTTTATGGAAGCGCTCGCAGATACCGTTTGTCTGCGGAGACATCGCTTTCGTTTTCGTATGGTCTATATCGTTGATAGCCAAGTACAGCTGATAGTCATGTTGTTCCACTTTACCGCAGTACTCCGTCCCCCTGTCCGTCAGTATTCTTAGCATTGGCAGCCCCTGAGCTTCGTAGAACGGCAGCACGCGATCATTGAGCAGGTCGGCGGCAGAGATCGGTGCTTTACTCGTGTAAAGCTTGCAGTGCGCCACTTTCGAGTACGTATCCACGAACGTCTGCTGGTAGATACGGCCAACACCTTTCAGATTACCCACGTAGAAGGTGTCCTGCGACCCCAGATAACCCGGGTGAGCACACCTCGTTATACACAAGTCCGCAACGCCTTATATGCCAAGGGTTAGCGGGCTGAAATAGGCAGCCGGTGGGGTTGTAAATGAAGTGAAACCGACGTGTACTATCGCCATTTACGGCGCTGAAAAATGACACGGGATTCAGATGGCTGGGCACACCAAGAACTGGAAGGGGGAAATCTTGGTGACACGAGGCTCAATAAGCGTGCCAAAGGGCTTTTGATACGGCTGGCTGAGAATCCGCAAGCCAGCATTCCGCATGCGTGCCTCGGATGGTCTGAGACGCTGGGTGCTTACCGCTTCATGGAGAACCAAGCATTCGAATGGCGAGACATTCTGTAGTGGTCAACTAATATTGGCCACCGCATTAGACTGTATGTAGAACAGTCGCTCAGATTCGTTTGGAGTTAAGCCGCCGTTATACCAGTGAGGCCGGATAGCGCTGTAATACCCCGTGATGTAGCGGATAATCGCGTCCTGGGCTTCGCTGAAGCTGTTGTAACCCTTTGTCGGCACCCATTCTGTCTTCAGGCTGCGGAAGAACCGCTCCATTGGCGCATTATCCCAGCAGTTACCCCGCCGACTCATACTCTGCTTTATCCGGCAGCGCCACAGGGCTTGCCGGTATTGACGGCTGGTATAGTGGCTGCCCTGGTCGCTGTGGAACATGACTCCTGTTGGTTGTCCCCAGAGTTCCCAGGCCATCTGCAACGCTTTAACTGTCAGCGCCGAGTCCGGCGACGTCGACATGGCCCAGCCCACCGGTTTGCGGGCGAACCGGTCTAGCACCACCGCAAGGTAAGCCCAGCATTTGCCCGTCCAGATGTAGGTCACATCGCCGCACCAGACCTGATCCGGCGCGGTAACCGCGAACTGGCGGTTGAGATAGTTCGGTATTTCAACGTGTTCATTGCCGCCGCGTTTGTATTTGTGAGCCGGTCGCTGGCAGCTGGCGATACCCAGCTCCTTCATCAGCTTGCCAGCCAGCCAGCGCCCCATTTTGACACCGGAGCTGCCGGTGACGATGGTCGCGATACTTCGAGCGCCGGCAGAGCCGCCGCTGGCGTTCCAGGCTTCCATGACGCGGCTACACTTAACCACGCGCTCACCGTCGGGTTCATTAGCGGAAGCCTGCCAGTGCCTGTAGCTGCTGCGATGTACCTCAAAAGTTTGGCACAACGCCGTGACCGGGTATCGCGCCCTCAGCCTGTCGACTACCGTGAACCGTTGAGTGAGTCCGACATTAAGAGCGCCGTAGCCTTTTTTAGGATTTCGTTCTCCATTTCAAGGCATTGGACTTTTTTCTTCATCTCACGCAGCTCGAGCTGTTCAGGGGTAAGAGGAAGTCCCGTTGGCGTTTTTCCCTGTCGTTCAAGGCGAAGCTTATTGACCCAGCGACTAATGGCAGAATGGCTGACATTAACCGCCTCTGCGGCCTTAACGTATGTGTAGCCGTGGTCGACAACCAGCTTTGCGGCTTCGAGCTTAAATTCCGCCGTAAAATGTTTACCCATGAGGTCACCTGTCGTGTTGATGAGGTGAGCATATCACCTCCGATCAGGTGGCCAGTATCAGTGTGCCACTACAGTTTGCGGATAAATGACAGTATTACCGCACAAAGGCAAAAATTGAGAAAACAATGCACCGGAAAGCGGTGCCGTAGCATCTTAATGGATGTTGGGATTACGCCAGATAGGGTAGAGAGCAGGAAAGCCTTCAATGTGTAAAGGAGAGCCATTATCAATATAACCCCAACGTCTGATTAACGTTCTCGTGCTAAATCTCGTACATTCTGCATAGCAAGGTGTGTTGTTTTTGTCCAGTATCGCATTCATTGTAGTGAATAACTGACTCACTTCATGACCTCCTCGCTGCGAGCGTTTTACCGCAAGAAGAGAAATATAATAGTGAGGTAGGCTTTTGGGATGGTAGTAGTCGAGTCCGTCTATCAGTTTCATCGCCATTTCATAGCGGTTGCCACATGCAACCCGCAATTGTGTATCGATTGCCCTGTGTTTCTGACTGGTCATTTCCATCGCGTCGGGCCGGAAATAAAGCAGAGCACCTGTATCATTTTCTGTAAGAAGCGTACCTCCATAATCGAAAGCAAGATCAACGTAAATACGAAAAAACTCATGTAACCTTTCAATACGACTTTCTGTATCGGGAAAGATAATTTGGTGTACAGGTTCTGTTGAGAATTCTGTAGCTAGCAGGTCACAAACCCTGTCCAAGTCGCTTTTCTTTGCATGTCTACATGTCATACAGGTCAATTCTTTTAAATAAAGTTAATGTGTAAAATGGATAATATTAAAATTTTATTGAAATGACAATCTAATGGCAGCTATACATTCATTATGTTAGTTGGTTATGTGTTTATATGTACTTGTGAGGGGCATGTAATGCACAATCAATCGAAATTATGTTTCGGAGGTAAATACACTAAATTAAGCTCAGAAGATAAACTAATAGCCTGTTTTACGTTCTTGACGCCCATTTTTTTTACCACGTTCCCTATGTGATATTTAACTGTACTGACCGATATATGGAGGTGGTGAGATATTTCAGGGTAGCTTTTCCCTCGAGTGCATAAGTAAAGTATTTCAGATTCTCGTATAGAAAGCGGTTTAATGTTATTTGTGTCTTTGTCACAATATGCTTTGAGCAACATATCATGGGTGTTAATCAATAACGATTGAAGTTCGCATTGATTTTCTTTAATTATTATCCCTGTGTTTTCCATTAAACATTTATCTATGTGCAGTGATAACACAACAAGATTATTTTTATGATCATGAAGTACAAAAGCATAGCCACTGACTATGTTATAAGGTTTAATCGGATCAAAGACACTTTTAATAGTCCACTGTGAATTTATTTTTATGTTTTCATCCCATGAAAATGATGTTATACGATTTAGTGCGTTGATAATGATTGGATCAATGTTTTGCGTGTTTTTATTGAGATAACTGACAATAAGTTTTTCAGGTAAGTTGCTGATTAATGAAATGTTATTGTTTTTTGCTTTGTTCATTATTGCATAAACGTATTTGATGGTTCCATATTTTGCGATTTTTTGATCTAAATAATCCTTTATGTATCTGTTTTTTTTAGTATCACTGTAAAAATTAGCACTCATGATATAATCTCTTTCCGTGACATTTAAATCGAGGGTATTTGACTGCTCCCCGGCCTGAAGGCCTAGGTTTCCCGGAGGCATTCTGATGAAAAATAGGCTACTATTTTTTTAAGTGTCAGAATCTAACTTTTATCACGCCATCGTTTTAAGCGATATGTAAAACTACCGATTGTTTAACAAATGTTTAGTAAGTTTTATGTTGGTGGTGTTATGGCATATGTGTTATTGGAACAAGTTGGGTCACTGTGCTTAGTGTCTTGTCCTGCATAGGTGTGTATGTAGTGGCACACTGATACTGGCCACCTGATCGGAGGTGATATGCTCACCTCATCAACACGACAGGTGACCTCATGGGTAAACATTTTACGGCGGAATTTAAGCTCGAAGCCGCAAAGCTGGTTGTCGACCACGGCTACACATACGTTAAGGCCGCAGAGGCGGTTAATGTCAGCCATTCTGCCATTAGTCGCTGGGTCAATAAGCTTCGCCTTGAACGACAGGGAAAAACGCCAACGGGACTTCCTCTTACCCCTGAACAGCTCGAGCTGCGTGAGATGAAGAAAAAAGTCCAATGCCTTGAAATGGAGAACGAAATCCTAAAAAAGGCTACGGCGCTCTTAATGTCGGACTCACTCAACGGTTCACGGTAGTCGACAGGCTGAGGGCGCGATACCCGGTCACGGCGTTGTGCCAAACTTTTGAGGTACATCGCAGCAGCTACAGGCACTGGCAGGCTTCCGCTAATGAACCCGACGGTGAGCGCGTGGTTAAGTGTAGCCGCGTCATGGAAGCCTGGAACGCCAGCGGCGGCTCTGCCGGCGCTCGAAGTATCGCGACCATCGTCACCGGCAGCTCCGGTGTCAAAATGGGGCGCTGGCTGGCTGGCAAGCTGATGAAGGAGCTGGGTATCGCCAGCTGCCAGCGACCGGCTCACAAATACAAACGCGGCGGCAATGAACACGTTGAAATACCGAACTATCTCAACCGCCAGTTCGCGGTTACCGCGCCGGATCAGGTCTGGTGCGGCGATGTGACCTACATCTGGACGGGCAAATGCTGGGCTTACCTTGCGGTGGTGCTAGATCTGTTCGCCCGCAAACCGGTGGGCTGGGCCATGTCGACGTCGCCGGACTCGGCGCTGACAGTTAAAGCGTTGCAGATGGCCTGGGAACTCCGGGGACAACCAACAGGAGTCATGTTCCACAGCGACCAGGGCAGCCACTATACCAGCCGTCAATACCGGCAAGCCCTGTGGCGCTGCCGGATAAAGCAGAGTATGAGTCGGCGGGGTAACTGCTGGGATAATGCGCCAATGGAGCGGTTCTTCCGCAGCCTGAAGACAGAATGGGTGCCGACAAAGGGTTACAACAGCTTCAGCGAAGCCCAGGACGCGATTATCCGCTACATCACGGGGTATTACAGCGCTATCCGGCCTCACTGGTATAACGGCGGCTTAACTCATATCGTTATACACATCTTTTGGCCATTTTTTGAACAGGATGCTCAGAACCCCGTGAATTAAGGCATTCAAGCCATCCCATTGGCTTTTTGAGGTTCAAAATGCCACTCTGAGATAAACCCGTAACTCATTGATTAAACAGTGCGTTAGAAAGATGTGTATAACGATATGGGCTTAACTCCAAACGAATCTGAGCGACTGTTCTACATACAGTCTAATGCGGTGGCCAATATTAGTTGACCACTACAAGTGCAGCGATTTGAGCATCAGTAAGTACAATGCCTTCTCTGGCAACTTTTTCCTCAAGTGCCTTCAGGCGCTTACGAAAGTTTTCCAGATCGTGTCGTTGCCAGATGGAGCGCACACCGCTGCCAGAAATGAAGACGCCTTTTTTACGCAGCTCATTACTGGTCCGGTGCTGGCCATGAGCCGGGAACTCAATGGCGTAATCAACAACCGCACGTTCAGTGGCTTCATCAGCACGGTTTTTCAGGTTGGGAACCCGGCGGTTTTGGTTAACCAGAGCGTCAATGCCGCCTTCTGCCGCCAGTTCCTGATAGCGATAAAACGTGTCGCGTGACACACCCATGATTTTACAGGCTTTTGATACGTTACCGAGTTCTTCGGCGAGATTGAGCAGGCCGGCTTTGTGTTTGATGATGGGATTGTTAGTATGAAGCATGAGAGTTACCTCGTGTTTTGTATAAGGATTCGACACCCATATCAAAACCGGTAACTCTCAACCTTTCAAGGTCCAGTGTCAGATCAAGTCGCGATTAATACTGCATATTCGCATCGTGATCGATCAGTGATTCGCATGACAATCGATCACGATTTCGCATCTAAGGTCGATCACTGATTCGCGTCGTATCGATCACTCCGGGACTTAACTCTTCTAACCTCCTCTCCGTTCGCAGTTTCTACTGAAATGGAGATAACGATGGCCAGAAAGAGAAAAAGCAGGAGTCCCATGGAGACTTGTCTTCAGATCTTCAAACTCAAATTTGAGTGCAACCAGTCTAATCGCACCATCGCCGCTGCTCTTAGGGTCAGCCCTTCCACAGTTTATGAGGTGCTCTCCCGTTTTACCGCCGCATCGCTGTCGTGGCCATTGCCTGATGCGCTCTTGCCAGAAAAACTGGAAAAGATGCTGTTCCCCACCCGCAGAATGCGCACCTCGGAGCTTATCGCGCCAGACTGGCTGTATATCGATACCGAGCTAAGACGGCCAGGGGTTACCAGGCAGCTGTTGTGGATAGAATACAGCACCGAAACCGGAGAAATGGCGCTGGGCTACTCTCAGTTCTGCCGTTGTTATCGCCAATGGAAGAAATGCCAGAAACGCTCGATGCGCCAGACCCACCGTGCCGGTGAGAAGCTGTTCATCGACTTCTGCGGGCCCACGGTGCCGGTATCCGACCCCGATACGGGAAATGTGCGCCGGGTCGCCATCTTCGTCGCTGTCATGGGAGCGTCAAATTATACCTATGCAGAAGCCTGCCCCGGTCAGGACATGATGAGCTGGCTGAATGCTAACAGCCACTGCCTGACCTTCCTCGGCGGCGTTCCAGCCCTGCTGGTACCCGATAATCTGCGTAGCGCGGTGAGCAAAGCAGATCGCTACGAGCCGGTCATCAACGACAGCTATCAGTCTTTGGCCTCGCATTACAGCACGGTAGTGATGCCAGCCAGACCCTACAAACCGAAAGACAAGGCCAAAGTGGAAAACGGCGTCCTGCTGGTCGAAAGGTGGCTCCTGGCGCGAATACGCAATGAAACCTTCCATACGATGCATGCGCTCAACGTCAGGCTCAGTGAGCTGATGACCGAGCTGAATAACCGGCCAATGAAAGGTTATGGGGGCCAGAGCCGAGCGCAGCGCTTTGCGCTGCTCGATGCGCCGTGCCTGCAGCCGTTGCCAGCCATGCCCTATGAATACACCGAATACCGTGCGGTGAAGGTCGCTCCTGACTATCACGTCGAATACGACCGCCACTGGTACTCCGTTCCCCATGAGCTGGTTGGTGAAAGGCTGTCGGTAAAAGCGGGTCAGACGTTGGTCCAGGTCTGGCATAAGGGCCGCTGCGTGGCTCAGCACCCTCGCAGCGATCGGCAGTACAGCCACAGCACGAATCCGGCACACATGCCGGTCAATCACCGCGGGCACAGCAGCTGGACACCTGAAAAGCTGCTGGATAATGCCGCGAGAACCGGCAAGGCGACCCGGCAGGTGGTGGAAGCGATGCTAAACGCGAAGAATCATCCTGAGCAGGCTTATCGGGCTGTTCTCGGCCTACTGTCGCTCCAGAAAAAATACGGTGCCGAACGGCTGGAAAAAGCCTGTGACAAGGCCTGCGGGCTGAACCATCCGGAAAGGCGTTTTATCGAGAATCAGCTGCGTCACAACAGGGAGGGCATCGGAGAAACAGTTAAAGGAAATAGAGAGTTACAGCTTCCACTGGAGCACGAGAATCTGCGTGGTCCAAAATATTACCACTGAAAAAGGGAGTCGTTATGACTGATGACCTGCTAACCAAACTTAGAACGCTGAAGCTGTCGGCAATGGCCGATGGCATGATACGCCAGCGTGAGGCACCTGGTACATACAATGAGCTGGGGTTCGCAGAACGCCTGGGGTTACTTGTCGAAGAAGAGCTACTGAATCGTGAAAACAGCCGTGTTGGGCGGTTGAGAAAGCAGGCACGGTTGCGCCACGGTGCAACCCCTGAGGGTATGTACTATCCGGTCTCCCGAGGGTTAAAGGCCGAACAGATGCGCGAGCTTCTGAACGGGCATTACATCACCCACAGCAAGAATATCCTGATAACAGGGCCAACTGGCAGCGGAAAAAGCTGGGTAGGTTATGCCCTGGGCGAGCAGGCGTGCCGGCAAAAGAGAAGCGTTCAATACTGGCGCATGGGTCGGCTGCTGGATCAGCTTGAGCAGGGCCGACTGGACGGCAGCTGGCTTAAGCAACTGAAACAGCTTCAAAAAATAGAGTTTCTTATCTTGGACGACCTTGGTCTTGAAGTTATCACAACGCGGCAATGCAATGACTTGCTGGAAATAACGGAAGAGCGATATGGGCAAACCAGCACGATCCTTATCAGCCAGTTGCCGGTGGAGCAATGGTACGGAGTGATGGAAAACCCGACGGCGGCAGATGCCTTCCTGGATCGGCTGATCCACAACTCTCACAGAGTGGAGCTTCAGGGAGAATCATTAAGGAAAAATAGCCTGGCAGTGGAAAGCGCAGAAGAAACACGCTAAAACGATAAAAAAGTTAGGTTCCCGGGTGATCGATTACGATGCGAAAACGTGATCGACCTTAGATGCGAATCGATGATCGATCGCATGCGAATACGCATTAATACAGCTAATCTTTCCGATATCTACTTTCTGACCTAAGAACTTGGCAGCCAGAACGTACATTTTTGGCGTCGGTTCAGAGGACATACGAGAATCATTTTTAATGCTGATATCGAGACAGGTTGCCATGTCGCTAAGCTTGGAATAACGCTGTTCACAACCGGTCTGAGCTAATACAGATAATCACTAACTTTCGCGCATCCGACCAGCAACATTGGCAGCGCAGCAATAACGTACTTCATCCCAACCTCCTTAGTTTTAGTCAGGATAGCATGAAAAAACTCAACATCGGCAGACTACCGAAAATGAATGTTCCGCTATTCGACAGCGGCATAGTCGTCTTCTGCCTTGACTTTGAATCATGGCAAGACATTCACCGAAAACTTGGCGTAGAGCAGCATGACAATAACAGCAATGGTCTATCTCATACTATGACCAGTACTAACGGAATGTTGCACATTATCGGCGTATTCAATGGGAAATTGTCAACGCTGGCGCACGAATGCGCACATATGGCCTTTGATATCTGTTCTCGCGTCGGCGTTGAGGTTGAGCCGGGTAAAGCCAACGAAACCTATTGCTACCTGATAAGCCGCCTCGTTGAGTTCTGTGAGCGCCATATCAAAAAGCCGGAGTGACCCGGCTTGAGCATTACTTCTTGCTGTTAGGCGTACGCTTATCTAAAACCCATTCGTTACCGGGCTTTGTGGTCGGTGGCAATTTCTCGTTGTCTTTAACAGTGGCAAAGTTATCTTTCTTGCCGCCGCGAGGGCCAACCTCTTGATAGATGCCGCCGTCTTTACCCGTGTTCTCACCCGGTTTCTTGCTCATTATGCACCTCGATATTAGTCCGGCATTGGGCGGTTAAATATCGACCTAGGTTGTTTATTAGTCAACTGCGAATACGCAGACTACTCACGCCCGGAGAGCCCATGTCAGATATTAATGCTAACGTCGCGGTCCGCATACCGTCTTCGCTGTTCGTCATGCCGCGCAGTTTTAAACCCATCCCGAACGGGAAAATTTACATCGGTCGTCCTAGGCTGTGTCCCTTAATTACATAACCTCTGGTAAAACAGGCGGATGCAGCCCAGTTTCAACATTGCCAGATAATTCCTCGCCGTTTTGTCGTAACGTGTCGCAATGCGACGGTATTCTTTCAGACGGCCAAAGCACCGCTCAACAACGTTCCGATTGCGGTAGGCGTCACGATCGAGCTTTGAACGACCATCCACCGCCATTTTTTCAGTGGATTTTCGGGGGATGACAGTTTTTATACCTCTGTTTTTCAGCTCGTTACGTAATACATGCCCGGAGTACGCCTTGTCAGCGAGTACCGCATGACCACGGCGTTTCATACTGCCGTTCTGGCGTTGAACACCAATACCGTCCAAAAGACGTAGTGCAAACTGACTTTCATGAGCCTGACCGGGGCTCAACACGATGTTTAACGGAAGACCACTTCCGTCTGTAGCCATATGGATTTTGGTGCCAAAACCACCTCGAGAGCGACCCAGCCCATTATCTCCGGTGATATCGGGATGTTTTTTTGAGCACCGGCAGCACATTTCAGCGCCCTGATATTGCTACCATCCAGCGCAGTCGCTGACCAGTCCACGAGGCCATGGGCATCAAGTGATGAAAGTAACTTATTGAAAATAATGTTAATGACTCCCGATTTTGACCATCGGTTAAAGCGGTTATAAACGGTTTTCCATGGGCCGTATCGCTCAGGTAAATCACGCCATGGGGCACCAGAGCACAGCCTCCAGAACATGCCATTGATAATCATGCGATGCTCAGCCCATGGGCGTCCGACCTGTGGTGTTGCTGGTTCAGCAGGGAGTAAGGGCTGGATGATAGTCCATGCTTCATCGGGAAGGTCGTAGCGAGCCATAGTTAAAAATGATGTAGAAACAAACAGTTAGTATAACTCATGGGATTAAGGGACACAGCCTAGTACCGACCCGACCCAGCCCCTCAATCAGGTCCCGGTTTATTATGCGAACGAATCCGGAGTAATGGTGCAGGTGGCGCAACCTCTGGTGATAAACAACGCCGGTTATCCGGTGTACAACGGCGTGGTGACCGACTTTCTCACAGAAGGTCCCTATGCGATGGCAGTTTATAACACGAGTGGTGTGCAGGAATTTTATTTCAGCAACATCATGCCGTCGATCGCCGGCGGGGAGGCCATTAACCTGAAGAAATTCCTGACCGTCCCGGAAACCAGCGTTGAGGCGCTGCCGGACGTGAATATGCGCAAGAATAAACTGCTGGGCTTTGATGCTTATGGCGATCCGATAGCAATAGCCAACCAGAAGGGCCAGTACAATCCGGTGGAAATTGCACTGACCACACCCCCCGCCCCTGAAGATAAGCAGGTATACCTGTTGATTGGGGGCTATAAGGTTCCCGCATGGCCGACGCGCGAGAACACACACATGGTTGGTTACCCGACGACCCCGCGCATTGTGTCGCCGGTTTTCAGCTTCCGGGCGGCGGTGAATCACAATTACCGCATCCCGTTTGCAATACTGAATGCGGAGCTGTCAGCTGCATTACAGGTCACGGCAGACAAGCCGGAGAGATTTACCACCTTAAAAGCCTCACGTCTGACACAAAGCAGCGGTGTGATTGACATGACCACGAATTATTCGGAGCGAGATGATGAGAGGTCGGTGATTACGCTGACTGATACTTTAAGCGGAACGATGCAAAGTTTTACCGTGTTACACAGCTATACGCCGCTGGAATCACTGACCGTAGAGACCGAGACGGTCAGTGATGGTACAATCCATATGGAATATAAGCCACAAAGTTTGCCACAAAACACCCACAGGTACGCCGCGGTCATTAAGCCAGAGGTGACTATCAGTCCCGAAGCCACCGGATTGCCCACACGCTAAATTATTTTAATGAAGCCGTTGTGGTAAGAAATAACACGGTATTTACCCCGTTTGTGACAGAGATAACCCTGGAGGCGCCGTATAAAGGAAGTCTTGAGGTGATACTGAAAGATTCGCTGAACGGATTAACGGTCTCGAAATTCGTGGATGTGGATTTTGCGGGACGGTAAGAAAGAAGTGAATAAAAAATTGGCTTTGTTGAATAAATCGAACTTTTAGGTGACTGGCGGCTCTGATCACTACATTCGTTTCAACATCAGGTCCCGATGGCAAAGCAAAAGTTTAAAATCACCAACGGGTCCGCCTACAACAATGCGCTCAGGCAGCGGGGGGACCTGTGCCGTGTTATGGCGTAAAAATGCGGTGTGAATGTGATTTGTCACGTCAAGGAAGGGGGTCGGCAGGGGCTTTGTTGAATAAAGGCTTTGTTGAATAAACAGATTTTATGCTACCAGCCCAGTAAAACGATTGTTTCCAGCAACGTAAAATCATGCAGTTAAGCCTCATGAGAAAACTGCACACCTAAGATGACAAGCATTTTCTACCAAAACTGGCATAGAAAAACAGCATGATTACCTATTATTCAACAAAGCCTAAAGCAACCTGACTCCATCGCAAGGGTGCTTAAATCGCAGAGTTCCCGGAGGTGCTGCGGCAGATGGATTTCCAGAAAGTCTCGGGCTACCGCGATATCGGCGAGGAACTTCTTGAACAGGGAGTCATGTTGGGAGAGTGAGGATGTTGTCATTGGCGCAGTATACCTTGCTCAGGTTACGGTATGCCATCGAAATCCCCCTCCCTCAAGTCTGTCAAATCTGGGCGATTCTGGCGTAGTTAGCAGGTCGAAATGGACGGTAACGTATTGATAAAATGTCGTGTATTGTCGTGCTTTGTCGTCTTTTGTCGCCTATTTTTTGAGCGATAAAGTCAGTCAATGTATTGATATTAATAGTTTTTATGTATTTTAACTCCGCTACCTGCCTATCAGTGCCAGAAATCGTCAAATACAGTAACCGGAGGACGGCGTTTGTGTTCGGTCTTTTTATACCAGTTTTCGATAATGGCGGCGCGGTCGGTGTCGAGCGCTTTTCCTTCCAGATAGTCATCGATTTCGTTATAGGTGACGCCAAGGGCGGTTTCATCAGGTAACGAAGGGCGGTTCTCTTCCAGATCGGCCGTAGGGGCTTTGGTGTACAGGTGCTGCGGACAGCCGAGTACCTGCAACAGCGCTTTCCCTTGCCGTTTATTTAAACGAAAAATAGGATTGATATCCGTGCCACCGTCACCGTATTTGGTAAAGAAACCCGTGACAGCTTCTGCGGCGTGGTCGGTGCCGACCACCAGACCCGCGTTCATGCTCGCAATGCTGTATTGCGCCTTCATGCGCTCACGTGCCTTTTCGTTGCCTTTGACAAAATCGGACAGCGTTACGCCGATGGCCGCCAGGGTGGCTTCACTCGCTTCGACGGCGGGCTTGATATTTACTGTTAACACGTTGTCCGGTTGGATGAAGGCGATGGCATCCTGGCAATCGGCCTCATCCGCCTGAATGCCATACGGCAAGCGTACAGCGATAAACTGATAACGCGTATCGCCAGTTTCGCTACGCAGCTCATTGATGGCAGTCTGGCACAGTTTGCCGGTCAGTGTAGAATCTTGCCCGCCGCTGATCCCCAGTACTAACGAACGGATGAAGGGACTGGCCTTAAGATAATTCTTTAAAAAATCAACGCTGATGCGAATCTCGGCATCGGGATCGACAGTAGGCTTAACACCCAGTGCCTGGATGATCTCTTGCTGCAATGACATGATGGCCCCCTTCCTGAACCTGTTGATACTGCGAAATAATTAGCTTGATGGGTAGAGTGTAAAGCTAATCGTCGTGAAGAAAAAGGACAAGCAGTGCGCGCGTATATTTACTTTTATTGGCGCAGCGAGGCAATAAAATGTGAACGAATGCCGATTTGAAAAATTGCCGCGAGCCATCTAGCCTTGTCAGTGACCCATTAATGAATGAGGTAATAACATGAAAAATAATCGACTACTGATATGTCTTGGTGCTGCGGGGGCTCTCCTTCTCTCTGGGTGTTCAGCCTATAATCGTGCAGAAAGTAGTTTTACCGAGTCGGTGGTTAAAGAGGTGAAGACCGGACAGACCAAACAGCAAGTGCTGCAAATTGCTGGCTCGCCTGCGTCAGAAGTACGGTTGAAAAACGCTCGAGGCACCTGCTTTAACTCATATCGTTATACACATCTTTCTAACGCACTGTTTAATCAATGAGTTACGGGTTTATCTCAGAGTGGCATTTTGAACCTCAAAAAGCCAATGGGATGGCTTGAATGCCTTAATTCACGGGGTTCTGAGCATCCTGTTCAAAAAATGGCCAAAAGATGTGTATAACGATATGGCTTTAACTACTTGTTGAAAAACCGTGATGGCACGGCGCAGAACTATTTTGTAAGTTTCAACGACCGTGGGCAAGTGTTGAACAAGGGCTTCCAAAGCTGCGAGGCCTATGACACCAATCCACAACGGTAATAGTGTTGGACAAGTTACGCTATCCTCGTCATCCTCGGCGAAAGCCGGGGACCTCTGTGAGAATAAGCGCGTTTCTTCGGCATGAGGTTCCCGCCTGTGCGGGAATGACGGTAGGCGTAGGACAGTCTGTCAGCAACGTCGAACCGGCAGGGTAGACCTGCCGGTTTTTTTATGACGCCATGCGTTTACCTGGGTATCAAGTGTGGGACGCGTTTAACACGGACTCATTGTCGGCCGCAAAACGCGACTTGTCGGTTTGTCTCAGTAACTGGCTGGTCACCGTACCCGCAGTCATTGAACCGCTCACATTGAGCGCAGTGCGCCCCATATCAATCAATGGCTCGATGGAGATCAGCAGCGCCACCAGCGTTACCGGCAATCCCATGGCGGGTAGAACGATCAATGCTGCGAAGGTGGCACCGCCGCCTACGCCCGCGACGCCGGCAGAGCTGATGGTCACGATGCCTACCAGCGTGGCAATCCACACCGGGTCCAGTGGGTTGATACCGACGGTGGGGGCAACCATCACAGCGAGCATGGCAGGATAGAGCCCGGCACAGCCATTTTGTCCAATGGTGGTACCAAAGGACGCTGCAAAGCTGGCGATTGATTCTGGTACGCCGATGCTGCGTGTTTGAGCCTCTATGCTGAGTGGAATGGTGGCTGCGCTCGAACGACTGGTAAATGCAAAGCTCAGCACCGGGGCAATTTTGCGAAAGAATCGCAGTGGGTTGATGCCGGTTGAGGCTAACAGCATCCCATGAACCACAAACATGATGCCAAGGCCAAGATAAGAGGCGACGACAAAGCTACCCAGCTTGATGATATTCTGCAAATTTGACGTTGCGACCATTTTGGTCATCAGCGCCAACACACCGTAGGGCGTCAGTTTCATCACCAGACGAACCAACTTCATCACCCAGGATTGCAGCGTATCGATCGCCGCCAAGACGCGTTCACCCTTGGCCGCATCATCGCGATGCAGTTGCAGCGCCGCAATACCGAGCAGAGCGGCGAAAATCACCGTACTGATAATTGACGTGGGGTTGGCGCCAGTAAGCTCTGCGAACGGGTTTTTCGGGATAAAAGACAGAATCAGTTGCGGCACATTGAGATCGGAGACTTTGCCCGCGTAATTACTCTCGATCGCGCTGAGACGCGCGGTTTCCTGTGCACCTTGCACCAGCCCTGAAGCGCTCAGGCCAAACAGCAGTGTAACCAGCACGCCGATCAGCGCTGCGATCAGGGTGGTTAACAACAGGGTACCCAGAGTCAGTACGCTGATTTTTCCTAATGATGATGCATTGTGCAGCTTGGCAACCGAATTCAGAATTGAAACGAAAACCAGTGGCATAACTATCATTTGTAACAGTTGAACGTAACCGTTACCCACGATGTTAAACCAGGCAACGGAAGCCTTGATGATCGGATTGTTGCCGCCATACACCAGGTGCAGCGCGAAGCCGAACAGCACGCCGATAACCAGACCGAGCAGAACCTTTTTCGCCAGACTCCACGTCGGGTTACGGTTGGCATAAGCGAGCAGGGCGATCAACGCCAAAAAAACGATAATATTTGCCAATAGCGCAACATACATACTGTCTCCTCCCTAAAAATGAAAACGGGCGCTAGGATAACAGCTCCTTATGGCTTCCGTTATACCAATCCGGCGTATCTTTTACTCAAATCGCATAGCGTCCAAGGTGGTAAGGAAAAGCACTAGCGGAGCAACTGGCTGAATTGACTGCGGGCAGAATCATACCAGCGACAAGCCTGCTCGTAGCCGTAACAGGCACCTGCGCGCGGTGTGTGGTACAGCGAAAAGCCAATCAGCGCCAGACACAGTACCCGTTCTAAATAGCTGTTCCTAATACCGCTACACTTTTGCCTGTCCATGTTTTCCACTGGGAAACGGGCTGACGGTTTCCATTAAGCGGCGAACCTTGTTCAGTAACTGCCACATTGAACAGCATTGATGATTGCGGGTAATGGTTTCATGCAACGCCTGCCATAACCCATATCGTTATACACATCTTTCTAACGCACTGTTTAATCAATGAGTTACGGGTTTATCTCAGAGTGGCATTTTGAACCTCAAAAAGCCAATGGGATGGCTTGAATTCCTTAATTCACGGGGTTCTGAGCATCCTGTTCAAAAAATGGCCAAAAGATGTGTATAACGATATGGCCATAACCACTCTACATGATTTACCCATGGTGAGTACACCGGCTGATAAATAACCCTGAATTTCGGGTTTTCTTCCAGCCAGCGCTGCGTCTCCCGGCTTTTGTGAATAATGTAGTTATCAACTATCAGCGTGAGCGTTTTTGCCCGTCTGTACGTTGCTCTCAGATGCTCTAACATGCTGATAAAAAACACGAACTTTTACTGTTTCCTCCAACATAGCTGACTTTTCCCGTCCCGCTGTGTAAGCATCCGCCAGATAATATTTCTCGTTCTGGCCCGGCGTCACGATGCGTTTCTGCTTCCCGCGAACCTGCCAGTCCGCGCCAATTTTGAGATTCAGATGAATATCCACTTCGTCTTCGTAAAAGACGGGATGTTCCGCGCTGCATTGTTCCAGCGCCATCGCGATGGCCTCCATTTTTTCTTCCTTATGCGGGTCGCGGATACGCAGCGTAGGAGCTGCGCGTCTCCACACCAGACCGGCAGAAGGCCGCCAACGGCGCACCGTGGAAGCATGCAACTGGCAACCGGTTATCTCATTGATTTTTATCGCTAGCAGTTCCGTGCTCCAGCGCGAACGCTGATAGCCAAAATCATGAGGGGAACGCTTTACGAGCTGGATTAACAGTGCGCAGATCTGTTCAAACGGCCAGCGACGGCCACGACCGGGCCGCAGAGATTTGAGGCCTTCAATGCCGTACAGGGTGAGCCAGTTAATCCATCTGCCGATTGACGAACGGGCGCAGCAAAGCATTCTGGCGACATCGCTCACGCGCTCGCCCCGGTGCAACATCAGGATGGCGGTCAGCCTGCGGGCGTGATTCTTGTCACGCGTTTTATGGAGAGTTTTCTTCATCAGGCGTCGTTCGTTACGGGGTATCGGTGCTATGCTCGACATCGCTCAGTCCGGTTGATGATTTGAGATCTTTATCGATTGATCAGATCGCTCAACTCGGACTGAGTTCCCTTCAGGTGATCTACTATTCGGAACAGTTATTTAGCAGAAAACGCTTGTAATTCTGGATGCTTGTAAAATATTCGCGATGTAAAAGGTATGAATTTTGGTAATGCATCAGTTGATTTTTCGGTATTTTGTAGTATACAATACTTCTATTCAACAATGCCTTTCAAAGAGAAACAGGACATAAACCTGATAATGTTCAGTTTCATTGGGGAAATATTTGAAAAATGAATTTTTATTTGGAATTAAGGAAATTAAACAGGCAAAGAAACATTAAAACAAAAGAATTAAAGAAAAAACTAAAAATTTTTTTCCTTAAGCTATCCTATCGAAAAAAAAGCACGTTTATTAAAGATAATTACAGAAACATATGTATATTTATGCACTCTCAGGCCATCGGGGATGCTATTGTAACATCAGGTATAATTAAAGTACTTAGAGATAATAACTTTAAGGTTTATGTGATAATACCTCCCAATATATCATTCTTATTCATAGATATGATCAAAACTGATGGTTTTTTTATATATCAAAAAAATGATTTTAATAAAATCAGAAAGTTATTAGATCTTAATATTGATCTTGTTATTGATCTTTCTGATTTCGATACATTTTCTTATTACAGACTTAAAACGCTATCATATATAAAAGCAAAACACGCAATCAGTTTTAATCAACCTCAAAATACGATTTTTGACACAAATATTATCACGCACAAGTCTGAGCACATTACCACAAGAATGATAAGCATCATTAAACTTTTTTCTATTGATAGTAAGTGCCAACCTTACCTCACATTCAATGAAAATTGTGTTTATGATGCATATATTTTCTCTCAGCAAATCAAGCTGAAAAACGAAAAAATAATTATATTCAATCCATTTGCATCCCAAAAAAATCGTAGTTTATCTACTAATCAGATTAATATAATACTAACTTACCTAAACACATTGGTAGGATATAGAACTATTGTTTTTAATTTGGGTAACAAAATAAATAATCGTTTGATGAAGCGTGTTGATATTAATCCTTTCGAGGATGCAGAGCGCTCATTTGCTCTTGTTCAGTATGCAGATATTGTTATTACAGTAGATACTGCTGTTGTTCACCTTGCTAGTGCGCTGAACAAGCGGCAATTCTGCATTTATAATAATCGTATGTTTAATTCTGTTTTTGAGAATAATATAGTGTGGGGGCCTAATAGTAACAAAGCCACTCAATTGACAACAACTCAGTTTTTAAAAACCGAGATAGGGGACGATATGACATCATTTGACACTTCAATTCTAATAGAATCATTGAGAGAAGAGTTAAATAAAACACAAGAATTTAGGCTGTGTCCCTTAATCCCATGAGTTATACTAACTGTTTGTTTCTAGATCATTTTGAACTATGGCTCGCTACGACCTTCCCGATGAAGCATGGGCTATCATCCAGCCCTTACTCCCTGCTGAACCAGCAACACCACAGGCCGGACGCCCATGGGCTGAGCATCGCATGATTATCAATGGCATGTTCTGGGGGCTGTGCTCTGGTGCCCCATGGCGTGATTTACCTGAGCGATACGGCCCATGGAAAACCGTTTATAACCGCTTTAACCGGTAATGCCTTCAAATAGTTGGCTTTTGTGATATTCTGCCGTTATTTGAGGTTTCCACGTGGTTACTGTTTTTGTTCATTGCCCTCGCTGCCATTCAGATAAAGTTTATCGACATGGCCTTAGTCCAACTAAGCGCGAACGCTTCCGGTGTCAGTGCTGTCGCCGTGTATTCCAGCTTACCTACCGCTATGAAGCGCGAAAGCCGGGAGTCAAAGAGCAGATCGTTGATATGGCCTTCAACGGTGCCGGTGTTCGCGATACCGCCAGAACGTTGAAAATCGGCATCAATACGGTCATCCGGGCTTTAAAAAGCTCTCGCCCCGCAGGATAACGTTTTCTCCCGTTGCTCACGCCGACGTCGCCCTTATCTGTGAACTTGATGAGCAATGGAGCTTCGTTGGCAGTCAGGCGCTACAGTACTGGCTCTGGTACGCTTACAATACCAAAACGGGCGGTGTTCTGGCCTACACTTTTGGCCCCCGAACCGATGAGACCTGCCGTGAATTGCTGGCTCTGTTGACACCGTTCAACATCGGCATGATTACCAGTGACAACTGGGGCAGCTATGCAAGAGAGGTTCCGAAGCAGAAACATCTGACTGGCAAGATCTTCACGCAACGCATAGAGCGCAATAACCTGACGCTCCGTACCCGCATTAAACGACTGGCGCGTAAAATGTAGTGGTCAACTAATATTGGCCACCGCATTAGACTGTATGTAGAACAGTCGCTCAGATTCGTTTGGAGTTAAGCCGCCGTTATACCAGTGAGGCCGGATAGCGCTGTAATACCCCGTGATGTAGCGGATAATCGCGTCCTGGGCTTCGCTGAAGCTGTTGTAACCCTTTGTCGGCACCCATTCTGTCTTCAGGCTGCGGAAGAACCGCTCCATTGGCGCATTATCCCAGCAGTTACCCCGCCGACTCATACTCTGCTTTATCCGGCAGCGCCACAGGGCTTGCCGGTATTGACGGCTGGTATAGTGGCTGCCCTGGTCGCTGTGGAACATGACTCCTGTTGGTTGTCCCCGGAGTTCCCAGGCCATCTGCAACGCTTTAACTGTCAGCGCCGAGTCCGGCGACGTCGACATGGCCCAGCCCACCGGTTTGCGGGCGAACAGGTCTAGCACCACCGCAAGGTAAGCCCAGCATTTGCCCGTCCAGATGTAGGTCACATCGCCGCACCAGACCTGATCCGGCGCGGTAACCGCGAACTGGCGGTTGAGATAGTTCGGTATTTCAACGTGTTCATTGCCGCCGCGTTTGTATTTGTGAGCCGGTCGCTGGCAGCTGGCGATACCCAGCTCCTTCATCAGCTTGCCAGCCAGCCAGCGCCCCATTTTGACACCGGAGCTGCCGGTGACGATGGTCGCGATACTTCGAGCGCCGGCAGAGCCGCCGCTGGCGTTCCAGGCTTCCATGACGCGGCTACACTTAACCACGCGCTCACCGTCGGGTTCATTAGCGGAAGCCTGCCAGTGCCTGTAGCTGCTGCGATGTACCTCAAAAGTTTGGCACAACGCCGTGACCGGGTATCGCGCCCTCAGCCTGTCGACTACCGTGAACCGTTGAGTGAGTCCGACATTAAGAGCGCCGTAGCCTTTTTTAGGATTTCGTTCTCCATTTCAAGGCATTGGACTTTTTTCTTCATCTCACGCAGCTCGAGCTGTTCAGGGGTAAGAGGAAGTCCCGTTGGCGTTTTTCCCTGTCGTTCAAGGCGAAGCTTATTGACCCAGCGACTAATGGCAGAATGGCTGACATTAACCGCCTCTGCGGCCTTAACGTATGTGTAGCCGTGGTCGACAACCAGCTTTGCGGCTTCGAGCTTAAATTCCGCCGTAAAATGTTTACCCATGAGGTCACCTGTCGTGTTGATGAGGTGAGCATATCACCTCCGCTCAGGTGGCCAGTATCAGTGTGCCACTACACCACTTACCCAGTGCGGTTGAGAAAATCGCCTTCGACCGCTTCCATGTAGCAAAGCAACAGGGCGAAGTGGTGGATAAAACTCGCCAGAATGAACATCCACACTTTCCTGTTGAAAGCCGGCGTCAGGCAAAGGGGACCCGCTTCCTGTGGCAGTACAGCGATAAGTGGAGACCGAATCCAGGCAGGAAAAGCTGATATGGCTGCGTGCACAGATGAAGCTGACGAGCCAGTGCTGGGCGCTGAAAGAGCTGGCAAAGGATATCTGGAACAGGCCATGGAGCGAGGAAAGACGGAATGACAGGCAGAGATGGCTGGCGCTGGCGGCCAACAGTGACGTTTCCATGATGAAAAACGCGGCGAAAACGATAGGAAAAAGGCTGTACGGGATCCTGAATGCCATGCGACACAGAGTCTCAAACGGAAATGCGGAGGCACTGAACAGCAAGATCAGGCTGCTGAGGATAAAAGCCAGGGGATACCGAAACCGGGAGCGCTTTAAGCTGGGAGTGATGTTCCAGTACGGGAAGCTGGATATGGCGTTCTGAGCCTTCCCACCATGATCGGGGAAGCCCCATCTCTGCATAGTAGAGCCTCTTACGCCCGTTGTTTGTCAGGTAATGTATAACAATGAAAATGTGGCACAGGCCCGGTTTTACCACTGCAAAGGCAATTCTGCGCTGGGATGATTTGCGCTTTATTTTTGACAAGGTATACTGCACCCATAGAAATGAAATAGTGTTTTATTATTTTCAGTTATCCGTCACAATAAAGGAACGAACATGAAAATTGCATTGATTAACGAGAACAGCCAGGCTGCCAAGAACGCTATCATTGCCGAAGCGCTGACTAAAGCCGTTGCACCGCAAGGTCACACCGTATACAACTACGGTCAGTACGCCGTTGATGACGCTGCACAACTGACCTATATCCAGAACGGTATTCTGGCAGCTATCCTGCTGAACTCTGGTGCTGCTGATTTCGTGGTAACCGGTTGTGGTAATGGTCAGGGCGCGATGCTGGCCTGTAACTCTTTCCCGGGCGTGATCTGTGGTCTGGTTGTTGACCCGTCCGATGCGTACCTGTTCTCCCAGATCAACAACGGTAACGCCGTTTCTCTGCCGTATGCCAAAGGCTTCGGCTGGGGCGCTGAGCTGAACCTGGAAAACCTGTTCAAAGAAGAAGGTGGCCGTGGCTACCCGAGCGACCGCGTTGTTCCTCAACAACGTAACAAGAAGATCCTGGACGCAGTGAAAGAAGTTACCTATAATGATCTGATCTACATCCTGAAAGGTCAGGATCTGGTTAAAGGTGCTATTTCTGGTCCTAAATTCCAAGAATACTTCTTTGCCAACAGCAAAGATGCAGAACTGACCAGCTTTATCAAATCGCTGCTGGCTACCCTGTACATGATTCTGTGTAAATGCCTTTCTCAGTAGTGACCGTCCAGGCGGTCACCGAACTCGATAATAAAACGGCTCATTGCCATACGCCAGTCCCGCAGTGGCATCGTCCATTTCTGTGAGGCCGACTGGATTGCCAGCCACACCACCTTTTTCACTGCGTCGTCAGTCGGGAACACCTTGCGTTTTTTAATCGCATGCCTGATCACACTGTTCAGCGACTCGATGGCGTTGGTTGTGTCGATGACTTTGCGGATATCTGCCGGGTAAGCGAAGAACGTTGCCAGATTGCTCCAGTTCGTCTGCCAGCTCCGGCTTATCTGTGGATAGCGGCTGTCCCATGCGCTGGCGAATGCTTCCAGCGCCTGCTGGCCTGCTTCTTCCGGTAGCGGCCTGATAGATGGCTTTCAGGTCGCGTGTGACGGCTTTGTAGTCCTTCCAAGGGACGAACCTCAGGCTGTTGCGTACCATGTGCACGATGCACAGCTGGATGCGGGCTTCCGGATACACCGCGTTGATGGCGTCCGGGAAGCCTTTCAGACCGTCGACACAGGCGATGAGGATATCGTTCAGGCCGCGGTTTTTTAGTTCTGTCAGCACATTGAGCCAGAACTTCGCGCCCTCGTTTTCGGCCAGCCACATACCCAGCAGTTCTTTCTGGCCCTCGATGTTGATACCCAGTGCCAGGAACACGGATTTATTGATGACGCGACTGTCCTGCCGGACCTTCACGATGATACAGTCAAGGTAAACAATGTGATAGACTGCATCCAGTGGACGATTTTGCCATTCAGTAACCTGTTCCATCACGGCGTCGGTGACCTTCGAGACCAGCGCCGGTGAGACATCCGCGTCATACAGCTCGTTGAACCCAGACGCTATCTCGCGGGTGGTCATCCCTCTGGTGTACAGGGACAGGATTTGGTTATCCATCCCGGTGATCCGGGTCTGGTTTTTCTTCACCAGTTGTGGTTCGAAGGAGCCATCACGATCGCGCGGAGTACGTAGTGCCAGAGGGCCATCGCCGGTGGTCACGGTGTTTGTGGAATAGCCGTTGCGGGAGTTGGTCCCCGGTTTGGACTGATTTTTATCGTAGCCCAGATGGTGGGATATTTCGGCGTTGAGAGCAGCCTCAACGCCGATTTTCTTCAGCAGGCGAGGCTTTGTTGAATAAATAGATTTTATGCTGGCAGCCCAGTGAAACGACGGATCCTCGCAACGCAAAATCATGCAGTTAGGCTTCATGAGAAAACTGTACACCTGAGGGGGACAAGCATTTTCTACCAAAAGTGGCTTGGCAAAACAGCATGACTCACTATTATTCAACAAAGCCGCAGGCGATCGAATTGGCTGAGATCGTCAGGGGTTTTGAGATTTTTGGCCAGTTCGTTAGCCAGAGCCTGCAACTGTTTTTCGTGCATAAATTAACCTGTTTTTGATGTTGGATTGAACATATCAAAATCAGGCAATTACACAAATTTATGTACAGGGTCGATTAGAACGAGGTGGTATCTTTGAACAGGCCCACTTTTAATTCGTCAGCGGTATAGATCTGCTTGCCATCAACCAACACTTCACCATCGGCAATTCCCATCACCAAACGGCGATTGATAACGCGCTTGAAGTGAATACGGTAGGTGACTTTTTTAGCCGTTGGCAATACCTGACCGGTGAATTTCACTTCACCTACACCCAGCGCACGACCTTTACCTTCACCGCCCAGCCAGCCCAGATAGAACCCGACCAACTGCCACATGGCATCCAATCCCAGGCAGCCAGGCATTACCGGATCGCCGATAAAGTGGCAACCAAAGAACCACAGGTCAGGAGTAATATCCAATTCGGCTTCGACGTAGCCTTTGCCATGATTACCGCCGTCTTCCGTCATTTTGACGACACGGTCCATCATCAACATGTTCGGGGCAGGCAACTGTGGGCCTTGAGGGCCGAGCAGTTCACCGCGGCTAGAGGCAAGAAGGTCTTCTTTCGTATAAGATTCGCGTTTATCTACCATATTCTCAGTAAGCCTTATTCTAGTCAAGCACACAGGTTAGCTTACACCTGTAAGCTGAGCAACCCAGAAACATCTGGTTAAACCAGTTTCTCACCGAAAAAACCACGGGAAGCGGCGTCGCTTAGGCGGTGAGAATTGCGCAATACACTCTTTGATCAAGCCCAACAGATTCGGCTGTTGTTCATCGTTATAGAGCATATTGGTTAATAACGTGATGGCTTCCGGCACCGTTTCCACTGGAATGATATGGAATTGCCCAGCTCGAACGGCCTCAACCACATCAGCATTTAGACTCAGGTGACGAAGATTGGCCGCTGGAATGATGACACCCTGATTGCCAGTGAGTTCTCGTCGCTGACAAATTTCAAAGAAGCCTTCAATCTTCTCATTGACACCGCCAATGGGTTGCACGCGGCCAAACTGATCGACCGACCCGGTGATCGCGAGTTGCTGATTAATCGGTTGTAGCGACAACGCACTGATTAATGCGCACAGTTCTGCCAGCGACGCACTGTCACCATCAACTTCACTGTAGGACTGCTCAAACACCAGCGATGCAGAGAAAGGCAACTGTTGTTCCAACTCCAGTTCGGAAATTAGAAATGCCTGCATGATCATCATGCCTTTGGCGTGTAAATTACCTGCCAATTCTGCTTTGCGATCGACATCGGTAAATTCGCCATCGCCAGGGTGAACCACACAGCTAATGCGAGTGGGCTCACCAAATGCCACCGGATGACCGGGATATTCGAGTACCGAGAGTCCGTTAATTTGACCAACGACTTCGCCCTCGGTTTCTATCACTATCTGCCCTAGCTCAATTTCGTCATGCATACGCTCTGCCAGATAGCCTTCTCGCCAGCGTTGGGCTGCGATCGCTTCAGTGATGGTTTGAGCGGTGATATGCGCATCCTGAGCGTAAATGGCAATGTGCTTGAGCTGATGCGTAAGCCATTGAGGACAAAGCGGCAGGCTGCCCTGATCGCCACTGTAACGTACAGCTAATTGCAGCAATGAAGGCCAGGCATCTGCCGCGAGCAAGGGGAGATGATTGGAGGTGCATAATGCATTAATGTATGCACACCAGCGCGACATATCATCTTCGTCAATCAGCGGCAATTCGGATTCAAATTCACCGTAAACGGCTAGGTCACGCAGGTCGGGTTCAATATCGTGTAGATCGCCAAGGCTTTCGCGATCGCCGACCACGATCAGCCGAATGTTCATGGGCATCGGCGGAATGGCGAGAGGTAAAGGACGCCTTTCATCAGGTGAAAGCCAATGGTATTGGCCTTCTGCGATAATTTGTTTCAGGCGTAACCACAGCAATGGCTGTGCTAACAAGGTTCGTGCGGTCAGGATCAACGTGCCGCCATTGATACGGTGTAATAAGCCGGGTTGCAGGCTAATGCGTTCCTGAAAATAACGGACACAGCCGAATAACTGTTCTGCTTCGATCCATGCCTGGAATTCGCATACCTGCTGGGCCGAGAAATTATCGTCAAGTTGTTGAGCCGGTTGAATCTCAACCCGATCGTGCTCAATACGATAACAGCTACCGTGAGGGGCTGAGATCGGTGGGCACCGATGCCTTACCTCCCCTGTAATAAGTGCGAGGTAATCATGGGTCTCTTCTGCCTTCACCAACATATAGGGTGACGGTGAGCGCGGATGGCAAAATACCTTCAGGCTATCCGCCAGCCGGGGCTGAAGTGCAGCAAAATCCAGCGATTCAAGCTTGTCTGCCCGATCGAACAGAGACTGGTAAGGCGTATGGTCGGGCAGCAGATGCTGCCATGCAAGTTGGTTATTGGTCAAAGTATCAAAGGTAGTTGTCTGAGTGAAGAGCGTGATTATACAAGAATAATACCTGCTGCACAGACGAAGTGTTGGAACGTTATGGAAATAGATAATTGATGTGTGATGACGCCATCTCTTGACGTTCATGGCAAAAACGCGAGCCCTGAGAGGAAAGTTGACTAAAAACTGTTATGCTAAGGTAAGCGTTACACGATCACTGAAGAATTTATCATGAAATATCAAAAGTTAGAGAATCTTGAGTGCGGTTGGAAATGGAAATACCTGGTGAAAAAACACCGGGAAGGTGAAGCCATCACGCGCTTCATTGAGCAAAGTGCGGTTGATGATGCGGTAGACGCGTTGCTAAAAATGGCGAACCAACCGGTGCTAGTGCTTGCCTGGATTAAACAGTGCATGAACCCTGCATTGGAAAATCGTCTCAAGCAAACGATACGTGCACGCCGCAAGCGCCATTTCAATGCCGAAAGCCAGCTCACCCGCAAAAAATCTATCGATCTTGAATATCTGGTTTGGCAACGGTTGGCGGCATTGGCAACCCGTCGTAATGCGACGCTGTCTGAAACCGTAGTGCAATTGATTGAAGATGCTGAGTCAAAAGAGCGTTATGCGACTCAAATGTCATTGCTAAAACAGGATCTGAAAGCGATCTTGTCTCAAGACGATGGCAACATAAAAAACAGCTGATCGAAAAAGAATTCTTCAAAAAAAGGAAGTAAAAAAAAACCTCGCAATCGCGAGGTTTTTTATCAGTATAAGGTTATTCAGAAACGAATAACTTAAGCCTGAGGCTGAGAAACGACGTCTTTGATGCCTTTAACTTCGATCTCAACGCGACGATCCGGTGCCAGGCAGTCGATCAACGCTGCACGCGGTTTCGTGTTATCGCAGGTAGAACCGGTAACCGGGTTGGATTTACCCATGCCACGCGCAGAGATCTTGTTAGCCGGGATACCCTTCGATACCAGGTAAGACACGACGTTCTGAGCACGACGTTCAGACAGCGCTTGGTTAGCTTCTACAGAACCGATGCGGTCAGTGAAGCCCAGAACAACAAGAGAGCCGTCTTTAGGATCCAGATTGTTCAGTTGGCTGTACAGTTGGTCCAGAGACTGACGACCTTCTGGTTTCAGTGTGTCCTTAGCGAAGTTGAACAGAACGTCAGAACGCAGTGTGAAACGCTTGGTTTCTACAACTGGTGCTGGTGCTGGTGCTGCAACAACCGGTGCCGGAGCATCACCCTGACCGAAACGGTAGGAAACGCCAACGCTCATCAGCAGGTTATCCGGACGTGCGCCAACGGTGCCAGCATCGCCAATGTTGTTGGTCCACTGGTAGTCAACACGTGCAGCCCAGTCACGATCGAAAGCGTATTCGATACCAACAGCAGCCAGTGGAGATACACCAGTGTCGCTGTCGCTCAACTGCTGAGTAGTGCCATTTTTGCCGTTAGCGTCAACACGCCATACCATGCCGCCCAGACGAGTGTATACGTCCAGATCTTGCATTACCGGGTAGCTTAATTTCGCGGCCAACTGAACGCCCTGAGCTTTGAAAGCGGCACTGTCAGTTGCACTGTTCTGAGAACCTGAATATTTCAAACGGCCCAGCCAGTCATAACCTAATTCAAAGCCCAGATATTGGTTTGCCTGATAGCCGACGAATGCGCCTGCGCCCAGTTTGCTCTTGATTGGGTTATTGTTAATACCCTCGAAACCATTACCGTAGAAACCGGTGTCATTGAACTGGGAAACACCCAGTTTACCGCCAACGTACCAGGTTTCTTCTTTGGGGGCTGCTTGTGCTACTGTAGCAAAGCCAGCCAGTGCCACTGCAATTGCTGTTTTTTTCATTTTACGCCTCATTATCATCCAAACCGGTAATCAGCATTAATGCCAATAGGCCTTTGGTTAAATCCTTGACTGAAGCCACTGCTCTTAATTTATAACTTACTGCCAGCCAACTGGCATTAGCAAAGAGCAACTCCAGCGCGTTAAAGTCTACAACGTGATACGAAAGTTACAAGTACGATATGAGCTGCCTTGTAGAAAAAACAGCGTTTCGTACATACTTCCTAACAAATAATAGTTTATTTTGGCGAATCGCAACGTTTATCCGTAATGGTCGACGCGCATCACACCTGCTTATCCGTGGTTTTAGCGTCAAACAAATCAGGATGGCGACACGCAGATGAGAAAACTCTTAATTTACTTAATGGTACAGCGTTGAATGAATTTTTAGGCGAGAAAATAGTCCATCCTCTTCTCCGTTTATACACTGTGGTCTCATGATAAACCCGTAGGCGTTTCCTTTTTGGGCAGCTTGCCTCAAACGCATACTTTCTTCTTCTGTCAAATGGTGCTCAAGCCAGCATAAGACAACGCTGTAATTTCCCGTTAACAGAGCTTTTTCCATGGCATCCACGGTTTCATTGGGGTTGAGGTGATAAGGTTGAATAACTTTATCCAACGGTAAACCCGATTGCTGTAACCAGTGGCGGCTAATTTTTTGTTGTGGGGCCAGCCACAGTAGCCAGCGTGATTGCGCGGCTAATTGTTGCAAAAGGGGAAGTAACAGAAGCGTTGTCATTGGGTGCTCAACACTGTAGTCGATTTCGCTGATGATACCGCTGCCATATCCTGCAACAGTGTGCCGTGGCATCGGGGCGCTGTGCAGTGAGGCTGGCTGATGACGACCCTGTACATGATTCTGTGTAAATGCCTTTCTCAGTAGTGACCGTCCAGGCGGTCACCGAACTCGATAATAAAACGGCTCATTGCCATACGCCAGTCCCGTAGTGGCATCGTCCATTTCTGTGAGGCCGACGGGATTGCCAGCCACACCACCTTTTTCACTGCGTCGTCAGTCGGGAACACCTTGCGTTTTTTAATCGCATGCCGGATCACACTGTTCAGCGACTCGATGGCGTTGGTTGTGTCGATGACTTTGCGGATATCTGCCGGGTAAGCGAAGAACGTTGCCAGATTGCTCCAGTTCGTCTGCCAGCTCCGGCTTATCTGTGGATAGCGGCTGTCCCATGCGCTAGCGAATGCTTCCAGCGCCTGCTGGCCTGCTTCTTCCGTAGCGGCCTGATAGATGGCTTTCAGGTCGCGTGTGACGGCTTTGTAGTCCTTCCAAGGGACGAACCTCAGGCTGTTGCGTACCATGTGCACGATGCACAGCTGGATGCGGGCTTCCGGATACACCGCGTTGATGGCGTCCGGGAAGCCTTTCAGACCGTCGACACAGGCGATGAGGATATCGTTCAGGCCGCGGTTTTTTAGTTCTGTCAGCACATTGAGCCAGAACTTCGCGCCCTCGTTTTCGGCCAGCCACATACCCAGCAGTTCTTTCTGGCCCTCGATGTTGATACCCAGTGCCAGGAACACGGATTTATTGATGACGCGACTGTCCTGCCGGACCTTCAGGATGATACAGTCAAGGTAAACAATGGGATAGACTGCATCCAGTGGACGATTTTGCCATTCAGTAACCTGTTCCATCACGGCGTCGGTGACCTTGGAGACCAGCGCCGGTGAGACATCCGCGTCATACAGCTCGTTGAACGCAGACGCTATCTCGCGGGTGGTCATCCCTCTGGCGTACAGGGACAGGATTTGGTTATCCATCCCGGTGATCCGGGTCTGGTTTTTCTTCACCAGTTGTGGTTCGAAGGAGCCATCACTATCGCGCGGAGTACGTAGTTCCAGAGGGCCATCGCCGGTGGTCACGGTGTTTGTGGAATAGCCGTTGCGGGAGTTGGCCCCCGGTTTGGGCTGATTTTTATCGTAGCCCAGATGGTGGGACATTTCGGCGTTGAGAGCAGCCTCAACGCTGATTTTCTTCAGCAGGCGATCGAATTGGCTGAGATCGTCAGGGGTTTTGAGATTTTTGGCCAGTTCGTTAACCAGAGCCTGCAACTGTTTTTCGTCCATAAATTAACCTGTTTTTGATGTTGGATTGAACATATCAAAATCAGGCAATTACACAAATTTATGTACAGGGTCCTGATGAAGTTCTGAACGAATAGAGTGCGCACACATGATGGGTTTCATCCTTAGTGTTACTGTATGTGTATGGGTCTTCCCCGATCATGGTGGGAAGGCTCAGAACGCCATATCCAGCTTCCTGTAGTGGAACATCACTCCCAGCTTAAAGCGCTCCCGGTTTCGGTATCCCCTGGCTTTTATCCTCAGCAGCCTGATCTTGCTGTTCAGAGCCTCCGTATTTCCGTTTGAGACTCTGTGTCGCATGGCATTCAGGATCCCTTACAGCCTTTTTCCTATCGTTTTCGCCGCGTTTTTCATCATGGGAACGTCACTGTTGGCCGCCAGCGCCAGCCATCTCTGCCTGTCATTCCGTCTTTCCTCGCTCCATGGCCTGTTCCAGATATCCTTTGCCAGCTCTTTCAGCGCCCAGCACTGGCTCGTCAGCTTCATCTGTGCACGCAGCCATATCAGCTTTTCCTGCCTGGATTCGGTCATCCACTTATCGCTGTACTGCCACAGGAAGCGGGTCCCCTTTGCCTGACGTCGGCTTTCAACAGGAAGGTGCGGATGTTCATTCTGGCGGGTTTTATCCACCACTTCGCCCAGTTGCTTTGCTACATGGAAGCGGTCGAAGGCGATTTTCTCAACCGCACTGGGTAAGTGGATACGTGCTGCTCTTATATATCCTGCATTCATGTCCATTGAGAGCGTTTTGATAGCCAGCAACTGCCCGTCAGTGAGCGTGCGAAGATAGCCGGCGAGACTCTCTGTGCCGCGATCATCCGTTAAGGCCAGCGCCCGTCCATCGCGATCGGAGATCACCGTTATGTAACGATGCCCTTTTTTAAAGGCGACCTCATCCACATTCATATGACGGGAGGATAATGGCTTTTTTATCCGGGCAAGACCTCGCTTAACGGCCAGGATCATAATGCCGTCAACCGCATTCCAGCTGAGCTTAAGTTGTTTCCTGACAGCATCAACGGTGCTGATTTTCAGCCATGAGAGCACGAACGATTCGAACAGCAGCGTATACCGGCTGCCAGGCCCTGCCCACGGAACAGGCAACGTTTGGCAGCCATGCTCCGGACACATAATGCGGGGAACCTCTGCTTCAACCAGCGTGGTGAACTGGCAGGTATCGAGGTGCCGCCATTTACGATGACGGTGATCGTGAACAGAACAGGATTTACCGCAGGTCGGACAGGCTAACCGGGTGTTTTCAGCGATTCCAACAGTGACAGTAACAGAACCGGCATTTTCATCGAGAGAAAGGGACCTTGCCTGCCACGGAACGGACAGGTTGAGAATATGAGCGTAGAGAGACTTTTCGTCCATGGTGGTGACCTCTGGCGATTAAATGCACCATTATCATGCCTTCAGCCACCACAACAAGAGAAGACCCATATATATACAGTATATCGGCTATGGATGAAAATCAACCTGCTTTTTTGGGAAGCGCTTCGCACAATTGGCATGGCAGTGGGCGGAGATCACATTTTGTGTTTGAAGCCTTACCAACCTTGTGATTAATTACTTTAACACGTTAAGAACACATATACAGACAGAGGATTGATTTTCAATACTAAAGGGTGTTGTATGAATCAGTTATGCAAAAAAAGGATTTTGCAATCAAAAATTTCTTTCTCCTCATTGGGAGAAATTACCACCCGTTCTCAATTTGGCGGTTATAGCATCGCGGCAAATAAAACGATCTTCGGCCTTATCTCCAACGGAGAGCTTTATTTACGTGCGAACAAGCGCTGTGAGCCTCATTTCCTTGCACTGAATATGCCGCACCTGGTTTATACCAAACGGGGCATGCCCGTTCCGTTGAGTTACTATCTGGTGGGGGAAGTCTTATGGGAGGAACCGACTCAGCTGCTGCAATTGGCCAAAATGTCGCTTGAGGGCGCAGAACAGGATAAATCAGAGCGTGAGCACTGCACACGGTTAAAGGATTTGCCCAATCTGAATCACGATCTTGAGCGAATGTTATGGAAGGCGGGAATCAGAAATGCTGACGAGCTGCAACAACACGGTGCAAAGGAGAGCTACTTGAGGTTAAAAGCAGTCAGTAAACATGCCAGTGTGAATATTTTACTGGCGTTGGCGGGCGCGATTTGCAGAACGCATCAGGCCGCTTTGCCAAAAGGGGTAAGAAACGAGCTGATTGAATGGTATAAACACCATTCAGCGCCGTTGCCTAAAACCTGAGACGTCAACTTGCGCGGTATCTTCAAATGTATTAGTCGCGACTTGCTCTGACACTGGACCTTGAAAGGTTGAGAGTTACCGGTTTTGATATGGGTGTCGAATCCTTATACAAAACACGAGGTAACTCTCATGCTTCATACTAACAATCCCATCATCAAACACAAAGCCGGCCTGCTCAATCTCGCCGAAGAACTCGGTAACGTATCAAAAGCCTGTAAAATCATGGGGGTGTCACGCGACACGTTTTATCGCTATCAGGAACTGGCGGCAGAAGGCGGCATTGACGCTCTGGTTAACCAAAACCGCCGGGTTCCCAACCTGAAAAACCGTGCTGATGAAGCCACTGAACGTGCGGTTGTTGATTACGCCATTGAGTTCCCGGCTCATGGCCAGCACCGGACCAGTAATGAGCTGCGTAAAAAAGGCGTCTTCATTTCTGGCAGCGGTGTGCGCTCCATCTGGCAACGACACGATCTGGAAAACTTTCGTAAGCGCCTGAAGGCACTTGAGGAAAAAGTTGCCAGAGAAGGCATCGTACTTACTGATGCTCAAATCGCTGCACTGGAGAAGAAGGCGCACGACGACGAAGCCTGTGGTGAAATAGAGACTGCTCACCCGGGTTATCTGGGGTCGCAGGACACCTTCTACGTGGGTAATCTGAAAGGTGTTGGCCGTATCTACCAGCAGACGTTCGTGGATACGTACTCGAAAGTGGCGCACTGCAAGCTTTACACGAGTAAAGCACCGATCTCTGCCGCCGACCTGCTCAATGATCGCGTGCTGCCGTTCTACGAAGCTCAGGGGCTGCCAATGCTAAGAATACTGACGGACAGGGGGACGGAGTACTGCGGTAAAGTGGAACAACATGACTATCAGCTGTACTTGGCTATCAACGATATAGACCATACGAAAACGAAAGCGATGTCTCCGCAGACAAACGGTATCTGCGAGCGCTTCCATAAAACTATTTTGCAGGATTTTTATCAGGTTGCGTTCCGTAAGACGTTATACGAGGACCTAGAAAGTCTACAAAAGGATCTGGACAACTGGTTGTGGCATTACAATAATGAGCGAACTCATCAGGGTAAAATGTGCTGCGGGCGTACGCCAATGGCCACGTTACTTGATGGTAAACGAGTCTGGGCAGAAAAAAATCTGAACCAGATTTAATCTGACAGACACCTGTATAAATAACCGGTAACTGTCAGATCAGGTCTGAGCTAATACACTTCAAATGCAATGATGCCGCGCTATATGTTTTT
This sequence comes from Symbiopectobacterium sp. Eva_TO, assembly GCF_053848865.1. Taxonomy (NCBI): domain Bacteria; kingdom Pseudomonadati; phylum Pseudomonadota; class Gammaproteobacteria; order Enterobacterales; family Enterobacteriaceae; genus Symbiopectobacterium; species Symbiopectobacterium sp. Eva_TO. Next base: position 3,970,718 of record NZ_JBSPEY010000004.1, on the reverse strand, counting down.
ATCCTTCGCGTGTTCTCTGCACTATTTTGACCGTGTGTACTATCACCGGATAGCTTCTTTTAACGCATGGTTCCCTTGAACTGGGTCAGTTCTGGCAATACATCGATGATTAGACCAATTTGCTGCAAGACCAGTTTCTCCTTGCTGTCTGGATCAGGGGCAAGTTGCTGTACCTGCTGTTGACGTGCCAACAACCCCTCTCGCTGTGTTTGCACATCAATGTCAGGATGGTGCAGTGCTGCATCAATATAGCAAATAGCGTCATCCTGCAGTTGTAGCGTCTGCGGCAGCACCAGCTTTTCTCGGTGGGCACCGAGTGTAGAAATATAGCTCAACAGCGTATGGTTAAGGCACATAAAGCGAAACGAATCATCGAGCGTATTCCTTATGTAGTGGCACACTGATACTGGCCACCTGAGCGGAGGTGATATGCTCACCTCATCAACACGACAGGTGACCTCATGGGTAAACATTTTACGGCGGAATTTAAGCTCGAAGCCGCAAAGCTGGTTGTCGACCACGGCTACACATACGTTAAGGCCGCAGAGGCGGTTAATGTCAGCCATTCTGCCATTAGTCGCTGGGTCAATAAGCTTCGCCTTGAACGACAGGGAAAAACGCCAACGGGACTTCCTCTTACCCCTGAACAGCTCGAGCTGCGTGAGATGAAGAAAAAAGTCCAATGCCTTGAAATGGAGAACGAAATCCTAAAAAAGGCTACGGCGCTCTTAATGTCGGACTCACTCAACGGTTCACGGTAGTCGACAGGCTGAGGGCGCGATACCCGGTCACGGCGTTGTGCCAAACTTTTGAGGTACATCGCAGCAGCTACAGGCACTGGCAGGCTTCCGCTAATGAACCCGACGGTGAGCGCGTGGTTAAGTGTAGCCGCGTCATGGAAGCCTGGAACGCCAGCGGCGGCTCTGCCGGCGCTCGAAGTATCGCGACCATCGTCACCGGCAGCTCCGGTGTCAAAATGGGGCGCTGGCTGGCTGGCAAGCTGATGAAGGAGCTGGGTATCGCCAGCTGCCAGCGACCGGCTCACAAATACAAACGCGGCGGCAATGAACACGTTGAAATACCGAACTATCTCAACCGCCAGTTCGCGGTTACCGCGCCGGATCAGGTCTGGTGCGGCGATGTGACCTACATCTGGACGGGCAAATGCTGGGCTTATCTTGCGGTGGTGCTAGATCTGTTCGCCCGCAAACCGGTGGGCTGGGCCATGTCGACGTCGCCGGACTCGGCGCTGACAGTTAAAGCGTTGCAGATGGCCTGGGAACTCCGGGGACAACCAACAGGAGTCATGTTCCACAGCGACCAGGGCAGCCACTATACCAGCCGTCAATACCGGCAAGCCCTGTGGCGCTGCCGGATAAAGCAGAGTATGAGTCGGCGGGGTAACTGCTGGGATAATGCGCCAATGGAGCGGTTCTTCCGCAGCCTGAAGACAGAATGGGTGCCGACAAAGGGTTACAACAGCTTCAGCGAAGCCCAGGACGCGATTATCCGCTACATCACGGGGTATTACAGCGCTATCCGGCCTCACTGGTATAACGGCGGCTTAACTCCAAACGAATCTGAGCGACTGTTCTACATACAGTCTAATGCGGTGGCCAATATTAGTTGACCACTACAATACCAATAAGCGTGACGTTTTGCATGATGGCCTTCTCCATAAAGAAACACCTTGTCAGCGTACCGCTCACAGGGTGGGGGTGACCATCTCATTAGGCCAGACCGATGCCGAATAACCACGGGTAAGGAAAAAGCAGTTCTATGGAGACAGACGCGATAAAGAAACAAAGTAGCGTAATAAACAAATTGCGTAATCTGCCGGTTAGCCGATCGTCGAGATCGGTCAGCGCCGCGGCCACTACCCCGAGCGTTAACGGAATGGTAGTCGTAGGTTGGCCCATCCACCAGGGCAGCAACGCGGCAAATCCCACAATCACCACATAGTCAGCCTGTTGCCCCTTGCTGGCCTGCTAAGGCAATAAAAATACGCGCGTTGTACAACCAACCGCTATTGTATAGGTAACGACGGAATCCTGAGATGAATGTCAACAACGTCTGTTCCTTACCAACGGTTAGCGATAGCGACGGCGCGCGTTTCTTTCACGTATCGCCTGTGCCTCTTCAATGGACACCACGCGACGACCTACAGGCAACAGCGCGATGACTGCCAGTTTGAAGTTGGCGATCCCGACAGGAATACCGATAATCGTTAGGCATTGCGCAATGGCGCTGGCAATGTGCGATATACACAGCCACCATCCGAAAAGAATAAACCAAAAGACATTAAGGACTGTCCCGCCCGCGCTCAATACGGCATTTTTACGCTCAGGCTCTACTTCATCGATGTGAACGGCCTCATTGCCGTAAGGGAATAGCGATAGCTTGGTGATTTCCCAGCATGATCGGGTCAGTAGCAATGTGAAAATCAGAACAATGCTGATTAGCGTTGCAATAAACCATGCCAGCGTAGTGAAAAATCCACCCAGCACAAAATTAAGAATGTTCAATACGGCTCGCATTGTTGCTCCATGATGTCAGGCGTAGCGAAGGTCTCGTAAATAGGGCATCTATCATTACAAAATACAGACATCTCATGGCATTGCTTCGGCACACATCGCGTATGATGTCATCAGAAAGAATATTACATCAAGCGCGGGGATATCCTAACGTGTTTTAACACTGGAGAAGGGGTCTGTGTCGCAGGTAAACTACCGAAAAGCCTTTTTTTTCATGGCGTAACGAAAATGGAACTGAAAGCAACCTCTTTAGGCAAAGATCTGGCGCAACACCCCTACAATCGGGTGAAGCTGCTCAATGCGGGCGTTCAGGTGAGCGGTGAGAAACACGAATATGTCATTCCCTTCAACCAGTTGCTGGATATTCAATGCAAGCGTGGGCTGGTATGGGGGGAACTGGAGTTTGTGCTACCAGAAAACCAGGTGGTGCGGCTGCATGGCACCGAATGGCAGGAAACCCAGCAGTTCTACCGCTATCTGATGAAAATGTGGCGTCAGTGGAGTGACGACATGAGCGCGGTGTGTGCCGACGCGTTACAGCGCCAGGTCACCGATATTGAGCAAATGGCGAACCATCATGGGTGGGTTTCACGTCAGGCGTTGACTGAGTTACAGGCAGACATTCGTGCAACGCTCGCTTCCTTGCCGTTGCCTGTCGCAAGGCTGGCGGGGTTTGTGAATTGTTGTGACAGCTACACCCTTTCTCAGCAGTGGCTCGCGGAGGGGGAGTCGTGCAGAACCGTCTGTAACCAAACTTGGATGGAGAAAACGCTCTCCTCAGAGCAGGCGTTTTTTGACGGCGTTGAAACTACTCCGCTTAATGTTTCGCAGTGTCGCGCCGTCATCAATGGTGAAGATTCCGTATTAGTGCTGGCGGGGGCGGGCAGTGGAAAAACGTCCGTATTAGTGGCGCGCGCCGCCTGGTTGCTGCACCGAAACGAAGCGATGCCGGAACAAATCTTGTTACTTGCCTTTGGCCGCAAAGCCGCGCAGGAGATGAATGAACGTATACAGGCGTGCTTACACACGGACGCTGTACAGGCCAAAACATTCCATGCGCTGGCACTGCATATTATTCAGCATGCTACGCGCAAAGCGCCGGTTATCAGCCGATTGGAAAGCAATGGCGCGCTACGACATGAACTGCTGATTAAAACCTGGCAGCAGCAGTGCGCTGAGAAGAAAGCGCAAGCCAAAGGATGGCGGGAGTGGCTGAGCGAGGAAATGGCGTGGGATGTGCCTGACGGCGAGTTCTGGCTGGATGCGCGTCTGGCAGCGCGGCTGAGTGGTCGTTTGGATCGCTGGCTCGGGCTAATGCGTATGCAGGGCGGGAGCCAAAATGACATGCTGGCGCTGGCGGATGATGAGCAGCGCCCGCGATTGCAACGTGGTTTACGCTTGATGGCCCCTTTGCTTAAGGCATGGAAAGCAGCACTGAAAGAAGAAGGCGCGGTGGACTTCTCTGGCCTGATCCATCAGGCGGTAAATTTGCTGAATAAGGGGCGCTTTATCAGCCCTTGGAAGCATATTCTGGTCGATGAATTTCAGGATATTTCTCCCCAGCGTGCGCAATTGTTGGCCGCGCTGCGCAGGCAAAATCTGCGTACCCGCCTTTTTGCTGTCGGTGATGACTGGCAGGCTATTTACCGTTTCAGTGGCGCTGAACTGACGCTGACCACGGCATTTGAGCATCACTTTGGGCGCGGAGAGCGCTGTACGCTGGATACGACCTATCGCTTTAACGATCGTATTGGCGAGATTGCCAATACCTTTGTGCAGCAGAATCCGCATCAGTTAAAGAAGCCTCTTAACAGCTTGCGCGCTGGCGATAAAAAAGCGGTCATGCTGTTGCCTGAAACACAGTTGGAAGCGTTGTTCGATAAGCTCAGCAGTTACGTCACGCCTGATGAGCGTATTCTTGTGTTGGCGCGTTATCACCATTTGCGGCCAGCCATGCTGGATAAAGCAGGTGTGAGATGGCCAAACCTGATTATTGAGTTTATGACAATCCATGCCAGCAAGGGGCAACAGGCTGACTATGTGGTGATTTTGGGATTGAACGATGGCAAAGAAGGTTTCCCCGCCTTGCCGCGTGAAAGTTTGCTGGAGCAGGTTTTGTTACCCCAGCCGGAACCTTTTGCTGATGCGGAAGAACGTCGTTTACTTTATGTGGCGCTAACCCGTGCGAAACACCGGGTCTGGTTGCTCTACGATCGTGACGCACAGTCTGTCTTTGTTGAACAATTACAGCGTATCGGTGTGTCGCTTCAGAGGAAACCTTAATAACAGCGCTGCCAGCAACCGGGTAGTGCTGATGCGCCGCGTTACTTCAGACGCTCATTCAGATAGCGTTGGTAGTCAGGAATGGCGATCTCAACGGGCTGTTTAAAAAGGGCTGAGTTAACCAAAAAGTCAGCGGTGGAACGGTTGGTTGCGACCGGAATATTCCAGACGGTAGCCAAGCGAAGCAGAGCCTTGACGTCAGGATCGTGCGGAACCGCATTTAGTGGGTCCCAAAAGAAGATCATCAGATCGATTTTTCCTTCCGAAATCAAGGCTCCGACTTGCTGGTCTCCCCCCATCGGGCCGCTCAGCATGCTCTTCACTGGAAGCGCAGTGGTGCGTTGGATCAGGTTCCCCGTGGTGCCTGTCGCGTAAAGGTGGTGTTCAGACAGCGTGTTCTTGTGAGTACTCACCCAATCCAGCAGAGCTTGCTTACAGTGGTCGTGCGCCACTAAAGCAATGTGTTTATGTTCAGGAATAGTACGGGTGGTGAGTTCCATGTTTACGTCCTTTCATCAGAATAATAAACACAGATTACGAGAACACTATTTCCCTGAAAAGATGTAGATGAAAAAAATGCGACTAACAACCAACGCATTGATGAAACTGCGGTTAAAATAAGACCCTGTACATGATTCTGTGTAAATGCCTTTCTCAGTAGTGACCGTCCAGGCGGTCACCGAACTCGATAATAAAACGGCTCATTGCCATACGCCAGTCCCGCAGTGGCATCGTCCATTTCTGTGAGGCCGACTGGATTGCCAGCCACACCACCTTTTTCACTGCGTCGTCAGTCGGGAACACCTTGCGTTTTTTAATCGCATGCCTGATCACACTGTTCAGCGACTCGATGGCGTTGGTTGTGTCGATGACTTTGCGGATATCTGCCGGGTAAGCGAAGAACGTTGCCAGATTGCTCCAGTTCGTCTGCCAGCTCCGGCTTATCTGTGGATAGCGGCTGTCCCATGCGCTGGCGAATGCTTCCAGCCCCTGCTGGCCTGCTTCTTCCGTAGCGGCCTGATAGATGGCTTTCAGGTCGCGTGTGACGGCTTTGTAGTCCTTCCAAGAGACGAACCTCAGGCTGTTGCGTACCATGTGCACGATGCACAGCTGGATGCGGGCTTCCGGAGACACCGCGTTGATGGCGTCCGGGAAGCCTTTCAGACCGTCGACACAGGCGATGAGGATATCGTTCAGGCCGCGGTTTTTTAGTTCTGTCAGCACATTGAGCCAGAACTTCGCGCCCTCGTTTTCGGCCAGCCACATACCCAGCAGTTCTTTCTGGCCCTCGATGTTGATACCCAGTACCAGGAACACGGATTTATTGATGACGCGACTGTCCTGCCGGACCTTCAGGATGATACAGTCAAGGTAAACAATGGGATAGACTGCATCCAGTGGACGATTTTGCCATTCAGTAACCTGTTCCATCACGGCGTCGGTGACCTTCGAGACCAGCGCCGGTGAGACATCCGCGTCATACAGCTCGTTGAACGCAGACGCTATCTCGCGGGTGGTTATCCCTCTGGCGTACAGGGACAGGATTTGGTTATCCATCCCGGTGATCCGGGTCTGGTTTTTCTTCACCTGTTGTGGTTCGAAGGAGCCATAACGATCGCGCGGAGTACGTAGTTCCAGAGGGCCATCGCCGGTGGTCACGGTGTTTGTGGAATAGCCGTTGCGGGAGTTGGCCCCCGGTTTGGGCCACCTCGTTATACACATCTCTGTTCGTGCCTGAGCGCGCGTAGCGTTTCGGCGGCCGTCATGACTTTCTGCAAGCCTTTCCAGATAGTTTTTGCGCCTGGTTCACCGTCGCCTTTTCGAGCAAGAAAGCCTCCGAGTTGCGCAACTAAGCGCAATACTTCGTTTAGCTTAGGGCGGCCCTTGGGCATACGCTTGTTCATCAGTAGGTAAGCGCCATGAGTCTCGTCGGAATCAAAGAACAACATTGCGTCTAGCTCTGGACAGGTTCGTCCCATACGCATTAAATAGGCGATGCGCCATGCCACGATCATGAACAGCGCCAATGCCCGCTCAATGCGATCCACGGTCGATAACTGTAACGCTTCGACACAGCAGCCGTTCTTCAGCACATTGAAGAACATCTCGATTTCCCATCTAGCCCGATACCAGTCGATCAGCTCCACGATATCTTCTCGTCCTTCAGGTACGCGATTGCTCAGCAACCGCCACTCGACCGGCTTCACGCCTGCTGGCGGCTCAATTTCCTTGGCTATCACACAAGTCACTGCCAACCCGCAACGCAGCGACACTCGCTTCACGCGCAGCGCCTGTTTCACCGTACGCGCCTTCTGCCCCGCGCGAGCCGCCATAACGAATTGGATTTCTCCCACCGGCACGGTCTTTCCAACCTTCTGCCAAAGCTTCTCATTACAGTCCAGACTGCGATTATGAGTCGAGCGGATCAACCAGTCAGCCGGAGTGCCAAGGTCATCAGCGAGCTGCATCAACGCCTTGATATCCGCTTCGCGATCGGCTAAGTACACCAGACGTGTGTTTGGCAACTCCGAGGCGAGTTCAGCAACTCGCTCGTATCCCTCGAGCCAGCGCGTACTCTCCTTGAGCCCATCGCGTTTTCCGTCTGCATCCTTCGGCTCTCTTGCCCACATCCACGCATCCAGTACGCCCAACCCCACGCGATCCGGACTGACCGCGTAGGTCGGATGCAGATACAGACCACGCCTGGCTTCGTAGTTCAAGGGACCCAAGCCTTGGATTTGCTGCCCGTTGAAGTCAAGCTCGGTAGTGTCTTGGATACACAGCACAACCTCGTGTTCTCGGATCCTTTCCTGCGTACGCTGCCAGTGAGGTTGCAGAATGTCTCGCCATTCGAATGCTTGGTTCTCCATGAAGCGGTAAGCACCCAGCGTCTCAGACCATCCGAGGCACGCATGCGGAATGCTGGCTTGCGGATTCTCAGCCAGCCGTATCAAAAGCCCTTTGGCACGCTTATTGAGCCTCGTGTTACCAAGATTTACCCCTTCCAGTTCTTGGTGTGCCCAGCCATCTGAATCCCGTGTCATTTTTCAGCGCCGTAAATGGCGATAGTACACGTCGGTTTCACTTCATTTACAACCCCACCGGCTGCCTATTTCAGCCCGCTAACCCTTGGCATATAAGGCGTTGCGGACTTGTGTATAACGAGGTGGGTTTGGGCTGATTTTTATCGTAGCCCAGATGGTGGGACATTTCGGCGTTGAGAGCAGCCTCAACGCTGATTTTCTTCAGCAGGCGATCGAATTGGCTGAGAGCGTCAGGGGTTTTGAGATTTTTGGCCAGTTCGTTAGCCAGAGCCTGCAACTGTTTTTCGTCCATAAATTAACCTGTTTTTGATGTTGGATTGAACATATCAAAATCAGGCAATTACACAAATTTATGTACAGGGTCATGCGGCACGCAATATCAACTACGCCAATAGAGGTACTTCGCGCCGCGTCGCTTTTCATGCTGCGCAGCATCAAGTAGAATGCCCCTACTCGAAGACCATACTAATGTCGGCATTACTCTTGACGGCATTTATTCAAGAATGACCCAATGACCCTGCTTGCGCTTGGCATCAACCACAAAACCGCTCCAGTATCACTCAGGGAACGTATCGCGTTTTCCCCTGATGCGCTGGGTGATGCTTTGCACAGCCTGCTTGCGCAGCCGTTGGTGCAGGGTGGGGTTGTGCTGTCTACCTGCAATCGTACTGAGCTGTATCTCAGTGTCGATGAGCGGGAGAACCAGCGCGAACAGTTGGTTGACTGGCTGTGCCAGTTCCACCATCTGAACCCTGATGAACTGAAAAACAGCCTCTACTGGCATCAGGATAATGCGGCGGTTAACCACCTGATGCGTGTTGCCAGCGGATTGGATTCGTTGGTGCTGGGCGAGCCGCAAATTCTTGGGCAGGTTAAAAAAGCCTTTGCCGAATCCCAACGCGGTCACTCTCTCTCCAGCGAGCTGGAACGTTTGTTCCTGCGTTCGTTCTCGGTGGCAAAACGGGTGCGCACGGAGACGGATATCGGCGCCAGTGCGGTGTCGGTGGCGTTTGCTGCCTGTGCGTTGGCGCGGCAGATTTTTGAGTCACTGGTGGGTGTTACCGTGCTGCTGGTTGGTGCGGGAGAAACTATTGAACTGGTGGCGCGCCATTTACGCGAACATCAGGTGAAGAGCATGGTGATTGCCAACCGCACCCGCGAACGCGCGCAAGTCCTTGCCGCTGAAGTGGGCGCTGAAGTGATCACGCTGGGCGAACTGAACGACTATCTGGCGCAGGCCGATATCGTCATCAGCTCCACCGCGAGTACGCTGCCGATTATTGGAAAAGGCATGATGGAAAGGACGCTGAAAGCGCGACGTAACCAGCCAATGCTGATGGTGGATATCGCCGTCCCGCGCGATATCGAGCCGGAAGTGGGTAAGTTACCCAACGTTTATCTGTATAGCGTGGACGATTTGCATGCCATCATTCAGCACAACATGGCGCAACGTCAGGCCGCAGCGGTGCAGGCTGAATCCATCGTGCAGCAAGAATCTGCCGATTTTATGGCCTGGTTGCGTGCGCAATCTGCGGTGGAAACCATTCGAGAATACCGTTCACAGGCAGATGCGATTCGTGCGGAAATGACGGCGAAAGCGCTTGCAGCTATTCAGCAAGGCAACGACGTCGAAGCGGTGCTGGACGCATTAACCTCGCGTCTCACTAACCGCCTCATTCATGCGCCTACCGCCGCGTTGCAGCAGGCTGCCCGCGATGGCGATCTGAACCGATTACACTTTTTACGCGATAGCCTCGGGCTGGACTAGCCGCCCTCCATTCTTAGTTGACAGGAATTAACCGCACGCATGAAGCCTTCTATTGTTGCCAAACTGGAAGCGTTACAAGAACGTCACGAGGAAGTACAAGCCTTGCTGGGTGAGCCGAGCGTTATCTCCGATATGGAGCGCTTTCGCGCGTTATCTCGCGAATATGCCCAGTTGGCGGACATCACGCGCTGTTTTCAACGCTGGCAGCAGGTGCAAGAAGACAGTGAAACCGCAGAATTGATGCTGGACGATGCGGAAATGCGCGATATGGCGCAAGAAGAATTAAAACAACTGAAGATTGACGGCGAGGCGCTGGAACAGCAGCTTCAGGTGCTGTTATTGCCGAAAGATCCGGACGATGAGCGCGGTTGCTTCCTTGAAGTGCGTGCAGGCACCGGCGGTGATGAGGCCGCACTGTTTGCGGGCGATCTGTTTCGCATGTACAGCCGTTATGCTGAATCGCGCCGCTGGCGAGTGGAAATCATGAGTGCCAGCGACGGTGAGCATGGTGGCTATAAAGAGGTGATCGCCAAAGTGAGTGGCGATGGTGTTTATGGACAGTTGAAATTTGAGTCGGGCGGCCACCGCGTGCAGCGCGTGCCTGCCACAGAATCGCAGGGGCGTATTCACACCTCAGCCTGTACGGTCGCGGTAATGCCCGAGGTGCCCGAAGCGGAAACCCCCGATATTAATCCGGCGGATTTGCGTATTGATACCTTCCGTTCTTCCGGTGCCGGTGGTCAGCACGTTAACACCACTGACTCAGCCATTCGTATCACCCACTTACCGACCGGAATTGTTGTCGAATGTCAGGATGAGCGTTCCCAACACAAAAACAAGGCGAAGGCCATGTCGGTGCTGGTTGCGCATATACGCGCAGCAGAAGTGCAAAAACGTCAGCAGGAAGAAGCATCGACGCGTCGTAACCTGTTGGGCAGCGGCGACCGTTCCGATCGTATCCGCACGTATAACTTCCCGCAGGGGCGCGTGACCGATCACCGCATTAACCTGACGCTTTACCGACTGGATGAAGCGATGGAAGGCAAGATGGATATGCTGATCCAACCCGTGGTGCAAGAGTATCAGGCCGATCAGTTGGCTGCGCTGTCTGAGCAGGAATAATGGATTACCGCACCTGGGTGGCAACGGCGCTACAGCAGCTGACCCACAGTGAAAGCCCGAAGCGTGACGCAGAAATTCTGCTGGAACACGTTACGGGCAAAGGGCGCACGTTTTTGCTGGCGTTTGGCGAAACCTTGCTTGATGACGCGCAGCTTCAGCGCCTGTCGGCGCTGCTGGCCCGTCGCATCAACGGTGAGCCAGTGGCTTATTTGACGGGCGCACGTGAATTTTGGTCTCTGCCACTGGCTGTCTCCCCGGCAACGCTGATTCCACGTCCAGACACTGAGTGTCTGGTGGAACAAGCGTTGCAGTGCATGGCGCAGTTCAGTGCTCCGACGGTGCTTGATTTGGGCACCGGAACCGGAGCGATCGCGCTGGCTTTGGCGAGCGAACGCCCGGATTGCACCGTGACCGGGGTTGACGTTCAGCCGGACGCGGTGACATTGGCACAACGCAATGCGGCGACATTGCAATTGTCCAATGTGCAATTTCTGCATGGTAATTGGTTTGAACCGGTCGCGCCCATGCGTTTTTCCGTGATTGTCAGCAACCCGCCTTATATCGATGCCGAAGATATCCACCTGCGTGAAGGGGATGTGCGCTTTGAACCGCTCAGTGCACTGGTGGCCGCCGAAGGCGGACTGGCGGATTTGAGCTGGATTATCCAACAGGCTCCGCAACATTTGAAAAATGCGGGCTGGTTACTGTTAGAGCACGGTTGGCAGCAAGGTGAACCAGTGCGGCAGTTGCTGCAACAGCGCGGTTTTGAGCAGGTTGCCACCTGCCGCGATTATGGTGGTAACGAGCGGGTGACGCTGGGGCAGTGGCCGGCGGCAGAGGGAGATGCCTGATGTCGTACCACGCCGTTGTTCTCACGGTGCACGTGCTTACTGCTGTTGTAACGATTGGCCTGTTTGTGACACGTTTTTATTGGCTGTGCCGCCACTCTCCCGCGTTGCAACAGCGCTGGGTCAGGGTAGTGCCGCACATTAACGATACGCTACTGTTAGCGAGCGGTATTGCACTGATCGTTATCAATCGCTTTTATCCTTTCTCTGTGCCAGAAAGCTGGCTGACGGCGAAGCTGTTTGGCGTTATCATTTACATTTTACTGGGACACATCGTGCTGGGTCGACGCCAACGCAGCCTGAGTCTGCGTTGGGTAGCGTTTATCCTTGCCTTGGTGTTTTTCTTTCTGATTGCACTGGCAGCAATCACTAAACTCGCATTTCTGATGGAATAACTATGAGTTCTATTGCGGATTTTGAATTCAATCAGTCGCCGTTAAGTGAAGGGGTTATTTTAGTTTCACAGAGAGTGCGAAGTGACTTCTCCGCCCTGAATGTACGCAAGAAACTGCAACAGTTGGTTTATGAAGCGCGTAAAGCCATTCCCCGCGATCTGGATCAGGATCAACAACTGGATATGTTGTTGATGCTTTTTTACCACACATGGGGATTTGGCGGTGCCAGTGGTGTTTACCGTTTATCCGATGCGCTGTGGCTAGATAAGGTGCTGGAATCCCGCCAGGGAATGCCAGTATCGCTGGGAATTGTGTTCTTGCATATCGCTCACGCCTTGGATCTCCCCATGATGCCGGTGATTTTCCCGACACAGTTGATCCTGCGCGCGGACTGGATGGATAACGAGATGTGGCTCATCAATCCGCTCAATGGCGATACTCTGAGCGAACATGTGCTGGATGTGTGGCTTAAAGGTAACATTGGCCCGTCTACGCAACTGATGAATGAAGATCTGGACGAAGCGGAAAACGTGCTGATTGTACGCAAATTGCTTGATACGTTAAAAGTGGCGCTGATGGAAGAGAAGCAGATGGAACTTGCGTTGCGGGCCAGTGAAGCCGTGCTGCAATTCGATCCGGAAGACCCTTATGAAATTCGCGATCGCGGCTTGATCTATGCACAATTGGACTGCGACCATATCGCGGTGTCTGATTTAATCTACTTCGTGGAACAGTGCCCTGAAGATCCGGTCAGTGAAATGATCAAAGTGCAAATTCACTCGATAGAGCAAAAACATATTGTATTGCACTAACGCATTTTTTTAATGTTAATCACTGCGATAAGGTAACAGCATGAAGAACAAAGTGGTCAAGGTTGGTGATATTCCTGTTGCCAACGACGCGCCTTTTGTCCTGTTTGGCGGCATGAATGTGCTTGAATCGCGCGATCTCGCCATGCGTATTTGTGAACATTACGTCACCGTAACGCAAAAACTGGGCATTCCCTACGTGTTCAAGGCCTCCTTCGACAAGGCTAACCGCTCCTCCATTCACTCTTATCGTGGGCCGGGTCTGGAAGAGGGCATGAAGATCTTCCAGGAACTGAAACAGACCTTCGGTGTGAAGGTTATAACGGATGTGCACGAAGCACAGCAGGCGCAGACCGTCGCCGATGTGGTGGATGTGATCCAGCTACCGGCGTTTTTGGCGCGTCAAACCGATCTGGTTGAGGCTATGGCGAAAACCGGCGCGGTGATCAACGTGAAAAAACCGCAGTTTATCAGCCCAGGACAAATCGGCAATATCATTGACAAGTTCAAGGAAGGTGGCAACGAGCAGGTAATTTTGTGCGATCGTGGCAGCAACTTTGGTTATGACAACCTGGTTGTGGATATGTTGGGTTTCAACGTCATGAAGCAGGTGTCTGGCGGCTGCCCGGTGATTTTTGACGTGACTCACGCATTGCAATGTCGCGATCCTTTCGGTGCGGCCTCCGGTGGTCGTCGTGGTCAGGTCACTGAGCTGGCACGAGCAGGCATGGCGGTTGGTTTGTCAGGGTTGTTTATTGAAGCACATCCGGATCCGGCCAACGCGAAATGCGACGGTCCGTCTGCATTGCCGCTGAATAAGCTGGAACCCTTCTTGCGGCAAATTAAAGCGATTGATGATCTGGTCAAACAGTTCCCGGAACTGGATACCAACAACTGATTATTCGCGTTTAATTATCCGCTCTAAAAGCCGATTCTCGCCTACCATAGTCATTCCCGCGAAAGCGGGAATTTCGTGCAGAAGAAACGCATTTATTCTCACAGAGCTCCCCGACTTTCGTCCGGGATGACGAGGGGTAAAGTGACTTTTTGGATGGGAATCTGCACTTCAGTAAAAAATTACAACACGCGGTTATTTATACAGATCCGCGCTGATGGTCATATTGCTGCCTTTGTTAAACCACTGCTTGGTAATGTGGTAGTACTTGGCACCCTTGTCGGCGGCACGTTTTGCCACCGCTTCTGACACATCTGTCGTTCCGTTGAAGTTGCCACGGAAGGTGATGGAGTCGAAGGGGGTCATCTGTGCTGCGGTGGCCTTGTTTAATTCCTGAATACTTTTGCCATCGGCCAAATTCACCGTATAGCGTCCGCCTTTAGATGTCTGCGTTTCGTAGAAATTACCCACGTTACGGCTCGGTCTGCCAGACATGGCAACGCCGGGGATTTCCACTTTAGCCGCCGCTTCACCACCTGCGGCTAGGGCTGCGCGGCCCGCGTCAGAGTCAGCGGGGATCACATCAGTGCTCTGCACCACACGTTTCGGCGCATCGGCTTTATAGACATAAGCGGTGATTTTCTGGTTAGTGCCAGTGCTGTTGATATCGACCTGGCGCACGATAAAGAAGGAGGCGGCATTCTTTTCTTTAGCGGCTTTGGCGATGGCAGCATTGATGTCAGGCTGGGTAGAGAAATACCCGCTGACCGATACGGTATCAAACGGCTCCAGATGGTAAGCATCATATTGCGGCAGTTCGCGAATGCCATCAAAGGTGCGCTGTACCGGAGTAGCATCCACTTTCGGTGCCTCTTTATGGTACAGGTCGACATAAACCGTCTGACTGTTGCCTCGGTTTTGTTCGTTGATCGCCTGAATGTAAAACGCATCAGCTCCGGCTTTGTCGGCACGTTTTGACGCTTCAGCCACCGCGTCAAAAATGGCGTCAAAACGGCCACTAAAAGAAATTCGATCGAACGGTTTTACCGCAGCAGCCTGCTCGGGTGTCAATTCCTGTGCCGCGTGGGCAGAAAAAACCGCGAGAGAGAGGAGGGTAGACGCGATAACGCGGGTCTTCAGCTTCATAAAAAATCCTTTCGCCTGACGCATGGAAGGTTGCGACAAAAAACGTCATCACCTGATGACACAACGTGGTGCCGATTATGGCACGTAATCAGCGCGTTCGCCTCAGCATTTTGTCTGGCGGCGGCGTATCGTCAGGGGGTGAAGCATTCGCGGCACAAAAAAGGGAATAATACCCATTAATGATAATTTGCGTGCGATAAGTGAAGTAATAACAACCTTGTAACAAGCGAGTTTTGTGAATTACCGCTAAATACGTTTTGGAAGATAATGATAAAAACTAGGTAGATAGCGGCGGCTTTTCTCCTGAATTCGAGCCATTCGCCGAAGTTTGCTAAGCATTTGCAGGAAAGTGATTTTATATATGGATCATCGATCTCATTTTCAGTAGGTTATATGTCATTGCCTTGTGATTGTTGATAACAGAACGTTGCGCAAGCATTGCCGGGCAATCGAGTTATCAGGTGGGGTGACAATAAAAACTTCGTATAAATAAGCGATAGGGAATCAGTATGCGTATTGGTATACCAAAAGAACGGTTGGCCAATGAAGCGCGTGTCGCAGCAACGCCGAAAACGGTGGAACAGTTGCTGGAACTCGGCTTCGAGGTCTCAGTAGAACGTGACGCGGGCAAATTGGCCAGTTTCGACGATGCCGCTTATGCCGCTGCGGGCGCAGCGATTGCGGAACCGGCGGATGTCTGGCAATCCGATATCATTTTCAAAGTTAACGCGCCGTTGGAGGATGAAACGGCGTTGTTGCGTGCAGGCAGCACGCTGGTGAGCTTTATTTGGCCCGCTCAGAATCCGGCATTGCTGGAAAACTGGCAGAGCGTCAGATTACCGTGATGGCAATGGATTCTGTGCCGCGTATTTCTCGTGCGCAATCATTGGATGCCTTGAGCTCCATGGCCAATATTGCCGGTTACCGCGCCATTGTGGAAGCCGCCCATGAGTTTGGCCGCTTCTTCACCGGTCAGATTACCGCTGCCGGTAAAGTACCGCCAGCCAAAGTGATGGTGATCGGTGCGGGCGTTGCCGGACTGGCCGCTGTCGGTGCAGCAGGCAGTCTGGGAGCGATTGTGCGTGCGTTCGACACCCGCCCGGAGGTTAAGGAACAGGTGCAGAGTATGGGCGCCGAATTCCTTGAGCTTGATTTTGAAGAAGAAGCGGGCAGCGGTGACGGCTATGCCAAAGTGATGTCCGAAGCCTTTATCAAAGCGGAAATGGAACTGTTCGCCGCGCAGGCAAAAGACGTCGACATCTACACTGATTTACCGAGCCGTTTACCGACACAATCTTCACAGCTGTATGCCACTAACCTGGTTAACTTGTTGAAGCTGTTGTGCAAAGAGAAAGACGGCACCATCACCGTTGATTTCGATGACGTGGTGATCCGTGGCGTTACCGTGGTGAAAGAAGGGGATGTCACTTGGCCGGCACCGCCGATTCAGGTTTCTGCTCAACCGCAACAGGCCAAGGCGGCCGCTGCTGCGCCAAAAGTAGAAGCGACACCGGCTTCACCGTGGAAAAAATACGCGTTTATGGCCCTGGCTATTTTGTTGTTCGGCTGGCTGGCCAACGTTGCTCCGAAAGAGTTTTTATCGCATTTCACCGTGTTTGCGTTGTCGTGTGTGGTGGGCTACTACGTGGTGTGGAACGTCAGTCATGCGTTGCATACGCCGCTGATGTCCGTTACCAATGCGATTTCGGGCATTATTGTGGTGGGGGCGCTGTTGCAGATCGGTCATGGTGGATGGGTGTCGTTCTTCTCCTTCATTGCCGTACTGATCGCCAGCATCAATATATTCGGTGGTTTCACCGTCACCCAGCGCATGCTGAAAATGTTCCGTAAAAACTAAGGGGTAACACATGTCTGGAGGATTGGTTACAGCTTCATACATTGTTGCCGCTATTTTGTTTATTTTCAGTCTGGCAGGGTTGTCAAAACATGAAACATCACGTCAGGGGAATATCTTTGGCGTTACCGGGATGGCGATTGCGCTGATTGCCACCATTCTCGGGCCGAATGCCGGAAACGTTGGCTGGATTATTGCCTCGATGGCGATCGGTGGTGCTGTCGGTATCTACCTGGCGCGTAAAGTCGAAATGACTGAAATGCCGGAGTTGGTCGCCATTCTGCATAGCTTCGTTGGTCTGGCTGCTGTATTGGTTGGGTTTAACAGCTTCCTGGATCACGGTGAAATCACCGATCCGGTGATGGTTAATATCCATCTGACAGAAGTGTTCCTCGGCATCTTTATCGGTGCGGTAACCTTTACCGGTTCCGTGATGGCCTTCGGTAAACTGCGCGGCATTATTTCATCCTGCCGCATCGCCATAAAATGAACCTGGCCGCGCTGGTCGTGTCGTTCCTGCTGCTGTTGTGGTTTGTGAATACCGGTAGCGTGGCAGGACAGAGCATTGCACTGCTGTTCATGACCGCCATTGCACTGGTGTTCGGTTGGCATCTGGTGGCATCCATCGGTGGTGCTGACATGCCTGTGGTGGTGTCGATGCTGAACTCCTATTCCGGTTGGGCGGCGGCGGCGGCGGGCTTTATGCTCAGCAACGACCTGCTGATCGTTACCGGTGCGCTGGTCGGTTCTTCGAGTGCGATTCTCTCTTACATCATGTGTAAGGCGATGAACCGTTCATTCTTCAGCGTCATTGCCGGCGGATTTGGTACCGATGGTTCTTCTACCGGCGCCAGCGAAGAAGTGGGTGAATACCGTGAAGCGTCGGCGGAAGACGTCGCGGAACTGCTGAAAAACTCCACTTCGGTCATCATTACGCCGGGATACGGCATGGCGGTGTGTAGTGGTCAACTAATATTGGCCACCGCATTAGACTGTATGTAGAACAGTCGCTCAGATTCGTTTGGAGTTAAGCCGCCGTTATACCAGTGAGGCCGGATAGCGCTGTAATACCCCGTGATGTAGCGGATAATCGCGTCCTGGGCTTCGCTGAAGCTGTTGTAACCCTTTGTCGGCACCCATTCTGTCTTCAGGCTGCGGAAGAACCGCTCCATTGGCGCATTATCCCAGCAGTTACCCCGCCGACTCATACTCTGCTTTATCCGGCAGCGCCACAGGGCTTGCCGGTATTGACGGCTGGTATAGTGGCTGCCCTGGTCGCTGTGGAACATGACTCCTGTTGGTTGTCCCCGGAGTTCCCAGGCCATCTGCAACGCTTTAACTGTCAGCGCCGAGTCCGGCGACGTCGACATGGCCCAGCCCACCGGTTTGCGGGCGAACAGGTCTAGCACCACCGCAAGGTAAGCCCAGCATTTGCCCGTCCAGATGTAGGTCACATCGCCGCACCAGACCTGATCCGGCGCGGTAACCGCGAACTGGCGGTTGAGATAGTTCGGTATTTCAACGTGTTCATTGCCGCCGCGTTTGTATTTGTGAGCCGGTCGCTGGCAGCTGGCGATACCCAGCTCCTTCATCAGCTTGCCAGCCAGCGCCCCATTTTGACACCAGAGCTGCCGGTGACGATGGTCGCGATACTTCGAGCGCCGGCAGAGCCGCCGCTGGCGTTCCAGGCTTCCATGACGCGACTACACTTAACCACGCGCTCACCGTCGGGTTCATTAGCGGAAGCCTGCCAGTGCCTGTAGCTGCTGCGATGTACCTCAAAAGTTTGGCACAACGCCGTGACCGGGTATCGCGCCCTCAGCCTGTCGACTACCGTGAACCGTTGAGTGAGTCCGACATTAAGAGCGCCGTAGCCTTTTTTAGGATTTCGTTCTCCATTTCAAGGCATTGGACTTTTTTCTTCATCTCACGCAGCTCGAGCTGTTCAGGGGTAAGAGGAAGTCCCGTTGGCGTTTTTCCCTGTCGTTCAAGGCGAAGCTTATTGACCCAGCGACTAATGGCTGACATTAACCGCCTCTGCGGCCTTAACGTATGTGTAGCCGTGGTCGACAACCAGCTTTGCGGCTTCGAGCTTAAATTCCGCCGTAAAATGTTTACCCATGAGGTCACCTGTCGTGTTGATGAGGTGAGCATATCACCTCCGATCAGGTGGCCAGTATCAGTGTGCCACTACACGGAGCCTTCATCGAAAAACACATGTTCTACTAATTGGAGTCATTACCGTTTACTGCTGCTTTATTTGCCTTGCCCGTTGCTGCCTTTGCCCATATCGGGGCGGATGATGGCGCCCACCATGTGACTGGCTTTGTGCAGGGGGTTATCCACCCGCTTACCGGCCTCGATCATTTGTTTGCCATGACGCTGGTCGGTGTGTGGAGCGCCATGAATACCCAAAAATGGTGGCTGGCACCGATCTCCTTTGCCAGTCTGTTGCTGGTGGGCGCACTGATTGGGATGGCGGGGCTGGTTGTGCCGGCGACCGAACATATTGTTGCCGCCTCGCTGCTGGTTCTGGGGCTGATGGTGGCCATGCAACTGAAACTGTCAGCCGCCACCGGCGCTGTGCTGGTTGGCGCTTTTGCCCTGTTTCATGGGCTGGCGCATGGCGCAGAGTTGTCTCACTCATTCGCCGCCTTGTCAGGGATGGTGGTCGCGACTGCGCTGCTGCACATCGGAGGGCTGGCGTTGGGCTACGCCATGCTGGCGGCGAAACGCAGCGTGTGGTGGCCGCGCGTTATTGGCGCGGGCTCTGCGCTGCTTGGCGTAGGGTTGTTGAGTGGCTTCTTTGCCTGAGTGTTTTTCTTGATGACGACTCAGATTCCCACCGTCTGATGCGGTGGGATATCGGATTTTACAACACGGGCTAACCCACCTCGTTATACACATCTCTGTTCGTGCCTGAGCGCGCGTAGCGTTTCGGCGGCCGTCATGACTTTCTGCAAGCCTTTCCAGATAGTTTTTGCGCCTGGTTCACCGTCGCCTTTTCGAGCAAGAAAGCCTCCGAGTTGCGCAACTAAGCGCAATACTTCGTTTAGCTTAGGGCGGCCCTTGGGCATACGCTTGTTCATCAGTAGGTAAGCGCCATGAGTCTCGTCGGAATCAAAGAACAACATTGCGTCTAGCTCTGGACAGGTTCGTCCCATACGCATTAAATAGGCGATGCGCCATGCCACGATCATGAACAGCGCCAATGCCCGCTCAATGCGATCCACGGTCGATAACTGTAACGCTTCGACACAGCAGCCGTTCTTCAGCACATTGAAGAACATCTCGATTTCCCATCTAGCCCGATACCAGTCGATCAGCTCCACGATATCTTCTCGTCCTTCAGGTACGCGATTGCTCAGCAACCGCCACTCGACCGGCTTCACGCCTGCTGGCGGCTCAATTTCCTTGGCTATCACACAAGTCACTGCCAACCCGCAACGCAGCGACACTCGCTTCACGCGCAGCGCCTGTTTCACCGTACGCGCCTTCTGCCCCGCGCGAGCCGCCATAACGAATTGGATTTCTCCCACCGGCACGGTCTTTCCAACCTTCTGCCAAAGCTTCTCATTACAGTCCAGACTGCGATTATGAGTCGAGCGGATCAACCAGTCAGCCGGAGTGCCAAGGTCATCAGCGAGCTGCATCAACGCCTTGATATCCGCTTCGCGATCGGCTAAGTACACCAGACGTGTGTTTGGCAACTCCGAGGCGAGTTCAGCAACTCGCTCGTATCCCTCGAGCCAGCGCGTACTCTCCTTGATCCCATCGCGTTTTCCGTCTGCATCCTTCGGCTCTCTTGCCCACATCCACGCATCCAGTACGCCCAACCCCACGCGATCCGGACTGACCGCGTAGGTCGGATGCAGATACAGACCACGCCTGGCTTCGTAGTTCAAGGGACCCAAGCCTTGGATTTGCTGCCCGTTGAAGTCAAGCTCGGTAGTGTCTTGGATACACAGCACAACCTCGTGTTCTCGGATCCTTTCCTGCGTACGCTGCCAGTGAGGTTGCAGAATGTCTCGCCATTCGAATGCTTGGTTCTCCATGAAGCGGTAAGCACCCAGCGTCTCAGACCATCCGAGGCACGCATGCGGAATGCTGGCTTGCGGATTCTCAGCCAGCCGTATCAAAAGCCCTTTGGCACGCTTATTGAGCCTCGTGTCACCAAGATTTACCCCTTCCAGTTCTTGGTGTGCCCAGCCATCTGAATCCCGTGTCATTTTTCAGCGCCGTAAATGGCGATAGTACACGTCGGTTTCACTTCATTTACAACCCCACTGGCTGCCTATTTCAGCCCGCTAACCCTTGGCATATAAGGCGTTGCGGACTTGTGTATAACGAGGTGGGGCTAACCCAGTGACTGTTATCGTATAATTATCTGAATTTAAAGGAATATTGCCATGTTGCCAGCAGTGACTTCCGAATCTATCGCTCTGTTACCCCTTTATCCCCGCGATCGGCAGCACGCTGCCTTGACGCCCGCCTCAGTGATGAATCAAACCCACCTCAGGCCGCATGGACACTTGGTTTATCGTTTTCAGGATCGGTTCTTCTGGTGTGAGCATGATGATGTTTCCTCGCTACGCAGTCGGGTGAGTTATATCAATACGCTGATTAATCATATCCGGCAGACGATGCCCAACCGGGATCAACCGCTGACGCTGATTTCACTTGGCGCAGGTGGGTTGCTGATGAAGTCCTTTATTCATGTGCAGTTGCAAGGCAATGGGTATCAGGACATCAACTGGCGGGTGATCGATGTCGAATACGGGCCTGATGGAACTCAACGCTGTCTTTCACATCGCGACAGTCTTGATGCCTTTGTCGCGTTAACGAAGGAAAAACTGGCTGTTTACGGTTCTGACCAACGCTATTTTAATACTTTTATGGACGGGAACGGTGCAACGAATGACAGAGGCCGCGGCGCTACCGTGCTGCTGGGCATTGATCCGCCTACTTCATCGTCACAGGCTTTGGGCATGGCATGCTTTGATCCGCAAAGTATGTCGGTCAAGGGGCGCCCCGTTGAAGATATCACCGACGCCAATTGTCTCTATTTGATCGCCTGCGATCCTGAATATAAAGAGCAGGTACACCATGCGATAGCGGCGCTGGCACGTGGCGATCGCGTAGTAACCCTAGGCCACCTCGTTATACACATCTCTGTTCGTGCCTGAGCGCGCGTAGCGTTTCGGCGGCCGTCATGACTTTCTGCAAGACTTTCCTGATAGTTTTTGCGCCTGGTTCACCGTCGCCTTTTCGAGCAAGAATGCCTCCGAGTTGCGCAACTAAGCGCAATACTTCGTTTAGCTTAGGGCGGCCCTTGGGCATACGCTTGTTCATCAGTAGGTAAGCGCCATGAGTCTCGTCGGAATCAAAGAACAACATTGCGTCCAGCTCTGGACAGGTTCGTCCCATACGCATTAAATAGGCGATGCGCCATGCCACGATCATGAACAGCGCCAATGCCCGCTCAATGCGATCCACGGTCGATAACTGTAACGCTTCGACACAGCAGCCGTTCTTCAGCACATTGAAGAACATCTCGATTTCCCATCTAGCCCGATACCAGTCGATCAGCTCCACGATATCTTCTCGTCCTTCAGGTACGCGATTGCTCAGCAACCGCCACTCGACCGGCTTCACGCCTGCTGGCGGCTCAATTTCCTTGGCTATCACACAAGTCACTGCCAACCCGCAACGCAGCGACACTCGCTTCACGCGCAGCGCCTGTTTCACCGTACGCGCCTTCTGCCCCGCGCGAGCCGCCATAACGAATTGGATTTCTCCCACCGGCACGGTCTTTCCAACCTTCTGCCAAAGCTTCTCATTACAGTCCAGACTGCTATTATGAGTCGAGCGGATCAACCAGTCAGCCGGAGTGCCAAGGTCATCAGCGAGCTGCATCAACGCCTTGATATCCGCTTCGCGATCGGCTAAGTACACCAGACGTGTGTTTGGCAACTCCGAGGCGAGTTCAGCAACTCGCTCGTATCCCTCGAGCCAGCGCGTACTCTCCTTGAGCCCATCGCGTTTTCCGTCTGCATCCTTCGGCTCTCTTGCCCACATCCACGCATCCAGTACGCCCAACCCCACGCGATCCGGACTGACCGCGTAGGTCGGATGCAGGTACAGACCACGCCTGGCTTCGTAGTTCAAGGGACCCAAGCCTTGGATTTGCTGCCCGTTGAAGTCAAGCTCGGTAGTGTCTTGGATACACATGATGTAGCCCCCTGTAACACCAGACGGTAGCTGTATCTCCAGATAAGAGATAGGCTTAGATATATGTCTAACAATCATGCTAATTTTGAAATGACCGGGATCCTGTTAGGGCAAGAAGTCCGTAAGCGTAAAACTCCGCAAGAGAAAATCGCCATCATTCAGCAGACAATGGAGCCGGGGATGAACGTCTCCCATGTAGCCCGCCTGCATGGCATCCAGCCCAGCCTTTTGTTTAAGTGGAAGAAGCAATACCAGGAAGGAAGCCTCACCGCCGTTGCGGCCGGAGAAGAAGTGGTTCCAGCTTCGGCGCTGGCGACTGCCCTCAAGCAGGTCCGGGAGCTACAGCGCCTTCTGGGTAAGAAGACGATGGAAGTTGAGATCCTCAAAGAAGCAGTGGAGTACCGCCAGTCGCGAAAATGGATAGCGCACGCGCCCTTGTTGCCAAAGGACGGGGAATAGCTCTGGTCAGCCGCGCCATGAGCGTGTCGCGTGCGCAGCTTTCACTGCGGGTTAACCGTTCTGCCGACTGGCTGGACAGGCGCAGCAACCGGCGTAATGACGAAGCTGATGCTGAGATATTATCGGACATCCTCCGTATCATCAGCGACATGCCCAGTTACGGTTACCGCTGAGTGTGGGGTATCCTGGGTAAGCAACGTCGTGCAGAGGGACTTCCACCGGTGAACGCCAAACGGCTTTACAGGATAATGAGCGAGCATAACCTGCTGTTGTTGCATGATAAAACTGAACGTCCGAAGCGGGAGCATAAAGGCAAAATCGCGGTAGCAGAGAGCGATATGCGCTGGTGCTCAAATGGCTTCGAGTTCGGTTGTGACAACGGCGAGAAGCTGCGGGTGACGTTCGCACTGGACTGCTGCGACCGGGAGGCCATAGACTGGGCAGCGAGCACCAGGGGTTATGACAGTTCAACCGTGCAGGATGTGATGCTGAGGTCGGTGGAAAAACGCTTCGGTAGCGCGCTGCCGGATAAACCAGTGCAATGGCTGACGGATAATGGTTCAGCGTACACAGCGCATGAAACGCGGAAGTTCGCCAGAGAACGGAATCTGGAGCCCTGCACAACAGCAGTGAGCCGTCCACAGAGTAACGGCATGGCAGAACGGTTCGTGAAGACGATGAAGGAAGATTACATCGCCTTCATGCCAAAACCCGATGTGCGAACAGCGCTGAAGAATCTTGCAGCGGCGTTCAATCATTACAATGAAAACCATCCGCACAGTGCGCTGGGATACAACTCCCCAAGAGAATATCGGCGCCAGCGGGCATCGTTAACTTAAGATACAAAAGCTGTCCGGAGATGGTGGGTCAAGATCAGTGTCTTGGATACACAGCACAACCTCGTGTTCTCGGATCCTTTCCTGCGTACGCTGCCAGTGAGGTTGCAGAATGTCTCGCCATTCGAATGCTTGGTTCTCCATGAAGCGGTAAGCACCCAGCGTCTCAGACCATCCGAGGCACGCATGCGGAATGCTGGCTTGCGGATTCTCAGCCAGCCGTATCAAAAGCCCTTTGGCACGCTTATTGAGCCTCGTGTCACCAAGATTTACCCCTTCCAGTTCTTGGTGTGCCCAGCCATCTGAATCCCGTGTCATTTTTCAGCGCCGTAAATGGCGATAGTACACGTCGGTTTCACTTCATTTACAACCCCACCGGCTGCCTATTTCAGCCCGCTAACCCTTGGCATATAAGGCGTTGCGGACTTGTGTATAACGAGGTGACCCTAGGCAGCATCTTAAAATGCCATGTCAACAAATTCGGGCGTTGTGAGGTGTTGTCGACGCAATCGCCAAGAAGTCTGATGATGAAAGAAGCCTGTACGCTACTTCTGGAGCAAGCAAAAACCACGCAGGCATCAACGTCGGCTCTCGAAATGACGTTATCAGATATCAAGCGCACCGTTGAGCGCTATGTCGCAGCGATGGCAGATGAAAACGATTTGTACTACGCCCTGTGCTGCGTGTCTGATTACGATGTCAGTCTGGCACGATTGCGCGATTACATCATTGATACCCTGTACTCATCATTACTCGCCACACTGGAGATGAACGCGATCCATACTGAAAGCTACCGGTGAACGGCCTGATGTGGAAGTTTTGCCCCTGCATTCAGCAGGGGCGGGGCACTTATTTTGCGCCAGAGGGGGTGGGCTTGAAAATTTGCAAAATGGCACCCAACTGTTTGCGCTGTTCAGCATCCAGTTCGCCACCGGCTGAATGCCCGGCATTTTGCAGAATCAGGGTATTGAGCCCAACCAGCCAGTCATACACGTAAAATGCCGTATTGTTGGTCGGCGTGAGCGATAACTTGGTCAATCGCTTGGCGCTACCCCAACTGACAGCCTGTTTTTCCGGCTTGGCGAAGATTTTTCGTCCACGGTTGATGCGGCTTTCCGGGCGCTGTTCCTCGGGCATGTTCTGGAAGCTTAACCAGGCGATATAATCGCCGAGTACCGTCAGGGCGCGAGAAACCTGACTGTCGATCTCATTGTCCGTGTAGGCGCTGGGGTGATCGTCCTGGTTCAGCGTCGCGTGTAGCGCCTGATTGATGCCTTGACGCAGGCCGGCGGTGATGACTTCTTCCATCAGCATTTCCAGCGTCGGTTTACTCAACCCGAGCAATTCAACCAGCGGTCCGTTGTCTGGCAGGTTGCGCATATGGTTTATCCAAAAGCGCAAGACCTGACTGTCAAAGGTCGCATTGGTATCCACATCGCTCGGGGCTTGGGACTCGTCAGTCTGTGTCACATCCAGCGGTGTGTCGCTGAATAAATCGATATCCATACCGATGCCGAAAGGATCGGCGTTGGTCATGGCACTAATGTTATCCAGGGCCGGATGAGTTACATGGCTAACGCCGGATTGACGCTGCTGTTGGTAAAGACGGCGTAACTCATCCCGCGTCGGCAACATGCGCTCCAGCAATTCGCCGTGTACGCCCGGTCGCGTCTGGAGTGATTTCAACACGGATTCGGCCACTTTCTGCTTTCTCATCGCCGAAATTTCACTGTCAGACTGATACCAGCCGCCGAGGATGTGTTCGAACAGTTCATTTTGCATGTCATGCAATTGTTCTGACAGTCGCGCAAGCTTGTTTTCCCGTTTGACTTCGGTATTCAGCCAGTTCGCCATGCGTTTTACACCGCGTTCGTCCGTTGCCAGCATGGTTCCCCAGGATTCTGCCGGATTACCCACGTAACGTTGAACGCCTTCATCGTAATGGGTGTTGTGTATGACACGCTGATCGAATTTTGTTACCGCACAAATCAAGCCGGGTTTATGCTGACTACGCTGCTGCGCGGTTTCCCCCTGCGTCTGTTTCACCCAGTAGTCGAGCGCTTTACCGACTGCTTTGACATCAGCGCGCCGATCTACCGCCGTGCAGATCATCAACAGATTGATGGCGTGCTGCTCGGTGTACCGTTCCAGTAAATAGCTGGTCTTGGCTTGCAGCAGGTTTTTTATCAGCACCGGATAACGTTGCACTGCGCCGTGCTCGCGATCGCTACTGGAAGCGACGTGTACGTTGCTGAGCGAATTGAAGCCTGGAATATCAAGCAGGTCGACTTGCTCAAACAGCGGCTCACGCGTCGGTGACTGTAGTGTCACCACCAGTTCAACGGCGAGGAAAGCCAGCTCCGCCAGAGAAAGCTCAACCGGTTTACTGGCCCGATTATTGATGATTGGGCGCACATGCACGCTGGGATCGGACGAGGTATTGAGGTAGGCGACGCTTGACAAGTTCATGATGCCATCGGTAGGCAGCAAGACGTCATCGACCAGTACGCTGAGCGGTGCCAGCACTTTATAGCTGTAATTCAGGCGCTGTAGCGTATGCGCAAACTGGCGATAGGTCGCCGTGTACTTTTCTTTGCCTTGCCACAACACTGAGAATAACCGCGCCCGATCGTCAATAGTTAACGCCGGGGTAAGGGCGATAGCGGCGGGCCAGAAGTCATATCGTTATACACATCGTTCTAACGCACTGTTTAATCAATGAGTTACGGGTTTATCTCAGAGTGGCATTTTGAACCTCAAAAAGCCAATGGGATGGCTTGAATGCCTTAATTCACGGGGTTCTGAGCATCCTGTTCAAAAAATGGCCAAAAGATGTGTATAACGATATGGCCAGAAGTGGGTCTCAAGCCATTTTTGCCGTTTGTCATCGTGACGCGCCAGGCTGTCCCACAGGGCAATGACTTCATCACTGCTGAATCCCGGGATTGTCTCGGGCTGACGATGCATCGCCAGCAGCGCCATCTGCTCGACGAGTTGCTGTTCATCTTCGGCCAAACTACGGGGAGACGGAGGTGCAACGGTCGTGGACAAATACGCTTGTGCCAGAATATTGACGATGTCCGCTTCGCTTAACAACAGCAATTGAACCGGATAGGTAGCGTTTTTTACGCCTGGCTGGCGGGTAAAGCGGGTTATCAGTCCGGCGAGTTGGTTTTCAGGATTAATATGCGCCTGATAGTCCAGGGTATGGCCGCCGAGATCGCTCTCCAATCGACCATTTTCGCCTGCGGCTAATGCGGAAATCAGGTAGGTTTTGCCTTCCTGTGCCTGACCGAACAGCCCGATGGCCATCTCTTTTCCGGCGCTGTCTGCCAGCCGTTGTGCCTTGTTACTATGACGGCGTAGTTTGATGGTTAGCGTATCGGCTTCCATCTCCAAACGCGGTGAGCGGGGACGGTTGGTCTCTACCCACTCAATGGCCTGCTCGATACCTTCTGATGCGGCAGTCAACTGCGTGGTTAACCGGGGCGAAAGTTGTTTTGGCGTCAGTGCTCTCATTTGCTGAATACGCTCCCGCTGTCGATCCAGTAGTGTGTTGCGACGGAATCGCTGTCAGCCAGCGTGTTAAGCCGCAGCCGCAGATAGTGAAGTGGAACCTTGCTGCCATCTTGTAGCGTGGCGTCGGCGATTTCGAAACGTTCTGGCGTAGGTTGCCCCGCCTCGCGCGCGACCGCCAAACGCAGATGCAATACGCTGTCACCCGCAAGCTTGCGGGCCAGTGGTTGATCGATAATGGTCAGCGTGTAAAGCGGCGTAGCGGGCCAGCGCTCGTTATCCAACTGACGGAAACCTAGCCCAATACCGCCGCGCACCGAGAAGTAGCCGCGTTTATCCAATTCAAAATCGGCGGCATCTAGATCTATATCGCTGTAATAAAGGTTATCCTGCGTTAACTGTTGGTTGGCATCGATCATGCCTAAATAGCGGATAGTGGAGTAGGGTTCAAAATCCCCGGCTTTGAAATAAAAGCCCGGCAGGCGCAGGTCCAGAGCCAACAGGCACAGCATGGCGCCGACTGCCGCGGTGGATTTCGGGTTCTCGATACGGCCGAATTTATTGAACGGATACCAATCGCTGGTGTGGTAGCCATCCAGTGACACAATACGGCTGATGGGCAACGGCTGAAGGTAATGGAACAGAGCCTGTATGCCGGGGAAACGCGACGGACGGCCGGTAAGCAGCAATACATCGCAATCATAGAGTGCCACCACCTCGCACAGTGAACGTAAATTTTGCGTGATACTGATGCGGTTGGATAAGAACTCGCCGTGCAACTTGCTCAGCCGAACGATAAGCGGCGTGTGTAGAATATCGAACGCGGCAGCATCCGCCGGTTGTTCACGCTGGATTTCGCCGTTTAAATAGTCCAGCACCTTGCCGGTCGGACGCTGTGGCAGTAGCTCACCAAAGCTGGCTTCCAGTTCGGCACTCATGTCGAGCGGATCGAATCCTTCATAGGCTTCGAAGATCGCACGCCCAATCGGCATCAGGATTTGCAAGGTGGACTGCTGACGCAGGGTTGATTGACCATCCATACTGCCCGCGTTACCAAACAGCTTGTCCATCAGGCTGTCCGGCGTGGCGATCCCGGCTTTTTTCAGTGACGCATTCAGTGCAGGCAGCACACGTTTTTCCGGTGTATGCGCAACCACCGGTTCTGAGGTTATCGGTTTACCAGGCACGCCAGCGCGGAATTGCCACACCAGCGCACCCGCGAGTGCCACTCCCGGTGCAACCCACCACCAGCGACGCAATGCGGATTTCCTTGATGCCGTCGGTGGCATGGCCGGAATCGCCACCTTGGGTGCTTCTTCGGGCTCGTTTTCTGGCTCAACCGGTAACGACGCCGTTTATGCATAGACGGCGGCAGCGTTGGGTTGTGGAATGGGCGGTGCAATCGGATCGACCAGCGGTTCTGCCGTGATGACCGGTAAGGCTTCGCGCAGGCATTCTAAGGCGTCAGTTCGAGGTTTTTGGTCAAGATTAATAAACCCCCAAAAGGTGATGACGGGGCTGCCACCGACCAGATAAACGTAATTTGCGGCGGGGAATTGGAACGCCTTGGCGAGCAGGGCACCAAATCGTTGCTGCGCCGCACTGTCTGATGCCAACGCACGTTCACTTAATGCTGCAACGGTAGTCAGGCAGGTTTGCAACAGTTTGTTGTCGCCGTAAACGCAGAGTTTCTCGCAACTGAAGAGCCGATGCATACACCGGTTGCCCATTTTCGCCCAGCGCAAAAAAATCGGCCAAACTTCCGCTGCGTAGTAATGATTTTGCCAAGAAAGAGACCTTATTAAATGGAAGGTTAAAATCTGAAATCAAATCAGTTTACTATAAAATGTACTTTAAACCGGAAATGGCAATGTCAAACGGATAAAGAAACGACAAAACCACTAAATATTTGACCTATCAACGCCGTTTCTTGGGTTTAGCGTCGCGTATGGGCAGTTTTTTTCTATGGGCTGTCGTTTTCCAAGTATGCCGCGCCTTGTGATGCGGGGGGAAGGAAACTGACGTCTTTTCGGGCACAAAGGGCATCCACCATAACGGTGGGGTGGATAATGAATGACTGTCCACCAATTCACCCAGACGTGAGCAAAGCATCTGAACGCCTTTCTGAGCGGCCAACGCGCAGCTGCGCTGTACGGGTTCTGTCCAGTGGTGCAGTGACAGCGTAAACATGCCCCAGTGAATAGGAACAAAGGTGCGCGGTGCCAGATCGAGTACCGCTTGCAGGGTTTGTTTCGGTGTCATGTGAGAATCTGGCCAGCGCCAGTTGTATTGACCATTCTCGACAAACGCAAGATCGATAGGTCCAAAGCGTTCTTTGATGGCCGTGAAGTGGTCATCGTAGGCGGAGTCTCCGCTGTAATACAGCGTTTCATGCGGGCTTTGTAGCACCCAGGAGCACCAGAGCGTGCGGTTATGATCGAAGGGGGTGCGCCCGGAGGCATGACGCGCTGGCGTCGCAGTTAATCTCAGAGTCTTCCACGCGCATTCCTCATACCAATCCCGTTCGGTAATGCGCTCTGCGCCAATCCCCCATTTTTGCAGGGTCTTTCCCATGCTAAGCGGAGTAACAAAATGGGTTTTCTTATCGCGGAAAAAATCGATGGTTACGCGGTCCAGATGATCGTAATGGTTGTGTGAAAGCACGATCACATCGATAGCGGGCAACGCTTCCATCGGGACCACCGGTGGTTGAAAGCGTTTGATGCGAAAAGGAAAGGGGGCTGCGGATGCAGAAAAAACCGGGTCGATCAGTACGGTAACGCCATCCATGTTCAGTAACAGACTGGAGTGACCAAACCAGATGATGCGAGTTTTATTATCAGGTTTGAGAAACTCCCGCCAATTTGGCGTAACTTCTGGCAACCGCTGTTCCGGCATACGGGATCGTGCAGTAAACAACAGGCGCCGGAGTACCGAAAGCCGTTCACGCCAGCCCATGTGCAGGTATACGCTGGGCCGCACGTTGTGAAAACGCTGGTCAGTCGTAGAATAGTGGGGAGGCGTGGTGTTCGATATCGCCTTTTCGGTCATGGTATCACTCCGCCTTAAGGTGAAATTGTGCTGTCTGAGTAAAAAAGCCACATGACAGCGTCATGTGTGTTTAGTATGCTAAACAAACCGTGATTGACGATGACATAACAATATCATTATTTTATCTCAGGTAAGACAGGGTGCGTTATCCAGTAATAAGTTATTGCTCATTTGTGGCACCGGCTGGCTGTTTGATGCCATGGATGTCGGGCTATTATCTTTTGTTCTGGCGGCGCTGAAACTGGAGTGGGGGCTCTCCGCCGCGCAGTTAGGGTTGATAGGCAGTGTCAATTCCATTGGTATGGCGGTTGGCGCGTTTGTTTTCGGACTTTATGCCGATCGTAAAGGGCGCAAATCTGCCTTTATGATCACGTTGTTGATGTTCAGCATCGCCAGCGGGTTAAGCGCCTTTGCCTGGGGATTTGGCAGCCTAATGGTGTTGCGCTTCTTTATCGGCATGGGATTAGGCGGCGAACTGCCGGTGGCATCTACGCTAGTCAGTGAAAGTGTGCCCCCGGAAGAGCGAGGACGCGTCGTGGTGCTACTCGAAAGCTTTTGGGCTGTCGGCTGGCTGCTGGCCGCGTTAATCGCCTACTTCCTTATCCCCTTGCCGGGTGTCGGCTGGCGCGGTGCGATGATCCTGTGTGCATTGTCTGCTTTCTACGCGCTATACCTGCGTTTTCGTTTGCCGGATTCGCCGCACTATCTGCAACTGAGCCAGAAAGAGAAAAAAAGTGCTTTTCGCCATAAGATTGCTGCACTCTGGGCACCGGAGCAACGGCGTGCCAGCGTGATGCTGTGGATTGTCTGGTTTTGCGTGGTGTTTTCCTATTACGGCATGTTCCTGTGGTTGCCGAGCGTGATGATGCTCAAAGGGTTTGATATGGTGAAAAGTTTCGGTTATGTGCTGGTGATGACGCTGGCACAGTTACCCGGCTATTTTACCGTTGCCTGGTTGATTGAACGTGCAGGGAGAAAGGTAGTACTGATGGTCTATTTGCTGGGAACGCTGATCAGCGCCTATTTTTTCGGCATTGCGACCAGTGCCCCACAACTGCTGCTCTCCGGCTCGCTGCTGTCGTTTTTCAACCTCGGGGCCTGGGGGGCGCTCTATGCCTATACGCCAGAACAATACGCGACATCGATTCGTGCTACCGGAGCAGGAATGGCAGCGGCAGTGGGGCGTATCGGTGGGATTTTTGGCCCGCTATTGGTTGGCGCTCTAGTCGCAAGCGCCGTGCCCATCAGTGGTATTTTTGCCTTGTTTAGTCTGGCAATAGTGCTTGCTGTCTTTGCGATTATGCTGCTGGGGCAGGAAACGCGACAGAGTGCACTGTAGCGCCTAGCATCGAATGAAAAACGGGAGCCAGGTGGCTCCCGTTTTTTTTGCCTGTTTTACAGAAACGTTTAGTGCAATAGGGTTAGCTTCTAAGGTGACAATGTCACTTATTGGAGGTTAAAAAAGGTAATTAATCCTTGGAAATGCTATAAAACGATTAAATATCGCAACGGTTTAGCGATGGTTTAATAGCAACCGCGTAACCATTATTAGAATAAAGTGCCTGTTTACTTGCTTATCGTAATGTTTGTTGCTGTTAATGATCGCCAAGGAGGTGAATTTTTCTATGATATTCAATTCTGTTTCGTCAACCACTCGTCCACATGGGCTGAAATTGCTCACCGTGGGGTTACTGGCATTGATTGTGGCCGGATGTTCTACGCCGCGCTCAACGTTAGTCGATCGCGGCGATTACATCGTGGATACCATTCATCCGGCTAAAGGCCAGAATGAGCGTGTCCGATTTCTGATTCTACATTACACCGCGCTGAATGATGCGCGTTCGCTAGAGGTGTTAACCCAGGGACAAGTCAGCGCGCATTATCTGGTTGCGAAAAATCCACCGCTGCGGGATAAAAAACCCGTAGTGATGCAACTGGTGCCAGAAGATATGAGAGCCTGGCATACGGGTGTCAGTAATTGGAATGGCCGGGTAAATATCAATGACTCTTCGGTGGGCATTGAGATTGTTAACCTCGGCTTTACCGATAACATGCTTGGCGTTCGTACCTGGTATCCTTACAATGAAACGCAAATTACCGCGCTTGCTGCGCTGACCAAAGACATTATCAAGCGTAACAACATCACGCCGGATAATGTTCTGGCGCACAGCGATATTGCACCGCTGCGCAAACAGGACCCTGGAAAACTGTTCCCTTGGAAACGGTTTGCAGAGATGGGCGTCGGTGCTTGGCCTGATGATGCAACGGTGCACAAGTATCTAGCCGGGCGGCAGCCGAGAGCGCCGACGGATGTGTTGACGCTTCAGAAAGCATTACATCAATATGGTTATGATAAAAT
Organism: Symbiopectobacterium sp. Eva_TO; assembly: GCF_053848865.1. Taxonomy (NCBI): domain Bacteria; kingdom Pseudomonadati; phylum Pseudomonadota; class Gammaproteobacteria; order Enterobacterales; family Enterobacteriaceae; genus Symbiopectobacterium; species Symbiopectobacterium sp. Eva_TO. Next base: position 3,937,567 of record NZ_JBSPEY010000004.1, on the reverse strand, counting down.
TCCGCAAAACGGTGAGTTGGATAAAGAAACACGTTTGACCATTAGCGCGTTTCAAATGCACTTCCGCCCATCTGATATTGAAGGTAATGCCGATGCACAAACGGAGGCGATTGCCAAAGCGCTGGTGGAAAAATACCGAACCTGAACCCGTGACTACCCTTTCTACTGCCAAGGAATTGCTCAAACATGCTGAATTATCGACGTTGCTTTTTTCTGCTGTGTTTGGTGTGTGGAGTGCTGGGGTGCAGTAGTAAGGGTAAAATCATCCCTCCCGCTGTGGTTGAGGCTCCCGTCCACGTTTCTCCGGCTATGCCGGAGAACGTCAAAGGTGTTTGGCTAACCACGCTTTCTGGCCTTGACTGGCCTACACCTGCGTTAAGTGATGAGCCGTCAGATGAGCGCCGCATTGCGTTACAAAAACAGGCGCTGATCGACAAGCTGGACAATCTGGTTAGCCTGGGTGTTAACACGGTCTTTTTTCAGGTAAAGCCGGACGGCACAGCGCTATACCGCTCGGCATTACTGCCGTGGTCTGATGTATTAACCGGTGTGGTGGGCAAAGATCCCGGGTACGATCCTTTGGCCTTCATGTTGTCTGAAGGGCATAAGCGTGGATTACGCATTCACGCTTGGCTCAATCCCTACCGTGTGACCAGCAATGCCCAGCCGAAAACCGTGGACGCGCTGCGCCGCACTCTTAGTGCGTCGCCCTCTAGCGTCTATGCGTTACACCCAGAATGGATACGTACGGCGAGCGATCGGTTTGTGTTGGATCCCGGTATCCCAGAGGTGCGTCAGTGGATCACCAATGTGGTGGTGGAACTGATTAACAACTACGCCGTGGATGGTATCCATTTTGACGATTACTTCTACTACGAAACCCCCGCGTCCCGTTTGCAAGACGATGCTACCTATAGGCAGTATGGACAGGGGTTTGTCGTCAAAGGGGACTGGCGGCGCAATAATACGTTGCTATTGATTGAGCAAGTATCGATGGCAATCAAAGCGGTCAAACCGCAGGTTGAGTTTGGCGTCAGTCCAGCTGGCGTGTGGCGCAATGCGGAGAATGACGCTCGTGGTTCGGATACGCGCGGTGGTGCGGCCTATGACATCTCTTATGCAGACACTCGGTTGTGGGTAGAACGTGGCTTGATTGACTATATCATCCCGCAAATCTACTGGCCTTTTTCACGAGAAATCGTCCGTTATGACACACTGGTAAAATGGTGGGCAGATGTGGTAAGGCCAACAAAAACGCGCCTCTACATTGGTATAGCACTGTATAAAGTCGGTGTACCTTCACAAAAGGAGCCTGATTGGGCGAGGGATGGTGGCGTGCCTGAACTGCGGCGACAGTTGGCGCTCAATGAAGCGCTGCCGGAAGTGAAAGGTAGCGTGCTCTTTCGTGAGGGATTTATTCATCAACCTCAAACCGTACCGGCGGTGGATTACCTCAGAAAGCACTGGGGTAAATAGCGGTAAAAACGACGTTGCGGCGAAAAGCCGCTATATTTTCTGTTGTAGAACAGACTATCCGACGCACATTTGCAAAAATAGATTTTATCGCGTGCGGCAGGATTTAAACGTCGTGTTAACCCTAAGCAGGCCACCATGAAAACACCTGTATTTTCCGATGATATGTTGCTGAACCGCATGTTGCTGTTAGCCGCATTAGCTATCGTCATGATGGGAATCCATCTGGCGGCATCCATCCTCTCCATCATCCTGCTCTCCCTGTTTTTGGCTATCGTGCTTGAGCCGGTAGTGGCGCTATTGTGCCGTACTCGCTTACCGAGCTCTCTGATTGTGGTGTTGCTGGGCGGTGTATTGTTGATGCTGCTGGTTTACGTCCTGCTCAGAATTGTGGCGGCATTGCTTGAGTAAAATCAAATGAGCTTGCAAATGCGCAGTCTGCTGACGCGTCAGCTTACCGTCGGTATTGCACCGTTGCAGAAATTGGGGCTAACGCTATCGCCGGAAGCGGCGATGTCGCTGATTGATCCTGAGCAATTTCTTGGGCTGATCACCCGCATGCTCAGCCACGTATCCAGTTTTTTTCATCGGCACTGGTGGTGTTTCTGACTGTTATTTTCATGCTGATTGAGGTGCCGGTATTAGTAGAGAAAATCCAGCGGTTGTTTCGCGCGGAGTCCTCTGGCATGAAAGCTGTTCGCCGCGGCATTGACAGCGTGACGCAGTATCTGATGCTTAAAACGCTGATGAGCGTGTTAAACGGACCCTGTACATAAATTTGTGTAATTGCCTGATTTTGATATGTTCAATTCAACATCAAAAACAGGTTAATTTATGGACGAAAAACAGTTGCAGGCTCTGGCTAACGAACTGGCCAAAAATCTCAAAACCCCTGACGATCTCAGCCAATTCGATCGCCTGCTGAAGAAAATCAGCGTTGAGGCTGCTCTCAACGCCGAAATGTCCCACCTCTGGGCTACGATAAAAATCAGCCCAAACCGGGGGCCAACTCCCGCAACGGCTATTCCACAAACACCGTGACCACCGGCGATGGCCCTCTGGCACTAGGTACTCCGCGCGATCGTGATGGCTCCTTCGAACCACAACTGGTGAAGAAAAACCAGACCCGGATCACCGGGATGGATAACCAAATCCTGTCCCTGTACGCCAGAGGGATGACCACCCGCGAGATAGCGTCTGGGTTCAACGAGCTGTATGACACGGATGTCTCACCGGCGCTGGTCTCGAAGGTCACCGACGCCGTGATGGAACAGGTTACTGAATGGCAAAATCGTCCACTGGATGCAGTCTATCCCATTTTTTACCTTGACTGTATCATCCTGAAGGTCCGGCAGGACAGTCGCGTCATCAATAAATCCGTGTTCCTGGCACTGGGTATCAACATCGAGGGCCAGAAAGAACTGCTGGGTATGTGGCTGGCCGAAAACGAGGGCGCGAAGTTCTGGCTCAATGTGCTGACAGAACTAAAAAACCGCGGCCTGAACGATATCCTCATCGCCTGTGTCGACGGTCTGAAAGGCTTCCCGGACGCCATCAACGCGGTGTATCCGGAAGCCCGCATCCAGCAGTGCATCGTGCACATGGTACGCAACAGCCTGAGGTTCGTCTCTTGGAAGGACTACAAAGCCGTCACACGCGACCTGAAAGCCATCTATCAGGCCGCTACGGAAAAAGCAGGCCAGCAGGTGCTGGAAGCATTCGCCAGCGCATGGGACAGCCGCTATCCACAGATAAGCCGGAGCTGGCAGACGAACTGGAGCAATCTGGCAACGTTCTTCGCTTACCCGGCAGATATCCGCAAAGTCATCGACACAACCAACGCCATCGAGTCGCTGAACAGTGTGATCCGGCATGCGATTAAAAAACGCAAGGTGTTCCCGACTGACGACGCAGTGAAAAAGGTGGTGTGGCTGGCAATCCAGTCGGCCTAACAGAAATGGACGATGCCACTGCGGGACTGGCGTATGGCAATGAGCCGTTTTATTATCGCGTTCGGTGACCGCCTGGACGGTCACTACTGAGAAAGGCATTTACACAGAATCATGTACAGGGTCGGTTGCGCTCGCCGTTGGGCCATTCACCTTTGATAAATTGAATTACGCCAACGTGCAGGCCGTGTCCCACCGCGCGTGTTGAGGTGCCAAACGCCGCCGTGGTTTTACCCTTGCCGTTGCCGGTGAAAACCATCAGGATGCCACGCACCTCGTTGGCCGCGGCAATGCGTTCGTCAACCCGTTGTTTCAGTTTTTGCTGGCGCTGCTTGTGGCGATCGTTATCCATTGTCAGGGCTCCCTTATACCGCTGGGCCGGGTTTTCTTCCCGGCTGTGCGTCAAAACTCATGCCGGTTTTGCGTTTGCTGTCATCCCCCATCAAATAAAGGTAGAGCGGCATAATATCAGCCGGGGTTTTGAGGCGTAGGGGATCTTCATCCGGGAACGCGCTGGCACGCATTGAAGTGCGCGTCCCTCCTGGATTGATACAGTTAACGCGCAAATGCTGGTTACGATACTCGTCGGCCAAGACCTGCATAAGCCCTTCTGTGGCGAATTTGGAAACCGCATAGGCTCCCCATTCCGCGCGGCCCACGCGACCCACGCTGGAACTGGTGAACACCAGAGAGGGGCTGGTGGCTTTTAGCAACAGGGGTAACAGCGCCTGCGTCAGCATAAAGGTGGCATTCACGTTAACTTGCATGACTTGATGCCAGGTCGCCGGATCCTGTTCGGCAATCGGTATGATATCACCGAGCAACCCCGCGTTATGCAGTACGCCGTCAAGGTGTGGTATCTGTTTTTCCAGGTCAGCCGCCAGCGCAGCGCACGTCTGGGCGGTGATTGTTAATAAATCGCAGGGCACAACCAGCGATGATGTCCCGGTTTCACGCAGGATTTCTGCTTGCACATCCTGTAATTTATGCTCGGTGCGACCCAGCAGGATCAACCGGGCACCGTAGCGCGCGTAAGTGAGCGCGGCTTCGCGCCCAATACCATCGCCCGCACCGGTGACCAGAATTAAGCGGTGTTTAAGAAGGTCATTCATAGGTTGATAATGCACAGTACTTTCCTCTATACGCCGCAAACCATAAAACGTAACGGCAGTTATGCCTCAATGTGTCGGTGAATTCAATGCGCGTCGGGCACATTCTTAGGCCACTGCGGTAAAAAACAGCAACAGGTGTAAAAAACCCATGAATAACATCGCCATATTTCACGCCATACGTTAGGCTGTCTTTTTGCTCTCGCGTCGGTTTGATGAAAACCGTGGAGTGGCGTAAGACGAGCGGTATGATGGTGTGGTGTGTCGCAGGCAACTGCGCAGGTAAACATCGGCGGCGTCATGATATGACTCAGTAAACGAGGGACGGTATTTGTGGAATTGCTTTCTCAGTACGGCTTATTTCTGGCAAAAGTAGTCACGATAGTGCTGGCCATTGGCGCACTGGTCGTGTTGACCTTTGGTGTCACGCAGCGAAAACGCCCGCGCAAAGGGGAGTTGCAGGTGATGAACCTGGGTGAACAGTATCGCGAAATGCAAAATGAAATGCGTGACACCTGCATGAGTGATGCGGAACGCAAACTGGTCGCGAAGCGGAAGAAAAAAGAGGACAAAGCTGCCGCTAAAGAAGAGAAACTGCGTGCCAAACGCGGCGATGAGAAAGTGGTGAAACCACGTCTTTACGTATTGGATTTTAACGGCAGCATGGACGCAGGTGAAGTCTCTGCGCTGCGTGAAGAGGTCTCGGCGGTGCTGGCGGTGGCTACGCCGCAGGATGAAGTGCTGTTACGTCTGGAAAGCCCCGGCGGCGTGGTGCACGGTTATGGGTTGGCTGCTTCTCAGTTACAGCGACTGCGCGATGGCGGCATTCGCTTGACCGTTGCGGTGGACAAGGTCGCTGCCAGCGGTGGATATATGATGACGTGTGTGGCCGATCGTATTGTCGCGGCTCCGTTTGCCATCATCGGCTCTATTGGGGTAGTGGCCCAGATCCCCAACTTCAATCGGTTGCTGAAAAACAATGATATCGATGTGGAATTGCATACTGCCGGTGAATATAAGCGCACCCTGACGCTGTTTGGTGAGAATACGGAGCAGGGACGTGAAAAATTCCGTGAAGAACTGAACGTGACTCACGGTCTGTTTAAGCAGTTTGTCAAAGAGATGCGACCCACGCTGGATATCGATAAAACCGCTACGGGCGAACATTGGTTTGGCACGCAGGCGCAAACGTTAGGGCTGGTCGATGCAATAGGCACCAGCGACGATCTACTGATTCAGGAAATAACCACGCATGAGGTGTTGAGTGTGCGCTATACGCGTCGCAAGCGCCTGCTGGATAAAATCATGGGGAACGCGGGTGACTCCGCTGAGCGTCTGCTGCTGCGTTGGTGGCAGCGAGGCAGCCATCCGTTCGTTTGATACGTTTAACCCTGTGCGCGGTGCGTACAGGGTCATCCCGCTTAGTCGATCAGTTGATATTTCTCTGACAATTCATGCGCCAAGTGCTTGAACATGTTAAATACCTCTGTGGTTTTTAATTTCGGCAGGCCGTTGTCATCCAGGAAATAATCCCCTTTAAATACCAGCACGCCGTTCTTCTGATCAACGTCGGTGGCGATCATGCCGTGAAGATCGTCATCGTGGTTCTGAATCAGGCGGTTAGCCTGTTCCAAGAGCGTCTGGCGGTCGATCGGGGTTCTTTCTGTGGCGTTGTTCTCTGCGGTCATAGTCACGTTTGTAGTGGTCAACTAATATTGGCCACCGCATTAGACTGTATGTAGAACAGTCGCTCAGATTCGTTTGGAGTTAAGCCGCCGTTATACCAGTGAGGCCGGATAGCGCTGTAATACCCCGTGATGTAGCGGATAATCGCGTCCTGGGCTTCGCTGAAGCTGTTGTAACCCTTTGTCGGCACCCATTCTGTCTTCAGGCTGCGGAAGAACCGCTCCATTGGCGCATTATCCCAGCAGTTACCCCGCCGACTCATACTCTGCTTTATCCGGCAGCGCCACAGGGCTTGCCGGTATTGACGGCTGGTATAGTGGCTGCCCTGGTCGCTGTGGAACATGACTCCTGTTGGTTGTCCCCGGAGTTCCCAGGCCATCTGCAACGCTTTAACTGTCAGCGCCGAGTCCGGCGACGTCGACATGGCCCAGCCCACCGGTTTGCGGGCGAACAGATCTAGCACCACCGCAAGGTAAGCCCAGCATTTGCCCGTCCAGATGTAGGTCACATCGCCGCACCAGACCTGATCCGGCGCGGTAACCGCGAACTGGCGGTTGAGATAGTTCGGTATTTCAACGTGTTCATTGCCGCCGCGTTTGTATTTGTGAGCCGGTCGCTGGCAGCTGGCGATACCCAGCTCCTTCATCAGCTTGCCAGCCAGCCAGCGCCCCATTTTGACACCGGAGCTGCCGGTGACGATGGTCGCGATACTTCGAGCGCCGGCAGAGCCGCCGCTGGCGTTCCAGGCTTCCATGACGCGGCTACACTTAACCACGCGCTCACCGTCGGGTTCATTAGCGGAAGCCTGCCAGTGCCTGTAGCTGCTGCGATGTACCTCAAAAGTTTGGCACAACGCCGTGACCGGGTATCGCGCCCTCAGCCTGTCGACTACCGTGAACCGTTGAGTGAGTCCGACATTAAGAGCGCCGTAGCCTTTTTTAGGATTTCGTTCTCCATTTCAAGGCATTGGACTTTTTTCTTCATCTCACGCAGCTCGAGCTGTTCAGGGGTAAGAGGAAGTCCCGTTGGCGTTTTTCCCTGTCGTTCAAGGCGAAGCTTATTGACCCAGCGACTAATGGCAGAATGGCTGACATTAACCGCCTCTGCGGCCTTAACGTATGTGTAGCCGTGGTCGACAACCAGCTTTGCGGCTTCGAGCTTAAATTCCGCCGTAAAATGTTTACCCATGAGGTCACCTGTCGTGTTGATGAGGTGAGCATATCACCTCCGCTCAGGTGGCCAGTATCAGTGTGCCACTACAGTTGTCTGACATAGTGTTACTCCTGCTGAAACTCATAGCACTATTCTAACGCCACCCCAACGGCATCCGCTTGTGCTTTTTTGCGCTTTTTTTAATGAACCTTTGAAAACAGGTTGATAAGACGACGTAATTTTTCTGAAGACTACGCCGCTGTCAGCCGATAACGATGAGCTGTAGAGGTTGGCGAAAACCGCGTTTCCATGCTAATTAGGTTGCGTGGCGGCATTTATCAGGTAGAGTGTGGGATTTTGTATCGTTAAGCGGAAAAAATTCTTTACGGTGTTGCAGCAGCATAAGCGGCACCGCGGGCAGTTAACCGTCATTACAGCAAAAAAACTTGGATGGTCATGTGGTTATGGAATGGTTTATTGATCGTTACGTACTCTTGAATCTCCACGTAGTGAAGCTGGAAGTACGCGAACAGGCGTAGCGGTAGAGAATAAATGACGTATATGCCCCTTGAAAAAAGGACCAGACGCCCTCAACAACACGTTATTATGAAGCATTCGGTAGGTAACAATACATATGGGTAAAGCTCTCGTCATAGTTGAGTCCCCGGCCAAAGCCAAAACAATCAACAAATATCTGGGCAATGACTACGTGGTGAAATCGAGCGTCGGTCATGTGCGTGATTTGCCGACCAGCGGTTCTGCAGCGGCGAAGAAGAGCGCTGAGCCTGGCAAAGCGAAAAAAGCCGGCAAAAAAGATGAGCGTACCGCGCTGGTCAATCGTATGGGGGTCGATCCGTACCACGGCTGGCAGGCCGATTACGAAATACTGCCCGGCAAAGAGAAAGTGGTCTCTGAACTGAAAACGCTGGCGGCCAATGCCGACCACGTCTATCTCGCAACCGACCTTGACCGCGAAGGGGAGGCCATTGCTTGGCACCTGCGGGAAATAATTGGGGGCGATGAAGGCCGTTTCAGCCGCGTGGTATTTAACGAAATCACTAAGAACGCAATCACTCAGGCGTTTGAAAAACCAGATAAATTAAATATCGACAGGGTCAATGCGCAGCAAGCGCGGCGTTTTATGGACCGTGTCGTGGGCTACATGGTTTCTCCGCTGTTGTGGAAAAAAATCGCCCGTGGGCTTTCTGCTGGTCGCGTGCAGTCCGTTGCGGTACGTCTGGTGGTAGAGCGCGAACGAGAAATCAAGGCCTTTATCCCGGAAGAATACTGGGAACTGCATGCGGATTTGTTGTCATCGAGTGCCGCATTGCAAATGCAGGTGACGCACTTTGATGGCAAGCCGTTCAAGCCGGTTAATAAAGCGCAAACAGCGGCGGCGGTCAGCGTGCTGGAGACCGCTCGTTATGTGGTCGCGGAGCGCGAGAACAAGCCCACCAGCAGCAAACCGGGGGCTCCTTTCATCACCTCCACGCTGCAACAGGCGGCAAGTACCCGCTTGGGGTTTGGCGTTAAAAAAACCATGATGATGGCGCAGCGCATGTACGAAGCGGGCTACATCACATACATGCGTACTGATTCCACCAACCTGAGTCAGGATGCGCTGACCATGGCGCGCGATTATATTGCGTCCAGCTTTGGTAACGCTTACCTGCCGGAGAGCGCGAATCTCTACAGCAGTAAAGAAAATTCTCAGGAAGCGCATGAAGCGATTCGTCCCTCAGATGTTGCCGTTCTGGCGGATGCGTTGAAGGATATGGAAGCTGATGCGCAGAAACTCTACCAGTTGATCTGGCGTCAATTCGTGGCCTGCCAAATGACACCGGCCAAATATGACTCTACAACACTGTTGGTGAACGCGGAAGGCTATCAATTACGCGCCAAAGGAAGCACCCTGCGTTTTGATGGCTGGACCAAAGTAATGCCGGCGCTGCGTAAAGGTGATGAAGATCGTACGCTGCCGACCGTTGAGGTAGGGGAAGTGATGTCCCTGGATAAACTGCTGCCGAGCCAGCATTTTACCAAACCACCTGCCCGCTACAGCGATGCCTCGCTGGTAAAAGAGTTGGAAAAACGCGGTATTGGTCGTCCATCCACTTACGCCTCTATCATTTCAACCATTCAGGATCGTGGCTATGTGCGGGTGGAAAATCGCCGTTTCTACGCGGAAAAAATGGGTGAAATTGTCACTGATCGTCTGGAAGAAAACTTCCGCGAATTGATGAACTACGATTTTACTGCGCGCATGGAAAGTAGTCTCGATCAGGTCGCCAACAATCAGGCGGAGTGGAAAGGGGTGCTGGATGAGTTTTTTGCCGAATTCAGCCAGCAGTTGGAAAAAGCGGAAATGGATCCGGAAGCGGGAGGAATGCGCCCCAATGCCATGGTGCTGACCACCATCGATTGCCCTACCTGTGGACGCAAGATGGGGATCCGTACCGCCAGCACCGGCGTGTTCCTCGGCTGTTCCGGCTATGCATTGACGCCAAAAGAGCGCTGCAAGACCACCATTAACCTGATCCCTGAAGCCGAAGTGTTAAACGTGCTGGAAGGGGATGAGGCTGAAACCAATGCGCTGCGTGCTCGCCGTCGTTGCGGCAAGTGCGGTACGGCGATGGACAGCTACCTGATCGATAACCAGCGCAAGCTGCACGTGTGCGGTAATAACCCGGCATGTGACGGCTATGAGATCGAAAACGGTGAGTTTCGTATCAAGGGGTACGACGGTCCGGTAGTGGAGTGCGACAAATGTGGTTCAGATATGCACCTGAAAATGGGGCGTTTTGGCAAGTACATGGCCTGTACTAACGAAACCTGTACCAATACCCGCAAGATTTTGCGCAATGGTGAAGTTGCACCGCCGAAGGAAGATCCGGTTCCCTTACCTGAACTGCCGTGCGAAAAATCCGATGCCTATTTCGTGCTGCGTGACGGTGCGGCAGGAGTATTCCTGGCTGCTAATACCTTCCCTAAATCGCGTGAAACCCGTGCGCCGTTAGTGGAAGAGTTGGTGCGATTCCGCGATCGCCTGCCGGAAAAACTGCGCTATCTGGCTGATGCGCCGGTGGAAGATACCGAAGGCAACAAAGCGGTGGTACGCTTTAGTCGTAAAACCAAGCAGCAATACGTTGCTTCGGAGAAAAACGGTAAGGCGACAGTGTGGTCTGCATTCTATGTAGACGGTAAGTGGACCTCTGAGAAAAAATAATTCGCTGCCAGGTGAATAAAAGCCAGCCTTTTGGGCTGGCTTTTTTGATCTGGGTAGGAAGATAGCGATCTAGGTGAGACGATCGCGCCGCCGTGCGCTAGAATGAGCGCCCTCACTCAGCTCACGTTGAGGGCACAATTTTTATCAATGCAAAGATAATAGTTATATAAAAATATTTTTTTATGATTAAATGACCTTAATATGATGAAATAACCGCCTGCTTTTCATTGCATTGCAAATGTTGCAGCGTCATGAAAAAGTAAAGCAACGGTAGATCATTTATTCGTGCCTGATGCACATGCTCAATAACATGGGATGACATATGAAATTGCAACAGCTTCGTTATATCGTTGAAGTTGTTAATCATAACCTGAATGTTTCCTCAACGGCTGAAGGTCTGTACACCTCGCAGCCGGGGATCAGTAAACAGGTGAGAATGCTGGAAGATGAGCTGGGAATTCAAATTTTTGCGCGTAGCGGTAAACACCTGACTCAGGTAACGCCCGCAGGTCAGGAAGTGGTGCGTATTGCCCGGGAAGTGCTCTCCAAGGTAGATGCTATCAAGGCCGTAGCAGGAGAACACACCTATCCTGATAAAGGTTCGCTCTATGTGGCCACCACGCATACGCAGGCGCGCTATGCGCTGCCGGATGTCATCAAAGGTTTTATTGAACGTTATCCTCGCGTTTCACTGCACATGCATCAGGGATCGCCAACGCAGATAGCCGAAGCGGTTGCGAAAGGGACGGCAGATTTTGCCATCGCCACTGAGGCGCTGCATCTGTATGACGATTTGATCATGCTGCCGTGTTACCACTGGAATCGCGCGGTGGTGGTGAAACCCGACCATCCGCTGGCAACGAAGAAAAATATCACCATTGAAGAGCTGGCAGCGTATCCGATTGTTACCTACACTTTCGGTTTTACAGGCCGTTCGGAGCTGGATACCGCATTTAACCGTGCAGGGTTGACGCCGCGCATTGTGTTCACTGCCACGGATGCTGATGTGATCAAAACATACGTGCGTCTGGGGTTGGGTGTGGGTGTTATCGCCAACATGGCCGTCGATCCGCGCACGGAGACGGATCTGGTGACCATTAACGCGAACAGCATTTTTAGCTACAGCACCACCAAGATCGGGTTCCGGCGCAGTACCTTCCTGCGAAACTACATGTATGATTTTATTCAGCGCTTTGCGCCGCACCTCACGCGTGATGTGGTGGATTCTGCCATTGCTTTGCGATCAAATGAGGAAATTGAAGCTATGTTTAAGGATATAACGCTGCCAGTGAAATAGCGTCGATTATTCATCAAAGAGGTGCATGGCATGATCAAGCTTGTGCTATCAGTAGTGGCCTGTGCGCTAATAGTGATATCAGGCATCGTGCTGCATGGTCTCTATGCTTTTGAACTCCCTGAACGTGCCCAGCAGACTTTATCGTTTTCGCTGGGCGATGCCCGTCTTGAAGGCACGCTGTTGCTGCCTGATAACAAGCACAACCCGCCCGTGGTGTTGCTAGTGGACGGCGACGGTGCCCAGGACCGCTGGTCTGACGGCGGCTACCTTCCGCTAGTAAATGCACTTGTTGCCCAGGGGATTGGCGTATTTTCCTGGGATAAGCCCGGCGTAGCGGCCAGCACCGGTGATTGGTTGGCACAAACCCTACGCGATCGTGCGGATGAAGCGGTTGCCGCACTGCATGCGTTACGTGCACGGCCAGAATTGACCCTGTAAATGATTCTGTGTAAATGCCTTTCTCAGTAGTGACCGTCCAGGCGGTCACCGAACTCGATAATTGTAGTGGCACACTGATACTGGCCACCTGATCGGAGGTGATATGCTCACCTCATCAACACGACAGGTGACCTCATGGGTAAACATTTTACGGCGGAATTTAAGCTCGAAGCCGCAAAGCTGGTTGTCGACCACGGCTACACATACGTTAAGGCCGCAGAGGCGGTTAATGTCAGCCATTCTGCCATTAGTCGCTGGGTCAATAAGCTTCGCCTTGAACGACAGGGAAAAACGCCAACGGGACTTCCTCTTACCCCTGAACAGCTCGAGCTGCGTGAGATGAAGAAAAAAGTCCAATGCCTTGAAATGGAGAACGAAATCCTAAAAAAGGCTACGGCGCTCTTAATGTCGGACTCACTCAACGGTTCACGGTAGTCGACAGGCTGAGGGCGCGATACCCGGTCACGGCGTTGTGCCAAACTTTTGAGGTACATCGCAGCAGCTACAGGCACTGGCAGGCTTCCGCTAATGAACCCGACGGTGAGCGCGTGGTTAAGTGTAGTCGCGTCATGGAAGCCTGGAACGCCAGCGGCGGCTCTGCCGGCGCTCGAAGTATCGCGACCATCGTCACCGGCAGCTCTGGTGTCAAAATGGGGCGCTGGCTGGCAAGCTGATGAAGGAGCTGGGTATCGCCAGCTGCCAGCGACCGGCTCACAAATACAAACGCGGCGGCAATGAACACGTTGAAATACCGAACTATCTCAACCGCCAGTTCGCGGTTACCGCGCCGGATCAGGTCTGGTGCGGCGATGTGACCTACATCTGGACGGGCAAATGCTGGGCTTACCTTGCGGTGGTGCTAGACCTGTTCGCCCGCAAACCGGTGGGCTGGGCCATGTCGACGTCGCCGGACTCGGCGCTGACAGTTAAAGCGTTGCAGATGGCCTGGGAACTCCGGGGACAACCAACAGGAGTCATGTTCCACAGCGACCAGGGCAGCCACTATACCAGCCGTCAATACCGGCAAGCCCTGTGGCGCTGCCGGATAAAGCAGAGTATGAGTCGGCGGGGTAACTGCTGGGATAATGCGCCAATGGAGCGGTTCTTCCGCAGCCTGAAGACAGAATGGGTGCCGACAAAGGGTTACAACAGCTTCAGCGAAGCCCAGGACGCGATTATCCGCTACATCACGGGGTATTACAGCGCTATCCGGCCTCACTGGTATAACGGCGGCTTAACTCCAAACGAATCTGAGCGACTGTTCTACATACAGTCTAATGCGGTGGCCAATATTAGTTGACCACTACACAGCGACTCGATGGCGTTGGTTGTGTCGATGACTTTGCGGATATCTGCCGGGTAAGCGAAGAACGTTGCCAGATTGCTCCAGTTCGTCTGCCAGCTCCGGCTTGTCTGTGGATAGCGGCTGTCCCATGCGCTGGCGAATGCTTCCAGCGCCTGCTGGCCTGCTTCTTCCGTAGCGGCCTGATAGATGGCTTTCAGGTCGCGTGTGACGGCTTTGTAGTCCTTCCAAGAGACGAACCTCAGGCTGTTGCGTACCATGTGCACGATGCACAGCTGGATGCGGGCTTCCGGATACACCGCGTTGATGGCGTCCGGGAAGCCTTTCAGACCGTCGACACAGGCGATGAGGATATCGTTCAGGCCGCGGTTTTTTAGTTCTGTCAGCACATTGAGCCAGAACTTCGCGCCCTCGTTTTCGGCCAGCCACATACCCAGCAGTTCTTTCTGGCCCTCGATGTTGATACCCAGTGCCAGGAACACGGATTTATTGATGACGCGACTGTCCTGCCGGACCTTCAGGATGATACAGTCAAGGTAAACAATGTGATAGACTGCATCCAGTGGACGATTTTGCCATTCAGTAACCTGTTCCATCACGGCGTCGGTGACCTTGGAGACCAGCGCCGGTGAGACATCCGCGTCATACAGCTCGTTGAACGCAGACGCTATCTCGCGGGTGGTCATCCCTCTGGCGTACAGGGACAGGATTTGGTTATCCATCCCGGTGATCCGGGTCTGGTTTTTCTTCACCAGTTGTGGTTCGAAGGAGCCATCACGATCGCGCGGAGTACCTAGTGCCAGAGGGCCATCGCCGGTGGTCACGGTGTTTGTGGAATAGCCGTTGCGGGAGTTGGCCCCCGGTTTGGACTGATTTTTATCGTAGCCCAGATGGTGGGACATTTCGGCGTTGAGAGCAGCCTCAACGCCGATTTTCTTCAGCAGGCGATCGAATTGTCTGAGAGCGTCAGGGGTTTTGAGATTTTTGGCCAGTTCGTTAGCCAGAGCCTGCAACTGTTTTTCGTCCATAAATTAACCTGTTTTTGATGTTGGATTGAACATATCAAAATCAGGCAATTACACAAATTTATGTACAGGGTCACTGCCGGTGGCAACTTCACGCTGTTTACGCGAAGTCAAAGATGCCACCCACGGGTTACTGCGCGCCAAATGGTTTAATTATCAACTGAACGACAAATGGCCGCGCTGGACGCAGTGGGGATTTTTAGCCGCAGGACAGTCTGCTTACGCGCCCGGTGCCCTGGACGCGATATCAGAATGGATCTTGGCAAGACGTTGCTGAATGCGCTGAGTATCCTCAGGCGTATACCTTGTCACCGAACTCGCACAAATCTTCAATCAGGCAGGAACCGCAGCGCGGTTTACGGGCGATGCAGGTGTAACGTCCGTGCAGAATCAGCCAGTGGTGGCAGTCGATTTTGAATTCTGCTGGCACTACCTTCAATAGCTTTTCTTCTACTGCATCCACGTTTTTTCCCGGCGCGAATCCGGTACGGTTGCACACGCGGAAAATATGCGTGTCAACGGCGATGGTGGGCCAACCAAAGGCGGTGTTTAACACCACGTTGGCGGTTTTACGACCGACACCGGGCAGTGCTTCCAGCGCTTCGCGATTTTCCGGCACTTGACCCTGATGCTTGTCTAACAGAATACGGCAGGTCTTGATGATATTTTCAGCCTTGCTGTTAAACAGGCCAATGGTGCGGATATAAGCTTTTATACCGTCAACCCCAAGTGCCAACAAGGCTTCTGGCGTGTTGGCGACAGGATAGAGTTTTGCCGTGGCTTTATTCACGCTGACATCTGTGGCCTGTGCTGAAAGCAGTACGGCTATCAACAGCTCGAACGGTGTATCAAAGTGTAACTCTGTGGTCGGATGTGGATTCGCATCGCGCAGACGACGCAAGATTTCGCCGCGTTTTTCCTTGTTCATCGTTTTATCCTTGTGCTTATGGTGCCGTTCCGGTCAACGTGTCAACTGCTGTAACGTTCTGTTTTGCTTCGCTGACTGCGCGGCGGCGTTTCATTTTTTCGTCAATCAGGTATTTGGCGGCAAGCAACAGCGCCAAAACGATAAACGCACCTGGCGGGAGCATCGCCAGCAAGAACGGGGTATCAACGTGGATCACTTCGATGTGCAGCGCTTTGGCCCAATTGCCGAGCAACAAGTCTGCACCGTCAAACAGCGTGCCATTACCCAGTAATTCACGCAGGGAACCCAACACGAACATGGTACAGGTCGCTCCCATGCCCATGGCGAAACCATCCAGTGCCGAAAGGGCGACGGGGTTTTGCGCGGCATAGGCTTCCGCTCGTCCGATCACCAAACAGTTAGTGACGATCAGTGGAATAAATATGCCCAGCGATTGGTATAAGCCGTAGGCATAGGCGTTAATCAGCATTTCCACCGAGCTGACCACGGCTGCGATAATAATCACATAAATAGGAATGCGGATTTCAGACGGGACCCACCGGCGCATGGCGGAAATCGCTGCATTGGTGCAGGTCAGTACCAACGTGGTGGCTAACCCTAAGCCCAAGGCGGTGGTGGCGGTTGAGGTGACGGCCAGCAGTGGGCACATGCCTAAAAGTTGCACCAGCGCTGAGTTGTTTTTCCAAAGCCCCTGGGCCAGAAGGTGTTTCACTTCTCTCATGTTACTCTGCTCCACAATTCTGCAATGTCGTCAGGCGCGCCGGGAGGGTCTGCATAAAAAGCGCAGTCCGTTTGCTGGCGTTTACCACGGCACGGGGCGTGATGGTGGCACCGGTGAACTGATCGTATTCGCCGCCATCCTTTTTGACGGCCCACTGGCGATCGTCGGCACTTTGCACGGTACGTCCGGTAAAGCGGGTTATCCAGTCAGATACCCGCAGATCAATTTTGTCGCCCAGTCCTGGCGTTTCATGGTGCTCAGTCACCCGAACCCCGAGTACCTTACCATGGAAATCCGCTCCTATCAGCAGATGAATGGCACCGGAATAACCGTCTGGTGCGCTCGATTCAATGGCTGCCGCCACCGGGGTATCACCTCTGCGTGCAAGGTAGAAATGTCGCGCGGATGTCGTGCCCAGCGCCTCATCGGTGACAAGGTAACATTCTTGCAGAATATTGTTGTCGTAAATATCCGGCGGAATCACCTGATCCAGCAACGCTTTTTGTTGCAACTGCGCTTGATGGGCAATAGTAGGTTTAGTCAGGGTATTGACCACCGCTGTCAAGCCGGTGGTCAAGGCGGCAAACAGTGCCAGCGTGGTCGCGTGACGTCGCATCGTACTGATCATGCTATTTCCTTATCGACGATTGCCGTAGGCGCGTGGTTGGGTAAAGTAATCGATGAGCGGAACGGTAATATTCGCCAGTAATACCGCAAACGCGATGCCATCCGGGTATCCACCGTAGGTGCGGATCAACCACACCAGCAGCCCAATCAGCGCGCCAAACAACAAGCGCCCTTTATTGGTGGTGGAAGCCGTCACGGGATCGGTGGCGATGAAAAAAGCACCGAGCATGGTTGCACCAGAGAACAGATGCAGCAGTGGAGGTGCGGCTTTTTCCGGCATCAATACCCAGCCGAGCGCGGCGCACAGCAGCAAAGAGAGCAGCATGCTGACGGGAATATGCCAGCGAATGGAGCGTGTCAATAATAAAAGAATGCCACCGGCAAGGTACGCCAGATTGACCCATTGCCAGCCCACGCCCGCCAGACTCTCCGCAAAGATTGGGTGTTGTAATACTTGTGCCGGTGTTTCCCCGGCACGCAGACCGGTTTTGAAGCCATCTAACGGCGTGGCCTGGGTAATGCCATCAATGTTCTGCATTAGTCCCTGAATGTGTAAACCCGCATCGGTTTGTCCGGTAAAAATCACATGCAGTGCATCAACGAAGGTGACCGGTGCCACCTGTAGCGCGCTGGGCGGTAGCCAACTGGTCATCTGGACCGGGAAGGAGATTAACAGCACTACGTAGCCGACCATAGCCGGATTAAACGGGTTGTTTCCTAATCCGCCATACAGTTGTTTGGCAATCACAATAGCGAAAAATGTGGCAAGCACCACCATCCACCAGGGTGCTAATGGGGGCAAGCTGACACCGAGCAGAATGGAGGTTAACATCGCTGATTGATCCGCCAGCGTGGTGCGTACTGCAAATTTCCTCAGTGACAATGTCACCGCTTCCGCCGTAAGCGCTGTGGCCGAGGCGAGGGCGATTTGTATCAAGGTGCCGACGCCAAAAAACAGGGTCTGGGTAACGATACCGGGCACACAGGCGAGTATTACCCACAGCATGATGCGCTGTGTGCGCTGATGGTTATGGGTAAAAGGCGAACTTGCGATCTTGAAAGCCATCTATTCCTCGTGAGTGTGGATTAACGCCTGTTCGGCTTTACGTGCTTTAACGCGGGTAATGGCAGCAGCAACGGCGGCTTTGCGTGGGTCGCTGAGATCGGGAGCTGGTTCCGCTGCGAGGACCGGCGTGGTGACAACCGTAGGGGGGATAGCCTCCGGCGCTTGCTGCGCTGCCTTTTTAGCTTTAACCCGAGCAATAGCCGCAGCCACCGCAGCCTGTCTTGGATCCTCTGGCACAGTGGAAACCGGTTGGGCTTGTTCTGTATCGGCCTGCATCCGTTGCTTCTCGCGCGCCTGAGCTTTTCGCGCTTCGCGCGCAGCGATGACCGCGCTGTTATCCGGCGTTTGGTCAGGATTTATCGCAATGGCAGCAAGCGGTTTAGCAAGCGCATTTTTGCTACGCACGCGCTCCAGCGCAGCCTGAACGGCCTGTTTATCCGCCGTAGACACGGTGGCAGCCGCTTGCTGATGACGCCGTTCACGCGCCGCTTTTTCTCGCTCTAGACGCAACTGTTTCGCATCAAAACGCGCTTTCGCCTGCTGCGCCCGCGATGCCTCAAGATCGATAGCGCGGATTTCAGCCTTTTCCTGACGGTAGTATTGCACCAACGGAATATTGCTTGGGCAGACATAGGCACAGGCACCGCATTCAATACAGTCAAACAAATGGTGCGCGCGCGCCTTTTCATGCTCCTGCCCGCGGCTGAACCAGTAAAGCTGCTGTGGCAACAGTCCTGCCGGGCAGGCGTCGGAGCACTTACTGCACCGAATGCAGGATTGCTCTTGCTCTGGAGCCTGCATTTCGTTCACTGACGGCGCAAGAATACAGTTGCTGATTTTGACAATAGGAACGTCAAGCGCAGGCAGGGTGAAGCCCATCAGCGGTCCACCCATGATCACCATCGGGGTTTTATTTTCGGAATGAAACGCTGCCTGTTTAAGCAAGTGGCGCACTGGCGTGCCGAGGCGAGCCCAGACATTGCCCGGTTGGCGCAGCGCTTCCCCGGTAAGGGTAACCACCCGCTCCGTCAAGGCTTCGCCGTCGATCACAGCGCGTTTAATGGCATACGCGGTACCGACGTTTTGCATCAATACGCCGATGGAGGCGGAGTGTTTGCCAAAAGGCACTTCTTTGCCAGTCAACATCTTGGTGAGCTGCTTGGCACCGCCGGAGGGGTATTTGGTGGGAATGACCCGCAACCGAATGTCTGCGCGATCGGCCAGTGCGTGGCGCAGCGCCTGAATAGCTTCTGGTTTGTTGTCTTCAATGCCAATCAAGGTACGTTCGGGTGAAAGCAAATGTATCAGGATCTCAATCCCTTGCACAATTTCACGGGCATACTCTTGCATTAACCGATCGTCGGCGGTGATGTAAGGTTCACATTCGGCGGCATTGATGATCAACGTTGCGATACCGCGCAGTCCACCTTTGAGTTTGGCCGAGGTTGGGAAGCCAGCGCCGCCCAAACCAGCAATACCAGCCTGATGTAAATGCGCGAGCAGGGTGTCTATTGAATGCTGCTGATAATCAGGTAAGCACTGGCGATCGCACCAGCGATCTTCCCCGTCAGGAATAATTATGATGCTTAACTCGGGCAAGGCTGAAGGGTGTGCCGTCATGTGTGGACGGATAGCGTTGACCGTGCCGGAGGTAGGGGCGTGTACCGGCAGCATACGTCCTGTGCCGCGCGTCAGGGGTTGACCGCGCAGTACCCGATCGCCAACGTTCACGCAAAGTTCGCCTTCCGGCCCGAGGTGCTGTTTCAGCGGAATAATAAACTGTTCCGGCAGCGGGATGTGACGCATCGGCACGCGGCTGGATTGGGTTTTCATCTCCGGTGGATGAATGCCACCGTCGAAATCCCAAATTCTCTCTTTACGAAACAGATTTAACAGCTTAAGCATGATGTTCTACTTGGATAAGGCGAACCGGAATGGTCTCGAGATCCCATTTCCAGTTGGACGTCGTGGTGGCTACCGGGCGCAGTTCGATGCAATCTGTAGGGCAAGGGGCGACACACAGGTCACAACCGGTACAGAGATCGCTTACCACGGTGTGCACGGCGCGGGTAGTGCCAATGATGGCATCAACCGGGCAGGCCTGAATACATTTGGTGCAGCCGATACAGTTGCTTTCGTCTATCCAGGCCACTTTAAGTGCTGGTTGCAGATCCGCAGTGTCACCATCGAGCGGCTGCGGGTCAACATTGAGTTTCTCGGCCAGCTTCAGCATCATTGCTTCGCCGCCGGGGCCGCATCTGTTGATGTGCTCACCGTGCAACGCTACGGCTTCAGCATAAGGGCGGCAGCCCGGATAGCCGCATTGGCCACATTGGCTTTGCGGCAGCATCGCTTCGACTTGTTCGACGATGGGGTCAGCATCAACGTGAAAACGGCGCGAGGCAAAACCAAGAATCAAACCGGAAACCAGTGCGAGCACACTCACCGCTGCAATCGCAATCCAAATGGCATTCATTAGAATTTCACCAACCCGGTAAAGCCCATAAACGCGAGCGACATCAACCCAGCGGTTACCAATGCAATCGATGAACCCTTGAACGGCGCGGGTACATCCGACACGGCAATGCGTTCACGAATGGAGGCGAACAACACCATAACCAGTGAGAAACCAGCAGCGGCGCTGAAGCCATAAACCGTTGATTGCAGAAAGTTGTGTGACAGGTTGACGTTGAGCAACGCAACGCCCAGCACGGCGCAGTTGGTGGTGATCAGCGGCAGGAAAATTCCTAGCAGGCGATAGAGTTCCGGGCTGGTTTTGCGCACGGCCATTTCGGTGAACTGCACCACGACCGCCAAAATCAAAATAAAGGCCATGGTACGCAGGTAGACGATGCCCAACGGCAGTAGCACATACTCGTTGACTAACCAGGAAAACATCGAGCCGAGCGTCATGACGAAGGTTGTTGCCAACCCCATGCCAATGGCGGTTTCCAATTTCTTGGACACGCCCATAAAGGGGCAAAGCCCGAGAAATTTCACCAGAACAAAATTGTTCACCAGCAGCGTGCTGACGAAAAGAAGTAGATAGTCGGTCATTACCATGCCTATAAAACAAAACCGGACTATTATCCGGCATTGTAAGGCTTTCGACAACACACCCAAAATAGGGATATTCACCAAAAGCGGATATTTACCCCGCAGTTGGCAGGGCAAACCGTTACAGTGAAAGCCTTTGGGGCAAGGAACGCAAGGCAAGAACCAACAGGCCGTATAGAAAACGACCCGTTGTCAGGGGTTAAAGCACGAAACGCCAGACGGATTTGGGAATGCAACCGAGGTCGTACAATTTTCCCCCCGTAGACAACTCGGCACGGCGGTGGTCGGCAGCGCGCGACATATTGATAATCTCCTTATTATCCGTCAGCGAATAATTTAAATGGTCGTAGAGTTTTTCCAGGCTGTCGAGAGTGTTCACTTTGCGAAACTTGAGTAAGTATTCAGCAGTGGTCATGATTTTTGTTTAATAATTATGTGGGTAGGGCATTTCAGTATATGCCAGAGAAAACAGGTGTCTAGCGCAATAGGAATTATGAATGAGAGATGGAACCCGATCTTGGCAATCGGGTTCCTTGCTATGGCTTAGCGTGAAGTGAGTTTGTAGTACATATCATTCCAGCGCAGAGCGTCTTTGAATGCCGGAATACGGGTTTCGTTATCAATCACCAGCAGTTCGATGTGATTCATTTCTGCATAGAGGCGCAGGTAATCCAGGTTTAACGCCTGACTGAATACCGTATGGTGCGCGCCGCCCGCCAGAATCCAGGCTTCGGCAGCCTCTTCCAGCGACGGTTGCGCCTGCCAGATAGCCCGGGCAACCGGCAGTTTGGGCAAGGGGTGTGGTTGCTCAATGGTATCCACCACGTTGACCAACATGCGGAAACGATCGCCCATGTCGATGACGCTGGCATTGAGCTCCGGGCCGGCCAGAGTGGAGAAGATAAGCCGCGCAGGATCTGCTTTGCCACCGATGCCCAGGTGCTGCGCATCCAGTATCGGTTTAGCCTCTTTGGCGATGCTTGGGCACACTTCCAGCATATGGGAACCTACCACCAGATTGTTACCGGGGACGAAATGGTAGGTGTAATCTTCCATAAAAGAGGTGCCGCCCGGCAAGCCTTCTGCCATTACCTTCATGATGCGCAACAGCGCCGCGGTTTTCCAATCGCCTTCGCCGCCAAAGCCGTAGCCTTTTTGCATCAGGCGCTGCACGGACAGACCGGGCAATTGCTTAAGCCCGTAAAGATTTTCAAAATCGGTAGTGAAGGCGCGATAACCGCCTTTTTCCAGAAAACGGGTGAGTCCCAGTTCAATTTGCGCGGCGTCCAGCAGATTCTGACGGTTAGGGCCGTGGAGTTTGACTGCGTCGGTTAACTGGTAGCTCGCCTCATACTCATCGATCAGTGCATCGATATCCCCTTTGCTGATCGCATCCTCTTCACTGGCAAGATCGCCCAATCCCCAGGCGCTGACGGAATAACCGAACTGGATCTGTGCCCCTACCTTATCCCCTTCGGTTACCGCCACTTCCCGCATGTTATCGCCAAAACGCGCTACTTTTAGTTGTTTGCTTTCTGCGATGGCGACGACGACGCGCATCCATTTGGCAATACGTTGGTGGGCGCTTTTATCCTTCCAGTGTCCGACGGCGACCTGATGCGATTGGCGCATACGCGCGCTAATAAACCCGAACTCACGTCCACCGTGCGCTGTCTGGTTCAAATTCATGAAATCCATGTCCATGGTGTCCCACGGGATTTCTGCATTGAACTGGGTGTGGAACTGCATCAGTGGTTTGGTGAGTACGCTCAGCCCGGCAATCCACATTTTAGCCGGAGAGAAAGTGTGCAGCCACACCAGCAAACCGATACAGTTATCTTGATAGTTGGCGTCGCGACACAGCGCCAGAATTTCGTCCGGCGATTTGGCAACCGGTTTGAGCACCAGTTTTACCGGCAGTCCGGCATCCTGATTCAGCCCTTGTACCACTTTTTCAGCATTCTATTTTACCTGACGTAAGGTTTCCGGACCGTAGAGATGTTGGCTGCCAATGACAAACCAGACTTCTCGCTGTTGTAAATTCCGCATGATAACTCCTGCTTGCACGTAGCTTCAAAAACGGAAAATAACCGGTGATCAGTTTGTCGCTTTACGCTGCGTAGCATACGCAGGCTCGGCGAGACGACACGACTGTTGATAACGTTCATACAGCGCCTGATAACGGGCCACGCGTGTGGGATCGGGCGTCAAGGTACGCTCGATTTGGCTGGCCATGTGGCGCTGAGCAGTCGGAATGTCGGGGTGTACCCCAGCGGCCACGGCGCCAAAAATAGCCGCTCCCAGTGCGCAGCACTGATCGGACGCCACCACTTGCAACGGCCGATTCATCACATCGGTGCACACTTGCATGATGGTCGGGGATTTGCGAGCGATGCCGCCCAGCGCCAGCAGGTTTTCCACCGGCACCCCTTGTGATTCAAAGCATTCCATAATGGCGCGGGCACCAAAGGCGGTGGCGGCGATAAATCCGCCAAACAGCACCGGGGCATCCGTACCCAGGTTGAGATCGGTGATCACGCCTTTCAGTCGCTGATTGGCAAATGGAGTCCGTCGGCCGTTAAACCAGTCCAACACCACTGGCAGATGATCGAGTGAAGGATTGTCCGCCCAGCGCTGGGTCAGAGATTCCAATAGGTGGGCTTGCGTGTGCGCCAACTGCGGCTGAAGTTCGGGATGTTGTTGGACTGCGAGTTGCAATGACCAACCTAATAACCGGCCAAACCAGGCATACATATCGCCAAACGCGGACTGTCCTGCTTCCAGTCCAACAAAACCGGGCACTACGCTGCCGTCGACTTGACCGCAGATCCCGGCAACCGGAGTGGTCCCTACACGATCCTCATCAGCGATCAGAATATCGCAGGTGGAGGTGCCGATAACTTTGACCAACGTATAGGGCTGTGCGCCCGCGCCCACGGCACCCATGTGGCAGTCAAACGCACCTCCTGCCAGTATGGTGTTGGTGGGAACCCCTAATCGGGCGGCCCATTCGGGAGTGATGGTGCCAACCGGTAAATCGGCGGTCCAGGTGTCGGTGAACAGTGGGTACTGTAAATGGCTGGTCAGCAATGGATCGAGAGCGTGAAGAAAATCTTTTGGCGGAACGCCGCCCCAGTCGGGGTGCCACAGCGATTTATGCCCGGCGCTGCAACGTCCGCGTTTTATGTTGTGCGGCGCTTGAGTCCCCGAGAGTAGGGCCGGAACCCAGTCACACAGTTCAATCCAGGATACCGCCGCCTGATGTACGGCACTGTCGGCGCGCGAGACGTGCAAAATCTTGGCCCAGAACCATTCAGAGGAGTACACACCGCCGATGTATTTTGTGTAATCGGGGAACTGACCGCTACGACACAGCGTATTGATGGCTTCCGCTTCTTCGATGGCAGTGTGATCTTTCCACAGCACAAACATTGCGTTGGGGTTGTCGGCAAATTCCGGGCGTAGCGCCAACACCTGGCCTTGTTCGTCTATCGGGGCCGGTGTTGAGCCTGTGGTATCGACGCCAATGGTGCGGATCTGCATACGCTGCTCGGCGGAGAGTCGCTGCACCACCACCTGCACGGCCTGTTGCAGAGCTTCTATATAGTCGAGTGGATGATGCCGGAATTGATTCTCCGCAGGCAGACAGTAGCGTCCTTCTCGCCTGCGTGGATAGTAGACCACCTCGGTTTCTAACTCCTGTCCAGATTGACAGTCAACGGCCAGTGCGCGCACTGAATCGCTGCCAAAATCCAGGCCGATTGCTGTTGCACCCGCGTTCATCGTTCAGCTCCTGTTGTTGCGTCACAGTGGAGGGGGATCGCGCTTAAAAGTGCGTGTTGTCATGGGACGGGATAAGCGGGAACGCACATTCCGGATGCATATACCATAGTCAGCAGAAAAGCGCGCAGTGAGGAGGGGTTAGCTGGAAGTATGCATTTTTCTGCCACCTGTCATGGTTTTGTGACATCAATCAAAGGTTAACGGCTGGTTAAATTCGCTAAATCTATGCACAAACCTGTCATTGTTTCGGGATGTGATAATGCTCTAGATTCTTGCGCAAAATACCCGCTACAAATACAGCGTCTGAATGTTGCACTGTGGAGGATAAATACTAAGTCCGTGTTTTTTCTCTAACCAGATTGAATGTGTCTTACCGAGAGTGATAACGCAGGTTGTGGAGAGCAACCTGTAAAAAAGAGAACCCCTACCGGAGTGATGTAGCCCCCTGTAACACCAGACAGTAGCTGTATCTCCAGATAAGAGATAGGCTTAGATATATGTCTAACAATCATGCTAATTTTGAAATGACCGGGATCCTGTTAGGGCAAGAAGTCCGTAAGCGTAAAACTCCGCAAGAGAAAATCGCCATCATTCAGCAGACAATGGAGCCGGGGATGAACGTCTCCCATGTAGCCCGCCTGCATGGCATCCAGCCCAGCCTTTTGTTTAAGTGGAAGAAGCAATACCAGGAAGGAAGCCTCACCGCCGTTGCGGCCGGAGAAGAAGTGGTTCCAGCTTCGGCGCTGGCGACTGCCCTCAAGCAGGTCCGGGAGCTACAGCGCCTTCTGGGTAAGAAGACGATGGAAGTTGAGATCCTCAAAGAAGCAGTGGAGTACCGCCAGTCGCGAAAATGGATAGCGCACGCGCCCTTGTTGCCAAAGGACGGGGAATAGCTCTGGTCAGCCGCGCCATGAGCGTGTCGCGTGCGCAGCTGTCACTGCGGGTTAACCGTTCTGCCGACTGGCTGGACAGGCGCAGCAACCGGCGTAATGACGAAGCTGATGCTGAGATATTATCGGACATCCTCCGTATCATCAGCGACATGCCCAGTTACGGTTACCGCCGAGTGTGGGGTATCCTGCGTAAGCAACGTCGTGCAGAGGGACTTCCACCGGTGAACGCCAAACGGCTTTACAGGATAATGAGCGAGCATAACCTGCTGTTGTTGCATGATAAAACTGAACGTCCGAAGCGGGAGCATAAAGGCAAAATCGCGGTAGCAGAGAGCGATATGCGCTGGTGCTCAGATGGCTTCGAGTTCGGTTGTGACAACGGCGAGAAGCTGCGGGTGACGTTCGCACTGGACTGCTGCGACCGGGAGGCCATAGACTGGGCAGCGAGCACCAGGGGTTATGACAGTTCAACCGTGCAGGATGTGATGCTGAGGTCGGTGGAAAAACGCTTCGGTAGCGCGCTGCCGGATAAACCAGTGCAATGGCTGACGGATAATGGTTCAGCGTACACAGCGCATGAAACGCGGAAGTTCGCCAGAGAACTGAATCTGGAGCCCTGCACAACAGCAGTGAGCCGTCCACAGAGTAACGGCATGGCAGAACGGTTCGTGAAGACGATGAAGGAAGATTACATCGCCTTCATGCCAAAACCCGATGTGCGAACAGCGCTGAAGAACCTTGCAGCGGCTTTCAATCATTACAATGAAAACCATCCGCACAGTGCGCTGGGATACAACTCCCCAAGAGAATATCGGCGCCAGCGGGCATCGTTAACTTAAGATACAAAAGCTGTCCGGAGATGGTGGGTCAAGATCACAGGAATTGCATCTGGTGCCAGAAATGACCATGGCAGAAAATATCTACCTGGGTCAATTGCCGCACAAGAAGGGCCTCGTCAACAAATCCCTGTTACGTTACGAATCCAAGTTGCAATTGGAACACCTCGGGCTGGATATCGATCCGGATACGCCGCTCAAATACCTCTCTATCGGGCAATGGCAGATGGTGGAAATTGCCAAAGCGTTGGCCCGTAACGCCAAGATCATCGCCTTTGATGAGCCTACCAGTTCGCTGTCCGCGCGTGAAATCGAGCAGTTGTTTCGCGTGATTCGTGAGCTGCGCAGTGAAGGACGGGTGATCCTGTACGTGTCGCACCGTATGGAAGAGATTTTTGCGCTGAGCGATGCCATCACTGTGTTTAAAGATGGCAAATATGTGCGCACGTTTGACGATACGGCGGCGGTGAATCACTAAATGCTGGTCCAGGCGATGGTCGGGCGCGATTTGGGCGATATCTAAGGTTATGCCCCGCGCGAATTAGGGCCGGAGCGTTTTACGCTGCGCGAGGTAAAAGCGCCAGGCGTGAAGAGTCCGATATCACTCAGCGTCAGGCAGGGCGAAATTGTTGGTCTGTTTGGGCTGGTGGGCGCCGGACGCAGTGAACTGATGAAAGCGCTGTTCGGCGGTACGCGTGTCACCGGCGGTGATGTGCTGCTGGATGGCGAGCCGCAGACGATTAAAACTCCGATGGATGCGATTCGTCAGGGCATCATGCTGTGCCCGGAGGATCGTAAAGCGGACGGCATTATTCCGGTGCATTCGGTACGCGATAACATCAATATCAGCGCGCGTCGCAAGAGTCTCAAAGCCGGGTTTTTCATTAATAACCAGTGGGAAGAAGAGAATGCGGAGCGTCGAATTCAGGCGTTAAACATCAAAACCCCCTCCGCTGAACAGTTGATCATGAACCTTTCTGGTGCAATCAGCAAAAAGCAATTCTAGGCCGTTGGCTCTTCGAAGAGATGAAGGTGATCCTACTGGATGAACCGACGCGTGGCATTGATGTAGGGGCTAAGCATGAAATTTATAACGTGATTTATGCGCTGGCCAAGCAGGGGATCGCGGTGCTGTTTGCCTCAAGCGATTTGCCCGAAGTGCTGGGACTGGCTGACCGTATCATCGTGATGCGCGAAGGTGCCATTTCAGGCGAACTTTCACACGAAGAGGCAAGCGAGCAGAAAGCGCTGAGCCTGGCGATGTTACGAACTCCCGAAATCAACGCTGTAGTCGCGTAAACGCGAAGGAGCACACAATTATGTCAACGGTTACGTCTGCTTCACCTGAAAAAAACTGTAGTGGTCAACTAATATTGGCCACCGCATTAGACTGTATGTAGAACAGTCGCTCAGATTCGTTTGGAGTTAAGCCGCCGTTATACCAGTGAGGCCGGATAGCGCTGTAATACCCCGTGATGTAGCGGATAATCGCGTCCTGGGCTTCGCTGAAGCTGTTGTAACCCTTTGTCGGCACCCATTCTGTCTTCAGGCTGCGGAAGAACCGCTCCATTGGCGCATTATCCCAGCAGTTACCCCGCCGACTCATACTCTGCTTTATCCGGCAGCGCCACAGGGCTTGCCGGTATTGACGGCTGGTATAGTGGCTGCCCTGGTCGCTGTGGAACATGACTCCTGTTGGTTGTCCCCGGAGTTCCCAGGCCATCTGCAACGCTTTAACTGTCAGCGCCGAGTCCGGCGACGTCGACATGGCCCAGCCCACCGGTTTGCGGGCGAACAGGTCTAGCACCACCGCAAGGTAAGCCCAGCATTTGCCCGTCCAGATGTAGGTCACATCGCCGCACCAGACCTGATCCGGCGCGGTAACCGCGAACTGGCGGTTGAGATAGTTCGGTATTTCAACGTGTTCATTGCCGCCGCGTTTGTATTTGTGAGCCGGTCGCTGGCAGCTGGCGATACCCAGCTCCTTCATCAGCTTGCCAGCCAGCGCCCCATTTTGACACCAGAGCTGCCGGTGACGATGGTCGCGATACTTCGAGCGCCGGCAGAGCCGCCGCTGGCGTTCCAGGCTTCCATGACGCGACTACACTTAACCACGCGCTCACCGTCGGGTTCATTAGCGGAAGCCTGCCAGTGCCTGTAGCTGCTGCGATGTACCTCAAAAGTTTGGCACAACGCCGTGACCGGGTATCGCGCCCTCAGCCTGTCGACTACCGTGAACCGTTGAGTGAGTCCGACATTAAGAGCGCCGTAGCCTTTTTTAGGATTTCGTTCTCCATTTCAAGGCATTGGACTTTTTTCTTCATCTCACGCAGCTCGAGCTGTTCAGGGGTAAGAGGAAGTCCCGTTGGCGTTTTTCCCTGTCGTTCAAGGCGAAGCTTATTGACCCAGCGACTAATGGCAGAATGGCTGACATTAACCGCCTCTGCGGCCTTAACGTATGTGTAGCCGTGGTCGACAACCAGCTTTGCGGCTTCGAGCTTAAATTCCGCCGTAAAATGTTTACCCATGAGGTCACCTGTCGTGTTGATGAGGTGAGCATATCACCTCCGCTCAGGTGGCCAGTATCAGTGTGCCACTACAGCAGTAGGGATTGTCGATGAGCGTTTCTTTACTTTGGGTTATGCCAACTGGCTGGGGCTGCCTGCGCCGATTTGGATAACGGTAGTATGCATGATTTTGTTTGGCCTGCTGCTCAATAAAACCACCTTTGGCCGTAATACCCTGGCGATTGGCGGCAATGAGGAGGCGGCGCGTCTGGCCGGTGTACCGGTGGTACGCACCAAAATCATTATTTTTGCTTTGTCTGGGTTGGTATCGGCAGCCGCGGGGATCATTCTGGCATCACGTATGACCAGCGGGCAGCCCATGACCTCTATCGGCTATGAACTGATCGTAATCTCTGCCTGTGTGCTGGGCGGCGTCTCCTTGAAAGGGGGGATTGGCAAGATTTCTTACGTGGTGGCGGGGGGCCTGATCCTCGGTACGGTGGAAAATGCGATGAACCTGCTCAACATTTCGCCGTTTGCTCAGTATGTGGTGCATGGTTTGATTTTGCTCGCCGCGGTTATTTTCGACCGTTACAAACAAATGGCGAAGAAAACCGTATAGCGTATAAGCAGTTAGGTGTTTATAGGCTACTCGCCTAAGAGAATGTCGGGTGCAGATGACAGTGTCACTTATTGCACTGCTACCTGGTTCTGTTTGCACCCGATGATTCCCGGAGGGCCGATGTACCAGCGTATGACGCATGAGTCGCAATCAAACCCATTGCTTCGTGGCTATTCTTTTAACTCTTATCTGGTGGCGGGTTTAACGCCCATTCTGGCTGACGGGCCGCTTGATTTCTTTATCGACCGCCCGGATGGGATGAAAGGCTATATTATTAACCTGACCATCAAAGGCCAAGGTCGGGTATCTGACGGGGAAACTGATTTTTTCTGTAATCCGGGGGATTTACTGCTTTTTCCGCCAAAATCCAAACATTTTTACGGTCTCTCGCCGCACAGTGATTGCTGGTATCACCGCTGGGTCTATTTTCGTCCCCGCGCTTACTGGGCCGATTGGCTGGAATGGAACAGTAAACAGTAGGTAATGCCTTCAAATAGTTGGCTTTTGTGATATTCTGCCGCTATTTGAGGTTTCCACGTGGTTACTGTTTTTGTTCATTGCCCTCGCTGCCATTCAGATAAAGTTTATCGACATGGCCTTAGTCCAACTAAGCGCGAACGCTCCCGGTGTCAGTGCTGTCGCCGTGTATTCCAGCTTACCTACCGCTATAAAGCGCGAAAGCCGGGAGTCAAAGAGCAGATCGTTGATATGGCCTTCAACGGTGCCGGTGTTCGCAATACCGCCAGAACGTTGAAAATCGGCATCAATACGGTCATCCGGGCTTTAAAAAGCTCTCGCCCCGCAGGATAACGTCTTCTCCCGTTGCTCACGCCGACGTCGCCCTTATCTGTGAACTTGATGAGCAATGGAGCTTCGTTGGCAGTCAGGCGCTACAGCACTGGCTTTGGTACGCTTACAATACCAAAACGGGCGGTGTTCTGGCCTACACTTTTGGCCCCCGAACCGATGAGACCTGCCGTGAATTGCTGGCTCTGTTGACACCGTTCAACATCGGCATGATTACCAGTGACAACTGGGGCAGCTATGCAAGAGAGGTTCCGAAGCAGAAACATCTGACTGGCAAGATCTTCACGCAACGCATAGAGCCCGTACCCGCATTAAACGACTGGCGCGTAAAACGATTTGCTTCTCGCGCTCCGTCGAGATCCACGAAAAAGTCATCGGAGCCTTCATCGAAAAACACATGTTCTACTAATTGGAGTCATTACCAATTTTTATACATGGCTTCGGCAGTATTCTTTTCTTATATTTTCACTATTGTCGGCCATTAAAGCGCATACAGGGCTGCCTTTGTTGATGCTATACTCTTGCTAATGCCTTGATGACAAGGACAATACTACCGAGGGGACATTCATGAGTGATACCATTCGCGTCGGGCTGGTAGGGTATGGCTATGCCAGCAAGACGTTTCATGCGCCGTTGATCACCGCTGTGCCGGGTATGGAACTGGTTGCCGTGTCGAGTAGTGATGCGCAAAAAGTGCATGCGGATTGGGCCGACGTCACCGTGGTTGACGATCCGCAAGCGCTGTTCAGCCGTGCAGATATTGACCTGGTTGTTATTCCCACCCCGAATGAAACCCATTTCCCTTTGGCCAAACAGGCGCTGTTAGCGGGAAAACACATGGTGGTTGATAAGCCCTTTACCGTGACGTTGTCACAAGCGAAAGAGCTGGCACAGGTGGCGACACACAGTGGCAAATTACTGTCCGTGTTCCATAACCGTCGCTGGGACAGCGATTTTCTAACGCTAAAACAGTTAGTTGAAACAGATGTGTTGGGTGAAGTGGTTTATCTTGAGTCGCATTTTGACCGTTTCCGCCCGGAAGTGCGCCAGCGTTGGCGTGAAGATGGCAGCGTGGGCAGCGGAATCTGGTATGACTTAGGGCCACATCTGTTAGATCAAGCGTTGCAGCTATTTGGGCTGCCAGTGGCTGTCAATGTGGATCTGGCGCAACTGCGTCCAGGCGGCAAAGCCACAGATTATTTCCATGCCACCTTGATTTATCCACAGCGTCGAGTGGTACTGCATGCCAGTATGCTGGTAGCCGCCGAGTCTGCACGATTTACACTGCACGGTACTAAAGGCAGTTTCATCAAATATGGTCTTGATCCGCAAGAAGATCGTTTGAGGAGCGGTGTACGTCCGCCGCAAACGGATTGGGGGCTGGATTCCCGTCATGGCGTGCTCACATTACATCAGGATGGGGTGATGGCCGAACAGGCGGTAACCACGTTGCCTGGTAACTATCCTGCCTATTACGCTGCGGTGCGTGATGCGTTGCAAGGCAAGGGAGAAAACCCGGTGCCCGCCGCGCAGGCGATACAGGTGATGGAATTGATTGAACTTGGCCTGCTCTCGCATCAGGAACGACGTGCGGTGATGGTTAAAAACCAATAAGACCGAAATCGAATAGTGCCTCATCATTTCATCTCCTTATGATGCAATGTTAGTTTTGATTTTGTTAGCATTTCGTTGATAAAGGCGATCGTAAGATTGCCTGTTTTTTTTCAAAAACAGCAGGTTCCTGTAATGGCTTCATTCTCTCCATTGTCATGGTTACAACGCCTTCGTATTGATAAATTCTTACTGGTATTGATTGTGGTGGTGCTGACAGCATCGGTTTTTCCGTGCGAAGGTAACGTGAAAACGTTCTTTGAATATTTGACCACGGCAGCTATCGCGCTGCTGTTTTTTATGCACGGCGCAAAACTCTCTCGTGAAGCCATTACCGCAGGCATGGGGCATTGGCGTTTGCATCTGGTGGTGTTCGCCAGTACCTTTTTGCTCTTTCCGCTACTGGGCATGGGGATGAACGCACTGGTGCCTACCGTGTTGACACCGACGCTCTATCTTGGGTTTCTCTACCTGTGTGCACTGCCTGCCACGGTACAATCGGCGATTGCCTACACCTCAATGGCGGGGGGCAATGTGGCGGCTGCCATTTGTAGCGCGTCAGCGTCTAGCATCCTTGGCGTGTTTTTATCTCCGATTCTTGTCGGCCTGTTGATGCACACCCAGGGCGGGGAGACGGATACGCTGCACGCGATTGGCTCGATTATCCTGCAACTGATGGTGCCGTTTGTGTTAGGGCATCTTTCTCGTCCATTGATTGCGGACTGGGTCGAACGCCATCGCAAATTGATTAATATTACTGACCGGTCATCGATTCTCCTGGTGGTCTATGTGGCCTTCAGTGAAGCCGTAGTGCAGGGGATTTGGACACAAATTAACGGCTGGTCGTTACTTGCAGTGGTCATTTGTTCGATTCTGCTATTGGCGATTGTACTGGTGGTTAATACGTTGGCTGCGCGTAAATTGGGCTTCAATACCGCAGATGAGATCACCATCGTGTTCTGCGGTTCCAAAAAGAGTCTGGCGAACGGTATTCCTATGGCTAATGTGCTGTTTCCTGCGGCCGCTGTTGGTGCAATGGTGCTGCCGTTGATGATTTTTCATCAGATTCAATTAATGGTGTGCGCCGCGTTTGCACAGCGTTATGCCAATAAAATCTATGGTCACCCCCATTTTTGCAACACTGATCTTTGATTAATGGTGGGCTTGCTTAAATCTATCCGGCGTCTTTATGGCCAAGGATGCCCGCGCCACGATGAGTTTCGCACCTGATATTCCTAAAAAGGCCATCGGCTTCATTGAGCCATTTTCATTTTTTGGTTTTATATCAGGCCGTCAGGCCGTTCATGTCATCAATAATCAGTCTTCGCAAAACCAGATGGGTAACTTCGTTAAATTGCTGACTGTTAGACCAGCATTACTGTTCAAACAGGCTTTGTTGAATAAATAGAAAGTTTGGGTAATCATCGGATCAGATCACCATAGTTGTTTCAACATCAGGTCTCCATGGCAAAACAAAATTTTAAAATCACTAACTGGCCCTCCTATAACAATGCCCTCAAGCAGCGCGGTTCTCTAACCGTATGGCTAGATGAATCAGCCATTGCTGCATGGACGGAAAAAACGACTACTGAACGGCGTGGACGACCGCTCCACTACTCAGATATGGCCATCACCACAGTCCTGATGATGAAACGCGTGTTTGGCCTTTCATTGAGGGCTTTACAGGGTTTTGTTGACTCGATTTTTAAACTGATTAAATTGTCGCTGCATTGTCCAGACTATTCGCTGCTCAGCAAGCGAGCAAAGACAGTGAAGATCAGCATAAAAACGCCAACCCGTGGTGAAATCTCACATCTGGTCATTGATGGAACCGGCCTGAAGGTCTTTGGCTAAGGCGAATGGAAAGTCCGGCAGCATGGTGCCGACAGACGCAGGGTGTGGCGTAAGCTGCATCTGGCAGTAGACAGTGCGACGCATGAGATTATCTGTGCGGATTTGTCGCTCAGTGGTACGACTGATGCCCAGGCTCTACCGGCACTGATAAACCAGACCCACCGGAAAATCAGAGAGGCATCGGCTGACGGCGCTTACGATACAGGTTACTGCCATGATGCTCTGCTGAGGAAGAAAATAAGGCCGCTTATCCCGCCGCGAAGGGGGGCGCAATATTGGCCGGACCACTACCACGAGCGTAACCACGCTGTTGCAAATCAGCGCCTGAGCGGCAGCAAGGATACCTGGAAAAATAAAGTGGGCTATCACCGACGCTCAGTGGCTGAAACGGCCATGTTCCGGTTCAAAACGCTTCTGGGTGGTCATCTAAGTCTGCGTGACTACGATGCTCAGGTGGGTGAAGCCATGGCGATGGTCAAAGCGCTTAACCGGATCACGCTATTAGGAATGCCGAACAGTATTCGCATCACGTAACAATCGACCTGGGGCACAGTCGTTACAAGTTCTGATTTATTCAACAAAGCCGTTCAAACACGGTATTTCGTGTCGTTATTGCCCAAGCTATTCGAGCTAATTTATTTGCTAATGCACAGCACACAACGCAAGAATGTTTCCTGCCCAACTGAGACCTTACCCCATCAGCTAATCTCCCTGATTGATGGTCAATTCTTAGGATAAATACCCGCGCACATTGAACAAGCAATCGGCGAAGGTTTTTATCTCCACGCTTGCTAATACCCAGCAGAGTATTCTTCCCTCCAGTACTGTATTGGCGGGGTACAAGACCGGTGGAAGCGGCAAAATTACGACTGTTTTCATATTGCTTGCCATCGCCTAACTGTGATGACAAAACGCTGGCTGTTATCGGTCCAACACCAGGGATGGTCATTAAATGCTGGCCAGTTTCATCTAGAGAGAGTGCCTGTCCAAGTTCTCTTTCGAGCTCTGCTATCTGCCCAACCAAATATTGGTAATGATCGTGTAATCGAAGCAGCAACTGTGCCAGATAAGGTGGCAAGTCATTATCAGCCAGAACAGCTGAAAGCCTTTTGATTACCGCAATACCTTTCGGCATGCTGAGACCAAACTCCAGTAAAAAAGCATGCATTTGGTTAGTCGTTTTAACGTTGTCTCTGACCAACGACTCCCTGACGCGATGCAAGGCTCGCATAGCCTGCTGAGCCTCAGTTCTTGGCTGCACAAACCGCATGGAAGGGCGTGATCCGGCTTCGCATATTGCTTCGGCATCAACGAAATCGTTCTTGTTGCTCTTGACAAAAGGGCGGACAAACTGCGGAGAGATCAACTTTACTTCATGCCCCAGCTCACTGATCCGACGAGCCATAAAATGGGCACCGGCGCAGGCTTCCATTACAACGGTAGTAGGTGTACACGTAGCCAGAAACTCGATGAGTTTGGTGCGGGTAAACTTTTTCCGCAGTAATGCCTTGCCTGATTTATCCTGACAATGAATGTGAAAAGAATGTTTGCCGAGATCGATACCAATAAACGTGACGTTTTGCATGATGGCCTTCTCCATAAAGAAACACCCTGTCAGCGTACCGCTCACAGGGTGGGGGTGACCATCTCATTAGGCCAAACACGCGTTTCATCATCAGGACTGTGGTGATGGCCATATCTGAGTAGTGGAGCGGTCGTCCACGCCGTTCAGTAGTCGTTTTTTCCGTCCATGCAGCAATGGCTGATTCATCTAGCCATACGGTTAGAGAACCGCGCTGCTTGAGGGCATTGTTATAGGAGGGCCAGTTAGTGATTTTAAAATTTTGCTTTGCCATGGAGACCTGATGTTGAAACAACTATGGTGATCTGATCCGATGATTACCCAAACTTTCTATTTATTCAACAAAGCCCTGCGACAGGGGATAACCGCTGATATTCGTTAACACAATCGCACGGCCGGATAACTCACTGGCGGTGCCAACACCGTAATAGCAATTAAATGCCTCCATTTGGTCGTTGATCATGCCCGGCGACTCACCATCGAAAAAGATTTTTATCAAACAATTAGCATGCAATTTATCAACTACCACAACAGCCTCTTTGTTTTCAGCCACCACGTTACCAATAGTGCCACTGTGGTCATGCATAAAATCTGAGTAAGAACACGCCTCGGGCGTTTTAGGCGTTATGGTAACACTGTAGTGGTCAACTAATATTGGCCACCGCATTAGACTGTATGTAGAACAGTCGCTCAGATTCGTTTGGAGTTAAGCCGCCGTTATACCAGTGAGGCCGGATAGCGCTGTAATACCCCGTGATGTAGCGGATAATCGCGTCCTGGGCTTCGCTGAAGCTGTTGTAACCCTTTGTCGGCACCCATTCTGTCTTCAGGCTGCGGAAGAACCGCTCCATTGGCGCATTATCCCAGCAGTTACCCCGCCGACTCATACTCTGCTTTATCCGGCAGCGCCACAGGGCTTGCCGGTATTGACGGCTGGTATAGTGGCTGCCCTGGTCGCTGTGGAACATGACTCCTGTTGGTTGTCCCCGGAGTTCCCAGGCCATCTGCAACGCTTTAACTGTCAGCGCCGAGTCCGGCGACGTCGACATGGCCCAGCCCACCGGTTTGCGGGCGAACAGGTCTAGCACCACCGCAAGGTAAGCCCAGCATTTGCCCGTCCAGATGTAGGTCACATCGCCGCACCAGACCTGATCCGGCGCGGTAACCGCGAACTGGCGGTTGAGATAGTTCGGTATTTCAACGTGTTCATTGCCGCCGCGTTTGTATTTGTGAGCCGGTCGCTGGCAGCTGGCGATACCCAGCTCCTTCATCAGCTTGCCAGCCAGCCAGCGCCCCATTTTGACACCAGAGCTGCCGGTGACGATGGTCGCGATACTTCGAGCGCCGGCAGAGCCGCCGCTGGCGTTCCAGGCTTCCATGACGCGACTACACTTAACCACGCGCTCACCGTCGGGTTCATTAGCGGAAGCCTGCCAGTGCCTGTAGCTGCTGCGATGTACCTCAAAAGTTTGGCACAACGCCGTGACCGGGTATCGCGCCCTCAGCCTGTCGACTACCGTGAACCGTTGAGTGAGTCCGACATTAAGAGCGCCGTAGCCTTTTTTAGGATTTCGTTCTCCATTTCAAGGCATTGGACTTTTTTCTTCATCTCACGCAGCTCGAGCTGTTCAGGGGTAAGAGGAAGTCCCGTTGGCGTTTTTCCCTGTCGTTCAAGACGAAGCTTATTGACCCAGCGACTAATGGCAGAATGGCTGACATTAACCCATATCGTTATACACATCTTTTGGCCATTTTTTGAACAGGATGCTCAGAACCCCGTGAATTAAGGCATTCAAGCCATCCCATTGGCTTTTTGAGGTTCAAAATGCCACTCTGAGATAAACCCGTAACTCATTGATTAAACAGTGCGTTAGAAAGATGTGTATAACGATATGACATTAACCGCCTCTGCGGCCTTAACGTATGTGTAGCCGTGGTCGACAACCAGCTTTGCGGCTTCGAGCTTAAATTCCGCCGTAAAATGTTTACCCATGAGGTCACCTGTCGTGTTGATGAGGTGAGCATATCACCTCCGATCAGGTGGCCAGTATCAGTGTGCCACTACAGTTTGGCGGCAGGCGCTGGTTCAGCGGCTTTCAGCGCTTTCACGCCAGTGCGACCCGCTTCAAGCGCGATGGCGATCAACTCCTCGAAGCTAGGCAGTGTCCCTTAATCCCATGAGTTATACTAACTTTTTGTTTCTACATCATTTTGAACTATGGCTCGCTACGACCTTCCCGATGAAGCATGGGCTATCATCCAGCCCTTATCCCTGCTGAACCAGCAACACCACAGGCTGGACGCCCATGGGCTGAGCATCGCATGATTATCAATGGCATGTTCTGGGTGCTGTGCTCTGGTGCCCCATGGCGTGATTTACCTGAGCGATACGGCCCATGGAAAACCGTTTATAACCGCTTTAACCGATGGTCAAAATCGGGAGTCATTAACATTATTTTCAATAAGTTACTTTCATCACTTGATGCCCATGGCCTCGTGGACTGGTCAGCGACTGCGCTGGATGGTAGCAATATCAGGGCGCTGAAATGTGCTGCCGGTGCTCAAAAAAACATCCCGATATCACCGGAGATAATGGGCAGGGTCGCTCTCGAGGTGGTTTTGGCACCAAAATCCATATGGCTACAGACGGAAGTGGTCTTCCGTTAAACATCGTGTTGAGCCCCGGTCAGGCTCATGGAAGTCAGTTTGCACTACGTCTTTTGGACGGTATTGGTGTTCAACGCCAGAACGGCAGTATGAAACGCCGTGGTCATGCGGTGCTGGCTGACAAGGCGTACTCCGGGCATGTATTACGTAACGAGCGGAAAAACAGAGGTATAAAAACTGTCATCCCCCGAAAATCCACTGAAAAAATGGCGGTGGATGGTCGTTCAAAGCTCGATCGTGACGCCTACCGC
Source organism: Symbiopectobacterium sp. Eva_TO (assembly GCF_053848865.1). Classification (NCBI taxonomy): domain Bacteria; kingdom Pseudomonadati; phylum Pseudomonadota; class Gammaproteobacteria; order Enterobacterales; family Enterobacteriaceae; genus Symbiopectobacterium; species Symbiopectobacterium sp. Eva_TO. Next base: position 3,899,097 of record NZ_JBSPEY010000004.1, on the reverse strand, counting down.
AATCGGAACGTTGTTGAGCGGTGCTTTGGCCGTCTGAAAGAATACCGTCGCATTGCGACACGTTACGACAAAACGGCGAGGAATTATCTGGCAATGTTGAAACTGGGCTGCATCCGCCTGTTTTACCAGAGGTTATGTAATTAAGGGACACAGCCTAAATAACTGTTCCGAATAGTAGATCACCTGAAGGGAACTCAGTCCGAGTTGAGCGATCTGAGCAATCGATAAAGATCCCAAATCATCAACCGAACTGAGCGATGTCGAGCATAGCACCGATACCCCGTAACGAACGACGCCTGATGAAGAAAACTCTCCATAAAACGCGTGACAAGAATCACGCCCGCAGGCTGACCGCCATCCTGATGTTGCACCGGGGCGAGCGCGTGAGCGATGTCGCCAGAATGCTTTGCTGCGCCCGTTCGTCAATCGGCAGATGGATTAACTGGCTCACCCTGTACGGCATTGAAGGCCTCAAATCTCTGCGGCCCGGTCGTGGCCGTCGCTGGCCGTTTGAACAGATCTGCGCACTGTTAATCCAGCTCGTAAAGCGTTCCCCTCATGATTTTGGCTATCAGCGTTCGCGCTGGAGCACGGAACTGCTAGCGATAAAAATCAATGAGATAACCGGTTGCCAGTTGCATGCTTCCACGGTGCGCCGTTGGCGGCCTTCTGCCGGTCTGGTGTGGCGACGCGCAGCTCCTACGCTGCGTATCCGCGACCCGCATAAGGAAGAAAAAATGGAGGCCATCGCGATGGCGCTGGAACAATGCAGCGCGGAACATCCCGTCTTTTACGAAGACGAAGTGGATATTCATCTGAATCCCAAAATTGGCGCGGACTGGCAGGTTCGCGGGAAGCAGAAACGCATCGTGACGCCGGGCAAGAACGAGAAATATTATCTGGCGGGTGCATTACACAGCGGGACGGGAAAAGTCAGCTATGTTGGAGGAAACAGTAAAAGTTCGTGTTTGTTTATCAGTATGTTAGAGCATCTGAGAGCAACGTACAGACGGGCAAAAACGCTCACGCTGATAGTTGATAACTACATTATTCACAAAAGCCGGGAGACGCAGCGCTGGCTGGAAGAAAACCCGAAATTCAGGGTTATTTATCAGCCGGTGTACTCACCATGGGTAAATCATGTAGAGCGGTTATGGTAGGCGTTGCATGAAACCATTACCCGCAATCATCAATGCTGTTCAATGTGGCAGTTACTGAACAAGGTTCGCCGCTTCATGGAAACCGTCAGCCCGTTTCCCAGTGGAAAACATGGACAGACAAAAGTGTAGCGGTATTAGGAACAGCTATTTAGGGTTATCGTCGCGTGCCATAAACGTTTCTGCCAGCATTGGTATATTCACCCCGGCAATCACGTCATGGTTGGCCTTATCCGTGACCAGACGGCTGGCGGCATTGAACGGACTGCCGCCCCAGGTATCAACAAGAAACAGCACGCCAAGCGACGTATCCAACGTTTCGAGCTTAGCCTGATATTTCTCAATTAACGTTTCCGCATTTTCACCGGGAACGAAATCAATCCAGGCAACGTTACTTTGTTCACCCAGAATCATTTCCGCTGTTTTCAGCAGTGGCCCGGCGGTGGATCCGTGAGTGCACAACATAATTGCAATACTCACTTGCTACCTCCTCAATTTGTAGTGGCACACTGATACTGGCCACCTGAGCGGAGGTGATATGCTCACCTCATCAACACGACAGGTGACCTCATGGGTAAACATTTTACGGCGGAATTTAAGCTCGAAGCCGCAAAGCTGGTTGTCGACCACGGCTACACATACGTTAAGGCCGCAGAGGCGGTTAATGTCAGCCATTCTGCCATTAGTCGCTGGGTCAATAAGCTTCGCCTTGAACGACAGGGAAAAACGCCAACGGGACTTCCTCTTACCCCTGAACAGCTCGAGCTGCGTGAGATGAAGAAAAAAGTCCAATGCCTTGAAATGGAGAACGAAATCCTAAAAAAGGCTACGGCGCTCTTAATGTCGGACTCACTCAACGGTTCACGGTAGTCGACAGGCTGAGGGCGCGATACCCGGTCACGGCGTTGTGCCAAACTTTTGAGGTACATCGCAGCAGCTACAGGCACTGGCAGGCTTCCGCTAATGAACCCGACGGTGAGCGCGTGGTTAAGTGCATATCGTTATACACATCTTTCTAACGCACTGTTTAATCAATGAGTTACGGGTTTATCTCAGAGTGGCATTTTGAACCTCAAAAAGCCAATGGGATGGCTTGAATGCCTTAATTCACGGGGTTCTGAGCATCCTGTTCAAAAAATGGCCAAAAGATGTGTATAACGATATGGGTTAAGTGTAGTCGCGTCATGGAAGCCTGGAACGCCAGCGGCGGCTCTGCCGGCGCTCGAAGTATCGCGACCATCGTCACCGGCAGCTCTGGTGTCAAAATGGGACGCTGGCTGGCTGGCAAGCTGATGAAGGAGCTGGGTATCGCCAGCTGCCAGCGACCGGCTCACAAATACAAACGCGGCGGCAATGAACACGTTGAAATACCGAACTATCTCAACCGCCAGTTCGCGGTTACCGCGCCGGATCAGGTCTGGTGCGGCGATGTGACCTACATCTGGACGGGCAAATGCTGGGCTTACCTTGCGGTGGTGCTAGATCTGTTCGCCCGCAAACCGGTGGGCTGGGCCATGTCGACGTCGCCGGACTCGGCGCTGACAGTTAAAGCGTTGCAGATGGCCTGGGAACTCCGGGGACAACCAACAGGAGTCATGTTCCACAGCGACCAGGGCAGCCACTATACCAGCCGTCAATACCGGCAAGCCCTGTGGCGCTGCCGGATAAAGCAGAGTATGAGTCGGCGGGGTAACTGCTGGGATAATGCGCCAATGGAGCGGTTCTTCCGCAGCCTGAAGACAGAATGGGTGCCGACAAAGGGTTACAACAGCTTCAGCGAAGCCCAGGACGCGATTATCCGCTACATCACGGGGTATTACAGCGCTATCCGGCCTCACTGGTATAACGGCGGCTTAACTCCAAACGAATCTGAGCGACTGTTCTACATACAGTCTAATGCGGTGGCCAATATTAGTTGACCACTACAATTCGGGCTCCCCATCATGGGTGCAATGTCCGATTTATTTTACCCACTGAAAAAATAAATAGTGTGACGTTGCTTACGTATTTGCTGGTTAAAACGTCGTTTGTTATGTGATTGAGAACAATATCACGGGCATGTTAAGAAACGTTGCGTATTGGCGTTTTTTGGTAGCAAAGAAATCTTTGTAAAAATTCGAAACAACCTGCTAGAGTAGCCTCCTGTTTAATTGCTTAGGAGCACAGGGTTTCGACCCACTCTATATGGACCGTCACCGACAATCCTTTCTTACCCAGCCGGCCTGCGCCGGTGCTGTTTCTGGGGCTGACCTGATGGGTCACCCATTTATCGATAGCCGCCAGGGCGGTATTTCTTCTCTTGCTGTTTCCCCTATGCTGCGCCACATCACACCGACGGTGTTGATGCTGTCTGCTTGCACCATTTCTGGAGTCTGACATGGAATTTTTGCTAGATCCCTCAATCTGGGCGGGCCTGTTGACGCTGGTAGTGTTGGAAATCGTTCTGGGCATCGATAACCTGGTGTTCATCGCCATTCTGGCGGATAAGTTGCCGCCGAAGCAGCGCGACAAGGCCCGTGTCATCGGCCTCTCGCTGGCGCTCTTGATGCGTCTGGGACTGTTGTCTCTGATTTCATGGATGGTGAAACTGACCAACCCACTGATCACTATCGCTGGTTACGGTTTCTCCGCGCGCGATATGATCTTGCTGGCGGGGGGGCTATTTTTGCTATTCAAAGCCACCACGGAGCTGCATGAACGGCTGGAAAATCGGCCGCATGAGCATAACGGGCCCAAGGTTCACGCCAGTTTCTGGGCGGTTGTCGCACAGATTGTCGTACTGGATGCCGTCTTCTCACTGGATGCGGTGATCACGGCTGTTGGTATGGTTAACCATATCGGCGTGATGATGACGGCGGTGGTGATTGCGATGGTGCTGATGCTGCTGGCATCCAAGCCACTCATGAACTTCGTCAATGCCCACCCGACGGTGGTAGTACTCTGCCTTAGTTTCTTGCTGATGATCGGTTTGAGCTTGATGGCGGAAGGCTTCGGTTTTCATATTCCGAAAGGTTACCTGTACGCTGCGATCGGTTTCTCGATTCTCATTGAGCTGTTTAACCAGATTGCGCGCCGCAATTTCATCAAACACCAGTCACGTCGCCCGATGCGCGAGCGGACTGCCGAAGCGATCCTGCGTTTGATGGGGGCGCGTAAAGCCACGGATGATGAAGAAGCCAAACCAGCATCTCCTGCCATGGAAACCTTCGCAGAAGAAGAACGCTACATGATCAGCGGTGTATTGACGCTGGCATCGCGCTCGCTGCGCAGCGTTATGACTCCGCGCACCGAGATCTCCTGGGTGGACAGTGAACGCTCGATTGACGGTATTCGCGTGCAATTACTGGATACGCCGCACTGCCTGTTCCCAGTTTGCCGTGGTTCTCTGGATGAGTTGGTCGGTGTGGTGCGCGCCAAAGAATTGCTGGTGGCGCTGGATAACGGTGTAGATGTAGAGAGCTTTGCTGCTGCCACACCGCCGCTGGTGGTGCCGGATACGCTGGATGCTATCAATCTGCTACCGGTACTGCGCCGTGCCAAGGGCAGTCTGGTTGTCGTCACCAACGAGTTTGGTGTGGTACAGGGGTTGGTGACGCCGTTGGATATTCTGGAAGCGATTGCCGGTGAATTCCCGGATGAAGATGAAACGCCGGATATTGTGGTCGAAGAGGGCGGCTGGTTGGTGAAGGGCGGTACCGATTTGCACACGTTGCAACAGGTGCTGGACAGCCATGAACTGGTCGATCCGAAAGAGGAATATGCGTCGTTGGCGGGGTTGTTGCTGGCACACAGCAATGAAATTCCCAAGGTGGGCGAAGTGATTGAACTGCATCACTTCCGTTTTGAGATCATGGCCGTATCGGAATACCGAATCGAACTTGTGCGGGTGACGCGTTTGGCCGATCCTTATGCGGATGAAGAAGAGTAATCTTTGCTTCTGACTCTGTAACTTTTCCTTCGTCATCCCCGGCGAAAGCCGGGGATCTCTGCGAGAAAAAGTGCTTTTCTTCGGCAAGAAGTTCCCGCTTTCGCGGGAATGACGGAGGTGGGCAGGAATGTCGGTGGGCGTATGCGCTGTTAATCACATTGTACTTTCACGGCCAAACCACCACGCGAGGTTTCGCGGTACTTGGCATTCATGTCTTTACCTGTTTCGTACATGGTTTCAATCACTTTATCGAGCGATACGCGCGGTTCGCTGGTGCGACGCATGGCCATGCGAGTTGCATTGATGGCTTTCACCGAGGCGATGGCATTGCGCTCAATGCACGGTACCTGAACCTGACCCGCGACAGGATCGCAAGTGAGACCTAGGTTGTGTTCCATACCAATTTCAGCTGCAACGCATACTTGCTCCGGACTGGCTCCGAGTAATTCCGCCAGGCCTGCTGCCGCCATGGAACAGGCCACACCGATTTCACCCTGACAGCCAACTTCCGCGCCGGAGATCGATGCATTCATCTTGTACAGTATGCCAATCGCCCCGGCGGCCAGGAAGTAACGCAGGGCAATGTCGGTGGTGATAGGCTCAATAAAGTGATCGTAATAAGCCAATACCGCCGGAACGATTCCGCAAGCGCCGTTGGTCGGCGCTGTCACGACGCGGCCGCCAGCGGCGTTTTCTTCATTCACGGCGAGTGCGAACATGTTAACCCAATCGACCACGTCCATCGGATCGTTGGAGTGTTTGCCTGCGGCTCCCAGAATACGACGCAGCGCTGAGGCGCGGCGCGGTACGCTCAGCGGGCCGGGCAGCACCCCTTCGGTATTGATACCGCGCTCTATGCAGGCATGCATGGTTTGCCATACATCAGCGAAGTAGCGCTCAATCTCATCCCGGCTGTGTAGCGCCAACTCATTGCTCATCACCAACCCGGAAAGGGACAGACCGTGCTGTTTACAGTGCACCAGCATCTCTTTTGCCGAGTGGAAGGGAAATGGCACCTGAACGACACCTGCGCTGCTTTGTCCAAAGTGGGCTTCATCAACGATAAATCCACCGCCGATGGAGTAATAGGTGTTGCGATACAGAGGGAGGTCGCCGCCAAAAGCGGTGATCGTCATGCCATTCTCGTGCAGGGAGAGATTTTCACTGCGAAAATTCATGCCGCCGTGCAGCGGAAAATCCACTTCATGCTGACCGTTTGCCAGCAGCAAGCGTTCGCGCTGTTCCACGTCGCGGATAAATCCCGGAATGGCATCGATGGCGATGGTATCGGGCATGTTGCCCGCCAGTCCCATAATGATGGCGATATCGGTATGGTGTCCTTTCCCGGTCAGGGAGAGCGAGCCATAAACGTCAACGGCGATGCGGGTAACATCGCCAAGCTTACCCAGTTCAATCAAATCATCGACAAATTGCTTACCGGCTTTCATCGGTCCGACCGTATGAGAGCTTGAAGGGCCAATACCGATCTTGAACATGTCGAAAACGCTTATCACGCGAAAGCTCCTCAAAAGCGCAGATTAGAATAATACTCCTTGTATCGCGCTATTGTAGTGGGGTTTATATGGCAGGAGTGGGCTTTTCACATGAAAAAAACTTATGCACCAGGTGAAGATAACTTATAGCAGATCCGCATCACACTTGCGTTTGACATGGATAATCAAGGGAATAGAAATACCACTGTTTATGTATGGTTAATGTCCTCGTAGGGAATAATCAGAATAAAATGCTACATTTCAGTCGGTTGAGGCGGAGACTTGAAGAGCAAGCTGGCGAATGATGGCGGCAGTCAGCCCCCAGACAAACTGTTGCCGATACCAGGAAAGATAAACGCGGTTCGTTTGGCGCTGTCGCTCAATATCCAGCGGATAGTAGCGCGCCAGCGAAAACGCATCGGTCAACGGCATTTCAAACAGTTCTGCCACCTCATCCGCATTGGGCGCAACGCGAATATTGGCCGGTAACAGCCCAACCACGGGCGTGACCTGAAAGCCGCTGACACTGTCCAGTGGCGGCAGGGTGCCTAACACCGTCACAACCTCAGGGGCAATAGACACTTCCTCTTGGGCTTCGCGCAATGCCGTGGCGATCAAGCTGGCGTCGCTACTGTTTGCGGCACCTCCGGGGAAGGCAACTTGCCCGGCATGCTTGCGCAGCGTGCTGGCGCGCCGGGTCAGTAATAGCGTCGGAGCATCAAAGTGGCACACAATCGGCACCAGCACAGCCGCTTTACGCACTTGGCGCACCGGTTTGGCCTGCGGTGCACGCTGCAACTGAAAGCGCGTGACGAAGTTCGACAAGTTGTCAGTCAGCGGGGGGAATGGAAAGGTAACTGGCTGAATTACTGTACTCATAACCTGTGCGCCGTGTTTAGTAGAGGAAGAATTCGGCCCAGTTTATCCAGGGTTTCCAGGTATTCCGCCTGCTCCTGGCTGTCTGCCACGATACCACCGCCCGCCCAGCAGTGAAGCTGCCCCTGTTCTGCAATCAGCGTGCGAATGGTAATGCTGGTATCCATGGTGCCACAGACGCTGACATAGCCAATGCTGCCACAATAGGCGTTGCGGCGATGCGGTTCCAGCTCTTCGATAATCTCCATGGCGCGAATTTTGGGCGCACCGGTGATGGAGCCACCGGGAAAACAGGCGCGCAGCAAATCCGTGGCATGGCTGTTTTCCGGTAGCCTTGCCTCAATGGTGCTGACCAGATGGTGCACCGCCGGAAACGGCTCAACGTGAAACAGCGCAGGCACCCGCACGCTACCGGGTACGGCAACGCGGCCAATATCATTACGCAGCAGGTCGACAATCATTAAATTCTCTGCGCGATCTTTCTGCGAGGCTGCAAGCGCCTTGGCGCGGCGCGCATCTTCCTGTGGATCGGCAGCGCGCGGCAGTGTCCCCTTGATGGGGCGCGTTTCAATGCGCTGATTTTGTAGCTGCAAGAAACGCTCTGGCGATACGCTGATGACGCAATGCTCCGGCAAGCGGATAAACGCAGAAAACGGGGCTCGATTGGCATCAGAGAGCGAGAGAAAAGCCTGCCATTCATCACCGCGATAACCTGCGCTGAAGCGCTGTGCCAGATTGACCTGATAGCAATCCCCTGCGCGCAGATAGGCTTGAATGTGTTGGAAGCGGATGCCGTATTCATCCCGTGTCATATTGGACTGCCACGGGGTAGTCAGTTGGAAATCGCCAAGGGAAGTCACATCTGGCGGTGCGGATAACCAGGCCAGCCGCGCTTCATGGTTACCATAGGTCACCAGCGTAAGCGTCTGCAGTTGGTGGTCGGCGATCAGCGCCCAGTCGTAGATGCCCACTGCCATGTCCGGCAGGTGGATATCTTGCTTTGCCTGTGATGGAAGCGTTTCGACGCGTCGTCCGAGATCGTAACCAAACAAACCGAGTGCACCGCCCTGAAAAGGCATATCGGGATGCGTGTGCGCGGCGATCCCGGCCAGCGTCATTGTCTGGCGCACCAACAAGAAGGGATCTTGTGTGGAGCGCTCTGTGCCGTACGCGCGCGTGATGATCGTCTCATCGCCCTGAGTGGTTAACGTTGCTACCGGGTCGACCACCATGATATCGAAACGGTTGTGCTGGTGATCGGCAAAACCGGAGTGCAGCAGCATGGCCCATGGCTGATGAGAGAATCGGGCAAACAGGTGCAGCAGGGCATCCGGCTGATAAGGCAGTCTATGAAAATCAGGTAAACGAGAATCCATCGGTGTTATGTCATCGTGCAGGTGCTGATTAATATCGTTGTTAGCGTTATGATGCGTGCTTATAGGCCACGCCAGTGCGTCAGCCTAGCACAATTCGCCCACGGCGTATAAGGAAGCTGACTGAATGTTTAATGATATGCCCCCCTTAACCCATATCGTTATACACATCTTTTGGCCATTTTTTGAACAGGATGCTCAGAACCCCGTGAATTAAGGCATTCAAGCCATCCCATTGGCTTTTTGAGGTTCAAAATGCCACTCTGAGATAAACCCGTAACTCATTGATTAAACAGTGCGTTAGAACGATGTGTATAACGATATGCCCTTAACCCACTCGCAGCAGCAAGACGCAGTTGAACGTATTCAATCGCTGATGGCGCAAGGTATGAGTAGTGGAGAGGCCATCGCACTGGTTGCCGCTGACTTACGGCGGTTACATAGAAGTGACACGGTCACCTATGATGAAAGTGACGAGGATGAATAAGCCCTAACGCAGGCGCTCAGCGGACGACTTTCAGAATGCACTACAGCGCGGCGATGGTCTTGATTTCCACTTTATATTTCGGGTTCATCAGACGCGCTTCTACGGTACAGCGTACCGGCGCCTGGCCTGCCACCACCCAGGCATCCCAGGCGGCATTCATGGCGCTAAAGTCTGCTGCATCAGCAAGGAAAATCGTCACATCCAGCAGACGCGTTTTGTCTGAACCATTCTGACTCAGGATGGCATCAAGCTGTGCCAGGGTGCTTTCAGTTTGCGCCTGAGCATCGGCATCCAGATTCTCCGGCACGCTGGTGTAGTAAAGGGTACCGTTATGAATTACGGCATCGGACCAGCGGGCTTCTGGTTGAATTCTGATAATGTCTGTCATTGGTTGTCTCCCTGCATCAATTCTAAAAGATAAAAATCGTTTTGCAGCCTACCATGATTCTGTGGGGTGAGGCGATGCGATCGCGATGCAGGGTGGCTGCCTGGGCAGACACAGGGCATAATTGAACAATAGCTTCACCGCATCCCTTCCGGTTTTGGTTGTGGTAATTGGGCAGTGACAAATAGAGAGCGTGTGTGACAAAACATTCCGTACAGGACGATTTTTCTCCCGAAGGCACCCTGGCGCGAGCCATTGACGGTTTTAAACCGCGTGAACCTCAGCGTGATATGGCTGCTGCGGTAGAGCGTGCCATTGTCGAACAACACGCACTGGTGGTGGAAGCGGGCACCGGGACCGGCAAAACCTATGCCTATCTGGTTCCGGCGCTGCGTTCTGAACGCAAGGTCATTGTCTCCACTGGTTCGAAAGCCCTTCAAGATCAGCTTTTTTCACGTGATTTACCGCGCATCGCCACCGCCTTGGGTTACACCGGGCAGGTCGCGTTACTCAAAGGCCGATCGAACTATCTGTGTATCGAGCGGCTGGACCAACAATCACTGGCTGGCGGCGATCTGAGCGGTGAAGCTCTGAGCGAACTAGTACGTTTGCGGGGATGGTCATCGGCCACGGTAGATGGTGAAATCAGTAGTTGCACCGACGTGGCGGAAGATAGTGCGGTGTGGCCGTTAGTCACCAGCACCAATGACAACTGTCTGGGGAGCGATTGCCCGCATTATAAAGAATGCTTCGTGGTCAAAGCGCGGCGTAAGGCGATGGAATCCGATGTCGTGGTGGTTAACCATCACATCTATCTGGCCGATATGGTGGTCAAAGAGAGCGGATTTGCTGAGCTTATCCCGGATAGCGATGTGGTTATTTTCGATGAAGCACATCAGATCCCCGATATCGCCAGTCACTACTTTGGTCAGCAACTCACCAGTCGTCAATTGCTCGATCTGGCGAAAGATATCATTATCGCGTATCGCACCGAAGTGCGCGATGCGGCTCAACTGCAAAAATCCGCCGATCGCTTATCACAAAGCACACAGGATTTTCGGCTGGCACTGGGGGAGCCCGGTTTTCGCGGCAACCTGCGTGATGTGTTGGCGCAACCCTCGCTGCAACGCGCGCTGCTGTTGCTCGATGATGCGCTTGAACTCTGCTATGACGTTGCCAAACTGTCGCTCGGGCGCTCGGCGTTGCTGGATGCCGCCTTTGAACGCGCGACCCTGTATCGCGCCCGTCTCAAACGGCTACAGGATGTGCAACAGGCCGGTTACAGCTATTGGTATGAATGCAATGCGCGGCATTTTGTGTTGGCGCTGACACCGCTCTCCGTGGCGGACCGTTTTCGTGAGCTGATGCAAGAGAAGAAGGCCGCATGGATCTTTACCTCGGCGACGCTGTCGGTTAACGACCGGGTCGAGCATTTTACCGAGCGCCTGGGATTGGACCATGCGCAATCTATGTTGCTGCCGAGCCCGTTTGATTATGCACAGCAGACGCTGCTTTGCGTGCCACGTTTTCTGCCGGAATTGCAGCAACGGGGTGCGGCACAACGGTTGGCCACTCAGTTGCGTCCTCTCATCGAGGCGAATAGCGGGCGTTGCTTTATGTTGTGTACTTCGCACCAAATGATGCGCGATCTGGCCGCAGAGTTCCGTGCCTCACTGACATTGCCCGTGTTGCTTCAGGGCGAAACCAGCAAGGCACAACTGTTAGCGCAGTTTGTCTCTGCGGGGAATGCGTTGCTGGTGGCGACCAGCAGCTTCTGGGAAGGGGTGGATGTGCGCGGTGATGCGCTCTCTTGTGTGATTATCGATAAACTGCCGTTTACCTCGCCAGATGACCCGCTGCTGAAAGCGCGTATCGAAGATTGCCGCCTGCGCGGCGGCGATCCGTTTGACGAAGTACAACTGCCCGATGCGGTCATCACCCTGAAACAAGGGGTGGGGCGTTTGATTCGCGATGTGGACGATCGCGGCGTTATCGTTATCTGCGATAACCGTCTGGTGATGCGTCCTTACGGCAAAACCTTTCTGCAAAGCCTGCCGCCCGCTGCTCGCACGCGCGATCTGACTCAAGCGATCCGTTTTCTTTCCCGCACCGAGGCGGTGTGATGCCTCGGAGTAATTCCATTCGCGGTGTGCTATGCTACGCCGCGTTATTTTTGTTTCCCTGCCTGAGGTCGGCATGTCTACGAGAATTTTAGCGCTCGATACTGCGGCGGAAGCCTGTTCCGTTGCACTCTGGAATGATGGTCAAGTTTTCTCCCTGTATGAAGTATGCCCACGTGAGCATACCCAACGCGTGTTGCCGATGGTGCAACAGGTGCTGGCTGAAACCGGTGTGGCGTTGAACAGTCTGGATGCGCTGGCATTTGGTCAAGGTCCAGGCAGTTTTACCGGTGTGCGAATCGGTATTGGTATTGCTCAGGGGCTGGCGTTAGGCGCAGATTTGCCGATGCTGGGTATCTCCACGCTCGCCACGATGGCGCAGGGGGCTTGGCGTCGCACAGGTGCAGCGCGCGTTCTGGCGGCGATTGACGCCAGAATGGGGGAGGTCTATTGGGCCGAGTATCAGCGTGATGTTGACGGTAACTGGCAGGGCGACGAACATGAAGCCGTGCTGACGCCGCAGCAGGTATTGGAGCGCACCCTATCGCTGCGTGGTGAGTGGGCGACCGTTGGAACCGGGTGGGAGGCGTATCCGACACTGGCTGCCCACGCGGAGATCGCTCTGACGCCGGGCGATATGCTGCTGCCACAGGCGCAGGATATGCTGCCGCTGGCCTGCCATCAGTTGCAGTCAGGTAATACGGTCGCCGTCGCCGATGCCTTGCCGCGTTATCTGCGCAACAATGTCACCTGGAAAAAATTACCCGGTCGCGCCTGATAACCGCGCAACTTATTGCATTACTGCCTACTCTAATGAGTAGGTAATGGCAAAGGGATCAGTATTATGGCGATTTCTTATTGGTCAAAACAGGTGACGCTCGCGGTGCTGGCACTGTTGCTGGCAGGCTGTTCTTCGATTACTGAATCCATCCAGAGTAGTTCAGAAAGACCGTACGACCGTTTGTCGCAAATCACGTTGATGCCGCAGATGGCCTTGGGTCAGGAGGCGCGTCTCGGCGGTCGCGTTGTGGCCGTTCACAACGAAAATGATAAAACCCGATTGGTGATTGTCAGCCTACCGCTGGATCGCTGGGCGCGGCCCCAGTTGGAGAGCGTTTCTGAAGGACGATTTATTGCCAACGTCAAAGGCTTCCTTGAACCTCTCGATTTTCAGGGGCGACTGGTGACGGTAGTGGGTTCGGTCGCGGAAATGGAGCAAGGTCAGATAGGCAGCAGGCCTTATCGCTTTGTGGTGATCAATGTGACGGGTTATCAACGCTGGAATGAAACGCAGCAGGTCATCTTGCCGCCCGGCGCGGCTGATCCGTGGGGATGGGATTGGTGTTACCGGCGAGGTTGGGGCTTTGGCAATGACTGGGGCCCGGCACGTATCGAGACCATCGTGACGCAATAAATGACGGTTTTTCTCTCTTAGAAAAACGGAGAACAACGAGGCGACGCAGGTCGCCTCATTTTTTTTGATACATATGATTAACAATAAGGAGTGATCGAACTCTCAACCTCGATATTGTCTCAGCAGCAACTGGTAAGTTGAGTTAAAATAATGTTAATTAAACGAGCGGTGGGAGAATCATCATGCCACTAAAAAAATACCTTGGGAGTGATACCTTGGAGAAAATCTGGTTAACGCGTTATCCGGCAAACGTGCCCGCCGAAATTAATCCGGATAACTATACGTCGTTGGTCGATCTTTTTGAAAATGCAGTTGCCCGATATGCAGACCTACCTGCATTTATTAACATGGGTGTAGTGGTCAACTAATATTGGCCACCGCATTAGACTGTATGTAGAACAGTCGCTCAGATTCGTTTGGAGTTAAGCCGCCGTTATACCAGTGAGGCCGGATAGCGCTGTAATACCCCGTGATGTAGCGGATAATCGCGTCCTGGGCTTCGCTGAAGCTGTTGTAACCCTTTGTCGGCACCCATTCTGTCTTCAGGCTGCGGAAGAACCGCTCCATTGGCGCATTATCCCAGCAGTTACCCCGCCGACTCATACTCTGCTTTATCCGGCAGCGCCACAGGGCTTGCCGGTATTGACGGCTGGTATAGTGGCTGCCCTGGTCGCTGTGGAACATGACTCCTGTTGGTTGTCCCCGGAGTTCCCAGGCCATCTGCAACGCTTTAACTGTCAGCGCCGAGTCCGGCGACGTCGACATGGCCCAGCCCACCGGTTTGCGGGCGAACAGGTCTAGCACCACCGCAAGGTAAGCCCAGCATTTGCCCGTCCAGATGTAGGTCACATCGCCGCACCAGACCTGATCCGGCGCGGTAACCGCGAACTGGCGGTTGAGATAGTTCGGTATTTCAACGTGTTCATTGCCGCCGCGTTTGTATTTGTGAGCCGGTCGCTGGCAGCTGGCGATACCCAGCTCCTTCATCAGCTTGCCAGCCAGCCAGCGCCCCATTTTGACACCGGAGCTGCCGGTGACGATGGTCGCGATACTTCGAGCGCCGGCAGAGCCGCCGCTGGCGTTCCAGGCTTCCATGACGCGGCTACACTTAACCACGCGCTCACCGTCGGGTTCATTAGCGGAAGCCTGCCAGTGCCTGTAGCTGCTGCGATGTACCTCAAAAGTTTGGCACAACGCCGTGACCGGGTATCGCGCCCTCAGCCTGTCGACTACCGTGAACCGTTGAGTGAGTCCGACATTAAGAGCGCCGTAGCCTTTTTTAGGATTTCGTTCTCCATTTCAAGGCATTGGACTTTTTTCTTCATCTCACGCAGCTCGAGCTGTTCAGGGGTAAGAGGAAGTCCCGTTGGCGTTTTTCCCTGTCGTTCAAGGCGAAGCTTATTGACCCAGCGACTAATGGCTGACATTAACCGCCTCTGCGGCCTTAACGTCATATCGTTATACACATCTTTCTAACGCACTGTTTAATCAATGAGTTACGGGTTTATCTCAGAGTGGCATTTTGAACCTCAAAAAGCCAATGGGATGGCTTGAATGCCTTAATTCACGGGGTTCTGAGCATCCTGTTCAAAAAATGGCCAAAAGATGTGTATAACGATATGCCTTAACGTATGTGTAGCCGTGGTCGACAACCAGCTTTGCGGCTTCGAGCTTAAATTCCGCCGTAAAATGTTTACCCATGAGGTCACCTGTCGTGTTGATGAGGTGAGCATATCACCTCCGCTCAGGTGGCCAGTATCAGTGTGCCACTACAGGCTGACGCTAATTTTTTGCTGCCATCAAGCGGTAATAGCATCATCAAATACGGTGTACCAAAACTTTTCATCAGCGCTTCCGGTACGCGGGAAAAATCGTCTTTTTTATCAACATAGAGATAGGTTTGATCGCGTTTGGCGCTTCGATAGATCACACAAAACATTTTTTTACTCGATTAGATGGGAATGTCATCTTGCCTGTATATAATTGTGACTATAACATGCTTACAGCACTCTGGAATATCATGTTGCCATGCAAATCCAGGGATTTAACAGGCTGAAACTGAGTCAGGATAGATGTCACAAACGCCAATTGAGTTAAAAGGCAGCAATTTTACCTTATCGGTTGTTCATTTGTATGAGTCGCAACCTGAGGTAATTATTAAAGCATTACAGGAAAAGATTGAGCAGGCTCCAGCATTTTTAAAAAATGCGCCTGTGGTTATTAATGTTGCCGCCCTGACGGACGAAATAGACTGGTTATCTATCCAGCACGCTATTATTTCTACGGGGTTACACGTGGTGGGCGTGAGCGGTTGTAAGAACGAGGTACTTAAAAAAGCCATTATCAAAGCGGGATTGCCGCTGTTAAATGAAGGTAAGTCGCCGCGTCGGGCACCTGAGCCTATTCCCGTTGCACCAGCAATAGCCAAAACCAAAGTGATTACTACGCCGGTTCGTTCTGGCCAACAGATTTATGCCAGAGAGGGCGACTTAATCGTACTGAGCAGCGTCAGCGCCGGTGCAGAGGTGATCGCCGATGGCAATATCCATATTTACGGCATGATGCGGGGACGAGCGCTGGCGGGCGTCTCGGGTGATGTGCAGAGCCAAATCTTCTGTACGCATCTTGCAGCCGAACTGGTATCCATCGCTGGGCGCTACTGGCTCAGTGACAAGATCCCAGCGGCCCATTTCGGGAAGGCCGTGCGTCTGAAGCTCGACCAACTCGCAAACGATTTAACCATAAAACCTCTAGACTAAGCCCTTTAACAAGGAACTATTTATGGCACGCATTATTGTTGTTACATCGGGTAAAGGGGGCGTTGGCAAGACTACTTCAAGCGCGGCCATTGCTACCGGTTTAGCCCAGAAAGGTAAAAAGACGGTTGTTATCGACTTCGATATTGGTCTTCGTAACCTCGATCTCATCATGGGATGCGAGCGCCGCGTGGTTTACGATTTCGTCAATGTGATTCAAGGTGATGCCACGCTGAATCAGGCATTAATCAAAGACAAGCGCACGGAAAATCTCTATATTCTGCCCGCGTCACAAACTCGTGACAAAGATGCACTAACCCGAGAAGGCGTAGAAAAAGTGTTGGATACGCTGGCAGAAATGGAGTTTGATTTTATCATCTGCGACTCCCCGGCTGGGATTGAAACGGGTGCATTGATGGCGCTCTATTTTGCCGACGAAGCCATTATTACCACCAACCCGGAAGTGTCATCGGTGCGCGACTCTGACCGCATTCTCGGCATCATTGCCTCCAAATCACGCCGGGCTGAACACGGTCAGGATGCGATTAAAGAGCATCTGCTGCTCACCCGTTACAATCCAGGCCGCGTTAGCCGCGGTGATATGTTAAGCATGGAAGATGTACTGGAGATCCTTCGTATTTCGCTGGTTGGCGTTATTCCCGAAGATCAGTCCGTACTGCGTGCATCAAACCAGGGGAACCGGTGATCCTTGATATCGCTTCCGATGCAGGCAAAGCCTACGCTGACACCGTCGATCGCTTGCTGGGTGAAGATCGTCCCTACCGTTTCATTGAGGAAGAGAAAAAGAGTTTTCTTAAACGCCTTTTTGGGGGATAAATTATGGCCTTACTCGATTTCTTTCTGTCCCGCAAAAAAAACACCGCGAATATTGCCAAGGAGCGGCTGCAAATTATCGTTGCGGAACGCCGCCGTGGCGACAGTGAGCCACATTATTTGCCACAGTTAAAGCGGGATATTTTGGCGGTGATCTGTAAATACGTACAGATCGACCCGGAAATGGTGACAGTTCAGTTGGAGCAAAAAGGGGATGATATCTCCGTGCTTGAACTTAACGTCACCCTGCCAGAACCGGAAGAACCCGCTAAATGAGTCCAAGGAATTAAATAACCCCCGCACCATGTGGGGGGTATTCTGCTATTACCCTTCGCGAGTCAACAAATCGCGCAGCGGCGCAGCGAACAGTTCAGCTCGCCAGCCGTTCAACATTTCAGGTACCGAACCTTGCTGAGCAAACAACTTCCAATGCCAATTCAACAAGCGGTTAATCTGACGCCGTGATGCCAGTAACTCAGCGGAAAGTCCGCTACGTTCACTCACCTGCGTCACCAGAGTTTTGATATCTTTAAACACGCGCTTATAGCCTGGGTAATCGATCAGATTCACGATCGGCGCAGGATACTGGGATTCCGGTAGCGCATTGGCCTGGGCGACAATATCGAGCAGTGTTTTACCGTGATAACGAATTTCCGGGCCGCTCAGCCCAAGAGCTCTCAACTCGCCCAACGAGGACGCCATGCAGCGCGCCACCTGAAGCAAATTTTCTTCCCTTACCACAAAGTTAACTGAGCTGTCGCGCTGGCGCGCCAGATTCAGACGCCACTGAGCAAGCAGTTGCAGGCAAGCCAGTTGCTTGCCACGCAGTTGCCAGGCGTTACCAAATTCACGATAGGCCAATTCCGGCGCGAGGATGTCCTGTTTACGCTGACACAGTAACCGGCATTCATCCAACGCCGCGTCCAGCCATCCGGCTTCACGCGTTTCGGCCACAATCTTCTCAGCCATCGGCAACAGATAGAAGACATCTGCGGCGGCATAGTCACACTGTTTCTCAGTCAACGGACGAGCCAGCCAGTCGGTACGCGATTCGGTCTTATCCAACGTCACACCTTGATAATCTGCCACTAATGCAGCAAATCCATACGACAAGGGTTTACCGAGAAAGGCAGCCAAAATCTGTGTATCGATAAACGGATGCGGCAACACGCCAAACGCATTAAGAAACACCTCAAGATCTTCACTGCTGGCGTGCAGGAACTTGGTCACCTGCGAATCTTGCAACAGCGCCACAAACGGCTGCCACGCACTGATAGTGAGGGGATCGATCAGAGAGAGGGTTTCACCGTCAAAAAGCTGGATAAGACCCAACTGCGGATAATAGGTGCGAGTGCGGACAAATTCGGTATCCAGCGCGACCTGCGTGTGCTGACGCGCCTGCTGACAAACCTGTTCCAGGCCATTGTTGTCGCTGATTAACTGATAATTCAAAACGTGTTCTCTTGTTTTTAACTGTCGGCTACTGCAAAAACAACGCCGGTATAGACCCTGTACATGATTCTGTGTAAATGCCTTTCTCAGTAGTGACCGTCCAGGCGGTCACCGAACTCGATAATAAAACGGCTCATTGCCATACGCCAGTCCCGCAGTGGCATCGTCCATTTCTGTGAGGCCGACTGGATTGCCAGCCACACCACCTTGTAGTGGCACACTGATACTGGCCACCTGAGCGGAGGTGATATGCTCACCTCATCAACACGACAGGTGACCTCATGGGTAAACATTTTACGGCGGAATTTAAGCTCGAAGCCGCAA
Source organism: Symbiopectobacterium sp. Eva_TO (assembly GCF_053848865.1). Classification (NCBI taxonomy): domain Bacteria; kingdom Pseudomonadati; phylum Pseudomonadota; class Gammaproteobacteria; order Enterobacterales; family Enterobacteriaceae; genus Symbiopectobacterium; species Symbiopectobacterium sp. Eva_TO. Next base: position 3,880,498 of record NZ_JBSPEY010000004.1, on the reverse strand, counting down.
AGCTGGTTGTCGACCACGGCTACACATACGTTAAGGCCGCAGAGGCGGTTAATGTCAGCCATTCTGCCATTAGTCGCTGGGTCAATAAGCTTCGCCTTGAACGACAGGGAAAAACGCCAACGGGACTTCCTCTTACCCCTGAACAGCTCGAGCTGCGTGAGATGAAGAAAAAAGTCCAATGCCTTGAAATGGAGAACGAAATCCTAAAAAAGGCTACGGCGCTCTTAATGTCGGACTCACTCAACGGTTCACGGTAGTCGACAGGCTGAGGGCGCGATACCCGGTCACGGCGTTGTGCCAAACTTTTGAGGTACATCGCAGCAGCTACAGGCACTGGCAGGCTTCCGCTAATGAACCCGACGGTGAGCGCGTGGTTAAGTGTAGCCGCGTCATGGAAGCCTGGAACGCCAGCGGCGGCTCTGCCGGCGCTCGAAGTATCGCGACCATCGTCACCGGCAGCTCCGGTGTCAAAATGGGGCGCTGGCTGGCAAGCTGATGAAGGAGCTGGGTATCGCCAGCTGCCAGCGACCGGCTCACAAATACAAACGCGGCGGCAATGAACACGTTGAAATACCGAACTATCTCAACCGCCAGTTCGCGGTTACCGCGCCGGATCAGGTCTGGTGCGGCGATGTGACCTACATCTGGACGGGCAAATGCTGGGCTTACCTTGCGGTGGTGCTAGACCTGTTCGCCCGCAAACCGGTGGGTTGGGCCATGTCGACGTCGCCGGACTCGGCGCTGACAGTTAAAGCGTTGCAGATGGCCTGGGAACTCCGGGGACAACCAACAGGAGTCATGTTCCACAGCGACCAGGGCAGCCACTATACCAGCCGTCAATACCGGCAAGCCCTGTGGCGCTGCCGGATAAAGCAGAGTATGAGTCGGCGGGGTAACTGCTGGGATAATGCGCCAATGGAGCGGTTCTTCCGCAGCCTGAAGACAGAATGGGTGCCGACAAAGGGTTACAACAGCTTCAGCGAAGCCCAGGACGCGATTATCCGCTACATCACGGGGTATTACAGCGCTATCCGGCCTCACTGGTATAACGGCGGCTTAACTCCAAACGAATCTGAGCGACTGTTCTACATACAGTCTAATGCGGTGGCCAATATTAGTTGACCACTACATACCCAGTGCGGTTGAGAAAATCGCCTTCGACCGCTTCCATGTAGCAAAGCAACTGGGCGAAGTGGTGGATAAAACCCGCCAGAATGAACATCCGCACCTTCCTGTTGAAAGCCGGCGTCAGGCAAAGGGGACCCGCTTCCTGTGGCAGTACAGCGATAAGTGGATGACCGAATCCAGGCAGGAAAAGCTGATATGGCTGCGTGCACAGATGAAGCTGACGAGCCAGTGCTGGGCGCTGAAAGAGCTGGCAAAGGATATCTGGAACAGGCCATGGAGCGAGGAAAGACGGAATGACAGGCAGAGATGGCTGGCGCTGGCGGCCAACAGTGACGTTCCCATGATGAAAAACGCGGCGAAAACGATAGGAAAAAGGCTGTACGGGATCCTGAATGCCATGCGACACAGAGTCTCAAACGGAAATGCGGAGGCACTGAACAGCAAGATCAGGCTGCTGAGGATAAAAGCCAGGGGATACCGAAACTGGGAGCGCTTTAAGCTGGGAGTGATGTTCCACTACGGGAAGCTGGATATGGCGTTCTGAGCCTTCCCACCATGATCGGGGAAGACCCCTTACTCCCTGCTGAACCAGCAACACCACAGGCCGGACGCCCATGGGCTGAGCATCACATGATTATCAATGGCATGTTCTGGGGGCTGTGCTCTGGTGCCCCATGGCGTGATTTACCTGAGCGATACGGCCCATGGAAAACCGTTTATAACCGCTTTAACCGATGGTCAAAATCGGGAGTCATTAACATTATTTTCAATAAGTTACTTTCATCACTTGATGCCCATGGCCTCGTGGACTGGTCAGCGACTGCGCTGGATGGTAGCAATATCAGGGTGCTGAAATGTGCTGCCGGTGCTCAAAAAAACATCCCGATATCACCGGAGATAATGGGCTGGGTCGCTCTCGAGGTGGTTTTGGCACCAAAATCCATCTGGCTACAGACGGAAGTTGTCTTCCGTTAAACATCGTGTTGAGCCCCGGTCAGGCTCATGAAAGTCAGTTTGCACTACGTCTTTTGGACGGTATTGGTGTTCAACGCCAGAACGGCAGTATGAAACGCCGTGGTCATGCGGTACTCGCTGACAAGGCGTACTCCGGGCATGTATTACGTAACGAGCTGAAAAAAAGAGGTATAAAAACTGTCATCCCCCGAAAATCCACTGAAAAAATGGCGGTGGATGGTCGTTCAAAGCTCGATCGTGACGCCTACCGCAATCGGAACGTTGTTGAGCGGTGCTTTGGCCGTCTGAAAGAATACCGTCGCATTGCGACACGTTACGACAAAACGGCGAGGAATTATCTGGCAATGTTGAAACTGGGCTGCATCCGCCTGTTTTACCAGAGGTTATGTAATTAAGGGACACAGCCTAGTATCACAATGGAAAAAAATGCCCGTCATTGCTGACGGGCATCGGCACACAGCACCGTTAATGAGGCGGTTAACGGTGCGTTGTTTCTTCACGTAATATAACAGCCACTTCTTTTGCCGTCGGCGTCTCGCTTGCCAGCGCACGGCGAATCACGAAAAAGGCGGAAATGAGCATGGTAACCGCTACCAGAATAAAGAACCCGCACAGTGCGGCGTTGATCTGGTTGCTGAACACAATGGTTTCCATATCTTTGATGGTCTTGGCTGGAGCGATTAACGTGCCTTGCTCAATACCCTGCGAGAAACGTTTAGCCTGGGCCAGAAAACCGATACTGGCTTTTTCATGGAAGATTTTCTGCCAGCCGGCGGTCATGGAAGTGATAAACAGCCAGATGGTCGGCAGTATAGTTACCCAGGCGTAGCGCTGTTTCTTCATTTTGAACAGCACAACGGTACCAAGAATCAGCGCCATAGAAGCCAGCATCTGGTTTCCGATACCAAACAGCGGCCACAAGGTGTTAATCCCACCGAGAGGATCGATAACGCCCTGATAGACAAAGAATCCCCAACCGGCTACCGCCACCGTGGTGCCCGCCATGTTACCCAGCCAGGAGTGGCTCTTGCCCATACCAGGAATGGCGTGGTCGACCAGATCCTGCACCATGAAACGGCAGGCGCGGGTACCGGCATCGACAGCTGTCAAAATGAACAGTGCTTCAAACAGGATGGCGAAGTGATACCAGAATGCCATCATGGCCCGACTGTTAAAGATTTCGGTGATGATATGCGCCATACCCACCGCAAAGGTAGGTGCCCCCCGGCACGTGACAGAATAGAGGCTTCGCCCACGTCTTTGGCTATTTCACTCAGCGCTTCCGGTGTGATCATAAAGCCCCAGCCGTTGATCACCTGTGAGGCTTGTTCAACGGTGGTACCGATCAGCGCAGACGGTGAGTTCATGGCGAAATAGACGCCCGGTTAGTGGGAACATAATCCAACCCGTCATTGTGACGCTCAGCTGGCGTGACACGACGGTCGTCCAGTTCAAACACTTTTTTAGCAATAAACAGACTGTAAAAGCGGTAGGCAATGCTGTAGCAGGATATGGCGGCAATGACCAACCACACGGCATTAACGTGCTCTCCACGGCTTAAGGCCAGCATCGCGAAGGCGATAGCCCCAGCTAATGCGACCAACAGCCAGATCACTATGCTCTTGACATTATTCATGACAACGGCTCCTTCGTTACCCAACTAATGGGGCGAGAGTTTTGCTGGCTTTTAGGGCGTGGCGCCATGGCAAACGGCGCAACCCTTAAAAACATAGTGTATTTCAGCGTGATGCGCGGCAGGTGCAGATGAGAAAATGTGAGCAAGAGTGAATTTTTGTAAATTAAATTCAGTTTTGGCTAATGATGATAGGGGCAGGGAGAATCTGATGCGGAGAAAATCGGTGTCGCCAACCCGCAGGTTGGCGACATCAGAAGTTTATGCTACGGGTTTGGCAATGATACTGCGCGTTTCCATGTGCACGTCGGTCAATACCACATCCAGCGTATCGCTTTGGCGGTAGACCACTTCACCTTTGACGGAGACCGTGCCCGTTTCCTGGCTGCTGACTAACTCATCGCGTACTGCGTGAATAAACGAAGCCGGGATAAAGGCAACGGCACCGTTGTCCAGCAAACGCACAAGCAGACCACCACGCGTTACATCTATGATCTCGGCGCGGAAGCGGGCATCAGTCCCGGCTTTCGGTTTCAGGAAACGAGCATACAGCCAGTCACCGACGTCACGCTCGACCATCCGGTTTAAACGACGGCGCTCCGCCATTTGTTGCGTGATGTCATCTTGCGGTTTCTCAGCGGGCTGTCGGCAAATAATTGCTTTCAGCAGGCGATGGTTGATCATGTCGCCAAACTTGCGGATGGGTGAGGTCCAGGTGGCATACGCATCCAGCCCCAAACCAAAATGCGGCCCTGGCGTAGTGGAAACCTCGGCGAAGGTTTGGAAGCGACGAATGCGGCTGTCTAAAAATGACGTCGGCTGCGCATCCAGCTCTCGGCGCAGTTTGCAAAAGCCGTCCAGGGTCAACAGCGCAGCAGCGTCCGCTTCAATGCCGTTGTTGCTTAACACCGTCACGGCCTGATCGACCTGAGTTGGCTCGAAACCGTTGTGCACGTTGTAAATGCCGAAGCCAAGCTTCTCTTTAAGCATGCGTGCGGCGCAGATATTGGCGGTGATCATGGTTTCTTCGACGATACGATTAGCGATACGACGTTGCTCAACCACGATATCCAGCACATCGCCCTGCTCACCGAGCAGGAAACGGTAATCAGGACGATCTTTAAACACCAGCGCGTGGGTGGCACGCCAAGCGCTGCGGGCCAGACCGATGCGGTGCAACAAACGGATTTGCTCGGCAACGGCATCGTTCTCCGGCTGCCATTCCCCCTGTTGCTCCAGCCAGTCTGAAACGTTGTCGTAAACCAGTTTGGCCTTGGATTCTACCCAGGCGGCAAAGAACTGCACATCATCGCCCAGCGTACCGTCGGCCGCGACGGTGACGCGGCACACCACTGCCGGGCGGCGCTCCTGCGCGCGCAGCGAGCAGAGATCGTCGGAAAGCACGCGCGGCAGCATCGGAATATTGAATCCCGGTAGGTAGTTGGTAAACGCACGTTGACGCGCCAGCCTATCCAGCGTGCTGCCCGCTTCCACATAGGCGGTAGGGTCGGCAATGGCGATCGTAAGTTCCAGCGTGCCGTCGCTGTTGTCTTTAGCATACAGCGCATCGTCCATGTCTTCGGTGCTGGCGCTGTCGATGGTAACAAAGGTCAGTGCGGTCAAATCTTCGCGCGTCAGATTGCCGTCATTGAGCGTCAATTCGCTGTCCATTTCTGGCGCAGTACGTTCAAGATTATGACGTGACAACGTCACCCACCACGGCGCAAGCGGATCGTCGCCGGTGGTGATGTATTGCGTTAATTCAGCATGGAAGCTGCGATCGCCTTTGAGCGGATGGCGACGCATTTCCGCCACAGCCCAATCACCATACTGAAAGGTGTGATTGACGTCACGTCCGGTACAGCAGGGGATCGCCTCTTTCAACAGCGGATGATCGGGCAGGATGGAAAAACGGTCATCCTTTTTCTGCACGCGGCCAACAAAGCGCGTCAAAAAGGGTTTAATCAGGGATTCCGGCTCTGCGATTTCACGATCTTTATCGGTGTGGAGCGTCGCAACGATACGATCGCCATGCATCACCTTCTTCATCTGCGGTGGTGGAATAAAGTAGCTTTTTTGTGCGTCGACTTCCAAAAAGCCGAACCCTTTATCAGTGCCTTTCACTACGCCTTCAGCACGCGGAGTTTGGGAGTGAAGTTGCTGTTTTAGCTGGGCAAGTAGCGGATTATCTTGAAACATAATGAGTAAAAGAGATGTCCAGATGCGGTTATTAACGACACTAATGAATGGCAGACAGTTTTACGCGAAACCCGTGCTGGCGGCAAGCGTGATGTATATCAATGAGAGCAATCTTCGCGTTTTGAGAATAACCGCTAATGCATCGCGTAACAGGAGTGGAACGCAGGCGTCCCGACCAGTGCCGAGACGCCTGTATATCAGGCGATACGTCGCTCAGTTTCAGTATCGCGCTGGCTGCGGGTTATGATCACGGGCACCGATTTTGAGGTCTATGTAAAGGTTTCATGACCTACGCTTGAGAGCGGTACTAACGGATTGGTTTCCGGGTAATAGGCGGCCAGATTGCCGCGAGGAATATTGTAGCTGTATTAGCTCAGACCTGATCTGACAGTTACCGGTTATTTATACAGGTGTCTGTCAGATTAAATCTGGTTCAGATTTTTTTCTGCCCAGACTCGTTTACCATCAAGTAACGTGGCCATTGGCGTACGCCCGCAGCACATTTTACCCTGATGAGTTCGCTCATTATTGTAATGCCACAACCAGTTGTCCAGATCCTTTTGTAGACTGTCTAGGTCCTCGTATAACTTCTTACGGAACGCAACCTGATAAAAATCCTGCAAAATAGTTTTATGGAAGCGCTCGCAGATACCGTTTGTCTGCGGAGACATCGCTTTCGTTTTCGTATGGTCTATATCGTTGATAGCCAAGTACAGCTGATAGTCATGTTGTTCCACTTTACCGCAGTACTCCGTCCCCCTGTCCGTCAGTATTCTTAGCATTGGCAGCCCCTGAGCTTCGTAGAACGGCAGCACGCGATCATTGAGCAGGTAGGCGGCAGAGATCGGTGCTTTACTCGTGTAAAGCTTGCAGTGCGCCACTTTCGAGTACGTATCCACGAACGTCTGCTGGTAGATACGGCCAACACCTTTCAGATTACCCACGTAGAAGGTGTCCTGCGACCCCAGATAACCCGGGTGAGCAGTCTCTATTTTACCACAGGCTTCGTCGTCGTGCGCCTTCTTCTCCAGTGCAGCGATTTGAGCATCAGTAAGTACGATGCCTTCTCTGGCAACTTTTTCCTCAAGTGCCTTCAGGCGCTTACGAAAGTTTTCCAGATCGTGTCGTTGCCAGATGGAGCGCACACCGCTGCCAGAAATGAAGACGCCTTTTTTACGCAGCTCATTACTGGTCCGGTGCTGGCCATGAGCCGGGAACTCAATGGCGTAATCAACAACCGCACGTTCAGTGGCTTCATCAGCACGGTTTTTCAGGTTGGGAACCCGGCGGTTTTGGTTAACCAGAGCGTCAATGCCGCCTTCTGCCGCCAGTTCCTGATAGCGATAAAACGTGTCGCGTGACACCCCCATGATTTTACAGGCTTTTGATACGTTACCGAGTTCTTCGGCGAGATTGAGCAGGCCGGCTTTGTGTTTGATGATGGGATTGTTAGTATGAAGCATGAGAGTTACCTCGTGTTTTGTATAAGGATTCGACACCCATATCAAAACCGGTAACTCTCAACCTTTCAAGGTCCAGTGTCAGATCAAGTCGCGACTAATACAATTAAATGCACCATTATCATGCCTTCAGCCACCACAACAAGAGAAGACCCGGAGTAAGGGCCACCTCGTTATACACATCTCTGTTCGTGCCTGAGCGCGCTTAGCGTTTCGGCGGCCGTCATGACTTTCTGCAAGCCTTTCCAGATAGTTTTTGCGCCTGGTTCACCGTCGCCTTTTCGAGCAAGAAAGCCTCCCAGTTGCGCAACTAAGCGCAATACTTCGTTTAGCTTAGGGCGGCCCTTGGGCATACGCTTGTTCATCAGTAGGTAAGCGCCATGAGTCTCGTCGGAATCAAAGAACAACATTGCGTCCAGCTCTGGACAGGTTCGTCCCATACGCATTAAATAGGCGATGCGCCATGCCACGATCATGAACAGCGCCAATGCCCGCTCAATGCGATCCACGGTCGATAACTGTAACGCTTCGACACAGCAGCCGTTCTTCAGCACATTGAAGAACATCTCGATTTCCCATCTAGCCCGATACCAGTCGATCAGCTCCACGATATCTTCTCGTCCTTCAGGTACGCGATTGCTCAGCAACCGCCACTCGACCGGCTTCACGCCTGCTGGCGGCTCAATTTCCTTGGCTATCACACAAGTCACTGCCAACCCGCAACGCAGCGACACTCGCTTCACGCGCAGCGCCTGTTTCACCGTACGCGCCTTCTGCCCCGCGCGAGCCGCCATAACGAATTGGATTTCTCCCACCGGCACGGTCTTTCCAACCTTCTGCCAAAGCTTCTCATTACAGTCCAGACTGCGATTATGAGTCGAGTGGATCAACCAGTCAGCCGGAGTGCCAAGGTCATCAGCGAGCTGCATCAACGCCTTGATATCCGCTTCGCGATCGGCTAAGTACACCAGACGTGTGTTTGGCAACTCCGAGGCGAGTTCAGCAACTCGCTCGTATCCCTCGAGCCAGCGCGTACTCTCCTTGAGCCCATCGCGTTTTCCGTCTGCATCCTTCGGCTCTCTTGCCCACATCCACGCATCCAGTACGCCCAACCCCACGCGATCCGGACTGACCGCGTAGGTCGGATGCAGGTACAGACCACGCCTGGCTTCGTAGTTCAAGGGACTCAATCCTTGGATTTGCTGCCCGTTGAAGTCAAGCTCGGTAGTGTCTTGGATACACAGCACAACCTCGTGTTCTCGGATCCTTTCCTGCGTACGCTGCCAGTGAGGTTGCAGAATGTCTCGCCATTCGAATGCTTGGTTCTCCATGAAGCGGTAAGCACCCAGCGTCTCAGACCATCCGAGGCACGCATGCGGAATGCTGGCTTGCGGATTCTCAGCCAGCCGTATCAAAAGCCCTTTGGCGCGCTTATTGAGCCTCGTGTCACCAAGATTTACCCCTTCCAGTTCTTGGTGTGCCCAGCCATCTGAATCCCGTGTCATTTTTCAGCGCCGTAAATGGCGATAGTACACGTCGGTTTCACTTCATTTACAACCCCACCGGCTGCCTATTTCAGCCCGCTAACCCTTGGCATATAAGGCGTTGCGGACTTGTGTATAACGAGGTGACCTTACGTGTGATGCCATCGTTCCACAGCGTCTATACTCGATTAACTTGAAGTTGCATTTTTCAGCGTCTGGAAGTTGTCATTAATCCTGCGCGACAAGCCCCCCGCCAGTCCCGGTAATATATTGCGGAAGAAGTGGTGTATTTCCTGCCGAAACGCCTTTGGTGAAGCGAAGTAGCGGTTGTTTCTCACCTTTTCATTCATCACTTTCCACAGTCTTTCTATCGGGTTCAGATTCGGGCTGTAAGGCGGCAGATAGTGGAGGTCGATATTCATCACATATGCCCACTTTTTCACCAGCTCCGCCCGGTGGTAACCCGCTCCGTCGAGTATGATATGCACCTTCTGTCTTATCGGGTAAGTTTCCCGGATGGCGATAAAAAAGCGGGCGATATTGAGACTGTTGATGCTGTCGTACTCCCGAACCACCGTGCTGCCGATGTCGTTCAGGTTCAGGGCTCCCATGATGTTCAGACGGGTACGACTACCGGTGGTTTCCACTGGCTGAGATTTTTTTCCTGCAGGCATCCAGCCATATGCCAGTTTTGTTCCCTGTGTCGGGTGGACGCCATCGATGAACAGGATGGGTTCATCGTCACCGGCTTTTTGTTTCAGCTCGTTGTAGGTTTCCACAAACGCCTGCTGCGCTTCTGCACTGAATTTATGTGGGATACCGACAGGCTTTCGATAACTGAAGCCGTTGCGGTGCAGCCATTTAGTCATTCCCGGAACGGTGTAGCGGATACCCCACCAATCAACAACCTGTTCAATGATAGCCTGTGTAGTGGGAAGAAGGTTGTTCGTCAGAGATGTGGTGAGTTCAGCGGTTTGCTCTTCGCTGAGATGACTATCAGAGCCGCCATTCTCAGGCGCAAGTTTCTCACCCTTTAGCCAATCATTTAGATGACGGCGTACCGTGGTTTCGTGAATAAGTTGCGATTGTGCAATCATTCCTGGCGTCCAGCCATCGGCAGACAATAGGACACACCGTATCCGATCGCGCACATGATGGTCACGACTTGTTTGGTGAAGATTCCTTAACTTTTTTTTCTGCTCTTCAGTGGGATGAATGTTCATAACCATGAAATGGGTATTGTTCATGGAAAATCAAGCATCTTCAATGATTACGAGTATATATCTACGAATTCATGAGTTGGACAACGGCCCTCGACCGCTGCCGCTGCAAAGCGGATTTTCGCTGGGGACAGCGTACCGTGTGCTGGGGTGCTTTAATCCTTCTGAAACCTCAGATGCCTATTACATACTGGCAAACGATCGCGATGAAATATGGTTTATTTGCAACCGGCATGTACGCGTTGTGGCGTTGGACGCATCGCATAAAGGTTTCAGGTATCCCCTAGACCTCTTGCTTCACCAGTGAGGTCGCAGACGGTCGACGAGATCTTAGGCTATTGTATTGCCAGATGGCGCAGGCCATCTGGCAACGACAGGATTAGCGGCTAAACAGATCGCGACGTTTAGGCTTGAACGGCTGGGCAATCAGCACCAGTACCCCCATCACCAGAAACGCACCGAAAATGACCAGCATCCACTGCGGCATGACCAGTGACAGGAACTGCCATTGGCGCTCGGCACAGTCACCAGAGGCGACGAAGACGGAGGGCAGCCATTTGTCCAGCGGCAGCCATGACGGGAAGTTGACAAAGAAATCACACACGGCAAACGGTGAAGGATGCAGCATGACATTGGTGTGCTCCCAGGCGAGCTTTAATCCTTCGACAGCGCTGTAGATCCACAGGAAAATTGCTGGATAGCGCAGCAGGGTCGCGGGGGCGATAGCACCCAGCAACCCGGCTCCCATCACGCCGAACAGTGCGCTGCGTTGGTAAATACAGAGCACACAAGGTTTGAGCAACATGACATGCTGAAAATAAAGCGCGACCAATTCAAAGGCAAACGCCGTCAAAGCCATTAACAGCCAGGCACCGCGCCCACGTGAGCAGCGGTTAAGAAATGGCAACATAACGAATATTCCATGCTAAAAAAATGATCGATTTGGCGGCAAAGACGGTACAGGCAATGCCGCCATCATTTCACTGAGCAAAACGTAACAATCTATTTATTTGATACTCTATTTATATATCATTTCTGCGATTGCCATCCTTTGACAGATCGCACGCTACGGCTAAGCGTTGTAACCCGTTCACTATACACGATAGTTGTGCGTAGCGATGCGTCTGTGTTTACAGTTTTGGTAGCGCTATCCACTGCCATTCAGTAAGCAGTTCTGTTGCAGGCACTAATGCGAATGCAACGCACAGCCAGCCTAACAGCGTCATGTAGTGGTCAACTAATATTGGCCACCGCATTAGACTGTATGTAGAACAGTCGCTCAGATTCGTTTGGAGTTAAGCCGCCGTTATACCAGTGAGGCCGGATAGCGCTGTAATACCCCGTGATGTAGCGGATAATCGCGTCCTGGGCTTCGCTGAAGCTGTTGTAACCCTTTGTCGGCACCCATTCTGTCTTCAGGCTGCGGAAGAACCGCTCCATTGGCGCATTATCCCAGCAGTTACCCCGCCGACTCATACTCTGCTTTATCCGGCAGCGCCACAGGGCTTGCCGGTATTGACGGCTGGTATAGTGGCTGCCCTGGTCGCTGTGGAACATGACTCCTGTTGGTTGTCCCCGGAGTTCCCAGGCCATCTGCAACGCTTTAACTGTCAGCGCCGAGTCCGGCGACGTCGACATGGCCCAGCCCACCGGTTTGCGGGCGAACAGGTCTAGCACCACCGCAAGGTAAGCCCAGCATTTGCCCGTCCAGATGTAGGTCACATCGCCGCACCAGACCTGATCCGGCGCGGTAACCGCGAACTGGCGGTTGAGATAGTTCGGTATTTCAACGTGTTCATTGCCGCCGCGTTTGTATTTGTGAGCCGGTCGCTGGCAGCTGGCGATACCCAGCTCCTTCATCAGCTTGCCAGCCAGCCAGCGCCCCATTTTGACACCAGAGCTGCCGGTGACGATGGTCGCGATACTTCGAGCGCCGGCAGAGCCGCCGCTGGCGTTCCAGGCTTCCATGACGCGACTACACTTAACCACGTGCTCACCGTCGGGTTCATTAGCGGAAGCCTGCCAGTGCCTGTAGCTGCTGCGATGTACCTCAAAAGTTTGGCACAACGCCGTGACCGGGTATCGCGCCCTCAGCCTGTCGACTACCGTGAACCGTTGAGTGAGTCCGACATTAAGAGCGCCGTAGCCTTTTTTAGGATTTCGTTCTCCATTTCAAGGCATTGGACTTTTTTCTTCATCTCACGCAGCTCGAGCTGTTCAGGGGTAAGAGGAAGTCCCGTTGGCGTTTTTCCCTGTCGTTCAAGGCGAAGCTTATTGACCCAGCGACTAATGGCAGAATGGCTGACATTAACCGCCTCTGCGGCCTTAACGTATGTGTAGCCGTGGTCGACAACCAGCTTTGCGGCTTCGAGCTTAAATTCCGCCGTAAAATGTTTACCCATGAGGTCACCTGTCGTGTTGATGAGGTGAGCATATCACCTCCGCTCAGGTGGCCAGTATCAGTGTGCCACTACATCATCACTATCGTATAGGGCAGTGCCATAACCACCATTTTGCCATAAGAAAGTCGAATGAGCGGGGTCAGGGCCGAAGTCAGCAAAAAGAAAAAGGCGGCCTGTCCATTGGGTGTTGCGACTGAAGGCAGGTTAGTACCGGTATTGATCGCTACCGCCAACAACTCAAACTGCTCCTGTGAGATGCGGCCTTGTACAAAGGCCTGATGCGCTTCGTTGATATAAATAGAGCCAACGAATACATTGTCAGAAATAGAAGAGAGCAGGCCGTTAAACAGATAAAACAGTGTAAGCTGGTTTTGCGCCGACCCCTGAAGCACAAACTGAATCAGCGGTGTGAACAGTTGCTGGTCAATAATCACCGCGACGATGGCAAAGAACACGGTAAGCAGTGCCGTAAAAGGCATCGCATCCTGAAAGGCTTTGCCAATGGCATGTTCTTCGGTGATGCCGCAAAACGAAGTAACCAGAATAATAACGCTCAGCCCGATTAAACCCACTTCCGCCAGATGAAACGCCAAGGCTGCAATCAACCAGATGGCAATAACGCCCTGAATCCATAGCATAACGCGTTCTTGCGGTGCTCGTTCGGCACTAGTCTTACGTTCATAATCCTCCAGAACCTGACGCACAGTGTCCGGCAGTGTGGCACCGTAGCCGCAAATTTTTACACGCTCTACCAGAATGCAGGTAGCAATACCGCACAGGAATACTGGGACGGTAACCGCGGACATACGCAAGAAAAAGTTAGCAAAATCCCAGCCAGCAGTTTTGGCAATAATCAGGTTTTGTGGTTCACCCACCATGGTCATCACGCCGCCGAGGGCAGTGCCCACGCCCGCGTGCATCAACAGACTGCGTAGAACGGCGCGAAATTGTTCCAACGTTTGTGCATGCTCATTGGTGATGGCCTCGGCCTGTTGATCCAGCCCTGTAATGTACCGGTGGTAAATATCGTAAAACCCGGTGGCGACGCCAATCACCACAGCAATGACGGTCAAGGCATCCAGAAAAGCCGACAGAAATGCGGCAGCCAGACAGAAGGCGAGTGAAAGCATCGTCTTGGATTGGATACGCAGCAACAGTCGCGTGAACACGAACAGCAGCAGCGGCTTCATAAAGTAGATACCCGCAACCATAAACATAAGCAGCGTGATGACGGGAATATTGCGAGAAACTTCATGCCAGATCTGCTCTGGACTTGTCATGCCGATAAACACCGCTTGCAGAGCCAGTAACCCGCCAGGTTGAAGCCATATCGTTATACACATCTTTCTAACGCACTGTTTAATCAATGAGTTACGGGTTTATCTCAGAGTGGCATTTTGAACCTCAAAAAGCCAATGGGATGGCTTGAATGCCTTAATTCACGGGGTTCTGAGCATCCTGTTCAAAAAATGGCCAAAAGATGTGTATAACGATATGGGTTGAAGCGGGTAGCATTTCAGGGCCATGCCCAACGTGAAAATAAACTCGGCGACCAGTAACCAGCCCGCTAAAAAAGGACTTACACAAAAAAACACCAGAGGATTGAGGATGAGGAAACCCAGCAGGGTTAATTTATACCAACCGGGGCATTGCCCCAGAAAATTATTTTGCAGTGCGCGTCTTATCGACATGTCCGTCATTTTCTTTGCGGTTCCCTTATTGTCTAACGGTGTGAAATCTGACTTACCGTTCACTGACGGTAAACGACGTGGTCAATACTAAGCCCAATGCGGTGACTTTTAAATAAATCAGCTTGTGAAGTGTCACAGTTTCTGTCGGAATTCTGTTTTTGTCTCCCTGCCACGCTATTTGATAGCGGACTGCTCTGGTATGATGAGTCCGCTTTTATATCGTAATGGAACATCACACACATGGTTATCAAGGCGCAAAGTCCTGCTGGATTCGCGGAAGAATATATTATCGAAAGTATTTGGAATAATCGTTTTCCTCCCGGTTCTATCTTACCTGCGGAACGTGAATTATCGGAACTGATCGGGGTAACCCGAACCACGTTACGCGAGGTGTTACAGCGCCTGGCACGTGATGGCTGGCTGACGATTCAGCACGGTAAGCCCACGAAAATTAATAATTTTTGGGAAACATCAGGGCTGAATATCCTGGAAACGCTGGCAAGACTCGATCATGACAGTGTGCCGCAACTGATTGATAATCTGCTGGCTGTGCGCACCAATATTGCGGCGATCTTTATTCGTACCGCCCTGCGTCAACACCCTGATAAGAGTCAGGAGGTATTAATACAGCGTGCCAGTGTCGAAGACAACGCCGATGCCTTTACGCAACTGGATTATGCTATTTTCCGCGGATTGGCGTTTGTTTCTGGCAACCCGATTTATGGATTAATCCTTAACGGGCTGAAAGGGCTGTATATGCGGGTTGGGCGTTACTACTTCTCCAACCCGGAAGCGCGTAAGCTGGCTATTGATTTTTATGCTCGTCTGGAAACCATCGCGAAAGAAGGTCAACACGAGCGCGTGATGGATGCCGTGCGTACCTACGGAAAAGAGAGCGGCGCTATCTGGCACAGCATGCAAAACCAGATCCCGCGCGATATTGCTGAGGTTCGTCGCTAATTAACGCCGCCACGTGTCGCGCACTGTGTGAGCGCGACACGTGACACGGGCTTCAGTTAACACCTGGATTACGCGGCGGACAGCGTTCAACCAACTCTACGCTGCCATCTGCATTCTGTTGCTCCAGATAAACATCAAATCCCCACAGTCGGTGTACATGTTTCATCACATCGTGGCTGCTCTTGTCGAGCGGTGCGCGGTGATGAGGAACATAGCGCAGCGTCAGCGAGCGGTTACCGCGCAGATCCACATTCCAGACCTGAATATTGGGTTCCTGATTGCTGAGGTTATACTGCGCGGACAGCTCCTGACGGATCATCCGGTAGCCTTCCTCATCGTGGATCGCAGCAATTTCCAGATAATTGTTATGGTCATCATCCAGCACGGTAAATAGCCGGAAATCGCGCATCACCTTGGGTGACAAAAACTGACTGATAACGCTTTCATCCTTGAAGTTCTGCATGGCGAAATGCAGAGTTTCCAGCCAGTCCTTGCCTGCTATATCAGGTAACCAGTAGCGGTCCTCCTCCGTTGGTGTCTGGCAAATACGCTTGATATCCTGAAACATGGCGAACCCGAGCGCGTAAGGGTTAATGCCATTGTAATACGGGCTGTTGTACGGAGTCTGATAGACCACATTGGTGTGGCTGTGCAGGAACTCCATCATAAAGCGCTCGGTCAATTTTCCTTCATCGTAGAGATGATTGAGAATGGTGTAGTGCCAAAACGTTGCCCAGCCCTCGTTCATGACCTGAGTCTGCTTTTGTGGGTAAAAATATTGGCTGACTTTACGTGTATTAGCTCAGACCTGATCTGACAGTTACCGGTTATTTATACAGGTGTCTGTCAGATTAAATCTGGTTCAGATTTTTTTCTGCCCAGACTCGTTTACCATCAAGTAACGTGGCCATTGGCGTACGCCCGCAGCACATTTTACCCTGATGAGTTCGCTCATTATTGTAATGCCACAACCAGTTGTCCAGATCCTTTTGTAGACTTTCTAGGTCCTCGTATAACGTCTTACGGAACGCAACCTGATAAAAATCCTGCAAAATAGTTTTATGGAAGCGCTCGCAGATACCGTTTGTCTGCGGAGACATCGCTTTCGTTTTCGTATGGTCTATATCGTTGATAGCCAAGTACAGCTGATAGTCATGTTGTTCCACTTTACCGCAGTACTCCGTCCCCCTGTCCGTCAGTATTCTTAGCATTGGCAGCCCCTGAGCTTCGTAGAACGGCAGCACGCGATCATTGAGCAGGTCGGCGGCAGAGATCGGTGCTTTACTCGTGTAAAGCTTGCAGTGCGCCACTTTCGAGTACGTATCCACGAACGTCTGCTGGTAGATACGGCCAACACCTTTCAGATTACCCACGTAGAAGGTGTCCTGCGACCCCAGATAACCCGGGTGAGCAGTCTCTATTTCACCACAGGCTTCGTCGTCGTGCGCCTTCTTCTCCAGTGCAGCGATTTGAGCATCAGTAAGTACGATGCCTTCTCTGGCAACTTTTTCCTCGAGTGCCTTCAGGCGCTTACGAAAGTTTTCCAGATCGTGTCGTTGCCAAATGGAGCGCACACCGCTGCCAGAAATGAAGACGCCTTTTTTACGCAGCTGATTACTGGTCCGGTGCTGGCCATGAGCCGGGAACTCAATGGCGTAATCAACAACCGCACGTTCAGTGGCTTCATCAGCACGGTTTTTCAGGTTGGGAACCCGGCGGTTTTGGTTAACCAGAGCGTCAATGCCGCCTTCTGCCGCCAGTTCCTGATAGCGATAAAACGTGTCGCGTGACACCCCATGATTTTACAGGCTTTTGATACGTTACCGAGTTCTTCGGCGAGATTGAGCAGGCCGACTTTGTGTTTGATGATGGGATTGTTAGTATGAAGCATGAGAGTTACCTCGTGTTTTGTATAAGGATTCGACACCCATATCAAAACCGGTAACTCTCAACCTTTCAAGGTCCAGTGTCAGATCAAGTCGCGACTAATACACTTTACGTACAATGCGCAGTACTTCGCGCTGCCAGGGTTCCAGTAACGGCGCATTCTTCTCCATAAAATAGAGAATATTTTCCTGCGGCTCGCGTGGGAAACGACGCGCCGCTTCGAGCGAAACCTCGGGATCGCGGCGTGGCAGGGTGCGCCACAGTTCATTGACCTGACTTTGCAAATAGGCCTCACGGCTTTTCTGACGCAGTTTTTCCTCTTCCAGCGAAATCTTTTGCGGGCGTTTGTAGCGGTCGACGCCGTAATTCATCAGCGCATGGCAGGAATCAAGCAGTTGCTCGACCTCTTCTACGCCATAGCGCTCTTCGCATTGGGCGATGTATTGACGGGCAAAAATCAGGTAGTCAACGATGGTGCCTGCATCGGTCCAACTTCGAAACAAATAGTTACCTTTAAAAAAGGAGTTGTGACCATAGCAGGCGTGCGCCATCACCAAGGCTTGCATGGTGATGGTGTTTTCTTCCATCAGATATGCGATACAGGGATCGGAGTTGATAACGATCTCATAGGCCAACCCTTGCTGACCGTGCTTATAGCGCTGTTCGGTTTCGATAAACCGCTTACCAAAAGACCAATGGGAGTAATTGATGGGCATACCGATGCTCGAATAGGCATCCATCATTTGCTCAGAGGTGATGACCTCGATTTGATGTGGATAGGTTTCGAGGCGATAGTGCTTCGCCACCCGATCAATCTCCTCAAGGTAGGTTTGCAGCAAATCGAACGTCCAGTCTGGTCCATCATTCAAACGTGTCTCAGCTTGCGGTACTCGAGTCTTTGTTTTTGTCACCATCAGCGCGCCCCCCACAGTGCCTTCTACACGCTTTCGTGCAGACTCTATTAATCGTAGCTCACTCTGATAAAAGTGCCGTGAAAACCAGTGTTTGGCAGAAAAGATTGCCGCGAAAACAGCAGCATAAAACGGCACTTCATCCGCGTAATAATAGATAAATAGTATGTTAGCCAAGCGTGACAACGGTAAATCACGTGTTACATTAGCTTTTTATTTTGGGTAGTAGCGATTCAGGCAACATATTGCGCCGCAAACGGCGAGTTATCATGGAGATAAGTCAACATGCGGGTTGTAATTTTAGGCAGTGGCGTTATTGGCGTCAGCACGGCGTGGTATTTGTGTCAGGCGGTGCATGACGTCACGGTCATTGACCGACAGCCTGCACCGGCCTTGGAAACCAGTGCGGGCAACGCTGGGCAAATTTCCCCCGGTTATTCCGCACCTTGGGCTGCGCCCGGCATCCCCTTGAAAGCCATAAAGTGGCTGTTCCAGCGCCATGCGCCGTTAGCCATCCGGCCCGATTGCTCCAGTGAGCAGTTGCGTTGGATGTGGCAGATGCTGATGAACTGCGATTCTGCGCATTATCAGGTCAACAAGGCACGTATGGTGCGCTTGGCAGAATACAGCCGTGACTGTTTGCAGGCATTGCGTGCTCGCACGTCGATTTAGTACGAAGGACGCCAAGGCGGGACGCTGCAACTGTTTCGCAGCGAGCAGCAGTATGACAATGCCAGCCGCGACATTGCAGTTCTGCGTGATGCTGACGTGCCGTACCAGTTGTTGACCTCGCAGGAACTGGCGACCGTGGAGCCTGCGCTCGCCTCGGTGGCGCATAATCTCAGCGGCGGGCTGCGTTTACCCCATGATGAAACTGGTGATTGCCAATTGTTTACTCAGCGCCTCGCTGAAATGGCACAGGCGGCGGGTGTGGCTTTTCGCTTTGGCGAATCCGTCGAGCAGTTGCAGGTGGCTGGCGATCGCATCACAGCGGTGCGCTGTAATGGGCAAACAATAACCGCGGATGCCTATGTGGTAGCCTGCGGTTCCTACTCGACGGCGTTGGTACGCCAGTGGATGCACCTGCCGGTCTATCCCCTGAAAGGCTATTCATTAACGCTGCCGCTTGCCAACTAAGCCGCAGCACCGGTTTCAACGGTACTTGATGAGACGTATAAAGTGGCCGTGACGTGCTTCGACCGTCGTATTCGTGCTGGGGGCATGGCAGAAATCGTCGGTTTTGACACAGCCCTCAACCCTAAACGCCGAGAAACGTTGGAAATGGTGGTTCGCGATCTTTACCCTGACGCAGGGCCAGTAGCGCAGGCGACGTTCTGGACCGGGTTGCGCCCGATGACACCGGATGGCACGCCGCTGGTAGGCCGTTCACCGCTCGCCAATCTTTATCTTAATACAGGACACGGCACCTTAGGCTGGACGATGGCGTGCGGTTCAGGGCAACTGCTGGCGGATATCATGTCTGGTAAGACGCCTGACATTGCCCATGACGATTTGTCGATATTTCGTTACGCCAGCGCGTAAATCCATCGGGTTGTCGCGCTGCGCTCAACTGAGCGCCGTAATCGTGCCGCGCGTCTTTGCGCTTAAACGCTGGGCGCGTAGCGCCAACAGCGTCGCGCACAGCATGGCAAGCGCCAGCGTGCTCTGTGGTGAGAAGGGTAGCGCCATCACCGCCAGCCCAACACACGCGCCGCCTGCCATTTGCACGAATCCTACCAGCGCCGATGCCGTACCCGCTTCATTCGCATAAGGTTCCAGTGCATAGCTGGTGGCTGGACCGATGGCAAACGCCAGGCCAGCAAACGCTACCACCACCTGAGCCATAAAGATCCACCAACGCTCCTGTAGCGCATCTGGCAGCCACAAGATTATAGCGCACAGCAACAAAAAACCGCTGCCAATCAATATTACGCTGAGCGTCAGGCAAGCGGGGCGGCCAATTTTCACGATCGCGCGCGTTGCCAGAAGGCTCATTGCCATCACCCAAAAGCCGTTTGCGCCGAACACCAGTGAGAACTGTAACGGTGACAAACCGCCATGTACCATCAAGACCACTGATGCCACTGACAGATAGGTCAGGGCCATCCCCATAATGCCCGCATTGCAGCCAGCAAAGCCGATGAAGCGAGGGGTAAAAAGGATTCGCGCATATTGTTTGATGGGCAAACCTAGCAGGCACAGGGTGTCAGCCGGGCGGGTTTCGGGCAGATAGCGCAGGGCGAGCAACAGGACAAGGCTGGCATACAGCGTCAAAAACCAGAAGCAGGCGCGCCAACCGAATGCGGCGGACAGCAAGCCGCCAAAAAACGGGGCCAGAGCGGGCACGATATTCAACGTACCGTTAAGAAAGCTGAAAGTGCGTGCGGCATCATCACCGTTTAACCGGTCACGCACAGCGCTAAACACACCACGGCGGTACAACACACGGCAACGCTTTGCAGTACGCGGGAAGCAATGAACACCGTCCCACTGGTCGCCAGCGCTGCCGTGATGGCACCCACAATGTAAATCACGGTTCCGACCAGTGCCATTGGGCGGCGTCCTATACGGTCAACCAACGGACCCGCCACCAGTTGTCCCCATCCCATAATCATGATAAAAAACGAAATGGTTGATTGAATGGTCGCGTTATCGCTGTTCAGACCTTGTGAGATGGCAGGGATCACCGGAAGGTAAAGATCGATGGCTAATGGGCCGAGCAGCACTAACATAAATAACAACAGCACAAATCTTTGTATGGTCATGGCAAGGTGAATTCCGTTCCCTGGCAAGTGAATGAATAACGTAGTGCTTGCCTTTGGTCATCGTCAGGAAAGGCAGGTTGCATAACCACACTGTAGTGAATGGTACGACACAACGGGCGTGCTTTACTACGATAGAAGCGTTTTTTGGTGTTTTGCGACGATCCGGCGGCTTACGCTGGTGAGATGGTCGTGCCACGTCCACCTAGACTTAGTCTGCTCAGTTATTTTTAGTGACGCTGTCACTTTAAACCTTTTGCTCTGTGAGTCATTTGCCCCAATGAGACTGCCAATATTGCCAGCAGCATCAGCGTAGTAACAGGGGCCAGAACCGCCCAGGGGGCGCGTTCAATATAAGGCATGCCTTCAGCGACAATCCGCCCCCATTCAGGGTACGGCGGTTGTTGTCCCAATCCGAGAAAACCTAACGCCGTCAATGCCAGTGTGATACCGGGAAAACGCACTAAGGCGTGACGCGTGACGGGGCCAACCAGTGCAGGTAGCACATAGCCCGTGAAGCGATGCCAGCGGCCAACCCCCAGCAGTGGGGTGATGCGCACGTAAGGGCGCGCAAGTATCTCTTCAACCAGTGCGGCAGTATGCGCTGCCAGCGGTGCCCAACTTACCAGCATCACCGCCAGTGCCGCACCATAGGTAGAGGGCCCGGTCAGGGCGACGACGATAAGGCCCGCCATCATCGGCGGTAGCGCATTGGCTATCTCCATCGGACCAATAAAAAGGCGCGGGAAAAGTCCAAACAGAATACCGAGAAGCAAACAGGCAGCGCTGACGCCGGTGGCGGTGATAAGCGTAGCAAACGCACCGTGCGCCACGCGTGCCAGCAGATCGCGCCCGGTGGCATCTGCGCCCAACGGCAACGCGAGACTGGGGGATTGTAAGCGAAGAAAATCAGAGGCCAGCGGATCGCGGGTCAGTCCGACAGCGATCAGCAGCACCAACGCCAGTGCAATAGTCATTGGGAAGGCATAATGCGGACGACGGATTGGGCTTATGGTTGGGGCGGGCAAGGATCCGCTGCGCAGCGCGCGTCCCAGTATCAACTGGCGGAATAGGTTGCCAAGGGCACCGCTCAGCGTTGCAATTAACACTAACAGCAGAACGCCGCATTGCAGGGCGGGCAGATCCTGTGCGGCTGAGGCCCCAAGTGTGGCGCGACCCAAACCGGGGATAGCAAAGATCTTTTCTACCGCCACTGCACCCCCGTTAGTCCTACGGTGATCAAGCCAATTTGTGGTAGTAACGCAGGCAGCGCGCGCCGCAGAACCGCAATGGCGCAATCAAATTGGCTTACGCCTGCCACGCGCCAGGTGATAAGCCACGGCTCGGCGAAGGTGCTGCGCAGTGCATCCGCCAGTAAGAGTGCCAGTAATCCCCCTGCGGGCAGCCCCAACGAGAGCGCAGGCAGCACCATATGCTGTACGCCGTGCCAGCCATACGGGGGAAACAGCGGCAGCCAGACTGCTCCGGTCAGCGGCAGCAGGGACGCCAGCAAATATTCTGGCAGGGTAGTGAACGCCATCGCCCAAGCCCCGTGGCTGTTATTCACCTTACCACTCAGCCCATTGCGCAGCGTGGAAACGCACAGCAGCGTAGCAACCAGTATGGCCAGCGTTAAGGCCGCCCCCATCAGCGTCAGCGATACGCCTGCCGCGTCTAACATGGCGGGTAATACCGGCTTGCCAGAGATCCAGGAGTGCCCTGCATCCCCCTGTAATATACCGGGCCACCACTGCCACAACAGCACTATAGGGCCTTGGTCGAGACCGAGTTGGCTGCGAATAGCTTGCAACGCCTCGGGCGTTGCCTCTTGTTCGGCGGATTTGGCGCGCAGTACGCTGAGTGCGGGATCGCTGCCGGAAAGCCAATGCAACAAGCCAATGAGCGCGATGACCGCAAAGGCGCTCACGGCACGGGATATCAGCGGAGTGATAACCGCTCCGAAACGTAAGGGAGATGCGATCATGGTTGGTGCATCAGCCTGGTGATGTGTGTTTGTGGTGTAACCAGCATCCGTTCACGCGGATCGCGTGCCGCATGATGTACACCAGTCGCTTCGCCCTGAATCACCCGTTCGTGCAGCAAGGGGATCGCCGCATCCGTGGCGAGAATACGCTGTTCGGCTGCCATGATTGCCTTACGCCGCGCTTCTCCGGCGGGTATAGCGGCAGCGGTGAGCAACGCCTCATCGACAGCAGGGTCGCACAGCTGTGAGAGATTAAACGATCCTTTGCAACTGAAATCGCTGTAGAGATAAGCCACCGGATCGCCGGAATCCAGCACCGTGGCGCGCGACAGGATAAAGGCATCGAACTTTCCGGCTAACGCATCGGCTTCAATTTGGGCGTATTCACGCACTTCTTGCTGAACGGTAAACCCGGCTGCGGTTAACTGTTGTGCCAGATAAACGGCAACTTCCGGTAGCTCCGCACGATCGCTGAAGGTCGCCAGTTTGATAACCTCTCCCTGCGGATGGCGTGCAGGGGTCGGCTGGTCTACCGCATGGCGCAGCGGCGCAGCCCAACGCAGCGCCGGGCCAAGCAAGCCGTGGGCAATATCCGCCCGGTTCTCATACACGTTCTTTACCAGCACGTCCCGTTGAACGGCATCGCGCACAGCAGCATGCAGTCCGGCATCACGCAGTGGGCCAAGGCGAGTGTTGAGATACAGGGTATTAGTGCGCCGCATAGGCACCTCATGGATTAGCGCTGGATCGATCAAGGGGGCTTGCGCGACCGGCACGGCCTCCACAATATCCGCGCTGCCGCTTCGCAGCGCTGCGGCGCGGGCTGTTCCATCTGGAACGAAATCAACATCAAGACCTGAAGCTTGCGCAGGCGTGCCCCAATAGCCGTCAAAGCGCTCAAGGGTAGCGTGGCTGGTGCCCTGAACGGCGGTTAACACAAAGGGGCCACTACCGTGGCGGATCGGGTCAACACGGCCTTCCTGATACGCATTGGGTGAGAGGATAGCCAGTTGTGGGCTGGATAGCCGCTGGGGCAACAAGGGGTCGGGGGTGGCGGTAGTTACCCGCACCGCATGGTCTCCATCAGCACTGATGTGCAACGTAACGCCATCCAGAATACGCGGTTTGGGCGCGGCACGCGTCGCAGCGCTGAGTGCATTGACCACGGCAGCCGCTGTCAGCGGTTCACCGTCGTGGAAACGCACATCGGGACGCAGGGTGAAGCGCCAGGTGGTGTCGTTTATCGACTGCCAGACCGTTGCCAGGGCTGGCTGTGCATCACCGTTTTCATCCAGCACGATCAGCGTTTCGCTGGTGCTCCACCTCGAAAGCTTAAATGCGTCATCGCTGAGGGGTGTCAGACCCGCACGGGAAGGTTGCAGCATCGCGATGCGAATACGATCGCAAAGCGTTGCCGTGTGTTGTACCGCCGTGGTGGTGTTTAGCGCTGTGCGTGACCGGTTAAA
The DNA here is from genome assembly GCF_053848865.1 of Symbiopectobacterium sp. Eva_TO. NCBI lineage: Bacteria > Pseudomonadati > Pseudomonadota > Gammaproteobacteria > Enterobacterales > Enterobacteriaceae > Symbiopectobacterium > Symbiopectobacterium sp. Eva_TO. The sequence continues at coordinate 3,856,336 of NZ_JBSPEY010000004.1, read as the reverse complement.
CGGTGATGATGCCGCACGCACTTTCGGCTTTCTTAACGGTACGTTGAATATCGTGCCCGCTCTGGCCCCGTTTTTTGGCGGCTTGCTGTCCGCCGCATTCGGTTGGCGCGCGCTGGCAACTTCCGTTGCTGTTTTCTCTTCGTTGCCAAAGCAGCCAGTAAGCCCGGTACCGCCAACGATCAGCAGTAAAGGAAAAATTCGACGATAGACTAACAATATAACAGCGTCCTTTCAGGGAAAAATTAGCAATAACAATCAGTGAGTGTTGGGATGGCTGCCAGCAGCGTCCGCGTATGAGGATGGGCAGGCGTGGAGAGCAGCGCGTTACACGGCCTGTCCTCGACAATCTGCCCCTCATGCATGACCAATACGCGTTGGCACAGCGTCGCCACGGTGGAGATATCATGGGAGACCAACAGCATTCCCATATCGTAATGCTGGGCTAGGCTGTGTCCCTTAATTACATAGCCTCTGGTAAAACAGGCGGATGCAGCCCAGTTTCAACATTGCCAGATAATTCCTCGCCGTTTTGTCGTAACGTGTCGCAATGCGACGGTATTCTTTCAGACGGCCAAAGCACCGCTCAACAACGTTCCGATTGCGGTAGGCGTCACGATCGAGCTTTGAACGACCATCCACCGCCATTTTTTCAGTGGATTTTCGGGGGATGACAGTTTTTATACCTCTGTTTTTCAGCTCGTTACGTAATACATGCCCGGAGTACGCCTTGTCAGCCAGCACCGCATGACCACGGCGTTTCATACTGCCGTTCTGGCGTTGAACACCAATACCGTCCAAAAGACGTAGTGCAAACTGACTTTCATGAGCCTGACCGGGGCTCAACACGATGTTTAACGGAAGACCACTTCCGTCTGTAGCCATATGGATTTTGGTGCCAAAACCACCTCGAGAGCGACCCAGCCCATTATCTCCGGTGATATCGGGATGTTTTTTTGAGCACCGGCAGCACATTTCAGCGCCCTGATATTGCTACCATCCAGCGCAGTCGCTGACCAGTCCACGAGGCCATGGGCATCAAGTGATGAAAGTAACTTATTGAAAATAAGGTTAATGACTCCCGATTTTGACCATCGGTTAAAGCGGTTATAAACGGTTTTCCATGGGCCGTATCGCTCAGGTAAATCACGCCATGGGGCACCAGAGCACAGCCCCCAGAACATGCCATTGATAATCATGCGATGCTCAGCCCATGGGCGTCCGGCCTGTGGTGTTGCTGGTTCAGCAGGGAGTAAGGGCTGGATGATAGCCCATGCTTCATCGGGAAGGTCGTAGCGAGCCATAGTTTAAAATGATGTAGAAACAAATAGTTAGTATAACTCATGGGATTAAGGGACACAGCCTAGTTGGCCAAATAATGTCGTTATCTGCTCGCGTAACGGTAAATCCAAACCGCTTACCGGTTCATCAGCGATCAGGAAAGCCGGTCGCAAGGCCAGCGCGCGCAATGGCTACCCGTTGTGCTTGGCCACCGGAAAGTGTTCCCACCCGCTGATGCAGCAGTGATGCTGGCAAGGCGACATCGTCAAGAGCGCGTTGCAATGCCGATATCGGCGGTGCGCCATGGCCAGCGTAGTGCAGCGGTGGAAGCCGGAAGAACGGCACGGCCCTGAGAGCTCACACTTCCTGAATCGGGCGTTTCTAATCCCAATAAAATCTTCAGCAGCGTTGATTTTCCGGCACCGGATGCACCGACTAATCCCACATGCTCACCTTTGTTAAGTGACAGTGTCATTGAATCTATCGCGCAATGATATTGCGTGGGTTGCCAGAAACGTGTGCCTGGCCGCGGGTACCGATGCGTTACCTGACGCATCGCCAGAAAGGGGGGCGTCGTGGCCGCGTGCAATGCAGAAGCACACATCTTATGTTACCCCGCCAGCGCTAACGCATTCTGAGATACCAGCTGACGCTGTTGACGTGCAGCCGTCATCAACGCAACGGTGTAAGGGTGTTGTGGGTGACGTACTAATGCATCGATGGTGCCTTGTTCAACGATCTTGCCATCGGACAGAATCAATGCCCGCGAGCAAAGCGCAGCGGCCACGGCGATATCGTGGGTAATAAACAGCAAGGCACGTTCAGGTGCACCGCTGGTATAGGTCTTTAGTGCCTGTAGCACCTGAGCCTGAGTGATGACGTCCAGTGCGGTGGTGGGTTCATCCGCAATCAACAGCGCGCTTTGACTGGCGAGAGCCAGTGCGATACATACTCGCTGACGTTGCCCGCCAGAAAGTTCACCGGGATAGCGATGGGCGATGTGCTCCGGCTGAGAAAATCCGGCGGTAGCCAGTAACCTGATCCCTGCCTCCCACGCGGTGCGTGCGGATGCTGCGCCGTTAGCGCGCAGCGCCAGTACCAACTGCTTGCCGACACCGATCAGCGGATGCAGTGCCGCCGAGGTATCTTGGTAAATGGCGGCAATGCGCGGTTGCTGCGCTAATCTGTTTTGCCCAGAAAAATGAATGTCGCCACTTATCATCGAGCCTGCAAGGGGCAACCCTAACAGGGCGCGTGCAGTAAGCGATTTTCCAGAACCCGATGCCCCGAGGAGTGCGACACGCTCACCGGGATGCAGGGAAAAACTGATGTTGTCGAGTTTTGTTATGCCATTAAGGTTGAGAGTTAGGTTGTTGACGGTCAGCAACGGCATGCAGACAGGTCCCTGTGGTGCAGTAAAGTTACGTTATAATGTATCACATGATATAATATAATGTAACATTTAGGCTGTGTCCCTTAATCCCATGAGTTATACTAACTATTTGTTTCTACATCATTTTAAACTATGGCTCGCTACGACCTTCCCGATGAAGCATGGGCTATCATCCAGCCCTTACTCCCTGCTGAACCAGCAACACCACAGGCCGGACGCCCATGGGCTGAGCATCGCATGATTATCAATGGCATGTTCTGGGGGCTGTGCTCTGGTGCCCCATGGCGTGATTTACCTGAGCGATACGGCCCATGGAAAACCGTTTATAACCGCTTTAACCGATGGTCAAAATCGGGAGTCATTAACCTTATTTTCAATAAGTTACTTTCATCACTTGATGCCCATGGCCTCGTGGACTGGTCAGCGACTGCGCTGGATGGTAGCAATATCAGGGCGCTGAAATGTGCTGCCGGTGCTCAAAAAAACATCCCGATATCACCGGAGATAATGGGCTGGGTCGCTCTCGAGGTGGTTTTGGCACCAAAATCCATATGGCTACAGACGGAAGTGGTCTTCCGTTAAACATCGTGTTGAGCCCCGGTCAGGCTCATGAAAGTCAGTTTGCACTACGTCTTTTGGACGGTATTGGTGTTCAACGCCAGAACGGCAGTATGAAACGCCGTGGTCATGCGGTACTCGCTGACAAGGCGTACTCCGGGCATGTATTACGTAACGAGCGGAAAAACAGAGGTATAAAAACTGTCATCCCCCGAAAATCCACTGAAAAAATGGCGGTGGATGGTCGTTCAAAGCTCGATCGTGACGCCTACCGCAATCGGAACGTTGTTGAGCGGTGCTTTGGCCGTCTGAAAGAATACCGTCGCATTGCGACACGTTACGACAAAACGGCGAGGAATTATCTGGCAATGTTGAAACTGGGCTGCATCAGCCTGTTTTACCAGAGGTTATGTAATTAAGGGACACAGCCTAACCCGCGAACTCAGGAACATTCATCTCCCTGTCATTAAGCGTAGTTGGCATCTGCAAAATTTCCTCATTGGCGAAAACCTCTTTTTAAGATATTTCAATAACTCACTCAGCGAAGTATGCCGCTACAATGGCGGTAGCCTCTGGGCATTCATGCCTCAGGCTCATCTGGAATGACGATAGTTGCAGCATGTGCTTTAATGCCATGCGGTTTGCACATTTAACGATTATGATTGATATAAGCAAAATACGATTTTGATAATTCATATCAGTAATAGGAATAATAACGTTATGAAAAAATCATCTATGATTTATACCTCTTTGCTGCTGGCAGGGTCGCTGGCGGCAACAACGGCAGTTGCGGCGGATTTCTCACTGGGAGCCGGGGTATTAGGTTCCATCAGCCCGTATCGCGGGGGCGATAATGCACTGTATCCGGTGCCAATGGTGACCTATGAAAGTGACAACTTTTATTTTCGCGGGCTGGGCGGGGGGTATTACCTGTGGAATGACGGACAAAACCGCCTGTCGGTAACGGCACTCCATTCTCCATTGGGATTCAAACCGGGTGACAACGACGATGCGCAGATGAAGCAACTGGATAAGCGCCGTGGCACGCTGATGGCGGGTCTGGACTATTTTCACTCCGCGTCTTGGGGGATTTTGCGCACCTCTGTGGTGGCCGATACCTTAGGCTACAGCGACGGTTATCTGTGGGACAACACCTACCTGTATCGCTTCGAATTGGGTGACTGGTCATTGACGCCGGGCGTCGGTGTGACCTGGAGCAGCGAAAGACTCAACCGCTATTACTTTGGTATCAGTGGCAAAGAGGCATCACGCTCAGGGTTAGGGGCTTACAGTCCGGATGGTGATTGGTCGCCGTACGCCGAGTTGAGCACCAACTACCGTATCAACGATAGCTGGAGCGCATGGGCCACCGGACGCTATGTGCGCCTGGCGAATGAAGTGAAAGAGAGCCCGATGGTCGATCGCAGCTATACCATGGTGTTTGGCGCGGGTGTGAGCTATCGCTTCTAACACCTGATGCGCTAAAGCAGGGCAAGTGCCGCACAATAATGGGGTGATTTCACCCCATTTGCACGTTTATGGCGCGCGACGGCTCAGCTAGGGTATTCAACAGAATGCAAGGAGGATAGCGATGGCAACCCGACAGATTCGATTTCCTGATGGTTCAACGCTGCCCGCTGTTGGGCAGGGCACGTGGTTTATGGGGGAAGCGGCCAGTGAGAAGGCGCGTGAAATAAAAGCCTTGCAGGCGGGGCTTGATCTCGGACTTAGGCTTATCGATACCGCAGAAATGTACGCCGACGGCGGTGCGGAGAGCTTGGTGGGGGCTGCTCTGCGCGGGCGGCGCGACGAAGCATTTCTGGTCTCCAAGGTCTATCCCCACAATGCGGGCGGCACGCGTGCGATTGAAGCCTGTGAACGCAGCCTGAAACGGCTGCAAACCGATGTGCTGGATTTATACCTGCTGCACTGGCGCGGCGGTATCCCGTTGGAAGAGACCATCACGGCGATGGAGGCGCTGCAACAGGCCGGCAAGATTCGTCAGTGGGGTGTTTCCAATCTGGACGTGGCAGACATGAATGAACTCTGGTCCTTGTCAGGCGGTGAGCGCTGCATGACTAATCAGGTGCTTTATCATGTTGCTTCGCGCGGTATCGAGTTTGATTTGCTGCCTTGGTGTCAGGCACGCGCCGTGCCGGTGATGGCCTACTGCCCATTAGCACAAGCAGGTACGCTGCGCCGCAACCTGTTTTCTCATACTGTGATAATGCGCATAGCGCACAAATACCAGGCGACGCCGGCACAAATTATGCTGGCTTGGGTATTGCGGCAACCCGGCGTGATTGCCATTCCGAAAGCGAGTTCGGTGGCCCATGTTGAAGAAAACGCCCGCGCGCTCACGTTGGAATTGGATAGTGGTGATATTGCTGCGCTGAATGTCGCTTTTCCTGCCCCGACCAGTAAGCAGTCGTTGGATGTTGTGTAGCGGGAGAGGGCAGTGAAGCATTACGTGTTAGCGCCGACCGCAAGCCTGCGAGCGGCGATTTCGGATCTATCGAAGCAAACCCGTTTTGCTGATCAACGTTTTACGCTAATCACCGTGGTCAAACGCGCTGGTGCGGCGGGGGTGGCAACAAACGGCTGAGTCACACGAGTCGTTTCCACGCAGACAAAGGTTTTATAGCCGTCATCCGGCATGTCGGCGATGGTTTTAGACAGTTCCGCCGCCGGGTTCCAGGCAACCGCATCGCTGTGGTGCGTGTGGTGCACGTCGATAGTGCGTTTCAGCGTTGGGTCCCACTATGCTGCTCACTGCTTGCGGATGCGTATAGATGCGATCGGTGCGCTCAGTGAACGTCAGATCGCCACCTTGCGTCGTCAACTTGCCTTGATTGACCTTATCGATAAAGGTATCGCCCAAACCGCTGACGCGGATATGGTCAATGTCACCAATCTGGAAGTAGGTGTGCAGGGCGCTGGTGATGCTGTAATCACCCTGCGCTTCTAACTCGATCGTGCAGGTTTTACCCAGCTTGTAGCGCGCAGTCAGCGTAAAAGCGTGTGGCCAGCTTGCCAACGTCTCCGGCGTATCACGCAGGGTGAAAGTTAACTCAACGCCGTTGGCATCTTCACGGTGCGCGGTGAATTCCCACGGCAGTAAACGGGCAAAACCGTGGTTAGGTTCCGCAAACGGGCCAAACCATGGGAAGCAGATCGGCACACCACCGCGAATGGCGACGCCCTCTGCGAACGGCGTGCTGTCGCTCAACCAAAGCACTGGGACTTCACCTTGCGGCTGCCAGTGCAGCAGATGGGCACCTTGCAGCGTGACAGCTGCGCGTACCTGCGGATGATCAACGACAATGACCGGCAGTTGGTCTACCTGGCGTTGACTGAGCGTGGATGAAATTTCAGATTTGATGGGAAGTGAAAAACATTTATCGTTCATGATGTTATCTTGTTTTATTTGTATTTCGTGTTGCATCATGTCGCCCCTTGCATCGCTTATCGCACCGTCGCCTTATTTGGAGATGCGGGCTATCAGGTCCAGTACTTTGTTGGAGTAGCCGGTTTCGTTGTCATACCAGGAAACCAGTTTCACAAAGTTGTCGTTCAGCGCGATACCGGCTTTGGCATCGAACACAGACGTCAGAATTTCGCCGTTGAAATCGGTGGAAACCACGTCCTCTTCAATGTAGCCCAGAACGCCTTTCAACTCGCCTTCAGAAGCGGCTTTGATAGCTTTCTTGATTTCTTCGTAAGTTGCTGCTTTTTCGAGACGAACAGTCAGGTCAACCACAGAAACGTTCGGGGTCGGAACGCGGAACGCCATACCGGTCAGTTTGCCGTTCAGTTCCGGCAGAACTTTACCTACAGCCTTGGCTGCACCCGTAGAGGACGGGATGATGTTCTGGGATGCGCCGCGGCCGCCGCGCCAGTCTTTATGAGACGGGCCATCAACGGTTTTCTGGGTAGCAGTGGTGGCGTGAACAGTGGTCATCAGACCTTCGATGATGCCGAAGTTGTCGTTGATTACTTTTGCCAGCGGTGCCAAGCAGTTAGTGGTGCAAGATGCGTTGGAAACGATATCTTGTCCGGCATATTTGTCAAAGTTGGCACCACGAACGAACATCGGGGTGTTGTCTTTGGACGGGCCAGTCAGAACCACTTTTTTCGCGCCAGCGGTGATGTGCTTACGTGCAGTTTCGTCAGTCAGGAAGATACCGGTTGCTTCTGCAACCACGTCAACACCAACTTCGTCCCACTTCAGGTTAGCCGGATCTCTTTCTGCGGTAACGCGGATTTTTTTGCCGTTAACAATCAGCTGACCGTCTTTCACTTCAACGGTGCCGTCAAAACGGCCGTGAGTTGAGTCGTATTTCAGCATGTAAGCCATGTAGTCAGCGTCCAACAGGTCGTTGATTGCAACGATCTCAATGTCAGAACGTTTCTGAGCAGCACGGAAAACAATGCGGCCGATGCGGCCAAAACCGTTGATACCTACTTTTATAGTCATATATTCCACCAGCTATGGTTTGTGAATAATGGTTAGTGAATAAAGGTTGGTTGTAAAATTACAAAAACCTTGCTGAGCGTCAAGCGGAATCGTGTCAATAGTTGCGGCAAGTCAAATCTGATGCGCAACAGTTGCACGAAAAAGCGCCGTAATGAAACTTAGGAACATCTTTCCCTTAAATGGGAGCGTTTGCACCAATATAAAGCCCGCAGGCCCGATAAATGTGATAGGTGTCACAATTGCTGAGGCCTTGGTCGGTTACTCCTCATTTTAGTCGGAAAAAACGTTATGAGGATGTTAATTCTTGTTAAACTAAGTTATGCCAAACAAAAATGATGACGAGACAATCATGGATAAGCCAGCTTCAACGTCTGCAACGGCAGGCAAGGGAACGTTGACGGAAATGCAACAGTACGTGACGCAGCAACGCGGCACTGAGCCTGCCTATTCAGGCAAACTGTTACACAATAAACGCACCGGGGTATATCACTGCCTGTGCTGCCAAAGCGCGCTGTTTTACTCCGACAACAAATATGACTCTGGATGCGGCTGGCCCAGCTTTGATCGGTCCGTGGCGAAGGGGGCAATCCGTTATCTGGAAGATTTTTCACATAACATGCATCGTATCGAAATTCGCTGCGGTAAATGCGATGCCCATTTGGGGCATGTGTTCCCCGATGGACCGCAAACCACCGGCGAGCGTTACTGCGTTAACTCGGCCTCGCTGAGCTTTATCGATGGTACCGACGGTGAGAAAGTGGATGGCTGATATTTTCGCGTAATTGCTGTAGATAAAACGTTTCAGCTTGCTTGGCTTTGATGACAAATAGCTTGATGACAAATAGCAATGACAGGATGGAATAACGATGCTCGACAAACAGCTTGATGAAGTTGTGACGGCGCTGACGCCGGATATCTACCAACGCCTGGCAACCGCCGTGGAGCTGGGAAAATGGCCTGATGGCGTACCGTTGACGCAGGAGCAAAAAGAAAATTGCCTGCAAATGGTGATGCTATGGCAATCACGCCATAACGTTGATGCGGAACACATGACCATCAATACCGACGGTGAGTTGGTGATGAAAAGCAAGCAAGATCTGAAGCAGGCGTTTGCCATCGACAACCTGATTCAGCGAGAACGTCAGTAACTGAGGTCCCTGCATGCACAGGGACTCGACGTTATGCGGGGTGGTGTGCTAATCCCGCGATAACGTCGGCCAGGCCAATACGACGTGCTCCGTGAGCCACCATGTCGGCCAGCGCTGCTTCGCTATCATCTGGTTGGAGATTCACCACGCGACAGCCCTCTTCAACGATCTGCACGTCATACCTGAGTTCCAACGCATCTAGCACGTTAAATTTTACGCAGTAGTCCGTTGCCAGCCCCATGATGATCAAACGCGTGATGCCACGTTGGCGTAACAGGTTATCCAGTGCGGTGGCGGCGCGTTTGCCGTTGTCGAAAAAAGCGCTGTAACTGTCAATGTCATGCTGAGTGCCTTTCTGTATCACCGCATCAAACGCCTCATGATGAAGGCGCGGGGTGACACTCCGCACCTCGCGTGCCCTGTACGCAGTGCACTGGCCACCATGTTTGCGCTAATCCTGCCAGTTCACCACGCTCTCCCACGACAGCACCAGGGTTATTGTCGGCGAAGCTCAGATGATTGGCCGGATGCCAGTCCTGGCTGGCGATGACGAGTATCCCGGCTTTCTGTGCTGCCGCTATCGCTAGGTTGGCAACATCGATGGTGACGTCACCCTGAGCGACAGGCAGTGCGCCGTCCGGACAAAAATCATTCTGCAAATCAACCAACAACAGGGGATAGTTTATGGCGGTATGGTTCATGGCAGCTCGCTCCAGCATCCGGGTTATGCGTCCTGGGTCAATTCGCCGCGCAGGTCTTGTTGCATTAACTGGCGAATGGTATCAGGGGTTAAATCAGGTTGGCTCAGCAGATAATGCAGTTTAGTCAGCGCGGCTTCCACTGTCATATCAAAACCACTGATCACGCCAGCCTGCGCCAGCGCATTTCCAGTGGCGTAGCCCTCCATATTCACCCGTCCGGAAATGCACTGAGTGAGGTTAACCACAACAATACCCCGCTCCGATGCCTGACGCAGTTCGTCCAGTAGCGCTGGGCTTTGCGGGGCGTTACCTACACCATAAGAACGCAATATCAGCGCCTTGACCGGCTGGCGCAGGAAGTTACGCACTACGTCCGCTGAAATCCCTGGATAGACGGTAATCACGCCGATCGGTTGTGGGGTAATAGGATGTACGATCACTGGTGCGCTGGGGGTTTCCGACTGCGCTGACACCAGGCGGCGTATGTGAATACCGGCCTCCAGCAGCGTCGGGAAGTTGGGGGAAGCGAACGCATCAAAACCGTCAGCATGGGCTTTCGTGGTGCGGTTACCGCGCAGTAACTTGTTATTGAAAAACAGGCTGACTTCATTCACCGGGTGATTAGCCGCGACATAAAGCGCATTGAGCAGGTTGGTTTGCCCATCAGAACGCAATTCGGCCAACGAAATTTGTGACCCTGTCACAATGAGTGGTTTTGCTAAATTCTCCATAATGAAGGAGAGAGCAGATGCCGTGAAGGCCATGGTATCGGTGCCGTGCAGAATTACGAAACCATCATACTCATCATAATGCTGTTGAATATCCTCAGCGATAGCCTGACAATCGGCAGGGGTCATGTCGGAGGAGTCAATCAGCGGGTCATATTCATGGATGGTAAAATCAGGCGTCTCCTGGCGATGGAACTCCGGCATGTTGGCCAGCTGTTGTTGCAGGTGACCTGAAACCGGAATGTAACCATTGGCGGAACGTTGCATACCTATGGTCACCTCGTTATACACATCTCTGTTCGTGCCTGAGCGCGCGTAGCGTTTCGGCGGCCGTCATGACTTTCTGCAAGCCTTTCCTGATAGTTTTTGCGCCTGGTTCACCGTCGCCTTTTCGAGCAAGAAAGCCTCCCAGTTGCGCAACTAAGCGCAATACTTCGTTTAGCTTAGGGCGGCCCTTGGGCATACGCTTGTTCATCAGTAGGTAAGCTCCATGAGTCTCGTCGGAATCAAAGAACAACATTGCGTCCAGCTCTGGACAGGTTCGTCCCATACGCATTAAATAGGCGATGCGCCATGCCACGATCATGAACAGCGCCAATGCCCGCTCAATGCGATCCACGGTCGATAACTGTAACGCTTCGACACAGCAGCCGTTCTTCAGCACATTGAAGAACATCTCGATTTCCCATCTAGCCCGATACCAGTCGATCAGCTCCACGATATCTTCTCGTCCTTCAGGTACGCGATTGCTCAGCAACCGCCACTCGACCGGCTTCACGCCTGCTGGCGGCTCAATTTCCTTGGCTATCACACAAGTCACTGCCAACCCGCAACGCAGCGACACTCGCTTCACGCGCAGCGCCTGTTTCACCGTACGCGCCTTCTGCCCCGCGCGAGCCGCCATAACGAATTGGATTTCTCCCACCGGCACGGTCTTTCCAACCTTCTGCCAAAGCTTCTCATTACAGTCCAGACTGCGATTATGAGTCGAGCGGATCAACCAGTCAGCCGGAGTGCCAAGGTCATCAGCGAGCTGCATCAACGCCTTGATATCCGCTTCGCGATCGGCTAAGTACACCAGACGTGTGTTTGGCAACTCCGAGGCGAGTTCAGCAACTCGCTCGTATCCCTCGAGCCAGCGCGTACTCTCCTTGAGCCCATCGCGTTTTCCGTCTGCATCCTTCGGCTCTCTTGCCCACATCCACGCATCCAGTACGCCCAACCCCACGCGATCCGGACTGACCGCGTAGGTCGGATGCAGGTACAGACCACGCCTGGCTTCGTAGTTCAAGGGACCCAAGCCTTGGATTTGCTGCCCGTTGAAGTCAAGCTCGGTAGTGTCTTGGATACACAGCACAACCTCGTGTTCTCGGATCCTTTCCTGCGTACGCTGCCAGTGAGGTTGCAGAATGTCTCGCCATTCGAATGCTTGGTTCTCCATGAAGCGGTAAGCACCCAGCGTCTCAGACCATCCGAGGCACGCATGCGGAATGCTGGCTTGCGGATTCTCAGCCAGCCGTATCAAAAGCCCTTTGGCACGCTTATTGAGCCTCGTGTCACCAAGATTTACCCCTTCCAGTTCTTGGTGTGCCCAGCCATCTGAATCCCGTGTCATTTTTCAGCGCCGTAAATGGCGATAGTACACGTCGGTTTCACTTCATTTACAACCCCACCGGCTGCCTATTTCAGCCCGCTAACCCTTGGCATATAAGGCGTTGCGGACTTGTGTATAACGAGGTGACATAAGCCGGGCTGAGGGAAAATCCTATGTGACGATGTTTATTTCACTTCACCGCAGGCCATGCAAAGGGCATAGCGATGTTGCGGATCGTTAAACGTATTGAGCAAAGCAGGCTGTGCTTGCACCACCTCAGCCAACTGCGCTACCGGAGCAGGTAACATGGCCTGAAGTCGGGCCGGCAACCAAGCATGAGCGGCGGCGTTGAAGCGGTTTAGCATCATATACAGCAGGCTTGGCTGCTCTTCAAACCAGTTGAGCTGGTATTGGTCCAGCTTGGCCAGTTCAGCGGCTTTTTTGACCGCGTCGTCAAAGTCACCCAGTTGATCGACCAACCCGTTGGTCTTGGCGTCGTCACCGGTCCATACGTGCCCCTGGGCGATTTTATCAATCTCTTCCGGGCTTTTCTTACGTGATTGCGCGACCAGTTCGACGAAGTTTTTATAACCCCGCTCGATGCTGATTTGCATCATCTGCGCAAACTCGGGCGGCAGCGTTTTAGTGATGCTGAGATCTGCTAACGGCGAGGTTGCCACACCATCGGTATGTACGCCGATAGCGCCAAGGGTATTTTCAAACGTGGTGATCACGCCAAATATCCCAATTGAACCCGTCAGGGTGCTCGGACTGGCGATGATGGCGTTCGCTGGTGTGGAAATCCAGTAGCCGCCGGACGCGGCCATACCGCCCATGGATACCACGATCGGTTTGCCTGCCAGACGTACTGCCATCAACTCAGAGCGAATCTTCTCTGAAGCGGTTACGCTGCCTCCAGGGCTATTAACGCGCAGCACGATCGCCTTGATTTTAGGATCCAGTCTGGCCTGACGAATTTGAGCCGCCGTGGTATCACCACCGACCACCCCCGGGGGTTCTGGACCATCAACAATAGCGCCGCTGGCAAAGATCACCGCAATTTCTGCGCCGCTTTGATTGTTCGGTTTTTCGGTGTAGTCGTAAATGCTGGTGTAGTTGAAGCTCTGATTTTTGGTGTCCCAGCCGAAGGTTTTTACCAGCTTCTGTTCGATGACCGAACGTGATGCCACTTCGTCCACCAGTTTGTTTTCCAGCGCATAGCGTGCCGGATCGCCTTGCACCGCCTGAAGGCCAGCAATAATCGCGCTGGCACCGGGGAACAGCTGTTGTGGTGTAATTTGGCGGTTTGCTGCAACCGTATTCAGGTAGTTTTGCCACAATCGACCGACCCAGCGCATATCGGCTTCGCGCGCTTCGGGGGACATATCGTCACGCAGGAAAGGCTCTACCGCAGATTTGTAGGTACCGACGCGGAATACGTGACTGGTTACATCCAGCTTTTCCAACAGCGATTTGTAATAGAGACCATTGGTGGCGAAACCGCGCAGATCGACATTACCCTGCGGGGTGAGTGAAATGCTGGTCGCGAAACTGGACAGATAGTATTGCGTTTGGCTGTAACTGTCGCCGATCGCAAAAATGGGCTTGCCGCTGTCGCGGAATTCACGCAATGCCTTGCCGATATATTGCAGAGAGGGTTGGTCGGCACCGACGAAATCGCTCAGATCGAGCACCATACCGGTAATATTGCTGTCGGTTTTGGCCTGACGAATAGTATTAACAATATCAAACAGCGAATTTTCCTGACGGCGGTTTCTGGAAGCACCAAAAAATTCTCTGTCCAACTGACGCAGTTTATTATTGACCGTCGGCTTATCGACGACAACGCCAGTGATATCAACGAGCAGCGCGCCATGAGGCGTTTGGGGCGGTGCATTTTTAAACTGCGCATAAATACCTGCACCCCCCAGAATCAACACAATCAGAAACAGGTTAAGAATAAACTCGCGGGTGAAATTGAGCAGACGCCAAGTCCACTTGAAGAGTTCGCTAAAGATTCGCCACAGTGTGCGCATGTTATCTCCAAAAACGCCAAACATAATACCTGCTCGCTGTTCCTTTTGATGGCAAAGCGAGCAGTAAAGGGTTGCCCTGTAGTGGTCAACTAATATTGGCCACCGCATTAGACTGTATGTAGAACAGTCGCTCAGATTCGTTTGGAGTTAAGCCGCCGTTATACCAGTGAGGCCGGATAGCGCTGTAATACCCCGTGATGTAGCGGATAATCGCGTCCTGGGCTTCGCTGAAGCTGTTGTAACCCTTTGTCGGCACCCATTCTGTCTTCAGGCTGCGGAAGAACCGCTCCATTGGCGCATTATCCCAGCAGTTACCCCGCCGACTCATACTCTGCTTTATCCGGCAGCGCCACAGGGCTTGCCGGTATTGACGGCTGGTATAGTGGCTGCCCTGGTCGCTGTGGAACATGACTCCTGTTGGTTGTCCCCGGAGTTCCCAGGCCATCTGCAACGCTTTAACTGTCAGCGCCGAGTCCGGCGACGTCGACATGGCCCAGCCCACCGGTTTGCGGGCGAACAGGTCTAGCACCACCGCAAGGTAAGCCCAGCATTTGCCCGTCCAGATGTAGGTCACATCGCCGCACCAGACCTGATCCGGCGCGGTAACCGCGAACTGGCGGTTGAGATAGTTCGGTATTTCAACGTGTTCATTGCCGCCGCGTTTGTATTTGTGAGCCGGTCGCTGGCAGCTGGCGATACCCAGCTCCTTCATCAGCTTGCCAGCCAGCCAGCGCCCCATTTTGACACCAGAGCTGCCGGTGACGATGGTCGCGATACTTCGAGCGCCGGCAGAGCCGCCGCTGGCGTTCCAGGCTTCCATGACGCGACTACACTTAACCACGCGCTCACCGTCGGGTTCATTAGCGGAAGCCTGCCAGTGCCTGTAGCTGCTGCGATGTACCTCAAAAGTTTGGCACAACGCCGTGACCGGGTATCGCGCCCTCAGCCTGTCGACTACCGTGAACCGTTGAGTGAGTCCGACATTAAGAGCGCCGTAGCCTTTTTTAGGATTTCGTTCTCCATTTCAAGGCATTGGACTTTTTTCTTCATCTCACGCAGCTCGAGCTGTTCAGGGGTAAGAGGAAGTCCCGTTGGCGTTTTTCCCTGTCGTTCAAGGCGAAGCTTATTGACCCAGCGACTAATGGCAGAATGGCTGACATTAACCGCCTCTGCGGCCTTAACGTATGTGTAGCCGTGGTCGACAACCAGCTTTGCGGCTTCGAGCTTAAATTCCGCCGTAAAATGTTTACCCATGAGGTCACCTGTCGTGTTGATGAGGTGAGCATATCACCTCCGCTCAGGTGGCCAGTATAAGTGTGCCACTACATTTTACCCTGATGAGTTCGCTCATTATTGTAATGCCACAACCAGTTGTCCAGATCCTTTTGTAGACTTTCTAGGTCCTCGTATAACGTCTTACGGAACGCAACCTGATAAAAATCCTGCAAAATAGTTTTATGGAAGCGCTCGCAGATACCGTTTGTCTGCGGAGACATCGCTTTCGTTTTCGTATGGTCTATATCGTTGATAGCCAAGTACAGCTGATAGTCATGTTGTTCCACTTTACCGCAGTACTCCGTCCCCCTGTCCGTCAGTATTCTTAGCATTGGCAGCCCCTGAGCTTCGTAGAACGGCAGCACGCGATCATTGAGCAGGTCGGCGGCAGAGATCGGTGCTTTACTCGTGTAAAGCTTGCAGTGCGCCACTTTCGAGTACGTATCCACGAACGTCTGCTGGTAGATACGGCCAACACCTTTCAGATTACCCACGTAGAAGGTGTCCTGCGACCCCAGATAACCCGGGTGAGCAGTCTCTATTTCACCACAGGCTTCGTCGTCGTGCGCCTTCTTCTCCAGTGCAGCGATTTGAGCATCAGTAAGTACGATGCCTTCTCTGGCAACTTTTTCCTCAAGTGCCTTCAGGCGCTTACGAAAGTTTTCCAGATCGTGTCGTTGCCAGATGGAGCGCACACCGCTGCCAGAAATGAAGACGCCTTTTTTACGCAGCTGATTACTGGTCCGGTGCTGGCCATGAGCCGGGAACTCAATGGCGTAATCAACAACCGCACGTTCAGTGGCTTCATCAGCACGGTTTTTCAGGTTGGGAACCCGGCGGTTTTGGTTAACCAGAGCGTCAATGCCGCCTTCTGCCGCCAGTTCCTGATAGCGATAAAACGTGTCGCGTGACACCCCCATGATTTTACAGGCTTTTGATACGTTACCGAGTTCTTCGGCGAGATTGAGCAGGCCGGCTTTGTGTTTGATGATGGGATTGTTAGTATGAAGCATGAGAGTTACCTCGTGTTTTGTATAAGGATTCGACACCCATATCAAAACCGGTAACTCTCAACCTTTCAAGGTCCAGTGTCAGAGCAAGTCGCGACTAATACATATCAATGGAGTGAACCATGCCTTTTTTAACGCACGTCCGTGTGTTGTTCCTTTTGCTATTGACCTCTGTGTCATTCCACGCTTTGGCCGATCCGGTTTCTGGATTGACCTGTGGTATTTATAAAGAACCAAGAAGCCAGATTCGTGTGTTAAATCACGAGCTGCTACAACAATCGTTTGCTACCGAGACCACGTTACATCATTACCGTTTAGAAGGAAGTAAACTCAAACGGGTTACGTTGGAGGAATTGGTAGACTCCACCATGGAAGTGTCTGCTGACGGTAAAACCATCACCGATCCGATGTTCAAATTAAATTATGTGCTCAAGGAGGAGCAACCCTGCCTGGCCAACCTGCCGCAGCCGAAAACCGAAGTGGGTAAAACCTGTTGGAACGACCTACGTGCCTGCAAAAAAATGATGTATGAGATTGATACTGCAAAGTTAAAGCAACTGTGCGAAGATCATATTGATTCAGCGTGCAGCAGTTGGGAAGCGCGTGCCTCTGCGGAAAAGCAGGGGCAGTCGCTGTTCGCAGCCGTGACGGGCATCCCGGCGGCACCGGCGCAAGAATATACCGATACTATGGCAGCGCTATGCCGCAGCGGTGTCTCGGCCAAACTGTGCAACGAAGCGGCCAAAGCGCAGTGGCGTAGTGGGCAATATTTGGCTGCCCGTGACCTTTTGCAGGTTGCCTGCGCTGCGCCGATTAATGATGGTGCATCGTGCCAGAACGTTGCCAATCTGTCCTCATTTACAGAGCAGGACATCGCGTCACCGGCATCGGGTATTCCCGTAGGAGCCTTTGCCCTGCGCGAAACGGGCGATCCTGATATCACTATTGCCGAAGACGGTGTGGTGAACATGCGTGGTATTGCCCCAGTAAAAGCGCAAGAAGAACAAGGTATTATCCGTATCAGACACAATAAAGGTGGTGCGTTCTCCTTTCGTCGTGCAGGAAATGACACGCTGATTGGCCTCGATTTCTGGAATCAGTTAAAGGTGTACCATTTGCGTCACGACGCAGAGTGATCGCGGCACGGCATTGAGCACGTTGCTGGTCACTGTTTGGATGCGCAGGCAGACGTTCTGTGCTTGCACATCATCATAGGTCAACCGCCTGAATAAGGCCGATAACATTCAGAATCTCCCCGCATTATTGCCGGTATCCGCTATGATAGGATTGCCATAAAACCGTTACTGACGCATCGCGAGTTGTGATACCGTGGAGCGCAATGACAGGCGATGGCTACGCTTGGCGCTATTTTTCATGCAGGCCGTTAACAGGAGAAAAATGATGGATGCACTGGACTTGTTACTTAATCGCCGTTCTGCCTCGCGTTTGGCTGCTCCGGCACCGCAAGGTGACGCGTTGGCCAATATTATTCATGCAGGTATGCGCGCGCCAGATCACGGCACTCTGCAACCGTGGCGTTTCGTGATTGCACAGGATGAGGGGTTGGCCCGCCTGAGTGAAGTTTTACACGCTGCTGCTCAACAGGATGGACTGGACGCTGCTGAACAAGATAAAGCCCGTCAAACCCCGTTTCGCGCCCCAATGGTCATCACCGTGATTGCACACTGCGAAGAAAATCCCAAGGTGCCTAAGTGGGAGCAGGTGGTTTCCGCGGGCTGCGCGGTGCAAGCGATGCAAATGGCTGCACTGGCGCAGGGTTTCAACGGCATCTGGCGCAGTGGCCTGTGGACTGAACACCAACAGGTGCGTGAAGCCTTCGGTTGCCGCGAACAAGATGAAATTGTCGGGTTTCTCTATTTGGGAACACCGCAACTGAAAGCGTCCACCACGGTTGTGCCGGTGGACACGGAAAAATTTGTCCGTTATTTCTGATAATGCGCCTGTTTATTGCTGAAAAACCCAGCCTTGCCAGGGCGATAGCCGATGTCTTGCCCAAACCGCATCGGCGAGGCGACGGCTACATCGCCTGCGGTTCGCAGGATGTCGTCACCTGGTGCGTCGGGCATCTGCTCGAGCAGGCTCAGCCCGATGCCTATGATGCCCGCTATGCGCGCTGGTCGTTGGCCGATCTACCGATTATCCCCGAAAAATGGCTATTAATGCCGCGCCCATCAGTGAGCAAACAATTGAATGCCATCAAGAAGCTGTTGGGGGAAGCGTCAGAGGTGATCCACGCCGGTGACCCGGATCGCGAAGGGCAACTGCTGGTGGATGAAGTGCTGGAGTATTTGGCGCTGGCCCCGGAAAAACGCCAGCAGGTGCGGCGCTGCCTGATCAACGATCTCAACCCGCAGGCGGTGACGCGTGCGGTCGAACGCCTGCGCGATAACCGCGACTTTGTGCCACTGTGCGTCTCTGCGCTGGCGCGTTCGCGTGCTGACTGGCTCTATGGCATTAACATGACTCGCGCCTACACACTATTAGGGCGCAATGCGGGCTATGACGGCGTGCTCTCCGTCGGACGGGTGCAAACGCCGGTGCTGGGGCTTGTGGTACGCCGCGATGAAGAGATCGAAAACTTCGTCTCCAAGGATTACTTTGAGGTCAAGGCGCATATTGTCACGCCTGCTGATGAACGCTTTGTCGCGCTGTGGCAACCGAGCGAATCCTGTGAACCTTATCAGGATGAAGAAGGGCGTCTGTTGCACCGTTCTTTGGCTGAGCATGTGGTCAAACGCATTGCCGGGCAGCCGGCTACCGTAACGGATTACAGCGATAAGCGTGAGTCGGAAACGGCACCGCTGCCTTATTCTCTCTCCGCATTGCAAATTGAAGCCGCGAAACGCTTTGACCTGAGCGCACAATTAGTGCTGGACACCTGCCAGCTCTTGTATGAAACCCATAAGCTGATTACCTATCCGCGTTCGGACTGCCGTTACCTGCCTGAAGAACATTTTGCCGGGCGTCACGCGGTTATCAATGCGATTACGGTGCATGCCTCCGGGTTATTGCCGCAACCGGTCGTCGATCTTGAACGCCGCAATCGCTGCTGGGATGACAGCAAAGTCGATGCTCACCATGCGATTATTCCCACTGCGCGCAGCGCCAGCGTCTTGCTAAGCGAGAACGAGCGTCAGGTGTACGGGCTGATTGCCCGACAGTATCTGATGCAGTTTTGCCCTGATGCGGTGTTTCGTAAATGCGTTATTACCCTCGATATCGCTGGGGGAACATTTATTGCCAAAGCCCGTTTTCTGGCCGATGCGGGCTGGCGCGCGCTGCTGGGTGCCAAGGAGCGCGACGACGAAAACGACGGCTTGCCGTTGCCGGTGGTGGCTAAAGGGGATGTGCTGCTGTGTGAAAAAGGTGAAGTGGTGGAGCGGCAAACCCAGCCTCCGCGTCCTTTTACCGATGCTACGTTGCTCTCGGCTATGACCGGTATTGCCCGTTTTGTGCAAGATAAAACGTTGAAGAAGATATTGCGTGAAACCGATGGACTCGGCACTGAAGCCACGCGTGCAGGCATTATTGAGCTACTCTTTAAACGAAACTTTCTGTTTAAAAAAGGGCGTTACATTCATGCCAGCGAAGCGGGGCGCGCGCTGATTCACGCATTACCGCCTAGCGCAGCATTGCCGGATATGACCGCCAACTGGGAAGCTACATTAACGTTGATCAGTGAAAAACAGCGCCGCTACCAGGATTTTATGCAACCGCTCACTCAAACCTTGAGTGGATTGATCGAGCAAGCACGACAAAACCGGTCCGCATCGGCATTCCGCGGGCTGCAAGCACCACAAAAAACGCAGAAGAAAACACGTAAACCCACGGCGAAAAAGGCCGCGAAGGAGCAGAACGGATGAAATCATCACAGATGATGTTGTTTGTCAGCGCGCTGGTCTCTCTGCCCGTGTGGGCGCAATCCACTGCGGTGTAGTGGTCAACTAATATTGGCCACCGCATTAGACTGTATGTAGAACAGTCGCTCAGATTCGTTTGGAGTTAAGCCGCCGTTATACCAGTGAGGCCGGATAGCGCTGTAATACCCCGTGATGTAGCGGATAATCGCGTCCTGGGCTTCGCTGAAGCTGTTGTAACCCTTTGTCGGCACCCATTCTGTCTTCAGGCTGCGGAAGAACCGCTCCATTGGCGCATTATCCCAGCAGTTACCCCGCCGACTCATACTCTGCTTTATCCGGCAGCGCCACAGGGCTTGCCGGTATTGACGGCTGGTATAGTGGCTGCCCTGGTCGCTGTGGAACATGACTCCTGTTGGTTGTCCCCGGAGTTCCCAGGCCATCTGCAACGCTTTAACTGTCAGCGCCGAGTCCGGCGACGTCGACATGGCCCAGCCCACCGGTTTGCGGGCGAACAGGTCTAGCACCACCGCAAGGTAAGCCCAGCATTTGCCCGTCCAGATGTAGGTCACATCGCCGCACCAGACCTGATCCGGCGCGGTAACCGCGAACTGGCGGTTGAGATAGTTCGGTATTTCAACGTGTTCATTGCCGCCGCGTTTGTATTTGTGAGCCGGTCGCTGGCAGCTGGCGATACCCAGCTCCTTCATCAGCTTGCCAGCCAGCCAGCGCCCCATTTTGACACCGGAGCTGCCGGTGACGATGGTCGCGATACTTCGAGCGCCGGCAGAGCCGCCGCTGGCGTTCCAGGCTTCCATGACGCGACTACACTTAACCACGCGCTCACCGTCGGGTTCATTAGCGGAAGCCTGCCAGTGCCTGTAGCTGCTGCGATGTACCTCAAAAGTTTGGCACAACGCCGTGACCGGGTATCGCGCCCTCAGCCTGTCGACTACCGTGAACCGTTGAGTGAGTCCGACATTAAGAGCGCCGTAGCCTTTTTTAGGATTTCGTTCTCCATTTCAAGGCATTGGACTTTTTTCTTCATCTCACGCAGCTCGAGCTGTTCAGGGGTAAGAGGAAGTCCCGTTGGCGTTTTTCCCTGTCGTTCAAGGCGAAGCTTATTGACCCAGCGACTAATGGCTGACATTAACCGCCTCTGCGGCCTTAACGTATGTGTAGCCGTGGTCGACAACCAGCTTTGCGGCTTCGAGCTTAAATTCCGCCGTAAAATGTTTACCCATGAGGTCACCTGTCGTGTTGATGAGGTGAGCATATCACCTCCGATCAGGTGGCCAGTATCAGTGTGCCACTACAGCGGTGACCACGCCCTCGCGGGGGAATACGGATATCGTGGTTGGCGTACCGCCCAGTGTGATTTGGGGCGATAACAACGGTTCGACGCGGCGAGAGCCGCAAAACAACTGTATGCGTTGCTGCGTGTTCGAGAATCGTAATTATACCGAAGGCGCGGTGGTGAGAACGGAAGGCGTGTTGTTGCAGTGTGTACGCGACAGGCAAACGCTGGGGACGAATAATCTGATCTGGCAGGTGCTTAAACAGTAACGGTTTCCAAGGTGGGGCAGCCGCGTGCGGCTGCCATCACAAGGTGTTAAAGACCGGAGAACGTGGCCCAAATCGGCGCGTGGTCGGACGGTTTTTTCCATACCGCGTATGCCGTAATCGATATCGCTCGCCGTGCAGTGTGCCGCCAATGCCTGACTGGCGAGGATCACATCAATTCGCAGGCCGCGATTGTCGTCAAAACCGGCAGAGCGGTAGTCAAACCAGGAATAGCGATCGGTAGTGTCTGGCGCCAGTGCGCGGAAGGTATCGACCAATCCCCATCCCAGCAAGCGCGTCATCCATTCACGCTCTTCAGGTAAAAATGAACACTTACCGGTGCGCAGCCAGCGCTTACGGTTTTCTTCGCCAATGCCAATATCCAGATCCGTCGGGCTGATATTGATATCCCCCATGACAATCAGCGGTTGCTCCGGGGTGTGATGCTGCGCCAGATAGGTCTGCAAGTCGGCATAAAAGCGTGTTTTGGTCGGGAATTTTACCGGATGGTCGCGACTCTCTCCCTGTGGGAAATAGCCATTGATAACGGTCAGCGTACCTGCGGGCGTGGCGAAATCTGCCATGATGATGCGTCGTTGCGCATCGGGTTCATCGGTGGGAAAGCCGTAGCGCACGGCAATCGGTGTCTCTTTACACAGCAGCGCGACGCCATAATGGCCTTTTTGCCCGTAATAGTAGACCTGATAGCCGAGCTTGCGTATCTCTTCGAAGGGAAACATATCATCGTGGACTTTGGTTTCCTGCAAGCCAATTATATCCGGCTGATGCTGGGCGATGATAGCGGCCAGTTGGTGAGGGCGGGCACGCAGCCCATTGATATTAAAAGAAACAACTTTCATCGTCACTGCCATATCAGGAAATTGTGACGCAGATGGTATCAGAAAAAACAGGCAAAGGTCACGCCAGCGGTGCACGGCGGATGATATCGAGGTCTGGCGAGCGAACGGAAGGTTGAAGTAGCGATAGTAAGCCCTTATACTTCGCAACTCGCAGGAGATAGGATCGCGCAACGCGCGACCCGCCGAAGGCGCAAACTCCCATAATCGCTCAGGCCACCTTACTGCACCTTGTTGATACGCCGACTGGAGAGCGGTGTGCACGTTGTTTATCGGCGTAGCCACCCACCGAAGGGGCAAGCGGCGTGAGCTGCATAAACTCTCAGGTAAAACGGACAGGGGGAAAGGCACATTTCACAGGAAAACTTGTGTGCTTATTTACATCTATCTGATCGCAATTACCGCAGAAGGCATGTCTGGCGCATTGGCCGCCGGACGCAGGAACATGGATATTTTCGGTGTGGCGATGATCGCTTTTATCACCGCACTGGGCGGTGGCACAGTTCGTGATATCCTGCTCGGCAACTATCCCATCGGCTGGACGCAACACCCGGGGTATATTTATCTGACGATTGGTGCAGGCCTGTTCACTATCGTAATTGCCCGTATCATGCATCACTTGCATCGACTGTTCCTGATCCTTGACGCCATGGG
Source organism: Symbiopectobacterium sp. Eva_TO (assembly GCF_053848865.1). NCBI lineage: Bacteria > Pseudomonadati > Pseudomonadota > Gammaproteobacteria > Enterobacterales > Enterobacteriaceae > Symbiopectobacterium > Symbiopectobacterium sp. Eva_TO. The sequence continues at coordinate 3,833,186 of NZ_JBSPEY010000004.1, read as the reverse complement.
GCTGATTGCCTTTACCATTATTGGCTGCAATGTGGCGCAGAAGCTGAACTACTCCTTTACCGTGGTCATTATGGCCGGGATTGTCACCGGGATCTTCGGTGGTATTCTGCGTGATATCTTTTGTAACCGCACGCCGATGGTGCTCAGAAAAGAGCTCTATGCCAGCGTATCACTGCTGGTGGCGCTGCTTTATCTCGGGCTGAAAGCGTTACAGATCAACCACGATATTAATCTGCTGGTGTCCTTTACCTTGGGGCTCTCGTTGCGCCTGGCGGCGATCCGGTGGTCATGGCAACTGCCGGTGTTTTCCTATTCGCCGGGCAGTTGGAAAGGAAAAGCCTGAGATATGTGGTGAACCGCACCGTAATCGTGAATAAAACGGTGTAACGTTGCTTCTTCATAACAAATAACAATTGTGGCAGACGGATCTGATCGTCTTCAGCTATCTGGATATGATGAAGAACAACTTTAACGTTTTTGTCGCTAGTTCTGCGTTTTCACTGCTGGGAATCGAGATTTACCATATCACGCTACCTTTGCTGGCGTTGAGTCTCAACCTTGACCCTGTGCAGATTAGCTGGTGTGTGTTTGCTTTTTATTGTCCGGTGATTTCTATCAAAATAATATCATCACCGCTCATAGAGAAATCAAATAAGATCAATGTGCTAAAGTGCAGTGAGTGTGGGCGCACTCTCTGTTTAGGACCCTGTACATGATTCTGTGTAAATGCCTTTCTCAGTAGTGACCGTCCAGGCGGTCACCGAACTCGATAATAAAACGGCTCATTGCCATACGCCAGTCCCGCAGTGGCATCGTCCATTTCTGTGAGGCCGACGGGATTGCCAGCCACACCACCTTTTTCACTGCGTCGTCAGTCGGGAACACCTTGCGTTTTTTAATCGCATGCCGGATCACACTGTTCAGCGACTCGATGGCGTTGGTTGTGTCGATGACTTTGCGGATATCTGCCGGGTAAGCGAAGAACGTTGCCAGATTGCTCCAGTTCGTCTGCCAGCTCCGGCTTATCTGTGGATAGCGGCTGTCCCATGCGCTGGCGAATGCTTCCAGCGCCTGCTGGCCTGCTTCTTCTTCCGTAGCGGCCTGATAGATGGCTTTCAGGTCGCGTGTGACGGCTTTGTAGTCCTTCCAAGAGACGAACCTCAGGCTGTTGCACGATGCACAGCTGGATGCGGGCTTCCGGATACACCGCGTTGATGGCGTCCGGGAAGCCTTTCAGACCGTCGACACAGGCGATGAGGATATCGTTCAGGCCGCGGTTTTTTAGTTCTGTCAGCACATTGAGCCAGAACTTCGCGCCCTCGTTTTCGGCCAGCCACATACCCAGCAGTTCTTTCTGGCCCTCGATGTTGATACCCAGTGCCAGGAACACGGATTTATTGATGACGCGACTGTCCTGCCGGACCTTCAGGATGATACAGTCAAGGTAAACAATGGGATAGACTGCATCCAGTGGACGATTTTGCCATTCAGTAACCGGTTCCATCACGGCGTCGGTGACCTTCGAGACCAGCGCCGGTGAGACATCCGCGTCATACAGCTCGTTGAACGCAGACGCTATCTCGCGGGTGGTCATCCCTCTGGCGTACAGGGACAGGATTTGGTTATCCATCCCGGTGATCCGGGTCTGGTTTTTCTTCACCAGTTGTGGTTCGAAGGAGCCATCACGATCGCGCGGAGTACGTAGTGCCAGAGGGCCATCGCCGGTGGTCACGGTGTTTGTGGAATAGCCGTTGCGGGAGTTGGCCCCCGGTTTGGGCTGATTTTTATCGTAGCCCAGATGGTGGGACATTTCGGCGTTGAGAGCAGCCTCAACGCTGATTTTCTTCAGCAGGCGATCGAATTGGCTGAGATCGTCAGGGGTTTTGAGATTTTTGGCCAGTTCGTTAGCCAGAGCCTGCAACTGTTTTTCGTCCATAAATTAACCTGTTTTTGATGTTGGATTGAACATATCAAAATCAGGCAATTACATGTATTAGTCGCGACTTGATCTGACACTGGACCTTGAAAGGTTGAGAGTTACCGGTTTTGATATGGGTGTCGAATCCTTATACAAAACACGAGGTAACTCTCATGCTTCATACTAACAATCCCATCATCAAACACAAAGCCGGCCTGCTCAATCTCGCCGAAGAACTCGGTAACGTATCAAAAGCCTGTAAAATCATGGGGGTGTCACGCGACACGTTTTATCGCTATCAGGAACTGGCGGCAGAAGGCGGCATTGACGCTCTGGTTAACCAAAACCGCCGGGTTCCCAACCTGAAAAACCGTGCTGATGAAGCCACTGAACGTGCGGTTGTTGATTACGCCATTGAGTTCCCGGCTCATGGCCAGCACCGGACCAGTAATGAGCTGCGTAAAAAAGGCGTCTTCATTTCTGGCAGCGGTGTGCGCTCCATCTGGCAACGACACGATCTGGAAAACTTTCGTAAGCGCCTGAAGGCACTTGAGGAAAAAGTTGCCAGAGAAGGCATCGTACTTACTGATGCTCAAATCGCTGCACTGGAGAAGAAGGCGCACGACGACGAAGCCTGTGGTGAAATAGAGACTGCTCACCCGGGTTATCTCATATCGTTATACACATCTTTCTAACGCACTGTTTAATCAATGAGTTACGGGTTTATCTCAGAGTGGCATTTTGAACCTCAAAAAGCCAATGGGATGGCTTGAATGCCTTAATTCACGGGGTTCTGAGCATCCTGTTCAAAAAATGGCCAAAAGATGTGTATAACGATATGGGGTTATCTGGGGTCGCAGGACACTGTAGTGGCACACTGATACTGGCCACTACAGGGGGAAGGATTCGAACCTTCGAAGTCTGTGACGGCAGATTTACAGTCTGCTCCCTTTGGCCGCTCGGGAACCCCACCATGGCCTAACTGATTGTGCGCTTTCTTGGTAAGCGGGGCGCATCATATCAAATGCGACGCCCCTGTAAAGCCTGAACGCAAAAAAACGCGTTTGTTTGCCGTTTTTTCACGCGCCTTGCGGGTTTTCCACTCAAGGTTGAGTGGAAAAACAGCGGCTTAAAGAATAATGGTGCGATTACCGTAAACGAAAACACGTTGTGCCAGCACGCGGTAAAGGGCGCGGCTCAGGACGTTTTTCTCGACGTCGCGGCCTGCACGCATCATGTCATCGGCGGTATAGGTGTGATCCACGTTGATCACATCCTGCATGATGATCGGACCTTCATCCAGGTTGTCGTTCACGTAGTGGGCGGTCGCACCGATGATCTTCACGCCGCGCTCATAGGCCTGATGGTATGGCCGTGCACCGATGAACGCAGGCAGGAACGAGTGGTGGATGTTAATCACCTGATTTGGATAGTGCTGCACAAAAGCAGGCGTCAAAACGCGCATATATTTGGCCAATACCACGTAATCCGGTTTGTACGCATCAATCTGCTCAATCATCAACTGGTCGTGCGCTTCTCGTAAGAGCCCTTCATGGCTCACCAGATGGAACGGGATATCAAAACGTTCTACCAGCGTCTGCAACGTATCGTGGTTGCCAATCACGGCGGCAATTTCCACATCCAGGCCACCGTAGGCACTCTTCATCAGCAAATCGCCCAGACAATGCGCTTCTTTGGTGACCAGAACCACGATACGACGGCGGCCTGCATCACTCAGTTCGCGCACGGAGCCTTCCGGCAGCGCGCCGTCTAAATCGGCCAACAGCGTAGTATCATTGAAGATCCCTTCTAATTCGGTACGCATGAAAAAGCGCCCGGTGCGGTGATCGACAAATTCATTGTTCTGCACAATGTTTAATTCGTGTTTGTAGCAGATGTTGGTAATTTTTGCGATAAGCCCCTTTGCATCGGAGCAAATGGTACGCAACACTTTTCGTTGTATTGCCTGAGATTGCATCGTTTGGGATTGCATGGAAATAAGAACCCTGTCCAAAATCGTCTGTCATCATCCCCGAAAGCTGCCACGTTCGTGCGATTTATCGCCGTGATAAGGGGAAGCATGCCACCGGGTTACATTTTTTGCCTTACACTACGCGCCTATCCACGCCCGCAGCACTGTTTGTATTTTTTGTCCGAACCGCACGGACAGCGATCGTTTCTGCCGGTTTGCAGATGCACGCCGTCTACATAGTACCAGCGATCGAGGCGACGAAGGAAGCGTGAGCGCTCGCGCATCAGCGATGTACGCTCTGGCTGCGAGGTGTCGGTATAGCGCGCAGCGAATTCAACATAACCTTCATCCGTATCGCGTCCTGAGCTGGCAGCCAGCACATTCAATCGTTGCCACTGCGTATCCTGAGCGCTTTCGGTGATTGAAGCACGCCATTTTTCGGGATGAAGCGCAGGATCCCAGGTAGCGATAAGATAATCAACGTCATGGGCTACGTAAGCACAATAGTGTGAACGCATTAATGCTTCTGGTGTTGGTGGAATGTCGGTCCGTTGCAGATAGGGAAGGCAGCATGCGGTATACTGCTTACCACTCCCGCAGAGGACAGCTTTGCGGCGCGGCACGGTAACTCCTGGTTGTATGACGAACAGTAAAAAAATTAAAAAATATCGATATTTGCGTGAAAATAACTCAACGTCGTGGCGATATGTTACCTAACAATCTCGGTGAGTGGCAATGTGCGCTAAAATGAATAGCGAGATGAGAAGGATATCATGAGGCAAAGAAAGATTGGTTTGGCGCTGGGATCGGATGCGGCGAAAGGATGGGCCCATATTGGTGTCATTCAGGCATTGACTGAAATGGGTATTGTTATCGATGTGGTAGCGGGTTATTCGGTGGGCGCTTTGGTGGGGGCAGCGTATGCCACCAATCGTTTGAATGCCATGGCGCGCTGGGTGAGTGGGTTTCATCATTGGGATGTGATTCGCCTGATGGATCTCTCCTGGCAACGTGGCGGGTTATTGCGCGGCGATCGGGTATTTAACCAGGTGCGACACATCTTGCGTACCCAGCAGATCGACGAATGTGCTATCAAGTTCGGGGCAGTGGCCACCAACCTGACAACGGCGAGAGAACTGTGGCTTACCGAGGGCGATCTGCACCATGCGATCCGCGCCTCATGCAATATACCGGGGTTGCTTGCGCCCGTGCGACACAATGCCTATTGGCTGGTTGATGGTGCTGTGGTGAACCCGGTGCCGGTTTCTCTGGCTCGCGCACTGGGCGCTGATGTGGTGATTGCTGTGGATTTGCAGCATAACGCGACCCTGGGGCATGACGACATGCTGTCCGTGGCCGCGATGGCTGAAGAGACGCACGCGGATTCTACGCCGCTCAACTGGCAGCACAAGCTCAGGCAGCGCTTGTCCATGGGGTTGCAGCGCCAGCGTGCCAACCGTGCACCTTCAGCGATGGATATCATGACGGCCTCCATTCAGGTGCTGGAAAACCGTTTAAAAATGCATCGTATGGCTGGCGATCCGCCTGATGTGGTGGTGCAGCCCTATTGTCCACAAATTGCCACGCTGGATTTTCACCGTGCGCAAGAGGCGATTGCCGCAGGGCGACTGGCTGTGGAGAAAAAACAAGATGAATTACAACTGCTGGTAAACCGAGACGCAGGCTAGTGGAGCAGCAGCGCCTGATAAGTATCAACAAGGTTAAAAATGTAGAGTGGTAGGGGGTAAGGCCGAACAACGCGAGGGAATATGCATGAAGTTGACGTATGAGGTCATCAATGGGTCAGCCATTAACAGATAAGCACATTTTGATTGTTGAAGATGAAGCGGTATTTCGTTCCGTGATCGCTGGCTATCTGACATCGCTGGGTGCATCTGTGCGTGAAGCTGTCAATGGGGTGGATGCATTAGCCATAATGCAAAACTATCGCCCTGATTTGATCGTGTGCGATTTGGAAATGCCGCTAATGGGGGGCATTGAGTTCGTTGAAACGCTCCGGTTGCAAGATAATCGCACGCCCATTCTGGTGGTGTCTGCCACCAGTCAGATGGGGGATGTTGCCAAAGTGCTGCGCCTGGGCGTGCAGGACGTGATGCTTAAACCTATCCGCGATTATGCACGCTTGCGCGAAGCCGTGATGACCTGCATGTATCCCGACATGTTTACTTCTCAACTGAGCGAAGTTGAGCAGTTGATGGAGGACATGGATTCACTCAATCAATCGCCAGATGCGGTCAATAAACTACTGGCGCAGCTACAGCCTCCGGTGCAACAAAAAATGGCCGGTTGCAGCGTGCGTTACCGTCAATTGACGTCATTGGAACAACCGGGGCTGGTATTGGATATTGCCGCGTTGTCTGATGATGACTTGGCATTCTATTGTCTAGATGTGACGCAAGCCGTGAACAATAACGGCACGCTGGCAGCTCTGCTGCTGCGCACACTGTTTAACGGGTTGTTACAAGCGCATCTGGCTAACCAACAACACCGCCTACCCGAATTGCCTGTCTTGTTGCGGCAGGTCAACCAATTGCTGCGCCAGGCCAATCTTAATGGGCGTTTCCCGCTGCTGGTGGGTTACTATCACCGAGGATTGCAACGGCTCATCCTTATTTCAGCCGGTTTGCATGCCATGCTGAACGCAGGAGAGGAGCAGTTGGTGTTAAACAATGCTATTCCGCTCGGCACCCTCGATGGAGCATATCTTAACCAATTAAACTATGAGTGCGCTGCTTTTGAATGTCAGGTCTGGGGGCGCGGTGGACGCTTACGGCTGATGTTATCAACAGATTGAAGGCTTATGCAGTGTGATGAGGCCTACGGAATTGTAGTGGTCAACTAATATTGGCCACCGCATTAGACTGTATGTAGAACAGTCGCTCAGATTCGTTTGGAGTTAAGCCGCCGTTATACCAGTGAGGCCGGATAGCGCTGTAATACCCCGTGATGTAGCGGATAATCGCATCCTGGGCTTCGCTGAAGCTGTTGTAACCCTTTGTCGGCACCCATTCTGTCTTCAGGCTGCGGAAGAACCGCTCCATTGGCGCATTATCCCAGCAGTTACCCCGCCGACTCATACTCTGCTTTATCCGGAAGCGCCACAGGGCTTGCCGGTATTGACGGCTGGTATAGTGGCTGCCCTGGTCGCTGTGGAACATGACTCCTGTTGGTTGTCCCCGGAGTTCCCAGGCCATCTGCAACGCTTTAACTGTCAGCGCCGAGTCCGGCGACGTCGACATGGCCCAGCCCACCGGTTTGCGGGCGAACCGGTCTAGCACCACCGCAAGGTAAGCCCAGCATTTGCCCGTCCAGATGTAGGTCACATCGCCGCACCAGACCTGATCCGGCGCGGTAACCGCGAATTGGCGGTTGAGATAGTTCGGTATTTCAACGTGTTCATTGCCGCCGCGTTTGTATTTGTGAGCCGGTCGCTGGCAGCTGGCGATACCCAGCTCCTTCATCAGCTTGCCAGCCAGCCAGCGCCCCATTTTGACACCGGAGCTGCCGGTGACGATGGTCGCGATACTTCGAGCGCCGGCAGAGCCGCCGCTGGCGTTCCAGGCTTCCATGACGCGGCTACACTTAACCACGCGCTCACCGTCGGGTTCATTAGCGGAAGCCTGCCAGTGCCTGTAGCTGCTGCGATGTACCTCAAAAGTTTGGCACAACGCCGTGACCGGGTATCGCGCCCTCAGCCTGTTGACTACCGTGAACCGTTGAGTGAGTCCGACATTAAGAGCGCCGTAGCCTTTTTTAGGATTTCGTTCTCCATTTCAAGGCATTGGACTTTTTTCTTCATCTCACGCAGCTCGAGCTGTTCAGGGGTAAGAGGAAGTCCCGTTGGCGTTTTTCCCTGTCGTTCAAGGCGAAGCTTATTGACCCAGCGACTAATGGCAGAATGGCTGACATTAACCGCCTCTGCGGCCTTAACGTATGTGTAGCCGTGGTCGACAACCAGCTTTGCGGCTTCGAGCTTAAATTCCGCCGTAAAATGTTTACCCATGAGGTCACCTGTCGTGTTGATGAGGTGAGCATATCACCTCCGATCAGGTGGCCAGTATCAGTGTGCCACTACACAACGACACGATCTGGAAAACTTTCGTAAGCGCCTGAAGGCACTTGAGGAAAAAGTTGCCAGAGAAGGCATCGTACTTACTGATGCTCAAATCGCTGCACTGGAGAAGAAGGCGCACGACGACGAAGCCTGTGGTGAAATAGAGACTGCTCACCCGGGTTATCTGGGGTCGCAGGACACCTTCTAAGTGGGTAATCTGAAAGGTGTTGGCCGTATCTACCAGCAGACGTTCGTGGATACGTACTCGAAAGTGGCGCACTGCAAGCTTTACACGAGTAAAGCACCGATCTCTGCCGCCGACCTGCTCAATGATCGCGTGCTGCCGTTCTACGAAGCTCAGGGGCTGCCAATGCTAAGAATACTGACGGACAGGGGGACGGAGTACTGCGGTAAAGTGGAACAACATGACTATCAGCTGTACTTGGCTATCAACGATATAGACCATACGAAAACGAAAGCGATGTCTCCGCAGACAAACGGTATCTGCGAGCGCTTCCATAAAACTATTTTGCAGGATTTTTATCAGGTTGCGTTCCGTAAGACGTTATACGAGGACCTAGAAAGTCTACAAAAGGATCTGGACAACTGGTTGTGGCATTACAATAATGAGCGAACTCATCAGGGTAAAATGTGCTGCGGGCGTACGCCAATGGCCACGTTACTTGATGGTAAACGAGTCTGGGCAGAAAAAAATCTGAACCAGATTTAATCTGACAGACACCTGTATAAATAACCGGTAACTGTCAGATCAGGTCTGAGCTAATACACATCATGCAATTTTTTGCATACTCTTCGCTTTCGTAATTAATTTTTATTTCCTACTATATAAAGCGTTGTTTTATTTTTATCATAGCCATTGTGTTTACCGGGTGTCGTCTCTGGCCGGGCAGGCTGGTGTACCACGAATTAAACCCGGCAATAAAGTTCATTATTTGAACGGTATATCAGAGGTTGTTATGTCAACGGTGAATAAAAAAGTTAAAAAAGCGGTCATCCCCGTCGCAGGGCTAGGGACTCGGATGCTGCCGGCAACAAAAGCGATTCCAAAAGAAATGTTGCCGCTGGTTGATAAGCCGCTCATTCAATACGTCGTCAATGAGTGTATTGCCGCAGGCTTGAACGAAATCATTTTGGTTACACACTCATCCAAGAATTCCATTGAAAACCACTTCGATACCAGTTTTGAGCTGGAAGCGATGCTGGAGAAGCGCGTTAAGCGTCAACTGTTGGAAGAAGTTCAGTCTATTTGCCCGAAACATGTCACCATCATGCAAGTACGTCAGGGTCTGGCGAAAGGATTGGGACACGCTGTCATGTGCGCATACCCTTTAGTGGGGGATGAACCCGTCGCTGTTATTTTGCCCGACGTTATCATTGATGAATTTGAATCCAATCTGAAGAAAGACAACCTGAGTGAAATGCTGGCTCGTTTTTCTGAAACGGGTCACAGCCAAATTATGGTTGAACCGGTTGAAGAGGTCAGCAGCTATGGTGTTGTTGATTGCAAAGGGCAGACATTAGAGCCTGGAGACAGTGCACCGATGGTGGGCGTAGTGGAAAAACCCAAGGCGTCAGAGGCACCTTCTAATTTGGCTATTGTCGGTCGCTATGTACTTTCGGCTGATATTTGGTCTCTGCTGGAAAAAACACCGCCGGGAGCGGGTAATGAAATCCAATTAACGGATGCCATTGCCATGTTGATGGAAAAAGAAACCGTGGAAGCGTACCACCTTAAAGGTGTAAGTCATGACTGCGGAAACAAATTGGGTTACATGCGTGCATTTGTAGAATACGGCCTGCGTCACAATACGCTGGGTAATGATTTTGCCGCATGGCTTAATGAAACCGTTAATGAAAATGATGTGAAATAACCTGATTCGATGGCGCTTTGCCTTGTGTTTCGCGGGGCGTCACGAAAAATAGATATAAAAAACCCCGTTAAACGGGGTTTTTTGTTAAATAAGCACAACAATTCCGATTGGGAATGACCCTGTACATAAATTTGTGTAATTGCCTGATTTTGATATGTTCAATCCAACATCAAAAACAGGTTAATTTATGGACGAAAAACAGTTGCAGGCTCTGGCTAACGAACTGGCCAAAAATCTCAAAACCCCTGACGATCTCAGCCAATTCGATCGCCTGCTGAAGAAAATCAGCGTTGAGGCTGCTCTCAACGCCGAAATGTCCCACCATCTGGGCTACGATAAAAATCAGCCCAAACCGGGGGCCAACTCCCGCAACGGCTATTCCACAAACACCGTGACCACCGGGGATGGCCCTCTGGCACTACGTACTCCGCGCGATCGTGATGGCTCCTTCGAACCACAACTGGTGAAGAAAAACCAGACCCGGATCACCGGGATGGATAATCAAATCCTGTCCCTGTACGCCAGAGGGATGACCACCCGCGAGATAGCGTCTGCGTTCAACGAGCTGTATGACGCGGATGTCTCACCGGCGCTGGTCTCGAAGGTCACCGACGCCGTGATGGAACAGGTTACTGAATGGCAAAATCGTCCACTGGATGCAGTCTATCCCATTGTTTACCTTGACTGTATCATCCTGAAGGTCCGGCAGGACAGTCGCGTCATCAATAAATCCGTGTTCCTGGCACTGGGTATCAACATCGAGGGCCAGAAAGAACTGCTGGGTATGTGGCTGGCCGAAAACGAGGGCGCGAAGTTCTGGCTCAATGTGCTGACAGAACTAAAAAACCGCGGCCTGAACGATATCCTCATCGCCTGTGTCGACGGTCTGAAATGCTTCCCGGACGCCATCAACGCGGTGTATCCGGAAGCCCGCATCCAGCTGTGCATCGTGCAACAGCCTGAGGTTCGTCTCTTGGAAGGACTACAAAGCCGTCACACGCGACCTGAAAGCCATCTATCAGGCCGCTACGGAAGAAGCAGGCCAGCAGGGGCTGGAAGCATTCGCCAGCGCATGGGACAGCCGCTATCCACAGATAAGCCGGAGCTGGCAGACGAACTGGAGCAATCTGGCAACGTTCTTCGCTTACCCGGCAGATATCCGCAAAGTCATCGACACAACCAACGTCATCGAGTCGCTGAACAGTGTGATCCGGCATACGATTAAAAACGCAAGGTGTTCCCGACTGACGACGCAGTGAAAAAGGTGGTGTGGCTGGCAATCCCGTCGGCCTCACAGAAATGGACGATGCCACTGCGGGACTGGCGTATGGCAATGAGCCGTTTTATTATCGAGTTCGGTGGCCGCCTGGACGGTCACTACTGAGAAAGGCATTTACACAGAATCATGTACAGGGTCTTGGGAATTATAGCAGGAAATCGTCCAGAGATTTACCTTGCTCTTCAATGGCTTTCTTGATCACGGCAGGGGTACGGCCTTGGCCAGTCCAGGTTCTTGCTTCACCGTTTTCATCAGTATATTGATATTTTGCCGGGCGCGCAGCGCGTTTGCTTTTGACCGGTGTTTTTGCTGCACCCAAAGATTGCAACAGTTCATTCGGGTCGATGCCATCAGCAATCAACATATCACGATATTGCTGTAATTTACGGGTACGTTCTTCGATTTCTGCCTGAGCCTGATTATCTTCGTCACGACGCTCATTGACAACGACTTCCAGTTTTTCCAGCATTTCTTCCAAAGTATCCAGGCTGCATTCTCTCGCTTGGGCGCGCAGAGTACGGATGTTGTTTAGAACCTTTAGTGCTTCGCTCATTGTGATAATCTCAAATAATATTATTGGTGGCGTATGTAGGGTGATAATAGATGGCTATTTTATTTTCTGCAATAGTCAAATTTGTAATATTGTTAAAAAATGGCGTTTTTAAAACCGATATCACGTTACCACTAAGGTAAATAAAACCACGTTGTTAACAAATGAAATACTTGTTACTTGAGTATTACTACGCACGTTGCGTTAAAACGGTCAGCGGCGATGCCGACAGGATGCGATATAAGCATTTTTTATACCCGAAACGTTTACCTTTTGTCAGCGTCGATAAACACAAATCAAGTTACTCGTTCCCTTATTCAGAAGAGGGCGATTTCACGTCGTTTGGGGCGATATCATACAATGCTAATTATTTACGTTAAATATCGCTCATGCTGTTAATGTTTTCCTCAGTATAGGAATTTTCGCAATTGCCCATTGCCTTATATACAGCGATTACCGACACCATTGTGGCGGTGATGGCGTCACTATCCCGACTCGTAGTCTCTCACGACACGTGGAGCTGCATAGACAAGCGGGCACGCCGGTTATTTAAAATATGATACAATGCGCCGCCGCGCGTTGCACGGGTAAAGCGCTCTTTTGGGGTTATAAACATGGCACAGCTTTATTTTTATTACTCGGCAATGAACGCGGGAAAGTCTACCGCATTATTACAGTCCTCTTATATGTATTAGCTCAGACCTGATCTGACAGTTACCGGTTATTTATACAGGGGCTTTGTTGAATAATAGGGAATCGTGCTGTTTTACTATGCCCATTTTGGTAGAAAATGCTTATCACCTCAGGCATTCCGTTTTCTCATGATGCTTAACTGCATGATTTTACGTTGCTGGAAACAATCGTTTTACTGGGCTGGTAGCATAAAATCTGTTTATTCAACAAAGCCTTATACAGGTGTCTGTCAGATTAAATCTGGTTCAGATTTTTTTCTGCCCAGACTCGTTTACCATCAAGTAACGTGGCCATTGGCGTACGCCCGCAGCACATTTTACCCTGATGAGTTCGCTCATTATTGTAATGCCACAACCAGTTGTCCAGATCCTTTTGTAGACTTTCTAGGTCCTCGTATAACGTCTTACGGAACGCAACCTGATAAAAATCCTGCAAAATAGTTTTATGGAAGCGCTCGCAGATACCGTTTGTCTGCGGAGACATCGCTTTCGTTTTCGTATGGTCTATATCGTTGATAGCCAAGTACAGCTGATAGTCATGTTGTTCCACTTTACCGCAGTACTCCGTCCCCCTGTCCGTCAGTATTCTTAGCATTGGCAGCCCCTGAGCTTCGTAGAACGGCAGCACGCGATCATTGAGCAGGTCGGCGGCAGAGATCGGTGCTTTACTCGTGTAAAGCTTGCAGTGCGCCACTTTCGAGTACGTATCCACGAACGTCTGCTGGTAGATACGGCCAACACCTTTCAGATTACCCACGTAGAAGGTGTCCTGCGACCCCAGATAACCCGGGTGAGCAGTCTCTATTTCACCACAGGCTTCGTCGTCGTGCGCCTTCTTCTCCAGTGCAGCGATTTGAGCATCAGTAAGTACGATGCCTTCTCTGGCAACTTTTTCCTCAAGTGCCTTCAGGCGCTTACGAAAGTTTTCCAGATCGTGTCGTTGCCAGATGGAGCGCACACCGCTGCCAGAAATGAAGACGCCTTTTTTACGCAGCTCATTACTGGTCCGGTGCTGGCCATGAGCCGGGAACTCAATGGCGTAATCAACAACCGCACGTTCAGTGGCTTCATCAGCACGGTTTTTCAGGTTGGGAACCCGGCGGTTTTGGTTAACCAGAGCGTCAATGCCGCCTTCTGCCGCCAGTTCCTGATAGCGATAAAACGTGTCGCGTGACACCCCCATGATTTTACAGGCTTTTGATACGTTACCGAGTTCTTCGGCGAGATTGAGCAGGCCGGCTTTGTGTTTGATGATGGGATTGTTAGTATGAAGCATGAGAGTTACCTCGTGTTTTGTATAAGGATTCGACACCCATATCAAAACCGGTAACTCTCAACCTTTCAAGGTCCAGTGTCAGATCAAGTCGCGACTAATACATCTTATAACTATCAGGAACGGGGGATGAGGCACCTCGTTATACACATCTCTGTTCGTGCCTGAGCGCGCGTAGCGTTTCGGCGGCCGTCATGACTTTCTGCAAGCCTTTCCAGATAGTTTTTGCGCCTGGTTCACCGTCGCCTTTTCGAGCAAGAAAGCCTCCGAGTTGCGCAACTAAGCGCAATACTTCGTTTAGCTTAGGGCGGCCCTTGGGCATACGCTTGTTCATCAGTAGGTAAGCGCCATGAGTCTCGTCGGAATCAAAGAACAACATTGCGTCTAGCTCTGGACAGGTTCGTCCCATACGCATTAAATAGGCGATGCGCCATGCCACGATCATGAACAGCGCCAATGCCCGCTCAATGCGATCCACGGTCGATAACTGTAACGCTTCGACACAGCAGCCGTTCTTCAGCACATTGAAGAACATCTCGATTTCCCATCTAGCCCGATACCAGTCGATCAGCTCCACGATATCTTCTCGTCCTTCAGGTACGCGATTGCTCAGCAACCGCCACTCGACCGGCTTCACGCCTGCTGGCGGCTCAATTTCCTTGGCTATCACACAAGTCACTGCCAACCCGCAACGCAGCGACACTCGCTTCACGCGCAGCGCCTGTTTCACCGTACGCGCCTTCTGCCCCGCGCGAGCCGCCATAACGAATTGGATTTCTCCCACCGGCACGGTCTTTCCAACCTTCTGCCAAAGCTTCTCATTACAGTCCAGACTGCGATTATGAGTCGAGCGGATCAACCAGTCAGCCGGAGTGCCAAGGTCATCAGCGAGCTGCATCAACGCCTTGATATCCGCTTCGCGATCGGCTAAGTACACCAGATGTGTGTTTGGCAACTCCGAGGCGAGTTCAGCAACTCGCTCGTATCCCTCGAGCCAGCGCGTACTCTCCTTGAGCCCATCGCGTTTTCCGTCTGCATCCTTCGGCTCTCTTGCCCACATCCACGCATCCAGTACGCCCAACCCCACGCGATCCGGACTGACCGCGTAGGTCGGATGCAGGTACAGACCACGCCTGGCTTCGTAGTTCAAGGGACCCAAGCCTTGGATTTGCTGCCCGTTGAAGTCAAGCTCGGTAGTGTCTTGGATACACAGCACAACCTCGTGTTCTCGGATCCTTTCCTGCGTACGCTGCCAGTGAGGTTGCAGAATGTCTCGCCATTCGAATGCTTGGTTCTCCATGAAGCGGTAAGCACCCAGCGTCTCAGACCATCCGAGGCACGCATGCGGAATGCTGGCTTGCGGATTCTCAGCCAGCCGTATCAAAAGCCCTTTGGCACGCTTATTGAGCCTCGTGTCACCAAGATTTACCCCTTCCAGTTCTTGGTGTGCCCAGCCATCTGAATCCCGTGTCATTTTTCAGCGCCGTAAATGGCGATAGTACACGTCGGTTTCACTTCATTTACAACCCCACCGGCTGCCTATTTCAGCCCGCTAACCCTTGGCATATAAGGCGTTGCGGACTTGTGTATAACGAGGTGGGTTTACCTGACCGCAGGAAAAACGCAATGCTGAAGCAAAACGGTTGTTAACCGAAGCAGGGTATACACCGGAAAAACCGCTGACGTTGACGCTGCTGTATAATACCTCCGACCTGCATAAGAAAATGGCGATTGCGGCCGCGTCGCTCTGGAAGCAAAATATTGGTGTGAACGTAAAATTGGAAAATCAGGAATGTAAGACGTTTCTCAGTACACGCCATCAGGGCAATTTCGACTTGGCACGCGCCGGGTGGTGTGCGGATTATAATGAGCCGTCGTCATTTTTGAACAGCATGTTATCGGACAGTAGCTCAAATAGGTCACATTACAAAAGCGCTGCGTTTGATGCGCTTATAGCGAAATCACTGCAAGTGGCCAATGAAGAAGAACGTGCGACTGTTTATCAACAGGCTGAAACGCAATTGGACCGCGATGCGGTGACGATCCCGGTATTTTATTACGCCAATACCCGGTTGGTGAAACCCTATGTTGGTGGTCTGACGGGAAATGATCCGCTCGACAATATTCATGTGAAAGATCTTTATATTTTGCAACATTAACGCCGTCCCTTAATGTGCATCGCTTCTCTCTTGCCGAAAAAATGATCGGTAGAGAGAAGGCGAGCACAGACACAGGTGCAATGCCTTTATAGGTAGAACCATGCTGAAATTTATTCTGCGTCTCTGTCTGGAAGCGATACCGACGCTGTTTATATTGATTACGATTTCGTTCTGTATGATGCGGTTAGCATCGGGAAGTCCTTTTACCGGCGAACGTAATTTGCCCCCGGAAGTGATGGCAAATATTGAGGCCAAATACCATCTCAACGATCCGATATTGAAACAATATGGTAATTATCTGCTCCAATTGGCGCAGGGGGATTTTGGTCCGTCCTTTAAATATAAGGACTACTCGGTTAACGATCTGGTGGCGAGTGCGTTTCCTGTTTCCGCTAAACTTGGTGCGGCCGCCTTTGTGTTCGCCGTGATTCTGGGCGTGACGGCAGGCATCGTAGCGGCGTTGTACCAAAATAGCCGTTGGGACTACACCATTATGGGATTTGCCATGACCGGTGTAGTGATCCCCAGTTTTGTGGTCGCGCCACTCTTGGTGCTGGTGTTCTCCATCACGCTGCGCTGGCTGCCCGCCAGGGGATGGAACGGTGGGACAGGTAAATATGTGTTACTGCCGATGGTGGTGCTTTCACTCTCTTACATTGCCAGTATCGCACGTATCACGCGCGGTGCGATGATTGAAGTGCTGCACGCCAATTTTATCCGTACCGCGCGCGCCAAAGGGCTGCCGATGCGCCACATCATTTTGCGCCATGCGCTGAAACCGGCCTTGCTGCCGGTGCTCTCCTACATGGGGCCAGCGTTTGTCGGTATTATCACTGGTTCAATGGTGATTGAGACCATTTTCGGTTTGCCAGGCATCGGACAACTGTTTGTTAACGGTGCATTGAACCGGGACTATTCTCTGGTGCTTAGCCTAACCATACTGGTGGGCAGTTTGACAATCCTGTTTAATGCAATCATCGATGTGTTGTATGCCGTCATCGATCCCAAAATTCGTTATTGAGTGAGGTGAGGATGTTCAGAAAGCAAAATCATCACACGCTGATGAAGATGGGGCAATCATTGGAAATCAAGGGACGTAGTCTATGGCAGGATGCCGGGCGGCGGTTTATGCATCACCGCGCTGCCGTGGCGAGTCTGATGGTACTGGGGAGTATTACGCTGTTTGTTACGTTGGCTCCGTTGTTGTCTCCCTTCAATTTTGCCGATACCGATTTCGCCCTGATGTCTCAGGCACCGGATTTGGCGTCAAAGCACTATTTTGGTATCGACTCTAACGGCCGCGATCTGCTGGTGCGCGTTGCCATCGGCGGGAAAATTTCATTACTGGTGGGCATTGCTGCCGCGCTGATTGCCGTGCTGGTGGGCACCTTGTACGGGGCCATTTCTGGCTACGCGTGTGGCAAAGTGGATTCTGTCATGATGCGCTGGCTGGAGATCCTGAATTCATTTCCGTTTATGTTTTTCGTCATCCTGCTGGTGACTTTTTTTGGACAGCAGCTACTGCTGATCTTCATTGCGATTGGCATGGTGTCATGGCTCGATATGGCGCGGATTGTGCGCGGACAGACGCTTAGCCTCAAACGTAAAGAGTTTATTGAAGCGGCGGTGGTGTGTGGTGTGTCTACCACGGGCATTGTGTTGCGCCATATCGTGCCGAATGTGCTGGGTGTTGTTGTGTACGCGTCACTGCTGGTTCCCAGTATGATCCTGTTCGAATCGTTTTTAAGTTTTCTTGGGCTGGGCGTGCAAGAGCCGCTCAGCAGTTGGGGCTCGCTGCTCAATGACGGGGCGAACTCAATGGAAGTGTCGCCTTGGCTGCTGCTGTTCCCGGCTGCGTTTTTGGGTGTCACCCTGTTTTGTTTTAATTTTATCGGCGATGGCTTACGGGATGCCTTGGACCCGAAGGATCGTTGAGGAGCTGCTATGATTGCGAAACATGCAGAACAGAAAGGGAATAACCTGCGCGCGCTGCACCCGTTACTCAGCGTCACGGATCTCAGCGTGCGGTTTGCTACCGAGGAAGGGGATGTCACTGCGGTGAACGCGCTGACGTTTACTGTGGAACAGGGTGAAACGCTGGGCATTGTCGGAGAATCCGACTCGGGAAAATCGCAGACCGCGTTTGCGCTGATGGGGTTGCTGGCGGCAAATGGACAGGCCAGCGGTTCGGCCCGCTTCATGGGGCATGAAATTCTCAATCTGCCAGAAAAATCGCTGAACAAGCTGCGGGCGAAAGAGATCGCCATGATTTTTCAGGATCCGATGACCTCGCTTAATCCCTATATGCGCGTTGGGGAGCAGTTGATGGAAGTCCTGATGTTTCATCAAGGGTGCAGTCGTAGCGAGGCGTTTGACGGTGCGGTGAATATGCTGGATGCGGTGCGAATGCCAGAGGCACGCCAGCGCATGAAAATGTATCCCCATGAGTTTTCGGGGGGGATGAGTCAGCGTGTCATGATTGCCATGGCGCTGCTGTGTCAGCCCAAACTGCTGATCGCCGATGAGCCGACTACGGCGCTGGATGTCACCGTACAGGCGCAAATGATGACATTGCTTGCGGATTTAAAACGGGAATTTAACACCTCCATCATCATGATTACCCACAATTTAGGCGTGGTAGCAGGCATTTGTGACAAGGTGTTGGTGATGTATGCGGGTCGCACTATGGAATATGGCAGCGCGCGCGATGTCTTTTATCGTCCCTCTCACCCTTATTCGGTAGGGTTGCTTAATTCAGTGCCCCGTCTGGATGTCAGTGACGAGACGCTGGCCACAATCCCCGGTAATCCGCCCAATCTGTTGCATTTACCGCAGGGATGTCCATTCTTTCCCCGGTGTCCCTACGCCATGGAACGCTGTCAGGAGGTGTGTAGTGGTCAACTAATATTGGCCACCGCATTAGACTGTATGTAGAACAGTCGCTCAGATTCGTTTGGAGTTAAGCCGCCGTTATACCAGTGAGGCCGGATAGCGCTGTAATACCCCGTGATGTAGCGGATAATCGCGTCCTGGGCTTCGCTGAAGCTGTTGTAACCCTTTGTCGGCACCCATTCTGTCTTCAGGCTGCGGAAGAACCGCTCCATTGGCGCATTATCCCAGCAGTTACCCCGCCGACTCATACTCTGCTTTATCCGGCAGCGCCACAGGGCTTGCCGGTATTGACGGCTGGTATAGTGGCTGCCCTGGTCGCTGTGGAACATGACTCCTGTTGGTTGTCCCCGGAGTTCCCAGGCCATCTGCAACGCTTTAACTGTCAGCGCCGAGTCCGGCGACGTCGACATGGCCCAGCCCACCGGTTTGCGGGCGAACAGGTCTAGCACATATCGTTATACACATCTTTCTAACGCACTGTTTAATCAATGAGTTACGGGTTTATCTCAGAGTGGCATTTTGAACCTCAAAAAGCCAATGGGATGGCTTGAATGCCTTAATTCACGGGGTTCTGAGCATCCTGTTCAAAAAATGGCCAAAAGATGTGTATAACGATATGGGTCTAGCACCACCGCAAGGTAAGCCTAGCATTTGCCCGTCCAGATGTAGGTCACATCGCCGCACCAGACCTGATCCGGCGCGGTAACCGCGAACTGGCGGTTGAGATAGTTCGGTATTTCAACGTGTTCATTGCCGCCGCGTTTGTATTTGTGAGCCGGTCGCTGGCAGCTAGCGATACCCAGCTCCTTCATCAGCTTGCCAGCCAGCCAGCGCCCCATTTTGACACCAGAGCTGCCGGTGACGATGGTCGCGATACTTCGAGCGCCGGCAGAGCCGCCGCTGGCGTTCCAGGCTTCCATGACGCGACTACACTTAACCACGCGCTCACCGTCGGGTTCATTAGCGGAAGCCTGCCAGTGCCTGTAGCTGCTGCGATGTACCTCAAAAGTTTGGCACAACGCCGTGACCGGGTATCGCGCCCTCAGCCTGTCGACTACCGTGAACCGTTGAGTGAGTCCGACATTAAGAGCGCCGTAGCCTTTTTTAGGATTTCGTTCTCCATTTCAAGGCATTGGACTTTTTTCTTCATCTCACGCAGCTCGAGCTGTTCAGGGGTAAGAGGAAGTCCCGTTGGCGTTTTTCCCTGTCGTTCAAGGCGAAGCTTATTGACCCAGCGACTAATGGCAGAATGGCTGACATTAACCGCCTCTGCGGCCTTAACGTATGTGTAGCCGTGGTCGACAACCAGCTTTGCGGCTTCGAGCTTAAATTCCGCCGTAAAATGTTTACCCATGAGGTCACCTGTCGTGTTGATGAGGTGAGCATATCACCTCCGATCAGGTGGCCAGTATCAGTGTGCCACTACAATCCGCTACAAGGCTGACCATAAAAAAGGCCTGCATATCAGCAGGCCGTTACGAAGAGGGGTTACTCACGCCACAAGATATGGCACATCTTGTTGTCTTTTTCACGGCAAATCAAAATACGCGCAAACACGTCGTTGATCGGGTCGCCATCTTTTTCCGCCAAACCAATCACCACTTCTGCAAAAAAGTCGGGATTCAAATCGACATCGACATGCTCTTGCCAGTCCTCGGCGGGATCAAATAATTCTGCACCACCGCGCTCCTCAAATTGAAGATTGAACAGGATAATATCCGCCGGGTCGAGGTTGTCAGACGCCAGTTCAAGAAAGATATCGTAAGCTTGCTCGAGCGTTTCATCTTCCGTAAGACGGTTGTTCAGGTCCATAAGGCATTTCCATAGATTCAGTAATGGCACTATTAGAACATGACGGCTCGTCTATTGACAGCGCAACGCACGGCGATTGTCGGGAACCAGAGCATCACAAAAATGGGCTGAAAAAGTAAAACAGGCGCTCGACAATACGCTGCCAGTAAGGACGCTGTTGCCATTTGCTTTCATCCATCAGTCGTGAGCGAGCGATGTAATCTTCCTGTACGCAGGCCAGATCGCTGCCGAAACCGTCATCGTCGATCACCAGCGTGATTTCAAAATTGAGCCACAGGCTGCGCATGTCCAGGTTGACGGTGCCTACCAGACTGAGTTGCCCGTCGACTAACACGCTTTTGGTGTGCAGTAATCCATCTTGAAACTGATAGATTTTTACCCCAGCGGCAAATAATTCATTGAAAAACGCACGGCTGGCCCAACCGACCAAGACGGAGTCATTTTTGTGCGGCAGGATAATGCTGACATCGACGCCGCGCTGTGCCGCCGTGCAGATAGCGTGCAGCAGATCGTCACTGGGGACGAAGTAGGGCGTGGTCATGATCAACTGGTGTCGTGCGGAGTAGACGGCCGTCAGCAACGCTTGGTGGATCATGTCTTCGGGGTAACCCGGACCTGATGCAATCACCTGCACGGTATGCCCACGTTCCTGTTCGAACGGCATCAGACCGACATCTGGCGGCGGCAACAACAGGCGTTGACCCGTTTCCATTTCCCAGTCGCAGCAATAGATAATGCCCATGGTGGTGGTGATCGGACCTTCAATACGCGCCATCAAATCGACCCACTGGCCGACGCCTGCATCCTGTTTGAAAAAGCGTGGATCGACCATGTTCATGCTGCCGGTATAGGCAATCCGATTATCAATCAGGACCACTTTGCGGTGCTGTCGCAAATCCATGCGACGCAGAAAAGCACGGAACAGGTTTACCTTGAGGGCTTCCACTACCTCTATCCCAGCCTCGCGCATCTGTGAGGGATAGGTGCTGTGAAAGAAATCGACGCTGCCCGCAGAATCGAGCAAAATTCGACAGGTTACACCGCGCTGAGCCGCTTTCTTTAAGGCCGCAGTGACCTGTTCAACCAGTCCGCCGGGTTGCCAGATGTAAAACACCATCTCGATGTCGCTGCGTGCCAGATCAATGTCACGCACCAGCCCCTTGATGGTATCTTCAAAAGTGGTCAGCAACTGCAACTGGTATCCCTTGATACCACCGATCCCCTGACGACGTTCGCACAGTTGGAACAGTGAGCGCGCCACCTCACTGTTTTCAGTGGCGAAGATCTGCCGATACTCAGCCAACTCCCGCAGCCATTTAGCCGTTGATGGCCACATGCGGCTGGCTCGTTCGGCGCGTCGCTTACCCAGATGCAGCTCGCCAAACGAAAGGTAGGCGATGATACCGACCAGCGGCAGAATATAGATGACCAGCAACCAGGCCATTGCAGAAGGAACCGCACGGCGCTTCATCAAGACACGAAGCGTAACGCCAGCGATCAGCAGCCAGTAACCCAGAACCAGTAGCCAACTCAACAGAGTGTAAAAAGTCGTCATAGCAGCGCACAGATCCCTTTGGCACACGATTGACATAAAGTGTACGCATAGTTTGCCAAAAGAGGAAATTCCTTTCGTCTGAATAGAATAGGAAGAAATTGCCGGTACAGACACAGCAAAAAGAGCACGACGCTTGGATTGACCTGAGAACGCGCTATACTACCACGCCGCACCCCCTCCCGTTTTCGATAAAGAGTGTTGTCATGAGACGCAGCAGAAATGAAGTGATCCGGTGGCGCATGTTACGCCAGGTTCAGCGGCGCAGAGGCCGTTGGTTGGAAGCCAAGTCACGCACTTATCGGCATATTCAGCCCGTTATCTGCAACAGAAACATCAGCGTCGTGCTCTGCTGTATGCGGTGGCCTACGAGTGGTAGTTGTCTAAACGGACGTGTAAGCAATCTGAACGGCCACGCATTGTGGCCGTTATTGTTTAGTGTTGTCCGTGTGCTGCTAGCGCGCGATACCCAATAGTGCGGATGATGCGGGTTGCTCCGTATCCAGCGCGTTTGACGTTGGCAGGGTGAAGAGGGTGATGGATGAGCGCAACTGTTCGGTCTGTGCCAGTAATGTAGTGGCACACTGATACTGGCCACCTGATCGGAGGTGATATGCTCACCTCATCAACACGACAGGTGACCTCATGGGTAAACATTTTACGGCGGAATTTAAGCTCGAAGCCGCAAAGCTGGTTGTCGACCACGGCTACACATACGTTAAGGCCGCAGAGGCGGTTAATGTCAGCCATTCTGCCATTAGTCGCTGGGTCAATAAGCTTCGCCTTGAACGACAGGGAAAAACGCCAACGGGACTTCCTCTTACCCCTGAACAGCTCGAGCTGCGTGAGATGAAGAAAAAAGTCCAATGCCTTGAAATGGAGAACGAAATCCTAAAAAAGGCTACGGCGCTCTTAATGTCGGACTCACTCAACGGTTCACGGTAGTCGACAGGCTGAGGGCACGATACCCGGTCACGGCGTTGTGCCAAACTTTTGAGGTACATCGCAGCAGCTACAGGCACTGGCAGGCTTCCGCTAATGAACCCGACGGTGAGCGCGTGGTTAAGTGTAGTCGCGTCATGGAAGCCTGGAACGCCAGCGGCGGCTCTGCCGGCGCTCGAAGTATCGCGACCATCGTCACCGGCAGCTCTGGTGTCAAAATGGGGCTCTGGCTGGCTGGCAAGCTGATGAAGGAGCTGGGTATCGCTAGCTGCCAGCGACCGGCTCACAAATACAAACGCGGCGGCAATGAACACGTTGAAATACCGAACTATCTCAACCGCCAGTTCGCGGTTACCGCGCCGGATCAGGTCTGGTGCGGCGATGTGACCTACATCTGGACGGGCAAATGCTGGGCTTACCTTGCGGTGGTGCTAGACCTGTTCGCCCGCAAACCGGTGGGCTGGGCCATGTCGACGTCGCCGGACTCGGCGCTGACAGTTAAAGCGTTGCAGATGGCCTGGGAACTCCGGGGACAACCAACAGGAGTCATGTTCCACAGCGACCAGGGCAGCCACTATACCAGCCGTCAATACCGGCAAGCCCTGTGGCGCTGCCGGATAAAGCAGAGTATGAGTCGGCGGGGTAACTGCTGGGATAATGCGCCAATGGAGCGGTTCTTCCGCAGCCTGAAGACAGAATGGGTGCCGACAAAGGGTTACAACAGCTTCAGCGAAGCCCAGGACGCGATTATCCGCTACATCACGGGGTATTACAGCGCTATCCGGCCTCACTGGTATAACGGCGGCTTAACTCCAAACGAATCTGAGCGACTGTTCTACATACAGTCTAATGCGGTGGCCAATATTAGTTGACCACTACATAACGCGTTAAACGTATCAGCACTGGCTTCTACCTGACTGACATTCTGTTTAACCGTGTCGTTCAGGGTTTGAATGCGCTCGGTTACCGCCTGAATATGCTGGGTTTGCTGCGCAGAAATGTCGGCGATTTCATTGAGGAACGTGCCAGTGCCCTGTGCGGAACGGATAATGTTTTGCAGGCTGTCGCTCAATTTTTTGACCAATTTGGCACCGGTCGCGACGCTGTTGTCTGAGTCGCGAATCAGCACATTAATGTGCTGCGCTGACTGACTACTCTGCGCTGCCAATGTGCCGACCTCGCGGGCAACCACCGCAAAACCGCGTCCCAGTTCACCCGCTCGCGCTGCCTCAATGGCGGCATTCAATGAGAGAATGTGTGTTTGAAACGCCACGTTTTAGATCATCCCGATGGCATCCGTCATCTCTTTGGTGCGTCCGGTGATGTCGGACATTGCGGCATGCACGTCATTCATCATCAACTCACCGTGAGCGGCCATGGTACTGGTTTTCAGAGCATGCTGGCTTGCCTGCTCGGTATGCTGGGTGTGCTGCGCCAGTTGCTCATTCAACTGAAGAATGTTGTCAGTGGTCGCTTTTAGCGCAGTGGCTTGCAGACTGGCCTGTGAAAACAGCGTCTGATTATCCACAGCGACGCGGTCAACGTGCTGCGTCATGCCTTCAATACCGTGGCGAACCTGGCTAACGAGGTCGGTCAACCCGGTTTGCATTTGCGCCATGCTACGGTTTAACACGGCGATCTCGCGAGTACAGCCGCTGTTCTCATTAAGCTGCTGTGAGAGATCGCCGGATGCAATGCGCCCAAGGTGATAAATAATGCGATTGAGGGGGCGAATGATGATCCGATTCACGATACCCCACACGCCAAACGACACGGCTAACAGCAGTCCGAGTACAATCATGAAGATGGTGTGGGTGCGGTCGAGGGAAACCAGAAATTGTTCCCCGTGCTGCTTCTGTCGTGCGGTATTATTCGCCAGATAGTGTCCGTATTTCTGTGTGAAATCATTCTGGTAAGCCTGAATAGGCACCATAAAAAAGATATCGATCTGATTGCTCTGTTTGATACCGTCAGCCAACTCAACCAGCCCTTGATACAGTTGTTGGTAGCTACGCAGTAACGCCTGACTGTCGCTGTCATTGTCGTCAGGTTTTTCGATCTGCTGATAATAGTCCTGAGCCTGTTTGAGAGAGACTTGCGCCTCTTCCATCAGGCTATTCCAACTGCCTAATGAGCCGGTCTCCTTATCTACCATTAGATAGATAACCGCGCGGTTTAACTTATCGCTGGCGTTCATTACTGCCATACGCGCCTGATCTAAAAGTGCTTGTTGTTCACGTAATCGATCGTTGGCCGTGGTATCGCGCTGCACCTGGCTCATGGTGTTAGAAATAATCGCGATCGACATCAGTTGTAGCAGCGAAAACAAACCGATAATCAGCAATAACCCCAAAAAAATGCTGGGTCGGAATCTGCGGAGCAATGTCCCTTTTCCCTTCAGAAACGCGAATCGTGGTAGCATAAGTCCTGGCTCTCAATTAACAAGAGTCAGTACCATAGCATTGTTAAATGACTATATTATTTCAGCTTTTTCCTTCAGCTACTGATGTTTTTCAAATTAACTGAAATAAACACGCCGTTTAAATGCAGCCAGTAATACAGCAAAAATGCGTTAAATCGGGCGCTTTTGCTGCATCTTAAATGCTGTCTTAAACAAAATAACCGTTGGTAATGCAGGGTTAAAACACCTTTTTGAAGGGTTTTACGATTACGCTGTGATACACGCCTGCGGCCACGTAAGGATCGGCATCAGCCCAGTGCTGTGCGTCGGTCAGTGAGGGAAATTCGGCAATAACCGCGGAACCGGTAAATCCAGCATCACCGGGGGTTTCACTATCAACGGCGGGGAGTGGACCTGCTGTAAGCAGCCTACCTTCATCGCGCAAGGTTTGCAAGCGTGCCAAATGGGCAGGGCGTGCAGCCAGACGATTTGACAATGAACCAGGAACGTCCTTAGCAAAAATGATGTACAACATCTTGATAATCCTCAAGGGAATAGCGTGAAAACACCATCATACTCTGCCCGTGGTTTTTTTAACAAACTATCGGGTTCTTATTGAATATGATTGCTATTTGCATTTAAACTTGGGCGGCTAAGAGGACAACGAAAAATTATGCCGCAAACAACTTTATTAGGAATCCGCCGCCAATCATGGTCTTTTTTACTTTCTGTTGGCGCTCATGGTGGATTAATCGCCGTATTGTTATACGCATCGTTTAATGACGCACTTGAACTTCCTCAGACGACGAAGCCGATCAGCGTCGTGATGGTCGCACCTGCGGCGACGGAAGCGGCCCCCGCACCGCAGGCTGCACAGCCTGAGCCGGAGCCAGAACCACAGGTCGAAGCAGTGAAACAACCTGAGCCAGAGCCGGAACCTTTGCCGCAGCCTGTCGCGATCCCGTTGCTTGAGCCAAAGCCAGAACCGAAACCGAAAACGGAGCCGGTGAAGAAAAAGGTCGAGCAACCGAAGAAGACGCAAGAGAAGGCTGATGAGAAACAGCCACCCTCGCCGTTTACCTCAGAGGATGCCAGCAAAACCCGTGACAATGCGCCTGTACGTCAAGCTCCGGCACCGTCTGCCTCGGCGCAGTCGTCAGGGCCGCGCCCGTTGAGCCGCGCGCAACCGCATTATCCGGCACGCGCGTTTGCGCTGCGCGTGGAAGGCAGGGCAACGCTTCAGTTTGATGTGGATAGTGAAGGGCGAGTAGACAATATCCGCGTGCTGAACGCACAGCCGCGCAATATGTTTGAACGCGATATTCGTCAAGCAATGCGTAAATGGCGTTACGAAGCGGGAAAACCGGGTAAAGATTTGCAGGTCACCATCATCTTTAAAATTGATGGTGGCGCCGTAGTTGAATAAACTCGCCACTGCACATCAATAAAAAAAGAACCGCAAATGCGGTTCTTGAGGTTACTGACAAACTGCCAACTCCCACCGTCATTCCCTCGAAGGCGGGAATCTCTTACCTAAGAAACGCGTTTATTCTTCTGGAGATCCCCGACTTTTACCGAGGATGACGAGGGGAAAGTGGCTTTGTCATCACGATTATTTCTGGGCCGGGTCGGGGGCGGTAAAGTGGCTTTTTCCGGATGGTAATTCGCAGGGGTGACCCGCTTCATCCACTGCCACGTAGGTGAAAAGCGCCTGGGTTGAGCGATAACGTTGCCCGATGGGGGCAGTCGAGACCTTCTTCACCCACACTTCCACATTGATATCCAACGAACTGCGCCCGGTGCGCAGACAGCGGGCATAGCAGCAAACCACATCACCGACAGCGACGGGTTTGAGGAAGCTCATGCCGTCAACGCGCACAGTGACAACGCGCCCTTCGGCAATATCTTTCGCCATGATGGCACCGCCAATGTCCATTTGCGACATTAGCCAACCACCAAAGATATCGCCATTGGCATTAGTATCAGCGGGCATAGCCAGCGTGCGCAGAACCAGCTCACCGTGAGGTGCTGTTTGAGTAGTACTCATCGTCGTCTCAGGTTAACGTTTAAAGGATTACTGTTTGCTTTCGTTATTATTCTGCTCAGACGGCAGATGGCGATAGATGTAAACGCCACAGGCCAGTGTAAACAACAAGGTGAGCCCTGTCAGCCCGAATACCTTGAAGTTCATCCACAAACCTTCTGACAACCAGAACGCAACATAGATATTGAGCAGTCCGCAGGCAATGAAGAACAGCGCCCAGGCGCTATTCAGCTTACGCCAAACCGGTTGCGGCAGCGTAATCTCTTTGCCCAACATGCTCTGAATCAGCGACTTGTTGAAAAACCACTGACCGATCAGTAACGCACCGGCGAACAACGCATAAATGATTGTGACTTTCCATTTGATGAATTCGGGGTTATGGAAATAGATAGTCAGCCCGCCGAACACCGCCACCAACACCACGGTGACCAGCATGGTTTTTTCCACCTTGCGGAATTTGTACCAGCTGTAGAGGAACGCAACGAGTGTGGCAGCGATCAGCGCACCGGTTGCCCAAAAGATATCGTGCAATTTGTATACGACGAAAAAAATAACTAAAAGTAAGAAATCAAGAAGTTGCTTCATTATATCGACCTATTACAACGCGAGGTGCCAAAGATTAACTACATTCACCCGTAGGCGATCGTCTGCTGCTGATTGTCATTATCCTTGATTGCGCCATCCGCTTCCTGTTTTATCGTAAGAATTTGCAGAACATTACTTTTCTGTTAATCAAACATGCCGCCCGCAGACGGCATGTTCACGCATTATTGACGTAGCAACATATACAGACGGAAAAGATAGATCAAAAAGATGGCAGAGATCAGGTTGCTTACCCCGTTCATCAGAATTGCCATGGTGGTCGGCGATGCCAGCGGCAAACGCGCAACCAGCATCAGTAGGGCAACTTTAGCCAATAACCAAAAAAGTACGGCTGGGGCAACCAGCTTCAGATTGCTATAAGCGAGCTTTGCGCTGAGGCGGATGGAGGCGAAAACGCCTTTATTCTCAACCGCTGCGATCACCGGTGACATACTCACTGCTATGGCCAGCAACCCCCCCGGCACAATTAACAGCAGCATGCCCAGTTGCACCAAAATGGTACCCACCAGAATCAAAAAGAACAGTCGTGGCAGCAACGGAGCGGAACCACCAATCGCGCGTAGCGCACTGGTGGGTTGTCCGGCAGAAACCTGTCTTACCAGCGTCAGCACTCCGCCAGTCAGCAAGGCATTGCCGACCTGTGCTGCAAAGGTGCTGGCAGCGGAAACTTTGAGCAGCACCATCTGCTGCTCGGGCGTCATCTGTTGAATCAGGTCATGCAACCCTAACTGACCGGTGCTGGAGAGATCGCCGCTGACATTACTCAATAGCTGTAATTGTTCAGGTGCCGGTATCAATACTTGATTTAACATGACAGTAATGACCGCCGTGAGCAATGACATCAACAACAGGCCGATAAGTTGGTTACGCGTAAAATTCATAGTGTCACGGTAGAGGGTACCGGCCGTGATAGACATGAAGGCTCCTTGGCTATTCAACAGTGAAAACGACGCGTCACTGCGCCCAATGATCCACATTGTAACCTGTTACCTCAAAAGGTTACACCTTACTGCACGTCTGAAAAGGGTATTCGCTGCAAATTTATTCGGCAGGTTACAGCGGGGGCAAGCAATAGTGGGCGGGCTCTGGCTCGATTGCAGGCATCATTTTCCTCCCCGTTCTCTCCGGAGCGTAAAAACTCACGGCATGGAGAGGGACGCTGTGAATAGATGTTGCAACTGACTGCCTGACCGATCTCACCTTCCAGCGCAGCACAACGACATTGAGCCTTGCTGTTGGTGCCCTGCATACAACGAATAAATGGAGTAATGGGTTCTGTCAGACCTGCCGGTGTCAGTCCGCCCCCGTCATCAGCTTCTGCCCAGTAAAATGAAACGCGAAAAAAACCGCAGCAGGCACCGCATCGCAGGCAACTGTCGAGGTTATCACCGCTATTCGATTCCTGGTTCGGCGTCCCCATGGTTTACCTCTTCCACTACGTCATCAACGGTGCCGGGTAGACACTCACTATAGCGCCACTGATTGATCGCCGTGAAGGTGCAGAATTAACCTGCGCACTAAATTCGTGCTGAATTGAAAATTGATGCAAATCAATTTTAGGTTTTTTAATTGGTTAGCGCATCTTGATGTGTTTAGGATTTCGCTTTTTTAGCACAAAAGTTGTGATCTGGCTTAAAACAAGAATACCTACTTAGAGGTATTCTTCGCTCGACTTTAAACCATATAAAGAGAGTGGGTAATAATGAAAAAAACGTCTTTGGCTCTATTCGTCGCAACGTTGCTGCCTGTCTTCGCTCAGGCGCATCAAGCTGGTGATTTTATTGTGTGTGCAGGAACGGCTACCGTGCGCCCGAATGCGGGTGGTGATACGGTGCTTAACGTCAGCTCTTTCAAAGTCGATAACGATACGCAGTTGGGGCTGACGTTCAGCTACATGGTCACCGACAACATTGGCATGGAGTTGCTGGCTGCAATCCCGTTTACGCACAATGTTGGGTTGCAAGGCATCGGTAATATCGCACAGGTCAGCCATCTGCCGCCCTCATTGATGGCGCAGTATTATTTCCGGGATGCAAAAGACAAACTGCGTCCTTATCTTGGTGTCGGTATCAACTACACCATGTTCTTTGATGAGAAATTCAACGATCGCGGCAAGAATCTGGGATTGGGATTGAGCGATCTTAGCGTGAAAAATTCCTGGGGTGTGGCGGCACAGGCTGGGTTGGATTATAACCTGGATAATAACTGGCTGATTAATGCTTCAGTCTGGTGGATGAATATTGATACCGATGTGCGTTTTAATTCTTCATTGGGCCCACAATCGATCAGAACCCGTCTCGATCCCTTTACCTTTATGTTTGGTGTTGGCTATCGCTTTTAATGGTAATGACTCCAATTAGTAGAACATGTGTTTTTCGATGAAGGCTCCGATGACTTTTTCGTGGATCTCGACGGAGCGCGAGAAGCAAATCGTTTTACGCGCCAGTCGTTTAATGCGGGTACGGAGCGTCAGGTTATTGCGCTCTATGCGTTGCGTGAAGATCTTGCCAGTCAGATGTTTCTGCTTCGGAACCTCTCTTGCATAGCTGCCCCAGTTGTCACTGGTAATCATGCCGATGTTGAACGGTGTCAACAGAACCAGCAATTCACGGCAGGTCTCATCGGTTCGGGGGCAAAAGTGTAGGCCAGAACACCGCCCGTTTTGGTATTGTAAGCGTACCAGAGCCAGTGCTGTAGCGCCTTACTGCCAACGAAGCTCCATTGCTCATCAAGTTCACAGATAAGGGCGACGTCGGCGTGAGCAACGGGAGAAGACGTTATCCTGCGGGGCGAGAGCTTTTTAAAGCCCGGATGACCGTATTGATGCCGATTTTCAACGTTCTGGCGGTATCGCGAACACCGGCACCGTTGAAGGCCATATCAACGATCTGCTCTTTGACTCCCGGCTTTCGCGCTTCATAGCGGTAGGTAAGCTGGAATACACGGCGACAGCAGTGACACCGGAAGCGTTCGCGCTTAGTTGGACTAAGGCCATGTCGATAAACTTTATCTGAATGGCAGCGAGGGCAATGAACAAAAACAGTAACCACGTGGAAACCTCAAATAGCGGCAGAATATCACAAAAGCCAACTATTTGAAGGCATTACCCAAAAAATAATCATAAACAGGGTATTGTCAGTGCAAAAAAATATTTTTTCCACTGCCATATGCGGGAACAGATTCGATAAACGGTGGGGTTTTCGGGATAACGCAGTGAAAAATGCTGTCCCCGCCAGAAAGGAACCTGACGGGGAAGGGAAAAAAGCCTGAATTAGCCGCGTGTGGCGGCTTTCATACGGCTGACAAAATCATGCAGTTTTGCCAGCATCACTTCTGGCTGATGACGATGCTGCTCGATGATACGTACGATGGCTGAGCCTGAAATAGCACCTGCGGCACCGGAAGCGATAGCCTCTTTTACCTGTGACGGTTCGGAAATACCAAAGCCTTGCAGGGCAGGGGCAGCGTGATATTCCGTCAGTGTGGCTATCAGGTGGTGTAACGGTAGCTCAGCGCGCTTCTCCGCGCCCGTCACGCCCGCACGTGACAATAGATAAGTATAACCACGGCCATGAGAGGCAATCTCTCTGAGCAAGGCGTCATTGGCGTTAGGCGGGCAGATAAAGATGGGTGCAACGTTGTGTCGCAACGCGGCCGCGCGGAAGGGCGCAGATTCTTCAATCGGCACGTCGGCGATCAACACAGAATCAACCCCTGCATCGGCACAGCGCTGGTAAAAGGCATCGATACCATTGCTGAAGACCAGATTGGCGTACATCAACAGGCCAATAGGCATTGTGGGGTGCTTCTGGCGGATGGCCGCCAGCATCTCAAAGCAGTGGCCTGGAGTCACTCCCGCCTCGAAGGCGCGCAATGTCGCGGCTTGAATCGTGGGACCGTCCGCCAGATGATCGGAAAACGGGATGCCTAATTCTAGGGCATCGGCACCGGCATCAATCAGTGTGTCGATAATCTGCAATGAGAGTGCCGGGGTCGGATCGCCCAAGGTGACGAAGGGAACAAAGGCACCTTCCTGCTTTTCCGCCAACTGCGCAAATCGTTGTTGATAACGCTCCATCAGATCTCCCCCCGACCTTTCAAAATATCGTGCACTGTAAATATGTCTTTATCGCCACGGCCAGAGAGGTTAACCACCAGCAGTTGCTCTTTCCCAGGCTCCTGATGAATCATCTTCAAGGCATGTGCCAACGCGTGGGAAGATTCCAGCGCTGGAATGATCCCTTCATGGCGGGACAATTCCTGAAACGCGTCGAGTGCTTCATCATCGGTAATAGAGACGTAGTCGGAGCGCCCGATGCTGTTCAGGTGGGCGTGCTGGGGGCCCACTGACGGGAAATCCAGTCCGGCAGAAATGGAGTAGGACTCCTCGATTTGGCCGTCGGACGTTTGCATCATGGGCGATTTCATCCCAAAGTAGATCCCGACGCGACCATGTTTTAGGGGGGCGCCATGTTGCCCGCTTTCAATACCCAGCCCCGCTGGTTCAACGCCAATCAAACGCACCGGGGTTTCTTCGATAAAATCTGCAAACATGCCGATGGCGTTGGAGCCGCCACCGACGCAGGCGATAACAGCATCAGGTAGACGCCCTTCGTGCTCCAGAATCTGCGCTTTGGTTTCTTCGCCAATCATGCGCTGAAATTCACGCACAATCGTCGGGAACGGGTGCGGGCCGGCTGCGGTGCCTAAAAGGTAGTGCGCCTTGTCATAACTGCCGGACCAGTCGCGCAACGCCTCATTACAGGCATCTTTCAGCGTGGAAGAGCCGCTGTGCACCGGCACCCATCAGACGCATACGGAACACGTTGGGTGACTGACGTTCAACGTCTTTAGCCCCCATATAGATGCGACATTTCAGGTTGAGCAGGGCACATGCCAGCGCGGTTGCTACACCATGTTGTCCTGCGCCGGTTTCAGAGATGATCTCGGTTTTCCCCATGCGCTTGGCTAACAGCGCCTGACCCAGCACCTGGTTGGTTTTATGTGCACCGCCGTGCAACAGATCTTCCCGTTTAAGATACAGCGTGGCGCGAGTGCCCTGGGTCAGGTTACGGCAACGGGTGAGCGCCGTTGGGCGACCGGCATAGTTTTTCAGTAAATCGGTAAAGGTGGCCTGAAATTCAGGATCTTTTTGTGCGTCAACAAAGGCTTGTTCCAATTGTTGTAGCGCGGGGATCAGTATCTGCGGCACATATTGTCCGCCGAATTCACCAAAGTAAGGATTAAGTAACGTCATAATTTTCCTGTCTGTCCTGTCAGTGCTAATCGAGAAATAAAAGCGTGTCGCGCCGTACTGCCGGGCGATTATTGCGGATAGAGTGGGGCAAAAGCGGCATGTATTTTCACCGCGTCTTTGATCCCGGGTTCGCTTTCGACACCTGAATTAACGTCCAGTCCGGCGCAACCAAACTGTGCGGCTTTAGCGCTATTGAACACATTCACGCCCCCCGCCAGGAGCACGTTACTCAGATCGGCTTCATGCTATAAATTCCAGTCAAAACGCTCCCCGCTGCCACCTTGTCCGTTATCGAACAAGTAGCGATTCACACCGGCAAAATCGCGTTTGGGCAGTTTTTTTCAACGCTGAGCGCTTTCCAAATCTGGCAGGTACCGGGCAGCAACGCACGCAGCTCATCGATGGCGGTCTGATTTTCGTTGCCGTGCAGTTGCACGGCGAACAATCCCAGGTGTCGGGCCGTCTGTGCAATCTCAGCGGTGGGCGCGTTACGGAATACGCCAACGTAGCGCAACGGTGCACCGGACATTACTGTTGGTGCGAATTCCGGTGTCACATAACGTGGCGAGGAGGGCACGAAAATCAAGCCACCGTACACAGCACCGGCGTTGTACGCCGCCGCGGCGTCCATAGCACGCGTGAGTCCGCACACTTTATTCTCACCCAGGATTAGACGGCGCACCGCCAACGACAGATTGGGCTCTGACATCAGCGAACTGCCGACTAGAAAGCCGTTAGCGTAGGCGCTGAGCTCGCGGATTTGTGCCGCGTTATGAATCCCGGACTCACTGATAACCGTAACATTTTTAGGCAAACGCGGTGCCAGTGTGCAAGTACGAGCGAGATCGATAGACAAATCGCGCAGATCGCGATTATTGATACCGACCACGCGGGCTTTGAGCGCGATAGCCCGTTCCAGCTCAGCCTCGTTACTCACCTCTGTCAACACGCCCATTTTCAGGCTGTGTGCCACCTGGGCCAGCTCTCGGTATTCGTGATCGTCCAGTACGGAGAGCATCAGCAGAATGGCATCGGCCTGATAATGGCGCGCCAGATAAATCTGGTATTCCGAGATGATGAAATCTTTGCACAGTACCGGTTGTCTGACGACGGCGCTTATGCGCGGTAAAAAATCAAAACTTCCCTGAAAATATTTCTCATCGGTCAGCACCGAGATGGCGGAGGCGTAATCGCTGTAGACGCGAGCAATGGCCACCGGATCAAAATCTTCGCGAATCAGCCCTTTGGAAGGCGATGCTTTTTTGCATTCCAGAATAAACGCGGGCTTTTTATGTTTGAGCGCCGCATAAAAATCGCGCTGGCTAGGAACAAGATCCGCTTGAAAACTGGATAACGGCTGTGCTTGCTGACGCGCAACAATCCAACTCACTTTATCCTTTACGATTTTACCCAGTACGGTCTTGTTCAGTTCTGATTCTTGCATAGCACCTTTACCCTCTGGCTGCGAGCGCTGTCACGCGCTGATAAGCCTGCCCGCTGTGAATAACATCCAATGCCTGCTGCGCGTTCTGGCGCACATCTTCTTGTCCGAACAGACGCAACAGTAATGCAACGTTGGCGGCCACGGCATTTGCGTGCGCGTGTTCACCTTTGCCTTGTAACAGACGCGCCAGAATATCACGGTTTTCTTCGGGCAGCACGCCCTGGAGTGCAGAAAGCGGGGCGCTCTCGAGACCAAAATCACGGTGGGTCAGCTCGTAGGTTTCCACCTTCCCATCGCGCAGTTCCGCTACCTGAGTAGGGGCGTGCAACGCGACTTCATCCATACCACCCGCCGTGCACGACAGCAGCGCGTTGATAGCCGAGCACACGCAGTGTTTCGGCGATGGGCGTCACCAGATGCGGGCTGTAAACCCCAATCAGCGCAAGCGGCGGGCGCGCCGGATTAATCAGCGGGCCCAGCACGTTAAACAGCGTGCGGGTTTTCAGCAACTGACGCATTGGCATCGCGTGGCGAAATCCGGTGTGATATTGCGGTGCAAACAAAAAGCAGACACCCAGATCGTCCAGCGCCTGACGTGATTGTTCAGGTGCCATGTCCAGTTTAATGCCGAATGCAGACAGCAGATCGGAAGATCCGGAACGGCTGGAGACGCTGCGGTTACCGTGCTTGGCAACCTTCACGCCGCAACTGGCGGCAACGAATGCGCTGGCCGTTGAGATATTAATGCTGTTGGTGCCATCCCCGCCGGTGCCGACGATATCGGCAAACAGGTAATCAGGGCGTGGGAAAGGCTGCGCGTCCGCCAGTAAGGCAGCAGCAGCACCCGCGATCTCTTCCGGGTGCTCGCCGCGCACCTTCATGCTGATCAGGGCGGCGGCCAACTGTGCAGGCTCTAACTCGCCGTGCACAATCGCACTGAACAGCGCCTGACTTTCAGCGCGAGAAATGGCCTGAGCACCAAACAGTTTTTCCAGAATGGCCTGTTTTTCCAGTGTGGCATCGAACGGAGCGGCGGTCAGAATATTTACAGAAGCGTACATAATATATCCTTAAATTCGGTAATGTTTTTCGTTGTGGGTCGCGATAAGGCTTATGCCAGCGCCCACGCCAGCGTCTGCTCCAGCAGACGGGCACCGTGAGTAGTCAGGATAGATTCGGGGTGAAACTGGAAGCCGCAGACGCGATCGGCGTCGTGACGCACTGCCATAACCATGCCATTAAAATGGGCATTGACGGTTAGTTCATCCGGCACCTGACTGCCCACCAGGGAGTGGTAACGTGCCACCGGCAAGGGATTAGGCAATCCCTGGAACATCGCCTGACCATCGTGTTCAATGGCCGAGGCTTTACCGTGCAGAATTTCACCGGCTTGGCCCACGTGGCCGCCATAGGCCTCAACAATCGCCTGATGCCCCAGACAGACGCCAATAATTGGCAAGCGACCACGCAGTTGGGTTAACAGCGCAGGCATGCAACCGGCCTGTGCCGGCGTGCCTGGGCCGGGCGAGAGCATCAGAACCGGTTTTTCCAGTGTTTTCAGTCGAGCAATGATGGTGTCCACCGGCACCTGATTGCGGTAAATCA
The DNA here is from genome assembly GCF_053848865.1 of Symbiopectobacterium sp. Eva_TO. Classification (NCBI taxonomy): domain Bacteria; kingdom Pseudomonadati; phylum Pseudomonadota; class Gammaproteobacteria; order Enterobacterales; family Enterobacteriaceae; genus Symbiopectobacterium; species Symbiopectobacterium sp. Eva_TO. The sequence goes on along the minus strand of NZ_JBSPEY010000004.1, from coordinate 3,796,824 downwards.
CCACGTTATGGCCGCTGGCGCGCAGTTGGTCCACCAGGTTATAGGTGAAAGAATCAATGTTATCGAGCAACAGGATATTGGCCATCAGAAGATCTCCTCGGCATGGTGAGCCGTGGCAATGGCGTGAAGTACCGCGCGTGCTTTGTTTCGGGTTTCGTCCGCTTCCGCTTGCGGCTGCGAGTCGAGCACCACGCCCGCTCCGGCCTGAACGGTCGCGATACCGTCTTCAACATAGGCAGAGCGGATAACGATGCAGGTGTCCAAATCGCCGTGAGCAGTGAAATAGCCCACTGCGCCGCCGTAGCTACCGCGTCGCGTTTTTTCACTTTCGGCAATCAGTTGCATAGCGCGTACTTTTGGTGCACCGCTCAGCGTGCCCATGTTCATGCAGGCCCGGTAGGCGTGAAGTACATCCAAATCCTTACGCAACGTGCCGACAACACGGGAAACCAGATGCATCACGAAAGAGTAGCGATCCACTTTGGTCAGATCGGCCATGTAGCGGCTACCGGGTTCACAGATACGCGCCAGATCGTTACGCGCCAGATCGACCAGCATCAGGTGTTCTGCCAGCTCTTTATGGTCAGTGCGCATTTCCTGCTCGATACGGCTGTCGAGATCGCGATCCAGTGAACCATCCGCGCGACGGCCACGCGGGCGCGTACCGGCAATGGGGTAGATTTCGATCTGACGAGAATCCGCGTCGTATTTCAGCGAGCTTTCAGGCGATGCGCCAAACAAGGTGAAGTCCTGATCCTGCATAAAGAACATATAGGGGCTGGGATTGTTCTCTTTTAGCGTTTTGTACGCGGCCAGTGGCGATGGGCATGGCAGGGAGAAACGGCGTGACGGCACCACCTGAAAGATTTCACCAATGCGAATTGCTTCCTGCATTTGACGTACCACGGCACCGTATTCTTCGTCGCTCTGGTTACAACTGAGCGCCATATCCACTAACGTCTGGCGTGGCAGCGCGGGTGCTGGCTGCTGCAACTGGTGCCCTAACTGTGCCAGACGATGTTGTAAGCGTTGACGTTCGGTGCCATCAGGCGTGAACAGACTGGCCTGTAAATGTTTAACGCGCTGTTGGTGATCCAGAATCAACAAGGTTTCTGCCAGATAAAAACAGTAATCCGGGCAGCGCTGCTGTTGGCTCAGTGGCGGTAACGTTTCAAACCCGGCAACCAAATCGTAAGCAAACAGACCACCGAAGAACATGGCTTCCCGCTCATTAGCAGGGCTGGTTACCAGCGTTTTCAGCAGACGCAGTGCGTCAAACACGGACAGCGAACGCAGACGCGCATCTTCGTCTTGAAGGGTATCAACCGCAGGGAAGATTAATTCACGGCCGTTGGGGCGCACGGCGACATCAATATCTGCCGGTAACATTTGGTCAAGCAGTGGCAGTAGTGTCGCGCCATTAGCAGTCAATGCTTGAATGGAGACTTGCTGCCCCAGTGCGGTGACACGCAGTGCGCTATCAATGATCAACAGGCTTTTCAGATCCTGTTTACTATCAATTTCAGCGGATTCTAGCAGCAGCGTGGCTGGCCGGGCGCCGCACAACTGATGAAAAACCGCGCTCGGATTATCGCGATAAGCGGCTTTGATGCGCAGCAGTTCAAGCTGCGGCTTATCGGTGGATGAAGATATCGTTGCTGATGTTTGCATCGTCGCTACTCAGGTTGTCTGCTGTTTGTTTTATGTCGGTTTTACGTCATCGCACAGCAATAAGTCATAAAAAAACCCGCTAATTAAGCGGGTTTAGAGATTTTGCATGTTGTGATAACAGCTATGCGTTAATACTCCACCCGCCACAGGGAAGAGCGACACCAACCACCGGTTTTGAAGCTGCCGCGCAGGCTGCTATTTACCACTGCGAGAAAGTGCGTTGCCATTATCACATTTCCACCTATTTGCTGAATTTTCGTACTAGTTAACTAGTTCATGAGCGCATTGTCAACGGGTTAACACATTTTATTTTATCGGTATAGCACCGCAGTCGTGTGGTTCCCCTCCGGCGGTGTTTTATGGCATGATGTCCCACGTCTCAGATCCCCTGAGTAGCATTCACAACCATAGGTGCCTGTGTGTCCGAACTTTCCGTTGCTCTGTCTCCCAGTCCGCTGTTTGATTTGCACAGCCACACTACCGCTTCGGATGGAGAACTGTCGCCCGGCGAACTGGTACAACGTGCCGTTGAGATGCGCGTTGGTGTTCTGGCGATTACCGATCACGATACCTTGGCAGGCGTGGCTGCCGCGCAGAAGGCGATAGCCGCATTGAATCTGCCGTTACGGCTGGTGCCTGGGGTTGAGATCTCCACCCTGCGGGAAAATCATGAGATTCATATTGTCGGTTTAGGTATTGATCCCGAACACATCGCCCTGACGCATCTGCTCGAACAGCAGAAGGAGCGCCGCTGGCAGCGTGCACAGGCAATCAGTGAACGGTTGGAGAAGGCGCGTATTCCGGGCGCACTGGAAGGGGCACAGCGCCTTGCCGGAGAGGGAGAAATCACACGTGGTCATTTTGCCCGTTTTCTGGTGGAGCAGGGCAAAGCCAGCAATGTGGGGCAGGTGTTCAAATCCTATCTGGCAAAAGGAAAACCGGATATGTCCCGCCGCAGTGGTGTACAATAGCAGAAGCCGTTGATGTTATTCATCATGCGGGCGGTGTGGCGGTACTGGCACATCCTGGGCGCTATGATTTGTCTCCCAAATGGCTCAAGCGGGTGCTGGCCAGTTTTGTGGCAGCTACGGGGGATGCGATGGAAGTAGCCCAGTGCCAACAAGCGCCGGACGAACGAACTCAACTGGCGCGTTACGCGCAGGATTTTCAGCTCTATGCCTCGCAGGGTTCTGATTTTAACCGTCCCTGTGCCTGGATAGAGTTGGGACGCAAGCTCTGGTTGCCTGGCGGTGTAACGCCTGTGTGGCAACATCCCGTGCTGGCAGCACTGCCGTTGACCGCAGACGCGTTGCACCGCGACGGATGCGAAATGTCGCGCTAAATTCGAAGTTTAAGGAAATGTAATGAACGCATCCCACCTCTTTAAGCGCGGAGCAGAATGATGGTTGAAAGAGTGAAGTCGGCAGGTGTGGAGCCTCGCAGATTTCCGGCATCATGGTGCCCAATACGGGATGCATAAAGCTCCCTCAGACTGGAGACTCCACAGCATGAAATATACACCGGTTGGCGTTGATATCGCAAAGCATCTGATTCAGGTTCACTTCGTCAATGAGCACACAGGTGAAGTGGTGGACAAGCAGCTGCGCAGCAAGGATTTTCTGACGTTCTTCAGTAACCGGGAGCCTTGCCTGATTGGCATGGAGGCCTGTGGAGGCTCTCAGCACTGGGCCCGGGAACTGGAAAAGCTGGGGCATAAAGTCCGGCTGATGCAGGGACGGTTCGTCAAGGCGTTCGTCATGGGCAACAAGAATGATGTCATGGATGCCCGCGCTATCTGGATGGCGGTACAGCAGCCAGGCAAGGCGATAGCCGTAAAAACGGAAGAACAGCAATCGGTACTGGTTCTGCACCGTTCACGCAGACAACAGGTGAAGTTCAGAACTGCACAGATTAACGCGCTGCACGGAACATTACTGGAGTTTGGCGAAACCATCCATAAAGGTCGGGCAGCGATGGACAGGGAGCTACCGGCTGCACTGGAGCGGCTGAAAACGAAGCTGCCGCCGTATCTCATCACCGTGCTGGAAGACCAGTACAACAGACTGAATGAGCTGGACATGCTGATAGATGGCCTTGAAAAACAGCTTAACAGCGTGGCCCGGCAGAACGAAACCTGTAAACGGCTGATGGAAATTCCCGGCGTGGGGCCGTTAATCGCCACAGCGGCAGTTGCCACCATGGGGGAAGCCTCAGCGTTTAAATCCGGCAGACAGTTCGCTGCTTATGTCGGTCTGGTGCCGAAGCAGACGGGTTCCGGGGGGAAAGTTCGGCTGCTGGGGATAAGCAAACGTGGTGACACCTATCTGCGAACGCTGTTTATCCATGGGGCAAGAGCCGCTTCGTTAGTTGCTAAAGAGCCTGGGCCATGGATAACGGAACTTAAAAAACGGCGTCCGACCGGTGTGGCTATCGTGGCGATGGCAAATAAGCTGGCGCGAACTGTGTGGGCGCTAGCCGCCCATGAGCGTAAGTACGATAAAAATCATGTCAGTATCAGGCCCTATTAATCACTGATACCGATAACTATTTACTCTTAAAAAGGGTGAATGCAAAAAGGTTGCTCTGGTGGCCAGCGTGATGACAAAGACAGGTAAGACCGGGACTCGCTAAACCTGAATGATTTTTTGAGCTTAAAGCTCGCTAAGGAAATGAGGCGTGAGTCAGCGGATTACATAGTGGCTCGCAGCTTTATGGCTGCAAAAAAGCCGGATATAAAGCTGCAACCTACCCGTCAATGTCAAAATAATGGATGCCTTGCAAACGGGATGCGTTCATATAACGTATCATGAGTCAGTTTTTTTATATTCATCCACAAAACCCTCAGCCACGGTTGATCAATCAATCTGTTGACGTGCTGCGTAAAGGTGGTGTGCTGGTTTATCCCACCGATTCCGGTTACGCATTAGGATGTATGCTGGGGGAGAAAAATACGATGGAGCGCATTTGCCAAATTCGCCATCTGGACAGCAACCACAACTTCACCATCGTGTGTCGAGATCTTTCCGAAATATCCACCTATGCCTATGTGGACAATGCAGCATTTCGCCTGATCAAAAACAATACGCCCGGTAACTACACCTTTATTTTGAAAGCCACCAAAGAGGTGCCGCGTCGATTGATGAGTGAAAAGCGCAAAACCATCGGCTTGCGTGTGCCTTCTAACGAGATTGCGCTGGCGCTGTTGGAAGCGCTGAATGAGCCGCTGATGTCGACTACATTGATGCTACCGGGCAATGATTTTGCGGAGTCCGATCCGGAGGAAATTCAGGATCATTTGGGCAAACGGATAGATTTGATTATCCACGGTGGATTTTTGGGGCAAAAACCCACAACGGTAATTGATTTGACTGACTCCACGCCGGTTGTTGTGCGTGAAGGTACCGGTGATATCTCACCGTTTCAGTGATAAAGGCGCACCCTGTGCCTTATATTCAGCTTTCAGACTCCGACAGCGAATGGCACAGCAAAAATTGGGTAATCGGATGCTGTTCCCAGCCTGCTTGTAAAAATAACAGAGTCAACGCCTGCGGCACGGCGACAGGCGTTGAAATCCCCTCGAACTGCGCGGCCAGTGCCTGAAGTCATATCGTTATACACATCTTTCTAACGCACTGTTTAATCAATGAGTTACGGGTTTATCTCAGAGTGGCATTTTGAACCTCAAAAAGCCAATGGGATGGCTTGAATGCCTTAATTCACGGGGTTCTGAGCATCCTGTTCAAAAAATGGCCAAAAGATGTGTATAACGATATGGCCTGAAGTACCCGTCGTGCATGACCTTGCCGCCGGGCGGCAGGCGTGACATGAAGCGCCCGCAACTGTGGCTTGGTAAACGCGGTGGCAACAATGGCGTAAGCGTCATTGCCCCAGCGATATCCTTGTGCCGGCAGTGCGACCGTGCCCAAAGGATCGATCATCCAGGGTAACGCGTCATCAGATGCTGCGATCATGCTGCCGATAACGGTGACCGGATCGCAACGCGTTAATGTTACCGTAATGTTTAGTGTTCCACTCGCCAGTGGTGCAGTAAAGCCGCACAGGGTGTCCTGCCGAGTAAACCCCATCCTTTCATACAAGGCTATGCCTGCCGCATTGCTGCTAATCACCTCAAGCCACAGGGCGCTGTCTCCCCGCTGATGCGCTTCACGCAGCAGTTGCTCCAACATCGGCGGAGAAATATTATCCTTTTTATTCAGGTTTTTACAATTAATCGATCGAAATTACTCGAAATTCGATCGAAATAATTACACCTCTGTCCACTCTGAGCCCATATCGTTATACACATCTTTTGGCCATTTTTTGAACAGGATGCTCAGAACCCCGTGAATTAAGGCATTCAAGCCATCCCATTGGCTTTTTGAGGTTCAAAATGCCACTCTGAGATAAACCCGTAACTCATTGATTAAACAGTGCGTTAGAAAGATGTGTATAACGATATGCTCTGAGCCACGTACATCTCGGTACTTGTCGGTCATGGTTGCTGATTTATGCCCTAATAGTTTTTGTGCGTAGTCTTTCCCTTTCTCTTCAGTATATAAGCGAGCTGACAAACTTCTGATTTCATGAAAAGAGGGAGCAGTGCCTTCCCATTTCAAACCTGATCCACGACGCGCTTTCATAAATACTTCAGATAATGTTCTCTTAGCGAGAACACTGTGTTTTTCATCCGCCACAATGTGAGATTTACCATTATTTAATATTCTTAATTGCTGAAGCACATCTAAAAGGGAAAGATTCAGACATTCAAGGCGGGTTGTTTCCGCGATGGCCAACATCATGCCTGTTTTTTCTTGTCTGACGTAAAGACGTCCATCTCGGTAATCACTCCAGCACATGCCCTGAACATCGCTTAGGCGTTGTCCTGTGAGTAGAGCCAGGTCAAGGCAGGGGCCAACCCATGCGGGTAATTTATCTGCTGCTTTACGGATAGCCTTCCAATCGTCCAACGTTATGCGCTCGCGTTGAATTTCTACACGCTGGTTGCGCGTAGCTTCGGCTGGATTGCTTTTGGTGACCCCTTCAGCAATGGCCTCACGAAACAAGTCAAGCAGCAATGTTCTGATGCGGTTTGCCATTGTCGGTTTTCCTGCCTTTACCCACTGATTAAGGAACGAGGCAATGTCTTTGGTTTCTACTTTATGAATAGCAAACTCACCTAAATGGGCGTTAACGGCTTTCAGGTATTTATTGTACTCGTTCATCGTTGTCGGCTTGAGTTTCCGTCCTTCGAGTATCCTCAGATAACGTTCAGACCATTGACTCACTGTGGTCACCTGTGTGCCGTTGATGCGGTCAACGAGCGGTGATTGTTTTGATGAGCCATAAATTGCCATATTGGCGGCTATGGCTTGCGTAATGGCCTCCTGTCGATGGCGGCCCAGGCCATATTCTTTTCCTGTGCGTGGGTCACGGTAGCAAAAATAGCCGCCATTGCGCGGTTGCAGGTTTGGCGGCAAATCGCGGTTCTTATGACTTCTCCGGCGTGCCATGTCTTATCCTCGATAACAGGGTGGGGTGAAGGGCGCTGGATGGGCCAATGTTTTTGTTCTGGGTGAGCTTGCAGGCATTTTCGTCAACCAGGTACTCGCGCCCATCTCGTATCGGTGCGGGAAAAATCATTCCGCTCCTGACCAATCGCCTGACGGTTTCCATACAACGCGGACGGGGTTGCCGCCGGTTCCACTCGGATAAGGTGATGTATGCCATAATGACCTCTGCTAAAATTAAGCCGCCCAACCGTTCGTCATGGCGGTGAGCTGGCGGTAGGATTTAAAAATCGTAGAAATGGGGGCGTGAACGTGGCACACAGGGTGTGCTGGTGAAGGTGATTTCAGGCTGCCGTGCAACCGCCTTGATTAACGTACTGAAGCAGTTCTGATAGGCTTGCCTGCCTGTTCGAGGATATCGATAACCTTTCGGTATGCGTTTCGCAGCCATTTAACCAATTTATCCAGGTGAGTTTCTTCCGGGTGATAGCTCCCCATGAGGGCAGCATGACCCGCGAATGCATAATTCATGGGTGCTCCCGTTTTTAGATTGTTATTTGAGTGTCGTATTTTGCATGACTCATGGTTTTCCAACTCTGCCCATTATCTTTCGATAACATGCGCCAGTAGAGGGAAAGTCGTATTGATAAATAACCGGTTTGTCGTATGCGTCTTGCATGGATAAGTCCTTCACGGTATAAGCGCTTAAATCGCTTCTCCCGCTCTCTTATCCGTTTGGGTATTTTAGGTTTCATGGGCCTTCTCCATTTGATATTTGATTAATGCCTGAGTTGCCCGACTGTGACGACGACGGGCATTGTATAATTCACGTTTTTTCTTAAGGAGGGCGATAAAATAAGGGGCAGTATGTTTAATAACTCCCTCATATTCCGGTTTGTCCGGGCTAAGGGCTTTGTTGAATAATAGGGAATCGTGCTGTTTTACTATGCCCATTTTGGTAGAAAATGCTTATCACCTCAGGCATTCCGTTTTCTCATGATGCTTAACTGCATGATTTTACGTTGCTGGAAACAATCGTTTTACTGGGCTGGTAGCATAAAATCTGTTTATTCAACAAAGCCCGGGCTAAGTCGACCGCCATCAATGCCAGGGTCACCATGCTTACGGAAATATTGATACATGGCGGTACGATAAATATCTTTCAGCGTTACCATCGCCTTTTCGCACGCGACAATATCTTTAGATGCTGCGATAATGCGGGCAACGATAACTTCTTGTGATTGCTTCATAATTTTTCCTCATGCGACCTGAAGATATTTATCGTGGGTAAATTCACCGTTCCAGCCTTTCTTCATCGGAAGCTCGCCTTTCAGATAGTGGCGATACAGCCATTTGGCACCTTCTTTTAAAAGAATGACTTCATAAAATTGCTTCTTGCCCTTTTCGGTGTTAACGGTGACCGTTTTTTCGGTGAAATATTTATCGCGCGCATAAGCCTTTACACGCCACTCATAAGGTTTGTTTTCCTCTTTCTGTCCGTCGTAGAGGAAATTACGCTCTGCCAGAAACAGATTTACCCCCATCACATTCACCCCGTTAAGTCACCTCGTTATACACAAGTCCGCAACGCCTTATATGCCAAGGGTTAGCGGGCTGAAATAGGCAGCCAGTGGGGTTGTAAATGAAGTGAAACCGACGTGTACTATCGCCATTTACGGCGCTGAAAAATGACACGGGATTCAGATGGCTGGGCACACCAAGAACTGGAAGGGGTAAATCTTGGTGACACGAGGCTCAATAAGCGTGCCAAAGGGCTTTTGATACGGCTGGCTGAGAATCCGCAAGCCAGCATTCCGCATGCGTGCCTCGGATGGTCTGAGACGCTGGGTGCTTACCGCTTCATGGAGAACCAATGTAGTGGCACACTGATACTGGCCACCTGATCGGAGGTGATATGCTCACCTCATCAACACGACAGGTGACCTCATGGGTAAACATTTTACGGCGGAATTTAAGCTCGAAGCCGCAAAGCTGGTTGTCGACCACGGCTACACATACGTTAAGGCCGCAGAGGCGGTTAATGTCAGCCATTCTGCCATTAGTCGCTGGGTCAATAAGCTTCGCCTTGAACGACAGGGAAAAACGCCAACGGGACTTCCTCTTACCCCTGAACAGCTCGAGCTGCGTGAGATGAAGAAAAAAGTCCAATGCCTTGAAATGGAGAACGAAATCCTAAAAAAGGCTACGGCGCTCTTAATGTCGGACTCACTCAACGGTTCACGGTAGTCGACAGGCTGAGGGCGCGATACCCGGTCACGGCGTTGTGCCAAACTTTTGAGGTACATCGCAGCAGCTACAGGCACTGGCAGGCTTCCGCTAATGAACCCGACGGTGAGCGCGTGGTTAAGTGTAGCCGCGTCATGGAAGCCTGGAACGCCAGCGGCGGCTCTGCCGGCGCTCGAAGTATCGCGACCATCGTCACCGGCAGCTCCGGTGTCAAAATGGGGCGCTGGCTGGCTGGCAAGCTGATGAAGGAGCTGGGTATCGCCAGCTGCCAGCGACCGGCTCACAAATACAAACGCGGCGGCAATGAACACGTTGAAATACCGAACTATCTCAACCGCCAGTTCGCGGTTACCGCGCCGGATCAGGTCTGGTGCGGCGATGTGACCTACATCTGGACGGGCAAATGCTGGGCTTACCTTGCGGTGGTGCTAGATCTGTTCGCCCGCAAACCGGTGGGCTGGGCCATGTCGACGTCGCCGGACTCGGCGCTGACAGTTAAAGCGTTGCAGATGGCCTGGGAACTCCGGGGACAACCAACAGGAGTCATGTTCCACAGCGACCAGGGCAGCCACTATACCAGCCGTCAATACCGGCAAGCCCTGTGGCGCTGCCGGATAAAGCAGAGTATGAGTCGGCGGGGTAACTGCTGGGATAATGCGCCAATGGAGCGGTTCTTCCGCAGCCTGAAGACAGAATGGGTGCCGACAAAGGGTTACAACAGCTTCAGCGAAGCCCAGGACGCGATTATCCGCTACATCACGGGGTATTACAGCGCTATCCGGCCTCACTGGTATAACGGCGGCTTAACTCCAAACGAATCTGAGCGACTGTTCTACATACAGTCTAATGCGGTGGCCAATATTAGTTGACCACTACACAAGCATTCGAATGGCGAGACATTCTGCAACCTCACTGGCAGCGTACGCAGGAAAGGATCCGAGAACACGAGGTTGTGCTGTGTATCCAAGACACTACCGAGCTTGACTTCAACGGGCAGCAAATCCAAGGCTTGGGTCCCTTGAACTACGAAGCCAGGCGTGGTCTGTACCTGCATCCGACCTACGCGGTCAGTCCGGATCGCGTGGGGTTGGGCGTACTGGATGCGTGGATGTGGGCAAGAGAGCCGAAGGATGCAGACGGAAAACGCGATGGGCTCAAGGAGAGTACGCGCTGGCTCGAGGGATACGAGCGAGTTGCTGAACTCGCCTCGGAGTTGCCAAACACACGTCTGGTGTACTTAGCCGATCGCGAAGCGGATATCAAGGCGTTGATGCAGCTCGCTGATGACCTTGGCACTCAGGCTGACTGGTTGATCCGCTCGACTCATAATCGCAGTCTGGACTGTAATGAGAAGCTTTGGCAGAAGGTTGGAAAGACCGTGCCGGTGGGAGAAATCCAATTCGTTATGGCGGCTCGCGCGGGGCAGAAGGCGCGTACGGTGAAACAGGCGCTGCGCGTGAAGCGAGTGCCGCTGCGTTGCGGGTTGGCAGTGACTTGTGTGATAGCCAAGGAAATTGAGCCGCCAGCAGGCGTGAAGCCGGTCGAGTGGCGGTTGCTGAGCAATCGCGTACCTGAAGGACGAGAAGATATCGTGGAGCTGATCGACTGGTATCGGGCTAGATGGGAAATCGAGATGTTCTTCAATGTGCTGAAGAACGGCTGCTGTGTCGAAGCGTTACAGTTATCGACCGTGGATCGCATTGAGCGGGCATTGGCGCTGTTCATGATCGTGGCATGGCGCATCGCCTATTTAATGCGTATGGGACGAACCTGTCCAGAGCTGGACGCAATGTTGTTCTTTGATTCCGACGAGACTCATGGCGCTTACCTACTGATGAACAAGCGTATGCCCAAGGGCCGCCCTAAGCTAAACGAAGTATTGCGCTTAGTTGCGCAACTGGGAGGCTTTCTTGCTCGAAAAGGCGACGGTGAACCAGGCGCAAAAACTATCTGGAAAGGCTTGCAGAAAGTCATGACGGCCGCCGAAACGCTACGCGCGCTCAGGCACGAACAGAGATGTGTATAACGAGGTGCCGTTAAGTTGCTTGCAGAACTGGACGGGCGTCATGCCGACCTGAAAGAGGTTTTGCAGGCAATGAATCTCTTCTTCTTGCTTTTTGTTAACCAATGCCAGCGCTGCTTCACTCTTTTTCGACTCAAGCAGAGCTTCCAATGCTGAGATGTAGTTTTCTGGCAATGCTCGTTGGGCTGCCAGCTTCTCCAGCTCTTGCCAGCGGTCAACCAGACGGGCGGTGAACTCAGGGCAAAGTTGAGCGACGACGATAATACTGTCGCGTTTGCCTTGTTCTCCCTCAAAAATGTAAGCTTCAGAAAACCGGTTAGGGCTATTTGATTGTTTATTTTCAACTTTCGCCATTGGCGGTAGTTGGATTACCATGGATGCCGCGAGTCTTTCGATGCTGCGTTTAACATCGCCATGACGGCTTCCAACCAACTGAGCGATTTCAACGCTGGACATGGTTAATGTTTGTGCAATGGTTAAATTTTGCATACAGATATACCTCGTTGGTTAAAACGATAATGGAACCCCGGCACGATACCGGGGAGGGATTAGTGGTTAGTGGTTAGTGGTTAGTGGTTAGTGGTTAGTGGTTAGTGGTTAGTGGATTAGTGTTTTTCGATAAGAGGTTTGTCTAAGCGCGTAGGGCTGGCATCACCAGACATAACTAATGTGCGATAGCCAAAATCTTGTAGTGTCTGAACGAGCAGATGAACATCGTGTCGGAGTTTTCGGATATACTCGCCATCAACACAATCTTTACCATCGATATTGATTACTCTGTGGTGTCTATGCTGGTAGCAAACTAACCAGCGGCCTTCCGAGGGGATGGTAACTTTTATCGATTCATCAGATGTTGGTGCATATAATTGAGCCTCCATGCGGTTAAACTCCGCAATGTAAGCTTCCTTGAACGCTGCTGCTTTCTTGCCCGTGAAGCCCATGACGAGGAAGACGAAGCCGTCTTTGGTCATGGTATACATTGGAAGTTTGCGGCCTGTGCTGTCGGCGTATTCACTCGGCTCAAAATTGAGCTCAGTGAATTTTGGGGAACAATCGAGCGATTCAATGCTACGTATAACGTTCTTGTGCAGCTTGCAAAAATAATCAGCAACGTCCAGTGATGTAGTTACAGCTTTACCGTTGTGAATAGTAACTTTGGGAGCGGCAAGAGATGTTTGAAGTATCATGATGAACTCCGATGGTTTCTTTGTGTTATCACCACCAGAGTTTGCAGACTCATTGGTGGTGAGCTGAACGGGGCTGCAAAAACCGGAGAAACCGCCCGGCGAGCCGTGAGGCTCCCCCATCCAGCCCACCATAGAGGTGCAGCTTTCAGGCAACAAAAAACACGCTCGCGGCGTGTCGTTGTCGCGGTTTCATCGACGGGTTTGCAATTCCGGCACCTGAATTTGCAGATGCAGAGTGACTATAGCGCATGATTTCTTATTTCGTCAATGGGGTGGTGGGTTTCGGTTTATGGCTATACGAGTCCGCTGTTTGCCGCCTCCAACTCCGCAAGCAAAATGTCATTGAACTTTTCCAGTGCCTTATCGTTGTAGCGGAAAGCTTCAACCTGCTTGTTGCTGTAGTGCGATTTGTCCAGATAGTATTCGCCGTACTCCTCCGTTTTCATATTGTTGTCGTTGGCGATACGACCAATCTTGTTCGCCGAGACATTGAACATCTTGCCGATTTGCGTAGCGGTATAGTGCTTTTCCTCAATCACAGGTACTGGAATCACTTCATGTCCAGCGATCGGGTTGATCAGTCCGGTGATAACGGCTTGGCGTGCGGCGTCGGAAAGCCCTGTAGCCCACTGGAAGGTCTTTTCGGCTATCTCCATCTGGATTTGCATAGCACGCGCCTTGCGATATTCTGGTAGGCCGCTACCTTCGTCACGGTGAGCTGTCTTCATGCTGTAGCTGCCCTGCTGACGTAATGCCGGTAACACCTCTTCGCATACCCAATCCTGCACACGTTCGGCAGAGGGGAGCTTGCTTTTCAGTATCAGACGGTAGAGGTCGGATTCCGGCGCAAGAATGATGCCTTTCGGATAAAAGCCTAAATTCAATTCCGTCGTTTCGACGGAATCAAGTTTAATCAGTGATTTACAATGCTTGCTGAGTGCCTGGTGTGGGTCGTTATATCCAAGAGCCTTTGCCAGTTCGACGGCGAAGAACACCGGTTTGCCTTGATAAAGCGTTCCCTGTAGCTCGATATCTGAATCAGCAGACTTAAAAAGCATGAGTTGTGTTTTGGTGATTTTGGTCATAACGACTTCTCCATAATTAAACGGATGTGGTTATTAGAGAACTAACGGGTAAAATTTTGCAGATTGGCGGTCAGATCGCTTACACTTGGCTTAACACAGGAGGATTTCCCATGGGCCAGGTTGCATTTGATACTCAAGAGTTCGTCGAGAAGCTGGAAAGCTCTGGTCTTAATAGAGAGCAGGCCAAGGCTATAACCCTTGTCGTGCGTCAGTCCCATGAGGTTGCAGACCTTGCTACCAAGCGTGACCTTGAGGATGTGCGCAAAGAGATGCAAGCCCGCTTTGAGAAGACCGACGCGCAGATAGCAGATGTGCGTAAGGAGCTATCCACAGAGATAGCCGATGTCCGTAAGGATATTGACGCTCGCTTCGAGAAGAACGAAGCTCAGATGCAGGCTCGCTTCGAGAAAACTGAAGCTCAGATATCTTTAGTCCGCAAGGACTTACAGCTTGAGATGGCGGGTATCCGCTCTGAGCAGAAGTTAATGCGCTGGATGCTGAGCGCTGGAATTTTGGGTATTCTCTCTCTGGTTGTGAAAGCTTTTCTCGTTACAGCCCTTTAATCAATTCTGCCACCTTGGGTCGGTAGCTTAGTGTGGAAGAGCGTACGTGTTCCCCAACCGTAAGATGCGGGTTCGATTCCTGCTCGACCCTCCAGCTTTCAGCAACTCCCCCTCTCGCGTCAGGCGACTCACCTGTTTGCACAGCCGCCCGACGACGTGCATGCACTCATGCGGCTACCTTGGCTAAATGTCTAATAGCCTCAAGTTCTCTTTCAAGTTCAGCCAGGAACTGCATTAACGCCTCCTCTATTTCAGCAACCCGTTTATCGTCCTGATGAATTCTCAACTGGTAATAGGCAAGGTCTGGCGGTAGCCTATCGTCATAGCTGACAAAATCACACCATTTCCTGCCCGTACACATCATTTGTGCGTGCATTTGGAGCAGATATTGCTGTTTTGGTTTGCCTGTCTTAATGGTCTCTAAATGCGTCCATGTATTGGGGCACTTGATTTCAATCAGACCATCATCCCCCACAAGACCATCAGGTGATGCGCCAAATCCTACGATATCAGGGTGAAGAATAAACCCGACCTCCGTCACTTCTGCGTCAAACTGGTTAAGCAGGTACATCTCCCGCGCTACCGGTTCAAGTTCAGTGCCGCGCTGCATGGCGGCGTTTGAGTAACTTTCTTCGATCTTTCCGGTCAGTAGCTGGCAGATAAGCTCTGCCATATAGTTCTGGCGGCTGGCGGAATAGCCCGATTTGTTTTTTGCCATCACGTCAGATAAGCGACTGGCGGTCACGTTACCGCAACGGGCGGCAAACCATTCATCACTCCGCTGTTGCATGATCCACCTCACTATATTCTGCGTCGACGGGAATGCTTTTCTTGATGCGCTCCTTCTCTGCCTTGCCGATAATCTGGCGCTCTTCCTGAGTGAGGCTCTTCCACGTTTCAGCGAAGACTTCCATGCTCAGTTGCGCCGCCTCTTCGCACCTGGCAATGAGTGCAGGGCGGCGCTCATCCGTCTCTTGTCCAGCAACAACACTTGCTGGCGTGCTTTCTATAATCCGCTCCGCTTCGTCACTGTCGTAAATGCCCGCGAAGCCAAATGCCATGCGTGCGCACTGAATAAGTGACTTGTGGCGCAGCATGCGGGTGGGGTGTGATTGCCACGGCTGGGTATTGCGCTTACACTCGCCCATGTATTCGGTAACTACAGAGGGGTGTTTGCGATCTTTGCGGTAAATCCTGCAAGTCGATGCGCCCTCGTCCTTATCGTAGCTGAATTCCATTCCGTCGAACTGAGGATGTTCGTTAATGATCCGCGCCCAACCATCTACACCAACAACCGGAACAATGCCGCCCTTATCAGGGAATGCGTAAATCTCTTTCGTCCACGGGTTAAGCCCGTACTGGTTGGCAACGATAAGTAGGGCGGTAAATTGCTCGTCCGTGACGTTACCCCCCTTGAACGCCGTATTCTTAAGGGTATCCATCAAATCTGTATCCTGCTCCATACCGAGACGCTCAGCCAGTTTTCCAGCCATTGTTGCTAATGCTGTGCTCATGCTGCATCCTCCGTGCTGTTCTGCCTGTCATAAATCCAAAAAGCCCGCTCCACCTTCACGCGGTGAAATATGGCGTCGAATATGCGGTGGCTTTCTGTTTCCTGATAATCAACGTCGCTATCTTCCATGTACTCACAGGCTTGCTCTGTGTAAGCATCAGGCCAATGCTTTCTGAGCGGATCACGAAACCTTTCGATAGACTTCTCCGCCAATTGCTCAGCCTCTGCGTAACAGTCCTCAATTACCTCATCCGGCATCTCTTCCATGATTTTTCGAATTGCTGATAACTTGTTTAGGCTAAGCATGTTTCGCCCTCCGCAATAATTTCATAGCTGAAATCCATTTCTCTTTGTTTACGTAAAGAACGGCTTCCCTGCATAGCTCTTGTGCCTTGATAAAATACGGATTCGATTTCATTACGGCTCACCTCTCTGATTAAGAGTGTCTTTAAGCCATTTAGCAGCGGCTTTAATGATGTTAATAATTCGGTCTAATTGTGTTTCCGAGCGGCCAGCAATAGGCCACCCTGCAAAGGCATATTGCATGGCGTTCTCCGTTTAACTATATGGATTGATGTATTAATGATGCCGAGGAATATCGGCGAGGGTATAAAGAGGTAGTTCAGTGTTATCTATTATTAGGCTGTGTCCCTTAATTGCATAACTTCTTGTAAAAGAGGCGGATGCAGCCCAGTTTAACCCATATCGTTATACACATCTTTTGGCCATTTTTTGAACAGGATGCTCAGAACCCCGTGAATTAAGGCATTCAAGCCATCCCATTGGCTTTTTGAGGTTCAAAATGCCACTCTGAGATAAACCCGTAACTCATTGATTAAACAGTGCGTTAGAAAGATGTGTATAACGATATGAGTTTAACCATCGACAGATAATTCCTCGCCGTTTTGTCATAACGTGTGGCAATACGGCGGTATTCTTTTAATCGGCCAAAACATCTTTCCACTACATTGCGATGACGGTAAGCGCCACTGGCGAACCGTGAGCGCCCGTTCGAAGCCATTTTTTCATTCGTTTTTCGGGGGATGACTGCCTTTATCCCCTTTCGTTTCAGCTCGTTGCGTAGTGCATGCCCTGAATAAGCTTTGTCAGCCAGCACCGCATAACCACGACGCTTCATGCTGCCATTCTGGCGCTGAACACCAATACCGTCCAGAAGACGTAATGCGAACTGGCTTTCGTGAGCCTGTCCGGGGCTCAGCAGGATGTTTAACGGGAGACCACTTCCGTCTGTTGCCAGATGGATTTTGGTGCCAAAACCACCGCGAGAGCGACCCAGACCGTTATCTCCGGCGATATCGGGATGTTTTTTTGAGCACCGGCAGCACATTTCAGCGCCCGGATATTACTGCCATCCAGCGCCGTGGCAGACCAGTCAACGAGACCATGCGCATCAAGAGCAGAAAGTAACCTGTTGAAAATAATGTTAATCACACCCGATTTTGACCACCGATTAAAGCGGTTATATACGGTTTTCCACGGACCATATCGCTCAGGTAAATCACGCCATGGAGCACCTGAGCACAGAATCCAGAACATACCATTGATGATTTTACGATGTTCTGCCCATGGACGTCCGGCACGTGGTATTGCTGGTTCAGCAGGCAGTAAAGAGTGGATGATCATCCATGCTTCATCGGGAAGGTCGTAGCGAGCCATAGTTCAATATACTGTGGAAACATACGGTTACTATAACTCAGGTAATTAAGGGACACAGCCTAGTGTGATATTGATTGCGGCGATAAGCGGATGATGGGAATGCTGAAAGTGTGATCTTGACCCACCATCTCCGGACAGCTTTTGTATCTTAAGTTAACGATGCCCGCTGGCGCCGATATTCTCTTGGGGAGTTGTATCCCAGCGCACTGTGCGGATGGTTTTCATTGTAATGATTGAACGCCGCTGCAAGATTCTTCAGCGCTGTTCGCACATCGGGTTTTGGCATGAAGGCGATGTAATCTTCCTTCATCGTCTTCACGAACCGTTCTGCCATGCCGTTACTCTGTGGACTGCTCACTGCTGTTGTGCAGGGCTCCAGATTCAGTTCTCTGGCGAACTTCCGCGTTTCATGCGCTGTGTACGCTGAACCATTATCCGTCAGCCATTGCACTGGTTTATCCGGCAGCGCGCTACCGAAGCGTTTTTCCACCGACCTCAGCATCACATCCTGCACGGTTGAACTGTCATAACCCCTGGTGCTCGCTGCCCAGTCTATGGCCTCCCGGTCGCAGCAGTCCAGTGCGAACGTCACCCGCAGCTTCTCGCCGTTGTCACAACCGAACTCGAAGCCATCTGAGCACCAGCGCATATCGCTCTCTGCTACCGCGATTTTGCCTTTATGCTCCCGCTTCGGACGTTCAGTTTTATCATGCAACAACAGCAGGTTATGCTCGCTCATTATCCTGTAAAGCCGTTTGGCGTTCACCGGTGGAAGTCCCTCTGCACGACGTTGCTTACGCAGGATACCCCACACTCGGCGGTAACCGTAACTGGGCATGTCGCTGATGATACGGAGGATGTCCGATAATATCTCAGCATCAGCTTCGTCATTACGCCGGTTGCTGCGCCTGTCCAGCCAGTCGGCAGAACGGTTAACCCGCAGTGACAGCTGCGCACGCGACACGCTCATGGCGCGGCTGACCAGAGCTATTCCCCGTCTTTTGGCAACAAGGGCGCGTGCGCTATCCATTTTCGCGACTGGCGGTACTCCACTGCTTCTTTGAGGATCTCAACTTCCATCGTCTTCTTACCCAGAAGGCGCTGTAGCTCCCGGACCTGCTTGAGGGCAGTCGCCAGCGCCGAAGCTGGAACCACTTCTTCTGCGGCCGCAACGGCGGTGAGGCTTCCTTCCTGGTATTGCTTCTTCCACTTAAACAAAAGGCTGGGCTGGATGCCATGCAGGCGGGCTACATGGGAGACGTTCATCCCCGGCTCCATTGTCTGCTGAATGATGGCGATTTTCTCTTGCGGAGTTTTACGCTTACGGACTTCTTGCCCTAACAGGATCCCGGTCATTTCAAAATTAGCATGATTGTTAGACATATATCTAAGCCTATCTCTTATCTGGAGATACAGCTACTGTCTGGTGTTACAGGGGGCTACATCAGGAATGCTGAAAGTGTTTCAGTCATAGATACCCGTTAATTTTTTGGTAATGACTCCAATTAGTAGAACATGTGTTTTTCGATGAAGGCTCCGATGACTTTTTCGTGGATCTCGACGGAGCGCGAGAAGCAAATCGTTTTACGCGCCAGTCGTTTAATGCGGGTACGGAGCGTCAGGTTATTGCGCTCTATGCGTTGCGTGAAGATCTTGCCAGTCAGATGTTTCTGCTTCGGAACCTCTCTTGCATGGCTGCCCCAGTTGTCACTGTTAATCATGCCGATGTTGAACGGTGTCAACAGAGCCAGCAATTCACGGCAGGTCTCATCGGTTCGGGGGCCAAAAGTGTAGGCCAGAACACCGCCCGTTTTGGTATTGTAAGCGTACCAGAGCCAGTGCTGTAGCGCCTGACTGCCAACGAAGCTCCATTGCTCATCAAGTTCACAGATAAGGGCGACGTCGGCGTGAGCAACGGGAGAAGACGTTATCCTGCGGGGCGAGAGCTTTTTAAAGCCCGGATGACCGTATTGATGACGATTTTCAACGTTCTGGCGGTATCGCGAACACCGGCACCGTTGAAGGCCATATCAACGATCTGCTCTTTGACTCCCGGCTTTCGCGCTTCATAGCGGTAGGTAAGCTGGAATACACGGCGACAGCACTGACACCGGAAGCGTTCGCGCTTAGTTGGACTAAGGCCATGTCGATAAACTTTATCTGAATGGCAGCGAGGGCAATGAACAAAAACAGTAACCACGTGGAAACCTCAAATAGCGGCAGAATATCACAAAAGCCAACTATTTGAAGGCATTACCAGAAAAACAGAATTAACCACCTATGTTTATGTTTTAAATGACAAGGCACCTCATTACTTTATTTTTATAAAGATAGATAACAGAAAGTTTGTGCATTTTGCAGACTGCTTTTAACTATCTGTAAATTAAGGAGATAAATTATAATGAGCCAAAAGAGTTACACATTTCTCACCGCCCCCTCCTTTTATTGATCGTTCCTGCAGATCAATAAAATAACAATGATAGGAAAAAGATATTAATGATTAAATATTGATAGGTTTATACGATTTTATTTAGCTTGGGAAACATCCTAAGCTAAATAACAGAAAGTAATGCTGCTCAGGTTAACTGACTTCACCACGATAAAAAAAAGATATGAAAGCCATTTTTTATGGTCATATCGAAAGATTAATTAGCGAGTTAATAATATCTCATGCAGTGAAGTGCTTATGTTTGGAATCAGTCAAAACAAACATTGCCTGATATTCATAATTAAAGTCAGCGCGTTCAGTAACGTTAAACATCAGTTGCCATCAGTAAAGGCATTATCTTTCTTAGCAAAGGTGCGTAAATGAAAAAAACAGCTGGTTAAAGCCATGGCGCTTTGTGTCCTTTATTACTGTGCCTCAGCAAATGCTGAAGTGGATATCTATCCGATTGAAGTCGGCATAGGTAATAAAGGTGCATCACAGATTCAGGTGTTTTCCAGAAGCGATAAAGTATCTTTCGTCAGGGTAACGGAAAAAATCATTAATCCCGGCACTCCTCTGGAAAAAGAAATCTCCGCTAATATGACGTCGGATGGTGCGCTTGTTATTACCCCTCAGAAACTGGCCGTCAGCCCCGGAGGCCAGCGGCTTGTTCGACTTGTGGCCGTGAATCTGCCGGAAAAAGAAACATGCAAGATGTTATAACCCATTTTAACTTCTTACAACTTGCTACTGGCGCAAGTGAAATGGCAAGACGTAGTGAATATGTAGTGGCTGCAAAACTTTGGGAAAAAGCTTATATGTGCGCAGTAAATAAAGAGAATCGGGACTGGTCTATTGCCAGATGTATAATTTGCAGGAAAATATTTGGTTTGAATATTGTTAATAATTCACGCCTACACCAAAATACTGATAATAAAAGACATAAGGAGTTAGAGTGATTTTTCATAAATGTGAAAAAACGAGAGTGATAATTTATCATGCTTACATTATGTTTATGTTTTTTTTCGTTTATGGCGTAGCAAATGCAGGCGATGTTAATTTGTCTAATTCCATTTCATTTGATAAAAGTGGTGTCCCTTTTATATGGAACTTCTCTCCAAGAAACTCGGGTCCAGGACTCCCTTATGATATGAATGATCCTGGAGCGGCTATGACTGGTGTTTGTCTTTCTAGTACAGATACCACAAATGGTGCATGCCTTACTAAAGGAACTATGGATAGTAGCCGTATGACATATTACGGTCAGGGCGATAATAATCCCAATTATGGAACAGATATAAAACTTAAAATAACTAGCTCTTTAGGTCAAACATTTGACTTTAAATTGAAAGCATTTCAAGGTGATGCTTGCGCTGCAAACGAGTTGGGTTATTGGTTCCCTTGCGAGGGTAACAATCCTATAGGTCTCAGTATTCGTGCGAATCAGCAAGGTATGAGCGAGATACCAACTGGTGACTGGACTGGTGCATTAAAACTTAACTTCGTTAACGCAAAGAACAATGTAACGGCACATGGCACTTATAATATACATGTTGTTGTAACTGACGAAAATATGCAAACCATTTATTTTCCTCAATTTCCAGCTTCCCAACCTGTTGTAAATCTCAATCTCGATATTTTCCCCGGTAATCTACAGCAGGGAACTGCAAAAGGTAAAACTAGTATTGACATGTGTCTTTACGATGGAAGTAATTCATCAAGTAACCATGTTATATTACGTTTCGAAGATGAGGGCACCTCTGCACCTGGACGGCCTACAGGGCAATTTTCCGTATATCTAGATGGTGCGGATAAAAGCACGGCGGCCAACAGATTAGATTATAATGTCTCAGTTTTAAACCCAACGACTGGTATACTTCAACAAGTGAATAACGGTGTGCAAATACAATGGGATAACACTAATAAAAGGAACATTCTCCGTCAGGTTGTTTTACCCGGAATTCCAGGTGTTTCTCTATGTGTGCCAGCTCCTCTTACACTGACCACTCCTGAATTCCCGTTAAGTACTAAATCAGGGGGACATTATAGCGGCGTGCTCAAAATATTTTATATGCCAGTTACAAGTCCTATTATGTAGTGGTCAACTAGGCTGTGTCCCTTAATTGCATAACTTCTTGTAAAAGAGGCGGATGCAGCCCAGTTTAACCATCGACAGATAATTCCTCGCCGTTTTGTCATAACGTGTGGCAATACGGCGGTATTCTTTTAATCGGCCAAAACATCTTTCCACTACATTGCGATGACGGTAAGCGTCACTGGCGAACCGTGAGCGCCCGTCCGAAGCCATTTTTTCATTCGTTTTTCGGGGGATGACTGCCTTTATCCCCTTTCGTTTCAGCTCGTTGCGTAGTGCATGCCCTGAATAAGCTTTGTCAGCCAGCACCGCATAACCACGACGCTTCATGCTGCCATTCTGGCGCTGAACACCAATACCGTCCAGAAGACGTAATGTGAACTGGCTTTCGTGAGCCTGTCCGGGGCTCAGCAGGATGTTTAACGGGAGACCACTTCCGTCTGTTGCCAGATGGATTTTGGTGCGAAAACCACCGCGAGAGCGACCCAGACAGTTATCTCCGGCGATATCGGGATGTTTTTTTGAGCACCGGCAGCACATTTCAGCGCCCGGATATTACTGCCATCCAGCGCCGTGGCAGACCAGTCAACGAGACCATGCGCATCAAGAGCAGAAAGTAACCTGTTGAAAATAATGTTAATCATACCCGATTTTGACCACCGATTAAAGCGGTTATATACGGTTTTCCACGGACCATATCGCTCAGGTAAATCACGCCATGGAGCACCTGAGCACAGAATCCAGAACATACCATTGATGATTTTACGATGTTCTGCCCATGGACGTCCGGCACGTGGTATTGCTGGTTCAGCAGGCAGTAAAGACTGGATGATCATCCATGCTTCATCGGGAAGGTCGTAGCGAGCCATAGTTCAATATACTGTGGAAACATACGGTTACTATAACTCAGGCAATTAAGGGACACAGCCTAGTCTGGAAATGCGTCTGCACTTTCGATTAAGTCTGTCGAGACTATGAAGGGTATCGGCCCCTTCATCGCTACGCTTGTTTGTCATACGTGTAATTCCTCATATTTGGGACCTGCCAGCAAATTGAAGGGGAATAAATAATAATTTGGCGTGGCGCTATCTAGCCGTGAGCGGTTTGACTTCCTGTGACCTGCTGCGTACATCGCCACGTTGTCCAAGCAGCACTGATGTAGCCCCCTGTAACACCAGACAGTAGCTGTATCTCCAGATAAGAGATAGGCTTAGATATATGTCTAACAATCATGCTAATTTTGAAATGACCGGGATCCTGTTAGGGCAAGAAGTCCGTAAGCGTAAAACTCCGCAAGAGAAAATCGCCATCATTCAGCAGACAATGGAGCCGGGGATGAACGTCTCCCATGTAGCCCGCCTGCATGGCATCCAGCCCAGCCTTTTGTTTAAGTGGAAGAAGCAATACCATGAAGGAAGCCTCACCGCCGTTGCGGCCGGAGAAGAAGTGGTTCCAGCTTCGGCGCTGGCGACTGCCCTCAAGCAGGTCCGGGAGCTACAGCGCCTTCTGGGTAAGAAGACGATGGAAGTTGAGATCCTCAAAGAAGCAGTGGAGTACCGCCAGTCGCGAAAATGGATAGCGCACGCGCCCTTGTTGCCAAAGGACGGGGAATAGCTCTGGTCAGCCGCGCCATGAGCGTGTCGCGTGCGCAGCTGTCACTGCGGGTTAACCGTTCTGCCGACTGGCTGGACAGGCGCAGCAACCGGCGTAATGACGAAGCTGATGCTGAGATATTATCGGACATCCTCCGTATCATCAGCGACATGCCCAGTTACGGTTACCGCCGAGTGTGGGGTATCCTGCGTAAGCAACGTCGTGCAGAGGGACTTCCACCGGTGAACGCCAAACGGCTTTACAGGATAATGAGCGAGCATAACCTGCTGTTGTTGCATGATAAAACTGAACGTCCGAAGCGGGAGCATAAAGGCAAAATCGCGGTAGCAGAGAGCGATATGCGCTGGTGCTCAGATGGCTTCGAGTTCGGTTGTGACAACGGCGAGAAGCTGCGGGTGACGTTCGCACTGGACTGCTGCGACCGGGAGGCCATAGACTGGGCAGCGAGCACCAGGGGTTATGACAGTTCAACCCTGCAGGATGTGATGCTGAGGTCGGTGGAAAAACGCTTCGGTAGCGCGCTGCCGGATAAACCAGTGCAATGGCTGACGGATAATGGTTCAGCGTACACAGCGCATGAAACGCGGAAGTTCGCCAGAGAACTGAATCTGGAGCCCTGCACAACAGCAGTGAGCCGTCCACAGAGTAACGGCATGGCAGAACGGTTCGTGAAGACGATGAAGGAAGATTACATCGCCTTCATGCCAAAACCCGATGTGCGAACAGCGCTGAAGAATCTTGCAGCGGCGTTCAATCATTACAATGAAAACCATCCGCACAGTGCGCTGGGATACAACTCCCCAAGAGAATATCGGCGCCAGCGGGCATCGTTAACTTAAGATACAAAAGCTGTCCGGAGATGGTGGGTCAAGATCAGATTTTTGTGTCCTGCAATATCCCCGCGCACCGAAAGCGCATCTAACAACACCGAACCTGAACCTATGGAATGAGCCTTTGAGGGCGTCAGTTTGTGCTGGCGAGCCTTCGGTGGGCTGACGTTCTATTTCGGCAAAGGTTCATTTCATAGAAAAGGAATAAACGCTATGCAAACAATCACCGTTCCGTTTCATGGAAATGCTCTGTATGTCGTCAACCATAACGGCGAACCCTATACTCCGATGCGCCCAATCATTGAGGGTATGGGGTTGGCATACCAAGGTCAGGCGGGTAAGTTGAAATCTCGCTTTGCCAAGGGGGTCATGGAAATCATGATCCCTACCCAAGGTGGCCCACAAAAAATGCTTTGCCTACAACTCCACAAATTGGCTGCCTGGCTGGCTAGTATCCAGCCGAAAACCAAAAATCGATAAGCCTCGCATCTCGCGGGGCTTTTTTTCGCCTGCGCTTCACACGCGCATATCAACAAACCCTGAGGCTATTCACAAAAGCGACCTTGGAGAACGCCAGTAATTGGTGTGCTCAGGGGCTGGCTGTTCGTGTGATCTAAGGTCTCTTTTTTGAAGGTAAACACCAATGAACAAGATGATCGTTACTGCAACATTTTACGGCACGGAACTTTACGTTATTGAGCACAATGGCGAGCCTCATGTGCCAATGAAACCCATTGTTGAAGGCATGGGGATGACTTGGCAGTCTCAATTAGAGAAGTTAAAACAACGCTTTAAATCAACTGTAACGGAAATCGTTATAGTTGCTTCTGATGGCAAGGAGAGAAAAATGGCTTGCCTTCCTTTGCGCAAACTTGCTGGATGGCTCCGTACCATCTATCCCAATAAGGTCAAGCCCGAAATCCGTGACAAAGTGGTTCAGTATCAAGAGGAGTGTGATGACGTGCTCTATGAATACTGGACAAAAGGACAAGTCATTAATCCCCGTAAGCGTAGCGTTATGCAAGAACTCAATGCAGCTTGCGCTGAATTAAAAAGTGACAAAGCCGTTGCTAGCGTGTTTGGCACGGGATTGAACGAGTGGAAAGGCATCAAGGCAGCACATGCGAAGAAAATTAAAGTGCTGATTGAAGAAGCTCAATTGTTGCTGACATTTTAAGGGGGAGACCATGAGCAATATTCCTGCTCCCGAATGCTTTTGCTGGCGCGTCGCGGATGCCTACATGTACCACCTGATGGCAACTAACCGTCGCCCGGTATACCGCTATCAGGCTGGTGATATCGAAGTCTGCCGCTATTTTCTTTGTGGTTTCCTTGATGACCACTTATCGAAAATATCGCCGCCGAAAAGGGCTGCATTTTGTCTTCGTTTGCTTGAGCCGTTTACTTTGACACCTGATCCTCGCGCCATCATCTGTGGGGGTAAAGCCACCTCGTTATACACAAGTCCGCAACGCCTTATATGCCAAGGGTTAGCGGGCTGAAATAGGCAGCCAGTGGGGTTGTAAATGAAGTGAAACCGACGTGTACTATCGCCATTTACGGCGCTGAAAAATGACACGGGATTCAGATGGCTGGGCACACCAAGAACTGGAAGGGGTAAATCTTGGTGACACGAGGCTCAATAAGCGTGCCAAAGGGCTTTTGATACGGCTGGCTGAGAATCCGCAAGCCAGCATTCCGCATGCGTGCCTCGGATGGTCTGAGACGCTGGGTGCTTACCGCTTCATGGAGAACCAAGCATTCGAATGGCGAGACATTCTGCAACCTCACTGGCAGCGTACGCAGGAAAGGATCCGAGAACACGAGGTTGTGCTGTGTATCCAAGACACTACCGAGCTTGACTTCAACGGGCAGCAAATCCAAGGCTTGTGTCCCTTGAACTACGAAGCCAGGCGTGGTCTGTATCTGCATCCGACCTACGCGGTCAGTCCGGATCGCGTGGGGTTGGGCGTACTGGATGCGTGGATGTGGGCAAGAGAGCCGAAGGATGCAGACGGAAAACGCGATGGGCTCAAGGAGAGTACGCGCTGGCTCGAGGGATACGAGCGAGTTGCTGAACTCGCCTCGGAGTTGCCAAACACACGTCTGGTGTACTTAGCCGATCGCGAAGCGGATATCAAGGCGTTGATGCAGCTCGCTGATGACCTTGGCACTCCGGCTGACTGGTTGATCCGCTCGACTCATAATCGCAGTCTGGACTGTAATGAGAAGCTTTGGCAGAAGGTTGGAAAGACCGTGCCGGTGGGAGAAATCCAATTCGTTATGGCGGCTCGCGCGGGGCAGAAGGCGCGTACGGTGAAACAGGCGCTGCGCGTGAAGCGAGTGTCGCTGCGTTGCGGGTTGGCAGTGACTTGTGTGATAGCCAAGGAAATTGAGCCGCCAGCAGGCGTGAAGCCGGTCGAGTGGCGGTTGCTGAGCAATCGCGTACCTGAAGGACGAGAAGATATCGTGGAGCTGATCGACTGGTATCGGGCTAGATGGGAAATCGAGATGTTCTTCAATGTGCTGAAGAACGGCTGCTGTGTCGAAGCGTTACAGTTATCGACCGTGGATCGCATTGAGCGGGCATTGGCGCTGTTCATGATCGTGGCATGGCGCATCGCCTATTTAATGCGTATGGGACGAACCTGTCCAGAGCTAGACGCAATGTTGTTCTTTGATTCCGACGAGACTCATGGAGCTTACCTACTGATGAACAAGCGTATGCCCAAGGGCCGCCCTAAGCTAAACGAAGTATTGCGCTTAGTTGCGCAACTCGGAGGCTTTCTTGCTCGAAAAGGCGACGGTGAACCAGGCGCAAAAACTATCTGGAAAGGCTTGCAGAAAGTCATGACGGCCGCCGAAACGCTACGCGCGCTCAGGCACGAACAGAGATGTGTATAACGAGGTGGGGTAAAGCCCCTATGTTGAATCGTCGAGGTGTCCGGTACATGAATGCATTAATGCACCAATACGGGGATACCCTAATGGATGTCGGCGTTAAAGATGAGCGAGGAGTGCTTGTTTTACCACCAGAAAGCGACTGGGCAAACCTGAAATTCAGCGATGTCTTGTTTGAATAAGGGAAGCCGAATGAAAGACTACACGCCATTCATTGAAAAGCATGTGGTCGCTGAACTGGTGAAACAGGGCTATGAGCCATCGGTTGCCCTGAAGGGGGCAGACAGGGCGATAGACCACTACCGCTGTTCAAGCTCAGCATCAGGGAAGGGGAAGATGTTTGACGATTGCTTTCGCATAGCAAAGGCATGGGCGATGAAGTACCAGCCGAAAACCAAAAATCGATAAGCCTCGTATCTCGCGGGACTTTTTTTCGCCTGTAGTCAATCAAACCGTGCATTCGCGTGCACTTCACTAGAGAGCTTTCCGTCGTGTGAGTCTGAGATAGGGCGGTGGATCACATCGTTCCGCTCTCGGCTGCCCATGTCTACGCGAACAGGCTCGCACCACAGAAGGGAAATACGCTGCAATATCCCGTTAATGATCAATCAATGTCCATGACCAGCCTTGAAATAGCTGATCTGGTAGAAAAGCGGCACGACAACGTTAAGCGCACCATCGAAACGCTGATAGAAAAAAGCGTAATAGCGTCTCCTCAAGTTGAGGAAAAGCCAACTGCCGGGCGTCCGATGTTGATTTACGTTTTTGAAGGGGAGCAGGGTAAGCGCGATAGCATTGTTGTAGTCGCTCAACTGTCCCCGGAGTTCACTGCTAAACAAATCCACACGGTAGCCAACTGTCCTAACCCGAAAAATCAGCATTCAACCTGGTTGATTACTTATCGGAGAAAATATGCAGGTCATTATTTGTATTAGTCGCGACTTGATCTGACACTGGACCTTGAAAGGTTGAGAGTTACCGGTTTTGATATGGGTGTCGAATCCTTATACAAAACACGAGGTAACTCTCATGCTTCATACTAACAATCCCATCATCAAACACAAAGCTGGCCTGCTCAATCTCGCCGAAGAACTCGGTAACGTATCAAAAGCCTGTAAAATCATGGGGGTGTCACGTGACACGTTTTATCGCTATCAGGAACTGGCGGCAGAAGGCGGCATTGACGCTCTGGTTAACCAAAACCGCCGGGTTCCCAACCTGAAAAACCGTGCTGATGAAGCCACTGAACGTGCGGTTGTTGATTACGCCATTGAGTTCCCGGCTCATGGCCAGCACCGGACCAGTAATGAGCTGCGTAAAAAAGGCGTCTTCATTTCTGGCAGCGGTGTGCGCTCCATCTGGCAACGACACGATCTGGAAAACTTTCGTAAGCGCCTGAAGGCACTTGAGGAAAAAGTTGCCAGAGAAGGCATCGTACTTACTGATGCTCAAATCGCTGCACTGGAGAAGAAGGCGCACGACGACGAAGCCTGTGGTGAAATAGCGACTGCTCACCCGGGTTATCTGGGGTCGCAGGACACCTTCTACGTGGGTAATCTGAAAGGTGTTGGCCGTATCTACCAGCAGACGTTCGTGGATACGTACTCGAAAGTGGCGCACTGCAAGCTTTACACGAGTAAAGCACCGATCTCTGCCGCCGACCTGCTCAATGATCGCGTGCTGCCGTTCTACGAAGCTCAGGGGCTGCCAATGCTAAGAATACTGACGGACAGGGGGACGGAGTACTGCGGTAAAGTGGAACAACATGACTATCAGCTGTACTTGGCTATCAACGATATAGACCATACGAAAACGAAAGCGATGTCTCCGCAGACAAACGGTATCTGCGAGCGCTTCCATAAAACTATTTTGCAGGATTTTTATCAGGTTGCGTTCCGTAAGACGTTATACGAGGACCTAGAAAGTCTACAAAAGGATCTGGACAACTGGTTGTGGCATTACAATAATGAGCGAACTCATCAGGGTAAAATGTGCTGCGGGCGTACGCCAATGGCCACGTTACTTGATGGTAAACGAGTCTGGGCAGAAAAAAATCTGAACCAGATTTAATCTGACAGACACCTGTATAAATAACCGGTAACTGTCAGATCAGGTCTGAGCTAATACATATAACGAGGTGAGCTGTAGCCTATCCGCAGCAGGTAACTCGTAAATAACCCCCAGATTTCGCCCCCTGCGTCCTGAACTCTCCAAGCCCATTCTGCTTAGAGTGCTACCAACTCGCCTACGAGCGGCGGCGGGCTTTTCATGCTCGCCATTTTCCTTGCACCACATCAGATATTTATCGATAAGCTCTGATACTGGAATTCTAGCCATCTCGTTAAAAGGCTTGTCCTTCGAGAGTTCGCTATACAAGTAAGCGTCAAATCCTGTTAACCCCAACAATATCTCATCCTGCAATGCAGCTGTTTCTGGTGCGCGGTAACAGTCGAAATCCCCCAAATCGTAATGTTGAAGAAAATGCAGCAATCGCGCGGCTCCGTTATCATGCAGCCAGTTATGCAGATTATCGAAATAACCCTTTTCCTGAGCATGCGTCGGGTCTGGCTCCAGCACCATATAGCGCCGCTCACGGATCCCCGCTTTTAGCGCCTGTGTGCTGTTGCTGGCAAATATCAGCCGGGCAAAGTTCGGCATCGGCTCCGGGTCAATCCCCTTCCGCTCAAGATTAATCGATTTCTCGCTGATAATGCCTTTCAGCCGATCACCTTCATAGTTGCGCCCAACCGTGACTTCATCGGCAAAGATCAGGAGCTTGTTCGCCATCGTTGCATTGAACTTCCCGGCGATCTGCCCGGCTCCATTGATATGTACCGCATACTGCCCAAGAATATCCTGTAGTGGACGCACCATTGTCCCTTTCCCCGTTCCAGGGATGGACTTCATCACAATAGCGACTGATGGCTTTTCATCCGGGCGCTGTATTAAATGTGCCATCCAGCCAATCAGATAGGCGTAGCTCGTTTCGTCTCCGGCACAAATCACCTGCCGAAGATGCTCGAGGTAAGGCGAGCAATTCCCCTGCGTTGGCTCAACGGATAAGCCAGTGAACAGGTTATAGACGCTCTCCGGGCATTTTGACGGCGATGGATAGAAACCCACGCCACCCGGCTTATAGTTTTTCCCCGGCCAGTTCAACCACGCTACGCCAGCGGGTTTACGGGCGATACGTTCACAATGAAGAAAGTAGTTTCTAAACTGTGATATGTCCTCAAAGACATGCGTCACGCCGTTCACCTGACACGGTTTCAAGCTAACCACGCGATGCTTGCCGCCAATCGTCACATGCGTGTACGTCTCGTTGATCGCCTCCAGTATCTTGATATCTTCATCCGCCAGCGCTTCACCGTCAGCCAGCGCCCGATGTTCAGCTATCATCATCGCTGGGGTGAAATCATATCGTTATACACATCTTTTGGCCATTTTTTGAACAGGATGCTCAGAACCCCGTGAATTAAGGCATTCAAGCCATCCCATTGGCTTTTTGAGGTTCAAAATGCCACTCTGAGATAAACCCGTAACTCATTGATTAAACAGTGCGTTAGAACGATGTGTATAACGATATGGGGTGAAATGGCTTAGTCCTTCGTTAAATGCGAGCGTCGCAGCCTCTAGCCCGTTCTGCTGGCGGTAGTCGTTCCAGTCCGCCTTGTGGTCAGTGGGCGGCAACGTCACCCAGCCAGAGACAGCGGTGGCGGCGCTCTCGGCCCTCTCCTTACCCTTGTTGCGCTCACTGGGCTTAATGTCGTTGTCGGCGGCAATGATGATTTTTGCTGCGGGATATTTTTCCCTTATTACCTTCGCAACGGGTAGCAGGTTGTCCGCGTCCATCGCCGCTACCGTAAAGGCATCCGGTCGTATCTGCTTCACCGTCAGCGCTGTAGCGTAGCCCTCGGCAATCAGCACCGTTTCAGTGCTCTGGGGAATGTCTCCCAGCGGGATAAATGCCCCTTTCTTTTTTGAACCGGCAATCAGGCGCTTGCGCCCGTCAGTGCCAATCACATGAGCGCCACTTATTACGCCGTCTATCGTCCTGAGCGGCAACAGGATTGATCCGTTATTAAACAGCGAATGGGGGCCTTGCAGCCCCTTATTGTTGAGATAGACGGACTCGCCCATATGGGTATCTTTCACCAATGCGGCCACACGTTCAGCTATCGGGCGTAGAGGCTTCTCTTTGGCTGGCTTCTTTGGTTTTTCCTGCTGGTTCAAAGGTATCGCCATCACCTCAGCCACCATCGTGGCAGCCTCGGGTGCAGTGCATTGCTTGACTTTCATCACCAAATCCAGCCCCGTTCCTGCGCCACAGTGCGAGCATAGATAGGTACCACGCCCCTCTAAGTCGTCGAAGCGGTAGCGGGTCTTACCACCACAGTGGGGGCATTCGCCCTCCTTGCGGTTGGTCGATATGCCGAGGCGTTCCAGAATTGGCTCCCAATGCCCGTTAGCCTTGAGGCGGATATCATCGACAAAAGTAGTCATACCCACCTCCGAGCGTTGACGTCATATCCGTCACCATCGACTGCCAGATTTCAGCACCGTAGGCCGTCAATCCGCACTCGGTGACGCACTTTTCCAACAACCGTATGGCAGCGTCCTCCCATAGCCTGTAGTTCTGCTGCAAGGCTTCCAGAAAATAGCTATCCACGAGGTCACGGACGCCTTTCACCCCACCAACTATCTGAACTTCAATAGGGGGTACCGTTTCAATCACAAAGTGCTCCCCACCATTGGTCGTGTTCAGATGGTCATACAGCACCGCCGAATACTGGTTAGCCAGCGCATTAAGGCGGAAATTTTTTGTTACCAGTGCCATATTTCCCCCTCAGTGTGTGGTTGGCGCTTCCGGCATCCCGGACTCGTTCAGCGTTTTGATAAAGCTATCGTGCAACTCGGATAGCACCTTGCGCCCCATCTCGGAGAGACCACCGTTTTCATCCCGCATGGCGCCATAGAACTGGATAGCGATTATCGTTCCCTGTTCTGCGCCGTATTTCTTAATCAGCTCCCCCTCAATGTTGTTAGCCATCGCGAAACGTTCAGTGGACAGATAAAGGTTCATCGCGCCATATTCGCCCTGATAAACCGCACATTCCCGGTACTCGCCCGGATCCCACTCAACCGTCACGGTGCCGTTGGCCACACGCTGCTCATAGTTAAAGGCGTAAGCAATCAGCCAACGCCACAGCAGCAGCGCGTCATGGTTGGTATAGTCGTAGTCGGACTGCCCCCATTTGCGGGCAATCTCAAACGCCAAATCGAGGTCATCGTCCCACTCACCAGCGTCAAGGCGCGTCATGGCCTCGGCGTAGGGGATGAGGTCTACATGTTCGTACAGACGCTCGGGGGTGTGCTGCGATATATTGATACCGTCTGGGGTATTCTCGACGTGATAGCGGCTCATAAGTCGTCCTCCATCACAGCAGCTAGCGTGCGGCTAACTTCACAGTTCAGGTCACACGCTATACTGAGTAAGTCAAGGAGAACCGGAGATACTTTCTCATCATTAGCCTTGTCAATAATGACTTCATACAGTGAACATGCTGCACTTGCACGGAATGCTGCGGTATCGAGAGGGATTTGTGTGTTACGCATGTGCCACCTCCTGAACTGTAACGATTTCCGTTATGGTTGAGGTTGAAGGTGGGGTGATTTTGACCATACCTTGGGGGATAGAGATTTCCTCTATGCCTTCATGCGACATCTTGCGGACTAATAGTCCGGGAGAGTGGTTGAATTGTGAGCGTGACTCCGTCCCTTTAACGGACGATGTGGGATTTGCAGAGCGTTTAACGCCCACCTTTGGCGACTTGGGGTCTTTAAGACCCTGAGTGAATCTCTTCACAGGTTGACGCCCAGCCCATATCAGGCGGCTGTCTTTGAACAGGGCGATGAAGGTACAGCGGTCTTGGCGGGTGAACGACACTTTGCCGTAGGGCACAGTTGAGTATTCGGGGATAATCCAGTAGGTATCAATAAACTCAGGGCGAGTTTGGGTAAAGTTTGGCTTGTCCCTGCCGATAAGGGCGGTATAGTTACACATAGCTACCTCGATACTTGCGTTATCGTTGGTGGTCAGAGGCCCGGTTAGTGTCATATCGTTATACACATCTTTCTAACGCACTGTTTAATCAATGAGTTACGGGTTTATCTCAGAGTGGCATTTTGAACCTCAAAAAGCCAATGGGATGGCTTGAATGCCTTAATTCACGGGGTTCTGAGCATCCTGTTCAAAAAATGGCCAAAAGATGTGTATAACGATATGGGTTAGTGTTGGTAGCACTGCCGGGCTTCGTTGTTTTACAAAGGTCTTAAATGTGCTGTACATTGTCAGACGCCTATAACTTAAACCTAGTGTACAACATATGTCAAACACAAATTTGCCTCGTGGAAATAAGCAAGTTGCTTTTCGGGTGGAGCCATGGCTTGAAAAAGCAATGCGGCAAGCCATGGAGCAGGATGGAGACGAATCAATCTCCGCATGGCTTAAGCGCATCATTCGTCGCGAAATAAAAAATAGAGGCATCGACCCCAAAGCCTGACTAGTCTGTTGGTATGGAGCGAAGCTAGTAGCTTGCAAGTAGGAATTGTGGTGTAATTCGTTCGATTCTTCACAAGTGAGCAACTGCATGACTCGAAGGGCCGGACGTGGCCCTTTTTCTTTGCCTGTCGTCTGCACAAATGCCGATTCAGGCTTGATATTCAATAGGTTGTCTGCACAGACCCCCACCATATGAGTGTATGCTAAACCATTGATTGTATTGCGAGAGGTCACAGTGACCTCCGGCATGGGGATCTGGTGGTGACGAGATTTTGCGCTAACGAGGGTTTTCGCCGATTCTGGCGAAAAGTGGGAGCCGGAATCATCATTTAACCAATTGATAAAATTACACTTCCTCACTTTGGCTAAACTAGAACATGGTTCCCATTTACCGTAACCTGCTGAATTCTCAGAGGTCATCGATACTGTGACCTCGGCGCTGCCCGTTGCTGTCGCTTTGACTGAGCCAAGCATTTGACCCCGTAGGCCAGCCAAGAAAAGAAGGTTTTGACTGCGCGAGTCGCCTTTTGCCTTACGAGTAACTGCCTCTGCCAATTCAGAAGAGGCTTTACCCCGCGTATAAGTGGTACAGTTTGGTACAGTTCTGGTACAGATATAAAAACAACTGTACCACCTTAAGATTATGATAATTAATATTAAATTTCGATTTGGTACAGTTGGTACAGTTATTTTACGTTTTACGCCAAAAACGCATTTCTCGACGAAATGGACGACGCGAGGAGCCGCTATCCGCAATTTACCCAACCAAAACCCTTCTTTCTGGCTGGCCTTCCCCAAGTCAATTAATCCCTCCGTTTCAATCGGAGGAATGCCGCACTGGAATATATCGCCCACTTTATTTAAGGCGCAGGGATACCCGTCCCGGTTATTACCGGAAATTATCGTTAACATGGTTAGACCTTAATTATTTATGAGCGTTGGCGTACGGGTTATGCACGTTTTCAACTTCAGGAATATTACGCATCCAATGCATTAAATCACTCAGCAGCCACGCGCAATGTTTTTCTGTTAATGCACGACGAGCAGGGAAGCGCCCCTTTAATTCCATGCGGTGTACCGAAGAACGAGATAGAGACGTAATGCGTTTACGCTCATCCTCGCGAACCAGACGGTCATAGGGTTCATTTAATTCATCCAAAATTGCTTTGCGTTCTTCTTCTGTGGGATAGACATATTTATTGGACATTTCATTGCCTCTTTGAGAATAGTGTTTTGATGGCATGGTAGCGGCTCAATCTGGAAAGTAAATAGGAGGTGTGAGAGCTAGTTTGTGGATAACTCTCACTTAGTATTTTATTTGATGTCTCCTGATGCTTCCTGATGTTTCTAGACGCATCAATGCTTGTACGAAAAAAGTTTAAAATATTTTCTCGTCAGCCTGACTTTTTATTCTCGGAGGTGATAAATGGGTGTTTTTTAGCCAATTCATCTAGTCTATCCATCCATCTATTCAGAGCGTCGAGTTTCTCCGGCAAGTACTGACTCCGGTTATAGATGCCCATCACCCCCGGCATAGCATGGCCTAGAAG
Source organism: Symbiopectobacterium sp. Eva_TO (assembly GCF_053848865.1). Taxonomy (NCBI): domain Bacteria; kingdom Pseudomonadati; phylum Pseudomonadota; class Gammaproteobacteria; order Enterobacterales; family Enterobacteriaceae; genus Symbiopectobacterium; species Symbiopectobacterium sp. Eva_TO. The sequence goes on along the minus strand of NZ_JBSPEY010000004.1, from coordinate 3,761,371 downwards.
CTGCTCTACGACATGTGGAGCTACACCGATATCATTGAGCTTGGTTGCGAAAGTCCGGCGCAGGTCGTGGACTGTCCACTGTGTATTGTGATTGAGTTTTTTCCATACTTCACATCCAAGTGAACTAACTGCGGATTGGTCCTTCTTTTCTCCCAGCAGATATCCTGTATTGAAATTACATGCTTTTAATTTCTCTATATACGGACGTATTTTTTCTGGTATTGGTCTTATTATTGGTGAGTCGGTTTTGCTATGAGATCTGGGCACTTTCCATAGCCAACCAGAAAGATCCCATTCGTCCCAACGTGATAATCTAGCTTCACCACTTCGGCAGCCAAAAATCATTAATATCTTTAGACAAGATGAATAGTAAGGTAGGAGTTTGTTTGTGTTATTAACAGTATCCCATAATTGCCCAATTTCGATATCGGTTAATACTCTATCTCGCTTTGATGCTTTCTGCCCGACATCGGATATTGTCAAATCATCAAGAGCATTGCTAACAGCATATCGACGGACACGACAAAACTTAAGCGCCTGCTTACACACCTGAAGAAGCTTCCCTGCGCTCACCGGAACCTTTTTTTTCATTCGGTCGAAACATTGTAGCCAATAGCGAGTTTCACAATCAGACAAAGCCATATCGCCTATGTATGGATATATGTGCTTTTTCAATTGTGTTGATCTGCTGTCAATATCGGTGCGATTGTTCATTGCATAATGTTCAACCCAGTAATCGAGAGCATCTTTGACGGTTACAGGCTTTAGTGATTCTTGTTTGGTCAACTTTAGTTGTCGGCGTGGGTCCTTACCTTCGGATAGCCATGTCCGGCACTCATCACGCCTCTCTCTTGCTCGTTTGAGGCTCATATCTGGGTAACGTCCTAGGGTTACACGCTGTATTGTCCCGCTGTTGCGATAAGTGAACGTCCAACTAATTCCACCTACCGTCGATACTCTGACGCTAAGGCCCGCTCCATCCGCAAAGAATTCGTACTTCTCCCGAGGTACCCCCAATAGATTTTTTAGCTTCTTATCCGAGAGTTTGTTTAATTCTCCGCCCATTACGTAGCCTCATCTGTTATTCGTAATGTTATTCATAAATTACTGCAAGAATAGCAAAGCATAGAAGCGATTAGAAACAATGATTGCGGATAAGATACTGTATTTTAATGATTTGATAGATCTTCAGGAAAAGCATATGCACACGCAGAAACAGATAATCATTTTCCCGTGAAGCCCATGACGAGGAAGACGAAGCCGTCTTTGGTCATGGTATACATTGGAAGTTTGCGGCCTGTGCTGTCGGCGTATTCACTCGGCTCAAAATTGAGCTCAGTGAATTTTGGGGAACAATCGAGCGATTCAATGCTACGTATAACGTTCTTGTGCAGCTTGCAAAAATAATCAGCAACGTCCAGTGATGTAGTTACAGCTTTACCGTTGTGTAGTGGTCAACTAATATTGGCCACCGCATTAGACTGTATGTAGAACAGTCGCTCAGATTCGTTTGGAGTTAAGCCGCCGTTATACCAGTGAGGCCGGATAGCGCTGTAATACCCCGTGATGTAGCGGATAATCGCGTCCTGGGCTTCGCTGAAGCTGTTGTAACCCTTTGTCGGCACCCATTCTGTCTTCAGGCTGCGGAAGAACCGCTCCATTGGCGCATTATCCCAGCAGTTACCCCGCCGACTCATACTCTGCTTTATCCGGCAGCGCCACAGGGCTTGCCGGTATTGACGGCTGGTATAGTGGCTGCCCTGGTCGCTGTGGAACATGACTCCTGTTGGTTGTCCCCGGAGTTCCCAGGCCATCTGCAACGCTTTAACTGTCAGCGCCGAGTCCGGCGACGTCGACATGGCCCAGCCCACCGGTTTGCGGGCGAACCGGTCTAGCACCACCGCAAGGTAAGCCCAGCATTTGCCCGTCCAGATGTAGGTCACATCGCCGCACCAGACCTGATCCGGCGCGGTAACCGCGAACTGGCGGTTGAGATAGTTCGGTATTTCAACGTGTTCATTGCCGCCGCGTTTGTATTTGTGAGCCGGTCGCTGGCAGCTGGCGATACCCAGCTCCTTCATCAGCTTGCCAGCCAGCCAGCGCCCCATTTTGACACCGGAGCTGCCGGTGACGATGGTCGCGATACTTCGAGCGCCGGCAGAGCCGCCGCTGGCGTTCCAGGCTTCCATGACGCGGCTACACTTAACCACGCGCTCACCGTCGGGTTCATTAGCGGAAGCCTGCCAGTGCCTGTAGCTGCTGCGATGTACCTCAAAAGTTTGGCACAACGCCGTGACCGGGTATCGCGCCCTCAGCCTGTCGACTACCGTGAACCGTTGAGTGAGTCCGACATTAAGAGCGCCGTAGCCTTTTTTAGGATTTCGTTCTCCATTTCAAGGCATTGGACTTTTTTCTTCATCTCACGCAGCTCGAGCTGTTCAGGGGTAAGAGGAAGTCCCGTTGGCGTTTTTCCCTGTCGTTCAAGGCGAAGCTTATTGACCCAGCGACTAATGGCAGAATGGCTGACATTAACCGCCTCTGCGGCCTTAACGTATGTGTAGCCGTGGTCGACAACCAGCTTTGCGGCTTCGAGCTTAAATTCCGCCGTAAAATGTTTACCCATGAGGTCACCTGTCGTGTTGATGAGGTGAGCATATCACCTCCGATCAGGTGGCCAGTATCAGTGTGCCACTACATTGTGAATAGTAACTTTGGGAGCGGCAAGAGATGTTTGAAGTATCATGATGAACTCCGATGGTTTCTTTGTGTTATCACCACCAGAGTTTGCAGACTCATTGGTGGTGAGCTGAACGGGGCTGCAAAAACCGGAGAAACCGCCCGGCGAGCCGTGAGGCTCCCCCATCCAGCCCACCATAGAGGTGCAGCTTTCAGGCAACAAAAAACACGCTCGCGGCGTGTCGTTGTCGCGGTTTCATCGACGGGTTTGCAATCCCGGCACCTGAATTTGCAGATGCAGAGTGACTATAGCGCATGGGTTGATCTTCCGTCAATACGATTGCTGGGTTACACTTGCTCAAAAGAGGAGGATTCCACATGGGCCAAGTTGCATTTGATACATTGCAGGCGTCAGAAGAGCTTGAGACTGCTGGTATTTCCAGAGAGCAGGCACGGGCGATTTCGCTCGTCGTACGCAAGTCTCATGAGGTAGCGGATGTTGCTACCAAGCGTGACCTTGAAGACGTACGCAAAGAGATGCAAGCTCGCTTCGAGAAGACCGACGCGCAGATAGCCGATGTCCGTAAGGATATTGACGCTCGCTTCGAGAAGAACGAAGCTCAGATGCAGGCTCGCTTCGAGAAAACTGAAGCTCAGATAGCCGATGTCCGTAAGGATATGACTGCCGGTTTTGATAAACTTGGCATGCAGATGACCATCCGGCTCGGGCTAATGGTAGCTGCCGCCGTGAGCATCATTGCTGCCATTCTCAAAATGTGATCTTGACCCACCATCTCCGGACAGCTTTTGTATCTTAAGTTAACGATGCCCGCTGGCGCCGATATTCTCTTGGGGAGTTGTATCCCAGCGCACTGTGCGGATGGTTTTCATTGTAATGATTGAACGCCGCTGCAAGGTTCTTCAGCGCTGTTCGCACATCAGGTTTTGGCATGAAGGCGATGTAATCTTCCTTCATCGTCTTCACGAACCGTTCTGCCATGCCGTTACTCTGTGGACGGCTCACTGCTGTTGTGCAGGGCTCCAGATTCAGTTCTCTGGCGAACTTCCGCGTTTCATGCGCTGTGTACGCTGAACCATTATCCGTCAGCCATTGCACTGGTTTATCCGGCAGCGCGCTACCGAAGCGTTTTTCCACCGACCTCAGCATCACATCCTGCACGGTTGAACTGTCATAACCCCTGGTGCTCGCTGCCCAGTCTATGGCCTCCCGGTCGCAGCAGTCCAGTGCGAACGTCACCCGCAGCTTCTCGCCGTTGTCACAACCGAACTCGAAGCCATCTGAGCACCAGCGCATATCGCTCTCTGCTACCGCGATTTTGCCTTTATGCTCCCGCTTCGGACGTTCAGTTTTATCATGCAACAACAGCAGGTTATGCTCGCTCATTATCCTGTAAAGCCGTTTGGCGTTCACCGGTGGAAGTCCCTCTGCACGACGTTGCTTACGCAGGATACCCCACACTCGGCGGTAACCGTAACTGGGCATGTCGCTGATGATACGGAGGATGTCCGATAATATCTCAGCATCAGCTTCGTCATTACGCCGGTTGCTGCGCCTGTCCAGCCAGTCGGCAGAACGGTTAACCCGCAGTGACAGCTGCGCACGCGACACGCTCATGGCGCGGCTGACCAGAGCTATTCCCATATCGTTATACACATCTTTTGGCCATTTTTTGAACAGGATGCTCAGAACCCCGTGAATTAAGGCATTCAAGCCATCCCATTGGCTTTTTGAGGTTCAAAATGCCACTCTGAGATAAACCCGTAACTCATTGATTAAACAGTGCGTTAGAAAGATGTGTATAACGATATGAGCTATTCCCCGTCCTTTGGCAACAAGGGCGCGTGCGCTATCCATTTTCGCGACTGGCGGTACTCCACTGCTTCTTTGAGGATCTCAACTTCCATCGTCTTCTTACCCAGAAGGCGCTGTAGCTCCCGGACCTGCTTGAGGGCAGTCGCCAGCGCCGAAGCTGGAACCACTTTTTCTCCGGCCGCAACGGCGGTGAGGCTTCCTTCCTGGTATTGCTTCTTCCACTTAAACAAAAGGCTGGGCTGGATGCCATGCAGGCGGGCTACATGGGAGACGTTCATCCCCGGCTCCATTGTCTGCTGAATGATGGCGATTTTCTCTTGCGGAGTTTTACGCTTACGGACTTCTTGCCCTAACAGGATCCCGGTCATTTCAAAATTAGCATGATTGTTAGACATATATCTAAGCCTATCTCTTATCTGGAGATACAGCTACTGTCTGGTGTTACAGGGGGCTACATCACTGCCATTCTCAAAATGTGACGCCAGCCGCCCGGCGATGTTATTGATAATGAATTATCTTTTACCAAAGGCGCATTGGCTGGTATCAATGCATATCTGTATAATATATCTTAAAATTAACTCTATTGCTCATTAGTCAATTATGGTCGCATAAGCATTTTTACGAATTCATCTCGCATTTTTGGAGTGAGTTGATACCGGACGATACTGGTACCCATTTCCTCTAAGTCCAGAATAATATTGCCTTTTTTATCGTGATAAACCTCTAGGCTATAGATATGTGAGCACCAGTGTTCAATACTGGTTGGGGTGATGTAGCCCCCTGTAACACCAGACAGTAGCTGTATCTCCAGATAAGAGATAGGCTTAGATATATGTCTAACAATCATGCTAATTTTGAAATGACCGGGATCCTGTTAGGGCAAGAAGTCCGTAAGCGTAAAACTCCGCAAGAGAAAATCGCCATCATTCAGCAGACAATGGAGCCGGGGATGAACGTCTCCCATGTAGCCCGCCTGCATGGCATCCAGCCCAGCCTTTTGTTTAAGTGGAAGAAGCAATACCAGGAAGGAAGCCTCACCGCCGTTGCGGCCGGAGAAAAAGTGGTTCCAGCTTCGGCGCTGGCGACTGCCCTCAAGCAGGTCCGGGAGCTACAGTGCCTTCTGGGTAAGAAGACGATGGAAGTTGAGATCCTCAAAGAAGCAGTGGAGTACCGCCAGTCGCGAAAATGGATAGCGCACGCGCCCTTGTTGCCAAAGGACGGGGAATAGCTCTGGTCAGCCGCGCCATGAGCGTGTCGCGTGCGCAGCTGTCACTGCGGGTTAACCGTTCTGCCGACTGGCTGGACAGGCGCAGCAACCGGCGTAATGACGAAACTGATGCTGAGATATTATCGGACATCCTCCGTATCATCAGCGACATGCCCAGTTACGGTTACCGCCGAGTGTGGGGTATCCTGCGTAAGCAACGTCGTGCAGAGGGACTTCCACCGGTGAACGCCAAACGGCTTTACAGGATAATGAGCGAGCATAACCTGCTGTTGTTGCATGATAAAACTGAACGTCCGAAGCGGGAGCATAAAGGCAAAATCGCGGTAGCAGAGAGCGATATGCGCTGGTGCTCAGATGGCTTCGAGTTCGGTTGTGACAACGGCGAGAAGCTGCGGGTGACGTTCGCACTGGACTGCTGCGACCGGGAGGCCATAGACTGGGCAGCGAGCACCAGGGGTTATGACAGTTCAACCGTGCAGGATGTGATGCTGAGGTCGGTGGAAAAACGCTTCGGTAGCGCGCTGCCGGATAAACCAGTGCAATGGCTGACGGATAATGGTTCAGCGTACACAGCGCATGAAACGCGGAAGTTCGCCAGAGAACTGAATCTGGAGCCCTGCACAACAGCAGTGAGCAGTCCACAGAGTAACGGCATGGCAGAACGGTTCGTGAAGACGATGAAGGAAGATTACATCGCCTTCATGCCAAAACCCGATGTGCGAACAGCGCTGAAGAATCTTGCAGCGGCGTTCAATCATTACAATGAAAACCATCCGCACAGTGCGCTGGGATACAACTCCCCAAGAGAATATCGGCGCCAGCGGGCATCGTTAACTTAAGATACAAAAGCTGTCCGGAGATGGTGGGTCAAGATCATCAATACTGGTTGGGGTAAGTAGCGTGTTATTTGTAATACATAGTGTATGATTCCTTTCGTTGATATAATGGGTGGCTTTTTTACACAAGGAGGGGCTTTGTTGAATAAACAGATTTTATGCTGGCAGCCCAGTAAAACGATTGTTTCCAGCAACGTAAAATCATGCAGTTAAGCATCATGAGAAAACGGAATGCCTGAGGTGATAAGCATTTTCTACCAAAATGGGCATAGTAAAACAGCACGATTCCCTATTATTCAACAAAGCCTCTTTGTGAATATTATTTTCTTTGTAAAGAATCAGGAGTTAGTAATGAAACCTGCAATCCTTGCGCTCAGCATTAGCGTACCAGTTTTTTTTTCCACTATGGCTGGCGCGGAAAGTCGTATTTTTACCCCCGAAAGTCTTAGCGGTGAAATTGAAATGGGTAGTCTTAGCGGCAAGACTAAAGAACGAGTTTATTATACAGATGATCCTGGGTATAAAGTGAGTCAACTCAACTGGAAATACAATAGGGCTGCAATCATTAAAGGCTCTCTTGAATGGAATCTGATTCCACAATTATCAGTTGGCGCTTCAGGCTGGACAACTATTTCCAGTCGTGGGGGTTATATGGATGACACTGACTGGGCAGATAAAAGCAAGAAAGAATGGACAAAATATAGCGAACATCCTGCCACTCACTTAAACTACGCAAACGAATTTAGTCTGAACGTAAAATGGTGGTTTCTAAATGAACCTAATTATCGTTTCGGTGTGATGGCTGGTTATCAGGAAAAACGCTACAGTTTCAGTGTTCTGGATTACGGCTTCTACGATTATACAGATGAAGAGACTGGCTTGCGTGAACAGGGGTTTTCTACATCTAGAGGGCCAGGTGGTGGTTATAAGCAGCGTTTTAAAATACCATATATCGGACTTTCGGGTAGCTACCGTTATCAGCGTTTTGAGTTGGGTGGCAGCTTTAAATATAGTGGATGGGTATGTTCGTCTGACAACGATGAACACTACCTGAGAAAGATTACTTTTAGATCAAATGTTAAAAATCAGAATTTTTACTCTCTCGCTGGAAACGTGGGTTACTACTTGACACCTAATGCAAAAATTTATGTTGAGGGCACTTGGAATCGCACAACCAATAAAAAAGGCAAGTCACGTATGATCGATTACAGCAGTGAGACGGAGACCGTAAACGAACCAGGCGGTATATCCGGTATTGAGAATTATAATTTCATGACCACAGTCGGCCTGAAATACTCTTTCTGAAAACCCGCTGCCTTTGCCAGCCGCGCTGAAAGGCTGGGAGGGACAGGAGCCTGTCCAGACCGGCCTGTTGTCCGTCCATCCGGCACGGCGCAGGGCATACGACCAGACGCCGATACCGGCGAAGAAATGGCACTGGGTGTAGTTTCGCAAGTCATAAGGGTTCACCTCCTCAATAGAGCGTCCGTCAACATCACCGGGCGCAATATGACCAGCGGCAATCAGGTTTCTTAGCTACTGCGCGGTGAAGGGATCAATTTCGTTGGGCTTTGTTGAATAAATAGATTTTATGCTGGCAGCCCAGTGAAACGACGGATCCTCGCAACGCAAAATCATGCAGTTAGGCCTCATGAGAAAACTGTACACCTGAGGGGACAAGCATTTTCTACCAAAACTGGCTTGGCAAAACAGCATGACTCACTATTATTCAACAAAGCCATTTCGTTGTAGTAAGCTGTTGCCATCATTCAGTCACCATGTATCTAATCCGGCAGGGACAGCGCAGGGTAATGATGTAGTTATCTGCTCTGGTAATTTTGGTCATAACAATTTCTCCATAATTAAACGGATGTGATTATCAGAGGACTAACGGGTAAAATTTTGCAGATGGGCGGTCAGATCGCTTACATTTCGCTTAACACAGGAGGATCCGCTATGGGCCAGGTTGCATTTGATACATTACAGGCGTCAGAAGAGCTTGAAAACGCTGGCATTTCCAGAGAACAGGCTAGGGCTATTTCGCTCGTTGTGCGCAAGTCTCATGAGGTGGCGGATGTTGCTACCAAGCGTGACCTTGAAGACGTACGCAAAGAGATGCAAGCTCGCTTCGAGAAGACCGACGCGCAGATAGCCGATGTCCGCAAGGACCTGTCCGCAGAAATAGCCGATGTGCGTAAGGATATTGACGCTCGCTTCGAGAAGAACGAAGCTCAGATGCAGGCTCGCTTCGAGAAAACTGAAGCTCAGATATCTTTAGTCCGCAAGGACTTACAGCTTGAGATGGCGGGTATCCGCTCTGAGCAGAAGTTAATGCGCTGGATGCTGAGCGCTGGAATTTTGGGTATTCTCTCTCTGGTTGTGAAAGCTTTTCTCGTTACAGCCCTTTAATCAATTCTGCCACCTTGGGTCGGTAGCTTAGTGTGGAAGAGCGTACGTGTTCCCCAACCGTAAGATGCGGGTTCGATTCCTGCTCGACCCTCCAGCTTTCAGCAACTCCCCCTCTCGCGTCAGGCGACTCACCTGTTTGCACAGCCGCCCGACGACGTGCATGCACTCATGCGGCTACCTTGGCTAAATGTCTAATAGCCTCAAGTTCTCTTTCAAGTTCAGCCAGGAACTGCATTAACGCCTCCTCTATTTCAGCAACCCGTTTATCGTCCTGATGAATTCTCAACTGGTAATAGGCAAGGTCTGGCGGTAGCCTGTCGTCATAGCTGACAAAATCACACCATTTCCTGCCCGTACACATCATTTGTGCGTGCATTTGGAGCAGATATTGCTGTTTTGGTTTGCCTGTCTTAATGGTCTCTAAATGCGTCCATGTATTGGGGCACTTGATTTCAATCAGACCATCATCCCCCACAAGACCATCAGGCGATGCGCCAAATCCTACGATATCGGGGTGTAGTGGTCAACTAATATTGGCCACCGCATTAGACTGTATGTAGAACAGTCGCTCAGATTCGTTTGGAGTTAAGCCGCCGTTATACCAGTGAGGCCGGATAGCGCTGTAATACCCCGTGATGTAGCGGATAATCGCGTCCTGGGCTTCGCTGAAGCTGTTGTAACCCTTTGTCGGCACCCATTCTGTCTTCAGGCTGCGGAAGAACCGCTCCATTGGCGCATTATCCCAGCAGTTACCCCGCCGACTCATACTCTGCTTTATCCGGCAGCGCCACAGGGCTTGCCGGTATTGACGGCTGGTATAGTGGCTGCCCTGGTCGCTGTGGAACATGACTCCTGTTGGTTGTCCCCGGAGTTCCCAGGCCATCTGCAACGCTTTAACTGTCAGCGCCGAGTCCGGCGACGTCGACATAGCCCAGCCCACCGGTTTGCGGGCGAACAGGTCTAGCACCACCGCAAGGTAAGCCCAGCATTTGCCCGTCCAGATGTAGGTCACATCGCCGCACCAGACCTGATCCGGCGCGGTAACCGCGAACTGGCGGTTGAGATAGTTCGGTATTTCAACGTGTTCATTGCCGCCGCGTTTGTATTTGTGAGCCGGTCGCTGGCAGCTGGCGATACCCAGCTCCTTCATCAGCTTGCCAGCCAGCCAGCGCCCCATTTTGACACCAGAGCTGCCGGTGACGATGGTCGCGATACTTCGAGCGCCGGCAGAGCCGCCGCTGGCGTTCCAGGCTTCCATGACGCGACTACACTTAACCACGCGCTCACCGTCGGGTTCATTAGCGGAAGCCTGCCAGTGCCTGTAGCTGCTGCGATGTACCTCAAAAGTTTGGCACAACGCCGTGACCGGGTATCGCGCCCTCAGCCTGTCGACTACCGTGAACCGTTGAGTGAGTCCGACATTAAGAGCGCCGTAGCCTTTTTTAGGATTTCGTTCTCCATTTCAAGGCATTGGACTTTTTTCTTCATCTCACGCAGCTCGAGCTGTTCAGGGGTAAGAGGAAGTCCCGTTGGCGTTTTTCCCTGTCGTTCAAGGCGAAGCTTATTGACCCAGCGACTAATGGCAGAATGGCTGACATTAACCGCCTCTGCGGCCTTAACGTATGTGTAGCCGTGGTCGACAACCAGCTTTGCGGCTTCGAGCTTAAATTCCGCCGTAAAATGTTTACCCATGAGGTCACCTGTCGTGTTGATGAGGTGAGCATATCACCTCCGATCAGGTGGCCAGTATCAGTGTGCCACTACATGAAACCATTACCCGCAATCATCAATGCTGTTCAATGTGGCAGTTACTGAACAAGGTTCGCCGCTTCATGGAAACCGTCAGCCCGTTTCCCAGTGGAAAACATGGACAGGCAAAAGTGTAGCGGTATTAGGAACAGCTATTTAGCCAACGGTAAACGTTGCGATGAATCATCGTTACTGAATGGGATGTGTCCGGCGGGCTGAGTTTCTATTGCCCGCCGGTCAGGGTTATACGCCCAACTGATTAGGGCAGGATTCACCCTGGGCAAGTTGCTTGATGTTACTCAGGGTTGTTTGAGAAATGCTGAGCAATGCCTCTTCGGTCAAAAAGGCCTGATGACCGGTAAACAGTACGTTGTGACAAGAGGATAAACGACGGAACACGTCGTCCTGAATCACGTCGTTTGATTTATCAACAAAGAACAGGTCGCGTTCGTTTTCATACACATCCATCCCGAGCGCGCCAATCTTTTGCTGTTTCAAGGCGTCAATGGCTGCCTGTGAGTCAATCAACCCCCCACGGCTGGTATTGACGATCATCACACCATCTTTCATTTGCGAAAAGGCGTCAGCATTCAATAGATGGTGATTCTCCGGGGTCAGCGGGCAGTGCAGAGAAATGACATCAGACTGCGCATACAGCGTGTGCAAATCAACGTACTGCGCGCCCAGCTCCAACGCTTGAGGATTCGGATAGGGATCGAAGGCCAGCAGCTTCATACCGAATCCTTTCAGGATACGCATGGTCGCGATGCCTATTTTCCCTGTGCCGATGATCCCTGCCGTGCGCTGATGCATATTGAATCCAATCAGGCCTTCAAGAGAAAAATTGGCATCGCGGGTACGCTGGTAGGCGCGATGAATGCGGCGGTTGAGGCTGAGCATCAGCCCAACGGCATGCTCGGCAACGGCTTCTGGTGAATAGGCGGGTACACGCACCACGTTAATGCCTAACGCTTTCGCCGCATCCAGGTCCACATTATTAAACCCGGCACAGCGCAGAGCGAGGGTTTTTACACCTAACTGTGCCAGTTCGGTAAGTACCTCGCGGCCGCCGTCATCGTTAACAAAAATACATACCGCCTGACTGCCCACCGCCGTTTTGGCCGTTTGCGCGCTTAACATAAAATCAAAAAATTCAAGCTCGTAACCAAACTGCTGGTTCGCTTTTTCCAAAAATTTACGGTCGTACTGCTTGGTGCTGTAAATAGCGATTTTCATCACGCGTCTCTCGGCAAGAATACTTCCGCTACTCTAGCAAGAAAACCAGGGCGAGACAAACCACCGACAGTCATGTCGCGGCGGTTTGCTGAAAAAGAAAGCACATAAAAATCAGGTCATTATCTGCGCACCGTGCTGAACACAGAAACAGCGTCTGCCATGGTGGAAATCTGCTTTTCCAGACAGTCGATCGCGGAGCTTGAGTGAGTGGCTAACAGCGTATTTTGGCGTGTTAGCTCGTCAATATTATTAACCGCATCAGTAATCTGATTGAGTCCAATGGACTGCTCCTGGGTTGCCAGACTGATCTGACCCACCAACTGTGTGACCTGTTGTACCTGAGTAAGAATATTGCCCATCGAATCACTGGTGTGGTGCACCAGTTTGTCACTACGACTGATGTTATCGATGGTAGTGTCAATAATGCTCGCGATGTCTTTGGCAGCGGTCGCGCTGCGCCAGCGTGCGCACTTCGCCTGCTACCACGGGAAAGCTTCGCCCCTGATCGCCTGCATGTGCCGCTTCTACGGCGGCATTGAGCTCCAGGATATTGGTTTGAAAGGCCAGATTGTCCAGCACGTTAATAATATCGTTAATCGCTTGGCTGGATTGCGTCATGGTGTCCATCGTGCTGGCAACTTGCTGTACCGCTTTTCCACCCACGTCAACGGCGCTGTTGGCATCCATGGCACATTGCGAAGCCATGTGAGAGGCGGTCGCGTTATTCTTGACGGTAGCGGTCAACTGTTCCATCGATGCTGCCGTATTTTGCAGGCTTTGCGCCGTATCCTCGCAACGCTGGCTTAATGTCAGGTTGTCATGGGCGATAGCACCGCAGGCGCTGCGGACTTCTCTCAGTTGTCCGTTCACGTCATCCACAAAGGTGCGAAAATTCATGCCTGATTGATTGACGGCACGCAGCAGCATGCCAACCTCATCGACACGATTTAATTGAAAATGGGCTTTGTTGAATAAATCAGAACTTGTAACGACTGTGCCCCATCGGGTCGATTGTTACGTGATGCGAATACTGTTCGGCATTCCTAATAGCGTGATCCGGTTAAGCGCTTTGACCATCGCCATGGCTTCACCCACCTGAGCATCGTAGTCACGCAGACTTAGATGACCACCCAGAAGCGTTTTGAACCGGAACATGGCCGTTTCAGCCACTGAGCGTCGGTGATAGCCCACTTTCTTTTTCCAGGTATCGTTGCTGCCGCTCAGGCGCTGATTTGCAACAGCGTGGTTACGCTCGTGGTAGTGGTCCGGCCAATATTGCGCCCCCCTTCGCGGCGGGATAAGCGGCCTTATTTTCTTCCTCAGCAGAGCATCATGGCAGTAACCTGTATCGTAAGCGCCGTCAGCCGATGCCTCTCTGATTTTCCGGTGGGTCTGGTTTATCAGTGCCGGTAGAGCCTGTGCATCAGTCGTACCACTGAGCGACAAATCCGCACAGATAATCTCATGCGTCGCACTGTCTACTGTCAGATGCAGCTTACGCCACCCCCTGCGTCTGTCGGCACCGTGCTGCCGGACTTTCCATTCGCCTTCGCCAAAGACCTTCAGGCCGGTTCCATCAATGACCAGATGTGCGATTTCACCACGGGTTGGCGTTTTTATGCTGATCTTCACTGTCTTTGCTCGCTTGCTGAGCAGCGAATAGTCTGTACAATGCAGCGACAATTTAATCAGTTTAAAAATCGAGTAAACAAAACCCTGTAAAGCCCTCAATGAATCTATGGTCACCCCCATTTTTGCAACACTGATCTTTGATTAATGGTGGGCTTGCTTAAATCTATCCGGCGTCTTTATGGCCAAGGATGCCCGCGCCACGATGAGTTTCGCACCTGATATTCCTAAAAAGGCCATCGACTTCATTGAGCCATTTTCATTTTTTGGTTTTATATCAGGCCGTCAGGCCGTTCATGTCATCAATAATCAGTCTTCGCAAAACCAGATGGGTAACTTCGTTAAATTGCTGACTGTTAGACCTGCATTACTGTTCAAACACGGTATTTCGTGTCGTTATTGCCCAAGCTATTCGAGCTAATTTATTTGCTAATGCACAGCACACAACGCAAGAATGTTTCCTGCCCAACTGAGACCTTACCCAATCAGCCAATCTCGCTGATTGATGGTCAATTCTTAGGATAAATACCCGCGCACATTGAACAAGCATGTAGTGGTCAACTAATATTGGCCACCGCATTAGACTGTATGTAGAACAGTCGCTCAGATTCGTTTGGAGTTAAGCCGCCGTTATACCAGTGAGGCCGGATAGCGCTGTAATACCCCGTGATGTAGCGGATAATCGCGTCCTGGGCTTCGCTGAAGCTGTTGTAACCCTTTGTCGGCACCCATTCTGTCTTCAGGCTGCGGAAGAACCGCTCCATTGGCGCATTATCCCAGCAGTTACCCCGCCGACTCATACTCTGCTTTATCCGGCAGCGCCACAGGGCTTGCCGGTATTGACGGCTGGTATAGTGGCTGCCCTGGTCGCTGTGGAACATGACTCCTGTTGGTTGTCCCCGGAGTTCCCAGGCCATCTGCAACGCTTTAACTGTCAGCGCCGAGTCCGGCGACGTCGACATGGCCCAGCCCACCGGTTTGCGGGCGAACCGGTCTAGCACCACCGCAAGGTAAGCCCAGCATTTGCCCGTCCAGATGTAGGTCACATCGCCGCACCAGACCTGATCCGGCGCGGTAACCGCGAACTGGCGGTTGAGATAGTTCGGTATTTCAACGTGTTCATTGCCGCCGCGTTTGTATTTGTGAGCCGGTCGCTGGCAGCTGGCGATACCCAGCTCCTTCATCAGCTTGCCAGCCAGCCAGCGCCCCATTTTGACACCAGAGCTGCCGGTGACGATGGTCGCGATACTTCGAGCGCCGGCAGAGCCGCCGCTGGCGTTCCAGGCTTCCATGACGCGACTACACTTAACCACGCGCTCACCGTCGGGTTCATTAGCGGAAGCCTGCCAGTGCCTGTAGCTGCTGCGATGTACCTCAAAAGTTTGGCACAACGCCGTGACCGGGTATCGTGCCCTCAGCCTGTCGACTACCGTGAACCGTTGAGTGAGTCCGACATTAAGAGCGCCGTAGCCTTTTTTAGGATTTCGTTCTCCATTTCAAGGCATTGGACTTTTTTCTTCATCTCACGCAGCTCGAGCTGTTCAGGGGTAAGAGGAAGTCCCGTTGGCGTTTTTCCCTGTCGTTCAAGGCGAAGCTTATTGACCCAGCGACTAATGGCAGAATGGCTGACATTAACCGCCTCTGCGGCCTTAACGTATGTGTAGCCGTGGTCGACAACCAGCTTTGCGGCTTCGAGCTTAAATTCCGCCGTAAAATGTTTACCCATGAGGTCACCTGTCGTGTTGATGAGGTGAGCATATCACCTCCGATCAGGTGGCCAGTATCAGTGTGCCACTACAGCAATCGGCGAAGGTTTTTATCTCCACGCTTGCTAATACCCAACAGAGTATTCTTCCCTCCAGTACTGTATTGGCGGGGGTAATGACTCCAATTAGTAGAACATGTGTTTTTCGATGAAGGCTCCGATGACTTTTTCGTGGAGCTCGACGGAGCGCGAGAAGCAAATCGTTTTACGCGCCAGTCGTTTAATGCGGGTACGGAGCGTCAGGTTATTGCGCTCTATGCGTTGCGTGAAGATCTTGCCAGTCAGATGTTTCTGCTTCGGAACCTCTCTTGCATAGCTGCCCCAGTTGTCACTGGTAATCATGCCGATGTTTAACGGTGTCAACAGAGCCAGCAATTCACGGCAGGTCTCATCGGTTCGGGGGCCAAAAGTGTAGGCCAGAACACCGCCCGTTTTGGTATTGTAAGCGTACCAGAGCCAGTGCTGTAGCGCCTGACTGCCAACGAAGCTCCATTGCTCATCAAGTTCACAGATAAGGGCGACGTCGGCGTGAGCAACGGGAGAAGACGTTATCCTGCGGGGCGAGAGCTTTTTAAAGCCCGGATGACCGTATTGATGCCGATTTTCAACGTTCTGGCGGTATCGCGAACACCGGCACCGTTGAAGGCCATATCAACGATCTGCTCTTTGACTCTCGGCTTTCGCGCTTCATAGCGGTAGGTAAGCTGGAATACACGGCGACAGCACTGACACCGGAAGCGTTCGCGCTTAGTTGGACTAAGGCCATGTCGATAAACTTTATCTGAATGGCAGCGAGGGCAATGAACAAAAACAGTAACCACGTGGAAACCTCAAATAGCGGCAGAATATCACAAAAGCCAACTATTTGAAGGCATTACCAATTCGTTTGGGAAATCGTCCTTCCTGTTCCCACTTCCACGCACTGATTTTTCCTATTGCGGTAAGCTTGTGCCTTTCATCTTCACGAATAAAACGTTCGTAGGGTTCGTTGACGGAATTAAGCAACTTGCGGCGTTCTTCATCCGTGGGGTAAACGTATTTATGAGCCACGCTATCATCTCCATGTTTCAGTATTTTTAAGCATGTTTTCAGAGTTAGATAAGAAAGTAAACAGGGCGGAGAAGCGGTTATTCTTATCCACCCTGGAATAGGACATTCAGATTTATTTCTCTCTATTTCCATACATTTATTTTTGACATGGAAATATTTTTAATAAATAAAAATCCGTTCACCTACCGTTTAATTAATCCATCCGGTAGCACACTCTTCGCTGCCAGTTCATCAAGTCTATCCATCCACCGATTTAGCGCGTCCAGTTTCTCCGGCAAATACTGACTCCGGTTATAAATACCCATTACTCCCGGCATAGCATGGCCTAGAAGCTGCTCTACGACATGCGGGGCGACTCCCATATCATTGAGTCGGGTTGCCAGCGTCCGGCGCAGATCGTGAGGTGTCCAAGCCTGTTCTTGATTAAGCATCTTCCATACTCTGATGCCCCATGAACTAACTGTTTCAGTATTTTTTAGTTCTCCCAATAAATATCCTGTTTTTAAATTATGGCTTTTTAGCTCTTGTAGGTAAGGTCGTATCTTTTCGGGTATCGGTCTAATTATCGGCGTCTCGGTTTTGCTGTGGTCTTTCGGTACTATCCACAGCCACTTATCAAAATCCCATTCATTCCATTTTGACAGTCTGGCCTCAGCGCTGCGGCAACCGAATACAATCAATATTCTTATCCATGAAGAATAATAGGGCATGAATGCAGTGATGTGATTTACAGCTTTCCATAGTTGACCGGCTTTGTTGAATAAATAGAAAGTTTGGGTAATCATCGGATCAGATCACCATAGTTGTTTCAACATCAGGTCTCCATGGCAAAACAAAATTTTAAAATCACTAACTGGCCCTCCTATAACCCATATCGTTATACACATCTTTCTAACGCACTGTTTAATCAATGAGTTACGGGTTTATCTCAGAGTGGCATTTTGAACCTCAAAAAGCCAATGGGATGGCTTGAATGCCTTAATTCACGGGGTTCTGAGCATCCTGTTCAAAAAATGGCCAAAAGATGTGTATAACGATATGTCCTATAACAAGGCTCTCAAGCAGCGCGGTTCTCTAACCGTATGGCTAGATGAATCAGCCATTGCTGCATGGACGGAAAAAACGACTACTGAACGGCGTGGACGACCGCTCCACTACTCAGATATGGCCATCACCACAGTCCTGATGATGAAACGTGTGTTTGGCCTAATGAGATGGTCACGCAGGTGCGCAGCCTTAAAATTAGTAATCATTGAAGAATGAGAGGATGAATAGGAATAATCTATTTTTTATTCATTCAGTTAACTTTTCACGCAAGTGATGACCCAAAAATCAGATGACAACCTTTTATCTAACAAGTAATCATATGGAATATAAAAATATCCTTTTTCTCCAAGACTATCCCCCCAAGAATTGCGAAACTTGAACAGTTCTTTACTATCATCATAGCCCACACAAAGAACAGCATGCCCTCCTTCCACGTTATCCTTTTCAGATGGCATAGGTATCACCACTGGTAACTCTTTCTGATTAAACCAGTTACTGTATACCGTAAAACCAAAAACAAAAGGAGAACCGGAAGCCAAACAAAACTTTATGTGATTTATATCCTGTTTGATTCGATGGTATTGGGTAATAAAATGTTGCCGCGCATTTTCATAACATTGATCGCTCGGTTTTTTCTTAGCTAGAGAGTTAGCCGGAAATTCCCCCGTACTTTCATCTGCGGGAGTATCATCATACGGCCAGATACTTTCTGGACAACATCCAACTTTATGAAGACTTTTTATTCCATCACGTAAAGATGCTCCTGAATCATAATTAATACTTCTTTCAATAAAGCGTTCATTAAAGTAAATAAAAAGCCTTGACGGCATAAAATCGGGTAACTCTCTGTGTTTTTTTCTTTCAAATTGAAATGCAGCCGCCAATGCATTAGCCGTACATGAACCAATTTTGCCCTGATCGTAGACAGGAAAATCAATCTCAATATTGAAATTGCGGGGAAGAGATGACATTACTGAGTCTTTTGGTTGATAAGTATAATCTCTGATGTCAGGTAAATCAGGGATATATCCAAGGCCTCGCTTTCTTCTTTTTACCAAGTCAGCCAACATATTTTTACCCCTATCTAGTAGATGCTATAAAGAGAGAACCACATAACTGACCAAGCAAACTATAAATACAATTTTTAATAAATCAATATCTATAAAAATATTTCTTTGGAAAAAATATTACTGACTGTAACAATCCATGCAAGTCTAAAAATAGCCTATAAATCAAAATGTTACCGGAGACGCCTTCTAGTCGTAACTACCTGTTTTCCTAGGAGATTTTATACTTGTGTAGATATTTATGCATTTACAAAACACTTTAGCTTCTCGCACAGGAATGCTGACCGCTTGATAAAAAATAGCGTAGAGCGAAGGCCCCAACCACCAGAGGGAGTTGAGGCTTCATGTCCTGCGCGCTTTTGCCGCAGCATGGGGGTATTATGTGTCCGGACGTCCGGACAGTCAAGTATTTTAGCTGATCTTTTGATCAGTTAATCAACCGCATCAGATTCTCTTTGACGAAGTTTCGGCGCTCATCTTCGTTGGTAAGCACAACGACACCACGCTTTTCCAAGTGTTCTAGGCTGTGTCTCTTAATTACATAACCTCTGGTAAAACAGGCGGATGCAGCCCAGTTTCAACATTGCCAGATAATTCCTCGCCGTTTTGTCGTAACGTGTCGCAATGCGACGGTATTCTTTCAGACGGCCAAAGCACCGCTCAACAACGTTCCGATTGCGGTAGGCGTCACGATCGAGCTTTGAACGACCATCCACCGCCATTTTTTCAGTGGATTTTCGGGGGATGACAGTTTTTATACCTCTGTTTTTCAGCTCGTTACGTAATACATGCCCGGAGTACGCCTTGTCAGCGAGTACCGCATGACCACGGCGTTTCATACTGCCGTTCTGGCGTTGAACACCAATACCGTCCAAAAGACGTAGTGCAAACTGACTTCCATGAGCCTGACCGGGGCTCAACACGATGTTTAACGGAAGACCACTTCCGTCTGTATCCATATGGATTTTGGTGCCAAAACCACCTCGAGAGCGACCCAGTCCATTATCTCCGGTGATATCGGGATGTTTTTTTGAGCACCGGCAGCACATTTCAGCGCCCTGATATTGCTACCATCCAGCGCAGTCGCTGACCAGTCCACGAGGCCATGGGCATCAAGTGATGAAAGTAACTTATTAAAAATAATGTTAATGACTCCCGATTTTGACCATCGGTTAAAGCGGTTATAAACGGTTTTCCATGGGCCGTATCGCTCAGGTAAATCACGCCATGGGGCACCAGAGCACAGCCCCCAGAACATGCCATTGATAATCATGCGATGCTCAGCCCATGGGCGTCCGGCCTGTGGTGTTGCTGGTTCAGCAGGGAGTAAGGGCTGGATGATAGCCCATGCTTCATCGGGAAGGTCGTAGCGAGTCGTAGTTAAAAATGATTTATAAACAAACAGTTAGTATAACTCATGGGATTAAGGGACACAGCCTAATAGTGTTTCAATATCACCTATAAAACAATTGGAGGCGACCACCTCTGTCCGTGTCACACTGCCATCTGCATAGTCGAGAACAATTCTGCCAGAGATAGCAGGAAAGGTATTTTGTGAAGATGCTCTGCCGATAAATTCCCCCTCAATTGGTACACGAGCGGTGAGAGATAACGCTTCGGTAAAATTATCTTCGGGAATTTCTTTATAGCTGCAACCGAAGTGGCTTTTCAGTGCTGACCACAGCGTGATGGTTGCTTTGCCCTGATGCTCTTGCGGAACGCTTCGACCACGATTAATCACTAACTGTTTGATGGCTTCTTGTTGTTCGATAGTTAATTTGCCCGGTAATGATTTTGTTTTGCACGTTAGATGTTTCGATTCTTTCAGATTGAAGTAGCAATCTTCCAGTTGCTCGAACACATCCCATGCTTGATCGGTTTCAAGCATCTTTGCATGTCTGGCTGCTCCTCGTTCTGTCCAGAGGATGAGACTGCGAGTTTTGGGAGAAATTTGCAAACCTCTTTGAGAGGCTCGCAGCTGATTTAATTCTTCATTTTCAACTTTATAGAAGTGCTTACCACTGACGAAGCGATTTTCATTTCTGCTATAATTTTGTCGAATATACTTTTGTTCCGTTTTATAAAGTAGAGCCAGCATCTCAGTGGTTACAACAGGAACAGTGCGGTAGTTAACTAATGATAAGTTTTTAGTAGTGATTTGAGTAGCCATATTTGGCATCCTTGACTTTTTCAGTTTGCAGCCGCCAGCTAGTAGTAGCTGGTAGCCGGGCGTCAACTAGAGCAAGTCAAGTAGCTCCGGGCATATTCCCCTTCCGGGTATTGTATTACGCCTCTCCACCCGGCCTTCGGATGTGTTTACGCCCGTTTTACGGGCATAAAAAAGCCGCATGGCTATCGGGTGCGGATTACCGCTTGACTGCTTCTAGTGCGGTCAGTATCCCGATAGCTGCGTGCGTTGTCAAACCGAACTTTCAAAATTTTGCAGATTGGCGCTCAGATCGCTTACACTTGGCTTAACACAGGAGGATCCCCTATGGGCCAAGTCGCATTTGATACTCAAGAGTTCGTTGAAACGCTGGAAAACGCCGGGTTGCCGAAAGACCAGGCCAAGGCGATATCTCTTGTTGTGCGAAAATCACACGAGGTAGCAGATCTTGCTACAAAGCGCGATCTCGACGATGTGCGCAAAGACCTGTCCGCTGATATCGCCGAGGTGAAGCGTGAGATAGCCGATGTCCGTAAGGACCTATTCGCAGAGATAGCCGATGTGCGTAAGGATCTGTCCGCAGAGATTGGCAACGTGCGCAAGGATATGGAAATCGTCCGCAAGGATTTACAGCTTGAAATGGCGGGTATTCGCGCTGAGCAGAAGTTAATGCGCTGGATGCTGAGCGCTGGAATTTTGGGTATTCTCTCTCTGGTTGTGAAAGCTTTTCTCGTTACAGCCCTTTAATCAATTCTGCCACCTTGGGTCGGTAGCTTAGGCTGTGTGTAGTGGCACACCGATACTGGCCACCTGATCGGAGGTGATATGCTCACCTCATCAACACGACAGGTGACCTCATGGGTAAACATTTTACGGCGGAATTTAAGCTCGAAGCCGCAAAGCTGGTTGTCGACCACGGCTACACATACGTTAAGGCCGCAGAGGCGGTTAATGTCAGCCATTCTGCCATTAGTCGCTGGGTCAATAAGCTTCGCCTTGAACGACAGGGAAAAACGCCAACGGGACTTCCTCTTACCCCTGAACAGCTCGAGCTGCGTGAGATGAAGAAAAAAGTCCAATGCCTTGAAATGGAGAACGAAATCCTAAAAAAGGCTACGGCGCTCTTAATGTCGGACTCACTCAACGGTTCACGGTAGTCGACAGGCTGAGGGCGCGATACCCGGTCACGGCGTTGTGCCAAACTTTTGAGGTACATCGCAGCAGCTACAGGCACTGGCAGGCTTCCGCTAATGAACCCGACGGTGAGCGCGTGGTTAAGTGTAGTCGCGTCATGGAAGCCTGGAACGCCAGCGGCGGCTCTGCCGGCGCTCGAAGTATCGCGACCATCGTCACCGGCAGCTCTGGTGTCAAAATGGGGCGCTGGCTGGCAAGCTGATGAAGGAGCTGGGTATCGCCAGCTTCCAGCGACCGGCTCACAAATACAAACGCGGCGGCAATGAACACGTTGAAATACCGAACTATCTCAACCGCCAGTTCGCGGTTACCGCGCCGGATCAGGTCTGGTGCGGCGATGTGACCTACATCTGGACGGGCAAATGCTGGGCTTACCTTGCGGTGGTGCTAGACCTGTTCGCCCGCAAACCGGTGGGCTGGGCCATGTCGACGTCGCCGGACTCGGCGCTGACAGTTAAAGCGTTGCAGATGGCCTGGGAACTCCGGGGACAACCAACAGGAGTCATGTTCCACAGCGACCAGGGCAGCCACTATACCAGCCGTCAATACCGGCAAGCCCTGTGGCGCTGCCGGATAAAGCAGAGTATGAGTCGGCGGGGTAACTGCTGGGATAATGCGCCAATGGAGCGGTTCTTCCGCAGCCTGAAGACAGAATGGGTGCCGACAAAGGGTTACAACAGCTTCAGCGAAGCCCAGGACGCGATTATCCGCTACATCACGGGGTATTACAGCGCTATCCGGCCTCACTGGTATAACGGCGGCTTAACTCCAAACGAATCTGAGCGACTGTTCTACATACAGTCTAATGCGGTGGCCAATATTAGTTGACCACTACAACTTTACCGCAGTACTCCGTCCCCCCCTGTCCGTCAGTATTCTTAGCATTGGCAGCCCCTGAGCTTCGTAGAACGGCAGCACGCGATCATTGAGCAGGTCGGCGGCAGAGATCGGTGCTTTACTCGTGTAAAGCTTGCAGTGCGCCACTTTCGAGTACGTATCCACGAACGTCTGCTGGTAGATACGGCCAACACCTTTCAGATTACCCACGTAGAAGGTGTCCTGCGACCCCAGATAACCCGGGTGAGCAGTCTCTATTTCACCACAGGCTTCGTCGTCGTGCGCCTTCTTCTCCAGTGCAGCGATTTGAGCATCAGTAAGTACGATGCCTTCTCTGGCAACTTTTTCCTCAAGTGCCTTCAGGCGCTTACGAAAGTTTTCCAGATCGTGTCGTTGCCAGATGGAGCGCACACCGCTGCCAGAAATGAAGACGCCTTTTTTACGCAGCTCATTACTGGTCCGGTGCTGGCCATGAGCCGGGAACTCAATGGCGTAATCAACAACCGCACGTTCAGTGGCTTCATCAGCACGGTTTTTCAGGTTGGGAACCCGGCGGTTTTGGTTAACCAGAGCGTCAATGCCGCCTTCTGCCGCCAGTTCCTGATAGCGATAAAACGTGTCGCGTGACACCCCCATGATTTTACAGGCTTTTGATACGTTACCGAGTTCTTCGGCGAGATTGAGCAGGCCGGCTTTGTGTTTGATGATGGGATTGTTAGTATGAAGCATGAGAGTTACCTCGTGTTTTGTATAAGGATTCGACACCCATATCAAAACCGGTAACTCTCAACCTTTCAAGGTCCAGTGTCAGATCAAGTCGCGACTAATACACGTTAAACAAGAAGTTCATCACATCGCCATCTTTAACGATGTATTCTTTGCCCTCAGAACGCATTTTCCCTGCTTCTTTCGCGCCTTGTTCACCTTTGTAGGTGATAAAGTCTTCATACGCGATGGTTTGCGCGCGAATAAAGCCTTTTTCAAAATCGGTGTGGATTTTACCTGCAGCCTGTGGGGCCGTCGCACCGACAGGGATGGTCCAGGCGCGCACTTCTTTTACGCCTGCTGTAAAGTAGGTTTGCAGGTTTAGCAGTTCATAACCGGCACGGATCACGCGGTTCAGACCCGGTTCTTCCAGCCCCAGTTCTGCCATAAATTCTTCGCGATCTGCATCGTCCAACTCGGCGATGTCGGATTCTACCGCGGCACACACCGGGACAACCACAGAACCCTCGCTGGCAGCGATTTCGCGCACCCGATCCAGGTAAGGGTTGTTTTCAAAGCCATCTTCATTGACGTTAGCGATGTACATGGTGGGCTTGAGCGTAAGGAAACTCAGGTAACGAATGGCTGCTTTCTCTTCAGCATTCAGATCCAGCGCGCGCAGCATACCCGCTTTTTCCAACTGTGGCAGACATTTTTCCAGCGCGGCCTGTTCAATTTTTTCGTCTTTGTCGCCTCCTTTGGCTTTCTTCTGCACACGGTGCAGTGCACGCTCGCAAGTATCGAGATCCGCCAGCGCCAGTTCTGTGTTGATGGTATCAATGTCGTCTGCCGGATCGACCTTGCCCGCAACGTGGATAATGTTGTCGTTTTCGAAGCAACGCAACACGTGGCCGATCGCTTCCGTTTCACGAATGTTAGTCAGGAATTGGTTGCCCAGACCTTCACCTTTGGACGCACCTTTTACCAGACCCGCGATATCAACAAACTCCATCGTGGTGGGGAGAATACGTTGCGGTTTAACAATCTCAGCCAGCTTGTCCAAACGCGGGTCGGGCATCGGCACCACGCCAGTGTTGGGCTCTATGGTGCAAAACGGAAAGTTGGCCGCTTCGATACCGGCTTTGGTCAATGCATTAAACAGCGTAGATTTACCCACGTTAGGCAGCCCAACGATACCGCACTTGAATCCCATATTTTTATCACCTTAAATAGCTTATCAATCAGATGGTTATGTTTCTCATCTGAACAAATAAATACGTTAGCGCCAATTATACACGGAATGGCGCATTAACTCGAACCGACTGCGCGGGAATATCATTTCACGCAGGTTTATAGGCGTGCAGTCGATTCATTGCTTTCACCATATCGTCTTTCAGCAAAATCTCGGTGCAGCGAATGGCTTCGTCGATCGCGCCGTCGATCCGCATGTGTTCACTGGCGGGTGGTTTGCCCAGCACGAAACCGGTAACCTTACTTTTATCGCCTGGATGGCCGATGCCAATGCGCAAGCGGTGAAAATTAGGGTTGTTACCTAATTTGCTCATGATGTCTTTCAAGCCGTTGTGCCCGCCGTGTCCGCCGCCCAGTTTCAGTTTGGCAACCCCAGGTAAAAGATCCAGTTCATCGTGCGCTACCAGAATTTCATCCGGTTGGATGCGGTAAAAGGTTGCCATTGCCGCCACGGCTTTACCGCTGAGGTTCATAAAGGTGGTTGGCACCAGCAGGCGAACATCATGACCGGCCAGAGTGAGGCGCGCGGTATAGCCAAAGAACTTAGCCTCTTCCTTAAGCGATTGCCGATAAGCCTCAGCTAACTGGTCAACGTACCAGGCACCGGCATTGTGGCGCGTGGCGGCGTATTCGGCTCCCTGATTCGCCAATCCGACGATTAATTTGATACTGCTCACGTTAAGTCCCAGATTTTGCGTCTCGCGACGCCCGATAAAAGAAAGTCAAACGCGTAGTTTACACAGGAGTAGGGCAGTGAAAAAGCCTTCAGCAGGTTGTTTGTCGCGCGCTCGACGAACGTGTAGCAAAAAATGGCTGGAAACAATTTACTTTGGTAATAATTCAATTTTGTTATTAATTATATTCGCATTTGGTCAGCACTAAATGTAAAAAAACGTTTCGACATTTGCTTATCTGTGATCGCCTACGCAATACCTTATTGCCTACAGCGTCTATAATTACATCAGAACAAGGACGGTTACGTAGCATTTTCATTTTTCCGAACGGTCACGTATTTTACCTCACCCTTACAGGAGGTGACAGATGAAACGCAAAAATGCTGTCATGCTGGGCAACGTATTTATGGGCATCGGTATGGTGTTAATGGTCGGGGGGATCGCCTTCACCATTATCAGCCAATTACCTGAGCTGAACTTGCCCGCCTACTTTACCTATTTCGACCTAATGGCCATTTTCGCTGGTGCCATGACCTGGCTGGTTGGGGCACGCATTGGCGGCCGTGAAGCCGTCGCCGATCGCTATTGGTGGGTAAAGCATTTTGATAAACGCTGCCGCCGTCAGCAACCTCATTCCTAATGATACCAGACGCCTGCTTGTTCGGCAGGCGCCAGGATGTTTTTTTCTGCTTGCAGATAATACCCACTTTGCGTGCTGATTATATTCCTCCTGCGATGTAGTTGACCCCGTAAATAATCATAGCCACTGTTCGCATGCAATATTATTGCCACGCCAAACGATATTATGTGCAATACGTGACCATATCCACGAGAAATAAAAAACGCCACCCTAAATAACTGTTCCGAATAGTAGATCACCTGAAGGGAACTCAGTCCGAGTTGAGCGATCTGATCAATCGATAAAGCTCCCAAATCATCAACCGGACTGAGCGATGTCGAGCATAGCACCGATACCCCGTAACGAACGACGCGTGATGAAGAAAACTCTCCATAAAACGCGTGACAAGAATCACGCCCGCAGGCTGACCGCCATCCTGATGTTGCACCGGGGCGAGCGCGTGAGCGATGTCGCCAGAATGCTTTGCTGCGCCCGTTCGTCAATCGGCAGATGGATTAACTGGCTCACCCTGTACGGCATTGAAGGCCTCAAATCTCTGCGGCCCGGTCGTGGCCGTCGCTGGCCGTTTGAACAGATCTGCGCACTGTTAATCCAGCTCGTAAAGCGTTCCCCTCATGATTTTGGCTATCAGCGTTCGCGCTGGAGCACGGAACTGCTAGCGATAAAAATCAATGAGATAACCGGTTGCCAGTTGCATGCTTCCACGGTGCGCCGTTGGCGGCCTTCTGCCGGTCTGGTGTGGCGACGCGCAGCTCCTACGCTGCGTATCCGCGACCCGCATAAGGAAGAAAAAATGGAGGCCATCGCGATGGCGCTGGAACAATGCAGCGCGGAACATCCCGTCTTTTACGAAGACGAAGTGGATATTCATCTGAATCCCAAAATTGGCGCGGACTGGCAGGTTCGCGGGAAGCAGAAACGCATCGTGACGCCGGGCCAGAACGAGAAATATTATCTGGCGGGTGCATTACACAGCGGGACGGGAAAAGTCAGCTATGTTGGAGGAAACAGTAAAAGTTCGTGTTTGTTTATCAGTATGTTAGAGCATCTGAGAGCAACGTACAGACGGGCAAAAACGCTCACGCTGATAGTTGATAACTACATTATTCACAAAAGCCGGGAGACGCAGCGCTGGCTGGAAGAAAACCCGAAATTCAGGGTTATTTATCAGCCGGTGTACTCACCATGGGTAAATCATGTAGAGCGGTTATGGCAGGCGTTGCATGAAACTATTACCCGCAATCATCAATGCTGTTCAATGTGGCAGTGACTGAACAAGGTTCGCCGCTTCATGGAAACCGTCAGTGATGTAGCCCCCTGTAACACCAGACAGTAGCTGTATCTCCAGATAAGAGATAGGCTTAGATATATGTCTAACAATCATGCTAATTTTGAAATGACCGGGATCCTGTTAGGGCAAGAAGTCCGTAAGCGTAAAACTCCGCAAGAGAAAATCACCATCATTCAGCAGACAATGGAGCCGGGGATGAACGTCTCCCATGTAGCCCGCCTGCATGGCATCCAGCCCAGCCTTTTGTTTAAGTGGAAGAAGCAATACCAGGAAGGAAGCCTCACCGCCGTTGCGGCCGGAGAAGAAGTGGTTCCAGCTTCGGCGCTGGCGACTGCCCTCAAGCAGGTCCGGGAGCTACAGCGCCTTCTGGGTAAGAAGACGATGGAAGTTGAGATCCTCAAAGAAGCAGTGGAGTACCGCCAGTCGCGAAAATGGATAGCGCACGCGCCCTTGTTGCCAAAGGACGGGGAATAGCTCATATCGTTATACACATCTTTTGGCCATTTTTTGAACAGGATGCTCAGAACCCCGTGAATTAAGGCATTCAAGCCATCCCATTGGCTTTTTGAGGTTCAAAATGCCACTCTGAGATAAACCCGTAACTCATTGATTAAAAAGTGCGTTAGAAAAATGTGTATAACGATATGGGAATAGCTCTGGTCAGCCGCGCCATGAGCGTGTCGTGTGCGCAGCTGTCACTGCGGGTTAACCGTTCTGCCGACTGGCTGGACAGGCGCAGCAACCGGCGTAATGACGAAGCTGATGCTGAGATATTATCGGACATCCTCCGTATCATCAGCGACATGCCCAGTTACGGTTACCGCCGAGTGTGGGGTATCCTGCGTAAGCAACGTCGTGCAGAGGGACTTCCACCGGTGAAAGCCAAACGGCTTTACAGGATAATGAGCGAGCATAACCTGCTGCTGTTGCATGATAAAACTGAACGTCCGAAGCGGGAGCATAAAGGCAAAATCGCGGTAGCAGAGAGCGATATGCGCTGGTGCTCAGATGGCTTCGAGTTCGGTTGTGACAACGGCGAGAAGCTGCGGGTGACGTTCGGCACTGGACTGCTGCGACCGGGAGGCCATAGACTGGGCAGCGAGCACCAGGGGTTATGACAGTTCAACCGTGCAGGATGTGATGCTGAGGTCGGTGGAAAAACGCTTCGGTAGCGCGCTGCCGGATAAACCAGTGCAATGGCTGACGGATAATGGTTCAGCGTACACAGCGCATGAAACGCGGAAGTTCGCCAGAGAACTGAATCTGGAGCCCTGCACAACAGCAGTGAGCCGTCCACAGAGTAACGGCATGGCAGAACGGTTCGTGAAGACGATGAAGGAAGATTACATCGCCTTCATGCCAAAACCCGATGTGCGAACAGCGCTGAAGAACCTTGCAGCGGCGTTCAATCATTACAATGAAAACCATCCGCACAGTGCGCTGGGATACAACTCCCCAAGAGAATATCGGCGCCAGCGGGCATCGTTAACTTAAGATACAAAAGCTGTCCGGAGATGGTGGGTCAAGATCAGACGCTGTTGATTAATGTTCAAACATGGCAGAAATAGACTCTTCGTTGCTGATGCGACGAATAGCTTCTGCCAGCATGCCCGAAAGTGTCAGTGTGCGCACGTTAGGCAGTGCTTTGATATTTTCCGACAGTGGAATGGTATCGCAGACGATCACTTCATCAATCACCGAATTCTTGATGTTGTCATACGCATTGCCGGAGAAAATCGGGTGAGTGGCATAAGCAAAGACGCGTTTGGCACCGCGTTCTTTTAATGCTTCTGCCGCTTTGCACAGTGTGCCACCGGTATCGATCATGTCGTCGACCAGAATGCAGTCGCGCCCTGCGACATCACCGATGATGTGCATCACTTGAGAGACGTTGGCGCGCGGACGACGTTTGTCGATGATCGCCATGTCAGTGTCGTTCAGCAGTTTAGCAATGGCACGTGCACGCACAACACCACCGATATCCGGAGAAACCACAATCGGGTTTTCCAGATTCTGCTGCAACATGTCTTCCAGCAGAATCGGGCTGCCGAAAACGTTATCGACCGGAACGTCGAAGAAGCCTTGAATCTGTTCTGCGTGCAGGTCCACGGTCAGCACACGGTCAACCCCTACGCTTGACAGAAAGTCAGCGACCACTTTGGCGGTGATCGGTACACGAGCAGAACGCACACGGCGGTCCTGACGAGCATAGCCGAAATAGGGGATAACGGCGGTAATACGTCCCGCTGACGCGCGGCGTAGAGCATCGACCATGACAACCAGCTCCATCAGGTTGTCATTGGTTGGTGCACAGGTGGACTGGATGATGAAAATGTCGCCACCACGAACGTTTTCATTGACTTGCACGCTGACTTCACCGTCGCTAAAGCGACCTACAGCAGCGTCTCCCAGGCTGGTGTATAAACGGTTGGCAATACGTTGCGCTAGTTCGGGGATAGCGTTACCAGCAAAAAGCTTCATATCAGGCACGAGAAGAACCTCAGGCTTGCGTCCAGAGAAATATTGTACCCGGTATCTCGAGGGCGTTGCGAGGCAGCAGGTAAAATATGCATACGGGTGTATGAGTTAAGCGTTGAACTTAATGCATAAACCCGCCATACGGGGTAAAAATGTTTTCAACGCTTAACGTTGCCCGGAAAGCACACGGTGCAGCGGCGAGGTGTTCACGCCACGCGCAACAAAACCGTTCAGCGTTTCCGGGGCCTGGTCAAGCACCTGACGAGCGGCGAATTCGGTGTCGAATTCGGCAAACACACAAGCTCCCGTTCCTGTCAGGCGCGCCGGTGCGTATTCTAGCAGCCAAGAAAGTCGCTGTTCAACCTCGCGAAAACGTTTTCTTACGGTAGATTCACAATCATTGACGAAAGTCTGTTTTTGTAGCTCATCTAATGTGCGTACCGGTGTGTCGCGTGGTAAGTCCGGATCGCTAAACACCAACGGGGTCGGAATGGTGACGCCGGGATGTACCACCAGATACCATTTTTCCGGTGGTGAGGCGGGTGTCAGTATCTCACCAACGCCTTCGGCGAAAGCGGCATGCCCGCGTACAAACACCGGTACATCTGCGCCTAGCCGTAATCCCAACTGCGCCAGCGTGTCCTCATCAAGGCCACATTGCCACAGATGATTCAACGCAACCAGCACCGTAGCAGCGTTGGAAGATCCGCCGCCCAGACCACCGCCCATTGGTAGGCATTTATCGATAGCGATGTCAGCACCGTTATAGGTCAGTGTGCGCCCCTGCTCCTGGCTGTAGGCCTGTAACAAACGAGCCGCGCGTACGGCCAGATTGGTGTCGTCAGGCACGCCGGGCAGTGGGGTGAGTAGCTGGATAATGCCGTCGTTGCGTAATCGGATGTCGACTGTGTCGCCATAATCCAGAAACTGCAACAGCGTTTGCAGCAGGTGATACCCGTCGGCGCGCTGACCGGTGATATACAGAAACAGGTTTAGTTTGGCCGGAGATGGCCAGTGCGTCAGTTGTGCCGCATCGCTCATGCTTATTGCACCGTCCAGTTATTCATTTTCAGCTTGATGCGTTGCTCGCCTTGCGTCAGTTCCAGGGCGTTGGGTAGGGTGGGCGTGACGCTATCATCGTAACCGAGGTATTTCACTTCCCACGTAAAGCCGTTTTGTACCAGCGTTGCCGTACTGAGCCGCGCGTGCTCATCCAGCGTAAACTGCTGCGCATCTCCCGGCAGGCCAATCATCCACTGGCGCAGATTGGTCAATGGAATACGCATACCGGTCAATTGGGACAGCATGTACTCGGCATCTTTGCCGATATAACGTTTATCTTGCCCATCGGTGATTTGAATGCCATCGGGCTGTGCGCGCAGTTCCAGTTCTGTGCCGCCGAACGGGTTGGTCAGCAGCAGACGGTAGCGTTGCGTGGAAGACTCTTGCCAGAAAAAGTTGGCCGAAAGTTTCTTGCTATCGGAGAGATAGGCAAATGCGCCACGTGTCTGATACTGGCTCAATTGTTGCACCTGCTGCTTATGTTGTAACCAGGCCGGCGAATCCAACGTTGCGTTGGGACCCGAGGGCTTGGTCAACGTACAGGCAGTCAGCAGTAAGCTGGCTAAAGGCAGGAGCCGTAAGGCGCGGGCGGTGTGACTTAACATGTTGCATATATCCTATTAAGGGTAGAGAAACCCCATCATCATGTCGAATGGATACAGTGTGCCATGCGTTGCAAGTGATGCCCAGCGGCAATGTATGACAGTGAAAAAGGAATGCGGCAGACCCTGTACATGATTCTGTGTAAATGCCTTTCTCAGTAGTGACCGTCCAGGCGGTCACCGAACTCGATAATAAAACGGCTCATTGCCATACGCCAGTCCCACAGTGGCATCGTCCATTTCTGTGAGGCCGACGGGATTGCCAGCCACACCACCTTTTTCACTGCGTCGTCAGTCGGGAACACCTTGCGTTTTTTAATCGCATGCCGGATCACACTGTTCAGCGACTCGATGGCGTTGGTTGTGTAGATGACTTTGCGGATATCAGCCGGGTAAGCGAAGAACGTTGCCAGATTGCTCCAGTTCGTCTGCCAGCTCCGGCTTATCTGTGGATAGCGGCTGTCCCATGCGCTGGCGAATGCTTCCAGCGCCTGCTGGCCTGCTTCTTCCGTAGCGGCCTGATAGATGGCTTTCAGGTCGCGTGTGACGGCTTTGTAGTCCTTCCAAGAGACGAACCTCAGGCTGTTGCGTACCATGTGCACGATGCACAGCTGGATGCGGGCTTCCGGATACACCGCGTTGATGGCGTCCGGGAAGCCTTTCAGACCGTCGACACAGGCGATGAGGATATCGTTCAGGCCGCGGTTTTTTAGTTCTGTCAGCACATTGAGCCAGAACTTCTCGCCCTCGTTTTCGGCCAGCCACATACCCAGCAGTTCTTTCTGGCCCTCGATGTTGATACCCAGTGCCAGGAACACGGATTTATTGATGACGCGACTGTCCTGCCGGACCTTCAGGATGATACAGTCAAGGTAAACAATGGGATAGACTGCATCCAGTGGACGATTTTGCCATTCAGTAACCGGTTCCATCACGGCGTCGGTGACCTTCGAGACCAGTGCCGGTGAGACATCCGCGTCATACAGCTCGTTGAACGCAGACGCTATCTCGCGGGTGGTCATCCCTCTGGCGTACAGGGACAGGATTTGGTTATCCATCCCGGTGATCCGGGTCTGGTTTTTCTTCACCAGTTGTGGTTCGAAGGAGTCATCACGATCGCGCGGAGTACGTAGTGCCAGAGGGCCATCGCCGGTGGTCACGGTGTTTGTTGAATAGCCGTTGCGGGAGTTGGCCCCCGGTTTGGGCTGATTTTTATCGTAGCCCAGATGGTGGGACATTTCGGCATTGAGAGCAGCCTCAACGCTGATTTTCTTCAGCAGGCGATCGAATTGGCTGAGAGCGTCAGGGGTTTTGATATTTTTGGCCAGTTCGTTAGCCAGAGCCTGCAACTGTTTTTCGTCCATAAATTAACCTGTTTTTGATGTTGGATTGAACATATCAAAATCAGGCAATTACACAAATTTATGTACAGGGTCAATTGTGTCGTAGGGTAACGAGAGCTGCTTGCTCGTATCGTCTACGGATTCTCTGCTACCACCATCCCAGATAGCTGCCTGCGCCCACAACGATAGCCACAACAATCATTATCATTGTGATTTTACTCATTGGTATTTCTCCTTATTTCCTTGGCAGTATCATTTAGATATATAGTGATTTTTCGCCTTGCGGCCGAGTTTTAAAGCGCCGGTTAACCCAGAGATACTGCTCAGATGCGCGCAATATCTCGCGTTCTATGACCTTGTTGATGTAGGTCGCTGCCGCAGATTCATCGTTTTTCGGGTAATCCAACAGTTCAGGCTCGATAATTAGCGTATATCCAGTAAGGTCTAGTTTCCTGATGAGCGTGATAGTCAGCATAGCTGCACCGGACAGACGAGAAAGGACGTAAGTTCCGTTGGTTGTTGCCACATCGCTGACCGCGAAGAAGGGCGCAAAGGTGCTGCCTTTCGGGCCGTAATCTTGATCGGGAGCAAACCAGACGGCTTCTCCCTGACGCAAAGCAGCGACCATGGCCTTCAGATTTCGACGATCAATCATCGCTTTATTGGAGCGCATTCTGCCTTTGGTCTGCACCCACTCCAGCAAGTGGTTGTTGTGTGGACGATACATCGCCATCATTGGTTGGCACTGACCCATGGCACGACCACCCAGCTCCAGCGACATAAAATGCACGCCAACCACAATCACGCCGCGTTTGTTCTCTTGAGCGCGTTGGAGATTTTGTAAACCTTGCACGTCGAACAGTTTACGAATGCGCTCGTTGGGCCAAAACCAGGCAATCCCGGTTTCGACCAGCGCCATTCCCAGCGACGCAAAGTTACCGGCAATAAGCCGTTCTTGTTCTTCGTCGTTTAACGTAGGGAAGCAGAGTTTAAGATTCCTGGTAATGCCTTCAAATAGTTGGCTTTTGTGATATTCTGCCGCTATTTGAGGTTTCCACGTGGTTACTGTTTTTGTTCATTGCCCTCGCTGCCATTCAGATAAAGTTTATCGACATGGCCTTAGTCCAACTAAGCGCGAACGCTTCCGGTGTCAGTGCTGTCGCCGTGTATTCCAGCTTACCTACCGCTATGAAGCGCGAAAGCCGGGAGTCAAAGAGCAGATCGTTGATATGGCCTTCAACGGTGCCGGTGTTCGCGATACCGCCAGAACGTTGAAAATCGGCATCAATACGGTCATCCGGGCTTTAAAAAGCTCTCGCCCCGCAGGATAACGTCTTCTCCCGTTGCTCACGCCGACGTCGCCCTTATCTGTGAACTTGATGAGCAATGGAGCTTCGTTGGCAGTCAGGCGCTACAGCACTGGCTCTGGTACGCTTACAATACCAAAACGGGCGGTGTTCTGGCCTACACTTTTGGCCCCCAAACCGATGAGACCTGCCGTGAATTGCTGGCTCTGTTGACACCGTTCAACATCGGCATGATTACCAGTGACAACTGGGGCAGCTATGCAAGAGAGGTTCCGAAGCAGAAACATCTGACTGGCAAGATCTTCACGCAACGCATAGAGCGCAATAACCTGACGCTCCGTACCCGCATTAAACGACTGGCGCGTAAAACGATTTGCTTCTCGCGCTCCGTCGAGATCCACGAAAAAGTCATCGGAGCCTTCATCGAAAAACACATGTTCTACTAATTGGAGTCATTACCCTTACAACGTGCTTTGCACAGGGTGTTGTATATTTTTAATACAGCATGGTGCTGACCACAAGGGAGGATCTGTTGGTATGATTAATTTTGAAAAGATGATTCTCGAATACAGTGACAAGTATGCAGATTTTGCTGTGATGTAGCCCCCTGTAACACCAGACAGTAGCTGTATCTCCAGATAAGAGATAGGCTTAGATATCTGTCTAACAATCATGCTAATTTTGAAATGACCGGGATCCTGTTAGGGCAAGAAGTCCGTAAGCGTAAAACTCCGCAAGAGAAAATCGCCATCATTCAGCAGACAATGGAGCCGGGGATGAACGTCTCCCATGTAGCCCGCCTGCATGGCATCCAGCCCAGCCTTTTGTTTAAGTGGAAGAAGCAATACCAGGAAGGAAGCCTCACCGCCGTTGCGGCCGGAGAAGAAGTGGTTCCAGCTTCGGCGCTGGCGACTGCCCTCAAGCAGGTCCGGGAGCTACAGCGCCTTCTGGGTAAGAAGACGATGGAAGTTGAGATCCTCAAAGAAGCAGTGGAGTACCGCCAGTCGCGAAAATGGATAGCGCACGCGCCCTTGTTGCCAAAGGACGGGGAATAGCTCTGGTCAGCCGCGCCATGAGCGTGTCGCGTGCGCAGCTGTCACTGCGGGTTAACCGTTCTGCCGACTGGCTGGACAGGCGCAGCAACCGGCGTAATGACGAAGCTGATGCTGAGATATTATCGGACATCCTCCGTATCATCAGCGACATGCCCAGTTACGGTTACCGCCGAGTGTGGGGTATCCTGCGTAAGCAACGTCGTGCAGAGGGACTTCCACCGGTGAACGCCAAACGGCTTTACAGGATAATGAGCGAGCATAACCTGCTGTTGTTGCATGATAAAACTGAACGTCCGAAGCGGGAGCATAAAGGCAAAATCGCGGTAGCAGAGAGCGATATGCGCTGGTGCTCAGATGGCTTCGAGTTCGGTTGTGACAACGGCGAGAAGCTGCGGGTGACGTTCGCACTGGACTGCTGCGACCGGGAGGCCATAGACTGGGCAGCGAGCACCAGGGGTTATGACAGTTCAACCGTGCAGGATGTGATGCTGAGGTCGGTGGAAAAACGCTTCGGTAGCGCGCTGCCGGATAAACCAGTGCAATGGCTGACGGATAATGGTTCAGCGTACACAGCGCATGAAACGCGGAAGTTCGCCAGAGAACTGAATCTGGAGCCCTGCACAACAGCAGTGAGCCGTCCACAGAGTAACGGCATGGCAGAACGGTTCGTGAAGACGATGAAGGAAGATTACATCGCCTTCATGCCAAAACCCGATGTGCGAACAGCGCTGAAGAACCTTGCAGCGGCTTTCAATCATTACAATGAAAACCATCCGCACAGTGCGCTGGGATACAACTCCCCAAGAGAATATCGGCGCCAGCGGGCATCGTTAACTTAAGATACAAAAGCTGTCCTGAGATGGTGGGTCAAGATCAATGCAGATTTTGCTGCATCGACAGTCGCCTTTATGGAAAGTCAGAAGCGCGAAATATGCGCAGAAACAATCGCCCAGAAAATCCCACCGGAAAAAAGAGCCTATTTTGAAGCTCGGTTAGCGCCACCTCGTTATACACAAGTCCGCAACGCCTTATATGCCAAGGGTTAGCGGGCTGAAATAGGCAGCCGGTGGGGTTGTAAATGAAGTGAAACCGACGTGTACTATCGCCATTTACGGCGCTGAAAAATGACACGGGATTCAGATGGCTGGGCACACCAAGAACTGGAAGGGGTAAATCTTGGTGACACGAGGCTCAATAAGCGCGCCAAAGGGCTTTTGATACGGCTGGCTGAGAATCCGCAAGCCAGCATTCCGCATGCTTGCCTCGGATGGTCTGAGACGCTGGGTGCTTACCGCTTCATGGAGAACCAAGCATTCGAATGGCGAGACATTCTGCAACCTCACTGGCAGCGTACGCAGGAAAGGATCCGAGAACACGAGGTTGTGCTGTGTATCCAAGACACTACCGAGCTTGACTTCAACGGGCAGCAAATCCAAGGCTTGGGTCCCTTGAACTACGAAGCCAGGCGTGGTCTGTACCTGCATCCGACCTACGCGGTCAGTCCGGATCGCGTGGGGTTGGGCGTACTGGATGCGTGGATGTGGGCAAGAGAGCCGAAGGATGCAGACGGAAAACGCGATGGGATCAAGGAGAGTACGCGCTGGCTCGAGGGATACGAGCGAGTTGCTGAACTCGCCTCGGAGTTGCCAAACACACGTCTGGTGTACTTAGCCGATCGCGAAGCGGATATCAAGGCGTTGATGCAGCTCGCTGATGACCTTGGCACTCAGGCTGACTGGTTGATCCGCTCGACTCATAATCGCAGTCTGGACTGTAATGAGAAGCTTTGGCAGAAGGTTGGAAAGACCGTGCCGGTGGGAGAAATCCAATTCGTTATGGCGGCTCGCGCGGGGCAGAAGGCGCGTACGGTGAAACAGGCGCTGCGCGTGAAGCGAGTGTCGCTGCGTTGCGGGTTGGCAGTGACTTGTGTGATAGCCAAGGAAATTGAGCCGCCAGCAGGCGTGAAGCCGGTCGAGTGGCGGTTGCTGAGCAATCGCGTACCTGAAGGACGAGAAGATATCGTGGAGCTGATCGACTGGTATCGGGCTAGATGGGAAATCGAGATGTTCTTCAATGTGCTGAAGAACGGCTGCTGTGTCGAAGCGTTACAGTTATCGACCGTGGATCGCATTGAGCGGGCATTGGCGCTGTTCATGATCGTGGCATGGCGCATCGCCTATTTAATGCGTATGGGACGAACCTGTCCAGAGCTGGACGCAATGTTGTTCTTTGATTCCGACGAGACTCATGGAGCTTACCTACTGATGAACAAGCGTATGCCCAAGGGCCGCCCTAAGCTAAACGAAGTATTGCGCTTAGTTGCGCAACTGGGAGGCTTTCTTGCTCGAAAAGGCGACGGTGAACCAGGCGCAAAAACTATCTGGAAAGGCTTGCAGAAAGTCATGACGGCCGCCGAAACGCTACGCGCGCTCAGGCACGAACAGAGATGTGTATAACGAGGTAGGTTAGCGCATTACCGGGGCTTTGTTGAATAAATCAGAACTTGTAACGACTGTGTCCCAGGTCGATTGTTACGTGTATTAGTCGCGACTTGATCTGACACTGGACCTTGAAAGGTTGAGAGTTACCGGTTTTGATATGGGTGTCGAATCCTTATACAAAACACGAGGTAACTCTCATGCTTCATACTAACAATCCCATCATCAAACACAAAGCCGGCCTGCTCAATCTCGCCGAAGAACTCGGTAACGTATCAAAAGCCTGTAAAATCATGGGGGTGTCACGCGACACGTTTTATCGCTATCAGGAACTGGCGGCAGAAGGCGGCATTGACGCTCTGGTTAACCAAAACCGCCGGGTTCCCAACCTGAAAAACCGTGCTGATGAAGCCACTGAACGTGCGGTTGTTGATTACGCCATTGAGTTCCCGGCTCATGGCCAGCACCGGACCAGTAATGAGCTGCGTAAAAAAGGCGTCTTCATTTCTGGCAGCGGTGTGCGCTCCATCTGGCAACGACACGATCTGGAAAACTTTCGTAAGCGCCTGAAGGCACTTGAGGAAAAAGTTGTCAGAGAAGGCATCGTACTTACTGATGCTCAAATCGCTGCACTGGAGAAGAAGGCGCACGACGACGAAGCCTGTGGTGAAATAGAGACTGCTCACCCGGGTTATCTGGGGTCGCAGGACACCTTCTACGTGGGTAATCTGAAAGGTGTTGGCCGTATCTACCAGCAGACGTTCGTGGATACGTACTCGAAAGTGGCGCACTGCAAGCTTTACACGAGTAAAGCACCGATCTCTGCCGCCGACCTGCTCAATGATCGCGTGCTGCCGTTCTACGAAGCTCAGGGGCTGCCAATGCTAAGAATACTGACGGACAGGGGGACGGAGTACTGCGGTAAAGTGGAACAACATGACTATCAGCTGTACTTGGCTATCAACGATATAGACCATACGAAAACGAAAGCGATGTCTCCGCAGACAAACGGTATCTGCGAGCGCTTCCATAAAACTATTTTGCAGGATTTTTATCAGGTTGCGTTCCGTAAGACGTTATACGAGGACCT
Organism: Symbiopectobacterium sp. Eva_TO; assembly: GCF_053848865.1. Lineage (NCBI taxonomy): Bacteria > Pseudomonadati > Pseudomonadota > Gammaproteobacteria > Enterobacterales > Enterobacteriaceae > Symbiopectobacterium > Symbiopectobacterium sp. Eva_TO. The sequence goes on along the minus strand of NZ_JBSPEY010000004.1, from coordinate 3,722,711 downwards.
AGAAAGTCTACAAAAGGATCTGGACAACTGGTTGTAGCATTACAATAATGAGCGAACTCATCAGGGTAAAATGTGCTGCGGGCGTACGCCAATGGCCACGTTACTTGATGGTAAACGAGTCTGGGCAGAAAAAAATCTGAACCAGATTTAATCTGACAGACACCTGTATAAATAACCGGTAACTGTCAGATCAGGTCTGAGCTAATACATGTTACGTGATGCGAATACTGTTCGGCATTCCTAATAGCGTGATCCGGTTAAGCGCTTTGACCATCGCCATGGCTTCACCCACCTGAGCATCGTAGTCACGCAGACTTAGATGACCACCCAGAAGCGTTTTGAACCGGAACATGGCCGTTTCAGCCACTGAGCGTCGGTGATAGCCCACTTTCTTTTTCCAGGTATCGTTGCTGCCGCTCAGGCGCTGATTTGCAACAGCGTGTTTACGCTCGTGGTAGTGGTCCGGCCAATATTGCGCCCCCCTTCGCGGCGGGATAAGCGGCCTTATTTTCTTCCTCAGCAGAGCATCATGGCAGTAACCTGTATCGTAAGCGCCGTCAACCGATGCCTCTCTGATTTTCCGGTGGGTCTGGTTTATCAGTGCCGGTAGAGCCTGGGCATCAGTCGTACCACTGAGCGACAAATCCGCACAGATAATCTCATGCGTCGCACTGTCTACTGCCAGATGCAGCTTACGCCACACCCTGCGTCTGTCGGCACCATGCTGCCGGACTTTCCATTCGCCTTCGCCAAAGAGCTTCAGGCCGGTTCCATCAATGACCAGATGTGAGATTTCACCACGGGTTGGCGTTTTTATGCTGATGTTCACTGTCTTTGCTCGCTTGCTGAGCAGCGAATAGTCTGGACAATGCAGCGACAATTTAATCAGTTTAAAAATCGAGTCAACAAAACCCTGTAAAGCCCTCAATGAATCTATGGTCACCCCCATTTTTGCAACACTGATCTTTGATTAATGGTGGGCTTGCTTAAATCTATCCGGCGTCTTTATGGCCAAGGATGCCCGCGCCACGATGAGTTTCGCACCTGATATTCCTAAAAAGGCCATCGGCTTCATTGAGCCATTTTCATTTTTTGGTTTTATATCAGGCCGTCAGGCCGTTCATGTCATCAATAATCAGTCTTCGCAAAACCAGATGGGTAACTTCGTTAAATTGCTGACTGTTAGACCAGCATTACTGTTCAAACACGGTATTTCGTGTCGTTATTGCCTGTAGTGGCACACTGATACTGGCCACCTGATCGGAGGTGATATGCTCACCTCATCAACACGACAGGTGACCTCATGGGTAAACATTTTACGGCGGAATTTAAGCTCGAAGCCGCAAAGCTGGTTGTCGACCACGGCTACACATACGTTAAGGCCGCAGAGGCGGTTAATGTCAGCCATTCTGCCATTAGTCGCTGGGTCAATAAGCTTCGCCTTGAACGACAGGGAAAAACGCCAACGGGACTTCCTCTTACCCCTGAACAGCTCGAGCTGCGTGAGATGAAGAAAAAAGTCCAATGCCTTGAAATGGAGAACGAAATCCTAAAAAAGGCTACGGCGCTCTTAATGTCGGACTCACTCAACGGTTCACGGTAGTCGACAGGCTGAGGGCGCGATACCCGGTCACGGCGTTGTGCCAAACTTTTGAGGTACATCGCAGCAGCTACAGGCACTGGCAGGCTTCCGCTAATGAACCCGACGGTGAGCGCGTGGTTAAGTGTAGCCGCGTCATGGAAGCCTGGAACGCCAGCGGCGGCTCTGCCGGCGCTCGAAGTATCGCGACCATCGTCACCGGCAGCTCCGGTGTCAAAATGGGGCGCTGGCTGGCTGGCAAGCTGATGAAGGAGCTGGGTATCGCCAGCTGCCAGCGACCGGCTCACAAATACAAACGCGGCGGCAATGAACACGTTGAAATACCGAACTATCTCAACCGCCAGTTCGCGGTTACCGCGCCGGATCAGGTCTGGTGCGGCGATGTGACCTACATCTGGACGGGCAAATGCTGGGCTTACCTTGCGGTGGTGCTAGACCGGTTCGCCCGCAAACCGGTGGGCTGGGCCATGTCGACGTCGCCGGACTCGGCGCTGACAGTTAAAGCGTTGCAGATGGCCTGGGAACTCCGGGGACAACCAACAGGAGTCATGTTCCACAGCGACCAGGGCAGCCACTATACCAGCCGTCAATACCGGCAAGCCCTGTGGCGCTGCCGGATAAAGCAGAGTATGAGTCGGCGGGGTAACTGCTGGGATAATGCGCCAATGGAGCGGTTCTTCCGCAGCCTGAAGACAGAATGGGTGCCGACAAAGGGTTACAACAGCTTCAGCGAAGCCCAGGACGCGATTATCCGCTACATCACGGGGTATTACAGCGCTATCCGGCCTCACTGGTATAACGGCGGCTTAACTCCAAACGAATCTGAGCGACTGTTCTACATACAGTCTAATGCGGTGGCCAATATTAGTTGACCACTACATGCCTGATTTATCCTGACAATGAATGTGAAAAGAATGTTTGCCGAGATCGATACCAATAAGCGTGACGTTTTGCATGATGGCCTTCTCCATAAAGAAACACCCTGTCAGCGTACCGCTCACAGGGTGGGGGTGACCATCTCATTAGGCCAAACACGCGTTTCATCATCAGGACTGTGGTGATGGCCATATCTGAGTAGTGGAGCGGTCGTCCACGCCGTTCAGTAGTCGTTTTTTCCGTCCATGCAGCAATGGCTGATTCATCTAGCCATACGGTTAGAGAACCGCGCTGCTTGAGGGCCTTGTTATAGGAGGGCCAGTTAGTGATTTTAAAATTTTGTTTTGCCATGGAGACCTGATGTTGAAACAACTATGGTGATCTGATCCGATGATTACCCAAACTTTCTATTTATTCAACAAAGCCCATTACCGGAGCATCTATAAAGCGCAAACGCTGGTTGAGTGATGTAAGGATTGCAGCGGCACTCTGCTTTCCTTTATGCCTTACATCGCTCTATTTGCTCAGGAAATATCATTCAGGGATGAAGCAGTTCGTGGTTTGCCTGTAGGCTATCCTCCCGCAACGTAGAAATTATCATCTTCAGCAGCGAGTCTTCGCTATCACCGTTGAATTGGGCGTTTAATAGTAGTTGATCGCATTCGGGATCAGTAACGTTATCGCTCAATAAGTGGAGGAGTTATTCTATGAGCGTAAATGGTTTTTTGGGCATCCGACGACAGAAATATCACGTTAATAATAATCTGAATAGTAGTGCAAAAACGGAGGGGCATGTCACGTCTGACAACACAAAATTGTGGGTGAATCACCTAAAATCCGCAGTGCAAATCAATGACGGGCCAACATTAGATATTGCGGCTGATAAGAAAAAAACCTTTATAGGTACAGTGGCACAGCGTGTTAAACATTTGCTCGCACCAAAGAGCTCGAATGTTGAACGCCAACGTGAAGTCGTTATTTCCTCCTGCACAACAGAAACTCTGGGCGTTTTAGAAAGGCATTTTACCAGCGCAGCTACCAGCGCAATGGTGGCATTGGGGTGTGATCCTTCGTCATTGTTGGATCAAACTCATCAGAAACTGCACGCAGAAAACAGACCGCTCACCAAACAGGATTTGCAGAGAGCGAAAACCATAAAGCCGCTATTGATAGACGGGCTGACGAAAGAGTTTATCAATCTAGGGTTTCCAAAAAAAGAAGCAAAAGTACAGGCCAAACAAGCTTTTGCGGCGGGTTTGCGCGAGGTGCTAAATGCCCAGAAATGGGAAACGATCGATACGCGTTTTCAATATAACAATGTGGACTATCAGTGTACGCTCACGCCGGCCGGACAAATGAAGCAGCAGGAGAACGGTATTTTCCATATCCACTATAATGACAAGGGTATTGCTTCCTCCTCCTCACAAGAAACCTCACATGCCACGAATTTATGGCTGTCAGAATTCAGTGTCCTCGGTGAAAAGGGGACGCCGCAAAGGCTGTTTACTGGGATTCGTCACGGCATCTTGTCTCCTTTTGGATTGGCAAAAAATTCAGATGCACGCTATTTAGGTGCGCAAGCGCGTGCTATGGAAGTGGTTACTGCCGCGCTGTTCGCCCGCCCTGAGTTGCTGCGCGACGCTGAACAAGGAAAAACGGTGGCGCTGAATCTGGCTTCAACATCATTGGTTACTGGAGGGATTGGGGCTGAAAAAGACATGATGGACGACCAGATGCAGGCATGGGCTCAGCTGAGTCAACAGCAGCCGTTGCAGGTTCCGTTAAGGGATGCACAGGGCAATATTTATCACGCCTCGGTCAATCTGAACGTTGCGGCATTCAACTTCGGTGTCAACGAATTTGCGCTGATAGGCAATATGGGGTGGAAACAGGCGGATGGTTACAACGAAGCGGCGCTGAAAACGCTGCTCGGCGATGATTTAAGCGTAACTGCGCCACCAAAAGGCTGGGTGGGAGACTATTTATCTCAACATCCGACAGCAGAAAATGCACAAAAAGTTCGAACGCTAAGCCAGCAGTTAAAAACCATTTGGGCTAATAAAACGCACCATCGCGATGGTGGTGAACCCTATAAAGCTGCTTTGCGTGTTGCTCTGCTCGCCAATGAAATTGGTGCGATGCCTTGTTGGAACTGCAAGAGTGGTAAAGACAGAACCGGTATGTTGGATGCGGAAATTAAACGTGAAACAGTGAAAATGCATCAACATGACACTGGCGTGATGAAACAAGCCTTCAGTGTCAGTTTACCGGGACATTCGCTGGACAGCGCGGAACAACAACTGTTACAGACCATTTTGCTTCACGGTGGAAATAAAGAGGTGCAACAATATAACACCGGCGCTCCTGGGAATAAGGTCGCTAAATCATTGCCAGGATTTCTGACATTGTCTACGCGTCAAAGAATCGGGGACAAGCGTGCCTTTGATGATACCCGAGGATTATCTAAGTTGTATTAGTCGCGACTTGCTCTGACACTGGACCTTGAAAGGTTGAGAGTTACCGGTTTTGATATGGGTGTCGAATGCTTATACAAAACACGAGGTAACTCTCATGCTTCATACTAACAATCCCATCATCAAACACAAAGCCGGCCTGCTCAATCTCGCCGAAGAACTCGGTAACGTATCAAAAGCCTGTAAAATCATGGGTGTGTCACGCGACACGTTTTATCGCTATCAGGAACTGGCGGCAGAAGGCGGCATTGACGCTCTGGTTAACCAAAACCGCCGGGTTCCCAACCTGAAAAACCGTGCTGATGAAGCCACTGAACGTGCGGTTGTTGATTACGCCATTGAGTTCCCGGCTCATGGCCAGCACCGGACCAGTAATGAGCTGCGTAAAAAAGGCGTCTTCATTTCTGGCAGCGGTGTGCGCTCCATCTGGCAACGACACGATCTGGAAAACTTTCGTAAGCGCCTGAAGGCACTTGAGGAAAAAGTTGCCAGAGAAGGCATCGTACTTACTGATGCTCAAATCGCTGCACTGGAGAAGAAGGCGCACGACGACGAAGCCTGTGGTGAAATAGAGACTGCTCACCCGGGTTATCTGGGGTCGCAGGACACCTTCTACGTGGGTAATCTGAAAGGTGTTGGCCGTATCTACCAGCAGACGTTCGTGGATACGTACTCGAAAGTGGCGCACTGCAAGCTTTACACGAGTAAAGCACCGATCTCTGCCGCCGACCTGCTCAATGATCGCGTGCTGCCGTTCTACGAAGCTCAGGGGCTGCCAATGCTAAGAATACTGACGGACAGGGGGGACGGAGTACTGCGGTAAAGTGGAACAACATGACTATCAGCTGTACTTGGCTATCAACGATATAGACCATACGAAAACGAAAGCGATGTTTCCGCAGACAAACGGTATCTGCGAGCGCTTCCATAAAACTATTTTGCAGGATTTTTATCAGGTTGCGTTCCGTAAGAAGTTATACGAGGACCTAGAAAGTCTACAAAAGGATCTGGACAACTGGTTGTGGCATTACAATAATGAGCGAACTCATCAGGGTAAAATGTGCTGCGGGCGTACGCCAATGGCCACGTTACTTGATGGTAAACGAGTCTGGGCAGAAAAAAATCTGAACCAGATTTAATCTGACAGACACCTGTATAAATAACCGGTATATAGTGGCACACTGATACTGGCCACCTGATCGGAGGTGATATGCTCACCTCATCAACACGACAGGTGACCTCATGGGTAAACATTTTACGGCGGAATTTAAGCTCGAAGCCGCAAAGCTGGTTGTCGACCACGGCTACACATACGTTAAGGCCGCAGAGGCGGTTAATGTCAGCCATTCTGCCATTAGTCGCTGGGTCAATAAGCTTCGCCTTGAACGACAGGGAAAAACGCCAACGGGACTTCCTCTTACCCCTGAACAGCTCGAGCTGCGTGAGATGAAGAAAAAAGTCCAATGCCTTGAAATGGAGAACGAAATCCTAAAAAAGGCTACGGCGCTCTTAATGTCGGACTCACTCAACGGTTCACGGTAGTCGACAGGCTGAGGGCACGATACCCGGTCACGGCGTTGTGCCAAACTTTTGAGGTACATCGCAGCAGCTACAGGCACTGGCAGGCTTCCGCTAATGAACCCGACGGTGAGCGCGTGGTTAAGTGTAGCCGCGTCATGGAAGCCTGGAACGCCAGCGGCGGCTCTGCCGGCGCTCGAAGTATCGCGACCATCGTCACCGGCAGCTCCGGTGTCAACATGGGGCGCTGGCTGGCTGGCAAGCTGATGAAGGAGCTGGGTATCGCCAGCTGCCAGCGACCGGCTCACAAATACAAACGCGGCGGCAATGAACACGTTGAAATACCGAACTATCTCAACCGCCAGTTCGCGGTTACCGCGCCGGATCAGGTCTGGTGCGGCGATGTGACCTACATCTGGACGGGCAAATGCTGGGCTTACCTTGCGGTGGTGCTAGATCTGTTCGCCCGCAAACCGGTGGGCTGGGCCATGTCGACGTCGCCGGACTCGGCGCTGACAGTTAAAGCGTTGCAGATGGCCTGGGAACTCCGGGGACAACCAACAGGAGTCATGTTCCACAGCGACCAGGGCAGCCACTATACCAGCCGTCAATACCGGCAAGCCCTGTGGCGCTGCCGGATAAAGCAGAGTATGAGTCGGCGGGGTAACTGCTGGGATAATGCGCCAATGGAGCGGTTCTTCCGCAGCCTGAAGACAGAATGGGTGCCGACAAAGGGTTACAACAGCTTCAGCGAAGCCCAGGACGCGATTATCCGCTACATCACGGGGTATTACAGCGCTATCCGGCCTCACTGGTATAACGGCGGCTTAACTCCAAACGAATCTGAGCGACTGTTCTACATACAGTCTAATGCGGTGGCCAATATTAGTTGACCACTACAGTAACTGTCAGATCAGGTCTGAGCTAATACACTTAAGTTAACGATGCCCGCTGGCGCCGATATTCTCTTGGGGAGTTGTATCCCAGCGCACTGTGCGGATGGTTTTCATTGTAATGATTGAACGCCGCTGCAAGATTCTTCAGCGCTGTTCGCACATCGGGTTTTGGCATGAAGGCGATGTAATCTTCCTTCATCGTCTTCACGAACCGTTCTGCCATGCCGTTACTCTGTGGACTGCTCACTGCTGTTGTGCAGGGCTCCAGATTCAGTTCTCTGGCGAACTTCCGCGTTTCATGCGCTGTGTACGCTGAACCATTATCCGTCAGCCATTGCACTGGTTTATCCGGCAGCGCGCTACCGAAGCGTTTGCCGTATGGTGTGAAATCGTGGAGGACAAAATCATCGCCTATCCCGACACACTGGTCGGTACCTATTCACACACCACCATGATTAACGGGTTAGGTGTGCTGGGGTGGGGCGTTGGTGGTATTGAAGCCGAAGCCGCGATGTTAGGACAACCGGTTTCGATGTTGTTGCCAGATGTGGTGGGTTTCAAGCTTAGCGGAAAGCTGGGGGAGGGGATCACGGCAACCGACCTGGTGCTTACCGTTACACAAATGCTGAGTAAGCACGGCGTTGTCGGAAAATTTGTTGAATTTTACGGCGATGGACTGGACAACCTGGCCCTGGCGGACCGAGCAACCATTGCCAACATGGCACCCGAATATGGTGCCACTTGCGGCTTTTTTCCTATCGATGATGTCACCCTGGCCTATTTGCGCTTAACCAACCGCAGCGACGAACAGATAGCGCTGGTAGAAGCTTACAGCAAAGCACAGGGGCTATGGCGGCATCCGGGGGATGAACCCCGTTTTACCAGCCAGTTGGCGTTAGATATGGGGACGGTTGAAACCAGTCTGGCGGGTCCAAAGCGCCCACAGGATCGCGTCGCGTTGGCACAGGTGCCCGCTGCGTTTACCGCCAGTCGCGAACTGGATGTCAGCAGTGGCAAAGCGGGGGCCGATGCGGTTGACGTGACATGGTCGGGTGAAACCTTTTCGCTACGGCAGGGGGCTGTCGTGATTGCGGCGATCACCTCGTGCACCAATACTTCCAATCCCAGCGTCTTGATGGCTGCGGGGTTGTTGGCAAAGCATGCGGTAAAGCGCGGTCTGCGACGTAAACCTTGGGTGAAGACCTCGCTGGCAGCCGGTTCCAAAGTCGTTCCGGATTATTTCGCCAAAGCGGGATTAATGCCTTATCTCGATGCGCTGGGGTTTCAATTGGTAGGGTATGGCTGTACCACCTGTATTGGTAACTCAGGGCCATTGCCGGAACCAATAGAACAGGCAATTAAGGCCGCCGACTTGACGATTGGTGCCGTTCTCTCGGGCAACCGTAACTTTGAGGGACGCATCCACCCGCTGGTGAAAACCAATTGGCTAGCCTCGCCTCCATTGGTGGTCGCTTATGCATTGGCGGGCAATATGACGCTCGATTTGACCCGCGATCTGCTGGGTGAAGGACACAACGGTGAACCGGTGTTTTGAAAGATATCTTGCCCTCGGCGAAGGACGTTTCCGACGCGGTGCAGCATGTCAGCGTCGACCTGTTTCATAAGGAGTACGCTGCTGTTTTTGAAGGTACGCCCGAGTGGCAGGCGATAGACGTAGGGGATAACCCGACCTACGAATGGCCGCAGGATTCTACCTATATTCGTGAAACCCCGTTTTTTTACCACCATGGGCAAAGACCCCGATCCGATAGAGGATATTCACGGGGCGCGAATTCTTGCTCTGTTGGGGGATTCGGTTACCACCGACCATATTTCTCCTGCGGGCAGCATCAAAAAAGAGAGCCCGGCGGGCCGTTACTTGCTCGATCGCGGGGTCAGCGTAGAGGATTTTAACTCCTACGGTTCACGTCGGGGTAACCATGAGGTGATGATGCGCGGCACGTTCGCCAATGTACGCATCCGCAATGAGATGGTGCCAGGCACGGAAGGGGGCTACACGCGGCATATCCCCTCACAAAACGTTATGGCCATCTACGACGCGGCTATGTGCTATCAGGATGAACAGGTAGCGTTGGCGTTGATTGCCGGAAAAGAGTACGGCTCGGGTTCCAGCCGCGACTGGGCAGCAAAAGGACCGCGGTTGCTCGGGGTTAGAGTGGTGATTGCGGAGTCGTTTGAGCGCATCCACCGCTCCAATTTGATTGGCATGGGGATTTTGCCGCTGGAGTTTGCCCCTGGCGTGACGCGTAAAACCTTAGGGCTGACGGGTGAAGAGCGTATCTCGATAGCGTGCCTGCAAGCCTTGATGCCGGGAGCTACGGTGGACGTCACCCTCACGGACAGTCAGGGACACGCGCAGGTTATTCAAACTCGATGCCGTATCGATACCCGTAATGAGCTGACCTATTATCAGCACGGCGGTATTTTGCACTACGTCATTCGCAAGATGTTGTGATGGTCAGTGGGCGGAAATATCGGGGCCCGAAGGCCTCGATAGCAACGTCAGTGTGTTGTTTATAGCGGCAAGTCGCTATAGACACACATTAACGCGGAGGGAGATCCAACATATGGCCCATTTTGGTCGCTTTCGTTGCCAGATAGCGCTCATTTTTAGGGTTGCGTCCCACGACTAACGGCACTCGTTCAACAATGTTGATGCCTGCATCGTTGAGGGTTTTTACTTTTTGCGGATTGTTGGTCAGCAAACGTACTTCATTCACGCCCAACAGCTTGAACATATCCGCACATAGCGTGAAGTCGCGCTCATCAGCCGCAAACCCGAGTTGATGATTTGCTTCGACGGTATCGGCCCCCAGGTCTTGTAACTCATAGGCACGAATCTTGTTCAACAAGCCGATATTACGCCCTTCTTGTCGGTGATAGAGCAGCACACCCCGCCCCTCTTCAGCAATATGGCCCAATGCGGCTTCCAGTTGGAATCCGCAATCGCAGCGCAAGCTGAACAATGCATCACCGGTTAAACATTCGGAATGGACACGTGCCAGAACAGGCGCTGGACCGGAGATATCACCGAAAACCAGCGCGAGGTGATCGTGTCCTGTGGCCAACTCTTCGAATCCTACCATGAGGAAATCGCCCCAGGGGGTGGGTAATTTTGCTTCGGCCACCCGTTTAAGCTGCATTTTACATCTCCAACACAAAAAGATTGCGCATATCATACTGCCGGATAACGCAATTAACCAGTAAAAACGCCATTGCGCAATAAAACCAAACGCAAACCGCGCAGGTGTTCTGCATGTATTGATCAGGTTTGTGCTACAGCACGATGTTTGTACAGCAGCACAGGTACTGACATAACGATGAAGTAGTTTACGTTCCATTGATGAAGGCAGGGAGATTTCATGATAAATTTATGAGAAATTTGCGATTTACACCCACTCTTTTTAACCGTGTTTTTCTGTGTTGGTGAGTGAAAGGTGAAACAGGGGAAGCTATGTACGACATTGCCAAACGCACTGCCCTCGGTGCGGGAATTTTGCTGATATTGCCGGTTGCCGTAGGGTTGAGCGGCTGGCAATGGCAACCTGAAACACAGGGACTGTGGCTGCGCGGACTGTTCTGGGTCATGGAAACGGTGACGCGACCTTGGGGGATAGTGACCAGCGCGCTGTTGGCGCTCTGGTTTCTGTGGTGCTTACGTTTTCGTTTCAAACCGGCACTGGGCGTGCTGGCAATCATGGCGCTGACTGTACTGGTAGGTCAGGGCATGAAGTCGTTAATTAAAAAGCGGCTTCAGGAGCCGCGCCCCTTTGTGGTCTGGTTGGAAAAAGCGTATCAGGTCGATGAACGCTATTTCTATTCTTTGCCACGCCCCGAGCGTGCGCGGCTGGTGGCGGAACAACTGAGCGCACAGACGCAGATACCTGAATGGCTGCGCGCCCATTGGCAATTTGAAACGGGTTTTGCCTTCCCGTCAGGGCACACCCTATTCGCGGCAACCTGGGCGTTGCTGGCGGTAGGGTTGTTGTGGGCGCGGCGCCACTATAAAACTGTGGTGGTATTGATGGTGTGGGCGTCGGGGGTAATGGCCAGTCGTTTGGCGTTGGGCATGCACTGGCCGCAGGATTTGATTGCGGCGACCCTGATGAGCTGGGTGTTGGTGGTGCTGGCTTGTACACTGGCGCAGCGCTGGTGTGGTCCATTAACGCGATCGCCTCAGGAAAAGCAAGGTGATGATGACGTGAAAAAGGGGCATCAGTGATCTCTCTTATGATGTCATGCCTTGCGGTTCATACTGTGAACCTTTCTGGTGTTTCAAGCAGATGGGCCGTGGTCCGCGATGATCACTTGCGACGGATATCCGTGAACGGCCTGATACGTAAAATCGTCTCTGTGACTAATACACATTACTGCAAACGGAAGCCGGTTCCTAAGGTGCTGAAGTCCCCATGGTGCATAAAGACAGGGATACGGGCCACGTTAAATCATGCGGTCGCCAAAGATGGAACCACATTACAGGATGCGCTAGAGAGTTTACATCTGAGGTTGAACGTCACCCTGGTGTCTCAGCACACTATCTTCAAAGGTAAAACGGTGCAATTGCCTTACGACCCAACCGAAATTTTTACGTTGGAAAAGTGGGGAACGGAGTACCGAATGATCAATGCGATTGAGGGGGTAGCCTCACACATTGACGGTTATTATATTTTTATGGTAATGACTCCAATTAGTAGAACATGTGTTTTTCGATGAAGGCTCCGATGACTTTTTCGTGGATCTCGACGGAGCGCGAGAAGCAAATCGTTTTACGCGCCAGTCGTTTAATGCGGGTACGGAGCGTCAGGTTATTGCGCTCTATGCGTTGCGTGAAGATCTTGCCAGTCCATGCCGATGTTGAACGGTGTCAACAGAGCCAGCAATTCACGGCAGGTCTCATCGGTTCGGGGGCCAAAAGTGTAGGCCAGAACACCGCCCGTTTTGGTATTGTAAGCGTACCAGAGCCAGTGCTGTAGCGCCTGACTGCCAACGAAGCTCCATTGCTCATCAAGTTCACAGATAAGGGCGACGTCGGCGTGAGCAACGGGAGAAGACGTTATCCTGCGGGGCGAGAGCTTTTTAAAGCCCGGATGACCGTATTGATGCCGATTTTCAACGTTCTGGCGGTATCGCGAACACCGGCACCGTTGAAGGCCATATCAACGATCTGCTCTTTGACTCCCGGCTTTCGGGCTTCATAGCGGTAGGTAAGCTGGAATACACGGCGACAGCAGTGACACCTGAAGCGTTCGCGCTTAGTTGGACTAAGGCCCACCTCGTTATACACAAGTCCGCAACGCCTTATATGCCAAGGGTTAGCGGGCTGAAATAGGCAGCCGGTGGGGTTGTAAATGAAGTGAAACCGACGTGTACTATCGCCATTTACGGCGCTGAAAAATGACACGGGATTCAGATTGCTGGGCACACCAAGAACTGGAAGGGGTAAATCTTGGTGACACGAAGCTCAATAAGCGTGCCAAAGGGCTTTTGATACGGCTGGCTGAGAATCCGCAAGCCAGCATTCCGCATGCGTGCCTCGGATGGTCTGAGACGCTGGGTGCTTACCGCTTCATGGAGAACCAAGCATTCGAATGGCGAGACATTCTGCAACCTCACTGGCAGCGTACGCAGGAAAGGATCCGAGAACACGAGGTTGTGCTGTGTATCCAAGACACTACCGAGCTTGACTTCAACGGGCAGCAAATCCAAGGCTTGGGTCCCTTGAACTACGAAGCCAGGCGTGGTCTGTACCTGCATCCGACCTACGCGGTCAGTCCGGATCGCGTGGGGTTGGGCGTACTGGATGCGTGGATGTGGGCAAGAGAGCCGAAGGATGCAGACGGAAAACGCGATGGGCTCAAGGAGAGTACGCGCTGGCTCGAGGGATACGAGCGAGTTGCTGAACTCGCCTCGGAGTTGCCAAACACACGTCTGGTGTACTTAGCCGATCGCGAAGCGGATATCAAGGCGTTGATGCAGCTCGCTGATGACCTTGGCACTCCGGCTGACTGGTTGATCCGCTCGACTCATAATCGCAGTCTGGACTGTAATGAGAAGCTTTGGCAGAAGGTTGGAAAGACCGTGCCGGTGGGAGAAATCCAATTCGTTATGGCGGCTCGCGCGGGGCAGAAGGCGCGTACGGTGAAACAGGCGCTGCGCGTGAAGCGAGTGCCGCTGCGTTGCGGGTTGGCAGTGACTTGTGTGATAGCCAAGGAAATTGAGCCGCCAGCAGGCGTGAAGCCGGTCGAGTGGCGGTTGCTGAGCAATCGCGTACCTGAAGGACGAGAAGATATCGTGGAGCTGATCGACTGGTATCGGGCTAGATGGGAAATCGAGATGTTCTTCAATGTGCTGAAGAACGGCTGCTGTGTCGAAGCGTTACAGTTATCGACCGTGGATCGCATTGAGCGGGCATTGGCGCTGTTCATGATCGTGGCATGGCGCATCGCCTATTTAATGCGTATGGGACGAACCTGTCCAGAGCTGGACGCAATGTTGTTCTTTGATTCCGACGAGACTCATGGCGCTTACCTACTGATGAACAAGCGTATGCCCAAGGGCCGCCCTAAGCTAAACGAAGTATTGCGCTTAGTTGCGCAACTGGGAGGCTTTCTTGCTCGAAAAGGCGACGGTGAACCAGGCGCAAAAACTATCAGGAAAGGCTTGCAGAAAGTCATGACGGCCGCCGAAACGCTACGCGCGCTCAGGCACGAACAGAGATGTGTATAACGAGGTGACTAAGGCCATGTCGATAAACTTTATCTGAATGGCAGCGAGGGCAATGAACAAAAACAGTAACCACGTGGAAACCTCAAATAGCGGCAGAATATCACAAAAGCCAACTATTTGAAGGCATTACCATTTTTATCATCCCTGTCGACGCGCCCTACAAGATCCAGTGCGCAGTGCTAGCCTGCCCTGAAGAACCGATAAACAGGTTCCCCCTTAAAGGACACTCTTCTTTTGTGAATGCCACCAAGGTGCATTTCGCTGGGGTGCTAAAATTTGTTCAACAGCAGCTGACTTTTTGGAGTAATGCCAGCGGCCATTTCATGCCTCCGGCTGAAGCCCGCCACGCGTTCTTGCCCTATATAAAATTGCTTTTGCCTGAATCGCATTTTGTCGATCATCGCTTTTTATTATCGAGTTGTTCAAAAACAGGCGGTGCTGCCGCTATCGTCTGATGCTACCTCAGCTAGCCACGTCCTTTCTCCGGCTATAATGGATAATTCTATGGGGTTTAGCGCCAACATTTGGCATAATCATTAGGTTAAGGCGATATCACAGGAACAAGAACGTGAAATACTTGCTGATCTTCTTATTGGTACTGGCGATATTCATCATTTCCATTACATTGGGGGTGCACAACGAGCAGGTTGTCACCTTCAACTATCTGCTGGCACAGGGCGAATATCGTGTTTCCACGCTACTTGCTACGCTGTTTGCAGTCGGGTTTGTGCTGGGGTGGGTGATCTGCGGTTTATTCTACCTGCGATTGCGCATCACCCTCGGCCGTGCGCAACGTAAAATCAAACGCCTGGAACAGCAACAGTCTGTAACAGAGAGCGAAACGCCGCCCTCTGCGCCCTCTGTTTCCCACTAAGGATCCTCCTCTATGTTAGAACTGCTGTTTCTGTTATTGCCGGTGGCCGCCGCATACGGGTGGTACATGGGTCGCAGAAGCGCGCAGCAGGACAAGGAGCAGGAAGCCAACCGCTTGTCGCGAGAGTATGTGACAGGTGTGAACTTTTTGCTTTCTAATCAGCAGGATAAAGCGGTGGAACTGTTCCTTGATATGATCAAGGACGAGAGTAACACCTTCGAGGGGCATCTGACGCTGGGTAACCTGTTCCGCTCACGCGGTGAGGTCGACCGTGCTATTCGCATTCATCAGGCATTGACGGAAAGCGTTTCGTTATCGTTCGAACAGCGCCTGCTGGCGGTGCAGCAACTCGGGCGTGATTATATGGCCGCCGGGCTGTATGACCGTGCTGAAGAGATCTTCACCCAACTGGTGGATGAAGAGGATTTTCGTCGCAGCGCGCTTCAACAACTGTTGCAGATCTATCAGGCTACCAGCGACTGGCAGAAGGCGATCGATATTGCGGAAAAACTGGTCAAACTCGGCCAGCCGCAGTTGAATACGGAAATCGCCCATTTCTACTGCGAACTGGCGCTGCAAGCGATGAGCAGTGACGATCTGGATAAAGCGTTGACGCTACTGAAAAAGGGTGCAGCAACGGATAAAGCGTGCGCTCGGGCGTCGATCATGATGGGACGCATTCATATCGCTCAGGAGCGCTATGCGCCTGCGGTAGAGGTGCTCCAGCAGGTTCTGGAACAAGATAAAGCCTTTGTCAGTGAAACCCTGCCGATGCTTGAAACCTGTTACCAGAACTTGCCTGCGTCGGAGGCATGGGAAGATTTTCTCAAACGCTGTGTTGAAGAGAATACCGGTGCCAGCGCCGATCTGATGTTGGCGGATATCCTGGAACGCAAAGAAGGGGCTGAGGTGGCACAGGTCTACATCAACCGCCAGTTACAGCGTCACCCGACAATGCGTGTTTTCCATCGCCTGATGGATTTCCACCTGAGTGAAGCCGAAGATGGTCGAGCCAAAGAGAGCTTGCTGGTGTTGCGCGATATGGTGGGAGAACAGATACGCACCAAACCACGCTATAGCTGCCAGAAGTGTGGCTTTACCTCGCAATCCCTATACTGGCAATGTCCTTCATGCCGCTCATGGGCCAGCATCAAACCGATTCGTGGTCTGGACGGACAATAGCGTAAGGTGTGCCTTATACTATTGTCTATTTTATAAAACGCAATTTAGTTACAACATACTTATTATTGAAAGCACATTCACGGCAAACATCGCGCGAAATGCAGCGCGGTCCAGCAGGGCCGCTGGGCTTTCGCGGGAGAGAAGGGTAAAATGCGGCGGAAAATTTTCATACGCGGACCAATCTCACTCCACGGATTCAATCGCCAAGCAAAACTGAGGGCCACATGAGCGAACACATCACCCCACAGCATGCCGTTACGTCGCCAATCGTTGTCGCATTAGATTATGCTGACCAGAATCAGGCGTTGGCGTTTGTCGATCGCATTAACCCACAGGATTGTCGGTTGAAAGTGGGCAAAGAGATGTTTACCCTTTTCGGTCCACAATTTGTTAAGGCGTTACAGCAGCGCGGCTTTGACGTTTTTCTCGACCTAAAGTTTCACGATATCCCTAACACGGCCGAACATGCGGTGGCGGCTGCGGCAGAATTAGGTGTGTGGATGGTTAATGTCCATGCCAGTGGAGGTCGGCGGATGATGGAAGCGGCGAAAGCGGCATTGCAGCCCTTTGGCGCCGATGCGCCGTTACTGATTGCCGTTACCGTGTTGACCAGCATGGAGGCGGACGATCTGCTGGCGTTAGGCATCACCGCGACACCGACTCAGCAGGCTGAGCGCCTTGCGGAGCTGACCCGTGATTGTGGATTGGATGGTGTGGTGTGTTCTGCGCAGGAAGCACAGCGACTGAAGCAGGTTTGTGGTAGCGCGTTCAAGTTGGTCACGCCGGGTATTCGTCCTGCGGGCAGCACCAGTGGCGATCAGCGTCGCATTATGACGCCGGAACAGGCGCAGGCGGCAGGGGTTGATTATATGGTAATTGGGCGTCCGATCACCCAATCTGCCGATCCGGCGCACACGCTGGCGCAGATTCGGCATTCGTTATTGGTGGGAGCACAGGCATGAGTGAGAGTAACAGTCGGTTGGTCTATTCCACCGATACCGGACGCATCAAGGAAGAACCCGCTCCGGTAACGCGTGCCAAAGGCGACGGTGTAGTGCGCATTCAACGGCAAACCAGCGGGCGCAAAGGAAAGGGTGTGTGTATTATCACGGGGCTCGATCTGGATGATGACGCGCTCACCGCGTTGGCCGCAGAACTGAAAAAGAAGTGTGGCTGTGGCGGTGCGGTCAAAGAAGGCACCATTGAGATTCAGGGCGATAAGCGCGATCTGCTAAAACAGCTATTGGAAGCAAAAGGATTGAAGCTCAAGATGGCGGGCGGTTAATACAGAATCTGACAGCAGGGAGACCCCTGCTGTCACTCGCTATTAATCGACCTGATGACCAATAATGCCGCCAATGGCCGCACCACCCAGCGTGCCCAGCGTGCCTCCGCCGGTCAGGATTGCCCCACCGACTGCGCCAGCCCCAGCGCCAATGGCGGTATTACGATCGCGTTTGGACATGTTGGAACAGCCGCTGAGCGTCATGACGAGTGCTACGGCAAGGGCAGTAACGACGAAACCTTTTTTCACAACCATGGTGATCTCCTGATTTTTTCGCCCGCGACGGCGGGAAAATATCGCATTATACGATATTTGCACTATTTAATCTGACCTTGTCGGTCATCTCTCTCTTTATCTCAGTATAATCGTCGGAAGTACTCTGGGCAGGTGGAAAAATCCTAATTGCTTCGCGCGAGGTTTGCCGTAAATGCTGTTGGTACCATAACGGTGAGCGCGGTGATAAATGATTTCCCGGTCATAAACGGTAATGCGCAGCAGATCGTAGCAGGGTTTTTAGCCACCTCGTTATACACAAGTCCGCAACGCCTTATATGCCAAGGGTTAGCGGGCTGAAATAGGCAGCCGGTGGGGTTGTAAATGAAGTGAAACCGACGTGTACTATCGCCATTTACGGCGCTGAAAAATGACACGGGATTCAGATGGCTGGGCACACCAAGAACTGGAAGGGGTAAATCTTGGTGACACGAGGCTCAATAAGCGCGCCAAAGGGCTTTTGATACGGCTGGCTGAGAATCCGCAAGCCAGCATTACGCATGCGTGCCTCGGATGGTCTGAGACGCTGGGTGCTTACCGCTTCATGGAGAACCAAGCATTCGAATGGCGAGACATTCTGCAACCTCACTGGCAGCGTACGCAGGAAAGGATCCGAGAACACGAGGTTGTGCTGTGTATCCAAGACACTACCAAGCTTGACTTCAACGGGCAGCAAATCCAAGGCTTGAGTCCCTTGAACTACGAAGCCAGGCGTGGTCTGTACCTGCATCCGACCTACGCGGTCAGTCCGGATCGCGTGGGGTTGGGCGTACTGGATGCGTGGATGTGGGCAAGAGAGCCGAAGGATGCAGACGGAAAACGCGATGGGCTCAAGGAGAGTACGCGCTGGCTCGAGGGATACGAGCGAGTTGCTGAACTCGCCTCGGAGTTGCCAAACACACGTCTGGTGTACTTAGCCGATCGCGAAGCGGATATCAAGGCGTTGATGCAGCTCGCTGATGACCTTGGCACTCCGGCTGACTGGTTGATCCGCTCGACTCATAATCGCAGTCTGGACTGTAATGAGAAGCTTTGGCAGAAGGTTGGAAAGACCGTGCCGGTGGGAGAAATCCAATTCGTTATGGCGGCTCGCGCGGGGCAGAAGGCGCGTACGGTGAAACAGGCGCTGCGCGTGAAGCGAGTGTCGCTGCGTTGCGGGTTGGCAGTGACTTGTGTGATAGCCAAGGAAATTGAGCCGCCAGCAGGCGTGAAGCCGGTCGAGTGGCGGTTGCTGAGCAATCGCGTACCTGAAGGACGAGAAGATATCGTGGAGCTGATCGACTGGTATCGGGCTAGATGGGAAATCGAGATGTTCTTCAATGTGCTGAAGAACGGCTGCTGTGTCGAAGCGTTACAGTTATCGACCGTGGATCGCATTGAGCGGGCATTGGCGCTGTTCATGATCGTGGCATGGCGCATCGCCTATTTAATGCGTATGGGACGAACCTGTCCAGAGCTGGACGCAATGTTGTTCTTTGATTCCGACGAGACTCATGGCGCTTACCTACTGATGAACAAGCGTATGCCCAAGGGCCGCCCTAAGCTAAACGAAGTATTGCGCTTAGTTGCGCAACTGGGAGGCTTTCTTGCTCGAAAAGGCGACGGTGAACCAGGCGCAAAAACTATCTGGAAAGGCTTGCAGAAAGTCATGACGGCCGCCGAAACGCTACGCGCGCTCAGGCACGAACAGAGATGTGTATAACGAGGTGGCCCTTACTCCGGGTCTTCTCTTGTTGTGGTGGCTGAAGGCATGATAATGGTGCATTTAATTGTATTAGTCGCGACTTGATCTGACACTGGACCTTGAAAGGTTGAGAGTTACCGGTTTTGATATGGGTGTCGAATCCTTATACAAAACACGAGGTAACTCTCATGCTTCATACTAACAATCCCATCATCAAACACAAAGCCGGCCTGCTCAATCTCGCCGAAGAACTCGGTAACGTATCAAAAGCCTGTAAAATCATGGGGGTGTCACGCGACACGTTTTATCGCTATCAGGAACTGGCGGCAGAAGGCGGCATTGACGCTCTGGTTAACCAAACCGCCGGGTTCCCAACCTGAAAAACCGTGCTGATGAAGCCACTGAACG
Organism: Symbiopectobacterium sp. Eva_TO; assembly: GCF_053848865.1. Taxonomy (NCBI): domain Bacteria; kingdom Pseudomonadati; phylum Pseudomonadota; class Gammaproteobacteria; order Enterobacterales; family Enterobacteriaceae; genus Symbiopectobacterium; species Symbiopectobacterium sp. Eva_TO. The sequence continues at coordinate 3,702,894 of NZ_JBSPEY010000004.1, read as the reverse complement.
TGCGGTTGTTGATTACGCCATTGAGTTCCCGGCTCATGGCCAGCACCGGACCAGTAATGAGCTGCGTAAAAAAGGCGTCTTCATTTCTGGCAGCGGTGTGCGCTCCATCTGGCAACGACACGATCTGGAAAACTTTCGTAAGCGCCTGAAGGCACTTGAGGAAAAAGTTGCCAGAGAAGGCATCGTACTTACTGATGCTCAAATCGCTGCACTGGAGAAGAAGGCGCACGACGACGAAGCCTGTGGTAAAATAGAGACTGCTCACCCGGGTTATCTGGGGTCGCAGGACACCTTCTACGTGGGTAATCTGAAAGGTGTTGGCCGTATCTACCAGCAGACGTTCGTGGATACGTACTCGAAAGTGGCGCACTGCAAGCTTTACACGAGTAAAGCACCGATCTCTGCCGCCGACCTGCTCAATGATCGCGTGCTGCCGTTCTACGAAGCTCAGGGGCTGCCAATGCTAAGAATACTGACGGACAGGGGGACGGAGTACTGCGGTAAAGTGGAACAACATGACTATCAGCTGTACTTGGCTATCAACGATATAGACCATACGAAAACGAAAGCGATGTCTCCGCAGACAAACGGTATCTGCGAGCGCTTCCATAAAACTATTTTGCAGGATTTTTATCAGGTTGCGTTCCGTAAGACGTTATACGAGGACCTAGAAAGTCTACAAAAGGATCTGGAAAACTGGTTGTGGCATTACAATAATGAGCGAACTCATCAGGGTAAAATGTGCTGCGGGCGTACGCCAATGGCCACGTTACTTGATGGTAAACGAGTCTGGGCAGAAAAAAATCTGAACCAGATTTAATCTGACAGACACCTGTATAAATAACCGGTAACTGTCAGATCAGGTCTGAGCTAATACATTTTACGCGCCAGTCGTTTAATGCGGGTACGGAGCGTCAGGTTATTGCGCTCTATGCGTTGCGTGAAGATCTTGCCAGTCAGATGTTTCTGCTTCGGAACCTCTCTTGCATAGCTGCCCCAGTTGTCACCACCTCGTTATACACATCTCTGTTCGTGCCTGAGCGCGCGTAGCGTTTCGGCGGCCGTCATGACTTTCTGCAAGCCTTTCCTGATAGTTTTTGCGCCTGGTTCACCGTCGCCTTTTCGAGCAAGAAAGCCTCCCAGTTGCGCAACTAAGCGCAATACTTCGTTTAGCTTAGGGCGGCCCTTGGGCATACGCTTGTTCATCAGTAGGTAAGCGCCATGAGTCTCGTCGGAATCAAAGAACAACATTGCGTCCAGCTCTGGACAGGTTCGTCCCATACGCATTAAATAGGCGATGCGCCATGCCACGATCATGAACAGCGCCAATGCCCGCTCAATGCGATCCACGGTCGATAACTGTAACGCTTCGACACAGCAGCCGTTCTTCAGCACATTGAAGAACATCTCGATTTCCCATCTAGCCCGATACCAGTCGATCAGCTCCACGATATCTTCTCGTCCTTCAGGTACGCGATTGCTCAGCAACCGCCACTCGACCGGCTTCACGCCTGCTGGCGGCTCAATTTCCTTGGCTATCACACAAGTCACTGCCAACCCGCAACGCAGCGGCACTCGCTTCACGCGCAGCGCCTGTTTCACCGTACGCGCCTTCTGCCCCGCGCGAGCCGCCATAACGAATTGGATTTCTCCCACCGGCACGGTCTTTCCAACCTTCTGCCAAAGCTTCTCATTACAGTCCAGACTGCGATTATGAGTCGAGCGGATCAACCAGTCAGCCGGAGTGCCAAGGTCATCAGCGAGCTGCATCAACGCCTTGATATCCGCTTCGCGATCGGCTAAGTACACCAGACGTGTGTTTGGCAACTCCGAGGCGAGTTCAGCAACTCGCTCGTATCCCTCGAGCCAGCGCGTACTCTCCTTGAGCCCATCGCGTTTTCCGTCTGCATCCTTCGGCTCTCTTGCCCACATCCACGCATCCAGTACGCCCAACCCCACGCGATCCGGACTGACCGCGTAGGTCGGATGCAGGTACAGACCACGCCTGGCTTCGTAGTTCAAGGGACCCAAGCCTTGGATTTGCTGCCCGTTGAAGTCAAGCTCGGTAGTGTCTTGGATACACAGCACAACCTCGTGTTCTCGGATCCTTTCCTGCGTACGCTGCCAGTGAGGTTGCAGAATGTCTCGCCATTCGAATGCTTGGTTCTCCATGAAGCGGTAAGCACCCAGCGTCTCAGACCATCCGAGGCACGCATGCGGAATGCTGGCTTGCGGATTCTCAGCCAGCCGTATCAAAAGCCCTTTGGCACGCTTATTGAGCCTCGTGTCACCAAGATTTACCCCTTCCAGTTCTTGGTGTGCCCAGCCATCTGAATCCCGTGTCATTTTTCAGCGCCGTAAATGGCGATAGTACACGTCGGTTTCACTTCATTTACAACCCCACCGGCTGCCTATTTCAGCCCGCTAACCCTTGGCATATAAGGCGTTGCGGACTTGTGTATAACGAGGTGAGTTGTCACTGGTAATCATGCCGATGTTGAACGGTGTCAACAGAGCCAGCAATTCACGGCAGGTCTCATCGGTTCGGGGGCCAAAAGTGTAGGCCAGAACACGCCCGTTTTGGTATTGTAAGCGTACCAGAGCCAGTGCTGTAGCGCCTTACTGCCAACGAAGCTCCATTGCTCATCAAGTTCACAGATAAGGGCGACGTCGGCGTGAGCAACGGAAGAAGACGTTATCCTGCGGGGCGAGAGCTTTTTAAAGCCCGGATGACCGTATTGATGCCGATTTTCAACGTTCTGGCGGTATCGCGAACACCGGCACCGTTGAAGGCCATATCAACGATCTGCTCTTTGACTCCCGGCTTTCGCGCTTCATAGCGGTAGGTAAGCTGGAATACACGGCGACAGCACTGACACCGGAAGCGTTCGCGCTTAGTTGGACTAAGGCCATGTCGATAAACTTTATCTGAATGGCAGCGAGGGCAATGAACAAAAACAGTAACCACGTGGAAACCTCAAATAGCGGCAGAATATCACAAAAGCCAACTATTTTAAGGCATTACCCTTATTGGCTAATTTGACGCTGATAGAGAAGATCATGAATAGCCTGTTCGGTATCCCCCCGTTTATTCATCCGGCATTGTTAATGTCCAGCCAGGTATTTGGTCTGGTCAGTTTTCTGATTGGCGGCTATTTTGGATTGGTATATCAACCTACCTCATTATCGGCACGTCACTATTTACCGGGAATTGCGCTGGCATTACTCAGTTTCTGTGTGTTGACGATGCTAACTTGTAGTGGCACACTGATACTGGCCACCTGATCGGAGGTGATATGCTCACCTCATCAACACGACAGGTGACCTCATGGGTAAACATTTTACGGCGGAATTTAAGCTCGAAGCCGCAAAGCTGGTTGTCGACCACGGCTACACATACGTTAAGGCCGCAGAGGCGGTTAATGTCAGCCATTCTGCCATTAGTCGCTGGGTCAATAAGCTTCGCCTTGAACGACAGGGAAAAACGCCAACGGGACTTCCTCTTACCCCTGAACAGCTCGAGCTGCGTGAGATGAAGAAAAAAGTCCAATGCCTTGAAATGGAGAACGAAATCCTAAAAAAGGCTACGGCGCTCTTAATGTCGGACTCACTCAACGGTTCACGGTAGTCGACAGGCTGAGGGCGCGATACCCGGTCACGGCGTTGTGCCAAACTTTTGAGGTACATCGCAGCAGCTACAGGCACTGGCAGGCTTCCGCTAATGAACCCGACGGTGAGCGCGTGGTTAAGTGTAGCCGCGTCATGGAAGCCTGGAACGCCAGCGGCGGCTCTGCCGGCGCTCGAAGTATCGCGACCATCGTCACCGGCAGCTCCGGTGTCAAAATGGGGCGCTGGCTGGCTGGCAAGCTGATGAAGGAGCTGGGTATCGCCAGCTGCCAGCGACCGGCTCACAAATACAAACGCGGCGGCAATGAACACGTTGAAATACCGAACTATCTCAACCGCCAGTTCGCGGTTACCGCACCGGATCAGGTCTGGTGCGGCGATGTGACCTACATCTGGACGGGCAAATGCTGGGCTTACCTTGCGGTGGTGCTAGATCTGTTCGCCCGCAAACCGGTGGGCTGGGCCATGTCGACGTCGCCGGACTCGGCGCTGACAGTTAAAGCGTTGCAGATGGCCTGGGAACTCCGGGGACAACCAACAGGAGTCATGTTCCACAGCGACCAGGGCAGCCACTATACCAGCCGTCAATACCGGCAAGCCCTGTGGCGCTGCCGGATAAAGCAGAGTATGAGTCGGCGGGGTAACTGCTGGGATAATGCGCCAATGGAGCGGTTCTTCCGCAGCCTGAAGACAGAATGGGTGCCGACAAAGGGTTACAACAGCTTCAGCGAAGCCCAGGACGCGATTATCCGCTACATCACGGGGTATTACAGCGCTATCCGGCCTCACTGGTATAACGGCGGCTTAACTCCAAACGAATCTGAGCGACTGTTCTACATACAGTCTAATGCGGTGGCCAATATTAGTTGACCACTACAACTCAGCACTGGGGAATTGTCTTTTTTTACGGGAAGTTCTATAACCTGCCGCTGCAACTCTCAGCCGTTTGCGTGTTTTATTTGATGTTACACACTCGTTTTAACTGGTTGGAAGGGATGATCAGTCAGGTCGGCAGTAAAACGTTGGGAATTTATCTGGTGCACAATATCTTCGTCATAGAGATTAACAACACCGCACTTTATGATCGACTATACCCGATGTTCAGCTTTTTGTCCGTCTATGGTTTTATTGTTCTCTATGGCGCGTTGACCTTTGCGCTGTCATACCTGATTTGCTGTCTGTTAAGCCGGTTGTGCTGGATAAACCGGGTTATTAGCCTGTAGGGGCGAGCTATCGCCCCAGGGAGCTTGAGGTTATGCGCGTTCGCGCTTGCGTTACACCTTTTCCCGAATGCGCTGTCTGTCTTGCTCGGAAAGAAACGCGACGGCTAATCCATTTTGCTGAGCCTGACGAATTTCACCGGTGGTTAGGCCAGCTTGTGGGGCGGCGGTGAGATATTCGTTCGTTATTTCGATCCCTTGCACCGCTGGATCGTCAGTATTAATAGTTGCGGGGATGCCATGGCGCAGAAAGTGGGGCAGAGGATGTTCCGCTAACAACATGACAGTACTGGTTTGAATATTTGACGTCAGGCAGGATTCAATGGCGATCTGTTGCTGCGCCATATGAGTCATTAGCGTTTTATCAACAATGGCGGCTACACAATGACCAATGCGTTCCGCACCCAATTGCCGAATAGCCTGCCAGATACTTTCAGCATCTGCCGCTTCACCGGCATGAACTGTAATATGCCAATCGTTATCACGAGCCTGACGAAAATGAGAAGTAAACAGACCACCCGGAAAGCCGAGTTCATCCCCAGCGAGATCGAATGCTACGATCTTGTCGCGGCAGGCTAGCAGGGCATCCAGCTCTTGCTGGCACGCCTCAGATCCAAAGGTACGGCTCATGATACCAATCAGCTGGATATCGGTGTCGTAATCGCGACAGCCTGCTTGTATACCATCGATAACCGCCTCGACCACGCCTTGCAGCGGAAGTGCATGGCGCTGCGCCATATAATAGGGTGAGAATCGCAGCTCGGTGTAATCAAGACCGGCGCGCACTGCATCTTCCACGTTTTCATAAGCAACACGGCGGCAGGCATCGAGAGAACCGAGCACGGCCACGCCCCAATCCAGTTTTTTCAGAAAGCCAAGCAGATTAGCCGCTTTGTCGATGACCTGTACGTGTGGGATCAGCGTTTCAAGCGTCTGCGCAGGGAGTGTGACGTTAAACTGGCGTGCTAAATCGAGGATCGTTTGTGCGCGAATGTTGCCATCAAGGTGGCGGTGAATGTCTGTCAACGGGATTGAAGGATCGATCATAATGGCTTTGGTGTGACTCGAGTGTGTGTTTATCCAACGCTATGACCATTCACTCAGTGGATTTGGGGGATTACCGCCTGCCATAGCGCACAGGCGGTACAGACATTACTTCGCTTGCGGGGGGACCGCTGCCGGTGAGTCTTGAGCTTCTGGCTCGGCATCATCGCCTTCGTCACCTTCATCAGTAGGGATATCGATAAAGGGGGCAATAAACTCCGCCAGTGAGATTTTACGCCCGTTGAACTCAACCTGATTGTCCGCATAGTGCAGCGAACTGGTGATGGCGTCATCTTTGGTAACGGTGATTTGGTTCATTTCGCCTACGCCAGCCAGCATTTTCACTTGCTCTTGCGCACTGGAAATCAGTTGCTGATGTTCCTGATCCGATTGTGCCTGTCCTCCGGCCTGAACGATACCTTCCGCCAGCATCGCCATTGGCGCGTTCAACGTCACATCCAGTTGTTTAACCGCACGACGGATCACGCCTTCTTCATCGCTTTGTGCTGGCGGTGTTAACGCCGTAGATTGTGCAGGATTACTCAAATTGAGCGAGGCGTTGAGCGTGCTTTCACCTTTGGCATTTTTCCAGCTCAAGGGGGCGATGGTAAAGTTTGGGTTGCCTTTCAGCAGGCTGGGCAGCGCATTGCGTAATGATTGCCCCAGTTCATACTGAAAACGCAGTGGGTCCATGGCAGACGGAGACTCCAGAAATGATGCACTCAACGTCTTATAGGTTTTGGCGAACTGCTGCGTCGCTTCACCATCGAGTTGGTTAAAGCTGAAAGTAAACTTCATGCTACCTAGATCACGATCTTTGAGCAGCAGTGCGTCTAATGACAACGTTATCGCGCCAGCGATGTTTTTGTCGTCTTCGCTAATGGTGCTTTTGATCACGAAGTTATTCAGTGTGACAGGGTCACTTGTTGGCGGTGTTACCTTCATTGATTTCAGGGTGACGCTACCATCGCCGAGATCCAGATTAAACTTGCCGCGGTGATTGTTCGCTTCCAACCCAAGGCCTTCGAGAACGATAGTCTCTTTGCCGACTTCGTAGTTGGTGGTTTCTGATAAAAAGTGAGAAACCGTGCCTGAAATTCGGCTGCTACGTAGATCGTGAGCAAGGTCTAACGCAATATCAGTGCCGCTGAAGGCAAATTTGGTGCCTTCACTGTCAATATCGAGTGGGCGCAGAGAGATAACTGAAGCGTTATCTCCATTGAATGCCACGCGCGTTTCTGCGCTGAAGAACGGTTGGTTCTGAAGTTTATCAAACAGTTCTTTGGTCGCTTCCGTGTTAGCCAGTTCGCTGTGAATATGCGCCATGCTGGGACGTAAATTCATTTTTTTCAGTAGTGCGAGCGGAAGTGGCCCGTGTGAAACGGTTTCGTTGAGCACTATTTCGTTTTTGCGGGCTAACGGACGCGTTTCTGATGCAGAACCATCTGGCTGCAATACCAGTGAAAACGTGCTGTTGAACACCCCTCCCTGATAATCACGATACACCAGCTTGAAACCTGAATTCGGATAGGTTTCCTGTAACTGCTTGTTAAATTCAGCAGTAACCGTATCGATATTTTGTGCTAATTGCTTGCCCGTATACCATGACGCACCTGTCCACACGGCGCCCAGCGCTACAATAACTCCGACGGCAACCAGAGATTTCTTCATAGTGTGATTCCTTTTCTAAGTAAGCATCCCTTAAGGGGAGAAAGTGTCTAACCATTATACACGCGTGCCAGTCGTCCACTTCCCTCTACGCTGACGGGAGACTCTGACGCACGCAAAAAGCAGGATTCGCCGGGGCGAAGCGTAAGCCGCTGACTATTTTTCATCAATGTGGCCTTTCCATCGATACAAAAGACAACGGCTGTGCTCTGTTGGTTCAGCGTTTGTGGCTGATCCTTCAGATGATGCAGGGAAAAGGCAAAATCGGCGACAGGTACGGGAAAATAGCAGGTTTCACCGTCTTCAATCGGCTGAGTTAACAGCTGGTTTGCCGGTTTGGGGATAAATTTCACATTCGCCAGCAGTTCAGGAATGTCGATATATTTAGGGGTGAGTCCAGCCCGTAGTACGTTATCCGAATTTGCCATCACCTCCAGCGCTACACCGTTCAGGTAAGCATGCGGGGTCTCCGCATAAAGAAACATCGCTTGCCCCGGTTGCAGCGTGATGACGTTGAGCAACAGCGGAGAAAACAGTCCGCTATCGTTAGGGTATTCCTGAATGATGTTGTGCAGTGTTGCCCAGGGTTCACCCTGCTGTGAGGTGAGTGCTGCTTTTAACACCGCCAGGGCGCGATCTTTAATCTCTGCGCGCATACTCAATAAATTGGCAAACAGCATCGACAGATTTTTGTCATCGGGCTGCTGCAAATAGGCAGTGATGGACGGGTGTGCGCCGGCTACGGGCTGCAATAGCGCCACAATATCGTCGTGTTCACGAAAACCGTTCATCGCTTGAAAGGGCGTTAAAGCAAACACCAACTCTGGCTTGTGATTGGCATCTTTATAGTTACGATGTGGCGCATCGAGCGGGATTGCGAGTCTGTTCTCTTTGGCAAAACCTTGCTCAGCGGCGGGTTTGCTTGGGTGAACCTGAATAGAGAGCGGTTGTGCCGCGCAGAGGACTTTAAACAGAAAAGGCAGCTCCCCAAACTGTGCCGCGATCGCCGCACCCAGTGTCTCTACTGGCGCATCGTTGATGACGTCACGTAAACGCTGCTCCTGGCCCTGCTCATTGACCACCCATGAACTGCTTTTGGGATGCGCTCCCATCCAAAGCTCTGCCATTGGTAGATTGTCTTTATTCTCAATGCCGTAGAGTTCTGTTAATGCTGTTGTGCTTCCCCAGGCGTAGTGCTGGATGCTATTGCGCATTTTTTGCATGTTCACACTCGATTGTTATGTAATTTGTTAATATATGTGACTATAGAGGTTAATAAATGCATTGAATATGAATACACTGCCTTTGCTTGCAGACGATGGTGCTTGATGTGCATGTTAATGTTTTCTCAATCGCGATGCCAGACAAGGCCATGATCCCCGTCCTTTTTAGGAATGTTAGGAGAAAAAACCAATGACGACACGTATCGAAAAAGATTCCATAGGCCCGATTGATGTTCCTGCCAATAAGCTGTGGGGGGCACAAACGCAGCGTTCTTTGGAGCATTTTCGTATCTCTGAGGAAAAAATGCCGCAAGCGCTGATTTTTGCCTTGGCATTGACCAAACGTGCGGCCGCACAGGTCAATAACACGCTTGGCCTGCTGCCGGACGACAAGAGCGCGGCGATCATTGAAGCCGCCGATGAGGTGCTGGCTGAGAAACATTCCGGCGAATTTCCTTTGGCGATCTGGCAGACCGGCTCTGGCACGCAAAGCAACATGAACATGAATGAAGTGCTGGCCAACCGCGCCAGTGAACTACTGGGAGGGGAACGTGGTAATGCGCGTTTGGTGCATCCCAATGATGATGTTAACAAAAGCCAGAGTTCGAACGATGTCTTCCCCACGGCAATGCATGTGGCTGCTGTCATTGCCCTCAACACTCATCTGTTGCCGGAGCTTGACGCGTTGTTGATTACGTTACAGTCCAAGGCCGAAGCGTTCAGCGATATAGTTAAAATCGGGCGCACCCATTTGCAGGATGCAACGCCGCTGACCTTGGGGCAGGAGATTTCCGGTTGGGTCGCCATGTTGCAACATAATCGCAAGCACATTGAGAACAGCATCCCCCATTTGAGCGAGCTGGCACTCGGTGGCACGGCGGTGGGGACGGGCCTCAATACCCACCCTGAATATGCGGTTCGCGTTGCCAGCGCGCTGGCCGAATTGACCGGGCAACCGTTTGTTACCGCACCCAATAAATTTGAAGCCTTGGCAACCTGTGATGCACTGGTGCATGGCCACGGCTCATTGAAAGGACTTGCTGCGTCGCTGATGAAAATTGCCAACGATGTGCGCTGGCTGGCATCCGGTCCGCGCTGTGGCATTGGCGAATTGAGCATCCCGGAAAACGAGCCAGGCAGTTCCATCATGCCGGGGAAAGTGAATCCGACCCAGTGTGAAGCACTGACCATGCTATGTTGCCAGGTGATGGGCAACGATGTGGCGGTGAATATGGGCGGAGCATCGGGGAATTTCGAGCTTAATGTTTATCGCCCCATGGTTATCCATAATTTCCTGCAATCGGTTCGTTTGCTGGCGGATGGCATGAAGAGCTTTGATGAGCATTGCGCCATAGGCATTGAGCCGAACCGCGATCGTATTGAACAGTTGCTTAATGACTCTCTGATGTTGGTTACCGCATTAAACACTCACATCGGTTACGATAAAGCCGCAGAGATTGCCAAGAAGGCGCATAAAGAGGGATTAACGCTTAAAGCCGCCGCGCTGAAACTCGGTTATTTAACCGAGTCACAGTTTGATGAATGGGTGCGCCCGCAAGATATGGTGGGTAGCCTGCATATCGGATAAGGGCAGAGCCTTACGCGCTTTCATCCAGATAGAGGTGAAGGCGCGGAATCAGCAGCCGCAGCGCTTTCGCTTTCTGCCTGAATTTCGGTTGCGCGCTGTCGGCAAGGTAGTTTCCCAACTCACCAATGACTGGAATGCGTGACGGATCGCGGCACAGCACTAATAAAGGTGACGGGCAGGGGTGTTGCACCTGTTTTTGCGCGTCTTGATACCAAACCCGGGCGATCGGCTGTACTTTCACCGGTCGTTTAATCTTCAACACAGCGTCTTGCGGCAGTTTTTTAATATCAATAAGTTCCTGGGTGACCCGAGCGTGCCACGTGGCTTTTTCTGTGGGAGAAATTCCGCGAGTTGCCTGAAGGCTTTTCTCCAGTTTTTCTAATACCGCCTCGCGCGTCAACGTATTCACCACATGCTTATTAGCCCAGCCAAAGCGCACTGTGTCGGGTTCGGTTAACAGGGTGAGTGAGCGATAAGCACTCAGTGTGATCAATCCGGGCAGGTGGGCGTGTACAAATTCAAACCGTTGCTCGGTAGCCAAACCGGATTCACGGGTAATCAACTGCTCCAGCATGGCTTTCAAGGTGTTAATCGCCTCGACGGCTTGTCGGATATGCGCGTATTCAGCCTCCGTCACCATAAAACACAGCGCACCGGGTAAGCGAATAGCCGCTTTGCTACTTACCGTCTCAGCATAATGATGGATAAATAAACGCTGAAAATGCACCAGACCCGCCTCACAGGCCGCTTCGCCTTGTAACATCGTGACTGGTATCTGGGTTATGGGATCGTGCTCTTTCCCTTTTTCTACGATGGGAAGGGTGAACACACGTGCGTTGAGCAGCGTAAGCGAGGCCAAACACTGGCGAAATTCTGCAATCTGCTGTTCCAGTGAGGAAAAGGTGTCGTGAAGAGCAGCAATCAATTGATAGTGGTTCATAGCACCCCAGGCATAATAGGTTATTTTAGTTACAACATACTTATAATGTATCAGGACTATTCATGGTCAGCAATGGTGCTATCGAACGAGCCTACTAGCGAAGAGAGGGGAAATTTGCCGATATTCAGAGAATCGTGCCCATAATATTTCAACAAGTCACGCGGTAAATTACTGGACTGTAACTACGCTAAGGATGCATCGTAGTTTTTCTAAAAACCACCAGAGATAACCACTATGTCACACCGTGAGCATCATTATCAGGTCCATATTGAATGGATTGGCAACAAAAGTTGCGGAACGGAGTCCTATAAAGCCTACAGTCGTGATTATGAAATATCAGCGGGTAATAAACAGGTCATCGCCGGTTCATCTGATCCCGCTTTTTTGGGTGATGCCACACGCTGGAATCCAGAAGATTTGCTTGTCGCTTCAGCATCGGCATGCCATAAACTCTGGTACCTGCATCTGTGTGCCGAGGCTGGCATATCGGTTTGCACTTATCGGGACAGCGCTGAGGGCACGATGGTAGAAGGTAAAAAAGGGGCGTTCACGCAGATTGTGCTTAAACCTGAAATTACGCTGCGTCCCGGCGATGACCTGGAACGTGCTCATGCGTTGCATCATCGGGCGCATGAATTTTGGACCCTGTACATAAATTTGTGTAATTGCCTGATTTTGATATGTTCAATCCAACATCAAAAACAGGTTAATTTATGGACGAAAAACAGTTGCAGGCTCTGGCTAACGAACTGGCCAAAAATCTCAAAACCCCTGGCGATCTCAGCCAATTCGATCGCCTGCTGAAGAAAATCAGCGTTGAGGCTGCTCTCAACGCCGAAATGTCCCACCATCTGGGCTACGATAAAAATCAGCCCAAACCGGGGACCAACTCCCGCAACGGCTATTCCACAAACACCGTGACCACCGGCGATGGCCCTCTGGAACTACGTACTCCGCGCGATCGTGATGGCTCCTTCGAACCACAACTGGTGAAGAAAAACCAGACCCGGATCACTGAGATGGATAACCAAATCCTGTCCCTGTACGCCAGAGGGATGACCACCCGCGAGATAGCGTCTGCGTTCAACGAGCTGTATGACGCGGATGTCTCACCGGCGCTGGTCTCGAAGGTCACCGACGCGGTGATGGAACAGGTTACTGAATGGCAAAATCGTCCACTGGATGCAGTCTATCCCATTGTTTACCTTGACTGTATCATCCTGAAGGTCCGGCAGGACAGTCGCGTCATCAATAAATCCGTGTTCCTGGCACTGGGTATCAACATCGAGGGCCAGAAAGAACTGCTGGGTATGTGGCTGGCCGAAAACGAGGGCGCGAAGTTCTGGCTCAATGTGCTGACAGAACTAAAAAACCGCGGCCTGAACGATATCCTCATCGCCTGTGTCGACGGTCTGAAAGGCTTCCCGGACGCCATCAACGCGGTGTATCCGGAAGCCCGCATCCAGCTGTGCATCGTGCACATGGTACGCAACAGCCTGAGGTTCGTCTCTTGGAAGGACTACAAAGCCGTCACACGCGACCTGAAAGCCATCTATCAGGCCGCTACGGAAGAAGCAGGCCAGCAGGCGCTGGAAGCATTCGCCAGCGCATGGGACAGCCGCTATCCACAGACAAGCCGGAGCTGGCAGACGAACTGGAGCAATCTGGCAACGTTCTTCGCTTACCCGGCAAGATATCCGCAAAGTCATCTACACAACCAACGCCATCGAGTCGCTGAACAGTGTGATCCGGCATGCGATTAAAAAACGCAAGGTGTTCCCGACTGACGACGCAGTGAAAAAGGTGGTGTGGCTGGCAATCCAGTCGGCCTCACAGAAATGGACGATGCCACTGCGGGACTGGCGTATGGCAATGAGCCGTTTTATTATCGAGTTCGGTGACCGCCTGGACGGTCACTACTGAGAAAGGCATTTACACAGAATCATGTACAGGGTCCGACAGCACGGTGGATAGCGGCTATGACTTGCTCAATCCGTGGAGTGCCGCCGCCACGACCAGCAGGCCATTCAAAGGCAATGCAGCCCCACAGCGCGATCTGGATGACGTTAATTACAATCGGTTATGGGAATATAAAACCACCGTATTGCTGAACCAATAATATTGAATCGCTTACAGCGCCAGGTGTGGCTCACCACACCTGGCGTTATATTTATATGTATTAGCTCAGACCTGATCTGACAGTTACCGGTTATTTATACAGGTGTCTGTCAGATTAAATCTGGTTCAGATTTTTTTCTGTCCAGACTCGTTTACCATCAAGTAACGTGGCCATTGGCGTACGCCCGCAGCACATTTTACCCTGATGAGTTCGCTCATTATTGTAATGCCACAACCAGTTGTCCAGATCCTTTTGTAGACTTTCTAGGTCCTCGTATAACGTCTTACGGAACGCAACCTGATAAAAATCCTGCAAAATAGTTTTATGGAAGCGCTCGCAGATACCGTTTGTCTGCGGAGACATCGCTTTCGTTTTCGTATGGTCTATATCGTTGATAGCCAAGTACAGCTGATAGTCATGTTGTTCCACTTTACCGCAGTACTCCGTCCCCCTGTCCGTCAGTATTCTTAGCATTGGCAGCCCCTGAGCTTCGTAGAACGGCAGCACGCGATCATTGAGCAGGTCGGCGGCAGAGATCGGTGCTTTACTCGTGTAAAGCTTGCAGTGCGCCACTTTCGAGTACGTATCCACGAACGTCTGCTGGTAGATACGGCCAACACCTTTCAGATTACCCACGTAGAAGGTGTCCTGCGACCCCAGATAACCCGGGTGAGCAGTCTCTATTTTACCACAGGCTTCGTCGTCGTGCGCCTTCTTCTCCAGTGCAGCGATTTGAGCATCAGTAAGTACGATGCCTTCTCTGGCAACTTTTTCCTCAAGTGCCTTCAGGCGCTTACGAAAGTTTTCCAGATCGTGTCGTTGCCAGATGGAGCGCACACCGCTGCCAGAAATGAAGACGCCTTTTTTACGCAGCTCATTACTGGTCCGGTGCTGGCCATGAGCCGGGAACTCAATGGCGTAATCAACAACCGCACGTTCAGTGGCTTCATCAGCACGGTTTTTCAGGTTGGGAACCCGGCGGTTTTGGTTAACCAGAGCGTCAATGCCGCCTTCTGCCGCCAGTTCCTGATAGCGATAAAACGTGTCGCGTGACACCCCCATGATTTTACAGGCTTTTGATACGTTACCGAGTTCTTCGGCGAGATTGAGCAGGCCGGCTTTGTGTTTGATGATGGGATTGTTAGTATGAAGCATGAGAGTTACCTCGTGTTTTGTATAAGGATTCGACACCCATATCAAAACCGGTAACTCTCAACCTTTCAAGGTCCAGTGTCAGATCAAGTCGCGACTAATACACATTACTGTTCAAACACGGTATTTCGTGTCGTTATTGCCCAAGCTATTCGAGCTAATTTATTTGCTAATGCACAGCACACAACGCAAGAATGTTTCCTGCCCAACTGAGACCTTACCCAATCAGCTAATCTCCCTGATTGATGGTCAATTCTTAGGATAAATACCCGCGCACATTGAACAAGCAATCGGCGAAGGTTTTTATCTCCACGCTTGCTAATACCCAGCAGAGTATTCTTCCCTCCAGTACTGTATTGGCGGGGTACAAGACCGGTGGAAGCGGCAAAATTACGACTGTTTTCATATTGCTTGCCATCGCCTAACTGTGATGACAAAACGCTGGCTGTTATCGGTACAACACCAGGGATGGTCATTAAATGCTGGCCAGTTTCATCTAGAGAGAGTGCCTGCCCAAGTTCTCTTTCGAGCTCTGCTATCTGCCCAACCAAATATTGGTAATGATCGTGTAATCGAAGCAGCAACTGTGCCAGATAAGGTGGCAAGTCATTATCAGCCAGAACAGCTGAAAGCCTTTTGATTACCGCAATACCTTTCGGCATGCTGATACCAAACTCCAGTAAAAAAGCATGCATTTGGTTAGTCGTTTTAACGTTGTCTCTGACCAACGACTCCCTGACGCGATGCAAGGCTCGCATAGCCTGCTGAGCCTCAGTTCTTGGCTGCACAAACCGCATGGAAGGGCGTGATCCGGCTTCGCATATTGCTTCGGCATCAACGAAATCGTTCTTGTTGCTCTTGACAAAAGGGCGGACAAACTGCGGAGAGATCAACTTTACTTCATGCCCCAGCTCACTGATCCGACGAGCCATAAAATGGGCACCGGCGCAGGCTTCCATTACAACGGTAGTAGGTGTACACGTAGCCAGAAACTCGATGAGTTTGGTGCGGGTAAACTTTTTCCGCAGTAATGCCTTGCCTGATTTATCCTGACAATGAATGTGAAAAGAATGTTTGCCGAGATCGATACCAATAAGCGTGACGTTTTGCATGATGGCCTTCTCCATAAAGAAACACCCTGTCAGCGTACCGCTCACAGGGTGGGGGTGACCATCTCATTAGGCCAAACACGCGTTTCATCATCAGGACTGTGGTGATGGCCATATCTGAGTAGTGGAGCGGTCGTCCACGCCGTTCAGTAGTCGTTTTTTCCGTCCATGCAGCAATGGCTGATTCATCTAGCCATACGGTTAGAGAACCGCGCTGCTTCAGGGCCTTGTTATAGGAGGGCCAGTTAGTGATTTTAAAATTTTGTTTTGCCATGGAGACCTGATGTTGAAACAACTATGGTGATCTAATCCGATGATTACCCAAACTTTCTATTTATTCAACAAAGCCCAGCAGTTAACCAAATATCGGTCGTGTATTCAGATTAGCTCCTGGATGTTTTTTAGCAAACGTAAGAGCATCATGATCTAATTTTGTATTGACTAGGTTAGCGCAAGTTAGGTCAACCTGACTCAGGTCTGCACCGGATAAGTTTGCACAGGATAAATCTGCACAGGATAAATCTGCACAGGATAAATCCGCATTGGATAAATCCGTACCAGATAAATTTGCACAGGATAAATCAGCATAGCATAAATCTACATCGTATAAATTTGCACTGGCCAAATCTGCAGAGGATAAATTTGTACTGGATAAATCGGCATAAGCCAAGTTAGCCCTTTCTAGATTAGCATTGGAAAGATCTGCACTTGTCATATTAACACCGATGAGATTAGCCCTGAATAAATTTGCATTAGAAAGGTCTGCATTGCTCAGATTTATATTTTTGAAATCTTGGTTAGCTAAGTTTGCTCCGCGCAGGTTCATCTTACCACTATCGGTTAAAATTACGGGATGTTGTGGTATATTTAACTCATTTCGTAGTATCAATGTTCGACACACATCAAAAAACCTTTGTGAGTCAATTTTACACCTTTCGATGTAATGATCTTTTTGTACTTCTACATTGACATGATTTGAATTTATTTCATCAACGCTGAATACTACTTTGCACCCATTGATATCATTTAGAAATATGCACATGCCATCTTGAATGTCTTTTTCATTTACCCAAGTCAAAGCGTTGACCATCATGTCTACTATTTGGTTGTAAAATTTATCATTAGCTCGTGTTATACTACCAAAAGTAAATACGTTTATTATTAACTCAATAATCCCTTTCGGTGATTTGGCTTCTTTTATTGCGATTTCTGTTCCCGTTCCAGCAGCTGATAAACAATTTAATAAAGTGCTTGGTGATGTGCCATTTATGTTCATATTTAACCAATCTATACATTGTGTTTTGAGAGTAAAAATTCTTACATCACTTAGTTGGCTTGGGAATAGGGTAATATGCGTAATTTAATTAATAGTCTGAACAATTCTGTTTGGCGATATATACCTTCAATAGAAGGTAATGCCTACTTGGTAATGCCTTCAAATAGTTGGCTTTTGTGATATTCTGCCGCTATTTGAGGTTTCCACGTGGTTACTGTTTTTGTTCATTGCCCTCGCTGCCATTCAGATAAAGTTTATCGACATGGCCTTAGTCCAACTAAGCGCGAATGCTTCCGGTGTCAGTGCTGTCGCCGTGTATTCCAGCTTACCTACCGCTATGAAGCGCGAAAGCCGGGAGTCAAAGAGCAGATCGTTTATATGGCCTTCAACGGTGCCGGTGTTCGCGATACCGCCAGAATGTTGAAAATCGGCATCAATACGGTCATCCGGGCTTTAAAAAGCTCTCGCCCCGCAGGATAACGTCTTCTCCCGTTGCTCACGCCGACGTCGCCCTTATCTGTGAACTTGATGAAGCAATGGAGCTTCGTTGGCAGTCAGGCGCTACAGCACTGGCTCTGGTACGCTTACAATACCAAAACGGGCGGTGTTCTGGCCTACACTTTTGGCCCCCGAACCGATGAGACCTGCCGTGAATTGCTGGCTCTGTTGACACCGTTCAACATCGGCATGATTACCAGTGACAACTGGGGCAGCTATGCAAGAGAGGTGCCGAAGCAGAAACATCTGACTGGCAAGATCTTCACGCAACGCATAGAGCGCAATAACCTGACGCTCCGTACCCGCATTAAACCACCTCGTTATACACAAGTCCGCAACGCCTTATATGCCAAGGGTTAGCGGGCTGAAATAGGCAGCCGGTGGGGTTGTAAATGAAGTGAAACCGACGTGTACTATCGCCATTTACGGCGCTGAAAAATGACACGGGATTCAGATGGCTGGGCACACCAAGAACTGGAAGGGGTAAATCTTGGTGACACGAGGCTCAATAAGCGTGCCAAAGGGCTTTTGATACGGCTGGCTGAGAATCCGCAAGCCAGCATTCCGCATGCGTGCCTCGGATGGTCTGAGACGCTGGGTGCTTACCGCTTCATGGAGAACCAAGCATTCGAATGGCGAGACATTCTGCAACCTCACTGGCAGCGTACGCAGGAAAGGATCCGAGAACACGAGGTTGTGCTGTGTATCCAAGACACTACCGAGCTTGACTTCAACGGGCAGCAAATCCAAGGCTTGGGTCCCTTGAACTACGAAGCCAGGCGTGGTCTGTACCTGCATCCGACCTACGCGGTCAGTCCGGATCGCGTGGGGTTGGGCGTACTGGATGCGTGGATGTGGGCAAGAGAGCCGAAGGATGCAGACGGAAAACGCGATGGGCTCAAGGACACCTCGTTATACACATCTCTGTTCGTGCCTGAGCGCGCGTAGCGTTTCGGCGGCCGTCATGACTTTCTGCAAGCCTTTCCAGATAGTTTTTGCGCCTGGTTCACCGTCGCCTTTTCGAGCAAGAAAGCCTCCGAGTTGCGCAACTAAGCGCAATACTTCGTTTAGCTTAGGGCGGCCCTTGGGCATACGCTTGTTCATCAGTAGGTAAGCGCCATGAGTCTCGTCGGAATCAAAGAACAACATTGCGTCCAGCTCTGGACAGGTTCGTCCCATACGCATTAAATAGGCGATGCGCCATGCCACGATCATGAACAGCGCCAATGCCCGCTCAATGCGATCCACGGTCGATAACTGTAACGCTTCGACACAGCAGCCGTTCTTCAGCACATTGAAGAACATCTCGATTTCCCATCTAGCCCGATACCAGTCGATCAGCTCCACGATATCTTCTCGTCCTTCAGGTACGCGATTGCTCAGCAACCGCCACTCGACCGGCTTCACGCCTGCTGGCGGCTCAATTTCCTTGGCTATCACACAAGTCACTGCCAACCCGCAACGCAGCGACACTCGCTTCACGCGCAGCGCCTGTTTCACCGTACGCGCCTTCTGCCCCGCGCGAGCCGCCATAACGAATTGGATTTCTCCCACCGGCACGGTCTTTCCAACCTTCTGCCAAAGCTTCTCATTACAGTCCAGACTGCGATTATGAGTCGAGCGGATCAAACAGTCAGCCTGAGTGCCAAGGTCATCAGCGAGCTGCATCAACGCCTTGATATCCGCTTCGCGATCGGCTAAGTACACCAGACGTGTGTTTGGCAACTCCGAGGCGAGTTCAGCAACTCGCTCGTATCCCTCGAGCCAGCGCGTACTCTCCTTGAGCCCATCGCGTTTTCCGTCTGCATCCTTCGGCTCTCTTGCCCACATCCACGCATCCAGTACGCCCAACCCCACGCGATCCGGACTGACCGCGTAGGTCGGATGCAGGTACAGACCACGCCTGGCTTCGTAGTTCAAGGGACCCAAGCCTTGGATTTGCTGCCCGTTGAAGTCAAGCTCGGTAGTGTCTTGGATACACAGCACAACCTCGTGTTCTCGGATCCTTTCCTGCGTACGCTGCCAGTGAGGTTGCAGAATGTCTCGCCATTCGAATGCTTGGTTCTCCATGAAGCGGTAAGCACCCAGCGTCTCAGACCATCCGAGGCACGCATGCGGAATGCTGGCTTGCGGATTCTCAGCCAGCCGTATCAAAAGCCCTTTGGCACGCTTATTGAGCCTCGTGTCACCAAGATTTACCCCTTCCAGTTCTTGGTGTGCCCAGCCATCTGAATCCCGTGTCATTTTTCAGCGCCGTAAATGGCGATAGTACACGTCGGTTTCACTTCATTTACAACCCCACCGGCTGCCTATTTCAGCCCGCTAACCCTTGGCATATAAGGCGTTGCGGACTTGTGTATAACGAGGTGGCTCAAGGAGAGTACGCGCTGGCTCGAGGGATACGAGCGAGTTGCTGAACTCGTCTCGGAGTTGCCAAACACACGTCTGGTGTACTTAGCCGATCGCGAAGCGGATATCAAGGCGTTGATGCAGCTCGCTGATGACCTTGGCACTCCGGCTGACTGGTTGATCCGCTCGACTCATAATCGCAGTCTGGACTGTAATGAAAAGCTTTGGCAGAAGGTTGGAAAGACCGTGCCGGTGGGAGAAATCCAATTCGTTATGGCGGCTCGCGCGGGGCAGAAGGCGCGTACGGTGAAACAGGCGTTGCGCGTGAAGCGAGTGTCGCTGCGTTGCGGGTTGGCAGTGACTTGTGTGATAGCCAAGGAAATTGAGCCGCCAGCAGGCGTGAAGCCGGTCGAGTGGCGGTTGCTGAGCAATCGCGTACCTGAAGGACGAGAAGATATCGTGGAGCTGATCGACTGGTATCGGGCTAGATGGGAAATCGAGATGTTCTTCAATGTGCTGAAGAACGGCTACTGTGTCGAAGCGTTACAGTTATCGACCGTGGATCGCATTGAGCGGGCATTGGCGCTGTTCATGATCGTGGCATGGCGCATCGCCTATTTAATGCGTATGGGACGAACCTGTCCAGAGCTGGACGCAATGTTGTTCTTTGATTCCGACGAGACTCATGGCGCTTACCTACTGATGAACAAGCGTATGCCCAAGGGCCGCCCTAAGCTAAACGAAGTATTGCGCTTAGTTGCGCAACTGGGAGGCTTTCTTGCTCGAAAAGGCGACGGTGAACCAGGCGCAAAAACTATCAGGAAAGGCTTGCAGAAAGTCATGACGGCCGCCGAAACGCTACGCGCGCTCAGGCACGAACAGAGATGTGTATAACGAGGTGGCATTAAACGACTGGCGCGTAAAACGATTTGCTTCTCGCGCTCCGTCGAGATCCACGAAAAAGTCATCGGAGCCTTCATCGAAAAACACATGTTCTACTAATTTGTATTAGCTCAGACCTGATCTGACAGTTACCGGTTATTTATACAGGTGTCTGTCAGATTAAATCTGGTTCAGATTTTTTTCTGCCCAGACTCGTTTACCATCAAGTAACGTGGCCATTGGCGTACGCCCGCAGCACATTTTACCCTGATGAGTTCGCTCATTATTGTAATGCCACAACCAGTTTTCCAGATCCTTTTGTAGACTTTCTAGGTCCTCGTATAACGTCTTACGGAACGCAACCTGATAAAAATCCTGCAAAATAGTTTTATGGAAGTGTAGTGGCACACTGATACTGGCCACCTGAGCGGAGGTGATATGCTCACCTCATCAACACGACAGGTGACCTCATGGGTAAACATTTTACGGCGGAATTTAAGCTCGAAGCCGCAAAGCTGGTTGTCGACCACGGCTACACATACGTTAAGGCCGCAGAGGCGGTTAATGTCAGCCATTCTGCCATTAGTCGCTGGGTCAATAAGCTTCGCCTTGAACGACAGGGAAAAACGCCAACGGGACTTCCTCTTACCCCTGAACAGCTCGAGCTGCGTGAGATGAAGAAAAAAGTCCAATGCCTTGAAATGGAGAACGAAATCCTAAAAAAGGCTACGGCGCTCTTAATGTCGGACTCACTCAACGGTTCACGGTAGTCGACAGGCTGAGGGCGCGATACCCGGTCACGGCGTTGTGCCAAACTTTTGAGGTACATCGCAGCAGCTACAGGCACTGGCAGGCTTCCGCTAATGAACCCGACGGTGAGCGCGTGGTTAAGTGTAGCCGCGTCATGGAAGCCTGGAACGCCAGCGGCGGCTCTGCCGGCGCTCGAAGTATCGCGACCATCGTCACCGGCAGCTCCGGTGTCAACATGGGGCGCTGGCTGGCTGGCAAGCTGATGAAGGAGCTGGGTATCGCCAGCTGCCAGCGACCGGCTCACAAATACAAACGCGGCGGCAATGAACACGTTGAAATACCGAACTATCTCAACCGCCAGTTCGCGGTTACCGCGCCGGATCAGGTCTGGTGCGGCGATGTGACCTACATCTGGACGGGCAAATGCTGGGCTTACCTTGCGGTGGTGCTAGATCTGTTCGCCCGCAAACCGGTGGGCTGGGCCATGTCGACGTCGCCGGACTCGGCGCTGACAGTTAAAGCGTTGCAGATGGCCTGGGAACTCCGGGGACAACCAACAGGAGTCATGTTCCACAGCGACCAGGGCAGCCACTATACCAGCCGTCAATACCGGCAAGCCCTGTGGCGCTGCCGGATAAAGCAGAGTATGAGTCGGCGGGGTAACTGCTGGGATAATGCGCCAATGGAGCGGTTCTTCCGCAGCCTGAAGACAGAATGGGTGCCGACAAAGGGTTACAACAGCTTCAGCGAAGCCCAGGACGCGATTATCCGCTACATCACGGGGTATTACAGCGCTATCCGGCCTCACTGGTATAACGGCGGCTTAACTCCAAACGAATCTGAGCGACTGTTCTACATACAGTCTAATGCGGTGGCCAATATTAGTTGACCACTACAAAGCGCTCGCAGATACCGTTTGTCTGCGGAGACATCGCTTTCGTTTTCGTATGGTCTATATCGTTGATAGCCAAGTACAGCTGATAGTCATGTTGTTCCACTTTACCGCAGTACTCCGTCCCCCTGTCCGTCAGTATTCTTAGCATTGGCAGCCCCTGAGCTTCGTAGAACGGCAGCACGCGATCATTGAGCAGGTCGGCGGCAGAGATCGGTGCTTTACTCGTGTAAAGCTTGCAGTGCGCCACTTTCGAGTACGTATCCACGAACGTCTGCTGGTAGATACGGCCAACACCTT
Source organism: Symbiopectobacterium sp. Eva_TO (assembly GCF_053848865.1). Lineage (NCBI taxonomy): Bacteria > Pseudomonadati > Pseudomonadota > Gammaproteobacteria > Enterobacterales > Enterobacteriaceae > Symbiopectobacterium > Symbiopectobacterium sp. Eva_TO. The sequence goes on along the minus strand of NZ_JBSPEY010000004.1, from coordinate 3,680,257 downwards.
TCAGATTACCCACGTAGAAGGTGTCCTGCGACCCCAGATAACCCGGGTGAGCAGTCTCTATTTCACCACAGGCTTCGTCGTCGTGCGCCTTCTTCTCCAGTGCAGCGATTTGAGCATCAGTAAGTACGATGCCTTCTCTGGCAACTTTTTCCTCAAGTGCCTTCAGGCGCTTACGAAAGTTTTCCAGATCGTGTCGTTGCCAGATGGAGCGCACACCGCTGCCAGAAATGAAGACGCCTTTTTTACGCAGCTCATTACTGGTCCGGTGCTGGCCATGAGCCGGGAACTCAATGGCGTAATCAACAACCGCACGTTCAGTGGCTACATCAGCACGGTTTTTCAGGTTGGGAACCCGGCGGTTTTGGTTAACCAGAGCGTCAATGCCGCCTTCTGCCGCCAGTTCCTGATAGCGATAAAACGTGTCGCGTGACACACCCATGATTTTACAGGCTTTTGATACGTTACCGAGTTCTTCGGCGAGATTGAGCAGGCCGACTTTGTGTTTGATGATGGGATTGTTAGTATGAAGCATGAGAGTTACCTCGTGTTTTGTATAAGGATTCGACACCCATATCAAAACCGGTAACTCTCAACCTTTCAAGGTCCAGTGTCAGATCAAGTCGCGACTAATACAACTAATTGGAGTCATTACCGCCGACTTTGTTGAATAAATCTAACTTTTAGGTGACTGGCGGTTCTTATCACTACATTCGTTTTAACATCAGGTCCCCATGGCAAAGCAAAAGTTTAAAATCACCAACTGGTCCGCATACAACAATGCGCTCAGGCAGCGGGGGGACCTGACAGTATGGCTTGATGAGTCAGCCATTGCTGCATGGACTGAGAGTACACCACCTGAGCATCGTGGCAGGCCGCTTCACTATTCAGATATGGCTATCACCACTGTTCTGACGATAAAGCGCGTGTTTAACCTTTCGCTCCGGGCGTTACAGGGTTTCGTTGACTCGATTTTTAAACTGATGGGGTTGTCTTGTGCCGCCCACGTGCCGCACTGTAAATAGCTGTTCCGAATACCGCTACACTTTTGCCTGTCCATGTTTTCCACTGGGAAACGGGCTGACGATTTCCATGAAGCGGCGAACCTTGTTCAGTAACTGCCACATTGAACAGCATTGATGATTGCGGGTAATGGTTTCATGCAACGCCTGCCATAACCGCTCTACATGATTTACCCATGGTGAGAACACCGGCTGATAAATAACCCTGAATTTCGGGTTTTCTTCCAGCCAGCGCTGCGTCTCCCGGCTTTTGTGAATAATGTAGTTATCAACTATCAGCGTGAGCGTTTTTGCCCGTCTGTACGTTGCTCTCAGATGCTCTAACATACTGATAAACAAACACGAACTTTTACTGTTTCCTCCAACATAGCTGACTTTTCCCGTCCCGCTGTGTAATGCACCCGCCAGATAATATTTCTCGTTCTGGCCCGGCGTCACGATGCGTTTCTGCTTCCCGCGAACCTGCCAGTCCGCGCCAATTTTGGGATTCAGATGAATATCCACTTCGTCTTCGTAAAAGACGGGATGTTCCGCGCTGCATTGTTCCAGCGCCATCGCGATGGCCTCCATTTTTTCTTCCTTATGCGGGTCGCGGATACGCAGCGTAGGAGCTGCGCGTCGCCACACCAGACCGGCAGAAGGCAGCCAACGGTGCACCGTGGAAGCATGCAACTGGCAACCGGTTATCTCATTGATTTTTATCGCTAGCAGTTCCGTGCTCCAGCGCGAACGCTGATAGCCAAAATCATGAGGGGAACGCTTTACGAGCTGGATTAACAGTGCGCAGATCTGTTCAAACGGCCAGCGACGGCCACGACCGGGCCGCAGAGATTTGAGGCCTTCAATGCCGTACAGGGTGAGCCAGTTAATCCATCTGCCGATTGACGAACGGGCGCAGCAAAGCATTCTGGCGACATCGCTCACGCGCTCGCCCCGGTGCAACATCAGGATGGCGGTCAGCCTGCGGGCGTGATTCTTGTCACGCGTTTTATGGAGAGTTTTCTTCATCAGGCGTCGTTCGTTACGGGGTATCGGTGCTATGCTCGACATCGCTCAGTCCGGTTGATGATTTGGGATCTTTATCGATTGCTCAGATCGCTCAACTCGGACTGAGTTCCCTTCAGGTGATCTACTATTCGGAACAGTTATTTACAGATTTGTGAGGCTTTGTTGAATAAATAGAAAGTTTGGGTAATCATCGGATCAGATCACCATAGTTGTTTCAACATCAGGTCTCCATGGCAAAACAAAATTTTAAAATCACTAACTGGCCCTCCTATAACAAGGCCCTCAAGCAGCGCGGTTCTCTAACCGTATGGCTAGATGAATCAGCCATTGCTGCATGGACGGAAAAAACGACTACTGAACGGCGTGGACGACCGCTCCACTACTCAGATATGGCCATCACCACAGTCCTGATGATGAAACGCGTGTTTGGCCTAATGAGATGGTCACCCCCACCCTGTGAGCGGTACGCTGACAGGGTGTTTCTTTATGGAGAAGGCCATCATGCAAAACGTCACGCTTATTGGTATCGATCTCGGCAAACATTCTTTTCACATTCATTGTCAGGATAAATCAGGCAAGGCATTACTGCGGAAAAAGTTTACCCGCACCAAACTCATCGAGTTTCTGGCTACGTGTACACCTACTACCGTTGTAATGGAAGCCTGCGCCGGTGCCCATTTTATGGCTCGTCGGATCAGTGAGCTGGGGCATGAAGTAAAGTTGATCTCTCCGCAGTTTGTCCGCCCTTTTGTCAAGAGCAACAAGAACGATTTCGTTGATGCCGAAGCAATATGCGAAGCCGGATCACGCCCTTCCATGCGGTTTGTGCAGCCAAGAACTGAGGCTCAGCAGGCTATGCGAGCCTTGCATCGCGTCAGGGAGTCGTTGGTCAGAGACAACGTTAAAACGACTAACCAAATGCATGCTTTTTTACTGGAGTTTGGTCTCAGCATGCCGAAAGGTATTGCGGTAATCAAAAGGCTTTCAGCTGTTCTGGCTGATAATGACTTGCCACCTTATCTGGCACAGTTGCTGCTTCGATTACACGATCATTACCAATATTTGGTTGGGCAGATAGCAGAGCTCGAAAGAGAACTTGGACAGGCACTCTCTCTAGATGAAACTGGCCAGCATTTAATGACCATCCCTGGTGTTGGACCGATAACAGCCAGCGTTTTGTCATCACAGTTAGGCGATGGCAAGCAATATGAAAACAGTCGTAATTTTGCCGCTTCCACCGGTCTTGTACCCTGCCAATACAGTACTGGAGGGAAGAATACTCGGCTGGGTATTAGCAAGCGTGGAGATAAAAACCTTCGCCGATTGCTTGTTCAATGTGCGCGGGTATTTATCCTAAGAATTGACCATCAATCAGGGAGATTAGCTGATTGGGTAAGGTCTCAGTTGGGCAGGAAACATTCTTGCGTTGTGTGCTGTGCATTAGCAAATAAATTAGCTCGAATAGCTTGGGCAATAACGACACGAAATACCGTGTTTGAACAGTAATGCTGGTCTAACAGTCAGCAATTTAACGAAGTTACCCATCTGGTTTTGCGAAGACTGATTATTGATGACATGAACGGCCTGACGGCCTGATATAAAACCAAAAAATGAAAATGGCTCAATGAAGCCGATGGCCTTTTTAGGAATATCAGGTGCGAAACTCATCGTGGCGCGGGCATCCTTGGCCATAAAGACGCCGGATAGATTTAAGCAAGCCCACCATTAATCAAAGATCAGTGTTGCAAAAATGGGGGTGACCATAGATTCATTGAGGGCTTTACAGGGTTTTGTTGACTCGATTTTTAAACTGATTAAATTGTCGCTGCATTGTCCAGACTATTAGCTGCTCAGCAAGCGAGCAAAGACAATGAACATCAGCATAAAAACGCCAACCCGTGGTGAAATCTCACATCTGGTCATTGATGGAACCGGCCTGAAGGTCTTTGGCGAAGGCGAATGGAAAGTCCGGCAGCATGGTGCCGACAGACGCAGGGTGTGGCGTAAGCTGCATCTGGCAGTAGACAGTGCGACGCATGAGATTATCTGTGCGGATTTGTCGCTCAGTGGTACGACTGATGCCCAGGCTCTACCGGCACTGATAAACCAGACCCACCGGAAAATCAGAGAGGCATCGGTTGACGGCGCTTACGATACAGGTTACTGCCATGATGCTCTGCTGAGGAAGAAAATAAGGCCGCTTATCCCGCCGCGAAGGGGGGCGCAATATTGGCCGGACCACTACCACGAGCGTAAACACGCTGTTGCAAATCAGCGCCTGAGCGGCAGCAACGATACCTGGAAAAAGAAAGTGGGCTATCACCGACGCTCAGTGGCTGAAACGGCCATGTTCCGGTTCAAAACGCTTCTGGGTGGTCATCTAAGTCTGCGTGACTACGATGCTCAGGTGGGTGAAGCCATGGCGATGGTCAAAGCGCTTAACCGGATCACGCTATTAGGAATGCCGAACAGTATTCGAATCACGTAACAATCGACCTGGGGCACAGTCGTTACAAGTTCTGATTTATTCAACAAAGCCGATTTGTGACGTAATGTGCCGTGTTATGGCGTAAAAATGCGGTGTGAATGCCAAAGATGGCAAATTACTTGTTCCTTTAACATGACTCTTATGACGTGTACCATATTATAAGGACTTACCAGCAGAGCGGGGTAGGTACATTTTGATTGTTGTACATCTTAGTGTACATGGTTTGCGTTGTGAAGTGGATTTTTCTACACAACTTTCTGATAAAGTTAAATAATATTGTTTATTGTGTGATCTTTCATGTGGGTCACCACTGTGAATAAGGGAACTAGAATGCCTGTTATTACGCTTCCTGATGGAAGTCAGCGTCAATATGATCGTGCCGTTTCTCCTTTTGATGTGGCACTGGATATTGGTCCGGGTCTGGCGAAAGCCTGTATCGCGGGCCGCGTTAACGGTGAACTGGTGGACGCCAGCGATCTGATCGATTCTGATGCACAATTGGCGATTATTACCGCCAAGGATCAAGATGGGCTGGAGATCCTGCGACACTCTTGTGCGCATCTGTTGGGACACGCCATTAAGCAACTTTGGCCGGATACCAAAATGGCGATCGGCCCGGTCATCGATAATGGTTTTTACTATGACGTTGATTTAGATCGCACGCTGACGCAGGAAGATATCGATCTGCTTGAAAAACGCATGCATGAACTGGCCGACAAAGATTACGACGTTATCAAGAAAAAGGTCAGTTGGCAGGAAGCGCGTGATGTCTTCGCTGCGCGTGGCGAGACCTATAAGGTCGCCATTCTGGATGAAAACATCAGCCACGACGATCGTCCCAGCTTGTATCACCACGAAGAATACATCGACATGTGTCGTGGTCCGCATGTGCCCAATATGCGTTTCTGCCATCATTTCAAATTGCAGAAAACCTCGGGTGCTTATTGGCGTGGCGATAGCAAAAACAATATGTTACAGCGTATCTACGGTACGGCTTGGGTAGACAAGAAACAGTTGGGTGCCTATTTGCAGCGTCTGGAAGAAGCTGCCAAGCGCGATCACCGTAAAATTGGCAAACAGCTCGACCTGTATCATATGCAGGAAGAAGCACCAGGCATGGTGTTCTGGCACAACGATGGCTGGACGGTATTCCGTGAACTGGAAGCTTTTGTGCGCATGAAGCTCAAAGAGTACCAGTATCAGGAAGTGAAAGGGCCCTTTATGATGGACCGCGTGCTGTGGGAAAAAACCGGGCACTGGGAAAACTACAAAGAAGCCATGTTCACCACTTCGTCAGAGAACCGGGAATATTGCATCAAGCCGATGAACTGCCCGGGGCATGTGCAGATTTTCAATCAGGGGTTAAAATCTTACCGCGATTTGCCGCTGCGCATGGCCGAATTCGGCAGTTGCCACCGCAACGAACCGTCAGGCTCGCTGCACGGGTTGATGCGTGTGCGCGGATTTACGCAGGATGACGCCCATATCTTCTGTACCGAAGAACAGGTTCGTGCAGAAGTGAATAGCTGTATCAAGATGGTGTACGACATGTACAGCACCTTCGGCTTTGAAAAAATCGTCGTTAAGCTTTCCACCCGCCCTGAAAAGCGCATCGGTAGCGATGAGATGTGGGATCGCGCTGAGCACGATTTGGCGGCTGCGCTGACAGAGAACGGGATTCCGTTTGATTATCAGCCGGGTGAAGGAGCATTCTATGGTCCGAAAATTGAATTTACTTTGCACGATTGTTTGGATCGCGCCTGGCAATGTGGTACGGTGCAGTTCGACTTTTCACTGCCGGGCCGTTTAAACGCCTCTTATGTGGGCGAAAGTAACGAGCGCCAGGTGCCGGTGATGATTCACCGCGCCATATTGGGCTCCATGGAGCGCTTCATCGGTATTCTTACCGAGGAGTTCGCCGGATTCTTCCCAACCTGGTTAGCGCCGGTGCAAGCTGTGGTGATGAATATCACCGATGGACAGTCCGAATATGTCAGTGAATTGACGCGAAAACTGCAAGATGCAGGTATTCGTGTAAAAGCGGACTTGAGAAATGAGAAAATAGGCTTTAAAATCCGCGAGCACACTTTACGACGTGTTCCCTATATGCTTGTTTGCGGTGATAAAGAGGTGGAAGCGGGCAAAGTGGCCGTTCGCACCCGTCGCGGCAAAGATTTGGGAAGCATCGACGTTAACGAAGTGATCAAGCAGCTGCAACAAGAAATTCGCAGCCGTAGTCTTCATCAGTTGGAGGAATTAAGGTATAAAAGGCGGAAAACGAGTTCAACCGGCGCGTACTAATCGCATCAATAGAGAAATTCGCGCGCAAGAGGTACGTCTAACAGGCGTCGATGGCGAGCAGATTGGCATTGTCAGTCTGAATGAAGCGTTAGAGAAAGCCGAGGAAGCAGGTGCTGATTTAGTTGAAATCAGTCCTAACGCCGAGCCGCCCGTTTGCCGAATCATGGATTACGGCAAGTTCCTCTACGAGAAGAGTAAAGCCACCAAGGAACAGAAGAAGAAACAAAAAGTTATCCAGGTTAAGGAAATTAAATTCCGTCCTGGTACCGATGATGGCGACTATCAGGTCAAACTACGCAACCTGGTTCGCTTTCTGGAAGACGGTGACAAGGCCAAAATCACCCTGCGTTTTCGCGGACGTGAAATGGCGCACCAACAGATTGGTATCGAAGTGCTTAACCGCGTTCGTGACGATCTGAGTGAACTGGCAGTGGTCGAATCCTTCCCTACGAAGATCGAAGGCCGCCAGATGATCATGGTGCTTGCACCGAAGAAGAAACAGTAAGGCATTCAAGTAATAGAACCCGTGCGGTGTCCGCATCGCGCGGGTTTTGTTCGCCTTAGCTGATTCATTATATCAACAATGCGAAGTGGAAATTAACATGCCAAAGATCAAAACAGTACGTGGCGCCGCTAAACGCTTTAAAAAGACCGCCAAAGGTGGTTTTAAGCGTAAGCATGCTAACCTGCGTCATATTCTGACCAAAAAAGCGACTAAACGTAAACGTCATCTGCGTCCGAAGGGTATGGTCTCCAAAGGGGATCTGGGACTGGTTGTCGCATGTATGCCATACGCATAAGTAACCTTTTTGAATCAAGAATAAGACTTTAGGAGAGAGCATATGGCTCGCGTAAAACGTGGTGTGGTTGCTCGTGCACGTCACAAGAAAATTCTGAAACAAGCGAAAGGTTACTACGGTGCCCGTTCGCGCGTTTATCGTGTTGCATTCCAGGCAGTAATCAAAGCTGGTCAGTACGCTTACCGCGACCGTCGTCAACGTAAACGTCAATTCCGCCAGCTGTGGATTGCACGTATCAATGCAGCAGCTCGCCAAAATGGCTTGTCTTACAGCAAATTCATCAACGGCCTGAAAAAAGCCTCTGTTGAAATCGACCGTAAGATTCTTGCTGATATCGCCGTATTCGACAAAGTGGCATTCTCTGCACTGGTTGAAAAAGCGAAAGCAGCCCTGGCGTAAGCCAGTGGAAAGAGGGAGCGTTGCTCCCTCTTTTCGTTTAAGGAGCAATCAGTGTGTCCTTTCTGTCACATTGAGCGATATCCATAACGGTTGTGATTGACTTTTTATCCGGGTCGATTTCCAATAAGACAGTGCTGTTTGTAGTAACATTTTTACCGTAAACGTGCCCGCCGCCGATAGGCTGTTGGCGATAAACATCGACACTGGTGACGCGCAAGCGTATTGACATTAAGGTAACGCAAGTATGACTACTGCTATTTCCCGTTTCTTTTTTTACTTTAGCACCTGATCTCAGGAGGCTTTGCGCGTAAGAAAAGAAACGAAAAATAGCGCTTGAAGCCTCCCGCCGGGAGGCTTTTTTATTTGCGTTTGGTTCTAATCATGATAACTGGCCATACAGGCAGAAGAAGAGGAATGCAATGCCACATCTCGCAGAGCTGGTAGCGAATGCCAGAACAGCCATAGACGCGGCTCAGGATATTGCGACGCTGGATAATCTGCGTGTCGAATACCTGGGCAAAAAAGGGCATTTAACCCTGCAAATGACATCGCTACGCGATTTGCCCGCAGACGAACGCCCTGCGGCGGGTGCGGTCATCAACCAGGCGAAGCAGGATGTGCAAGAAGCGCTGAACGTCCGCAAACAAACGTTGGAGTCGGCGGTGCTGAACGCCCGTCTGGCAGAAGAAACCATCGATGTTTCCCTGCCGGGACGCACCATGGAAAACGGCGGTTTGCATCCGGTCACTCGTACCATCGATCGTATCGAAACCTTCTTCGGTGAGTTGGGTTTCTCGGTAGCCACTGGGCCGGAAATTGAAGATGCTTATTACAACTTCGATGCGTTGAATATTCGGGGGCACCACCCTGCGCGTGCCGATCATGACACCTTTTGGTTTGATGCTACGCGTTTACTGCGAACCCAAACGTCGGGGGTGCAAATTCGCACCATGGAAAAACAGCAGCCGCCGATCCGCATCATCGCGCCAGGCCGTGTCTATCGTAACGATTACGACCAAACCCATACGCCGATGTTCCATCAAATGGAAGGTCTAATCGTGGATAAAAACATCAGCTTTACCAACCTTAAAGGCACGCTGCACGATTTCCTGCGTAACTTCTTTGAAGAAGATTTGCAGGTGCGTTTCCGCCCGTCCTATTTCCCGTTTACTGAACCGTCCGCAGAAGTGGATGTGATGGGTAAAAACGGCAAATGGCTTGAAGTGCTGGGCTGCGGCATGGTGCACCCTAACGTATTACGTAACGTTGGCATCGATCCGGAAGTGTACTCCGGTTTCGCGTTTGGTATGGGGATGGAGCGTCTGACCATGTTGCGCTATGGCCTAACCGATTTGCGCGCATTCTTCGAAAACGATCTTCGCTTCCTCAAACAGTTTAAGTAAGGCGGGTACAGCATTATGAAATTCAGTGAACATTGGCTGCGCGAGTGGGTTAACCCGGCGATCAGCAGTGACGAACTGTCAGAACAAATTACCATGGCCGGCCTGGAAGTGGATGGCGTTGAGGCAGTTGCGGGGGCGTTTCATGGTGTGGTAATAGGCGAAGTCGTTGAATGCGGCGAGCATCCCAATGCCGATAAGCTGCGCGTTACCAAAGTTAACGTAGGTGGTGAACGTCTGCTGGATATCGTGTGTGGCGCACCCAACTGCCGTCAGGGACTGCGCGTTGCTGTTGCAACGATTGGTGCTGTGCTGCCGGGCGATTTCAAAATCAAGGCCGCCAAGCTGCGCGGTGAACCTTCTGAAGGGATGTTGTGCTCGTTCTCCGAACTGGGTATTTCTGAAGACCACAGCGGCATTATCGAATTGCCGCACGATGCGCCGATCGGCACTGACATCCGTGCCTATCTCGGGCTGGATGATAACGCCATCGAAATCAGCGTGACGCCTAACCGTGCCGACTGCTTGAGTATCATTGGCGTAGCCCGTGATGTTGCGGTGCTGAACCAACTGCCGCTGACGGCACCGGATATTACGCCGGTCGCCGCAACGGTTTCCGATACTTTCCCGATCCGCGTAGAGGCGTCTGACGCTTGCCCGCGCTATCTGGGACGCGTGGTGAAAGGTATTGATGTGAAGGCGGCAACGCCGCTGTGGATGCGCGAGAAGTTGCGTCGTTGCGGTATCCGCTCTATCGATGCCGTAGTGGATGTGACCAACTACGTGCTGCTGGAGTTAGGGCAGCCGATGCACGCTTTCGATCTGGATCGCTTGGACGGCGGTATTGTGGTGCGTCTGGCACAAGAAGGTGAAACCCTGACGCTGCTTGATGGTAATGAAGCGACGTTGAATGCTGACACCCTGGTCATTGCCGATCACAACAAAGCGCTGGCAATGGGCGGTATTTTCGGCGGTGAACACTCTGGGGTTAACGGTGAAACCCGTAACGTGCTGCTCGAGTGTGCCTATTTCAATCCGCTGGCAATCACCGGGCGTGCCCGCCGTCACGGCTTGCATACCGATGCCTCGCACCGTTACGAACGTGGTGTCGATCCTGCGTTGCAATACAAAGCGATGGAACGTGCGACCCAACTGCTGCTGAGTATTTGCGGTGGTAATGCCGGGCCGGTGATTGATGTGACCAATGACGCTCATTTACCTGCCCGTGCAACCATTACGCTGCGCAGAGAAAAACTGGACCGTTTGATTGGGCATGTCGTCCCAGACGAACAGGTAAGCGACATCCTGACTCGCCTCGGTTGCAGCGTGGTACGCACTGATGCAGGCTGGACCGCCGTAGCACCAAGCTGGCGTTTTGACATGGAGATTGAAGAGGATCTGGTGGAAGAGGTTGCTCGTGTTCACGGCTACAACAATATTCCCAATATCCCGACCCATGCACCGCTCACCATGACATCGCACCGTGAAGCGGCGCTTTCGCTCAAGCGTGTGAAAACGCTGCTGGTTGACCGCGGTTATCAGGAAGCGATTACCTATAGCTTTGTCGATCCTAAAGTGCAATCGCTGATTCATCCTGGTGAAGAAGCGCTGATTCTGCCAAGCCCGATTTCCACCGAAATGTCAGCAATGCGTCTGTCGCTGTGGAGCGGTTTGCTTGGGGCGGTGGTGTATAACCAAAACCGCCAGCAGAGCCGTCTGCGCCTCTTTGAAAGCGGTTTAAGATTCGTTCCTGATAGTCAGGATAAACTCGGTATTCGTCAGGATCTTATGTTAGCTGGCGTGATTACCGGGAATCGCTATGATGAACATTGGGATCTGGCGCGTCAGACGGTTGACTTCTATGATCTTAAAGGCGATTTGGAAGCGCTGCTGTCACTGACAGGTAAACTTTCGGAAATTGAGTTCAAAGCCGAATCACATCCGGCGTTGCATCCGGGCCAGGGCGCAGCGATTTATCTGGCAGGGAAACCGGTTGGTTTCATTGGCGTAATCCATCCAGAGCTTGAACGTAAGCTGGATCTGAATGGCCGTACTGTAGTGTTCGAATTGAGCTGGAACAAGGTCGCAGACCGCGTGGTTCCTGATGCGAGCGAAATTTCTCGCTACCCGTCGAACCGTCGTGATATCGCGGTTGTGGTAGCAGAAAACGTTTCGGCAGGCGAAGTTTTGTCAGAATGTAAGAAAGTTGGCGCAAATCAGTTAGTTGGCGTAAACTTGTTTGACGTGTACCGAGGTAAGGGCGTGGAAGAAGGGTATAAGAGCCTGGCGATCAGTCTGGTATTGCAAGATACCTCTCGTACACTGGCAGAAGAGGATATTGCCGCTACCATATCACAATGCGTAGAGTCACTAAAACAGCGATTCCAAGCATCCTTGAGGGATTGAACCTATGGCGCTTACTAAAGCTGAAATGTCAGAATACCTGTTTGAAAAGCTCGGGCTGAGTAAACGGGATGCCAAAGAACTCGTCGAACTCTTTTTTGAAGAAGTTCGCCGTGCTCTGGAAAATGGTGAGCAGGTAAAGTTATCGGGGTTTGGTAATTTCGATCTGCGCGACAAGAACCAACGGCCGGGACGTAACCCTAAAACGGGTGAAGATATTCCGATTACGGCGCGCCGGGTGGTCACCTTCCGTCCAGGGCAAAAGCTCAAAAGCAGAGTCGAGAACGCCTCTCCCAAAGAGTAGTTCTTACATGCAATTCACAAAAAGGCCGCGTCAGCGGCCTTTTTTTATGCCTTGTTCGGCGTTAGCATTTTGCGATTGATGCACCCGTGTCGTGGGGGCCTGCCGTGGTGTATGTGCCGGTACAGGTCGGTGATCATCAATTAGATGGCGTATCGCCAGGATAGGGTGGTGCAATAACATGCGTGGTCCCGACCAGCGCATAATAGCGCGAATCTGTTCGCGCTTGGCCGGTTGATAGCAATGGATTGGGCAATGCTTACAGGCAGGCTTCTCTTCGCCAAACTGACAGCGCTCAAGGCGGTTAGTGGCATAGGCAGAAAGTTGCTGGTAGCGATCGCCGTACTCCACCTCTGCGGGATGATGCTTTTCATAAAGATCTATCATTAGCAGAACGGTGCGCAGTTCTCGCAGACGATATTTTCCCATCGGTTTTCGTGCCACGGTTGGCCTCTCATCCGGCTATTTCAATTAATGTATTTTAAATGCATTTTATTGGGTGAGATACCATGAATGTCAAAAAAAGCGGGGAAAAAAGGGAGTAGTGAGGAAAACGGCGAGAGGCAGTGCTCTCGCCTGAAGATTACAGCATCGCGATGAAGCCGTTACGCCTGACCAAACTGGGCCTGATGCAGACGGGCATAGCTGCCGCTGTTATCGAGCAGATCCTGATGACTGCCTTGCTCAATAATCCGTCCCTCATCCACCACCACGATACGATCGGCGTTCTGGATAGTCGCCAGGCGGTGTGCGATCACCAGCGTAGTACGTCCGCTTGATAGTTCGCTTAGCGATTGCTGAATAGCCTGTTCAGTTGCCGTATCTAACGCGGAGGTCGCCTCGTCCAAAATCAGGATCGGTGGCTTTTTAAGGAAAATCCGCGCTATGGATAAACGCTGTTTCTGCCCCCCGGAGAGTTTCACCCCACGTTCACCGACAACGGTATTCAATCCGTCTGGCAAGGTGGCGATCAGTTCATCTAGGCTGTGTCCCTTAATTACATAACCTCTGCTAAAACAGCTGGAGAAAGTTTTCCAGATCGTGTCGTTGCCAGATGGAGCGCACACCGCTGCCAGAAATGAAGACGCCTTTTTTACGCAGCTGATTACTGGTCCGGTGCTGGCCATGAGCCGGGAACTCAATGGCGTAATCAACAACCGCACGTTCAGTGGCTTCATCAGCACGGTTTTTCAGGTTGGGAACCCGGCGGTTTTGGTTAACCAGAGCGTCAATGCCGCCTTCTGCCGCCAGTTCCTGATAGCGATAAAACGTGTCGCGTGACACCCCCATGATTTTACAGGCTTTTGATACGTTACCGAGTTCTTCGGCGAGATTGAGCAGGCCGGCTTTGTGTTTGATGATGGGATTGTTAGTATGAAGCATGAGAGTTACCTCGTGTTTTGTATAAGGATTCGACACCCATATCAAAACCGGTAACTCTCAACCTTTCAAGGTCCAGTGTCAGATCAAGTCGCGACTAATACAGCTAAGTACACCAGACGTGTGTTTGGCAACTCCGAGGCGAGTTCAGCAACTCGCTCGTATCCCTCGAGCCAGCGCGTACTCTCCTTGAGCCCATCGCGTTTTCCGTCTGCATCCTTCGGCTCTCTTGCCCACATCCACGCATCCAGTACGCCCAACCCCACGCGATCCGGACTGACCGCGTAGGTCGGATGCAGGTACAGACCACGCCTGGCTTCGTAGTTCAAGGGACCCAAGCCTTGGATTTGCTGCCCGTTGAAGTCAAGCTCGGTAGTGTCTTGGATACACAGCACAACCTCGTGTTCTCGGATCCTTTCCTGCGTACGCTGCCAGTGAGGTTGCAGAATGTCTCGCCATTCGAATGCTTGGTTCTCCATGAAGCGGTAAGCACCCAGCGTCTCAGACCATCCGAGGCACGCATGCGGAATGCTGGCTTGCGGATTCTCAGCCAGCCGTATCAAAAGCCCTTTGGCGCGCTTATTGAGCCTCGTGTCACCAAGATTTACCCCTTCCAGTTCTTGGTGTGCCCAGCCATCTGAATCCCGTGTCATTTTTCAGCGCCGTAAATGGCGATAGTACACGTCGGTTTCACTTCATTTACAACCCCACCGGCTGCCTATTTCAGCCCGCTAACCCTTGGCATATAAGGCGTTGCGGACTTGTGTATAACGAGGTGAGTTTAACCCATATCGTTATACACATCTTTTGGCCATTTTTTGAACAGGATGCTCAGAACCCCGTGAATTAAGGCATTCAAGCCATCCCATTGGCTTTTTGAGGTTCAAAATGCCACTCTGAGATAAACCCGTAACTCATTGATTAAACAGTGCGTTAGAAAGATGTGTATAACGATATGAGTTTAACCCAGCCAAAACGTTCAACCAACGCATTGACTTGCATTTCAAGGGTTATGCCATGAAGAGGATCTTTTGATAATGTGAGCAGTCATGTCACGTCCGATAAGGTCATATTTTTGTGATTAAGAAAACCCGTCTAAAACCCCGGCAGATTACAAGAAAAGCACACAACCAGCAATGGTATAATTAGTTACAATTTAACTAAATTAAGTCTGCCTGATACTTTTTTTGTTATTTATATCTGCGCGAAATCTCACCAATATCCCTACAAAATAAAATATTGAGTCCATTGCCCAAACAACATATATTAGCCGCGTTTTTTACCCCTTAAACCATTATTCAACCCGGAGTTAACCATACCCCCGGTTGTAGGAGTGATATGATGACGGATAAAGTCCGTATTGATACTTTGAGTGCTAATTCATTACCGCAACGCAATGAAACCTTTTTAGCAAGACAAGCTGAATTTGAATCTAATGTCAGGAGCTATCCACGCAAATTGCCCTTGGCCATTGCCAAAGCGCAGGGCGTTTGGATTACTGATGTTGAGAATAATCAATATCTTGACTGCCTTGCCGGTGCCGGAACCCTGGCACTTGGTCATAATCATCCTGATGTGCTTCAAAGCATTCAAAGTGTCATTACCAGTGGCTTACCGTTACACACCCTTGACCTGACCACGCCGTTAAAAGATGAATTTTCATCTTATCTGCTGTCATTGCTACCAGGTCAGGGCAAAGAATATTGCTTGCAATTTACCGGGCCTTCCGGTGCCGATGCTGTTGAGGCCGCACTAAAACTGGCTAAAAAAGTGACCGGGCGTTCTGGCGTGATCAGTTTCTCCGGAGGCTATCACGGTATGACCCACGGCGCGCTTTCTGTCACAGGTAACCTGTCTCCCAAAGAAGCTGTCGATGGCATGATGCCCGAAGTGCAGTTTATACCTTATCCGAACCAATACCGTTGCCCGCTGGGCATCGGCGGCGAGGCTGGCGTTAAAGCGCTGACCTACTATTTTGACAATCTGATCAACGATGTCGAAAGCGGGGTACGCAAACCTGCCGCGGTGATCCTTGAAGCCGTTCAAGGTGAAGGGGGTGTCAACCCAGCACCGACAGAATGGTTGCAACGTATTCGTAAAGTGACTCAGGAGCATGGCATTATCCTGATTATCGATGAAGTTCAGGCTGGCTTTGCCCGTACCGGCAAACTGTTCGCGTTCGAACACGCAGGCATCGAGCCCGATATCATCGTCATGTCTAAAGCAGTCGGTGGCGGTCTACCGCTGGCAGTGCTTGGTATCAAAAAGCAGTTCGATGCCTGGGCACCGGGTCACCACACCGGCACTTTCCGTGGCAACCAGTTGGCGATGGCTACCGGTCTGACTACGCTCAAAATCCTCAAAGACGATCGGATTGCAGATAAAGTTGCCGCCCAAGGTGAATGGCTGAAAGCCAAGCTGGCCGAACTGCAAAAACGCTACCCAGTGATTGGTCATGTGCGCGGTCTTGGTCTAATGATCGGCATTGAGATCGTAAAACCTCATGAAGCGCAGGATCAGATGGAATGTTACCCGGCTGACGGTGAACTTTCTGCACTGTTGCAGAAAAAATGTTTTGAAGCGGGCCTGATCCTTGAAAGAGGTGGCCGCAACGGTTGCGTATTGCGTCTGTTGCCTTCGCTGCTCATCACCAATGCCGAGTTGGATATTTTCCTCGATAAATTCGAAAGTGCATTGCTGAGCGCTGGCGTCAAGCCTGTTTCACCGGAGTGAACCATCAAATGTCTGATATAAACCCTATTCTGTCAGGTTCGGCGCAAAGCATCGCCGCCTATCAGTACGCTATCGAGCAGAGCGCTCAGGCTGTTGTGGCGTGGTTACAGCAGCCCGAGATGTATCAAGGCAAGACCGTTGAGCAACTGCGTGAACGTGTTCATTTGTCCTTCACGTCTCAGGGGTTGGGCAACCAGGCCGCCATTGAACGTGCCGTTGAATACTTTCTTAAAGACAGTTTGTCCGTGCATCACGCGCAATGTGTTGCCCATTTACATTGCCCAAGCTTGGTGATCAGTCAGGCGGCAGAAGTGCTGATTAACGCCACCAACCAAAGCATGGATTCCTGGGATCAGAGCCCTTCAGCGACCATCATTGAGATGAAGCTGATCGAATGGTTACGCCAGCAAGTAGGTTATACCGCGGGTGACGCTGGCGTATTCACCAGCGGCGGAACCCAAAGCAACCTGATGGGATTGATGTTAGCTCGGGATGCTTTTTTTGCGCGTCAGGGGCATTCCGTTCAGCAGCACGGTTTAACCGGCGATCTGCGTAAAATCAAAGTACTGTGTTCCGAAAATGCCCATTTCTCCGTGCAGAAAAACATGGCACTGATGGGACTGGGATATCAATCTGTTACGCTGGTAAAAACGGATGCGTTCTCGCGCATGGATCTCAGCGATTTGGCCGAAAAATTGGCACAGGCCGGCGCCAATGGTGAGCAAGTGCTGGCCATTGTTGCAACAGCTGGAACCACCGATGCTGGCGCCATTGACCCCTTAGCCGAGATTGCGGCTATGGCAGCCGAACGGAACATTTGGCTCCATGTTGACGCAGCATGGGGCGGTGCGCTTTTGCTTTCTGAGAAATATCGCCACTACCTGGATGGTCTTGAATTGGCGGATTCCGTCACATTGGATTTCCACAAGCAATTCTTCCAGACCATCAGTTGCGGCGCATTTTTACTGAAAGATGCCCGTCATTATGAGTTGATGCGCTATCAGGCGGCTTACCTCAATTCAGGCTTCGATGAAGAGCAGGGAGTTCCTAATCTGGTGTCAAAATCGCTGCAAACTACGCGCCGTTTTGATGCTCTGAAATTGTGGATGGGTCTTGAGGCATTGGGTAAAAAGCAGTACGCCAAAATCATTGATAATGGCGTAACGCTGGCACAACAGGTTGCACAGTTTGTGGCCGAGCAGTCGCATCTTGAATTGGTGATGCAACCGCAGCTGGCCAGCGTTCTGTTCCGTTTCCGCCCGGAATCTGATGACGCGGCAACCGTCGCTTTGCTGAACCAACGCATTGGTGACACACTGCTTGCTTCTGGCAGCGCAAATGTGGGTGTTACCGAAGCCGACGGAATGACTTGCCTGAAACTAACCTTGCTGAATCCTACCGTTAGCCTGGCAGACGTTAAAATCTTGCTGGAAAGTGTGAAAGCGTGTGCGATGCAGTTACTAAAAGCGTAGCGATCTGAAAAATGAAAGCTGACAGCATTTCTGTTGTCGGCTTTTTTACGCTCACAATATATCAGAAACTATACTGAATCCCGATCCGATAGCGTGTTTGCCGATGATTTCCTTTGTCTACCGCGGGGACATTACCGACAGCAAGGTGAGGGCGCCAATTTTTATCCCATTGATAGCTTAATTTAAAATCATGGCTAAACGCATACTTCTTGTTTTCTGACGGGGCGGCCTTTTGTTCGTTGGAATTTTGATAATCCAGCTCATATTCAAACGTATAGTCATTAAGAAACTTATACGACATCGTCGACGTTAAATTATAACCTTTTTCGGATGTTTGTTTCTGGGTTCCAATGTTTTTACTGATTCGTTTATAATAAGGGCGATAGGTCAGCGATATGGAGAAATCGTCGGTAATATTTGTCTTGCCGCGCAGATAAGGGCGATAGCTATTGTAGTCGGCAGTCGACTCCAACGAAAACCCAGGTTCCAAAGAAAAGGTCTTGTTAACATCATAAGTATAGCTGGCGACCACCTCAGTACCGCTGCTGACCCGTTCGCTGAACGGACTTTTTTCTGATTTATCATTGGGATGCTGAGCCCAGTGCGCTTCTGCTGATAGCCCAAAACCTTGCTCAAAAAGCGTGGAAAACTTAAAGCTATCATTGTGCTCTCCGTTTGATGAATCTTTAAATTCATGCTGATAATCAATGGCAGTAGCATGTGCGTTGAGTGTGACCAATGAAGCCATTGCCAATGTAACTAGCTTTAATTTCATTATATCTCTCCGAGAAAAATAACATTAACGTCAGCACCGACCGTGTAAAGACAACGGTGTATTAATCTAATGCGCCAAGATATTGTGGCAGCAATTCAATATTAAAAATATGTTACATTTATGACTTGTCTAAGAATATAGTAGAATCCATACTGATAAAATAAACCGATAGGCAATAAACATGCAGGAAGAAACTTTTTCCGGTAATGACTCCAATTAGTAGAACATGTGTTTTTCGATGAAGGCTCCGATGACTTTTTCGTGGATCTCGACGGAGCGCGAGAAGCAAATCGTTTTACGCGCCAGTCGTTTAATGCGGGTACGGAGCGTCAGGTTATTGCGCTCTATGCGTTGCGTGAAGATCTTGCCAGTCAGATGTTTCTGCTTCGGAACCTCTCTTGCATAGCTGCCCCAGTTGTCACTGGTAATCATGCCGATGTTGAACGGTGTCAACAGAGCCAGCAATTCACGGCAGGTCTCATCGGTTCGGGGGCCAAAAGTGTAGGCCAGAACACCGCCCGTTTTGGTATTGTAAGCGTACCAGAGCCAGTGCTGTAGCGCCTTACTGCCAACGAAGCTCCATTGCTCATCAAGTTCACAGATAAGGGCGACGTCGGCGTGAGCAACGGGAGAAGACGTTATCCTGCGGGGCGAGAGCTTTTTAAAGCCCGGATGACCGTATTGATGCCGATTTTCAACGTTCTGGCGGTATCGCGAACACCGGCACCGTTGAAGGCCATATCAACGATCTGCTCTTTGACTCCCGGCTTTCGCGCTTCATAGCGGTAGGTAAGCTGGAATACACGGCGACAGCACTGACACCGGAAGCGTTCGCGCTTAGTTGGACTAAGGCCATGTCGATAAACTTTATCTGAATGGCAGCGAGGGCAATGAACAAAAACAGTAACCACGTGGAAACCTCAAATAGCGGCAGAATATCACAAAAGCCAACTATTTGAAGGCATTACCGAGTTTCTGTTGAATGATCTTGACCCACCATCTCCGGACAGCTTTTGTATCTTAAGTTAACGATGCCCGCTGGCGCCGATATTCTCTTGGGGAGTTGTATCCCAGCGCACTGTGCGGATGGTTTTCATTGTAATGATTGAACGCCGCTGCAAGGTTCTTCAGCGCTGTTCGCACATCGGGTTTTGGCATGAAGGCGATGTAATCTTCCTTCATCGTCTTCACGAACCGTTCTGCCATGCCGTTACTCTGTGGACTGCTCACTGCTGTTGTGCAGGGCTCCAGATTCAGTTCTCTGGCGAACCCACTGCTTCTTTGAGGATCTCAACTTCCATCGTCTTCTTACCCAGAAGGCGCTGTAGCTCCCGGACCTGCTTGAGGGCAGTCGCCAGCGCCGAAGCTGGAACCACTTCTTCTCCGGCCGCAACGGCGGTGAGGCTTCCTTCCTGGTATTGCTTCTTCCACTTAAACAAAAGGCTGGGCTGGATGCCATGCAGGCGGGCTACATGGGAGACGTTCATCCCCGGCTCCATTGTCTGCTGAATGATGGCGATTTTCTCTTGCGGAGTTTTACGCTTACGGACTTCTTGCCCTAACAGGATCCCGGTCATTTCAAAATTAGCATGATTGTTAGACATATATCTAAGCCTATCTCTTATCTGGAGATACAGCTACTGTCCGGTGTTACAGGGGGCTACATCAAAGGAAATCTCGATGATACGTTGATGGCATATAACTGGGGGCCGACTAACGTTGACCAGTGGATCGCTCAAGGCCGCGGTGATGGTTTCAAGGATAAGGACGGTAAGTGGCGTCCCGTACCTAAAGAAACAAGGGATTATTCGGCCAGCCACATACCCAGCAGTTCTTTCTGGCCCTCGATGTTGATACCCAGTGCCAGGAACACGGATTTATTGATGACGCGACTGTCCTGCCGGACCTTCAGGATGATACAGTCAAGGTAAACAATGGGATAGACTGCATCCAGTGGACGATTTTGCCATTCAGTAACCTGTTCCATCACCGCGTCGGTGATCTTCGAGACCAGCGCCGGTGAGACATCCGCGTCATACAGCTCGTTGAACGCAGACGCTATCTCGCGGGTGGTCATCCCTCTGGCTTACAGGGACAGGATTTGGTTATCCATCCCGGTGATCCGGGTCTGGTTTTTCTTCACCAGTTGTGGTTCGAAGGAGCCATCACGATCGCGCGGAGCGTAGTGCCAGAGGGCCATCGCCGGTGGTCACGGTGTTTGTGGAATAGCCGTTGCGGGAGTTGGCCCCCGGTTTGGGCTGATTTTTATCGTAGCCCAGATGGTGGGACATTTCGGCGTTGAGAGCAGCCTCAACGCTGATTTTCTTCAGCAGGCGATCGAATTGGCTGAGATCGCCAGGGGTTTTGAGATTTTTGGCCAGTTCGTTAGCCAGAGCCTGCAACTGTTTTTCGTCCATAAATTAACCTGTTTTTGATGTTGGATTGAACATATCAAAATCAGGCAATTACACAAATTTATGTACAGGGTCTACAGGGTCCTTGAGTACTTCTTCAAACACGCCTGTTCTGAGCGCCTTAATCACATCATGAGCCAGACTGCATGCGGTTAAGACGCCGACGACAACAATCCAATACTCGTACCATTTCATCCGTTATAATCTTTCCTATCGATAAATACCCTACATAACAACGGGCCTAACGGCGTCCCCGCACATGGGTATTGGCAGACCATTCATAGGTGGCATTAGCATCAGGTTTGAATTTATTTTTCTTCTGTTCTGCGCGAACCTGCTTAGCCGCCGCCTCCCGTTCTTTCATCAGCTTATCGATATAGTCGTTTTTAATACGGTTATTCTCTGCGTTGGTTAACGTGCGACCTCGTTTTTTCCTTTCCTGATCCAGCAGCGTTTTGAGCTGTCGCTGTTCACTCTCTGTCATGTCTTTCTGTGTCAGTCTGGGCATAGGAAGGCATCTCGTTGTGGGTTAGAAAATCCATTGTAGAGTAAATTCGCTAATTTAACATTGGTTTCAATGCCATTGAACGTCAACTGCTTATATATATGGCCTGGCCGTTATTTTGCTTCAGATTATAACCAGTGAATGTATCACCAGGAAAAAATGAAAGGACTCTTATGAAGAAACTTTGGGTATTAATGGTTACCACAACGTTGAATGTTTTTTTACCTACTAATGCCCAAGGCACTCTGTCAACAACACCGCCACGGGTGGATGGTATCGACAAGTTTTATGTATCAACAAGCGCCCGAACTGGGATTATTCCGGCAAACAGACTGGTTGTTTATTATGGTAATTTTAACTCTCGTAGGATGGGAATCCTCGGTGAATATCCTGCCCCTGAACTGTGGAAAAAATTAACCGCTGAAGCGCAGGAATGGGAAAATGCAGCCCCATCAAAGCCCGTCATTCCAGGATTAGAGTATATTGCTACCGTAGCAAGCAACCAGCCTGGACGAGATGGGGTATATCGTAACCGTATGAGTAACATGCAAATAGATAAAGCACTGTCTGTGGTGAGGATGACACCAGGTGCAGTTCTGATTCTGGACGTTCAGCCTGGGCTGAGCGATTTACACCGTGAGATATCCCGCCTTGAGTCTTTTCTTACTCAACCGGATGTGCATCTAGGCATAGACCCTGAATTTATCATGATGGGAAAAGCCATTCCGGGGGCCCGAATTGGAACAATTAACGACAAGGATATCAACAGAGTCGTTGATTATCTTTCAACATTGGTTGTGAAAAATAATCTGCCACCGAAAGTGTTAGTGGTTCACCGTTTTACTAAAAAGATGGTGACGGGGTTTGATAAAGTAAAATCAGATCCTAACGTGCAGGTAATATTGAGCATGGACGGGTGGGGAGCTCCTGAAACCAAAATGGCAACCTATGAAAAAGTCGTCTCTGCTGAACACAGCGTGTTGTATCCGGGCATCAAGATTTTCTACAAGAACGATATTAGAAAACCGCCACACAGGCTGTTATCCAAGGCTGAAGTACTGAGTTTGCAGCCTCAGCCGATATATATTCAATATCAGTAGTTGAGATGTGTTTGAAGAATGTGGCGACCGTCATTGTTGGTGGATGTGCATCACGCATGGAAGGCTCAGCGTTTTCCATCGCTCCGTTGACTGGTCGTCCAGTCCTGCAAAACAGGGTTTGTTTTATAACCATAACCATAACTGTAACTCAGTACGTTTGAAGGTCGAAGGCAAAAGAACGTATCAGCAGTACCATCCATTGGTTCGCATAATCTATATTATGTTAAATTGCATATTAAGATACAACATGTACAGAACAACCGCTAACTAAACGTCCCTATTTCCGCTCCCCGTCTACTCGTCTGGTTTTCTGTGAACGCCAAGAAATTCATTTGATAATACGCGTTGTTGCATTGCCTGCTCATAGGTCATTCCACTGTTTTTTGCAGCTAATGCGCCAAACAAACCAATGCTGCCATTTGAGTATTGCCGCATTTCACCCCGCCCCCATTGCGGTTGCCAGCCCAGATAGAATTACCCCTTCCAGTTCTTGGTGTGCCCAGCCATCTGAATCCCGTGTCATTTTTCAGCGCCGTAAATGGCGATAGTACACGTCGGTTTCACTTCATTTACAACCCCACCGGCTGCCTATTTCAGCCCGCTAACCCTTGGCATATAAGGCGTTGCGGACTTGTGTATAACGAGGTGATTCAAGGCTGGCCAATGTTTAGGAGCGGGGTCGTTTAGCGAGATCTCACCCTTCTCTCACCGCCACACCGCCAAGTACACCATTAAAGGTTTTACTCACTGACCCTAGCTCAAATAGCGTGTTTTTTGTGAAAAGAAGTAAGGTTTGCCATGCACCAACACGGCCACAGCCATATCAGGAATATCCTGTTCTTTGAGTAAAGGCTCAATGGCCTCATTAACTGTTTGTGTTACATTTGGGGCGGCTAATGCCATGCTGGAAAAGCATAGAGGCTTTGTTGAATAAATCAGAACTTGTAACGACTGTGCCCCAGGTCGATTGTTACGTGATGTGTATTAGCTCAGACCTGATCTGACAGTTACCGGTTATTTATACAGGTGTCTGTCAGATTAAATCTGGTTCAGATTTTTTTCTGCCCAGACTCGTTTACCATCAAGTAACGTGGCCATTGGCGTACGCCCGCAGCACATTTTACCCTGATGAGTTCGCTCATTATTGTAATGCCACAACCAGTTGTCCAGATCCTTTTGTAGACTTTCTAGGTCCTCGTATAACGTCTTACGGAACGCAACCTGATAAAAATCCTGCAAAATAGTTTTATGGAAGCGCTCGCAGATACCGTTTGTCTGCGGAGACATCGCTTTCGTTTTCGTATGGTCTATATCGTTGATAGCCAAGTACAGCTGATAGTCATGTTGTTCCACTTTACCGCAGTACTCCGTCCCCCTGTCCGTCAGTATTCTTAGCATTGGCAGCCCCTGAGCTTCGTAGAACGGCAGCACGCGATCATTGAGCAGGTCGGCGGCAGAGATCGGTGCTTTACTCGTGTAAAGCTTGCAGTGCGCCACTTTCGAGTACGTATCCACGAACGTCTGCTGGTAGATACGGCCAACACCTTTCAGATTACCCACGTAGAAGGTGTCCTGCGACCCCAGATAACCCGGGTGAGCAGTCTCTATTTCACCACAGGCTTCGTCGTCGTGCGCCTTCTTCTCCAGTGCAGCGATTTGAGCATCAGTAAGTACGATGCCTTCTCTGGCAACTTTTTCCTCAAGTGCCTTCAGGCGCTTACGAAAGTTTTCCAGATCGTGTCGTTGCCAGATGGAGCGCACACCGCTGCCAGAAATGAAGACGCCTTTTTTACGCAGCTCATTACTGGTCCGGTGCTGGCCATGAGCCGGGAACTCAATGGCGTAATCAACAACCGCACGTTCAGTGGCTTCATCAGCACGGTTTTTCAGGTTGGGAACCCGGCGGTTTTGGTTAACCAGAGCGTCAATGCCGCCTTCTGCCGCCAGTTCCTGATAGCGATAAAACGTGTCGCGTGACACCCCCATGATTTTACAGGCTTTTGATACGTTACCGAGTTCTTCGGCGAGATTGAGCAGGCCGGCTTTGTGTTTGATGATGGGATTGTTAGTATGAAGCATGAGAGTTACCTCGTGTTTTGTATAAGGATTCGACACCCATATCAAAACCGGTAACTCTCAACCTTTCAAGGTCCAGTGTCAGAGCAAGTCGCGACTAATACACGTGATGCGAATACTGTTCGGCATTCCTAATAGCGTGATCCGGTTAAGCGCTTTGACCATCGCCATGGCTTCACCCACCTGAGCATCGTAGTCACGCAGACTGATCTTGACCCACCATCTCCGGACAGCTTTTGTATCTTAAGTTAACGATGCCCGCTGGCGCCGATATTCTCTTGGGGAGTTGTATCCCAGCGCACTGTGCGGATGGTTTTCATTGTAATGATTGAACGCCGCTGCAAGATTCTTCAGCGCTGTTCGCACATCGGGTTTTGGCATGAAGGCGATGTAATCTTCCTTCATCGTCTTCACGAACCGTTCTGCCATGCCGTTACTCTGTGGACGGCTCACTGCTGTTGTGCAGGGCTCCAGATTCAGTTCTCTGGCGAACTTCCGCGTTTCATGCGCTGTGTACGCTGAACCATTATCCGTCAGCCATTGCACTGGTTTATCCGGCAGCGCGCTACCGAAGCGTTTTTCCACCGACCTCAGCATCACATCCTGCACGGTTGAACTGTCATAACCCCTGGTGCTCGCTGCCCAGTCTATGGCCTCCCGGTCGCAGCAGTCCAGTGCGAACGTCACCCGCAGCTTCTCGCCGTTGTCACAACCGAACTCGAAGCCATCTGAGCACCAGCGCATATCGCTCTCTGCTACCGCGATTTTGCCTTTATGCTCCCGCTTCGGACGTTCAGTTTTATCATGCAACAACAGCAGGTTATGCTCGCTCATTATCCTGTAAAGCCGTTTGGCGTTCACCGGTGGAAATCCCTCTGCACGACGTTGCTTACGCAGGATACCCCACACTCGGCGGTAACCGTAACTGGGCATGTCGCTGATGATACGGAGGATGTCCGATAATATCTCAGCATCAGCTTCGTCATTACGCCGGTTGCTGCGCCTGTCCAGCCAGTCGGCAGAACGGTTAACCCGCAGTGACAGCTGCGCACGCGACACGCTCATGGCGCGGCTGACCAGAGCTATTCCCCGTCCTTTGGCAACAAGGGCGCGTGCGCTATCCATTTTCGCGACTGGCGGTACTCCACTGCTTCTTTGAGGATCTCAACTTCCATCGTCTTCTTACCCAGAAGGCGCTGTAGCTCCCGGACCTGCTTGAGGGCAGTCGCCAGCGCCGAAGCTGGAACCACTTCTTCTGCGGCCGCAACGGCGGTGAGGCTTCCTTCCTGGTATTGCTTCTTCCACTTAAACAAAAGGCTGGGCTGGATGCCATGCAGGCGGGCTACATGGGAGACGTTCATCCCCGGCTCCATTGTCTGCTGAATGATGGCGATTTTCTCTTGCGGAGTTTTACGCTTACGGACTTCTTGCCCTAACAGGATCCCGGTCATTTCAAAATTAGCATGATTGTTAGACATATATCTAAGCCTATCTCTTATCTGGAGATACAGCTACTGTCTGGTGTTACAGGGGGCTACATCAGTGGTCCGGCCAATATTGCGCCCCCCTTCGCGGCGGGATAAGCGGCCTTATTTTCTTCCTCAGCAGAGCATCATGGCAGTAACCTGTATCGTAAGCGCCGTCAGCCGATGCCTCTCTGATTTTCCGGTGGGTCTGGTATCAGTGCCGGCAGAGCCTGGGCATCAGTCGTACCACTGAGCGACAAATCCGCACAGATAATCTCATGCGTCGCACTGTCTACTGCCAGATGCAGCTTACGCCACACCCTGCGTCTGTCGGCACCATGCTGCCGGGCTTTCCATTCGCCTTCGCCAAAGACCTTCAGGCCGGTTCCATCAATGACTAGATGTGAGATTTCACCACGGGTTGGCGTTTTTATGCTGATGTTCACTGTCTTTGCTCGCTTGCTGAGCAGCGAATAGTCTAGACAATGCAGCGACAATTTAATCAGTTTAAAAATCGAGTCAACAAAACGGTAATGACTCCAATTAGTAAAACATGTGTTTTTCGATGAAGGCTCCGATGACTTTTTCGTGGATCTCGACGGAGCGCGAGAACCAAATCGTTTTACGCGCCAGTCGTTTAATGCGGGTACGGAGCATCAGGTTATTGCGCTCTATGCGTTGCGTGAAGATCTTGCCAGTCAGATGTTTCTGCTTCGGAACCTCTCTTGCATAGCTGCCCCAGTTGTCACTGGTAATCATGCCGATGTTGAACGGTGTCAACAGAGCCAGCAATTCACGGCAGGTCTCCTCGGTTCGGGGGCCAAAAGTGTAGGCCAGAACACCGCCCGTTTTGGTATTGTAAGCGTACCAGAGCCAGTGCTGTAGCGCCTGACTGCCAACGAAGCTCCATTGCTCATCAAGTTCACAGATAAGGGCGACGTCGGCGTGAGCAACGGGAGAAGACGTTATCCTGCGGGGCGAGAGCTTTTTAAAGCCCGGATGACCGTATTGATGCCGATTTTCAACGTTCTGGCGGTATCGCGAACACCGGCACCGTTGAAGGCCATATCAACGATCTGCTCTTTGACTCCCGGCTTTCGCGCTTCATAGCGGTAGGTAAGCTGGAATACACGGCGACAGCAGTGACACCGGAAGCGTTCGCGCTTAGTTGGACTAAGACCATGTCGATAAACTTTATCTGAATGGCAGCGAGGGCAATGAACAAAAACAGTAACCACGTGGAAACCTCAAATAGCGGCAGAATATCACAAAAGCCAACTATTTAAAGGCATTACCAACGATTTTAACAAAATATTTGAGCCGCCTTAGATTCATTTTCGCCTCCTGAGTAGTTACCCTTTTGAGGTAGCAAGAAGCGCGCCACTTTGTTCAACATTGCGATTCTCATACTCATTTTGTGAGCACAGTTGCCCGTAAAATAAGGAAAAGAAATGGTTGGCCTACTTTTTTGCTTTATCGCCACTGCAAGGTGCAGCCAGGAAAGCGGCAAGCCAATGCACCAGCATAAGGCAAACTCTGCCATATCAGGGTGCAACCCCTGATTGACGGCCTGAGGATGAGCCGTACACATCATGATAAAATCACTTATCAACACCCTGATAATTCGAAGAATTGATTATTAGATCGGCAATCAGTAAAGATTGTGCATCACACCCTTTGACAAGCCCATACGCTATCGCTATTATCCACCGCACTCACCGATTCCTCTGTAGTTCAGTCGGTAGAACGGCGGACTGTTAATCCGTATGTCACTGGTTCGAGTCCAGTCAGAGGAGCCAAATTCTTGTTTTCATGCCGCTTTGCGAATCCCTATGTGATTCAGATTCAATAAGTTAGCGTGAAAAGTCTTCCCGATGCATTTTCAGTTTTCCCTCCGCATCGGGAGAATTTGGTGGTCAGATTTGGGGTCAAGTTGGTTCGATGACGGAGTGACCCCCAAATGCCTCTTAACGACGCAAAAATCCGCAACTTAAAATCATCCGCAAAACCCTTCAAAGACATCATGCGTCATGCCGTGCATCAGGAGTTGATAGAACACAATCCGGCGGCAAATCTGGACGGTATCATCGCCCCTCCGGTTAAACGCCACTACCCTGCCCTTACGCTGGAGCGACTACCGGAACTGTTGACTCTGATTGGCGAATACCAGCAAGGACGAGAATTAACACGTCTGGCAGTCTCACTCACTCTGCACCTGTTCATCCGTTCCAGCGAACTTCGCTTTGCCCGTTGGGCTGAGATCGATTTCAGAAACAAAATCTGGACCATTCCTGCCACTCGCGGGGCCATCCCGGGTGTCCGCTATTCCGGGAGTGGTGCGAAAATGCTCATACCACATATCGTTCCCCTCTCCCTTCAGTCCATCGCTATTCTGAAACAGATACGGGAAATCTCCGGGCATCAGGAGCTGATATTTCCAGGTGATCATAATCCGTATAAACCGATGTGCGAAAACACGGTCAACAAGGCACTGCGGCTGATGGGTTATGACACGCAAGATGAAATCTGCGGCCACGGATTCCGGGCAATGGCCTGTAGTGCCCTGATGGAATCTGGCTTGTGGTCACAGGATGCGGTTGAGCGCCAGATGAGCCACCAAGAACGTAACAGCGTACGAGCAGCTTATATTCATAAATCGGAGTATCTGGATGCCCGTGAGGCGATGTGATGTAGCCCCTGATGTAGCTGCGTATTCGCATGCGATCGATCATCGATTCGCATCTAAGGTCGATCACGTTTTCGCATCGTAATCGATCACCCGGGAACCTAACTTTTTTATCGTTTTAGCGTGTTTCTTCTGCGCTTTCCACTGCCAGGCTATTTTTCCTTAATGATTCTCCCTGAAGCTCCACTCTGTGAGAGTTGTGGATCAGCCGATCCAGGAAGGCATCTGCCGCCGTCGGGTTTTCCATCACTCCGTACCATTGCTCCACCGGCAACTGGCTGATAAGGATCGTGCTGGTTTGCCCATATCGCTCTTCCGTTATTTCCAGCAAGTCATTGCATTGCCGCGTTGTGATAACTTCAAGACCAAGGTCGTCCAAGATAAGAAGCTCTATTTTTTGAAGCTGTTTCAGTTGCTTAAGCCAGCTGCCATCCAGTCGGCCCTGCTCAAGCTGATCCAGCAGCCGACCCATGCGCCAGTATTGAACGCTTCTCTTTTGCCGGCACGCCTGCTCGCCCAGGGCACAACCTACCCAGCTTTTTCCGCTGCCAGTTGGCCCTGTTATCAGGATATTCTTGCTGTGGGTGATGTAATGCCCGTTCAGAAGCTCGCGCATCTGTTCGTGTAGTGGTCAACTAATATTGGCCACCGCATTAGACTGTATGTAGAACAGTCGCTCAGATTCGTTTGGAGTTAAGCCGCCGTTATACCAGTGAGGCCGGATAGCGCTGTAATACCCCGTGATGTAGCGGATAATCGCGTCCTGGGCTTCGCTGAAGCTGTTGTAACCCTTTGTCGGCACCCATTCTGTCTTCAGGCTGCGGAAGAACCGCTCCATTGGCGCATTATCCCAGCAGTTACCCCGCCGACTCATACTCTGCTTTATCCGGCAGCGCCACAGGGCTTGCCGGTATTGACGGCTGGTATAGTGGCTGCTCTGGTCGCTGTGGAACATGACTCCTGTTGGTTGTCCCCGGAGTTCCCAGGCCATCTGCAACGCTTTAACTGTCAGCGCCGAGTCCGGCGACGTCGACATGGCCCAGCCCACCGGTTTGCGGGCGAACAGGTCTAGCTCCACCGCAAGGTAAGCCCAGCATTTGCCCGTCCAGATGTAGGTCACATCGCCGCACCAGACCTGATCCGGCGCGGTAACCGCGAACTGGCGGTTGAGATAGTTCGGTATTTCAACGTGTTCATTGCCGCCGCGTTTGTATTTGTGAGCCGGTCGCTGGCAGCTGGCGATACCCAGCTCCTTCATCAGCTTGCCAGCCAGCCAGCGCCCCATGTTGACACCAGAGCTGCCGGTGACGATGGTCGCGATACTTCGAGCGCCGGCAGAGCCGCCGCTGGCGTTCCAGGCTTCCATGACGCGACTACACTTAACCACGCGCTCACCGTCGGGTTCATTAGCGGAAGCCTGCCAGTGCCTGTAGCTGCTGCGATGTACCTCAAAAGTTTGGCACAACGCCGTGACCGGGTATCGCGCCCTCAGCCTGTCGACTACCGTGAACCGTTGAGTGAGTCCGACATTAAGAGCGCCGTAGCCTTTTTTAGGATTTCGTTCTCCATTTCAAGGCATTGGACTTTTTTCTTCATCTCACGCAGCTCGAGCTGTTCAGGGGTAAGAGGAAGTCCCGTTGGCGTTTTTCCCTGTCGTTCGAGGCGAAGCTTATTGACCCAGCGACTAATGGCAGAATGGCTGACATTAACCGCCTCTGCGGCCTTAACGTATGTGTAGCCGTGGTCGACAACCAGCTTTGCGGCTTCGAGCTTAAATTCCGCCGTAAAATGTTTACCCATGAGGTCACCTGTCGTGTTGATGAGGTGAGCATATCACCTCCGATCAGGTGGCCAGTATCAGTGTGCCACTACACACCACCTTTTTCACTGCGTCGTCAGTCGGGAACACCTTGCGTTTTTTAATCGCATGCCGGATCACACTGTTCAGCGACTCGATGGCGTTGGTTGTGTCGATGACTTTGCGGATATCTGCCGGGTAAGCGAAGAACGTTGCCAGATTGCTCCAGTTCGTCTGCCAGCTCCGGCTTATCTGTGGATAGCGGCTGTCCCATGCGCTGGCGAATGCTTCCAGCGCCTGCTGGCCTGCTTCTTCCGTAGCGGCCTGATAGATGGCTTTCAGGTCGCGTGTGACGGCTTTGTAGTCCTTCCAAAAGACGAACCTCAGGCTGTTGCGTACCATGTGCACGGTGCACCGCTGGATGCGGGCTTCCGGATACACCGCGTTGATGGCGTCCGGGAAGCCTTTCAGACCGTCGACACAGGCGATGAGGATATCGTTCAGGCCGCGGTTTTTTAGTTCTGTCAGCACATTGAGCCAGAACTTCGCGCCCTCGTTTTCGGCCAGCCACATACCCAGCAGTTCTTTCTGGCCCTCGATGTTGATACCCAGTACCAGGAACACGGATTTATTGATGACGCGACTGTCCTGCCGGACCTTCAGGATGATACAGTCAAGGTAAAAAATGGGATAGACTGCATCCAGTGGACGATTTTGCCATTCAGTAACTTGTTCCATCACGGCGTCGGTGACCTTCGAGACCAGCGCCGGTGAGACATCCGCGTCATACAGCTCTTTGAACGCATACGCTATCTCGCGGGTGGTCATCCCTCTGGCGTACAGGGACAGGATTTGGTTATCCATCCCGGTGATCCGGGTCTGGTTTTTCTTCACCAGTTGTGGTTCGAAGGAGCCATCACGATCGCGCGGAGTACGTAGTGCCAGAGGGCCATCGCCGGTGGTCACGGTGTTTGTGGAATAGCCGTTGCGGGAGTTGGCCCCCGGTTTGGGCTGATTTTTATCGTAGCCCAGATCATATCGTTATACACATCTTTCTAACGCACTGTTTAATCAATGAGTTACGGGTTTATCTCAGAGTGGCATTTTGAACCTCAAAAAGCCAATGGGATGGCTTGAATGCCTTAATTCACGGGGTTCTGAGCATCCTGTTCAAAAAATGGCCAAAAGATGTGTATAACGATATGGTTCTGAGCATCCTGTTCAAAAAATGGCCAAAAGATGTGTATAACGATATGAGCCCAGATGGTGGGACATTTCGGCGTTGAGAGCAGCCTCAACGCTGATTTTCTTCAGCAGGCGATCGAATTGGCTGAGAGCGTCAGGGGTTTTGAGATTTTTGGCCAGTTCGTTAGCCAGAGCCTGCAACTGTTTTTCGTCCATAAATTAACCTGTTTTTGATGCTGGATTGAACATATCAAAATCAGGCAATTACACAAATTTATGTACAGGGTCGGGTGTGGCGACGACACACCCCGTGTAAAACCAGCTACCTTAACGTCACGCTTTTAATATCACACTTAGCCGTTACGCTTTGGCGCACTACGCCGCGCAGGACCTGCCTGGCCGTGACTTTTTACCGCACGACGAATTTGATTGGCTTTCACCCGACGACGCTCACGCTCAACCGGCAGCTTGCTGGTGGTTTCCGCCGGCAATTGCACCAGTTCGCGCAGATAGTTAAGTTGTTCGAGCGGCATTTCCGTCCAGCCACCGCGCGGCAACCCTTTTGGTAATGGAATGTCGCCATAGCGCACGCGAATCAGGCGACTTACTTGCACGCCAACCGCTTCCCACAGACGACGCACTTCTCGGTTACGCCCTTCTGTCAGCGTAACGTTATACCACTGGTTTAATCCTTCACCGCCGCTGTACTTCAGGGTGCAGAACGATGCAGGACCGTCATCAAGCTGTACGCCTTTGGTCAGCAGCTTGAGTTTATCCTCATCCACTTCACCAAACACACGCACCGCATATTCGCGTTCCACTTCATGACTGGGGTGCATCAAGCGGTTTGCCAGTTCGCCGTCGGTGGTGAACAGCAGCAGGCCGGATGTATTCACATCCAGACGCCCTACCGCCACCCAGCGCGAACCGCGCATTTTCGGCAAACGATCGAACACCGTCGGGCGACCATCGGGATCGCTGCGGGTGCAAAGCTCACCTTCTGGTTTGTAATAAATCAGTACGCGACAGACCGCTTCTTCGGTTTCTTTAACAGAAACCACGTGACCATCGATACGAATGCGGGTTGCTTTGGTTACCTCGACGCGGTCGCCCAGCGTCGCAATTTTGCCGTCCACGCTCACACGGCCTGCCTGAATAATGCCTTCGATCTCGCGGCGTGAGCCGTGGCCAGCACGCGCCAGCACTTTTTGTAACTTTTCGCTCATTGAGCAGCCTCAGAGTGTCGCCTTCACAGGCGTCGGATAAAACAATGAGTTAACGTTAATTTCCGCATAACTCACTGATGAGTATCTGTTTAACAGAGGAATCCGGGCAACGCCCTCCCTGTTTATCGCCACATCGCCGTACCCGTAGCGCGAGTGGCCGATCATTCTACATGAATTTTAGGCTAAAAAGCGCATCTTGTTTGAGTACAACGGCATATCAACCGATAATCCTGTTTCCAGGGAACCGTATACGCTAGCGCCGACACTATAGGAAACGTCCATGACATCGATTTCACCACTGGTCTGCCGTGATGCCACGCACTACGACAGCCATCAGCTCGTCGCCATATTGACCGAATGCTTCACGGATTATGTGATCCCTTTCACCCTCGATGGCCCGACGTTTGCCACACGCTTTAACGCAGAGGGTCTGTCGTTGACCGAGAGCCGCATCTGGAGCGTCAACAACAACCCGGTAGCGCTGGCAATCATGGTGCGTCGCGGCTCGCGTTGCCGCTTGGTCGCCTTTGCTATTCATCCGCGCTGGCGCCGTGGCGGATTGGGAACAGCGATGTTGGAGCATCAGCGAAAGTCTAAAATAATAATATGATATTTATCATATACTTATGTTATATTTGTGCTCAAAAAATAGGCAACAAAACACAACAAAGCACGACAATACACGACATTTTTATCAATAAGTTACCGTCCATTTCGACTTGCAGACTACATCAGAATCTCCCAAATTTGACCGCTGAACGCTCCACATTTGACGAAGGAAATCCCATTCGCTATAGCCGCTTTCAGGTGCTTCAACACACGCTAAATAGCTGCTCCTAATACCGCCACACCCTTCACAAGCCTTGGGCACAAGGGATAATCAGCTTCCCGTCCCAGAAGCCTTTTATATCAAGGCTCAGGAGTGGTAGTGATGAGTAGCAAAATAATCACCTATAGTTACCAAGTGATCTACTATTCGGAACAGCTATTTATTTCTTTAACCGTAGCACCTCGACAAGCGCAAAGAAATGATGCAATGGTGGGCTGATAGGATAGCCATCCTTGGCATTCACACCGCATTTTTACGCAATAACACGGCACATTACGTCACCGTACGACACGTGCACGGCACGCAGATCTTAGTGGTTGGAATCTGTGAACGATTGGTTTCATTGATGTGAATGAAGCGCCCGACATTACCACCGGACGCTATCATTTCAATTCACTACGGTGTTGCAGTAAACATTACTGTGCATTACTTTCGGTTTGAGCTCCTCACGTTCTGGCATTTGCACGCGTACCGATATGAAGGTGTCACGCGGGATGTCGATCGAGTCGCCGTTCGTGTAGCCCTCTATCTCATTGCGGGCGAAAGCGGGCGCATCCGGATGTGGCCGGTGATAGGTCCGAATGACCATAGAGCCATCCGGGTTTATCTGCGAACTCCCCTCATCGCCGCCATAGTCCACCCACAGGCGGGGTAACTTGTTACGGCACATCGGCACATCGATACCGCCCTCATCACCGCCCCAGGCACGATCGGCATTCAGCCCCAAACAGTCGGAAATGCGGTACACCCCTTCGTTCAGGCGCTCGGTGGTGATGCCCTCGGCTTCGCTGGTGAGTTCGCTGGTGCCGTCAGCAAACAGCTTCACAACCGGGCTTGCTGTTTTCCAGAAGCCGTTGGCGTCGGATACAGCATTCAGCCCTGCCGCCAGTAGCGGATATGTCCATTGGTAAATACGTTTACCATCAGCCGGATTAATCGATATATCGCCGTTTTCGTTGAAATAGATCCCGTTACTTGCTTTATAGTTATGCAACGTTAGCGTATTTACGTTGCCACCACCGTAACCCAAATACCATCTTGAATTTCCATCAGCGTCACTTCCTCGGATGAACGACGACTTTCTGATCTTGACCCACCATCTCCGGACAGCTTTTGTATCTTAAGTTAACGATGCCCGCTGGCGCCGATATTCTCTTGGGGAGTTGTATCCCAGCGCACTGTGCGGATGGTTTTCATTGTAATGATTGAACGCCGCTGCAAGATTCTTCAGCGCTGTTCGCACATCGGGTTTTGGCATGAAGGCGATGTAATCTTCCTTCATCGTCTTCACGAACCGTTCTGCCATGCCGTTACTCTGTGGACGGCTCACTGCTGTTGTGCAGGGCTCCAGATTCAGTTCTCTGGCGAACTTCCGCGTTTCATGCGCTGTGTACGCTGAACCATTATCCGTCAGCCATTGCACTGGTTTATCCGGCAGCGCGCTACCGAAGCGTTTTTCCATCGACCTCAGCATCACATCCTGCACGGTTGAACTGTCATAACCCCTGGTGCTCGCTGCCCAGTCTATGGCCTCCCGGTCGCAGCAGTCCAGTGCGAACGTCACCCGCAGCTTCTCGCCGTTGTCACAACCGAACTCGAAGCCATCTGAGCACCAGCACATATCGCTCTCTGCTACCGCGATTTTGCCTTTATGCTCCCGCTTCGGACGTTCAGTTTTATCATGCAACAACAGCAGGTTATGCTCGCTCATTATCCTGTAAAGCCGTTTGGCGTTCACCGGTGGAAGTCCCTCTGCACGACGTTGCTTACGCAGGATACCCCACACTCGGCGGTAACCGTAACTGGGCATGTCGCTGATGATACGGAGGATGTCCGATAATATCTCAGCATCAGCTTCGTCATTACGCCGGTTGCTGCGCCTGTCCAGCCAGTCGGCAGAACGGTTAACCCGCAGTGACAGCTGCGCACGCGACACGCTCATGGCGCGGCTGACCAGAGCTATTCCCCGTCCTTTGGCAACAAGGGCGCGTGCGCTATCCATTTTCGCGACTGGCGGTACTCCACTGCTTCTTTGAGGATCTCAACTTCCATCGTCTTCTTACCCAGAAGTCGCTGTAGCTCCCGGACCTGCTTGAGGGCAGTCGCCAGCGCCGAAGCTGGAACCACTTCTTCTCCGGCCGCAACGGCGGTGAGGCTTCCTTCCTGGTATTGCTTCTTCCACTTAAACAAAAGGCTGGGCTGGATGCCATGCAGGCGGGCTACATGGGAGACGTTCATCCCCGGCTCCATTGTCTGCTGAATGATGGCGATTTTCTCTTGCAGAGTTTTACGCTTACGGACTTCTTGCCCTAACAGGATCCCGGTCATTTCAAAATTAGCATGATTGTTAGACATATATCTAAGCCTATCTCTTATCTGGAGATACAGCTACTGTCTGGTGTTACAGGGGGCTACATCATGAACGACGACTTTCCTTGTTCAGCAGGGAAGATCATGAACGCTTCTGAATTCCTACGAAATTGCTTTAGCCCACTTATGTTTTGCGCAGTATCAAGCGTTGCGGGGTTTGGCAGATTTGCGCTAGTCCAAAACTCATCCCATGTTGTCCATGCATCGCTCGGTGTTGGCTTGCTTCTGATAAAAATGCGCTTTGAAACAGGGGTGATATAAATCTGCGTAATGCCGTAGCTGGTCACACTGTTGTAGAGCACAAGCAGGTTCCCAGCGGACACCACAGGATAGTTCCTTGCCGCCGTGGCGTTTGCGGTCGCATTCTGCCACCAGATACCCTGGTAATCGGTCCCGATAACATTGTTCAGGTCATTGGTTCCAAGCGCGCCTTTCAGCAAGAAAACATCGCTGGAATTGGCTTTCCCATTCAGCGCCGTATCCCACGCCCGTTGCGAGCGAACGGTAACGGTCTGACCGTCTGGCGTGGTCAACGTAACGTTTCCCGTTCCGGTTAATATCTGCTGCCAGCTTGATAACTGCTGCTGGTAATAAGCAAGCGTTGAGGCAAATTCATGCGCAAACTGCTCAATGGAAACCGTCGGAGAGGTGGGAATAGCATAGGCTTTACCCGTTCCCGTTGTGCCAGTGAACGCAGATACCAGCGTTAATTGTGTATCGGATTGTACAGACTCAATTTCATAAATTTGAACAGTGCCAGCAGCGGGCAATAATAACATCCGCCCTGCTGATACACCGTTTAATGGATGAGTGAATTGGGTTCCTGTGCACGTAATGATTTTGCTGCCGTTAGTGGCAGCGATGGTTCCCGTTTTGTACCAAGCCATATTTTCACCACACAAAAAAAAACCGCAGAATGCAGTTTATGGTTTTCGATAGTGCTGGTTGATAAACCAACATGATAGATATTTTTGTTTTCTAAAAATCACCAATGGTAACTAGGCTGTGTCTGTAGTGGCACACTGATACTGGCCACCTGATCGGAGGTGATATGCTCACCTCATCAACACGACAGGTGACCTCATGGGTAAACATTTTACGGCGGAATTTAAGCTCGAAGCCGCAAAGCTGGTTGTCGACCACGGCTACACATACGTTAAGGCCGCAGAGGCGGTTAATGTCAGCCATTCTGCCATTAGTCGCTGGGTCAATAAGCTTCGCCTTGAACGACAGGGAAAAACGCCAACGGGACTTCCTCTTACCCCTGAACAGCTCGAGCTGCGTGAGATGAAGAAAAAAGTCCAATGCCTTGAAATGGAGAACGAAATCCTAAAAAAGGCTACGGCGCTCTTAATGTCGGACTCACTCAACGGTTCACGGTAGTCGACAGGCTGAGGGCGCGATACCCGGTCACGGCGTTGTGCCAAACTTTTGAGGTACATCGCAGCAGCTACAGGCACTGGCAGGCTTCCGCTAATGAACCCGACGGTGAGCGCGTGGTTAAGTGTAGTCGCGTCATGGAAGCCTGGAACGCCAGCGGCGGCTCTGCCGGCGCTCGAAGTATCGCGACCATCGTCACCGGCAGCTCCGGTGTCAAAATGGGGCGCTGGCTGGCTGGCAAGCTGATGAAGGAGCTGGGTATCGCCAGCTGCCAGCGACCGGCTCACAAATACAAACGCGGCGGCAATGAACACGTTGAAATACCGAACTATCTCAACCGCCAGTTCGCGGTTACCGCGCCGGATCAGGTCTGGTGCGGCGATGTGACCTACATCTGGACGGGCAAATGCTGGGCTCACCTTGCGGTGGTGCTAGATCTGTTCGCCCGCAAACCGGTGGGCTGGGCCATGTCGACGTCGCCGGACTCGGCGCTGACAGTTAAAGCGTTGCAGATGGCCTGGGAACTCCGGGGACAACCAACAGGAGTCATGTTCCACAGCGACCAGGGCAGCCACTATACCAGCCGTCAATACCGGCAAGCCCTGTGGCGCTGCCGGATAAAGCAGAGTATGAGTCGGCGGGGTAACTGCTGGGATAATGCGCCAATGGAGCGGTTCTTCCGCAGCCTGAAGACAGAATGGGTGCCGACAAAGGGTTACAACAGCTTCAGCGAAGCCCAGGACGCGATTATCCGCTACATCACGGGGTATTACAGCGCTATCCGGCCTCACTGGTATAACGGCGGCTTAACTCCAAACGAATCTGAGCGACTGTTCTACATACAGTCTAATGCGGTGGCCAATATTAGTTGACCACTACACTATAAAAGATGACAACTATTCACGTTCAGCAGCGTTAATAAACACAGTACCAGTGATGCCTACCACACATTCAAGCGTATCTACTCAAACTATAACGACACCTAATAATCCTGAAGAATATCATGCTTTTTGGAAAGCATGGGAGAAAAGTTCCCCACATGGTGAAGGAGAAAAAAGAGATATCGCAGTGGCAAGGCTGCAAGATTGTTTGGAAAGAAATTCTGTCTCCCTTAACTTAGACCCTGTACATGATTCTGTGTAAATGCCTTTCTCAGTAGTGACCGTCCAGGCGGTCACCGAACTCGATAATAAAACGGCTCATTGCCATACGCCAGTCCCGCAGTGGCATCGTCCATTTCTGTGAGGCCGACTGGATTGCCAGCCACACCACCTTTTTCACTGCGTCGTCAGTCGGGAACACCTTGGTTTTTTAATTGCATACCGGATCACACTGTTCAGCGAGTCGATGGCGTTGGTTGTGTCGATGACTTTGCGGATATCTGCCGGGTAAGCGAAGAACGTTGCCAGATTGCTCCAGTTCGTCTGCCAGCTCCGGCTTATCTGTGGATAGCGGCTGTCCCATGCGCTGGCGAATGCTTCCAGCGCCTGCTGGCCTGCTTCTTCCGTAGCGGCCTGATAGATGGCTTTCAGGTCGCGTGTGACGGCTTTGTAGTCCTTCCAAGAGACGAACCTCAGGCTGTTGCGTACCATGTGCACGATGCACAGCTGGATGCGGGCTTCCGGATACACCGCGTTGATGGCATCCGGGAAGCCTTTCAGACCGTCGACACAGGCGATGAGGATATCGTTCAGGCCGCGGTTTTTTAGTTCTGTCAGCACATTGAGCCAGAACTTCGCGCCCTCGTTTTCGGCCAGCCACATACCCAGCAGTTCTTTCTGGCCCTCGATGTTGATACCCAGTGCCAGGAACACGGATTTATTGATGACGCGACTGTCCTGCCGGACCTTCAGGATGAAACAGTCAAGGTAAACAATGGGATAGACTGCATCCAGTGGACGATTTTGCCATTCAGTAACCTGTTCCATCACGGCGTCGGTGACCTTCGAGACCAGCGCCGGTGAGACATCCGCGTCATACAGCTCGTTGAACGCAGACGCTATCTCGCGGGTGGTCATCCCTCTGGCGTACAGGGACAGGATTTGGTTATCCATCCCGGTGATCCGGGTCTGGTTTTTCTTCACCAGTTGTGGTTCGAAGGAGCCATCACGATCGCGCGGAGTACGTAGTTCCAGAGAGCCATCGCCGGTGGTCACGGTGTTTGTGGAATAGCCGTTGCGGGAGTTGGCCCCCGGTTTGGGCTGATTTTTATCGTAGCCCAGATGGTGGGACATTTCGGCGTTGAGAGCAGCCTCAACGCTGATTTTCTTCAGCAGGCGATCGAATTGGCTGAGAGCGTCAGGGGTTTTGAGATTTTTGGCCAGTTCGTTAGCCAGAGCCTGCAACTGTTTTTCGTC
Organism: Symbiopectobacterium sp. Eva_TO; assembly: GCF_053848865.1. NCBI lineage: Bacteria > Pseudomonadati > Pseudomonadota > Gammaproteobacteria > Enterobacterales > Enterobacteriaceae > Symbiopectobacterium > Symbiopectobacterium sp. Eva_TO. The sequence goes on along the minus strand of NZ_JBSPEY010000004.1, from coordinate 3,640,386 downwards.
CATAAATTAACCTGTTTTTGATGTTGGATTGAACATATAAAAATCAGTCAATTACACAAATTTATGTACAGGGTCTGGACACAAAACCGAAATGCAGGTGATTACCTATGATCGCAAGACAAAAATCAGCCCTACTCTCGATTTACCATTAATCAATAAAAGTGAATAATCATGCAGTTAAGCGAAATGGATATACCAACAAAGTATACCAAGTGAATACCAACAGGGAGAAAAGCAAGATGGGAAACTACAGATAAGTACTTGAAAAAAGTGGCGGAGGAGGTGAGATTCGAACTCACGGAGCTGTTACACTCGGCGGTTTTCAAGACCGCTGCCTTAAACCACTCGGCCACCCCTCCACAACGAAGCGAACTATAAACACAGCCCGTCAGGTTGTAAAGCCTGATAACGCTCAACTGCGCTAAAAATAACCTATTTAGCATTAACTGGACGTAATATCATCATAATGCTTATAAAATTAGCACTTCACAGCGTAAAGAAGGGTAAAACGTCTTTAATAACCCTATGCAACCATCTATGCTGATATCCTGAGTCGGCTTTGTTGAATAAACAGATTTTATGCTACCAGCCCAGTAAAACGATTGTTTCCAGCAAGGTAAAATCATGCAGTTAAGCATCATGAGAAAACGGAATGCCTGAGGTGATAAGCATTTTCTACCAAAATGGGCATAGTAAAACAGCACGATTCCCTATTATTCAACAAGGCCTACTGAGTCATAATAATCATTTAACAGAGAGAGTCGCTGCCATGGATCGTATTGTGGTCTCTTCCAGACAGGAAAGCTCACTGCTCAGCACGCACAAGGTGCTGCGTAACACGTATTTCCTTTTATCACTTACTCTGGGTTTTTCCGCGCTTACCGCAACCGTCAGTACGGTGCTAAACTTTCCCGCGCCTGGCTTATTGTTGATGCTGATAGGGTTTTACGGTCTGATGTTTTTGACCCACAAACTCGCCAACAGTCCAGCAGGTATTCTGGCAGCATTTGCGCTCACGGGTTTTATGGGGTACACGTTGGGCCCGATTCTGAGCTCACTGATTGCCTCCGGCGCCTCTGACATTATCATGCTTGCATTGGGCGGCACGGCCCTGGTCTTTTTCTGCTGTTCTGCCTATATTCTAACAACGCGCAAGGATATGTCATTCCTGTCCGGGATGATGATGGCGGGATTTGTTGTTCTGATCGTCGGGGTGATTGCCAATCTGTTCCTCCAACTTCCGGCGTTACATCTTGCGTTGAGTGGCTTGTTCATTCTGTTTTCTGCCGGTGCCATTCTCTGGGAAACCAGCAACATCATTCACGGTGGTGAAACGAATTATATTCGCGCCACGGTTAGCCTGTACGTCTCCATTTATAACCTGTTCGTGAGCTTGTTGAGCATTTTAGGCATCATGCGCAACGACTAACCGGATTGAGGCTTCTGCCTTTATCATTGTACTGCTGTAACGGGCCTGAGTATGGCGTCTCTGCCGCTCAGGCCTTTTTATTCTCCCTGATCCCCCATTCTTCCGACTGAATTTCTTTGCTACACTTCGCTTAAAACAGGGGTTACGAGGCACTATGTTGGAGTTTGAAGGGCGTTTTATAGAAACGGATGCACAGGGATACTTGCTTAACATCGCTGATTGGAGTGAGTCTCTCGCACCGCTACTGGCAAAGCAGGAAGATATCGCGTTAACAGATGTCCATTGGGAAGTGGTGCGCTTTGTTCGCCACTTCTATCTGGAGTTCAACACCTCACCGGCGATTCGCATGCTGGTAAAAGCGATGGAACAAAAGTACGGCGAAGAAAAAGGTAATAGCCGCTACCTGTATCGGCTCTTTCCGAAAGGCCCCGCCAAACAGGCAACCAAAATTGCAGGACTACCTAAGCCGGTAAAATGCATCTGATATTCGGCTAATAGCGGATTGAAAAACCCGTGTAATCCATCATCGCGCAAGGCTCGACAAGAACGCGCTCAACACGAGCACTGCGCGGTCCACCCGCTTTTAGCCAAATGATAAGTTGTTCAACCTGCTGCGGCTCACCACTGGCTACCACTTCCACACTGCCATCCTCACAATTCCTGGCATACCCTTTTACGCCCAACTGTCAGGCCTGCTGTTGTGTGTGATAACGAAAACCAACCCCCTGCACCACACCGTATACATAGGCTGTCACACAGTGTTCAGACATCTAAACGCCTCCTCAATCATCAATGGGCAGACACCTTTATTTCCTGCACGGCGATACAATATGCCTCATACTATTAGCAGTAAAATAACCTCGTTCCGTTAGCAAATACGCTGTTCCACATACAACTTGAAATCTGGGCGTTCGCGCCCATATAGAAGTAAGGTTACAGAGTCAAATTATCTCAGGAGGCATTATGATTATCTGTAAATTTGGTATTGGAGAACAGATTCGTCATAAACTGCTGGGATACCCTGGTGTCGTGATTGATATCGATCCTGAATACTCGCTGGTAAGCCCGGCGTGGGAGGAACTGGATGCCCACGATACGCTGCGCTCTTCACCTTGGTATCATGTTGTGATGGAAGATGAACAAGGACAAGCCATTCATACCTATCTGGCGGAAGCACAGTTGATGCAAGAAACGCCCGATAATAACAGACACTCTTCTCTGGATGAGCTTGCTAAAGAGATCAAGCAGCGAGCGCCTCGCTTACAGCATTAATGCCGGCTGCAGTAGCCGGCATTAAGTGCAGACCAGTTACTTGGCAAGACCTAAGCGTGGAATCTCGATTTTCGGGCAGCGATCCATCACCACCTCAAGTCCGGCATTTTTTGCCAACACCGCCGCCTGCTCGTTTATGACGCCAATTTGTAACCACAGCACTTTTGCACCAATGGCGATAGCTTCTTTAGCTACCTCGTAAGCGGCCTCTGACTGGCGAAAGACATCGACCATGTCCACCTTGGCAGGAATATCGGCAAGTGACGCATAAACCCGTTGACCATGGAGCTCTTGCCCTGTAGCCCCCTGTAACACCAGACAGTAGCTGTATCTCCAGATAAGAGATAGGCTTAGATATATGTCTAACAATCATGCTAATTTTGAAATGACCGGGATCCTGTTAGGGCAAGAAGTCCGTAAGCGTAAAACTCCGCAAGAGAAAATCGCCATCATTCAGCAGACAATGGAGCCGGGGATGAACGTCTCCCATGTAGCCCGCCTGCATGGCATCCAGCCCAGCCTTTTGTTTAAGTGGAAGAAGCAATACCAGGAAGGAAGCCTCACCGCCGTTGCGGCCGGAGAAGAAGTGGTTCCAGCTTCGGCGCTGGCGACTGCCCTCAAGCAGGTCCGGGAGCTACAGCGCCTTCTGGGTAAGAAGAGGATGGAAGTTGAGATCCTCAAAGAAGCAGTGGAGTACCGCCAGTCGCGAAAATGGATAGCGCACGCGCCCTTGTTGCCAAAGGACGGGGAATAGCTCTGGTCAGCCGCGCCATGAGCGTGTCGCGTGCGCAGCTGTCACTGCGGGTTAACCGTTCTGCCGACTGGCTGGACAGGCGCAGCAACCGGCGTAATGACGAAGCTGATGCTGAGATATTATCGGACATCCTCCGTATCATCAGCGACATGCCCAGTTACGGTTACCGCCGAGTGTGGGGTATCCTGCGTAAGCAACGTCGTGCAGAGGGACTTCCACCGGTGAACGCCAAACGGCTTTACAGGATAATGAGCGAGCATAACCTGCTGCTGTTGCATGATAAAACTGAACGTCCGAAGCGGGTGCATATTCGCATCGTGATCGATCAGTGATTCGCATGACAATCGATCACGATTTCGCATCTAAGGTCGATCACTGATTCGCGTCGTATCGATCACTCCGGGACTTAACTCTTCTAACCTCCTCTCCGTTCGCAGTTTCTACTGAAATGGAGATAACGATGGCCAGAAAGAGAAAAAGCAGGAGTCCCATGGAGACTTGTCTTCAGATCTTCAAACTCAAATTTGAGTGCAACCAGTCTAATCGCACCATCGCCGCTGCTCTTAGGGTCAGCCCTTCCACAGTCTATGAGGTGCTCTCCCGTTTTACCGCCGCATCGCTGTCGTGGCCATTGCCTGATTGTAGTGGTCAACTAATATTGGCCACCGCATTAGACTGTATGTAGAACAGTCGCTCAGATTCGTTTGGAGTTAAGTCGCCGTTATACCAGTGAGGCCGGATAGCGCTGTAATACCCCGTGATGTAGCGGATAATCGCGTCCTGGGCTTCGCTGAAGCTGTTGTAACCCTTTGTCGGCACCCATTCTGTCTTCAGGCTGCGGAAGAACCGCTCCATTGGCGCATTATCCCAGCAGTTACCCCGCCGACTCATACTCTGCTTTATCCGGCAGCGCCACAGGGCTTGCCGGTATTGACGGCTGGTATAGTGGCTGCCCTGGTCGCTGTGGAACATGACTCCTGTTGGTTGTCCCCGGAGTTCCCAGGCCATCTGCAACGCTTTAACTGTCAGCGCCGAGTCCGGCGACGTCGACATGGCCCAGCCCACCGGTTTGCGGGCGAACAGGTCTAGCACCACCGCAAGGTAAGCCCAGCATTTGCCCGTCCAGATGTAGGTCACATCGCCGCACCAGACCTGATCCGGCGCGGTAACCGCGAACTGGCGGTTGAGATAGTTCGGTATTTCAACGTGTTCATTGCCGCCGCGTTTGTATTTGTGAGCCGGTCGCTGGCAGCTGGCGATACCCAGCTCCTTCATCAGCTTGCCAGCCAGCGCCCCATTTTGACACCAGAGCTGCCGGTGACGATGGTCGCGATACTTCGAGCGCCGGCAGAGCCGCCGCTGGCGTTCCAGGCTTCCATGACGCGACTACACTTAACCACGCGCTCACCGTCGGGTTCATTAGCGGAAGCCTGCCAGTGCCTGTAGCTGCTGCGATGTACCTCAAAAGTTTGGCACAACGCCGTGACCGGGTATCGCGCCCTCAGCCTGTCGACTACAGTGAACCGTTGAGTGAGTCCGACATTAAGAGCGCCGTAGCCTTTTTTAGGATTTCGTTCTCCATTTCAAGGCATTGGACTTTTTTCTTCATCTCACGCAGCTCGAGCTGTTCAGGGGTAAGAGGAAGTCCCGTTGGCGTTTTTCCCTGTCGTTCAAGGCGAAGCTTATTGACCCAGCGACTAATGGCAGAATGGCTGACATTAACCGCCTCTGCGGCCTTAACGTATGTGTAGCCGTGGTCGACAACCAGCTTTGCGGCTTCGAGCTTAAATTCCGCCGTAAAATGTTTACCCATGAGGTCACCTGTCGTGTTGATGAGGTGAGCATATCACCTCCGATCAGGTGGCCAGTATCAGTGTGCCACTACAAACCGGAGAAATGGCGCTGGGCTACTCTCAGTTCTGCCGTTGTTATCGCCAATGGAAGAAATGCCAGAAACGCTCGATGCGCCAGACCCACCGTGCCGGTGAGAAGCTGTTCATCGACTTCTGCGGGCCCACGGTGCCGGTATCCGACCCCGATACGGGAAATGTGCGCCGGGTCGCCATCTTCGTCGCTGTCATGGGAGCGTCAAATTATACCTATGCAGAAGCCTGCCCCGGTCAGGACATGATGAGCTGGCTGAATGCTAACAGCCACTGCCTGACCTTCCTCGGCGGCGTTCCAGCCCTGCTGGTACCCGATAATCTGCGTAGCGCGGTGAGAAAGCAGATCGCTACGAGCCGGTCATCAACGACAGCTATCAGTCTTTGGCCTCGCATTACAGCACGGTAGTGATGCCAGCCAGACCCTACAAACCGAAAGACAAGGCCAAAGTGGAAAACGGCGTCCTGCTGGTCGAAAGGTGGCTCCTGGCGCGAATACGCAATGAAACCTTCCATACGATGCATGCGCTCAACGTCAGGCTCAGTGAGCTGATGACCGAGCTGAATAACCGGCCAATGAAAGGTTATGGGGGCCAGAGCCGAGCGCAGCGCTTTGCGCTGCTCGATGCGCCGTGCCTGCAGCCGTTGCCAGCCATGCCCTATGAATACACCGAATACCGTGCGGTGAAGGTCGCTCCTGACTATCACGTCGAATACGACCGCCACTGGTACTCCGTTCCCCATGAGCTGGTTGGTGAAAGGCTGTCGGTAAAAGCGGGTCAGACGTTGGTCCAGGTCTGGCATAAGGGCCGCTGCGTGGCTCAGCACCCTCGCAGCGATCGGCAGTACAGCCACAGCACGAATCCGGCACACATGCCGGTCAATCACCGCGGGCACAGCAGCTGGACACCTGAAAAGCTGCTGGATAATGCCGCGAGAACCGGCAAGGCGACCTGGCAGGTGGTGGAAGCGATGCTAAACGCGAAGAATCATCCTGAGCAGGCTTATCGGGCTGTTCTCGGCCTACTGTCGCTCCAGAAAAAATACGGTGCCGAACGGCTGGAAAAAGCCTGTGACAAGGCCTGCGGGCTGAACCATCCGGAAAGGCGTTTTATCGAGAATCTGCTGCGTCACAACAGGGAGGGCATCGGAGAAACAGTTAAAGGAAATAGAGAGTTACAGCTTCCACTGGAGCACGAGAATCTGCGTGGTCCAAAATATTACCACTGAAAAAGGGAGTCGTTATGACTGATGACCTGCTAACCAAACTTAGAACGCTGAAGCTGTCGGCAATGGCCGATGGCATGATACGCCAGCGTGAGGCACCTGGTACATACAATGAGCTGGGGTTCGCAGAACGCCTGGGGTTACTTGTCGAAGAAGAGCTACTGAATCGTGAAAACAGCCGTGTTGGGCGGTTGAGAAAGCAGGCACGGTTGCGCCACGGTGCAACCCCTGAGGGTATGTACTATCCGGTCTCCCGAGGGTTAAAGGCCGAACAGATGCGCGAGCTTCTGAACGGGCATTACATCACCCACAGCAAGAATATCCTGATAACAGGGCCAACTGGCAGCGGAAAAAGCTGGGTAGGTTGTGCCCTGGGCGAGCAGGCGTGCCGGCAAAAGAGAAGCGTTCAATACTGGCGCATGGGTCGGCTGCTGGATCAGCTTGAGCAGGGCCGACTGGACGGCAGCTGGCTTAAGCAACTGAAACAGCTTCAAAAAATAGAGTTTCTTATCTTGGACGACCTTGGTCTTGAAGTTATCACAACGCGGCAATGCAATGACTTGCTGGAAATAACGGAAGAGCGATATGGGCAAACCAGCACGATCCTTATCAGCCAGTTGCCGGTGGAGCAATGGTACGGAGTGATGGAAAACCCGACGGCGGCAGATGCCTTCCTGGATCGGCTGATCCACAACTCTCACAGAGTGGAGCTTCAGGGAGAATCATTAAGGAAAAATAGCCTGGCAGTGGAAAGCGCAGAAGAAACACGCTAAAACGATAAAAAAGTTAGGTTCCCGGGTGATCGATTACGATGCGAAAACGTGATCGACCTTAGATGCGAATCGATGATCGATCGCATGCGAATACGCAACGGGAGCATAAAGGCAAAATCGCGGTAGCAGAGAGCGATATGCGCTGGTGCTCAGATGGCTTCGAGTTCGGTTGTGACAACGGCGAGAAGCTGCGGGTGACGTTCGCACTGGACTGCTGCGACCGGGAGGCCATAGACTGGGCAGCGAGCACCAGGGGTTATGACAGTTCAACCGTGCAGGATGTGATGCTGAGGTCGGTGGAAAAACGCTTCGGTAGCGCGCTGCCGGATAAACCAGTGCAATGGCTGACGGATAATGGTTCAGCGTACACAACGCATGAAACGCGGAAGTTCGCCAGAGAACTGAATCTGGAGCCCTGCACAACAGCAGTGAGCAGTCCACAGAGTAACGGCATGGCAGAACGGTTCGTGAAGACGATGAAGGAAGATTACATCGCCTTCATGCCAAAACCCGATTCTACACAACCAACGCCATCGAGTCGCTGAACAGTGTGATCCGGCATGCAATTAAAAAAGGTGGTGTGGCTGGCAATCCAGTCGGCCTCACAGAAATGGACGATGCCACTGCGGGACTGGCGTATGGCAATGAGCCGTTTTATTATCGAGTTCGGTGACCGCCTGGACGGTCACTACTGAGAAAGGCATTTACACAGAATCATGTACAGGGTCGGAAAGGGTTTTGGCGCAAAAAGTAAGGGGCCAAAATTGGCCCCTATTGTTAATCCATGTTTAACAGTGGGTTACATGTTATCGATAATGTCTTGAGCAAACTCGCTACATTTCCGCAGCTTAGCGCCTTCCAGCTGACGTTCGAAATCGTAGGTCACGGTCTTGTTCTTGATCGCCCCTTCCATACCCTTAACAATCAGGTCGGCGGCTTCGAACCAGTGCATGTGGCGCAGCATCATTTCCGCGGAAAGAATCACTGAACCGGGGTTCACTTTATCCTGACCGGCATATTTCGGCGCTGTACCGTGCGTCGCTTCGAAAAGCGCGCATTCATCACCAATGTTGGCACCGGGCGCGATACCGATACCGCCGACCTGAGCAGCCAACGCATCGGAAATGTAGTCACCGTTCAGGTTCATACAAGCGATAACGTCGTACTCCGCTGGACGCAGCAGAATCTGTTGCAGGAACGCATCGGCAATCACATCTTTGATGATAATATCTTTGCCGCTGTTCGGGTTCTTGATTTTAACCCACGGTCCACCGTCGATCAGCTCACCGCCGAATTCGTCGCGTGCCAGTTGGTAGCCCCAGTCCTTAAACGCGCCTTCGGTGAATTTCATGATGTTGCCCTTGTGGACCAACGTCACAGACTCACGATCGTTGACGATGGCGTACTCAATAGCGGCACACACCAGACGCTTTGTACCCTCTTCAGAGCATGGCTTGATGCCAATACCGCACTGTTGCGGGAAGCGGATCTTGCTCACACCCATCTCGTCACGCAGGAATTTGATTACCTTGTCTGCTTCAGCGGTACCGGCTTTCCACTCGATACCCGCATAAATGTCTTCGGAGTTTTCACGGAAGATCACCATGTCAGTCAGCTCAGGCTGTTTAACCGGGCTTGGTGTACCTTCATAATAACGAACCGGGCGCAGGCAAATATAGAGATCCAGCTGTTGACGCAAGGCAACGTTCAGAGAACGGATACCGCCGCCGACAGGCGTAGTCAATGGTCCTTTGATAGCGACACGGTAATCACGAATCAAATCCAGCGTCTCTTCCGGCAACCAGACGTCGCTGCCATACACTTGGGTGGATTTTTCACCGGTGTAGATTTCCATCCATGAGATAGCGCGTTTGCCGTCATAAGCTTTTTTCACTACGGCATTAACAACATTGATCATCGCAGGAGTCACATCCACGCCGATACCGTCGCCTTCGATAAAGGGGATGATCGGATTATTAGGAACGTTCAGCTTACCTTGGGCATCAACAGTGATTTTTTGTCCGTCTGTTGGTACAACTACTTTGCTTTCCATTAACCTCTCCTTCGAGCGCAATTTTGTTAATGATTTGTAAGATGCGAGTCAATACTACTTGAATATTTTGCCCGCGCCAATCGCAAACCATTTCGAGTATAATGCCTTTGTAACTCTCGGCTATAAAGATGATGAATAAATTATCGTTTAAAAATCAAAATCTTAATCGATTCAGCTCGCAAACTTCGCGTAAACGCGCGGTTTCCACTGCGCCGCGCCGCATCGTTCTGTTCAACAAACCTTTTGACGTGCTTCCGCAGTTTACCGATGAAGCAGGCCGCACCACCCTGAAAGACTATATCCCTTTTCCAGATATTTATGCCGCAGGACGGTTGGATCGTGATAGCGAGGGTCTAATGATTCTCACTAATGACGGAAAACTGCAAGCCCGACTCACTCAACCGGGGAAAAAAACCGCGAAAATCTATTATGTTCAGGTAGAAGGCACCCCGACAGAGGCAGATTTGCAGCAATTTCGTAGTGGCTTGCAGTTGAAAGATGGCAAGACATTGCCTGCAGGTGCAGAAATTGTTGCTCCCCCGGAGTGGCTATGGGCACGCGTGCCACCAATTCGCGAAAGAAAAACCGTTTCAGACAGTTGGCTAAAAATCACGCTGTATGAGGGGCGAAACCGTCAGGCTCGTCGCATGACAGCGCACATAGGCTATCCAACCCTACGCTTAATACGCTACGGTATGGCCAATCAGACACTGGATCATTTATCGCCTGGCACCTGGAGAGAGATTCTCGATGTTTAAACCGCATGTTACCGTGGCCTGTGTGGTACAGGCTGAAAACCATTTTTTAATCGTTGAAGAAGAGATTCGCGGTAAAGCAACCTGGAACCAGCCCGCGGGGCACCTTGAAGCTAACGAAACATTGATTCAGTCGGCTCGACGTGAACTGTGGGAAGAAACCGGCATCACTGCAGCACCGCAGGCTTTTTTACGTCTTCACCAATGGATTGCCCCCGACCAAACCCCGTTTCTGCGTTTTTGCTTCGCCATTGATCTCCCTGCAAGACTTCCAACCACCCCACATGACAGCGATATCAGTTGCTGTCACTGGCTCAGCGCCGAGGAAATTCTGCATTCCACACAGCTGCGATCGCCGCTGGTAGCAGAAAGTATTCGCTGCTATCAGACGACAGAACGCTATCCCCTCAGCTTGCTGGGAGCCTTTAACTGGCCTTTTGAAATGCCCAATGCGCAGGATTAGCCATGCAGCTCGGGCAACATCATGATAAAATATGTCGCTTGTTTTTCATGCTGACGCGTTGAAGTCCTTTGAGCTGCGCGTCAACACTTCAGTTCGTGAGACGCCCATGTCAGATAACAGCCAGAAAAAAATCATTGTCGGGATGTCCGGCGGTGTCGATTCTTCCGTTTCCGCCTACCTGTTACAGCAACAGGGCTATCAGGTTGAAGGCCTGTTCATGAAGAACTGGGAGGAAGACGATGACACAGAGTATTGCTCTGCCGCCACCGATCTGGCCGATGCACAAGCCGTATGCGACAAATTGGGCATTGTGCTGCACACCGTCAATTTTGCTGCGGAATATTGGGATAATGTTTTTGAACATTTTCTGGCGGAATACCGCGCAGGCCGCACACCCAACCCTGATATCCTGTGTAACAAAGAGATAAAATTCAAAGCGTTTTTGGAGTTTGCCGCTGAAGATCTTGGGGCCGACTATATCGCTACCGGCCACTATGTTCGCCGCCATGACAGCGGCTGTGCCACGCGTTTGTTGTGCGGAAAAGACCGCAACAAAGATCAAAGTTATTTCCTTTACACTCTTAGCCACCAGCAAATTTCACAAAGCCTGTTTCCGGTGGGAGAACTGGAAAAACCTGAAGTGCGTCGTATCGCAGAACACCTTGGTCTGGCAACCGCGCAAAAGAAAGATTCCACCGGTATCTGTTTTATCGGTGAACGCAAATTCCGAGATTTTCTGGCGCGCTACTTGCCTGCACAACCGGGACCTATCCTGTCTGTCGATGACGGCAAACCCATGGGGCAGCATCAGGGCTTGATGTACCACACTCTGGGACAGCGCAAAGGACTAGGCATCGGCGGTGTCAAAGAGGGCAGCGAAGATCCCTGGTATGTGGTTGATAAAGACGTCGCGAATAATATTCTGTATGTTGCGCAAGGACACAATCATCCACGCCTGATGTCACAGGGACTTATCGCGCAACAGTTGCATTGGGTCGATCGCCAACAGCGCCTTGAACCTTTCCGCTGTGCCGTGAAAACGCGATATCGTCAGGAAGATATTCCCTGTACGGTAACCCCGCTGGATAGCGAACGCATCAGCGTTCGTTTTGATACGCCGGTTGCTGCCGTCACACCGGGTCAGTCTGCGGTGTTTTATCAGGGAGAGGTTTGTCTTGGCGGTGGCATCATCGAAGAACGAGTACAGGAGTAGCCTGTGGCTAAAAATTATCAGGACATCACGCTGGCCCTGGCGGGCGTTTGCCAATCTGCCCATCTGGTTCAACAACTGGCGCACCATGGTCACTGCGATAATGACGTACTGCAAACCTCACTCAACAGCCTGTTAGATATGAATCCCGGCTCTACCGTGGCAGTATTCGGTGGCGATGAGCGTAACGTAAAGGTCGGATTGGAAACCTTGCTGGGAATTTTAAACAGCAGCGCCAAGGGCGTGGGCGCAGAATTATCCCGCTATGCCTTTAGTTTGATTGCCCTTGAGCGCAAGTTAAGCGGTAATAGCGCAGCGCTCGACGAATTGGGTAACCGTATTAGCCAACTATCACGCCAACTCGAACATTTTGAGCTGATGTCAGAGACGATTATCAGTGCTCTGGCTGGCATTTATGTCGATGTCATCAGCGCACTGGGCCCACGAATTCAGGTAACAGGTTCCCCGGAAGTGCTGAAAAATACACAAGTGCAGGCTAAAGTGCGCGCCGCGCTGCTGGCGGGTATCCGTGCGGCTGTGCTGTGGCAACAGGTCGGCGGTGGACGTTTGCAGCTGATATTTTCTCGTGCTCGTTTGGTAAAAGAAGCCAAACAGATACTGGCCCGTTGCTAATCCACGGGCGCCCGCTTGTGACATAAATAAACGGCGCTGAGGCCACCCATGCATCATCACAACGCCTAAGCGTTGCTGATACTATTGTTTTTAATTTATGTGTTGTTAAACCTATACTTTGATAAATACACCCCAGGAGTTGCTTGCGATGGAATTATCCTCACTGACCGCCGTGTCCCCGATTGATGGTCGCTACGGTGATAAAGTCAGCACGTTACGCGCTATTTTCAGTGAATTTGGTTTACTGAAATTTCGTGTGCAGGTTGAAGTCCGCTGGCTGCAAAAATTGGCAGCCTGTGCAGAAATCAAGGAAGTTCCTGCATTTGACGCCGACGCAAACGCTTTCCTTGATAAAATTGTCGCAGAATTCAATGAAACTGACGCCGCGCGTATCAAAACCATCGAACGCACGACCAATCATGATGTTAAAGCGGTCGAGTATTTTCTGAAGGAAAAAGTCGCTGCGGTCCCAAGCCTGCATGCGGTCAATGAATTTATCCATTTTGCCTGTACGTCAGAAGATATTAACAACCTATCTCACGCCTTGATGCTGGATTGCGCACGCCGTGATGTCATTCTGCCGTTCTGGCGTCACATTATTGATGCCCTTAAAACGTTGGCACAGCAGTATCGCGACATTCCCCTGCTCTGCCGCACTCACGGTCAGCCCGCAACGCCATCGACCATCGGCAAAGAGTTTGCTAATGTGGTTTACCGCATGGAGCGCCAATATCGCCAACTGCAACAGGTCGAAATTCTTGGCAAAATCAATGGCGCCGTGGGTAACTACAACGCCCATTTGGCCGCTTATCCTACTCTGGACTGGCACACATTCAGCGAAAGCTTCGTCATCTCGCTGGGTATTCAGTGGAATCCCTACACCACACAGATTGAACCGCACGACTACATCGCGGAACTGTTTGACTGCGTAGCCCGCTTCAATACAATTCTGATCGATTTCGATCGGGATATCTGGGGTTATATCGCACTGAATCACTTTAAGCAGAAAACCATCGCTGGTGAAATTGGTTCTTCCACAATGCCGCACAAGGTGAACCCTATCGACTTCGAAAACTCCGAAGGCAATCTGGGACTGGCCAATGCCGTACTGAGCCATTTGGCAACCAAGTTGCCGGTGTCGCGCTGGCAGCGTGATTTGACCGATTCCACCGTACTGCGTAATTTAGGTGTGGGTATCGGTTATGCGTTAATCGCTTATCAAGCGACACTGAAGGGCATCAGCAAACTGGAAGTGAACCGCGACCGTCTGCTGGATGAACTGGACAACAACTGGGAAGTGCTGGCAGAACCTATCCAAACGGTCATGCGCCGTTATGGTATTGAGAAGCCTTACGAGAAACTGAAAGAACTGACACGTGGAAAACGCGTTGACGGCGCAGGCATCCAGGCATTTATTGACGGCCTGGAACTGCCTGAAGAAGAAAAAACACGCCTAAAATCTATGACGCCGTCAACCTACATTGGTCACGCGGTGACGCTGGTAGACACGTTAAAATAACGTGTAAGTACGGGGGGTAACCGCCCCTCGTACCTACTTTGCGATTGATTATTGATTCGCGTTAGGTTTTTTCTCCATTCCCTCGACGTTTGTTTACATTTAGTTTACTGCGATTGTGGATAATTCACATCGCCACCGCCAATGCTCAATTCTGCTTTTTTTGTTAGAATTAGGAGGCATAGCCCGGATCGTCTAGTTCAATGAAGGATAAAGTCATGCGCGTACTGGTTGTTGAAGATAATGTGTTGCTGCGCCATCACCTCACCGTTCAGATGAAAGAAATGGGCCATCAGGTTGATGCGGCTGCCGATGCTAAAGAAGCAGATTATTTCCTGCATGAACATGCCCCTGATATCGCTATTCTGGACTTGGGATTGCCCGTTGAAGATGGTATGACGCTGATTCGCCGTTGGCGCAATCAGCAAGTGAAGCTGCCCATTCTGGTGCTGACAGCACGAGAAAGCTGGCAGGATAAAGTCGCCGTACTTGAAGCCGGTGCTGATGACTATGTAACGAAACCCTTTCATCTCGAGGAAGTCGTTGCCCGAATGCAGGCGCTGATGCGGCGTAACAGCGGCTTGGCTTCACAGTTAATCAGTTTACCGCCGTTCGAAATTGATCTGTCGCGTCGTGAATTAATGGTGGCGGGTACGCCGATTAAGCTCACGGCATTTGAATACACGATTATTGAAACGCTGATTCGTAACAACGGTAAGGTGGTCAGCAAGGAGTCACTCATGCTACAACTTTATCCTGATGCAGAATTGCGTGAAAGCCACACTATTGATGTGTTGATGGGACGTCTGCGCAAAAAATTGCAACTGGTGTATGATGCCGACGTCATCACTACCGTACGAGGCCAAGGCTATCGTTTTGATTTGGTCGCCTCTTCATAGCTATGCGTGTAAAAAGACTGCCATTCTCCTTACGTGTCCGTTTTCTGCTTGCTGCTGTCGCTATAGTGCTGGCCCTGTCGTTGTCTTATGGGGCCGTCGCTATTATTGGCTATAGCGTAAGTTTCGATAAAACGTCATTCCGTTTGCTCCGCGGTGAAAGCAACCTGTTTTACCGTCTGGCGCAGTGGAAGGACCATCAGCTTAGCGTCACCATGCCGTCTGACATGGATATAAGCTATCCCACGCTGGTGCTGATTTACGATCAGGACGGCAAAATTCTCTGGCGCGAACGTGAAGTACCGGAACTTGAAGCGCTGATAAAACCCGAGTGTCTGACAAAAACTGATTACCACGAACTTGATACCAACACCCAGACCAGCAGCGCGGTACTCAAAGGCTATGCACAATTCCTCAGTAAGCTGACCCGCTTTAGCAGCAAGGTTGAAGAAACACCGTTTACCCACTCCATCGCCGTCAATACCTACCCGGCCACAGAAAGTCTGCCTGCGCTGACCATTGTCGTGATTGATAAGATTCCCCAGGAACTGCAACAGGCAGATATGGTCTGGGAGTGGTTTAGCTATGTTTTTATCGCCAATTTACTGCTGGTACTGCCTTTGCTCTGGCTCGCCGCCCACTGTAGCTTGCACCCGATCAAGACGCTGGCGGAACAGGTTGCCGATTTGGAAAATGGCACCCGTGAACAGCTTGATGAGAATACACCACGCGAGCTTTATAGCCTGGTACGCAACCTCAATATTCTGCTCAACAACGAACGTAAGCGTTATCAAAAATACCGCACGGCGCTAACTGATCTAACGCATAGCCTAAAAACGCCTCTTGCCGTGCTTCAAACCACATTACGTGCGCTGCGCACGGATAAAGAAGTACATATCGAGCAGGTAGAACCGGTGATGCTGGCGCAAATCAGTCGTATCTCACAACAGATAGGCTACTACCTGCATCGCGCGAGTATGCGTTATGAACACAACCTGCTGCTGCGTGAAGTGCACTCCGTTCCGGCATTGCTTGATGGCCTGTGCTCCGCACTGAACAAAGTGTATCAACGTAAAGGCGTCGTCATCACATTGGATATTTCCCCGGAATTGACCTTTGTCGGCGAGAAAAACGACTTTATGGAAGTGCTGGGTAACGTGCTCGACAACGCCTGCAAATACAGCCTTGAGTTTGTTGAAGTGAGCGCACAGTATTCGGACCATCGCCTGCATTTACTGATCGACGATGATGGCCCCGGCATACTACGCAGCCAACGTGAGATGATTTTCCAACGTGGTCAACGAGCGGATACGCTGCGCCCCGGTCAGGGTATTGGACTCTCTGTCGCGCTGGATATTATCGAGCAATACGAAGGGGAAATTATCATCACCGACAGTGTCCTTGGTGGTGCCCGCGTTGAAACCATTTTCGGCCGCCAGCATCCACATCCTGATTAACCTCGGCCTTGTTGTAATCGCACAACCGCTCTGTGCTGCAACGCCGACGCTGAAATGGTTATACTCTTACAGCCCCCCTTTGTTGGAACACATGGTATGGATTATCAACTGAATCTCGATTGGCCATCTTTCATGGCGAATTACTGGCAAAAACGCCCTGTGGTGATCAAACAGGGTTTTACCGATTTCATCGATCCCATATCGCCCGATGAACTTGCCGGGCTGGCAATGGAAAACGAAGTTGACAGCCGTTTAGTTAGCCACGATGCAGGTAAATGGCACGTCAGCCACGGTCCTTTCGACAGCTTTGACCATTTAGGTGAACACAACTGGTCCTTGCTGGTACAGGCCGTCGACCATTGGCATGACGCCTCAGCGGCACTGATGCGCCCGTTTCGTCATATTCCCGACTGGCGTACCGATGATTTGATGATCTCATTCTCCGTACCGGGCGGCGGCGTAGGGCCGCATATCGACCAATATGACGTCTTCATCATTCAGGGAACCGGTCAGCGCCGCTGGCGCGTCGGGGAAACGATCCCCATGAAGCAGCACTGCCCTCACCCGGATCTTCTCCAGGTTGATCCGTTCGAGCCGATTATTGATGAGCTGATGTCTCCAGGCGATATTCTCTATATTCCGCCTGGCTTTCCCCATAAAGGCTATTCATTGGAGAATGCACTCAACTATTCGGTCGGCTTTCGTTCGCCTAACGGGCGCGAACTGGTCAGTGGCTTTGCCGATTATGTGCTGGCTCCTGAATTGGGGAGCTATCGTTATAGCGATCCCGATATCCCTGAACGTGAACATCCGGCCACGGTATTGCCCCAAGAGCTGGATGTACTGCAAAAAATGATGCTGGATCTGGTGCAGCAATCGGAACACTTCCAGCGTTGGTTTGGTGAGTTT
The DNA here is from genome assembly GCF_053848865.1 of Symbiopectobacterium sp. Eva_TO. NCBI lineage: Bacteria > Pseudomonadati > Pseudomonadota > Gammaproteobacteria > Enterobacterales > Enterobacteriaceae > Symbiopectobacterium > Symbiopectobacterium sp. Eva_TO. The sequence continues at coordinate 3,623,156 of NZ_JBSPEY010000004.1, read as the reverse complement.
ATTACGCAATCACGTCATGAGCTGGATATCGCGCCGCCGGAGCCGCCGTATCAACCTGGTGAAGTTTACGAATTACTTCAGCAAGGGGCTGCTTTACGCCATATCGTTATACACATCTTTTGGCCATTTTTTGAACAGGATGCTCAGAACCCCGTGAATTAAGGCATTCAAGCCATCCCATTGGCTTTTTGAGGTTCAAAATGCCACTCTGAGATAAACCCGTAACTCATTGATTAAACAGTGCGTTAGAAAGATGTGTATAACGATATGGGTCTAGCACCACCGCAAGGTAAGCCCAGCATTTGCCCGTCCAGATGTAGGTCACATCGCCGCACCAGACCTGATCCGGCGCGGTAACCGCGAACTGGCGGTTGAGATAGTTCGGTATTTCAACGTGTTCATTGCCGCCGCGTTTGTATTTGTGAGCCGGTCGCTGGCAGCTGGCGATACCCAGCTCCTTCATCAGCTTGCCAGCCAGCCAGCGCCCCATTTTGACACCGGAGCTGCCGGTGACGATGGTCGCGATACTTCGAGCGCCGGCAGAGCCGCCGCTGGCGTTCCAGGCTTCCATGACGCGACTACACTTAACCACGCGCTCACCGTCGGGTTCATTAGCGGAAGCCTGCCAGTGCCTGTAGCTGCTGCGATGTACCTCAAAAGTTTGGCACAACGCCGTGACCGGGTATCGCGCCCTCAGCCTGTCGACTACCGTGAACCGTTGAGTGAGTCCGACATTAAGAGCGCCGTAGCCTTTTTTAGGATTTCGTTCTCCATTTCAAGGCATTGGACTTTTTTCTTCATCTCACGCAGCTCGAGCTGTTCAGGGGTAAGAGGAAGTCCCGTTGGCGTTTTTCCCTGTCGTTCAAGGCGAAGCTTATTGACCCAGCGACTAATGGCAGAATGGCTGACATTAACCGCCTCTGCGGCCTTAACGTATGTGTAGCCGTGGTCGACAACCAGCTTTGCGGCTTCGAGCTTAAATTCCGCCGTAAAATGTTTACCCATGAGGTCACCTGTCGTGTTGATGAGGTGAGCATATCACCTCCGCTCAGGTGGCCAGTATCAGTGTGCCACTACATACTGATGAACAAGCGTATGCCCAAGGGCCGCCCTAAGCTAAACGAAGTATTGCGCTTAGTTGCGCAACTCGGAGGCTTTCTTGCTCGAAAAGGCGACGGTGAACCAGGCGCAAAAACTATCTGGAAAGGCTTGCAGAAAGTCATGACGGCCGCCGAAACGCTACGCGCGCTCAGGCACGAACAGAGATGTGTATAACGAGGTGAGTTGAAGCCAGTGAAAAAGGACTGCCTCACCCACGGTTAATTAATTGGGAAGAAAAGTGGCTGGCATGGGAAGCACGGGTAATATTAGCCGAAGAGAAGCGGATCGCAGCGGAAGCAAATAGAGTTTATGTCAAAGTAGAGATTGACCCATCTAAAGACGAACGCTTTAAAGATTACAGAGGGCGTTACGGTGCTGTCAGAAGCGACTAATCCCAAATATGGTGGGTTGTGCAGGATTCGAACCTGCGACCGATGGATTAAGAGTCCACTGCTCTACCAACTGAGCTAACAACCCAGGATGGCAGAATTGATTAAAGGGCCGTAACGAGAAAAGCTTTCACAACCAGAGAGAGAATACCCAGAATTCCAGCACTCATGTATTAGTCGCGACTTGATCTGACACTGGACCTTGAAAGGTTGAGAGTTACCGGTTTTGATATGGGTGTCGAATCCTTATACAAAACACGAGGTAACTCTCATGCTTCATACTAACAATCCCATCATCAAACACAAAGCCGGCCTGCTCAATCTCGCCGAAGAACTCGGTAACGTATCAAAAGCCTGTAAAATCATGGGGGTGTCACGCGACACGTTTTATCGCTATCAGGAACTGGCGGCAGAAGGCGGCATTGACGCTCTGGTTAACCAAAACCGCCGGGTTCCCAACCTGAAAAACCGTGCTGATGAAGCCACTGAACGTGCGGTTGTTGATTACGCCATTGAGTTCCCGGCTCATGGCCAGCACCGGACCAGTAATGAGCTGCGTAAAAAAGGCGTCTTCATTTCTGGCAGCGGTGTGCGCTCCATCTGGCAACGACACGATCTGGAAAACTTTCGTAAGCGCCTGAAGGCACTTGAGGAAAAAGTTGCCAGAGAAGGCATCGTACTTACTGATGCTCAAATCGCTGCACTGGAGAAGAAGGCGCACGACGACGAAGCCTGTGGTGAAATAGCGACTGCTCACCCGGGTTATCTGGGGTCGCAGGACACCTTCTACGTGGGTAATCTGAAAGGTGTTGGCCGTATCTACCAGCAGACGTTCGTGGATACGTACTCGAAAGTGGCGCACTGCAAGCTTTACACGAGTAAAGCACCGATCTCTGCCGCCTACCTGCTCAATGATCGCGTGCTGCCGTTCTACGAAGCTCAGGGGCTGCCAATGCTAAGAATACTGACGGACAGGGGGACGGAGTACTGCGGTAAAGTGGAACAACATGACTATCAGCTGTACTTGGCTATCAACGATATAGACCATACGAAAACGAAAGCGATGTCTCCGCAGACAAACGGTATCTGCGAGCGCTTCCATAAAACTATTTTGCAGGATTTTTATCAGGTTGCGTTCCGTAAGACGTTATACGAGGACCTAGAAAGTCTACAAAAGGATCTGGACAACTGGTTGTGGCATTACAATAATGAGCGAACTCATCAGGGTAAAATGTGCTGCGGGCGTACGCCAATGGCCACGTTACTTGATGGTAAACGAGTCTGGGCAGAAAAAAATCTGAACCAGATTTAATCTGACAGACACCTGTATAAATAACCGGTAACTGTCAGATCAGGTCTGAGCTAATACACATTAATTTTTGCTCAGAGCGAATGCCTGCCATTTCAAGTTGTAAATCTCTGCGGACGATTTCCATATCCTTGCGGACGTTGCCAATTTCTGCGGACAGGTCCTTACGGACATTGCCTATCTCTGCGGACAGATCCTTACGCACATCGGCTATTTCTGCGGACAGGTCCTTGCGGACATCGGCTATCTGCGCGTCGGTCTTCTCGAAGCGAGCTTGCATCTCTTTGCGTACGTCTTCAAGGTCACGCTTGGTAACAACATCCGCCACCTCATGAGACTTGCGTACGACGAGCGAAATCGCCTTGGCCTGCTCACTCGTAAGCCCGGCGGTTTGAAGCTCTTCTGACGCCTGCAATGTATCAAATGCAACTTGGCCCATAGAGGCTCCTCCTGTGTTAAGCCAAGTGTAAGCGATCTGACCGCCAATCTGCAAAATTTTACCCGTACCCCCCTTCTAACCACATCCGTTTAATTATGGAGGAATCGTTATGTCTAAATTAGTTGTCATTGAAAATACCATCGTTCGTCAGGACGCTTTCGGGCTTTACTGTCTGAATGATTTACATCGTGCCGCCGTTGCGCAAGGTAAAGCGACTGAATCACAGAGGCCTTCGGCTTTTTTCAAAAGTAAGGGGACTCGTAAGATAGCAAAATCGTTAGCTAATAACGCATTAAAGACAATGCATGGCGGCATTGAATCAGGCATTTGGGTTGTACCTGCATTAGCTATTCGCTATGTCTATTGGCTTAAAAAAGAAACAATTATAGATAAAAATAGAGCCACAACAGCCTGCTGCTTTGCCGTCATGATGAACGAAGCACCACTGAATCACCTCTCCAGGGAGGTGATTTGTTAGTACCGATGTAGAAATGACCCACATGCCAATGTAAAACTGACCCACCATGGGTAAAACTGGCAGTTTTAAGCGAGCTGCCGATGCTAACATTGGAGTTAATAGTGGAGATTGCTGTTCTTCGTCGGCAAGGCATGTCCATACGTGCTATTGCCCCTCATTTGGGCTGTTCCCGCCAAACTATCCGGCGCTATATCCGCATGGGGGATACTGTGTCATCGTCCCGTTACTGCCACGATGCGTTGCTGAGAAAGAAGAACAGGCCCTTATCCCGCCGCGAAGCGGGGCGCAATAGTGGCCGGACAAGTACCATGAACGTAACCATGCGGTGGCGAATCAGTATCTGAGCGGGAGTAATGACATCTGTAAAAAGAAAGTGGGTTATCACCGCCGTTCAGTGGCAGAAACGGCGATGTTCCGTATCAAAACTCTGCTGGGTGGCCACCTGAGCCTGCGAGACTATGACGCGCAGGTGGGAGAAGCCATGGCGATGGTCAAAGCGCTGAACCGGATGACGCTGTTGGGTATGCAGGCCAGCGTCCGGATTACATAAAACAGGTGTTCAAGCGGGAACCATCCTGTCCGCTAACTCTGATTTATTCAACAAAGCCCACGTGTCATTTAAAATTTACGCGTATTTTCTAACATGCTTATATGCATATGGATAGTTTTCACTATTCTCTAATATAAAATTATCTATTTCTTTGAGTAATTCTGATTTATCAACACTCTTTTTATCTATTCTTGCGTAAATATCACCATTTATTGGACCTTTATAATGTTTACTAGATGGAATTTCTGATGAGTTAAATTGAATATTATCATAAAAGTTAAATTGAATATTATCATAAATAGGTTTATTGCTTTGGTTATATGGCACTGCATATATAGGTTCATCATCTAATTCACTAGGATGAGAATAAATTTTAAATCCATTTAACTGATTGATTTCATTATTAATTTCCTTGGCGAGACTTTCTTGTGTATTTCTTCTTATTTCGTTAATTGATTGAGCAAAATGATAAATCCACTCATTTTCTGTTCCTATTGTTTTTGTGATATCCATGCCATCAATAGAATCTAGCGAAGAGCGTTGCTGGGCATAATAATCAAAACATTTCATTTGTAATAAAATCCATTTTTGGGCGAAACGCTGATTAATAGCCATTTCTTGTTTTGCCTCTTCATCCAATAAATGCAGATTTACTCGTCCATGATTTGCTAAAGACACGCCTTCTAATTTATTTTGCTTACCATCGTATTTTACTTTATTTAAAGCTACATCGAGACCTTCACGGATGACAGTATTATTGTCTAATAATTCACTACTATTAGTTAATTCTCTTTCTTTCAAAGAACAAACGTCTTTTTCAGTGCTCCCATAAACTAATTCTCGCTCATCCATAACATTTTTAATAGAAAAAGAAAAAGTATATATACCATCTTCGTTGTTTTGAGTAATAAATGCCTGAAATCTATCTTGATAAGCTGGATGTGCCATTTCCTTAAGTTGATAAAAAGCAGTAATTTTTTTCAAAACAGATTCAGTAGCAGGTTCATCATTACTATGTGTTAACTCATAAATTTTTTCCAGTGCTTCACTTGCTTTGGTTCCACAAAACCAATCTTTAATTTTTTCCCATATTCCAACATGTATGGCTTCATCTTTTGATGAACTATTAATAGCGCGCTGGATATTTTCATCACTAAGCGTTCTATTGAATGTGAATAGTGAATTACCTTGAATAGAAAGTGACATAGTATAGATCCTTTTCTGGTCGCGACTCAAATTTGTTGATAATAGATATTTATCACATATTTATTCTAAACAGATTATCTATAGATAACAGTTAGCGATGTTTCTTTGTCAGATATCAGGGCATAGGCCACCTCGTTATACACATCTCTGTTCGTGCCTGAGCGCGCGTAGCGTTTCGGCGGCCGTCATGACTTTCTGCAAGCCTTTCCAGATAATTTTTGCGCCTGGTTCACCGTCGCCTTTTCGAGCAAGAAAGCCTCCCAGTTGCGCAACTAAGCGCAATACTTCGTTTAGCTTAGGGCGGCCCTTGGGCATACGCTTGTTCATCAGTAGGTAAGCGCCATGAGTCTCGTCGGAATCAAAGAACAACATTGCGTCCAGCTCTGGACAGGTTCGTCCCATACGCATTAAATAGGCGATGCGCCATGCCACGATCATGAACAGCGCCAATGCCCGCTCAATGCGATCCACGGTCGATAACTGTAACGCTTCGACACAGCAGCCGTTCTTCAGCACATTGAAGAACATCTCGATTTCCCATCTAGCCCGATACCAGTCGATCAGCTCCACGATATCTTCTCGTCCTTCAGGTACGCGATTGCTCAGCAACCGCCACTCGACCGGCTTCACGCCTGCTGGCGGCTCAATTTCCTTGGCTATCACACAAGTCACTGCCAACTGTAGTGGCACACTGATACTGGCCACCTGAGCGGAGGTGATATGCTCACCTCATCAACACGACAGGTGACCTCATGGGTAAACATTTTACGGCGGAATTTAAGCTCGAAGCCGCAAAGCTGGTTGTCGACCACGGCTACACATACGTTAAGGCCGCAGAGGCGGTTAATGTCAGCCATTCTGCCATTAGTCGCTGGGTCAATAAGCTTCGCCTTGAACGACAGGGAAAAACGCCAACGGGACTTCCTCTTACCCCTGAACAGCTCGAGCTGCGTGAGATGAAGAAAAAAGTCCAATGCCTTGAAATGGAGAACGAAATCCTAAAAAAGGCTACGGCGCTCTTAATGTCGGACTCACTCAACGGTTCACGGTAGTCGACAGGCTGAGGGCGCGATACCCGGTCACGGCGTTGTGCCAAACTTTTGAGGTACATCGCAGCAGCTACAGGCACTGGCAGGCTTCCGCTAATGAACCCGACGGTGAGCGCGTGGTTAAGTGTAGTCGCGTCATGGAAGCCTGGAACGCCAGCGGCGGCTCTGCCGGCGCTCGAAGTATCGCGACCATCGTCACCGGCAGCTCTGGTGTCAAAATGGGGCGCTGGCTGGCTGGCAAGCTGATGAAGGAGCTGGGTATCGCCAGCTGCCAGCGACCGGCTCACAAATACAAACGCGGCGGCAATGAACACGTTGAAATACCGAACTATCTCAACCGCCAGTTCGCGGTTACCGCGCCGGATCAGGTCTGGTGCGGCGATGTGACCTACATCTGGACGGGCAAATGCTGGGCTTACCTTGCGGTGGTGCTAGACCTGTTCGCCCGCAAACCGGTGGGCTGGGCCATGTCGACGTCGCCGGACTCGGCGCTGACAGTTAAAGCGTTGCAGATGGCCTGGGAACTCCGGGGACAACCAACAGGAGTCATGTTCCACAGCGACCAGGGCAGCCACTATACCAGCCGTCAATACCGGCAAGCCCTGTGGCGCTGCCGGATAAAGCAGAGTATGAGTCGGCGGGGTAACTGCTGGGATAATGCGCCAATGGAGCGGTTCTTCCGCAGCCTGAAGACAGAATGGGTGCCGACAAAGGGTTACAACAGCTTCAGCGAAGCCCAGGACGCGATTATCCGCTACATCACGGGGTATTACAGCGCTATCCGGCCTCACTGGTATAACGGCGGCTTAACTCCAAACGAATCTGAGCGACTGTTCTACATACAGTCTAATGCGGTGGCCAATATTAGTTGACCACTACACTCACAGGGTGGGGGTGACCATCTCATTAAGCCCCCTGTCAAGCGTTAGGCTGACAGGGGGCTGTACTGCGTGGCGTGAGGCTATTTCACGCTGTGCGACAGATCGCTGGCAATATGCACCGTTTCTTCCAGATAGGCATCCGGAGCCTGATAATCCTTGGGTAAATCATCCAGAGATTTCAGCGGTTTTTTACCTTCGCGTTTGAAACGTTCGTTAAGACGATTCAAACGTAATGCTTCGTCGTCGTTATTCTCTTTTTCACGCTGTGCGTAATTAAGGGAAACGATATTACGTTTCTCTTTATTGGCGTTGTAACGGGCAACATCCTGAATGATATATTGGAACTCAGGATCTTTGGCAATACGCGACTGGTGCTGCTCTTTCAGCGCACTGATATAGGATTTCAGATCCCCCAGCTTGCCATAGCGTGCCGCATTGATGCTGTCCCAGACCAAGGCGTTATCTTCAAATTTCTCACCGGTTTCAACTGCCTCTGTGCCTGTTGGCATCAGAATATCCGGCGTGACACCGCGCAACTGCGTGCTGCCGCCATCAATACGGTAGAACTTCTGAATGGTGTAGGAGACGGAACCTAATCCCGGCCACGCCGGATGCAGCATCTGATCGTAAATGCGGTTCAAGGAGCGATACTGTTGCACCGTGCCTTTACCAAAGGTTGGTTCACCCACAATCAATGCACGGCCATAGTCCTGCATGGCGGCAGCGAAAATCTCTGATGCCGACGCACTGAAACGATCGACCAGCACCACCAGTGGACCTTTATAGTAGACCACGCCATCGGTATCGCTGTCTTCACGCACCTTGCCGTTGTTGTCACGGATTTGCACCACAGGGCCGCTGGGAATGAACAGACCGGAAAGCCCTACCGCTTCAGTCAGCGCACCGCCACCGTTGCCACGCAGGTCAATCACAATGCTGCTGACATTCTGTTTTTCCAGCTTTTGCAATTGCACTTTGACGTCATCCGTCAAGCCCACGTAAAAACTGGGAATATCTAGCACCCCGATGATCTCTTTGCCCACGGTTTTAACCGACATTTTCACCGCGCGATCTTCCAGACGAATACGCTCACGGGTCAAAGTGACGGTTTTGGTTTTGGTGCTTTTGCCACCAGGCAAGATTTCAAGTCGCACCTTGCTGCCTTTGGGGCCTTTAATCAACGCCACCACGTCATCAAGCCGCCAACCGATCACTTCTACCATCGGTTTGCCGTTTTGTCCCACGCCGACAATGCGATCGCCAACGGTGATACTTTTACTTTTTGCCGCCGGGCCACCCGCCACCATGGAGTTGATGACCGTGTAATCATCATCCATTTGCAACACTGCGCCGATACCTTCCAGAGAAAGGCTCATGTCAGTGTTAAACTGTTCCGTATTACGCGGTGATAAATAGCTGGTATGAGGATCCATTTCTCGCGCAAACGCATTCATCACCAGTTGAAAAACGTCTTCACTGTTGCTCTGCGCCAGACGACGGATGGCAAACTGGTAACGCTTGGTGAGCGTTTCCTTGATCTCTTTATCATCTTTACCGGTGAGTTTTAACGTCAGCCAGTCATATTTCACTTTGGCATCCCACAGGCGGTTCAGCTCACCGACATTTTGTGGCCACGGCGATTTGCTGCGATCCAACTCAATGGTGTCTGTTCCTGTGAGATCAATAGGTTTCTCTAATACGGAGAGGGCATATTGCAAGCGCTCGAAACGGCGTTTTTGCGCCAGGTTGTAGAGCGCATAGGGCACGTCCAGTTTGCCGCCTTTCAGGTCTTCGCCCAACTGCCCTTTTTGATTGGCAAATTCGGCGATATCGGAGGCCAACAGCACGTTATGGCTGTAGTCCAGCATGTTGAGATAGCGGTTGAAAATTTTCTCGGAAAATTGTTCATCGAGCGCTATCTGCCGGTAGTGCGAGCGTAAGAAACGCAATGTAATGCGATCGCTCTCGGTGGCATGCTGAAGCTCCTGGTGCAGTTGGGGAATCTGATCTGCACGCGTGATCATCTCACTGCGCGCAATCGCTTCACTGCGCGAGACAGGTGCTTCTTTAGCCACGCTCACGCCTGCGAGCAATGCGGCAGCAAGCACCGTCATTCGGATTAATGTGTTCATGCCCTGGTTGGCCCTCCGTATCAGAACTGCAAGTGTTCTGCGCGCACAATCATTGCCAGACCGGAAGCCAGTTGAACCCGAACTTCACATTTGGCAATCTCAAGCACCGTAGCGTCCATGGCGTCTTTGCCCGCTCTGACTTTGATCTCTTGACCAATTTTCAGGGCGGTAATATCCGTCACGTTAACACGCTGCGGTTGCGGCGCGCGCTCGGTAGCCGCTTTGGGCTGGCGAGGCGCAGAAGCACGCGGCGCAGTGGAACGAGGTTGACCCGGAGCACTGTCGGCTGCTGGGAGCTCGCGACGCGGGGCAGGTTTACGCTGACGCGCAGGTTGATCGGTAGTTTCACCCGCAGCGCGACGTTTTGCTCGCTGCTCAGCTCGCTGCGCCTGAACGCGCGCTTTCGCTTCTTCTAACTGCTTGCGAGCGTGATCGACATGCTGCTGTTCCAATTCACCGCACGGATTGCCATCCAAATCCACACGTTGCGCACCCAGCTTGATGCCGTACAGGTAACGCCAACTGGAGGTATAAAGGCGCAATGCAGAACGCAATTGCGTTTTACTCACACTGTCAGTCTCTGACACACGCGTGACAAGATCCTGAAAAATACCGATTTTCAAAGGCCGAGTGTCACCTTCAGTGGTGAAACAAAGCGGAAACCGTTCTGCCAAAAAGGCAATGACATCTTTACTACTGTTCAACTTAGGTTGATTTTCCATGAAATTTCCTGATTACAACGGGTTTGCCAACCAGCGCAGGCATGAACAGGCGACATTATAATGACGCCATCAGCAATTGCTACGTTATCCTTCTCTCTGCGTGAGATAATTGATAAAAATCAGCACATCGCTCTGTTGCAATTGTGCGCAGAGCACGGCGACCAGCGCTTTAAGACCTTCTTCGTCTTCCGCGTCAAAACGCGCATAGGACGTGCTATCAATATCCAGCACGCCAATCAGTTGGCCGTTCACAGAAAGCGGCAACACGATCTCGGCATTACTGGCGGCATCGCAGGCGATGTGACCAGGAAAAGCATGCACATCATCGACACGTTGAATGCGGTTCTCCGCTATCGAGCGCCCACAAACGCCTTTGCCCGCAGGAATCCGCACACAGGCAACCCGGCCTTGAAATGGCCCAAGAAACAGCGTGTCATCATCCAGAAGATAAAAACCCGCCCAATTGACGCCTTCCAGGCGCTCAAACAGAAGCGCACTGCTGTTGGCCAAAATAGTGATAAAGCGGCGTTCACCCGTAATCAGTGCGGTAAGATCGCTGACAAGATCCCTATAAAATGATGGTTTGTTCATAAATAATAATTCAGTTTTTCCAAATACCGAAGTACGCCACCCCTAACCGATTGACGCAACAAGCATCGATAACTCAGGGGCATCATCCCATAATGTCAATAACCCTGCCTGACAATACTGGCAAGGTCTCCACAGGAGAAGAAGGATATACGCTTTTGCGTTTTTATTCACATAAACGTGACAGGATGAATTGAGACATACTGCACATGTAGTGGCACACTGATACTGGCCACCTGAGCGGAGGTGATATGCTCACCTCATCAACACGACAGGTGACCTCATGGGTAAACATTTTACGGCGGAATTTAAGCTCGAAGCCGCAAAGCTGGTTGTCGACCACGGCTACACATACGTTAAGGCCGCAGAGGCGGTTAATGTCAGCCATTCTGCCATTAGTCGCTGGGTCAATAAGCTTCGCCTTGAACGACAGGGAAAAACGCCAACGGGACTTCCTCTTACCCCTGAACAGCTCGAGCTGCGTGAGATGAAGAAAAAAGTCCAATGCCTTGAAATGGAGAACGAAATCCTAAAAAAGGCTACGGCGCTCTTAATGTCGGACTCACTCAACGGTTCACGGTAGTCGACAGGCTGAGGGCGCGATACCCGGTCACGGCGTTGTGCCAAACTTTTGAGGTACATCGCAGCAGCTACAGGCACTGGCAGGCTTCCGCTAATGAACCCGACGGTGAGCGCGTGGTTAAGTGTAGTCGCGTCATGGAAGCCTGGAACGCCAGCGGCGGCTCTGCCGGCGCTCGAAGTATCGCGACCATCGTCACCGGCAGCTCTGGTGTCAAAATGGGGCGCTGGCTGGCTGGCAAGCTGATGAAGGAGCTGGGTATCGCCAGCTGCCAGCGACCGGCTCACAAATACAAACGCGGCGGCAATGAACACGTTGAAATACCGAACTATCTCAACCGCCAGTTCGCGGTTACCGCGCCGGATCAGGTCTGGTGCGGCGATGTGACCTACATCTGGACGGGCAAATGCTGGGCTTACCTTGCGGTGGTGCTAGACCTGTTCGCCCGCAAACCGGTGGGCTGGGCCATGTCGACGTCGCCGGACTCGGCGCTGACAGTTAAAGCGTTGCAGATGGCCTGGGAACTCCGGGGACAACCAACAGGAGTCATGTTCCACAGCGACCAGGGCAGCCACTATACCAGCCGTCAATACCGGCAAGCCCTGTGGCGCTGCCGGATAAAGCAGAGTATGAGTCGGCGGGGTAACTGCTGGGATAATGCGCCAATGGAGCGGTTCTTCCGCAGCCTGAAGACAGAATGGGTGCCGACAAAGGGTTACAACAGCTTCAGCGAAGCCCAGGACGCGATTATCCGCTACATCACGGGGTATTACAGCGCTATCCGGCCTCACTGGTATAACGGCGGCTTAACTCCAAACGAATCTGAGCGACTGTTCTACATACAGTCTAATGCGGTGGCCAATATTAGTTGACCACTACAAAGCGCACTTTTCTGCGCTGGATACCCAACCGAAATATCGGGTTAACAGTGGGGAGTTGTTGGTCCATCTTCATGCCTATGATTTAGGGTCGCTCAACGCGGGCTCGCGGGTGTATTACCGCAAGATCCCAGTCGGAAAAGTGTACGATTACACCGTAACTCCAGATAATAAAGGCGTGACGGTTGACGTCCTGATTGAACGCCGCTTCACTCATTTAATCAAAAAAGAGAGCCGTTTTTGGAACGTGTCTGGCATCAAGGCGGATATCAGCCCGGGCGGTGCCAAAGTGGAAATGCAAAGCCTGGCAGCACTGGTTAATGGCGCTATCGCGTTTGATTCACCGGATGATAGCGATAAGGCCAGTGCTGAACAGGCTTACCGACTCTATCCTAATCTGGCCCAAAGCCAGCGAGGGGTGGCGATTACCTTAACGCTTCCCTCCGCCAATATGCTGAAAGCCGGGCAGACACCGTTGCTGTATCAGGGGTTGGAAGTAGGCAGTGTACAAAAACTGGTGCTGGACCCCAGCAACGGTAATGTCAGCGGGCAGTTGATTATCGATCCCTCTGTCGTGCCGCTGATGCGTGAAGGCACGCGCATTGAGCTGACCAAGCCACGGCTGACCTTGAGCGATCTTAACCTCTCCCGCCTGCTCACCGGCCCAACGCTGACATTGATTCCCGGTGACGGGGAGCCGCGTCAGACATTCCCACTGATTGATGGCACGCAGGCATTACGTCCCGATACACTGACCGTTCAATTGTCTGCCGCACAAAGCTATGGTATTGATGTCGGCCAACCGGTTCTGCTGCATGGTGTACAAATCGAGCAGATCATTCAGCGCACGTTGACCGAGAAAGGCGTCACCTTCGATGTCACCATTGAACCCGAATATCGCACTCTGCTGCACAAAGACGGCACCTTTATCGTCAACAGCAGGTTGAACGTCAAGCTGGGGTTGGAGGGCGTGCAAATGATCGGTGCCAGCCCGCAGGAGTGGCTCAGCGGCGGTGTGATGGTGTTACCCGGTACGCAAGGTGAGCCATTAGCTCGCTATACCTTGTTTAGCGATCGGGATAATGCACAGGAGGGCATCAAAGGCAACACGCTAAGCCCAACCTTAACGCTGGTTACCGAGAGCCTGCCAGACATCCAGGAAGGCTCGGTTGTGTTATACCGCAAGTTTCAGGTCGGCGAAATTATGCGTATTCGTCCCGGTGCAGAAACCTTCGAAGTCCAGGTTTACCTGCATCCGGAATACCGCAAACTGCTGACCGAACGCAGCGTGTTTTGGGCCGAGGGAGGTGCCCGCGTGCAACTGAGCACCTCCGGGCTAACGGTTCAGGCCGCGCCCTTCAACCGGGCGATCAAAGGGGCCATTAGCTTCGATAATCTCGAAGGGGCACCCGAAACCAAAGGCGGAAAGCGGCTGCTGTATAACACTGAAACCGCTGCACGTGCGATCGGGAGTCGTATCGAATTGCGGACTTATGACGCCAGTTCTCTCTCTGCTGGTATGCCGATTCGTTACCTTGGTATTGAGATCGGTCGATTGGATTCTCTGAAATTGGCAGCGCAGCGCAACGATCTCTTGGCGCAAGCGGTGCTCTACCCAGAGTACGTCAACGCCTTTGCCCGCGCCGGCACGCGCTTTTCAGTGGTAACTCCACAGATCTCAGCAGCAGGCGTCGATCATCTGGAAACCTTGCTCCAGCCCTACATTAATGTCGAGCCAGGCAATGGTGCTCAACAGCGTCAATTCGAGTTGCAACAGGCGACCATTTCTGATTCCCGTTATCAGGATGGGCTGAATATCGTGGTTGATGCGCCGGAAGCCGGTGCGTTGCAAGTGGGAACACCGGTACTGTTTCGCGGCGTTGAAGTGGGAACCTTTACTGGACTGTCTCTGGGGCCGCTGTCCGACAGGGTGATGGTGGCACTGCGGATCAGCAAGCGACACCAGCATCTGGTACCCAGCAACTCGGTATTTTGGCTGGCATCCGTCTACAACCTGGAGTTTGGCTTGGGTGGCGGTTTACTGAAAACGGGCACCTTCCAACAGTTCATTCGCGGTGGTATCGCCTTCGCAACCCCGCCCGCGATTCCCTTAGCGTCGATTGCAACACCCGGTAAGCATTTTCTGTTATTGGGCCAAGAACCCAAAGAGTGGCGTGAATGGGGCACCGCCATTCCTGAATAGCCTGCGTTGATCCTGCCGTCGCGTGATGAGCGACGGCAGCCGCGCACTGTGTTACACTATCAGAATATTACCCGCACTGTTCTGCTATTGTAACGAGATATTACCACCGTGGTGAAACCCCTATCTCCTTCTTTGCCCTCCGCGTTTCTCGAGGCGATTTAAGACATCATGCCTGCGCATTTGTCTCTGGATGAATTCATTGCTGCCTGCCAGCGCCCGTTAAGACGCAGTCTGCGCGTGAATACGTTGAAGATTAGCGTGGATGACTTTTTGACACTGGCCGCGGATTGGGGCTGGCAACTAGCACCAATCCCCTGGTGTAAAGAAGGATTTTGGGTGGTCAGCCCAGATGAAACGCAACTGCGATTGGGTAACACGGTTGGCCATTTGAGCGGACTGTTTTATTTGCAGGAATCCAGCTCAATGCTGCCAGTCAGCGCATTGTTTTACGCGCAGGAAAGCGCGTTATTGTCACGTGAGACAACCCCATCGCCATTGGTGCTGGACGTGGCCGCTGCGCCGGGTTCGAAAACCACACAAATTGCCGCGCGTTTGGGCAATAACGGCGGGATCGTCGCTAACGAGTATTCGGCCAGCCGAGTCAAGGTGCTGCATGCCAATATCAGCCGCTGCGGCGTACACAATAGCGCGCTGACACACTTCGATGGACGAGTGTTTGGTGCTGCCCTGCCTGAAACGTTCAACGCCATTCTGCTTGATGCTCCGTGTTCCGGCGAAGGGGTAGTACGCAAAGACTCGGATGCGATGCGCCACTGGTCACCGGAAAGTATGGCGGAACTGGCGCAGACCCAGAAGGAACTGATCGTTTGCGCGTTTCATGCGTTAAAGCCTGGCGGTGTGCTGATTTACTCAACCTGTACGCTCAACGCACAGGAAAATCAGCAGGTGTGTCAGCATCTGCTCGATGCATTCCCTCAGGCCTGTGCGATTGACGCATTGCATGACCTCTTTCCCGGCGCAGAAGATGCGCTGACTGAAGAGGGATATCTCCACGTGTTCCCGCAAATTTATGACAGTGAAGGTTTCTTTGTCGCGCGGTTGCGCAAAACTGCGACCATCCCCCCATTACCCGCACCGCGTTTTAACGTGGGTAAGTTTCCCTTCACGCCGTTAACCGGTAAAGACAAACACGCGGTGACGCTTTCGGCCAATCAGGCGGGCCTGGTCTGGAACCCGGAGCAACAACAACTCTGGCTACGTGACAATGAAATTTGGCTTTTTCCCACCGCACTCAGCGCACTGTTTGGCAAAATACGCTTCTCGCGCATTGGTCTTAAACTGGCGGAACGCTATGCCAAAGGTTTTCGCTGGCAACATGAGGACATCGTTGCGCTGGCGGATGCACAGGCACCGCACGCTTACGCTCTCAGCGACACGTTTGCTTGTGAATGGTATCAGGGGCGTGACAGTTATCCTGACGAGATCCCCACCAGCTATGAGATGGTACTTACCTATAAGCATACGCTGATCGGATTAACCAAACGCATCGGCAGCCGTATAAAAAACAACCTTCCGCGCGAACTGGTGCGTGATGGTGCCTGCACGCAGCAAGTTAAACAGAGTTAGTTTAACGCCCAGTGCCTCATTTTCATCTACACTCTCGCTAGGGCTACTGCCACTGACTGGGAGGGTAAACGCCTATGTACGCACTGGTTGTCTTTATCTGTTATCTCTGCCACTGCTGCGAAAATCTGGTCATTGATGCCTATTTTAACGAAGCGCAGTGCCTGAGTGCGATGGATGAGCAGCATTTACGCCGAGAGGGATGTTTTCCCATAGAGGATTTTATCGACGGTTACTGGATCCCGGCCCATGAACGCGCCGAGTTTTGACGCGTATGTGCAACAAGCATACGCGCCATGATGCTGCATCAAATGACAGCAAACGCCTGCTCCGTCATGCCTAACGACACGCCCGCAGCAACGATATTGGCCCACTCCTGATCGGACAGCGTTATTCCGTTAGCCTGACGCTGCGCGCAGGCAATACGTTCCGGCTCACCGGCAATCAGCACCGGATGTTCAGCATCCGCCGCCGGGCAGGTCCGTACATAATCCAGCATGGCGTCATACTCTTTTTGCAGCCAGTCCATCGATACCATTGCCGCCGGATCGATAACGATCGTGGTCATATTATTCATTATCGAGCCTTTTCGTTCGTTTTCCGGCTGGATTGTACCGCCTCCGGAAAGCAGCCCTGCCAGCATATCTGCCGCCAGCACAAACCCGCCGCCTTTATGGCGCGCAATGGGTTTCAGCGCGCCCTGTTTTTCATCTTCCCACATCACGTTGGGATCGTTGGTAGACACGCCCTGACTATCGAGCATCACCTCTTCATCAAACGTCTTGCCCGCCAGATAGGCCACACGCGTTTTCCCCAACGCCACAATGCTAGTGGCAAAATCGAGCACAAACGGTGGGTTATGTTCACTTTTGGGAAACGCAATGCAGATGGGGTTAGTGCCAAAACGCGCCTCACGGCCGCACCAGGGTGCTACAATGGGATCCAAATCGTTCACGTTGACAAAATGAATCGCCACCATCCCCGCTTCAGCAGCCATTTCACCGTAGGTGCCAATCCGCCCAAGCTGGCATGTGGAGGCCAGCGTCATCAGGCACACACCGGTGGTTTTTGCTCTGGCAATCGCCTGCTCCATCGCTTATTTACCGGTGCGCTGACCAAAACCACGATCACCGATGAACTGCAATACCGCGCCACCGTCACGCAACAAACGCACCGGCGTATTGGGATGCATGATCCCTTTCGCGATGAACTCCACATAGTGCGGCAACATTCCGACGCCATGACTATCATGGCCCTTGAGGTTAGCATTCACCAAATGATCGGAAACACAGCGCGCCTCATCAGCCTGTGAACCTGCCTTTTGCAATAAAAGGCGCGTAACGTCTCGAAGCTGACGCTCGGAGATTAGGCTGTGTCCCTTAATTACATAACCTCTGGTAAAACAGGCGGATGCAGCCCAGTTTCAACATTGCCAGATAATTCCTCGCCGTTTTGTCGTAACGTGTCGCAATGCGACGGTATTCTTTCAGACGGCCAAAGCACCGCTCAACAACGTTCCGATTGCGGTAGGCGTCACGATCGAGCTTTGAACGACCATCCACCGCCATTTTTTCAGTGGATTTTCGGGGGATGACAGTTTTTATACCTCTGTTTTTCAGCTCGTTACGTAATATATGCCCGGAGTACGCCTTGTCAGCGAGTACCGCATGACCACGGCGTTTCATACTGCCGTTCTGGCGTTGAACACCAATACCGTCCAAAAGACGTAGTGCAAACTGACTTTCATGAGCCTGACCGGGGCTCAACACGATGTTTAACGGAAGACCACTTCCGTCTGTAGCCATATGGATTTTGGTGCCAAAACCACCTCGAGAGCGACCCAGACCATTATCTCCGGTGATATCGGGATGTTTTTTTGAGCACCGGCAGCACATTTCAGCGCCCTGATATTGCTACCATCCAGCGCAGTCGCTGAGCAGTCCACGAGGCCATGGGCATCAAGTGATGAAAGTAACTTATTGAAAATAAATTTAATGACTCCCGATTTTGACCATCAGTTAAAGCGGTTATAAACGGTTTTCCATGGGCCGTATCGCTCAGTTAAATCACGCCATGGGGCACCAGGCACAGCACCCAGAACATGCCATTGATAATCATGCGATGCTCAGCCCATGGGCGTCCGGCCTGTGGTGTTGCTGGTTCAGCAGGGAGTAAGGGCTGGATGATAGCCCATGCTTCATCGGGAAGGTCGTAGCGAGCCATAGTTAAAAATGATGTAGAAACAAATATTTAGTATAACTCATGGGATTAAGGGACACAGCCTAGACTGTGTCCCTTAATTACATAACCTCTGGTAAAACAGGCGGATGCAGCCCAGTTTCAACATTGCCAGATAATTCCTCGCCGTTTTGTCGTAACGTGTCGCAATGCGACGGTATTCTTTCAGACGGCCAAAGCACCGCTCAACAACGTTCCGATTGCGGTAGGCGTCACGATCGAGCTTTGAACGACCATCCACCGCCATTTTTTCAGTGGATTTTCGGGGGATGACAGTTTTTATACCTCTGTTTTTCAGTTCGTTACGTAATACATGCCCGGAGTACGCCTTGTCAGCGAGTACCGCATGACCACGGCGTTTCATACTGCCGTTCTGGCGTTGAACACCAATACCGTCCAAAAGACGTTAGTGCAAACTGACTTTCATGAGCCAGAACGGGGCTCAACACGATGTTTAACGGAAGACCACTTCCGTCTGTAGCCATATGGATTTTGGTGCCAAAACCACCTCGAGAGCGACCCAGACCATTATCTCCGGTGATATCGGGATGTTTTTTTGAGCACCGGCAGCACATTTCAGCGCCCTGATATTGCTACCATCCAGCGCAGTCGCTGACCAGTCCACGAGGCCATGGGCATCAAGTGATGAAAGTAACTTATTGAAAATAAGGTTAATGACTCCCTATTTTGACCATCGGTTAAAGCGGTTATAAACGGTTTTCCATGGGCCGTATCGCTCAGGTAAATCACGCCATGGGGCACCAGAGCACAGCACCCAGAACATGCCATTGATAATCATGCGATGCTCAGCCCATGGGCGTCCGGCCTGTGGTGTTGCTGGTTCAGCAGGGAGTAAGGGCTGGATGATAGCCCATGCTTCATCGGGAAGGTCGTAGCGAGCCATAGTTAAAAATGATGTAGAAACAAACAGTTAGTATAACTCATGGGATTAAGGGACACTGCCTAGGGAAATGGCTCTTGGGAGAGAGCCTTGCGCTAAAAGTTGGCATTTATGGAAGCTGAATCAGCCTTGCGCTTTAAAGCGTAGCCAACTTCTCACTGATTACCAGTGTTGCAGCGGAGTTCGTTTCATAACTGGAACAGCTTTCACACCTCTGGGCAACGCACTATTGTCCATGCATTAACATGTGGCTGAAATGTAGTCAGTTTTTAAATCACCCTGCGGTACAAAGCTGTTCACCACGTTCGATGAATGGCTGTAAATCTTTCTTCTTGCTCGGTGCTGTGGGGTCGTCAAGCCAAATGACATCGATCGATTGCCCATTAACCTGGCCATTTTTCATTTGTGCCTGTGCGGCCGCGTTAAGCGGGTACTGCATCAGCGTTCCGGTGTTCAACGCAAAAACAGCCTTACCAGGGCGGCAAATTAACTGGACTTCTTCACGAGTAAAGGCCCAATGTTCGCCATATTGCTGACGGCTTAACGTCACCAACTGGGCGGCTGCAACGGCATCAGCGCCAAGCGTGGCAAGGGTTAGCGCTAAAACGATCTTTTTCATCGTGGTATCTCTGTGCAGAGCTGATAACGTGGCAAAATTAACTATCGTTAATCAGCGAGTTACAAGAATGAATCTGAACGCGATCATAAGGGCTGCGCGCGGTGAAGTCGAGTCATGTGTATTAGTCGCGACTTGATCTGACACTGGACCTTGAAAGGTTGAGAGTTCCCGGTTTTGATATGGGTGTCGAATCCTTATACAAAACACGAGGTAACTCTCATGCTTCATACTAACAATCCCATCATCAAACACAAAGCCGGCCTGCTCAATCTCGCCGAAGAACTCGGTAACGTATCAAAAGCCTGTAAAATCATGGGGGTGTCACGCGACACGTTTTATCGCTATCAGGAACTGGCGGCAGAAGGTGGCATTGACGCTCTGGTTAACCAAAACCGCCGGGTTCCCAACCTGAAAAACCGTGCTGATGAAGCCACTGAACGTGCGGTTGTTGATTACGCCATTGAGTTCCCGGCTCATGGCCAGCACCGGACCAGTAATGAGCTGCGTAAAAAAGGCGTCTTCATTTCTGGCAGCGGTGTGCGCTCCATCTGGCAACGACACGATCTGGAAAACTTTCGTAAGCGCCTGAAGGCACTTGAGGAAAAAGTTGCCAGAGAAGGCATCGTACTTACTGATGCTCAAATCGCTGCACTGGAGAAGAAGGCGCACGACGACGAAGCCTGTGGTGAAATAGAGACTGCTCACCCGGGTTATCTGGGGTCGCAGGACACCTTCTACGTGGGTAATCTGAAAGGTGTTGGCCGTATCTACCAGCAGACGTTCGTGGATACGTACTCGAAAGTGGCGCACTGCAAGCTTTACACGAGTAAAGCACCGATCTCTGCCGCCGACCTGCTCAATGATCGCGTGCTGCCGTTCTACGAAGCTCAGGGGCTGCCAATGCTAAGAATACTGACGGACAGGGGGACGGAGTACTGCGGTAAAGTGGAACAACATGACTATCAGCTGTACTTGGCTATCAACGATATAGACCATACGAAAACGAAAGCGATGTCTCCGCAGACAAACGGTATCTGCGAGCGCTTCCATAAAACTATTTTGCAGGATTTTTATCAGGTTGCGTTCCGTAAGACGTTATACGAGGACCTAGAAAGTCTACAAAAGGATCTGGACAACTGGTTGTGGCATTACAATAATGAGCGAACTCATCAGGGTAAAATGTGCTGCGGGCGTACGCCAATGGCCACGTTACTTGATGGTAAACGAGTCTGGGCAGAAAAAAATCTGAACCAGATTTAATCTGACAGACACCTGTATAAATAACCGGTAACTGTCAGATCAGGTCTGAGCTAATACATATTATGAGATTTGGTCTGAATGTGAAAAGAATTCCTCACAGGGTATGGGTTAACAACGAGACGTTGCAGTGGGAAGAATGCGAGACTCTCTGGAAAGGAAAACTGATTCCCTTGATTTGAGTATGTTGAACGGCTTTGTTGAATAATAGGGAATCGTGCTGTTTTACTATGCCCATTTTGGTAGAAAATGCTTATCACCTCAGGCATTCCGTTTTCTCATGATGCTTAACTGCATGATTTTACGTTGCTGGAAACAGTCGTTTTACTGGGCTGGTAGCATAAAATCTGTTTATTCAACAAAGCCACATTTTCCCTGATAACTTACCACAAACCATTACTCATTTAAAATTAAACAATAATAATATCAAAACAATTAACCACCACCCACTGATAATAACAAGATGGGGTGGTGGTTTAGTTAAATGGGATTCTTAGACCCATATCGTTATACACATCTTTCTAACGCACTGTTTAATCAATGAGTTACGGGTTTATCTCAGAGTGGCATTTTGAACCTCAAAAAGCCAATGGGATGGCTTGAATGCCTTAATTCACGGGGTTCTGAGCATCCTGTTCAAAAAATGGCCAAAAGATGTGTATAACGATATGTCTTAGACCCTGTACATAAATTTGTGTAATTGTCTTATTTTGATATGTTCAATCCAACATCAAAAACAGGTTAATTTATGGACGAAAAACAGTTGCAGGCTCTGGCTAACGAACTGGCCAAAAATCTCAAAACCCCTGACGATCTCAGCCAATTCGATCGCCTGCTGAAGAAAATGGTAATGACTCCAATTAGTAGAACATGTGTTTTTCGATGAAGGCTCCGATGACTTTTTCGTGGATCTCGACGGAGCGCGAGAAGCAAATCGTTTTACGCGCCAGTCGTTTAATGCGGGTACGGAGCGTCAGGTTATTGCGCTCTATGCGTTGCGTGAAGATCTTGCCAGTCAGATGTTTCTGCTTCGGAACCTCTCTTGCATAGCTGCCCCAGTTGTCACTGGTAATCATGCCGATGTTGAACGGTGTCAACAGAGCCAGCAATTCACGGCAGGTCTCATCGGTTCGGGGGCCAAAAGTGTAGGCCAGAACACCGCCCGTTTTGGTATTGTAAGCGTACCAGAGCCAGTGCTGTAGCGCCTTACTGCCAACGAAGCTCCATTGCTCATCAAGTTCACAGATAAGGGCGACGTCGGCGTGAGCAACGGGAGAAGACGTTATCCTGCGGGGCGAGAGCTTTTTAAAGCCCGGATGACCGTATTGATGCCGATTTTCAACGTTCTGGCGGTATCGCGAACACCGGCACCGTTGAAGGCCATATCAACGATCTGCTCTTTGACTCCCGGCGTTCGCGCTTAGTTGGACTAAGGCCATGTCGATAAACTTTATCTGAATAGCAGCGAGGGCAATGAACAAAAACAGTAACCACGTGGAAACCTCAAATAGCGGCAGAATATCACAAAAGCCAACTATTTGAAGGCATTACCAAGAAAATCAGCGTTGAGGCTGCTCTCAACGCCGAAATGTCCCACCATCTGGGCTACGATAAAAATCAGCCCAAACCGGGGGCCAACTCCCGCAACGGCTATTCCACAAACACCGTGACCACCGGCGATGGCCCTCTGGAACTACGTACTCCGCGCGATCGTGATGGCTCCTTCGAACCACAACTGGTGAAGAAAAACCAGACCCGGATCACCGGGATGGATAACCAAATCCTGTCCCTGTACGCCAGAGGGATGACCACCCGCGAGATAGCCTCTGCGTTCAAAGAGCTGTATGACGCGGATGTCTCACCGGCGCTGGTCTCGAAGGTCACCGACGCCGTGATGGAACAGGTTACTGAATGGCAAAATCGTCCACTGGATGCAGTCTATCCCATTGTTTACCTTGACTGTATCATCCTGAAGGTCCGGCAGGACAGTCGCGTCATCAATAAATCCGTGTTCCTGGCACTGGGTATCAACATCGAGGGCCAGAAAGAACTGCTGGGTATGTGGCTGGCCGAAAACGAGGGCGCGAAGTTCTGGCTCAATCTGCTGACAGAACTAAAAAACCGCGGCCTGAACGATATCCTCATCGCCTGTGTCGACGGTCTGAAAGGCTTCCCGGACGCCATCAACGCGGTGTATCCGGAAGCCCGAATCCAGCTGTGCATCGTGCACATGGTACGCAACAGCCTGAGGTTCGTCTCTTGGAAGGACTACAAAGCCGTCACACGCGACCTGAAAGCCATCTATCAGGCCGCTACGGAAGAAGCAGGCCAGCAGGCGCTGGAAGCATTCGCCAGCGCATGGGACAGCCGCTATCCACAGATAAGCCGGAGCTGGCAGACGAACTGGAGCAATCTGGCAACGTTCTTCGCTTACCCGGCTGATATCCGCAAAGTCATCGACACAACCAACGCCATCGAGTCGCTGAACAGTGTGATCCGGCATGCGATTAAAAAACGCAAGGTGTTCCCGACTGACGGCGCAGTGAAAAAGGTGGTGTGGCTGGCAATCCAGTCGGCCTCACAGAAATGGACGATGCCACTGCGGGACTGGCGTATGGCAATGAGCCGTTTTATTATCGAGTTCGGTGACCGCCTGGACGGTCACTACTGAGAAAGGCATTTACACAGAATCATGTACAGGGTCGATTCTTACACAATCGCCATCACGAATTATTTACAATCATCAGTTATTTTCACAACAGCTGCATCGAGCACAGCAGCGCTTTCAGAAGCAAACATGGCAATACCTTTGACAGACTTACCTTCTTTCAAAATACCGGTGGTCAATTCTTCATCCACCGTATCAAGCCTGAACGCTTTATTGTCAGGGGAGTACGCCTTTAAGCACAGCTTAGACAAATCGACGTCATCACCAAATAGCTTAACCACGCTCACGTCGAAACTTTTGGTATAAGCAAGTTTATTGCCAACGGACATTGAGCCGTTAGATTGTACTGTAGCATATACCACTATATTATCAGGCATCGATGCATTTGCAGCAAAACTAAAGCCAGCCAGAGCCAAAGTGGCAACAATCATTGAAATCTTCATATCCATTCCTTTCAGTAGGTTTTAGTCTTGATTACTGTATATATACAAGATACAGCCTATTGAAATAGTACATCAGCTAACCTAAACCATTATTAAAGGGATGTTTTACTATTTGAACAATACGGATTTTAGACTCTAATCTCCTGATATTATAAGAAAAGAACCTGCTCACGCGGGTCCAGTATTACTAACTCACTCTGGTACGACTTAGCGTCACCGCCTGTCTACGCTCAGGGCCTTACTGCCTTTGCCCCATGCTTGACCAGAATGTCAACGATTTCCTGATGCCGATTGGCTTTAGCTCTGACTAGAGGGGTATACCCTTCCCCATCCGTTGCGTTAACATTTACGCCTTTATCTACAAGAAACAGTACGATCTCTTTGTTACCCACCATACTGGCGAGATGCAACGGGGTGTACCCGATGCTGTTTTGTGTGTTAACCAACTCAGGGCTTTTATTCATCATTTGAATTGCTTCGCTGTTCTTACCTTCCCAGATGAGATCTCCAAGATTTGAAGCAGTCGCAAAGGTTGATACTGAAAATAAAATAGCCATTACAAAATAGACAATTACTTTCATACGTTATTCCAAATTTATTACATTCATCCATAAATAGAATGTGGATAATATCAAAACCCGCAATATATGATCATCTGTGAATTTAAACAGCAATTACTTGTCTACTTATGCACAAATTTCATATTTCAATCCAAACCGTTAGCCTTCATTGGCCCTCACATATACTCGTTGATATTTATCCATAAAACGTCATCAATAAGCTGGAGAAAACATGAGCGTTGCATATGAAGCGAAAGATATCAAAACAATATCATGGGGCAGTATCATTGCAGGTATAGCGACGGTTATGGCAGTGTCTATATTATTATCTACCCTGGGCAGCAGCTTAGGTTTCGCAATGGTTGAGCCAAAATCAGACGATCCGGTAAATGGCGTGGGTGGCTTTGTTGAATAAATCAGAACGGCTTTGTTGAATAATAGGGAATCGTGCTGTTTTACTATGCCCATTTTGGTAGAAAATGCTTATCACCTCAGGCATTCCGTTTTCTCATGATGCTTAACTGCATGATTTTACGTTGCTGGAAACAATCGTTTTACTGGGCTGGTAGCATAAAATCTGTTTATTCAACAAAGCCAATCAGAACTTGTAACGACTGTGCCCCAGGTCGATTGTTACGTGATGCGAATACTGTTCGGCATTCCTAATAGCGTGATCCGGTTAAGCGCTTTGACCATCGCCATGGCTTCACCCACCTGAGCACACCTCGTTATACACATCTCTGTTCGTGCCTGAGCGCGCGTAGCGTTTCGGCGGCCGTCATGACTTTCTGCAAGCCTTTCCAGATAGTTTTTGCGCCTGGTTCACCGTCGCCTTTTCGAGCAAGAAAGCCTCCCAGTTGCGCAACTAAGCGCAATACTTCGTTTAGCTTAGGGCGGCCCTTGGGCATACGCTTGTTCATCAGTAGGTAAGCGCCATGAGTCTCGTCGGAATCAAAGAACAACATTGCGTCCAGCTCTGGACAGGTTCGTCCCATACGCATTAAATAGGCGATGCGCCATGCCACGATCATGAACAGCGCCAATGCCCGCTCAATGCGATCCACGGTCGATAACTGTAACGCTTCGACACAGCAGCCGTTCTTCAGCACATTGAAGAACATCTCGATTTCCCATCTAGCCCGATACCAGTCGATCAGCTCCACGATATCTTCTCGTCCTTCAGGTACGCGATTGCTCAGCAACCGCCACTCGACCGGCTTCACGCCTGCTGGCGGCTCAATTTCCTTGGCTATCACACAAGTCACTGCCAACCCGCAACGCAGCGACACTCGCTTCACGCGCAGCGCCTGTTTCACCGTACGCGCCTTCTGCCCCGCGCGAGCCGCCATAACGAATTGGATTTCTCCCACCGGCACGGTCTTTCCAACCTTCTGCCAAAGCTTCTCATTACAGTCCAGACTGCGATTATGAGTCGAGCGGATCAACCAGTCAGCCGGAGTGCCAAGGTCATCAGCGAGCTGCATCAACGCCTTGATATCCGCTTCGCGATCGGCTAAGTTGTATTAGCTCAGACCTGATCTGACAGTTACCGGTTATTTATACAGGTGTCTGTCAGATTAAATCTGGTTCAGATTTTTTTCTGCCCAGACTCGTTTACCATCAAGTAACGTGGCCATTGGCGTACGCCCGCAGCACATTTTACCCTGATGAGTTCGCTCATTATTGTAATGCCACAACCAGTTGTCCAGATCCTTTTGTAGACTTTCTAGGTCCTCGTATAACTTCTTACGGAACGCAACCTGATAAAAATCCTGCAAAATAGTTTTATGGAAGCGCTCGCAGATACCGTTTGTCTGCGGAGACATCGCTTTCGTTTTCGTATGGTCTATATCGTTGATAGCCAAGTACAGCTGATAGTCATGTTGTTCCACTTTACCGCAGTATTCCGTCCCCCTGTCCGTCAGTATTCTTAGCATTGGCAGCCCCTGAGCTTCGTAGAACGGCAGCACGCGATCATTGAGCAGGTCGGCGGCAGAGATCGGTGCTTTACTCGTGTAAAGCTTGCAGTGCGCCACTTTCGAGTACGTATCCACGAACGTCTGCTGGTAGATACGGCCAACACCTTTCAGATTACCCACGTAGAAGGTGTCCTGCGACCCCAGATAACCCGGGTGAGCAGTCTCTATTTCACCACAGGCTTCGTCGTCGTGCGCCTTCTTCTCCAGTGCAGCGATTTGAGCATCATGTAGTGGTCAACTAATATTGGCCACCGCATTAGACTGTATGTAGAACAGTCGCTCAGATTCGTTTGGAGTTAAGCCGCCGTTATACCAGTGAGGCCGGATAGCGCTGTAATACCCCGTGATGTAGCGGATAATCGCGTCCTGGGCTTCGCTGAAGCTGTTGTAACCCTTTGTCGGCACCCATTCTGTCTTCAGGCTGCGGAAGAACCGCTCCATTGGCGCATTATCCCAGCAGTTACCCCGCCGACTCATACTCTGCTTTATCCGGCAGCGCCACAGGGCTTGCCGGTATTGACGGCTGGTATAGTGGCTGCCCTGGTCGCTGTGGAACATGACTCCTGTTGGTTGTCCCCGGAGTTCCCAGGCCATCTGCAACGCTTTAACTGTCAGCGCCGAGTCCGGCGACGTCGACATGGCCCAGCCCACCGGTTTGCGGGCGAACAGATCTAGCACCACCGCAAGGTAAGCCCAGCATTTGCCCGTCCAGATGTAGGTCACATCGCCGCACCAGACCTGATCCGGCGCGGTAACCGCGAACTGGCGGTTGAGATAGTTCGGTATTTCAACGTGTTCATTGCCGCCGCGTTTGTATTTGTGAGCCGGTCGCTGGCAGCGGCGATACCCAGCTCCTTCATCAGCTTGCCAGCCAGCCAGCGCCCCATTTTGACACCGGAGCTGCCGGTGACGATGGTCGCGATACTTCGAGCGCCGGCAGAGCCGCCGCTGGCGTTCCAGGCTTCCATGACGCGGCTACACTTAACCACGCGCTCACCGTCGGGTTCATTAGCGGAAGCCTGCCAGTGCCTGTAGCTGCTGCGATGTACCTCAAAAGTTTGGCACAACGCCGTGACCGGGTATCGCGCCCTCAGCCTGTCGACTACCGTGAACCGTTGAGTGAGTCCGACATTAAGAGCGCCGTAGCCTTTTTTAGGATTTCGTTCTCCATTTCAAGGCATTGGACTTTTTTCTTCATCTCACGCAGCTCGAGCTGTTCAGGGGTAAGAGGAAGTCCCGTTGGCGTTTTTCCCTGTCGTTCAAGGCGAAGCTTATTGACCCAGCGACTAATGGCAGAATGGCTGACATTAACCGCCTCTGCGGCCTTAACGTATGTGTAGCCGTGGTCGACAACCAGCTTTGCGGCTTCGAGCTTAAATTCCGCCGTAAAATGTTTACCCATGAGGTCACCTGTCGTGTTGATGAGGTGAGCATATCACCTCCGATCAGGTGGCCAGTATCAGTGTGCCACTACATCAGTAAGTACGATGCCTTCTCTGGCAACTTTTTCCTCAAGTGCCTTCAGGCGCTTACGAAAGTTTTCCAGATCGTGTCGTTGCCAGATGGAGCGCACACCGCTGCCAGAAATGAAGACGCCTTTTTTACGCAGCTCATTACTGGTCCGGTGCTGGCCATGAGCCGGGAACTCAATGGCGTAATCAACAACCGCACGTTCAGTGGCTTCATCAGCACGGTTTTTCAGGTTGGGAACCCGGCGGTTTTGGTTAACCAGAGCGTCAATGCCGCCTTCTGCCGCCAGTTCCTGATAGCGATAAAACGTGTCGCGTGACACCCCCATGATTTTACAGGCTTTTGATACGTTACCGAGTTCTTCGGCGAGATTGAGCAGGCCGGCTTTGTGTTTGATGATGGGATTGTTAGTATGAAGCATGAGAGTTACCTCGTGTTTTGTATAAGTATTCGACACCCATATCAAAACCGGTAACTCTCAACCTTTCAAGGTCCAGTGTCAGATCAAGTCGCGACTAATACACATTACTGTTGAGTCGGTGCGCTCGTCATTTTCTTCAGGTCTTGATCGATAAAGAACAGACCCCCTTGCGCGGTACTCACCAATGCCAACTTGTCGAGAATGGATTTAAACAATTTCTCTTCTTCATGTTGCTCAGCAACATACCATTGTAAAAAGTTGAACGTTGAATAATCCTGCTGCGTCATTGCTGCATGAGCCAGCTCATTGATTTTTCGCGTAATTAATTGCTCATGCTCATAGGTTTGTTCAAACACGTCAGCCAGAGAGGCGAAATCAACCGGCGGTGCGGCGATGGTCCCCAGTATTGGCATGCTGCCGGTATCATCTAAATAATTGAAGAGGCGTTGCATATGCTCCATCTCTTCTTGAGAATGTGTCTTCAGGAATGCTGACGCACCCTCAAACCCTTTATCACCACACCATGCGCTCATTTGCAGGTATAAATTAGCAGAATAGAATTCCAGGTTTAGCTGATCGTTTAATTGTTGAATCATCTCTTTTTTAAGCATCTTTTATTCCCTCTGGTTGGCAGGTGAGTCAATTTTTTCCCATTATGCCTTGCTGTTAAAAAATAAAAAACATTTTATTATAAATATAATTAACATAAAAAATAAATCATTATTAATCATCAACATAAAATAATTGATAACGATTTTCAATTTCATGAAATGGTTATTTAACGCATCTATTTGAGAATGGTTTTTATTTCATTTCAACGTACCTCAGGATATTTATAAAAAACGCCACGTCGATTTAATAACCTAAAGAATAATCATTCTTTTTTAGCATCAGATCATGAAGTGTATTAGCTCAGACCTGATCTGACAGTTACCGGTTATTTATACAGGTGTCTGTCAGATTAAATCTGGTTCAGATTTTTTTCTGCCCAGACTCGTTTACCATCAAGTAACGTGGCCATTGGCGTACGCCCGCAGCACATTTTACCCTGATGAGTTCGCTCATTATTGTAATGCCACAACCAGTTGTCCAGATCCTTTTGTAGACTTTCTAGGTCCTCGTATAACTTCTTACGGAACGCAACCTGATAAAAATCCTGCAAAATAGTTTTATGGAAGCGCTCGCAGATACCGTTTGTCTGCGGAGACATCGCTTTCGTTTTCGTATGGTCTATATCGTTGATAGCCAAGTACAGCTGATAGTCATGTTGTTCCACTTTACCGCAGTACTCCGTCCCCCTGTCCGTCAGTATTCTTAGCATTGGCAGCCCCTGAGCTTCGTAGAACGGCAGCACGCGATCATTGAGCAGGTCGGCGGCAGAGATCGGTGCTTTACTCGTGTAAAGCTTGCAGTGCGCCACTTTCGAGTACGTATCCACGAACGTCTGCTGGTAGATACGGCCAACACCTTTCAGATTACCCATGTAGAAGGTGTCCTGCGACCCCAGATAACCCGGGTGAGCAGTCTCTATTTCACCACAGGCTTCGTCGTCGTGCGCCTTCTTCTCCAGTGCAGCGATTTGAGCATCAGTAAGTACGATGCCTTCTCTGGCAACTTTTTCCTCAAGTGCCTTCAGGCGCTTACGAAAGTTTTCCAGATCGTGTCGTTGCCAGATGGAGCGCACACCGCTGCCAGAAATGAAGACGCCCTTTTTTACGCAGCTCATTACTGGTCCGGTGCTGGCCATGAGCCGGGAACTCAATGGCGTAATCAACAACCGCACGTTCAGTGGCTTCATCAGCACGGTTTTTCAGGTTGGGAACCCGGCGGTTTTGGTTAACCAGAGCGTCAATGCCGCCTTCTGCCGCCAGTTCCTGATAGCGATAAAACGTGTCGCGTGACACACCCATGATTTTACAGGCTTTTGATACGTTACCGAGTTCTTCGGCGAGATTGAGCAGGCCGGCTTTGTGTTTGATGATGGGATTGTTAGTATGAAGCATGAGAGTTACCTCGTGTTTTGTATAAGGATTCGACACCCATATCAAAACCGGTAACTCTCAACCTTTCAAGGTCCAGTGTCAGATCAAGTCGCGACTAATACACATGAAGCAATACCCACGTATGCCCACCTCGTTATACACATCTCTGTTCGTGCCTGAGCGCGCGTAGCGTTTCGGCGACCGTCATGACTTTCTGCAAGCCTTTCCAGATAGTTTTTGCGCCTGGTTCACCGTCGCCTTTTCGAGCAAGAAAGCCTCCCAGTTGCGCAACGAAGCGCAATACTTCGTTTAGCTTAGGGCGGCCCTTGGGCATACGCTTGTTCATCAGTAGGTAAGCGCCATGAGTCTCGTCGGAATCAAAGAACAACATTGCGTCCAGCTCTGGACAGGTTCGTCCCATACGCATTAAATAGGCGATGCGCCATGCCACGATCATGAACAGCGCCAATGCCCGCTCAATGCGATCCACGGTCGATAACTGTAACGCTTCGACACAGCAGCCGTTCTTCAGCACATTGAAGAACATCTCGATTTCCCATCTAGCCCGATACCAGTCGATCAGCTCCACGATATCTTCTCGTCCTTCAGGTACGCGATTACTCAGCAACCGCCACTCGACCGGCTTCACGCCTGCTGGCGGCTCAATTTCCTTGGCTATCACACAAGTCACTGCCAACCCGCAACGCAGCGACACTCGCTTCACGCGCAGCGCCTGTTTCACCGTACGCGCCTTCTGCCCCGCGCGAGCCGCCATAACGAATTGGATTTCTCCCACCGGCACGGTCTTTCCAACCTTCTGCCAAAGCTTCTCATTACAGTCCAGACTGCGATTATGAGTCGAGCGGATCAACCAGTGAGCCGGAGTGCCAAGGTCATCAGCGAGCTGCATCAACGCCTTGATATCCGCTTCGCGATCGGCTAAGTACACCAGACGTGTGTTTGGCAACTCCGAGGCAAGTTCAGCAACTCGCTCGTATCCCTCGAGCCAGCGCGTACTCTCCTTGAGCCCATCGCGTTTTCCGTCTGCATCCTTCGGCTCTCTTGCCCACATCCACGCATCCAGTACGCCCAACCCCACGCGATCCGGACTGACCGCGTAGGTCGGATGCAGGTACAGACCACGCCTGGCTTCGTAGTTCAAGGGACCCAAGCCTTGGATTTGCTGCCCGTTGAAGTCAAGCTCGGTAGTGTCTTGGATACACTGATCTTGACCCACCATCTCCGGACAGCTTTTGTATCTTAAGTTAACGATGCCCGCTGGCGCCGATATTCTCTTGGGGAGTTGTATCCCAGCGCACTGTGCGGATGGTTTTCATTGTAATGATTGAACGCCGCTGCAAGATTCTTCAGCTCTGTTCGCACATCGGGTTTTGGCATGAAGGCGATGTAATCTTCCTTCATCGTCTTCACGAACCGTTCTGCCATGCCGTTACTCTGTGGACTGCTCACTGCTGTTGTGCAGGGCTCCAGATTCAGTTCTCTGGCGAACTTCCGCGTTTCATGCGCTGTGTACGCTGAACCATTATCCGTCAGCCATTGCACTGGTTTATCCGGCAGCGCGCTACCGAAGCGTTTTTCCACCGACCTCAGCATCACATCCTGCACGGTTGAACTGTCATAACCCCTGGTGCTCGCTGCCCAGTCTATGGCCTCCCGGTCGCAGCAGTCCAGTGCGAACGTCACCCGCAGCTTCTCGCCGTTGTCACAACCGAACTCGAAGCCATCTGAGCACCAGCGCATATCGCTCTCTGCTACCGCGATTTTGCCTTTATGCTCCCGCTTCGGACGTTCAGTTTTATCATGCAACAACAGCAGGTTATGCTCGCTCATTATCCTGTAAAGCCGTTTGGCGTTCACCGGTGGAAGTCCCTCTGCACGACGTTGCTTACGCAGGATACCCCACACTCGGCGGTAACCGTAACTGGGCATGTCGCTGATGATACGGAGGATGTCCGATAATATCTCAGCATCAGCTTCGTCATTACGCCGGTTGCTGCGCCTGTCCAGCCAGTCGGCAGAACGGTTAACCCGCAGTGACAGCTGCGCACGCGACACGCTCATGGCGCGGCTGACCAGAGCTATTCCCCGTCCTTTGGCAACAAGGGCGCGTGCGCTATCCATTTTCGCGACTGGCGGTACTCCACTGCTTCTTTGAGGATCTCAACTTCCATCGTCTTCTTACCCAGAAGGCGCTGTAGCTCCCGGACCTGCTTGAGGGCAGTCGCCAGCGCCGAAGCTGGAACCACTTCTTCTCCGGCCGCAACGGCGGTGAGGCTTCCTTCCTGGTATTGCTTCTTCCACTTAAACAAAAGGCTGCGCTGGATGCCATGCAGGCGGGCTACATGGGAGACGTTCATCCCCGGCTCCATTGTCTGCTGAATGATGGCGATTTTCTCTTGCGGAGTTTTACGCTTACGGACTTCTTGCCCTAACAGGATCCCGGTCATTTCAAAATTAGCATGATTGTTAGACATATATCTAAGCCTATCTCTTATCTGGAGATACAGCTACTGTCTGCTGTTACAGGGGGCTACATCACAGATACGACAATTCGACCGGATCTTCCCGCGCATCGTCACGTAGCCAGTAGTAATTATCAATGCGTGTATCACCGTGGGTCGTGAGGGGATACGGACGTTTTTCTGACTGAGGTGCTTTCATTGCGTGCCATCCTGTTTTCTGGAAAGAAAATCGTGGCACGATTCTCTGAGAAAGCCAAGCGGTGCTGTTTGTGTGTATGGTTTGCTGTCTCTGATATCCTCGTCGCTGATGCGTAAGCAAACGTTTTCCTTTATACTGCGCGCCATGTCAATACAGAGCGGGAAAGCATAATGTTAACGGTTGGAACAGCGCTACGCGCGTCATGTTATTAGGTTGCGGAGAACTGGGTAAAGAAGTGGCGATAGAGTGCCAGCGGCTGGGCGTTGAGGTGATTGGTGTCGATCGCTATACCAATGCTCCCGCCATGCATATCGCTCACCGCAGCCACGTCATTAACATGCTGGATGGTGCAGCATTGCGTGCTGTTATCGAACTTGAGCGTCCCGATTACATTGTGCCGGAAATTGAAGCCATTGCCACCGACATGCTGGAGACGTTAGAGCAGGAAGGCCACCATGTGGTGCCCTGTGCCAAGGCCACGCGTCTGACCATGAACCGCGAGGGCATTCGTCGTCTGGCGGCAGAAACGCTGAGTTTGCCCACTTCGTCCTACCGTTTTGCCGCCAGCGAAGACACGTTCAAACAGGCCATTGCCGAAATCGGTTACCCCTGCATCGTTAAGCCGGTCATGAGTTCATCAGGTAAAGGACAAAGTTTGATCCGTTGTGAAGAACAACGGGATCAGGCTTGGAAATACGCACAAGAAGGTGGACGTGCGGGCGGCGGTAAGGTCATCGTGGAAGGTCTGGTAAACTTTGATTTCGAAATCACGTTATTAACGGTCAGCGCCAGTGACGGTATCCACTTCTGCGCGCCCATCGGCCACCATCAGGAGGACGGCGACTATCGCGAGTCATGGCAGCCTCAGCAGATGAGCGAACGGGCTCTGGCGCGTGCGCAGCAGATAGCCCGCGATGTGGTCAGTGCACTGGGGGGTTATGGCCATATCGTTATACACATCTTTTGGCCATTTTTTGAACAGGATGCTCAGAACCCCGTGAATTAAGGCATTCAAGCCATCCCATTGGCTTTTTGAGGTTCAAAATGCCACTCTGAGATAAACCCGTAACTCATTGATTAAACAGTGCGTTAGAAAGATGTGTATAACGATATGGGTTATGGCCTGTTTGGCGTAGAGCTGTTTGTGTGCGGCGATGAGGTTATCTTCAGCGAAGTGTCACCGCGCCCACATGATACCGGCATGGTCACGCTGATCTCGCAAGATCTTTCCGAGTTTGCTCTTCACGTACGCGCTTTTTTAGGTTTGCCTGTCGGTGCAGTACGTCAATATGGACCTGCCGCTTCTGCCGTTATCTTGCCTGAGTTGGTGAGCGATAACGTCAGCTACAGTGGATTAGAACATGCTCTGCGCCCCGGTACGCAAATTCGCCTCTTCGCCAAACCGAATATCGAAGGTAAGCGCCGAATGGGTGTGGCGCTGGCCGTGGCTGATAATATCGATGATGCAGTGGGGTTGGCAGTCTCAGTCGCCAGTGCAGTAAAAGTGACCGGATAACCACCTCCTCCCCTCAAAAAAAGCCACGCAATGCGTGGCTTTTTTGTAGTAATCACGTTTTAGGCTGTAGCGCCTGCAACCGCTTCGCGTGCCAGTTCGGTAATGCGTGCGTAGTCGCCGCTTTCCAGCGCATCGTTTGGCACCAGCCAGGAGCCGCCCACGCACAGCACGCTTTTCAGTGCCAGATAGTCACGGTAGTTTTTCAGTGAGATACCACCAGTCGGGCAGAAGCGGATCTGGGAGAACGGACCTGCAATCGCTTGCAGCGCTTTTACGCCGCCGTTCGCTTCCGCCGGGAAGAATTTGAACTCACGCAAACCGTAGTCCATACCCAGCATCAGTTCAGAAACGGTGCTGATACCCGGAATCAACGCAATCGGACCTTCCAAGGCAGCTTTCAGTAACGGCTCTGTCAAGCTGGGGCTGATAGCGAACTGTGCGCCAGCAGCAATCACATCCGCCAACTGCTGCGGATTGGTTACTGTGCCAGCACCGACAATCGCGTCAGGTATTTCTTTGGCAATGGCACGGATCGCGTCTACTGCGCAGTCGGTACGCAACGTGACTTCCAGAACTCGAACGCCACCCGCTACCAGGGCTTTCGCCATCGGTACTGCGTGTTCCAGTTTGTTCACTACAATGACTGGAACCACAGGACCCGTGGTCAAAATTTGCTCTGCGCTCGTTTTCCAGTTTTTCATTCGTCATCATCTACTGTCATGCCCGGAGGCATCATTAGTCATATAGCGCGCCCCTGCCACAGGGATCTGCCAAAAGCAGACGTCCGACCGCACCGAGTTTTAGTCAAACATTACAAACAAAAATTCCATCGATTACCGGGCACTGCCGCACGTAACCCGTACGGCAGCAGCCAATCGCTTATTCCACTTCGTTCCAGGAACGGCCATCCCGGGTGATCATGGCGACAGAGGCCACCGGCCCCCAGGTGCCTGCCTGATACGGTTTCGGCGCATCGTTGTCCATCGCCCAGGCTTCCATGATGGAGTCCACCCATTTCCAGGCCTCTTCTGTCTCATCACGACGCACGAACAGGGCCTGAATACCGCGCATGGTTTCCAGCAACAGACGTTCGTAGGCATCGGCCAAATGCTGCTGATTAAAGGTTTCAGAGAAGCTCAAGTCTAGCTTCACGATTTGCAGACGGTGTTTATGTTCCAACCCGGGAATTTTGTTCAAAATTTGAATTTCAACGCCTTCATCGGGCTGCAAGCGGATGATCAATTTATTCTGCGGCAGTTGCTGGTAAGAATCGTGGAACAGGTTCAACGCCGGATTTTTGAAATAAACCACCACTTCCGAACACTTGGTTGGCAAACGCTTGCCTGTGCGCAGATAGAACGGCACACCCGCCCAACGCCAGTCATCAATATCCACGCGGATCGCAACGAACGTCTCGGTGTTGCTGCTTTTGTTGGCACCCTCTTCTTCCAGATAGCCTGGCACTTTATGGCCCTGAACAAAACCGCCGGTATACTGGCCGCGCACCGTGGTTTCATGCACGTTGGAACGATCGATGCGGCGCAGTGAACGCAACACTTTCACTTTTTCGTCACGAATCCGGTCGGTGCTCAGATCCGACGGCGGGGACATCGCGATCATGGTCAGGATCTGCAACAGATGGTTCTGGATCATGTCGCGCATCTGCCCAGCCTGGTCGAAATAGCCCCAACGCCCCTCAATGCCTACCTCCTCCGCTACGGTGATCTGCACGTGGTCGATGGTGCGGTGATCCCAGTTGGCAGAGAACAGCGAGTTGGCAAAACGCAGCGCCAATAGGTTGAGTACCGTCTCTTTACCCAGATAATGGTCGATGCGGTACACCTGACACTCGTCGAAATATTCGGCTACCTGATTGTTGATCTCGCGAGAAGAAGCCAGATCGGAGCCCAGCGGTTTTTCCATCACCACGCGCGACGGCGACTTGTTAAGCCCCGCTTCACCCAACCCGCGACAAATTGCGCCGAAAGTGCTGGGCGGCATGGCGAAATAGTTGATGGTGGTACGGTTCTTTTGATCGAGCATTTTGCTCAGACGTTTGAAACCGGCAGTATCCTGTACATCGAGATTGCAAAAATCCAGCCGACCGCTCAGCGTTTGCCACAGTCCGTCATCGATAGGCTCCTTCATGAAGGTGTCTAATGCTTCGCGGACTACGCTGACATATTTTTCCTTATCCCACTCTGCTCGTCCCACGCCGATGATGCGCGTGTCCGGGTGAATGTGACCGGCTTTTTCCAATTGATACAGAGACGGCAGCAATTTTCGGCGCGCCAAATCGCCTTTCGCACCGAAAATAACCAGATCACACGCCTGGGCTGTTGAAGTTACCGCCATGTTCATCTCCTCGTTGCAGGATGCTGTAATTTTATTACAGCAATAATGTACTCTTTTTGACTAGGACCCGTAAACCCGTCAATTGTAGTGGTGTAGTGGCACACTGATACTGGCCACCTGATCGGAGGTGATATGCTCACCTCATCAACACGACAGGTGACCTCATGGGTAAACATTTTACGGCGGAATTTAAGCTCGAAGCCGCAAAGCTGGTTGTCGACCACGGCTACACATACGTTAAGGCCGCAGAGGCGGTTAATGTCAGCCATTCTGCCATTAGTCGCTGGGTCAATAAGCTTCGCCTTGAACGACAGGGAAAAACGCCAACGGGACTTCCTCTTACCCCTGAACAGCTCGAGCTGCGTGAGATGAAGAAAAAAGTCCAATGCCTTGAAATGGAGAACGAAATCCTAAAAAAGGCTACGGCGCTCTTAATGTCGGACTCACTCAACGGTTCACGGTAGTCGACAGGCTGAGGGCGCGATACCCGGTCACGGCGTTGTGCCAAACTTTTGAGGTACATCGCAGCAGCTACAGGCACTGGCAGGCTTCCGCTAATGAACCCGACGGTGAGCGCGTGGTTAAGTGTAGTCGCGTCATGGAAGCCTGGAACGCCAGCGGCGGCTCTGCCGGCGCTCGAAGTATCGCGACCATCGTCACCGGCAGCTCCGGTGTCAAAATGGGGCGCTGGCTGGCTGGCAAGCTGATGAAGGAGCTGGGTATCGCCAGCTGCCAGCGACCGGCTCACAAATACAAACGCGGCGGCAATGAACACGTTGAAATACCGAACTATCTCAACCGCCAGTTCGCGGTTACCGCGCCGGATCAGGTCTGGTGCGGCGATGTGACCTACATCTGGACGGGCAAATGCTGGGCTTACCTTGCGGTGGTGCTAGACCTGTTCGCCCGCAAACCGGTGGGCTGGGCCATGTCGACGTCGCCGGACTCGGCGCTGACAGTTAAAGCGTTGCAGATGGCCTGGGAACTCCGGGGACAACCAACAGGAGTCATGTTCCACAGCGACCAGGGCAGCCACTATACCAGCCGTCAATACCGGCAAGCCCTGTGGCGCTGCCGGATAAAGCAGAGTATGAGTCGGCGGGGTAACTGCTGGGATAATGCGCCAATGGAGCGGTTCTTCCGCAGCCTGAAGACAGAATGGGTGCCGACAAAGGGTTACAACAGCTTCAGCGAAGCCCAGGACGCGATTATCCGCTACATCACGGGGTATTACAGCGCTATCCGGCCTCACTGGTATAACGGCGGCTTAACTCCAAACGAATCTGAGCGACTGTTCTACATACAGTCTAATGCGGTGGCCAATATTAGTTGACCACTACAAGTGTCAGATCAAGTCGCGACTAATACAACTAAAGCATCAACTCACCGTATCTGTTTGCTGAGCGCGTTTGGACCGTTTATCCGCTCGTTTTTCTGCTGCGGTTTTCAACGGTTTTTTCTTGCTGTTTTTTTTGCTGTTCATGCCTTTACTCATTTGATTTGCCTCTCTCGGTAAAAGGTGGTTTGCCCTACCATTAACCACCTGTTGAGCATAACATACAAGCGAAAAAAGTGTTTTGGACAGCAGATTCCAGGCTATTTTGCCTTGGGTTCGTAGGGGAGGTGGGAGAACTGCAACGAACGTTGGCGGTAGAACGCGATGCGTTCACGAAAATAGTCACGCAGATGCTCCGGTTGCTCTCTTTCAACCACTTCTGGAATGACTGGCATGTTGTACCGTTCTTTGAACGCCACGCCAGAGGCTGCGAGATCAACATTCACTTTGTCCATCTCTTGCGCAGGAAGGTTAGCCAGATTATACGCCATTGTTCTTATCCTCAGGGCCGCCAGTGAGCGTGCATGATAGCATTTTTTTTGCCTGCCGGGCATACGTCACCTCGTTATACACAAGTCCGCAACGCCTTATATGCCAAGGGTTAGCGGGCTGAAATAGGCAGCCGGTGGGGTTGTAAATGAAGTGAAACCGACGTGTACTATCGCCATTTACGGCGCTGAAAAATGACACGGGATTCAGATGGCTGGGCACACCAAGAACTGGAAGGGGTAAATCTTGGTGACACGAGGCTCAATAAGCGTGCCAAAGGGCTTTTGATACGGCTGGCTGAGAATCCGCAAGCCAGCATTCCGCATGCGTGCCTCGGATGGTCTGAGACGCTGGGTGCTTACCGCTTCATGGAGAACCAAGCATTCGAATGGCGAGACATTCTGCAACCTCACTGGCAGCGTACGCAGGAAAGGATCCGAGAACACGAGGTTGTGCTGTGTATCCAAGACACTGATGTAGCCCCCTGTAACACCAGACAGTAGCTGTATCTCCAGATAAGAGATAGGCTTAGATATATGTCTAACAATCATGCTAATTTTGAAATGACCGGGATCCTGTTAGGGCAAGAAGTCCGTAAGCGTAAAACTCCGCAAGAGAAAATCGCCATCATTCAGCAGACAATGGAGCCGGGGATGAACGTCTCCCATGTAGCCCGCCTGCATGGCATCCAGCCCAGCCTTTTGTTTAAGTGGAAGAAGCAATACCAGGAAGGAAGCCTCACCGCCGTTGCGGCCGCAGAAGAAGTGGTTCCAGCTTCGGCGCTGGCGACTGCCCTCAAGCAGGTCCGGGAGCTACAGCGCCTTCTGGGTAAGAAGACGATGGAAGTTGAGATCCTCAAAGAAGCAGTGGAGTACCGCCAGTCGCGAAAATGGATAGCGCACGCGCCCTTGTTGCCAAAGGACGGGGAATAGCTCTGGTCAGCCGCGCCATGAGCGTGTCGCGTGCGCAGCTGTCACTGCGGGTTAACCGTTCTGCCGACTGGCTGGACAGGCGCAGCAACCGGCGTAATGACGAAGCTGATGCTGAGATATTATCGGACATCCTCCGTATCATCAGCGACATGCCCAGTTACGGTTACCGCCGAGTGTGGGGTATCCTGCGTAAGCAACGTCGTGCAGAGGGACTTCCACCGGTGAACGCCAAACGGCTTTACAGGATAATGAGCGAGCATAACCTGCTGTTGTTGCATGATAAAACTGAACGTCCGAAGCGGGAGCATAAAGGCAAAATCGCGGTAGCAGAGAGCGATATGCGCTGGTGCTCAGATGGCTTCGAGTTCGGTTGTGACAACGGCGAGAAGCTGCGGGTGACGTTCGCACTGGACTGCTGCGACCGGGAGGCCATAGACTGGGCAGCGAGCACCAGGGGTTATGACAGTTCAACCGTGCAGGATGTGATGCTGAGGTCGGTGGAAAAACGCTTCGGTAGCGCGCTGCCGGATAAACCAGTGCAATGGCTGACGGATAATGGTTCAGCGTACACAGCGCATGAAACGCGGAAGTGTAGTGGCACACTGATACTGGCCACCTGATCCGAGCCAATTTTGACATTATTGACGGATTCATCGATCAGCGTTTCAATTTCTTTTGCCACCTGAGCGCTACGCTGAGCCAGGTTACGTACCTCTCCTGCCAGTACGGCAAAACCTCGCCCTTGTTCACCTGCACGTGCGGCTTCAACGGCCCCATTCAGCGCCAGAATGTTGGTCTGAAAGGCAATGCCGTTAATCACGGAAATGATATCGGCAATTTTTTGCGAGCTGCTGCTGATCGTACTCATGGTTTTGATCACGCCGTTAACGATATCACCGCCTTCATTTGCGGTCTGTGAAGCGTTCTTCGCAACCAGACTAGCCTGATTGGCGTTATCCGCATTTTGTTTCACCACTGCGCTCAACTGCTCCATGCTGGCAGCAGTCGGCTCTAAGGCTGATGCCTGCCTGCTCTTCGGTGCGCGATGAAAGATCGGTGTTACCCGACGCAATTTCCCCGGCGCTGCGGTAAATTTCTTCTGCACTACCGCGAATATCCGATACGGTCTTCACCCAGTTGTTCTGCATTTGCTGAACGAAAGGAGCCAACCTGCCAACACAGTTCTTCCCCATCTGCTCCAAAGGCGTATGCAAAATGCCCTCAGCTAATACTTCCAGGTGCTGCTGAATGCGCTCCAACGGACGAACCACGAACGCCGCCAGATAGCGATCGGTCAACACCACAATTACCGCGCCTACGGTCAGCGCGGCAATCAGGATACGTTTGCACCATTCCACCCAACCGCTAATGCGCTTCTGTGCCTGCTCTTTTAAATCAGCAATAACCGCGTTGTATTTGTCGATAGCCGTCGTGAAATCACGACGCAGTTCGCGATAAGCGCCGCTGGAGATCTGTTGAAAGGTATCCGCACGATCGGCTTTCAACGCCTCATACATCGGAACCATGGCCTGACTATACAGCCGATAGGAGCTGTTATAGATTTCATCCACCGTCGCGTTATTGATATTGGCGTGATCGGTCACCTTAAAAGTGTCCAGGCCCTGTTTTAAACGGGCCAACTCTTCCTCTGCGGTGCGCAATTCAGTAGCGAGTAACGTTGGGTTGTTGCTGGTTTTCGCTTCAGCGGCGCGATCCAATGCGCTTTTCGCACGGTAATATTGACCGCTGGCACCATTAATAATGTCGCCGTTAATTTGCTGTACATTGGTGAGATCAATTTCATCGTTAAGCTGGCTAAGCGAGTAGAGCACGAACGCCGAAACACCGACCCACAGCAAGGAAAACAGGATCAGGATAAGCACCAGCATGGTCCTTATTTTGGTATCGCGGATAAAATTCATAATATTTGCCCTGAAAAGGTAATGATTAGGGGTTCATCGAAGTGAACCAAATCCATGCTTCCTTGCGTGGAAACCGCGCAAGTCTACCTGCGGGCCGAGATTGTCCATAGTTGTGTAACGCTCAATGCATTAAGGTTATCGACATGTTATTGATACACTTGAGGGTTACGTTAAAATATTTTTATTATAATTAAAAAAAACATGTAATTTAGCAGTGGGTACTAAGAGAGACAGCTGAGGGTAATACAGAATACGCAGTAACAGGCTAGCGCCTGTTACTGCCGCATTGGCTAGAGAGCAACTTAGTCGCGAAAGAGATCGTCCCGGCAGTAGGGTTCTGTCTCACCCGGTTTGCGGGTTTTCAACAGCTTCAAAATCCAGGTGTACTGCTCCGGGTTCGGGCTGACCAATTGCTCGACTTCTTCATTCATCCGGCGTGCAATCTGGACGTCATCCGCCTCAAGTAAGTCATCCATTGGTGGACGGATCACCACATCCAGTACCCCTTCCGCGGCGTTATACACCGGAAACAGCGGTACCACGGAGGCTTTACAGACCTTCATCAAACGACCTATAGAGGGTAAGGTAGCTTTGTAGGTGGCAAAAAAATCAACAAATTCGCTGTGTTCAGGACCGTGATCCTGATCGGGCAGATAATAGCCCCAGTAACCATTACGAATTGAACTTATAAAAGGCTTGATGCCATCATTTCGGGCATGAACGCGGGCATTAGTGCAAAGGCGTGCGCTGTTCCACAGATAATCTACCAGCGGATTTTTTTGATTATGCATCATTGCCGCAATTTTTTGGCCTTTGGCAGAGATCAGCATAGCGGGAATATCAACGCCCCACCCATGAGGCACCAAAAAGATGATATTGCGCTCTTGCTGCTGAAGCGCTTCGACGATTTCCCAACCGTGCCAGCGCAGTTTTTTCTGCACATAAGCCGGACCACGAACCGCCACCTCGGCCATCATCACCATCGCCTGCGGTGCGGTAGCAAACATTCTGTCGATAATCGCTTCCCGCTTTGATTCGGACAGTTCAGGAAAACAATAGAGCAGATTGATTCTGGCTCGTCTTCTCGCGCCTTTGGCAAACCGTCCTACCAGCTTGCCCAACTGTCCCAACACCGGG
The DNA here is from genome assembly GCF_053848865.1 of Symbiopectobacterium sp. Eva_TO. Taxonomy (NCBI): domain Bacteria; kingdom Pseudomonadati; phylum Pseudomonadota; class Gammaproteobacteria; order Enterobacterales; family Enterobacteriaceae; genus Symbiopectobacterium; species Symbiopectobacterium sp. Eva_TO. The sequence continues at coordinate 3,580,160 of NZ_JBSPEY010000004.1, read as the reverse complement.
TCGCGCCAGCGAGCGGGTACATAAACGGTTGCCGCCATGGCTCCTGCGGCTAGCCAGACTCCCCAATAACGCGGTAGATAAAATTCGCGTTTGAACTCTGGAATAAACTCGGCGCTATTTTTTTTCTCTGTATTCATGCCTTAACTCTTCATATACAACATAGGGTAATGATAATTGTCCGCTCAGGTTTTGCAATCATCTTACCTATAAACGCATGACGGGTATAAATAAAACAGCCGACAGCAAGCTGTCGGCTGAAAATTAACAATGCCAGATATTAATCAAACTTGAGCTGCGGAGTCACCTCTCTGACCAGCGCCAGGTACTCGCGACGCTCCTGACCCGCCAACCCTTCCGAGCGCGGTAGTTTCGCCGTCAACGGGTTTACCGCTTGGTGGTTGATCCAGAACTCATAGTGTAAATGTGGGCCAGTTGAGCGTCCGGTATTGCCGGAGAGCGCAATACGATCGCCGCGTTTCACTTTCTGCCCAGGTTTAACCAGCAGGCGATTTAAGTGCATATAGCGCGTGGTATATTGGCGCCCGTGGCGGATCTCAACGAAGTTGCCAGTATCCGGCCCGCGCGATGCGGCCACCACCTCACCATCGCCAACCGACAGCACCGGAGTTCCTACCGGCATGGAGAAATCCACACCGCGGTGCGGCGTCACGCGCCCGGTGACGGGATTGAGACGACGCGGATTAAAATTCGAAGAGACGCGGAATTGCTTCATGGTAGGGAAACGCATGAAGCCACGGGTCAACCCAGAGCCTTCCCGATCGTAGAACTTGCCGTCTGCCGCGCGGATAGCAAAGTAATCCTTATCGCCAGTGTTAAGACGAACACCGATCAATTCGCTCTGCTCACTGCGGCCATCAAGAATTTCCCGAGACAGCAATACTGAGAAATTATCGTCTTTACGCAGTTTGCGGAAATCGAGCTGCCATTGCAGCGCTTTGATCACCGCACTGACTTCACTGTCAGTCAGCCCCGCCGCTTTGGCGCTCTGCACAAAACTGCCACTCAGGCGACCGTTGATAACGCGGTTGTGCCACTCCCCTTTCTGCATCTCAACGCGTTCTTTAAAACCGTTATCACCGCGCTCATAGATACGGGTTTCACGGCGCGAAATCTGCCATGTCAGGCTCTGCAACTCACCGTCATCGTTGACCGCCCAAGAGAGTTGCTGCCCGATTTTGAGATTACGCAGGTCGTCGTGTTTATTAGCCAGCAGTGTCACGTCAACCATATCTATGCCGTACTGGGTTAAAATACTGCTTAGCGTATCCCCCGTCGACACCACATACTCATGCACGCTGCTGTCATCACTGCCGGTAGTACTCAGTTCATCCGCAGGAATCGCCACTGGCGGCGTCGGTTGCTCAATGCTTTCGCTATCCATCGGCTCACTGGCTTCATGCGCGAGCGTCTGCGGTTGCGTAACTGTTTGAATGGGTGTGGGTGCAGTGTTAATCGGGGCTTCTTTGACGGTAACAGGCGTATCATCAGCGGGGGGATAGACAACGGGCCGCCAAACGGCGACGGTCAGGGTGATGACACTCAACGACCCCAGCATTATGCGATGGGGTCGCGGCAAGTTGTTATACGCTATAGCGATAGTTCGGACTATCTGCTGCACTTATCGGCATCCTCATGATCTCTTCTCCAGGCAGCGGCTATACTGATCGGACAGCTGTAACAGAAACTCGGCATAACTGCCCTTACTTAGCGCAATGTTGCTTCCCAATGGATCCAGTACGCCAATGCGTACATCTGTTCCTTTGGCAATAGCGTTGATAACCGCTGGCCTGAATTGCGGCTCAGCAAAGACACATACGGCCTTCTGCTCAACCAGTTGTTTTCGTATCTGGTGTAAACGCTGTGCACCGGGTTGAATGGCTGGGTTGATAGTGAAATAGCCTAGCGGGCTTAACCCGAAACGCTTCTCAAAATAGTCATAGGCATCGTGAAAAACGAAGTAGCCCTTCCCCTTGACAGGTGCCAGCATATTAACAACTTTTTCTTCTGTCTGCGCGAGTTGATCTGTAAAATTAAGCAGATTCGCGTCTAGTTTGTCTTTCTTTTGTGGCATTAGTTCCAATAATTTTGCATGAATTGCGATTGCAGTCTGCTTTGCCATCTCTGGGGACAGCCAAATGTGCATATTGTACTCGCCATGGTGATGCCCTTCATGAGCGTCTTCATCTGCGCCGTGGTCGTGGTGAGCATCAGCACTTCCATGCTCGTGTTGATGATCGGCGTCATCATGATCTGCGGCGTCATGATGCTCGTGCTCTTCCGCTTCAGCATGCTCATCATCGTGATGTCCACTCTCTTTTATCAGCGCGTTCTGAATGGCTGGCAAGCCTGCCAACGAAATCTGCGGGGCAGCGGAATGGGGGGATGCCAGCGGCTTGGTTAAAAACGCTTCCATTTCCGGCCCAACCCAAATAACCAGCTCTGCCGACTGTAAACGCTGGACATCGCTCGGGCGCAGGGCATAATCGTGAGGCGATGCGCCATCAGGCAATAGCACCTCCGTTGGCGTTACCCCATCGGCGATGGCCGCCGCAATGAACCCGAGAGGACGAACGAAAGTAACGACCGCCGCCTGAGCACTTTCAACAGTGATACCCGCAAAGAATAGTGCACCCGCGACAAATAGGGCTTTCAATTTTTGTTCATTTGGCGATTTTTTCGGTGTGAAGCTGGCTGACATGCGTGTTTTCTCATTCATTTACCGTTAATTTTGTAATATTATAACGTCACAGACACTCTGCAAACTAAATTTTATGTCTACACTCGTTTCGCTCGATCGCATTTCCGTCGCCTTTGGTGAACGTAACGTGCTTAGCGACATTTCGCTGAACCTGCAATCGGGCCGCATTCTCACGCTGCTTGGGCCCAATGGCGCAGGAAAATCCACGCTGGTACGCGTGGTGCTCGGACTGCTGCCGCCCACGGTAGGCACCCTGCATAAGCAACCGAATTTACGCATTGGCTACGTGCCGCAAAAACTGCATCTGGATGCTAGCCTGCCCTTGACCGTGGGTCGCTTTATGCGATTACGTCCCGGCGTTTGTAGTGGCACACTGATACTGGCCACCTGATCGGAGGTGATATGCTCACCTCATCAACACGACAGGTGACCTCATGGGTAAACATTTTACGGTGGAATTTAAGCTCGAAGCCGCAAAGCTGGTTGTCGACCACGGCTACACATACGTTAAGGCCGCAGAGGCGGTTAATGTCAGCCATTCTGCCATTAGTCGCTGGGTCAATAAGCTTCGCCTTGAACGACAGGGAAAAACGCCAACGGGACTTCCTCTTACCCCTGAACAACTCGAGCTGCGTGAGATGAAGAAAAAAGTCCAATGCCTTGAAATGGAGAACGAAATCCTAAAAAAGGCTACGGCGCTCTTAATGTCGGACTCACTCAACGGTTCACGGTAGTCGACAGGCTGAGGGCGCGATACCCGGTCACGGCGTTGTGCCAAACTTTTGAGGTACATCACAGCAGCTACAGGCACTGGCAGGCTTCCGCTAATGAACCCGACGGTGAGCGCGTGGTTAAGTGTAGTCGCGTCATGGAAGCCTGGAACGCCAGCGGCGGCTCTGCCGGCGCTCGAAGTATCGCGACCATCGTCACCGGCAGCTCTGGTGTCAAAATGGGGCGCTGGCTGGCTGGCAAGCTGATGAAGGAGCTGGGTATCGCCAGCTGCCAGCGACCGGCTCACAAATACAAACGCGGCGGCAATGAACACGTTGAAATACCGAACTATCTCAACCGCCAGTTCGCGGTTACCGCGCCGGATCAGGTCTGGTGCGGCGATGTGACCTACATCTGGACGGGCAAATGCTGGGCTTACCTTGCGGTGGTGCTAGACCTGTTCGCCCGCAAACCGGTGGGCTGGGCCATGTCGACGTCGCCGGACTCGGCGCTGACAGTTAAAGCGTTGCAGATGGCCTGGGAACTCCGGGGACAACCAACAGGAGTCATGTTCCACAGCGACCAGGGCAGCCACTATACCAGCCGTCAATACCGGCAAGCCCTGTGGCGCTGCCGGATAAAGCAGAGTATGAGTCGGCGGGGTAACTGCTGGGATAATGCGCCAATGGAGCGGTTCTTCCGCAGCCTGAAGACAGAATGGGTGCCGACAAAGGGTTACAACAGCTTCAGCGAAGCCCAGGACGCGATTATCCGCTACATCACGGGGTATTACAGCGCTATCCGGCCTCACTGGTATAACGGCGGCTTAACTCCAAACGAATCTGAACGACTGTTCTACATACAGTCTAATGCGGTGGCCAATATTAGTTGACCACTACAGTTAAGCAACAGGATATTTTGCCTGCGCTCAAGCGGGTCCAGGCCGCTCATTTGTTGGATCAACCGATACAAAAGCCAAAAGCTCTCGGGTGGCGAGACTCAGCGGGTGCTGCTGGCACGTGCGCTACTCAATCAGCCTCAATTGCTGGTGTTGGATGAGCCGACACAGGGGGTGGATGTCAACGGACAATTGGCACTGTACGACCTTATCAACCAGCTGCGGCAGGAGTTTAACTGCGGCGTGTTGATGGTTTCACACGACTTGCACTTGGTGATGGCCAAAACCGACGAAGTACTGTGCCTGAATCAGCATGTGTACTGTTCGGGTGCGCCAGAGGTCGTCTCTCTTCATCCTCAATTTCTTGCCATGTTCGGCCCGCGCGGCGCAAAAGCAACTGGCGGTGTATCGCCACCACCATAATCATCGTCACGATTTAAACGGACGCATTATTTTAAAACGACAGGGCGGCAACGATGCATGATTGACATTTTGCTCCCCGGTTGGCTGGCCGGTATTTTTCTCGCATGTGCGGCCGGTCCACTCGGTTCGTTCGTGGTCTGACGACGGATGTCTTATTTTGGTGATACGCTGGCCCATGCCTCTCTGCTGGGCGTTGCCATCGGTTTCCTGTTGGATATCAACGTCTATTACGCCGTTATTCTGGTAACACTACTGCTGGCACTGGGATTGGTGTGGCTTGAACGACGCCCGTATCTTGCCATCGACACGCTGCTTGGCATCATGGCGCACAGCGCGCTGTCGTTAAGGCTGGTGGTGGTTAGCCTGATGAACAACATTCGTGTTGACTTGATGACCTACCTGTTTGTTGATTTGCTGTCGGTAACGACGCAGGATTTGTGGTTGATTGGACCGGGCGTGCTGGTAGTGATTGCCATCATGTGTTGGCAATGGCGTTCATTGCTTTCCATGACTATCAGCCAGGAGTTGGCACACGTAGACGGTGTCAATTTACAACGCACCCGTTTAATCCTGATGCTGGTAACCGCGTTGACCATCGGGCTGGCAATGAAATTTGTCGGTGCGCTGATCATCACCTCATTGCTGATCATTCCCGCCGTGACCGGCGGCCTGATCTTCTCCGCCTTTTACAACACCCCAGCAGGCCCTTCTGTGGTGCTCAGCGCCTCGTTTCTGTTTATGCTGAGTCTGATTCGTAAACAACCCGCCTGAAGGCGGGTCAGGTTCTATCGATACCGAAATGGCGATACGCGTGCGCGGTGGCAATACGCCCGCGCGGCGTACGCTGAATAAAGCCCTGCTGAATCAGGTAAGGCTCCAGCACATCTTCAATGGTTTCCCGCTCTTCACCGATGGCCGCCGCCAGATTATCCAGCCCCACAGGCCCACCGGTAAATTTATCGATGATGGCCAGCAGCAGTTTGCGATCCATATAATCGAAGCCTTCCGTGTCTACCGCCAGCATATCCAGGGCCAGCCTCGCAGTTTCGGCATTAATGGCTCCACTCGATTTTACCTCTGAGTAATCACGGACCCGTCGCAGCAAACGGTTGGCAATACGCGGCGTGCCACGGGAACGTCGAGCCACTTCTAACGCCCCCTCATCGGTAAGATCCAGCCCAAGGCATGCCGCGCTGCGGCCGACAATATGCTGTAAATCCTCGACCTTGTAGAACTCGAGCCGTTGCACAATGCCAAAACGATCGCGCAGTGGTGACGTCAAAGAGCCAGCACGGGTCGTCGCGCCAATCAGAGTAAACGGGGGAAGATCGAGTTTAATCGAACGCGCGGCAGGTCCCTCACCGATAATGATATCCAGTTGATAATCTTCCATCGCGGGATAGAGCACTTCTTCCACCACGGGCGACAAACGGTGGATTTCATCGATAAATAACACATCATGCGGTTCAAGGTTGGTCAACAGTGCGGCCAGGTCGCCGGCCTTCTCCAACACCGGGCCTGATGTGGTGCGCAGGTTCACGTTCATCTCATTGGCAACGATATTGGCGAGCGTTGTTTTTCCTAAACCGGGCGGACCAAAAATCAGCAAGTGATCCAGTGCATCACCCCGTTTGCGTGCCGCCTCAATAAAGATTTCCATCTGCTCGCGCACCTGAGGCTGTCCGACGTATTCCGCCAGCATGCGCGGACGGATCGCACGGTCAATGATCTCTTCTTCAGGCATTTCTTGCGCAGAGATCAGGCGGTCGGCTTCAATCATGGCAATCCCCTTACAGTGCTGCGCGCAGCGCTTCGCGGATCAGCGTCTCACAGTCCGCACCGGGTCGGGCGATTTTGGATACCATCCGGCTGGCTTCCTGCGGTTTATACCCCAAAGCCACCAGCGCTGAAGCCGCTTCACTTTCCGCATCTTCTTCGGGTGCTGCGGTGGATGCTGAACTGCTAAGAGGAACATCAATGGTAGCGGGATTAAACAGGTCTCCACTCATGCCTTTGAAGCGGTCTTTCATTTCTACTACCAACCGCTCTGCTGTTTTCTTACCGACTCCCGGCAGGTTGATTAACATAGCGATCTCTTCTCGTTCAACGGCGCTCACGAACTGCTGCGCGGACATCCCTGAGAGGATTGCCAGCGCCAGTTTCGGCCCAACACCGTTGGTTTTAATCAACTCACGAAATAACGCACGTTCTTGCTTGTTGTTAAAACCAAACAATAACTGTGCATCTTCCCGCACCACAAACTGGGTGAAAATGACCGCTTCCTGGTTCAAATCGGGCAGTTCATAAAAGCAGGTCATCGGCATATGGACCTCGTAGCCAACCCCGTTGACTTCGATCAGCACATGCGGCGGTTGTTTTTCCAGAATGATGCCTCTGAGACGACCAATCACGTTGACCTTCCTTTTCGTTACGTTAAAACCTTTTTGCTAGCTTATAGCATAAAAAAGGCTGGATGAATATCCAGCCTGATGTTCAACGCAGCCGCCCGCGCACTAAATTCAACCTGTCGGGGCCGATGCGTGTCAGATTCTGACTCAAATGACAGTGCGTAATGGCAATAGCGAGCGCATCGGCGGCGTCCGCCTGCGGATTCGCTGACAACTTTAGCAAGGTACGCACCATATGCTGCACCTGACTTTTTTCTGCCGCACCAGTGCCGACAACCGTTTGTTTTACTTGCCGGGCAGCGTATTCAAAAATGGGTAACCCTTGATTGACACCCGCCACAATCGCCACGCCGCGGGCCTGCCCCAGTTTCAGGGCTGAATCCGCATTTTTGGCCATAAAAACTTGTTCTATCGCCAGACAATCGGGCTGAAACTGGGTGATTATCTCGCTCACCCCAGCATAGATCAGCTTCAATCGCGTAGGGAGATAGTCCACCCCGGTGCGAATACAGCCGCTGCAAACATAGCTGAGCTGACGCCCTTGCTGGCGAATGATGCCATATCCGGTGACGCGTGAGCCGGGGTCGATGCCTAGAATTAGCGCCATAGCACATCGCCCCCTGAAGGCGCGTTAACCACAAGCTGCGAAAACACCATTATAGTGTTGCCACTACCTCGTCGGAAATTTCACCGTTGTGATACACTTCCTGCACATCATCACAGTCTTCCAGCATGTCGATCAGACGCATCAGTTTCGGTGCGGTATCAGCATCCATATCGGCATTGGTCGACGGGATCATGGATACTTCTGCGGACTCGGATTTCAGACCGGCAGCATCCAGCGCATCTTTCACCTGACCGAAGGTTTCCCACGGAGTAAAGACGTCAATCGCGCCGTCGTCGTAGGTCACGACGTCATCCGCACCAGCTTCCAGCGCCGCGTCCATCACCTGATCCTCATCCAAGCCTGGCGCATAAGAGATAACGCCTTTTTTGGTGAACAGATAGGAAACAGAACCATCGGTGCCCAGGTTACCACCGCATTTGGTAAAAGCATGGCGTACTTCGGATACGGTACGGTTACGGTTGTCACTCAGACATTCCACCATCACCGCCGTACCGCCAGGACCATAACCTTCATAAATGATGGTTTCCATGTTGTTGTCTTCATCACCACCGACGCCACGCGCAATAGCACGGTTCAGGGTATCGCGCGTCATGTTGTTGGAGAGCGCTTTATCGATAGCCGCACGCAGACGCGGGTTAGAGCCTGGATCACCGCCGCCCAAACGCGCCGCTGTCACCAGTTCGCGGATAATTTTGGTAAAGATTTGGCCGCGTTTTGCATCCTGCGCCGCTTTACGATGTTTTGTGTTGGCCCACTTACTATGACCTGCCATAAAAATCTCCGAAAAAAGCCTCTTCAGGCCGGATAAATAACAAATTCTTCAATCGCCTGCCGGTTGCTCCACGATTTGGTCAGTTGCGCCGCCTCAGGCGCCGCTAACCAACGGTAGGCAAGATGCTCGGTGAGAATAACCTCTCGTTCACTCGGCAACGCCAGACAGAACCAGTGTTCCATGTTGTGCGTGATGCCAGGGGCATAGCGACGTCTCAAATGAGCAAAGAGCTCAAACTCGACACAGCGCTGACAGTCAAACAGTGATAATCCCTCAGCGGCGATATCGATGTTAACTTCTTCTTTGACTTCGCGCTGCGCGGTAAGCGCCGCAGTTTCACCTTCCTCAAGGCTGCCGGTAACCGACTGCCAAAAATCGGGATCGTCGCGACGCTGAAGCATCAGCACCCGTCCGGTATCCTGAGCATAAATAACGATCAGGGCCGAAACGGGACGCTTATAAGCCATCGGCGGTTACTCCGCATACTGCACAGGTTTGGCTTTCGTCACCACTGCAATAGACAGCTCTTCCAAGGCTGCAGGGTTGGCGTAACTCGGTGCATCCGTCATCAGACAGGTTGCTGCGGTGGTTTTCGGGAAAGCGATCACGTCACGAATGTTTTCAGTACCGGTCAACAACATCACCAGACGGTCCAGACCGAACGCCAGACCAGCATGCGGCGGTGTACCGTATTTCAATGCATCCAACAGGAAGCCAAATTTTTCACGCTGTTCCTGCTCGTTGATCCCCAGAATACGGAACACGGTCTGCTGCATTGCGCTGCTGTGAATACGCACGGAACCACCGCCTACTTCATAGCCGTTCAGTACCATATCGTACGCGTTAGCGATGGCGGAAACCGGGTTACTTTCCAGGGCTTCAGGCGTCATATCTCGCGGTGAAGTAAACGGGTGGTGCATGGCGGCCAACCCGCCTTCGCCATCGTCTTCAAACATCGGGAAGTCGATGACCCACAGCGGTTTCCAGCTTGCCAGATTGGTCAGGCCGAGATCGCGTCCCAGTTTAAGACGCAGCGCACCCAATGCATCCGTCACCACTTTCGCGCTATCTGCACCGAAGAACAGAATGTCTCCGTCTTCGGCTACAGTGCGCTCTAACAGCGCTGGCAGCAGCGTTTCATTGAGGAATTTAGCCACGGGACTGGAAATGCCTTCGAGCCCTTTCGCTTTTTCATTCACTTTAATATAGGCAAGACCCTTGGCACCGTAGATCTCGATAAATTTGCCGTATTCATCAATCTGTTTGCGGCTCAATTGTGCACCGCCCGGAACGCGAATCACCGCCACACGACCTTTGGCATCGTTAGCCGGACCGGAGAACACTTTAAAGTCGATCGTTTTGAGCAGATCGGAGACATCAACCAGTTCCAACGGGTTACGCAGGTCAGGTTTGTCGGAGCCAAAGCGACGCATGGCTTCAGCAAACGTCATGATCGGGAAATCCCCCAGATCGATGCTTAAAATTTCTTGCCACAGTTCGCGCACCAGTTTTTCCATCACTTCACGCACCTGCGGTGCCGTCATGAAGGAGGTTTCGACGTCGATCTGGGTAAATTCCGGCTGGCGATCCGCACGCAGATCCTCATCACGGAAGCATTTAACAATCTGGTAGTAACGGTCGAAACCGGACATCATCAGCAATTGCTTGAACAGCTGCGGCGATTGCGGCAGCGCATAGAATTTGCCCTTGTGCACTCGGCTTGGTACCAGGTAATCACGTGCCCCTTCAGGCGTGGCTTTGGTCAGCATCGGCGTTTCAATATCCAGAAAATCGTGGCTGTCCATAAAGCGACGCACAAAACTGGTAATACGCGCGCGAGTTTTTAACCGCGTCGCCATTTCAGGGCGGCGCAAATCAAGATAGCGGTATTTTAAACGCGCTTCTTCGGTGTTGGTTTGGTTAGCATCCAGCGGCAGCGGCTCTGAGCGGTTGATAATCGTCAGCGCGGTCGCAAACACTTCCACTTCGCCCGTAGACATATCCTTATTCACCTGGCTTTCAGGGCGCGCACGTACCACACCGGTCAGTTGAATACAGAATTCGTTACGCAGTTCTGACGCCAAAGTGAAAGCATCCTGCCGATCGGGGTCGAAAAACACCTGGACCACGCCGTCGCGGTCACGCATATCGATAAAGATCAAACCACCCAGATCGCGGCGACGGTTAACCCAACCGCAAAATGTCACTTCCTGGCCCACATGGGACGCGTTCAGTTGTCCACAATATTCAGTACGCATTACGATGTCCTTTTGAGCAATCACGCTAGAAATCATCTCAACGAGATATAATCACACCTACAACAACCACGCCTGAGAGCACCGGCCAGACCGCATCGTCACAGTGAGCGCAAACTCAGGCTTCATAAAACCCATCGGTTCTATAAAACACACGGGTTCCACACACAGCGGCATTTCCCCACGCATCAGGTCACAACGGTGTTTTTTTGCGCGGAATGGTTGTTCTGGATTGCTGTTCAGTAAAAAAAGGTGGCTATTATAAAGGATATTCCCCGGAACGATAAGAGTGAAGCGGTTTCCGGGCAGTGATATGTCGCAAGAATTGTGAGAATTCCCTCTCGGTTAAAAAAATGTTTTACTGTTCTTCACTCTGTTAATGGGTTGCAACGGAATGTTTATTGGCTTACCACAATGGCAACATCCCGCGTGGCACAAGTTCGGACTGCGCACGCTGGCTGACTACGCGCGATATTTCAACTGTGTTGAAGGTAACACCACGTTTTATGCGCTGCCCAGTGCCGACAGTGTATTGCGTTGGCGGGACATGACCTCTGACAGTTTCCGTTTCTGTTTCAAATTTCCTGCCACCATTAGTCATCAGGCAGGGTTACGCTACTGTGAAGAGGAAACGCGTCAGTTTTTTCATTGCCTGCAACCGCTCGCCTCGCGTGTTGGACAATTCTGGTTGCAGCTTCCTGCAGCCTTTTCGCCCGAGCAACTCCCCGATTTATGGCGTTTTCTCGATACGCTGCCGCAGGAATTCAGCTACGGTGTCGAAGTTCGCCACCTTGCATTTTTTGCCAAAGGTGAGGATGAAAGGCAACTGAACCAAGGGCTTGCACAGCGTGCAATCGATAGGATCATGCTCGACAGTCGCCCTGTGCACCACGCGCGGCCGGATACGCCCGCTCTGCTGGAAGCCCAGCGAAAAAAACCGCGTTTGCCGGTTCATGCGCTGTTGACCGCACAGCACCCCGCCATCCGTTTTATTGGCAATGAAGATATTGCAGACAATTTGCGCTGGTTTGCTCCCTGGATTGATAAACTGAAGGTCTGGCAGGAGCATTCTCCGTATCTGTTTATCCATACGCCTGACATTGGCAATGTACTCCCGCTGGCACTGGCGATATGGCCGTTATTAGAGCCGGTTATCGCTGCCTGCCCGCCGCGCCCTGACTGGCCGCAACAGGACGCCTTATTTTAAACAAATATAAAACAGCAACGTATTAAAAGGCTTTTTTTAGCATTTTTTATTATAACTTCAGGTTTTGAACTGCTTTTTTTTTTAAAGCAGACATTACAGGCGACAGTCTGACAGCAGACAGTTATCATTCTAGCAGCCGAAGTCGGTTAATATTTTCTGTCAGGCAATGTTTGCCCGACAATGGAGTGGAACATGGTAAGCGCGCTCTATGTGGTGCTTGGCGCATTGTTGCTGGTAAAACTGTCTCTCGATGTGGTTAAACTGCGTATGCAATACCGCGTAGCTTACGGAGACGGTGGTTTTTATGAATTACAGACCGCCATTCGGATGCATGGCAATGCCGTAGAATACCTCCCCATCGGCGCTATTCTTCTGGTGCTGATGGAAATGAACGGTGCCTTGATCGCCATGATTCACCTGTGCGGTATTTTGTTGATTATTGGCCGGATCTTTCACTACGTGGGCTTGCGTCAACGTGAATTCCGCTGGCGTCGTACCGGAATGGCCGCTACCTACGCCTCACTGGTATTGATGTCGCTGTTCAATCTTTACTACCTTCCCTGGGAATTGGTGCTCACGCTCTATTAGCCACGCGCGTGATGTTGGTGCGCCGCCGTATGTGATGTGGCGCGCCGCAAGGAAACAGACTTTCTTATCCGTATTTGCTAGACTGCCCCACCTTTTTTATTAACCGCACTGTAATTTCGTGTCCATCATGCCAAATCGCGATACGCTTTTTTCTGTTCCCATAGCCCACCTCGGTGATTGGACCTTTGACGAACGCGTCGCTGAAGTCTTTCCCGATATGGTTCAGCGCTCCGTCCCCGGTTATTCGAATATTATTTCCATGATCGGCATGTTGGCCGAACGTTTCGTCAAACCAGATACTCAGATTTACGATCTGGGCTGCTCGCTGGGTGCCGCTACGCTGTCGATGCGGAGTAATATTCACACCACGGGTTGCAACATTATCGCCGTTGACAACTCACCCGCGATGATTGAACGCTGTCGCAGCCACATTGATGCTTTTCGCGCAGCCACTCCCGTCAAGGTCATCGAAGCAGATATCAGCGACATCGTCATCGAAAATGCCTCCCTGGTGGTACTCAATTTCACCTTGCAATTCCTGGCACCGGAAGAACGGCAAACGCTGTTAACGCGTATCTATCAAGGCTTGAACCCCGGTGGTGCGCTGGTGTTATCGGAGAAGTTCAGCTTTGAAGACAGCAAAGTGGGTGAACTGTTATTCAACATGCACCACGATTTCAAACGCGCAAATGGCTACAGCGAATTAGAGATCAGCCAAAAGCGCAATATGCTGGAAAACGTAATGCTGACCGATTCGGTGGAGACCCATAAATCTCGTCTGGCGCACGCTGGATTTCAACACAGTGAAGTGTGGTTCCAGTGCTTTAATTTTGGTTCGTTATTGGCGCTAAAAGCTGAGGATAAGGCGTGATCGATTTCGGCAATTTTTATCAGCTTATCGCGAAAGGCCCATTGAGCCATTGGTTAAATACGCTGCCAGCCCAACTGAGTGCATGGCAACGGGAATCACTGCACGGCAAATTTAAGCAATGGTTCAATGCCGTTGAAGCCTTGCCTGAACTAACGCCCTCGCAGCTAAATGTGCTACACAGCGTCACCGCGGTGTTACAGCCGGATCTCAGCAATGGACAGCGTGAAGGGCTGGAAGTGCGCCTGCGTCAACTGATGCCGTGGCGTAAAGGCCCCTATTCGCTTTACGGTGTCAATATCGACACCGAATGGCGCTCCGATTGGAAATGGGAGCGGCTAACGCCGCATATCAGCGCCTTGCAGGGGCGTCTGGTATTGGATGTCGGCTGCGGCAGCGGTTATCACCTATGGCGCATGGTTGGTGCCGGTGCGTATCTGGCTGTGGGGATCGACCCGATGCAGCTTTTCGTTTGCCAATTTGAAGCCGTACGCAAGCTGCTTGGTAACGATCAACGTGCGCATGTCTTACCGCTTGGTATCGAACAACTGCCGGAACTCGCTGCCTTTGATACCGTGTTCTCTATGGGCGTGCTTTACCATCGCCGCTCGCCGCTCGATCATCTGTGGCAGTTGAAAAATCAGTTGGTTTCCGGCGGAGAACTGGTGCTGGAAACTCTGGTTATCGAGGGCGATGAGAATGCCGTGCTAGTGCCTGGCGAGCGTTACGCGCAAATGCGCAATGTTTACTTTATACCCTCAGCTCCGGCGCTGGTACGCTGGTTGGAAAAGTGCGGTTTTGTCGATGTGCGTATCGTCGATCAGTGCGTCACTACCCTCGAGGAACAGCGCAGAACCTCATGGATGACCACAGAATCACTGGCCGATTTTCTCGATCCTAACGATCGCAGTAAAACCTGCGAAGGTTACCCCACACCATTGCGTGCTGTGATTGTGGCACGTAATCCGTAGCATCTCGCCCCGGCTTCGCGCCGGGGTTTTACTTTCTATTTATCGCAACATCGGGTCCCGGTCCAGAATCTGCTTTTTGATATTTCTAACTGCGCTTTTTATTTGCTTTTGGAAAATTTCATAATGCATAATCGCGTTACGGTAATGCCTTCAAATAGTTGGCTTTTGTGATATTCTGCCGCTATTTGAGGTTTCCACGTGGTTACTGTTTCTGTTCATTGCCCTCGCTGCCATTCAGATAAAGTTTATCGACATGGCCTTAGTCCAACTAAGCGCGAACGCTTCCGGTGTCAGTGCTGTCGCCGTGTATTCCAGCTTACCTACCGCTATGAAGCGCGAAAGCCGGGAGTCAAAGAGCAGATCGTTGATATGGCCTTCAACGGTGCCGGTGTTTGCGATACCGCCAGAACGTTGAAAATCGGCATCAATACGGTCATCCGGGCTTTAAAAAGCTCTCGCCCCGCAGGATAACGTCTTCTCCCGTTGCTCACGCCGACGTCGCCCTTATCTGTGAACTTGATGAGCAATGGAGCTTCGTTGGCAGTCAGGCGCTACAGCACTGGCTCTGGTAAGCTTACAATACCAAAACGGGCGGTGTTCTGGCCTACACTTTTGGCCCCCGAACCGATGAGACCTGCCGTGAATTGCTGGCTCTGTTGACACCGTTCAACATCGGCATGATTACCAGTGACAACTGGGGCAGCTATGCAAGAGAGGTTCCGAAGCAGAAAGATCTGACTGGCAAGATCTTCACGCAACGCATAGAGCGCAATAACCTGACGCTCCGTACCCGCATTAAACGACTGGCGCGTAAAACGATTTGCTTCTCGCGCTCCGTCGAGATCCACGAAAAAGTCATCGGAGCCTTCATCGAAAAACACATGTTCTACTAATTGGAGTCATTACCGCTTTAGGATAAATATGGCATCTGAATAAAATGCAAAGGAGAGCCGAGTCACAGAGGGCAGGATTGCCCCAATGCCATCCATTACGCGTCACACAAATTTTACCAAAAGCTTTCAGTCAGTATCAGGCACAGGCTTACTCCTGCTCGCTGGCAATGACTTCACGGATTGAATACGGATGAAACTTGATAGTGACTGTCCCATCGCTCACGGCTAACGTGGGATTGGGCAAGCGTTCTTTATCGCTGCCTGGTTGGCTGAACTTTAGGGTAATACGCGGTGAAGCCAGCGCACTACCGGAAAGACAATCCAGAGCGCGTGCATGCAAGGTCTCAGGACTGCCGGCTAATACTAGGCTGTGTCCCTTAATTACATAACCTCTGGTAAAACAGGCGGATGCAGCCCAGTTTCAACATTGCCAGATAATTCCTCGCCGTTTTGTCGTAACGTGTCGCAATGCGACGGTATTCTTTCAGACGGCCAAAGCACCGCTCAACAACGTTCCGATTGCGGTAGGCGTCACGATCGAGCTTTGAACGACCATCCACCGCCATTTTTTCAGTGGATTTTCGGGGAATGACAGTTTTTATACCTCTGTTTTTCAGCTCGTTACGTAATACATGCCCGGAGTACGCCTTGTCAGCGAGTACCGCATGACCACGGCGTTTCATACTGCCGTTCTGGCGTTGAACACCAATACCGTCCAAAAGGCGTAGTGCAAACTGACTTTCATGAGCCTGACCGGGGCTCAACACGATGTTTAACGGAAGACCACTTCCGTCTGTAGCCATATGGATTTTGGTGCCAAAACCACCTCGAGAGCGACCCAGCCCATTATCTCCGGTGATATCGGGATGTTTTTTTGAGCACCGGCAGCACATTTCAGCGCCCTGATATTGCTACCATCCAGCGCAGTCGCTGACCAGTCCACGAGGCCATGGGCATCAAGTGATGAAAGTAACTTATTGAAAATAATGTTAATGACTCCCGATTTTGACCATCGGTTAAAGCGGTTATAAACGGTTTTCCATGGGCTGTATCGCTCAGGTAAATCACGCCATGGGGCACCAGGCACAGCACCCAGAACATGCCATTGATAATCATGCGATGCTCAGCCCATGGGCGTCCGGCCTGTGGTGTTGCTGGTTCAGCAGGGAGTAAGGGCTGGATGATAGCCCATGCTTCATCGGGAAGGTCGTAGCGAGCTATAGTTCAAAATGATGTAGAAACAAACAGTTAGTATAACTCATCGGATTAAGGGACACAGCCTAATTCGACATGCTCCCAACCTTCAGTGGGGTAAAAACGCTGACCAGGCCAGGGTAATTCAATACAGTCAATGCTCAACGGGCCGATGGTTATTTTTTCGTTAAGCGAAAAAAGGCAAATAGGGCGTCCGTTAATTTGATTTTCAGAAATTAATACCCCCAGCGTTAATAACGTTTCTTTCCATTGCGCAGCCGTCGTATTTTGGTTGCAGCGCAGCGCAATATGATCCGCTTCAAATTGCGACAAATCTAATGACAGCACATCCGCTAACTGTAACAACGCACGCTCAAAGCCACCTCGTTATACACAAGTCCGCAACGCCTTATATGCCAAGGGTTAGCGGGCTGAAATAGGCAGCCGGTGGGGTTGTAAATGAAGTGAAACCGACGTGTACTATCGCCATTTACGGCGCTGAAAAATGACACGGGATTCAGATGGCTGGGCACACCAAGAACTGGAAGGGGTAAATCTTGGTGACACGAGGCTCAATAAGCGTGCCAAAGGGCTTTTGATACGGCTGGCTGAGAATCCGCAAGCCAGCATTCCGCATGCGTGCCTCGGATGGTCTGAGACGCTGGGTGCTTACCGCTTCATGGAGAACCAAGCATTCGAATGGCGAGACATTCTGCAACCTCACTGGCAGCGTACGCAGGAAAGGATCCGAGAACACGAGGTTGTGCTGTGTATCCAAGACACTACCGAGCTTGACTTCAACGGGCAGCAAATCCAAGGCTTGGGTCCCTTGAACTACGAAGCCAGGCGTGGTCTGTACCTGCATCCGACCTACGCGGTCAGTCCGGATCGCGTGGGGTTGGGCGTACTGGATGCGTGGATGTGGGCAAGAGAGCCGAAGGATGCAGACGGAAAACGCGATGGGCTCAAGGAGAGTACGCGCTGGCTCGAGGGATACGAGCGAGTTGCTGAACTCGCCTCGGAGTTGCCAAACACACGTCTGGTGTACTTAGCCGATCGCGAAGCGGATATCAAGGCGTTGATGCAGCTCGCTGATGACCTTGGCACTCCGGCTGACTGGTTGATCCGCTCGACTCATAATCGCAGTCTGGACTGTAATGAGAAGCTTTGGCAGAAGGTTGGAAAGACCGTGCCGGTGGGAGAAATCCAATTCGTTATGGCGGCTCGCGCGGGGCAGAAGGCGCGTACGGTGAAACAGGCGCTGCGCGTGAAGCGAGTGTCGCTGCGTTGCGGGTTGGCAGTGACTTGTGTGATAGCCAAGGAAATTGAGCCGCCAACAGGCGTGAAGCCGGTCGAGTGGCGGTTGCTGAGCAATCGCGTACCTGAAGGACGAGAAGATATCGTGGAGCTGATCGACTGGTATCGGGCTAGATGGGAAATCGAGATGTTCTTCAATGTGCTGAAGAACGGCTGCTGTGTCGAAGCGTTACAGTTATCGACCGTGGATCGCATTGAGCGGGCATTGGCGCTGTTCATGATCGTGGCATGGCGCATCGCCTATTTAATGCGTATGGGACGAACCTGTCCAGAGCTGGACGCAATGTTGTTCTTTGATTCCGACGAGACTCATGGAGCTTACCTACTGATGAACAAGCGTATGCCCAAGGGCCGCCCTAAGCTAAACGAAGTATTGCGCTTAGTTGCGCAACTGGGAGGCTTTCTTGCTCGAAAAGGCGACGGTGAACCAGGCGCAAAAACTATCAGGAAAGGCTTGCAGAAAGTCATGACGGCCGCCGAAACGCTACGCGCGCTCAGGCACGAACAGAGATGTGTATAACGAGGTGTCTTTAGGTGTATTAGTCGCGACTTGATCTGACACTGGACCTTGAAAGGTTGAGAGTTACCGGTTTTGATATGGGTGTCGAATCCTTATACAAAACACGAGGTAACTCTCATGCTTCATACTAACAATCCCATCATCAAACACAAAGCCGGCCTGCTCAATCTCGCCGAAGAACTCGGTAACGTATCAAAAGCCTGTAAAATCATGGGGGTGTCACGCGACACGTTTTATCGCTATCAGGAACTGGCGGCAGAAGACGGCATTGACGCTCTGGTTAACCAAAACCGCCGGGTTCCCAACCTGAAAAACCGTGCTGATGAAGCCACTGAACGTGCGGTTGTTGATTACGCCATTGAGTTCCCGGCTCATGGCCAGCACCGGACCAGTAATGAGCTGCGTAAAAAAGGCGTCTTCATTTCTGGCAGCGGTGTGCGCTCCATCTGGCAACGACACGATCTGGAAAACTTTCGTAAGCGCCTGAAGGCACTTGAGGAAAAAGTTGCCAGAGAAGGCATCGTACTTACTGATGCTCAAATCGCTGCACTGGAGAAGAAGGCGCACGACGACGAAACCTGTGGTGAAATAGAGACTGCTCACCCGGGTTATCTGGGGTCGCAGGACACCTTCTACATGGGTAATCTGAAAGGTGTTGGCCGTATCTACCAGCAGACGTTCGTGGATACGTACTCGAAAGTGGCGCACTGCAAGCTTTACACGAGTAAAGCACCGATCTCTGCCGCCGACCTGCTCAATGATCGCGTGCTGCCGTTCTACGAAGCTCAGGGGCTGCCAATGCTAAGAATACTGACGGACAGGGGGACGGAGTACTGCGGTAAAGTGGAACAACATGACTATCAGCTGTACTTGGCTATCAACGATATAGACCATACGAAAACGAAAGCGATGTCTCCGCAGACAAACGGTATCTGCGAGCGCTTCCATAAAACTATTTTGCAGGATTTTTATCAGGTTGCGTTCCGTAAGAAGTTATACGAGGACCTAGAAAGTCTACAAAAGGATCTGGACAACTGGTTGTGGCATTACAATAATGAGCGAACTCATCAGGGTAAAATGTGCTGCGGGCTTACGCCAATGGCCGCGTTACTTGATGGTAAACGAGTCTGGGCAGAAAAAAATCTGAACCAGATTTAATCTGACAGACACCTGTATAAATAACCGGTAACTGTCAGATCAGGTCTTAGCTAATACAAATTATTAATTTTCGAGTAGTAACGCCTAGCGCATTTTTTGCATACCTCTCCGACACAAGTCAGGTGTAACGCGCTCTGGATCGTCAGCCACAGCACAAAAAGCCTACGAGCTCATGCAACAGATACTGTAACATTCTGAAACATAAAGTGATAAAAATCACGGCGTGCTATATCCCTTCATTGTTATTCACATCACCGTATTTGATAAGGATATCGAACGGCAGCGGAATTTATAAACACAGCGCAACAAATGGTCCACAATAACTTATTACGTCTAATTCATACGTAAATTATACGGATTTAAGGAATATTCTTAAAAGAAAAGATTAATCTTAAACCTCTTGACCTACATTGTAACACCTAACAAAAACAGGTAATTTGTTATCGTATCGCAATAGTATACAGAGAAATAATTATGATTTTAGCCATTTTATCGGTTCTGCTTATTGCCATTGCGGCATATGCAATTTTTAAACATTTTAAAACAAGGGAAAGTCAACGTATCGGAGGCTTTGTTGAATAAACAGATTTTATGCTACCAGCCCAGTAAAACGATTGTTTCCAGCAACGTAAAATCATGCAGTTAAGCATCATGAGAAAACGGAATGCCTGAGGTGATAAGCATTTTCTACCAAAATGGGCATAGTGTAGTGGCACACTGATACTGGCCACCTGAGCGGAGGTGATATGCTCACCTCATCAACACGACAGGTGACCTCATGGGTAAACATTTTACGGCGGAATTTAAGCTCGAAGCCGCAAAGCTGGTTGTCGACCACGGCTACACATACGTTAAGGCCGCAGAGGCGGTTAATGTCAGCCATTCTGCCATTAGTCGCTGGGTCAATAAGCTTCGCCTTGAACGACAGGGAAAAACGCCAACGGGACTTCCTCTTACCCCTGAACAGCTCGAGCTGCGTGAGATGAAGAAAAAAGTCCAATGCCTTGAAATGGAGAACGAAATCCTAAAAAAGGCTACGGCGCTCTTAATGTCGGACTCACTCAACGGTTCACGGTAGTCGACAGGCTGAGGGCGCGATACCCGGTCACGGCGTTGTGCCAAACTTTTGAGGTACATCGCAGCAGCTACAGGCACTGGCAGGCTTCCGCTAATGAACCCGACGGTGAGCGCGTGGTTAAGTGTAGTCGCGTCATGGAAGCCTGGAACGCCAGCGGCGGCTCTGCCGGCGCTCGAAGTATCGCGACCATCGTCACCGGCAGCTCTGGTGTCAAAATGGGGCGCTGGCTGGCTGGCAAGCTGATGAAGAGCTGGGTATCGCCAGCTGCCAGCGACCGGCTCACAAATACAAACGCGGCGGCAATGAACACGTTGAAATACCGAACTATCTCAACCGCCAGTTCGCGGTTACCGCGCCGGATCAGGTCTGGTGCGGCGATGTGACCTACATCTGGACGGGCAAATGCTGGGCTTACCTTGCGGTGGTGCTAGACCTGTTCGCCCGCAAACCGGTGGGCTGGGCCATGTCGACCTCGCCGGACTCGGCGCTGACAGTTAAAGCGTTGCAGATGGCCTGGGAACTCCGGGGACAACCAACAGGAGTCATGTTCCACAGCGACCAGGGCAGCCACTATACCAGCCGTCAATACCGGCAAGCCCTGTGGCGCTGCCGGATAAAGCAGAGTATGAGTCGGCGGGGTAACTGCTGGGATAATGCGCCAATGGAGCGGTTCTTCCGCAGCCTGAAGACAGAATGGGTGCCGACAAAGGGTTACAACAGCTTCAGCGAAGCCCAGGACGCGATTATCCGCTACATCACGGGGTATTACAGCGCTATCCGGCCTCACTGGTATAACGGCGGCTTAACTCCAAACGAATCTGAGCGACTGTTCTACATACAGTCTAATGCGGTGGCCAATATTAGTTGACCACTACACAAAGCCCGTATCGGAACCAATCATCGGGGAAGAAAGCGTTAACTATTTTTCGCTAGCGCAGGTATTTTTTCTTCTTCTTTGTCTCCTTTTTCGACGCGTTCCCCCCCTCTTCGTGCTCTATCCCCCTTGCATTTTCTCAGGAAAATTCTCGCGGGGAAGGCTCGCCCTGCTGACGTCTAAGCCCAAATATGGTATAAGCGGGGGCTAAATTTTTATTAAAGGTATCCAGGTGAATATTCAGGCTCTTCTTTCGGAAAAAGTCAGCCAGGCATTGGTTGCAGCAGGTGCGCCCAACGGCACAGACCCGCAGGTGCGCCAGTCTGCCAAGGCTCAGTTTGGTGATTACCAGGCCAATGGCGTCATGGCAGCGGCGAAAAAACTTGGGCTTGCTCCACGACAACTGGCAGAGACGGTAGTTCAGCATCTGTCGTTGGAGGGTATTGTCGCCAAAACAGAGATCGCCGGTCCGGGGTTTATCAATCTGTTTCTGGATGCACAATGGTTAGCACAACAAACCGAACGGGCTTTGAACACACCTAAGTTGGGTATCACTCCGGTCACACCGCAAACCATCGTGGTTGACTATTCTGCGCCTAACGTCGCCAAAGAAATGCACGTCGGCCACCTGCGCTCCACCATTATTGGTGATGCTGCGGTACGCACACTTGAGTTTCTCGGACACAAGGTTATCCGCGCTAACCACGTGGGTGACTGGGGGACACATTTCGGTATGTTGATTGCCCATCTGGAAGATGTGCAGAAAGACACCTCCGGCGAACTGGTATTGCCCGATCTGGAAGCCTTCTATCGCGAAGCCAAACTGCGTTACGATGAAGATGCCGCTTTCGCTGAGCGCGCTCGCCACTACGTGGTTAAGTTACAGAGCGGCGACGTTTATTTCCGCGAAATGTGGAGCAAACTGGTTGACGTCACCATGACACAAAACCAGCTCACCTACGATCGTTTGAATGTCACTCTGACCAAAAAAGACGTAATGGGAGAAAGCCTCTACAACGCGATGCTGCCGGAGATTGTTGCCGATCTGAAGGCAAAAGGCCTGGCCGTTGAAAGTGAAGGAGCAACGGTGGTTTTCCTTGATGAGTTTAAAAACAAGGAAGGCGAACCGATGGGCGTCATCGTTCAAAAGAAAGATGGCGGTTATCTCTACACCACCACCGACATAGCCTGCGCCAAGTACCGTTATGAGACGCTGGGCGCCAATCGTGTTCTCTACTATATCGATTCCCGCCAGCACCAGCATTTGATGCAGGCGTGGACTATCGTGCGTAAAGCAGGCTATGTGCCGGAATCGGTATCGTTGGAACACCATATGTTCGGCATGATGTTGGGCAAAGATGGCAAGCCGTTTAAAACCCGCGCGGGCGGCACCATCAAGCTGGCAGACCTGTTAGACGAAGCCTATGAGCGCGCATTGACGCTGATAGCGGGTAAAAACCCAGATATGGAACAAGACGAGTTGCGTGAACTGGCGCGCGTTGTCTCCATCGGGGCGGTAAAATATGCCGATCTGTCAAAAAGCCGTACCACTGACTACGTGTTTGACTGGGATAATATGCTCGCGTTTGAAGGCAACACTGCGCCCTATATGCAGTATGCCTACACCCGCGTTGCCTCGATTTTCAAACGCGCCAATCTGGATAAAGCCGCACTGACACAGCCTGTGGTACTGAATGATGGGAAAGAAACGGCGCTGGCAACCCGCCTGATGCAGTTTGAAGAAACCATCACTACTGTGGCGCGCGAAGGTACGACGCACGTGATGTGTGCCTACTTGTACGATCTTGCCGGTCTGTTCTCCAGTTTCTACGAGCATTGCCCAATTCTGAACGCCGACAGTGATGCTGTACGTCAAAGCCGCCTGAAACTGGCCCTGTTGACCGCAGAAACGCTGAAACAAGGGTTAAGCACCCTAGGCATTGAAACCGTCGATAAAATGTAATCAACGGCGTCGTGTCATAAAAAACGGTGGCCTGAGCCACCGTTTTTTATTGGGTCCGATCACATACCCCGGCGCGCAAAATCGCGCGGACGGAAGCCAAGCAACGCAAGCATCACAAAGTAGGTCCCCGCACCGGCCACCACCACCAGCATCAGGCGCGAAATACGCACTGTCATGCCGCCGATGTCCCAGGCTGGCATCCACACTAGCAACGCGATCAATACCGCCGACATGGCAAGCACCGCGATAAGCAGTTTGACCAGAAAGGTGCCCCACCCCTGACGTGGCTGGAAAAGCAGCTGTTTACGCAACTGCCAATAGAGCAGCCCGGCATTCAGACACGATGCCAATCCAATGGAAAGTGCCAGCCCAGCATGCTGCAACGGCCCGATAAAGATCAGGTTCATGACCTGCGTCAGCGCCAACGTCACCAATGCAATTTTCACCGGCGTTTTGATATCCTGCCGAGAATAGAACCCCGGAACCAACACTTTTACCACAATCAGCCCCATCAACCCGATGGCGTAGGCAATCAACGCCCGCTGAGTCATCAATGCATCCAGTGCGCTAAACTTGCCATACTGGAACAGCCCAACAATCAACGGTTTCGACAAAATGCCTAACGCCACCGCACTCGGCAACGCCAACAGAAAGCAGAGACGCAGCCCCCAATCCATCAGGTGTGAATAGGCTTCCTGATCGCCACTGGCGACGCTTTTCGCTAGCGATGGCAGCAAAATCGTGCCTAAAGCGACACCCAGTACACCGGACGGAAACTCCATCAGTCGGTCAGCGTAGTACATCCAAGAGACCGCCCCCTCACTGAGAAAAGAGGCAAATATAGTGTTAATGATCAACGAGATTTGGCTCACTGATACGCCTAGAATCGCTGGAGCCATCAGTTTCATCACTCGCCCGACGCCGGGGTGACGCCATTTAAAGCGCGGCAATACCAACATCCCGATCTTTTTAAGATGCGGCAGTTGGTAAACCAATTGCAGCACCCCGCCGAGCAACACCGCCCAAGCCAACGCTAACACAGGCGGATCAAAATAAGGTGTGGCGAACAGGGCAAAACCAATCATGCTGATATTGAGAAATGTCGGTGCAAACGCCGGGACGGAGAAGCGATTCCAGGTGTTTAAAACCGAGCCCACCATCGAGGTCAGCGATATCAGCAAAATATACGGGAAAGTGATGCGCAACAGTGCCGAGGTCAGCGCAAACCGATCGGGCGTGGCGGCAAATCCCGGAGCCGTCACCACGATAACCCAGGGCGCAGCGATCATCCCGGCCACGGTCACCAATGCCAGCACAAGCGTCAACATGCCTGACACGTAGGCAAGAAAGGTTCGTGTTGCTTCATCCCCTTGCTGGCTTTTGTATTCAGCCAGTATTGGAACAAATGCCTGCGAGAAAGCCCCCTCGGCAAAAACGCGACGTAGTAAATTCGGCAGTTTAAAGGCGACGAAAAAGGCGTCAGTCGCCACCCCAGCGCCAAATACCCGTGCGACAATGGCATCGCGGATAAAGCCCAAAACGCGCGATAGCATGGTCATTGAACTGAGCGCGGCCAATGATTTTAATAAGTTCATCCGATTCGATTCTGTTGTGTCGAGAGTTACAGCGGAACGCAACCCGCCAGGCGTGGCGACAGTCTACGCATCAGGGGCGGAATAACCACCCTTGATGATAGCTCACAGCAGGATTCAGCATGATGTGAGCAGCGACTCAACCACTCTCTGCGCCAGAATCGCCTGCTCGCCTGATGTTTGGGGTTGAACACCTTTCTCAAGTGAGTCGGCAAAATGGTGAACTGCCCCCACAAAACCGCGCTGTTCCAAAATACTTTGCCAAGACGGAGCCGGGGAGCGCGTGATAATGCCACCGCTTTCCTGCCAGCAATCACTGAGATTATCGACGTGGTGAATAGCTCCGTGCCCGATCATCTGCACCGCCTCGCGCTGACTGCCCGCACAACGATGCATGCTGGTGACGACCTGGCTGGTTGAGGAAGCAAACAGATGTTCAGCAAAACAAGCTGCCCTGCCGCATTATTGCGAATGACGCCACCTTGTAACGCCGCCCCTCACCCGCCAGCCACAGTGCCGTGTCAACCACGTGCAGATAGTCATCCAACAGGGTAAAACGCGCCGATTGCGGACCCACGTTATCCGCACGGTGTTTTTCCACCCGAACAGAATCTGGATGCAGTAACGTTGATTTGAGCGATTGATAGCCGGGAGCGAAACGGCGGTTAAATCCAACCATCACGGTTTTTCCCTGCCGGTCGGCTAACGCTAGCAGCGCTTCAGACTGCGGCAGAGTTTCCGCCAGCGGTTTATCGACATACACTTGCATGCCAAGGTGCAGTAACGTGCTGATAACGTCGTAGTGGCTGGCCGTGCTGCTGTGTACCATCACAGCATCGCACACACTCGCCAGCGCTTGCAGTGACGAATAACCTGACAGGCGATATTGCTGGCAAAGCGTGCGCATTTTTTGCTTATCCGGAGAAAACACGCAGGCAAACGTCCAGTGTTTTTCCTGGCTCAGCACAGAAAGATAGGCCTTTTGCGCAATCGAACCCAGTCCAACCATACCGATACGGATCCGCCCTGCGTCCGTTTTCGCTGTATTCATTGTGTCACCTTCAGTCAGGGAGTCATTCCCTCGGACAATACTTAGAGTTGTTGCGACAGCAAGTGCGCCAATTGCTGTTTTAATTCGGCCACGTCTTGCTCCAGCACCAGCACTCGCTGCGCGAGATCCGTCGTGTCAGCCGGCATGCGATCTTCAGCGCTGTCAGTGGCGGATGCAACGGGTTCATCATCGCCAAACAGGTGCATAAACCGATGCTCCCGCTTACCCGGCTCGCGCGCCAAGCGCGCCACAAAGGGGCCATCTTCCCGCGTTTGCAACAGTGTCAACGTCTGTTCGACTTCATCGACATCCGCAAATTCATGCAAGCGCGCCGCTCGGGTGCGCAATTCACCCGGCGTTTGCGCCCCGCGCAGCAACAGCGTCGTGACCAGCGCCACTTCTGCGGAAGAAAACTTCAGATCGCCGAATTCAGAGTTGCAGAACCGGTGCTCATACTTCATCACGCGATTACCAAAGCCGCTGAGGGTTTTGACGACGTGCTTTTTAACCAGCACATCGAGCGTTTGTTGAACCTCGCTCTCACTGAGCTCCAACACCGGCTCGCGGTTGGTTTTCTGATTGCAGGCCGTTACCACGCCATTTAGCGACATGGGGTACTGTTCGGGCGTGGTGATCTGTTTTTCCAACAAACAGCCCACCACGCGCAACGCTTTGGCATCAAACTGATATTTCATTCTCTGAGCTCCTATCGCTGAGGCGTCCATTGTTCATTCGTCAAGGCAGTCAGAACGTGATCCTGCCAGGTACCGTCGATTAACAAGTATTTTTTAGCATAGCCCTCACGTTCAAAGCCCAATCGCGTCAGCAGATTACCGCTGCGCTGATTGTGCGGCATGTAGTTGGCCATAATTCGGTGCATGTGCTGTTGGCGCTGCATATAGCGCAGCGCGGGCTGTAAGGCTTCATACATCATGCCCTGCCCCTGCCATTTATCTCCGAGCGAATAGCCCAGATAGCACGCGTGGAAGGAGCCACGCAGGACGTTACTGAAATTGGCAACCCCATACACTTCATTCTCATTCGGATCGAGCAGCAAGAAGTAATAAGCCGCCCCTTGCTTATGCATGTTGTTGATCACACTAAGCCGCGCTTGCCAACCTGAAGGGTAACAATAGCTGGCATCACGCACCGGCTCCCAGGGTTTTAAAAAATCACGATTCTCCGCATAGTATTCCGCCAGACGCCAGGCATCACGCTCGTGGGCTAAACGCACGACCAGCCTATCCGTTGTCATGTATACCCGTGCCGGGGTTGAACGATAGCCAAACATCTCTGCCTCGTTTTTTTCGTTGTTCGATAAGAAAAATTTATCGCGATAATTTGCAGTACAGGTTTAACTGGAAAACCAGCCCTCGAACAGGGAGTCACACACCTGACCACGAAAAACGTCGATACTAGCTACTATAACCCATATCGTTATACACATCTTTTGGCCATTTTTTGAACAGGATGCTCAGAACCCCGTGAATTAAGGCATTCAAGCCATCCCATTGGCTTTTTGAGGTTCAAAATGCCACTCTGAGATAAACCCGTAACTCATTGATTAAACAGTGCGTTAGAAAGATGTGTATAACGATATGACTATAACCGCATCAATTCTCTGGCGTAAAACTTCCTGCGGTGACTTATTACGCAATTACGCCAACATCGCCGCATTTTGGTTAAAAAAAAGTCATTCACGTTGCAATCGCAGACGCTCGGAACGATAAAAAAATATTGTTCTGTAAAGACTATCTTGCCATCTGATTAGGGTACAAAATAGACGTGTTGTAACTCTTTCTTTTTTTCTTTTGTGGTGAAACATGCCTCTGATGTCACAAGCTCGGAGTCTCGGCAAATATTTCCTTTTATTAGACAATATGCTGGTGGTTCTGGGTTTTTTTGTAGTATTCCCGCTAATTTCCATACGCTTTGTTGACGATCTGGGTTGGGCGGCCTTACTGGTGGGTATCGCTCTCGGATTACGTCAGTTTATTCAACTGATCGGCTTTGTTGAATAAATAGAAAGTTTGGGTAATCATCGGATCAGATCACCATAGTTGTTTCAACATCAGGTCTCCATGGCAAAACAAAATTTTAAAATCACTAACTGGCCCTCCTATAACAAGGCCCTCAAGCAGCGCGGTTCTCTAACCGTATGGCTAGATGAATCAGCCATTGCTGCATTGTAGTGGCACACTGATACTGGCCACCTGAGCGGAGGTGATATGCTCACCTCATCAACACGACAGGTGACCTCATGGGTAAACATTTTACGGCGGAATTTAAGCTCGAAGCCGCAAAGCTGGTTGTCGACCACGGCTACACATACGTTAAGGCCGCAGAGGCGGTTAATGTCAGCCATTCTGCCATTAGTCGCTGGGTCAATAAGCTTCGCCTTGAACGACAGGGAAAAACGCCAACGGGACTTCCTCTTACCCCTGAACAGCTCG
The DNA here is from genome assembly GCF_053848865.1 of Symbiopectobacterium sp. Eva_TO. Classification (NCBI taxonomy): domain Bacteria; kingdom Pseudomonadati; phylum Pseudomonadota; class Gammaproteobacteria; order Enterobacterales; family Enterobacteriaceae; genus Symbiopectobacterium; species Symbiopectobacterium sp. Eva_TO. Next base: position 3,551,619 of record NZ_JBSPEY010000004.1, on the reverse strand, counting down.
AGCTGCGTGAGATGAAGAAAAAAGTCCAATGCCTTGAAATGGAGAACGAAATCCTAAAAAAGGCTACGGCGCTCTTAATGTCGGACTCACTCAACGGTTCACGGTAGTCGACAGGCTGAGGGCGCGATACCCGGTCACGGCGTTGTGCCAAACTTTTGAGGTACATCGCAGCAGCTACAGGCACTGGCAGGCTTCCGCTAATGAACCCGACGGTGAGCGCGTGGTTAAGTGTAGCCGCGTCATGGAAGCCTGGAACGCCAGCGGCGGCTCTGCCGGCGCTCGAAGTATCGCGACCATCGTCACCGGCAGCTCCGGTGTCAAAATGGGGCGCTGGCTGGCTGGCAAGCTGATGAAGGAGCTGGGTATCGCCAGCTGCCAGCGACCGGCTCACAAATACAAACGCGGCGGCAATGAACACGTTGAAATACCGAACTATCTCAACCGCCAGTTCGCGGTTACCGCGCCGGATCAGGTCTGGTGCGGCGATGTGACCTACATCTGGACGGGCAAATGCTGGGCTTACCTTGCGGTGGTGCTAGATCTGTTCGCCCGCAAACCGGTGGGCTGGGCCATGTCGACGTCGCCGGACTCGCCGCTGACAGTTAAAGCGTTGCAGATGGCCTGGGAACTCCGGGGACAACCAACAGGAGTCATGTTCCACAGCGACCAGGGCAGCCACTATACCAGCCGTCAATACCGGCAAGCCCTGTGGCGCTGCCGGATAAAGCAGAGTATGAGTCGGCGGGGTAACTGCTGGGATAATGCGCCAATGGAGCGGTTCTTCCGCAGCCTGAAGACAGAATGGGTGCCGACAAAGGGTTACAACAGCTTCAGCGAAGCCCAGGACGCGATTATCCGCTACATCACGGGGTATTACAGCGCTATCCGGCCTCACTGGTATAACGGCGGCTTAACTCCAAACGAATCTGAGCGACTGTTCTACATACAGTCTAATGCGGTGGCCAATATTAGTTGACCACTACACCCGCACCAAGCTCATCGAGTTTCTGGCTACGTGTACACCTACTACCGTTGTAATGGAAGCCTGCGCCGGTGCCCATTTTATGGCTCGTCGGATCAGTGAGCTGGGGCATGAAGTAAAGTTGATCTCTCCGCAGTTTGTCCGCCCTTTTGTCAAGAGCAACAAGAACGATTTCGTTGATGCCGAAGCAATATGCGAAGCCGGATCACGCCCTTCCATGCGGTTTGTGCAGCCAAGAACTGAGGCTCAGCAGGCTATGCGAGCCTTGCATCGCGTCAGGGAGTCGTTGGTCAGATACAACGTTAAAACGACTAACCAAATGCATGCTTTTTTACTGGAGTTTGGTATCAGCATGCCGAAAGGTATTGCGGTAATCAAAAGGCTTTCAGCTGTTCTGGCTGATAATGACTTGCCACCTTATCTGGCACAGTTGCTGCTTCAATTACACGATCATTACCAATATTTGGTTGGGCAGATAGCAGAGCTCGAAAGAGAACTTGGGCAGGCACTCTCTCTAAATAACTGTTCCGAATAGTAGATCACCTGAAGGGAACTCAGTCCGAGTTGAGCGATCTGAGCAATCGATAAAGATCCCAAATCATCAACCGGACTGAGCGATGTCGAGCATAGCACCGATACCCCGTAACGAACGACGCCTGATGAAGAAAACTCTCCATAAAACGCGTGACAAGAATCACGCCCGCAGGCTGACCGCCATCCTGATGTTGCACCGGGGCGAGCGCGTGAGCGATGTCGCCAGAATGCTTTGCTGCGCCCGTTCGTCAATCGGCAGATGGATTAACTGGCTCACCCTGTACGGCATTGAAGGCCTCAAATCTCTGCGGCCCGGTCGTGGCCGTCGCTGGCCGTTTGAACAGATCTGCGCACTGTTAATCCAGCTCGTAAAGCGTTCCCCTCATGATTTTGGCTATCAGCGTTCGCGTTGGAGCACGGAACTGCTAGCGATAAAAATCAATGAGATAACCGGTTGCCAGTTGCATGCTTCCACGGTGCGTCGTTGGCGGCCTTCTGCCGGTCTGGTGTGGCGACGCGCAGCTCCTACGCTGCGTATCCGCGACCCGCATAAGGAAGAAAAAATGGAGGCCATCTCGATGGCGCTGGAACAATGCAGCGCGGAACATCCCGTCTTTTACGAAGACGAAGTGGATATTCATCTGAATCCCAAAATTGGCGCGGACTGGCAGGTTCGCGGGAAGCAGAAACGCATCGTGACACCGGGCCAGAACGAGAAATATTATCTGGCGGGTGCATTACACAGCGGGACGGGAAAAGTCAGCTATGCTGGAGGAAACAGTAAAAGTTCGTGTTTGTTTATCAGTATGTTAGAGCATCTGAGAGCAACGTACAGACGGGCAAAAACGCTCACGCTGATAGTTGATAACTACATTATTCACAAAAGCCGGGAGACGCAGCGCTGGCTGGAAGAAAACCCGAAATTCAGGGTTATTTATCAGCCGGTGTACTCACCATGGGTAAATCATGTAGAGCGGTTATGGCAGGCGTTGCATGAAACCATTACCCGCAATCATCAATGCTGTTCAATGTGGCAGTGACTGAACAAGGTTCGCCGCTTCATGGAAACCGTCAGCCCGTTTCCCAGTGGAAAACATGGACAGGCAAAAGTGTAGCGGTATTAGGAACAGCTATTTAGATGAAACTGGCCAGCATTTAATGACCATCCCTGGTGTTGGACCGATAACAGCCAGCGTTTTGTCATCACAGTTAGGCGATGGCAAGCAATATGAAAACAGTCGTAATTTTGCCGCTTCCACCGGTCTTGTACCCCGCCAATACAGTACTGGAGGGAAGAATACTCTGCTGGGTATTAGCCATATCGTTATACACATCTTTTGGCCATTTTTTGAACAGGATGCTCAGAACCCCGTGAATTAAGGCATTCAAGCCATCCCATTGGCTTTTTGAGGTTCAAAATGCCACTCTGAGATAAACCCGTAACTCATTGATTAAACAGTGCGTTAGAAAGATGTATATAACGATATGGGTATTAGCAAGCGTGGAGATAAAAACCTTCGCCGATTGCTTGTTCAATGTGCGCGGGTATTTATCCTAAGAATTGACCATCAATCAGGGAGATTAGCTGATTGGGTAAGGTCTCAGTTGGGCAGGAAACATTCTTGCGTTGTGTGCTGTGCATTAGCAAATAAATTAGCTCGAATAGCTTGGGCAATAACGACACGAAATACCGTGTTTGAACAGTAATGCTGGTCTAACAGTCAGCAATTTAACGAAGTTACCCATCTGGTTTTGCGAAGACTGATTATTGATGACATGAACGGCCTGACGGCCTGATATAAAACCAAAAAATGAAAATGGCTCAATGAAGCCGATGGCCTTTTTAGGAATATCAGGTGCGAAACTCATCGTGGCGCGGGCATCCTTGGCCATAAATACGCCGGATAGATTTAAGCAAGTCCACCATTAATCAAAGATCAGTGTTGCAAAAATGGGGGTGACCATAGATTCATTGAGGGCTTTACAGGGTTTTGTTGACTCGATTTTTAAACTGATTAAATTGTCGCTGCATTGTCCAGACTATTCGCTGCTCAGCAAGCGAGCAAAGACAGTGAACATCAGCATAAAAACGCCAACCCGTGGTGAAATCTCACATCTGGTCATTGATGGAACCAGCCTGAAGGTCTTTGGCGAAGGCGAATGGAAAGTCCGGCAGCATGGTGCCGACAGACGCAGGGTGTGGCGTAAGCTGCATCTGGCAGTAGATAGTGCGACGCATGAGATTATCTGTGCGGATTTGTCGCTCAGTGGTACGACTGATGCCCAGGCTCTACCGGCACTGATAAACCAGACCCACCGGAAAATCAGAGAGGCATCGGCTGACGGCGCTTACGATACAGGTTACTGCCATGATGCTCTGCTGAGGAAGAAAATAAGGCCGCTTATCCCGCCGCGAAGGGGGGCGCAATATTGGCCGGACCACTACCACGAGCGTAACCACGCTGTTGCAAATCAGCGCCTGAGCGGCAGCAACGATACCTGGAAAAAGAAAGTGGGCTATCACCGACGCTCAGTGGCTGAAACGGCCATGTTCCGGTTCAAAACGCTTCTGGGTGGTCATCTAAGTCTGCGTGACTACGATGCTCAGGTGGGTGAAGCCATGGCGATGGTCAAAGCGCTTAACCGGATCACGCTATTAGGTGTATTAGTCGCGACTTGATCTGACACTGGACCTTGAAAGGTTGAGAGTTACCGGTTTTGATATGGGTGTCGAATCCTTATACAAAACACGAGGTAACTCTCATGCTTCATACTAACAATCCCATCATCAAACACAAAGTCGGCCTGCTCAATCTCGCCGAAGAACTCGGTAACGTATCAAAAGCCTGTAAAATCATGGGTGTGTCACGCGACACGTTTTATCGCTATCAGGAACTGGCGGCAGAAGGCTGCATTGACGCTCTGGTTAACCAAAACCGCCGGGTTCCCAACCTGAAAAACCGTGCTGATGAAGCCACTGAACGTGCGGTTGTTGATTACGCCATTGAGTTCCCGGCTCATGGCCAGTGATGTAGCCCCCTGTAACACCAGACAGTCGCTGTATCTCCAGATAAGAGATAGGCTTAGATATATGTCTAACAATCATGCTAATTTTGAAATGACCGGGATCCTGTTAGGGCAAGAAGTCCGTAAGCGTAAAACTCCGCAAGAGAAAATCGCCATCATTCAGCAGACAATGGAGCCGGGGATGAACGTCTCCCATGTAGCCCGCCTGCATGGCATCCAGCCCAGCCTTTTGTTTAAGTGGAAGAAGCAATACCAGGAAGGAAGCCTCACCGCCGTTGCGGCCGGAGAAGAAGTGGTTCCAGCTTCGGCGCTGGCGACTGCCCTCAAGCAGGTCCGGGAGCTACAGCGCCTTCTGGGTAAGAAGAGGATGGAAGTTGAGATCCTCAAAGAAGCAGTGGAGTACCGCCAGTCGCGAAAATGGATAGCGCACGCGCCCTTGTTGCCAAAGGACGGGGAATAGCTCTGGTCAGCCGCGCCATGAGCGTGTCGCGTGCGCAGCTGTCACTGCGGGTTAACCGTTCTGCCGACTGGCTGGACAGGCGCAGCAACCGGCGTAATGACGAAGCTGATGCTGAGATATTATCGGACATCCTCCGTATCATCAGCGACATGCCCAGTTACGGTTACCGCCGAGTGTGGGGTATCCTGCGTAAGCAACGTCGTGCAGAGGGATTTCCACCGGTGAACGCCAAACGGCTTTACAGGATAATGAGCGAGCATAACCTGCTGTTGTTGCATGATAAAACTGAACGTCCGAAGCGGGAGCATAAAGGCAAAATCGCGGTAGCAGAGAGCGATATGCGCTGGTGCTCAGATGGCTTCGAGTTCGGTTGTGACAACGGCGAGAAGCTGCGGGTGACGTTCGCACTGGACTGCTGCGACCGGGAGGCCATAGACTGGGCAGCGAGCACCAGGGGTTATGACAGTTCAACCGTGCAGGATGTGATGCTGCGGTCGGTGGAAAAACGCTTCGGTAGCGCGCTGCCGGATAAACCAGTGCAATGGCTGACGGATAATGGTTCAGCGTACACAGCGCATGAAACGCGGAAGTTCGCCAGAGAACTGAATCTGGAGCCCTGCACAACAGCAGTGAGCCGTCCACAGAGTAACGGCATGGCAGAACGGTTCGTGAAGACGATGAAGGAAGATTACATCGCCTTCATGCCAAAACCCGATGTGCGAACAGCGCTGAAGAACCTTGCAGCGGCGTTCAATCATTACAATGAAAACCATCCGCACAGTGCGCTGGGATACAACTCCCCAAGAGAATATCGGCGCCAGCGGGCATCGTTAACTTAAGATACAAAAACTGTCCGGAGATGGTGGGTCAAGATCATTCAACAGAAACTCGGTAATGCCTTCAAATGTATTAGCTCAGACCTGATCTGACAGTTACCGGTTATTTATACAGGTGTCTGTCAGATTAAATCTGGTTCAGATTTTTTTCTGCCCAGACTCGTTTACCATCAAGTAACGTGGCCATTGGCGTACGCCCGCAGCACATTTTACCCTGATGAGTTCGCTCATTATTGTAATGCCACAACCAGTTGTCCAGATCCTTTTGTAGACTTTCTAGGTCCTCGTATAACGTCTTACGGAACGCAACCTGATAAAAATCCTGCAAAATAGTTTTATGGAAGCGCTCGCAGATACCGTTTGTCTGCGGAGACATCGCTTTCGTTTTCGTATGGTCTATATCGTTGATAGCCAAGTACAGCTGATAGTCATGTTGTTCCACTTTACCGCAGTACTCCGTCCCCCTGTCCGTCAGTATTCTTAGCATTGGCAGCCCCTGAGCTTCGTAGAACGGCAGCACGCGATCATTGAGCAGGTAGGCGGCAGAGATCGGTGCTTTACTCGTGTAAAGCTTGCAGTGCGCCACTTTCGAGTACGTATCCACGAACGTCTGCTGGTAGATACGGCCAACACCTTTCAGATTACCCACGTAGAAGGTGTCCTGCGACCCCAGATAACCCGGGTGAGCAGTCGCTATTTCACCACAGGCTTCGTCGTCGTGCGCCTTCTTCTCCAGTGCAGCGATTTGAGCATCAGTAAGTACGATGCCTTCTCTGGCAACTTTTTCCTCAAGTGCCTTCAGGCGCTTACGAAAGTTTTCCAGATCGTGTCGTTGCCAGATGGAGCGCACACCGCTGCCAGAAATGAAGACGCCTTTTTTACGCAGCTCATTACTGGTCCGGTGCTGGCCATGAGCCGGTGATCTTGACCCACCATCTCCGGACAGTTTTTGTATCTTAAGTTAACGATGCCCGCTGGCGCCGATATTCTCTTGGGGAGTTGTATCCCAGCGCACTGTGCGGATGGTTTTCATTGTAATGATTGAACGCCGCTGCAAGGTTCTTCAGCGCTGTTCGCACATCGGGTTTTGGCATGAAGGCGATGTAATCTTCCTTCATCGTCTTCACGAACCGTTCTGCCATGCCGTTACTCTGTGGACGGCTCACTGCTGTTGTGCAGGGCTCCAGATTCAGTTCTCTGGCGAACTTCCGCGTTTCATGCGCTGTGTACGCTGAACCATTATCCGTCAGCCATTGCACTGGTTTATCCGGCAGCGCGCTACCGAAGCGTTTTTCCACCGACCGCAGCATCACATCCTGCACGGTTGAACTGTCATAACCCCTGGTGCTCGCTGCCCAGTCTATGGCCTCCCGGTCGCAGCAGTCCAGTGCGAACGTCACCCGCAGCTTCTCGCCGTTGTCACAACCGAACTCGAAGCCATCTGAGCACCAGCGCATATCGCTCTCTGCTACCGCGATTTTGCCTTTATGCTCCCGCTTCGGACGTTCAGTTTTATCATGCAACAACAGCAGGTTATGCTCGCTCATTATCCTGTAAAGCCGTTTGGCGTTCACCGGTGGAAATCCCTCTGCACGACGTTGCTTACGCAGGATACCCCACACTCGGCGGTAACCGTAACTGGGCATGTCGCTGATGATACGGAGGATGTCCGATAATATCTCAGCATCAGCTTCGTCATTACGCCGGTTGCTGCGCCTGTCCAGCCAGTCGGCAGAACGGTTAACCCGCAGTGACAGCTGCGCACGCGACACGCTCATGGCGCGGCTGACCAGAGCTATTCCCCGTCCTTTGGCAACAAGGGCGCGTGCGCTATCCATTTTCGCGACTGGCGGTACTCCACTGCTTCTTTGAGGATCTCAACTTCCATCCTCTTCTTACCCAGAAGGCGCTGTAGCTCCCGGACCTGCTTGAGGGCAGTCGCCAGCGCCGAAGCTGGAACCACTTCTTCTCCGGCCGCAACGGCGGTGAGGCTTCCTTCCTGGTATTGCTTCTTCCACTTAAACAAAAGGCTGGGCTGGATGCCATGCAGGCGGGCTACATGGGAGACGTTCATCCCCGGCTCCATTGTCTGCTGAATGATGGCGATTTTCTCTTGCGGAGTTTTACGCTTACGGACTTCTTGCCCTAACAGGATCCCGGTCATTTCAAAATTAGCATGATTGTTAGACATATATCTAAGCCTATCTCTTATCTGGAGATACAGCGACTGTCTGGTGTTACAGGGGGCTACATCATCTGCTAAGCTCAAGGCACCCTTTCTATCGTTAAACAGCCATACTTCAGAAACACAGCACGTGCAGAGGAACATCAATGAAAAAATCAGGGATAGCCGCCATTGCCGCAGTGGCGCTGACGTTACTTGTTAGTGGCTGCGATCGGCTCACGCAATATTCTCTTAGCGAGCAAGATGTAAACCGTTATCTGCAAAAACACAATGATTTTAAAAAACAGATCGGCATTCCAGGCGTAGTCGATGCCACCATCGTGTTGAACGATCTCAGCAGCCAGATCGGACGTGCCGAACCGGGCAAAGTCACCCTATCAGGCCATGCCAAGGTGGACATCAGTTCGTTGCTGGGTGCCCAGTCAGCGGATGCTGTGCTTACTCTGAAAGCACAACCGGTGTTTGATAAAACTAACAGCGCCATTTACCTCAAAGAAATGGAACTGGTGGATTATCAAGTGACACCAGAGAAGATGGATACCGTGTTCAAAACGCTGACGCCCTATTTAAATCAGGCATTGAAGAACTATTTTGATCAGAAACCAGCCTATGTGCTCAGTGATGAAAATAGCAAAACGGAAGCCTTAGCCAAAAAACTGGCAAAAGGTATTGAGGTAAAACCGGGTCAAATTGCCATTCAGTTGACGGATTAAGTGTATTAGTCGCGACTTGATCTGACACTGGACCTTGAAAGGTTGAGAGTTACCGGTTTTGATATGGGTGTCGAATCCTTATACAAAACACGAGGTAACTCTCATGCTTCATACTAACAATCCCATCATCAAACACAAAGCCGGCCTGCTCAATCTCGCCGAAGAACTCGGTAACGTATCAAAAGCCTGTAAAATCATGGGGGTGTCACGCGACACGTTTTATCGCTATCAGGAACTGGCGGCAGAAGGCGGCATTGACGCTCTGGTTAACCAAAATCGCCGGGTTCCCAACCTGAAAAACCGTGCTGATGAAGCCACTGAACGTGCGGTTGTTGATTACGCCATTGAGTTCCCGGCTCATGGCCAGCACCGGACCAGTAATGAGCTGCGTAAAAAAGGCGTCTTCATTTCTGGCAGCGGTGTGCGCTCCATCTGGCAACGACACGATCTGGAAAACTTTCGTAAGCGCCTGAAGGCACTTGAGGAAAAAGTTGCCAGAGAAGGCATCGTACTTACTGATGCTCAAATCGCTGCACTGGAGAAGAAGGCGCACGACGACGAAGCCTGTGGTGAAATAGAGACTGCTCACCCGGGTTATCTGGGGTCGCAGGACACCTTCTACGTGGGTAATCTGAAAGGTGTTGGCCGTATCTACCAGCAGACGTTCGTGGATACGTACTCGAAAGTGGCGCACTGCAAGCTTTACACGAGTAAAGCACCGATCTCTGCCGCCGACCTGCTCAATGATCGCGTGCTGCCGTTCTACGAAGCTCAGGGGCTGCCAATGCTAAGAATACTGACGGACAGGGGGACGGAGTACTGCGGTAAAGTGGAACAACATGACTATCAGCTGTACTTGGCTATCAACGATATAGACCATACGAAAACGAAAGCGATGTCTCCGCAGACAAACGGTATCTGCGAGCGCTTCCATAAAACTATTTTGCAGGATTTTTATCAGGTTGCGTTCCGTAAGACGTTATATGTAGTGGCACACTGATACTGGCCACCTGAGCGGAGGTGATATGCTCACCTCATCAACACGACAGGTGACCTCATGGGTAAACATTTTACGGCGGAATTTAAGCTCGAAGCCGCAAAGCTGGTTGTCGACCACGGCTACACATACGTTAAGGCCGCAGAGGCGGTTAATGTCAGCCATTCTGCCATTAGTCGCTGGGTCAATAAGCTTCGCCTTGAACGACAGGGAAAAACGCCAACGGGACTTCCTCTTACCCCTGAACAGCTCGAGCTGCGTGAGATGAAGAAAAAAGTCCAATGCCTTGAAATGGAGAACGAAATCCTAAAAAAGGCTACGGCGCTCTTAATGTCGGACTCACTCAACGGTTCACGGTAGTCGACAGGCTGAGGGCGCGATACCCGGTCACGGCGTTGTGCCAAACTTTTGAGGTACATCGCAGCAGCTACAGGCACTGGCAGGCTTCCGCTAATGAACCCGACGGTGAGCGCGTGGTTAAGTGTAGTCGCGTCATGGAAGCCTGGAACGCCAGCGGCGGCTCTGCCGGCGCTCGAAGTATCGCGACCATCGTCACCGGCAGCTCTGGTGTCAAAATGGGGCGCTGGCTGGCTGGCAAGCTGATGAAGGAGCTGGGTATCGCCAGCTGCCAGCGACCGGCTCACAAATACAAACGCGGCGGCAATGAACACGTTGAAATACCGAACTATCTCAACCGCCAGTTCGCGGTTACCGCGCCGGATCAGGTCTGGTGCGGCGATGTGACCTACATCTGGACGGGCAAATGCTGGGCTTACCTTGCGGTGGTGCTAGACCTGTTCGCCCGCAAACCGGTGGGCTGGGCCATGTCGACCTCGCCGGACTCGGCGCTGACAGTTAAAGCGTTGCAGATGGCCTGGGAACTCCGGGGACAACCAACAGGAGTCATGTTCCACAGCGACCAGGGCAGCCACTATACCAGCCGTCAATACCGGCAAGCCCTGTGGCGCTGCCGGATAAAGCAGAGTATGAGTCGGCGGGGTAACTGCTGGGATAATGCGCCAATGGAGCGGTTCTTCCGCAGCCTGAAGACAGAATGGGTGCCGACAAAGGGTTACAACAGCTTCAGCGAAGCCCAGGACGCGATTATCCGCTACATCACGGGGTATTACAGCGCTATCCGGCCTCACTGGTATAACGGCGGCTTAACTCCAAACGAATCTGAGCGACTGTTCTACATACAGTCTAATGCGGTGGCCAATATTAGTTGACCACTACAATACGAGGACCTAGAAAGTCTACAAAAGGATCTGGACAACTGGTTGTGGCATTACAATAATGAGCGAACTCATCAGGGTAAAATGTGCTGCGGGCGTACGCCAATGGCCACGTTACTTGATGGTAAACGAGTCTGGGCAGAAAAAAATCTGAACCAGATTTAATCTGACAGACACCTGTATAAATAACCGGTAACTGTCAGATCAGGTCTGAGCTAATACAGATAATATCTCAGCATCAGCTTCGTCATTACGCCGGTTGCTGCGCCTGTCCAGCCAGTCGGCAGAACGGTTAACCCGCAGTGACAGCTGCGCACGCGACACGCTCATGGCGCGGCTGACCAGAGCTATTCCCCGTCCTTTGGCAACAAGGGCGCGTGCGCTATCCATTTTCGCGACTGGCGGTACTCCACTGCTTCTTTGAGGATCTCAACTTCCATCCTCTTCTTACCCAGAAGGCGCTGTAGCTCCCGGACCTGCTTGAGGGCATATCGTTATACACATCTTTCTAACGCACTGTTTAATCAATGAGTTACGGGTTTATCTCAGAGTGGCATTTTGAACCTCAAAAAGCCAATGGGATGGCTTGAATGCCTTAATTCACGGGGTTCTGAGCATCCTGTTCAAAAAATGGCCAAAAGATGTGTATAACGATATGGCTTGAGGGCAGTCGCCAGCGCCGAAGCTGGAACCACTTCTTCTCCGGCCGCAACGGCGGTGAGGCTTCCTTCCTGGTATTGCTTCTTCCACTTAAACAAAAGGCTGCGCTGGATGCCATGCAGGCGGGCTACATGGGAGACGTTCATCCCCGGCTCCATTGTCTGCTGAATGATGGCGATTTTCTCTTGCGGAGTTTTACGCTTACGGACTTCTTGCCCTAACAGGATCCCGGTCATTTCAAAATTAGCATGATTGTTAGACATATATCTAAGCCTATCTCTTATCTGGAGATACAGCTACTGTCTGCTGTTACAGGGGGCTACATCACAGTCAATGTCACCCTGACGATTTTTGATATTGGATTCAATACCACGCAGGATGCCAACACCATCCACCAATCGCGGCCACACGCGCATATTCATAAGATGAATGACACAGGTTAACAGATAGTGATATCGAGTCAAATATAGTTAAATAAAGCATTGTCGCAAGCGGGTTCCTGTTACTTAGTGATACGGAGTTACCTTGCGGCAATTTTTTGCCCCATATATGCCCCACGCCATCCTTGGCATTCACACAGCTTAGTGGTGGGAATCTGTGAACGATTGGTTTCATTGATGTGAATGAAGCGCCCGACATTACCACCGGACGCTATCATTTCAATTCACTACGGTGTTGCAGTAAACATTACTGTGCATTACTTTCGGTTTGAGCTCCTCACGTTCTGGCATTTGCACGCGTACCGATATGAAGGTGTCACGCGGGATGTCGATCGGGTCGCCGTTCGTGTAGCCCTCTATCTCATTGCGGGCGAAAACGCGCGCATCCGGGTGTGGCCGGTGATAGGTACGAATGACCATAGAGCCATCCGGGTTTATCTGCGAACTTCCCTCATCGCCGCCATAGTCCACCCACAGGCGGGGTAACTTGTTACGGCACATCGGCACATCGATACCGCCCTCATCACCGCCCCAGGCACGATCGGCATTCAGCCCCAAACAGCCGGAAATGCGGTACACCCCTTCGCTCAGGCGCTCGCTGGTGATGCCCTCGGCTTCGCTGGTGAGTTCGCTGGTGCCGTCAGCAAACAGCTTCACAACCGGGCTTGCTGTTTTCCAGAAGCCGTTGGCGTCGGATACAGCATTCAGCCCTGCCGCCAGTAGCGGGTATGTCCATTGGTAAATACGTTTACCATCAGCCGGATTAATCGATATATCGCCGTTTTCGTTGAAATAGATCCCGTTACTTGCTTTATAGTTATGCAACGTTAGCGTATTTACGTTGTCAACACCGTAACCCAAGTACCATCTGGAACTTCCATCAACTTCATTACCACGAATAAATGATGACTTTCCTTGTGCAGCCGGGAAAATCATAAACGCTTCTGAATCTCTACGATATTGCTTTAGTCCGGTTATGTTTTGCGCAGTATCAAGCGTTGCGGGGTTTGGCAGATTTGCGCTAGTCCAAAACTCATCCCATGTTGTCCATGCATCGCTCGGTGTTGGCTTGCTTCTGATAAAAATGCGCTTTGAAACAGGGGTGATATAAATCTGTGTAATGCCGTAGCTGGTCACACTGTTGTAGAGCACAAGCAGGTTCCCAGCGGACACCACAGGATAGTTCCTTGCCGCCGTGGCATTAGCGGTCGCATTCTGCCACCAAATACCCTGGTAATCCGTCCCGATAACATTGTTCAGGTCATTGGTTCCCAGCGCGCCTTTCAGCAAGAAAACATCGCTGGAATTGGCTTTCCCATTCAGCGCCGTATCCCACGCCCGTTGCGAGCGAACGGTAACGGTCTGACCGTCTGGCGTGGTTAACGTAACGTTTCCCGTTCCGGTTAATATCTGCTGCCAGCTTGATAACTGCTGCTGGTAATAAGCAAGCGTTGAGGCAAATTCATGCGCAAACTGCTCAATGGAAACCGTCGGAGAGGTGGGAATAGCATAGGCTTTACCCGTTCCCGTTGTGCCAGTGAACGCAGATACCAGCGTTAATTGTGTATCGGATTGTACAGACTCAATTTCATAAATTTGAACAGTGCCAGCAGCGGGTAATAATAACATCCGCCCTGCTGCTACACCGTTTAATGGATTAGTGAATTGCGTTCTTGTGCCCATAATGATTTTGCTACCGCTGGTGGCAGCGATGGCTCCGGTTTTGTACCATGCGCTCATGGTAATTCCTCTGTAAAATAGTTATATGGGAGGCTAGCCGAAATAATCACTCGCCTGAAGAATGGGAAAAGGGTAGTTCGGAACAAGAATTGATGGGTTTGAAAAAGTATTGTGTCCGTTATAATCCATCAGCTCGACCGATTTTCTTATCGTTACATTCCTTCCACTCATACTAAGACCGACTGCCGCAAAGCGCTCCCGCTGGATATAGCTGCGATACAGCCCCCCAATAGACTTGGTAATTGGGACCATGTACCCTTCCCCTCCGAGGTCTATCACTCGGTTCAGGAATGATCCCGTACCGCTATAATCAACGAATTTGGCGACCTTTACTGGAGGGTAGTCTGAGGAGAAGGTGAGAACGCCGTTTTCATTCCAGATCAATAAACCCGCCTCAAAACCTGTGAGCGGGATCGTGAACCCGCTAGAGAACGCAACAATTTTGATGTTCAAATCGTAGTTGGTTCGCTCCACGGTCGGGTTCCAGGTGAATTCTGATGAATAAATACGAACGCGTTTTTCTTCATCTAAACTTAGTACGCACCCATTATCATTCCAGTTCGTAAATATTATGCAGCTTTCGTAGCCAGGGATGTTGGATGGAATAGAAAAGCCGCTCTGAATATTCCCACTGTAAACCCACACACAACAACCGAGTCGGCTTGCGTCCGTTATGGATAGATAGTCCGTGGAGTTTTGAAGCACGAGCCCATAGGTTCCTGATTCACTGCCATCAATCTCATAGACATCAATAGTTATTTGACCTGAGTTTGGTGATGGTATCGGCCCAGCCTTATAAAATGGATCCTCGCTGCTCGTCATTTCAAACCAAGTAAAGCGAATCTGCTCACGATTACTAGACAAGTCAATATTTGCCAGTGTGGCATATGTATTATTTCCAAATCCGCTTCCTACGGTAATTGGCACTATCATCAAATATATTAGTTTGGAGTTGAGGCTAGGCTTGCGTGGTATCGTATTCCACTCAGCATCATTTTTTACCCTACCCAAAAACGATAGCGTTCTGTTGTTCTCGTATAGCGAAAAATTCCGCCCTAGCATTTTGGAATAGACTTCAAACATATCAAAATAGCCCTAAAGTGCCAACACGCCACCAAGAAGAATTCTCCTTGCGTTGGTGTTATCAAAATATTGGAGTGCATTGCCGTCTAGCGTTAAATATCCGCTGGTTGTGCTCTTGCCTGTCATGGTCATCCCGGTATTTTTATCAAGTTGCCAGAGAGGTTTTCCGCCCGCCCCCAAAGTCTTCGACTTGATGACGTCACCAATCATCAGGTCAGTGATTGTGCCCTCACCAATAACCGCAGAATTAATAATCACCTGATTGCCTTGCGTGGTGAATATTAATTGCGGATTTCCCCCAGCCGCATTCATGATCGAGAATCGGTCTTGCAGAAAAATGGTATTCGACTGCATACCCTGGTCCGTGTCCTCAATGCTCTGCGTCATACCCGCAACATATTGGCGCCCATTCGCATCAACCTTAATGCGCAGTGTGCGATAGGCCGACAGCTGCGCATCCGTAGCATTAACGATACTCCTGATATCGCTTATTTCGGTCGTGACGCCGTTAACCGTTGAGGTAAGTTGCGTAATCTGTGTGGCTTGCGTCGTAAGCTGCCCATCAATGCTGGTGACAGCGGTTTGCAGCCCCTCCACCGCCGATGCATTTGCGGTCAGGCCAGTAACAGGATCGGTCATCTGGCTGTTGAGGTGGGTTAGCTGCTGCGCTGTGGTCGCATCCAGCGTGGTCACCGTCTGTTCCAGCCGGGTCAAATTGCTGTTAGTGGTACCAATACTTGACTGCATTTCCAGCAGCGCAATTGTCCTGGACTCGACTTCATTTGCAATTGCAGCCCGCGTTTCGGTGATTTCTGCCACCCGGTCGCCGTTCTGCGCGCGCCAGCGTCGTGTTTCAGCGTCGTTCGCCAGGCTGTTACGGATAATGGCTTTAGCCTGTTCAATGCTGTTCAGCATGCCACCCGAGATTTGCTGGGTATTGTTCTCAACCTCACCGACCAGAGATTTCCATGCGTCGGTTTCAGTGATTTCACCCACAATCACATCCGTAATATCGCTTACGTCTGTGCTGGATCCTCCGCGTATCCAGTTCGTCCACGGTCCCTGATTGCCAGACTTGTCAACAATGCGGGCACGGTAAAAGAACGCCTGGCCTACGCTGAGCCCCATTTGTTGATAGGTGCGCGTAGGATACGCCACATCAGACAGTAACAGCGCATTCTGCCCGTCGCTCGTCGGGGAATACTGAATTTCCGTTTTCAGTGTATCGTCAGTGTCAGCGGGGAAATTCCAGTTCAGCTGGATACCGAAAACAAGTGGCGTTGTGGTGAAGCTCGCCAGTGCAGGCAGGTTGCCCTCTTTGCCGTTAAGCCGGGTTTCCTGCGCGTTGGCCCACATGCTGGAGATTTCAGCCGCATTGATTGCCCGGACACGCGCCTGATATTGTCCGGCGTAAATGCCAGAGACTTCAAAACCCAACGCAGAAGTACGCGCTGCATTTATCCAGTTGCCGTTATCCCGTCGCCATTGCGCTTCATACGCGATGGCACTTTCAGCCCGATCCCACGTCACCCGCAATGTCGTCATGTTTATGCCCTGATCGACCGTGTTGTAACTACCGATCTCGACATTTGCAGGTGCGGGTTGCACGGAAGGAGGAATAACGCTGATCGGACACGATTCAATGCGCGCGCCGTTATCAATCTTGTCCCATTTGTCCGGGTCATACTCGACGCCGGTGATATCGAATGACAGACCGCCATCCGCCTCGGCCACACCAACAATACGGTACAGTTGCAAAGCTAAATCAGTGGCATCTATCGCCCAGACAGATTCTGCGATCGGCGTTTCGCTGTAATCTGTTGTGACCGTAATGATTTTATCGTTTACCGCCTCAATGGTACGCCCTTCTGCTTTCCCGCTAGGCAGATTGACAATCAAGCGCTCACCAACGGCAGCAGAAGAGACGCGATCGAGCGTGATGTTACGCCCGTCAACCGCGCTGATACGCCCCC
The DNA here is from genome assembly GCF_053848865.1 of Symbiopectobacterium sp. Eva_TO. Taxonomy (NCBI): domain Bacteria; kingdom Pseudomonadati; phylum Pseudomonadota; class Gammaproteobacteria; order Enterobacterales; family Enterobacteriaceae; genus Symbiopectobacterium; species Symbiopectobacterium sp. Eva_TO. The sequence goes on along the minus strand of NZ_JBSPEY010000004.1, from coordinate 3,534,754 downwards.
CTAATGGACGTCCTGCCAGTAATGAATCAGCCACACCTACAATTGAGCCAGGCACAGGAATATCGCCATCCAGCCCCATCGTGTACGCAATGGCCCGGTCCGCATCATTGGTGTGCAAAATCCATTTACCACGGCGGATCGCCTCCGTCTGGCGAATACAACCAATCGCCGTCACTTCGGCCTGTTTAATCCCGTAACGTTTAACCAGCTTGTTATCATTGACGGCTTCAACAGCATCCTGATAACCGTTTTCGGGATCGGACCAGGACACCATCGCTGTGCTGTAGTGAGTTTTCTCGCTGGCGTTGCTGTAAGTAAATTTCCCGTCTTTCACGTTGGCGCGCGTGACGATGTAATCAATGTCACGCGGCATATCGGCAATGACGTTCATCTGGTTATTACCCCAGAACGTGGCACCGCGAAAAATGGCAGCCAGATCGTTAAGCACGGTCCAGGCTTCTTCCTGTGACTGGATATATACGTCGCACAAAAAACGTGGCTCGGTGCCGACACCGCCACGGCCATCTGGAACTTGCTGATCGCAATACTGCGCAATCTGGTACAGCGTCCACTTCGAAACCGAGAGATTTTCAGCCTTGATGCGGTTGCCAAGACCAAAGCGATCGCTGATTTGGATGTCGTAATACACCCAAGCCGGGTTATTGGTGAACGCCCATTTAAAGGTGCCGTTCCATGCCCCGCTGTAAGTGCGGGCTACCGGATCATAATTTGAGGGAACGCGGATAATACGCCCATTAGGCTCACAGGAAATCACCGGGATATTCTGGAACTGCTTCGCATCAAACTGAACAAACAGCAGCGCAGTTTCCGGGTAACGTAATTTCGCATCAATGACTTCCGTGATGGCATCAATGACCATTTTATCGGCAATGCGGTTGCTCGTTGAATTCGGCGTAATGCGACGCACGCGGATTTGCCAGCCGGTTGTTGCATCAGGTAAGTCAATACGGTGGCTGCGCTCATATTTCGTCATAGTCTTACCGTCGACCGCTGTTTTCAGCAGTTCCTGATAGCTGCCACCGTCCGTAGCCACATCAATCGCGTACTCAATGCGATAACCCACTACATCGCCGTTATCCAGTTGTTGCTGGAGCGCAGACCACGAAAAGCGCAGACGCACAGCGGAAAGTTGGGTATTGGTGAGCGAACGCACCCAGGCTGTCTGGCTGGTTAATTCTGTGCTGACGGTAATTTCATTCTCAACGCCGGGGAAACCGGGGATATAGGATTGATCGGGCGTGCCGGAACGAAACTCCCACGTCACGCCTGAAAAGTTTGCGTTGCCATTGGTATCAGTGATCGGCGTACCGTCCAGAAAAACCCGCGAACCATCCAGCCCACCGCTAAATTCACCCTCCCCCAGCGCCAGCAGGATTTTTGCGTAGGACGTAGACTGAATAGAATCCGGCGACTCAACCGGCGTCCGGGCATTACCGCCGCCCCCTTTACGACCATGAATCGTCATGAATGCTCCAGAAATAAAAAAACCGCTGAGAACGGCTTAAGAAGTGAACGGAATGATTACTGCTGATCTTCTGCGTAGATACCCGCTGAGATAATTGCGCCACCGATTCGGCGACGTCCATACAGGATGGGCACCGGATTACCCTGAGCGATGGAGTTGACCGGTCCGCCGAATGCGTAGGACGGTTTGTTGTCAGGGGATTCGCGCATGGCAAGACCCCCCTGAACAGGGGTTAGCATCTGCACCACGCCGCCAAGCATCATCGATGCGCCCATTGCGCCAACGGAAAGAAGTGCTTTAGCGGGTATTAATGAGGCTGGGTTCCATATAGCTGCGGCCAGAAGAACCGCCCCCAAAATTGTTTGAAACAATCCCGCCTTTTTGCTCCCAATAATTACTGGAGCAATACGGATTTCATGGCTGATAGTAAAATCCAACTCATCACGAGTAAGATTCCGCTTACCGTCAAATACCGCGTAAGTTAACCCCCGCGCCTTGCTGATCAGCAGGAACTTTTCAAAGCCGGGGATGATCACGCTGAGCGCCTTGATAGCTTCCTGATGGCTTTCTACTGCCAGTTTATGAACGCGACCAAACGTTGCGCCCAGAACGCCATAGAGGCGGATGGTTTTCAGGGGTTGGTACTCAATGGCTACCGACATTAACGCCTCCCGTATAACGTAGGCGGGTTATGGTCCTGTCCAGCCAGTAGCCGCCGTAGGGCACTTTCTGGCTCAACTGGTTGTACATGTGATGGATCATTTCACCGCTGCCGACATAAATCCCTGCGTGGTTTGGCTCGCTGGCTCTCACCTGCATAATGATGACATCACCGGGTTGTAGCTCACCATTGACAGCAGTAAATCCCGCCTCGGCGTAATGTTTCATGTAAAGGTCTTCGCTACGGTTCCACCATCCATCTGAACGTTCAAAATTGGGCAGCGTTATGCCTCGCTCCAACAGATACCAGTCACGCACAATGGCGTAGCAATCCCAGATGCCATGCACAAAAGGACGCCCCAGCAACGGCTTGATACCCTCCGTAGGCATAATGGTGCGAATATCCCCCTCAGGCCAACTGGCGATAACCCAAGGCAGTTGTGACACATCACATTCAGCCTGATCAACATGACTCGGTTGCGTGGTCGCATCAGGGTGACTGTGAACAATGGCAATGATGGTCGCGCTATCCTCTGCTTCCGCGTAATCCTCCGGGTTCATCGTGAAATGCTCTTCCGGCTCCAGCGCCTGATTGCGACAGCGCACGTAGCGCTGTTTCCGGCCGCTCTGCACAATCAGTCCACATGCTTCGTACGGATAGACGTGCTCGGCGTGGGCCAGTACTTCTGTAATGATTAATTTGCTGAGTTTCACTATTCACCTCTTAATCAGCGCGGAGCCGGGGAAACCGCCGAAAGGTAATTCAGCATCTTCACCAAAACGCGGCTTACAGCCGGTCGATAGCAACCCTGAGCATTCATCCAACGCCGGATCGCTAACAGGATCACCCTCTGCATCAAAATAGTTTGTGCCGGTATAGCCACAGGATGCCCCCCGATACTGACCACGCATGCACCAGGTGCACAGGCTGTGTATCTGCCGGGTGGGGATCATGATGCCTTGCAGGTCTGCAGGGGATGACAATTTGAAGCTGACTGATTCGTCGTCTTCTGCGGTTTTGCTGTCGATATACCAGACTTCTAACCGCTCCTGCGTTGGATCGGCATCGGCGTTACCTTCAGGAAAATTTCGCGCATCAAGATAGTGCGCAAACGTGGTGTGAACACGCACCGTGGCCTGTGCCAGATTCTGATAAGCCAGACAGAGCGCCGTAATGGTGCCATCGATATTACCCACCGCCAGTGTGGGCGTCGGGGCACTGCCATCGCTGGTCATTTCCAGCCCTTCGACCTGCGTGGGCCAGGCTTTGTATTCTTTGCCCTGCCACCAGATCGATTTGGCGAGTATCTTTGCTTCATCGTCACCCGCCGCCTCAATTTCCTCTGAGGTATGAGCGATGGGATGACTGTGGAAATACAGTTCCGGGCCATCAAATGCCGTGCAATCCACTTCAAACAGGCGCACGCGATCGCCCGGCTCCAGTTTTTGGGAGTCAGTATTTAATGACATAAAAATCCCGTAATAAGGTATTTAGTCTTGATGAGATACTTAATGAGGTTTACGGATGGTAGGCCGTCACAAACGTTGCTGTGAGTTGAAATACCTGATCGCCACGGCTGTTTTTACCCAATGCGGTAACGTTAAATCCATCAGGGCAGCAGTACAGCCCTAACTCAGCAAGCGGGTTCACCCATCGAAACGACATATACCCCTTGTGGCGACGCAGAAATGCAATAATTGGCTGAATATGGGCATCATCGCCAACAAACGTTAACGGCCAGCTTTGTGACTCGCCGTTAATCCCATCGCCTGCCCGCTGCGTGTACCCGTCACCGAACTGTATCGATCGGGTTCGCTGTGTAAATGCCCCCTCTGGATTGACGCGGGGACAGAAGGTGAATGTCTCGATAGCCATTATCCCCCTCTCCTTCCTTTCATTGCTGCATTCAGACTTTTTCCTTGCCCCATTTCTTTCTGCAACAGGACCTGAAACCGCTGATCGACAAATTGACCTATTTCACGCCCAAACTGTTCATAACCCGGTGTTGACGTTTGGCTTACTTGCCCGTTGCTGGAAATATTTACCGTCACCTGAGGAGCACCGCCGCCCAACGCTGAAACATCCGGCATGATCGCCCTGACACCGAGCGAACCATTTGCAGCACGAGTCAGTGGCATAATCGCCTCCGGCCCGGCCTCACCAAACACTCCAGCCCCTTTAGCAAAAGCAAACAACCGAGGCGTGCTGTACACACCACCGCTGTAGGCACTGAGCGACGGTGATTGATAAACACCCCCCTGAGCATTGAACGAAAGATTGTTGTATGCGCCAGTTGTAAAAGCATTGCTTGACGCCGACGCTGCACCGGAAAACGCTGATGCCCCGGCACTAAACAAGCTACCAAAAACACCGCTGGCAGATTGAGCTGCGTTTGCCACCGCCATATTAACCAGCACGTTCTGGATAATCTTCAGTACGCTAACACCCCAGTCCTTCCAGCTATTTTTATTGCCGTTCAGCATTTCAGTGATGGAGCCAACGGCACCACTCATCGCCGTTTTCATGCCCTGTGACGCCTGAGTTGCATAATCGGTGGCATCATCAGCCCAATCGGCAAAACCATCACGCATGCCCCCCATCCAGTTATTGCGCTGATCATCCAATGAGGTGTAATACATCTGCTGGTCATTCAGACGTTTATCCAGATAGCGCTTATTCAGGGCAATGGCTCGATTGAAAAATTCGTCATCAATTTCACCAGCCTGATGCTGACGCCGTAGCTCATCATCTTTCTGGATAAACTCGCGGCGAATGCTGATCATTTCCTGCATACGCTCACGAACGCGGGAACCCTCGCCGAAACCGACAAGGTTAGCGTCGTTAGCTGCCTTTGCATTGGCATTTGAATCAATCAACCCATTCTCGTATTCAGTAGCTTTCTTCCGTATTTCTGCCTGATCAATAAGATCTGCATTATGAAGCAACTCGGCTTTATGCTTTGCCGATATTGCTGCCAAATCCCCCTGAGAAATTTTGTATTTCATCTTAGCTAACTCAGAAGATTGCCCATCTAATGCAAGCTGTTCCCTCAGTTGCTCATTAATGCGTTTGTAAGCATCTTCGGTTTTTTGCAGTGATGACTTTTTATTTCTATCCTTCCCTGCCTGCTGAAGATGGTATTCCTCTACGGCATTAGCCTGAATCCTTTCAATCTGAGCATCTTGACCAGTAGCAACACTCCCTGCCGTGTCTACCTTCAACGCCCCTCTCTTCGTTGCATCCTGAATGGCTTTTAATTTTGCACGTTCAATCCCTTCCTTGCGTAACAACTCAAGGCTCTCTTGCTGCTGCTTAATATATTTTGTGTATGCCTCATTCTCTATTTGCTGAGTAACGCCACCTACCTTTTTACTGTTCAACTCATCCATGAACTGAACGGTTATTGCCATCGCGTCTGCAACACCTTCCGCTAATTTATAAGTACTGACTAATTCACGCTGTATCTTTTGAAAAACAGCCGATGAAACAGAAACTTTATTATTTAACTCATCTTGAAGGCGTGATTGATTAGCAATGGCATTATTGAGTTGTTCAGTTGCATCTGACACATCGCGGCTCGCCTTCTCATATTCACGCTGAGCGTTGGCCGCATTTACAGCATAACCACCACCATCACCGCCAACGGCCCTTGCGTGCTTATTATACTTTTCTACTTCTGCAGCAGCGGTTTCTTGAGCATCTTTTAACTCACTGAGTCTTGCCTTTAACGCATCAATCGAGCTACCAGAATCCGCAATAGCCCCTTTGAGTTGCACAACATTCATTTCTTTTGACTTGGCAACAATGTCATCAAGCGTACTGGCATACTGAATAGCAGATTGGCGGGCTTGCTCTTGGTTTTGATAATACATATACCAGGCACCAGCACCCAGCATAATCAAGCCAGGAATACCACCAACAAGCCCAAGAGCTCCAGCCATAAGACGAGAACCAACCGCAGTGACACTATTTAACGCGGTGTGTGCCGCTGTTCTCGCTGTGATGTTTCGCGTTAAGACTGTTTGTGTTGCCGCCAGCCGCTTTTCTGCCGCTGCTTGTGCTTCCGTCCCCTGCGCCGCGATTAACGCCTGCTGTGCGCGATAAACGGCAGCCCTGGCGCAAGCGGTAGCAATCTGAGTCCCTCGTAATTGTGCTTCAGCTAATGCCACCTCGCTTTTTGCAGCAGAAATTAACCCAGCCGTAGCACTGTATGCGCCTGACGCCATATTCCCAAAGTAACGAGCGGCACCAACAGCCACCAGCGCACCGGCAGCGGTCGCTACACCATCAATATTATCGGTTAACGAATCCAGTGTTCCTGACAGGGTGGCCGTCACACCGGATGTCTGATTAACCCCGCCCACCCATTGTTGAAAAGCGTTTTGAACTTTAGTTACTGATCCGCCAACAGTGGCTGGCATTGCCGCAAATTCATTTTGCATTGCGCCCAACTGACTGATTAGGGCTGGCACAACTTTATTAGCGGTTAGCTGTCCTTGGTCAGCCATTGCCTTTAGGTCTTTGCGCGCCACCCCCATCCCTGCGGCCAGCGCACGAATAACGCGATCACCATTTGCGTTTACAGAGTTAAAATCTTCACCACGCAGCACACCCTGTGCCAATGCCTGGCTGAATTGGGTAATAACAGAACTGGATTCCTGAACACCCGCACCAGAAAGTTTAAGGCCGGTAGCCAATGCTTCGGTAACCTTTAACGCGTCCTGCGATGAGTAACCGTATTCACGCAATGAAGCGGCTGAGCGGGCAAATAACCCTGCATTATCTGCAAAAGCGGTACCCGTTCTTTGGCTAAGTGCCATCAACGCGGCCTGATTACTGGTGAAGTCTTGCGTCGATATCGACGCCTGTTTAAGCCTCGCATTGACCATATTCCACTGATCGACAAGGTTAATGAGATGCCCGGTAGCAAATGCACCAGCCAATGCACTCGTCATGCCCAGCGCCGTAGATTTTACAGAGGCAAGCTGTGCATTCACTTCTGCCAATGCGCGCTGGCTTTCACGCGATGCCGCCGCCGCTTGTCGCCCGCCATTCTGCATGGTTTTATAATAATCTGACCCCATACGCGAAGCGCGATTAATTTCAGATTGAAAAGACTGAGAGTTGGCAGAAATCTTAATAATCAATTCGCGTAGGGTTGCCATTTTATTTTCTCCGGGCAATAAAAAACCCGCACTGGGCGGGTTTGTATCGATTATCAATGTGTTATTTACAGGCTTCTAATCCAACATAGTATGCAATTGACTCTCCTACAATTGGTGCCATGCTTTTATCTGGCGATGATTTTTTCATTTGTTCTAACGTATCACCAGTGCCCAAATACTTAACTGTGCAGCTTTTACAATCTTGACATCCTCCCCGCCCTAAAGTACGGGGTTTTACGGCGCACCTGATAATAATATAAATTTTATGACGCTTTGAGGCTTTGTTGAATAATAGGGAATCATGCTGTTTTGCCATACTCTTTTTGGCAGAAAATGCTTGTCACCTTAGGCATTCCGTTTTCTCATGATGCTTAACTGCATGATTTTACGTTGCTGGAAACAATCGTTTTACTGGGCTGCCAGCATAAAATCTGTTTATTCAACAAAGCCGTGATCCAATCCTTTGTCTTACAAGGGCGAGACAAGAGTGGAGAATTATTTAGAACAGTTATTTAGATTTATCGATGATAATGTTGATTTGTAGTGGTCAACTAATATTGGCCACCGCATTAGACTGTATGTAGAACAGTCGCTCAGATTCGTTTGGAGTTAAGCCGCCGTTATACCAGTGAGGCCGGATAGCGCTGTAATACCCCGTGATGTAGCGGATAATCGCGTCCTGGGCTTCGCTGAAGCTGTTGTAACCCTTTGTCGGCACCCATTCTGTCTTCAGGCTGCGGAAGAACCGCTCCATTGGCGCATTATCCCAGCAGTTACCCCGCCGACTCATACTCTGCTTTATCCGGCAGCGCCACAGGGCTTGCCGGTATTGACGGCTGGTATAGTGGCTGCCCTGGTCGCTGTGGAACATGACTCCTGTTGGTTGTCCCCGGAGTTCCCAGGCCATCTGCAACGCTTTAACTGTCAGCGCCGAGTCCGGCGACGTCGACATAGCCCAGCCCACCGGTTTGCGGGCGAACAGGTCTAGCACCACCGCAAGGTAAGCCCAGCATTTGCCCGTCCAGATGTAGGTCACATCGCCGCACCAGACCTGATCCGGCGCGGTAACCGCGAACTGGCGGTTGAGATAGTTCGGTATTTCAACGTGTTCATTGCCGCCGCGTTTGTATTTGTGAGCCGGTCGCTGGCAGCTAGCGATACCCAGCTCCTTCATCAGCTTGCCAGCCAGCCAGCGCCCCATTTTGACACCAGAGCTGCCGGTGACGATGGTCGCGATACTTCGAGCGCCGGCAGAGCCGCCGCTGGCGTTCCAGGCTTCCATGACGCGACTACACTTAACCACGCGCTCACCGTCGGGTTCATTAGCGGAAGCCTGCCAGTGCCTGTAGCTGCTGCGATGTACCTCAAAAGTTTGGCACAACGCCGTGACCGGGTATCGCGCCCTCAGCCTGTCGACTACCGTGAACCGTTGAGTGAGTCCGACATTAAGAGCGCCGTAGCCTTTTTTAGGATTTCGTTCTCCATTTCAAGGCATTGGACTTTTTTCTTCATCTCACGCAGCTCGAGCTGTTCAGGGGTAAGAGGAAGTCCCGTTGGCGTTTTTCCCTGTCGTTCAAGGCGAAGCTTATTGACCCAGCGACTAATGGCAGAATGGCTGACATTAACCGCCTCTGCGGCCTTAACGTATGTGTAGCCGTGGTCGACAACCAGCTTTGCGGCTTCGAGCTTAAATTCCGCCGTAAAATGTTTACCCATGAGGTCACCTGTCGTGTTGATGAGGTGAGCATATCACCTCCGATCAGGTGGCCAGTATCAGTGTGCCACTACAATTTGCGCGGATTGTTTTTCATTTATTTCTTGTAAGATTTTTATCTGATCATTGGCTCTAACGCTACTACGGTTTAACAGATACCAGATAAACAAGTCTATAATTCGGGCAATCAGAAAAACTATAATCCATCCGGAGGTACTCATTTAAAATCCCCATATCTTAAGTAACAGGTGGTTACAACCTAACACCAGTTAGCATGGGGATCTACTTAACTCGCAGCCTGAGAAAGAAACGCCTCCAGATTGCCAAACGGGTCAGTGTCCTCCTCTTCCTTGCCTGACCAGTCAAGCATAGCGTCAGTCAGAGCCACTTTTACCCCCTGCGCACCCCAAACAGCACTGACAATCTGCGCCGTTTGAATATCTCCCCGAGCATCACTGATGGGGGAAAGTTTGTCGTACTCAATCCACATCATCAACTCGCTGGCTGTCATCGTCTGACGCATTTCTGACAGCGTGCGCCCAAGTCGGAGCGCCAGCGCCATCAAAAACTGCATGCCAGGTTGAGTTACTTTTTTTTGGCGACCTCCGCGTCGTTGATGATGTCCAGCGCCTGACGCAGCAAGCGACTATGTACAGGACCATAAACGCTTTCCACCTCTTCGAGATTATCGACTGAAAACACAGGTTCACCCTCTTCATCACGCAGAATATCGATAAACAGCGTGGCATCGGCGTGAAGATGACGGCGGGCGCGTTCAGATACAGATAACACTTCGCTGTCATCGCCGGTTTTCACAGCATCCTGCCAACGTAACCACGCCTCTGCGGAGGGTTCCCGTAGAGTGACGTTCACCCCTTCCCACTCTGGCACCTCGATAGCCTTCGTGAGAAAGCCAGCACCGGGAGCCAGCGCCAGCGATTTAATGCTTTTCTTTGCCATGCGGTTGTTGCTCCGGGTTAGCTAATGGTGACGGTGCAGGATGCGGATGTGAGGGTAACCGGCGATAGTGCCGAATCTGTCACCTCACAGGTATAAACACCCGCATCACCGGCTACCGCGCTGGCCTTGTTGAATGTCGCGGCTGTCTGACTGCTCACTACGGTACCGCCTTTCTTCCACTTATAGGTGTATGGCGTTATGCCACCACTGGCCGCTACCGTTAACGTTAATGCCGATCCAGCCGTTGCTGATTTTGTGGCGGGCAGATTGGTTGTCAACGCCAATGGCGTCGGCACAATGTTTGTCGGCTTGCCTTTCAGACGCAGAGAGAACGTAGCCGCTACCACGCCATTAGTACCCGATGACCAGGTATGTTGGCGTACTTCAGCCAAAAATTGAAAGCCGTTGCCAGACGGGAAGATCACCTGAAACGCATAGCGGGTGTCATTGTCATAGGCATCACGTAGCGCATCTTGCGCCGGACTGCGGTAGAAGTTGCCACTCAGCGAAATTTCAGACTGGGCGGGCAGACCGTTAATGTTTTCCTGTTCATCCGAGCACAACGTGGTGACATCAATGTCGTTTTTCTGGCCCCCGGTGAACTGGATTTCTTTGATGGTGCAGGTTAAATCAATGTATGTCGCTGATGCCATATCTTCAGCGGTCGTCGGCGCAGACGAGATTTTAATTACCGTCTTCTGTGATTTTTCATAAAGGGCTGACATAGCTTTCTCCAAAAGAAAAACCCGCGCAGTGGCGGGTTGATGGTGAACGGGTGTTAGGGTGGGGTTAATCAACGAACTGTAATTCTACCGTTGCGCGATAAAGTGCCGTTTCAGTGTCGTAGCCGTGTGTTTTCAGTTGTTCGCCGGGGCCAAGTGGTGACAAAGCAACAATAACAGTGCCACAAATTTCACGCGCCTGCGCCATCGTTTTTGCGTAAGCATCAAACTGAATAGATGAGGTAGTTTCTGCCGGGCCGCATAACACATCAGCGGAGGGTTGCGACACAAACGAGAACACCACCCACGGTGGGGAAATCGCTGGCTCACCCTCGTTATTCAGCGGAATGATGTACGGATAAACATTACCGTTTGCTATCCCGGCTATCAGTGGGTGAATATCGGTTTCGGTCATTTACTCAGCACCTCATCGATAGCGCGGTTTGCGCGTGCAATGGCGGCGTTAGCGGCTTCCTCTTGCCTGACATCAAATGCTGGTCTGACAAAAGGATGCGCAGGCATATTCAACGTACCCATTTCGACAAAGCGCCAGTAAAAGGCATTGCGCGGGTTTTCCGCCTTCATGGTGTTGTCGCTGTTACCCGTTCGGGGATTCACACCGCGAATATGCACGCCAGATGAGATTTCTCCCTTTCGCCGTGATTTCTGAGTAACCACCACAACGTTTTTACGCATTTTCCCGGTGCGAACCGGGGCGCGTGCGATAACCTCCTCCTTCAACACTTCGGCACCGGCGCGAGTGGCATCACGCAGCACATTGTTGTTTTCTGCCCGACTCAACTTTTCCAAATCTCTGGCAATATCGTTCAGGCCGGAGAAATCAAGACCAAAATCAATCACGCTTCACCCCCTGCTTGCACAATATTTCCAACCGAGTGCACTTACCGTCTGGAATAGGTGGCCCGATAATGTCCAGCGTTAAGCCTTTAAACGGCCCATTCAGGCACAGTAACCGTGACGCCGCCGATACATCACGGCGGTGACGCATCCACACGCGGATCGTCGCCTCGGCAGATACCACACCAGAAGCCACCCGCTCACGCCCGCTTATAGGTGCAACCTCGGCCCACACAGTAGCAGCATCAAACCACGTCTTGATAGGCTGACCACCAGCATCGCGGGTTGTGGTGAAGTTCTGGAGGGTGACGCGGTGGCGTAACCGTCCTGCCAACATAATTCCTCCCTAAATAATCGTTGGTCGTCGGAGATCGTAAATCAGCATCGTCACAGAGAGCGGGAGTTCCCCCTGATTTAGTTTCTCTTCCTCTTCTCCGTTGCGGTTTCGGTCAAGGTATCCAAGTAATACCAGTAGCGCTGCCTGTACTCTCTTTAGTGGCTCCCCTTCAACCAGGCGGCCATTACCTTCGACAACCCGTTCCCGGCTACCCTGGATATAAGACAGGATCGCCGCGCTACCGGACTGAATTTTCAGAAGCAGATCGTCATCACTGGAGTCATCATCAATGCGCAAGTGCTCTTTTACCTGTGACAACGTCACAAACTCAATCACGTTTTATCCCTCCCGTCTCGCCCACGCTTCGCAGCTAGCGTCCATCCGGAAGAACCGGTCTCACCAGGCTTATCCTGAGTCCTGGTATCACAATGCCAGAGTGAACCCCCCCATGTGACCGTATCGCCGGGCAGATATTCGTCGCCTGATTTGAATACGCCGCGGTACACCATAACTGGTACATCGAAAGCTTTTTTCTCGCTGGCTCCACTTGCACGGTTAACAGTGACAATAAAGTGGCGCAGACCATCCATGCTGATATCAACGCCTGACACACCATCGACTATGCATTCCCAGCCATGTGTCCCGTGAGTTTTCTCGTAAGCCCGCCAGAGTCCACCGTTATGGGTGGCATAAGACCCCCGTGGGTAACTTTTTGACGCATCAATAAAAGTCAGTAATTCCAGTGCAAGCGCATCACGGCCATCTTCACCGGGTTTGCCAGGTTCCGGCGTGGGAATCTCTGCGATTGCCTCACTGATGAGAGCGTTAACATCAGGAATTTCCGGCATCACCGCCGTAATAAGTTCCTGCAACACTGGCCTGACTTCTTCTACCGTCACGCTTTTACCATCCTGCGGTGCTGGGATGGCGGCTACGGCTTCACTGACTGCATCGTCAACGGCCTGCATAAGCACAGCCGGATCGTAGTCTTTACCGTCCTTCGGCGCGGGTATTTCACCAACGGCTTTGCTGACAAGGTCTTCCAAAACAGGAAGGATTTCATCCACTGTCACGCTTTTGCCGTCCTGCGGTGCTGGGATTTCCGCTACGGCCGCACTGACTGCATCGTCAACGGCCTGCATAAGCACAGCCGGATCGTAGTCTTTACCGTCCTTCGGCGCGGGTATTTCACCAACGGCTTTGCTGACAAGGTCTTCCAAAACAGGAAGGATCTCATCCACTGTCACGCTTTTGCCGTCCTGCGGTGCTGGGATTTCCGCTACGGCCGCACTGACTGCATCGTCAACGGCCTGCATAAGCACAGCCGGATCGTAGTCTTTACCGTCCTTCGGCGCGGGTATTTCACCAACGGCTTTGCTGACAAGGTCTTCCAAAACAGGAAGGATCTCATCCACTGTCACGCTTTTGCCGTCCTGCGGTGCTGGGATTTCCGCTACGGCCGCACTGACTGCATCGTCAACGGCCTGCATAAGCACAGCCGGATCGTAGTCTTTACCGTCCTTCGGCGCGGGTATTTCACCAACGGCTTTGCTGACAAGGTCTTCCAAAACAGGAAGGATCTCATCCACTGTCACGCTTTTGCCGTCCTGCGGTGCTGGGATTTCCGCTACGGCCGCACTGACCATAGCGCCGATATCCGGCAACTGAGGAATTTCGGGAGCCGGAACAGATGCCACCGCATCGGCAAGCAAGGTGGAAAAATCTGGCGCCGGAAAATCCCTCAGGGTCGCAACCTCCTGAGCGAGCATGCTCAGCTTCTCTTCCGTTGCCTGCTGATGGTCGCTGAGGCTTTTTCTGAAAGATCCACGTAGCTCGCCGAGTGCCTGAGAAAATTCCTCCCCCAGCGCCCTGATAAGGGAAAGTTCACGTTCATTCATTTGGCTAACAATCCTCTTATCATGGCTTTTGCCGCTGTCAGTTCAGATTCAGACATCGCCTTCCCGCCTGATTCGTCAGGTGTCGTACGGCTGTCGGCAACGGATTTAGCAAACGGATCATCAGAAGCATCACGCCGGGCCAGTGCTTCAAGGCTGAAGTTTTGCTGCTGAAGATACAGCGCATCACCGCCGGGTAAAGGCGGCAGATTTTCACTCTTGCGCGCCTCATTTGGCGTCAGAATGGTATTTTTCACGCCCTCCCCGAGAGATTTGATGCGGCGCTCGCTGTCCATACGCAACAGCGCATTTACATCAAACTCAGTTCCCGTTTCGCCATCGAGATCAAAGGCTTCATCCAGAAGCAACTCTATCGACTCAATGAGCGACTGAAGGCACTGCGAATAATATTGCTGGTCCTGCGCTTCAATATTGTCGTGCGTGGGGAGATCACCGATACCCACTTTATAGGCCGGGACATGAAACACGGAACATATGATCTGTGCTGTCATGCTCAGTTGTTCGACGGTTTGCGCATCAGCAGCTGATACCGTTGTCGGGTTGTACTTAGCACCGTTACTCAGAATGGCGGTCTTCCCAGCATTCTCTCCGGAATATCCGGTATCCCAGTTATCTTTAATTTTTCTGGCGTTCTCTTCAGTTAGGGACCCGGGCACCTCAATCACACCGCTTGGCTTTCCGCCGTTACGGAAAAAATAAGCTGAGTTTTCCTGTATGTGATGTCCCTGCATCGCCGCCAGACGAGCAGCGTAAAGAGGAGATAAACCGATGAGCGGGTGGAAAAGACAATTGAAGCGATCGTGTATCACCTCACGAGCAGGGACTGTAACCGACGATTCAATTCCGGCCATATTGTCCGGGTTTATCTGGTAGAAGATCGAACCATCATCCGCCACCCGTGGAGTAACCTTGTTCCAGTCCAGCAGCCTGAGTTCGGTAATTTTTCCGGTGTTATTACGTATTTTTAACGCCACCGTATTCCCGTGGCACAGCTTGGAGTTCAGCCAGTGCTCAAAGAACTGTATTCGGTTCTGAAAGGCATTGGGTCTTTTGTACAGTGCCGGAATGTCTCCTGCTTTTACCTCCTGCATGACCCCTCCTGAGTCACGACGCATCAGCCGTGGCGGCATCTTGGCGATATCACTCGCAATCAGCGAGATGCAGGCGAATACAGCATAATAAGAAAGCACGGTGTCCTGATTAATTTCAAGGTTACGCTGCCATGCCCCGGCGAAGGGTTCATGAATAAAGCCGAATAATGACGTCCAGCCTCCGCGGCTGATAGGCTGCTGCAGGGCTTTTTCTTTTCCCTGTTTTCTCCGCAAAGGATTCCACATTAGCCGTTCTCCGCTTTTCGCTTATTCTTTTTGCCATCGGTACGCGCACCGGTGAAATAGTCCGCCTTGCCAAGCAGCACCAGCACCTTTGCGCACCGATTGTCCACGGCTTTCACGTCGCCCGGAACGGGAGCATGGGTACGTTGCAGATATCTGATTTTTGCCATGCAATACGGCGGGGTTTCCCCCGCCCTCCTTCCGCCGTTTAGCTGCCCTGGTTGGCGCTGTAGTTCACACCAGAAATAACCGCTACCGCTGCTGTGCGACGGCGCTTCCAGTTAATCCAGCGCTCGGCGCGGATAGCCACGCTGTTGGTCTGGAACATGGAGACCAGTTCAGTGCCGGCAGGCGTGATGCTGTCGCCGGTGGGTTCACTTTCCATTTCCAGCGATGCTTCACGAGACATATCCACCGCCACGCCACCATCATCAGCCAGATAAATATCCGGCGCGTTCACAAACACCAGTTGGCTACCAACGTACTGGGAAACAATGACCGGAAGCCCCTGGAAGGTACCGCCAAGCAACGTCATGTCAGGGTATTCTTTCTGACCCAGAGCATTCTTACGCATGGACAGCGCCAGCGCGGTAGTGCTGGACATCAACCAGACCGCGCCGTTTGGTTGCAGGTTAGCGGCAACGAAAACCCCAAAGGCGGCAGCAGCATCCTCATCCGGGCTGCCGGTGGACGGGATCGCAGCAATGCCATGAGTGACGGATGCAGGGGAAACGTTAGCAACTTCAGCTTTTGCCGGGTTGATAAAGTCAGTATCCAGGCGAGCAATGACCGCTTCAGCGAGCGCGTTACGCACCAGTGCATCGGCGGCCGGATTGGAAAAGCGGATCAACTCATCGGTCAGTACCGCGATAGCCGCCACCTTGGCAAAGCTGAATGTGATCGACTCAACGTCGAATTTAGTCAGCGGTTTTGCCTTACCCTGTCCCACCCAGTTCGCTGAGCCGCCGGACGTCTGCGCCGGAATACGGATGTTGAACGGCACCTGACGCAGGGCCGGGATGCCACCCTGGCCAAATCGACCGATAATGGTCTGCGGACGGAGGAATTCAACAAAATCCTGCGCATATTCCTGATACTCCACCAGCGCGCCAGCCCAAGTAGGATCGGTGGTGGTACCGGCACCCACCGCGGCTTTCAGCACATGGTGAAGCTTCGCATCATCAGGATACTGTTTACGGGCGATCTCCAGCGCTTCAGAACGGCTGCCGTTAGCAGCGGCCAGTGCTTTCGCGAAACGGGCAAAGGCGATACCTTTCTCCAGCTTCTGGTCGACGCGGATAATCCCCGGTGTAGCGGCCTTAACAGTAGTGACTTCACCATTAGCGGCTTTAGAAACCGGCTTAGCGGTCGCTGCCATATTGCTTTCCATGTCGCGCAGACGTTTAAGGTGCGCATCCACAGATTTGATTTCTGCGGAGGTGTTGTCGTAGCATTCCTCTTCCTCAGCATCCAGCGTTCGCCCCTCTTCGGCTGCTTTGGACATCACTTCATCAAGGGAGGCTGCCAGCGCCGCACGTTTCGCTTCGAAGCTCTTAATGTGTTCTGCGATATTCATCGAATTGATTCCTTTTTTGGTATTGGTTGCTGTAGCGCCAGCGGTTTTAGCGGTTTTCACTACCGGCTTCTCATTGCCTGACGCGGCGAGAAGCTGGCGATCGAACGATTTAACGGTCTGGATGGAACATTCGGCATTTGCCGGAATAGTTACAGCCGAGACTTCAAGCAGGTCCCAGGACAAAAAGCGGATACCCCCTTCGTCAAGGAAGGAATAGTCAATCGGCCGGAAGCCGATAGACAGTCCCCGGACTAACCCCGCCTTTATCGATGCCCATGCCTCATCGAGACGGGCGACCAACGGCGATGGCATGTCAGACGTTGGTTTCACCAACGTTGCGGTGATCTGCAATCCTTCCTTCACCATTTTTGGTGTGCAGGTGCCGATAGGTTGCGAGCGGTCGTGCTGCCAGAGGAACGGCGTGTCACTACGGAATTTCGCCCCCTCTGGCTCCATGATGTCACCGTCACGATCGGGTGACGGCGTGGAGGCGATGCCGGTAATAATCCGATCATCCTCATTTACCGACTTCACCGTCATGAGGGTACAGGCGCGCTTAAGCGTCATTTTCTGTCCTCCAGAAATGAAAAAACCCGCCTGTGCGCTGAGGGATCCCCAGTAATGAGCGGGTCATTAACTGACGTGTTTGTTATACGAAAAATACCTGGTAATCTTTTTTTGCAGGTTCGGGGTTAAGGGCCATCAGGGAAACGGCATTGAACAGCGCCATCAGCGGATCAATCTTGCCCTTGCCGCTGGCCTGCTTGGTGATCAGAATGGCGTTGCCTTTCGGTTCAACCCTCGCATTTCCCACGCACCAGGCCATCATCGGCTGTCCACCATGAATAAGCACGCCTTCCGCAAGCTTGCGTTCAGTCGTTTTTATCGCGCCGCCAAGACGCCATCCCTGACTGACACCCACCACTGATTCAGCGGGAATGTCTGCCGCGCTCAGGGCGTCAAGGATCTGCCCGACCTCGGAGGGGTCAATACCAATTTTATCCAGCAGGTCAGCATCCTGAATACGGCTCACATACTCAACAACCTGTTCGACATCCATTCCGACCCGTTTCACGATGGTCAGGTCACCCGCCTTTTCGAAGTCCCTGAGTTTCGGGATCTCACTTTTTCGCCTTTCCAGCGCTATCATATGCGCCCAGGCGTGACTCCATGCCAGCCACTCGCGTGTCGTTTTATCCCGCCCAATCATCGACAGGCCCAGCAGGTCATCCAGCCCCCCGCCATCAATACCAACGGTGATCACCTCAGCGCGCTGGAGTATTTCCTCAAAGCTGACTTTATGCGCCTGCTGCGCCCAGAAATCAGCGCCGACCCAGCGGTCAGCGCGTAGGGCAAGGCCGATTTCAACATTGGCATGTTTTGACATAAAGCCGCGGAATTCCTCTTCCCCGGCGTCTTTGGCTTTCCTGAACTCCCGATAAAGAAATTTCTCATCCACCGAAAAGCCCAGGTTAGGGTTAACCATTGCAAGGTTTTCCACCAGCAGATGTTCGCCGCTGGCCACCATTTCAGGAGGATGTTCAAAAATAACGGGCAGGAAATGTGGATCGACTATTTTTCCGTCGCGCACATCGCGGGCATACTGAAGTTTTTGTCTGAACACGCCGGCCGGCGGATCGTTCGACTGCGTGGTGGTGTACATCACAAAACCTTCAGGCCGCGATGCTAAGCCACCTATCGCCTCGCGCAGCATATCGTCAGCGTTGTGCTGCTTCCCGAAAAGCCATAATTCATCTATCAGCGTGCCAACCGACTTGATGCCCGAAACCGTATTGGGATCAGCCGCCACCACTTTCAAGGTGGTATCTGTGCCGCGGTGGGTGATAGTCCGGATGTGGGTCTGAACCTGACACAGGTCATCAAGGTCATCGTCACGCTTCACCATATCCCGGGCGGGATTGAACGCGTTAGTGGCAACCTCAACCGTCGGTGCAATAATGGTGTATCCGGCAGCCTGTCGCCAGTTGAGCAGCAACGCCGTCATCATGATCCCGGCGGCAAGCGTAGACTTTGAGTTCTTCTTCGGTATCAAAACAAACACTTCCGTGATGTGCCGACGTCCGGTTTCAGCATCGTAAGAACCAAACAATGCGGCCACCAGATCGAACACCCACTGCGCACAGGCTTCACCGAAAGTAGGCGATCCTGGTGCATCCACAATCTTCAGTTGTCTGAAAACGTTGAGGGCTATTTCAGCCTGCTGCGGGTAAATCGGCGCAGGAATAATCGACTGACCTTTTTTCAGGCGCTCGGCCCAGTCAGGGCAGGCGGTTGTCCATTCAGGCATAGCTATGTCTCGCGGTTATTTACCACCAGTTTAGGCGGTTGTGGGACGGCAAATTTATTGGCTGCTTTTCTGGCCGCGTCGCTTTTGGCGTCCTTTTTACCGGTATCCCCCATCTTGGGATGCTTATAAGGCAGCATCGCTTTTGCTGCATCTTTCCGGGTTTCAATTTCATTTCCCGTGTCATTCATCACCCACTTAAGAAACGCCAGAGGGTCTTCAAATTGACTGGGCGTCAATGTCGTGCGAGGCGTTTTTTCTCCGGGCGCGTTTACTGCTGGGGTATAAACATTTCGGCGGTACGCGGGTTCATCATCAACGTCGACTTTTTCATTCTTTTTTCGCTTTATAAACGCGATGACCTCCGGGTCTTTAGCAAGCTGCGACCCCTTTGACCGCGCGGATTTCTCTGAGTATCCCGCCTTTATTGCCGCCGCTTTCTGGGACATCCCGGACATCAGCGCGAGAGCGAATTTACGCTTTTGTGCTGTTAACATGTTTACCCCCTCCAGAGGGGAATTTTTTCTGTGCGTGAGAGGGAGTGCGGTGCCCAAGGCGATCGAGGTTAACACCCAACCCCCCCCCCCTCATTGTTAAATGAGAATAAATATCATTTTATTTTTAATGATTTCAAACTCAGCCAATGGCGAAGTGATATTGAGAACCCTTGTCACGATGGTCAGATCACCACGATGTTCGGCCCCAGGCCATCGTCGGGAATGTAATGCTTCAGCGCCTCCTCATCAGGCTGACCCGTCGAGGCTTCACGCGCTGACTTGCCTGAGTGACATTCAATGCAGAGCGTCCAAAGGTTAGCTTCTCCATTGTTGCCACCAAACTGCAGCGCCACCCGGTGATCCAGTTCGCTATCGTGCAGGTCAACAACACGATCACACATGCAGCAGTGACCACCGTCACGCGCATAAATACGCCGCTTCAGGCTTACCCTAGCGCTGCCACTCACGCGCCTATGCTCGCCAAAGACCGGCTTTATCCTGCGGGTGTCGATGGCTTTCAGTCTCGGCTGCAACGTTTTCAATTTAGACATGTAGCCTCCAGGCCCTGCGGCGCTCTGTGCGTGCAGTGGCATCAGGGTGACGCTCTACCGGTTCACCATCGGCATGGTCCACCAATGAGTAACAGGGATAGATGACGCTGCCACCGTATGCATCACCCACGGCGTAATCAGCGGGTTTGCTGTTGTCCCAGCGGGACAGCACGCGATCGACATGCTGCGGCGGCACGCTATAGCAAACACCATGTATGAGGCGCGTTAGCGTGATGTGGTCTGCCCGCATCTTGTCAGCCACTATCAACCTCTCGGCGATTTGCATTTGATATTGCGGCGGACGTCCGGTGCCAAGATAGAAGGAGCACAAAGAATCAGGGAAGCGGCTCAGCCATTCAGCAGCCTTATTGACAAACCCAGCAACCGGTAGTGCATCGTCTTCAATGATCACCACCCGAAAATCCAGCCCAGCGGCCCACTCAAGCGCCCGACGATGGCCCCAGGCTGCGCCATGATCCTCAGGGTCAATCATGACGTGGGAAGTTGGGCCGATTTGATAAGCCAGTGCCCTCGCCTGTGGCTCTCTTGAGTGATGCCCAACAACAACAAACTTTATTTGTGTTTCCACCAGGCATTCTCCTTACCGAGTCCATCCGTCTTGAACACGGTGTGAACCTGCGGGCCGGTGATAAGCCGGTCAGCAAATGACTGTGCAACGATGCCAAAGGCGATCATGTCGCCTACTGCGGCCGCCGGTTGTTCCATCTTCCAGAACCGATAGCTTTCGATTCGGTAATACAGGCGAATGATGCCGTGAGCGAATGCCATAACATCATCACGCGTTCCGCCCAGCAGCCCGGCGTTAAGCATCACGTCGTTGCGATGGCCTTCGAGGAACGCCTGATAGATGCGTTCGGGATGGCTCTGCTTCGCCCATACATCGGCATAAGTCTTCGGTTCGGAGCCGACGTAAGTCTTCCCGGCCTCCATGTCATCCCACGGCGCGCTCAGCATTTCGACATCGGTTCCATCGGTACACCAGACGAACCGGTATTCAGGGTGATCACGCAGGTACTGCCAGACGTGCAGCCAGCGGCGGAAATAGACGTTCATTGCAACATCAGGAACTGTCACCCGTTGAGCGCCATCAGGTGTGGAGGTTAGTTGGTCAGCCAGCACTACGGCGTCAGCATCCTGAATTGATTTAGCCCATACCTCAAGCGCCGCCGGGTCAGGCTGCATTCTGCTACCGCGCTGCGGGTCAGGTTGGCTCGTCAGTAATGTTGTGATCACAACGTCGTGCTGGCGTCGGTATTCGACATAACCGACATACCCCGTATCGCGCCGCCC
Organism: Symbiopectobacterium sp. Eva_TO; assembly: GCF_053848865.1. Classification (NCBI taxonomy): domain Bacteria; kingdom Pseudomonadati; phylum Pseudomonadota; class Gammaproteobacteria; order Enterobacterales; family Enterobacteriaceae; genus Symbiopectobacterium; species Symbiopectobacterium sp. Eva_TO. The sequence goes on along the minus strand of NZ_JBSPEY010000004.1, from coordinate 3,513,361 downwards.
GTTGTGAATTTTTACATTTCGTTTAACTAGCGCTTCGCGATCAGGTCGAGGAACTGACCGAGTAACGTGTTCATATTCATCAAGAGAATGAATGAGCTTTTCTGAACCCACGACATCAGCAAAAGCCCAGGTAGTCAGCCCGGCATTATGTATGCGCATGGCGAGGTCGCTGTGTTCGTACATGCCGCGCCCGTAAATCCAGTCGAATCCGCCGACTTTTTCAATGGCGCTGCGGTGGTAGTAGAGCATCACGCCACGTTGTCCGGTATAAGCAACGTGTTTATCATCGCGATAAAGCACTGCTATATCTTTCAGCTTTCTTGGTCCAGCCAGGTCAAGAAACTGATAAGCCAGATGTGGTTCTGGCGACGCGATATAGGGCACATGCCAGTTATCGGTGATCGGCCACGCATCGTCATCCCACAGAAACAAATGTTCGCATCCGGCATCCATCAGCGCGGCCAGGCTGGCGTTCTTCGATGCGACAATGCCGAATGATGTTTCATGGCGAACCCGTTGCACACCCGCGGGTACTGAAGCGGCAGGATTTGACCCGTCGTCTACAACAACCACTCGCGCGCCAGCGGGTAAAAACTGCAGATGTTGCGTCAGGGCGCGACGTAGAACGTCAGCGCGATTGTGCGTAGAGATAGCAATTCCGATCCGGGCAGAAGGATGACAGACAGGCGCATACGGAACATTATCAATAATGACCTGCATATTTTCTCCGATAAGTAATCAACCAGGTTGAATGCTGATTTTTCGGGTTAGGACAGTTGGCTACCGTGTGGATTTGTTTAGCAGTGAACTCCGGGGACAGTTGAGCGACTACAACAATGCTATCGCGCTTACCCTGCTCCCCTTCAAAAACGTAAATCAACATCGGACGCCCGGCAGTTGGCTTTTCCTCAACTTGAGGAGACGCTATTACGCTTTTTTCTATCAGCGTTTCGATGGTGCGCTTAACGTTGTCGTGCCGCTTTTCTACCAGATCAGCTATTTCAAGGCTGGTCATGGACATTGATTGATCATTAACGGGATATTGCAGCGTATTTCCCTTCTGTGGTGCGAGCCTGTTCGCGTAGACATGGGCAGCCGAGAGCGGAACGATGTGATCCACCGCCCTATCTCAGACTCACACGACGGAAAGCTCTCTAGTGAAGTGCACGCGAATGCACGGTTTGATTGACTACAGGCGAAAAAAAGTCCCGCGAGATACGAGGCTTATCGATTTTTGGTTTTCGGCTGGTACTTCATCGCCCATGCCTTTGCTATGCGAAAGCAATCGTCAAACATCTTCCCCTTCCCTGATGCTGAGCTTGAACAGCGGTAGTGGTCTATCGCCCTGTCTGCCCCCTTCAGGGCAACCGATGGCTCATAGCCCTGTTTCACCAGTTCAGCGACCACATGCTTTTCAATGAATGGCGTGTAGTCTTTCATTCGGCTTCCCTTATTCAAACAAGACATCGCTGAATTTCAGGTTTGCCCAGTCGCTTTCTGGTGGTAAAACAAGCACTCCTCGCTCATCTTTAACGCCGACATCCATTAGGGTATCCCCGTATTGGTGCATTAATGCATTCATGTACCGGACACCTCGACGATTCAACATAGGGGCTTTACCCCATATCGTTATACACATCTTTCTAACGCACTGTTTAATCAATGAGTTACGGGTTTATCTCAGAGTGGCATTTTGAACCTCAAAAAGCCAATGGGATGGCTTGAATGCCTTAATTCACGGGGTTCTGAGCATCCTGTTCAAAAAATGGCCAAAAGATGTGTATAACGATATGGCTTTACCCCCACAGATGATGGCGCGAGGATCAGGTGTCAAAGTAAACGGCTCAAGCAAACGAAGACAAAATGCAGCCCTTTTCGGCGGCGATATTTTCGATAAGTGGTCATCAAGGAAACCACAAAGAAAATAGCGGCAGACTTCGATATCACCAGCCTGATAGCGGTATACCGGGCGACGGTTAGTTGCCATCAGGTGGTACATGTAGGCATCCGCGACGCGCCAGCAAAAGCATTCGGGAGCAGGAATATTGCTCATGGTCTCCCCCTTAAAATGTCAGCAACAATTGAGCTTCTTCAATCAGCACTTTAATTTTCTTCGCATGTGCTGCCTTGATGCCTTTCCACTCGTTCAATCCCGTGCCAAACACGCTAGCAACGGCTTTGTCACTTTTTAATTCAGCGCAAGCTGCATTGAGTTCTTGCATAACGCTACGCTTACGGGGATTAATGACTTGTCCTTTTGTCCAGTATTCATAGAGCACGTCATCACACTCCTCTTGATACTGAACCACTTTGTCACGGATTTCGGGCTTGACCTTATTGGGATAGATGGTACGGAGCCATCCAGCAAGTTTGCGCAAAGGAAGGCAAGCCATTTTTCTCTCCTTGCCATCAGAAGCAACTATAACGATTTCCGTTACAGTTGATTTAAAGCGTTGTTTTAACTTCTCTAATTGAGACTGCCAAGTCATCCCCATGCCTTCAACAATGGGTTTCATTGGCACATGAGGCTCGCCATTGTGCTCAATAACGTAAAGTTCCGTGCCGTAAAATGTTGCAGTAACGATCATCTTGTTCATTGGTGTTTACCTTCAAAAAAGAGACCTTAGATCACACGAACAGCCAGCCCCTGAGCACACCAATTACTGGCGTTCTCCAAGGTCGCTTTTGTGAATAGCCTCAGGGTTTGTTGATATGCGCGTATGAAGCGCAGGCGAAAAAAAACCCCGGACGGTGCCGAGGATCATTGTTTGGTTTCGCAGCCTTGCCACTTCTTCACAGAGTTGCACAGCTACTTGGCAGGTAAATTCTTCCCGGATCCTTCGATTTCACGAATGCTTCGCTTGTCGGCGTTACACTTCTCAATAACGGTCAGCAGTTCTTCATTCAGCGCTACACTCTTGCCGTAGTTCATTTGATACGGAATTTTTGGTGCTGGACAGTCCTGTAAAAGTTCAGCGGGGATGGGGACTACTGGAGCCATTACGAATTCTGTCCGCGTGCTCTCGCAGCTTGCTAACGACATCATCAGGAACAGGCCGACTAGCACACTCATCAGTCGATAACTTTTCACGAATGTAAACCACGGTAGTTTCAGACCGCCGCTGTATCTGCTGTTTTTCATCGTGATTGGCCCGCGTGATGGCGTTGAAGATACGCATTGACTGGATCACATTTCCAGCGATAGTTTCGGCCTGCTGTTGTTTCCGCGCTGCTGCTTCGAGGTCTTCCGTTTTATCACTGTACGCGTCGTGGTAGTAGTAGACGCCGAATGACAGCATAGCAATGAGAGCAAGCAAAATAGCGATTACGGTATCCCTGATAGACATAGTGACTCTTCCTTCGCCGCGCCGGTCATCAATGCCAGCAAGGCAGCAATCACCCAAATAAGTTTCCAGCGCATCATGCTGCCAGTCTGTACTGCTCTTCAATCAGCGGTTGGCGATGGTTTTTGTTAAATATTCCCATCAGCGTGGCCTTGCGTTGCTCAAAGTCCCATCCCATACCAATGAATACCGTGTTGGCGCGTTGCAGTTCGGTAATGCAGTGAATCTGCTCAGGGGGCAGGTAGTCGCGGATACTCTCCTGCTTACCTATTTCGTGATGAACACGGAATTTAACCGCCGTCATATCAAGTGCTATCCGGTTAATCAGGTCGGCCTCGTTGCTGAAATGGTGTGGGGCAATCGTCTTGCCATGTGCCTCGCGCTCATGCTTGATAGCATCAGTCATTGGCTTGTACTCAAGCCTGGCAATATTGCGATCCATCTTCTTGCCCGCTAATGCCTTGCGCATACGGAAGAACTCGGAAACCAGCTTCTTCTTGAATACACGAACGGCATCATTATTGCGCATGTAGGTAATTAAGAGTGTAGTTTGCTGCTCGTAGAGAAATGCAATACGAAGAGGCTTGCCACCACCTTGACTTCTTTCAACCATACGGATTTCAAATCCGAGTGGCCCGAACTCTTCCAGATCGGCTTTGTTACGGTCAACAAGCTTGATAATGGTGTCATGATCTTTCTCAACACCCTCAGCAATCGCCATAGTATTCGCTACAAGATCAAATTTCTTTATTTCCACTAATTGCATCGCTTATTTCCTTTTGATGATAGAGCCTGCCTCGTAGACATGAGTGGCCCAAGAGTGGTTAGCGATGAAACCGCCACTCTGTCTCAGGCTCATATTGCATATTCGCATCGTGATCGATCAGTGATTCGCATGACAATCGATCACGATTTCGCATCTAAGGTCGATCACTGATTCGCGTCGTATCGATCACTCCGGGACTTAACTCTTCTAACCTCCTCTCCGTTCGCAGTTTCTACTGAAATGGAGATAACGATGGCCAGAAAGAGAAAAAGCAGGAGTCCCATGGAGACTTGTCTTCAGATCTTCAAACTCAAATTTGAGTGCAACCAGTCTAATCGCACCATCGCCGCTGCTCTTAGGGTCAGCCCTTCCACAGTTTATGAGGTGCTCTCCCGTTTTACCGCCGCATCGCTGTCGTGGCCATTGCCTGATGCGCTCTTGCCAGAAAAACTGGAAAAGATGCTGTTCCCCACCCGCAGAATGCGCACCTCGGAGCTTATCGCGCCAGACTGGCTGTATATCGATACCGAGCTAAGACGGCCAGGGGTTACCAGGCAGCTGTTGTGGATAGAATACAGCACCGAAACCGGAGAAATGGCGCTGGGCTACTCTCAGTTCTGCCGTTGTTATCGCCAATGGAAGAAATGCCAGAAACGCTCGATGCGCCAGACCCACCGTGCCGGTGAGAAGCTGTTCATCGACTTCTGCGGGCCCACGGTGCCGGTATCCGACCCCGATACGGGAAATGTGCGCCGGGTCGCCATCTTCGTCGCTGTCATGGGAGCGTCAAATTATACCTATGCAGAAGCCTGCCCCGGTCAGGACATGATGAGCTGGCTGAATGCTAACAGCCACTGCCTGACCTTCCTCGGCGGCGTTCCAGCCCTGCTGGTACCCGATAATCTGCGTAGCGCGGTGAGCAAAGCAGATCGCTACGAGCCGGTCATCAACGACAGCTATCAGTCTTTGGCCTCGCATTACAGCACGGTAGTGATGCCAGCCAGACCCTACAAACCGAAAGACAAGGCCAAAGTGGAAAACGGCGTCCTGCTGGTCGAAAGGTGGCTCCTGGCGCGAATACGCAATGAAACCTTCCATACGATGCATGCGCTCAACGTCAGGCTCAGTGAGCTGATGACCGAGCTGAATAACCGGCCAATGAAAGGTTATGGGGGCCAGAGCCGAGCGCAGCGCTTTGCGCTGCTCGATGCGCCGTGCCTGCAGCCGTTGCCAGCCATGCCCTATGAATACACCGAATACCGTGCGGTGAAGGTCGCTCCTGACTATCACGTCGAATACGACCGCCACTGGTACTCCGTTCCCCATGAGCTGGTTGGTGAAAGGCTGTCGGTAAAAGCGGGTCAGACGTTGGTCCAGGTCTGGCATAAGGGCCGCTGCGTGGCTCAGCACCCTCGCAGCGATCGGCAGTACAGCCACAGCACGAATCCGGCACACATGCCGGTCAATCACCGCGGGCACAGCAGCTGGACACCTGAAAAGCTGCTGGATAATGCCGCGAGAACCGGCAAGGCGACCTGGCAGGTGGTGGAAGCGATGCTAAACGCGAAGAATCATCCTGAGCAGGCTTATCGGGCTGTTCTCGGCCTACTGTCGCTCCAGAAAAAATACGGTGCCGAACGGCTGGAAAAAGCCTGTGACAAGGCCTGCGGGCTGAACCATCCGGAAAGGCGTTTTATCGAGAATCTGCTGCGTCACAACAGGGAGGGCATCGGAGAAACAGTTAAAGGAAATAGAGAGTTACAGCTTCCACTGGAGCACGAGAATCTGCGTGGTCCAAAATATTACCACTGAAAAAGGGAGTCGTTATGACTGATGACCTGCTAACCAAACTTAGAACGCTGAAGCTGTCGGCAATGGCCGATGGCATGATACGCCAGCGTGAGGCACCTGGTACATACAATGAGCTGGGGTTCGCAGAACGCCTGGGGTTACTTGTCGAAGAAGAGCTACTGAATCGTGAAAACAGCCGTGTTGGGCGGTTGAGAAAGCAGGCACGGTTGCGCCACGGTGCAACCCCTGAGGGTATGTACTATCCGGTCTCCCGAGGGTTAAAGGCCGAACAGATGCGCGAGCTTCTGTATTAGCTCAGACCTGATCTAACAGTTACCGGTTATTTATACAGGTGTCTGTCAGATTAAATCTGGTTCAGATTTTTTTCTGCCCAGACTCGTTTACCATCAAGTAACGCGGCCATTGGCGTACGCCCGCAGCACATTTTACCCTGATGAGTTCGCTCATTATTGTAATGCCACAACCAGTTGTCCAGATCCTTTTGTAGACTTTCTAGGTCCTCGTATAACTTCTTACGGAACGCAACCTGATAAAAATCCTGCAAAATAGTTTTATGGAAGCGCTCGCAGATACCGTTTGTCTGCGGAGACATCGCTTTCGTTTTCGTATGGTCTATATCGTTGATAGCCAAGTACAGCTGATAGTCATGTTGTTCCACTTTACCGCAGTACTCCGTCCCCCTGTCCGTCAGTATTCTTAGCATTGGCAGCCCCTGAGCTTCGTAGAACGGCAGCACGCGATCATTGAGCAGGTCGGCGGCAGAGATCGGTGCTTTACTCGTGTAAAGCTTGCAGTGCGCCACTTTCGAGTACGTATCCACGAACGTCTGCTGGTAGATACGGCCAACACCTTTCAGATTACCCACGTAGAAGGTGTCCTGCGACCCCAGATAACCCGGGTGAGCAGTCTCTATTTCACCACAGGCTTCGTCGTCGTGCACCTTCTTCTCCAGTGCAGCGATTTGAGCATCAGTAAGTACAATGCCTTCTCTGGCAACTTTTTCCTCAAGTGCCTTCAGGCGCTTACGAAAGTTTTCCAGATCGTGTCGTTGCCAGATGGAGCGCACACCGCTGCCAGAAATGAAGACGCCTTTTTTACGCAGCTCATTACTGGTCCGGTGCTGGCCATGAGCCGGGAACTCAATGGCGTAATCAACAACCGCACGTTCAGTGGCTTCATCAGCACGGTTTTTCAGGTTGGGAACCCGGCGGTTTTGGTTAACCAGAGCGTCAATGCCGCCTTCTGCCGCCAGTTCCTGATAGCGATAAAACGTGTCGCGTGACACCCCCATGATTTTACAGGCTTTTGATACGTTACCGAGTTCTTCGGCGAGATTGAGCAGGCCGGCTTTGTGTTTGATGATGGGATTGTTAGTATGAAGCATGAGAGTTACCTCGTGTTTTGTATAAGGATTCGACACCCATATCAAAACCGGTAACTCTCAACCTTTCAAGGTCCAGTGTCAGATCAAGTCGCGACTAATACACTTTAATTCAGTTATTAATCACTGATTCAAACAGAGCTTTCTCTTCCTGGCGGCGCTTAATCAAGCCGGGCAGCGGTAATTTTTTACCCTTGACGGTGACATGGCACCATTTGGGAAACTCTGCCGCTGCACCAGAGTAATCACCTTCATTCAGCTTCTTAAGCAACGTCGAAGTGCCAAAAGCCCCGATGCCGATATTGAAAACCAGTGAACACAATGCATCAAACTGATTCTGGCTCACCGGCACGGTTATCAAGGCATTCAGCTCTTCAACCACAGCGTCGATATCGTCACGCAGAAAAGTGTCCGCCTGCGCTGGCGTAATAACATCCTCTGCCTTGACGCCGGTGGTATGCCCGTAGCCGACAGTCCATTTTTCAGCGCTGCATTGATAGGCATTGAGCTTAATGCCCTCAAACGCCTTTATCCGTGCTAATCCTTGCGAACTCATTTGCATCGTTACTTCAGATCCCTATGTCGTGTAAACGCCTTTATGCGCTCACGGATATAATCTGTTCCCACATAACCAATATAAATTGCTAGTAATTCTGGTGTCGCGTCAGGTAAGGACCAGTTAAAAATATTTTCAACCAGACTCAGTAAGGGTTTGACAAAGAATGCCAGGGCACTGCATGACATCGCATCGAATAAGCGTCGACTCCATGAACTTTTGACACACGCGTTGCGCAAAAAAGAAAACAAGGCCGCCAGCGTCGCATAGCCAAATTCAGTCTGATGACGTTGTATCCAGTTGATAAAGGCGTACCAGAATGCAGGCTCTTTTTCAGGCATATTGACGGCTTACTTAGGGCGGATTTTAAACAAAACAGTAAGGAAAAAGGCCACCCTAAGGCATATCGTTATACACATCTTTTGGCCATTTTTTGAACAGGATGCTCAGAACCCCGTGAATTAAGGCATTCAAGCCATCCCATTGGCTTTTTGAGGTTCAAAATGCCACTCTGAGATAAACCCGTAACTCATTGATTAAACAGTGCGTTAGAAAGATGTGTATAACGATATGACCCTAAGGCAGCCTTCATCTCATCATGGGTTGTGGGTTACTGAGGCAGTTTCCAATACTGAGCCGGCGAGCCGTTACAGGACGCCACTTTCAATTGCTTGTTTAACCCTTGAGTGGTAAGACATTTTCCGGTCACCACATTTTTCAACTCAGTTCCTGCGTTAACCCCCCTTTTCCACTGCTGCTTGCCGTCACCAATACGGCATCTTTTTAACGCCACTGTGCTACCGCCCCTGTCCTCTAAACACATGCCATTTTGCAGCTCAATATAATAGACCGTGATAATTTCTTCTGGCTGAGACGGTTGCGATGGGCAAGGCGACAGAATGCTACTATGATTATCTGCACTTGCTACTGCGCAATTACGACCATTCGCTATTGAGATAAAACCCGATTTGACCGTTTGGGTCACGGTGTGAACCTGTGCTCCCGTCATTATATTTTCGGTGACATCAGATGCGACCAAGGCGCTAAAAGACACCGGCACCGAGAGGCAGAGACAGGTAGTCAGTATTGCCAGTTTCATTTTTTTCATTGCAATTTTCCTTATGTTAATGTGTTTAATGAAACTCCGTCAGTGTATAAAAAATCACCACGGAGGCACGCAGTAAGGCTTCAGCTTTAGGCGGAGCCGGTGGTGTATTTTTCCATAGATTTCATCGCTCCACCTCGTCTAGGGTGGCTGTCGGTCAGAAAAAAGGCCACGCCGGAGCGTAGCCTTGAAAAATGCGTCAAACACGAATTATGCTTAACTTGAGTTACCAGTACTTATCAGACTGCCTACCCATAACGAAAAGGACATCGCCATGAACAATAAACCAACAGCCCGCCAACTTGCGTTTGAATATCTTCGCAGACTGTCCGAGGAGCTAAGCCCTACCGATTACCTGAAGAAATTTGAACAATTGGAATCAGAATTCAGCACATTACTTCACTCATCATGCTCCAATGATAAAACCACAGGGCTTTGCGAGTTTTTATCGCGCTTCTGCCCAAAATGCAAAGCCGATGGCCAGCGAGGAAACCGCTAGAAAAGAAAAGCCCCGGCATTAACCGGGGCCCTATCGCACATCTGTACCAAACTGATATAGAGGGAACAACAAATTTAGATGTGAGACCCGATGATTTTATTCAGCAATCATGCGCTGTCAATAGACAAAAGCCCCAACCACCAGAGGGAGTTGAGGCTTCATGTCCTGCGCGCTCCTGTCGCAGAATGGGGGTATTATGTGTTATAACGTTATAACAGTCAAGCGTTTCACTGATCGTTTGATCAGTTATTTAGCCTCAGTCCCGTCAATGCCGCTGTAGAAAGTGCTGGATATCCGCTTGTTGCCATCGCGCCAATGTATTCGTCAGCAACAGATTGTGCGATTGATTGGTTTCATCAAGCAACTGCTTCATTTCTGATACTACAGCATCCGCATCCTCCCGATTCTTGAGCACTCGCCGGACAGCTTGCTTTTCAGCGTCGCACATGACCTCTTTTAGCGCATTAGTGAAACTGTAAATGCGTTGGCACTCTTCCGCGAGGATCGGGATATGACTCACGCCAAAATGCTGTGGGGACGAAACGCCAGCCGCATAACGCAGTGCATGCCATATGGCATTGCTCCATGAGCGCCCAAATCGGAAGCCGTTAGCCATGCCCCAGATAAGCCGAGCTAAATGGGATGTATCGTCGGCGGTTAGTGGCTCTCGTACTTCGGGTTGGTAGCGTTGCTTATGGTTAGCGCATTCACTGTTAAAGTAGCAATCTTCCAGTTGCTCGAACACTTTCCATGCCTGATCGGTCTCAAGCATCTTGGCGTGCCTGGCCGCCCCTCGCTCTGTCCACAGGATGAGGCTGCGAACATTGGGGGCTATTTTCACAGAAGGTCTTAAAGACATGCTGTGCTTGAAGTCTCGTAACTGCTGCTCCTCAAGCATGAAATAGTGCTTCCCAGAAATAAAGCGTTCCGTATTTCGACTGTAATTTTTACGGATGTAATCTGGCTCGGTACCATACAACTTCGCGAGTAACTCCGTAGTAACAACTGGAATATTCTGGAATAGAACCACAGGGATAGATTCAGTAGAGATATGATTAGCCATAATTGGCCTCCTTATTGGTTTTAGTCATGGTCACCAGTTAGTAGCTGGTAGCCAGGTGTCAACTAGAGCCCAATAAGACGCTCCGGGCATATTCCCCTCTCGGGTATTGTATTACGCCTCTCCACCCGGCCTTCGGATGTGATTACGCCGTTTTACGGGCATAAAAAAGCCGCATGGCTATCGGGTGCGGATGACCGCTTATTGGTTCCAGTGCGGTCAGCCTACGATAGGTTTTGCGAGCTTGTCAAACCGAACTTGCAAAATTTTGCAGATTAGCGGTCAGATCGCTTACACTTGGATTAAAACAGGAGGATTTCCCATGGGCCAAGTTGCATTTGATACTCAAGAGTTCGTAGAAACGCTAGAAAACGCCGGGTTGCCCAAAGACCAAGCTAAGGCTATTTCTATTGCTGTCCGAAAGTCTCACGAAGTGGCCGATGTAGCCACAACACGTGACCTTGAAGACGTTCGTAAAGATTTAACATTTCAAATCACTGATGTTCGCAAAGATTTGCAGCTTGAAATGGCAGGTATTCGTTCCGAACAAAAACTCATCCGCTGGATGCTTAGCGCACTTATTGCTGGCGTCGTCTCACTGATTATTAAGGCGTTTTTTGTAGCCTCAGTCTAACATCAGGCCACTTCCAAAAGATCGGCAACTCTACCCGCTATGTAAGCCTCGGCGCGAGCAAGGAAGCCTGTGATGTAGTAGGTGGGCTTCCCTAACTCCTGGCCTATCGCCCTGCACGACACCTTGCCCTTGTAATACGCTACCACGATATCGTAGCCCAGCGGGTCGAAGTGCTTCAGTCTCCCTACCGCCCGGTCAACTGTCTCACCGTCGGCATCGGACAGCATGGGCCGGATATCGCTGCTTGCCGTGGCGATTGGCCATGCTGCCTTGTACTCGGTGCCAATGCGTGAGCCGCTCCAGTTTCCCCATGCCGTCAACAGGTATCGAATATCTCTCATTTCACCGTCCCCCAGTTTTTTCCGTTCCTGATGCTGTAGATATGCTGCTTGCTGGTCTCGAATTTCCTCGCCACCTCCGCCACCGGCATACCGGAGGCCAGCAGCGCACGGATAAGCGGGATATCTTGCGCCGTGAGTTGCACTCGTTTTCTCATGTCACCACCAATTCAGTGATGACGATATCCAGACCGCCACCCTTCACCCGCTCACCACGCTTTACCCTGAAATCATCTATCTGTTCGTCGTCCTGCATGAATCCAACGTGAGTGAGCGAATCGAAAACCGCCTTTTGCAGGTTGTCGAGGTCACGGCGTCGTTTGTCTGGAGCGTTGGCGATGATGGCGATTTTCAGTCTTGCGGGAGTGTTGATATCGAGGTGTTGCTGCTGGATTATCTGGATGATGCTTTGTCGGTATGCTTTGCCTTTCTCGCTGATGTAGTGCCGATGTCGTGCGTGCCACCAGTAGGTGTTTAGGCTGGGAGGCCACGGTAGTTTCAGGTGATATTCGGTCATCGCTTAATCTTCCCCTGCGCCAGTAAAATCGCCTGTGTGCGCATGACGCCTTCCAGATGATGCAGCCCGGCATAGTCGGCATCGGTGATACGCGTACGGCGGTCGATTTCATCGTGACAGGCAGAACAGGCCCATGCGCCAAAAAGGTCATCAGGCTTCATTCCGGTGCCGCAAATGCCGGACATTCGGTAATGGGCCAGCACTACAGTTTCCGCGTTGCCGTTACAGATACCCGAGAGCCTCACCTGACACTCTCGGCCTCTGGCCTCTTTTCCAAGATTCGCCATATCTACCTCCACATCCTGTTAACCATTGAGCGTGGCGTTGGTTTGAGGTACTGCTGTTCAGGAAGGGTGACGACGACATCCCAGTATTTCGGGTCGCTGCTCAGTGACCTGACAGCGCGATAACCCTTGTCTTCGTAATGCCTGACAAGGTGAGCGGCCTCTTCACCGGTTAACCCGTCGTACCTGAAACTGGTTTTCTTCATCCGACTCTCCCGAAATAATCCCCTGAATAACGCACCTCGCGCAGCCTGACGCCGTTGCCGACCGCCCAGGCCTGGGCGTACTCAATCAAACTGTTCATGCGCTTTACGCCCATCTGAGCCGTGCTCTCGCGGAGGCTGCAAAACGCCCCCTCCAGCCCCGTAACCACCTCCCCCGGCCTGCCAGTAGCGATGGCATGTCCCGAAACAAACAGCGCCTTCCAGTCCAGCAGCGGGCGCGGTTTATCGGCCCACACCACCTGACGCGAAACATCGGTGCATAACGCATGGAACAGGTCGTTCTGCGGCAATGTCCGTTTAGCATCGTTGATGGTGATTTCGAGGGGGCGGTGTGGGTCGGTGGGCAGGGAATCAATAAACGCTTTCAAGTTTTTTCGTATTCGCTCATCACGCAGCAGGAAGCGTGTTTTATCCATCACCGACTCCTGAATTTACCCACCCAAACAAAAAGGGCTGCCATTGCCAGCAGCCCCACGATTAATTCTGTTAGATATGCTGTCATGCCGCCTCCGTTTTTCTTAATTGCTGCTGATAGACCTTTGCGCCATTCTGAAGCATGTCATTAAAATCTCCCGATTGCGGCCAACGTATGCTGACCAGTTCAACGTCATTGTTATGAAGCATATTTCTGTGCCCACACTCAAACGCTGCCGCAAGTCCCGCACCATTAGGGTCTGTGTCGGCAAAAATAATTAAATGCCTTACCCCCTTTGGTGCCCTGAACTTGCGAAGAAAACCTGCATTAAGCGTTGACCATGTATTGCATCCATACAGTTGTTTACAGGAAAGCGCGGTTTCTATTCCCTCGGCTACCCCCAGCGTGGTCGATACCGGGAACATTCTGATAGCGACTGAGCCTGCAAAATTGAGGTAGTTATCCTCCTGGAGCTTCGACATTTTTTTATTTACCGTAATCGAGGCTTTTCTGGCGTTATCAAGAAGTGTCCTGTGCAGATAACATCCTGCCCCCTTGTCATCCGTTGCCATCGCCCACAATGACTGAAAAACGCCGTCATGGGTTGTCTCATGCGGATTGAATCGAAGATGACTGACGGGTAACTCGTGAATTCCCCGGCTGGAGAAATAGTGCTGTGCGTCGGTATTTCTGAGGGGAAGAAGCGTGGAAAATCTACTGATTACCCGTGTTCGAAATTCCTTTACCGGCTGTAATGTTTGCTGCTGTTGCGGTTGGTAGGTATTGCCTATAAGCCGGTCTATCTCTCTTGCGAGTGTCTTGAAATCCTTTTCTTGCGTTAACTCAAGCAGTTTCCAGCCATCTCCCGCCCCGCAAGTACAAATCCATTCGCCGCGAGCCTCCTTGTTGTCTATTCTGAACTTGCCCTTTCTTCCGCATATTGGACAATCACCCTGATAATGTTTTTTTCCGGCAATGGGGGGCAGGCCATAATAATTAAATATCTCCGCCCATCGCCCAATCACCGCGTCGATGGTTTTCATGGGGTTTTCTCCTCAATAATGCTTCACGCATATCAATGATATGTTGCGTAGTGCTTTTCTCACCCTCCACGTCTGCTGGACGCGAAGGCGCATTGTCATGGGTATCAACCTGACGGGCGCGTCCTTTGGCAAAGGCGATTTGGCGTGATTTGATGAAATTCAGTACTTCGGGAGAGATATCTTGTGGGGTATCGTGCAGGTTTCGGGGCCAGTGACCAAACTTGTCGCGGAACAGATGGCTACACCATCCATCACTCAGTGGCTTTCCGGCATATTCGCACGACCGCTGGTAGAATTTTATCTGACTCCACCACGCCTGCTTCTCATCGCGAGTATAAATCCGCATCTTGCCATTCAGCTTCGTCAATCCCCGACTTTCGTCAACAGGCACATCTTCCCCACCCAGTGGCTTGAAACCGCATTTAGGGCAAACATAAACACCCGCAGGCTTCATGTAATGGCACTGCGTGCAGGCTTTCGGCTTGTCAGATTTTTCTGGGCGCTGACGGTTATTTGTCTGGGAGCACATCCCATCGGAGGAAGCCGGCAATGCGTCGTACTCGATTTCATCGGGAAAACCCAGCCGGTGAACACTGCCCGAGTGATCGAAGATAATGCATTTTTCTTTGCCTGAAGCGGTGCGAAGCCCCCGCCCCAGACATTGGACCCAGCGTATCTCAGACTTCGTCGGGCGTGCGTAAATGATGCAACGCACATCACTGTCAAAACCGGCTACCAGTACGCCAACATTGACGATGACTTTCGTTGCGCCGGTTTCAAACCGGGTAATGATTAACTGACGTTCATCATGCGGCGTATCCGCGGTCATCACTTCAGCATTCACGCCAGATTTTATAAACTCTCGTGTGACATAGTTAGCATGACTGACATTAACGCAAAAACAGACCGTTGGCCTGTCTTCGCCGTTTTCCAGCCAGTTGCGTACAATGTTGCCAACCAGCGTGGCATCCCCCATGATGACCGCCAGTTGCTCCTCGTTGTAGTCCTGCCCATAAGCGGCCAGATTCGATGTCCTGACGCCGCTCACATCTGGACGATCTGGTGCGTAGAACTCATACGGGCTTAAATCCCCGAGGCTTATCAACTCACGCATCGTGGTGGGCTTGATGAGCTTCTCGTAGTATTTTCCCATCCAGGCCGCGAAAGGTGTACCCGATAACCCTACCACCTTGATATCGGTATCCCGGATGATTTCCAGCAGCTTTTTGCGCCGCATATGGGCTTCATCAACAATCAGTAAATCAATATTGTCCGGAAACGGTCGGCGTATCAGGGTGTCAGCACTGGCAATCTGTACCAGCTTATCGGGATCATGCAACGGATGGTCACGCCACACATAGCTGATTTCATCGGCAGGCAGGCCGTATGCAACAAAGCGGGTCGCCGTCTGGTCAAGCAACACGGTGAACGGGGCGACAAACATCACGCGAAGGCCGCGACTGACAAAACCGTCGGTGATGAATGCCGATATCGCGGTCTTACCGAACCCGACTGGTGCAGAAAGTAGCAGGGTACGTTGCTGCTTCCAGTGCTGGCGCAGCAAATTTAATGCTGTTACCTGCCGGGTTTTTAGTGTTATGGTTAACATCGTTAATGCATTCCTTGTTGTTTGCCTGTTCTGAGTCCCGTCAAGTCGTCAGAACAGGGCGTTCTTTTAAAATACAGGTTCAAACGTCGCTGGAACAGTGATGGCTTTCGCGTGTTTACTTCCAGGATTTAGCCGCAGCCTTACGCCTTTGCTCATCGCCTTTTCGTCGCTCATCATGAACATCGCGTTATTTTTACGTTTGGTGTACCCCTTCCATGACCCCTCCGGGTTTATCTCGAAAAGGTTTTTGTAACGACTCCGCAGATGACCCGCGTTTGTCAGGATTTTTATTGCGCGGTAAACACTGCGACCGGATAGGCCGGTATCTTTGGCCATAGATTCAACATCACTGTAAGTTGCGCCAGAGTTACGATCTGCATTCTGGATTAGGTGCAGATAGACCATGACGGTGGCTAAATCTCGTTTACGGCCAAGTGACTTAAGAAGCTCAAATCCAGACTCATAAACCTGAACAAAGTTGTGCTGTTTACCCTCTGGCAGGTCCATTTCTTCGATGATCTGCCTTGCGGTCTTCGTGTTCATATAAAACCCCATACTCGTTAACAATTTTAACATTTATAACTTTTTTATAACATTTAGCTTCTTGTAACTTATTGATTTTTAATGTTTTGACATGCATGGCGCGTATGCTGACATGGGTGTCAATTTTAGGAAAAAATATCTTTATTTTTCATGACGTTAAAATTCGCCACTTCTTATTCTTATAGCAGCAGACTCGTAGACTCGATCTGCCGTTGACCTTGACCTTAGGGTTTCAGGTTTTTGTACCGTGAAAACATGAGGTTAGTAACACTAGCCAGAAAAGAACCTGCCCAGAACGGTGAGGTCTGTAGCACCGTGCTCATCCTGGCACCGTCAGCGTGGCCTGTTTGTTCTGGCTAGTGCTGTCCTGAAGCCACTCGGGGGTGGTCACTTTCCCCCGACTGTAAGCCGCATACTTGCGGACAAATTCACGTAACCGGGTGTTGGCTTCATGCCTGGCCTGATTATCCTTTTTGAAGGAAATCGGCTCTGACTCCCAGATTTTTTGATAAACATTCGCGTATTCCAGTGCTACTTTGAGCCGGGTTGTGTATCGAAGTTCCAGCAGCATTTGCCGTATCCATGCCCCATCATCAGGATGAAATTTATCCGGCATCATGACCTGGGTGGCGTATTCAAAACGGTCCATCATGGCCCCCTGACTGGATTGACAAATTTCGTGTTTTTCATGTATAATTCCTTCTCAAATCAAATGTTTTGTTGTTTGTTACGCCGGAAAAGTGTTCTCCCACTGACCGGCTTTTTCTTTGGTCAAATACCCCGCCAGCCGTTTGGCTAACTCAGCCATTTCATCATCGGCAATGCCGTAGTTCAGCACGGCCAGCATCATGCTCACCTGGCGAAACAGACCATTCTTCCAGCGACTAACCTGGTACTCAGGTACGTTCATGGCAGCGGCAAAGGCTTTCTGTCCCATCAGGGCTAACTTGTTGAGTAATGCCGACTCGATGTGAGCGGCTTTCTTGCTTTGTGTTGCGTGGTTCATCTGTGATACTTTCCTTGTTGTTAAGGCGTGACAACCCTGTGGGGTGCCACTGTGTTATTGGGGGTGAAGCACCCACCGGTTAAGTTTGTAAAGAGCGGTGAAGATTATTGGTTTTTTGCTTTTGCCATTGAGTTGAGAAGCTCAGCAGCACTAATCTTTCCGTCAGTCGCCATCACGATCGAGGATATGAAGCGTGCGCTTATCTCTGAACCTTTAAGCCACTTGCTAATTGATGGCTGGCCCGTTCCTACTCGGCGAGCCAACTCAGACTGGGAGCCAGCAATCTCAATAGCCCTTTTGATAACGGCATTCATAGCGGTATTCCCTTTTACATAAATCAGAATGAATTATGCTTTAGGGAATTGAAATAGTCAAGTCCACATGGACTTTTAACGATATTCTTTGTAGAATTATTTTACTGAGTATGAAAACACTATCGGAAAGACTGGCGTTCGCCATGAAAGAAACAGGGAACCAGAACCAGACCGCATTGGCGAAAAAGTCTGGGGTTTCTCAATCGACAATATCCAAAATTCTGCGAGGGGAGAATGCTACATCTAAGGATTCACCAAAACTTGCCGTAGCGATGGGTGTAAGTTCAGATTGGTTGATCGGCGGTCAGGGTAATATCTGGGGTGATGGATCTGGTCGGATAGAGGGTGTTGACATCTCAAGACAACTATCTCTATGGGACGCAGAGGGTGATACTGGCAATACAATCAACTGGATATCAGAAGTACCAGATCATTACCAGGCATATGTAATGACTGGAAACACTGGCATAAGCAAAGCCCCAAGGGGCGCGATAGTTGTTGTAGATCCACACCAGATTCCGCTTACGGGTGATCTGGTTGTAGCTGTTATTGCCGGAGTTGTATCTGTGTTTGCCTATCATTTTAATGGAGCCGGAGAATCATTCTTATCAGTAGATGATGAGCGGGTTCCACTGGCGAAAATTACCGACCAATCAATATTGCGCGGTCCTGCACAACAAATATACATACCCACCTTATCAAGATAATCCGACATATCTTTCGGTGCGGGGCGATACACATAATCACCCGCACCAACCCTATCAAGAACAGAGCCCATTAACACCCCCCCACCAGCGTCACAGCAACTGTATAAAATCACAGCATAAACAACACCGCAATAGAATCTAATCAAAATAAATTCTCTGGAGAATTATAAACAACAAGTCATTATGGACTTTTTTATGCAAGTTTCTATTGATTCATTTTATTCTTTGTCGCATAGTTAGTCCATCAGCAGGACGCTGGGTAACTCAAACGGATGTGTGCTCTTTAACAATAGACTTGTGGGTGATTCACCCCGCCAAAGTGATTTGCTTTGGGATGATGACACGAAAGTGTGGTGTAAAAACACGCCTTGCAGCGGAGAGAACCGTGCGAAAAACACCGCCGCTATTCAGGTGTAGCCATCATCACCAAAGCTAACCAGTTGGAGAATTCAAATGCCAAGAAACAGACACAAGAATCTAGCTCGTGCCATCGCGCACCGGGCGGAGAAGAAAGAAACAATAGCTACAGGCCAACTTACGGTATTTAAAAGAGTCGGAACGGCTGATGTACTGGCTCAGCTGGTAATTCAGTTGCGCGACAGAAAGCAGCAAGAAACAGGCAGCTCAGTATGCATACCTGATGTAGCGCTCTTTCGAGCTGGACATCGCAGCAAGCCTAAAAATCCGTTTCATGCTCAAAAGTGAGGTAATTATGAAATTTAAAAATTTTCCAGATGCACTAGCTCGTCGTCGTTAACTCCCCATTCCAGAATCGCTAGAGCCAAACTCATCAGCCCAAAGAAAAAATGTTTCTCCTTCCCCTTGGCTACTTTCATCCGGCTTATCTGGGATTCGTCTAAGTTCAGAAAATCAGCGAACTTTCTCTGACCGAATAACGCCAGCTTGCTCAATAGCTGGGATTCAATCTGACGTGCTTTCTTGCTTTGTGTTGTGTGGTTCATCTGTGATGATTTCCTTGTTGAAAAAACAGGTTATTGAATGCGCGTGTAGATACACGGCACCTGTAATTTGGTAATCAACAGACGTGACGAAGCCGTGAGGCAGTCACAGTGAGTTTGTTACTGTGGGATGTTGCGTTCGCCACGTTGTCGGTGGCTTCCGTAGGACGAGTGTCCGTTGTAAAGAGCGGTACTGCTGGTTAAGCGTTCTGTTCCGGGCGGGGGAACAGTTGAGGTAAATCAGGTCGAATTTCGTACGCCTTAACTAGGCCACCAGTCGCCTCAACGATAGCGTTAACATTCTCTGGTGATACTCTTTTTTTATTGTGCAACCAGCACCAAACATTTGGCTGCTTAATTCCAACCGCCGAAGCCAGTTTTTGCTGGCTGCCTAAAGCTTGGATAGCTTTTTGGATCGCCGTGTTCACCATAGATAAATATACCCTTAAGATTTAAACCAAAAACATAATAACTATGAGTCTAGAAAAAATCAATGCCTTTGGGCATTTGACTGGCGATACCCAGAGTTATATGTTTTCAACCATGAACAGCGCACACTCAACACTCTCAGAAAGACTGAAGCTCGCTATGAATAAGCGAGGCATGTCACAGGGGAAGCTAGCCGAAGCAGCCGGCTTAGCTCAACCAACTATATGGAAAATATTAGATGGAAAAACTAAAAACTCTGGCTACGTTGTTGAAATTGCAATGGCTTTGAATGTTCGTCCAGAATGGCTTGCCTTGAACTCCGGCCCCATGCTAAAGGATGAAGCTACAGAATATGACACTCCTGAGCAAAAAGATCACTATGCTAGAGTTTCCCTCATTCCTATTTGGGAAGGGGTAGTTAAAACATCAGATTATGCTATCGCTCCTCGTGAAGTAGCATCCGAAAATTGCAAGGCATATGTTTTGCGGCGTTCGACAGGTTTCAGTGAAATGAGTGAGGGGTCCACTATAATTGTCGATAGCACCGAAACACCTGGTTATAACGACTACGTATATGCCAAAGTTCACAATTCTGAGTCTGTGTATAAGTTTGTTGCAGGAGGCGATAATGGTTTTTTGATGTCTGCCGACCAGCGGATTCCATTGATAGCAGTCGGTGATTTAGCAAGTATCATCGGAGTTATAGTATACATAGGCAAAAACCTGAAACGATAAGCTTTCGCGCTACCAATCCAAATTGCAGCGGATCGTCGGCGGTAATCTCCAGGACCTACCCTTACATATCCAAGTGACATTCCTTATCTCCCAATCCCTGGCATCTCCAAACCCAAAAAACTGTACATAATTACAGCACCAACCAATACTCTTCTTTTCTTTTGTAAATATCAACCCTTGTAACAAAAAAACCTTTCAGACACTTAATAAGACAAAAAAATCACATTTAGATTTAAATAGTTATGCCTAGAAAAGCAAATTTATACCCAATGGTATTGACTTTATTAAATCCTATTGGCATTATTGCGGCATTGAGACACACGGTCTCATGATCTTTACAACGAGCCGACGAAATGAGTTCGAGCTCTACGGAAGGCACCGACAACGTGCCGAACCTTTGCCCAGATGTTTTTGGGGTGTAGTGGGCTGAATAAAATTATAACCAACACCAGGACTATACCCGTTCACCACACCACCAAAACCATCTGTTGGAGGCAATATGGCTACTATCATTTACCGTAAATCCGTTAACCCTGTTAACAAAACCAACGCCGCTATTCGACGTCATGCCAGACGCAAGGCAGAAGCCATCCGCCGTGAACTGGTGACATCCCGTATCGACAAGGCATTGGGGCAGAAGCCAGAAAAACGCAAAGCGCTTAACCGAATCGAATTGGCCTTCAAGCGCAAACGTGCACCACGGATTAATTTCGGCTTACTGGACAAGTTCAGAGAGCAAATTAACCGTTTCGCTGAAAAGTACGATATTACCAGACGTCTTAACCATCGCATCTGGTACAGCAAACCGAAAACGGAGTATGGCATTACCGCCAGAGCAAGGCAGACGTATACATCACGGCTCGTTCATTAAATTTGAGGCTGGGTCGTGCTGCTTGGAGAATGTGGCTTTATTTCAGGCGGGGTATCTGAGATGTAAAAATTTCAATGCCCAGTACAACAGCACCACAAAGCAGGGGTAGTTATGACTTGAGCAGTGTAGTGGCACACTGATACTGGCCACCTGATCGGAGGTGATATGCTCACCTCATCAACACGACAGGTGACCTCATGGGTAAACATTTTACGGCGGAATTTAAGCTCGAAGCCGCAAAGCTGGTTGTCGACCACGGCTACACATACGTTAAGGCCGCAGAGGCGGTTAATGTCAGCCATTCTGCCATTAGTCGCTGGGTCAATAAGCTTCGCCTTGAACGACAGGGAAAAACGCCAACGGGACTTCCTCTTACCCCTGAACAGCTCGAGCTGCGTGAGATGAAGAAAAAAGTCCAATGCCTTGAAATGGAGAACGAAATCCTAAAAAAGGCTACGGCGCTCTTAATGTCGGACTCACTCAACGGTTCACGGTAGTCGACAGGCTGAGGGCGCGATACCCGGTCACGGCGTTGTGCCAAACTTTTGAGGTACATCGCAGCAGCTACAGGCACTGGCAGGCTTCCGCTAATGAACCCGACGGTGAGCGCGTGGTTAAGTGTAGCCGCGTCATGGAAGCCTGGAACGCCAGCGGCGGCTCTGCCGGCGCTCGAAGTATCGCGACCATCGTCACCGGCAGCTCCGGTGTCAAAATGGGGCGCTGGCTGGCTGGCAAGCTGATGAAGGAGCTGGGTATCGCCAGCTGCCAGCGACCGGCTCACAAATACAAACGCGGCGGCAATGAACACGTTGAAATACCGAACTATCTCAACCGCCAGTTCGCGGTTACCGCGCCGGATCAGGTCTGGTGCGGCGATGTGACCTACATCTGGACGGGCAAATGCTGGGCTTACCTTGCGGTGGTGCTAGATCTGTTCGCCCGCAAACCGGTGGGCTGGGCCATGTCGACGTCGCCGGACTCGGCGCTGACAGTTAAAGCGTTGCAGATGGCCTGGGAACTCCGGGGACAACCAACAGGAGTCATGTTCCACAGCGACCAGGGCAGCCACTATACCAGCCGTCAATACCGGCAAGCCCTGTGGCGCTGCCGGATAAAGCAGAGTATGAGTCGGCGGGGTAACTGCTGGGATAATGCGCCAATGGAGCGGTTCTTCCGCAGCCTGAAGACAGAATGGGTGCCGACAAAGGGTTACAACAGCTTCAGCGAAGCCCAGGACGCGATTATCCGCTACATCACGGGGTATTACAGCGCTATCCGGCCTCACTGGTATAACGGCGGCTTAACTCCAAACGAATCTGAGCGACTGTTCTACATACAGTCTAATGCGGTGGCCAATATTAGTTGACCACTACATTACCTAATTGACACTTCTTCATTTGTGGAACAATTCAGAATCTTTACAAAGTCCAGTTACTGGTTTTACAAGTCCCAAAGGCGCTAATTTCCGTGTAGGGGTACACGAGAACCCTCGCCGCCTGAGAGGGTCACCAAAGCAGGCACTTAACACGGAGACCACCATGCAAAAGCTCATTGACGAATTCGACCACCTGATAGCACCGGGGACTATTGTGACTGAAATCATCCTGTCGGGCGCAACCTATGACGACTACGGCGATATAATGCAAGAAAATGATAATCCTGATTTCTTTATCGTTTACATCCGTGGCAGTGACGGCTTGCTACAGGCCATCGGCGACTTCTCGGACCGTGAGGACGCACTTGCTTATGCCGCGAGGATGGTTGAGAAATATCAAGCACAACTCACGGACAATACCCGGAAATTATTAAATGATTGAGGAGCATTAAATAGCGTTATGGCAGATGATGTCGATGTAGCCAGCCAAAACGAAGAAGTCTTTCGCCAACACCTGATCACCCATTATCCGCAGCAGCAATTACCCGTTAACGGACGTTGCTATAATTGCGAAGAGCCAACCGAGGGTAATTTCTGCTGCAAAGAATGTCGGGAAGATTGGGAGAAGCGAAAATATTTTGATAGCCAACGGAGAATTGAATGATGCAACTTAATAAACCTCATATCACGACCTTCAATCATCCTGATTTCGGTAACATGGTCGCTGTCACCAACGGCAGCAATAATATTAATGATTCACGTTATTTGATGAGCATAAATACTCACCCATATGACGACCATGAGACAAGGGTATACAAATCAACCATCGCATTTCTGGTGGAGGAAAATAAGTGGCTCAAAAAGCAGGTGAAAAAATTAACGGGTATCTATGACTGAAACACTTTCAGCATTCCCATCATCCGCTTATCGCCGCAATCAACATCACACTGATAATAGATAACACTGAACTGCCTCTTTATACCCGCGCCGATATTCGTCGGCAAAATTATACATCAATCCAAATAGTTAAACGGAGAACGCCATGCAATATGCCTTTGCAGGGTGGCCTATTGCTGGCCGCTCGGAAACACAGTTAGACCGAATTATTAACATCATTAAAGCCGCTGCTAAATGGCTTAAAGACACGTTAAACCAACGAGGTGAGCCGTGAAATCTAATCCGTATTTTATCAAAGCACAAGAACTCTGCCGGGAAGCCGTTCTTTACGCAAACAAAGAGAAATGGATTTCAGCTATGAAATTATTGCGGAGGGCGAAACATGCTTAGCCTAAACAAGTTATCAGCAATTCGAAAAATCATGGAAGATATGCCGGATGAGGTAATTGAGGACTGTTACGCAGAGGCTGAGCAATTGGCGGAGAAGTCTATCGAACGGTTTCGTGATCCGCTCAGAAAGCACTGGCCTGATGCTTACACAGAGCAAGCCTGTGAGTACATGGAAGATAGCGACGTTGATTATCAGGAAGCCGAGAGTCAGCGAGTATTCGACGCCATATTTCACCGCGTGAAGGTGGAGCGGGCTTTTTGGATTTATGACAGGCAGAACAGCACGGAGGATGCAGCATGAGCACAGCATTAGCAACAATGGCTGGAAAACTGGCTGAGCGTCTCGGTATGGAGCAGGATACAGATTTGATGGATACCCTTAAGAATACGGCGTTCAAGGGGGGTAACGTCACGGACGAGCAATTTACCGCCCTACTTATCGTTGCCAACCAGTACGGGCTTAACCCGTGGACGAAAGAGATTTACGCATTCCCTGATAAGGGCGGGATTGTCCCGGTTGTTGGTGTCGATGGATGGGCGCGGATCATTAACGAACATCCTCAGTTTGTAGTGGTCAACTAATATTGGCCACCGCATTAGACTGTATGTAGAACAGTCGCTCAGATTCGTTTGGAGTTAAGCCGCCGTTATACCAGTGAGGCCGGATAGCGCTGTAATACCCCGTGATGTAGCGGATAATCGCGTCCTGGGCTTCGCTGAAGCTGTTGTAACCCTTTGTCGGCACCCATTCTGTCTTCAGGCTGCGGAAGAACCGCTCCATTGGCGCATTATCCCAGCAGTTACCCCGCCGACTCATACTCTGCTTTATCCGGCAGCGCCACAGGGCTTGCCGGTATTGACGGCTGGTATAGTGGCTGCCCTGGTCGCTGTGGAACATGACTCCTGTTGGTTGTCCCCGGAGTTCCCAGGCCATCTGCAACGCTTTAACTGTCAGCGCCGAGTCCGGCGACGTCGACATGGCCCAGCCCACCGGTTTGCGGGCGAACAGGTCTAGCACCACCGCAAGGTAAGCCCAGCATTTGCCCGTCCAGATGTAGGTCACATCGCCGCACCAGACCTGATCCGGCGCGGTAACCGCGAACTGGCGGTTGAGATAGTTCGGTATTTCAACGTGTTCATTGCCGCCGCGTTTGTATTTGTGAGCCGGTCGCTGGCAGCTGGCGATACCCAGCTCCTTCATCAGCTTGCCAGCCAGCCAGCGCCCCATTTTGACACCGGAGCTGCCGGTGACGATGGTCGCGATACTTCGAGCGCCGGCAGAGCCGCCGCTGGCGTTCCAGGCTTCCATGACGCGACTACACTTAACCACGCGCTCACCGTCGGGTTCATTAGCGGAAGCCTGCCAGTGCCTGTAGCTGCTGCGATGTACCTCAAAAGTTTGGCACAACGCCGTGACCGGGTATCGCGCCCTCAGCCTGTCGACTACCGTGAACCGTTGAGTGAGTCCGACATTAAGAGCGCCGTAGCCTTTTTTAGGATTTCGTTCTCCATTTCAAGGCATTGGACTTTTTTCTTCATCTCACGCAGCTCGAGCTGTTCAGGGGTAAGAGGAAGTCCCGTTGGCGTTTTTCCCTGTCGTTCAAGGCGAAGCTTATTGACCCAGCGACTAATGGCAGAATGGCTGACATTAACCGCCTCTGCGGCCTTAACGTATGTGTAGCCGTGGTCGACAACCAGCTTTGCGGCTTCGAGCTTAAATTCCGCCGTAAAATGTTTACCCATGAGGTCACCTGTCGTGTTGATGAGGTGAGCATATCACCTCCGATCAGGTGGCCAGTATCAGTGTGCCACTACAGTTCGACGGAATGGAATTCAGCTACGATAAGGACGAGGGCGCATCGACTTGCAGGATTTACCGCAAAGATCGCAAACACCCTACTGTAGTTACCGAATACATGGGCGAGTGTAAGCGCAATACCCAGCCGTGGCAATCACACCCCACCCGTATGCTGCGCCACAAGTCACTTATTCAGTGTGCACGCATGGCATTTGGCTTCGCGGGCATTTACGACAGTGACGAAGCGGAACGGATTATAGAAAGCACGCCAGCAAGTGTTGTTGCTGGACAAGAGACGGATGAGCGCCGCCCTGCACTCATTGCCAGGTGCGAAGAGGCGGCTCAGATTAGCATGGAAGTCTTCGCTGAAACATGGAAGAGCCTCACGCAGGAAGAGCGCCAGATTATCGGCAATGCAGAGAAGGAGCGCATCAAGAAAAGCATTCCCGTCGACGCAGAATATAGTGAGGTGGATCATGCAACAGCGGAGTGATGAATGGTTTGCCGCCCGTTGCGGTAACGTGACCGCCAGTCGCTTATCTGACGTGATGGCAAAAAACAAATCGGGCTATTCCGCCAGCCGCCAGAACTATATGGCAGAGCTTATCTGCCAGCGCCTGACCGGAAAGATCGAAGAAAGTTACTCAAACGCCGCCATGCAGCGTGGCACTGAACTTGAACCGGTAGCGCGGGAGATGTACCTGCTTAACCAGTTTGACGCAGAAGTTACAGAAGTGGGATTTATTCCCCATCCAGAGATCGTAGGATTTGGTGCGTCGCCTGATGGCTTGGTCGGAAATGATGGCCTGATAGAAATAAAATGCCCCAACACATGGACGCATTTAGAGACCATTAAGACAGGCAAACCAAAACAGCAATACATCCTACAGATGCATGCGCAAATGATGTGTACGGGCAGGAAATGGTGTGATTTTGTCAGCTATGACGATAGGCTACCGCCAGACCTTGTCTATTACCAGTTGAGAATTCATCAGGACGATAAACGGATTGCTGAAATAGAAGAGGCTTTAACGCAGTTCCTGGCTGAACTTGAAAGAGAACTTGAGGCTATTAGACATTTAGCCAAGGTAGCCGCATGAGTACATGCACGTCGTCGGGCGGCTGTGCAAACAGGTGAGTCGCCTGACGCGGGAACGGAGTTGCTGAAAGCTGGAGGGTCGAGCAGGAATCGAACCCGCATCTTACGGTTGGGGAACACGTACGCTCTTCCACACTGAGCTACCGACCCAAGTGGCAGAATTGATTTGTATTAGCTCAGACCTGATCTGACAGTTACCGGTTATTTATACAGGTGTCTGTCAGATTAAATCTGGTTCAAATTTTTTTCTGCCCAGACTCGTTTACCATCAAGTAACGTGGCCATTGGCGTACGCCCGCAGCACATTTTACCCTGATGAGTTCGCTCATTATTGTAATGCCACAACCAGTTGTCCAGATCCTTTTGTAGACTTTCTAGGTCCTCGTATAACGTCTTACGGAACGCAACCTGATAAAAATCCTGCAAAATAGTTTTATGGAAGCGCTCGCAGATACCGTTTGTCTGCGGAGACATCGCTTTCGTTTTCGTATGGTCTATATCGTTGATAGCCAAGTACAGCTGATAGTCATGTTGTTCCACTTTACCGCAGTACTCCGTCCCCCTGTCCGTCAGTATTCTTAGCATTGGCAGCCCCTGAGCTTCGTAGAACGGCAGCACGCGATCATTGAGCAGGTCGGCGGCAGAGATCGGTGCTTTACTCGTGTAAAGCTTGCAGTGCGCCACTTTCGAGTACGTATCCACGAACGTCTGCTGGTAGATACGGCCAACACCTTTCAGATTACCCACGTAGAAGGTGTCCTGCGACCCCAGATAACCCGGGTGAGCAGTCTCTATTTCACCACAGGCTTCGTCGTCGTGCGCCTTCTTCTCCAGTGCAGCGATTTGAGCATCAGTAAGTACGATGCCTTCTCTGGCAACTTTTTCCTCAAGTGCCTTCAGGCGCTTACGAAAGTTTTCCAGATCGTGTCGTTGCCAAATGGAGCGCACACCGCTGCCAGAAATGAAGACGCCTTTTTTACGCAGCTCATTACTGGTCCGGTGCTGGCCATGAGCCGGGAACTCAATGGCGTAATCAACAACCGCACGTTCAGTGGCTTCATCAGCACGGTTTTTCAGGTTGGGAACCCGGCGGTTTTGGTTAACCAGAGCGTCAATGCCGCCTTCTGCCGCCAGTTCCTGATAGCGATAAAACGTGTCGCGTGACACCCCCATGATTTTACAGGCTTTTGATACGTTACCGAGTTCTTCGGCGAGATTGAGCAGGCCGGCTTTGTGTTTGATGATGGGATTGTTAGTATGAAGCATGAGAGTTACCTCGTGTTTTGTATAAGGATTCAACACCCATATCAAAACCGGTAACTCTCAACCTTTCAAGGTCCAGTGTCAGATCAAGTCGCGACTAATACAATTGATTAAAGAGCCGTAACGAGAAATGCTTTCACAACCAGAGAGAGAATACCCAAAATTCCAGCGCTCAGCATCCAGCACATTAACTTCTGCTCAGCGCGAATACCCGCCATTTCAAGCTGTAAATCCCTGCGGACGATTTCCATATCCTTGCGCACGTTGCCAATTTCTGCGGACAGGTCCTTACGCACATCTGCTATCTCACGCTTCACCTCGGCAATATCAGCAGACAGGTCTTTGCGCACATCGTCGAGATCGCGCTTTGTAGCAAGATCTGCTACTTCGTGTGATTTTCGCACAACAAGAGATATCGCCTTGGCCTGGTCTTTGGGCAACCCGGCGTTTTCTAGCGTTTCTACGAACTCTTGAGTATCAAATACAACCTGGCCCATAGCGGATCCTCCTGTGTTAAGCCAAGTGTAAGCGATCTGACCGCCAATCTGCAAAATTTTACAAGTTAGCCCTCTGATAACCACATCCGTTTAATTATGGAGAAATCGTTATGTCTAACTTAGTTGTCATTGAAAATACCGTCGTCCGTCAGGATGCTTTCGGACGTTACTGCCTGAGTGATTTACACCGTGCCGCCGTGGCGCAGGGAAAGGCAACCGAATCTCAGTGGCCGTCTGCTTTTACTAAAGTAATATCAGTGAGATAATATATTTACAGTTGTATATCAAATAATGCTTTGAGCATAAGTTAATATCCAGCGCAATCAATGCATTTCCAATCATGTAATACACGATTAATAAGACCTATTTTTCTCAAAATTACAGATTTTATCTTTTACCGTTTCATCACTTTACTGGCTTTGTTGAATAAATCAGAACTTGTAACGACTGTGCCCCATCGGGTCGATTGTTACGTGATGCGAATACTGTTCGGCATTCCTAATAGCGTGATCCGGTTAAGCGCTTTGACCATCGCCATGGCTTCACCCACCTGAGCATCGTAGTCACGCAGACTTAGATGACCACCCAGAAGCGTTTTGAACCGGAACATGGCCGTTTCAGCCACTGAGCGTCGGTGATAGCCCACTTTCTTTTTCCAGGTATCGTTGCTGCCGCTCAGGCGCTGATTTGCAACAGCGTGGTTACGCTCCTGGTAGTGGTCCGGCCAATATTGCGCCCCCCTTCGCGGCGGGATAAGCGGCCTTATTTTCTTCCTCAGCAGAGCATCATGGCAGTAACCTGTATCGTAAACGCCGTCAGCCGATGCCTCTCTGATTTTCCGGTGGGTCTGGTTTATCAGTGCCGGTAGAGCCTGGGCATCAGTCGTACCACTGAGCGACAAATCCGCACAGATAATCTCATGCGTCGCACTGTCTACTGCCAGATGCAGCTTATGCCACACCCTGCGTCTGTCGGCACCATGCTGCCGGACTTTCCATTCGCCTTCGCCAAAGACCTTCAGGCCGGTTCCATCAATGACCAGATGTGAGATTTCACCACGGGTTGGCGTTTTTATGCTGATGTTCACTGTCTTTGCTCGCTTGCTGAGCAGCGAATAGTCTGGACAATGCAGCGACAATTTAGTCAGTTTAAAAATCGAGTCAACAAAACCCTGTAAAGCCCTCAATGAAAGGCCAAACACGCGTTTCATCATCAGGACTGTGGTGATGGCCATATCTGAGTAGTGGAGCGGTCGTCCACGCCGTTCAGTAGTCGTTTTTTCCGTCCATGCAGCAATGGCTGATTCATCTAGCCATACGGTTAGAGAACCGCGCTGCTTGAGGGCCTTGTTATAGGAGGGCCAGTTAGTGATTTTAAAATTTTGTTTTGCCATGGAGACCTGATGTTGAAACAACTATGGTGATCTGATCCGATGATTACCCAAACTTTCTATTTATTCAACAAAGCCCACTTTACTATATTGATACGAATTAAGATTATTCGTTATGTTTTAAATTTATACACTCGCCTTGAATGATATATTTTTGATAAAAAACAAAAAAACAAAGATCAATAAATCCGATCGAAATGATCGAATTTATTTTATTTACCTTTTTGTTTGGGTTGAGTAAGTTCCTTTCAGCAAATGCAAGGTTCTATTAGAGCTGAACCATTTAGGCATTTTGCTTATTGTGAATGTTAACTTGGCATGCAAGGAGGTAATAACGAACTATTTACGCATACATAAACACATTATTAATGTGCAGCATTTGTTATCCGATAATGATGACATCCAGAACATCTGGATGAGTTTCTCTGGGCTAATGCTGTAATCAATACAGGTTTAATTACAAGGTGATAAAATGAGAGTTAATAGTTATAAAGAAATACTGACTACTGTTTCCTTGCTGAGTTTGACATTATCTTCTTTTAATGCATTGGCTGGAGATAATGCTAATTTAACCATCAAGGGAAAATATCTTCCAACCACTTGCCACGTATCTTTTGATAATCCAGTCATTGATTTAGGTAACGTTTTTACAGAAGCGCATGAGACAAAAATAAGTGGCTCGACTTTTCTTGGACGAAAATTGAATAAAGACGTAGCTGTATACCCTAACGAAAAAAAAGCCACATTAACTATCACCTGTGATAGCTTGGCTTCTGCAGGATTTAAAGTTACCGATAATTACAGAAGTTTTGCACCCTGGAATCTTATTGGTACAGATATAGAGGGACAGGACCTGTCCAATTCATTTGGCTTTAAACCATTATCAGGACTCAAATCAGGCACTAAAATTGGAGGATATTTTTTTGAGTTTAACAATGCAACTAGTACAGATGATACTGGCACACATACATACACGTCAACCGGCATCACACTTAATGACGCCAAAACCAGCACACTTGACTGGATAAAAAGACGCCTTATAGGAAGCTCTGATTTATCTAAATATTGGACATATACTTCTAAAAGTGGGACTCCAGGACTCACAGATAAAGCAAAAACCTTTACTGTTGATGTCATACCAAAACCGTATTTTTATTATGATGCAACAAAAAGAGACTTGACAGACGAAATTACCTTTGAAGGTTCAAGTACCTTCACTATTTTCTACATTTAATACAATCTGCTAATTATTAATAATAAGGCAGCAAGAGCTTGCTGCCTTATTTGAAAAGACAAAATATAAATTTTACTTTGATAACGCAGGAATCCCACAATGAAAAATAAACATGGCATCATGCTGTCTTTTATAATAATAGCATTTACGCCACTCCTCGCAGTGGCGGGTCATCTTAAACTCCATACTTCCTCAGTCATTATTGAAGCGGATGCAGGAGAAAATGCCTTCCCAGTCAAAAATGAGTCTTCTTCGCCTTTAATAATGCTCACCACACTTGAGCCTCTGCCGGAAGACCCGGAAAAACTGGTGACCATTACGCCTCCTGTCTCGCGTATCGAGCCAGATGATACCCAGATTGTGCGCTTTCTACTGAAAAATACCGCCAATCTGAAAACTGAACGTATGGCCAGGGTAACATTTGAAGGCATTCCACCCAAAGGGGAGAAAGTCGGCAATAGTATCAGTATCAATATTGCCCAGAATATTCCCGTTATTGTGCGTCCCAAAGGCCTCAAGCGTGATTATGCCCCCTGGAAACATCTGCAGTGGAAAGTGGATAACAACACGTTGACGGTGCATAACCCTTCCCCCTATGTGGTGCGCTTTCATCCGGGGCTGACCTTATTACCTTCTCAGCGAACGCTCAGCCTGCCCGGCAGTTATCTCTTGCCCGGTAAAACCCTGTCCGTCAGTCTGCCGGCGAAAGCGTCAGTCACCGGCGTCAAGCTCACGCCGGCATCGCTGTACAGCTATATGCTGGACCCGGTTGAACTGCCGGTCACGGCATCATAAGGGGCCTGGCATGAAACGACATCTTACCCCCAGCCGACTTGCATTGGCCCTGGCCTTATGTCCGCCAGAGGGGCTGGCACAATCCCTGGCGATGTTTGATACCGATATTTTGCGCGCACGTGGCATTCCTGTTTCGGTGGCCACCTATTTTCAGACTGCCTCCCGATTTCCACCGGGTATCAACCACCTCACTCTGGTGGTCAACGGCACGCCGCGCGGCACCGTCTCTGCGACCTTCAACGACCAGGGCGCCTTATGTGCCGACGCCAACTTTCTGAAGGCGGCAGGCATCCTCACGAAACAATCTGAGGGACCAGCGCAGGCACAACAGGGTGCCTGCCCTGCTCTGCCCACAGGGACTGAAGTCAAACTGCAGCCTGGCCGTCAGCGTGTTGAGCTATTGGTGCCTCCACAGCTCATTGATAACAGCGCCCCGAAAGCGGTGTACGTCAGTGGCGGGAGCGCGGCACTGCTTAACTACAACCTCTATGCCACCGGTAATCACAGTCGCTATAGTCGGTCACAGACGTTTTATGGCCATACCGAAAGCGGCTTTAATGCGGATAACTGGATAGTGCGCAGCTATGACTCTTACTCCGGTCACGGCGATAAAGCACGATTTCACCACCAGAGCGCTTGGGTGCAACGAACGTTTCCGGCCGTTAAATCAACCTTACAGGCGGGACAACTCACGCTCAACAGCCCGCTGTTTTCCGCCCCGGCGTTTAACGGGCTTCAAGTCAGGCCGGAAAGCGCATTACTCAAAACCGATAATGGCGTGCGCGTCACCGGCATTGCCCCCTCAGCCGCACGGGTCGAGGTCCGTCAAGGCGGCGCGCTGATATACTCGACACTGGTGCCCGCAGGCCCCTTTGTGTTAGATAACCTGCCGCTGAACAACGCCTCGCAGGACCTGGAGGTTTCGGTCATTGAAAACAGCGGTGGACAACGGCGCTTTATCGTCCCCGCAGCGTCATTCAGCTCGAATTTCGTTCCTGTACAACAGGGCTGGACAGCGGCTATCGGCCAACCCCGTGAGACTGGACGGGGTGCCAATGAACTGAAAAGCAATGGCTTCGTTACCGCCACCGCCACTTTTCCGGTAAAAGCGTTAAACACCAATATGACCACTGGCTTGATGGCGGCTCAGCGCTACACGTCTGTCGGCCTCAATGCCGAGACTAGTCTGTGGAAAGACTCATCGACCTATTTCCGCTTCATGGCGGCACGGGATGCACGCACTGGCACGCAGGGCACCATTACCCAGGCGGGGCACAACATGGCGTTAGGGGGTAACCTGTCGGCCACCCTCAGTGCAGCGTTTCATACCCCGGGTTTCCGCTATCTGACAGATAGCCCTCAGCCTGATACTTCACGCCGCGGCGCGCAGAAACGGATGTATGGCGCCAGCTTGGGGTGGAACAATGAGATGCTGGGCTTTTTCTCTCTCGGCATGACCCGCAGTGAACGGTTTGATAACACAGCCGACAATTACCCCAGCATCAGCTGGAGTCGAAATGTCGGCCCTGCCAGCGTCTCGCTCAGTATGTCACCACGCAGCGGGCAGCGTGATGACGACATGTATTACCTGCATGTCAGCCTACCGCTAGGTAAGGCTCATACCAGTTTTTCTGCCAGCAAAGAGGGACGTTATACCCGTGCTTCCGCCAGTGTCAGCCAGCAGCTTAATGACACCCTTGGCTACAGTGTCGGCACCTCGACATCAGACCATCGGCGTTATGGCTTTAACGGCTCACTGAACCTGCAGCCGCGCTATACACGCCTCTATGGCAACTACAGCTATAACGGTCACGACAGCCATTCCTGGTCAGCCAGCATGAACGGCAGCGTCATGCACGATGGTCATGGCATGCTTTTCTCGCCACACAGCGTACACGATACCTTTGGTGTGGTCAGTGTCCCAGGATTACCCCATGCGCGGATACAGACGCCCTCCGGTACGATATGGACTAACGGCAGTGGCCGTGCTGCCGTCCCTTCCGTTACCCCCTATAGCCGCTCACGCGTTGAGCTGGTGACACAGGGACTACCACGCAATGTGGAGGTAAGTAATGCAGCGAGCATTACTGAAGCCGGACGGGGCGCCGTCAGTCGTGTCAGCCTGAAGGCCGAAAGGCATCGGAAAATCCTGCTGCAGGTCACAAAACCTGACGGCAAATCATTCCCGCAAGGTATGGCGGTACTGGACGGTAAGGGGAACTATCTAAGCATCACCGGCACCGACAGCGATATCTATCTGGACGAACAGCATACCCACAACGGCCTCATTATTGAGGACGATAGCGGACGGCGTTGCACACTGGACTTTGCAATAAGCCCCGAGCCACCGAAAGACGACGAGCCGTATGAAACCGTGCCGGCAGTTTGCCGATAAAAAGATAAAAGGAAAGCAAAATGAAAATAATTATTCGCATATTTGTTATAATGGTAATCACCAGTAATTTTATGAGACCTGTATGCGCACAATTAATAAGAGATTCAGGACTGGAGCCCATGTTCAAAACAAGGTTCTGCAATATCGATGTGTCACCGCGGATACTTGATTATGGCGATATAACTCGTGCCATGCTAGAGAATGACAGTACGATAAGCAAGCGAGCGACAGTGAATGTGAATTGCGACAAAGAAAGAAGTGGGGATATCGAGCTAAAATTCAGCTTCGGCAATGGGGCATCTTATTGGGCAAAAACTCCGTCAGTAAACATAAAACTCGATAAACTCACTCTGGATGGAGATTCAACGAGCACCAAGGTCATTATGGATGGTGGATTTCCCAATCTATTTAATATGAAGGAAGATACCGATATATGGCAGCACAATCACTTACTCAAAGCAAATAATAAGTTCTTGAATTTATCCGCGGAAATAACAGTAACGCTAGATTTATCAAGCATGCGCGACATCAGAGAGATAGCACAGCTTGAAGAGAATGTAACATTCAGATTTATTGAGGACTATTTTTGATATACTTGCTACAGGATTATTAAAAGTACTACAGAGAGCCGCATTCACCAACTGCGAAGAAAATAATCAACGCCCGTGTCACCACGGGCTCAAAGTCATATCGTTATACACATCTTTCTAACGCACTGTTTAATCAATGAGTTACGGGTTTATCTCAGAGTGGCATTTTGAACCTCAAAAAGCCAATGGGATGGCTTGAATGCCTTAATTCACGGGGTTCTGAGCATCCTGTTCAAAAAATGGCCAAAAGATGTGTATAACGATATGGCTCAAAGTGGCCTTGTTGAATAATAGTAAATCGTGCTGTTTTACTATGCCCATTTTGGTAGAAAATGCTTATCACCTCAGGCATTCCGTTTTCTCATGATGCTTAACTGCATGATTTTACATTGCTGGAAACAATCGTTTTACTGGGCTGGTAGCATAAAATCTGTTTATTCAACAAAGCCCCTTCTTGTGTAAAAAAGGCACCCATTATATCAACGAAAGGAATCATACACTATGTATTACAATAACACGCTACTTACCCCAACCAGTATTGAACACTGGTGCTCACATATCTATAGCCTAGAGGTTTATCACGATAAAAAAGGCAATATTATTCTGGACTTAGAGGAAATGGGTACCAGTATCGTCCGGTATCAACTCACTCCAAAAATGCGAGATGAATTCGTAAAAATGCTTATGCGACCATAATTGACTAATGAGCAATAGAGTTAATTTTAAGATATATTATACAGATATGCATTGATACCAGCCAATGCGCCTTTGGTAAAAGATAATTCATTATCAATAACATCGCCGGGCGGCTGGCGTCACATTTTGAGAATGGCAGCAATGATGCTCACGGCGGCAGCTACCATTAGCCCGAGCCGGATGGTCATCTGCATGCCAAGTTTATCAAAACCGGCAGTCATATCCTTACGGACATCGGCTATCTGAGCTTCAGTTTTCTCGAAGCGAGCCTGCATCTGAGCTTCGTTCTTCTCGAAGCGAGCTTCCATATCTTTACGGACATCGGCTATCTCTGAGGATAGGTCCTTGCGGACATCGGCTATCTCTTTGCGAACGTCAGCGATATCGCGCTTCACTTCGGCAATATCAGCCTTGGTAGCGACATCCGCCACTTCGTGAGACTTACGTACGACGAGCGAAATCGCCCTGGCCTGTTCTCTAGAGATGCCAGCAGTCTCAAGCTCTTCTGACGCCTGCAATGTATCAAATGCAACCTGGCCCATAGCGGATCCTCCTGTGTTAAGCCAAGTGTAAGCGATCTGACCGCCAATCTGCAAAATTTTACCCGTTAGCCGGCTTTGTTGAATAATAGGGAATCATGCTGTTTTGCCATACTCTTTTTGGCAGAAAATGCTTGTCACCTTAGGCATTCCGTTTTCTCATGATGCTTAACTGCATGATTTTACGTTGCTGGAAACAATCGTTTTACTGGGCTGCCAGCATAAAATCTGTTTATTCAACAAAGCCCTTGGTACTACGTTGCCGTGACGCTGTGAAGCAAGGCACCTTGCCCGATAGCTTCCGCAAGTGGGTAACAAGTGAGGTACTTCCCTCAATCCGCAAGACTGGCAAATACGAGCATCCACAATACAAACCCCAAGCAGCCGAACTATTCAGCAATGATGATGTTGATTGCCTGACTCGCCTCGTCTGGAGCATGGCGAACGGCTTCCACTTCGACCGGGCATGGAGGAGCGCCATATGGTACGCCCTGCGCCGCGTAACGGGCGTACCCTCACCTCAGCACTTCGAAATCCGGCAACTTCCCCTGTTGGCCGAAGAGTGCCGCCGTATTTACGGCATTACCAACACGCTCAAAGGTGCCATCTTCGACGCTGAGAAGCAGACCATGCGCCGCATCCTTCGCAATCGTGAATATGAGGCTATCGTGCTTGCTGAAATGCAGCGGATGCTTGAAGAGAGCACGCAGCAGCATTACGGCGTGATGACCCATGCACTCGAAAAATGGCAACAGGCGAACGTTAACCAGTTCCTACAGCGTCACTAACCACTAATCCCGCCCCGGTATCGTGCCGGGGTTCCATTATCGTTTTAACCAACGAGGTATATCTGTATGCAAAATTTAACTATTGCACAAACATTAACCATGTCCAGCCGCGAGATTGCGGAGCTAACTGGAAAACAGCATAAAGACGTTCTTGCTGATTGCCGCAAAATGTTCGAGGCGCTCAATATTCAATCGGCGGACTTTTCCGCCGATTACAAAGACAGCAAAGGACGCACCTATCAGGAGTTTTTGCTTGACCAAGACCTAACGATGACACTCGTCATGGGGTACAGCATTGAGCTTCGCCATAAAGTCGCCAAACGCTGGCGTGAACTGGAAGAACAAGCCAAGAAACCCGCCATCCCGCAAACATATCCCGATGCACTGCGCCTCGCTGCCGAATTAGCAGAGGAAAAGCAACGTCTGGCATTGGTTAACAAAAAGCAAGAAGAAGAGATTCATTGCTTGCAAAACTTATTCCAAACAGGAATGACGCCAGTCCAGTTCTGCAAGCAACTTAATGGTGTGAATGTTATGGGGGTAAATCTGTTCTTGGCAGAGCGTAATTTCCTCTACGACGGACAGAAAGAGGAAAACAAGCCTTATGAATGGCGTGTAAAGGCTTATGCGCGCGATAAATATTTCACCGAAAAAACGGTCACCGTTAACACCGAAAAAGGCAAGAAGCAATTCTATGAAGTCATTCTTTTAAAAGAAGGTGCCAAATGGCTGTATCGCCACTATTTGAAAGGCGAGCTTCCGATGAAGAAAGGCTGGAACGGTGAATTTACCCACGATAAATATCTTCAGGTCGCATGAGGAAATGTAATGAACGCATCCCACCTCTTTAAGCGCGGAGCAGAATGATGGTTGAAAGAGTGAAGTCGGCAGGTGTGGAGCCTCGCAGATTTCCGGCATCATGGTGCCCAATACGGGATGCATAAAGCTCCCTCAGACTGGAGACTCCACAGCATGAAATATACACCGGTTGGCGTTGATATCGCAAAGCATCTGATTCAGGTTCACTTCGTCAATGAGCACACAGGTGAAGTGGTGGACAAGCAGCTGCGCAGCAAGGATTTTCTGACGTTCTTCAGTAACCGGGAGCCTTGCCTGATTGGCATGGAGGCCTGTGGAGGCTCTCAGCACTGGGCCCGGGAACTGGAAAAGCTGGGGCATAAAGTCCGGCTGATGCAGGGACGGTTCGTCAAGGCGTTCGTCATGGGCAACAAGAATGATGTCATGGATGCCCGCGCTATCTGGATGGCGGTACAGCAGCCAGGCAAGGCGATAGCCGTAAAAACGGAAGAACAGCAATCGGTACTGGTTCTGCACCGTTCACGCAGACAACAGGTGAAGTTCAGAACTGCACAGATTAACGCGCTGCACGGAACATTACTGGAGTTTGGCGAAACCATCCATAAAGGTCGGGCAGCGATGGACAGGGAGCTACCGGCTGCACTGGAGCGGCTGAAAACGAAGCTGCCGCCGTATCTCATCACCGTGCTGGAAGACCAGTACAACAGACTGAATGAGCTGGACATGCTGATAGATGGCCTTGAAAAACAGCTTAACAGCGTGGCCCGGCAGAACGAAACCTGTAAACGGCTGATGGAAATTCCCGGCGTGGGGCCGTTAATCGCCACAGCGGCAGTTGCCACCATGGGGGAAGCCTCAGCGTTTAAATCCGGCAGACAGTTCGCTGCTTATGTCGGTCTGGTGCCGAAGCAGACGGGTTCCGGGGGGAAAGTTCGGCTGCTGGGGATAAGCAAACGTGGTGACACCTATCTGCGAACGCTGTTTATCCATGGGGCAAGAGCCGCTTCGTTAGTTGCTAAAGAGCCTGGGCCATGGATAACGGAACTTAAAAAACGGCGTCCGACCGGTGTGGCTATCGTGGCGATGGCAAATAAGCTGGCGCGAACTGTGTGGGCGCTAGCCGCCCATGAGCGTAAGTACGATAAAAATCATGTCAGTATCAGGCCCTATTAATCACTGATACCGATAACTATTTACTCTTAAAAAGGGTGAATGCAAAAAGGTTGCTCTGGTGGCCAGCGTGATGACAAAGACAGGTAAGACCGGGACTCGCTAAACCTGAATGATTTTTTGAGCTTAAAGCTCGCTAAGGAAATGAGGCGTGAGTCAGCGGATTACATAGTGGCTCGCAGCTTTATGGCTGCAAAAAAGCCGGATATAAAGCTGCAACCTACCCGTCAATGTCAAAATAATGGATGCCTTGCAAACGGGATGCGTTCATATAAAAAATCATGAAGCAATCACAGGAAGTTATCGTTGCCCGCATTATCGCAGCATCTAAAGCTATCGTGAAATGCCAGCAGGTCGTGAAAATATTAAGGAACCAATATTACGCATCGATACGAGATTATCTTCACACATCACGCGAGATTGATGCACACCTCATACCTGGAACACCTGAATATCACAATGCTATTGCGCATACCAGCCAGCACATTATGGCGCTGAATCAGAAAAAACGTGAATTGCATAATGCCCGCCGTCGTCACAGTCGTGCAACTCAGGCATTAATCAAATATCAAACGGAGAAAGAGAATGAAACCTAAAATTCCCATCGGGATAAGAGAGCGGGCGAAGCGATTTGAACGCCTGTACCGCGAAGGGCATATCCATGCAAGACGTATTCGACGAACAGGCTATTTATCAATCCGGCTTTCCCTCTGCTGGCGCATGTTATCTAAAGATAATGGCCGAAATTGGAAAACCATGAGCCATGCAAAATATAATACACAAATAACACAATAATAACAGGAGCACCCTATGAATTACGCATTCGCGGGTAATGCTGCCCTCATGGGGAGCTATCACCCGGAAGAAACCCAATTGGATAAAGTCGTAAAATGGCTGGAAACGGATACAGAAAGGTTATCGATATCCTCGAACAGCAAGGCAAACCTCTACGATCTGCCCCAGCACCTTCATCCCGCCCTGTTATCGAGGATGTCAACACCACCCTACCCATACCAATGCTCTTTATGTTCCTGACAGTGATTGCCTATCTGCTTATGCGCGCGTGTTACTCGTTAGAGAAAATTCTGAGAAAGTGAGGTGTCTATGCCTGAAGTGATTCAAATTGTTCCGAATAAGTGGGTTTCTGAGAGCTTACTTATGGCTGTAACTGGATTAAAGGCAAGTACTATAAAGCACGCACGAGACACGTCATGGATGGAAGGCCGTGAATATAAAAAAGTTTCAGGAAATGGAGAGCCTGGAGAAACAGCGCCGTGTTTCTACAATCGTGAGTTGGTTGATGAGTGGATTCAGAGAATGCCAGCAGCAAAGCAAAGAGAAAAAAAATCTGCTTAAATGGCGATCCATTTCAACAAGGAGAGGGCTATGAAGAAGCAATATCCGACTGGTGTGGAGTGTCACGGAGGTATGCTCCGCATCTGGTTTATGCATGAAGGAAGGCGATGCAGGGAATCCATCGGGGTGCCTGACACACCCAAAAACAGGAAGATTGCGGGGGAGTTGCGGCAATCGGTAGTCTACGCGATAAAAACGGGCACGTTTAATTATGATGATAAATTTCCGAAATCATCATCAAACAAAACAGAAAATTCATCACTCACTGTGATGCAGCTATTCAATAAATGGCTGAATATTAAGCGGTACGAAATATCTGAGAACACCATGATCAGATACCGCAATAAAGTTCGTTCTATCGTAATTACTCTCGGTGTAAATGTCCCCGTTTCTGGTATACGTAAGCAAGATTTGGCAAAAATGCGTAACGAGCTTATTGAGGGATTTCATTTGTCAGGCAATGGTAAAAAGGGACGCAGCGTTGTAACGGTGAACTCGTACATGTCAACGGCGCTGTCAGTATTCGCCTTCGGAAAAGAAAATGGGTATATGGATGCGGATCTTAAGTATTCAGTGAAGATGCTGCGCAAGGCAAAGGTTCGTCCAGACCCGCTATCTGAAGACGAGTTTGACAGGCTAATAACTGCGCTGCCAAGCGATCAGACTCGTAACTTATGGACGCTGGCCTTCTTCACCGGAATGCGTCACGGAGAGCTGTGCTCTTTGGCATGGGAAGATATAGACATGAAGGATGGAACTCTGTGCGTGAGAAGAAACATCACTACAGCCAAAATATTCTCGGTGCCGAAAACAGACGCGGGAACAGACCGGATCATCAAGCTGAATGATAGAGCGTTGCAGGCTCTGAAAAATCAGATGGCAATAACGAGGATGGGCGCTAAGCATATAGTAACAGTACATACACGCCAACACGGAAAAACAAGACATGATGAATGCACCTTTGTCTTTTCCCCGTCTGTATCGTGTAGAAATGGGGCGGGAGGCATTTGCTATTCTTCAGAGTCAATAAGGCAAACGTGGACATCTGCTTCACGAAAGGCGGGGATTCGGCACAGAAAGGCGTATCAGTCTCGACACACTTTCGCGTGCTGGATGCTTTCGGCAGGGGCCAACCCCTACTTTATAGCTTCCCAGATGGGCCACTCTAGCCCGCAGATGCTTTATCAAGTATATGGAGATTGGATGCCAGGGAATAATGACGATCAGATAGCGCTAATCAACAGCAAGATTGCGCAAAATGCCCCGCATATGCCCCACAGCAAGATCATATAGCAATAAAACACATACACAACAAAAGATTAAACCATCAGACAGGCATATTCATAAAGTGCCAATAGTGCGGCGCATCTGCCATGTCTGGACCATGATCGGTGATGGCAAACAGGCGGATGTTTTTCCGTTTAGCCTCTGCGTGTAGTGGCACACTGATACTGGCCACCTGAGCGGAGGTGATATGCTCACCTCATCAACACGACAGGTGACCTCATGGGTAAACATTTTACGGCGGAATTTAAGCTCGAAGCCGCAAAGCTGGTTGTCGACCACGGCTACACATACGTTAAGGCCGCAGAGGCGGTTAATGTCAGCCATTCTGCCATTAGTCGCTGGGTCAATAAGCTTCGCCTTGAACGACAGGGAAAAACGCCAACGGGACTTCCTCTTACCCCTGAACAGCTCGAGCTGCGTGAGATGAAGAAAAAAGTCCAATGCCTTGAAATGGAGAACGAAATCCTAAAAAAGGCTACGGCGCTCTTAATGTCGGACTCACTCAACGGTTCACGGTAGTCGACAGGCTGAGGGCGCGATACCCGGTCACGGCGTTGTGCCAAACTTTTGAGGTACATCGCAGCAGCTACAGGCACTGGCAGGCTTCCGCTAATGAACCCGACGGTGAGCGCGTGGTTAAGTGTAGTCGCGTCATGGAAGCCTGGAACGCCAGCGGCGGCTCTGCCGGCGCTCGAAGTATCGCGACCATCGTCACCGGCAGCTCTGGTGTCAAAATGGGGCGCTGGCTGGCTGGCAAGCTGATGAAGGAGCTGGGTATCGCCAGCTGCCAGCGACCGGCTCACAAATACAAACGCGGCGGCAATGAACACGTTGAAATACCGAACTATCTCAACCGCCAGTTCGCGGTTACCGCGCCGGATCAGGTCTGGTGCGGCGATGTGACCTACATCTGGACGGGCAAATGCTGGGCTTACCTTGCGGTGGTGCTAGACCTGTTCGCCCGCAAACCGGTGGGCTGGGCCATGTCGACGTCGCCGGACTCGGCGCTGACAGTTAAAGCGTTGCAGATGGCCTGGGAACTCCGGGGACAACCAACAGGAGTCATGTTCCACAGCGACCAGGGCAGCCACTATACCAGCCGTCAATACCGGCAAGCCCTGTGGCGCTGCCGGATAAAGCAGAGTATGAGTCGGCGGGGTAACTGCTGGGATAATGCGCCAATGGAGCGGTTCTTCCGCAGCCTGAAGACAGAATGGGTGCCGACAAAGGGTTACAACAGCTTCAGCGAAGCCCAGGACGCGATTATCCGCTACATCACGGGGTATTACAGCGCTATCCGGCCTCACTGGTATAACGGCGGCTTAACTCCAAACGAATCTGAGCGACTGTTCTACATACAGTCTAATGCGGTGGCCAATATTAGTTGACCACTACACACCCGGGTTATCTGGGGTCGCAGGACACCTTCTACGTGGGTAATCTGAAAGGTGTTGGCCGTATCTACCAGCAGACGTTCGTGGATACGTACTCGAAAGTGGCGCACTGCAAGCTTTACACGAGTAAAGCACCGATCTCTGCCGCCGACCTGCTCAATGATCGCGTGCTGCCGTTCTACGAAGCTCAGGGGCTGCCAATGCTAAGAATACTGACGGACAGGGGGACGGAGTACTGCGGTAAAGTGGAACAACATGACTATCAGCTGTACTTGGCTATCAACGATATAGACCATACGAAAACGAAAGCGATGTCTCCGCAGACAAACGGTATCTGCGAGCGCTTCCATAAAACTATTTTGCAGGATTTTTATCAGGTTGCGTTCCGTAAGACGTTATACGAGGACCTAGAAAGTCTACAAAAGGATCTGGACAACTGGTTGTGGCATTACAATAATGAGCGAACTCATCAGGGTAAAATGTGCTGCGGGCGTACGCCAATGGCCACGTTACTTGATGGTAAACGAGTCTGGGCAGAAAAAAATCTGAACCAGATTTAATCTGACAGACACCTGTATAAATAACCGGTAACTGTCAGATCAGGTCTGAGCTAATACATGTAAATCGACGGGATACATGGTCTCTCCTGGCTAAATAGCTGTTCCTAGGCTGTGTCCCTTAATTACATAACCTCTGGTAAAACAGGCGGATGCAGCCCAGTTTCAACATTGCCAGATAATTCCTCGCCGTTTTGTCGTAACGTGTCGCAATGCGACGGTATTCTTTCAGACGGCCAAAGCACCGCTCAACAACGTTCCGATTGCGGTAGGCGTCACGATCGAGCTTTGAACGACCATCCACCGCCATTTTTTCAGTGGATTTTCGGGGGATGACAGTTTTTATACCTCTGTTTTTTAGCTCGTTACGTAATACATGCCCGGAGTACGCCTTGTCAGCGAGTACCGCATGACCACGGCGTTTCATACTGCCGTTCTGGCGTTGGACACCAATACCGTCCAAAAGACGTAGTGCAAACTGACTTTCATGAGCCTGACCGGGGCTCAACACGATGTTTAACGGAAGACCACTTCCGTCTGTAGCCATATGGATTTTGGTGCCAAAACCACCTCGAGAGCGACCCAGCCCATTATCTCCGGTGATATCGGGATGTTTTTTTGAGCACCGGCAGCACATTTCAGCGCCCTGATATTGCTACCATCCAGCGCAGTCGCTGACCAGTCCACGAGGCCATGGGCATCAAGTGA
Organism: Symbiopectobacterium sp. Eva_TO; assembly: GCF_053848865.1. Lineage (NCBI taxonomy): Bacteria > Pseudomonadati > Pseudomonadota > Gammaproteobacteria > Enterobacterales > Enterobacteriaceae > Symbiopectobacterium > Symbiopectobacterium sp. Eva_TO. Next base: position 3,469,173 of record NZ_JBSPEY010000004.1, on the reverse strand, counting down.
TGAAAGTAACTTATTGAAAATAATGTTAATGACTCCCGATTTTGACCATCGGTTAAAGCGGTTATAAACGGTTTTCCATGGGCCGTATCGCTCAGGTAAATCACGCCATGGGGCACCAGAGCACAGCACCCAGAACATGCCATTGATAATCATGCGATGCTCAGCCCATGGGCGTCCGGCCTGTGGTGTTGCTGGTTCAGCAGGGAGTAAGGGCTGGATGATAGCCCATGCTTCATCGGGAAGGTCGTAGCGAGCCATAGTTTAAAATGATGTAGAAACAAACAGTTAGTATAACTCATGGGATTAAGGGACACAGCCTAATACCGCTACACTTTTGCCTGTCCATGTTTTCCACTGGGAAACGGGCTGACGGTTTCCATGAAGCGGCGAACCTTGTTCAGTCACTGCCACATTGAACAGCATTGATGATTGCGGGTAATGGTTTCATGCAACGCCTGCCATAACCGCTCTACATGATTTACCCATGGTGAGTACACCGGCTGATAAATAACCCTGAATTTCGGGTTTTCTTCCAGCCAGCGCTCCGTCTCCCGGCTTTTGTGAATAATGTAGTTATCAACTATCAGCGTGAGCGTTTTTGCCCGCCTGTACGTTGCTCTCAGATGCTCTAACATACTGATAAACAAACACGAACTTTTACTGTTTCCTCCAACATAGCTGACTTTTCCCGTCCCGCTGTGTAATGCACCCGCCAGATAATATTTCTCGTTCTGGCCCGGCGTCACGATGCGTTTCTGCTTCCCGCGAACCTGCCAGTCCGCGCCAATTTTGGGATTCAGATGAATATCCACTTCGTCTTCGTAAAAGACGGGATGTTCCGCGCTGCATTGTTCCAGCGCCATCGCGATGACCTCCATTTTTTCTTCCTTATGCGGGTCGCGGATACGCAGCGTAGGAGCTGCGCGTCGCCACACCAGACCGGCAGAAGGCAGCCAACGGCGCACCGTGGAAGCATGCAACTGGCAACCGGTTATCTCATTGATTTTTATCGCTAGCAGTTCCGTGCTCCAGCGCGAACGCTGATAGCCAAAATCATGAGGGGAACGCTTTACGAGCTGGATTAACAGTGCGCAGATCTGTTCAAACGGCCAGCGACGGCCACGACCGGGCCGCAGAGATTTGAGACCTTCAATGCCGTACAGGGTGAGCCAGTTAATCCATCTGCCGATTGACGAACGGGCGCAGCAAAGCATTCTGGCGACATCGCTCACGCGCTCGCCCCGGTGCAACATCAGGATGGCGGTCAGCCTGCGGGCGTGATTCTTGTCACGCGTTTTATGGAGAGTTTTCTTCATCAGGCGTCGTTCGTTACGGGGTATCGGTGCTATGCTCGACATCGCTAAGTCCGGTTGATGATTTGGGATCTTTATCGATTGATCAGATCGCTCAACTCGGACTGAGTTCCCTTCAGGTGATCTACTATTCGGAACAGTTATTTAGGCATTTCACCGCCAGCATACCATTTCTCACTGACACTGGCAGCCTGCGCCGCAGCCATAACGAAAATTTAACACATTGATAGCGCCCTATTTAAACTAGAATAGGTCAGTAAATCAGCAAATTGCATTAAGTTTAACTAAACGCGCATTTTGTTGCATAAACTCATTGACGCTGCCCGGCAATTTACCTACATTAGCGCCCGTCGCCGCAGCATACTGCTGGCGAACAATCCGGTGAGGTGTCCGAGTGGCTGAAGGAGCACGCCTGGAAAGTGTGTATACGTGAAAACGTATCGAGGGTTCGAATCCCTCCCTCACCGCCAGATAAAAACAAAACGCCTCTGAGGACCCTGTACATGATTCTGTGTAAATGCCTTTCTCAGTAGTGACCGTTCAGGCGGTCACCGAACTCGATAATAAAACGGCTCATTGCCATACGCCAGTCCCGCAGTGGCATCGTCCATTTCTGTTAGGCCGACTGGATTGCCAGCCACACCACCTTTTTCACTGCGTCGTCAGTCGGGAACACCTTGCGTTTTTTAATCGCATGCCGGATCACGCTGTTCAGCGACTCGATGGCGTTGGTTGTGTCGATGACTTTGCGGATATCTGCCGGGTAAGCGAAGAACGTTGCCAGATTGCTCCAGTTCGTCTGCCAGCTCCGGCTTATCTGTGGATAGCGGCTGTCCCATGCGCTGGCGAATGCTTCCAGCGCCTGCTGTCCTGCTTCTTCCGTAGCGGCCTGATAGATGGCTTTCAGGTCGCGTGTGACGGCTTTGTAGTCCTTCCAAGGGACGAACCTCAGGCTGTTGCGTACCATGTGCACGATGCACAGCTGGATGCGGGCTTCCGGATACACCGCGTTGATGGCGTCCGGGAAACCTTTCAGACCGTCGACACAGGCGATGAGGATATCGTTCAGGCCGCGGTTTTTTAGTTCTGTCAGCACATTGAGCCAGAACTTCGCGCCCTCGTTTTCGGCCAGCCACATACCCAGCAGTTCTTTCTGGCCCTCGATGTTGATACCCAGTGCCAGGAACACGGATTTATTGATGACGCGACTGTCCTGCCGGACCTTCAGGATGATACAGTCAAGGTAAACAATGGGATAGACTGCATCCAGTGGACGATTTTGCCATTCAGTAACCGGTTCCATCACGGCGTCGGTGACCTTCGAGACCAGCGCCGGTGAGACATCCGCGTCATACAGCTCGTTGAACGCAGACGCTATCTCGCGGGTGGTCATCCCTCTGGCGTACAGGGACAGGATTTGGTTATCCATCCCGGTGATCCGGGTCTGGTTTTTCTTCACCAGTTGTGGTTCGAAGGAGCCATCACAATCGCGCGGAGTACGTAGTTCCAGAGGGCCATCGCCGGTGGTCACGGTGTTTGTGGAATAGCCGTTGCGGGAGTTGGCCCCCGGTTTGGGCTGATTTTTATCGTAGCCCAGATGGTGGGACATTTCGGCGTTGAGAGCAGCCTCAACGCTGATTTTCTTCAGCAGGCGATCGAATTGGCTGAGTGTAGTGGCACACTGATACTGGCCACCTGAGCGGAGGTGATATGCTCACCTCATCAACACGACAGGTGACCTCATGGGTAAACATTTTACGGCGGAATTTAAGCTCGAAGCCGCAAAGCTGGTTGTCGACCACGGCTACACATACGTTAAGGCCGCAGAGGCGGTTAATGTCAGCCATTCTGCCATTAGTCGCTGGGTCAATAAGCTTCGCCTTGAACGACAGGGAAAAACGCCAACGGGACTTCCTCTTACCCCTGAACAGCTCGAGCTGCGTGAGATGAAGAAAAAAGTCCAATGCCTTGAAATGGAGAACGAAATCCTAAAAAAGGCTACGGCGCTCTTAATGTCGGACTCACTCAACGGTTCACGGTAGTCGACAGGCTGAGGGCGCGATACCCGGTCACGGCGTTGTGCCAAACTTTTGAGGTACATCGCAGCAGCTACAGGCACTGGCAGGCTTCCGCTAATGAACCCGACGGTGAGCGCGTGGTTAAGTGTAGTCGCGTCATGGAAGCCTGGAACGCCAGCGGCGGCTCTGCCGGCGCTCGAAGTATCGCGACCATCGTCACCGGCAGCTCTGGTGTCAAAATGGGGCGCTGGCTGGCTGGCAAGCTGATGAAGGAGCTGGGTATCGCCAGCTGCCAGCGACCGGCTCACAAATACAAACGCGGCGGCAATGAACACGTTGAAATACCGAACTATCTCAACCGCCAGTTCGCGGTTACCGCGCCGGATCAGGTCTGGTGCGGCGATGTGACCTACATCTGGACGGGCAAATGCTGGGCTTACCTTGCGGTGGTGCTAGACCTGTTCGCCCGCAAACCGGTGGGCTGGGCCATGTCGACCTCGCCGGACTCGGCGCTGACAGTTAAAGCGTTGCAGATGGCCTGGGAACTCCGGGGACAACCAACAGGAGTCATGTTCCACAGCGACCAAGGCAGCCACTATACCAGCCGTCAATACCGGCAAGCCCGGTGGCGCTGCCGGATAAAGCAGAGTATGAGTCGGCGGGGTAACTGCTGGGATAATGCGCCAATGGAGCGGTTCTTCCGCAGCCTGAAGACAGAATGGGTGCCGACAAAGGGTTACAACAGCTTCAGCGAAGCCCAGGACGCGATTATCCGCTACATCACGGGGTATTACAGCGCTATCCGGCCTCACTGGTATAACGGCGGCTTAACTCCAAACGAATCTGAGCGACTGTTCTACATACAGTCTAATGCGGTGGCCAATATTAGTTGACCACTACACTTACATAATATTGTTTTATCAATCCAGGTAACCTTTCTTTCGCCTTGCCGTTGATGCGACGCTAAAGATCGGCTTGATTGAAGTGATAGCCAACTGCTCTGCTTTTCGTTTTTCGCGCGTGTATTTACAGTAAATGGTGTGGAGGGGGAACATGCCGTTTGGAATATCGATACCCGCACGACTGAGCATCAATATTGCTGAGGATAAGTTCTTCACAAAAAACGCCGTTCTCTTGACCGTTTCCTTTCTCATTTAATATCATGCTGTTGATTCATCGCTGTGCGACGAAACATCTTCTCTCTGCGCGCCTTGACTTATTACGCTTCGCTGCACGACACGTTGTATATCCTGTGGCTTGCTTTAAAAAGCAAAAACCTCCGCAAATGTGCGGAGGTCATTAAGGACAAATCAATGAGACCGGTACAATAGGCACCGGTACAAAAGGAGACTACGTGGTAACCGCCCTGTCCTCCATGGCTTGCCGCCAGCCTCCCAACCATTCAGATCGGGCATTAATAGATTGATAAGGACAAAGTTCCTTTGACTTTCCGGAAAGTCCTGCTTGATAGCCGCGCGATTGCGCACGTTCCAAACGATCTCGTTTCTGTCTCTTCATGCCTCATTTCCCTCATTGTTCATCTGGTGGAAAGAAAACAGTGACTGCTTTTCGAGCACCCACATGGTATCAATAGCGATTCTGGGCACGAAGGTCAAGGCTAAAAATTCACTATCCTGTCACATTAATGCTATATGCTTCGCAGCGAACGTTATCTCCTGTATGCATAACGGTTGATCTTCGGGAAGCCTTTCCCCAGGTTTTTACCCCATAGAAAAAAAGGGCTTGCTATTCTTTTCTTGGAACCCGCGAAAATAGGAATATTCTTATAAGCCTCCAGCCGCAAGCCAACAGCGTATGCCATCGGTTTCATTTAGCAGCGTCAGTAATTGGGGCTGTCCACAATCAGCGCCCGCATAAGGGCAACGTTCTCGAAAAAAGCAGCCCTGAGGTAACCGTCGATTACTGGGTAATTCGCCCGTTTTCATCTCTTCTCCGGCCTGTTGCAACAACAGCCTGTCAAGCCGAAGAACCGACTCCAGCAACAAACGGGTATAGGGATGGCGCGGCTGGTTCAGGACACTGTGCGCCGTGCCTAATTCAACGATTTGCCCTAAATACATGACGGCTACACGATCGCTCATGTGACGGATAACAGAAATATTATGCGATATCAGCACGTAGGTAAGTTTACGCTGTCGCTGTAGCAGCACCAGTAAATTCAGAATTTGTGCCTGAACAGAAATATCCAACGCTGACGTGGGTTCGTCCAATAAAATGATATCCGGCTGCGCTGAAAGCGCGCGCGCAATGGCGATACGCTGGCGCTGACCGCCGGAAAACGCATGGGGCAAACGGTCAAGATATTCATGACGAATGCCGACCAACGTCGCCAACTCGCAGGTGATCTTGACCCACCATCTCCGGACCGCTTTTGTATCTTAAGTTGTATTAGCTCAGACCTGATCTGACAGTTACCGGTTATTTATACAGGTGTCTGTCAGATTAAATCTGGTTCAGATTTTTTTCTGCCCAGACTCGTTTACCATCAAGTAACGTGGCCATTGGCGTACGCCCGCAGCACATTTTACCCTGATGAGTTCGCTCATTATTGTAATGCCACAACCAGTTGTCCAGATCCTTTTGTAGACTTTCTAGGTCCTCGTATAACGTCTTACGGAACGCAACCTGATAAAAATCCTGCAAAATAGTTTTATGGAAGCGCTCGCAGATACCGTTTGTCTGCGGAGACATCGCTTTCGTTTTCGTATGGTCTATATCGTTGATAGCCAAGTACAGCTGATAGTCATGTTGTTCCACTTTACCGCAGTACTCCGTCCCCCTGTCCGTCAGTATTCTTAGCATTGGCAGCCCCTGAGCTTCGTAGAACGGCAGCACGCGATCATTGAGCAGGTCGGCGGCAGAGATCGGTGCTTTACTCGTGTAAAGCTTGCAGTGCGCCACTTTCGAGTACGTATCCACGAACGTCTGCTGGTAGATACGGCCAACACCTTTCAGATTACCCACGTAGAAGGTGTCCTGCGACCCCAGATAACCCCACCTCGTTATACACATCTCTGTTCGTGCCTGAGCGCGCGTAGCGTTTCGGCGGCCGTCATGACTTTCTGCAAGCCTTTCCTGATAGTTTTTGCGCCTGGTTCACCGTCGCCTTTTCGAGCAAGAAAGCCTCCGAGTTGCGCAACTAAGCGCAATACTTCGTTTAGCTTAGGGCGGCCCTTGGGCATACGCTTGTTCATCAGTAGGTAAGCGCCATGAGTCTCGTCGGAATCAAAGAACAACATTGCGTCCAGCTCTGGACAGGTTCGTCCCATACGCATTAAATAGGCGATGCGCCATGCCACGATCATGAACAGCGCCAATGCCCGCTCAATGCGATCCACGGTCGATAACTGTAACGCTTCGACACAGCAGCCGTTCTTCAGCACATTGAAGAACATCTCGATTTCCCATCTAGCCCGATACCAGTCGATCAGCTCCACGATATCTTCTCGTCCTTCAGGTACGCGATTGCTCAGCAACCGCCACTCGACCGGCTTCACGCCATATCGTTATACACATCTTTTGGCCATTTTTTGAACAGGATGCTCAGAACCCCGTGAATTAAGGCATTCAAGCCATCCCATTGGCTTTTTGAGGTTCAAAATGCCACTCTGAGATAAACCCGTAACTCATTGATTAAACAGTGCGTTAGAAAGATGTGTATAACGATATGGCTTCACGCCTGCTGGCGGCTCAATTTCCTTGGCTATCACACAAGTCACTGCCAACCCGCAACGCAGCGACACTCGCTTCACGCGCAGCGCCTGTTTCACCGTACGCGCCTTCTGCCCCGCGCGAGCCGCCATAACGAATTGGATTTATCCCACCGGCACGGTCTTTCCAACCTTCTGCCAAAGCTTCTCATTACAGTCCAGACTGCGATTATGAGTCGAGCGGATCAACCAGTCAGCCGGAGTGCCAAGGTCATCAGCGAGCTGCATCAACGCCTTGATATCCGCTTCGCGATCGGCTAAGTACACCAGACGTGTGTTTGGCAACTCCGAGGCGAGTTCAGCAACTCGCTCGTATCCCTCGAGCCAGCGCGTACTCTCCTTGAGCCCATCGCGTTTTCCGTCTGCATCCTTCGGCTCTCTTGCCCACATCCACGCATCCAGTACGCCCAACCCCACGCGATCCGGACTGACCGCGTAGGTCGGATGCAGGTACAGACCACGCCTGGCTTCGTAGTTCAAGGGACCCAAGCCTTGGATTTGCTGCCCGTTGAAGTCAAGCTCGGTAGTGTCTTGGATACACAGCACAACCTCGTGTTCTCGGATCCTTTCCTGCGTACGCTGCCAGTGAGGTTGCAGAATGTCTCGCCATTCGAATGCTTGGTTCTCCATGAAGCGGTAAGCACCCAGCGTCTCAGACCATCCGAGGCACGCATGCGGAATGCTGGCTTGCGGATTCTCAGCCAGCCGTATCAAAAGCCCTTTGGCACGCTTATTGAGCCTCGTGTCACCAAGATTTACCCCTTCCAGTTCTTGGTGTGCCCAGCCATCTGAATCCCGTGTCATTTTTCAGCGCCGTAAATGGCGATAGTACACGTCGGTTTCACTTCATTTACAACCCCACCGGCTGCCTATTTCAGCCCGCTAACCCTTGGCATATAAGGCGTTGCGGACTTATGTATAACGAGGTGCCCTCAAGCAGGTCCGGGAGCTACAGCGCCTTCTGGGTAAGAAGAAGATGGAAGTTGAGATCCTCAAAGAAGCAGTGGAGTACCGCCAGTCGCGAAAATGGATAGCGCACGCGCCCTTGTTACCAAAGGACGGGGAATAGCTCTGGTCAGCCGCGCCATGAGCGTGTCGCGTGCGCAGCTGTCACTGCGGGTTAACCGTTCTGCCGACTGGCTGGACAGGCGCAGCAACCGGCGTAATGACGAAGTTGATGCTGAGATATTATCGGACATCGTCTGTATCATCAGCGACATGCCCAGTGACGGTTACCGCCGAGTGTGGGGTATCCTGGGTAAGCAACGTCGTGCAGAGGGACTTCCACCGGTGAACGCCAAACGGCTTTACAGGATAATGAGCGAGCATAACCTGCTGTTGTTGCATGATAAAAATGAACGTCCGAAGCGGGAGCATAAAGGCAAAATCGCGGTAGCAGAGAGCGATATGCGCTGGTGCTCAGATGGCTTCGAGTTCGGTTGTGACAACGGCGAGAAGCTGCGGGTGACGTTCGCACTGGACTGCTGCGACCGGGAGGCCATAGACTGGGCAGCGAGCACCAGGGGTTATGACAGTTCAACCGTGCAGGATGTGATGCTGAGGTCGGTGGAAAAACGCTTCGGTAGCGCGCTGCCGGATAAACCAGTGCAATGGCTGACGGATAATGGTTCAGCGTACACAGCGCATGAAACGCGGAAGTTTGTAGTGGCACACTGATACTGGCCACCTGAGCGGAGGTGATATGCTCACCTCATCAACACGACAGGTGACCTCATGGGTAAACATTTTACGGCGGAATTTAAGCTCGAAGCCGCAAAGCTGGTTGTCGACCACGGCTACACATACGTTAAGGCCGCAGAGGCGGTTAATGTCAGCCATTCTGCCATTAGTCGCTGGGTCAATAAGCTTCGCCTTGAACGACAGGGAAAAACGCCAACGGGACTTCCTCTTACCCCTGAACAGCTCGAGCTGCGTGAGATGAAGAAAAAAGTCCAATGCCTTGAAATGGAGAACGAAATCCTAAAAAAGGCTACGGCGCTCTTAATGTCGGACTCACTCAACGGTTCACGGTAGTCGACAGGCTGAGGGCGCGATACCCGGTCACGGCGTTGTGCCAAACTTTTGAGGTACATCGCAGCAGCTACAGGCACTGGCAGGCTTCCGCTAATGAACCCGACGGTGAGCGCGTGGTTAAGTGTAGTCGCGTCATGGAAGCCTGGAACGCCAGCGGCGGCTCTGCCGGCGCTCGAAGTATCGCGACCATCGTCACCGGCAGCTCCGGTGTCAAAATGGGGCACTGGCTGGCTGGCAAGCTGATGAAGGAGCTGGGTATCGCCAGCTGCCAGCGACCGGCTCACAAATACAAACGCGGCGGCAATGAACACGTTGAAATACCGAACTATCTCAACCGCCAGTTCGCGGTTACCGCGCCGGATCAGGTCTGGTGCGGCGATGTGACCTACATCTGGACGGGCAAATGCTGGGCTTACCTTGCGGTGGTGCTAGATCTGTTCGCCCGCAAACCGGTGGGCTGGGCCATGTCGACGTCGCCGGACTCGGCGCTGACAGTTAAAGCGTTGCAGATGGCCTGGGAACTCCGGGGACAACCAACAGGAGTCATGTTCCACAGCGACCAGGGCAGCCACTATACCAGCCGTCAATACCGGCAAGCCCTGTGGCGCTGCCGGATAAAGCAGAGTATGAGTCGGCGGGGTAACTGCTGGGATAATGCGCCAATGGAGCGGTTCTTCCGCAGCCTGAAGACAGAATGGGTGCCGACAAAGGGTTACAACAGCTTCAGCGAAGCCCAGGACGCGATTATCCGCTACATCACGGGGTATTACAGCGCTATCCGGCCTCACTGGTATAACGGCGGCTTAACTCCAAACGAATCTGAGCGACTGTTCTACATACAGTCTAATGCGGTGGCCAATATTAGTTGACCACTACAGAACGGACATGTTGAGAATATGAGCGTAGAGAGACTTTTCGTCCATGGCGTTGACCTCTGGCGATTAAATGCACCATTATCATGCCTTCAGCCACCACAACAAGAGAAGACCCTGTTATCTGGTGATAGCGACAATGCAGCGTGAATCAAGGTATACTAACCGAACGTTGCTGATGATTTTGATAGTGGAAACGCGTCTGACGAGGATGCTGTAACGCATTATGACTTTACACCCTTCCCCGATTTTGAACTCATTGCTGGATACGGATGCGTACAAGCTTCATATGCAGCAAGCGGTGTTTCATCATTATTATGATGTGGACGTTACAGCGGAATTCCGCTGCCGCGGCGATGAGCTGTTAGGGAGTTATGCAGAGGCTATCACCGCGCAGATTGCGCTGATGAGCCAACTGTCACTCAGCGACGATGAGTTCGCTTACCTCTCTACGCTGCCTTTTTTTACCGCAGATTATTTACAGTGGCTACGCCATTTCCGCTTTAACCCGCAGCAAGTTACCGTGAGCAACCATCACGGCAAACTGGATATTCGCATTCGCGGCCCGTGGCGCGAAGTGATTTTATGGGAAGTTCCCTTGCTGGCGGTGATCAGTGAAGTGGTGCACCGCTCGCGCACGCCCGACGTTAGCGCCGTGCACGCCGTGGCGCAGTTGCGCTGCACGCTGGCGCAGTTCCGTGAACGCAGTCAGGGTATCGACCTGAGCCATTTCAAACTGATGGATTTTGGCACCCGGCGTCGTTTTTCCCGCGACGTGCAACACGAGATCGTGAGCGTATTACAGCAAGAATTCCCCTATTTGATTGGCACCAGCAACTACGACCTGGCGCGCCGCTTGGGGCTGACACCGTTGGGAACACAGGCGCATGAATGGTTCCAGGCGCACCAGCAACTCGGTGCAACATTGGCTAACAGCCAACGTGCCGCACTGCACGCCTGGTTAGTGGAATACCCCGATCAGCTTGGTATCGCGCTGACGGATTGCATTACCATGGATGCGTTCCTGCGCGATTTCGATCTCGATTTCGCTAATGCCTATCAGGGTCTGCGTCATGATTCCGGAGATCCGATCGATTGGGGCGAAAATGCCATCGCGCATTATCAACGGTTAGGCATTGACCTCATGAGTAAGACGCTGGTGTTCTCCGATAACTTGCATCTGGAAAAAGCGCTTACGCTTTATCGCCATTTTTCTCAGCGTATCAATCTGGTGTTTGGCATCGGCACGCGGTTGACCTGCGATATTCCAGGCGTTACACCGCTGAATATCGTCATCAAACTGGTGGAGTGTAACGGTCGCCCGGTGGCGAAACTCTCCGACAGCCCCGGCAAAACCATCTGCCATGACGCCGCATTTATTTCCGCACTGCGCAAAGCCTTCGATCTGCCGCGTATCAGAAAAGCCAGTTAGTCTCCTCGACTGCTCAGTATTTAACCCAACGTTACCGGAATGCGCAAAACTTGACGCATTCCGGTGATTTCTGCTTGTGTCCTGCCAGACGGCAAGTAACATAGCAAATCACCCTTAGGGGTTGACCCGTTAAATATCATTCATTGAGAAGAGAGAATTTTATGAGCGTAGTGCCTGTAGTCGACGTACTGCAAGGCCGTGTCGCCGTTGACAGTGAAGTCACCGTGCGCGGCTGGGTACGTACCCGGAGAGATTCTAAAGCCGGTATCTCCTTTATCGCCGTCTATGACGGTTCCTGCTTTAATCCGTTACAGGCGGTCGTAAATAATAATCTTCCCAATTACCAGAATGACGTTCTGAAATTGACCACCGGCTGCTCTGTGATCATCACGGGTACCGTGGTTGCGTCGCCGAGTGAAGGTCAGTCTTTCGAAATTCAAGCCACCGCCGTTGAGGTGGTGGGCTGGGTGGACGATCCGGACACCTACCCGATGGCGGCAAAACGTCACAGCATTGAGTACCTGCGTGAAGTCGCGCACCTGCGCCCGCGCACTAACCTGATCGGTGCCGCAGCACGCGTGCGCCATACGCTGGCCCAGGCCATTCACCGCTTCTTTCATGAGAACGGTTATTTTTGGGTCTCTACGCCGCTTATCACTGCGTCGGATACCGAAGGTGCCGGTGAGATGTTCCGCGTTTCCACGCTGGATCTGGAAAACCTGCCGCGTACCGATGCGGGCAAAGTGGATTTCAGTGAAGATTTCTTCGGCAAAGAGGCTTTCTTGACTGTTTCAGGCCAATTGAACGGTGAAACCTACGCTTGTGCGCTTTCCAATGTGTACACCTTTGGCCCCACGTTCCGTGCCGAAAACTCTAACACCAGCCGCCATCTGGCGGAATTCTGGATGATCGAGCCGGAAGTGGCCTTTGCGACTCTGGACGATGCCGCAGCGCTGGCAGAAAGCCTCTTGAAATACGTGTTCAAAGCCGTGCTCGAAGAGCGCGCCGATGACATGGCGTTTTTTGCTGAGCGTGTAGATAAAGAAGCGATCAGCCGTCTGGAAAACTTCGTCAGTGCAGATTTCGCCCAGGTGGATTACACCGATGCGATTGAGATCCTTCTCAATTGCGGACACACCTTCGAAAATCCGGTGTTCTGGGGCGTCGATCTTGCCTCCGAGCATGAGCGTTATTTGGCAGAACAGCACTTCAAAGCGCCAGTGGTGGTAAAAAACTACCCGAAAGACATCAAAGCTTTCTATATGCGTATGAATGAAGACGGCAAAACCGTCGCAGCCATGGACGTATTGGCACCGGGCATCGGTGAAATCATCGGTGGTTCTCAGCGTGAAGAGCGTCTGGCGCAGTTGGACAGCCGTCTGGAAGAGATGGGGCTTAATAAAGAAGATTACTGGTGGTATCGCGATCTGCGTCGCTACGGCACCATTCCGCACTCCGGTTTTGGCCTCGGATTTGAACGTCTGATTGCCTATGTTACCGGTGTACAAAATGTGCGCGATGTGATCCCTTTCCCTCGCACTCCGCGCAACGCCAGTTTCTAAATACGCATTAAACATAAGTAAAACAAATAACTAGAAAAAAGGCCGCGAATATTTCGCGGCCTTTTTTTTTCTTTCAGATAAGGCTCACAAAGTTCTCTAATATTTACAATTTGAAACACAATATTTCTTTTCATTACCTTATTACGAACTTAGTATCATTTCAAGGGTAGATTAACGGGCGAGTGAATGGAACACTGCGTTCAGACACAGGAGGGCACCAAACTTCCAGTGATAGTTCCGTAAGAGTTTTATTACTTTTTTCGAGAATTGTTAATGGCAGCGGCGGGTGTCTTAAAACACCAATGAGGGTAATAATGATGAAACGCAATATTCTTGCAGTAGTAATCCCGGCTTTGTTAGCTGTTGGCGCAGCAAACGCAGCTGAAATCTACAACAAAGACGGCAACAAACTGGACCTGAACGGTAAAGTTAACGGCCTGCGTTATTTCTCCGATGACAACAGCAACGAAGGCGACAAAACCTACGTTCGTCTGGGTTTTAAAGGCGAAACTCAAATCAACAGCGACCTGACAGGTTATGGCCGTTTTGAATATGAATTCAAAGGCAATCACCCTGAATCAGCTCAAAGTGGCGACAAGACCCGTTACGCTTTCGTTGGTTTTAAAGTGACTGATTTCGGCTCTCTGGACTACGGTCGTAACCTGGGTATCGCATACGACGGTATCTCCTACACCGACGTTCTGCCGGAATTCGGCGGTGATTCAGCATACACCGACAACCTGACTCAGCGTGTTGGTGGTGTTGCTACTTACCGCAACAAAGGTTTCTTCGGTCTGGTTGATGGCCTGAACTTTGGTCTGCAATACCAAGGTAAGAACACCGAAAGCACCACCAACAAACGTGCTGATGAATCCGCACAGAATGGCGACGGCTGGGGTACTTCACTGGAGTACGCATCTCCGATCGGTGTAAGCATCATCGGTTCTTATGCTACCTACAGCCGCACTGACGCTCAACGTGCCTATCCTGGTGGTAAAGGTCAGAACGCGGAAGCTGCTGCTGTTGGTCTGAAATATGACGCTAACAGCATCTACGTTGCCACCACCTACGGTGAATACCGTAATCTGAGCTACATTGATGGCAGCAAATATACTGGCGTTGCTGACAAAACTACCGTGTTTGAAGCTGTTGCTCAGTACAACTTCGATTTCGGTCTGACTCCGTCTCTGGCCTATGTTGCTGCCAAGGCTAAAGACGACACGTCTGTTACCAAAACCAACGACTACATCACCAAATACGTGAGCGTTGGCGGTACTTACGCGTTCAACAAAAACTTCTCTACCTATGTTGATTACCAAATCAACCTGCTGAAAGATGACAATGCATACGGCGTGAGCTCTGATGACGTTGTTGCTGTTGGTCTGACCTATCAGTTCTAATTTCGTTTTATCACCACTGCATTACGCAGTCTGATAACGAAAAAGACAGGGCCTTGCGCCCTGTCTTTTTGTTTTCTCTCCCCTGACTATTAGCGCCATTTATGGCTATCGCTCCCGCCACAATTTTTCCTGTTATTTCACCTGCATTTTGATCGCAAACGGTTGGCAAAGCTTATGGCTAGCGGTAACCTGAAGGTTCTTGCCTAACCTCTGTCATGGAATAGCCATCAATGTTTGAACATATTACTGCCGCTGCCGCTGACCCGATTCTTGGCCTGGCCGATCTGTTTCGCGCCGACTCTCGTCCACAAAAAATCAACCTGGGTATCGGCGTATACAAAGATGAAACCGGAAAGACACCGGTGCTGGCCAGCGTAAAAAAAGCAGAACAATTTTTGCTGGAAAATGAAGCCACCAAAAACTATCTCGGGATCGATGGCCTGCCCGAGTTCGCCCTGCGTACGCAAGAGCTACTGTTCGGCAAACAAAGCGCGATAATCAGTGAAAAGCGTGCGCGTAGCGCACAGACGCCGGGTGGCACCTGTGGCCTGCGTATTGCCGCAGAGTTTATCGCCAACCAGACCTCCGCTAAGCGTATTTGGGTAAGTAACCCGAGCTGGCCTAACCATAAAAACGTGTTTCAGGCTGCCGGGCTGGAAGTGTGTGATTATCACTACTACGATGCCGCTAACCACGCGCTGGACTTTGATGGCATGGTCAAAAGCCTCGAAGCGGTTCAGGCGGGCGACGTGGTGTTATTCCATGGCTGTTGCCATAACCCGACCGGTATCGATCCTACGGCGCAGCAGTGGCAAGCGCTGGCTGACTTGTCCGCTCAGAGGGGTTGGCTGCCGCTGTTTGATTTTTCCTATCAGGGCTTTGCTCGCGGGTTGGAAGAGGATGCCGAGGGTCTGCGTATTTTCGCTGCTTCCCACCCGGAATTACTGGTCTCCAGCTCCTATTCGAAGAACTTTGGCTTGTATAACGAACGTGTCGGTGCCTGCACCCTGGTCGCGGCCAATGCCGATGTGGCAGACAAAGCGTTTAGCCAGGTGAAATCCATCATCCGCGCCAACTACTCCAACCCACCGGCACACGGTGCGGCGGTGGTGGCAACCATCCTCGGCAACGAGACGTTGCGTACGCTGTGGGAACAGGAACTGACGGCGATGCGCGAGCGCATTCAACGCATGCGTCATCTGTTCGTCAATACCTTGCAGGAAAAAGGCGCGGCGCAGGACTTCTCCTTTATCATTCAGCAGAATGGCATGTTTTCGTTCAGCGGCCTGACCAAAGATCAAGTATTGCGTCTACGCGATGAGTTTGCGGTCTATGCGGTGAACTCTGGACGGGTTAACGTGGCAGGTATGACGCCGGAAAACATGGCTCCGCTATGCGAAGCCATTGTGGCCGTGCTGTAATATGCCGCCAGGCATCCCCTGCTAGTCGGGGGATGCCAGTGCATTAATCATGCACAAAAGGATTGGTCTTACGCTCCTGCCCCAGCGTCGAGATCGGGCCGTGTCCAGGAATAAAGGTGATATCGTCCCCGAGTGGGAACAACTTGGTGCGGATAGACGTAATCAACGCCTGATGGTCGCCCTGCGGGAAATCACTACGCCCGACACCGCCATTAAAGATCACATCGCCCACCTGCGCCAGACGCGATACCTTGTCGATAAACACCACGTGGCCCGGTGTATGTCCCGGACAGTGCAACACGGACAACTCAGTGTTGCCCACCGTCACCGAATCCCCTTCTTGCAACCAGCGCGTCGGGGTTAACGGCGCACACTCTGTCAGGCCAAACATGCGGCTCTGTGCGGGCAAACCATCAAGCCAGAAAGCATCAGCGGGATGCGGGCCGATAATCGGCACCTGATAGTGATCGGCCAGTTGCTGAGCCGCACCGACGTGATCGAGATGTCCATGCGTCAACAGGATTTGCGATACTTTGATGTCGCACTGCGCGACGGCACGTTTGATTTTTTCCGCTTCGCCACCGGGGTCAACAATCGCCGCGTCACGGGTTTCCTCACACCACAACAACGTACAGTTTTGGCTGAACGCCGTCACGGGAACAATCTGGTATTTCATAGCACTCCACTTCACGAAAAAGCACCCTTACGTGACCGCCATCATTACACGGTCAGGCCACGGGGTCTATTAGCGTTAAGGGTCACCAGCTCCGCGTCGGCCCGGTATCAATGTGCACGAAATTACTTTTCGGATAGTAGCCTACGCCACCCGCCTTCAGTTTCAGCGCCACTTTGCGAATATTGGCCAGTTGCACACCCTCGATGTGAAAATCCATCGCCTGCCCTTTGGTGTGATAGCTCTGTTTGGCCACACCGCGCGAATGGCTGCGCATTTCATTGTTGGTGTCCACCGAGCGGTACCCCGAAATCAGCTGCACCGGTTTGTTGGTGCCTAAAATCACTTGCAAGCGATAGAGTTGGTCAAACAGCGTAGGATCGATGGTTTTGATTTTATTGGCGCGATAATCACGGAAGAAGTGGTTCAGACGGGACAATTCATCTTTGTTGTAACGGCGGCCATCGAAGAATTCAGTTTTAAGGTACTCGCCGGTATTGAGGTTTGCTAGCGTGAGAATACGTGGACGTGGGGTTGATGGCGTGGCAAACGCCTGCCCCGGTAGCATGGCTGCTCCCAATGCGGCCCCGCCCAGCGCCAGCCATCTGCGGCGATGATGATCGATGAATTCCATGAAGTGTGCGGTAATGCCTTCAAATAGTTGGCTTTTGTGATATTCTGCCGCTATTTGAGGTTTCCACGTGGTTACTGTTTTTGTTCATTGCCCTCGCTGCCATTCAGATAAAGTTTATCGACATGGCCTTAGTCCAACTAAGCGCGAACGCTTCCGGTGTCACTGCTGTCGCCGTGTATTCCAGCTTACCTACCGCTATGAAGCGCGAAAGCCGGGAGTCAAAGAGCAGATCGTTGATATGGCCTTCAACGGTGCCGGTGTTCGCGATACCGCCAGAACGTTGAAAATCGGCATCAATACGGTCATCCGGGCTTTAAAAAGCTCTCGCCCCGCAGGATAACGTCTTCTCCCGTTGCTCACGCCGACGTCGCCCTTATCTGTGAACTTGATGAGCAATGGAGCTTCGTTGGCAGTAAGGCGCTACAGCACTGGCTCTGGTACGCTTACAATACCAAAACGGGCGGTGTTCTGGCCTACACTTTTGGCCCCCGAACCGATGAGACCTGCCGTGAATTGCTGGCTCTGTTGACACCGTTCAACATCGGCATGATTACCAGTGACAACTGGGGCAGCTATGCAAGAGAGGTTCCGAAGCAGAAACATCTGACTGGCAAGATCTTCACGCAACGCATAGAGCGCAATAACCTGACGCTCCGTACCCGCATTAAACGACTGGCGCGTAAAACGATTTGCTTCTCGCGCTCCGTCGAGATCCACGAAAAAGTCATCGGAGCCTTCATCGAAAAACACATGTTCTACTAATTGGAGTCATTACCCAAGGATTTAGTCATGTCTGAACAGGAGATATTTTACACCTGTCTAATGCAGAAATAAATATAATCACTGATGCTCTGGTTGATGTAGCCCCCTGTAACACCAGACAGTAGCTGTATCTCCAGATAAGAGATAGGCTTAGATATATGTCTAACAATCATGCTAATTTTGAAATGACCGGGATCCTGTTAGGGCAAGAAGTCCGTAAGCGTAAAAACTCCGCAAGAGAAAATCGCCATCATTCAGCAGACAATGGAGCCGGGGATGAACGTCTCCCATGTAGCCCGCCTGCATGGCATCCAGCCCAGCCTTTTGTTTAAGTGGAAGAAGCAATACCAGGAAGGAAGCCTCACCGCCGTTGCGGCCGGAGAAGAAGTGGTTCCAGCTTCGGCGCTGGCGACTGCCCTCAAGCAGGTCCGGGAGCTACAGCGCCTTCTGGGTAAGAAGACGATGGAAGTTGAGATCCTCAAAGAAGCAGTGGAGTACCGCCAGTCGCGAAAATGGATAGCGCACGCGCCCTTGTTGCCAAAGGACGGGGAATAGCTCTGGTCAGCCGCGCCATGAGCGTGTCGCGTGCGCAGCTGTCACTGCGGGTTAACCGTTCTGCCGACTGGCTGGACAGGCGCAGCAACCGGCGTAATGACGAAGCTGATGCTGAGATATTATCGGACATCCTCCGTATCATCAGCGACATGCCCAGTTACGGTTACCGCCGAGTGTGGGGTATCCTGCGTAAGCAACGTCGTGCAGAGGGACTTCCACCGGTGAACGCCAAACGGCTTTACAGGATAATGAGCGAGCATAACCCATATCGTTATACACATCTTTTGGCCATTTTTTGAACAGGATGCTCAGAACCCCGTGAATTAAGGCATTCAAGCCATCCCATTGGCTTTTTGAGGTTCAAAATGCCACTCTGAGATAAACCCGTAACTCATTGATTAAACAGTGCGTTAGAAAGATGTGTATAACGATATGAGCATAACCTGCTGTTGTTGCATGATAAAACTGAACGTCCGAAGCGGGAGCATAAAGGCAAAATCGCGGTAGCAGAGAGCGATATGCGCTGGTGCTCAGATGGCTTCGAGTTCGGTTGTGACAACGGCGAGAAGCTGCGGGTGACGTTCGCACTGGACTGCTGCGACCGGGAGGCCATAGACCACCTCGTTATATGTATTAGTCGCGACTTGATCTGACACTGGACCTTGAAAGGTTGAGAGTTACCGGTTTTGATATGGGTGTCGAATCCTTATACAAAACACGAGGTAACTCTCATGCTTCATACTAACAATCCCATCATCAAACACAAAGCCGGCCTGCTCAATCTCGCCGAAGAACTCGGTAACGTATCAAAAGCCTGTAAAATCATGGGGGTGTCACGCGACACGTTTTATCGCTATCAGGAACTGGCGGCAGAAGGCAGCATTGACGCTCTGGTTAACCAAAACCGCCGGGTTCCCAACCTGAAAAACCGTGCTGATGAAGCCACTGAACGTGCGGTTGTTGATTACGCCATTGAGTTCCCGGCTCATGGCCAGCACCGGACCAGTAATGAGCTGCGTAAAAAAGGCGTCTTCATTTCTGGCAGCGGTGTGCGCTCCATCTGGCAACGACACGATCTGGAAAACTTTCGTAAGCGCCTGAAGGCACTTGAGGAAAAAGTTGCCAGAGAAGGCATCGTACTTACTGATGCTCAAATCGCTGCACTGGAGAAGAAGGCGCACGACGACGAAGCCTGTGGTGAAATAGAGACTGCTCACCCGGGTTATCTGGGGTCGCAGGACACCTTCTACGTGGGTAATCTGAAAGGTGTTGGCCGTATCTACCAGCAGACGTTCGTGGATACGTACTCGAAAGTGGCGCACTGCAAGCTTTACACGAGTAAAGTACCGATCTCTGCCGCCGACCTGCTCAATGATCGCGTGCTGCCGTTCTACGAAGCTCAGGGGCTGCCAATGCTAAGAATACTGACGGACAGGGGGACGGAGTACTGCGGTAAAGTGGAACAACATGACTATCAGCTGTACTTGGCTATCAACGATATAGACCATACGAAAACGAAAGTGTAGTGGCACACTGATACTGGCCACCTGATCGGAGGTGATATGCTCACCTCATCAACACGACAGGTGACCTCATGGGTAAACATTTTACGGCGGAATTTAAGCTCGAAGCCGCAAAGCTGGTTGTCGACCACGGCTACACATACGTTAAGGCCGCAGAGGCGGTTAATGTCATATCGTTATACACATCTTTCTAACGCACTGTTTAATCAATGAGTTACGGGTTTATCTCAGAGTGGCATTTTGAACCTCAAAAAGCCAATGGGATGGCTTGAATGCCTTAATTCACGGGGTTCTGAGCATCCTGTTCAAAAAATGGCCAAAAGATGTGTATAACGATATGGGTTAATGTCAGCCATTCTGCCATTAGTCGCTGGGTCAATAAGCTTCGCCTTGAACGACAGGGAAAAACGCCAACGGGACTTCCTCTTACCCCTGAACAGCTCGAGCTGCGTGAGATGAAGAAAAAAGTCCAATGCCTTGAAATGGAGAACGAAATCCTAAAAAAGGCTACGGCGCTCTTAATGTCGGACTCACTCAACGGTTCACGGTAGTCGACAGGCTGAGGGCGCGATACCCGGTCACGGCGTTGTGCTAAACTTTTGAGGTACATCGCAGCAGCTACAGGCACTGGCAGGCTTCCGCTAATGAACCCGACGGTGAGCGCGTGGTTAAGTGTAGTCGCGTCATGGAAGCCTGGAACGCCAGCGGCGGCTCTGCCGGCGCTCGAAGTATCGCGACCATCGTCACCGGCAGCTCTGGTGTCAAAATGGGGCGCTGGCTGGCTGGCAAGCTGATGAAGGAGCTGGGTATCGCCAGCTGCCAGCGACCGGCTCACAAATACAAACGCGGCGGCAATGAACACGTTGAAATACCGAACTATCTCAACCGCCAGTTCGCGGTTACCGCGCCGGATCAGGTCTGGTGCGGCGATGTGACCTACATCTGGACGGGCAAATGCTGGGCTTACCTTGCGGTGGTGCTAGACCTGTTCGCCCGCAAACCGGTGGGCTGGGCCATGTCGACGTCGCCGGACTCGGCGCTGACAGTTAAAGCGTTGCAGATGGCCTGGGAACTCCGGGGACAACCAACAGGAGTCATGTTCCACAGCGACCAGGGCAGCCACTATACCAGCCGTCAATACCGGCAAGCCCTGTGGCGCTGCCGGATAAAGCAGAGTATGAGTCGGCGGGGTAACTGCTGGGATAATGCGCCAATGGAGCGGTTCTTCCGCAGCCTGAAGACAGAATGGGTGCCGACAAAGGGTTACAACAGCTTCAGCGAAGCCCAGGACGCGATTATCCGCTACATCACGGGGTATTACAGCGCTATCCGGCCTCACTGGTATAACGGCGGCTTAACTCCAAACGAATCTGAGCGACTGTTCTACATACAGTCTAATGCGGTGGCCAATATTAGTTGACCACTACA
Source organism: Symbiopectobacterium sp. Eva_TO (assembly GCF_053848865.1). Lineage (NCBI taxonomy): Bacteria > Pseudomonadati > Pseudomonadota > Gammaproteobacteria > Enterobacterales > Enterobacteriaceae > Symbiopectobacterium > Symbiopectobacterium sp. Eva_TO. Next base: position 3,447,815 of record NZ_JBSPEY010000004.1, on the reverse strand, counting down.
TAATGAGCGAACTCATCAGGGTAAAATGTGCTGCGGGCGTACGCCAATGGCCACGTTACTTGATGGTAAACGAGTCTGGGCAGAAAAAAAATCTGAACCAGATTTAATCTGACAGACACCTGTATAAATAACCGGTAACTGTCAGATCAGGTCTGAGCTAATACACGTTATACACATCTCTGTTCGTGCCTGAGCGCGCGTAGCGTTTCGGCGGCCGTCATGACTTTCTGCAAGCCTTTCCTGATAGTTTTTGCGCCTGGTTCACCGTCGCCTTTTCGAGCAAGAAAGCCTCCCAGTTGCGCAACTAAGCGCAATACTTCGTTTAGCTTAGGGCGGCCCTTGGGCATACGCTTGTTCATCAGTAGGTAAGCTCCATGAGTCTCGTCGGAATCAAAGAACAACATTGCGTCCAGCTCTGGACAGGTTCGTCCCATACGCATTAAATAGGCGATGCGCCATGCCACGATCATGAACAGCGCCAATGCCCGCTCAATGCGATCCACGGTCGATAACTGTAACGCTTCGACACAGCAGCCGTTCTTCAGCACATTGAAGAACATCTCGATTTCCCATCTAGCCCGATACCAGTCGATCAGCTCCACGATATCTTCTCGTCCTTCAGGTACGCGATTGCTCAGCAACCGCCACTCGACCGGCTTCACGCCTGCTGGCGGCTCAATTTCCTTGGCTATCACACAAGTCACTGCCAACCCGCAACGCAGCGACACTCGCTTCACGCGCAGCGCCTGTTTCACCGTACGCGCCTTCTGCCCCGCGCGAGCCGCCATAACGAATTGGATTTCTCCCACCGGCACGGTCTTTCCAACCTTCTGCCAAAGCTTCTCATTACAGTCCAGACTGCGATTATGAGTCGAGCGGATCAACCAGTCAGCCGGAGTGCCAAGGTCATCAGCGAGCTGCATCAACGCCTTGATATCCGCTTCGCGATCGGCTAAGTACACCAGACGTGTGTTTGGCAACTCCGAGGCGAGTTCAGCAACTCGCTCGTATCCCTCGAGCCAGCGCGTACTCTCCTTGAGCCCATCGCGTTTTCCGTCTGCATCCTTCGGCTCTCTTGCCCACATCCACGCATCCAGTACGCCCAACCCCACGCGATCCGGACTGACCGCGTAGGTCGGATGCAGGTACAGACCACGCCTGGCTTCGTAGTTCAAGGGACCCAAGCCTTGGATTTGCTGCCCGTTGAAGTCAAGCTCGGTAGTGTCTTGGATACACAGCACAACCTCGTGTTCTCGGATCCTTTCCTGCGTACGCTGCCAGTGAGGTTGCAGAATGTCTCGCCATTCGAATGCTTGGCTCTCCATGAAGCGCTAAGCACCCAGCGTCTCAGACCATCCGAGGCACGTATGCGGAATGCTGGCTTGCGGATTCTCAGCCAGCCGTATCAAAAGCCCTTTGGCACGCTTATTGAGCTTCGTGTCACCAAGATTTACCCCTTCCAGTTCTTGGTGTGCCCAGCCATCTGAATCCCGTGTCATTTTTCAGCGCCGTAAATGGCGATAGTACACGTCGGTTTCACTTCATTTACAACCCCACCGGCTGCCTATTTCAGCCCGCTAACCCTTGGCATATAAGGCGTTGCGGACTTGTGTATAACGAGGTGACTTGAACCCGCAGACCTCTCAGCCTGCACGATGTGAGTCGAAACACAACGCGATACTATCATGCATTTAAAGTATTAAAGCTATTTCGATAGTACTATGCCTACGGCAGATAGTGCCTCAATGTCTTTCGATGTCGGTTCACTGTAACAGTGGAGATCAGCCTCAGTGCGATATGGGATATCAAGCAGAGAATTAACAGATTTATTACGGATAAATAGTCTCCAATCTAGGACTATGATTAAATCCTCAATTAAGCTCGCATATTTATCAATAATCGAAACCTGTACCGGATCTTTATGCTCAATTTGTTTGGCAGCAAATGTCAGAATACCACGGAGATGGTTTCCATATTTTCCTTCAAAGTTTATAGCTATTAAAGCACAGGTCATGGGAGACTTATTTGCGAGTTCTACTTCCAGCATTTCTCTGTTAAAACTACGCCGAGCTACTTGGTCATATAAAAGCTCAGGCTTTCCATGAGTTATTTCAGCCCAAAGGATATCAATATCTTTGATCAACTGTTCAAAATAGCGCAGAACATCTTTTGTCTGCGGTTTTTTTCCAATCAATCCAGTACTACCAATATCCAACAGGCGACTTGTTGGTTGACCCTGCGACGATATCTGTGAGGATTGTTTACGTTGGAACACTCCAACAAGCTTCCGAAGAACTGCCATCAATGTACGTTTGGCGGATGACTCGCATGGGGGTTTGGGTTTACTATCAAAATCCACCGGCTCGTTTTTTACTTGATAGACCCACTCAGCGAAGGTGCGATGTGGTAGCCCAAAACTGGATGGTAGCTCATGAGGTGAAGGCCATTTTCCGCTTTGAATACTAAACGAGTCGACAGGCATCATAATATATTCCATGCTTATAATTTATCTTAGAATATATTATATTCTGATGTTTAAAGATTTTGCGATAAGTAAAAAGCCCCAACCACCAGAGGGAGTCGAGGCTTCATGTCCTGCGCGCTTTTGCCGCAGCATGGGGGTATTATGTGGTCTACCGGCTGACCAGTCAAGCATTTAACTGATCTTTTGATCAGTATTTTTCAATAAGCGGTTTATCTAATCGGCTAGGGTTAGTATCTCCAGACATTACCAGCGTACGATAGCCAAAATTCTGTAGTGTCTCGACAAGTAGATGGACATCGCGCCGCAGTTTTCGGATATACTCGCCGTCGACACAGTTCTTACCATCGATATTAATAATCTGTATTAGTCGCGACTTGATCTGACACTGGACCTTGAAAGGTTGAGAGTTACCGGTTTTGATATGGGTGTCGAATCCTTATACAAAACACGAGGTAACTCTCATGCTTCATACTAACAATCCCATCATCAAACACAAAGCCGGCCTGCTCAATCTCGCCGAAGAACTCGGTAACGTATCAAAAGCCTGTAAAATCATGGGGGTGTCACGCGACACGTTTTATCGCTATCAGGAACTGGCGGCAGAAGGCGGCATATGACGCTCTGGTTAACCAAAACCGCCGGGTTCCCAACCTGAAAAACCGTGCTGATGAAGCCACTGAACGTGCGGTTGTTGATTACGCCATTGAGTTCCCGGCTCATGGCCAGCACCGGACCAGTAATCAGCTGCGTAAAAAAGGCGTCTTCATTTCTGGCAGCGGTGTGCGCTCCATCTGGCAACGACACGATCTGGAAAACTTTCGTAAGCGCCTGAAGGCACTTGAGGAAAAAGTTGCCAGAGAAGGCATCGTACTTACTGATGCTCAAATCGCTGCACTGGAGAAGAAGGCGCACGACGACGAAGCCTGTGGTGAAATAGAGACTGCTCACCCGGGTTATCTGGGGTCGCAGGACACCTTCTACGTGGGTAATCTGAAAGGTGTTGGCCGTATCTACCAGCAGACGTTCGTGGATACGTACTCGAAAGTGGCGCACTGCAAGCTTTACACGAGTAAAGCACCGATCTCTGCCGCCGACCTGCTCAATGATCGCGTGCTGCCGTTCTACGAAGCTCAGGGGCTGCCAATGCTAAGAATACTGACGGACAGGGGGACGGAGTACTGCGGTAAAGTGGAACAACATGACTATCAGCTGTACTTGGCTATCAACGATATAGACCATACGAAAACGAAAGCGATGTCTCCGCAGACAAACGGTATCTGCGAGCGCTTCCATAAAACTATTTTGCAGGATTTTTATCAGGTTGCGTTCCGTAAGACGTTATACGAGGACCTAGAAAGTCTACAAAAGGATCTGGACAACTGGTTGTGGCATTACAATAATGAGCGAACTCATCAGGGTAAAATGTGCTGCGGGCGTACGCCAATGGCCACGTTACTTGATGGTAAACGAGTCTGGGCAGAAAAAAATCTGAACCAGATTTAATCTGACAGACACCTGTATAAATGATAGGTACCGCGATGTCCGGGGAGCTGAATGGAAACAGATTGAATAATTTCGATCGAATTTCGAGTAATTTCGAACGATGCATTATAACTCATTGAATCATAATGACGATATTTTAATGCCGCTGTACTCCTGACAGCGCGACTTCCGCCAACTGTTGCTGAAGCTGCACCACGGCGTGCTCATCCGCCCACAGTCGTTGTGCCGGGTGCAGTGCGTAGAGTGAAAGATAATGCGGTTTAACGCCTTTCGCCGCCAACGCCTGTAACGCCGCCGCGCTGGTTTCATGAGACGCAGAGCCTGCGGTGTGTGAAGAAACGCCCGGCGCTGCATGGGAAATTACCGCCGCCTGCCCGCTAGCCGACAACGCATAGAAAGAAAACAGGCTCAAGGCCCACATCGCGCCAACACGGCACAGTGTGCTCTGCGCTTTTTGCTCACATAACAACATCCATTCATCCCCTGTAATTCACTAAACGCGATATCAGCCACGATATTTTTATCGGCAATGAAAGCCACAAGGTCCAATGGATATGACTCCCTAATTCACGTTATGCAGAAACTGATTGTCATCAAATAGCGCAAAACGTTGAGATGACCTGCCACTTTAATTATTCGCTCATCATTATCGTTAGTATATAAAGAGACAATGTTTTTTGCGCCACTTACCGCAGGTTTATTTCACTGGTCCGTCATGTTCGCGGCGCCAATCAGGGAAACTAAGAGACAAAAAAAAGAGGCCGTTTAACACGGCCTCTCAGACTGATGATTACGTCACGTCAACAACTCGTCATCCCCGACTTCCCTCTTTTCATCCTCGACGAAAGCCGGGGATTCCTGAAAGAATAAACGCGTTTCTTCTGCGCGAGATTCCCGCCTTCGCGGGAATAACGTTGGTAAACAGGTATCACGGTTTCAAGCAGGACTGGCACCATTTCTGCCCACCATACCGTAAGCGTGCTGCTACGATGCCTGTACCTGCGGCGCTTCATTCTCACTGCCGAAACCACGCAGTCCGACCACGTGCACATACTCCTGATTCTGGAACACTTTACGCACCAGCTTATAGGTGGTGCCTTTTTCCGGACTGATATTTTCCGGTGCAGCAATCACCAACTGCATTTCCAACCGCTCGCACAGTTCGAATAGCGTGGCGATGGATTTCGCATCCAGACGCGCCGCTTCATCGAGGAACAGTAAACGGCAAGGAATAATATCTTTGCCGCGCAGGCGCTTGGATTCATCTTCCCAGCTCTGCACTACCATCACCAGAATCGACATCCCAGTCCCGATCGCTTCACCGGTGGAAAGCGCGCCACTCTCTGCACGCAACCAGCCATCGGCACCGCGATTAACCTCCACTTCCATCTCAAGGTAGTTGCGGTAATCGAGCAGTTCCTCACCGATGGTTTGCGGCGTGCGTTGCCCCATATCCACTTCAGGGTTGAGGCGTTGATAAAGTTTTGCCAGCGCTTCCGAGAAGGTCAACCTGTTGCTGCTGAACAGGTCCTGATGCATCTCTTGCTGTTCCGAGAGCACATTGAGCAGCGTGGTGTGTGTTTCACGCACGTTGACGTTCAAGCGCACGCTTTTCACCTGCCCAAACGCAACCGCCTGCAAGCCCTGGTTCAGTATGCGTATGCGGTTTTGCTCACGCTGGATGGTTTTGCGAATAATGTTTGCCACGCTCTTGGAACTGATCGCCAGCGTTTTCTCACGCGCGGTCAGTTCTTCCGTCAGGCGGTTGAGTTCAATTTCCATCTGCTCAATGGCTTCAACCGGATCATCGGTACGAATAATGTCCTGACGAATACGCTCACGCAGATGCTGATAAACCGCGATATAGAACTGCACTTTGCGCTCTGGCCGCTTTGGATCTTCCGATGCGCGCAGCACATCACGCAGATGTTCATTATCCGCAACCGCCAGTCGCAATGCCCCCAGCGCTTTATCCGACATGGAACGCAATTCGTCAGCGTCCATGTAGGCCAGTTCACGACGGTGCAAACGGCGCTCCACGCCATTGTATTTCACCAGGCGCATGACGGCACACCAACCCGCCTTCGCGGTCACCACCTGTTCGCGCATCTGGTGATAATCACGTTCCACTTTGCGCAATTTTTTCTGCAAGCCATCCATTTCCGCTTCACAGAAGGTAATATGCTTCTCCAACTGATTACGGCGCGTGCGGTTGGCACTCAAGGCAGCATGCAATTCATCACGGCGAGTACGGGCGCGAGCTTCTGCATCCGCATCCGCGCGCACGCCGATCTCCTGCAACTCCTGAATAAGCTCTTTGTGCATTTCATTTTTTGCGTCATGCGCACTGCGCAACGAAGCCTGCACCTGGCTGTACTGCGTTAACTGCGCCTGCTGCTGACGCAATTGTTCACGCGAACGGGTACGCTCGGTTTCTGCCTGATCCAACCGTTGGCGCAATTTGTCATTCAAATCGGCATTTTCCCCCAGCATGTCCGCTGAGTCGCTATAGCTGAAATGAGGACGCCGTTGCACCACTTCCGTTAAGGCAAACGCCTGCTGTTTCGCCTGGCGCTGTGCACTTTGCGCCTGGGTGTACTGTGCTCGCAGCTGTTCATGCTGCTGTGGATCGCTTTGCAGCACCGCCACCAATGGCTCCAGTTTCGCCAACGACGTACCGTGCTGCGTAATAAATTGCGCGGACTCTTCTGCGGCATCCAGCTCGTCGCGAATCTCCTCGATCCGGTCGTGCAAGGTATCATCACACAGCAGGCTGACGCGTGGGATCAGGCGGTTCAGCAATGAAACACACTCTTTATCCTGGTCGTATTGCTGACGTTGCTGCTGGTTTTCTGCGTCAAAATTGTTAATGGCACGGTCTAACTCACCGCGACGTGAGCTCAAGGGACGCAGTGCCGCCTCAGGATCGTCATCGAACGCAATAGCCAGATGAGAACCGATAAAACGGCTGAAGGCCTGATGCAAACGCTGCGTCTTTTGCACGTCAAACGACAGCGTGGCGTACTGCTGTGCCAGCGCTTCACGTTCGTCGCGCAGACTCTCCAGCCGGTTTTCGCGCGCCGCGCGACCAAACAACGGCACTTCAGGGAAACGCGAATAGCGCCACTGGCGATCGGCGATTTTAACCACCACCGCTTTTTGTAACTCTTCTACTGCAAAGACGCTGTCATCGAACGATTGCGGATCCCCTTCGATCAGATAGAGATCTTCCGGACAATCCTCCAACCCTTCAAGCTGCTCACGCATCAGCGACAGATCGGCCACAACGATGCCGTGGCGTGATGGCCCGTAGAGCGCGGAATAGTACGGCGCATCGTCCAGCGTCACGTCATCATAAATTTCGGACAGCAACACGCCGCCAAAGCGTTCTGCCAGCGCCGCCATCCGTGGATCTTCCGCACCACCTGGCTGACTTAACCGCTCAATTTGATCGTCGATGTGACGTTTACGCGCCGCTACCTCATCACGCTCGACCGTGATTTCACGCTCACGCTCCAGCAGTTGTTGCAAATGCTCGGTCACTTCCTGACCATCAGCAAACGTCGCCCCGCTCTGTTCACTTAATTGCGTCAGGGCTTCCTGTGCAGCCAGCCACACCGGTGCACGCGCGGTTAATGTCTGGATTTGTTGCTGGGTCTGCTCCAGTTCCTGACGCAGCGCCAAACGACGCTCCCCGGCTTCCGCGACCAGCGCAGAGAGGGTTTCAATCTTCAGTTCCAGTTCCTGCTGCAAGCTGTCCAAATCTTCCGGCTCACAGGGCTGACCATAGCGTTTGCCAAACTCTTGCAGCAGACGTTCCGCTTCTTGCTGCTCGCGCAGGCGCTGTTCCAGTTCGGCCAGACGACCGCGCAAAGGATGCACACGTTCTGCCTGATAGCGCTGCGAGGTGCTGTCGCGCAGCACATCACGCGCCGCCTGCCAGGCCTCGCTACGCGAAACGTTACCCACAATTTTGCAGACTAGCTGATAGGCTTGTTCAAATTGGTTATGTGCCGCATCGGAAACGCTCAGGGTTTGTTCCAGTTGCAGCAACAGTTCGGTCGCCTCCTGCTCCCGCGCGTGGAAGGTTTCCAGCCACTCATCGGCGTTATCCGCCGTTAAGTCCGGCAACTGGCAAAGCGAGCGAGCCCGCTCCAATGCCTGTTGCGCCTGCTGGTACTGGATCGCCCGAGTCTGCTGCACGTCCAGCGCCTGCTGGTAGTCAGCGAGTTGGCTTTTTAGTTCATCCACTTCCTGCTCGGCAGCCTGGGCGCGCGCGTCGTGTTCTTCGAGCTGCTCGCGCGCTTCTTCTACCACGATGTCCTGCTCTTCCAGACGCGAACGCAGTTCTTCCAGATCTGCGTCGTAACGCTCAATCTTCTCCTGCTGACGCAGCGCCGTTTGCACCAGGTTAAGGTGATCGCTGGCAGCCTGGTGATCGGTTTCCAAATCGCTTTCGGCGTCCGTTTGTTCCGCCAATTCGCGCGCCATTTCCACATGACGGTACTGCTCATGCACCAACTGCTTGCGACTACCGAACAGGTCATGACGCAGCGCCAGCGCACCATCCAAATGCACCCGCCGCTCATTGGCATGGCGCATATAGTCAGCAGCCACGTAGGAAGTGGCTTCTGAAATCAGGTGTTTGAACAGATCGCGATCCGATTGCGTCACCCGGATGGCTTCCAGTGTCATACGGTTTTCCCGCAATGCCGCTTCCATGTCCTGGAACGCCTTGCGCACCCCGCTATTTTCCGGCAGAAGGTAATCACGTAGCGATCGGGTGATGGCACTGGAGATCCCGCCGTACAGAGAGGCTTCGATCAGACGATAGAATTTACTGCGATCGGAAGCGGAACGTAACCGACGAGGCACCACGCCCAAATCAAACATCAACGCATGGTAATCGGTAATGGAGTTGAACTGTTTGAACAGCACGCCCTCCATCTGTTCCACACGATCTTTCAGTTCTAGCAACGTCAATACCCTAACCTGGCGTTCGCCCAATGACTGGGTCAGCACCTGCGTCGGCTGCAACGTGGTGGGCAATCCTTGAATGGCAAAGGGTTTGATATCGACTTTTTTATCGCGCCCTGCAACCTGTTGCAGGCGCACCCCGACCAACACGCGTTGATGGCGGGAATTGACGACGTCCAACGTGGCATAACACACGCCGGCGCGCAGCTTGCCATGCAGCCCTTTATCGCGTGAGCCGCTGGTGGCCCCCGCCTCCGTAGTATTACGGAAATGCAGCAGCGTCAAATCGGGGATCAGCGCGGTGATAAAGGCCGCCATCGTCGTCGATTTTCCCGCACCGTTACCGCCGGACAGCGTGGTAACCAGTTCGTCCAAATCGAACGTCCGGGCAAAAAAACCGTTCCAGTTGACCAGCGTCAGTGAACGAAATTTACCGCGTTCAATCATTGTTATTCTTCCTCTCCACTCTCTGCCGCATTGTCTTGCGCACTTTCACCCTCTTCGACCTCATCGTTCAACGATAGGCCGCTGTCTAACGGCAGTGCTTCGCCATCACGGATCATGCGCAACTGTGCTTCACGTGCATCGTCGCCGCTGCGCACGTCGGCACCGAAACGAAACGCCGCTTCGGTGATACGGAATTTGCTGCTGTCGTTGCCCATGAAGTAGACCATCCCCAAGCGCCGCAGGCGATTCAACGAGGTTCTGACCTTCTCCTGCAATTTCTGCCGGTCAAGATCCGAGCCGGTTGAACGTTGGTTGACCAACTTCAGCAACTTGTTTTCATCGGCCAGACTCAACAGCTCTTCATAAAGTTCCTGCTGAGTGAAAATGCCCTCTTGCGCCAGTCGCTCCGGACTGAGGTAGAGATAGCAGAGAATTTTTCCCACCATCATGTCCAACTCGGACAGCACCGAGCGCGGGATCAGGGTGGTCGATCGCGGACGCAGATAGAAGAAACCTTCCGGCGCGCGGATCAGTTCCACGTTATAGCGTGCGTAGAACTCCTCCAACACGTCCTGAAAATCCATCAGGTAAGCATGGTTCTCCAGCTCTTCCACGCCGATATGTCGTCCCGCACGCAGTTGGCTATCGAGCGCGGGAAACAGGGTATTGGCTAACGCCGTTGCCAGTTTAGCTGGCATGATTTTATCAATAGTTGTCGATGACATGGGCCTGTACCTTGGCTCCGTAATCATTGATTGACTGCCATAGCGCAGGCAATCCGGTGAAATCCGCTTCGGCCACACCCAGACGCACCGCCTGGTCGACCACGATTCGTGCCACATCAAAATGCTGTGCCCGGGGATAGTGACTTAGGTAATCGCGTACCACGTCCGCCAGGTTGAGCGGGGTGCGCTCAGTTTTATATTTTTGCAGCGCCGCTTCTATCAGCGCGGCGATCTGTTCGCGCATTTCGCTGAATTCTTCATACTCCAGTTCAGGCGGCAATTCGCCTGTCACTTCATCACTGCGAAGCGCCAGCTCTTCATCGCGCATGTCCAGCAGACGATCGGCATTGGCAAAGGTCAACGCCCAGAGCTGGTCAAAATAATTTTGCACAGACTGGCGCAGGCGCTGAGCGAATACCCGGTTTTTATCCATATCAATGGCGGTACGGATAAACTTGTGGACGTGCCTGTCATAGCCAATCCACAGATCGATAGTTTGCTGTCCCCAACTGATGATGCGGTCAAGCTTGGCTTGCAAATCGAACACCAGTTTATCGACAAACTCAAGCTCAGGATGCTGCATCGTCGCTTCCTGGATCTGCAACAAGCTGGTTTGCAACTTATCGCCCGCCGCTTCCAATGTGTCCTGCAATTCACGCAGGATGCCGGAGGTTTCTGTCAGCAAATGCTCACAACTGGAGATGGCGGCGCGCCAATCTTGCGTCAGCAGCGCAGCGATATCATCTTTCACCCCCTGCTGCTGCTCGTCCATCACACGCTGAGAAAGATCGATACTGTCAAAAATTTCCGCGACCGAATATTTAAGTGGCGCGAATACATTACGGTGCCAGTGGAACTCATCGCCCCCCTCTTCTGCGGCCTCCGCCGCGCGCAACAGTTCTTGCGCTACAATAGAGAGTTGCATAGACAGGCGCAGCGTCGAAAACTCGCGCTGGCGGATGTAATAGTCGGTGATGCCAATACCGAGCGGCGTCAGCCGGTAGATGGCATTGCCATCCGCCATTTCACTGACAAAGCGATTCACCAAACGCTGGCGCACCAAATCGTTGATGGCGTTATTGGCACGCATTGCCACGGTTTCATGGGTTTGTTCAAATCCCTTGCTGACGTGACGAAAGGCATCCACCAGTTCCCCTTCGCTCATTTCGCCATCCATCCGCTCGCCGTTCAGCGTGGCGATCGCCAGCAGAAACGCCAGGCGTTCGGTGGGGAGTGACAGGGAAAAATCATTTTTTCGCGCCCAGGCAACCAGTTCCGGCACTGTCTGGGAAAAATCACTCATAGAGCATCCTTTATAGGGCGTTTACGCGCCATGACATGAATATAGCGTCCCAGGCTAACAAAAGGCTCCTGGCGACAATAGCGCTGTTCCAACGCTAACAATTCCTCGAAATTATCGATTTGTTGCTGCTTGTTCTGCAAGTAGTCATGAAACACCCGTACACCGGTCTTTCCTTCAATCGTCATCCCCAACGCATCAAGCCAGCCATAAACCTGCTGGGGATCGAGGGGATGATCCGGCGACAACGAACGTCGTTTGCGCTTTGGCATACCGGCTTGCACATAGGCAAAATTACCCAGCACCACATTGCGCAGCAAAAGTGCATGATGATTATAAAACATCAGCGAAAAAACACCGTCAGGAGCCAGACAATCAGTTAACGTCCGCAATATCGCCTGCGGATCGCCTACCCATTCCAGCACTGCATGGAACAAGATTAAATCCGCCGGATACGCCATATGATTCGCAATATCCTGCGCGGCACAGTGAACGAAACGCATATTATCGGCTACGCCCTGTTCCTGAGCGATGCTGCTGGCGCGGTGAATCATCTCATCTGAAACATCGCACAACAAGACCTGATGTCCTAAAGCCGCCAACCGACAGGCCATGTGCCCTTCACCACCGCCCGGATCAAGAATCCGCAAAGGCCGGTCAGGCAATGTTTTCAGCAACGCATCCAGATCCTGCCACAGCACCGCCTGACGCACCTGGCCTTTAGTGGTGCCATAGATATTACGGGCAAACTTTTCGGCGATATCGTTAAAATTGCGATCTTGCATTGCGCTGCGTTCCACGCCATCGTTAGGGCGATCGTGCGGCACGGAGTGCCCTCATATACCCGATATTCGGGTATAACGCCATATTTTCTTCAACCTGTTATTCTGGCACAGGCGGCACGAGAATAAACCGCCTGACCGCACGATATTTTGCCGGATGCCGTTTTTTCACCCAAAGGGAACCTGATTTCATGCTGTTTACCCTAAAAAAGTCGTTGGCGGATTGCTGCAACCGCTCCCATTATTGCTGGTGCTGATGGGCGTTGGTCTGGCGCTGCAGTGGTTCTCGCGCTGGCAACGAGGGGGAAAAGCCGTTATTTCCTGCGCCTGGCTGGCGTTATTGCTGCTGAGTGTGCAACTCATCGCCGATAAGCTGCTGCTGCCGTTGGAAAGCCACTACACGACCTGGCAGGCAAGCGCAGCACCGATTCCGTATATCGTGGTGCTGGGCGGCGGCTATACCTACAACCCGGCATGGGCACCGAGCGCCAATTTAATCGGTAACAGCCTGTCACGGGTGACAGAAGGCGTGCGTCTTTATCATGCCAATCCCGGCGCAAAACTGATTTTCACTGGCGCAGCCGCACAGGGAAATCCGATGACCAGCGCACAAACCGCTGCGTTGGTCGCGGAGAGTCTGGGAATTCCGCGCGAGGATATCATCACGCTGGATACGCCGCGCGACACGGAAGAAGAAGCTGCGGGCACGGCGGCCCTTATCGGGCAACAGCCTTTTCTGCTAGTGACATCAGCCAGTCATCTGCCGCGAGCCATGGTGTTCTTCCAGGCGCAAGGACTGCATCCTATACCGGCCCCCGCCAATCAGTTGGCCATTACCAACGCGCTCAATCCGTGGGAAAAAATATTCCCTTCAGCGTTTTATCTGTCTCACAGCGAACGCGCCTGGTATGAAACGCTGGGCATACTGTGGCAACGGTTAAAAGGCAGCGAAGCGCCGCCAGAAGCGGCGTCGCACTGAGAGGTCTATTCCAGCCAGGGCGTCAATTCGCGCGTGGCGCGATCGAACAGCGCGCGATCCAATTGTCCGGTGTGAAGGTAGCGGGAAACCGCTTCCCAAATAACGTAAAGCCAGCGACGATAGACAAAATTTTCCGCCAACGGTGCTTTTTGCAGATAGCGGTAGAGTAACGCTTCCGACATACCCGGCTCGCACAGACGAAACATGTCATATTCCCTGGGAGCCCACAACATCATGCCGGGGTTGATCATCGCCAGCAATTTATCGCTGCGCGGGTCTTTGAGCATACTGCGCAGCGATAAATTACCGTGCACCAACACGCAACCGTCATCAAAATCATCAAACAAGGCATCAATACACTGGCGCGAGCGGTACAACACGCTGCGCTCTTCCTGTGTCAGTAACGGTGCACCTACATTCAATAACGTTGACCAAAGCACCTCCAGCCGCTGTTTGTACCAACTGAGCCAATCGTTATCCTGCGTGCTATCACGCTGCCCACACAGCCGTGACTATAGATGCGGTGCCAGAGCAGCACGCTTTCAACCACATGATCCATCAGCGATGTCCAACGCTCGGGGGTGCGCGTTGGCGCTTCGACTGATACACCGCGCAGGCGCTCAATCAACATCAGCTCTTTGTAGGGGGCTTCCTGGGTGATCACCACACCGTACACCGTCGGCAAGCGTACATCCCCCTCGCGCGCCAGCATAGAAAGCTTGTACGCTTCTTGCTGCGCAATGTATTGAAAAAATAGCTTTTCTCCAACAGCGGCATGGCGTTGCCGTTATTGTCATACAGGGAAAATGATTATCTGTTTCTGCGTGTGCATATGCTTTTCATGAACAACTCATGAATCATTAAAATACAGTATCTTACAAGTAGTCATTGTTTCTAATCACTTCCATGCTTTGCTGCTTTTGCAGTAAATTATGCATAACAATACGAATAACAGATGAGGCTGCATGATGGGCGGAGAATTAAACAAACTCTCGGATAAGAAGCTAAAAAATCTACTGGGGGTGCCTCGGGAAAAGTACGAATTCTTTGCGGATGCTGCGGGCCTTAGTGTCAGGGTATCGACGGTAGGAGGCATTAGCTGGACATTCACCTATCGTAACTGCGGCATAATACAGCGAGTAACGTTGGGGCGCTATCCAGATATGAGTCTCAAGCGCGCTCGAGAGAAGCGGGATGAGTGCCGAACATGGCTATCTGAAGGTAAAGATCCCCGCCGACAGCTGAAGCTGACTAAACAAGAATCACTAAAGCCTGTAACGGTTAGGGTGATGTAGCCCCCTGTAACACCAGACAGTCGCTGTATCTCCAGATAAGAGATAGGCTTAGATATATGTCTAACAATCATGCTAATTTTGAAATGACCGGGATCCTGTTAGGGCAAGAAGTCCGTAAGCGTAAAACTCCGCAAGAGAAAATCGCCATCATTCAGCAGACAATGGAGCCGGGGATGAACGTCTCCCATGTAGCCCGCCTGCATGGCATCCAGCCCAGCCTTTTGTTTAAGTGGAAGAAGCAATACCAGGAAGGAAGCCTCACCGCCGTTGCGGCCGCAGAAGAAGTGGTTCCAGCTTCGGCGCTGGCGACTGCCCTCAAGCAGGTCCGGGAGCTACAGCGCCTTCTGGGTAAGAAGACGATGGAAGTTGAGATCCTCAAAGAAGCAGTGGAGTACCGCCAGTCGCGAAAATGGATAGCGCACGCGCCCTTGTTGCCAAAGGACGGGGAATAGCTCTGGTCAGCCGCGCCATGAGCGTGTCGCGTGCGCAGCTGTCACTGCGGGTTAACCGTTCTGCCGACTGGCTGGACAGGCGCAGCAACCGGCGTAATGACGAAGCTGATGCTGAGATATTATCGGACATCCTCCGTATCATCAGCGACATGCCCAGTTACGGTTACCGCCGAGTGTGGGGTATCCTGCGTAAGCAACGTCGTGCAGAGGGACTTCCACCGGTGAACGCCAAACGGCTTTACAGGATAATGAGCGAGCATAACCTGCTGTTGTTGCATGATAAAACTGAACGTCCGAAGCGGGAGCATAAAGGCAAAATCGCGGTAGCAGAGAGCGATATGCGCTGGTGCTCAGATGGCTTCGAGTTCGGTTGTGACAACGGCGAGAAGCTGCGGGTGACGTTCGCACTGGACTGCTGCGACCGGGAGGCCATAGACTGGGCAGCGAGCACCAGGGGTTATGACAGTTCAACCGTGCAGGATGTGATGCTGAGGTCGGTGGAAAAACGCTTCGGTAGCGCGCTGCCGGATAAACCAGTGCAATGGCTGACGGATAATGGTTCAGCGTACACAGCGCATGAAACGCGGAAGTTCGCCAGAGAACTGAATCTGGAGCCCTGCACAACAGCAGTGAGCAGTCCACAGAGTAACGGCATGGCAGAACGGTTCGTGAAGACGATGAAGGAAGATTACATCGCCTTCATGCCAAAACCCGATGTGCGAACAGCGCTGAAGAATCTTGCAGCGGCGTTCAATCATTACAATGAAAACCATCCGCACAGTGCGCTGGGATACAACTCCCCAAGAGAATATCGGCGCCAGCGGGCATCGTTAACTTAAGATACAAAAGCTGTCCGGAGATGGTGGGTCAAGATCAGCCTGTAACGGTTAGGGATGCGATAGAATATTGGATAGAGCATTATGCTATGGGCCGGGTCAGTAGCATCAACAATCGTATACAGCAATTAAAAAAACACGTTTATCCTTATATTGGAGATATGGCTTTGTCCGATTGTGAAACTCGATATTGGTTGCAATGCTTCGACCGAATGAACAGAACTGTTCCAGTAAGTTCGGGTAAACTCCTACAGGTGTGTAAGCAGGCACTTAAGTTTTGTCGTGTCCGCCGATATGCCATTAGCAATGCTCTTGATGATTTAGTCGTATCTGATGTTGGTCAGAAAGAGTCAAAGCGCGATAGAGTATTAACTGATATAGAAGTCGGTCAGCTATGGAATGCTATAAATAATACAAATTCCTTTCAGCCTTATTATTCAGCTTGGTTAAGAATATTAATAGTATTTGGCTGTAGAGGTGTTGAGGCTAGATTGTCCCGTTGGGATGAATGGGATTTTGATAACTGGCTATGGAAAGTCCCCAAAGGGCATAGCAAAAACGATGCTCCAATAATAAGACCAATACCAGAAAAAATCTGGCCATATATGAAAAAGTTGAGAGCCTGTAATCTAAAAACAGGATATTTATTGGGAGAAATGAAACATCAACCAGCAGTTAGCGTATGGGGCTGTGGGATATGGAAAAAGCTCAATCACAATACACAGTGGACAGTCCACGACCTGCGCCGGACTTTCGCAACCAAGCTCAATGATATCGGTGTAGCTCCACATGTCGTAGAGCAGCTTCTAGGCCATGCTATGCCGGGGGTGATGGGTATTTACAACCGGAGTCAGTACCTGCCGGAGAAACTCGACGCTCTGAATAGGTGGATGGATAGACTGGATGAATTGGCTAAAAAACATCCATTCATCACCTCCGAGAATAAAAAGTCAGGCTGACGAGAAAATATTTTAAACTTTTTTTTCGTACAAGCATTGATGCGTCTAGAAACACCAGGAAGCATCAGGAGACATCAAATAAAATACCAAGTGAGAGTTATCCACAAACTAGCTCTCACACCTCCTATTTACTTTCCAAATTGAGCCGCTACCATGCTATCAAAACACTATTCTCAAAGAGGAAATGAAATGTCCAATAAATATGTCTATCCCACAGAAGAAGAACGCAAAGTAATTTTGGATGAATTAAATGAACCCTATGACCGTCTGGTTCGTGAGGATGAGCGTAAACGTATTACATCGCTATCTCGTTCTTCGGTACACCGCATGGAATTAAAGGGGCGCTTCCCTGCTCGTCGTGCATTAACAGAAAAACATTGCGCGTGGCTGCTGAGTGATTTAATGCATTGGATGCGTAATATTCCTGAAGTGGAAAACGTGCATAACCCGTACGCCAATGCTCATAAATAATTAAAGTTTCCCAATGTTAACGATAATTTCCGGTAATAACCGGGACGGGTATCCCTGCGCCTTAAATAAAGTGAGCGATATATTTCAGTGCGACATTCCTCCGTTTGAAACGGAGGGATTAATTGACTTGAGGAAGGCCAGCCAGAAAGAAGCCTTCTCCTTGGCTGGCTCATTGAGCTTAATATTTAGTTTAGCCAAAGTGAGGAAGTGTAATTTTATCAATTGGTTAAATGATAATTCCGGCTCCCACTTTTCGCCAGAATCGGCGAAAACCCTCGTGAGCGCAAAATCTCGCCAGCACCGTAGCCCCATGCCGGAGGTCACTGTGACCTCTCGCAATACAATTAATGGTTTAGCATACACTCATATGGTGGGGGCATGTGCAGATAACCTACTGAATATCAATCATAAATCGGATTTTGTGCAGGCACTAGGCAAAGAAAAAGGGCCAGCGGTTAGTCCGGCCTTTCGAGTCATGCAGTTGATTACTTGTGAGGAATCGAACGAATTACACCACAATTTGCCCTTGCAAGCTACTGGCAATCTGTACTATAGTCATCACCAGCACCCAAACAAAACGGGTGCCGGGTTTCGTAGCCCGACTAGCAAAGCGGACATAAGCCGCTTAAAAGAGCGGTTTTTTTACGTCCGTGACCTGCGTTGTGCCCCTATAATGGTGAGGCGTAACGGGGGAGCGTCCGCGCTCGCCGGGTTCTTTGCTACCGGTCTACGAACCCCGATACGTCTCGCCACCTCATTTCGTAGTGAGGAGCGAGGTTCGATAGAACTTAGCAAAGAGGCCACCGCTATGGTTGCTACCACCCAAACTCGCCCCGAGTTTATTGATACCTACTGGATTATCCCCGAATACGAGACTACGCCCTACGGCAAAGTGTCGTTCACACGCCAAGACCGCCGCACCTTCATCGCCCTGTTCAAAGACAGCCGCCTAATCTGGGCTGGACGTCAACCTGTGCAAGGAAGGGTCAAAATCACCCCACCTTCAACCATAACGGAAATCGTTACAGTTCAGGAGGTGGCACATGCGTAACACACCTATTCCTCTCGATACCGCAGCATTCCGTGCAAGTGCAGCATGTTCACTGTATGAAGTCATTCTTGATAAGGCTAATGATGAGAAAGTATCTCCGGTTCTTATCGACTTACTCAGTATAGCGTGTGACCTCAACTGCGAAGTTAGCCGCTCCTTGGCTGCTGTGATGGAGGATGACGCATGAGCCGCTATCACGTCGAGAATACCCCGGACGGTATCAACATCTCGCAACACACCGCTGAGCGCCTGTACGAGCATGTAGACCTCATACCCTACGCCGATGCCATGACGCGCCTTGACGCTGGTGAGTGGGATGACGACCTAGATTTGGCGTTTGAGATTGCCCGCAAATGGGGGCAGTCCGACTACGACTATACCAACCATGACGCGCTGCTGCTTTGGCGTTGGCTGATTGCTTACGCCTTCAACCGTGAGCAACGTGAAGCCAACGGTACCGTTACCGTTGAATGGCGTCCGGGTGAGTTCAAGGAATGTGCGGTTTATCAGGGCGAATATGGCGCGATGAACCTGTATCTGGCGGCTGAGCGTTTCGCGATGGCTAACAACATCGAGGGGGCGCTGATTAAGAAATACGGCGCGGAACAGGGAACGCTAAACGCTATCCAGTTTTATATGGAGATGCGCGATGAAAACGGCGGCCTCTCCGAGATGGGGCGCGAGGTGCTATCCGAGTTGCACGATAGCTTTATCAAAACGCTGAACGAGTCCGGGATGCCGGAAGCGCCAACCACACACTGAGGGGGAAATATGACACTGGTAACAAAAAACTTCCGCCTTAATGCGCTGGATAACCAGTATTCGGCGGTGCTGTATGACCATCTGACCACGACCAATGGTGGGGAGCACTTTGTGATTGAAACGGTACCCCCTATTGAAGTTCAGATAGTTGGTGGGGTGAAAGGCGTCCGTGACCTCGTGGATAGCTATTTTCTGGAAGCCTTGCAGCAGAACTACAGGCTATGGGAGGACGCTGCCATACGGTTGTTGGAAAAGTGCGTCACCGAGTGCGGATTGACGGCCTACGGTGCTGAAATCTGGCGGTCGATGGTGGCGGATATGACGTCAACGCTCGGAGGTGGGTATGACTACTTTTGTCGATGATATCCGCCTCAAGGCTAACGGGCATTGGGAGCCAATTCTGGAGCGCCTCGGCATATCGACCAACCGCAAGGAAAGCGAGTGCCCCAGCTGTGGGGGTCAGACCCGCTATCGCTTCGACGACTTAGAGGGGCGTGGCACATATTTATGCTCGCACTGTGGTTCAGGAACGGGATTGGATTTAGTGATGAAGGTAAAGCAATGCACTGCACCCGAGGCAACCGCAATGGTGGCGGAGGTGATGTCTATGCCGCTGCCGGAGAAGAAGCCAGCCAAAGAGAAGCCTCTGCGCCCGATAGCCGAGCGAGTGGCAGCATTGATGAAAGCTACCCATATGGGTGAGTCCGTCTATCTCAACAATAAGGGGCTGCAAGGTCCCCACCCATTGCTCAAGGATGGTTCGCTGCTGCTGGTACTGCGCACGATGGCGGGTACGGTAACAGGTGCTCAGACCATACGGCCCACTGGAGAGAAGCGCCTGCTCGTGGGTACGAAAAAGCAAGGGGCCTTTATTCCCGTCGGCAATATTCCCGAGAACCCCGATAGCGTGGTGATCACCGAGGGCTATGCCACAGCGTTGAGTCTGGCTGTGTGTGGCGCTGAGGTCATACTGGCGGCCATTGATGCGGGCAACCTGCTATCTGTCGCTCAGGTTGCACGGGAGCGCTGGCCACAAACGCCAATCATCATAGCCGGAGATAACGATGTGACCCCGGAGGGTAAGAACGTCGGTAAGCATGCTGCCGAGGAAGCCGCACGTGCCGCTTCTTGCCTGTTTGCCGTGCCGCCAACTGACCATAAGGCCGACTGGAATGATTACCGCCAGCAGAACGGCGTAGAGGCGCTACAGCGGACTTTTGTGGCAAGTACAACGGTGCCAGAAATACTGATGGCAGAGGAAGTCGAGCAGATTGAGGAGAAGATGGTGGCATCAACAACTTTAACCGTCATTGAAGGCGGAAAGAAAGCGAAGAAAACGCCTGACCCGCTGAAGCCCCGGATTGAGAGCCGTGAGGAGGGCGTGTATTGGGTCGAGCCAAAAATGGATAAAGATACCGGTGAAATAGTTAATAAGGAGCAATGGTTATGCTCGGCTATCAACGTCATTGGTAAGGGGCACGACGAAAAAGAGAGTTACTTAATTCTGGAGTGGTTCGATGACAGGCAAAAAGCGGTTACACGAAAGGCAATACGGGCCGCCGACATTGGCGAACGTGAAGGATGGCGCATCCTAAAAGCGGGCAGCGTTGCCGTGACGACTAAATCAGGATTGCGAGCAACGTTGGGCGACTGGCTGCAACGTTCAGCAGGGAAAGAGATGTGGAGCATAACCCCTCGCGCTGGCTGGCATAAAGGGGCCTATATCATGCCCGATGGTTCAATCATCGGTGAGCCAGAGCAGCCGATTCTGTTTAATGGAGGAACCGCAGCCGCAGAAGCCTACAGCATCGAGGGAACGGCGGAAAGCTGGCGTCAGAATGTGGCGCGTCTGGCCGAGGGAAATCCGTTCCAGATGCTAACCGTTGGTGTTGCTCTTGCTGCCCCCATGCTGTCGCTCGTAGGCGCTGATGGGTTCGGCGTTCATCTGTATGCACAGTCTACCGCCGGTAAGACGACCGCACAGGATTTAGGTTCTAGCTTGTATGGCAACCCGGAGCCACAACGTTTGTCTTGGTACGGTACGGCGCTAGGGATAGCGAACGAGGCCGAAGCCCATAACCACGGCCTTATGGCGCTAGATGAAATCGGAGAGAGTACGCCGCAAAATGTCTATACATGCTCCTACACATTATTTAATGGAAAAGGTAAATTACAAGGCCACAAAGATGGCGGTAATCGTGTACAAAAATACTGGAAAACCGCTGTTATAAGCACAGGAGAATGTGATCTTGAAACTCATCTGAAAGGTGCTGGTATCAAGGTTAAGGCCATATCGTTATACACATCGTTCTAACGCACTGTTTAATCAATGAGTTACGGGTTTATCTCAGAGTGGCATTTTGAACCTCAAAAAGCCAATGGGATGGCTTGAATGCCTTAATTCACGGGGTTCTGAGCATCCTGTTCAAAAAATGGCCAAAAGATGTGTATAACGATATGGGTTAAGGCTGGGCAACTGGTGCGTTTGCTCAATATACCGGTTACACATCCGACCCAATTATATGAATACGCAAATTGTAAAGATCATGCGGATGCGTTGAAAGACGCGTGGCTAAAAAATCACGGGGCAGCGGGCCGGGAGTGGATCCAATACCTATCGACCCGTAAGCAAGAGGCTATCGAGGCGTACAAAGAGGCTAAATGTCGCTGGAAGTCACTTATTCCTGAAAGCTACGGGGAACAGGTGCATCGAGTGACCGACCGTTTCGCCGTCATTGAAGCCGCATTGATCATGGGGAAAGTCATAACCGGGTGGGAAGCTCAAGGTTGCCGCGATGCATTACAGCATGTGTTCAATGAATGGATTGCTGCATTCGGGACGGGTAACAAAGAGTTCGAGCAGATCATTGAGCAAGCGGAGGCGTTTCTGAGTGCATACGGCATGAGCCGCTTTGCGCCGCTGGATTATAACGAGCAGGGGCTTTGTTGAATAAATCAGAACTTGTAACGACTGTGCCCCAGGTCGATTGTTACGTGATGCGAATACTGTTCGGCATTCCTAATAGCGTGATCCGGTTAAGCGCTTTGACCATCGCCATGGCTTCACCCACCTGAGCATCGTAGTCACGCAGACTTAGATGACCACCCAGAAGCGTTTTGAACCGGAACATGGCCGTTTCAGCCACTGAGCGTCGGTGATAGCCCACTTTCTTTTTCCAGGTATCGTTGCTGCCGCTCAGGCGCTGATTTGCAACAGCGTGGTTACGCTCGTGGTAGTGGTCCGGCCAATATTGCGCCCCCCTTCGCGGCGGGATAAGCGGCCTTATTTTCTTCCTCAGCAGAGCATCATGGCAGTAACCTGTATCGTAAGCGCCGTCAGCCGATGCCTCTCTGATTTTCCGGTGGGTTTGGTTTATCAGTGCCGGTAGAGCCTGGGCATCAGTCGTACCACTGAGCGACAAATCCGCACAGATAATCTCATGCGTCGCACTGTCTACTGCCAGATGCAGCTTACGCCACACCCTGCGTCTGTCGGCACCATGCTGCCGGACTTTCCATTCGCCTTCGCCAAAGACCTTCAGGCCGGTTCCATCAATGACCAGATGTGAGATTTCACCACGGGTTGGCGTTTTTATGCTGATGTTCACTGTCTTTGCTCGCTTGCTGAGCAGCGAATAGTCTGGACAATGCAGCGACAATTTAATCAGTTTAAAAATCGAGTCAACAAAACCCTGTAAAGCCCTCAATGAAAGGCCAAACACGCGTTTCATCATCAGGACTGTGGTGATGGCCATATCTGAGTAGTGGAGCGGTCGTCCACGCCGTTCAGTAGTCGTTTTTTCCGTCCATGCAGCAATGGCTGATTCATCTAGCCATACGGTTAGAGAACCGCGCTGCTTGAGGGCCTTGTTATAGGAGGGCCAGTTAGTGATTTTAAAATTTTGTTTTGCCATGGAGACCTGATGTTGAAACAACTATGGTGATCTGATCCGATGATTACCCAAACTTTCTATTTATTCAACAAAGCCACGAGCAGGCATTAATTATTCCCAATCTTGCCGGGTATCGTGTCTCTAAGCGCTATGGCGACCCTGTGGTGTTCTACGTGCTGCCCAAGCCTTTCAAGGAAGAGATGGCGAAAGGGTATGACTCGACGCAATTTGCCAAAACGCTTCATGAGTCAGAGCGTTTGAAGAAGCCAGCCAAGGGAAAGGGCTATCAGGTACTCACCCCTCGCCTTGAACATCTCGGGGGGATTCAGCAAAAAGCCTATTTGCTGATAACGCTCACTGCCAAGGAAGAAGAGTAGTTTTTCACATGAGGCAAGTTAGGTGGTTTCAGTGGTTTCAAATGTAATAATATTTAATAAGGCAATGTTATTTAATGATTTTATTTTCACCTCTGAAACTACCGTGAAACTACTTAAGGAGGCTTTGTTGAATAAATCAGAACTTGTAACGACTGTGCCCCCAGGTCGATTGTTACGTGATGCGAATACTGTTCGGCATTCCTAATAGCGTGATCCGGTTAAGCGCTTTGACCATCGCCATGGCTTCACCCACCTGAGCATCGTAGTCACGCAGACTTAGATGACCACCCAGAAGCGTTTTGAACCGGAACATGGCCGTTTCAGCCACTGAGCGTCGGTGATAGCCCACTTTCTTTTTCCAGGTATCGTTGCTGCCGCTCAGGCGCTGATTTGCAACAGCGTGGTTACGCTCGTGGTAGTGGTCCGGCCAATATTGCGCCCCCCTTCGCGGCGGGATAAGCGGCCTTATTTTCTTCCTCAGCAGAGCATCATGGCAGTAACCTGTATCGTAAGCGCCGTCAGCCGATGCCTCTCTGATTTTCCGGTGGGTCTGGTTTATCAGTGCCGGTAGAGCCTGGGCATCAGTCGTACCACTGAGCGACAAATCCGCACAGATAATCTCATGCGTCGCACTGTCTACTGCCAGATGCAGCTTACGCCACACCCTGCGTCTGTCGGCACCATGCTGCCGGACTTTCCATTCGCCTTCGCCAAAGACCTTCAGGCCGGTTCCATCAATGACCAGATGTGAGATTTCACCACGGGTTGGCGTTTTTATGCTGATGTTCACTGTCTTTGCTCGCTTGCTGAGCAGCGAATAGTCTGGACAATGCAGCGACAATTTAATCAGTTTAAAAATCGAGTCAACAAAACCCTGTAAAGCCCTCAATGAAAGGCCAAACACGCGTTTCATCATCAGGACTGTGGTGATGGCCATATCTGAGTAGTGGAGCGGTCGTCCACGCCGTTCAGTAGTCGTTTTTTCCGTCCATGCAGCAATGGCTGATTCATCTAGCCATACGGTTAGAGAACCGCGCTGCTTGAGGGCCTTGTTATAGGAGGGCCAGTTAGTGATTTTAAAATTTTGTTTTGCCATGGAGACCTGATGTTGAAACAACTATGGTGATCTGATCCGATGATTACCCAAACTTTCTATTTATTCAACAAAGCCACTTAAGGAGGTTTTGAAACCACTGAATGAAACATATATATGCTTGCAAAGAAATAGTACTTTGTCGCCGGGGTAGTTTCAAAGTTTGGGGGAGTAGTTTCAAAATGGGGTATGGTGGTTTCAGTTTTTTTGTTAAATCCATTATGTATCAATAGGATGTTTTTTTTGAAACCACTGAAACTACTGAAACGGCTTTGTTGAATAAATAGAAAGTTTGGGTAATCATCGGATCAGATCACCATAGTTGTTTCAACATCAGGTCTCCATGGCAAAACAAAATTTTAAAATCACTAACTGGCCCTCCTATAACAAGGCCCTCAAGCAGCGCGGTTCTCTAACCGTATGGCTAGATGAATCAGCCATTGCTGCATGGACGGAAAAAACGACTACTGAACGGCGTGGACGACCGCTCCACTACTCAGATATGGCCATCACCACAGTCCTGATGATGAAACGCGTGTTTGGCCTTTCATTGAGGGCTTTACAGGGTTTTGTTGACTCGATTTTTAAACTGATTAAATTGTCGCTGCATTGTCCAGACTATTCGCTGCTCAGCAAGCGAGCAAAGACAGTGAACATCAGCATAAAAACGCCAACCCGTGGTGAAATCTCACATCTGGTCATTGATGGAACCGGCCTGAAGGTCTTTGGCGAAGGCGAATGGAAAGTCCGGCAGCATGGTGCCGACAGACGCAGGGTGTGGCGTAAGCTGCATCTGGCAGTAGACAGTGCGACGCATGAGATTATCTGTGCGGATTTGTCGCTCAGTGGTACGACTGATGCCCAGGCTCTACCGGCACTGATAAACCAAACCCACCGGAAAATCAGAGAGGCATCGGCTGACGGCGCTTACGATACAGGTTACTGCCATGATGCTCTGCTGAGGAAGAAAATAAGGCCGCTTATCCCGCCGCGAAGGGGGGCGCAATATTGGCCGGACCACTACCACGAGCGTAACCACGCTGTTGCAAATCAGCGCCTGAGCGGCAGCAACGATACCTGGAAAAAGAAAGTGGGCTATCACCGACGCTCAGTGGCTGAAACGGCCATGTTCCGGTTCAAAACGCTTCTGGGTGGTCATCTAAGTCTGCGTGACTACGATGCTCAGGTGGGTGAAGCCATGGCGATGGTCAAAGCGCTTAACCGGATCACGCTATTAGGAATGCCGAACAGTATTCGCATCACGTAACAATCGACCTGGGGCACAGTCGTTACAAGTTCTGATTTATTCAACAAAGCCCTACCGCTGATGTTTGCACATCTGCTAAACCAACATCGCCAGCCAAAGGAAAAGCCTCTTCTCTGGCTGGCCTACCCAGCTCACGCTTTACGCCGGGATACATGATTAGGCACCTCACTAATAGGAGATACGGACATGCCACTATCCGCAGGAGAAATACAGCATATGCAGGCAGACTGTCAGACGCTAATTAATAGCGGCATCGAACCTGAGCATGTTTATCAGGTACTGACGCTTATCGAGTTACAGCGTATCCGCAGCGGAATAGAGAATCAGGAGGTGCTGCTTGAATCGATATTCGAGGTCACCAGAAAGATAGAGGACTCGCTGCCGATATACAGATAGTCATGTTAAAATACCCCATCCTCTTCTGACATTAAGGCCCTATTATGCGGGATATTCAGCTTGTGCTTGAAAGGTGGGGAGCGTGGGCGGCGGATGAGGGTATTGATGGAAAATGGAAGACGACATCGATATTTATGAAGGGGGTTATTCCTTCCAGTAAAAAATCACTACCCAGTTGCTGTGATGATGACGGTATAAAGATAGATGCGGCTATTAGACGGCTAAAGCATTACAACAGCTATTACCATCAATTTATCCATCTGCATTACTTAAAACGCCAGTCAGTGAGCACCATTGCTAACCGTCTCGGCATTTCAAGGGTGTTGGTTATCAAGCGGCTACAGGCTGCTGAAGGCTTTGTCGAGGGCTGTCTTGCAATGGCTGATATCACCCTTGAGATGGATAAACTCGTACAAAAAGAGAATATTTACCAGCGCTGACAATAAAAATAATTGCCTCTGGATAAATAAATGCTTTTCATATTCGTTCGTGGCCGTTTATTTTCGTTCACGTTAAATCAGAGCATCATTGATTATATTTATTTCTTCATTCGGCAGGTGTAAAATATCTCCAGTTCAGACATAACTAAATCCTTGCAATACTTTTTGTGGTAGCGGCGGTTATCCTTCACACAGTAACCGCTGCGCTTTTTTATGGTGTTGCAGGTTTATTCCCAAACAGACAGAGATGCCATGAAAAAATTAATTGAATTGCGTCAGCAAAAAACGGCTATTGCTGAACAGATGCGCACCCTATTAACGCAATCTGAACAGGAAAAACGCAGCCTGAATGACGAAGAAGCGAAACAGTTTGATGAATTACGTTCACAGGCTGATTCCCTGAATACCGATATTTCCCGCTATGAATCTATTGCTGAAGAAATGCGCTCCAAGACTGATATCACTCCCCCGGCGAGCCAGCCGCTTACCAACGCAGAATTACGCCACTACGTGATGACTGGTGATACCCGCTCATTATCAACCAGTACGCCAGCCGATGGTGGCTACACGGTTATTCCTGAACTCGATAAACAGATTATGCGCCGTCTGACGGATAACTCCGAGATGCGCCAGATTTGTACCGTGAAGCGGGTTCACAGTAACGAATATAAAAAACTGGTGTCGCTGGGTGGGGCTACTGTCACGCACGGTGTAGAGGGCACTGCACATGCAGAAACGAATACCTCAAAGTTAGCCGAGGTGAGCATAAAGCTCTTCCCGATATATGCCTACCCCAAGACCACGCAGGAAATTCTTGATTTTAGCGACGTCGATATTCTCTCCTGGCTGACCGAGGAAATCGCCGACACCTTTACCGAGACCGAAGAAACCGATTTGGTTACGGGGGATGGCGACAAAAAAGCTAAAGGCTTTCTGGCCTATACCCGTGAAGCCAAAAACGATAAAGACAGAGAGTTTGGCAAGCTGGAAAAATTGGTAACCGCCGGCGCTGCGCCAACGGCTGACGAGCTAATCGACCTGATATTCAAGCTGAAGAAGCAATACCGCAAAAATGCCGTATGGGTAATGAACTCCAATACCGCCGCGACGCTGCAAAAGCTGAAGAACAGCAACGGCGATTACATTTGGCGCGACCGGATGCAGGCAGGCGACCCTGATATGTTGTTAGGTCATCCCGTGCATTACCTTGAGTACATGCCGGATGCGGCAGCGGGCAAGGCGGTATTGGCGGTAGGCGACTTCAAGCGCGGCTATACCATCGTTGACCACGAGACCGGCACCCGTACCCGTCCAGATGCGATCACCGAGCCGAACTTCTTCAAGCTGCATACCAGCAAGTACCTCGGCGGCGGGCTGGTTGACTCCAACGCTATCAAAGTGCTGGAAATCAAAGCGGCAGGAAGCGGCGGAACGGGTGGTTAAGGGTGACTCACTCAATGAATACCCATGATATCGAAATCCGCACAGCCACCCTTACCCGGAAAGACCAAGCGCTGACCGGGTATGCGGTGAAGTGGAATAGCCTGTCGCATGTGCTGTTCGATGAATTTGTTGAACAGTTCGCCCCCTATGCCTTCCGTGACCATCTGGCGGCGGGTCAGGATGTCCTGGCGCTCTGGGAGCATGACCCCAAGAGCTTATTGGGCAGAACGGCTTCCGGCACACTGGCATTGCATGAAGATGAAACCGGGCTGCACTTCGCCCTGAATCCCCCGGATACGCAGTTAGGCCGGGATGTGCTGACGATGGTAGAGCGTGGTGATATCACTGGAATGAGCTTTGGCTTCCGTGCAGTGAAAGACTATTGGAATATTGCCCGTAAACCCCACGTGAGAACCGTGCAACGCGCTGAGCTAAAGGAAATACTATAACCAGCCTTCCCGCCTATCCTGAAAGCGCTGTCGAGATTGCCAGAAGGTCACTGCATCAATCAGCTAAAAATTTAGCAGATCACCACCGCCGCTGGCTGCAATGGGTGGCGGTGTGAACATGTGGCCCTTCAGACGCAAGAACGAATCACGCAGCATGACGATAGATGAGTTTCTCTCTCTGGCAGGCGTCCCTAACTCCGCCTCCGGGGAATATGTATCGCCGACAACGGCGGAATCGCTACCCGCTGTGATGAATGCCGTGACGGTGATTAGCGAAGCCGTCGCAGCCATGCCCTGCTACCTGTACCGGGTCACGCACCATGACGGGCAGGAGGCGCGGGAATGGCTCAGTGACCACCCGGTTGATCACCTGCTGAACGAAGCCCCCAACGACTGCCAGACGGCCTACCAGTTCAAGCGGACGCTGATGCGCCACTGTCTGCTGAACGGTAACGCCTATGCAGTCATTGAGTGGGGAAGGGACGGACAGCCCAAAAGCTTACACCCTTACCCGCCGCAAGCCGTGACGGTGAACCAGATTGGCGACCATCGTTACGCCTATACCGTTACAGAGCCATATAGCGGTAAGTCGAGAACTTACTTACAACATGAAGTACTGCACCTCAGGTATGCCACAGATGACGGCTTTATGGGGCGCTCACCCATAACACAATGCCGGGAAACGCTAGGGCTTGGACTGGCCCAACAGCGCCACGGTGCCAGCATCATGAAAGATGGGATGATGGCGGCGGGGATTATCAAATCGGGTGACTGGCTCGACGGCGTTAAAGGCGTCAAGGCGCTTGAGGCGCTGGAGCGCTACAAGGGGGCGAGGAATGCAGGCAAGACGCCGATTCTCGAAGGCAATATGCAGTATGAAAAGCTGGGCATGAGCAATCAAGATGCGGAATGGCTCGCCTCTCGCCGCATGACGATTGAGGACGTCGGGCGCATGTTCAATGTGAGTCCTATTTTTCTGCAAGAGTACAGCAACAGCACCTACAGCAACTTTAGCGAAGCCAGCCGTGCCTTTCTGACCATGACCATTCGCCCGTGGCTGACCAACTTTGAGCAGCAAATCAAGGCGGCGCTACTGGTGGAGTCCAGCATACCCAATGTGCGCTATCAAATTGAATTTGATTCTGCTGACCTGCTGCGCTCGAACCCACAAGAGCGCTTTGAGAGCTACGAGACCGCGATTAAGTCCGGGGTGATGAGTCCCAATGAAGCCCGTGAGCGTGAAGGGTTATCACCTCGTGAAGGTGGCGATGAGTTTAGTCAGGCATGGCAGCAGGAAGTGAAGGTGAAGCAGGAGACGACCCCATGAGAGCGGGCGGATTACGTCACCGGGTGACCATCCAACACTTTACCACAATCCGTGATGCGGGCGGTCAGCCCATTAAAACGTGGCGTGATACAGCTACGGTCATATCGTTATACACATCTTTTGGCCATTTTTTGAACAGGATGCTCAGAACCCCGTGAATTAAGGCATTCAAGCCATCCCATTGGCTTTTTGAGGTTCAAAATGCCACTCTGAGATAAACCCGTAACTCATTGATTAAACAGTGCGTTAGAAAGATGTGTATAACGATATGAGCTACGGTATGGGCGCAGGTAACAGGCATTAGCGGACGTGAACGTGTAGCGGCAGGCGCGGTATCTGCCGAGGCGACAATACGTGTGTGGATGCGTCACCGCCGTGATGTATCTGCAGCGTCACGATTGCTGTGCCTAACCGGGCCGTTTGCCGGAAAAATGCTGAATATTATCGGTCCGCCGATCCCAGACGATAAAGGCACCCGTCTTGAGTTGCTGTGTAAGGGAGGCGTGAAACGTGGCTGAACTGATCACGCTGGCAGAAGTGAAACTGCACTGTCGCCTTGATAAAGACGACGAAGACACCCTGATACAAGGGTATATCGAGGCCGCGCTAGATGTCTGCCAGAAGCATATCGGCAAGCCGTTCGGCGATGAGATGGCATTCACTCCGGCGCTAAAGGTGGGATGCCTTCTACTGATAGGCTTCTGGTACGAGAACCGGGAAGCAGTGAGAGCCGGCGACAAAGCCAGCGAGTTACCGTTTACCACAAAGAGCCTATGGAATTATTACCGTGACGTGGGAATTTATTAAATGCCATACCAACCATTAAGAAGATGCACAGAGCCGGGCTGCTTTAAGCCATATCGTTATACACATCTTTCTAACGCACTGTTTAATCAATGAGTTACGGGTTTATCTCAGAGTGGCATTTTGAACCTCAAAAAGCCAATGGGATGGCTTGAATGCCTTAATTCACGGGGTTCTGAGCATCCTGTTCAAAAAATGGCCAAAAGATGTGTATAACGATATGGCTTTAAGCGTGTGAAGTCTGGCAAGTGTGAGCTGCATAAGCAAGCAGCCAGACGACGACAGGACAGAAAGCGAGGAACGCGAAGAGAGAGAGGTTATACCCCACAGTGGGATAAGTACCGACTTATGTATTTGAAAGAACATCCGCTTTGTGTGATGTGTGAGAGCAAAGGGATTTATACCCCCGCGAAGATAGTGGATCACATTATCCCTATCGATGGTGGCAGTGATGTGCTGTTCTGGTGGAAGGATAACCATCAATCTTTGTGCCAAGGCTGCCATAACCGCAAAACTATTCAGCAAGATCCGATAGCTAAAGAGCAACGTCAAGCTGGCATGTTCCGTGAACAAGAAGAGAAGGCCGCCCATCGTAATGACTGGATACACGAGTATAACCTTAATGGCATTAAAAATAATTAGATCAAATGCTTATAAATATAAAATAGATAGGTGGGGGGAGTTTTGAGGACAAGGCCCCTACCTTGCTGGCACCGACCGCCTCCTCAAATTTTTATGCGCGGCAATTTTTTGAAATACAGAAATTTTATAGGAAACAGTAGATTATGAAGAGAGCACCTAAAGCCCCGGATTATCTCGACGAGATAGCCGCTACAGAGTGGAAAGCCAAAGCAAAATTCATGGCAGAACGAGGAGATTTGAACCCGGCTGACTGGAACAGTCTTGAGTTATATTGCGTCAACTATTCCATTTACCGTAAAGCGATAGCGGACATTGCTGAGCGTGGTTTTTCGGTTGAAGGCAGCCGTGGCGCGGAGTCCCGCAATCCATCGTTGGCAGCAAAGGCCGATGCCGAACGCATCATGATAAAAATGGCCTCCCTGCTGGGCTTTGACCCCGTATCTCGTCGCCGTAATCCGGTAGAAATTGAGGAAGAAGATGACATTGAGAAATTATTGAATGCCAGAAAATGCATGGCATAAATACGCCGAGGGGGTCAGAAATGGCAATATTCCCGCCTGTACGCGCCTGAAACAGACGGTTGACCGCTATGTTAACGACCTGAATAACCCCCTTTACCGCTTCGATACAGCGGCTGTAGGGCGCTTTATCGCGTTTTCCACCCTTTGCCCGCATGTTAAGGGGCCGCTTCGAGGCCAACCGATTCATCTTGCGCCGTGGCAGCAATTCGCCCTCGCCAATATCCTTGGCTTCAAGGATGCAGAGACGGGAAGGCGTAAGTATCGTAGCGCCTACATTCAAGTACCGCGCAAAAACGCTAAATCAACACTGGCGGCGATCTTGGCTAACTACTTTCTCGTGATGGAGCCGGGGCAGCACGATATCTACACGGCGGCG
Organism: Symbiopectobacterium sp. Eva_TO; assembly: GCF_053848865.1. Classification (NCBI taxonomy): domain Bacteria; kingdom Pseudomonadati; phylum Pseudomonadota; class Gammaproteobacteria; order Enterobacterales; family Enterobacteriaceae; genus Symbiopectobacterium; species Symbiopectobacterium sp. Eva_TO. The sequence goes on along the minus strand of NZ_JBSPEY010000004.1, from coordinate 3,415,763 downwards.
GTGAGCCGAGACCAAGCACGGATTGTGTTTGATGATGCTCGCCAGATGAGCCTAATTTCCCCAGCACTGAGAAAGCGGCTTACTATCCAGCAGCATAAACTGATTTACCCGAAATCAAATAGTCTGCTTAAGCCGCTGGCTGCCAAGGCCGCCACCATCGAGGGAACGAACCCAAGCCTCGCTATCGTGGATGAATACCACCTCCACCCGGATAACGCCGTTTATTCAGCCCTTGAGTTGGGTATGGGCGCACGTCCTGAGGGACTGCTGTTCGCTATCACCACCGCCGGAAGCAATGTGGTTTCCGCCTGTAAGCAGCACTACGACTACTGTTGCCAGATATTGGCGGGCGAAGAAACGAACGAATCCCTGTTTGCGCTGATTTATGAACTCGACGACGAAAACGAAGTGGACGACCCCCAGCAATGGGTAAAGGCCAATCCCAATCTGGGCGTATCCGTCGATAAGGCGGCGCTGGTTGACACCATACAGAAAGCGCGTGGCATCCCCTCGCAGTGGGTGGAGATGCTGACCAAGCGTTTTAATATCTGGTGCCAAGGAGCGACGCCGTGGATGGGAACGGGCGCATGGGACGCCTGTAAAGCCGACTACAGCGGCGAAGACCTCAAAGGGCGGGATTGCTATGCCGGACTGGATTTGTCCTCCACGGGCGATATAACCAGCGTGTGCTATGCCTTCCCCGGTGAAAATGAAATCTTGCTGCTCACTCGCCACTATCTACCAGAAGCGCAGCTTGAGAATATCGCCAACAAGAACCGGGCTATCTATCGCCAGTGGGCCAAAGCGGGCTGGATACGCACCACGAAGGGGGATTGCATCGACTATGACCGCATACGGGATGATATTCTCAAAGATAGTGAACGATTTAATATCCGGCTGATTGGCTTTGATACATGGAACGCTACCCACCTGAGAACCCAGCTACAGGGCGCGGGGCTGGATGTAGAGCCATTCCCCCAAACCTATATGCGATTCAGTCCAGTAGCGAAGTCTGCTGAGGTATTCGTTAACCGCCAGATTATCCGGCACAACGGGGATCCGGTGCTGGCATGGGCAATGGGAAATGTGGTGGTGGAGAGCGACGCTAACGCCAATATCAAGCCGAATAAGAAGAAGTCTGCCAACAAGATTGACCCTGCTATCGCGTTCCTGATGGCGTTCGGTACGCTACAGGCAGAGCATGAAGAGTTTGCCTACTCGTTGAGCGATGAGCAACAGAAACGGCTTGCAGAATTCAGCGGGGTGTGAGATTAAAGAAACTACATTTAGCTAAGGGAAAACAATGATGGGTGAATTTTCGGGAAAGGATTTGTATCAAATAAAGATTACATTAGTTGACAGTAAGCCGCTTATTTGGCGACGTTTGATTGTTCCGAAGATAATACCTCTTGATGAACTACACATGGTTATACAATTAGCTATGGGGTGGACAAATAGCCACATGTACGGATTTGAAAAAGGGAATTTGGTATATGGGATGATTATAGATGACCACGAAGAACCTTACTTACAAGATAGTACCGGTGTTCCTTTGAATAAACTCCTTCGTAAGAAAGGGGAAGAAATAGTTTATGTATACGACTTCGGAGACAACTGGGATCACTGCATTTTGCTTGAAGAATCATCATTGCCTGATCAGGAATTACCCCATCTCCCCATCTGTATAAAGGGAGCGGAAACTTGTCCGGCTGAAGACTCCGGTGGAGTTTGGGGGTACTACCAAAAGCTTGAAGACATTCAGGATGTTAACAATCCAGAGCGAGAAGAATTACACGAGTGGTTGATGGTTGACATAGCCGAACGAGCTTATGACCTTAAAATCATCAATCAGCGTTTGATTGATTTATATTCTTAACATGCGAATGGGGTATGTGCAGATAACCTATTGAATGTTAATGCCGATTGGAGATTTGTGCAGACCGGCGCCGGAATCCCTGTGTCGCTCAATATTTGTGCGTCAGCGTTACTGACTTGCAAAACGTCTCCATGAACCACGTCAATATTATTGCCTTGGTTACTCGGTGCAACGATTATTGCATCGCTCAAATTTTGTGCACCGCTAAAAGATACGCGCAAAATCAGTAATCCTTAGGTGCTTGCGCACAGATAACCTGTTGAATAATAATGCCTATTTCGGATTTGTGCAGCGACCTAACCGTGTGACTTAAAGTCACGTGGTTCAGAACTACAAAACTTTCGTAGTTCATAAAACAACCAACCTTCTGTAGAGCCTCCCAGAACCTACGAAAATTTCGTAGGTCGGAACATGCAACCTACACTTTCTGGGTAGGTCATCTATCAGATTGCTGGTAATTTACACCCCCCTGATTCGAGAGATGTCAGGACAACAACGCTACATTAATTTGGCATAACCAATTGATTTTATTTAATTACTCCGATTTAGGCTGATTACCTAACCCATTGATTTTGTTTAATTCCGTTGTTTCACCGGAATCATTGTCTGCATCAGTAGCCGTGATGTTTACCAAGCTCTTTTTTGAGCATCGCTTTACTTTAGCTATAGCATCAGGCGTAACGAAAATCGTTATACCCATATCGTTATACACATCTTTTGGCCATTTTTTGAACAGGATGCTCAGAACCCCGTGAATTAAGGCATTCAAGCCATCCCATTGGCTTTTTGAGGTTCAAAATGCCACTCTGAGATAAACCCGTAACTCATTGATTAAACAGTGCGTTAGAAAGATGTGTATAACGATATGCGTTATACCTTCCCGAAATGGTTAATTGATATAAGGGATTAGCAATTCAGCCAAGAAGAAAGCTTTTTCTCTGGCTGGCATGAGGAGTTTGGGCTACGTGCTGCCGGAAAGTGGCACAGTTGTTGGGTACACATGGTACAGTGATCTTGACCCACCATCTCCGGACAGCTTTTGTATCTTAAGTTAACGATGCCCGCTGGCGCCGATATTCTCTTGGGGAGTTGTATCCCAGCGCACTGTGCGGATGGTTTTCATTGTAATGATTGAACGCCGCTGCAAGATTCTTCAGCGCTGTTCGCACATCGGGTTTTGGCATGAAGGCGATGTAATCTTCCTTCATCGTCTTCACGAACCGTTCTGCCATGCCGTTACTCTGTGGACTGCTCACTGCTGTTGTGCAGGGCTCCAGATTCAGTTCTCTGGCGAACTTCCGCGTTTCATGCGCTGTGTACGCTGAACCATTATCCGTCAGCCATTGCACTGGTTTATCCGGCAGCGCGCTACCGAAGCGTTTTTCCACCGACCTCAGCATCACATCCTGCACGGTTGAACTGTCATAACCCCTGGTGCTCGCTGCCCAGTCTATGGCCTCCCGGTCGCAGCAGTCCAGTGCGAACGTCACCCGCAGCTTCTCGCCGTTGTCACAACCGAACTCGAAGCCATCTGAGCACCAGCGCATATCGCTCTCTGCTACCGCGATTTTGCCTTTATGCTCCCGCTTCGGACGTTCAGTTTTATCATGCAACAACAGCAGGTTATGCTCGCTCATTATCCTGTAAAGCCGTTTGGCGTTCACCGGTGGAAGTCCCTCTGCACGACGTTGCTTACGCAGGATACCCCACACTCGGCGGTAACCGTAACTGGGCATGTCGCTGATGATACGGAGGATGTCCGATAATATCTCAGCATCAGCTTCGTCATTACGCCGGTTGCTGCGCCTGTCCAGCCAGTCGGCAGAACGGTTAACCCGCAGTGACAGCTGCGCACGCGACACGCTCATGGCGCGGCTGACCAGAGCTATTCCCCGTCCTTTGGCAACAAGGGCGCGTGCGCTATCCATTTTCGCGACTGGCGGTACTCCACTGCTTCTTTGAGGATCTCAACTTCCATCGTCTTCTTACCCAGAAGGCGCTGTAGCTCCCGGACCTGCTTGAGGGCAGTCGCCAGCGCCGAAGCTGGAACCACTTCTTCTGCGGCCGCAACGGCGGTGAGGCTTCCTTCCTGGTATTGCTTCTTCCACTTAAACAAAAGGCTGGGCTGGATGCCATGCAGGCGGGCTACATGGGAGACGTTCATCCCCGGCTCCATTGTCTGCTGAATGATGGCGATTTTCTCTTGCGGAGTTTTACGCTTACGGACTTCTTGCCCTAACAGGATCCCGGTCATTTCAAAATTAGCATGATTGTTAGACATATATCTAAGCCTATCTCTTATCTGGAGATACAGCTACTGTCTGGTGTTACAGGGGGCTACATCAGGTACACATGGTACAGGCTGGTACAGCTTTGATACAGGTCAAAAAGCACCTGAACCATTGTAACATATTGATTAATAATTTAAAAATTCATTTGGTACAGGTGGTACAGGTAAAACGGCCTTTTTTCCCTGAAACGCGATTTCTGGACGAAATGGACGATGTGGAGAGCCGCCTATCCGTTATCCAGATCACTTAAGGAAAAGCCTCTTCTCTGGCTGGCCTACCTTCCCCGTCATCTGTGATTGGCACGTCCATTTTGCCGAAAAAGTTGTCTCTAGTTGCTCTAATGCTTGCACCGTTTTATCACGGGTTTTGAGTAACATTGAGTATAACAGGATGTCATTTTATATCTGACATTTAATATTAAGTAATTATTTTTATTTGTTATTTATTTTAATGTAGCTTTCATACAGGGCGTATAAGTGTGCGTAGGGTTGCTCACTGATGCGTTCGAGCCGGCTTAATTTTTCCCCCAACACCGTGCTTAATTCAGCCTTCAAATGTTCCATACGTTGCTAAACCTTGCTCCTGCTTCAGGATTCCGCGTGTCATCATGCGGTGGACCGCCGTCAATTTCTTCAATATAGATCAAATAAAGTGCCATCGGCAGGCGGTATGCCAGTTTTGGCGCAAGGCGAGAAGTGATGTCACAAGCAAGTGGGGGGATTAGATAAAAACATCACGTTCCCCTTCGTCATCCTCGGCGAAAGCCGGGGATCTCTGCGAGAATAAAGGCGTTTCTTCGCAAGAGATTCCTGCCTTCGCGGGAATGACGGTGGGGGCGTAGTAGCAAGCGTTACAGCATCGCCGCACGCACGCGCTGTAAATCTTCTGGCGTATCTACGCCGACGCTGGGCACAGCCTGCGCTACCGCGACATGGATTTTCTCGCCGTACCACAGCACACGCAACTGTTCGAGCAGTTCAATCTGCTCAAGGCTACTGGGTTGCCAGGTCACATAACGACGGATAAACCCTGCGCAATATGCGTAGATGCCAATATGGCGTAAGAAGTGGTCGCCAATCGTCTCCTTGTTTTGAGCAAAACGCTCGCGATCCCAAGGAATGGTGGCGCGGGAAAAATAGAGCGCATAACCCTGCGCATCCATCACCACTTTTACCGCATTGGGGTTAAACGCCTCTTCTGCAGTGGTGATAGGTACGGCTAACGTCGCCATCCCGGCCTGACACACGGCCAGATTATCCGCCACCTGACGAATAATCACCGGAGGAATCAAGGGTTCATCCCCTTGGACGTTAACGATGATTTCATCATCCGGGAATTGGTAACGTTCGATAACCTCTGCCAAACGTTCCGTACCAGAATGGTGATCGGGGCTAGTCAGACACACTTCCCCGCCAGCCAGTTCCACCGCACGTTGAACGTCAGGATGATCCGTCGCGACAATAACACGGCTGGCACCGGATTCCAGGGCGCGTTCCATCACATGCACCACCATCGGCTTACCGTTGATATCGGCCAGCGGCTTTCCCGGTAAGCGCGTCGAGGCATAGCGCGCAGGTATGATCGCATTATAACTCATTGTGTTATCTCATCGGCGGGAATTTTACGCGCTTCGTTTTCCAGCAGAACCGGAATACCATCACGTACCGGATAGGCCAAAGCATCCGCTTTACAAATCAGTTCCAGCTTCTCTTTGTTGTAGTACAGGCGTCCGTTGCATACCGGACAGGCAACGATCTCGAGTAAACGGTGATCCATGCATCCTCCATTAAAGGTGCTTACAAACAAAATAGGTAGCCACGTTACGCGCGCGGCGAAGGCAACAGTGACGTTATCTTATCCAGCAATAGCGATGCTCCAGGCTCGGCAAGTTGCGCATCTACCGGCACGTACCACCAGTTAGCCTGAGCGAAAGCGCGGCACTTCACCGCATCTTTTTCCGTCATCAGCAATGGCTGCTGATTATCCTCTGTCAGCGCTTGAATGGCTTCTGGCAAATAAGTTTGATGATCGGCAAACGTGACTTCGCGCACAACGTTTACGCCTTGAGCCCTTAGCGTGGCAAAAAATCGGGGCGGATGACCAATGCCCGCCATGGAGACACTTCCGGTCAACGTCGCCACCGGGCAGGTTTCCCCCGTGAGTACATTAATCGCGTCACCCGGTTGCAAATGCATGGCTATTTCGCCGGACTGGGATACGCCACCGTTAACCACAATGGCATCCACACTGCGCAAACGATCGGCCCGTTCACGCATCGGCCCGGCGGGCAGCCACCAGCCGTTACCAAAACGACGCTCACCGTCCACCACCACAATCTCGATATCCCGCGCCAGCGCATAGTGCTGCAAACCATCATCGGTGACAATCACATCAAGCGGCTGACGCGCCAGTAGCGCTTCAATGGCATCGCTCCGCACAGGGGATACCGCCACCGCAGCGCCCGTGCGCTGGTAAATCAGCACTGGCTCATCTCCCGCTTGCGCCGTAGATACCGAGGCATCAACCACCAGCGGATAGCGCTCCGCCTTGCCACCGTAGCCTCGCGATACCACGCCAACGCGATACCCTTGACGTTGCAGTTGCTCCACCAGCCAGACCACCAGCGGCGTTTTACCATTTCCCCCGGCGGTCAGGTTTCCCACAACCGCTACCGGGATAGGCGCGTGCCAGGCACGACGCCAGCCAGCACGGTAGCTATAGCGGATAACCTCCGTTATCAGTCCGTACAACATCGCCAAAGGGACCAGCAGCCAGTAGAGCCGCGATGCACCAGACCAGATGCGCGCTATCATTCGCCAAACTGCATTTTATGCAACTGTGCGTAAGCGCCATTTTTCGCCAGCAGCTCCGCGTGCGGCCCGCGTTCAATAATCTGCCCGTCCTCAACGACCAGAATCTCGTCAGCACTCTCGATGGTAGACAAACGGTGCGCAATCACCAACGCGGTACGATCTTTTTGCAGCTCATCCAGCGCAGCCTGAATCGCTCGTTCTGATTCGGTATCCAGTGCTGACGTGGCTTCATCCAGCACCAGCATCGGACAATCACGCAGTAATGCGCGTGCAATGGCGATACGCTGACGTTGCCCGCCAGAGAGCAATACGCCATTTTCACCGATAATCGTATCCAGTCCGTTATCCATTTTGCTAATAAAGTCCATCGCATGGGCCATTTTAGCTGCGCGCTCGATGTCTTCTCGCGAGTAGCGATCGCCGCAGGCATACGAGATATTATTAGCAATGGTGTCGTTAAACAGGTGCACGTGTTGCGACACTAGTGCGACCTGACGACGCAGCGAGGAGAGCGTATAGTCGCGCAGGTCATGCCCATCCAGCAGGATCTCGCCGGATTGAATGTCGTAAAAACGCGTGATCAGGTTGGCGATAGTGGACTTGCCGGAACCCGAACGCCCAACCAACGCCACCGTTTTACCCGGAGGAATGTGCAGACTGACATTCCTCAACGCCAATGTCTCTTTGGTCGGATAGGAAAAACTGACGTTGCGGAATTCCAAATCGCCTTCTGCCCTTTCCAGCACTCGCGTACCTTCGTCTTTCTCCTGCTCCATATCCAGAATGGCAAACAGCGTTTGGCAGGCTGCCATGCCGCGTTGAAACTGGGCATTGACGTTAGTTAACGATTTAAGCGGACGCATCAGGGCGATCATCGAGGAGAACACCACGGTAATGGTCCCGGCCGTCAGCGTATCCATCACACTCGGGAAGCTGGCGGCATAGAGCACAAATGCCAGCGCCAGAGACGCAATCAACTGGATAATCGGATCAGAAATCGCTGACGCCGAAACCATTTTCATGCCTTGGGTACGAATCCGGTTACTGACTTTATCAAAACGCGCCACTTCAACGTCCTGACCGCCGAAAATCAGCACTTCTTTATGGCCTTTCAGCATCTGCTCGGCGCTGGCCGTCACCTGCCCCATGGTGTTCTGAATATTTTTGCTGATATTACGAAAGCGTTTAGATACCACGCGGATCGCAATAGCCACGATGGGAGCGATAACAATCAGGATAATAGACAGTTGCCAACTGTAGTAAAACATCAGCACAAACAGACTGATAATCGATGCACCTTCACGCACCAACGTAATCAACGCGCCGGATGAGGACGAAGCCACCTGCTCAGAATCATAGGTAATGCGAGAGAGCAGCGTTCCCGTTGATTGCTGATCGAAGAAGCCTACGGGCATGCCCATGATGTGGCTGAACAAGCGACGGCGCATATGCATGACCACCTTCCCCGATACCCAAGAGACGCAGTAGGCGGACACATAACCGGTTACCCCGCGTACCAGCATCTGGCCCATCACCACCAGTGGCATCCACAGCAGAATGCTGCGATCGGTTTTCCCAAACCCTTCATCCAGCAAAGGTTTCAACAGCGAGAGCATCAGCGTGTCACCCGCCGCATTGATGATAAGCGCAATTGCCGCCGCGGCTAAGCCCGCCTTAAAGGGAGAAATCATCGGCCACAGGCGACGGAAGGTCTGCCAGGTGGAGAGATCTTTATCATTCAGCATGCATTAAACCTGAATTATTTATAAATAGCCGCTTATTCTACTCACTATCGCGCTTTACGCCAAACCACTGATGATACCAAAACGGCAATAGCCGCTCACGATAGGGTAAAACCCACCTCGTTATACACAAGTCCGCAACGCCTTATATGCCAAGGGTTAGCGGGCTGAAATAGGCAGCCAGTGGGGTTGTAAATGAAGTGAAACCGACGTGTACTATCGCCATTTACGGCGCTGAAAAATGACACGGGATTCAGATGGCTGGGCACACCAAGAACTGGAAGGGGTAAATCTTGGTGACACGAGGCTCAATAAGCGTGCCAAAGGGCTTTTGATACGGCTGGCTGAGAATCCGCAAGCCAGCATTCCGCATGCGTGCCTCGGATGGTCTGAGACGCTGGGTGCTTACCGCTTCATGGAGAACCAAGCATTCGAATGGCGAGACATTCTGCAACCTCACTGGCAGCGTACGCAGGAAAGGATCCGAGAACACGAGGTTGTGCTGTGTATCCAAGACACTACCGAGCTTGACTTCAACGGGCAGCAAATCCAAGGCTTGGGTCCCTTGAACTACGAAGCCAGGCGTGGTCTGTATCTGCATCCGACCTACGCGGTCAGTCCGGATCGCGTGGGGTTGGGCGTACTGGATGCGTGGATGTGGGCAAGAGAGCCGAAGGATGCAGACGGAAAACGCGATGGGCTCAAGGACATATCGTTATACACATCTTTTGGCCATTTTTTGAACAGGATGCTCAGAACCCCGTGAATTAAGGCATTCAAGCCATCCCATTGGCTTTTTGAGGTTCAAAATGCCACTCTGAGATAAACCCGTAACTCATTGATTAAACAGTGCGTTAGAAAGATGTGTATAACGATATGGGTAAAACCTGCCAGCGTTCGTTGAAAAAACGTACACTGATTTGTCCTGACTGCGCCATGTCTCCGCCCGGCCACTGGCTGCCTGTATCAAACAGGACTGCATGCCCCTCCTGTTCGATAACAACGGCTAATCCGTGCCCCACATCCAGCATATCCACTCGCCACTCCGGTTGCGGATCTGCAGCCCGTTGCAGTACCAGATACAGCACTAACGCCGCCACGCTAGCAGGATAGACCCGCCACCAGCCAAAGCGCCAGATAATGACACCGCACCACCCGAGTAGGCTCCAGGCAAGGTAATGTTCGTCAATCGTTATCCAACCGCGTTGCAGCGGCTTGAGCACCATGAACACCACATCCAACGATCGATCCGCCAGCCACCAAGTGCTGTAACTTAACGGGGGGAACGACGCCAGCGGCAGTGCTAACAACACCAAGGGCGTCGTAACAAAAGAAACCAGCGGTACGGACCAGATATTAGCCGGTAGGGATGTCAGGCTGATGCCCTTAAATATGCCCCATTGCAACGGCAGCAGCAGTAAAGTTATTCCACATTGCAAATGAGCCACACGCAGTAGCGCGCACTGCCACCCTTGTCGTAAACCATAAGGCAACGGAGCCCATTGAAACCAAAAAATCAGCCCGGCGACGGCGACACAAGAGAGCCAAAAGCTGTTGGACAGTACGATCATTGGCTCACTAAGAAAGTGATAAGTGGTTTTTAGACATGCATATGCTTTTCTTGTTCAGGACAATAATCATTAAAATACAGTATATTAGTTTAGATTGTTGTGTCTAAATAGCTGTTCCTAATACCGCTACACTTTTGCCTGTCCATGTTTTCCACTGGGAAACGGGCTGACGGTTTCCATGAAGCGGCGAACCTTGTTCAGTAATTGCCACATTGAACAGCATTGATGATTGCGGGTTATGGTCACCTCGTTATACACAAGTCCGCAACGCCTTATATGCCAAGGGTGAGCGGGCTGAAATAGGCAGCCGGTGGGGTTGTAAATGAAGTGAAACCAACGTGTACTATCGCCATTTACGGCGCTGAAAAATGACACGGGATTCAGATGGCTGGGCACACCAAGAACTGGAAGGGGTAAATCTTGGTGACACGAGGCTCAATAAGCGCGCCAAAGGGCTTTTGATACGGCTGGCTGAGAATCCGCAAGCCAGCATTCCGCATGCGTGCCTCGGATGGTCTGAGACGCTGGGTGCTTACCGCTTCATGGAGAACCAAGCATTCGAATGGCGAGACATTCTGCAACCTCACTGGCAGCGTACGCAGGAAAGGATCCGAGAACACGAGGTTGTGCTGTGTATCCAAGACACTACCGAGCTTGACTTCAACGGGCAGCAAATCCAAGGCTTGGGTCCCTTGAACTACGAAGCCAGGCGTGGTCTGTACCTGCATCCGACCTACGCGGTCAGTCCGGATCGCGTGGGGTTGGGCGTACTGGATGCGTGGATGTGGGCAAGAGAGCCGAAGGATGCAGACGGAAAACGCGATGTGTAGTGGTCAACTAATATTGGCCACCGCATTAGACTGTATGTAGAACAGTCGCTCAGATTCGTTTGGAGTTAAGCCGCCGTTATACCAGTGAGGCCGGATAGCGCTGTAATACCCCGTGATGTAGCGGATAATCGCGTCCTGGGCTTCGCTGAAGCTGTTGTAACCCTTTGTCGGCACCCATTCTGTCTTCAGTCTGCGGAAGAACCGCTCCATTGGCGCATTATCCCAGCAGTTACCCCGCCGACTCATACTCTGCTTTATCCGGCAGCGCCACAGGGCTTGCCGGTATTGACGGCTGGTATAGTGGCTGCCCTGGTCGCTGTGGAACATGACTCCTGTTGGTTGTCCCCGGAGTTCCCAGGCCATCTGCAACGCTTTAACTGTCAGCGCCGAGTCCGGCGACGTCGACATGGCCCAGCCCACCGGTTTGCGGGCGAACAGGTCTAGCACCACCGCAAGGTAAGCCCAGCATTTGCCCGTCCAGATGTAGGTCACATCGCCGCACCAGACCTGATCCGGCGCGGTAACCGCGAACTGGCGGTTGAGATAGTTCGGTATTTCAACGTGTTCATTGCCGCCGCGTTTGTATTTGTGAGCCGGTCGCTGGCAGCTGGCGATACCCAGCTCCTTCATCAGCTTGCCAGCCAGCCAGCGCCCCATTTTGACACCAGAGCTGCCGGTGACGATGGTCGCGATACTTCGAGCGCCGGCAGAGCCGCCGCTGGCGTTCCAGGCTTCCATGACGCGACTACACTTAACCACGCGCTCACCGTCGGGTTCATTAGCGGAAGCCTGCCAGTGCCTGTAGCTGCTGCGATGTACCTCAAAAGTTTGGCACAACGCCGTGACCGGGTATCGCGCCCTCAGCCTGTCGACTACCGTGAACCGTTGAGTGAGTCCGACATTAAGAGCGCCGTAGCCTTTTTTAGGATTTCGTTCTCCATTTCAAGGCATTGGACTTTTTTCTTCATCTCACGCAGCTCGAGCTGTTCAGGGGTAAGAGGAAGTCCCGTTGGCGTTTTTCCCTGTCGTTCAAGGCGAAGCTTATTGACCCAGCGACTAATGGCAGAATGGCTGACATTAACCGCCTCTGCGGCCTTAACGTATGTGTAGCCGTGGTCGACAACCAGCTTTGCGGCTTCGAGCTTAAATTCCGCCGTAAAATGTTTACCCATGAGGTCACCTGTCGTGTTGATGAGGTGAGCATATCACCTCCGATCAGGTGGCCAGTATCAGTGTGCCACTACACCTGATGAAAAAGGATGTACGCTTACGCCTCTTTGCCCGGCACGGCGCACTTCATTTCGCCCATCTCTTTCAGTTTCTTCGAGAGATCGCGACGCTCTTTCGACAGATCGGCATTCTTGATGATGTATTCATCCACGCGATCTTCATAGTCACCGCGCATGGTGGCAATAATGCCCTGCACATCTTCAATACTCATGCCCGGTTTCAGGTATTCGCTCAGGTTATCCAGAAGCAGCACCCGCTTCTGGTTATCACGGATTTTCTTCTCGTTATCGACAATTTCACGTTGCAATTTGTTCTTGCGACGGAAAATTCGCACAAACTCGAGCACATCCTGGAAACAGGGCTTGGTCGCCTTATCCATTGTTATCCCCTCACGTGGATCAGTTAACTTTGAGATCAACGGTGTGTTGACCGTCACTCCGCTCACGATACAGGGGAGTGACTATGCTCGACAAGTCGGTTTTTCAGTTACGCCGACTTCCGCCCCTTCAAAGGGGTAAATCGGTGACAATATCAACGATAATAGACGGCAATACGTTGATTGCGTACCTGTTCAATCTCCACCTGGGTATCAAAAATAGATTCCAGCACCGAGGAAACCATCACTTCTTCCGGCTTGCCGTTGTAAACAATTTGCCCTTTGCGCATAGCAATAATGTAATCCGAGTAGGCCGACGCAAAATTGATATCATGAATGACCAATACGATGGTTTTTCCCAGCTCATCCGCTGCGCGACGAATCTGTTTCATCATCGCTACCGCGTGTTTCATATCGAGATTGTTCAACGGCTCATCCAGCAGCACGTATTCGGTATCCTGGCACAATACCATCGCCACATAAGCGCGCTGGCGCTGACCGCCGGACAGTTCGTCCAGGAAACGATCTTTAAACTCGGTGAGATTGAGGAAAGCCAATGCATCGGCAATGCGAGTGCGATCGTCAGCATTCAATCGCCCTTTGGTATAGGGATAGCGACCAAAACCAACCAACTCTTCAACGGTGAGGCGGCTGGTGAAACGGTTTTCCTGGCGCAACACCGAGAGACAGGTCGCCATCTGCTCACCGGGCGTAGTGGCAATATCCATTCCATTGACGGTAACGCGACCGCTATCCGCCGCCAGTAAGCGGCTTATGACCGATAATAGGGTGGATTTCCCTGCCCCGTTAGGCCCAATGATTGACGTTACGCCACCCCGAGATATGGTGGCGGTAATGTCATTCAGCACCACTTGATCGTAATAGGCCTTGGTTAGATGCTCGATCTCAATCACACGGCAACCTTTTTCAATAACAACAAGATAAACAGTGTCCCACCGATAAATTCAATCACGACGGACAAAGCTCCCGCCATGTTCAGCAGGTGCTCCAGGATCAGTTGCCCGCCGACCAGGGATATCACCCCAAGCAGAAATGCCGTGGGCAATAAAATGCGATGCTGGCTGGAGCCAGCCACCAGATAAGCCAGATTGGCCACCATAAAGCCCAGAAAAGTGAGCGGGCCGACCAGCGCAGTAGAAACCGCCACCAGTACCGACACCAGCAGCAGAATCAGGATGACGCTGCGGTTGAAGTTGATACCCAGATTCACCGCGCTGTTACGCCCCAACGCCAGCACATCCAGCTCGAAACGCCGCCGCCAGATAACGATGGCAACCATCACTACGATCAGCGCGGTCAACGCGATCAGCTCCGGCACTGCGCGGGTAAAGGTGGCAAACATACGCCATTGCAATACGACAAACTCCGTGGGCGTCAGTAGACGCTGCATCAGGCTAGAAGCGCTACGAAACAGCGTGCCGCAGATAATGCCGACCAGCAGCACCAGATGCAGGTTGTCGCGCCGCCCCAGAAACAGCCAGCGATAAAGCACAGCAGAGAACATCACCAGCAGTAGCGCTTCACACAGAAATTTGCCGCTGACGCCCACCCAGGGAATGCCTTTGGCCCCAAAAACAAAGATGATCAGCGTTTGAATCAGCACAAACAGGTTTTCGAAACCCATAATGGACGGCGTGAGGATGCGATTGTTGGTCACCGTTTGAAACAGCAGCGTGGAGGTGCTGGCGTCAAATGCCACCAGCAGCATGGTGGCTAACGTCAGACCACGATGCACCAGAATGTACTGCAAATTGCTGCCGAGTTTGATGGTCATAAAAATAACGATCGTCGTCAACGCCAACGCGCCGAGTAACCACAAGCGTTTCGCGGGCGTAGCGATAACGGCCATCAATCCGCTATCGCTGCGGGATAGTTTTATCTCGTTAACTGAAATGGCGTTTTTGACTCAACAACAGGATAAGGAACACCACCGCGCCAATGACGCCCAGAATCACACTCACCGGGATCTAAAACGGATAACGAATCACCCGCCCAATCACGTCGCACCGCAACACCAATCCCCCGCCAAGGAGGCACACCGAAGGAATGGTTTTACGCACATTGTCACCAAGCAGCATACTGATCAGGTTAGGCACGATCAGACCGAGGAAAGGCAGCGTACCGACCACCACCATCACCACCCCGCTGATGATGGCAATAATTGCCAGCCCGAGCAGCATCACTTGTCGATAGTTGAGACCGACGTTGACGGAAAACTCGCGCCCCATGTCCGCAACAGTGAAGCGGTCTGCCGTCTAGCAGGCAATCAGCGTAAGAATGCCCACCAGCCACAGCAGTTCGTAACGTCCGCGCAGCACACCGGAGAAATCACCTGACTCCCAGCCGCTTAGCGACTGCAACAAGTCAAAATGCATCGCAGCGAAGGTGGTTATCGCGCCGATGACCGCGCCCAGCATAATACCTACCAACGGCACCACCAGCGCCGATTTCAGCACGATGCGCCGCAACAGCAGCATAAACAACACGGTGCCGGCCATGGCAAACAGACTGGCAACAGTCATTTTCACCAGCAGCGAGGCGGAGGGCATTAACACCATCACCACCAGCAACCCCAGGCTGGCGGACTGTGTGGTCCCCGCCAGCGATGGCTCGACAAAGCGATTCTGCGTCAACAACTGCATGATCAAACCGGCCACGCTCATGGCACTGCCCGCCAGCAGCAGCGCCAGCGTGCGCGGAACACGGCTGATCAAAAAGATATCGCGCATAATCGGGTCGCGCCACACGGCATCCAGAGTCACCTGACCGGCACCAACGAACAGGCTGGCAACGATCATCCCCGCCAACAGGATAAATACAGCCGACAAATAGACAGGTTTCATGGCAAACATCGTGCTGTCAGATTACTTCTTGTCTAACGCTTTATTGACGTCATCAATCAGACGCGAATAGCTCTGCAAACCACCTGCGATGTAGAGTGACGCGGAAGAAAGCAACATATTGTTTCTATGGCTGTAGATGCTTTTCAAAAAACCGTAAATATCCATATGTAGTGGTCAACTAATATTGGCCACCGCATTAGACTGTATGTAGAACAGTCGCTCAGATTCGTTTGGAGTTAAGCCGCCGTTATACCAGTGAGGCCGGATAGCGCTGTAATACCCCGTGATGTAGCGGATAATCGCGTCCTGGGCTTCGCTGAAGCTGTTGTAACCCTTTGTCGGCACCCATTCTGTCTTCAGGCTGCGGAAGAACCGCTCCATTGGCGCATTATCCCAGCAGTTACCCCGCCGACTCATACTCTGCTTTATCCGGCAGCGCCACAGGGCTTGCCGGTATTGACGGCTGGTATAGTGGCTGCCCTGGTCGCTGTGGAACATGACTCCTGTTGGTTGTCCCCGGAGTTCCCAGGCCATCTGCAACGCTTTAACTGTCAGCGCCGAGTCCGGCGAGGTCGACATGGCCCAGCCCACCGGTTTGCGGGCGAACAGGTCTAGCACCACCGCAAGGTAAGCCCAGCATTTGCCCGTCCAGATGTAGGTCACATCGCCGCACCAGACCTGATCCGGCGCGGTAACCGCGAACTGGCGGTTGAGATAGTTCGGTATTTCAACGTGTTCATTGCCGCCGCGTTTGTATTTGTGAGCCGGTCGCTGGCAGCTGGCGATACCCAGCTCCTTCATCAGCTTGCCAGCCAGCCAGCGCCCCATTTTGACACCAGAGCTGCCGGTGACGATGGTCGCGATACTTCGAGCGCCGGCAGAGCCGCCGCTGGCGTTCCAGGCTTCCATGACGCGACTACACTTAACCACGCGCTCACCGTCGGGTTCATTAGCGGAAGCCTGCCAGTGCCTGTAGCTGCTGCGATGTACCTCAAAAGTTTGGCACAACGCCGTGACCGGGTATCGCGCCCTCAGCCTGTCGACTACCGTGAACCGTTGAGTGAGTCCGACATTAAGAGCGCCGTAGCCTTTTTTAGGATTTCGTTCTCCATTTCAAGGCATTGGACTTTTTTCTTCATCTCACGCAGCTCGAGCTGTTCAGGGGTAAGAGGAAGTCCCGTTGGCGTTTTTCCCTGTCGTTCAAGGCGAAGCTTATTGACCCAGCGACTAATGGCAGAATGGCTGACATTAACCGCCTCTGCGGCCTTAACGTATGTGTAGCCGTGGTCGACAACCAGCTTTGCGGCTTCGAGCTTAAATTCCGCCGTAAAATGTTTACCCATGAGGTCACCTGTCGTGTTGATGAGGTGAGCATATCACCTCCGATCAGGTGGCCAGTATCAGTGTGCCACTACACTCAGTCCGAGTTGAGCGATCTGAACAATCGATAAAGATCCCAAATCATCAACCGGACTGAGCGATGTCGAGCATAGCACCGATACCCCGTAACGAACGACGCCTGATGAAGAAAACTCTCCATAAAACGCGTGACAAGAATCACGCCCGCAGGCTGACCGCCATCCTGATGTTGCACCGGGGCGAGCGCGTGAGCGATGTCGCCAGAATGCTTTGCTGCGCCCGTTCGTCAATCGGCAGATGGATTAACTGGCTCACCCTGTACGGCATTGAAGGCCTCAAATCTCTGCGGCCCGGTCGTGGCCGTCGCTGGCCGTTTGAACAGATCTGCGCACTGTTAATCCAGCTCGTAAAGCGTTCCCCTCATGATTTTGGCTATCAGCGTTCGCGCTGGAGCACGGAACTGCTAGCGATAAAAATCAATGAGATAACCGGTTGCCAGTTGCATGCTTCCACGGTGCGCCGTTGGCGGCCTTCTGCCGGTCTGGTGTGGCGACGCGCAGCTCCTACGCTGCGTATCCGCGACCCGCATAAGGAAGAAAAAATGAAGGCCATCGCGATGGCGCTGGAACAATGCAGCGCGGAACATCCCGTCTTTTACGAAGACGAAGTGGATATTCATCTGAATCCCAAAATTGGCGCGGACTGGCAGGTTCGCGGGAAGCAGAAACGCATCGTGACGCCGGGCCAGAACGAGAAATATTATCTGGCGGGTGCATTACACAGCGGGACGGGAAAAGTCAGCGATGTTGGAGGAAACAGTAAAAGTTCGTGTTTTTTATCAGTATGTTAGAGCATCTGAGAGCAACGTACAGACGGGCAAAAACGCTCACGCTGATAGTTGATAACTACATTATTCACAAAAGCCGGGAGACGCAGCGCTGGCTGGAAGAAAACCCGAAATTCAGGGTTATTTATCAGCCGGTGTACTCACCATGGGTAAATCATGTAGAGCGGTTATGGCAGGCGTTGCATGAAACCATTACCCGCAATCATCAATGCTGTTCAATGTGGCAGTTACTGAACAAGGTTCGCCGCTTCATGGAAACCGTCAGCCCGTTTCCCAGTGGAAAACATGGACAGGCAAAAGTGTAGCGGTATTAGGAACAGCTATTTAGAACTACCGCCCAAAAGAGATTAGGGCGGTAAGTATATCAAGTTAAATACATTGGTCACGACAGACTAACTCTCCTTCATTACATCACTACAAACCCCATTCCTACGATTCACAACTTCCTGATTGCTCACCGTTATGACGAATAGTGAAGCAGCTTAATATTAAAGAGAGGTTTATAAAAATGGCAACCCGTTATATCGGACTTAAAGAAATGTGCCAGTTGACCAGCAAAAGCCATCCTACCTTGTGGCGGATGTGGGCGAAAAAGAAAGATTTTCCTGCTCCACAGAAAAGTAGAAGCGGTACTTTCCTAGGCTGGCCTGAAAGAGATTATGAAGAATGGGTCGAAGATCAAAAAGTTAACAGCACCCGTTAAAGCACCTGTTATTTTAATTTTTGAGAGGGGTATTTACATAACCTATTGATTTTATTGGCGCGCCCTGTAGGACTCGAACCTACGACCTACGGCTTAGAAGTTCCTAGAACCCCCTTATAATACAGTCAATTACCGCATTCTACCGCGCTCACACGTCCCAAGATGCGAAAACATGCAAAGGCTTGAAAACCGATTCAAATCTTTGTGTGTCCCAAATCCGTCCCACCCCTATTTAACATATTTGTCGAAAAATTTTTATGCACTATACTCATAATTTCAATACTTCTTGCCTCCAGATGCTCAGAAACGGTAATGTAGCGCACTGTATGTTAAAATAAGTGTAAATATGTCTAAATCCCCACTATCCCAACATGATGCCGTGTTCAAAAAGTTCCTAGGCGATATTGCTATAGCCAGAGACTTTCTAGAAGCCCATTTATCCCCTCATCTGCGAGAACACTGTGATTTTAGTACTCTTGCGATGGAGTCAGGCAGCTTTATCGAAGATGACTTGCGTACCCAGTGTTCAGATATACTATACTCCGTGCAGACGAATTCGGGGAAAGGTTATATATACACAGTAGTCGAGCACCAGAGCCGCCCTGAAAAGCTAATGGCATTCAGGCTTTTACGGTACAGTGTGGCCGCCATGCAGCGGCACCTTGAACAAGGCAACGACACTTTGCCGGTAGTGATCCCGCTACTGTTCTACCATGGCACCATGTCGCCCTATCCGTACAGCACCCAATGGCTCGATTGCTTTGCTGACCCTGAACTGGCAGAATCAGTCTATAGACAAGCCTTTCCGCTGGTTGATATTACCACCATACCGGATGAGGAGATTCTGACGCACCGCCGAGTAGCTCTCCTGCAACTGGTACAAAAGCACATCCGAATGCGAGATATGTTGGAACTTGTTGTAGAGTTAGCTAATCTAATAGAAAAATGGCAATATTCCAAAGAACAATGCAAGAGTTTATTATATTATATAGCTCAGGCAGGAAATACCATTGACGGCGAGGGATTTATACGCCACCTCGTTATACACAAGTCCGCAACGCCTTATATGCCAAGGGTTAGCGGGCTGAAATAGGCAGCCAGTGGGGTTGTAAATGAAGTGAAACCGACGTGTACTATCGCCATTTACGGCGCTGAAAAATGACACGGGATTCAGATGGCTGGGCACACCAAGAACTGGAAGGGGTAAATCTTGGTGACATGAGGCTCAATAAGCGTGCCAAAGGGCTTTTGATACGGCTGGCTGAGAATCCGCAAGCCAGCATTCCGCATGCGTGCCTCGGATGGTCTGATACGCTGGGTGCTTACCGCTTCATGGAGAACCAAGCATTCGAATGGCGAGACATTCTGCAACCTCACTGGCAGCGTACGCAGGAAAGGATCCGAGAACACGAGGTTGTGCTGTGTATCCAAGACACTACCGAGCTTGACTTCAACGGGCAGCAAATCCAAGGCTTGGGTCCCTTGAACTACGAAGCCAGGCGTGGTCTGTATCTGCATCCGACCTACGCGGTCAGTCCGGATCGCGTGGGGTTGGGCGTACTGGATGCGTGGATGTGGGCAAGAGAGCCGAAGGATGCAGACGGAAAACGCGATGGGATCAAGGAGAGTACGCGCTGGCTCGAGGGATACGAGCGAGTTGCTGAACTCGCCTCGGAGTTGCCAAACACACGTCTGGTGTACTTAGCCGATCGCGAAGCGGATATCAAGGCGTTGATGCAGCTCGCTGATGACCTTGGCACTCCGGCTGACTGGTTGATCCGCTCGACTCATAATCGCAGTCTGGACTGTAATGAGAAGCTTTGGCAGAAGGTTGGAAAGACCGTGCCGGTGGGAGAAATCCAATTCGTTATGGCGGCTCGCGCGGGGCAGAAGGCGCGTACGGTGAAACAGGCGCTGCGCGTGAAGCGAGTGTCGCTGCGTTGCGGGTTGGCAGTGACTTGTGTGATAGCCAAGGAAATTGAGCCGCCAGCAGGCGTGAAGCCGGTCGAGTGGCGGTTGCTGAGCAATCGCGTACCTGAAGGACGAGAAGATATCGTGGAGCTGATCGACTGGTATCGGGCTAGATGGGAAATCGAGATGTTCTTCAATGTGCTGAAGAACGGCTGCTGTGTCGAAGCGTTACAGTTATCGACCGTGGATCGCATTGAGCGGGCATTGGCGCTGTTCATGATCGTGGCATGGCGCATCGCCTATTTAATGCGTATGGGACGAACCTGTCCAGAGCTAGACGCAATGTTGTTCTTTGATTCCGACGAGACTCATGGAGCTTACCTACTGATGAACAAGCGTATGCCCAAGGGCCGCCCTAAGCTAAACGAAGTATTGCGCTTAGTTGCGCAACTCGGAGGCTTTCTTGCTCGAAAAGGCGACGGTGAACCAGGCGCAAAAACTATCTGGAAAGGCTTGCAGAAAGTCATGACGGCCGCCGAAACGCTACGCGCGCTCAGGCACGAACAGAGATGTGTATAACGAGGTGATTTATACGCACCCTTGCGGAAAAAGCACCGACTTACCGGGAGGATTTTATGACTATTGCAGAGCAGCTGAAGCTGAAAGGCCGACAGGAAGGCCAACATGAAACCCGAATTCAGATCGCCCGTCAGCTTCTTGCTAATGGTGTTGACAGAGAAGTCATTAAGCTTTCCACAGGGTTAAACGATGCGGAGTTAAACAATCTGAAGAATTGACTTTATATTTATTAAAATAATAAGGACTGCAAATGACTGCACTTTCTGTTTCTTACCCACTATCATTAAGTACATATTCTGTTCATGCAAAAGAGAATAACAAAATAGAATATGCATATAACTTTCCTTCACTTGATGCTTTAAAAAGTGCCGCTCGAAATAACGATGATTTTAGTATTGATTGTTTGTTTACACTAGCATGTGAGAATAGCCCTGCTGGATTAGAGGCTGAATCTTTTCTTTTCGATTTGTATACAGGAAAAGAAGAGGGGCATCCCCATATAAAGGAACAGTTAGGAAAAGATAGTTTAAAGTTATGGGAGATTGTGCAAGGAAGAAATAAAAATACAATACCAGAAGAGGCATGGTCTATACCTGATAAAATCTTAATCATGGCGGGTTTTGAAACACAAGAAAGATCACAACAGAGAGAAGAAATTTTAGAAGAAATAAATAAGAATGTAAACTTTTGTGTCTGTGTTGATGATGGAGAACCCGTCAGCTCATCATTTTTCCACACAAACCGATTAATCACATCAGCGGAGTTAAACTCCATTTCTAAATCACTAAATAGTAAAGAAGGTGGTTTTAAATTCCATGATGCGGTAGAAATAGCCGCTACTGCTATTGATAATGAACATATACCACAAAAATTATTGTCTACATTACTAAACATTGACAATAAAGGAAAACAAATACCTTCACCAGGAGATTTTATTCCCCTATTGTTTAGAGGTCATTGGGTTTTGTTTGGGTTGTCTACGACTGAGTCGGGAGATAAATCAGCAATATTGTTTGATAGTACAAATTATCTAAATAACAAAGAAATGAATTTCATAAAAACACTTGCCGAATTTCTTGGCACAAATGAAGTTTCAGTAGTGAAAGAATCACTCCAAGAAAATGCACCTAACGCATGTGGTTTGTTTGTGTCTAATGCAATGAATTCCATAGCAAATAACTTAAACAAAACACCTTATGGATCTCTGACTAAATTTGTAAAATCATTTTTAGAACTAAATAATACTGAACAAATGTTGTTTAACCAAAGAGGCCGAGCTGAGTTATATGGCTATTTATTAGATAATGTATCATCCCGGATCTAGCTGTAATAATTACGGTATATACTCAATTAACTTAAAGTTGCATTTTTTAGCGTCTGGAAGTTATGATTAATTATATGAACGCATCCCGTTTGCAAGGCATCCATTATTTTGACATTGACGGGTAGGTTGCAGCTTTATATCCGGCTTTTTTGCAGCCATAAAGCTGCGAGCCCCTATGTAATCCGCTGACTCACGCCTCATTTCCTTAGCGAGCTTTAAGCTCAAAAAATCATTCAGGTTTAGCGAGTCCCGGTCTTACCTGTCTTTGTCATCACGCTGGCCACCAGAGCAACCTTTTTGCATTCACCCTTTTTAAGAGTAAATAGTTATCGGTATCAGCGATTAATAGGGCCTGATACTGACATGATTTTTATCGTACTTACGCTCATGGGCGGCTAGCGCCCACACAGTTCGCGCCAGCTTATTTGCCATCGCCACGATAGCCACACCGGTCGGACGCCGTTTTTTAAGTTCCGTTATCCATGGCCCAGGCTCTTTAGCAACTAACGAAGCGGCTCTTGCCCCATGGATAAACAGCGTTCGCAGATAGGTGTCACCACGTTTGCTTATCCCCAGCAGCCGAACTTTCCCCCCGGAACCCGTCTGCTTCGGCACCAGACCGACATAAGCAGCGAACTGTCTGCCGGATTTAAACGCTGAGGCTTCCCCCATGGTGGCAACTGCCGCTGTGGCGATTAACGGCCCCACGCCGGGAATTTCCATCAGCCGTTTACAGGTTTCGTTCTGCCGGGCCACGCTGTTAAGCTGTTTTTCAAGGCCATCTATCAGCATGTCCAGCTCATTCAGTCTGTTGTACTGGTCTTCCAGCACGGTGATGAGATACGGCGGCAGCTTCGTTTTCAGCCGCTCCAGTGCAGCCGGTAGCTCCCTGTCCATCGCTGCCCGACCTTTATGGATGGTTTCGCCAAACTCCAGTAATGTTCCGTGCAGCGCGTTAATCTGTGCAGTTCTGAACTTCACCTGTTGTCTGCGTGAACGGTGCAGAACCAGTACCGATTGCTGTTCTTCCGTTTTTACGGCTATCGCCTTGCCTGGCTGCTGTACCGCCATCCAGATAGCGCGGGCATCCATGACATCATTCTTGTTGCCCATGACGAACGCCTTGACGAACCGTCCCTGCATCAGCCGGACTTTATGCCCCAGCTTTTCCAGTTCCCGGGCCCAGTGCTGAGAGCCTCCACAGGCCTCCATGCCAATCAGGCAAGGCTCCCGGTTACTGAAGAACGTCAGAAAATCCTTGCTGCGCAGCTGCTTGTCCACCACTTCACCTGTGTGCTCATTGACGAAGTGAACCTGAATCAGATGCTTTGCGATATCAACGCCAACCGGTGTATATTTCATGCTGTGGAGTCTCCAGTCTGAGGGAGCTTTATGCATCCCGTATTGGGCACCATGATGCCGGAAATCTGCGAGGCTCCACACCTGCCGACTTCACTCTTTCAACCATCATTCTGCTCCGCGCTTAAAGAGGTGGGATGCGTTCATTACATTTCCTATGTGAAAAGGCCCCTGCCAGTCTCGGTAATATACCGTGGAAGAACCGGTTGTTTCTCGCCTGTTCATTTATCACTTTCCACAGCCTTTTTATCGGATTTAGATTCGGGCTGTAAGGCGGCAAATAGTGGAGATCGATATTCATCACATACGCAGCTTTGTTAAATAACTGTTCCGAATAGTAGATCACCTGAAGGGAACTCAGTCCGAGTTGAGCGATCTGATCAATCGATAAAGATCCCAAATCATCAACCGGACTGAGCGATGTCGAGCATAGCACCGATACCCCGTAACGAACGACGCGTGATGAAGAAAACTCTCCATAAAACGCGTGACAAGAATCACGCCCGCAGGCTGACCGCCATCCTGATGTTGCACCGGGGCGAGCGCGTGAGCGATGTCGCCAGAATGCTTTGCTGCGCCCGTTCGTCAATCGGCAGATGGATTAACTGGCTCACCCTGTACGGCATTGAAGGCCTCAAATCTCTGCGGCCCGGTCGTGGCCGTCGCTGGCCGTTTGAACAGATCTGCGCACTGTTAATCCAGCTCGTAAAGCGTTCCCCTCATGATTTTGGCTATCAGCGTTCGCGCTGGAGCACGGAACTGCTAGCGATAAAAATCAATGAGATAACCGGTTGCCAGTTGCATGCTTCCACGGTGCGCCGTTGGCGGCCTTCTGCCGGTCTGGTGTGGCGACGCGCAGCTCCTACGCTGCGTATCCGCGACCCGCATAAGGAAGAAAAAATGGAGGCCATCGCGATGGCGCTGGAACAATGCAGCGCGGAACATCCCGTCTTTTACGAAGACGAAGTGGATATTCATCTGAATCCCAAAATTGGCGCGGATTGGCAGGTTCGCGGGAAGCAGAAACGCATCGTGACGCCGGGCCAGAACGAGAAATATTATCTGGCGGGTGCATTACACAGCGGGACGGGAAAAGTCAGCGATGTTGGAGGAAGCAGTAAAAGTTCGTTTTTTATCAGTATGTTAGAGCATCTGAGAGCAACGTACAGACGGGCAAAAACGCTCACGCTGATAGTTGATAACTACATTATTCACAAAAGCCGGGAGACGCAGCGCTGGCTGGAAGAAAACCCGAAATTCAGGGTTATTTATCAGCCGGTGTACTCACCATGGGTAAATCATGTAGAGCGGTTATGGCAGGCGTTGCATGAAACCATTACCCGCAATCATCAATGCTGTTCAATGTGGCAGTGACTGAACAAGGTTCGCCGCTTCATGGAAACCGTCAGCCCGTTTCCCAGTGGAAAACATGGACAGGCAAAAGTGTAGCGGTATTAGGAACAGCTATTTAGGGGTCCCTCGGGAGAAATATGAATTTTTTGCCGATGGCGCAGGCTTGAGCGTCAGGGTATCGACGGTAGGCGGTATTAGCTGGACTTTCACTTATCGTAACAGTGGCACGATACAGCGCGTGACATTAGGGCGTTACCCGGAAATGAGCCTCAAGCGAGCAAGAGAGAAGCGTGACGAGTGCCGCACATGGTTATCAGAAGGTAAAGTGTATTAGTCGCGACTTGATCTGACACTGGACCTTGAAAGGTTGAGAGTTACCGGTTTTGATATTGTAGTGGCACACTGATACTGGCCACCTGATCGGAGGTGATATGCTCACCTCATCAACACGACAGGTGACCTCATGGGTAAACATTTTACGGCGGAATTTAAGCTCGAAGCCGCAAAGCTGGTTGTCGACCACGGCTACACATACGTTAAGGCCGCAGAGGCGGTTAATGTCAGCCATTCTGCCATTAGTCGCTGGGTCAATAAGCTTCGCCTTGAACGACAGGGAAAAACGCCAACGGGACTTCCTCTTACCCCTGAACAGCTCGAGCTGCGTGAGATGAAGAAAAAAGTCCAATGCCTTGAAATGGAGAACGAAATCCTAAAAAAGGCTACGGCGCTCTTAATGTCGGACTCACTCAACGGTTCACGGTAGTCGACAGGCTGAGGGCGCGATACCCGGTCACGGCGTTGTGCCAAACTTTTGAGGTACATCGCAGCAGCTACAGGCACTGGCAGGCTTCCGCTAATGAACCCGACGGTGAGCGCGTGGTTAAGTGTAGTCGCGTCATGGAAGCCTGGAACGCCAGCGGCGGCTCTGCCGGCGCTCGAAGTATCGCGACCATCGTCACCGGCAGCTCTGGTGTCAAAATGGGGCGCTGGCTGGCTGGCAAGCTGATGAAGGAGCTGGGTATCGCCAGCTGCCAGCGACCGGCTCACAAATACAAACGCGGCGGCAATGAACACGTTGAAATACCGAACTATCTCAACCGCCAGTTCGCGGTTACCGCGCCGGATCAGGTCTGGTGCGGCGATGTGACCTACATCTGGACGGGCAAATGCTGGGCTTACCTTGCGGTGGTGCTAGACCTGTTCGCCCGCAAACCGGTGGGCTGGGCCATGTCGACGTCGCCGGACTCGGCGCTGACAGTTAAAGCGTTGCAGATGGCCTGGGAACTCCGGGGACAACCAACAGGAGTCATGTTCCACAGCGACCAGGGCAGCCACTATACCAGCCGTCAATACCGGCAAGCCCTGTGGCGCTGCCGGATAAAGCAGAGTATGAGTCGGCGGGGTAACTGCTGGGATAATGCGCCAATGGAGCGGTTCTTCCGCAGCCTGAAGACAGAATGGGTGCCGACAAAGGGTTACAACAGCTTCAGCGAAGCCCAGGACGCGATTATCCGCTACATCACGGGGTATTACAGCGCTATCCGGCCTCACTGGTATAACGGCGGCTTAACTCCAAACGAATCTGAGCGACTGTTCTACATACAGTCTAATGCGGTGGCCAATATTAGTTGACCACTACATATGGGTGTCGAATCCTTATACAAAACACGAGGTAACTTTCATGCTTCATACTAACAATCCCATCATCAAACACAAAGCCGGCCTGCTCAATCTCGCCGAAGAACTCGGTAACGTATCAAAAGCCTGTAAAATCATGGGTGTGTCACGCGACACGTTTTATCGCTATCAGGAACTGGCGGCAGAAGGCGGCATTGACGCTCTGGTTAACCAAAACCGCCGGGTTCCCAACCTGAAAAACCGTGCTGATGAAGCCACTGAACGTGCGGTTGTTGATTACGCCATTGAGTTCCCGGCTCATGGCCTGATCTTGACCCACCATCTCCGGACAGCTTTTGTATCTTAAGTTAACGATGCCCGCTGGCGCCGATATTCTCTTGGGGAGTTGTATCCCAGCGCACTGTGCGGATGGTTTTCATTGTAATGATTGAACGCCGCTGCAAGGTTCTTCAGCGCTGTTCGCACATCGGGTTTTGGCATGAAGGCGATGTAATCTTCCTTCATCGTCTTCACGAACCGTTCTGCCATGCCGTTACTCTGTGGACTGCTCACTGCTGTTGTGCAGGGCTCCAGATTCAGTTCTCTGGCGAACTTCCGCGTTTCATGCGCTGTGTACGCTGAACCATTATCCGTCAGCCATTGCACTGGTTTATCCGGCAGCGCGCTACCGAAGCGTTTTTCCACCGACCTCAGCATCACATCCTGCACGGTTGAACTGTCATAACCCCTGGTGCTCGCTGCCCAGTCTATGGCCTCACGGTCGCAGCAGTCCAGTGCGAACGTCACCCGCAGCTTCTCGCCGTTGTCACAACCGAACTCGAAGCCATCTGAGCACCAGCGCATATCGCTCTCTGCTACCGCGATTTTGCCTTTATGCTCCCGCTTCGGACGTTCAGTTTTATCATGCAACAACAGCAGGTTATGCTCGCTCATTATCCTGTAAAGCCGTTTGGCGTTCACCGGTGGAAGTCCCTCTGCACGACGTTGCTTACGCAGGATACCCCACACTCGGCGGTAACCGTAACTGGGCATGTCGCTGATGATACGGAGGATGTCCGATAATATCTCAGCATCAGCTTCGTCATTACGCCGGTTGCTGCGCCTGTCCAGCCAGTCGGCAGAACGGTTAACCCGCAGTGACAGCTGCGCACGCGACACGCTCATGGCGCGGCTGACCAGAGCTATTCCCCGTCCTTTGGCAACAAGGGCGCGTGCGCTATCCATTTTCGCGACTGGCGGTACTCCACTGCTTCTTTGAGGATCTCAACTTCCATCGTCTTCTTACCCAGAAGGCGCTGTAGCTCCCGGACCTGCTTGAGGGCAGTCGCCAGCGCCGAAGCTGGAACCACTTCTTCTCCGGCCGCAACGGCGGTGAGGCTTCCTTCCTGGTTATAAAGAAGTGATTTATTTGATACTTACGGGAATTGGCGGGATCTGGCGGGAATTCGTGGGATTTCTTAGGCTTAGGGCTGATTTACGTATTTGATACCGATGAACAAAAAAGCAACAAAAAAGGGCCTATAGGCAAAACATTTGATACTTACCACAACGGCCTTAACACCGCTTTTAAAAGAGTTTCAGCACATATGAAGTATACAGGGCATTAAAATTTGACCAGTACCTCAGGCACTGGCCTGATGCTTATAATTTACTTCCTCCTCAAGGGTACTACATTGCTTGATTCTACGCAAAATCTCTCTGACGCGATCAGGCGGTAGTTCCTGCAAACTTAGGGCTGCTTCCCTTTTTTCTCCTTCAAGAGAAAGCAGATCTAAGCTTCCTTCCTCTAGTAAGAGAGTTAAAACATCGACACCTTTGCGGCCAAGCATTCTAGTCAACGCATCTCTTTCTTCAATTTCTAATGTTTTTAATATTGCAACTAAATCATGTAAATCCAATCTCTCAAAAAAGTCTACCGGTTGTGACTCACTCGGATTCGCACATAAAAGCGAGTTGTTTTCGTTTTTATGTGTAGCCTCTGTGCCGACTGCTAGCCATTGCAAAGGGCTATCACACGCCTCAGCGATAGAAGCCAATCTATCAAGAGATGGATAACTTTTTCCTGTTAGATAATTCCTTATGGCTGACTCTGACAAGGAACAACGCCTAGCTAGCTCAATGTTTGACATGCCATTCATTGCATATCTAAGTCGTTCAGGAAAACGGTTTATTCCCTCGCAAGAAAAGAACCGCTTTTTGCTAAGTTCAGTTTTTTCGGTGTTTTCCACGTAACCCCCTAAGAAATAATAAAAAAATGGAGTTTGCATATTTTTGCGAATAAACCGCAAATAAAAGTTGATTTCGGTTTTAAAAACGAATGCTGTTACTCATATTCCTTATCAAAAAAAGTTATCGTCGTAGTTAACCAGAAAGGATCACACAGTGGAGCAACATAAACAAGATTTGACTTTTCTGTTTGTGGATCAGGGGCAGGATTGGTCTATCAAGGCCATCAATGCTGCCATTGAGAAAAAGGGAACAACGTTACCTTCTTTGTCATTGTCATCAGGATTAGTTGAAGGATCTCTCAGGAATGCTTTTTACAGGCACTGCCCGAAATATGAACAAATTATTGCTAATTTTATCGGTGTTGAACCTTCCGTCATTTGGCCAAGCCGCTACTTAAAAAGTAAATAATATTAATCAATAGGATATGGGCAATGTTTATATGGCTCACAGCGAAGGAATGTATCGGTTTACCGGACTTACCGAAAATGGAGCACAACATTCGTAATAAATTAAATAAAATTGTTGATGCTAAACCAGAATGGTTTCGGAAGCGTTCTGGAACAAAGGCTTACGAGTACCACATTGATTGCCTGCCAGCGGAAGCCCGGCGCGTACTCCGCGAGCGTCATCTCCAGCAGATGATGACTGCTGCCCCTGCGGATGCGGCTGCCAGTAAAACAGAGGTATCAAAGGCCACCCCAGACCTCGAAAAAGCCGGCAAGCTGGACGTTTACCGCCGTTGCCCGGCATTGATTGGGGACAGATTAGCCGACTTGACGGATAAGCAGCGCCAGATTGCCGATGCGCGGATGTTACTGGTGCAGCATATCCTCACCATAGGGCAACAGCCCCGTTATAGCTGTGCGCAGGCGATCCGCTTTATTGTCCAGCAGGCGAAAACCGGCCAGTTGCCCGAGGGTATCGCTCAAGCGGCACAGGTGGCCAATGCCAAGAAAGGCAAAAACCGTCAACTCAGCGAAATCACCCTCAAGCGCTGGCTGGCCGACTACAAAAAAGCCGCCACGCCCTCCGAGCGCCTGATAGTGCTGGCTCCGGGTAAGCGCGAGGTGGTCAAACCGGAGCACATCGCCTGGTTACATGACTATCTGGCCCACTATCGCAAGCCGAACGGGTGCAGCATGAAAGAAGCGTATGCGGATTTTTGCGCCGAATGGCAACAGCGCTATGCGGACGAGCCGCTGATGTTGGCCGCGCAGCCTTCCTATGACGCCGTGCTGTATGCCATGGAGAAACTCCCTGAAACCGTGAAACAGCGCGGGCGCAAGACCGGCAGTGAATATCGCCAGCTGGAAGGGTTTATTCGCCGCGACTGGACCAGCCTGCCAGTGAACTACGTCTGGATTGGCGACGGTCACGGCATGAAGATGAAAGTCGCCCATCCCGACCACGGCCAGCCCTTTTCGCCGGAAGTGACCTTTATTATCGATGGCAGCTGCCGCTATATCACCGGCTGGAGCCTGTCGCTCTCCGAGAACGTGATCGCCGTCACCGATGCCCTGCGGTATGGCATTGCCACCCACGGCAAGCCGTTTCTCTATTATTCGGATAATGGCAGCGGTGAAACCAACAACACACTCGATGCGGATATTACCGGTATTTTAACCCGCCTGAATATTGAACATCCGACCGGTATTCCCGGCAATCCGCAAGGGCGCGGCATTATTGAACGGCTTAATCGCACCTTGCCGATGCGCATTGCCCGCCATTTTGCCACCTACTACGGCACCGGCGCTGACCGGGAAACCGTGCGCAAGACCGGCAAGGCGCTTAAATCGGCGTTGAACGCCCAATCAAAGGGCGGTGAGCTGACTATCGCCCAGCAGACCACGCTGCGCAAGCTGCCCTCCTGGGAGATGCTGATTGATGAAATCAAGGCCGGGGTGGAGTGGTACAACGCCCGCCCGCACAGTGAGTTGCCCAAACGTCCCGATGGTCAGCATTACAGTCCGGCCGAGTTTCGCCGCTGGAAGCTGGAAAACGAAGCCACCGAGCTGGAATGGCTGACGCAGTTTGAGCTACGCGACCTGTTCATGCCGCAGACCGAACGCACCGTCGCCCGTTGTGAAATCCGTTTCCTCAACAACATTTACTACGCCGCCAAACTGGCGGATGAGCACGGACACAAGGTGCTGGTGAACTACGACATTCACGATGCCAGCAAGGTGATCGTGCGCCGCATGGATGGCTCCTACCTCTGTGAAGCCGTCTGGGATGGCAACAAGCGCCAGGCCTTCCCGGTGACGGCGGAATACCACAACCGCCAGCAGCGTATCAAGGGGATGCGCAAACGCGGCGAAGAGAAAGTGGCGTTGGCCGAGGCAGAAAACACCGTCACCCTGCCCGCAGTGACGGAAGGCGACTGGTTGCCTGGCAATGTTTACCGCACAGTGGGTAATGCGGCCGTGAAACAGGCGGTGGAGTGTGAAGTTCAGGCGGATGACTGGGATACCGAAGGGGCCTTACAGCGTGGGCTGGCGCTACTTGAAGCCCAGCAGGATGCGGATCCGCTGTTGTAAAAAAGCCATCTGGTCGGCTAACCGATGGCTCATTGAAACACACAAGCACTTTCTATCAAGGAGGCAGGATGATGACCCAAAACGATGATCTTATCAAGACGCTGCATCAACTGATTGACTCAGGTCAGGTAACCCAGGCGCAGATGGCGCGCGAGACCGGGCAGTCAGGGGCGGTGATATCCAACTTTATCAAAGGGAGTTACACCGGAAATAACCAGCGGGTCGGTGAACTGTTAACCCGCTGGCTGACGGATTATCAGCAAAAAAAGACCTTGCCCGCGCCGCCGCAGTTTGTGGAGACGGCCACGGTCAGGGAGATATGGGCAGTGTTCCAGTTTGTCCGGTTAGCGCAGTGCATGAATGTGATTGTCGGGGTGCCGGGGGTGGGCAAAACCTTTGCCGCCCGCCAGTACTGCCAGCATGCCAATACCTGGATGGTGACCCTTTCCCCGGCTCACGCCAGCATCACCGAGTGTCTGCTGGAGCTGGCGGAAGCGCTGGGCCTGAGCGACCTGCCGAGAAACAAGGGGACGCTGGCGCGTGCAATTCGGCGGCGGCTGACCGGCACTCACGGGCTGGTGATTGTCGATGAGGCGGATCACCTGGGCATTGACGGGCTGGAGCAGCTGCGCGCTATTCAGGATGCGACCGGGGTCGGGATGGTGCTGATTGGTAACCCGCGCGGCCTGTCGAAATCGGCCCGTTCAACCCAGGGTGCGGATGATCTGGCCCGGCTGTACAGCCGTATCGCCCGCTCCAAACGGTTGTTAAAGGCCAAAAAAGCGGATGTGGCCGCGATTGCTGCCGCCTGGGGCATTACCGGCGAAAGTGAGCTGACGCTGGTACAGGCCATTGCCCAGAAAGCCGGTGCCTTGCGGGTGTTGTCGCACACCCTGCGCCAGGCATGGCTGATGGCCAGCGGTGATGCACAGGCCCAGCTGGGGGAAAAATACATCAAGGCGGCGTTCAGGGAGGTGTATACCGATACCGACCTGCTGCCGGCCAGGGGGTGAGTATGGGCGGTGTGCTCTTTACCGATAGCGCCGGACGCCAGGTGCTGCTCAATACCCGGCGGGTGGTGTCCGTCTCGCTGGAATCGTCACACAGCCTGTTAGTGTCGTTTGGCAACCGGGGAGACGCGCTCTATGTGCTGCCGGATGCACAGGAGGTGATGATGCAGGTCTGTCATGACATGAATCAGTTACTCAGGAGAGCCAGTGATGAATAACCCTGTACGCCATGAAGTCCGCGCCCTGCGGCTTATGGCCCGCTACGCACGCTATAACGTTGATGGCACTATCCGGCCCAATATTACCCTGTCACGGGGGGCAACGCCGTACCTCTGGCTGGACCGGTATGAGATGGCGGCGGCGACCTTGCCCCCGGCCCAGCAACAGTATTACCGGTGGCAGGGATTTGATGTAGATAGCTGGGAAGCGCTGCAACTGGGCTGTTATCTCTCTGGCCCAAGCCGGCGTCAGGCGTGGTACGCCGCCTGGGGCACCTTACGCGCATTGCTGTCCGGGCGGGCCGTGCCGTCCGAGTCGGGGCCGGTTTTACTGAGCAGGCTACTGTGTGAGGCTCGGCTATTAATGAAAATACTGAAAAGGACAGGTCACCATGATGAACATGTTTGATGCCATGAACGCCGTGCGCAGCCGGCTACGTCAGGCGGGCAGCGACATCCTGCATACCCGGCGTTACTGCCAGCGCCCCTTTATAAAAATCACCCCGCCGGTACGCCCGGAGGAGAGGGATAACGCGACGGAAATCACCCTTTGCTGCCAGGGGGAGCGCCGTCAGGTGTACGCCCGCCAGATTGAGGGGTGTCTGGTGTATTGGGAGTGGCCATGAATGAGGACAATTTTGTGGCACTGCTGTTTTTTATCATCATACCGCTGGCGATAGCCGCCAGTGATAATCGCAAAAAGTAAACATGAGGCTGACGATGAACGAGCTAAATACCATGCCCTCCATCCCGGCGGGCTACCGGCGCAACGCACAGGGTCACCTGGTGCCCACTGACACTATCAAACCCGTTGATGACATGCGCGACGAGCTGGTCAATGCCCTGTTTGACGAGGCGCTTCAACTACGGTGTCAAATGGCCGCGTTCAAACAGCGCGCCATGCAGCAGATAAGCGATTTTATCGACCTGTCCGCCGCAGAGTACGGCGTCAATTATGGGGCCACTAAAGGTAATGTGACGCTGACCAGCTTTGACGGCGAGCGACGTGTGCGTAGAGCGGTGGATGAGCACCGTATTTTTGATGAGCGTATTCAGGTCGCAAAAGAAAAAATAGAGGCCTGTATTACTAAATGGTCAGGCGGTGCCGATGCCAAATTGATGGCGCTGGTCAACCGCGCTTTCAATGTCAATAAACAGGGATATATTGACATCAATAGCGTGCTATCACTACGAGACCTTGATATTGATGATGAAGACTGGCAAGAGGCTATGCGCGCCGTGACGGACTCAATAAAAGTCAGCGGCTCGACCCGTTATATTCGTTTTTATCAACGGGAGGCGGGCAAAGAATATACACAATTGCTGCTCGATATCTCCAGACTGTAATGCCTTTTTAATCGATTGTTTTAAATCCGGCGCGTGCGTCAGGGCTTCGTGCGCGCAAAATGTAGCCGAGGACATATTATGTCAGTGAATGAACAGTCTATTTATGATGCCGCCCTGGCGCGCTGGGGCCATGACCGGCAAATGTTGAAAACCATTGATGCCTGCGGCCAACTGGCCGGGGCGCTATCGCGTTTCCTTACTCATGAGCAGAACGTCGGGCAGGTCTGCGCGGCCGCCGTTGAGGTTGACATCATGATTGAACAGCTACGCGCTGGCGGCATGGGGGCAATAATGGCAGATGAAAAAATCCGCAAATTACACCGCCTCGCCCGGCGTCTGCTGCCGCAAGATCCACCGCAGACGACGGACGCCGCTTTCGCCCCCGACAACCTTATCAATGAAGCGCTGGATGCCGGCGAGCAGGCGTTGGCCCTCTATAACCGTGGCCTCAGCACCGCCGCCGACAAGCGTCTGGCTGCCCGGTTTATCCGTAAGGCGGTCGGGCATTTCTGGCATGCGGCTCAGCATTGCATTAGTGAAGCACAGCGTGAAGCAACACCGTCCCGGGAGGTTTCAGCATGAGCCATATTGTGATGAAACAGGTCCTTGAACAACTGCATCTTACCCCGCGCCTGACCTGTAGTGACCTGGCTCAACGCACGGGCTTCAAGCCCGGTGAGCTGATTGATACGCTGCGCCGGGCCGTGCTGGATGGCGTGCTGGCAGAGCTTAACGGCTTCTATGCCCTGGGCAGTCGAACCACAAGCCCCCGCCCTGGCTATCCCTGGGTGGAAGGTCGGTCGTTGCCCGATTGGGTTGCGCGGCTGGCTACCGGCGCAAAAGGCTATGAGCAGGTTTGCGTGGTGGCAGAAACCCAGGGCTGGGCACAGAAAAAAGACGGCGTGCCCGCCTTTATGCTGGCGTATCTGACACTTTCCCCCACCCGATGCCGCTGCGCCAGCAGCGGGCAGGATATCAGCGCGCAGGTGCTGCGCTATTTACCCTTTGACCCGACGCCGGTCGTGAGGAGTTAAGCATGGAATTATTATCCATTCCCGTCGCCCAGTGGCCGCCGCAGAACCATGACCCTCGCCGGCTAAAGATGTTTATCCATCCCGAGGTGCTGGTTCAGGTATTCGATGAAGGTAACGGCATTTACCGATTGACGGTCAATCTGCTGGCCCTTGGCGGTAACGGGCGCTGGAAAGACGGGATATCGTGGGACAGGCTGCAAGAGATTAAGGATGCGGTCGGTTTTGCCGGGCAGGATGCGGTCGAGGTCTATCCGGCTGCACAGGATGTGGTCAATGTCGCTAACATGCGGCATCTGTGGGTGCTGCCGGAAAAGCTGCCTTTTGCCTGGCGGCATAAGCCATGATGCTGCGAAACAGGAGAGAATACGTGGACCGCTCAACACTTATCAAACTCATTCACCTTGCCCGGCGTCAACTCCAGCTTGATGACGAGACCTACCGCGCGGCGCTTGGCAAGGTGTGTCGCACAAAAACCAGCTGCCGGGATATGACCGTACCCGAGCTGGTCAGGGTGCTGGAAGCGTTTAAGAAAAAGGGCTTTAAGGTGCGTTCAAAGCCCGCTTTACGCGGCGTTAAACCTGCTTCACCTGTCGCCAAAATCCTGTCCATCTGGCAGACCATGCACCGCCAGGGGTTCGTACAGTCCGGCGATGAGGTGGCGCTTAATGCCTGGATAAGGCGCACCACAGCCAAGGAGAACGGCGGCCTGGGGGTGGCGCAGTTGGCCTGGCTTAATCAGGATAGTGCGCTGGCCGTCAAGGTGCTTGAAAGCCTCAAGCGCTGGCACCGACGCAGCATGCTGGCAAAGCTTCCGCCGGATACGCCGGCAGAAAGTTATACCCGTGTCTGCGACCGTTATCAGGCACAGGCATAATCCCCGCGTACAAATCCCGCCGCTCAGACGGGATTTGTATAGCCAAGCGACATTATTTTGATAAAAACCAGCTATGTCTTATTTGCCACATATCATGGCATCGGCTGTAATCATTTTTAAGTCGGTTGGCTATATCGTTCTCTTGCTGTCACCACCGGTTTAAAATACAACCGAGCTTCCGCGCTGCCTGAATGACGTCTCGCCTCTGTCAAAATTTGCTTTACATCCTCTGCGCAATAGCCCTGAGCCTTGATACTTTCACGCTTTCCTCCCTGTATGATTATTTCCACTGAACGTTTGTTGTTACGCCGTTATCCACGCAATAATAAACGTTGACAAAGCACCTGCTGATGAGACTGTAACGTGGAGATTATTATTTATCCCAAAACGTTTAAAATTCGTCTCGCCTTTACCTGGGGGCTGCTGATAATGGCCTGGTCTACTTTGGCGGGGGGTGTTGCCCGGCTTTCGGTGAATAACGATGCAGTAGCCACAGACGGTGAAGCGCTACAGAGGCCAGAGAAAGCCATTGGGGTGTTTTCTATCAAAAACGCCAATCATGTTAATCTACAATCGCAAAAAAGAGATCGCCTATGAATGCCGAACAACCGGATTTATTGCAGGATACGCCGCACCTGCATGCCCTGATTGACCGTATGGAGACCGTGGCGGAGGAGACCTTGCAGCGCCAGTGGCCGCAGTTGCTGGGCGCTCTGGTGGATGTGATGGACAACGAGCTGCAACGCCAGGGCTTTGACCCCGTGCGAGCGCGTCTGCTGGCGCGCAAGCAGGCCGCCGCGCTGGCCGCCTATGCCGGTGGGCGCAATTATTACCTGCCCAAGGGCGATACCCTGTTTAACGCCTTGCGCGATGATGAGATATTCAGCCGCTGGTTCAAGGGGACCCCCATCGAGAGCCTGCGCCGCGAATACCGGCTCGGTCAGCAGCAGATTTACCATATTATCGCCACCCAGCGCCAACTCCACGCCCGCCGTACCCAGCCAGACCTCTTCGCCCACTGACCCCGCGACACGCCCGGACAATCGACAGGCCCCCAGGGGACGGATTGTTAACGGAGCGTAATCCCCGCCCTGTCTGTTAACGCCCTATCCTTGTGCGCATCAGCGCGTTAAGGAGACCGCCATGCCCGCTTTGCCCGAACCCTTGCGTAAAAAACTGCTGGCCCTGTCCGGTGCCGGCACACTGGCGCTGGCCGCCTGCTATACCGCGTTCTGGGAAGGTCACGCCCCCCAGCCCTATGCCGACAGCGGCGGGGTGCTGACGGTGTGCTACGGCCATACCGGTAGCGATATCACCCCCGAGACGACCCAAACGCCGGCGCAATGTGAAGCCCTGCTGGCGGCGGATATGCGCCAGGCTTTCGCCGTGATTGACCAGCAGGTCACCGTGCCGCTATCAGACGGGCAGCGTGTGGCGCTCGCGGCGTTTATTCACAATGTCGGGGCGGGGGCCTTTGCGCGCTCGACCCTGCTAAAGCGCCTGAATGCCGGCAATATTCCGGCGGCCTGCGATGAGCTGCGGCGCTGGGTCAAGGTGAAGGGCGTCACGCTGAACGGTCTGGTCAATCGGCGCGCCGCCGATGAATGGCTGTGCCGGCACGGACTGCCCACCCCCGAGGATAAAGGGTGACGGGCAGTTTAAAAATCGTCTTCACCCTGTGTCTGCTGGCCTCGCTGTTAGGGGGCGGTGGCTGGCTCTGGCAGCGTGAACGCCTGCGGGAAACCGCGCTCTGTACCCTGCGTCAGGAGCGCGATGCCGCCTGGCAGGCGCTGGCCGAGCAGCGGCAGACGCAGCAGGTCTTTCATACCCTGGAGCAGACCGTTGAGCATGAAAAACAGCAACAGCGCGGAGAAAGTGAAAAAGGCCGCCAGCAGGTACGCCAGCGGTTATCGCGGGTCAATTGCGCCCGTGAGCCTGTGCCTGGCCCTGTGGCTGACCGGGTGCGCCGCGACGCCCGTGAAAGTGGTGACGTTGCCGCCGGTGCCGCTCCCTGAGGCATTACTGGCAGCCTGCCCGGCTCCGCTGCCGCCGGAGCCGTTGACCTTTGGGGCCAACGTAGAGTATTCCCTGCAACTGCTGGCCGTGATTAAGCAGTGCAACGCCGACAAGGCCGCCTTGCGCCAGGCCGAGCATTACCGACAAGAGCAAACGCATGATGAGTAAACGATGATGCCAATTAACACCCCCTTGCCAGACCCTGCGTCGCCGCGCTATTGCGAGGACTGTCGCCACAGGATTGCCCCGGCCCGGCTGGCGGTATTACCGCAGGCGCGCTGCTGTGTAGCCTGCCAGGCCCGGCGGGAGCGTGCCCGTGTGGGTTAACGTGCTGAAGGAGTATATCGCGCCGGCCTTATCGGCAACCAGCACCGCCGGCGCGCTGTTTATGTGGCTGATGCGCCGCTCCTTTGCCGGACGCGAGCAGGTCGAGCACCTTAACGCCCGTCTGCTGACGGTAGAAACCCGCCTGGGGACCACGCCGTCGGCGCAGACGGTGCATGCCCTGAAAGTGGAAATCACCGAGCTGCGCGGCGATTTGAAAGAAACCCGCGCCAGCTTGCAGGCGGTGACGCATCAGCTGGAGTTACTGGTGGAAAAAGCCCTTTACCGGAGTGACGGATGATTGACGATATTTTGACGCAAGACCAGCGCCTGGTGATAGTGCGTTCACTGAATGAGTATCACGGCGAATTAAATGAATCGGTGCTACAAGACTGCCTCGACGCCTACGGCCATAAGGTGTCGCGCGACCGGGTGCGCGTGTTGCTGGCCTGGCTGGCGGAGCAGGACCTGTTGCGGCTTGACACCTTGCCCGGCGGCTATCTGGTGGCCCATCTGAGCGGGCGCGGGCAGGAGGTCGCCGAGGGTCGCGCGACCGTGCCGGGCGTGAAGAAGCCGCGTCGGCGCTAGGGAGGCCGCGATGGAAGAAAACTTCACGCGCGGGCGCGCCAGTAAGGTGGATTTATTACCGGCGGATATTCGTCAACGCCTGTTTGCCCTGCTGCGAGAAAAACGCATTACCCAGTTACAAATTGTGGACGAGATTAACCGCCTGATTGATGCCGCAGGCCTCCCGGTCGAGCAACAACTGTCCCGCTCAGGGGTGAACCGGCTGGCGACCCAAAACGAGCGCGTGGCGCGGGATTTACGCGAGCTGCGTGAGCAGACCAGCGCCCTGACCGCCGAACTGGGCGAAAAACCCACCGGCGAAACCTCGCGGCTGATTATGGAGATGGCGCGCTCCCTGCTGTTCAAGGGCATCCGCAAGCACCAGCTTGCCAGCCAGGATAACGACGAGATTGATATTGATTTTCTGAAAGAAGCCATGTTGGCCGCCCAGCGCCTGGAGCGCACGGCAGAGATGAGCCACAAGCGCGAGGCACAAATCCGCCAGGCTTATGCTGAGGAAGCGGCGAATGCCGTCAGTGAAGCGCTCCGTGGACAAGAGGGCATGAGTCACCAGATGGAAAGCAAAATCCGCGACATTTTGCTGGGTAAGGCCTAATGCATTTTTTAACAGTTTGATTTTTAATGGAAACAGACAATGCGAACCGCTGAACAACCGGCCCCGATGCACCGATTGACCGACCCGCGCAAAATTGACCTGCGCGAGGCCACCCGCGCCTGCGGCGTCGATGTGCCCGAATCGCTGACGTTACCCGAAAATGAACCGGTGTTTTTACCTTATCAACAACGCTGGTTCCTCGACGACAGCCCGGTGTGCATTGCCGAAAAATCCCGCCGTACCGGCCTGACCTGGGCCGAGGCCGGGCGTAACGTCATCACCGCCAGCAAGGCGCGGCGCGATGGCGGACGCAATGTGTTTTACGTCGGCAGCAAGAAGGAGATGGCGCTGGAATATATTGCCGCCTGCGCGCTGTTTGCCCGCGCTTTTAACCAGCTGGCTCAGGCCGATGTTTACGAGTCCACCTTCTGGGACAGCGAGAAGCACGAGGAAATTCTCCAGTACATGATCCGCTTTCCCCACAGCGGCTTTAAAATTCAGGCGTTAAGCTCTCGCCCGTCCAACCTCCGCGGCTTGCAGGGCGACGTGGTGATTGACGAGGCGGCGTTCCATGAGTCCCTGGAAGCACTGCTCAAGGCGGCGCTGGCGCTCAACATGTGGGGCGCACGGGTGCGGTTGATTTCCACCCATAACGGGGTCGATAACCCGTTTAATGCCTATATTCAGGACGCCCGCGAAGGGCGCAAGAATTACAGCCTGCACCGCATCACGCTCGATGAGGCCATTGGCGAAGGACTGTATCGCCGTATCTGCACGGTCACCGGGCAGGTGTGGTCGCCTGACGCCGAAAAAGCGTGGCGCGATAACCTGTATAAAAATGCGCCCAATACGGAATGTGCCGAGGAGGAATACGGCTGCGTGCCGCGCAAGTCGGGCGGTGCTTATCTTTCCCGCCCGCTGATTGAGGCGGCGATGGCCCCGGCAGGCCGTGTCCCCCTGCTGCGCTTTGAAGCCCCAGCGGTATTTGAACTGTGGAGCGCCGCGCAGCGCGAAGCTGAAGTGGAGGCCTGGTGTCAGGCGCATCTCGAGGCGGTGCTGGCGACCCTTGCACCGGATTGTCGTTACTGTTTCGGCGAGGACTTTGCCCGCAAGGGCGATCTGTCGGTGTTTGTGGTGCTGGCCATCGCCCCGGATTTAAGCAAGCGCGAGGCGCTGCGCGTCGAGCTGCGCAACGTCACCTATGACCAGCAAAAGCAGATAATGCTCACTATCCTGACCCGGCTGCCGCGTCTGGTGGGGGCCGCCTTTGACGCCACCGGCAACGGCGGCTATCTGGCCGAGGCCGCCCGGCTGCATTTCGGCCCGGACATGGTGGATTGCGTCACGCTCTCGGCAAAATGGTATGCCGAGTGGATGCCTAAACTAAAAGGCGAGCTGGAAGCGCAAAACCTGACCCTGGCCCGCCATCAGTCGACACTGGATGATTTGCTGCATATCAAGGTGGTGAACGGGATACCGCAAATTGACAAGGGCCGCAGCAAGGATACGTCGTCAGGCGTTCAGGGGGCGCGCCGCCACGGTGACTATGCGGTGGCGCTCTGTATGGCCAACCGCGCCGCCGCGCTGGACGGTTTTGTGCTGGATGAGGCGGCCTGTCAGGCATTGCCCGCCCGCATCCGGGCGATGGAATATGCCGATGAGGTGGGCGATGACGATGATAACGCCGATGAGCGGGGGTGCTGGTAATGAAACGGCTGGTAGATATTCAGGGTCAACCGCTGGTGTTTTCACCGGACAGCCAGACGGCAAAGACCGATATTCCCCAGGTGGCCAGCCGGGTGCCCGAGCATCCGGCGTCCGGTATTACCCCTAACCGTGCCGCGCTCTGTTTGCGGGCGGCAGAGCACGGTGACATGACCGCCCTGGTGGATTTGGCCGCCGATCTGGAAGAAAAAGACACCCATCTGTTTTCTGAACTCAGCAAGCGACGCTTGGCGCTGCACAGCGTGGAATGGCGTATTCAGCCGCCGGATAACCCCAACGCCCAGGAGAAAGCCCAGGCGGTGGCGCTGGAAGCGCGGCTCACCGATGCGCCCTGGTTTGACAATGCCTTGTTTGACGCCACCGACGCCCTTCTCAAAGGCTATGCGATGCAGGAAATTATCTGGGGTCCCCGGCGTGGCGGCGAATTTTTCCCGACCGCTGTCCACTGGCGCGATCCGGCGTTGTTCTGCGTCAATCCCGACGACTACCGCGAACTACGGTTACGCGACGGCAGCCAGTCCGGGCAGGCGTTACAGCCGTTTGGCTGGATTTGCCATGAGGCCAAAGCCAAAACCGGCTACCCCGGCACCCAGGGGCTGGTACGCACGCTGATTTGGCCGTTTATCTTCAAGAATTACAGCGTGCGGGATTTCGCCGAGTTTTTGGAGATTTACGGGCTGCCGCTGCGGGTGGGGAAATACCCCAGCGGCGCGAGTGCCGAGCAGAAAAGCGCCCTGATGCGGGCGGTGATGGATATTGGCCGCCGGGCCGGGGGGATTATTCCCGCCGGCATGAGCCTGGAGTTTGAGGCCGCCGCTAACGGTCATTCTGACCCGTTTATGGCGATGATTGCCTGGGGAGAGCGCGCGATATCTAAAGCGATCCTCGGCGGGACACTGACCTCAGAGGCCGGCGATAAAGGCGCGCGCTCGCTGGGCGAGGTGCATAATGCGGTACGCAAGGAGATCCGCAACGCCGATTTACGCCAGCTGTCACGGACCTTTAACCGTGATCTGATTTATCCGCTGCTGGCGCTGAACAGCCCGGTCCCGCTTGACCCGCGGCGACTCCCCCGCCTGGTGTTTGATACGCTGGAATGTGAGGATATGGCCAGCTTTGCCGAGGCTATTCCCAAACTGGCGACCGGCATGGCGATACCGGTGTCCTGGATCTACGATAAGCTGCGCATTCCGGTGCCGGATGGCAATGAGGCGGTGTTTACCGTCTCGTCGCCACCGGCGGTGGCGCACACGGCGCTATCAGCGACCTTCACACCGGCAGCGCCGATAAGCGACGCGGTGGAGACAGCACTCGACGCTACAGGGTTGAACGCCAGTGCCGACCCGTTACTGGCAACGGTGATAGCCGCTATCCGTGAGCAGGGGCCAGAGGCGGCGCTGGAGCAGGCGGCGATCCTCTATCCCGAGATGGACGACCGCGCGCTGATTGAACTGCTGACCCGCGCCACCTTTGCGCTGGAAGTGTGGGGGCGTCTCGATGCCACAACCGATTGATTTGGGCGTCGTCGCCCGTCTGCCGCCGAAAGAGGCTATCGCCTACTTCCGCGCCAAGGGCTATCACATCACCTGGAACTGGTTTGAGCAACAGGCGGCCGTTCACGCCCGGATGTTTACCGTCGCCAAGGCGGCGCGGCTGGACGTCCTGAGTGCGATCCGTGACGAAGTGGACCGGGCCATTGCCCAGGGAATATCACGGCAAGACTTTATTGACACGCTGACGCCCCGGCTGCAAACGCTAGGATGGTGGGGGAAACAGGTGGTGGTGGACAGCCAGGGCAATGCCGACGCCGTGCAACTGGGCAGCGCCCGCCGTCTGGCGACGATATATAACGTCAATACCCGCGTCGCCTATAATGCCGGGCGCTATGCACAGATGATGGCCACCGCAGACCTTTATCCCTACTGGCAGTATGTCGCCGTCGGGGATAGCCGCACCCGGCCCTCGCATGCCGCCCTGCATGGCAAGGTTTTTCGGTACGATCACCCCTTCTGGCAAAGCCATTACCCGCCCAACGGGTTTAACTGCCGCTGCCGGGTACGCGCCTTGTCAAAACGCCGACTGAATGCGTTGGGCCTGCGCGTTACGGAAGAGGCCGGTCAGCTACACACTCATGAGGCCGAGGCGGGTGTCGATAAGCGTAGTGGGGAAATCGTTACCACCCCCGTGACCACCTTTGATGATGGCAAGGTAAAAATGACGCCGGATGTGGGCTGGTCCTATCACCCCGGTGCGGCGGCGTTCGGTGTTGACCAGACCATGATCCGCAAACTCCTTGAGGTCAAAGACGCGGCGCTGCGTGAAGCCGTGGTGCAGGAGCTGAACAACAGCCCGGCGCGTCAGTTGAGTTTTTCGCTGTGGGCCACGCGCATTATGCAAAGCCGGCGTGCCGGCAACGGCATTCACACGCTGGGCTTTTTGCCGGAAGCCATTGCCCGTGCGGTACAGGCGCGCACGGGGCAAGCACCGGCCCGTCTGCTGGTGATAAGCGAAAAAAACCTGTTGCATGCCGACAGTGACAAGCACCCTAAAACCGGGGTGGCATTGTTGCCTGAGGATGTGGCCGCACTCCTTGGTTTGTTGGCAAAGCCGCAAGCTGTACTCTGGGATAAACGCCACAACAACCTGATTTTCATTGCGAAAACCGCTGACGACGGACACATGAAAATCGCGGTGAATGCCCCTTACGGTGTGAGGAAACATCCTGATAGCCTGGATGTGGTCATTAATGCCTATCGAGCAGACCTGAGAAAAATCAGGGAAGATATTATCGGTGGATGGATTGATGTCATTGAGGGACGTAATTGATGAGGTCGATGACGGGAGTTGAACCCGCATAAATGTTTTCACCGGTTAACAGGGACACACCGCTTTACCGTTAAGAGTACATCGACCTGTATATAGAGTAGTCACAAAGCCC
This sequence comes from Symbiopectobacterium sp. Eva_TO, assembly GCF_053848865.1. Classification (NCBI taxonomy): domain Bacteria; kingdom Pseudomonadati; phylum Pseudomonadota; class Gammaproteobacteria; order Enterobacterales; family Enterobacteriaceae; genus Symbiopectobacterium; species Symbiopectobacterium sp. Eva_TO. The sequence continues at coordinate 3,371,662 of NZ_JBSPEY010000004.1, read as the reverse complement.
CTGGAGGGCAAGATGTCACAGACTGAATTAACCGCAGTGATTGATCGCAAGCGCCTGCAAACTCTGTTTGCTGAACTGCAACGCGTTGGCGAAGACGGCAAGGCGATCACCCGTATCGTCGCCGCCAGCCTCCTTTCGGCCACTGAGCAGGCGTTTGAGCGCGAACGCGCGCCGGATACCGGAGCGGCCTGGGCACCCTTGAGCGATCCGTATCGCCGCTGGCGTGAGCGGCGCGGCTATAGCCCGATCAAGGTGTTAACCCGTGAGGGCGATATGGCGCGCTCGGTGGGCATCGACTGGGGGGATAGCTGGGCGCGTATCGGGGCCAATGCGCCGCAGGCGGCCATCCATCAGTGGGGCGGCAAACCGGGGATGCGTCCGGGGCCGGCGGCCATCCCGGCCCGACCGTTTATGGGACTGGATCCGACCGGCGAGCGGGATATCCTCGACGCCCTGGCGCAACGCCTGACCAACGCCCTGCACCCATAAACGCCTGTGCGCCCCACCACGCGATGATGACGGAGAAGGGGTACATTGCACCAAAAAAATCTTTTGAACGCGCTACGGCGTTTTTGAAGGGGTTTTGAACGGGGTTATTCAGGCGATCGCCCGCCGTTGTGTCAGTGCCGATTGAAATCTGCCCCCCCTGCGAAAGTAAAACTGCCCACCCCGTTGATTGGTAATGTAGCGTAATCCCACCGTCCGCGCTCAGGCTGCCACACTGGCGGCATGACGACAAAACCCCCTGTTCCCAAGATAGCCTATGCGGTGCTCAACGCCGCGACGCTCTCGCCCTTTGATCATGACGGCTGGTGTCAGGTGATGCCCGCCGGCCATGTCCGGGCGCGTGACGGTCGCCCCGAGACGCCCGCCGAGGGCTGGCTGATTAACGAGGCCGCGTTTAACCGCATGGTGGCGCGGGTGGTGGCGCTCAATCAGCCTGTCAAAATCGATTATAACCACCAGACGCTGTTTAAACCGGAAGCGGCCCCGGCAGCCGGCTTTGTTCCGGCGGCCCCGGCGCGTTTTCGCTGGGACGACAACACCGGGGTCTGGGTCAAGCCGGACTGGAACCCGCCGGCGCTTGAGCGCCTGAAAAACAATGAATTCCCCTATTTTTCGCCGGTGATGGGCTATGACGCGCGCAGCGGCGAACCCCTTGAGCTAAGAATGTTGGCCATTACCGGCGATCCGGGTCTGACGGGCATGCGCCCGGTGGTCGCCCTGAGCGCCGATGACCTGTACCAGGCGTTAACTGTTTTCCCTTCCTCCCCTAAGGAGCCTGCAATGAATCCATCGTTAAACGCGCTGCTGGCCGCGCTGGGCCTGACGGTGCCGGAGGGCGGCGATCTGACCGATGAGATCGCCACCGCCGCCCTGTCTGCCCTGACCACGCTAAAAAACCAGGCGGACAAGGCCGCCGCGCTGGAAACCACTATGGCGGCGCTGTCCGCTGACCTGAACGCGCTGAAAACCCACGCTCTGACTGAGGCCGTGGATTTACGCCGCTATGTCCCGGTCGAGACCTATAACGCGGTGCGTGAGCAGGTGGTGTCACTGTCCGCCGACCTGGGAAAAACTACCCTGGCGCAGACGCTGGACCAGGCCGAGCAGGACGGGCGGATATTGAAATCCGAGCGCGCCTACCTGGAAACACTCGGCGACCAGATGGGTGTGACAGCCCTGTCGGCGCAGCTGGCGACGCGCCAGCCGATAGCCGCCCTGACCCGGGTGCAGACTGAAACCCTGGCGCTGCCGCCCGAAAACCGTGAAAAAACCGCCACCGTCGCCCTGTCGGCGGAAGAGTTACAGGCCGCGCGCGTGCTGGGGATGACCCCGGCGGCGTTCCAGAAAATCAAAACCGAGGACGCACAATAATGCCAACCCCGATCACCCCGTCACAAATCACCGCCCTGATGACCGGCTTTCGCAAGGAGTTTCAGAACGGGCTGGCGATGGCCCCGTCCCACTATCAGCAGGTGGCGACCAGCGTGCCCTCGACGTCTAAATCCAATACCTACGGCTGGCTGGGGCAGTTTCCGGCTTTTCGTGAGTGGGTCGGTGCACGCAGTATCCAGCAGATGAAAGTCTACGGTTACACCATCAATAACAAGACCTATGAAGGCACGGTGGCCATTACCCGCGATGATTTCGAGGATGATAATCTGGGTGTGTATACCCCGCTGTTTCAGGAAATGGGGCGCGCTGCCGCCGCACAACCGGACGAACTGGTGTTTACCGCCTTGCGCGACGGCAATAAAACCGACTGCTACGACGGTAAACCTTTTTTTGATAGCGAGCATCCGGTCTATCCGAAGGTCGATGGCACCGGCACCGCCAAAAAGGTTGCCAATCAGTTGATTGAAAAAACCGGCACCGGGGCAACAGAAAAAGACTACGAGGGGGCGGTCTGGTATCTGCTGGACTGCTCACGCGCGCTTAAACCGCTGATTTTCCAGAACCGCCGCCCGCCGGAGTTACTCGCCCTGACCAAGGTCGATGAGGGGCGGGCGTTTACCGATAACGAATTTGTCTTTGGTGCCTCGGCCCGGCGCAATGTGGGCTACGGCTTCTGGCAGATGGCTTACCGCATGCAGGCGTCACTGACGCTGGATAACCTCTGGAAAGGCTGGAGCGCCATGCGCGGCTTTACTGCCGATGGCGGTCGCAAGCTGGGTATTCGCCCGACCCATCTGGTGGTGCCGGTGGAGCTGGAGAAAACCGCCACCCAGTTACTGGAGCGGGAATTACTGGCCGAGGGCAGCACCACGGTCTCTAACGAAATGAAAGGCAAGCTGACGCTGTTGGTGGCGGATGCGCTCTAAACGCCCTTTAAACCGGGTTTTAACGGTCATTAACGGAGAGTCAAGGGATGTATGCCAGTGAGCAGGATTTACGCGCCCGTTATAGCGCCCCGTTGATAGAAAGACTGGTCGACTGGCGTAGTGATGAGGCGGCAGCCCGGCAGAAGGTGGCGCAGGCGCTCAGTGATGCCAGCACGCTGATGGACAGCTTTATCGCGGCCCGTTACGCGCTGCCACTCTCGGTGGTGCCGTCGGTGCTGAAACAGCATGCCTGCACCCTGGCGTTTTACTACCTGAATGACGAGCGGGCCACCGAACAGACCCGCCAGCGTTACCAGGATGCGCTGCGCTGGCTGGAGGCGGTGAAAAACGGCGAGCTGCCGCTCGGGGTGGATAGCGATAACCAGGCCCCCGACAGTGCCGACCTGCCGCAGATGCAGGCCGACGCCTCGGTATTCGGGCGTCAGCAGAAAGGGTTTATCTGATGATTGTGTCTACCGAAAACGCCTTGCTGGCGCGGCTACATGACGTGTTTGGCAAGACGTTGCGCGAGATCACCACCCATCCCGGCGACTGGAGCGAGGCGGGGCTGCGTGATGTGCTACTGACACCGCCCTCTGTATATCTGGTGTGGCTGGGCGCGCAGGCGGGTCAAGTGAAAGGGGTGATTGACAGCCGTTTTGTTTTTTACGTGGTGGCCGAGGTTATCAATGGTGCCGAGGGCGACCGCCCCGGCCTCTACCAGATAGTGGCGCGGCTGATAGCGGGCTTGTCGGGTTTTCGTCCCGGTCATGCCGGACCGATGCGCTTTGAAGAAGGGCGCAATCTGTACACCGAGCAACAGGGGCAACATGGCGTGGTGCTGTATGGCACTTATTTCACCTGCGAGGAGCCGGTGCCGCCTTTGCTTCAGGATGACGGCGTGGATGCGTACCTGCGCCATTATCAAACCTTTACCCAGACGGACGGCAGCCTGCCGTTAGCCGCCCATATCCCCCTGCGCGGAGAGAACAACGACCATGAATGACACCGACAATGCCGCGATGCGCTTTCCTAACCCCTTTGACTTGCCGATGATTTTTGTGGTGCCGGCCCCGGAGCGGGCGGTGCGCGAGCCGAACTCCCTGCGGATGTTACCGGATGACGGGGCCTGGGTACCACGCAATGGCTTTTGGCTACGCCGGCTGCGTTTTAATGATGTGCTGGAAACCTCCGCGCCTCGAAAAATAGCAGGATCCCGGCAGAAGTCACCGCCGACTGCCGTGAATAAAAAGGAGAACTAATGCATGACCATGAGCTTTAATGAAATCAGCGCCGGGGTTCGACTCCCGCTGACGCATATTGAGATTGATAATTCGCAGGCCGTCACCGGCACCCCGACCACGCTGACCCAGGTGCTGATGTTGGGTCAGGCCGCCATCAAGGACGGCAAGGTAGACGGCAGCGGCGCAGTAGACACGCCGGTCCGCATCACCCGCGCCGATCATGCGGCAACACTCTGGGGCCAGGGTTCGATGCTGGCAGCGATGGTGAGGGAATTTTTGACCGATAACCCCGATGCAGTGTTAACCGTGATGGCGCAGGGTAACGGGGCGGGCAAGGCCGATGCCGGCAGCCTGACCTTATCGGGCACCGCACAACAGGCCGGGGTACTGAATGTCTATCTGGGCGGTGTGCGGGTGCGCGTCACCGTGGAGAAAGGCCAGCAGGGTAAGGCGGTCGGCGATGCGCTGGCCCTGGCGATTAATGCCCTGCCGTCGCTGCCGGTGACCGCGGTGTCTGCCGCACCGGGGGGTGAGAATGTCACTGCCGATCAAACGGTGGTGACCCTGACGGCGCGGTTTATTTCTGAATACTCGGCGCAGGATATCCGCCTGAATTATTACGATGGCGAGATAACCCCACCGGGGCTGGCAGTGGCGATGGCTGCCCCTGCTGCACGGGCGACGAACCCTGATCTGGCTAACAGTATTGCTGCGTTGGGCGATACCCAATATCACCATATCGTCATGCCCTACCTCGATACCGCCAACCTAAAATTATTAAGCGAGGCGCTGCGTGACCGCTGGGGACCGGCCAAAATGTCCGACGGCATCGCCTGGGCCGCCCATACCGGCAGTCTGGGGGAAATCACCCAGTTCGGCAAGGCACGTAACGATTTTCTGCTGACCTGTAGCGGCATTCAGCGCGCCCCCGAGCCGGCCTATCTGTGGGCGGCCACCCTGTGCGCCATTGGCGCAAAACACTTAAGTCTCGATCCGGCGCGCCCGCTGCAAAGCCTGCGCCTGCCCCGGCGGCTGGCGCCGGCATTGTCTGACCGGCTGCGCTCCAATGAGCGTAACCAGCTGCTGTATGACGGCATCGCTACCGTGACCGTGGGGGCCGACGATGGGGTGCAGATTGAGCGGCAAATCACCACCTATCGCACCAACGCCTATGGCGATCCGGATCCGTCTTACCTCGATGTGAATACCGTGGCGACGCTGTCCTATCTGCGCTATTCCACCCGGGTACGCATCACCCAGCGCTTTCCGCGCCATAAGCTGGCCAACGACGGTACGCCGGTGGCACCGGGGCAGGCGATGGTGACACCGGCCATTATTCGCACCCAGTTACTGGCGCTGGCGATAGAGTGGCTGGAGGCGGGGCTGATTGAGAACTTCGAGCGCTTCCGTGACAGCCTGATTGTCGAGCGCAACAACAATGACCGCAATCGGGTAGACGTACTGTGCAGGCCGGATGTGGTCAACCAGTTCCGCATTTTCGCAGAACAAATTCAGTTCATTTTGTAAGGGGGCACGATGGCATTTGGCAAATACCAATACCAGGGCAAGGCCATTGTCCGGGTTAACGGGCAGGAATACCCGACGATGACGGGGGCCACCTTTACCCCGTCCGGGGAAAAACGCGAGGAAGTGACCGGCGCGCGCGTCTACGGCTATAAGTCGACACCTCGCGCCGCCACGCTGGAATGCAAATTCCCGGCGCGGGGGGACCTGAGCGTGGACGTCATCAACGGCTGGCACGATGTCACACTGGAGTTTGCCGCCGATTCCGGCGAAACCCATATGATGACCAACGCCTGGAGCAACGGGGAAGAGTCCCTGACGGACGCGGGCGAAATCTCCGCCAAATTTACCGCCATTCGCAGCCAGCGTGTGGCGTAAGGAGCAAGCATGACCCACAGCATGGAAACCCTGGTGGCGGCGGCCCACGAGGTTGAAGGGGTGTCGCCGGATATCGCCAGTGTCGCCGACGAACTGGCGCGCGGGCAACTGACCCTGGTTGACGGTCTGGTCACCGGCAGCGGTGATGATGAACAGCGCCATACGGACGTCACCCTGCGGCCATTAACCGGCAAAGACATTATTGATGCCGAATTGGCCGCCGAGCGGGTGGTACAGACGGCTAACGGCTCGGAATTAGTGCGTTCGCCGGCGATGGTGGAGTTTGAACTGCTGCGCCGGCAGGTTGCCCGGCTGGGCGACCTCAACGGCCCGTTGTCGCTGCTGCAACTGAAAAGCCTGTCGGCGCGCGATATTGAACGCCTTATCATCGCCCAGCGTCTGGGCGGTAGCGCGCTGGCCGGCCAGCTGGCGGCTGATGCGGGGCGACTGGATGCAGTGTCGGGAAAACATTGAGGAAGCGGCGCTGATGCTCGCAACCGTCACGAAATCGGGCATGGACTGGGCGCTTTCCCTGCCGTTAATCCGGCTTTACCGGCACTGCCAGCAAGCCACTCAACTTTTACAGCGTGAGTAACCGATGGCAGAAAAAAAAGTCAAAGCCGCCGTCATTGTTGACCTGCTGGGCAACCTGCCCCGGCAGGCGCGGCTGTTTGGTCAAAGTCTGGTCGGCATGGGGCGACAAGGCGGCGCCTCCCTGCACGGTCTCGGTCTTCGGGCAAATATCCTGGGGAGTCAGCTTGACCGGCTGGGCCACCAGGGCCAGCGCACCTTTAGCGGTCTGCGCCTGGGGCTGGCGTCGGTGTCATCCGGTTTTGACCATCTGGAGACGCGCGCCAAAGCGGCCTATGGCGGCGTAGCACGCCTTTACGGGTTGCTGGCCGGGGGCGCGGCCCTGGTTGGCCTGAAAAAAGCCTTTATCGACCCGGCGGCGGCGATGGAAAACATGACGCTGCGTCTGAACTCCCTGAACCATCACGATAAAGCCCAGACCGACGCTGACCTGAAATGGGCGCTACAGAATGCCAAGGACTCCACCTGGGGATTGCAAGGGGTGGTGCAGGAATACACCGCCAGTCGGGGGTTTGGCATGCGTCGTGAAGAAGCGCGCCACTTTATTACCCTGCTGGAAGACCAGGGGGCGCGACACGGCTGGACGCTGCCGGAAGCCCAGGGAGCCGCCCTTCAGCTCAAACAGATGTATTCGCGCAAAAGCATTCAGGCGCAGGATGCGAGCCTGTTGACCGGCTATGGCATTGACGTCTATAGCGTGCTGGCAGAAAAGCTCGGCAAAAGCCGTAATGAACTGACCCAGCAAGGCGAAAAAGGGTTACTCGGGGCAAAATCGGTTGCGCTGTTGTTCCAGGCGCTGCGCGAGCAGGCCAAGGGCGCGCAAAAAGACGCGATGAACTCGTGGACGGGACTCACTTCCCAGCTGGGTGATGTCTGGCAGCAGTTCGCCGTCAAGGTGATGAATCAAGGGCCCTTTAAACGGCTTAAAACCGAGTTAAAAGACTTTCTGGATTTTGCCGGCGAGGCGCAGGAAAGCGGTTTGCAGGACCAATGGGCCGACAGGCTGGCCAGCCGTTTTAACGGGGTATTCGACAGTGCCCGGCGTGGCGTCACGCTGTTTAAAAATGGCCTTAACCGGGTCAACGCCGAGTTGATGGCGCTGCGCAAAGCTGGCTATGGCGAGACTATCGACAACATCGGCAAATACGCCGCCAACACCGCCAAGGCCATTCTGGCGATTTATGTCGCCTCGAAACTGGCCCGTGTCGGCATGGCGATAGCCCGTCCCGCCTGGGGGCTGGCCAGTGCACCGGTGCGTTACCCGTGGCGGGCTTATCGGTGGTGGCGGGGGCGCGGCAAAAATGCCCCGGCGGCTTTGCCTGGTCCCGCACCGTTTGCGATGGGCGGCGGCATGGGCGCGCCGGTGAGCGTGTTTGTCACCAACTGGCCGGCGGGCGGCGTCGGGGGTGGCAGTGAGACTTATGTCGATGGCAACGGTCGCACCCGCCGTAAAGGCGCTCGCGTGCGTCCCGGTCGTCCAGCGGCCCCGGTGCCGCGCTCCCGCCTGGGGCGGGCGGCCTCCGCCGTCTCAGGCTTCTTTGGCGGCCTGGTCAATCGCACTGGCGCACGGTTAAGCCGGCTACCGGGCGTGAGCACGGTCGGGCGCTGGCTGTCCGGTGTGGGTGGCGGGTTGCGCGATATGGGACAGCGCGCGCGTGGCCTGCTGGGTGGGGCAACGGCGCAGCTCACCGGTTTCACCGGCTGGCTGGGACGGTCTGCCGGGGCACTCGGTCGCGGTACAATGCGCCTGGGTGGCCCGGCGCTGACGGCGTTGTCACTGGCCCCGACGCTGCTGGATAAGAATGCTAGCGCCGAGGATAAAGGCGGTGCGCTGGGGTCAGCCACCGGGGCAACGGTGGGCGGCCTCGTCGGCGCCATCGGTGGCCCGATTGGGGCGGTGGCCGGCTCGATGCTGGGTAGCGTACTCGGCGAAAAACTCGGCGGCTGGCTGGGCGATATCTACGCTAAGTGGGACGATAAGGACGCGCAACAGAAGGTGCAGCCGCCCGTGAAAGCCCAGGCGGATATGCGTATCGCGCTCGGGCCGGGACTGGTGTTGCAAAACAGCGCCGTCACCGACAGCAACGCCTTTGGGTTAAATCTGGATGTGTATAACGGCGACAACTACCGTATTTATTGAGGTAAGCAGATGAAAAGTACCGGTCAGGGCCGCTTTCGCGGCGTGCCTTTCTGGGTTTACAAAGAGCAGCGCAGTCGCGGCGGTCGCAGGGTAGTGCGGCGGGAATATCCGCTACGCGAACACGGCGGGGCAGACGATTTAGGAAAAAAACTGCCTGAGCACACCTTCACCCTGTCACTGACCGGCGATGATGCACAGGCGCAACGGGTACGGCTGACGCAGGCGCTGAATGCGCCGGGACCGGGCGAGCTGTTGCACCCTGACTGGGGTACGCTGTCGGTGCTGGTTGAACATTTTGAAAGCCGCTACAGCGTCGATAACCAGCGTCTGGTGGAGTTTACCGTCACGGTGGTGCCGGTGGCTGATGAGACCGCCCCTACGGTGGCGCAAGATACCGCCGGGGTGGTCAATCGCCAGGGCGACAGCACACTGGCCGCACTCTTTTCAACCCTGGCTGATGGCTGGCAGGCCTCGCTGCATGACGCGCAGGCGTTGATGGATACCGTTAGCGAGCAGGCCAACACGCTGGAAAGCGCCCTCAATGGTCTGGGGCTGCTGGCCGATATGCAGAGCTTTACCGCCTCATTCACGGCCCTGCGCGGCAATATCCAGGGGCTTATCAGCACCCCCGACCGCCTGGCGCTGGCCTTCAAGGGCATTTTTCAGGGCATACAGCGCCTGCCGGCTTACCCCCAACCTGAGCAGATAAAAAACCGGGCACGCGCGCCGGTCTCCCCGCAGCCTGGCGCACTCCAGCACCAGATAGTCCAGTTGGCCGACCGGCTGGACAGCACGCTGGTCCGTCAGGACCGCCAGCGCGATAGGCAGGGGCTGCAACCGGCTACCCGCGCCACGATGCAGCTATTGCACAATACGCTGCGCCTGGCGGTAGCCGTGGTGCAGGTACAGATGTTGTCGTCCCTGCTCACCGCCAGTCTGGCGGCGGTCAGCCAAAACGCACCGGCGCCGGTGTTGCCACGCACGGTCTCGCCCGCCCCGCGCCCGCTCAGTGACAACGGCAACGTCTGGCTGGAAAGTACGCCGGATGTGGTGCGCGTCAGCCAGCAGGTGGCGCACCGCCTGGATGCGTGTGCCCTGACCAGCTCGGCGCTGGGCTATCAGACCCTGGCCTTGCAGGTGCGGGCGTTAAGCCGCGCCTTTGTGGCGGATTTATCCCATCGCGGCGTGGCGTTACCGGGCCTAACCCAGGCCGCAGTGACAACCACCGAGCCGGCGCTGGTGATCCTGTACCGCATCAGCGGCGATGCGCGTGATACGGCGCGCTTTATTCGTCGCAACCGGCTGCGTCATCCGCTGTTTGTGCCGGGTGGCGAGCGCGTGGAGGTGCTCGGTGGCTGAGGTGGCGTTGCGCATCGACAACCGGATTTTCACCCACTGGCTTTCGGTCAGTATTACCCGCGGGCTGTCGCGTCTGGCCGGTGATTTTACCCTCGGGATCATGATGCCCGGCCAGGCGTTGCCGGACAGCCTGCGCGCCGGCGGAACGCTGGCGCTGACCCTTGACGGGCAACCGGTCATCACCGGCTACCTGGACAGCGTGTCGCACAAGATGGGAGCCGACGCGGCACAGGTCACGATAAAGGGCCGGGATAAAACCGGCGATCTGGTGGACTGTTCGGCGGTCTATCCGGGCGGTCAATGGCGTCAGCGCACCCTGCAACAGATTGCGCAAGACCTGTGCAGCCCTTTTGGCATTGCGGTGCGCTGGGCGGTGTCTGATCCCGAGGCCGCCAAACCCTTTACCTCCTTTACCCTTGAACTGTCTGAAAGCGTGGCGGATGTGCTGAGCCGGGCGGCGCGTCACCGGGGCGTTTTGGTGACCAGTGATGCCGCCGGCGATCTGGTGTTTACCCAGGCGGCGAACACCGCCACTGACACCCTGCGTCTGGGTGACAATCTGTTGTCCGCCGAGTACAGCGAGGACTGGCGCGACCGTTACCGCCAGTATCTGATTAAGGGGCATGGCAGCGGAGGCGGTCAAGCGGGCGATGCCAACACCAACGCGCTGCGTGCCGCGCCCAAGGGAGAAAGCGACGATCCCGCGATGGGGCGTTACCGCCCCAAAGTCATTCTGGCTGACAGCACACTGACCCCCGCCACCGCACGGGCGCGCGCGCTTCGGGAAAGCCGCCGGGCATTGGCCCAGTCAGAGCGCTTTACCGCCGTGGTCAAGGGCTGGCGGCGCGAAAGCGGCGAACTGTGGCAGACCAACCAGCTAACCCGCGTCATTGCGCCGCGTCTGTCGATGGTCAGTCGTGACCTGTTGATTAGCCAGGTACAGTTTGATCTCGATGCAGACAACGGGGAACGCACAACGTTAACACTGGCCCCGCGCGAGGCGTTTATCGTGCCGACAGAAGCCGAGCGTCAGGCGGGCGGTACTGACGGCGGCGTCGACGGCCTGGTGCGGGCCTGGCTTAACCAGGGGAATAAACTCGATGAGTAATATCGCACTGCAACGCCTGCTTGCCCCGGTGATGCGCGGGATCCGCCTGTTGTTCGGGCGGGGCATCCTGACCGGGGTGAATGACGGCCTGAAAGCGCAAAACGTCCAGTTAACGGCGCTGGACGGCGAAACCTTCGATGAGGTCGAGCGCCCGCAGCAATACGGGCATATCAGTGTGCCGTTGCCGGGGGCTGAGGTGGTGTTTGCCTGCCTGGGCGGCAGTCGTGATCAGGCGACCGTGCTAGTGGTAGAAGACCGGCGTTATCGACCGACCGGGCTGCCCGCCGGGGATAGCGGCCTGTATCACTATGAAGGGCATCGCCTGCGTCTGACTCAGGATGGCCGCTGCATCATCACCTGTAAAACGCTGGAAGTGGTCGCTGAGCAGGAGGCGGTGTTTAACACCCCGACCGCGCGGTTTACCGGTGATGTGGAAATAGCAAAGAGTGTGACCGTGAAGCAGAACATGGCGATAGAAGGCAACGCTGGATCCAAAGGCACCTTCACCGCACCGGAAGCCGTTATCGGCGGTGTCAAACACAGCACCCACCGCCATCAGGAAAATGGCCAGGGCAGTCTGACCGGGGGGCCGCAATGAGCGACGCGGCGCTGCGCTGGATGAATGGCGAGGGCGGGCTGGTACAGGCGGGCGCGGATTTACTCGCCGACGACAGCCTGACGACCACGGTACTGCTTTGCCTGTTTACCGACCGGCGCGCTGAGGTCTCCGACCGTTTGCCGGATGGCGGCCATGACCGGCGCGGGTGGTGGGCGGACAGTTATCGCGACCGCCCGGTTGGCTCGCGGCTGTGGCTGCTGTCACGGGAAAAGGCGCTGCCTGCGGTATTGGCGCGGGCGGAAGCCTACGCCGATGAGGCGCTGCGTGGCCTGCTGGAGGCCGGGATGATCAGCCAGTTGCATTGCCAGGCGAGTGCGCCGCTGCCGGGCTGGCTGCGGCTGACCGTGCGACTGACGCTCAAGGACGGCAGTGCGCGCCCGTTTACCTTTAAAGCCCGTTTGGAGGGGATGTAAATGCCGTATCAGATACCCACGCTCGGTGAGCTTATCAGCCAGACGCAGCAGGATGTGGCGCAACGCCTGCCGGGCGCGCTACCGGCCCAGGACAGTCTGCTGGGTGCCATGGCGATGGCGCAGGCCGGGCTGTCGGCGCTGGAGCATGAGCACCTGGTCTGGATAGCCCGGCAGATTATTCCGAGCGACGCCGATGAGAGCGAGTTGCTCAAACATTGCGCCTTTTGGGGCGTGGTGCGCAAGCAGGCCGCCCGGGCCAGCGGCCCGGTTAGGCTGTCGCTGTATGATGCCGCCAGTGTGCCTGTTGGGGCGCGTTTGCAACGGGCCGACGGCGCGCTTTACCGCCTGACAGACGCCGCCGCGGGCAAGGCCGGCAGCGTAACGGTCAACGTCGAGGCCGACCAGCCGGGGCTGGCGGGGGATTGCGGCGCGGGGCAATCACTCAGTTTTGTCACCCCGGTCGCCGGGGTGGCCCAGCAGGCGCTGACGGAAGCCCCCGGTATTCGTGGCGGCGCTGATCGCGAGCGCGTGGAGGAATTGCTGTCGCGCCTGCTGTATCGGGTGCAGTTTCCACCGGGTGGCGGCACACGCTGGGATTACGAACGCTGGGCGCGCGAGGTGCCGGGCGTCACCCGCAGCTGGTGTCTGCCTACCTGGAACGGGGCGGGCACAGTGGGCGTGACCTTCGTGATGGACCATCACCCGGATATCTTCCCCGGCCCGACCGATATTGCGCGGGTGACCGACTATCTCGCGCGCCACCGGGACCCGGCCACCGGCGAGTGGGTCGGCCAACCGGAGGGGCCGACGGTGACGGTGTTTGCGCCGGGAGCAAAAAAGGTCGATATCACGCTGCGTATCGCCCCCAATACCCCGGATAACCAGGCCCGTATCCGCGAGGCGCTCAGGCAACTGTTTTACACCGCGGCCAAACCAGGCGAAACCCTGTTGCCCTCGGCATTCTGGCGCGTGCTGTCCGGGATAGGCGGACTGGAGGATTACGCCCTGAAAACCCCGCTGACGCCGGTCAGTAGCGGAAAAACCGAGCTACTGGTGATGGGGGATATCACATGGCTTTAAAAGCACACCAACGCGCACTGCTGCAACTGCTGCCTAATGGCCTGGCCTGGAACAAAGCGCCGGATACGCTGCTGGCGTCGCTGGCCGACGGCCTGGCCCGCAGCACAGCACGCGTCACCGAACGCGCCGAGCAATTGCTAAGCGAGCGTTTTCCGCTGACCGCCACACTGTTGCTGGCTGACTGGGAGCGTTTTTTAGGGCTACCGGACTGTGATATCGGCGAGGATGCCGGTATCGATGAGCGCCAGCGCTATGCGGCCACCAAACTGCGCATGAAACCGAGCCTCAACCGGCAGTTTTACATTGACCTGGCGCGGTCTTATGGCTTTACGGTGAGCCTGAGCACCTTGTCGGATAATCAGTGGGTCACGATGGTGACGATTGAGACCCGCGTGGACTATCGCCCGATGCATGTGCTTGACCCCATCACCACGCCGCTGCGGATTTATTACGCCGGGATACTCGAATGCCTGTTAAACCGCTATAAGCCGGCGCATCAGGACTTTCGCTATGTGTATGCTGACAAAAAGGAGAAAGGCTAATGTATTTTTTAGATAACAACAGCGGCATAGCCACCATGCCGCCGCTGAAAGAAACCCATAGCACTACGCCGTTATGGTTTACCGAGGGTGACGGCCACAAGGGTATCAGCTGGCCGGGGGAGGACTGGTTCAATATCCAGCAAGCCGAACAACTGGCCTTGCTGGACGCCGCGGGCATCCGCCCGGATAAGGGCAAGCTAAACCAGCTGACGTTGGCTATCCGGGCGATTATCGGTCAGGAGGCGTTACTGAAAACCCAGGCATTGGCGGAGATTGCGGCAGCGGGCAAAGGAGCACAGGAAAAGGCGCGCACGCATCTGGGCCTCGGCAAACTGGCGACCCAGGACGGTATTCAGGAAGCCACGGTGCACCGTAAAGGGATAGTGCAGTTAAACAGTTCCCCTCGCAGCGAGGATGAGACCACCGCCGCGACACCCAAGGCGGTCAATGAGCGGGTGAATGCGGTTGTTGACAAAGCGCCATCCGATTTAGATACGCTGAACAAGCTGGCACAGGCCATCAGCAATAACCCCAAATTTGCTGAAAACGTCATGCAAATTTTGAGTCAAAAACTGGCAAAAAATGAGAATGGGGCCGACATCCCGGACAAAAATCAATTTATAAAAAACCTTGGTTTGTTGGAACCTCGCTTTTCTACCTTTTTTAACGGTAGTGTGTTTGCCGTTCCAGAAGGCATTACGACCGTTTATGTTTCAGGCTGTGGAGCGGGGGGAGGAGGTGGTGGTGGGCTTGGTTATCTGAACGGTTATACCTCTGGTGGCGGTGGCGGCGGTGCTGGAAAAGCTGTTATCCGCGAAGCTGTGAAGGTGACGCCGGGTGAACAGATAACCATTACGATAGGTTGTGGTGGCAAAGGCGGCGCAGGAGGAGCGCCGAATCATTCAGGGATAAAAGGTGGGAACGGTGGCCTAACGGCGCTAGGCGATTTACTCACGTTACCCGGCGGTGATGGTGGGCCGCCGGGAGTCGGAGGAACAAATGGCTATGGTGGTGCCGGTTATCCCTATGGCGAGACGGCGATAGGAGGCAACCTGAAGGGTATGAGCACTTTTTATCTGACCGCTGCCAGTGGCGCTTCCTGTGCTTTTGGTGGCGGCGGCTCAGGCGGGCATGTCGGGTCTCAGGGAGCACACCATGCCCGACCTGCTTACGGTTATGGTGCAGGAGGAGGTGGTGGTGGTGGAACACGCATCTCTGGCACTGCTGGCGGTAACGGTGGCGATGGTGCCAATGGTTGGTTAACGATTGAGTGGTAATGAAAAATACCGCGTGCTGCTAAACCGTGTCGATATCAGCAAAACTCTGGATATTGAGTGGCCAGATCCTCCTTCAGAAACCAATCGCCAGAACCACCGTTTCAAGACCGTTATCCACGGTCACCCTGACGGTCGCATTATCGACCAGATGGGCTGACTGGGACTGCTCATCGGCCCAGAAGTTTATCGCCGCGCCAGCATAGCCGATACAGAACAATCCTTTGGTGGGAAACTTTATGGGCAGCGGGAAATCATATGTTCCTGTCCCTTTGTCTTTTCCGTATCTCGCCCACTGGATAATTAACCCCGTATCCCCGCATTTCCACCATCCGTTGACCTCACGCTTTGCCGTATTCGGTTGGCCGTAGGCCCCTTTGGGCTGGAAGGTATTTCTCAGGTAAACGTTCAGCCATTGATTGCCCCACATGCTACCGTAGATATTGCCGTCATGGGCTATCCTTGCAGCTCCGGCATACACGGAAGAAGGGGCACGAAAACCACCGTCTTTATGGAAAACGTACTCACCACCACCGTCACTGCCGTTGTTCAGTCGAACACCATCACCGCCCTTGTCTTTGAAGAGCCACATGCGAACGCTACCATCCTGATTATGAATACCCAGATGCTTGCGATCATCCCCCTTCAGTGAGAGTACACCACCCTGTGAAATAATGTCGCCATTGACCGTTCCGCCAGTCCGTTTATCCAGTGCATTTTTTGCACAATCTACCGTTTCCAACAAACCAAGGTTTTTTGTAAAAAAGGATTTTGCCTGTTTCCTGCCAAAATAAGGCTAAATCATGGCTTGATGAGGAAAATATATGACAAAAAACACTGTATTTACCGTTCAAATTTTAGCCAAAATGCCGATTTAGGGCTAAAATCGAGGTTTTGATTAAATTTTAATCTATTTTGGGGTGTTTTATGTACAGTGAAATCGCACTACTTACCCCCTGTCGGATAACATAAAACATCAGCGATATCGACGATCAATAAACTGTTATCGATCGTCAAAACAGATCAATTACAGTGGCTTAATCACATTCACAATACTTGATGTGTAACATGATATTCCTTGATTAAGTAGGGATATCAGAAGATGTTACAAGAGATACGTTGCTGTGGTTGTCACCGGTTGCTGGCAAAAGCAAACGCGATTTACATCCAGATCAAGTGTCCGCGTTGTAAAGCATTTAATGAAATGAGGATGAACAGTCCCTCAGCCAGCGTCTCCGAACGCCAGTCGGAGACCGGAAATGAAGCGCGCACATACGTCACGCATTCTCACACCACCCCAGCCCATTTTCGATAATGACCAGATTGTTGGATACGGCTCACACGAATTGCGGGTAGAAACCATCGCCTGCTGGCTGGCCCGGGTCATTGTAACAAGTCGGCATTATAGCCGGCGGTTTGTTAATAATTCCTGGCTACATCTTGGGGTATTCTCCGGCAGGGCTTTGGTTGGCGTGATGCAGTGGGGATACGCCCTGAATCCTAACAGTGGCGCAAAAGTGGTCTCTGGCACGGGGAATCGTGAGTATATGGAGCTTAACCGCTTATGGCTGCATGATGACATGCCTAAAAATTCAGAGTCACGAGCGATCAGCTACGCACTGAAAACTATCAGGTTACTTTATCCTCAGGTGCAATGGGTACAATCCTTTGCAGATGAGCGCTGTGGGCGTTGTGGCGTGGTGTATCAGGCGAGTAATTTTGAATATATCGGCAGCCATTACTCACGATTCTATGAGCTTGATGGTGAGTGGTATCACGAAATAGCCCGCAACGCGATCACGCGAGGCGGCAAGCGAGGAGAATACCTGAGGGCCAATATAGCGCGTGCAACTGTTCATCGCTTCCAGCAGTTCCGATATATCCGCTTTTTGGACAAACGCGCGAAGAAGCGCCTCAACACAAAATTATTTAAAGTGCAACCTTATCCTAAGCCGGAAACATTAAAACCAAGTTCATGATGTTTTAGGGACAATAAAAGCGTTACATCAGTACAGCAATTGGTATCAAATAATTTTTATTTGTGTGATTTTTGAGCGTATCAAATATTTTGCCTTTCGGTATCAAATGATTTGCCGCGCTATATGGTATTGCTTCTTCCACTTAAACAAAAGGCTGGGCTGGATGCCATGCAGGCGGGCTACATGGGAGACGTTCATCCCCGGCTCCATTGTCTGCTGAATGATGGCGATTTTCTCTTGCGGAGTTTTACGCTTACGGACTTCTTGCCCTAACAGGATCCCGGTCATTTCAAAATTAGCATGATTGTTAGACATATATCTAAGCCTATCTCTTATCTGGAGATACAGCTACTGTCTGGTGTTACAGGGGGCTACATCATCCCGGCTCATGGCCAGCACCGGACCAGTAATGAGCTGCGTAAAAAAGGCGTCTTCATTTCTGGCAGCGGTGTGCGCTCCATCTGGCAACGACACGATCTGGAAAACTTTCGTAAGCGCCTGAAGGCACTTGAGGAAAAAGTTGCCAGAGAAGGCATCGTACTTACTGATGCTCAAATCGCTGCACTGGAGAAGAAGGCGCACGACGACGAAGCCTGTGGTGAAATAGAGACTGCTCACCCGGGTTATCTGGGGTCGCAGGACACCTTCTACGTGGGTAATCTGAAAGGTGTTGGCCGTATCTACCAGCAGACGTTCGTGGATACGTACTCGAAAGTGGCGCACTGCAAGCTTTACACGAGTAAAGCACCGATCTCTGCCGCCGACCTGCTCAATGATCGCGTGCTGCCGTTCTACGAAGCTCAGGGGCTGCCAATGCTAAGAATACTGACGGACAGGGGGACGGAGTACTGCGGTAAAGTGGAACAACATGACTATCAGCTGTACTTGGCTATCAACGATATAGACCATACGAAAACGAAAGCGATGTCTCCGCAGACAAACGGTATCTGCGAGCGCTTCCATAAAACTATTTTGCAGGATTTTTATCAGGTTGCGTTCCGTAAGACGTTATACGAGGACCTAGAAAGTCTACAAAAGGATCTGGACAACTGGTTGTGGCATTACAATAATGAGCGAACTCATCAGGGTAAAATGTGCTGCGGGCGTACGCCAATGGCCACGTTACTTGATGGTAAACGAGTCTGGGCAGAAAAAAATCTGAACCAGATTTAATCTGACAGACACCTGTATAAATAACCGGTAACTGTCAGATCAGGTCTGAGCTAATACATCAGTAGGTAAGCGCCATGAGTCTCGTCGGAATCAAAGAACAACATTGCGTCCAGCTCTGGACAGGTTCGTCCCATACGCATTAAATAGGCGATGCGCCATGCCACGATCATGAACAGCGCCAATGCCCGCTCAATGCGATCCACGGTCGATAACTGTAACGCTTCGACACAGCAGCCGTTCTTCAGCACATTGAAGAACATCTCGATTTCCCATCTAGCCCGATACCAGTCGATCAGCTCCACGATATCTTCTCGTCCTTCAGGTACGCGATTGCTCAGCAACCGCCACTCGACCGGCTTCACGCCTGCTGGCGGCTCAATTTCCTTGGCTATCACACAAGTCACTGCCAACCCGCAACGCAGCGACACTCGCTTCACGCGCAGCGCCTGTTTCACCGTACGCGCCTTCTGCCCCGCGCGAGCCGCCATAACGAATTGGATTTCTCCCACCGGCACGGTCTTTCCAACCTTCTGCCAAAGCTTCTCATTACAGTCCAGACTGCGATTATGAGTCGAGCGGATCAACCAGTCAGCCGGAGTGCCAAGGTCATCAGCGAGCTGCATCAACGCCTTGATATCCGCTTCGCGATCGGCTAAGTACACCAGACGTGTGTTTGGCAACTCCGAGGCGAGTTCAGCAACTCGCTCGTATCCCTCGAGCCAGCGCGTACTCTCCTTGATCCCATCGCGTTTTCCGTCTGCATCCTTCGGCTCTCTTGCCCACATCCACGCATCCAGTACGCCCAACCCCACGCGATCCGGACTGACCGCGTAGGTCGGATGCAGGTACAGACCACGCCTGGCTTCGTAGTTCAAGGGACCCAAGCCTTGGATTTGCTGCCCGTTGAAGTCAAGCTCGGTAGTGTCTTGGATACACAGCACAACCTCGTGTTCTCGGAGCCTTTCCTGCGTACGCTGCCAGTGAGGTTGCAGAATGTCTCGCCATTCGAATGCTTGGTTCTCCATGAAGCGGTAAGCACCCAGCGTCTCAGACCATCCGAGGCACGCATGCGGAATGCTGGCTTGCGGATTCTCAGCCAGCCGTATCAAAAGCCCTTTGGCGCGCTTATTGAGCCTCGTGTCACCAAGATTTACCCCTTCCAGTTCTTGGTGTGCCCAGCCATCTGAATCCCGTATCATTTTTCAGCGCCGTAAATGGCGATAGTACACGTCGGTTTCACTTCATTTACAACCCCACCGGCTGCCTATTTCAGCCCGCTAACCCTTGGCATATAAGGCGTTGCGGACTTGTGTATAACGAGGTGGGATAGGGTGGGTGCGGAGGTGATCTCGTTTAGGTATTTGCAATTGCTCGCTGCATGCATGATAGACTACAATATGAGTTTGTTGTTAAATAATTCATAATGTTATGTATGAATTTCAAACCTATTGATTATTGGTGGTGAGTGATGGCCTTTTGGTTGTTTTCTGCCTTATCTGGTTTTTATGTGTTATTTGGCTTCATCTATATGTCTTATCCAGACTTGAAGCCATTGGGGGCCATGGATATTGATGGCGTTCCAGAAAGCGTTCTGTTGGTTTTCGCTGTAGGGTATTTATCTGTAGCAACTGGTTATTATATAAACTACAGAATGCGCACACCAAGACTATCAACTATATCAAAGCCATATTTTCAGCACTTTTCTTCAGTGCTTTATATGCTTTTATCAGTATCTCTTTTTTTGTGGGGAGTGAGTTTTTATGGTGGCTACATAACATTTTTAAATACACCTTACTCTCCAATATTTGAATTAAGTGATAATGAATTAAAAGATGTTTTGATTTCCACGTCAGGACTTTTATCTGTCTTCTCAATTTTATCTTCAATGTCCGGCAGTGCAGGTAGATTCAAAAAAACAATAATTATTTTAATAGGCGTTGTGATTACCACTTCAATATTCATTCAGGGAAGAAGAGAGTCACTGCTAATTCTTCTCGTTTGTATTTTTGCACACAGATTAATGGTAAAAGGAGTTAGCATTAGAAGCATAATAAAATCAATGCTAATAGCTTTTATCGTTGCTTTAGTTGCAGGCATAGGATTGTATATAAGAGAGGATACTGCAACATCTGGGGGTAATATATTTTCCGCAATTGGTTATGCGATAATTTACGAAACCCATTTCACAATAGCTACTCTTGCCAATGAAATCAGAACTCACCTTTTTGATGGCTTTGAGTACAGTGGGATTGGTAGTCTATTACAACCAATTCTTTTTATAATACCAAGTTTCATTTTTTCTATTTTTGGGCTAAGTAAAACGGAGTCTCTTGGGTTAAACATTGCCGAGCCCAAACTATATGACGACAAGGGCGGGGCTTTTATTTTTTCTCACGGAATTCACTCTCTAGGATATGTCGGTGTTGTGGTAGATGGATTGATAATAGGATTCCTTCTTTCTTACTTTTACAAGATAGCAAAAGAAAAAGGGATGATCTTTTTCTACTTCCCTATTGTTTCGCTTATACTAGTTGCAATTAGGAAAGATGTTACCTATGGAGTTAAATACATATCACTCCAGTTTATGTTGATTTTTGTTTTTTATATTTTTTATTCGGTTTTACCAAAGAAAAGATAACAAATAGCAACCCCAACGACTTGTTATCTATCGGAGGGGTTGCGTTAAAATCAAGACCAGTAATCTCCGTCAAGATGAATAACATCCCCAGCAGATAAAGCAAAGGGAAGTAAGTCAGTTACTAAATAGCTGTTCCTAATACCGCTACACTTTTGCCTGTCCATGTTTTCCACTGGGAAACGGGCTGACGGTTTCCATGAAGCGGCGAACCTTGTTCAGTAACTGCCACATTGAACAGCATTGATGATTGCGGGTAATGGTTTCATGCAACGCCTGCCATAACCCATATCGTTATACACATCTTTTGGCCATTTTTTGAACAGGATGCTCAGAACCCCGTGAATTAAGGCATTCAAGCCATCCCATTGGCTTTTTGAGGTTCAAAATGCCACTCTGAGATAAACCCGTAACTCATTGATTAAACAGTGCGTTAGAAAGATGTGTATAACGATATGGCCATAACCCACCTCGTTATACACATCTCTGTTCGTGCCTGAGCGCGCGTAGCGTTTCGGCGGCCGTCTGACTTTCTGCAAGCCTTTCCTGATAGTTTTTGCGCCTGGTTCACCGTCGCCTTTTCGAGCAAGAAAGCCTCCGAGTTGCGCAACTAAGCGCAATACTTCGTTTAGCTTAGGGCGGCCCTTGGGCATACGCTTGTTCATCAGTAGGTAAGCTCCATGAGTCTCGTCGGAATCAAAGAACAACATTGCGTCCAGCTCTGGACAGGTTCGTCCCATACGCATTAAATAGGCGATGCGCTATGCCACGATCATGAACAGCGCCAATGCCCGCTCAATGCGATCCACGGTCGATAACTGTAACGCTTCGACACAGCAGCCGTTCTTCAGCACATTGAAGAACATCTCGATTTCCCATCTAGCCCGATACCAGTCGATCAGCTCCACGATATCTTCTCGTCCTTCAGGTACGCGATTGCTCAGCAACCGCCACTCGACCGGCTTCACGCCTGCTGGCGGCTCAATTTCCTTGGCTATCACACAAGTCACTGCCAACCCGCAACGCAGCGACACTCGCTTCACGCGCAGCGCCTGTTTCACCGTACGCGCCTTCTGCCCCGCGCGAGCCGCCATAACGAATTGGATTTCTCCCACCGGCACGGTCTTTCCAACCTTCTGCCAAAGCTTCTCATTACAGTCCAGACTGCGATTATGAGTCGAGCGGATCAACCAGTCAGCCGGAGTGCCAAGGTCATCAGCGAGCTGCATCAATGCCTTGATATCCGCTTCGCGATCGGCTAAGTACACCAGACGTGTGTTTGGCAACTCCGAGGCGAGTTCAGCAACTCGCTCGTATCCCTCGAGCCAGCGCGTACTCTCCTTGATCCCATCGCGTTTTCCGTCTGCATCCTTCGGCTCTCTTGCCCACATCCACGCATCCAGTACGCCCAACCCCACGCGATCCGGACTGACCGCGTAGGTCGGATGCAGGTACAGACCACGCCTGGCTTCGTAGTTCAAGGGACCCAAGCCTTGGATTTGCTGCCCGTTGAAGTCAAGCTCGGTAGTGTCTTGGATACACAGCACAACCTCGTGTTCTCGGATCCTTTCCTGCGTACGCTGCCAGTGAGGTTGCAGAATGTCTCGCCATTCGAATGCTTGGTTCTCCATGAAGCGGTAAGCACCCAGCGTCTCAGACCATCCGAGGCACGCATGCGGAATGCTGGCTTGCGGATTCTCAGCCAGCCGTATCAAAAGCCCTTTGGCGCGCTTATTGAGCCTCGTGTCACCAAGATTTACCCCTTCCAGTTCTTGGTGTGCCCAGCCATCTGAATCCCGTGTCATTTTTCAGCGCCGTAAATGGCGATAGTACACGTCGGTTTCACTTCATTTACAACCCCACCGGCTGCCTATTTCAGCCCGCTAACCCTTGGCATATAAGGCGTTGCGGACTTGTGTATAACGAGGTGGCCATAACCGCTCTACATGATTTACCCATGGTGAGTACACCGGCTGATAAATAACCCTGAATTTCGGGTTTTCTTCCAGCCAGCGCTGCGTCTCCCGGCTTTTGTGAATAATGTAGTTATCAACTATCAGCGTGAGCGTTTTTGCCCGTCTGTACGTTGCTCTCAGATGCTCTAACATACTGATAAACAAACACGAACTTTTACTGTTTCCTCCAACATCGCTGACTTTTCCCGTCCCGCTGTGTAATGCACCCGCCAGATAATATTTCTCGTTCTGGCCCGGCGTCACGATGCGTTTCTGCTTCCCGCGAACCTGCCAGTCCCCGCCAATTTTGGGATTCAGATGAATATCCACTTCGTCTTCGTAAAAGACGGGATGTTCCGCGCTGCATTGTTCCAGCGCCATCGCGATGGCCTTCATTTTTTCTTCCTTATGCGGGTCGCGGATACGCAGCGTAGGAGCTGCGCGTCGCCACACCAGACCGGCAGAAGGCCGCCAACGGCGCACCGTGGAAGCATGCAACTGGCAACCGGTTATCTCATTGATTTTTATCGCTAGCAGTTCCGTGCTCCAGCGCGAACGCTGATAGCCAAAATCATGAGGGGAACGCTTTACGAGCTGGATTAACAGTGCGCAGATCTGTTCAAACGGCCAGCGACGGCCACGACCGGGCCGCAGAGATTTGAGACCTTCAATGCCGTACAGGGTGAGCCAGTTAATCCATCTGCCGATTGACGAACGGGCGCAGCAAAGCATTCTGGCGACATCGCTCACGCGCTCGCCCCGGTGCAACATCAGGATGGCGGTCAGCCTGCGGGCGTGATTCTTGTCACGCGTTTTATGGAGAGTTTTCTTCATCAGGCGTCGTTCGTTACGGGGTATCGGTGCTATGCTCGACATCGCTCAGTCCGGTTGATGATTTGGGATCTTTATCGATTGATCAGATCGCTCAACTCGGACTGAGTTCCCTTCAGGTGATCTACTATTCGGAACAGTTATTTAGACCGTTATTGTTAGTTAATGTCATTCCTGACCCTGTACATAAATTTGTGTAATTGCCTGATTTTGATATGTTCAATCCAACATCAAAAACAGGTTAATTTATGGACGAAAAACAGTTGCAGGCTCTGGCTAACGAACTGGCCAAAAATCTCAAAACCCCTGGCGATCTCAGCCAATTCGATCGCCTGCTGAAGAAAATCAGCGTTGAGGCTGCTCTCAACGCCGAAATGTCCCACCATCTGGGCTACGATAAAAATCAGCCCAAACCGGGGGCCAACTCCCGCAACGGCTATTCCACAAACACCGTGACCACCGGCGATGGCCCTCTGGAACTACGTACTCCGCGCGATCGTGATGGCTCCTTCGAACCACAACTGGTGAAGAAAAACCAGACCCGGATCACCGGGATGGATAACCAAATCCTGTCCCTGTACGCCAGAGGGATGACCACCCGCGAGATAGCGTCTGCGTTCAACGAGCTGTATGACGCGGATGTCTCACCGGCGCTGGTCTCGAAGATCACCGACGCGGTGATGGAACAGGTTACTGAATGGCAAAATCGTCCACTGGATGCAGTCTATCCCATTGTTTACCTTGACTTTATTATCCTGAAGGTCCGGCAGGACAGTCGCGTCATCAATAAATCCGTGTTCCTGGCACTGGGTATCAACATCGAGGGCCAGAAAGAACTGCTGGGTATGTGGCTGGCCGAAAACGAGGGCGCGAAGTTCTGGCTCAATGTGCTGACAGAACTAAAAAACCGCGGCCTGAACGATATCCTCATCGCCTGTGTCGACGGTCTGAAAGGCTTCCCGGACGCCATCAACGCGGTGTATCCGGAAGCCCGCATCCAGCTGTGCATCGTGCACATGGTACGCAACAGCCTGAGGTTCGTCTCTTGGAAGGACTACAAAGCCGTCACACGCGACCTGAAAGCCATCCATCAGGCCGCTACGGAAGAAGCAGGCCAGCAGGCGCTGGAAGCATTCGCCAGCGCATGGGACAGCCGCTATCCACAGATAAGCCGGAGCTGGCAGACGAACTGGAGCAATCTGGCAACGTTCTTCGCTTACCCGGCTGATATCCGCAAAGTCATCTACACAACCAACGCCATCGAGTCGCTGAACAGTGTGATCCGGCATGCGATTAAAAAACGCAAGGTGTTCCCGACTGACGACGCAGTGAAAAAGGTGGTGTGGCTGACAATCCAGTCAGCCTAACAGAAATGGACGATGCCACTGCGGGACTGGCGTATGGCAATGAGCCGTTTTATTATCGAGTTCGGTGACCGCCTGGACGGTCACTACTGAGAAAGGCATTTACACAGAATCATGTACAGGGTCCCGCATGTTACGCCGCTAATTTTCCCATCATCATAAGACGCCGATACATAGTCGCAGGCATCCCCAGCCCGATGATAAAAGTTGATGCTTCCATAGCCTGATGTGGTGGTGAATACTGAATAACTTCCGCCAATCTTGACTATTGCGTGCGCATCGGAATCACCGATAAACCACAACTCCAATTTAGATTCATCACCAAAATCAGAGTGTGTATACCGATGGCTTATGGTTTGTTGTGAAAGGTAGCGCCTTGCTTAAGATATTGCGCTCCCTGTCCTTTTTATCGAAATGGTTATGCACCTGAAATGCCGCAAAGATAACCAAGGAAATCACACACAAGACTATTGCCAGTAAGCATAATTTTTTTATTATTTTCTTTATGTCACGATAAATTTCAGCTGACGTAGACTCACTCATCCCAACCTCCTTAGTCAGGGTAGATGTGATGGGAATGGCAAAAGAAAACCCGGCGTGCCGGGTTTAGTTTGATTGTTCAGTGAAGTCTATCTTTGCTTATCAATAATAGGCGGTGACTATGACAGTCTTTGTCATTACCCCAACAGAATTCAGCCCATGTAGTATAAAAGTCATCCCAAGAAGTCATAAACGTCAATGGGCGAGACTCTTGCGTACCATCTGATACGTATACATGATAGCCAGTTGTAGACATGGCCCACGATATCATCGTCTCCCAAAAGCGTCGACCATCAATGGTTTGCTCTTCATCAGACACGACTATTGAGTAACTTTCAAGAAAGAATTGGAAGAAGAGTTTCGGCAGGCCACGCACCGTATTTTCATGCCGAGCCTGCACAATTCTCCACACCAATATCTGCGTACATGTTTTCTTTGCATCTATGATGTCGTCGCGGATAATAAGCTTCACAGCATAGACGGTTTCCGGATCCTGAGCATCAGTAACTAAACGGTAATGTTCATCGTTACGAGACTTAACCAAGCGATAACCAAAAGGCACAACAAAGCCAGGCAGTGAGAAGTCTACTGCGCCTTTTTGCAGGAAAGCATGGGTGTGCTCAATGTTGTTTCTGACAACACTTAGCTTTCTGTCAAAGTCTGCTTCCGGGATCATGTATGGCATGGTTGCGTTCTTAGTTGCTGTTTGCATATGTCCTCCAGAGTGATCAGGAGTCCTTTTTCTTGCGCACGTGAATCGATTACCTATCAGGTAATTCAAGTGTGAACGAAAGCGAACGAGTAAGCAACTGCTGAATCATAATTTTTTGTAAAACGCAAGACAGGTTGTGGTGCACTGCCTGTGGATAACTTGACCTAGATCATTTATCTCAGGAGGACTCATTTAAGTCATTCTTGTACATGCTTTTTAGCGTTTCAAAAACAATTTTCTTGAACTCTTCAGCATGGATGCTAGCCAGCCTCTCAGCCTCGTCACGATAGCCTAAAATCGGCGTCGGCTGAACCATGGCATCTTGAACTATCTGTATCAATTCAGCATTTAAAGAGCGTTCGTTCATCTTGGCACGCTGCATAACCTTTTCTTTTAACTCGTATGGCAAACGCAAATTGAATTGTGGGTCACCTCTTCCCATTTTCGACGCCTCACTTAAACAAGTGGATCGGCATCTTATGATCAAATGTTTATATCCACAATAATACCACAGTTATTCTACCTCACTGATTCTTAAACAATTACCGCAGACACGCTCTGTGGGGACTACTCACGCCCGGAGAAAATAATGGCGGATATCACACCAAACATTGTTGTAAGCCAACCCAGTCAACTTTTCATGCTCGCACGCTCTTTCAAGGCCAACGCCAACGGTAAAATCTATATTGGAGCCATCGACACAGATCCGACGATCCCTGATAACCAGATTCCCATATACATTGAAAATGAAGATGGCTCGCATGTTCAAGTGTAGTGGCACACTGATACTGGCCACCTGATCGGAGGTGATATGCTCACCTCATCAACACGACAGGTGACCTCATGGGTAAACATTTTACGGCGGAATTTAAGCTCGAAGCCGCAAAGCTGGTTGTCGACCACGGCTACACATACGTTAAGGCCGCAGAGGCGGTTAATGTCAGCCATTCTGCCATTAGTCGCTGGGTCAATAAGCTTCGCCTTGAACGACAGGGAAAAACGCCAACGGGACTTCCTCTTACCCCTGAACAGCTCGAGCTGCGTGAGATGAAGAAAAAAGTCCAATGCCTTGAAATGGAGAACGAAATCCTAAAAAAGGCTACGGCGCTCTTAATGTCGGACTCACTCAACGGTTCACGGTAGTCGACAGGCTGAGGGCGCGATACCCGGTCACGGCGTTGTGCCAAACTTTTGAGGTACATCGCAGCAGCTACAGGCACTGGCAGGCTTCCGCTAATGAACCCGACGGTGAGCGCGTGGTTAAGTGTAGCCGCGTCATGGAAGCCTGGAACGCCAGCGGCGGCTCTGCCGGCGCTCGAAGTATCGCGACCATCGTCACCGGCAGCTCCGGTGTCAAAATGGGGCGCTGGCTGGCTGGCAAGCTGATGAAGGAGCTGGGTATCGCCAGCTGCCAGCGACCGGCTCACAAATACAAACGCGGCGGCAATGAACACGTTGAAATACCGAACTATCTCAACCGCCAGTTCGCGGTTACCGCGCCGGATCAGGTCTGGTGCGGCGATGTGACCTACATCTGGACGGGCAAATGCTGGGCTTACCTTGCGGTGGTGCTAGACCTGTTCGCCCGCAAACCGGTGGGCTGGGCCATGTCGACGTCGCCGGACTCGGCGCTGACAGTTAAAGCGTTGCAGATGGCCTGGGAACTCCGGGGACAACCAACAGGAGTCATGTTCCACAGCGACCAGGGCAGCCACTATACCAGCCGTCAATACCGGCAAGCCCTGTGGCGCTGCCGGATAAAGCAGAGTATGAGTCGGCGGGGTAACTGCTGGGATAATGCGCCAATGGAGCGGTTCTTCCGCAGCCTGAAGACAGAATGGGTGCCGACAAAGGGTTACAACAGCTTCAGCGAAGCCCAGGACGCGATTATCCGCTACATCACGGGGTATTACAGCGCTATCCGGCCTCACTGGTATAACGGCGGCTTAACTCCAAACGAATCTGAGCGACTGTTCTACATACAGTCTAATGCGGTGGCCAATATTAGTTGACCACTACAGAGGCAGGAGTTGTCTAATTCCGGCGCCGGAATGGGTGACGCTCTTATTGTTGTAAAGCAGCCTGGCAATGATACTGTGCAGAGAACTGTTCATGACAAAATAAAAGAAAGATATACATTAGAAGATTTCGGAGCCGTAGGAGACTGGACGACTGACGACACGTATGCAATAAAGGCAGCGGCAAGGCACTCCCAGTTGACGGGCGATACTATTTATGGATGTGACGGCAAGGGCTATAGAATAACAGGAGGTATTCAACTTGTAGATCACACAACTAACGTCGCTGCCAAGATTGTAGGGACTGGTCGTGAAAGATGCTTCATTCTTCCTGTTGGGTCTATGGATGCAGCGATAAAAGCTTGGGGAACTGGCTGGGGGGAATCTGGGCAGAATGCGGCTTCTGGAGTGATATTCAAGGGTTTGACCCTGTACATAAATTTGTGTAATTGCCTGATTTTGATATGTTCAATCCAACATCAAAAACAGGTTAATTTATGCACGAAAAACAGTTGCAGGCTCTGGCTAACGAACTGGCCAAAAATCTCAAAACCCCTGACGCTCTCAGCCAATTCGATCGCCTGCTTAAGAAAATCAGCGTTGAGGCTGCTCTCAACGCCGAAATGTCCCACCATCTGGGCTACGATAAAAATCAGCCCAAACCGGGGGCCAACTCCCGCAACGGCTATTCCACAAACACCGTGACCACCGGCGATGGCCCTCTGGAACTACGTACTCCGCGCGATCGTGATGGCTCCTTCGAACCACAACTGGTGAAGAAAAACCAGACCCGGATCACCGGGATGGATAACCAAATCCTGTCCCTGTACGCCAGAGGGATGACCACCCGCGAGATAGCGTCTGCGTTCAACGAGCTGTATGACGCGGATGTCTCACCGGCGCTGGTCTCGAAGGTCACCGACGCCGTGATGGAACAGGTTACTGAATGGCAAAATCGTCCACTGGATGCAGTCTATCCCATTGTTTACCTTGACTGTATCATCCTGAAGGTCCGGCAGGACAGTCGCGTCATCAATAAATCCGTGTTCCTGGCACTGGGTATCAACATCGAAGGCCAGAAAGAATTGCTGGGTATGTGGCTGGCCGAAAACGAGGGCGCGAAGTTCTGGCTCAATGTCCTGACAGAACTAAAAACCGCGGCCTGAACGATATCCTCATCGCCTGTGTCGACGGTCTGAAAGGCTTCCCGGACGCCATCAACGCGGTGTATCCGGAAGCCCGCATCCAGCTGTGCATCGTGCACATGGTACGCAACAGCCTGAGGTTCGTCTCTTGGAAGGACTACAAAGCCGTCACACGCGACCTGAAAGCCATCTATCAGGCCGCTACGGAAGAAGAAGCAGGCCAGCAGGCGCTGGAAGCATTCGCCAGCGCATGGGACAGCCGCTATCCACAGATAAGCCGGAGCTGGCAGACGAACTGGAGCAATCTGGCAACGTTCTTCGCTTACCCGGCTGATATCCGCAAAGTCATCTACACAACCAACGCCATCGAGTCGCTGAACAGTGTGATCCGGCATGCGATTAAAAAACGCAAGGTGTTCCCGACTGACGACGCAGTGAAAAAGGTGGTGTGGCTGGCAATCCCGTCGGCCTCACAGAAATGGACGATGCCACTGCGGGACTGGCGTATGGCAATGAGCCATTTTATTATCGAGTTCGGTGACCGCCTGGACGGTCACTACTGAGAAAGGCATTTACACAGAATCATGTACAGGGTCCCTGAAATCGGCGGTAGAAGATTGGGCGGTCAGGCAATCACAGGGGATCACTTCAAATTCTTAATGTGCCAGAATATTTTATCTGCATACAGTTCGTATGCCTCTTTCTGCTCTTTCAGCCAGTCATGCTTGTTGTACACGGCCATCACGCCGCCAAGCTCGTGTCCTAGCATTTTCTCAGTGACGTGCGGCGCAATCCCTTCCTCTGATAATCTGGTTGATAGCGAACGCCTGAAATCGTGCGCCCTCCAGTACCCCAAATCCATGCCCTCGCGCAAACGGATAATAAACCGGTTTGCGGCAGCGATAGTCATGGGCTCAGAAAGCCGCTGACCGGGGAAAAGGACATCCCCGTAGGCATCCATAAGCCTCTCCAGCATCGGCTTTATCTGGTCGAATACGGGACGTCTGATGGCGCTTTTTGCCTTGCTCCTTTAACCGGGCACCGTCCATATAAAATCTTCCATATCGAACTCTCTGGATACCGATTCGCGCAACTCAGTATTGCGGCAACCCCATAGCATCGACATTTGATGAAGGAGCTTGTTGGGCGTCGTGGCTCGGCTGTGCTCTATCGCTATCCATATCTTTGCCAATTCCGTGTAAGTGAAAACCCGCTCACCGCGGTCTGACCGCGTGCCGATATCTTTCGGGCTGATTTTCATCAGAGATGAGCCGTTGATCAACTGTCTGCGGATGCACCAATTTATAGCTGATTTGGTTTGCACAAAAAGAGTTCTAGCCCGTTTACTATTGATCCGCTCCTGTTCCGTGAAGTAATCCATCCACTCCCGCACGTTGATGGTATCTATCGGTCTACCGGGAAACTCATCACGGATTATTCTTACCGCTACGGCCTCATAAAGTGCGGCCGTTTTGGGACGCAACTGCGTGTGTACATAATCCTGCCGCCAGCGGTCAATGAATTCGGCTAGCGTTAATTCCTTGTTGTCCCCGGAGTTAGAAAAATAGTTACGCGGATCATCACTCCTGTCGTACATTAACCGTAGTTCACCAACGAGAACGCGGGCGTCTTTGAGTGGCATAGCCCATATCGTTATACACATCTTTCTAACGCACTGTTTAATCAATGAGTTACGGGTTTATCTCAGAGTGGCATTTTGAACCTCAAAAAGCCAATGGGATGGCTTGAATGCCTTAATTCACGGGGTTCTGAGCATCCTGTTCAAAAAATGGCCAAAAGATGTGTATAACGATATGGGCATAGCCGGGTACTTTCCGATTGTTAAGCGCTGAGGCTGACCATTCCAACGGTAGCGAAATTGAAAGGCTATGGCTCCCTTTGGTGATACTCTAGCGGATAGGCCGTCGCCGTCCGTTAGTTCTGTTCGTGATCCTTGTGATTTCCCAAGTAATGAGCGCAGTTTTGTGTCACTGAGGGCCATGATAGTATTGTGTACACGCGGTAAATTGGAATGTGTACCGATTATGTACACAAATACCATCGGACTAGCAAATGCAATTTAATACTTTCATGGACTGAGTAGGACAAAGCAAGACATTAAATCGACGTAATATACTGGTTGTAATAGACAAAATGACGCATGAGAGCGACCAATAAGACAATGAGCGACACACCAATACAGCTAACGTACTTTATCCATGATTATGAAACCTTCGGTAAACACCCTGCCCGCGATCGCCCGGCACAGTTTGCCGGTCTGCGTACCGATATGGACTTCAATATCATTGGTGAGCCTCTGGTTATCTATTGCCAGCCCACGGATGACTACCTGCCCGAACCGGAAGCGGTGCTCATCACTGGCATTACGCCGCAACTCGCGCAAGCCAAAGGGGTTTGCGAAGCGGAATTTGCGCGCCAGATTCATGCCGCCTTCAGCGTGCCGAACACCTGCATCATGGGGTACAACAATATTCGCTTCGACGATGAGGTGAGCCGCAACATTTTCTACCGCAATTTCTACGATCCCTATGCGTACAGCTGGCAGCACGGAAATTCTCGCTGGGATTTGCTGGATGCGCTGCGCGCTTGCTACGCTTTGCGCCCGGACGGTATCGAGTGGCCGTTGAATGATGATGGCTTGCCCAGTTTTCGTCTGGAACACCTGACACAGGCCAATGGCGTTGCACACGAACACGCCCACGATGCCATGTCCGATGTGTATGCCACCATTGCCATGGCGAAGTTGTTTAAGCAAGTTCAGCCGAAGCTGTTCCAGTATCTGTTTGCGCTACGCAATAAAAACAAAGTCAGCCAGCTTATCGATATTCCCCAAATGAAGCCGCTGGTGCATGTCAGCGGGATGTTTGGCGCGGCGCGCGGCAATACCAGTTGGGTGGTGCCGCTGGCCTGGCACCCGGAAAATCGCAATGCAGTCATCTTGTGCGATCTGGCCGGAGATATCGCTCCGCTGCTTGAACTGGATGCTGATGCGCTCCGTGAAAGGCTCTATACCCCGCGTGAGCGTCTGGCACCGGAGCAAAGCCCGGCCCCCGTCAAACTGGTGCATATCAATAAATGCCCGGTGCTGGCCCCCGCCAACACGCTGCGCCCAGAAGATACTGCTCGACTGGGGATCGATCGCCAGCGTTGTCTCGATAACCTGGCGGTGTTACGTCAACGCAGCGATCTTCGCGAAAAAGTGGTTGCGCTCTATGCCGATGCGCCGCCCTTCACGCCGGACAGTGACGTGGATATGCGGTTATACGATGGTTTTTTTGGCGATGCCGACCGGGCTGCCATGAACATTATTCAGCAAACGGCAGCAAAGAACCTGCCTGCGTTGGATCTGTCATTTAATGACAATCGCATCGCGCACTTATTATTCCGTTATCGCGCCAGAAACTTTCCCGGCACATTGGATGACAGTGAGCAACAGCGTTGGTTACAGCACCGCAAAGCGGTATTCACGCCTGAGCGTCTTCAAGACTATGTCTCACATTTACAAGAGCTTTATGCTCAGCACGAAGACGACAAGCGTAAAGCCGAGTTACTAAAAGCCCTGTTTGTCTATACACAGACCTTGGTCGGCTGATTTTTTTTACGGTGTTAAAGACAAAAAAGCCGGTTCACATCGTGAACCGGCTAAAGGTCGAACCGTGCTGTTACCCGCTATACCCTCACAGCAGTTCTTCGCTGCACTGCGGCACCGGCTCACGGAAAGTACGAGTCACAAACGCCAGGTAGATCAGGCCAATAGATGCCCAGATCAGCCCCAACGTCATGGAGCTTTTCTCCAGATTGAGCCACAGCGCCCCCACTGCCAATGCGCCTAACAGCGGCAACACCAGATAGTGGAAGGTGTCTTTCAGCGTGCGGTTACGGCCTTCACGCAGATAGAACTGCGAAATCACCGACAGGTTAACAAAGGTAAATGCCACCAGCGCACCAAAGTTAATCAACGCCGTTGCCACTTCCAGATCGAATGAGACCGCAGAGAGCGCCACCACACCGACCAGCAGTACGTTCAGCGACGGCGTGCGCCATTGCGGGTGGATATAGCCGAAGAAACGTTCTGGGAACACGCCATCACGTCCCATGACATACATCAGGCGAGACACCCCCGCATGCGCGGCCATACCAGAAGCCAGTACGGTAACACAGGAGAACACCAGGATAATTGATTGGAAGAATTTCCCTGCCACATACAGCATGATTTCTGGCTGGGAAGATTCTGGCGAATCGAATCGGGCAACGTCTGGGAAATAGAGTTGCAGGAAATAAGACACCACGATAAAGATCACACCGCCAATCAGTGCGGTCAGGAATATCGCTTTCGGGATCACGCGTCCGGCATCCGAAGTCTCTTCTGACAACGAACTGATGCCATCAAAGCCCAGGAAAGAAAAGCACAGAATGGTCGCGCCGGTAATCATCGGCACAACGTGCGCATTCTCGGACCAAAACGGTCGCGTGCTCACCAGCGTACCTGCGCCTTCACCTTGCGAGACACCGTGAATCAACAAGCCAAGGAACACCGCCATGATCGCCACCTGCACCACTACGATAATCGAGTTCAGGTTGGCAACAATGTTGATACCGCGCAGGTTGAACATCGTCATCAGTGCGACCAACCCTGCCACGAAAATCCAGGCCGGTACTCCGGGGAAAATCGCTTCCAGATAGGTTCTCGCCAGCAGAATGTTGATCATCGGCATAAACAGATAATCGAGCAACGAAGACCAGCCAACCATAAAGCCGACGTGCGGGCTGATCGCCTTTTGCGCGTAAGTGTAGGCTGAGCCTGCGGAAGGAAAACGGCGTACCAGTTTGCCGTAGCTGACAGCAGTAAACAGGATACCAATCAGTGCAAAGCCATAGGCGGTGGCGACATGGCCATCCGTCAAATTGGTCACGATGCCGAAAGTATCATAAATGGTCATTGGCTGCATGTACGCGAGCCCCATCATGACCACCTGCCACAGCGTCAGGGTTTTTCTTAACTGAGCACGTTGCGAAGCCGGAGAGGCACTGTTAACAGACATGATAAGCCTCTCCTATTCCCACAACAGACAACGCTGGACCGACAAACGCCGGTGCCCTATTGAGAAATTGCCCCATTTTCCTTTCCTCATCGTGGCCGTTTGGCACACAGAATACTGATTATCTATTCGGATCGATGTCCGGCCTCTTGGTTGAAAACACAGATGTTGCGTCATGTATTGATGCAAAAAAATAACCGACGCTAGTGAAGCGTCGGTTATTTACAGGGCGCGTATAATGCCCTAATCGGGGTGTTCTGACAAGCTATAGTGTTATTCTTAATGACATTAGGTGGTATTCTTGCCGACCTAAATGTAAAAAAATATTATTCTATCGGGCACTGTCCGGAATCAATCCTGAAAACGCTTTCTTTTTTGGATTTGCAAGCGCTCCAATTCATAGATCACTTGCTGCAAATCGCGCTCCTGGAAGGCCGAAAGCGCCGGGAAAAAGCTCAGCCGCTTCATCACTTTCACTTCGCCTTTGCTGTCAACGACCTTACTGTCAGCCTGCCCCACCAGTTGCATATCGACGCAAAAGAAGCCGTATTCATCCAGATCCATCTCGACATTTTCCAGAATGTCGCCCGGAGACATCACGTCGCTCATGTCACGTTCGGTAAACAGCCCTAAACCACCGAGGGAAATATCTTTGATTTCAAACTGAAACGGCGTCTTATCCACCAGTTCACCGCGACACAGCAGCGGTGGCCACACTGGCGTTGTAATACGAAAATAGTTTCTGCGCTGTATGTAGAAGAGTTCCGGCGGTACCTGGGCAGTGAACGCCGGTAAACCTTGAAAATTAACAGTGCGGGCGATGCTGGATTTGAATTCTACTTTTGCGCCCGCCGGCTCAGCCACGAAAGCAAGATCGCCCGCGTACAATGCGCGACTGTTTTCGGTTTCCACACCACCGAGGTCGAAAACAAAGAGGTTATCGTCTGGCAGTACATCCAGAATCTTGCTGATAAATTGCCCGCGCGCATGATTGACCATCACAGTAATATCATTTTTTTGCAAGTCGCGTAACGTCGCGCAGATAGCCAATTTATTGCGCTTAACAAACTGTTCTTTGGAATTCTGTTCCACCACACCTATCCCCATCATGAAATGAATGGTCTATGCACATCGGCAGCCAATCGCATGAAAAAAACATCACATCAGTATCGGCAACGGATTATTAAACTTTAGCTCAGCCGTAGCGACCCTATAATTGCATGGCGTGCGGGACATGATGCTGAACCTCTTAACGTTACGGTGTGGAGAGGCCTGGCGTCAAGCCAATACGTATCAGGCATTCAGACCAACATGGTATTCAGCAACACAAGCGCCAATGACACGCTCAATGCACCGCCAACGCGGGTAGCGACTTGTGCGAAAGGCATTAATGCCATCCGCTCTCCCGCACTCAAAATGGCGACATCTCCCGTTCCTCCCTGCCCACTCTGACAACAAGAAATAATGGCAACATCGATAGGATGCATGCCAATCTTTTTGCCCACCAGAAAGCCAGTAATCACCAATGACAGCACGGTGGAAACAATCACCAGCAGATTCGCTAATGTCAGGGCCTCTTCCAACGCTTGCCAGGATGTCATCGCAACCCCTACCGCAAACAGAATCGGATAGGTCACCGCCGTCTGAAAGAATTTATACACCACCTGCGAGCCTGCCAGCAGTGAGGGTGAAATCCCGTTTATCAGTTTCAGCGCGATCGCCAGAAACAGCATACCAACCGGAGTGGGCAACCCGCAGACTCGGAATATTTCCACCCCCACCATGTAGAGCAGCATGGCGAGTAGCGCTCCCGCAGCTATAGACGCTAATTCGGGCTTCGCGCAGCCCGCACCGGGGTGCGCAGACAAGGCGGGCGTGCTGTTGCTGAGGTACATGTTGTCAGACATCAACGCCCCCTCTCCGGTCAGATGTGGAAAGCGCTTGCCAAGTTGATTCAATATTCCCGCCAGGATAATGGCGGTGAGGCTCCCCAGCATCACGATGGGCAACATATGACCCAGTGCTTCGGCCTGATCCTGATTCAGCAGCAGCGCGTAGCCAATTGAAAGCGGAATCGCCCCTTCGCCAATCCCCCCCGCCATAATGGGTAACACTAGGCTGTGTCCCTTAATTACATAACCTCTGGTAAAACAGGCGGATGCAGCCCAGTTTCAACATTGCCAGATAATTCCTCGCCGTTTTGTCGTAACGTGTCGCAATGCGACGGTATTCTTTCAGACGGCCAAAGCACCGCTCAACAACGTTCCGATTGCGGTAGGCGTCACGATCGAGCTTTGAACGACCATCCACCGCCATTTTTTCAGTGGATTTTCGGGGGATGACAGTTTTTATACCTCTGTTTTTCAGCTCGTTACGTAATACATGCCCGGAGTACGCCTTGTCAGCCAGCACCGCATGACCACGGCGTTTCATACTGCCGTTCTGGCGTTGAACACCAATACCTTCCAAAAGACGTAGTGCAAACTGACTTTCATGAGCCTGACCGGGGCTCAACACGATGTTTAACGGAAGACCACTTCCGTCTGTAGCCATATGGATTTTGGTGCCAAAACCACCTCAAGAGCGACCCAGCCCATTATCTCCGGTGATATCGGGATGTTTTTTTGAGCACCGGCAGCACATTTCAGCGCCCTGATATTGCTACCATCCAGCGCAGTCGCTGACCAGTCCACGAGGCCATGGGCATCAAGTGATGAAAGTAACTTATTAAAAATAATGTTAATGACTCCCGATTTTGACCATCGGTTAAAGCGGTTATAAACGGTTTTCCATGGGCCGTATCGCTCAGGTAAATCACGCCATGGGGCACCAGAGCAGAGCCCCCAGAACATGCCATTGATAATCATGCGATGCTCAGCCCATGGGCGTCCGGCCTGTGGTGTTGCTGGTTCAGCAGGGAGTAAGGGCTGGATGATAGCCCATGCTTCATCGGGAAGGTCGTAGCGAGCCATAGTTTAAAATGATGTAGAAACAAACAGTTAGTATAACTCATGGGATTAAGGGACACAGCCTAAAAAGAAAAACAGATGAAACGGATCCATCCCCAGAGCGATGCCCACCGCCATCCCCGTTTGCATGCCAACCACTTCACCGCATAACATGGGAATAAAGATGCGTAAGAATCCTTGAATCAAGGTATTACGGTTCATACTGAGTGTACTGCCCACAATGATGCAGCATATGTAGAGATACAGAATATTGCTGTCGTGATAAAAGGTACTGACTGATGCCACCACCGCCTGTGGTAACAGTCCGTAATAAACCAAGGCTGAGGGAATAAAGGTGGCGCAAATGGCAGCGGCCCCCATTTTGCCTACCAGCGGTAAACGGCGGCCAAATTCGCCACAAGCGAACCCGAAAAATGCCAGGGTCACAACCATCACGACAATATCACTTGATAAGGTATCGTTGACGCAATTCAGGGCTACTAGGCTGTGTCCCTTAATCCCATGAGTTATACTAACTGTTTGTTTCTACATCATTTTAAACTATGGCTCGCTACGACCTTCCCGATGAAGCATGGGCTATCATCCAGCCCTTACTCCCTGCTGAACCAGCAACACCACAGGCCGGACGCCCATGGGCTGAGCATCGCATGATTATCAATGGCATGTTCTGGGGGCTCTGCTCTGGTGCCCCATGGCGTGATTTACCTGAGCGATACGGCCCATGGAAAACCGTTTATAACCGCTTTAACCGATGGTCAAAATCGGGAGTCATTAACATTATTTTTAATAAGTTACTTTCATCACTTGATGCCCATGGCCTCGTGGACTGGTCAGCGACTGCGCTGGATGGTAGCAATATCAGGGCGCTGAAATGTGCTGCCGGTGCTCAAAAAAACATCCCGATATCACCGGAGATAATGGGCTGGGTCGCTCTTGAGGTGGTTTTGGCACCAAAATCCATATGGCTACAGACGGAAGTGGTCTTCCGTTAAACATCGTGTTGAGCCCCGGTCAGGCTCATGAAAGTCAGTTTGCACTACGTCTTTTGGAAGGTATTGGTGTTCAACGCCAGAACGGCAGTATGAAACGCCGTGGTCATGCGGTGCTGGCTGACAAGGCGTACTCCGGGCATGTATTACGTAACGAGCTGAAAAACAGAGGTATAAAAACTGTCATCCCCCGAAAATCCACTGAAAAAATGGCGGTGGATGGTCGTTCAAAGCTCGATCGTGACGCCTACCGCAATCGGAACGTTGTTGAGCGGTGCTTTGGCCGTCTGAAAGAATACCGTCGCATTGCGACACGTTACGACAAAACGGCGAGGAATTATCTGGCAATGTTGAAACTGGGCTGCATCCGCCTGTTTTACCAGAGGTTATGTAATTAAGGGACACAGCCTAATCCACCAGCCAGAATAAATAGCGGTAGCGGGATCACACCAACTTTATAATCGTGCCAGATAAGCTGCCATTTATTTTTGAGTAAATCGGGTCGATGATCCTTATCAACCCGTCTGATCTTGACCCACCATCTCCGGACAGCTTTTGTATCTTAAGTTAACGATGCCCGCTGGCGCCGATATTCTCTTGGGGAGTTGTATCCCAGCGCACTGTGCGGATGGTTTTCATTGTAATGATTGAACGCCGCTGCAAGGTTCTTCAGCGCTGTTCGCACATCGGGTTTTGGCATGAAGGCGATGTAATCTTCCTTCATCGTCTTCACGAACCGTTCTGCCATGCCGTTACTCTGTGGACGGCTCACTGCTGTTGTGCAGGGCTCCAGATTCAGTTCTCTGGCGAACTTCCGCGTTTCATGCGCTGTGTACGCTGAACCATTATCCGTCAGCCATTGCACTGGTTTATCCGGCAGCGCGCTACCGAAGCGTTTTTCCACCGACCTCAGCATCACATCCTGCACGGTTGAACTGTCATAACCCCTGGTGCTCGCTGCCCAGTCTATGGCCTCCCGGTCGCAGCAGTCCAGTGCGAACGTCACCCGCAGCTTCTCGCCGTTGTCACAACCGAACTCGAAGCCATCTGAGCACCAGCGCATATCGCTCTCTGCTACCGCGATTTTGCCTTTATGCTCCCGCTTCGGACGTTCAGTTTTATCATGCAACAACAGCAGGTTATGCTCGCTCATTATCCTGTAAAGCCGTTTGGCGTTCACCGGTGGAAGTCCCTCTGCACGACGTTGCTTACCCAGGATACCCCACACTCGGCGGTAACCGTAACTGGGCATGTCGCTGATGATACGGAGGATGTCCGATAATATCTCAGCATCAGCTTCGTCATTACGCCGGTTGCTGCGCCTGTCCAGCCAGTCGGCAGAACGGTTAACCCGCAGTGACAGCTGCGCACGCGACACGCTCATGGCGCGGCTGACCAGAGCTATTCCCCGTCCTTTGGCAACAAGGGCGCGTGCGCTATCCATTTTCGCGACTGGCAGTACTCCACTGCTTCTTTGAGGATCTCAACTTCCATCTTCTTCTTACCCAGAAGGCGCTGTAGCTCCCGGACCTGCTTGAGGGCATATCGTTATACACATCGTTCTAACGCACTGTTTAATCAATGAGTTACGGGTTTATCTCAGAGTGGCATTTTGAACCTCAAAAAGCCAATGGGATGGCTTGAATGCCTTAATTCACGGGGTTCTGAGCATCCTGTTCAAAAAATGGCCAAAAGATGTGTATAACGATATGGCTTGAGGGCAGTCGCCAGCGCCGAAGCTGGAACCACTTCTTCTCCGGCCGCAACGGCGGTGAGGCTTCCTTCCTGGTATTGCTTCTTCCACTTAAACAAAAGGCTGGGCTGGATGCAATGCGGGCGGGCTACATGGGAGACGTTCATCCCCGGCTCCATTGTCTGCTGAATGATGGCGATTTTCTCTTGCGGAGTTTTACGCTTACGGACTTCTTGCCCTAACAGGATCCCGGTCATTTCAAAATTAGCATGATCGTTAGACATATATCTAAGCCTAT
Organism: Symbiopectobacterium sp. Eva_TO; assembly: GCF_053848865.1. NCBI lineage: Bacteria > Pseudomonadati > Pseudomonadota > Gammaproteobacteria > Enterobacterales > Enterobacteriaceae > Symbiopectobacterium > Symbiopectobacterium sp. Eva_TO. Next base: position 3,331,204 of record NZ_JBSPEY010000004.1, on the reverse strand, counting down.
CTCTTATCTGGAGATACAGCTACTGTCTGGTGTTACAGGGGGCTACATCAAGCAAAAATCAATCGACTCAAGTATTTTTATACCCCCGATGATGCCACCCAGACCGTGCTAAGCAATTTCATAAAACATGCCGCCGAACTGACGCAAAGCGCGCATTCACTGCCCTGGCGCCCTGAAGAGCAGAACGATCTGCAAGCGCTGGAACGTATCCTGGCCGATTTCCAACAGGCGATAAAAGAGATGGCCCTGGCGTCTCAGAATACCGTGGCCTTAAAAAAACAGATTGCCGAACTGGACGGTCAGGACGCCATTCAGCGTTTTCGCGACGGCATTGTTGCGCAGCCATTAGGGCTGTCAGAGTACCAACGGGCAGATGATATCGCCTACCTGAGCGCGGCACTCAAGCAGTTAGCCAGCGTGCTGTATCAAAGCGACACCGACGACGCGGCAAAGGCACTGGATACCCGTTATCAGGCCGCACAGCACGCTTATCAGGCGGTGCTGCCGACGCTTCCCGCAGAGACGCATGGACTGCTCGATGAGCTTTGGCGCTATACGCAGCGCTACGTTACGCTGCATCAGGAGCACCACAGCGCAATGGCGACGTTGAAGAAAACTGAAAACGCAGTAAAAGTGGGTGGAGACAAAAGCAGTGCGGTGATTAAATCGCTGATTGCCTCTATCAAAGATCAAAACGACCGACTGGCCTACGGTTCTGCCTATATCACGCTGGTGATAGGCGCGATTGCCGTGTTGATCGGTATGTTGATCACCTTTTATATCGTGCGCCAGATTTCACGCCCAGTGCAGCGCAACCTGGCGCTGGCGGAACGGATCGCCAGCGGTGATTTGACCGCCACCATCCAGTCCGACAGCAATGATGAACTGGGTAGACTCACGGAGGCCATGGCGCAAATGAATAACCGATTACATCACGTGATTGCCGATGTGCGCGACAGCGTTGGCCGGGTATCATCTTCTGCGGCAGAGATTGCCGCAGGCAATAGCGATCTGGCTTCGCGCACCGAACAACAATCGGCCGCTGTGGTCGAAACCGCCGCCAGCATGGAACAATTGACGTCAACGGTAAAAAACAACACCGATAACGCGCGGCATGCCAGCCAAATAGCCTCCGAAGCCGCGCAAAATGCACAGAAAGGCGGAGAGGTGGTGCGCAACGTTGTCACTACCATGGATGATATCGCCGCCAGTGCCAAAAAGATTGCCGATATCACGACTGTGATTAACGACATCGCGTTCCAGACCAATATTCTGGCGCTTAACGCCGCGGTCGAAGCGGCACGCGCTGGCGAGCAAGGACGCGGCTTTGCCGTAGTGGCGGGTGAAGTGCGAGCCCTTTCGTAACCGAGCTCCCAGGCTGCCAAGGATATTGCCGCGTTAATCAATGAATCCCTGGAGCGCACCGGCGTGGGCAGTCAGTTGGTGGCGGAGGCCGGACAATCCATGGAGAGCATCGTCAATTCGGTCGCTCGGGTAAACGACATAATGGAAGAGATTTCGTCAGCCTCGGAAGAGCAGAGCCGTGGCATTGAACAGATCTCACGCGCCATTACGAAACTGGACAGCACCACGCAGCAAAATGCCACGCTGGTTAGCGCGTCGTCCTCCAGTGCTAACACGTTGGAAGAACAAGCTATTGTGTTGACGCAACTGATGGCAACCTTCCGGCTTGGCGATACGCAAACGGCGCCACCGTCGCGGCTGGCGCGTCCGGCAACCCAGGCTCTGCCAGCAAAAGCGCCGGTTGCAGGCAATGCGCAGGATTGGACCCACTTCCGACGCTGACTTGACTGCCGCGGGTAAACACCGCGGCAGTCAACAGAGGCATGATGGAATCACTTACCAGGGCATGGTCATGGGATCGGGGTATTGGTACTCAAACCCCAGTTCACGGCAGATACGCTGCCCGTCAATGATTCGCCCGCTTTGCTCACTCTCGGCGTTAAATTGCGGAGGCACAACGCCGAGACGATGCGCCTGTTCAATGTAAAACGCACGCTTGCTGGGATGCTGTGGCGCGCAGAGATTATAGCGATGGCCACCCGCAGGCAGTTGTAACAAGAGCTCAATCGCAGCAATCACGTCATCGCGATGCACAAGGTTAACGCCGACATCCCCATCGGGAAGATTGGTTTTCCCCGATAAAAAGCGTCCGGGGTGTCGATTGGGTCCCACCAGTCCAGCCAGTCGTAGAATATCCACTGAGGTATTGGGCAAGGCGTGCAACCATTGCTCTAACTGTACCAGAACATATCCCGCTGCCGTTTCCGGATGCAACGCAGAGGACTCACGCATCGTCCCTGCGCCTTTTCCATACACCGAAGTCGAACTGGTAAACAGGATGCGCGGAACGCCGTGCGCCAACGCACTGTTCACCAATTGTTGAACGGCCAGCAGATAGTTCTCCCCCCCCTGCGCCGTGCGGCTGGCGGGGAGCGTGATCACTAAAGCATCAACATTCAATACGCTGTCGAGATCGTCGGTATCACACACCAACTCAGGCGTTAAGTGCAACGCATAGCAGGCAATCCCACTCATGCGCGCCGCTTCCACACCGTCAGCCGTGGTTTTGGTCCCCGTTACCCGGTAGCCACGCGCATTGAGCGCTAACGCTAACGGCATGCCTAGCCACCCTAATCCTACGATTGACACCTTTTTCATCGACATCACTCCCGGCTGTCTGAGGTTACTTTCTTTCTACTCTCGAATTGCCGCCTCGTATCCGACAAGACAACTTTTCGCTTACTCTGCCCACGGCGCGACCAGGAAAAATGCAGCGTTGCGTAAAACCCTAGCATCGTTCTAACCCGCACCATTCACTGGCAGATTATCCTATTTAATCCGTTAACCGCCGACGATAATGTGACTATTTATCATTGCAGTTACAAAATTCGCTTGTGCTTTTTCCGTAAATAAATGGCGCGACGCTGCGCGTAACAAAAAAAGGTTGCACAACGACAGTGAGATGGTTTAGGTTTATTGGCAATGCAATTAGTGCTGTTTATTTAAGAGAATTTTTTATGTTACGCGTTCTATCAAATCACCATCATCCTGATTAGTCTTTCAGGCAGTTGGTGCTGGAAGACGTTCGGATCTTCCAGTGGCGCAGAACCTAAAGAGAGCCCTCGGAAGATCATCTTCCGAGGTTTTTTTTATGGCCCAATGATGAACAAAAAGTGGTGGTTAGCAGCGCATCCATTTTGACAGGTAAAAGAGGTTTCCATGCTGGATAAAACACGTTTACGCATTGCAATGCAAAAATCAGGCAGACTGAGCGATGATTCCCGGGAATTGCTGGCGCGCTGCGGTATTAAAATTAATTTACAGCAGCAGCGTTTAATCGCGTTTGCAGAAAATATGCCTATCGATATCCTGCGTGTGCGTGATGACGATATCCCTGGTCTGGTTATGGACGGTGTGGTCGATCTGGGCATCATCGGTGAAAACGTGCTGGAAGAAGAGTTGCTCAACCGCCGGGCGCAGGGGGAAGACCCGCGTTATTTTATGCTGCGTCGCCTCGATTTTGGCGCTTGCCGCCTGTCACTGGCCATGCCGCTGGATGAAGACTATACCGGCCCACAGTGCCTTGATAACAAACGTATCGCCACCTCTTACCCGCACCTGCTGAAAAAATACTTCGACAAACAAGGGATCAATTTTAAATCCTGCCTGTTAAACGGTTCAGTGGAAGTCGCGCCGCGCGCCGGGTTGGCCGATGCCATTTGCGATCTGGTGTCTACCGGTGCCACGCTGGAAGCAAACGGCCTGCGCGAAGTCGACGTTATCTACCGCTCCAAAGCCTGCCTGATTCAACGTGACGGCGAGATGCCCGCCGAGAAACAGCAGTTGATCGATAAACTGCTGACCCGTATGCAAGGCGTCATTCAGGCGCGCGAATCGAAATACATCATGCTGCACGCCCCAAGTGAGCGTCTTGATGAAGTGATTGCCCTGCTGCCTGGCGCAGAACGTCCGACTATCCTGCCGCTGGCGGGCGATCAAAGTCGCGTTGCCATGCACATGGTCAGTAGCGAAACCCTGTTCTGGGAAACGATGGAACGGCTCAAGACGCTGGGCGCCAGTTCCATTCTGGTGCTGCCTATCGAGAAAATGATGGAGTAACCGCCATGACCAGCCGCAATTTCGATACGCTTATTGAATGGGAACAGTGCACTGAACAAGAGCGCCAGCAGTTGCTGACACGCCCTGCCATTTCGGCCTCCGATCGCATTACTCGCAGCGTGAACGAGATTCTCGATCGGGTAAAAGCCGAAGGTGACGGCGCACTGCGTGCGTTGAGCGCCCAGTTTGACAAGGTTGACGTGGAGAGCATTCGCGTTACGCCGGAGCAAATTTCTGCCGCTGCCGCGCGACTGGGCACGGATATCAAACAGGCAATGGCAATCGCCGTCAGTAATATTGAGACCTTCCACAACGCGCAGCGTTTACCGCCCGTCGATGTGGAAACCCAACCGGGCGTGCGCTGCCAACAAGTAACACGCCCTATTGATAGCGTCGGCCTGTATATTCCCGGTGGCTCCGCACCGCTGTTCTCCACGGTGCTGATGCTGGCAACCCCGGCGCACATTGCCGGATGTCGCCGTGTGATTCTCTGTTCGCCACCGCCGATTGCCGATGAAATTCTGTATGCCGCCCAACTGAGCGGTGTACAGGAAGTATTCCAACTGGGTGGGGCACAGGCCATCGCTGCGATGGCGTTTGGCACCGAGAGCGTTCCCCGCGTCGCCAAGATTTTTGGCCCTGGCAATGCTTATGTGACCGAAGCCAAGCGTCAGGTGAGCCAGCGTCTGGACGGCGCGGCTATCGATATGCCTGCTGGTCCTTCCGAAGTGTTGGTGATCGCCGACAGCGGCGCAACCCCAGCGTTTGTGGCCTCCGATCTGTTATCGCAGGCAGAGCACGGCCCGGACTCCCAAGTGATTCTGGTCACGCCGGATGCCGCATTGGCCCGCGCCGTCGCGCAGGCAGTGCAACAGCAGTTAGCCCAGTTGCCGCGTGCAGAGATCGCGCGTCAGGCGCTGGACAGCAGCCGCGCCATTGTGGCGCGCGATTTAGCACAGTGCATTGACATCAGCAATCAGTACGGCCCTGAGCACTTGATCATTCAAACCCGCGACCCCGAAGCGCTGGTTGCACGCATCACTAGCGCAGGCTCTGTGTTCCTTGGTGACTGGTCACCGGAATCCGCAGGGGATTACGCCTCTGGCACCAACCACGTACTGCCGACCTATGGCTATACCGCCACCTACTCCAGTCTTGGGCTGGCGGATTTCCAGAAACGGATGACCGTTCAACAGTTAACTGCGCAAGGTTTTCTGCGTCTGGCGCCTACCATTGAGGTGTTGGCTCAGGCGGAACAACTGGTCGCCCACAAGAATGCCGTCACACTGCGCGTCGCTGCCCTGAAAGAGAAGGAGTCCCAATGAGCATTGAACAATTGGCACGTGCTAATGTACGCACTCTTACGCCGTATCAGTCGGCACGCCGTCTGGGCGGCAAAGGTGATGTGTGGCTCAATGCCAACGAATATTTCCAGGCACCTGAATTTCAGCTCACCGCACAGACATTGAACCGTTATCCTGAATGCCAGCCACCTATTGTCATTGAGCGCTATGCTACCTACGCAGGAGTGAAGCCGGAACAGGTACTGGTCAGTCGCGGCGCAGACGAAGGGATCGAACTGCTAATCCGTGCTTTTTGCGAACCGGGGCAAGATGCCGTGCTTTATTGCCCTCCCACCTACGGCATGTATGGCGTCAGTGCGGAAACCCTGGGCGTTGAACGCCGCACGGTGCCCAGCAAAGCAGATTGGCAGCTAGACTTGCCCGCTATTGCAGACAATCTCAATAACGTAAAACTGATTTACGTGTGTAGCCCCAACAACCCAACTGGCAACGTCCTTGACGCAGACGATCTGCGCAAGCTGTTGGCATTGGCTGTGGGCAAAGCGTTGGTGGTGGTGGATGAAGCCTATATCGAATTCAACCCTGGTTCCACGGTTGCAGGCTGGCTGGCAGACTATCCGCATCTGGTGGTGCTGCGTACCCTTTCCAAAGCGTTTGCGCTGGCAGGGTTGCGTTGCGGTTTTACGCTGGCGAATGAGCCCGTGATCGCGCTGTTGCTGAAGGTCATCGCACCTTACCCGCTTTCAACGCTGGTGGCGGATATCGCCGCACAAGAGCTGGATGACGCTGGGATCGGTACGATGCGTGAACGCGTCGCAGAGATTGCTGAAAACCGCTCCTGGCTGATGGCCGCGCTGGCACCGTTACCTTGTGTGGAACAGGTGTTCGACAGCGCCAGCAACTATATATTGGTACGTTTCGCCGCCGCCAGTAATGTCTTCAAAACACTGTGGGATCAGGGCATTATTTTACGCGATCAGAACAAACAGCCCGGCCTTTTCGGATGCCTGCGCATCACTATCGGCAGCCGTGGCGAATGCCAGCAGGTGGTTGCCGCACTGCGCGCCTTATCCGGCACTAACGAGTAATCTTCAGGAGCAGACATGGGACAGAAATTTCTTTTTATTGACCGCGACGGCACGCTGATTACCGAGCCGCCGCAAGACTTCCAGGTTGACCGTTTAGATAAACTGGCGCTGGAGCCTGCCGTCATCCCTTCCCTGCTGAGCTTGCAGAAAGCCGGTTTCAAGCTGGTGATTATCACCAATCAAGACGGGCTTGGCACACCCAGTTTCCCACAGGAAACGTTCGATCCGCCGCATCAGTTGATGATGCAGATTCTTACCTCGCAGGGCATTGAATTCGAAGAGGTGCTGATTTGTCCGCATCTTCCTGCTGATAACTGTGCGTGTCGCAAACCTAAAACCGCGCTGGTGGATGCCTTTTTGCAACAGAACCCGATGGACAGCGCCAACAGTTACGTGATTGGCGATCGCGAAACGGACGTGCAGTTGGCACAAAACATGGGGATCACCGGATTACGCTATCAGCGTGATGGACTTGACTGGCAGACCATCACCGACAAGCTCACCCAACGCAACCGCCACGCACTGGTGAATCGCGTGACGCGGGAAACCGCCATTAATGTCGAAGTGTGGCTGGATCAGGAAGGCGGCAGCAAGATCCACACCGGCGTCGGTTTCTTCGACCACATGCTCGACCAGATTGCCACCCACGGTGGGTTCCGTATGAACATCGATGTGAAAGGCGATCTTTACATCGACGATCACCACACGGTGGAAGACACCGGTCTCGCTTTGGGCGAAGCACTTAACAAAGCGCTGGGCGACAAGCGTGGCATCGGTCGTTTTGGCTTTGTGCTGCCGATGGATGAGTGTCTGGCACGCTGCGCGCTGGATATTTCCGGACGTCCACATTTGGAATATAAAGCCGAATTTAACTACCAGCGCGTAGGCGATTTAAGCACGGAAATGGTCGAGCACTTCTTCCGCTCGCTCTCCTATGCCATGGGGTGCACGCTGCATTTGAGAACCAAAGGCCGTAACGATCACCATCGCGTAGAAAGCCTGTTCAAAGTGTTTGGCCGCACGCTGTGCCAAGCCATTCGTGTGGAGGGTGATACCCTGCCCAGTTCAAAAGGGGTGCTGTGATGAACGTGGTGATTCTCGACACTGGTTGCGCCAATCTCGCCTCCGTCACCTATGCGGTGCGTCGACTGGGCTATGACCCGGTGGTGAGCCGCGATCCTGAGGTGGTGCTACGCGCCGACAAACTGTTTCTACCCGGTGTCGGCACCGCACAGGCCGCCATGGACCAACTTACCGCCCGCGACTTGATTCCGCTGATCAAGGCCTGCACCCAACCGGTGCTCGGTATCTGTCTCGGCATGCAACTGCTCGGCTCTGCCAGCGATGAAAATGGTGGGATTGATACGTTGAATATCATTCCAACTGCGGTAAAAAAAATGCAGGATCGCGGCCTGCCGCTACCACACATGGGCTGGAATCAAGTCACACCGCAGGCAGGACACCGTCTGTTCCAAGGCATTGATGAAGGTGCCTACTTCTACTTTGTGCACAGCTATGCCATGCCGGTATGTGCCAACACCATCGCACAAGCAGAGTATGGTGAAGCCTTCACCGCCGCAGTGCAGAAGGACAACTTCTACGGCGTGCAATTTCACCCAGAACGCTCTGGGGCCGCCGGCGCTCAGTTGCTGAAAAACTTTCTGGAGATGTAATCAGCATGATTATCCCCGCACTCGATCTTATCGACGGACAGGTGGTTCGTCTTCATCAGGGTGACTATGGTCAGCAACGCCAGTATGGCAGTGATCCCCTCCCCCGTTTACAAGCCTATCAGCAACAGGGCGCTGAAGTGTTACATCTGGTGGATTTGACCGGCGCAAAAGATCCCGCGGCACGCCAGATTCCGTTACTGAAAACCCTGTTAGCTGGCGTGAGTGTGCCAGTACAGGTGGGTGGCGGTATCCGTACCGAGCAAGATGTCGTTGCACTGCTAGAAGCCGGAGCGACCCGCGTCGTGATTGGCTCTACCGCCGTTAAACAGCCAGAGTTGGTACAGGCGTGGTTTACACGTTATGGTGCTGATGCGTTGGTACTGGCGCTGGATGTGCACATTGATAATGCAGGAGTCAAGCAGGTTGCGATCAGTGGCTGGCAGGAAAATTCCGGAGTCACGCTGGAGCAAGTCATCGAGGAATATCAACCATTTGGTCTGAAACACGTGCTGTGTACCGACATTTCCCGTGACGGCACGCTGAGCGGTTCCAACGTAGAACTCTATCGCGCGGTATGCCAACGCTATCCACAGATTGCGTTCCAGGCTTCTGGTGGCATTGGCGGGTTGCAGGATATCGCCAATCTGCGTGGCAGCGGTGTGAAAGGAGTGATCGTCGGACGAGCGTTGCTCGAAGGCAAATTCAATGTAACGGAGGCCATCGCATGCTGGCAAAACGGATAATTCCCTGTCTCGACGTGCGTGACTGTCAGGTGGTAAAAGGGGTGCAATTCCGCAACCATGAAATCATCGGCGATATCGTTCCGCTAGCACAGCGTTATGCTCAGGAAGGCGCAGACGAACTGGTCTTTTACGATATCACCGCATCGTCTGACGGACGTGTGGTCGACAAAAGCTGGGTATCCCGCGTGGCAGAAGTGATTGATATCCCTTTCTGCGTAGCCGGTGGCATCAAAAGTGTCGAAGATGCCGGGCAAATCCTCTCGTTCGGTGCTGATAAAATTTCAATCAACTCCCCAGCGCTGGCCGATCCTACCTTGATCACTCGCCTTGCCGATCGTTATGGAGTGCAGTGCATCGTGGTCGGTATCGATACTTGGTATGACAGCGTTACTGGGAGTTATCATGTGAATCAGTATACCGGTGATGAAAGCCGCACCCGTGTTACCCAGTGGGAAACGCTGGATTGGGTGCAGGAAGTGCAACAACGTGGTGCCGGTGAAATTGTGCTCAACATGATGAATCAGGATGGCGTACGTAACGGTTACGATCTGGAACAGCTGAAATTGGTGCGTGAACGCTGCCATGTTCCATTGATCGCCTCTGGCGGGGCCGGTACACCAGAGCACTTTTTACACGCCTTTGAGCAGGCTCAAGTGGATGGTGCGCTGGCCGCATCAGTATTCCATAAGCAAATCATCAATATTGGCGAATTAAAGCAATACCTTAAGCAACAAGGTGTGGAGATTAGAGCGTGTTAAGCCAACAACAGAAGGCCCAACTTGATTGGGAAAAAACCGACGGGATGATCCCCGCCATTGTGCAACATGCGGTATCCGGTGAAGTGTTGATGCTGGGGTACATGAATCAGGCAGCGCTGGAAACGACTGAACAGAGCGGCAAGGTCACCTTTTATTCCCGCACTAAGCAGCGGCTGTGGACCAAGGGAGAATCCTCCGGCCACTTCCTTAACGTAGTGAGCATTACACCAGACTGTGATAATGACAGCCTGTTGGTACTGGCGAACCCCATCGGTCCAACCTGCCACCAAGGCACCAGCAGCTGTTTTGCCCCGGCACAGCATGAATGGTTATTCTTGCATCAGCTCGAGCAATTGTTAGCGAGCCGTAAACAGGCAGACCCGGCTAGCGCTTATACCGCAAAACTGTATGCCAGTGGCACCAAACGCATTGCGCAGAAAGTCGGCGAAGAAGGGCTGGAGACCGCACTGGCCGCCACCGTACACGATACCGAAGAGTTGACTAACGAAGCCGCCGATTTGATGTATCACCTGCTGGTGTTGTTGCAGGATCAGGAACTGGATCTGGCAACCATTATCGGCCGACTGAAAGCTCGTCATAGCAAATAGTAGTATCACTGCAAGGGAAATTGCGGCCTGGCCGACCCTGTACATGATTCTGTGTAAATGCCTTTCTCAGTAGTGACCGTCCAGGCGGTCACCGAACTCGATAATAAAACGGCTCATTGCCATACGCCAGTCCCGCAGTGGCATCGTCCATTTCTGTTAGGCCGACTGGATTGCCAGCCACACCACCTTTTTCACTGCGTCGTCAGTCGGGAACACCTTGCGTTTTTTAATCGCATGCCGGATCACACTGTTCAGCGACTCGATGGCGTTGGTTGTGTAGATGACTTTGCGGATATCTGCCGGGTAAGCGAAGAACGTTGCCAGATTGCTCCAGTTCGTCTGCCAGCTCCGGCTTATCTGTGGATAGCGGCTGTCCCATGCGCTGGCGAATGCTTCCAGCGCCTGCTGGCCTGCTTCTTCCGTAGCGGCCTGATAGATGGCTTTCAGGTCGCGTGTGACGGCTTTGTAGTCCTTCCAAGAGACGAACCTCAGGCTGTTGCGTACCATGTGCACGATGCACAGCTGGATGCGGGCTTCCGGATACACCGCGTTGATGGCGTCCGGGAAGCCTTTCAGACCGTCGACACAGGCGATGAGGATATCGTTCAGGCCGCGGTTTTTTAGTTCTGTCAGCACATTGAGCCAGAACTTCGCGCCCTCGTTTTCGGCCAGCCACATACCCAGCAGTTCTTTCTGGCCCTCGATGTTGATACCCAGTGCCAGGAACACGGATTTATTGATGACGCGACTGGCCTGCCGGACCTTCAGGATGATACAGTCAAGGTAAACAATGGGATAGACTGCATCCAGTGGACGATTTTGCCATTCAGTAACCTGTTCCATCACGGCGTCGGTGACCTTCGAGACCAGCGCCGGTGAGACATCCGCGTCATACAGCTCGTTGAACGCAGACGCTATCTCGCGGGTGGTCATCCCTCTGGCGTACAGGGACAGGATTTGGTTATCCATCCCGGTGATCCGGGTCTGGTTTTTCTTCACCAGTTATGATTCGAAGGAGCCATCACGATCGCGCGGAGTACGTAGTGCCAGAGGGCCATCGCCGGTGGTCACGGTGTTTGTGGAATAGCCGTTGCGGGAGTTGGCCCCCGGTTTGGGCTGATTTTTATCGTAGCCCAGATGGTGGGACATTTCGGCGTTGAGAGCAGCCTCAACGCTGATTTTCTTCAGCAGGCGATCGAATTGGCTGAGAGCGTCAGGGGTTTTGAGATTTTTGGCCAGTTCGTTAGCCAGAGCCTGCAACTGTTTTTCGTCCATAAATTAACCTGTTTTTGATGTTGGATTGAACATATCAAAATCAGGCAATTACACAGAATCATGTACAGGGTCGCCTGGCCCGGAATTTCCCTTTTACTCTTCAGCAACAACCTACAGTGGCGCGTGTGTCAGCAGTGCCGATGCTGACAATGTGGTCCCCGGCAACGGTTGTACACGCCGCACTTTAAAGGTATCCATAGCCAAAATCAGCTGCCTTGATTGATCCTCCAGCGAGCGGGTTGCCATCGTCGCTTCCTCTACCAGCGATGCATTTTGCTGTGCAACCACTTCCATCTGCGTGACCGCAATATTGACCTGATCGATACCGTGGCTCTGTTCCTGGGATGCCTGCGCGATTTCCTTCATCAACGCGTTAACGTTACTAATCTGCGTTGAAATGGCGGACATGGTTTCACTGGCCTGAGCCGTCAGGGTTGACCCTTAGCTGACGCGCGTGTTGGAGTCCACGATCAGCGCATGAATCTCTTTTGACGCTTGCGCGCTCCGCTGTGCAAGCGTTCTTACTTCGTTGGCCACTACCGCAAAACCACGCCCTTGTTCACCTGCACGCGCGGCTTCCACCGCTGCGTTCAACGCCAGTATGTTGGTTTGGAACGCAATGCCGTCAATCACCCCGAGGATATTACCAATGCTGTTGGCGCTGGTCGCAATCTCCTGCATTTTCGCCATTACTTCCTGCACCACTTTGTTGCCCTGCTGCGCCGTTTGCGCCACATCTTCTGCCAACGCATGTCCCTGGCGTGCATTGTCCGCGTTGTTGCGCACCGTAGCCGTCAGTTGCTCCATACTGGCCGCGGTTTCCTGCAGCAACGCGGCAGACTCCTCGGTGCGGCGTGATAAATCTTCATTGCTTTGCGCCAGTTCACGGCTACCTACATCTATCTGCTCGCTGGCTTCCCGCACACGCACCACTGAATCTGATAACGACTGCTGCATATCGTGCAATGCGCTGTTTAAGCGCCCCAGCTCATTCTTTGCCGATGTGGGCAAGGTTTGGGTTAAATCACACGCAGCGACAAATTCCAGGTGGTTGATGGCACTAGTGAGAGGTTTGAGCAGCAACGCGCGCAGCATCAACCATGACACCACAATCAACACTACTACAGCGGCGCAGCTCGCACCAATAAGCCAAAGCATATGCACCCGGCCTTCTGAAGCCTGCGTTAGCTGATTGACCCCGGCCTGCTGGGCATAGTCGAAATAGGTTTTGTTGGCTTTATCAAAAACGGTCCCAAGTTGCTTGAGTTGGGTGACCTGATATTGGTAATAACGCTCAATGTCGCGACTTTTTAGCGCATCGAGCATCGGTAAAATGCCATTTTCGTAATAATTTTTATAGGCTTGGGCGATATCCTGAGCCAGTATTTTTCCCTGCCCGGTGCCCTCGGTTGCCGCAAAAAAGCGATCAAGATCGTCCTTCGCCGCACTGGCATATTGCCCGGAACGGCCCGCCGCCGCCATGGCATCATCCCACTGCTGCGTTTCCAACGCGCGAATCGCAAAAGAAGCCGCTACACGCACGCGCTGCATATTGGTGTTACTGCTCGCCAAATTGCCCAGTTCCACGCCCTGAATACGATTTAGCACCACGAGCGCATCGTAACTTTTATTAATGGCAATGATCCCCGTGGCGCTTACCAGCAACAACAGAGCAGCCATCACCCCGAGCAACGCTAATAACCCTGTACGAATCGATATATTTTTCAACATATTATTCCCTTACAAAGTAAACCATAGAGTTAATAAGGTTATAGGTTGACATAACGGGCGAGTTTATCGGCGCTTTGCGCTTTTGGCGGAAAGCTCGCAATATTGACAACGATTGCAAGATAGTTGGGTTCAAGGGCAATAAAAAAGCACCCTTTTACAGGTGCCTTTCTAAAAAGCTAGACATTACAGTCTATTGCAAGTAATAACACGGTGTTCCGTGCAGATTATCTCGGCGTATCAGCCATAAATATTTGCACGATCGCGCAGTTCTTTACCTGGTTTGAAGTGGGGAACGTATTTACCTTCCAGCTCCACCTTTTCACCGGTTTTCGGATTGCGCCCAACGCGTGGTGCACGGTAGTGAAGTGAAAAACTGCCGAACCCTCGGATCTCAATGCGATCACCATCAGCCAGCGTTGCCGCCATCTGCTCGAGCATCTCTTTCACTGCATCCTCAACCACCTTGGCCGGGATATAAGATTGCTGTCCAGCAAGCCTTTCGATCAGTTCAGACTTGGTCATAATTCCTCCAAGTGCGTGGTTATATCAATATTGGATAGCCACGATTGACTTACTACCGTAACAGAATGAGCCAGCCGCATGGCCGACTCACCCCACCCTATTACTCTCCTTTAGCTGCTTTGAACGCTTCAGCCATTGCGCTGGAGAAGTTACCTTCTTCCTGTTTGTTGTTTACGGTAGCGATAGCGTCTTTCTCATCCGCTTCGTCTTTCGCACGTACAGACAGGCTTACAACACGGTTTTTACGATCAACACCGGTGTATTTAGCTTCAACTTCATCGCCGACGTTCAGAACCAGCGTAGCATCTTCTACACGGTCACGAGATGCTTCAGAAGCACGCAGGTAACCTTCAACGCCGTCTGCTAATTCAACTGTAGCACCTTTTGCGTCAACAGCAGTGACTTTACCCGTTACGATCGCACCTTTTTTGTTCAGTGACAGATAGTTATTGAACGGGTCTTCCGCCAGTTGCTTAACGCCCAGGGAGATACGCTCGCGCTCTGCGTCAACTTGCAGAACAACAGCGGCGATTTCGTCACCTTTCTTGTATTCGCGAACGGCTTCTTCGCCAGCCACGTTCCAAGAGATGTCAGACAGGTGTACCAGACCATCGATACCGCCATCCAGACCGATGAAGATACCGAAGTCAGTGATAGACTTGATCTTACCTTCTACGCGGTCACCCTTGTTGTGGGTTTCAGAGAACAGCTGCCACGGGTTGGATTTGCATTGTTTCAGGCCCAGGGAGATACGACGACGTTCTTCGTCGATATCCAGAACCATAACTTCAACCACGTCGCCCACGTTAACCACTTTGGACGGATGGATGTTTTTGTTGGTCCAATCCATTTCAGATACGTGTACCAGACCTTCAACCCCTTCTTCGATTTCTACGAAGCAGCCGTAATCAGTCAGGTTGGTCACACGACCGGTCAGACGGGTGTTTTCCGGGTAGCGCTTAGCGATAGCAACCCACGGATCCTCGCCCAGCTGTTTCAGACCCAGGGACACACGAGTACGTTCGCGGTCGAACTTCAGCACTTTCACGGTGATCTCATCGCCAACATTGACGATTTCGCTCGGATGCTTAACGCGTTTCCACGCCATATCAGTGATATGCAGCAGACCATCAACGCCACCCAGGTCAACGAATGCACCGTAGTCAGTGAGGTTCTTAACGATACCTTTAACTTCCATGCCTTCTTGCAGGTTTTCCAGCAGTTGATCGCGCTCAGCGCTGTTCTCGGATTCGATAACGGCACGGCGGGAAACGACAACGTTGTTGCGTTTCTGATCCAGCTTGATCACTTTAAACTCAAGCTCTTTGCCTTCCAGGTGCATCGTGTCGCGAACCGGGCGAACGTCAACCAAAGAACCCGGCAGGAACGCACGGATGCCGTTCAGTTCAACCGTGAAGCCGCCTTTCACTTTACCGTTGATAACACCGGTAACGGTCGCAGCTTCTTCGTAGGCTTTTTCCAGAATCAGCCAGGCTTCGTGGCGTTTCGCTTTCTCACGAGACAGCAGGGTCTCGCCGAAACCGTCTTCTACCGCGTCCAGGGCAACGTCAATTTCGTCACCCACCTGGATTTCGAGTTCGCCTTGTGCGTTTTTGAATTGATCTACCGGAATGGCAGATTCAGATTTCAGACCGGCGTCAACCAGTACGACATCTTTATCAATAGCAACGACAACTCCGCGAACGATGGAACCCGGACGAGTTTCGATTTCTTTCAGCGATTCTTCAAAGAGTTGAGCAAAAGATTCAGTCATGTTGTTAATCTTAAGGGTTTCAATTTAACGTCCATCTGGCATCCTGCTTGATGGGGTTGTTTCACATGCCCTGCTGTTATCCTTACAACAAGGTTAAAAAAACAATGCTATACCGCGCCTCAATCAACTCTGTGATTGAGCAAGGATTTCACGCGCATAACTGAGCGATTTCGCAATAACGTCATCAATAGACATATCGGTCGAATCCAACACCAGCGCGTCTGCGGCAGGGACTAACGGTGCTACCGGACGACTCCGATCTCGCGCATCCCGTTCTTTTATCTCGGACAAAAGACGTTCAAAGTTAACATTAAAGCCTTTTTCCTGCAACTGTAGCATGCGTCGTTGTGCACGTTCTTCCGCACTCGCATCCAAAAAAATCTTCACAGGCGCATCGGGGAACACCACCGTACCCATATCGCGGCCGTCCGCGACCAGTCCCGGCGTTTCGCGAAACGCACGCTGCCGACGCAATAAGGCTTCTCTCACTCGCGGAAAAGCGGCCGCCTGCGAGGCAGTGTTACCGACCGTTTCATTACGAATTTCGTTACTGACGTCCTCACCTTCCAGAATCACATTCAATTGCCCGTCTTCAGCAACGAAACGCACGTCAAGGTGCGACGCCAGCGGCACTAAAGCTTCTTCCGAACCGATATCAACCTGATGATGTAAGGCAGCCAAGGCGAGCACGCGATAAATCGCGCCCGAGTCCAACAAATTCCACTGCAATGTTTCTGCCAACGCCTTGCACAGCGTTCCCTTGCCTGCGCCACTCGGCCCATCAACCGTTATTACCGGTGCCGTTACCGCCATCTCTTTCTCCTATTACTCGGGTCAACCGCGAGGTCTGTTACGACTTACGGTGCCTCATTATACGCGCCAACGAGCAAAACCGTTAACCTAACACCCGGAGAAAGATAAAATTTCAGAAGATGCCTTGCAAAACTGAGGGCGGGCATAGGCCCGCCCTACAGGGAAATTGCAACTACCGTCCGGTTATTAACCGTGGCTCAGACGCGCCAAATGTTGAAAATAGTCCGGGAAAGTTTTTGCCGTACATTTGGGGTCGAGAATGGTCACTGGTGTATCGGATAATGCCACCAGCGAGAAACACATCGCCATACGGTGATCGTTGTAGGTGCCGATCTCGGCAAAACGTAACTGAGGGGCAGGCGTAATACGAATATAATCGTTCCCCTCTTCCACCGTCGCACCGACTTTGCGCAGCTCAGTCGCCATTGCCGCAAGACGATCGGTCTCTTTTACGCGCCAATTGTAGATATTGCGCAGCGTCGTGGTGCCACCTTCGGCAAACAGCGCGGTCGTAGCAATCGTCATGGCCGCATCGGGGATATGATTCATGCCCATATCGATGGCATGCAACTCACTGCGCTGACACTCGATATAGTCATCACCCCAACGAATAATGGCACCCATTTTTTCCAGCACGTCAGCAAAACGGATATCGCCTTGCACGCTGTTACGTCCCACGCCCGTGACACGGACCGTTCCGCCTTTAATGGCCGCCGCCGCCAAAAAATAGGAAGCGGAAGAGGCATCACCTTCCACCAGATACTCACCTGGCGCATGGTATTGCTGGTTGCCCTGTACGCTGAAGTGCTGGTAATTCTCGTTGTGCACCTCAACGCCAAAATCTTTCATCATGCGCAACGTGATATCGATATAGGGCTTGGACACCAAATCGCCTTTGATACTGATGCGGGTGTCTTTGTTCGCCAACGGCGCTGTCATCAGCAACGCGGTCAGGAACTGGCTGGAGACGCGGCCATCCACAGCGATCTCCCCCCCCTGGAAACCGCCGTGCAGGCGCAATGGCGGATAGTTGGTCTGCTCAAGGTAGTCGATGGTCGCGCCACCTTGGCGCAACGCATCTACCAGATGGCCGATCGGGCGATCTTTCATACGCGGCTCACCGGTCAAAACAATATCGCCTTGCGTCAAGCATAACGCGGCGGCCAGCGGACGCATCGACGTGCCCGCATTGCCAAGAAACAGTTCTAACGGTTGCGACGCGCTGAACGGTCCACCAATACCAGTGACGTCGCACTCGGTGCGGCTGGGCGAAAGCTGGTATTGCACGCCTAACAGTTGCAACGCGTCCAGCATATGGCGAACGTCATCGCTATCGAGCAGGTTTTTCAAACGCGTCGTCCCCGTTGCCAATGCCGCCAGCAACAAAGCGCGGTTAGAGACGCTTTTCGAACCGGGAAGGTTAATCACGCCATCGATCAGAGAAATAGGCTGTAGGGTAAGGGATTCCTGCATGTAACTCTTAACTCCTGTCATCAACATAAGAAACCCCGGTACACACCGGGGTTTACTGGAAACAAGTTGCCGCTTTACGTTCTGCGGCAACGGTACGACCTGCAACGCCGCGGGCAAACCACGGCGTCACTCGCTGCGGTATTAGCCGTGGCGACGTTCAAAATCCGCCATAAAGGCAGTCAGCGCCTGTACACCTTCCAGCGGCATCGCGTTGTACAGCGATGCACGCATCCCTCCCACGACGCGGTGGCCTTTCAGCGCATGCAACCCAGCCGCTTTAGACTCTTCCAGGAACAGTTTATCCAGCGCGTCATCACCGAGTAGGAACGGCACATTCATGCGTGAGCGGTTGGCGGCCAGCACGTCGTTACGGTAGAAATCGCTGCTATCGATAGCGCCGTAAAGGTGATCCGCTTTCTCGCGATTGCGTTTTTTCATTTCAACCAGGCCACCCTGCTCTTTCAGCCATTTGAATACCATGCCAGAAAGGTACCAGGCGAAGGTCGGCGGCGTGTTGTACATGGAGTCATTGTCCGCCAGGATTTTATAATCCAGTACCGACGGCAGCACGCTGCGGGATTTACCCAACAGGTCATCGCGCACAATCACCAAGGTTAAACCAGCAGGGCCAATGTTTTTCTGCGCACCGGCATAAATCACGCCGAAACGGCTGACATCGTTCGGGCAGGACAGGATGCTAGAGGAGAAGTCAGCAACCACAATCTTGTCGCCAAAGTCAGGCGTTTCTTCAATTGCCAGACCATCAATGGTTTCATTCGGGCAGTAGTGCACAAAAGCGGCATCGTCAGACAGAGCCCATTCACGCATCGGTTTGGCGGCGCGCAGGCCGTCAATGCGGGTTTTCACTTCAATAACGTTCGGTTTGCAGTATTTTTCTGCTTCGTTAATCGCACTGTGCGCCCAATAGCCACCGTCGATATAGTCAGCTTTAGTGCTGTCACCCAGCAGATTGAGTGGCACGGCCGCAAACTGCGCGCGCGCGCCCCCTTGGCAGAACAGCACTTTGTAGTTGGAGGGGATCTTTAACAAATCGCGCAGATCCTGCTCGGCTTCCTCCGCCACCTGCATAAATTCTTTACTGCGGTGGCTGATTTCCATTACGGACGTTCCCAGCCCACGCCAGTTACACAACTCTTGCTCGGCACGACGCAGCACTTCAACCGGCAGCATAGCTGGACCGGCGCTAAAATTGAAAACTTGTGTCATTTCCCCTCACCACGTGTTTAGTACGACTATTTTTAACGTTTTGACTGTTTTACAGCGACTATTATGATTTTTTGCAACAACCACGTTGGCTATTTGCAGCAGCCATCATGGTTTTTTTGCAGCAACCGTCATCATTTGTTTTTATCACTGGCTCCTTCCCGCTGCAATCCTTATTACGCTTTCCCGTATAAAACCCGCACGGCGACAGCGTGGAGTTGTCCGTGAAAAGTCCGTATGATGCACGTCCCATAAAAGAGAAAAGTGACAATCATGAGCCAAACGTTCATCCCAGGCAAAGACGCCGCCCTGGAAGACTCCATCGCCCGTTTTCAACAGCAACTCCGTGACCTGGGGTTCAACATCGAAGAAGCCTCCTGGCTGAACCCGGTGCCTAACGTCTGGTCCGTGCATATTCGCGACAAAGATTGCCCATTGTGCTTTACGAACGGCAAAGGCGCCAGCAAGAAAGCAGCCCTGGCTTCAGCCTTAGGTGAATATTTCGAGCGTCTTTCCACCAACTACTTCTTTGCAGACTTCTATTTGGGCAAGTCAATCGCTAACGGCGATTTCGTGCATTACCCGAACGAGCAATGGTTCCCGCTGCCGGACGATAACAGCTTGCCACAGGGGATTCTGGATGATCACCTGCGCGCATTTTACGATCCTGATAACGAATTGAGCGCCAGCATGCTGGTGGATCTGCAATCCGGCAACGACGAACGTGGCATCTGCGCCCTGCCGTTTACCCGTCAATCCGATGACACCACCGTCTACATCCCGATGAATATCATCGGTAACCTCTACGTTTCCAACGGGATGTCCGCTGGCAACACCGCCAATGAAGCGCGTGTGCAGGGGTTGTCTGAGGTGTTCGAACGCCACATCAAAAACCGCATTATTGCTGAAGCCATCAGCCTGCCAACCATCCCGGACAGCGTGTTGCAACGTTATCCTGGCGTGGTGGAAGCCATCGCCACGCTGGAAAAAGAAGGGTTCCCGATCCTTGCCTATGACGCCTCGTTGGGCGGTAATTATCCAGTGATCTGCGTGGTGCTGTTCAACCCCAGTAACGGCACCTGCTTCGCCTCTTTCGGTGCGCACCCGGATTTCGGCGTCGCGCTGGAGCGTACTGCCACCGAACTGCTGCAAGGACGCGGGTTGAAAGATCTCGATGTGTTTACCCCGCCGAGCTTCGACAATGATGATGTGGCGGATCATGCCAATCTGGAAACCCACTTTATCGATTCCAGTGGTTTGATCTCCTGGGATTTGTTTAAAACCGACGCGGATTATCCCTTTGTCGACTGGAGCTTTAAAGGCAGCACCGAGCAGGAATTTGCTACCTTGATGGCCATTTTCCACAAAGAGCACAAAGAGGTGTACATCGCCGATTACGAGCACCTGTCAGTGTATGCTTGCCGCATTATTGTACCGGGGATGTCCGACATTTATCCGGTAGACGATCTGCTGTTGGCAAACAACAATATGGGCGTGCATTTACGCGAGACTATCCTCTCCCTGCCCGGCAGCCAGTTGGAAAAACAGGCGTATCTCGATCTGATTGCCCAGTTGGATGATGAAGGTTTCGATGACTTCACCCGCGTGAGCGAATTGCTGGGGCTGGCAACCGGCAAGGATAACGGCTGGCTTACGCTGCGTATTGGTGAATTAAAAGCGATGCTGGCGCTGGCAGGCGGCGATCTGGAACAGGCGTTAATCTGGGCGGAATGGACGCAGGATTTCAACGGCTCCGTCTTCAGCCCATCGCGCAGCAACTACTACCGCTGTTTGCAGACGCTGTTGACGCTGGCGTTGGACGAAGAGCGCGAGCCATCGCAGTATTATGATGCGTTTGTGAAGATGTACGGCAGCGACACCGTCGACGCCGCGAGCGCAGCGATTGCTGGTGAGCAGTGTTTCTATGGGCTGTTTGACGTCGATGACACCTTCTCCACATTGCCCGCACACCAATCGCTGCTGGCGGCTTACGAGAAACTGCAAGCGGCGAAGCGTCGTTTCTGGGGCTAATGCCGTATCGCCCGTCCTCCCCGGTTAACGCCGGGGAGCATTCACACTGTAGTGACCTCGAACGATAACCTTGCTTTTTTCGATCAATTTTCCAGCAACACGCAAGATTTCATCATCCAATTATGCTGCATAATTCGAATAATTCGGCATTTCGCAGAAAATGAAGAATATTGCACTTATTGTTATTGAATGGTGAATTTTTAATTAATTTGCAGCAACCCATAACACAGAAATGATACAAAAACGCATATCATTTAACTCTTTTTCACGGTATTCTACCCCCTGCACTCAACTCTTTTTATAATTTTTTAAAATATTTTTATTTAATAATTTCAATTATTTAATATGGCTTTGGTGCAGATCGCAGAGGGGTTTCACCCCACTAAATTTTCACGATATGATCCAAGTCAAATTTTGCTTTATACTGCTTTGTTCGTATTCCCTCGCGGATAAATCTTGGAGAATGTTAAGCGGTGTCCCTTAATCCCATGAGTTATACTAACTGTTTGTTTCTACATCATTTTGAACTATGGCTCGCTACGACCTTCCCGATGAAGCATGGGCTATCATCCAGCCCTTACTCCCTGCTGAACCAGCAACACCACAGGCCGGACGCCCATGGGCTGAGCATCGCATGATTATCAATGGCATGTTCTGGGTGCTGTGCTCTGGTGCCCCATGGCGTGATTTACCTGAGCGATACGGCCCATGGAAAACCGTTTATAACCGCTTTAACCGATGGTCAAAATCGGGAGTCATTAACATTATTTTCAATAAGTTACTTTCATCACTTGATGCCCATAGCCTCCTGGACTGGTCAGCGACTGCGCTGGATGGTAGCAATATCAGGGCGCTGAAATGTGCTGCCGGTGCTCAAAAAAACATCCCGATATCACCGGAGATAATGGTCTGGGTCGCTCTCGAGGTGGTTTTGGCACCAAAATCCATATGGCTACAGACGGAAGTGGTCTTCCGTTAAACATCGTGTTGAGCCCCGGTCAGGCTCATGAAAGTCAGTTTGCACTACGTCTTTTGGACGGTATTGGTGTTCAACGCCAGAACGGCAGTATGAAACGCCGTGGTCATGCGGTACTCGCTGACAAGGCGTACTCCGGGCATGTATTACGTAACGAGCTGAAAAACAGAGGTATAAAAACTGTCATCCCCCGAAAATCCACTGAAAAAATGGCGGTGGATGGTCGTTCAAAGCTCGATCGTGACGCCTACCGCAATCGGAACGTTGTTGAGCGGTGCTTTAGCCGTCTGAAAGAATACCGTCGCATTGCGACACGTTACGACAAAACGGCGAGGAATTATCTGGCAATGTTGAAACTGGGCTGCATCCGCCTGTTTTACCAGAGGTTATGTAATTAAGGGACACAGCCTAAATAACTGTTCCGAATAGTAGATCACCTGAAGGGAACTCAGTCCGAGTTGAGCGATCTGAGCAATCGATAAAGATCCCAAATCATCAACCGGACTGAGCGATGTCGAGCATAGCACCGATACCCCGTAACGAACGACGCCTGATGAAGAAAACTCTCCATAAAACGCGTGACAAGAATCACGCCCGCAGGCTGACCGCCATCCTGATGTTGCACCGGGGCGAGCGCGTGAGCGATGTCGCCAGAATGCTTTGCTGCGCCCGTTCGTCAATCGGCAGATGGATTAACTGGCTCACCCTGTACGGCATTGAAGGCCTCAAATCTCTGCGGCCCGGTCGTGGCCGTCGCTGGCCGTTTGAACAGATCTGCGCACTGTTAATCCAGCTCGTAAAGCGTTCCCCTCATGATTTTGGCTATCAGCGTTCGCGCTGGAGCACGGAACTGCTAGCAATAAAAATCAATGAGATAACCGGTTGTCAGTTGCATGCTTCCACGGTGCGCCGTTGGCTGCCTTCTGCCGGTCTGGTGTGGCGACGCGCAGCTCCTACGCTGCGTATCCGCGACCCGCATAAGGAAGAAAAAATGGAGGCCATCGCGATGGCGCTGGAACAATGCAGCGCGGAACATCCCGTCTTTTACGAAGACGAAGTGGATATTCATCTGAATCCCAAAATTGGCGCGGACTGGCAGGTTCGCGGGAAGCAGAAACGCATCGTGACGCCGGGCCAGAACGAGAAATATTATCTGGCGGGTGCATTACACAGCGGGACGGGAAAAGTCAGCGATGTTGGAGGAAACAGTAAAAGTTCGTGTTTTTTATCAGTATGTTAGAGCATCTGAGAGCAACGTACAGACGGGCAAAAACGCTCACGCTGATAGTTGATAACTACATTATTCACAAAAGCCGGGAGACGCAGCGCTGGCTGGAAGAAAACCCGAAATTCAGGGTTATTTATCAGCCGGTGTACTCACCATGGGTAAATCATGTAGAGCGGTTATGGCAGGCGTTGCATGAAACCATTACCCGCAATCATCAATGCTGTTCAATGTGGCAGTTACTGAACAAGGTTCGCCGCTTCATGGAAACCGTCAGCCCGTTTCCCAGTGGAAAACATGGACAGGCAAAAGTGTAGCGGTATTAGGAACAGCTATTTAGCTACTTACCCGATCACTACGCCGCACCCTGGGTACAACAGGGCAAATTGGCCGCTATCGCCCCTGACGAGTTAAACCTGACCAGTATCTTTTACCTGATTCGCAACGCCAGACAGCGCCTGAGCCCGGTAGCAGAAGCGTTATGGAACAATATTGTGGAGGCAGGCAAAAGCTCATTAGCTGTATTAGTCGCGACTTGATCTGACACTGGACCTTGAAAGGTTGAGAGTTACCGGTTTTGATATGGGTGTCGAATCCTTATACAAAACACGAGGTAACTCTCATGCTTCATACTAACAATCCCATCATCAAACACAAAGCCGGCCTGCTCAATCTCGCCGAAGAACTCGGTAACGTATCAAAAGCCTGTAAAATCATGGGGGTGTCACGCGACACGTTTTATCGCTATCAGGAACTGGCGGCAGAAGGCGGCATTGACGCTCTGGTTAACCAAAACCGCCGGGTTCCCAACCTGAAAAACCGTGCTGATGAAGCCACTGAACGTGCGGTTGTTGATTACGCCATTGAGTTCCCGGCTCATGGCCAGCACCGGACCAGTAATCAGCTGCGTAAAAAAGGCGTCTTCATTTCTGGCAGCGGTGTGCGCTCCATCTGGCAACGACACGATCTGGAAAACTTTCGTAAGCGCCTGAAGGCACTTGAGGAAAAAGTTGCCAGAGAAGGCATCGTACTTACTGATGCTCAAATCGCTGCACTGGAGAAGAAGGCGCACGACGACGAAGCCTGTGGTGAAATAGAGACTGCTCACCCGGGTTATCTGGGGTCGCAGGACACCTTCTACGTGGGTAATCTGAAAGGTGTTGGCCGTATCTACCAGCAGACGTTCGTGGATACGTACTCGAAAGTGGCGCACTGCAAGCTTTACACGAGTAAAGCACCGATCTCTGCCGCCGACCTGCTCAATGATCGCGTGCTGCCGTTCTACGAAGCTCAGGGGCTGCCAATGCTAAGAATACTGACGGACAGGGGGACGGAGTACTGCGGTAAAGTGGAACAACATGACTATCAGCTGTACTTGGCTATCAACGATATAGACCATACGAAAACGAAAGCGATGTCTCCGCAGACAAACGGTATCTGCGAGCGCTTCCATAAAACTATTTTGCAGGATTTTTATCAGGTTGCGTTCCGTAAGACGTTATACGAGGACCTAGAAAGTCTACAAAAGGATCTGGACAACTGGTTGTGGCATTACAATAATGAGCGAACTCATCAGGGTAAAATGTGCTGCGGGCGTACGCCAATGGCCACGTTACTTGATGGTAAACGAGTCTGGGCAGAAAAAAATCTGAACCAGATTTAATCTGACAGACACCTGTATAAATAACCGGTAACTGTCAGATCAGGTCTGAGCTAATACACATTAGCCAGCCTAAAGTCACCTCGTTATACACATCTCTGTTCGTGCCTGAGCGCGCGTAGCGTTTCGGCGGCCGTCATGACTTTCTGCAAGCCTTTCCAGATAGTTTTTGCGCCTGGTTCACCGTCGCCTTTTCGAGCAAGAAAGCCTCCGAGTTGCGCAACTAAGCGCAATACTTCGTTTAGCTTAGGGCGGCCCTTGGGCATACGCTTGTTCATCAGTAGGTAAGCGCCATGAGTCTCGTCGGAATCAAAGAACAACATTGCGTCTAGCTCTGGACAGGTTCGTCCCATACGCATTAAATAGGCGATGCGCCATGCCACGATCATGAACAGCGCCAATGCCCGCTCAATGCGATCCACGGTCGATAACTGTAACGCTTCGACACAGCAGCCGTTCTTCAGCACATTGAAGAACATCTCGATTTCCCATCTAGCCCGATACCAGTCGATCAGCTCCACGATATCTTCTCGTCCTTCAGGTACGCGATTGCTCAGCAACCGCCACTCGACCGGCTTCACGCCTGCTGGCGGCTCAATTTCCTTGGCTATCACACAAGTCACTGCCAACCCGCAACGCAGCGACACTCGCTTCACGCGCAGCGCCTGTTTCACCGTACGCGCCTTCTGCCCCGCGCGAGCCGCCATAACGAATTGGATTTCTCCCACCGGCACGGTCTTTCCAACCTTCTGCCAAAGCTTCTCATTACAGTCCAGACTGCGATTATGAGTCGAGCGGATCAACCAGTCAGCCGGAGTGCCAAGGTCATCAGCGAGCTGCATCAACGCCTTGATATCCGCTTCGCGATCGGCTAAGTACACCAGACGTGTGTTTGGCAACTCCGAGGCGAGTTCAGCAACTCGCTCGTATCCCTCGAGCCAGCGCGTACTCTCCTTGAGCCCATCGCGTTTTCCGTCTGCATCCTTCGGCTCTCTTGCCCACATCCACGCATCCAGTACGCCCAACCCCACGCGATCCGGACTGACCGCGTAGGTCGGATGCAGGTACAGACCACGCCTGGCTTCGTAGTTCAAGGGACCCAAGCCTTGGATTTGCTGCCCGTTGAAGTCAAGCTCGGTAGTGTCTTGGATACACAGCACAACCTCGTGTTCTCGGATCCTTTCCTGCGTACGCTGCCAGTGAGGTTGCAGAATGTCTCGCCATTCGAATGCTTGGTTCTCCATGAAGCGGTAAGCACCCAGCGTCTCAGACCATCCGAGGCACGCATGCGGAATGCTGGCTTGCGGATTCTCAGCCAGCCGTATCAAAAGCCCTTTGGCACGCTTATTGAGCCTCGTGTCACCAAGATTTACCCCTTACAGTTCTTGGTGTGCCCAGCCATCTGAATCCCGTGTCATTTTTCAGCGCCGTAAATGGCGATAGTACACGTCGGTTTCACTTCATTTACAACCCCACCGGCTGCCTATTTCAGCCCGCTAACCCTTGGCATATAAGGCGTTGCGGACTTGTGTATAACGAGGTGGCCTAAAGTGACATTTATGCCGCCAACGGTTTAGGATGGCGATCGCTTTTCTTCAGCAGCATGACCAGATAAACCAGCGATACCGTAGCAATCAGCACAAACAGCACGCGATCAGAATAAGTTTGCATCAGCGCGGCCGCCATACTGGGACCAACAAGGCTGCCGACAGTGTAACTGAGCAGCAATGACTGGTTCATCGCCACCAGCTCTTCATGACGTACCTTTTCGCACGCCCAGGACATAGCTACCGGATACAGCGTAAATCCCGCTCCGCCCAGCAAAAACAACGCAGGAGCCATTACCAGATGTCCAACGCTCAGTAACGCAACGCAGGCGACAATAACGGCAAACACCAGCACACGCAGCACCAACAAACGCCCATAGAGATCTGCCATGCGCCCCACCAGCCACTGACCGACAATACCGGCACCAATCAACAACGCCATCCAATAACCCACGTCGGCATCGCTGGTGCCATTGTGGGAGAGATAAAGCGGCATCAACCCATACAGCGACCCCAGGATCACGCCGGAAATCACACAGCCATTGATGCCAAGACGCGCACTGCGTTTACGCAGCATTTTACCCACATGGACCGGATGCTCCGGCTGCACCAGACGCGGTAAACGGGTACACAGCAACGGTAACACGGCAAGCACAATCAGCATGACCATCCAGGGAATAACACTCGCTACAGCGGTCGGCAGCAGGCCGACATAAATCTGGCCAACGACGCTTCCCAGATAATAGGCAACCATATAAGCTGCCAGCAGTTGACCACGGTGCGTGGATGAGCCGCTGCACAACAGCGCACTTTCCACCACAACCCATATCAACGCACAACCAACACCTGCTACAAAACGCCATACCAGCCAACTGGTTACGTCCGTGGAAAACATCAGCCCCAGCGTTGCCAACGCAAACAGCAACGCCGCAAGGTAATAGCTGCGATTAAATCCTTGACGGAGAATCAAGCGTCCGGCCAACAGCGTCTCCAGCAAGTTACCCGTAAAATAGGATGACCCCACAACGCCTACCTGCCACACGGAAGCATGCTGATAGTTAAGCCATAACGGAACCAACGTATTCAGTACAGCGATACAAACCGTAAGCAGCATAAGGCCGCAGAGCAATAACAGCACTGGGCGAGAAAAAGCAGACATAGTGGGCGTGGGTAACCAATACAACAAGGAAGTGTGTGCGCATCATGCCACTGCACGTTTAAAAGTCAACGAGGGCAAACTCAGGCCGCACGTTTTGTGATACTGGGGCGTCATAATTCAAAAAAGCGCCCCGAAAGGCGCTTTTGATAACGAGACAGCGGCATGTTTAGCCGATAAACGCCAACCCACCCATATAAGGACGCAGTACATCAGGAATGGCAATACGCCCGTCCGCCTGCTGATAGTTTTCCAGCACGGCAACCAGTGTACGCCCAACCGCCAGACCGGAACCGTTCAGTGTATGCACCAGACGCGTTTTCTTGTCGCTCTTGCTGCGGCAGCGCGCTTGCATGCGTCGAGCCTGAAAATCCCCCATGTTGGAGCAAGAAGAGATTTCACGGTAGGTATTCTGCGCTGGCAGCCACACTTCCAGATCGTAGGTTTTGGTTGAGCCAAAGCCCATGTCACCGCTACACAGCAGCACCTTGCGATAAGGCAGTTGCAGCAGTTGCAGCACGGTTTCCGCATGCGTCGTCAGCGTTTCCAACGCATCCATGGCGTCTTCCGGGCGCACAATCTGCACCAACTCCACTTTGTCAAACTGGTGCATACGGATCAGGCCGCGGGTATCACGACCATAGGAACCCGCTTCAGAGCGGAAACACGGGGTGTGCGCCGTCATTTTGATCGGCAGCGTTTCTTCGTCCAGAATTTCATCACGCACCAGATTGGTCAACGGCACTTCCGCCGTCGGGATTAGCGCATAATTGCTGCTTTCCGCTTCTTCATCCAACGGTTTAGTATGGAACAGGTCTTCACCAAACTTCGGCAACTGGCCGGTACCGTACAGCGTAGCGTGGTTAACCAGGTAAGGCACGTAGGCTTCCTGATAACCGTGCTGTTCGGTATGCAGATCCAGCATAAATTGTGACAGCGCACGGTGCAGGCGAGCAATTTGTCCTTTCATGACAACGAAACGCGCACCGGTCAATTTAACACCAGCAGCAAAATCGACGCCTTTCGCCAATTCGCCTAAATCAACATGATCGCGCACCGGGAAATCAAACTGACGTGGCTCACCCCAGCGGCTGATTTCTTGGTTATCATGCTCATCTTTGCCCAACGGCACAGTGTCGTCCGGCATATTCGGAATGGTTAACGCCAGTTCACGAATGGCATTTTGCAAGGCATCCAGCTCGGCCTTGGCCGCATCCAGCTTTTCACCCAGGGTATTCACTTCGCGGCGCAACGGTTCGATATCTTCACCACGAGATTTAGCCGCACCAATCTCTTTCGATCGGGAGTTACGCTCTGCTTGCAGACTTTCCGTTTCTACTTGTAGCACTTTGCGGCGTTCTTCTTGTTGACGCAGCGTGTCTACATCCAGTTTAAAACCTCTGCGAGCCAGTAGCTTTTCGGCAACTGCGTCTAGCTCATTACGCAGTAAATTGGGATCGAGCATGCTAATCCTGTTTTAATGTTTTTTGGTGAAATTTTACGTTGCGCGACACCCGTCGCGCGGTAGAAAAGAACTTTATAACCTTACCGCAACGCCTAGTTCAGCGGTAGCGTTTTGTCGGGCTATTTTGATCCTGTGCAGTCAGCCAGGCTAGCTTTTCACCAATTTTGGCTTCCAGACCGCGTGACGTTGGCTGATAGTAACGCGTTTGCGCCATCGCTTGCGGGAAATAGTCTTCACCCGCCGCGTAGGCATTGGGTTCATCATGGGCGTAGCGGTATTCCGCACCCAGTCCCATCTCTTTCATCAGTTTGGTGGGCGCATTGCGCAAATGCTCCGGCACGTCGTAATCCGGTTTCTCTCTGGCATCCTGCATCGCCGCTTTAAAGGCGGTGTAGACGGCATTACTCTTGGGTGCACAAGCCAGATACACAATCGCCTGAGCAATAGCGCGTTCCCCTTCTGCCGGCCCCACGCGGGTGAAACAATCCCAGGCGGCGATCGCCACCTGCATTCCCCGCGGATCGGCATTGCCCACATCTTCAGAGGCTATCGCCAACAGACGCCGTACAACATACAGCGGATCGCCACCTGCGGTAATAATGCGTGCATACCAGTACAATCCGGCATCAGGTGCGGAACCTCGCACCGATTTATGCAATGCAGAAATAAGGTCATAGTAACGGTCGCCCTTGTTATCAAAGCGCGCGCTACGTTCGCCCGACACTTCGTGCAGCAGTTCGGGGGTTAGCACCCGGTTGCCCTGCGCATCGACCTCGGCCATATCCGCCATCATTTCCAGACTGTTCAACGCGCGGCGCGCATCGCCATTCACCAGTTCCGCCAGCAATCGCTGCGTCTCAGGTGGCAATACGATGTTCTGCCCGCCAAATCCTCGTGCGGTATCGGTCATCGCCTGCTGTAACACCTGTTCGATGTCTTCTGCGGTGAGTGCCTTCAGTAAATAGACGCGCGCACGCGACAGCAGTGCCGAATTAAGCTCAAACGAAGGGTTTTCGGTGGTTGCGCCGATGAAAGTGATGGTGCCATCTTCAATGTGCGGCAGAAAAGCATCCTGCTGGCTCTTGTTGAATCGATGTACTTCATCTACGAACAGGATGGTGCGTCGCCCGGCATCGCGATTTTGCCGCGCACGCTCTATCGCTTCACGAATCTCTTTGATCCCGGAGGTCACGGCCGAGATCCGCTCAACGTCAGCGTGTCCGTAACGACCAATCAGCTCTGCCAGCGTGGTTTTTCCGGTGCCGGGCGGCCCCCATAGAATCATGGAGTGTAACTGCCCCGCCTCTATCGCTCGCGGCAAGGGCTTACCTGCGCCTAGCAGATGCTGTTGACCGATATATTGCTCCAACGTAGCGGGTCGCATACGCGCTGCAAGCGGCTGAAAGCTATTGTCCGAAAAATCCAGCGACAGGTTACTCACGATGGCCTCACTGCCGTTGATCGTCCAGCGTCACGCCTTTCGGCGGCGTAAAGGTGAACTTGCTGCTATCCACAGCGCCGTTTTGTTGGTTTTGCAGAGTATAGCTGCTGCATTGCCCATCCTGCTCAGTCGCGACAAAGCTCTTGATGGTGCCGCTGGCATTGACGTTGATGGCAAACTGTTTCAGGTTGCCCTTGGCCGCTTTCGGCGTTAACTCAAAGTCATCCCCTTGCTGACGCACGTTATACTGGCCCCATTCGCTGGCATCGTTTCGTGTGATGAGCATAAAGGGCGTATTGCCCGTGGCTTCTTTCAGCCAGGTCGCTGTCACCTGTTCAACGAACGGGTTATAGAACCACAGCGTCTTGCCATCAGAGATCAGCACGCTTTCATCCGGCGCGGTGGTCTTCCAGTTGAACAGATTTGGCCGCTTCAGCCAGAGTTCCCCCTGACCTTCCTGCACCGCCGTCCCTTCAGCGCTAGTGACTTTCTGGGTGAACGTCGCATGGAAGCTGTTCACTTTGTTCAGTCGGCTCTGTAAATCGCTCGCCGCATCGGCATAAACCGCGCTGGACGTCATCCCGGCGATCAGCACGCCTGCCACTAAGCCTCTTCTCATTATTTACATCCTTTGCTGTCGATTCAAAAGACCGCCATCGCGGTCTGACTATCGTACTTTGCACATGTCGTACTGCACGACCTACTGCTCGCCGTGCTACCTATAACTATTGCCTGAGAATCACGCGATGCGGTAGACGAATTGTCTGTAAATGGCATCAGTCCATGGGCGGCGGTGCCAACACGTCTCGGTTGCCATTATGCCCCGGAGCGCTAACGATGCCTTGCATTTCCATCTGTTCCACAATACGCGCGGCACGATTGTAGCCGATGCGGAATTGACGTTGCACGCCAGAAATGGAGGCTCGCCGTTTTTCTACAACAAAGGCCACGGCCTGATCGAACAGCGGATCCAAATCTTCGTAGCCGCCAAATTCCAGATTACCGCCTTCACCGTCATCGCTGCCACTGGTGATATTGTCAATGTACTGCGGACGCCCGCGCGCTTTCCAATCCAGGACCACGGCATGAACTTCCTGGTCGCGAACGAACGCGCCATGCACACGCACCGGAATGGAGGAGTTTGGTGCCATGTACAACATATCCCCCATTCCCAGCAGCGATTCAGCACCGCCCTGATCGAGGATGGTACGTGAATCAATTTTGCTCGACACGGTAAAAGCGATACGCGTTGGAATATTGGCCTTGATGAGGCCAGTGATAACATCCACGGAAGGCCTCTGCGTCGCCAGCACCAGGTGGATACCCGCCGCGCGCGCTTTCTGCGCCAGGCGAGCGATCAGCTCTTCCACCTTTTTGCCAACCGCCATCATCAGATCGGCAAATTCATCCACCATCACCACGATAAAGGGTAATTTCTCCAGCACGGGCGGTGTAGTATCCATGCTGTCGCCGGGTTTCCAGAACGGGTCAGGGATCGGACGCCCCATCGCTTCCGCCGCTTTCACCCGCTCGTTATAGCCTTCCAGATTGCGCACGCCCAATGCGGACATCAGCTTATAGCGACGGTCCATTTCACCGACGCACCAGCGCAACGCATTCGCCGCATCTTTCATGTCAGTGACCACTTCGGTCAGCAAATGCGGGATACCTTCGTAGACCGACAGCTCAAGCATTTTGGGGTCGATCATGATAAAGCGCACATCTTGCGGCGTCGCCTTATACAGCATGCTGATGATCATGGTGTTTACGCCGACAGATTTACCCGACCCTGTCGTCCCTGCCACCAGCAAGTGGGGCATACGCGCCAGATCGGCGACCACCGGTTGACCAGCAATATCTTTGCCCAGCACCACTGCCAGCGGTGACGGGTTATCACGGAATGCCTTGCAATCGAGCACTTCGCGCAGATAAACGGTGTGGCGGAGTTTATTCGGTAGTTCCAGACCGACATAAGGTTTACCGGGGATAACTTCCACCACGCGCACCGCTACGACTGACAGCGAACGCGCCAGGTCACGCGACAGGTTGGAAATACGTGCGGCCTTCACGCCGGGAGCCAAGTCCAGTTCAAAACGGGTGATCACTGGCCCTGCATCGTAACCCACCACGCTGGCGGTAACACGATAATCCGCCAGACGCGCTTCAATCAGACGCGCGGTCTGCTCAAGCTCGAAATGGTCCACCGGCGCTTCACTTTCCGGCGGTGCTGTGAGCAGTTCCAGCGTCGGCAATGGTGTGGTTGGCTTTTGCAGAGGCTGATCGTTACGCACCAAAAACGGATGAATAAGACTATCCATCAACGAAGGCGTGGCACCGCTTTCAGGCTCATCCTCATCGGCGAAATCCTCGCTATGTTGAGGCTCCACCACCGGATGTGCGCGCGTTGCCAGGCTATCATCGTCGCCAGTTGCCGCAGGCCATGTGGGCGATGGGGGGGCAGAATCCTGCGCCGATTCAGCCACATCGGCTGGCGACAAAGTAAACAGCGGCGCTTTTGGCGACTCATCCACCAAATCGTTAAACGGCGAGAAAGAAAAGGCAGGCTCATTCGCATCGGCATCCGCAGCAACACCGGCGATAAATGCTGCCGTCACACTGGCTGAGGCCAGCTCTTTTGTGCCTACGGGCTCGACGGCTTGCGTTGTGCTCGGACCTTCTGGCTGCGCACTAACGTCATAACGCGCCTGTTGCTGCTGAGCAAACGCCTGCGCCAATTGTGCCTGCAACAGTGCCTCTTCATCCTGCTCGCGTTCGGCATAGTCCTCGCCGTAGCGTTGCTCTTGTTGCTCCAGATAAGCCTGACGCAGAGCAGCCTCTTGTGCGGCCTCGTCAACGTCAGACTCTTCGGGTGCAACCCTTTCAATCGTTTCAGGCTGGGACTGTGCCAAACGTTGCGCTTCTCGCTCTTGCTCTTCTGCCTGACGCTGTGACGGCAACTTGATGCCATAAGACGCCAGTTCACGCCGGGTAGGAATACGCACCGGATTCGGACGTGGCAATTCCGGACCCATGCCTTGTTTCACCAGAGAATTATCCTCCCCTGCGGCCGTAAAGGGAGGCATAAAGGGCACGGCATCGCTAGACGCAGGCGTGGCTGCGGCCACAGCGGGTGCCCCCAGATCATGAATAGAACCCAACGGCGGCGTGCAATCGCGATCGGGCACCGTCGCCGGCGAAAAGGCGGATAACGCGTTATTTTCCTGCACAGCAGCTTGCGGCAACTCAAACGCGTAAAGCGGCGGCAGTGAATCCTGTCCGTGGGTATCATGACTGCCAGCCGTTGCTGGCGTAGCCGGGGTGAATGCTCTGGGCGCGATCGTTGAGTCTGGCACCGTATCAACCGGAACCAACTCCTGCACCGGAACAAGATGATCCGTTGCGTCAACGCCACTTACCGTAATGTTTTGCTCTGTTTCATCAACAGCGCGCTCACGCGCAGCGGGTGCAAGCAATATGTCATATTCATCCACGTCTTCGGCTATTGCCTCAGTTGACGCGGTTAATGTATCGGGTTGTTCGCCCTCCCGATCCGCATTGTCGTGCAAATCGTCATCCTCATCGCGGTAGTTATCTTCTGCGCGAGAACGGTTGGAGAAGAACGTCAGAAGGCCTAAAACCGCGCCGCCGATTTTTTCCGCAATCGTCAACCATGACCAACCGGTAAACAGCGTCAACCCCGCTGCCCAGATGCAGAGCAGAATCAGCGTGGCCCCCATGCTGTTGAAACGCGGGACCATTGAACTGCTCAGCAAACTGCCCAGCACACCACCAGAGGCAAAATAGTAGAGATCGTCCAAATTGAGCGCGGCTAGACCGCAGGACGTGAGGATCAGCGCCAACGTACCAATCAGGCGCAAAGAGAGAGTAAACAGATCGACATCGCTCTGATTATCGCGCTGGCGAAAGGCGACCCAGCACAGCGACAGCATGATCGGTGGAATGGCATAAGCCAGCACGCCAAAGATGAAAAACAGCGTATCGGCCAGCCAAGCGCCGACACCACCGCCCAGATTATGAATGGGCTCATGCCAGGCAGTTTGTGACCAGCTCGGGTCGGACGGACTGAAGCTAACCAGCGCTACGCTCAAATAAACGGCGAATAGCGCAACAACGATTAAAATCGCTTCCAATAAACGACGGCTGCCGCTGAGTTTCTTCAGCGCCACGTCTTTGTCTTCGGTATATTCCTGGCTCAAGCGTCTCTCCAGGGGTCCTGTGCATGTTCATGACAAAACTCCGAGGCAAACTCGGCGCTGTGACTGTATATATTCACAGGAGTGTAGCTGAAATTAGCGGGCTTTGCACCCCTGCGTTTAGCGCGTTCTGATCACCAGACGATTGCTCTGTTTTACTTCTTCCATCACCACGTAGGTACGGGTATCGTTCACACCCGGCAATCGTAGCAATGTTTCACCCAGCAGCTTACGGTATGCGGACATATCCGGCACGCGTGTTTTCAGCAAATAGTCGAAATCCCCGGAGACCAGATGACACTCCTGAATTTCTTCCAATTTTTGCACAGCAGTGTTGAACTGCTCAAAAACATCAGGCGCACCGCGGTTTAGCGTGATCTCAACAAACACCAGCAGTGAAGCATCGAGGTAATGCGGGTTCAGCAATGCGGTATAGCCATTGATAAAGCCCTGACGCTCCAAGCGGCGCACGCGTTCCAGGCACGGTGTAGGAGAAAGCCCTACGCGTTTGGAAAGTTCAACGTTAGAGATTCGGCCGTCTTTTTGTAATTCTTTCAGGATATTGCGATCGATGCGATCAAGATCTTTTCCCGGTCGTTTTTTCGTGTCTACCATTCTTATTGTCTCTCTTCACTACATCCTTGCCCTTGCTACACTCCGACCCACATCATGTATCAGAGCAGCCCTAAAAGAAGACGCGCTGTCTATTTTGTATATCAAGGGTAGCTTTACGTCACTCTCCTTTCACCGCCGCGGCGCACCGCAATGTCATCCCTGCGTGCATAACACCCTGTCTGTCCTGTTATAAACGCACCATCAGCGGTCGCACGGTAAAAGCGACAACATAAAGAAAAACCGAGCTTTCAACCATTCACATACAAATAGTTTCCTCTTCCTTAGATGTTTTCGCAAAACGGTAGCCGATTGTCAAAGCAAAACAATGAAAATCAGAAGAAACTGCCAAATAAAACCCTACTGTGCGCTCGGTAAGACCATTTTCAATCATTTCGCTAATAAATGACGCTGTCTTATCAGTGAATTGTATGGGTTATCGACACAACCGATTAAACAAATAGGTAACAATTTTGCTGCCTACTTTTTTTAGCCCGGTAATTTCCTTACAATCGGTGTTAAGTAGACCGTTGCAAAAAAGAGGAACACATGGGTACCGTCAAGCACCACAAGCTATTGATTTTAGGTTCTGGCCCAGCGGGCTATACCGCTGCGGTGTACGCCGCGCGCGCTAACCTGCATCCGGTGTTGATCACCGGCATGGAAAAAGGCGGGCAGTTGACAACCACGACAGAAGTGGAAAACTGGCCGGGCGACGCGGAAGGGCTTACCGGGCCATTGCTGATGGACCGCATGCACGCTCATGCTGAAAAGTTCAACACCGAGATCATTTTCGATCACATCCAGCGCGTTGATTTGCAACAACGCCCGTTTCGTCTGTTTGGCGACAGCGAAGAATATACCTGTGATGCCCTGATCGTGGCGACCGGTGCCTCCGCACGCTACATCGGTCTGCCTTCCGAAGAAGCCTTTAAAGGTAAAGGCGTGTCTGCCTGCGCCACGTGTGACGGATTCTTTTATCGTAACCAGCGGGTCGCCGTAGTCGGTGGCGGCAATACCGCGGTGGAAGAAGCACTTTACCTGTCTAACATTGCTCAGCAAGTTCACTTAATCCACCGTCGTGACAGCTTCCGCGCAGAGAAAATCCTGATCGACCGTCTGATGGACAAAGTGCAAAGCGGCAATATTGTATTGCACACCGATCGCACGCTGGACGAAGTTCTGGGCGATGACATGGGCGTGACTGGCGTTCGTATTCGTAAAACCCGCACGGATGAGAGTGAAGAACTGGCGCTGGCTGGCGTATTTATCGCCATCGGCCACAGCCCAAACACTGCCATTTTTGACGGTCAACTGGCGCTGGAAAACGGCTATATCAAGGTACAATCCGGCATCCACGGCAACGCTACACAGACCAGCATCCCTGGTGTGTTTGCCGCAGGCGACGTGATGGATCACATCTACCGTCAGGCCATTACCTCGGCGGGCACCGGTTGCATGGCCGCGCTGGATGCAGAGCGCTATTTGGATGGCCTCGCTACCCGATAATATTCTGCCCTTTTCCCCTTATTCAGATCGTACCACCTGAATAAGGGGATTCTTTTGGCTCCCTTTTGGGAAAATTGATCTCTCCCCGCATTTTCTCCCTCCTTTTGGTTTGCACCTTCACTTTAGCGCGGTAAGATGAGGCCACGCTGAATACCCGCCTACTTTTTGTTATATAACAGTTACATAAAGGTTGGCTTTTTGGGTATTCCCCTCTGTATAGCGCAGCCCGGTACTCTATGAAACAGACTCGACAGCAACAACTTGCTCGCTGGCTAAAACAACAGAGCAAACTGGCACAACGCTGGCTCCGCCTCTCTTTATTACTTGGGGTGGTAAGCGGTCTTCTGATCGTGGCACAGGCGTGGGTATTGGCAACATTGTTGCATGCCTTGATTATTGAGCACGTGCCTCGTCAGACACTCGTCGGCGAGTTCATGCTGCTTATTGGCTTGTTTGCCGCACGCGCGCTCACGCACTTACTGCGCGAGCAGGTGGGCTTTCGCTGTGGCGAGGCAGTACGGCAACAAATTCGCCATCAGGTGCTGGAAAAATTACAGCGCTTGGGGCCCGCCTGGGTGCAGGGAAAGCCAGCCGGCAGTTGGGCGACGCTTATTTTGGAACAAGTCGAAGATATGCAGGATTACTATGCGCGCTATCTGCCACAAATGTATCTTGCAGCCTTGATTCCTCTGCTAATTCTGGCCGCTGTGTTTCCCATCAACTGGGCGGCGGCACTCATCTTGCTGGTTACCGCCCCGCTGATCCCGCTGTTTATGGCGCTGGTCGGCATGGGGGCCGCAGATGCCAATCGCCGCAATTTTCTGGCACTGGCACGCCTGAACGGCCATTTCCTCGATCGGTTGCGCGGCATGGAAACGTTGCGACTATTCCATCGCGGGGCTGCCGAAGTGGATGACATTCGTCGGGCATCGGCGGATTTTCGCAGTCGCACCATGGAAGTGTTGCGTATGGCGTTTATTTCTTCCGGCGTATTGGAGTTTTTTGCGTCTATCTCCATCGCGGTCGTCGCGGTGTATTTTGGCTTTTCTTACCTTGGCGAGCTGGATTTCGGCCATTATGGCACCGGCGTCACCCTGTTTGCTGGCTTTCTGGTCTTGATTCTCGCCCCCGAGTTCTTTCAACCGTTGCGCGATCTGGGCACATTTTATCACGCGAAAGCGCAGGCCGTAGGCGCCGCGGAATCGCTGGTGAGCTTTCTTACCGCTGAAGCGGAAGAGGTCGGTCTCGGCACTCAGCCTTTTGACGCTGAGACGATTACCATTCAGGCTCACCAACTGGTGGTGCTATCGCCCACTGGCGGTGCGCTAACCGAGCCTCTGACCTTTACGCTCAAACCGGGACAGCGGGTGGCGCTGGTCGGCGTGAGCGGTGCCGGGAAAAGTTCGTTGCTTAACGTACTGCTCGGTTTTTTGCCCTATCGTGGTTCGTTATGTATCAACGGGCAGGAACTGCATGCGCTGGATGCGACTGCATGGCGTAAACACATCAGTTGGTTAGGACAAAATCCGCATTTACCAGAAGAAACGTTGCGCAGCAATATTCTATTGGGGAACCCACAGGCCAGTGAGGACACGTTGCAACACGCGGTAGAACGCGCTTACGTGCACGAGTTTCTGCCCTTGTTGCCGCAGGGTCTTGATACCGTCGTGGGTGATGGCGCAGCGCGACTCTCTGTCGGACAGGCACAACGCGTTGCCGTTGCGCGGGCATTGTTAAAGCACTCGCAGTTGCTCCTTCTGGATGAACCAACGGCCAGCCTGGATTCCCACAGTGAACAGCACGTGATGCACGCCTTGGGAAACGCCGCACGTCAGCAAACCACCCTGCTGGTGACGCATCGCCTTGATGACACTCGCTATTATGATAGCGTATGGGTGATGGAAAAAGGACAACTGGTACAGCAGGGTGACTATGACACGCTACGTCAGCAGTCAGGCCCGTTTGCCGATCTTCTGGCACAGCGTCAGGGAGCTTACTAATATGTCGCAGAATAGTCCGTTGCAGGTACTGAAACCCTTTCTCCTGCTCTATCGTCGCCACATTTGGCGGCTGAGCATTGGCATAGTACTCGCCATTGTCACATTATTAGCAAGTATTGGGCTGTTGACGCTCTCCGGCTGGTTTCTGGCAGGGGCATCACTGGCAGGCCTTGCCGGATTGATGACCTTCAACTATATGCTGCCTGCGGTGGGTGTGCGCGGTGCGGCGATCCTACGTACCGCCGGGCGTTATGCCGAGCGTCTGGTGAGCCATGACGCGACTTTCCGCGTGCTGCAACACCTGCGCGTGTTTACCTTTTCGCGCACGCTCCCACTTTCACCAGGGGGATTAGCCCGGTTTCGTCAGGCCGATTTGCTCAACCGTCTGGTTGCCGATGTTGATACGCTCGATCACCTTTACTTGCGCGTGATATGGCCATTGGTCAGCGCGCTGGTGGTGATCCTGGTGGTGACTTACGGGCTTAGCTGGCTTGACGCCTCGCTGGCATTGACCCTCGGCACCATTATGTTGCTGCTGTTAGCTTTGCTCCCGCTGGTGTTCTACCGTGCGGGCAAACCGATTGGCACCCATCTCACGCTGCTGCGCTCACGTTATCGCACGCAGTTAACTACCTGGCTACAAGGGCAAGCCGAATTGACCCTGTTTGGCGCGCAGACCGCCTTTCGCAGCCAGCTCACCGACACAGAACAGGCCTGGCTGACACAGCAACAGCGTCAGGCGCGCCTGACGGGCCTGTCGCAGGCACTGATGTTGCTCTGCACTGGTGTTACCGTTACCGCCATTCTCTGGCTGGCAGCGGCGGGAATTGGCGGTGATACGCAACCGGGAGCGTTGATCGCTCTGTTTGTATTTGCCGCACTGGCTGCGTTTGAAGCATTAGGTCCGGTTACCGGTGCGTTTCAACACCTGGGTCAGGTGATCGCATCAGCCACGCGCGTTGACCAGATTCTGCGTCAGCAACCTGCGGTGGTTTTCACAACGGCAACCCCCTCCGCAACGTTAACCACCACGGCAACGCTATCACTACAGCAGGTAAGCTTCACTTATCCGGGCCAACCGCTGCCGGTATTGCAGGACATTACGCTGGATATCGCGCCGGGCGAACACATTGCGCTGCTGGGACGTACCGGGTGTGGCAAGTCAACGCTATTGCAATTACTGACCCGCGCCTGGGACTGCGATGCAGGAAGCATTACCCTGAACGGTCTGCCACTCGCACAGTGGAGTGAACCGGCACTGCGTGACATGATGAGCGTGGTGCCGCAGCGGATACATATTTTTAGCGCGACGCTGCGCGACAACTTGCTGCTGGCCGCACCGCAAGCCAGCGATGCCCAACTGAGCCAACAGTTGGAACAGGTAGGACTAGGTAATTTACTGGAAACGCCAGAGGGCCTTAATGCCTGGATCGGTGAGGGCGGACGCCAACTATCAGGCGGGGAACAGCGCCGCCTTGGATTTGCTCGCGCCTTACTCCACCCTGCTCCCTTGGTGCTGTTGGATGAACCGACCGAAGGATTGGATGCCGATACCGAGCAAAAAATTCTGCATCTACTGCGTGAAAACACCCACGGCAAAACGGTTATCATCATTACCCATCGTCTGCACGATCTGGCGTATCTGGATCGTATTTGCGTACTGGATAATGGTCGTCTGGTTGAGCAGGGGCACCACGCCGATCTGCTGGCAGCACGCGGCCGCTATTGGCAATTCCATCAACACGCCATCCGGCAGGCATGATGCAGCTATTTCAACTTTCATCCAATACCACGCTTTTTCCTCCGGTGGAGAAGGCGTTGTCTGATCCCAACGGTTTATTGGCCTTTGGTGGAGACCTTTCGCCAGACCGATTGCTGGCGGCATATCGAGGTGGCATTTTTCCCTGGTACTCTCCCAGCGATCCCATTCTGT
Organism: Symbiopectobacterium sp. Eva_TO; assembly: GCF_053848865.1. Classification (NCBI taxonomy): domain Bacteria; kingdom Pseudomonadati; phylum Pseudomonadota; class Gammaproteobacteria; order Enterobacterales; family Enterobacteriaceae; genus Symbiopectobacterium; species Symbiopectobacterium sp. Eva_TO. Next base: position 3,290,306 of record NZ_JBSPEY010000004.1, on the reverse strand, counting down.
GGTGGTCTCCCGATCCACGCGCCATATTGCATCCTGAAGGGCTCCATATCAGCCGTAGCCTGCACAAGTTCATGCGCAAGCAGCCTTTTCACGTCACGCTTAACTCTGCGTTCAGCGCCGTGATACACGCCTGTGCACACGCGCGTCAGGAAGGAACCTGGATTAGCCCAGAGATGATTGCCGCTTACTGCACGCTGCATGAGCTGGGGCACGCACATTCCATCGAAGTCTGGCACCAGGATGAATTGGTGGGTGGGCTGTATGGCATTGCGCAAGGAAAGCTGTTTTGCGGCGAGTCGATGTTCAGCAACCGAGATAACGCGTCTAAATGCGCGCTGGTTGCCCTTGTCACGTATTTTGTGCGTTGTGGAGGGCTGTTGCTCGATTGCCAGGTGCTAAACGCTCACACGGCTTCTCTCGGTGCCACCGAAGTCTCACGCGAGACGTATCTTACGGCACTACGCGCATTGCAGGATGCTCCTCTCGCGGCGTCCAGTTGGCAGCCACAAGCACTGCCACTAGCGCCTGTTGGAGAAAGATAAGCGTGCTCATACGCCCTTCTTATCCGAAAGTTGCTGCTGAGATCATCAACGCTCCTTTACATAATGCCGGTTTTTCGGCATTATCGTGCCCGTTAAAAAAGTTAAGGTAGTTAACCCTAGAGGATTCGATGGCCAAAGAAGACAATATTGAAATGCAAGGCACCGTGCTTGATACACTGCCTAACACCATGTTCCGCGTTGAGTTGGAAAACGGACACGTGGTTACCGCTCATATCTCCGGTAAAATGCGTAAAAACTATATCCGCATCCTGACGGGTGACAAAGTCACTGTAGAGCTGACCACGTACGACCTGAGTAAAGGCCGCATTGTCTTCCGTAGCCGTTAATCGGTTCACCTGTCGCTAGCATAGCGACACCTGAGGATGTACCCGCCTTATGTGCCCTTCCCTATTCAGGTAAGGGCTTTTGCTTTTGGTACAGATTGCGCGTGGCGGTACTCGCCACAACCAAGACAAAAAAAGCAGTGCTTTCGCACTGCTTTTTCTTTTACTGCTCAATGACACACTTAGTGTACAGTCCCTTCCGCTTTCAGCTTTTGCGCACTGTGGAAGCTGTAAGTTAGTGCTTTCGTCGCGCTATCCAGTTCCACCTTCACGGAGCCTCCATTCACCAACGAGCCAAACAGCAGTTCGTTTGCCAACGGTTTTTTGAGGTTTTCCTGAATAACACGCACCATTGGCCGCGCGCCCATCGCCTTGTCATAGCCTTTATCCGCCAGCCAGTTACGCGCATCTTCGCTGACTTCCAACGACACGCCCTTGGCGTCCAACTGCGCTTGCAGTTCCACGACGAATTTATCCACCACCTGCTGAATGATCTGCGTTGACAGATAGTTAAACCAGATGATGCCATCCAGGCGGTTGCGGAATTCCGGCGTGAAGATCTTTTTAATCTCTTCCATCGCATCGCTGCTGTTGTCCTGCTGAATCAGGCCAATCGATTTGCGCTGTGTTTCTTGCACGCCCGCATTGGTGGTCATGACGACAATTACATTACGGAAATCCGCCTTGCGACCGTTATTGTCGGTCAGCGTACCATTATCCATCACCTGCAACAGCAGGTTAAAGACATCCAGATGCGCTTTTTCAATTTCATCGAGCAGCAACACCGAATGCGGATGTTTGATCACCGCGTCAGTCAACAATCCCCCCTGATCGAAACCAACGTAGCCGGGAGGCGCACCGATCAGGCGGCTCACCGTGTGGCGCTCCATGTATTCCGACATATCAAAGCGCAGAAGCTCAATGTCCATCGCTTTCGCCAGTTGCACGGTGACTTCCGTTTTACCAACCCCGGTCGGCCCGGCAAACAGGAAAGAACCGACAGGCTTGCGTTCACTGCCCAAACCGGCGCGGCTCATCTTGATAGCCTCACTCAGCGCTTCGATAGCGTTATCCTGACCGAACACCAGCATCTTCAAGCGGTCACTCAGGTTTTTCAGCACATCGCGATCGCTGGCTGAAACGGTCTTTTCGGGGATACGGGCGATGCGCGCCACCACCGATTCAATATCTGAAACGTTCACCGTTTTTTTGCGTTTGCTGACCGGCAGCAAACTACTGCGTGCGCCAGCCTCATCGATCACATCGATAGCTTTATCCGGCAGGTGGCGATCGTTGATGTATTTGACCGACAGTTCAACAGCGGCACGCACGGCTTTAGCCGTGTAACGCACATCATGGTGAGCTTCATATTTCGGTTTGAGCCCATTAATGATTTGTACGGTCTCTTCGACGCTTGGCTCAGTAATATCGATTTTTTGGAAACGACGCGCCAAAGCACGGTCTTTTTCAAAGATAGTGCTGAATTCCTGGTACGTGGTAGAACCGATAACCCGAATCTTGCCACTGGAGAGTAGCGGTTTAATCAAATTAGCCGCATCGACCTGTCCACCTGAAGCCGCTCCCGCACCGATAATGGTGTGGATTTCATCAATAAACAGGATACTGCTTTGATCCTGTTCCAGTTGCTTGAGCAGCGCTTTGAAACGTTTTTCAAAATCGCCACGATACTTGGTACCCGCCAGCAGCGAACCGATATCAAGAGAATAGAGCGTGCAACCGGCCATCATTTCCGGCACATCGCCTTGAACAATGCGCCAGGCTAGACCTTCCGCAATGGCCGTTTTCCCTACGCCAGATTCGCCGACCAGCAGCGGATTGTTCTTACGCCGACGGCACAGCACCTGAATGGTGCGCTCCAGCTCTTTCTCACGCCCAATTAGGGGATCGATACCGCCAACGCGAGCCAATTGATTGAGGTTAGTGGTGAAGTTTTCCATGCGATCCTCCCCACCTACCGGCTCTTCGTTGACAGGGTTTTCCGAGCTTGGTGCCTGACCAGGCTCTTTTTTGCGCGTGCCGTGGGAAATGAAGTTCACCACATCAAGCCGACTCACATCATGCCTACGCAGCAGATAAGCCGCCTGCGATTCCTGCTCGCTAAAGATAGCCACCAGCACGTTGGCACCAGAGACTTCACTGCGGCCAGAAGACTGAACGTGGAACACGGCACGTTGCAATACGCGCTGAAAACTCAGCGTCGGTTGCGTTTCACGTTCTTCATTATTTTGCGGTAACGTCGGGGTGGTCTGTTCGATGAACGTTTCCAGCTCCTGGCGAAGTGCAGCCAAATCCACCGAGCATGCTTCCAACGCTTCGCGCGCTGCCGGGTTGCTGAGCAACGCCAGTAGCAAATGCTCCACGGTCATAAACTCGTGGCGGCACTCACGCGCTCTGGCGAAAGCCATGTTGAGACTGAGTTCCAGTTCTTGATTAAGCATAGGCGCCTCCCCACAATAAATTACCTGATATCAGGCCCTTTCTAGCGTACAGAGCAACGGGTGCTCATTTTCCCTTGCATAGCGATTAACTTGCACCGTCTTGGTTTCAGCCACATCGGCACTGAAAACACCACAGACAGCCTTCCCTTCGTAGTGAACCGTCAGCATAAGTTGCGTTGCGCGTTCAATATCATAAGAAAAGAACTTTTGCAGAACGTCAATAACAAATTCCATCGGGGTGTAATCATCATTGTTTAAAATCACGTTATACATCGATGGCGGTTGCAGTTTTTGCTGCTGTTTTTCCAGCAGAACGCTGTCAGAATGAGTCCAGGGACGGCTCTCCATACGAATCTCCGACGTTGCATCAACGTGGGTAACCTGCCCCCACCTATTTTCAATCCCCACACTGCGGTTACTCATTATTCATCCATCTTCATTAATGCGACACCAAGCTGAGTGTCCCACATCAGCCATTTACTCTTTATTTTATCACCTGCACGCGCGCTGTGTTGCCAAGAAGCAAGAAATCGTCCGGTGATGTCATCGGTAACAGCACACGTATTGAAGCAACAACCCTGCATGAAAATCATCAATTGCGTTACCTGCATCAAACTTTGACAAACTGCTCTGTGCTGCCTCAATGGGATGGCTTGACGCTCTTTTCGATTTCACTAGAGTGTACAGGTGAATTGACGGGGTTTTAATCAATTCGCATTCATATTGTAGTGGTCAACTAATATTGGCCACCGCATTAGACTGTATGTAGAACAGTCGCTCAGATTCGTTTGGAGTTAAGCCGCCGTTATACCAGTGAGGCCGGATAGCGCTGTAATACCCCGTGATGTAGCGGATAATCGCGTCCTGGGCTTCGCTGAAGCTGTTGTAACCCTTTGTCGGCACCCATTCTGTCTTCAGGCTGCGGAAGAACCGCTCCATTGGCGCATTATCCCAGCAGTTACCCCGCCGACTCATACTCTGCTTTATCCGGCAGCGCCACAGGGCTTGCCGGTATTGACGGCTGGTATAGTGGCTGCCCTGGTCGCTGTGGAACATGACTCCTGTTGGTTGTCCCCGGAGTTCCCAGGCCATCTGCAACGCTTTAACTGTCAGCGCCGAGTCCGGCGACGTCGACATGGCCCAGCCCACCGGTTTGCGGGCGAACAGGTCTAGCACCACCGCAAGGTAAGCCCAGCATTTGCCCGTCCAGATGTAGGTCACATCGCCGCACCAGACCTGATCCGGCGCGGTAACCGCGAACTGGCGGTTGAGATAGTTCGGTATTTCAACGTGTTCATTGCCGCCGCGTTTGTATTTGTGAGCCGGTCGCTGGCAGCTGGCGATACCCAGCTCCTTCATCAGCTTGCCAGCCAGCCAGCGCCCCATTTTGACACCGGAGCTGCCGGTGACGATGGTCGCGATACTTCGAGCGCCGGCAGAGCCGCCGCTGGCGTTCCAGGCTTCCATGACGCGGCTACACTTAACCACGCGCTCACCGTCGGGTTCATTAGCGGAAGCCTGCCAGTGCCTGTAGCTGCTGCGATGTACCTCAAAAGTTTGGCACAACGCCGTGACCGGGTATCGCGCCCTCAGCCTGTCGACTACCGTGAACCGTTGAGTGAGTCCGACATTAAGAGCGCCGTAGCCTTTTTTAGGATTTCGTTCTCCATTTCAAGGCATTGGACTTTTTTCTTCATCTCACGCAGCTCGAGCTGTTCAGGGGTAAGAGGAAGTCCCGTTGGCGTTTTTCCCTGTCGTTCAAGGCGAAGCTTATTGACCCAGCGACTAATGGCAGAATGGCTGACATTAACCGCCTCTGCGGCCTTAACGTATGTGTAGCCGTGGTCGACAACCAGCTTTGCGGCTTCGAGCTTAAATTCCGCCGTAAAATGTTTACCCATGAGGTCACCTGTCGTGTTGATGAGGTGAGCATATCACCTCCGCTCAGGTGGCCAGTATCAGTGTGCCACTACAGACCATGGCAAGTGATACCAGTCTGTTGCCGGGATACCGGATTGTCCAGGTGCAACTGTTCGATATGTTCCCGCATACCGCGCACTATGAGGTGCTAACGCTATTGCGGCGTGGGTAATGCTCAGGAAAAAGAGACAAAACAAGCGCCCGAGGGCGCTTGTTGAGCAGACTCTGACTTATTGTGGGAACCATTTGTCGTTGATGGCTTTATAGGTACCGTCTGCTTTGATGGCTTCCAGTGCGCCGTTCAATTTTGCCAGCAGTGCTTTGTCATCAGGACGAACGGCGATACCGAGACCGGTGCCGAAGTATTCCGCGTCAGTGACATGTTCGCCAACGGTTGCCAGTTCCGGGTTGTTCTTGATCCACTCATTGACCACCGCCGTATCACCGAAAACGCCGTCGATGCGTCCGTTTTTCAAATCCAGCACCGCATTTTGATAGCTGTCGTAGGAGACTGTCTGTACTTCCGGATGCTTGTCATTCATGTACTTCTGGTGCGTGGTACCGTTTTCCATCCCGATGCGCTTGCCTTTCATGGCGGCAAAATCACTGAATTTGCCCTTCTGCTGCGTATTCGCATGCGATCGATCATCGATTCGCATCTAAGGTCGATCACGTTTTCGCATCGTAATCGATCACCCGGGAACCTAACTTTTTTATCGTTTTAGCGTGTTTCTTCTGCGCTTTCCACTGCCAGGCTATTTTTCCTTAATGATTCTCCCTGAAGCTCCACTCTGTGAGAGTTGTGGATCAGCCGATCCAGGAAGGCATCTGCCGCCGTCGGGTTTTCCATCACTCCGTACCATTGCTCCACCGGCAACTGGCTGATAAGGATCGTGCTGGTTTGCCCATATCGCTCTTCCGTTATTTCCAGCAAGTCATTGCATTGCCGCGTTGTGATAACTTCAAGACCAAGGTCGTCCAAGATAAGAAACTCTATTTTTTGAAGCTGTTTCAGTTGCTTAAGCCAGCTGCCGTCCAGTCGGCCCTGCTCAAGCTGATCCAGCAGCCGACCCATGCGCCAGTATTGAACGCTTCTCTTTTGCCGGCACGCCTGCTCGCCCAGGGCACAACCTACCCAGCTTTTTCCGCTGCCAGTTGGCCCTGTTATCAGGATATTCTTGCTGTGGGTGATGTAATGCCCGTTCAGAAGCTCGCGCATCTGTTCGGCCTTTAACCCTCGGGAGACCGGATAGTACATACCCTCAGGGGTTGCACCGTGGCGCAACCGTGCCTGCTTTCTCAACCGCCCAACACGGCTGTTTTCACGATTCAGTAGCTCTTCTTCGACAAGTAACCCCAGGCGTTCTGCGAACCCCAGCTCATTGTATGTACCAGGTGCCTCACGCTGGCGTATCATGCCATCGGCCATTGCCGACAGCTTCAGCGTTCTAAGTTTGGTTAGCAGGTCATCAGTCATAACGACTCCCTTTTTCAGTGGTAATATTTTGGACCACGCAGATTCTCGTGCTCCAGTGGAAGCTGTAACTCTCTATTTCCTTTAACTGTTTCTCCGATGCCCTCCCTGTTGTGACGCAGCAGATTCTCGATAAAACGCCTTTCCGGATGGTTCAGCCCACAGGCCTTGTCACAGGCTTTTTCCAGCCGTTCGGCACCGTATTTTTTCTGGAGCGACAGTAGGCCGAGAACAGCCCGATAAGCCTGCTCAGGATGATTCTTCGCGTTTAGCATCGCTTCCACCACCTGCCGGGTCGCCTTGCCGGTTCTCGCGGCATTATCCAGCAGCTTTTCAGGTGTCCAGCTGCTGTGCCCGCGGTGATTGACCGGCATGTGTGCCGGATTCGTGCTGTGGCTGTACTGCCGATCGCTGCGAGGGTGCTGAGCCACGCAGCGGCCCTTATGCCAGACCTGGACCAACGTCTGACCCGCTTTTACCGACAGCCTTTCACCAACCAGCTCATGGGGAACGGAGTACCAGTGGCGGTCGTATTCGACGTGATAGTCAGGAGCGACCTTCACCGCACGGTATTCGGTGTATTCATAGGGCATGGCTGGCAACGGCTGCAGGCACGGCGCATCGAGCAGCGCAAAGCGCTGCGCTCGGCTCTGGCCCCCATAACCTTTCATTGGCCGGTTATTCAGCTCGGTCATCAGCTCACTGAGCCTGACGTTGAGCGCATGCATCGTATGGAAGGTTTCATTGCGTATTCGCGCCAGGAGCCACCTTTCGACCAGCAGGACGCCGTTTTCCACTTTGGCCTTGTCTTTCGGTTTGTAGGGTCTGGCTGGCATCACTACCGTGCTGTAATGCGAGGCCAAAGACTGATAGCTGTCGTTGATGACCGGCTCGTAGCGATCTGCTTTGCTCACCGCGCTACGCAGATTATCGGGTACCAGCAGGGCTGGAACGCCGCCGAGGAAGGTCAGGCAGTGGCTGTTAGCATTCAGCCAGCTCATCATGTCCTGACCGGGGCAGGCTTCTGCATAGGTATAATTTGACGCTCCCATGACAGCGACGAAGATGGCGACCCGGCGCACATTTCCCGTATCGGGGTCGGATACCGGCACCGTGGGCCCGCAGAAGTCGATGAACAGCTTCTCACCGGCACGGTGGGTCTGGCGCATCGAGCGTTTCTGGCATTTCTTCCATTGGCGATAACAACGGCAGAACTGAGAGTAGCCCAGCGCCATTTCTCCGGTTTCGGTGCTGTATTCTATCCACAACAGCTGCCTGGTAACCCCTGGCCGTCTTAGCTCGGTATCGATATACAGCCAGTCTGGCGCGATAAGCTCCGAGGTGCGCATTCTGCGGGTGGGGAACAGCATCTTTTCCAGTTTTTCTGGCAAGAGCGCATCAGGCAATGGCCACGACAGCGATGCGGCGGTAAAACGGGAGAGCACCTCATAAACTGTGGAAGGGCTGACCCTAAGAGCAGCGGCGATGGTGCGATTAGACTGGTTGCACTCAAATTTGAGTTTGAAGATCTGAAGACAAGTCTCCATGGGACTCCTGCTTTTTCTCTTTCTGGCCATCGTTATCTCCATTTCAGTAGAAACTGCGAACGGAGAGGAGGTTAGAAGAGTTAAGTCCCGGAGTGATCGATACGACGCGAATCAGTGATCGACCTTAGATGCGAAATCGTGATCGATTGTCATGCGAATCACTGATCGATCACGATGCGAATATGCACTTATACAAAACACGAGGTAACTCTCATGCTTCATACTAACAATCCCATCATCAAACACAAAGCCGGCCTGCTCAATCTCGCCGAAGAACTCGGTAACGTATCAAAAGCCTGTAAAATCATGGGTGTGTCACGCGACACGTTTTATCGCTATCAGGAACTGGCGGCAGAAGGCGGCATTGACGCTCTGGTTAACCAAAACCGCCGGGTTCCCAACCTGAAAAACCGTGCTGATGAAGCCACTGAACGTGCGGTTGTTGATTACGCCATTGAGTTCCCAGCTCATGGCCAGCACCGGACCAGTAATGAGCTGCGTAAAAAAGGCGTCTTCATTTCTGGCAGCGGTGTGCGCTCCATCTGGCAACGACACGATCTGGAAAACTTTCGTAAGCGCCTGAAGGCACTTGAGGAAAAAGTTGCCAGAGAAGGCATCGTACTTACTGATGCTCAAATCGCTGCACTGGAGAAGAAGGCGCACGACGACGAAGCCTGTGGTGAAATAGAGACTGCTCACCCGGGTTATCTGGGGTCGCAGGACACCTTCTACGTGGGTAATCTGAAAGGTGTTGGCCGTATCTACCAGCAGACGTTCGTGGATACGTACTCGAAAGTGGCGCACTGCAAGCTTTACACGAGTAAAGCACCGATCTCTGCCGCCGACCTGCTCAATGATCGCGTGCTGCCGTTCTACGAAGCTCAGGGGCTGCCAATGCTAAGAATACTGACGGACAGGGGGACGGAATACTGCGGTAAAGTGGAACAACATGACTATCAGCTGTACTTGGCTATCAACGATATAGACCATACGAAAACGAAAGCGATGTCTCCGCAGACAAACGGTATCTGCGAGCGCTTCCATAAAACTATTTTGCAGGATTTTTATCAGGTTGCGTTCCGTAAGACGTTATACGAGGACCTAGAAAGTCTACAAAAGGATCTGGACAACTGGTTGTGGCATTACAATAATGAGCGAACTCATCAGGGTAAAATGTGCTGCGGGCGTACGCCAATGGCCACGTTACTTGATGGTAAACGAGTCTGGGCAGAAAAAAATCTGAACCAGATTTAATCTGACAGACACCTGTATAAATAACCGGTAACTGTCAGATCAGGTCTGAGCTAATACACCTAATACAGCTACACTTTTGCCTGTCCATGTTTTCCACTGGGAAACGGGCTGACGGTTTCCATGAAGCGGCGAACCTTGTTCAGTCACTGCCACATTGAACAGCACTGATGATTGCGGGTAATGGTTTCATGCAACGCCTGCCATAACCGCTCTACATGATTTACCCATGGTGAGTACACCGGCTGATAAATAACCCTGAATTTCGGGTTTTCTTCCAGCCAGCGCTGCGTCTCCCGGCTTTTGTGAATAATGTAGTTATCAACTATCAGCGTGAGCGTTTTTGCCCGTCTGTACGTTGCTCTCAGATGCTCTAACATTCTGATAAAAAAACACGAACTTTTACTGTTTCCTCCAACATCGCTGACTTTTCCCGTCCCGCTGTGTAATGCACCCGCCAGATAATATTTCTCGTTCTGGCCCGGCGTCACGATGCGTTTCTGCTTCCCGCGAACCTGCCAGTCCCCGCCAATTTTGGGATTCAGATGAATATCCACTTCGTCTTCGTAAAAGACGGGATGTTCCGCGCTGCATTGTTCCAGCGCCATCGCGATGGCCTCCATTTTTTCTTCCTTATGCGGGTCGCGGATACGCAGCGTAGGAGCTGCGCGTCGCCACACCAGACCGGCAGAAGGCCGCCAACGGCGCACCGTGGAAGCATGCAACTGGCAACCGGTTATCTCATTGATTTTTATCGCTAGCAGTTCCGTGCTCCAGCGCGAACGCTGATAGCCAAAATCATGAGGGGAACGCTTTACGAGCTGGATTAACAGTGCGCAGATCTGTTCAAACGGCCAGCGACGGCCACGACCGGGCCGCAGAGATTTGAGGCCTTCAATGCCGTACAGGGTGAGCCAGTTAATCCATCTGCCGATTGACGAACGGGCGCAGCAAAGCATTCTGGCGACATCGCTCACGCGCTCGCCCCGGTGCAACATCAGGATGGCGGTCAGCCTGCGGGCGTGATTCTTGTCACGCGTTTTATGGAGAGTTTTCTTCATCAGGCGTCGTTCGTTACGGGGTATCGGTGCTATGCTCGACATCGCTCAGTCCGGTTGATGATTTGGGATCTTTATCGATTGCTCAGATCGCTCAACTCGGACTGAGTTCCCTTCAGGTGATCTACTATTCGGAACAGTTATTTAGTGCATTACATCAGCGGCTGCGCCATCTGCACCAGTGAAATCAGCGGCTGTGGATACAGGCCCAGCAGCAGTACCGCGATGGCGGAAATCAGCACCACCACGCCGCCAGCGGTCAGCGCCCAGTTATTGGGCGTATCACGCTGACGTTCTTGCGGTGCGGTCAGATACAGGCTAACCATGACACGCAAATAGTAGTAAAGACCTATAGCACTCCCCACCACCACCGCACCCGTCAGCCACCACAGCTTGGCATCAACGCCCACGGCCAGCACATAGAATTTTCCGAAGAAGCCCAGCGTCATCGGGATACCGGCCAGAGAGAGCATCATCACCGTCATGACCGCAGACAGAATCGGTTTATGCCAAAACAGCCCGCGATAAGAGAACAGGGAATCCGCGTCCGGTCCACGGTACGGGCTGGACATCAGACTGACAACCCCGAAGGCCCCCAGGCTGCTGAACAGATAACCCGCCAGATAGACACCGACCGTTTCCAATGCCAACTGGTGAGTTTGCACGGCAATCAGTGCCACCAGCAGGTAACCGAGGTGAGCGATGGAAGAGTAACCGAGCAGACGTTTAATATTGCTTTGCGCAACCGCCATCAGGTTACCAAACAGGATGGAGGCAAACGCGATCACACCCAGTGCGGTTCTAACCGAGTCACTGTCAACCATCGGTGCATAGAGGAAAAGACGCATGACTGCACCAAAAATGGCGATCTTGCTGGCGGTCGCCAGGAAGGTCGACACTGGCGCCGGGGCACCTTGATACACATCCGTCGTCCAGAGGTGGAACGGCACCAACGAGAGTTTGAACCCCAAACCGACAATCATCATACCGAGGCCGGCCAGCAGCAGCGGCTCATGCAGCGTGCGATCCGCCATACGCGCACCCAGGCTGGCAAAGCTCAGGCTACCCGAATCGGCATACACCAGCGCCATCCCAAACAGCAGGAAGGACGAGGCGGCAGCAGAAAGCAGCATGTATTTGATGCCCGCTTCCAGCGAGCGACGCTGACGAAACGCATAGCTCACCAGACCGAATAGCGGCAGTGAAATAAGTTCAATGCCGATGAACAGCGACGCCAAATGGTTAGCACTTGCCAGCAGAACCCCGCCCAATGCAGCAATCGCCACCAGCAGATAAAACTCGTCGCGGTTATCTGGATAGCCTTCTAGCCACGGGTAAGCGAACGTGCAGGTTGCCAGGCTGGCGAGCAGCACTAACGCGTTGTAGAACATCGAGAAACCGTCTACCCGCAGCAGCGGTGTCACGTCCATCGGACCGGCGTTACCCACCAAAATCAGCGAGAACAACGCGATGTTAAGACCGATCACCGTGACAGTGGCATTGAAGAAATGGTTGCGTCGCCACGCAATGCACAGCATCACAACCACGGCGGTCAAACCGACGATTAACAGCGGCAGAAGCGCGACCAGGTGTTGAAGAGTTATTGTCATGGCGAATTACGGCCTTGTCGTTGAAAGTGTTGAATCAGTCACTAATGACATAAACCAATGCTGGATATTAGCCATTGCCGCATCAGACGTATTCAGGATGGTCTGCGGGAACAACCCGAGCAGCACCAGCAATACCACCAGCAACATCACCATCGACAATTCACGGGTGGACAGCCCCGGCAGTTTTTCCTCGGATTTTGGCGTGCCGTAGTATGCGCGTTGCATCATCACCAGCGAGTAGACGGAGGCGAACACCAAACCAAACGTCGAAATCACGGTGATCACCGGCACCACAGGGTAGCTACCGAACAGAATCATAAACTCGCCGACGAAGTTGCCGGTGCCAGGCATACCCAAGGTCGCCACCGCAAAAAACAGCGACAATGCAGGCAAGAAACGAATACGCGCCCACAGGCCGCCCATCTGGCGCAGATCGCGCGTATGCAGGCGTTCGTAAAGCTGGCCGCAAAGAATAAACAGACCGGCCGCAGAAAGCCCGTGCGCAATCATTTGAATGACCGCCCCCTGATACGCCAGGTGGCTACCGGAGTAGATGGCGATCATTACAAAGCCCATATGTGACACCGAAGTGTAGGCAATCAGGCGCTTGATATCGGTCTGCATAAACGCCATCCAGGCGCCGTAGAAGATACCGATAACGCCTAGCCACATCGCGATGGGAGCAAATTCATGGGATGCATTGGGGAACAGCGGCAGGCTGAAACGCAGAAGGCCGTAGGCCGCGGTTTTCAGCAAGATACCCGCCAGGTCAACAGAACCCGCCGTAGGAGCCTGACTGTGCGCATCCGGCAACCAGCCGTGCAGCGGCACCACAGGCATTTTCACGGCAAAGGCGATAAAGAAGCCCAGCATCAGCATGTATTCCACGCCGCGCGACATCGGGGTTTTCAACAAATCGGTGTAGTTAAAGGTCCACACCCCGGTGGCATCGTGATGCACAAACACCAGCGCCAGAATGGCAATCAGCATGATCAGACCGCTGGCCTGGGTGTAGATGAAGAACTTGGTGGCCGCAGTAATACGCGTTTTCCCGTCGGAACCTTTGTGTCCCCACAGTGCGATGAGGAAATACATCGGCACCAGCATCATCTCCCAGAAGAAGAAGAACAGGAACATATCAATTGCCAGGAACACGCCAATCACACCGCCCATGATCCACAGCAGGTTCAGGTGGAAGAACCCCTGATAACGCTGAATTTCATTCCACGAACAGAGGATTGCCAACCCCCCCAGCAGACCGGTCAGCACCACCATCAGCAGCGACAACCCATCCAGAGCCAGGTGGATACCGATACCGAAGCGCGGAATCCACGACACGTTGTATTCAGACTGCCAGAGCGGCACATCAGCCTGCGCCGTTAAAGAGTACCCGCCCTGCGACCAAAGCAGCAGCGACAGCACCAGCGTTAACCCCATCGATATCAGTGCGATCCAGCGCGGCACGCGGGTGACAAAGCGCTCGAGCTGCCAGCACAGCAGGCCGCCGATAAAGGGGAGAAGTATTAGCCAAGGTAGTAGCATGGCGTTTTGCGTCCCTAATTTTAAGAAATCTGAAAACTTGCTGTGGCGGAAGCCATTACTCTTGGCCTCCCGCCCCTGCGCATCATTACTGCGTGTCTTTCATCGCGTTTATCTCACGGCACTGTTTCATCAAATAACAGGCCATCAGATAAACTGTAACAATGCCAGCACCACAAGCGCCCCTACGCCCATTGACGCAACATACCAGCGCAGTTGACCATTCTGACTGACGGTCAACCCTTTGTTGCCCCAACGCACCACCACGGCAGGCAAGCCCATCATCGCGTTCAACGGATCGCGCTGTAGCAGTTTGGCAATCGCCAGATACGGTTGTACGAAGACTTTGTCATACAGCCAGTCAAATCCCCAGGCGTGGAACCACCAAGTGGAGAAGAAGCGACCCGGTGCACTCTGCGCTACGCTGGTCACGAACTGACGTTTACCCAGCCACAGCACGGCAGCCAGCAGAATACCGGCAATCGCTACCACGCCAGACGCGATTTCCAGCGTCAAAGTACGGTCATGGCCGAGTTCCGTGGTCTGCGGCAGCACGCCGTGCAACGGCGGCACAATCAGTGCACCAACGAAAGTGGAGAGCACCATCAGCACCAGCAAAGGAATGTGGTGAGACAGTCCTTTGCCTGCGTGCGCTTTGGTCTTCGCTTCACCATGGAACACGATGAAAATCATGCGGAAGGTATAAAGCGACGTCATAAACGCCCCGGCCAGCCCCGCCATCATCAGATCCATATGACCGTTAGCCCAGGCGCCCGCCAGAACTTCATCTTTACTGAAGAAGCCTGCGGTAACCAACGGCAGCGCTGCCAACGCCGAGCCGCCAATCAGGAAGCTGACATACACCAGCGGAATCGTTTTACGCAGCCCGCCCATCTTGAAGATGTTCTGTTCGTGATGGCAGGCAAGAATCACCGAGCCGGAGGCCAGGAACAGCAATGCTTTAAAGAAGGCATGCGTCATTAGGTGGAAAATCGCCGCGTCCCACGCCTGCACGCCCAACGCCAGGAACATGTAACCGATCTGGCTCATGGTGGAGTAGGCCAACACGCGTTTGATGTCGCTCTGTACCAGTGCGGCAAACCCCGCCAGCACCAGTGTTACGGCACCGACAACGCCCACCAGATGCAGCATATCTGGCGCCATCAGGAACAAGCCGTGCGTACGGGCAATCAGGTAAACCCCTGCCGTCACCATCGTCGCAGCGTGAATCAACGCAGAGACGGGAGTCGGACCTGCCATCGCATCCGCCAGCCAAGTTTGCAGCGGCAACTGGGCAGATTTACCCACAGCGCCGCCCAGCAACATCAGCGTTGCCCAGGTAATCGCCGGAGACCCTTCTGCCAGTTTCTGCGGTGCCAACACTATCAGTTCGCGGAAATTGAGCGTGCCCAGCTCTTTGAACAGGATGAACAGCGCGAACGCCAGGAACACGTCACCGACGCGCGTCACGACGAAGGCTTTCATCGCCGCTGCACCGTTCTTCGGATTGGTGTAGTAGAAACCGATCAGCAGATAACTGCAGAGCCCTACCCCTTCCCAGCCGAGATACATCAGCAGCAGGTTGTCCGCCAACACCAGAATCACCATGCTGGCAATAAACAGGTTGGTGTAGGCGAAGAAGCGAGAGTACCCCTCTTCACCACGCATGTACCAGGAGGCAAACAGATGGATAAAGAAGCCTACCCCCGTAACCACCGACAGCATGGTAAGAGACAGGCCATCCAGCGCCAGACGGAAGGCAATATCAAAGTTGCCTACAGCCATCCAGGTCCACAGATGTTGATTGAAAAAGGTTACGCCGCCTTCATGGTGCTGCACAAAGAAATCAATCGCGACCCAGCAGGTGGTCAATGCGGCCAACCCGATAGAACCTACGCCCACGGTAGCGGCGGTGTTTTCCGACCAACGACCGCGTGAAAATGCCAACAGTAAAAAGCCGAGCAGCGGGAATAATATTGTTAAGTAGAGTAAGTTCATCCGCGCATCTCACTGACAGTATCGATATTCAGGGTATGACGACGGCGATACATCTGGAGCAAGAGCGCCAGACCGATACTGGCTTCCGCTGCCGCCAGCGTGATCGCCAGAACATACATCACCTGTCCATCCGCGTGCCCCCAATAGCTGCCGGCAACCACAAACGCCAGCGCGGCGGCATTGATCATCACTTCCAGACTGATCAGCATAAAAAATAGGTTACGCCGAATAATCAGACCAGTCAGCCCGAGCAGAAATAAAATGGCAGCCAAGGCCAGCCCATGTTGTAACGGGATCATGCTCGCTCCTCCACCAGTTTTTTCTCTGCATCTTCTTTCGGCTGCTTATCGAGCATTTTGTCTTCACGGCCTACGTGGAACGCAACCACCAGCCCGGCCAGCAGCAGCATGGAGGCCAGTTCAACCGCCAGCACATACGGCCCAAACAGCGTGATCCCCACGGCTTTGGCGTCGATTACCGCACCGGAAATTTCCGCGCCGCTTAGGCTGAAAATCGACCTGACCACCACAATCAGCAGCAGCAGCGAAAGCAGACCAGGACCAATCCACACCCCCGGCTTCAGCCAGGCGCTTTCCTGCTCGGTTACGCTGTTGCCAAGGTTGAGTATCATCACCACAAACACGAACAGCACCATGATGGCACCGGCATAAACGATGATTTCCACCGCACCGGCGAAATAGGCCCCCAGCGAGAAAAATACGCCGGAGATAGCCAGCAGCGAGACGATTAAATACAACAATGCATGTACGGGGTTAGTGTGGGTAATCACACGTATGGTCGCCAGAATGGCGATTAACCCCGATGCATAAAACGCGAATTCCATGCTCGGCTCCTTAGGGCAACAGGCCTTTGACATCAATGGGTTTGGCTTCGTTTTCGGCGTCGCCCTTCTCTTTCCCATCGATAGCCATACCCGCCATCCGGTAGAAGTTGTATTCCGGGTATTTACCGGGCCCTGAGATCAACAGATCCTGTTTTTCGTACACCAGATCCTGGCGCTTGTACTCGCCCATTTCAAAATCCGGCGTCAGCTGAATCGCGGTGGTCGGGCACGCTTCTTCGCAAAACCCGCAAAAAATGCAACGCGAGAAGTTGATGCGGAAAAATTCGGGATACCAGCGGCCATCCTTCATTTCCGCTTTCTGCAACGAGATACAGCCGACCGGACAGGCCACGGCGCACAGGTTACAAGCAACACAGCGCTCCTCACCATCCGGATCGCGCGTCAGCACAATACGGCCACGGTAGCGTGGGGGTGGGTTAACCGGCTCTTCCGGATACATTTTGGTTTCACGCTTTTTGAAGGCGTTGGACCCGACCATACAGATACTGCGTACCTGGGTACCGAAACCAACCACAATGTCTTTTATCTTCATGGTTCAGTTCCCTTTAGTGTGCGTTGTACAAAATCACGGCCGCCGTCGCCAACAGATTGAGCAGCGTTAACGGCAAACAGACGGTCCACCCGAAGGTCATCACCTGGTCATAGCGCGGACGCGGCAACGAGGCACGGATCAGGATGAACATCATCATGAAGAAGCCGGTTTTCAGCGCAAACCAAACGAAAGGCGGTAAGAATAGCCCATGCCAGCCACCGAAGAACAGCGTTACCATCAGAGCCGATACGGTCACGATGCCAATGTATTCCCCCACGAAGAACAGACCGAATTTCATACCGGAATATTCAATGTGGTAACCATCCGCCAGTTCCTGCTCCGCTTCCGGTTGGTCGAAAGGATGGCGGTGACACACCGCCACACCGGCGATAGCAAACGTCACAAAACCGAAGAACTGCGGAATCACGTTCCATAAGTGCGCTTGGGATTCGACGATATCGCGCATGTTGAACGAGCCCGTCTGTGCGACCACACCCATCAGCGATAGGCCGAGAAACACTTCGTAGCTCAGCGTTTGTGCTGATGCACGCACCGCCCCCAACAGAGAGTATTTGTTACCGCTCGCCCAACCGGCGAACAGCACGGCATACACCGCCAGCCCCGCCATCATCAGGAAGAACAGCAGGCCGATGTTTAAATCGGCAACACCCCAGGTCGGAGTAACCGGCACAATGGCAAACGAAAGCAATAGCGAAGTAAAGGCAATCACCGGTGCCAGCGTGAAAATTACGCGGTCGGTAAAGCGCGGCACCCAGTCCTCTTTGAAGAACATCTTGATCATGTCAGCGACCAGCTGCAACGACCCGCCCCAGCCTACACGGTTTGGACCGTAACGCCCCTGGAACAGCCCGAGAAGACGACGTTCGCCCATACTCATGAATGCGCCGCAGGTGACTACCACCAGCAGGATCACCACGGCTTTGCCGACGGCGATCAAGGTATCCATAACCTCCGGTGTTAACCAGCTCATTGTGCAGCCTCCCGCAGACTTTCAATGGTTGCCCCTGCCAAAGACGGCGCAATACCCGGGAACCCTAACGGCAATCCAACCTGTCCCTGACGCAAAGCGTCGCTCAGGCGCAGCGGCAGACGCAGGGTCTGCCCCTGACAGCGCAGCTCAAGCAGCGCGCCTGCGTTAACGCCCAGCAGCGCCGCATCGGCGAGACTGACCATCACGTAAGCCTCATCCATACGTTGTTGGATAAATGTAGAGCGCTGTGTCATCTCTTCACTGCCGAACAGGTGGTAGTAAGGTGCTACACGCCACTGTCCAGGCTGTGCGTTAAACGCTGCCGGAATGGCGTCGAAGTAACCCAGTTGGCCTTCGCCCGCTTCGATCAAGCGCACACCCGGATCGCCGTGGCGAAGGTGACCGCCCACTTCGTCCTGGAATTTGTTCCATGCCTGAGGTGAGTTCCAACCGGGAGACCAGGCAAACGGAATCTGCTGGCGCGCGGCTGTCGGGCTGTTGTTTCCTTCCATTGAGAAGGCGAACATCGTGTCTTTATCTTGTGGCTGACGCGGTTCATGCACGCTGATATTGGCGCGCATTGAGGTACGGCCACTGGAGCGATTGGGTGAACGTGCCAGTTTCTGCCCGTTGATACGGAAATTGGCGTCTGGCGCAGCGTCTTTGATACCTGCTAACTGCGGCAACGCCGTCACACAGGCATCAATCACGTGATCCAGTTGTGTCCAATCGACCTTACGACTCTGATAGATGGTCGCCAGCGAATGCAACCAACGCCAGCTTTCCAGCATTACCACGCTGTTGTCATAGTAGGCCGGATCGTACACCTGGAAGAAACGCTGAGCGCGGCCTTCCTGATTGATCAGCGTACCGTCGCTTTCAGCAAAGCTGGCGGCAGAGAGAATCAACGACGCTTTATCCATGATCGCGGTGCGCTGATGATCCAGCACGATCAGATTGGTGGCTTTAGCCAGCGCCGCATCCACACGTGCCTGCGGGGCATGACGATAGAGATCGTTTTCCAGCACCACCGCGCTATCGGCAGCACCGCTCTCCAACTGTGCCAGCGCATCGTCCAGCGAATCGCCGCCAATCATTGACAGGCCAATACTGTTTGCAGCGGAGGCAACAAAGGTCACTCCGACATCAGAACCGCGTTGTTTAAGCGCTTTCGCCACGTTGGCAGCCGCTTCGATAATCGCTTCGCTACCAGAATGGGTACCAGAGATAATCAGCGGTTTTTTCGCACCAGCCAGTGCCTGCACGATAACGTCAACTTTCGGTGCCAGAGAAGCATCCAAATCGGTGACTGTCGGGGCATTTTCATCCAACGCATGAGCGATGGCGAAGCCAAAGCGCGCCTGATCCTCTACCGGTGCACGGTAGTTCCAGGCAGCGATATCATCCAGACGCGTTTTATCTACCGATGTCATAAACAGCGGATGCTTGGCGTGTTGACCGATGTTGAGAATTGCCGCAATCTGCCAGTCTGCTACTTTTTGCGCAGCCGCCATTTCACGCGCTTTCCCCTTCACCGCCTGACGTACCGCCAGCGCGATACGCGCGCCGGTTTGGGTCAAATCTTCACCCAGCACCAGCACGGCGTCATAGCTTTCGATATCACGCAGCATCGGGGTGCGTACACCGCTGTCGCGCAACACGTTGAGGATCAGTTGTAGACGCGCCTGCTCAGCGTGAGCAATACCGGTGTAGAAGCTTTCCGCGCCCACCAGTTCACGCAGCGCAAAGTTGCTTTCTACGCTGGCACGCGGAGAGCCAATGCCGATGACACGTTTTGACTGGCGCAGCACATCAGCCGCCCCTTGCAGCGCTTGATCGGCGTTCAGGGCAATCCAGTCATCGCCACGACGCTGCAATGGCTGACGCGGACGATCTTTCGCGTTGACGTAGCCATAACCAAAACGGCCACGGTCACACAGGAAATAGTGGTTCACGCTACCGTTGTAGCGGTTTTCGATACGACGCAGCTCACCGTAACGTTCGCCCGGGCTGGTGTTACACCCGACGCTGCACTGCTGGCAGACACTGGGCGCAAACTGCATATCCCATTTGCGGTTATAGCGCGCAGAGTGGGTTTTATCGGTGAACACCCCGGTAGGACACACTTCGACCAGGTTGCCGGAAAATTCGCTTTCCAGTACGCCATCTTCAGGACGGCCAAAGTAGACGTTGTCATGGGCACCATACACACCCAGATCGGTGCCACCGGCGTAATCCTTGTAGTAGCGCACACAGCGATAGCAGGCGATGCAGCGGTTCATATCATGAGAGATAAACGGCCCCAGATCCTGATTGCGGTGAGTACGTTTGGTAAAGCGATAACGGCGGAAGTTGTGTCCCGTCATCACCGTCATATCCTGCAAATGACAGTTGCCACCCTCTTCGCAGACCGGGCAGTCGTGCGGGTGGTTGGTCATCAGGAATTCGACGATGGTTTTACGGAACAGTTTGGCTTCCTCATCGTCGATGGCGATAAACGCGCCATCGGTTGCGGGGGTCATGCAGGACATGACCAGACGGCCACGCGTGTCCTCCGCATTCTGGTACTGCTTCACCGCGCAGAGGCGGCAGGAACCGACGCTACCCAGCGCGGGATGCCAGCAAAAGTAAGGAATATCAAGCCCCAGCGTCAGACAAGCCTCTAGCAGGTTGTCCGAGCCGTTCACCTCATACTCTTTGCCGTCTACATGAATCGTAGCCATAGTCAGCATGCTTCCATAATGGCCCGTGTTGCCACAGGCGCTAATCAAAAATTCTGTAATAAGAGCAGGCTATCCGCCAGCGGAGACGTGCTTCGTCTCCTGTTATTGTCGGATTGATTACCAACGCTCTTTCAGCAGGTTCGGCTGAATACCGCCAATCGCTTTGGTATTTCCCAGATATTGCGGCGCAATACCCGCTTCAAATTCGTCACGGAAATACTTGATAGCACTTTGCAGCGGCTCAACGGCACCTGGCGCATGGGCGCAGAAGGTGTTGCCCGGCCCGAGGAAGCGGCACAGTTGCTCCAGCGTTTCAATATCGCCGGGTTGCCCTTCGCCTCGCTCCAGCGCACGCAGGATCTTCACACTCCACGGTAAACCATCGCGGCACGGCGAACACCAGCCACAGGATTCACGGGCAAAAAACTCTTCCAGATTGCGAGTCAGCCCCACCATGTTGATCTCGTGATCGACCGCCATGGCCAACGCGGTGCCGAGACGGCTGCCTGCCTTGGCGATATGTTCGAAATCCATCGGCAAGTCAAGGTGCGCTTCGGTGAGGAAGTCGGTACTCGCGCCGCCCGGCTGCCAGGCTTTGAATTTAAGCCCGTCGCGAATGCCGCCCGCGTAGTCTTCCAAAATCTCACGCGCTGAGGTGCCAAACGGCAGTTCCCACAAACCGGGGTTTTTCACACGGCCAGAGAATCCCATCAGCTTGGTGCCCGCATCCTTACTCTTGCCAGCAGACAGCCCCTGATACCATTCGGCACCGTGCGCGATAATCGCAGGCACGTTACACAGGGTTTCCACGTTGTTTACACAGGTCGGATTGCCCCATGCACCGGCAGAGGCAGGGAACGGTGGCTTGGAGCGCGGATTCGCGCGGCGGCCTTCCAATGAGTTGATCAGCGCGGTTTCTTCACCACAGATATAGCGCCCGGCACCGGTGTGCACGAACAGCTCGAAATCGAATCCGCTGCCGAGAATATTTTTACCAAGCAGGCCCGCCTGTTTAGCTTCTTCGATGGCGCGACGCAGGTTAACGGCAGCCTCTACGTATTCGCCACGCAGAAAGATATAGCCGCGATAGGCTTTGAGGGCGAATGCGCTGTTCAACATGCCTTCCACCAGCAGGTGCGGCAGTTGTTCCATCAGCAAACGGTCTTTGTAAGTGCCCGGCTCCATCTCATCCGCATTACACAGCAGATAGCGAATGTTCATGCTTTCGTCTTTCGGCATTAGGCTCCATTTCAGACCGGTGGAGAAGCCTGCACCGCCGCGCCCTTTCAGGCCCGCGTCTTTTACCAGGCTAACCACTTCATCCTGTGCCATGCCGCTGAGCGCTTTCTGCGCCGCCGCATACCCATTCTTTGCGCGGTATTCGTCAATCCATACCGGCTGCTTGTCATCACGCAGACGCCAGGTCAGCGGATGCTGTTCGGGCGTCAAAATCCTGTTCATACTCATTGATACGGCTCCAATAGCGAATCGATATCGTCAGGCTTGACATGGCTGTGCGTATCCTCGTCGATCATCATCGACGGGCCTTTGTCACAGTTGCCCAGGCAGCAGGTCGGCAACAGGGTAAAACGACCGTCAAAGGTGGTTTGACCGGGCTTGATCTTCAGTTTTCGTTCCAGTGCCGCTTGCACGCCCTGAAAATCGTTGATGTAGCACACCACGCTGTCGCAATAGCGAATCACGTGACGCCCAACCGGTTGACGGAAAATCTGGCTGTAAAACGTCGCCACGCCTTCCACATCGCTGGCCGGAATCCCCAGAATATCGGCAATGGCATGGATAGCACCATCCGGCACCCAGCCACGATGTTTCTGAACAATTTTCAGCGCTTCGATGGACGCCGCGCGCGCATCTTCGTAGTGATGTTTTTCATGTTCGATGGCATCGAGCTCAGCGTCGCTCAATACAAAAACAGACTCGTTCGGCGCGGCATCGGCTGCGGCGTTAATAGGTTGTTGAGTGTCTTGATCATGCATAATTAGCGATCCACATCTGACATAACGAAATCAATACTCCCGAGGTACACGATCAGGTCAGATACCAGACAACCGCGAATCACGGAAGGGATCTGCTGCAAGTGCGCGTAGCTTGGGGTGCGAATACGTGTGCGGTAGCTCATGGTGCCGCCGTCGCTGGTCAGGTAATAACTGTTGATGCCTTTCGTCGCTTCGATCATCTGGAACGATTCGTTTTCCGGCATCACCGGGCCCCAGGACACCTGGAGGAAGTGGTTGATCAGCGTTTCAATGTGCTGCAACGTGCGCTCTTTCGGCGGCGGCGTAGTCAGCGGGTGATCGGCTTTGAACGGACCTTCCGGCATATTGTTCAGGCACTGTTCCAGAATCCGCAGACTCTGGCGCAGCTCTTCCACTTTCAGCATCACGCGGGCATAGCAGTCACTGATGCCATCGCCGAACGGTACTTCAAAGTCAAAGTTTTCATAGCCGGAATACGGACGCCATTTACGCACGTCAAACGCGATACCGGTAGCACGCAACCCCGCCCCAGTGACGCCCCACTCCAGCGCTTCTTTAGCGTTGTACGCCGCTACGCCTTGAGTACGTCCTTTGAGGATGGTGTTTTTCAGCGCAGCCGTAACGTAGGTATCCAGACGCTTGGGCATCCAGTCCAAAAACTCACGCAGCAGACGTTCCCAGCCGCGCGGCAGATCGTGTGCCACTCCACCGATGCGGAACCAGGCCGGGTGCATACGGAAACCGGTGATGGCTTCCACCAAATCATAAATTTTCTGGCGATCGGTAAAGGCAAAAAAGACCGGCGTCATGGCACCGACGTCTTGAATAAAGGTACTGATGTAGAGCAGGTGGCTGTTTATTCTGAACAGCTCTGAGAGCATGACGCGGATAACGTTCACACGTTCCGGCACCACGATCCCTGCCAGTTTCTCTACGGCTAACACATAGGGCATTTCATTGACGCAGCCGCCCAGGTACTCGATACGGTCGGTATACGGGATATAGCTGTGCCATGACTGGCGCTCGCCCATTTTCTCCGCACCACGGTGGTGATAGCCCACATCAGGAATACAATCGACAACCTCTTCACCATCCAGTTGAAGGATGATGCGGAACGCCCCGTGTGATGAGGGGTGGTTCGGACCGAGGTTAAGGAACATGAAATCTTCGTTTTCCGTCCCGCGCTTCATGCCCCAGTCTTCGGGCTTGAAAGTCAGAGATTCCATTTCCAGATCTTCTTTCTGCTTGGTCAGCACAAAGGGATCTAATTCGGTGGCACGCGCCGGGTAGTCTTTACGCAGCGGGTGACCTTCCCACGTCTGCGGCATCATGATGCGCGTCAGGTGCGGGTGTCCATCAAACGTAATACCGAACATGTCCCATACTTCACGCTCATACCAGTTGGCGTTAGGGAACAGTTTCACCATGGTCGGCAGGCGCAGGTCATTTTCAGACAATGGCAACTTGATCATGATGTCGCGATTACGTTCAATGGAGATGAAGTGGTAGAAGACAGAGTAGTCTGCGGCAGGCAAGCCTTCACGGTGTGTGCGCAGGCGCTCGTCCATCCCATGCAGATCGAACAGCATCACATAGGGTTTGGGGAGTTTCTTCAGGAACGTGACAACGTCCAGTAATTGCTCACGCTTTACCCATACAACCGGCATCCCGGTACGGGTTGCCTGCACGGTAAAGGCTTCGGGTCCAAAACGGTTACACAGCTCGCCAACGACGGGATCATCCCGGTCATCGCGGGTAGCCCAGGCCGGCTGCGCGAGGTCGTGCGTCGTTAAATCTGTCATAAATATATCACCACGGTAATTTTGCCATTCTGTTAATGGTGCGGCTGCCGTTTATTATCTTGCTACCCTGTGAGAGTAGTATTACGCAGCCAATCTGCTTGCCATTAACAGATTAAATCTCGTCGGGCGAACGCAGGTTCGTCACCGCAATACGTTCTTCACGTTTGCGTTCGCGCTCGGATTGCATGTTGGCGCGATACACGCCCTGCTCTCCCACCACCCATGACAGAGGGCGGCGCTCTTGACCAATAGACTCTTTGAGCAGCAACAGCGCTTGCATATACGCTTCAGGACGCGGCGGGCAACCCGGGATATAGACGTCCACCGGCAGGAACTTATCGACGCCCTGCACCACAGAGTAGATATCGTACATGCCGCCGGAGTTAGCGCACGCGCCCATGGAAATGACCCATTTCGGCTCCAGCATCTGTTCGTACAGGCGTTGGATCACCGGAGCCATTTTAGTAAAACAGGTTCCAGCCACCACCATGAAGTCAGCCTGACGCGGTGAAGCACGTAATACTTCAGAGCCAAAGCGCGCCACGTCATGCACGGCAGTGAACGAGGTCACCATTTCCACATAGCAGCAGGAAAGACCGAAGTTATAAGGCCACAGTGAATTCTTGCGGCCCCAGTTGACCGTGTCGTGTAAAGCATGCTCCAGGTTTCCCATGAAGACACTACGGTGAACATGCTGTTCCAGAGGATCGGTAACGATCTCCTGGCGTTGCAGGGGATAACGGTCATTCTCACCGTCCGGCTCTATGCGGGTGAGCGTATAGTCCATCTTAAAGTGCCTCGCTGTTACTGCGGATGAGTGTTGGTAGTGTTAACCGGAAAGTCAGACTTGATAACCTGCCGTTTTGAACGCGTCGGCGTCCAGTCGAGCGCGCCGATACGAACCAGGTAGACCAACCCCGCCAACAACACCAAAATGAAAATGGCAGCTTCGATGAAGCCCAGCCAGCCGCTTTCCCGAATGGAAACGGCCCAGGCATAGAGATACAGGGCTTCAACGTCGAAAATAACGAAAAACATGGCAACCATATAGAACTTGGCGGACAGGCGCATGCGCGCAGAGCCAACCGAGTCAATCCCGGATTCATAGGAAACGTTCTTTGCCCTTGCCCTGGCTCTCCCACCTAGCAGGAACCCGCCCAACAGCATGAAGCCGCACAAGCCGAGGGCGATGATAACGAATAGCGCAAATGCCCAGTGATGGGCGAGGATTTCAGTCGTTGTTGACATACTCTTGCTTACTCATCAAAAGTGACGTTGAACACCTGCTCTATTGGCAGTTAAGGCGTCACATCGATTAAAAGGAAGGATAATCACCCTGCAAACAGTGCGGAATACATCTACGTTAAGCGCTTTTTGCAGCGGTTGCGTCCTTTATTTTGTAACCTTTTTTCAACCTTACTAAAAATAACAGCACATAACTTAACATGCACGCTGTTTTGTTAACATCTCACTTCTCACACTTCAGCTAAATCGAGTCAGTCTGGCTCTGGCGGGTGTAATTGTTAACAACCTGCTAGCTAAAGGATAGGTGATAATGCACAAACACTATACCATTTTCGTGCGGAAAACCCGGTCCCCCTTAGCGTTAATAGGGTTATTTTTTGATCCAACACACATTTTTGTCAATTTAGTTAGTAAAAAAACCCAATTGTCAGCGCCAATGTTAACAGCTGAAAGTTTGCAACATTCATTTGAAAAATAAGAAACAGCTTTTCATAAAATAAAAAACCTTAGAAAGCGTGAGAAATAACGATAAGAGGGTAATGACTCCAATTAGTAGAACATGTGTTTTTCGATGAAGGCTCCGATGACTTTTTCGTGGATCTCGACGGAGCGCGAGAAGCAAATCGTTTTACGCGCCAGTCGTTTAATGCGGGTACGGAGCGTCAGGTTATTGCGCTCTATGCGTTGCGTGAAGATCTTGCCAGTCAGATGTTTCTGCTTCGGAACCTCTCTTGCATAGCTGCCCCAGTTGTCACTGGTAATCATGCCGATGTTGAACGGTGTCAACAGAGCCAGCAATTCACGGCAGGTCTCATCGGTTCGGGGGCCAAAAGTGTAGGCCAGAACACCGCCCGTTTTGGTATTGTAAGCGTACCAGAGCCAGTGCTGTAGCGCCTTACTGCCAACGAAGCTCCATTGCTCATCAAGTTCACAGATAAGGGCGACGTCGGCGTGAGCAACGGGAGAAGACGTTATCCTGCGGGGCGAGAGCTTTTTAAAGCCCGGATGACCGTATTGATGCCTATTTTCAACGTTCTGGCGGTATCGCGAACACCGGCACCGTTGAAGGCCATATCAACGATCTGCTCTTTGACTCCCGGCTTTCGCGCTTCATAGCGGTAGGTAAGCTGGAATACACGGCGACAGCACTGACACCGGAAGCGTTCGCGCTTAGTTGGACTAAGACCATGTCGATAAACTTTATCTGAATGGCAGCGAGGCCAATGAACAAAAACAGTAACCACGTGGAAACCTCAAATAGCGGCAGAATATCACAAAAGCCAACTATTTGAAGGCATTACCTTTAATCGCTTGCTGTACGCTGTCGCAAACGCGCTGATAGAGCGCCTGAACCGAGGTATCCCCCTCCTCTTCAGCCTCTGCCACTCCCAGCGTCAAATGACCGCGCAGGTAGCCACCGGCAAAAAGTTCATCATCGCTGGCATGCTCTACCATATCATCAATCAGCGCAAGAATACGCGCTTCACATTCTGCGATCATCTAACATCCTCACTATTAACGTTTATCCGCATAAGTTGAGATCGGCGGGATACGGGAACTGCTCCGCCGTCAACGGCGGCGTATTGTAAAACGATTGTAATGCACGAATAAAGCGCAATGGACGCGCCGGAATACCTTGCTCCAGATAGGTCATCACTTGTGCATGTACGGTGCGCTGAAACGCGATGCGATC
Source organism: Symbiopectobacterium sp. Eva_TO (assembly GCF_053848865.1). NCBI lineage: Bacteria > Pseudomonadati > Pseudomonadota > Gammaproteobacteria > Enterobacterales > Enterobacteriaceae > Symbiopectobacterium > Symbiopectobacterium sp. Eva_TO. Next base: position 3,262,716 of record NZ_JBSPEY010000004.1, on the reverse strand, counting down.
CGGCTCAATACTCCCTTCCAGATTGTCGCAACTGACATTAAAGGCAAAGCCCGAAGCCACGCAAAACAGCCAGTCAAACGCCTGTGTCTTGATTTCTACCTGCTCGAACTGCCCCTGCGTTGCCGCATCGCGGCCATCCGGACAGTACCAATAGCCAAAATCCACCAGCTTGCGTCGCGCCTCACCGGCAATGCACCAGTGAGAAATTTCATGAAATGCACTGGCATAAAACCCGTGCGCGAACACAATACGATGATAGGAAAACTGTTCATCAGCAGGCAGATAGATAGGCTCATCATCCCCTTTCACCAGCCGAGTGTTATAGTCCTGCTCAAAGCACTGTGCGAACAAAGTAATGAGATCGCGGTAATCGTGCGTAGTGCTTACACTAGAGGTGGTCATGACCAGAGGTGTCCTATCCATTGGGCTATATCGCTGCCGTGGTTATCATAAATCAACTTCACGCTCATACAGGCAGACACAATCACCAGCATCGGACGGATCAGCGTTTGCCCCTTATTGAGCACCATGCGAGCACCGAGGCGGGCACCCAACACCTGCCCGACCAGCATCACCAGCCCAACGCCCCAGACCACCTGACCGCCCAGAATAAAGAACAGCAACCCACCAAAATTGGAAGTGAAATTGAGCACCTTGGCATGCGCCGTGGCTTTAGGCAGGCTAAAACCGCTGAGCGTGACAAACGCCAGCGCGTAGAACGAACCAGCGCCAGGGCCAAAAAAACCGTCATAGAACCCGATACACCCGCCCGCCAAAAAGGCAAACGGAAGGCCCGACAAACGTTTCTGGCGATCTTCATCGCCAATTTTCGGCATTAACAGGAAATAGAGCCCGATACCGATCACCAGAACAGGCAGGATCTGGCGCAAAAAATCCGCGTGAATCTGCTGAATCAACCAGGCACCAAACGTTGAGCCTAAAAAGGTCAAGGCGATGGGCAGCTTCTGTTCACTTAACCTCACGGCGCGCTGACGGACAAAATAGAGACTGGCAGAAAAAGATCCACCAACCGCTTGCAGTTTATTGGTTGCCAGCGCCTGCGCTGGGCTTAGTCCTGCCGAGAGCAGAATTGGAATACTGAGTAACCCACCACCCCCCGCGATAGAATCGATAAAACCGGCAAGTGCTGCAAAAGCAAACAACACCCCGAGCATTTCGGGGCTGACTAAAAACCATTCCATGACTTAGTTCACCAACAGATGTTTATCGAGTAATGCCTGGCACGAGGCCGGTAGCGAAGGTGGAGTTTTCACTGGCGCTTCAGGGGTCGGCTGGCGTGGCGTAAACCAACTGCTCAATTCAGCACCGCACCCATCACCTGCGGGTGGCGCGTCCTGATCCTGACATTCCAGGCTGTCTGCCGGGCAGCGTAACCGCACGTGCATATGCGCCCTGTGAGCAAACCAGGGACGCACTTTGCGCAGCCAGTCACGATCCTGTCCCGCTTCCTGACACAGCTGTTTCTTGATGGCCGGGTTGACAAAGATGCGGGTGACCTCATGATCCTGCGCGGCCAATTTGATCAACGCCGTCACCTGTGGCTGCCACAAGCGTGGGTTGACCTGACGACCATTGGCTGCGACCAAATCGATAGGCTGCGGTTTCAGGAGTTGCTGTGCCGTCCAACGTTGCAGCGGCATCTGTAACCAAATATCCGCATCCAGACCGGACTGGTGACTGGCATGACCGCTGCTGAATCGACCGCCAGCCGGCATTCCCATATCGCCCACCAGCACAATACCGCCAGTCTGCTTTTTCACATTAGCGCTTAGTCGCGTGATAAACGCCAGCAAATCCGGATGACCGAAATAGCGGCGTTGATCGACACGCATCACCTGATAATTCACGGATTCCAACGGCAACGGCTGCGCACCGACAATACAACCGTTAGAGAACGCACCAATGGCCTGCGCCGTACCCGGCACCGGATGCGCGATCTCTTGCCACGGGGTTTTTGCCCATACGCCCGCGCTTAACAGCACGGCAATGGCCCCCACCCACCCTTTTTTCATGTTTAGTTTACCAACGAGGAGCCTGACTCACGACGTCCGCACACTGGGCACGCTGACGCAACAGATGATCCATCAATACAATTGCCATCATTGCCTCCGCAATCGGCACAACACGAATCCCCACGCAGGGATCGTGACGTCCACGGGTGATCATTTCCGTTGCTTCACCCTGGCGGTTGATGGTTTTCCCCGGCACCGTGATGCTCGAGGTGGGTTTCAGCGCCAGATGCGCAACAATCGCCTGTCCGCTGCTGATGCCACCCAACACGCCGCCCGCATGGTTGCTCTGGAACCCTTGCGGGGTAATTTCATCACGGTTTTCGCTGCCGCGTTTGGTGACAACCGCAAATCCATCGCCGATTTCTACGCCTTTTACCGCGTTGATACTCATCAATGCGTGGGCCAGGTCGGCATCCAAACGGTCAAACACTGGCTCACCCAAACCAGCGGGCACCGATTCGGCGACAACGCTGACTTTAGCGCCGATGGAGTCACCCTCTTTTTTCAGGGCACGCATCAATTCATCCAGCGCATCGATCTTGTCGGCGTCGGGGCAGAAAAACGAGTTTTGCTCGACGATATCCCACGCTTTCAATTCACAGGTGACATCGCCCATTTGCGCCAGATAACCACGTACCTGAATACCGTGTATCATTTGCAGGTATTTTTTGGCAATGGCACCAGCGGCCACACGCATTGCGGTTTCACGGGCCGAAGAGCGGCCGCCGCCGCGATAGTCACGCACGCCGTATTTTTGTTCGTAGGTATAATCGGCATGACCAGGGCGGAACACGTCTTTGATCGCACTGTAATCCTGAGAGCGCTGATCGGTATTTTCGATGATCAGGCCAATGCTGGTGCCCGTGGTGACCCCTTCAAACACCCCAGATAAAATACGCACCTGATCCGGCTCGCGGCGCTGCGTGGTATAACGCGAGGTGCCGGGGCGACGGCGATCCAAATCGCGTTGCAGATCCGCTTCAGTCAGCGGAATGCCCGGCGGTACGCCATCAACGATACATCCCAGTGCAATACCGTGGGATTCGCCGAACGTGGTGACGCGGAAGAACTGGCCAATACTGTTGCCTGCCATCACGGCTCCTTTCTATGTAACATCGCTATTCTGTACTGCATTATGATTTATATTGCTGGGGCGAGCCCGGCATAACCGGTGTTTTTATTGCCGATACGCCGCAAAATGGCTGTGGCAATCCACCAGTTGATCTTTTGTCAGCATAAATACGCCATCACCACCGTGCTCGAACTCCAGCCAGGTAAAAGGAATATTCGGATACTGATCCATCAAATGCACCATGCTGTTGCCCACTTCGCAGATCAGCACGCCCTGCTCATTAAGGTAATCTGGCGCGCAGGCCAAAATGCGGCGTACCAAATCCAGCCCGTCATTGCCCGCCGCAAGGCTCAGTTCCGGCTCGCGGCGAAACTCCTGTGGCAAATCCGCCATGTCTTCCGCATCCACATACGGGGGATTGGTGACAATCAGGTCATACGCGATCGGCGGCAGCGCGCGGAACAAGTCGGAACGAATCGGTGTGACCTGCTGTTCCAGGCCGTGTTGCTGGATATTCAGCTCGGCGACGGCCAACGCATCGCTGGAGAGATCGACAGCATCCACTTCTGCATCGGGGAAGGCGTGCGCATACGCAATCGCGATGCAGCCGCTGCCAGTGCAAAGATCGAGAATATGCTGCGGCTCATCGACGATCAATCCAGCGAACTGCTGTGAAATCAGCTCGCCGATTGGCGAACGCGGCACCAACACGCGCTCATCAACAAAAAACTCCAACCCGCAAAACCACGCTTTGTTGGTCAGGTAAGCCACTGGCAGACGTTCATTAACGCGACGAATAACGCGCTCAACCACACGCTGGCGCTCCGATACCGTCAGACGCGAGCCATACATATCCACTGGGAAATCAAGGGGCAAATACAGGGTGGGCAGCACCAGTTGCAGCGCTTCATCCCACGGGTTATCGGTGCCATGTCCATAATAGAGCTCGGCTGCGTTAAAACGGCTTACCGCCCAGCGCAGCATGTCTTGCAAGGTATGCAGGTCTTTGACCGCCTCGTCGACGAAAATTTTATCCAAGTTAGTCCTCCACAGACCCCACCTGTCCGGAAATGCCGCTTAGTTTGCCATGAAGCCAACGACAAATCAGCAGATATCACCCCGCCCGCGCAGAAATCCTCTGCGTTGCCTATCAATCGATTCTCCCCTTCTGTTGTTTGGCAATTTCGGGTTTGCTATTAAAAAGGTAGCGCAGGCACTATTACAGGTTACACTGGAGCCCATGTCATTTATGGCAAATGCCGTATGAATTGATGCCCTAACGCCAGGCCGCCCCATCGGGAAGCAGATACGCCGACGTAATAAGGACCGTGAGAGACACACCGGGGTGACCGAATGAGTAAAAAACACGCGTTGAATGATGGCGACGCACAGCTATTCCGCGCCTCCGTGGCCGGCACCAAAACGCTGCGCCAGGATACCTATGTACACCGTCCCCAGCGCCATCAGGTAGAAGATAAGCTGCCGCCGCGCAAGGCGTTGCAGGAACAAGTGGATGCCAGCTTTTATTTTTCCGACGAATTTCAGCCTCAACTGGACAGCGACGGCCCCACGCGTTACGTACGCCCCGGCAGCAGCCATTACGAGCTAAAAAAACTGCGGCGCGGCGACTATTCCCCAGATCTGTTTCTCGATCTGCGCGGATTAACCCATATCGTTATACACATCTTTCTAACGCACTGTTTAATCAATGAGTTACGGGTTTATCTCAGAGTGGCATTTTGAACCTCAAAAAGCCAATGGGATGGCTTGAATGCCTTAATTCACGGGGTTCTGAGCATCCTGTTCAAAAAATGGCCAAAAGATGTGTATAACGATATGGGATTAACCCAGTTGCAAGCCAAGCAAGAGCTAGGTGCCCTGCTCGCGGCCTGTCGCCGTGAACACGTTTACTGCGCCTGTGTGATGCACGGACACGGTAAGCATATTCTCAAACAGCAAACGCCACTCTGGCTGGCACAACATCCGGATGTACTGGCTTTCCATCAGGCACCCAAAGAGTTCGGCGGTGACGCCGCACTTTTGGTGTTGGTGGAACTGGATGCGGCGTACGGTCAGATAAAAGCGGGCACTGAACCGTCGCGCTAATGCACCCAGCTTGCGCGCTGTCGCCTGACATTTGCGACGGCGCAAGCTCAGATCAGGATTTAAGCGCCAACTGTGACGGGCTGATTTGCCAATCGAACACACCAGCCCCCGACTGCGCATCGAGAGTAACGCAGGCCACCGCCGAGGTGGCAAACATCGGCGCTCCGGTTTGCGGGCTGAGTTCCGCCACCAGATACCCTACCAAGGGCAGGTGCGAGACGATCAATTCCGATTCGATCCCCTCACCGGCCAACGCCAGCAGGTAATCACTGACAAATGCGGCATCGCCGACCGGCGTCAGCGCTGGCAGGCAATCGTCTTCATCAGACAGGGAAAGGATACCACGCAAGGTGGACAGAGTTTGCTGGGCGCGGACATAAGGACTCACCAAAACACGCGTAATAGCCACACCCTGGTCATGTAGCCAGAAAGCCATCTGACGCGACTCTTCAACACCGCGCGCACTGAGCGGGCGAAGCGCATCACTGGCTGCGTCAGGTACTGCATCACCATGACGCATAATCAAAACTTGCATATAACACTGTTATAGTAAAAAACTTCGTTATATTATGCTGTTAACACATATTCCCCGATAAAGAAACCGCCATGCATACAAGGTCTGGACAGGGGGGAACACGTGTCATTTTGTTGCAAATTTAACCGAAGCACGAACCGCTTTTTTACCTTAGATGGGAAGCTGGAGTCAACCGATTTGGGTAGGCCGCTGAGGCATAGTCATACCTTACTTCATCACCAGAACACGCATCGTGGCAAGATTACACACACGAATCATCAGGTTAAGTGACGACCTTGTCACGCTCCCGTATGGCAACAGAACAAAAAAAAGCGAAAAACAACATTTTTGCCACCACTACAGGGTTAAAAATCAGGTAATGACTCCAATTAGTAGAACATGTGTTTTTCGATGAAGGCTCCGATGACTTTTTCGTGAATCTCGACGGAGCGCGAGAAGCAAATCGTTTTACGCGTCAGTCGTTTAATGCGGGTACGGAGCGTCAGGTTATTGCGCTCTATGCGTTGCGTGAAGATCTTGCCAGTCAGATGTTTCTGCTTCGGAACCTCTCTTGCATAGCTGCCCCTGTTGTCACTGGTAATCATGCCGATGTTGAACGGTGTCAGACAGAGAAAGCAACATATTGTTTCTATGGCTGTAGATGCTTTTCAAAAAACCGTAAATAAACATTAAAATACAGCTAATTATATCTTGTTGTTGTTTCTATGTGCTTCCATGCTTTGCTGCTTTTGCAGTAAATTATGCATAACAATACGAATAACAAATAGATGACAAAATGGGTGGAGAATTAAACAAACTCTCGGATAAGAAGCTAAGAAATCTATTAGGAGTACCTCGTAAGAAGTATGAATTTTTTGCCGATGGCGCAGGATTGAGCGTCAGAGTGTCGACGGTAGGAGGCATTAGCTGGACGTTCACTTATCGCAACAGCGGGACGATACAGCGTGTAACCCTAGGACGTTACCCAGATATGAGCCTCAAACGAGCAAGAGAGAGGCGTGATGAGTGCCGCACATGGCTGTCAGAAGGTAAAGACCCAAAACGGCAATTGAAGCTTACCAAGCAAGAATCGCTAAAGCCTGTAACAGTTAAAGATGCAATTGAGTATTGGATAAAACATTACGCAACGGACAATCGCACAGATGTTGATAAACAGTTATTACAATTAAAAAAGCATATCTACCCTTACGTCGGGGATATGGCTTTATCGGATTGTGAAACTCGCTATTGGCTACAATGTTTCGACCGAATGAAAAAAACGGTTCCGGTGAGTGCAGGGAAACTTCTTCAGGTGTGTAAGCAGGCGCTTAAGTTTTGTCGTGTCCGCCGATATGCCATTAGCTGTATTAGTCGCGACTTGATCTGACACTGGACCTTGAAAGGTTGAGAGTTACCGGTTTTGATATGGGTGTCGAATCCTTATACAAAACACGAGGTAACTCTCATGCTTCATACTAACAATCCCATCATCAAACACAAAGCCGGCCTGCTCAATCTCGCCGAAGAACTCGGTAACGTATCAAAAGCCTGTAAAATCATGGGGGTGTCACGCGACACGTTTTATCGCTATCAGGAACTGGCGGCAGAAGGCGGCATTGACGCTCTGGTTAACCAAAATCGCCGGGTTCCCAACCTGAAAAACCGTGCTGATGAAGCCACTGAACGTGCGGTTGTTGATTACGCCATTGAGTTCCCGGCTCATGGCCAGCACCGGACCAGTAATGAGCTGCGTAAAAAAGGCGTCTTCATTTCTGGCAGCGGTGTGCGCTCCATCTGGCAACGACACGATCTGGAAAACTTTCGTAAGCGCCTGAAGGCACTTGAGGAAAAAGTTGCCAGAGAAGGCATCGTACTTACTGATGCTCAAATCGCTGCACTGGAGAAGAAGGCGCACGACGACGAAGCCTGTGGTGAAATAGAGACTGCTCACCCGGGTTATCTGGGGTCGCAGGACACCTTCTACGTGGGTAATCTGAAAGGTGTTGGCCGTATCTACCAGCAGACGTTCGTGGATACGTACTCGAAAGTGGCGCACTGCAAGCTTTACACGAGTAAAGCACCGATCTCTGCCGCCGACCTGCTCAATGATCGCGTGCTGCCGTTCTACGAAGCTCAGGGGCTGCCAATGCTAAGAATACTGACGGACAGGGGGACGGAGTACTGCGGTAAAGTGGAACAACATGACTATCAGCTGTACTTGGCTATCAACGATATAGACCATACGAAAACGAAAGCGATGTCTCCGCAGACAAACGGTATCTGCGAGCGCTTCCATAAAACTATTTTGCAGGATTTTTATCAGGTTGCGTTCCGTAAGACGTTATACGAGGACCTAGAAAGTCTACAAAAGGATCTGGACAACTGGTTGTGGCATTACAATAATGAGCGAACTCATCAGGGTAAAATGTGCTGCGGGCGTACGCCAATGGCCACGTTACTTGATGGTAAACGAGTCTGGGCAGAAAAAAATCTGAACCAGATTTAATCTGACAGACACCTGTATAAATAACCGGTAACTGTCAGATCAGGTCTGAGCTAATACACATTAGCAATGCTCTTGATGATTTAGTCGTATCTGATGTTGGCCAAAAGGAATCAAAGCGCGACAGAGTCTTAACTGATGTCGAAATTGGACAGTTATGGGATTCTCTGAATAACACAAACAAATTTCTTCCTTACTATTCATCTTGGCTAAAGATATTAATGGTGTTTGGTTGCCGGAGTTCGGAGGCTAGATTATCACTCTGGGACGAATGGGATCTTGATGATTGGCTATGGAAAGTGCCTAGGTCTCATAGCAAAACCGACTCACCAATAATAAGACCAATACCAGAAAAAATCCGGCCATATATGAAGAGCTTGATAGATTGTAATTTGAAAACAGGATATTTATTGGGAGAAATGAAACACCGATCAGCAGTTAGCATATGGGGCTGCAAGGTATGGAAAAAACTCAATCACAATACACAGTGGACGCCCCACGACTTGCGTCGCACTCTTGCAACCGGACTTAATGACATGGGCGTAGCTCCACATATCGTAGAGCAGCTTCTAGGCCATGCTATGCCGGGGGTGATGGGTATTTACAACCGGAGTCAGTACCTGCCGGAGAAACTCGACGCTCTGAATAGGTGGATGGATAGATTGGATGAATTGGCTAAAAAACACCCATTTATCACCTCCGAGAATAAAAAGTCAGGCTGACGAGAAAATATTTTAAACTTTTTTTCGGCTTTGTTGAATAAATCAGAACTTGTAACGACTGTGCCCCAGGTCGATTGTTACGTGATGCGAATACTGTTCGGCATTCCTAATAGCGTGATCCGGTTAAGCGCTTTGACCATCGCCATGGCTTCACCCACCTGAGCATCGTAGTCACGCAGACTTAGATGACCACCCAGAAGCGTTTTGAACCGGAACATGGCCGTTTCAGCCACTGAGCGTCGGTGATAGCCCACTTTATTTTTCCAGGTATCCTTGCTGCCGCTCAGGCGCTGATTTGCAACAGCGTGGTTACGCTCGTGGTAGTGGTCCGGCCAATATTGCGCCCCCCTTCGCGGCGGGATAAGCGGCCTTATTTTCTTCCTCAGCAGAGCATCATGGCAGTAACCTGTATCGTAAGCGCCGTCAGCCGATGCCTCTCTGATTTTCCGGTGGGTCTGGTTTATCAGTGCCGGTAGAGCCTGGGCATCAGTCGTACCACTGAGCGACAAATCCGCACAGATAATCTCATGCATCGCACTGTCTACTGCCAGATGCAGCTTACGCCACACCCTGCGTCTGTCGGCACCATGCTGCCGGACTTTCCATTCGCCTTCGCCAAAGACCTTCAGGCCGGTTCCATCAATGACCAGATGTGAGATTTCACCACGGGTTGGCGTTTTTATGCTGATGTTCACTGTCTTTGCTCGCTTGCTGAGCAGCGAATAGTCTGGACAATGCAGCGACAATTTAATCAGTTTAAAAATCGAGTCAACAAAACCCTGTAAAGCCCTCAATGAAAGGCCAAACACGCGTTTCATCATCAGGACTGTGGTGATGGCCATATCTGAGTAGTGGAGCGGTCGTCCACGCCGTTCAGTAGTCGTTTTTTCCGTCCATGCAGCAATGGCTGATTCATCTAGCCATACGGTTAGAGAACCGCGCTGCTTGAGGGCATTGTTATAGGAGGGCCAGTTAGTGATTTTAAAATTTTGTTTTGCCATGGAGACCTGATGTTGAAACAACTATGGTGATCTGATCCGATGATTACCCAAACTTTCTATTTATTCAACAAAGCCCTTTTTTTCGTACAAGCATTGATGCGTCTAGAAACATCAGGAAGCATCAGGAGACATCAAATAAAATACTAAGTGAGAGTTATCCACAAACTAGCTCTCACACCTCCTATTTACTTTCCAGATTGAGCCGCTACCATGCCATCAAAACACTATTCTCAAAGAGGCAATGAAATGTCCAATAAATATGTCTATCCCACAGAAGAAGAACGCAAAGTAATTTTGGATGAATTAAATGAACCCTATGACCGTCTGGTTCGCGAGGATGAGCGTAAACGCATTACATCGCTATCTCGTTCTTCGGTACACCGCATGGAATTAAAAGGGCGCTTCCCCGCTCGTCGTGCATTAACAGAAAAACATTGCGCGTGGCTGCTGAGTGATTTAATGCATTGGATGCGTAATATTCCTGAAGTTGAAAACGTGCATAACCCGTACGCCAACGCTCATAAATAATTAAGGTTTAGCTATGTTAACGATAATTTCCGGTAATAACCGGAACGGGTATCCCTACGCCTTAAATAAAGTGGGCGATATATTCCAACGTGGCATTCCTCCGTTTCAAACGGAGGGATTAATTGACTTGGGGAAGGCCAGCCAGAAAGAAGCCTTCCCCTTGGCTGGCCCATTGAGCTTAATATTTAGCTTAGCCAAAGTGAGGAAGTGTAATTTTATCAAGTGGTTAAATGATGATTATGTCTTCCATTTGAGCTCCCCAAAATCGGGGAGTGCAAAATCTCGCCACCACCAGATCCCCATGCCGGAGGTCACTGTGACCTCTCGCAATACAATCAATGGTTTAGCATACACTCATATGTTGGGGGTGTGTGCAGACAACCTATTGAATAACAAGGCGGATTCGGCATTTGTGCAGACGACAGGCAAAGAAAAAGGGCCACGTCCGGCCCTTCTTTCAACGCTTATAATTTCTAGCCCTAGAAATTCACAGGGATTAGAACACAATTGGCTCTTGCAAGCTACTGGCTTCGCTGAATGGCAACGGACTAGGCTGTGTCCCTTAATCCCATGAGTTATACTAACTCTTTGTTTCTACATCATTTTAAACTATGGCTCGCTACGACCTTCCCGATGAAGCATGGGCTATCATCCAGCCCTTACTCCCTGCTGAACCAGCAACACCACAGGCCGGACGCCCATGGGCTGAGCATCGCATGATTATCAATGGCATGTTCTGGGTGCTGTGCTCTGGTGCCCCATGGCGTGATTTACCTGAGCGATACGGCCCATGGAAAACCGTTTATAACCGCTTTAACCGATGGTCAAAATCGGGAGTCATTAACCTTATTTTCAATAAGTTACTTTCATCACTTGATGCCCATGGCCTCGTGGACTGGTCAGCGACTGCGCTGGATGGTAGCAATATCAGGGCGCTGAAATGTGCTGCCGGTGCTCAAAAAAACATCCCGATATCACCGGAGATAATGGGCTGGGTCGCTCTCGAGGTGGTTTCGGCACCAAAATCCATATGGCTACAGACGGAAGTGGTCTTCCGTTAAACATCGTGTTGAGCCCCGGTCAGGCTCATGAAAGTCAGTTTGCACTACGTCTTTTGGACGGTATTAGTGTCCAACGCCAGAACGGCAGTATGAAACGCCGTGGTCATGCGGTACTCGCTGACAAGGCGTACTCCGGGCATGTATTACGTAACGAGCTGAAAAACAGAGGTATAAAAACTGTCATCCCCCGAAAATCCACTGAAAAAATGGCGGTGGATGGTCGTTCAAAGCTCGATCGTGACGCCTACCGCAATCGGAACGTTGTTGAGCGGTGCTTTGGCCGTCTGAAAGAATACCGTCGCATTGCGACACGTTACGACAAAACGGCGAGGAATTATCTGGCAATGTTGAAACTGGGCTGCATCCACCTGTTTTACCAGAGGTTATGTAATTAAGGGACACAGCCTAGTCAGGCTTTGGGTTCAATGCCTCGTGACTGTAATTCTTTTCTGATAATTCGCTTTATCCAAGCTGAAACAGAAGCATCACCATCTTGTGAAAGAGCTTTTTTAATCCCTTCTTCAAGTGGTGCTTCGACACGCAAAGCAATTTGCTTGCTTCCCTTACCTTGGATACTAATGGTTGACACTTGGTATACTCCTGTATATAGTGAAGTTGTAAGCCAATTGTACGACAAGTGCTTACCTCAAACAACGAAGCCCGGCAGTGCTACAACACTAACCGGGCCTCTGACCACCAACGATAACGTACTTATCGAGGTAGCTATGTGTAACTATACCGCCCTTATCGGCAGGGACAAGCCGAGCTTTACCCAAACTCGCCCTGAGTTTATTGATACCTACTGGATTATCCCCGAATACGAGACCACGCCCTACGGCAAAGTGTCGTTCACACGTCAAGATCGCCGCACCTTCATCGCTCTGTTCAAAGACAGCCGCCTGATATGGGCTGGACGTCAACCTGTGCAAGGAAGGGTCAAAATCACCCCACCTTCAACCCACCTCGTTATACACATCTCTGTTCGTGCCTGAGCGCGCGTAGCGTTTCGGCGGCCGTCATGACTTTCTGCAAGCCTTTCCAGATAGTTTTTGCGCCTGGTTCACCGTCGCCTTTTCGAGCAAGAAAGCCTCCCAGTTGCGCAACTAAGCGCAATACTTCGTTTAGCTTAGGGCGGCCCTTGGGCATACGCTTGTTCATCAGTAGGTAAGCGCCATGAGTCTCGTCGGAATCAAAGAACAACATTGCGTCCAGCTCTGGACAGGTTCGTCCCATACGCATTAAATAGGCGATGCGCCATGCCACGATCATGAACAGCGCCAATGCCCGCTCAATGCGATCCACGGTCGATAACTGTAACGCTTCGACACAGCAGCCGTTCTTCAGCACATTGAAGAACATCTCGATTTCCCATCTAGCCCGATACCAGTCGATCAGCTCCACGATATCTTCTCGTCCTTCAGGTACGCGATTGCTCAGCAACCGCCACTCGACCGGCTTCACGCCTGCTGGCGGCTCAATTTCCTTGGCTATCACACAAGTCACTGCCAACCCGCAACGCAGCGACACTCGCTTCACGCGCAGCGCCTGTTTCACCGTACGCGCCTTCTGCCCCGCGCGAGCCGCCATAACGAATTGGATTTCTCCCACCGGCACGGTCTTTCCAACCTTCTGCCAAAGCTTCTCATTACAGTCCAGACTGCGATTATGAGTCGAGCGGATCAACCAGTCAGCCGGAGTGCCAAGGTCATCAGCGAGCTGCATCAACGCCTTGATATCCGCTTCGCGATCGGCTAAGTACACCAGACGTGTGTTTGGCAACTCCGAGGCGAGTTCAGCAACTCGCTCGTATCCCTCGAGCCAGCGCGTACTCTCCTTGATCCCATCGCGTTTTCCGTCTGCATCCTTCGGCTCTCTTGCCCACATCCACGCATCCAGTACGCCCAACCCCACGCGATCCGGACTGACCGCGTAGGTCGGATGCAGATACAGACCACGCCTGGCTTCGTAGTTCAAGGGACCCAAGCCTTGGATTTGCTGCCCGTTGAAGTCAAGCTCGGTAGTGTCTTGGATACACAGCACAACCTCGTGTTCTCGGATCCTTTCCTGCGTACGCTGCCAGTGAGGTTGCAGAATGTCTCGCCATTCGAATGCTTGGTTCTCCATGAAGCGGTAAGCACCCAGCGTCTCAGACCATCCGAGGCACGCATGCGGAATGCTGGCTTGCGGATTCTCAGCCAGCCGTATCAAAAGCCCTTTGGCACGCTTATTGAGCCTCGTGTCACCAAGATTTACCCCTTCCAGTTCTTGGTGTGCCCAGCCATCTGAATCCCGTGTCATTTTTCAGCGCCGTAAATGGCGATAGTACACGTCGGTTTCACTTCATTTACAACCCCACCGGCTGCCTATTTCAGCCCGCTAACCCTTGGCATATAAGGCGTTGCGGACTTGTGTATAACGAGGTGACCTTCAACCATAACGGAAATCGTTACAGTTCAAGAGGTGGCACATGCGTAACACACCTATCTCTCTCGATACCGCAGCATACCGTGCAAGTGCAGCATGTTCACTGTATGAAGTCATTATTGACAAGGCTAATGATGAGAAAGTATCTCCGGTTCTTATCGACTTACTCAGTATAGAGTGTGACCTCAACTGCGAAGTTAGCCGCACGTTGGCTGCTGTGATGGAGGATGCCGCATGAGTCGCTATCACGTCGAGAATACCCCGGACGGTATCAACATCTCGCAACACACCGCTGAGCGCCTGTACGAGCATGTAGACCTCATACCCTACGCCGATGCCATGACGCGCCTTGACGCTGGTGAGTGGGATGACGACCTAAATTTGGCGTTTGAGATTGCCCGCAAATGGGGGCAGTCCGACTACGACTATACCAACCATGACGCGCTACTGCTGTGGCGTTGGCTGATTGCTTACGCCTTCAACCGTGAGCAACGTGAAGCCAACGGTACCGTTACCGTTGAATGGCGTCCGGGTGAGTTCAAGGAATGTGCGGTTTATCAGGGCGAATATGGCGCGATGAACCTGTATCTGGCGGCTGAGCGTTTCGCGATGGCTAACAACATCGAGGGGGCGCTGATTGAGAAATACGGCGCGGAACAGGGAACGCTAAACGCTATCCAGTTTTATATGGAGATGCGCGATGAAAACGGCGGCCTCTCCGAGATGGGGCGCGAGGTGCTATCCGAGTTGCACGATAGCTTTATCAAAACGCTGAACGAGTCCGGGATGCCGGAAGCGCCAACCACACACTGAGGGGGAAATATGACACTGGTAACAAAAAACTTCCGCCTTAATGCGCTGGCTAACCAGTATTCGGCGGTGCTGTATGACCATCTGACCACGACCAATGGTGGGGAGCACTTTGTGATTGAAACGGTACCCCCTATTGAAGTTCAGATAGTTGGTGGGGTGAAAGGCGTCCGTGACCTCGTGGATAGCTATTTTCTGGAAGCCTTGCAGCAGAACTACAGGCTATGGGAGGACGCTGCCATACGGTTATTGGAAAAGTGCATCACCGAGTGCGGATTGACCGCCTACGGTGCTGAAATCTGGCAGTCGATGGTGGCAGATATGACGTCAACGCTCGGAGGTGGGTATGACTACTTTTGTCGATGATATCCGCCTCAAGGCCAACGGGCATTGGGAAGCCATCTTGCAGCGCCTCGACATATCGACCAACCGCAAGGAGGGCGAATGCCCTCACTGTGGGGGTAATACCCGTTATCGTTTTGACGACAAGGAAGGGAGAGGCACTTACTTTTGCTCACACTGTGGGGCCGGTACAGGGCTGGATTTGGTGATGAAAGTGTTCCAGTGCAGCGCTCCTGATGCTGCCAGAAAGGTGGCTGAGGTGATGGCGATACCGCTTCCGGAGAAGAAGCCAGCCAAAGAGAAGGTTAGGCTGTGTCCCTTAATTACATAACCTCTGGTAAAACAGGTGGATGCAGCCCAGTTTCAACATTGCCAGATAATTCCTCGCCGTTTTGTCGTAACGTGTCGCAATGCGACGGTATTCTTTCAGACGGCCAAAGCACCGTTCAACAACGTTCCGATTGCGGTAGGCGTCACGATCGAGCTTTGAACGACCATCCACCGCCATTTTTTCAGTGGATTTCCGGGGGATAACAGTTTTTATACCTCTGTTTTTCAGCTCGTTAGGTAATACATGCCCGGAGTACGCCTTGTCAGCGAGTACCGCATGACCACGGCGTTTCATACTGCCGTTATGGCGTTGAACACCAATACCGTCCAAAAGACGTAGTGCAAACTGACTTTCATGAGCCTGACCGGGGCTCAACACGATGTTTAACGGAAGACCACTTCCGTCTGTAGCCAGATGGATTTTGGTGCCAAAACCACCTCGAGAGCGACCCAGCCCATTATCTCCGGTGATATCGGGATGTTTTTTTGAGCACCGGCAGCACATTTCAGCGCCCTGATATTGCTACCATCCAGCGCAGTCGCTGACCAGTCCACGAGGCCATGGGCATCAAGTGATGAAAGTAACTTATTGAAAATAAGGTTAATGACTCCCGATTTTGACCATCGGTTAAAGCGGTTATAAACGGTTTTCCATGGGCCGTATCGCTCAGGTAAATCACGCCATGGGGCACCAGAGCACAGCCCCAGAACATGCCATTGATAATCATGCGATGCTCAGCCCATGGGCGTCCGGCCTGTGGTGTTGCTGGTTCAGCAGGGAGTAAGGGCTGGATGATAGCCCATGCTTCATCGGGAAGGTCGTAGCGAGCCGTAGTTCAAAATGATGTAGAAACAAACAGTTAATATAACTCATGGGATTAAGGGACACAGCCTAGGGTTCCTATGGCTAACTGGATCGCCGCATTGATGAAGTCCACCCATAGCGGAGAGTCCGTCTATCTCAACAATAAGGGGCTGAAAGGCCCCCATTCGCTGTTGGATGACGGGTCAATACTGTTGGCGCTTAGAACGATAGACGGCGCGGTGACGGGTGCGCATGTGATTGGCACTGACGGGCGCAAGCGCCTGATTGCCGGTTCAAAAAAGAAAGGGGCATTTATTCCGCTGGGCTACATCCCCCAGAGCGCTGAAATGGTGCTGATTGCTGAGGGCTACGCTACAGCAACGACGGTACATCAGATACGACCGGATGCCTTTACGGTAGCGGCGATGGACGCGGACAACCTGCTACCCGTTGCGAAGGTAATAAGGGAAAAATATCCTGCAGCAAAAATCATCATTGCCGCCGACAACGACATTAAGCCCGGTGAGCGCAACAAGGGTAAGGAGAGGGCCGAGAGCGCCGCCACCGCTGTTTCTGGCTGGGTGACGTTGCCGCCCACTGACCACAAGGCGGACTGGAACGACTACCGCCAGCAGAACGGGCTAGAGGTTGCGACGCTCGCCTTTAACGAAGGGCTAAGCCATTTTACCCCCGCCATGATGATAGCCGAACATCGCGCACTGGCTGACGGTGAAGCGCTGGCGGATGAAGATATCAAGATACTGGAGGCGATCAACGAGACGTACACGCATGTGACGATTGGCGGCAAGCATCGCGTGGTTAGCTTGAAACCGTGTCAGGTGAACGGCGTGACGCATGTCTTTGAGGACATATCACAGTTTAGAAACTACTTTCTTCATTGTGAACGTATAGCCCGTAAACCCGCTGGTGTGGCGTGGCTGAACTGGCCGGGGAAAAACTACAAGCCGGGTGGCGTGGGCTTCTATCCATCGCCGTCAAAATGCCCGGAGAGCGTCTATAACCTGTTCACTGGCTTATCCGTTGAGCCAACGCCGGGGGATTGTTCGCCTTACCTCGAGCATCTGCGGCGGGTGATTTGTGCCGGGGACGAGACCACCTACGCCTATCTGATTCGCTGGATGGCACATTTAATACAGCGCCCGGATGAAAAGCCGTCAGTCGCTATTGTGATGAAGTCCATTCCCGGAACGGGGAAAGGCACAATGGTGCGTCCACTACAGGATATTCTCGGGCAGTATGCGGTACATATCAACGGTGCCGGGCAGATCGCCGGGAAGTTCAATGCAACGATGGCGAACAAGCTCCTGATCTTTGCCGATGAAGTCACGGTAGGGCGCAACTATGAAGGTGATCGGCTGAAAGGCATCATCAGCGAGAACTCGATTAACCTTGAACGGAAAGGGATTGACCCGGAGCCAATGCCGAACTTTGCCCGGCTGATATTTGCTAGCAACAGCATACAGGCATTGAAAGCGGGGATCCGTGAGCGGCGCTATCTGGTGCTGGAGCCAGATCCGGCTCATGCTCAGGAAAAGGGCTATTTCGATAATCTGCACAATTGGCTGAACAATAACGGTGCCGGACGGTTGCTGAATTTTCTCCAGCATTACGATTTGGTGTAGTGGTCAACTAATATTGGCCACCCCATTAGACTGTATGTAGAACAGTCGCTCAGATTCGTTTGGAGTTAAGCCGCCGTTATACCAGTGAGGCCGGATAGCGCTGTAATACCCCGTGATGTAGCGGATAATCGCGTCCTGGGCTTCGCTGAAGCTGTTGTAACCCTTTGTCGGCACCCATTCTGTCTTCAGGCTGCGGAAGAACCGCTCCATTGGCGCATTATCCCAGCAGTTACCCCGCCGACTCATACTCTGCTTTATCCGGCAGCGCCACAGGGCTTGCCGGTATTGACGGCTGGTATAGTGGCTGCCCTGGTCGCTGTGGAACATGACTCCTGTTGGTTGTCCCCGGAGTTCCCAGGCCATCTGCAACGCTTTAACTGTCAGCGCCGAGTCCGGCGACGTCGACATGGCCCAGCCCACCGGTTTGCGGGCGAACAGATCTAGCACCACCGCAAGGTAAGCCCAGCATTTGCCCGTCCAGATGTAGGTCACATCGCCGCACCAGACCTGATCCGGCGCGGTAACCGCGAACTGGCGGTTGAGATAGTTCGGTATTTCAACGTGTTCATTGCCGCCGCGTTTGTATTTGTGAGCCGGTCGCTGGCAGCTGGCGATACCCAGCTCCTTCATCAGCTTGCCAGCCAGCCAGCGCCCCATTTTGACACCAGAGCTGCCGGTGACGATGGTCGCGATACTTCGAGCGCCGGCAGAGCCGCCGCTGGCGTTCCAGGCTTCCATGACGCGGCTACACTTAACCACGCGCTCACCGTCGGGTTCATTAGCGGAAGCCTGCCAGTGCCTGTAGCTGCTGCGATGTACCTCAAAAGTTTGGCACAACGCCGTGACCGGGTATCGCGCCCTCAGCCTGTCGACTACCGTGAACCGTTGAGTGAGTCCGACATTAAGAGCGCCGTAGCCTTTTTTAGGATTTCGTTCTCCATTTCAAGGCATTGGACTTTTTTCTTCATCTCACGCAGCTCGAGCTGTTCAGGGGTAAGAGGAAGTCCCGTTGGCGTTTTTCCCTGTCGTTCAAGGCGAAGCTTATTGACCCAGCGACTAATGGCAGAATGGCTGACATTAACCGCCTCTGCGGCCTTAACGTATGTGTAGCCGTGGTCGACAACCAGCTTTGCGGCTTCGAGCTTAAATTCCGCCGTAAAATGTTTACCCATGAGGTCACCTGTCGTGTTGATGAGGTGAGCATATCACCTCCGATCAGGTGGCCAGTATCAGTGTGCCACTACACACAGCCTTTTTCCTATCGTTTTCGCCGCATTTTTCATCATGGGAACGTCACTGTTGGCCGCCAGCGCCAGCCATATCTGCCTGTCATTCCGTCTTTCCTCGCTCCATGGCCTGTTCCAGATATCCTTTGCCAGCTCTTTCAGCGCCCAGCACTGGCTCGTCAGCTTCATCTGTGCACGCAGCCATATCAGCTTTTCCCGCTGTACTGCCACAGGAAGCGGGTCCCCTTTGCCTGACGCCGGCTTTCAACAGGAAGGTGCGTATGGGCTTTGTTGAATAATAGGGAATCGTGCTGTTTTACTATGCCCATTTTGGTAGAAAATGCTTATCACCTCAGGCATTCCGTTTTCTCATGATGCTTAACTGCATGATTTTACGTTGCTGGAAACAATCGTTTTACTGGGCTGGTAGCATAAAATCTGTTTATTCAACAAAGCCGTGCGTATGTTCATTCTGGCGGGTTTTATCCACCACTTCGCCCAGTTGCTTTGCTACATGGAAGCGGTCGAAGGCGATTTTCTCAACCGCACTGGGTAAGTGGATACGTGCTGCTCTTATATATCCTGCATTCATGTCCATTGAGAGCGTTTTGATAGCCAGCAACTGCCCGTCAGTGAGCGTGCGAAGATAGCCGGCGAGACTCTCTGTGCCGCGATCATCCGTTAAGGCCAGCGCCCGTCCATCGCGATCGGAGATCACCGTTATGTAACGATGCCCTTTTTTAAAGACGACCTCATCCACATTCATATGACGGGAGGATAATGGCTTTTTTATCCGGGCAAGACCTCGCTTAACGGCCCGGATCATAATGCCGTCAACCGCATTCCAGCTGAGCTTAAGTTGTTTCCTGACAGCATCAACGGTGCTGATTTTCAGACATGAGAGCACAAACGATTCGAACAGCAGCGTATACCGGCTGCCAGGCCCTGCCCACGGAACAGGCAACGTCTGGCAGCCATGCTCCGGACACATAATGCGGGGAACCTCTGCTTCAACCAGCGTGGTGAACTGGCAGGTATCGAGGTGCCGCCATTTACGATGACGGTGATCGTGAACAGAACAGGATTTACCGCAGGTCGGACAGGCTAACCGGGTGTTTTCAGCGATTCCAACAGTGACAGTAACAGAACCGGCATTTTCATCGAGAGAAAGGGACCTTACCTGCCACGGAACGGACAGGTTGAGAATATGAGCGTAGAGAAACTTTTCGTCCATGGCGGTGACCTCTGGCGATTAAATGCACCATTATCATGCCTTCAGCCACCACAACAAGAGAAGACCCAATGCACCACGCCTTGCAGGTTTCCTGGGATAACCTGAAAGACCGCAAGGATCTGGATCAGCGTCGCTTGGCCTTTTTGGGCTTTGATGCCGCGACCGAAGCGCGCTATCTCGGCTTTGTTCGTTTCATGGTGCATGTGGAAGGGCGTTACCCGCATTTCGATTCCGGTACTCACGGCTTCAACGCACAGACTAAAATGTGGGAAAAATACAACCGCATGCTGGCAGTGTGGGTGTCCTGTCCGCGTCAGTATCATTTGAGCGCCGTAGAGATTGCGCAAATCATCAATGCCTGAACCGGTGAAACAAAACAAAGAGGTGGTTGTGGAGTGTAAAGATTTCCTGTTTGATTTAGATGGTACGTTGGTGGATTCACTACCAGCCGTGGAGCGTGCCTGGGTTAATTGGGCGGTTGCCCATGATATCGCCCCCCTGGAGGTGCTTGATTTTATCCATGGCAAACAGGCGATCACCTCGCTGCGCCACTTTTTGCAGGGTAAAAGCGAAGCGGAGATCCAGCGTGAGTTTGATGAACTGGAGCGCACCGAAGCGTCTGACACGCAGGGCGTGCAGGCGATGCCGGGCGCAAGCCAACTCCTTGAACGTCTTAACGCACTCGGCATTCCCTGGGCTATCGTGACATCAGGCACCGTACCTATCGCCCATGCGCGCCATCGTGCCGGGCAATTGCCGCAGCCGCAGGTGTTTATCACCGCCGAACAGGTGGCTCGCGGTAAGCCGCAGCCGGATGCTTATCTGCTGGGTGCTGCAAGCCTGAGTCTGGAACCGCATGAGTGCGTGGTGGTAGAAGATGCGCCTGCCGGATTGGAATCTGGATTAGCGGCAGGTTGTCAGGTGATTGCCGTTAATGCCCCGGCGGATACCTTGGCGTTAGAGGACGTTGATATGGTTCTGACATCGCTAACGCAACTGACCTTGACGCCTATGCCGAACGGTGTGCAGGTGAGTAAGCTAACCGATTGATAAAAGCGTAACTAAATATGATCAAAACCCCGCCTCGGCGGGGTTTTTTTATGGCAGACTACCAGAATAGACTTGGGTTAAGCGTGATTTTTTAGGCTGTTACCGTCTGGACGGTTATAAGTGACCGTGTTGCCGCTGGCTTACGCGTTTTTTGGGGAGAATCATTTGAACCGCGAACTGCTCTGGGTGTTATCCCTGCTGTTCATCGCTATCTTATTGTTTAGAAAAAATAAGCTACGCATGGATGTGGTGGCGCTGCTGGTTATCATCGCCTTTGTGTTGAGCGGTACCTTAACGCTGTCGGATGCGCTAGTCGGCTTCAGCGACCCCAACGTGATCCTTATTGCCGCGCTGTTTGTTATTGGCGAAGGGCTGGTCAGAACCGGCGTGGCGTATCAGGTCGGGGAGTGGCTGATTCGCGTTGCGGGCAACAGTGAGATCAAGATGCTGGTGCTACTGATGCTGACCGTAGCGGCGCTGGGCGCATTTATGAGTTCCACCGGTGTGGTGGCGATCTTTATCCCTGTGGTGCTGAGCGTTTCGGCCAAAATGAAAACCTCACCGGGGCGGCTGATGATGCCGCTCAGTTTTGCTGGCCTGATCAGCGGGATGATGACGCTGGTGGCGACGCCGCCCAACATGGTGGTAAGCAGTGAGTTGATGCGTGACGGCAACCACGGTTTCGGCTTTTTCAGCGTCACCCCGATTGGTGTCGTGGTGTTGCTGCTGGGCATTGCTTACATGCTGGTGGCTCGATTCTGGCTGAGCGGTGTCGATCCGCTAGCGGCGAATAAAGAGGGCTGGAAGCGCAAGACCTTCCGTGAGCTGATTCGCGATTACAAGCTGACGGGCAGAGCACGTCGTTTGGCGATACTGCCGGGTTCACCTTTTATCGGCCACCGCCTGGACGATTTGCGTCTGCGCCAGCGCTACGGTGCCAACGTGGTGGGGATTGAGCGCTGGCGTAAGTTCCGTCGCGTGATGGTCAGCGTGGCGGGTAACACCGAACTGCGGTTAAACGATGTGTTGCTGATTGATATGTCAGCCTCTGAAGTCGATTTGCGTGAGTTTTGCACCTCTCAGCGCTTGGAACCGATGGTGCTGCGCGGTGAATACTTTTCTGAACAAGCTCGCGATGTGGGGATGGCGGAAGTGTCGCTGATCCCCGATTCTGAGCTCATTGGTAAGACGCTTTATGACGTAGGCTTCCGCAGCCGCTACGGGCTTTCTGTGGTCGGTATCCGCCGCAATGGTGAGGCGATGGACGTGATGTAGCCCCCTGTAACACCAGACAGTAGCTGTATCTCCAGATAAGAGATAGGCTTAGATATATGTCTAACAATCATGCTAATTTTGAAATGACCGGGATCCTGTTAGGGCAAGAAGTCCGTAAGCGTAAAACTCCGCAAGAGAAAATCGCCATCATTCAGCAGACAATGGAGCCGGGGATGAACGTCTCCCATGTAGCCCGCCTGCATGGCATCCAGCCCAGCCTTTTGTTTAAGTGGAAGAAGCAATACCAGGAAGGAAGCCTCACCGCCGTTGCGGCCGCAGAAGAAGTGGTTCCAGCTTCGGCGCTGGCGACTGCCCTCAAGCAGGTCCGGGAGCTACAGCGCCTTCTGGGTAAGAAGACGATGGAAGTTGAGATCCTCAAAGAAGCAGTGGAGTACCGCCAGTCGCGAAAATGGATAGCGCACGCGCCCTTGTTGCCAAAGGACGGGGAATAGCTCTGGTCAGCCGCGCCATGAGCGTGTCGCGTGCGCAGCTGTCACTGCGGGTTAACCGTTCTGCCGACTGGCTGGACAGGCGCAGCAACCGGCGTAATGACGAAGCTGATGCTGAGATATTATCGGACATCCTCCGTATCATCAGCGACATGCCCAGTTACGGTTACCGCCGAGTGTGGGGTATCCTGCGTAAGCAACGTCGTGCAGAGGGACTTCCACCGGTGAACGCCAAACGGCTTTACAGGATAATGAGCGAGCATAACCTGCTGTTGTTGCATGATAAAACTGAACGTCCGAAGCGGGAGCATAAAGGCAAAATCGCGGTAGCAGAGAGCGATATGCGCTGGTGCTCAGATGGCTTCGAGTTCGGTTGTGACAACGGCGAGAAGCTGCGGGTGACGTTCGCACTGGACTGCTGCGACCGGGAGGCCATAGACTGGGCAGCGAGCACCAGGGGTTATGACAGTTCAACCGTGCAGGATGTGATGCTGAGGTCGGTGGAAAAACGCTTCGGTAGCGCGCTGCCGGATAAACCAGTGCAATGGCT
This sequence comes from Symbiopectobacterium sp. Eva_TO, assembly GCF_053848865.1. Lineage (NCBI taxonomy): Bacteria > Pseudomonadati > Pseudomonadota > Gammaproteobacteria > Enterobacterales > Enterobacteriaceae > Symbiopectobacterium > Symbiopectobacterium sp. Eva_TO. The sequence continues at coordinate 3,239,038 of NZ_JBSPEY010000004.1, read as the reverse complement.
GACGGATAATGGTTCAGCGTACACAGCGCATGAAACGCGGAAGTTCGCCAGAGAACTGAATCTGGAGCCCTGCACAACAGCAGTGAGCAGTCCACAGAGTAACGGCATGGCAGAACGGTTCGTGAAGACGATGAAGGAAGATTACATCGCCTTCATGCCAAAACCCGATGTGCGAACAGCGCTGAAGAATCTTGCAGCGGCGTTCAATCATTACAATGAAAACCATCCGCACAGTGCGCTGGGATACAACTCCCCAAGAGAATATCGGCGCCAGCGGGCATCGTTAACTTAAGATACAAAAGCTGTCCGGAGATGGTGGGTCAAGATCAGGTGAGGCGATGGACGGATTGCTGGCCGACGAACCGCTGCAACTGGGCGATATCCTGCTGGTGATTAGCGACTGGCGTATGATCCGCCAACTGCAATCGCAAAAGCATGTGATGCTGGTGTTGAATCTGCCTGCCGAAGTGGATGACGTTGCGCCTGCGGTGAGCCAGGCTCCGCACGCGCTGTTCTGTCTGGCGCTGATGGTAGCCATGATGCTGACTGACGAAATCCCCAATGCGATTGCTGCGTTGATTGCCTGTTTGCTGATGGGAAAATTTCGCTGTATTGATATGGAAAGCGCTTACCGTGCGATCCATTGGCCGAGCCTGATTTTGATCGTCGGGATGATGCCCTTTGCGCTGGCGCTCCAGCAGACAGGTGGTGTGACGCTGATTGTGAATGCCCTGATGGACGTTGCAGGGGGTGCTGGGCCTCAGGTGATGCTGGTGTGCCTGTTTGTGTTGTGTGCGACGATCGGACTCTTTATTTCCAACACTGCTACCGCCGTGTTGATGGCGCCGATAGCAATTGCCGCGGCAACACAGATGGGGGTTTCGCCGTATCCCTTCGCCATGATCGTAGCTATCGCCGCCTCCGCGGCATTCATGACACCGGTTTCTTCACCGGTGAATACGCTGGTGCTCGGCCCGGGTGGCTACCGCTTTGGTGATTTAGTCAAAGTGGGTGTGCCGTTCACTGTGCTGGTGATGATTGTTAGTGTTGTCATGGTGCCGTGGCTATATGGCTTCTAATTATTATAGGTTTTGGTTTTTTTGGGATTCGCATGAAAAATTGTGCCGAGGTGAGCGGGGCCGCTGGGTGAGCCGCATGGACGCGGCGAAAGGCAGCGCCGTGCCGGGAGCGCGTCGCTGACGGCCTGAATAGCGGACACGGACGCCGAGGGGACCGCGCAGCGGCACAATTTCTTGCGAAAAGCCAGGGGCCATGGGGCGACGGCGATTGAGCCGCCCCATGTCGGGCGCGTGCACCTTGGTGTACAGATAATCACGCAGGTTTTCGCACACGAAACCTCAACTGCACTAACAGAAATACCGATATCAACGTCAGCGTTGTACGCTGATATCGACTTATAACGTGGAACCCTGACTAATCTCATCCAGTGACAGGCTAAAACTCGGAATAAATACCTCCATGAAGTAGTCCATCTCCGGGCTTTGGCGTTGTTGCAGCGTCTTTTCCAGCCGAGTTTTGGCAAGGGCGAACTCGCTGTTACCGGCTGAAAGCTCTTCAAGGCATTTCAGGTAAGCGCACAGAGCATCCGCCTGTTTGACGATGGCGTGCTCTTCTTCACTACAGCTACTGTCATCAATCAGTTGGCGATAATCCTGCTGTAATTCGGGCGGCAACATGGCAATCAGGCTGCGCTGCGCCAGATTTTCTATCTTCTTGTACTCATGGGCGATCTGCGCATTGAAATATTTTATAGGGGTTGGCATATCCCCGGTCAGCACCTCGCTGGCATCGTGGTACATCGCCAGCATCCCGATGCGTTCTGCGTTCAGGTTGCCATTGAATTTGCGGTTTTTGATCACCGCCAGTGCGTGAGCAACAAAGGCCACCTGAAGGCTATGCTCAGATACGTTTTCGGTGCGCACGTTGCGCATCAGTGGCCAGCGGCTAATCAGTTTCAAACGGGATAAATGGGCGAAAAAGTGACTCTGATTCATCATGTTCTCTCAGACGGCAGCACCATAATCAGATATTGTGGCCGCTCTCGGGAAGGATGTAAACGCCAGCGCGTCGTGAAAAATGGCGCGCTGGCATGATGCAAACAGAGACTTACTGATGGTAGTGCGACAGGAAACGGCCCAGTTTGTGGATGGCGGAATCCAGTTCATCTACACGCGGAAGCGTAACGATACGGACGTGGTCCGGATGCGGCCAGTTAAATGCAGTGCCTTGCACCAGCAGCACTTTTTCTTGCAACAGCAGGTCCAGCACCAGTTTCTGGTCATCATGGATATTGAAACGCTTGGCGTCGATACGCGGGAACATGTAAAGCGCTCCCTGTGGTTTGACACAGGAGACGCCCGGGATCTGGTTGATCAATTCCCAGGCGCGCAGACGCTGTTCATACAAGCGTCCACAGGGGTGGATGAACTCACTGATGCTCTGATAACCGCCCAGCGCAGTCTGGATGGCGTGTTGCATAGGCACGTTGGCACACAGACGCATCGATGCCAGCATTTCCAAGCCTTCGATATAGCCTTTAGCATGCTTTTTCGGGCCGTTCAGCACCATCCAGCCCTGGCGGAAACCGGCTACCCGGTAGGTTTTAGATAAACCGTTAAAGGTCACCGTCAGCAGATCCGGTGCCAGCGCGGCGATGGAGTGGTGTTGCGCCTCATCGTACAGAATTTTGTCGTAGATCTCGTCAGCAAAAATAATCAGGTTATGCTGGCGTGCAATTTCCACGATTTCCATCAACAGCTCTTTGCTGTAGACGGCACCAGTAGGGTTATTGGGGTTAATGATCACGATGCCGCGCGTGCGTGGAGTGATCTTGCTGCGAATGTCGTCCAGGTCGGGGAACCATCCGGCTTCTTCATCACACAGATAGTGTACCGCATGCCCGCTGGATAACGAGACGGAGGCGGTCCACAGCGGATAATCCGGTGCAGGAACCAGCATCTCGTCGCCTGTGTTAAGCAACGCTTGCATGGATTGCACGATCAGTTCGGAGACGCCGTTGCCGATATACACATCTTCCAGTGTCATTTCACGCATTCCGCGCGGTTGATAATGCTGCACAATGGCCTTACGCGCGGAATAAAGTCCTTTGGAGTCGCAGTAACCCTGCGCGGTAGGTAAATTGCGGATGACATCGACCAGAATTTCATCCGGTGCATCGAAACCAAACGGCGCAGGGTTGCCGATGTTCAGTTTGAGTACTTTATTTCCTTCCTCTTCCAGGCGCTTGGCTTCTTTTAGCACCGGGCCGCGAATGTCATAGCAAACATTATCCAGCTTTTTAGACTTCTCAATGGGAGACATCATAGATAGAGCGAACCTTTTTCAGGAAAAGCGTATTTCGCGATGAAATAGTATAACCTGCCTAATGTACTCCTGTGTTTACCCCTTTTGAAGAATGATCGTCGATTTTAGTGCAATGCTGCGGGCGGCTGCACTGTTATTGTGCATTGATATCCCCGCAGAATTTCACTAATCCCTTTTTAAAAAAAGGGAGATAAAGCATCCTGTGAGTCTTTCTTTTCGTCAGGCTATTTATTCGGAGCGTGAAAATATAATTTCCAGTATTGTAGTGGTCAACTAATATTGGCCACCGCATTAGACTGTATGTAGAACAGTCGCTCAGATTCGTTTGGAGTTAAGCCGCCGTTATACCAGTGAGGCCGGATAGCGCTGTAATACCCCGTGATGTAGCGGATAATCGCGTCCTGGGCTTCGCTGAAGCTGTTGTAACCCTTTGTCGGCACCCATTCTGTCTTCAGGCTGCGGAAGAACCGCTCCATTGGCGCATTATCCCAGCAGTTACCCCGCCGACTCATACTCTGCTTTATCCGGCAGCGCCACAGGGCTTGCCGGTATTGACGGCTGGTATAGTGGCTGCCCTGGTCGCTGTGGAACATGACTCCTGTTGGTTGTCCCCGGAGTTCCCAGACCATCTGCAACGCTTTAACTGTCAGCGCCGAGTCCGGCGACGTCGACATGGCCCAGCCCACCGGTTTGCGGGCGAACAGATCTAGCACCACCGCAAGGTAAGCCCAGCATTTGCCCGTCCAGATGTAGGTCACATCGCCGCACCAGACCTGATCCGGCGCGGTAACCGCGAACTGGCGGTTGAGATAGTTCGGTATTTCAACGTGTTCATTGCCGCCGCGTTTGTATTTGTGAGCCGGTCGCTGGCAGCTGGCGATACCCAGCTCCTTCATCAGCTTGCCAGCCAGCCAGCGCCCCATTTTGACACCGGAGCTGCCGGTGACGATGGTCGCGATACTTCGAGCGCCGGCAGAGCCGCCGCTGGCGTTCCAGGCTTCCATGACGCGGCTACACTTAACCACGCGCTCACCGTCGGGTTCATTAGCGGAAGCCTGCCAGTGCCTGTAGCTGCTGCGATGTACCTCAAAAGTTTGGCACAACGCCGTGACCGGGTATCGCGCCCTCAGCCTGTCGACTACCGTGAACCGTTGAGTGAGTCCGACATTAAGAGCGCCGTAGCCTTTTTTAGGATTTCGTTCTCCATTTCAAGGCATTGGACTTTTTTCTTCATCTCACGCAGCTCGAGCTGTTCAGGGGTAAGAGGAAGTCCCGTTGGCGTTTTTCCCTGTCGTTCAAGGCGAAGCTTATTGACCCAGCGACTAATGGCAGAATGGCTGACATTAACCGCCTCTGCGGCCTTAACGTATGTGTAGCCGTGGTCGACAACCAGCTTTGCGGCTTCGAGCTTAAATTCCACCGTAAAATGTTTACCCATGAGGTCACCTGTCGTGTTGATGAGGTGAGCATATCACCTCCGCTCAGGTGGCCAGTATCAGTGTGCCACTACATATAAAGGCAGAGCGGTTGTTTTTTTACCGAGCGGAGAACGATCCCGACACGGTAATGCCTTCAAATAGTTGGCTTTTGTGATATTCTGCCGCTATTTGAGGTTTCCACGTGGTTACTGCTTTTGTTCATTGGCCTCGCTGCCATTCAGATAAAGTTTATCGACATGGCCTTAGTCACCTCGTTATACACATCTCTGTTCGTGCCTGAGCGCGCGTAGCGTTTCGGCGGCCGTCATGACTTTCTGCAAGCCTTTCCAGATAGTTTTTGCGCCTGGTTCACCGTCGCCTTTTCGAGCAAGAAAGCCTCCGAGTTGCGCAACTAAGCGCAATACTTCGTTTAGCTTAGGGCGGCCCTTGGGCATACGCTTGTTCATCAGTAGGTAAGCGCCATGAGTCTCGTCGGAATCAAAGAACAACATTGCGTCCAGCTCTGGACAGGTTCGTCCCATACGCATTAAATAGGCGATGCGCCATGCCACGATCATGAACAGCGCCAATGCCCGCTCAATGCGATCCACGGTCGATAACTGTAACGCTTCGACACAGCAGCCGTTCTTCAGCACATTGAAGAACATCTCGATTTCCCATCTAGCCCGATACCAGTCGATCAGCTCCACGATATCTTCTCGTCCTTCAGGTACGCGATTGCTCAGCAACCGCCACTCGACCGGCTTCACGCCTGCTGGCGGCTCAATTTCCTTGGCTATCACACAAGTCACTGCCAACCCGCAACGCAGCGACACTCGCTTCACGCGCAGCGCCTGTTTCACCGTACGCGCCTTCTGCCCCGCGCGAGCCGCCATAACGAATTGGATTTCTCCCACCGGCACGGTCTTTCCAACCTTCTGCCAAAGCTTCTCATTACAGTCCAGACTGCGATTATGAGTCGAGCGGATCAACCAGTCAGCCGGAGTGCCAAGGTCATCAGCGAGCTGCATCAACGCCTTGATATCCGCTTCGCGATCGGCTAAGTACACCAGACGTGTGTTTGGCAACTCCGAGGCGAGTTCAGCAACTCGCTCGTATCCCTCGAGCCAGCGCGTACTCTCCTTGATCCCATCGCGTTTTCCGTCTGCATCCTTCGGCTCTCTTGCCCACATCCACGCATCCAGTACGCCCAACCCCACGCGATCCGGACTGACCGCGTAGGTCGGATGCAGATACAGACCACGCCTGGCTTCGTAGTTCAAGGGACCCAAGCCTTGGATTTGCTGCCCGTTGAAGTCAAGCTCGGTAGTGTCTTGGATACACAGCACAACCTCGTGTTCTCGGATCCTTTCCTGCGTACGCTGCCAGTGAGGTTGCAGAATGTCTCGCCATTCGAATGCTTGGTTCTCCATGAAGCGGTAAGCACCCAGCGTCTCAGACCATCCGAGGCACGCATGCGGAATGCTGGCTTGCGGATTCTCAGCCAGCCGTATCAAAAGCCCTTTGGCACGCTTATTGAGCCTCGTGTCACCAAGATTTACCCCTTCCAGTTCTTGGTGTGCCCAGCCATCTGAATCCCGTGTCATTTTTCAGCGCCGTAAATGGCGATAGTACACGTCGGTTTCACTTCATTTACAACCCCACTGGCTGCCTATTTCAGCCCGCTAACCCTTGGCATATAAGGCGTTGCGGACTTGTGTATAACGAGGTGGGCCTTAGTCCAACTAAGCGCGAACGCTTCCGGTGTCAGTGCTGTCGCCGTGTATTCCAGCTTACCTACCGCTATGAAGTGCGAAAGCCGGGAGTCAAAGAGCAGATCGTTGATATGGCCTTCAACGGTGCCGGTGTTCGCGATACCGCCAGAACGTTGAAAATCGGCATCAATACGGTCATCCGGGCTTTAAAAAGCTCTCGCCCCGCAGGATAACGTCTTCTCCCGTTGCTCACGCCGACGTCGCCCTTATCTGTGAACTTGATGAGCAATGGAGCTTCGTTGGCAATAAGGCGCTACAGCACTGGCTCTGGTACGCTTACAATACCAAAACGGGCGGTGTTCTGGCCTACACTTTTGGCCCCCGAACCGATGAGACCTGCCGTGAATTGCTGGCTCTGTTGACACCGTTCAACATCGGCATGATTACCAGTGACAACTGGGGCAGCTATGCAAGAGAGGTTCCGAAGCAGAAACATCTGACTGGCAAGATCTTCACGCAACGCATAGAGCGCAATAACCTGACGCTCCGTACCCGCATTAAACGACTGGCGCGTAAAACGATTTGCTTCTCGCGCTCCGTCGAGATCCACGAAAAAGTCATCGGAGCCTTCATCGAAAAACACATGTTCTACTAATTGGAGTGATTACCCAGTATGCTATGCGGATAGGCCATATCGGCGCTTTTTCATGGTCATGTCAGGGAAATCACACCGTGCCATGACGTTAGTCATAAATGTCAGCGGCTGTTTAGGCTACGCTACGCGCTGTTTGACATTTGTTCACCATGTATAACAAGTAGGTACTTCCATGTCGAGTAAGTTAGTACTGGTTCTTAACTGCGGTAGTTCATCCCTGAAGTTCGCGATCATCGATGCTGTTAACGGGGAAGAGTACCTGTCAGGTCTGGCCGAGTGTTTCCACCTTCCTGAAGCCCGTCTCAAGTGGAAAATGGATGGTGCCAAGCAGGAAGCTGCGCTGGGCGCAGGCGCTGCACATAGCGAAGCGTTGAACTTCATCGTTAACACCATTCTGGCACAGAAACCGGAACTCTCCGCGCAACTGGTTGCTATCGGTCACCGTATCGTACACGGCGGAGAGAAATTCACTCAGTCTGCCGTGATCAACGACGACGTACTGCAAGGCATCAAAGATTCCGTGCCTTTCGCACCGTTGCACAACCCGGCTCACCTGATTGGCATCGACGAAGCGCTGAAATCCTTTCCGGCGCTGGCAGACAAAAACGTTGCCGTATTCGACACCGCATTCCACCAGACCATGCCGGAAGAATCCTACCTGTATGCCCTGCCGTACAAACTGTACTCCGAGCATCACGTTCGCCGCTATGGCGCACACGGCACCAGCCACTTATTTGTGACTCAACAGGCCGCAGAAGCGCTGAACAAGCCGGTTGACGAAGTTAACCTGATCACTTGCCACCTGGGCAACGGCGGTTCCGTAACCGCAGTGCGTAACGGTAAGTGTGTCGATACCTCCATGGGTCTGACCCCGCTGGAAGGTTTGGTCATGGGTACCCGTAGCGGTGACATCGACCCGGCAATCATCTTCCACCTGCACGATTCCCTGGGCATGAGCGTTGAGGCTATCAACAAGCTGCTGACCAAAGAATCTGGCCTGCTGGGCCTGACTGAAGTCACCAGCGACTGCCGCTATGTTGAAGACAACTACACCACCAAGGCGGATGCCAAACGTGCCATGGACGTGTATTGCCACCGTCTGGCTAAATACATCGGTGCCTACAGTGCGCTGATGGAAGGCCGTCTGGACGCCGTTATCTTCACCGGTGGTATCGGAGAAAACGCTGCCATGGTACGTGAACTGACGCTGAACAAACTGGGCCTGCTGGGCTTTGAAGTCGACCACGAACGCAACCTGGCTGCTCGCTTCGGCAACGGCGGCAACATCAGCAAAGAGGGCTGCCGCCCTGCGCTGGTAATCCCGACCAACGAAGAGTTGGTTATCGCGCAAGACGCCCTGCGTCTCACCGCGTAAGACAAGTAATCCGACACCGTCAGCCAAGGCTGACGGTGTCGTTTCTGACCAAGCTGTTTTTGACTCAGCGAGCAACCGTAAAGAGGTTTAGCCGTGTCCCGTACAATCATGTTGATCCCCACTGGCACCAGCGTTGGTCTGACAAGCGTCAGCCTGGGTGTCATTCGTTCCATGGAACAAAAAGGCGTGCGCCTGAGCGTGTTCAAACCGATCGCGCAGCCGCGTTCTAGCGACAATACGCCGGACCAGACCACCACCATCATCCGCGCCAACTCAGCCATCACTGCGGCTGAACCGTTGAAAATGAGCCACGTTGAAGCGCTGCTCAGTTCCAACCAGCAAGACGTGCTGATGGAAGAAATCATCGCCAACTACCACGAAAAAACCAAAGATGCAGAAGTGGTGTTGGTTGAAGGTCTGGTGCCGACGCGCAAACATCAGTTTGCCAACGCGCTGAACTATGAAATCGCTAAAACCCTGAACGCCGAAATCGTGTTCGTTATCGCACTGGGCAACGACTCTCCGGACCAGTTGAAAGAGCGCATCGAACTGGCTCGCAGCAGCTTTGGCGGCAGCAAGAACAAAAACATCACCGGCGTTATCATCAACAAGCTGAACGCTCCGGTGGATGAGCAAGGTCGTACCCGTCCTGATTTGTCTGAAATCTTCGACGATTCCAGCAAAGCAGACGTGCCGAACGTCGATCCGAAACAACTGTTTGCCAACAGCCCGCTGCCGGTACTGGGCTGTGTGCCGTGGAGCTTCGATTTGATCGCTACTCGCGCGATCGACATGGCAAAACACCTGAATGCCCGCATCATCAACGAAGGCGAAATTCAGACCCGTCGTGTGAAAACCGTGACCTTCTGCGCGCGCAGCATTCCGCACATGTTGGAACATTTCCGTCCGGGCTCCCTGCTGGTAACCTCTGCGGATCGTCCTGACGTCCTGGTTTCCGCTTGTCTGGCTGCCATGAACGGCGTTGAAATCGGTGCCGTGCTGCTGACCGGCGGTTATGAAATCGATGCCAGCATCGCCAAACTGTGCGAACGCGCCTTCCAGACTGGCCTGCCAGTATTTATGGTGAACACCAACACCTGGCAGACCTCACTCAGCCTGCAAAGCTTCAGCCTGGAAGTTCCGGCTGACGACAGCGAACGCGTTGAGAAAGTCCAAGACTACGTGGCTCGCCACATCGACAGCCAGTGGATCGAATCCCTGAGCGCCGCATCCGAGCGTTCTCGCCGTCTGTCTCCACCGGCATTCCGCTATCAGTTGACCGAACTGGCACGCCAGGCAGGCAAACGCGTTGTGCTGCCGGAAGGCGACGAACCGCGTACCGTGAAGGCCGCCTCTATCTGTGCCGAACGTGGTATTGCGCATTGCGTGCTGCTGGGTAACCCGGAAGAGATCCAACGCGTTGCTGCTGCACAGGGTGTTGAACTGGGCAAAGGCATCGAAATCGTCGATCCGGATGCCGTTCGCGAACGCTATGTTCCGCGTCTGGTTGAGCTGCGTAAGAGCAAAGGCATGACCGAAGTGGTCGCGCGTGAGCAACTGGAAGACAACGTGGTGCTGGGCACCCTGATGTTGGAACAAGGCGAAGTTGACGGTCTGGTTTCCGGTGCCGTTCACACTACCGCTAACACCATCCGTCCGCCGTTGCAGTTGATCAAAACCTCTCCGGGCAGTTCACTGGTTTCTTCCGTGTTCTTTATGCTGCTGCCGGAACAAGTGTTTGTCTACGGTGACTGCGCCATCAACCCGGATCCGACCGCAGAGCAACTGGCCGAAATTGCGATTCAGTCCGCCGATTCCGCCGCCGCATTTGGTATCGATCCGCGCGTTGCCATGATCTCCTACTCCACCGGTAACTCTGGTGCGGGCAGCGACGTGGAAAAAGTGCGTGAAGCAACCCGTCTGGCACAGGAAAAACGACCGGATCTGGTGATCGACGGTCCGCTGCAATACGACGCAGCAGTAATGGCTGACGTAGCGAAATCCAAAGCGCCGAATTCTCCGGTTGCGGGTCAAGCTACCGTGTTCATCTTCCCGGATCTGAACACCGGTAACACCACGTACAAAGCGGTACAACGTTCTGCTGACCTGATCTCCATCGGGCCGATGCTGCAAGGCATGCGCAAGCCGGTGAACGATCTGTCCCGTGGCGCGCTGGTAGACGATATCGTTTATACCGTTGCACTGACTGCTATTCAGGCTACCCAGCAATAATCTAGGGTAACCCACTGAAGTGGTAGTACGCCACTTCAGTACCATCCCCTCGCAACGCAGGTTGCGGGGGGATTTTTTTTACGTCAATTCCGCTCACGCACGCAATTCGTCGTAGGACACCATCACATGTTTTTGAAAGGCTGGGCGTTGCATTAATTTTGCATAGTAAGCGCGTAGATGCGGTAAAGGCTTACGATTGATCCCAATATCGTAGTAACGATACAGCACATGGCCAAACTGAATATCAGCCAGTGAAAATGCGTCCCCAGCTAAAAATGGGTGTCTGGCAAGCTGCTGCTCGGCGATGTCGAACTTTTGCTCAAAAGCGTTAACAGCAGTATCGATCGCACGAAGGTCACGCTCAGCCTCTGGTGTACGCACCACACGCAAAAACACAGGGGCAGTAAATCCAAGCGCAATATTCAATTTTGCCCATTCAGCCCAGCGATCCACTTCCGTTCTTGCTAATAAATCCTCGGGCCAGAAACCGCCCGTTGCGTAGCGGTTCGCTAAATATCGCAGGATAGCGCCCGTTTCCCACTGATCTTGACCCACCATCTCCGGACAGCTTTTGTATCTTAAGTTAACGATGCCCGCTGGCGCCGATATTCTCTTGGGGAGTTGTATCCCAGCGCACTGTGCGGATGGTTTTCATTGTAATGATTGAACGCCGCTGCAAGATTCTTCAGCGCTGTTCGCACATCGGGTTTTGGCATGAAGGCGATGTAATCTTCCTTCATCGTCTTCACGAACCGTTCTGCCATGCCGTTACTCTGTGGACTGCTCACTGCTGTTGTGCAGGGCTCCAGATTCAGTTCTCTGGCGAACTTCCGCGTTTCATGCGCTGTGTACGCTGAACCATTATCCGTCAGCCATTGCACTGGTTTATCCGGCAGCGCGCTACCGAAGCGTTTTTCCACCGACCTCAGCATCACATCCTGCACGGTTGAACTGTCATAACCCCTGGTGCTCGCTGCCCAGTCTATGGCCTCCCGGTCGCAGCAGTCCAGTGCGAACGTCACCCGCAGCTTCTCGCCGTTGTCACAACCGAACTCGAAGCCATCTGAGCACCAGCGCATATCGCTCTCTGCTACCGCGATTTTGCCTTTATGCTCCCGCTTCGGACGTTCAGTTTTATCATGCAACAACAGCAGGTTATGCTCGCTCATTATCCTGTAAAGCCGTTTGGCGTTCACCGGTGGAAGTCCCTCTGCACGACGTTGCTTACGCAGGATACCCCACACTCGGCGGTAACCGTAACTGGGCATGTCGCTGATGATACGGAGGATGTCCGATAATATCTCAGCATCAGCTTCGTCATTACGCCGGTTGCTGCGCCTGTCCAGCCAGTCGGCAGAACGGTTAACCCGCAGTGACAGCTGCGCACGCGACACGCTCATGGCGCGGCTGACCAGAGCTATTCCCCGTCCTTTGGCAACAAGGGCGCGTGCGCTATCCATTTTCGCGACTGGCGGTACTCCACTGCTTCTTTGAGGATCTCAACTTCCATCGTCTTCTTACCCAGAAGGCGCTGTAGCTCCCGGACCTGCTTGAGGGCAGTCGCCAGCGCCGAAGCTGGAACCACTTCTTCTGCGGCCGCAACGGCGGTGAGGCTTCCTTCCTGGTATTGCTTCTTCCACTTAAACAAAAGGCTGGGCTGGATGCCATGCAGGCGGGCTACATGGGAGACGTTCATCCCCGGCTCCATTGTCTGCTGAATGATGGCGATTTTCTCTTGCGGAGTTTTACGCTTACGGACTTCTTGCCCTAACAGGATCCCGGTCATTTCAAAATTAGCATGATTGTTAGACATATATCTAAGCCTATCTCTTATCTGGAGATACAGCTACTGTCTGGTGTTACAGGGGGCTACATCAGCGCCCGTTTCCCACAGCGGTAGATTATCCCCATCCTGAAGCCACCTCGTTATACACAAGTCCGCAACGCCTTATATGCCAAGGGTTAGCGGGCTGAAATAGGCAGCCGGTGGGGTTGTAAATGAAGTGAAACCGACGTGTACTATCGCCATTTACGGCGCTGAAAAATGACACGGGATTCAGATGGCTGGGCACACCAAGAACTGGAAGGGGTAAATCTTGGTGACACGAGGCTCAATAAGCGCGCCAAAGGGCTTTTGATACGGCTGGCTGAGAATCCGCAAGCCAGCATTCCGCATGTGTGCCTCGGATGGTCTGAGACGCTGGGTGCTTACCGCTTCATGGAGAACCAAGCATTCGAATGGCGAGACATTCTGCAACCTCACTGGCAGCGTACGCAGGAAAGGATCCGAGAACACGAGGTTGTGCTGTGTATCCAAGACACTACCAAGCTTGACTTCAACGGGCAGCAAATCCAAGGCTTGAGTCATATCGTTATACACATCTTTCTAACGCACTGTTTAATCAATGAGTTACGGGTTTATCTCAGAGTGGCATTTTGAACCTCAAAAAGCCAATGGGATGGCTTGAATGCCTTAATTCACGGGGTTCTGAGCATCCTGTTCAAAAAATGGCCAAAAGATGTGTATAACGATATGGGCTTGAGTCCCTTGAACTACGAAGCCAGGCGTGGTCTGTACCTGCATCCGACCTACGCGGTCAGTCCGGATCGCGTGGGGTTGGGCGTACTGGATGCGTGGATGTGGGCAAGAGAGCCGAAGGATGCAGACGGAAAACGCGATGGGCTCAAGGAGAGTACGCGCTGGCTCGAGGGATACAAGCGAGTTGCTGAACTCGCCTCGGAGTTGCCAAACACACGTCTGGTGTACTTAGCCGATCGCGAAGCGGATATCAAGGCGTTGATGCAGCTCGCTGATGACCTTGGCACTCCGGCTGACTGGTTGATCCGCTCGACTCATAATCGCAGTCTGGACTGTAATGAGAAGCTTTGGCAGAAGGTTGGAAAGACCGTGCCGGTGGGAGAAATCCAATTCGTTATGGCGGCTCGCGCGGGGCAGAAGGCGCGTACGGTGAAACAGGCGCTGCGCGTGAAGCGAGTGTCGCTGCGTTGCGGGTTGGCAGTGACTTGTGTGATAGCCAAGGAAATTGAGCCGCCAGCAGGCGTGAAGCCGGTCGAGTGGCGGTTGCTGAGCAATCGCGTACCTGAAGGACGAGAAGATATCGTGGAGCTGATCGATTGGTATCGGGCTAGATGGGAAATCGAGATGTTCTTCAATGTGCTGAAGAACGGCTGCTGTGTCGAAGCGTTACAGTTATCGACCGTGGATCGCATTGAGCGGGCATTGGCGCTGTTCATGATCGTGGCATGGCGCATCGCCTATTTAATGCGTATGGGACGAACCTGTCCAGAGCTGGACGCAATGTTGTTCTTTGATTCCGACGAGACTCATGGCGCTTACCTACTGATGAACAAGCGTATGCCCAAGGGCCGCCCTAAGCTAAACGAAGTATTGCGCTTAGTTGCGCAACTCGGAGGCTTTCTTGCTCGAAAAGGCGACGGTGAACCAGGCGCAAAAACTATCTGGAAAGGCTTGCAGAAAGTCATGACGGCCGCCGAAACGCTACGCGCGCTCAGGCACGAACAGAGATGTGTATAACGAGGTGTCCTGAAGCACGGGAACGGTGCGGTTAGGTGTATTAGCTCAGACATGATCTGACAGTTACCGGTTATTTATACAGGTGTCTGTCAGATTAAATCTGGTTCAGATTTTTTTCTGCCCAGACTCGTTTACCATCAAGTAACGTGGCCATTGGCGTACGCCCGCAGCACATTTTACCCTGATGAGTTCGCTCATTATTGTAATGCCACAACCAGTTGTCCAGATCCTTTTGTAGACTTTCTAGGTCCTCGTATAACGTCTTACGGAACGCAACCTGATAAAAATCCTGCAAAATAGTTTTATGGAAGCGCTCGCAGATACCGTTTGTCTGCGGAGACATCGCTTTCGTTTTCGTATGGTCTATATCGTTGATAGCCAAGTACAGCTGATAGTCATGTTGTTCCACTTTACCGCAGTACTCCGTCCCCCTGTCCGTCAGTATTCTTAGCATTGGCAGCCCCTGAGCTTCGTAGAACGGCAGCACGCGATCATTGAGCAGGTCGGCGGCAGAGATCGGTGCTTTACTCGTGTAAAGCTTGCAGTGCGCCACTTTCGAGTACGTATCCACGAACGTCTGCTGGTAGATACGGCCAACACCTTTCAGATTACCCACGTAGAAGGTGTCCTGCGACCCCAGATAACCCGGGTGAGCAGTCTCTATTTCACCACAGGCTTCGTCGTCGTGCGCCTTCTTCTCCAGTGCAGCGATTTGAGCATCAGTAAGTACGATGCCTTCTCTGGCAACTTTTTCCTCAAGTGCCTTCAGGCGCTTACGAAAGTTTTCCAGATCGTGTCGTTGCCAGATGGAGCGCACACCGCTGCCAGAAATGAAGACGCCTTTTTTACGCAGCTGATTACTGGTCCGGTGCTGGCCATGAGCCGGGAACTCAATGGCGTAATCAACAACCGCACGTTCAGTGGCTTCATCAGCACGGTTTTTCAGGTTGGGAACCCGGCGGTTTTGGTTAACCAGAGCGTCAATGCCGCCTTCTGCCGCCAGTTCCTGATAGCGATAAAACGTGTCGCGTGACACCCCCATGATTTTACAGGCTTTTGATACGTTACCGAGTTCTTCGGCGAGATTGAGCAGGCCGGCTTTGTGTTTGATGATGGGATTGTTAGTATGAAGCATGAGAGTTACCTCGTGTTTTGTATAAGGATTCGACACCCATATCAAAACCGGTAACTCTCAACCTTTCAAGGTCCAGTGTCAGATCAAGTCGCGACTAATACAGGTTAGGGTTGAGCGCGTAAAATGCCGCTGTATTGGTTCCTCCGTATCGGTGTCCTATATCATGTCTGACAAACTGCAAGCCAAGTTCACCGACGCACCACATCAACGCTTGCACATTGGATGAGGTTTTCCTTCCCCAGATAACCAGCATAATATTTTATATGAACGCATCCCGTTTGCAAGGCATCCATTATTTTGACATTGACGGGTAGGTTGCAGCTTTATATCCGGCTTTTTTGCAGCCATAAAGCTGCGAGCCCCTATGTAATCCGCTGACTCACGCCTCATTTCCTTAGCGAGCTTTAAGCTCAAAAAATCATTCAGGTTTAGCGAGTCCCGGTCTTACCTGTCTTTGTCATCACGCTGGCCACCAGAGCAACCTTTTTGCATCCACCCTTTTTAAGAGTAAATAGTTATCGGTATCAGCGATTAATAGGGCCTGATACTGACATGATTTTTATCGTACTTACGCTCATGGGCGGCTAGCGCCCACACAGTTCGCGCCAGCTTATTTGCCATCGCCACGATAGCCACACCGGTCGGACGCCGTTTTTTAAGTTCCGTTATCCATGGCCCAGGCCCTTTAGCAACTAACGAAGCGGCTCTTGCCCCATGGATAAACAGCGTTCGCAGATAGGTGTCACCACGTTTGCTTATCCCCAGCAGCCGAACTTTCCCCCCGGAACCCGTCTGCTTCGGCACCAGACCGACATAAGCAGCGAACTGTCTGCCGGATTTAAACGCTGAGGCTTCCCCCATGGTGGCAACTGCCGCTGTGGCGATTAACGGCCCCACGCCGGGAATTTCCATCAGCCGTTTACAGGTTTCGTTCTGCCGGGCCACGCTGTTAAGCTGTTTTTCAAGGCCATCTATCAGCATGTCCAGCTCATTCAGTCTGTTGTACTGGTCTTCCAGCACGGTGATGAGATACGGCGGCAGCTTCGTTTTCAGCCGCTCCAGTGCAGCCGGTAGCTCCCTGTCCATCGCTGCCCGACCTTTATGGATGGTTTCGCCAAACTCCAGTAATGTTCCGTGCAGCGCGTTAATCTGTGCAGTTCTGAACTTCACCAGTTGTCTGCGTGAACGGTGCAGAACCAGTACCGATTGCTGTTCTTCCGTTTTTACGGCTATCGCCTTGCCTGGCTGCTGTACCGCCATCCAGATAGCGCGGGCATCCATGACATCATTCTTGTTGCCCATGACGAACGCCTTGACGAACCGTCCCTGCATCAGCCGGACTTTATGCCCCAGCTTTTCCAGTTCCCGGGCCCAGTGCTGAGAGCCTCCACAGGCCTCCATGCCAATCAGGCAAGGCTCCCGGTTACTGAAGAACGTCAGAAAATCCTTGCTGCGCAGCTGCTTGTCCACCACTTCACCTGTGTGCTCATTGACGAAGTGAACCTGAATCAGATGCTTTGCGATATCAACGCCAACCGGTGTATATTTCATGCTGTGGAGTCTCCAGTCTGAGGGAGCTTTATGCATCCCGTATTGGGCACCATGATGCCGGAAATCTGCGAGGCTCCACACCTGCCGACTTCACTCTTTCAACCATCATTCTGCTCCGCGCTTAAAGAGGTGGGATGCGTTCATTACATTTCCTTTTATTTGACCGATATATCTAGGCAGTGTCCCTTAATTACATAACCTCTGGTAAAACAGGCGGATGCAGCCCAGTTTCAACATTGCCAGATAATTCCTCGCCGTTTTGTCGTAACGTGTCGCAATGCGACGGTATTCTTTCAGAAGGCCAAAGCACCGCTCAACAACGTTCCGATTGCGGTAGGCGTCACGATCGAGCTTTGAACGACCATCCACCGCCATTTTTTCAGTGGATTTTCGGGGGATGACAGTTTTTATACCTCTGTTTTTCAGCTCGTTACGTAATACATGCCCGGAGTACGCCTTGTCAGCGAGTACCGCATGACCACGGCGTTTCATACTGCCGTTCTGGCGTTGAACACCAATACCGTCCAAAAGACGTAGTGCAAACTGACTTTCATGAGCCTGACCGGGGCTCAACACGATGTTTAACGGAAGACCACTTCCGTCTGTAGCCATATGGATTTTGGTGCCAAAACCACCTCGAGAGCGACCCAGCCCATTATCTCCGGTGATATCGGGATGTTTTTTTGAGCACCGGCAGCACATTTCAGCGCCCTGATATTGCTACCATCCAGCGCAGTCGCTGACCAGTCCACGAGGCCATGGGCATCAAGTGATGAAAGTAACTTATTGAAAATAATGTTAATGACTCCCGATTTTGACCATCGGTTAAAGCGGTTATAAACGGTTTTCCATGGGCCGTATCGCTCAGGTAAATCACGCCATGGGGCACCAGAGCACAGCCCCCAGAACATGCCATTGATAATCATGCGATGCTCAGCCCATGGGCGTCCGGCCTGTGGTGTTGCTGGTTCAGCAGGGAGTAAGGGCTGGATGATAGCCCATGCTTCATCGGGAAGGTCGTAGCGAGCCATAGTTCAAAATGATGTAGAAACAAACAGTTAGTATAACTCATGGGATTAAGGGACACAGCCTAGTGTAACCCGATGATTATCGGCCAGTCGGTTTTCATGGTAAGGTCTATTGACAGCGTACACGCAGACAAATAATCTCGAAATAAACAGAAAAACAACATATTAGCGCTTCGCTATTCACTTCGTAAGGAACGCACAGCATGAATCTGGTTCACTGTCTCGGCAAGCAGACGCTGGGGGTTTTAGCCTGCTACCAGCAGGGAAAGGTGGTGATGCACATTTGCGGCGTCTACCCGCGCACTAACAATGCACTGCGGGTTTTCTTCCCTAAAGGCCACGCGCTGGCCGTCGGTGATTTCGCCACACTGCATCTTGATAATCGCACCGGAGTGGATCAATTTGATGCCAACATTTTCGTTTATCGCGCCTCTTACAAAGGGCGCGTGGCGGAGGTGGATGAAGATTGGGTGCTGCTGGAGCCGCGTGAGTGCCAGGTGATGTATGGGCTTAGCTGCGTACTGGATATCCGCGCACCAGACTATCGCTATCCTCAGGATACGCGGGAAGAACGCGCGGTGGCGTTTACGCCACTTAATGGGTTGCCAGAGACGGAACACCATGATTTCAAAAACAAGGTAGGCGTGCTGGTCACTATGGCGCAAGAGCAACCCCATACCACGGTTCTGGCGTTTCTCTCTTCGGTGGACAATGATGTGTTTCTTATCACCTTCCCTGAGACGTTCAAATCCCGGCAATTCAAACGCAACCCACACTGTTTCTTTGCGATGGATGAACGCTCACACTACACCTTTGAACGCGCTATTGAGTGGAACTACACCTTGATTGAGGGCGAATGCCTATCTGATCCCGCCACACAATCCGCTGTTCGAACAGGTACGCGAGGCGTTCATTCACAAAAATCCGTGGGAGATGGCATTCTTCCTGCGTGAGGATCTGGAGATGTACCACATCAAGAGCCGTCAACTGGTGTGTCCCGGCTCGCGACAGGCTGTCGTTGCCGCATAATGGTCTGTGCTGCGGGCCACCACTGATAGCCCCGCAGCACAGCCTAATCCAATTACTCTTCAGCGTCGTCCGATGCGGCAACCTCATCATCGGTTTTCACTGGGTCACGCGTAATGGGTTTGCCGTAGCTTTGCTCGTTGTAACGGCTCATCCACAGCGACAGGGCTTTGAGCGAATCCGGCGTGAACTCATCGCAGCGTGCCGTGACCTCCTGCGGTGTCATCCAGCACACCTCGGCCACTTCCTCTTCCTGCAAGGCAAACGGGCCGTGGGTAACGCAACTGAATAACGCCCCCCAGACACGACAATTGTCACCGTCAAAATAGAACAGGCCATGATCGGCAAAAGGCACACCGGCAATGCCCAGTTCCTCTTCCGCTTCACGACGGGCCGACTCGAGCATGTGCTCGCCGGTTTGCACTACTCCCCCGGCTGTCGCATCCAACCAACCAGGGTAGAAATCTTTTGTTTCGGTACGGCGTTGAACCAGTATTTTTCCCATGCCGTCATGAACAACGATATAGGTGGCGCGGTGACGTAAACGTTGAGAGCGCATTTGTTGGCGGCAGGCCTGGGCGATAACGTCATTGTTCTCGTCAACAATATCCACCCACTCGGTCCCTGCCGCTTGACTTTGCTCCACCATCCTCTGAACCCTTCAGTATTGGCGCGTTGCGACGCGCGTCTGTTTTAAACGTACTAAGCGTTAGTCGTGCAAGATCGTTGATAACTTAGTGACTAATAGTCACCTGTGCAATAGGCTCGCCACCCATTAACGGTAAAACTTGAAGCTCCCCCTGTGACAACATGCCATAGCTGGGCACATTGCCCCCCTTTGGCAAGCTGACAGAGCCCGGATTAAAGCAGTAGATCTCCCCCTGACGCTCAGCCACGGGAAGGTGGGTGTGCCCATACACCAGCACATCGCCTGCCTGCAACGGCGGAAGATGCTGAGGATGGTAGAGATGACCGTGCTCAGGAAAAGACGCTGCTGCGGCAACAGCACCTGCTGCCACGGTGCTGTGATCGGAAAGTCGAGCAGCATCTGATCCACTTCGCTATCACAGTTACCGCGCACCGCCACAATTTGACGGGCAAACGCATTC
This sequence comes from Symbiopectobacterium sp. Eva_TO, assembly GCF_053848865.1. NCBI lineage: Bacteria > Pseudomonadati > Pseudomonadota > Gammaproteobacteria > Enterobacterales > Enterobacteriaceae > Symbiopectobacterium > Symbiopectobacterium sp. Eva_TO. The sequence goes on along the minus strand of NZ_JBSPEY010000004.1, from coordinate 3,218,893 downwards.
AATCGGCTCGCCACATAGGCAGGCTGATAAGCCTCCGGCAGTGGATTGCGCGGGCCGTGATTGAGGAAATCCCCCAAAAGAATCAGCCACTCGGCGCCGCTGCGGGTAAAAATATCGAGTACCCGCTCCGTCGCCATTAGCGAGCTGTAGTGGCACACTGATACTGGCCACCTGATCGGAGGTGATATGCTCACCTCATCAACACGACAGGTGACCTCATGGGTAAACATTTTACGGCGGAATTTAAGCTCGAAGCCGCAAAGCTGGTTGTCGACCACGGCTACACATACGTTAAGGCCGCAGAGGCGGTTAATGTCAGCCATTCTGCCATTAGTCGCTGGGTCAATAAGCTTCGCCTTGAACGACAGGGAAAAACGCCAACGGGACTTCCTCTTACCCCTGAACAGCTCGAGCTGCGTGAGATGAAGAAAAAAGTCCAATGCCTTGAAATGGAGAACGAAATCCTAAAAAAGGCTACGGCGCTCTTAATGTCGGACTCACTCAACGGTTCACGGTAGTCGACAGGCTGAGGGCGCGATACCCGGTCACGGCGTTGTGCCAAACTTTTGAGGTACATCGCAGCAGCTACAGGCACTGGCAGGCTTCCGCTAATGAACCCGACGGTGAGCGCGTGGTTAAGTGTAGTCGCGTCATGGAAGCCTGGAACGCCAGCGGCGGCTCTGCCGGCGCTCGAAGTATCGCGACCATCGTCACCGGCAGCTCTGGTGTCAAAATGGGGCGCTGGCTGGCTGGCAAGCTGATGAAGGAGCTGGGTATCGCCAGCTGCCAGCGACCGGCTCACAAATACAAACGCGGCGGCAATGAACACGTTGAAATACCGAACTATCTCAACCGCCAGTTCGCGGTTACCGCGCCGGATCAGGTCTGGTGCGGCGATGTGACCTACATCTGGACGGGCAAATGCTGGGCTTACCTTGCGGTGGTGCTAGACCTGTTCGCCCGCAAACCGGTGGGCTGGGCCATGTCGACGTCGCCGGACTCGGCGCTGACAGTTAAAGCGTTGCAGATGGCCTGGGAACTCCGGGGACAACCAACAGGAGTCATGTTCCACAGCGACCAGGGCAGCCACTATACCAGCCGTCAATACCGGCAAGCCCTGTGGCGCTGCCGGATAAAGCAGAGTATGAGTCGGCGGGGTAACTGCTGGGATAATGCGCCAATGGAGCGGTTCTTCCGCAGCCTGAAGACAGAATGGGTGCCGACAAAGGGTTACAACAGCTTCAGCGAAGCCCAGGACGCGATTATCCGCTACATCACGGGGTATTACAGCGCTATCCGGCCTCACTGGTATAACGGCGGCTTAACTCCAAACGAATCTGAGCGACTGTTCTACATACAGTCTAATGCGGTGGCCAATATTAGTTGACCACTACAAGATCAGGTGATGATGAGTGTGTTGATCAGGAAAGAGACGGCGCGCTTCCCTGGCAACATTTTGGTGCAAATCAATCAACATTTGCACCATAACAACGCATCATCGCTTAAGCGTAGTGCAAACCTTGCGCAGACAGGCAAGAAAGCGAGGGAAAAGATGAGAGGAATTGCACCTGATTGGTGTGTTTTTACGGTTGGGCGGCGTTAACTGCCCTGCCAGCGTGTGAACAGAGCTTCAGGCAACGTAATATCAAACTGATCGAGTACACGGTTGACCGTTTGATCCACCACGTCTTGCAAGGTTTGCGGACGGTGATAAAACGCGGGAACGGGCGGCATGATCACTGCTCCCATTTCTGCGGCTGCAGTCATCAGGCGCAGGTGCCCGAGGTGCAACGGGGTTTCACGCACGCACAACACTAACGGGCGACGCTCTTTTAATATTACGTCTGCGACACGAATCAATAAGTTATCACTGTAGCTGTGCACAATCCCTGAAAGGGTTTTGATGGAACAAGGGAGAATTACCATTCCCGCGGTACGAAATGAACCGGACGACAGCGAGGCCGCAATGTCACGACTGTCATGCACCACGTCCGCCAATGCCTGCACATCGCGTACGCTGAAATCACTCTCCAGCGTCAGCGTTTGTCGGGCGGCCGGGCTCATGATCAAATGGGTTTCCACGTCGTCCAACGGTTGTAACACCTGTAACAGGCGCACGCAATAAACCGCGCCGCTGGCACCGGAAAGTCCAATGATGAGTCGTTTCATGCCAAACCTCGAGATGCTGCTGTGCAAAAAGGATTACGGGCAGACTTTGCCTTATCCCCGCTCAATAAGCAACAAAGGGAGACGCTTACGCACCTCCCTCTGATGTTGCTCACAAGTCAGTCATTCCCGCGCAGGCGGGAATCTCTTACAGAAGGAACCTGTTTCTTCGCACAGGGATCCCCAGCTTTCGCCTTGAATGACATCAGCCTTCGTTATGCAGCTCCAGATCTTCGACTTCGTTCTGGCTGCGCAACGCTTTGGCATCGTCATTACGCAGCCCTTCCAGATAGTCGAGATAACCCTGATCGACATCTTTGGTCACGTAGATACCGTTAAATACCGAGCATTCAAACTGCACGATATCCGGGTTTTCTTCCCGAGCAGCGGCGATCAGATCGTCGAGATCCTGGAAAATCAGGGCATCAGCACCGATAATCTTGCGAATTTCTTCCACTTCGCGGCCATGGGCAATCAGCTCATTGGCGCTCGGCATATCAATACCATACACGTTGGGGAAACGAATTTCCGGCGCGGCAGAGGCCAGATAAACGCGGCGTGCACCCGCTTCACGCGCCATCTCGACAATTTGCTCCGAGGTGGTGCCGCGCACGATGGAGTCATCCACCAATAGCACGTTTTTGTCACGGAACTCGGCGCGGTTGGCGTTCAGTTTGCGGCGCACCGAGTTTTTACGCTGTTCCTGACCCGGCATGATAAAGGTACGGCCAACATAGCGGTTTTTCACAAAGCCCTGGCGGTACGGCTTATCGATAATGCGCGCAATCTCCAAGGCGATATCGCAGGAGGTTTCCGGGATAGGAATTACCACATCGATATCCAGATCTTCCCACACGCGGGCAATCTTATCGCCCAGCTTTTGGCCCATGCGCACGCGGGCGCTGTAGACCGAAATTTTGTCGATAAAAGAGTCCGGGCGAGCAAAATAGACATACTCGAACAGGCATGGATTGCTTTTCGGGTTCTCGGCGCACTGGCGCGTAAACAATTGCCCTTTCTCAGTGATGTAAACCGCCTCTCCCGGCGCTACGTCACGCAAGAACTCAAAGCCAAGGGTATCAAGCGCCACGCTTTCCGAGGCCACCATATAATCGATGCGGCCATCGGCCAGTTCGCGCTTGCCGATCACCAACGGACGGATACCGTTTGGATCGCGGAAAGCGAACAAACCGTGCCCGATGATCATCCCAACGCACGCATAGGCACCGCTAATCATTTTATGAGTGGCGGCAACGGCGGCAAACACGTTGTCGGCATCCAGCGGGTAGTGTTGGAAACGATCCAACTCGCAGGCAAAGATATTGAGCAGAATCTCGGAATCTGAGGTGGTGTTAACGTGGCGACGCCCTTGCTCAAACAGCTGTTTGCGCAGTTCATGAGCGTTGGTCAGGTTACCGTTGTGCGCCAGCGTGATGCCAAACGGGGAATTGACATAAAACGGCTGGGCCTCCGATGCGCTGGAGCTGCCTGCGGTAGGATAACGCACATGCCCCACGCCCATATTGCCTTGCAGGCGCTGCATGTGACGCGCCTCGAATACGTCCTTCACCAGGCCGTTCGCCTTACGCAGGCGGAAGCAGTTCATGGGGTCGATGGTGACGATGCCTGCGGCATCTTGTCCACGATGCTGTAACACCGTTAACGCGTCATAAATCGACTGGTTTACCGGTGTAAAACCGGCAATACCGACAATACCGCACATGTTGTCTTTTCCTCATCAGCGCTACCGCAGCTCTATGTGCTGCGGTAAGAAACTTGACGTGCTTTGCAGGTAGTCGAAAAACCACCTGATGATATAGCTAAACTGCGGGATAAGCTGAGACCGTTTCCAGTCGTCGCTTTGTGAAAAACCGGTAAAGGTATCCAAAAAGAACAGCAAAGCAGAGACAATCAACACACCGCGCAATGCACCAAAGCAAATGCCCAGTACTCTGTCGGTGCCTGAAAGCCCGGTTCGTTCAACCAGTGAACCAATCACATAGTTGACGATCGCTCCCACAATCAATGTCGCAATAAACAGAATGGCGATGGCAAGCCCGTTGCGCACCAGCTCGTCTTCAACACGCGTGAAATAGACCGACAGGTATGGGTAATAATGGCTGGCAACAAAGAATGCACTGCCCCAGGTGATCAGCGAAAGCGCCTCACGAACAAAGCCCCGGATCAAACTGACCAGCGCTGAGAAACCAATAATGCCAATGATGACGTAATCAACCCAAACCATGAATTCTCTCACTCACGAACGATGCCAACACAATCTCTCTCACACCAGCAGTAATTACCGCCAGCTCAAGAGAGCGTAGCGCCGCTCATCATCCTGTTCGCGGCGCATTCTAACAGAAAAAGAAAACGTTTGCGTAGCCTATTTCCCAACGATTTCACCGATAGGTGAATTTGCTGGCGGCGTACTGACAAAGTCACTTTTCTTCCTCGTCATCCTCCGCGTAAGCGGAGGATCTCCCACAGAAGCAGACGTGACTTCTGCAAAAGATTCCCGCCTGCACGGAAATGACGCGGTGGGCGGGGATGACCATTTTAGTAGGCTTTACCAACAACCTCAGCGGAATTAGCCCTCTGGCAACCCTTAACGTGCGCTGTAGTTCCTGACCTGCCCAGTCAGCCCACTCAGTTGTTGCAGTTCGCCGAGGGCAGACTGTAATTTCTGTTTTGACGCATCCGGCCCGACGTAAATGCGGGTTATCTCCCCCGCGACGGGTGTCGACGGCACCGTGTAGGCGCGGTATCCCGACAGGCGCAGCTTGGCAACAATTTCATTCACCTTATCCGCATTTTTCAGTGCGCCCAGTTGTACCAAGTAGGCTTGTCCTGCGGGCGCGGCTTCCGGCTTCACTTCCGGTTTAATTTCTGGCTTCGCCTTGGGTTTGGTTTCCGGCTTCACGTCCACTTTAGGGGGTACCGGGCGCGCTGCCACAGCGGGCGGGGCAATTTCTATCGGTGCGGAAGACGACGGTGGCGTACTGCTCGGCGGCACCTGCATAGTGCCATCATCCTCAGGTGCAGTCACACCGCCCTGAGCCGGTTGTCCTTGCATCGCCTGCTGTGCCCCTTCCGGCGGCTGACTGGGCAACGACTGATTCAGTGAAGGCAGCGATTCGGCCTCCGTACTGTCACCCGGCTTTGGCACCAGCGGGATCGCGGCAAACTCATCTTCGTAATGTTTCTTTTTGCCGTCCAGCAGCGCTGGCAGCACAATAACGCCCAAAGCCACCAGAATAATGGTGCCGACCAGACGGTTTTGAAACTTACTTGCCATTCGACCCCCTCTCCTCCTGCGCTTCCATCACATGCGCTACCGTATGAAAAGATCCGCACACCACGACGGTATCCTGCGTATCTGCATCTTGCATCGCCTGATGCCAGGCGGTCGCGACATCCTTAAACGACCGGCAGCGCTCCAGGTGGGCCGCTATCAATTCAACGCTGGCACCACGTGGCCCCTCCAACGGGGCGCAATACCATTCATCCACCACGGGCTTGAGGTGCGCCAGCGTACCGGGAATATCTTTATCGGCCAGCATACCAATCACCGCACGTACTTTGCCCGTTTTTGGCAACTGCGCCAATCGCCCGGCCAGATAGGCTGCTGCATGGGGATTATGTGCGACATCCAGAATCAGTTTCGGCTGTTCACTCACCGTTTGGAACCGGCCCGGTAACGCAACGCGACGCAACCCCTGCTCGACAGCCGCCAGAGAGACATCAATCGGCCCCTGGCGCAACGCGGCCAGCGCCGTAGCAGCATTGGGCAATGGCACGTTCGGCAGCGGCAGCGTCATGCGCTCTCCGTCAGCCGATTGCCAATACCAGCCGTCGCCTTCCAGCGCAAAGTGCCAATCACGACCACGCCTGAACAACAATGCCCCTTTCTCTTCGGCCACAGCAGCAATAGAGGCGGGCATATCCGGCTCACCCACCACGGCAGGAGTATTACCGCGGAAGATACCGGCCTTTTCGCGACCAATACTTTCGCGGTCATGCCCTAACCAGTCAGTATGATCGAGCGCAATACTGGTAACCACCGCCACGTCAGCATCCACAATATTGGTGGCATCCAGACGCCCACCTAACCCGACTTCCAGAATCACCACATCCAGATTTGCCTGCCTGAACAGATGCAGTGCCGCAAGGGTGCCAAACTCGAAATAGGTCAATGAGACATCGCCACGCCCTGCCTCGATCTCGGCAAACGCCTTAGTGTGCGCGCTTTCCGGCAATTCCTGGCCTTGGATGCGCACACGCTCGGTATAACGCAGCAGATGGGGAGAACTGTAAACACCGACACGTAAACCCGCCGCCATCAAAATGGCTTCCAGCGTACAACAGGTAGTGCCTTTTCCGTTGGTACCCGCGACGGTAAACACCGTTGGGGCCGGACGCAGCAGATGAAGACGGTCGGCAACCTGTTTAACACGCGTCAATTCCATGTCAATGGCAGTGGCGTGCAGGTGCTCCAGATAATGAAGCCACGCGGCCAAAGGCGACGTGGCTTGGGGAATGAGAAGATTTTCCATGGTCCCGTTCACTGGCTTACGGTTCATTGATACAGGGTGCACAGAACGGCCTAAGGACAATCCTGCTGCACCCTGTTCACGTGTCACTTATTGCGCATCATCCTGCGGTTCAGTGGTCACTTCCGGCGGACGAACCTCAGCGGTGTCCACCGGCTCGGGGTGGTTGGTCAGCCGAGACAGTATGCTGGCTAGCTTAAAGCGCATTTCCGGGCGGCGCACGATCATGTCAATCGCCCCTTTTTCCAGCAGAAATTCACTGCGTTGGAAACCTGGTGGCAATTTTTCACGTACCGTCTGTTCGATAACGCGCGGACCGGCAAAACCGATTAGCGCTTTCGGTTCAGCAATATTCAAATCGCCGAGCATCGCCAGACTGGCGGAAACACCGCCCATGGTCGGGTCGGTCAAGACCGAAATATAGGGCAGACCGCGCTCGCGCATTTTTGCCAACGCTGCGCTGGTTTTCGCCATTTGCATCAGCGACATCAGCGCTTCCTGCATACGCGCACCGCCGCTGGCGGAGAAACACACTAGCGGACAGCCATCTTCCAACGCCTGCTCAACCGCACGCACAAAACGCGCGCCGACCACAGAGGCCATGGAACCGCCCAGAAAGGCAAATTCAAAGGAAGCAGCAACCACCGGCATGCCATACAACGTGCCTTTCATCACCACCAACGCGTCTTTTTCGTCAGACTGCTTTTGTGCAGCAACCAGACGATCTTTGTATTTCTTCGAGTCTTTGAACTTCAGCGCATCCTTGGGCTCCAGCTCACTACCCAGCTCAACCACGCTATCCTTATCCAGAAACGCATTCAAGCGCGCACGGGCAGAAAGTCGCATGTGGTGGTCGCACTTGGGACACACCTCAAGGTTACGCTCCAATTCAGCGCGATAAAGCACCTGACCACAACTGTCACATTTGGTCCATACCCCTACAGGAATATTGGCCTTGCGGGTCGGTGTAATGTTGCTCTTGTTAAGAATTCGTTCAATCCAGCTCATTGATAACCTTTCTGCTTGAACCTGGCCGTGGCCAGTCCGCTCTGCCCCGTCACTACGCCCGTTTACCGCAGCCTGAACCGGTGTTTTCACCCGTATTGCAAGGCACCGATAACGCAGGTCGTCATCAGGGACAGACCATAAATGCCGCTAATTAAACCATAACACTCCGGGACTGTGGATAGAAAACTGGTCAAACCGGAGCGATTACCGCGTTTATTCTTGTGAACCCGACGCACTCTTCACCCGGGCCGCCGCTCGTCTATGCCGCCAGATTTCAATGATTCCTGGCAAAATAGAGATGAAAATAATCCCGACAATCAATAACTTCAAGTTTTCTTGCACAATCGGCAGGTCGCCGAACAGGTAACCTGGTAAGTAAACAGTAATGCCCCTACCACATTATAGAGAGCAAAATGGTGGTAGCGCATATGACCCATACCGGCGACAAACGGCGCGAATGTTCTCACAATCGGTACGAAGCGCGCCAGAATAATCGTTTTACCGCCGTGACGGGCATAAAATTGATGCGTTTTATCCAGATAACTGCGGCGAAAAATTTTCGAATCGGGGTTACTGAACAGCTTTTCCCCGAACAAACGCCCGATGGTGTAATTGACCGCATCTCCCAGTATGGCCGCCACAACCATCAGCGCCACCATAGTGTGTACATCCAGATCGTTAGTGGGCAACGCCGCCAGCGCGCCGGCGACAAACAACAGGGAATCCCCCGGCAGAAATGGCGTCACCACCAGACCTGTTTCGCAAAACAGGATTAAAAACAGAATGGCATAAATCCAGACACCGTATTGCGCAACCAGTTCCGCAAGGTGAACGTCAATATGCAGAATAAAATCGATGATAAAGCGTATAAACGCGACAAGTTCCATCATGTGCATGTTTCACGGCGCAATGCCGTGAGAATCCTCTAGTGTTTAGCGTGGTGCGATACAACTGTCCGCCACGGGTCAATCTTCCAGAAACAGCGGGCCCATTGGCGCAACAGGCAGTTCGAAACGTGCCGGATAACCTACTGCTACCAGATAAAGACCGTCGGCGCGCGCAGTGGCGGCAGCCAGAGTGCGATCTTTAGCCGCCAGCAGTTCGGCTATCCAGGATTCAGGCTGATTACCGCATCCCACTTCCATCAGGCTACCAACAATATTGCGCACCATATGATGAACAAACGCATTAGCTTTAATATCTACCACGATGTAAGCACCATGACGCGTAACCTTTAAATGATTTACATTGCGCCACGGCGTGCGCGATTGGCATTGCACGGCGCGAAACGAGGTAAAATCATTCTCACCCAGCAGGCTTTGCCCGGCGCGTTCCATGCGCGCCGCATCCAACGGGAAGTGGAACTGCGTTACGCCACGCGCCAGTACCCCCGGGCGCAGGCGATGATTATAGATAAGGTACCGATAACGACGTGCCGTGGCGCTGAAACGTGCATGAAAATCATCATCGACGGTTTTCACCCAGCGCACGGAGATATCTGCTGGCAAATGGGCATTGACGCCCATGGTCCAGGCGGCATCTTTGCGCTGAGCCTGGGTGGTGAAGTGCACCACTTGTCCGGTAGCGTGCACGCCAGCATCGGTTCTACCGGCGCAAAACACTGTAATCGGCTCATCGGCCACTTTACTCAGCGCCTGTTCCAGATGCCCTTGCACGCTCTCTACTTCAGCCTGACGCTGCCAGCCATAATAGCGGCTGCCGTCATACTCAATGCCCAGCGCCACCTTGATACCAGCAGACTGCTGCGGCAAATTACTGTCTGACATTACCCCAGATACTCCTGCACCAGCCGTTCTGCCGTTTCCACCGCCATCAACGCGCCGCCGAAGCGTACGTTATCCGCAACCGACCAGAATTGCAGCAGTTCGGGAATGCCGTAATCATTGCGCAGGCAACCAATCTTGAGCTGAACGTTGTCAGAAGCATCTTCCACTTGCGTCGGGTAGTCGTCTTCATCGCTGAGCTGAACATCTTCAGCGCGTGCGAGTTCATCCCGGGCTTCCTCCGCAGACAGCGGTCGTAATGCCTCAAGATGCACGACTTGTGCGTGGCCGTAAAACACCGGAGCCTGTAAGCAGTTGACGGAGATAGGCAGCCCTTCGTCCTGTAACACCTTACGCACTTGATCCACCAGTCGACGCTCTTGTGCCACACTGCCTTGCCCATCCGCCAGAAACGGCAGCACATTAAACGCCAGCTGTTTGGCAAACAAGCCCGGTTCCGGTGGAATGCCGTTCAGCAAACGGGCACTCTGCCCGGCCAAATCGTCTACCGCCACTTTGCCCAGCGCAGACACAGAGAGCAGATTGGTGACGTGAAGACGTGACAGCCCGGCTTGCTCGATCAGCGGTTTAATAGCCAGCAGCAGCTGACTCACCAGACTGTCTGCCACCGCGACGATATTGCGATTACGGTAATCCGCCAGCACATGGGTGTTGACCCCCGGCACAACCAACGGGACATCCGGCTCCAGCGCGAACAGATCGCTGCTATCAATCACCAGGCAACCTGCGTTACCAGCTTCTTCCGCATAGCGTGCGCTCGTTTCGCTGCCCGCGACAAAGAAGGCCAACTGTGCCTGAGACCAATCAAACTCGGCCGCATCCTCGACTTGCCAGGATGTGCCGTTGATCCTCACGGATTCCCCCACGCTGCGTTCGCTGGCGAGCGGATAGAGCGTGCCTACGGGAAACGCGCGCTCTTGCAATAACTCCAGCAGCGCCGTTCCCACCGCACCCGTTGCGCCCAATAGAGCAATATTCCAGCCGTCAGACATGTGGTGTTCCCCCATTCGTCAATACCTCTTGCTCGGGCGATATATCGCCACCCGAATACCCTACGCTAAAAACGTCGTATTTCATGACTCCCTCTCACCGTATTACGGCAAGACGGCAGTGAAACCCAATGCATTCAGACAGGCCACACTGGACTCATCAGAACAAGTGACACGCAGCGAAGACCATTCGCGGCGCTCCTGATAGTGTTTACGCAGACGATCAAATCCGCCAGCTTGACCCGCAGACTGGCGCAACAGCGTATCGTCGCGGCGTACATCATACACCAGATGCACCAGACGCTTCAGCAACGCTTGATCGAGAGGGGCCGTTACGTGCACATCCGTGATATCCGGGGCAGGCAACAGCGATGACAGCGGCACTTGCTGAGGCTGCCCGAGAAACTGGCACAACGCCTCAAACACTTGCGTGGTACCGCGCGCCTTGCCTTCCAGCGAATAGCCAGCAATATGCGCCGTACCCACGTCCGCACGCGCCAGCAAATCCAGCGAAAGCCCCGGCTCCGGTTCCCACACGTCCAGCACCACGCGCAGATCCTTGCCTTGCTGTAACGCCCGCAGCAGGGCTGCGTTATCAACCACTGGCCCGCGACACGCGTTGATCAAAATACGGCCTGCGGGCAAGGCGGCGAGCACCGCGTCATCAATCAGGTGCAGAGTGTTATCTGGGCCACCCTTGGTCAAGGGCGTATGCAACGTGACAATATCCGCGTCACGCAACAGCGCATCCAGCGGTAAAAAGGAGCCAACATCCCCCTTGCGGGCGCGAGGGGGATCGCACAGTAACGTCTTACCCCCCCAGGCGTTGAGGCGAGCCTGCAAACGCCGTCCGACGTTGCCCACACCGACAATCCCGACGGTTTTGTCGCGCAACTGAAAGCCATCTCGCTCCGCCAGCATCAGCAGCGCAGAAAAAACGTATTCCACCACCGCGATGGCATTGCAACCCGGCGCGGCTGAAAATCCGATCCCCTGCTCACGCAGCCAGGCCTCATCCACGTGATCGGTACCCGCCGTGGCGCTGCCGACGAAGGTCACGCCCGAATCCGCTAACAGCGCGGCGTTAACCAGCGTGACGGAGCGCACCATCAGGGCGTGTGCCTGTGTCAACGCCTCAACGGGCAACGGCCTTCCCGGCACGGCCACTACCTCACCCACGCGGCTGAACAGCTCGCGCGCATATGGCATATTCTCATCAACCACAATTTTCATGTACGACCCCGGTCAGGCAACGCTTGCAAGAAAAACAGGGGCACTATTTTGCCACCGAATGGTGAAGAATCCCAACGCTATCCCCATCGATTAAGGTCTGGTTCGATACCCTTCCGGCGTGGACCCACTTTGCTGGCGAAACATGGCGATAAACGCCGATGAAGAGCTGTAGCCGACTTCCAGCGCTACAGACTGCACGCTCATGCCCTGACGCAACAAGGCCAACGCTTGCAGGTAGCGTAGCCGTTGTCGCCACTCGCTGAACGACATACCGAGTAATGCCTGACAGCGCCGCGACAGCGTGCGTTCCGTGCTGTAGACCTCAGTTGCCCATTGCGCCAGCGTACGGTTATCCGCCGGGCACTGCTCCAGCGCATGCAACACAGGAGCCAACAGGCGATCGTCGGTTCCTGGCAAGTAATTGCGTTGGCGCGGCGCCACCGTCATTTGATCGCACAACACACGACACAAGCGCAGGTCGGGTTTATCGTGAGGGATCAGTACGTCGCGCGCGAACAAATCATCCTGAATCGCCTTAAACAGCGGGCCAACCTCAAGCAGGCACGGCGTTTCGGAAAGTTCTGCATACCAGCGCGCATCAAAATTGATGGTGCGAATGGTGGCCTGACGTTGGTTGTAGCAAGCGTGCTCAACCCCCTGAGGCAACCAGATAGCAAAATGGGTCGGCGCCCAAAAACGCTCCTGTGCGAGACGCAGTACCACAACGCCAGAAACCACATACAACAATTGCCCCCACTCATGACGATGAGGCAGGTATTCCGTATCCGCGCTAACCGCTTCGGTACGCAAAAACACCCCATTCGGCGGTATGCCTTCAGGACGGTAGTAAGAACGTTGTCGCGTCATGTTGTCTGTCTTGCCATTCAGGATGTCTTATTTTCACTATATAGAACAAACCCGCCTGTCGTAAACTGACTTACCACGTTAATGAGAATTGTTATCATGCAACTGTTATTCCCCCTTATCGCCGTCTTGTTTTGGTCATTTAACGTGATCGTTAATAAACTTTCCGTTGGTGTCATCGATCCAGCAGCGATGTCATTCTACCGCTGGCTATTGGCTCTGCTGGTACTGACGCCCTTTATGTTGCCTCAGTTGCGACGACACGCGGGCACCATCAGGCTACACTGGGGAAAATTGCTGTTTCTAGGGTTTCTCGGCATGGTACTCTACCAAAGCATGGCCTACTATGCCGCACACAGCATCAGTGCGCTGATGATGGGCATTATGGTTTCGTTGATCCCCTTGCTCACGGTATTGATCAGCATTCCGTTGCTCGGCGTGGTGCCCACCTTGAGCTTACTGTGCGGCAGTCTGCTCTCCTTTTTCGGCATCAGTTGGCTTATCAGCGGTGGACATCCGACTCTGATTCTGGCGCAGGGCATCGGGCGCGGCGAGGTAATGATGTTTATTGCTGCGTTAGCCTACGCCTTGTACGGCGTGTTAACCTAAACGCTGGTCCATTGCTCTGCCCACCTGGGTGTCGCTCTACGTGCAGATTGCCTTTGGTGTCGTGCTGTTGCTGCCGAACTTATTGTTGGCACAAAGCATTGCCCTGAACGCGCAAAATCTACCGCTGGTACTGTTCGCCGGTATTTTCGCCTCGATCCTTGCTCCGTGGATGTGGATCGTCGGGGTGATGCGCATCGGGGCCAATAACGCCAGTATTTTCATTAATCTGACACCGGTGTTTACCGCACTGATCGCCGTCACGTTGCTGCGGCTTTGTTGAATAAACAGATTTTATGCTACCAGCCCAGTAAAACGATTGTTTCCAGCAACGTAAAATCATGCAGTTAAGCATCATGAGAAAACGGAATGCCTGAGGTGATAAGCATTTTCTACCAAAATGGGCATAGTAAAACAGCACGATTCCCTATTATTCAACAAAGCCCGTTGCTGCATGAAACACTGCACAGCTACCACATCGTAGGCGGGATTCTGGTATTACTCGGGGTTGTCATGGCGCAGCATATGCGTACTCCGCGCGCTGAGCACAATGCAGTTTGCGCACCGGATAGCGATACGTCTCGCAGCCAAATCCATGAAGTGGAAGCAAACCGCAAATAAGAAGGCATTTTCCCCTATGATCTGACTATTCTCGCACCAGACACCTTGCTATGATTTCCGTTGCCTATTCAGGGCTCCCGGGGAATGCAGGGTGCTTTTCACGCAGTGAGGAGTCCATCATGCAGCCAGTCAGCAGTCCGGGAACCCCGACGCCGGGAGATCGCCCCCCCGCATCGCCGACTTCGGCCATTGACTCTTCCTCATCCAATACGGCGGCGGCGAACTCCCCGCTCAGCTTTACCCAGCGCGCCACGCTGGATACGCTGGTGGTCAAGCTACAGGCGCTAACGTCACTGAGTAACAATGCCATCTGGACCACACTACGTCTGGACATTGGTCTGGCGCCAAACCAGACATTGCTCGGACAGCATTTTACCGCCACCGAGCAGTCATTGCAGAACCAACTGGTGCAGGCTCAAACACAGCAAAGCAGCGCCCGCCATCCGTTATTGCAACGCCTGACCGATCTGCTGCCGCAAGAAAACAACAGCCAGCGCGTCACTCAATTTTTACGTCAGGAATTTGGTCATACCGAACTCAAAGCGCTGACGCAGCCTCCGTTACAACGGGTGCTGACCATGTTGCAAACACCGCCCGATGCGGCACCGCTAAATGCCGCGTCAGACAGAGCACCCGCGCTTGCCACAACGCTGGTGCAAAATGCGCTCACCAATGCCGCGACCACTGCCCTGCTGCAACGTCCGTTATCCAGCGTCGAGCAGAACAGCCTGAATCAGATGGTGGTGAGATTGTCCGCGCTACTGGGCGAATCGACGGAAAAAATCTGGACGTCATTGACGGCAATGCAACACCAGCCGCCGGGCACGCCGATCCCCGCTCGTCATTTGCCGCTCCTGATGCAATATTTGCAAACGCAAACTGACCTGCATCATCTGCTGACCACTGGCAATGGGCGCAGCGATGCACCCGCGACTTTGGCAACAACGTCGACCGCAGGCAATGCGGCGCAACCCCCAATGACCGCGACTCACTCCACCTTGTACACTCTGTTTCAACCCGCGTTGGAGGCCAATGAGCGACAGTTGTTGCTGGACTACAGTCAAAACCGTTTCAATGCCGGGGTACAAACACTGTTTACCCAACCGCAACTCAACGAACTGGTGACCTTTTTGTTCGCTCACCTCATGCAGCGCGCTTCCGACGGGGAACTGACGATACAGAGCCTGTTCCCGCATCCGCAGCCGATTGCCAACCCGCTGGTTGCTGTCTTACCACCTGCTCTCCAAGCCGTGTTCAACAAACCGCTGTTTTGGCCCATTGTCAGCGTTTGCGTGGTGATATTTTTGCTGTGGGTACTGTTTTAACCGACAAAAAAACCGGGGCACAAGGCCCCGGTTCAGCAAAACAGACGGTTTAGGGTATATCAATTACGCTAACTTACGCATCACCAACGTAGCATTAGTGCCGCCGAAGCCAAAACCGTTGGACATTACCGTAGTCAGCTTACGCTCAGTCGGTTGTGTCACGATGTTCATGTCCTGCGCCAACTCATCCAGCGTATCAACGTTAATGCTCGGCGCAATAAAACCGTGCTCCAGCATCAGTAGAGAGTAGATCGCTTCCTGTACGCCCGCTGCGCCGAGGGAGTGCCCGGTCATTGCCTTGGTTGCCGAGATGGGCGGCACCGCGTCGCCAAACACCTGACGAATCGCCCACAACTCTTTCACGTCACCCACCGGCGTAGAAGTACCATGGGTGTTGATATAATCGATAGGGGTATCCACATCCTGCATCGCAAGCTTCATGCAGCGCACGGCGCCTTCACCGGACGGCGCAACCATGTCGGCACCGTCAGAGGTTGCACCGTATCCCACCACTTCGGCGTAAATATGTGCACCACGCGCCAGAGCATGTTCCAGTTCTTCCACGACCACCATACCGCCGCCACCGGCGATAACAAAACCGTCACGATCGGCATCATAGGTACGGGACGCTTTTTCAGGCGTTTCGTTATATTTGGTAGACAACGCGCCCATGGCATCAAATTCACAGGCAAGTTCCCAGCATAGCTCTTCACCGCCACCAGCAAATACGATGTCCTGTTTACCCAGTTGGATCTGCTCTACCGCATTACCAATACAGTGTGCAGAGGTGGCGCAGGCAGAACTGATGGAGTAGTTCACGCCCTGAATTTTAAAAGGCGTTGCAAGACAGGCGGACACCGCAGACCCCATCGCTTTGGTCACCACATACGGACCAACTGCTTTCAGGCCCCGTGGGCTGCGCATGGCATCCGCGCCAAACACTTGAGAACGCGCTGAACCGCCGGAACCGGCAATCAAACCGACGCGCGGGCTATTTTGGTAAACCTCAGGTGCCAGCTTGGCATCGTCAATGGCTTGTTCCATCGACAAAAAAGCATAGACAGAGGCATCGCTCATGAAACGCACGACCTTACGTTCAATGAGGCCGGCAGTATCCAGCTTCACATTGCCCCAGACGTGACTACGCATACCGGAATCTTTCAGCTCTTGTGAGAACGTAATACCCGAGCGACCTTCCCGCAACGATGTCAGGACTTCCTGCTGGTTATTACCAATGCTTGAGACGATCCCCAGGCCAGTAATCACTGCACGTTTCATTCAATACCTCTTTCCGCATAAATGTATTTTGGGATTTCGTCACGCACTTTAGCGTACAGATGTAAGCTGAACAAGTCCAATCACCCAACCTTTTACAAAATTTGCGCGCTCGACACTGGCTGAGTAAAATCACGCTATCGCTTTAAAAATGAGTCAATTATCGTGAAAGACCATGCTATTCAGCACGGTACGCTCTCCTGGAACGAACAGGGTACACCTGTTTCGCAACAGTTTGATGACGTTTACTTCTCAAATCAGGATGGGTTGGAAGAGACCCGCTACGTTTTCTTGCAAGGCAATCTCTTTCCGGCGCGCTTTGTTGAGCATTCACGCCCGCTGTGCATCATTGCAGAAACCGGATTTGGCACTGGCCTGAACTTTTTGACGCTATGGGAAGCATTCGCCCATTTTCGCGCGCAGCATCCGCAGGCCACGCTGCGGCGCCTGCACTTTATCAGCTTTGAAAAATTCCCGTTGCGCGTGGCCGATCTGGAACAGGCGCACGCCCACTGGCCGACACTCGGACCTTACGCCGAAGCGCTGCGGCAGGCATGGCCGTCGGAGCTGCCGGGCTGTCATCGCCTGATTCTGGCTGACGGTGCCATCACTCTTGACCTGTGGTTTGGCGATATCAACGACTTGCTGCCAACGCTGGACGATTCCCTGACGCATCAGGTTGACGCCTGGTTTCTCGATGGCTTTGCCCCGTCCAAAAACCCGGATATGTGGACAGATAACCTGTTTCACGCCATGGCACGTCTGTGCCGGGCACAGGGTACCTTTGCGACATTCACTGCCGCAGGGTTTGTGCGTCGGGGGCTACAGCAAGCCTGTTTTGATGTGGAAAAGATCAAGGGCTACGGGCAAAAACGCGAAATGCTGCGCGGCGTATTACCGAACGCCATCCTGGCGCCGGCGGCAACCCCCTGGTATTCACGCCCGGCCGCGAGCGCGATAGAGGATATCGCTATTATTGGCGGTGGTATTGCCAGCGTACTGACAGCACTGGCGCTGCTGCAACGCGGCGCGTACGTGACACTCTATTGTGAAGATGAGGCACCAGCGTTAGGCGCATCCGGTAACCGTCAGGGAGCCCTTTACCCGTTACTCAACGACAAACACGATGCGCTTTCCCGCTTTTTTGCCACCGCTTTTGGTTTTGCCCGTCGCCAGTACGATTCACTGCTGCAAGCCGGTATCGCCTATGAACATGACTGGTGCGGTGTTAATCAGATTGCCTACGATGAAAAAAGCGCGCGCAAAATCACGCAAATCTTGCACGGCAACTGGCCGATAGAGGTAGTTACGCCGCTCAGCACTGATGAGATGGATGCAACGGCCGGATTGGCGATAGGTTTTTCAGGTGTGAGCTATGCCGAAGGTGGCTGGCTGTGCCCGGCAGAGCTCACGACCCATGCGCTGAAACACGCACAATCGCTCGGGTTGGTCGTGCATTTTGCTACTCGCGTCTCTGCGCTGGAAAAAAATGCATCCGGCTGGCAACTGAGGTTGGCAAACGGGCAGCAAAAAACCCATCCTGTGGTGATCCTGGCGAATGGACACCAGCTCAGCGACTGGTCGCAAACTCAGCATCTCCCCAGCTATGCGGTGCGCGGTCAGGTAAGTCATATCCCGACTACGCCGGTGCTACAAAGCTTGCAACGCGTCCTTTGTTACGATGGCTATCTGACTCCCGTCAGCCCTCGTCACCAGCAGCACTGTATCGGTGCCAGCTACCAGCGAGGCGTGGTTGCCACCACGTTTAGCGCAGACGAGCAGCAGGAAAACCACCAGCGCCTCGCGGCCTGCTTGCCCGATGCAACGTGGGTGAATGACATTGACGTCAGCGGCAACGCAGCACGTCAGGGCGTGCGCTGTGCTACGCGCGATCATCTGCCGCTGCTCGGTGCCGCGCCGGATCACGCACTGACGCTACATCAATACGCGTCACTTGACGTACAGCAGTACACGCCAGAACGTGTGGCCGTGGCACCGGTTCATAAGGATCTGTTCATTATCGGTGCGCTAGGATCGCGCGGATTGTGCTCTGCCCCGTTGGCTGCCGAAATTCTGGCAGGGCAACTGTACGGAGAACCGTTGCCGCTCGATGCATCAACGCTCGCCGCGTTGAACCCGAATCGTTTTTGGGTGAGAAAGCTACTGAAAGGCCGCACGGTGTAATCAGTTACGCTCAAGGAGATAGTGTCGTGGAATAACGCCAGTGGGTACCGGTATCGTTGATGAGCTGATAGCTGAGCGACTGTCCGACGATCGAACGATTTATCAGCAGGTTTACGCTGGACGCCGGAGCCACCATCATGCAGCCCAGACGCTGTTCAGCATAGCTGATGTCGGTCAGCGTCATATGCCAGGAGGTGGGATTAGCGACCTGCAACTGTTGCCCGTCCGCCGCTTGCAGCAAACGAAAACGCAGTTGTTCGCCATCAGACTCATTAGGGTCGCCCAGCCCGGCTGGCCGAATAAACACCTTCAAGCGCAAGCGCAGCGGCAACACCACGCTTTGCGTGTGGCGCGTCATCTCTGCAGTGTTCGGTGGAATTTGATAGACGTTGAGCCACAGCAGCGATTCCTTGTCATTGGCAAACCCCTGACGCGAGGTGAGCAACAAACGCAAAGAACGCTCCTCACCCGGCTTCATACTGAATACCGGCGGTACGGCGATCAACGGCGTTGTAGCACGCTCGGGTGGGAGCAGCGGATCGCCCGCATCACTCCAGATCTGTACCAGCGTGGGCTGTTTTTCTGAATTGGACAGCATTAGCGATGTGGACATCTCGCCGTTGTGCAGAATAACGCGAGTGCCTTCAACATTGACCACAGCGAATGCAGGCTCCTCCCCCATCAAGAAAAGCACGCACAGCATCCCGCTGATGGCTTTCTGCGCGCTACTGGAAACTGACCATGATCTGCAATTGCGCATTGACTGTCCCCGGTGTAATCGGTTGTTGATTAATCGCTTCCAGCGATGCGGTAAAATCTCCGGCATAAATTTCTGTGCTACCTGCAGAGACCCTGGTGGTTAATTCTTTAAAGGCATACCACCCGCGCGGGTTGCCGGTGCCGTATGAGGTTAAATCCGGCAGTAGATTGATGGCTTGCCCTCGGTTGTTGAAAATACGGATACCGACGCCAGAAGCCTCGCCCGCTCCGCTACCGTACTGATTATCCAGCAACCAGGTTAAGCCCACCTCGTTATACACATCTCTGTTCGTGCCTGAGCGCGCGTAGCGTTTCGGCGGCCGTCATGACTTTCTGCAAGCCTTTCCAGATAGTTTTTGCGCCTGGTTCACCGTCGCCTTTTCGAGCAAGAAAGCCTCCGAGTTGCGCAACTAAGCGCAATACTTCGTTTAGCTTAGGGCGGCCCTTGGGCATACGCTTGTTCATCAGTAGGTAAGCGCCATGAGTCTCGTCGGAATCAAAGAACAACATTGCGTCCAGCTCTGGACAGGTTCGTCCCATACGCATTAAATAGGCGATGCGCCATGCCACGATCATGAACAGCGCCAATGCCCGCTCAATGCGATCCACGGTCGATAACTGTAACGCTTCGACACAGCAGCCGTTCTTCAGCACATTGAAGAACATCTCGATTTCCCATCTAGCCCGATACCAGTCGATCAGCTCCACGATATCTTCTCGTCCTTCAGGTACGCGATTGCTCAGCAACCGCCACTCGACCGGCTTCACGCCTGCTGGCGGCTCAATTTCCTTGGCTATCACACAAATCACTGCCAACCCGCAACGCAGCGACACTCGCTTCACGCGCAGCGCCTGTTTCACCGTACGCGCCTTCTGCCCCGCGCGAGCCGCCATAACGAATTGGATTTCTCCCACCGGCACGGTCTTTCCAACCTTCTGCCAAAGCTTCTCATTACAGTCCAGACTGCAATTATGAGTCGAGCGGATCAACCAGTCAGCCGGAGTGCCAAGGTCATCAGCGAGCTGCATCAACGCCTTGATATCCGCTTCGCGATCGGCTAAGTACACCAGACGTGTGTTTGGCAACTCCGAGGCGAGTTCAGCAACTCGCTCGTATCCCTCGAGCCAGCGCGTACTCTCCTTGATCCCATCGCGTTTTCCGTCTGCATCCTTCGGCTCTCTTGCCCACATCCACGCATCCAGTACGCCCAACCCCACGCGATCCGGACTGACCGCGTAGGTCGGATGCAGATACAGACCACGCCTGGCTTCGTAGTTCAAGGGACCCAAGCCTTGGATTTGCTGCCCGTTGAAGTCAAGCTCGGTAGTGTCTTGGATACACAGCACAACCTCGTGTTCTCGGATCCTTTCCTGCGTACGCTGCCAGTGAGGTTGCAGAATGTCTCGCCATTCGAATGCTTGGTTCTCCATGAAGCGGTAAGCACCCAGCGTCTCAGACCATCCGAGGCACGCATGCGGAATGCTGGCTTGCGGATTCTCAGCCAGCCGTATCAAAAGCCCTTTGGCACGCTTATTGAGCCTCGTGTCACCAAGATTTACCCCTTCCAGTTCTTGGTGTGCCCAGCCATCTGAATCCCGTGTCATTTTTCAGCGCCGTAAATGGCGATAGTACACGTCGGTTTCACTTCATTTACAACCCCACTGGCTGCCTATTTCAGCCCGCTAACCCTTGGCATATAAGGCGTTGCGGACTTGTGTATAACGAGGTGGGTTAAGCCGCCGCCACCGCGGCGGGCTTGTTCACCAAAAAACCCATCGAGACATTCGCCGCCGTGAGGGTTGACACATTGGTGCTAGATAGTGCCCCGGATTCACACTGTATGGTGACGGAGAACCCCGCACGGCTGGTGCCGCCCTGACGCAACTGATTAGCGGTGATCAACGGCAGCATCACGACATTCGGAAAATCATCCACGCGACAAGACGCACCGCGTACAAAGGTCACCCCCGTCGCGTACAGGCTCCAGGTACCAGGCCAGTCATAGGGCCATCCTTCATATTTGGTTGCAGAATCAGCCCCCTCAGTCACATTAGCGCTGAGTCCCGGGCCTTTAAACGCGGTATAGCCGTGAGGCTGGCTGTAGAGGTAGGTGTAGCGATTATAGGCGTTGCCATACCACGTGGTGCTGTCGATACGGAACACTTCCATCAAAATATCGCTGAAGGCGCTGTCCGGAATATAGATATAGGTGCCATCGGAGAACCAGTCGGAGGGCGTCAGTTGCCGACCCTGCCAGTAGCGGGAAAAGTAGGCTCCACTCTTTAAATGGGTAAGTCTGACCGCAACATTGCGCACATAGCTGTAGTAGGCACTGTCAATCTCACTGGCCGCATACATTCCGGCATAGCCGCTATCGCCATTGGTGGCATACATCTCGAACAGGCTGCTGGCATCCGCGACCGCACAGCGAAACAAGATTTGATTAGCAGTAAACGCCGTCTGCGCGCCCTGACTCAGAAAGCTGATTGAGCTGCTCGCCAACAAAGTACCTGAGGGCTGAAAGGTGCCGCTGCTAAAGCTTATCACGCCGGGCATACCAATGTTTCTGCCGTTACAGGTATCGCACGCGCCATTCCAGGCGGTCGCGGTATAGCCTGCATTGCGCGCTGCCTACGATAAGGAGGTGGCACTGGTGACCCGAATACAGGCGCTGTAAGCCGTCTGGCTCCCGAGTAACAGCACGGCCAGCCAGAATATGATACGCGATGTCATGGCGACCTCCGAAGCTGACAAGGCAGCTCAAGATGTGTGAAAGCGTCGCTGCCGCGCGACGGTAAACGGTAGCTGACCGCACATTGTTCCCCAGCCTGCGGGCCCCATACCACCTGTAAGGTGCCGCGTTCTTCGGCAAGGCGGGCGTAGATTTGCCCACCTTGCCCGACCATGCCAACGCTGTCGCCTGCCGCCGTTACCACATCCGCGCCCATTGGGGGAAAACTCCCGTCCTCAAGTTGCGTGGCGATCAGCACAGCCCTCCCTTGCAAGGTGGAAAAACTGACCTGCGCCAAGGCTCCCGAGTAAGGGACCACGAGCTGGCTGCCACCTTGCAATTCAGGGTAATGACTCCAATTAGTAGAACATGTGTTTTTCGATGAAGGCTCCGATGACTTTTTCGTGGATCTCGACGGAGCGCGAGAAGCAAATCGTTTTACGCGCCAGTCGTTTAATGCGGGTACGGAGCGTCAGGTTATTGCGCTCTATGCGTTGCGTGAAGATCTTGCCAGTCAGATGTTTCTGCTTCGGAACCTCTCTTGCATAGCTGCCCCAGTTGTCACTGGTAATCATGCCGATGTTGAACGGTGTCAACAGAGCCAGCAATTCACGGCAGGTCTCATCGGTTCGGGGGCCAAAAGTGTAGGCCAGAACACCGCCCGTTTTGGTATTGTAAGCGTACCAGAGCCAGTGCTGTAGCGCCTTACTGCCAACGAAGCTCCATTGCTCATCGAGTTCACAGATAAGGGCGACGTCGGCGTGAGCAACGGGAGAAGACGTCATCCTGCGGGGCGAGAGCTTTTTAAAGCCCGGATGACCGTATTGATGCCGATTTTCAACGTTCTGGCGGTATCGCGAACACCGGCACCGTTGAAGGCCATATCAACGATCTGCTCTTTGACTCCCGGCTTTCGCGCTTCATAGCGGTAGGTAAGCTGGAATACACGGCGACAGCACTGACACCGGAAGCGTTCGCGCTTAGTTGGACTAAGGCCATGTAGATAAACTTTATCTGAATGGCAGCGAGGGCAATGAACAAAAACAGTAACCACGTGGAAATCTCAAATAGCGGCAGAATATCACAAAAGCCAACTATTTGAAGGTATTACCAAAAATCAGAGTAAAAATCCATTAAATCCCACCATGTAAAAATTTAAAACTAGGCTGTGTCCCTTAATCCCATGAGTTATACTAACTATTTGTTTCTACATCATTTTGAACTATGGCTCGCTACGACCTTCCCGATGAAGCATGGGCTATCATCCAGCCCTTACTCCCTGCTGAACCAGCAACACCACAGGCCGGACGCCCATGGGCTGAGCATCGCATGATTATCAATGGCATGTTCTGGGTGCTGTGCTCTGGTGCCCCATGGCGTGATTTACCTGAGCGATACGGCCCATGGAAAACCGTTTATAACCGCTTTAACCGATGGTCAAAATCGGGAGTCATTAACATTATTTTCAATAAGTTACTTTCATCACTTGATGCCCATGGCCTCGTGGACTGGTCAGCGACTGCGCTGGATGGTAGCAATATCAGGGCGCTGAAATGTGCTGCCGGTGCTCAAAAAAACATCCCGATATCACCGGAGATAATGGGCTGGGTCGCTCTCGAGGTGGTTTTGGCACCAAAATCCATATGGCTACAGACGGAAGTGGTCTTCCGTTAAACATCGTGTTGAGCCCCGGTCAGGCTCATGAAAGTCAGTTTGCACTACGTCTTTTGGACGGTATTGGTGTTCAACGCCAGAACGGCAGTATGAAACGCCGTGGTCATGCGGTGCTGGCTGACAAGGCGTACTCCGGGCATGTATTACGTAACGAGCTGAAAAACAGAGGTATAAAAACTGTCATCCCCCGAAAATCCACTGAAAAAATGGCGGTGGATGGTCGTTCAAAGCTCGATCGTGACGCCTACCGCAATCGGAACGTTGTTGAGCGGTGCTTTGGCCGTCTGAAAGAATACCGTCGCATTGCGACACGTTACGACAAAACGGCGAGGAATTATCTGGCAATGTTGAAACTGGGCTGCATCCGCCTGTTTTACCAGAGGCTATGTAATTAAGGGACACAGCCTAAGCTGCGCTGCGAGTAAGTAAAAAAACATCATTGTGCGCTACTGTAGTGGCACACTGATACTGGCCACCTGAGCGGAGGTGATATGCTCACCTCATCAACACGACAGGTGACCTCATGGGTAAACATTTTACGGCGGAATTTAAGCTCGAAGCCGCAAAGCTGGTTGTCGACCACGGCTACACATACGTTAAGGCCGCAGAGGCGGTTAATGTCAGCCATTCTGCCATTAGTCGCTGGGTCAATAAGCTTCGCCTTGAACGACAGGGAAAAACGCCAACGGGACTTCCTCTTACCCCTGAACAGCTCGAGCTGCGTGAGATGAAGAAAAAAGTCCAATGCCTTGAAATGGAGAACGAAATCCTAAAAAAGGCTACGGCGCTCTTAATGTCGGACTCACTCAACGGTTCACGGTAGTCGACAGGCTGAGGGCGCGATACCCGGTCACGGCGTTGTGCCAAACTTTTGAGGTACATCGCAGCAGCTACAGGCACTGGCAGGCTTCCGCTAATGAACCCGACGGTGAGCGCGTGGTTAAGTGTAGTCGCGTCATGGAAGCCTGGAACGCCAGCGGCGGCTCTGCCGGCGCTCGAAGTATCGCGACCATCGTCACCGGCAGCTCTGGTGTCAAAATGGGGCGCTGGCTGGCTGGCAAGCTGATGAAGGAGCTGGGTATCGCCAGCTGCCAGCGACCGGCTCACAAATACAAACGCGGCGGCAATGAACACGTTGAAATACCGAACTATCTCAACCGCCAGTTCGCGGTTACCGCGCCGGATCAGGTCTGGTGCGGCGATGTGACCTACATCTGGACGGGCAAATGCTGGGCTTACCTTGCGGTGGTGCTAGATCTGTTCGCCCGCAAACCGGTGGGCTGGGCCATGTCGACGTCGCCGGACTCGGCGCTGACAGTTAAAGCGTTGCAGATGGCCTGGGAACTCCGGGGACAACCAACAGGAGTCATGTTCCACAGCGACCAGGGCAGCCACTATACCAGCCGTCAATACCGGCAAGCCCTGTGGCGCTGCCGGATAAAGCAGAGTATGAGTCGGCGGGGTAACTGCTGGGATAATGCGCCAATGGAGCGGTTCTTCCGCAGCCTGAAGACAGAATGGGTGCCGACAAAGGGTTACAACAGCTTCAGCGAAGCCCAGGACGCGATTATCCGCTACATCACGGGGTATTACAGCGCTATCCGGCCTCACTGGTATAACGGCGGCTTAACTCCAAACGAATCTGAGCGACTGTTCTACATACAGTCTAATGCGGTGGCCAATATTAGTTGACCACTACAAGTGGTCTTCCGTTAAACATCGTGTTGAGCCCCGGTCAGGCTCATGAAAGTCAGTTTGCACTACGTCTTTTGGACGGTATTGGTGTTCAACGCCAGAACGGCAGTATGAAACGCCGTGGTCATGCGGTACTCGCTGACAAGGCGTACTCCGGGCATGTATTACGTAACGAGCTGAAAAACAGAGGTATAAAAACTGTCATCCCCCGAAAATCCACTGAAAAAATGGCGGTGGATGGTCGTTCAAAGCTCGATCGTGACGCCTACCGCAATCGGAACGTTGTTGAGCGGTGCTTTGGCCGTCTGAAAGAATGATGTAGCCCCCTGTAACACCAGACAGTAGCTGTATCTCCAGATAAGAGATAGGCTTAGATATATGTCTAACAATCATGCTAATTTTGAAATGACCGGGATCCTGTTAGGGCAAGAAGTCCGTAAGCGTAAAACTCCGCAAGAGAAAATCGCCATCATTCAGCAGACAATGGAGCCGGGGATGAACGTCTCCCATGTAGCCCGCCTGCATGGCATCCAGCCCAGCCTTTTGTTTAAGTGGAAGAAGCAATACCAGGAAGGAAGCCTCACCGCCGTTGCGGCCGCAGAAGAAGTGGTTCCAGCTTCGGCGCTGGCGACTGCCCTCAAGCAGGTCCGGGAGCTACAGCGCCTTCTGGGTAAGAAGACGATGGAAGTTGAGATCCTCAAAGAAGCAGTGGAGTACCGCCAGTCGCGAAAATGGATAGCGCACGCGCCCTTGTTGCCAAAGGACGGGGAATAGCTCTGGTCAGCCGCGCCATGAGCGTGTCGCGTGCGCAGCTGTCACTGCGGGTTAACCGTTCTGCCGACTGGCTGGACAGGCGCAGCAACCGGCGTAATGACGAAGCTGATGCTGAGATATTATCGGACATCCTCCGTATCATCAGCGACATGCCCAGTTACGGTTACCGCCGAGTGTGGGGTATCCTGCGTAAGCAACGTCGTGCAGAGGGACTTCCACCGGTGAACGCCAAACGGCTTTACAGGATAATGAGCGAGCATAACCTGCTGTTGTTGCATGATAAAACTGAACGTCCGAAGCGGGAGCATAAAGGCAAAATCGCGGTAGCAGAGAGCGATATGCGCTGGTGCTCAGATGGCTTCGAGTTCGGTTGTGACAACGGCGAGAAGCTGCGGGTGACGTTCGCACTGGACTGCTGCGACCGGGAGGCCATAGACTGGGCAGCGAGCACCAGGGGTTATGACAGTTCAACCGTGCAGGATGTGATGCTGAGGTCGGTGGAAAAACGCTTCGGTAGCGCGCTGCCGGATAAACCAGTGCAATGGCTGACGGATAATGGTTCAGCGTACACAGCGCATGAAACGCGGAAGTTCGCCAGAGAACTGAATCTGGAGCCCTGCACAACAGCAGTGAGCAGTCCACAGAGTAACGGCATGGCAGAACGGTTCGTGAAGACGATGAAGGAAGATTACATCGCCTTCATGCCAAAACCCGATGTGCGAACAGCGCTGAAGAATCTTGCAGCGGCGTTCAATCATTACAATGAAAACCATCCGCACAGTGCGCTGGGATACAACTCCCCAAGAGAATATCGGCGCCAGCGGGCATCGTTAACTTAAGATACAAAAGCTGTCCGGAGATGGTGGGTCAAGATCAGGCCGTCTGAAAGAATACCGTCGCATTGCGACACGTTACGACAAAACGGCGAGGAATTATCTGGCAATGTTGAAACTGGGCTGCATCCGCCTGTTTTACCAGAGGTTATGTAATTAAGGGACACAGCCTAACAGCGAACGTAATTTGGCTTAATGAGATGGTCATCCCCACCCTGTGAGCGGTACGCTGACAGGGTGTTTCTTTATGGAGAAGGCCATCATGCAAAACGTCACGCTTATTGGTATCGATCTCGGTAAACATTCTTTTCATATTCATTGCCAGGATAAGTCAGGTAAAGCGCTTCTGCGTAAGAAGTTTACCCGCACAAAGCTAATGCAGTTTTTGGCGACGTGCCCGCCCTCGGTTGTTGTTATGGAAGCTTGTGCCGGTGCACACTTTATGGCGCGGCGTATCAATGATAGCGGCCATGAAGCAAAACTTATCTCTCCGCAATTTGTGCGCCCGTTTGTCAAGGGCAATAAAAATGATTTTGTTGATGCAGAGGCGATATGTGAAGCCGCATCCCGGCCGTCAATGCGTTTTGTTCAGCCGAAAACGGAGGTTCAGCAGGCGATGCGAGCACTGCATCGGGTCAGGGAATCTCTTATCAGAGACAACGTTAAAACGACTAACCAAATGCATGCTTTTTTACTGGAGTTTGGTCTCAGCATGCCGAAAGGTATTGCGGTAATCAAAAGGCTTTCAGCTGTTCTGGCTGATAATGACTTGCCACCTTATCTGGCACAGTTGCTGCTTCGATTACACGATCATTACCAATATTTGGTTGGGCAGATAGCAGAGCTCGAAAGAGAACTTGGGCAGGCACTCTCTCTAAATAACTGTTCCGAATAGTAGATCACCTGAAGGGAACTCAGTCCGAGTTGAGCGATCTGATCAATCGATAAAGATCCCAAATCATCAACTGTATTAGTCGCGACTTGATCTGACACTGGACCTTGAAAGGTTGAGAGTTACCGGTTTTGATATGGGTGTCGAATCCTTATACAAAACACGAGGTAACTCTCATGCTTCATACTAACAATCCCATCATCAAACACAAAGCCGGCCTGCTCAATCTCGCCGAAGAACTCGGTAACGTATCAAAAGCCTGTAAAATCATGGGTGTGTCACGCGACACGTTTTATCGCTATCAGGAACTGGCGGCAGAAGGCGGCATTGACGCTCTGGTTAACCAAAACCGCCGGGTTCCCAACCTGAAAAACCGTGCTGATGAAGCCACTGAACGTGCGGTTGTTGATTACGCCATTGAGTTCCCAGCTCATGGCCAGCACCGGACCAGTAATGAGCTGCGTAAAAAAGGCGTCTTCATTTCTGGCAGCGGTGTGCGCTCCATCTGGCAACGACACGATCTGGAAAACTTTCGTAAGCGCCTGAAGGCACTTGAGGAAAAAGTTGCCAGAGAAGGCATCGTACTTACTGATGCTCAAATCGCTGCACTGGAGAAGAAGGCGCACGACGACGAAGCCTGTGGTGAAATAGAGACTGCTCACCCGGGTTATCTGGGGTCGCAGGACACCTTCTACGTGGGTAATCTGAAAGGTGTTGGCCGTATCTACCAGCAGACGTTCGTGGATACGTACTCGAAAGTGGCGCACTGCAAGCTTTACACGAGTAAAGCACCGATCTCTGCCGCCGACCTGCTCAATGATCGCGTGCTGCCGTTCTACGAAGCTCAGGGGCTGCCAATGCTAAGAATACTGACGGACAGGGGGACGGAATACTGCGGTAAAGTGGAACAACATGACTATCAGCTGTACTTGGCTATCAACGATATAGACCATACGAAAACGAAAGCGATGTCTCCGCAGACAAACGGTATCTGCGAGCGCTTCCATAAAACTATTTTGCAGGATTTTTATCAGGTTGCGTTCCGTAAGACGTTATACGAGGACCTAGAAAGTCTACAAAAGGATCTGGACAACTGGTTGTGGCATTACAATAATGAGCGAACTCATCAGGGTAAAATGTGCTGCGGGCGTACGCCAATGGCCACGTTACTTGATGGTAAACGAGTCTGGGCAGAAAAAAATCTGAACCAGATTTAATCTGACAGACACCTGTATAAATAACCGGTAACTGTCAGATCAGGTCTGAGCTAATACACATCAACCGGACTGAGCGATGTCGAGCATAGCACCGATACCCCGTAACGAACGACGCCTGATGAAGAAAACTCTCCATAAAACGCGTGACAAGAATCACGCCCGCAGGCTGACCGCCATCCTGATGTTGCACCGGGACGAGCGCGTGAGCGATGTCGCCAGAATGCTTTGCTGCGCCCGTTCGTCAATCGGCAGATGGATTAACTGGCTCACCCTGTACGGCATTGAAGGCCTCAAATCTCTGCGGCCCGGTCGTGGCCGTCGCTGGCCGTTTGAACAGATCTGCGCACTGTTAATCCAGCTCGTAAAGCGTTCCCCTCATGATTTTGGCTATCAGCGTTCGCGCTGGAGCGCGGAACTGCTAGCGATAAAAATCAATGAGATAACCGGTTGCCAGTTGCATGCTTCCACGGTGCGCCGTTGGCGGCCTTCTGCCGGTCTGGTGTGGCGACGCGCAGCTCCTACGCTGCGTATCCGCGACCCGCATAAGGAAGAAAAAATGGAGGCCATCGCGATGGCGCTGGAACAATGCAGCGCGGAACATCCCGTCTTTTACGAAGACGAAGTGGATATTCATCTGAATTCCAAAATTGGCGCGGACTGGCAGGTTCGCGGGAAGCAGAAACGCATCGTGACGCCGGGCCAGAACGAGAAATATTATCTGGCGGGTGCATTACACCGCGGGACGGGAAAAGTCAGCGATGTTGGAGGAAACAGTAAAATTTCGTGTTTTTTATCAGTATTTTAGATCATCTGAGAGCAACGTACAGACGGGCAAAAACGCTCACGCTGATAGTTGATAACTACATTATTCACAAAAGCCGGGAGACGCAGCGCTGGCTGGAAGAAAACCCGAAATTCAGGGTTATTTATCAGCCGGTGTACTCACCATGGGTAAATCATGTAGAGCGGTTATGGCAGGCGTTGCATGAAACCATTACCCGCAATCATCAATGCTGTTCAATGTGGCAGTTATTGAACAAGGTTCGCCGCTTCATGGAAACCGTCAGCCCGTTTCCCAGTGGAAAACATGGACAGGCAAAAGTGTAGCGGTATTAGGAACAGCTATTTAGTATAGCGGCGGATCTGGTTGGTAAGATCGATATCACCATCCAGTTTTTTGCCGTAAGACGGCACGATCGCCTTCAGTTTACCCTGCCATTCTGGCGTTGCTACCTGTTGCTTAAACACTTTTTCCAGCAGACTCAGCATGATCGGTGCTGCGGTTGACGCACCAGGAGAAGCGCCCAGCAGCGCAGCGATAGTGCCATCCAGCGAGCTGACGATCTCGGTGCCCAACTTCAGTACACCACCTTTATCCGCATCCTTTTTGATAACCTGAACCCGCTGTCCGGCAACCGCCAAGCGCCAGTCTTCCTTTTTGGCCTCGGGGAAATACTCTTTCAGAGCAGCGAAACGATCGTCATCATCCATCATCACCTGTCCGATCAAGTATTTCACCAGATCGAAATTATCCAGCCCGACATGCGTCATCGGCATCAGATTTGACAACGTGACAGAGCCCGGTAAATCCCACAGGGAAGCATTTTTCAAGAACTTGCTGGAGAACGTAGCAAAAGGCCCAAACAGCAGCGCGGGTTTACCGTTAAAGATACGTGTATACAGATGCGGCACGGACATCGGCGGTGCGCCCACGGAGGCTTTGCCATACACTTTTGCCATATGGCGTTTTACGATGTCAGGATTGTCGGTGACCAGAAACTCTCCGCCCACCGGGAAGCCACCATAGAGATCCGCTTCGGGAATACCGGATTTTTGCAATAACGGCAGTGCCGCCCCGCCCGCGCCAATAAAGACAAACTTGGCATTGATGGCATGCTCTTTCTCACCGTCCTTCAAATCCGCATAGATAATGCTCCAGGTGTGGTCCGCATTACGCTTTATCTCGCGAATTTCTGCATTCAAGCGCAGTGAGAAGTTGGTTTTGGTCTGTAGTCCGGCAACCAGCTGACGCGTGATTTCACCGTAATTGACATCGGTGCCAATCGGCATGCGCGTAGCAGCCACTTTCTGCGCAGGATCGCGCCCTTCCATCACCAGAGGAGCCCAGGATTGGATCGTGGCGTGATCGTCACTGAACTCCATGCCACGGAACAACGTACTGTGCTGCAACGCCTTATAGCGCTGGTTCAGGAAGGCGGTATTCTCATCGCCCCAGACAAAGCTGATGTGCGGCACGCTGTTGATAAACAGATTCGGATCGTGTAGCACGTCATTCTTGACCTGGTAAGACCAGAACTGACGTGAAATCTCGAACGCTTCGCTGATCTCAACCGCTTTACTGATATCTATAGCGCCGTCGGCTTTTTCAGGCGTGTAGTTCAGTTCCATAAAAGCCGAGTGGCCGGTGCCTGCGTTATTCCAACCGTTGGAGCTTTCTTCGGCAACCTTATCCAGACGCTCAACCATCGTGATTGACCAGTCGGGTTGCAGTTCCTGAAGATAAGTCCCAAGGGTGGCATTCATGACACCACCACCGATCAGTACCACATCGGTGGTTTTTGCAGTATCCGCTGTACTTTCCGCCCATGCGGGCAACGCGGCGGTTCCCGCCAGATTCAGGCACAAGACCAAAGCCCGTAGTTTTTTCATACTTCTATACCTCTGTTTATTCTAATTTTGTTGTTGCAGGTGAATCGCTACTCCAACCATCCCGAACGTGCGTCATTCCCACACGACAGCCAGGCTTCGTGTAAAATGCGTGCTACAGCGCACATCCGCACAACATTATTGTTACAAAGACAGTGAAAATAAATTTTTGTAATTAAATAAAAAATAACAATACAACTGTTATTGATTAACAAGCAGTGGGAACACCGTATTGGCTCGGATTATTGCAGTGTTTTATTTCGGATGAATGGACATAAAGCAAAAGGCTCCACCGGGAGCCTTTTTACGTGTGATGCCAGAGAAAGGGCTATTTGGCAGGTGTAGCGGGAACCGGATCAGGCGCATCGATCTCCTGAAGAGAATCTTCGATGGCAGCGGCGTTCGGGTTCTCTTGTGGAGTCAGACGGCCACCGCGCGCCAGGAAATCATGACGTTGGAAATAGGCCTCGCGCACCATCAGATATGGATCGGATGAGTTTCTCAGCAGACCATCCGAATCCAGCAGTTGTGCTCGCGTCTCTACCCCTTCCACGACCCATTTACCAGCGGAAGCCCAGAACGTCAGGTAACTCAGAACCGGATAGAGTGTATCAACCATGCCGCCACCGTCTTCACGCAGCGTCGCGCTGCCATAACCCGGCAATACCACATACGGACCATTTCCCACGCCGTAACTTCCCAAGCTAGTACCGAATCTGCGCGGTTCTTCTTTTGCCAGCTTCGGATTCGCCACCGAGGCAAGATCGAATAATCCCCCCATCCCCAACAGGGTGTTCAGGAAGAAGCGGTTAAAGTGGATCATGGCCTTATAAGGATCGCCCGACACAAAATAGTTTGCCATCGCGGCGGGTTCTTCCAGGTTACTGAGGAAATTGCTCAACCCATTGCGAGCGGGTTTCGGCACATAGTCACGCCAGGCAACAGCTACCGGCCGGACGACATACGGGTCCAGCACATTGTAGTTAAAGTTGAACATGGTGCGGTTGAATCCCTCAAGTGGGTCGGAACACCCTTGGGTTGTTTTATCCGAAGAGCTGGCGCACCCAACCAGCATGACACTGGCCAGCACCACCCCACTCAAACGGTTATTCATAGTGATTCTCCCTGATAAAATTGCGTTTCGCCCACGTTACAACCGTACAGCATCCCCCCGACCCGTTTCAACGCATTGACTGCGAAGAACGCATTCTGACAAGAAATGGTCGTTGGTTGTGTAACATTTTATTGCGCTTCATCGAGGAAAGCTAACGTAATAGTGCTTATTAATGCGTGTGTTACTGAATTAGCAAGCCCAAAAACGGGTTTTTATGGTGCAGAGACTCAGCTCCAATGCCTTGCACACGCACATTCTTCACACTTTTTTGCCACCGATTGACGGGATATTAATCAATCGCACATTCATGTGCTTATGCTTACGGCCAAAATGCGTATAATGTCCTCACTGAAGTCTTCATAGTTAAATGGATATAACGAATAATTATTTTAACTATTTGTTTTTAAAGACCTTAAATGTAAATCAATTTAAATTAATGTACTCATATATGTACACGAAGCGTTTCAACGTTTCCAATGTTACGAGGTATGCCCCCCTCTACCTACTCCCTACGCTTGAGGATGCGCTCGACCTTATAGCCGAGCGGCGTGGGCTTTTCGTTTAGCTTGCTACGGTGTTACAGTAAACATTACTGTGCATCACCTTCGGCTTTGATTCCTCGCATTCTGGCATCTGCACGCGCACTGATATGAAGGTGTCGCGCGGGATATCTATCGGGTCGCCGTTCGCGTAGCCTTCAATCTCATTGCGGGCGAAAGCGGGCGCATCCGGATGTGGCCGGTGATAGGTCCGAATGACCATCGAGCCATCCGGGTTTATCTGCGAACTCCCCTCATCGCCGCCATAGTCCACCCACAGGCGCGGTAGCTTGTTGCGGCACATCGGTACATCGATACCGCCCTCATAACCGCCCCAGGCGCGATCGGCGTTCAGGCCCAGACAGCCGGAAATGCGGTACACCCCTTCGCTCAGGCGTTCGGTGGTGATGCCCTCGGCTTCGCTGGTGAGTTCGCTGGTGCCGTCAGCAAACAGCTTCACAACCGGGCTTGCTGTTTTCCAGAAGCCGTTGGCGTCGGATACAGCATTCAGCCCTGCCGCCAGTAGCGGGTATGTCCATTGGTAAATACGTTTACCACAAGCCGGATTAATCGATATATCGCTGTTTTCGTTGAAATAGATCCCGTTACTTGCTTTATAGTTATGCAACGTTAGCGTATTTACGTTGTCACCACCGGAACCCAAATACCATCTTGAATTTCCATCAGCGTCACTTCCTCGGATGAACGACGACTTTCCTTGTTCAGCAGGGAAGATCATGAACGCTTCTGAATTCCTACGAAATTGCTTTAGCCCAGTTATGTTTTGCGCAGTATCAAGCGTTGCGGGGTTTGGCAGATTTGCGCTAGTCCAAAACTCATCCCATGTTGTCCATGCATCGCTCGGTGTTGGCTTGCTTCTGATAAAAATGCGCTTTGAAACATGGGTGATATAAATCTGCGTAATGCCGTAGCTGGTCACACTGTTGTAGAGCACAAGCAGGTTCCCAGCGGACACCACAGGATAGTTCCTTGCCGCCGTGGCATTAGCGGTCGCATTCTGCCACCAAATACCCTGGTAATCCGTCCCGATGACATTGTTCAGGTCATTGGTTCCCAGCGAGCCTTTCAACAGGAAAACATCACTAGAGTTGGCTTTCCCGGTTAGCGCAGCATCCCAAGCCTGCTGTGAGCGAACGGTAACGGTCTGGCGGTCTGGCGCCGTTAAGGTAACATCTCCGCTACCCGTTAAGATTTGCTGCCAGCCTGATAGCTGCTGCTGGTAATAAGCAAGCGTTGAGGCAAATTCGTGAGCAAACTGTTCAATGGAAACACTGGGTGAAGTGGGAATGGCATAGGCTTTACCCGTTCCCGTTGTGCCAGTGAACGCAGATACCAGCGTTAATTGTGTATCGGATTGTACAGACTCAATTTCATAAATTTGAACAGTGCCAGCAGCTGGCAATAATAACATCCGCCCTGCTGATACACCGTTTAATGGATTAGTGAATTGGGTTCCTGTGTCCGTAATGATTTTGCTGCCGTTAGTGGCAGCGATGGTTCCCGTTTTGTACCAAGACATATGTTCACCACACACAAAAAAACCGCAGAATGCAGTTTATGGTTTTCGATAGTGCTGGTTGATAAACCAACATGATAGATATTTTTGTTTTCTAAAAATCACCAATGGTAACTAAATAGCTGTTCCTAATACCGCTACACTTTTGCCTGTCCATGTTTTCCACTGGGAAACGGGCTGACGGTTTCCATGAAGCGGCGAACCTTGTTCAGTAACTGCCACATTGAACAGCATTGATGATTGCGGGTAATGGTTTCATGCAACGCCTGCCATAACCGCTCTACATGATTTACCCATGGTGAGTACACCGGCTGATAAATAACCCTGAATTTCGGGTTTTCTTCCAGCCAGCGCTGCGTCTCCCAGCTTTTGTGAATAATGTAGTTATCAACTATCAGCGTGAGCGTTTTTGCCCGTCTGTACGTTGCTCTCAGATTCTCTAACATACTGATAAAAAACATGAACTTTTACTGTTTCCTCCAACATCGCTGACTTTTCCCGTCCCGCTGTGTAATGCACCCGCCAGATAATATTTCTCGTTCTGGCCCGGCGTCACGATGCGTTTCTGCTTCCCGCGAACCTGCCAGTCCGCGCCAATTTTGGGATTCAGATGAATATCCACTTCGTCTTCGTAAAAGACGGGATGTTCCGCGCTGCATTGTTCCAGCGCCATCGCGATGGCCTCCATTTTTTCTTCATTATACGGGTCGCGGATACGCAGCGTAGGAGCTGCGCGTCGCCACACCAGACCGGCAGAAGGCCGCCAACGGCGCACCGTGGAAGCATGCAACTGGCAACCGGTTATCTCATTGATTTTTATCGCTAGCAGTTCCGTGCTCCAGCGCGAACGCTGATAGCCAAAATCATGAGGGGAACGCTTTACGAGCTGGATTAACAGTGCGCAGATCTGTTCAAACGGCCAGCGACGGCCACGACCGGGCCGCAGAGATTTGAGGCCTTCAATGCCGTACAGGGTGAGCCAGTTAATCCATCTGCCGATTGACGAACGGGCGCAGCAAAGCATTCTGGTGACATCGCTCACGCGCTCGCCCCGGTGCAACATCAGGATGGCGGTCAGCCTGCGGGCGTGATTCTTGTCACGCGTTTTATGGAGAGTTTTCTTCATCAGGCGTCGTTCGTTACGGGGTATCGGTGCTATGCTCGACATCGCTCAGTCCGGTTGATGATTTGGGAGCTTTATCGATTGATCAGATCGCTCAACTCGGACTGAGTTCCCTTCAGGTGATCTACTATTCTGTAGTGGCACACTGATACTGGCCACCTGAGCGGAGGTGATATGCTCACCTCATCAACACGACAGGTGACCTCATGGGTAAACATTTTACGGCGGAATTTAAGCTCGAAGCCGCAAAGCTGGTTGTCGACCACGGCTACACATACGTTAAGGCCGCAGAGGCGGTTAATGTCAGCCATTCTGCCATTAGTCGCTGGGTCAATAAGCTTCGCCTTGAACGACAGGGAAAAACGCCAACGGGACTTCCTCTTACCCCTGAACAGCTCGAGCTGCGTGAGATGAAGAAAAAAGTCCAATGCCTTGAAATGGAGAACGAAATCCTAAAAAAGGCTACGGCGCTCTTAATGTCGGACTCACTCAACGGTTCACGGTAGTCGACAGGCTGAGGGCGCGATACCCGGTCACGGCGTTGTGCCAAACTTTTGAGGTACATCGCAGCAGCTACAGGCACTGGCAGGCTTCCGCTAATGAACCCGACGGTGAGCGCGTGGTTAAGTGTAGTCGCGTCATGGAAGCCTGGAACGCCAGCGGCGGCTCTGCCGGCGCTCGAAGTATCGCGACCATCGTCACCGGCAGCTCTGGTGTCAAAATGGGGCGCTGGCTGGCTGGCAAGCTGATGAAGGAGCTGGGTATCGCCAGCTGCCAGCGACCGGCTCACAAATACAAACGCGGCGGCAATGAACACGTTGAAATACCGAACTATCTCAACCGCCAGTTCGCGGTTACCGCGCCGGATCAGGTCTGGTGCGGCGATGTGACCTACATCTGGACGGGCAAATGCTGGGCTTACCTTGCGGTGGTGCTAGATCTGTTCGCCCGCAAACCGGTGGGCTGGGCCATGTCGACGTCGCCGGACTCGGCGCTGACAGTTAAAGCGTTGCAGATGGCCTGGGAACTCCGGGGACAACCAACAGGAGTCATGTTCCACAGCGACCAGGGCAGCCACTATACCAGCCGTCAATACCGGCAAGCCCTGTGGCGCTGCCGGATAAAGCAGAGTATGAGTCGGCGGGGTAACTGCTGGGATAATGCGCCAATGGAGCGGTTCTTCCGCAGCCTGAAGACAGAATGGGTGCCGACAAAGGGTTACAACAGCTTCAGCGAAGCCCAGGACGCGATTATCCGCTACATCACGGGGTATTACAGCGCTATCCGGCCTCACTGGTATAACGGCGGCTTAACTCCAAACGAATCTGAGCGACTGTTCTACATACAGTCTAATGCGGTGGCCAATATTAGTTGACCACTACATTCGGAACAGTTATTTAGAGAAAGTACCTGCCCAAGTTCTCTTTCGAGCTCTGCTATCTGCCCAACCAAATATTGGTAATGATCGTGTAATCGAAGCAGCAACTGTGCCAGATAAGGTGGCAAGTCATTATCAGCCAGAACAGCTGAAAGCCTTTTGATTACCGCAATACCTTTCGGCATGCTGATACCAAACTCCAGTAAAAAAGCATGCATTTGGTTAGTCGTTTTAACGTTGTCTCTGACCAACGACTCCCTGACGCGATGCAAGGCTCGCATAGCTTGCTGAGCCTCAGTTCTTGGCTGCACAAACCGCATGGAAGGGCGTGATCCGGCTTCGCATATTGCTTCGGCATCAACGAAATCGTTCTTGTTGCTCTTGACAAAAGGGCGGACAAACTGCGGAGAGATCAACTTTACTTCATGCCCCAGCTCACTGATCCGACGAGCCATAAAATGGGCACCGGCGCAGACTTCCATTACAACGGTAGTAGGTGTACACGTAGCCAGAAACTCGATGAGTTTGGTGCGGGTAAACTTTTTCCGCAGTAATGCCTTGCCTGATTTATCCTGACAATGAATGTGAAAAGAATGTTTGCCGAGATCGATACCAATAAGCGTGACGTTTTGCATGATGGCCTTCTCCATAAAGAAATACCCTGTCAGCGTACCGCTCACAGGGTGGGGGTGACCATCTCATTAGGCCGACGAGCATGCCGTCAGCCTTTGCGGGGTGCACTGTGCCGGCACTGAGATTAGTTTATTCGATGTTAGATTCGATAAACCACAGGAATTTATCCAGGTCGCGCGAAGCCGCCGTAAAGATATCGGCCGTATCGTCATCTTCGACTTCGGTAATAGCCTTGCGCACATCGTTGGCAACAATGCCATAGCGATCGGCCAGCGCTTTCAGATGGTCCTGTACCGTATGAATGTTGGTCGGGTAGCTTTTCAGCGGCGTTTTATCATTGGTGACCTGTACGGTCCCCAAGGCAACGCCGCCTAATTGCACGACACGTTCGGCAATTGTATCCTGATGCTCCAGAATAGTGGTATGGAAACCGTCCAGCATTTCATGTACGCCGATAAAATTGTTCCCGCGCATATTCCAGTGCGCCTGTTTGGTGATAAGCGCCAGATCTACCAGCTCAATAACAATACGTTTAAGTGTGGCGATGGTAGACGTTTTTATCTCTTCATCCACATCATTGCGCGTAAAAATGAGTTCAGAAGATTTCGTTTTAACCAGTTTAGCGGTACTCATAATGACTCATCCTCTTAATAGTTCGTAACAGCTTGTTTTGAATTTCGTTTAGATGAGTAAGTATAGCAGCGTTTTAAAATCTTGCTCCCTATCAAAGCTATCGCTGTTTTATTGGGCACCTTGAAAAACCTAGACGTCTTCATTTTTGATTTTTAAAAACGCTTGCTTATTGTTCAATCTGAGTTATTTTTGCTCAAATCACGAACAAAAAACAAACAAGTCTCTGATTCTGCTGTCAGTTTTTCGCCGTCATTTATCGAATCTGAGGTTTTTCGAGGTGCCCGCTGGTACGAAGTCGAATTGACGAATGATCTGTTTGGTGATTGGTTGCTCGTCCGCCGCTGGGGCGGTTGTACAATGGCCGCTTTGGTACAAAAACGGACGTTGTGCCGGATTTGCTTTCTGGTGTTGCCCTGCTGTTTGCCATCGACAGGGAACGGCAGGCCAGAAAACCGCGCTATAAGCGCCTGTAAGCACTCCTGTGCTGTTAAACCACTTTTGTGTCTAAATAACTGTTCCGAATAGTAGATCACCTGAAGGGAACTCAGTCCGAGTTGAGCGATCTGATCAATCGATAAAGCTCCCAAATCATCAACCGGACTGAGCGATGTCGAGCATAGCACCGATACCCCGTAACGAACGACGCCTGATGAAGAAAACTCTCCATAAAACGCGTGAC
Source organism: Symbiopectobacterium sp. Eva_TO (assembly GCF_053848865.1). Lineage (NCBI taxonomy): Bacteria > Pseudomonadati > Pseudomonadota > Gammaproteobacteria > Enterobacterales > Enterobacteriaceae > Symbiopectobacterium > Symbiopectobacterium sp. Eva_TO. The sequence continues at coordinate 3,179,388 of NZ_JBSPEY010000004.1, read as the reverse complement.
AAGAATCACGCCCGCAGGCTGACCGCCATCCTGATGTTGCACCGAGGCGAGCGCGTGAGCGATGTCGCCAGAATGCTTTGCTGCGCCCGTTCGTCAACCGGCAGATGGATTAACTGGCTCACCCTGTACGGCATTGAAGGCCTCAAATCTCTGCGGCCCGGTCGTGGCCGTCGCTGGCCGTTTGAACAGATCTGCGCACTGTTAATCCAGCTCGTAAAGCGTTCCCCTCATGATTTTGGCTATCAGCGTTCGCGCTGGAGCACGGAACTGCTAGCGATAAAAATCAATGAGATAATCGGTTGCCAGTTGCATGCTTCCACGGTGCGCCGTTGGCGGCCTTCTGCCGGTCTGGTGTGGCGACGCGCAGCTCCTACGCTGCGTATCCGCGACCCGCATAAGGAAGAAAAAATGGAGGCCATCGCGATGGCGCTGGAACAATGCAGCGCGGAACATCCCGTCTTTTACGAAGACGAAGTGGATATTCATCTGAATCCCAAAATTGGCGCGGACTGGCAGGTTCGCGGGAAGCAGAAACGCATCGTGACGCCGGGCCAGAACGAGAAATATTATCTGGCGGGTGCATTACACAGCGGGACGGGAAAAGTCAGCGATGTTGGAGGAAACAGTAAAAGTTCGTGTTTTTTATCAGTATGTTAGAGCATCTGAGAGCAACGTACAGACGGGCAAAAACGCTCACGCTGATAGTTGATAACTACATTATTCACAAAAGCTGGGAGACGCAGCGCTGGCTGGAAGAAAACCCGAAATTCAGGGTTATTTATCAGCCGGTGTACTCACCATGGGTAAATCATGTAGAGCGGTTATGGCAGGCGTTGCATGAAACCATCACCCGCAATCATCAATGCTGTTCAATGTGGCAGTGACTGAACAAGGTTCGCCGCTTCATGGAAACCGTCAGCCCGTTTCCCAGTGGAAAACATGGACAGGCAAAAGTGTAGCGGTATTAGGAACAGCTATTTAGTTAGCGCCAGGCTAATGATGTCTTTGATGGTTATCACTAATTCTTATGTTCTTTCGGAATTTTTACCTGACATTAACGTTTTTAACAAGCGTTGTTGCTCATTGATTCATCATTTGACATAAGATGTTTCATGTTTTTTTCATGGTGATAATTTCTGTTTTAACAAAAATTTAAAGATTATTATCTGGTGTTTTGATTGATTTTTGTAATTTTGTTTAATTTTTTTTATAACTTTTCAGATTGTATGCTATTGTCGAAGATGTGGCGATTTTGTAAATCCACACCCATTATATTGACGTTAGGGTGATCTGTTGCCACATTGACGGGGTTGGAAGGGGGGACAACGGATTGTCAGGCTGATGCCGGGTTCGCAAACCTATCCGCAGGCCACTCTCATATACTGCCTCGTATCCCTCCTTATTAAGTGAATTATAGCCTTCGGGCAAAAAAGTACAGACCACAGCCACCACATGACGCGCTGCGTCGATGCTGATGAGAACGGCCTCTTGTCGGCGGCGAGTAAAAATATCCTGGTCTGACTTTCATCAACACACAACATCCACAATGGAGTACACGTAATGGAAAAATCCTTGGCAAAATCAAGGGTGCTCAAAATCGGACTCGGCTTGCTGGCCATGTCTGTGGCAGCCGGTCTCCAGGCAAAAACCCTGGTCTATTGCTCCGAAGGTTCTCCTGAAGGTTTTAACCCGCAACTGTTTACGTCCGGCACCACCTTTGATGCCAGCTCAATTCCTATTTATAACCGTCTGGTTGAATTCAAAAGCGGTACTACCGAAATTGAACCGGGCCTGGCAGAAAAATGGGACATCAGCGAAGATGGCAAAACCTATACTTTCCATCTGCGCAAAGGCGTGAAGTGGCAAGACGGCAAAGAGTTTAAGCCGACGCGTGAATTCAATGCGGAAGACGTGCTGTTCTCCTTCCTGCGTCAGCAAGATCCGAACCATCCGTATCATAAAGTGTCTGGCGGCAGCTACGAATACTATCAAGGCATGGGCATGCCGGAGCTGATCAGCAAAATCGAAAAAGTGGACGACTATACTGTTCGTTTCGTGCTGACCCGTCCGGAAGCGCCGTTCCTGGCCGACCTGGCGATGGACTTTGCGTCGATTATGTCCGCAGAGTACGGTGCCAACATGCTTAAAGCAGGCACCCCGGAGAAGATCGACCTGAACCCGATCGGTACCGGTCCGTTCCAGTTGCAGCAGTACCAGAAAGACTCCCGTATTCTCTACAAAGCGTTTGATGGCTTCTGGGGCAAGAAACCGGGCATCGATCGCCTGGTGTTCTCCATCACGCCGGATGCGTCCGTGCGCTATGCCAAGCTGCAAAAAGATGAGTGCCAGATCATGCCGTATCCTAACCCGGCCGATCTGTCCCGCATGAAAGAAGACAAAAACATCACGCTGCTGGAAAAACCGGGCTTGAACGTGGGTTACCTCTCTTTCAACGTGCAGAAAAAACCACTGGATAACGTCAAAGTGCGTCAGGCACTGACTTATGCGGTAAACAAAGGCGCCATCATTGACGCGGTGTATCAGGGCGCGGGCCAGGCGGCCAAGAACCTGATCCCACCGACCATGTGGGGCTTTAACGACGATGTGAAGGATTACTCCTACGATCCGGAAAAAGCTAAAGCCTTGCTGAAAGAAGCGGGTATGGCTGACGGCTTCACCGTGGATCTGTGGGCGATGCCAGTGCAACGTCCGTACAACCCGAACGCACGCCGTATGGCGGAAATGATCCAGTCTGACTGGGCCAAAGTTGGCGTGAAAGCCAAGATTGTCACCTACGAGTGGGGCGAGTATCTGAAACGCGCCAAAGCGGGTGAACATCAGACGGTGTTGATGGGGTGGACCGGCGATAACGGGGATCCGGATAACTTCTTCGCGACCCTGTTCAGCTGTGACGCGGCAGAAAAAGGCTCTAACTACTCCAAGTGGTGCTACAAGCCGTTTGAAGACTTGATTCAGCCTGCGCGCGAAACGTCCGATCACCAGAAACGTATTGATCTGTACAAACAGTCACAGGTTGTGATGCACGATCAGGCTCCTGCTCTGATTGTTGCTCACTCCACGGTCTATGAACCTATCCGTAAGAACGTGAAAGGTTATGTGATCGAGCCGCGTGGCGTACACAGCTTCAATAACGTGACCCTGGATTAATTCAGCCTGCCATTTCATGGGCACCCTGGCCCCGCCCCAAACGTACCATTGGTTCGTTTGGGGCGGGGCCAGGGTGCCCGTAAAAATCTAGCTGTGAGCATTGATAAGCCTGTCAGCCTATGAGCCGTCAGGCACTTATATACAGAGAGTTCGGGATATGTTTCAGTTCATACTCCGGCGTTTGGGGCTGGTTATCCCAACGTTTATTGGTATTACCCTACTGACGTTTGCCTTTGTGCACATGATCCCCGGCGACCCGGTGATGATTATGGCTGGCGAACGCGGCCTTTCTCCTGAGCGCCATGCGCAGCTGCTGGCTGAGCTGGGGCTTGATAAGCCCCTATGGCAGCAATATGTCACCTATATCAACGGTGTGCTGCACGGCGATCTGGGTATTTCCCTCAAGAGCCGCATCCCGGTGTGGGATGAGTTTGTGCCGCGCTTCAAGGCCACCCTGGAACTGGGTGTCTGCGCGATGCTGTTTGCCGTGGTTGTCGGTATTCCGGTTGGCGTGCTGGCAGCGGTTAAACGCGGTTCCATTTTCGATCACACGTCTGTCAGTCTGGCACTGACCGGCTACTCCATGCCGATTTTCTGGTGGGGCATGATGTTGATCATGCTGGTGTCGGTCAACCTCAATCTGACGCCTGTCTCGGGCCGTATCAGCGATACGGTGTTTCTCGACGACAGTTTGCCGCTGACCGGCTTTATGCTGATAGATACCCTGTTCTTCGGTGAGCCGGGCGATTTTATCGATGCCGTGATGCACATGATTTTACCCGCCGTGGTGCTGGGCACGATCCCGTTGGCGGTGATCGTGCGGATGACCCGCTCCACCATGCTGGAAGTCCTGGGTGAGGATTATATCCGTACCGCGCGCGCCAAAGGGCTGAGTCGCCTGCGTGTCATCGTGGTGCATGCGCTGCGCAACGCCATGTTGCCAGTGGTCACCGTGATCGGTCTTCAGGTAGGGACGATGTTGGCAGGGGCTATTCTGACCGAAACCATCTTCTCCTGGCCGGGACTGGGACGCTGGTTGATTGATGCGCTGCAACGCCGCGACTATCCGGTGGGGCAGGGGGGCGTGCTGCTGGTGGCGACCATGATCATTCTGGTCAACCTGCTGGTCGATCTGTTGTACGGCGTGGTGAATCCGCGCATTCGACACAAGAAATAAGGGGAGAGGCGAAGATGACTCAAGTCACTGAACCGGCTGTTGATAATGCGCCCGTGCCGATGACCCCGCTACAGGAATTCTGGCATTACTTTAAACGTAACAAAGGCGCGGTGGTGGGCCTGGTGTATGTGGTGCTGATGTTGATTATCGCCATTGGCGCCAACGTGCTGGCACCGCATGCGCCCGCCGAGCAGTTCCGCGATGCGTTACTGCGTCCGCCGGTATGGCAGGAAGGCGGTAGCTGGCAGTTTCTGCTTGGCACTGACGATGTGGGCCGCGATATTCTTTCGCGCCTGATGTACGGCGCACGCTTGTCGCTGCTGGTCGGCTGTCTGGTGGTGGTGCTGTCACTGATTATGGGTGTGGTTCTCGGTTTGCTGGCTGGCTACTTTGGCGGCATGGTGGACACCCTTATCATGCGCGTAGTGGATATCATGCTGGCGCTGCCCAGCCTGCTGCTGGCGTTGGTGCTGGTGGCGGTGTTCGGACCGTCCATTGTCAATGCGTCTCTGGCGCTGACCTTCGTGGCGCTGCCGCACTATGTGCGCCTGACGCGCGCGGCGGTGCTGGTTGAGGTCAACCGCGATTACGTTACCGCTTCCCGCGTGGCGGGGGCTGGCGCGATGCGCCAAATGTTCATCAATATCTTCCCCAACTGTCTGGCACCGCTCATCGTGCAGGCGTCATTGGGTTTCTCCAACGCCATCCTCGACATGGCCGCATTTGGTTTCCTCGGCATGGGCGCACAGCCGCCAACACCGGAGTGGGGCACCATGCTGGCCGACGTGTTGCAGTTTGCGCAAAGTGCCTGGTGGGTCGTGACCTTCCCTGGCCTTTCGATCCTGCTCGCGGTGTTGGCGTTTAACTTGATGGGGGACGGCTTGCGTGACGCTCTCGACCCCAAACTCAAGCAGTGATCCGGGGGAAGAGATGGCATTACTCAACGTAGAAAAACTGTCGGTGCATTTTGGCGAAGGGAATAACCCGTTCCGCGCCGTTGACCGTATCAGTTACCAAGTAGAACAAGGGCAGGTGGTCGGCATTGTCGGTGAATCCGGCTCCGGTAAATCGGTCAGTTCGCTGGCTATCATGGGGTTGATTGACTTCCCCGGCAAAGTGATGGCAGACAAGCTGGAATTCAACCAGCGCGATCTGAAAAGCATTTCGGAAAAAGAGCGGCGTCAGTTGGTCGGCTCCGAAGTGGCGATGATCTTTCAGGACCCGATGACCAGCCTTAATCCCTGCTACACCGTAGGCTACCAGATTATGGAAGCCATCAAGGTGCATCAGGGCGGTAATCGTAAAACGCGCTATCAGCGTGCTATCGATTTGCTGACGCAGGTAGGCATCCCCGATCCGGCTTCGCGGTTAGACGTGTATCCGCACCAACTGTCAGGTGGGATGAGCCAGCGCGTGATGATCGCAATGGCGATTGCCTGTCGGCCCAAACTGCTGATCGCCGATGAACCGACTACTGCACTGGACGTGACCATTCAGGCGCAGATCATTGAACTGCTGTTGGAATTGCAGCAGCGGGAAAACATGGCGCTGATCCTGATCACCCACGATTTGGCGCTGGTGGCGGAAGCGTCCCACCACATCATCGTGATGTATGCCGGTCAGGTCGTGGAATCCGGTAAAGCGGCGGATATCTTCCATGCGCCGCGCCACCCGTATACTCAGGCGTTGCTGCGTGCGTTACCGGAATTTGCGGTTGATAAATCGCGTCTGGCCTCGCTGCCGGGCGTAGTACCGGGCAAATATGACCGACCGTTGGGCTGCTTGCTTAACCCTCGCTGCCCCTACGCCAGTGCGCGTTGCCGTGAAGCAAAGCCCGAATTGCGTGACATTCCGGGCCGTCAGGTGAAATGTCATACACCGCTCGATGATGAGGGGAGGCCCGTCGCATGAGCCAGAGCATGAATGCCGCCGGGCAGCATTACCTGTTGCAGGCGATCGATTTAAAGAAACATTACCCGGTAAAAAAAGGGTTCTTTGCCCCTGAGCGCGCGGTGAAAGCGCTGGACGGCGTCTCCTTCACCTTGGAGCGTGGCAAAACGCTGGCGGTGGTGGGAGAATCAGGGTGTGGTAAATCGACCCTTGGCCGCTTGCTGACCATGATCGAAACTCCGTCTGAGGGTGAGCTTTACTATCAGGGGCAGGATCTGTTGAAACCGGATCCTGCCGCGCAGAAGTTGCGTCGCCAGAAGATCCAGATCGTGTTCCAGAATCCTTACGGATCGCTCAACCCGCGTAAGAAGGTGGGGCAGATCCTGGAAGAGCCGTTGCTGATCAATACTGAACTGTCCAAAGCCGAGCGTTGTGAAAAAGCACTATCGATGATGGCAAAGGTTGGCCTGAAAACCGAGCATTACGACCGCTATCCACACATGTTCTCCGGCGGCCAGCGTCAGCGTATCGCCATTGCGCGTGGCCTGATGCTAGACCCTGACGTGGTGATTGCCGATGAACCGGTGTCGGCACTCGACGTATCGGTGCGTGCACAGGTGCTGAACCTGATGATGGACCTGCAACAAGAGTTGGGTCTGTCCTACGTGTTCATCTCCCATGATCTGTCGGTGGTTGAGCATATTGCCGATGAAGTGATGGTGATGTACTTGGGCCGCTGCGTGGAGAAGGGCAGCAAGGAGGAGATCTTCAACAATCCGCGCCACCCTTACACCCAAGCGCTGCTGTCAGCGACACCACGCCTGAACCCGGCGTTGCGCCGCGAGCGTATCAAGCTGATTGGGGAACTGCCCAGCCCGCTCAATCCGCCGCCGGGCTGTGCGTTTAACGCGCGCTGCCAGCATCGTTTTGATACCTGCGTCCAGTTCCAGCCGACGTTGAAAGCCTATGGCGATCAACTGATTGCCTGCTTTGCCGTCGACAGGGATGAAGCCGGTTCACGGTGAGTTCGCTTGAGATGAAAAACGCGGGCAAAAGCAGCCCGCGTTTTTTTTACGTGAAGAACGCGTTCTATTCGTTAAAGAATATCGTCGACCACTCCGCCATCAACGCGTAGCGCCGCGCCTGAGGTGGCAGACGCTTGCTGCGAACAGATATAGAGTACCATATTGGCGACCTCTTCCACGCTGGCGGCACGCTGAATGACCGAACTGGGGCGGTGCGCCATCACGAATTCCCGCGCCAGTACCTCAAAGGATTTGCCTGTGCGTGCCACTTCATCTTGCATCATGGTGGCGAAGCCGTCGGAAATCGTATGGCCCGGCAGCACACTGTTCACCGTTACGCCAGAGCCCGCAACCCTTTTTGCCAATCCGCGCGCCAGCGCCAACTGCGCCGTTTTCGATACGCCGTAGTGAATCATGTCGGCAGGAATGTTGCGTGCGGATTCTGAGGAGATAAACACCACCCGCCCCCACTGTTTCGCCACCATGCCTGGCAGGAAAGCGCGTGACAGACGAACGCCCGACATCACGTTGGTTTGCCAGTAGTCTTCCCACACCGCGTCGTCGGTGTCATAGAAATCACGCGGACCGTAAATACCGGCATTATTCACCAGAATATCCACGAACGGTACTTGATCCAGCAGCGCTGTTACCCCTTCGGCACTGCCAAGATCGGCCACGGCACCGCGAAGACGGGCCTGCGGGAACTGCTGTTGCAAACGGGACATCGCCGCATCAACCGACGAACTGCTGCGGCCATTCACGATCACCTCGGCATGGCTTTCCACCAGTCCCGCCGCAATCGCATGCCCAATGCCGCTGCTGGACGCGGTGACCAACGCCGTTTTTCCTGACAGATCAATATTCATACAGAAACCTTCCTCCGAGGAATGGACGCCGTGCCTTGCTCGGCGTTAGCGACGACCAAAAACCCGGCCGCCAACCGGAAACCGTTCCCTATTGTAGGCCACTCTGTTCTCTTTTTTTATCCCCACGCAGGCGAAAGACCTTTGCTAAAACGTTGATAATCTCCCACTCAGCCAAGGGCAAGGCGCTGTAGCCATAAGATTCGCTTACTTGTGTTTTTGTGAGCGATGTTTCATTTTAGGATGATGAAAGAGCGCGAGCGAAGCGGTTGCTCATCCGCTGGGGAATGAAATGTCGGTAAAAGATTGGCTGTTGGCGCTGTGCGTGGTGGTTGCCTGGGGCGCTAATTTTGTGGTTATCAAAGTCGGGTTGCAGGGAATGCCACCGTTTTTGCTGGCGGGGCTGCGTTTTACACTGGTGGCGCTGCCTGCCGTCTTTTTTGTGCCGCGCCCGCGTTTGCCGCTGCGCTGGCTGGTCGCCTATGGTATGACCATCAGTTTCGGCCAGTTTGCCTTTCTATTTCTGGCGATAAAACTCGGTATGCCAGCAGGCATCGCCTCGCTGGTGCTGCAAGCGCAGGGTTTCTTCACCCTGTTGCTGGGGGCGCTGCTGCTGGGTGAAGCACTGCGTTGGAACCATTTCCTTGGCATTGCCATTGCTACGCTGGGTATGTTTGTACTGGCGGAAGGCGGCATGCTGAACCAGACCACCACCGGATTGACGCTGCTCACGATGCTGCTGACGTTAGGCGGCGCACTCTCTTGGGCATTCGGTAATATCAGCAACAAAGTCATCATGAGCCGCCACGGTGCGAGGTTGAATGTGATGTCGCTGGTGGTGTGGAGTGCGTTGGTGCCGATTGGGCCGTTCTTTCTCTGCTCCTGGATGTTTGACGGCCAGGAGGCGATAGTTGCCAGCCTGACCAACATGCATATGACGACAGTGTTGGCGCTGGGCTATCTGGCGTTTGTTGCTACCATCATGGGATTTGGTATCTGGAGCAGTCTGCTCGGGCGTTATGAAACCTGGCGCGTCGCCCCGTTGACCCTGTTGGTACCAGTGTTTGGCATGCTGAGCGCTGCGCTGTTTCTTGACGAACACATGACCCTGCTTCAGGTGGCTGGCGCGCTGCTGATCATGGTTGGGCTGCTGGTCAATGTGTTTGGTGGACGTCTTGCTTTGTTGGCGCGGGCTCGCAGCACATCTTAACGAAACCTCATCACACCCTGTTGTTATGCCGCTTTTCTGCAATCCGATATCGGAGGGACGATCGTAAAATTGCAGAAAAGCAGCAATGTCTGTGGTTCTTGATATGGCAGGACAATTTTTCCCTCGTGTTCAGCCAAAAACCGAGATTTGCCACGCTGGGCATTGGTAGCCCTACGCCGCTCAAGGAGTATCGCCGCACGATCGACATTCGTGCATGGCAGGTAAAAGCGTTGCCGCCCGTGCATTGAGTACCGATGCGAGTCTGATGCTGCATGTTCCCCAACTGCTTAGCGTGTAATTCTAACCGCTTAATGCGCTATGCCACCGTCGATACAAATTGGTTCTGCGCGCTCTCTCGCATTCCTGTATCGTCGCGCCATCACCACACCCCACACAGTCAACGATTCCTGCCTTGTCCAACATGGACGCCAACGACGTGGTGGATGCTCGATATTGTTCGATAAAGATTAAAAAACAGACCATTAAGACTTAATTTGCCTGAAGGATGTCTTATGAAAAGCAGTACCATACTCAAACACATTCCCTGGATGATGCTTGCCGTCATCGGGGCATTTTGCCTTGGCGTGGTTGCGCTGCGCCGTGGCGAACACGTGAGCGCACTGTGGATTATCGTCGCTTCCGTATCCGTCTATCTGGTGGCCTATCGCTACTACAGTCTTTATATCGCACAGAAAGTCATGCAGTTGGACCCGACCCGCGCAACGCCTGCGGTGGTTAACAACGATGGCCTGAACTATGTGCCCACCAACCGCAACGTTCTGTTCGGTCACCACTTTGCGGCTATCGCAGGCGCAGGCCCGCTGGTAGGGCCGGTATTGGCGGCGCAAGTGGGTTACCTGCCGGGCACGCTGTGGCTGCTGGCAGGTGTGGTACTGGCCGGTACCGTGCAGGACTTCATGGTGCTGTTCCTCTCCACGCGGCGTAACGGTGCGTCACTGGGTGAAATCGTCAAGAAAGAGCTGGGTCCGGTTCCGGGCACTATCGCGCTGTTCGGCTGCTTCCTGATCATGATCATCATCCTGGCGGTGTTGGCGTTGATCGTGGTGAAAGCGTTGGCAGAAAGCCCGTGGGGCGTGTTCACCGTATGTTCTACGGTGCCGATCGCGCTGTTTATGGGTATCTACATGCGTTACCTGCGCCCAGGCCGCGTAGCGGAAGTGTCTGTTATCGGTATCGTGCTGCTGGTCATGGCTATCTGGTTTGGTTGCGTAGTGGCTCATGACCCTTACTGGGGCCCTGCGCTGACCTTTAAAGACACTACCATTACCTTTACGCTGATTGGCTATGCCTTTGTATCCGCTCTGCTGCCGGTATGGTTGATTCTGGCACCGCGCGACTATCTGGCAACGTTCCTGAAAATCGGCGTTATCGTTGGTCTGGCTATCGGTATCGTGATCCTGAACCCGGATCTGAAAATGCCTGCGGTGACGCAGTTCGTTGACGGCACTGGTCCGGTATGGAAAGGTACCCTGTTCCCGTTCCTGTTTATCACTATCGCGTGTGGTGCCGTGTCTGGTTTCCATGCCCTGATTGCTTCCGGTACTACCCCGAAACTGCTGGCGAATGAAAACGACGCGCGCTTTATCGGTTACGGCGCAATGCTGATGGAATCCTTCGTAGCGGTCATGGCACTGGTGGCAGCGTCCATCATTGAACCGGGACTCTACTTTGCCATGAACACCCCGCCAGCGGCGTTAGGCATCACCATGCCTAACCTGCACCAGTTGGGTACGGCGGATGCGCCGATGATCATGGCGCAGCTGCAAGAAGTCTCTGCACACGCTGCTGCGACCGTTAGCTCCTGGGGCTTCGTTATCTCTCCTGAGCAGATCATGCAAACGGCGAAAGATATTGGTGAACCTTCCGTGCTGAACCGCGCAGGCGGTGCACCGACGCTGGCAGTCGGTATTGCGCACGTGTTCCACCAGATTATTCCTGGCGCCAATATGGGCTTCTGGTATCACTTCGGTATCCTGTTCGAAGCGCTGTTTATCCTGACGGCACTGGACGCAGGCACCCGTTCTGGTCGCTTCATGCTGCAAGACCTGTTGGGTAACTTCGTTCCGTTCCTGAAGAAAACCGATTCACTGGTAGCAGGTATCATCGGTACGGCGGGCTGCGTCGGTCTGTGGGGCTACCTGTTGTATCAAGGCGTGGTCGACCCGTTGGGCGGCGTGAAGAGCCTGTGGCCGCTGTTCGGTATCTCCAACCAGATGCTGGCCGCTGTGGCGCTGGTGCTGGTGCTGGTGCTGGGTACGGTAGTCCTGATCAAGATGAAACGCGCGCAGTACATTTGGGTCACCGTGGTGCCTGCTGTGTGGTTGCTGATCTGCACCACCTGGGCGCTGTGCCTGAAACTGTTCAGCGATAACCCGCAGTTGGAAGGCTTCTTCTACATGGCTAACATGTTTAAACAGAAGATTGCCGAGGGCGGTGCTGATCTGAGTGCACAGCAGATTGCCAACATGAACCACATCGTGATCAATAACTACACTAACGCGGGCCTGAGCATCCTGTTCCTGTTCGTGGTGTACAGCATAATTGCCTACGGTGTGAAAGTGGCGATTGAAGCGCGTCAGGAAGATAAGCTTACCGATGGCGAAACTGATTATGTACCGGTTCCGGCAGGCGGCGTGAAGATCTCTAACGGTCACTGATACACGAATACCCGTATCTTTACCGCCGCAGAGTGCGGTGGTAAAGATGACGAGTCGCCATACCCCGTATAAGATATATACGGGGTAGTTTTTTTAGGAGACCAGCTATGTTTGGCAACCTTGGCAAAGCGGGAAAGTATCTGGGGCAGGCTGCACGCATGCTGATTGGGATTCCGGACTATGAAACCTATGTTCAGCACATGCAAACCAACCATCCCGATCAACCGCCGATGACCTACGAAGAGTTCTTCCGTGAGCGGCAACAGGCTCGCTACGGCGGCGATGGCAAAGGCGGCATGCGCTGCTGTTAACCTCGCCCAATACAGGAAGAAAACGCATTATTATCAGGAGCCGCGATGACGCAGCCGATTCATGTCACCATTCTGTCCGGATTTCTTGGGGCAGGAAAAACCACCCTACTCCGGCATATTCTCAATGCCGACCATGGTTATAAAATTGCCGTTATTGAGAATGAGTTCGGCGAAGTGCCGATTGATGATGCGCTGATTGGCGAACGTGCCAGCACCATTACCACACTCAGCAACGGTTGTATCTGCTGCCCCCGCGCCAATGAGTTGGCGGATGCGCTGCTCGATCTGGTGGATGGTATCGATAAAGGCGCACTGGATTTCGATCACGTAGTGATTGAGTGTACTGGCATGGCCGATCCCGGCCCGATCACCCAAACCTTCTTCTCCAATGAGCTGATTTGCGAACGCTTTATGCTGGATGGCATCATCACGCTGGTGGATGCGGTGCATGCGCAGCAACAGCTCGATCAGTTCACCATCGCCCAATCGCAAATTGGTTACGCCGATCGCATCCTTGCTGACCAAAACCGACGTGGCAGGTCAGGATGACGCACTGCTTCAGCGTTTGCAGCGCATCAACGCGCGCGCGCCGATTTACACCGTGGTCAACGGCGAGATCGATCTCAGCCTGTTGTTCAACGTCGATGGCTTTATGCTTAACGACAAGCTGGCGGTAAAAGCGCTGCTGTTCCGTTTCGTTGCACCGCAGCAGAACAACGTGGAGTCTATTGTGGTGGAACTGGATCACGCGGTGGATTTTGCAGCGGTTTCCGACGTGATGGAAGGTTTCTTGCTCAAATATGCCGATAACCTGCTGCGTTACAAAGGCATACTGGCCATCAACGGTGACGATCGTCGCCTGCTGTTTCAGGGCGTTCAGCGTCTGTATAGCGCGGACTGGGACAGAGAGTGGCTGCCGGAAGAAAAGCGCGGCTGCATCATGGTCTTTATCGGGCAGGAATTGCCCGAGCAGGAAATCCGTGACGGTTTTGCCCGTCTGATGTGACTTATCATCAACACACCACCTCTTCACTGCTTGCGAGAGGTGGTGTGCTGAATGCAGCTAGGCTGTGTCCCTTAATCCCATGAGTTATACTAACTGTTTGTTTCTACATCATTTTGAACTATGGCTCGCTACGACCTTCCCGATGAAGCATGGGCTATCATCCAGCCCTTACTCCCTGCTGAACCAGCAACACCACAGGCCGGACGCCCATGGGCTGAGCATCGCATGATTATCAATGGCATGTTCTGGGGGCTGTGCTCTGGTGCCCCATGGAGTGATTTACCTGAGCGATACGGCCCATGGAAAACTGTTTATAACCGCTTTAACCGATGGTCAAAATCGGGAGTCATTAACATTATTTTCAATAAGTTACTTTCATCACTTGATGCCCATGGCCTCGTGGACTGGTCAGCGACTGCGCTGGATAGTAGCAATATCAGGGCGCTGAAATGTGCTGCCGGTGCTCAAAAAAACATCCCGATATCACCGGAGATAATGGGCTGGGTCGCTCTCGAGGTGGTTTTGGCACCAAAATCCATATGGCTACAGACGGAAGTGGTTTTCCGTTAAACATCGTGTTGAGCCCCGGTCAGGCTCATGAAAGTCAGTTTGCACTACGTCTTTTGGACGGTATTGGTGTTCAACGCCAGAACGGCAGTATGAAACGCCGTGGTCATGCGATACTCGCTGACAAGGCGTACTCCGGGCATGTATTACGTAACGAGCTGAAAAACAGAGGTATAAAAACTGTCATCCCCCCGAAAATCCACTGAAAAAATGGCGGTGGATGGTCGTTCAAAGCTCGATCGTGACGCCTACCGCAATCGGAACGTTGTTGAGCGGTGCTTTGGCCGTCTGAAAGAATACCGTCGCATTGCGACACGTTACGACAAAACGGCGAGGAATTATCTGGCAATGTTGAAACTGGGCTGCATCCGCCTGTTTTACCAGAGGTTATGTAATTAAGGGACACAGCCTAGATTTACGCTGCATATTCCAACTGCGTAAGCGCAATCGCCCGGCATTCTATCTGGCACTGTTTACTTTTCTGAGTGTGCTGCTGGTGGGCATTATTCCGGGTATTGGATTAGCGGTGTTGCTAGGGTTGCTGCAATTCCTGCAAACGGTATTTCGACCCACTGAGCATTTGCTCGGTGTCAACGCGCAAGGCATGATTCATTCATTAGATAACGGCAATGACAATGATATCAGACCGGTGGACGGCGTTATCATGTACCGTTTCAATTCCCCATTAACCTATTTCAACGTTGCCTATTTTAAAAGCCGCATCACAGATCTGGTGGATAGTGATACCTCTCAACCGCGCTGGGTGGTGATTGATGCGGTAGCCAGCTTTACCCACGCCGATGTCAGCGTGCTGGCAGCTATCGATGAATTGAAACGCGAGCTTAAACAACGCGGAATTAATTTGGTGCTCGCAGGACGGCGAACCGAGTTAACCCGCTGGTTTCGTATGGACCGTTCCGACAGTAAAGTACACGATTTGATCCTGGTGCCGGACCTGTATTTGGCATTACGGCTGATTCAGAGTAAAGCGTGTAAAGAGACGGATTCGCTGAGGGCGGACAGCCCGCCCTGATGATGCAAGTTATTGCAGCGTAGACATATCCAAAACAAATCGATATTTTACATCGCCTTTTTCCAGACGAGAAAATACATCATTAACCTGACTGGCACTGATGAGTTCGATATCAGCAGTAATGCCGTGTTTAGCGCAAAACTCAATCATTTCCTGGGTTTCTGCAATGCCACCGATATTCGAACCAGAGAAGCTGCGACGCCCTTTAACGACATTAAATGCGCCAATCTCGATCGGTTCCGGCGGCAACCCAACCAGCACCACGGAGCCATCGATTTTCAGTAATTTAAGGTATGCATTGACGTCATGTTTGGCAGAAACTGTATCGAGAATCAGATCGACCTTACTAGCAAATTTTTCCATCTGTTGTGGATCGGTCGATAGCACCGCCTGATGTGCGCCAAGGCGAGTTGCATCTGCAACCTTGGCTTCCGATGTGGTAAATACCACCACTTGTGCGCCCATTGCTTTGGCAATTTTGATTGCGACGTGCCCGAGCCCTCCGATGCCGAGAATGCCCACCACTTTCCCCGCGCCGGCCTGACAGTGTTTAAGCGGGGAGTACACCGTAATGCCGGCGCAAAGCAGCGGTGCGGCTGACGCCAGATCCAACGTTGCGGGCATTTTCAACGTGTATTTTTCACGACAGACGTAGGTTTGTGCGAATCCACCGTAGGTCATTCCCCCCAGATGTTTATCCGGTGAGTTAAATGAGAGCGTAGTGCCGGATTCGCAGAACTGTTCGAGGTCGCTGCGGCAGGCTGGACATTCGCCGCATGCGTCAATAATGCAGCCCACCGCGGCGTAATCACCCGGTTGAAATCGGGTTACGGCACGGCCCACCGCGGTAACTCGACCTACGATTTCGTGCCCAGGGACCATCGGGTAGTGTGCTGCACCAAAATCATTTTTGAGCTGATGAAGGTCGGAATGGCAGATGCCGCAATAGAGAATGTCCATCTCAACGTCATCGTCCAGTAATCCGCGGCGTTTAATACTGAATGTTGTTAACGGATTGGTTGCCGTATCGGTGCCAATGGCTTTAATGGTTTTAAACATGACAACTATCTCTGTGAAGATTAACGACCAACATGTGCTTGCAATACAGCCGGATAACGTTCACCTACAATGTTCACCGTTTCCAACGCCTGGGTAATTTTCTGCAAGTCTGCTGGCGTGAGTATGATTTCTGTTGCAGCCAGGTTTTCTTCTAGCCGATGCAACTTCGTGGTACCCGGAATAGGCACAATCCATGGCTTTTGCGCCAATAGACAAACCAGTGCGATTTGCGCAGGAGTGGCGTGACGTTCTGCTGCCAGTTCTGCCAGTAATATCACCAGCTTTTCGTTGGCTTTCAGAGCGTCAGTGGAGAAACGAGGAACCGTTTTGCGGAAATCATTCTCTGCAAAGGTGGTTTCGGCTTTGATTGTAGCGGTCAGAAAGCCTCTGCCCAGAGGGCTGAAGGGCACAAACCCAACGCCGAGTTCTTCAAGCAGCGGAAGTATTGCTTGCTCTGGTTCGCGCCACCATAGGGAATATTCACTTTGCAGCGCGGTAACTGGTTGTATGGCATGAGCGCGACGCACGGTTTGAACCCCGGCTTCTGAAAGGCCAAAATGTTTCACTTTGCCTTCGGCGATCAGATCTTTCACGGTTCCTGCGACATCTTCAATCGGGACATCGGGATCAACCCGGTGTTGATAGAGAAGATCGATAACATCCGTCTTAAGGCGACGCAATGAACCTTCTACGGCCTCACGGATATGCTCTGGGCGACTGTTCAACATTTGCTGTTTGTTGTCCTTGCCTATGTTAAAGCCAAATTTTGTCGCGATAACCACGCGATCGCGTAAAGGTTTTAAGGCCTCACCGACGACGTCTTCATTTAAATAAGGGCCATACACTTCGGCGGTATCAAAAAATGGTAATGACTCCAATTAGTAGAACATGTGTTTTTCGATGAAGGCTCCGATGACTTTTTCGTGGATCTCGACGGAGCGCGAGAAGCAAATCGTTTTACGCGCCAGTCGTTTAATGCGGGTACGGAGCGTCAGGTTATTGCGCTCTATGCGTTGCGTGAAGATCTTGCCAGTCAGATGTTTCTGCTTCGGAACCTCTCTTGCATAGCTGCCCCAGTTGTCACTGGTAATCATGCCGATGTTGAACGGTGTCAACAGAGCCAGCAATTCACGGCAGGTCTCATCAGTTCGGGGGCCAAAAGTGTAGGCCAGAACACCGCCCGTTTTGGTATTGTAAGCGTACCAGAGCCAGTGCTGTAGCGCCTGACTGCCAACGAAGCTCCATTGCTCATCAAGTTCACAGATAAGGGCGACGTCGGCGTGAGCAACGGGAGAAGACGTTATCCTGCGGGGCGAGGGCTTTTTAAAGCCCGGATGACCGTATTGATGCCGATTTTCAACGTTCTGGCGGTATCGCGAACACCGGCACCGTTGAAGGCCATATCAACGATCTGCTCTTTGACTCCCGGCTTTCGCGCTTCATAGCGGTAGGTAAGCTGGAATACACGGCGACAGCACTGACACCGGAAGCGTTCGCGCTTAGTTGGACTAAGGCCATGTCGATAAACTTTATCTGAATGGCAGCGAGGGCAATGAACAAAAACAGTAACCACGTGGAAATCTCAAATAGCGGCAGAATATCACAAAATCCAACTATTTGAAAGCATTACCAATTTGTGTAATTGCCTGATTTTGATATGTTCAATCCAACATCAAAAACAGGTTAATTTATGGACGAAAAACAGTTGCAGGCTCTGGCTAACGAACTGGCCAAAAATCTCAAAACCCCTGACGCTCTCAGCCAATTCGATCGCCTGCTGAAGAAAATCAGCGTTGAGGCTGCTCTCAACGCCGAAATGTCCCACCATCTGGGCTACGATAAAAATCAGCCCAAACCGGGGGCCAACTCCCGCAACGGCTATTCCACAAACACCGTGACCACCGGCGATGGCCCTCTGGAACTACGTACTCTGCGCGATCGTGATGGCTCCTTCGAACCACAACTGGTGAAGAAAAACCAGACCCGGATCACCGGGATGGATAACCAAATCCTGTCCCTGTACGCCAGAGTGATGACCACCCGCGAGATAGCGTCTGCGTTCAAAGAGCTGTATGACGCGGATGTCTCACCGGCGCTGGTCTCGAAGGTCACCGACGCCGTGATGGAACAGGTTACTGAATGACAAAATCGTCCACTGGATGCAGTCTATCCCATTGTTTACCTTGACTGTATCATCCTGAAGGTCCGGCAGGACAGTCGCGTCATCAATAAATCCGTGTTCCTGGCACTGGGTATCAACATCGAGGGCCAGAAAGAACTGCTGGGTATGTGGCTGGCCGAAAACGAGGGCGCGAAGTTCTGGCTCAATGTGCTGACAGAACTAAAAAACCGCGGCCTGAACGATATCCTCATCGCCTGTGTCGACGGTCTGAAAGGCTTCCCGGACGCCATCAACGCGGTGTATCCGGAAGCTCGCATCCAGCTGTGCATCGTGCTCATGGTACGCAACAGCCTGAGGTTCGTCTCTTGGAAGGACTACAAAGCCGTCAAACGCGACCTGAAAGCCATCTATCAGGCCGCTACGGAAGAAGCAGGCCAGCAGGCGCTGGAAGCATTCGCCAGCGCATGGGACAGCCGCTATCCACAGATAAGCCGGAGCTGGCAGACGAACTGGAGCAATCTGGCAACGTTCTTCGCTTACCCGGCAGATATCCGCAAAGTCATCTACACAACCAACGCCATCGAGTCGCTGAACAGTGTGATCCGGCATGCGATTAAAAAACGCAAGGTGTTCCCGACTGACGACGAAGTGAAAAAGGTGGTGTGGCTGGCAATCCAGTCGGCCTAACAGAAATGGACGATGCCACTGCGGGACTGGCGTATGGCAATGAGCCGTTTTATTATCGAGTTCGGTGACCGCCTGGACGGTCACTACTGAGAAAGGCATTTACACAGAATCATGTACAGGGTCTAATTTTCCAAATCGACCTAACCTTATCCTCATCTTCTTCTAGCGGAAGTGATCTTGACCCACCATCTCCGGACAGCTTTTGTCTCTTAAGTTAACGATGCCCGCTGGCGCCGATATTCTCTTGGGGAGTTGTATCCCAGCGCACTGTGCGGATGGTTTTCATTGTAATGATTGAACGCCGCTGCGAGGTTCTTCAGCGCTGTTCGCACATCGGGTTTTGGCATGAAGGCGATGTAATCTTCCTTCATCGTCTTCACGAACCGTTCTGCCATGCCGTTACTCTGTGGACGGCTCACTGCTGTTGTGCAGGGCTCCAGATTCCGTTCTCTGGCGAACTTCCACGTTTCATGCGCTGTGTACGCTGAACCATTATCCGTCAGCCATTGCACTGGTTTATCCGGCAGCGCGCTACCGAAGCGTTTTTCCACCGACCTCAGCATCACATCCTGCAAGGTTGAACTGTCATAACCCCTGGTGCTCGCTGCCCAGTCTATGGCCTCCCGGTCGCAGCAGTCCAGTGCGAACGTCACCCGCAGCTTCTCGCCGTTGTCACAACCGAACTCGAAGCCATCTGAGCACCAGCGCATATCGCTCTCTGCTACCGCGATTTTGCCTTTATGCTCCCGCTTCGGACGTTCAGTTTTATCATGCAACAACAGCAGGTTATGCTCGCTCATTATCCTGTAAAGCCGTTTGGCGTTCACCGGTGGAAGTCCCTCTGCACGACGTTGCTTACCCAGGATACCCCATATCGTTATACACATCGTTCTAACGCACTGTTTAATCAATGAGTTACGGGTTTATCTCAGAGTGGCATTTTGAACCTCAAAAAGCCAATGGGATGGCTTGAATGCCTTAATTCACGGGGTTCTGAGCATCCTGTTCAAAAAATGGCCAAAAGATGTGTATAACGATATGAGGATACCCCACACTCGGCGGTAACCGTAACTGGGCATGTCGCTGATGATACGGAGGATGTCCGATAATATCTCAGCATCAGCTTCGTCATTACGCCGGTTGCTGCGCCTGTCCAGCCAGTCGGCAGAACGGTTAACCCGCAGTGACAGCTGCGCACGCGACACGCTCATGGCGCGGCTGACCAGAGCTATTCCCCGTCCTTTGGCAACAAGGGCGCGTGCGCTATCCATTTTCGCGACTGGCGGTACTCCACTGCTTCTTTGAGGATCTCAACTTCCATCCTCTTCTTACCCAGAAGGCGCTGTAGCTCCCGGACCTGCTTGAGGGCAGTCGCCAGCGCCGAAGCTGGAACCACTTCTTCTCCGGCCGCAACGGCGGTGAGGCTTCCTTCCTGGTATTGCTTCTTCCACTTAAACAAAAGGCTGGGCTGGATGCCATGCAGGCGGGCTACATGGGAGACGTTCATCCCCGGCTCCATTGTCTGCTGAATGATGGCGATTTTCTCTTGCGGAGTTTTACGCTTACGGACTTCTTGCCCTAACAGGATCCCGGTCATTTCAAAATTAGCATGATTGTTAGACATATATCTAAGCCTATCTCTTATCTGGAGATACAGCTACTGTCTGGTGTTACAGGGGGCTACATCACCGGTAACTCTCAACCTTTCAAGGTCCAGTGTCAGATCAAGTCGCGACTAATACAGATGAAGTACCCTGTTGGATGATGTGATTTTTGAGTTTTCTAAGGCTATCCAGACTTTGGCCTGTTCCGTATACGTCAAAACTCGACTGCCTATATCTGGTTTTTTACCAATATTTTTGACGCTCAGTTTTGATAACTCACATGACGGGATCAACTGTCTGCTTATGCACCAGTTTATTACTGATCTCAACTGGACAAGCAATACACGAGCCTTCTTGCTGTTGGCCTTTTCTTGTTTATCGAAGAATACCACCCACATTGCGACAGGGATGTTTTGTACAGGCATTTCCTCAAATTGCGTGTACATAGTGTTGTACACAACGGAACGGTACAATGTTTGTGTGTTTGGCTTGAGTGTTGATGCATACTTGTCCCACCACTGGTCCAGGCATTCCTTAAGCGTCAACATACCGTCACTGCGGGCAAAATAATTTTTGGGGTTTATGCCCTTCATGTACAATGTACGCATCTCACCAACGATAACGCGTGCATCTTTAAGGGTTGTGGCTGGATACCGACCAACAGTGAGACGAACGGGCTTACCATTCCAGCGGTAACGAAACTGGAAGGTTACCGTACCAGACGGGGTTATGCGGGCGCTAAGGCCGTCACCGTCAGAGATCTCCGGTGAACCTTCATACGCTTTACCGCTGATGCTGCGTAGCTTTGTGTCACTGAGTGCCATGTTTATATCCTGTACACATCAAACAAGATCATTGTGTACTCAATATGTACGCAATAGCAAGTGAACAAACCGACGGAAAATAAAAACAACAGCGAACAAAAAGAGACTAAACAGCACAAAGCAATTGATGAAAAGAAGTAATTTGCGGTACGATACAAACAAGGGTGAAGCAGCCAAAACAACCTTAAACAATGTCCCCATAGTTAAATGGATATAACGAGCCCCTCCTAAGGGCTAATTGCAGGTTCGATTCCTGCTGGGGACACAATTACTCAGTTCGCCAACCTCCGCCAACGTTCACTAACCACCCACAAATACAACACATCGAACAAATCGGCGTTCTCTTGCGTTCGTCAAGGTTCGTTGACTGCGGTAATCTTTTGCGGGCATATTGTGGGCACCGATAAAACTGCCTGCGAGATTGTGCCCACATGCTGACCGTTAAACATATAGAAACCGCTAAGCCCAGGGATTCGGGCTATCGCCTCGCCGACTCTGGAGGCCTGTTCTTGTTTATCACGCCAGCGGGGAAAAAGGTGTGGCGGCTGCGCTACCGTTTCGATGGGAAAGAGAAGACGCTCGTAATCTGTATTAGCTCAGACCTGATCTGACAGTTACCGGTTATTTATACAGGTGTCTGTCAGATTAAATCTGGTTCAGATTTTTTTCTGCCCAGACTCGTTTACCATCAAGTAACGTGGCCATTGGCGTACGCCCGCAGCACATTTTACCCTGATGAGTTCGCTCATTATTGTAATGCCACAACCAGTTGTCCAGATCCTTTTGTAGACTTTCTAGGTCCTCGTATAACGTCTTACGGAACGCAACCTGATAAAAATCCTGCAAAATAGTTTTATGGAAGCGCTCGCAGATACCGTTTGTCTGCGGAGACATCGCTTTCGTTTTCGTATGGTCTATATCGTTGATAGCCAAGTACAGCTGATAGTCATGTTGTTCCACTTTACCGCAGTACTCCGTCCCCCCTGTCCGTCAGTATTCTTAGCATTGGCAGCCCCTGAGCTTCGTAGAACGGCAGCACGCGATCATTGAGCAGGTCGGCGGCAGAGATCGGTGCTTTACTCGTGTAAAGCTTGCAGTGCGCCACTTTCGAGTACGTATCCACGAACGTCTGCTGGTAGATACGGCCAACACCTTTCAGATTACCCACGTAGAAGGTGTCCTGCGACCCCAGATAACCCCACCTCGTTATACACATCTCTGTTCGTGCCTGAGCGCGCGTAGCGTTTCGGCGGCCGTCATGACTTTCTGCAAGCCTTTCCAGATAGTTTTTGCGCCTGGTTCACCGTCGCCTTTTCGAGCAAGAAAGCCTCCGAGTTGCGCAACTAAGCGCAATACTTCGTTTAGCTTAGGGCGGCCCTTGGGCATACGCTTGTTCATCAGTAGGTAAGCTCCATGAGTCTCGTCGGAATCAAAGAACAACATTGCGTCTAGCTCTGGACAGGTTCGTCCCATACGCATTAAATAGGCGATGCGCCATGCCACGATCATGAACAGCGCCAATGCCCGCTCAATGCGATCCACGGTCGATAACTGTAACGCTTCGACACAGCAGCCGTTCTTCAGCACATTGAAGAACATCTCGATTTCCCATCTAGCCCGATACCAGTCGATCAGCTCCACGATATCTTCTCGTCCTTCAGGTACGCGATTGCTCAGCAACCGCCACTCGACCGGCTTCACGCCTGCTGGCGGCTCAATTTCCTTGGCTATCACACAAGTCACTGCCAACCCGCAACGCAGCGACACTCGCTTCACGCGCAGCGCCTGTTTCACCGTACGCGCCTTCTGCCCCGCGCGAGCCGCCATAACGAATTGGATTTCTCCCACCGGCACGGTCTTTCCAACCTTCTGCCAAAGCTTCTCATTACAGTCCAGACTGCGATTATGAGTCGAGCGGATCAACCAGTCAGCCGGAGTGCCAAGGTCATCAGCGAGCTGCATCAACGCCTTGATATCCGCTTCGCGATCGGCTAAGTACACCAGACGTGTGTTTGGCAACTCCGAGGCGAGTTCAGCAACTCGCTCGTATCCCTCGAGCCAGCGCGTACTCTCCTTGAGCCCATCGCGTTTTCCGTCTGCATCCTTCGGCTCTCTTGCCCACATCCACGCATCCAGTACGCCCAACCCCACGCGATCCGGACTGACCGCGTAGGTCGGATGCAGGTACAGACCACGCCTGGCTTCGTAGTTCAAGGGACCCAAGCCTTGGATTTGCTGCCCGTTGAAGTCAAGCTCGGTAGTGTCTTGGATACACAGCACAACCTCGTGTTCTCGGATCCTTTCCTGCGTACGCTGCCAGTGAGGTTGCAGAATGTCTCGCCATTCGAATGCTTGGTTCTCCATGAAGCGGTAAGCACCCAGCGTCTCAGACCATCCGAGGCACGCATGCGGAATGCTGGCTTGCGGATTCTCAGCCAGCCGTATCAAAAGCCCTTTGGCACGCTTATTGAGCCTCGTGTCACCAAGATTTACCCCTTCCAGTTCTTGGTGTGCCCAGCCATCTGAATCCCGTGTCATTTTTCAGCGCCGTAAATGGCGATAGTACACGTCGGTTTCACTTCATTTACAACCCCACTGGCTGCCTATTTCAGCCCGCTAACCCTTGGCATATAAGGCGTTGCGGACTTGTGTATAACGAGGTGAGATAACCCGGGTGAGCAGTCTCTATTTCACCACAGGCTTCGTCGTCGTGCGCCTTCTTCTCCAGTGCAGCGATTTGAGCATCAGTAAGTACGATGCCTTCTCTGGCAACTTTTTCCTCAAGTGCCTTCAGGCGCTTACGAAAGTTTTCCAGATCGTGTCGTTGCCAGATGGAGCGCACACCGCTGCCAGAAATGAAGACGCCTTTTTTACGCAGCTCATTACTGGTCCGGTGCTGGCCATGAGCTGGGAACTCAATGGCGTAATCAACAACCGCACGTTCAGTGGCTTCATCAGCACGGTTTTTCAGGTTGGGAACCCGGCGGTTTTGGTTAACCAGAGCGTCAATGCCGCCTTCTGCCGCCAGTTCCTGATAGCGATAAAACGTGTCGCGTGACACACCCATGATTTTACAGGCTTTTGATACGTTACCGAGTTCTTCGGCGAGATTGAGCAGGCCGGCTTTGTGTTTGATGATGGGATTGTTAGTATGAAGCATGAGAGTTACCTCGTGTTTTGTATAAGGATTCAACACCCATATCAAAACCGGTAACTCTCAACCTTTCAAGGTCCAGTGTCAGAGCAAGTCGCGACTAATACACGTAATCACCTCGTTATACACATCTCTGTTCGTGCCTGAGCGCGCGTAGCGTTTCGGCGGCCGTCATGACTTTCTGCAAGCCTTTCCAGATAGTTTTTGCGCCTGGTTCACCGTCGCCTTTTCGAGCAAGAAAGCCTCCGAGTTGCGCAACTAAGCGCAATACTTCGTTTAGCTTAGGGCGGCCCTTGGGCATACGCTTGTTCATCAGTAGGTAAGCGCCATGAGTCTCGTCGGAATCAAAGAACAACATTGCGTCTAGCTCTGGACAGGTTCGTCCCATACGCATTAAATAGGCGATGCGCCATGCCACGATCATGAACAGCGCCAATGCCCGCTCAATGCGATCCACGGTCGATAACTGTAACGCTTCGACACAGCAGCCGTTCTTCAGCACATTGAAGAACATCTCGATTTCCCATCTAGCCCGATACCAGTCGATCAGCTCCACGATATCTTCTCGTCCTTCAGGTACGCGATTGCTCAGCAACCGCCACTCGACCGGCTTCACGCCTGCTGGCGGCTCAATTTCCTTGGCTATCACACAAGTCACTGCCAACCCGCAACGCAGCGACACTCGCTTCACGCGCAGCGCCTGTTTCACCGTACGCACCTTCTGCCCCGCGCGAGCCGCCATAACGAATTGTAGTGGTCAACTAATATTGGCCACCGCATTAGACTGTATGTAGAACAGTCGCTCAGATTCGTTTGGAGTTAAGCCGCCGTTATACCAGTGAGGCCGGATAGCGCTGTAATACCCCGTGATGTAGCGGATAATCGCGTCCTGGGCTTCGCTGAAGCTGTTGTAACCCTTTGTCGGCACCCATTCTGTCTTCAGGCTGCGGAAGAACCGCTCCATTGGCGCATTATCCCAGCAGTTACCCCGCCGACTCATACTCTGCTTTATCCGGCAGCGCCACAGGGCTTGCCGGTATTGACGGCTGGTATAGTGGCTGCCCTGGTCGCTGTGGAACATGACTCCTGTTGGTTGTCCCCGGAGTTCCCAGGCCATCTGCAACGCTTTAACTGTCAGCGCCGAGTCCGGCGACGTCGACATGGCCCAGCCCACCGGTTTGCGGGCGAACAGGTCTAGCACCACCGCAAGGTAAGCCCAGCATTTGCCCGTCCAGATGTAGGTCACATCGCCGCACCAGACCTGATCCGGCGCGGTAACCGCGAACTGGCGGTTGAGATAGTTCGGTATTTCAACGTGTTCATTGCCGCCGCGTTTGTATTTGTGAGCCGGTCGCTGGCAGCTGGCGATACCCAGCTCCTTCATCAGCTTGCCAGCCAGCCAGCGCCCCATTTTGACACCGGAGCTGCCGGTGACGATGGTCGCGATACTTCGAGCGCCGGCAGAGCCGCCGCTGGCGTTCCAGGCTTCCATGACGCGGCTACACTTAACCACGCGCTCACCGTCGGGTTCATTAGCGGAAGCCTGCCAGTGCCTGTAGCTGCTGCGATGTACCTCAAAAGTTTGGCACAACGCCGTGACCGGGTATCGCGCCCTCAGCCTGTCGACTACCGTGAACCGTTGAGTGAGTCCGACATTAAGAGCGCCGTAGCCTTTTTTAGGATTTCGTTCTCCATTTCAAGGCATTGGACTTTTTTCTTCATCTCACGCAGCTCGAGCTGTTCAGGGGTAAGAGGAAGTCCCGTTGGCGTTTTTCCCTGTCGTTCAAGGCGAAGCTTATTGACCCAGCGACTAATGGCAGAATGGCTGACATTAACCGCCTCTGCGGCCTTAACGTATGTGTAGCCGTGGTCGACAACCAGCTTTGCGGCTTCGAGCTTAAATTCCGCCGTAAAATGTTTACCCATGAGGTCACCTGTCGTGTTGATGAGGTGAGCATATCACCTCCGATCAGGTGGCCAGTATCAGTGTGCCACTACAAATTGGATTTCTCCCACCGGCACGGTCTTTCCAACCTTCTGCCAAAGCTTCTCATTACAGTCCAGACTGCGATTATGAGTCGAGCGGATCAAACAGTCAGCCTGAGTGCCAAGGTCATCAGCGAGCTGCATCAACGCCTTGATATCCGCTTCGCGATCGGCTAAGTACACCAGACGTGTGTTTGGCAACTCCGAGGCGAGTTCAGCAACTCGCTCGTATCCCTCGAGCCAGCGCGTACTCTCCTTGAGCCCATCGCGTTTTCCGTCTGCATCCTTCGGCTCTCTTGCCCACATCCACGCATCCAGTACGCCCAACCCCACGCGATCCGGACTGACCGCGTAGGTCGGATGCAGGTACAGACCACGCCTGGCTTCGTAGTTCAAGGGACCCAAGCCTTGGATTTGCTGCCCGTTGAAGTCAAGCTCGGTAGTGTCTTGGATACACAGCACAACCTCGTGTTCTCGGATCCTTTCCTGCGTACGCTGCCAGTGAGGTTGCAGAATGTCTCGCCATTCGAATGCTTGGTTCTCCATGAAGCGGTAAGCACCCAGCGTCTCAGACCATCCGAGGCACGCATGCGGAATGCTGGCTTGCGGATTCTCAGCCAGCCGTATCAAAAGCCCTTTGGCACGCTTATTGAGCCTCGTGTCACCAAGATTTACCCCTTCCAGTTCTTGGTGTGCCCAGCCATCTGAATCCCGTGTCATTTTTCAGCGCCGTAAATGGCGATAGTACACGTCGGTTTCACTTCATTTATACTCGTAATCATTGAAGATGCTTGATTTTCCATGAACAATACCCATTTCATGGTTATGAACATTCATCCCACTGAAGAGCAGAAAAAAAAGTTAAGGAATCTTCACCAAACAAGTCGTGACCATCATGTGCGCGATCGGATACGGTGTGTCCTATTGTCTGCCGATGGCTGGACGCCAGGAATGATTGCACAATCGCAACTTATTCACGAAACCACGGTACGCCGTCATCTAAATGATTGGCTAAAGGGTGAGAAACTTGCGCCTGAGAATGGCGGCTCTGATAGTCATCTCAGCGAAGAGCAAACCGCTGAACTCACCACATCTCTGACGAACAACCTTCTTCCCACTACACAGGCTATCATTGAACAGGTTGTTGATTGGTGGGGTATCCGCTACACCGTTCCGGGAATGACTAAATGGCTGCACCGCAACGGCTTCAGTTATCGAAAGCCTGTCGGTATCCCACATAAATTCAGTGCAGAAGCGCAGCAGGCGTTTGTGGAAACCTACAACGAGCTGAAACAAAAAGCCGGTGACGATGAACCCATCCTGTTCATCGATGGCGTCCACCCGACACAGGGAACAAAACTGGCATATGGCTGGATGCCTGCGGGAAAAAAATCTCAGCCAGTGGAAACCACCGGTAGTCGTACCCGTCTGAACATCATGGGAGCCCTGAACCTGAACGACATCGGCAGCACGGTGGTTCGGGAGTACGACAGCATCAACAGTCTCAATATCGCCCGCTTTTTTATCGCCATCCGGGAAACTTACCCGATAAGACAGAAGGTGCATATCATACTCGACGGAGCGGGTTACCACCGGGCGGAGCTGGTGAAAAAGTGGGCATATGTGATGAATATCGACCTCCACTATCTGCCGCCTTACAGCCCGAATCTGAACCCGATAGAAAGACTGTGGAAAGTGATGAATGAAAAGGTGAGAAACAACCGCTACTTCGCTTCACCAAAGGCGTTTCGGCAGGAAATACACCACTTCTTCCGCAATATATTACCGGGACTGGCGGGGGGCTTGTCGCGCAGGATTAATGACAACTTCCAGACGCTGAAAAATGCAACTTCAAGTTAATCGAGTATACAACCCCACCGGCTGCCTATTTCAGCCCGCTAACCCTTGGCATATAAGGCGTTGCGGACTTGTGTATAACGAGGTGGCTCGTAATGGGTGAATATCCTGATATCTCATTACCCACAGCTAGAGCTAAAGCTGCCGAGGCAAAGTTGCAGATAAAGGCAGTAGGTGATCTTGACCCACCATCTCCGGACAGCTTTTGTATCTTAAGTTAACGATGCCCGCTGGCGCCGATATTCTCTTGGGGAGTTGTATCCCAGCGCACTGTGCGGATGGTTTTCATTGTAATGATTTGTATTAGCTCAGACCTGATCTGACAGTTACCGGTTATTTATACAGGTGTCTGTCAGATTAAATCTGGTTCAGATTTTTTTCTGCCCAGACTCGTTTACCATCAAGTAACGTGGCCATTGGCGTACGCCCGCAGCACATTTTACCCTGATGAGTTCGCTCATTATTGTAATGCCACAACCAGTTGTCCAGATCCTTTTGTAGACTTTCTAGGTCCTCGTATAACGTCTTACGGAACGCAACCTGATAAAAATCCTGCAAAATAGTTTTATGGAAGCGCTCGCAGATACCGTTTGTCTGCGGAGACATCGCTTTCGTTTTCGTATGGTCTATATCGTTGATAGCCAAGTACAGCTGATAGTCATGTTGTTCCACTTTACCGCAGTACTCCGTCCCCCTGTCCGTCAGTATTCTTAGCATTGGCAGCCCCTGAGCTTCGTAGAACGGCAGCACGCGATCATTGAGCAGGTCGGCGGCAAAGATCGGTGCTTTACTCGTGTAAAGCTTGCAGTGCGCCACTTTCGAGTACGTATCCACGAACGTCTGCTGGTAGATACGGCCAACACCTTTCAGATTACCCACGTAGAAGGTGTCCTGCGACCCCAGATAACCCGGGTGAGCAGTCTCTATTTCACCACAGGCTTCGTCGTCGTGCGCCTTCTTCTCCAGTGCAGCGATTTGAGCATCAGTAAGTACGATGCCTTCTCTGGCAACTTTTTCCTCAAGTGCCTTCAGGCGCTTACGAAAGTTTTCCAGATCGTGTCGTTGCCAGATGGAGCGCACACCGCTGCCAGAAATGAAGACGCCTTTTTTACGCAGCTGATTACTGGTCCGGTGCTGGCCATGAGCCGGGAACTCAATGGCGTAATCAACAACCGCACGTTCAGTGGCTTCATCAGCACGGTTTTTCAGGTTGGGAACCCGGCGGTTTTGGTTAACCAGAGCGTCAATGCCGCCTTCTGCCGCCAGTTCCTGATAGCGATAAAACGTGTCGCGTGACACACCCATGATTTTACAGGCTTTTGATACGTTACCGAGTTCTTCGGCGAGATTGAGCAGGCCGGCTTTGTGTTTGATGATGGGATTGTTAGTATGAAGCATGAGAGTTACCTCGTGTTTTGTATAAGGATTCGACACCCATATCAAAACCGGTAACTCTCAACCTTTCAAGGTCCAGTGTCAGATCAAGTCGCGACTAATACAGTTTATTGCATCAGTGCTGTTGTGCCGTTTGTTATTGCTCAACAGGTTTACCGCCAGGATCATCTCTTTCTGATCCCACCGGCATCAAGCCTCAATGTCGGCGGCTTATCGCCGCCGACCGCTTCATCCATAGCAAGCTACCACCATCATAGCAGGCTACCACCATTGATGAAAATGATGCACGGGACCAATCCCCTGACCCACCTCCAATGAATCTGCCGCCAGTAATGCATGCTGGAGGTAATGCTTCGCCGCTTGCACCGTATTTTCCCAATCGTGGTGGCGGCGGCGTAGCGCCGCCAGCGCCGCAGACAACGTACATCCTGTACCATGAGTGTGGCGGGTGTTTACCCGTGGTGCGCAGAAACGTTGCGGTGCATGCCCACGTTGAAACAGCCAATCCGGACTCTCCGTGTCACTCAAGTGCCCCCCCTTGATCAACACCGCCTGGCATCCCATCTCCAGCAACCCTTGCCCTTGAGCTTTCATCTCACTTTCTGTCGTCGCCGCATTGCACGCCAACAGCGCCGCCGCCTCCGGCAGATTAGGGGTTATCAGTGACACGCGCGGCAACAGCGTCTCACGAATCGCAGCGACTGCTTCAGGCGCCAGTAACGGATCGCCGCTTTTTGCCAGCATCACCGTGTCCAGCACAATATAAGGGACAGCATAGCGTTGCAGGCGTTCAGCAACGGCTTCAACAATATCACTTTGCGCCAGCATGCCGATCTTCGCGCTATCAATACGCACATCGCTCAATACAGAATCCAGTTGAGCCGCCACAAAGTCAGGTTCGATACGATAAACCGACTGCACACCCTGAGTATTTTGCGCCACCAGCGCAGTGATCACGCTGGTGCCATAGGCGCCCAGGGCAGAGAACGTTTTTAGATCGGCCTGGATCCCGGCTCCACCGCTGGGATCGGTGCCTGCTATCGTTAACGCATTTATTCGGGGTGCGTTCTCTTTTATAAGGCACATGTCTGAGCCTCCTGACGCAATAGCGCAAGCGCATCCAAAAATGCAGGTGTAAAACTGCCTGGCCCGTTGGACTGCGCGGCGGCACGCTCCCCTGCTTGCGCCATTACTGCACAGGCTGTCGCAACTTGAGACAACAAGTCTTCACCACGGGCGCAGAATGCTGCAACGACCGCAGAGAGTGCACACCCGGTACCCACTACGCGTGTCATCACCGGATGGCCACCGTTTATCGCCCAAACGCGTACACCGTCCGTGACGTAGTCCACCTCTCCCGTCACCGCCAGCACGGTTGACCAGCGCGCCGCCAGTTCGCGAGCGGCCGGGATGGCAGTAAAGGATGCGTCATGGCTGTCAACGCCTCGGCCCTGCGAAGCGACGCCAGATAGCGCGATAATTTCCGAAGCATTACCGCGAATCGCCGCCGGTTTGCAAGGCAGCAATTCGCGCACAAAATCGGTGCGAAAGCGCAACCCGCCAACCGCGACAGGATCCAGCACCCAGGGTTTTCCCGCTTGATTAGCGCTATGTACAGCGGCCAACATCGCATCGGCACGCGTTGATTCTAAGGTGCCTACATTAATCAGAAGTGCATCGGCCAACGCAGCAAACTGCGCCGCCTCGCCCGGATCCACCACCATCGCCAGGGATGCCCCGAGCGCCAGCAACACATTGGCGGTAAAAGACTGGACCACATCGTTGGTCAAGCAATGGACTAACGGCGAAGCCGTTGAGAAATCGTGCAAAACTGCCGCCGCGTGGGCAGCAGAAAAATCGGTGGGCAGGTCGTTCATTATCACTCCCAACCGGCGTGCAAGAAGACGGTAGCCGATCGGAATACCGAGACTTCCCTACGCTGGCATTATCCAGATCAGGTGGTACGGGTATTTCTCAGCCTCCACAAAGAAGGGCACCCCGAGTCATCGCAACATCAATTTACTGTGGTACTGTCACAGCAAAACATATTCAGGATAATCATCAAACCAGAGAGTGTAAATTGATTTGTATTCACCTCCCGTCAAAGGACGATTGCCTGACCAGACATTCATTCACCGCTGAGTAAAAGCAAAGCAAAATGGTACGGGTTTTCACACTTGTCCCCCCAATCCCCCTTACCTTCTGTGTATGCCGAGCTGGCATTATATTCTTCTCGGTTACGCTTATACCCTTAAATAATTAGCGTTATGTAAATAGCTGTTCCTAATACCGCTACACTTTTGCCTGTCCATGTTTTCCACTGGGAAAGGGGCTGACGGTTTCCATGAAGCGGCGAACCTTGTTCAGTAACTGCCACATTGAACAGCATTGATGATTGCGGGTAATGGTTTCATGCAACGCCTGCCATAACCGCTCTACATGATTTACCCATGGTGAGTACACCGGCTGATAAATAACCCTGAATTTCGGGTTTTCTTCCAGCCAGCGCTGCGTCTCCCGGCTTTTGTGAATAATGTAGTTATCAACTATCAGCGTGAGCGTTTTTGCCCGTCTGTACGTTGTTCTCAGATGCTCTAACATACTGATAAAAAACACGATATTTTACTTTTTCCTCCAACATAGCTGACTTTTCCCGTCCCGCTGTGTAATGCACCCGCCAGATAATATTTCTCGTTCTGGCCCGGCGTCACGATGCGTTTCTGCTTCCCGCGAACCTGCCAGTCCGCGCCAATTTTGGGATTCAGATGAATATCCACTTCGTCTTCGTAAAAGACGGGATGTTCCGCGCTGCATTGTTCCAGCGCCATCGCGATGGCCTCCATTTTTTCTTCCTTATGCGGGTCGCGGATACGCAGCGTAGGAGCTGCGCGTCGCCACACCAGACCGGCAGAAGGCCGCCAACGGCGCACCGTGGAAGCATGCAACTGGCAACCGGTTATCTCATTGATTTTTATCGCTAGCAGTTCCGTGCTCCAGCGCGAACGCTGATAGCCAAAATCATGAGGGGAACGCTTTACGAGCTGGATTAACAGTGCGCAGATCTGTTCAAACGGCCAGCGACGGCCACGATCGGGCCGCAGAGATTTGAGGCCTTCAATGCCGTACAGGGTGAGCCAGTTAATCCATCTGCCGATTGACGAACGGGCGCAGCAAAGCATTCTGGCGACATCGCTCACGCGCTCGCCCCGGTGCAACATCAGGATGGCGGTCAGCCTGCGGGCGTGATTCTTGTCACGCGTTTTATGGAGAGTTTTCTTCATCAGGCGTCGTTCGTTACGGGGTATCGGTGCTATGCTCGACATCGCTCAGTCCGGTTGATGATTTGGGAGCTTTATCGATTGATCAGATCGCTCAACTCGGACTGAGTTCCCTTCAGGTGATCTAGGCTGTGTCCCTTAATCCCATGAGTTATGCTAACTGTTTGTTTCTACATCATTTTGAACTATGGCTCGCTACGACCTTCCCGATGAAGCATGGGCTATCATCCAGCCCTTACTCCCTGCTGAACCAGCAACACCACAGGCCGGACGCCCATGGGCTGAGCATCGCATGATTATCAATGGCATGTTTTGGGGGCTGTGCTCTGGTGCCCCATGGCGTGATTTACCTGAGCGATACGGCCCATGGAAAACCGTTTATAACCGCTTTAACCGATGGTCAAAATCGGGAGTCATTAAGATTATTTTTAATAAGTTACTTTCATCACTTGATGCCCATGGCCTCGTGGACTGGTCAGCGACTGCGCTGGATGGTAGCAATATCAGGGCGCTGAAATGTGCTGCCGGTGCTCAAAAAAACACCCCGATATCACCGGAGATAATGGGCTGGGTCGCTCTCGAGGTGGTTTTGGCACCAAAATCCATATGGCTACAGACGGAAGTGGTCTTCCGTTAAACATCGTGTTGAGCCCCGGTCAGGCTCATGAAAGTCAGTTTGCACTACGTCTTTTGAACGGTATTGGTGTTCAACGCCAGAACGGCAGTATGAAACGCCGTGGTCATGCGGTACTCGCTGACAAGGCGTACTCCGGGCATGTATTACGTAACGAGCTGAAAAACAGAGGTATAAAAACTGTCATCCCCCGAAAATCCACTGAAAAAATGGCGGTGGATGGTCGTTCAAAGCTCGATCGTGACGCCTACCGCAATCGGAACGTTGTTGAGCGGAGCTTTCGCCGTCTGAAAGAATACCGTCGCATTGCGACACGTTACGACAAAACGGCGAGGAATTATCTGGCAATGTTGAAACTGGGATGCATCCGCCTGTTTTACCAGAGGTTATGTAATTAAGGGACACAGCCTAGCAAGCGTGGAGATAAAAACCTTCGCCGATTGCTTGTTCAATGTGCGCGGGTATTTATCCTAAGAATTGACCATCAATCAGG
The DNA here is from genome assembly GCF_053848865.1 of Symbiopectobacterium sp. Eva_TO. NCBI lineage: Bacteria > Pseudomonadati > Pseudomonadota > Gammaproteobacteria > Enterobacterales > Enterobacteriaceae > Symbiopectobacterium > Symbiopectobacterium sp. Eva_TO. Next base: position 3,145,367 of record NZ_JBSPEY010000004.1, on the reverse strand, counting down.
GAGATTAGCTGATTGGGTAAGGTCTCAGTTGGGCAGGAAACATTCTTGCGTTGTGTGCTGTGCATTAGCAAATAAATTAGCTCGAATAGCTTGGGCAATAACGACACGAAATACCGTGTTTGAACAGTAATGCTGGTCTAACAGTCAGCAATTTACGAAGTTACCCATCTGGTTTTGCGAAGACTGATTATTGATGACATGAACGGCCTGACGGCCTGATATAAAACCAAAAAATGAAAATGGCTCAATGAAGCCGATGGCCTTTTTAGGAATATCAGGTGCGAAACTCATCGTGGCGCGGGCATCCTTGGCCATAAAGACGCCGGATAGATTTAAGCAAGCCCTCCATTAATCAAAGATCAGTGTTGCAAAAATGGGGGTGACCATAGATCACCTCGTTATACACAAGTCCGCAACGCCTTATATGCCAAGGGTTAGCGGGCTGAAATAGGCAGCCGGTGGGGTTGTAAATGAAGTGAAACCGACGTGTACTATCGCCATTTACGGCGCTGAAAAATGACACGGGATTCAGATGGCTGGGCACACCAAGAACTGGAAGGGGTAAATCTTGGTGACACGAGGCTCAATAAGCGTGCCAAAGGGCTTTTGATACGGCTGGCTGAGAATCCGCAAGCCAGCATTCCGCATGCGTGCCTCGGATGGTCTGAGACGCTGGGTGCTTACCGCTTCATGGAGAACCAAGCATTCGAATGGCGAGACATTCTGCAACCTCACTGGCAGCGTACGCAGGAAAGGATCCGAGAACACGAGGTTGTGCTGTGTATCCAAGACACTGATCTTGACCCACCATCTCCGGACAGCTTTTGTATCTTAAGTTAACGATGCCCGCTGGCGCCGATATTCTCTTGGGGAGTTGTATCCCAGCGCACTGTGCGGATGGTTTTCATTGTAATGATTGAACGCCGCTGCAAGATTCTTCAGCGCTGTTCGCACATCGGGTTTTGGCATGAAGGCGATGTAATCTTCCTTCATCGTCTTCACGAACCGTTCTGCCATGCCGTTACTCTGTGGACTGCTCACTGCTGTTGTGCAGGGCTCCAGATTCAGTTCTCTGGCGAACTTCCGCGTTTCATGCGCTGTGTACGCTGAACCATTATCCGTCAGCCATTGCACTGGTTTATCCGGCAGCGCGCTACCGAAGCGTTTTTCCACCGACCTCAGCATCACATCCTGCACGGTTGAACTGTCATAACCCCTGGTGCTCGCTGCCCAGTCTATGGCCTCCCGGTCGCAGCAGTCCAGTGCGAACGTCACCCGCAGCTTCTCGCCGTTGTCACAACCGAACTCGAAGCCATCTGAGCACCAGCGCATATCGCTCTCTGCTACCGCGATTTTGCCTTTATGCTCCCGCTTCGGACGTTCAGTTTTATCATGCAACAACAGCAGGTTATGCTCGCTCATTATCCTGTAAAGCCGTTTGGCGTTCACCGGTGGAAGTCCCTCTGCACGACGTTGCTTACGCAGGATACCCCACACTCGGCGGTAACCGTAACTGGGCATGTCGCTGATGATACGGAGGATGTCCGATAATATCTCAGCATCAGCTTCGTCATTACGCCGGTTGCTGCGCCTGTCCAGCCAGTCGGCAGAACGGTTAACCCGCAGTGACAGCTGCGCACACGACACGCTCATGGCGCGGCTGACCAGAGCTATTCCCCATCCTTTGGCAACAAGGGCGCGTGCGCTATCCATTTTCGCGACTGGCGGTACTCCACTGCTTCTTTGAGGATCTCAACTTCCATCGTCTTCTTACCCAGAAGGCGCTGTAGCTCTCGGACCTGCTTGAGGGCAGTCGCCAGCGCCGAAGCTGGAACCACTTCTTCTCCGGCCGCAACGGCGGTGAGGCTTCCTTCCTGGTATTGCTTCTTCCACTTAAACAAAAGGCTGGGCTGGATGCCATGCAGGCGGGCTACATGGGAGACGTTCATCCCCGGCTCCATTGTCTGCTGAATGATGGCGATTTTCTCTTGCGGAGTTTTACGCTTACGGACTTCTTGCCCTAACAGGATCCCGGTCATTTCAAAATTAGCATGATTGTTAGACATATATCTAAGCCTATCTCTTATCTGGAGATACAGCTACTGTCTGGTGTTACAGGGGGCTACATCATGTGTATCCAAGACACTACCGAGCTTGACTTCAACGGGCAGCAAATCCAAGGCTTGGGTCCCTTGAACTACGAAGCCAGGCGTGGTCTGTACCTGCATCCGACCTACGCGGTCAGTCCGGATCGCGTGGGGTTGGGCGTACTGGATGCGTGGATGTGGGCAAGAGAGCCGAAGGATGCAGACGGAAAACGCGATGGGCTCAAGGAGAGTACGCGCTGGCTCGAGGGATACGAGCGAGTTGCTGAACTCGCCTCGGAGTTGCCAAACACACGTCTGGTGTACTTAGCCGATCGCGAAGCGGATATCAAGGCGTTGATGCAGCTCGCTGATGACCTTGGCACTCCGGCTGACTGGTTGATCCGCTCGACTCATAATCGCAGTCTGGACTGTAATGAGAAGCTTTGGCAGAAGGTTGGAAAGACCGTGCCGGTGGGAGAAATCCAATTCGTTATGGCGGCTCGCGCGGGGCAGAAGGCGCGTACGGTGAAACAGGCGCTGCGCGTGAAGCGAGTGTCGCTGCGTTGCGGGTTGGCAGTGACTTGTGTGATAGCCAAGGAAATTGAGCCGCCAGCAGGCGTGAAGCCGGTCGAGTGGCGGTTGCTGAGCAATCGCGTACCTGAAGGACGAGAAGATATCGTGGAGCTGATCGACTGGTATCGGGCTAGATGGGAAATCGAGATGTTCTTCAATGTGCTGAAGAACGGCTGCTGTGTCGAAGCGTTACAGTTATCGACCGTGGATCGCATTGAGCGGGCATTGGCGCTGTTCATGATCGTGGCATGGCGCATCGCCTATTTAATGCGTATGGGACGAACCTGTCCAGAGCTGGACGCAATGTTGTTCTTTGATTCCGACGAGACTCATGGCGCTTACCTACTGATGAACAAGCGTATGCCCAAGGGCCGCCCTAAGCTAAACGAAGTATTGCGCTTAGTTGCGCAACTCGGAGGCATTCTTGCTCGAAAAGGCGACGGTGAACCAGGCGCAAAAACTATCAGGAAAGGCTTGCAGAAAGTCATGACGGCCGCCGAAACGCTACGCGCGCTCAGGCACGAACAGAGATGTGTATAACGAGGTGGCCTAGGGTTACTACGCGATCGCCACGTGCCAGCGCCGCTATCGCATGGTGTACCTGCTCTTTATATTCAGGATCGCAGGCGATCAAATAGAGACAATTGGCGTCGGTGATATCTTCAACGGGGCGCCCCTTGACCGACATACTTTGCGGATCAAAGCATGCCATGCCCAAAGCCTGTGACGATGAAGTAGGCGGATCAATGCCCAGCAGCACGGTAGCGCCGCGGCCTCTGTCATTCGTTGCACCGTTCCCGTCCATAAAAGTATTAAAATAGCGTTGGTCAGAACCGTAAACAGCCAGTTTTTCCTTCGTTAACGCGACAAAGGCATCAAGACTGTCGCGATGTGAAAGACAGCGTTGAGTTCCATCAGGCCCGTATTCGACATCGATCACCCGCCAGTTGATGTCCTGATACCCATTGCCTTGCAACTGCACATGAATAAAGGACTTCATCAGCAACCCACCTGCGCCAAGTGAAATCAGCGTCAGCGGTTGATCCCGGTTGGGCATCGTCTGCCGGATATGATTAATCAGCGTATTGATATAACTCACCCGACTGCGTAGCGAGGAAACATCATCATGCTCACACCAGAAGAACCGATCCTGAAAACGATAAACCAAGTGTCCATGCGGCCTGAGGTGGGTTTGATTCATCACTGAGGCGGGCGTCAAGGCAGCGTGCTGCCGATCGCGGGGATAAAGGGGTAACAGAGCGATAGATTCGGAAGTCACTGCTGGCAACATGGCAATATTCCTTTAAATTCAGATAATTATACGATAACAGTCACTGGGTTAGCCCCACCTCGTTATACACAAGTCCGCAACGCCTTATATGCCAAGGGTTAGCGGGCTGAAATAGGCAGCCAGTGGGGTTGTAAATGAAGTGAAACCGACGTGTACTATCGCCATTTACGGCGCTGAAAAATGATACGGGATTCAGATGGCTGGGCACACCAAGAACTGGAAGGGGTAAATCTTGGTGACACGAGGCTCAATAAGCGCGCCAAAGGGCTTTTGATACGGCTGGCTGAGAATCCGCAAGCCATCATTCCGCATGCGTGCCTCGGATGGTCTGAGACGCTGGGTGCTTACCGCTTCATGGAGAACCAAGCATTCGAATGGCGAGACATTCTGCAACCTCACTGGCAGCGTACGCAGGAAAGGATCCGAGAACACGAGGTTGTGCTGTGTATCCAAGACACTACCGAGCTTGACTTCAACGGGCAGCAAATCCAAGGCTTGGGTCCCTTGAACTACGAAGCCAGGCGTGGTCTGTACCTGCATCCGACCTACGGGTCAGTCCGGATCGCGTGGGGTTGGGCGTACTGGATGCGTGGATGTGGGCAAGAGAGCCGAAGGATGCAGACGGAAAACGCGATGGGCTCAAGGAGAGTACGCGCTGGCTCGAGGGATACGAGCGAGTTGCTGAACTCGCCTCGGAGTTGCCAAACACACGTCTGGTGTACTTAGCCGATCGCGAAGCGGATATCAAGGCGTTGATGCAGCTCGCTGATGACCTTGGCACTCAGGCTGACTGGTTGATCCGCTCGACTCATAATCGCAGTCTGGACTGTAATGAGAAGCTTTGGCAGAAGGTTGGAAAGACCGTGCCGGTGGGAGAAATCCAATTCGTTATGGCGGCTCGCGCGGGGCAGAAGGCGCGTACGGTGAAACAGGCGCTGCGCGTGAAGCGAGTGTCGCTGCGTTGCGGGTTGGCAGTGACTTGTGTGATAGCCAAGGAAATTGAGCCGCCAGCAGGCGTGAAGCCGGTCGAGTGGCGGTTGCTGAGCAATCGCGTACCTGAAGGACGAGAAGATATCGTGGAGCTGATCGACTGGTATCGGGCTAGATGGGAAATCGAGATGTTCTTCAATATGCTGAAGAACGGCTGCTGTGTCGAAGCGTTACAGTTATCGACCGTGGATCGCATTGAGCGGGCATTGGCGCTGTTCATGATCGTGGCATGGCGCATCGCCTATTTAATGCGTATGGGACGAACCTGTCCAGAGCTGGACGCAATGTTGTTCTTTAATTCCGACGAGACTCATGGAGCTTACCTACTGATGAACAAGCGTATGCCCAAGGGCCGCCCTAAGCTAAACGAAGTATTGCGCTTAGTTGCGCAACTCGGAGGCATTCTTGCTCGAAAAGGCGACGGTGAACCAGGCGCAAAAACTATCTGGAAAGGCTTGCAGAAAGTCATGACGGCCGCCGAAACGCTACGCGCGCTCAGGCACGAACAGAGATGTGTATAACGAGGTGATCTTTACCTTGTCGAGCAAATAACAGCGCTGGAATCAGAATTAAATCAGTCAATCAAAGCTGATGATACTGCACAGCGAATTATGTGTATTAGCTCAGACCTGATCTGACAGTTACCGGTTATTTATACAGGTGTCTGTCAGATTAAATCTGGTTCAGATTTTTTTCTGCCCAGACTCGTTTACCATCAAGTAACGTGGCCATTGGCGTACGCCCGCAGCACATTTTACCCTGATGAGTTCGCTCATTATTGTAATGCCACAACCAGTTGTCCAGATCCTTTTGTAGACTTTCTAGGTCCTCGTATAACGTCTTACGGAACGCAACCTGATAAAAATCCTGCAAAATAGTTTTATGGAAGCGCTCGCAGATACCGTTTGTCTGCGGAGACATCGCTTTCGTTTTCGTATGGTCTATATCGTTGATAGCCAAGTACAGCTGATAGTCATGTTGTTCCACTTTACCGCAGTACTCCGTCCCCCTGTCCGTCAGTATTCTTAGCATTGGCAGCCCCTGAGCTTCGTAGAACGGCAGCACGCGATCATTGAGCAGGTCGGCGGCAGAGATCGGTGCTTTACTCGTGTAAAGCTTGCAGTGCGCCACTTTCGAGTACGTATCCACGAACGTCTGCTGGTAGATACGGCCAACACCTTTCAGATTACCCACGTAGAAGGTGTCCTGCGACCCCAGATAACCCGGGTGAGCAGTCTCTATTTCACCACAGGCTTCGTCGTCGTGCGCCTTCTTCTCCAGTGCAGCGATTTGAGCATCAGTAAGTACGATGCCTTCTCTGGCAACTTTTTCCTCAAGTGCCTTCAGGCGCTTACGAAAGTTTTCCAGATCGTGTCGTTGCCAGATGGAGCGCACACCGCTGCCAGAAATGAAGACGCCTTTTTTACGCAGCTGATTACTGGTCCGGTGCTGGCCATGAGCCGGGAACTCAATGGCGTAATCAACAACCGCACGTTCAGTGGCTTCATCAGCACGGTTTTTCAGGTTTGGAACCCGGCGGTTTTGGTTAACCAGAGCGTCAATGCCGCCTTCTGCCGCCAGTTCCTGATAGCGATAAAACGTGTCGCGTGACACCCCCATGATTTTACAGGCTTTTGATACGTTACCGAGTTCTTCGGCGAGATTGAGCAGGCCGGCTTTGTGTTTGATGATGGGATTGTTAGTATGAAGCATGAGAGTTACCTCGTGTTTTGTATAAGGATTCGACACCCATATCAAAACCGGTAACTCTCAACCTTTCAAGGTCCAGTGTCAGAGCAAGTCGCGACTAATACAGATTATCTGTGCGGATTTGTCGCTCAGTGGTACGACTGATGCCCAGGCTCTACCGGCACTGATAAACCAGACCCACCGGAAAATCAGAGAGGCATCGGCTGACGGCGCTTACGATACAGGTTACTGCCATGATGCTCTGCTGAGGAAGAAAATAAGGCCGCTTATCCCGCCGCGAAGGGGGGCGCAATATTGGCCGGACCACTACCACGAGCGTAACCACGCTGTTGCAAATCAGCGCCTGAGCGGCAGCAACGATACCTGGAAAAAGAAAGTGGGCTATCACCGACGCTCAGTGGCTGAAACGGCCATGTTCCGGTTCAAAACGCTTCTGGGTGGTCATCTAAGTCTGCGTGACTACGATGCTCAGGTGGGTGAAGCAATGGCGATGGTCAAAGCGCTTAACCGGATCACGCTATTAGGAATGCCGAACAGTATTCGCATCACGTAACAATCGACCTGGGGCACAGTCGTTACAAGTTCTGATTTATTCAACAAAGCCTGGATGGTTAAGTGATGAATTAATAAATAGAGGTAACCACGAGGCGTTGTGTTATTAACCAACTAACGATTAACGTCCCTGCTTTACCCGCGCCTCGCGTTACGCATTTTTTTACATAAGACGCTATAAAAAAATATTTCATGCCGGCGTATCTGGTGTATATTGGAAAATCAAAAAATATCTTTTAAGCTAATAATGTCTCTTCTTTTTAAAGGAACACCATGATGAGTTTTGACGTGCTAAGTAATATTCGTTCTCTTCGCGCTCAGGCCCGAGATACCGATCTTGAAACCCTGGAAGACCTGTTAAGCAAATTCACTGCAATTGTGGAAGAGCGCCGCGAAGAAGACAGCAAAATTCAGAAAGAGCAGGCAGAACGTTTGGCAAAACTGGATGCCATTCGTGCTCAGCTTCTTGAAGACGGTATTGATCCGGCTGAACTGCTGGAAAGCGTGAAATCCAAACCGGCCAAGGCCAAACGCGATCCTCGTCCGGCGAAATATAAATATATTGATGAGAATGGCACCGAGCAAACCTGGACCGGCCAAGGCCGCACGCCGAAAGCGATCCGTGAAGCCATTGATGGCGGAAGCAAAACGCTGGAAGATTTCGAGATTTAATTTGTTCTCTTCCTTGCCGTATTAGCGCGCATCACTTGTCTTGTTATGCATGGAGTAACGTTGTACTCTATGCATATCTTTTCTAATCTGCGATCGTTATCACCACCTGCGTTTCGCCTTCCTTGACAAAAAGTTTTTATCCCCCAAAGACCCGATTAAAATGGCGGAAAAATTAATACCGCTGGTGTATTAGCATGCGTATCAATCAGGATCCGATTTTCTTTGATCGTTTGCAGGGTAATGCCTTCAAATAGTTGGCTTTTGTGATATTCTGCCGCTATTTGAGGTTTCCACGTGGTTACTGTTTTTGTTCATTGCCCTCGCTGTCATTCAGATAAAGTTTATCGACATGGCCTTAGTCCAACTAAGCGCGAACGCTTCCGGTGTCAGTGCTGTCGCCGTGTATTCCAGCTTACCTACCGCTATGAAGCGCGAAAGCCGGGAGTCAAAGAGCAGATCGTTGATATGGCCTTCAACGGTGCCGGTGTTCGCGATACCGCCAGAACGTTGAAAATCGGCATCAATACGGTCATCCGGGCTTTAAAAAGCTCTCGCCCCGCAGGATAACGTCTTCTCCCGTTGCTCACGCCGACGTCGCCCTTATCTGTGAACTTGATGAGCAATGGAGCTTCGTTGGCAGCAAGGCGCTACAGCACTGGCTGTGGTACGCTTACAATACCAAAACGGGCGGTGTTCTGGCCTACACTTTTGGCTCCCGAACCGATGAGACCTGCCGTGAATTGCTGGCTCTGTTGACACCGTTCAACATCGGCATGATTACCAGTGACAACTGGGGCAGCTATGCAAGAGAGGTTCCGAAGCAGAAACATCTGACTGGCAAGATCTTCACGCAACGCATAGAGCGCAATAACCTGACGCTCCGTACCCGCATTAAACGACTGGCGCGTAAAACGATTTGCTTCTCGCGCTCCGTCGAGATCCACGAAAAAGTCATCGGAGCCTTCATCGAAAAACACATGTTCTACTAATTGGAGTCATTACCAACGTAACGTTTCCCGTTCCGGTTAATATCTGCTGCCAGCTTGATAACTGCTGCTGGTAATAAGCAAGCGTTGAGGCAAATTCATGCGCAAACTGCTCAATGGAAACAGTCGGAGAGGTGGGAATAGCATAGGCTTTACCCGTTCCCGTTGTGCCAGTGAACGCAGATACCAGCGTTAATTGTGTATCGGATTGTACAGACTCAATTTCATAAATTTGAACAGTGCCAGCAGCTGGCAATAATAACATCCGCCCTGCTGATACACCGTTTAATGGATTAGTGAATTGGGTTCCTGTGCCCGTAATGATTTTGCTGCCGTTAGTGGCAGCGATGGTTCCCGTTTTGTACCAAGCCATATTTTCACCACACAAAAAAAACCGCAGAATGCAGTTTATGGTTTTCGATAGTGCTGGTTGATAAACCAACATGATAGATATTTTTGTTTTCTAAAAATCACCAATGGTAACTAGGCTGTGTCCCTTAATCCCATAAGTTATAATAACTGTTTGTTTCTACATCATTTTGAACTATCGCTCGCTACGACCTTCCCGATGAAGCATGGGCTATCATCCAGCCCTTACTCCCTGCTGAACCAGCAACACCACAGGCCGGACGCCCATGGGCTGAGCATCGCATGATTATCAATGGCATGTTTTGGGGGCTGTGCTCTGGTGCCCCATGGCGTGATTTACCTGAGCGATACGGCCCATGGAAAACCGTTTATAACCGCTTTAACCGATGGTCAAAATCGGGAGTCATTAACATTATTTTTAATAAGTTACTTTCATCACTTGATGCCCATGGCCTCGTGGACTGGTCAGCGACTGCGCTGGATGGTAGCAATATCAGGGCGCTGAAATGTGCTGCCGGTGCTCAAAAAAACATCCCGATATCACCGGAGATAATGGGCTGGGTCGCTCTCGAGGTGGTTTTGGCACCAAAATCCATATGGCTACAGACGGAAGTGGTCTTCCGTTAAACATCGTGTTGAGCCCCGGTCAGGCTCATGAAAGTCAGTTTGCACTACGTCTTTTGAACGGTATTGGTGTTCAACGCCAGAACGGCAGTATGAAACGCCGTGGTCATGCGGTACTCGCTGACAAGGCGTACTCCGGGCATGTATTACGTAACGAGCTGAAAAACAGAGGTATAAAAACTGTCATCCCCCGAAAATCCACTGAAAAAATGGCGGTGGATGGTCGTTCAAAGCTCGATCGTGACGCCTACCGCAATCGGAACGTTGTTGAGCGGAGCTTTGGCCGTCTGAAAGAATACCGTCGCATTGCGACACGTTACGACAAAACGGCGAGGAATTATCTGGCAATGTTGAAACTGGGATGCATCCGCCTGTTTTACCAGAGGTTATGTAATTAAGGGACACAGCCTAATTGATTTCACTGGCATGGCCAACGATTGACAACATATCTGTTGTTCGCAATAATATATGCAAAATTTTTCCCTGGTGTTGGCCAATTTGGCGTATGATCATCTTCTGGAGGATCACTTTTTTTTCGACTCTATTCCCTCATTCTTATGCTCTAACCATAATTCTTTTAATTTATTAATACCAGATGTACTAAAGTACAGTCTTACCCTGTGCTTTTGATTGCAACAATAACTATTCATGTGCTGCCAGTCATATTCACAACCCCTTCAAAACAGTCCGTTTTACTCTGACGGTAAAGCCACTTCCCCCCTCGTCATCCTCGGCGAAAGCCGGGGAGCACTGCGAAAATCTTCTGCAAGAGATTCCCGCTTTCGCGGGAATGACGGTGGGGGGAGGGTCGTTTTCATATCACTTATCGGGTGGTTGCGACCCGTTGTTTTTTCTGTTTCATGGCATAACCGATGCCAAGCACGACCAGCCATACTGGAATCAGCAGAACGGAAATCTGAATCCCTGGAGTGATGAACATGATCACTAAAATGCCGGCCAGGAACAGCAGGCAAATATAATTGCCCAGCGGATAGAGCAGCGCTTTGAATTTAGTCTGCACGCCTTCCTGCTCTTTGGCTTTGCGGAATTTCAGGTGCGCCAAGCTGATCATGGCCCAGTTTATCACCTGTGCAGACACCACCAATGCCATCAGGAGTTCGAACGCTTTGCCCGGAATCAGGTAATTGATCAGAACGCACAGCGCAGTGGCGGCGGCAGATATACCAATGGCAACAACAGGCACACCGCGTCTATCGACGGTTAATAGCGCTTTCGGGCCATTACCTTGCTTGGCAAGGCCGTAAAGCATACGGCTGTTACAGTACACGCAGCTGTTGTAGACCGATAATGCTGCTGTCAACACCACAATGTTGAGAATGGTTGCCACGGCATTACTGTCGAGGTTGTGGAAAATCATGACAAACGGGCTCCCCCCTTCCACGACTTTTCCCCAAGGGTAGAGCGACAGCAGAATAGCCAGCGAGCCGATATAAAAGATCAGAATACGGTAGATGACCTGATTGGTAGCACGCGGGATGCTGGTTTCCGGATTATCCGCTTCTGCTGCGGTGATACCTACCAGTTCCAAGCCACCAAACGAGAACATGATGACCGCCATTGCCATCACCAGACCGTTGATGCCATTCGGGAAAAATCCGCCCTGCGCCCACAGATTGCTCACCGTGGCTTCCGGTCCGCCCTGACCGCTTAACAGCAGCCAGCCACCAAATACGATCATGCCGATAATTGCTACGACCTTGATGATGGCAAACCAGAATTCCATCTCACCGTACACTTTGACATTGGCGAGGTTAATGGCATTAATCACCAGGAAAAAGACGGCGGCAGAAACCCAAGTGGGAATATCAGGCCACCAGTATTGCACATAGATGCCCACAGCAGTCAGTTCGGCCATTGCGACCAGCACGTAGAGCACCCAATAGTTCCAGCCAGAAGCGAACCCAGCGAAATCACCCCAATATTTATAGGCAAAATGGCTAAAAGAGCCTGCAACAGGTTCTTCGACGACCATCTCTCCCAATTGGTGCATGATGAGAAACGCGATAATACCGCCGATGGCATAGCCCAGAAGTACGGAAGGACCTGCCATTTTTATGGTGGCAGCAATCCCTAAAAACAGCCCGGTGCCGACGGCACCACCCAGGGCAATCAACTGAATATGACGGTTTTTTAAGCCGCGTTTCAGAGTCCCGTCGTGTTGTTGACCATCCATTAATGTAACCCTCTGTCAGAGTGAAGCAGACACGATGCGAATACTCGCGTCATTTTACGTTTGTGTAATGTTATTTTTACGGTGTTCGTCAGATGAAAATACGCTGATGTCTACCGTTTGTCAGAGAATAGTGGTGGGCGAAACAGATTGCACTGATTTCTTGCCGCGATTTGTCGATCGGCCCCACGAAAATACTGCCTGTGTACATTTTTAGACCAGCATTGAAACGACGGCTGTCTTCCCTGACATCCGAGCGATGTAGTACGACTTCAGCCATAAGCGACATGTCAAAGGGGGAATGCTCTCACGGTGATAAAGCCAGTGTAATTTTTTGCTTAATCTATAGGTATTGTGATGATTAAAAAAATGCCAGATTTAATGAACGCTTTATGGAATACAAGGAGCCGATAACATTACATCATGGTTTTTTTTAAACACTATTTTTACAGGAGTTTATCGACGCTATGCCGATTAAATTTAAACCGGTGGATGTTGATATATTTATGTCTACCTATCTATCCCCACCTCGTTATACACAAGTCCGCAACGCCTTATATGCCAAGGGTTAGCGGGCTGAAATAGGCAGCCGGTGGGGTTGTAAATGAAGTGAAACCGACGTGTACTATCGCCATTTACGGCGCTGAAAAATGACACGGGATTCAGATGGCTGGGCACACCAAGAACTGGAAGGGGTAAATCTTGGTGACACGAGGCTCAATAAGCGCGCCAAAGGGCTTTTGATACGGCTGGCTGAGAATCCGCAAGCCAGCATTCCGCATGCGTGCCTCGGATGGTCTGAGACGCTGGGTGCTTACCGCTTCATGGAGAACCAAGCATTCGAATGGCGAGACATTCTGCAACCTCACTGGCAGCGTACGCAGGAAAGGATCCGAGAACACGAGGTTGTGCTGTGTATCCAAGACACTACCGAGCTTGACTTCAACGGGCAGCAAATCCAAGGCTTGGGTCCCTTGAACTACGAAGCCAGGCGTGGTCTGTACTGTAGTGGCACACTGATACTGGCCACCTGATCGGAGGTGATATGCTCACCTCATCAACACGACAGGTGACCTCATGGGTAAACATTTTACGGCGGAATTTAAGCTCGAAGCCGCAAAGCTGGTTGTCGACCACGGCTACACATACGTTAAGGCCGCAGAGGCGGTTAATGTCAGCCATTCTGCCATTAGTCGCTGGGTCAATAAGCTTCGCCTTGAACGACAGGGAAAAACGCCAACGGGACTTCCTCTTACCCCTGAACAGCTCGAGCTGCGTGAGATGAAGAAAAAAGTCCAATGCCTTGAAATGGAGAACGAAATCCTAAAAAAGGCTACGGCGCTCTTAATGTCGGACTCACTCAACGGTTCACGGTAGTCGACAGGCTGAGGGCGCGATATCCGGTCACGGCGTTGTGCCAAACTTTTGAGGTACATCGCAGCAGCTACAGGCACTGGCAGGCTTCCGCTAATGAACCCGACGGTGAGCGCGTGGTTAAGTGTAGCCGCGTCATGGAAGCCTGGAACGCCAGCGGCGGCTCTGCCGGCGCTCGAAGTATCGCGACCATCGTCACCGGCAGCTCCGGTGTCAAAATGGGGCGCTGGCTGGCTGGCAAGCTGATGAAGGAGCTGGGTATCGCCAGCTGCCAGCGACCGGCTCACAAATACAAACGCGGCGGCAATGAACACGTTGAAATACCGAACTATCTCAACCGCCAGTTCGCGGTTACCGCGCCGGATCAGGTCTGGTGCGGCGATGTGACCTACATCTGGACGGGCAAATGCTGGGCTTACCTTGCGGTGGTGCTAGACCTGTTCGCCCGCAAACCGGTGGGCTGGGCCATGTCGACGTCGCCGGACTCGGCGCTGACAGTTAAAGCGTTGCAGATGGCCTGGGAACTCCGGGGACAACCAACAGGAGTCATGTTCCACAGCGACCAGGGCAGCCACTATACCAGCCGTCAATACCGGCAAGCCCGGTGGCGCTGCCGGATAAAGCAGAGTATGAGTCGGCGGGGTAACTGCTGGGATAATGCGCCAATGGAGCGGTTCTTCCGCAGCCTGAAGACAGAATGGGTGCCGACAAAGGGTTACAACAGCTTCAGCGAAGCCCAGGACGCGATTATCCGCTACATCACGGGGTATTACAGCGCTATCCGGCCTCACTGGTATAACGGCGGCTTAACTCCAAACGAATCTGAGCGACTGTTCTACATACAGTCTAATGCGGTGGCCAATATTAGTTGACCACTACACAACGCCTTATATGCCAAGGGTTAGCGGGCTGAAATAGGCAGCCGGTGGGGTTGTAAATGAAGTGAAACCGACGTGTACTATCGCCATTTACGGCGCTGAAAAATGACACGGGATTCAGATGGCTGGGCACACCAAGAACTGGAAGGGGTAAATCTTGGTGACACGAGGCTCAATAAGCGTGCCAAAGGGCTTTTGATACGGCTGGCTGAGAATCCGCAAGCCAGCATTCCGCATGCGTGCCTCGGATGGTCTGAGACGCTGGGTGCTTACCGCTTCATGGAGAACCAAGCATTCGAATGGCGAGACATTCTGCAACCTCACTGGCAGCGTACGCAGGAAAGGATCCGAGAACACGAGGTTGTGCTGTGTATCCAAGACACTACCGAGCTTGACTTCAACGGGCAGCAAATCCAAGGCTTGGGTCCCTTGAACTACGAAGCCAGGCGTGGTCTGTACCTGCATCCGACCTACGCGGTCAGTCCGGATCGCGTGGGGTTGGGCGTACTGGATGCGTGGATGTGGGCAAGAGAGCCGAAGGATGCAGACGGAAAACGCGATGGGCTCAAGGAGAGTACGCGCTGACTCGAGGGATACGAGCGAGTTGCTGAACTCGCCTCGGAGTTGCCAAACACACGTCTGGTGTACTTAGCCGATCGCGAAGCGGATATCAAGGTGTTGATGCAGCTCGCTGATGACCTTGGCACTTCGGCTGACTGGTTGATCCGCTCGACTCATAATCGCAGTCTGGACTGTAATGAGAAGCTTTGGCAGAAGGTTGGAAAGACCGTGCCGGTGGGAGAAATCCAATTCGTTATGGCGGCTCGCGCGGGGCAGAAGGCGCGTACGGTGAAACAGGCGCTGCGCGTGAAGCGAGTGTCGCTGCGTTGCGGGTTGGCAGTGACTTGTGTGATAGCCAAGGAAATTGAGCCGCCAGCAGGCGTGAAGCCGGTCGAGTGGAGGTTGCTGAGCAATCGCGTACCTGAAGGACGAGAAGATATCGTGGAGCTGATCGACTGGTATCGGGCTAGATGGGAAATCGAGATGTTCTTCAATGTGCTGAAGAACGGCTGCTGTGTCGAAGCGTTACAGTTATCGACCGTGGATCGCATTGAGCGGGCATTGGCGCTGTTCATGATCGTGGCATGGCGCATCGCCTATTTAATGCGTATGGGACGAACCTGTCCAGAGCTGGACGCAATGTTGTTCTTTGATTCCGACGGGACTCATGGAGCTTACCTACTGATGAACAAGCGTATGCCCAAGGGCCGCCCTAAGCTAAACGAAGTATTGCGCTTAATTGCGCAACTGGGAGGCTTTCTTGCTCGAAAAGGCGACGGTGAACCAGGCGCAAAAACTATCTGGAAAGGCTTGCAGAAAGTCATGACGGCCGCCGAAACGCTACGCGCGCTCAGGCACGAACAGAGATGTGTATAACGAGGTGACCAAAGACCCCAAAGTGAGAGACCACTATATCAGTCGTTATAAGAATAATCAAAATAAAATTAAAATTGAAAAGTCATTAATTGAAAAAGAAATTTTAAAACATACAGGGATTAAAGCCCTTAATGTAGATAACGCTGATTTATTTAAACATAAAAGTGAGGCGTGTCGTTTGCAGTTAAAAATATTGCGCGATGATGATGCTGAAACGGTAATAAAGAAAGCTAAATAACTGTTCCGAATAGTAGATCACCTGAAGGGAACTCAGTCCGAGTTGAGCGATCTGATCAATCGATAAAGTGTATTAGCTCAGACCTGATCTGACAGTTACCGGTTATTTATACAGGTGTCTGTCAGATTAAATCTGGTTCAGATTTTTTTCTGCCCAGACTCGTTTACCATCAAGTAACGTGGCCATTGGCGTACGCCCGCAGCACATTTTACCCTGATGAGTTCGCTCATTATTGTAATGCCACAACCAGTTGTCCAGATCCTTTTGTAGACTTTCTAGGTCCTCGTATAACGTCTTACGGAACGCAACCTGATAAAAATCCTGCAAAATAGTTTTATGGAAGCGCTCGCAGATACCGTTTGTCTGCGGAGACATCGCTTTCGTTTTCGTATGGTCTATATCGTTGATAGCCAAGTACAGCTGATAGTCATGTTGTTCCACTTTACCGCAGTACTCCGTCCCCCTGTCCGTCAGTATTCTTAGCATTGGCAGCCCCTGAGCTTCGTAGAACGGCAGCACGCGATCATTGAGCAGGTCGGCGGCAGAGATCGGTGCTTTACTCGTGTAAAGCTTGCAGTGCGCCACTTTCGAGTACGTATCCACGAACGTCTGCTGGTAGATACGGCCAACACCTTTCAGATTACCCACGTAGAAGGTGTCCTGCGACCCCAGATAACCCGGGTGAGCAGTCTCTATTTCACCACAGGCTTCGTCGTCGTGCGCCTTCTTCTCCAGTGCAGCGATTTGAGCATCAGTAAGTACGATGCCTTCTCTGGCAACTTTTTCCTCAAGTGCCTTCAGGCGCTTACGAAAGTTTTCCAGATCGTGTCGTTGCCAGATGGAGCGCACACCGCTGCCAGAAATGAAGACGCCTTTTTTACGCAGCTCATTACTGGTCCGGTGCTGGCCATGAGCCGGGAACTCAATGGCGTAATCAACAACCGCACGTTCAGTGGCTTCATCAGCACGGTTTTTCAGGTTGGGAACCCGGCGGTTTTGGTTAACCAGAGCGTCAATGCCGCCTTCTGCCGCCAGTTCCTGATAGCGATAAAACGTGTCGCGTGACACACCCATGATTTTACAGGCTTTTGATACGTTACCGAGTTCTTCGGCGAGATTGAGCAGGCCGGCTTTGTGTTTGATGATGGGATTGTTAGTATGAAGCATGAGAGTTACCTCGTGTTTTGTATAAGGATTCGACACCCATATCAAAACCGGTAACTCTCAACCTTTCAAGGTCCAGTGTCAGATCAAGTCGCGACTAATACAAATCATTACAATGAAAACCATCCGCACAGTGCGCTGGGATACAACTCCCCAAGAGAATATCGGCGCCAGCGGGCATCGTTAACTTAAGATACAAAAGCTGTCCGGAGATGGTGGGTCAAGATCAAGCAACTCGCTCGTATCCCTCGAGCCAGCGCGTACTCTCCTTGATCCCATCGCGTTTTCCGTCTGCATCCTTCGGCTCTCTTGCCCACATCCACGCATCCAGTACGCCCAACCCCACGCGATCCGGACTGACCGCGTAGGTCGGATGCAGGTACAGACCACGCCTGGCTTCATAGTTCAAGGGACCCAAGCCTTGGATTTGCTGCCCGTTGAAGTCAAGCTCGGTAGTGTCTTGGATACACAGCACAACCTCGTGTTCTCGGATCCTTTCCTGCGTACGCTGCCAGTGAGGTTGCAGAATGTCTCGCCATTCGAATGCTTGGTTCTCCATTAAGCGGTAAGCACCCAGCGTCTCAGACCATCCGAGGCACGCATGCGGAATGCTGGCTTGCGGATTCTCAGCCAGCCGTATCAAAAGCCCTTTGGCACGCTTATTGAGCCTCGTGTCACCAAGATTTACCCCTTCCAGTTCTTGGTGTGCCCAGCCATCTGAATCCCGTCTCATTTTTCAGCGCCGTAAATGGCGATAGTACACGTCGGTTTCACTTCATTTACAACCCCACCGGCTGCCTATTTCAGCCCATATCGTTATACACATCTTTTGGCCATTTTTTGAACAGGATGCTCAGAACCCCGTGAATTAAGGCATTCAAGCCATCCCATTGGCTTTTTGAGGTTCAAAATGCCACTCTGAGATAAACCCGTAACTCATTGATTAAACAGTGCGTTAGAAAGATGTGTATAACGATATGATTTCAGCCCGCTAACCCTTGGCATATAAGGCGTTGCGGACTTGTGTATAACGAGGTGGACCTTAGCGGGTTGCAAACAGCGCATCGCAAGGGGCTTGAACGTGAACTGATGTTGATTCCTTACGTACACGCCATGTTCTTGACCGGTCATGACGATGCTAACCGAGCGGTATTTATGACTGAAGATGCCAATAACCTTAATCTTGTTGGTCTTGCAATGCGCGGTCCGAAAAAAACAGTGGATAAAGTGATAAAAGGACTATCGCTGCATAAATAAATCACGATATAGCCGATATACATCGGGTGCCTCAGTAGTGAGGCACCGTTTTATTTGCCGATGGTTTATATACAGTTTAATGAAATTCTCTCTCTGCGTTGTCCAAAAATGAGATGTCATTACCTGAACAGGGTAGCGCCTTATCGTTTTGACACCCAAAGGACTATTATTCAAGCACAAACAGAGAGGAATGATTATGAACAATAACATTATTGCCATCTCCAGATTCCAGGGAACCATTGAATGGGATAAAGTAAAAGAAGACGGTGTCAGTATGGCGTTTTCTCGCTTGGGAGAAGGTGAGACCTATATTGACCCGACGTTTTCTGAAAATTTCCGAAAATCCAGAGTGGCAGGTATCGCTTCCGGGGCCTGGCATATTTTCCGAGCCAAATCCAGCACGCCAGAAGCACAGGCAAGAACCATAGTAAACACGCTGAAAGAGGCAGGATTTACCAACAAAGATGCTTTTGCCTTTGAAGTCAATAATAAGGTCGGAAGTAATAAGACTGCCACCAAAAATGAAATGGCGAATAACCTTTACCATTTGATACAACATATTATTGATTCAGACCTTCCCATCTGTACCAATAATTTGTACATCAAAACCAATATTGATACCTGGAAGAACAGCGTTGCATGGGAATTACATGATAATTTCTTTCGGAAAATAAAAATCTGGCCCGAACACTGGAGAACAGAGCCTGACCACCCTGATACGTTATATCCCTGGGGAAAAGGAAACTGGAGTTTCTGGGAATATTCATCTCACGGGACGATAAAAGGCATAAATGGCAACGTCTTGATCAGTAAGATCAACCCACAGCGCTAACGCTTGAATCGAGAAACACGCTAAAACTAGCGGAGAATGTCACAGGACATTCTCCGCTGAGGTCGATGTAGATGATGCTGCCAGATGTAATACCGTTGCAGGGCAATCCTCTACGTTAAACGGCGATTATTCCCACTCAATCGTCGCAGGCGGCTTGCCAGACACGTCGTAAACCACGCGGGAAATGCCATCGACTTCGTTGATAATGCGGTTGGAAACGCGGCCCAGGAAGTCATAAGGCAGGTGTGCCCAGTGCGCGGTCATAAAGTCGATAGTTTCGACCGCACGCAGAGAGACCACCCAGTCGTATTTACGACCGTCGCCCATCACGCCTACGGAACGCACCGGCAGGAACACCGTAAAGGCCTGGCTTACCTTGTGGTACAGGTCAGCGTTGTGCAGTTCTTCGATGAAGATGGCATCGGCACGGCGCAGCAGATCGCAGTACTCTTTCTTCACTTCGCCCAACACGCGCACCCCAAGGCCTGGGCCGGGGAACGGATGGCGGTACAGCATGTTGTACGGCAAGCCCAGTTCAAGACCAATTTTACGCACTTCATCTTTGAACAGCTCTTTCAGCGGCTCAACCAGACCCAGCTTCATCTCTTTCGGCAGGCCACCCACGTTGTGGTGAGATTTAATAACGTGTGCCTTACCGGTCTTGGACGCCGCTGATTCAATCACGTCAGGATAGATGGTGCCCTGCGCCAACCATTTCACCTCGGTTTGCTTGCTTGCTTCTTCATCGAACACATCGACAAACACGCGACCAATGATTTTGCGTTTGGCTTCCGGATCGTTTTCACCGGCCAATTCAGACAGGAAACGATCTTCCGCAGCCACATGCACGATATTAAGACCAAAGTGATCGCCGAACATTTCCAGCACCTGATCCGCTTCGTTCAAACGCAGCAGGCCATTATCCACGAACACGCAGGTCAAAAGATCGCCAATGGCACGGTGCAGCAGCATCGCCGTCACAGAGGAGTCAACACCACCGGATAGGCCCAGGATCACACGATCGTTGCCAATCTGTTCCCGCAGGCGCACTACCGCGTCATCAATGATTTTTGCCGGTGTCCACAGCGCATAACATTGGCAGATATCACGTACAAAGCGTTCCAGCATGCGCTGTCCCTGACGGGTATGCGTCACTTCCGGATGGAACTGTACGCCATAAAAGCGTTTCTCTTCGTTAGCCATAATGGCAAACGGGCAGGTATCGGTGCTGGCAACGGTGACGAAATCAGATGGAATGGCCGTTACTTTATCGCCGTGGCTCATCCATACGTCAAGCAGCGGCGCACCGCTTTCACTCAGCGCATCCTGAATATCGCGCAGCAGCGCGCTTTCCGCTTTGATTTCAACCTGAGCATAACCAAACTCACGCTCGCTGGAGCTTTCTACATGTCCACCCAGCTGCATTGCCATGGTCTGCATGCCATAGCACACACCCAACACCGGCACACCGGCCTGGAACACATATTCCGGCGCGCTCGGGCTGTTGTGCTCGGTGGTGCTTTCCGGGCCACCGGAAAGGATGATGCCGTTCGGGTTAAATTCGCGAATCTGTGCTTCGGTAACGTCCCATGCCCAGAGCTCGCAATAAATGCCCAGTTCACGCACGCGGCGCGCGACCAGTTGCGTGTACTGCGAACCAAAATCCAGAATGAGTATGCGGTGTTGATGAATATTTTCTGTCATGAGAG
This sequence comes from Symbiopectobacterium sp. Eva_TO, assembly GCF_053848865.1. Lineage (NCBI taxonomy): Bacteria > Pseudomonadati > Pseudomonadota > Gammaproteobacteria > Enterobacterales > Enterobacteriaceae > Symbiopectobacterium > Symbiopectobacterium sp. Eva_TO. The sequence continues at coordinate 3,124,433 of NZ_JBSPEY010000004.1, read as the reverse complement.
GCGTATTCCAAAATACGTAAGGAGCAAAAAATAAGAGAACCTGGCGAAGTTTACCGGGTTTCTGTCAAATCAGCCATCACATCGGCAGATTGGCATGTGGGCTCAATCAACCCATCCGATAGTTCGGAGATTCTTTGGTGATGGTCACATCGTGCACATGGCTTTCCTGAATGCCTGCACCGCTGATGCGAACAAATTCGGCCTGAGTGCGCAGTGCGTCAATGGTGCCGCAACCGGTCAAGCCCATGCAGGAACGCAGGCCGCCCATCTGCTGATGCACGATCTCTTTCAGGCGGCCTTTATAAGCCACTCGCCCTTCGATCCCTTCCGGCACCAGTTTATCTGCCGCATTATCGCTCTGGAAATAACGGTCAGAAGAGCCTTTAGACATGGCACTCAACGAGCCCATCCCACGGTAAGATTTAAAGGAACGGCCTTGATACAGCTCGATCTCACCCGGAGATTCTTCCGTGCCCGCCAGCATAGAACCTACCATCACACAGGCTGCACCCGCAGCGATGGCTTTGGCGATGTCACCGGAGAAACGGATGCCACCATCAGCAATGACCGGAATGCCAGTAACTTCAAGCGCTGCTACCGCGTCGGAAATCGCGGTGATCTGCGGTACACCCACGCCGGTAACGATACGGGTGGTACAAATAGAGCCTGGGCCAATACCGACTTTCACAGCGCTCACGCCTGCTTCAGCCAGCGCTTTGGCACCGGCACCAGTGGCAACGTTGCCGCCGATGATTTGCAGATCGGGGTATTTAGCGCGAGTTTCACGAATACGCTGCAATACGCCCTCAGAGTGGCCGTGCGAGGAGTCGATCAGCAGTACGTCAACACCGGCCGCAACCAGCGCATCGACGCGCTCTTCGTTGCCCGCACCTGCGCCAACTGCCGCTCCTACGCGCAGACGACCGTGTTCGTCTTTACAAGCGTTAGGTTTACGCTCGGCTTTCTGGAAGTCTTTCACGGTGATCATGCCGAGCAGATGGACGCTGCCATCCACCACCAGCGCTTTCTCAACGCGTTTTTCGTGCATTTTTTGCAGCACCACTTCGCGCGCTTCGCCTTCACGCACCGTTACCAGACGGTCTTTCGGCGTCATCACGGCACTCACCGGGCGTTCCAAATCAGTCACAAAACGTACGTCACGGCCAGTGATAATGCCGACCAGTTCGTTATCGTCAGTTACTACCGGATAGCCGGCAAAGCCGTTACGTTCGGTTAGCGCTTTGACTTCACGCAGCGTGGTGGTTGGCGTCACGGTTTGCGGATCAACAACCACGCCGCTTTCATGGCGTTTTACCCGGCTGACTTCTTCCGCCTGGCGCTCAATCGACATGTTTTTATGGATGAAACCGATGCCGCCTTCCTGCGCCAGAGCGATGGCCAAACCGGATTCCGTCACGGTATCCATGGCAGCAGAAAGCATAGGAATATTCAAACGAATCGTTTTTGTGAGCTGGGTGGTGAGATCGGCAGTGTTCGGCAGAACGGTCGAGTGAGCTGGGATCAGGAGGACGTCATCAAACGTCAGTGCTTCTTTGGCAATACGTAGCATGGGCAATATCTCATGTGGGGATGCGATAAAATATTGCCGTGGCATTATACAGAGCGTAATCGGTTGCCTCCAGCTTTTTTTATAAAAAAACTTGATTAACCTTTCAGGCAAGGTAATATCGGTTAATTAACCCTCTGTTTTAAAATTTGATCTCGCTCACTAAATCGGGTTAGCCAACGCCATGTCCCAAGCGCCTTCATCCGCTATTTTTACCGTCAGCCGCCTCAATCAAACCGTCCGGCAACTGTTGGAAATGGAAATGGGGCAAATCTGGCTGTGCGGCGAGATATCCAACTTCTCCCAACCCGCCTCCGGTCACTGGTACTTTACCCTGAAAGACGAGCGAGCTCAGGTGCGCTGCGCCATGTTTCGCACCAGTAATCGCCGTGTGACGTTTCGTCCACAAAACGGGCAGCAAGTGTTGCTGCGCGCTACCATCACCCTGTACGAACCGCGCGGTGATTACCAACTGCTGGCAGAAAGCATGCAACCCGCAGGCGATGGCCTGTTGCAACAGCAGTTCGAACAGCTTAAGCAGCGGTTAGCGTCAGAAGGATTGTTCGATCAGTCATTCAAACAGGCGCTCCCCCGCCCTGCCAGCAGCGTCGGCGTCATTACTTCACCTAGCGGCGCGGCTCTGCATGATATCCTGCATGTGCTACAGCGGCGCGATCCCGCCCTACCGGTGGTGATTTATCCGAGCCAGGTGCAAGGCGAAGAGGCTCCAGCGCAAATGGTTCGCGCCATTCAACGTGCCAATCAACGACAAGAGTGCGATGTACTGATCGTTGGGCGCGGCGGCGGTTCACTGGAAGACCTCTGGAGCTTTAACGATGAACGGGTGGCTCGCGCCATTTTCGCCAGTCGTATTCCTATTGTGAGTTCTGTCGGCCATGAAACCGACGTCACCATTGCCGACTTCGTGGCGGATTTACGCGCTCCGACCCCGTCGGCGGCGGCAGAGTTGGTCAGTCGCGATCGCAACGAACTGCTGCGCCAGCTACATGCACAACGTCAGCGGCTGGAAATGGCGATGGATTATTCACTGGCCCAGCACCAGCGCGATTTCGCCCGACTTCACCACCGTTTGCAGCAACAACATCCGCAGTTACGCTTGGCGCGTCAGCTTAACCAATTGATCACCCTGCGGCGCAGGCTTGATGAGAGCATGCAGCAGCAACTGCGGCGCGCGACCCTGCGCAATGAGCGTTTGCAGCAGCGGCTGACGCAGCAGCAACCGCTTTCACGTATTCATCGTGCGCAGCAACACCTGCAACAGATGCAGTATCAATTACAGCGGCTTATCACCCGGCAACTGAGTGAGAATAAACAGAGCTTGGGTGAGGTTTGTTCCCATTTGGAAGGCGTCAACCCACTAAAAACGCTGGCGCGTGGCTATAACGTGACCACCACCCCCTCTGGGCAGGTTTTACGCGCCACGACTCAGGCAGCACCGGGCGACACGCTAAAAACCCGATTACAGGACGGCTGGATAGAAAGCCAGGTTACGCAGGTCACGCCAGATGCTAAAAAGCGCGCACGCAGGAAAACGTCTTAGCACTTCAGACTGATGGTAAAGACGCGTATCTTTTCGTCATCCTCGGTGAAAGCTAGAGATCTCCGCCAGAAGAAAGGCGTATAACCAACGGGAGATTCCTGCCTAAGCGGGAATGACGAAGGTGGGAAGAAATGACAGCAATAGCTAAAAATGACCGTTTTCGGTCGGTTTTTCAGCAATCCAAAGCACCTTATCGTTTGTTTTTCACTCCGCGCACACTTATTCCTGTTCCGACTGATAGCTGAGCAGCAGAGTTAAAACACATAAAAACTATAAATATCAATATATTGCTTGAATTTATCGCTCAAAAAATAGGCGACAAAACACAACAAAGCACGACAATACACAACATTTTTATCAATAACTTACCGCTTGCATATTCGCATCGTGATCGATCAGTGATTCGCATGACAATCGATCACGATTTCGCATCTAAGGTCGATCACTGATTCGCGTCGTATCGATCACTCCGGGACTTAACTCTTCTAACCTCCTCTCCGTTCGCAGTTTCTACTGAAATGGAGATAACGATGGCCAGAAAGAGAAAAAGCAGGAGTCCCATGGAGACTTGTCTTCAGATCTTCAAACTCAAATTTGAGTGCAACCAGTCTAATCGCACCATCGCCGCTGCTCTTAGGGTCAGCCCTTCCACAGTTTATGAGGTGCTCTCCCGTTTTACCGCCGCATCGCTGTCGTGGCCATTGCCTGATGCGCTCTTGCCAGAAAAACTGGAAAAGATGCTGTTCCCCACCCGCAGAATGCGCACCTCGGAGCTTATCGCGCCAGACTGGCTGTATATCGATACCGAGCTAAGACGGCCAGGGGTTACCAGGCAGCTGTTGTGGATAGAATACAGCACCGAAACCGGAGAAATGGCGCTGGGCTACTCTCAGTTCTGCCGTTGTTATCGCCAATGGAAGAAATGCCAGAAACGCTCGATGCGCCAGACCCACCGTGCCGGTGAGAAGCTGTTCATCGACTTCTGCGGGCCCACGGTGCCGGTATCCGACCCCGATACGGGAAATGTGCGCCGGGTCGCCATCTTCGTCGCTGTCATGGGAGCGTCAAATTATACCTATGCAGAAGCCTGCCCCGGTCAGGACATGATGAGCTGGCTGAATGCTAACAGCCACTGCCTGACCTTCCTCGGCGGCGTTCCAGCCCTGCTGGTACCCGATAATCTGCGTAGCGCGGTGAGCAAAGCAGATCGCTACGAGCCGGTCATCAACGACAGCTATCAGTCTTTGGCCTCGCATTACAGCACGGTAGTGATGCCAGCCAGACCCTACAAACCGAAAGACAAGGCCAAAGTGGAAAACGGCGTCCTGCTGGTCGAAAGGTGGCTCCTGGCGCGAATACGCAATGAAACCTTCCATACGATGCATGCGCTCAACGTCAGGCTCAGTGAGCTGATGACCGAGCTGAATAACCGGCCAATGAAAGGTTATGGGGGCCAGAGCCGAGCGCAGCGCTTTGCGCTGCTCGATGCGCCGTGCCTGCAGCCGTTGCCAGCCATGCCCTATGAATACACCGAATACCGTGCGGTGAAGGTCGCTCCTGACTATCACGTCGAATACGACCGCCACTGGTACTCCGTTCCCCATGAGCTGGTTGGTGAAAGGCTGTCGGTAAAAGCGGGTCAGACGTTGGTCCAGGTCTGGCATAAGGGCCGCTGCGTGGCTCAGCACCCTCGCAGCGATCGGCAGTACAGCCACAGCACGAATCCGGCACACATGCCGGTCAATCACCGCGGGCACAGCAGCTGGACACCTGAAAAGCTGCTGGATAATGCCGCGAGAACCGGCAAGGCGACCTGGCAGGTGGTGGAAGCGATGCTAAACGCGAAGAATCATCCTGAGCAGGCTTATCGGGCTGTTCTCGGCCTACTGTCGCTCCAGAAAAAATACGGTGCCGAACGGCTGGAAAAAGCCTGTGACAAGGCCTGCGGGCTGAACCATCCGGAAAGGCGTTTTATCGAGAATCTGCTGCGTCACAACAGGGAGGGCATCGGAGAAACAGTTAAAGGAAATAGAGAGTTACAGCTTCCACTGGAGCACGAGAATCTGCGTGGTCCAAAATATTACCACTGAAAAAGGGAGTCGTTATGACTGATGACCTGCTAACCAAACTTAGAACGCTGAAGCTGTCGGCAATGGCCGATGGCATGATACGCCAGCGTGAGGCACCTGGTACATACAATGAGCTGGGGTTCGCAGAACGCCTGGGGTTACTTGTCGAAGAAGAGCTACTGAATCGTGAAAACAGCCGTGTTGGGCGGTTGAGAAAGCAGGCACGGTTGCGCCACGGTGCAACCCCTGAGGGTATGTACTATCCGGTCTCCCGAGGGTTAAAGGCCGAACAGATGCGCGAGCTTCTGAACGGGCATTACATCACCCACAGCAAGAATATCCTGATAACAGGGCCAACTGGCAGCGGAAAAAGCTGGGTAGGTTGTGCCCTGGGCGAGCAGGCGTGCCGGCAAAAGAGAAGCGTTCAATACTGGCGCATGGGTCGGCTGCTGGATCAGCTTGAGCAGGGCCGACTGGACGGCAGCTGGCTTAAGCAACTGAAACAGCTTCAAAAAATAGAGTTTCTTATCTTGGACGACCTTGGTCTTGAAGTTATCACAACGCGGCAATGCAATGACTTGCTGGAAATAACGGAAGAGCGATATGGGCAAACCAGCACGATCCTTATCAGCCAGTTGCCGGTGGAGCAATGGTACGGAGTGATGGAAAACCCGACGGCGGCAGATGCCTTCCTGGATCGGCTGATCCACAACTCTCACAGAGTGGAGCTTCAGGGAGAATCATTAAGGAAAAATAGCCTGGCAGTGGAAAGCGCAGAAGAAACACGCTAAAACGATAAAAAAGTTAGGTTCCCGGGTGATCGATTACGATGCGAAAACGTGATCGACCTTAGATGCGAATCGATGATCGATCGCATGCGAATACGCATCCGTAAGAAGTTATACGAGGACCTAGTCTGAGCTAATACATATGACTGCTGAATGACTGGCTGCTTGGCTTTTTGCTCGATGGCCTGCATAGTGTTCATGGTTTGGTATCCAAGAAGTGTAGTGGTCAACTAATATTGGCCACCGCATTAGACTGTATGTAGAACAGTCGCTCAGATTCGTTTGGAGTTAAGCCGCCGTTATACCAGTGAGGCCGGATAGCGCTGTAATACCCCGTGATGTAGCGGATAATCGCGTCCTGGGCTTCGCTGAAGCTGTTGTAACCCTTTGTCGGCACCCATTCTGTCTTCAGGCTGCGGAAGAACCGCTCCATTGGCGCATTATCCCAGCAGTTACCCCGCCGACTCATACTCTGCTTTATCCGGCAGCGCCACCGGGCTTGCCGGTATTGACGGCTGGTATAGTGGCTGCCCTGGTCGCTGTGGAACATGACTCCTGTTGGTTGTCCCCGGAGTTCCCAGGCCATCTGCAACGCTTTAACTGTCAGCGCCGAGTCCGGCGACGTCGACATGGCCCAGCCCACCGGTTTGCGGGCGAACAGGTCTAGCACCACCGCAAGGTAAGCCCAGCATTTGCCCGTCCAGATGTAGGTCACATCGCCGCACCAGACCTGATCCGGCGCGGTAACCGCGAACTGGCGGTTGAGATAGTTCGGTATTTCAACGTGTTCATTGCCGCCGCGTTTGTATTTGTGAGCCGGTCGCTGGCAGCTGGCGATACCCAGCTCCTTCATCAGCTTGCCAGCCAGCCAGCGCCCCATTTTGACACCGGAGCTGCCGGTGACGATGGTCGCGATACTTCGAGCGCCGGCAGAGCCGCCGCTGGCGTTCCAGGCTTCCATGACGCGGCTACACTTAACCACGCGCTCACCGTCGGGTTCATTAGCGGAAGCCTGCCAGTGCCTGTAGCTGCTGCGATGTACCTCAAAAGTTTGGCACAACGCCGTGACCGGGTATCGCGCCCTCAGCCTGTCGACTACCGTGAACCGTTGAGTGAGTCCGACATTAAGAGCGCCGTAGCCTTTTTTAGGATTTCGTTCTCCATTTCAAGGCATTGGACTTTTTTCTTCATCTCACGCAGCTCGAGCTGTTCAGGGGTAAGAGGAAGTCCCGTTGGCGTTTTTCCCTGTCGTTCAAGGCGAAGCTTATTGACCCAGCGACTAATGGCAGAATGGCTGACATTAACCGCCTCTGCGGCCTTAACGTATGTGTAGCCGTGGTCGACAACCAGCTTTGCGGCTTCGAGCTTAAATTCCGCCGTAAAATGTTTACCCATGAGGTCACCTGTCGTGTTGATGAGGTGAGCATATCACCTCCGCTCAGGTGGCCAGTATCAGTGTGCCACTACAATGACAAATGGCGCAGCGGCTTAATTTTAGCAGAGGTAAATAATGGCATACATCACCTTATCCGAGTGGAATCGGCGGCAACCCCGTCCGCGTTGTATGGAAACCGTCAGGCGACTGGTCAGGAACGGAATGATTTTTCCCGCACCGATACGAGATGGGCGCGAGTATCTGGTTGAGGAAAATGCCTGCAAGCTCACCCAGAACAAAAACCTTCGCTCATCAAGTTACCTTCATCCCGCCCTGTTATCGAGGATAAGACATGGCACGCCGGAGAAGTCATAAGAACCGCGACTTGCCGCCAAACCTGCAACCGCGCAATGGCGGCTATTTTTGCTACCGTGACCCACGCACAGGAAAAGAATATGGCCTGGGCCGCCATCGACAAGAGGCCATTACGCAAGCCATAGCCGCCAATATGGCAATTTATGGCTCATCAAAACAATCACCGCTCGTTGACCGCATCAACGGCACACAGGTGACTACAGTGAGTGAATGGACTGAACGCTATCTGACGATACTCGAAGGACGGAAACTCAAACCGAAAACGATGAGCGAGTACAATAAATACCTGAAAGCCGTTAACGCCCATTTAGGCGAATTTGCTCTTCAGAAAGTAGAAACCAAAGACATTGCCTCGTTCCTTAATCAGTGGGTAAGAGCAGGAAAAGTCACAATGGCGAACCGCATCAGAGCATTGCTGCTTGACTTGTTTCGTGAGGCCATTGCCGAGGGGCTACTCAAAAGCAATCCAGCCGAGGTTACGCGTAACCAGCGGGTGGACATTCAGAGGGAGCGTATAACGCTGGATGAGTGGAGGCTTATACGCAAGGCAGCGGATACATTACCCGCATGGGCTGGGCCCTGTCTTGACCTTGCTTTAGTCACAGGTCAACGTTTAGGAGATATACGGGCGCTACGCTGGGAGGATATCAAAGACGGACGCCTTTACATCAAGCAGGGGAAAACAGGCATGATGCTTGCGTTCTCCCAGACAACCCGCATCGACTGCCTCAATTTATGTGTATTAGCTCAGACCTGATCTGACAGTTACCGGTTATTTATACAGGTGTCTGTCAGATTAAATCTGGTTCAGATTTTTTTCTGCCCAGACTCGTTTACCATCAAGTAACGTGGCCATTGGCGTACGCCCGCAGCACATTTTACCCTGATGAGTTCGCTCATTATTGTAATGCCACAACCAGTTGTCCAGATCCTTTTGTAGACTTTCTAGGTCCTCGTATAACGTCTTACGGAACGCAACCTGATAAAAATCCTGCAAAATAGTTTTATGGAAGCGCTCGCAGATACCGTTTGTCTGCGGAGACATCGCTTTCGTTTTCGTATGGTCTATATCGTTGATAGCCAAGTACAGCTGATAGTCATGTTGTTCCACTTTACCGCAGTACTCCGTCCCCCTGTCCGTCAGTATTCTTAGCATTGGCAGCCCCTGAGCTTCGTAGAACGGCAGCACGCGATCATTGAGCAGGTCGGCGGCAGAGATCGGTGCTTTACTCGTGTAAAGCTTGCAGTGCGCCACTTTCGAGTACGTATCCACGAACGTCTGCTGGTAGATACGGCCAACACCTTTCAGATTACCCACGTAGAAGGTGTCCTGCGACCCCAGATAACCCGGGTGAGCAGTCTCTATTTCACCACAGGCTTCGTCGTCGTGCGCCTTCTTCTCCAGTGCAGCGATTTGAGCATCAGTAAGTACGATGCCTTCTCTGGCAACTTTTTCCTCAAGTGCCTTCAGGCGCTTACGAAAGTTTTCCAGATCGTGTCGTTGCCAGATGGAGCGCACACCGCTGCCAGAAATGAAGACGCCTTTTTTACGCAGCTGATTACTGGTCCGGTGCTGGCCATGAGCCGGGAACTCAATGGCGTAATCAACAACCGCACGTTCAGTGGCTTCATCAGCACGGTTTTTCAGGTTGGGAACCCGGCGGTTTTGGTTAACCAGAGCGTCAATGCCGCCTTCTGCCGCCAGTTCCTGATAGCGATAAAACGTGTCGCGTGACACCCCCATGATTTTACAGGCTTTTGATACGTTACCGAGTTCTTCGGCGAGATTGAGCAGGCCGGCTTTGTGTTTGATGATGGGATTGTTAGTATGAAGCATGAGAGTTACCTCGTGTTTTGTATAAGGATTCGACACCCATATCAAAACCGGTAACTCTCAACCTTTCAAGGTCCAGTGTCAGAGCAAGTCGCGACTAATACAATTTATGCCTTGCCGATGTACTGAACCAGTTCAGTGAATTAAACAACGGCGTAGCGCATATCGTCGCAGACGCTAAACACCAGCAATTTTCTCAGGACACGATTTCCAGAGCATTTTTGAAAGCACGTCGATTATCAGGACTAACATGGGAACGTAACGCTCCTTCATTTCACGAAATCAGGAGCCTTGCAGCGCGTCTATACACTGATGAGAAAGGGAGGGATTACGCGCAAAAACTGCTAGGACATAAGTCATCCGAGATGACCGATAAGTACCGTGATGTAAGAGGGTCGGAGTCACCTCGTTATACACAAGTCCGCAACGCCTTATATGCCAAGGGTTAGCGGGCTGAAATAGGCAGCCGGTGGGGTTGTAAATGAAGTGAAACCGACGTGTACTATCGCCATTTACGGCGCTGAAAAATGACACGGGATTCAGATGGCTGGGCACACCAAGAACTGGAAGGGGTAAATCTTGGTGACACGAGGCTCAATAAGCGTGCCAAAGGGCTTTTGATACGGCTGGCTGAGAATCCGCAAGCCAGCATTCCGCATGCGTGCCTCGGATGGTCTGAGACGCTGGGTGCTTACCGCTTCATGGAGAACCAAGCATTCGAATGGCGAGACATTCTGCAACCTCACTGGCAGCGTACGCAGGAAAGGATCCGAGAACACGAGGTTGTGCTGTGTATCCAAGACACTACCGAGCTTGACTTCAACGGGCAGCAAATCCAAGGCTTGGGTCCCTTGAACTACGAAGCCAGGCGTGGTCTGTACCTGCATCCGACCTACGCGGTCAGTCCGGATCGCGTGGGGTTGGGCGTACTGGATGCGTGGATGTGGGCAAGAGAGCCGAAGGATGCAGACGGAAAACGCGATGGGCTCAAGGAGAGTACGCGCTGGCTCGAGGGATACGAGCGAGTTGCTGAACTCGCCTCGGAGTTGCCAAACACACGTCTGGTGTACTTAGCCGATCGCGAAGCGGATATCAAGGCGTTGATGCAGCTCGCTGATGACCTTGGCACTCCGGCTGACTGGTTGATCCGCTCGACTCATAATCGCAGTCTGGACTGTAATGAGAAGCTTTGGCAGAAGGTTGGAAAGACCGTGCCGGTGGGAGAAATCCAATTCGTTATGGCGGCTCGCGCGGGGCAGAAGGCGCGTACGGTGAAACAGGCGCTGCGCGTGAAGCGAGTGTCGCTGCGTTGCGGGTTGGCAGTGACTTGTGTGATAGCCAAGGAAATTGAGCCGCCAGCAGGCGTGAAGCCGGTCGAGTGGCGGTTGCTGAGCAATCGCGTACCTGAAGGACGAGAAGATATCGTGGAGCTGATCGACTGGTATCGGGCTAGATGGGAAATCGAGATGTTCTTCAATGTGCTGAAGAACGGCTGCTGTGTCGAAGCGTTACAGTTATCGACCGTGGATCGCATTGAGCGGGCATTGGCGCTGTTCATGATCGTGGCATGGCGCATCGCCTATTTAATGCGTATGGGACGAACCTGTCCAGAGCTGGACGCAATGTTGTTCTTTGATTCCGACGAGACTCATGGCGCTTACCTACTGATGAACAAGCGTATGCCCAAGGGCCGCCTAAGCTAAACGAAGTATTGCGCTTAGTTGCGCAACTGGGAGGCTTTCTTGCTCGAAAAGGCGACGGTGAACCAGACGCAAAAACTATCTGGAAAGGCTTGCAGAAAGTCATGACGGCCGCCGAAACGCTACGCGCGCTCAGGCACGAACAGAGATGTGTATAACGAGGTGGGTCGGAGTGGGCTGAGATTGAATAATTTCGATCGAATTTCGAGTAATTTCGATCGATTGCTTGTAACTCTCTGAATCTAAATGCCGTAATTTTCATCCCGCTGTTAGCTGAGCAGCAGAGTTAAAACACATAAAAACTATAAATATCAATATATCGCTTGAATTTATCGCTCAAAAAATAGGCGACAAAACACAACAAAGCACGACAATACACAACATTTTTATCAATAACTTACCGCTCATTTCGACTTGCCGACTCCCTTCCTTAAGCGTGACAAATCACATTCACACCGCATTTTTACGCCATAACACGGCACAGGTCATATCGTTATACACATCTTTTGGCCATTTTTTGAACAGGATGCTCAGAACCCCGTGAATTAAGGCATTCAAGCCATCCCATTGGCTTTTTGAGGTTCAAAATGCCACTCTGAGATAAACCCGTAACTCATTGATTAAACAGTGCGTTAGAAAGATGTGTATAACGATATAGGCACAGGTCCCCCCGCTGCCTGAGCGCATTGTTGTAGGCGGACCCGTTGGTGATTTTAAACTTTTGCTTTGCCATCGGGACCTGATGTTGAAACGAATGTAGTGATCAGAGCCGCCAGTCACCTAAAAGTTCTATTTATTCAGCAAAGCCTGTATTCAGTTGATTACCGGATTGTCTGTTGATTCGTTACACCATATCATTTAGTGAATTATAAACGCTTCTGGTATAATCGAGCAATAATGTAAAGTAAAAGGGATGCTTGCAATAGGCTATCAGTAAGAAATATCTCTGTGAGTAACGCGGTAATCCCTGGGTGAGTTTTTGGAGTTCGATAATTATTTCAGGGAGCGTCATGAAGATAAAATACGCTATTAATTTCTTTCTGTTGATATTCCGCAGAGAGTCTGGGGCAATGACATTGCCGTTTGCTATTATGTTTCCAATGTTATTGATGTTTTTTTCTTTTGCACTTGATGGGGCGCATTTCCAGTCAACCCGTGCCCGATTGGCAGATGCGATGAATCAGGGGACATTAGCCATTGCGATAAACGATCGCTGCGATTACGTAACGGATAAAGAATGTGCTGTTAAGCATGGAAATAAGGAGGCCAATGAAAAACTTCTGAGTCACTATTTGAATTATTATTTGCCCAACATAAATTTTACCGATAACGATCTGGACGTTATTGTCAATCTAAACCGTAACAATGCAAAAGAATTAACGTCAATTGATTATAATGCAACAGGGATTGCGAAATTACATCCTATCTTCAAAAAATATAACGGAGTTGGATTTAGCGATGATGTCATCGTTCGTGCAGACAGTTCCGCCGGTACGGTAAGAAAATCGGTGGAAAAGCACAGTATCCCTACGGATTTCGTTTTTATTGTAGACGTTTCTGACTCAATGTCCTCGAAGATTCGTGGGTCTTCTGATATTAAATACAATATTTTAAAAAAGGCGGTAGTGCATTTTTCTCACGCTATTTTAAATAATAACGAGAAAAACACCATTGGCATTGTTCCTTTTAATGTTGGTGTTCCTGTTAAATTGAGTAAAACAAGCCTTTTTGGTGGAAAAGAAACAGGCTGTTCTTTTGCCGGGAAGCTCAAAAAAAGGTATGCGAAGTTCCAAAGTAAAAGTGTTGATTTCAATTTTTGGTATAACAAACACTTAGGTAAAACAACTAATATTAAACAACAGGATGAGTTAATCACCTCTTTTTATGAAAAAGTCGTTGCACGTGGTTTGAATCTTACCATGCCACAAATGGTTGATAAAAAATGGTGTACTACATATTCGGAGAAAAATATTCCTTTTTACAGCTGTGATGCTGATTCTCGTGCTAATTTGCGGGCGCATCCTCATGAACTAAATCGTCATTATGATCATGTTAAAAATTTAAACGAAATAGCACGTCATTATTTGAGTATTGTAACTTCTAAAACTATTAATTTCAATGAAACTTTGAAGGATGAGAATTTGTTTTCTGACAGGTCAGTCACTACTTATACCTACTTTCCTTATCATATAAATAATAGCATGTTTTATCACATGTGTTTTGATAAGAGCTACTATGATTCATCAAAAAGACCTAACTTTTTATATAAGCTGAATAATTTTGTTAAGGAAATGAAATATAGACAGTCGCCGCCCTCTTATCTAATTGAATTAACCTCTAATCCTGACGTTATCAATCAATTTCAGAAAATGAGTGTTATGGGAGGAGCGACTGACACTAGCAGTGGTTTGCTGCGATCGCTACCTGTGATTGCGAAGGGTCATAATGCTAAAAAGGTCATTATCATGGTTACTGATGGGGATGATAGCGCTCAGGGGCCGAAACATTTATCCAGAAAGCTTCATCAGGATTACAAAATTTGTAAAAGAATAAAAGAGGGTTTATTAACTTATAATAAAATTTATAAGACAAACGAGGTAGATATCTTTTACATTTCATTGGCCTCCACAAAAGAAGATGATGAACATATTAAGTTTTGGAGAGAGTTCTGTGTTGGAGACGATAATGCTTTTGTTGCGAGTGATTATCTAAGTCTGGTGAATATACTGACAAAAATATATAAAAAAGATAAAATAAACTTTATTGATAAAAGTGGTTTTTAATCGATAGGCTTCGTCCGTATTTGGGAGGGATATGAGAACAATTGTTATTGCGGATACACTCTATTATCGTTATAATAGGGTTGAGCGAACTTTTTTATAAAAAATTCGACGGCAATCCTGATGTGGATGTATTCGATCACTACAACGAGAAAAAGCTAACGCGTAGGGGAGAATACCGTAATGCGCTGGATATAACGAATAATTATTTTAACTATGTGTTTTTAAAAACCTTAAATGTAAATCAATTTAAATTAATGTACTCATATATGTACACGAAGCGTTTCAACGTTTCCAATGTTACGAGGTATGCCCCCCTCTACCCATATCGTTATACACATCTTTTGGCCATTTTTTGAACAGGATGCTCAGAACCCCGTGAATTAAGGCATTCAAGCCATCCCATTGGCTTTTTGAGGTTCAAAATGCCACTCTGAAATAAACCCGTAACTCATTGATTAAACAGTGCGTTAGAAAGATGTGTATAACGATATGCCCTCTACCTACTCCCTACGCTTGAGGATGCGCTCGACCTTATAGCCGAGCGGCGTGGGCTTTTCGTTTAGCTTGCTACGGTGTTACAGTAAACATTACTGTGCATCACCTTCAGCTTTGATTCCTCGCATTCTGGCATCTGCACGCGCACTGATATGAAGGTGTCGCGCGGGATATCTATCGGGTCGCCGTTCGCGTAGCCTTCAATCTCATTGCGGGCGAAAGCGGGCGCATCCGGATGTGGCCGGTGATAGGTCCGAATGACCATCGAGCCATCCGGGTTTATCTGCGAACTCCCCTCATCGCCGCCATAGTCCACCCACAGGCGCGGTAGCTTGTTGCGGCACATCGGTACATCGATACCGCCCTCATAACCGCCCCAGGCGCGATCGGCGTTCAGGCCCAGACAGCCGGAAATGCGGTACACCCCTTCGCTCAGGCGTTCGGTGGTGATGCCCTCGGCTTCGCTGGTGAGTTCGCTGGTGCCGTCAGCAAACAGCTTCACAACCGGGCTTGCTGTTTTCCAGAAGCCGTTGGCGTCGGATACAGCATTCAGCCCTGCCGCCAGTAGCGGGTATGTCCATTGGTAAATACGTTTACCACAAGCCGGATTAATCGATATATCGCTGTTTTCGTTGAAATAGATCCCGTTACTTGCTTTATAGTTATGCAACGTTAGCGTATTTACGTTGTCACCACCGGAACCCAAATACCATCTTGAATTTCCATCAGCGTCACTTCCTCGGATGAACGACGACTTTCCTTGTTCAGCAGGGAAGATCATGAACGCTTCTGAATTCCTACGAAATTGCTTTAGCCCAGTTATGTTTTGCGCAGTATCAAGCGTTGCGGGGTTTGGCAGATTTGCGCTAGTCCAAAACTCATCCCATGTTGTCCATGCATCGCTCGGTGTTGGCTTGCTTCTGATAAAAATGCGCTTTGAAACAGGGGTGATATAAATCTGCGTAATGCCGTAGCTGGTCACATTGTTGTAGAGCACAAGCAGGTTCCCAGCGGACACCACAGGATAGTTCCTTGCCGCCGTGGCGTTTGCGGTCGCATTCTGCCACCAGATACCCTGGTAATCGGTCCCGATAACATTGTTCAGGTCATTGGTTCCCAGCGCGCCTTTCAACAGGAAAACATCGCTGGAATTGGCTTTCCCATTCAGCGCCGTATCCCACGCCCGTTGCGAGCGAACGGTAACGGTCTGACCGTCTGGCGTGGTCAACGTAACGTTTCCCGTCCCGGTTAATATCTGCTGCCAACCCGACAACTGCTGATGGTAATAGGCAAGCGTTGCTGCAAATTCATGCGCAAACTGCTCAATGGAAACCGTCGGAGAGGTGGGAATAGCATAGGCTTTACCCGTTCCCATGGTGCCAGTGAACGCAGATACCAGCGTTAATTGTGTATCAGATTGCACAGACTCAATTTCATAAATCTGAACAGTGCCAGCAGCGGGTAATAATAACATCCGCCCTGCTGCTACACCGTTTAATGGATGAGTGAATTGATGTAGCCCCCTGTAACACCAGACAGTAGCTGTATCTCCAGATAAGAGATAGGCTTAGATATATGTCTAACAATCATGCTAATTTTGAAATGACCGGGATCCTGTTAGGGCAAGAAGTCCGTAAGCGTAAAACTCCGCAAGAGAAAATCGCCATCATTCAGCAGACAATGGAGCCGGGGATGAACGTCTCCCATGTAGCCCGCCTGCATGGCATCCAGCCCAGCCTTTTGTTTAAGTGGAAGAAGCAATACCAGGAAGGAAGCCTCACCGCCGTTGCGGCCGGAGAAGAAGTGGTTCCAGCTTCGGCGCTGGCGACTGCCCTCAAGCAGGTCAGGGAGCTACAGCGCCTTCTGGGTAAGAAGACGATGGAAGTTGAGATCCTCAAAGAAGCAGTGGAGTACCGCCAGTCGCGAAAATGGATAGCGCACGCGCCCTTGTTGCCAAAGGACGGGGAATAGCTCTGGTCAGCCGCGCCATGAGCGTGTCGCGTGCGCAGCTGTCACTGCGGGTTAACCGTTCTGCCGACTGGCTGGACAGGCGCAGCAACCGGCGTAATGACGAAGCTGATGCTGAGATATTATCGGACATCCTCCGTATCATCAGCGACATGCCCAGTTACGGTTACCGCCGAGTGTGGGGTATCCTGCGTAAGCAATGTCGTGCAGAGGGACTTCCACCGGTTGCATATTCGCATCGTGATCGATCAGTGATTCGCATGACAATCGATCACGATTTCGCATCTAAGGTCGATCACTGATTCGCGTCGTATCGATCACTCCGGGACTTAACTCTTCTAACCTCCTCTCCGTTCGCAGTTTCTACTGAAATGGAGATAACGATGGCCAGAAAGAGAAAAAGCAGGAGTCCCATGGAGACTTGTCTTCAGATCTTCAAACTCAAATTTGAGTGCAACCAGTCTAATCGCACCATCGCCGCTGCTCTTAGGGTCAGCCCTTCCACAGTTTATGAGGTGCTCTCCCGTTTTACCGCCGCATCGCTGTCGTGGCCATTGCCTGATGCGCTCTTGCCAGAAAAACTGGAAAAGATGCTGTTCCCCACCCGCAGAATGCGCACCTCGGAGCTTATCGCGCCAGACTGGCTGTATATCGATACCGAGCTAAGACGGCCAGGGGTTACCAGGCAGCTGTTGTGGATAGAATACAGCACCGAAACCGGAGAAATGGCGCTGGGCTACTCTCAGTTCTGCCGTTGTTATCGCCAATGGAAGAAATGCCAGAAACGCTCGATGCGCCAGACCCACCGTGCCGGTGAGAAGCTGTTCATCGACTTCTGCGGGCCCACGGTGCCGGTATCCGACCCCGATACGGGAAATGTGCGCCGGGTCGCCATCTTCGTCGCTGTCATGGGAGCGTCAAATTATACCTATGCAGAAGCCTGCCCCGGTCAGGACATGATGAGCTGGCTGAATGCTAACAGCCACTGCCTGACCTTCCTCGGCGGCGTTCCAGCCCTGCTGGTACCCGATAATCTGCGTAGCGCGGTGAGCAAAGCAGATCGCTACGAGCCGGTCATCAACGACAGCTATCAGTCTTTGGCCTCGCATTACAGCACGGTAGTGATGCCAGCCAGACCCTACAAACCGAAAGACAAGGCCAAAGTGGAAAACGGCGTCCTGCTGGTCGAAAGGTGGCTCCTGGCGCGAATACGCAATGAAACCTTCCATACGATGCATGCGCTCAACGTCAGGCTCAGTGAGCTGATGACCGAGCTGAATAACCGGCCAATAAAAGGTTATGGGGGCCAGAGCCGAGCGCAGCGCTTTGCGCTGCTCGATGCGCCGTGCCTGCAGCCGTTGCCAGCCATGCCCTATGAATACACCGAATACCGTGCGGTGAAGGTCGCTCCTGACTATCACGTCGAATACGACCGCCACTGGTACTCCGTTCCCCATGAGCTGGTTGGTGAAAGGCTGTCGGTAAAAGCGGGTCAGACGTTGGTCCAGGTCTGGCATAAGGGCCGCTGCGTGGCTCAGCACCCTCGCAGCGATCGGCAGTACAGCCACAGCACGAATCCGGCACACATGCCGGTCAATCACCGCGGGCACAGCAGCTGGACACCTGAAAAGCTGCTGGATAATGCCGCGAGAACCGGCAAGGCGACCCGGCAGGTGGTGGAAGCGATGCTAAACGCGAAGAATCATCCTGAGCAGGCTTATCGGGCTGTTCTCGGCCTACTGTCGCTCCAGAAAAAATACGGTGCCGAACGGCTGGAAAAAGCCTGTGACAAGGCCTGCGGGCTGAACCATCCGGAAAGGCGTTTTATCGAGAATCTGCTGCGTCACAACAGGGAGGGCATCGGAGAAACAGTTAAAGGAAATAGAGAGTTACAGCTTCCACTGGAGCACGAGAATCTGCGTGGTCCAAAATATTACCACTGAAAAAGGGAGTCGTTATGACTGATGACCTGCTAACCAAACTTAGAACGCTGAAGCTGTCGGCAATGGCCGATGGCATGATACGCCAGCGTGAGGCACCTGGTACATACAATGAGCTGGGGTTCGCAGAACGCCTGGGGTTACTTGTCGAAGAAGAGCTACTGAATCGTGAAAACAGCCGTGTTGGGCGGTTGAGAAAGCAGGCACGGTTGCGCCACGGTGCAACCCCTGAGGGTATGTACTATCCGGTCTCCCGAGGGTTAAAGGCCGAACAGATGCGCGAGCTTCTGAACGGGCATTACATCACCCACAGCAAGAATATCCTGATAACAGGGCCAACTGGCAGCGGAAAAAGCTGGGTAGGTTGTGCCCTGGGCGAGCAGGCGTGCCGGCAAAAGAGAAGCGTTCAATACTGGCGCATGGGTCGGCTGCTGGATCAGCTTGAGCAGGGCCGACTGGACGGCAGCTGGCTTAAGCAACTGAAACAGCTTCAAAAAATAGAGTTTCTTATCTTGGACGACCTTGGTCTTGAAGTTATCACAACGCGGCAATGCAATGACTTGCTGGAAATAACGGAAGAGCGATATGGGCAAACCAGCACGATCCTTATCAGCCAGTTGCCGGTGGAGCAATGGTACGGAGTGATGGAAAACCCGACGGCGGCAGATGCCTTCCTGGATCGGCTGATCCACAACTTGTAGTGGCACACTGATACTGGCCACCTGAGCGGAGGTGATATGCTCACCTCATCAACACGACAGGTGACCTCATGGGTAAACATTTTACGGCGGAATTTAAGCTCGAAGCCGCAAAGCTGGTTGTCGACCACGGCTACACATACGTTAAGGCCGCAGAGGCGGTTAATGTCAGCCATTCTGCCATTAGTCGCTGGGTCAATAAGCTTCGCCTTGAACGACAGGAAAAACGCCAACGGGACTTCCTCTTACCCCTGAACAGCTCGAGCTGCGTGAGATGAAGAAAAAAGTCCAATGCCTTGAAATGGAGAACGAAATCCTAAAAAAGGCTACGGCGCTCTTAATGTCGGACTCACTCAACGGTTCACGGTAGTCGACAGGCTGAGGGCGCGATACCCGGTCACGGCGTTGTGCCAAACTTTTGAGGTACATCGCAGCAGCTACAGGCACTGGCAGGCTTCCGCTAATGAACCCGACGGTGAGCGCGTGGTTAAGTGTAGCCGCGTCATGGAAGCCTGGAACGCCAGCGGCGGCTCTGCCGGCGCTCGAAGTATCGCGACCATCGTCACCGGCAGCTCCGGTGTCAAAATGGGGCGCTGGCTGGCTGGCAAGCTGATGAAGGAGCTGGGTATCGCCAGCTGCCAGCGACCGGCTCACAAATACAAACGCGGCGGCAATGAACACGTTGAAATACCGAACTATCTCAACCGCCAGTTCGCGGTTACCGCGCCGGATCAGGTCTGGTGCGGCGATGTGACCTACATCTGGACGGGCAAATGCTGGGCTTACCTTGCGGTGGTGCTAGACCTGTTCGCCCGCAAACCGGTGGGCTGGGCCATGTCGACGTCGCCGGACTCGGCGCTGACAGTTAAAGCGTTGCAGATGGCCTGGGAACTCCGGGGACAACCAACAGGAGTCATGTTCCACAGCGACCAAGGCAGCCACTATACCAGCCGTCAATACCGGCAAGCCCTGTGGCGCTGCCGGATAAAGCAGAGTATGAGTCGGCGGGGTAACTGCTGGGATAATGCGCCAATGGAGCGGTTCTTCCGCAGCCTGAAGACAGAATGGGTGCCGACAAAGGGTTACAACAGCTTCAGCGAAGCCCAGGACGCGATTATCCGCTACATCACGGGGTATTACAGCGCTATCCGGCCTCACTGGTATAACGGCGGCTTAACTCCAAACGAATCTGAGCGACTGTTCTACATACAGTCTAATGCGGTGGCCAATATTAGTTGACCACTACAACTCTCACAGAGTGGAGCTTCAGGGAGAATCATTAAGGAAAAATAGCCTGGCAGTGGAAAGCGCAGAAGAAACACGCTAAAACGATAAAAAAGTTAGGTTCCCGGGTGATCGATTACGATGCGAAAACGTGATCGACCTTAGATGCGAATCGATGATCGATCGCATGCGAATACGCAACCGGTGAACGCCAAACGGCTTTACAGGATAATGAGCGAGCATAACCTGCTGTTGTTGCATGATAAAACTGAACGTCCGAAGCGGGAGCATAAAGGCAAAATCGCGGTAGCAGAGAGCGATATGCGCTGGTGCTCAGATGGCTTCGAGTTCGGTTGTGACAACGGCGAGAAGCTGCGGGTGACGTTCGCACTGGACTGCTGCGACCGGGAGGCCATAGACTGGGCAGCGAGCACCAGGGGTTATGACAGTTCAACCGTGCAGGATGTGATGCTGAGGTCGGTGGAAAAACGCTTCGGTAGCGCGCTGCCGGATAAACCAGTGCAATGGCTGACGGATAATGGTTCAGCGTACACAGCGCATGAAACGCGGAAGTTCGCCAGAGAACTGAATCTGGAGCCCTGCACAACAGCAGTGAGCAGTCCACAGAGTAACGGCATGGCAGAACGGTTCGTGAAGACGATGAAGGAAGATTATATCGCCTTCATGCCAAAACCCGATGTGCGAACAGCGCTGAAGAACCTTGCAGCGGCGTTCAATCATTACAATGAAAACCATCCGCACAGTGCGCTGGGATACAACTCCCCAAGAGAATATCGGCGCCAGCGGGCATCGTTAACTTAAGATACAAAAGCTGTCCGGAGATGGTGGGTCAAGATCAAATGGATGAGTGAATTGCGTTCCTGTGCCCGTAATGATTTTGCTACCGTTGGTGGCAGCGATGGCTCCGGTTTTGTACCATGCGCTCATGGTAATTCCCTCTGTAAAATAGTTATATGGGAGGCTAGCCGAAATAATCACTCGCCTGAAGAATGGGAAAAGGGTAGTTCGGAACAAGAGTTGATGGGCTTTGTTGAATAAATAGAAAGTTTGGGTAATCATCGGATCAGATCACCATAGTTGTTTCAACATCAGGTCTCCATGGCAAAACAAAATTTTAAAATCACTAACTGGCCCTCCTATAACAAGGCCCTCAAGCAGCGCGGTTCTCTAACCGTATGGCTAGATGAATCAGCCATTGCTGCATGGACGGAAAAAACGACTACTGAACGGCGTGGACGACCGCTCCACTACTCAGATATGGCCATCACCACAGTCCTGATGATGAAACGCGTGTTTGGCCTTTCATTGAGGGCTTTACAGGGTTTTGTTGACTCGATTTTTAAACTGATTAAATTGTCGCTGCATTGTCCAGACTATTCGCTGCTCAGCAAGCGAGCAAAGACAGTGAACATCAGCATAAAAACGCCAACCCGTGGTGAAATCTCACATCTGGTCATTGATAGAACCGGCCTGAAGGTCTTTGGCGAAGGCGAATGGAAAGTCCGGCAGCATGGTGCCGACAGACGCAGGGTGTGGCGTAAGCTGCATCTGGCAGTAGACAGTGCGACGCATGAGATTATCTGTGCGGATTTGTCGCTCAGTGGTACGACTGATGCCCAGGCTCTACCGGCACTGATAAACCAGACCCACCGGAAAATCAGAGAGACATCGGCTGACGGCGCTTACGATACAGGTTACTGCCATGATGCTCTGCTGAGGAAGAAAATAAGGCCGCTTATCCCGCCGCGAAGGGGGGCGCAATATTGGCCGGACCACTACCACGAGCGTAACCACGCTGTTGCAAATCAGCGCCTGAGCGGCAGCAACGATACCTGGAAAAAGAAAGTGGGCTATCACCGACGCTCAGTGGCTGAAACGGCCATGTTCCGGTTCAAAACGCTTCTGGGTGGTCATCTAAGTCTGCGTGACTACGATGCTCAGGTGGGTGAAGCCATGGCGATGGTCAAAGCGCTTAACCGGATCACGCTATTAGGAATGCCGAACAGTATTCGCATCACGTAACAATCGACCTGGGGCACAGTCGTACAAGTTCTGATTTATTCAACAAAGCCGAGTTGATGTGTATTAGCTCAGACCTGATCTGACAGTTACCGGTTATTTATATGTATTAGCTCAGACCTGATCTGACAGTTACCGGTTATTTATACAGGTGTCTGTCAGATTAAATCTGGTTCAGATTTTTTTCTGCCCAGACTCGTTTACCATCAAGTAACGTGGCCATTGGCGTACGCCCGCAGCACATTTTACCCTGATGAGTTCGCTCATTATTGTAATGCCACAACCAGTTGTCCAGATCCTTTTGTAGACTTTCTAGGTCCTCGTATAACGTCTTACGGAACGCAACCTGATAAAAATCCTGCAAAATAGTTTTATGGAAGCGCTCGCAGATACCGTTTGTCTGCGGAGACATCGCTTTCGTTTTCGTATGGTCTATATCGTTGATAGCCAAGTACAGCTGATAGTCATGTTGTTCCACTTTACCGCAGTACTCCGTCCCCTGTCCGTCAGTATTCTTAGCATTGGCAGCCCCTGAGCTTCGTAGAACGGCAGCACGCGATCATTGAGCAGGTCGGCGGCAGAGATCGGTGCTTTACTCGTGTAAAGCTTGCAGTGCGCCACTTTCGAGTACGTATCCACGAACGTCTGCTGGTAGATACGGCCAACACCTTTCAGATTACCCACGTAGAAGGTGTCCTGCGACCCCAGATAACCCGGGTGAGCAGTCTCTATTTCACCACAGGCTTCGTCGTCGTGCGCCTTCTTCTCCAGTGCAGCGATTTGAGCATCAGTAAGTACAATGCCTTCTCTGGCAACTTTTTCCTCAAGTGCCTTCAGGCGCTTACGAAAGTTTTCCAGATCGTGTCGTTGCCAGATGGAGCGCACACCGCTGCCAGAAATGAAGACGCCTTTTTTACGCAGCTCATTACTGGTCCGGTGCTGGCCATGAGCCGGGAACTCAATGGCGTAATCAACAACCGCACGTTCAGTGGCTTCATCAGCACGGTTTTTCAGGTTGGGAACCCGGCGGTTTTGGTTAACCAGAGCGTCAATGCCGCCTTCTGCCGCCAGTTCCTGATAGCGATAAAACGTGTCGCGTGACACACCCATGATTTTACAGGCTTTTGATACGTTACCGAGTTCTTCGGCGAGATTGAGCAGGCCGGCTTTGTGTTTGATGATGGGATTGTTAGTATGAAGCATGAGAGTTACCTCGTGTTTTGTATAAGGATTCGACACCCATATCAAAACCGGTAACTCTCAACCTTTCAAGGTCCAGTGTCAGATCAAGTCGCGACTAATACACCTAATATGGTGGGTTGTGCAGGATTCGAACCTGCGACCGATGGATTAGAGTCCGCTGCTCTACCAACTGAGCTAACAACCCTGAGACAAATTAATTAAAGGGCTGTGACGAGAAAAGCTTTCACAACCAGAGAGAGAATACCCAAAACTCCAGCACTCAGCATCCAGCGAATTAACTTCTGCTCGGAGCAAATACCCGCCATCTCAAGCTGTAAATCCTTGCGGACTAATTGCATATCCTTACGAACGTCAGATATCTGCGCCTCGCTCTTTTCGAAGCGATGAGCCATATCCTTACGCACATCGGCTATCTCTGCGGACAGGTCCTTACGCACATCGGCGACATTCCGATTTACCTCAGCGATATCAGCCTTGGTAGCGACATCCGCCACCTCATGAGACTTGCGTACGACGAGCGAGATCGCCTTGGCCTGCTGACTGGTAAGCCCGGCGGTTTGAAGCTCTTCTGATGCCTGCAATGTATCAAATGCAACCTGGCCCATAGCGGATCCTCCTGTGTTAAGCCAAGTGTAAGCGATCTGACCGCCCATCTGCAAAATTTTACCCGTTAGCCCTCTGATAACCACATCCGTTTAATTATGGAGAAATTGTTATGTCTAAATTAGTTGTCATTGAAAATACCGTCGTCCGTCAGGATGCTTTCGGGCGTTACTGCCTGAATGACCTGCACCGCGCTGCCGTTGCACAAGGTAGAGCGACTGAATCACAGAGACCTTCGGCTTTTTTAAAAAGCAAGGGGACTCGTAAGATAGCAAAATCGTTAGGTAATAACGCATTAAAGATAATGCATGGCGGCGTTGAATCAGGCATTTGGGTTTTACCTGCATTAGCTATTCGCTATGTCTATTGGCTTCAATTATAGATAAAAATAGAGTGATCTTGACCCACCATCTCCGGACAGCTTTTGTATCTTAAGTTAACGATGCCCGCTGGCGCCGATATTCTCTTGGGGAGTTGTATCCCAGCGCACTGTGCGGATGGTTTTCATTGTAATGATTGAACGCCGCTGCAAGATTCTTCAGCGCTGTTCGCACATCGGGTTTTGGCATGAAGGCGATGTAATCTTCCTTCATCGTCTTCACGAACCGTTCTGCCATGCCGTTACTCTGTGGACTGCTCACTGCTGTTGTGCAGGGCTCCAGATTCAGTTCTCTGGCGAACTTCCGCGTTTCATGCGCTGTGTACGCTGAACCATTATCCGTCAGCCATTGCACTGGTTTATCCGGCAGCGCGCTACCGAAGCGTTTTTCCACCGACCTCAGCATCACATTCTGCACGGTTGAACTGTCATAACCCCTGGTGCTCGCTGCCCAGTCTATGGCCATATCGTTATACACATCTTTTGGCCATTTTTTGAACAGGATGCTCAGAACCCCGTGAATTAAGGCATTCAAGCCATCCCATTGGCTTTTTGAGGTTCAAAATGCCACTCTGAGATAAACCCGTAACTCATTGATTAAACAGTGCGTTAGAAAGATGTGTATAACGATATGTCATGATGCGACTGTAGATATTGCCCGCCACTTTGAGATCGAACAGGTCAGCGCCATGCTGCGTATCATCAAACGTGTAAGAGGTTGTCTGGTAAATCGGCACGGCAGCAGATTTGGTGGTTGCTTCTGAGGTGTAGCCGTGGTGTAACACGAGGGATTCCAGTTTCATCGCGCAGACCTTTCTATGCGTGTGGATGGTAGGCATCTTCCTAAAATAGCAGACAAAAATCGCCACGACTGAGCCGCAGCTAGAAGAAAACGCGATAAGTTAGGAGAAACGAGCATAAGTTTTCTACTCCTGGATCTGTAGTGGTGTAGTGGTCAACTAATATTGGCCACCGCATTAGACTGTATGTAGAACAGTCGCTCAGATTCGTTTGGAGTTAAGCCGCCGTTATACCAGTGAGGCCGGATAGCGCTGTAATACCCCGTGATGTAGCGGATAATCGCGTCCTGGGCTTCGCTGAAGCTGTTGTAACCCTTTGTCGGCACCCATTCTGTCTTCAGGCTGCGGAAGAACCGCTCCATTGGCGCATTATCCCAGCAGTTACCCCGCCGACTCATACTCTGCTTTATCCGGCAGCGCCACAGGGCTTGCCGGTATTGACGGCTGGTATAGTGGCTGCCCTGGTCGCTGTGGAACATGACTCCTGTTGGTTGTCCCCGGAGTTCCCAGGCCATCTGCAACGCTTTAACTGTCAGCGCCGAGTCCGGCGACGTCGACATGGCCCAGCCCACCGGTTTGCGGGCGAACAGATCTAGCACCACCGCAAGGTAAGCCCAGCATTTGCCCGTCCAGATGTAGGTCACATCGCCGCACCAGACCTGATCCGGCGCGGTAACCGCGAACTGGCGGTTGAGATAGTTCGGTATTTCAACGTGTTCATTGCCGCCGCGTTTGTATTTGTGAGCCGGTCGCTGGCAGCTGGCGATACCCAGCTCCTTCATCAGCTTGCCAGCCAGCCAGCGCCCCATGTTGACACCGGAGCTGCCGGTGACGATGGTCGCGATACTTCGAGCGCCGGCAGAGCCGCCGCTGGCGTTCCAGGCTTCCATGACGCGGCTACACTTAACCACGCGCTCACCGTCGGGTTCATTAGCGGAAGCCTGCCAGTGCCTGTAGCTGCTGCGATGTACCTCAAAAGTTTGGCACAACGCCGTGACCGGGTATCGCGCCCTCAGCCTGTCGACTACCGTGAACCGTTGAGTGAGTCCGACATTAAGAGCGCCGTAGCCTTTTTTAGGATTTCGTTCTCCATTTCAAGGCATTGGACTTTTTTCTTCATCTCACGCAGCTCGAGCTGTTCAGGGGTAAGAGGAAGTCCCGTTGGCGTTTTTCCCTGTCGTTCAAGGCGAAGCTTATTGACCCAGCGACTAATGGCAGAATGGCTGACATTAACCGCCTCTGCGGCCTTAACGTATGTGTAGCCGTGGTCGACAACCAGCTTTGCGGCTTCGAGCTTAAATTCCGCCGTAAAATGTTTACCCATGAGGTCACCTGTCGTGTTGATGAGGTGAGCATATCACCTCCGCTCAGGTGGCCAGTATCAGTGTGCCACTACAGTTGTATTAGCTCAGACCTGATCTGACAGTTACCGGTTATTTATACAGGTGTCTGTCAGATTAAATCTGGTTCAGATTTTTTTCTGCCCAGACTCGTTTACCATCAAGTAACGTGGCCATTGGCGTACGCCCGCAGCACATTTTACCCTGATGAGTTCGCTCATTATTGTAATGCCACAACCAGTTGTCCAGATCCTTTTGTAGACTTTCTAGGTCCTCGTATAACGTCTTACGGAACGCAACCTGATAAAAATCCTGCAAAATAGTTTTATGGAAGCGCTCGCAGATACCGTTTGTCTGCGGAGACATCGCTTTCGTTTTCGTATGGTCTATATCGTTGATAGCCAAGTACAGCTGATAGTCATGTTGTTCCACTTTACCGCAGTACTCCGTCCCCCTGTCGGTCAGTATTCTTAGCATTGGCAGCCCCTGAGCTTCGTAGAACGGCAGCACGCGATCATTGAGCAGGTCGGCGGCAGAGATCGGTGCTTTACTCGTGTAAAGCTTGCAGTGCGCCACTTTCGAGTACGTATCCACGAACGTCTGCTGGTAGATACGGCCAACACCTTTCAGATTACCCACGTAGAAGGTGTCCTGCGACCCCAGATAACCCGGGTGAGCAGTCTCTATTTCACCACAGGCTTCGTCGTCGTGCGCCTTCTTCTCCAGTGCAGCGATTTGAGCATCAGTAAGTACGATGCCTTCTCTGGCAACTTTTTCCTCAAGTGCCTTCAGGCGCTTACGAAAGTTTTCCAGATCGTGTCGTTGCCAAATGGAGCGCACACCGCTGCCAGAAATGAAGACGCCTTTTTTACGCAGCTCATTACTGGTCCGGTGCTGGCCATGAGCCGGGAACTCAATGGCGTAATCAACAACCGCACGTTCAGTGGCTTCATCAGCACGGTTTTTCAGGTTGGGAACCCGGCGGTTTTGGTTAACCAGAGCGTCAATGCCGCCTTCTGCCGCCAGTTCCTGATAGCGATAAAACGTGTCGCGTGACACCCCCATGATTTTACAGGCTTTTGATACGTTACCGAGTTCTTCGGCGAGATTGAGCAGGCCGACTTTGTGTTTGATGATGGGATTGTTAGTATGAAGCATGAGAGTTACCTCGTGTTTTGTATAAGGATTCGACACCCATATCAAAACCGGTAACTCTCAACCTTTCAAGGTCCAGTGTCAGATCAAGTCGCGACTAATACATATTAGGCTGTGTCCCTTAATTACATAGCCTCTGGTAAAACAGGCGGATGCAGCCCAGTTTCAACATTGCCAGATAATTCCTCGCCGTTTTGTCGTAACGTGTCGCAATGCGACGGTATTCTTTCAGACGGCCAAAGCACCGCTCAACAACGTTCCGATTGCGGTAGGCGTCACGATCGAGCTTTGAACGACCATCCACCGCCATTTTTTCAGTGGATTTTCGGGGGATGACAGTTTTTATACCTCTGTTTTTCAGCTCGTTACGTAATACATGCCCGGAGTACGCCTTGTCAGCCAGCACCGCATGACCACGGCGTTTCATACTGCCGTTCTGGCGTTGAACACCAATACCGTCCAAAAGACGTAGTGCAAACTGACTTTCATGAGCCTGACCGGGGCTCAACACGATGTTTAACGGAAGACCACTTCCGTCTGTAGCCATATGGATTTTGGTGCCAAAACCACCTCGAGAGCGACCCAGCCCATTATCTCCGGTGATATCGGGATGTTTTTTTGAGCACCGGCAGCACATTTCAGCGCCCTGATATTGCTACCATCCAGCGCAGTCGCTGACCAGTCCACGAGGCCATGGGCATCAAGTGATGAAAGTAACTTATTGAAAATAATGTTAATGACTCCCGATTTTGACCATCGGTTAAAGCGGTTATAAACGGTTTTCCATGGGCCGTATCGCTCAGGTAAATCACGCCATGGGGCACCAGAGCACAGCACCCAGAACATGCCATTGATAATCATGCGATGCTCAGCCCATGGGCGTCCGGCCTGTGGTGTTGCTGGTTCAGCAGGGAGTAAGGGCTGGATGATAGCCCATGCTTCATCGGGAAGGTCGTAGCGAGCCATAGTTCAAAATGATGTAGAAACAAATAGTTAGTATAACTCATGGGATTAAGGGACACAGCCTAGTTGACCACTACAATCCCCCCGTTGCGCCAGTGCAAAATCACAGCTACCTTTGGCTCATGATCACCTGCAAAAAAATAAATGACTGATAAAAAGCAAAGTATCGCCACTATAACCCACCTCGTTATACACATCTCTGTTCGTGCCTGAGCGCGCGTAGCGTTTCGGCGGCCGTCATGACTTTCTGCAAGCCTTTCCAGATAGTTTTTGCGCCTGGTTCACCGTCGCCTTTTCGAGCAAGAAAGCCTCCCAGTTGCGCAACTAAGCGCAATACTTCGTTTAGCTTAGGGCGGCCCTTGGGCATACGCTTGTTCATCAGTAGGTAAGCGCCATGAGTCTCGTCGGAATCAAAGAACAACATTGCGTCCAGCTCTGGACAGGTTCGTCCCATACGCATTAAATAGGCGATGCGCCATGCCACGATCATGAACAGCGCCAATGCCCGCTCAATGCGATCCACGGTCGATAACTGTAACGCTTCGACACAGCAGCCGTTCTTCAGCACATTGAAGAACATCTCGATTTCCCATCTAGCCCGATACCAGTCGATCAGCTCCACGATATCTTCTCGTCCTTCAGGTACGCGATTGCTCAGCAACCGCCACTCGACCGGCTTCACGCCTGCTGGCGGCTCAATTTCCTTGGCTATCACACAGGTCACTGCCAACCCGCAACGCAGCGACACTCGCTTCACGCGCAGCGCCTGTTTCACCGTACGCGCCTTCTGCCCCGCGCGAGCCGCCATAACGAATTGGATTTCTCCCACCGGCACGGTCTTTCCAACCTTCTGCCAAAGCTTCTCATTACAGTCCAGACTGCGATTATGAGTCGAGCGGATCAACCAGTCAGCCGGAGTGCCAAGGTCATCAGCGAGCTGCATCAACGCCTTGATATCCGCTTCGCGATCGGCTAAGTACACCAGACGTGTGTTTGGCAACTCCGAGGCGAGTTCAGCAACTCGCTCGTATCCCTCGAGCCAGCGCGTACTCTCCTTGATCCCATCGCGTTTTCCGTCTGCATCCTTCGGCTCTCTTGCCCACATCCACGCATCCAGTACGCCCAACCCCACGCGATCCGGACTGACCGCGTAGGTCGGATGCAGGTACAGACCACGCCTGGCTTCGTAGTTCAAAGGACCCAAGCCTTGGATTTGCTGCCCGTTGAAGTCAAGCTCGGTAGTGTCTTGGATACACAGCACAACCTCGTGTTCTCGGATCCTTTCCTGCGTACGCTGCCAGTGAGGTTGCAGAATGTCTCGCCATTCGAATGCTTGGTTCTCCATGAAGCGGTAAGCACCCAGCGTCTCAGACCATCCGAGGCACGCATGCGGAATGCTGGCTTGCGGATTCTCAGCCAGCCGTATCAAAAGCCCTTTGGCACGATTATTGAGCCTCGTGTCACCAAGATTTACCCCTTCCAGTTCTTGGTGTGCCCAGCCATCTGAATCCCGTGTCATTTTTCAGCGCCGTAAATGGCGATAGTACACGTCGGTTTCACTTCATTTACAACCCCACCGGCTGCCTATTTCAGCCCGCTAACCCTTGGCATATAAGGCGTTGCGGACTTGTGTATAACGAGGTGACTATAACCCTGCCGGAAAATGTCGATGTACCTCGC
Source organism: Symbiopectobacterium sp. Eva_TO (assembly GCF_053848865.1). Classification (NCBI taxonomy): domain Bacteria; kingdom Pseudomonadati; phylum Pseudomonadota; class Gammaproteobacteria; order Enterobacterales; family Enterobacteriaceae; genus Symbiopectobacterium; species Symbiopectobacterium sp. Eva_TO. The sequence continues at coordinate 3,093,893 of NZ_JBSPEY010000004.1, read as the reverse complement.
TACGATCGCCGAGCCCTACGCCCGCGTGTTGTACATATTGGGTTTGGCGCTTTTCACCGAGCCCATCAGGCGCTACTCACGCACCGCGTTCTTAACCAAGAAGGCGGGGATTGGGGGCTGTGCGAAGTGGTGCTGTTCAGCGATGACAGCCTGATTTCAGCGCTGCGTGAACAGCAGCACCTGTTTACCGTGTTGGAAAAAGGGGAAAGTGGCAATCAGGCTATCATAGTGGGCGCAGTGTGCGCCTCGCTGCACGCTGCCATTGAAGGCAAAGAGGCCATTTTGGCACAGCTTGCCGATGCACAAACGGAGATTGTTTCCCTGACCATTACGGAAAAAGGCTATTGTCTGGCGGGGGCACACGGCAATCTGGACACCACCAATGCCCATATCCAGCATGATTTGCGTTATCCACGCGAGCCGCTATCAGTGCCGGGCATCATTACCGAAGCGTTGCGCCGCCGCCACGCGCAGGGCATTTCCCCTTTTAGCGTGCTCTCCTGCGATAACATGCCAGAAAACGGCAAGGCCGCCCAACGCGCGGTGCTTGATTTTGCCCGCCTGATTGCCCCCACGCTGGCAGCATGGATTGAACGTGAAGTGGCTTTCCCTTCCACCATGGTGGATCGCATCGTGCCTGCCGCGACTGCGCAAACACTGCACGAGGTGGCGCAGGCGATTGGCGTTGACGATCCCTGTGCTATTGCCTGTGAGCCTTATATTCAATGGGTTGTGGAGGAGCGTTTTACGCTGGGCAGACCGCATTGGGAGGCGGCAGGGGTACAACTGGTAGAGGATGTTGCACCTTATGAAACCATGAAGCTCAGGATGCTGAACGGCAGCCACTCGTTTTTAGCTTATCTTGGCTATCTTGCGGGTTACGCCCATATCAGCGACTGCATGTCCGATGCGCACTTCCGCCGGGCTGTGCGCCACCTGATGCTGGCAGAACAAGCCCCGACGTTAACCATCTCCGGCGTTGATCTGACAGCTATGCCGAACGTCTGCTCGCGCGCTTTGCCAACCCTGCGCTGCACCATCGCACCTGGCAGATAGCCATGGACGGATCGCAAAAGTTACCGCAGCGCCTGCTCGACGGGTTGCGCTGGCATCGGCGCAATGGCAGCCGTTGCGAAGCGCTGATCCTCGGTGTGGCTGGATGGATGCGCTATATTGGCGGGATCGACGATCGCGGCGCGGCGATTGATATTCGCGATCCGCTGAAGACAGCCTTACAGAGCATAGTGGCATCCACTCCGGACGATGAGGCTCGCGTACAGGGCCTACTGGCGCTGACGGCGGTATTTGGTGATGACCGGCGCACCGACCTGCCGTTGGTACACGCGTTGACCGACGCTTACTTGCGCCTGCGTGACAAAGGCGCGTTGGCCGTTGCCACCTAACTGGCCCAAAATCTGTCCGACTAACACCACACTCAATCACCACACCGCATCGCTACTCTTCCCGGCGACAAGCAAGAATGTCGCCGGGCTGGCATTCCAGTACCTCACAGATTTTTTCCAACGCTGCAAAGCGAATGCTTTTCACCTTACCTGATTTTAATAATGACAAATTTTGTTCGGTAATGCCGATACGTTGGGCCAGCTCACGCGATCGCATCTTCTTTTGTGCCAGCACCACATCCAGATTTATTATTATTGGCATATGGTTTTTTAATTAAATTAATTGGCTGTGTTATTTCCGCTGCTCCCAGACAGCAACGAATTCTGCCCTCTGATGGTATCAGTTTGTGAGTAAAAACGATTGCGATCGTGGTAGCAACTGCGACACCGGTAGCATTTGCAACAGATGCATTTTCCCCACATCTCCCACTCTCTGTTTTCGACATGCCTAACGTCACCTCGTTATACACAAGTCCGCAACGCCTTATATGCCAAGGGTTAGCGGGCTGAAATAGGCAGCCGGTGGGGTTGTAAATGAAGTGAAACCGACGTGTACTATCGCCATTTACGGCGCTGAAAAATGACACGGGATTCAGATGGCTGGGCACACCAAGAACTGGAAGGGGTAAATCTTGGTGACACGAGGCTCAATAATCGTGCCAAAGGGCTTTTGATACGGCTGGCTGAGAATCCGCAAGCCAGCATTCCGCATGCGTGCCTCGGATGGTCTGAGACGCTGGGTGCTTACCGCTTCATGGAGAACCAAGCATTCGAATGGCGAGACATTCTGCAACCTCACTGGCAGCGTACGCAGGAAAGGATCCGAGAACACGAGGTTGTGCTGTGTATCCAAGACACTACCGAGCTTGACTTCAACGGGCAGCAAATCCAAGGCTTGGGTCCTTTGAACTACGAAGCCAGGCGTGGTCTGTACCTGCATCCGACCTACGCGGTCAGTCCGGATCGCGTGGGGTTGGGCGTACTGGATGCGTGGATGTGGGCAAGAGAGCCGAAGGATGCAGACGGAAAACGCGATGGGATCAAGGAGAGTACGCGCTGGCTCGAGGGATACGAGCGAGTTGCTGAACTCGCCTCGGAGTTGCCAAACACACGTCTGGTGTACTTAGCCGATCGCGAAGCGGATATCAAGGTGATAGGACGTGAGATATTTAAAAGGGAAACGTGCGATAAATGTGGATCTACCTGGGACAAACTGGATCTATCTGGGACAAGTCAGGGTGATTAAGTTACACATAGTGAAACAGGAATCATCACTCAAATTAATCGATTCTTGAAATCATGTTGCTGCTTGAAGTCGTATCCAGTTCAGTCGGTAGAAGAGCATGATGGCTTTGCTTCTCTTCTCCTGATGTCTATTCTGGTAATTTGATCTGCAGGGATGTAAGTGGCAAGAGCGCCGTAGTCCTGATGAATAACATCCCCATACTCTACCCACTCATCGCTATTTGCCGAACTTCTATGCGTGACATAGAGAATGACATCGCCGTTATTACCCAGTGTAAAAGGCCCATTTGGAAGTCCCTCGAAGCGTCCAGGCAATCGTGACAGCAAGCCCGAACCATCCTTTAGTACCACAAATAATTCGGTCACCCGATAATCCGTCAGGCCAAACATTTGTTGCCAGGCAGAGTGGGTACCATCAGACCACGAGATATTATGCTTCCGGAGAAACGCGTACAACCGTTTACGCCCATATTTACGCCACGATGCACCCAGGGTCAATGCCAATAACACTGGCAATAACGTTGCCGTGTAAGCATTGACGCCACACCATAGTGTCACGTGGTATATTGCTGTCGGCAACAGGCTAAAAATCAGTGTGGAGAAGAGAATATCAATGGGTTTATGGTGTTCTTTCAGACCGACATTGGCAATAAAATAACCGATGTAGCCAGAGGCCAGTGTTACCAGAGTTGCCCAAGGCAGATCCAACAGCGATGCATCTATCATTCAGTCCTCCTTCGCCCCGTGTTGCCAGGGCTCATTAGTGCTTTCTCGCGGAACAGGTGGCAGCGGCATCCAGTGAGTAACTCCATGGACATCATTGTAGAAATCACCGTCATCCCACTCCCTTCTTTGGCTCAGAAAGCAGACCTTCATATCCCCATAGCTAGAGTAAACTAGCACCCATTGTTCAGGAGCTGGAAGTTGATTTTGACAAGAGATCCAACCATCAGCTGATGAATCGAGCATATGAAATATCCTTCTATTGTCTGGTTAGCATTAACCCAATACTCACTATCTGGTGTATAGGTTATGTTTTTCTCTCCGACGTTTCACTGCGTGAAACAAGAAACAGTCATCGAGGCGGCTTATCTTCATCTTCAAACAGATTGCCCTGGATGCGGGCCAGTTCTTCTTTTTTAACCCGTTTGATCACGGAATAAATCCACTGTAGTGAGACTTCGTACTTGCGTGCCAGGGCGCGATGGTTATGTCCATTGAAATCGGCAAATATCTCCCGGTCACGCTGATTAATTTTCCACATCAACCCCATGGGAAAATAGACATTCTGCCCGCCCCAGACCTGCATCATTTGGCTGGCGACGGCATCGCCTATCTGACTGGCAACAGCGGGGTCAACATCGATAATCTGTCTGACGGTCTGCGCCGTGTGTTCGGCCAGCTCAACCAGTAACTCCGGCCCTTTACTGCGAAAGGTATTCTCTAGCATGAGGTTGCCCTCACCACGCGTTTTTGCCACTGCTTGAGTTTCTCGATAACCTGGCTGGCCTGCTGGCTATCCAGCCAGTAAGGCGAATCACAGCCGGTTTCCCGTTTAACAAAGTGGGCCAGGGCTGTTGCTGACGCATCCCGGACAATGCCCTCATCGGCCATTGCCTGCCACAGAGCCTGCATTTTCTGGATTTGCGGACGGTCGGTCTGCTTTTTCGTCGTGGGTTGAGTCGGCTGGATACGAAAGCCTTGTGTCTTCAGGGCGTTTAGCACTTGCGCCAGTTGACCGATATTCAGGGTTTTTGCCGATGTTTGCCCCGTTAGCCTGTGCAGCATCTGGCGGTAAGTCGCGTCATCCAGTTTGAGGTGCTGGGCGGCAATATGGATTAACTGCAGGTATTTTTGTCGGGTCATCGGGGGTGTCCTTTATCGTCGTGGTCGGGGTCAAGATTCCTTATGCCATGAATAAAAAAATAATCCTTCGGGTTTTTAAGGATTATAAAATGAATATCGTTATTATACAATTGAATGCAGTAAACGCCGCTTTTTCGCTATGACTTCTTCACGCAAATCGCCTTGGCATCCATATCCTTGACCGTTTCAAATTTTTCTGCGAACTGTTTGGCGGCCTGTTGACAGGCGGTTGCCGTGTCAAACTCCTGTGTATGCAGCGTGGAAAAAGCATTACCGGCATAGGGGCTGGCGTATAGCGCTAAAATTAATATCCACATGGTGATTTCTCCTCTTTTACTGAATTAAGGTCGGATGTTCAATAAAACAAAGACTGACCGCAATGAACACCAGGAAACCGGCAAACAGGCGGTTTTGTTGTTGACGGTTTTCTGGCGATTGAAAATAAGGCCGCAAGCGGGCGGCAATGAGCGCGTAGAGCGTCATCATCAGCGCATCGACCATCACCATCGTCAAGGTCATGAGGGTAATTTGTGGCCCTAACGATTGGGACGGATTAAGAAAGACCGGCAGTGTCGCAAGCAGGAAAGCGAGCGCTTTGGCGTTGGTGATATCGGTCAGAAAACCCCAGCAGAACCGTTGCGCGCCACGGGTCAATGTGACGACATCGTAGGCATCCATGATGACCGGTGCGCGCCAGGTTCGGTAGGCAGCAAACAGTAGCCAGAGTACGCTAATGCTTTTCAGTAATAGCCAGGCTGTTGCTGAAGCGCGCAACGCTTCCGTGCTCAGTGCCACAATGGGTACCATCAAGGCTAACGCGGTCGCCTGGCCGGCAATAAGCGGTAGCGTTTTGCGCCATCCACGCTGGAAGGCATGGTTAAGCGTGAGGATAGCGCCTGCACCCGGTAATACCGCACTGAGCAAGGCACCGCCTAAAAAAACTAACCAAAGGTCAAGGTTCATGGTTTATTTGCCTCGTGCGTTTGATGACGAATGGCGTCGCGGGCGCGAATTTGCCGTAATACCGGTTAAAAACACGAAGTCCCCGTTAGGTACCCAGGCAGCATATTGCCGACCGCAATGGGGGCAGGCCAGGATAAGGTCAATCCCCCACTCACCACTTTCCGATTGTTGAGTGATGTTTGCCTGGATGGGATTGAGGTGGTTTGTTGCCTGATGGCCGCTGATGCAGGTAATACTCATAACGCGTTTTCCTTATCTAAGGTGACGATGAGTTCGGCCAATATCTCGAAGGCATGTTGAAATTCACAATACGCAGCGGCAGAATGGTCTGCCCGCAGATGATGCATGGCACGGTTAAGGCGCTTTTCAATCTGGCCGCGCAGAGGTTTTATTTCCTGATAGCTCATGAGGTCACCTCCTGCTCGAAGGGGGTAATAATGAAATCCTCAAGCTGGTTGCGAAACGTAATGCCGGGAATATTCAGTCGCTGGATGGTGTCCTGATTTTTTAGCAGGGCATTTTTATCCACCTGTGCCTTGCGAATAATGCAGTCGGTCTGTCCGCTTTCTTCCAGCGCCTGCAGGATATCGTCCATCCCTTTTAGCGAAACGGACGGTGGGCGGTTACGCCATGACACCTCGCCGGTTATTAGGTTGGCGGTTTTGGTTTTGCCGTTTTGGGTAAGCTCCTCCCTGTTGGCCTCGCACCAGGTCTGGATACCTCTTTGCAACAGGGTGATGCGGGCTTTCATGGCTTCGATATCAGCCGCATGTTGATGGGTTAACCGCGCAATTTCATCATTAATCTGTGTCTCCAGTCGGGTCATTTCCCGCTGGATATCGCCCAGATTTTTAATATCATTTATGACCTGCTCACGGGTTTGCGGGGTGCAGGAAGCCGCCACGGCTTTAAGCCGCGTTATTTTCTTTGCCATCTTTTTACCTTTTCATTAACAACGTCGGGAATTAAACGCGCTCGAAAATAATGTCCTCAAGGGCGTCAGTGTGTTGAATATGCTCAAATAAATTCATGTTGTATCGGGCCGCAATGTCACCGAGGCAGCCATCCTGTTCATTAACATCACGGCAGTTTTCGCAAATCGATAAATAGGTTTCATAGTCCTGTTCGGGCATATCGACGGTTTTTGCCAGATAAACCCATTGTCGTGCGGTAATACGGACAGGGCGTGTTTTCATGATTAACGTACCTCCCAGGTGATTCGGCAGTTATCTTGCAGGAACTGGTATTTTTCCCAGCGGCCCTGATGGTCAGTACCCAGGGCATAGCGAACGGCATGGCCCTTTTGATGTAAGGCATCACACCGTCGGTCATGCAGCAGGGTAATGGTCGGGCGACTATAGCCATCAACGGTAAACTGACTGACGGTAAAGCCTTCCTGGCTGAGTTTGTCCATCACCGACAGGCATTGCCTGAACTGCTGCTGGATGGCCCGGTAGGTCATCGCTGACGGGTTTTTAATGGTCACGGCGGGGTTGAGCATAAAAGCCTCCTTTAATGCACACTGTGAATAATATTGGCATCGATAACCGGGATGGCGTTTTGCGCGGCCAGGTTCATGGCGGCGGTCACCAGATTGCCGATAGCCAGGGGATAAAGCAGGCTGACCGGCGTGTCTTTTTTCGGGCGCAGCCAGCTTAGGCGTTGACGCAGTGCCGGTATCGCATCAGGGCCAAGGACTTTGTTCGTGTCGCCACCGACGCGTTTAAATTTGAAATCAAGAAAGTCGTTCAGGTGTTCATCCAGCGGCGGCAGGTCAATTACCTCGCAGCGCTGTACCACTTCCCTGACCGCTAACAGGCGTTCGGATAACTTGTCGCCCAGTTCGGGTTGTCCCAGCAGGACGATGGACAGCAGTTTTTTAAAGCCATCTTCCAGCTCAAAGAAGCGTTTGAGGTGCTTTAAGGTCGGGATGGGCAGGCAATGGGCTTCTTCAATCACCAGTACATGGCTGTACCCGGCGCGGCTGCTCTCTTTTAATAGTCGGTGTAGCTGACGAAAGCGGGCTTCGGGTGAGCGTTTGAGTTTTTCCAGTGGGGCCAGGGTATGGACAATAGCCTCGGCAAGACTGGCGGCTTTCAGGGTTTTGCCCTGATGGTCGTTGTCTTCCATCGCCAGCACGTAGGGTTCAATCACCACCACCGGGGCGTTTTCCCGATAAATACGGTCAGTCAGGTCACGTCGCAGCGTGCTTTTACCCGAACCGGATTCGCCGATAACGGCGATAAAGCCGCCATAGCGGGCGGTCTGGTACAATGCCTCACGCACATAACGGCTTTCAGGGGTTAAAAACACATCTTCATGACCTTGTACTGCGTTGTCATCAAATGGGGCGCGAAACAGCCCAAAATGCTTTTTGGTGGCAGGCAGTAATACCTGTTTTTTTAGTAACATGGTGTCTTCCTCATTGCTAGGTAGTGGGCGCTTTTCCTTGCCGCTGGGCGTTACCCCGTTAAAGCAGTCGTCCGCCGAGATACCCTGGTCACGTAACCAGGCCCGGATACGCTGTTTTAGCGCGTCGGTGTCCTGTTTCGGCCACTGATGGTGGTTGACTATCTGCGCCAGTGTCGCCTCGGAAAGGTCAAGTGCACGGGCCAGTGCCGCCTGGGTCAGATTGTATTGTTGTAACAGGGTTTTCAGTTTCAGCATGATGGCCTCCCGTTAACCGTGACTGGCCAGACTGACCACCACCTCGGTGGACTGGGCCATCAGCTCATCACCCAGCGCATCGACCTGGTCAGCAGGAATCCCGTCCGGGAAGCGCTGGGTTAGCGTGGTGTAAAATTCACTGCGCCAGGTCTTGCCCGCCGACTGGAAACGCGCTCGCAACTGTTGAACCACCACGACCGGGTTTAAGCGTTCTTCAAAACGCGGGGCGCAAACCGTGGAGACCTGACCCTGTTTGGGCAGGTAAATCGGCGGGGTATCGCGTTCATTGTCAAGATAAGGGTTAAAGCGACCGCCCAGTGGCAGCGCCTTGGCTTTTTGCGCGGCAGCGGTTTCGGTGGGACAGGTAGTGCCATACATCGCCTGCTCGACTTCCGCCAGATGGTGTTGCGCAGGGGTGTGGGGTAATGCCTTGAAGGATTCGCCGAGTGTTGGTGCGTTGAGGGGAAAACCGTACTCGTCTTTCACCACTTCCGGTACCCGGTAAAAGACTTCCATGCCGTCCTCATTCATCATCACCACCTGCGCTTCACTGTCGCGCCAGGGATTACGGACTATCTGTAGCCAATCGTTGTTACAAACACCCGGCACCCCCCTAACGTCATATTGTTTGCCGTTAAACGACACGCGAAGATAGGTGTCAACCTTACGACTTTCCGGCAGACTGACGGCCAGTTCACGGCATACTTCAACCGACGGCGCCTTGATTAACTGTCCAGGGGTAATGCGTAACCAGCAGTCGGTACGAGTCATGCCGGTACGGCGATGCAGTGCGGTGCGGTTATACTTTTTACGCCATAACCCGACCAGGCGGTTCAGTTCATCAATATGATTGACTTGCACAAACCGCAGGCCGGATTCAAAATGGCACTCGAGAATGTCGCGCGCCTTTTCCACGGAGCCGGTAGCGCGGGCATTACCGGCTTTATGGGCGATAAGTTGAATACCAAGGGCTTTACACAGGTTGCGCAGGGTGGACGAGACCAGGGCACAACCGGGGTCGGTATAAAGGATGCGTGGCACGCCATGCAGTACGTCGGCCCCACCGCGTTCTTGCATGGCATTAATCAGCACATCGGTAAAGTTTTGCGCCGTTTCGCCGCCGAAACGGTACTCGGCGTAAATCCAGCCACTGGTATGGTCGGTCAGTTCAAATGACCAGATGCGGTCATTAACAATACGGGCCAGATTTTTGGGCTTGTTCTTGTTAAATTCCGCCTCTGTCATCATGCGCAGGCCGCTATCGCGTGTCGTGCGTTTTTTATCGGGATTTTTCAGGTAATAGAGCACACACAGCGACGCATCCAGCTGCCAGGCATGATTGGGATGGTCAGTTTTTAGTTGGACACACGGGGCCGGTGCCCGTAACTGATTAGGGTGTAGACGATAGTGGTACAATGCCCGGCTGATGGCATCGACCGACAGGGCGAACCACTCACCGGTTTCATTATCAATATACCCGGCATCAATCAGGTTATTAGCCCGCAGGTCGTTAACCGTCTTTCGCAGACTGTAGAGGCGTTTGCCATTCTTACGTTCTGCTTCCATGATAACGCCCGATATCAACAGGGCTTCGTCGCGTGTCAGGGCGCTGGTGCCATAATCCACCCGCTGTTTGCGCGGCGGTTTATAACTGACCTGCTTGATTTTTCGCAGCAGCGTGGCTTTGGAAATACCGAGTGCCTGACATCCGGTCTGATACACCGCGTCTTTGCCCCCATGCCCAGCTCTTTCGGCGGTTTGGGCTATTGTTAACAGGCGTTCGGTCAGGATGGGGTTCATTACACCACCTCCTCGACATTATCCTGTCCAGTGCCGCGCAGGTGTTCCGGTAACTGAAAATCGGCATCGTCGGCATCCGCATCGGCTTTTGCCCAGTCAGGAACCAACGCTGATACTGCGTGGTGGGGTAGTGCAAAATCACTGCGTAACACATTGATTTCAAACTCAATATCATTAAGCAGGCCCGCTAAATAATCAGCGTGGGATGTGATATCACCACTGTGGCTGCTCAGTTTTTCCAGCCCTTCCCGAAAGCGCCCCATTAATATGGCCTTGACATCAAAGCCCACCAGGCCAATCTCTTCACGGAGCTGACGTATGCCTTCTTCCCCTGATGGTCGAGGTTGATCGAGCATCAGCTTGTCACTCAGTTTATTGATTTTTTCTTCTTTTTCTCTGACTCGGTCGCGGCTAGCTTCGAGCATGGTTTCTGTTTCTCGCAGTTTTGCCCGCAATTCCCGCACTGACATACGGTCGACCTCATCTAGCGTCAAGCCCGCAATGGTGCCGCCTTCGGCCAGTTCGGCGAGATCTTCGTCGTCTTCTAACATCAGCTCATAGAGTTTAGATTTTCCCAAATCTAAAAACGTTGAGAGGTTTGGTGCCAACTTTGGATTCATGTATTTGATTGTTGCCTGCATGATTCTAGCGGCTGTGCCATAGTTGAGACCCAATTGATTAGTGATAACTTTTGTGAATTCCCCATGCGGCTCATTCTCTTTAAGAATAATCAGCCTCTTCCCAGCCTCTAGCATGGCTTCGGCACTCTGTGCCATATAAAAGCGCGCCTCATGCACAATGCGCTCACGCTCATAGGGCAGACCCTCGCCGTACTTATCCATAATGGCCTGCTGATGTTCAGCCAGGGCATTAAGGTTGTTCATTAAATCCGGTGTCAAAGGCTGTTCGGGGGTGATTTCAGCCGTCATCGGTAATGCTTTTCTACCCATTATTTTTTCCTCTTACAGTTTTGACGATGAGGCTACGCAGCGGCCATGCCTTTCTGCCATCTTGATTTGTGCACGTTCGGTTTCATCAAAAAAGGCAAGGGCAATCTGTATCAATTCTTCACTCAGGGCGTAATTCCCATTGAAGCGCCGCTCAACCATGCCCTCTTCCACTAAAAACGGCAGGGTGCGACTGATATTGGCCGCAGAGTCATTGATTAGCGCCGCCAAGGCTTTATTAGACAGGCCGTCGCGGTAATGCCCTTTCATGGCTTTTAAAATACGCAGCGCCCGCCGTGTACGTGAAGAAGGGTGCAGTAATAAGGTGTTTTTCATCGGATGCCTCTTTTTCATTAATGGAAATTGTGTTACCGTCAGTGAAACAGGCGAATGTTATTTTTTATGGCGCTTTTTGCCCGATGGCATGGGGGAACCCATTATCTGTTCAATGGCCTGTTTGATTTTGCGCGCTTCCCCGCGCCAACCTTGGCAGCGGCCATTCAGTAGCATAGATACATGATTGTGGTTAAAGTCGTTGGCCTTAGCCCAAGCCCTCATGGAGCGATAGTGCTGGTAGACATGGTCATAAAAACAGCGCTTAAAGTCAGCGGGGTGTTGCAGTGACATGGTGTTATCTCCGTCATAAAAAGTTAAAAATAAATATACAATAACATACAAAATAATGTAAAGTCTTTTTTGTCTGTTTTTGTATATTTCTTATCACCGTTAAAGACCACGGGCTGTTATCGGCCTAAAGGAGACCTGTATGGCAAAGAAAAAAGCGGCAACCAGCCTGTCTGTCAGTACGGCGGACAATATCACGATTGCGGGGGGGGGAGGGGCAATTGCATACCCTGAAAAAAGTGCAGAAAAGAGCGCCCAACAGGAGGTGATGGCGCGTTTCGGCGATGGCTTACCCTATGAACGCGAGCGCATTGTGCATGAAGCGCGCTTCTATATGGCACAAAGTGCCGAAGCCATGCTGGAGGCTGGGAAGAGGCTGATTATTCTGAAAGAGAATGAACCTCATGGGGAATTCACAAAAGTTATCACTAATCAATTGGGTCTCAACTATGGCACAGCCGCTAGAATCATGCAGGCAACAATCAAATACATGAATCCAAAGTTGGCACCAAACCTCTCAACGTTTTTAGATTTGGGAAAATCTAAACTCTATGAGCTGATGTTAGAAGACGACGAAGATCTCGCCGAACTGGCCGAAGGCGGCACCATTGCGGGCTTGACGCTAGATGAGGTCGACCGTATGTCAGTCAGGGAGTTAAAGGCAGCATTGCGTAAAGATGAAGCGGCGCTTAAGCGCAGTCAGCAACTGGTGGCTGAAAAAGAGAAGCAACTGCAACAGCTAAGCCAGCAACTGGCGGGCAAAACCTCGTCGGTTGCTGCGAGCGATGAACAAACACCCGTTGATGCACAGCAGTGGGTTACGCTGACGCTAGAAGGCGTGGGAGAACGCCTCAAATCCGAGCGCCTGCGGTTGGGGCTTAGCCAAGAAATCTTCGCCGAACGCTGTGGGGTCAAAAAACTCACTCAGTACAACTACGAAAAAAGTGAGCGACATCCGGATGCGGGCTACTTAATCGCGGCGAAAGCGTTAGGGGTCGATCTCAATTACGTGATGACAGGTGAGCGTAGTGATGAAGCCAGTGCGCTCGATGTGGTGCGGGATGAGGAAGAGGCGGAAGTGTTAACCGCCTTTCGACATATTCCCGGCGAAACACGCGAAGTGGCTAAACGCACCTTGACGGCAATGGCAGAGAAAAAAGCCGCCCGCAGCCGCGCATGACCCATCCCTCTCCGTTGCAGCGGAGGGGGTTATTTAACGGTAATAATCAGCTCACGCCGTTGGGTGGGCTGATTGCTGTTGAGGCTATAACGAATCGGTACACTCTCCATCGCAAAGTCCTGAAACACTTCTCGCATTTCAGGAATATCATTGACCGAAATAATCATCATGCCCGCCAGGTCTCGTCCCATACCCGCCAGTTTTTCATATTGCGCCAGACCAAAATCCACGCCATAGCCCGCTGTGCCCCAGTACGGCGGGTCGCAGTAAAATAGCGTGTGCGGACGGTCATAGCGAGCGATGCAGCTGGCCCAATCAAGCTGTTCAATGATGGTGCGTGATAATCGCAGATGAGCGAGCGACAGCTCTTCTTCCATGCGTAGCAGGTTCAGGCGTGGCCCCGTGGTGGTGGTCACGCCAAAGGTGTGTTCAGCGACTTTGCCGCCGAACGCCTGTTTTTGCAGGTAGTAGAAGCGTGCCGCCCGCTGGATATCGGTTAAGGTCTCGGTCGGGGTCATTTTCAACCATTGATACATTGCCCGGCTGACCAGCGCCCATTTAAACTGGCGCATAAACTCTTCCAGATGGTGTTTCAGCACCCGATAGAGATTGACCAGCTCACCGTTGATATCGTTAATCACTTCCGCTTTGCTGGGTGACTTCATAAAGAAGAGCGCCGCTGCGCCACAAAACAGCTCCACGTAGCAGGTGTGCGCCGGGAAGCGCGGTAAAATCTGTTTGGCCAGCCGTCGTTTACCGCCTATCCAGGGCAGTATCGGTAAGAAATTTTGCTGCATTGTCTGTAAGCCTTTTTCACTAATGGAAATTAAGGTAGACTCTTTCCTGTTCTCGAGAACGGAAAGCGCCACGGTTGACTCACAGGTCGGGTCTGTGTGTTGACGGCCTGTCCGGTGTTAGCGCACCGGGTGGGTCGCGCTTTTTCCCTTGCCACATTCGGGGCAATTGCTGAGGATAATCTAACCACGCCCTGCCATTCCCACTAGTAAACCGCTTTAAAAGCGTTTAGCGCACTACTTTGTCACACTGTCTGCCTGATATTGAGGGAGACAGTAATGAAAACCCGAAAAAAATTGATGTTACCCCCCTTTAAAACCCCACGCCTCGGCGGCTGGTTGCTCACCGCGGCTGGTCTGTTGCTGGTGATTGCCCTGGTCTCACCGCAGCAATTACCGGTGGTACTCTACAAGCTGGCCTTGATCACCCTGGCGGCAGTCGTAGGTTACTGGCTTGACCGCTCGCTGTTCCCCAAGGCCCGTCCCGGTCAATACCTGCACCATGACCACCCGGAGGTAGCACAGGGTCGACATCTGGTGCGCGGCGGCTGCCATCAGGTGTTTGCCGCCGCGCAGCTGCGCCGAGCGGTGATTGTGGCCGCAGTCTGCCTTGGCGTGGCGATGGGGCTGTGATGATGAATAACCACCAACACCCCGATAACCCACCCGGCATGATGCTGTTCTTTTTGCTGATGCTACTGCTGGGTGGTGCCTTTGATGCGAATGCCGCCCATCCCCCGCCCGCAGCACTGCCATACCGGGCTGACCTGATACGCAACGCCCGTCTGGTATGGGGCCTTAATGCGCCGGTGGCGGATTTTGCCGCCCAGATTGACCACGAAAGCAGTTGGCAGCCGGGTATCACCAACCGCATCGGCGCGCAGGGGCTGGGGCAGTTTATGCCCGCGACCACGGCATGGATTGGGGAAGTAATGCCGGAACTGGCAGCCAAAGCGCCGCTTAATCCCGGCTGGAGCCTGCGGGCGCTGGTGAGTTTCGACCGCTGGCTATGGCAACGCCTGTCGGCGGTGAATGCGTGTGAGCGCATGGCGATGACGCTCTCGGCCTACAACGGTGGCCTGGGCTGGGTACAGCGTGACCGCCGTCTTGCAAAACGGCAGGGCTACGACGGCCAGCGCTGGTTTGACAGCATTGAGCGGGTGAATGCCGGACGCGGCGCAAGTGCCTGGCGTGAGAATCGCCATTATCCCCGCCGTATTTTAAAAAGCCTGGCACCGCGTTACCTGACCTGGGGAGGGGCAAGCTGTGTTTAGTGCAGTCAGCCTCAAAAGCCTCGGCGGGGTGCTGATAATGGCGCTGCTGTCGGGCATCTGGTGGCACGGCTACACACACAGCGTAGGTCGCTCAACCGAACGTTGCGCGGCAACAATCAGTCAGCTGCGTGAGGCGTTTGCCATTCAGGAAAAACAGCGCGCCGAGCAGGCCGCGCAAACCCTGCAAGCGCTGCAACAGCGTTTTACCCATCAGGTGAAGCTGGCGCATCAGGCCGAACAGCACTACCTGAATCGCATTGCGCAGCTTCGCACCCAAACCCAACACTTAACCCGGCGGATAGAGGATGTTACCCAACATTGGCAAGATGAAACAGGTCAGGCTCATGCTGTGGCCTGCGTATTTACTCGTGGCTTCGTGCAACACTACAACGCCGCCCTCGGGCTGCCAGACGTTAACGGTTCAGTCCCTGCCGCCCTTACCCGCGGCACTGGCAACACGTCCAGGACCATTACGTCCGCTGGTGAGCCGCTCAGACCCAGCCCGGTCACCCAGCGCGATATCCTCGCCAATATCACCGACAACGGGCAGCAATGTCAGGTCTGGCGGGCACAGATAAACGGGTTACTGGATTATATTGAAGGATTAACACCATGACATTACAGGTCGATTTCTGGGTACTGGTGAGCTACCTGTTTGGGTTGGCAGGCTTTCTCGCCGGGCTGGCCCGCTGGTTTATCCGGGAGACGGAAAAGCGTCAGGCCGAGCGGTTTGCGTCACTCGAGCGGTTGATGCGCGACGCGTCCGATAAAGGGGCACGCCTTGAGCGCGAGGTGCTGGAATTCAAGGTGGAGGTGCCGGAACGTTATGTCCGGCGCGACGAATTTATTCATTATCAGCAGGTGGTGGAGTCCCGGTTAGACGCGATTTACCAGAAGCTGGAAACGATACAACTGCGTCAGGTGGCAGGAGGATAAGGATGATAGAGACCGAACAGGCGCGCCGCGAAGGGTTGCGCTGGGTATTACTGCAGGTGGTCAACAAGGCGCGGCCCTATCCGGCCAATGACCGGCTGCTGTGGGATGTGGGCCATTCGCTCTACCCGGACATGACCATGCTGGAGCTGCAAAAAGAGTTACTGTTCCTTGAGGGCTTAAGCTTGGTACGCCTGACCCGACCGCCCGCACGCTCATGGACCGCCACACTGATGCCGGAAGGGGTCAATCTGGTGGAATACGTCACCGACGATATCCCCGGCATTGCCCGCCCGGCCAAATACTGGAGAGAGTGACGATGGCACCGCGCAGTCATATCGAGGTATTGCCCCCATCGGTGCGTGAATGGCTCGACCGGGCGCTGACCGAGCGCAATTTCAGTGGCTACCGCGAGCTGGAGACGTTGCTGCGTGAGAAAGGCTATAGCATTGGTCGGGCGCAGATTTCCCGTTACGGCCAGAAAGTGCAGCGCCGCTTTGCCGCCATTCGTGAAGCCACCGAGATGGCACGCGTCATTACCGAAGGGGCGGAAGACGACCAGGATAAGCGCTCAGAGGCGATTATCGCCACCATTCAGGCCGATATCCTGACCGCGCTGATTGATGTGCGTGAGGCCAGTGATGAAGAGATGGAGCCGGCAGAGCGCGCCTCTCTGTTAGCCAAGGTGGGCAAAAGTATTGCCACCCTGACCCGCTCGTCAGTGAGTCTCAAACGCTATCAGGCGGAGGTACGCGAGAAAATCGCCGCCCGTCTCGATGAGCTGGAGCAGGAAGTCAAAAACAACGACGGTCACGTCAGCCTGGAAACCGTGCAGCGTGTCCGTCAACAGATTTACGGGATCATCCAATGAGCGCGGCACTCGAGCTTTACCCTTACCAACAGCACTGGCTCCTCGACCGGTCGCGCTTTAAAATCGGCCAGTTTGCCCGCCAGACCGGCAAAACCTTTACCACCACGCTAGAGCTGGTTGACGACTGCTTTGAGACCGAGGCCCGTGGCGGTCGCACCCGCTGGGTCATTCTCTCACGCGGTGAGCGCCAGGCCAAAGAGGCGATGGAGGAAGGGGTCAAAAAGCATTGCCAGGCGTACGGTCTGGCCATCCGTGAAATCGAAGGCAGCGTGAAAGGCCCAGGCAGCAAGCGTTACACCATGCTGGAGGCGGAGCTGCCCGGCGGCTCGCGTATTACCGCACTCCCCGCCAACCCGGATACGGCGCGCGGCTTTGCCGCCAATGTCTTTCTCGATGAATTTGCCTTTCATGCCGATAGCCGCAAAATCTGGGCAGCGCTGTTTCCGGTGATATCAAATGGCTACAAGCTGCGCGTTACCTCCACCCCCAATGGCAAGGGCAATAAGTTTTATGAGCTGATGACCGACCCGTCACTGGACAGCATCTGGTCACGCCATCGGGTCGATATTTACCAGGCGGTCAAAGACGGCCTGCCACGGGATGTGGCCGCCCTCAAACAGGCGCTCAATGATGAAGACGCCTGGGCGCAGGAATTTGAACTGCACTGGCTGGATGAAGCCGCTGCCTGGCTTTCCTATGACCTGATTGACGGCGTTGAACACCCGCAGGCGGGCAAGCCTGAGCACTATCAGGGTGGCCCCTGTTTTGTCGGTGTCGATATCGGTCTTCGCCATGACCTGTTTGTGATATGGGTGATTGAACAGGTGGGCGATGTGTACTGGACACGCGACATCATTACCCGCAAGCGTGCCCCCTTTGCCGAGCAGGATGCGCTGCTCGATGCGGTCTTTGCCCACTACCGGGTGCTGCGGTGCTGTATCGACCAGACTGGTCTCGGCGAAAAGCCGGTGGAAGATGCCAAACGCCGTCATGGCAGTACGCGGGTCGAAGGGGTGTTATTCACGCCCCCCAACAAGCTGACGCTGGCGACACGCGGTAAAGAGGTATTTGAAGACCGGCGCTTGCGACTGCCACAGGGTGATGGTGCATTACGGGCCGATTTGCATAAACTGAAAAAAGTGATGAGTCCGACTGGCGCGCCCCGTTTTGTCGCCGAGAGCGATGCCGCCGGGCACGCTGACCGTGCCTGGGCGCTGTTTTTAGCGCTTAACGCCGCCGACCAACCCCACGGCCCGGTGCGCGCTTACTCCTGTTGCCCACGGCAGGCCTCATCCTTGCTGGAGGGATATTGATGATTATCGATAAAAAAGCGTTGTTCAGTGACATTGCCACCCGCGCCCGCAGTCCGGCGGGCCTGGGGCAACTGTTCGGCCATTTACCCAATCCCGACCCGATATTACGCGCCAGAGGCCAGGCGATTAGCGTCTACCGCCAGTTACGCGCCGAACCCCTGGTCGGCAGCAGTATCCGGCGACGTAAATCGGCGGTCAAATGCCTGGAGCACGGACTGGAGGTGGGGCAAGCGCCCGCCCTGGTGGTGCGTTTTATTGAACAGACGCTAGCACAGTGGGACATGAACCGACTCATCGGTGAACTGCTGGACGCCGCCTTTTTTGGCTATCAACCCGCCGAACTGACCTGGGCAAAAGACGGTCGCCATCTGGTAGTGACCGATGTGGTGGCTAAGCCCCCCGAGTGGTTTACCTTTGATGCGGAGAACCGCCTGCGCTTTCAGGCCCAGCAGTCGGGACTGGCGGGCGAGTTATTACCGCCGCGCAAATTTGTGGTGGCGACCCAAGACGCCACCTTTGATAACCCCTACGGCTTTGCCGACCTGTCGCTGTGCTTCTGGCCGGTGACGTTCAAGAAGGCCGGCTGGTCGTTCTGGATGCGCTTTAGTGAAAAGTACGGCACCCCCTGGGTAGTTGGGTATCATCCGCGCGGCCAGGACCAGGCGCATATCGGCCCGCTGCTGCACTCCCTCGAGCAGATGGTGCAGGATGCGGTGGCGGTTATCCCGGATGACAGCAGTATTGAATTCAAGGAGCCCGCCACCAAAGGTGCGTCGAGCAGTCTGTACAAAGACCTGATTGAGATGGCGCGCAGTGAAATTACCATTGCGCTGCTGGGGCAGAACCAGACTACCGAAGCCGAAACCAATCACGCTTCCGCCCAGGCCGGGCTGGAAGTGGCCGCCGATATCCGCGATGGCGATGCGGTGATGGTGATGAGTGCGGTGAATCAGATACTCCGCTGGCTGGTTGAACTGAACTTTGGTGATGTCCCCGTGCCAACATGGCGACTGTGGGAGCAGGAGACCATCGATGAGGTGCAGGCCAAGCGTGACCTGAGTCTGGCGCAAACGGCGGGCTTTTTCAGCGCGCAATACTATCAGCGTGAATATGGCCTGCAACCGGGGGATTTGCTGATGGAAAGCCAACAGGAAACCCCTTCCCCCTCTGCTCCCTCGCTGGCCTTTGCCGAAGGCGAGACGCAGAACATGCACGATGCCCAGGCGCAGCTTGACCGGGCACTGGACAGCCTGATGAAAAGTGGCTCGTTGGATAAGACGCTACAACCGCTACTGGCACCCTTATTTCAAGCCGTACAATCCGGTTTAGCTCCCCGCGAACTGAGGGAGAAACTGACCGCACTCTACCCCGAGATGCAGGCAGACGCCCTCCAGGAGACCTTAACCCGGGTGATGTTTGTTGCCAACGTCTGGGGGAGGTTACATGCCGACACTCAATGATAACGAACTGACGGCGCTGTTTAGCCTGCCGCCCAAACGGGCGATAGCCTACTTAAAAGCCAAAGGCTTTACCTTTTCCTGGGATTGGCAGGACGTCTGGCAAGCCGCCCATGCGCAGAGCGCGACGGTGGCCAAGGTGACGCGACTCGATATTCTGCAGGACATGTATCAGGCGCTGCAAACCGCCCTGGTGGAAGGCAAAACTGGGCAGTGGTTTGCCCAGGAATTGACCCCGGTACTGCAGGCCAAGGGATGGTGGGGCGAGCAGGCCACCACCGACCCGGTCAGCGGTGAGCCGGTGACGGTGCAGCTGGGTAGCCCGCCGCGACTGGAGACGATTTACCGCACCAATCTGACTACCCTGTACAACGCCGGGCGCTGGGCTGAAATGCGGGAGAATGTTGCGGCGCGTCCCTACTGGATGTATGTGGCGATACGCGATAACCGTACCCGCAAAAGCCATCTGGCGCTGCATGGCCGGGTGTTTCCTGCCGATGACCCGGTATGGCGTGCACTCTACCCGCCCAATGGCTGGCGCTGTCGCTGTAGCATGATTGCCTTGTCTGCGCGTGACGTTAAGGCGCGCGGGCTTACGGTGGAAACGTCCGGTGACCGTCTGCGCTGGTCGTTGCAGGTGGTCTCGCGCAAAACCGGCGAAATGCGGCCAGTGGCCCAGCTAACGCTCGACAATCATACGGTGTTTTCCCCGGATATCGGCTGGTCGTATAATCCCGGTGAAGGCTATCGACCGGACTTAAGCCGCTATCAGGGGCCGTTACACCCCTTGGCCGTTAACACCCTGGGGAGACCGGAATGACCGCTACTATTCTCTCGGTTGAAATAACCGATAACGACATTAAACAGGCGCTGAATCAACTGGAGAAAGCGGCTTACGACCTGACCCCGCTGATGCGACGCTGGTCTGAAACGCTGAAAACCGCCACCGACCTGAACTTTGAGGCGCAGGGGCGTCCACGCTGGCAACCCTCGGTTGCGGCCCTCGCCCGCCAGGGCATGACGCTCTCCCAGGACGGGTATTTACGCCGCAGCGTGACGCCGGACTATGATGCGCATCAGGCGATGGTCGGCACCCATCGCGTTTATGCCCGACTTCATCAACAGGGTGGGAAAGCGGGGCGCGGTGGGTCAGTGACGCTACCACCCCGTCCGTATCTGCCGGTATCTGAGACGGGACAGCTACAGGCTGAAGTCAAACGCCAGCTGCTCGATGAAGTGCTTGATTATTTGCAACAGGCTAGCCTCTGCTAAGCGCTGCCTGACACGTTCGGGTGCTTAAATGATACAACGCGATACCCGAGCGCGTTTCCGCCCTTTATAAAGCTTTATAAACCCCTTCCTGACGCGGTTATTCCTGATAGCCGCCTCGTCATTCATTTGTCTTCAAAAAAGACGCAAATGAAAATCTTTAAAGCCCTTTAAAAGGGAAATGCGCCGACCCGGCATACACTGCTGCCATGATGTTAATGGAGGTGCCATGAAATCCCTGCATATTTTTACGCGCGGTCGGCATACGGATAGCCATGGGCAAGTCCTGAACGTGAGCGAACAGGATTTGCGCGCCTGTGCGGATGCCTACGATCCGGCGTTACATGAAGCCCCGATAGTGACCGGCCATCCAACCACCGATGCACCCGCTTACGGCTGGATCAAAAGGCTGTCGGCGCAAGGACGTGATCTGCTGGCAGAGCCGCAGCAGGTTGATCCGGCTTTTTCTGAACTGGTAACGGCGGGCCGCTACAAAAAAATCTCGGCGTCGTTCTATTTACCCCACGCGCCGAATAATCCGGCCCCGGGTGCCCTGTATTTACGCCATGTCGGTTTTCTTGGCGCACAACCGCCTGCCGTCAAAGGGCTACGCGCGGTTTCTTTTGCAGATACCGAGGACGGGGTGGTGGAGTTTACCGAAGATCTGCTGGATGGCAGCCACGACTCGCTGCTACTTCGGTTACGGGCGTTACTGAGCCACTATGTGGGTACTCCATCTGAACCCCCTGCGCTAACCACCGAGACCCTGGCATTTTCTGACGCTAAGGTCGTCAACCCTTATCCCACAACGGAGAGCCTCACTGTGGAAAAAACCGAAACCGAAAAACAGCTGGAAGCCGAGAACGCGGTGTTAAAGCAACAGATTAGCGTCCATCAGGCCGAAAAGGCGGCGCAGGCCGCTAAAGTGGCTCATGACGCCAATGTGGCCTTTGCCGAAACGCTGATGAACGACGGACGACTGGCCCCGGCGGGACAACCGGTTGTCGTCGCGTTACTGGATGCATTGACCCACAGCGAAAAACCGCTGGAGTTTACCGAAGGCAGTCACACCCGTCCGCTGGTAGAAGCGGTCAAATCGCTGCTCACCTCATCCACCCCGCTGGTTGATTTTCGCCCACAGGCGGTGTCGGGCAGACGCGCTACACCGCAAGGGTGCGCTGCCTTTACTGAGCAGGCCGCCGATCCGGATGCGCTGCATCAACAGGCGATGGCGCTTAAGGCGCGTGAGTCCATCCCTTACGAAGCGGCGGTGAAACGCTGCCTGACAGGAGAGTCCCATGTCTGATTATTTAAAAAGCAAACGGGCCAACGACCCGGTGCTGACCCACATTGCCGCTGAATACCGCAATGCCAGCCTGATTGGGGAAAAGCTGTTTCCTCTCGTCAGGGTAGAAAAAGAAGGCGTTAAGGTGCCGACCTTTGGTAAAGGACGGCTGGCGCTGTATGAAACCAAACGCGCGGTCGGGGCCAACAGCAATATCCTGTTAAGAGAAAAACAGGCGTTCACCGATATCGTGCTCGATGAGCATGATTTAGCGGTGCCGGTCGATCACCGCGAACAGGCAGAATCGATGTTCAATGAAGAAATCAAGGCGATTAAACGCGCCACCGACGGTATTTTGTTGCGCCGTGAGCAGTATGTCGCCGAGCTGGCCCAATCTGCCTCAGTCTATGCCAGCAACGCCACCAAAGCCTTGACGGGCGAGGCCGCCTGGAACAAGAAAAATGGCGATCCGCTGAAAGAGATTGAAGCCGGGATGGAAGTGGTGCGGGCCAATATCGGCCTGCGCCCCAACGTCATTACCATGGGGGCCAGTGTGATGGCGCTGTTGCGCTTCCATGAGGTGCTACAGAAGGCGCTCGGCGGGAATGAACGCAAGCGTATCACCACAGAAATTTTAAAAGATTTATTCCAGGTGGATGAGGTGCTGATTGGCGCGCCCGTTCAGCTGGCGAAAGACGGTAAAACCACTACCGACCTGTGGAAAGATAACCTGATGCTGCATGTTGTCAATTTTCCGTCAGCCGGCAGTGATAGCGCGGATGAGCATATGCCTTCCTTTGGTTATACCTTCCGCCGACAGGGTATGCCGCTGGCCGATCGCTTTGACAGTGTTGGCGGCAAGGTGGTCAATATCCGCTACACCGATATTTACAAGGTCGCGGTGGTGGGCAGTGAAGCCGGGTATCTGATTAGTGGCATTAAAGGAGCGTAAAAGATGGTGACGCAACAGGTGGTACTCACCACCACCGTCGTGGCGGTGGAAGATTTAACCGTCCATCGACTGGTGGGCATCACGGCAAAACCCTTTAAGGGCACCGGGACGGAACTGGGTGTCGCCGAGGTCTCCGGTAAAAAAGGCGACAGCGTACCGATTCATGTGCTGGGCATCATGGCGGTAGAGGCCGGTGCCGCGATTAGCGCCGGCCAGCTGCTCAAGGCCGACAGTGAAGGCCGAGTGGTATCAGAAAGCGCGTTAACCGGTGGCGGGCTGCCTGCTTCAACGGTGGGAGTAGCATTGGATGCCGCTACCGCGGCAGGTGAGATCATCCGAATGGTCAGAGGTATCTGATGGCCTACTGCACGTTGGAGGATATCGGGCAATTGCTGTCGCGCCATACGCTGGTTCAGCTAACGCAGGATGTCTCTGGCGAGGGTTTGACCGGGGGCAGGTTGCCCAATGCGATCAACGACAAGGTGCTGAACGACGCTATCCGCTATGCCGATGAGCTGATTGATGCTCATCTGCGCGGGCGTTACGTCCTGCCGCTGCAGACCGTTCCCACGGTACTGCGCGATATGGCGGTCAATCTGGTCAGTCATCGGCTGTACTTGCGTCGTCCCGAAGGCCAACTGCCCGAGGCGATAAAAGAGGTGTATCGCGGCAGCCTGAAAATGCTGGAAGCCTTGCGTGACGGAAAATTGACGTTAGGTATCGCTGCCAGTGGTCAGGTGCTCCCCGAGCCGGGGGCTTTTCATGTCCTTGCCCGTCCCGCGCGCTTTAGTGGCCCGGGTGGCTTACTGGAGGAGTTTGAATGACGCTCGATATCATGCGCGCCCTCCTGGGCCTGCTGACAAAACGCTTACCGCAGCTGGAGGTCACCTTCTTTCCTGAGCAGCCGGAACGCTTTCATCTCAATCATCCACTCGGCGCGGTGCTGCTCAGTTTTGCCCGCTCGCGTTTTGGCGACATTCAGGATGTGGGCATGGTATTCCAGCCCCGTGTGCTGCATTTCACGCTGACCCTGGTGATGCGTCAGCTTAACGGTAACGACGGGGCGATTGCCCTGCTCGATACGCTGCGTCAGGCCGTCGGGGGCTTTATGCCACCCGACTGTCGCCGCCCGCTGTGGTTGATTGATGAGGTCTTTTTGGGGCAATCCGAGGGCTTATGGCAATACGCGCTGACGGTGGCGACCGAAACCTGGTTTGTGCAGGACGCCCCGCAGGAGGCTTTACCGCGTACCCGGGAAGCGTTCATGAAGACAGAGAATAACGAGGTGGCTTATGGCGAAGTTTCGCTACAACGGTGAATCCCCGAATGGGGCCCCCCTGCGTCTGGCTGATGGCCGTACCCAGGATGTGATGTTTTATCCCGGTCAGGTGGTCGATGTGCCGGTCGATCATCCGTTTATTGTCTCGCTGGAAGCGCAGGGCTATCTGACTTTTCTGGGCTTTGATTATCCCGATCCGCCCTTTGAACCGGCAAAACCGTTGACTGATTTTGAACAACGATCACAACAGGCTCAACAGCCGACCGGCAAACCGGCCCGTTATCGTTATGACGGCCAACAGATGGGGGGTGCTTCATTACGTTTACCGGATGGCCGCATCCTGGATGTGATGTTCTGGCCGGGTCAGGAAGTGACCTTGCCGATGGATAACGATTATGTGCTGGGGCTGGAAGCCCAGGGCTATTTAACCTTTCTGGGTCAGGAAGCGGCAACCCCCGTCGACCCCATCGTGACGGCACCGTTGGCACAGGCAATCACCTCATCGGGCGACACCGTGGCGCTTCCCTCTGATGAGGCCAGGCCCGTCGAAGCGCCGGTCAGCACAGCGTTAGTGATGACCGGCAGAAAACGCGGCAAAGTGCCATCAGACACCAAAAGTAACGAGGTCACCCCATGAGTAGAGAGCACCATCACGGCGTTGATACGCTGGAAATTGAACGCGGATCCCGTCCGGTCAAAACGGGAGAATCGTCCGTGATTGGGCTGGTCGGTACCGCGCCGACAGGCCCGGTCAATACCCTGACCCTGTGTACATCGGAAAAAGATGCCGCTCAGTTTGGCGATGAGCGAAGTGGATTTACCCTGCCGCAAGCCTTGCGCGCTATCTATGACCACGGTGTCGGGACGGTTCTGGTGGTCAATGTGTTTGATCCCAAAAGCCATCAGAAAACGATAACCGCAGAAAGTGTCACCTTCGATAGCACGCACCACAGTGCCACACTGAGCCAGTTACCCGTGGGCGATATGGTGGTGAAAAGCGCCGATGGGCAGACCACCTATCAGGTGGCGACCGACTATACCGTGGCATCCGCAACCGGAAAAGTCACCCGCGTCATCACCGGCGGCATTGCACAGGGTGGCACGGTCAGTGTGACCTATAACACCCAGGATGTCTCAAAAGTGACCGCCGCTGAAGTTTTGGGTACCACCAATGCCGCTGACCAGCGTACCGGTATGAAAGCGCTGGAAAATGCCGACAGCCTGTTTGGCTTTCGCCCGAAGCTGCTGATTGCACCGGGCTTCTCGCACTTCAATACCGTGGCCACCGCCATGATTGCCCTGGCCGACCAATGTGAGGCCATCGCCTATATTGATGCCCCAGCGGGGACGACGTTTGCCCAGGCGATAGCCGGACGGGGGCCACAAGGCACGATTAATTTTAATACCGCCTCTGACCGGGTACGCCTGTGTTATCCGCAGGTCAAGGTCTATGACAAGGCAACAAACCAGACTCGCCTGGAGCCGCTCTCGGCGCGCGCGGCGGGTCTGCGGGCAAAAGTGGATCGGGAAAAAGGGTTCTGGTGGTCGTCTTCCAATCAGGCACTGATGGGCATTGTGGGCATTGAGCGCCCGTTAAGTGCGCGCATTGACGATGCCAATAGCGAGGTCAATCTGCTTAACCAGAACGGCATTACCACGGTATTTAACAGCTTTGGTAGCGGATTACGCCTGTGGGGCAACCGCACCGCGGCCTGGCCGACCGTGACGCATCTGAAGAATTTTGAAAATGTGCGGCGTACCGGGGACATGATTAATGAATCTATCCGCCATTTCAGTCTGCAATATATTGATCGCCCCATTAATCAGGGGCTGATTGATGCGCTGACCGAATCGGTCAATGGCTATGGCAGGAGGTTGATTGCCGATGGTGCGCTGCTGGGCTTTCACTGCTGGTATGACCCGGCGAACAACACCAAGGATGCGCTCAGTCTGGGGCAGTTGAAACTGAATTACAAATACACCCCGCCGCCACCCATGGAGCATCTGACCTTTGAAACAGAAATCACCGATGAATATCTGACGATACTGAAAAGCAAGGTCTCATCATGATAACCAGACAGCAAAAAACAGAAGAAGGAGCGCGTCATGGCGGGTAATGCACTGCATTTTATGACCAATGCCAATGTCTATCTGGACGGCAATAGTCTGATAGGTCGGGCAAAAGAAATCAAACTACCGGAAATCAACGTGGTGCAGCAGGAGCATCAGGCGCTGGGGATGATAGGCAAAATTCAGTTACCGGCAGGGTTTGACAAGCTGGAAGGGGAGATTCACTGGACCAGCCTGTATGAAGAAGTGGCGCTGCGTACCGCCAATCCCTTCAAGGCGTATCCACTGCAATGTCGCGGCAGCCTGCAGCGCTATAATCCGGCACAGGGTCGCCAAGATGAACTGCCGGTGGCGGTGTTTATGACGGTGATGTTCAGCAAAAACGTGCTGGGCAGCTTTAAGCAGCATGAGGTGCCGGAGATGAGCAGCAGTTTTACCTGCAGCTATATCAAGCAGGTGATGGATGGCCAGGTGCTGCTGGAGCTGGATGTGATCGCCAATATTTTTAAAATCAACGGTGAAGATAGGCTCACCGATTATCGCGCCAATCTGGGTGCTTAACCTGACAATCCGAGGAGTGATGATGACAGACCGTATTCATTATAGCTTGCAATACCCTTATGCCCTGGGCAGTGGTGAAAGGCTAACCCAGGTCAGCTTAAACCGGCTCAAGGTCAGTGACATCAAGGCGGTACGTCGCTTAAGTGAAAACGTCAATGACTGGGACAGCCTGTTGATTGCCCGCATGACCGGCCTGATACCGGAAGATATCGACAATATGGATTTGGTGGATTATCAACAGTTGCAAGGCCACTTTCGTCAGTTTGCGGGGCTGGATGCACTCGCCGAAGGCACTGCGTCAGGCACAGGCGCTGTTGGCGAGATGGTTCCGCTGGCAGCCCAGTGAGCTGGATGCGCTGACGGTGATGGAGTTTGAGGACTATTTACAGGAAGCCGCCGCCCAAATCCGGCAGGAACAGGGGCAAAACGGTAACCGTTAATCAGCGGTAACAAAGGCAGGTGACGTGGTGTCGAGTACATTTTCGATTGGGGTGGTGATTAAGGGAGCGGTGGCCGGTGCCTTTCGCTCGGCGATGGGCGATTCACGGCGTAGCCTCAATCTGTTAGGGGACACCACCCGTCGTCTGCAGACCCGCCAGCAACAACTGACTCAGGCAATGACCCGCTACGGTCAGTTGGGCGGGCAGGCTGCGCGTCACCTCAATAGCGAGCTGGGTCGGGTGGGCCAGACGCTTTCCCGTCTCGAGCAACAGCATCGCCGTTTACATCACACTATGATGGCCAGTCAGATTGCCGGACAACAACGACAGGCCCTTATGGGGCAAGGGCTGGCGTTAGGTGCCACCACGGCGGCAGCGGTGGGCGCGGTCGCGCCGTCTGTCAAGCAGTCGATGACCTTTCAGGACAATCTGGTCGATATGGGTATCACCGCCGGTTACGACGGTGCCACCCAGGCGGCGCTGGGTAACGATATCCGCGCCTGGAGCCAGCAATACAACCAGACGCAGGATGATTTACAGGCCGCCACCAGTGCGCTTATTGGCAATAACATTGACAGCCTGGACGCTATTCGCGCCTACCTGCCACACATCGCCCGCGGCGCAACCGCCACCCGCACCTCCGCTGAACTGTGGGCACAGGCGGCGGTGACCACCCAGCAGTCGTTGGGCATTGCCGCGAAAGAGTTTGCTGCGGTACAGAACATCATGGCGCAAGGGGGTAAGGCAGGGTCATTTGAAATCGCTGACCAGGTCAAGTGGTTGCCGGAGCTGGCCCCACAAATGGCCAACATAGCCCAGGGTAAAGCGGCGGTGGCGGAGATGGTCGCTGCCTTGCAGGTAGCCAAAATCGGTGCCGGTAGCACCGATAAAGCGGCGAACAATTTTAATAACTTTCTTGAAAAACTGTATGCTCCTGAAACCCAAAAACGTTTTGCGGATGTCGGTATCGATATTAAAAAATCCTTAATGCAGCAAAAAGCGCACGGGATTTCGCCGATTGAAGGGATGATGAATACCCTGCAAGCCTATCTGGCGCAAAAGAGTCCCGAGGCGCTGGCGCAATTTAAATCGGCGATGGCGCTACAGAATGATACCGCGCGCGATAAGGCGTTACTGGCCCTGCAACAGAACTTTGGGTTAGGTGAACTGTTTGCCGATATGCAGGTGATGGCCTTTGTGCGTCCGATGCTGGCCAATATGGACAAGTACCGGCAAATCCGCGCCCAGGCCCTGGCCGCCGCTGACAAGGATATATTAGGCAGTGACTATAAAAAACGGCTTGAATCACCGACTGAACAGATGAAAAAGCTGGCTATCGCCAGTCAGGATTTGTCGCTGAGTCTCGGTGATGCCCTCAAACCGGCGGTAGGGAGTTTAGCCGCGACGGTACTCCCTTATGTGAGCACCGCCAATGCCTGGGTCAAAACCCACTCGCAACTGGTCAGCGGTATCGCCAAAACCGTGGGTGCGCTCCTGCTGTTTAAGGGCGCACTGCTGGCTGTTCGTCTGGCACTTAATCTGCTGGGTTCACCGATACGCCTGCTGTGGGGCGGGTTTACCCGGCTGCGTACCGGCTGGTTATTACTCAGCACCGCCTTTGGCATGGGTGGTCGCTTAAGCCGCTTCGCGGGCAGTGCGGGACGATTAGGTAAGGTGTTGGCCGGTGGGCTGGTGACAGGCCTGCGCCTGGCGGGTCATGCGCTGCTGTGGTTGGGGCGGGCACTGATGTTTACCCCTATTGGACTGGCCATCACCGCAATTGCTGCTGGCGCTTACCTGATTGTCCGCTACTGGGCGCCGATAAGCGCTTTCTTTCAGGCCCGTTGGGCCGAGGTGAAACAGGCGTTTTCCGGCGGTATGGCTGATGTGGGTGCACTTATCCTTAACTGGTCGCCCGTGGGACTGTTCTATAAAGCCTTCGCCGGGGTGATGGGCTATTTCCATGTTGAACTGCCCGCCAATTTTACCGATGCAGGTCGCCAGCTGATTGATGGCCTGGTCAACGGGATTAAAAGTCGTTTAACCGCCGCCAAAGAGACGATTGTCCATTTTGGTGACAGTGTGTCGGGCTGGTTTAAGGAGACGCTCGGCATACACAGTCCCTCAACGGTGTTTGCCGGATTGGGGGACAATATTGTGCAGGGCGCGGTGGTGGGCATTACCCGCACCACGCCCGCATTAGAGCGCGCCGTCGGCGGCCTGATGCCGCTGATGCAACCGCCGTCCCCGCGTGTACCCCGCTGGCCTGATACCCCGATCCCCTCTGCCGGTCAGGGGAAGGCATTTTCAGGCATGCAGATCACCTTTGCGCCGCAGATTGTGATGAACGGTCAGTCCCAGGCGGCCCCAGCGGCGTTACGCGAAGCCCTGGCTATCAGTGTCCGTGAGCTGGAAAAACGCCTGGCGCAGCTGATGCACCAACAACAACGGCGGGCCTTTCACTGATGCTGGCGATCCTCGGTGAGATTGAAGTGCAGCTACAGACCGGCTTTACCGCACTGGAAGCGACCCTCGGCGGTGAGTTTGCCGAACAGGCGCGCATTGGCCGCAAGCCCGGCCTGCAGTGGGTCGGCGATAAAGGGGATGAATATCGCCTCAGCGTGCGATTTCATCAGCAGTACTGTCAACCGACCGCGCAATGGCAACGGCTACAGGCCGCCTGTCGTGCCCATCAGGCACTGGCGTTTGTGCTCGGCAATGGCGAGTACCTGGGGCATTTTGTGATCACCACGCTTACCGGTCGCACGCTGTTAGCCCATGCCGACGGTATCGCACAATGCCTGGAGGTCGATATCAGTCTGCGTGAATTTACCGGCGATCTGCGCCAGCCGCTTAAGCCGCCGGCGATGGCCACGACACTGAACAGAAAAGCCGCCGGGCTAACACCGGCGATCGGCAGCGGTACACCGCTATCGCGGGCGATGGGTCTGGCCCGTCAGGCGCAGTCGGCACTGGCTACGGCCTCACAGGCGATCCGGGTGGCGCGCCAGATGAAAACGGATCCGGTCGCGGCGTTAACGCGCGTCCCTGGGGTCATTAATAGCCTGGGTGAGGTGGCCACCCCGTTGATACAGGCGCAGCCGTTGTTGGCCGGCCTGGAAGCCCATTTTCCGGCGGCAAGTAGCCTGACCCGTGCCGCGGGCAAGGTGGCGACCACAGCCAGCCAGGCGAAGAACACGCTGGGCAGCCTGACGCCCGGTACCAGCCAGGCACTGCCCGGGGTGCTGGATACGGTGGCCGGTCAGGTGGGCGGTGCGGTCAGTACCTGGAACGACGTAGCCCCGCTGCTAAGCCGCTTGACCGGCCATCTGGTGACGCGTCGCTAGGTGTCACTACCGATCCGAAACTGACCTGGTGTGCCCATTTAAGCGCTACCCCCTGAGGAATAAGCGATTCCAAACAAAAACAGGTGGGTCAGTTTTACTTTGGCAGGATGGGTCAGATTTCAATGGGCACTGATACCTGGAGGAAGAACAATGTCTGTAAGTCAACATGAAAAAGCACACAGCCAGGGCGCCTGGCAGCATATTACCCGTGAGGGCGAGCGCTGGGATGCGCTGGCCGCCCACTATTACGGTGACGCATTGGGCTATGTGCGGATCATTGCCGCCAATCCTGATATCCCCATTACACCGGTGTTGCCTGCCGGCATCACCCTGGCTATCCCGCTGATTAACGCGCAGGACACCGTTGAGGAGACGCCGCCATGGTGTCGTTAACGACACAAAGACAACAGGCGGTACCAACCCCGACCTGGACCCTGCATTATGGCCAAAAGGACATCACGCACGATATCACCCCGGACGTGCTCGGGATCCGCTTTACCGATCAGCTCAGTGGCCAGTCTGATGAGCTGACGGTGGAGCTGGAAGACAGTGCCGGGCGCTGGCGTGGGGCCTGGTATCCGGGTAAAGGCGACACGCTCTCATTGGCGCTCGGCAGGGTCGGCGCGCCATTACGTCCCTGTGGCACCTTTTCGATTGATGAAATAGAACTCAGTGGCCCGCCAGATACGGTGTCGCTGCGTGGGTTATCCGCCTCGGTGACCACTGCGTTGCGCACCCGGAGCTACCGGGCGTTTGAGCAGACCAGCCTGGCGGCCATCGCCCGGCGGATTGCACAAAAACACCACCTGACACTGGAAGGCCATATTGCGCCACTGCCCCTTGATCGTGTGACACAACAACATGAAACCGATCTGGCTTTTTTGCGCCGTCTGGCGGAGGAGTACGGCTATATCGTTAAAGTCACGCCGAGCAGGCTGATTTTTTCTGAGCGCGTCAGATTGCGAGAAGCCTCGCCAGTTAACGTCATTACCCCGCAAGCCGTCAGCCATTACAGCCTGCGCGATACGCTTAACCGTATCTACCAACAAGGCAAGGTGAAATACCAGGACAGCCAGCGCAAACAACTGGTCACGGTCGGTATCAAGGCCGATGGCACGATAGGCGACGTGGCGCGAGAAACGGCACCTCAAAAACAGGGACGTTCAACCAGCGCCGATACCTTAAGACTGCACAGCCGGGCACGGAGCCGGGAAGAAGCGACCGCCAAGGTGTGCGCGGGCCTGAACCGGCATAATGAATATCAACGGGTGGCGACGGTAGCGCTGGCGGGCAATACGGCGTATCGAGCCGGGTTAACCGTGCGCCTGGCCGATTTTGGTCGCCTGTCCGGGGTATGGCTGATGACTGAAGTTCGCCATGCCCTGTCGCGCCAAAGCGGTTACAGCTGTGAACTCACCCTGGGCCAGGGGCCGATGGCGCGCATGAACAGGAAAACAGCTCGCGCGGATACGTCGGCGACCCCACAGGTGATAGGGGTGAAAGGCGATGGCAGCGTGGGTCTGCTGAGTGAAAAAGAGACGATACGCGGAGAAACACCACCATGAAAGGACTGCAATTGATGTTCGGTACCGTGAGCCAGATTGATGAGCAAAACGTCCGTGTTCGGGTACGGCTGCCGACCTGTGATAACCTGCGCACCGCCTGGCTGCCGGTATTGCAACGCAATACCCAGAATAACAAGGATTACGGGCTACCGGATTTAGGTGAGCAGGTGAGTCTGCTGCTGGATGCTGACGGCGATGACGGCGTGGTGTTAGGGGCGGTGTATTCCGAGGTAGACCGCTCGGCGGTGGCGAACCGCGATAAACGGCGGGTGGATTTTGCCGACGGGACTTTTGTCGAGTATGACCGAAAAAACCACGCGATGACTATCGGGGGCAAGATACAGACCCTGACGCTGACCACCCAGGCCACCGTGCTCATTCAGACGCAAAATGCGACGGTGAAGGCAAGTCACACCTTGCTGCTGGATGCGCCTGACACCGTCACAACGGGCAACCTGACGGTGCAAAAGCGACTGACTTACCAGGGCGGCATGAGCGGTTCGGGCGGCAGTGGCGCGGCCGCCATCATTGACGGCACGCTCCAGGCCAGCGGTGATATCCAGGCGGGTCGGGTGTCGCTACAAAACCACCAACACAGTAACGGGCATGACGGTAAGCCTACCGGCAAGCCGTTATAAGCAAGGGAGGAACTCTCATGATGAACACAATGACAGTTCTCAGCAGCGCAGACTGGCAACCTGCGTTGCATGCGTCGGGTGAACGGGTCAGTGGCGTCGAGGATATTCAGCAGTGTCTAAGACTGATTTTAGGCACTCCAAAAGGCAGTGACCCGCATCGACCGGATTTTGGCAGTGACCTGCACCGCTATTTAGATATGCCAGTAGAACGGGCCTTGCCGCATGTGGTGCGGGAAACGGTGGAGGCCATCAGACGCTGGGAGCCCCGATGCGAATTACATCAGGTCACGCTGGCTGCGCAGGGTGAGCGGGTTAATCTCCTGCTGCGCTGGCGACTGCCAGGCCGTCAGGCTCACCAACAAACGGAGGTGGCATGGCGTTAACCCTCGAGAAGCCGCAGTTTGTGAACGCAGACGCCCAAGCCATTACCCGCGAGATGATTGCTGCCTATGAAGCGGCCAGCGGTAAAACCCTGTGGCCGGCGCAGGCTGAGCGGCTATTGATTGACCTGTTCGCCTACCGGGAAACCCTGGTGCGCAGTGCCATTCAATCCGCCGCCGAACAAAACCTGGTGGCCTTTGCCCGTGCGCCGATGCTGGACTATCTGGCCGAGCTGGTCGGCGTTTACCGTCTCCCGGCGCAACCGGCACGCACCACGGTGCAATTTTCACTGGCGGCCCCGCCCTCGGTGACGATACCGATACCAGCCGGCACACGGCTCAGCGCCACGGACAGCCTGCTATTTACCACCGACAGCGAAGTCAGGTTAACACCAACAGCCTCCACGGTGACGGTGAGTGCGACCTGCAGCGAAGCGGGTATACAAGGGAACGGCTGGCAACCGGCGCAAATCAGTACCCTGATGGAGGCCATCGATGACGGGGATATCCAGGTGACCAATACCACGCCAAGCGAAGGCGGCTCAGACGCTGAAGACGATGAGCATTTACGCAACCGTATTCGTCTGGCTCCGGCGTCCTTCAGTACCGCCGGTTCCCGTGAAGCCTATCGTTTTCATGCCATGAGTGCGCATCCGGGGATTTGCGATGTGGCGGTGACCCGACCGAAACCCGGCACGGTCAATCTGTATCCGCTGCTGACCAGCGGGCTGCCGGACAAGACGGTGCTCAGCCTGGTGACGGCCCTGTGCTCGGAAGAGCGGGTGCGCCCGCTGAACGATACGGTGCAGGTGCTGGCCCCTGAAAAGGTTGACTATACCATTACCGCACAGCTGACCTGTTATGCCAGCCAGCCGGGGGAGCCGGTACTGAAACAGGCGCGGCAGGCCGCTGAGCAGTATGTGGCCCGCCAGGCTAAACAGCTGGGACGGGATATTGTGCCCAGCCAGATTATCGCGGCACTTTCGGTTCACGGCGTTTACCGGGTGCAGCTCACGAGTTTCACTACCCTTGAGCCGACGGTACTGGCAGCGCAGCAATGGGCGCATTGTAGCGACATTAAGTTAACCCTGGGCACGGAGAGCAGCGATGACCGATAACAGCCTGCTACCGCCCTTGCTGGCGGCAGAGAAACATTTTCAGGCGCTGGCGGCGCAGGCTGCACGGTTACAGCAAATTGACCTGACGCCGCTGCTGGTTTATCTGCTGGATATGACCGAGGCGTCGGCCTTGCCCTGGTTGGCAGAGCAGCTGGCGTTAACCGGGATCAATGGCTGGTCTCTGGCAGAATCGGATGATGCCCGCCGGGCGATGCTGAAATCCGCCATCACGCTGCATCGCCATAAAGGCACCCCCTGGTCGATTCGCGCCATGATACGGGCACTGGGGTTTGGGGAGGTGACGATAACCGAAGGGGTAGCGGCCCTTAAACCTGAACAGGCGAAAGATTACCCCGATAGCGAAACGCACTGGGCGCTGTACCGGGTGGTGCTCAATACCTTGATCACCAACGACCAGGCGGCCAAATTACGCGAGACGCTGGCGGCCTTTGCGCCGGCGAGAAGCGAACTGGTGGCGCTGGATTATACGGCGGTGCCGTTGCGCTATAACGCACAGGCAACTTACAACGGACACTATAATCATGGCAGCAGTTAAAAGTATGCAAAAACAGTTAATATATACACGAAAAAAGACTACACTGTGACCAACAATCCGCCCATGATGGAATAAGCACGATGGAGAAAAAAGACATGAGCTATTTAAAAGAACAGGCCGAATGGGCGGACGGTATCTACCAGATAGAGACCTCCGACCCGGTATTGGGTGGGCCAGAGGGCATCACCAACCGACCCGCGCGTGAACTGGCGAATCGCACCGTCTGGTTAAAGCAGCAATTAAAAGAGGCCGAAGCGGCGTTGACTGCGCATACGCGCTCCCGAAACCACCCGGATGCGAGCGTAAGTGAAAAAGGTTTCGTCAAGCTCAGCAATGCGAATCAGAGCAACAGTGAAACGGAAGCCGCGACCCCCAAAGCAGTGAAAATTGTCAATGACAGGCTGAATGCGGTGGTCGACCATGCGCCATCAGATTTAGATACGCTGAACAAGCTGGCGCAAGCGATTAGCAATAACCCCAAATTTGCTGAAAACGTCATGCAACTGTTGAGTCAGAAACTGGCAAAAAATGACAACGGCGCCGACATCCCGGACAAAAATCAATTTATAAAAAACCTTGGTTTGTTGGACACGGTAGATTGTGCAAAAAATGCGCTGGATAAACGGACTGGCGGAACGGTCAATGGCGACATTATTTCACAGGGTGGTGTACTCTCACTGAAGGGAGATGATCGCAAGCATCTGGGTATTCATAATCAGGATGGTAGCGTTCGCATGTGGCTCTACAAAGACAAGGGCGGTGATGGTGTTCGACTGAACAACGGCAGTGACGGTGGTGGTGAGTACGTTTTCCATAAAGACGGTGGTTTTCGTGCCCCTTCTTCCGTGTATGCCGGAGCTGCAAGGATAGCCCATGACGGCAATATCTACGGTAGCATGTGGGGCAATCAATGGCTGAACGTTTACCTGAGAAATACCTTCCAGCCCAAAGGGGCCTACGGCCAACCGAATACGGCGAAGCGCGAGGTCAACGGATGGTGGAAATGCGGGGATACGGGGTTAATTATCCAGTGGGCGAGATACGGAAAAGACAAAGGGTCAGGAACATACGATTTCCCGCTGCCCATAAAGTTTCCCACCACAGGATTGTTCTGTATCGGCTATGCTGGCGCGGCGATAAACTTCTGGGCCGATGAGCAGTCCCAGTCAGCCCATCTGGTCGATAACGCGACAGTCAGAGTGACGGTGGATAATGGTCTTGAAACTGTCGCTCTAGCCATTGGTTTCTGAAGGAGGATCTGGCCAAGCGATATCTGGCGCGTTGCTGATATCGAGCCGATTAAGCAGCACTCGGTATTTTTTCCACGCCAGTAGCGCCACTTTTTCGGTGTCTGTCGCCATGTCGAGGTCTACGGCGTCCTGAAGCGGGGCTATAATTTTTGCTCCCTGTTCAAGCAGATAGTCTCGTTTATGGGTCGCTTGCTCCCTGAGTTCATCTGCTGTATAAATGCGTGGAACAACCTCACCATCGATAAAACACCATTTTCGGTTAGGGGCGGCCTCCTGAGGCCATGCTAATACTTCTGCTATGCTGCATCCTTCGGGACAGAAACCGCTGATATCGTAGCCCATCGAGCGTATAACTCCGTCGGCTTCATACTCGACTTTCATCGTATCGGGCTGAAAGCTTTTCTGGCACGCATACCAGTCCTGACCATCTTCCGAGATAAGGAAAATCGCCCCGACAGCGTGTTCTAGCCATTTTTTATCAACAGAGTCAGGATGGTAGCGTTTGAAATTTTTAATATTTTTCATCACATAAACCACACATTTATCCAGTTACCATTAACGTTTTTCTGTAAGATCCGGCGCTGAACATAATCCACATAGGTATCAACGTTTCCGTTATACACGCCGGTTATTACATAATGAGGTTCATCACGATAACCCGTGCCTCGCCATATCTGAATCTCCTGCATATGGCCCAATCGAATATCTTTTACGAACGTAGTATTGACATAATCCCAGGTAGCGCGACCATTGACTCTGTTATCCACCCAGCCGCTGAGATGCCCACCCCAGAATGGCCCATGAATGTCGCCATTCTCTTGATAAGTGGCGGTTCTACCTCCCCATGAAATGGTCAAATTTTGCCCTAATGTGACCCCTCCATTGACCGTTCCGCCGGTACGTTTATCCAGTGCATTTTTTGCACAATCTACCGTTTCCAACAAACCAAGGTTTTCTAAAATCGGGAATTTAGCTAATATTTTGCCCAAAACCAGCGATGACAAGGCTTTCAGAGGGAGAATAAGAGGCTAAAATGGCAAAAATAGGCTATATGAGGGTGTCAAAAAATGACCAAAACACCGATTTACAGCGAAAATCACTCATTTGTACAAATTGTGAGCTGATTTTTGAGGATAAAATCAGCGGAAAAACAGACCAGAGACCCGGATTAAAACGCGCGTTAAATGCACTGAAATCGGGTGACACCTTAGTCGTCTGGAAGTTGGATAGACTGGGTCGCAGCATTAAACATTTGATTACTTTAATATCCAAACTGGAAGATGAAGGCATTCATTTTCATAGTTTGACGGATGCCATTGATACCTCTACGTCCGCTGGCCGTTTTTTCTTTCATGTGATGAGCGCGTTGGCACAGATGGAGCGAGAACTGATTGTTGAGCGTACTAAGGCAGGTTTAGCAGCAGCAAGAATTAGGGGACGTATTGGCGGCAGACCTCAGTCGCTATCTTTTGCACAGCAACAGGAAGCTCAAAAATTATTGGCGAATGGTCATAGCAGAAAACAGCTTGCATTACTGTATGGTGTTTCATTGACCAGCATCTACAAATATTGTCCCGTTGATCGTACCACTCAAACAGACCAAAGTGCCTCTGATGAAAAATGACAGTGTAATTTCGTTGCACTGATGGAAAGAAAAGTAGCCTGCCATTTATCGCACGTTTTGGCTTCAAATACCGCACGCCGCATCATCAAGGCGTTGATGCAGCTCGCTGATGACCTTGGCACTCCGGCTGACTGGTTGATCCGCTCGACTCATAATCGCAGTCTGGACTGTAATGAGAAGCTTTGGCAGAAGGTTGGAAAGACCGTGCCGGTGGGAGAAATCCAATTCGTTATGGCGGCTCGCGCGGGGCAGAAGGCGCGTACGGTGAAACAGGCGCTGCGCGTGAAGCGAGTGTCGCTGCGTTGCGGGTTGGCAGTGACTTGTGTGATAGCCAAGGAAATTGAGCCGCCAGCAGGCGTGAAGCCGGTCGAGTGGCGGTTGCTGAGCAATCGCGTACCTGAAGGACGAGAAGATATCGTGGAGCTGATCGACTGGTATCGGGCTAGATGGGAAATCGAGATGTTCTTCAATGTGCTGAAGAACGGCTGCTGTGTCGAAGCGTTACAGTTATCGACCGTGGATCGCATTGAGCGGGCATTGGCGCTGTTCATGATCGTGGCATGGCGCATCGCCTATTTAATGCGTATGGGACGAACCTGTCCAGAGCTGGACGCAATGTTGTTCTTTGATTCCGACGAGACTCATGGCGCTTACCTACTGATGAACAAGCGTATGCCCAAGGGCCGCCCTAAGCTAAACGAAGTATTGCGCTTAGTTGCGCAACTGGGAGGCTTTCTTGCTCGAAAAGGCGACGGTGAACCAGGCGCAAAACTATCTGGAAAGGCTTGCAGAAAGTCATGACGGCCGCCGAAACGCTACGCGCGCTCAGGCACGAACAGAGATGTGTATAACGAGGTGGTCTATGGCCTCCCGGTCGCAGCAGTCCAGTGCGAACGTCACCCGCAGCTTCTCGCCGTTGTCACAACCGAACTCGAAGCCATCTGAGCACCAGCGCATATCGCTCTCTGCTACCGCGATTTTGCCTTTATGCTCCCGCTTCGGACGTTCAGTTTTATCATGCAACAACAGCAGGTTATGCTCGCTCATTATCCTGTAAAGCCGTTTGGCGTTCACCGGTGGAAGTCCCTCTGCACGACGTTGCTTACGCAGGATACCCCACACTCGGCGGTAACCGTAACTGGGCATGTCGCTGATGATACGGAGGATGTCCGATAATATCTCAGCATCAGCTTCGTCATTACGCCGGTTGCTGCGCCTGTCCAGCCAGTCGGCAGAACGGTTAACCCGCAGTGACAGCTGCGCACGCGACACGCTCATGGCGCGGCTGACCAGAGCTATTCCCCGTCCTTTGGCAACAAGGGCGCATGCGCTATCCATTTTCGCGACTGGCGGTACTCCACTGCTTCTTTGAGGATCTCAACTTCCATCGTCTTCTTACCCAGAAGGCGCTGTAGCTCCCGGACCTGCTTGAGGGCAGTCGCCAGCGCCGAAGCTGGAACCACTTCTTCTCCGGCCGCAACGGCGGTGAGGCTTCCTTCCTGGTATTACTTCTTCCACTTAAACAAAAGGCTGGGCTGGATGCCATGCAGGCGGGCTACATGGGAGACGTTCATCCCCGGCTCCATTGTCTGCTGAATGATGGCGATTTTCTCTTGCGGAGTTTTACGCTTACGGACTTCTTGCCCTAACAGGATCCCGGTCATTTCAAAATTAGCATGATTGTTAGACATATATCTAAGCCTATCTCTTATCTGGAGATACAGCTACTGTCTGGTGTTACAGGGGGCTACATCAGGTCCGGTGCTGGCCATGAGCCGGGAACTCAATGGCGTAATCAACAACCGCACGTTCAGTGGCTTCATCAGCACGGTTTTTCAGGTTGGGAACCCGGCGGTTTTGGTTAACCAGAGCGTCAATGCCGCCTTCTGCCGCCAGTTCCTGATAGCTATAAAACGTGTCGCGTGACACACCCATGATTTTACAGGCTTTTGATACGTTACCGAGTTCTTCGGCGAGATTGAGCAGGCCGGCTTTGTGTTTGATGATGGGATTGTTAGTATGAAGCATGAGAGTTACCTCGTGTTTTGTATAAGGATTCGACACCCATATCAAAACCGGTAACTCTCAACCTTTCAAGGTCCAGTGTCAGATCAAGTCGCGACTAATACATTTGATTTATTCAACAAAGCCCAATTCAATCTGCAATATCTATTGGTTCACTTATGGTAGCAATCCACTCACTGATTCTGTTAACATGTTTTTTTAGTAGATTAAAATCAAAACTCCCTATGTTTATCTCATTACCAAAGGATTTAAATGTCTTTCCATTTATAGTTTCTTCTAAAAAACTTCTCGCTTTATAACTGACATCTTGTGATTCAGAATACGTAATTCCTGATAGTAATGTAACAATTCGACGCACTGGATGTTCTTCATGAACGCACGTTGCATTATTTGACTCCAGGAATTGTTTTAAAACACCTGGAAGCTGTTCCAGCTGGAACTTAACAACATCCTGATTTGATTTCAAATCTACTGCTACTTTATTTATTACATTTACTGCGACAACTTTATTTTCCTGAACAGGGTAATGACGACAGCTATGTATTAGAATCAAATTATCATTTAACTGTTTATATCTGCAGTATTGCGAGCTAACTGGGTTTTCATGGCTCATTCTTACGACTATGAGACGTTGCGCGAACTCTAAATGCTTTTTATCCTCTATCGCCAATCGATATGCTGCTTCAACATCTTTGAAAGCATATGCAGAAATATAATCCTTAATATTCATATCATCCTCCGACCAATCTAATTACCACTGCTGTATATATTATGCATTTGCATAATATATACTGATATCTATTTTTCACCTTATTTTTCGCGATATTATGTTCTCAAAATTTCAATTTATACATTTTATAAAATACCCACAAACATGCCTCGATTCAAAAAGCTAACGTCCTTGAAATCCCAAAATAGCATTGACGCAAGGATAACCCATGCGCTATAGTCGCTCTGCATCTGCAAATTCAGGTGCCGGGAATACCACCCCGCATGACGCAAGGCGCACAGCGCCCGATTAAAAAATTGCATGGCGCTTTTTTATTGCCTGCAATCTTCTATGACGGCCTGTGCGGGGCTGATTTCGATCAGGCCGGTTACTTGTGTCCGGTAGTGGTATCCCCGTACAGGTCGTCACCAACCGTATACCACCGGCGTGACGGCTCCTAATACACACAAGGAGTCTAGCAATGAAGAACCATATTTCATTCCATAACGCTCAGCTTGAAATTATTCACCGTGAGCAATCTATCTGGCTGAGGTCAACCCAAATTGGGTTAGCCTTGAAATACGCGAACCCCAAAACAGCAGTAACCAAAATTTTTAACAGAAACAAAGACGAATTTACAACTCAGATGACTGCGGTAATTAAGTTGCCTGACGCCAATGGCGATATGCAAAACACTCGCATCTTCTCCCTGCGCGGCGCTCACCTGATTGCGATGTTCGCCAACACGCCGATCGCCAAAGAGTTCCGTAAATGGGTATTGGATATCCTCGACAAAGAAACCAAGATCCCACAATACCAACCCCAAGCCGCCGAACTGTTCAACGATGATGATACTCGTTGCCTGACCCATCTGGTCTGGAGCATGGCGAACGGCTTCAACTTCGACCGGGCATGGAGGAGCGCCATATGGTACGCCCTGCGCCGCGTAACGGGCGTACCCTCCCCTCAACACTTTGAAGTCCGGCAACTCCCCCTGCTGGCCGAAGAGTGCCGCCGTATCTACAGCATTACCAACCAGCTTAAAGACATATCGTTATACACATCTTTCTAACGCACTGTTTAATCAATGAGTTACGGGTTTATCTCAGAGTGGCATTTTGAACCTCAAAAAGCCAATGGGATGGCTTGAATGCCTTAATTCACGGGGTTCTGAGCATCCTGTTCAAAAAATGGCCAAAAGATGTGTATAACGATATGGCTTAAAGAGGCCATCTTCGACGCCGAGAAGCAGACCATGCGCCGCATCCTGCGTCATCGTGAGGATGTAGTGGTCAACTAATATTGGCCACCGCATTAGACTGTATGTAGAACAGTCGCTCAGATTCGTTTGGAGTTAAGCCGCCGTTATACCAGTGAGGCCGGATAGCGCTGTAATACCCCGTGATGTAGCGGATAATCGCGTCCTGGGCTTCGCTGAAGCTGTTGTAACCCTTTGTCGGCACCCATTCTGTCTTCAGGCTGCGGAAGAACCGCTCCATTGGCGCATTATCCCAGCAGTTACCCCGCCGACTCATACTCTGCTTTATCCGGCAGCGCCACAGGGCTTGCCGGTATTGACGGCTGGTATAGTGGCTGCCCTGGTCGCTGTGGAACATGACTCCTGTTGGTTGTCCCCGGAGTTCCCAGGCCATCTGCAACGCTTTAACTGTCAGCGCCGAGTCCGGCGACGTCGACATGGCCCAGCCCACCGGTTTGCGGGCGAACAGGTCTAGCACCACCGCAAGGTAAGCCCAGCATTTGCCCGTCCAGATGTAGGTCACATCGCCGCACCAGACCTGATCCGGCGCGGTAACCGCGAACTGGCGGTTGAGATAGTTCGGTATTTCAACGTGTTCATTGCCGCCGCGTTTGTATTTGTGAGCCGGTCGCTGGCAGCTGGCGATACCCAGCTCCTTCATCAGCTTGCCAGCCAGCCAGCGCCCCATTTTGACACCAGAGCTGCCGGTGACGATGGTCGCGATACTTCGAGCGCCGGCAGAGCCACCGCTGGCGTTCCAGGCTTCCATGACGCGACTACACTTAACCACGCGCTCACCGTCGGGTTCATTAGCGGAAGCCTGCCAGTGCCTGTAGCTGCTGCGATGTACCTCAAAAGTTTGGCACAACGCCGTGACCGGGTATCGCGCCCTCAGCCTGTCGACTACCGTGAACCGTTGAGTGAGTCCGACATTAAGAGCGCCGTAGCCTTTTTTAGGATTTCGTTCTCCATTTCAAGGCATTGGACTTTTTTCTTCATCTCACGCAGCTCGAGCTGTTCAGGGGTAAGAGGAAGTCCCGTTGGCGTTTTTCCCTGTCGTTCAAGGCGAAGCTTATTGACCCAGCGACTAATGGCAGAATGGCTGACATTAACCGCCTCTGCGGCCTTAACGTATGTGTAGCCGTGGTCGACAACCAGCTTTGCGGCTTCGAGCTTAAATTCCGCCGTAAAATGTTTACCCATGAGGTCACCTGTCGTGTTGATGAGGTGAGCATATCACCTCCGATCAGGTGGCCAGTATCAGTGTGCCACTACACTCGAGGGATACGAGCAAGTTGCTGAACTCGCCTCGGAGTTGCCAAACACACGTCTGGTGTACTTAGCCGATCGCGAAGCGGATATCAAGGCGTTGATGCAGCTCGCTGATGACCTTGGCACTCCGGCTGACTGGTTGATCCGCTCGACTCATAATCGCAGTCTAGACTGTAATGAGAAGCTTTGGCAGAAGGTTGGAAAGACCGTGCCGGTGGGAGAAATCCAATTCGTTATGGCGGCTCGCGCGGGGCAGAAGGCGCGTACGGTGAAACAGGCGCTGCGCGTGAAGCGAGTGTCGCTGCGTTGCGGGTTGGCAGTGACTTGTGTGATAGCCAAGGAAATTGAGCCGCCAGCAGGCGTGAAGCCGGTCGAGTGGCGGTTGCTGAGCAATCGCGTACCTGAAGGACGAGAAGATATCGTGGAGCTGATCGACTGGTATCGGGCTAGATGGGAAATCGAGATGTTCTTCAATGTGCTGAAGAACGGCTGCTGTGTCGAAGCGTTACAGTTATCGACCGTGGATCGCATTGAGCGGGCATTGGCGCTGTTCATGATCGTGGCATGGCGCATCGCCTATTTAATGCGTATGGGACGAACCTGTCCAGAGCTGGACGCAATGTTGTTCTTTGATTCCGACGAGACTCATGGAGCTTACCTACTGATGAACAAGCGTATGCCCAAGGGCCGCCCTAAGCTAAACGA
Source organism: Symbiopectobacterium sp. Eva_TO (assembly GCF_053848865.1). Lineage (NCBI taxonomy): Bacteria > Pseudomonadati > Pseudomonadota > Gammaproteobacteria > Enterobacterales > Enterobacteriaceae > Symbiopectobacterium > Symbiopectobacterium sp. Eva_TO. The sequence continues at coordinate 3,050,253 of NZ_JBSPEY010000004.1, read as the reverse complement.
AGTATTGCGCTTAGTTGCGCAACTCGGAGGCTTTCTTGCTCGAAAAGGCGACGGTGAACCAGGCGCAAAAACTATCTGGAAAGGCTTGCAGAAAGTCATGACGGCCGCCGAAACGCTACGCGCGCTCAGGCACGAACAGAGATGTGTATAACGAGGTGCCCATAGCCCGTGTCATGGCATAGCTGCCTGCCGCCGTCGGGGTCGAGGCAAAGAGAAAAATGATCCCCAACTGCACACCGCGAAAGCCTACCAGCCAGCCACCGAGCGTCAGCAGGCCTGGCACCACCACCAGTTTGGCAACGGTGGAGAGCGCCGCGACGTTACTGGTGCGCAACATGGTTTTAAAATCAAGACTCGCCCCGGCACACAGCAATGCCAATGGCAGCGCCAGCCCGGAGATCTGCTGACCCGTTTGTCGCACCACGTCGGGCAGTGCCAAGCCAGACTGAGAATAGCCCACTCCCAGTAACAGCCCAATAATCAGCGGATTGGTCGCAATGCTGGTTAACAGCGCTTTCTTGCTGACGCGGCCGCCATCCTGCCCCCGCCGTATACTGCGCGTTAGGGTGATCACGGACAGCACGTTGAACAAGATAACAGTGACCGTCAGGTAGAGCGAGCCGACCGCAATCCCCTGCTCACCATAAGCGCGTACCGCAAACGCCAAACCCATAATGCCAGTGTTGGATCGAAAACCTCCCTGAACAAAAATACCGCGCTCACGGGGATCTTTCACCAGATAAACAGCCGCATACTCGAGCAATAAAAACGTGGTTACGGTACCTACGGCACCATAGAGGATCATCGGGAGATGCATGGCAATTGACTGTTGACTGGTCGCCACGCTGAAAAACAGCAGAAAGGGCAGCGCCAGATTAAACACCAACTTCATTGCCGAATCGCAAAAGGCGTCATCCAGCTGCCCCAAACGGCGCAGCCCCATGCCAATCAACAGGATTAACAAGTTAGGCATGGTGACATTAAAGGCAAAACTCCAGGTTTCCCAAGACATAACGTACACTTTCACACAGGGTTGACGGCCATTGCTGATTCAAAGGCCATAATAAAAATGGGGCGGATCATCGATTCCGCCCCATTCTAATTACTTGCCTTTCTTGATGTGCTGCATCAAGCGCTTACGCTTACGCAACTGATTGGGCGTGAGAGTATTGCGCTTCTCGGCAAAGGGGTTTTCCCCCTCTTTGAACTGAATGCGAATCGGCGTGCCCATCACGTTCAGCGAACGACGGTAGTAGTTCATCAGATAGCGTTTGTAGGAATCCGGCAGATCTTTAACCTGATTGCCGTGGATCACCACAATCGGCGGGTTGTACCCCCCGGCGTGAGCGTATTTCAGCTTCACGCGGCGGCCCTGAACCAGCGGCGGCTGGTGATCGTCAACGGCCATCTGCATGATACGCGTCAACAGTGAGGTGTTCACACGCTTGGTAGCGCAGGTATACGCTTCGTGCACCGACTCAAACAAGTTACCGACGCCGCTGCCATGCAGCGCAGAGATAAAATGCACGCGCGCAAAATCGATGAACCCGAGACGTAAGTCGAGCATGTCTTTCACCTGCTCTTTGATCTCTTGCGACAGCCCATCCCATTTGTTCACCGCGATAACCAGCGAACGTCCCGCATTAAGAATAAAGCCCAACAGCGAGAGATCCTGATCGGAAATGCCGTCGCGCGCATCGATAACCAGAAGTACCACGTTGGCATCTTCGATCGCTTGCAGCGTTTTGATCACCGAGAATTTTTCGACGGTTTCCTTGACCTTGCCACGTTTACGTACGCCAGCGGTGTCGATCAGCACATACTCGCGGCCATCGCGTTCCATCGGAATGTAAATGCTGTCGCGGGTGGTGCCCGGCATGTCATACACCACCACACGGTCTTCGCCCAGAATACGGTTGGTCAGGGTGGACTTGCCCACATTGGGGCGACCGACGATAGCCAGTTTAATGGGCATACTTTCCGGATCGAAGTCATCTTCGGTGTCCTCTGGCTCATCGCTATTTTCGCCTAACTGTTCCGCCCAATAGGCAGCGTTAGCCTCTTCTTCCGTCAGTTCAACCGGTTCATCTTCCTGCTTGGCGTAAGGCAGCAACACGTTTTCCAGCAACGAAGTAACACCGCGCCCGTGGGAAGCTGCCATGGGATAGACCTCACCCAGCCCCAGCGAATAGAAATCCGCCATTGCGATATCCGCATCCACGCCATCAATTTTGTTGGCGACCAGGAAGGTGACTTTCTCGCGTCTGCGCAAATGCTGTGCGATGCCCAGATCGGCAGGCATCAGGCCGGCGCGCGCATCTACCATAAACAGCACGATATCCGCTTCTTCAATGGCGAGCAGCGACTGCCCTGCCATACGGGTTTCCACGCCCTCTTCCGAACCGTCGATACCACCGGTATCAATGATCATGAACTCCTGCCCTTCCACTTCCGCCCAGCCGTATTTACGGTCACGCGTCAGCCCAGGAAAATCCGCCACCAGGGCGTCACGGGTACGCGTCAGGCGGTTAAACAGGGTAGATTTTCCCACATTCGGGCGCCCAACGAGCGCGACGACAGGTATCATTTCACAACCTCATTTATTATATTTCAATATGTTACAGAAAATCGACTCGCTGACATTTAAAAGACGAAACGGCCCCTGATGCATTCAGGAGCCGTTTCAAGGCTCACCCCGTCTGCGCGGTGCAGCCCAGATACATTCTGTTCTCTAGCGGATAAACGCGTATACGTCGCCGTTCTTGGACTGAATCAACAGCTTGTCGCTAGCCACCACCGGGTCGCTAAGGAAACCGGAACTGTCCACTTTATGCTGCGCCACGAAACGACCATCCGCAGTATTGATCCAGTGCAGATAACCTTCGGAGTCCCCCACCACCAGATAGCCATTATACAGCGCCGGTCCGGTCAGGTTACGGTGCAGCAGATCGCTTTGTCGCCACAGATTCACGCCGCCATTGGTGCTGAGAGCGACCACGCGATCGTTTTGATCCACGACGTAGATACGATCGCCATCGATGACAAAATCCTGCACGCTGCCCAGTTCGCGTTTCCACACGATCTGGCCAGAGCGCAGATGGAGCGCCGTCATGTTGCCGTTATAGCCGAGTGCATACACCAGCTCACCAGCCACCACCGGCGTCGTATCCACATCGTTCAAACGATCGATTTCGGTCGCACCGCTCGGTTGAGAAATGCGTTGCTGCCAAATCAGTTGCCCCTGGTTGATCAGCACTGCATTTACACGACCATTGTCACCGCCGACAATAGCAGCACCAAACGCGATTGCAGGCGCAGATTCACCGCGCAGCGACAGCGTCGGGATATCCAGGTTTACGGTCCATTTAATGGTACCGTCACTTTCATTTAGCGCTTGCAGCATACCGTTGCTAGTGTGCACCAGTACCACGCCATCACTCACCACCGGGCGTGATAATACTTCACCCGCTGCCGTGGCTTGCCATGCAAGGGTACCGTCTGCCGCATTAAGCGCAAACACCTCTGCGCGCTCACTGCCGACATAGACACGATCGCCAGAGACCGACACACCGCCGGAAAGCAGCGCGGATTCACGCGACGAGAGTAGCCCACGTTTGGTAGACAGATCGGCACGCCACAGCTCTTTGCCGTTTGCCAAGTCCATCGCCTTCACCAGACCTTTACGGTCGGCGGCAAAAACGCGATCGCCCTGCCAGGCTGGACGCAAATTGGAGTAGTGCCCGTCAAGGCCGCTCCCCACAGAACTGCTCCAAACTTTGGTTGGCGTAAACTGATTCTCAACCTTGGGCAGCGGCGACATAGTTACCGCGTCTTCTTCACCGCTAAACAGCGAACATCCGCTCAAAAAAGCCAGAGAAAGCATTCCAACCACAAGTGTTTTACGCAATTGCATGACGTTCCTCTTAGCCCGGCAGATTATTTAATTTCATACGCAGAAACGCCTGCAATGCCTGTGGCGGATTCGCCGCCACCCCTTTATCGTATGCCGCACGTGCAGCCGCATTATCGCCTTTGCTCACCAAGGCATCGCCGCGCACATCAGCCACCATGGCAGCCCATCCCGCCTGTGTGATGGTATCCAGCGTTTTCAATGCGTCATCGGCTTTACCCTGCTGCACCTGAACGCGCGCCAAACGCAGCGCGGTCAATGCTTGCAGATCGACATCTTTGGTTTGCGTCAACGCTGTGCGCAATTGGGTTTCCGCCTGAGCGAACTCCCCTTTATCGGCGTGATAGCGCGCCAGTTGCAAGGAAGACAACACGCCATAGCTGCTCTTATTCTCAGCCGAGAATTTTTCCGCCGCCGAAACGCCCGCCGCATCACCTTTCGCCAATGCTTCACTGGCCTGCTGGTAAGCCAACGAGGAAGACATGGCCCCTTCAGACTGATGATTCTGCCAGTAACGCCACCCGACCAGGGCACCGATACCGAGCACAATCCCCACCACCAACGCTTTACCGTTTTCAATCAAAAAGCGGCACAACGCATCAACTTGCTCATTCTCAGTGGTATAGACTTCCACGGTGTCTCTCTCCTCAACCCAGTAACGTTGCCAGACGCGCGGCAACGTCCGCCTGCGCCAATGTATCCTGCTCGCCGCTGCTCAGATTTTTCACCACTACCTGACCGGAAGCCACTTCGTTCTCGCCCAGCACCAGCGCAATACGAGCGCCCCATTTATCCGCGCGAGCAAACTGTTTCTTGAAATTTCCGCCGCCATAGTTGGTCATCAGTTTCAGCTCAGGCAGCGCATCACGCAGTGTTTCAGCCAGTTGCATGGCCGCTGACTGCGTGCCAACGCCAGAGGAAATCAGATACACCTCAACGCCAGGCAGTGCGGTGAAATCAGGGTTAACCGACTGCACTAACAGCACCAAACGCTCCAGCCCCATGGCAAAACCGACAGCAGGTGTGGCATGCCCACCGAGCTGTTCTACCATGCCGTCATAACGGCCGCCCGCGCACACCGTGCCCTGCGAACCCAGACTGGTGGTGACCCACTCGAACACCGTGCGGTTGTAATAATCCAGACCGCGCACCAACCGCGGATTCACCGTAAATGGGATACCCGCTTGCGTTAAAAGTTCACCCAGTTGCTCAAAGTGTTGGCGAGATTCGTCATCCAGATAGTCCGTCAACACCGGCGCATCATTGAGAAGTGCCTGCACCTGCGCGTTTTTGGAATCCAATACGCGCAGCGGGTTGGTGTACATGCGACGCAAGCAATCTTCATCCAACTGATCTTTGTGTTGTTCCAGAAACGCGATCAACGCATCACGGTAGCGCGCCCGCGCTTCCAACGAACCGATGGAGTTCAGTTCCAGCGCCACGTGTTCGGCGATACCCAGTTCGCGCCACCAGCGCGCACTGAGCAGGATCAGTTCGGCATCGATATCCGGTCCTTGCAGACCAAACACTTCACAGCCTAACTGATGGAATTGACGGTAGCGCCCTTTTTGCGGACGTTCGTGACGGAACATCGGCCCCATATACCACAGGCGCTGTTCCTGATTATAAAGGATACCGTGTTCAATACCGGCACGTACGCAGCCTGCGGTCCCTTCCGGGCGCAGTGAGAGGCTATCGCCGTTACGGTCGTCAAAGGTGTACATCTCTTTTTCAACCACATCGGTCACTTCGCCAATCGCCCGTTTAAACAACGGCGTCTGCTCAACGATGGGCAGACGGATTTCACTGTAACCGTAACTGCGGAGTACTTTTTTCAGGCTATCTTCGATACGCTGCCATAAGGCCGTTTCAGCAGGCAGATAATCATTCATGCCGCGTATGGCTTGGATATTTTTTGCCACGTCAGTTCTCTATGCGTTTTAAAATCGTTTTTCCAATGGACCCGATTATAGGGGGTTCAATGTGCTCTGTTCAAAGTTAAAGCCACCGCCGGGTTTAACAGTCACTGACGATGCGAGGCTGATTATTTGTCCACCACATTGACCGTGATGCGTTTATTTTCATCCAGCATAGCCGCTTTGGCGCGAATTTTCGCTTCCAGTTGGTCAATCATGTCGTCGTTGTCAAAGCGCTCTCTCTGGCGCACGCCATCTTCATAAAAGCCGCTTTTCTTGTTACCGCCGGTCACGCCCAGCGTTGAGACCAGCGCTTCGCCCGGCCCGTTGACCACGCAACCTATAATGGAAACGTCCATCGGCGTAATGATATCTTCCAGACGCTGTTCCAGCGCGTTGACCGTGCCGATAACATCGAATTCCTGGCGAGAGCAGGTAGGGCAAGCGATGAAATTGATACCACGCGCGCGAATACGCAGCGATTTCAGGATATCAAAGCCGACTTTGACTTCTTCAACCGGATCGGCCGCCAGCGAAATACGCAGCGTGTCGCCAATGCCTTCCGACAGCAGCAGCCCTAGGCCGATAGCCGATTTGACCGCACCGCTGCGTGCGCCGCCCGCTTCTGTAATCCCCAGATGCAGCGGCTGATCGATACGCGCCGCCAGTAAACGGTAAGATTGCACGGCCAGAAACACATCCGACGCTTTCACACTCACCTTGAAATGATCGAAGTTGAGGCGATCGAGGATGTCAACGTGACGCATTGCAGATTCCAACAGCGCTTCCGGCGTGGGTTCACCGTATTTTTCCTGAAGATCATTTTCCAGAGAACCGCCGTTGACCCCGATGCGAATCGGAATGTTTTTATCGCGCGCGCAATCGACCACCGAGCGAATACGCTCTTCGTTGCCGATATTGCCGGGATTGATACGCAGGCAGTCCACGCCGTATTCCGCCACTTTCAGCGCGATACGGTAGTCAAAGTGGATATCGGCCACCAGCGGAACGTTAACCTGCTGTTTGATCAGCTTAAACGCTTCCGCTGCGTCCATGGTAGGCACGGAGACGCGAACAATATCCACGCCAACCCGTTCAAGGGACTTGATCTGTTTTACTGTGGCGTCCACATCGGTGGTTCGGGTGTTAGTCATCGACTGCACGGCAATCGGCGCGCCGTCACCAACAGGCACCTTGCCGACGTAAATGCGCGTTGATTTGCGACGGACGATGGGTGCAGGGTTATGCATTACTTCTTCTCCACATTTACAGCATCACCGGCACCGGAAATTACTCCGCTGCCAGCGTCAGACGAGCAATCTGGTTGCTTCTTACAAACCGGCTCAAATCCACCGGTTTACCTTGATACTGAATTTGCACTGCTGCCGGTGCGCCGATCTTCAAGCGATAAGGCGCCTGACCGCTCAGGTTTAACACACTGCCGCTGCGCTGCACGCCGCTGTAGAGTTTTTTGCCTGCCGCATCGATCACTTCCAGCCAGCAATCGGCGCTGAAGGTCATGGCAATGGTATTGCCGTTGTCACTGACAGGCGTTGCGCTCTGTGAAGCAGCGGGCTCTGTAGCAGTAGAAGGGGGCGTGGTAACCGGTGCAACAGGCTGATGCCCATTACCCGCATGCGCTGGCGTCACCGGCGCACCCGTAGTCGTTGCTGCATTTGCAGCAGACGAATTCACCGACGCTGAATTCGCGGTGGTGTTTGCACCTTCCGGCGCGGCCGGCGCAATCTGCGTCAAATCGATAGCCTGTGAGCCGGTCGTGGCGAACGGAACCGCCGTTTGACTATCAGCCTCTTCCGGCGTGTTAGCCGCAGCATGATCGATCATAGAACTGATCTCTTGCTGCTGCACCTGATAATTCTGCCACCACCAGGCACCGGTTAACCCTAGCACGGTAAGCACCACCAGCCAGGTAAAAGTCATCAACCAGCCATCGCGTTTCTTACGGCTTTTTCCTAAGGCAAAGCCTTGCATTGACGCCACGTTGGCGATTCTCGGCACCACGTGTTTATCCAACGCAGGCAGCAGTTCGCTTTCCGGCAAATGCACCAGCTTGGCATAAGAGCGGATATAACCGCGCAAAAAGGTAGTTGCTAAATCAGGAGAGGTGCTGCCCTCTTCGATCTCTCGCACGGTGGTCACTTTGAGGCATAAACGTTCAGCGACAGTTTGCTGTGTCAATCCCATATGCTCACGCGCCTGACGCAGACGCTCGCCAGGAGTGGCAGGGGTGGTATTTTCTAGAGTGGCTTCAGTATTCATTAGCTAAGAACTGCTGGTACTGTTTAGAGTGTGGAAAACTTCGCGCCAGCCTGTCGCCATGATAGTTACGCTCATCATCACGGCCCGCCAACGCGGCGAAACGAATCTCTAACCACAGACTCTCAGCGCTGGCTGGAAGGCTATGGTGATAAATATCCAAAAGGCGCCTGGCTTCGTTAAAGTGTTGGGCAGTCAGTCGATGCCCCACTTCACTGAGCACCCTGTCGCCTTTTGTCGGGTCATAGTGTAGCGCCCGAACTAACAATGTGCGTGCCTCATCACATTTTCCCGCTTTGAAATGGCAGTATCCCGCGTTTTCCAAAGCCTGCGCAATTTCTCGATAATCAGGGTGTTGCGCCGCAGTGCTGAACTGTTTCTGCGCCGCTACATACTGCCCTAAACTACAGAGAAACGCACCGTAATTATTCATTACGCTGGCATTTTCCGGTGCCTGACGCAACGCGGTTTGATAACGCCGTTCTGCCGCACCGTATTCGTCAATGCGCTGTTCGTACAACGCCATACCCAGTTGGGTACGGTAATCGAGTGGAGCGGCCTCAACGGCACTCGACAAGTTGCGCCGCGCCGCGTCAAGATCGTCTCGTTTCAGGTATGCCATACCCAGTTGCAACCGCGTAGTGACCAACGCTTCGGTCGCCGACGGGCGCTGCACCTTGGCACACCCACTCAACAGTGGCACTACGATGCCGAGCGCGAATAAAACACGACGCTGTACATACTCTTGACGTTGTACATAATCTTGCTGAATACGAGGTGTCATCCTGACCCTCCGCTAAAAAACGGATTCCCTGTCCGCTCGCTGTCGCATCCCGCATTGTCGCTAACGCGGTAAACACCAGCACGTATTCAGCCAATACATGCTAGCTACGCGGACGCCATCATATGCCGATGAAAGGCGTTTAGCACCCTGATTCGATGCCAAATGCCATTTCGCCAAGCACATTAAGTCACATTAGACCGCTTTAACCTGAATTGGTTCACCCGCGCGTTTGGTGCGCAGCGTACGCTTGGTACGATCGACCACTTCGCCAGCCAATTGACCACACGCCGCATCAATATCGTCACCGCGCGTCTTACGCACAATGGTGGTAAAACCATACTCCATTAGCACCTTGGAGAAACGATCTACGCGGCTTTTGGAACTGCGACCATAGGACGCCCCCGGGAACGGGTTCCAGGGAATCAGGTTAATCTTGCAGGGGGTATCTTTTAAACACTCGGCAAGCTGATGCGCATGTTCGGTGCCATCATTGATGTGATCCAGCAGCACGTATTCCACCGTAACGCGCCCCTGATTGGCATTGGATTTCTCCAGATAGCGACGCACAGCGGCTAAAAAGGTCGCGATGTCATACTTTTTGTTGATGGGCATGATTTCATTACGGATATCATCCGTCGGCGCGTGCAGCGATATCGCCAAAGCAACATCGATCATATCACCCAATTTATCCAGCGCCGGTACTACACCAGAGGTAGAAAGCGTCACGCGGCGTTTGGATAAACCAAAACCGAAATCATCCAGCATGATCTCCATGGCGGGCACCACGTTGTTCAAGTTCAGCAACGGCTCACCCATGCCCATCATCACCACGTTAGTGATTGGGCGCTGACCGGTGACTTTCTGAGCACCGATGATTTTCGCGGCACGCCACACCTGGCCAATAATTTCCGATACGCGCAGGTTGCGGTTGAACCCCTGCTGCGCGGTCGAACAAAACTTGCATTCAAGGGCGCAGCCCACCTGCGAGGATACGCAGAGCGTGGCACGATCTTCTTCCGGGATGTACACGGTTTCGACCCGTTGCCCACCGACCAGTATCGCCCATTTGATGGTGCCATCAGAAGAACGTTGTTCAGCGACCACTTCCGGCGCACGGATCTCGGCGATCTGCTGTAACTTCTGACGCAGCACCTTGTTGATGTCCGTCATTTCGGCGAAATCATCGCTACAGTAGAGATACATCCACTTCATCACCTGATCAGCGCGGAAAGGCTTTTCACCAATTGAGGCAAAAAAAGCGCGCATTTGCTGGCGATTCAAATCCAACAGATTGATCTTTTCGCCGTCGGTTTTCACGACAGGTGCAGCATCGGTAGCAGTGGAGGAACAGGTGGCGGCAGACAGGGTGGTGCTTTCCGCTAAAGACGGAGATTGGGACATGCTCATAATGGTAACTCTTGGCCTCGTTATTACACGTTGTGGCGCGACAGATGACGATAATATGAATAAGAAACGCCCCGGACAAACAGTGCGTGCTCATCGGGGGCGCGGCATTGTACAAAGTTTAAAACAGCGATGCTACCGCCGTCGCGTTTTTTTACGCTTGATGCGAGAAAAACCGCCGCACCGGATTAACGCAGGCGCGGGCAGATCTCTTCAGCACTGAAGAAATAAGCGATCTCACGTGCAGCAGATTCCGGAGAATCGGAGCCGTGTACCGCATTTTCGGTAAAAGTGTCTGCGTAGTCAGCGCGCAGTGTACCTGCCAGCGCATTCGCCGGATTCGTCGCGCCCATGATTTCACGGTTGCGCTGAATGGCGTTTTCCCCTTCCAACACCTGCACCATGATCGGGCCAGAGGTCATGAAATCCACCAGGCCATCAAAAAACGGCTTGCCTTGGTGCTCGGCATAGAAACCTTCCGCCTGCGCACGGGTTAATTGCACCATTTTGGCAGCCACCAGCGTGAATCCGGCGCTTTCAAAACGCGCATAAATAGCACCGATGGCATTCTTGGCTACGGCATTGGGTTTTACGATGGAAAAGGTACGTTCTACCGTCATATTGACCTCATTATGTCACACACTAATAACGACCGGATGAAAAGAATTATCATACCAGTCAGTGAAAGTGGCGCCGATTATAGGGTGGCAACATTCCCTTGCCTATCGGCTTATATAACATTTTCTTAAAAAAATCGTATCTTTTTGTCTCGTCATTGCACACATAGCCACACGGGTGGGCAAATACCCGCGTCATGGCAATCGCTGTGCGATCACAGTTCCCAGAGTAATTTGTTACCTTTTGGGTAATTTGTTTTTAAAACAATAAGATAACCAGATTCACCGCGCAATTCAATGCTAAATAGCTGTTCCTAATACCGCTACACTTTTGCCTGTCCATGTTTTCCACTGAGAAACGGGCTGACGGTTTCCATGAAGCGGCGAACCTTGTTCAGTAACTGCCACATTGAACAGCATTGATGATTGCGGGTAATGGTTTCATGCAACGCCTGCCATAACCGCTCTACATGATTTACCCATGGTGAGTACACCGGCTGATAAATAACCCTGAATTTCGGGTTTTCTTCCAGCCAGCGCTGCGTCTCCCGGCTTTTGTGAATAATGTAGTTATCAACTATCAGCGTGAGCGTTTTTGCCCGTCTGTACGTTGCTCTCAGATGATATAACATACTGATAAAAAACATGAAATTTTACTGTTTCCTCCAACATAGCTGACTTTTCCCGTCCCGCTGTGTAATGCACCCGCCAGATAATATTTCTCGTTCTGGCCCGGCGTCACGATGCGTTTCTGCTTCCCGCGAACCTGCCAGTCCGCGCCAATTTTGGGATTCAGATGAATATCCACTTCGTCTTCGTAAAAGACGGGATGTTCCGCGCTGCATTGTTCCAGCGCCATCGAGATGGCCTCCATTTTTTCTTCCTTATGCGGGTCGCGGATACGCAGCGTAGGAGCTGCGCGTCGCCACACCAGACCGGCAGAAGGCAGCCAACGGTGCACCGTGGAAGCATGCAACTGGCAACCGGTTATCTCATTGATTTTTATCGCTAGCAGTTCCGTGCTCCAGCGCGAACGCTGATAGCCAAAATCATGAGGGGAACGCTTTACGAGCTGGATTAACAGTGCGCAGATCTGTTCAAACGGCCAGCGACGGCCACGACCGGGCCGCAGAGATTTGAGGCCTTCAATGCCGTACAGGGTGAGCCAGTTAATCCATCTGCCGATTGACGAACGGGCGCAGCAAAGCATTCTGGCGACATCGCTCACGCGCTCGCCCCGGTGCAACATCAGGATGGCGGTCAGCCTGCGGGCGTGATTCTTGTCACGCGTTTTATGGAGAGTTTTCTTCATCAGGCGTCGTTCGTTACGGGGTATCGGTGCTATGCTCGACATCGCTCAGTCCGGTTGATGATTTGGGATCTTTATCGATTGATCAGATCGCTCAACTCGGACTGAGTTCCCTTCAGGTGATCTACTATTCGGAACAGTTATTTAGTCTTTACCCGTACGCTACACCTTCTCAGGTGACACCTGACAGACGTTACCCTTAACAATAGCCACGAAGAGGGCAAAAAATGAAAAGAGCCGTTAATGCGCTGCAGAATTTCGGCAAATCGCTGTACGGTCCGGTGCTGATCCTGCCAATCGTCGGGTTATTTATCGCGTTTGGTAATGTGTTCGGTAACGGCAACCTTGCCGAATATCTGCCTTTGCTGCACCACCCCATTATTCAGAATTTTGGTCAACTGATCGCCAAATCCGCCGTTGCCATCCTGGCCAACCTGGCGCTGGTGTTTGCCGTCGGCATCCCCATTGGCCTTGCCACGCGTGACAAAGGCTATGCCGCCCTGATCGGGTTAGTGACCTTTATCATTTTCATCAACGCAATGAACATTACGCTACAACTTCAGGGCAAACTGGTGCCTGCCGCAGAGATGCGTCCTGCCGGGCAAGGCATGGTGCTGGGCGTACAAGTGCTGGAAATGGGCGTGTTCGCCGGTATCCTCATCGGTGCCTTTGCCGGTTATCTGTTTAACCGTTATTCCAGCAAACAGTTTAACGGCGTGATGGCTATCTACTCAGGCCACTGTTTTGTCACCATTCTGGCCATCCCCAGCGCGATATTGCTCGGCTTTGTCATGAGCGCCGTCTGGCCCTATGCCCAACACGGTATTAGCGCACTGGCCTTTGCGATTAAAGGCGCAGGACCGTTTGGGGTAGCGATTTACGGCTTCCTTGAACGTATTCTGATCCCGACCGGGTTGCATCATCTGGTCTACACCCACCTCGTTATACACATCTCTGTTCGTGCCTGAGCGCGCGTAGCGTTTCGGCGGCCGTCATGACTTTCTGCAAGCCTTTCCTGATAGTTTTTGCGCCTGGTTCACCGTCGCCTTTTCGAGCAAGAAAGCCTCCCAGTTGCGCAACTAAGCGCAATACTTCGTTTAGCTTAGGGCGGCCCTTGGGCATACGCTTGTTCATCAGTAGGTAAGCTCCATGAGTCTCGTCGGAATCAAAGAACAACATTGCGTCCAGCTCTGGACAGGTTCGTCCCATACGCATTAAATAGGCGATGCGCCATGCCACGATCATGAACAGCGCCAATGCCCGCTCAATGCGATCCACGGTCGATAACTGTAACGCTTCGACACAGCAGCCGCTCTTCAGCACATTGAAGAACATCTCGATTTCCCATCTAGCCCGATACCAGTCGATCAGCTCCACGATATCTTCTCGTCCTTCAGGTACGCGATTGCTCAGCAACCGCCACTCGACCGGCTTCACGCCATATCGTTATACACATCTTTCTAACGCACTGTTTAATCAATGAGTTACGGGTTTATCTCAGAGTGGCATTTTGAACCTCAAAAAGCCAATGGGATGGCTTGAATGCCTTAATTCACGGGGTTCTGAGCATCCTGTTCAAAAAATGGCCAAAAGATGTGTATAACGATATGGCTTCACGCCTGCTGGCGGCTCAATTTCCTTGGCTATCACACAAGTCACTGCCAACCCGCAACGCAGCGACACTCGCTTCACGCACAGCGCCTGTTTCACCGTACGCGCCTTCTGCCCCGCGCGAGCCGCCATAACGAATTGGATTTCTCCCACCAGCACGGTCTTTCCAACCTTCTGCCAAAGCTTCTCATTACAGTCCAGACTGCGATTATGAGTCGAGCGGATCAACCAGTCAGCCGGAGTGCCAAGGTCATCAGCGAGCTGCATCAACGCCTTGATATCCGCTTCGCGATCGGCTAAGTACACCAGACGTGTGTTTGGCAACTCCGAGGCGAGTTCAGCAACTCGCTCGTATCCCTCGAGCCAGCGCGTACTCTCCTTGATCCCATCGCGTTTTCCGTCTGCATCCTTCGGCTCTCTTGCCCACATCCACGCATCCAGTACGCCCAACCCCACGCGATCCGGACTGACCGCGTAGGTCGGATGCAGATACAGACCACGCCTGGCTTCGTAGTTCAAGGGACCCAAGCCTTGGATTTGCTGCCCGTTGAAGTCAAGCTCGGTAGTGTCTTGGATACACAGCACAACCTCGTGTTCTCGGATCCTTTCCTGCGTACGCTGCCAGTGAGGTTGCAGAATGTCTCGCCATTCGAATGCTTGGTTCTCCATGAAGCGGTAAGCACCCAGCGTCTCAGACCATCCGAGGCACGCATGCGGAATGCTGGCTTGCGGATTCTCAGCCAGCCGTATCAAAAACCCTTTGGCGCGCTTATTGAGCCTCGTGTCACCAAGATTTACCCCTTCCAGTTCTTGGTGTGCCCAGCCATCTGAATCCCGTGTCATTTTTCAGCGCCGTAAATGGCGATAGTACACGTCGGTTTCACTTCATTTACAACCCCACCGGCTGCCTATTTCAGCTCGCTAACCCTTGGCATATAATGCGTTGCGGACTTGTGTATAACGAGGTGGTCTACACCCCGTTCCTTTATACCGAACTCGGTGGAACCGCCGATGTGTGCGGCAAGCTGTATCAGGGTGCGCGTAATATTTATTTCGCTGAAATGGCCTGCCCCAGCGTCACACAACTGAGTCCAACCGTCGCCTGGGATGCGCGCGGAATCAGTAAAATGTTAGGCCTGACCGCAGCGGCACTAGCGATGTATGTCACCGCTAAGCCAGAAAAACGCATTGCCGCCAAGGCCATCCTGATTCCTGCTGCCTTTACCTATTTCCTGCTCGGCGTCACCGAGCCGCTGGAGTTCTCCTTCCTGTTCGTCGCGCCGTTACTGTTTGTGGTGCACGCGGTGTTGACCGGGCTAGGAATGGTGCTGTTCTCGCTGCTTGGCGTGCATGCCATTGGCGCTAACGGCGTGATCGATTTTCTACTGTATAACCTGCCACTGGGCATCGCCAAATCCAACTGGCCGATGTACATCGCGGTCGGTCTGATCATGTCGGTGATCTACTTCTTTGTGTTCCGCACTCTGATCCTGTACTTCGACATGCCGACACCCGGGCGTGAAGCGAATGAAGAAGAGACGCGACTCTACTCCAAAACCGACTATCAGAGTAAAGCGCAGGAAAAAGGCAGCAACCTCCCCGACGGTGCCACTGTTATCGCCGGACTCGGCGGCAAACCCAATATTGAGGTGGTCGACAACTGCTACACCCGATTGCGGGTGACAGTGAAAGACACAGCGCTGGTTGATGACCAGCAGTTGAAAACCACTGGCGCCAAAGCCGTTATCCGCCAGGGCAACAATGTCCAGGTGGTGTATGGCCTGCATGTAAAAACCGTTCGTGAAGCCGTAGAAAATGCGCTTTAAAAGGAGACAGACGATGACCAAACCCCCTTTCATCCTGACCATTGCCGGTGGCGGCAGTACCTATACCCCGGCATCGTGAAAAGCCTGATGGTGCGCCTGGCGGATTTCCCGCTGGCTGAAATCCGCTTGTACGACATCGACAATCAACGTCAGGACACCATCGCGCCGGTGGTCGAAAAGGTGATTCGCGATCACAGCGACAGCATTCGTTTCTGTGTCACCACCGATCCAGAAGTGACGTTTTCTGGTGCGCATTTTGTGTTTGCACAGATGCGCGTTAGACAATACAAAATGCGCGAGCAGGATGAGAAGATCCCGCTACGTCACGGCGTAGTCGGGCAGGAAACCTGCGGCCCCGGTGGATTGGCCTACGGCTTGCGCACCATCCTGCCGATGGTTGAACTGATCGATCTGGTTGAGCGCTTTGCACATAAAGATGCCTGGATTGTTAACTACTCCAATCCGGCGGCCATTGTCGCGGAAGGGATCCGCCGCCTGCGCCCTGATGCCCGGGTACTGAATATCTGCGACATGCCGGTGGCTGCGATGCGCAATATCGCCGCAGTGCTGGGTGTAAAACGCGAGGAAATTACCGTTGATTACTTCGGCCTAAATCACTTTGGCTGGTTTACCCGCGTACTGGTCGAGGGTGAAGATCGTTTGCCGGAGTTACGCGAGCACATCGCCCGTTATGGCCTGCTAACCGCCAATGCCGCAGACACCGATCCGCAACATGCGGATCCATCCTGGGTGAAAACCTGGCGCAATATCAAACCGGTGATGGATCACTTCCCAGAATACGTGCCGAACCCTTATTTGCAGTACTACCTGATGCCTAATGAGATCGTCGCGCACCAGGACCCTAACTACACTCGCGCCAACGAAGTAATGGACGGGCCCGAGAAGAAACTGTTTGCCGCCGCCGCGACCTACAAACAAACCGGGATTTTGCCGGACGCGTTCCACGTTGGCGTGCACGGCGCATTTATTGTCGACGTTGCCTGCTCACTGGCGTTCGACCTGCGCCAGCGCCATCTGGTGATCGTTGAGAACAAAGGGGCTATTGCCAATCTACCCTATGATGCGATGGTGGAAGTACCCGCGTATATCACGGCAAACGGACCGGAACCGGTTCGCATGGGCAATGTGCCGACGTTCCACCGTGCGCTACTGGAACAACAGTTGGCATCCGAGCAGTTATTGGTGGAAGCGACCCTTGAAGGCAGCTACGAGAAAGCATTGCAGGCATTTACGCTCAATCGCACCGTGCCCACCATGCAGCATGCCAAAGCGATCCTTGATGAGATGATCGCGGCAAACCAGGAATATTGGCCGCAGTTAAAACAGGCCTACCGTGACGGCGTGGCGGTGAACGCAGGCAAATCCGAATAGCTGCTTGTCGGAAAAGGAAAAATGGCTGACAATATTTACCACTGTTTCACTCAGGGCAGCACGAACTGCCCATGCGTGGGGTTTATATGTCAGCTTCTTCTTCCCGTTTGTTTCTGCCGACTGGCTCGCGGAGCATCTGGCTTCCGATGACATCACACTGATCGATGAGCGCATGTTACCCCCGGGTGAAACTAGGCTGTGTCCCTTAATCCCATGAGTTATAATAACTTTTTTTTTCTACATCATTTTGAACTATGGCTCGCTACGACCTTCCCGATGACGCATGGGCTATCATCCAGCCCTTACTCCCTGTTGAACCAGCAACACCACAGGCCGGACGCCCATGGGCTGAGCATCGCATGATTATCAATGGCATGTTCTGGGGGCTGTGCTCTGGTGCCACATGGCGTGATTTACCTGAGCGATACGGCCCATGGAAAACGTTTATAACCGCTTTAACCGATGGTCAAAATCGGGAGTCATTAACATTATTTTTAATAAGTTACTTTCATCACTTGATGCCCATGGCCTCGTGGACTGGTCAGCGACTGCGCTGGATGGTAGCAATATCAGGGCGCTGAAATGTGCTGCCGGTGCTCAAAAAAACATCCCGATATCACCGGAGATAATGGGCTGGGTCGCTCTCGAGGTGGTTTTGGCACCAAAATCCATATGGCTACAGACGGAAGTGGTCTTCCGTTAAACATCGTGTTGAGCCCCGCTCAGGCTCATGAAAGTCAGTTTGCACTACGTCTTTTGGACGGTATTGGTGTTCAACGCCAGAACGGCAGTATGAAACGCCGTGGTCATGCGGTACTCGCTGACAAGGCGTACTCCGGGCATGTATTACGTAACGAGCTGAAAAAAAGAGGTATAAAAACTGTCATCCCCCGAAAATCCACTGAAAAAATGGCGGTGGATGGTCGTTCAAAGCTCGATCGTGACGCCTACCGCAATCGGAACGTTGTTGAGCGGTGCTTTGGCCGTCTGAAAGAATACCGTCGCATTGCGACACGTTACGACAAAACGGCGAGGAATTATCTGGCAATGTTGAAACTGGGCTGCATCCGCCTGTTTTACCAGAGGTTATGTAATTAAGGGACACAGCCTAGCCGGGATATCCATGCTGAATACCGTGCGGGGCATCTGCCCAGCGCGGTTTTTTTTGATATTGAAACCCTGTCCGATCCCAACACCGCATTGCCCCACATGATGCCCAGCGCAGAAGCGTTCGCCAAAGCGATGGGTGAATTGGGCATCAGCGACCAGCAACCGCTGGTAATTTACGATGAAGGTAACCTGTTTTCCACTCCGCGTGCCTGGTGGATGCTAACCCACTTCGGCGCTCGTCAGGTGGCGATTCTTTCTGGCGGGCTGGCGGAGTGGAAAGCCCAGGGTTATCCGATTGAGCAGGGAGACGTACACCCCACGCCAGCACATTTTAATGTCGTGTTAATCGAAGGCGCGATCCGCTCTCGGGAACAGATATTGGCGATCAGCCGTGACGGCTCGGCGCAAATCGTCGATGCGCGCCCTGCCCCGCGTTTTCGCGGTGAAGTGGATGAACCGCGCCCCGGCCTGCGTCGCGGCCATATTCCCGGCAGCCTGAACGTGCCGTGGGGAGACCTGGTGACACAGGGCACCCTGAAACCCAGCCCTGAGCTGGCGACGATTCTGCACAAAGCGGACCTGGATTTCAGCCGCCGATTGTTGCCAGTTGCGGCTCTGGCGTCACCGCCGTAGTGGTGATCCTGGCGCTTGCGCAGCTGGGCGTGTCCAATGTCAAGCTGTATGACGGTGCCTGGAGCGAATGGGGCGCCCGTGATGATACCCCTATCACATTAGGCTGATTGCCGCGCAGGAGCAGCACCATGGATAGCCGGCTGACATCACTGGTTCACCACGGCAGAGATTTGACGCGCGCGGAACACCGCGTGCTGGTGTTTATCGCCGAGCACGCGTCGCTGGTCGGCAAGATCACCGTGCGTGAACTGGCGCAGCAAACCTATGTCTCGACGGCAACCATTATGCGCCTGTGCCAAAAAATGGGGTTTAGCGGCTACAGCGAATTTATCTATCACTGCAAGCAGTTGCTCGCCGATACACCACGTTCTTTTCCGGCAACCCCCACGTCGGTTGCCAACGATGGCATCCCCGAAGCCTATCGCCATTTTGTCGTCAATTACGAAAAAACCTTCACCTACGTGACGCCCGCGCTGATGGACCCTTCTGCCATATCCTGCGTCACGAGAGCCATTTTTTTCTTTACGGTGCCGGGTTCTCCCACCTGTTTACCGAGTACTTCGCGAAAAAGCTGCAAATACTGGGTAAGGATGCGTTTGTCTCCGGTCTGGTGGACAGCAAAGGGATTTTTCTTAGCAATGCCCCCAAATACCGCATCTTTATCGCTATCTCGCGCAGTGGAGAAACCGAGCAGGTGGTTGAAAAAGCGCAGATCGCCAGAAACATCGGCATGACCGTGGTCGCCTTCACTCGTGCATCGTTTAATCCGTTAGCCAACGTGGCAGATTTGCATTTTCGCTTGCATGATGACGCTATTCATTTTGCGGCCGAAGCGGGAGAGGTTAGCTCGTTCGAGTCTAATTTGGTGTTGCTGATTGATTTACTGCTGCTGCGGGCAACCACGGGCAACACGGTCTAGATGGCATCCCCTGAACAGGGGATGCACAAGGTAAATTACGCTTTGCTCGTTTGTTTGAACTCACGCAGGAAGCTACCCCACTTACGTTCATAAAACGGCGTGGCGTGGTGCAGAAAATAGTGGCTTACGCCGCCCTTTTCATCCTTATCGACGATACAAATATCCACCGGCTGATCGCCGACGACGGTATCGCTGGCAACCGTGCCCACCGCCTGGATAACCGTCTCCACTTCATCCAAATCGACCAATTCCAGACCGATCAGCAGATTGGGTTCGGCTTCACCTTCCTGGATCTGCACAACCCACGCACGGCGCACCGGGCGATGCTTGGCAAGCAGTTGCGTCAGGGAATCGATCATTTGGTCCGGCGACGGTTCCGGCTGGCTGAGATGCACTTCTACTGGCTCGTCAACCACACGGCTTTGCACAAAGCCATTGCCTTCACCCGCCAGCATGTGTTCCACCTCTTGCGGCAGGAACTCTTTGCCGTAGGGGAGTTTAGGGTTAAGGAACAACGTCTGCCCCTGCGTTAATTCAAACAGCGAGCGGGCTGGCAGCGCCAGAAAGGCGGCTTCCGTTGAAATAGCCATCTGCAAGGCTTCCAGCGACGAGAAAAACGGAATAGCGGTACTGCCGTCGGGTTTTTCCCAATGCTGAATCTCAACCTGGCTGCCCACTGGCAGGGTGCTGGCCCCCTGTTCGCTCACATCATCGCTGCCGCCAATGATATAGACGGTAGCGTCCATCAGTTCGGTGAAAAACTCAGGCCGATGGGCGGGCTCGGTCGCCGCCTTCATCAGCACCTCTTCCAACTTGTTTTGCGGGGTAAATGTCATACGGTTGTTATCACTCACGCCTTATTCACTTTCGCTCAGCAGCAGGTTGGCCAGCGTACGCACGCCCAGACCAGTCGCTCCGGTCGCCCACTGCTCCACAGCCCCTTTACGGTAGGTGGCAGAACAGTCGATATGCAGCCACCCTTTCTGGTAGGACGAGACAAAATGCGACAAGAACGCCGCCGCCGTGCTGGCACCCGCGCTGTGCGCCGCGCCTGCAACGTTATTTAGTTCGGCAAAGCTGGACGGCAGTTGTGAACGGTGAAACTCTTCCAGTGGCAAACGCCAGAACGGTTCGTTTTCCTGTTTTGCGCTGGTGAGCAGGCGTTCAGCAAAGGCATCATCAAAGCTGAACAGCGCGTGATAGTCGTTACCCAACGCGGTTTTGGCCGCACCAGTGAGCGTGGCGCAGTCGATAATCCACTGTGGTGCTTGCGCACTGGCATCAATCAGGCCATCCGCCAGCACCAGACGCCCTTCTGCATCGGTGTTCATCACTTCGACGGTTTTACCGTTGCGATAGCGCAAAATGTCACCGAGACGGAAGGCATTACCGCTCACCATATTGTCGGCGCAGCACAGGTAGAGTTTTACGCGACGGGTTAACCCTTGTGCAATTGCCAGCGCCAGCGCACCGGTAACCAGCGCCGCGCCGCCCATATCGGATTTCATCGAATCCATAAAGCCACCCGGCTTCAAGCTGTAGCCGCCGCTGTCAAAGGTGATGCCCTTGCCCACCAGACAAGCAAACACCGGCGCATCCGGGTTACCTGTCGGGTTAAAATCCAACGCCAACAACACTGGCTGACGTTCAGAACCACGTCCTACCGTATGCAGCCCGATATAGTTTTGATCGCGCAGATCTTCACCCTTGGTGATGCGGTAGCTAACAGCGTTGCCGCCCACATCGTGCAGCAAATCCACCGCACGCGTTGCCAGTTGTTCTGGCCCCAAATCTTCAGCGGGCAGGTTAATGGTGTCGCGGACCCAATCAACAACTTTCAAGCGCAGATCCAGCGCCTTGCGCTGTGCCTCTTCCAACGGTGCCCATTCGACAGTACGTTTACCTTTCGGTGCGCGGTAGCCTTGCCAGAACGCCCAGCTGGTTTCCAGATCCCAGCCTTCGCCCACCAGTTTGACGTGTTTGATACCTTGCCCGTCGATTTTGCGCGCTGCGCGTTGAATAATGCCCAGCGCCCCCGTTTCGGGCAGATGAATGGTGAATCCCTGTTCGTTCGCGCTCAACGACGCTTTTTCTCCCCAGCGTGCATCAGCAGGCTGGGTGGAGAGTGAAATCTGCATAGCTTCGCTTGTCATGATCTTGACCCACCATCTCCGGACAGCTTTTGTATCTTAAGTTAACGATGCCCGCTGGCGCCGATATTCTCTTGGGGAGTTGTATCCCAGCGCACTGTGCGGATGGTTTTCATTGTAATGATTGAACGCCGCTGCAAGATTCTTCAGCGCTGTTCGCACATCGGGTTTTGGCATGAAGGCGATGTAATCTTCCTTCATCGTCTTCACGAACCGTTCTGCCATGCCGTTACTCTGTGGACGGCTCACTGCTGTTGTGCAGGGCTCCAGATTCAGTTCTCTGGCGAACTTCCGCGTTTCATGCGCTGTGTACGCTGAACCATTATCCGTCAGCCATTGCACTGGTTTATCCGGCAGCGCGCTACCGAAGCGTTTTTCCACCGACCTCAGCATCACATCCTGCACGGTTGAACTGTCATAACCCCTGGTGCTCGCTGCCCAGTCTATGGCCTCCCGGTCGCAGCAGTCCAGTGCGAACGTCACCCGCAGCTTCTCGCCGTTGTCACAACCGAACTCGAAGCCATCTGAGCACCAGCGCATATCGCTCTCTGCTACCGCGATTTTGCCTTTATGCTCCCGCTTCGGACGTTCAGTTTTATCATGCAACAACAGCAGGTTATGCTCGCTCATTATCCTGTAAAGCCGTTTGGCGTTCACCGGTGGAAGTCCCTCTGCACGACGTTGCTTACGCAGGATACCCCACACTCGGCGGTAACCGTAACTGGGCATGTCGCTGATGATACGGAGGATGTCCGATAATATCTCAGCATCAGCTTCGTCATTACGCCGGTTGCTGCGCCTGTCCAGCCAGTCGGCAGAACGGTTAACCCGCAGTGACAGCTGCGCACGCGACACGCTCATGGCGCGGCTGACCAGAGCTATTCCCCGTCCTTTGGCAACAAGGGCGCGTGCGCTATCCATTTTCGCGACTGGCGGTACTCCACTGCTTCTTTGAGGATCTCAACTTCCATCGTCTTCTTACCCAGAAGGCGCTGTAGCTCCCGGACCTGCTTGAGGGCAGTCGCCAGCGCCGAAGCTGGAACCACTTCTTCTGCGGCCGCAACGGCGGTGAGGCTTCCTTCCTGGTATTGCTTCTTCCACTTAAACAAAAGGCTGGGCTGGATGCCATGCAGGCGGGCTACATGGGAGACGTTCATCCCCGGCTCCATTGTCTGCTGAATGATGGCGATTTTCTCTTGCGGAGTTTTACGCTTACGGACTTCTTGCCCTAACAGGATCCCGGTCATTTCAAAATTAGCATGATTGTTAGACATATATCTAAGCCTATCTCTTATCTGGAGATACAGCTACTGTCTGGTGTTACAGGGGGCTACATCAATAGCTTCGCTTGTCATATCAGCTCCGTGGATATTATTTTCAACAGCAGCCTATACCCATCATGTTTCAATTCGAATTATTCAGGGTGATGGTGCTGAAAAAAAGGGCCGCCCGTCAGGCAGCCCCTAATTGTCATTCTGCTTCGTCTAACCACACCAGCAGTATTGCTTCCAGGATTTTTTCGTTGGACGCTTCCGGCGCGTCATCAAAATCGTCCAGTTCGCAAATCCAGCGATGCAGGTCGGTAACACGCACCGTTTTCGGATCCGTGTCGGGAAACGCGTCATACAGAGCTTCACCAATGGCACGGCTGTCTGTCCAGGTCAATCCCATGTTCAGCTCCTGTTAATGCTCGCGGGCATGGTTAATGGTGTAACGCGGGATCTCAACCACCAGGTCGTCGCCCGCGACACGCGCCTGACAGCCCAGACGGCTTTCGGGCTCCAGCCCCCAAGCTTTGTCCAGCATGTCGTCTTCATCTTCTGTGCTTTCCGCGAGAGAATCAAATCCTTCGCGCACAATGCAATGGCAGGTGGTGCACGCGCAGGATTTCTCGCAGGCGTGTTCGACTTCAATACCATTGCGCAGGGCGACGTCCAAAATCGTCTCACCCACTTTGGCTTCCAATACCGCACCTTCAGGACACAGATCCTGATGCGGTAAAAAAACTATCTTAGGCATGCTCACACCTCATCCACAGAGTGTCCTGCCAGCGCCCGACGAATGGAAGCATCCATACGACGCGCAGCGAACCCCTGGGTTTGTTGATCTACTGTTTTTATTGCGGCTTCAATCTGCGCAACGTCATCACCGGCACTCACCTGTTGCAGTGCCGAGACCGCCTGAACGATAGCCGTCTGTTCTTCGGCACTCAGCAAATCCGCATCGGCGGCCAGCGCGCTTTGCACGCTTTCCAGCACCCGTGCAACTTCGACTTTCTGCTCTGCCAGCATGCGCGCAGCAACGTCACTCTGCGCATTCTGCATCGAATCCGTGATCATCGCGGCAATTTCATCATCGCTCAACCCATACGACGGTTTGACCTGAATCGCGGCTTCCACTCCCGTGGATTTCTCCATTGCCGTGACGCTCAGCAGGCCATCCGCATCTACCTGGAAGGTAACACGAATATGGGCACCACCGGCGGGCAACGGCGGAATGCCACGCAGCGAGAATCGTGCCAACGAGCGGCAATCCGGCACCAGTTCGCGTTCACCTTGCAGCACGTGGATCATCATGGCGGTCTGACCGTCTTTAAACGTGGTGAACTCCTGCGCACGCGCCACCGGGATGGTGGTGTTACGCGGAATCACTTTCTCGACCAGACCGCCCATGGTTTCCAGACCAAGCGACAGCGGGATCACATCCAGCAGCAACATCTCGCTGTCTGGCTTGTTACCCACCAAAATATCCGCCTGAATGGCCGCACCCAGCGCCACCACTTTATCCGGATCGATGGCGGTCAACAGCGTGCGGCCAAAGAAATCGCCGACGCGAGTGCGCACCAATGGCACGCGGGTCGAGCCGCCCACCATCACCACTTCCTGTACCTCATCGGCCTGAACGCCCGCGTCTTTCAGCGCCCGACGGCAGGAAAGCAGCGTGCGTTTCACCAGCGGATCGATAAGCGCATCGAACTGTTCGCGGCTCAGTTCGCCCTTCCAGGTGCCAACCTGTACCGTCACTGACGGCGCGGCGCTGAGCGCAACCTTGGCATGCAAGGCTGTTTCAATCAATTCACGCTGCACGCGCGCATCGGAACGATCGTCGACGCCGGCCTGCTCGCGCAGCCACTCCACCAACAGGTGATCGAAATCGTCACCGCCGAGCGCAGAATCACCACCGGTTGCCAGCACTTCAAACACCCCACGGCTTAAACGCAGGATGGAGATATCAAAGGTGCCACCGCCCAGATCGTAGACGGCAATCACCCCTTCCTTACCCGAATCCAGCCCGTAAGCGATGGCTGCCGCCGTCGGCTCATTGAGCAAGCGCAGCACATGCAGCCCGGCCAGGCGCGCCGCATCTTTGGTACCTTGACGCTGAGCGTCATCGAAATAGGCAGGAACGGTGATCACTACACCATCCGGCACACCGCCCAGCGCTGCTTCAGCACGCACCGCGAGCGCAGAGAGAATATCGGCAGAAACCTGAATCGGGTTTTTATTGCCCGTCGCCGTTTGCAACACAGGCAAGCCGTTGTCACTGGCCTGAAAATGGTACGGCAAATGGGGATAACGTTGCTGAATATCAGCCAGCGAACGGCCCATCAGTCGCTTAACGGAACTGACGGTGTTGGCGGGATCGTTTACCGCCTGCGCCAGTGCCGCCCAGCCGACATCGATACTTTCGGAATCATAGCGCACCACCGATGGTAACAGTTCGCGCCCTTCGGCATCCGCCAGCGGCTGTGCTTCTCCGCTGCGCACCGTTGCCACCAGCGAATTGGTGGTGCCGAGATCAATACCCACGGCAAGACGGCGCTGGTGTGGTGCTGCGCTGAGGCCAGGTTCACTAATTTGTAATAGGGCCATATTGAGCTTCCATCAATTGGCTGTCGGAGCCACAGTTGAGCCGACGAAATAAAAAAACGTTATTCGATAATGTGCATCATTGCGCAGATTAGCGGTCCAGCAGTTGTTCTTCGAGTTGTTCCACCTGCTGTTGCAGCTTATCCAAAAAGCGGAGTTTACGCACCGTATCGGCCGCCGCCGACCACGATGCCTGCGCCAATTCGGACTGCATCTGCGCCGTGCGCTGCCGTGTCATGGCGGTTAACTGGTTGGCAAAATCGGCCAGTGCGGCTTCAGCCTCTTCCTGATGTGAAATCGCATCCAACTGCTCGCGCAGCTCCAGTTGCTCCATCAAAAAGGCAGTATCGCGCATCGTATGCTGCTCGTTACTCAGATCAAAACCGTGCAACGATAACATATATTCTGCGCGTTTCAGCGGATGTTTCAGCGACTGGTATGCATCATTAACCGTTGCCGCCTGCTGTACAGCCAGCAGACGCTCCCGTTCGGGCTGCGTGGCAAAACGATCGGGATGGAACTGACGTTGCAGTTCCTGATAACGAGAAAGGAGCAGGCTGCCATCCACATCGTAGTGAAACGGCAGCCCGAATAACGTAAAGTAATCCATAGTGCACTCGGACATTCTGGCGCTAACGGGTAGCGGCCCTGCGCCAATGCGTCACGAGCATGCTCCCGTTAACACGGGCAAAACGAATCAGACCGTAAAGCTTTCGCCGCAGCCGCATTCGCCGTTAACGTTGGGATTATTGAACTTGAATCCTTCGTTCAGACCTTCTTTGACGAAATCCAACTGCGTGCCATCGAGATAAACCAGGCTTTTGCCATCAATGATGACCTTTACCCCTTTATCCTCAAACACCACATCGTCGTCGTTAAGGTCGTCAACAAACTCAAGCACATAAGCCATGCCAGAACAACCTGACGTCCGCACACCCAAGCGCAGACCGACGCCTTTGCCTCGATTTGCCATAAAAGCGCTTACACGTTGTGCTGCGCTATCGCTAAGAGAAATAGACATACAACAACCTAAATATCGTTAGCACGCCTTCTGCCCAACGGGGTCACGCCGGGCAGCACGGTTCACCGACAGATTATTTCGCTGTGCGTTTGCTTTTGTAATCCGCGATCGCTGCTTTGATCGCATCTTCCGCCAGAATAGAACAGTGAATTTTCACCGGAGGCAGTTCCAGTTCCTCGGCGATCTGGGTGTTCTTGATCGCTTCGGCTTCGTCCAGAGGCTTGCCTTTCACCCATTCAGTGATCAGCGAACTGGAAGCAATGGCGGAGCCACAACCGTAGGTTTTGAAACGTGCGTCTTCGATAATGCCGTTGTCGCTGACTTTGATCTGTAATTTCATTACGTCGCCACACGCCGGTGCACCCACCATGCCGCTGCCAATCGAAGGATCGGCGTTGTCAAAGGAGCCGACGTTGCGCGGATTTTCGTAATGATCGATAACTTTTTCGCTGTATGCCATGATTAACGTTCTCCGTGCTGCGAATTAATGATGAGCCCATTCGATGGTGGTCAGATCCACGCCCTGCTTGAACATCTCCCACAGCGGGGAAAGGTCACGCAGACGTCCGATGGATTTCTGGACCAAATCGATGGTGTAGTCGATCTCTTCCTCGGTAGTAAAACGGCCGAGAGAAAAGCGGATCGAGCTGTGCGCCAATTCATCATTCATGCCCAGCGCACGCAGCACATAGGATGGCTCCAGGCTCGCAGAGGTACAGGCAGAACCAGAGGAGACAGCCAGGTCTTTTAGCGCCATGATCAGGGATTCACCCTCAACATAGTTAAAGCTGACGTTCAGGATATTCGGTGCGCCCTGCTCCAGGTCACCGTTAAGGTACACTTCTTCAATATCCTTGATACCGTTCCACAAGCGATGATGCAGTGCGCTCAGGCGAGCAACTTCTGCCACCATTTCTTCTTTGGCAATACGGTACGCTTCGCCCATGCCGACAATCTGGTGCACGGGCAAGGTGCCGGAACGCATACCGCGTTCGTGACCGCCGCCGTGCATTTGCGCTTCAATACGGATACGGGGTTTACGACGCACATACAGCGCGCCGATGCCTTTCGGGCCATAGATTTTATGACCAGAGAAAGACATTAAATCGACTTTGATCTTGCTGAGATCGATAGGCAGTTTGCCCACGCTCTGCGTGGCATCAACGTGGAACACGATACCACGGCTGCGGCACATCTCGCCGATAGCGGCAATGTCTTGTACCACACCAATTTCGTTGTTCACGTGCATGATGGAAACCACAATGGTGTCTTCACGCATTGCCGCTTCGAGTTCGTGCAGGTCAATAATGCCGTTACGCTGCGGCGCGAGGTAAGTGACCTCAAAGCATTCACGCTCTAACTGACGGCAGGTATCCAGCACGGCCTTATGTTCGGTCTTGCTGGTAATGATGTGCTTGCCTTTCTTCTGATAGAAGTTGGCGGCACCTTTGATAGCCAGGTTGTCGGCTTCGGTCGCTCCGGACGTGAACACAATTTCACGCGGATCGGCACCCACCAGATCGGCGATTTGGTTACGCGCGATATCCACTGCCTCTTCCGCCTGCCAACCAAAGCGGTGAGAACGGGAAGCCGGGTTGCCAAACGTACCGTCCAGGGTAAAAAACTGCATCATTTTTTCAGTCACGCGCGGGTCAACCGGCGTCGTGGCTGAATAGTCTAGATAAATGGGTAACTTCATTGCTCATAAACTCCTTACATCACTTCAAAACGTACAATGCGTTTTGTTTTTATTATTCCTGCGAGGATGAACTGTCAGGCACGCAGATTAACATTAATGGTTTCTTGAATACGTCCGTTGGCGGTACGACGAATGTCAGCATCCTGACGATCCGCCACGTCCAGCACTTCCTGATTATTCACCAGTTCGTCCAGCGTGATATTGTTCAAGAAATCGGTGATACGGTCGCTGAGATCGCGCCACAGCGTGTGCGTCAGGCAGCGATCGCCACCTTGGCAGCCTTCACGCCCCTGGCAACGGGTCGCATCGACGGATTCGTCTACGGCAGAGATCACGGCACCAACGGCGATTTCATTGGCGTTTTTGCCCAGCAGGTAACCACCGCCCGGACCACGGACGCTGGAAACCAGCCCGTTTTTGCGCAAGCGAGAGAACAGTTGTTCCAGATACGACAGCGATATTCCCTGCCGCTCGGAAATATCCGCCAAAGGAACCGGCCCTTCTTTGGAGTGTAGCGCCACATCAAGCATGGCGGTAACGGCATAACGGCCTTTTGATGTCAGTCTCATAATAGTGGTACCTGTAGATAAAACAGCTTATTATCGAACACGGTTATTATAAACATGCACTGTGAATGCATGTACTTACATAGCACCCTTTGAGTCTGACATTCCCGAGTATTTTAGTCAACTATTTAACCAAGTAATTCACTCAAGTATTTCTTCGCTACTTTTCTATTCCTGACCGTCATGCCGGTTTTTTTGTACCGAGCTTAAAATGCCGCGCAGAATGGCTAACTCCTGCTCTTCCGGGCGGGCACGGGTAAATAAACGGCGCAGCTTGTGCATCACCTGCCCCTGATGAGCCTTACGAATAAAACCGGTGTAGTGCAGCGTTTCTTCCAGATGGGTATAGAAGCGTTCCAGATCGTCAACCAGCGGGTAAGGTTCTTTCGCAATCTGCGGTGCTCCCTGCGCCTGCAAATCCAAATGCGCAACGCGCACTTCATAAGCGATCAGTTGTACTGCCATCGCCAGATTTAACGAACTGTACTCGGGATTGGCGGGAATGCAGACGTGATAGTGGCACTTTTGCAGTTCATCGTTGGTTAACCCCACGCGCTCGCGGCCAAACACCAGCGCCACCGGTGCGTGCTGCGCTTCGTGCGCACCGCGCACGCCACATTCGCGCGGTTCGAGCATTGGCCAAGGCAGCGAACGGGAACGCGCGCTGGTGCCAACCACCAGGTTGCAGCCAACCAGCGCTTCATCCAAGGTATTGACCAGCGTGGCGTTACCAATAATATCGCTGGCACCGGCGGCCAGTGCGATCGCCTGTGAATCCGGTTTGATCAGTGGGTTCACCAGATAGAGGTTCTTTAACCCATATCGTTATACACATCTTTCTAACGCACTGTTTAATCAATGAGTTACGGGTTTATCTCAGAGTGGCATTTTGAACCTCAAAAAGCCAATGGGATGGCTTGAATGCCTTAATTCACGGGGTTCTGAGCATCCTGTTCAAAAAATGGCCAAAAGATGTGTATAACGATATGTCTTTAACCCCATGGTTTTCATCGCTCTGGCGGTGGACCCCATGTTGCCCGTGTGCGAGGTTTCCACCAGAACGATACGAATATTCTCTAACATGTTGACTCGGCAGTGTAGTGGTCAACTAATATTGGCCACCGCATTAGACTGTATGTAGAACAGTCGCTCAGATTCGTTTGGAGTTAAGCCGCCGTTATACCAGTGAGGCCGGATAGCGCTGTAATACCCCGTGATGTAGCGGATAATCGCGTCCTGGGCTTCGCTGAAGCTGTTGTAACCCTTTGTCGGCACCCATTCTGTCTTCAGGCTGCGGAAGAACCGCTCCATTGGCGCATTATCCCAGCAGTTACCCCGCCGACTCATACTCTGCTTTATCCGGCAGCGCCACAGGGCTTGCCGGTATTGACGGCTGGTATAGTGGCTGCCCTGGTCGCTGTGGAACATGACTCCTGTTGGTTGTCCCCGGAGTTCCCAGGCCATCTGCAACGCTTTAACTGTCAGCGCCGAGTCCGGCGACGTCGACATGGCCCAGCCCACCGGTTTGCGGGCGAACAGATCTAGCACCACCGCAAGGTAAGCGCAGCATTTGCCCGTCCAGATGTAGGTCACATCGCCGCACCAGACCTGATCCGGCGCGGTAACCGCGAACTGGCGGTTGAGATAGTTCGGTATTTCAACGTGTTCATTGCCGCCGCGTTTGTATTTGTGAGCCGGTCGCTGGCAGCTGGCGATACCCAGCTCCTTCATCAGCTTGCCAGCCAGCCAGCGCCCCATTTTGACACCGGAGCTGCCGGTGACGATGGTCGCGATACTTCGAGCGCCGGCAGAGCCGCCGCTGGCGTTCCAGGCTTCCATGACGCGGCTACACTTAACCACGCGCTCACCGTCGGGTTCATTAGCGGAAGCCTGCCAGTGCCTGTAGCTGCTGCGATGTACCTCAAAAGTTTGGCACAACGCCGTGACCGGGTATCGCGCCCTCAGCCTGTCGACTACCGTGAACCGTTGAGTGAGTCCGACATTAAGAGCGCCGTAGCCTTTTTTAGGATTTCGTTCTCCATTTCAAGGCATTGGACTTT
This sequence comes from Symbiopectobacterium sp. Eva_TO, assembly GCF_053848865.1. Lineage (NCBI taxonomy): Bacteria > Pseudomonadati > Pseudomonadota > Gammaproteobacteria > Enterobacterales > Enterobacteriaceae > Symbiopectobacterium > Symbiopectobacterium sp. Eva_TO. The sequence goes on along the minus strand of NZ_JBSPEY010000004.1, from coordinate 3,019,180 downwards.
TTTCTTCATCTCACGCAGCTCGAGCTGTTCAGGGGTAAGAGGAAGTCCCGTTGGCGTTTTTCCCTGTCGTTCAAGGCGAAGCTTATTGACCCAGCGACTAATGGCAGAATGGCTGACATTAACCGCCTCTGCGGCCTTAACGTATGTGTAGCCGTGGTCGACAACCAGCTTTGCGGCTTCGAGCTTAAATTCCGCCGTAAAATGTTTACCCATGAGGTCACCTGTCGTGTTGATGAGGTGAGCATATCACCTCCGATCAGGTGGCCAGTATCAGTGTGCCACTACAGTATCAGTGTGCCACTACAGCAGTAAGAAAAAAGAAAAAGAGTGAAAAACAAGATTAGTGTATCACAGACTTCGCTATTTTCTCTTTCCCCTGCTATACTGCGCCTCGCTTTCTGTTCTTTAACATCCTAGTGGACGATACCATGCATCCGATGCTTAACATCGCTGTGCGCGCTGCGCGCAAGGGCGGTAATTTAATTGCCAAGAATTATGAAACCCCTGACGCCGTTGAAGCGAGCCAAAAAGGCACCAACGACTTCGTTACCAACGTTGACCGCGACGCCGAACGCCTGATTATTGAGGTGATTCGCAAATCCTACCCCCAGCACACCATTATCGGTGAAGAATGTGGCGAAGTAGTCGGTGAAGACGACACAGTGCAATGGATTATCGATCCGCTGGATGGCACCACCAACTTCGTTAAACGTCTCCCCCATTTTGCTGTTTCCATTGCAGTGCGCATTAAAGGCCGCACTGAAGTCGCTGTGGTTTACGATCCGATGCGCAATGAGCTGTTTACCGCCACGCGCGGTCAGGGCGCACAGCTGAACGGCTATCGTCTGCGCAGCGGCAACGCGCGCGATCTGGAAGGCACCATTCTGGCGACCGGCTTCCCTTTCAAGCAGAAACAGCACGCGACCCCTTACATCAATATGGTGTCAGCCCTGTTTACCACCTGCGCTGACTTCCGTCGCACCGGTTCTGCCGCGCTGGATCTGGCCTATGTGGCTGCGGGCCGCGTAGACGGTTTCTTCGAGATTGGCCTGAAACCCTGGGATTTCGCTGGTGGCGAGCTGCTGGTGCGTGAAGCAGGCGGTATCGTGACTGACTTCGTCGGCGGCCACAACTATCTCGCTTCTGGCAATCTGGTGGCGGGCAACCCGCGCGTGGTGAAGTCCATTCTGGCAGCCATTCGTGAACAACTTAGCGAAGCCCTGAAACGCTAAGGCAGTCCTTTGTCCCGTTCGCCGTTCGTGGGCGGGGCAACATCTGATATTTTTCCTTACATTGCGTTCCTGTTAAGTTTTGGCGTATGGTAATACGATAATGATTATCAAATGCATTACATCTGTCTGATTTGTATTAGGAGAGGCCTAATTCATCAGGACAGGTGGTAACGGGACGACACCATGTTTAAAAAATCCATCAACTCGCTGTTTTTCACCGCACTCCTTGCCACACCGTTTTTCAGCCACGCCACACAATATCCTTTAACTGTCACCGATATGGCGGGCAATACCGTTACGCTGCAACAAGAGCCGAAGCATCTGGTGCTGCAAGACGGGCGCGATATTATGGCGCTGGCTCTGCTGGATCGCGACGATCCATTCCAGCGTTTAGTGGCGTGGAACAACCTGCCGAAAAAACAGGATACCGCTACCTGGAACCTGTTGAAGGGCAAATGGCCGGACGCAGAAAACATCCTTGATATGGGCTTTGGTGACAAAGGCGATATCGAGCTGGAAAGCGTGCTGGTGAAAAAACCGGATTTGATGGTGGCGCAACTGCGTGCCAAAGCGTCACTGGAAGGCAATGGCGTCGTTAACAAGCTGAACGAACTGCACATTCCATTGCTGTTTGTCGATTATGAAATCGATCCGGCCAAGAACACCGCAGACAGCATCGATCTGCTCGGCAAGGTGCTTAACCGTGAAGAGAACGCTAAAGCCTATACCGACTTCTACCGTCAGCACTCCGCAGACATTCAGCAAAAAACCGCAGCGATTACGCCAAAACCGCGCGTGTTTATCGAACCTATCGCGGGTAACAGCTATGCCTGCTGCTTTAGCCATAAAGATAACGGCTGGGGCGGTTTGCTGAGAGCGGTTGGGGTGACCAATATCGCCGCCGATCTGCTGCCGGGTGCCACTGGTTTTATCTCACTGGAAAAAGTGATTGCGGAAAAACCGGATGTTTACATCATGACCGGTTCCAAACGCGGCAACAGCGCCAACAAAATTCTGTCTTTCGGCTATAACGCCACCGCTGAGGATATTCAGTCCAAAGCTGATGTGCTGCTAAGCCGCCCGGGTATCGATCAGGTTCCCGCCATTAAGGCCGGTCAGGTTTACGGGGTGTATCACCATTTCTATAACCATCCGTATAACATTGTCGGCATGGAATATCTGGCGAAAATTGCCTATCCGCAAGCGCTGGTAACGTTAAATCCGGATCAAACTTACCACGATATCGTGCGTCGCTTTACCACGCTTCCAGACACACCGTTTATCTTCAGTCAAAAGTTGGCCAAGTAGTCGATGAGTACAACCACTGACATCAGCCGCCAAAAGGCGGCTGACTCGGATATCCTCCGTCATTATCAAGATATTCTGCGCCATCGGTTGCTGATCATGCTGCTGCTGATCGCCGCCATCGTGGCTTCCCTGCTGTTGGATTTCACCATGGGGCCATCCGGGCTTTCACTTGATGTGCTCTGGCAAACGCTGACTAACCCCGCGCAGGCCGATGCCGGCACGCGGGTGATTGTGTGGGATATTCGCCTGCCCTACGCGCTGATGGCGCTGATCGTCGGTCTGGCCTTAGGGTTGGCAGGCGCAGAGATGCAAACTATCCTGAATAACCCGCTAGCCAGCCCGTTCACGCTGGGCGTCTCCTCAGCGGCCGCCTTCGGTGCTGCCCTGGCGATTGTGCTGGGGATTGGTATCCCCGGCATTCCGGCTCAGTGGTTTATCTCCGCCAACGCCTTTCTCTTTGCGCTAATGGCCGCACTGTTACTTGATGGCATTACCCGCTGGACCAACGTCGCGACGTCCGGCGTGGTCCTGTTCGGTATCGCGCTGGTGTTCACCTTCAATGCGCTGGTATCGATGCTGCAATTCATCGCCAATGAATATACCTTGCAAGGACTGGTGTTCTGGACCATGGGCAGCCTGGCGCGCGCCTCATGGGAAAAGCTGGGCGTACTGCTGTTGGCGCTGGTGGTATTAATGCCGCTGTCGTTTATGAGCTCATGGAAGCTCACCGCCTTGCGTCTCGGGGAAGATCGCGCCACCAGTTTTGGCATCAACGTGCGCCGTTTACGTCTGGCGACGCTGCTACGCATCAGTATTCTCTCTGCGCTGTCGGTGGCGTTTGTCGGCCCGATCGGTTTTATTGGTATGGTTGCGCCACACATTGCCCGCATGGTATTCGGCGAAGATCATCGCTTTTATTTGCCCGCCAGCGCCCTGATTGGTGCACTGGTGTTATCACTGGCATCGGTGGCGTCTAAAAACCTGATCCCCGGCGTGATTATTCCTGTTGGGATCGTGACATCGCTGGTTGGGGTGCCCTTCTTCCTGAGTATTATTCTGCGCCACCGGGGGAATGTATGAAGCAGACGTTGTCGCACACCGGTTTGCGTATCTCCCGTTTCGAAGCCGGTTATCCGAAACGACAAATCATTCACAACCTCAATGTGCCGCTGTTGCCGCGCGGTAAAATCACGGTGCTGCTTGGCCCCAACGGCAGCGGTAAATCAACGCTGCTGCGGGCACTGGCCGGACTAGGCAACGCCAACGGTGAACTGCATCTGGACGATACCGAACTGATGCAATTGCCGTTCGCCAATCGTGCCGAGCAGGTGGTTTATCTGCCACAATCCTTGCCCGCAGGCGTGCATTTGCACGTGCTGGAGTCGATCATCGTGGCGCAGCGGGCTTCCGGTGGTTTGAACTCACGCGAGAAAGAGAATGAAGTGTTGACGCTGCTGCGCCAGCTCGGTATTGAACATCTGGCAATGAGCTATCTGGACCAACTCTCCGGCGGCCAAAAACAGCTGGTAGGGCTGGCGCAATCGCTGATTCGCCAACCTTCCCTGCTGTTACTGGATGAACCGTTAAGCGCGCTGGATCTCAACTACCAGTTTCACGTCATGGATTTGGTGCGTAAAGAGACGCGCAAGCGCAATATCGTCACGCTAGTGGTGGTGCACGACATCAATATCGCCCTACGTCACGGCGACCATGTGCTGATGCTGAAAAACGGTGAGCTGATTGCCGACGGCGCGCCTGCCGAAGTGATCAGCGCTGATAGTTTGGCGCAGGTGTATGGCGTACGCGGGCGCATTGAGCGCTGTTCGCTGGACATACCGCAAGTGATGATTGATGGGTTGGTGTCTGAACCGACGATATGATTGCTGACGATCCCATCTAAAACGGCCATTGTCACCCACCTCCGTCATTCCCGTGCAAGCGGGAATCTCTTGCAGATGAAACGCGTTTCTTCTCACAGAGACCCCCGGCTTTCGCCGGGGATGGCAAAGGGGAAAATGACTTTGTCATCAATTCAAACCCTCGTTATGCGGGCTTTTTTATGGGTAATTATTTCTGCTGCGGTGGCAGCGTTACCCAATATCCCGGTTGATACGGCAGCGGCAAGAACTTCTCATGAAAGGTTCTGAACGTCGCGTCCGGATCGATATACTTAAACAAATCCGGATGCAGCCATTTCGCCATCGCCTGAATCGCAACAAACTGATACGGGCTATCGTAGAACTGGTGCCAGATAGCGTGGGCATTGCCGTTGGTCGCTACCGGCAAGGTTTTGAACGCAGAACGCTGCATCAACGCAGTCAGACGTTTGGTGGCTTCCGTCGTGTCCGCCCCAGGCCCCACGCCAACCCACTTGTTCGCCGTGTTGTAATTATTCCAGTTAGCCCCCGTGACAATCACCACATCCGGACGAGCGCTAATGATAAATTCCGGATTCAAGGTACCAAAGGTGCCGGGGATCGCCGTTTTGGCGATATTGCTTCCACCGGCGACTTCCACCATTTTGCCAAAGTTCTCATCACCAAAGGACATGCATAACTCATCATCATAGCCGCCAGCACGATCGATCATGACTTTCGGACGCGGTCCCTGATAATTTTTCAGGCGATCTTCCACCACGGCGATCTGCTCGCGGCGAAACTGAACGATCTCCTCGGCACGCTGCGGCTTGTTCAGCAGTTGCCCCATGATACGGATGCTCTTTTCCGCATTCTCAAACGGCTTCTCGCGGAAATCGATAAACACCACCGGAATACCCAACTGCCCCAGCTTTTCAATCAGTTTGCCTTCATCCGTCGCCGCTTTTGACTCCAGGTTCATCAGCACCAAATCAGGTTTGAGCGTTAACGCCTGCTCAACGTTAAAGGTGCCGTCTTTCGCGCCGCCAAACGTTGGCAGCGATGTGATGCTCGGGTACTGTTTTTCATAGGCCTTATAGCCATCAAAATCTGCTTTGGGCAGATCGTCACGCCAACCAACCACGCGTTTAAACGGTGCTTCGGTGTCAAAGGCCGCCAGCAGGTAAATCTGTCGCCCTTCGCCTAAAATGATGCGTTTGGCTTCTGCGGCAATTTCAACCTTGCGACCACTAACATCTTCGATAATGATTGGGGCGGCATACGACAGGCAGGTGACACTCCATAACGCGATGGTAGCTATCCAATGTAGCGTTTTCTTCATTTTTATCCCTGGTTTTTATATGAATAATGAGACTCATTATCATCTTTAAAATAATATGCTGCGCGCCAGAGCAGACGCAATGGATTTTTGACGTCAGGCACGTTCAGAGAGAAAAACCAGAATCAGGCACGTCAGGAGAACGGACGGATACCACCGTTAATGGCAGGTTGCGCCGAGATATAAAGCAGAACCCCCACGCCAAACAGTACCATACCACCCGCCAGCGACAACGTGCTCCAGGCGGTCTGTTGCCACAACGTAGGCGAACGTGAGCGACCCATACGTTCAATCACTCGGCGGCAAAAGAACACCAGCAGCGCCAACACCGAGAGGGTAATGGCCGTGCCCAGCGCCATGGCGAGTGCAGAAGCAACGCCCCAGGCAAACACACCGATCACTTTGGAGAACAACAGCACCAGGATAGCCCCCGAGCAGGGACGCAACCCCATAGCAAACACAATCGCCACTCGGGTACGCCAGCCATCACCACGTTGCAATTCCTCCTGGGAGGGGAGATGACGATGGCCGCAACCGCATACGCCATCATCCGTCACGGGCGATAACGGCGCTAACGGTAACGGCCGCGCCTCTGCGGTTAACACGTGAATACGCTGAATATTTGGTTTGCTGGCATGTCGGGCATGGGTAATAGCCGCCCACAGACGTTTAAGGGCGCGCACGCTGAGCCACAATCCCAGTAGCGCCACCAGCATAAAACTGGCCTTTTCCATCCAGAAACTGCTGGCGTGCAGTGCCCGGCTGGAGAGTTGCAAAACCCCCAACGTGACGCTCACTAACCCAATCGCCATCATGCCTTGCAGCAGCGAGGATGCCAGCGTCAGTTTCAGACTATTTTTAAGCTGCGTCGGATGGGTGGCAAGGTAGGTGGCGATCACCACTTTACCGTGTCCCGGCCCCACCGCGTGCAAGATGCCGTAGACCAGACTGAACGCCAGCAGGCTCAGCCCCGCCTGATGCGGCTGTTCGTGCACCGCCTCAAGCAGCGCTGACATCTGTTGATGCATCACCTTCTGCCAGGCAACGCTTTGCAGCAGAATATCCGGCCAGTAGCGCAGCACCACCTGAGCCCCCAGCGCCAACAGCAGTAAAAAAACCACTAACGGCCACAGGCCAAGACACAGTCTCAAGGTGTGATGACGTTTTCGTTTTTCAAACACAGTCAGTGGCATTCCAGCGTAATTTGTTGTGCAAACTGTTTGCCCAGCGCCAGATCCTCATCGGGGGCATCGGCTTTATCCAGCGACAGCGCATAAGAACGTAAATCAGCGCTGGGTTTCGGGGTAAATAGCGCTGTTTTACAGTGTTCCGCCAGCACAGGCGCGAGGCGGACAGCGTTTTTATCCTGATAGGACATATCGACAAAATAAGTCGGGTCATAGGTAGAAATCTGTAGCGGCGCGCCTTTCAAAGGCTGTGGATGCGCCAGCGGCAGCACAAACTCCAGCACCGCTTTGTTACCTTGACGCGACAGATGATATTCTGTCGGCAGCGGTTGAAATTTCACCGCTGCGTTATCCCGGTAGATCTCAGTAAAATAGTGCTGGCCCAACACGTTCGCCATCACTTCCGCCGCCAGCTTTTTCCAGATTTCAGAGTCACTTTTCGCCTTGCCCGCATCGTAGAGCAGATCTGCTGAGGTGATCGGGTCCATCGTCCAGTGCATACGCAACCCGGTGATGGTGTCATTCTCACCTTCAACCGTGGTTTGGATATCAATAAAACTGTGGGGATGCGCCCACACCGAAGGCGAGGCAAGCGACAGCAGCGAGAACAACACACCCCACCGCCACCCTAACCGAGCACTACAGCGACTGAAAGTGTTATAAAGTAACATAATGTATCGTCTCTTGACGCAGATAATGACACCCGGATTTTCCAGGTGTCAGACTGATGACAAAATCACTTTACCTCGTCATCCTATTCCAAAATGAACCTGATACCCGGTCTATGCGTGCTGAACGGGCGTGGAGGGTCGCAAAAACAGCGCGGGAACCACTAGCGCCGCCATCACCCAGAAGGTAGCGTGTTGCAGATGTTCAAACAAAAATCCCGACACCACCGTCATCACCGCAATGCTGCCGCCCATTGCCAGTGCCGAGTAGACAGCCTGCAAACGCAGCACGTCGCCACCGCTACGCGCAGAGATAAAGCGCATGGCGGCCAGGTGGCACAGAGTAAAGGTACCGCAGTGCAATATCTGTATCACAATCAGCCAGGGTAGCGCTACGGTGGCCCCCATCAGCCCCCAGCGAACAATGCCTGCCACCGCTGACAGCAGCAACAGGTCGCGGGCGCTGAAACGCGCAAACCAGCGTTTACTGAACATAAACACCACCACTTCAGCCACCACCCCCAGCGACCACAAATAGCCTATCACCGCTGGCGAATACCCGGCATCCTGCCAGTAGATAACACTGAAACCGTAATAGGCCGCATGCGCCCCTTGCAACAACGCCACGCAAAGCAGAAAGCGCCACACGCCCGCTTCACGTAACAATTGCGGCCAGGGGGTTACCGCCGCAGCGTGCTCGCCCCCCGCGCTGGCCAGTGGCATCACAGAAGGTCGCAGCAACATGCCCAACAGCATACAAACCAACCCGGCGGTCAGCGTTGCCAGGATTGCCGTGTGCCCCCAGGCGGCCACCAATTCACCGGTGACAGCAGAGCCAATCACAAAGGCTATCGAGCCCCAGACGCGCACTTTGCCATAATCCATAGCGATCTGGCGTTGCCAGGTGGCGGCCAACCCATCGTTGAGCGGCACCAGCGGTGAAAAGAACAGATTAAAACCCACAATCACCAGCAGCAACCATACCCAGGCATTTCCCAGCCAGAAACCCAGCGCAAGGAGCAGTGACAACAACGCCAAAAGACGTATCGCATTAATAAGATGAGCGGGATTTTTTACACAAGGCGTAATGAAGAGACTCCCTATACAGCGCGCGACCAGACCGGCACCAAGCAGCAAACCGATGTTTTCCGCGCTAAGGCCTTCCCCTTTTAGCCAGCCGCTCCAGAACGGCAGGAAAATGCCGTAGCAGAAAAAGTAGGTGAAATAACTGAGCGCCAGCCAGTAGGTGGATTGCAAAACCATCGTCTCTCCTTGTCAACTGCGCAGCACATAGCGTCACTACGGCGGCTACAGCCCGATCATCGCGCCCTAAAAAGGCGTCTTAGCCTAACAGGTAAGGCGATGGCTTCCCAGCGTGGGCTCGCAAAATTCAGTTTATCAGGCGCGGAGCTGAGAACGCTGCGCAGGGTCTTCACAGGGGACACGCATCTGCAATAAGGCAGGCCAAAGCGCAGGCCAATCGCCCTCATGATCCATATCGTGCACTTCACGCACATCGGCACAACGCCCGACAGCAGAAACAAAAAAGTGGGCAATAACCGAAGGCACAATGCGATCGGTATCGCCGCTGAAATGCAGTTGTGGTACTGCGGCAATCTCGCTCGCGACATCGGCCGGGTTAAGCGAATCGGGCATGGGGGCGACACGGTGTAAGCGATTAACCGCGACATGATTGAGGTTGCCCGCCACCGTGCGTAGCAGGGCAATGTCTTTACACCGTGCAGCAATCAACACCGCAATAGCGCCACCGCCAGAGTACCCGGTCAACACCACCGGTTGCCCCGGTGTCTGGCGCAAGTAGTGGGAAATGGCCGCATCCATCGACGCAACAACATCGGGTGCAAAACGTTTTCCCGTCCAGTATTCAGGGCGGCAAGCAGAGGCGTGCTCGGCAGCAGTAAATTGTCAGGGACGCGCCAGATAAACCACGTTGGTCGCCGTATCCTCCGCCGCTAATGCCAGCCCCATCGCACGTCGCGGCGTGGGGTCGCCCGATACCCGGTAGCGATCGCGCCAGGCGCGCCCATCCCCCTCGATATAGATATGTAAGGGCCTGTCGACACGCGTAATGCGCGTATAGGTGGTTAAGTGAAAAGGGGCGACACACAGCGTGCCATGTTGCAAATCACCGCGCTGCGCCAGTTGATCGGCATGATGACGCGGATCGGAGTTGCCAAACACACGTCTGGTGTACTTAGCCGATCGCGAAGCGGATATCAAGGCGTTGATGCAGCTCGCTGATGACCTTGGCACTCCGGCTGACTGGTTGATCCGTTCGACTCATAATCGCAGTCTGGACTGTAATGAGAAGCTTTGGCAGAAGGTTGGAAAGACCGTGCCGGTGGGAGAAATCCAATTCGTTATGGCGGCTCGCGCGGGGCAGAAGGCGCGTACGGTGAAACAGGTGCTGCGCGTGAAGCAAGTGTCGCTGCGTTGCGGGTTGGCAGTGACTTGTGTGATAGCCAAGGAAATTGAGCCGCCAGCAGGCGTGAAGCCGGTCGAGTGGCGGTTGCTGAGCAATCGCGTACCTGAAGGACGAGAAGATATCGTGGAGCTGATCGACTGGTATCGGGCTAGATGGGAAATCGAGATGTTCTTCAATGTGCTGAAGAACGGCTGCTGTGTCGAAGCGTTACAGTTATCGACCGTGGATCGCATTGAGCGGGCATTGGCGCTGTTCATGATCGTGGCATGGCGCATCGCCTATTTAATGCGTATGGGACGAACCTGTCCAGAGCTGGACGCAATGTTGTTCTTTGATTCCGACGAGACTCATGGAGCTTACCTACTGATGAACAAGCGTATGCCCAAGGGCCGCCCTAAGCTAAACGAAGTATTGCGCTTAGTTGCGCAACTCGGAGGCTTTCTTGCTCGAAAAGGCGACGGTGAACCAGGCGCAAAAACTATCTGGAAAGGCTTGCAGAAAGTCATGACGGCCGCCGAAACGCTACGCGCGCTCAGGCACGAACAGAGATGTGTATAACGAGGTGGCTATAGGTATAAGGTTGAAAACGAGACATGCCGAAACGCTGAATGAAATCCCGTGCACGAGTAATAACCTGTATTAGCTCAGACCTGATCTGACAGTTACCGGTTATTTATACAGGTGTCTGTCAGATTAAATCTGGTTCAGATTTTTTTCTGCCCAGACTCGTTTACCATCAAGTAACGTGGCCATTGGCGTACGCCCGCAGCACATTTTACCCTGATGAGTTCGCTCATTATTGTAATGCCACAACCAGTTGTCCAGATCCTTTTGTAGACTTTCTAGGTCCTCGTATAACGTCTTACGGAACGCAACCTGATAAAAATCCTGCAAAATAGTTTTATGGAAGCGCTCGCAGATACCGTTTGTCTGCGGAGACATCGCTTTCGTTTTCGTATGGTCTATATCGTTGATAGCCAAGTACAGCTGATAGTCATGTTGTTCCACTTTACCGCAGTACTCCGTCCCCCTGTCCGTCAGTATTCTTAGCATTGGCAGCCCCTGAGCTTCGTAGAACGGCAGCACGCGATCATTGAGCAGGTCGGCGGCAGAGATCGGTGCTTTACTCGTGTAAAGCTTGCAGTGCGCCACTTTCGAGTACGTATCCACGAACGTCTGCTGGTAGATACGGCCAACACCTTTCAGATTACCCACGTAGAAGGTGTCCTGCGACCCCAGATAACCCGGGTGAGCAGTCTCTATTTCACCACAGGCTTCGTCGTCGTGCGCCTTCTTCTCCAGTGCAGCGATTTGAGCATCAGTAAGTACGATGCCTTCTCTTGTAGTGGTCAACTAATATTGGCCACCGCATTAGACTGTATGTAGAACAGTCGCTCAGATTCGTTTGGAGTTAAGCCGCCGTTATACCAGTGAGGCCGGATAGCGCTGTAATACCCCGTGATGTAGCGGATAATCGCGTCCTGGGCTTCGCTGAAGCTGTTGTAACCCTTTGTCGGCACCCATTCTGTCTTCAGGCTGCGGAAGAACCGCTCCATTGGCGCATTATCCCAGCAGTTACCCCGCCGACTCATACTCTGCTTTATCCGGCAGCGCCACAGGGCTTGCCGGTATTGACGGCTGGTATAGTGGCTGCCCTGGTCGCTGTGGAACATGACTCCTGTTGGTTGTCCCCGGAGTTCCCAGGCCATCTGCAACGCTTTAACTGTCAGCGCCGAGTCCGGCGACGTCGACATGGCCCAGCCCACCGGTTTGCGGGCGAACAGGTCTAGCACCACCGCAAGGTAAGCCCAGCATTTGCCCGTCCAGATGTAGGTCACATCGCCGCACCAGACCTGATCCGGCGCGGTAACCGCGAACTGGCGGTTGAGATAGTTCGGTATTTCAACGTGTTCATTGCCGCCGCGTTTGTATTTGTGAGCCGGTCGCTGGCAGCTGGCGATACCCAGCTCCTTCATCAGCTTGCCAGCCAGCCAGCGCCCCATTTTGACACCGGAGCTGCCGGTGACGATGGTCGCGATACTTCGAGCGCCGGCAGAGCCGCCGCTGGCGTTCCAGGCTTCCATGACGCGACTACACTTAACCACGCGCTCACCGTCGGGTTCATTAGCGGAAGCCTGCCAGTGCCTGTAGCTGCTGCGATGTACCTCAAAAGTTTGGCACAACGCCGTGACCGGGTATCGCGCCCTCAGCCTGTCGACTACCGTGAACCGTTGAGTGAGTCCGACATTAAGAGCGCCGTAGCCTTTTTTAGGATTTCGTTCTCCATTTCAAGGCATTGGACTTTTTTCTTCATCTCACGCAGCTCGAGCTGTTCAGGGGTAAGAGGAAGTCCCGTTGGCGTTTTTCCCTGTCGTTCAAGGCGAAGCTTATTGACCCAGCGACTAATGGCAGAATGGCTGACATTAACCGCCTCTGCGGCCTTAACGTATGTGTAGCCGTGGTCGACAACCAGCTTTGCGGCTTCGAGCTTAAATTCCGCCGTAAAATGTTTACCCATGAGGTCACCTGTCGTGTTGATGAGGTGAGCATATCACCTCCGATCAGGTGGCCAGTATCAGTGTGCCACTACATCTGGCAACTTTTTCCTCAAGTGCCTTCAGGCGCTTACGAAAGTTTTCCAGATCGTGTCGTTGCCAGATGGAGCGCACACCGCTGCCAGAAATGAAGACGCCTTTTTTACGCAGCTCATTACTGGTCCGGTGCTGGCCATGAGCCGGGAACTCAATGGCGTAATCAACAACCGCACGTTCAGTGGCTTCATCAGCACGGTTTTTCAGGTTGGGAACCCGGCGGTTTTGGTTAACCAGAGCGTCAATGCCGCCTTCTGCCGCCAGTTCCTGATAGCGATAAAACGTGTCGCGTGACACCCCCATGATTTTACAGGCTTTTGATACGTTACCGAGTTCTTCGGCGAGATTGAGCAGGCCGGCTTTGTGTTTGATGATGGGATTGTTAGTATGAAGCATGAGAGTTACCTCGTGTTTTGTATAAGGATTCGACACCCATATCAAAACCGGTAACTCTCAACCTTTCAAGGTCCAGTGTCAGATCAAGTCGCGACTAATACACCTAATCCCCCCAGACGCCAATTATCGTTGACCTCACCATCGCCCCCTAACATCACGCCAACGAAGTGTCCGTCGTAACCCGCGATATCCCCCTGCTGACCTCGGTTGACCTTGCCGCCAAAGGCTTGCCCCCACGCTACCGGACCGTCATCATTTTCCCCGGTCGAAATACCGCTGCCTGCGCCTGCCAGACGAATGGCTTCACCGCGTTGCGCCAATACGTCCAGTACCGACATGGCGGGCAGTGCTGCCGCCTGTACCGAGGCTGAGGCGATCGCCGCTGGGCTAAGTTGCGCCCCCGCACGGTTAGCCTCTGCTGTATCGCCTACCGCAGCGCCGGCGTTAAACAGATTGAGCAGGGACGACTCCGTACCACCATAGTTAAACAGGCCGTTCAATGCGGAGATGGCGTTTGACGTCGTCGCGTAACCAATCGGCTTGTAGTCGCCATTGCAGTCACCGAGCGTCACCACCAGATCGCTGGTGCTACCGTGCGTTACCGTATTACCGGTAAGCAGTCCGGTGTAATTCTCAGCCCAGTAATCCAGTTTGTCGGCGTTGTAATCGGTACCATCACTGTTTGCCCGAATCACCACATAGCGCTGCCCTTGTGCAAACGCATATTGGCCGTTACCCATTAGCCCCACGTGAGATCCGCTGACGATATTGGCGCTGCCGGACACCACCAGGCGGCCATACCCGTTGTAGGCGTTGATATCACCGTTGGTAGCAAGGTAGTTATTGACACCAAACAGCAGGCAGGCACCGCCGCCCTGCTGATAGTCGCCGTCGATCGTGAGCACATTGTTGACCATCAGTTGGGCTGAGCCATTCACCAGTTGACCTTCCCCCAGAATGACGTTGTCATTCAGCACCGTATTGCCCGTAACAAAAGTCAGGTCACCGGCCGCAATGGAAATGGTGCCGATACTGCCTTTGTCATAGCCAGTCAAGGTCCCGATGTCCTCGCCTTCACTGCCAAAGAAGGTCAGGCCGCTGGTAGAGTAGATATTTCCTGCAATCACCCCATCGTTATAAATCGACCCGATACTCCCGCCATCAATGGAGAGGGCGGCAGACTCACCGCTGATAATGCCTTCATTGCTGAGGGAGCCAAGGGTACCACCGTTGTAAATTCCCATGGCGATATTGGTGTCGATGGAGCCCGAGTTGAAAAATGTCCCGACATAGGAACCACCTTCCACCACCAGGTCATCCTCCACATCAATCAGTCCGCTGTTATTAATGGCGGCGATCGTACCGACAGCGTCTTCCGGGTTACCAAACGCACCGATACCCAGATTGGCACTCAGGGTACCCGAGTTGAAGAAGGTACCTACATACCCGCCGCCTGATACAATCAGCCCATCGTCAGCATCAATAAGGCCAGTGTTGGAAATAGATCCAATCGAACTTAACTCTTCGACATTGTCACCAAACACGCCAATACCTAAGCTCGCGTTGATGGTATCGCCGTTAATTAATGACGCTACGCTGGCATCATTTTCCAGAACGATCCCCGCGTCACCGGTAATCAATCCGGTGTTACTAGTGGAATAGATACTGGAACTGTTGAGCAGGATGGCGGCGTCGTTATCAGAGGAAATCACACCGGAGTTGACGAATTCATACAGCATGGCGTCATTTTCCAGCACGATGCCCTTGTCACCACTGATCTCACCAGAGTTCTCGAAAGAGCATAGGTTGCTCGCGTTGATTAAAACGGCCGTATCTTCATCACCTTCGATATACCCGGAGTTGTTGAATTCCCCCAGAAAGCTGCTGTTCTCGAGGTAAACGCCCTTATGTCCCGAAATGGTGCCGGTGTTAAACAGCGAATCAATGTTACCCGCATCACTCCAATACCACTGTTGTCACTGGCAGAAATTAAACCGGAGTTGGTTAATGGACCGATCGACCCGGTGTTGTAAATCCCATCACTACCTGTGATAACGCCAGCGTTGCTGAGCGTACCAATGGTTGGTAATACCTTCAAATAGTTGGCTTTTGTGATATTCTGCCGCTATTTGAGGTTTCCACGTGGTTACTGTTTTTGTTCATTGCCCTCGCTGCCATTCAGATAAAGTTTATCGACATGGCCTTAGTCCAACTAAGCGCGAACGCTTCCGGTGTCACTGCTGTCGCCGTGTATTCCAGCTTACCTACCGCTATGAAGCGCGAAAGCCGGGAGTCAAAGAGCAGATCGTTGATATGGCCTTCAACGGTGCCGGTGTTAGCGATACCGCCAGAACGTTGAAAATCGGCATCAATACGGTCATCCGGGCTTTAAAAAGCTCTCGCCCCGCAGGATAACGTCTTCTCCCGTTGCTCACGCCGACGTCGCCCTTATCTGTGAACTTGATGAGCAATGGAGCTTCGTTGGCAGTAAGGCGCTACAGCACTGGCTCTGGTACGCTTACAATACCAAAACGGGCGGTGTTCTGGCCTACACTTTTAGCCCCCGAACCGATGAGACCTGCCGTGAATTGCTGGCTCTGTTGACATCGTTCAACATCGGCATGATTACCAGTGACAACTGGGGCAGCTATGCAAGAGAGGTTCCGAAGCAGAAACATCTGACTGGCAAGATCTTCACGCAACGCATAGAGCGCAATAACCTGACGCTCCGTACCCGCATTAAACGACTGGCGCGTAAAACGATTTGCTTCTCGCGCTCCGTCAAGATCCACGAAAAAGTCATCGGAGCCTTCATCGAAAAAAACATGTTCTACTAATTGGAGTCATTACCCAATGGTTGAGGTATTGGTGACGCCGAAATCGGTTCCGGTGATCGTACCGGTATTGGTTATGCTCAGATAATCCTGCGCAGTTGTGATGATCAGGCCGCTGATGTTGGTGGAAACATCGATCGATGCAGCGGATGATGGGTAAGTAGAAAGAACGCCTAGTACAGCACTTACTGCCACCACCAACGGTTTGACTTTGAATGACGAAGACCTCATCCGGTACTTCTCCCAATATATAATAAATTATTGATATTTAATCATTCCACTTATATTGATAGTTTATTAATTAATAACCATGAATAAACATAATTTATGATTATTAATTAAAAGCAAACCTCCTGGAAACAGCATGTTTGCTATCAGAACTGTCTCAAAGGGTAGACGGGGCGCGGGAGAAAACTTTCATATTCTGATTCTTGCTATCAGAGGGTCAGGGCTGATATATCAGAGGCTTACGCGAAGATGGTGAGAAAGAGCGGTAAAAAAAACGCCAGCCCGAGGGCTGGCGTTAACTTATCGGTGACTGGCTATCAGGCATAAACCGGGAAACGCTCACAAATAGCGAGGACTTTTTGTTTCACGCGTTCAATGGTCGCTTCGTCATTGATGTTATCCAGAACGTCACAGATCCAGCCTGCCAGCTCACGCACTTCCGCTTCCTTGAAGCCACGACGGGTTGCCGCTGGCGTACCGATACGGATACCGGAGGTAACAAACGGGCTCTTCGGATCGTTCGGCACGCTGTTTTTGTTAACGGTAATATTAGCGCAACCCAGAGCGGCATCGGCTTCTTTACCGGTCAGGTTTTTGCTTACCAGATCGAGCAGGAACAGGTGGTTGCTGGTGCCACCAGAAACCACGTTGAAACCGCGCGTCAGGAACACCTCAACCATGGCCTTGGCATTCTTCGCCACTTGTTGCTGGTAAACTTTGAACTCAGGTTCCATCGCTTCTTTCAGCGCAACCGCTTTACCGGCGATAACGTGCATCAATGGGCCGCCCTGGCCGCCAGGGAAGACGGCAGAGTTCAGTTTTTTGTACAGTTCTTCATCACCACCCTTGGCCAGAATCAGGCCGCCGCGCGGACCCGCCAGCGTTTTATGGGTAGTGGTCGTGACGATATGCGCATGAGGAACTGGGTTAGGATAAACGTCAGCCGCGACCAGACCCGCAACGTGTGCCATATCCACAAACAGATAAGCACCAATGCTGTCAGCGATTTCACGCATTCTCGCCCAGTCAACCACGCCTGAGTAAGCAGAAAAACCACCTACGATCATTTTCGGTTTGTGGGTTTGTGCCAGTTCAGCCATTTCTTCGTAATCGATTTTACCGCTTTCATCGATACCGTAAGGAATCACTTTGTACAGTTTGCCAGACAGGTTAACCGGAGAGCCATGGGTCAGGTGACCGCCGTGAGCCAGGTTCATCCCCAGAATGGTATCACCCGGTTGCAGCAGCGCGGTATACACGGCAAAGTTGGCCTGGGAACCGGAGTGCGGTTGCACGTTAGCGTAGTCAGCACCGAACAGCGCTTTAGCACGGTCAATCGCCAGTTGCTCTACGATGTCAACATATTCGCAGCCGCCGTAGTAACGTTTACCGGGATATCCTTCCGCATATTTGTTGGTTAACTGAGACCCTTGAGCCTGCATAACACGTGGGCTGGTGTAGTTTTCTGACGCTATCAGTTCAATATGCTCTTCCTGACGCACCACTTCTTGCTGCATCGCGTGCCACAGTTCGGCATCGTAATCGGCAATGTTCATTTCACGCTTTAACATCCGCATCTCCTGACTCAGCTAACTATATGTACAGTAAAAATGCCCGCAACGGGTATTGGCCTATAGTGTAAACCGTTTATCCCCTTGCATGATAGGGCTTGACAGAGGTTTTTACACAAACGATTAGCTTCAAGCAGCACAAGGCTTAGCGGCCTAATGACTTCATGTGCAGGCAAGGGAGTTTTCTTCATCTGCATCCTGCATTTTCTTCATTATTGTGTTCCCGTTGGCACAATAAACACCAACACAAAGCAGGGATTTACAACGGGTCAATGCTCGAATAAGATGCATTTAAAACACATCTTATAAAAACACCTGGAGTCACCATGCTAAATAGCTGCTCCTAATACCGCTACACTTTTGCCTGTCCATGTTTTCCACTGATCTTGACCCACCATCTCCGGACAGCTTTTGTATCTTAAGTTAACGATGCCCACTGGCGCCGATATTCTCTTGGGGAGTTGTATCCCAGCGCACTGTGCGGATGGTTTTCATTGTAATGATTGAACGCCGCTGCAAGATTCTTCAGCGCTGTTCGCACATCGGGTTTTGGCATGAAAGCGATGTAATCTTCCTTCATCGTCTTCACGAACCGTTCTGCCATGCCGTTACTCTGTGGACTGCTCACTGCTGTTGTGCAGGGCTCCAGATTCAGTTCTCTGGCGAACTTCCGCGTTTCATGCGCTGTGTACGCTGAACCATTATCCGTCAGCCATTGCACTGGTTTATCCGGCAGCGCGCTACCGAAGCGTTTTTCCACCGACCTCAGCATCACATCCTGCACGGTTGAACTGTCATAACCCCTGGTGCTCGCTGCCCAGTCTATGGCCTCCCGGTCGCAGCAGTCCAGTGCGAACGTCACCCGCAGCTTCTCGCCGTTGTCACAACCGAACTCGAAGCCATCTGAGCACCAGCGCATATCGCTCTCTGCTACCGCGATTTTGCCTTTATGCTCCCGCTTCGGACGTTCAGTTTTATCATGCAACAACAGCAGGTTATGCTCATATCGTTATACACATCTTTCTAACGCACTGTTTAATCAATGAGTTACGGGTTTATCTCAGAGTGGCATTTTGAACCTCAAAAAGCCAATGGGATGGCTTGAATGCCTTAATTCACGGGGTTCTGAGCATCCTGTTCAAAAAATGGCCAAAAGATGTGTATAACGATATGGGTTATGCTCGCTCATTATCCTGTAAAGCCGTTTGGCGTTCACCGGTGGAAGTCCCTCTGCACGACGTTGCTTACCCAGGATACCCCACACTCGGCGGTAACCGTAACTGGGCATGTCGCTGATGATACGGAGGATGTCCGATAATATCTCAGCATCAGCTTCGTCATTACGCCGGTTGCTGCGCCTGTCCAGCCAGTCGGCAGAACGGTTAACCCGCAGTGACAGCTGCGCACGCGACACGCTCATGGCGCGGCTGACCAGAGCTATTCCCCGTCCTTTGGCAACAAGGGCGCGTGCGCTATCCATTTTCGCGACTGGCCGTACTCCACTGCTTCTTTGAGGATCTCAACTTCCATCGTCTTCTTACCCAGAAGGCGCTGTAGCTCCCGGACCTGCTTGAGGGCAGTCGCCAGCGCCGAAGCTGGAACCACTTCTTCTCCGGCCGCAACGGCGGTGAGGCTTCCTTCCTGGTATTGCTTCTTCCACTTAAACAAAAGGCTGGGCTGGATGCCATGCAGGCGGGCTACATGGGAGACGTTCATCCCCGGCTCCATTGTCTGCTGAATGATGGCGATTTTCTCTTGCGGAGTTTTACGCTTACGGACTTCTTGCCCTAACAGGATCCCGGTCATTTCAAAATTAGCATGATTGTTAGACATATACTCGATTAACTTGAAGTTGCATTTTTCAGCGTCTGGAAGTTGTCATTAATCCTGCGCGACAAGCCCCCCGCCAGTCCCGGTAATATATTGCGGAAGAAGTGGTGTATTTCCTGCCGAAACGCCTTTGGTGAAGCGAAGTAGCGGTTGTTTCTCACCTTTTCATTCATCACTTTCCACAGTCTTTCTATCGGGTTCAGATTCGGGCTGTAAGGCGGCAGATAGTGGAGGTCGATATTCATCACATATGCCCACTTTTTCACCAGCTCCGCCCGGTGGTAACCCGCTCCGTCGAGTATGATATGCACCTTCTGTCTTATCGGGTAAGTTTCCCGGATGGCGATAAAAAAGCGGGCGATATTGAGACTGTTGATGCTGTCGTACTCCCGAACCACCGTGCTGCCGATGTCGTTCAGGTTCAGGGCTCCCATGATGTTCAGACGGGTACGACTACCGGTGGTTTCCACTGGCTGAGATTTTTTTCCCGCAGGCATCCAGCCATATGCCAGTTTTGTTCCCTGTGTAGTGGCACACTGATACTGGCCACCTGATCGGAGGTGATATGCTCACCTCATCAACACGACAGGTGACCTCATGGGTAAACATTTTACGGCGGAATTTAAGCTCGAAGCCGCAAAGCTGGTTGTCGACCACGGCTACACATACGTTAAGTCCGCAGAGGCGGTTAATGTCATATCGTTATACACATCTTTCTAACGCACTGTTTAATCAATGAGTTACGGGTTTATCTCAGAGTGGCATTTTGAACCTCAAAAAGCCAATGGGATGGCTTGAATGCCTTAATTCACGGGGTTCTGAGCATCCTGTTCAAAAAATGGCCAAAAGATGTGTATAACGATATGGGTTAATGTCAGCCATTCTGCCATTAGTCGCTGGGTCAATAAGCTTCGCCTTGAACGACAGGGAAAAACGCCAACGGGACTTCCTCTTACCCCTGAACAGCTCGAGCTGCGTGAGATGAAGAAAAAAGTCCAATGCCTTGAAATGGAGAACGAAATCCTAAAAAAGGCTACGGCGCTCTTAATGTCGGACTCACTCAACGGTTCACGGTAGTCGACAGGCTGAGGGCGCGATACCCGGTCACGGCGTTGTGCCAAACTTTTGAGGTACATCGCAGCAGCTACAGGCACTGGCAGGCTTCCGCTAATGAACCCGACGGTGAGCGCGTGGTTAAGTGTAGCCGCGTCATGGAAGCCTGGAACGCCAGCGGCGGCTCTGCCGGCGCTCGAAGTATCGCGACCATCGTCACCGGCAGCTCTGGTGTCAAAATGGGGCGCTGGCTGGCTGGCTGGCAAGCTGATGAAGGAGCTGGGTATCGCCAGCTGCCAGCGACCGGCTCACAAATACAAACGCGGCGGCAATGAACACGTTGAAATACCGAACTATCTCAACCGCCAGTTCGCGGTTACCGCGCCGGATCAGGTCTGGTGCGGCGATGTGACCTACATCTGGACGGGCAAATGCTGGGCTTACCTTGCGGTGGTGCTAGACCTGTTCGCCCGCAAACCGGTGGGCTGGGCCATGTCGACGTCGCCGGACTCGGCGCTGACAGTTAAAGCGTTGCAGATGGCCTGGGAACTCCGGGGACAACCAACAGGAGTCATGTTCCACAGCGACCAGGGCAGCCACTATACCAGCCGTCAATACCGGCAAGCCCTGTGGCGCTGCCGGATAAAGCAGAGTATGAGTCGGCGGGGTAACTGCTGGGATAATGCGCCAATGGAGCGGTTCTTCCGCAGCCTGAAGACAGAATGGGTGCCGACAAAGGGTTACAACAGCTTCAGCGAAGCCCAGGACGCGATTATCCGCTACATCACGGGGTATTACAGCGCTATCCGGCCTCACTGGTATAACGGCGGCTTAACTCCAAACGAATCTGAGCGACTGTTCTACATACAGTCTAATGCGGTGGCCAATATTAGTTGACCACTACAACCGTAGTGCTGGCCCATTATCGAATGTCAGGAATTTGCGGCACAGGAATGAAGCCTGACGACCTTTTTGGCGCATGGGCCTGTTCGGGGTGTCACGACGAAATAGACCGCCGTACGCGTATCACCGATGCTGAATATGCCCGACTGCATCATCTTGAGGGCATTATCAGGACGCAGACCGTTTTGCTAGAGGAGGGGAAGATTAAGCGATGACCGAATATCACCTGAAACTGCCGTGGCCACCATCGTTAAACACATACTGGCGACACGCACGACATCGGCACTACATCAGCGAGAAAGGCAAAGCATACCGACAAAGCATCACCCAGATAATCCAGCAGCAAAACCTCGATATCAACACCTCAGCAAGACTGAAAATCGCCATCACCGCCCACGCACCAGACAAACGACGCCGTGACCTCGACAACCTGCAAAAGGCGGTTTTCGATTCGCTCACGCACGCCGGATTCATGCTGGACGACGAACAGATAGACGATTTCAGGGTAAAAAGCGGGCAGCAAGAGCGTGGAGGCAGTTTGGATATCGTCATCACGGAATTGGAGGCAGCATGAGACCACGAGGACGACTTACTGAGAGTGACATTCCGCTTATTAGGGCATTACTGACCTCCGGTATGCCGGTGGCTGAGGTGGCGAGGAAATTCGAGACCAGCAAGCAGCATATCTACAGCATCAGGAACGGCAAAAACTGGGGGGCGGTGACATGAAAGATATTCGATACCTGTTGACGGCATGGGGAAACTGGAGCGGCTCACGCATTGGCACCGAGTACAAGGCAGCATGGCCCCTCGTCACGGCCAGCAGCGATATCCGGCCCATGCTGTCTGATGCCGACGGTGAGATAGTTGACCGGGCGGTAGGGCGGCTCAAGCATTTCGACCCGCTGGGATACGATATCGTGGTGGCGTATTACAGGGGGAAAGTGTCGTGCAGGGCGATAGCCAGAAAACTTGAAAGTCGGCCCAATTATATTACTGCATGTCTTTCACGCGCTGAAGCCTACATTGCAGGCCGCGTGGCTGAACTTTTGGAGGCGGCTTGACAACGCATACGGCTATCGAGATACTGGCCGCACTAGAAATTCCAGAGCGGTCATCCGCACCCGATAGCTTTGCGGCTTTTTTATGCCTGCGATCCGGCATAACTACATCCAGACAAAGATCGGGTGGAGAGGCGTAATAAAACACCCGAATGGGGAATATGCCCGGAGCGGCTTTGGATGCTCTAGTTGACACCCGATCACCAACTACTAACTGGTGATCTCAACTTAAAATCCAAAGGAGGCCAATTGTGGCTAATCAAATTTCAGTTGAATCATTATCCCCTATTTCTTTCAAGTCTATTCCTGTAGTAACGACCGAGTTACTCGCTAATCTATATGGAACCGATTGCGAAAACGTAAAGAAAAACTACGGTCGCAACATAGATCGCTTTGTTGAAGGTAAGCACTACTTCAAGCTCGAGGGCGAGAAATTACGTGAGTTCAAGTACAAGGTGACTAATTGTCCCTTTGTGAAAATCGCTCGCAACGTCCGGCATCTGATGCTCTGGACAGAACGCGGAGCGGCCCGTCACGCCAAGATGCTCGAAACCGATCAAGCATGGGAAGTATTCGAAAAGTTGGAGGACTGTTACTTCAATCAACGTCAGCGAGATCTCTTCGATACTGATTCTGCCATCACTGTCACGATACCGAGAGAAGGGCGTTGGCTGGTTTGTTACCGAAATAGACAACATCAGATTATTAATATCGATGGCAAGGACTGTGTCGATGGTGAGTATATCCGAAAACTGCGGCGCGATGTCCATCTGCTCGTTCAGACACTACAGGATTTTGGCTATCGCACATTAGTTATGTCTGGTGATGCCAGTCCTACGCGATTAAATAAACCACTTATTGAAAATACTGATCAAACGATCAGATAAAGTGCTTGACTGTTCGAACGTTCGAACACATAATACCCCCATGCTGGGGCAAAAGTGCGCAGGACATGAAGCCTCAACTCCCTCTGGTGGTTGGGGCTTAATGAGATGGTCACCCCCACCCTGTGAGCGGTACGCTGACAGGGTGTTTCTTTATGGAGAAGGCCATCATGCAAAACGTCACGCTTATTGGTATCGATCTCGGCAAACATTCTTTTCACATTCATTGTCAGGATAAATCAGGCAACGCATTACTGCGGAAAAAGTTTACCCGCACCAAACTCATCGAGTTTCTGGCTACGTGTACACCTACTACCGTTGTAATGGAAGCCTGCGCCGGTGCCCATTTTATGGCTCGTCGGATCAGTGAGCTGGGGCATGAAGTAAAGTTGATCTTTCCGCAGTTTGTCCGCCCTTTTGTCAAGAGCAACAAGAACGATTTCGTTGATGCCGAAGCAATATGCGAAGCCGGATCACGCCCTTCCATGCGGTTTGTGCAGCCAAGAACTGAGGCTCAGCAGGCTATGCGAGCCTTGCATCGCGTCAGGGAGTCGTTGGTCAGAGACAACGTTAAAACGACTAACCAAATGCATGCTTTTTTACTGGAGTTTGGTATCAGCATGCCGAAAGGTATTGCGGTAATCAAAAGGCTTTCAGCTGTTCTGGCTGATAATGACTTGCCACCTTATCTGGCACAGTTGCTGCTTCGATTACACGATCATTACCAATATTTGGTTGGGCAGATAGCAGAGCTCGAAAGAGAACTTGGGCAGGCACTCTCTCTAAATAACTGTTCCGAATAGTAGATCACCTGAAGGGAACTCAGTCCGAGTTGAGCGATCTGATCAATCGATAAAGATCCCAAATCATCAACCGGACTGAGCGATGTCGAGCATAGCACCGATACCCCGTAACGAACGACGCCTGATGAAGAAAACTCTCCATAAAACGCGTGACAAGAATCACGCCCGCAGGCTGACCGCCATCCTGATGTTGCACCGGGGCGAGCGCGTGAGCGATGTCGCCAGAATGCTTTGCTGCGCCCGTTCGTCAATCGGCAGATGGATTAACTGGCTCACCCTGTACGGCATTGAAGGCCTCAAATCTCTGCGGCCCGGTCGTGGCCGTCGCTGGCCGTTTGAACAGATCTGCGCACTGTTAATCCAGCTCGTAAAGCGTTCCCCTCATGATTTTGGCTATCAGCGTTCGCGCTGGAGCACGGAACTGCTAGCGATAAAAATCAATGAGATAACCGGTTGCCAGTTGCATGCTTCCACGGTGCGCCGTTGGCGGCCTTCTGCCGGTCTGGTGTGGCGACGCGCAGCTCCTACGCTGCGTATCCGCGACCCGCATAAGGAAGAAAAAATGGAGGCCATCGCGATGGCGCTGGAACAATGCAGCGCGGAACATCCCGTCTTTTACGAAGACGAAGTGGATATTCATCTGAATCCCAAAATTGGCGCGGACTGGCAGGTTCGCGGGAAGCAGAAACGCATCGTGACGCCGGGCCAGAACGAGAAATATTATCTGGCGGGTGCATTACACAGCGGGACGGGAAAAGTCAGCGATGTTGGAGGAAACAGTAAAAGTTCGTGTTTGTTTATCAGTATGTTAGAGCATCTGAGAGCAACGTACAGACGGGCAAAAACGCTCACGCTGATAGTTGATAACTACATTATTCACAAAAGCCAGGAGACGCAGCGCTGGCTGGAAGAAAACCCGAAATTCAGGGTTATTTATCAGCCGGTGTACTCACCATGGCTAAATCATGTAGAGCGGTTATGGCAGGCGTTGCATGAAACCATCACCCGCAATCATCAATGCTGTTCAATGTGGCAGTGACTGAACAAGGTTCGCCGCTTCATGGAAACCGTCAGCCCGTTTCCCAGTGGAAAACATGGACAGGCAAAAGTGTAGCGGTATTAGGAACAGCTATTTAGTTCTTATTAACTTACTTAAAATAAGGATGCATATTATGCAAAAACAATTGAGAGCAACATGGGTATCAAGCGTTATCAATCTTGATTGGCCTTCTAAATCCACCCTAAGCATTACTAATGATGAAGAAAGAATCAATGCGCAGAAAAATGAACTAATACTCATTCTTGACGAAATAAAGAAAATGAACATGAATACTATCATGCTTCAGATTAAACCTTGCGCTGATGCATTATATCGTTCCGAAATACTTCCATGGTCTAAATATTTGACAGGGGTATTAGGAAAAAATCCTGGTTTTGATCCACTTTCTTATGCGATAGAACAAGCTCATTCTCGAGGTATTAAGTTACACGCATGGCTAAATCCTTATCGCATATCAATGAATACAGACCCATCCACTATTGAAGAGCTTAACAATTCATCATCAGATTCTCCTGCTAGTGTGTTTAAAACGCACGCTGACTGGGTAGGCACCGCCTATAATAGGTTTGTTCTCAATCCGGGCATCCCTGAAGTGAGGGACTGGATGGTAAATATCATCGAAGAAGTCGTGAAAAACTATGAAGTTGATGGCATTCACTTTGATGATTACTTCTATTATGAATCATCTAACTCAAAATTAAATGATGATGTGACTTATAAAAAACATGGCCAAGGGTTTAATAGCAAAGCGGACTGGAGAAGAAATAACACCTATTCTTTAGTGAAAAAATGTCATGAAAAAATAAAGGAAATAAATCCTCAAGTAGCATTCGGAATTAGTCCAGCGGGAGTATGGCGAAACAAAAAAGATGACCCATTAGGTTCAGATACGCAGGCAGGAAACCCAAATTACGATTCTGCGTATGCAGACACACGAAAATGGGTTATTGAAGAAATTATTGATTATATTGTACCTCAAGTATATTGGCCTTTCGCTCGTCAGGTTGCTCGTTATGATGTTATTACCAGATGGTGGGCAGAAACAGTAAAACAAACCAAAACGAAATTATATATCGGAATGGCACTTTATAAGGTAGGTACACCGTCTAATGTAGAGCCTGATTGGTCTATTGAAGGTGGAGTACCTGAAATAACCCGGCAATTAGATCTGAATGATTCTTTACCAGAAGTAAAAGGATGTGTGTTATTTCGTCATCTTTTTTTAAGAGAATCACAAACACAACAAGTCGTTCAATATATGAAGAGACGGTGGCAGGAGCACGAGAGATCTTAATGCAAGTTAATATAACTTTATGATTTTATTAGTAATTAGATTCATAACTGTATAATTAGATTTTGAAAAAAACGCCCCAATTAGGGGCGCTATGATTAAGCAGCGTTGTGTTCAAGGACACACCCGGATTCATTTTGAACGCCAATGGGAATCTTCTGTGGTTTTTCCTGTTCAGGGATCTCGTAGGTAAATTGCAGTGTTAATAATCCTTTATCTAGATTTGCCTGTTGAATCGTTATTCGATGCTCAAGGCTGAAACTTACAGAAAATCCATTTTTACTAATGCCTTGATGTAACCATTTTACACCTTCTTTTTCATCTTCTGATTCATTTTTCTCATCGATCGCTTTACCGCTGATGGTTATCTGGTGATTGTGCACAGAAATATCCAGTTCATCTTGTGAATAACCCGGCACGCTAAACGTTAGCTCATAATGATTCTTGTCTTTTTGACGTAGGTTATAAGCCATATCGTTATACACATCTTTTGGCCATTTTTTGAACAGGATGCTCAGAACCCCGTGAATTAAGGCATTCAAGCCATCCCATTGGCTTTTTGAGGTTCAAAATGCCACTCTGAGATAAACCCGTAACTCATTGATTAAACAGTGCGTTAGAAAGATGTGTATAACGATATGGTCCAGAGCTGGGCGCAATGTTGTTCTTTGATTCCGACGAGACTCATGGCGCTTACCTACTGATGAACAAGCGTATGCCCAAGGGCCGCCCTAAGCTAAACGAAGTATTGCGCTTAGTTGCGCAACTCGGAGGCTTTCTTGCTCGAAAAGGCGACGGTGAACCAGGCGCAAAAACTATCTGGAAAGGCTTGCAGAAAGTCATGACGGCCGCCGAAACGCTACGCGCGCTCAGGCACGAACAGAGATGTGTATAACGAGGTGGTTATAAGCTGGATTATCGCCAAGAGGCTTTTCACCGGTGAGTCGACTAAACAGCCGATCCATTTGGGTAATGCGATCAGGAAGATAATTACTGAAGGTAGGAATTAGAGATAAAGAACGATAAGAAGTCATATGCCCTCCTTGAGGGTCTGTGTTAAAGAGCAAAGTTGATCTTCAATAGTAAATATATTGGGGGCATATAAGGCATTTTCAAGTTACCTACCATTTTTTGGAGTAAAATATGTCATCTCGATTAAATGTCGATTTTCTCGCTGTTAAACCGCACATTAACACTACTATCCACTGGATTTATCAAAAAACCTTTTCCGCCAAAGACCGCATCGCCTTCTACGACATGCTGGCCTTTTTGCTGGATAACAACAAATCGTTGCAGCAAGCCTTTATCGATATGCGCAATGTGGTCACCGATTTTGGCCGCAAACATCATCCCTATGCGGTGTTGTTGACCGATTGCCTGTCGGCGCTGGATGAGGCGCAAGGCGCGTTTGAAAAGGTACTGCTCGAATGGGTGGCGATTCAGGAAGCCACCCTGATCGGCTCAGGGATGCTCTCCGGCAAGCTCTCTGATGTGTAGTGGTCAACTAATATTGGCCACCGCATTAGACTGTATGTAGAACAGTCGCTCAGATTCGTTTGGAGTTAAGCCGCCGTTATACCAGTGAGGCCGGATAGCGCTGTAATACCCCGTGATGTAGCGGATAATCGCGTCCTGGGCTTCGCTGAAGCTGTTGTAACCCTTTGTCGGCACCCATTCTGTCTTCAGGCTGCGGAAGAACCGCTCCATTGGCGCATTATCCCAGCAGTTACCCCGCCGACTCATACTCTGCTTTATCCGGCAGCGCCACAGGGCTTGCCGGTATTGACGGCTGGTATAGTGGCTGCCCTGGTCGCTGTGGAACATGACTCCTGTTGGTTGTCCCCGGAGTTCCCAGGCCATCTGCAACGCTTTAACTGTCAGCGCCGAGTCCGGCGACGTCGACATGGCCCAGCCCACCGGTTTGCGGGCGAACAGGTCTAGCACCACCGCAAGGTAAGCCCAGCATTTGCCCGTCCAGATGTAGGTCACATCGCCGCACCAGACCTGATCCGGCGCGGTAACCGCGAACTGGCGGTTGAGATAGTTCGGTATTTCAACGTGTTCATTGCCGCCGCGTTTGTATTTGTGAGCCGGTCGCTGGCAGCTGGCGATACCCAGCTCCTTCATCAGCTTGCCAGCCAGCCAGCGCCCCATTTTGACACCAGAGCTGCCGGTGACGATGGTCGCGATACTTCGAGCGCCGGCAGAGCCGCCGCTGGCGTTCCAGGCTTCCATGACGCGGCTACACTTAACCACGCGCTCACCGTCGGGTTCATTAGCGGAAGCCTGCCAGTGCCTGTAGCTGCTGCGATGTACCTCAAAAGTTTGGCACAACGCCGTGACCGGGTATCGCGCCCTCAGCCTGTCGACTACCGTGAACCGTTGAGTGAGTCCGACATTAAGAGCGCCGTAGCCTTTTTTAGGATTTCGTTCTCCATTTCAAGGCATTGGACTTTTTTCTTCATCTCACGCAGCTCGAGCTGTTCAGGGGTAAGAGGAAGTCCCGTTGGCGTTTTTCCCTGTCGTTCAAGGCGAAGCTTATTGACCCAGCGACTAATGGCAGAATGGCTGACATTAACCGCCTCTGCGGCCTTAACGTATGTGTAGCCGTGGTCGACAACCAGCTTTGCGGCTTCGAGCTTAAATTCCGCCGTAAAATGTTTACCCATGAGGTCACCTGTCGTGTTGATGAGGTGAGCATATCACCTCCGCTCAGGTGGCCAGTATCAGTGTGCCACTACAATGTGCTGCGGGCGTACGCCAATGGCCACGTTACTTGATGGTAAACGAGTCTGGGCAGAAAAAAATCTGAACCAGATTTAATCTGACAGACACCTGTATAAATAACCGGTAACTGTCAGATCAGGTCTGAGCTAATACACTTAAATCGTGGGAAACTGTCGCCGGGCCAGCCCCCGCGCCAGCACGCAAGCGCCCATGCTCAACCACATCATTTACGGACAGGTCGGCCAGTTTTATCTCTGCAATGTCACAGTCCACCAGCATGTTGAGAACATAATTCTTTGTGCGCCCAGCTTTACCGCCCAAGTCCGGATCGCTGATGTACTTCATCAGCAGTTGACGAACACTTATTTGACTTGCATCGGAATCGGACTGGACACCATGCTCCTCAAGTTCGGCGGCGCGACGTGTACCCCAGCTCTTTGCTACGGCTAATTTTCCAAACGTTTTACTTTCACGGTAAAGGTGTTTACCCTGATCCTTCACCCCAACAGTGCAGCGGTATCTTACTGCCCCATCTGCGCGGGGGCGTTTAGCAATCGTAAAGTATGCCATTTCGTTACTGTCTCCGCATATTAGGACACCAAATCGTGGTGTCCCTTATGGTGTCCCGTGAATGCAAAAATAAGACAAAACCGCCCAAAATGCACGAAAATAAAGAAACTCCCAACCCGAATAAGAAAAGCGCAGTACCTGAGAAAGCCAGCAATTACAACCTCAATCGCTTCTCCATCGCGCCGATGCTCGATTGGACCGATCGCCATTGCCGTTATTTCCACCGCCAACTGACGCGTCAAACGCTGTTATACACCGAGATGGTCACGACCGGTGCCATTATTCACGGCAAGGGAGATTATCTGGCTTACAGTGATACCGAGCATCCGGTGTCGTTGCAGTTGGGCGGCAGTGATCCTGCCGCGCTGGCGCAGTGCGCGCAGTTGGCAGAGCAGCGCGGCTACGATGAGATCAATCTCAACGTTGGCTGCCCTTCGGACCGCGTGCAGAATGGACGCTTCGGTGCCTGCCTGATGGCAGAAGCCGAGTTGGTGACGGATTGCATCAAAGCGATGCGCGATCGGGTATCGATCCCCGTTACGGTGAAAACCCGTATCGGCATCGACGATCAGGATAGCTACGCTTTTCTGTGCGATTTTGTTCACACCGTGGCCGAGCGCGGCCACTGCGATACCTTTATTATCCATGCACGCAAAGCCTGGCTTTCAGGCCTGAGTCCAAAAGAGAATCGCGAGATCCCGCCGCTGGATTATCCACGCGTCTATCAGCTCAAGCGCGATTTTCCGGCGTTGACCATCGCCATTAATGGCGGTGTAAAAACGCTGGAAGAGGCAAAAACCCATTTGACGCAGCTCGATGGGGTGATGATGGGACGCGAAGCCTATCAAAATCCCGGCCTGCTACTGGATGTCGATTCGCAACTGTTCGGTATTGATGCACCCGCCGTCAGCCCGTTTAGCGTGGTGGAAGCGATGTACCCATACATCGAGCATGAACTGACCAACGGAACCTATTTGGGCCATATCACCCGCCATATGCTGGGCTTGTTCCAAAGTATTCCCGGCGCGCGTCAATGGCGCCGTCATTTAAGCGAAAATGCCCACAAACCCGGCGCAGGCATCCCGGTGGTGGAAGCGGCACTGGCGCTGGTACGCGATCGCGCGGCATAAAAAACACCAACTGTTAGTCAAAATAGCCACAAACTATTGTCCGCACTGACATTTTATTATTATAAATCAATGTGTTATCAGAATGGGAAGGTTGACATACTTCTTGTGATACCTCCCGCAGAACGCGCCGTTAGTACGGCACATCTGATTGAGGAGAGAAATCATGCTGGAGTTTTTGTTCGTTGTGGGCTTTTTCGTGATGCTAATGGTCACTGGGATTTCACTGATTGGCGTACTGGGCGCATATAGAGAAGTAATTTATTTGATACTTGTGGGAATATCCGGGAATTGGCGGGAACTCATGGGATTTCTTGAGGTTAGAAGTGATTTTCTGATTTGATACCAATGCTTAAAAAATAAACAATTGTTTACCTGTAAGTAAAATATTTGATACCACTACAAACAAGCTTTAATGCCCTTTAAATTGCATGATGTAGCCCCCTGTAACACCAGACAGTAGCTGTATCTCCAGATAAGAGATAGGCTTAGATATATGTCTAACAATCATGCTAATTTTGAAATGACCGGGATCCTGTTAGGGCAAGAAGTCCGTAAGCGTAAAACTCCGCAAGAGAAAATCGCCATCATTCAGCAGACAATGGAGCCGGGGATGAACGTCTCCCATGTAGCCCGCCTGCATGGCATCCAGCCCAGCCTTTTGTTTAAGTGGAAGAAGCAATACCAGGAAGGAAGCCTCACCGCCGTTGCGGCCGCAGAAGAAGTGGTTCCAGCTTCGGCGCTGGCGACTGCCCTCAAGCAGGTCCGGGAGCTACAGCGCCTTCTGGGTAAGAAGACGATGGAAGTTGAGATCCTCAAAGAAGCAGTGGAGTACCGCCAGTCGCGAAAATGGATAGCGCACGCGCCCTTGTTGCCAAAGGACGGGGAATAGCTCTGGTCAGCCGCGCCATGAGCGTGTCGCGTGCGCAGCTGTCACTGCGGGTTAACCGTTCTGCCGACTGGCTGGACAGGCGCAGCAACCGGCGTAATGACGAAGCTGATGCTGAGATATTATCGGACATCCTCCGTATCATCAGCGACATGCCCAGTTACGGTTACCGCCGAGTGTGGGGTATCCTGCGTAAGCAATGTCGTGCAGAGGGACTTCCACCGGTGAACGCCAAACGGCTTTACAGGATAATGAGCGAGCATAACCTGCTGTTGTTGCATGATAAAACTGAACGTCCGAAGCGGGAGCATAAAGGCAAAATCGCGGTAGCAGAGAGCGATATGCGCTGGTGCTCAGATGGCTTCGAGTTCGGTTGTGACAACGGCGAGAAGCTGCGGGTGACGTTCGCACTGGACTGCTGCGACCGGGAGGCCATAGACTGGGCAGCGAGCACCAGGGGTTATGACAGTTCAACCGTGCAGGATGTGATGCTGAGGTCGGTGGAAAAACGCTTCGGTAGCGCGCTGCCGGATAAACCAGTGCAATGGCTGACGGATAATGGTTCAGCGTACACAGCGCATGAAACGCGGAAGTTCGCCAGAGAACTGAATCTGGAGCCCTGCACAACAGCAGTGAGCAGTCCACAGAGTAACGGCATGGCAGAACGGTTCGTGAAGACGATGAAGGAAGATTACATCGCCTTCATGCCAAAACCCGATGTGCGAACAGCGCTGAAGAATCTTGCAGCGGCGTTCAATCATTACAATGAAAACCATCCGCACAGTGCGCTGGGATACAACTCCCCAAGAGAATATCGGCGCCAGCGGGCATCGTTAACTTAAGATACAAAAGCTGTCCGGAGATGGTGGGTCAAGATCAGCCCTTTAAATTGCATTTATAAAACAGTTTTACTGGGCCAAGGCTTATTTGTATTAGTCGCGACTTGATCTGACACTGGACCTTGAAAGGTTGAGAGTTACCGGTTTTGATATGGGTGTCGAATCCTTATACAAAACACGAGGTAACTCTCATGCTTCATACTAACAATCCCATCATCAAACACAAAGCCGGCCTGCTCAATCTCGCCGAAGAACTCGGTAACGTATCAAAAGCCTGTAAAATCATGGGGGTGTCACGCGACACGTTTTATCGCTATCAGGAACTGGCGGCAGAAGGCGGCATTGACGCTCTGGTTAACCAAAACCGCCGGGTTCCCAACCTGAAAAACCGTGCTGATGAAGCCACTGAACGTGCGGTTGTTGATTACGCCATTGAGTTCCCGGCTCATGGCCAGCACCGGACCAGTAATGAGCTGCGTAAAAAAGGCGTCTTCATTTCTGGCAGCGGTGTGCGCTCCATCTGGCAACGACACGATCTGGAAAACTTTCGTAAGCGCCTGAAGGCACTTGAAGAAAAAGTTGCCAGAGAAGGCATCGTACTTACTGATGCTCAAATCGCTGCACTGGAGAAGAAGGCGCACGACGACGAAGCCTGTGGTGAAATAGAGACTGCTCACCCGGGTTATCTGGGGTCGCAGGACACCTTCTACGTGGGTAATCTGAAAGGTGTTGGCCGTATCTACCAGCAGACGTTCGTGGATACGTACTCGAAAGTGGCGCACTGCAAGCTTTACACGAGTAAAGCACCGATCTCTGCCGCCGACCTGCTCAATGATCGCGTGCTGCCGTTCTACGAAGCTCAGGGGCTGCCAATGCTAAGAATACTGACCGACAGGAGGACGGAGTACTGCGGTAAAGTGGAACAACATGACTATCAGCTGTACTTGGCTATCAACGATATAGACCATACGAAAACGAAAGCGATGTCTCCGCAGACAAACGGTATCTGCGAGCGCTTCCATAAAACTATTTTGCAGGATTTTTATCAGGTTGCGTTCCGTAAGACGTTATACGAGGACCTAGAAAGTCTACAAAAGGATCTGGACAACTGGTTGTGGCATTACAATAATGAGCGAACTCATCAGGGTAAAATGTGCTGCGGGCGTACGCCAATGGCCACGTTACTTGATGGTAAACGAGTCTGGGCAGAAAAAAATCTGAACCAGATTTAATCTGACAGACACCTGTATAAATAACCGGTAACTGTCAGATCAGGTCTGAGCTAATACAGCTTATTTCATGCTCTGACCCTGATGTTAGCATCAATATGATCTACTTCTGAAATGGTTTCTCCGGCACTGATTTCAATTTTGGATAAAATCTCTCTAAGCTGTTCTTCTGACATGGATTCTAACCGTAAAGCTATTCGTTTTCTATCTCCTTTTAGTTCTAAAAGTGCTTGATTTTCTGTATCAAGTAGGTGAAAAACTGTCTCAAGTCCTTTACGAGCAAGAATCTCGAATAATCTTAACTTTTCTTGATCCGTCAGAAGCGATAAAAGCTCAAAAAGCTTCCGTTCGGCATCTCCATTTGAAACCAACTTATTGGGTTCTTTGGTTTTTTTTCGGATTCATAAATGTCACCTTCACCATTAAGAAGCCAATTGAGAGAAACGCCTTCGTGTTCGGCTATCTTCAATAACTGGCTTCGTCTAGGGCTTGGCTTTAAGTGTCTTCTTTTATAATAATTTTTTAATGTACTAACATTAATCCCCCAAGCCCTTGCGGCTTCACTTCTAGATGAATATCTATCAACCAATTGAAAAATTCTCTCGATTACCGGTTCTTTTTCGGGTTCAAGAAAAGTACGACTAGGTTTTTTTGTCATCACTAACACCTGTAACTTATTGCATTGATTTATAAAAAGAAATAAATAAAACCATTAAAACCAAAAGAAACCTTTACTTAGTTTCTTTTGGTTCTTATACTTTGCCTGTACGCATAACTTTTCAGTTATTCATGCGGATAACTTTTTAGGATAGACGAATGATGAGCAAAAAAGAAGACATGTGTGCTGATTGGCACCCTGAGATCATTAAAGCGGAGATCCATAAGCGAGGGTTGTCGTTTCGCTTACTGTCCTTGCAAGCCGGTTACAGCAAGGATTCGCTCAAAACGGTTTTACGGACGCCTTGTAAAACCTATCAGAAGATTATTGGTGAGGCGCTGGGGGTCGAACCTGAAACCATTTGGCCCAGCCGTTACAAGATTAAAAGTTACATACGTAAGGCATCATAATTATGTTTGTTGTTGCTAAAGAACTTATTGGCGTAATGGGTCTCCCAAAAACTACCAAGGGCATTAGAGAGATATTGTCACGTTTAACCAAAAATACGCCCGCTCTGGTACGTAAACGTCAAGGGACCAAGGCTTACGAGTACCACATTGATTGTTTGCCCATTGAAGCTCAATGCGCGATCCGTGAGCGGCATCTTAAACAACTGATGATCGCTGCACCGGTGGATGATGCCGGCAAACAACCCTCTGTATCAAAGGTCAGCACCGATCACGAGAAGCTTGGCAAGCTGGACGTTTACCGCCGTTGCCCGGCATTGGTTGGCAATAAATTGGCCGACCTGACGGATAAACAGCGCCAGATTGCTGATGCACGCATGTTACTGGTGCAGCATATCCTCACCATAGGGCGGCAGCCGCGTTATAGCTGTGCGCAGGCGATCCGCTTTATTGTCCAGCAGGCGAAAACAGGCCAGTTGCCCGAGGGGATCGCGCAAGCGGCACAGGTAGCCAATGCCAAGAAAGGCCAAAACCGTCAACTCAGTGAAATCACCCTCAAGCGCTGGCTGGCCGACTACAGAAAGGCCGCTACCCCCGCCGAACGCTTGATAGTGCTGGCTCCGGGTAAGCGCGAGGTGGTCAAACCCGAGCAGATTGCCTGGTTACATGACTATCTGGCGCACTATCGCAAGCCGAACGGGTGCAGCATGAAAGAGGCCTATGTGGATTTTTGCGCCGAATGGCAACAACGCTATGCGGATGAGCCGCTGATGTTAGCCGCGCAGCCGTCCTATGATGCGGTGCTGTATGCGATGGATAAACTCCCCGAAATCGTCAAACAGCGCGGGCGCAAAACCGGCAGCGAATATCGCCAGCTGGAAGGGTTTGTCCGCCGCGATTGGACCAGTTTACCGGTTAACTACGTCTGGATTGGCGACGGTCACGGCATGAAGATGAAAGTCGCCCATCCCGACCACGGCCAGCCTTTTTCGCCGGAAGTGACGTTTATTCTCGATGGCAGCTGCCGCTATATCACCGGCTGGAGCCTGTCGCTCTCTGAAAACGTGATTGCCGTCACCGATGCCCTGCGTTATGGCATTGCCACTCACGGCAAGCCGTTTCTCTACTACTCAGATAACGGCAGTGGGGAAACCAATCTCACCCTGGATGCAGACGTGACCGGCATTCTGCGGCGGCTCGAGATTGACCACCCGACCGGTATCGCCGGCAATCCCCAGGGGCGCGGCATTATCGAACGGCTGAACCGTACCTTGCCCATGTACATTGCCCGCCGCTTTGCCACTTATTACGGTACCGGCGCTGACCGGGAAACCGTGCGCAAGACCGGCAAGGCGCTTAAATCGGCGTTGAACGCCCAGGCAAAGGGCGGTGAGCTGACTGTCGCCCAGCAGACCACGCTACGCAAGCTGCCCTCCTGGGAAATGCTGATTGATGAAATCAAGGCCGGGGTGGAGTGGTACAACGCCCGTCCGCACAGTGAGTTACCCAAACGCCCTGACGGGCAGCATTACAGTCCGGCCGAGTTTCGCCGCTGGAAACTGGAAAACGACGGCACCGAGCTGGAATGGCTGACACAGTTTGAACTGCGTGACCTGTTTATGCCACAGACCGAGCGCACGGTCAGGCGCTGTGAAATCCGTTTCCTTAACAATATTTACTATGCCGCCAAACTGGCCAATGAGCACGACCGCAAGGTGTTAATCAGTTACGACATTCACGATGCCAGCAAGGTTATCGTGCGCCGTATGGTGCGTATTCGCATGCGATCGATCATCGATTCGCATCTAAGGTCGATCACGTTTTCGCATCGTAATCGATCACCCGGGAACCTAACTTTTTTATCGTTTTAGCGTGTTTCTTCTGCGCTTTCCACTGCCAGGCTATTTTTCCTTAATGATTCTCCCTGAAGCTCCACTCTGTGAGAGTTGTGGATCAGCCGATCCAGGAAGGCATCTGCCGCCGTCGGGTTTTCCATCACTCCGTACCATTGCTCCACCGGCAACTGGCTGATAAGGATCGTGCTGGTTTGCCCATATCGCTCTTCCGTTATTTCCAGCAAGTCATTGCATTGCCGCGTTGTGATAACTTCAAGACCAAGGTCGTCCAAGATAAGAAACTCTATTTTTTGAAGCTGTTTCAGTTGCTTAAGCCAGCTGCCGTCCAGTCGGCCCTGCTCAAGCTGATCCAGCAGCCGACCCATGCGCCAGTATTGAACGCTTCTCTTTTGCCGGCACGCCTGCTCGCCCAGGGCACAACCTACCCAGCTTTTTCCGCTGCCAGTTGGCCCTGTTATCAGGATATTCTTGCTGTGGGTGATGTAATGCCCGTTCAGAAGCTCGCGCATCTGTTCGGCCTTTAACCCTCGGGAGACCGGATAGTACATACCCTCAGGGGTTGCACCGTGGCGCAACCGTGCCTGCTTTCTCAACCGCCCAACACGGCTGTTTTCACGATTCAGTAGCTCTTCTTCGACAAGTAACCCCAGGCGTTCTGCGAACCCCAGCTCATTGTATGTACCAGGTGCCTCACGCTGGCGTATCATGCCATCGGCCATTGCCGACAGCTTCAGCGTTCTAAGTTTGGTTAGCAGGTCATCAGTCATAACGACTCCCTTTTTCAGTGGTAATATTTTGGACCACGCAGATTCTCGTGCTCCAGTGGAAGCTGTAACTCTCTATTTCCTTTAACTGTTTCTCCGATGCCCTCCCTGTTGTGACGCAGCTGATTCTCGATAAAACGCCTTTCCGGATGGTTCAGCCCGCAGGCCTTGTCACAGGCTTTTTCCAGCCGTTCGGCACCGTATTTTTTCTGGAGCGACAGTAGGCCGAGAACAGCCCGATAAGCCTGCTCAGGATGATTCTTCGCGTTTAGCATCGCTTCCACCACCTGCCGGGTCGCCTTGCCGGTTCTCGCGGCATTATCCAGCAGCTTTTCAGGTGTCCAGCTGCTGTGCCCGCGGTGATTGACCGGCATGTGTGCCGGATTCGTGCTGTGGCTGTACTGCCGATCGCTGCGAGGGTGCTGAGCCACGCAGCGGCCCTTATGCCAGACCTGGACCAACGTCTGACCCGCTTTTACCGACAGCCTTTCACCAACCAGCTCATGGGGAACGGAGTACCAGTGGCGGTCGTATTCGACGTGATAGTCAGGAGCGACCTTCACCGCACGGTATTCGGTGTATTCATAGGGCATGGCTGGCAACGGCTGCAGGCACGGCGCATCGAGCAGCGCAAAGCGCTGCGCTCGGCTCTGGCCCCCATAACCTTTCATTGGCCGGTTATTCAGCTCGATCATCAGCTCACTGAGCCTGACGTTGAGCGCATGCATCGTATGGAA
This sequence comes from Symbiopectobacterium sp. Eva_TO, assembly GCF_053848865.1. Classification (NCBI taxonomy): domain Bacteria; kingdom Pseudomonadati; phylum Pseudomonadota; class Gammaproteobacteria; order Enterobacterales; family Enterobacteriaceae; genus Symbiopectobacterium; species Symbiopectobacterium sp. Eva_TO. The sequence continues at coordinate 2,980,836 of NZ_JBSPEY010000004.1, read as the reverse complement.
GGTTTCATTGCGTATTCGCGCCAGGAGCCACCTTTCGACCAGCAGGACGCCGTTTTCCACTTTGGCCTTGTCTTTCGGTTTGTAGGGTCTGGCTGGCATCACTACCGTGCTGTAATGCGAGGCCAAAGACTGATAGCTGTCGTTGATGACCGGCTCGTAGCGATCTGCTTTGCTCACCGCGCTACGCAGATTATCGGGTACCAGCAGGGCTGGAACGCCGCCGAGGAAGGTCAGGCAGTGGCTGTTAGCATTCAGCCAGCTCATCATGTCCTGACCGGGGCAGGCTTCTGCATAGGTATAATTTGACGCTCCCATGACAGCGACGAAGATGGCGACCCGGCGCACATTTCCCGTATCGGGGTCGGATACCGGCACCGTGGGCCCGCAGAAGTCGATGAACAGCTTCTCACCGGCACGGTGGGTCTGGCGCATCGAGCGTTTCTGGCATTTCTTCCATTGGCGATAACAACGGCAGAACTGAGAGTAGCCCAGCGCCATTTCTCCGGTTTCGGTGCTGTATTCTATCCACAACAGCTGCCTGGTAACCCCTGGCCGTCTTAGCTCGGTATCGATATACAGCCAGTCTGGCGCGATAAGCTCCGAGGTGCGCATTCTGCGGGTGGGGAACAGCATCTTTTCCAGTTTTTCTGGCAAGAGCGCATCAGGCAATGGCCACGACAGCGATGCGGCGGTAAAACGGGAGAGCACCTCATAAACTGTGGAAGGGCTGACCCTAAGAGCAGCGGCGATGGTGCGATTAGACTGGTTGCACTCAAATTTGAGTTTGAAGATCTGAAGACAAGTCTCCATGGGACTCCTGCTTTTTCTCTTTCTGGCCATCGTTATCTCCATTTCAGTAGAAACTGCGAACGGAGAGGAGGTTAGAAGAGTTAAGTCCCGGAGTGATCGATACGACGCGAATCAGTGATCGACCTTAGATGCGAAATCGTGATCGATTGTCATGCGAATCACTGATCGATCACGATGCGAATATGCACTGAACGCCAGCAACGTTGACCGTAGCGGTTTCAACGTCGCTGTCGTAGTCAAATTCAGTAGAAAAAACCGCATCTCCCAGACAGTGCGAGATTCCCTCCAACAGGCTGAAAATACCCTCCCGCCAGTCAATATAGATGCCGTAGACGCTCATAAAGGTGGACTGATAGTCATCTCGTGAGGACGCCGTTTGCTCGGTCCCTTTATGGTATTTGAAAAATGCATGACGTCTGGCGCAGGCCCGTTCATCACCCTCAGCAGCAAAAAAATCAGAAAACGCATCCCTGTCAAGCAATTGCACTGTGGTTCCTTCCTCTGTTTAGCGCGTTTTTTTACGCTGTCCTATGCATTCTTTTTTTGCTGTATGCGGTCACTTTCATACAACAGCAAAATGCGTTCTGCGAAGTCGTCATCGACGGTATAAAAATAGCTTTCCGGTACGCCGAGTACGCGGGCAAAGGCGCACATCATCTCGAATGTGGGGCGATAGGTGCCGCTTTCATACTGTGAGACACGCGAACGCGCGGTCGCTTCTTCAATACCCGCGAGCACTCCCAGTTTTTCCTGAGTCAACTTGGCATGCAGGCGGGCGGATTTAAGGCGAGCAGGTAGCATCATGGCACCATCGATAATCGATATTGACTTAGTGTTTAGCATTACTTAACATTGCAGTTGTTTAGATATGCTGAACATTCGCACATAATAACATCGGGGGATGGTAATGGACGGTAAGGACTGGCACCCGGCAGATATCGTAGCGGGTTTGAAAAAGCGTGGCACAACGCTGTCAGCGCTTTCCCGAGAAGCGGGATTGGCGTCATCAACACTGTCAAATGCGTTGGTGCGACGCTGGCCCAAAGGCGAACGGCTGATTGCTAACGCGTTGAATAAACGCCCTGAAGAGATTTGGCCTTCGCGCTATTAGCCCACGTCTAGAAAATGGCATATGCCTTAGATTCTCTAACAAAAAAGCGCTTCATGCCTCCCCTGTCGAGGAGTAGCCTTACTCTATCCCTTACTTAATACATGGAAATTACAATGAGTGTGGTTTATGTGGTGGTGCTGACGTATGTACAGCCGCTTGAGGCGATTGATGAACAGATTCCTGCCCATGTCGGATGGTTAAAGCAGGGCTATGCCGACGGTGTTTTTCTCGCATCAGGCCGCCGCATTCCGCGCACTGGCGGCGTCATTTTGGCGAAAAGCGACAGCCTCGAGCAGTTGCAGGTGCGCCTTAGTCAGGATCCGTTTCAGAAACAGGGGCTGGCCCATGCAGACATCATTCCGTTTGATGCCAGTATGACGGCGCCTGCGCTGCAAGGCCTGCTGTGATCCCTTCGTGTTAACACGGCCAGCTCATCGATGCTGATTGAGCTGGTTATGCCCTCGGCATTTTTATACCTTTTTTACATCCCCGCCTGCGATATTAACGACATTTTTACGCCCTGATTCTTACACTCGAGCCACATTCAATAAACGCGGGGAGATAAACCGTGAATGTGGGACTGATGACCGGCATCGTGCTGGTATTTCTCTTACTGGGCTATCTGTTTTACGCCCTGTTTCGGGCGGAGGAATTCTGATGGCGGCCAATGCGTTTTTACTTCTGGCCAGTTTTCTGGCCGTATTATTGGTGCTGGCCCAACCGCTGGGTCGGTTGATTACAGGGATGGTGCTCGATCGCGCTTTACCCGGCGTGGCGGCGTTTGAACAGGGGATTTGGCGTGTGTGCGGTGTGTCAGACGGCGAGATGAACTGGCGTCAGTATCTGTGCGCCATTCTGCTGTTTAACGCCCTTGGGTTGTGCTTTCTGGTGGTAGTGTTGATGGCGCAGGGGAGCTTGCCCTATAACCCGCAGCAGTTGCCAGGCTTGTCCTGGCATTTGGCGCTGAACACCGCCATCAGCTTTGTCAGTAACACCAACTGGCAATCCTACGCCGGGGAATCCACCCTGAGCTATTTCAGTCAGATGGTGGGACTTGCGGTACAGAATTTCTTATCGGCAGCTACCGGGATTGCGGTACTGTTTGCGTTGATGCGTGGCTTTTCCCGTCAGAACAGCGACGAACTCGGCAATGTGTGGCGCGATCTGACGCGTATCACGCTATTTGTGCTGTTGCCGCTGTCGCTGCTGATGGTGCTGTTTCTGGTCAGTCAGGGTGTGATTCAGAATGTTAACCCCTACCTGACGCTCACCACGCTTGAAGGCGCACAGCAGACGCTGCCGATGGGGCCAGTGGCGTCTCAGGAAGCGATCAAAATGCTCGGCACCAACGGCGGCGGCTTTTTCAATGCCAACTCTGCTCACCCGTTCGAAAACCCCACCGCGTTAACCAATTTTGTGCAGATGCTGGCGATTTTCCTGATTCCGGCCGCGCTGTGTTTCACCTTTGGCGAAACGGTGCGCAACCGGGCGCAGGGACGAACCCTGTTGTGGGCCATGACGTTGATGTTTGTGGTGGCGGCGGTGTTGGTCATGATGGCGGAAGTGAAGGGTAACCTGAATTTGACACTGCTTGGCGCGGACAGCGCGATGAACTGGGAAGGGAAGGAGAGCCGCTTCGGTATTCTCAATTCCAGCCTGTTTGCCGTGATCACCACGGCGGCATCGTGCGGTGCGGTCAACGCCATGCATGACTCCTTTACCGCGCTGGGGGGAATGATTCCGCTGTGGTTGATGCAACTGGGGGAAGTGGTGTTTGGCGGTGTTGGCTCGGGGTTGTACGGCATGCTGATGAACGTGCTGCTGGCGGTGTTTATTGCCGGGTTGATGATTGGCCGCACGCCGGAATATCTGGGAAAGAAAATCGGTGTACCGGAAATGAAGATGGCGGCGATTTATATCCTGATCACCCCGTCACTGGTGCTGTTGGGTACGGCACTAGCGATGATGACCGATGCCGGGCGCGCCGGAATTTTCAACCCGGGACCGCACGGTTTTAGCGAAGTGCTTTATGCGCTCTCTTCTGCGGCCAACAACAATGGCAGCGCCTTTGCCGGGCTCTCTGCCAATACGCCGTTCTGGAACCTGCTGCTGGGTGCGGCGATGTTGATTGGACGCTTTGCGCCTTTTATCCCGCTGCTGGCCATTGCCGGTTCACTGGCGGCTCGCAAAATCCAGCCCGCCAGCCCCGGTACGTTGCCGACGCACGGCGCACTGTTTGTCGCGCTGATTATCGGCACCGTGTTGCTGATTGGTGCACTGACGTTTATCCCTGCGTTGGCACTGGGGCCTGTTATCGAACATTTGCAGTTGCTGGCACGCTAATCGCCGGAGAATTCTATGACACATCAAATCGCGTCTTCACAGCGCGGCACACTGTGGTGTGCTGCGCTGACTGAATCATTGACCAAGCTTAGCCCTCGCGTGCAATACCGTAACCCGGTGATGTTTGTGGTGTATCTGGGCAGCATCCTCACCACGTTGTTGGCCGTGGGCATGGCGCTGGGGTGGAGTGAGGGACAACTGGGTTTCACGGCGGCCATTAGCCTGTGGCTGTGGTTCACCGTACTGTTTGCTAATTTTGCCGAAGCGCTGGCGGAAGGACGCAGTAAGGCTCAGGCCGAGAGTTTAAAAGGCATTACGCGCACCAATTGGGCGAAAAAGCTCTCTGGCCCGGAGCCTGAATCTGCCCAGCAGAAGGTTGCCGCAGACAGCCTGCGCAAAGGCGATTATGTGCGAGTGGATGCGGGTGACATTATCCCGTGTGATGGTGAAGTACTGGCCGGGGGCGCTTCCGTGGATGAAAGCGCTATTACCGGTGAGTCTGCGCCAGTGATTCGCGAGGCCGGCGGCGATTTCGCATCGGTAACCGTGGGCACGCGCATTCTCTCGGACTGGCTGGTGATTCGGTGCAGCGTCAATCCCGGTGAAACCTTTCTGGATCGCATGATCGCCATGGTAGAAGGGGCCAAACGGCGTAAAACGCCGAATGAAATGGCACTGACCATTCTGCTGATTTCACTCACGATTGTGTTTCTGTTGGCGACAGCGACGCTGTATCCGTTTTCTGCCTGGGGCGGTACACCTGTCAGTATTACGGTGCTGGTGGCTTTGTTGGTCTGTTTGATCCCTACCACCATTGGCGCATTGCTCTCGGCGATTGGTATTGCGGGCATGAGTCGTATGCTGGGTGCGAATGTGATCGCCACCAGTGGACGCGCGGTGGAAGCTGCTGGCGACGTGGATGTGCTGCTGCTGGATAAAACCGGCACCATCACACTGGGTAACCGACAGGCCAGCGCTTTCCTGCCTGCCAGCGGCATCAGTGAATCCGCGTTGGCAAACGCTGCGCAATTGGCCTCACTGGCCGATGAAACGCCGGAAGGGCGCAGTATCGTGGTGTTGGCTAAGCAAAAATTCAATCTGCGCGAGCGTGATTTGCAGAGCCTGAGCGCCACCTTTATCCCTTTTTCGGCGCAAACACGCATGAGTGGCGTCAATGTCGGGCAAAAAATGTTGCGTAAAGGCGCGGCGGACGCGATTCGTCGGCACGTTGAAAGCAACGGCGGGCGTTTCCCTGCAGATGTGGTAGCTCTGGTGGAATCGGTGGCGCGCAAAGGCGGAACACCGCTGGTGGTGGCGGAAGATAATACTGTCATGGGCGTGGTCGAGCTCAAGGATATCGTCAAAGGCGGTATTAAAGAACGCTTTGCTGAACTGCGCCGCATGGGGATCAAGACGGTGATGGTCACGGGCGATAACCCACTGACCGCTGCCGCCATCGCTGCTGAAGCGGGTGTCGATGACTTTTTATCGGAGGCCACACCCGAAGCCAAGCTGGCGCTGATTCGTCAATATCAGGCAGAAGGACGCATGGTGGCGATGACAGGGGATGGCACCAACGACGCCCCCGCGCTGGCGCAGGCGGATGTCGCGGTGGCGATGAATTCCGGTACGCAAGCGGCGAAAGAGGCAGGCAACATGGTGGATCTGGACTCCAACCCGACCAAGCTACTCGAAGTGGTGCATATCGGTAAGCAGATGCTGATGACACGTGGCTCGTTAACCACGTTCAGTATCGCCAACGATGTCGCTAAATATTTTGCCATTATTCCCGCAGCCTTTGCGATGACCTATCCACCGCTGAATGCCCTTAACGTGATGGGGCTGCATTCGCCAGCTTCTGCCATTTTGTCGGCCGTGATTTTTAATGCCTTGATTATCGTACTGCTGATTCCACTGGCATTGACAGGGGTGAGCTACCGCCCGATGCCAGCGGCCGCGCTATTGCGCCGCAACCTGTGGATTTATGGCGTGGGGGGGCTGGTAGTGCCTTTTATTGGCATCAAAGCGATTGACCTGATACTGACCGCGTTGGGTTGGGTTTAAGGAGAATATCAATGAACCTGTTACGTTCTGCAATTTCGCTTTTTATCCTGCTGACACTGGTTGTCGGGGCGGGCTATCCGTTGCTGACAACCGGGTTGGCACAGTGGTGGTTTCCCGTGCAAGCTAACGGCTCGCTGGCGATGCCGGAAGGCAAGGTGCGCGGTTCGGCACTGATCGGTCAGTCTTTTATCCGCCCGGATTATTTTCAGGGGCGGCCCTCGGCAACGGCTGACTCACCCTATAATGCGTTGGCCTCTTCTGGCAGTAACCTGGCACCCAGCAATCCGGCATTGGATGAGGCCATAACGCAGCGCGTTGCCGAATGGCGTAAGGCGAATCCACAGGCCAATGCGTTCGTCCCGGTGGAACTGGTGACGACCTCCGCCAGCGGATTGGATCCGCACATTTCTCCTGCTGCTGCGGCGTGGCAAATTCCGCGTGTGGCACAAGCGCGCCATTTGCCAGAAGCAACGTTGCGCCAACTGGTGCTGGAGAACACGCGACGTCCGCTGTTGCCCTTTATCGGAGAGCCGGTGGTTAATGTACTGGCGTTAAACATGGCGCTGGATGCCGTGCCGAAACCGTGAGGCTTCGCTATCCTGAACAGAGGATGACTTGAAAGGTATTGTGATGAAGGAAGAACCCCTGCGTCCCGATCCGGATGCGCTGCTGGCTCAGTCTGACCGCGAAGGGCGCGGCAAACTGAAAATCTACTTTGGTGCCTGCGCGGGTGTCGGGAAAACCTGGGCCATGCTGCAAGAGGCACGACGATTGCGTGCGCAGGGGTTGGATGTGCTGGTGGGCGTGGTGGAAACCCATGGCCGACAGGAGACCGCTGCGCTGCTGGAAGGATTGGAAACCCTTGCCCGACGTGCGACGGGACGACATCGTCATCTGGAGTTCGATCTGGATGCCGCTCTGGCGCGGCGTCCTGCCGTGATTCTGATGGATGAGCTGGCGCATTCCAACGCACCGGGTTCGCGCCATCCCAAGCGCTGGCAAGACATCGATGAACTGTTGGATGCTGGCATTGATGTGCTGACCACGGTGAACGTGCAGCATCTGGAAAGCCTCAATGATGTGGTCAGCGGCGTCACGGGGATTCGGGTGCAGGAAACCGTCCCCGATCCTTTTTTTGACTCGGCTACCGAAGTGGTGCTGGTGGATTTGCCGCCGGACGACCTGCGGCAACGATTGAAAGAAGGCAAGGTATATGTGGGCGATCGTGCAGAGCGCGCCATCGAGAACTTTTTTCGTAAGGGTAATCTGTTTGCGCTGCGGGAGCTGGCGCTGCGCCGCACGGCGGATCGCGTTGACGATCAGATGCGCGCCTGGCGTGATGCCAGCGGGCGAGAGGAACGTGTCTGGCACACCCGCGATGCGATCCTGCTGTGCATTGGCGCTAACACCGGCAGTGAAAAGCTGGTGCGCATTGCCGCCCGGCTGGCCGCCAAACTCGGTAGCGAATGGCATGCAGTAACGGTGGAGACGCCCACGCGGCATCGGCAGGGCGAAGTGCGTCGGCGTGGAATTCTGCGCACCTTGCAACTGGCACAGAAGCTGGGTGCTGTTACCGCCACCTTATCTGAGCCCGATGAAGCGAAAGCGGTACTGCGCTACGCACGTGAGCATAACCTCGGCAAAATCATTATGGGAAGGCCGCCGCAGCGCCGTTGGGCGTTGCCTAATCATTTTGCGCGTCGGCTAAGCCGCCTTGGGCCGGATCTCGACTTGATGATTGTAGCTTTGGATGATGTGCCTGACGTGCATGCGGCACCGCGCATAGACACACACCTCAGCCCGGATAAGTTGCGCCAGAAAGCGCGCGGCTGTCTGGCTGCAACCGCGCTATGCGCGTTGATTACGCTGGTGAGCAAATGGATTTTGCCCGACTTTTCGCCGATCAATCTGGTGATGGTCTATTTATTGGGCGTGGTGCTGATTGCCATTGGTTTTGGCCGTTTGTCCTCGGTGGTGGCGGCAATACTCAATATCGTGGCGTTCGATCTGTTTTTTGTCGCGCCGGAAGGTACCTTTGCCGTCAGCGATGCGCAGTATCTGGTGACTTTTGCGGTGATGCTGACCGTGGGCGCGATCACCGGCAACCTGACGGCGGGGGTGCGCTATCAGGCGCGGGGTGCCCGACATCGGGAGCAGCGCGCGCGTTACCTGTACGAAATGGCCGACGGGTTGAGCCGGGTGCGAGCGCCGAACGATATTGCGCTGATTTGCCAGCGGGTGATGGGCAGTGCACTGTTTGCCCGCTGTGAAATCTGGCTGCCAGACGCGCAGGGAAAACCGATCGCGCCAGCCGAGCGTTTGCTGCATACCATTCCCGATCCCGCTATCGTCAAATGGAGCTTTGAGAAAGGGCATGTGGCGGGCGCAGGAACGGATACGCTGCCCGGCGTGCCTTATAAAGTGCTGCCGTTAATCTCTTCCGAGGACACGTTAGGGTTGCTGATTATTGAGCCAAGCAACCTGCGTCACCTGTTGATACCCGAACAGCAGCGGCTGCTGGAGACGTTTGTAATGCTGATTTCCGGTGCGTTGCTGCGTCTTGCTCTGACGCGGCGCGAACAACAGTCACGTCTGGTGGCTGAGCGGGAAGAGCTGCGTAATTCCTTGCTGGCTGCGCTGTCTCACGATCTGCGCACACCGCTGACGGTGCTGTTTGGTCAGGCGGAGATCCTGCTGCTCGATCTTTCCACGGAAGGATCGCCGCACGCGCCGCAAGCGGGTGCACTTCGCCTGCAAACGTTGAGTACCATTCGCCTGGTGAACAACATGCTGGATATGGCACGTATTGAAGGGGAAGGCTTCCGCCTGCAAACCGACTGGGTCGCGCTGGATGAGGTCATTGGCGGTGCGCTGAAATCCCTTGAGGCGCTTCTGCCCGCCGATGCGGTGCAATTGGATCTACCGCAGGAGATGGTGTTGCTTCAGGCCGATGGCGCACTGCTGGAGCGTGTATTTGCGAACTTACTGGAAAACGCATTGAAATATGCGGGCAGCGCGCGGGCGATAGGAATTCGGGCTCGCGTGTTGCCGGGGAAAATCAGGATCGAGGTATGGGACGACGGCCCCGGAATCACCTTGGGCAGCGAACAGCATATCTTTGAGAAGTTCACCCGTGGTAATGAGGAGTCTTCCATTCCGGGTGTCGGGATGGGATTAGCGATTTGTCGTGCGATCGTGATGCTTCACCACGGGGAGATCAGTGCAGCCAATCGGCCAGAAGGGGGAGCCTGTTTTACGGTACAACTCCCTCTGTCGCCAGTGCCGGAAATGCTGGAATCATCTTAATAAATAGCTTGTAAATCAATGTAAAATACTTGAACTCATCCAACATTGTCGGTAAAAAGGTGACGGGTGTTAGCCACATGTTGTGGTGAGACAGGTTTGTGCGTTGGTCGGGCCGCCACGCGGAGTGATAATAACCATGAATCGACACCTGTCCCCGCAGGGCATTCCTCGTGCTCAGCGTTTGGCGGAACGCGCTTTCGCCACCCTTGAACGTTTTCTCCATATTGAAGCGGTAAGCGGCATTGTGCTGCTCGTGGCTGCTGCTGCGGCATTGGTTTGGGCCAATTCGCCGTGGGCGGAAAGCTACCATGCGCTCTGGCATCTACCGATCTCTTTTAGCATTGGCAACACGGAAATCGCGCATTCACTGCATTTCTGGATCAACGACGCCTTTATGACACTGTTCTTCTTAGTGGTCGGTATGGAGATCCGTCGTGAAATTCATGAAGGTGCGCTGAGCAGCCTGCGGCAAGCTATGCTTCCGATCGCTGCCGCCGTGGGCGGCGTAATAGTACCCGCGTTGATTTATCTGAGTGTGAACAGCACGCCGTTGCAGCAACAAGGCTGGGCAGTGCCGACGGCAACGGATATCGCGTTTGCCGTGGGGGTGCTGGCACTGTTGGGCAAAGGCATTCCCGGCAATGTACGGGTGTTTTTGCTGGCGTTAGCCATTATCGATGACATTATCGCCGTTTTGATCATCGCGTTCTTCTACTCCGGTGGGCTTGAATACCACGGCTTGATCCCTGTGCTGGTGGGCGTATTGATGGTGTTTGGGCTTCAGAAGATTGGCATCGGGTCGGCCTGGGCCTATGTCATTCCCGGTATCATCGTGTGGTTGGGTTTTCTGCTCACGGGAGCGCACCCGACATTAGCGGGGGTAGTCTTAGGACTCATCACCCCGGTTACCTCCGTGCGGGTGATGAAGGAGCGTCCATTGGAGCGCCTTTCTTACATTGTGCGCGATCTGATGCACAAGCAGGATACACAGGCTGCGGAGCAGTTAGTCACACCGCTTAAGCAGTTACACCGTGCTCAGCGTGAAGTGTTACCGCCTGTCACTCGCGTGCAGATGGCGCTGCACCCTTGGGTGGCTTATGGCGTGATGCCGTTGTTTGCTCTGACGAACGCAGGGGTAAGCATGAATGGCATTGATTTGTCGGGCGCGGGGCCACTCGGCGTGATGATGGGCGTTACGCTGGCACTGGTAGCCGGTAAGTTGCTGGGCGTAGTCGGTGTTAGCTGGCTAATGGTACGCTTTGGTGTGTGCCAGTTACCGCCAGAGGTATCCTGGCGCGGTGTGTTTTTGATTGGGCTGCTCGCTGGTATCGGTTTTACCATGTCGATCTTTATCGCCATGTTAGCCTTCGACGATCCGCAACTGCTGGGCGCGGCCAAGCTAGGGGTGCTGTTGGGCTCGCTGATTGCGGCCACGCTGGGCCTGCTGTGGGGCCGGTATTATGCGCGTCGCCGCCGTGTGCAGCAGGCCGGTCAACCGGTTTAATCCAAACCAAACAGGTCGCGGGTATAGACTTTATCCGCGACATCCTCCAACTCCGGCGCCATGCGGTTTGAGATGATCAAATCAGCCTTGTGTTTGAACGTTGCCAGATCGTTTATCACTGGAGAGCGGAAAAATGTCTCTTCCGTCAGCACCGGTTCATAGACCACGACGCCAATACCTTTGGCTTTGATCCGTTTCATGATGCCTTGAATTGCTGAAGCGCGGTAGTTATCGGAGCCTGTTTTCATCACCAGACGATAAACACCTACCACGCTGGGATTATGTTTGAGAATATCATCGGCAATGAAATCTTTACGCGTGCGATTTGCCTCGACGATGGCACAAATTAGCCGGTTAGGGACGCTGGCATAATTGGCTAAAAATTGCTTGGTGTCTTTGGGCAAACAATAGCCGCCATAACCAAATGACGGGTTGTTGTAATGCGAGCCGATACGCGGATCTAACCCGACCCCCTCAATAATCTGTCTGCTATTCAGCGTATGCATCTGTGCATATCTATCGAGTTCGTTGAAATAGGCGACACGCATGGCGAGATAGGTATTGGCGAACAGCTTGATGGCCTCCGCTTCCGTGGCATCGGTGTAGAGCACTGGCACCGTTTTCTTGATTGCCCCTTGCAGTAGCAAGGCGGCAAAACGTTCTGCGCGCGGCGAGCGTTCTCCAATGACAATGCGTGAAGGGTAGAGATTGTCGTGCAGCGCTTTTCCCTCGCGCAGAAATTCGGGAGAGAAAATAATATTATCCGTGGCAAAGGTGCACCGCAGTTGTTGGGTGTATCCCACGGGAACCGTTGATTTTATGACGATAAGCGCATCGGGGTTGATGGATAACACATCCTGCACTACGGATTCAATCGACTGGGTATCGAACGCATTGGTGATGGGATCGTAGTTGGTTGGCGTGGCGATAATCACGATATCCGCGTCCTGATAGGCCAACTGTTTATCCGTTGTAGCCACCAGATTGAGCGGTTTTTCCTTGAGATAATGGCCAATATCTTTATCAACAATCGGCGACACGTTCTGGTTTAAAAGTGCCACCCTGTGTTCGACAACGTCGAGAGCCACCACCTGATTGTGCTGGGCCAATAGCACTGCGTTCGACAACCCGACGTAACCGGTGCCCGCGATAGTACATTTCATCATGTTAAATCCATATCGTTATACACATCTTTTGGCCATTTTTTGAACAGGATGCTCAGAACCCCGTGAATTAAGGCATTCAAGCCATCCCATTGGCTTTTTGAGGTTCAAAATGCCACTCTGAGATAAACCCGTAACTCATTGATTAAAAAGTGCATTAGAAAGATGTGTATAACGATATGTGTTAAATCCGCCTGAAAAATCCGGGGACAGTATAGAGAGCGTACGTGCATGAATTTTAAAAATTGCCAAAACGATGCTGTGCTCGTTGCGTCATTTCAGATTCGCCTGAAGGGGTTTTGTTAGCAATAAGGTAAATGGCGGGGTGTTGCTATCAGAAAACGCCACGCTTGATTGTCGTGTGGCGTTGACGTTTCTCACCAGTTGAAAGGTCTTCTTTGTGAGGGTATGTTGCTCGGCGCAGACTAATAGAAAGTTTCCTGACCGGTGAAATGCCCCCCCCATCCTGCCGGATTGGTGAAAATACGGATGGCGGTGAAATCCGGCTGTGCGCCGCAGTCAAACCAGTGGCGGGTGTTGGCCGGAACACGCAACAGGTCACCCGCTTCGCAGGTTAAACGAAACACCTTGTCGCCCAGCGGAACGAAGAACGTGCCGCTTCCCGTGACAAAAAAACGTACCTCATCTTCGCTGTGGGTATGTTCTTGTAAAAACTTCTCACGCAGTGCCTGTTTGTCGGGGTGATCCGGCGTAATACGTATCACATCGGCGGCGGTGTAACCCTCTTGCCGTTTAAGGTGCTCTATATCCTGCTGAAAATGACTGAGCAGGGTGTCACTGTCCGCCGTTGCGGACAGTGAGACAATCTCCCAACGCTCGAGCTGGATTCCGGCACCCGCGAGCAACTCGGCGATATCGTCAAAGGCGGCCAGTTGCTCCGCGGGTTGTGCAGTGTGCGGTAGTTGGAATATGGATAATGTGGTCATGGATATTCTCCGCAAAAGAGGTAGACCATAACCATTCGCTTTGCAGGGATAAATCGCAAGACGAATTCTTTATATCTTATGCTGCCAGGTTGTTTAGTGTTATGATTTTGTTAATTTTATTTTTCTTTTGTTAACCGCGGGATGAACGTTAGCACGATGGCCAACGTCGCCAGCGTAAGGATTACGCCACCGTATATGTACGTGGTGTCGATCAACCCCAAATGCTGCGTCAGATAGCCTGCGATGATGGCGGGCACGCTGTTTGCCAAGTAGCTTTCGATGTAGAACACGGCAGTGAGGCCTGCTCGTTCGTGCGGCTTTGCCAACGGAAGTACGCTACGTAGCGCGCCGAGGAATGCCATGCCAAACCCCAGCCCGGTAATGCATGCCCCCGCCAGCAGCCAACCGGTACTGGCGCGATGGACGGCGAACAACATCAGCGTCATGCCTACAATCAAGCAGAGTGAGCCCGCGCGCAGTGTCGGTGTTGCGGCAGTGCGCCGTGCCAGAAGAATCGCCACGGCACCGCTTAGCGTCAGGGCTGCGACGGATATTCCGCTTAGCCAGGGGGAAACCGCTGGCGTATTTTGCGCCAGCAATGAAGGCATCAGCGAGAGATAGAAACCGCCCACCATCCACACCGCAACGTTGCCCGGCATGACCCTGTACATAAATTTGTGTAATTGCCTGATTTTGATATGTTCAATCCAACATCAAAAACAGGTTAATTTATGCACGAAAAACAGTTGCAGGCTCTGGCTAACGAACTGGCCAAAAATCTCAAAACCCCTGACGATCTCAGCCAATTCGATCGCCTGCTGAAGAAAATCAGCGTTGAGGCTGCTCTCAACGCCGAAATGTCCCACCATCTGGGCTACGATAAAAATCAGCCCAAACCGGGGGCCAACTCCCGCAACGGCTATTCCACAAACACCGTGACCACCGGCGATGGCCCTCTGGAACTACGTACTCCGCGCGATCGTGATGGCTCCTTCGAACCACAACTGGTGAAGAAAAACCAGACCCGGATCACCGGGATGGATAACCAAATCCTGTCCCTGTACGCCAGAGGGATGACCACCCGCGAGATAGCGTCTGCGTTCAAAGAGCTGTATGACGCGGATGTCTCACCGGCGCTGGTCTCGAAGGTCACCGACGCCGTGATGGAACAGGTTACTGAATGGCAAAATCGTCCACTGGATGCAGTCTATCCCATTGTTTACCTTGACTGTATCATCCTGAAGGTCCGGCAGGACAGTCGCGTCATCAATAAATCCGTGCTCCTGGCACTGGGTATCAACATCGAGGGCCAGAAAGAACTGCTGGGTATGTGGCTGGCCGAAAACGAGGGCGCGAAGTTCTGGCTCAATGTGCTGACAGAACTAAAAAACCGCGGCCTGAACGATATCCTCATCGCCTGTGTTGACGGTCTGAAAGGCTTCCCGGACGCCATCAACGCGGTGTATCCGGAAACCCGCATCCAGCTGTGCATCGTGCACATGGTACGCAACAGCCTGAGGTTCGTCTCTTGGAAGGACTACAAAGCTGTCACACGCGACCTGAAAGCCATCTATCAGGCCGCTACGGAAGAAGCAGGCCAGCAGGCGCTGGAAGCATTCGCCAGCGCATGGGACAGCCGCTATCCACAGATAAGCCGGAGCTGGCAGACGAACTGGAGCAATCTGGCAACGTTCTTCGCTTACCCGGCTGATATCCGCAAAGTCATCTACACAACCAACGCCATCGAGTCGCTGAACAGTGTGATCCGGCATGCGATTAAAAAACGCAAGGTGTTCCCGACTGACGACGCAGTGAAAAAGGTGGTGTGGCTGGCAATCCAGTCGGCCTCACAGAAATGGACGATGCCACTGCGGGACTGGCGTATGGCAATGAGCCGTTTTATTATCGAGTTCGGTGACCGCCTGGACGGTCACTACTGAGAAAAGCATTTACACAGAATCATGTACAGGGTCGCCGTCACGCCAATCAGCACGATGTAGATAATGCGAAAGTAGAGCTTAGGCTCATCCGGGAAATAATCCCGTCCCCAACTGATCCCCCGACCAAACAATAAGATCCACCAACTGATGCTCCAGAGCCAAAAGGACTTCGCAGCAGTCTCACGTCGCAACGGCCTGATATAGCACCAGGTGAACAGCGAACCAAACAGCAGCCATAAGGATTGAAACGTTTCAATGACCATCACTGCCTGGCTTTGCGCGGAAAAAAGCCGATTCCCGTTGTACAACAATGAGATGCCAAAAATCGCGATCGCCACGGTGTGGGGATACAGAGTTTTATCAAGTTTAATAACGCGACACATATCGACCAATAACGACGGCTAGGGTAGGTCGATACGCTGGCTGTTTTTTTGCTTTTCGAGTGAAAGCGTTTAGGCATCCGTGCGCTTAGCACCGGATACCTAAAAAGGACTAACGAAAATTACGCCTTCGTTGATGTTGACGGGGGTTGATGCAAATGCACATCCATTTGCGGATAAGGAATGCCGATCTGGTGCTCATCCAACGCTCGTTTAAAACTTTCTAACAGATCCCATTTCACCGCCATGGTATCACCGTTGGTCGTCCAGACCCATACGACAAAATTCAGTGATGACGCGGCCATTTCATTCAAACGGATGGTGACACCACGCTCATGCTGGATGCGCTTATCAGCCGCGACGATATCCCCCAGCACCGTTTTGACCTGGTCAATATCAGCATCATAGGCCACCCCAACGATAATTTCGGTGCGTCTGTCCGGCTCACGACTGCTGTTAATGATGTTTCCGGCAATGATTTTCCCATTGGGAATAACGATGATTTTACCATCCGGCGTACGCATCGTAGTGGAGAAGATCTGCACCTGCGTCACCGTACCAGAAACCCCGCCCAAATCGACAAACTCACCGGTACGGAACGGGCGGAACATCACCAGCAGTACACCCGCCGCGAAGTTTGACAGCGAGCCTTGCAGCGCCAAACCCACCGCTAAGCCAGCGGCACCCAGCACCGCAATCACCGATGCGGTTTGCACGCCAATACGGCTCAATACTGCAATCAGCGTAAAGGCAATAATCCCGTAACGCACCAATGCAGCGAGAAAATCCGCCACGGTGGTATCAATGCCACGCGCCACCATCACCCTGCTGATACCGTTAGATACCACACGCGCCACCAGCAAGCCGATGAGCAAAATGATAATGGCGGCCACCACGTTCACCGCATACTGAATCAGCAGAGCCTCATTATTGACCACCCATTGCCCCATACGGCTCAGGCTTTCGGTTACATCCAGTTCTTCCATTTGCACTCTCCCCTTTTTTGCATTTCACCCTTTGAAAGGGATGGTTCACACCCAAAATGGCCGCAATGTAGTGGTCAACTAATATTGGCCACCGCATTAGACTGTATGTAGAACAGTCGCTCAGATTCGTTTGGAGTTAAGCCGCCGTTATACCAGTGAGGCCGGATAGCGCTGTAATACCCCGTGATGTAGCGGATAATCGCGTCCTGGGCTTCGCTGAAGCTGTTGTAACCCTTTGTCGGCACCCATTCTGTCTTCAGGCTGCGGAAGAACCGCTCCATTGGCGCATTATCCCAGCAGTTACCCCGCCGACTCATACTCTGCTTTATCCGGCAGCGCCACCGGGCTTGCCGGTATTGACGGCTGGTATAGTGGCTGCCCTGGTCGCTGTGGAACATGACTCCTGTTGGTTGTCCCCGGAGTTCCCAGGCCATCTGCAACGCTTTAACTGTCAGCGCCGAGTCCGGCGACGTCGACATGGCCCAGCCCACCGGTTTGCGGGCGAACAGATCTAGCACCACCGCAAGGTAAGCCCAGCATTTGCCCGTCCAGATGTAGGTCACATCGCCGCACCAGACCTGATCCGGCGCGGTAACCGCGAACTGGCGGTTGAGATAGTTCGGTATTTCAACGTGTTCATTGCCGCCGCGTTTGTATTTGTGAGCCGGTCGCTGGCAGCTGGCGATACCCAGCTCCTTCATCAGCTTGCCAGCCAGCCAGCGCCCCATTTTGACACCGGAGCTGCCGGTGACGATGGTCGCGATACTTCGAGCGCCGGCAGAGCCGCCGCTGGCGTTCCAGGCTTCCATGACGCGGCTACACTTAACCACGCGCTCACCGTCGGGTTCATTAGCGGAAGCCTGCCAGTGCCTGTAGCTGCTGCGATGTACCTCAAAAGTTTGGCACAACGCCGTGACCGGGTATCGCGCCCTCAGCCTGTCGACTACCGTGAACCGTTGAGTGAGTCCGACATTAAGAGCGCCGTAGCCTTTTTTAGGATTTCGTTCTCCATTTCAAGGCATTGGACTTTTTTCTTCATCTCACGCAGCTCGAGCTGTTCAGGGGTAAGAGGAAGTCCCGTTGGCGTTTTTCCTTGTCGTTCAAGGCGAAGCTTATTGACCCAGCGACTAATGGCAGAATGGCTGACATTAACCGCCTCTGCGGCCTTAACGTATGTGTAGCCGTGGTCGACAACCAGCTTTGCGGCTTCGAGCTTAAATTCCGCCGTAAAATGTTTACCCATGAGGTCACCTGTCGTGTTGATGAGGTGAGCATATCACCTCCGATCAGGTGGCCAGTATAAGTGTGCCACTACACAACGCAGGCCAGAAAAAATTAAGGCTCCTGATAAAAGGAGTCTCTTATTTTCATGCATTGTTTATCAATGCACTTATTAATATAGATTACAGAACGTCGATCGCGTTCAGTTCTTTAAACGCTTTTTCTAAACGAGCAACCATGGTTGCCTGGCCAGCACGCAGCCAAACGCGCGGATCGTAGTACTTCTTGTTCGGCTTGTCTGCGCCTTCCGGGTTACCCAACTGCCCTTGCAGGTAGCCTTCGTTCTTTTTGTAATACGCCAGCACGCCTTCCCAAGTTGCCCATTGGGTGTCGGTGTCGATGTTCATTTTGATCACACCGTAGCTCACCGCTTCGGCGATCTCTTCTGCCGTAGAGCCGGAACCGCCGTGGAACACGAAGTCCAGGCTGTTATGCGGCAGGTTGAATTTCTTGGAGACATATTTCTGCGAATTGTGCAGGATTTTCGGAGTCAGTTGCACGTTACCCGGTTTGTATACGCCATGCACGTTACCGAACGATGCCGCGATGGTGAAACGCGGGCTGATGGCGTGCAATTTTTCGTAGGCGTAAGCCACGTCTTCCGGCTGGGTGTAGAGTGCGGAGTTATCAAGGTGGCTATTGTCCACGCCATCTTCTTCACCGCCAGTGCAACCCAGTTCGATTTCCAGCGTCATGTTGATTTTTGCCATGCGCTTGAGGTATTCGCTGCAAATCTCGATGTTCTCTTCCAGAGACTCTTCCGACAGGTCGATCATGTGGGAGGAGAACAGCGGTTTGCCGGTTGCGGCAAAGTGTTTTTCACCGGCTTCCAGCAGACCATCCAACCAAGGCAGCAGTTTTTTCGCACAGTGGTCAGTGTGCAGGATAACAGGAATGCCATAGTGTTCAGCCATCAGGTGAACGTGTTGTGCGCCAGAGATGGCACCGAGGATAGCGGCTTTCTGACCTTCCGCTTTCAGGCCTTTACCCGCTGTAAACGCGGCCCCCCCGTTAGAGAACTGAACGATAACCGGTGCGCGAACTTTCGCTGCCGCTTCCAGCACCGCATTGACGGAGTCAGTACCGACGCAGTTGACTGCGGGCAGAGCAAAGCCATTTTCCTTTGCTACTGCGAAAACTTTCTGAACGTCATCGCCAGTGATGACACCAGGTTTTACGAAATCAAAAATTTTAGACATGTTACGTGTCCCGTCTTGTTGGCCGTGGAGGGTTGAGATAATTGACTACGGGCCGGACTCACTGCGTCCGAACCCACCGTTGCCCACTCGGCGAGGGAGCAACGGGTTGCCGGGTGACATCACCGGCAAAGCGGCATTACTGCTTAGCACGCTCTTCTAGCATGACTACCGCAGGCAGTTTTTTACCTTCCACAAACTCCAGGAAGGCACCGCCGCCGGTAGAAATATAAGAAATCTTGTCTGCAATACCTAACAGGTCAATCGCAGCCAGCGTATCGCCACCGCCGGCGATGGAGAACGCTTCGCTGTCTGCAATCGCCTGAGCGATAATTTCAGTCCCTTTGCGGAAGTTCGGGAATTCGAACACGCCAACCGGGCCGTTCCACAGGATAGTCTTGGCGTTTTTCAGAATATCGGCCAGACGCTCAGCGGAGACATCACCCAGGTCCAGAATCTGTTCATCATCTTTGATGGCAGTAACAGACTTCAAGGTTGCGGTTGCGGTTTCGGAGAATTCCGTCGCCACGCGCACGTCGCTCGGTACCGGAATATCGCAGGTTTCCAGCAGTTTTTTCGCTTCAGGGATCAGATCCGCTTCGTACAGCGATTTGCCCACGTTGTGACCCTGTGCCGCCACGAAGGTGTTGGCGATGCCGCCGCCGACGATCAGTTGGTCAGCGATTTTGGACAATGAGCCCAACACGGTCAGTTTGGTAGACACTTTAGAACCGCCAACGATAGCCACCATCGGACGCTCTGGGTTGCTCAGCGCTTTACCCAACGCTTCCAGTTCGTCTGCCAGCAGCGGGCCTGCACAGGCGATATCAGCAAACTTGCCTACCCCGTGGGTAGAAGCCTGAGCGCGGTGCGCCGTACCAAAGGCATCCATGACGAACACGTCACACAGCACTGCGTATTTCTTCGACAGCTCTTCGTCGTCTTTCTTCTCGCCTTTGTTGAAGCGAACGTTTTCCAGAACCACCAACTCGCCTTCGGCAACATCAACGCCATCCAGATAATCCTTCGCCAGACGAACTGGAAAAGAAATTTTATCTTTCAGATAGTTAACAACCGGCAGCAGGGAGAATTCTTCGTTGTATTCCCCTTCGGTCGGGCGTCCCAGGTGGGAAGTCACCATGACACGCGCGCCTTGTTTCAGGGCGATTTCAATGGTCGGCAACGACGCACGGATACGCGCATCAGACGTCACTTTACCTTCTTTAACCGGCACGTTCAGATCCGCACGAATCAGTACGCGTTTACCCGCCAGATCCAGATCGGTCATATTAATTACAGACATGGTGAATCCTCTTGTTGATTCTCTTATAAAGTTGTGTGATCGAGATTAAAATCCCTGACAATTCAATTGCATATAACTAAAAAACGCAGGCTGCCATCGCGCGTGTTGTATCCAGCATTCGATTGGCGAAGCTCCATTCGTTGTCGCACCAGACCAGCGTTTTTATCAGGTGCGATCCACTGACCCGCGTCTGCGTACCGTCGACAATGGCACTGTGCGGATCGTGATTAAAATCAGCTGAAACTAAAGGTAATTCCGTATAGTCAACTATACCACGAAATGCTCCATGCGCTGATTTTTGAAAAATCGCATTGATTTCATTAACATTTACCGCTTGCCTTACCGTTACGCTTAAATCAATGGCTGTGACATTGATGGTTGGCACGCGTACCGAAATCGCCTCAAAACGGTCAGTAAACTGCGGGAAGATACGCGTAATGCCTGCCGCCAGTTTGGTATCCACGGGAATGATGGACTGGCTGGCCGCGCGGGTGCGGCGCAAATCGCTGTGGTACGCGTCAATCACCGGCTGATCGTTCATCGAAGAGTGGATCGTGGTGACTGTGCCGCTTTCAATGCCGAACGATTCATCCAGCAATTTAATAATGGGGATAATGCAGTTGGTGGTACAGGAGGCGTTAGACACAATGTGGTGTTCTGGCTTCAACGTATCGTGATTGACGCCAAACACCACGGTGGCATCAATATCATTGGCACCGGGGTGAGAAAACAGCACCTTCTTCGCACCGGCGGCCAGATGTGCTTCGCCGTGCGCACGATTGCCATAGACGCCGCTGCAATCAAGCACCACGTCGACACTCAACGCTCGCCAAGGCAGCCCCTCAATTTCACGCTGATGCAATAGCAGAATGGCGTCATCGCCCACGTAGAGCTGGTCGCACTCCTGGCGCACATCCCAGGCAAAGCGTCCATGGCTGGAGTCATATTTGAGCAGGTGCGCCATACCTTCCGCGCTCGCCAGCTCGTTGATCGCCACCACGCTAATATCGGCCCGGCGTCCGGATTCGTACAGTGCCCGTAACACGCTGCGGCCAATACGACCAAAACCGTTTATCGCAATACGAATTGTCATCGCATTCTCTGTATCAAGCTGAACACTCGAATTATGTAGGGTATAGAATAATCAGTACCAACAGCAGAATAAACTGTTAAGTAAGACTATTCTTGGGCAACACCCCTGCCCTTGACGATCCATCTGCGGGATAAATTCGCCGCTATTCGGGATCAATCGCCCTAGTTACGCCAACTGAAACGCTTCAGCTAGCATAATGCAAATTTTCATCAAAAGAAATATCTCGGCCAGAGCGCTTGCAGAACAGTGACGTAGTTCAAAGAAAAGGGTGAATCAGCATGACAAGAAACGGTGTCTTGCCATGCAAACCGGTGTATCAGACGGGCTTGGTGCCCAAGAGATTAGGATGTCGCAACATTTCTGCCAACGCCAGCATTGCCAATGACTGCCCATAGGAGCGCTGGCGGATCGGCACATCGATATATTCTGGCAATGTCATGAATACCGGTGTACCGGAAGAGACTTCCGCCAGTTGCCCTTGTTGATCGATACGCGCCAGAAGCGCAGCAATGGCGTTAACGCCAGCATCGGCAAAGCGGCTATCGAGAATGCCGAGTCGATACCCTTTCAGAAAGGCGTAGGCAATCGCCGCCGTCGCCGACGACTCCTGATAACTGTGCGGATCGTTGAGCAGCGTGTGCCACATGCCGTTTTCCGCCTGGGCGCTTAACAACGCTTCGCTCTGGCGCAGGAAGTTCTGTTCAATAAAACGCGACGACGCAGAGTGACTTGCTCGCGTTAATTCCAGCAGTTCAACCGCCGTTATCGCCGCCCAGCCATTGCCCCGGCCCCACAACGCTCCAGCAAAGTGGTGTTTTTCTGTGAAATGCCAGCCGTGTCGCCACAGGCCGCTGACAGGATCGCTTAAAAATTGCGTATGCAATAAAAACTGGTAGATGACGTCTTCGCAATAGGCAGGCTTGTTGAGCAGTTGTCCGGCCTTAACGTGGAACAGACCGCTCATAAACAGGGTATCGACCCACAATTGCCCTTCGTTATTGCGCGTAGCCGTGGTGTGGGCGAATCCCCCCATTTCGGTACGCAGCAGGCCCTGCTCAATCCACTCGCCGTATTCATTTACCAGCGCGCGCCACTGCGCATTTTCCTGCTGCTCCAGCAACGGCACCAGCGTCAGCATCGGCGCGACGTGGTTGACATTCTTCACTGCCGCCTCAGCCTGATAGCGTTCAAACCAGGCGCTCGCTCAGGTAGTCGACATAGGTCTTATCCCCGGTCGCTTGGTACAGGCGCCAAATGCCATACAATCCGACGCCTTGCGACCAGTCCCACAGTTCGATAGACATATCTGAACCGTAGGCACCAATGGATTTGAGATAGGCATCATCCTCACGGATGGCAATGATCTCCTGATACAACGCGGCGAGTTTTGTGGTGATGACTGATTTATCCAGCATGGGTTTCTTCCTGAAGGTTAGGCTACAGAGACGCGCTTAGCAGCAGCGTCTCTGTAACGTGGGGAGGTTATTCCCCAATGGCGATAT
The DNA here is from genome assembly GCF_053848865.1 of Symbiopectobacterium sp. Eva_TO. Classification (NCBI taxonomy): domain Bacteria; kingdom Pseudomonadati; phylum Pseudomonadota; class Gammaproteobacteria; order Enterobacterales; family Enterobacteriaceae; genus Symbiopectobacterium; species Symbiopectobacterium sp. Eva_TO. The sequence goes on along the minus strand of NZ_JBSPEY010000004.1, from coordinate 2,957,907 downwards.
TAGCCTCACGCAGCAGCGCGATTAGGTGCTGTTTCATTTCCTGGCTGGGCGGCGTCGCAGGCGCGGACACGGCGGCAGAAATTGACGAACCAGTGAGGCGAATCGCTTCTTTTATCAGGCCGGTAAAAGGCACTTCCAGAGTATAGCTCTTCGACAGCACGGCCAGGCGGCGCAGCAGCGCTTGCACCGCAACCATATCTTTATCCAAAAATGCCTTATAGATACCGCAGGTGATTTCCGGTGCAAAATTGGAGGTGGCGGGAATTACGCCATCACCGCAGAGCAGCAGCGTATCGAGGGCGTATTCATCAAAACCGCAGAACACCAGAAAATTAGGATGACGACCTTTCACTTCCGTGATCACCTGGCGAATATGGCTCATGCAATCAACGGTATCTTTGATGCCCACAATATTGGCGCAGCTGTCTGCCAAACGACCAATTAACTCTACGGACAGGTTTTGTCCGGTTAATGCCGGGAAGTTATATAATAATTGAGGAATAGCCACCGCATCAGCAAGGCTTTGTTGAATAAATAGAAAGTTTGGGTAATCATCGGATCAGATCACCATAGTTGTTTCAACATCAGGTCTCCATGGCAAAACAAAATTTTAAAATCACTAACTGGCCCTCCTATAACAAGGCCCTCAAGCAGCGCGGTTCTCTAACCGTATGGCTAGATGAATCAGCCATTGCTGCATGGACGGAAAAAACGACTACTGAACGGCGTGGACGACCGCTCCACTACTCAGATATGGCCATCACCACAGTCCTGATGATGAAACGCGTGTTTGGCCTAATGAGATGGTCACCCCCACCCTGTGAGCGGTACGCTGACAGGGTGTTTCTTTATGGAGAAGGCCATCATGCAAAACGTCACGCTTATTGGTATCGATCTCGGCAAACGTTCTTTTCACATTCATTGTCAGGATAAATCAGGCAAGGCATTACTGCGGAAAAAGTTTACCCGCACCAAACTCATCGAGTTTCTGGCTACGTGTACACCTACTACCGTTGTAATGGAAGCCTGCGCCGGTGCCCATTTTATGGCTCGTCGGATCAGTGAGCTGGGGCATGAAGTAAAGTTGATCTCTCCGCAGTTTGTCCGCCCTTTTGTCAAGAGCAACAAGAACGATTTCGTTGATGCCGAAGCAATATGCGAAGCCGGAACACGCCCTTCCATGCGGTTTGTGCAGCCAAGAACTGAGGCTCAGCAGGCTATGCGAGCCTTGCATCGCGTCAGGGAGTCGTTGGTCAGAGACAACGTTAAAAAGACTAACCAAATGCATGCTTTTTTACTGGAGTTTGGTATCAGCATGCCGAAAGGTATTGCGGTAATCAAAAGGCTTTCAGCTGTTCTGGCTGAGAATGACTTGCCACCTTATCTGGCACAGTTGCTGCTTCGATTACACGATCATTACCAATATTTGGTTGGGCAGATAGCAGAGCTCGAAAGAGAACTTGGGCAGGCACTCTCTCTAAATAACTGTTCCGAATAGTAGATCACCTGAAGGGAACTCAGTCCGAGTTGAGCGATCTGATCAATCGATAAAGATCCCAAATCATCAACCGGACTTAGCGATGTCGAGCATAGCACCGATACCCCGTAACGAACGACGCCTGATGAAGAAAACTCTCCATAAAACGCGTGACAAGAATCACGCCCGCAGGCTGACCGCCATCCTGATGTTGTACCGGGGCGAGCGCGTGAGCGATGTCGCCAGAATGCTTTGCTGCGCCCGTTCGTCAATCGGCAGATGGATTAACTGGCTCACCCTGTACGGCATTGAAGGCCTCAAATCTCTGCGGCCCGGTCGTGGCCGTCGCTGGCCGTTTGAACAGATCTGCGCACTGTTAATCCAGCTCGTAAAGCGTTCCCCTCATGATTTTGGCTATCAGCGTTCGCGCTGGAGCACGGAACTGCTAGCGATAAAAATCAATGAGATAACCGGTTGCCAGTTGCATGCTTCCACGGTGCGCCGTTGGCGGCCTTCTGCCGGTCTGGTGTGGCGACGCGCAGCTCCTACGCTGCGTATCCGCGACCCGCATAAGGAAGAAAAAATGGAGGCCATCGCGATGGCGCTGGAACAATGCAGCGCGGAACATCCCGTCTTTTACGAAGACGAAGTGGATATTCATCTGAATCCCAAAATTGGCGCGGACTGGCAGGTTCGCGGGAAGCAGAAACGCATCGTGACGCCGGGCCAGAACGAGAAATATTATCTGGCGGGTGCATTACACAGCGGGACGGGAAAAGTCAGCGATGTTGGAGGAAACAGTAAAAGTTCATGTTTGTTTATCCGTATGTTAGAGCATCTGAGAGCAACGTACAGACGGGCAAAAACGCTCACGCTGATAGTTGATAACTACATTATTCACAAAAGCCGGGAGACGCAGCGCTGGCTGGAAGAAAACCCGAAATTCAGGGTTATTTATCAGCCGGTGTACTCACCATGGGTAAATCATGTAGAGCGGTTATGGCAGGCGTTGCATGAAACCATTACCCGCAATCATCAATGCTGTTCAATGTGGCAGTGACTGAACAAGGTTCGCCGCTTCATGGAAACCGTCAGCCCGTTTCCCAGTGGAAAACATGGACAGGCAAAAGTGTAGCGGTATTAGGAACAGCTATTTAGATGAAACTGGCCAGCATTTAATGACCATCCCTGGTGTTGGACCGATAACAGCCAGCGTTTTGTCATCACAGTTAGGCGATGGCAAGCAATATGAAAACAGTCGTAATTTTGCCGCTTCCACCGGTCTTGTACCACCTCGTTATACACAAGTCCGCAACGCCTTATATGCCAAGGGTTAGCGGGCTGAAATAGGCAGCCGGTGGGGTTGTAAATGAAGTGAAACCGACGTGTACTATCGCCATTTACGGCGCTGAAAAATGACACGGGATTCAGATGGCTGGGCACACCAAGAACTGGAAGGGGTAAATCTTGGTGACACGAGGCTCAATAAGCGTGCCAAAGGGCTTTTGATACGGCTGGCTGAGAATCCGCAAGCCAGCATTCCGCATGCGTGCCTCGGATGGTCTGAGACGCTGGGTGCTTACCGCTTCATGGAGAACCAAGCATTCGAATGGCGAGACATTCTGCAACCTCACTGGCAGCGTACGCAGGAAAGGATCCGAGAACACGAGGTTGTGCTGTGTATCCAAGACACTACCGAGCTTGACTTCAACGGGCAGCAAATCCAAGGCTTGGGTCCCTTGAACTACGAAGCCAGGCGTGGTCTGTATCTGCATCCGACCTACGCGGTCAGTCCGGATCGCGTGGGGTTGGGCGTACTGGATGCGTGGATGTGGGCAAGAGAGCCGAAGGATGCAGACGGAAAACGCGATGGGATCAAGGAGAGTACGCGCTGGCTCGAGGGATACGAGCGAGTTGCTGAACTCGCCTCGGAGTTGCCAAACACACGTCTGGTGTACTTAGCCGATCGCGAAGCGGATATCAAGGCGTTGATGCAGCTCGCTGATGACCTTGGCACTCCGGCTGACTGGTTGATCCGCTCGACTCATAATCGCAGTCTGGACTGTAATGAGAAGCTTTGGCAGAAGGTTGGAAAGACCGTGCCGGTGGGAGAAATCCAATTCGTTATGGCGGCTCGCGCGGGGCAGAAGGCGCGTACGGTGAAACAGGCGCTGCGCGTGAAGCGAGTGTCGCTGCGTTGCGGGTTGGCAGTGACTTGTGTGATAGCCAAGGAAATTGAGCCGCCAGCAGGCGTGAAGCCGGTCGAGTGGCGGTTGCTGAGCAATCGCGTACCTGAAGGACGAGAAGATATCGTGGAGCTGATCGACTGGTATCGGGCTAGATGGGAAATCGAGATGTTCTTCAATGTGCTGAAGAACGGCTGCTGTGTCGAAGCGTTACAGTTATCGACCGTGGATCGCATTGAGCGGGCATTGGCGCTGTTCATGATCGTGGCATGGCGCATCGCCTATTTAATGCGTATGGGACGAACCTGTCCAGAGCTGGACGCAATGTTGTTCTTTGATTCCGACGAGACTCATGGCGCTTACCTACTGATGAACAAGCGTATGCCCAAGGGCCGCCCTAAGCTAAACGAAGTATTGCGCTTAGTTGCGCAACTGGGAGGCTTTCTTGCTCGAAAAGGCGACGGTGAACCAGGCGCAAAAACTATCTGGAAAGGCTTGCAGAAAGTCATGACGGCCGCCGAAACGCTACGCGCGCTCAGGCACGAACAGAGATGTGTATAACGAGGTGGTCTTGTACCCCGTCAATACAGTACTGGAGGGAAGAATACTCTGCTGGGTATTAGCAAGCGTGGAGATAAAAACCTTCGCCGATTGCTTGTTCAATGTGCGCGGGTATTTATCCTAAGAATTGACCATCAATCAGGGAGATTAGCTGATTGGGTAAGGTCTCAGTTGGGCAGGAAACATTCTTGCGTTATGTGCTGTGCATTAGCAAATAAATTAGCTCGAATAGCTTGGGCAATAACGACACGAAATACCGTGTTTGAACAGTAATGCTGGTCTAACAGTCAGCAAGTTAACGAAGTTACCCATCTGGTTTTGCGAAGACTGATTATTGATGACATGAACGGCCTGACGGCCTGATATAAAACCAAAAAATGAAAATGGCTCAATGAAGCCGATGGCCTTTTTAGGAATATCAGGTGCGAAACTCATCGTGGCGCGGGCATCCTTGGCCATAAAGACGCCGGATAGATTTAAGCAAGCCCACCATTAATCAAAGATCAGTGTTGCAAAAATGGGGGTGACCATAGATTCATTGAGGGCTTTACAGGGTTTTGTTGACTCGATTTTTAAACTGATTAAATTGTCGCTGCATTGTCCAGACTATTCGCTGCTCAGCAAGCGAGCAAAGACAGTGAACATCAGCATAAAAACGCCAACCCGTGGTGAAATCTCACATCTGGTCATTGATGGAACCGGCCTGAAGGTCTTTGGCGAAGGCGAATGGAAAGTCCGGCAGCATGGTGCCGACAGACGCAGGATGTGGCGTAAGCTGCATCTGGCAGTAGACAGTGCGACGCATGAGATTATCTGTGCGGATTTGTCACTCAGTGGTACAACTGATGCCCAGACTCTACCGGCACTGATAAACCAGACCCACCGGAAAATTAGAGAGGCATCGGCTGACGGCGCTTACGATACAGGTTACTGCCATGATACTCTGCTGAGGAAGAAAATAAGGCCGCTTATCCCGCCGCGAAGGGGGGCGCAATATTGGCCGGACCACTACCACGAGCGTAACCACGCTGTTGCAAATCAGCGCCTGAGCGGCAGCAACGATACCTGGAAAAAGAAAGTGGGCTATCACCGACGCTCAGTGGCTGAAACGGCCATGTTCCGGTTCAAAACGCTTCTGGGTGGTCATCTAAGTCTGCGTGACTACGATGCTCAGGTGGGTGAAGCCATGGCGATGGTCAAAGCGCTTAACCGGATCACGCTATTAGGAATGCCGAACAGTATTCGCATTACGTAACAATCGACCTGGGGCACAGTCGTTACAAGTTCTGATTTATTCAACAAAGCCCATCAGCAATAGACTTGTAGTGATTATAAAGGCGTTCATCGGACATCAACGCATAATAGGGATTCACAATCATCACCGCATCCGCACCAATATCTGATGCGTGTTGCGTTAATGCAATGGCCTCCGCCGTGGAACAAGATGCGGTACCAATAATAAACGGTTTGCGCCCATTAACTTTTGCTACGCAAAATTCAGCAATCGCTTTGCGTTGTTCCTGGGATAAATTGGCAAACTCTCCCGCACTCCCCAAAAATAAAAAACCGTTTACGGCTGAGTCAATTAGGCTGTGTCCCTTAATTGCATAACTTCTTGTAAAAGAGGCGGATGCAGCCCAGTTTAACCCATATCGTTATACACATCTTTTGGCCATTTTTTGAACAGGATGCTCAGAACCCCGTGAATTAAGGCATTCAAGCCATCCCATTGGCTTTTTGAGGTTCAAAATGCCACTCTGAGATAAACCCGTAACTCATTGATTAAACAGTGCGTTAGAAAGATGTGTATAACGATATGAGTTTAACCATCGACAGATAATTCCTCGCCGTTTTGTCATAACGTGTGGCAATACGGCGGTATTCTTTTAATCGGCCAAAACATCTTTCCACTACATTGCGATGACGGTAAGCGCCACTGGCGAACCGTGAGCGCCCGTCCGAAGCCATTTTTTCATTCGTTTTTCGGGGGATGACTGCCTTTATCCCCTTTCGTTTCAGCTCGTTGCGTAGTACATGCCCTGAATAAGCTTTGTCAGCCAGCACCGCATAACCACGACGCTTCATACTGCCATTCTGGCGCTGAACACCAATACCGTCCAGAAGACGTAATGCGAACTGGCTTTCGTGAGCCTGTCCGGGGCTCAGCAGGATGTTTAACGGGAGACCACTTCCGTCTGTTGCCAGATGGATTTTGGTGCCAAAACCACCGCGAGAGCGACCCAGACCGTTATCTCCGGCGATATCGGGATGTTTTTTTGAGCACCGGCAGCACATTTCAGCGCCCGGATATTACTGCCATCCAGCGCCGTGGCAGACCAGTCAACGAGACCATGCGCATCAAGAGCAGAAAGTAACCTGTTGAAAATAATGTTAATCACACCCGATTTTGACCACCGATTAAAGCGGTTATATACGGTTTTCCACGGACCATATCGCTCAGGTAAATCACGCCATGGAGCACCTGAGCACAGAATCCAGAACATACCATTGATGATTTTACGATGTTCTGCCCATGGACGTCCGGCACGTGGTATTGCTGGTTCAGCAGGCAGTAAAGACTGGATGATCATCCATGCTTCATCGGGAAGGTCGTAGCGAGCCATAGTTCAATATACTGTGGAAACATACTGTTACTATAACTCAGGTAATTAAGGGACACAGCCTAATCTTTCAATTAATATCCCCATGCCTTCCGGATCAAATTGACCTTTCGCATCAAAAATCGTTGGAACCGGAGGAATAACACCCGCAAGTGTTTTAAACATAAGTCACCACCTTTTTCCGTATGTGGAAAATGAATATTATCGCTATAATGAGGGTGGGCGCACAGTTGGCCGCCCGAATTAAAACTAAAAATTAATCGCTGTTATTCTCTTTTAACGCTTTCAGACCAGCATTTATAACCTCAAGGATCTTGTCGGTATCATAAATACAGCCCGCCCAGGCTCCGCCACTGACCCGCCTGCAAGGCCGCCCATAAGCGCGTATCGTCGGGTAAATCTGGATGCGCCCGTAATTTAGGATGTACAGGCCGGTTCGCCAGCACGGCGGCCCCCTCTTCGGGAGACAGCGGATGCCCTTCTGTACCAATAAAGTTGATGGAGCCGACCAGCTGATTCCGATCAATGATCATTTCGATGATGTCACCATCGCGCAGCTTGCCGATAGACCCGCCCGCCAAGGCTTCCGGCCCAATATGACCAATACAGGCACCGGTGGATACGCCAGAGAAACGCGCATCGGTGAGCAACGAAACAAACTAACCATAGGAGAGGTGTTTCAGCGCTGATGTGAGCTGGTAGGTCTCTTCCATTCCGGTGCCCGACGGCCCGCCGCCGATCACCACCATCATGTCCCCCGCCTGAATATCCCCTTGCTTGATGGCACGGATCCCCGCTTTCTCCGAGGTGAATACCTTGGCTTTGCCGGTATGGCGGTAAATGCCTTGTTCATCCACCACCGAGGCATCGATCGCCGTCGACTTAATCACGGACCCTTCCGGCGCAATGTTGCCGGAGGGGAAGGTAATGGTGGAGGTCAAACCGCGTGCCTTGGCCTGCTCTGGGCTCATGATCACTTCATCTGCTTGAACACCGTCGCACGCTACCAGTAGCGCGCGGAAACGGCGTCGACGCTCCGAGCGTTCCCACACATCGAGATTCTCGCCCAGGGTTTCCCCCGTCACCGTGAGCACATCTTCATGCAACAACCCGAGTTTGCGCAGATGCAGCATCACTTCCGGTACACCACCGGCCATAAAGGCCCGTACGGTGGGATGGTAGTCAGGTCCATTCGGCAACACGCTAACCAAGCGCGGCACTTTACGGTTGATTGCCATCCACTGCTCAACGGTCGGCGCTTTACAGCCCGCTGCATGCGCAATCGCAGGAATGTGCAGTAACAGGTTGGTTGAACCACCAAAAGCAGCGTGTATCGTCATCGCATTTTCAATGGCTTTGTCGGTAATAATATCCTTGATGGTCAACCCCTTGAGCTGCATCAACAGCGCCGCACGGGCAGACTGTCTGGCGATGTCCAGCCACACTTCCTGCCCCGAGGGTGCCAGTGCCGAATGCGGCAACGCCATCCCTAACCCTTCAGCCACTACCTGTGAGGTACAGGCAGTGCCAAGGAACTGACAGCCGCCCCCCGGAGAGGCGCAAGCCCGGCAACCCAGTTCAGCCGCCTCTTTCAGGCTCAGTTCCTGATTGGCAAAGCGAGCACCAATCGTCTGGATTTTACCGGCATCCTCACCGTGCGTCGGCGGCAACGTTGCGCCGCCGGGCACAATAATGGTCGGTAAATGGTGCGTCGACGCCAGTGCAATCATCATCGCAGGCAAGCCTTTGTCGCAGGTTGCCACGCCAATCACCGCTTTGCGGGTAGGCAAGGAGCGAATCAACCGCCGAAAAACCATGGCGGCGTCATTGCGGTAGGGCAAGGAGTCAAACATGCCGGTTGTCCCCTGCGAACGCCCATCACAAGGATCGCTGACATAAGCGGCAAATGGCACGCCATTCTCTTTCGCGATGGTTTCAGCAGCGGCGCGCATCTGCAAGCCGATTTCCCAATGCCCGGTGTGGTATCCCAACGCAATCAGGCGACCATCTTCTGCGCGAATTCCCCCCTGCGTACCGAGGATCAGCACTTCGGTGCCGAGCAGGCGGTTTGGATCCCACCCCATTCCCGCATTCAGCGTTAAACCAAAAATATTGCCGCAGGGTGAATCCACCAGCATTTCTGGTGTTAACGGCAGCGCCCCAGCCGGGCCTTCCGCGTGCGTCTTGATATTGTAGATGCCGGGATCTGCGCTATTAAAAATAACGTTAAGCGACATGATGGGAACTCCTTAATGGCCCGTATGCCTTACCCAAAAATACAACCGAAAAACCATTATCCTGCCGATGGCATTATTTGGCTGTTAAGCCATCGGCACTTGGTGCAAGTGATCTACGCTAGCGAAATGTTTCGTTCCGTTTTTGCATCAAAGATATGGCACTTATCCATATCAAACTGGAAATAGACCGTCTTATGCATCGTGCTGGCGATAATCACTCTGGCCTGATCGGAAGGCATACGGCAGGTCAGTTCGAAATTATCCACTTTGATCTTGACCCACCATCTCCGGACAGCTTTTGTATCTTAAGTTAACAATGCCCGCTGGCGCCGATATTCTCTTGGGGAGTTGTATCCCAGCGCACTGTGCGGATGGTTTTCATTGTAATGATTGAACGCTGCTGCAAGGTTCTTCAGCGCTGTTCGCACATCGGGTTTTGGCATGAAGGCGATGTAATCTTCCTTCATCGTCTTCACGAACCGTTCTGCCATGCCGTTACTCTGTGGACTGCTCACTGCTGTTGTGCAGGGCTCCAGATTCCGTTCTCTGGCGAACTTCCGCGTTTCATGCGCTGTGTACGCTGAACCATTATCCGTCAGCCATTGCACTGGTTTATCCGGCAGCGCGCTACCGAAGCGTTTTTCCACCGACCTCAGCATCACATCCTGCACGGTTGAACTGTCATAACCCCTGGTGCTCGCTGCCCAGTCTATGGCCTCCCGGTCGCAGCAGTCCAGTGCGAACGTCACCCGCAGCTTCTCGCCGTTGTCACAACCGAACTCGAAGCCATCTGAGCACCAGCGCATATCGCTCTCTGCTACCGCGATTTTGCCTTTATGCTCCCGCTTCGGACGTTCAGTTTTATCATGCAACAACAGCAGGTTATGCTCGCTCATTATCCTGTAAAGCCGTTTGGCGTTCACCGGTGGAAGTCCCTCTGCACGACGTTGCTTACGCAGGATACCCCACACTCGGCGGTAACCGTAACTGGGCATGTCGCTGATGATACGGAGGATGTCCGATAATATCTCAGCATCAGCTTCGTCATTACGCCGGTTGCTGCGCCTGTCCAGCCAGTCGGCAGAACGGTTAACCCGCAGTGACAGCTGCGCACGCGACACGCTCATGGCGCGGCTGACCAGAGCTATTCCCCGTCCTTTGGCAACAAGGGCGCGTGCACTATCCATTTTCGCGACTGGCGGTACTCCACTGCTTCTTTGAGGATCTCAACTTCCATCGTCTTCTTACCCAGAAGGCGCTGTAGCTCCCGGACCTGCTTGAGGGCAGTCGCCAGCGCCGAAGCTGGAACCACTTCTTCTGCGGCCGCAACGGCGGTGAGGCTTCCTTCCTGGTATTGCTTCTTCCACTTAAACAAAAGGCTGGGCTGGATGCCATGCAGGCGGGCTACATGGGAGACGTTCATCCCCGGCTCCATTGTCTGCTGAATGATGGCGATTTTCTCTTGCGGAGTTTTACGCTTACGGACTTCTTGCCCTAACAGGATCCCGGTCATTTCAAAATTAGCATGATTGTTAGACATATATCTAAGCCTATCTCTTATCTGGAGATACAGCTACTGTCTGGTGTTACAGGGGGCTACATCACGAAATTATCCACTTTCAGATACATAAAGAATTCGTGGCCCATGTTTTCCACGCGAATCAATTCACCCTGAGAGTGGTTGTCAGCAAACGGTGTTAATGAAACGCTGACATATTCCGGGCGCAGGCCAAAAAACACATCCTGACCGAGATATGCGCGAACGTTATCCTGCTGTGAGGCATTGAGCGCCAGAGAGGAATTTCCGACCACCAATTCCACCTGCCCGTTCCGCTCCACCAGTTTGCTCGGTTTGATATTCATTTCTGGCGCACCGATAAACCCAGCCACGAACATGTTCTTCGGGTAGTGGTACAGGTTGTCCGGCGTATCCACCTGCATGATATGGCCCAGCTTCATCACGCAGATGCGGTCGCCCATGGTCATGGCTTCGGTCTGGTCGTGGGTTACGTAGACGCTGGTCGCGGGTTTACCGCTTTTCTTTAACTGCTTGTGCAGGTCAGAAATACGGATACGCATCGAGGCACGCAGTTTGGCATCCAGGTTGGATAACGGCTCGTCAAACAGGAACACATCCGGCTTTTTCACGATTGCGCGACCGACAGCGACTCGTTGCGCCTGACCACCGGACAACTGGCGCGGCAGGCGATCCATCAGCTCTTCCAGTTCCAGAATTTTTGCCGCTTCGTTAACCTGTTCTTCAATCTTCTCTTTGGGTAATTTCGCCAATTTCAGACCGAATGCCAGGTTCTCACGCACCGTCATATGGGGATAGAGCGCATAGTTCTGGAACACCATCGCAATACCACGATCTTTCGGCACCAAATTATTCACGATGCGCTCGCCGATACGCACTTCACCGCCGCTGATGGTTTCCAAACCCCCAGCATGCGCAGCGTCGTGGATTTTGCACACCCGGAGGGGCCGACAATCACCATGAACTCACCGTCTCTGATGGTCAGGTCAATGCCGTGCACCGCTTTGAAACCGTTGGAATAGACTTTTTCCAGTTTGTTGAAAACTACTTCAGCCATGATAAATCCTCAATTAACCTTTAATTCCGCTGCTGGTGACGCCCTGTACGAAGTAGCGTTGAGCAAAGAAGAAAATAATGATGGACGGCAGAATAGAGATACTCGCCATCGCCAGAATTTCATTCCACGGCGCACCTTCCGTCACGTTGATGTAGCCCCCTGTAACACCAGACAGTAGCTGTATCTCCAGATAAGAGATAGGCTTAGATATATGTCTAACAATCATGCTAATTTTGAAATGACCGGGATCCTGTTAGGGCAAGAAGTCCGTAAGCGTAAAACTCCGCAAGAGAAAATCGCCATCATTCAGCAGACAATGGAGCCGGGGATGAACGTCTCCCATGTAGCCCGCCTGCATGGCATCCAGCCCAGCCTTTTGTTTAAGTGGAAGAAGCAATACCAGGAAGGAAGCCTCACCGCCGTTGCGGCCGCAGAAGAAGTGGTTCCAGCTTCGGCGCTGGCGACTGCCCTCAAGCAGGTCCGGGAGCTACAGCGCCTTCTGGGTAAGAAGACGATGGAAGTTGAGATCCTCAAAGAAGCAGTGGAGTACCGCCAGTCGCGAAAATGGATAGCGCACGCGCCCTTGTTGCCAAAGGACGGGGAATAGCTCTGGTCAGCCGCGCCATGAGCGTGTCGCGTGCGCAGCTGTCACTGCGGGTTAACCGTTCTGCCGACTGGCTGGACAGGCGCAGCAACCGGCGTAATGACGAAGCTGATGCTGAGATATTATCGGACATCCTCCGTATCATCAGCGACATGCCCAGTTACGGTTACCGCCGAGTGTGGGGTATCCTGCGTAAGCAACGTCGTGCAGAGGGACTTCCACCGGTGAACGCCAAACGGCTTTACAGGATAATGAGCGAGCATAACCTGCTGTTGTTGCATGATAAAACTGAACGTCCGAAGCGGGAGCATAAAGGCAAAATCGCGGTAGCAGAGAGCGATATGCGCTGGTGCTCAGATGGCTTCGAGTTCGGTTGTGACAACGGCGAGAAGCTGCGGGTGACGTTCGCACTGGACTGCTGCGACCGGGAGGCCATAGACTGGGCAGCGAGCACCAGGGGTTATGACAGTTCAACCGTGCAGGATGTGATGCTGAGGTCGGTGGAAAAACGCTTCGGTAGCGCGCTGCCGGATAAACCAGTGCAATGGCTGACGGATAATGGTTCAGCGTACACAGCGCATGAAACGCGGAAGTTCGCCAGAGAACTGAATCTGGAGCCCTGCACAACAGCAGTGAGCAGTCCACAGAGTAACGGCATGGCAGAACGGTTCGTGAAGACGATGAAGGAAGATTACATCGCCTTCATGCCAAAACCCGATGTGCGAACAGCGCTGAAGAATCTTGCAGCGGCGTTCAATCATTACAATGAAAACCATCCGCACAGTGCGCTGGGATACAACTCCCCAAGAGAATATCGGCGCCAGCGGGCATCGTTAACTTAAGATACAAAAGCTGTCCGGAGATGGTGGGTCAAGATCACTTTCAGATTACCCACGTAGAAGGTGTCCTGCGACCCCAGATAACCCGGGTGAGCAGTCTCTATTTCACCACAGGCTTCGTCGTCGTGCGCCTTCTTCTCCAGTGCAGCGATTTGAGCATCAGTAAGTACGATGCCTTCTCTGGCAACTTTTTCCTCAAGTGCCTTCAGGCGCTTACGAAAGTTTTCCAGATCGTGTCGTTGCCAGATGGAGCGCACACCGCTGCCAGAAATGAAGACGCCTTTTTTACGCAGCTCATTACTGGTCCGGTGCTGGCCATGAGCCGGGAACTCAATGGCGTAATCAACAACCGCACGTTCAGTGGCTTCATCAGCACGGTTTTTCAGGTTGGGAACCCGGCGGTTTTGGTTAACCAGAGCGTCAATGCCGCCTTCTGCCGCCAGTTCCTGATAGCTATAAAACGTGTCGCGTGACACACCCATGATTTTACAGGCTTTTGATACGTTACCGAGTTCTTCGGCGAGATTGAGCAGGCCGGCTTTGTGTTTGATGATGGGATTGTTAGTATGAAGCATGAGAGTTACCTCGTGTTTTGTATAAGGATTCGACACCCATATTAAAACCGGTAACTCTCAACCTTTCAAGGTCCAGTGTCAGATCAAGTCGCGACTAATACAATTTAGGTCATATCGTTATACACATCTTTTGGCCATTTTTTGAACAGGATGCTCAGAACCCCGTGAATTAAGGCATTCAAGCCATCCCATTGGCTTTTTGAGGTTCAAAATGCCACTCTGAGATAAACCCGTAACTCATTGATTAAACAGTGCGTTAGAAAGATGTGTATAACGATATGAATTTAGGTATATACCTGTGATACTTCAATTTGCTTCTGCGCTGGCTGCATACACTTGCCCGAATCGCTCACTTGAGTATGTTCATCAGGATTTTATCGCTTGCTGCCTGGCTGAAAATCGAATTATTCAAGGTATAAGCACAATGATTTAACGTACGTATTTCCAAACGGCGGTAGGGACCTTGTCGTAAAGCTTGTTCATCGTTAGCTCAGCTAAACGATGATCGGCGGCGGAATAAAACATTTCCAGCTCATCGCTGGACAACTCATACTTGTTCTTCTCGATAACGCGTTCAAGCGTGTCAATCGTTGTACACTTGCGTAAGCGCATCAAATAATCAATTTTTTTCATGGCGACCTTTATCAAAACAATACCAGCACCTGGAGGTTAATTAATATAAAAGCATCTATTGCTTAAGATTTAGCAGATGAACAGACGTTCTCCTGTGAGAACATTCCTAATAACGTGGCTTTAGATCGTTGCCAGCGTTGCAGTTCGGCACCATTAATTCCATAGTTACTGAACAAAGCATAGGTGTCATCTAAATACTTCTCGACCCGTTTTGAAAGCTCGTCTTCATCGGGGTATTTTATTTTAAATGTCAGAATAAATGTAGCTATATGCTCAATCAATTCATTTAATTGGAGATTGATCGCAGATGTTGGATCATTGACCCAGCCATGACTGCTATCCCCCAATGTGGAGATGCTTTCGTCACAGAGGTTTTCACACAAGAATCGGAGTTGGGCAATATCATAATGTTTCGGTGAGTACTCATCCATATCGTTCACTCCGTCATGCTGTTATTCCACATTACCTCAGCCTGTTTTTGAAACCTGTAACGCTGATGGAACGTAATAGAAAACCCTGACAACAGTTGGTGACTCCTTGGGTTAAGTGATGAAATAAGCTCACATTTATCCTGATGGAGAGTGCGGATTACACGACGTACCGCATCACCCATACGCGAACTATAGCAAAAGAATCACAGATTATCGCAAAAAATAAGTAAGGTTTTTGACCCTATTTAATCAGATAGACGATCGGTATAGCCGATATATATAATAGTTGATACTGTGTTTCATAATATTACTTTATTAAATTATCTTACAAATTAGAGCGAGAATTACCTTATAAAGGTTACTTGGGGGGCAATATCATCACGCGCAGAAAGGCTTTGTTGAATAATAGGGAATCGTGCTGTTTTACTATGCCCATTTTGGTAGAAAATGCTTATCACCTCAGGCATTCCGTTTTCTCATGATGCTTAACTGCATGATTTTACGTTGCTGGAAACAATCGTTTTACTGGGCTGGTAGCATAAAATCTGTTTATTCAACAAAGCCGCGCAGAAAGGAAATTAATTGTGTGATAGCTTGGGAATGGGTTTTTATTAACATATTGATATTTAATAAAAAAACCGGACAGATCTAGGGCTTGAACGGACCCTGTACATGATTCTGTGTAAATGCCTTTCTCAGTAGTGACCGTCCAGGCGGTCACCGAACTCGATAATAAAACGGCTCATTGCCATACGCCAGTCCCGCAGTGGCATCGTCCATTTCTGTGAGGCCGACTGGATTGCCAGCCACACCACCTTTTTCACTGCGTCGTCAGTCGGGAACACCTTGCGTTTTTTAATCGCATGCCGGATCACACTGTTCAGCGACTCGATGGCGTTGGTTGTGTCGATGACTTTGCGGATATCTGCCGGGTAAGCGAAGAACGTTGCCAGATTGCTCCAGTTCGTCTGCCAGCTCCGGCTTATCTGTGGATAGCGGCTGTCCCATGCGCTGGCGAATGCTTCCAGCCCCTGCTGGCCTGCTTCTTCCGTAGCGGCCTGATAGATGGCTTTCAGGTCGCGTGTGACGGCTTTGTAGTCCTTCCAAGAGACGAACCTCAGGCTGTTGCGTACCATGTGCACGATGCACAGCTGGATGCGGGCTTCCGGATACACCGCGTTGATGGCGTCCGGGAAGCCTTTCAGACCGTCGACACAGGCGATGAGGATATCGTTCAGGCCGCGGTTTTTTAGTTCTGTCAGCACATTGAGCCAGAACTTCGCGCCCTCGTTTTCGGCCAGCCACATACCCAGCAGTTCTTTTTGGCCCTCGATGTTGATACCCAGTGCCAGGAACACGGATTTATTGATGACGCGACTGTCCTGCCGGACCTTCAGGATGATACAGTCAAGGTAAACAATGGGATAGACTGCATCCAGTGGACGATTTTGCCATTCAGTAACCTGTTCCATCACGGCGTCGGTGACCTTCGAGACCAGCGCCGGTGAGACATCCGCGTCATACAGCTCTTTGAACGCAGACGCTATCTCGCGGGTGGTCATCCCTCTGGCGTACAGGGACAGGATTTGGTTATCCATCCCGGTGATCCGGGTCTGGTTTTTCTTCACCAGTTGTGGTTCGAAGGAGCCATCACGATCGCGCGGAGTACGTAGTTCCAGAGGGCCATCGCCGGTGGTCACGGTGTTTGTGGAATAGCCGTTGCGGGAGTTGGCCCCCGGTTTGGGCTGATTTTTATCGTAGCCCAGATGGTGGGACATTTCGGCGTTGAGAGCAGCCTCAACGCTGATTTTCTTCAGCAGGCGATCGATCAGGGGTTTTGAGATTTTTGGCCAGTTCGTTAGCCAGAGCCTGCAACTGTTTTTCGTCCATAAATTAACCTGTTTTTGATGTTGGATTGAACATATCAAAATCAGGCAATTACACAAATTTATGTACATGGTCCTTGAATGGTGTACTGCTGTCATTATCAGCGTTTTTTCTTTCTGCCTTGCACGGCCTTAAAACGTGGATTTGTCTTACAAATAACATAAACCCGCCCGTGCCGACGAACAACCTTACAATCTTTATGGCGTGTTTTTGCCGAACGTAATGAACTGAGAACCTGCATACTTTCTCCCGCTGAAAATTACATATTTCGCTATTTTAAAAAATGGCCAAAACGCTTGTTAAAGCGTGCCGTGCTGCCTTCTTTGGCATACTCTTTTTGTTTCCCGGTGTAATAAGGATGTGATGCTGACGATACATCAATCGTGACATAGGGATAGGTTACGCCGTCCCGCTCGATGGTGCGGTCTGTCTGGATGGTTGAGCCAACCATAAAATACTCATCAGCACTGGTATCGTGAAAGGCTACAGTACGGTAGTGCGGGTGGATATTTGCTTTCATTAAAAACCCCTTTGTTATGTTATAACATAACAAATTGTGCGCTTCTTCAGACACAAGATCAACCCTCTTGTGTCTGAGGGGGGGACGGAGTGAGAGCAGAGCGATGGTTAAAACAGGTAGGCAAGAAAAAAAGGCCGCTTGCGCGGCCTTTGGGGAATAACTCAGTTACGGTTTTTCAACGATATGGCTGTGTTCAATATCTTCATTTTTCTTGCTAAAGCGGCGGCGTACACCACAAAGAAGACAGGAACAAAGAAGATCGCCAGCACCGTTGCGGTAATCATCCCGCCCATTACGCCAGTACCTACAGCGTTCTGTGCGCCGGAACCGGCACCGGAACTGATTACCAACGGCACTACGCCGAGGGTAAAGGCTAACGAAGTCATCAGGATGGGGCGCAGACGCATACGTACTGCATCAAGCGTCGCCTCCACCAAGCCTTTGCCTTCTTTCTCCATGAGGTCTTTGGCGAATTCAACGATAAGAATAGCGTTCTTCGCCGATAGACCAATGGTGGTCAATAGCCCTACCTTGAAGTAGACGTCGTTCTCCAATCCACGCATGGTGGCGGCCAGCAGTGCACCAATGATCCCGAGCGGCACCACCAGCATGACGGAGAAGGGGATAGACCAACTCTCGTACAGTGCGGCCAGACACAGGAACACCACAATCAGCGAAATGGCATACAGGGCTGGTGCCTGGTTACCTGACAGACGTTCCTGATAAGACATCCCGGTCCAGTCGTAACCAATACCTTCCGGCAACTGTTTGGCGAACTCTTCCATCAGGGCCATCGCTTCACCGGTACTCTTACCCGGGGTTGCTTCTCCCTGAATCTGCATGGACGGTTGCCCATTATAGCGTTCCAGACGTGGTGAACCGTGCGTCCAGTGGCTTTGTGAGAAGGAAGAGAACGGCACCATCTGGTTGTTGCTGCCACGAACATACCAGCGCTCAATATCGCTTGGTAGCATACGGAACGGCGCATCAGCCTGCACATACACTTTCTTCACACGCCCACGGTCAATAAAGTCATTGACGTAGCTGCCGCCCAGCGCGGTTGCCAGCGTGGCGTTAATATCCGACAGGGATACACCCAGCGCCTGAGCTTTTTCCTGGTCGATATCGATACGGAACTGCGGGGTATCTTCCATACCGTTTGGACGTACGCTGACCACGGTATCAGGACGCTGTGCGGCCATCCCCAGCAGTTGGTTACGAGCCGCGGTCAGCTTATCGTGCCCCAGGTTAGCCTGATCCAGCAACTGGAAGTCAAAACCGGTTGCGGTACCCAGCTCAACGATGGCAGGGACGTTAAAGGCGATAACGATCGCTTCCTTGATTTGCGAGAAGGCAGCATTAGCCCGACCGGCAATGGCACCAACCTTGTTTGCTGCTCCGGGACGTTCGCCCCAGTCTTTCAGACTGGCGAAGACCAGACCGGCGTTCTGCCCACGACCGGAGAAACCGAAACCGTTAACGGTAAACACCGAATTAACGTTGTCTTTCTCATTCTCCAGGTAGTGCTTGGTCACACGCTCAAGCACGCGCTCGGTGCTCTCTTGGGTTGCACCAGCGGGCAGTTGCACCATGGTCAAGAGTACGCCCTGGTCTTCTTCCGGCAGGAAGGAGCTTGGCAGACGCATGAAAAGCACTGCGAGGCCAACCGCAATCAGCAGGTAGACCACCAGATAACGGCCGGTACTGCGCAAAATATTGGCAACGCTATCGGTGTAATGGGTGGTGCTCTTTTCAAACAGCTTGTTGAACCAACCGAAGAAACCCGTTTTCTCGTGATGGTCGCCCTTCGCGATGGGTTTGAGCAGAGTGGCACAAAGCGCCGGTGTCAGAATCAACGCTACCAGTACAGACAGCACCATCGCGGACACAATGGATATGGAGAACTGACGGTAAATGGCACCGGTAGAACCACCCGTGAACGCCATCGGAATAAATACCGCAGACAGTACCAGTGCAATACCGACCAGCGCGCCCTGAATCTGCGACATCGACTTCTTGGTGGCTTCCTTGGGCGGTAGCCCTTCTTCCATCATTACGCGCTCGACGTTCTCCACCACTACGATGGCGTCATCCACCAACAGGCCGATGGCCAGTACCATGGCAAACATGGTTAAGGTGTTAATCGAGTAACCGAAGGCAGATAGGATGGCAAAGGTGCCTAACAACACCACCGGCACCGCGATCGTCGGGATCAGCGTGGCGCGGAAGTTTTGCAGGAACAGGTACATCACCAAGAACACCAACACGATGGCTTCCGCCAGCGTTTTTACCACTTCGTTAATTGAGATCTTAACGAACGGCGTGGTGTCGTAGGGATAAACTACTTTCAATCCAGCCGGGAAGAACTGCTGTAACTTACCCAACTCGGCTTTAACGGCGGAGGCCGTATCCAGCGCATTGGCACCGGTTGCCAGTTTGATACCGACCCCTGCGGCTGCCTGGCCGTTGTAACGCGCAATAACGCTGTAATCTTCACCCCCCAACTCTACGCGAGCGACATCACGCAGGCGCACCTGCGAACCGTCAGCGTTGACGCGCAGCAGAATGTTGGAGAACTCATCGGCAGATTTCAGTCGTGTCTGGGCAATGATAGAAGCATTAAGCTTCTGCCCCGGCAGCGGCGGTGTACCACCCAATTGTCCGGAGGCAATCTGGTTATTCTGCACTTTGATGGCAGCTACCACATCACCCGTGGTCATCTGGAAGCTGTTGAGCTTGTTCGGATCCAACCAGATACGCATCGCGTATTGGGCACCAAACAACTGCATGTCACCGACACCGTTGGTACGGCTGAGCGGATCTTTGATATTGGCCACCACATAGTCAGCGATATCCTGCTGCGTCAGTGAACCGTCTTCAGAAATAAAGCCGGCTACCATTAGGAAGCTGCTGCTCGATTTCTGTACGCTTACGCCCTGTTGCTGCACTTCCTGCGGCAACAATGGCATCGCCAGTTGCAGTTTGTTCTGTACCTGAACCTGAGCAATGTCCGGATCCGCTTTCGAGTCAAACGTCAGCGTAATCTGAACTGTACCCGATGAATCACTGCTGGAAGCCATGTAGAGCAGGTTATCGATACCGTTCATGTTCTGTTCGATAACCTGCGTCACGGAGTCTTGCAGTGTAGAAGCATCCGCGCCCGGGTAGTTCGCCGTTATTTCAATGGCCGGTGGTGCAATGGTCGGATATTGGGCGATAGGCAACTTGATAATTGCCAACGCCCCCGACAGCATCACCATAATGGCGAGTACCCATGCAAAGATGGGACGATCAATAAAAAACTTAGCCATGAATTACAGGCTCCTGTTAAGACTTCGCGGGTTCAGACTGCGCAGGTTTTTCTTCACCATTCCCAGGTGCCGTCTCTTTTGCTCTGACGCGCACGCCCGGTCTGATTTTCTGCAACCCAGTCACGATAAGACGATCACCTGCTTTAAGGCCGGAGGTCACCAGCCAGTTGCTGCCGATAGCCTGGGCTGTCGTGAGCGTGCGTGTTTCAACCTTGTCACCTTCACCAACAACCATGGCGGTGGCTTCACCGCGCGGATTGCGCGTCACGCCTTGTTGCGGCACCAGCAGCGCGTCATTGTTCACACCTGAATCAAGGCGTGCACGTACAAACATGCCGGGCAGCAAATCATGTTGTGGGTTCGGGAAGATAGCGCGCAGGGTGATAGACCCCGTGGTTTCATCTACCGTGACATCAGAAAATTCCAGCGTACCGTTTTGTGCATACTCAGTGCCGTTATCCAGCAACAAACGTACGGTAGCTTTGCCACCGGCTTGTTTCAACGTGCCTTGTTCCAGCTCACGCTTCAGTCGCAAATAGTCATTACTGGATTGCGTCACATCCACATAGATCGGGTCGAGTTGCTGAACGCTGGTCAACGCCGTCGCCTGACCGGAAGCCACCAATGCCCCTTCGGTGACCGTCGATTTACCGACGCGGCCTGAAATAGGGGAGAGCACTTTGGTGTAGTTCAGGTTGATCAGCGCAGAATCCACAGAGGCTTGTGCCGCTTGTACGCTGGCTTCTGCCTGCCGCTGTGTTGACAATGCCTGATCGTAATCCTGCTTGCTGACATAATTGGTGCCAACCAGCGGTTTGTAACGGTTCACCGTCAAGAGAGCGATTTCTGCCTGAGCCTGTGCTTGCGCCAGCGAGCCTTTCGCGCTGTTGTAAGCCGCCTGATAGGTTGCCGGGTCAATCTGGTACAGAGAGGTGCCCGCTTTCACGTCGCTCCCTTCGACGAAGTGACGCTTCTGAATAATACCGCTCACCTGAGGCCGAACCTCGGCAATGCGGAATGCGTTAGTGCGCCCTGGAAGTTCGGTAATCACGTTCAGCGGTTGCGTTTTGAGGGTCTCAATGCCGACTTCAGGCGCTTGCTGGCCGCCTTGCTGCTGACCTTCATTTTTATTATCACACCCGGTGAGCGCTAAGCCGCCAGAAAGCATCAGGACTGCCGCCAGAGGCATAAGCCTTCTGTTTTTGTTCATAAATAAACCTCAAGTGTCCGATTTGAATTTGACCAATGGATCACAAGCCCTAAAACCCATTTCTGCGATAATCCTGCAAGCGTGTTATGTTACATACATTCGCGAATGTATGTAAATCACGCTTCCTTTAAAAAACAGCTCCATGGCACGAAAAACCAAACAGCAGGCCAGGAAACACGACAACACATTATTGATACGGCCTTACGCCTCTTCTCCGAGTTCGGCGTCTCCGCCACGTCGCTGGCGGGTATCGCTGCCGCCGCAGGCGTCACGCGCGGCGCGATTTATTGGCACTTCAAAAACAAGGCTGAGTTGTTTGATGCAATCTGGACGTTGTCCGAGACGAAAATCAACGATTTCGAATCTGAGTATCAGGCAAAATTCCCTGATAATCCACTGCATGTGATGCGTGAGCTACTGATCTATATGCTGCGTTTGACGACGACCGACAACCAGTGGCGCTCGATAATGGAGATCAATTTCCATAAGTGTGAGTTTGTCGGTGAAATGTTACCGTCGTATAACGCACGCAAGGCGCTCTATTTCTCCTGCTATGAACAGATTGAGGATAGCCTCAATCACAGTATTCAACTGGGTTTTCTGCCGTCCGATCTGCATTTGCGTCGTGCCGCCGTGACGTTGCGCGCCTATTTCTCCGGTATCCTGGAGAACTGGCTGTTTCTGCCTGAAAGCTTTGATATCCATCAGGAGGCGCCAACCCTGGTAGACAGCTTTATTGATATGCTGCGTTTCAGCCCGGCACTCAGACTGCCGCTCGTCACGCCTCTACAAGAAAACGCCGAGTAAGATTCAATCTGTTATAACTCACTGTCCGTTATAATGAACCGTTACTTTTTCGTCAGGTTTGCTCCGTGCGTTAGCGTGCAGAACCGTGATATTCTTCGCCATTCTTTTTATGCCTGACGACGTATCATGTACTGCAAGTCCCTCTCTCGCGGCCTTGATTTCCCGCGTATTCTATCGATTGTTTCCCGCTGCGTTGCCCTTTTAGTGCTATTTTCCATTGGATTTTCTACTGTTGCACAGGCTGCGACCAGTAATGACATTTCCACGCGCAGTGAGATTCAGGGACGGCTGGACGCGCTCGGCAAGCAGAAAAGCCTGACGGAAGCCGATAAGCTGACGCAGCAGGATCTCACGCACACGCTTGAGTATCTGGATGCCATTGATCGGGTACGCCAGGAGACCGCACAGCTAAAGCAACAGGCGACGCAAGCGCCCGCCAAACTGCGTCAGGCGGCAGACGATCTGGCTACGTTAAGCAATAATGATGTTGCCACAGCATCGCTTGAGTCGCTCTCGTTGCGCCAATTGGAAACCCGTCTCAATGAATCGCTGGATAACTTACAGTCGGCGCAGGAAAACCTCTCGACTTACAACAGTCAGTTGATCTCTCTGCAAACCCAGCCGGAACGTGTACAAAGCGCATTAACCGCGCTGTCGCAGCGCAGCCAGCAGATTCGCAACCAGCTCAACGGCGTGGAAGCCAGTCAGAATGCGCTGCGCGCCAGCCAGCAAGCGCTGCTGCAAACCGAGCAGGCCTTGGTGGGGGGACAAATGGAGCAACAGTGTAAAAGCCTGGAAGTGAACACCACGCTGCAAGATTTGCTACAGAAGCAGCGCGACTATGCCTCTGCCCAGATTAATCAGTTAGAGAAAATGGTGCAGGCGTTGCAAGGGGTACTCAACGGTAAACGGCTAACGTTGTCGGAGAAAACCGCCAAAGAGGCGCAAACCTCGGAAGACACGCAGCGTATCCAGGACAACCCGTTGGTGAAAGCGGAGATGGCAACCAACCACCAACTCAGCCAGCTCCTGGTTGCGGCGACGCAGTCAAGCAATACTCTGGTGCAGGAAAGCATTCAGGTGAAGAACTGGCTCGATCGCACCCTGCAATCCGAACGTAACCTTAAAGAGCAGGTCACCGTGCTCAAGGGCAGTTTGTTGCTGTCGCGCATTTTGTGGCTTTGTTGAATAATAGGGAATCGTGCTGTTTTACTATGCCTATTTTGGTAGAAAATGCTTATCACCTCAGGCATTCCGTTTTCTCATGATGCTTAACTGCATGATTTTACGTTGCTGGAAACAATCGTTTTACTGGGCTGGTAGCATAAAATCTGTTTATTCAACAAAGCCACATCTTGTATCAGCAGCAGCTTAACCTGCCTTCTGCCTCCTCCATGAACGACATGAGCACGCAAATTGCCGATCTGCGTCTGGAGCAGTTTGAGATCAATCAGCAGCGTGATCTGCTGTTTCGTGGTGACGAATACATCAGCAAATTGATGGCGGCCAACAAAGGCGTTGCACTGGATGACGAAGTGCACGATGCGCTGGACCAGATCCTTGATACGCGGCGTGAACTGCTCGACCAGCTTAATAAGCAACTGGGCAACCAACTGATGCTTGCTATTAACCTGCAAATCAACCGTCAGCAGTTGGTCAGCGTCACGGCGTCATTGCAGCATACGCTGACGCAGCAGATTTTCTGGGTCAGCAGTAATAAACCGATGGATTGGGCCTGGCTGAAAGAGTTGCCCGGGGGATTGAAACAACAAGTGCGTCATTCCAATCTGGCTTTCCAGTGGGATGACTGGCGTCAGGGAGCGTTACGGGCGCTAATTTTTATTGTACCGATGCTGCTGGTGAGCGGGCTGATCTATTGGCGGCGGCGTCTTATCGCCGGTTATATCGAGCGCTTGTCGAATGATGTCGGGCAGCTAAAACGGGATTCGCAGCGCCACACGCCGCAAGCCTTGTTATTGGAAACCGTGATGGTGCTGCCGGGGATGCCGTGTGGGGCATGAGTCAGCAGTTTGCGCTGCTGTGGCTGGTGTTCGGTTTGCTCTATCGGGCGATGAAACCCGGCGGTATCGGTGAGCGGCACTTCAATTTTAGCGTTTCACTGGCAGCCCACTACCGCCGTCAGGCGCTGCGGTTGGGTGGAGCGCTGCTGCCGTTGATCTTCTGGTCGGTTATCGGCGAGAAAGCACCGCTCTATCTGGTGGATGACGTGATCGGGCAGATTGTGATTTTCTGCAACCTGATCCTGTTGGGCATTCTGGTGTTCCCGCTCTGTCGTGACAGTTGGCGGGAAAAAGAGACACACACTATCAGGTTGATCGTGATTACCGTGATGGCGATCCTTCCGTTGGTCTTACTGGGATTCATGGTGTGCGGCTACTTCTATACCACGCTGCGACTGCTGGGGCGTTGGGTGGAAAGTCTGTATTTGTTACTGGTGTGGAACCTGGTTTATCTGACCACTATCCGTGGTTTGAGCGTTGCGGCGCGTCGATTGGCATACCGTCGTGCAGTGGCGCGTCGTCAGAACCTGAATAAAGAAGGGGCAGAGGGCAGCGAACCTGCACCAGAACCGCCGTTGGCGCTGGATCAGATTGGTCAGCAATCGTTGCGTTTGACCACCATGGTGTTGCTGCTGATTTTCTCCGGCGTGCTCTACTGGATTTGGTCCGATTTGGTCACGGTGATGTCCTACCTGGACAGCATTATGCTGTGGCATTACAACGCGACCGTGGCGGGCAATGCCGTATTGCAGGCGGTGACGCTGGGCAATCTGATGCTGTCGATCATCGTCGCGGTGGTGGCCTATGTGTTAATGCGCAACTTGCCGGGCTTGCTGGAAGTGCTGGTATTGTCGCGTTTGCAGTTGCGTCAGGGCACCTCTTACGCCATTACCACCATGTTGAGCTACCTGATCATGGAGGTGGGCACCACCACCTCGCTCAGTTCTATCGGGGTGTCATGGGACAAGTTGCAGTGGCTGGTTACCGCGTTGTTGGTGGGGTTAGGGTCACCTCGTTATACACAAGTCCGCAACGCCTTATATGCCAAGGGTTAGCGGGCTGAAATAGGCAGCCGGTGGGGTTGTAAATGAAGTGAAACCGACGTGTACTATCGCCATTTACGGCGCTGAAAAATGACACGGGATTCAGATGGCTGGGCACACCAAGAACTGGAAGGGGTAAATCTTGGT
The DNA here is from genome assembly GCF_053848865.1 of Symbiopectobacterium sp. Eva_TO. Taxonomy (NCBI): domain Bacteria; kingdom Pseudomonadati; phylum Pseudomonadota; class Gammaproteobacteria; order Enterobacterales; family Enterobacteriaceae; genus Symbiopectobacterium; species Symbiopectobacterium sp. Eva_TO. Next base: position 2,932,203 of record NZ_JBSPEY010000004.1, on the reverse strand, counting down.
GACACGAGGCTCAATAAGCGTGCCAAAGGGCTTTTGATACGGCTGGCTGAGAATCCGCAAGCCAGCATTCCGCATGCGTGCCTCGGATGGTCTGAGACGCTGGGTGCTTACCGCTTCATGGAGAACCAAGCATTCGAATGGCGAGACATTCTGCAACCTCACTGGCAGCGTACGCAGGAAAGGATCCGAGAACACGAGGTTGTGCTGTGTATCCAAGACACTACCGAGCTTGACTTCAACGGGCAGCAAATCCAAGGCTTGGGTCCTTTGAACTACGAAGCCAGGCGTGGTCTGTACCTGCATCCGACCTACGCGGTCAGTCCGGATCGCGTGGGGTTGGGCGTACTGGATGCGTGGATGTGGGCAAGAGAGCCGAAGGATGCAGACGGAAAACGCGATGGGCTCAAGGAGAGTACGCGCTGGTTCGAGGGATACGAGCGAGTTGCTGAACTCGCCTCGGAGTTGCCAAACACACGTCTGGTGTACTTAGCCGATCGCGAAGCGGATATCAAGGCGTTGATGCAGCTCGCTGATGACCTTGGCACTCCGGCTGACTGGTTGATCCGCTCGACTCATAATCGCAGTCTGGACTGTAATGAGAAGCTTTGGCAGAAGGTTGGAAAGACCGTGCCGGTGGGAGAAATCCAATTCGTTATGGCGGCTCGCGCGGGGCAGAAGGCGCGTACGGTGAAACAGGCGCTGCGCGTGAAGCGAGTGTCGCTGCGTTGCGGGTTGGCAGTGATCTTGACCCACAATCTCCGGACAGCTTTTGTATCTTAAGTTGTATTAGTCGCGACTTGATCTGACACTGGACCTTGAAAGGTTGAGAGTTACCGGTTTTGATATGGGTGTCGAATCCTTATACAAAACACTAGGTAACTCTCATGCTTCATACTAACAATCCCATCATCAAACACAAAGCCGGCCTGCTCAATCTCGCCGAAGAACTCGGTAACGTATCAAAAGCCTGTAAAATCATGGGGGTGTCACGCGACACGTTTTATCGCTATCAGGAACTGGCGGCAGAAGGCGGCATTGACGCTCTGGTTAACCAAAACCGCCGGGTTCCAAACCTGAAAAACCGTGCTGATGAAGCCACTGAACGTGCGGTTGTTGATTACGCCATTGAGTTCCCGGCTCATGGCCAGCACCGGACCAGTAATCAGCTGCGTAAAAAAGGCGTCTTCATTTCTGGCAGCGGTGTGCGCTCCATCTGGCAACGACACGATCTGGAAAACTTTCGTAAGCGCCTGAAGGCACTTGAGGAAAAAGTTGCCAGAGAAGGCATCGTACTTACTGATGCTCAAATCGCTGCACTGGAGAAGAAGGCGCACGACGACGAAGCCTGTGGTGAAATAGAGACTGCTCACCCGGGTTATCTGGGGTCGCAGGACACCTTCTACGTGGGTAATCTGAAAGGTGTTGGCCGTATCTACCAGCAGACGTTCGTGGATACGTACTCGAAAGTGGCGCACTGCAAGCTTTACACGAGTAAAGCACCGATCTCTGCCGCCGACCTGCTCAATGATCGCGTGCTGCCGTTCTACGAAGCTCAGGGGCTGCCAATGCTAAGAATACTGACGGACAGGGGGACGGAGTACTGCGGTAAAGTGGAACAACATGACTATCAGCTGTACTTGGCTATCAACGATATAGACCATACGAAAACGAAAGCGATGTCTCCGCAGACAAACGGTATCTGCGAGCGCTTCCATAAAACTATTTTGCAGGATTTTTATCAGGTTGCGTTCCGTAAGACGTTATACGAGGACCTAGAAAGTCTACAAAAGGATCTGGACAACTGGTTGTGGCATTACAATAATGAGCGAACTCATCAGGGTAAAATGTGCTGCGGGCGTACGCCAATGGCCACGTTACTTGATGGTAAACGAGTCTGGGCAGAAAAAAATCTGAACCAGATTTAATCTGACAGACACCTGTATAAATAACCGGTAACTGTCAGATCAGGTCTGAGCTAATACAGCTAAGTACACCAGACGTGTGTTTGGCAACTCCGAGGCGAGTTCAGCAACTCGCTCGTATCCCTCGAGCCAGCGCGTACTCTCCTTGATCCCATCGCGTTTTCCGTCTGCATCCTTCGGCTCTCTTGCCCACATCCACGCATCCAGTACGCCCAACCCCACGCGATCCGGACTGACCGCGTAGGTCGGATGCAGGTACAGACCACGCCTGACTTCGTAGTTCAAGGGACCCAAGCCTTGGATTTGCTGCCCGTTGAAGTCAAGCTCGGTAGTGTCTTGGATACACAGCACAACCTCGTGTTCTCGGATCCTTTCCTGCGTACGCTGCCAGTGAGGTTGCAGAATGTCTCGCCATTCGAATGCTTGGTTCTCCATGAAGCGGTAAGCACCCAGCGTCTCAGACCATCCGAGGCACGCATGCGGAATGCTGGCTTGCGGATTCTCAGCCAGCCGTATCAAAAGCCCTTTGGCGCGCTTATTGAGCCTCGTGTCACCAAGATTTACCCCTTCCAGTTCTTGGTGTGCCCAGCTATCTGAATCCCGTGTCATTTTTCAGCGCCGTAAATGGCGATAGTACACGTCGGTTTCACTTCATTTACAACCCCACCGGCTGCCTATTTCAGCCCGCTAACCCTTGGCATATAAGGCGTTGCGGACTTGTGTATAACGAGGTGGGTTATGCTCATATCGTTATACACATCTTTCTAACGCACTGTTTAATCAATGAGTTACGGGTTTATCTCAGAGTGGCATTTTGAACCTCAAAAAGCCAATGGGATGGCTTGAATGCCTTAATTCACGGGGTTCTGAGCATCCTGTTCAAAAAATGGCCAAAAGATGTGTATAACGATATGGGTTATGCTCGCTCATTATCCTGTAAAGCCGTTTGGCGTTCACCGGTGGAAGTCCCTCTGCACGACGTTGCTTACGCAGGATACCCCACACTCGGCGGTAACCGTAACTGGGCATGTCGCTGATGATACGGAGGATGTCCGATAATATCTCAGCATCAGCTTCGTCATTACGCCGGTTGCTGCGCCTGTCCAGCCAGTCGGCAGAACGGTTAACCCGCAGTGACAGCTGCGCACGCGACACGCTCATGGCGCGGCTGACCAGAGCTATTCCCCGTCCTTTGGCAACAAGGGCGCGTGCGCTATCCATTTTCGCGACTGGCGGTACTCCACTGCTTCTTTGAGGATCTCAACTTCCATCGTCTTCTTACCCAGAAGGCGCTGTAGCTCCCGGACCTGCTTGAGGGCAGTCGCCAGCGCCGAAGCTGGAACCACTTTTTCTCCGGCCGCAACGGCGGTGAGGCTTCCTTCCTGGTATTGCTTCTTCCACTTAAACAAAAGGCTGGGCTGGATGCCATGCAGGCGGGCTACATGGGAGACGTTCATCCCCGGCTCCATTGTCTGCTGAATGATGGCGATTTTCTCTTGCGGAGTTTTACGCTTACGGACTTCTTGCCCTAACAGGATCCCGGTCATTTCAAAATTAGCATGATTGTTAGACTGTAGTGGCACACTGATACTGGCCACCTGAGCGGAGGTGATATGCTCACCTCATCAACACGACAGGTGACCTCATGGGTAAACATTTTACGGCGGAATTTAAGCTCGAAGCCGCAAAGCTGGTTGTCGACCACGGCTACACATACGTTAAGGCCGCAGAGGCGGTTAATGTCAGCCATTCTGCCATTAGTCGCTGGGTCAATAAGCTTCGCCTTGAACGACAGGGAAAAACGCCAACGGGACTTCCTCTTACCCCTGAACAGCTCGAGCTGCGTGAGATGAAGAAAAAAGTCCAATGCCTTGAAATGGAGAACGAAATCCTAAAAAAGGCTACGGCGCTCTTAATGTCGGACTCACTCAACGGTTCACGGTAGTCGACAGGCTGAGGGCGCGATACCCGGTCACGGCGTTGTGCCAAACTTTTGAGGTACATCGCAGCAGCTACAGGCACTGGCAGGCTTCCGCTAATGAACCCGACGGTGAGCGCGTGGTTAAGTCATATCGTTATACACATCGTTCTAACGCACTGTTTAATCAATGAGTTACGGGTTTATCTCAGAGTGGCATTTTGAACCTCAAAAAGCCAATGGGATGGCTTGAATGCCTTAATTCACGGGGTTCTGAGCATCCTGTTCAAAAAATGGCCAAAAGATGTGTATAACGATATGGTGAGCGCGTGGTTAAGTGTAGCCGCGTCATGGAAGCCTGGAACGCCAGCGGCGGCTCTGCCGGCGCTCGAAGTATCGCGACCATCGTCACCGGCAGCTCCGGTGTCAAAATGGGGCGCTGGCTGGCTGGCAAGCTGATGAAGGAGCTGGGTATCGCCAGCTGCCAGCGACCGGCTCACAAATACAAACGCGGCGGCAATGAACACGTTGAAATACCGAACTATCTCAACCGCCAGTTCGCGGTTACCGCGCCGGATCAGGTCTGGTGCGGCGATGTGACCTACATCTGGACGGGCAAATGCTGGGCTTACCTTGCGGTGGTGCTAGATCTGTTCGCCCGCAAACCGGTGGGCTGGGCCATGTCGACGTCGCCGGACTCGGCGCTGACAGTTAAAGCGTTGCAGATGGCCTGGGAACTCCGGGGACAACCAACAGGAGTCATGTTCCACAGCGACCAGGGCAGCCACTATACCAGCCGTCAATACCGGCAAGCCCTGTGGCGCTGCCGGATAAAGCAGAGTATGAGTCGGCGGGGTAACTGCTGGGATAATGCGCCAATGGAGCGGTTCTTCCGCAGCCTGAAGACAGAATGGGTGCCGACAAAGGGTTACAACAGCTTCAGCGAAGCCCTGGACGCGATTATCCGCTACATCACGGGGTATTACAGCGCTATCCGGCCTCACTGGTATAACGGCGGCTTAACTCCAAACGAATCTGAGCGACTGTTCTACATACAGTCTAATGCGGTGGCCAATATTAGTTGACCACTACAAATAATCATCAAAGATTTTTGTGGCCTTTCACAAGGTGTCAAAATTTACAGCAAGTCTGATGACTACTCAGGAAAGAAACTGACTAATCCAACAATAAGTGAAGAGTACACAGGTGTGATAAAAGGTACAGTTACCCTCGAGAAACATGTTATCATCGGCTCTGGCACTGTTGTTCTTCCTAATATAACGCTTGAAGAGTGAGTATCCGTCGGAGCACAGTCTCTCGTCACCAAAGATTTAAATGAATGGGGAATGTACTTTGGCTGTCCAGCAAAAAAATTAGAGATAGAGAAAAAGAACTCCTTATACTCGAAAAAAATTTTAGCGAGTCAGGAACTTAAACAAAAAAATTAATAGCCAGTGCCATAGTTATTCCTTAACAAAAAAGCTAAAATATTTTCAGCGATAACTCTAAAATAGCCAATACCGATGCTGCAAACCCTTTACACCATCTTGCTTTACCTCATTCAACCATTAATCTGGCTCCGTCTTTGGCTAAGAGGACGCAAAGCGCCTGCCTACCGTAGCCGCTGGAGTGAACGCTATGGATTCTGTGCGGAGAAAGTCAAACCCAACGGTATCATGCTGCATTCGGTCTCTGTTGGCGAAACATTGGCAGCCATTCCCTTGGTAAGAGCGCTTCGCCACCGTTACCCTTCTTTGCCGATTACAGTAACCACCATGACGCCGACCGGTTCAGAGCGAGTACGGTCTGCCTTCGGCAATGATGTCTACCACGTTTATCTCCCCTACGATCTTCCTTGTGCCCTTAAGCGCTTCTTTGATCAGGTGAACCCAAAACTGGTGATCATCATGGAGACCGAACTGTGGCCAAACCTTATCACTGAACTTCACCGCCGTAATATTCCGTTGGTTATTGCCAACGCACGGCTTTCTGAACACTCAGCGGCAGGCTATAAAAAAATTGGCTCCCTAACTCGTAGCATTCTGCGCCGCACCACCTTGATCGCCGCTCAAAATCAAGAAGATGGTGAGCGCTTTATCGATCTCGGTTTACAGCGCTCACACTTAGCAGTCACTGGCAGTCTGAAATTCGATATTTCTGTCACACCGGAATTAGCTGCGAGAGCCGTAGCACTACGGCGTCAGTGGGCATCTCGACGCCCGGTGTGGATTGCAACCAGCACTCATGAAGGTGAAGAAGCGATTATTTTGGCCGCGCACCGTGAATTGCTGAACCGGTTTCCCAATTTGCTGTTGATTCTGGTACCTCGCCACCCTGAGCGTTTCCCGACAACTCAGGCACTTACCCAGAGCCTGGGTTTTAGTTACACCCTGCGCAGCAGTGGCGAAGTTCCGGCGACTGATACCCAAGTGGTGATTGGCGATACCATGGGCGAACTGATGATGCTGTATGGCATCGCCGACATCGCTTTTGTCGGTGGAAGCCTGGTGGAACGGGGAGGACATAATCCTTTGGAACCTGCTGCACATGCCATCCCGGTATTGATGGGTCCGCACACCTTTAACTTCAAAGATATTTGCCTTAAATTGTCAGAAGCAGGCGGTTTGATCACCGTTAAAGATGCTGACAGTATTGTCAAAGAAGTGAACAGCCTGCTGACGGATGAAGATTACCGGCTCTATTATGGGCGACACGCGGTAGAAGTACTGCACCAGAATCAGGGAGCGCTTCAGCGCTTGCTGACACTGCTGGAGCCCTATCTTCCACCACGTGCAAACTCGTCTATCTGACCCTCTGGTGTTAAGGATTCCCATGGCGACCAAAGCAATCTACCCAGGTACCTTCGATCCCTTAACCAATGGGCATCTGGATCTGCTCACCCGCGCTTCACGTCTGTTCGATCATCTCGTGTTAGCCATTGCCGCCAGTCCCAGTAAAAATACGATGTTCAGTTTGGACGAGCGTGTCGCATTAGCACGGCAGGCAACGCAACATTTGACCAATGTTGAGGTGGTGGGATTTTCCGATCTTATGGTGCATTTCGCCCAGCAGCAGCAAGCGAATGTGTTAATTCGCGGGCTGCGGGCTGTATCCGACTTTGAATATGAGCTTCAGTTGGCAAAAATGAATACTCACTTAATGCCAACCCTGGAGAGCGTGTTCCTGATGCCATCGGAAGAATGGTCATTTATCTCTTCCTCTTTGGTCAAAGAGATCGCCCGACACGGTGGCGATGTCTCACACTTTCTTCCCGATGCGATTGGCTCGGCGCTTAAGCAAAAACTGGCGCAGGGTAAGTAAGATATAACCCGGCGGATAGATAGGCCTCCTCCGCCGGAAAATCGCGATGCGATTAACGCGCCAATGTACCGCATAGATAACGGAACCACCACAGTGGACGCCACCATGTTTTTAGCGGGGGCAAGGTCGCTGGCATTATGTTGTTACGGTATTTAATTTCCCAGGTAAAGTTGAGGAAAATACGGCTCTGCCCATACTCATAACCGAACAAGCTGCACTCTTGCTTCTTGCGCTTATCAATCGGCGTATTGGCGGAAAGGTCGCGCTGTAACGTATGGTAACTCTCTTCCCGGTCCACTTCCCGTTCAAAACAGCGGATGCTCTTCGGCAAATAATGTTGGCGCGACCCTTGGTATTTTTGGTATTTAACGAAGCGGAAATCTTCTGAGCCATAATTCCCGGCAAACTCCTCGTCATAGCCAAAGAAACCCATAAAGCGCGCACGCGACATAAAGAACGTGTTCGGATGGCCATAATACCTGTCGCCAACGTTACACACTTTTCCGCGTTTTTTGACGCCGTTTTCACGGCTTTCCCGATAGATTTTATAAAAATTGCGGCCGGGGTTACGGCAATTGATCAAATAGCGGAATGAGGATTCCGGCAATTCGTGGTCAAGATCGGTGATAAAAATTTTGTCAGACTTGGCATAAGTCACCCCTAAATTGCGCGCGCCAGCCTGATTCCATGGAATATCCTCATTAATACGCAGCCAGGTGATATTCAGGTCGAAAGTGCCAATGTCGTACTTAATCGGTGAACCGTCATCAACAATAACGAACTCTACCGCAGTTCTGATATCTTCCGGCAGCTGCTCATACAGCCGCAGCAACGAAAATACGGAATCCATATTGTCCTGATTGCAGTAAAAGTGCGTAACGTAGGTTAACTTTATATGCTGCTTATCAAGCGGATGCCGTGCGGCAGAAGAGTACTCGTGGTTCACCGATAAAATCCTCAGTTTTGTAAGCTCGTTGATGCTTTTCCAGATTCGCCCTTCAAACGGCAGTCTGGCGTTATTTATCGGCTTTGTTGAATAAATCAGAACTTGTAACGACTGTGCCCCAGGTCGATTGTTACGTGATGCGAATACTGTTCGGCATTCCTAATAGAGTGATCCGGTTAAGCGCTTTGACCATCGCCATGGCTTCACCCACCTGAGCATCGTAGTCACGCAGACTTAGATGACCACCCAGAAGCGTTTTGAACCGGAACATGGCCGTTTCAGCCACTGAGCGTCGGTGATAGCCCACTTTCTTTTTCCAGGTATCGTTGCTGCCGCTCAGGCGCTGATTTGCAACAGCGTGGTTACGCTCGTGGTAGTGGTCCGGCCAATATTGCGCCCCCCTTCGCGGCGGGATAAGCGGCCTTATTTTCTTCCTCAGCAGAGCATTATGGCAGTAACCTGTATCGTAAGCGCCGTCAGCCGATGCCTCTCTGATTTTCCGGTGGGTCTGGTTTATCAGTGCCGGTAGAGCCTGGGCATCAGTCGTACCACTGAGCGACAAATCCGCACAGATAATCTCATGCGTCGCACTGTCTACTGCCAGATGCAGCTTACGCCACACCCTGCGTCTGTCGGCACCATGCTACCGGACTTTCCATTCGCCTTCGCCAAAGACCTTCAGGCCGGTTCCATCAATGACCAGATGTGAGATTTCACCACGGGTTGGCGTTTTTATGCTGATGTTCACTGTCTTTGCTCGCTTGCTGAGCAGCGAATAGTCTGGACAATGCAGCGACAATTTAATCAGTTTAAAAATCGAGTCAACAAAACCCTGTAAAGCCCTCAATGAAAGGCCAAACACGCGTTTCATCATCAGGACTGTGGTGATGGCCATATCTGAGTAGTGGAGCGGTCGTCCACGCCGTTCAGTAGTCGTATTTTCCGTCCATGCAGCAATGGCTGATCCATCTAGCCATACGGTTAGAGAACCGCGCTGCTTGAGGGCCTTGTTATAGGAGGGCCAGTTAGTGATTTTAAAATTTTGTTTTGCCATGGAGACCTGATGTTGAAACAACTATGGTGATCTGATCCGATGATTACCCAAACTTTCTATTTATTCAACAAAGCCTTATTTATCCAGCATTATTTCTGGCAGCAACGACAATAAAATGTACTACGCTGCCCATGTTTTTTCGTTAACAACGGCGTTCCGCATACGCGGCAAAGCTCCCCCGCCCGACCATAAACCTGCAATTCCTGCGCAAAATACCCCGGTTTACCATCTGACTGTAAGAAATCCCTTAACGTCGTGCCGCCTTGCTCAATCGAGCGCTGTAGCACCTGCTTTATCGACTGAACGAAACGAGCAGATTCTGATTCGCTCAGCGAGCCTGCTGCACGATCGGGATGAATACCCGCCATAAACAGGGATTCGCTGGCATAAATGTTTCCTACGCCGACCACCACCTTGTTATCCATCACCCACTGCTTAATAGCCGTGTGCTTACCGCGCGAACGCTGATAGAGATAGTCGGGAGAGAATGCCTCACTCAAAGGTTCCGGGCCAAGGTGTGCAAGTACGCTGCTTGTTTCAAGGTCCGTCGTCCACAGCCAAGCACCAAAACGTCGGGGATCGGTATAACGCAGCACATGGCCGTTGTCCATGACCATATCCACATGATCATGCTTATCAGGAGGGAGATATTCCGGCAGAATGCGCAAGCTGCCAGACATGCCCAAATGCACAATAATCCAGCCGCCGGGTAGCGCAAACAGCAGGTATTTTGCCCGACGCGCTATGCTCAAAATAGGCTGGTCACTCAACGCAAGGATCTCGCTGGACACCGGCCAACGGAAGCGGGGATTACGCACGTCAACGTGCAGTATGGTGTGTCCGACAAGATAGGGTGATATCCCGCGGCGGCTCGTTTCAACCTCTGGTAATTCCGGCATTTTCTCCTCCTGAACGCTCCCGCGGCTAACGTAGCATAAAAAAAACCCGGCCTTGGCCGGGTTTTTAATAAGTCCACTAAAATTACTTGATTTTAGCTTCTTTATAGATCACATGCTGACGGACAACCGGATCGAATTTCTTCAGTTCCAGTTTTTCCGGCTTAGTGCGCTTGTTCTTCGTCGTCGTGTAGTAATGACCAGTACCGGCAGAAGAAACCAGCTTGATCTTCTCGCGAACACCTTTAGCCATGATTCAGTTCCTTAGTACTTTTCACCACGGGTACGCAGATCGGCCAGGACCGCTTCGATACTCTTCTTATCGATAACACGCATACCTTTAGCAGATACGCGCAGCGTTACAAAGCGTTTTTCGCCTTCAACCCAGAAACGATGGGAATGCAGGTTCGGCAGAAAACGGCGTTTGGTCGCATTCAGTGCGTGGGAACGGTTATTACCGGTCACCGGACGCTTGCCAGTAACTTGGCAGACTCGGGACATGTCTATTCTCCAAAAATCAAATCAGCTAGAGCTTCGTAGAGGATGTTGGCCGCCTCGTCAGGCTTTAGAGCCCATCTCAGCAGCTTTACAAGTAAAGATACTGTCATCAGGGTAAACCTGCTGAGATAGGCTCTTAACGCCACACCCAAGATTCTCAAAGGTGGCGTAGTATACGCTCTAGCGCGGATGTGCTCAAGTCCCGAGCAGCGAAAGATCTCTAAGGATCGCTGAAAATATGCTAAATCCAGCCTCGCTCGGCAAATGATACGTACTCACCACGCCCAATTACCAGGTGATCGAGGACACGAATGTCCATCAATGCACATGCCTGAATAATATGCGTCGTTATCATGCGATCGGCGCTACTCGGCTCTGCATCCCCGGAAGGGTGATTATGCGCCAGAATGAGCGCAGCCGCATTGGCTTTTAACGCTTCACGCACAATTTCTCTCGGGTGTACCTCGACGCTGGCAATCGATCGTACCTGCAAACATCTCTTGATGTCGAATCACGCGGTGCTGATTATCAAGAAACAGCACGGTAAAAATTTCTCGCGCCTGATGTGCCAACGCCGATTGCAGGTACTGTAGGGTCAGATCGGGATTCAGCATCGCTTTTTCCTTCACCAAGCGCGTGGCGTACAGCCGCCGCGCTAGCTCCGCTACCGCCTGAAATTGCACAAATTTAACCACCCCCATCCCTTTCACGGCGCAAAATGTTTGTTGCTCGGCCGTCATGACATGGTAAAGGGAACCAAAATGACGCAGCAATTGCTCCGACAATGCCATCACGTGAACCCCCGGCAACCCAGTGCGCAGAAAGATAGCCAACAGCTCCACATCCGTAAGCGCTTCGGCCCCCGAGGTAATAAGCTTTTCACGCGGAGCCTGATCGTCAATCCACACCGTTATCCCTCCTTTCCATCGTTGCTCTATCATGGCAGGCTCACGGTAGCGGGGCGAGAACGCAAGCGAGCCCCTGCATAACTGCACGCAAGACACCTGCAACAAAGCCTCATGAGCATAGACAAACGCGAGCAAGATTCCGCTCATCTGGCAAGGTTATGATAAAATGTTTCCTCTTAGGCGTTAATCGGACAAAGATGATGACGGGATTTTCCAATCAGCCCGGGCTCTCCGGTAAAAAAATCGTGCTCGGCATCAGCGGCGGTATTGCCGCTTACAAGTGCCCAGAAATTGTCAGGCGTCTACGCGATCGCGGCGCAGAAGTCCGCGTGGTAATGACTCCTGCCGCGAAGGCATTTATTACACCGCTTACGCTTCAGGCGGTTTCAGGATACCCAGTATCAGACGATCTGCTCGATCCTGCCGCCGAAGCGTCAATGGGGCACATTGAGCTGGGAAAATGGGCTGACCTGGTTATTCTTGCGCCCGCAACGGCGGATGTGATCGCACGTTTAGCTGCTGGCATGGCTAACGACCTGCTTACCACGCTTTGTCTGGCAACGGCTGCCCCCGTCGCTATTGCACCTGCCATGAATCAGCAGATGTATCGCGCGACGCCAACACAGGATAATCTTGCCACGTTGGCACGGCGCGGTTGCCTGGTTTGGGGCCCCGACAGCGGCAGTCAGGCCTGCGGTGATGTGGGTCCTGGTAGAATGATTGATCCGTCGGCGATCGTTGAGCTTGCCGAAGGCTATTTTACGCGCGTCAACGATCTGCAACATCTCAACATTATGATCACCGCGGGACCCACGCGTGAGGCGCTTGATCCTGTACGTTTCATCACCAATCACAGTTCGGGCAAGATGGGATTTGCCATCGCGCAAGCTGCGGCGGAGCGTGGCGCTCACGTGACGCTGGTCGCCGGGCCCGTGTCATTACCAACACCCGCAGGCGTTCGGCGCATTGACGTGACCAGCGCGTTGGACATGCAGCAGGCGGTGATGTCTCATGCGGCACAACAGCAGATTGTCATCGGCTGTGCCGCCGTGGCTGATTACCGGGCTAAACAGATAGCCAGCGACAAGATAAAAAAACAGGGCGATGAAATCAGTATCACACTGGTTAAAAACCCAGATATTATTGCAGGGGTTGCAGCCATGTCAGCGTCTCGCCCATTCGTCGTTGGATTTGCTGCCGAAACCCAGAATGTGGGAGAATACGCGCGTCAAAAATTGACGCGTAAAAATCTGGATCTGATTTGCGCAAATGATGTTTCCCTTTCAGGGCAGGGATTAAACAGTGACACCAACGAGTTGCAGCTGTTTTGGCCGGAGGGTGACACCCGTTTACCTCTGTGCGAAAAGCGCCTCCTTGGCCAACATTTAATCGATGAGATTGTCCGCCGCTATGATGAAAAAAATCGACGTAAAAATTCTTGATGCACGCATTGGTCAACAGTTTCCGTTACCGACCTATGCCACCGCAGGCTCGGCCGGCCTTGACCTTCGAGCTTGTACTGATGAAGGGATCGCGCTAGCCGCAGGGGAGACGATACTGGTGCCAACGGGTATCGCTATCCATATCGCCGATCCCAGCCTGGCTGCTGTTATTCTCCCCCGCTCAGGGTTGGGGCATAAGCACGGTGTGGTATTAGGTAATTTGGTTGGGCTTATCGACTCTGATTATCAGGGACAACTGATGGTTTCCGTTTGGAATCGTAGCCAGCAAGCCTTCACTATCGAGCCCGGTGAACGCCTCGCACAGATGGTGTTTGTTCCCGTAGTTCAGGCTGAATTCAACATTGTCGATGATTTTGTAGGAACAGAGCGGGGAGAAGGCGGTTTCGGCCATTCTGGCCGTCGTTGATCCGAAAATAGGTATACCCTGAGTTACGCCTTGGACACGCGGTCAATCGCGTGTCTTTGTTGTGTTTATCCAGGTCATTACCAATTCTAAATGGTTGTCAGCTTCTTTTTGATCAAGGGTCTTTTCTGACATGGCAGAGAAAGAGAATACGAAAAGGAATCGTCGCGAGGAAATCTTGCAAGCGTTGGCGCAAATGCTGGAATCCAGCGATGGCAGCCAACGCATCACTACCGCAAAGCTTGCCGCAATGGTCGGGGTTTCCGAAGCCGCACTCTATAGGCACTTTCCCAGCAAAACACGGATGTTTGACAGCCTTATCGAGTTTATTGAGGATTCGCTGACAACACGTATCAATCTGATTCTGCAAGATGAGAAAGATACGTTCCAACGTGTGCGGTTGATTTTGTTGCTCATGTTGGGTTTTGCTGAACGCAACCCCGGCCTGACGCGCATCCTGACCGGCCATGCGCTGATGTTCGAACAGGATCGTCTGCAAGGACGCATCAACCAGCTGTTTGAACGCATTGAATCGCAGCTTAAGCAGGTGTTGCGCGAGCACAAACTGCGAGAGGGGAAAGCCCTTACCCATGACGAATCACTGCTTGCCAGCCAACTACTCGCCTTCTGCGAAGGGATGCTGTCACGCTATGTTCGCTCAGAATTTCGCTTTCGGCCTACACAGGATTTTGAGACACGTTGGCCACTGCTTGCCGCCCAACTCTATTAACATCGCCCCGCTTTTGCCTAAGAGCCTCTGCACCAAGGCCTGTTCACACAGCAACAGGCTGGCCAGAAATCTCTCAGGCAACATAAGCGCCTATGCACAGGTGACTACGCAGTAATACCATACCGATCGCGATAGGCCTTCACCGCATCCAGATGCACGGCCATCTCTGGTTTTTCTGCCAAAAAGCTGATCAGATCTTGCAGCGCGATGATAAAAATCACCTGACACTGATAATCGCGTTCCACTTCCTGAATGGCAGAAATGGCTCCTGTACCGCGTTCCTGGCGATCCAGTGCAATCAACACCCCGGCGAGCGTCGCGCCATTTGCTGCGATAATGCCCATGGATTCACGAATGGCAGTACCTGCGGTAATCACGTCATCAACCAGCATGATACGGCCTTGCAGCGCGCTGCCGACCAGATTGCCTCCTTCCCCGTGATCTTTGGCTTCTTTACGGTTAAAGCAGTAAGGCACATCGGTTTCGTGGTGTTCAGCCAGCGCCACCGCTGTGGTCGTGGCGATCGGAATCCCTTTGTAAGCGGGCCCGAACAGCACATCAAAGGTAATACTGGCATCCACCAACGCTTCAGCATAAAAACGGCCCAAAAGTGCCAGGTCGCGCCCGGTATTGAACAGCCCGGCATTGAAGAAATAGGGGCTGACACGCCCGGATTTCAATGTGAATTCGCCGAATTTTAATACCTGCTTGCTAAGTGCGAATTCAATAAATTGGCGCTGATAGGCTTTCATTACGGCATCTCCTCGTATCACAGTGAGTATGGTTATGGTTGGAATACCAGCCATAAAAAAAGCGACGCCGAGGTCGCTTTGCAAAAATGGATAACGCCGCTGCCAGGCAACGGCTGATGAAATGACAGGCGGTTTATGCCAGTCATGCTTACTTGAAGTCCGCGACTGGCGCTTGCGTCAACGCCGCTTTCTGCGCCTCGACGATAGTATCAATGCCACCACGCGCCAGAGCGAGCAGCGCCAACAACTCTTCGTGACTGAACGGCTCGCCTTCGGCGGTACCTTGCACCTCAATCATGCGGCTATCTTCGGTCATGACCACGTTCATGTCCGTTTCCGCCGCAGAGTCTTCCACGTACTCAAGATCGCACACGGCTTCACCGGCAACGATCCCCACGGAAACCGCCGCTACCATGCCCTTGAGCGGGCTGGCTTTGAGCTGGCCTTTTGCCACCATGCGGTTGAACGCATCCGCCAGTGCCACACAAGCGCCGGTAATAGAAGCAGTGCGCGTGCCACCATCAGCCTGCAACACATCGCAATCCAGCGTAATGGTGTATTCACCGAGCTTTTCCAGATCAACGGCAGCGCGCAGAGAACGCGCGATAAGGCGCTGGATTTCCAGCGTTCTTCCGCCCTGTTTTCCCTTGGCGGCTTCACGCGCATTGCGGCTATGGGTCGCACGCGGCAGCATGCCGTATTCAGCGGTCACCCAGCCTTTCCCCTGCCCTTTCAGGAAGCGCGGCACGCCTTCTTCTACCGTCGCGTTACACAGCACTTTCGTGTCGCCAAACGCCACTAACACGGAACCTTCCGCATGCTTGGTATAGCCACGCGTTAGCGTGATGGGACGCACCTGTTGTGCACTTCGGCCTGACGGACGCATGAGATTCTCCGGGTTATGCTCTGTTGATTGGCGCGCATTATACGGCCTTCGGACAACAATTCCTACTTTAGCTCATATCGTTATACACATCTTTTGGCCATTTTTTGAACAGGATGCTCAGAACCCCGTGAATTAAGGCATTCAAGCCATCCCATTGGCTTTTTGAGGTTCAAAATGCCACTCTGAGATAAACCCGTAACTCATTGATTAAACAGTGCGTTAGAAAGATGTGTATAACGATATGACTTTAGCTGCCGCGCGTTTCGCGATATCGGCAGGGGAGTGTTGGTGTCTGCATCAGGGTATAGTCTGAGGTTATACCCTCCCGACAAACAAGTATTCGTCAGTCATTCCCCTGCATGAAATAGTTTTGATTATTCATTCACCACAGGGATACACGAGATGCGCCAGATGCAAGTTGAGACCGTCAAACTCTCTCTGGCACGCGCGTGCAAGCGTGCGCAGGAACTGCGCAATGCCGTAAGCGTAGTCAGGATTACCTTTGAAGAACAGGGATTTATCGGTTTAGGCGAATGTACGCCTGCGTTTGAATATCAAGAGTCTGCCGCCAGTGTTTGCCGCTAACTTGACGCCGTACGTGGTGCGGTAACGCGCGGTGCGTCAAGGGATGAAATCCAAACGCTGCTCCCTCCTGGTGCAGCACGTAACGCACTCGATTGCGCACTGTGGCGCTAAAATGCCGCCTTGCATAAACAAACCGTATGGCAGCAGGTGGGAATACAACCGCCCGCCTCTTTGATCACCACGGAAACGCTGAGCATTGCGTCATTGGAAAACACGGTGGCGGCGACCTGCGATGCGATATCACGCGGCGCGCAGGTGATAAAGCTCAAGCTGGATCGCAGCGACATCGTTGAGAAAATCGCCGCAGTGCGCCACGCCGCGCCACGAGCCACTCTGATGGTCGATGCCACGGAAAGCTGGGCTGGGCTCAATTTACTCAGCCTGTGTCACGCACTGCTTCCCTATAACATCGCGCTGATTGAGCAACCGTTACCGGCAGGCAAGGATCAGGAGTTACTGCGTTTTTCGCACCCTATTCCACTTTGCGCCGATGAAAGCTGCCGCCACGCTGGCGATATTCCAGGTATCCGCCGCCGTTACGAGATGATCAACATCAAGTTGGATAAATGTGGCGGATTGACAGAGGCACTGGCAATGGTGCGTGAGGCGCGACTGCACGGGCTAAAACTGATGGTCGGTTGCCTGGTTGGCTCTTCACCGGCGATGGAAGTCGCACTACCGGTCGCCGCCGCCGACTATGTCGATCTGGATGGCCCACTCTGGCTAGCCGCTGACAGTTCACCCTATCTGACTTATCACCACGGACGTATCTGGCTATGACACAGCAAGAGTCCACACTGTTAACCGGAGTCCACATGACGCAACTCGCACAGGCCACCCCGCCCCCGGCGTCGGCCCCCCCCCACAAACCGCCATGCCGGTGCTGGAGATCGATGACCTGAGCGTCAGCTTCAGCGGTAGGTCGGGTAAACATATCGCCCTGAAAAGCGTCTCGTTTTCCGTCAACAAGGGGGAAATCGTCGCCATTGTGGGTGAAAGCGGCTCAGGAAAATCCGTTACGTCGTTAACCGCGATGGGTCTGTTGGCCAACTCGGCGGCCATTGAGCGCGGCAGCATCCATTTCCATTCCCGCCACGGACAACGCCACGATCTGCTGAATATGAAAGAGGACGATCGCCGTCAACTGCGCGGGCGCGATATGGCGATGATCTTTCAGGAACCGATGACCTCACTCAATCCGGTGTTGAAGGTGGGCGATCAGTTAACGGAAGCGCTGCGCGATCACCTGCTTTGCGATGCCGCCACGGCGGATAAAAAAGCGCGCGAGCTACTGCGTAAAGTGCGCATCGCCGATGTGGATCGCGTGATGAAAAGCTACCCAGCCTCGCTCTCCGGTGGTATGCGCCAACGTGTCATGATTGCGCAGGCGCTGGTATGTGAACCACAGTTGCTGATTGCTGATGAACCCACCAAAGCGCTGGATGTCACCGTGCAAGCGCGCATTCTGCACATCCTGCGCGATCTCCAGCAGCAAAGTGATACTGCCGTTCTGTTTATTACCCACGACATGGGCGTAGTGGCTGAAATCGCCGATCGCGTTGTGGTGATGTACCGGGGTGAAGTGGTGGAACAAGGTACGGTCGAGCAAATTTTCGCACATCCGGAACACCCATACACTCAAGCCTTGTTAGCCGCAGTGCCAAAGCTGGGCGATATGCGCGACAGCGCCTGGCCGCGTCGTTTTCCGCTGCTGGGACAACAACAGTCCAGCGATAGCGAACAGAAAACCGCGCGCTATGACGCCGATCCGCTGCTGGATATCCGTGGATTGCGCGTCTACTACCCGATCCGCAGCGGCATTTTCTCCGCTGTCACGCACCGTGTACACGCGGTCGAGCAAATTGATTTTTGCGTGTGGCCTGGTGAAACCCTGGCGATTGTCGGGGAGAGTGGTTGCGGAAAATCCACCACCGGGCGCGCACTGCTGCGCCTGATTCAAAGCGAATCAGTGATCTTGACCCACCATCTCCGGACAGCTTTTGTATCTTAAGTTAACGATGCCCGCTGGCGCCGATATTCTCTTGGGGAGTTGTATCCCAGCGCACTGTGCGGATGGTTTTCATTGTAATGATTGAACGCCGCTGCAAGGTTCTTCAGCGCTGTTCGCACATCGGGTTTTGGCATGAAGGCGATGTAATCTTCCTTCATCGTCTTCACGAATCGTTCTGCCATGCCGTTACTCTGTGGACTGCTCACTGCTGTTGTGCAGGGCTCCAGATTCAGTTCTCTGGCGAACTTCCGCGTTTCATGCGCTGTGTACGCTGAACCATTATCCGTCAGCCATTGCACTGGTTTATCCGGCAGCGCGCTACCGAAGCGTTTTTCCACCGACCTCATATAGAGAAGTAATTTATTTGATACTTTTGGGAATAGCCGGGAATTGGCGGGAACTCATGGAATTTCTTGAGGTTAGAAGCAATTTTCTGATTTGATACCAATGCTTAAAAAATAAACAATTTCTCGCCTAGAAGTAAAATATTTGATACCACTACAAACAAGCTTTAATGTCCTTTAAATCGTATTTATTAAAACAGCTTTACTGGGCCAAGGCCATATCGTTATACACATCTTTTGGCCATTTTTTGAACAGGATGCTCAGAACCCCGTGAATTAAGGCATTCAAGCCATCCCATTGGCTTTTTGAGGTTCAAAATGCCACTCTGAGATAAACCCGTAACTCATTGATTAAACAGTGCGTTAGAACGATGTGTATAACGATATGACTTAACCACGCGCTCACCGTCGGGTTCATTAGCGGAAGCCTGCCAGTGCCTGTAGCTGCTGCGATGTACCTCAAAAGTTTGGCACAACGCCGTGACCGGGTATCGCGCCCTCAGCCTGTCGACTACCGTGAACCGTTGAGTGAGTCCGACATTAAGAGCGCCGTAGCCTTTTTTAGGATTTCGTTCTCCATTTCAAGGCATTGGACTTTTTTCTTCATCTCACGCAGCTCGAGCTGTTCAGGGGTAAGAGGAAGTCCCGTTGGCGTTTTTCCCTGTCGTTCAAGGCGAAGCTTATTGACCCAGCGACTAATGGCAGAATGGCTGACATTAACCGCCTCTGCGGCCTTAACGTATGTGTAGCCGTGGTCGACAACCAGCTTTGCGGCTTCGAGCTTAAATTCCGCCGTAAAATGTTTACCCATGAGGTCACCTGTCGTGTTGATGAGGTGAGCATATCACCTCCGCTCAGGTGGCCAGTATCAGTGTGCCACTACACTACTTCTGAAATGGTTTCTCCGGTACTGATTTCAATTTTGGATAAAATCTCTCTAAATTGTTCTTCTGACATAGATTCCATGCGTAAAGCTGCACGTTTCCTATCTTCTCTTAGATCCAAAAGAACCTGATTATCATGATCAAGTAAACCTAATAGATACATTGATCCTCTACGGCCAAGTAATTTAACCAGTTGAGAACGTTCCCCAGGTTCCAAGGTCGCTAAAATCGCCACAATAGCTTGCATATCATGCTCAAACTCTGACGATAAAGCCTGCTGTGTCTGCTGTGTCTGAAGATTTCTTTCTGGTTTCTTATCTGAATGGCCAGTAAGCCAATCAAAGTCTACGTTTTCTTTTTGGGCTATTTTTTTAACGCTAGCAATCCTCGGATTAGAGCCTCGGTAAAAATAGTTACTGAGCGTTGATTTTGGTATGTCCCAGTCATCAGCCGCTTGCTGTAGCGCTCTACCTGCCACAAGCTCACGAAGCCTGCTTAAGAAAGTTTCTTTTTGCCCTACCAGAAAAGAAACCCTGTGGTTTTTATCATTTTTTGTTTCCATTCATGACAACCTTTTGATTTTTAATTAAATTATCCATTAAGTTTCTTTTTTACAAAAGAAACTTAATGGACTTGACATATTTTCTTTTTTTGTTCTCATAATGATCTCTAAAGATAAACTCATAGCATCATCTATACAGATAATCTTTTAGGGTAATCTAATTATGCTTAGAAATGAAGTTTTAAACCGTGATTGGCACCGCCAACATATTGTGGCTGCGGTGCATGTAAAAGGATTCACACTGCGTCAATTATCGATCCGAGCAGGTCTGAAACCTGATTCACTGAAAAATGTGCTTGATCGCCCTTGTAAAAAATACGAACGCATTATTGCTCAAGCGATCGGTGTTGCTCCTGAAGAAATTTGGCCAAGTCGGTATCCTCATTCCCGTGAGGTCGCTTGATCATGTTTCTATCAGCAACTGAACTAGGCTGTGTCCCTTAATTGCATAACTTCTTGTAAAAGAGGCGGATGCAGCCCAGTTTAACCCACCTCGTTATACACATCTCTGTTCGTGCCTGAGCGCGCGTAGCGTTTCGGCGGCCGTCATGACTTTCTGCAAGCCTTTCCAGATAGTTTTTGCGCCTGGTTCACCGTCGCCTTTTCGAGCAAGAAAGCCTCCCAGTTGCGCAACTAAGCGCAATACTTCGTTTAGCTTAGGGCGGCCCTTGGGCATACGCTTGTTCATCAGTAGGTAAGCGCCATGAGTCTCGTCGGAATCAAAGAACAACATTGCGTCCAGCTCTGGACAGGTTCGTCCCATACGCATTAAATAGGCGATGCGCCATGCCACGATCATGAACAGCGCCAATGCCCGCTCAATGCGATCCACGGTCGATAACTGTAACGCTTCGACACAGCAGCCGTTCTTCAGCACATTGAAGAACATCTCGATTTCCCATCTAGCCCGATACCAGTCGATCAGCTCCACGATATCTTCTCGTCCTTCAGGTACGCGATTGCTCAGCAACCGCCACTCGACCGGCTTCACGCCTGCTGGCGGCTCAATTTCCTTGGCTATCACACAAGTCACTGCCAACCCGCAACGCAGCGACACTCGCTTCACGCGCAGCGCCTGTTTCACCGTACGCGCCTTCTGCCCCGCGCGAGCCGCCATAACGAATTGGATTTCTCCCACCGGCACGGTCTTTCCAACCTTCTGCCAAAGCTTCTCATTACAGTCCAGACTGCGATTATGAGTCGAGCGGATCAACCAGCCAGCCTGAGTGCCAAGGTCATCAGCGAGCTGCATCAACGCCTTGATATCCGCTTCGCGATCGGCTAAGTACACCAGACGTGTGTTTGGCAACTCCGAGGCGAGTTCAGCAACTCGCTCGTATCCCTCGAGCCAGCGCGTACTCTCCTTGAGCCCATCGCGTTTTCCGTCTGCATCCTTCGGCTCTCTTGCCCACATCCACGCATCCAGTACGCCCAACCCCACGCGATCCGGACTGACCGCGTAGGTCGGATGCAGGTACAGACCACGCCTGGCTTCGTAGTTCAAAGGACCCAAGCCTTGGATTTGCTGCCCGTTGAAGTCAAGCTCGGTAGTGTCTTGGATACACAGCACAACCTCGTGTTCTCGGATCCTTTCCTGCGTACGCTGCCAGTGAGGTTGCAGAATGTCTCGCCATTCGAATGCTTGGTTCTCCATGAAGCGGTAAGCACCCAGCGTCTCAGACCATCCGAGGCACGCATGCGGAATGCTGGCTTGCGGATTCTCAGCCAGCCGTATCAAAAGCCCTTTGGCACGCTTATTGAGCCTCGTGTCACCAAGATTTACCCCTTCCAGTTCTTGGTGTGCCCAGCCATCTGAATCCCGTGTCATTTTTCAGCGCCGTAAATGGCGATAGTACACGTCGGTTTCACTTCATTTACAACCCCACCGGCTGCCTATTTCAGCCCGCTAACCCTTGGCATATAAGGCGTTGCGGACTTGTGTATAACGAGGTGGGTTTGGGCTGATTTTTATCGTAGCCCAGATGGTGGGACATTTCGGCGTTGAGAGCAGCCTCAACGCTGATTTTCTTCAGCAGGCGATCGAATTGGCTGAGATCGTCAGGGGTTTTGAGATTTTTGGCCAGTTCGTTAGCCAGAGCCTGCAACTGTTTTTCGTCCATAAATTAACCTGTTTTTGATGTTGGATTGAACATATCAAAATCAGGCAATTACACAAATTTATGTACAGGGTCTGCCGAAGGTCACTTCGGCATGCCCGTGATGCCCTGAGGCATTAATGACGTTTGCCGTCATCATCCTCATCATAAAAATCGTCGTCTCCACCTTCTTCGCCGTCTTCACCATCCGGATCTTCGAAGTAGGTGCCCCACCCGTCGTAATTGACGTTGTGGAGTGCAGCCAGTTCGATTAACTGCTCGACCTGCTCATCGATCAGCTCAGCATTGAGTGCTACTTCGCTGATGGCATCGCAGCACATCAACAGTTTGCCCTCTTCCACTTCCAGCTCTTCCGCATCCGTCACTTCGTAGCCCATTTTAAAGGCATCAACAGCGACCTTTTCCAACGCGTCAAAGTTTTCCGCCGAAAAGTGGTGTTCGATAGTATACAGTGCGTCCGGATCGCTACCATCATCCAGCAGTTCTTCGATGATCAGGCGCGTTTCTTCCCGTTGTTCGTCCAGTAAATCGCGGTTTGCCATGAGTCTGTCCCCCGTTAATCTCTACGTTATTGCCGTATTCTCCCACACCCCCGACGCCCTCTCCACCATAAAGTTTGACGCCGCCCCTTGAAATTGAATAATTACACATATAAAGTGAATTTTAATTCAACCGACAGCGTTGAGCCACATTGAGATAACTACAATGAACTCGTTTCACCAGCGTCACTTCTTAAGATTAATGGATTTTTCCCCGGCTGAGATCGGCGCACTGTTAACCTTATCTGCCCAACTGAAAGCCGACAAAAAGAACGGCACAGAAAAACGCTACCTGCAAAATAAAAACATCGCACTCATCTTCGAAAAAGATTCGACCCGCACTCGTTGCTCTTTCGAAGTTGCTGCATACGATCAGGGAGCACGCGTCACGTATCTCGGCCCGAGCGGCAGCCAGATCGGCCATAAAGAGTCGATGAAGGATACCGCCCGTGTACTGGGCAGAATTTATGATGGCATCCAATACCGTGGTTACGGTCAAGCACTGGTGGAAATGCTGGCGGAGTATGCCGGTGTACCGGTATGGAATGGGCTGACTAACGAATTCCACCCCACACAACTGCTGGCGGATTTACTGACCATGCAAGAGCATCTGCCTGAGCGCGCTTTTAGCGACATTACGCTGGTCTACGCAGGCGATGCGCGCAACAACATGGGTAATACCATGCTGGAAGCCGCTGCGTTGACCGGTTTGGATCTGCGTCTGGTCGCCCCCAAAGCCTGCTGGCCCGATGCCAACCTGGTGGCCGAATGCCGAGCAGCTGCCGAGTTGACTGGCGGAAAAATCACGCTGACGGAAGACATCGCCGCAGGCGTGGCTGGTGCGGATTTCATCTACACCGATGTATGGGTGTCCATGGGAGAGGCCAAAGAGGTGTGGCAGGAGCGGATTGCGCTGCTAAAACCCATATCGTTATACACATCTTTCTAACGCACTGTTTAATCAATGAGTTACGGGTTTATCTCAGAGTGGCATTTTGAACCTCAAAAAGCCAATGGGATGGCTTGAATGCCTTAATTCACGGGGTTCTGAGCATCCTGTTCAAAAAATGGCCAAAAGATGTGTATAACGATATGGCTAAAACCCTATCAGGTCAATATGGCGATGCTTGCCGCCACCGGTAACCCGCAGGTGAAATTCCTGCACTGCCTGCCAGCGTTCCATGACGATCAAACCACCATCGGCAAGCAGATGGCCCAGCAGTACGGTTTGCACGGCGGCATGGAAGTGACCGACGAGGTGTTTGAATCAGCGCACAGCATTGTGTTCGATCAGGCAGAAAACCGCATGCACACCATCAAAGCGGTGATGGTCGCCACGCTCGGCCAGGAATAAGGGCCGCGCTGCGCGCTATGCTCAGCGTCTGGCGACGGACTCTCGGATAACCAAACGTCCTTGATGATGGCAAGGCGGTGTCGGCATGGCATCGCCTTGTGACGCCGCCACCAGGCGACCAATCGCATCCTGAATCATGGCAGCAATCGGCACATGCACCGTCGTTAAGGCGGGAGAAAAGTAGCGCCCAATCAGCATGTCATCGAACCCCGCCAACGATATATCCTGCGGCACCCGCTTTCCGGCATCAAGAAACACCTTCGCCGCGCCAATTGCCATATCGTCATTGGCCGCCAGCACACAGGTGAAGTCCACATTGCGCCCTAGCAGCGTTTGGGCGGCGCGATAGCCGCTCTCCGGCATCCAGTCCCCTTCCAGACGTAGCGCCTCATCATGTGCGATACCCGCCGCTTTCAGCGTATCAAGGAATCCCGCAAGCCGCTGTTCACCAGACGGGGAACCGGGCAGCCCGGGCAATAAAAGCGATGCGCGTATGCCCCTGATCGAGCAGATATTGCGTCATCAGTTGGCTGCTGTGATAGTGCTCGATATAGACCGCGTGATTCTGGTGATGGGGCAGCTTACGATTAATCACGATGATCGGCGTCTCGTGCTGCTCGATCAGCGTTTCCAACGCCTCTGCCGATAAGAATTTGGGATACACAATAATGGCTTCGCAACGCAATGCCAGCAGCATACCGATGGCATTGCGCTCATCCTGCGCACTGTTTTTGCCATCCGCCAGAATCAATTGGCGCAGATGCTTTTCACTGCATGACGCCGCCTGATAGGTCATTTCCGAAAAAAATGGCACCTGATACAACGAGTTGGTGATAACCAAACCAATCGAGTTGGTTTTGCGGGTGGCTAACTGGCGGGCAAGCAGGTTTGGACTGAATCCGGTTTCCTTGATGGCGCGAAACACGCGCTGCCGCATATCTTCACGTACCACGTTTTTGCCGTTAAGTACGCGAGATACCGTCGCTTTAGAGACGCCCGCCTTTTTCGCCACATCCTGTATCGTAACCATTTTTACTCCTTCCTTAGGGCGCGCGCAGTCACGGCGAGGCCATCATCAACTGTCAGCGAGGAGGCAGCACAACCACGCTCCCCATCATTACGCGATAAGCACAAACCGCTGCACCGCTGAACGGGACGACATTAATATCTGTATAGGTGATTATGGATAAATATATGAAGGAGGATCAATTATCCCGATGGCGCGCGCCGTGCGCGGAACCGAACGTCTTCGGCGTCGCGCACGGTAGCAAGATTACAGCACCAGAGAAGCGTCGATCTTCACGACGGCTTTGCGTACGCGTGCAGGTTCACCCACGGCACACAGCGGCTTGTGCACTTCGCCCGGGAAGAAGACAACAAAGTCACCCGATTGCATGACAAAGGTTTTTTCCTGCTCACCGGCAGACAAAAATGCGATGTCTTTATCCGCCAACCAGTCCGTGTCAGGTGTGCCTGCCGGCAGGTTGCTGAAGGTCATACCTTCAACGCCGTTGAGCACAATCTGAATATCCAGATATTTGGCATGGTATTCGGCGCGACGTTGTTCAAACGCTTCAGTGCTGTCATTGGAAACCAGCACAAACACGTTGTTGCCATCGACATCGTGCTTGCCCAGCGGAGTATCGACCGTAATGTTGGCTTTTACGTACTCGATCGCTTCGCGCAGTTTGGCAGGCAGATAAGGAACCAATTCAAGCTGGTGGATATTCCCGGTGATCATAGTAAGTCCTCTCGTGAAAAGTAAAACGTCGTTTTAGCGAACTTTATACTCCTCCATAGGCATTCCCGCTAGTCTACAGTGGCAAAAGTGCTACCTATCCCCTTTATTTTCATTGGTCGAACGCGTAAGGTTTTCTCTAAGCAACCGATTGCCAATACCTAAAAATGCGATTATTGCGCATCAATTAGCGCTTGAAATAGCAAATCGCGCGCGTATAATGCGCCACAATTTGCCAGGAGGAACCATGTGCGCTTGCATCACCACATGCTGTATTTATCACGCTGCTGACCCCTTTTTTCGTCAGCGTGCCGCCTCTTTTCCGGCAATAACCGATCGTTTAAAAAAAGCCCCTCGTTGAAGGGGCTTAATGAGATGGTCACCCCCACCCTGTGAGCGGTACGCTGACAGGGTGTTTCTTTATGGAGAAGGCCATCATGCAAAACGTCACGCTTATTGGTATCGATCTCGGCAAACATTCTTTTCACATTCATTGTCAGGATAAATCAGGCAACGCATTACTGCGGAAAAAGTTTACCCGCACCAAACTCATCGAGTTTCTGGCTACGTGTACACCTACTACCGTTGTAATGGAAGCCTGCGCCGGTGCCCATTTTATGGCTCGTCGGATCAGTGAGCTGGGGCATGAAGTAAAGTTGATCTCTCCGCAGTTTGTCCGCCCTTTTGTCAAGAGCAACAAGAACGATTTCGTTGATGCCGAAGCAATATGCTAAGCCGGATCACGCCCTTCCATGCGGTTTGTGCAGCCAAGAACTGAGACTCAGCAGGCTATGCGAGCCTTGCATCGCGTCAGGGAGTCGTTGGTCAGAGACAACGTTAAAACGACTAACCAAATGCATGCTTTTTTACTGGAGTTTGGTATCAGCATGCCGAAAGGTATTGCGGTAATCAAAAGGCTTTCAGCTGTTCTGGCTGATAATGACTTGCCACCTTATCTGGCACAGTTGCTGCTTCGATTACACGATCATTACCAATATTTGGTTGGGCAGATAGCAGAGCTCGAAAGAGAACTTGGGCAGGTACTCTCTCTAGATGAAACTGGCCAGCATTTAATGACCATCCCTGGTGTTGGACCGATAACAGCCAGCGTTTTGTCATCACAGTTAGGCGATGGCAAGCAATATGAAAACAGTCGTAATTTTGCCGCTTCCACCGGTCTTGTACCCCGCCAATACAGTACTGGAGGGAAGAATACTCGGCTGGGTATTAGCAAGCGTGGAGATAAAAACCTTCGCCGATTGCTTGTTCAATGTGCGCGGGTATTTATCCTAAGAATTGACCATCAATCAGGGAGATTAGCTGATTGGGTAAGGTCTCAGTTGGGCAGGAAACATTCTTGCGTTGTGTGCTGTGCATTAGCAAATAAATTAGCTCGAATAGCTTGGGCAATAACGACACGAAATACCGTGTTTGAACAGTAATGCTGGTCTAACAGTCAGCAATTTAACGAAGTTACCCATCTGGTTTTGCGAAGACTGATTATTGATGACATGAACGGCCTGACGGCCTGATATAAAACCAAAAAATGAAAATGGCTCAATGAAGCCGATGGCCTTTTTAGGAATATCAGGTGAGAAACTCATCGTGGCGCGGGCATCCTTGGCCATAAAGACGCCGGATAGATTTAAGCAAGCCCACCATTAATCAAAGATCAGTGTTGCAAAAATGGGAGTGACCATAGATTTTGCCTGTCATACCGGGCGAACCTCGCCTGCCGACTGGCCGAGCGAGAGAAAAATGTTTCAGGGCTAACCGTTGGGAGAAAAGCAAACATGGTCAATCCGCTTTATCAAAAACACATCATCTCAATTAACGACCTCACCCGTGAAGATTTGGAGTTGGCGTTGCAGGTGGCCGCCAGCCTGAAGGCCAGACCACAGCCGGAGTTGTTAAAACATAAAGTGATCGCCAGCTGTTTCTTTGAGGCCTCGACGCGCACCCGGCTCTCTTTTGAAACCGCGATGCACCGTCTGGGCGCTTCCGTGGTCGGTTTTGCTGACAGTAACAACACGTCGCTCGGCAAGAAAGGCGAGACGCTGGCAGATACCATTTCGGTTATCGGCCACTATGTGGATGCCATCGTGATGCGCCACCCGCAGGAAGGCGCCGCGCGTCTTGCCACCGAGTTCTCCGGCGGCATTCCGGTGCTCAACGCCGGAGACGGTGCTAACCAGCATCCGACGCAAACCCTGCTCGACCTGTTCACCATTCAGGAAACCCAGGGACGTTTGAATAACATCAATATCGCCATGGTTGGTGACCTGAAATATGGCCGTACCGTGCACTCCCTGACGCAGGCGCTGGCGAAATTCGACGGTAACCGCTTTTACTTTATCGCTCCCGACGCACTGGCGATGCCGGATTACATTCTGGCGATGCTGGAAGAGAAAAACATCACCTACAGCCTGCACACCAGCATTGAAGAGGTGGTGTCGGAGCTGGATATTCTGTACATGACGCGCGTACAGAAAGAGCGCCTGGACCCATCCGAGTACATCAATATCAAATCACAGTTTGTGCTACGCGCGGCCGATCTGAATGCTGCCCGCGACAACCTGAAAGTGCTGCATCCGCTGCCGCGCGTGGATGAGATAACGACGGATGTCGACAGCACGCCTTACGCCTATTACTTCCAACAGGCAGGCAACGGCATCTTTGCACGTCAGGCGCTGCTGGCGTTGGTATTAAATCGCGAACTGGTTCTGTGAGAGGGGAAAGCATCATGACTCAGGATAACAAATTACAGGTTGAAGCCATCAAACGCGGCACCGTTATCGACCATATCCCAGCGCAGGTTGGCTTCAAACTGCTGACGCTGTTCAAGCTGACCGCCACCGACCAGCGCATCACCATCGGGCTGAACCTGCCTTCCAATCATCTGGGACGCAAGGATCTGATCAAGATAGAAAACATCTTCCTGACAGAGCAGCAGGCTAACCAGTTAGCGATCTACGCCCCGCAGGCCACCGTTAACCAGATTGATGACTACGCGGTGGTACGCAAGCTGGTGCCCAGCCTGCCAGAACGTATTGATGGCGTGCTAACCTGCCCGAACAGCAACTGTATCAGCCGCAGTGAACCAGTCACCTCGTCGTTCAGCGTCAAGCAACGCGATGGCGATGCGCACCTCAAGTGCAAATACTGCGAGAAAGAGTTTGAACGTCAGGCCGTGCTGGCTGATCGCTAATCCGCTGTGCGGCGTGTGCAGGGTCATCAATGCCATTGCCTGCGCCGCGCTTTTCTGAATAATGGTAAGTTGTATCCCGCCCGGCGCAGGCCCGGCGGGAATTGTCCCTTCGAAAATAGCCACGTCGAAATCCAGGAGAAGCCATGTCACGTAGCATCAGCACGGAACACGCCCCAGCCGCTATCGGCCCTTATGTACAAGGTGTCGATCTGGGCAGCATGATCATCACTTCCGGTCAGATCCCAGTAAACCCGAAAAGCGGCCTGATTGCCGAGGACATCGTCGCACAAACGCGTCAGTCTCTTGAAAACGTGCAGGCCATTGTGGAAGCGGTGGGCCTGAAAGTCGCCGACATCGTGAAAACCACGGTATTTGTGAAAGACCTGCAAGACTTTGCCACCGTTAACGCTACTTACGAAGCCTTCTTTACTCAGCATCAGGCACCGTTTCCGGCGCGCTCCTGTGTGGAAGTGGCGCGTCTGCCAAAAGATGTGAAGATCGAAATCGAAGCCATCGCGGTACGCCGCTAAGCGCACTCGGGGCGATACCCTCGCCCCGTCAGACTGATGACAAAGCTCGTTGCTAGGTGAAGTGCGGCGATGGGGTCGTAGCGGCGTAAGCCGCCGGAGCGCCCCTCGTCGTGATTCACCGGGAAACACGGGCACACCCAGCAATATTATTGCCTCGCTTATTATTATTTCCCTACGTTTATTATGCTTTTTTGTTCGTAATTTGCCTTATGGCGCAGAGATAAAAAACCACTAATCAAATCAATACATTATTTTTATTTTGCGCAACGCCATTGCACACCCTTTCTACGCTGCTCGAAATTCTTTGTCCCAGGTCAATAAATCGAGAATTTCTTTTCACCCAAAACTACATATAGTGTCTATCATAAATACAAACACTACATGTAGTACTTATCCACAATATCATCCACAACCCCCCGCAGCCCTTGTCCGCTGCGGATTCCGCTTGTGGACAACTCTGAGGAACGAACGTTGAAACCAGTAGTGATTAAACGGGACGGTTTGCCAGGTGCCTTTTGATGAGATGCTCATCAAGCAGGCGGTCGAACGTGCTGCGCATGCAGCAGGAGTTGATGATACAGATTACTGTGCAACCGTGGCCTGTGCGGTCGCTCAACAAATGCAAGGGAAAGCACGTGTGGATATCCGTGATATCCAGAACGCCGTTGAAAACCTGCTGATGTCTGGCCAGTATAAGCAGCTTGCACGTACCTACATTGAGTCACCTCGTTATACACAAGTCCGCAACGCCTTATATGCCAAGGGTTAGCGGGCTGAAATAGGCAGCCGGTGGGGTTGTAAATGAAGTGAAACCGACGTGTACTATCGCCATTTACGGCGCTGAAAAATGACACGGGATTCAGATGGCTGGGCACACCAAGAACTGGAAGGGGTAAATCTTGGTGACACGAGGCTCAATAAGCGTGCCAAAGGGCTTTTGATACGGCTGGCTGAGAATCCGCAAGCCAGCATTCCGCATGCGTGCCTCGGATGGTCTGAGACGCTGGGTGCTTACCGCTTCATGGAGAACCAAGCATTCGAATGGCGAGACATTCTGCAACCTCACTGGCAGCGTACGCAGGAAAGGATCCGAGAACACGAGGTTGTGCTGTGTATCCAAGACACTACCGAGCTTGACTTCAACGGGCAGCAAATCCAAGGCTTGGGTCCCTTGAACTACGAAGCCAGGCGTGGTCTGTACCTGCATCCGACCTACGCGGTCAGTCCGGATCGCGTGGGGTTGGGCGTACTGGATGCGTGGATGTGGGCAAGAGAGCCGAAGGATGCAGACGGAAAGCGCGATGGGCTCAAGGAGAGTACGCGCTGGCTCGAGGGATACGAGCGAGTTGCTGAACTCGCCTCGGAGTTGCCAAACACACGTCTGGTGTACTTAGCTGTATTAGCTCAGACCTGATCTGACAGTTACCGGTTATTTATACAGGTGTCTGTCAGATTAAATCTGGTTCAGATTTTTTTCTGCCCAGACTCGTTTACCATCAAGTAACGTGGCCATTGGCGTACGCCCGCAGCACATTTTACCCTGATGAGTTCGCTCATTATTGTAATGCCACAACCAGTTGTCCAGATCCTTTTGTAGACTTTCTAGGTCCTCGTATAACGTCTTACGGAACGCAACCTGATAAAAATCCTGCAAAATAGTTTTATGGAAGCGCTCGCAGATACCGTTTGTCTGCGGAGACATCGCTTTCGTTTTCGTATGGTCTATATCGTTGATAGCCAAGTACAGCTGATAGTCATGTTGTTCCACTTTACCGCAGTACTCCGTCCCCCTGTCCGTCAGTATTCTTAGCATTGGCAGCCCCTGAGCTTCGTAGAACGGCAGCACGCGATCATTGAGCAGGTCGGCGGCAGAGATCGGTGCTTTACTCGTGTAAAGCTTGCAGTGCGCCACTTTCGAGTACGTATCCACGAACGTCTGCTGGTAGATACGGCCAACACCTTTCAGATTACCCACGTAGAAGGTGTCCTGCGACCCCAGATAACCCGGGTGAGCAGTCTCTATTTCACCACAGGCTTCGTCGTCGTGCGCCTTCTTCTCCAGTGCAGCGATTTGAGCATCAGTAAGTACAATGCCTTCTCTGGCAACTTTTTCCTCAAGTGCCTTCAGGCGCTTACGAAAGTTTTCCAGATCGTGTCGTTGCCAGATGGAGCGCACACCGCTGCCAGAAATGAAGACGCCTTTTTTACGCAGCTCATTACTGGTCCGGTGCTGGCCATGAGCCGGGAACTCAATGGCGTAATCAACAACCGCACGTTCAGTGGCTTCATCAGCACGGTTTTTCAGGTTGGGAACCCGGCGGTTTTGGTTAACCAGAGCGTCAATGCCGCCTTCTGCCGCCAGTTCCTGATAGCGATAAAACGTGTCGCGTGACACACCCATGATTTTACAGGCTTTTGATACGTTACCGAGTTCTTCGGCGAGATTGAGCAGGCCGGCTTTGTGTTTGATGATGGGATTGTTAGTATGAAGCATGAGAGTTACCTCGTGTTTTGTATAAGGATTCGACACCCATATCAAAACCGGTAACTCTCAACCTTTCAAGGTCCAGTGTCAGATCAAGTCGCGGCTAATACAACTTAGCCGATCGCGAAGCGGATATCAAGGCGTTGATGCAGCTCGCTGATGACCTTGGCACTCCGGCTGACTGGTTGATCCGCTCGACTCATAATCGCAGTCTGGACTGTAATGAGAAGCTTTGGCAGAAGGTTGGAAAGACCGTGCCGGTGGGAGAAATCCAATTCGTTATGGCGGCTCGCGCGGGGCAGAAGGCGCGTACGGTGAAACAGGCGCTGCGCGTGAAGCGAGTGTCGCTGCGTTGCGGGTTGGCAGTGACTTGTGTGATAGCCAAGGAAATTGAGCCGCCAGCAGGCGTGAAGCCGTTCGAGTGGCGGTTGCTGAGCAATCGCATACCTGAAGGACGAGAAGATATCGTGGAGCTGATCGACTGGTATCGGGCTAGATGGGAAATCGAGATGTTCTTCAATGTGCTGAAGAACGGCTGCTGTGTCGAAGCGTTACAGTTATCGACCGTGGATCGCATTGAGCGGGCATTGGCGCTGTTCATGATCGTGATGGTGCATCGCCTATTTAATGCGTATGGGACGAACTTGTCCAGAGCTGGACGCAATGTTGTTCTTTGATTCCGACGAGACTCATGGAGCTTACCTACTGATGAACAAGCGTATGCCCAAGGGCCGCCCTAAGCTAAACGAAGTATTGCGCTTAGTTGCGCAACTCGGAGGCTTTCTTGCTCGAAAAGGCGACGGTGAACCAGGCGCAAAAACTATCTGGAAAGGCTTGCAGAAAGTCATGACGGCCGCCGAAACGCTACGCGCGCTCAGGCACGAACAGAGATGTGTATAACGAGGTGACATTGAGTACCGTCACGATCGTGATGTCGCCCGCGAACAACGCGGCCGTTTGAATCAGGAAATTCGTGGTCTGGTTGAACAGAGCAACATGGCCCTGCTCAACGAGAACGCCAACAAAGACAGTAAAGTGATCCCTACCCAGCGCGACCTGCTGGTCGGTATCGTTGCCAAGCACTACGCCAAGCAACATATCCTGCCGCGCGACGTAGTGCTTGCTCATGAACGCGGTGAAATTCACTACCACGATCTGGACTACTCCCCGTTCTTCCCGATGTTCAACTGTATGCTGATCGACCTTGAAGGCATGTTGACCAAAGGGTTCAAGATGGGTAACGCGGAGATTGAGCCGCCAAAATCCATCTCAACCGCGACAGCAGTGACGGCCCAAATCATCGCGCAGGTGGCAAGTCACATATACGGCGGCACCACCATTAACCGTATCGATGAAATTCTGGCACCGTTCGTCACCGCCAGACATAAAAAGCACCGGGAAACCGCTGATGAGTGGCACATTCCCGATGCGGAGGCCTATGCACTGTCTCGTGCCGAAAAAGAGTGCTACGACGCCTTCAAGTCGCTGGAATATGAAGTAAATACGCTGCACACCGCCAATGGTCAGACACCGTTTGTCACCTTTGGTTTCGGTCTCGGCACCAGTTGGGAATCGCGCCTGATTCAGCAATCCATCCTGCGCAACCGCATTGCCGGTCTGGGCAAAAGCCGTAAAACCGCGGTGTTCCCCAAACTGGTGTTCGCTATCCGCGACGGTGTCAATCACAAGACTACCGATCCGAACTATGACATCAAGCAACTGGCACTGGATTGCGCCAGCAAGCGGATGTACCCGGATATCCTCAATTACGATCAGGTGGTTAAGGTTACCGGCTCGTTTAAGACGCCTATGGGCTGCCGCAGCTTCCTTGGCGTGTATGAGGAAGAGGACAAGCAGATCCACGATGGTCGCAACAACCTCGGGGTAATCAGCCTTAACCTGCCGCGCATCGCGCTGGAAGCGGAACATAACGAAGAGCGTTTCTGGAACTTGTTGGATAATCGTCTGCAACTGGCGAAAAAAGCGTTGATGACGCGCATCGCACGTTTGGAAAACGTCAAAGCCCGTGTCGCACCAATCATGTATATGGAAGGTGCCTGTGGTGTACGCCTGAAAGCGGACAACAACGTCGCTGAGATCTTCAAAAACGGTCGGGCATCGATCTCATTGGGCTATATTGGGGTTCATGAGACCATTAACGCGCTGTTTGGCAACCAGACACACGTGTTCGACAATGAGCAACTGCGTGAAAAGGCGGTCGCCATCGTCGCACGACTGAAAGCCGCGACCGAGCAGTGTAAAGAAGAAACCGGCTACGGTTTCAGCCTTTACAGTACGCCAAGTGAAAACCTGTGTGACCGTTTTTGCCGTATCGACACCGCTGAATTCGGCGTGGTACCAGGCGTGACCGATAAGGGTTACTACACCAACAGCTTCAACTTGGACGTGGAGAAGAAGGTGAATCCTTACCAGAAAATCGACTTTGAACTGCCCTACCTGCCGCTGGCAAACGGAGGCTTCATTTGCTACGGCGAGTATCCGAACCTGCAACATAACCTTAAAGCGCTGGAAGATGTCTGGGATTACAGCTATAGCCGTGTGCCCTATTACGGCACCAATACGCCGATCGATGAGTGCTATGAGTGTGGCTTCACCGGTGAGTTTGAGTGCACCAGCAAAGGCTTCACCTGCCCGAAATGTGGCAATCACGACTCCGCACGCGTATCTGTGACGCGTCGGGTATGTGGCTATCTGGGCAGCCCGGATGCACGTCCGTTTAACGCCGGGAAGCAGGAAGAGGTCAAACGCCGGATCAAGCACCTCGGCAATGGTCAACTGGGCTAAACAGCCCGCGCCGTGCCTGATGGTCGCAAGGATGCGGCCAGCTTTGCACGTTTACCGGCGTCAACGGACGCCGGATATCTCTGCTTCGTAAACCATTACTCAGAAAACCATTATCCAGCAAACAATGCCATACCATGAATTATCATCAGTATTACCCGGTTGACGTGGTCAACGGGCCCGGCACGCGCTGTACGCTGTTTGTTTCCGGCTGCGTGCATCAATGCCCAGGTAGCTACAATAAAAGCACCTGGCGGCTCAATTCCGGCCAGCCTTTTACTCAGGCGCTGGAAGACCAGATTATTGCCGATTTGCAGGATACGCAGATTCCGCGCCAAGGCTTGACGCTCTCCGGTGGCGATCCGCTCCATCCGCAAAACGTATCGGATGTGCTACGTTTGGTGGAGCGCATTCATGCCGAATACCCCGGAAAAGACATCTGGATGTGGACAGGCTACCTGCTCGCTGAGCTTACGCCCGCACAACAACAGGTTGTGGCACTTATCAACGTACTGGTAGACGGTAAATTTGTACAGGATCTCAAAGATCCTGCGTTAATCTGGCACGGCAGCAGCAATCAGGTTGTCCATCGTTTGCGATGACAGCCGCAGACTTAACCGTGTAGCTCCGGCGCAAGCGGCGGGCTGCCCCAGGCGCGCAGTTCCTCGGCATCGAGCACCGTCACACTGGCTTTTGGTTCGGGTGAAAAGGCGTGATTCATCAGTGCACGGGCCACGGCCTTTCCTTCAATCGCTCGCCATTTAGCAGGCATCCACTTGAGCAGCGGTGCGGAAAAGTGCTCCAGCGGCCGTCGCGTTGTCCGTTCGCCCAACAGCAGTGAAGGGCGTACCAGTGTCAAATGTCGCCATCCTTGCTGACGCAACGCTGCTTCCATCTCACCTTTGATGCGTGAATAGAAAAACGGTGACGTAGCACTGGCACTCATCGCACTCACCGTGAGCAGGTGTGTAGCGCCCAGCGCCTTGGCCCGCGCGGCACTGTCGACCACCAGCGTATAATCCACAAAGCGAAACGCCAGCTTACTGCCCGCCAGCTTGCGCGTGGTCCCCAGGCAGCAAAACACAATATCGACCGGCTCATGCAATTGCGCCAGCGCAACGCGCACGTCCTCATGACAAGGATTGACCAGTTTATCCTGAGCGGGCGGTGGTCTGCGCGTAGGCGCATAGATAACCTCTACCCGGCTATTGGCTTGCAGCAGCTTCAGCAATTCCTGCCCAATCAATCCTGTCGCGCCTAGCAGCAATACTCGACTCATGGCTCCTCCTGTTGCCAGATGCATTCAGTTATCCGTCGTTTTCCTCATCGCGGTGCCAATGGCGTTTGGTACCAAAACCCAGCGTATTGTCCGTCATCTTCAGGGTATCGATCCGCAAGCGCCAAACGGGTGAGGTCGCCCCCCGGGCGATAGGAAAACTCTGCGTGTAGCGCTCGCGGGCCGAAACCGCCTCTTCACCCTGTAGCAGTAATGCCTGACCGCTGAACTGCACGCCTTTGATCAGCATAACGGTTTTAGGTTGGCCGGCAATCGTCCCGGCAATCGCCGGGTAGCGCAGCATCATTTCACCATGGCGCGTCGAGGTTTCTGTCATGATGTAGAAAGCGACCTCATTTTCGTCATAAGTATAGAAGCAGCTCGCACACCATAATTCCGAATTTCCCCCTACGCATAGCGTCAACACATGCAGCTTTTTCATATAGCGGGAAATAATAGACAGCTCATTTCCGTTGCTCATCAGGCCTCTCCTGGTACTATGACACGCATGACACACCCGCGCGCGTTAAAACAAAAATCAGAATATTACGCATTACCGATTCCATCGCTATATACCCTGTGCTATGTGTGATTGCACGGTAAAACCTTATCGTAGTTCGATAAGTTACTCGTAACCTCTCATAATGCGTCATGGCGGTGAAAAATCAACCTGTTGTAATCATTACGCCGTGTTGTAATGCAAACAGGCAGCGTCACCGCTGCCGAAAGCGCAGGCCATGTCTTCATGGGTAAAAAGCCACTGTGAAATCGCGAATGACGGATGCGCGTTGCTGACGGCACACTTTACACGATGCGTTGGGGAGAGAGTTTGACATTGATGGGGTTATAGGGGAACGCCGTAGGCAAAGGGGCAATATACGCGTTTTACCTGAACGCACAGTATGACAGGACGTCTCGCCAGAAGAGCGGGACGGTACAGGCACTTATTTACCCGCTGATTCAATACCCACCAATCCGGCCTTCAGATAGCCCGCCTTGCGCAAGGTATCCATAACACGCATCATGGTTTCATAATCGACGGTTTTATCTGCCTGGAAGAAAATGGTGGTCTCTTTGTTGGCGCCCGTTTGCTCATCCAGCAGGTTGGTGAGACCTGTCTCATTCACGGCAATATCCCCCACATACAGCTGTTTGTCCGCCTTCACCGTCAAATACACCGGTTTTTCCGGACGAGGTTGTGGCACCGCCGTGGACGCCGGCAAGTCGACACGAATATCGACAGTCGCCAGCGGCGCTCCCACCATAAAGATGATCAGCAGCACCAGCATCACGTCAATGAACGGCGTGACGTTAATGTCATACATCTCGCTGTCACCGCTCGTATCATCGTGCAAATGCATCGCCATAACTTAACCCACCCGCAGTTTTTGATTAGCCGCAGTCAAACGGTTACCGTTACTCGCAGCCACATCCAAATCGCGGCTCACCAGCAAAAGCACCTGTGCCGCCACATCACCCATCAGCGCTTTATAGCTGCCAATTCCGCGAGCGAACACGTTGTAAATCACCACCGCCGGGATAGCAGCGACCAAACCAATCGCAGTGGCCAACAGCGCCTCGGCGATCCCCGGCGCGACGACGGCCAGGTTGGTGGTTTGCGTTTGAGCAATACCGATAAAGCTGTTCATGATACCCCAGACCGTCCCGAACAGCCCAACGAAGGGGGCCACCGCCCCAACCGTTGCCAGATAGCCGTTACCGCGCCCCATTTGGCGACCGGCAGCGGCCACACGACGCTCCAGACGGAAGGCGGTACGATCTTTGATGCCATTATTGTCATCAGAACGGGCGGAAA
Organism: Symbiopectobacterium sp. Eva_TO; assembly: GCF_053848865.1. NCBI lineage: Bacteria > Pseudomonadati > Pseudomonadota > Gammaproteobacteria > Enterobacterales > Enterobacteriaceae > Symbiopectobacterium > Symbiopectobacterium sp. Eva_TO. The sequence continues at coordinate 2,894,255 of NZ_JBSPEY010000004.1, read as the reverse complement.
GGGTTAATTCATTTTGCGCATCGGCCAGTAATATCGCCGCTGTGCTATCGGCTTTAAAGGTCTCAACGATATCTGCCGCATCATCTAAGGTGCGCGCCTGCTCCAACGCCGCATATTCACGACGCAGGCGACGTTTGGCCCCCACCAGTTCGACGCTTTTACCAAAAAAGATCGCCCAGGTAATCACGGAGGCCAGCAGCAAACCGATCATGACGGATTTCACCACCAGATCCGCATGCTGATACATGCCCCAAACGGAAAGGTCGGTTTTCATGATATTGCCTGCACTACCTTGCGGCAGCGCCAACGGCGATGCAGGCACCGCAGCATCATCAGCGACGGCAGGGTCAGCCGCCGCAGGCGTCGATGCCGCAACAGCAGCTTCTGGTGCACTGGCGGCAGCGGTGTTGGCAACTGGTGTAGAAGCAGGTGCTGCGAACGCATTTCCACTTAGTCCTGCTGACGTGACCAGTCCCGCCGTTAAAAACAGAGCCGTCAACATGCTACGGGAAAATGCGCTGAACGCGCCGCGTTGTGTAAGCCAGGCGGGCAATGCCTGGGAAGAAATATGACCGACAGCCGTTTTCACGCTGTGCCTCCACCTATACCAATGAATAGTACAACACCAATGAGTAGTGCATCGAATCGACAAGAAATGATATCAAACTGAGCACGAATTGATAGTAGTTCTCATTATTATTTATGCTTTTTGAGCACAAAAAACCCTAATATCCATAAGTTAAAACACTGATTTACCATGACGTCTTCCAGAAACGGCCAATTTTCCAGCCCAGGAACAACAAAAGTCGCGTTCTGTGATCGACTTTAAGTTATTACAGGCTTTGTTGAATAAACAGATTTTATGCTACCAGCCCAGTAAAACGATTGTTTCCAGCAACGTAAAATCATGCAGTTAAGCATCATGAGAAAACGGAATGCCTGAGGTGATAAGCATTTTCTACCAAAATGGACATAGTAAAACAGCACGATTCCCTATTATTCAACAAAGCCGTTATTACACCATTGTTGAGTAAACGGCGATAAGTTGTCTTACAGGAAAAGCTTATCAGCAATAATTAATAGCACTAAAAACAATACTATAGACATTAACATGATGTCATAGAAATCAATTACCACCAATTGTTTCATTCAGTTACCCATATTGCGCTTTTGTGATACGAGTCATTCCGCAAAGTGGTACAATAGGTTAGTTTACCCCTGAATATGAGGGGAAATTATTTTGACTTAATTTTTTAATTCCCTTCATTACGCACCGGGTTTTATTTATAGAACAATAATAGTCGTACCGCGAATATATCCTCGAGATTTCTGGAGACCCGAATGAAGCTATCCAAAACACTGATAGGCATCTGCCTAAGCTCACCTCAGTTATACACATCTCTGTTCGTGCCTGAGCGCGCGTAGCGTTTCGGCGGCCGTCATGACTTTCTGCAAGCCTTTCCAGATAGTTTTTGCGCCTGGTTCACCGTCGCCTTTTCGAGCAAGAAAGCCTCCGAGTTGCGCAACTAAGCGCAATACTTCGTTTAGCTTAGGGCCATATCGTTATACACATCTTTTGGCCATTTTTTGAACAGGATGCTCAGAACCCCGTGAATTAAGGCATTCAAGCCATCCCATTGGCTTTTTGAGGTTCAAAATGCCACTCTGAGATAAACCCGTAACTCATTGATTAAACAGTGCGTTAGAAAGATGTGTATAACGATATGGCTTAGGGCGGCCCTTGGGCATACGCTTGTTCATCAGTAGGTAAGCTCCATGAGTCTCGTCGGAATCAAAGAACAACATTGCGTCTAGCTCTGGACAGGTTCGTCCCATACGCATTAAATAGGCGATGCGCCATGCCACGATCATGAACAGCGCCAATGCCCGCTCAATGCGATCCACGGTCGATAACTGTAACGCTTCGACACAGCAGCCGTTCTTCAGCACATTGAAGAACATCTCGATTTCCCATCTAGCCCGATACCAGTCGATCAGCTCCACGATATCTTCTCGTCCTTCAGGTACGCGGATTGCTCAGCAACCGCCACTCGACCGGCTTCACGCCTGCTGGCGGCTCAATTTCCTTGGCTATCACACAAGTCACTGCCAACCCGCAACGCAGCGACACTCGCTTCACGCGCAGCGCCTGTTTCACCGTACGCGCCTTCTGCCCCGCGCGAGCCGCCATAACGAATTCGATTTCTCCCACCGGCACGGTCTTTCCAACCTTCTGCCAAAGCTTCTCATTACAGTCCAGACTGCGATTATGAGTCGAGCGGATCAACCAGTCAGCCGGAGTGCCAAGGTCATCAGCGAGCTGCATCAACGCCTTGATATCCGCTTCGCGATCGGCTAAGTACACCAGACGTGTGTTTGGCAACTCCGAGGCGAGTTCAGCAACTCGCTCGTATCCCTCGAGCCAGCGCGTACTCTCCTTGATCCCATCGCGTTTTCCGTCTGCATCCTTCGGCTCTCTTGCCCACATCCACGCATCCAGTACGCCCAACCCCACGCGATCCGGACTGACCGCGTAGGTCGGATGCAGATACAGACCACGCCTGGCTTCGTAGTTCAAGGGACCCAAGCCTTGGATTTGCTGCCCGTTGAAGTCAAGCTCGGTAGTGTCTTGGATACACAGCACAACCTCGTGTTCTCGGATCCTTTCCTGCGTACGCTGCCAGTGAGGTTGCAGAATGTCTCGCCATTCGAATGCTTGGTTCTCCATGAAGCGGTAAGCACCCAGCGTCTCAGACCATCCGAGGCACGCATGCGGAATGCTGGCTTGCGGATTCTCAGCCAGCCGTATCAAAAGCCCTTTGGCACGCTTATTGAGCCTCGTGTCACCAAGATTTACCCCTTCCAGTTCTTGGTGTGCCCAGCCATCTGAATCCCGTGTCATTTTTCAGCGCCGTAAATGGCGATAGTACACGTCGGTTTCACTTCATTTACAACCCCACTGGCTGCCTATTTCAGCCCGCTAACCCTTGGCATATAAGGCGTTGCGGACTTGTGTATAACGAGGTGGCCTAAGCTCCGCCACGCTGTTGATGAGTTATTCAGTCAGTGCATTACAAATCAAAGCATCCGATGTCCACCCCGAAGGCTATCCCAATGTGGTAGCCGTACAAAAAATGGGAGAAAAATTAAAAGCCGCCACGGATGGAAAACTGGAAATAAAAACCTTTCCAGGCGGGGTATTAGGCGATGAGAAGCAAATGATTGAGCAGGCGCAATTGGGTGCCATCGATATTATTCGTGTATCCATGACCCCCGTTGCCGCCATTTTGCCAGAAATCGAAGTGTTTACCCTGCCCTATATTTTCCGTGATGAAGATCATATGCACAAAGTGCTGGAGGCTTTGTTGAATAAATAGAAAGTTTGGGTAATCATCGGATCAGATCACCATAGTTGTTTCAACATCAGGTCTCCATGGCAAAACAAAATTTTAAAATCACTAACTGGCCCTCCTATAACAAGGCCCTCAAGCAGCGCGGTTCTCTAACCGTATGGCTAGATGAATCAGCCATTGCTGCATGGACGGAAAATACGATTACTGAACGGCGTGGACGACCGCTCCACTACTCAGATATGGCCATCACCACAGTCCTGATGATGAAACGCGTGTTTGGCCTAATGAGATGGTCACCCCCACCCTGTGAGCGGTACGCTGACAGGGTGTTTCTTTATGGAGAAGGCCATCATGCAAAACGTCACGCTTATTGGTATCGATCTCGGCAAACATTCTTTTCACATTCATTGTCAGGATAAATCAGGCAAGGCATTACTGCGGAAAAAGTTTACCCGCACCAAACTCATCGAGTTTCTGGCTACGTGTACACCTACTACCGTTGTAATGGAAGCCTGCGCCGGTGCCCATTTTATGGCTCGTCGGATCAGTGAGCTGGGGCATGAAGTAAAGTTGATCTCTCCGCAGTTTGTCCGCCCTTTTGTCAAGAGCAACAAGAACGATTTCGTTGATGCCGAAGCAATATGCGAAGCCGGATCACGCCCTTCCACGCGGTTTGTGCAGCCAAGAACTGAGGCTCAGCAGGCTATGCGAGCCTTGCATCGCGTCAGGGAGTCGTTGGTCAGAGACAACGTTAAAACGACTAACCAAATGCATGCTTTTTTACTGGAGTTTGGTATCAGCATGCCGAAAGGTATTGCGGTAATCAAAAGGCTTTAAGCTGTTCTGGCTGATAATGACTTGCCACCTTATCTGGCACAGTTGCTGCTTCGATTACACGATCATTACCAATATTTGGTTGGGCAGATAGCAGAGCTCGAAAGAGAACTTGGGCAGGCACTCTCTCTAAATAGCTGTTCCTAATACCGCTACACTTTTGCCTGTCCATGTTTTCCACTGGGAAACGGGCTGACGGTTTCCATGAAGCGGCGAACCTTGTTCAGTCACTGCCACATTGAACAGCATTGATGATTGCGGGTAATGGTTTCATGCAACGCCTGCCATAACCGCTCTACATGATTTACCCATGGTGAGTACACCGGCTGATAAATAACCCTGAATTTCGGGTTTTCTTCCAGCCAGCGCTGCGTCTCCCGGCTTTTGTGAATAATGTAGTTATCAACTATCAGCGTGTGTAGTGGTCAACTAATATTGGCCACCGCATTAGACTGTATGTAGAACAGTCGCTCAGATTCGTTTGGAGTTAAGCCGCCGTTATACCAGTGAGGCCGGATAGCGCTGTAATACCCCGTGATGTAGCGGATAATCGCGTCCTGGGCTTCGCTGAAGCTGTTGTAACCCTTTGTCGGCACCCATTCTGTCTTCAGGCTGCGGAAGAACCGCTCCATTGGCGCATTATCCCAGCAGTTACCCCGCCGACTCATACTCTGCTTTATCCGGCAGCGCCACAGGGCTTGCCGGTATTGACGGCTGGTATAGTGGCTGCCCTGGTCGCTGTGGAACATGACTCCTGTTGGTTGTCCCCGGAGTTCCCAGGCCATCTGCAACGCTTTAACTGTCAGCGCCGAGTCCGGCGACGTCGACATGGCCCAGCCCACCGGTTTGCGGGCGAACAGGTCTAGCACCACCGCAAGGTAAGCCCAGCATTTGCCCGTCCAGATGTAGGTCACATCGCCGCACCAGACCTGATCCGGCGCGGTAACCGCGAACTGGCGGTTGAGATAGTTCGGTATTTCAACGTGTTCATTGCCGCCGCGTTTGTATTTGTGAGCCGGTCGCTGGCAGCTGGCGATACCCAGCTCCTTCATCAGCTTGCCAGCCAGCCAGCGCCCCATTTTGACACCAGAGCTGCCGGTGACGATGGTCGCGATACTTCGAGAGCCGGCAGAGCCGCCGCTGGCGTTCCAGGCTTCCATGACGCGACTACACTTAACCACGCGCTCACCGTCGGGTTCATTAGCGGAAGCCTGCCAGTGCCTGTAGCTGCTGCGATGTACCTCAAAAGTTTGGCACAACGCCGTGACCGGGTATCGCGCCCTCAGCCTGTCGACTACCGTGAACCGTTGAGTGAGTCCGACATTAAGAGCGCCGTAGCCTTTTTTAGGATTTCGTTCTCCATTTCAAGGCATTGGACTTTTTTCTTCATCTCACGCAGCTCGAGCTGTTCAGGGGTAAGAGGAAGTCCCGTTGGCGTTTTTCCCTGTCGTTCAAGGCGAAGCTTATTGACCCAGCGACTAATGGCAGAATGGCTGACATTAACCGCCTCTGCGGCCTTAACGTATGTGTAGCCGTGGTCGACAACCAGCTTTGCGGCTTCGAGCTTAAATTCCGCCGTAAAATGTTTACCCATGAGGTCACCTGTCGTGTTGATGAGGTGAGCATATCACCTCCGCTCAGGTGGCCAGTATCAGTGTGCCACTACAGTAATGCACCCGCCAGATAATATTTCTCGTTCTGGCCCGGCGTCACGATGCGTTTCTGCTTCCCGCGAACCTGCCAGTCCGCGCCAATTTTGGGATTCAGATGAATATCCACTTCGTCTTCGTAAAAGACGGGATGTTCCGCGCTGCATTGTTCCAGCGCCATCGCGATGGCCTCCATTTTTTCTTCCTTATGCGGGTCGCGGATACGCAGCGTAGGAGCTGCGCGTCGCCACACCAGACCGGCAGAAGGCCGCCAACGGCGCACCGTGGAAGCATGCAACTGGCAACCGGTTATATCATTGATTTTTATCGCTAGCAGTTCCGTGCTCCAGCGCGAACGCTGATAGCCAAAATCATGAGGGGAACGCTTTACGAGCTGGATTAACAGTGCGCAGATCTGTTCAAACGGCCAGCGACGGCCACGACCGGGCCGCAGAGATTTGAGGCCTTCAATGCCGTACAGGGTGAGCCAGTTAATCCATCTGCCGATTGACGAACGGGCGCAGCAAAGCATTCTGGCGACATCGCTCACGCGCTCGCCCCGGTGCAACATCAGGATGGCGGTCAGCCTGCGGGCGTGATTCTTGTCACGCGTTTTATGGAGAGTTTTCTTCATCAGGCGTCGTTCGTTACGGGGTATCGGTGCTATGCTCGACATCGCTCAGTCCGGTTGATGATTTGGGATCTTTATCGATTGATCAGATCGCTCTACTTGGACTGAGTTCCCTTCAGGTGATCTACTATTCGGAACAGTTATTTAGATGAAACTGGCCAGCATTTAATGACCATCCCAGGTGTTGGACCGATAACAGCCAGCGTTTTGTCATCACAGTTAGGCGATGGCAAGCAATATGAAAACAGTCGTAATTTTGCCGCTTCCACCGGTCTTGTACCCCGCCAATACAGTACTGGAGGGAAGAATACTCTGCTGGGTATTAGCAAGCGTGGAGATAAAAACCTTCGCCGATTGCTTGTTCAATGTGCGCGGGTATTTATCCTAAGAATTGACCATCAATCAGGGAGATTAGCTGATTGGGTAAGGTCTCAGTTGGGCAGGAAACATTCTTGCGTTGTGTGCTGTGCATTAGCAAATAAATTAGTTCGAATAGCTTGGGCAATAACGACACGAAATACCGTGTTTGAACAGTAATGCTGGTCTAACAGTCAGCAATTTAACGAAGTTACCCATCTGGTTTTGCGAAGACTGATTATTGATGACATGAACGGCCTGACGGCCTGATATAAAACCAAAAAATGAAAATGGCTCAATGAAGCCGATGGCCTTTTTAGGAATATCAGGTGCGAAACTCATCGTGGCGCGGGCATCCTTGGCCATAAAGACGCCGGATAGATTTAAGCAAGCCCACCATTAATCAAAGATCAGTGTTGCAAAAATGGGGGTGACCATAGATTCATTGAGGGCTTTACAGGGTTTTGTTGACTCGATTTTTAAACTGATTAAATTGTCGCTGCATTGTCCAGACTATTCGCTGCTCAGCAAGCGAGCAAAGACAGTGAACATCAGCATAAAAACGCCAACCCGTGGTGAAATCTCACATCTGGTCATTGATGGAACCGGCCTGAAGGTCTTTGGCGAAGGGGTAATGACTCCAATTAGTAGAACATGTGTTTTTCGATGAAGGCTCCGATGACTTTTTCGTGGATCTCGACGGAGCGCGAGAAGCAAATCGTTTTACGCGCCAGTCGTTTAATGCGGGTACGGAGCGTCAGGTTATTGCGCTCTATGCGTTGCGTGAAGATCTTGCCAGTCAGATGTTTCTGCTTCGGAACCTCTCTTGCATAGCTGCCCCAGTTGTCACTGGTAATCATGCCGATGTTGAACGGTGTCAACAGAGCCAGCAATTCACGGCAGGTCTCATCGGTTCGGGGGCCAAAAGTGTAGGCCAGAACACTGCCCGTTTTGGTATTGTAAGCGTACCAGAGCCAGTGCTGTAGCGCCTGACTGCCAACGAAGCTCCATTGCTCATCAAGTTCACAGATAAGGGCGACGTCGGCGTGAGCAACGGGAGAAGACGTTATCCTGCGGGGCGAGAGCTTTTTAAAGCCCGGATGACCGTATTGATGCCGATTTTCAACGTTCTGGCGGTATCGCGAACACCGGCACCGTTGAAGGCCATATCAACGATCTGCTCTTTGACTCCCGGCTTTCGCGCTTCATAGCGGTAGGTAAGCTGGAATACACGGCGACAGCACTGACACCGGAAGCGTTCGCGCTTAGTTGGACTAAGGCCATGTCGATAAACTTTATCTGAATGGCAGCGAGGGCAATGAACAAAAACAGTAACCACGTGGAAACCTCAAATAGCGGCAGAATATCACAAAAGCCAACTATTTTAAGGCATTACCGGCGAAGGCGAATGGAAAGTCCGGCAGCATGGTGCCGACAGACGCAGGGTGTGGCGTAAGCTGCATCTGGCAGTAGACAGTGCGACGCATGAGATTATCTGTGCGGATTTGTCGCTCAGTGGTACGACTGATGCCCAGGCTCTACCGGCACTGATAAACCAGACCCACCGGAAAATCAGAGAGGCATCGGCTGACGGCGCTTACGATACAGGTTACTGCCATGATGCTCTGCTGAGGAAGAAAATAAGGCCGCTTATCCCGCCGTGAAGGGGGGCGCAATATTGGCCGGACCACTACCACGAGCGTAACCACGCTGTTGCAAATCAGCGCCTGAGCGGCAGCAACGATACCTGGAAAAAGAAAGTGGGCTATCACCGACGCTCAGTGGCTGAAACGGCCATGTTCCGGTTCAAAACGCTTCTGGGTGGTCATCTAAGTCTGCGTGACTACGATGCTCAGGTGGGTGAAGCCATGGCGATGGTCAAAGCGCTTAACCGGATCACGCTATTAGGAATGCCGAACAGTATTCGCATCACGTAACAATCGACCTGGGGCACAGTCGTTACAAGTTCTGATTTATTCAACAAAGCCATATTTACGCTGAAACCCCTAATGCAAAGAAAAATATAATCCATTAATTAAAAAGAAAAAAACAAAAAAAGTGCATGAAACGAGGAAAACACAGAGATGTCTCACAATAAATGTAAGATATCTCTTACACGCATATCGGCCAGATAACGCAGGTAGCCATCATCATACTCTCGGTTGCAACTGTTGCAGGAACACAGACAAAGAGGGAGCCAACACCCGATGTTCACGTGTACCAAAGGTTTCAAGCCATACTTCACCGCTAACATTGGATAACGAAATCAGCGCCATTTCTGATTCCGTCGTGGCTAAAAACAGCGTCGGCGGCAACTTGAGTCGCTTTTGCGTCAGCAAATGCCCGATCAGATTTTCTTGCATACGCACAAAATCATCCTCGCTCCACGATTGCAGTAGCAGGCAATGATGTAGCCCCCTGTAACACCAGACAGTAGCTGTATCTCCAGATAAGAGATAGGCTTAGATATATGTCTAACAATCACGCTAATTTTGAAATGACCGGGATCCTGTTAGGGCAAGAAGTCCGTAAGCGTAAAACTCCGCAAGAGAAAATCGCCATCATTCAGCAGACAATGGAGCCGGGGATGAACGTCTCCCATGTAGCCCGCCTGCATGGCATCCAGCCCAGCCTTTTGTTTAAGTGGAAGAAGCAATACCAGGAAGGAAGCCTCACCGCCGTTGCGGCCGGAGAAGAAGTGGTTCCAGCTTCGGCGCTGGCGACTGCCCTCAAGCAGGTCCGGGAGCTACAGCGCCTTCTGGGTAAGAAGACGATGGAAGTTGAGATCCTCAAAGAAGCAGTGGAGTACCGCCAGTCGCGAAAATGGATAGCGCACGCGCCCTTGTTGCCAAAGGACGGGGAATAGCTCTGGTCAGCCGCGCCATGAGCGTGTCGCGTGCGCAGCTGTCACTGCGGGTTAACCGTTCTGCCGACTGGCTGGACAGGCGCAGCAACCGGCGTAATGACGAAGCTGATGCTGAGATATTATCGGACATCCTCCGTATCATCAGCGACATGCCCAGTTACGGTTACCGCCGAGTGTGGGGTATCCTGCGTAAGCAACGTCGTGCAGAGGGACTTCCACCGGTGAACGCCAAACGGCTTTACAGGATAATGAGCGAGCATAACCTGCTGTTGTTGCATGATAAAACTGAACGTCCGAAGCGGGAGCATAAAGGCAAAATCGCGGTAGCAGAGAGCGATATGCGCTGGTGCTCAGATGGCTTCGAGTTCGGTTGTGACAACGGCGAGAAGCTGCGGGTGACGTTCGCACTGGACTGCTGCGACCGGGAGGCCATAGACTGGGCAGCGAGCACCAGGGGTTATGACAGTTCAACCGTGCAGGATGTGATGCTGAGGTCGGTGGAAAAACGCTTCGGTAGCGCGCTGCCGGATAAACCAGTGCAATGGCTGACGGATAATGGTTCAGCGTACACAGCGCATGAAACGCGGAAGTTCGCCAGAGAACTGAATCTGGAGCCCTGCACAACAGCAGTGAGCAGTCCACAGAGTAACGGCATGGCAGAACGGTTCGTGAAGACGATGAAGGAAGATTACATCGCCTTCATGCCAAAACCCGATGTGCGAACAGCGCTGAAGAATCTTGCAGCGGCGTTCAATCATTACAATGAAAACCATCCGCACAGTGCGCTGGGATACAACTCCCCAAGAGAATATCGGCGCCAGCGGGCATCGTTAACTTAAGATACAAAAGCTGTCCGGAGATGGTGGGTCAAGATCATGCAGTAGCAGGCAATCAATATCGGCAAAGCGCGCTTCCATATCCCCGGCATACTGCGTGGTAAAAAAGGCTTCAGCATCAGGATGCAGCGCAATTGTCAGCGCACGCGACACGCCGTCAAGTGCCGCGCCCTCGGCCACAGGCTGAGGAGTCCAAAATACCCGCTCGCCGTCATTTTCCACTACGCAGGGTGAAGCAGCGCCGTACAACGCCTCACTGGCAGGCAAATGGTCATAGGCTTGCTGCCAGGCTGCCATATAGCGCTGGGTAAATCCCTGGAGTGCGTGCTGCACATTGTCATCCATACTTTTTTCTCTTCACTGGGCGAGTCGGTTACACTACTGCATATAGTTTTTACTTTGCAAAGGCATGTTATGTCCACTATTGACAAACAGGATGCGCTCAGTGCGTTACCGTTGGGAAAACCGACATCTTACCACGACAGCTACGATGCCGGCTTATTACAAGCGGTTCCACGCAGTTTAAACCGCGACCCTTTGGGCATTGATGCCGCGCATTTGCCGTTTCACGGTGAAGATATCTGGACATTATACGAACTCTCTTGGCTTGCGCCCAACGGAGTGCCGCAGGTTGCCGTAGGCGAAATGCATTTGCAGGCAGATAGCCCAAACCTTATCGAATCCAAAAGCTTCAAACTCTACCTGAACAGCTTCAATCAGACGGTTTTTGAAAATTGGCAACGGGTACAAGAGACACTAACGCGCGATCTGGCCGCCTGTGCGCAGGGTGAGGTTAGCGTGGCGCTGTTTTCGCTGGATGCCTTTCAGGGACAGACGCTGGGCCAATTCCAAGGAGAATGTATTGACGGACTGGATGTTCAGATCACGGATTATGCGTTCAATGCCGACCATCTCGCCAAGGCCTGCCACGCACAGAGCCCCGTTGTTGAAGAAACATTGGTGAGCCATGTGCTCAAATCCAACTGCCTGATCACTCACCAGCCGGATTGGGGCTCGGTACAAATTCGCTACCGGGGCAAACGTATCGACAGAGAAGCCCTGCTGCGCTACATCGTCTCCTTTCGGCACCACAATGAGTTCCATGAGCAGTGCGTGGAGCGTATCTTCAACGACCTGATGCGTTTTTGCCAGCCAGAAGTCTTGACCGTTTACGCGCGCTATACACGCCGCGGCGGGCTGGACATCAATCCCTGGCGTAGCAACACCGACTTTATTGCAAACACTGGTCGCTTACCCCGGCAATAGTGCGGGATACGATACAATATCGTCATTCAGAAACGGCATTATTGGAAAAACTGATACCATCAGGTTAAGGTGGATCAATACATAAAATCAGTGTTATGCGTCTTGCCACCCCAGTGGCGACAAAGGATAGCCTGGAAATTTTGTTGTTATACACTGCGTTCTCAAGGAGTAAAATTGATTACACATATCAGCCCGTTAGGGTCTATGGATTTGTTATCGCAGTTGGAAGTGGACATGTTGAAAAGCACGGCCAGCAGCGATCTTTACCGTTTATTCCGCAACTGTTCGCTTGCCGTGCTGAATTCCGGCAGCCAAACCGATAACAGCAAAGAGCTGCTATCCCGCTACGAAGATTTCGATATCAATGTGTTGCGCCGTGAACGCGGCGTGAAGCTGGAACTGGTCAATCCTCCGGAAGACGCTTTCGTCGATGGCGACATTATCCGTTCGTTGCAGGCCAACCTGTTCGCCGTACTGCGCGACATTCTGTTTGTGAACGGGCAAATCACCTCGGCAGAGCGCTATCAGAACCTGAATCTGGAAAACAGCGCCCACATTACCAATCTGGTATTTTCTATTTTGCGCAATGCGCGTGCACTGCACGTCGGGGAAGAGCCCAACATGGTGGTGTGCTGGGGCGGCCACTCCATTAATGAAACTGAATATCTCTACGGACGAAAAGTCGGTAGCCAATTAGGGCTGCGTGAACTGAACATCTGCACCGGCTGCGGCCCCGGCGCCATGGAAGCACCGATGAAAGGTGCCGCCGTCGGCCACGCACAGCAGCGCTATAAAGAAGGTCGCTTTATTGGCATGACGGAACCGTCCATCATCGCCGCCGAGCCGCCTAACCCGCTGGTGAATGAACTTATCATCATGCCCGATATCGAAAAACGCCTCGAAGCCTTCGTACGCATCGGGCACGGTATCATTATTTTCCCCGGCGGGGTCGGCACGGCGGAAGAGTTCCTCTACCTGCTGAGCATCATGATGAATCCGAAAAACAGAGAACAGGTGCTGCCTATCATCCTGACCGGGCCGGAGGAAAGCGCCGACTATTTCCATGTTCTGGATGAATTTATCATCACGACCCTGGGCCGTCAGGCGCGCCGTTACTACTCCATCATCATTGATGATGCAGCGGAAGTGGCGCGGCAGATGAAGAAAGCGATGCCGCAGGTGAAGGAACATCGCCGTCATACCGGTGACGCCTACAGCTTTAACTGGTCATTGCGCATCGCACCCGATCTGCAATTGCCGTTTGAGCCCACTCACGAGAATATGGCAAACCTCAATCTGCACCCCAATCAAGCACCGGAAGCGCTGGCCTCAGCGCTGCGCAAGGCTTTTTCTGGCATTGTGGCGGGCAACGTCAAAGAGGTCGGCATTCAGGCGATTGAAGAGCACGGCCCGTACAAGATCCACGGCGATGCACAACTGATGCAAAGCATGGATAAACTGCTGCAAGGGGTCGTTGCGCAGCAAAGGATGAAGCTGCCGGGCAGCGCCTACATCCCTTGCTATGAAATCTGTACCTGATGCCATACTGGCGGGAAAACCGGATTTTCCCGCCACCTTCACCACGCTTCTCGCCGGGACCGCCTGATGCCTGTACATTTGCTGATTATCGATGCATTAAACCTGATTCGTCGTATCCATGCCGTGCAAGGATCTCCCTGCGCGTCGGCCTGTCAGCACGCCGTTACCCAACTGCTACAGCATAGTCAGCCGACGCACGCCGTCGCGGTGTTTGATGATGAACAGCGCGCTGACAGTTGGCGGCACCAGTTATTGCCCGACTATAAAGCGGGCCGCCCTCCTATGCCTGAGAATCTGACGCTTGAACTGCCGCAAATACGGCAAGCGCTGGTATCAATGGGCATCCCCTGTTGGCATACACCAGGCAATGAAGCCGATGATTTGGCGGCAACGCTCGCCACAAAAATCGCACACGCCGGTCATCAGGCAACGATTGTCTCAACCGACAAGGGCTACTGCCAACTGCTAGCCCCCACTATTCAGATTCGTGATTATTTTCAAAAGCGCTGGTTGGATGTGCCTTTTATCGCACAGGAGTTTGGCGTTTCACCGCAACAATTGCCTGATTTTTGGGGGCTGGCAGGCATCAGCAGCAGCAAAATACCCGGCGTGGTGGGAATTGGTCCTAAAAGCGCAAGTCAGCTGCTTGCCCAAGCCGGAACCTTGGAACCGCTCTACCAGCAATTGGATGAGGTGCCAGAAAAATGGCGACGCAAACTGGAATCGCAGCGCGAACTGGCCTTTATCAGCCGTCAGGTAGCGACGTTACGCACGGATTTGGCACTGGAAGGGAATTTACAACAGTTACGGCTGACGGCGGGGAAATAAACGCGACGTTCTTCCCGAACGACGCGTAAGATTGCAGACAAACCCACTAGAAAAGTCATTCCCGCTCCCAACCCGTCATTACCGCGAAAGCGGGAATCTCTTGCAGATGTAGCGCGTTTCTTCTGGCAGAGATCCCCAGCTTTTTCCGAGGATGACGAATAGAAAAGCCCGTTACGCTTAACGCTCGTCGCGCCGCCCCGGCACCGCGCCCCATATACGCCGCGCGTGTACCGTTACCTCTTCGCGATCGTGGTACAGTTGGCGAGCACGGAGTTCGTAGTTGATACCATTCTCACTCAAGCGCTCGCTCAGCAGCGCCAGATTTTGCGTCACTTCCTCATAGCGTTTTTTCATCGGCAACTTGAGGTTGAATATCACTTCCCGGCACCAGCCCTTCACCAGCCAATTGGCCATCAGGTTAGCCACCCGCGCTGGTTTCTCCACCATATCGCACACCAACCAAGTGATATTGTTGCGCGGTGGCTCAAAACGAAAACCATCGGCGGCATGGTGTGTCACCTGACCAGTATCCATCAGGCTTTGCGCCATGGTACCGTTATCCACGGCATGCACCATCATGCTGCGCTTCACCAGTTGATAGGTCCAACCGCCGGGGCACGCCCCCAAATCCACCGCGTACATGCCGCTTGCCAAACGCTCATCCCACTCATCAGCCGGGATGAATACATGGAACGCCTCTTCTAGTTTTAATGTCGAACGGCTTGGCGCATCAGAAGGGAATTTCAGACGCGGGATACCCATGTAAAACGGCGAGTGGTTATTGCTGTAGGAATAGCCCACATAGCAATGCCCCGGGGCAATAAACAACACATGGATAACAGGACGAGATGCTTTTTCATACGACAGCAGAATGCCGTTTTCCTTCAGGGCGGCGCGCAAAGGCACGGTGAACTTGCGGCAAAACTTCAGCAGTTCTTTGCTTTCATTGGTGTCCGGTACTTCAACGCGCAGTTCTCCAGCCCGTTCAATCGCACCAGTCAGCATGCCGACGATCGGGGTAATGCGATCTTCCGGCGGCAAATCCCGCAACAGCTCACCGCACACGAACCATTGACGGGCAAAAACCAGCGAATCAAACGACAATGTTTTGATTAAGCGATCGGCATCTTCATGCTGATAGCATTCATACATCACATAGCCACAATTTTCTTTAACCCTGGCGAAGCCAAAAACCTCATGTGCGGTGGCTTTTTCCGTTATCTCTGCCGCACACTCTTTTTCGAAACCGGGGCGGCAATATAAAATTACCTTATTCATTACTTTTCGCCTTTCTTGTCTGGCGCAGCACGCCAATCAACATCAAAACCCATCCGGTCAGGAAGAAAAGACCGCCAACCGGCGTGGCAAACGCCCAAAACCGTAGGTGCGACAGCGCCAGACAATAAAGACTGCCGCTAAACAGCACGGTGCCAAGTGCCAACGCAATGCTGCTCCAATAAAACCACAGATTACGGCGCTGGCGCATCAATACCGACAGCGCCAAAATCGCCAGCGTATGAAACGCCTGATATTCAAGCCCGGTTTTTAGCCAGGCCATCTCGGCAGCGCCCAGCGATTTGCTGAGCACGTGCGCACCAAAGGCACCCAACGCTACAAACACAAACCCGCTGATCGCGGAAAACATCAGCATAAAACGACTGTTCATCGTATTTTCCACAGTAAATCGATTCAAATATTATCCGAACGCCACATATCAACGTGCGGCGTTGTCATAGCAGAAACGAAACTTCCCTTGCTCGCTTGCCGCGCGCGCCAAAATCCAGTGGCGAAAGGCGGCTATTTTACCCAGTTCAGCCTGACTGTCATGACAAACCAGATAAAAAGCATTTTTACTGACCAATACGTCGTTAAATGGGCATACTAACCGACCCGCTTCAATCTCGGTCTGAGCCATCACGTTATTTGCCAAAGCGACCCCCTGTCCGTGAATCGCCGCCTGCAACACCATCGCACTGTGGCTGAATATCGGCCCTTGTTGCACGTTGATCTGCACGCCAAGCTGCCGGGTGTAGGCCAACCAGTCGCGGCGAGACGCATCATGCAACAAGGTATGCCCTACCAGATCCTGCGGGGTTTTTAGCGGATGCTTGCCCGTTAGCAATACCGGAGAACAGACAGGCAACAGATACTCAGCATAGAGCTTTTCAACGCGCAACCCATGCCAGTTGCCACGGCCGTAAAAAATCGCCACATCCACATCATCTGACAGACGATCTTCCTGGCGGTCTAACGCCTGAATTCGCACATCAATCCCCGGAAACTCCGCATTGAAACTCGATAATCGCGGTACCAGCCAATTGATGGCGAAACTGGGTAACAGGCTGACCGTCAATGCCCCTTTGGCACTGCGTGACTGTAACTTGCGCGTCGCTTCATTGAGTGAAGAGAAGATCTCTTTTATATCAAGATAGTAGCTTTTCCCCTCTTCTGTCAGCAGCAAAGAGCGATTGCGGCGACGAAACAGCTTGAGCCCCAAAAAATCTTCTAATGACTTGATTTGATGACTGACAGCAGCCTGTGTGACAAACAGTTCCTCCGCCGCTTTGGTGAAGCTGAGGTGGCGGGCGGCAGAATCAAATACACGCAACGCATTGAGCGGAGGGAGTCGCTTTGACATAGGGTAATTTTCTTCTTTTTCCTAAGAGGTGCACGGAGGCAGCACCGTTCCAGCCATTAGTTTTTTTATCCGAGACATTATAATTTTTCCGTTGAGGATGCACCAGCAAATACCTATATTAGCGCCACTTCCTTGAGCCGGAACGAAAGGTGCGGCAGGCGTTTCCTGAAGTGCTTTTGGCTTGTGGCTGTGATGTTGTGTTTGCTATTTATTGTCTGCTTTTCAGACATGGTAGCCAAGGCTACCTTTCACTTCCTGTACATTTACCCTGTCTGTCCATAGTGATTTTTATGTGGCACCGCTTTTTAGCGGTGCTTTTTTTGCCTGACAGGCGGCAAATCTCCGTGTGCCAGAAATGACAATTCCCGCGCTGACATTTCAGACTCGCCTTACCGAACGAGTAAGCAACGAAATGGCAGTGCGGGAATCGAGACACAGGTTACACCCGAGGGAAAACTATTTGGCTTCCACTATTTCCTTCATGTTATCACGGTTGATCTGCTGCTCGTGGCCGTAGGCATCGACGTAGCTGATCATTCCGGTATCCTCATCCACTTTCGGTTTCCCTTCAGCGACAATGCTGCGCCCGTCGTTGGTATGCAGCACATAATTACTCGAACAGGCAGTCAAAGAGAGTGCAGCCATCGCAATGGCAATAATTGCTATTTTATTCTTCATAGTGTACTCCAAGTAAATTTTTAGGTTACTTATTTCGCTACTACCGAACGATAGTTCCGTTTTTCAACAATGTTAAAACTAGCAAAATCATTTCAATATGCGTTTAAGGATCGTCCTAAAACTTGTTTCCCCGTAAAAAATGCGACAGGATCGTCTGCCAGAAGAGGAACACCATGACAGCATTCAATCCCGCAACCTTTCGTAATGATTTCCCTGCACTCGCGCGATCCGGCATTTATCTGGACAGCGCGGCAACGGCGCTCAAACCCCAGCCGGTCATTGATGCCATCTCGCAGTATTACACCTCCGAGACCGGCAACGTTCACCGCAGCCAACATGCTCACGCACAGCAGGTGACAGAGCGATTCGAGCAGGTTCGATGCGCGGTAGCCGCCCTGCTTAACGCCGACGATCCACGTTGCATCGTGTGGACTCGCGGTACGACAGAAGCCATTAATCTGGTGGCGCAAAGCTATGCACGCCCTCGTTTGCAGCCGGGTGATGAAATCATCGTCAGCGAAGCGGAGCACCACGCCAACCTCATTCCCTGGCTGATGGTGGCACAGCAAACCGGTGCACGCGTCGCCAAGCTGCCGATTGGCGCGGATGCACGGCCTAACCTGGAAGCATTAGCCGATCTGATCACCCCACGCACGCGCCTGCTGGCACTGGGCCAGATGTCTAATGTGACAGGGGGACAACCCGATCTGGCGAAAGCGATCGCGCTGGCGCATCAGGCAGGTGCTGTGGTGATGGTCGACGGCGCGCAAGGCATTGTGCACAGCGCACCTGATGTACAGGCACTGGATATCGATTTTTACGCCTTCTCCGGCCACAAACTTTTTGGCCCGACCGGTATTGGCGTGTTGTACGGCAAAGCTGACCTGCTGGAATCCATACCGCCCTGGCACGGTGGAGGGAAAATGATGAGCGCGGTCTCTTTTGATGGGTTTACACCGCAGGCCATTCCTCAGCGATTTGAAGCGGGCACCCCCGCTATTGCCGAAGTGCTCGGGTTAGGGGCTGCGCTGACGTGGATGCAAGGCTATGACTGGCGCGCTGCGGAGCAATATAGCAAAGGGTTGGCCCAGTTGGCTGAACAGCAGTTGGCTCGTTTCCCCGGTTTTCACTCATTGCGCAGTCCCAACGCGACCATTCTGTCGTTTACCCTGACCGATGTACATCCGAACGATCTGGCAACGCTTCTTGCAGAGCAACAGATTGCCGTTCGCGCCGGACACCATTGCGCTCAACCGTTATTCGCGGCACTTGGATTCGATGGCGCAGTACGAGCCTCTTTCGCGCCCTATAATAACGAGCATGATGTCACCGCGCTGGTGACGGCTGTTGGCAATGCGTTGGATTTGCTGCGAGATTGATTGACGAACAATGGAACTGGCCTACACCATGACAGAACATCCCATGACAGAGCACACCGCTCATCCTTTTGGCCGTGCCATCACGGCAGAGACCTTACAGCACACCTTCGATGCCTGCCGCTCGTGGGAAGAGCGTTATCGGCAATTGATCCTGCTGGCTAAACAGCTTCCGGCCCTGCCGGACGCGTTGAAAAATGACACTATCGCCCTGTCTGGCTGTGAAAATCGCGTCTGGTTGGGCTATGAGAAACAACAGGATGGTCGATTGCACTTTTACGGTGACAGCGACGGGCGTATTGTGCGCGGTTTGCTGGCTGTACTGCTCACGGCGGTAGAAGGCAAACAGGCTGCCGATTTGCGAGGACAAGATCCATTGTCCCTGTTTGACCAGCTCGGCCTGCGCGCGCAGCTCAGCGCCTCACGCGCCAGCGGATTATCCGCACTGGCACAGCGTATTCAAACCATAGCCGCACAGGCCTAGCCTATTATTCTCGGCGTAAGCCGGGGCTCCTACACAGCAGGAACACGTTTAGCCCGTGGGGGATTCCCGCCTACGCGGGAATGACGGATAAGCGCGGGTATGTGGACATGGAAAAACACCGCTCAGGAACCAACCTGCTGCGCTTCGCGCACCGCCTTCGCCATCATTTTCTTTAACGCGTGGGATACCGCAACAAAACCAAAGGTCGCGGTCACCATGGTGGCAGCCCCAAAGCCAGAGGCGCAATCCATACGTTTTACCCCTTCCGCCGTGCTGCGCGATGCGCACACCGATCCATCGGCCTGCGGGTACACCAGCGGCTCATCGGAAAATACGCAGTCAATGCCTAAGCGGCCTTTGCTGTTCTTGACCACGTTGAAATCGTGTTTAAGTCGCTCACGCAGCTTGGCCGCCAGCGGGTCCTGAATGGTTTTGGCGAGATCCACCACGCTGATGCGTGTCGGATCGATTTGCCCACCAGCCCCGCCGGTCGTCACGACCGGAATTTTATAACGTCGACAGTATGCCAGCAGTGCCGCTTTCGGGCGCACGCTGTCAATCGCATCAATCACATAGCTGAAGCCACGGTTGAGATATTCCGCCACGTTATCCACCGTGACGAAATCATCCACGCAGGTAACCTGACATTCAGGGTTAATGGCACGGATACGCTCCGCCATCACTTCCGTTTTCGCCTGTCCGGTATGTTCGCGCAGCGCGTGAATCTGCCGGTTGGTGTTGCTGACACAGACGTCATCCATATCAATCAGCGTAATCGCACCAATGCCGGTACGCGCCAGCGCCTCTGCGGCCCAGGAGCCTACGCCGCCAATGCCAATAACGCACACGTGCGCCTGTGCGAACAGCGCCAACGCCTGCTGACCGTATAACCGCGCTGTGCCGCCGAAGCGTTGCAGATAGGCTTCGGATAACGTACCACTCATGACCACCAACCCTTAACTCTGATAACTGCTGTAAAAAAACAGGCCCGATCATAAAGCGATCGGGCCTGTTGCGCTACTGGTGTGATGAAAATCAGGCTGCTGCTACGTCCACCAGGCAGCTCATGGCATTAGGCCCCAGCGTGAGCGGTGAGGTGCCAATATCCAGCGTCAGCACGTTGGCATTGCCGGACTGTTCCACCGCGTGCCACTCTTTCTGACCGAAACCCGGCTCGAACCAGGCACCGGTAGACATGATCACTACGCCAGGAGCCACCCCTTCGGTCACGCGGACACCGGCATAAATACGACCACGCGCGTTAAAGACTTCCACTTGCTGCTCATCAACAATGCCGCGCGCGTTTGCATCCTGCGGGTGCATGTAGAGTGTCTCTTTGCCTGCGGTTTTATTCGCCGCCACCTGCGGTGTTGCGGCCAGTTGGCTATGCAACCGATCCGATGGCTGAATGGAAATAAAATGCAGCGGCCAGCGTTCTGCGGTTTCGGCGCCAAGCCACTCGACAGGCGGACGCCACTCTGGATGCAGGGCGAAATCCTTATAGCCGTAACGGGCGATAGTATCGCTGTACAGTTCGATCTTGCCGCTCGGCGTTTGCAGCGTGTGCTGTTCAGGGCTATTGCGGAACGCATCAAAGAACACAAACGGTTTTTCACCCTGCGGCACATCCAGATGCCCACGCTGCCAAAACTGCTCGAATTCAGGCCATTCCACACCCTGCTGACGCCCACGACACTCTTCATACAGCGCTTCTAGCCATGCCTGCTCATCAGGCCCCTGGGTAAAGGCATCGCCATAACCCAGTCGTTCCGCCAGTTCGCTGAAAATATCATAGTCATTACGCGCCTGATGTTGCGGCGCAATCGCCTGATGCATGGCAAACAGATGGCGATCGCGCGACGATCCGCCCAGATCGTTACGTTCAAGCGTGGTGGTCACCGGCAGCACGATATCGGCCATCTGCGCGGCGGGCGTCCAGACGATATCCTGTACGATAACCGTCTCGGGCCTGCACCAGCCTTCAACCAGACGGTTAAGCTGCTGGTGATGGTGAAACGGGTTGCCACCAGCCCAGTGAATCAGATGGATCTCAGGGTAGCGATGGGTTTCGCCCTTGAAGGTATAGGGTTGGCCGGGATTCAGCAGCATATCCGCAATACGCGCTACAGGAATGGCACGCCCAGGGTTTTTCACCGAGGGAGATTCTGGTGCGGGCGTAGCGATACGCTCATTACCGACACCGTTCATGGAGCCGTGACCAAAGGAGAAACCACCACCCGGCAGGCCGATTTGGCCCAGCATGGCTGACAGCGCGATCATCATCCAATATGGCTGCTCTCCGCGATGGGCGCGCTGCACCGAATAGGCGCAGGTGATGAAACTGCGCACGCCAATCAGTTGGTGCGCCAGACGACGAATGCGCTCGGCGGGAATGCCGGTGATGGCGCTGGCCCACTCCGGCGTCTTCGGCGTGCCATCGCGTTCACCGGTCAGATAATTGCGTAGCGCATCATAGCCCACGCAATAACGCCGCAGAAAATCGGTGTCATCCGCGCCCAGCCGCTGAATTTCGTAACCGAGCGCCAGCATCAACGCCACATCGGTATTTGGACGAATCGGGATCCACTCGGCACCGAGAAAGGCTGGACAGTCGTCACGCATCGGACTGATGTTGATAACCGGGATCTTTTTCTCAGTCAGTTGACGCAATGCCGGTTCCAGACTGTGATATCCCGCCCCACCGGAAGCCACCTGCGCGTTTTTCAGCGCCAACCCGCCAAACGTGAGGAAAATATTGCAGTGTTCTAGCATGCTGCGCCACTCCGTCACCTTGCCGGTTAGCGGCTGAAAAGTGCCGATAACGTAGGGTAAAAAGAATTGCGCTGCGCCCCAACTGTAGTTGCCCTGTTGATCAACGGCACCTCCGCCGGAGAAATAGAAACGTCGCACCTGAGAACGCGCATGGTGAAAGCGCCCCGCAGAAGACCAACCGTAGGATCCGGCGAACAGGCCATCCGCACCGTAACGATCGCGTACGCACTGGTTCTCCTGCGCCACCAGATCGAGTGCGACATCCCAATCTACCTCAACAAAATCTTCTTTGCCGCGCAGCGTGCCATCGCTGTGTTCACGCTTTTGTAACCAGGAACCACGCACGGCCGGGCGGCGGATAAGCTTGTCGGAATAGACCAGCGGCACGATAGAATCAAGCATCGCGGAAGGGGCAGGATCGCTGGCAAACGGCTCGCAGCGGATCAGTTTTCCGTCCTCCACGACGGCGGTAAAAGCGCCCCAATGCGCCAGATGTGGATAACGCTGAATAGCCATTCGCAACCTCAATTCTTTCTCGTGCCACCCTGAATAGCGCGACAACGCAGTCCTGGTAAGAAACAACGCCAAAAACGACGTTAAAAAATCGTAAAAACATTGCCACAAAAAACAATGCCACAGTTATAAAAGAAATACCCCAGACACTTCAAGTATGCGGGTTATGCGGAATATAGCTTTGCTTATGCAGATTTAAACGTTTGTTTAAAACGCACGTTAGGATAGGGTTTAACCCATATCGTTATACACATCTTTTGGCCATTTTTTGAACAGGATGCTCAGAACCCCGTGAATTAAGGCATTCAAGCCATCCCATTGGCTTTTTGAGGTTCAAAATGCCACTCTGAGATAAACCCGTAACTCATTGATTAAACAGTGCGTTAGAAAGATGTGTATAACGAGGTGCGCTAAACCCGGTGTTGAGCATTGGCCAGCAAATCGCGGAAACGCTGCATGTGCACCAGCAATTAACCCCGGTCGCTGCGCGCAAGCGAGCCATTGAATTGCTGGATCTGGTGCGGATCCCCGAGCCGGCCCGTCGCGTTGATGATTACCCACATAACCTCTCCGGCGGACAGCGCCAGCGCGTGATGATCGCCATGGCGGTTGCCTGCCAACCACGCTTGTTGATTGCCGATGAATCCACCACGGCACTTGATGTCACCATTCAAGCCCAAATTCTGGCGCTGCTGGACAGGCTGAGACGAGAATTGTCGATGGGGCTGCTGCTGATCACGCACGATCTCGGTTTGGTGTCTCAGTGGGCCGATCGCGTGGCGGTAATGTATGCCGGTCAAAAGGTCGAAGAGGCTGCCACTACGCAACTGTTTAACACACCGCAGCACCCCTACACGCGCGGGCTGCTCGGCACCTCGCTGCATATGGATCAGGACATGCATTACCGGGATTCGCGCCTGCCGGAAATCCACCATCAGCCTGACGCGCAAGGTTCTACTTTCACGTTGATTACACCGCCGCCGTTGGTGCATAGCCCGCGCCAGACCGATCAACAGCCGCTGCTGTCACTGCGCGATGTCCACACCGAATACCAGACCGCACAAGGGAAAGTCAGCGCGGTAAATGGCGTATCACTGGATATCCATCCGGGAGAAACCCTGGGGGCTGGTCGGCGAATCCGGCTGTGGAAAATCGACCCTGTCAAAAACCATCCTGCGCCTGCTACCCACCTCACAGGGCAACATCATTTTTGACGGTGAGGATATCACCCACCACAACGCGTCACGTCTGGCGTCACTGCGTCAGCGTGTGCAGATGATATTTCAGGATCCTTACGCATCGCTTAACCCACGCCACAGCATTCAGCACATTCTGGAAACCCCACTGGTGGTGCACGGCATGGGTTCGCGGGCCGAGCGTCAACGTGCCGTGCGCGATATCCTTGATAAGGTCGGGCTACCACAACAAAGTCTGGAGCGTTACCCGCACGAATTTTCTGGTGGACAGCGCCAACGCATTGGGATTGCCCGCGCGCTGGTGATCAAACCTTCGCTGGTGATCTGCGATGAGCCGGTCTCTGCGCTGGATGTGTACATTCAGGCACAAATTCTCAACCTGCTGGTGGAACTGAAAAACGACATGGGGCTGGCGCTGCTGTTTATCTCACACGATTTGGCCGTGGTGTGCTATATCGCCGATAACGTGATGGTGATGCACAACGGCAACTGCGTAGAACAAGGCGACAGTTACCGTATCTGGCATCAGCCGCAACACCCTTATACCCGAACTCATCGATGCAGTACCGGGCGCGACGCCGCGTACCGCACAAAATATCCCTGCGGTCACTCACCCAACCGTTCACCTGACAGAGAGACAAACGGCATGAATTTGGGCATTCAAGGAAAAAAAGCATTGGTGTGGGGAGCCAGTCGTGGTCTGGGAAAAGCGGCAGCGCTGCAACTGACCCAGGAAGGCGTTGAGGTCACCTTACTGTCACGCACAGCACAGGCATTGCACGAAGCTCAAGAGAGCATTTTGCTGCAAACCGGCGTGCGTCCGCATGCCGTTGTGGCGGATATCACCACAGAAGCAGGCCGACAAGCGGCCATTGACGCCTGCCCTACTCCCGACATTCTGATCAATAACGCCAGCGGCCCAACGCCGGGTGATTTTCGCGAATGGCAGAGACAGGATTGGCTCGATGCTCTCGACAGCATGATGCTCGGCCCGATTGCCATAATACGCCTCACGGTAGATGGCATGGCAGAGCGTGGTTTTGGCCGCATCATCAATATCACCTCGCGCAGCGTCAAGATCCCACAACTGGAACTCGGCTTGTCCAATAGTGCACGCTCAGGCCTGACGGGCTTTGTCGCCGGGTTGGCGCGTACGCAAGTGCACCGCAACGTGACGATCAACAACATTCTGCCTGGGGTTATTATTTAGCGTTTATACTCGTTTCCATATGCTCACTGCTAGAGGGCAAAAGCTCTGATTAATAATCTTTTTTTAGGTTTAACTCTTCATATTCGTTTCCTTTCATTCACTCTCTTACAGTAAAATGTGTATAAACTTTCGCGTAAAACATTGAGGTGTGTAGTGGGCGGAGATCTGAACAAACTGTCTGACAAGCGGCTTAAAAATCTGATGGGGACGACTCGTGATAAGCCTGAGTTCTTTGCTGATGGAGCAGGCCTTAGCGTGAGAGTGTCACCAGTCGGCGGCATTAGCTGGACATTCACCTATCGCAACAATGGGGTACTTCAGCGCGTGACGTTGGGGCGCTATCCCGATATGAGTCTGAAGAAGGCGAGGGAGAAGCGCGACGAGTGCCGGACATGGCTATCTGATGGCAAAGACCCGAAGCGGCAGCTTAAGCTTAAGAAACAGGAATCACTCAAGCCAGTAACGGTTAGGGATGCAATTGAGTATTGGGTAAAACATTATGCTATGGGAAGAGTGAGTAGCATTAATAATAAGATGCAACTATTAAAAAAGCATATTTATCCCTACATAGGGAATATGGCTGTATCCGATTGTGAAACTCGTTATTGGTTAGAGTGTTTTGACCGTATGAAACACATTCCGGTAACAGCGGGGAAAGTGTTTCAGATATGTAGACAAGCGTTAAAGTTCTGTCGGGTTCGTCGATATGCGCCAAACAATGCGTTAGATGATCTAACTATAGCTGATGTGGGTAAAACATCAGGAAAAAGAGATAGAGTGTTAACTGATACAGAAATCGGTCAGCTATGGTTATTCATAAACAATAATAATTCATTACTGCCTTACTATTCCGTATGGTTGAAAATATTAATGGTTTTTGGCTGTCGAAGCGGAGAGGCTAGATTATCCCGTTGGGATGAATGGGATTTAGATAACGGGTTATGGACTGTTCCTAAAGAGCATAGCAAAACTGAGACGCCTATAATTAGACCTATACCCGAAAAGATACGACCATGTATTGAGATATTGCGCGCCCATAACTTACGAACCGGGTATTTTCTTGGAGAAATAAAGAAGGATTGCACGGTAGCCGCATTTGGCGGGAAAATATGTAAAAAACTCGGCCACGATAAACACTGGACGCCTCACGACCTGCGCCGGACGCTGGCAACCAAGCTGAATGACATGGGGGTAATGCCGCATGTGGTAGAGCAGCTTCTAGGCCATGCTATGCCGGGAGTCATGGGTATCTACAACCGGAGTCAGTACTTGCCGGAGAAACTGGACGCGCTAAATCGGTGGATGGACAGACTTGATGAACTGGCAGAAAAGAGTGTGCTACCGGATGGATTAATTAAACGGTAGCCAAACGTAATTTTATTTATTGAAAATATTTCCATGTCAAAAATAAATGGATGGAAATAGAGAGAAATAAATCTGAATGTCCTATTCCAGTGTGGAGAAGAATAACCGCTTCTCCGCCCTGTTTACTTTCTTATCTAACTCTGAAAACATACTTAAAAATACTGAAGCATGGAGATGATAGCGTGGCTCATAAATACGTTTACCCCACGGATGAAGAACGCCGAAAGTTGCTTAATTCCGTCAACGAACCCTACGAACGTTTTATTCGTGAAGATGAAAGGCATAAGCTTACCGCGATAGGAAAAATCAGTGCGTGGAAATGGGAACAGGAAGGACGATTTCCCAAACGTATTAAGCTTGGCGCAACCTCGAATGCGTGGCGCTTGAGCGAAGTGTTGCACTGGATGCAAGATCCGCCTGTCAGGGATTTAAGCAAAAACAAGCAATCTAGCACCAATTAACAAATAAGGTCTAACCATGTTAACGATAATTTCCGGTAATAACCGGAACGGGTATCCCTACGCCTTAAATAAAGTGGGCGATATATTTCAGTGCGGCATTCCTCCGTTTCAAACGGAGGGATTAATTGACTTGGGGAAGGCCAGCCAGAAAGAAGCCTTCTCCTTGGCTGGCTCATTGAGCTTAATATTTAGCTCAATCAAAGCGACAGCAACGGGCAGCGCCGGGGTCACTGTATCGATGACCTCTGAGGATTCAGCGGGTTATGCCAATTTGAGCTCGCCAAAATCGGCGAGTGCAAAATCTCGCCACCACCAGATCCCCATGCCGGAGGTCACTGTGACCTCTCGCAATACAATCAATGGTTTAGCTTCCGCTCATATGGTGGGGGTATGTGCAGATAACCATCTGAATGAAAAAGCAAATTCTGGATTTGTGCAGACGGCAGGCAAAGAAAAAGGGCCACGTCCGGCCCTTCGAATCATGCAGTTGCTCACTTGTGAGGAAGCGAACGAATTACACCACAATTCGCACTTGCAAGCTACTGGCTTCGCTCCATACCAACAGACTAGTCAGGCTTTGGGTTCAATGCCTCGTGACTGTAATTCTTTGCGCCCAAGAGTTTTAAACCAGTTACCCAAGCTCATACCGGATTCAAGCGCCGCAGCCTCGAATTGTTCTTTTAACTCGGGGGGTATCCTGATCTGGAATGTTGGCGCTTTTCCATCTTTAGAAGTTTTTTTATCGCGTTTGATAGTTGACATGCACGTACCTACAGGTTTAGGATTAAATTTAATGGGTACGTACCTAAGCATGGTAAAACCTGTTTCTAATCCGCCCTTGAAAGGTGTTACCAGCACCAAACAAGGGCTAACCAAACCGTTAGTTGGAGTAACAGTTATGGCTGAGCATCAGCATACCCAAACTCGCCCTGAATTTCTAGAAACATACTGGATCGTCCCGTGCTATTCGACCACGCCCTACGGCAAAGTGTCGTTCACACGCCGAGACCGCCGTACCTTCATCGCCATGTTCAAAGACAGCCGCCTGATATGGGCTGGTCGTCAACCTGTGCAAGGAAGGGTCAACATCACCCCACCTTCAACCTCAACCATAACGGAAATCGTTACAGTTCAGGAGGTGGCACATGCGTAACACACCAATCCCTCTCGATACCGCAGCATTCCGTGCAAGTGCAGCCTGTTCACTGTATGAAGTCATTCTTGATAAGGCTAATGATGAAAAAGTATCTCCGGTTCTTATCGACTTACTCAGTATAGCGTGTGACCTCAACTGCGAAGTTAGCCGCACGTTGGCTGCTGTGATGGAGGACGCCGCATGAGTCGCTATCACGTCGAGAATACCCCGGACGGTATCAACATCTCGCAACACACCGCTGAGCGCCTGTACGAGCATGTAGACCTCATCCCCTACGCCGATGCCATGACGCGCCTTGACGCTGGTGAGTGGGATGACGACCTAAATTTGGCGTTTGAGATTGCCCGCAAATGGGAGCAGTCCGACTACGACTACACCAACCATGACGCGCTGCTGCTCTGGCGCTGGGTGATTGCCTTCGCCTTTAACCATGAGCAGCGTGTGGCCAACGGCACCGTTACCGTTGAGTGGAGACCGGGCGAGTTCCGTGAATGTGCGGTTTATCAGGGCGAATATGGCGCGATGAACCTTTATCTGTCCACTGAACGTTTCGCGATGGCTAACAACATTGAGGGGGCGCTGATTAAGAAATACGGCGCAGAACAGGGAACGATAAACGCTATCCAGTTCTATTCCGCCATGCGGGATGAAAACGGTGGCCTCTCCGATATGGGGCGTGAGGTGCTATCCGAGTTGCATGATGGCTTCATTCAGCAAATCAACAAATCCGGGATGCCGGAAGCGCCAACCGCACACTGAGGGGGAAATATGACACTGGTAACAAAAAATTTCCGCCTTAATGCGCTGGCTAACCAGTATTCGGCGGTGCTGTATGACCATCTGACCACGACCAATGGTGGGGAGCACTTTGTGATTAAAACTGTATCCCCCATTGAAGTTCAGATAGTTGGTGGGGTGAAAGGCGTCCGTGACCTCGTGGATAGCTATTTTCTGGAAGCCTTGCAGCAGAACTACAGGCTATGGGAGGACGCTGCCATACGGTTGTTGGAAAAGTGCGTCACCGAGTGCGGATTGACGGCCTACGGTGCTGAAATCTGGCAGTCGATGGTGACAGATATGACGTCAACGCTCGGAGGTGGGTATGACTACTTTTGTCGATGATATCCGCCTCAAGGCTAACGGGCATTGGGAGCCAATTCTGGAACGCCTCGGCATATCGACCAACCGCAAGGAAAGCGAATGTCCTAGCTGCGGCGGGGAAACCCGCTACCGCTTCGACAATTTGGAGGGCCGCGGAACTTACCTGTGTTCGCACTGTGGCGCAGGAACGGGGCTGGATTTGGTGATGAAGGTCAAGCAATGCACCGCACTCGAGGCCGCTACGATGGTAGCCGAAGAGATGGCGCTACCGCTGCCGGAGAAGAAGCCAGCCAAAGAGAAGCCTCTGCGCCCGATAGCTGAACGGGTGGCGGCTTTGATGAAAGCTACCCATATGGGCGAGTCCGTCTACCTCAACAATAAGGGGCTGCAAGGCCCCCACCCGTTGCTCAAGGATGGTTCGCTACTGCTGGTACTGCGCACGATGGCGGGTACGGTAACAGGTGCTCAGACCATACGGCCCACTGGAGAGAAGCGCCTACTCGCGGGTACGAAAAAGAAAGGGGCCTTTATTCCTGTGGGTGATATCCCCGAGAACCCCGATAGCGTGGTGATCACCGAGGGCTATGCAACAGCGTTGAGTCTGGCTGTGTGCGGCGCTGAAGTAATACTGGCAGCCATTGATGCGGGCAATTTGCTTTCTGTTGCTCAAGCCGTGCGCGAGCGCTGGCCCCAAACGCCAATCATCATAGCCGGAGATAACGATGTAACCCCGGAGGGTAAGAACGTGGGTAAGCATGCTGCCGAGGAAGCCGCACGTGCCGCTTCTTGCCTGTTTGCCGTGCCGCCAACTGACCATAAGGCCGACTGGAATGATTACCGCCAGCATAACGGCGTAGAGGCGCTACAACGGGCTTTTGTGGCAAGTACCGTGCTGCCGGAAATGAAGATTGCGGAGGAAGTTGTGCAAACAGAAGACAATGTAGTTGAGATGAAAAAAACAAAGGGCGCAAAGCTGATGCTAATCAGTGACGCCCCCAAAAAGAAGAAACTCACCAAGCTGGGATCTTATATCGATAAGCGGCGCGGCAGGCTTTATCTTGTTGAGCGCCAACAAAATGAGATAACCGAAGAAATCGAAGAGAGAGAAATTTGGCTTTCTGATGAGATGGAAACCGTCGGTATTGGGAGTGATGGAAAAGAGGGATATATCGTAATCAAGATCCTTCAGGAAGGGACGGGTAAGCATATTTATGAAGCCATGCCCCGCCGTGAATTAGGGCTACAGGCTGGATGGGCGCGTTTGCGTTCACGCCAATTTAATCTCACCGCTAAATCTGCCTATCTCATTCTGCTGGCTGATTATTTGCAACGGGAAGGAAACCGGCAAAAATGGGAAATTACCCAAACGGCGGGTTGGCATTGTGGCGCTTATGTGATGCCGGATGGCGAGATTATAGGTAAGCCAGACATTCCGATTGCTTTTTGTGGCGGAACGTCTGCTATCTCCGGCTATATCGTCAGAGGGACGGCGGAAAGCTGGCGTGAACATGTTGCCCCGCTGATACATGGCAATCACTCAATGATGCTGGGTGTCATGGTTGCTTTGGCTGCACCGCTAAATTCCCTCGTTGGCGGAGGCTGTTTTGGTGTGCATCTGTTCGCCCAATCATCAGCGGGTAAAACAACAACGGTGGAGGCCGCGAGTAGTCTTTATGGTGTGCCAGAAATGCTAAAACTGAGCTGGTTCGCGACCACTTACGGATTGACAGTTGAGGCAGCATCACGCAATGACGGCTTCTTGCCCATTGACGAAATCGGTCAGGGTGGCAAAGTGCAGGCCGCCGCTGATAGTGCCTATAACCTCTTCAATGGTGTGGGTAAGGTGCAGGGGGCGCGTGAAGGTGGGAATCGTTCCATCCTGCGCTGGAAGATAGCCGCGCTGAGTACTGGTGAGGTGGATTTCGAGACATATCTCATCACCAACAACATTCAGCCAAAAGCAGGTCAACTTGTCCGTCTGTTGAGTGTGCCTTTTATCGATACTGAGGCATTTAATGGGCTGGAAGATGGTGACGCACATTCAAGAGCTATCAAGCGCGAGTCACAGTTACATTGCGGGGCAGCGGGTCGAGAGTGGATACGCTGGCTGACCGAAAACAAGGAACTCTCAATCAAAACGGTTGCCGATGTAGAAAACGAGTGGTTAGCCAGTCTGCCGGAAGAAGCTTCTCCGCAAGTACGCCGTGTCGCTAGCCGTTTTGCCCTAATGGATGCAGCCGGAGAGCTAGCCGGACATATTACCGGCTGGGAGCCGCAGGAATGCACGGCAGCCATCAAGCGGAGTTTTAGCGACTGGCTGGAAGATTACGGACTGGGCAACCGCGAGAAGCATCAGGTTATTACTCGTGCACGGGATTTCATTCAGCGTTTCGGCATGTCTCGTTTTCAGCCATACACCCACGGCAAGCACAACGGGGAGATGGATACAAACCACGCGGCACGGATTAACGACCTTGCAGGGTATCTGGTGAGTGGCCGTCGCACGGATGGTCGCCTTGAATATCATATCATTCCATCGGTATTTGAAGATGAAATACTGTGTGGTATTCAAGCAAAAGTTGGTGTTGCAGCACTCCACGAAGCTGGGATGTTAGTACGGGCAGAGAAAGATCGTTTAATGAACAAAACTATTTCTATCAACGGAACTCGCCAGCGGTTTTATGTGTTACTTGATGAGCAAGGAAAAGATTAATAAAACTCCGCACGTGACTAAAGAACACTGGGACAACCGGGGCAAGCGGGACAACCTTAGATAAATATATATAAATCAGTTTATTAGGTGTTATTTATCTGTCCCACCATGTCCCAACTTATCCCGGTAAAGTTCAAGACAGTGTTGGAGCAAATGGATTTTTCTAGCTAGCAGAGTATTTATCATGAAGCTGGGACGAAGAAGATATGAGAATGGGACAACTCTGGGACAAGGATTTTCATATATTCAATTGAATTTTAATGGTTATTTTAAATCTGTCCCGATATCCCAGTTGTCCCGGTAGTTTTTGCATGAGTAAAGAGCATTTTTTCAATGCCTCGGTACGTCACCTAAGCCAACACGCCAGCCAAAGGAAAAGCTTCTTCTCTGGCTGGCCTACCCAGCTTACAAACGACGCAGGGATAAATGCTTGAGCACCTCACTAATAGGAGATACGGACATGCCATTATTAGCACGAGAAATACAGCATATTAAGACCGACCGTCAGGCGTTGATTAATAGCGGCGTCGAACCCGAGCATGTTTATCAGGTATTGACGCTTATCGAGTTACAGCGTATCCGCAGCGGAATAGAGAATCAGGAGGTGCTGCTTGAATCGATATTCGAGGTCACCAGAAAGATAGAGGACTCGCTGCCGATATACAGATAGTCATGTTAAAATACCCCATCCTCTTCTGACATTAAGGCCCTATTATGCGGGATATTCAGCTTGTGCTTGAAAGGTGGGGAGCGTGGGCGGCGGATGAGGGTATTGATGGAAAATGGAAGACGACATCGATATTTATGAAGGGCGTTATTCCTTCCAGTAAAAAATCACTACCCAGTTGCTGTGATGATGACGGTATAAAGATAGATGCGGCTATTAGACGGCTAAAGCATTACAACAGCTATTACCATCAACTTATCCATCTGCATTACTTAAAGCGCCAGTCAGTGAGCACCATTGCTAACCGTCTCGGCATTTCAAGGGTGTTGGTTATCAAACGTCTACAGGCTGCTGAGGGTTTTGTTGAAGGCTGTCTTGCGATGGCTGATATCACCCTTGAAATGGATAAATCCGTACAAAGGGAAAATATTTACCAGCGCTGACGATAAAAATAATCGTATCTGGATAAATAAATACTTTTTATATTCGTTCGTGGCCGTTTATTTTCGTTCACTTTAAAGAAGAGCATCAGTGATTATATTTATTTCTGCATTCTACAGGTGTAAAATATTTCCTGTTCAGACATAACTAAGTTCTTGCAATACTTTTTGTGGTAGCGGCGGTTATCCTTCACACAGTAACCGCTGCGCTTTTTTATGGTGTTGCAGGTTTATTCCCAAACAGACAGAGATGCCATGAAAAAATTAATTGAATTACGCCAGCAAAAAACGGCTATTGCTGAACAGATGCGAACCCTATTAACGCAATCTGAACAGGAAAAACGCAGCCTGAATGACGAAGAAGCGAAACAGTTTGATGAATTACGTTCACAGGCTGATTCCCTGAATACCGATATTTCCCGCTATGAAGCCATTGTCGAGGAAACACGCGCCAAGACTGATATCACTCCCCCGGCGAGCCAGCCGCTTACCAACGCAGAATTACGCCACTATGTGATGACCGGTGATACTCGTTCATTATCAACCAGCGTTTCAGACGATGGCGGCTACACGGTTATCCCCGAACTCGACAAACAGATTATGCGTCGTCTGACGGATAACTCCGAGATGCGTCAGATTTGTACCGTGAAGCGGGTTCACAGCAACGAATATAAAAAACTGGTGTCGCTGGGTGGGGCTACTGTCACGCACGGCGTAGAGGGCACTGCACATGCAGAAACGAATACCTCAAAGTTAGCCGATGTCAGCATCAAGCTCTTCCCAATCTATGCCTACCCCAAGACCACGCAGGAAATTCTTGATTTTAGCGACGTCGATATTCTCTCCTGGCTGACCGAGGAAATCGCCGACACCTTTACCGAGACCGAAGAAACAGATTTGGTTACGGGGGATGGCGACAAGAAAGCTAAAGGCTTTCTGGCCTATACCCGTGAAGCCAAAAACGATAAAGACAGAGAGTTTGGCAAGCTGGAAAAGCTGGTCACTGCCGGCGCTGCACCAACGGCTGACGAGTTAATCGACCTGATATTCAAGCTGAAGAAGCAATACCGCAAAAATGCCGTATGGGTAATGAATTCCAATACCGCCGCGACGCTGCAAAAGCTGAAAAACAGCAACGGCGATTACATTTGGCGCGACCGGATGCAGGCAGGCGACCCTGATATGTTGTTAGGTCATCCCGTGCATTACCTTGAGTACATGCCGGATGCGGCAGCGGGCAAGGCGGTATTGGCGGTAGGCGACTTCAAGCGCGGCTATACCATCGTTGACCACGAGACCGGCACCCGTACCCGTCCAGATGCGATCACCGAGCCGAACTTCTTCAAGCTGCATACCAGCAAGTACCTCGGCGGCGGGCTGGTTGACTCCAACGCTATCAAAGTGCTGGAAATCAAAGCGGCAGGAAGCGGCGGAACGGGTGGTTAAGGGTGACTCACTCAATGAATACCCATGATATCGAAATCCGCACAGCCACCCTTACCCGGAAAGACCAAGCGTTGACCGGGTATGCGGTGAAGTGGAATAGCTGTTCACATGTGCTGTTCGATGAATTTGTTGAACAGTTCGCCCCCTATGCCTTCCGTGACCATCTGGCGGCGGGTCAGGATGTCTTGGCGCTCTGGGAGCATGACCCCAAGAGCTTATTGGGCAGAACGGCTTCCGGCACGCTGGCATTGCATGAAGATGAAACCGGGCTGCACTTCGCCCTGAATCCCCCGGATACGCAGTTAGGCCGGGATGTGCTGACGATGGTAGAGCGTGGTGACATTACTGGGATGAGCTTTGGCTTTCGTGCGCTAAAAGACTATTGGAATATTGCCCGTAAACCCCACGTGAGAACCGTGCAACGCGCTGAGCTAAAGGAAATTACTATAACCAGCCTCCCCGCCTATCCTGAAAGCGCCGTTGAGATAGCCAGAAGGTCACTGCATCAATCAGCTAAAAATGTAGCCGATAACCGCCGCCGCTGGCTGCAATGGGTGGCGGTGTGAACATGTGGCCCTTCAAACGTAAGAGCGAAGCCCGCAGTCTGACGATAGATGAGTTTCTCTCTCTGGCCGGTGTTCCTAACTCTGCTTCCGGGGAATATGTATCGCCGACAACGGCTGAATCGCTACCCGCTGTGATGAATGCCGTGACGGTGATTAGCGAAGCCGTCGCAGCCATGCCCTGCTACCTGTACCGGGTCACGCACCATGACGGGCAGGAGGCGCGGGAATGGCTCAGTGACCACCCGGTTGATCACCTGCTGAACGAAGCCCCCAACGACTGCCAGACGGCCTACCAGTTCAAGCGGACGCTGATGCGCCACTGTCTGCTGAACGGTAACGCCTATGCCGTCATTGAGTGGGGAAAGGACGGACAGCCCAAAAGCTTACACCCTTACCCGCCGCAAGCCGTGACGGTGAACCAGATTGGCGACCATCGTTACGCCTATACCGTTACAGAGCCATATAGCGGTAAGTCGAGAACTTACTTACAACATGAAGTACTGCACCTCAGGTATGCCACTGATGACGGCTTTATGGGGCGCTCACCCATAACACAATGCAGGGAAACGCTGGGGCTTGGACTGGCCCAACAGCGCCACGGTGCCAGCATCATGAAAGATGGGATGATGGCGGCGGGGATTATCAAATCGGGTGACTGGCTCGACGGCGTTAAAGGCGTCAAGGCGCTTGAGGCGCTGGAGCGCTACAAGGGGGCGAGGAATGCGGGTAAAACGCCCATTCTCGAAGGCAACATGCAGTACGAAAAACTGGGCATGAGCAATCAGGATGCGGAATGGCTTGCCTCCCGTCGCATGACGATTGAGGACGTCGGGCGCATGTTCAATGTGAGTCCTATTTTTCTGCAAGAGTACAGCAACAGCACCTACAGCAACTTTAGCGAAGCCAGCCGTGCCTTTCTGACCATGACAATCCGCCCGTGGCTGACCAACTTTGAGCAGCAAATCAAGGCGGCGCTACTGGTGGAGTCCAGCATACCCCATGTGCGCTATCAAATTGAATTTGATTCTGCTGACCTGCTGCGCTCGAACCCGCAAGAACGATTTCAAAGTTACGAGACCGCGATTAAATCCGGGGTGATGAGTCCCAATGAAGCCCGTGAGCGTGAAGGGTTATCACCTCGTGAAGGTGGCGATGAGTTCAGTCAGGCATGGCAGCAGGAAGTGAAGGTGAAGCAGGAGACGACCCCATGAGAGCGGGCGGATTACGTCACCGGGTGACAATTCAACATTTTACCTCCTATCGGGATGCGGGCGGTCAGCCCATTAAAACGTGGCGTGATACAGCTACGGTATGGGCGCAGGTAACAGGTATTAACGGGCGTGAACGTGTAGCGGCAGGCGCGGTATCTGCCGAGGCGACAATACGTGTGTGGATGCGTCACCGCCGTGATGTATCTGCAGCGTCACGATTGCTGTGCCTAACCGGGCCGTTTGCCGGAAAAATGCTGGATATTATCGGTCCGCCGATCCCAGACGATAAAGGCACCCGTCTTGAGTTGCTGTGTAAGGGAGGCGTGAAACGTGGCTGAACTGATTACGCTGGCAGAAGTGAAACTGCACTGTCGCATTGATAAAGACGACGAAGACCCCCTGATACAAGGGTATATCGAGGCCGCGCTAGATGTCTGCCAGAAGCATATCGGCAAGCAGTTCAGCGATGGGATGAAATTTACTCCGGCGCTAAAGGTGGGATGCCTTCTACTGATAGGCTTCTGGTACGAGAACCGGGAAGCAGTGAGAGCAGGCGACAAAGCCAGCGAGTTACCGTTTACCACAAAGAGCCTATGGAATTATTACCGTGACGTAGGAATTTATTGAATGCCATACCAACCATTAAGAAGATGCACAGAGCCGGGCTGCTTTAAGCGTGTGAAGTCTGGCAAGTGTGAGCTGCATAAGCAGGCAGCCAGACGCCTACAGGATAAGCGCCGGGGAACGCATACCCAGCGTGGCTACTCCAGCCAATGGGCGAAGTACCGATTGATATATCTCAAAGAGCATCCGCTTTGTGTGATGTGCGAGAGCAAAGGGATTTATACCCCCGCGAAGATAGTTGACCATATCATTCCGGTCGATGGTGGCAGTGATGTGCTGTTCTGGTGGAAAGATAACCATCAGGCGCTATGCATGAGTTGCCACTCCCGCAAGACAATGACGAAAGACCCGCAGACCAAAGCACAGCGCAAGGCGGGCATGTTCCGCGAACAGGAAGAGAAGGCCGCCCATCGTAATGACTGGATACACGAGTATAACCTTAATGGCATTAAAAATAATTAGATCAAATGCTTATAAATATAAAATAGATAGGTGGGGGGAGTTTTGAGGACAAGGCCCCTACCGTTCTGGGACCACCCGCCTCCTCAAATTTTTATGCGCGGCCATTTTTTGAAATACAGAAATTTTATAGGAAACAGTAGATTATGAAGAGAGCACCTAAAGCTCCGGATTATCTCGACGAGATAGCCGCTACAGAGTGGAAAGCCAAAGCAAAATTCATGGCAGAACGAGGAGATTTGAACCCGGCTGACTGGAACAGTCTTGAATTATATTGCGTCAACTATTCCATTTACCGTAAAGCGATAGCGGACATTGCTGAGCGTGGTTTTTCGGTTGAAGGCAGCCGTGGCGCGGAGTCCCGCAATCCATCGTTGGCAGCAAAGGCCGATGCCGAACGCATCATGATAAAAATGGCCTCCCTGCTGGGCTTTGACCCCGTATCTCGTCGCCGTAATCCGGTAGAAATTGAGGAAGAAGATGACATTGAGAAATTATTGAATGCCAGAAAATGCATGGCATAAATACGCCGAGGGGGTCAGAAATGGCAATATTCCCGCCTGTACGCGCCTGAAACAGACGGTTGACCGCTATGTTAACGACCTGAATAACCCCCTTTACCGCTTCGATACAGAGGCTGTAGGGCGCTTTATCGCGTTTGCTGCTCTTTGCCCCCATGTCAAGGGGCCGCTTCGGGGTCAACCGATTCATCTTGCGCCGTGGCAGCAATTTGCCCTCGCCAATATCCTTGGCTTCAAGGATGCAGAGACGGGAAGGCGTAAGTATCGTAGCGCCTACATTCAAGTACCGCGCAAGAATGCTAAATCGACACTGGCAGCAATACTGGCTAACTACTTCCTCGTCATGGAGCCGGGGCAGCACGATATCTACACGGCGGCGGTGAGCCGAGACCAAGCCCGGATTGTGTTTGACGATGCTCGTCAGATGAGTCTGATTTCCCCGGCACTGAGAAAGCGGCTTACTATCCAGCAGCATAAACTGATTTACCCGAAATCAAATAGTCTGCTTAAGCCGCTGGCTGCCAAGGCCGCCACCATCGAGGGAACGAACCCAAGCCTCGCTATCGTGGATGAATACCACCTCCACCCGGATAACGCCGTTTATTCAGCCCTTGAGTTGGGTATGGGTGCACGCCCCGAGGGGCTGCTGTTCGCTATCACCACCGCCGGAAGCAATGTGGTTTCCGCCTGTAAGCAGCACTACGACTACTGTTGCCAGATATTGGCGGGCGAAGAAACGAATGAATCCCTGTTTGCGCTGATTTATGAACTCGACGACGAAAACGAAGTAGGCGATCCGGATCAATGGATAAAGGCCAATCCCAATCTGGGCGTGTCCGTCGATAAGGCGGCGCTGGTTGACACCATACAGAAAGCGCGTGGCATCCCCTCGCAGTGGGTGGAGATGCTGACCAAGCGTTTTAATCTCTGGTGCCAAGGGGCGACGCCGTGGATGGGGACGGGCGCATGGGACGCCTGTAAAGCCGATCACAGCGGCGAAGACCTCAAAGGGCGGGATTGCTATGCCGGACTGGATTTGTCCTCCACAGGCGATATTACCAGCGTGTGCTACGCCTTCCCCGGTGAAAATGAAATCTTGCTACTGACTCGCCATTACCTGCCAGAGGCGCAGCTTGAGAACATCGCCAACAAGAACCGCAGTTTATACCGCTTGTGGAAATCACAAGGCTGGATACGCACCACGCCGGGGGACTGCATCGACTATGACCGCATACGCGATGACATCCTCAAGGACAGCGAGCTATTCACTATCCGGCTGATTGGCTTTGATACATGGAACGCTACCCACCTGAGAACCCAGCTACAGGGCGCGGGGCTGGACGTGGAGCCATTCCCACAAACCTACATGCGATTCAGTCCAGTAGCCAAGTCAGCAGAGGTATTCGTTAACCGCCAGATTATCCGGCACAACGGGGATCCGGTGCTGGCATGGGCAATGGGAAATGTGGTGATGGAGAGCGATGCTAACGCCAATATCAAGCCGAACAAGAAGAAGTCTGCCAACAAGATAGATCCGGCGATCGCGTTCCTGATGGCGTTCGGTACGCTACAGGCAGAGCATGAAGAGTTTGCCTACTCGTTGAGTGATGAGCAGAAGCACCGGCTTGAAGCGTTTAGTGGGGTGTGAGGAACAGGATTCATGGAAATCATGATCCCTAGGCAAGGTGGTCGACCTAAGCTATTTCCGTAGCTTAGAGGATAACTACGAAACTTTCGTAGTTCAGGATGGTGGCAGAATTCAGCGGGGTGTGAGGGGCTTAAACTACGGGAAAATCCCGGTGTTTATACCGGTGCGACGATTATCGCATCGCCGACACACACTTGAAATGCGCGTGGGGTTGTGCAGATAACCTATTGAATATTAATGCTGATTACGGATTTGTGCAGCGGCATAGCATGTCAGTTAATTTTCCCCCGTTTCGGGGAAAACTGGTCAATAAGCAACCAACCCTCTTTTAGTCAGTCACCTGCATCTAACCGTATGACTTAAAGTCACGTGGTTCTTTGTGCTGATAAGCTCACCCACATTTAGTGGGTAAGTCCCCGTCCATGTTGCCGGGATAGCCAGCCAAGAAGAAAGCTTTTTCTCTGGCTGGCCTCTTCTCGTCGGTGTCCATCTGGTCGCCGATGTGCCAGAAAATCCCCTATCCCTGATTTTAACCCTCCTCAAGGCTGATTTAGGCATTCAGATTCGTTCACTTATCTTCATGTTTGTTCAGGGCGTTTTGGATAAAACTATGTATAACATATTTAGAATTTTTGAATTTTAAATTAAATAAATTACTATTTTTAATCTATTTTTTTATATTTATGATAACCTGCCTGGCATCTTTGATACCGAAGGCCAATGGCACCATATCCAGTCGCTGAGCGAACAAACCGGGCGTGATTTTTCCGCAATCAACAAGGAGCGGGCGGCGGCTAACCCGGTTCAACGCTATGGTCAGCCCGAAGAGTTTGGTGCCACCTGTGCGTTTCTCTGCTCGCAGCAGGCTGGGTTTATCACCGGACAAAACCTGTTGATTGATGGCGGCAGCTATCCCGGCACTTTTTAAGGAAATGTAATGAACGCATCCCACCTCTTTAAGCGCGGAGCAGAATGATGGTTGAAAGAGTGAAGTCGGCAGGTGTGGAGCCTCGCAGATTTCCGGCATCATGGTGCCCAATACGGGATGCATAAAGCTCCCTCAGACTGGAGACTCCACAGCATGAAATATACACCGGTTGGCGTTGATATCGCAAAGCATCTGATTCAGGTTCACTTCGTCAATGAGCACACAGGTGAAGTGGTGGACAAGCAGCTGCGCAGCAAGGATTTTCTGACGTTCTTCAGTAACCGGGAGCCTTGCCTGATTGGCATGGAGGCCTGTGGAGGCTCTCAGCACTGGGCCCGGGAACTGGAAAAGCTGGGGCATAAAGTCCGGCTGATGCAGGGACGGTTCGTCAAGGCGTTCGTCATGGGCAACAAGAATGATGTCATGGATGCCCGCGCTATCTGGATGGCGGTACAGCAGCCAGGCAAGGCGATAGCCGTAAAAACGGAAGAACAGCAATCGGTACTGGTTCTGCACCGTTCACGCAGACAACTGGTGAAGTTCAGAACTGCACAGATTAACGCGCTGCACGGAACATTACTGGAGTTTGGCGAAACCATCCATAAAGGTCGGGCAGCGATGGACAGGGAGCTACCGGCTGCACTGGAGCGGCTGAAAACGAAGCTGCCGCCGTATCTCATCACCGTGCTGGAAGACCAGTACAACAGACTGAATGAGCTGGACATGCTGATAGATGGCCTTGAAAAACAGCTTAACAGCGTGGCCCGGCAGAACGAAACCTGTAAACGGCTGATGGAAATTCCCGGCGTGGGGCCGTTAATCGCCACAGCGGCAGTTGCCACCATGGGGGAAGCCTCAGCGTTTAAATCCGGCAGACAGTTCGCTGCTTATGTCGGTCTGGTGCCGAAGCAGACGGGTTCCGGGGGGAAAGTTCGGCTGCTGGGGATAAGCAAACGTGGTGACACCTATCTGCGAACGCTGTTTATCCATGGGGCAAGAGCCGCTTCGTTAGTTGCTAAAGAGCCTGGGCCATGGATAACGGAACTTAAAAAACGGCGTCCGACCGGTGTGTGTAGTGGTCAACTAATATTGGCCACCGCATTAGACTGTATGTAGAACAGTCGCTCAGATTCGTTTGGAGTTAAGCCGCCGTTATACCAGTGAGGCCGGATAGCGCTGTAATACCCCGTGATGTAGCGGATAATCGCGTCCTGGGCTTCGCTGAAGCTGTTGTAACCCTTTGTCGGCACCCATTCTGTCTTCAGGCTGCGGAAGAACCGCTCCATTGGCGCATTATCCCAGCAGTTACCCCGCCGACTCATACTCTGCTTTATCCGGCAGCGCCACAGGGCTTGCCGGTATTGACGGCTGGTATAGTGGCTGCCCTGGTCGCTGTGGAACATGACTCCTGTTGGTTGTCCCCGGAGTTCCCAGGCCATCTGCAACGCTTTAACTGTCAGCGCCGAGTCCGGCGACGTCGACATGGCCCAGCCCACCGGTTTGCGGGCGAACAGGTCTAGCACCACCGCAAGGTAAGCCCAGCATTTGCCCGTCCAGATGTAGGTCACATCGCCGCACCAGACCTGATCCGGCGCGGTAACCGCGAACTGGCGGTTGAGATAGTTCGGTATTTCAACGTGTTCATTGCCGCCGCGTTTGTATTTGTGAGCCGGTCGCTGGCAGCTGGCGATACCCAGCTCCTTCATCAGCTTGCCAGCCAGCCAGCGCCCCATTTTGACACCAGAGCTGCCGGTGACGATGGTCGCGATACTTCGAGCGCCGGCAGAGCCGCCGCTGGCGTTCCAGGCTTCCATGACGCGACTACACTTAACCACGCGCTCACCGTCGGGTTCATTAGCGGAAGCCTGCCAGTGCCTGTAGCTGCTGCGATGTACCTCAAAAGTTTGGCACAACGCCGTGACCGGGTATCGCGCCCTCAGCCTGTCGACTACCGTGAACCGTTGAGTGAGTCCGACATTAAGAGCGCCGTAGCCTTTTTTAGGATTTCGTTCTCCATTTCAAGGCATTGGACTTTTTTCTTCATCTCACGCAGCTCGAGCTGTTCAGGGGTAAGAGGAAGTCCCGTTGGCGTTTTTCCCTGTCGTTCAAGGCGAAGCTTATTGACCCAGCGACTAATGGCAGAATGGCTGACATTAACCGCCTCTGCGGCCTTAACGTATGTGTAGCCGTGGTCGACAACCAGCTTTGCGGCTTCGAGCTTAAATTCCGCCGTAAAATGTTTACCCATGAGGTCACCTGTCGTGTTGATGAGGTGAGCATATCACCTCCGATCAGGTGGCCAGTATCAGTGTGCCACTACAGATCGTGTAATCGAAGCAGCAACTGTGCCAGATAAGGTGGCAAGTCATTATCAGCCAGAACAGCTGAAAGCCTTTTGATTACCGCAATACCTTTCGGCATGCTGAGACCAAACTCCAGTAAAAAAGCATGCATTTGGTTAGTCGTTTTAACGTTGTCTCTGACCAACGACTCCCTGACCCGATGCAAGGCTCGCATAGCCTGCTGAGCCTCAGTTCTTGGCTGCACAAACCGCATGGAAGGGCGTGATCCGGCTTCGCATATTGCTTCGGCATCAACGAAATCGTTCTTGTTGCTCTTGACAAAAGGGCGGACAAACTGCGGAGAGATCAACTTTACTTCATGCCCCAGCTCACTGATCCGACGAGCCATAAAATGGGCACCGGCGCAGGCTTCCATTACAACGGTAGTAGGTGTACACGTAGCCAGAAACTCGATGAGTTTGGTGCGGGTAAACTTTTTCCGCAGTAATGCCTTGCCTGATTTATCCTGACAATGAATGTGAAAAGAATGTTTGCCGAGATCGATACCAATAAGCGTGACGTTTTGCATGATGGCCTTCTCCATAAAGAAACACCCTGTCAGCGTACCGCTCACAGGGTGGGGGTGACCATCTCATTAGGCCAAACACGCGTTTCATCATCAGGACTGTGGTGATGGCCATATCTGAGTAGTGGAGCGGTCGTCCACGCCGTTCAGTAGTCGTTTTTTCCGTCCATGCAGCAATGGCTGATTCATCTAGCCATACGGTTAGAGAACCGCGCTGCTTGAGGGCCTTGTTATAGGAGGGCCAGTTAGTGATTTTAAAATTTTGTTTTGCCATGGAGACCTGATGTTGAAACAACTATGGTGATCTGATCCGATGATTAACCAAACTTTCTATTTATTCAACAAAGCCTTGCACGTTACCAAAATTATCCACGCCCTCCATTTGCCAGGCATTAAGCCCAAACTGGCTCAGGTTACGCGTATCGGCACCGGCCTGCATCCAACGTTGAATGGCCTGAAAGATGTCCTGATTACGGGCATACAGCGCGGGGGAGGCATTCTTAATCTCTGTCACCTGGTTAACGAAATCGCCTGCATTAACCGACTTTCCGGTGGCGTTAGGTTCATTAACGAGCGCAAGCGGCTGCTCAAGTCGCCCATCTTTATACTGCTGCCCACGGTCGGTCGGCCTGGACTGACATCCGGCCAGAATGGCGATCAGCACATATTTACCCCAACATCCTCTCATTTTCTCTTTCGCTCTCATTACAGCCTGCCAAATCAGTGCCCGCACAATAACAAAGGCACATCTATAAGAAAACGCGCCAATCTTCATAAGTGGATGAAGGTGAATAAAAATCAATCAAAGTGCAGATAAAACCGTCAGACGTGCAGGTAACTTCCACTTTTTTTC
This sequence comes from Symbiopectobacterium sp. Eva_TO, assembly GCF_053848865.1. Lineage (NCBI taxonomy): Bacteria > Pseudomonadati > Pseudomonadota > Gammaproteobacteria > Enterobacterales > Enterobacteriaceae > Symbiopectobacterium > Symbiopectobacterium sp. Eva_TO. Next base: position 2,850,202 of record NZ_JBSPEY010000004.1, on the reverse strand, counting down.
AAATAGGGGTTGCATACCCGTCAATGGAGAGTATAGTGCGCATCCACGGACGCGGGGTGGAGCAGCCTGGTAGCTCGTCGGGCTCATAACCCGAAGGTCGTCGGTTCAAATCCGGCCCCCGCAACCAATTGATGCCAAGACATCAAATAAAATCAGATGAAGTGTAAGACGGACGCGGGGTGGAGCAGCCTGGTAGCTCGTCGGGCTCATAACCCGAAGGTCGTCGGTTCAATGCCCCCGCAACCAACTTCTTGATTCAAGAAGCTTACCAACAATAAACACCCTGACGGGTGTTTTTTTGTTTTTAGCCAATCAATACTGTAAACGACTCACTTACGATTGCCCACGCTGGCAAAGTACGCCTTAATCCCCGCCAGAATAGATTCCGCAATTTGCTGCTGAAAGTGGCTGGTGCGCAATTTACGCTCTTCTTCCAGATTGCTGATAAACGCCGTTTCTACCAGAATCGAGGGAATATCGGGCGCTTTTAACACCGCAAACCCGGCCTGATCGACTTTGTTCTTGTGCAGCTTATTCACTTTGCCAAGCCGCTTAAGGATTTCGCCGCCAAATTTCAGACTATCGCTGATGGTCGCGGTCTGTACCAAATCAAATAACGTATGGTCGAGGTAACGATCGCCACTCATGCCCACGCCACCAATCAGATCGGATTCGTTTTGCGTTTCCGCCAAAAAACGCGCTGCAGTGCTGGTTGCACCTTTCTTTGACAGCGCAAACACCGAAGAACCGCGCGCCGCACGGTTGGTGAAAGCATCCGCGTGAATCGAAACAAACAGATCGGCACGCTGCTTACGAGCTTTCGCCACCCGCACGCGCAAAGGGATAAACACATCCTCATTGCGCGTCATATACGCCTTCATATTGGGTTCACGCTCAATCAGGCTGAGTAACCGCCGCGCAATCTGTAGCACAATATCTTTCTCGCGCGTGCGGTTTTTACCGATGGCTCCAGGATCTTCACCGCCATGCCCGGGATCGAGCATGATAACCAACGGACGATCGCGCCCTGCTTTACCCGGCAACGGCGCTTCTGGTGGTAATTTACTCTCCAGATCGCCCTTGTTGTAATCTTCCAGCAGCGCCAGAAGCGGATCGTCGGCATTGTCATAGCGCCCTACCGCTGGGTAGAGATCCAACACCAGGCGGTGTTTAAACTCTGCAATAGGATCGAGGGTAAAGACTTTCGGATTGGTGGCTTGCTTCAGCTCTAAAACCAGACGCACCGTTTTGGGGTCAAACTGTCCAATGCGGGCTTCTTTGATCAGCGGGTCGTCAGACTGAAACTGCTGCGAAACCGTTTTCAACACACTGTTGAGTTGGATATCTTCGATATCCACAACCAGCCTGTTGGGGTCGGTTAACATAAAGTGTTTGTATTTTAGCGTGCGGTTAGACTCTAACGTGACGCGGGTATAGGCTGAAGAAGGCCAGACGCGAACGGCGATCACCTGGGCGGCAGCAGCCCATCCGGCGCCGCTGACGCTCAATAACCAGGTTGCCGCCGCGCCTTGCAAGAGGCGGCGGCGAGTCTGATTGTGATTCGAATAAGACATTCCACTCCAATTCGTTATGCTGTCGTTATTGTGGTGCTGTAGTCATTGTGATGCTGTCGCATGCAGGCACTGGCGCGAGTGCTCAAACGGTGATATCAGGTAGAAAAAACACAGACCAACAGGTAATTTGCCGCGATATTACGCGAAAAAGATAAAGTCAGTATTAACAATGTGAAAAATTTAACGAATCTTCCCACCTCTGTCATGTAAAAATCATCGTATCGGCGTATAAACGGCCGGAGAGCAAGTCAGTCATTCAGAACGGAAATCAACACAGCACTGAGAAAGAGGGTAATAGCGCTGAACACGACCGAATTGTGAGACTTACTCCTTGCCTTTTCGTTCAATTAGAATAAAAATACACAAATTACGAATAAAAATTCACTCAGAGAGGCTCGCAGTGAAGGAACGTAGTACAGAACTGGTCCAAGGCTTCCGCCATTCGGTTCCTTATATCAACGCGCATCGCGGCAAAACCTTTGTCATCATGCTGGGCGGTGAAGCTATTGAACATGAAAACTTCGCCAACATCGTCAACGATATTGGCCTGCTGCATAGCCTCGGTATCAAGCTGGTGGTGGTCTATGGTGCCCGCCCGCAGATTGATGCCAGCCTGACCACACACCATTTCGAGCCGCGTTATCATAAGCATACCCGTGTCACCGACAGCAACACACTGGATCTGGTGAAACAGGCCGCAGGCATGCTGCAACTGGATATCACCGCGCGTCTTTCCATGAGTTTGAATAACACGCCGCTACAGGGCGCGCACATCAACGTGGTGAGCGGTAACTTTATTATTGCCCAGCCGTTAGGGGTCGATGATGGCGTGGACTACTGCCACAGCGGTCGCATCCGGCGTATTGATGAAGCGGCGATACATCGCCAGTTAGACAGCGGCGCCATTGTGGTGCTTGGCCCGGTAGCTGTATCTGTCACAGGCGAGAGTTTCAATCTGACGTCTGAGGAAGTAGCGACCCAGTTGGCGATCAAACTGAAAGCCGAGAAAATGATTGGCTTCTGTTCGTCCCAAGGGGTTACCACGCAGGATGGCACTATCATTTCTGAACTGTTTCCCGACGACGCCCAGCGCTGCATTGAAGAGCGTGAAGCCGATGGAGATTATAACTCGGGAACCGTGCGCTTCCTGCGTGGTGCCGTGCGCGCATGCCGGAGCGGCGTGCGCCGTAGTCACCTGATCAGCTATCAGGAAGACGGGGTACTGGTGCAAGAACTGTTTTCTCGTGACGGAATCGGTACGCAGATCGTCATGGAGAGTGCGGAGCAAGTGCGCCGAGCCACCATCAACGATATTGGCGGCATTCTCGAGCTGATCCGTCCGCTGGAGCAACAGGGGATTCTGGTGCGCCGCTCACGTGAGCAGTTGGAAATGGAGATCGATAAGTTTACCGTGGTGGTCCGCGATAACCTGACCATCGCCTGCGCCGCGTTGTACCCGTTCCCTGAAGAGAGCATCGGAGAAATGGCCTGCGTCGCGGTACATCCTGACTATCGCAGTTCCTCGCGCGGAGACATGTTACTACAACGCGTTGCGGCACAGGCACGTCAGCAGGAGCTGAAGAAACTGTTCGTTCTCACCACGCACAGCATCCATTTGTTCCAGGAGCGCGGCTTTCAGCCCGCCGAGGTGGAGATGCTACCTAAACGCAAGCAGGAACTGTATAACTACCAGCGCCGTTCCAAGATCCTGGTGATCGACCTGTAATCCTCTCGTATCACGCCGGTATGCAACGGTATACCGGCGTTGCCATTATCTCCCCCCCAGAGCAATCGTGCAGAGACTTATCGCGCCTCAGCGCGTAGAATGCTCGCGTAATGCACGTCACTACCCGGCCACCACAATGGGCATACAGGACAGCAACACCGGTACAGGAATACCATGAGCAAAGCACTCTTTATGCTGCTCGGCATGGGGCTGATGTTTCAGGCCGCTTGCGCCAGGCCGCTGTACATTGACGAAATTACTGTCAAAACAGGCCACTATTACGTTGGTCCGGTTTTTGGTCAGCACGCCTACGCCGAGCACGCCAACATCTCGCTTGCCGCTTATAACATCATGACTACCGCAGTCACCTATCTCTTCTATCACGATCTGCTGGCATGGGCGACAGAGCAAGGCTACATGATTGATGGTGGATGCAACGGCGCACACGTCGAAGATTGTCTCGCCCCCGAACAAGACGGTGGCAAACATCCTGTCACCAATGTCTCCTGGTGGGATGTCATTATTTTTGCCAATGCCTTGAGTATTCGCCAGGGATTAACGCCCTACTATTTAGCCAGCGATGGGCAACCGCTTAAACAGCAGCCTGAGCCAGACGCAGAACAGACCATTCGCACCGATCCTCATGCCTCAGGCTACCGTTTGCCATCACGCAATGAATGGGAGGTGGCGGCCAGAGGCGGCGCTCCCGGTTTGGCGAACGGAACCTATGGCTTCTATTATGCTGGCAGTAATACGCCAGAGACCGTTGCCCATTTTGCCTCTCAGGAGGCTACCACGTTCGGTACTCGCCCCGTCGCATCAAAACGTCCTAATGCTCTCGGGCTGTATGACATGAGCGGTAATGTGTCTCAGTGGCTTAACGATACCGTTGCGATTGAAGGCGGTAAAACGTTCTACCTGTTCTGTGGCGGGAGCTATATGACACAGGGAAATCTGCGCAGCGGGTGTGATGCACATACGCCGGGTTTTATGATGTCAGATATCGGTTTTCGCCTGGTAAGGACACTGCATGAACCTTAAATACGCGCTGCTCCTTTTATTGTCCTGGGTTGCACTGTTCCCAAGCAACCTCTGGGCCCAGCCGACAAACAGTGACTATCAGCGGGCATTACGTGACTATTTTTCCGCAGAGCCTGCGCATTGCCTCGGCGTAAAGCAATGGCCAGTATATAGCCACGCCCAGGATGCGCCCTGGATCACCGGGCGCATGCAGGCACTCGTAGATGCGGGATTGGCACGGGAGACTCGCCAGGGAGAGAACATTGTCTATCAGTTAACGCAGGAGGCCGAACCAATGTGGCGCACCGCAGGCGATCTCTGCTTTGCCGCATGGAACTTGACAGCAGCATCACGGTTGAGCCCGTCGCACAGGGGATAAATGCGGTCTATTTCACCTACCGATTAACCCAGCTAGCACCTTGGGCCAACAATGCTTCGCTGCGCTTTGCCTTTAGCGAAGCGGACAACCTGATCGCTGGCAGTACCAAAACGCGTTATTCCGCCACGTTTCGCATAACCAAGCAGGGCAAGCTGATGCTTCATAGCCCGCCAATTCCGGTAGAGCTGGATTTTAGCCACCGGCGAGGATACGTGTTTCCAGACCGCTGAAGCGACGCGTTGGCGTTCTCACCGCGCGACACAAGATGCTTATCTCCGCGTAGAGTGACAGTTGCGTACGCGCGCGCGTAACTGCGGTGTACACCAACTCGCGCGTCAACACCGGCAGAAAGGCGTTCGGCAATACCAGTGCGGTATGATCGAACTCCGATCCTTGAGATTTATGCACCGTCATGGCGTAGGCGGTTTCATGCGGTGGCAAGCGACTCGGGCTGACCGGTTTCATCTGCCCATCGGGCAGTTGGAAGTAAACGCGCAGTTCGCCCGCCTCATTTGGCATGGCGATCCCGATGTCGCCGTTAAACACGCCAAGCAACGCATCATTACGTGCAATCATTACCGGTCGGCCGGAGTACCAAGGATTCGTCGAATTACGGCTTCGATGAATCAACCCGGCTTGTTGCAGCGCCTGCTCAATACGCCCATTCAAACCGGCGACGCCAAACGGGCCGTCACGCAACGCGCACAATAAACGAAAACGGTTAAATGCCGCCAGCACCTGTGAAGCATCCAGCCCCTGTGCTACAGCCTGCAAATAGTCGCTATACCCCGCCACACACTGCGCCAACATCTTCTGGTAATCCTCTTCCAGCGCCAACGGCAGGCAGTGCAGATCGCCATGTTCATCCTGCAACACCTGTCGAACCTGACGTTTCTCACCACTGTTTACTGCTCGCGCCACGATGCCAATGCCAGAGTGCTGATCGAATCGGTAGCTCTTTTGCAGCAGGCACAAACTGTCTGCCACCGCAGGACTCACGTCGGATGACGCTACCAACCGGTAGCCCGTCAGTTGTTCGAGTTCCTCAACCCGCTGAGCGCTATAGCCCCGAGCGGCAAAGCGACAAATATCGCCCAATACCGCCCCGGCCTCAACGGAGGCCAGTTGATCGCGATCGCCCAGGAAAATCACCTGTGCCGTAGCTGGCAGTGCCAATACCAGATTTGCCATCATCGGCAGATCCACCATCGAGGCTTCATCCACCACCAGCACATCGAGATGGAGCGGATTGCCCTGGTGATAACGCAAGCGTTGACTGTCAGGCACTGCGCCCAACAGGCGGTGCAGCGTGGTCGCTTCCCGCGGCAAATGATGCTGCTGCGCCTCTTCCAGCGGCAGTTTGCTTAACGCACTGCGCAGCGATTCCGTCAAACGCGCGGCTGCTTTTCCCGTCGGGGCTGCCAGTTGAATGCGCAACGGTTTGTCCCCTTCATGCAGCAACAGCATGGCGGCTAGCAGTTTGGCTACCGTCGTGGTTTTTCCCGTGCCCGGCCCGCCGGAAATCACCGAGACACGACGCGTCAGCGCTACGGCGGCAGCCACTTTTTGCCAATCTACCTCGGCATCAAGCGGTGAAAACAAGCGGTCTAACACGCGACGTACGGCAAGGGAATCGGTGTGAATATCGACGACATGATTTCCGGCAAAAAAGGCCGCTACCTGCACTTCACTCAGCCAATTGCGTTGCAAATAAAGCCGTTGGTACTGCAATACCAGCGGCGTTGTCTCACGGCCATCGCCCACGGCGGGTGAAGCCAGCAGGCCTTGCTGCCACGCCGCGCTGTCCGGTAGTCCTGCGAGATCCCACAACGCGTGCGCCAGTGCAGGATCGCGACCATCAAACAGGAAATCAGGGTGCAATTCCATCAACGGTAAACAGACGTTGCCCGCACCCGCCGCCGCACTCACCAACGCCGTAGCCAGTTGCACCGGTGCGGGCTGTCCATCGGCCAGCATACGCGCGAACTGTACATCCAGCGGGCGCAGCAGTTGGCGCTCCATCGCCGTTGCCAGCACCCCCATCATAGACGTTCTCCTGACAGTGCCACTTCACCGCTGAACAAACGATCGAGGTGCTCTACAAAGGCTCGCGGCAGACGCTGGGTGAAAATACCATTCGAGGGGAAAACCGAATCGACACCGCGCAAAAACAGGTAGATAGCGCCACCAATGTAGCGGTCGTAATCATAATCCGGCACCCGATGGCGCAGATAGCGATGCAGAGCCAGCGTATAAAGCTGATACTGCAAATCATAGCGATGCGCCATCATTGCCGCTTGCATGGCTGGCTGCGTGTAAGCACTGGCACTTTCTCCCAGCCAGTTCGACTTATAATCCAGCAGGTAATAGCGTCCCTGCCAGCAAAAAACCAGATCGATAAAGCCTTTTAACATCCCCTGCACCTGCTGAAAGGAGAGTGGCGGGCAATTCGCTGACAGCGGATCGTAACGTTTTGCCAGAGCATCCAGCGCGGTTGCCTGTAGCGGGACATCTATTGGCAGATAAAAAGCCAGCTCGGCAATTCGCTGCTGTGTGGGTACGCTTGCCAACGTCAATGGGGCGTCAGAAGCGGTCATATCCGCATTCAGCGGTGCATGCAGTAGAGCCGAAAACCACACCTGCAATGTAGGTGCCCACTCACTTGCCATGCCATGCGCTATCAAATGCTCTTCCAGCCATTCAACGCTGACGGGTTGGGTAAAATCCAATGTCTCAAACAGACTATGCAAAAAGGTTCCCAGCCCTGCACCTTTGGGGTAGGTATGCGGGGTGAGCGCTTGCGCACTCTCTTCAGGGACAAGGTTGCGCGGGTCCAACGCAGCATCAACGTCCAGGCGGGGAAACAGCTCTTGCCCCATTGTCCCACTCAGTTGTAGAGGGTGTTGTTGAGCGCCATGCTGTTGTAAACCCGAATAGCTGGTCACTCGCCAATTATTAGTAAGCAGGCGCTTACATTCACTGGCGCGCAGTATTGCTGGCTTGTCCACCTTATCTTGCCAGGGAATGCCATCCCATTCACGCACAGCGTTTATCGCCACGCCATCGCCCTCCAAGGCATGCAGTGCAGCAACCAGGGTATCCGCATCCGCCTCCTTGCCGCGTTGCAGCAAATAGCCGAGCGCATTGAGGTGCATGTCAGTCGTTTCACTTTTGCGTCGGGTGCGCTGTAGCGGTGCCACCCCAACGCTACAGTGGTAAATCGACCGCGTCAGCGCCACGTACAACAGCCGTAAATCTTCCGCCAGTCGCTCTTCCTCAGCCAACTGCTGGCTTTCTTCCCCACTATTGACGTCGAGCAGAGCCTGAAAGGTACGCCTGTCATGATAAATGCCATCAGGCTGAGGGCGAAAGTGACAAATAAACGGCAACCAAACCAGCGGATATTCCAGCCCTTTGGATTTATGGATGGTGACAATTTGCACCAGATGGCGATCGCTCTCTAACCGCAGTTGCTGGTTGTCAGCCTGTGGATTGGGCTGCAAAATCTGCTGCGACAACCATCGCACCAGCGCATGCTCGCTTTGGAGCGTGGCTCCGGCGTGTTGCAGCAGCTCGCCCAGGTGCAAGAAATCGGTTAACCGGCGTTCACCCTCACGGCTAGCCAGTAGATTTTCCGCCAAACGATAATGCGACATGAGCGAGCGCAGCATCGGGAGCACGCCCCGTCGTAACCAAAGATCACGAAACGCGGCAAAGGTATCAACCTGCGCATCCCACTCAGCCTCACTCTGGTTTAGCGCATCAATCTGCTGCGCGCTGAATCCCAGTAATGCGGTCGCCAACGCGCTGCGCAACGTGCGTTCCTGTTCTGGAGCCAGCACGGCTTGTAACAACCACAGCACCTCACGTGCCTCTGGGGTGGTAAATACGCTGTCACGGTTGGAGAGATAGACGGAAGGAATGGCAAGACGGCGCAGCGCATCACGCACCAATGCGGCTTCATGACGGCTGCGTACCAAAACACAAATATCCGATGCCTGCACAGGAGAACGCTCGCGACCATTATCCAGCCAGGCAGTACGGCGTTGACCTGCTTGCAACCAGTCGCGAATTTGCATGGCGCACTGCTGTGCCATCAGGTGCTGATACTCTCCCGTCCCCAATACCACAGAACCCGACAGAGAAAATTGCAGTGCGGGCTGCGACACACCGTCCAGCTCAAAATGCAGCCCCTGTTTATTCGGTGCGGGCTTAACTGGCAGAAAAGGGATCGCCGAAAAAATAAATGGATTATCGACGCATTGAAACAGGCGGTTCACACCGCTGACCATCTCATGGGAAGAACGCCAGTTGGTTTCCAACGTGTAGTGTGCCTTAACATCGGCACGCGCCCGCATATAAGTGAAAATATCCGCACCGCGAAACGCGTAGATAGCTTGCTTCGGATCGCCGATCAGCAACATGCCGCTGTCGGGCTGTTCACCATAGATGGCGCGGAAAATACGATACTGCTGCGGGTCGGTATCCTGGAACTCATCGATCATCGCCACCGGATGGCGCTGACGTATCGCGGCTGCCAGTTGCTCACCCAGCGGCTGGCGCAGCGCCTCATCCAGACGGCTCAGCAGGTCGTCAAATCCCAAGGCTGCGCGGCGCAATTTTTCTCTACGCACCGTTGCGCGAATATCATGCAACGCCCGATCGATAACAATATCGCGTAGCGACAACGGCGTGGAAAGCAGCGTTTCAATGGCCGAAAACACCGGAAGCACAGGGGGTGCACCCTTTTTGGTTTTCTCGTTCAACGTAGATTGTGCGAACCGCTCCAGCGCTTTTGGCAAGGCATAGTCGGTGGTTTGCGCTTCGGCCCAAAAGCTAACGCTTTCTACCCAGCCCGGTAGATAACGGTTACTGTAGCTGCGCTTGTCTACATCCGATTCGAGAATGCACTTCTCCACCTGCGCTGCCACCTGCCGCCACTGCTGCTTGATAGCATCAATGCGCGCCAGAATCTGCTGATGACGCTGTAACAACGTCTCATCTGGTGCGGGTGGGTTATGCAGTTGTGGTGCTTCGCCCTGTAAATAGGGGGCAAGTTCGCGCTGTAACGCATCCGGCCCACTCCAGAGTTGACAAATAACGCTGACTACATCGAACGGCAAGGGATAACAGTAACGCCGCCAGAAATCGGCACAGGCCTGCCGTGTAAGAAGCTGTTCATCTTCGATCAGCTCTTGATCAAACAGCGAACCGGACTCAAAGGCATGGCTTCCGAGTATACGTTGACAAAAGCCATGGATAGTGTAGATGGCGGCTTCATCCATTTGTCGCTCAGCATCGAGCAACAGTTGTGCTGCCGACGGCTTATCAGGCAGTAGCGCCAGCAACGCCGAAAAAAGCGCATCGTCACTTTTGCCACACAGGCAAGCCAGACGCAATGCATGAATGTTGGCGCGAATACGATCGCGCAGTTCCTCTGTGGCCGCCTCCGTAAAGGTCACCACCAGGATCTCTTCCACCAACAGTGGTTTAGGATACGCCGCCTCGCCGCCCAGCCCCAGTAACAGGCGCAGATAGAGCCCCGCCAGCGTATAGGTTTTACCCGTACCGGCAGACGCTTCTATCAACCGCTCCCCAAACAGAGGGAGCGTGAGCACATCAAGCGTATGCGGCGTATCCTGACTCATGGAGCAACCTTCTCAACCACGTTTTTTTTCTCAACCGCCGAGACTTTTTCGGCAGACAACACACCGCTACGCGGTTTATCAATCACCCGTTGTTTGACTGGCAATGTCTGCTGCAGCGTTGAAGCATTGGGATAAAGCGTCCAACCTTTCGGCGCAGCGTAATCAGCCTTACCGTGGTGGCTGCCCGAGATTTGCGACAACACCGCCAGCCCCTGTGGTGCCAGAGCCTGTTCGAAGAAGCGTGCAAGTTGCTCAACCGTCAGCGGTTTAAGCGCCTCAATCAGTTTTTCACGAGTGTTGAAGGCAAAGTTTTCACGATCGACATCGTTACGCAACCGACCGACCTCTTCGTTCATCGTTTGTGGACGCTGACTCAGTTCGGTAATCAACGCCTGCTTGTACTGCTCAAACTCATCGGCTTTGATGGCACGCAGGCGCGGCTTGGCTTTCTGGAAGAAATCCAGATAACGCAGATACAGGTAAGCAGGCTGCTGGCTGTTGCTTTGCAGCAAGAATCCTATACCGAACTGGCGGCCAACAATGGTCGGGAAGGAGAACACCGCATAGCCAAGCTGCTCTTCCGTTCTCAGTTGGTTATAGAACCAGGGCTGAATGATCTGATTGAGCAGCGAACTGTACGCCATGCCCTGCACTTCACCGTAACCGGTGGGGATATACACCGCAGCTAACGCAGAATCGGTGCTGCTCCTCGCACGTTGCAGGTTGGCAAGCTGGGTACGCGCGACTTCCACACTCGGGGAACGCCACCAGATTTGCCCTGAACAGGTCAGACGCGCTTTGATATCCTGCGCCAGTTTCGTCACCTGACCTTCGGTGAGGTTACCGACTGCCAGCATTTCCGGTGCGGCATCACGCAACAACGCATCACGGAAGGCCATGACATCGTCCAGCGAAATATCTTTAAGCAGAGCGCGCCGCTCTTCTCGCTCGGTATAAGGCAGCGAAGAGATCGCCTGAATAGGCTCCAGCGCCTGCTCATACGCTTTGGCATTTTCAGCGGCGTCCAACTGCTGGATATACCAGGATTTGGCCTGCTCCAACTGTGCAGGCGTCGCCGTATAGCTTGCATACCCCTCAACCAGCGCCAGCATCAGCTTGGGCAAATGTTGCGTATAGCCATTGGCGTTGATCGTTATCCCATCGTTCCCACGGGTAGAGAAACTGATCCCCCCGACTGAAGCTTGATAGCTCAGCTCATCCAGCGCTAAACCTGCCAGATAGTCATTAAGCTGGAACATCACCTGATGGCGCGCCGTATCCTGCGCCAACGGGTTACGCAACAACACCGTGACGTTTGCTTTCGGTTCATCGGCAAAATAGCGACTCGGCATATAGAGCACACGCAGCCCCGGCTGCTGTAACACCATTTTCGGGTAGTTCTGCACTTCGCCGCGCTTGATCAGCGAGAAATCCGTGGGGATATACGGATTTGGCGTCGGCAGCGAGAGTGCCATTTTTTCGCCCAACGTTTGCCAGCGGGTAAATCGCTCCGGGGCTATTTTGTCCACCTGATACGGCGCATTAACAAAATAAGCCTCCTTGTTGTGAGGCGCATCAGGGCTTATCAGCCAGATACGCGCACGCTCCGGCGTCATGCTGGCCAAACGTTGCTTAATCGCATCGGGATTAAAGCGATCGGCCAGATAGGCGGCATCCAGCGTATGTTCAACTGGCACGCGCATCATGGTATCCACCAGCCATTCGATATAGCCCATGTCGCGCTTAACGGACTGATAGCGGAAATCGAGCGCCATCACGCGGGAAATTTCATCAAAATAGCGCTGCTGGATGCCTTCCTGCTGCAACAATTGCAGATAATGGAAAATGGCAGCCACCACCACGTCATACTGCTCAAGGCCTTTATCGGTCAGAGTGGCAGAGATGGCAAACAGCCCGCCGTTACGATCGAGAATAGGGTCCGCGCCCGTGCCCAAAGACTCTATCAACCCTTGCTTTTGCAGCCAGTCCGATAGGGTATTTTGGCTGCGATTGCCAATCAAATAGCTGATATAGGTATTGGTTTGGCTGCGGAATGCCTGACTGGTAGGATCGGTCTGTTCCATGACATCGCCGCGAAACTCGATACGCAATTGCTTGCGCGACTGCGCCGGCACGTAATGAATCATGATACCGCGCTGATCGTCCGTCACTGACGGCGCAGTGATAACAGGCACCTTAGCCTGACGGTTGGCGATGCGCCCGAAGGTCTCTACCGCCATTTTCGCCAATTCCGGCAAGGGTTGATTGCTGTAAATCACGCCTTTCATCAAGTTCGCCGAGTAGTAACGCTGATAGAACGCCAACAGTTCGTCATGTAACTTGCTGCCAGGCTTGTCCTTAAGCGTTTCCAGATTCCCACCAGAAAAACGTGATGCCGGATGCGCCGAGTTTAAGGTTTCTGCACCCACCTGTACCATGCGGTGCCCATCGCGCGAGCGCGCCATTGTTAATTCAGCATTGACAGCATTGCGTTCGCGATCGGCATTTATCGGATCGAGCAACGGCTCAGCAATGGCATCCGCCAGGCGATCGAGCGCGGGCTGTAATGCTGCATTTTCGACCTCCAGGTAATAGGCAGTACGGTACGGCGCAGTACTCGCATTGTGGCTACCACCGTGTTTTTTAAGGAATTCAGCTAACGCATCCGCCTGCGGATAGCGTTTTGACCCCATCAGAACCATGTGTTCCAGATAGTGGGCCAATCCCAATTGGCTGTTGGGATCGTCGAGTGAACCGATAGGCAGCGCCAGCGATGCTAACGAACGAGTTGCCTGAGGATCGGACACCAGCAATACCGTCATGCCGTTATCCAACGTGATCGCCTGATAATTACGCGGATCGTTTTCTCCCTTGCGAATAACCTGTTCCAAAGGACGCCACCCTGCGGTTTGCGCCCACGCTGCGGACACACCACTCAGCAGCAACATCATCATGCCGATACAACAGGCAAACTGTTTACGCCATTCTATCTTCATTACCGTCCTTTCTCTCACGTCAATCTCGCCGTTCTTGATTCACTGCCATTACATCCGTTCGCTTATGCCTGATTGGCGCGCAGGATCGGCAACAGCCAGGTTTTTGCCGCTGTAACAATCGCCTCAATGCGGGCTTCATCCAGTTCCGGCACGATACGCTGCAAATAGAAATCATCGCCTTCACCGGGCGACATCATGTTGCCAACCCAGCTTTGTTGTAGCTTGTTCAACGCCTTCTGAACCACATCAGGTGCATCGTTCAGCGTGCCGCTTGATGCATCGTAGCACGCTTGTAGCCAGGCCCCGCCGCTCTGATGCAGTAATAATAGTGGAGCGTTCATGCCTTGTTGATATCCTTGAATCATATGCGCCATCTGGCGTTGTGCCTCCTCCACAGAAACCGCCGCAAAGCGCCAGACCGTCTCTTCACGGCCATACATGCGGCTCTCTCCCGTACCGCCCGCCAGGCAGTACGCCAGATGATCCAACCACAGGGCCACGCCATCTTTCATCCCTAATCGCGCCGGTCGCCAGCGCAACAACCCATCGCGCTGTACCTGCATCACCCAGCCACTAAGGCGCACACCGTCTAGCGTCATGTCCAATTCCAGGCTGGTCATTCCCGCCGCATCACGCTCCGCGCTGACGCTGTCAGCCAGCGCTTGCATCTCCTGGCGCTGTTTTTGCCAATACAACTCACCGAAAGCACCATAGGGAAGCTCGCCCGCCGCACGGGCACGCTGTAGCAGTTCATCGGCATCCCCCTGCGTAATCAGAGTATTCAGTAATTGCGCATTCAACTGATAGCGACTGAGGTTATCTAAAGCGAACGGCTCCTCATCAAGCAGTTCATCGTTCTGCACGACAAAGTTCACGCCCAGACGCGCCTGGAAAAAGGTTTTGACAGGATGACGATAAAAACGTTTCAACGCATCCAGCGTAATCTCGGGATAAATGACAGGCTCCAGTGGCGTATCAAACAGCGGCTGCGGCAATCCGGTGCGCCCGGCGGCAGCCAGCCATTCGCTGGCGAAGCTGCACGGCTGAGCGTGTTCAAGGAAGTTATCCTTGTCAAACGGCATACGGGTATGTTCGCGACACAGATGCGCACAAACGCGTGCCGCGCTGGTATCCAGATCCTGCTCGTCATCCCCGGGCAAATGGTAGCTTTGCGCCAAATACTCCATCAGTTCGCTCACCAGCACAGAGGGATAACGCTGCGTATTGTCCTGAATGGCACGACCGATGTAACTGATATAGAGCCGCTGTTGCGCCGAGATCAGCGCTTCCAGAAACAAATAGCGGTCATCATCACGACGGCTGCGGTCACCGCGCTGTCCCTTCTGCGCCATCAGGTCAAACCCCAGCCGAGGCAGCGTGCGCGGATAAACACCGTCGTTCATCCCCAGCAGGCAGACCACCTTGAAGGGAATCGAACGCATGGGCATCAGCGTACAGAAGTTAATGGCACCAGCGAGAAAGCGCTGGCTCAGTTTTTCCCGATCCAGACGCTGGGCCAAGTCGTCATGCAACAGCGCCACCGGGATCGTTTCCTCAAACGCATTGGCGACTGCCGCTCCCAGCATCGCCTGCCACTGCTGCTCAATCAGAGACAGCGCAGCATCGCTGTCGCTATCCGCAATGAAGAGATCGTCCAACAATTGCCGACATAACGGTAACCATTCTGCTGGCGTGCGCGCTACCCGTAAACGCTGACGCCATTGAGTGAGTTGCGCCAACAACTCCGCCAGTTGCCCCACCAATTGGGCAATCAACCCACTCGATTCATCGTAGGGCAACACGCCCTGCCAGGCCCCCGCGCAGCTGTTCATCGCATAGCCCAACAGCATGCGTGTCAGGCCAAAGCGCCAGGTGTGCTGGCCGGTAACCGGCAAATCAAGATCGCGCACGTTGTCATCATCAAGCCCCCAGCGCACGCCAGATTCCATCACCCACAGCCGCAAACGGCGAAGCCCTTCTTCATCGATACCAAAACGGGCAGAAAGCGCCGGGACTTCAAGCAGTGAAAGCACCTGCTCGGCGGTAAAACGACTGTGTGGCAATTCCAGCAAGCTGAGAAACGCTGGCAGAACCGGATGAGCATGGCGGGCTCGCTGGTCAGAGATAGCAAAAGGCAAATAGCGCGCTGTCGGCGCATTACCAAACACCGCCTGAATGAAAGGCGTATAGCTATCAATGTCCGCCATCATAACAATAACATCACGCGGCGTGAGTGTTTCATCCTCCGCCATCATCGCCAGCAGTTGGTCGTGCAATACTTCAACCTCACGCTGCGGACTGTGGCAGGCGTGAAAGGTGAGAGAAGCATCCTGCGGCGTAAGCAAGCGCTTGCGCTCACTGCTGGCCTGCGCTTGTGCGCTATCGGCAATCACGCTGCCGTCTTCAAGCTCCAGAATATCGCGCTGCACTTGTTGCAATAGCGTTGTACCATCAAGTTCGACAAAGGCTTCAATATCATCGACCTCGTCGATCTGCGCCAACTGATAGAGATGGTCACGCCCCAGTTTTCCCCAGCTGGCCAGCAGCGGATTGACAATGCGCTGTTCCCCCTCATCGTTGAATAACCCATCGATATTGGCGGGATCGCGAAACAGCGGACGGTATTGCTCCTCCGCGCTGTTGCTGTGCAAGCGACGCTGACGACTTTTCAGCTTCGCCAAGAAATGGCGATCCTGAATATCACTCCAGTAATCCCGGCATGGGTTAGTAAACAGCAGATGCACATCAATATGCTTTGCCAATGCACGCAGCGCATGCAAATATACCGGCGGTAGCGCTGAAATACCGCAGATAAACACGCGCGGCGGTAACCCTTGTGGACAAGTAGTGGCCTGCTCCAACGTCTCGATAAAGCGCTGATAAAGACGAGCGTGGTGCCACTCTTTCTGTTCAAGTTGCGCGCTGTATTGCAAAAGCGCACGCCACAGTTCGGCTTGCCACACCTGCGCATCCCCCAATTCGTCCACCAGCGCACCGGCTTGCCACTGTTTGATCCACTCAGGCCGATAAATCAGGTATTGATCGAACAGATCCGCAACCCGCCCTGCCAGTTGATGCAGCTTGCGTTTATCGGCGTCGTCTTGCAAGTAGTGACTCAACGACAAGAATGATGTGTTATCCTGCTGCTGAGGCAGAATATACATTAACTTCCAGGTCATCGCTTCCTTGCTGAAGGTGTTTTCCGCCGGGATATCCGGCAACACGCGCCAACACATGTCCCACAGAAAAACGCCTGGCAAAGGAAAATCCAGATTGGCAGCAATACCAAAGTGAGTAGCAAGTTCAATCTGTAACCATTGCGCCATTCCAGGGCTTTGAACCAGGATCGTTTCAGGCTGAAAAGGGTCCTGTAACGGTTGGCGCGCTATCAGCGTCACCATCAGCGTTTTCAAAATATCTAACTGATTTGAGTGATAAACCCTGAACATGATGATTCCCGTTTCGGTGCCCGCAAACCCCGCCCACCGTCAATTGCCCTCAGGCACGGTTCGCCGATTCGTATCAGTAAAACAAAACCAACGGTACAAGCATGCCTGATAATGCTGTGGCGTTGTCACCGTCGAGGAGACACGCAAACACGCTGCCGTCTGGAACTGCTCCGTCAAATGTAACTGCCATCCTGGAGGAAGGTTGTGTTCAAGCAACGCCGATGCCTCCCCTCCCCGACCGGCAGTATAAATGGCAAGCTGCTGATATGCCAGATGCCATGCTTGCCGTTGCTGCCATTGATGTACAAAGGCTTGCTGCAACCGCTGATGATATTGCAGTAATCCTAACACCGATATGGCAAAAAACAGCGCGGCGATGGCGGTTTCCACCAACCCACTCCCTTGTTGACGTTGTCGTCGTCGACATCCTCCAGAAGGGATTCTCAGACTATCCGCCACAAATGGCCTCCTGCCTTTCGGGACAAAAATCCAACCAGCCCCCCGCGATGGGCTTCAACGGGCTGGTATCACCGTCAGACTCAATGGGTACCACGCGCTGTGATGTAGCCCCCTGTAACACCAGACAGTCGCTGTATCTCCAGATAAGAGATAGGCTTAGATATATGTCTAACAATCATGCTAATTTTGAAATGACCGGGATCCTGTTAGGGCAAGAAGTCCGTAAGCGTAAAACTCCGCAAGAGAAAATCGCCATCATTCAGCAGACAATGGAGCCGGGGATGAACGTCTCCCATGTAGCCCGCCTGCATGGCATCCAGCCCAGCCTTTTGTTTAAGTGGAAGAAGCAATACCAGGAAGGAAGCCTCACCGCCGTTGCGGCCGCAGAAGAAGTGGTTCCAGCTTCGGCGCTGGCGACTGCCCTCAAGCAGGTCCGGGAGCTACAGCGCCTTCTGGGTAAGAAGACGATGGAAGTTGAGATCCTCAAAGAAGCAGTGGAGTACCGCCAGTCGCGAAAATGGATAGCGCACGCGCCCTTGTTGCCAAAGGACGGGGAATAGCTCTGGTCAGCCGCGCCATGAGCGTGTCGCGTGCGCAGCTGTCACTGCGGGTTAACCGTTCTGCCGACTGGCTGAACAGGCGCAGCAACCGGCGTAATGACGAAGCTGATGCTGAGATATTATCGGACATCCTCCGTATCATCAGCGACATGCCCAGTTACGGTTACCGCCGAGTGTGGGGTATCCTGCGTAAGCAACGTCGTGCAGAGGGACTTCCACCGGTGAACGCCAAACGGCTTTACAGGATAATGAGCGAGCATAACCTGCTGTTGTTGCATGATAAAACTGAACGTCCGAAGCGGGAGCATAAAGGCAAAATCGCGGTAGCAGAGAGCGATATGCGCTGGTGCTCAGATGGCTTCGAGTTCGGTTGTGACAACGGCGAGAAGCTGCGGGTGACGTTCGCACTGGACTGCTGCGACCGGGAGGCCATAGACTGGGCAGCGAGCACCAGGGGTTATGACAGTTCAACCGTGCAGGATGTGATGCTGAGGTCGGTGGAAAAACGCTTCGGTAGCGCGCTGCCGGATAAACCAGTGCAATGGCTGACGGATAATGGTTCAGCGTACACAGCGCATGAAACGCGGAAGTTCGCCAGAGAACTGAAT
The DNA here is from genome assembly GCF_053848865.1 of Symbiopectobacterium sp. Eva_TO. Taxonomy (NCBI): domain Bacteria; kingdom Pseudomonadati; phylum Pseudomonadota; class Gammaproteobacteria; order Enterobacterales; family Enterobacteriaceae; genus Symbiopectobacterium; species Symbiopectobacterium sp. Eva_TO. The sequence goes on along the minus strand of NZ_JBSPEY010000004.1, from coordinate 2,831,783 downwards.
CTGGAGCCCTGCACAACAGCAGTGAGCCGTCCACAGAGTAACGGCATGGCAGAACGGTTCGTGAAGACGATGAAGGAAGATTACATCGCCTTCATGCCAAAACCCGATGTGCGAACAGCGCTGAAGAATCTTGCAGCGGCGTTCAATCATTACAATGAAAACCATCCGCACAGTGCGCTGGGATACAACTCCCCAAGAGAATATCGGCGCCAGCGGGCATCGTTAACTTAAGATACAAAAGCTGTCCGGAGATGGTGGGTCAAGATCACGCGAACGAGAAGAACAATATTTGGAAAATCGAGCGAAGAGTGCGAGAGCGCGCTCTGAGCGTCGGCAGTATATTGAAGAAATGATTAATTCAGGAAGGGGCGATGAGTTGTATAACGGAGGAATGGTAAAATAGTGGATGGCGGGCGGTGTCGTACCATTATGTGTATTAGCTCAGACCTGATCTGACAGTTACCGGTTATTTATACAGGTGTCTGTCAGATCAGGTCTGAGCTAATACACCTGATAGACATAGTTCACGCTCCTTCTCGCGCTGTAGTGGTCAACTAATATTGGCCACCGCATTAGACTGTATGTAGAACAGTCGCTCAGATTCGTTTGGAGTTAAGCCGCCGTTATACCAGTGAGGCCGGATAGCGCTGTAATACCCCGTGATGTAGCGGATAATCGCGTCCTGGGCTTCGCTGAAGCTGTTGTAACCCTTTGTCGGCACCCATTCTGTCTTCAGGCTGCGGAAGAACCGCTCCATTGGCGCATTATCCCAGCAGTTACCCCGCCGACTCATACTCTGCTTTATCCGGCAGCGCCACAGGGCTTGCCGGTATTGACGGCTGGTATAGTGGCTGCCCTGGTCGCTGTGGAACATGACTCCTGTTGGTTGTCCCCGGAGTTCCCAGGCCATCTGCAACGCTTTAACTGTCAGCGCCGAGTCCGGCGACGTCGACATGGCCCAGCCCACCGGTTTGCGGGCGAACAGATCTAGCACCACCGCAAGGTAAGCCCAGCATTTGCCCGTCCAGATGTAGGTCACATCGCCGCACCAGACCTGATCCGGCGCGGTAACCGCGAACTGGCGGTTGAGATAGTTCGGTATTTCAACGTGTTCATTGCCGCCGCGTTTGTATTTGTGAGCCGGTCGCTGGCAGCTGGCGATACCCAGCTCCTTCATCAGCTTGCCAGCCAGCCAGCGCCCCATTTTGACACCAGAGCTGCCGGTGACGATGGTCGCGATACTTCGAGCGCCGGCAGAGCCGCCGCTGGCGTTCCAGGCTTCCATGACGCGACTACACTTAACCACGCGCTCACCGTCGGGTTCATTAGCGGAAGCCTGCCAGTGCCTGTAGCTGCTGCGATGTACCTCAAAAGTTTGGCACAACGCCGTGACCGGGTATCGCGCCCTCAGCCTGTCGACTACCGTGAACCGTTGAGTGAGTCCGACATTAAGAGCGCCGTAGCCTTTTTTAGGATTTCGTTCTCCATTTCAAGGCATTGGACTTTTTTCTTCATCTCACGCAGCTCGAGCTGTTCAGGGGTAAGAGGAAGTCCCGTTGGCGTTTTTCCCTGTCGTTCAAGGCGAAGCTTATTGACCCAGCGACTAATGGCAGAATGGCTGACATTAACCGCCTCTGCGGCCTTAACGTATGTGTAGCCGTGGTCGACAACCAGCTTTGCGGCTTCGAGCTTAAATTCCGCCGTAAAATGTTTACCCATGAGGTCACCTGTCGTGTTGATGAGGTGAGCATATCACCTCCGCTCAGGTGGCCAGTATCAGTGTGCCACTACAATCACGTTTTCGCATCGTAATCGATCACCCGGGAACCTAACTTTTTTATCGTTTTAGCGTGTTTCTTCTGCGCTTTCCACTGCCAGGCTATTTTTCCTTAATGATTCTCCCTGAAGCTCCACTCTGTGAGAGTTGTGGATCAGCCGATCCAGGAAGGCATCTGCCGCCGTCGGGTTTTCCATCACTCCGTACCATTGCTCCACCGGCAACTGGCTGATAAGGATCGTGCTGGTTTGCCCATATCGCTCTTCCGTTATTTCCAGCAAGTCATTGCATTGCCGCGTTGTGATAACTTCAAGACCAAGGTCGTCCAAGATAAGAAACTCTATTTTTTGAAGCTGTTTCAGTTGCTTAAGCCAGCTGCCGTCCAGTCGGCCCTGCTCAAGCTGATCCAGCAGCCGACCCATGCGCCAGTATTGAACGCTTCTCTTTTGCCGGCACGCCTGCTCGCCCAGGGCACAACCTACCCAGCTTTTTCCGCTGCCAGTTGGCCCTGTTATCAGGATATTCTTGCTGTGGGTGATGTAATGCCCGTTCAGAAGCTCGCGCATCTGTTCGGCCTTTAACCCTCGGGAGACCGGATAGTACATACCCTCAGGGGTTGCACCGTGGCGCAACCGTGCCTGCTTTCTCAACCGCCCAACACGGCTGTTTTCACGATTCAGTAGCTCTTCTTCGACAAGTAACCCCAGGCGTTCTGCGAACCCCAGCTCATTGTATGTACCAGGTGCCTCACGCTGGCGTATCATGCCATCGGCCATTGCCGACAGCTTCAGCGTTCTAAGTTTGGTTAGCAGGTCATCAGTCATAACGACTCCCTTTTTCAGTGGTAATATTTTGGACCACGCAGATTCTCGTGCTCCAGTGGAAGCTGTAACTCTCTATTTCCTTTAACTGTTTCTCCGATGCCCTCCCTGTTGTGACGCAGCTGATTCTCGATAAAACGCCTTTCCGGATGGTTCAGCCCGCAGGCCTTGTCACAGGCTTTTTCCAGCCGTTCGGCACCGTATTTTTTCTGGAGCGACAGTAGGCCGAGAACAGCCCGATAAGCCTGCTCAGGATGATTCTTCGCGTTTAGCATCGCTTCCACCACCTGCCGGGTCGCCTTGCCGGTTCTCGCGGCATTATCCAGCAGCTTTTCAGGTGTCCAGCTGCTGTGCCCGCGGTGATTGACCGGCATGTGTGCCGGATTCGTGCTGTGGCTGTACTGCCGATCGCTGCGAGGGTGCTGAGCCACGCAGCGGCCCTTATGCCAGACCTGGACCAACGTCTGACCCGCTTTTACCGACAGCCTTTCACCAACCAGCTCATGGGGAACGGAGTACCAGTGGCGGTCGTATTCGACGTGATAGTCAGGAGCGACCTTCACCGCACGGTATTCGGTGTATTCATAGGGCATGGCTGGCAACGGCTGCAGGCACGGCGCATCGAGCAGCGCAAAGCGCTGCGCTCGGCTCTGGCCCCCATAACCTTTCATTGGCCGGTTATTCAGCTCGGTCATCAGCTCACTGAGCCTGACGTTGAGCGCATGCATCGTATGGAAGGTTTCATTGCGTATTCGCGCCAGGAGCCACCTTTCGACCAGCAGGACGCCGTTTTCCACTTTGGCCTTGTCTTTCGGTTTGTAGGGTCTGGCTGGCATCACTACCGTGCTGTAATGCGAGGCCAAAGACTGATAGCTGTCGTTGATGACCGGCTCGTAGCGATCTGCTTTGCTCACCGCGCTACGCAGATTATCGGGTACCAGCAGGGCTGGAACGCCGCCGAGGAAGGTCAGGCAGTGGCTGTTAGCATTCAGCCAGCTCATCATGTCCTGACCGGGGCAGGCTTCTGCATAGGTATAATTTGACGCTCCCATGACAGCGACGAAGATGGCGACCCGGCGCACATTTCCCGTATCGGGGTCGGATACCGGCACCGTGGGCCCGCAGAAGTCGATGAACAGCTTCTCACCGGCACGGTGGGTCTGGCGCATCGAGCGTTTCTGGCATTTCTTCCATTGGCGATAACAACGGCAGAACTGAGAGTAGCCCAGCGCCATTTCTCCGGTTTCGGTGCTGTATTCTATCCACAACAGCTGCCTGGTAACCCCTGGCCGTCTTAGCTCGGTATCGATATACAGCCAGTCTGGCGCGATAAGCTCCGAGGTGCGCATTCTGCGGGTGGGGAACAGCATCTTTTCCAGTTTTTCTGGCAAGAGCGCATCAGGCAATGGCCACGACAGCGATGCGGCGGTAAAACGGGAGAGCACCTCATAAACTGTGGAAGGGCTGACCCTAAGAGCAGCGGCGATGGTGCGATTAGACTGGTTGCACTCAAATTTGAGTTTGAAGATCTGAAGACAAGTCTCCATGGGACTCCTGCTTTTTCTCTTTCTGGCCATCGTTATCTCCATTTCAGTAGAAACTGCGAACGGAGAGGAGGTTAGAAGAGTTAAGTCCCGGAGTGATCGATACGACGCGAATCAGTGATCGACCTTAGATGCGAAATCGTGATCGATTGTCATGCGAATCACTGATCGATCACGATGCGAATATGCACCATCTGACCATTTGGTAATGCAGGCCTCGATTTTTTCTTTCGCCGCCTGGATACGTTCATCAAAAATACGGTGTTCGCCCACCGCCCGAACAAGACGATACTGCCCGTCAAAGCTGGTCAGGGTGACATTGCCTTTAGCGGCCCCGTAATTGACGCCATATTCGGCGGCGGATAAATCGACAAAATCCCGAATACGTTGTAAAGCGCGCAATTTAAATTCGGCCAGTTGACGCCGGAGCTGCCGCGCCTCGGTAAACAGGCTGTCAATCAATTCATCGCGTAACAGGTCAATCGGCTTAATATGACTGACCGGCACGATATGCCCTAACGCATTAATGCGATAGCCGTCAGGGGGGGGGGTTAGGGAAGATTTTTCAGGGTGATAATGCATATTTTGTGTTTCCTCGCGAAAAGAGTGGATAACGGCGGCGCATTTAGTCCTGCGCATCCCAATAGACCAAGCAGCCTGATAACGGTTTGGCGTAGACCTGACGCCGCTGGCCCTGGTAATACAAGGTAATGGCCGTCACCGCATCGGACGCCGTCGGCTGACCCGCCGGCGGGATAATTTTTATAAACGGGCGCTGCCGATAACGCCGGGCGGACAGAATGTCGCTGCCGACCGCGCGTAACTGATAACGCACGCTATTCATCGCATCAAACATGTTCATCATGATGACTTTTCCTTATTCAGCCTTTTCATTGATAACCGAGCCTCACACAGTGGCTGGCTCAGTAAAACCGGCCCCGATTCGGACGGCACGGCCCGCCCGGACAGCAATGCCCGTAAGGTGCCCCAGGCGGCGTACCACGCCTGACGCCGGCTTGGGCCAGAGAGATAACAGCCCAGTTGCAGCGCTTCCCAAATATCCACATCAAATCCCTGCCACCGGTAATAGCGTTGCTGCGCCGGGGGCAAGGTCGTCGCCGCCATCTCATACCGGTCCAGCCAGAGGTACGGCGTTGCCCCGCGTGACAGGGTGATATTGGGCCGGATACTGCCATCAACGTTATAGCGTGCGTAGCGGGCCATGCGCCGCAGGGCGCGGATTTCATGGCGTAAAGGGTTATTTATCATTGGCTCTCCTGAGTAATTGGTTCATGTCATGACATACCTGCATCACCACCTCCTGCGCATCCGGCAGCACATAGAGCGCGTCTCCCCGGTTGCCAAACGACACTAACAGGCTGTGTGAGGATTCCAGCGAGACGGACACCACCCGCCGGGTATTGAGCAGCACCTGGCGTCCGGCACTGTCGGTAAAGAGGACACCGCCCATGCCCACCCCCTTGCCGGCAGCAGGTCGGTCTCGGTATACACCTCCCTGAACGCCGCCTTGATGTATTTTTCCCCCAGCTGGGCCTGTGCATCACCGCTGGCCATTAGCCATGCCTGGCGCAGGGTGTGCGACAACACCCGCAAGGCACCGGCTTTCTGGGCAATGGCCTGTACCAGCGTCAGCTCACTTTCGCCGGTAATGCCCCAGGCAGCAGCAATCGCGGCCACATCGGCTTTTTTGGCCTTTAACAGCCGTTTAGAGCGGGCGATACGGCTGTACAACCGGGCCAGGTCATCCGCCCCCTGGGTTGAGCGGGCCGATTTCGACAGGCCGCGCGGGTTACCAATCAGCACCATGCCGACCCCGGTTGCATCCTGAATGGCCCGCAGCTGCTCCAGCCCGTCAATGCCCAGGTGGTCAGCCTCATCGACAATCACCAGCCCGTTAGTGCCGGTCAGCCGCCGCCGTATCGCGCGCGCCAGCGTCCCCTTGTTACGGGGCTGGTCGCTCAGGCCCAGTGCCTCGGCCAGCTCCAGCAGACACTCGGTGATGCTGGCGTGGGCCGGGGAAAGCGTCACCATCCAGGTATTGGCATGCTGGCAGTACTGGCGGGCCGCAAATGTTTTACCCACCCCCGGCACCCCGACAATCACATTCATGCACTGCGCTAACCGGACAAACTGGAACACCGCCCATATCTCCTTAACCGTGGCCGTTTCCACAAACTGCGGCGGCGCGGGCAAAGTCTTTTTTTGCTGATAATCGGTCAACCAGCGGGTTAACAGTTCACCGACCCGCTGGTTATTGCCGTTATAACTGCCGTTGATAAAGCTGGATATCACCGCGCTCGACTGGCCGGTTTCGCGGGCAATCTGCGCCTGGGTGACCTGGCCCGTATCGATTAACGGTTGCAGCTGCTTGATAAGCGCTGGTTTTTCAGTCATGATAGCTACCTCCTTAAAGATAAAAGCGTTGTTTTTCGCTGGGCCATTCGGTTGGCAGACCAGATGGCTTTTTTACAACAATGGATCTATCTGTTGTGCTTCCAGTAATGCCAATCCCCGTTGTAACGCGGCTTCCGCATCAAGGTCGTTTTGTTCTTCAACCTCAGCCTGTAATGCCGCATTCCCCCTTTGTCGATAAACATTGACCGGTAAGCCGAGGTTATTGACTTTTTCACCCGGCAACGTCAGGGTATTTTCTGCCTCTGCTAATGCCACTTTCTCCTCACCCCGCTTACGCATCCCTTTGATACGTTGCTGCCGGTTGTGGTATTCCGCCGTTACCGGGAAGGCCAGCTGTTTATTGCCGTCCCACAAGGCTTCACAGAGGTAAGTGCCGTCCATGCGGCGCACGATAACCTTGCTGGCATCGTGAATGTCGTAACTCACCAGCACCTTGCGGTCGTGCTCATCGGCCAGTTTGGCGGCATAGTAAATATTGTTAAGGAAACGGATTTCACAGCGCCTGACCGTGCGCTCGGTCTGTGGCATAAACCACCTCGTTATACACAAGTCCGCAACGCCTTATATGCCAAGGGTTAGCGGGCTGAAATAGGCAGCCGGTGGGGTTGTAAATGAAGTGAAACCGACGTGTACTATCGCCATTTACGGCGCTGAAAAATGACACGGGATTCAGATGGCTGGGCACACCAAGAACTGGAAGGGGTAAATCTTGGTGACACGAGGCTCAATAAGCGTGCCAAAGGGCTTTTGATACGGCTGGCTGAGAATCCGCAAGCCAGCATTCCGCATGCGTGCCTCGGATGGTCTGAGACGCTGGGTGCTTACCGCTTCATGGAGAACCAAGCATTCGAATGGCGAGACATTCTGCAACCTCACTGGCAGCGTACGCAGGAAAGGATCCGAGAACACGAGGTTGTGCTGTGTATCCAAGACACTACCGAGCTTGACTTCAACGGGCAGCAAATCCAAGGCTTGGGTCCTTTGAACTACGAAGCCAGGCGTGGTCTGTACCTGCATCCGACCTACGCGGTCAGTCCGGATCGCGTGGGGTTGGGCGTACTGGATGCGTGGATGTGGGCAAGAGAGCCGAAGGATGCAGACGGAAAACGCGATGGGATCAAGGAGAGTACGCGCTGGCTCGAGGGATACGAGCGAGTTGCTGAACTCGCCTCGGAGTTGCCAAACACACGTCTGGTGTACTTAGCCGATCGCGAAGCGGATATCAAGGCGTTGATGCAGCTCGCTGATGACCTTGGCACTCCGGCTGACTGGTTGATCCACTCGACTCATAATCGCAGTCTGGACTGTAATGAGAAGCTTTGGCAGAAGGTTGGAAAGACCGTGCCGGTGGGAGAAATCCAATTCGTTATGGCGGCTCGCGCGGGGCAGAAGGCGCGTACGGTGAAACAGGCGCTGCGCGTGAAGCGAGTGTCGCTGCGTTGCGGGTTGGCAGTGACTTGTGTGATAGCCAAGGAAATTGAGCCGCCAGCAGGCGTGAAGCCGGTCGAGTGGCGGTTGCTGAGCAATCGCGTACCTGAAGGACGAGAAGATATCGTGGAGCTGATCGACTGGTATCGGGCTAGATGGGAAATCGAGATGTTCTTCAATGTGCTGAAGAACGGCTGCTGTGTCGAAGCGTTACAGTTATCGACCGTGGATCGCATTGAGCGGGCATTGGCGCTGTTCATGATCGTGGCATGGCGCATCGCCTATTTAATGCGTATGGGACGAACCTGTCCAGAGCTGGACGCAATGTTGTTCTTTGATTCCGACGAGACTCATGGCGCTTACCTACTGATGAACAAGCGTATGCCCAAGGGCCGCCCTAAGCTAAACGAAGTATTGCGCTTAGTTGCGCAACTGGGAGGCTTTCTTGCTCGAAAAGGCGACGGTGAACCAGGCGCAAAAACTATCTGGAAAGGCTTGCAGAAAGTCATGACGGCCGCCGAAACGCTACGCGCGCTCAGGCACGAACAGAGATGTGTATAACGAGGTGGGCATAAACAGGTCGCGCAGTTCAAACTGTGTTAGCCATTCCAGCTCAGTGCCGTCGTGCTCCAGTTTCCAGCGGCGAAACTCGGCCGGACTGTAATGCTGGCCATCGGGGCGTTTGGGTAATTCACTGTGCGGGCGGGCGTTGTACCACTCGACGCCGGCCTTGATTTCATCAATCAGCATCTCCCAGGAGGGCAGCTTGCGCAGCGTGGTCTGCTGGGCGACGGTTAGTTCAGCGCCTTTTGATTGAGCGTTTAAGGCGGATTTAAGCGCCTTGCCGGTCTTGCGCACGGTTTCCCGGTCAGCGCCGGTACCGTAATAAGTGGCAAAGCGGCGGGCAATGTACATGGGCAAGGTACGGTTAAGGCGTTCGATAATGCCGCGCCCCTGGGGATTGCCGGCGATACCGGTCGGGTGGTCAATCTCGAGCCGCCGTAGAATGCCGGTCACGTCTGCATCCAGGGTGAGATTGGTTTCACCACTGCCGTTATCCGAGTAATAGAGAAACGGCTTGCCGTGAGTGGCAATGCCATAACGCAGGGCATCGGTGACGGCAATCACGTTTTCAGAGAGCGACAGGCTCCAGCCGGTGATATAGCGGCAGCTGCCATCGAGAATAAAGGTCACTTCCGGCGAAAAGGGTTGACCGTGGTCGGGATGGGCGACTTTCATCTTCATGCCGTGACCGTCGCCAATCCAGACGTAGTTAACCGGTAAACTGGTCCAGTCTCGGCGGACAAACCCTTCCAGCTGGCGATATTCGCTGCCGGTTTTGCGCCCGCGCTGTTTGACTATTTCGGGGAGTTTCTCCATTGCATACAGCACCGCATCATAGGACGGCTGCGCGGCCAACATCAGCGGCTCATCGGCATAGCGTTGTTGCCACTCGGCGCAAAAATCCGCATACGCCTCTTTCATGCTGCACCCGTTCGGCTTGCGATAGTGCGCCAGATAGTCATGTAACCAGGCGATTTGCTCCGGTTTAACCCATATCGTTATACACATCTTTCTAACGCACTGTTTAATCAATGAGTTACGGGTTTATCTCAGAGTGGCATTTTGAACCTCAAAAAGCCAATGGGATGGCTTGAATGCCTTAATTCACGGGGTTCTGAGCATCCTGTTCAAAAAATGGCCAAAAGATGTGTATAACGATATGGGTTTAACCACCTCGCGCTTACCCGGTGCCAGCACTATCAGACGTTCGGCGGGGGTAGTGGCCTTTCTGTAGTCGGCCAGCCAGCGCTTAAGGGTGATTTCACTGAGTTGACGGCTTTTGCCCTTCTTGGCATTAGCCACCTGTGCCGCTTGCGCGATGCTCTCGGGCAACTGGCCTTTTTTCGCCTGCTGGACAATAAAGCGGATCGCCTGCGCGCAGCTATAACGGGGTTGTTGCCCTATGGTGAGGATATGCTGCACCAATAACATGCGTGCATCGGCAATCTGGCGCTGTTTATCCGTTAGGTCGGCCAGTTTATTGCCAACCAATGCTGGGCAACGGCGGTAAACCTCGAGCTTGCCAGGCTTCTCCGGATCGGTGTTGACCTTTGATACGGTGGTTTTTTTGCCTGCATCATCCACCGGCGCAGCGATCATCAGTTGTTGAAGATGACGCTCCCGGATCGCGCATTGGGCTTCAATGGGCAAACAATCAATGTGGTACTCGTAAGCCTTGGTGCCTGGACGTTTGCGTTTCATCGATTCAGAGTCACGTGCCCACTTATTCAGTGCTAACCGTAGCCCCTGTACTGTCACAGGCAATCCTGGGATCCCAATTAGGCTGTGTCCCTTAATTACCTGAGTTATAGTAACCGTATGTTTCCACAGTATATTGAACTATGGCTCGCTACGACCTTCCCGATGAAGCATGGATGATCATCCAGTCTTTACTGCCTGCTGAACCAGCAATACCACGTGCCGGACGTCCATGGGCAGAACATCGTAAAATCATCAATGGTATGTTCTGGATTCTGTGCTCAGGTGCTCCATGGCGTGATTTACCTGAGCGATATGGTCCGTGGAAAACCGTATATAACCGCTTTAATCGGTGGTCAAAATCGGGTGTGATTAACATTATTTTCAACAGGTTACTTTCTGCTCTTGATGCGCATGGTCTCGTTGACTGGTCTGCCACGGCGCTGGATGGCAGTAATATCCGGGCGCTGAAATGTGCTGCCGGTGCTCAAAAAAACATCCCGATATCGCCGGAGATAACGGTCTGGGTCGCTCTCGCGGTGGTTTTGGCACCAAAATCCATCTGGCAACAGACGGAAGTGGTCTCCCGTTAAACATCCTGCTGAGCCCCGGACAGGCTCACGAAAGCCAGTTCGCATTACGTCTTCTGGACGGTATTGGTGTTCAGCGCCAGAATGGCAGCATGAAGCGTCGTGGTTATGCGGTGCTGGCTGACAAAGCTTATTCAGGGCATGTACTACGCAACGAGCTGAAACGAAAGGGGATAAAGGCAGTCATCCCCCGAAAAACGAATGAAAAAATGGCTTCGGACGGGCGCTCACGGTTCGCCAGTGGCGCTTACCGTCATCGCAATGTAGTGGAAAGATGTTTTGGCCGATTAAAAGAATACCGCCGTATTGCCACACGTTATGACAAAACGGCGAGGAATTATCTGTCGATGGTTAAACTCACCTCGTTATACACAAGTCCGCAACGCCTTATATGCCAAGGGTTAGCGGGCTGAAATAGGCAGCCGGTGGGGTTGTAAATGAAGTGAAACCGACGTGTACTATCGCCATTTACGGCGCTGAAAAATGACACGGGATTCAGATGGCTGGGCACACCAAGAACTGGAAGGGGTAAATCTTGGTGACACGAGGCTCAATAAGCGCGCCAAAGGGCTTTTGATACGACTGGCTGAGAATCCGCAAGCCAGCATTCCGCATGCGTGCCTCGGATGGTCTGAGACGCTGGGTGCTTACCGCTTCATGGAGAACCAAGCATTCGAATGGCGAGACATTCTGCAACCTCACTGGCAGCGTACGCAGGAAAGGATCCGAGAACACGAGGTTGTGCTGTGTATCCAAGACACTACCGAGCTTGACTTCAACGGGCAGCAAATCCAAGGCTTGGGTCCCTTGAACTACGAAGCCAGGCGTGGTCTGTACCTGCATCCGACCTACGCGGTCAGTCCGGATCGCGTGGGGTTGGGCGTACTGGATGCGTGGATGTGGGCAAGAGAGCCGAAGGATGCAGACGGAAAACGCGATGGGATCAAGGAGAGTACGCGCTGGCTCGAGGGATACGAGCAAGTTGCTGAACTCGCCTCGGAGTTGCCAAACACACGTCTGGTGTACTTAGCCGATCGCGAAGCGGATATCAAGGCGTTGATGCAGCTCGCTGATGACCTTGGCACTCCGGCTGACTGGTTGATCCGCTCGACTCATAATCGCAGTCTGGACTGTAATGAGAAGCTTTGGCAGAAGGTTGGAAAGACCGTGCCGGTGGGAGAAATCCAATTCGTTATGGCGGCTCGCGCGGGGCAGAAGGCACGTACGGTGAAACAGGCGCTGCGCGTGAAGCGAGTGTCGCTGCGTTGCGGGTTGGCAGTGACTTGTATGATAGCCAAGGAAATTGAGCCGCCAGCAGGCGTGAAGCCGGTCGAGTGGCGGTTGCTGAGCAATCGCGTACCTGAAGGACGAGAAGATATCGTGGAGCTGATCGACTGGTATCGGGCTAGATGGGAAATCGAGATGTTCTTCAATGTGCTGAAGAACGGCTGCTGTGTCGAAGCGTTACAGTTATCGACCGTGGATCGCATTGAGCGGGCATTGGCGCTGTTCATGATCGTGGCATGGCGCATCGCCTATTTAATGCGTATGGGACGAACCTGTCCAGAGCTGGACGCAATGTTGTTCTTTGATTCCGACGAGACTCATGGAGCTTACCTACTGATGAACAAGCGTATGCCCAAGGGCCGCCCTAAGCTAAACGAAGTATTGCGCTTAGTTGCGCAACTGGGAGGCTTTCTTGCTCGAAAAGGCGACGGTGAACCAGGCGCAAAAACTATCTGGAAAGGCTTGCAGAAAGTCATGACGGCCGCCGAAACGCTACGCGCGCTCAGGCACGAACAGAGATGTGTATAACGAGGTGGCCCAAACCGGGGGCCAACTCCCGCAACGGCTATTCCACAAACACCGTGGCCACCGGCGATGGCCCTCTGGAACTACGTACTCCGCGCGATCGTGATGGCTCCTTCGAACCACAACTGGTGAAGAAAAACCAGACCCGGATCACCGGGATGGATAACCAAATCCTGTCCCTGTACGCCAGAGGGATGACCACCCGCGAGATAGCGTCTGCGTTCAACGAGCTGTATGACGCGGATGTCTCACTGGCGCTGGTCTCGAAGGTCACCGACGCCGTGATGGAACAGGTTACTGAATGGCAAAATCGTCCACTGGATGCAGTCTATTCCATTGTTTACCTTGACTTTATCATCCTGAAGGTCCGGCAGGACAGTCGCGTCATCAATAAATCCGTGTTCCTGGCACTGGGTATCAACATCGAGGGCCAGAAAGAACTGCTGGGTATGTGGCTGGCCGAAAACGAGGGCGCGAAGTTCTGGCTCAATGTGCTGACAGAACTAAAAAACCGCGGCCTGAACGATATCCTCATCGCCTGTGTCGACGGTCTGAAAGGCTTCCCGGATGCCATCAACGCGGTGTATCCGGAAGCCCGCATCCAGCTGTGCATCGTGCACATGGTACGCAACAGCCTGAGGGTCGTCTCTTGGAAGGACTACAAAGCCGTCACACGCGACCTGAAAGCCATCTATCAGGCCGCTACGGAAGAAGCAGGCCAGCAGGCGCTGGAAGCATTCGCCAGCGCATGGGACAGCCGCTATCCACAGATAAGCCGGAGCTGGCAGACGAACTGGAGCAATCTGGCAACGTTCTTCGCTTACCCGGCAGATATCCGCAAAGTCATCGACACAACCAACGCCATCGAGTCGCTGAACAGTGTGATCCGGCATGCGATTAAAAAACGCAAGGTGTTCTCGACTGACGACGCAGTGAAAAAGGTGGTATGGCTGGCAATCCAGTCGGCCTCACAGAAATGGACGATGCCACTGCGGGACTGGCGTATGGCAATGAGCCGTTTTATTATCGAGTTCGGTGACCGCCTGGACGGTCACTACTGAGAAAGGCATTTACACAGAATCATGTACAGGGTCCCTTCGGCATGCTGTTTTAGAGTTGCTTGAGCATGGTGACTTCACAGTCTCCGTGGCCGGTGTTGCCCATCGCGTGCGGAATGTGTTCAAACCCCAGTTTACGATACAGCACAATCGCCTGTGTCAACGTGCTGGTGGTTTCCAGATAGCAGCGCCGGAATCCCTTCTGGCGAGCAAAATCGAGCGCTTGCAGCGCAAGTTGGCGCGCCAACCCTTTACCACGCAAGATCGGCAAAAAATACATCTTTTGCAGTTCACACACGTCCGCTTCCCTCTCCTGTAAGGGGGCGATACCGCCGCCGCCCACCACTTCGCCGTCGTATTCAATGACCCAATAAGCGCTATTCGGCTGATTATACAACTGAAACAGGTTATCCAGGTTGGGGTCAGAAACGGTATATCCCTTATCTGCCGTCAGGCCAAATTCCGCAGACACACGGCGGATCACTGCCGCAATGGCAGCATTGTCCTGTGCGGTAATGCGGCGCATCCGCAAAGAAAGGGAAAGGGCGATAGTCATGGTGCTTACTCTTACTGATAGGGGCTAATTACATTTTCTTACGCTGTAATAGCATTGAACGGGGTTTTTGTGCAATACCGGATTAACAGGCGTTGGCCATGGGCAGCCTCACCACGATGCAATCCCTTATGTTGATTTTTTGTCCGCTCATTTTTTCTTGTCTAATGGATTAGGCACATTTATCGTAAGGATATGGCCGTTTAGCCCGTTATTTAATCATAACATTATGATTATTATCTAATTATATAGGATGCGCCAGAAATTTACCTTATGACAATATATTATTGTTATTTAATGGTTAGTCTGCAATCCATATTGGGATGTGACCCGGGACACATTATTATTGAAATCCATTTACCCTTATGGATGACGAGTAGTATGGCCCATCGCATGTTGTCAGGCTGGATTAGCCTGTTTTTACTGTTTTTATCTCCCCTCGCTTACGCACAACCCTTGCAGCCTCAGGAAGGCGACTGGCGGCCTGCTGAGTTTCGTTTTCATACCGGTGAAACGCGTAACGACCTCCGCCTGCACTATTACACGTTAGGTGACCGCAGTAAGCCTGCGGTGCTGTTGCTGCACGGTACCAACCAGCCGGTGAGCGCACTGCTGGCGGATGGATTTGGCGGCGAGCTGTTTGGGCCGGGCCAACCGCTGGATGTGACGAAACACTTTATTATCATCCCCGAAAGTATCGGATCGGGAAAATCCTCCAAACCTTCTGACGGTTTGCGCACGCAATTCCCGCAATATAACTACGATGATATGGTGCTGGCACAATATCGACTGGTGACGGAAGCGTTGGGTATCAAACATTTGCGTCTGGTTATGGGTTACTCCATGGGAGGAATGCACACCTGGCTGTGGGGGCAAAAATACCCGGACATGATGGATGCGCTGGTGCCGATGGCATCACAACCCAATGCGCTGTCAGGTCGTAACTGGATGCTGCGCCGCATGTTGATCGAATCAATCAAACGCGATCCGGCCTGGAAAAACGGTAATTATCAGACTCAGCCACCTGCATTGCAGACCGCCAATATCATGTTCAGTATCGCCACAACGGGCGGTACTCTCGCTTACCAGAGTAAAGCACCAACGCGTGAGCTGGCGGATAAGATGGTGGATGCGCGATTGGCGGCTCCTGTGATCAGTGATGCCAATGACTTCATCTATATCTGGAATTCCTCTGCGGATTACAACGCGATGTGTAGTGGCACACTGATACTGGCCACCTGATCGGAGGTGATATGCTCACCTCATCAACACGACAGGTGACCTCATGGGTAAACATTTTACGGCGGAATTTAAGCTCGAAGCCGCAAAGCTGGTTGTCGACCACGGCTACACATACGTTAAGGCCGCAGAGGCGGTTAATGTCAGCCATTCTGCCATTAGTCGCTGGGTCAATAAGCTTCGCCTTGAACGACAGGGAAAAACGCCAACGGGACTTCCTCTTACCCCTGAACAGCTCGAGCTGCGTGAGATGAAGAAAAAAGTCCAATGCCTTGAAATGGAGAACGAAATCCTAAAAAAGGCTACGGCGCTCTTAATGTCGGACTCACTCAACGGTTCACGGTAGTCGACAGGCTGAGGGCGCGATACCCGGTCACGGCGTTGTGCCAAACTTTTGAGGTACATCGCAGCAGCTACAGGCACTGGCAGGCTTCCGCTAATGAACCCGACGGTGAGCGCGTGGTTAAGTGTAGTCGCGTCATGGAAGCCTGGAACGCCAGCGGCGGCTCTGCCGGCGCTCGAAGTATCGCGACCATCGTCACCGGCAGCTCCGGTGTCAAAATGGGGCGCTGGCTGGCTGGCAAGCTGATGAAGGAGCTGGGTATCGCCAGCTGCCAGCGACCGGCTCACAAATACAAACGCGGCGGCAATGAACACGTTGAAATACCGAACTATCTCAACCGCCAGTTCGCGGTTACCGCGCCGGATCAGGTCTGGTGCGGCGATGTGACCTACATCTGGACGGGCAAATGCTGGGCTTACCTTGCGGTGGTGCTAGACCTGTTCGCCCGCAAACCGGTGGGCTGGGCCATGTCGACGTCGCCGGACTCGGCGCTGACAGTTAAAGCGTTGCAGATGGCCTGGGAACTCCGGGGACAACCAACAGGAGTCATGTTCCACAGCGACCAGGGCAGCCACTATACCAGCCGTCAATACCGGCAAGCCCTGTGGCGCTGCCGGATAAAGCAGAGTATGAGTCGGCGGGGTAACTGCTGGGATAATGCGCCAATGGAGCGGTTCTTCCGCAGCCTGAAGACAGAATGGGTGCCGACAAAGGGTTACAACAGCTTCAGCGAAGCCCAGGACGCGATTATCCGCTACATCACGGGGTATTACAGCGCTATCCGGCCTCACTGGTATAACGGCGGCTTAACTCCAAACGAATCTGAGCGACTGTTCTACATACAGTCTAATGCGGTGGCCAATATTAGTTGACCACTACACTTTTCCGGATTTATCAGATTTATCGCAGTGCATAATTCATCTTTATATCGATGTATTTATCAAATGTAAAAAAAATTGGTAATGACTCCAATTAGTAGAACATGTGTTTTTCGATGAAGGCTCCGATGACTTTTTCGTGGATCTCGACGGAGCGCGAGAAGCAAATCGTTTTACGCGCCAGTCGTTTAATGCGGGTACGGAGCGTCAGGTTATTGCGCTCTATGCGTTGCGTGAAGATCTTGCCAGTCAGATGTTTCTGCTTCGGAACCTCTCTTGCATAGCTGCCCCAGTTGTCACTGGTAATCATGCCGATGTTGAACGGTGTCAACAGAGCCAGCAATTCACGGCAGGTCTCATCGGTTCGGGGGCCAAAAGTGTAGGCCAGAACACCGCCCGTTTTGGTATTGTAAGCGTACCAGAGCCAGTGCTGTAGCGCCTTACTGCCAACGAAGCTCCATTGCTCATCAAGTTCACAGATAAGGGCGACGTCGGCGTGAGCAACGGGAGAAGACGTTATCCTGCGGGGCGAGAGCTTTTTAAAGCCCGGATGACCGTATTGATGCCGATTTTCAACGTTCTGGCGGTATCGCGAACACCGGCACCGTTGAAGGCCATATCAATGATCTGCTCTTTGACTCCCGGCTTTCGCGCTTCATAGCGGTAGGTAAGCTGGAATACACGGCGACAGCAGTGACACCGGAAGCGTTCGCGCTTAGTTGGACTAAGACCATGTCGATAAACTTTATCTGAATGGCAGCGAGGGCAATGAACAAAAACAGTAACCACGTGGAAACCTCAAATAGCGGCAGAATATCACAAAAGCCAACTATTTGAAGGCATTACCAGTTGTTTAGATAACCATTTTAGCTGCCATATTACATTCTTGGCGTTACTCGATTAGCGCTGATATATTCTGTTATCAGCGCTACGCCATACTCCACGCCACCTGCCACGCCGCAGTATCATCATGAGCCTCTCCTTCCTGCATCACAAAAACGCCAACGGCTGCGATAGGGTATTCGTTGTAATACAGAATAGGAATTTGTTCACGCATCCAGGGAGGAATCGCATATTCCTGCCACAGTTTTTTCGCAGAGCGTCCGCCACTGCGCCCAATAATATGCAGTTTCCCTTTCAGGCCAAAACCCACGCTCACTTGCTCATCAGGACGCGGGCGTCGGATACGCATACCTTGTTCGTCCAAGGACAGATAACCCAACCGGTGCGGAAGTATTAGTTTGCCTTGCTCAGGTTGCCAGGGTAACACCAGGTCAACGACGTTTACACGCTCGGCAACACAGTATAAACGCTGACGAAAGCGGCGAATCTGTACGGTTCCCAATTGTAACAACGGTTCTGCATCCTGGCGGCTCAGAGCCACATCCTGCCACAGATGCAGCAATTGTTCGCGTGAAGGCATCGCCACCTCGTGCACTCTCAGCCAACGCCGCAACAGCGCAAAACGGTGCGGTTCGCTCAGGGGGAGCAAAGCATCAATCGCCAACGCGCCTTTCGCGTCACAGGCCGACTGAAGCAATGGCGCCAGCAATTCATTCAACAGTTGTTCCTGCTCGGCACACAGTCGCGCGCTGCGCGCCACTGCTTCTGAAAATGACGGCCAGCGCTGTTTTAGTTGCGGTAATACCTGCAAACGGAGAAAGTTGCGATCGTAACGCGCGTCGCAATTGCTCTCATCTTCCTCCCACGTGAGTCGATAATGATGGGCATAATCTTCAAGTTGCGCTCGCGCTACGCCCAGCAATGGACGTAGCAAGCGATTAGCACCCAACTGCCCCGTAGCCCCCATCGCTGAAAGCCCGGCTGGCCCGCTGCCACGTTTGAGCGCTAACAGGAACGTTTCGCTCTGATCGTCGAGATGCTGTGCGGTAAGCAGCACCTCTTCAAGTAACAGATGTTGGCGTAATGCCTGGTAACGCGCTTCGCGCGCTGCCGCTTCAACACCACGCTCACGCGCATCCACCGTAACAGGCAGCACCGAACAGGTAATATCCCATTGCTGGCAGGTATGCATGCAGTGCTGCGCCCAACGCTCCGCGTGAGTACTTAACCCATGGTGCACATAGGCGGCACGCACAACAATATCCGAGCGCTGCTGCATCAATTGATACAGCATATGCAGCAGCACGCTGGAATCCAGCCCGCCACTATAAGCCACCAGCACACGCTGACAGCCAGAGAGTTGCACCGCTACGTTTTCCAGTAGCGCAGCCACGTCGATTCGCTCACTGCTCATAAAGCTCCAACGGTAATCCATCTGGATCGCGTAAGAAAGTGAAGCGACGCTGGGTAAATTCATCCACCCGCACCGCTTCACAGGCAACACCTGCACGTTGCAGTGCGTCGCACGCCTCGTCAATGTCAGCTACCGCAAAAGCAAGATGGCGCAGGCCACAGGATTCAGGCTGAGTAGGTCGTGGCGGTGGCGAGGGAAACGAGAACAATTCGATAACGTACTGCCCCTTTAACGCCAGATCGCCTTTCCATGAGTCGCGCTCTGCCCGATAGGTTTCCGCCAACAGCTCAAACCCAAGGACATCGCAATAAAATGCCTTACTGCGCCGGTAGTCAGAGGCAATAATAGCAATATGGTGAATCGCCGTTAACGCCAGCATGCGTACTCCTTGTTGTGGCAAGGTGATAATGGAAATAGCCGCATAATAGCAAAAAGTCCGCCTCCTTGCGGAAAGCGGACTTTATTCAGCGCGATAGGTCTGAGATCAGCAGTAACCGTAGTTCATCAAACGGTGGTAACGGCGATCAAGCAGCGCGTCTTTACCCAATTCATCCAGCTCACGCAAGTCTGACAGCAGTTGTGCTTTCAGCGACGCCGCCATGGTTTCCACATCACGGTGCGCAGAACCGAGCGGTTCAGGAATGATGGCATCAATCAAATTCAGCTCTTTGAGACGCGGGGCGATGATCCCCATCGCTTCCGCCGCCAGCGGCGCTTTATCGGCGCTTTTCCACAGGATAGAGGCACAGCCTTCTGGTGAAATCACAGAATAGGTGCTGTATTGCAGCATGTTGACCTTGTCACCCACACCAATCGCCAATGCACCACCGGAACCACCCTCTCCAATCACCGTGCAGATAATCGGTACGCTCAGGCCGGACATCTCACGCAGGTTGCGCGCAATGGCTTCCGACTGGCCGCGCTCTTCGGCACCAACGCCCGGGTACGCGCCCGGAGTGTCGATAAAGGTGATGATCGGCAGGTTAAAACGCTCTGCCATCTCCATGAGGCGCAGCGCTTTACGGTAGCCTTCAGGCGCAGGCATACCGAAATTGCGGCGAATTTTCTCTTTGGTTTCGCGCCCTTTCTGGTGACCAATGATCATTACCGGACGCCCATCCAAACGCGCGATGCCGCCCACAATAGCTTTGTCATCAGCATAGGCGCGATCGCCCGCCAACTCATCAAAGTCGGTGAAAATATGGCTGACATAGTCCAGCGTGTAGGGACGCTGCGGGTGACGAGCCAATTGTGCAATCTGCCAGGCACCCAGATCGGCAAAAATCTTGCGCGTCAGTTCAACGCTTTTTTCCCGCAGTCGCTGGATCTCTTCGTCCAGATTAATATCCAATTTTTCATCTTGACGGCTGACTGAGGTCAGCGAGTCAATTTTCGCTTCCAACTCTGCAATCGGCTGCTCAAAATCAAGAAAATTCAGACTCATAGTATTCCTATTTTAGTCAAATTCCAGTTCCACCTGGGTGTTCCCCAGCAGTGTGCGCAGGTCATTAAGCAGCACATCGGTTGGCGTCACACGCCATGCCGCGCCAAAACGTAACCGGGCGCAGGCATCCTCTCGCTGGTAGTAAAGGTGTACCGGGATCGTCCCCGATCGATGAGGTTCCAACGATTGACGGAGACGGTTTAATAGCTGGTCATCAATTTGCCTGTCAGTCAGCGAGATAGCAAGCCCGCGCGCATATTTTTCACGCGCTTCACTGATATCCATGACCTCTCGGGCCATCATTTTAAGGCCCCCGCTAAAGTCATCAAAGCTGACCTGTCCACTGACGATCAGAATTCGGTCTTTTTCAAGCAGATGCTGATACTTTTCCAACGCTTCAGTAAACAGCATCACTTCCAAACGGCCGGAACGATCGTCCAGTGTACACACGCCAATGCGATTACCTCGCTTAGTGACCATTACGCGGGCAGCCAGCACCAGGCCGACCGCCGTTGTTACTTTGCCCCGATCCGTCGGGTGCATGTCCTTCAAACGCAAACCGGCAGCATAGCGTTCAATTTCCTTGAGATACTGCGTGATCGGATGGCCCGTCAGATAAAGCCCTAACGTTTCCCGCTCACCGTCCAACACCACCTGCTCCGGCCAGGGAGCTACCGTGCTGTAGGACTGCTCTACCTGCTCCGGCGCTTCCGCCAGAACACCAAACATATCTGCCTGACCGATAGCTTCGGCCTTGGCATGCTGATCGGCGGCCTTCAACGCATCGTTGAGCGAATTCATCAACGCCGCGCGATGCGGTCCCAGCCGATCAAACGCACCGGACATGATAAGCTTTTCCAGCACGCGGCGATTCAGTTTCTTGATATCAGTACGAGCACAGAGATCGAACAACTCGCGGAAATACCCGCCCTGATTTCGCGCGTCGATGATAGCTTCTATCGGCCCTTCACCGACGCCCTTGATCGCGCCGATACCATAAACAATTTCCCCGTCATTATTGACGTGAAAATGGTACAGCCCGCTGTTGATATCCGGCGGCAGGATTTTTAGCCCCATACGCCAGCACTCATCCACCAGCCCCACCACTTTATCAGTGTTATCCATGTCCGCCGTCATCACAGCGGCCATGAATTCGGCAGGATAATGCGCCTTGAGCCACAGCGTTTGATACGACACCAGTGCGTAGGCGGCTGAGTGCGATTTGTTAAACCCATACCCGGCAAATTTTTCTACCAGGTCAAAGATCTTCATCGACAATTCGCCGTCGACGCCCATCTTCTTCGCGCCGTCCTCAAACACGGAGCGCTGCTTGGCCATTTCTTCTGGTTTTTTCTTACCCATGGCGCGGCGCAGCATGTCTGCACCGCCCAGCGTATAGCCGGAAAGCACCTGGGCTATCTGCATCACCTGTTCCTGATACAGGATGATACCATAGGTTGGCTCCAGCACCGGCTTCAGCGATTCATGCTGCCACTGTATATCAGGATAGGATATTTCCTCACGTCCGTGTTTACGGTCGATAAAGTTATCCACCATCCCTGACTGCAAAGGCCCCGGACGGAACAACGCCACCAGAGCGATCATGTCTTCAAAGCAGTCCGGCTTCAGACGTTTGATCAGGTCTTTCATACCGCGCGATTCAAGCTGGAACACCGCTGTGGTTTCCGAACGTTGCAGCATGTCGAAACTTTTTTTATCGTCGAGCGGGATGGCCGCGATATCAATCGGCTCCAGCCCCTGCCTGGCACGACGGGCATTAATCATCTCCAGCGCCCAGTCGATAATAGTCAGCGTGCGCAGCCCCAGGAAGTCAAACTTCACCAACCCGGCATATTCCACGTCGTTCTTGTCAAACTGGGTAACCGGATGATTTCCTTCCGAATCGCAATAGAGCGGTGCGAAATCGGTGATTTTGGTCGGCGATATTACCACCCCACCGGCGTGTTTACCCGCGTTGCGCGTCACCCCTTCCAGTTTGCGCGCCATATCGATAAGCGCTTTGACTTCTTCGTCGGCGTCGTAAATTTCCTGTAGCTGCGGTTCAGCAGCAAAGGCTTTTTCCAGCGTCATGCCCGGATCCGGCGGAACCAACTTGGAGATGCGGTCGACAAAACCGTAAGGGTGTCCGAGCACGCGACCTACGTCGCGAATAACCGCTTTGGCTGCCATGGTACCAAAGGTAATGATCTGCGATACCGCATCGCGCCCGTACATCTCAGCAACGTGATCGATAACCCGGTCACGCTTTTCCATACAGAAGTCGACGTCAAAGTCAGGCATCGACACACGTTCCGGGTTGAGGAAACGTTCGAATAGCAGGTCAAATTCAAGCGGATCGAGATCGGTGATTTTCAGAGAGTAGGCCACCAGCGAGCCTGCACCCGAACCGCGCCCCGGACCTACCGGGACATCGTTGTCTTTTGACCACTGGATAAACTCCATCACGATCAGGAAGTAGCCAGGGAACCCCATATGGTTGATAACGTTGAGTTCGATTTCCAAACGCTCGTCGTATTCCGGGCGACGCTGCTTACGCACCTCTTCGTCAGGGAACAGGAACGCGAGACGCTCTTCCAGTCCTTCACGGGCCTGTTTAACCAGAAAATCTTCGGTGGACATATCACCGGTCGGAAATTGGGGCAGGAAATACTCCCCCAGACGGATGGTGACATTACAACGTTTGGCTATCTCGACGCTGTTCACCAGTGCTTCCGGGATGTCGGCAAACAGCTCACACATCTCGTCTTCGCTGCGCATATATTGCTGCGCACTGTAGTTACGTGGGCGCTTTGCGTCATCAAGCGTATAGCCATCGTGGATAGCAACGCGAATTTCATGGGCATCGAACTCATCGGCGTTGATGAATCGAACATCGTTGGTCGCTACCACCGGTAGATGGTGCTTCATGGCTAATTCAATCGCCGCGTGAAGATAGCTCTCTTCATCCGGGCGACCGGTGCGAATCAGTTCCAGATAATAACGGCCAGGAAAGTGCTCTTGATAAAAGGCCAGGCTTTGCTCGACCAACGCCTGATTGCCACGCAGGATAAATTTGCCGACGTCGCCCTGTCGGGCACCTGAAATCAGCAGTAAGCCTTTACCGTACTCGATCAACCAGTCGCGTTCGATGGTGGGGCCTTCGGCACCGTAGCCGCGCTGATAAGCATGGGAAATCAGCAGCGTGAGGTTTTGATAGCCCTCGTTGTCCATGGCGAGCAGGGTGAGCTGTGCAAGTTCATCGCCCAGCACATCGCTGCTTACCAGAACATCCGCACCGACAATGGGTTTAACGCCCGCACCGTGTGCGCCGCCGTAAAATTTCACTAACCCGCACAGGTTGGTGAAATCCGTGATCGCCAGTGCTGGCATGCCCAGCGCGGCCGCCTTTTTTACCAGCGGCCCGACTTTTGCCAACCCATCGGTCATGGAATAGTCACTGTGCACACGCAGATGGACAAAACGTGGTTCGGCCATATCCAGATCCTAGACGTTGTCGAAAACAGCCCCGCGTTACGAGCAGGGCACCGATATTACCTGATTGCGCGCGGTTGACGGGCTATGCCAACCCTAATACGCGTTTTACGGGGGCGAAACTGCGCCGGTGGTACTCAGTAGCACCTAGCAGAGCGAGTTTTTCAAGGTGATAAGCCGTCGGGTAACCCTTGTGCTGCGCAAAGCCATATTCAGGGAAACGGGCATCCAACTCGACCATTTCCCGGTCTCGCGTCACTTTAGCGATAATCGATGCGGCACTGATCTCGGCAACCCGGCTGTCGCCCTTCACCACCGCCAATGCAGGCATGGGCAACAGCGGGCAGCGATTGCCGTCTATCAGCACATAATCGGGTGCCAGGTGCAGCCCTGCAACGGCACGCTGCATCGCCAGCATCGTGGCATGCAGGATATTCAATTGGTCAATCTCTTCGGGCTCGGCGCGCCCCAAACTCCATGACAGCGCTTTGTCTTTGATCTCATCATAAAGCGCCAGGCGGCGTTTTTCACTGAGCTGTTTTGAATCAGCCAATCCAACGATTGGACGCTGCGGATCGAGAATCACCGCGGCGGTGACAACCGCCCCCACCAACGGGCCGCGCCCCACTTCATCTACACCAGCTATGCGCGTCGCATCTGGATAGACAAAAACATCATACATGGTTCACTTCACCTCGGGCCAATTCCATTACAGCCTGTGCCGCCTGCGTATCCGCATCACAACGAATCTGTTGGTGCAGCGCCAAAAAGGTCTCGTGCAACTGTTTCACGTCTTCCGCGCCTTCCAGCCAAGGAAGCAACGCCGCCGCCAGCTTGTCTGGCGTGCAATCTTCTTGCAGCAACTCTTTTACCAATTCGCGCCCTGCTAGCAAATTCGGTAACGACACCCAGGGGGTTTTTACCAACCGCTTTGCCAGCCAGAACGTAAAGGGCTTCATGCGATAGCCCACGACCATCGGGCATTTTGCCAGCATGCACTCCAACGCTGCGGTGCCGGACGCCAGCAGCGCCGCATCGCTGGCGATCATCGCTTCACGCGCCTGACCATCCAACATATGCACATCCAGCTCGGGGGCCGTTTCTTGCTTAATGCGTTCAAATTGCTCACGCCGCTTGGCATTCACCAACGGCACCAACACGGCTAAATCAGGATAGCGTTGGCGTAATAGCTGCGCGCTGCGTAAAAAATCGGCGCTCAGCATCTCCACCTCAGCCCCGCGACTACCCGGCAGCAGCGCCAGGCAATGGCGCTCAGGCGCGATGCCTAAATGTACGCGCGCCGCCAGTTTATCCGGCTGTAACGGCATGGCATCGGCCATGGTGTGGCCGATAAAGCGGCAAGGCACGTTGAATTTGTCGTAAAACGCTTTTTCAAAGGGAAGAAACGCCAACACCAGATTGGTGGCACGCCCAATTTTGAAAACGCGTTTCTGGCGCCAGGCCCATACGGAGGGGCTGACGTAATGAATGGTGCGGATACCGCGCGCTTTGAGGCGGCCTTCGAGAGTGATATTAAAATCGGGCGCATCAATGCCAACAAAAACGTCGGGCGCAAGCTCGGTGAAACGCTGCGTAAGATCACGGCGGATCGACAGCAGGCGCGGCAAACGCCCTAACACCTCGACGATCCCCATCACTGCAAGCTCTTCCATCTCATACCAGGTTTCACACCCGGCTTCCTGCATACGTGGCCCAGCTACGCCGACAAAGCGAGCGTCAGGCATCTGGCTTTTCAGCGCTCGGATCAGGCCTGCACCAAGAATGTCGCCGGAGGTTTCTCCGGCGACGATACCAATCACAAGGGGACGCGTTGACATGAATTACCGGATAATGCCGCGGGTAGAACGGGCAAAGAAATCGATAAATGCTTGAACCGCAGGATGATCTTTCGCCAGCGCTTCGATTTCCGGTTTCACCTCTTCCAACGTTCTCCCACTGCGATACAGCAGCTTGTAGGCGTTACGAATCGCCTGCTGGGTCTCTTTTTCGAACCCGCGGCGTTTCAGCCCCTCAATGTTGAGGCCAAACGGCGTCGCATGGTTACCTTGAGCAATGACGTAGGGCGGCACATCTTGCGCCACGCCGGAACAGCCTCCGACCATAACGTGTGCACCGATGACACAGAACTGGTGCACCGCTGTCATGCCGCCGATGATAGCAAAATCATCGACTTCTACGTGTCCACCCAGCGTGGCATTGTTCGCCAGAATGCAGCGGTTACCAATGACGCAGTCATGGGCGATATGCGTGTTGATCATCAGCAGATTATCGCTGCCGACTTTAGTCAATCCACCACCTTGTTCCGTACCACGATGAATCGTGACACTTTCACGAATACGGTTACGATCGCCGATCTCTACGCGAGTCGGTTCACCCGCGTATTTCAGATCCTGATTTACCTCACCAATGGAGGAAAATTGGTAGATCTCATTATCACGGCCGATTTTAGTGATCCCATTTACCACAACATGGGATTTTAATACCGTGCCTTCGCCGATCTCAACGTGAGAACCGACATAGCAGAACGGGCCAATGTGTACACGCGCACCAATAATGCCACAGTCTTCAACAATAGCGCTGGGATGAATAAAGGCGGTTTGATCAATCACGTTATCAGGCCTCCCGACGACGAGCACACATCATGGACGCTTCACAAGCCACTTCGCCATCCACTTTGGCGACGCCTTTGAAACGTGCAACACCACGGCGCTCTTTAATGAATTCAACTTCAAGAATCATCTGATCCCCTGGCTGCACCGGACGTTTGAAACGCGCCTCGTCCACAGCCGCGAAGTAGTAAAGTTCACCCGGTTCCAGCTTACCCACGCTTTTAAATGCCAGAATGCCCGTAGCCTGGGCCATGGCTTCCAGAATCAGCACGCCGGGGAAAATGGGCTTACCGGG
Organism: Symbiopectobacterium sp. Eva_TO; assembly: GCF_053848865.1. Taxonomy (NCBI): domain Bacteria; kingdom Pseudomonadati; phylum Pseudomonadota; class Gammaproteobacteria; order Enterobacterales; family Enterobacteriaceae; genus Symbiopectobacterium; species Symbiopectobacterium sp. Eva_TO. Next base: position 2,804,924 of record NZ_JBSPEY010000004.1, on the reverse strand, counting down.
GAAGTGTCCCTGAAAGAAGGGTTCGTTGAAAGAGACGTTTTTCACCGCACGCAGGAATTTCCCTTCTTCGAAATCCAATACACGGTCCACCAGCAAAAAGGGGAAGCGGTGCGGTAGTAGTTCTAAAATCTCTTCAATATGCAGAGTATGAGTGTTAGTAGTCAAAATACTCTTCCTGTCCGTAAAACTGATGCCGTCAACAACACGGCCTGCGAGATCCCAAAAGGAGGATCATCTGGCAGGCCGCAAATAAGGATTTTTACGCCAGACTAAGCAGGCAATCCACAACAACCAACGCGTATAAACCCGTCTCCATCAAGCCGCCGCCACTGTTTTGGCGAGGCTGGCACAGATATCAATCCTGGTTGACTTTACGCTCAACGGCTTTCAGCCGTTTGCTCATATCATCAATACTCATCACCAGCGCTGCGGTTTTACGCCACGTTTTGTTTGGCTGTAACGGAATTCCCGATGAGTATACGCCGGGTTCGGTGATAGGTCTCATTACCATCCCCATGCCGGTAACCGTAACCTTATCGCAAATTTCCATATGGCCATTGATCACACTGGCACCGCCAATCATGCAGTAACGGCCAATTTTCAGGCTGCCAGCCATGATAACGCCACCAGCGACTGCTGTATTGTCGCCAATCACGACGTTGTGTGCAATCTGGCATTGGTTATCAATGATAACGCCGTCACCAATAATGGTGTCGTCCAGTGCACCGCGGTCAATGGTGGTGTTAGCACCAATCTCAACACGATCGCCGATGCGTACCGTTCCTAACTGCGGGATCTTGACCCAATTGCCACGCTCGTTGGCATAGCCAAAACCATCGGAACCAATCACAGCACCAGATTGAATCAGGCATTGTGCCCCCAATTCAACCCGATGATAGACCGTCACATTGGCCCACAGACGAGAGCCCGCGCCAATCCTGGCGTGTTTCCCGACAAAACAACCGGCACCAATCACCACACCATCGCCTAACTCTGCGCCTGACTCGATAACCGCATTCGCACCGATGGCGACATTGCGCCCTAGCACGGCATCATCGGCAATCACCGCACTGGGTGCGATATCCTGCGCAGGTTGCGGCGTGGTATCCATCAATTGCGCCATACGCGCATAAGTCAGATACGGGTTTTTCACCACCAACGCAGCTGCCTTGCAGTAAAGCAGGTCAGCTTCTGTCACTATCACGGCGGATGCCTGTGTCGTGGTCAGTTGCTCACGATAGCGGCTGTCTGAAAGAAAGGTGATTTGTCCAGAGCGTGCCGAATGCATAGAAGCAACACCGGTGATGACGATATCGCCATCACCGTGTAATTGCGCATCCAACTGTGCTGCCAAGGCGTCCAGTCGAATTGAAACCATGAGTTATTTAACCTGTTTCAGCACATCAGCCGTGATGTCTTTCGCGTTACCGACATAGGCAACCGCGTTGGCATCAATCACGATATCGTAACCATCTTTGCTGGCAACGCTTTTGATGGCATCCTGAATACGGCTCAGGATCTTGTTACGTTCTTCCATCTGGCGACGGCGATTGTCTTGTTCAAACGCCTGAGCCTTGTTAGAGAACTGCTCACGCTGCGCCATCAGATCGTTTTCAGATTTGCTGCGGTCGCTGGCTTTCATGGTAGAACCATCACGCTGCAATTTTTGCATTTTGGTTTGCAGATCGCTTTCCATTTTCTGCAATTCAGATGCACGACCTTTAAACTCGTTTTCCAACTGCTTGGCAACGTTTTCACGCTGCGGCAACTGCTGGAAAATGCTGGCAACGTTGACAACGGCAATTTTGTCGGCCGCTTGAACGCTGGCAGACGCTGCCAGAGCTAAACCGAGACCTGCGGCACACAACCAATTTTTCACGTTATTACTCCTCAACCTGATCTTTTTTATCACACATTAACGTGCACAAAGATCTGGGTCAGCGCACATAGCGCGTTACCAGAGCCCTATACTTCATATAGAGACAACGTGTTTGCGTTACACTACCACGTTTTACCAATGTTAAACTGGAACTGTTCCGACTTGTCTCCGTCAATTTTCTTGACTGGCTGGGCATAGGAGAACACCAATGGCCCAAGCGGTGACATCCACTGCACCGCAAGACCGGTGGACACACGAATATTGCCCGGTTCGCTGTAGTCTGGCACACCTGCCGCCAGGGTTTTGTCCGTGTTCTTCCAGTTGGTATCCCATACCGTACCGGTATCCACAAACAACGAGGTGCGCAGCGAACTGGCATACTTATCGCTGGCAAATGGCGTCGGCAGAATCAGTTCCGCACTGGCCACCGCCATGGCGTTACCGCCCACAGCATCATCCGAATTGTCCACACGGCAAGTCGAGTAACTGTTTGGTAACGGCTTTTCACACCGATAGTAAGCCGCTTTAGGACCAATGGTATTCGACTGGAAGCCACGTACCGTACTGGAACCACCGGCATAGACGTTGTCGTAGAACGGCACATCTTTGCTGCCAATACCGTCCGCGTAGCCCGCGCGCGCGCGGCCCATCAACACCCAGTGGTGGTTTTCACTCAACGGATAGTAAGTCGCTGAATCAAAGGTCAGCTTATAGTATTCGTTGTCGGAACCCGGCACAGTGACCTTGGCGTTGAAGCTGGCACGGCTCCCTTCCGTCGGGAAGAAGCCACGGTCCAGACTATTGTAGACCCATCCGGCGTTGAGGAAGAAATCGTTGGCGTTAAAATCGGCGCTGGAGTGATTACCCAATTCTACAACCGGCGGGTTAACACCTACCGAATTAAGATAACGCCACATCGCCACCTGCGGTGACATATCTGACACATCGTTATGTACGTAGTCCAGACCCAGACGCAATGAGTTGTTCTCGTTGATCGGGAAACCTAACTTTGTGCCTATGCCATAGCTGCGGTTGGTATAGTCAGAAAGTTCAGCATCGTAGGCTTTAAAGTCGTTATAGAAAATACGACCGCCGAGGCTGACGCCGTCTACCGTAAAGTAGGGGTTGGTCATCGACAGCTCGACATAGGTCTGGTAGCTGTTTTTAGTCCCACTGATGTCCACTGAATTACCAGTGCCCAGCCAGTTGTCTTGCTGAACCCCTGCCTGGAAGCTGACACCACTCTCAGTACCGAAGCCGACGCCGAAGTTCAACGTACCGGTGTTACGCTCTTTCACTTTATAGGTGACGTCTACCTGATCGGCGGTGCCCGGCACGCGCTGAGTTTCTACGTCAACGCTTTCAAAGTAGCCAAGACGGTTGAGGCGCTCTTTACCCTGCTCCACCAAATCGTTACCCAACCACGCCCCTTCCATCTGGCGCATTTCGCGACGCAGCACGGAATCTTTGGAGGTATCATTGCCCTCGAAGCGTATACGGCGCACCGAGAAGCGGTTACCGGCATCAATGTTGATGTTGAGCTTGACGGTTTTGTCCCCGTCGCTGATTTCAGGCTGTGTCACCACGCGCGGATAAGCGTAGCCGTAACGGCCCAGCAGCTTTTTGATATCCTCTTCCATGCGTGTCACTTTGGCGCCGTTATACAACTCGCCAGGATTCACTTTCGTCAGTCCTTCAATCTCGGCAGAGTGCCCCGCCAGATTACCGCGCACCGTCACCCCGGACAGCTTGTACTGATCGCCTTCCGTGATGTTGATGGTGATATAGATGCCCTTTTTGTCTGGCGTCAAGCTCACCTGAGTGGAGTCAATCGTGAAACGCGCGTAGCCGCGATCGAGATAGAAGCTGCGCAACGTCTCCAAGTCGCCAGAGAGTTTCTGTTTCTGGTATTTACGATCGCCCATGACGTTCCACCACGGCACGTCATCGCGCAGTTGGAATTGGGCTATCAATTCATCAGAGGTGAAAGCTTTGTTGCCAACGATGTTGATCTGCTGGATTTGCGCTGAAACCCCTTCGGTAAACACCAGTTTGAGGTCAACACGGTTGCGCGGCAACGGTATCACCACCGCCTTCACAGAGGCGCTGTATTTACCGACGCTGTAGTAGAAATCCTCCAGGCCCTTCTCAATAGAAGAGAGTGTCGTGCGATCTAACGCTTCGCCAACGCGCACACTGGACGCTTCCATGTTTTCTTTCAGCATCTCATCCTTGACCGCTTTATTGCCGGAGAATGTGATGCTGGCGATGGTAGGCCGTTCTTTCACCTGCACAATCAAGGTTTCACCGTCACGCAGTACCCGGACATCCTCGAAGTTTCCGGTCGCGAACAGTGCACGGATGGTATTCCCGATATCGTCATCACTGACGGTATCACCCACACGGACAGGCATGCTGAGTAGTGCCGCACCGACAGCAACACGCTGCAAGCCCTCGAAATGAATATCCTTCACTACGAATCCGTCTGCACCGTATACGGTGGCGCTGCTGAACAGCAGCGACGCTATGAGCAACTTTTTCATCGCCATCGTTGTTATGCGTTTTTCCTAACCTACTCCCCCGTCTAAAGGCGAGAGAAATCATTAAAAAGTGCGAGCCCCATTAACAGCATCAGCACCACCGTGCCGATACGATAACAAAAGTCTTGCACACGCTCAGAAACCGGCCTGCCTTTCAGTTTTTCAACCAGCAGAAAGAGCAGGTGTCCGCCATCCAAAACCGGTAGCGGGAACAAATTGATAATGCCCAGATTTACACTGATCAATGCCAAAAACATCAGGTAGTAAATCAGCCCATAGTCGGCCGACATGCCGGCCCCCTGAGCGATAGAGATTGGCCCGCTCAGATTATTGAGCTTAACATCGCCTGTTATCAGTTTTCCCAGCATACTGACGGTTAACCGCATCAGTTGCCAGGTTTTATCCGCAGCTTGATAAATCGCACTGAACGGCCCGTATTGCCGCACCGTCCGGTACTCTTCGGGCAGCGGGATGACTTTTGGCACCACCCCGGCAAACCCTTCCACCCTGCCACCGGTCGTTTTGCTGTCCGGCGTCAAGATTAGAGAGTGGGTCTCACCGTTTCGTTCAATGTCCAGCGCAATATCTGCATCCGGCTTGTCACGCACCGTACTGGCAAACAGCGACCAGCGCGTCAGCGGTTGCCCATCGACTTTAACGATCCTGTCTCCGACTTGCAAACCGGCTTTTTGCGCTGCCGACCCATCCTGTACCTGCGTCAGCACCGCATCGATTTGCGGCATACGCGGCACCATGCCCAATGAGGCGGCGGGATCCTGCCTTTCTGGGTTGAACTGCCAGTCACGCAAATCCAGCGTCTTACGCACCACGGACGAAGAACCAAGCGGCGAAACGTCAAGCGTTACCTCGTTATCGCCAATCTTGCCGATCAGCGTTAAACGCGCCGTGTCCCAGTCAGGCGTTTCGATACCATCTACCGCTTTTAGTTCCATCCCCGGCGACATTTGCGCCATGGCAGCAATGGAGTTGGGTACTATTTCGCCAACCACCGGCCGTACACCCGGCACGCCAATAATAAACACCAGCCAGTAGGCGGCAATCGCAAACAGGAAATTGGCAATCGGACCCGCACTCACGATAGCAGCTCGTTGCCATACGGTTTTACGGTTAAAAGAGAGATGATGCTGTTCCGGCGAGACGGTATCCACACGCTCGTCGAGCATTTTGACATAGCCACCCAGTGGAATTAGGGCAATGACAAACTCAGTCCCCCGCCGATCGCGCCAACGCCATAGCGCCTTGCCAAATCCGACAGAAAAACGCTCAACCTTAACCCCACAGCGACGAGCAACCCAGAAGTGGACAAATTCATGCACCGTAATCAATACGCCCAGTGCAACAACAAATGCAGCCAAACTCCAAAGGACATTCATCATCTGTCAGGTCATCCTAAACCGTTTTAAACACTAAAAACATCAGGCAGGCAAATACCGGGATCGCCGCCGTCAGGCTATCGATGCGGTCAAGCACGCCGCCATGACCGGGAATCAGGTGGCTGCTGTCTTTAATACCGGCTTCCCGTTTAAACATGCTTTCTGTCAAATCGCCCAGTACGGATGCCAGCGCCGCAATCACCGAACAGATGAACAGTGTAAATGGCGCAACGCCCAAAGGCGCATAAACACTAAACAGCAGAGAGATAATCGCGGAGGTGGCTAACCCACCGACAAAGCCCTCCCAGGTTTTCCCCGGAGATACTTTGGGTGCGAGTTTATGCTTGCCAAACAGTTTACCAAACATGTACGCGCCACTGTCTGCGCCCCACACCAGCAACATCACGTAGAGCAACCACCAGGCACCGAAGAAGGGATCGCTATCATAATGGTGCTGGCGTAACGCCACCATCCCCCAGAAGAAAGGCACGATGGTCAACACGCCAAACAGCAGGCGCAACGCTTTTGAACCGCGCCAAAATCCGGCAGAACTGGGGTACGACAGCACCAACAGCAGTGCGCCACACCACCACACCAGTGATACCCATAGCGAAACGCGAATAGGCAGCAGATGAACCGAATAGTGATAGTTGAGCAATGATAGTGTCATCAACGCCAGCAGTGCGCCACACATAAAGGCAAGAGACAAACGCTGGGCAGAAGAGCCTAATCCGGCGAATTGCCCCCACTCCCAGGCGGCCAGCATGCAAACGCCGAGCGTTACTAGTGCAAATCCCTTCGGTGGCAGCAGAAACAATGCCGCAATGACCAGCGGGATTAAAATCAAGGCAGTTATCAATCGATACTTCAGCACACCTTCCCCCTATGATGCGTCAGCATCGGAAGGTGCAGTTCCACCGAAACGCCGTTCGCGTTGCGCAAATGCATTCATCGCACCTTCAAAATTGTGTTCATCGAAATCAGGCCAAAGGACATCGGTAAAGTAAAGCTCAGCATAAGCAATCTGCCACAGCAAAAAATTACTGATGCGGTGTTCTCCCCCCGTCCTGATGACCAAATCGACCGGCGTTTGATCGCTCAAACACAGGGCGTGGGATAAGGTATCTTCGTCGATCGTGTCCGGGCGGAGCGTGCCTTCCTGCACCTGCTCAGCCAATTGTCTGACGCTCTGAATAATATCCCAACGTCCGCCATAATTCGCGGCAATATTCAGTATTAACCCTGGATTATTTTTTGTCAGTGCTTCAGAGCGGCGAATGCGCTCTTGTAGACGCAGGCTGAAACGGCTGATATCACCGATAATACGCAACTGAACACCGTGTTTATGCAGGCTTTTGACCTCGCTGTCCAGCGCCCGAACAAACAGTTCCATCAGCGCTTTCACTTCTTGCGCCGGACGGTTCCAGTTTTCGCTACTGAAGGCATATAAGGTCAAGGCATCGAGCCGATGGCTTACCGCAAAGCTCACCGCACGCCGCACCGCCTTCACACCAGCCTGATGGCCAAAAACGCGCAGCTTGCCACGGTTTTTCGCCCAACGGCCATTACCATCCATGATGATTGCGACATGCCTTGGCCCGCTTTCGGGTGGCGTAATGGGTGTTTGTTGATTATCAGACGGCATAACGCGAACTTAATTTCCTCAAGTAAGAAAACAATCCATCTCTAACATCAGACCCGTTAGCACAAAAAAGACGTGAACGAGTACGGCTGTACTTCCTTCGCTAGCGTTTTCGCACTGACCTCGACGCGAATGGCGCAGACTATATCACCTTGATCCCGCACGAACAAATTGTGCCGCGACGATCGCGTCCGCAAGCGCACGTTCTCAGTGGAAACCGCGTAACGCCTCCCGGCCTTTCTCGCGAGCCCAACGGTCAATAGCCAGGACATCGTCAACGGACTCTGGCTCAGCGCAGGAAAGCTGCTCCATCACGCGCTGATTCAACGACGCAATATCGGTAAAGCGAATCTCACCGTGCAAAAAGGCGTCGACGGCAACTTCGTTAGCCCCATTCAGCGCAGTCGTTGCCGCCTGGCCCTGATTGCACGCAGCAATCGCTAACTGCAAGCAGGGATAAAGCGTCATGTCCGGCTCGCTGAACGTGAGTGGGCCAATACGCATAAAATCCAGCGGTGCCACGTTCGATACCACGCGCTGCGGATAGGCCATTGCGTGCGCGATCGGCGTACGCATATCCGGTGTGCCAAGTTGTGCCAAAACGCTGCCATCACGATAGCGCACCATGGAGTGAATAACGGACTGCGGATGGATAATCACTTCCATCTGCGCCGCTGACGCATTAAACAACCAACGCGCCTCAATGTACTCCAGCCCCTTGTTCATCATGGTGGCGGAGTCCACGGAAATCTTGCGGCCCATGGACCAGTTGGGGTGAGCACATGCCTGATCGGGCGTCATCGCCGCCAATGCGGCCAACGGCGTTTCTCGAAATGGGCCACCCGAACCGGTCAGAACAATACGTTCCACCCCATGTTCAGTTAATGAAGCGTAACCCAATTGGCGTTGAATGTGCTCAGGTAAACTCTGAAAAATGGCGTTGTGTTCACTGTCTATCGGCAGCAATTGCGCACCGTATTGTGCAACAGCGTTCATAAACAGTCGGCCACAGGTGACCAAAGATTCTTTATTCGCCAACAGCACTTGTTTACCCGCTTTGATGGCTGCGAGCGTTGGCAATAATCCTGCGGCCCCCACGATTGCCGCCATCACTTGATCGACGCCATCGAGCGCAGCCAACTCACAAGCAGCCTGCTCACCCGCCAGCACTTCGGTACGGCAGCCTGCGTCCATCAGTCGTTCACGTAACAATGTTGCAGCCTGGGGATCGGACATGGAGGCATAGGCAGGTTGGAATTGCAGGCATTGCGCCAGCATCACATCAACGTTCCGCCCAGCGGCTAAGGCAGTAACGGCGAATTTATCCGGATTGGCTTTCACTACAGCCAGCGTACTAACGCCAATCGAACCGGTTGAACCGAGGATCGTCAGTTGCTTCATGAAATTGCTCTAAAAAAATAAAGCGCCGCCAGTGGGTGTACTGGCTGGCGCTTTTATTTTGGAAGCCGATTAAAACTCCATCAGCTCATTTTCTTTTTCTGCCAGCGCGACATCAACTTTCTTGATATAGGCGTCAGTCAGTTTTTGCACCTCATCCTGCGCGCGGCGTTCTTCATCTTCACTGATCGCTTTATCTTTCAACAGCGCTTTCAGCTTGTCGTTCGCATCACGGCGCACGTTACGCACGGAAACACGCCCTTGTTCCGCTTCACCGCGCACTACTTTGGTCAAATCTTTGCGGCGCTCTTCTGTCAACGGAGGCAATGGGACACGGATTACCGCGCCCGCAGAGGACGGGTTTAACCCCAGATCGGAGGCCATGATCGCTTTTTCAACGGCCGGGCCCAAGGTGCGGTCAAACACCGTGATCGCCAGCGTGCGCGTGTCTTCAACCACAATGTTTGCCACTTGGCGCAGCGGCGTGGCAGAACCGTAATATTCTACCTGGATGCCATCCAGCAGGCTCGGTGAAGCGCGGCCAGTACGAACTCTGCTAATTTGGTGCTTAAACGCTTCTACACACTTTTCCATGCGTGTATCAGCATCTTTTCTGATGTCATTAATCACGTTGCGGACCCTTGAATACTGGTTGCCGGACAGGTTCTTTCCCTGTGCTTTATCATGAAACCAACGCGCATGATACAAGCAGACAGGGATGCATACAGCAAACCCGGTAAATCATTGATGCTTGCGCCGGGATGCCGACGCAGCGCGTTATCTATTGGTATTACGAAAATAAAGCAGTACCACCAAGATCAGGATAGTACCTTATTTTTCAGTACACCCGTTATTACTTCGTGATCAAGGTGCCTTCTTTTTCACCCATGACTACGCGGCGCAATGCTCCGGGTTTGTTCATGTTGAAAACGCGGATCGGTAAATTATGATCGCGAGCCAGCGTAAAGGCCGCCAAATCCATCACTTTCAGTTCCCGTTCGAGAACATCCTGATAGGTTAGCGTTTCATGAAGCGTCGCAGTGGGATCTTTAACCGGATCCGCAGAAAAAACACCATCCACTTTGGTGGCTTTCAGCACCACGTCAGCTTCAATCTCGATACCGCGCAGACAAGCGGCAGAATCGGTAGTGAAGAAGGGGTTGCCGGTACCAGCGGAGAAAATCACCACGCGATTGTTACGCAGCAGGCTGATAGCCTCAGCCCAGCTGTAATTGTCGCACACACCGTTGAGCGGAATGGCTGACATCAAGCGCGCGTTGACATAAGCACGGTGCAGCGCATCGCGCATTGCCAGGCCGTTCATTACGGTGGCCAACATCCCCATGTGATCGCCCACCACGCGATTCATACCAGCCTGTGCCAGGCCAGCACCGCGGAACAGGTTGCCACCACCGATAACAACGCCGACCTGAATGCCCAGCTCAACCAGTTCTTTAATTTCCTGAGCCATGCGATCCAGAATGCTCGCATCGATACCAAAACCTTCGGCCCCTTGTAATGCTTCGCCACTGAGCTTAAGCAGGATACGTTGATATACGGGTTTTGCGTTGGTTGCCATGGTGTTGTTGTCCTAACGGGCTATCATCATAATGGGAATGTTATTACTGTCACGCTTTAGTCCCTCATACCGCGCGCGTCATTGAACCGACGCATAAATGCGCAGTGGCAGTAAAACGTGTTGAAAATTTTGGCTGGATATACCCGGCTTCATGCGAATGGCCAGTGGGTATGCCCCGAGGGTATTACCCATAAGTGTTGTGCGTCGGTTTACTCAGAAATGCGCCGAGTGAACCTCGCCAACGCCGCTGTACATGAAGTATTACGGGTATAAAAAGGAACCGCCAACTGGCGGCTCCTTTTTTGCATCTTAAGACTGCTTGCTCATCGCGGCGACTTCAGCAGCGAAGTCAATTTCCGCTTTCTCAATGCCTTCACCCACTTCGAAACGGATGAAGCTGATGACGTCAGCTTTGTGCTCTTTCAGCAGATCGCCAACGGTTTTGTTGGGATCCATCACGAAGTGTTGACCGGTCAGAGAGATTTCGCCGGTGAATTTACGCATACGGCCTTCGACCATTTTTTCTGCGATTTCACGCGGTTTGCCAGATTGCATTGCAATGTCCAACTGGATCTGGTGCTCACGCGCAACCACATCAGCCGGAACGTCTTCTGCTTTCACGTACTCAGGTTTGCTGGCAGCAATGTGCATAGCAACGTGCTTAACCAGTTCTTCGTCAGCACCGGTAGCGGCAACCAGTACGCCAATGCGTGCGCCGTGCAGGTAAGCACCCAGCACGTCACCTTCCTGAATAGCGATACGACGAATATTGATGTTTTCACCAATTTTCGCGACCAGCGTAGTACGCTGCTCTTCGAATTTCGCTTTCAGAACGTCAACGTCGGTGATGCGTTCGTCCAGCGCAGCCGTTGCAACTTCTTCGCCAAAAGCTTTGAAGCCAGCATCTTTAGCAACGAAGTCAGTTTCGCAGTTCAGCTCAACGATAACGCCATATTTGCCGTCAGCCGCGATCTTGGTCAGAATCACACCTTCAGCAGCAACACGGCCTGCTTTTTTCGCAGCTTTAGCCTGGCCAGACTTACGCATGTTATCGATAGCAAGTTCGATATCACCGTTAGCTTCGACCAGCGCTTTCTTGCATTCCATCATGCCAGCGCCAGTACGCTCGCGCAGTTCTTTTACCAGGGCAGCGGTAATTTCAGCCATTATCTTTTCCTCGGTTATCTCGTGAGAGATAAGTAAAAGGGGGCCATTAAGGCCCCCCTAACCAACATATTCAATACCTGGTTAATAAGGGCTCGACGGAGCCAGTCTTATTATTCAGCTTCTACCAAGCCTTCTTCCGCTTGAAAAGCCAGATCTTGAGAACGGCCTTCACGAACAGCGGTAGCAACAGCGCTCAGGTACAGGGTTACTGCACGGATGGCGTCGTCGTTGCCAGGGATGATGAAGTCAACGCCATCCGGATCGGAGTTGGTATCAACCACAGCAAATACCGGGATACCCAGGTTGTTTGCTTCTTTGATCGCGATGTGTTCATGGTCGGCGTCAACCACAAACAGAGCATCTGGCAGGCCGCCCATATCTTTGATACCGCCCAGGCTGTTTTCCAGCTTGTCCAGTTCACGAGTACGCATCAGAGCTTCTTTTTTGGTCAGCTTGTCGAAGGTACCGTCTTGAGATTGGGTTTCCAGATCTTTCAAACGCTTGATGGACTGACGAACGGTTTTCCAGTTAGTCAGCATACCGCCCAACCAGCGATGGTTCACGAAGAACTGGTCGCAGTTGTTTGCAGCGTCTTTTACCGCTTCGCTTGCAGCGCGTTTCGTACCAACGAACAGGATTTTGCCTTTGCGAGAAGAGATTTTGCTCAGCTCAGCCAATGCATCGTTGAACATCGGAACGGTTTTTTCAAGGTTGATGATGTGAACTTTGTTACGCGCACCAAAAATGAAAGGTTTCATTTTCGGGTTCCAGTAACGGGTCTTGTGACCGAAGTGTACGCCAGCCTTGAGCATATCGCGCATGGAAACAGTTGCCATGATTACCTCTATAAATTGAGTATGGGGTTAAGCCTCCACGTGTCCCATTACACCGACCCTTCAGCCACGTCATAAGACATTGACCTTCGAGCACCCCGGTGAACGTGTCGACATGTGTGTGTTATTTACACATATGAGTTTAGTGAATTCCGCTGAACCTGTTAGCCAGACCCAGTCAGCTCACCGGCGCGCTTTATACCATAAAGTCCCCACCGACACCAACTTTTGTTGCACCCTTCACTCGATTTTCTCCTGACGTACCGCCATTGAATCCAAATGGGGATTTGGCACCATCCGTCAGGGCTGATAACATAAGTGGTTAGTGAGTAACCTTAAATTCGTCGACTGCTTCGACACCTGCGGACAATTTTGCATGGCTATATCAATAAAAACCCCTGAAGACATCGAGAAAATGCGCGTCGCTGGCCGCCTCGCGGCGGAAGTGCTGGAAATCATCGAACCGTATGTGGTTCCCGGTGTCAGCACTGGCGAACTCGATCGCATCTGCCACGACCATATTACCAACAAGCAGCAGGCCATTTCTGCCAGTCTCGGTTATCACGGTTTTCCGAAATCGGTGTGTATCTCTATCAACGAAGTGGTATGCCACGGCATTCCCAGCGATGAGCGTCTGCTGAAAGACGGTGACATCGTCAATATCGACGTCACGGTCATCAAAGACGGCTTCCACGGTGACACCTCCAAGATGTTCATCGCCGGTAAACCCACCATTCTGGGCGAACGTCTGTGCCGTATCACAAAGGAAAGTCTCTATCTGGCGCTGAAAATGGTCAATCCAGGCATCCGGCTGCGTGCCCTGGGTAAAGCCATACAGGTATTCGCGGAAAGCAATGATTTCTCCGTGGTACGCGAATATTGCGGCCACGGTATTGGTCGCGGTTTCCATGAAGAACCTCAAGTGCTGCATTACGATGCCGATGACGGCGGCGTAGTGCTGCAAGCGGGCATGGCATTCACCATTGAACCGATGCTTAACGCAGGCGATTTCCGTATCCGCACCATGAAAGACGGTTGGACGGTAAAAACCAAAGATCGCAGCTTGTCGGCGCAATACGAGCATACTATTGTGGTAACCGAAAACGGTTGCGAAATTATGACACTGAGGAAAGACGACACCATCCCCAACATCATTTCGCACCCGGCATAATGGTGCGCCAGCCCGACGGTTATCTTTCGGCGGCGGCCAGGGATACAGTTAACAGGGCTGGCGTCTCTTTTATGGCGTTTGCCAGGCAACGCTTAAGGGCTGTGAATTTATGAATGACAACAACGCTTCTCACTCCGCCGACGTGTTCACCGCTGACATACAGCCCCCCGCCTCCCCATTAACCTACAGCGACAGCGAATTGGATTGCTCAGCGCTCAAACTGTCCATGGAGCGTTTTCAGACGTGGTTAGGCGCTGAATTTCGCGCCGGGGTAGCCGCCGAAACGTTGATTACCGCCAGAACCTTTTTTATCGACCATCTGCTGCAACGTCTGTGGGCGTTTTACGGTTTCGAATCTGCTGCACAAACGGCGCTGGTGGCCGTTGGTGGATACGGGCGCGGTGAGTTGCACCCACTGTCGGATATTGATGTGCTGGTGCTCAGCGGGCAGTCGCTCAGCGCCCATCAATCTCAACAGGTGGGCGCGTTTATCACGCTGCTGTGGGACCTCAAGCTTGAAGTCGGTCATAGCGTGCGCACGCTGGATGAGTGCCTGCAAGAAGGCAGAGCGGATATTTCCGTGGCGACAAACCTTATCGAATCGCGCCTGCTCTGCGGCGATGTGGCACTGTTTCTCTCCTTACAAAAACAGATTTTTAGCGAAGATTTTTGGCCCTCCTCCACCTTTTTCCCGGCCAAAATCACCGAACAGCAAGAACGGCATCAGCGTTACCACAGCACCAGCTACAATCTTGAACCGGATATAAAAAGTAGCCCCGGTGGGTTGCGCGATATTCACACCTTGCTCTGGGTTGCCCGGCGCCATTTTGGTGCCACGTCGCTCAACGAAATGGTCGGATTTGGTTTTCTCACCGAAGCCGAGCGCAACGAGCTCAATGAATGTCAGAGCTTCCTATGGCGCATTCGCTTTGCCTTGCATCTGATTCTATCGCGTTACGACAACCGTTTGCTGTTTGACCGCCAGCTCAACGTGGCACAGTTGCTAAATTACCGTGGTGAGGGTAATGCGCCGGTTGAGCACATGATGAAAGATTTCTATCGCGCGACGCGCCGCGTCAGCGAGCTTAATCATATGCTGCTGCAACTGTTCGATGAGGCCATCCTGGCGTTGGATGCCAGTGAAAAACCCCGCGCGATAGATGATGAATTCCAACTGCGTGGCAATCTGATCGACCTGCGTGATGAGACGCTGTTCATGCACAAGCCGGAAGCCATTATGCGCATGTTTAGCACCATGGTGCGCAACGATGAGATTACTGGCATCTATTCCACCACGCTGCGCCAATTGCGTCATGCACGTCGCCATCTGGCCCAACCGCTATGCGCAATTCCTGAAGCGCGGCACCTTTTTATGGCTATTTTGCGCCATCCACACGCGGTAAACCGTGCCCTACTGCCGATGCATCGTCATAGCGTATTGGAAGCTTATACACCGTTATGGAGCAATATTGTCGGGCAGATGCAGTTCGATCTGTTTCATGCCTATACCGTGGATGAGCACACGCTGCGTGTGCTGCTCAAACTGGAAAGCTTTGCCGACGAAGAGACGCGCGCCCAGCATCCACTGTGCGTGGAGCTGTGTCCGCGCCTGCCGCAGTCGGAATTGCTACTACTTGCGGCGCTGTTTCATGACATTGCTAAAGGACGCGGCGGCGATCACTCGGAACTGGGGGCGCAAGATGTCGTTGAGTTTGCCGCGCTGCACCAGCTTAATTCACGCGAAACGCAACTGGTTGCCTGGCTGGTGCGCTGCCACCTGCTGATGTCGGTTACCGCACAGCGTCGCGACATTCAGGATCCGGCGGTTATCCAGCAGTTCGCCGCTGAAGTGAAAAGCGAAACCCGCCTGCGCTACCTGGTCAGCCTCACGGTTGCCGATATCTGCGCGACCAACGAAACCTTGTGGAACAGTTGGAAACAGAGCCTGCTGCGCGAACTTTATTTCGCCACCGAGAAACAGCTGCGCCGCGGGATGCAAAATACGCCGGATGTGCGCGATCGCGTACGCCATCATCGCCTTCAGGCCTTGGCGCTGCTGCGCATGGACAATATCGATGAAGAAGCGCTGCACGCTATCTGGAGCCGCTGCCGCGCAGATTATTTTCTGCGCCATTCGCCGAATCAGCTTGCCTGGCACGCACGCCATCTGGTTGAGCATGATTTACATAAGCCATTGGTGCTTATCAGCCACCAGGCTAGCCGCGGCGGCACAGAAATTTTCATCTGGAGCCCAGATCGCCCTTATCTGTTCGCCGCTGTGGCAGGCGAACTCGACCGTCGCAACCTGAGCGTGCATGATGCGCAAATTTTCACCAGCCGCGATGGTATGGCAATGGACACCTTTATCGTACTGGAACCCGACGGCAGCCCGGTCGCACCGGATCGCCACGAGTTTATTCGCCAGGCGCTGGTTCAGGCGCTCACGCAGCGCGATTACCAACACCCGCGCCCGCGCCGCGCTTCCTCCAAATTACGCCATTTCAGTGTGCCCACGGAAATCAGCTTCCTACCGACACATACGGACAGACGCAGCTACATGGAGTTGAGCGCACTCGATCAACCGGGCCTGCTGGCGCGCCTGGGTAAAGTGTTCGCCGATCTCAACGTGTCGTTACACGGTGCGCGCATTTCCACGATTGGCGAGCGGGTAGAAGACCTTTTTATCCTTGCAGACAAAGACAGACGCGCATTATCTCCGGAATTGCGCCTTATCTTGCAACAACGGTTGACAGAAGCCCTCGACCCAAACGATAAAGTAACCCTGAATTAACCATTGACTGACAGCACAGAAAGAGAAACAGGATGCATCAATTACAAAACGTTATCGAAACCGCCTTTGAACGCCGTGCCGACATTACGCCGACCTCCGTGGACAGCGTAACCCGTGAAGCCGTTAATCAAGTAATTGGCTTATTGGACAGCGGCGCACTGCGCGTGGCGGAAAAAATCAATGGAGAGTGGGTGACGCACCAATGGTTGAAAAAAGCGGTGCTGCTCTCTTTCCGTATCAATGACAACCAACTGATGGAAGGGACTGAAACCCGCTACTACGACAAAGTGCCGATGAAATTCGCCGGTTACGATGAAGCGCGTTTCCAACGCGAAGGTTTCCGCGTAGTACCCCCTGCCAGCGTGCGTCAGGGCGCATTTATCGCCCGCAACACGGTACTGATGCCGTCTTATGTCAACATCGGTGCTTACGTTGACGAAGGCACCATGGTTGATACCTGGGCGACCGTCGGCTCTTGCGCACAGATCGGGAAGAACGTTCACCTGTCCGGCGGTGTCGGCATCGGTGGCGTACTTGAGCCGTTGCAGGCTAACCCGACCATCATTGAAGACAACTGCTTTATCGGTGCCCGCTCTGAAGTGGTAGAAGGTGTGATCGTGGAAGAAGGCTCCGTCATCTCCATGGGCGTGTTTATCGGCCAAAGCACTAAAATCTACGATCGCGAAACCGGTGAGGTGCATTACGGTCGCGTACCGGCAGGCTCGGTCGTCGTTTCCGGCAACCTGCCGTCGAAAGATGGCAGCTACAGCCTGTACTGCGCCGTGATCGTGAAAAAAGTGGATGCGAAAACCCGCGGTAAAGTGGGTATCAATGAGTTGATCCGTACCATCGACTAAACTGAACAAGGCGGGTTTACCCGCCTTTTCTTTATCACTCCCCAAAAGGTGGCGCCATGTATGACAATCTAAAAAGCCTGGGTATCTCCAATCCCGATGAAATTGATCGCTATAGCCTGCGCCAGGAGGCCAGCAACGACATCCTGAAAATCTATTTTCGTAAGGATAAAGGGGAGTTTTTCGCCAAAAGCGTAAAATTTAAATATCCGCGCCAGCGTAAAACCATCGTTGCGGATAACAGCGGGCAAGGCTTTAAAGAGATCAATGAGATCAGCCCCAATCTGCGCTATGTCATTGATGAGCTCGACCAGATTTGCCAACGCGATCAGGTGGAAGTCGATCTGAAACGCAAAATCCTTGATGATTTGCGTCATCTGGAAAGCGTGGTGGCAAACAAGATTAATGAGATCGAATCCGATCTGGAGAAACTGACCAAAGGGCGTTAATACGCTGCACGTCTAGTTCTTTTATTGCTGCTGACAAGCCCCATGCGTTGCCGTGGGGTTTTGTTTTTACTGTGATCTTGACCCACCATCTCCGGACAGCTTTTGTATCTTAAGTTAACGATGCCCGCTGGCGCCGATATTCTCTTGGGGAGTTGTATCCCAGCGCACTGTGCGGATGGTTTTCATTGTAATGATTGAACGCCGCTGCAAGATTCTTCAGCGCTGTTCGCACATCGGGTTTTGGCATGAAGGCGATGTAATCTTCCTTCATCGTCTTCACGAACCGTTCTGCCATGCCGTTACTCTGTGGACTGCTCACTGCTGTTGTGCAGGGCTCCAGATTCAGTTCTCTGGCGAACTTCCGCGTTTCATGCGCTGTGTACGCTGAACCATTATCCGTCAGCCATTGCACTGGTTTATCCGGCAGCGCGCTACCGAAGCGTTTTTCCACCGACCTCAGCATCACATCCTGCACGGTTGAACTGTCATAACCCCTGGTGCTCGCTGCCCAGTCTATGGCCTCCCGGTCGCAGCAGTCCAGTGCGAACGTCACCCGCAGCTTCTCGCCGTTGTCACAACCGAACTCGAAGCCATCTGAGCACCAGCGCATATCGCTCTCTGCTACCGCGATTTTGCCTTTATGCTCCCGATTCGGACGTTCAGTTTTATCATGCAACAACAGCAGGTTATGCTCGCTCATTATCCTGTAAAGCCGTTTGGCGTTCACCGGTGGAAGTCCCTCTGCACGACGTTGCTTACGCAGGATACCCCACACTCGGCGGTAACCGTAACTGGGCATGTCGCTGATGATACGGAGGATGTCCGATAATATCTCAGCATCAGCTTCGTCATTACGCCGGTTGCTGCGCCTGTCCAGCCAGTCGGCAGAACGGTTAACCCGCAGTGACAGCTGCGCACGCGACACGCTCATGGCGCGGCTGACCAGAGCTATTCCCCGTCCTTTGGCAACAAGGGCGCGTGCGCTATCCATTTTCGCGACTGGCGGTACTCCACTGCTTCTTTGAGGATCTCAACTTCCATCGTCTTCTTACCCAGAAGGCGCTGTAGCTCCCGGACCTGCTTGAGGGCAGTCGCCAGCGCCGAAGCTGGAACCACTTCTTCTGCGGCCGCAACGGCGGTGAGGCTTCCTTCCTGGTATTGCTTCTTCCACTTAAACAAAAGGCTGGGCTGGATGCCATGCAGGCGGGCTACATGGGAGACGTTCATCCCCGGCTCCATTGTCTGCTGAATGATGGCGATTTTCTCTTGCGGAGTTTTACGCTTACGGACTTCTTGCCCTAACAGGATCCCGGTCATTTCAAAATTAGCATGATTGTTAGACATATATCTAAGCCTATCTCTTATCTGGAGATACAGCTACTGTCTGGTGTTACAGGGGGCTACATCAGTTTTGTTTTTACTGTCACAGATCTCTACGTCACTGACGTGGTATCAGTGTACCCAATCTTCCAGCATCAACGCGGGTACGCGTTCAAATTCCCGCACATTGTTGGTGACCAGAATCGCGCCCGCAGCCACGGCATGACCGGCGATCGCAGTATCATTTGGTCCGATGGGCATTCCCGCTGCCGCCATCGCCGTCTTAATATCGGTCGTTGCATCAACGGCAGCCTTATCCCAAGGCAAGATGGCATCAAGGCGAAGACAAAACGCATCAACCAACGAGATATGACGTGGGGAGGCTTTCTTACCAATAGCGCCGAAACGCATTTCGGCATAAGTGATCGCCGACACCACAACACGGTGGCGGCGTAAAACAGCCTGTTCCAGACGGCGAATAACTGTCTCAGGATGCTCTCGCATGATGAAAGAGCAGATATTGGTGTCCAGCATGTACAGGTTGCTCATAGCTGAAAGCGGCCCTCATCGCAGACAACGTTTTCACGTTCTGTCAGGAAATCGGCATCCGCCTTTGCTTCTTGCAGAAAGGAGCCCCAACTGGGTTTGACCCATATCGTTATACACATCTTTCTAACGCACTGTTTAATCAATGAGTTACGGGTTTATCTCAGAGTGGCATTTTGAACCTCAAAAAGCCAATGGGATGGCTTGAATGCCTTAATTCACGGGGTTCTGAGCATCCTGTTCAAAAAATGGCCAAAAGATGTGTATAACGATATGGGTTTGACCCGGCGCAGGATCAGCGTATCGCCCTCTCGCACGATCTCCAGTTCAGTGACGCCTTCAAAATCCATATCGCGAGGCAGGCGGATAGCCCGGTTATTGCCATTTTTGAAGACAGAAACAATACGCATGGTTATACCTCACTGGCCGTTCGGCCTTTATGCTTGCAAATGCATATCCCAAGTATATGCAGATGCGTGGCATATGCATAGCCCATGCGTGGTTATCAGCCTGCTTCCACCAACCCCGCCCACTGCTCTACCCACGGGCAGGAAAGCACTTCTGGCTCCGGGCATTCTGTCGCGTCAATCTGAAGCACATCTCCCACACGCTGAGCCCCCATCTCTTGCAACAACGCATCAAACTGCTGGCTCGCGCCTCAAAAATGGGGGTAACTGCTGTCGCCCAGTGCAATGACACCATAGCGCAGCGCTGGCTGATGACCACCTTTTTCACGCAGCGCAGCAAACAAGGGGGCGATGGAATCCGGCAGATCCCCTTGTCCGGTGGTGGACGTTACCACCAGCACATATTGCTCGCGATACGCCAGCCAGGATGACAGCTCGGCATCTTCAAACACCTTGACCTGATGGCCGCGCTCACTCAGCAGATTCTCCGCCTTTTCTGCAACCAGCAATGCGTTTCCATAAACCGTGCCAACAAAAATACCAATTTGCGCCATGATGATGACTCCACGTGTAATGTATCGCTGCGTGCCCGATAACGCCGTATCTGCGCTATTCGGCAGTACTGGAAAGGCCGTTATCCTGCCCCGAGTCAGGCGGAAACTCAACCCTTTCAACATCAGGGAGACTGCCCAGCCAGCCAAATTGCGTCATTACGCGCATCCATGCCATATCCAACCCGGCACGTAATACCAAGGGCTCCCCTGTTACAGGATGGCACAGCGTCAGCTGACTGGCATGTAACATCAAGCGTCCACAACCAAAATGCGCGGCCATCGCGCGATTCTGACGCAAATCACCGTGCTTTGAATCACCCAAAATGGGATGCCGCAAATGCACCATATGACGGCGCAACTGATGTTTGCGTCCCGTCTGCGGCATCAGCTCAACCAGGCTGTATCCATATCGTTATACACATCTTTCTAACGCACTGTTTAATCAATGAGTTACGGGTTTATCTCAGAGTGGCATTTTGAACCTCAAAAAGCCAATGGGATGGCTTGAATGCCTTAATTCACGGGGTTCTGAGCATCCTGTTCAAAAAATGGCCAAAAGATGTGTATAACGATATGGGCTGTATCGGGCGGTAGGATAGCGCCCTACTGCTATCGGTTGCTCCACCTGTGCCAGAGAACGGTAGTGAGTGATAGCCGTCTGAGGTTGTTTATCGCGCTGGGCAAGCTTGTCAGCCACTTTGTCCAGCTCTTCAATCAGCGCATAGTCGATGGTATCGCTGCCAGAAAGGTAACCACGCACGACCGCATGATAGGTTTTCTGAATCTGGTGCTGCTCGAACTGCTGCGAAAGCAGGCGCGCAATGTCGCTGGAAAGCCCCAGCAGCAGCACGCCTGACGTTGGCCTGTCCAGACGATGGACCGTGAAAACATGTTGACCAATTTGATCCCGTAGAGTCTGCATGATCACTACTTTTTCTTTGCGATCCAGCCAACTGCGGTGAACCAACAACCCAGCCGGTTTATTAATGGCGATCAGATGCTCATCCTGATACAGAATTTCAAGCATCCAGATCTCCCTGCGCATCGGCAGGCACAAACAGTGCATCCAACGCGCGCAGTTGTTCCAACAACGGCGCGATGTCTTTGATATCCCCAGTCAGGGCCTCTTCAAAATAGGGGGTGATCGCGAGCGCCTGGGGTAAGGGAACGCCGCCATCCTGCATCGCATGCAGTCGCGGCAACAGTACCCATTGCAACCACTGTTCGGCGCTCATGGTGTCAATGCAGAAAGGTTCTGTGCTGGTAAACGCACTTGCCTGCGGCGGGGCGGATTGCCAAAACACGCTGTCGCGTAGCGTGCGTTCAATTTCCCATAAGGCGTGTCGAATGTGGTCTTGGTGCGTCATGCTTTTCTCTCACCGGCTGCGTGGACGGCAAAGCATATCATTGAAGCAGGAGGAGCCCTACAGGCGCAGGACTGCGGTGGCAACGCAATAGCGGGCCGCTTCTGCAAAGCGTGAACGGATACTCTGCGACAAAAAAGTTGGGGGCACTGATATTCAGTGCCCCCGGTTCGTTTTATAGCTTTCCCGCTATACCACTGCGTCCCTGCTCATCCGTGAAAACTTTTCCTTTGCGGTTATCCTAACCAGCTCTCCGTGCAAGCGTCCAACTTTCGTCCTGACCGTTCTTCCTGCATCTTCCGTGAAGATATTCCCTTTAGGCTCCTGCCCCACCGCCACTCCGTAACGGCTCTCAATCTCCTTCCTGGAGGTGTCCTTGGTTTCATCCTGAAGCCGTTATCCTTCTTCACCATATTTAGCGATAAAGTGATACATTCTGTAACCGGTTACTAAGATGTATTAAAAGGCGACGAACAGCAAGACCCTGATCAGATTTTTTCTTATATTTACGGGCTTTGTTGAATAAATAGAAAGTTTGGGTAATCATCGGATCAGATCACCATAGTTGTTTCAACATCAGGTCTCCATGGCAAAACAAAATTTTAAAATCACTAACTGGCCCTCCTATAACAAGGCCCTCAAGCAGCGCGGTTCTCTAACCGTATGGCTAGATGAATCAGCCATTGCTGCATGGACGGAAAAAACGACTACTGAACGGCGTGGACGACCGCTCCACTACTCAGATATGGCCATCACCACAGTCCTGATGATGAAACGCGTGTTTGGCCTAATGAGATGGTCACCCCCACCCTGTGAGCGGTACGCTGACAGGGTGTTTCTTTATGGAGAAGCCCATCATGCAAAACGTCACGCTTATTGGTATCGATCTCGGCAAACATTCTTTTCACACTCATTGTCAGGATAAATCAGGCAAGGCATTACTGCGGAAAAAGTTTACCCGCACCAAACTCATCGAGTTTCTGGCTACGTGTACACCTACTACCGTTGTAATGGAAGCCTGCGCCGGTGCCCATTTTATGGCTCGTCGGATCAGTGAGCTGGGGCATGAAGTAAAGTTGATCTCTCCGCAGTTTGTCCGCCCTTTTGTCAAGAGCAACAAGAACGATTTCGTTGATGCCGAAGCAATATGCGAAGCCGGATCACGCCCTTCCATGCGGTTTGTGCAGCCAAGAACTGAGGCTCAGCAGGCTATGCGAGCCTTGCATCGCGTCAGGGAGTCGTTGGTCAGAGACAACGTTAAAACGACTAACCAAATGCATGCTTTTTTACTGGAGTTTGGTATCAGCATGCCGAAAGGTATTGCGGTAATCAAAAGGCTTTCAGCTGTTCTGGCTGATAATGACTTGCCACCTTATCTGGCACAGTTGCTGCTTCGATTACACGATCATTACCAATATTTGGTTGGGCAGATAGCAGAGCTCGAAAGAGAACTTGGGCAGGCACTCTCTCTAAATAACTGTTCCGAATAGTAGATCACCTGAAGGGAACTCAGTCCGAGTTGAGCGATCTGATCAATCGATAAAGATCCCAAATCATCAACCGGACTGAGCGATGTCGAGCATAGCACCGATACCCCGTAACGAACGACGCCTGATGAAGAAAACTCTCCATAAAACGCGTGACAAGAATCACGCCCGCAGGCTGACCGCCATCCTGATGTTGCACCGGGGCGAGCGCGTGAGCGATGTCGCCAGAATGCTTTGCTGCGCCCGTTCGTCAATCGGCAGATGGATTAACTGGCTCACCCTGTACGGCATTGAAGGCCTCAAATCTCTGCGGCCCGGTCGTGGCCGTCGCTGGCCGTTTGAACAGATCTGCGCACTGTTAATCCAGCTCGTAAAGCGTTCCCCTCATGATTTTGGCTATCAGCGTTCGCGCTGGAGCACGGAACTGCTAGCGATAAAAATCAATGAGATAACCGGTTGCCAGTTGCATGCTTCCACGGTGCGCCGTTGGCTGCCTTCTGCCGGTCTGGTGTGGCGACGCGCAGCTCCTACGCTGCGTATCCGCGACCCGCATAAGGAAGAAAAAATGGAGGCCATCGCGATGGCGCTGGAACAATGCAGCGCGGAACATCCCGTCTTTTACGAAGACGAAGTGGATATTCATCTGAATCCCAAAATTGGCGCGGACTGGCAGGTTCGCGGGAAGCAGAAACGCATCGTGACGCCGGGCCAGAACGAGAAATATTATCTGGCGGGTGCATTACACAGCGGGACGGGAAAAGTCAGCGATGTTGGAGGAATCAGTAAAAGTTCGTGTTTTTTATCAGTATGTTAGAACATCTGAGAGCAACGTACAGACGGGCAAAAACGCTCACGCTGATAGTTGATAACTACATTATTCACAAAAGCCGGGAGACGCAGCGCTGGCTGGAAGAAAACCCGAAATTCAGGGTTATTTATCAGCCGGTGTACTCACCATGGGTAAATCATGTAGAGCGGTTATGGCAGGCGTTGCATGAAACCATTACCCGCAATCATCAATGCTGTTCAATGTGGCAGTGACTGAACAAGGTTCGCCGCTTCATGGAAACCGTCAGCCCGTTTCCCAGTGGAAAACATGGACAGGCAAAAGTGTAGCGATATTAGGAACAGCTATTTAGATGAAACTGGCCAGCATTTAATGACCATCCCAGGTGTTGGACCGATAACAGCCAGCGTTTTGTCATCACAGTTAGGCGATGGCAAGCAATATGAAAACAGTCGTAATTTTGCCGCTTCCACCGGTCTTGTACCCCGCCAATACAGTACTGGAGGGAAGAATACTCTGCTGGGTATTAGCAAGCGTGGAGATAAAAACCTTCGCCGATTGCTTGTTCAATGTGCGCGGGTATTTATCCTAAGAATTGACCATCAATCAGGGAGATTAGCTGATTGGGTAAGGTCTCAGTTGGGTAGGAAACATTCTTGCGTTGTGTGCTGTGCATTAGCAAATAAATTAGCTCGAATAGCTTGGGCAATAACGACACGAAATACCGTGTTTGAACAGTAATGCTGGTATAACAGTCAGCAATTTAACGAAGTTACCCATCTGGTTTTGCGAAGACTGATTATTGATGACATGAACGGCCTGACGGCCTGATATAAAACCAAAAAATGAAAATGGCTCAATGAAGCCGATGGCCTTTTTAGGAATATCAGGTGCGAAACTCATCGTGGCGCGGGCATCCTTGGCCATAAAGACGCCGGATAGATTTAAGCAAGCCCTCCATTAATCAAAGATCAGTGTTGCAAAAATGGGGGTGACCATAGATTCATTGAGGGCTTTACAGGGTTTTGTTGACTCGATTTTTAAACTGATTAAATTGTCGCTGCATTGTCCAGACTATTCGCTGCTCAGCAAGCGAGCAAAGACAGTGAACATCAGCATAAAAACGCCAACCCGTGGTGAAATCTCACATCTGGTCATTGATGGAACCGGCCTGAAGGTCTTTGGCGAAGGCGAATGGAAAGTCCGGCAGCATGGTGCCGACAGACGCAGGGTGTGGCGTAAGCTGCATCTGGCAGTAGACAGTGCGACGCATGAGATTATCTGTGCGGATTTGTCGCTCAGTGGTACGACTGATGCCCAGGCTCTACCGGCACTGATAAACCAGACCCACCGGAAAATCAGAGAGGCATCGGCTGACGGCGCTTACGATACAGGTTACTGCCATGATGCTCTGCTGAGGAAGAAAATAAGGCCGCTTATCCCGCCGCGAAGGGGGGCGCAATATTGGCCGGACCACTACCACGAGCGTAACCACGCTGTTGCAAATCAGCGCCTGAGCGGCAGCAACGATACCTGGAAAAAGAAAGTGGGCTATCACCGACGCTCAGTGGCTGAAACGGCCATGTTCCGGTTCAAAACGCTTCTGGGTGGTCATCTAAGTCTGCGTGACTACGATGCTCAGGTGGGTGAAGCCATGGCGATGGTCAAAGCGCTTAACCGGATCACGCTATTAGGAATGCCGAACAGTATTCGCATCACGTAACAATCGACCTGGGGCACAGTCGTTACAAGTTCTGATTTATTCAACAAAGCCCCGGCAGATTTGTCATTCGCTTGCCGACTTCCTGCAACTCGAATTATTTAGGGTATATGTCCATTATTCCCCGCGCAATGCCGCCGCAGGAGACTGTCGATAGGAGAGCACGGCAGGAAGCGTCAGCACGACGGCAGCCACGGCCAGCAGTAACAGCACGAACCACAGATCGTCTTCGCCCAATGTAATCGGCAAGACAAAGCCACTCTTTTCACTCATGACAATGTAGTGGTCAACTAATATTGGCCACCGCATTAGACTGTATGTAGAACAGTCGCTCAGATTCGTTTGGAGTTAAGCCGCCGTTATACCAGTGAGGCCGGATAGCGCTGTAATACCCCGTGATGTAGCGGATAATCGCGTCCTGGGCTTCGCTGAAGCTGTTGTAAACCTTTGTCGGCACCCATTCTGTCTTCAGGCTGCGGAAGAACCGCTCCATTGGCGCATTATCCCAGCAGTTACCCCGCCGACTCATACTCTGCTTTATCCGGCAGCGCCACAGGGCTTGCCGGTATTGACGGCTGGTATAGTGGCTGCCCTGGTCGCTGTGGAACATGACTCCTGTTGGTTGTCCCCGGAGTTCCCAGGCCATCTGCAACGCTTTAACTGTCAGCGCCGAGTCCGGCGACGTCGACATGGCCCAGCCCACCGGTTTGCGGGCGAACAGATCTAGCACCACCGCAAGGTAAGCCCAGCATTTGCCCGTCCAGATGTAGGTCACATCGCCGCACCAGACCTGATCCGGCGCGGTAACCGCGAACTGGCGGTTGAGATAGTTCGGTATTTCAACGTGTTCATTGCCGCCGCGTTTGTATTTGTGAGCCGGTCGCTGGCAGCTGGCGATACCCAGCTCCTTCATCAGCTTGCCAGCCAGCCAGCGCCCCATTTTGACACCGGAGCTGCCGGTGACGATGGTCGCGATACTTCGAGCGCCGGCAGAGCCGCCGCTGGCGTTCCAGGCTTCCATGACGCGACTACACTTAACCACGCGCTCACCGTCGGGTTCATTAGCGGAAGCCTGCCAGTGCCTGTAGCTGCTGCGATGTACCTCAAAAGTTTGGCACAACGCCGTGACCGGGTATCGCGCCCTCAGCCTGTCGACTACCGTGAACCGTTGAGTGAGTCCGACATTAAGAGCGCCGTAGCCTTTTTTAGGATTTCGTTCTCCATTTCAAGGCATTGGACTTTTTTCTTCATCTCACGCAGCTCGAGCTGTTCAGGGGTAAGAGGAAGTCCCGTTGGCGTTTTTCCCTGTCGTTCAAGGCGAAGCTTATTGACCCAGCGACTAATGGCAGAATGGCTGACATTAACCGCCTCTGCGGCCTTAACGTATGTGTAGCCGTGGTCGACAACCAGCTTTGCGGCTTCGAGCTTAAATTCCGCCGTAAAATGTTTACCCATGAGGTCACCTGTCGTGTTGATGAGGTGAGCATATCACCTCCGATCAGGTGGCCAGTATCAGTGTGCCACTACACAACCATAAGAACATTTGCACGCAGACAAGGGCCAAAGCCGCCATGTCACATTCTCTTACGTCTTTCTGCTGGCATTTAAATTGTTACATTATAACATAACAATTAATTTCTCTCTGTATGGCACTCGCGAGTGAGCTTCTATTCTCTTTCCGTCTGGGCGCGTATCAGCATTGCGCTGGCGCTGTTGGCATTGTTATGGGCGCTGGTCGCCTGGGCGGTATCGCTACCATGATCGCACTGCACAACCTCACATTCGGCTACACCGCATCTTCACCGCTTGGCACGCTGAGCGGCAGCTTCAGCGCGGGTTCACTGACGGCCATTGTCGGTGAAAACGGCAGTGGAAAATCGACGCTGTTAAAAACCCTTGCAGGACTAATTCCTCCCTTAGCGGGCTCGTTGACACACGATGGCAACGCCGTACCGCGCATTGGCTATTTGCCACAGCTGTCGGAGTTCGATCGCCAGTTTCCGTTGAGCGTCATGGATTTGGTGTTGATGGGCAGCCTGCCGCAGCGCGGCCTGTTCGGTGGCCTCAATAGCCTCTGGCGGCGTAACGCATATGCCGCGTTGGAGGCAGTTACGATGACCGCGTTCGCCACCCGTCCTATCGGCCATTTATCGGGAGGCCAGCTACAGCGCGTCCTGTTTGCACGCTTGCTGTTGATGGACGCACCGGTGCTGCTGCTCGATGAGCCGTTTACTGGTGTTGATGCCGAAACAACACAGGCTCTGCTGGCCTTGATGCACCAACGTCATGAGCAAGGATGCACCGTTCTGGCGGTGCTGCACGATCGTGACATTGTCGACCGCCATTTTCCGCTGGTGCTACAGCTCAGCGCCGCTGGTCATCGCTGGGGTGCAACCCACGATATATTCACCTCGGCACACCCCACGGCACGCAGGCGCGGATCAGGGCGGTAGTATGATGACAACAAGTCTCCTTTCACCGCTGGTGGAGTTCGGGTTTATGCGGCGCGCACTGGTGGGATGTATCGCGCTCACGCTCAGTGCCACGCCGCTAGGTTGCTTTTTGTTGCTACGCCGCATGAGTTTGATCGGCGATGCGCTATCGCACGCGGTGCTGCCCGGCGTCGCCATTGGGTATCTGCTCTCCGGCATATCGCTGTTGGCAATGGGGACCGGCGGGTTTATCGCCGGGCTGATCGTGGCGCTGCTTTCCGGTTTTGTTAGTCTTAACACGGCGTTAAAAGAGGACGCCAGCTTCGCCGGGCTCTATTTGGGTTCGCTAGCGCTCGGAGTGACGTTAGTGTCACTGCGCGGTTCCAGCGTTGATCTGCTACACGTGCTGTTTGGATCAATTTTGGCGGTCGATCGCGGCGCGTTGATCGATATCGGCCTGATCTGTTCGGTCTCGATACTGCTGTTGGCATGTCTCTATCGTGCGCTGGTGATCGAATCATTTGATACCACCTTTATGCAGCTCGCCTCACCGCGAGGACGTACGCTGATCCACGCATTATTTCTCGCACTGGTGGTGCTCAATCTGGTGGCAGGGTTTCAACTACTGGGCACGCTGATGACGGTCGGCATGATGATGCTACCCGCGACCTGCGCCCGTTTCTGGACAGCTCGCTTGCCCGTCATGCTGGCGGTCTCAGTGCTGGTGGGCATCGCGTCCAGCCTTATCGGCCTGCTGTGGTCCTACTATGCCTCACTGCCCGCCGGGCCTGCCATCATCCTGACCGCCACGCTGTTTTTCGCGTTCTCGGTCGCCTTCGGCGCTGATGGCGGCATGCTTCGCCTGCGCCGCTAATATCATCCACATGTCATCAATGAGGACATCATGAAAGATCCTGTTATCGCACTGGCACTTTCCAGCCTGTTATTCAGCACGTTTGCGATGGCGAAGCCGTTGCAGGTTGTCGCTAGCTTTTCCGTTTTAGGCGATATGGTCAGCCACATTGGCGGCGAGCGCATCGTCGTCACCGATTTGGTCAAGCCCAACGGCGATCCCCATGAATTCGAACCCTCGCCGCAAGACAGCAAAACGTTGGCGGGTGCGGATCTGGTTGTTGTTAACGGGCTGGGCCTGGAGGGCTGGTTAACGCGTCTGGTATCCGCTTCCGGTTTTCAAGGGAAAGTGGTGACCGCCTCGCAGGGCATCCACTCGCTGGCAATGGAAGAAGAGGGAAAAACTCAGACCGATCCGCACGCCTGGAACAGCGCAGCGAATGGGGTTATCTACGCGCAGAATATCATCGATGCGCTAGCCAGCGCGGCACCGCAGGATGCTGACTATTTTCGTCAGCAGGGAAAAGCCTATATTCAGCAACTTCAGGCGCTGGATAATTATGCCAAGAAAACCTTCTCTGCCATTGCGCCAGAAAAACGCAAAGTGCTGACCAGCCACGATGCGTTTGGCTATTTCAGCCAGGCCTATGGCGTAACCTTCCTGGCACCGCTGGGTTATTCAACGGAAACGGAGGCCAGCAGCAAACAGGTTGCTGAGCTTATTCGCCAGATCAAACAAGAGAAGGTCGCCAGCTACTTTATCGAGAACCAGACCGATCCTCGTTTGGTGAAACAGATATCTAACGCCAGCGGCGCACAATCGGGCGGTGAACTCTACCCGGAAGCGTTAACTGACAGCAATGGCCCGGCCGCCAGCTACACCGCTGCATTCAAACACAATGTGGACACCCTTGCCGCCAGCATGAAGTAAACGGAACATCTAGCGAGCGGGTTATTTCGCCCCGTGCGCCAGATATTTCTGCATCTCCGCGTCCGGCACCATGCCACCGCCCGTCGCCCACACCAGATGCGTTGCCTGTTGCATCGCCGAAGCAGATAACGACAAACGCGACAGGTATTCCGCGTTGCCTGCCACGCGCCACGGCCCGGCCATTCCAGCCAACGCCGAGGGCTCAAGACAGAGTGCTTCGGTTTGCGCCAGCATCGCCAGCAAGCGATACATTTCGTCATCGCTCAGCGTGTAATAACCGTCAATCAACCGCGCCATGGCTCGTACAACAAAACCGGATGGACGACGTCCCACCGCCAATCCATCGGCCGCCGTCAGGTTATCGATGCCCAAATCCTGCACCGCAATACCGTCGTGCAAGCCGGTATACACGCCCAGCAGCATACAGGGCGAGTGCGTTGGCTCAGCAAAAATACAGTGCACGTGATCGCCAAACGCCAGCTTCAGACCGAACGCCACCCCGCCCGGCCCACCGCCTACGCCGCACGGCAAGTAGACAAACAAGGGGTGTTCCGCGTCTACCACCATGCCACGCTCAGCAAACTGGGCTTTGAGCCACCTCGTTATACACATCTCTGTTCGTGCCTGAGCGCGCGTAGCGTTTCGGCGGCCGTCATGACTTTCTGCAAGCCTTTCCAGATAGTTTTTGCGCCTGGTTCACCGTCGCCTTTTCGAGCAAGAAAGCCTCCGAGTTGCGCAACTAAGCGCAATACTTCGTTTAGCTTAGGGCGGCCCTTGGGCATACGCTTGTTCATCAGTAGGTAAGCGCCATGAGTCTCGTCGGAATCAAAGAACAACATTGCGTCCAGCTCTGGACAGGTTCGTCCCATACGCATTAAATAGGCGATGCGCCATGCCACGATCATGAACAGCGCCAATGCCCGCTCAATGCGATCCACGGTCGATAACTGTAACGCTTCGACACAGCAGCCGTTCTTCAGCACATTGAAGAACATCTCGATTTCCCATCTAGCCCGATACCAGTCGATCAGCTCCACGATATCTTCTCGTCCTTCAGGTACGCGATTGCTCAGCAACCGCCACTCGACCGGCTTCACGCCTGCTGGCGGCTCAATTTCCTTGGCTATCACACAAGTCACTGCCAACCCGCAACGCAGCGACACTCGCTTCACGCGCAGCGCCTGTTTCACCGTACGCGCCTTCTGCCCCGCGCGAGCCGCCATAACGAATTGGATTTCTCCCACCGGCACGGTCTTTCCAACCTTCTGCCAAAGCTTCTCATTACAGTCCAGACTGCGATTATGAGTCGAGCGGATCAACCAGTCAGCCGGAGTGCCAAGGTCATCAGCGAGCTGCATCAACGCCTTGATATCCGCTTCGCGATCGGCTAAGTACACCAGACGTGTGTTTGGCAACTCCGAGGCGAGTTCAGCAACTCGCTCGTATCCCTCGAGCCAGCGCGTACTCTCCTTGATCCCATCGCGTTTTCCGTCTGCATCCTTCGGCTCTCTTGCCCACATCCACGCATCCAGTACGCCCAACCCCACGCGATCCGGACTGACCGCGTAGGTCGGATGCAGGTACAGACCACGCCTGGCTTCGTAGTTCAAAGGACCCAAGCCTTGGATTTGCTGCCCGTTGAAGTCAAGCTCGGTAGTGTCTTGGATACACAGCACAACTGTAGTGGCACACTGATACTGGCCACCTGATCGGAGGTGATATGCTCACCTCATCAACACGACAGGTGACCTCATGGGTAAACATTTTACGGCGGAATTTAAGCTCGAAGCCGCAAAGCTGGTTGTCGACCACGGCTACACATACGTTAAGGCCGCAGAGGCGGTTAATGTCAGCCATTCTGCCATTAGTCGCTGGGTCAATAAGCTTCGCCTTGAACGACAGGGAAAAACGCCAACGGGACTTCCTCTTACCCCTGAACAGCTCGAGCTGCGTGAGATGAAGAAAAAAGTCCAATGCCTTGAAATGGAGAACGAAATCCTAAAAAAGGCTACGGCGCTCTTAATGTCGGACTCACTCAACGGTTCACGGTAGTCGACAGGCTGAGGGCGCGATACCCGGTCACGGCGTTGTGCCAAACTTTTGAGGTACATCGCAGCAGCTACAGGCACTGGCAGGCTTCCGCTAATGAACCCGACGGTGAGCGCGTGGTTAAGTGTAGTCGCGTCATGGAAGCCTGGAACGCCAGCGGCGGCTCTGCCGGCGCTCGAAGTATCGCGACCATCGTCACCGGCAGCTCCGGTGTCAAAATGGGGCGCTGGCTGGCTGGCAAGCTGATGAAGGAGCTGGGTATCGCCAGCTGCCAGCGACCGGCTCACAAATACAAACGCGGCGGCAATGAACACGTTGAAATACCGAACTATCTCAACCGCCAGTTCGCGGTTACCGCGCCGGATCAGGTCTGGTGCGGCGATGTGACCTACATCTGGACGGGCAAATGCTGCGCTTACCTTGCGGTGGTGCTAGACCTGTTCGCCCGCAAACCGGTGGGCTGGGCCATGTCGACGTCGCCGGACTCGGCGCTGACAGTTAAAGCGTTGCAGATGGCCTGGGAACTCCGGGGACAACCAACAGGAGTCATGTTCCACAGCGACCAGGGCAGCCACTATACCAGCCGTCAATACCGGCAAGCCCTGTGGCGCTGCCGGATAAAGCAGAGTATGAGTCGGCGGGGTAACTGCTGGGATAATGCGCCAATGGAGCGGTTCTTCCGCAGCCTGAAGACAGAATGGGTGCCGACAAAGGGTTACAACAGCTTCAGCGAAGCCCAGGACGCGATTATCCGCTACATCACGGGGTATTACAGCGCTATCCGGCCTCACTGGTATAACGGCGGCTTAACTCCAAACGAATCTGAGCGACTGTTCTACATACAGTCTAATGCGGTGGCCAATATTAGTTGACCACTACAAGTCATTATCAGCCAGAACAGCTGAAAGCCTTTTGATTACCGCAATACCTTTCGGCATGCTGATACCAAACTCCAGTAAAAAAGCATGCATTTGGTTAGTCGTTTTAACGTTATCTCTGACCAACGACTCCCTGACGCGATGCAAGGCTCGCATAGCCTGCTGAGCCTCAGTTCTTGGCTGCACAAACCGCATGGAAGGGCGTGATCCGGCTTCGCATATTGCTTCGGCATCAACGAAATCGTTCTTGTTGCTCTTGACAAAAGGGCGGACAAACTGCGGAGAGATCAACTTTACTTCATGCCCCAGCTCACTGATCCGACGAGCCATAAAATGGGCACCGGCGCAGGCTTCCATTGCAACGGTAGTAGGTATACACGTAGCCAGAAACTCGATGAGTTTGGTGCAGGTAAACTTTTTCCGCAGTAATGCCTTGCCTGATTTATCCTGACAATGAATGTGAAAAGAATGTTTGCCGAGATCGATACCAATAAGCGTGACGTTTTGCATGATGGCCTTCTCCATAAAGAAACACCCTGTCAGCGTACCGCTCACAGGGTGGGGGTGACCATCTCATTAGGCCAAACACGCGTTTCATCATCAGGACTGTGGTGATGGCCATATCTGAGTAGTGGAGCGGTCGTCCACGCCGTTCAGTAGTCGTTTTTTCCGTCCATGCAGCAATGGCTGATTCATCTAGCCATACGGTTAGAGAACCGCGCTGCTTGAGGGCCTTGTTATAGGAGGGCCAGTTAGTGATTTTAAAATTTTGTTTTGCCATGGAGACCTGATGTTGAAACAACTATGGTGATCTGATCCGATGATTACCCAAACTTTCTATTTATTCAACAAAGCCGTCAAGCGGGTGAAGATTCACGACCATTCCAGCGTGTTCAATACCGACCTGCTTTACAACATCGAACTGGACCACAGCCTGGATGTCGCTGAATGTATGGCACACTCTGCTATCAACCGTAAAGAATCACGCGGCGCACACCAACGTCTGGACGAAGGTTGCACTGAGCGCGATGACGTTAATTTCCTGAAGCATACGCTGGCGTATTACAACCCGAACGGCGCACCGCGTCTGGCCTATGGCGACGTGAAGATCACCACTCTGCCACCGGCAAAACGCGTGTACGGTGCCGAAGCGGAAGCCCAGGAAAAGAGCAAGAAGGAGCAAGCGAATGGCTGAGTTAGCTACCCTGAAAATGGAAGTCATGCGCTATAACCCGGAAACCGATAAGGCACCGCACGCCGAGACCTTCGACGTGCCTTACAGCCGGGAAACGTCCCTGCTGGATGCGCTGGGTTACATCAAAGATAACCTGGCACCGGACCTCTCTTACCGTTGGTCCTGCCGTATGGCTATCTGTGGCTCCTGCGGCATGATGGTGAATAACGTGCCGAAGCTGGCGTGCAAAACCTTTTTGCGCGACTACGCGACCAGCGGTATGAAGGTGGAAGCGCTGGGCAACTTCCCGATCGAGCGCGATCTGGTGGTCGATATTACCCACTTTATCGAGAGTCTGGAAGCCATCAAGCCTTACATCATCGGCAACAACAAAACGCCGGCTGACGGCGCCAACAAGCAGACACCGGCGCAAATGGCGAAATACCATCAGTTCTCCGGCTGCATCAACTGTGGCCTGTGCTACGCCGCGTGCCTGCAGTTTGGCCTTAATCCTGAGTTTATCGGACCGGCTGCCATCACGCTGGCACACCGTTACAACCTGGATAACCGCGACCACGGCAAGAAAGAGCGCATGCCGCAACTGAACGGTAAAAACGGTGTCTGGAGTTGTACCTTTGTCGGTTACTGCTCAGAAGTGTGTCCGAAGCATGTCGATCCTGCCGCTGCCATTCAGCAAGGTAAGGTCGAAAGCGCCAAGGACTTCATGATCGCTATGCTGAAACCGCAATGAGAGAGGCAACAATGACAACCAAGCGTAAAGCATACGTTCGTAGCATGCCTGCAAGCTGGTGGCAACGGCTCGGGTTCTATCGCTTTTACATGCTGCGAGAAATGACCGCCGCTCCTGCGGTATGGTTCAGCATTGTGCTGATCTATGGCGTGTTTTCGTTGAAACACGGCGCAGAAGGCTGGGCCGGATTTGTCGGCTTCCTGCAAAACCCGCTGGTGCTGCTGATTAACATCATCGCACTGGTGGCGGCAGCTATTCATACCAAATCCTGGTTTGAACTGGCGCCCAAAGCCAGCATCATCATCGTAAAAGATGAAAAAATGGGGCCAGAGCCGGTTATCAAAGGGCTGTGGGCTGTAACCGTCATCGTCACGCTGGCTATTCTCGCCATCGCGTTACTATTCTGATTGGAGGGGAACAACGTGATTAATCCAACGCTAAAACGTTCCGATGAGCCTCCCTTCTGGGGACTGTTCGGTGCCGGTGGGATGTGGACCGCCATTTTCTCACCCGTGATTATCCTACTGGTCGGGGTGCTGCTGCCGCTGGGGATGTTCCCCGACGCGCTGAGCTATGAGCGCATCGCCGCTTTCTCCCATAGCCTTATAGGGCGGCTGTTTCTGCTGCTGATGATCATTCTGCCTATCTGGTGTGGTTTGCACCGTCTGCATCACCTGATGCATGGTCTGAAAATTCACGTTCCGGCAGGAAAATGGGTGTTCTACGGTTTGGCAGCCATCCTGAGTATGGTCACCGTGATCGGTGTCGTCACTCTGTAACACACCATCCGCTGTCATCTGCTACGGCCCGCATTGCGGGCCGTTTTTTATTCTGGCGTAGCAACCCGCCGCGTGATCCACCATAACAACAACGCCAGCAGACTAACAGCCGCCCCCAGCATACACACACCCTGCCACCCCACATGCGCATACGTCAGGGTAGTGCTAAACGCGCCCATCCCGCTGCCCAGCACGTAAAACAGCATATAGAGAGCGACCAAACGGATATGAGCCTCAGGCCGGGCACGAAATATCAGGCTTTGGTTGGTTACGTGCAGCGCCTGCCCGCCCAGATCGAGCAGCACAATCCCCACAACCAGCGCCCACAGCGATGCATCCATCAGCGACAGAGGCCACCATGCCAGCAGTAATGCCAGCAGCGCAAACGCACTGGTATGTTGAGCATATCCCCGATCCGCCCATCGTCCGGCGCGCGAGGCAGCCAGCGCGCCAGCCACACCCACCAGCCCAAAAGCACCAATCACTGTGTGCGAGAACCCATAAGGCGGCGCGCTCAAGGGCAACACTAGCGCACTCCAGAAAATGTTGAAGGCGGCAAACATCAGCAATGCCAACATACCACGGACTTTCAGCACACTCTCCTGTCGCAGTAACATCAACATCGACGCAATCAGTTGTGGATAGCTCATGCGTTGCGGTGAGGGAGGCAAAACCGGTAACCGTAGCCA
Source organism: Symbiopectobacterium sp. Eva_TO (assembly GCF_053848865.1). Taxonomy (NCBI): domain Bacteria; kingdom Pseudomonadati; phylum Pseudomonadota; class Gammaproteobacteria; order Enterobacterales; family Enterobacteriaceae; genus Symbiopectobacterium; species Symbiopectobacterium sp. Eva_TO. Next base: position 2,768,507 of record NZ_JBSPEY010000004.1, on the reverse strand, counting down.
TAACGGGAGCGCCGTCGCTCCCATCAGCAGCGCAGCACCGCAGTAAACGCCTCGCCAACCCGCAACATCGCTTACGCCTCCCGCAAACACCCGCGCCAGCAACAGGCCTATAAACACACCGCCTTGTGTTGCGCCAACAACGCGTCCCCGTTCATGGGAAGAAGCAGTGCTGGCAGCATAGGCGATTAACCCCTGTGTCATCGCGGTTCCCAGCAGTCCAATCGCCAGCATCCCCACCAATAGCACGGGTGTAGACGATGTCATGCTAACGATGAGCAAGGCTGTCACCAGCGCGGCGAGTTGCACGATCATCAAGAGACGACGTTCAACGCGATCGCCTAATGGCACCAGCAGTAACAGTGCCAGGGCACAGCCAACCTGAGTCGCCGTGACCACACCGCCGACCGTGGCCTGACTGATACCAAAATTCACCGCCAGCGCATCAAGCAGAGGCTGGGCGTAATAGACATTTGCCACGCTCAAGCCACTGGAAATAGCGAACAGCATCATCAGCCTGCGGGGCATATCAGATGGCTGGGCCAGCGAGCTGTTTTGACTCAACGGTAATGGGAGGGAACGCTTCATCACATAACGCCATACAATCCAGTTGCAAAATAAAACCGATTGAATGCTAAGTTATCTGGTTTTAAAATGCAACTTGATTGCTGTTCCACACCAAACGGCCAGGAAATGCCATGCCAAACCGTGAAACCATAAACAACGAACCTTGTCCAGTTGCACGCTGTGTCGATGTGGTTGGCGATCGTTGGTCACTGCTCATTGTGCGTGATGCCTTTGATGGCGTGCGCCGTTTCGGTGATTTTCAACGCAGCCTGAGCGTGGCGCGCAACATCCTTTCCGATCGTCTGCGCAAGCTGGTTAATGCAGGCATTCTAGAGATGCAGGACGCCTCAGACGGTACGGCTTATCAGGAGTACGTACTGACATCTGAGGGAGAAAAGCTGTTTCCGGTGATAGTGGCGCTACGACAATGGGGAGAACGACACCGGTTCAAGCCCGGTAAGCGACACTCAGATCTGATTGATACGCGCACGGGCAACCCGATTCCCTACATGGTGCCGCATGCCGAGGATGGTTCTGTATTAATGCCAGCAACGGCTGTCGTGCGGAAATTAGCCTAAGGTAAAATACGGCTGGTTACACAAGCCAGCCGTAGCGATAGGGGAAATGCAGCAACCATTAACCCAGAATCTTATCTTTGAACATGAAAAATACCGCGCCCAACAAGCAGAGACCGGCCCAGATGAAATCGGTACGGAACGGCTCTTTCAGAATGATCATTGAGAACGGAATAAATACCGTCAGACTGATCACTTCCTGCAAAATCTTTAGTTGCCCCGCAGAGGCCACCTGATAGCCGATGCGGTTGGCCGGCACCTGCAACAGGTATTCAAACAATGCAATTCCCCAACTGACCAGTGCGGCAATCAGCCAGGTACGTCCACTGAAATAACGCAAATGACCATACCAGGCGAACGTCATAAACACATTGCTCAGGGTCAGCATGCCTACAGTAATAAACAACGGCGACATCGTACTTCTCCATCCATTCCGCTACGCAAAATACCTGTTTTTCAACCGGCCACGAGAGTGGCGTGAAGAAAGATCACAGATATATCACTGCGGCGGGCAGGTGTCTATAGGATTAGGCCGCTCAGCGTCCTTTCATCGCCATGTAGTGCAATGTTCGGGCAGTTTATTGACTACTGCGCACTGCGTTGAATGGCTTTCCCACCCGCTTCGACATCCTGCCCAATACCTCGGGTGGTATTACAAGCTGTCAACGCAGAGAGCATCAACAATGAGGCAAGAATAAGCACGCTTTTTTTGAACATGGTTATTATATGAACGCATCCCGTTTGCAAGGCATCCATTATTTTGACATTGACGGGTAGGTTGCAGCTTTATATCCGGCTTTTTTGCAGCCATAAAGCTGCGAGCCCCTATGTAATCCGCTGACTCACGCCTCATTTCCTTAGCGAGCTTTAAGCTCAAAAAATCATTCAGGTTTAGCGAGTCCCGGTCTTACCTGTCTTTGTCATCACGCTGGCCACCAGAGCAACCTTTTTGCATTCACCCTTTTTAAGAGTAAATAGTTATCGGTATCAGCGATTAATAGGGCCTGATACTGACATGATTTTTATCGTACTTACGCTCATGGGCGGCTAGCGCCCACACAGTTCGCGCCAGCTTATTTGCCATCGCCACGATAGCCACACCGGTCGGACGCCGTTTTTTAAGTTCCGTTATCCATGGCCCAGGCTCTTTAGCAACTAACGAAGCGGCTCTTGCCCCATGGATAAACAGCGTTCGCAGATAGGTGTCACCACGTTTGCTTATCCCCAGCAGCCGAACTTTCCCCCCGGAACCCGTCTGCTTCGGCACCAGACCGACATAAGCAGCGAACTGTCTGCCGGATTTAAACGCTGAGGCTTCCCCTATGGTGGCAACTGCCGCTGTGGCGATTAACGGCCCCACGCCGGGAATTTCCATCAGCCGTTTACAGGTTTCGTTCTGCCGGGCCACGCTGTTAAGCTGTTTTTCAAGGCCATCTATCAGCATGTCCAGCTCATTCAGTCTGTTGTACTGGTCTTCCAGCACGGTGATGAGATACGGCGGCAGCTTCGTTTTCAGCCGCTCCAGTGCAGCCGGTAGCTCCCTGTCCATCGCTGCCCGACCTTTATGGATGGTTTCGCCAAACTCCAGTAATGTTCCGTGCAGCGCGTTAATCTGTGCAGTTCTGAACTTCACCAGTTGTCTGCGTGAACGGTGCAGAACCAGTACCGATTGCTGTTCTTCCGTTTTTACGGCTATCGCCTTGCCTGGCTGCTGTACCGCCATCCAGATAGCGCGGGCATCCATGACATCATTCTTGTTGCCCATGACGAACGCCTTGACGAACCGTCCCTGCATCAGCCGGACTTTATGCCCCAGCTTTTCCAGTTCCCGGGCCCAGTGCTGAGAGCCTCCACAGGCCTCCATGCCAATCAGGCAAGGCTCCCGGTTACTGAAGAACGTCAGAAAATCCTTGCTGCGCAGCTGCTTGTCCACCACTTCACCTGTGTGCTCATTGACGAAGTGAACCTGAATCAGATGCTTTGCGATATCAACGCCAACCGGTGTATATTTCATGCTGTGGAGTCTCCAGTCTGAGGGAGCTTTATGCATCCCGTATTGGGCACCATGATGCCGGAAATCTGCGAGGCTCCACACCTGCCGACTTCACTCTTTCAACCATCATTCTGCTCCGCGCTTAAAGAGGTGGGATGCGTTCATTACATTTCCTTCTCAAGGGAGAGGTAAAAGGGAAAGTAATACTACCTAGGCGATCTCCACCGCCTTCAGTAAGCGTAGTCAATCCTGCCGCGATAAGCGTTTTTTGTTCCGGTGTCACTGAAAATAGGCGGCACACTGGTGTTCACGCTTATCTGGAGTCACGCCATGACACTGTCAATACCCCAACCTGCGGATACCCGCAATCTTGTGATTACCCGAGTGCTGGACGCCCCGCGACATGCAATATGGCGTGCCTGGTCAGACCCAGAATGGATCAAAGTCTGGTGGAGCCCCAAACCGGGCACCACTGAGGTTATCGCCCTCGATCTGCAACCCGGCGGGGCATTTCATACCCGGATTCAGGGGACGGGCGACGATCGCAGTGAACACATCGGGTGCTTTTTGGAGGTGATTCCCCACGCCCGTATCGTGTTCACGTCGATGCTGACCGCAGGCTGGCGGCCTGCCATCCCCGAATTAGCCTTTACTACGCTCATTTCGTTGTCTGATTACGCGCTAGGCAGCTGTTATACCGTTCAGGTTATCCATCAGGACGAAGCCTCACGTGAATAACATGAAAAATCAGGCTTTTTTGAAGGATGGAACACTGTTATCAGCCAATTGGAGGAGGTTGCCTGTACACTACGCTAGCCGACGAGGGGGATGGCTTATCGACAACATTCCCCCTATGATGGCAAGCTGATCTCTTTTGTCTGAACCTGCAATGCAACGTGACTTTTCTGCCATATCCCACCCTATACTGGGCATCAACCCCCAGGAGTGGGCGTTAATCCTGATCACACTAGGCTGTGTCCCTTAATCCCATGAGTTATACTAACTGTTTGTTTCTACATCATTTTTAACTATGGCTCGCTACGACCTTCCCGATGAAGCATGGGCTATCATCCAGCCCTTACTCCCTGTTGAACCAGCAACACCACAGGCCGGACGCCCATGGGCTGAGCATCGCATGATTATCAATGGCATGTTCTGGAGGCTGTGCTCTGGTGCCCCATGGCGTGATTTACCTGAGCGATACGGTCCATGGAAAACCGTTTATAACCGCTTTAACCGATGGTCAAAATCGGGAGTCATTAACATTATTTTTAATAAGTTACTTTCATCACTTGATGCCCATGGCCTCGTGGACTGGTCAGCGACTGCGCTGGATGGTAGCAATATCAGGGCGCTGAAATGTGCTGCCGGTGCTCAAAAAAACATCCCGATATCACCGGAGATAATGGGCTGGGTCGCTCTCGAGGTGGTTTTGGCACCAAAATCCATATGGCTACAGACGGAAGTGGTCTTCCGTTAAACATCGTGTTGAGCCCCGGTCAGGCTCATGAAAGTCAGTTTGCACTACATCTTTTGGACGGTATTGGTGTTCAACGCCAGAACGGCAGTATGAAACGCCGTGGTCATGCGGTACTCGCTGACAAGGCGTACTCCGGGCATGTATTACGTAACGAGCTGAAAAACAGAGGTATAAAAACTGTCATCCCCCGAAAATCCACTGAAAAAATGGCGGTGGATGGTCGTTCAAAGCTCGATCGTGACGCCTACCGCAATCGGAACGTTGTTGAGCGGTGCTTTGGCCGTCTGAAAGAATACCGTCGCATTGCGACACGTTACGACAAAACGGCGAGGAATTATCTGGCAATGTTGAAACTGGGCTGCATCCGCCTGTTTTACCAGAGGTTATGTAATTAAGGGACACAGCCTAGTGTTCGGTTTTATCAAGCTGTTACCCGGCGATCCGGCACGGATTTATGCCGGGCCGGATGCCCCGATTGCCGCCGTGGAGGCCGCTCGCCAACTGTTAGGGCTCAACGATCCGTTGCCACAGCAGTATGTTCGTTGGTTGGGTGGCTTTTTACGCGGCGATCTGGGGATCACCTATCGCACGCAGCAACCGGTGATGGATGTGATCGCCAAAAGCTTCATGCCCACCATGTGGCTGGCGCTGGCAGGCTTCGCCTGGTCAGTGATACTCGGCCTGTTGATTGGCGTGGTATCGGGATTAAAACGCGGAAAGTGGCAGGATTGGACGCTGATGAGCACCGCAGTCGGCGGTATCTCTATGCCGCCTTTCTGGCTCGGATTGCTGCTGATCCAGTTTGTGGCGATGCCGTTCGGGGCCTAATGAGATGGTCACCCCCACTCTGTGAGCGGTACGCTGGCAGGGTGTTTTTCTTTCAGGAGAGGCCATCATGGAAAACGTTACTCTTATTGGTATCGATCTCGGTAAACATTCTTTTCATATTCATTGCCAGGATAAGTCAGGTAAAGCGCTTCTGCGTAAGAAGTTTACGCACACAAAGCTAATGCAGTTTTTGGCGACGTGCCCGCCCTCGGTTGTTGTTATGGAAGCTTGTGCCGGTGCACACTTTATGGCGCGGCGTATCAATGATAGCGGCCATGAAGCAAAACTTATCTCTCCGCAATTTGTGCGCCCGTTTGTCAAGGGCAATAAAAATGATTTTGTTGATGCAGAGGCGATATGTGAAGCCGCATCCCGGCCGTCAATGCGTTTTGTTCAGCCGAAAACGGAGGTTCAGCAGGCGATGCGAGCACTGCATCGGGTCAGGGAATCTCTTATCAGAGATAAAGTAAAAACCACTAACCAGATCCACGGTTTTCTGCTGGAGTTTGGGATAAGCCTGCCAATCGGCGGGGCGGTAATAAAGCGACTGTCTCTGGTGCTGGCTGAGCACGAAATCCCCGCATACCTGAGCCGTCTGCTGATGAAGTTACATGCCCACTATCTTTACCTTGTCGAGCAAATAACAGCGCTGGAATCAGAATTAAATCAGTCAATCAAAGCTGATGATACTGCACAGCGAATTATGACAATTCCAGGCGTCGGTCCTATTACTGCCAGCTTACTTTCATCACAGTTCGGCGATGGAAAACAATTTTCATGTAGCAGGGATTTTGCGGCTTCCACAGGGCTTGTACCGCGACAATACAGCACAGGAGGCAAACCGACTCTGCTGGGGATAAGCAAACGAGGTGATAAAAATTTACGCAAACTTCTGGTTCAATGTGCCCGCTCGTTCATGATGCGACTTGAATATCAGCAGGGCAGGCTTGCTGAATGGGTTCGGGGGCAACTCGATAACAAACATTCAAATATTGTCGCCTGTGCTCTGGCAAACAAACTGGCGCGAATAGCCTGGTCAATCACAACTAATCACAATGAATATCAGGCCTGATGTTATGTAGAACTAAATCAACAGACTGATTATTAAGTAATTAAACAGCAGTTACCTATCTGGTTTTGCGAAGACTGATTATTGATGACATGAACGGCATATCGGCCTGCTGAAAAACCTGACGACAAAAATGGCTCAATGAAGCCGAGGGCCTTTTCAGGTTCACCAGGCGCGGAACTCATCGAGGCGCGGGCATCTCGCCCACAGAGACGCCGGATAGATTGAAGCAAGCCCACCATTAGTCAAAAATCAGTGTTGCAAAAATGGGGGTGACCATAGATTTTCGTCAGCGGTTTTAACCAGCCGAGCGATATTGTGTTACCCGCTCTGACATTGGGAGCTTCCGTGGCGGCCGTAATGGCGCGCTTCACCCGATCCGCCTTCCTTGAAGTGGCACAGGAAGATTATGTACGCACCGCGCGATCCAAAGGATTACGCCAACGGCTGATCACCTGGAAACACATCATGCGCAACGCGCTGATCCCCATTATCACTATGCTCGGCTTGCAATTTGGTTTTCTGCTGGGCGGGTCGATTGTGGTGGAAAGCGTCTTCAATTGGCCCGGTCTGGGCTGACTGCTGATTGAATCGATCAAGACACAGGACCAACCGGTAATTCAGGCGCTGGTCATGCTGTTCGTGTTCGAATTTATTGTTATCAACCTGCTGGTCGACCTGCTCTACGCCGTGGTTAACCCAGCCATTCGTTTACGCTAGGAGCGATCATGAGCCACTCTACCGAGCCTACTATGACCGCCGCTGCGCAGGATAACGACGCCATTCGCTCACCGATGCGTGATTTTTGGCAGGCTTTTATCCAAAACCCGCTGGCGCTGGTGTCCGGCGGATTTATTCTGCTCTTGGTGCTGGTCGCGGCCTTCGCCCCTTGGTTAGCCCCTTTTAATCCGATGGACCCGGATTGGATGGCACTGTCCGCACCGCCTTCCGCTACCCATTGGATGGGCACCGACGATCTGGGACGCGATGTGATGAGCCGTATTATCTACGGTTCGCGTATCTCCTTATATATTGGCCTGTTTTCCGTCACGCTCGGCATGGTGGTCGGCATTGTGCTGGGCCTGCTGGCAGGATTTTATGGCCGCTGGATTGATATGCTGATCATGCGCAGCGCCGATGTGCTGTTCGCCTTCCCCGGTATGCTGTTGGCTATCGCGGTGGTTGCTATTCTCGGCCCGGGCTTGAATAACGTGATTATCGCCGTCGCGGTGTTCAGCGTGCCGGTGTTCGCACGTATTGTGCGCGCCTCCGCCTTAACCCTGAAACAAGCCGCCTACGTGGAAGCGGTGCGCAGCGCCGGCGCACCGGATCGCATCTTGCTGATCCGCCATATTCTGCCTGCCACCTTGCCGAACGTGATCGTCTATTTCACCATGAGTATTGGCACCAGTATTCTCACTGCGGCCAGCCTGAGCTTTATCGGTCTTGGCCCAGAGCCGGACGTGCCGGAGTGGGGTAATATCCTCGCAATGAGCCGTAGCATGATGATGGCCGGTCAATGGCACGTCAGCGTCTTCCCCGGTCTGGCGATTTTCTTCACCGTGCTGTCATTCAATTTGTTAGGCGACGCCTTGCGCGATACGCTGGATCCGAAACTGAAGAATGCATGAGAATCCTATGATGGCTTTTCAACAGGCGCAGCTGCACGCCCTATTGCAGCGCTGGCGTGACCACCAGCAAGTCGGCGTACCACGCATGCCCAGCGGCCCCGGCAACAGTCTGTGCGATGTGCCTGGCGTGCGCGTCGGGCACGAAACGCTGGCGCAGGGCGAAGTACAAACCGGCGTTACCGCTATTGTGCCGCCCGGTGACAACCTGTTTACGCAGCCGCTGCCGTGCGGTGCCGCCGTCCTGAACGGTTTTGCCAAACCGGTTGGACTGGTGCAGATGGAAGAGCTGGGACAACTGCAAACCCCGATCCTGCTGAGTAATACGCTTGCTGTCGGCACACTGTTTACCACACTGGTGCGCGACGCCATTGCCAAAAATCCTGAACTCGGGCGCTCGCTGCCCACGGTGAACCCACTGGCGCTGGAATGCAATGACGGCTGGCTGAACGACATTCAGGCATTGGCGGTGACTGAAGCCATGGCGCAGGCCGCACTGAGCAAAGCAGACACCCACTTTACACGCGGTAGCGTCGGTGTCGGGCGCGGTATGAGCTGCTTCGGCCTGAAAGGCGGTATCGGTACCGCATCTCGTCTGATTCCCGAACTGAATGCCACGCTGGGTGTGCTGGTGCTGGCCAATTTTGGTACGCTGGCATCGTTCACACTGGACGGACTGCACATCGGCCCCTTTATTGAACCGCTGCTGCCCGAGCTGGCACCACAACGCGATGCGGGGTCGATTATCATCATTATGGCAACCAATGCACCGCTAGATGCGCGCCAGCTTGGACGCATCGCCAAACGAGCCGGTGCTGGACTGGGGCGTCTGGGCAGCTATTGGGGCCACGGCTCAGGCGACATCGCCGTCGCGTTTTCCACCCAGCCCACGCCACAGCCGCCAGAAGAAGCAAAACTGGAATCGATGCTATGCGCCGCCGCCGATGCCACGGAACATGCCGTACTGGATGCCCTGCTCTGCGCCGACGCGGTGACCGGTTTTCGCGGCCACCATCGTCCGGCGTTGCGACAGGTGTTAGACCGTCTTGCACAACACGTTTTAGCGTAAGGAAATGTAATGAACGCATCCCACCTCTTTAAGCGCGGAGCAGAATGATGGTTGAAAGAGTGAAGTCGGCAGGTGTGGAGCCTCGCAGATTTCCGGCATCATGGTGCCCAATACGGGATGCATAAAGCTCCCTCAGACTGGAGACTCCACAGCATGAAATATACACCGGTTGGCGTTGATATCGCAAAGCATCTGATTCAGGTTCACTTCGTCAATGAGCACACAGGTGAAGTGGTGGACAAGCAGCTGCGCAGCAAGGATTTTCTGACGTTCTTCAGTAACCGGGAGCCTTGCCTGATTGGCATGGAGGCCTGTGGAGGCTCTCAGCACTGGGCCCGGGAACTGGAAAAGCTGGGGCATAAAGTCCGGCTGATGCAGGGACGGTTCGTCAAGGCGTTCGTCATGGGCAACAAGAATGATGTCATGGATGCCCGCGCTATCTGGATGGCGGTACAGCAGCCAGGCAAGGCGATAGCCGTAAAAACGGAAGAACAGCAATCGGTACTGGTTCTGCACCGTTCACGCAGACAACTGGTGAAGTTCAGAACTGCACAGATTAACGCGCTGCACGGAACATTACTGGAGTTTGGCGAAACCATCCATAAAGGTCGGGCAGCGATGGACAGGGAGCTACCGGCTGCACTGGAGCGGCTGAAAACGAAGCTGCCGCCGTATCTCATCACCGTGCTGGAAGACCAGTACAACAGACTGAATGAGCTGGACATGCTGATAGATGGCCTTGAAAAACAGCTTAACAGCGTGGCCCGGCAGAACGAAACCTGTAAACGGCTGATGGAAATTCCCGGCGTGGGGCCGTTAATCGCCACAGCGGCAGTTGCCACCATGGGGGAAGCCTCAGCGTTTAAATCCGGCAGACAGTTCGCTGCTTATGTCGGTCTGGTGCCGAAGCAGACGGGTTCCGGGGGGAAAGTTCGGCTGCTGGGGATAAGCAAACGTGGTGACACCTATCTGCGAACGCTGTTTATCCATGGGGCAAGAGCCGCTTCGTTAGTTGCTAAAGAGCCTGGGCCATGGATAACGGAACTTAAAAAACGGCGTCCGACCGGTGTGGCTATCGTGGCGATGGCAAATAAGCTGGCGCGAACTGTGTGGGCGCTAGCCGCCCATGAGCGTAAGTACGATAAAAATCATGTCAGTATCAGGCCCTATTAATCGCTGATACCGATAACTATTTACTCTTAAAAAGGGTGAATGCAAAAAGGTTGCTCTGGTGGCCAGCGTGATGACAAAGACAGGTAAGACCGGGACTCGCTAAACCTGAATGATTTTTTGAGCTTAAAGCTCGCTAAGGAAATGAGGCGTGAGTCAGCGGATTACATAGGGGCTCGCAGCTTTATGGCTGCAAAAAAGCCGGATATAAAGCTGCAACCTACCCGTCAATGTCAAAATAATGGATGCCTTGCAAACGGGATGCGTTCATATAACATAACCATGAAAGTGTTTATTTCTGCCGACATCGAAGGGATCGCCGGCGTGATGCGACCGGAACAATGCAGCCCCGGACAAGCCGAGTATCAACTGGCTCGCGGGCTGATGGAGCAGGAAGTGAACGCCGCCATTGACGGCTCTTTCGCCGGTGGCGCAACGGAAGTGGTTGTGGCCGACAGCCACGCAGCCATGACCAATCTGCGGGCAGAGAACATTTATGCCCGCGCCCGTCTGGTTCAGGGAAAACCGCGCGTATTGTCGATGGTGGACGGACTGGAGCAGCAGGCGTTTGATGGCCTGATGTTCATTGGCTACCACAGCGCTGCTGGAGAGCACGGCGTGCTGGCACACACCATCAATGGCCGCGCCTTTTATCGGGTGAAAATCAATGATGAAGTGATGGGTGAGAGCGATATCTATGCCGCCGCCGGTGCCGAAAAGGGTACCCCGCTGTGGCTGGTCAGCGGCGATAGTATCCTGCAACAGTGGATAGCCCGCTATTATCCCCAAACGGGTTACGCCTGCGTCAAACGCTCCATTTCACAAACTTCGGCGGAATCGCTCAGCCCACCAGCAGCGCAGCAGTTAATTCGCACACAGGCACAGCAGGCCGTGCAGCGCGCACACCGTGAAAGAACGTCGCGTATCGCTGCGCCCTATCATCTGGAACTGATGACCGCAAAACCGGTGCTGGCGGATCTGTTTTGCCTGATCCCTGGGGTGGAACGCATTGATGCGGTGGCGGTACACTACACCGCACCCACCATGACAGATATCGTTCGCTTGCTAAGCACTTTTTCGTATCTGGCTACCACACAGAACTAATAAAGGGAGATGACATGGTCAAGCCAGTCATTGTGATCCACGGAGGGGCGGGGGCATTAACCCGCTCCGCCATGAGCGCAGAAAAAGAGCAAGCCTACCGCGAAGCATTAAACACGATTGTGGCCAGCGGCCAGCAGATTCTCAGCCAGGGCGGCAGTGCGTTAGGCTGTGTCCCTTAATTACATAACCTCTGGTAAAATAGGCAGATGCAGCCCTGTTTCAACATTGCCAGATAATTCCTCGCCGTTTTGTCGTAACGTGTCGCAATGCGACGGTATTCTTTCAGACGGCCAAAGCACCGCTCAACAACGTTCCGATTGCGGTAGGCGTCACGATCGAGCTTTGAACGACCATCCACCGCCATTTTTTCAGTGGATTTTCGGGGGATGACAGTTTTTATACCTCTTTTTTTCAGCTCGTTACGTAATACATGCCCGGAGTACGCCTTGTCAGCGAGTACCGCATGACCACGGCGTTTCATACTGCCGTTCTGGCGTTGAACACCAATACCGTCCAAAAGACGTAGTGCAAACTGACTTTCATGAGCCTGACCGGGGCTCAACACGATGTTTAACGGAAGACCACTTCCGTCTGTAGCCATATGGATTTTGGTGCCAAAACCACCTCGAGAGCGACCCAGCCCATTATATCCGGTGATATCGGGATGTTTTTTTGAGCACCGGCAGCACATTTCAGCGCCCTGATATTGCTACCATCCAGCGCAGTCGCTGACCGGTCCACGAGGCCATGGGCATCAAGTGATGAAAGTAACTTATTGAAAATAATGTTAATGACTCCCGATTTTGACCATCGGTTAAAGCGGTTATAAACGGTTTTCCATGGGCCGTATCGCTCAGATAAATCACGCCATGGGGCACCAGAGCACAGCACCCAGAACAAGCCATTGATAATCATGCGATGCTCAGCCCATGGGCGTCCGACCTGTGGTGTTGCTGGTTCAGCAGGGAGTAAGGGCTGGATGATAGCCCATGCTTCATCGGGAAGGTCGTAGCGAGCCATAGTTCAAAATGATGTAGAAACAAACAGTTAGTATAACTCATGGGATTAAGGGACACAGCCTAGATGCCGTCACCGAAGCGGTACGGCTGTTGGAAGAGTGTCCGTTGTTTAATGCCGGGCACGGTTCAGTCTTTACGCACGATGAAACCCATGAACTCGATGCCAGCATCATGGACGGCCGCACACGGGATGCTGGTGCCATTAGTTGCGTCAGCCATATCCGCAACCCGGTATTGGCCGCAAGGGCCGTCATGGAGCAGAGCCAGCACGTGATGTTTACCGCGGCGGGTGCAGAAGCGTTCGCACGTAAGCAGGGACTGGAGATGGTCGAACCCGACTTCTTCTCAACCGATGCCCGGCGTGAACAGTTACATCACGCACAAGCGGGAGAAGGTCGTGTTGTGCTGGATCACGATGGTCAGCGCGATGTGGCTCAAGGTGACCCAATTGATCCGGAACGCAAATATGGCACCGTCGGTGCCGTGGCATTGGACAGCGCAGGCAATCTCGCCGCCGCCACATCAACCGGCGGCATGACCAACAAGCAGGCCGGACGCGTAGGTGATAGCCCTATCGTTGGCGCAGGCTGCTACGCCAACAACAATACCGTCGCTGTCTCTTGTACCGGCACAGATTAAGTGTTTATCCGCTGCGTAGCGGCCTATGATGTCTCTGCGTTAATGGAGTATGCCGGGCTGACGCTGGGCAGGCTGGCGAGCGCGTTGTGATGGAAAAGCTGCTGCCTCTCGATGGCAGCGGCGGCCTGATCGCCGTCGATAAAGCGGGAAATATCGCTTTGCCGTTCAACAGTGAAGGGATGTATCGCGGTTATGGCTATGTAGGCCAAGCTCCGTGGGTTGGCATTTACCGCTAATGTACAGGTAGCGGAATGCCCTGTGCTGGCATTCCGCGTATTCAGCTTACGCCCAGTTCACTTCACCGCGTCGCGCCGTAACCACCCGGCTGCGGTTAAGCAAAAACGTCATGTTATTGCCTTCGATATGCAACGCAAAACGTTTCTCCCACGGGCCATCCTGCACGGTCGCTAACAGCCGACCTTGACCCAGACACTCCAGCGAAGCAACCGGCGCCGAGAGTCCAATCCCCATCGCCAGGCGGTCGCCTTCAATCAGCCATTCACTGCGCCATTCCGGGCAGAACCAACGGCCTTGCGCTTGGGCGAGAGAATCATCGCGATGTGGCAGCACAAAGCGTTTGGCGGCGTGGCCTATTTCACCTTCAATCACTGTCCCCTTCTGACGCAACTGCATCGGCAAATGGCTGGAGAGCGATATCGCTCCTTCTCCTGACGGATATAGCGTTTCGGTTGCGCCCAACCAGCAGGCGTTGTTGCCACTGATTTCCAGCCACTCGCTGCTGTTTTCCGCCACATACAGCCCTGGCATCAGCGCATGACCCGGCTGCGGTAACTCTTGCCCGGTCAACGCCGCCATGATGCGCAGTGCACTGTCATAGGTGGATACGTCCTCACGGTTTGCGACCAACGCCAACCCGATGCCCCGCTGCGGATCGAGAAGAAAATAGCTCTTGTAACCCGCATGAGAACCGCCGTGGCCGAGCCAATGCGCATCACCAAAGCGTGAATGGGCAACCCCTAAACCATAGCCGGTCACGCGACCATCCGTTAGCTGTCGCGGTGCGGTCAGGCGCGCCAATACCCCGCGCCTCGGCCCCTCATCGCGCAACAGCGTTTGCAGCCAGGTGCTCAAATCACGCACGCTGCCGGACGCGGACAGATGCAGCCCGGCACTCGCCAGTTGCCAACAGCTGTCGCTGTGCCAATACCCCGGCACTAACCCAGGCACAATATCGAACCAGGTTTCGGGTGCCCACAGGTGAATATCCAATGGCTGGCAAATGTGCTGCTGCAAGCGTTCAGCAAACAAAATGCCCTTGGCTTTCAGCGCCTCCTCCACCAGCCGATAGCCGGTATTGGAATAGGAAATCTCACTGCCTGCCGGATAGTTTAATTTATCCAGTGCGGCAACAAACGCTAAATAGCTGTTCCTAGGCTGTGTCCCTTAATTACATAACCTCTGGTAAAACAGGCGGATGCAGCCCAGTTTCAACATTGCCAGATAATTCCTCGCCGTTTTGTCGTAACGTGTCGCAATGCGACGGTATTCTTTCAGACGGCCAAAGCACCGCTCAACAACGTTCCGATTGCGGTAGGCGTCACGATCGAGCTTTGAACGACCATCCACCGCCATTTTTTCAGTGAATTTTCGGGGGATGACAGTTTTTATACCTCTGTTTTTCAGCTCGTTACGTAATACATGCCCGGAGTACGCCTTGTCAGCCAGCACCGCATGACCACGGCGTTTCATACTGCCGTTCTGGCGTTGAACACCAATACCGTCCAAAAGACGTAGTGCAAACTGACTTTCATGAGCCTGACCGGGGCTCAACACGATGTTTAACGGAAGACCACTTCCGTCTGTAGCCATATGGATTTTGGTGCCAAAACCACCTCGAGAGCGACCCAGCCTATTATCTCCGGTGATATCGGAATGTTTTTTTGAGCACCGGCAGCACATTTCAGCGCCCTGATATTGCTACCATCCAGCGCAGTCGTTGACCAGTCCACGAGGCCATGGGCATCAAGTGATGAAAGTAACTTATTGAAAATAATGTTAATGACTCCCGATTTTGACCATCGGTTAAAGCGGTTATAAACGGTTTTCCATGGGCCGTATCGCTCAGGTAAATCACGCCATGGGGCACCAGAGCACAGCACCCAGAACAAGCCATTGATAATCATGCGATGCTCAGCCCATGGGCGTCCGACCTGTGGTGTTGCTGGTTCAGCAGGGAGTAAGGGCTGGATGATAGCCCATGCTTCATCGGGAAGGTCGTAGCGAGCCATAGTTCAAAATGATGTAGAAACAAACAGTTAGTATAACTCATGGGATTAAGGGACACAGCCTAATACCGCTACACTTTTGCCTGTCCATGTTTTCCACTGGGAAACGGGCTGACGGTTTCCATGAAGCGGCGAACCTTGTTCAGTCACTGCCACATTGAACAGCATTGATGATTGCGGGTAATGGTTTCATCTAACGCCTGCCATAACCACTCTACATGATTTACCCATGGTGAGTACACCGGCTGATAAATAACCCTGAATTTCGGGTTTTCTTCCAGCCAGCGCTGCGTCTCCCGGCTTTTGTGAATAATGTAGTTATCAACTATCAGCGTGAGCGTTTTTGCCCGTCTGTACGTTGCTCTAAGATGCTCTAACATACTGATAAACAAACACGAACTTTTACTGCTTCCTCCAACATCGCTGACTTTTCCCGTCCCGCTGTGTAATGCACCCGCCAGATAATATTTCTCGTTCTGGCCCGGCGTCACGATGCGTTTCTGCTTCCCGCGAACCTGCCAGTCCGCGCCAATTTTGGGATTCAGATGAATATCCACTTCGTCTTCGTAAAAGACGGGATGTTCCGCGCTGCATTGTTCCAGCGCCATCGCGATGGCCTCCATTTTTTCTTCCTTATGCGGGTCGCGGATACGCAGCGTAGGAGCTGCGCGTCGCCACACCAGACCGGCAGAAGGCCGCCAACGGCGCACCGTGGAAGCATGCAACTGGCAACCGGTTATCTCATTGATTTTTATCGCTAGCAGTTCCGTGCTCCAGCGCGAACGCTGATAGCCAAAATCATGAGGGGAACGCTTTACGAGCTGGATTAACAGTGCGCAGATCTGTTCAAACGGCCAGCGACGGCCACGACCGGGCCGCAGAGATTTGAGGCCTTCAATGCCGTACAGGGTGAGCCAGTTAATCCATCTGCCGATTGACGAACGGGCGCAGCAAAGCATTCTGGCGACATCGCTCACGCGCTCGCCCCGGTGCAACATCAGGATGGCGGTCAGCCTGCGGGCGTGATTCTTGTCACGCGTTTTATGGAGAGTTTTCTTCATCAGGCGTCGTTCGTTACGGGGTATCGGTGCTATGCTCGACATCGCTCAGTCCGGTTGATGATTTGGGAGCTTTATCGATTGATCAGATCGCTCAACTCGGACTGAGTTCCCTTCAGGTGATCTACTATTCGGAACAGTTATTTAGTAAATCATCAGACTGCGTGGCGTTGTAGACCGATAGCCCGAGCAACGATAGCGTTTCACGCAAATCGTGCAGCCCGGCCGTCATATCCAACGCCTGTCCAACGGTAACCTGCCCGCTAGGGCCGCGCAGTTGGGGCAGATGCTGTGCCAATCGGTCGTCGAGCGCGATAACGTCCGCTAACGGCCCGGTGACCAGCGAAGCAAATAAATGTTTGGTTACCGAGGCAAAACGCACCACGCTATCCGAGCTAAACGGCGTGCCTTGCACCAAATCCGCCAGACCACCGCAGCTTAATGCCCGTAACTGATTGCTATCAAACAGCGCAATTGCGCCGCCGGGCTGCCCCTCTCCCTGCCACTGCGCCGTGATGGACTGCGCCACCTCCGTCGCCCGCTGCCAATCAAGCGTCATGCGGGTTCCTCCAATGCGATACTCAATGCATACAACTCAGCGGTGTGAGGATGTTGAATCAGCCCGGCACGTAACTGCTCCGAGCTCAAGATTTCCACCATCTCTCCTTGCTGCATAACCCCCACCTACTCGCACAAGTGGGTCACCACGGCCAGATTATGGCTCACCATCAGGTCACCTCGTTATACACAAGTCCGCAACGCCTTATATGCCAAGGGTTAGCGGGCTGAAATAGGCAGCCGGTGGGGTTGTAAATGAAGTGAAACCGACGTGTACTATCGCCATTTACGGCGCTGAAAAATGACACGGGATTCAGATGGCTGGGCACACCAAGAACTGGAAGGGGTAAATCTTGGTGACACGAGGCTCAATAAGCGTGCCAAAGGGCTTTTGATACGGCTGGCTGAGAATCCGCAAGCCAGCATTCCGCATGCGTGCCTCGGATGGTCTGAGACGCTGGGTGCTTACCGCTTCATGGAGAACCAAGCATTCGAATGGCGAGACATTCTGCAACCTCACTGGCAGCGTACGCAGGAAAGGATCCGAGAACACGAGGTTGTGCTGTGTATCCAAGACACTACCGAGCTTGACTTCAACGGGTAGCAAATCCAAGGCTTGGGTCATATCGTTATACACATCTTTCTAACGCACTGTTTAATCAATGAGTTACGGGTTTATCTCAGAGTGGCATTTTGAACCTCAAAAAGCCAATGGGATGGCTTGAATGCCTTAATTCACGGGGTTCTGAGCATCCTGTTCAAAAAATGGCCAAAAGATGTGTATAACGATATGGGCTTGGGTCCCTTGAACTACGAAGCCAGGCGTGGTCTGTACCTGCATCCGACCTACGCGGTCAGTCCGGATCGCGTGGGGTTGGGCGTACTGGATGCGTGGATGTGGGCAAGAGAGCCGAAGGATGCAGACGGAAAACGCGATGGGATCAAGGAGAGTACGCGCTGGCTCGAGGGATACGAGCGAGTTGCTGAACTCGCCTCGGAGTTGCCAAACACACGTCTGGTGTACTTAGCCGATCGCGAAGCGGATATCAAGGCGTTGATGCAGCTCGCTGATGACTGATCTTGACCCACCATCTCCGGACAGCTTTTGTATCTTAAGTTAACGATGCCCGCTGGCGCCGATATTCTCTTGGGGAGTTGTATCCCAGCGCACTGTGCGGATGGTTTTCATTGTAATGATTTGTATTAGCTCAGACCTGATCTGACAGTTACCGGTTATTTATACAGGTGTCTGTCAGATTAAATCTGGTTCAAATTTTTTTCTGCCCAGACTCGTTTACCATCAAGTAACGTGGCCATTGGCGTACGCCCGCAGCACATTTTACCCTGATGAGTTCGCTCATTATTGTAATGCCACAACCAGTTGTCCAGATCCTTTTGTAGACTTTCTAGGTCCTCGTATAACGTCTTACGGAACGCAACCTGATAAAAATCCTGCAAAATAGTTTTATGGAAGCGCTCGCAGATACCGTTTGTCTGCGGAGACATCGCTTTCGTTTTCGTATGGTCTATATCGTTGATAGCCAAGTACAGCTGATAGTCATGTTGTTCCACTTTACCGCAGTACTCCGTCCCCCTGTCCGTCAGTATTCTTAGCATTGGCAGCCCCTGAGCTTCGTAGAACGGCAGCACGCGATCATTGAGCAGGTCGGCGGCAGAGATCGGTGCTTTACTCGTGTAAAGCTTGCAGTGCGCCACTTTCGAGTACGTATCCACGAACGTCTGCTGGTAGATACGGCCAACACCTTTCAGATTACCCACGTAGAAGGTGTCCTGCGACCCCAGATAACCCGGGTGAGCAGTCTCTATTTCACCACAGGCTTCGTCGTCGTGCGCCTTCTTCTCCAGTGCAGCGATTTGAGCATCAGTAAGTACGATGCCTTCTCTGGCAACTTTTTCCTCAAGTGCCTTCAGGCGCTTACGAAAGTTTTCCAGATCGTGTCGTTGCCAGATGGAGCGCACACCGCTGCCAGAAATGAAGACGCCTTTTTTACGCAGCTCATTACTGGTCCGGTGCTGGCCATGAGCAGGGAACTCAATGGCGTAATCAACAACCGCACGTTCAGTGGCTTCATCAGCACGGTTTTTCAGGTTGGGAACCCGGCGGTTTTGGTTAACCAGAGCGTCAATGCCGCCTTCTGCCGCCAGTTCCTGATAGCGATAAAACGTGTCGCGTGACACCCCCATGATTTTACAGGCTTTTGATACGTTACCGAGTTCTTCGGCGAGATTGAGCAGGCCGGCTTTGTGTTTGATGATGGGATTGTTAGTATGAAGCATGAGAGTTACCTCGTGTTTTGTATAAGTATTCGACACCCATATCAAAACCGGTAACTCTCAACCTTTCAAGGTCCAGTGTCAGATCAAGTCGCGACTAATACAAATGATTGAACGCCGCTGCAAGATTCTTCAGCGCTGTTCGCACATCGGGTTTTGGCATGAAGGCGATGTAATCTTCCTTCATCGTCTTCACGAATCGTTCTGCCATGCCGTTACTCTGTGGACTGCTCACTGCTGTTGTGCAGGGCTCCAGATTCAGTTCTCTGGCGAACTTCCGCGTTTCATGCGCTGTGTACGCTGAACCATTATCCGTCAGCCATTGCACTGGTTTATCCGGCAGCGCGCTACCGAAGCGTTTTTCCACCGACCTCAGCATCACATCCTGCACGGTTGAACTGTCATAACCCCTGGTGCTCGCTGCCCAGTCTATGGCCTCCCGGTCGCAGCAGTCCAGTGCGAACGTCACCCGCAGCTTCTCGCCGTTGTCACAACCGAACTCGAAGCCATCTGAGCACCAGCGCATATCGCTCTCTGCTACCGCGATTTTGCCTTTATGCTCCCGCTTCGGACGTTCAGTTTTATCATGCAACAACAGCAGGTTATGCTCGCTCATTATCCTGTAAAGCCGTTTGGCGTTCACCGGTGGAAGTCCCTCTGCACGACGTTGCTTACGCAGGATACCCCACACTCGGCGGTAACCGTAACTGGGCATGTCGCTGATGATACGGAGGATGTCCGATAATATCTCAGCATCAGCTTCGTCATTACGCCGGTTGCTGCGCCTGTCCAGCCAGTCGGCAGAACGGTTAACCCGCAGTGACAGCTGCGCACGCGACACGCTCATGGCGCGGCTGACCAGAGCTATTCCCCGTCCTTTGGCAACAAGGGCGCGTGCGCTATCCATTTTCGCGACTGGCGGTACTCCACTGCTTCTTTGAGGATCTCAACTTCCATCGTCTTCTTACCCAGAAGGCGCTGTAGCTCCCGGACCTGCTTGAGGGCAGTCGCCAGCGCCGAAGCTGGAACCACTTCTTCTCTGGCCGCAACGGCGGTGAGGCTTCCTTCCTGGTATTGCTTCTTCCACTTAAACAAAAGGCTGGGCTGGATGCCATGCAGGCGGGCTACATGGGAGACGTTCATCCCCGGCTCCATTGTCTGCTGAATGATGGCGATTTTCTCTTGCGGAGTTTTACGCTTACGGACTTCTTGCCCTAACAGGATCCCGGTCATTTCAAAATTAGCATGATTGTTAGACATATATCTAAGCCTATCTCTTATCTGGAGATACAGCTACTGTCTGGTGTTACAGGGGGCTACATCAGCAGCTCGCTGATGACCTTGGCACTCCGGCTGACTGGTTGATCCGCTCGACTCATAATCGCAGTCTGGACTGTAATGAGAAGCTTTGGCAGAAGGTTGGAAAGACCGTGCCGGTGGGAGAAATCCAATTCGTTATGGCGGCTCGCGCGGGGCAGAAGGCGCGTACGGTGAAACAGGCGCTGCGCGTGAAGCGAGTGTCGCTGCGTTGCGGGTTGGCAGTGACTTGTGTGATAGCCAAGGAAATTGAGCCGCCAGCAGGCGTGAAGCCGGTCGAGTGGCGGTTGCTGAGCAATCGCGTACCTGAAGGACGAGAAGATATCGTGGAGCTGATCGACTGGTATCGGGCTAGATGGGAAATCGAGATGTTCTTCAATGTGCTGAAGAACGGCTGCTGTGTCGAAGCGTTACAGTTATCGACCGTGGATCGCATTGAGCGGGCATTGGCGCTGTTCATGATCGTGGCATGGCGCATCGCCTATTTAATGCGTATGGGACGAACCTGTCCAGAGCTGGACGCAATGTTGTTCTTTGATTCCGACGAGACTCATGGAGCTTACCTACTGATGAACAAGCGTATGCCCAAGGGCCGCCCTAAGCTAAACGAAGTATTGCGCTTAGTTGCGCAACTCGGAGGCTTTCTTGCTCGAAAAGGCGACGGTGAACTAGGCGCAAAAACTATCTGGAAAGGCTTGCAGAAAGTCATGACGGCCGCCGAAACGCTACGCGCGCTCAGGCACGAACAGAGATGTGTATAACTAGGTGACTATCAGGTAGGTCAGCTTACGTGTATTAGTCGCGACTTGCTCTGACACTGGACCTTGAAAGGTTGAGAGTTACCGGTTTTGATATGGGTGTCGAATCCTTATACAAAACACGAGGTAACTCTCATGCTTCATACTAACAATCCCATCATCAAACACAAAGCCGGCCTGCTCAATCTCGCCGAAGAACTCGGTAACGTATCAAAAGCCTGTAAAATCATGGGGGTGTCACGCGACACGTTTTATCGCTATCAGGAACTGGCGGCAGAAGGCGGCATTGACGCTCTGGTTAACCAAAACCGCCGGGTTCCCAACCTGAAAAACCGTGCTGATGAAGCCACTGAACGTGCGGTTGTTGATTACGCCATTGAGTTCCCGGCTCATGGCCAGCACCGGACCAGTAATCAGCTGCGTAAAAAAGGCGTCTTCATTTCTGGCAGCGGTGTGCGCTCCATCTGGCAACGACACGATCTGGAAAACTTTCGTAAGCGCCTGAAGGCACTTGAGGAAAAAGTTGCCAGAGAAGGCATCGTACTTACTGATGCTCAAATCGCTGCACTGGAGAAGAAGGCGCACGACGACGAAGCCTGTGGTGAAATAGAGACTGCTCACCCGGGTTATCTGGGGTCGCAGGACACCTTCTACGTGGGTAATCTGAAAGGTGTTGGCCGTATCTACCAGCAGACGTTCGTGGATACGTACTCGAAAGTGGCGCACTGCAA
This sequence comes from Symbiopectobacterium sp. Eva_TO, assembly GCF_053848865.1. Classification (NCBI taxonomy): domain Bacteria; kingdom Pseudomonadati; phylum Pseudomonadota; class Gammaproteobacteria; order Enterobacterales; family Enterobacteriaceae; genus Symbiopectobacterium; species Symbiopectobacterium sp. Eva_TO. The sequence continues at coordinate 2,746,406 of NZ_JBSPEY010000004.1, read as the reverse complement.
GCTTTACACGAGTAAAGCACCGATCTCTGCCGCCGACCTGCTCAATGATCGCGTGCTGCCGTTCTACGAAGCTCAGGGGCTGCCAATGCTAAGAATACTGACGGACAGGGGGACGGAGTACTGCGGTAAAGTGGAACAACATGACTATCAGCTGTACTTGGCTATCAACGATATAGACCATACGAAAACGAAAGCGATGTCTCCGCAGACAAACGGTATCTGCGAGCGCTTCCATAAAACTATTTTGCAGGATTTTTATCAGGTTGCGTTCCGTAAGACGTTATACGAGGACCTAGAAAGTCTACAAAAGGATCTGGACAACTGGTTGTGGCATTACAATAATGAGCGAACTCATCAGGGTAAAATGTGCTGCGGGCGTACGCCAATGGCCACGTTACTTGATGGTAAACGAGTCTGGGCAGAAAAAAATCTGAACCAGATTTAATCTGACAGACACCTGTATAAATAACCGGTAACTGTCAGATCAGGTCTGAGCTAATACACATCATGGTAGTGGATTGCTGATGTCAGGATCGCGGACAAAAAAAAAGACCTTTCGGTCTATTTTTTAATGCGTTGCAGAATCATTGAGCATTCAATACATCACATTTTGGAGCGGGAAACGAGACTCGAACTCGCGACCCCGACCTTGGCAAGGTCGTGCTCTACCAACTGAGCTATTCCCGCTTAGGAAGTGTAATTCGGCTAACGGTAACATATTGAATATACTAAATTTATTCAACACTTTGTGTTAGCGGTGATCATTATGTACCAATCATTTCAGGCTGGCAAGCCCTTTTCAGTGAAAATGCGCGCAAGTGGTCATTCCCTGCGCGCTGGTGCTCAATACCTGCAAACTCAATACTCGCGTGAAAAATCAACCTCGCAGCGCAGCGCCGCCCCCTGGGAGTAACGTTGCAAGTTGTCCAGGAACAGGTCCGCCATCAGCGCTGGCACCATCGGACCGGCAATATGCGGCGTCAAGGTCAACCGAGGCGTTAGCCAGAAAGGGTGTTCTGGTGGCAGCGGCTCCTGACGGAAAAACATCCAGCACCGCTCTCGCCAATTTTCCTGCTCGCAACGCCGCCACCAGATCGTCATCCACCACGGACGTGCCGCGCCCCACGTTGATAAATACCGTGGAGGGTTTCATGCATGCGAACAAATCTGCGTTGTACAGATTCTGCGTTTTCGGCGTATCCGGCAACAAGTTCACCACATAGTCGGCCTGCGCCACATCGTGCGCCAGCGCATCAATCCCCGACACGCACGCAAAACCGGGCAACGCCCGCGGTGTATTAACAATCCCGTGTAGCGTTACGCCAAATGACCGCAACATGGCTGCCACCTCAGCGCCAATATCACCCGCGCCAACGATCAATAAAGTTTTGCCCGTCAACAGCCCGGACAGGTGGCGATCCCACTCCTGACGTTGCTGCTGTTCTTGCAATGCGAACAAACGCTGCTCATGCGCCAACAAATGCGCCAGGATGTATTGTGCAATCGGCTGCCCAAACACCCCTACAGCGCGACTCAAACGGTAATCTTGCGGGAGGCCCGCTGCAAGCAACGGCTTGAAGCCAGCCCAGGTAGATTGCAGCCATGCAGGGCGATGCCCAGCGGTCAGCAGCGGTACCGCCCGGTCCGGCTCACCAAGCCAAATGTCACAGCGCGCGACGGCGTCTTCTCCGTCATCAGGAAGGCAATAGTCCAACCCCGATGCTTTTGTGCTTAACAGCGCACGCAGTTCCTCAGCTCGAGATTCCAATAAAAGAATCGCCCCCATTTCTCCCCCTCGCGTTATCAACGGTAGCCGTAAAAAAAACCACAACTACCCTACTCGTAGCGAGAAGCCTGTGGCAACCCTTTCAGCATGCAGGCCCGTTTTCTGACAGACGTCACTCTTCTTCTTCTTGTGATTCGCCAATGTGGTTCACCATGTCTAGCAACATAGTGGTGACATGGTGATCCGCCACGGTATAAAAAATCTGACGTGACCGGCGTTCCCGCTTCACCAAACGTGCGCCGCGTAGCAGGCGTAAATGGTGACTCACCAGCGACGGTGAAAGCGCAAGGTTTTGCGCAATGTCACCGACAGCATGTGGCCCCGTCAGGCTGAAATGCAAAATGCGCAAACGGGTAGGATCGCCCATCAGACGAAACGTTTCTGACAGGATGGTAGTTTCATGCAGAGAAAGCATGGCATGACGACTCAATGTGCGTGCCCTCGCGTAACAGATATGTCCGTATCATGATGATGGGAATGATCGTCATGATGTTGATGTATTTCCTTAAGGGGTGACAGGCTGCACCTACAGGTCGCCTCATCTTCATCACCCCAGTCAATGGCAACCGTTGCGTGTTCTAAGTGAAAACGGTCATAAAGCTCTCGCTCTACCTGCCGAACCACCTGACGCACGTCCGCCCCCTCTTTGGCGCGTACATGCAATGTGGCCAGGGTGCGCCCCGACGTGATCATCCACACGTGCACATGGTGGATATCTGCCACTCCCGTTACGCTCTCTTTAAGGTAGCGTTCAATCTCTTGCGGCATGGCATTGGCGGGTGCCCCTTCCAAGAGTATGTGCAGCGATTTTTTCAATAACGCCCATGCGCTGCGCAAGATCAGCACGGACACTACCAACGACAGGATAGGGTCGATGGGGGTCCAGCCGGTAAAATAGACCACAATGGCCGCCGCGATAGCACCGATGGAACCCAGTAGATCGCCAATCACATGCAGTGCGGCACCCTTGATATTGACATGCTCGCTGCCGCCGCGCGTCAATATCCAAAACACCACAATATTCACCAGCAGCCCGATCGCCGCTACGACCAGCATCGGCCCTGCCAGCACCTCATGCGGCTGGCGAAAACGCAGCCACGCTTCGTAGGCTATCCAGATGACGATAGCAAACAGCGTCAGCGCATTGATAAACCCGGCAATGACTTCGAAACGCAAATAGCCAAAGGTGCGCTTGGTGTCTGCATTACGACGACCAAAACGAAAGGCGGCATAGGACAACGCCAGTGCTGCGGCATCCGTCAGCATATGTCCCGCATCCGCCAGCAACGTCAACGAACCGGAAAGCACACCGCCCAAGACTTCTACCAACATAAAGGTAAAAGTAATCACAAAAGCGATCAGTACCTTACGTTCATTTGACCGCGTTACCGTCGGCGCATGGTCGTGAGCATGATCGTGGTGAGAATGGGACATTGTACCTCTCCTGCCTTTAGATGGTTTAATACATGAATTGATATTTATATATTAAAATTCAAGAAATGCAAACAGGTTACCGGCCGCAACGATCGCCGTGCTCATCCGCATTATTCTCATGTCAGACAGGCATCAAGATCTCATTTCAAGGCATGCAGCTGATGATGGATCTCCGCCAACACGCCGTTGGCGCGCTGATACTCTGCTCGTTTTTTACTGGCAACGTCGTCGAGACTTTTGCGCGCAATATGCAGCGGCAACTGACACACGCCATCGGGTCGCAATTGCCCCCCCACGGAGAGCCAAAAGCTCTCATAATCGGCATGAAAACTGGTTTTCTTTTTATGCCAGTAGCGCCAATTCTGATAAACATGAGTATGATTTCCCACCGCTATCATGCACTCAATCCCTAACAGCTCGCCCAGTACGCAGGCCGCTTCCAGCACCAGCCGTTTAGGGAACAATCCATGGCAATCACGCGTTACCTGCGAAATGCGCGCCTTCTGTTGTTGCAAGTGCCGCGTCGGCCCTTGTAATCCGCCGATAAATAACGCTCTCTGTCCTTCGAACTGCACCACGGTCATGGTCATGCGCGCCAGCGGCATCCCTTCAGTACACAACTGAAGCGTTATCTCTCCCTCTTTATCCAGTGAGGAGTGGGAACCAAACAGCAACGCGTAAGCAGCACCGCTTTTACCCTGAAAATTGACGATCGGTACACCGCCAGGTGTCAGCATCAGGCGACGTAACCTTGGATTCGCGCAGGCCACGGCATCATAGTGATAACAAAGAGCGGCCAAAGCGTTGCGGGCAGAAAAACGGCTAGAGAGGTATGGTCGTTGAAGTTTATCGGGCAGCGCCATTTGGGCATACAGCATCTGCGCCCGCTGCGGATGACTGGCAATGTAGTGGAGCCAGTTCAGCGTCAAAACAGGGTGAAGGAACGAGCGCGCCAGAAATTTAAGACGGTAGGCGGGCTTTAGCCAAACGCTCTTCTCATCAGGGTGAATATCCCCGCGAAGCAGATGGCTCAGTAACTGCCAGCGGCTCATCGGGGATGATATTTCATCAAAAGTTGCAAGTGCCATATAGAGATAATAGTGTTGATTCGGAAACAGACCCCTATCTCTATCAGCCGTTTACTAAACCGTTATGCAATCATCTTTCAGTAAGCAACCCAACCCCATATTTGTTTATGATTTGTTTATTAAAAAGCCAATCCCGAAACGGTTAACGTCGGGATCGGCCTTTTTACAGAATCTGATGCGATACACCAATGATAGCGTTTCTTGGTTAATCCAGATCCTGACCGTTGCTGGCGATCACTTTCTGGTACCAGGCAAAGGATTTTTTCTTGCGTCGTTCCAGCGTGCCGTTGCCAAGATCGTCACGATCGACATACACAAAACCGTAGCGTTTGCTCATTTCCCCGGTTGACGCCGCGACCAGATCGATGCAGCCCCAGGTGGTGTAACCGATGACTGGGATACCGTCATCGATCGCATCGCCCATGGCGCGGATGTGTTCACGCAAATAGCTGATGCGGTAATCGTCTTCGATCTCGCCTTTGGCATTGATCTCATCGCGTGCCCCCAGACCGTTTTCCACCAGAAACAACGGCTTCTGGTAACGGTCGTACATCATGTTCATGGTGATACGCAAGCCGAGTGGATCGATGCCCCAGCCCCATTCACTGCGGATAATATGCGGATTGGTAAGAGATTTAACGATATTGGCTGCACTGCTGTTGTGCTCATTCATCTCCGCCGAGGCACAGCGTGAGGCGTAGTAGCTGAAAGAGACAAAATCGACGGTGTGTTTCAGAATGTCAGCATCGCCATCCTGCATCTCGATATGAACATCTTTCTCACGGAACACCCGTGCGGAATAGGACGGGTAAGCGCCGCGCGCCTGCACATCGATAAAGAACAGGTTTTCCCGATCTTTTTCCAGTGCCGCCCACACATCTTCTGGCTTACAAGACCAAGGATAAAAGTTTCCTCCCGCCAGCATGCAGCCCACCTGATTTTCAGGATTGATCTCGTGCGCGATCCGGGTCGCCAGCGCACTGGCGATCAGCTCATGGTGCGTAGCCTGATACTTCACCTGATCCTGATTTTCACCCGGTTCGAACACCAGGCCAGCACCAGAGAACGGGCTGTGCAGCAGGATATTGATCTCGTTGAATGTCAGCCAGTATTTCACCAGGCCGTCGAACGCTTCGAAGCAGGTGCGTGCATAGCGGGTGAAAAATTCCACCATCTTGCGGTTGCGCCATGAGCCATACTCGGTGACCAGATGCATCGGCACATCGAAATGGCACAGCGTGACCAGCGGTTCGATACCGTATTTGCGGCATTCACTGAACACCGCATGATAAAAGGCGATACCTTCCGGGTTCGGCATCATTTCGTCACCCTTCGGGTAGAGACGGCTCCAGGCGATAGAGGTGCGGAACACGGTAAACCCCATCTCGGCCATCAGCGCGATATCTTCCTTGTAGCTATGATAGAAATCGATCGCCTGATGGCTGGGATAGAACTCGTCGTCACGCAGTGTAAAACGCTTCTCCTGCCCCAGCTTTACCGGCAAACGGGCGGGACCGTGAGGGATCATATCCACGGTGGTCAGCCCTTTGCCACCTTCCCGATAAGCGCCTTCTGACTGGTTTGCCGCCAGGGCGCCCCCCCATAAAAATCCGTCTGGAAATGTCGCTGCTGACATGAATCACCTTCTCTTTGTACCAATATCAATTAACTAACGCTTGTGGCCTGCACGGGTTCACTTGTTTTGGCTTTGGTTGGCTGCGCTTCCTCTTCGGTTTCAGGAACATCCTCAAAGCCGAGAATAAGTGTCAGTACAAACGACAACACCACCGCCAAAATCATCACTGCCACCACCCAGACAATGCTCATCGGGTTGGCCGGATCGAAAAACTGCACACTGGTAAACAGCCCGGGTGACGCCATGGAGTGACTTGCAAGGCCACCAATTCCGGCTACCGCGCCGCAAATAAAACCGCTGATCAGGCTTGCAATCAGCGGACGTTTCAGCCGCACCGCCACGCCGTACAGCGCAGGTTCGGAGATCCCGGCCACAATGGCGGATGCCGCTGCCGCCAACGCAGTCTGACGCAGCTCGCGGTTTTTGGTACGGAACGCCACCGCTAAATAGCTGTTCCTAATACCGCTACACTTTTGCCTGTCCATGTTTTCCACTGGGAAACGGGCTGACGGTTTCCATGAAGCGGCGAACCTTGTTCAGTAACTGCCACATTGAACAGCATTGATGATTGCGGGTGATGGTTTCATGCAACGCCTGCCATAACCGCTCTACATGATTTACCCATGGTGAGTACACCGGCTGATAAATAACCCTGAATTTCGGGTTTTCTTCCAGCCAGCGCTGCGTCTCCCGGCTTTTGTGAATAATGTAGTTATCAACTATCAGCGTGAGCGTTTTTGCCCGTCTGTACGTTGCTCTAAGATGCTCTAACATACTGATAAACAAACACGAACTTTTACTGCTTCCTCCAACATCGCTGACTTTTCCCGTCCCGCTGTGTAATGCACCCGCCAGATAATATTTCTCGTTCTGGCCCGGCGTCACGATGCGTTTCTGCTTCCCGCGAACCTGCCAGTCCGCGCCAATTTTGGGATTCAGATGAATATCCACTTCGTCTTCGTAAAAGACGGGATGTTCCGCGCTGCATTGTTCCAGCGCCATCGCGATGGCTTCCATTTTTTCTTCCTTATGCGGGTCGCGGATACGCAGCGTAGGAGCTGCGCGTCGCCACACCAGACCGGCAGAAGGCCGCCAACGGCGCACCGTGGAAGCATGCAACTGGCAACCGGTTATCTCATTGATTTTTATCGCTAGCAGTTCCGTGCTCCAGCGCGAACGCTGATAGCCAAAATCATGAGGGGAACGCTTTACGAGCTGGATTAACAGTGCGCAGATCTGTTCAAACGACCAGCGACGGCCACGACCGGGCCGCAGAGATTTGAGGCCTTCAATGCCGTACAGGGTGAGCCAGTTAATCCATCTGCCGATTGACGAACGGGCGCAGCAAAGCATTCTGGCGACATCGCTCACGCGCTCGCCCCGGTGCAACATCAGGATGGCGGTCAGCCTGCGGGCGTGATTCTTGTCACGCGTTTTATGGAGAGTTTTCTTCATCAGGCGTCGTTCGTTACGGGGTATCGGTGCTATGCTCGACATCGCTCAGTCCGGTTGATGATTTGGGAGCTTTATCGATTGATCAGATCGCTCTACTCGGACTGAGTTCCCTTCAGGTGATCTACTATTCGGAACAGTTAGTTAGCGAGGAGCCACCGAGCGACAGGTTGGCACCGATTTCTGAAGGCATCACCATGCCCTCTTTACCGGTTTCCGCAATGGTTTGAATGATGGTCGGGGTAAATACGCGGTGCATACCGGTCATTACCAACAGCGGCCACAGCGCCCCCATGATCGCCACCGATAACCAGTCCAGATAGCCATGGATGGTGTAAACGATGGAAGAGATGCCGCTACCGATCCAGATGCCCAACGGGCGATAATCACAATGGCGATCGGTGCAGAGACCAGCACGATAAGCATCGGTTTCAGGAAGTTTTTCGTCACTGCCGGCGTAATGCGATCGATGCCTTTTTCGATGTACGACAGAATCCAGGTCATGCACAGCGCCGGAATCACCGTATAGGTATATTTCACCGCCGTGACCGGAATAAACGCCAGCTCGACCACCTGCCCTTGTGCCGCTTTTGCCATCAGGTCGATAAAGTTGGGATGCACTAACACGCCCGCAATGGCAATAGCCAGCGACATATTGGTTTTGAATTTAAGTGCCGCCGAGGCCGCCACCATGATAGGCAGGAAGAAGAACGCGCCGTCGCCGATCACATTCAGGATCACCAGCGTAGAGGAGCACTTCTCGAACAGGCCGAACATGTCGAGGATCATCGCCAGCAGTTTCACCATCGAGCCGCCGATAATCGCCGGGATCAGCGGCGACATGGTGCCAATCAGTGCGTCCAGAATGCCTGCGCCAATGCTTTTTAAGGTGATTTTTCGTTTGGCATCGGGCAGCGTGCCCGCAGCTCCCACCGGGCCGAGCTTCAACACTTCCTGATAGGCTTTCGCCACGTTGTTGCCAATAATCACCTGACACTGCGTTTCCGTGTTTACCACGCCCATCACTCCGCTGATGGCTTTGAGCGTCGGGTTGTCTACCTGCGTTTTATCTTTTACCACGAAGCGCAAACGCGTCATGCAGTGCGTCACCGCTTCAATGTTTTCCAGTCCTCCCAGCGCATCCACAATAGCGCGAGAGACAGTTTCATAATTCTTGGACATAAGTGGGTTATCTCTTGGTGTCGGTGCGGAAAAAATCGCCATAGGGGACCGGTTCCACAAAATCATGAAACGTTTCACAGCGCCAAACAAGAGAGGAAAACCATTAATTTTCCTTTTCGTGATAACGATCACCTGCCGTTAACATGACCGCTTCAACGAAGCTACTGAAAAAAAACGGCAAAATGGGTAGACTGCCGCAAGATGACTATTTAGCGGGTAACAGTACATGACAACCATTCTTGAGGTGGCAAAGAAGGCCGAGGTCGCCAAATCGACGGTATCGCGAGTGTTGTCAGGTAACGGTTACGTCAGCCAGGAAACAAAAGATCGTGTATTCAAAGCGATAGCAGAGAGCGGCTATCGCCCCAATCTGCTGGCGCGTAACCTCGCTGCGCAAAAATCACAAACCATTGGGCTGGTGATCACCAATACCCTGTATCACGATACTTACTTCAGTGAGCTGCTGTTTCAAGCGGCAAAAATGACCGAGGCGCACGGCCGCCAACTGCTGCTGGTGGATGGCAAACACAGCGCTGAAGAAGAGCGCGCCGCGATTCAATTCCTGATCGATTTACGCTGCGATGCCATCATCATCTATCCGCGTTTTCTTACCATTGATGAGATGGATCAGATCATCAGCCAGCATAAACAGCCCATCATGTTACTGAACCGCCGGTTACGGGTGAATGACAGCTACTGCATTTACTCCGATCAGCATGAATCCAGCCGCAATGCCGTCAACCACCTTATCGAGCAAGGGCATCGTGAAATTGCCTTTATCACCGGCGCACTGGATTCGCCCACAGGCATGGAACGCCTCGCAGGCTACAAAGCCGCATTGGAAGAGCACACAATTCCCGTGGATGAACGCCGTATCGTTCTCGGTAAGTGGGCACTCACCAATGGTGTTGAGGCCGTCAACAAACTGCTAGACAATCAGATCAGTTTCTCCGCGTTGGTCGCCAGCAATGATGACATGGCTATTGGTGCGCTCAAACAGCTCTATACGCTCGGCGTTGGTGTGCCCGAGCAAGTATCGGTAATTGGTTTTGATGACTTGCCCACGGCGGCGTTTACCATCCCTTCGCTCTCCAGCGTGAAAATGCCGTTGGGCGAGATGATTCAAGAGATCATCAACCGACTGCTGTCCATGCTGGATGGTGGGACGTTGAGTCAACGCAAGGCCTATCCGGCATCATTGATCCTGCGCGATTCGGTGACGACGGGACCGTTTTATCGCTAGTTTTTTCACCGATGCGGTGTCAACGATGTCGTGATATCATGCGGTTACGTAAGGATACGCGAAATCAAATCGATGTTTTTCAGCCGCCCCAAGACCCTCGGCGACCTGATCAAATCAGGTAGCCTCAGAAAAATCCAGCAGCGCATCGATGCTGCCAACTGCAATCAACCTGATGAGCACGGCTACGCGCCGCTGCACTATGCCGTCATCTACCGCGAAGCGAAGATTGCACGCTACCTGCTGTCGCAGGGGAGTGAGCCAGTGTTCGGTGAACAGGGCAGACATCTCCCCGCGATAAACGAGGTCGTCAATTCCCTTTGTTTGCCGCTTATTGAAGCGTTTCTCGATTCCGGTATCTTCCTGCCGGAATATATCGATGGCTTACCGCTGCTACACCATTTGGTGCAACGTAAAGATCTGAAAGAGAAACACGTTGCGTTCTTTCTACAGCAGGGCTTGGATCTGAACGCGATCGATACCCGGGCCAGCGGTAAAACACTGCTAGCCTACTATCTGAGCCAGGAACACATCACCATTGATACCCTGCGTCTGCGTTGGCTTATCCGCCTGGGCGCTGACGTCATCCGGGCAGAACAGCCGTGGGCAACGCCGCTCTATTCCGCGCTGACCAACGGAACGCTGTACAACACTGAGGACAAACTCAGTATTACCACCTTCACCAGCGTGCTGGATGAGTTGGAAAAAAGCGGGCTGCAACACGATCTGGATTTGGACAGTTGCCATTATGCCAGTATCGGGCTGGAAGCGCTCAAACGCGGGCACTTCGCCGGTTTTATCCGGCTGCTGCAAGCCGGGATCAGCATTCCTGCTGATGAGAAAGGGGAAATCATCGATTATCTCACCAGCAAAAACTTCCGGCCCAAGCAGGTAAAACTGATTTTCGAGTTGAACCAGAGCCAAGGGCATGAGCTTCCCCTCAGTATCCTGATCCATGATTCGCGTACCATCCGGCAGATCATTGACGAATTGCCGCACGATGCCCCCAATATCAATACCCTGTTTATCGATATCGCCACCGCAACCGGTCTTCGCCGGGATGAAAAACTCTCCCTGTTGGGCACCCTTCTGGACAAAGGCGCTGACATCAATACGTCGGGTGCCTGGTCTCATTTCGAGATCAGCGTCCTGCACACCGTCGTCGGTTGGCCCGACGATGTGGAACATAGTCAGGCTCTGCTGACCTGGTTGCTGGAGCGCGGTGCAGCCATTGAATGTCATGGTCTGTCAGCGTTTTATCTGGCTGTGTTGTTTGGCCACATGGAGACCGCCAATTTGCTGGCAACGCGCGGTGCCAATCTCACCTGGATCGATTGTAAACAGGGTACGGTGTTCTCTTACCTTTTCACTCAGAACCCCCACGGAGAACGGATGCGCCTGAGCAAGGTATCCGCTGTGCTGCGCCGTTTACAGGGGATCTACCGCAGCAAAGGGCTGCCATTACCGCTCGCAGAGCCGTTTCATTATAACCAGCATGACTATGCGCCACTGAGCACCACCCATACGCTTGCGGCGTGCATTGCGCTGTACGATGCAGAGTATTTTATTCCATTGGCTCGCACCCTGCTGGATATCGGTTGGCCGCTGAATGCCGAGATTAGAGACGAACATTTCAACGGCAACATGATCGCCTATTACCTGGACTACGCAAAAGCCGGTGAGGATATCAGCCCGCTGCTCGATACCCTGCCGGAACCCCTCGATGTTATCAGTGAGATCTCTGGCGATCCGCTACAGCGCGCCATCGGTTCCCGCATGTCGCTGGAAACCGTCCAACGTCTGATCGTCGGTAACGATCCGAATCGGATTATTGGCAGGAAGATCAAAGGCGATAGCATCGTCTATGTTGAACAACCGCTGCTGATCTACACCATGGATCGTGTGAGTGGGGACCGTGATAAAATTACGCCAGAGTATGCGTATGCCGTGTGCAACATGCTGTTGAGCGCGGAGGCCGATCTCAACTGCACCTCGACGCGCCGCTTCAAGCCGGAGTTCGATCATCGCAACGGGGTGACACGTTTGGAAAACAGCGCGCTTGAATGGGCCATCATGCAGGAGTACTTCGACATCTTTACCCTGCTGCTGGATCACGGTGCCGATCCGGCTTGCCGCACCTGTATCAAACAAGAGCAGTTTGTCCATTTTGCCTGCACCCGTCTGAGCGGCAGACCGGAATCGACCGTGACCCCGTACCTTGATGAGCTGGAACGGCGCGGGCTGTTGGACCTTGAAACGAGAAGCGGCACCGAGGCGACGCCGCTGTTGATGGCGGTGTCCAAATGCCAAACGCCGTTGGTGCGTTATTTCGTCGAACGTGGCGCAAACCCTAACGCCGTCGGCGGGTTCGATAACTCCGCCGCCTTGCACCGCGCCCTGAGCAATTGGGGGTGGGTCGATAAAGTCTCGCGCCGCGAAACCGTAGAACTGCTGTTAGCGGCCGGAGCCGACTGTCACTGGATCGATCCCTATGGCGACTATCCCTTGATGTGCGCTGCCGGGTACGGGAGTCTGGCCGGGCTAGAGGCGCTGTTGGCACACGGCGTTGACACCCGTCAGGCGAATGCACAAGGGCGCACCGCTCTGCATGAGGCGATAGCACGCGCTTACAGTTACGACACCTACCCCGATGACGAAGAGACGGAGGCAGAGCACAGCTTCGATCCGGAACTAAAAGGCGAGATCGTCAAACGTCTGCTCGATCATGGCGCGGATATCAATGCCGCGGATGAGGATGGCGATACACCGCTGATCTTTGCACTACGCGCCAACCGGGAATCTATTGTCCACCTGCTGCTGGAGCGCGGCGCCGACGCGCAACAGCCTGATAAACTTGGCCGAACGCCGTTGATGCTGGCCGCACAATATTGCGCCGCTCCTTATTTCGACCTGCTGTGGGCGCGCCAATCCACATCAAAAATCCGCCACCAGTGCGCCAATAACGGCGACAACCTGCTGCACGCCATCTGCCTGCGGCGTCATAGCGATACGGCGGAAGCCCAGTTCAGAACGGCGCTGCTACACGGAGAGGTTGCCTATCAAGCTAACGATCGGCGTATCACACCGCTGCACTATGCCTGCTATCTCGGGCATCAGGCCATCGTGACACTCTGCTGTGAGCAAGGGTTTGACGTCAATGCACCAGATGACGGTGAGAATACGCCACTGCATACCGCGTTATTTTTCGATGAAGACGAGGTTGAAGAGGATGAGGTTATCCAGATGGTCACCAGCCTGCTCACCGCGGGCGCTGACCCAAATAGAGCCAATGCCGCCGGGGAAACCCCGCTGATGATCGCTTCACGCCGCAATCTGACCGATTGCGTCTCGCTGATGAGCATGATGAGCATGATGACGGCAACCCTCCACGGGTTCGGTGCGGCTGCGCAGAGGTTATCGTGACATCAACGGTTGGCAGATAATAAAATAACGGCGATATCAGCGCTAATGAACGCAGATATCGCCGGTAGAAATATTATTTTAATTACTATCGAAATATTATATACTTACAATTAAAGTTACATTTAAAATGACGAACGCCTAATCAAAAAGCAAAACAATACATAAATAAAACCTAAAATAAAACAAAATGGGATTGACGAAAATTAAATCAACTTTAAAGTGGTGATTGCACACTGCAGTGATATGCAATTTGTCATATATACTTTAATCATGCCTTATGAAAAAACCGGAGGTTTTATGCATGCAATCGCTGATGAAAGAGTAATAACGCCATCCATACAGTTACATGAAAATTTAATGGCGTTAAGCAAAAGTGTAAAAGGAATAATTCCTGACATTTCAACCACACACGTCAATGATATATTACAGTTAACTATTTCCCCCATGGCACTTGCGTGGAATTGGTCGAAAGGGTTCAACTACAAGCCACAATGATAGAGCGACTCGTCATTCTATACTGGAAAACCGTTGAATAGTATATTTAAGCCTACACAGTGAACCTCATGGATGAGGTTCACTAATTTTGATGAACAGATGATAGTCATTGATTTGATTAACACATATGCCAGATAACGCTTTAACCCATATCGTTATACACATCTTTCTAACGCACTGTTTAATCAATGAATTACGGGTTTATCTCAGAGTGGCATTTTGAACCTCAAAAAGCCAATGGGATGGCTTGAATGCCTTAATTCACGGGGTTCTGAGCATCCTGTTCAAAAAATGGCCAAAAGATGTGTATAACGATATGGATATAGACAGGTCGTTGCCGGAGCATCAACGTTTATATCGCATTGAAAGTCAATTCAATCTCCCTAATGGCGATATTGTTCGCTCAGCGCAGATCCCTTTTCCGCTGGTGGAGGCATTACAGAAACATCCCGATATAGAAAACGTCGGATACGCTTACCGGCTGCATACTCACCTGCACCGTCAAGGCAGAGTTATTCCCCGCGTTACCGTATTTGCCGTCACCCCAACGTTCATGGCACAACTGCACCCTTTTCGTGAAGATTTGCCAGCACCCGGCCCCCATGACATCTACATCACGGCCGATTTTAACCGCCACTATCTTGGATTAGATGACCCACTGGGCAAATTAGTGGATTTGGGGGAAAACGGCCAGTTCACCATCAAGGCTATCGTGGAGCCTCACCCTGACAGCAGTCTGCACCTGCCCGCCACGGTCGCCTTCACCCCAGAACGGATAGCGGGATACCCCGATAAACGCCTGGACTGGTACGACAGCCATGTCTATGCCTTCGCTCTCCTCCCTCCCTCCCACTCGCATTTTGATCAACAACTGCTGGCTAGCATCGTCGCCAATAATGGGCCACAGATACCCGGAGCACCTTTTACACCTTCTTCGTTTCTGACGTTCAGCGCCAAAAATATCCTTGATATGCACTATGGCGATGGCTATGCCGATGAATTCGTCAAGACGCGTGAAAAATCATTGCTTCATACGCTATACACCGCAGCACTGTTTGTTCTATTCACCACCGTGGCCAATTTTTTCAACATCAACGGTATTCTCAATGCCGCCAGACGCCCCAGCCTGCATATCAAGCGCAGTCTCGGTGCTTCAACTGCGCAAATTCTGGCAGAATCGCTGAGCCTATTCTTGCCGCAGTTCCTGACAACGGTAACGTTGGCAACCTTACTGCTTTGCGCCCTGTTCCCTTTGTCGGCAGACGTAAGCGAATTGCTCCTCCAACACCCAATGGCACGCCTGCTGACGGTATTTTTGGGTGTCACCCTGTTCATTGGCTTGATGATGCTACTCTCTCACCTGCTGAGTCTCTCTTTCTTCTTGTTTGCCAATCCGGCTTCACAGACCCCAAATCGCTATGAAAAACAGAGTTTTTATTACTTCAACAGCATGGTGATGGTGGTGCAACTCCTGGTCGCCGGCACTACCGTTTATCTGTGGGCCGGAGTGATGACGCAACACCACAGGGCGATGCATGCAGAGGTGGGTTACCAGAAAGAACACCGCCTGACATTCGTGCTTGATGAAGGATTTTATACACTCAGTAGCGTGCGTGAATTACAACATCGGCTCCAGGAAACCGCAGGCACGTCGGCTTTCAGTTTGAGCAGTTGGCAACCTTTTGACATGTCGCGTCACATCCTCAACGTGCAGCACGCGCAACAACAGGTACAAGACCAATTTACCCTTATCAATACTCTTTCTGCCGACAAATACTTTGCGGAGGTCTGGGGATTAAAAACAGTGGCAGGCCAAGAGAATACGCTGAGAGCCAGCACAGATGACGGTGTATGCCACGCCATCGTTACCCGCGCATTCATTGATGCCATGGGGCAGAAAACCGTCGATGAGGTGCTGAATACCCGCTATTACATTCCATTGCCGGAAGGACAAAAAACACTTCGGGTGTTACGGATAGTGGAAAATATCGACCTTGGAGAACACCTCTCGTCGCCCCAACCTTTGATCATCTTCATCAATGACCGCCTGGAAAAATTCGCGACGGTCGCGTATTCGAACGATCAACAGGAGGCCTCTATTGCCGCACAGATTAAACGGCATGGTCCACCTGACTTAACGCTGCAAACGGTACAAGAGCTTCATAACCGTCATTTTCATAACGATTCTATGATGCTCAACGTTATTACATCCACCGCGAGTTTGGCGTTGATATTAATGGTTATCAGCACCTTGGTGATCAGCCTGTCAGACGCTCAGCGGTTAGACAGCACACTGAAAATCATGGAAGCGGTGGGGGGTTCTCTTGCGACAAACGTAGTGTTTTTCCTGCAACAACATGTGCTACCCATGCTGTTCTCTTTACTGGCGTCACTGACCTTGGGATGTTTGCTGTTAAGGCGCTGGCTACAGCAGTATGACACCGTTGCCGAACTGGTTTATGTCAATGCGTTTGCGGCACTGCTGTTGCTGGGGCTCATAGTGGTAGCCATTATGGCACTGTCACTGGTATTGCACGATGGCAGGGTAGCTCGCCCGCGGTTAAGGCGAGGATAAGCCGTTATGGACATTCAATTAGACCCGAAATCCACTCGACATCGCGTTGCCAAATGGATAGTCGGCATGGCTCTGGTGATTTTCGGCCTGTTGTGTCTGTGGCTTATCAACGTGGCCACCGCAGAAAAAGTAACGCAAATGCAGTTTACCCAGGTGACGTTGCACGTTGCCCAGCGCGGCACATTTACCGATACGCTGGTGACACGCGCGGTGGCTATCCCGAATGAAAGCGTGATTATCGCCTCTGAACGCGGCGGGACGGTCATTGAGGTGCGCCAGAATGCATCCAACGATGTGAAAAAGGGAGATATCATTGCCCGATTGTCGAACGACGACTTCGTTTTGCAGGTCACCTCGCGTATTGCCGATGTGACTGAACAGACCAACAACCTGCGCAACATACGCAGATTACTCGAGAAGGATGACCTTGATACGCGTCTGGCACGGCAAGATTCACGTTTTCATCTGGAGAAAATCGATAAAGAAACGGCGCGTAAAAAGACATTATACGAGCGCGGCATTCTGGAAAAAGCCACCTATGAACAGCTGCTGGATGAATTGGCGCATTGGAAAACACGCTACGCTATTTTAACAACGTATCAGGAACGGCAAGATCGTATGCTACTGATCGAGCTTGCTGAAATCGCGGCTTCGGTCAAGCATCTGGATACATTGACCCGGTTAATTGAGAGCGGTCTGGATAAGCTGGTTATTACTGCCCCGATTGACGGCATTCTGTCACCGCTGACGATCAAGATGGGCCAACAAATTAAACCCGGAGAAAAAGTTGCTAACGTAGACAATCCGCATACCTACTATTTTGAAGCCTCCTTCAGCGAATATTATCTGGATAAAATCCGGCCGCACGATCGTGTCACGGCAAACTATGCAGGCATTGATATCCCACTGATCATCGCCTCCGTCTCTTCCGTGGTGGAAAACGGTAAGTTCCTTGCCAAATTAACACTCGCTCATCCACAACAACTCTCGTTGAAACGTGGTCAATCCCTCGATCTGCGCGTTTCACTCGGAACCCAACCCGATGCATTACTCATTCCCGCGAAAGCCGTCTTTTTCGAGACCGATGAGACGTGGGTATACCGCTATGATGAAAAACATCATCGCGCGGTTAAAACACCCGTGGTGATTCAACGTCAGGGGGAAACGCAATCGCAAGTACTGAGTGGGTTGTCTGCCGGGCAACAGGTTGTGGTCCTTACAGGCAGCAACGTTGAAAAATCCAACATTATCGAGTTTGAATAAGATGATACAACTGGAAAGCGCAGAAAAATTTTACACCACTCGAACCCTGAAAACGCTGGCGCTGCGTGACATCAATCTTCGTATCACGGCGGGGGAATTTGTCTCCATTATGGGGCCATCAGGTTCGGGAAAAACCACGCTGCTCAACGTACTCGGCATGTTTGAAACGCTTGATGCTGGCCGATTGCAGCTGGCGCAGCACGACATTACACGGATGCAACACGGCCAAAAAGTAGCGCTGCGCCGCCAACTGATCGGTTACGTATTTCAGTCATTCAATCTGATCGATTTTATGTCGGTATATGAAAATATCGAGTTACCACTCAAGTACCGCAATGTACCCAAAGCTGAACGAAAAGCTCGCGTTAAACAAACCCTTGAGCAGTTTGGACTATCAGGCAGAAGCGCACACTACCCAGCCCAGCTTTCAGGCGGTCAGCAACAGCGGGTTGCCATCGCTCGCGCCATGATTTCACGGCCAGCATTGATTTTGACCGATGAGCCAACGGGCAACCTGGACAGTAATAACAGCAATACCGTATTGAAGCAGCTAGAAGACATTAATCAGGCCGGTACCACCGTTGTCATGGTTACGCATTCCCCCGAAGCCTCAAAGTATGCCAAACGACACTTAATGATGAAGGACGGTTATCTCACATGACATAGCAAGGAGAGAAATCATGAACGGAATCATACCAATTGTTCAGATTGATACTGATATAACATCAGCACTCAGCACCAACGATCTCGAAAAAATCGCCACGCAAGACTACCGACAGATGAGCGCCTATCTGATTGGCAAAATTCCGGCACAAGCGTTGCTCAGTACCGAAGAACTGCATATTTTCCACACCGAGCAACAGCAAGCCGTCACCGCCCACCCCGTGGCAGCCAAAAAGTTGGTAGTGGTATTGAAAGCCACTCGCCTGTGTAACTTACGTTGCACTTATTGCCACTCTTGGGCTGAGGGGCCAAACCAAACGATGCGGTTTAATGTATTGGTTCGAACTATTCGTAAAATATTAGCTATTCCCAACATTAAACGCTTTGAATTCGTGTGGCACGGTGGTGAGGTGACGCTACTTAAACCTCTTTTTTTTCAAAAGCTACTCTGGCTACAACAACAATTCAAACAACCAGAACAGCATATTACCAACTCAATGCAATCAAACGCGGTAAATATCTCGGATGAATGGTTAGCCTTTATTAAAGGGATCGGAATGCATGTTGGTATTAGTCTAGATGGCATTCCTGCCGTTCATGACTCACGTCGCGTCGATTACCGAGGTCGAGGAACAGCGCAACGCGTCGCTGAGGGACTCAAAAGGCTTAAACAACATTCTATCCCCTACGGGGCACTTATCGTTGTTGACCGCCATGTCTATCAAACGGATCTCCGAGAAATGTTCGATTATTTCGATAAGATAGGTCTCAATGACATCGAATTTCTCAACATTGTTCCTGATAATCGCATCCCTGCCGGAGGAAAGGTCGACGGAAATTACATCACTTATGCCGAGTTTATCGCGTTTCTGAATCGGGCATTCACGCTTTGGTGGGAAGAATATCAGGCTGTTTTACATATTCCACAATTCAGCGATTTTATTCTAGCCATCAACAATCCAGGCACTCGACTGGCCGCCTGCTATTGGTCAGAAAACTGTTCCCAGGAGGTCATTACCCTTGAACCCAATGGAGACGTTTCACCGTGCGATAAATATGTAGGCGATGCGGGTAGTCATTACGGCTCGTTGATGAAAACGGATTTGGCAGAGCTATTGGCCTATTCGGCACATAACCAGGCGGCAAAGCGTGAGGAGCAGGAAGCCTTCAATAAAATGCGCCAGTGTCGCTGGTTTTCCCTCTGTCATGGGGGATGCCCGCACGATCGTGTGATTAATCGCCGACACGTGGCGGGTTACCAGGATAATTGCTGCGGTACGGGTAAACTGTTGGCGACCATCGAAAGCTGCCTGAAAAAGGAACGTCGTGCTACCTCGACAACGGAGGATAACCCGCCCTCGCATTAGGGTTTCGCGTAATCATAGCGTCCTCAGCGAATGGCGGAAGGCAAGCAGCCAAAACGGGAGCGAAAGCGTTCAGAAAAGCGCGCCCGCGATTGATATCCGCAGGCCTCAGCGATACGCGGAATGTTCCAGGCGGTGGTTTGCAACAGCATCATGCCGTGGTGCATACGAATATCGCTTAGGATCGTTTCAAAGCGCTCTTGCTCTGCGGCAAGACGTCGCCGTAGCGTGGCTTCGCTCATTGCCAGTTCTCGACCCGCTTCGCGTGCGGTCCAGTGACGATGCGGTGTGCGCCCCATCAGCGCTTGCAGACGAGCTACCGTTTCATTGTGCCGTGGTTGGCAGAATACATGACCACGCTCAGCCAGGGCGCTCAGCAGTTCCAGTAACCGGTAGGTAAGTCGCTCATCGCTCACGGGCCTGATCTCGACGCTTTCAATCAGATGCCATAACGTTGATGCCAAATCGTCATCCAATGGCATCACCTGAACAGGCCCAGCAGCGATACGTTCAACGCCCCCCACAAGAGAAGAGGCCGCGGAGTGACTTTCCAACAGCGCGCTCGCGATTGTCATAAAAACCGAACGGAAATAGCGCTCAGTCCCTCCTGGGATTTTCACGATGTCCACACAGGAGCCTGCGTCGACCAGCACCAACGCAGGCCGCGTGGCATCGACCAAGACCTCATGTTCTGCGAACGCTAAACGCATCTGCCCTGATACCACCAGTAACACGGTTGCCTCATGAAACTGGAAACGTGCGGTTTGTTGCGGTTGCCGCAGGCAAGGTTGAGCCAGTGCGCACAAGCCATGTCGCACCACGGGCGAGGACGAGGGCAACCGCCAGCGCTCTCCTCCCTCGCCGTGCAACACCGGCACTGTCAACGCTTGCCCGACGTGGTTCACGCCACAAGCACCGCTGGATTCAAACTGTAAAGCCCAGTCAGGCTGGCTTTCGCGAATACCGGCGCCGTCGCCAGCGCTGCGCGCACGTTCGCGCCATCCAGCGGTCCATTCACGGCCAATGCAGGAACCGCCAGTGCGTAAACGGTGAAAATATAGTGATGCACTAACGCATCATTCCACGGCGGGCACGGGCCGTCATAACCGTAATAATCGCCCTTCATTTGTTCATCCCCGGCAAACCAGGCCGTGTAATCATTAATACCGTGTCGGCTGTCATCAGGTGCGGCAGGGACCGATTTTCCACGCGGCGTAACGCCGTTTGAATGCGCCCCCGCAGCAATCTCCGTCAGGGTTGGCGGAACATCAAGCAGCAACCAGTGGAAAAAATCGACGCGCGGCAAGGTTGCCGGCACTTCTCGACCTTCCTGATTCACATCATCGCCTTTACTCGGCACATCAGGATCGTGACACACAATCACGAAGGATTGCGTGCCCGGTGGAACATCGCGCCAGGCAAGATGCGGGTTGCAGTTAGATGACAGAGCAACGTGTGCAGCGCCGTCTGGCACGGCAAACGCAAATTCACCCGGTATCGCCTGACCATCCTGAAAGCTTTGACTGATGAGTTGCATGGAAAACCTCGTCCTGTGGAGTAATGAAATGCCGCCCCGGCCACTATACCGGTACGCAGTAAGATCATAATAGTGGATTTGGTTGCCCCCGAGGTGCCATATCCAATCAAAAGACTGACGAAATCAATCAAAATGATTGGCTTCGGATTATTATTTAATTGTATTAGTCGCGACTTGATCTGACACTGGACCTTGAAAGGTTGAGAGTTACCGGTTTTGATATGGGTGTCGAATGCTTATACAAAACACGAGGTAACTCTCATGCTTCATACTAACAATCCCATCATCAAACACAAAGCCGGCCTGCTCAATCTCGCCGAAGAACTCGGTAACGTATCAAAAGCCCGTAAAATCATGGGGGTGTCACGCGACACGTTTTATCGCTATCAGGAACTGGCGGCAGAAGGCGGCATTGACGCTCTGGTTAACCAAAATCGCCGGGTTCCCAACCTGAAAAACCGTGCTGATGAAGCCACTGAACGTGCGGTTGTTGATTACGCCATTGAGTTCCCGGCTCATGGCCAGCACCGGACCAGTAATGAGCTGCGTAAAAAAGGCGTCTTCATTTCTGGCAGCGGTGTGCGCTCCATCTGGCAACGACACGATCTGGAAAACTTTCGTAAGCGCCTGAAGGCACTTGAGGAAAAAGTTGCCAGAGAAGGCATCGTACTTACTGATGCTCAAATCGCTGCACTGGAGAAGAAGGCGCACGACGACGAAGCCTGTGGTGAAATAGAGACTGCTCACCCGGGTTATCTGGGGTCGCAGGACACCTTCTACGTGGGTAATCTGAAAGGTGTTGGCCGTATCTACCAGCAGACGTTCGTGGATACGTACTCGAAAGTGGCGCACTGCAAGCTTTACACGAGTAAAGCACCGATCTCTGCCGCCGACCTGCTCAATGATCGCGTGCTGCCGTTCTACGAAGCTCAGGGGCTGCCAATGCTAAGAATACTGACGGACAGGGGGACGGAGTACTGCGGTAAAGTGGAACAACATGACTATCAGCTGTACTTGGCTATCAACGATATAGACCATACGAAAACGAAAGCGATGTCTCCGCAGACAAACGGTATCTGCGAGCGCTTCCATAAAACTATTTTGCAGGATTTTTATCAGGTTGCGTTCCGTAAGACGTTATACGAGGACCTAGAAAGTCTACAAAAGGATCTGGACAACTGGTTGTGGCATTACAATAATGAGCGAACTCATCAGGGTAAAATGTGCTGCGGGCGTACGCCAATGGCCACGTTACTTGATGGTAAACGAGTCTGGGCAGAAAAAAATCTGAACCAGATTTAATCTGACAGACACCTGTATAAATAACCGGTAACTGTCAGATCAGGTCTGAGCTAATACAATTTAATAGATCTGTTTAATTCCTCCACTACTAACGGGGCGCAATGAGAAAAGGATCGCGGCAAAGATGAGCGTCATCGGTTAATGAGAGCCCATCTGAACGTGTTCCCGTTCCAATCGCTTCACCGCCCCAGCACGCAGTGCATCCAGCTGTTCGAGAAGACTTTTAGCATCCACAAGCGGGTTTACCTGACCAGGCTGACGCGTTTTGAGCCGCTCGCTCGCTTCAATCAGCCCATTACTGAAGGGATGCGCGGTTAGGTGCACACTGATGGGGTGTTGAGCATCATTCACCATTCTCTTGATGCGATCGACGCTACTGATGTAAGCCTCAACCTGTTCCGGACCATCGATCGCATTTAATCCCAAACCGCCAATGGTAATCGCGCGGTAGGTGTTTTTACCTTCTTTCACGTCCATCACATAAGACGTGGTTCCCCATGTATGGCCCGGTGTGATGTAGGCGTAAAAAGTCGTGTCGCCCATAGAAATCGCTTCGCCGTCTTTGACAATCAAGTCATTCGGCGCAGGAGCGGGCATTACCCACCTCGTTATACACATCTCTGTTCGTGCCTGAGCGCGCGTAGCGTTTCGGCGGCCGTCATGACTTTCTGCAAGCCTTTCCAGATAGTTTTTGCGCCTGGTTCACCGTCGCCTTTTCGAGCAAGAAAGCCTCCCAGTTGCGCAACTAAGCGCAATACTTCGTTTAGCTTAGGGCGGCCCTTGGGCATACGCTTGTTCATCAGTAGGTAAGCGCCATGAGTCTCGTCGGAATCAAAGAACAACATTGCGTCCAGCTCTGGACAGGTTCGTCCCATACGCATTAAATAGGCGATGCGCCATGCCACGATCATGAACAGCGCCAATGCCCGCTCAATGCGATCCACGGTCGATAACTGTAACGCTTCGACACAGCAGCCGTTCTTCAGCACATTGAAGAACATCTCGATTTCCCATCTAGCCCGATACCAGTCGATCAGCTCCACGATATCTTCTCGTCCTTCAGGTACGCGATTGCTCAGCAACCGCCACTCGACCGGCTTCACGCCTGCTGGCGGCTCAATTTCCTTGGCTATCACACAAGTCACTGCCAACCCGCAACGCAGCGACACTCGCTTCACGCGCAGCGCCTGTTTCACCGTACGCGCCTTCTGCCCCGCGCGAGCCGCCATAACGAATTGGATTTCTCCCACCGGCACGGTTTTTCCAACCTTCTGCCAAAGCTTCTCATTACAGTCCAGACTGCGATTATGAGTCGAGCGGATCAACCAGTCAGCCGGAGTGCCAAGGTCATCAGCGAGCTGCATCAACGCCTTGATATCCGCTTCGCGATCGGCTAAGTACACCAGACGTGTGTTTGGCAACTCCGAGGCGAGTTCAGCAACTCGCTCGTATCCCTCGAGCCAGCGCGTACTCTCCTTGAGCCCATCGCGTTTTCCGTCTGCATCCTTCGGCTCTCTTGCCCACATCCACGCATCCAGTACGCCCAACCCCACGCGATCCGGACTGACCGCGTAGGTCGGATGCAGGTACAGACCACGCCTGGCTTCGTAGTTCAAGGGACCCAAGCCTTGGATTTGCTGCCCGTTGAAGTCAAGCTCGGTAGTGTCTTGGATACACAGCACAACCTCGTGTTCTCGGATCCTTTCCTGCGTACGCTGCCAGTGAGGTTGCAGAATGTCTCGCCATTCGAATGCTTGGCTCTCCATGAAGCGCTAAGCACCCAGCGTCTCAGACCATCCGAGGCACGTATGCGGAATGCTGGCTTGCGGATTCTCAGCCAGCCGTATCAAAAGCCCTTTGGCACGCTTATTGAGCTTCGTGTCACCAAGATTTACCCCTTCCAGTTCTTGGTGTGCCCAGCCATCTGAATCCCGTGTCATTTTTCAGCGCCGTAAATGGCGATAGTACACGTCGGTTTCACTTCATTTACAACCCCACCGGCTGCCTATTTCAGCCCGCTAACCCTTGGCATATAAGGCGTTGCGGACTTGTGTATAACGAGGTGGGCATTACCCATGCATTGGGTTTTCCCTGCGTTTTTTTTGCATCCTCCTGCGCTTCTTTCCACCCTTGCTCCGCCATCACAAAACGGGCATTGGTTAACACATTTTTCAGTTTGGCGACGCACCCCACATGATCGAAATGTCCGTGCGTCAACAACACCATTTTGATATCCGCCGGGTCTACGCCAACGTGCTTGATATTCTCAATGAGTCGATCGGTAAATTCGCCATATAACGAATCAATAAGCACTGGCCCATCGCTGGTTTTGATAAGCCATGCCGAGACCCAGCAAAGCCCCACATAGTAGACGTTATCAAACGCCTGATAGGGCTCAACCGTTTGAGCGTTGACATCATTCAGCCAACGCCCGAGTTCGTCAGGCATCTTGCCGCTATTCCCGAACTGGTCGAAATACGCGTTAATCGTTGATGAGGGACCGCATCCGGTTAATGGAACAGAAGGCGTGCTATTCAATGGAGCAGCACCGGCAGTGCCGGCAAGCAACATACAGAGGGCGGAAGCCGTCAGGCGTTTAATGTGCATTTTTCGTCTCTTTATTTAACGTTGTTGGGCAAACTGTAATTGCTCAAACAGAACGAATAAATACGGTAGACTGCAAACCATTGTTGCACATTCCGTACATTAGGAGCACCATGATGGATCGCTTTATTGTCATGCGCGTCTTTGTTGATGTGGTTGATCTGGGAAGCCTAACGGCCGCAGCGAACAAACTGGATATCTCTCGGGCCATGGCGACACGCTATATTGCCTCACTGGAAAAAGCGTTTGGCACTCGACTCCTGCACCGTACCAGTCGCAGCTTGGGGCTAACGGGCACAGACAGCGAAATTCTGTCCTATTGCCGCCAGATTCTGGCGTTGAATGAGGATATTGGGGCCGTGATTGGCAGTAAACGTACTGAACCGCACGGTCTGATCCGTATAGCAAGTAGCCTCTCATTTGGCCAATCCTATCTGGCTGAGGCAATGAGACGCTATGCAACATTGCATCCTAGGCTGTGTCCCTTAATCCCATGAGTTATACTAACTGTTTGTTTCTACATCATTTTTAACTATGGCTCGCTACGACCTTCCCGATGAAGCATGGGCTATCATCCAGCCCTTACTCCCTGCTGAACCAGCAACACCACAGGCCGGACGCCCATGGGCTGAGCATCGCATGATTATCAATGGCATGTTCTGGGTGCTGTGCTCTGGTGCCCCATGGCGTGATTTACCTGAGCGATACGGCCCATGGAAAACCGTTTATAACCGCTTTAACCGATGGTCAAAATCGGGAGTCATTAACATTATTTTTAATAAGTTACTTTCATCACTTGATGCCCATGGCCTCGTGGACTGGTCAGCGACTGCGCTGGATGGTAGCAATATCAGGGCGCTGAAATGTGCTGCCGGTGCTCAAAAAAACATCCCGATATCACCGGAGATAATGGGCTGGGTCGCTCTCGAGGTGGTTTTGGCACCAAAATCCATATGGCTACAGACGGAAGTGGTCTTCCGTTAAACATCGTGTTGAGCCCCGGTCAGGCTCATGAAAGTCAGTTTGCACTACGTCTTTTGGACGGTATTGATATTCAACGCCAGAACGGCAGTATGAAACGCCGTGGTCATGCGGTACTCGCTGACAAGGCGTACTCCGGGCATGTATTACGTAACGAGCTGAAAAACAGAGGTATAAAAACTATCATCCCCCGAAAATCCACTGAAAAAATGGCGGTGGATGGTCGTTCAAAGCTCGATCGTGACGCCTACCGCAATCAGAACGTTGTTGAGCGGTGCTTTGGCCGTCTGAAAGAATACCGTCGCATTGCGACACGTTACGACAAAACGGCGAGGAATTATCTGGCAATGTTGAAACTGGGCTGCATCCGCCTGTTTTACCAGAGGTTATGTAATTAAGGGACACAGCCTAGCGTTTCTGTTGAAATGGTACTGAAAAACCAGTCGATCAATCTGGTGGAACAACGGCTCGATCTTGCCATTCAGGTAGGCGATAAATTGGAGCTGGGAGTTATCTCACGGCAACTTTCCCGCTGTACGTCGGTGGTATGTGCCGCTCCCGATTACCTGGCACGCAGGGGTGTTCCCCAGCGGCCGGAAGCACTGAGTGAACATAATTGCTTAAACCACACCCGCTTTGGCAAAAACTGGCATTTTCGCCACACTTCGGCCAACGGCACAGAAACGACGTTTGATGAGGTCGAGGTGAGCGGGAATTTTTCCGCCAATGACAGTATGGTGCTGCTGCATGCCGCATTGGCGGGCGATGGCATTGTCCATTTACCGACGTTTACAACGCAAGCCTATCTTCGTTCCGGTGCATTGGTGCGTTTATTTGCCGACTACACGTTGCCCGCACTGGGTATTTATGCGTAATACAGTTCACGCAACACACGGACCCTGTTGGACTTTTTAGTGGATGACATGTCGGAAACCCAGTGTGTGGATGATCCGTCATAGCGGCGGCACGTGATGCCCCCACACGACAATCCACCAGCGGGTTCATACTAAAGGCCGCTTATCCTCAACGTGTTTAAGACTGCATCAGCTCGCGCATTCACGCAGGCTTTAGGCAACAGTGACACTCTATACCCCAATGCCGGGTAGACCTTTTGTAATCGCTCAAATTCAGCTACCGCGGCATCGATACTGTGGAGTCACTCGCTGTTCTGCTGATAGATCTCAGGCCAGGGGGGAACAAGAAACACGCGTGAGTGATAACGATAGCATGACGCGAGCGCGGTAAGCACTGGTTCACCGGTAACTGCCTGAAGTGCTGCCGCCGCATCGATTAACCCGCGATCAAAAAATACCCATGACGGACTTTGAGCGTTCGCCAGAGCATAGTCATTCGCTGCAAGCGTTATCGCCCGACGTAAAAATGCTTCCATGTTCTTCCACGGCACAGCATCACCGCTCGAAGACATTGCTTCACGCACGATGCGTTGGCCGGGCTCCTCAACAACGGTATAGCCACGCCTGTGCAACTCTGCCAGCAGCGTGGTTTTGCCACCGCCAGAACACCCGGAAAGGATAACGAAACGATCCACAGGGCGCCTCATAGGCAATATGAAACATGAAAAAATAATGAGGAAAAACAGAATATAATGAGACAAACAGAAGAGAAATTTGGAGCGCGAAACGAGGCTCGAACTCGCGACCCCGACCTTGGCAAGGTCGTGCTCTACCAACTGAGCTATTCCCGCAGGAATAACCATCTTCACTCGCACCACAAATTCTGCTGCGGTACGGGGCACGAATTATACGAGAAATCGTTGCCGCCGCAAGCCCCTTACCACGAAAAAATGACTGACTGCCGATAAAAACAGCAATTTCGCCATCGGTCGAGCAAAAAACCGCCCATAACGGCTACAGACGGATAAAATGCTCGCGGTAGTAGGCCAGCTCTGCCACAGAGTCACGAATATCATCCATCGCCTGATGCGTACCCTGTTTTTTCAGCCCGCCCATAATCTCGGGTTTCCAACGGCGCGCCAGCTCTTTCAGCGTGCTGACATCCAGATAACGGTAATGAAAATAGGCTTCAAGCGCAGGCATATAACGAAACAGGAAACGGCGATCCTGACCAATGCTGTTACCGCAAATCGGAGATTTCCCAGCAGGCACCCACTGCTGCAAAAAAGCAATGGTTTCTGCTTCAGCCGCACGTTCATCATAGGCACTGGCTTTAACTCGTTCTGTCAGGCCGCTGGCACCGTGGGTACGCACGTTCCAGTCATCCATCAGCGCTAACTGGGCATCGGATTGGTGTACCGCGATCGTCGGTCCCTCGGCCAACACATTAAGATTGGCATCGGTTACCAGCGTTGCGATTTCAATAATGCGATCCTGCTCCGGGTCCAGCCCCGTCATTTCCAAGTCTATCCAAATAAGATTGTTTTCGCTTACCTGACTATTTTCAACGGACATACATTTACTTCCTTTTCCAACCATCCCCAGAGAAGCGGGAATAACAGGCATCAGTTAATTAAAATCAAATAGCGTGTATTATAGTCTCTTCAGCCAGTGTGGGCGATAACCACAGTTCAAGCGAGGCTCAGTGAGCAAAAATAAACTGTCCAAAGGACAGCAACGTCGAGTTACAGCGAACCACCAACGTCGTCTTAAGCACAGAGAAAGCAAAATCGAGTGGGATGACAACCAGTTGGAAGAGCCGCAAGAAGGTATCATTATCAGCCGTTTTGGTATGCATGCGGATGTGGAAGCGCAGGATGGAATTATCCACCGGTGTAATATTCGTCGTACCATCAAATCTCTGGTCACCGGCGATCGCGTGGTGTGGCGTGCCGGTAAAGAGATGCAGGCCGGGATCAGCGGTATCGTTGAGGCGGTGCACCCGCGCGAGTCGGTGCTGACACGCCCGGACTTTTATGACGGCGTTAAACCTATCGCCGCCAATATCGATCAGGTGGTGATCGTTTCCGCGATTTTGCCTGAGCTGTCACTGAACATCATTGACCGCTATCTGGTGGCCTGCGAAACCCTGGAGGTCGCCCCCCTGATCGTGCTGAACAAAATCGACCTGCTGGATGATGAAGGCCGCGCGTTTGTCGATGGGCTGATGGACATTTATCGTGCGCTGCACTATCCGGTCATCATGGTATCAAGCCACACGCAGCAAGGGATGGAGACGCTGGAGCATGCCTTAACGGACAGGATCAGCATTTTTGCCGGCCAATCCGGGGTGGGAAAATCCAGCTTGCTGAACGCATTACTCTACCCTGACGCCGCCAAGATTCTGGTCAACGACGTGTCCGATGTGTCCGGTTTGGGCCAACACACCACCACGGCGGCACGGTTGTATCACTTCCCGCACGGTGGCCATGTGATTGATTCCCCCGGCGTGCGTGAATTTGGCTTATGGCATCTGGAGCCGGAGCAAGTTACACAGGGCTTTATCGATTTCCGGCCCTACCTCGGCACCTGTAAATTCCGCGATTGCCGCCACGATAACGATCCCGGTTGTGCGCTGCGCGCTGCCGTGGAGCGCGGCGACATAGCCGAAGAACGTTTCGATAACTATCACCGTATTCTGGAGAGCATGGCGCAGGTAAAAACGCGTAAAACCTTCTCTGATTCTGATACGGACCGCTGACTTTTACCGCATCCATCGCTACAATGCGCCCCTTTTTAGATGGGCGCATAAAAACCTAAGGGGCTCACTGTGCTGGATAAACTGAAAATCGCCTTACAACACTGGCTACCGAAAATCGCACTGACGCGGTTAGCAGGCTGGGGTGCAGACAAGCAGGCCGGCAGGCTTACCAAAGGGGTTATCGATCTTTTCGTTCGCTACTACAAAGTGAACATGCAGGAAGCGCAGCACCCGGATACCGCTGCCTACCGGACGTTCAATGACTTTTTCGTGCGCCCGCTGCGTCCGGACGTGCGCCCGATTGATCCGCACGCACACCGCGTGGTGCAGCCGGCTGATGGCGTATTATCGCAAATGGGCCCCATTGTCGACGGTAAGTTGATTCAGGCCAAAGGCCACGACTACTCGCTGGAAGCGCTGCTGGCAGGCAATTACGTGATGGCCGATCGCTTTCGCGATGGCCTGTTCGCCACTACCTACCTCTCGCCGCGCGATTACCACCGTGTGCATATGCCTTGCGACGGCGTGCTGCGTGAAATGATCTACGTACCGGGCGACCTGTTTTCCGTCAATCTGTTTACCGCTGACAACGTACCCAATCTTTTTGCCCGCAACGAGCGCGTTATCTGCCTGTTTGATACCGATTTTGGCCCGATGGTACAAATTCTGGTGGGCGCGACTATTGTCGGTAGCATTGAGACCGTCTGGTCTGGCACCGTGACGCCGCCACGCGAAGGCATCATCAAGCGTTGGACCTATCCTGCGGCGGATGAGCAAGGTGCCATCGCCCTGCAAAAAGGCGAGGAAATGGGCCGTTTCAAACTGGGCTCTACGGTAATCAATCTGTTTGCGCCCAATACGCTTCAGTTTGCCGCGCACCTTAATCCGCTGAGTGTTACCCGTGTGGGCGAACCCTTTGCAGAAGCAAAAATGGTGGATTCCACAGAAGAAGCACCCGTTGCCGCAGAATCTGTGCCGGATGCGACGGACCATGGCGATGACGCAATGCACCACACGCCTTAAGTAACCTGTATGCCAGCGAACCTGCGTGAGAGAGGGAGAACCATCGTGCGTCAACTCGTGATTTTCTTTGCTGCTGTTTTGCTCTCTGTCACCTCGCTGGCAGCCCCGGTGCCTAACGAGGCGCTGGTGCGCCAACAGTTGGAACAGGCTGAAGCCAATAAAAACACCCCCGATCAGGCTGATATCGTCGAACAGTTTCGTCTTGCGTTAAACATCTTGCAGGAACGCAAAGAGTCACTGGCACGCACAGAGCAATATCAACACGTTATTGATGATTTCCCCAAACTGACGCAGGAATTGCGCCGCCTGCTGGCAGCTGAAGAAAATAAAACCACCGCCATTAGCGACAAACTCTCGGTTGTCGATTTGGAGCAAAAAGTGGTGCAAACCAGCAGCCAACTGCTGGATCAATCACGCCAACTGCAACAGGAACGAGAGCGACTGCGTGAAGTGATCGATTCTCTGGCCCAACTGCCGCGGCAGCAAACCGAAGCCAGCCGGGTATTAAACGAAATTGATCGTCAAATCCAATCGTTAGGCAATCCGGTCACACCGCTGGTCCAGGCGCAGTTAGTGTTATTGCAAGCCCAGCAGGCGTTGCGCCAAAGCCGAGTTGATGAATTGGAACTGGCCCAGCTTTCCGCCAGTAATCGCCAGGAGCTCTCCCGCTTACGCGTGGAACTCTACCAGTTGCGCCACGACAGGCTGGATCAACAACTACAAGCATTACGTTCCAGCATCAACAACTTACGCCAGCGTGAAGCGGAGAAAGTGCTCGAACGCACCGAGCAGTTGGTGGAACGCGGTGATGATTTGCCCGCGGTCATCAGCGAAAAGCTACAGCTTAACCGCGAACTGTCTCAGGAACTCAATCAGCAGGCACAGCATCTTGATTTGATCGCCTCACAGCAGCGTCAGGCAACCACCCAAACGCAGCAAGTGCGGCAAGCACTCAGCACGTTGCGTGAGCAAGCGCAGTGGATTGGGGCATCTACCGTACTGGGTGAAGCACTGCGCGCGCAGGTGGCTCGCCTGCCGGACATGCCGCAACCGCAACGGCTGGACACCGACATGGCCCAGTTGCGCGTACAACGGTTACGCTATGAAAACCTGCTCAGTGCTGCCCGTACCTCAGAACGCCCGAGACAAGAGAACTGCACGCCCAAAAGTAACAGTCAGCAATGCGTGCTTGGCGATCACATTCGTACCCAGCGTGACTTACTCACATCGCTGATTTCCGGCACCGATGCGCAGATCCTTGAACTGACCAAGCTCAAAGTGACGACCAGCCAACTGGAAGAAGCGCTGCTGGAAATCCGCGAGGCGGTTCACCGCTATCTGTTCTGGGTTGCCGATGTGAATCCTATTTCCTTCGCCTTCCCGGTACAGGTGGTGCAGGCGCTTTACCATCTGCTCTCGCTGGATACCTTTACTCAGCTCAGCAGCGCCGTCATCATGGTGGTGACCAGTCGGGAAACCGCGTTCCCGCTGATGGGCGCGCTGATTTTAGTCGGCTTCGGTATCAGTTCGCGCCGTCACTACAACGCCTTTTTAGAGCGAGCCAGCAGCCGTATCGGTAAAGTTACCCTCGATCATTTTTCGCTGACGCTGCGTACTCTGTTCTATTCGCTACTGATTGCGCTCCCGCTGCCCGTGCTGTGGGCCGCATTGGGGTACGGCTTGCAAAACGCCTGGCCTTATCCCATCGCCGTCGCGATCGGTGATAGCGTGACCGCCACCGTCCCGCTGATGTGGCTGGTGATGGTCAGCGCCTCCTTCGCCCATTCAAATGGGCTGTTTATTGCCCACTTACGCTGGTCACCCGAGCGCGTCGCGCGCGCCATGCGCTACTACCGATTGTCGATTGCCTTTATTGTTCCGCTGATCATGGCGATCATCACGTTTGAAAACCTCAACGAACGCGAGTTTTCCAGCACGCTGGGGCGACTGTGCTTTATTTTGCTGTGTCTGGCGTTGAGTCTGGTGACCACCAGCCTGAAACGAGCCTGTATTCCGCTCTACCTGAACAAGGAAGGCTCAGGAGAAAACACCATCAACCGTGCGCTGTGGAACCTGATGATCAGTGCGCCCCTGATTGCGGCGCTGGCATCGGGTGTTGGCTATCTGGCCACGTCGAAAGCCTTGCTGGCGCGGTTGGAAACCTCGGTCGCTATCTGGTTCTTCCTGCTGGTGGTTTACCACGTGATACGGCGCTGGATGCTGATCCAACGCCGACGCATCGCGTTTGATAGGGCCAAACAGCGGCGCGCCGAAATATTGGCGCAGCGTGCCCGTGGTGAAGAAGAGTCGGGTATCTTAGTGGAAATCACCTCAGACACCATCGAAGAGCCAGTGGTCGATCTGGATACCATCAGCGCCAAATCGCTGCAACTGGTGCGATCCATTCTGACACTGATCGCACTGGTGTCAGTGATTGTCCTGTGGTCAGAAATCCACTCCGCATTCAGCTTTTTAGAAAACATCAATCTGTGGGAAGTCACCAGTACGGTGAAAGGGGTCGATAAGGTACAGCCGATTACACTTGGAGCGGTGCTAATTTCGATTCTGATTTTCAGCATCACGACGCAGGTGGTGCGCAACCTGCCCGCGCTGCTTGAGCTGGCATTGCTTCAGCACCTCGATCTCTCCCCCGGTTCTGGCTATGCCATTATCACCGTCAGCAAATACATGCTGATGCTGATTGGCTGCCTGGTGGGGTTCTCGTTTATCGGGATTGAATGGTCACAACTCCAGTGGCTGGTTGCGGCCCTGACCGTAGGCCTTGGCTTTGGTTTGCAGGAGATCTTCGCCAACTTTATCTCCGGCCTGATCATTCTGTTTGAAAAACCGATCCGCATTGGCGACACCGTGACCATTCGCGATCTCACCGGCAGCATTATGCGCATCAATACCCGAGCCACCACAATTACCGATTGGGACAGAAAAGAGATCATCGTGCCCAACAAGGCCTTTATCACCGAACAGTTTATCAACTGGTCGCTGTCGGATTCGGTGACGCGCGTGGTGCTGACCATTCCAGCACCAGTCGATGCCGATAGCCAAAAAGTGACCGAACTGTTGCTCAATGCAGTGAAACGCTGCCCGTTGGTATTGGAAAACCCGCCGCCAGAAGCCTTTCTGGTGGATTTACGTCAGGGTATCCAGATTTTCGAATTGCGTATCTTTGCCGCAGAAATGGGGCACCGCATGCCGCTGCGTCATGAGATTCACCAGTTGATTCTGGAAGCCTACCGCGAGAACAACATGGAGATGCCGTTCCCGCCGTTCCAGGTGCAGATGAGTTCCGTGCGTATTGATGGACGCAGCCCGAGTTCAGCCAACCGGCCAGAAGGTGGGTTGTAACAGGCAGATAGCCTCAGAGAGAACCAAACACGCGGAGGAACGGTGATTTGATGATTACGAACGCCCGACGGTGAAGGCCATCACCTCACCAATGGTTTCCGCTTTTAACGCCAGCATAATCAGACGATCCACCCCTAACGCGACGCCAGAACAGGCAGGCATTCCCTGTTTCAACGCCGCCAGCAGATATTCATCAATCGGTTGCTGAGAAAGCCCGCTAGCGGCACGTTTGCGGTTATCCTGCTCAAAACGTTGGCGCTGCTCATCGCTGTCCGTCAATTCGCGAAAACCGTTTGCCAGCTCAATACCTTTGAAATAGGCCTCGAAGCGCTCCGCTACCCGGTGATCTTCAGAGCTGATTTCAGCCAGCGAAGCCTGTGACGCCGGGAAGTGATACACAAAAGCTGGTTTGTCGTGCCCAATATGCGGTTCCACGCCGAAGGTAAATAGCATTTGCAACAGCGTGTCACGATCCTCTTCACGGCTGGCGAGATCGCCCATGCCGAGCTTATCCGCCGCCTCTCGCAATTGCGCCTTATCCGCAGAAAGCGGGTCCACGTCAAGATGACGCTGAAAAGCCTGCTGATATGAGAGACGCTCTGCGCTTTCACACTCCAGTACTTGCTGTAATAAATCGTCCACTTCGTCCATCAAGCGATACATATCGTAGTGGGGGCGATACCACTCAAGCATAGTGAACTCGGGATTATGGTATCGTCCAGACTCTTCATTACGGAAACTACGGCACAGTTGAAAGACAGGTCCGCTGCCTGCGGCGAGCAAGCGCTTCATATGGTATTCAGGGCTGGTCATCAGGTAGAGCGTCATCCCTTCAGATACGCCTGGTCCGACAAAAAGCGTCTGGAACGGGACCATATGTACATCCGTCACCGTTGCCTGACTCATGGCCGGTGTTTCCACTTCCAATACGCCGCGATCGGAGAAAAATCGTCGAATTTCTGAGACGATGGCTGCACGTTTCAATAAGTTTTCAATGGTGGCGGTGGGCTGCCAGAGTGCGCCTTCGCACATGTTTCTTTACTCCTAACGCAAACAGGGGATGCAGTCTACCCGTATATTCGCCTGCAAACAATTCAACGCCGCTACAATCACGCCCTGTCTCTCCCGCTGTTTCTCGTGCTCAGGTTTCCCTCCTGGGTAATGACTCCAATTAGTAGAACATGTGTTTTTCGATGAAGGCTCCGATGACTTTTTCGTGGATCTCGACGGAGCGCGAGAAGCAAATCGTTTTACGCGCCAGTCGTTTAATGCGGGTACGGAGCGTCAGGTTATTGCGCTCTATGCGTTGCGTGAAGATCTTGCCAGTCAGATGTTTCTGCTTCGGAACGGCTTTGTTGAATAAATCAGAACTTGTAACGACTGTGCCCCAAGTCGATTGTTACGTGATGCGAATACTGTTCGGCATTCCTAATAGCGTGATCCGGTTAAGCGCTTTGACCATCGCCATGGCTTCACCCACCTGAGCATCGTAGTCACGCAGACTTAGATGACCACCCAGAAGCGTTTTGAACCGGAACATGGCCGTTTCAGCCACTGAGCGTCGGTGATAGCCCACTTTCTTTTTCCAGGTATCGTTGCTGCCGCTCAGGCGCTGATTTGCAACAGCGTGGTTACGCTCGTGGTAGTGGTCCGGCCAATATTGCGCCCCCCTTCGCGGCGGGATAAGCGGCCTTATTTTCTTCCTCAGCAGAGCATCATGGCAGTAACCTGTATCGTAAGCGCCGTCAGCCGATGCCTCTCTGATTTTCCGGTGGGTCTGGTTTATCAGTGCCGGTAGAGCCTGGGCATCAGTCGTACCACTGAGCGACAAATCCGCACAGATAATCTCATGCTGTAGTGGCACACTGATACTGGCCACCTGATCGGAGGTGATATGCTCACCTCATCAACACGACAGGTGACCTCATGGGTAAACATTTTACGGCGGAATTTAAGCTCGAAGCCGCAAAGCTGGTTGTCGACCACGGCTACACATACGTTAAGGCCGCAGAGGCGGTTAATGTCAGCCATTCTGCCATTAGTCGCTGGGTCAATAAGCTTCGCCTTGAACGACAGGGAAAAACGCCAACGGGACTTCCTCTTACCCCTGAACAGCTCGAGCTGCGTGAGATGAAGAAAAAAGTCCAATGCCTTGAAATGGAGAACGAAATCCTAAAAAAGGCTACGGCGCTCTTAATGTCGGACTCACTCAACGGTTCACGGTAGTCGACAGGCTGAGGGCGCGATACCCGGTCACGGCGTTGTGCCAAACTTTTGAGGTACATCGCAGCAGCTACAGGCACTGGCAGGCTTCCGCTAATGAACCCGACGGTGAGCGCGTGGTTAAGTGTAGTCGCGTCATGGAAGCCTGGAACGCCAGCGGCGGCTCTGCCGGCGCTCGAAGTATCGCGACCATCGTCACCGGCAGCTCCGGTGTCAAAATGGGGCGCTGGCTGGCTGGCAAGCTGATGAAGGAGCTGGGTATCGCCAGCTGCCAGCGACCGGCTCACAAATACAAACGCGGCGGCAATGAACACGTTGAAATACCGAACTATCTCAACCGCCAGTTCGCGGTTACCGCGCCGGATCAGGTCTGGTGCGGCGATGTGACCTACATCTGGACGGGCAAATGCTGGGCTTACCTTGCGGTGGTGCTAGACCTGTTCGCCCGCAAACCGGTGGGCTGGGCCATGTCGACCTCGCCGGACTCGGCGCTGACAGTTAAAGCGTTGCAGATGGCCTGGGAACTCCGGGGACAACCAACAGGAGTCATGTTCCACAGCGACCAGGGCAGCCACTATACCAGCCGTCAATACCGGCAAGCCCTGTGGCGCTGCCGGATAAAGCAGAGTATGAGTCGGCGGGGTAACTGCTGGGATAATGCGCCAATGGAGCGGTTCTTCCGCAGCCTGAAGACAGAATGGGTGCCGACAAAGGGTTACAACAGCTTCAGCGAAGCCCAGGACGCGATTATCCGCTACATCACGGGGTATTACAGCGCTATCCGGCCTCACTGGTATAACGGCGGCTTAACTCCAAACGAATCTGAGCGACTGTTCTACATACAGTCTAATGCGGTGGCCAATATTAGTTGACCACTACACTTCCGCGTTTCATGCGCTGTGTACGCTGAACCATTATCCGTCAGCCATTGCACTGGTTTATCCGGCAGCGCGCTACCGAAGCGTTTTTCCACCGACCTCAGCATCACATCCTGCACGGTTGAACTGTCATAACCCCTGGTGCTCGCTGCCCAGTCTATGGCCTCCCGGTCGCAGCAGTCCAGTGCGAACGTCATCCGCAGCTTCTCGCCGTTGTCAAAACCGAACTCGAAGCCATCTGAGCACCAGCGCATATCGCTCTCTGCTACCGCGATTTTGCCTTTATGCTCCCGCTTCGGATGTTCAGTTTTATCATGCAACAACAGCAGGTTATGCTCGCTCATTATCCTGTAAAGCCGTTTGGCGTTCACCGGTGGAAGTCCCTCTGCACGACGTTGCTTACGCAGGATACCCCACACTCGGCGGTAACCGTAACTGGGCATGTCGCTGATGATACGGAGGATGTCCGATAATATCTCAGCATCAGCTTCGTCATTACGCCGGTTGCTGCGCCTGTCCAGTCAGTCGTCAGAACGGTTAACCCGCAGTGACAGCTGCGCACGCGACACGCTCATGGCGCGGCTGACCAGAGCTATTCCCCGTCCTTTGGCAACAAGGGCGCGTGCGCTATCCATTTTCGCGACTGGCGGTACTCCACTGCTTCTTTGAGGATCTCAACTTCCATCGTCTTCTTACCCAGAAGGCGCTGTAGCTCCCGGACCTGCTTGAGGGCAGTCGCCAGCGCCGAAGCTGGAACCACTTCTTCTCCGGCCGCAACGGCGGTGAGGCTTCCTTCCTGGTATTGCTTCTTCCACTTAAACAAAAGGCTGGGCTGGATGCCATGCAGGCGGGCTACATGGGAGACGTTCATCCCCGGCTCCATTGTCTGCTGAATGATGGCGATTTTCTCTTGCGGAGTTTTACGCTTACGGACTTCTTGCCCTAACAGGATCCCGGTCATTTCAAAATTAGCATGATTGTTAGACATATATCTAAGCCTATCTCTTATCTGGAGATACAGCTACTGTCTGGTGTTACAGGGGGCTACATCAAGTTGCAATGGAGATAGCCTATCTCTGCGCGGCACGTCTATCAGATGTGTTGGGAATGAAATGGAAACAAATTACGAAGGAAGGAGTATTTATTCAGCAAGAAAAAACAGGTATAAGGCAAATTAAGGCTTGGACACCCAGACTGAGCAATGCTATAGATTTAGCCAAATCTATTTCTGCAAGTATGCAAGCCAATGATCCTGTCGTCATCGGACAACATCAAGATCACTACACAAAAAGCGGTTTCAGTAACCGATGGCGTGATGCATGGTCAAGAGCATCCATTCAACTTGGTTACGATCTTGATTGTACATTTCATGATTTGAAGGCTAAAGGTATCTCGGATTACATGGGTAGCACAAAGGATAAGCAGCTATTCAGTGGACACAAATCTGAAAGCCAAGTCTTAGTATACGATAGGAAAGTAGGGCTTACCCCCTCTTTAGATGTACCTGAGATTAAGTCAGAGAAGCGATAATACGCTAACAAAATACGCTAGCAATACGCTAAGTGGCGTTTTCGGCACCTATAGAGGTGAAGTAACCCATTGATAAATATGGCAGGGGCGGAGAGACTCGAACTCCCAACACCCGGTTTTGGAGACCGGTGCTCTACCAATTGAACTACGCCCCTAAATAGGGTGGCGGAACGGACGGGACTCGAACCCGCGACCACCTGCGTGACAGGCAGGTATTCTAACCGACTGAACTACCGCTCCACCGATACTTTTTCATTACCAGACACCGTCTGATAATCTATATAAAAACCTGGCAGTTCCCTACTCTCACATGGGGAAGCCCCACACTACCATCGGCGCTACGGCGTTTCACTTCTGAGTTCGGCATGGGGTCAGGTGGGACCACCGCGCTATCGCCGCCAGGCATATTCTGTTTCACATCCACCGCCTCTCAGCCATGAATGCCAATCTGTCAACAAGCTGAATTTAACGAGCACGTGATTGTTCGTATCATCCTGATACTCACCCCTTCGGGGCCAGCGCTCCGCGCTGTTCAAAATCGTTCCACACGATTTTCTCTCTCAATAAACACCAAAACATCTTCGGCGTTGTAAGGTTAAGCCTCACAGGTCATTAGTACTGGTTAGCTCAATGCATCGCTGCACTTACACACCCAACCTATCTACGTCGTCGTCTTCAACGGCCTTTCAGCGTCCTCTAGGGACAAGGGAGAACTCATCTCGGGGCAAGTTTCGTGCTTAGATGCTTTCAGCACTTATCTCTTCCGCACGTAGCTACCGGGCAATGCCATTGGCATGACAACCCGAACACCAGTGGTCCGTTCACTCCGGTCCTCTCGTACTAGGAGCAACCCCCCTCAATTCTCCAACGCCCACGGCAGATAGGGACCGAACTGTCTCACGACGTTCTAAACCCAGCTCGCGTACCACTTTAAATGGCGAACAGCCATACCCTTGGGACCTACTTCAGCCCCAGGATGTGATGAGCCGACATCGAGGTGCCAAACACCGCCGTCGATATGAACTCTTGGGCGGTATCAGCCTGTTATCCCCGGAGTACCTTTTATCCGTTGAGCGATGGCCCTTCCATTCAGAACCACCGGATCACTAAGACCTACTTTCGTACCTGCTCGAGCCGTCACTCTCGCAGTCAAGCTAGCTTATGCCTTTGCACTAACCTCCTGATGTCCGACCAGGATTAGCTAACCTTCGTGCTCCTCCGTTACTCTTTGGGAGGAGACCGCCCCAGTCAAACTACCCACCAGACACTGTCCCCAGCCCAGATTATGGGCCCAGGTTAGAACATCAAACATTAAAGGGTGGTATTTCAAGGTTGGCTCCATGCAGACTAGCGTCCACACTTCAAAGCCTCCCACCTATCCTACACATCAAGGCTCAAGGTTCAGTGTCAAGCTATAGTAAAGGTTCACGGGGTCTTTCCGTCTTGCCGCGGGTACACTGCATCTTCACAGCGAGTTCAATTTCACTGAGTCTCGGGTGGAGACAGCCTGGCCATCATTACGCCATTCGTGCAGGTCGGAACTTACCCGACAAGGAATTTCGCTACCTTAGGACCGTTATAGTTACGGCCGCCGTTTACTGGGGCTTCGAGCAAGAGCTTCTCCTTACGGATAACCCCATCAATTAACCTTCCAGCACCGGGCAGGCGTCACACCGTATACGTCCACTTTCGTGTTTGCACAGTGCTGTGTTTTTATTAAACAGTTGCAGCCAGCTGGTATCTGCGACTGCGCAAAGCTTCAGGAGCAAATCCCTACACCTCGCACAGCGTGCCTTCTCCCGAAGTTACGGCACCATTTTGCCTAGTTCCTTCACCCGAGTTCTCTCAAGCGCCTTGGTATTCTCTACCTGACCACCTGTGTCGGTTTGGGGTACGATTCAATGTTACCTGATGCTTAGAGGCTTTTCCTGGAAGCTGGGCATCTGTCACTTCAGTACCGTAGTACCTCGTCATCACGCCTCAGTGTTAACAGTGACCCGGATTTACCAAAGTCACCCACCTACACGCTTAAACCGGGACAACCGTCGCCCGGATGACATAGCCTTCTCCGTCCCCCCTTCGCAGTAACACCAAGTACAGGAATATTAACCTGTTTCCCATCGACTACGCCTTTCGGCCTCGCCTTAGGGGTCGACTCACCCTGCCCCGATTAACGTTGGACAGGAACCCTTGGTCTTCCGGCGAGCGGGCTTTTCACCCGCTTTATCGTTACTTATGTCAGCATTCGCACTTCTGATACCTCCAGCAAACCTCACAGTTCACCTTCAACGGCTTACAGAACGCTCCCCTACCCAACAACGCCTAAGCGTCGCTGCCGCAGCTTCGGTGCATGGTTTAGCCCCGTTACATCTTCCGCGCAGGCCGACTCGACCAGTGAGCTATTACGCTTTCTTTAAATGATGGCTGCTTCTAAGCCAACATCCTGGCTGTCTATGCCTTCCCACATCGTTTCCCACTTAACCATGACTTTGGGACCTTAGCTGGCGGTCTGGGTTGTTTCCCTCTTCACGACGAACGTTAGCACCCGCCGTGTGTCTCCCGTGATAACATTCTTCGGTATTCGTAGTTTGCATCGGGTTGGTAAGTCGGGATGACCCCCTAGCCGAAACAGTGCTCTACCCCCGAAGATGGATTCACGAGGCGCTACCTAAATAGCTTTCGGGGAGAACCAGCTATCTCCCGGTTTGATTGGCCTTTCACCCCCAGCCACAAGTCATCCGCTAATTTTTCAACATTAGTCGGTTCGGTCCTCCAGTTAGTGTTACCCAACCTTCAACCTGCCCATGGCTAGATCACCGGGTTTCGGGTCTATACCCTGCAACTTAACGCCCAGTTAAGACTCGGTTTCCCTGCGGCTCCCCTATGCGGTTAACCTTGCTACAGAATATAAGTCGCTGACCCATTATACAAAAGGTACGCAGTCACACCCCGAAGGATGCTCCCACTGCTTGTACGTACACGGTTTCAGGTTCTATTTCACTCCCCTCGCCGGGGTTCTTTTCGCCTTTCCCTCACGGTACTGGTTCACTATCGGTCAGTCAGGAGTATTTAGCCTTGGAGGATGGTCCCCCCATATTCAGACAGGATAACACGTGTCCCGCCCTACTCATCGAGCTCACAACCTGTGCGTCTTCGTGTA
This sequence comes from Symbiopectobacterium sp. Eva_TO, assembly GCF_053848865.1. Classification (NCBI taxonomy): domain Bacteria; kingdom Pseudomonadati; phylum Pseudomonadota; class Gammaproteobacteria; order Enterobacterales; family Enterobacteriaceae; genus Symbiopectobacterium; species Symbiopectobacterium sp. Eva_TO. The sequence goes on along the minus strand of NZ_JBSPEY010000004.1, from coordinate 2,704,589 downwards.
CGGGACTATCACCCTTTACTGTGCGACTTTCCAGACGCTTCCACTGACACACAAGCTGATTCAGACTCTGGGCTCTTCCCCGTTCGCTCGCCGCTACTGGGGGAATCTCGGTTGATTTCTTTTCCTCGGGGTACTGAGATGTTTCAGTTCCCCCGGTTCGCCTCATGCCACTATGTATTCATGACATGATAGTGCAACGAATTGCACTGGGTTTCCCCATTCGGGTATCGTCGGTTGTAACGCTTCATATCAGCTTGCCGACGCTTTTCGCAGATTAGCACGCCCTTCATCGCCTCTGACTGCCTAGGCATCCACCGTGTACGCTTATTCACTTAACCTCACAACCCGAAAATGTCTCGGGTGTGAAAGCTTGAGAGAATCACAATATTGGTAGTGAGCCAATATTGCTCGTTTCAATTTTCAGCTTGTTCCAGATTGTTAAAGAGCAAATATCGTAAACACGACTCGTAAGTCATCTTTACGTTATTGTCGGTTCCACAGAACCGGTGATAATGTCTTTCACTCATTATCGGTATGGCGTCCCCAAGGGGATTCGAACCCCTGTTACAGCCGTGAAAGGGCAGTGTCCTGGGCCTCTAGACGATGGGGACACGAAAACCCGATTAACTCAACTGCTCTAATAGGTTCGTATCAGCATGAGTCAGAGACTCATTCATCAACAGGTGCTTTTGCTCAGCATTTTCATCAGACAATCTGTGTGAACACTTCACAGAATCAGTATCATTAGGTAAGGAGGTGATCCAACCGCAGGTTCCCCTACGGTTACCTTGTTACGACTTCACCCCAGTCATGAATCACAAAGTGGTAAGCGCCCTCCCGAAGGTTAAGCTACCTACTTCTTTTGCAACCCACTCCCATGGTGTGACGGGCGGTGTGTACAAGGCCCGGGAACGTATTCACCGTAGCATTCTGATCTACGATTACTAGCGATTCCGACTTCATGGAGTCGAGTTGCAGACTCCAATCCGGACTACGACGTACTTTATGAGGTCCGCTTGCTCTCGCGAGGTCGCTTCTCTTTGTATACGCCATTGTAGCACGTGTGTAGCCCTACTCGTAAGGGCCATGATGACTTGACGTCATCCCCACCTTCCTCCAGTTTATCACTGGCAGTCTCCTTTGAGTTCCCGACCGAATCGCTGGCAACAAAGCATAAGGGTTGCGCTCGTTGCGGGACTTAACCCAACATTTCACAACACGAGCTGACGACAGCCATGCAGCACCTGTCTCAGAGTTCCCGAAGGCACTAAAGCATCTCTGCTAAATTCTCTGGATGTCAAGAGTAGGTAAGGTTCTTCGCGTTGCATCGAATTAAACCACATGCTCCACCGCTTGTGCGGGCCCCCGTCAATTCATTTGAGTTTTAACCTTGCGGCCGTACTCCCCAGGCGGTCGATTTAACGCGTTAGCTCCGGAAGCCACGCCTCAAGGGCACAACCTCCAAATCGACATCGTTTACAGCGTGGACTACCAGGGTATCTAATCCTGTTTGCTCCCCACGCTTTCGCACCTGAGCGTCAGTCTTCGTCCAGGGGGCCGCCTTCGCCACCGGTATTCCTCCAGATCTCTACGCATTTCACCGCTACACCTGGAATTCTACCCCCCTCTACGAGACTCTAGCTTGCCAGTTTTGAATGCAGTTCCCAGGTTAAGCCCGGGGATTTCACATCCAACTTAACAAACCGCCTGCGTGCGCTTTACGCCCAGTCATTCCGATTAACGCTTGCACCCTCCGTATTACCGCGGCTGCTGGCACGGAGTTAGCCGGTGCTTCTTCTGCGAGTAACGTCAATCAGCAAGGTTATTAACCTTACTGCCTTCCTCCTCGCTGAAAGTGCTTTACAACCCGAAGGCCTTCTTCACACACGCGGCATGGCTGCATCAGGCTTGCGCCCATTGTGCAATATTCCCCACTGCTGCCTCCCGTAGGAGTCTGGACCGTGTCTCAGTTCCAGTGTGGCTGGTCATCCTCTCAGACCAGCTAGGGATCGTCGCCTAGGTGAGCCGTTACCCCACCTACTAGCTAATCCCATCTGGGCACATCTGATGGCGTGAGGCCCGAAGGTCCCCCACTTTGGTCTTGCGACGTTATGCGGTATTAGCTACCGTTTCCAGTAGTTATCCCCCTCCATCAGGCAGTTTCCCAGACACTACTCACCCGTCCGCCGCTCGTCACCCGGGGAGCAAGCTCCCTTGTGCTACCGCTCGACTTGCATGTGTTAGGCCTGCCGCCAGCGTTCAATCTGAGCCATGATCAAACTCTTCAATTTAAAGTTTGATTTGCTTCTACTCGAGAAGCGATGCTCAAAGAATTATTACTGTTAGTTCGTAATGAATTAACTGTTGTTCACTCTTCAAGACTTTTATTTTTTAAGCCCTGAGGCTTTACGATAAAGTCCTGTGAGTGCCCACACAGATTGTCTGATTAATTGTTAAAGAGCGTTGCCACATCTACCGTGGCGCGGGAGGCGTATATTACGCTGCACCGCTGAAAAGTCAACGTTAATTTTTCAATTTCGCGTTTAACTTTCCGACTGTTACCGCAACCGCGTGTCGCTGTTGCCGTGTCAGTGGAGGCGCAGTATAGACACTTCTCGCGCCCTGACAAGGGCTAATTTCAATTTTATTTCCGAGTGGGTGTTTTTTCGGCAGAGCGTACTAAACATCAGCATTAAACGCGTTTTTTTGCACCAAGCTGAGCAAATTCATGTGCGAAATGCTCAACCTGTTGCCAATCGGTGTATTCAATCTCTTTACTGCTGTCCGTCTCACCACCGGTCATTCTCATAATAAGCTGAATCATCACCCGGTCGAGCCAACCATAGCGCGGATAGCGCAGTGCACCGGCAAACACACCGCACAGTGCTGGCTGCCACGGGGAGTTCAGCAAAAACTTCCGGGTGTAGGGATTGGTTTGTGCCGTGCGCTTTTCTGGCTTACGCGCGGTCAGATTCACAGAGAAGAAGGCATTTGGCAGACGCTGCAATTCCCCCAAGTGTTGTTTGATAAAAGCATAAACCTCGGGCTGGAAATGACCATAACGTACCGAAGCACCGATCAGAATGCGATCGTAATGCGCGGGTTCGATATTGTCAGCGGCCGTGATGTTCACCACATCGCACTCGACCTTAGCCTTTAGCACCGTCGCGATATAAGAGGCGATAGCCTTGGTTTGACCATCCTTACTGGAAAAAAGTATCAACGCTTTCATAGGTCATTGCTCTTTGGCTTTTTGTTTTAGGTTATGCGCGCCAGAACGTAGGTGTAAACAACACCAGCAAGGTAAACACCTCAAGACGCCCGAACAGCATGGTTGAAATCAGAATCCATTTCGCTGCGTCATTCATGGTGGTGAAGTTATCGGCCACTACCCCTAATCCCGGCCCCAGATTGTTTAACGTCGCCGTGACAGCGGCAAAAGCAGAAAAATCATCCACACCGGTGGCTATAACTGCCAGCATACTGACAATAAACACCAACGCATAGGCGGAGAAAAAGCCCCATACCGCTTCGAGGATCCGCTCCGGCAAGGCACGACGTCCAAGCTTGATGGTATAGACCGCGTTAGGGTGCACCAATCGTTTGAGCTCGCGGTGTCCTTGCAAGAACAACAGCAGGATACGAATCACCTTTAAGCCACCGCCCGTCGACCCCGCGCACCCGCCGATAAAAGCAGAGCACAACAGCAAAACAGGCAAGAATAGCGGCCAGGCGGCAAAACTGCTGGTAGTAAACCCTGCGGTGGTCGCCATGGACACCACCTGGAAAAACGCCTGATTCAGCGTCTGGATACCGCTGTCATAAACATTATGGAACCACAGCACCAGCGTGCACACCGCCACCAGCGACATCTGAACAAAGATGAACATGCGAAATTCCGGATCGCGACCGTACACCTTGAGACTTCTGCCACTCAGCATGGCAAAGTGCAAACCGTAATTACAGCCAGAAATCAGCAGAAACACCGCAATGATGGTATTGATAGTAGGGCTGTTGAAATAGCCGATGCTGGCGTCATGGGTTGAAAAGCCGCCGATGGCAATGGTGGAAAAGCTGTGTCCGATAGCATCAAACAGTGACATCCCCGCCAACCACAGCGCTACCGCACAGGCCACGGTAAGCAGCACATAGATCATCCATAATGTTTTCGCGGTTTCTGCGATGCGAGGCCGCATTTTATTATCTTTCAATGGCCCAGGCATCTCAGCACGGTAGAGCTGCATACCCCCAACGCCGAGGATAGGCAGAATCGCCACCGCTAATACGATGATCCCTATCCCACCGAACCACTGTAACATCTGCCGGTAAAACAGAATGGCCCTTGGCAAAGAATCCAACCCGACCAGTGTGGTCGCGCCCGTGGTGGTCAAGCCGGAGAATGATTCGAAAAAGGCATCGGTGACGCTAAGGTTTGGATGTTCAGAGAAGATAAAGGGCAATGCCCCCACGCTACCCAGCACGGTCCAAAACAGCACCACAATCAAGAAGCCTTCTCGCGAGGCCAGCTCATGCTTGTGTTTACGATTGGGAAACCAGAGCGCGCTGCCGATAAACAGGGCAACCAGAAAGGTTTGCGTGAATGCCCGTCCTGCGCCGTCACGATAAATCAGAGCAACCAGGCCAGGGATAAACATGGTCCCGGAAAACAGAATAACCAGTAACCCTACAATGCGGGTAATGGCGCGCAGGTGCATGGAGAAACATCCTTAACGAGTCATCAAACAGCGCTGAATTATTATCATATAATGGATATTTGCAACGTTCCCCTGCTTATATCGCACAAACGGCGCACCGTTTCTTGGTAAGCACTGTCAGGGATCGCCACCTGCAACGTCACTTCCGCACCATAATCGCAGTGATTCACTTCACCGACCATCTGCCTAATCAACGCGCTAACGGGCGCATGTAAGGTATAGTCGCATTGTAGCCGATACGCCGAGCGCAGCACTTTTTCCAGCGTTTCCATGTGCTTCAATGCGTGCTGGACACCGCCGCCATACACCTTGACCAATCCCCCAGTACCTAGCGGAATGCCGCCATAGTAACGCACCGAGACAGCGGTTATCTCACCGATTCCGCTCCCCATCAGCTGCGCCAGCATGGGTTTTCCCGCCGTTCCTGAAGGCTCACCATCATCCGAAAAGCCAAGCTGTTGCGAATCATCCGGTGCCCCGGCAACAAATCTATGGTCACCCCCATTTTTGCAACACTGATTTTTGACTAATGGTGGGCTTGCTTCAATCTATCCGGCGTCTCTGTGGGCGAGATGCCCGCGCCTCGATGAGTTCCGCGCCTGGTGAACCTGAAAAGGCCCTCGGCTTCAGTGAGCCATTTTTGTCGTCAGGTTTTTCAGCAGGCCGATATGCCGTTCATGTCATCAATAATCAGTCTTCGCAAAACCAGATAGGTAACTGCTGTTTAATTACTTAATAATCAGTCTGTTGATTTAGTTCTACATAACATCAGGCCTGATATTCATTGTGATTAGTTGTGATTGACCAGGCTATTCGCGCCAGTTTGTTTGCCAGAGCACAGGCGACAATATTTGAATGTTTGTTATCGAGTTGCCCCGAACCCATTCAGCAAGCCTGCCCTGCTGATATTCAAGTCGCATCATGAACGAGCGGGCACATTGAACCAGAAGTTTGCGTAAATTTTTATCACCTCGTTTGCTTATCCCCAGCAGAGTCGGTTTGCCTCCTGTGCTGTATTGTCGCGGTACAAGCCCTGTGGAAGCCGCAAAATCCCTGCTACATGAAAATTGTTTTCCATCGCCGAACTATGATGAAAGTAAGCTGGCAGTAATCGGACCGACGCCTGGAATTGTCATAATTCGCTGTGCAGTATCATCAGCTTTGATTGACTGATTTAATTCTGATTCCAGCGCTGTTATTTGCTCGACAAGGTAAAGATAGTGGGCATGTAACTTCATCAGCAGACGGCTCAGGTATGCGGGGATTTCGTGCTCAGCCAGCACCAGAGACAGTCGCTTTATTACCGCCTCGCCGATTGGCAGGCTTATCCCAAACTCCAGCAGAAAACCGTGGATCTGGTTAGTGGTTTTTACTTTATCTCTGATAAGAGATTCCCTGACCTGATGCAGTGCTCGCATCGCCTGCTGAACCTCCGTTTTCGGCTGAACAAAACGCATTGACGGCCGGGATGCGGCTTCACATATCGCCTCTGCATCAACAAAATCATTTTTATTGCCCTTGACAAACGGGCGCACAAATTGCGGAGAGATAAGTTTTGCTTCATGGCCGCTATCATTGATACGCCGCGCCATAAAGTGTGCACCGGCACAAGCTTCCATAACAACAACCGAGGGCGGGCACGTCGCCAAAAACTGCATTAGCTTTGTGCGCGTAAACTTCTTACGCAGAAGCGCTTTACCTGACTTATCCTGGCAATGAATATGAAAAGAATGTTTACCGAGATCGATACCAATAAGAGTAACGTTTTCCATGATGGCCTCTCCTGAAAGAAAAACACCCTGCCAGCGTACCGCTCACAGAGTGGGGGTGACCATCTCATTAGGGCCCAACTCCCACCGTCATTCCAGCGAAGGCAGGAATCTCTTGCTGAAGAAACGCGATTATTCTTACAAAGATCCCCGGCTTTTGCCGAGGGTTACGAAAGGGGAGCAGAGGATGGCGAAAGGGCAGCCGAGGATGACAAGGGGTAGTAACTTTGCCATCAAGCTGAGGGCACCCGTAGGTGCCCTCTTGAAAAGGAATGCAACCAGCAGCGCGTTATTTGCTGCTCTTATCCTGCAACTGTTCCACGCTTTCCATTTGCGGCAAGCCTGTCGTCGCAGAGGAGGACAGCAACCCGGTTTCGACGTAGTTGAACAGTTTTTCACGCGTATCAATGATATCCAGGTTACGCATCGTCAACTGACCAATACGGTCATCCGGTGAGAACACCGAGTCGCCTTTTTCCATCGTCAGACGTTCCGGCTTGTAGGTCAGGTTATCCGACACTGTATTCAGGATGGAATAGTCATTGCCGCGACGCAGTTCCAGCGTCACTTCACCGGTGACCGCACTGGCCACCCAGCGTTGCAACCCATCACGCAGCATCAGTGCTTGCGGATCGAACCAACGCCCCTGATACAGCAGACGGCCCAACTTACGACCGTGCGCATGGTATTGCTCAATGGTATCTTCATTATGAATACCGGTAACCAAACGCTCGTAGGCAATGTGCAGCAGCGCCATGCCGGGGGCTTCATAGATGCCACGGCTCTTCGCTTCGATAATACGGTTTTCAATCTGATCGCTAATGCCTAAACAGTGACGACCGCCAATGCGGTTGGCTTCCAGCATCAGTTCCACATCATCGGCAAAAGTTTTGCCGTTCAGCGCCACCGGATAGCCGCGTTCAAAACGTACCGTGATTTCTTCTGCCGCAATCTTGACGTTCTCATCCCAGAACTTGACGCCCATGATCGGGTTAACGATCTTCACGCTGGAGTTCAGGAATTCCAAATCTTTCGCTTCGTGCGTTGCGCCCAGCATGTTGGAGTCGGTCGAGTAGGCCTTATTCTGCGGACATCTTATAGTTGAAGCCAGACTGCACCATAAACTCGGACATCTCCTGACGGCCGCCCAGTTCATCAATAAAATCCTTATCCAGCCACGGCTTATAGATTTTCAGTTCAGCATTGGTCAGCAGGCCGTAGCGGTAGAAACGCTCGATATCGTTACCTTTATAAGTACTACCGTCCCCCCAGATATTCACGCCATCTTCTTTCATGGCCGCGACCAGCATGGTGCCGGTTACCGCACGGCCCAGCGGGGTAGTGTTAAAGTCATATCGTTATACACATCTTTTGGCCATTTTTTGAACAGGATGCTCAGAACCCCGTGAATTAAGGCATTCAAGCCATCCCATTGGCTTTTTGAGGTTCAAAATGCCACTCTGAGATAAACCCGTAACTCATTGATTAAACAGTGCGTTAGAAAGATGTGTATAACGATATGTGTTAAAGTAGGTCAGGCCACCCGTGGTGTTATGAAAAGCACCGCACTGAATCGCGGCAATGCCTTCCGCAACCAACTGCTTGCGGCAGTCAATAAGACGGGCATTTTCTGCGCCATACTCCATTGCGCGGCGAGGGATCTCTTTATAGTCATCCTCATCCGGTTGTCCCAGGTTTGCGGTGTAAGCATAAGGAACCGCCCCTTTTTTACGCATCCACAGCAACGCTGCACTGGTATCCAGGCCTCCGGAGAACGCAATGCCAATACGCTGACCTGCCGGAAGGTGCTTGAGAATCGTCGTCATAAAATAAATCCCTGCTCGATAGACTTATGGAGAGAAGCTTAACAGCCACACCACGATTATGTTACGCCATGCATTGATGAGAAAAAATCAGATCGTTATACGCGTGGCGGCACGCGCATGTACCGATACTGTTCGTCACCCAACAAATGCATATTTATGCAAAATAAATGAGTTATAATTTAAACATCTTTTTGCCGCGACAGGAAGAGCCCAGTGATGATTTCTGCAAAAAACCGTCAATGTCGCTAAGCCACCTTTGAATGTAACGGTATCTATGGATTTCAACCACAGAGAATATGCAATGAAGAACAGCTCGGAGAGTAAACAAACTCAGCAGGCAATTATACCGCCATTTCACTGCCAATCCAGCGGCTAAAATCGATTTACGCGACGGGAAACCAAATAATAAAACAATGTTTCATTTAAAGGATAAATCTTTGTTATTCTCGGCGAACTATGGTTTCCCTTGCCTATTTGCTGGAGATGTTATGTCTAAGAAAGTCGCCGTCCTGCTGGCGCCAGGCTTTGAAGAAGCAGAGGCGGTTATGGTGATAGATATCCTGCACCGTATGAAGATCGGCGTGAAAATGCTGTCCTGCCAAGACATGCTGGAACTGCGCAGCTACCACAATATTCGCATGTTTGCTAATGCGCTGTTGGAAAGAAGTATGGATGAACTGTTCGATGCGGTGGTCATCCCAGGCGGCTTGCAAGGTACGCTGAGTCTGGCAGCAAACCCGCTAGTCACCGAGTTTATTCGCCGTCATGACGACGCAGGGAAACTGATCTGTCCGATCTGTTCTGCGGCAGCGCGCGTGCTGGGCGGCAACAAACTGCTAAAATGCCGACGCTATGTCTGTTCTGGCGATCTTTGGAAGGATGTCACGGACGGCGTCTATGTCGATCAGAACGTGGTAGAAGATGGCAATCTGATCAGCGGCAAAGGGTTGGGTGTTGCCTTCGACTTCGCGGGCACTATTGCCTGCAGTTTGACCGGCGATGTTGAAGACACCAACTTCCAGATCGAGCATATCTATTACGATCACTGGCGCGTACCGGCCTAAAAAACCGCTAACCCGGCTATCGTGAACGAGGCCGGGCATTTCACCGATTCATATCTTCACCGAAACGATCGCGATACTCTTTCGGCGTCAAATCATACTCTTTCCTGAACACCGCATAAAAATAGGGCAGCGACGGGTAACCGCACATCACCGAGATCTCGTTGATCGACAGTGACGTTGACACCAGCAGATTGCGCGCGCGCTCCAGTTTTTCTGCGTGAATGACACCGTGAATGGTCTGCCCCATTTCATCTTTAAAGCGCTTTTCCAGATTGGAGCGCGACATGCCGACGGCATCCAGCACCTGCTCGACTTTAATACCCTTACAGGCATAGCAGCGAATATAGTGCATGGCCTGAATACTGCCGGGTCGTGCACCGAACGGTAATCGGTGGAACTGCACCCTACCACCCGCACGGGAGGAACCAAAATACGCTGAAGCGGTAGTACTACCGGATGGTGTAACAACTGATGCAGCGATTTGGCGGCGCGATAGCCCATCTGCCGTGTACCCTGCGCAACAGATGAGAGCGCCACCCGAGACAGATAACGCGTCAGCTCTTCATTATCGATACCGATGACACAGAGTTTTTCCGGCACCGCGATGTTCAAATATTCGCACACCTGCAACAAATGGCGGGCTCGAGCATCCGTAACGGCGATAATGCCGGTTTGTGGCGGTAAGGCTTGCACCCAGTCTGCCAGACGGTGCGTATTGCCAGTTGTCCGGCGCGGTTTCCATCCCCTGATACACCACGCCCTGATATTGCTCCGATGCGACCAGTTGACGAAAAGCGTACTCGCGCTCCTGCGCCCACCCTTTGCCACCCGAAGGCGGCAATCCATAAAAGGCAAAGCGATTAAGCCCTTTCTCTTTCAGATGTATAAACGCACATTGCACCAGGGCATGATTATCGGTCGCGATGTAATGCACAGGAGGATAGTCATCAGGATCGTGATAAGAGCCGCCAACGCCCACCAATGGCACGCCGACATTCTGCAACGACTGAACAATTTCCCGATCGTCAAAATCAGCAATCACGCCATCGCCCAGCCAGTATTTCACATTATCAATACGGCAGCGGAAATCCTCTTCAATAAAAATATCCCAACCGCATTGAGAGGCCTGCAAGTACTCGCCCACGCCCTCCACCACTTGCCGGTCGTAGACTTTATTGGCATTAAACAACAGCGTAATACGATAGCGTTTTTCAAACATATTCACTGCTCCAGCCGTGGACATGCCTTTCTCAATAGCACACCCCCACGATGAGCAAAAATATTTTGCTGATTAATGCGAGCCGCAGCCTGTTTCCTGAGACCCGCTGACATCATGTCATCAGAGACGGTCAGCCCTTGCGCTTGGTGGCCGTATCCATCCACACCGCCAACAGCAAAATGCCGCCTTTGACGATGTACTGCCAAAAAGTTGGAACATCCAGCATGCTCATTCCATTATCTAACGAGGCCATGATAAACGCCCCCATGACCGCCCCGGCTACGCTGCCAACACCACCGGCCAAACTGGTGCCACCGATCACGCACGCAGCGATGGCATCCAACTCGGCAATGTTGCCCGCAGAAGGTGAGCCCGCCCCCAAACGCGAACTTAATATCAACCCTGCAACCGCCACCATCAGCCCATTAATGGCAAAAACCGCCAGCTTGCTGCGTGCAACATTGATACCCGACAAACGGGCCGCCTCGATATTGCCACCAATGGCATAAATGCGACGCCCAAACGCCGTGCGCGTTGCCATAAAAATCCCGCCCAGCATCAGCAGCGTCAAAATCAGCACCGGCGTTGGCACACCACTATAGTCATTCAGCAGGTAAATCGCGCCCAGCACCGCCATAACGGCCTGCCGGCCAATGTCACTGACTGGACGCGTTACGGTCAGCCCCAGACTGGCCCGTTTTTGCCGCCGACGCCATTGCCAGGCAATAAATGTCAGTAACCCCGCTACCCTAAGCGTAAATCCTACACCCGCAGGCAGATAGCTTTGGCCGATCTGTGCCATGGCGCTACTGGTCGGAGAGACGGTGGTACCGTTAGTAATGCCGATGAGAATACCGCGAAAAGCCAGCATTCCCGCCAAGGTAACAATAAATGAGGGCACTTTACGGTACGCTACCCACTAGCCGTTCCAGGCACCCAATAACAGCCCCAGAAGCAGCGTCACCACAACGGCAGCGGCCATCCTAACCACACGTCAAAGATGGCGGCCAATCCGCCCAGTAACCCCATCATGGAGCCTACCGAGAGATCAATTTCGGCGAGACGATGACAAACACCATCCCCACCGCCAAAATGCCGGTGATGGCCGTCTGGCGCAGCAGGTTAGACACATTACGCGCGCTGAGATAGGAGCCATCGGTCATCAAGGTGAAAAACAGCATAATCGCGATAATGACAGCAATCATGACAAACACCTGAAGATTTACCTGCCTGAACCAGCGCACGGCCTCGCCGGCTGGTGCCGGTTGTTTGGGTGCCAGGGTATCGGCAGAGGCATTAGACGGTGGCGTTTTCAACATGTTGTTCACTCCTCAGCGCGGCTTCCATAACCTGCTCTTGTGTCAAATCGTGATTAACCAAATCGGCTTTTACACGCCCTTCATGCATCACCAGGACACGATCGCTCAGTCCCAGCACCTCCGGCAGCTCGGATGAAATGACAATAATCGCCATCCCTTTTTTGGCTAACTAATTAATAAGTTTACATATTTCATATTTTGCGCCGATATCGATACCGCGCGTAGGCTCATCGAGGATCAAAACATCGGGGTTTAACAACAGGCATTTTGCCAAACCGCTTTTTGCTGGTTCCCGCCGCTCAGGCGGGCAATGGCTAAATCCTGACTGGCCGTTTTCACTTTAAGATGGGCAATCGACTGGCGAATCACATCCTGTTCGCGCGTGTCATCCAGCGAAGAAACAGCCCGGAAAAGCGATCGAGTGCCGCCAGCGTAATGTTTTGCGCCACGCTCATCACCGGAACAATGCCATCCTTTTTGCGGTCTTCCGGCACCATCGCGATACCCAGCGCCATCGCCTGTTGGCAATCGTTAATCGCTACAGGCTGCCCCTTGAGCACAATATTGCCCTGCCAGCGTCCACGGTAAGCACCAAACAGACATTGCACCGTTTCGGTCCGGCCGGAGCCAACCAGCCCCGCGACGCCCAGAATTTCCCCCCGACGCAGCGCGAAGGAAACATCATTGACGCGACGAATATGGCGGTTAACCGGATGCCACGCCATCAGGTGTTCGACGCGCAGGATCTCCTCGCCAATGTCATGCGCTTCAGAGGGGTAAAGCTCGGTTAGCTCCCGCCCCACCATCATGGCGATGATCTGCTCTTCACTAAGCGAGTCGGCAGGATGGGTACCGATATGCTTGCCATCGCGAATCACACAGATGACGTCCGAAATGGCTTTGACTTCATTTAGCTTGTGGGAAATGTAGATACAGGCGATACCGTGATTGCGCAAATCACGAATGATATCCAGCAAAATCGCGGTTTCCCGCTCAGTCAGTGAGGCAGTCGGTTCGTCCAATACCAACAGCCGCACCTGCTTGTTAAGTGCCTTGGCAATCTCCACCAGTTGCTGTTGGCCAAGACCCAGTTCACCGACTCGGGTATGAGGATCGACCTCAAGCTTGACGCGCGCCAGCATGGTCTGGCAGCGCAAAAACATCGAATCACTGTCTAATATGTCGCGTGCCGTCCACTCATTACCCAGGAAGATGTTCTCCAATACGCTCATCTCTTTGACCAGCGCCAGTTCCTGATGAATGATGGCGATACCCTTCTGCTCAGTATCACGAATATGGCTGGCGTGCAGCGGATCGCCAGCGAAGAGGATATCCCCGCCATAGCTGCCGAAGGGATAAATGGCGCAAAGCACTTTCATCAGCGTCGATTTACCCGAACCATTCTCACCGCACAGCGATAATACTTGTCCGGCTTCCAACGCCAGGCTGACGTTATCCACCGCCTTTACGCTGCCAAACACCTTGGTGATGTTTTTCATTTCCAACAAGAACGGCATTCTCGCCTCCATAGTTCCCTCGCCGCACACCCGGTAACGCAGCCAACCGAAGCCCCGGTGTCAGAGGACACTCGGGGCCAGTTAATCACTTCAGATCGGCGGCTTTATGGAACCCATCGGCAATCACGGTGGTTTCAATGTTGGATTTATCAACCGGCACCGGCGCTAACAGATACGATGGCACCGCTTTTAATCCATTCTCCAGCGAGGCGTTGGATTTGGGGGCTTTTCCCGCCCCTAACGCAACGGCAATATCAGCGGCTTCCGTTGCCAGCTTGGTGATCGGTTTGTACACCGTCATGGTTTGCGTGCCAGCGATAATGCGTTTTATCGCCGCCAAATCCGCATCCTGCCCGGAAATCGCCACCTTGCCCGCCAAGCCTTGAGCGGCCAAAGCCTGAATCGCACCGCCCGCCGTGGCATCATTGGAGGCGACGACAGCCTGAATATTGTTATTGTTTGCCGTTAGTGCATTTTCCATAATTTTCAAGGCATTTTCTGCCAACCACGCATCGACCCATTGATCGCCAACGACTTTTATTTTCCCAGAGTCAATCAAGGGTTTTAATACGTTCATTTGTCCCTTACGGAACAGTTTTGCATTATTGTCCACCGGTGAACCACCCATCAGGAAATAATTACCTTGTGGCACTTTGTCAATCAAATATTTCGCCTGTAGCTCTCCCACCTTTTCATTATCAAACGAGATGTAAAAATCCACATCCGCGTTATTGATCATGCGGTCATAGGCTAAGACCTTGAGACCTTCGCGTTTTGCTTCTGCAATCACATTGCTAAGCACCTGGCCGTTATAAGGAATAATAACCAGGACATCGACGCCGCGATTTATCATGTTTTCTATTTGAGAAATCTGGGTTTCCTCATTGCCGTTCGAAGACTGAACGAACACCGTCGCCCCCTGCGCTTGCGCCTTGGCAACGAAGAGATCGCGATCTTTCTGCCAGCGTTCCAAACGCAAGTCATCGATTGCCATACCAATTTTACCTCTTTGGCAAATCCGGCATGGCTTATTAACGCAAGTGCGGCACAGGCTGACAGTAAAAAGTGGGTAATGACTCCAATTAGTAGAACATGTGTTTTTCGATGAAGGCTCCGATGACTTTTTCGTGGATCTCGACGGAGCGCGAGAAGCAAATCGTTTTACGCGCCAGTCGTTTAATGCGGGTACGGAGCGTCAGGTTATTGCGCTCTATGCGTTGCGTGAAGATCTTGCCAGTCAGATGTTTCTGCTTCGGAACCTCTCTTGCATAGCTGCCCCAGTTGTCACTGGTAATCATGCCGATGTTGAACGGTGTCAACAGAGCCAGCAATTCACGGCAGGTCTCACCGGTTCGGGGGCCAAAAGTGTAGGCCAGAACACCGCCCGTTTTGGTATTGTAAGCGTACCAGAGCCAGTGCTGTAGCGCCTTACTGCCAACGAAGCTCCATTGTTCATCAAGTTCACAGATAAGGGCGACGTCGGCGTGAGCAACGGGAGAAGACGTTATCCTGCGGGGCGAGAGCTTTTTAAAGCCCGGATGACCGTATTGATGCCGATTTTCAACGTTCTGGCGGTATCGCGAACACCGGCACCGTTGAAGGCCATATCAACGATCTGCTCTTTGACTCCCGGCTTCCGCGCTTCATAGCGGTAGGTAAGCTGGAATAAACGGCGACAGCACTGACACCGGAAGCGTTCGCGCTTAGTTGGACTAAGGCCATGTCGATAAACTTTATCTGAATGGCAGCGAGGGCAATGAACAAAAACAGTAACCACGTGGAAACCTCAAATAGCGGCAGAATATCACAAAAGCCAACTATTTGAAGGCATTACCTTCGTTATGAAGGCCGCGGCACCACAAATCCCTTCGCTTTCCGCCATTACAATCCCGAACAGGAAATTTTGGGAAAACGGATGTCAGAGCATTTGCGTTTCGCCGTCGCCTACTGGCACACCTTCTGTTGGAACGGTGCCGATATGTTTGGCGTTGGCTCCTTTGAACGCCCTTGGCAAGCGGCAGGGGAGCCCCTGGAATTGGCAAAACAAAAAGCCGATATTGCCTTTGAGTTTTTCCAAAAATTGAACGTGCCTTACTACTGCTTCCACGACGTGGATATCGCACCGGAAGGCAGTTCATTGAATGACTATCTGTATAATTTCCAAACAATTGTCGACAAACTTGCCGAAAAGCAGCAGCAAACAGGGGTAAAACTGCTCTGGGGAACCGCCAACTGCTTTACACACCCTCGTTATGCTGCCGGTGCTGCCACCAACCCAGATCCGGAAATTTTTGCCTGGGCAGCGACACAGGTCTTTTCTGCTATGAACGCCACTCAGAAGCTCGGAGGAGAAAACTACGTGCTGTGGGGCGGGCGCGAAGGCTATGAAACCTTGCTAAATACCGATTTGCGTCAGGAACGGGAACAGATTGGCCGCTTTATGCAGATGGTGGTAGAGCATAAGCATAAAATCGGTTTTCAGGGCACGCGGCTTATCGAACCGAAACCGCAGGAGCCGACCAAGCATCAGTACGATTACGATGTGGCAACCGTTTATGGTTTCCTGAAACAGTTCGGTTTAGAAAAAGAGATCAAGGTTAATATTGAAGCAAACCACGCTACGCTGGCAGGACACACGTTCCACCATGAAATCGCCACTGCCATCGCGCTGGGGATTTTTGGTTCGGTTGATGCCAACCGTGGCGACCCACAGTTGGGCTGGGATACCGATCAGTTCCCGAACAGCGTGGAAGAGAATGCCTTAATCATGTATGAGATCCTCAAAGCCACCTCGTTATACACAAGTCCGCAACGCCTTATATGCCAAGGGTTAGCGGGCTGAAATAGGCAGCCGGTGGGGTTGTAAATGAAGTGAAACCGACGTGTACTATCGCCATTTACGGCGCTGAAAAATGACACGGGATTCAGATGGCTGGGCACACCAAGAACTGGAAGGGGTAAATCTTGGTGACACGAGGCTCAATAAGCGTGCCAAAGGGCTTTTGATACGGCTGGCTGAGAATCCGCAAGCCAGCATTCCGCATGCGTGCCTCGGATGGTCTGAGACGCTGGGTGCTTACCGCTTCATGGAGAACCAAGCATTCGAATGGCGAGACATTCTGCAACCTCACTGGCAGCGTACGCAGGAAAGGATCCGAGAACACGAGGTTGTGCTGTGTATCCAGACACTACCGAGCTTGACTTCAACGGGCAGCAAATCCAAGGCTTGGGTCCCTTGAACTACGAAGCCAGGCGTGGTCTGTACCTGCATCCGACCTACGCGGTCAGTCCGGATCGCGTGGGGTTGGGCGTACTGGATGCGTGGATGTGGGCAAGAGAGCCGAAGGATGCAGACGGAAAACGCGATGGGATCAAGGAGAGTACGCGCTGGCTCGAGGGATACGAGCGAGTTGCTGAACTCGCCTCGGAGTTGCCAAACACACGTCTGGTGTACTTAGCCGATCGCGAAGCGGATATCAAGGCGTTGATGCAGCTCGCTGATGACCTTGGCACTCCGGCTGACTGGTTGATCCGCTCGACTCATAATCGCAGTCTGGACTCTAATGAGAAGCTTTGGCAGAAGGTTGGAAAGACCGTGCCGGTGGGAGAAATCCAATTCGTTATGGCGGCTCGCGCGGGGCAGAAGGCGCGTACGGTGAAACAGGCGCTGCGCGTGAAGCGAGTGTCGCTGCGTTGCGGGTTGGCAGTGACTTGTGTGATAGCCAAGGAAATTGAGCCGCCAGCAGGCGTGAAGCCGGTCGAGTGGCGGTTGCTGAGCAATCGCGTACCTGAAGGACGAGAAGATATCGTGGAGCTGATCGACTGGTATCGGGCTAGATGGGAAATCGAGATGTTCTTCAATGTGCTGAAGAACGGCTGCTGTGTCGAAGCGTTACAGTTATCGACCGTGGATCGCATTGAGCGGGCATTGGCGCTGTTCATGATCGTGGCATGGCGCATCGCCTATTTAATGCGTATGGGACGAACCTGTCCAGAGCTGGACGCAATGTTGTTCTTTGATTCCGACGAGACTCATGGAGCTTACCTACTGATGAACAAGCGTATGCCCAAGGGCCGCCTAAGCTAAACGAAGTATTGCGCTTAGTTGCACAACTGGGAGGCTTTCTTGCTCGAAAAGGCGACGGTGAACCAGACGCAAAAACTATCTGGAAAGGCTTGCAGAAAGTCATGACGGCCGCCGAAACGCTACGCGCGCTCAGGCACGAACAGAGATGTGTATAACGAGGTGGGTTGTAAATGAAGTGAAACCGACGTGTACTATCGCCATTTACGGCGCTGAAAAATGACACGGGATTCAGATGGCTGGGCACACCAAGAACTGGAAGGGGTAAATCTTGGTGACACGAGGCTCAATAAGCGCGCCAAAGGGCTTTTGATACGGCTGGCTGAGAATCCGCAAGCCAGCATTCCGCATGCGTGCCTCGGATGGTCTGAGACGCTGGGTGCTTACCGCTTCATGGAGAACCAAGCATTCGAATGGCGAGACATTCTGCAACCTCACTGGCAGCGTACGCAGGAAAGGATCCGAGAACACGAGGTTGTGCTGTGTATCCAAGACACTACCGAGCTTGACTTCAACGGGCAGCAAATCCAAGGCTTGGGTCCCTTGAACTACGAAGCCAGGCGTGGTCTGTACCTGCATCCGACCTACGCGGTCAGTCCGGATCGCGTGGGGTTGGGCGTACTGGATGCGTGGATGTGGGCAAGAGAGCCGAAGGATGCAGACGGAAAACGCGATGGGCTCAAGGAGAGTACGCGCTGGCTCGAGGGATACGAGCGAGTTGCTGAACTCGCCTCGGAGTTGCCAAACACACGTCTGGTGTACTTAGCCGATCGCGAAGCGGATATCAAGGCGTTGATGCAGCTCGCTGATGACCTTGGCACTCAGGCTGACTGGTTGATCCGCTCGACTCATAATCGCAGTCTGGACTGTAATGAGAAGCTTTGGCAGAAGGTTGGAAAGACCGTGCCGGTGGGAGAAATCCAATTCGTTATGGCGGCTCGCGCGGGGCAGAAGGCGCGTACGGTGAAACAGGCGCTGCGCGTGAAGCGAGTGTCGCTGCGTTGCGGGTTGGCAGTGACTTGTGTGATAGCCAAGGAAATTGAGCCGCCAGCAGGCGTGAAGCCGGTCGAGTGGCGGTTGCTGAGCAATCGCGTACCTGAAGGACGAGAAGATATCGTGGAGCTGATCGACTGGTATCGGGCTAGATGGGAAATCGAGATGTTCTTCAATGTGCTGAAGAACGGCTGCTGTGTCGAAGCGTTACAGTTATCGACCGTGGATCGCATTGAGCGGGCATTGGCGCTGTTCATGATCGTGGCATGGCGCATCGCCTATTTAATGCGTATGGGACGAACCTGTCCAGAGCTGGACGCAATGTTGTTCTTTGATTCCGACGAGACTCATGGAGCTTACCTACTGATGAACAAGCGTATGCCCAAGGGCCGCCCTAAGCTAAACGAAGTATTGCGCTTAGTTGCGCAACTGGGAGGCTTTCTTGCTCGAAAAGGCGACGGTGAACCAGGCGCAAAAACTATCTGGAAAGGCTTGCAGAAAGTCATGATGGCCGCCGAAACGCTACGCGCGCTCAGGCACGAACAGAGATGTGTATAACGAGGTGCCTCAAAGCGGGTGGCTTCACAACCGGTGGACTGAATTTTGACGCCAAAGTGCGTCGCCAAAGCACCGATCGCTACGATCTGTTCCATGCCCATATAGGTGCCATGGATACGCTGGCGTTGTCGCTAAAAGTCGCAGCCCGGATGCTGGAAGATGACAAGTTGAACCAATGGGTTGCTAAACGCTATGCGGGCTGGAACGGCGAACTCGGGCAGCAAATCCTGCAAGGTAAACTTTCCCTCGAACAGTTGGCAAAATACGTCCACACAAAACAACTCGCACCGAAACACCAAAGCGGGCATCAGGAAATGTTGGAGAATTTGATCAACAACTACCTGTATTAGTAACGGTTAAAAGTCGCCTATTCTCACGGATGTTGCGACTTATTCGTGGGAATAACGCGGTGGGAATTACAGCGGTATCGGCAGGTCTAAATAAGGATCTCACATTATGTGTATTAGTCGCGACTTGATCTGACACTGGACCTTGAAAGGTTGAGAGTTACCGGTTTTGATATGGGTGTCGAATCCTTATACAAAACACGAGGTAACTCTCATGCTTCATACTAACAATCCCATCATCAAACACAAAGCCGGCCTGCTCAATCTCGCCGAAGAACTCGGTAACGTATCAAAAGCCTGTAAAATCATGGGGGTGTCACGCGACACGTTTTATCGCTATCAGGAACTGGCGGCAGAAGGCGGCATTGACGCTCTGGTTAACCAAAACCGCCGGGTTCCCAACCTGAAAAACCGTGCTGATGAAGCCACTGAACGTGCGGTTGTTGATTACGCCATTGAGTTCCCGGCTCATGGCCAGCACCGGACCAGTAATGAGCTGCGTAAAAAAGGCGTCTTCATTTCTGGCAGCGGTGTGCGCTCCATCTGGCAACGACACGATCTGGAAAACTTTCGTAAGCGCCTGAAGGCACTTGAGGAAAAAGTTGCCAGAGAAGGCATCGTACTTACTGATGCTCAAATCGCTGCACTGGAGAAGAAGGCGCACGACGACGAAGCCTGTGGTGAAATAGAGACTGCTCACCCGGGTTATCTGGGGTCGCAGGACACCTTCTACGTGGGTAATCTGAAAGGTGTTGGCCGTATCTACCAGCAGACGTTCGTGGATACGTACTCGAAAGTGGCGCACTGCAAGCTTTACACGAGTAAAGCACCGATCTCTGCCGCCGACCTGCTCAATGATCGCGTGCTGCCGTTCTACGAAGCTCAGGGGCTGCCAATGCTAAGAATACTGACGGACAGGGGGGACGGAGTACTGCGGTAAAGTGGAACAACATGACTATCAGCTGTACTTGGCTATCAACGATATAGACCATACGAAAACGAAAGCGATGTCTCCGCAGACAAACGGTATCTGCGAGCGCTTCCATAAAATTATTTTGCAGGATTTTTATCAGGTTGCGTTCCGTAAGACGTTATACGAGGACCTAGAAAGTCTACAAAAGGATCTGGACAACTGGTTGTGGCATTACAATAATGAGCGAACTCATCAGGGTAAAATGTGCTGCGGGCGTACGCCAATGGCCACGTTACTTGATGGTAAACGAGTCTGGGCAGAAAAAAATCTGAACCAGATTTAATCTGACAGACACCTGTATAAATAACCGGTAACTGTCAGATCAGGTCTGAGCTAATACACATTATGTATATGGGTATCGATCTCGGCACGTCGGGCGTAAAGACCCTTCTGCTGAATGAGGAAGGCTGCGTCATTGCCGCGCAAAGCGCACCGTTAACGGTATCCCGCCCCCATCCGCTCTGGTCTGAGCAATCTCCCGAGGCGTGGTGGACAGCCACCGATGCCACGGTACAAGCGCTGGCAACACAGTACAATTTACATGCCGTTAAGGCTATCGGCCTGACAGGGCAAATGCATGGCGCTACCTTGCTCGACAAACAGCATCGGGTGTTACGCCCCGCGATGCTGTGGAACGATGGCCGCAGTGCCGCCCAATGCCACACATTGGAACAACAGGTGCCGGATTCTCGCCAGATTACGGGTAATCTGATGATGCCGGGCTTCACGGCTCCTAAACTGAAATGGGTTCAGGAACATGAGCCCACATGCTTTCGGCAGATTGATAAGGTTCTGTTACCCAAAGACTACCTACGCTGGCGTATGACGGGCGAATTTGCCAGCGACATGTAGGATGCCGCCGGTACGATGTGGTTGGATGTCGGTAAACGGGATTGGAGTGATACGCTGCTCGCTGCCTGTTCGCTCGATCGCGAGGCAATGCCTGACTTGTTTGAAGGCAATCAGATAACCGGCTACCTTTCCGATGCACTGGCACAGCGCTGGAACATGAATAGCGTCCCAGTGGTCGCCGGTGGCGGCGATAACGCAGGGGTAGGCCTGTGGCAAGCGGGGCAAGCCATGCTGTCACTGGGAACATCCGGCGTCTACTTTGCGGTCAGCGATGGTTTTCTCAGCAACCCGCAGCATGCGGTGCACAGCTTATGCCATGCCTTACCGGGCACCTGGCATTTGATGTCGGTGATGTTGAGCGCGGCATCGTGTCTGGACTGGGTAGCCCGACTGACCCATGCCGAAAGCGTATCGCAATTACTGGAAGAAGTGGCACAAGCCACTGTCAGCACCAGCGTACCGCCTGTTTGGTTCCTCCCCTACCTTTCAGGCGAGCGTACCCCGCACAATAATCCGCAGGCAAAAGGCGCTTTTTGGGGATTAACCCACCAGCACGGCCGGGCAGAACTGGCGCGCGCCGTGCTGGAAGGCGTTGGGTTCGCGCTTGCCGATGGCATGGACGTGCTGCACATGACCGGGCTGCGCCCCTCTAAATAACTGTTCCGAATAGTAGATCACCTGAAGGGAACTCAGTCCGAGTTGAGCGATCTGATCAATCGATAAAGATCCCAAATCATCAACCGGACTGAGCGATGTCGAGCATAGCACCGATACCCCGTAACGAACGACGCCTGATGAAGAAAACTCTCCATAAAACGCGTGACAAGAATCACGCCCGCAGGCTGACCGCCATCCTGATGTTGCACCGGGGCGAGCGCGTGAGCGATGTCGCCAGGATGCTTTGCTGCGCCCGTTCGTCAATCGGCAGATGGATTAACTGGCTCACCCTGTACGGCATTGAAGGCCTCAAATCTCTGCGGCCCGGTCGTGGCCGTCGCTGGCCGTTTGAACAGATCTGCGCACTGTTAATCCAGCTCGTAAAGCGTTCCCCTCATGATTTTGGCTATCAGCGTTCGCGCTGGAGCACGGAACTGCTAGCGATAAAAATCAATGAGATAACCGGTTGCCAGTTGCATGCTTCCACGGTGCGCCGTTGGCTGCCTTCTGCCGGTCTGGTGTGGCGACGCGCAGCTCCTACGCTGCGTATCCGCGACCCGCATAAGGAAGAAAAAATGGAGGCCATCGCGATGGCGCTGGAACAATGCAGCGCGGAACATCCCGTCTTTTACGAAGACGAAGTGGATATTCATCTGAATCCCAAAATTGGCGCGGACTGGCAGGTTCGCGGGAAGCAGAAACGCATCGTGACGCCGGGCCAGAACGAGAAATATTATCTGGCGGGTGCATTACACAGCGGAACGGGAAAAGTCAGCTATGTTGAAGGAAATGTAGTGGTCAACTAATATTGGCCACCGCATTAGACTGTATGTAGAACAGTCGCTCAGATTCGTTTGGAGTTAAGCCGCCGTTATACCAGTGAGGCCGGATAGCGCTGTAATACCCCGTGATGTAGCGGATAATCGCGTCCTGGGCTTCGCTGAAGCTGTTGTAACCCTTTGTCGGCACCCATTCTGTCTTCAGGCTGCGGAAGAACCGCTCCATTGGCGCATTATCCCAGCAGTTACCCCGCCGACTCATACTCTGCTTTATCCGGCAGCGCCACAGGGCTTGCCGGTATTGACGGCTGGTATAGTGGCTGCCCTGGTCGCTGTGGAACATGACTCCTGTTGGTTGTCCCCGGAGTTCCCAGACCATCTGCAACGCTTTAACTGTCAGCGCCGAGTCCGGCGACGTCGACATGGCCCAGCCCACCGGTTTGCGGGCGAACAGATCTAGCACCACCGCAAGGTAAGCCCAGCATTTGCCCGTCCAGATGTAGGTCACATCGCCGCACCAGACCTGATCCGGTGCGGTAACCGCGAACTGGCGGTTGAGATAGTTCGGTATTTCAACGTGTTCATTGCCGCCGCGTTTGTATTTGTGAGCCGGTCGCTGGCAGCTGGCGATACCCAGCTCCTTCATCAGCTTGCCAGCCAGCCAGCGCCCCATTTTGACACCAGAGCTGCCGGTGACGATGGTCGCGATACTTCGAGCGCCGGCAGAGCCGCCGCTGGCGTTCCAGGCTTCCATGACGCGGCTACACTTAACCACGCGCTCACCGTCGGGTTCATTAGCGGAAGCCTGCCAGTGCCTGTAGCTGCTGCGATGTACCTCAAAAGTTTGGCACAACGCCGTGACCGGGTATCGCGCCCTCAGCCTGTCGACTACCGTGAACCGTTGAGTGAGTCCGACATTAAGAGCGCCGTAGCCTTTTTTAGGATTTCGTTCTCCATTTCAAGGCATTGGACTTTTTTCTTCATCTCACGCAGCTCGAGCTGTTCAGGGGTAAGAGGAAGTCCCGTTGGCGTTTTTCCCTGTCGTTCAAGGCGAAGCTTATTGACCCAGCGACTAATGGCAGAATGGCTGACATTAACCGCCTCTGCGGCCTTAACGTATGTGTAGCCGTGGTCGACAACCAGCTTTGCGGCTTCGAGCTTAAATTCCGCCGTAAAATGTTTACCCATGAGGTCACCTGTCGTGTTGATGAGGTGAGCATATCACCTCCGATCAGGTGGCCAGTATCAGTGTGCCACTACAAAACAGTAAAAGTTCGTGTTTGTTTATCAGTATGTTAGAGCATCTGAGAGCAACGTACAGACGGGCAAAAACGCTCACGCTGATAGTTGATAACTACATTATTCACAAAAGCCGGGAGACGCAGCGCTGGCTGGAAGAAAACCCGAAATTCAGGGTTATTTATCAGCCGGTGTACTCACCATGGGTAAATCATGTAGAGCGGTTATGGCAGGCGTTGCATGAAACCATTACCCGCAATCATCAATGCTGTTCAATGTGGCAGTTACTGAACAAGGTTCGCCGCTTCATGGAAACCGTCAGCCCTTTTCCCAGTGGAAAACATGGACAGGCAAAAGTGTAGCGGTATTAGGAACAGCTATTTAGTATCACCTTGATTGGCGGTGGTGCACGCAGCGCGTACTGGCGTCAAATGCTGGCGGATATCAGCGGACAGACGCTGGAGTACCGCACTGGCGGCGATGTCGGCCCCGGCTCTGGGGGCGGCGCGGCTGGCACAAAGCGCCGTGAATCCCGCTATCTCTCTGGCCGACCTGTTGCCACCGCTGCCTCTGGAACAGATTCACCAGCCCGATGCCGCACAGCACGCCCGCTATGCGCAGCAACGAGAAACGTTTCGTATGCTCTACCAGCAGTTGCGCCCATTGATGAACGATATCCATTAACTAACCCAACGCCGGATGTCGCATCGCTGCACCAACAGGGAAAGCAGCATGCTGCATACCACTGCGCAGAAAAAAACGTAAAAGATATCCAGTATCGGCCAACCTTTCAGGGCCAAATCGCGAGTACGAATAAAATGAATAATCAGGGCATGGAAGCCATAAATAGCCAGAGAATGCCGGGAGATAAACGAAAATCCGGGCAAAGGTGCGCTCAGCGCTGCCGCTTTGAACAGGATCATCAGGCATACCGCCGCAATAAACACCAACGGGTTGGCATAGAGGTAGAACGTTTGGTTAAAGTTGTCGTTTGCTAACGTCTGCTGCGAGGTGCCCATCGCAATCAGCAGCACGGAGACAACAAACAACGGCACTGCTCCCAGCGTGACCCAACGCGTGGGCGTTAACGTCCCCAAAGCGCGCCCCACTAGCGCATACAGCAGGTAGTAAAACGTGTCGCTCACAATATACACGTTGATGGGTAACAACGGGGTATGCCCTATCGTCAGTTCAGGCGTATTGGGATTGGCGACAACGGCTAGAATCAATACGACTACGGCAAGATAACGTCCTGATACCGGGGGAACCCGTATTAGCGGCGATAGCAGATAGATAACCAGAATGGCATAGAAAAACCACAGATGATAAAAGACCGGCTTTTGCCAAAACAGCCGTAGCGCGTTGCCTGCATGAATAGGTGTCAGCAATGCCATATACGCCAAGGCCACCGCGCTGTAAAACAGCAGGCAGAAGCCAATACGCAGCATGTGTTTTTTTTCCGCCCGCCGCTCGCCAAAAAACAGGTAGCCGGAAATCATAAAGAACAGCGGAACCCCCACCCGGCACGCGGAATTTAGCAAGTTTGCCACATCCCAATGGCGCTCGCCCGGCATACCTGCCGCCGTAATGTAATAGGTGGTGCTATGGATCAACACCACCATCAGGCAGGCGACGGCGCGTAAATTATTGACCCAGCCTATCTTGTCCGACATGAGGCTCCCCTTTTGTTTTTAACAACATAAGGGTAGCCCCCATACGGGTATGCCTCAATGGCAGGGCTTCAGGAAATGCTGTTATGGCGATCGACTGACATCACAACGCTAATGAGTAGACGCGCGATGATTCCCCCCACGGATGATAGCCCTCTCCGGCATAGACAAATCCCGCTTGCTCATAGAATCCGACCAGATCGGTACACAGATGCAGGTGGGAAAAGCCGTGTTTTTTCGCTTCATCGGCGACATGACGCATCAATTGGCGAGCGAGACCACGAGAACGAAAGTCAGGTTCTACATAAAGCGCACACAGCCACGGGTAAAGCTCCATCCGACTGATAAAATCATTGGTAATCAGTCCGGCACAGCCAACAATCCGCTCGTCTTCAACCAGCAGGTACCATTGTGGCAACGGATTATGTGCCGTCAGCGAGCGTTCAATCGCATCCTGATACAACATCATTGTCTCTTCGGATGCCCATTGCTCCTGAAAATAAGCCGTAGCTTCTGCCGCCCAGCGCGGTGTTTCACGCACAGAAATTATCTTCACACAACGTTCCTTCGTGATAGAACAAAATACAACGCCCGTCGTAGACGGGCGTTCAGACGAATGACAAAACCTCTTCGGCATGTCCGTGTTGCCCGGTGAATAACGACGAGGGGCCATTATGGGCAAGCGCGCACGCTGTTCAAATTTACTCCAGGCAAATTTGTCGGCGGCTTACGCCGCTACGACCCTACCGCCGAACTTCACCTAACAACGAACTTAGCCATCCTCGACGAAAGTCGGAATCTCTGTCAGAAGAAATGCGTTTCATCTGCAAGAGATTCCCGGCTTCGCAGGAATGACGGTGGCAGTGGGACTGTTTGTCAGCAACCACCAGCTCGATAACGACACACCATCAGAACAACCCGAGCGGTTTGTCGGAGTAACTCACCAACAAGCACTTGGTTTGCTGGTAGTGCTCCAGCATCATCTTGTGATTTTCACGGCCAATGCCTGACTGTTTATAGCCACCAAAAGCCGCATGTGCCGGATAGGCGTGGTAGCAGTTGGTCCATACGCGCCCAGCCTGAATACCGCGTCCCATACGATAGGCGATGTTGCTGTTACGGCTCCACACCCCTACCCCCAATCCATAGTGGGTATCGTTAGCGATCTCCAGCGCATCATCCATGGTTTTAAACGTGGTGACCGCGAGCACCGGACCAAAAATTTCCTCCTGAAACACACGCATGCTGTTCTTTCCGAACAACACGGTCGGCTCCAGATAGTAGCCCTGCGTCAATGCGTCTGGCAACGCTTTGCGCCGCCCGCCGGTCAGGATCCGTGCGCCCTCCTGCTTACCCACCTCAATATAATCTAGGATGGTTTTCAACTGGCCTTCCGATACCTGTGCCCCCATCATGGTCTGGCTGTCCAGTGGGTTACCAATGCGGATGGCTTCAACCCGTTTTATTGCCCGTTCCATAAAACGGTCGTAGATAGATTCCTGAATCAATGCCCGGCTTGGACAGGTACAGACTTCCCCCTGATTAAAGGCAAACAGCGTGAAGCCCTCCAACACTTTGTCGAAATAGCTGTCTTCTTTGTCCATCACGTCAGCAAAAAAAAATATTGGGAGATTTCCCACCCAATTCCAGCGTCACGGGCACCACATTGCGCGCCGCATAGCTCATGATTTGCTGCCCGACTTCAGTGGAGCCGGTAAACGCCACTTTCGCGATGCGCGGCGACGTCGCCAGATACTCACCAATCTCACTGCCAGAGCCATTTACCACGTTGACCACGCCCGGCGGTAATAAATCCTGAATCAGTTCCATCAGCATCAGCACGGACAGCGGTTCGTGAAAATGGTAAGCGACCGTATCCTTGTCGATTTCGCTGATCGCCCCTTCCTGCGCGCGGGCACAGGCGGCAAAGTAGCGGAAATGGTCGATCGCCAGCGGCACGTCAGCCCCTATGGTTTCACGAATCGGTTTCCCGTTATCCCAGGTTTCCGCATACGCCAGCAGTTCCACGTTCTCCTCCATGCGATCCGCAATCCTCCGGTTCAGCAGCAAGGCGCGATCCTGTACCGACATCGCGCATGCCGGAGCTGGCGACTTCACACAGGGGTTGCCCGGTGACAGGTGTCAGGTTAATGAAATAGTCGCCACTGACCGGAGGCACCCAGGTGCCACCAATAAAGTTGTCATAGAGCTTTTTCAGATTGAGGGGATGAGCATAGGTGCCGGGCGCGACCCGGTCTTCAGCAGTGTGATGTGCCATTGCGGTCTCCTGTTCTTCGCCGTAGGGTTACGCGGCCAGGCCGCGATGAAAACAGAGCCAATATGCAAAAAATTGCTAACATCAAGGACGGTCTACCAAGTGTATACACAAATCGGCTTTCCTGCCGCGCTGTTTAGCGACTCTTCGAGGAAACGCACACTTTGCCCCCTTTTTGTGCCCTGAACCGCAGGCAAAACACCGCGTGCCACGATAAAACTCGCATCACACCCGGTGGGGTGAAATAATGGCTTTCTATTCCAGAATGAATATCTTATGGGGATAACACGTGGAAGAAGCGATCCCTGCGCTCGAGGGCGCATGCCAGCGAACGGTACGCAATCAAGGCAGCTTGTCTCAGGCCAAAACGGACTGGCTGGCGGAAGAAGTGCCCGTCGCGCTGGTGTACAACGGCATTTCCCATGTGGTGATGATGGCTACGCCAAAAGATCTGGAAGCCTTTGCGTTAGGTTTTTCCCTGTCGGAAGGCATCATCACGTCACCACAAGAGATTTACGGCATGGACGTGCAGCCGGTCTGCAATGATATTGAAGTCCAGATTGAACTCTCCAGCCGCCGCTTTGCCGGGCTAAAAGAACGCGGCCGCACCGGTTGCGGCGTGTGTGGTGTCGAACAGTTGGAAGAAATCGGCAAGCCGGTCACACCGCTGCCCTTTACGCAGACTTTCTCGCTGAATCACCTGGACGGTGCATTAAAGCAACTCAAAGACGTGCAGCACATCGGCCAATTGACCGGTTCTACCCATGCGGCGGCCTGGCTTTCCGGTGAAGGGACTATTTTGGGCGGTTGCGAAGATGTTGGCCGCCACGTGGCACTCGATAAACTGCTGGGCGTGCGCGCTACGCGACCCTGGCACTCGGGTGCCGTGTTGGTTTCTAGCCGTGCCAGCTATGAGATGGTGCAAAAAGCTGCTATGTGCGGCGTCGAGATCCTGTTTGCCGTTTCAGCGGCAACGTCGCTCGCCATTGATGTGGCTGAGCGTTGTAACCTGACGCTGGCGGGCTTTTGCCGCCCAGGCCGGGCAACCGTTTATACCCATCCGCAGCGTCTGCTCGACAACGCATGAGGCCACTGCGGATAGATTAATCTGTTTTTAGCTTAGGCAACAATGATATAACCGTTTGTTTTCCGAGGGTAAACGCTCGAACTCCGTGCGATGGCGACGCGAATAATCGTTTTCAAGATCATTTAATTAACTATAATGAACTTCATGATTACGCGACGCGAACAAACGGTTGTTTGTTAACCACTACCGCTTGAGGCGTGCCGTACCTGACTATCACGCGCGCGCCACAACCGAGATCAAGCACGCTCGCGATTATTTAGTAGTACAACTATGGAGATGATAAATATGAGTTATTCACTGCCATCCCTGCCTTACGCTTATGACGCGCTGGAACCGCATTTCGACAAACAAACGATGGTAATCCATCACTCCAAGCACCACCAGGCTTACGTCAATAACGCTAACGCAGCGCTGGAAAGTCTGCCAGAATTCGCTAGCCTCTCCGCAGAAGAGCTGATCGCCAAACTGGATAAAGTACCGGCCGAGAAAAAAGCGGTACTGCGTAACAACGCCGGCGGCCACGCTAACCACAGCCTGTTCTGGAAAGAACTGAAACTGGGCACCACGCTGGGCGGCGATCTGAAAGCGGCTATTGAACGCGATTTCGGCAGCGTTGATGCATTCAAAGAAAAATTTGAGCAAGCTGCTGCAACCCGTTTCGGTTCAGGCTGGGCGTGGCTGGTATTGAAAGAAGACGGCAAACTGGCCGTGGTTTCTACCGCTAACCAGGATAGCCCGCTAATGGGTGAAGCTATTTCTGGCGCTTCCGGTTACCCGATCGTCGCACTTGACGTGTGGGAACACGCTTACTACCTGAAGTATCAAAACCGTCGCCCGGATTACATCAAAGCGTTCTGGAACGTGGTGAACTGGGATGAAGCGGCTGCACGTTTTGCTGCTGCCAAATAATTTGTCCTGACGACATAAAACGCATAAAACCGAAATAACAAAATGTTATTTCGGTTTTTTTTGCTTTTCACCCGCTGACTCGATTCATCTTTCTTACATTTAAACAATTAAAAATTTTTTAAAGGCGCATTTTTCATTTATGCTGCCGGGGTTAACTCGCCGAAATCATGCTATGTTTTGTGCTGCCCCCTTTGCGGCACACGATGCCTTGTACCCAGATTATGGCGATTAACACCGCATCAGATGGCAGTCCCTGCTGTCTGAAGTCATATCGTTATACACATCTTTCTAACGCACTGTTTAATCAATGAGTTACGGGTTTATCTCAGAGTGGCATTTTGAACCTCAAAAAGCCAATGGGATGGCTTGAATGCCTTAATTCACGGGGTTCTGAGCATCCTGTTCAAAAAATGGCCAAAAGATGTGTATAACGATATGGTCTGAAGTAGGCAGTCTATCCCATCCGGATTTTTACCATGGGAAGGTGAATACGGTTTGTACGGTGCAATACGGTACATAGCCACACGCTGACACGGAGCTTGTCTTGCTTTCCTGACGTGCCTTCAGTCACCTCGTTATACACAAGTCCGCAACGCCTTATATGCCAAGGGTTAGCGGGCTGAAATAGGCAGCCGGTGGGGTTGTAAATGAAGTGAAACCGACGTGTACTATCGCCATTTACGGCGCTGAAAAATGACACGGGATTCAGATGGCTGGGCACACCAAGAACTGGAAGGGGTAAATCTTGGTGACACGAGGCTCAATAAGCGTGCCAAAGGGCTTTTGATACGGCTGGCTGAGAATCCGCAAGCCAGCATTCCGCATGCGTGCCTCGGATGGTCTGAGACGCTGGGTGCTTACCGCTTCATGGAGAACCAAGCATTCGAATGGCGAGACATTCTGCAACCTCACTGGCAGCGTACGCAGGAAAGGATCCGAGAACACGAGGTTGTGCTGTGTATCCAAGACACTACCGAGCTTGACTTCAACGGGCAGCAAATCCAAGGCTTGGGTCCCTTGAACTACGAAGCCAGGCGTGGTCTGTACCTGCATCCGACCTACGCGGTCAGTCCGGATCGCGTGGGGTTGGGCGTACTGGATGCGTGGATGTGGGCAAGAGAGCCGAAGGATGCAGACGGAAAACGCGATGGGCTCAAGGAGAGTACGCGCTGGCTCGAGGGATACGAGCGAGTTGCTGAACTCGCCTCGGAGTTGCCAAACACACGTCTGGTGTACTTAGCCGATCGCGAAGCGGATATCAAGGCGTTGATGCAGCTCGCTGATGACCTTGGCACTCCGGCTGACTGGTTGATCCGCTCGACTCATAATCGCAGTCTGGACTGTAATGAGAAGCTTTGGCAGAAGGTTGGAAAGACCGTGCCGGTGGGAGAAATCCAATTCGTTATGGCGGCTCGCGCGGGGCAGAAGGCGCGTACGGTGAAACAGGCGCTGCGCGTGAAGCGAGTGTCGCTGCGTTGCGGGTTGGCAGTGACTTGTGTGATAGCCAAGGAAATTGAGCCGCCAGCAGGCGTGAAGCCGGTCGAGTGGCGGTTGCTGAGCAATCGCGTACCTGAAGGACGAGAAGATATCGTGGAGCTGATCGACTGGTATCGGGCTAGATGGGAAATCGAGATGTTCTTCAATGTGCTGAAGAACGGCTGCTGTGTCGAAGCGTTACAGTTATCGACCGTGGATCGCATTGAGCGGGCATTGGCGCTGTTCATGATCGTGGCATGGCGCATCGCCTATTTAATGCGTATGGGACGAACCTGTCCAGAGCTGGACGCAATGTTGTTCTTTGATTCCGACGAGACTCATGGAGCTTACCTACTGATGAACAAGCGTATGCCCAAGGGCCGCCCTAAGCTAAACGAAGTATTGCGCTTAGTTGCGCAACTCGGAGGCTTTCTTGCTCGAAAAGGCGACGGTGAACCAGGCGCAAAAACTATCTGGAAAGGCTTGCAGAAAGTCATGACGGCCGCCGAAACGCTACGCGCGCTCAGGCACGAACAGAGATGTGTATAACGAGGTGGCCTTCAGTCTGACACCCCATCGCACAGCGTAAGCTTGTGCGCTCCCCGGATAGACGCCATTGTTTGGCTTCACACACAGTGGAAAACAGAATGGCTATCAAGTTTGAAAATATCAACGTCGGTAAGAAATTAGGGCTGGGGTTCTTTTTGGTATTGCTGTTAACCGCACTGATTGCGGGCCGAGGAATTAGCTACATTGAGTCGTTACAAGAGAGTATTCAAAAAGCTAATTTGTATTAGCTCAGACCTGATCTGACAGTTACCGGTTATTTATACAGGTGTCTGTCAGATTAAATCTGGTTCAGATTTTTTTCTGCCCAGACTCGTTTACCATCAAGTAACGTGGCCATTGGCGTACGCCCGCAGCACATTTTACCCTGATGAGTTCGCTCATTATTGTAATGCCACAACCAGTTGTCCAGATCCTTTTGTAGACTTTCTAGGTCCTCGTATAACGTCTTACGGAACGCAACCTGATAAAAATCCTGCAAAATAGTTTTATGGAAGCGCTCGCAGATACCGTTTGTCTGCGGAGACATCGCTTTCGTTTTCGTATGGTCTATATCGTTGATAGCCAAGTACAGCTGATAGTCATGTTGTTCCACTTTACCGCAGTACTCCGTCCCCCTGTCGGTCAGTATTCTTAGCATTGGCAGCCCCTGAGCTTCGTAGAACGGCAGCACGCGATCATTGAACAGGTCGGCGGCAGAGATCGGTGCTTTACTCGTGTAAAGCTTGCAGTGCGCCACTTTCGAGTACGTATCCACGAACGTCTGCTGGTAGATACGGCCAACACCTTTCAGATTACCCACGTAGAAGGTGTCCTGCGACCCCAGATTGATGTAGCCCCCTGTAACACCAGACAGTAGCTGTATCTCCAGATAAGAGATAGGCTTAGATATATGTCTAACAATCATGCTAATTTTGAAATGACCGGGATCCTGTTAGGGCAAGAAGTCCGTAAGCGTAAAACTCCGCAAGAGAAAATCGCCATCATTCAGCAGACAATGGAGCCGGGGATGAACGTCTCCCATGTAGCCCGCCTGCATGGCATCCAGCCCAGCCTTTTGTTTAAGTGGAAGAAGCAATACCAGGAAGGAAGCCTCACCGCCGTTGCGGCCGGAGAAGAAGTGGTTCCAGCTTCGGCGCTGGCGACTGCCCTCAAGCAGGTCCGGGAGCTACAGCGCCTTCTGGGTAAGAAGACGATGGAAGTTGAGATCCTCAAAGAAGCAGTGGAGTACCGCCAGTCGCGAAAATGGATAGCGCACGCGCCCTTGTTGCCAAAGGACGGGGAATAGCTCTGGTCAGCCGCGCCATGAGCGTGTCGCGTGCGCAGCTGTCACTGCGGGTTAACCGTTCTGCCGACTGGCTGGACAGGCGCAGCAACCGGCGTAATGACGAAGCTGATGCTGAGATATTATCGGACATCCTCCGTATCATCAGCGACATGCCCAGTTACGGTTACCGCCGAGTGTGGGGTATCCTGCGTAAGCAACGTCGTGCAGAGGGACTTCCACCGGTGAACGCCAAACGGCTTTACAGGATAATGAGCGAGCATAACCTGCTGTTGTTGCATGATAAAACTGAACGTCCGAAGCGGGAGCATAAAGGCAAAATCGCGGTAGCAGAGAGCGATATGCGCTGGTGCTCAGATGGCTTCGAGTTCGGTTGTGACAACGGCGAGAAGCTGCGGGTGACGTTCGCACTGGACTGCTGCGACCGGGAGGCCATAGACTGGGCAGCGAGCACCAGGGGTTATGACAGTTCAACCGTGCAGGATGTGATGCTGAGGTCGGTGGAAAAACGCTTCGGTAGCGTGCTGCCGGATAAACCAGTGCAATGGCTGACGGATAATGGTTCAGCGTACACAGCGCATGAAACGCGGAAGTTCGCCAGAGAACTGAATCTGGAGCCCTGCACAACAGCAGTGAGCAGTCCACAGAGTAACGGCATGGCAGAACGGTTCGTGAAGACGATGAAGGAAGATTACATCGCCTTCATGCCAAAACCCGATGTGCGAACAGCGCTGAAGAATCTTGCAGCGGCGTTCAATCATTTGTATTAGTCGCGACTTGATCTGACACTGGACCTTGAAAGGTTGAGAGTTACCGGTTTTGATATGGGTGTCGAATCCTTATACAAAACACGAGGTAACTCTCATGCTTCATACTAACAATCCCATCATCAAACACAAAGCCGGCCTGCTCAATCTCGCCGAAGAACTCGGTAACGTATCAAAAGCCTGTAAAATAATGGGTGTGTCACGCGACACGTTTTATCGCTATCAGGAACTGGCGGTAGAAGGCGGCATTGACGCTCTGGTTAACCAAAACCGCCGGGTTCCCAACCTGAAAAACCGTGCTGATGAAGCCACTGAACGTGCGGTTGTTGATTACGCCATTGAGTTCCCGGCTCATGGCCAGCACCGGACCAGTAATGAGCTGCGTAAAAAAGGCGTCTTCATTTCTGGCAGCGGTGTGCGCTCCATCTGGCAACGACACGATCTGGAAAACTTTCGTAAGCGCCTGAAGGCACTTGAGGAAAAAGTTGCCAGAGAAGGCATCGTACTTACTGATGCTCAAATCGCTGCACTGGAGAAGAAGGCGCACGACGACGAAGCCTGTGGTGAAATAGAGACTGCTCACCCGGGTTATCTCATATCGTTATACACATCTTTTGGCCATTTTTTGAACAGGATGCTCAGAATCCCGTGAATTAAGGCATTCAAGCCATCCCATTGGCTTTTTGAGGTTCAAAATGCCACTCTGAGATAAACCCGTAACTCATTGATTAAACAGTGCGTTAGAAAGATGTGTATAACGATATGGGGTTATCTGGGGTCGCAGGTGATCTTGACCCACCATCTCCGGACAGCTTTTGTATCTTAAGTTAACGATGCCCGCTGGCGCCGATATTCTCTTGGGGAGTTGTATCCCAGCGCACTGTGCGGATGGTTTTCATTGTAATGATTTGTATTAGCTCAGACCTGATCTGACAGTTACCGGTTATTTATACAGGTGTCTGTCAGATTAAATCTGGTTCAGATTTTTTTCTGCCCAGACTCGTTTACCATCAAGTAACGTGGCCATTGGCGTACGCCCGCAGCACATTTTACCCTGATGAGTTCGCTCATTATTGTAATGCCACAACCAGTTGTCCAGATCCTTTTGTAGACTTTCTAGGTCCTCGTATAACGTCTTACGGAACGCAACCTGATAAAAATCCTGCAAAATAGTTTTATGGAAGCGCTCGCAGATACCGTTTGTCTGCGGAGACATCGCTTTCGTTTTCGTATGGTCTATATCGTTGATAGCCAAGTACAGCTGATAGTCATGTTGTTCCACTTTACCGCAGTACTCCGTCCCCCTGTCCGTCAGTATTCTTAGCATTGGCAGCCCCTGAGCTTCGTAGAACGGCAGCACGCGATCATTGAGCAGGTCGGCGGCAGAGATCGGTGCTTTACTCGTGTAAAGCTTGCAGTGCGCCACTTTCGAGTACGTATCCACGAACGTCTGCTGGTAGATACGGCCAACACCTTTCAGATTACCCACGTAGAAGGTGTCCTGCGACCCCAGATAACCCGGGTGAGCAGTCTCTATTTCACCACAGGCTTCGTCGTCGTGCGCCTTCTTCTCCAGTGCAGCGATTTGAGCATCAGTAAGTACGATGCCTTCTCTGGCAACTTTTTCCTCAAGTGCCTTCAGGCGCTTACGAAAGTTTTCCAGATCGTGTCGTTGCCAGATGGAGCGCACACCGCTGCCAGAAATGAAGACGCCTTTTTTACGCAGCTCATTACTGGTCCGGTGCTGGCCATGAGCCGGGAACTCAATGGCGTAATCAACAACCGCACGTTCAGTGGCTTCATCAGCACGGTTTTTCAGGTTGGGAACCCGGCGGTTTTGGTTAACCAGAGCGTCAATGCCGCCTTCTACCGCCAGTTCCTGATAGCGATAAAACGTGTCGCGTGACACACCCATTATTTTACAGGCTTTTGATACGTTACCGAGTTCTTCGGCGAGATTGAGCAGGCCGGCTTTGTGTTTGATGATGGGATTGTTAGTATGAAGCATGAGAGTTACCTCGTGTTTTGTATAAGGATTCGACACCCATATCAAAACCGGTAACTCTCAACCTTTCAAGGTCCAGTGTCAGATCAAGTCGCGACTAATACAGCTAATTTGAGCAATCAGATTAATACCGAGGTGAATCAGGCTAAATATTATCGTGCCCGCTTTGGTGCCAATTACGATCTGAACGACATCAAACAAAACAGTATTCATATCGACAACATCAATACGCTGCTCGCCCAGGCCAAGACGCTAAGCTGGTCTGCTCAGGATAGCAAAACGCTCGATAGCATCACGACCACGATCAATAGTTACAAGCAGCAGCGCCAAAACTATCTGGATGCTGTTACCACCAAAGATAACGTCAGAAAAAGCTGGAGCCTGGACGTCACCGATCAGACGATGAGCAAGCTTGACGACCAGCTGCGCGCGACGGGCGATAGCCAATCACAACAACTGCTGCTGGCTGATTTCAAAACCAAGCTGATGACAGAGCGCTTCCATCTGGACAATTTGCTGCTGGAACGCACCAAGGCAGCAGAAGAAACGCTGACCGACTCCATCAATGAAGCGCAGACAGCATTGACCTTCCTGAGCCAGAGCCTTTCCGTCGAACAGCGGGAAACGCTGGACCCGGTTCTGAGCACCATGAACCATTATGAGGAGCAGGTGCTCTCTTACATGCCGGCTTACCAGAAGGAGATGGAGAGCGTCACGCAGATGAACGACATCGCCGTAACGCTGAGCGATCGCATCACCGAGCTGCTGCACGCACAGCTACAGCAAACCGACCACAACGTGCGCACCTCAGAAATCCAGTTGACCGTAACGGCCCTAATCACCCTGCTGGCTGGGCTGTTGATTGCCTGGTTTATTTCGCGACAAATCACCGCGCCGCTCAACCATACGCTCACCATCGCTGAGCGCATTGCCACGGGGGATCTGACCATGAACATGTCGACCTCGCGCCGTGATGAACTGGGCCAGTTATTGAACGCCATGGCAAAAATGAACGGTAATCTGCACCAAATGATTGATGATATCCGCGTTGGCGTCGGTCAAATCTCTACCGCTGCCAGCGAAATCGTCGCTGGTAACACCGATCTCTCTTCTCGCACCGAGCAGCAAGCAGCAGCCGTTGGGCAAACGGCGGCCAGCATGGAGCAACTGACCGCCACCGTGAAGCAAAATGCGGATAACGCCAACCATGCCAACAAGCTGGTGGTGAATGCCTCGCAAACTGCTAAACAGGGTGGCGAACAGGTAGTCCATGTGGTGCAAACCATGGTGGATATCGAACAAAGTTCCAAGCGCATTGCCGAAATCACGTCGGTTATCAACAGCATTGCCTTCCAGACCAACATTCTGGCACTGAACGCAGGGGTTGAAGCAGCGCGCGCCGGGGAATAAGGGCGTGGTTTTGCTGTGGTTGCAGGGGAAGTGCGCAATCTGGCACAGCGCAGCTCACAAGCCGCCAAAGAGATCGAAGGGCTTATCAGTGAATCCGTCACGCAAATCAGCCAGGGTGCCAATCTGGTCACCAACGCGGGCAAGACCATGGATAACATTGTGAAATCGGTAACGCAGCTGCACGATATCATGGGTGAAATCGCCACCGCGTCTGAAGAGCAGAGCCGTGGTATTACTCAGGTCAGTCAGGCGATTGCGGAAATGGATGGCACCACGCAGCAGAACGCCGCGTTGGTAGAGCAATCCGCCGCCGCCGCTAACTCACTGGAAGAGCAAACGCAGGTGTTGACGGAAGCGGTATTTCGCCTTACACAAGCCGCAGATGGGGCTACTGCCGCCCTCGGCTATGGCGAACGTCCGGCACAGTTCGACTATCAGCGGTAAATAGCCGCGGTAAGCAACAACCGACCAGAGATAAGGTTAATATAACATTCCGCGTCGTAAAAAAATGGGCGGTGCGCTATCAAAAACGCACCGCCCGTCGACGTTCTGAACCGCAACCTAAAAGGCTTTTTTAAGGCTAATCTGCGAGATTAATGCCGTCAGAGAGAGCACCAGCGTGGAACGTACCACCTGCTGATAACGCTGCTGCTGCATCGGGATCAGCAAGGGATCGGCAGGCTCCCCTCCCATTAGCCGTTCAGGAGGATGCGGCAACGCGGTGACACAGTGTAGTTCGGTAATCGGCCCGAGAATCTCATCATCGGTAAAACGATAGTCGTTTTCGTCGTGGAATAACTCTTCCCCTAACGCCATCACCAACTCGGCATCTTCATACTCTTTACGGCTGATCATACCCAGACCGTAAATCAGCTTTAAACGTACCGAGAGATCCCCTAACGGACCACTGCCAGTCATTAACGGCTCTACCGCGTATTTCACCGCATAATCGTCTTTACGGAAGATTTGCAGCGTGAGAATACTCACGGCTTCCGCCAACAGCTCAACCGCTTTCAGCATAAAGCTGCGCACCGTTTTCGCCGCATTGAGGGATTCCAGCACGCGATTCTCAAAGGCTTGAGTTTCTTCCATCATAACGTCCCTGCAGAACGGCGCGAATTATTGCATGGCGTTATACACACTCACTGCTTGCTCCACAACCTTGCTCTGCACATCCAGACCAGAAATTTGCGCCAACGCAGCCTGCGGCCCCAGTTTATCCAACAACGCCGCCAGTTCCTGCGCCTGCGGGTCCTGCTCGCTGCGATAATGCATCGCCGACGCGATACCGATAATCAGGTTGTCATTGGGCAATTGATACTCCAGCGTGCCCAGCAGCGGTTTGATCAGGCGATCGCCAGCGCTAAGTTTACGCAGCGGCTGACGCCCGACCCGCTCAACATCGTCATGCAGATAGGGGTTTTCGAAGCGGCTTAAAATCTTGTTGATGTAGGCAGCATGCTTCTCGGCATCAAAGCCATAACGCTTAATCAGCACGGCTCCACTCTCTTCCATCGCACCGCGCACGACAACGCGCACCTCGGTATCCAGAATGGCATCGCGGATCGTCTGATGACGAGCCTGCTGCCCAAGATACGCAGTAATGGCATGGCCGGTATTGAGTGTAAACAGCTTACGTTCAACAAATGCCATCAGATTGTCGGTTAATTCCATGCCCGCGATCTGCGGTAAAGGCCCGACGAATTGGGTTTGGTCGACAATCCATTCACTGAAAGTTTCTACCGTCACGGCCAAGGGATCGTCCTGGCTCGCTTCCACCGGTGGAACAATGCGGTCTACTGCCGAATCAACAAAACCTACGTGCTCGTTGACCCATGCCTGCTCGTTCTCCGGCAGATGCTTCCACACGTTTTGTTTTAACTGCGTGGTGCCGCGCACCATATTTTCACAAGCAATGATATTCAGTGGGCGCGTATTGCCCTGCGCATGGCGCTTCACCAACCCCTGAGCAATGGCGCCCGCGATTTTTTCGAGAATTTGCGGCCCTACCGCCGTCGTCACCACATCGGCCTCGGCAATCAACGCCACGGCTTCCGGGCTTGCGCTGTCCACCGCGCTGACGTTGCTGACCGTTTCCAACTGTGCCTGCTCGCCGACCACTTTCACCTGATACTGCTTACGGCTGTTGATGGCATCCAGCAACGGCAGGTTCACATCTGCAAAGGTGAGTTCGATGTTGGCATCTGCCAGCAGTTTTCCGATAAACCCGCGTCCGATATTTCCGGCACCAAAATGTAAAGCTTTCATCATGCGTTAACCTTTAAAAACAATGGCAAAAAAAGAGGCCGCCCGAAGGCGGCGCTGCCGATGCATCAGGCACTCTTTTTCTCGGAGAGCAGATCTAGCACTTCCTGCACATCCTGGGTCTGCGCTAAACGGGCAATCACGGTGTCATCGTCCAGCGCATTGGTCAGGCGGGTGATCACCGCAATATGTTCGTTATTACGCGCCGCGATACCGATCACCAATTTTGCGACGTCATCCTCATCATCACCGAAGCGCACCCCCTGCGGATATTGGCAGAAGACGATGCCGGTTTTCAGCACGCGATCTTTGGCTTCAATGGTGCCATGCGGCACAGCGATGGATTCGCCCAGATAAGTTGAGGTCAGCTTTTCACGCGCCAGCATCGCATCCACATATTCCGGCTCGACATAGCCACCTTTCACCAGTTGCTCACCGGCAAAGCGAATCGCCTGCTCTTTATCGCTCGCCTGCAAGTTCAAGAACACGTTAGCAGCGCCCAGTTGGAACAAGGTGGTGGCTTGCGGCTCAGAAACCGGCGCAGCGGCAACGCTACCACCCGCAGGTTGAGCGGCGGCCAGACGGCTCACCAGATCGCTGTACAACTGGCTGTCGAGGAAGTTGGTCAGCGAAATATGCTGTGCTTGTGGTGCATGGCGCAGGGCGCGCTCGGTCAAATCACGATGCGTAATCACCAGATCGACATCCTCAGGCAAGCTGTTGATGGCGCTATTGGTGACAGAAATTTGCGTCAGCCCGGCATCCTGCACTTTCTTGCGCAATACGCCAGCCCCCATGGCGCTGGAGCCCATGCCAGCATCACAGGCCACAATGATTTTGCGCACGGTGCTCAGATCGCCGCTGATGCCAGTGGGCACTGAACCGCCTTTGGAAGCTGCTTTCATCTCTTGCACACGGCGTGTGGCTTCATCGAGATCGTCACCCTCTTTTACCTTGGTGCTTTTCAGCAGAATCGCTGACAGCACGAAGGAGACGGCAAACGCAGCAGCAATCGCCACGATATTGGCAAAATAAGCCCCTTTCGGCGTCATTGCCAACACGGCCAGAATAGAGCCCGGAGAAGCCGGAGAAACCAGACCACCACCCAGCAAGTTCAGCGTGAACACGCCGGTCATACCGCCCAGAATCACCGCAATCAGCAGACGCGGATTCATCAGAACATACGGGAAATAGATTTCGTGGATACCGCCCAGGAAGTGAATGACGGCGGCACCCGGTGCGGACTCTTTAGCATTACCGCGGCCAAAGAACATGTAGGCCATCAGCACACCCATGCCCGGACCAGGGTTGGCTTCAATCAGGAAGAAAATAGACTTACCGGTTTCCGTCGCCTGTTGGATACCCAGCGGCGAGAAGATACCGTGGTTAATGGCGTTATTCAGGAACAGTATTTTGGCCGGTTCGACAAAGATGGAGGCCAACGGCAACAGGTTGGTCTGCACCATCAGGTTTACACCCGCCGCCAGAATTTTCGACAACCCTTCGACGAGCGGACCAATAGCCCAAAACGCCAGCATAGCCAACAACATGCCGATAATACCGGCCGAGAAGTTGTTGACCAGCATTTCAAAACCGCTTTTAATTTTACCATCAACAGCGCGGTCAAAACGTTTGATGGCCCATCCGCCCAACGGGCCAACGATCATTGCGCCGAGGAACATCGGCATATCCACACCGACGATCACCCCCATCGTGGTGATAGCACCGACCACGCCACCGCGATCGCCCGCCACCAAACGGCCGCCGGTGTAACCGATAAGCAGCGGCAGCAGATAGGTGATCATCGGTCCCACCAGCTTGGCGAGCGTTGCATTCGGCAGCCAGCCGGTTGGAATAAACAACGCGGTAATCAGGCCCCAAGCGATAAACGCCCCGATATTAGGCATTACCATGTTGCTCAGGAAGCGGCCAAAATTCTGAACTTTGACCTTTGTATCTGCAGTGAGCATAAAAACACACCCCTATTCAAACGCGCGATCGCAAGCGCGTGTGGTCATTATCGTGAGACGGTGTGACTGCCTTCCGTCGGTAGAGATCGTGCGGACTCTAGCACGTCGGTTTGATACCGCAACCTCACGGCCATATGTGACAAAAATCACACATAATCCCCACATCATTGCTACATTTTAGTGATTGAGTTCACATAAAATCACCGAATACGGTCAATTCGACGCATCATCATCCGCATCAACGGCAGCACAATGTGACCTTAATCACATTACAACACCGTAATTTTGTTTTGATTATGTGATTAAAATCACTAAATATCATCACCACCTCACGTTATTGCCCTATAGCGATGGTTTCAACAACGGTAAAAGTGGTGGTAATCCGTTCATCAAATCGCGCTGCTGTGTTGCCAGAGGCGTAATAAGCGCGTTGTAACGCGCCGCCTGCTGTGCCATTTCAAACTGCACCTGATTTACCACAAAAGTGACCTGCTTGCCCTGAGCCTGAAGGAAGTCGCCCACCTGCGCCAACTGCTGTGCCAGCGTGGCGGCGGTTGGTACCACGTTCTCCAATGCCGCCGCCGGTTGGGCAACCACTTGCGAGTAAACGCGCTCATACAGCACTTGCACCTCTTGCGGCTGGCTCAGGTTACGGCGGGCTTAATCTCATATCGTTATACACATCTTTCTAACGCACTGTTTAATCAATGAGTTACGGGTTTATCTCAGAGTGGCATTTTGAACCTCAAAAAGCCAATGGGATGGCTTGAATGCCTTAATTCACGGGGTTCTGAGCATCCTGTTCAAAAAATGGCCAAAAGATGTGTATAACGATATGGCTTAATCTGCCTGGGTTTTTGCCGCCTGCACCTGCTGCCCCAACAGGTTTATTGCCCCAACAGCGCTACGCACGCCGTCGCGTTGCGTCAAATAATCCTGTGGCACACGAATCTGAGAAACGTGCTCCAATAACGGTTTGAGGCTCACCGCCATGCTTTGCTGCAACTGCTGGGAAAAGGTGGTTAAGATGGCGTAATCGTTGGCAAAATCTATGGTCACCCCCATTTTTGCAACACTGATCTTTGATTAATGGTGGGCTTGCTTAAATCTATCCGGCGTCTTTATGGCCAAGGATGCCCGTGCCACGATGAGTTTCGCACCTGATATTCCTAAAAAGGCCATCGGCTTCATTGAGCCATTTTCATTTTTTGGTTTTATATCAGGCCGTCAGGTCGTTCATGTCATCAATAATCAGTCTTCGCAAAACCAGATGGGTAACTTCGTTAAATTGCTGACTGTTAGATCAGCATTACTGTTCAAACACGGTATTTCGTGTCGTTATTGCCCAAGCTATTCGAGCTAATTTATTTGCTAATGCACAGCACACAACGCAAGAATGTTTCCTGCCCAACTGAGACCTTACCCAATCAGCTAATCTCCCTGATTGATGGTCAATTCTTAGGATAAATACCCGCGCACATTGAACAAGCAATCGGCGAAGGTTTTTATCTCCACGCTTGCTAATACCCAGCCGAGTATTCTTCCCTCCAGTACTGTATTGGCGGGGTACAAGACCGGTGGAAGCGGCAAAATTACGACTGTTTTCATATTGCTTGCCATCGCCTAACTGTGATGACAAAACGCTGGCTGTTATCGGTCCAACACCAGGGATGGTCATTAAATGCTGGCCAGTTTCATCTAAATAACTGTTCCGAATAGTAGATCACCTGAAGGGAACTCAGTCCGAGTAGAGCGATCTGATCAATCGATAAAGATCCCAAATCATCAACCGGACTGAGCGATGTCGAGCATAGCACCGATACCCCGTAACGAACGACGCCTGATGAAGAAAACTCTCCATAAAACGCGTGACAAGAATCACGCCCGCAGGCTGACCGCCATCCTGATGTTGCACCGGGGCGAGCGCGTGAGCGATGTCGCCAGAATGCTTTGCTGCGCCCGTTCGTCAATCGGCAGATGGATTAACTGGCTCACCCTGTACGGCATTGAAGGCCTCAAATCTCTGCGGCCCGGTCGTGGCCGTCGCTGGCCGTTTGAACAGATCTGCGCACTGTTAATCCAGCTCGTAAAGCGTTCCCCTCATGATTTTGGCTATCAGCGTTCGCGCTGGAGCACGGAACTGCTAGCGATAAAAATCAATGAGATAACCGGTTGCCAGTTGCATGCTTCCACGGTGCGCCGTTGGCGGCCTTCTGCCAGTCTGGTGTGGCGACGCGCAGCTCCTACGCTGCGTATCCGCGACCCGCATAAGGAAGAAAAAATGGAGGCCATCGCGATGGCGCTGGAACAATGCAGCGCGGAACATCCCGTCTTTTACGAAGACGAAGTGGATATTCATCTGAATCCCAAAATTGGCGCGGACTGGCAGGTTCGCGGGAAGCAGAAACGCATCGTGACGCCGGGCAAGAACGAGAAATATTATCTGGCGGGTGCATTACACAGCGGGACGGGAAAAGTCAGCGATGTTGGAGGAAACAGTAAAAGTTCGTGTTTGTTTATCAGTATGTTAGAGCATCTGAGAGCAACGTACAGACGGGCAAAAACGCTCACGCTGATAGTTGATAACTACATTATTCACAAAAGCCGGGAGACGCAGCGCTGGCTGGAAGAAAACCCGAAATTCAGGGTTATTTATCAGCCGGTGTACTCACCATGGGTAAATCATGTAGAGCGGTTATGGCAGGCGTTGCATGAAACCATTACCCGCAATCATCAATGCTGTTCAATGTGGCAGTGACTGAACAAGGTTCGCCGCTTCATGGAAACCGTCAGTCCGTTTCCCAGTGGAAAATATGGACAGGCAAAAGTGTAGCGGTATTAGGAACAGCTATTTAGAGAGAGTGCCTGCCCAAGTTCTCTTTCGAGCTTTGCTATCTGCCCAACCAAATATTGGTAATGATCGTGTAATCGAAGCAGCAACTGTGCCAG
Organism: Symbiopectobacterium sp. Eva_TO; assembly: GCF_053848865.1. Classification (NCBI taxonomy): domain Bacteria; kingdom Pseudomonadati; phylum Pseudomonadota; class Gammaproteobacteria; order Enterobacterales; family Enterobacteriaceae; genus Symbiopectobacterium; species Symbiopectobacterium sp. Eva_TO. The sequence goes on along the minus strand of NZ_JBSPEY010000004.1, from coordinate 2,660,043 downwards.
ATAAGGTGGCAAGTCATTATCAGCCAGAACAGCTGAAAGCCTTTTGATTACCGCAATACCTTTCGGCATGCTGATACCAAACTCCAGTAAAAAAGCATGCATTTGGTTAGTCGTTTTAACGTTGTATCTGACCAACGACTCCCTGACGCGATGCAAGGCTCGCATAGCCTGCTGAGCCTCAGTTCTTGGCTGCACAAACCGCATGGAAGGGCGTGATCCGGCTTCGCATATTGCTTCGGCATCAACGAAATCGTTCTTGTTGCTCTTGACAAAAGGGCGGACAAACTGCGGAGAGATCAACTTTACTTCATGCCCCAGCTCACTGATCCGACGAGCCATAAAATGGGCACCGGCGCAGGCTTCCATTACAACGGTAGTAGGTGTACACGTAGCCAGAAACTCGATGAGTTTGGTTCGGGTAAACTTTTTCCGCAGTAATGCCTTGCCTGATTTATCCTGACAATGAATGTGAAAAGAATGTTTGCCGAGATCGATACCAATAAGCGTGACGTTTTGCATGATGGCCTTCTCCATAAAGAAACACCCTGTCAGCGTACCGCTCACAGGGTGGGGGTGACCATCTCATTAGGCCAAACACGCGTTTCATCATCAGGACTGTGGTGATGGCCATATCTGAGTAGTGGAGCGGTCGTCCACGCCGTTCAGTAGTCGTTTTTTCCGTCCATGCAGCAATGGCTGATTCATCTAGCCATACGGTTAGAGAACCGCGCTGCTTGAGGGCCTTGTTATAGGAGGGCCAGTTAGTGATTTTAAAATTTTGTTTTGCCATGGAGACCTGATGTTGAAACAACTATGGTGATCTGATCCGATGATTACCCAAACTTTCTATTTATTCAACAAAGCCCGTTCGCCTGTGTAACGCATACCGGTCGTGTGCAACGCCCGCTGTCTCCACCGTCATTTGCTCAGGAAGAGGCCGCCAGACGGGGAATAAATGTCGTTGCCTGTTCCTGATAGCGTGGTACATCGTTGACTTGGCCTTGTTGAATAATAGTAAATCGTGCTGTTTTACTATGCCCATTTTGGTAGAAAATGCTTATCACCTCAGGCATTCCGTTTTCTCATGATGCTTAACTGCATGATTTTACATTGCTGGAAACAATCGTTTTACTGGGCTGGTAGCATAAAATCTGTTTATTCAACAAAGCCCGTTGACTTGGAAAATCGCCACCGCCTGCGTGAGCTGGCGTGCTTGTTCTTCCAGTAAAGCCGCTGCGGCAGCGGATTGTTGCACCAATGCAGCGTTTTGTTGCGTAACGCCATCGATATCATTAATCGCCTGACTTACCTGATGGATGCCCTGACTTTGTTCATCGGATGCGGTGGCGATCTCTTCGATCAACGCATTTACCTGACCGATGGCCTCAATAATGCTATCCATCACATCGCCGGTGCGGGTTACGTGACGCGCGCCGGCATCGACGCGCTCAACGGATTCGGCAATCAGGGTTTCGATATCTTTGGCGGCCTGCGCGCTTTTTTGTGCCAGATTGCGCACTTCACTGACAACCACGGCAAACCCGCGTCCTTGCTCGCCGGCGCGTGCCGCTTCGACCGCCGCGTTCAGCGCGAGAATATTGGTCTGGAACGCGATGCTGTTGATCATGCTGGTGATGTCAGTGATTTTATGCGAGCTGGCGGCGATGCTGTCCATAATACCACCCAACTCTTTGCCCATTTCCCAGCCCTGTTTCGCCACGCCGGTGGCTTTTTCTGCCAGACACGTGGCCTGATGGACATTGTCGGTGTTGTGCTTGAGCGTGGTACCCAGTTGTTCCATGCTGGCTGCCGTTTGTTGCAGTGCCGCCGCCTGCTGCTCGGTACGGTTGGAGAGATCGTTATTGCCCGCATAGATCTCTGACGTCCCCACGTAGATGGCATCGGCGCTGCCGCTAATGGCAATGACGGTCGCCTTCAGGCTGTCTTGCATTTCCCGTAAATAGGGCACTAACTGTCCGGCATCGTTGCGGCCAAAGCCATCCAGATTCTTCTCCAGTTTGCCTTCGGTCAGGGTGCGGAAGTGGTGGCGGATCGCGGTGAGAGGCTTGATGACGCAACCGACCAGATAGCGATCGGTGAGCAGCAGGATCACCGCGCCAGCCAACAGTGCTACCATCAGGATGTTTTTGCACCATGACACCAGACGATCGATGGTTTACACTGTCTGGTTATCGGCGGCGACCGCCTGATAACCATTGACGGCAGCAATAAACTTTTCATTCAACGGATGAAAGTCATCGCGGAATACGCGCCGATATTCAGCAAACTTTTTCTCTTGCAGCGCGCTCATCATCGGTTGCAGACCCTGTTGCAGGACGTTCTGCCAGTTTTGCACGGTTTCATCGACCGTTTGCTGAGCAACCTGCGGGTGAGGCATGACTTTGAAGGCCTCCAGGCTGGCGGCACTGTTTTTGTATTCGTCAACAGCTTGCGCCAGCGTGGCATCGACATCGGTCAATTTGCCGCTTTGCATTAGCGTTACCACCTGATTCAGGCGGATTGCGGTGTTCATGGATTGGTTCGCGCCTTTGGTCAGCGTGTTCAGTCCTTCCACCTGGGTGTTACCCACGATCAAATAGTGCGTTGCCTGATTAAGGGCAGAGAGCGTAAACCACGCCACACCCCCCCACACAGCAAAAGAAACAGCGTCAACACCATCAGCAGCACCTTTCTGATGGTCATATTGCGTAAAAAAGACATGATGATACCTATCCATTTTCCAACCCCTGGTGATGTTAAGCTACGGCAAGATATGGGAATTCTTACATACGTCTTTTTATAGGTCGAGGGCAGTATAACAAACTGAAATTGTTGAAAGTTACCCAATGTAAACCCCAATCGCGTACAGGGGATATGTCGACGAGGGGCGCTCGTGGTATGCTCAAGTAAAAAACGTTTATTCCCATCATGGTCTACAGGGCGTGTGCCTTTGCGCGGCTAGGCAATGTTGCGTTATTTATGTTGCTTTTATGTAAACGGAATTAACAAAACGTTCAAAAATTGATATGCTGGAGTGCATGACGATCTTACTGCCGGGTACGCCACCCTACATTTTCACAGGCGGAGGACACATCGCCTGACGCGTAATCGGGTATGGACATCACAACCGGGAGCGAGAGCGCCGGACATAACGAAGACAATGAGAGCGAGGAGAGAATCGTGCTAGAAGAATATCGCAAGCACGTGGCCGACCGGGCTGCACAGGGCATCGTACCTAAGCCGTTAGACGCTTCACAGATGGCAGCGCTGGTGGATGCGCTGAAGAAACCGCCTGTTGGCGAAGAAGAAGTGTTGCTGGATCTGCTGGTAAACCGCGTGCCGCCGGGTGTTGACGAAGCCGCCTATGTTAAAGCCGGTTTTCTGGCGGCTGTCGCGAAAGGGGAAGCCCATTCTCCGTTGGTCAGCCCGGAAAAAGCCGTTGAACTGCTTGGCACCATGCAAGGCGGTTACAACATTCATCCGCTGATTGAAGCGCTGGACAATGAGGCATTGGCTCCCATCGCTGCCGATGCGCTGTCGCATACACTGCTGATGTTCGATAACTTCTACGATGTGGAAGAGAAGGCCAAAGCCGGTAACGTACACGCCAAACGCGTAGTACAATCCTGGGCTGATGCCGAATGGTTCCTGTCTCGCCCTAAACTGGCAGAGAAAATTACTGTCACCGTTTTCAAAGTCACCGGTGAAACCAATACCGATGATCTTTCTCCGGCACCCGATGCCTGGTCTCGCCCTGATATCCCACTGCATGCGTTGGCGATGTTGAAAAACGCCCGCGATGGCATTACGCCGGATCAACCCGGTGCCGTTGGCCCGATCAAACAGATCGAAGCGCTTAGCCAGAAAGGATACCCCCTGGCCTACGTGGGTGACGTGGTAGGAACCGGTTCTTCGCGTAAATCCGCCACCAACTCGGTGCTGTGGTTTATGGGGGAAGATATCCCGCACGTGCCGAACAAGCGCGGTGGTGGTGTGGTGCTGGGCGGCAAAATTGCGCCTATCTTCTTCAACACCATGGAAGATGCGGGCGCGTTGCCGATCGAAGTCGATGTGAACGAATTAAACATGGGCGATGTGATCGACATTTACCCCTACAAAGGTGAAGTGCGCCTGCACGACAGCGATACCGTGCTGGCAACGTTTGCTCTGAAAACCGACGTACTGCTCGATGAAGTGCGTGCGGGCGGTCGTATTCCGCTGATCATTGGCCGCGGTCTGACCACCAAAGCGCGTGAAGCGCTGGGCCTTCCTGCGAGCGATGTCTTCCGTCAGGCGAAGGATGTGGCGCAGAGTACGCGCGGCTTCTCGCTGGCGCAGAAGATGGTGGGCCGCGCCTGTGGTGTTGCTGGGATTCGTCCGGATCAGTATTGCGAACCCAAGATGACCTCCGTCGGTTCTCAGGACACCACCGGTCCGATGACCCGTGACGAACTGAAAGACCTTGCCTGCCTTGGCTTTTCTGCTGACCTGGTGATGCAGTCATTCTGTCACACGGCCGCCTATCCGAAGCCGGTTGACGTCACCACGCATCACACGCTGCCGGACTTTATCATGAACCGTGGTGGTGTTTCCTTACGTCCAGGCGATGGCGTTATCCACTCCTGGCTCAACCGCATGCTGCTGCCGGATACTGTAGGCACCGGCGGTGACTCCCATACCCGTTTCCCGATCGGTATCTCCTTCCCGGCAGGCTCCGGACTGGTGGCGTTTGCTGCCGCCACGGGCGTGATGCCGCTGGACATGCCGGAGTCGGTGCTGGTGCGCTTCAAAGGCAAGATGCAACCGGGGATTACCCTGCGCGATCTGGTGCATGCCATCCCGCTGTATGCCATCAAACAGGGCTTGTTGACGGTTGAGAAGAAAGGCAAGAAGAACATCTTCTCTGGCCGCATTCTGGAAATTGAAGGGTTGCCCGATCTGAAAGTGGAGCAGGCATTTGAACTGACCGATGCCTCAGCAGAGCGTTCTGCCGCTGGGTGTACCATCAAGCTGGATAAAGACCCGATTATCGAGTACCTGAACTCTAACATCGTGCTGCTCAAGTGGATGATCGCCGAAGGCTACGGCGATCGTCGTACGCTGGAGCGTCGCGTGCAGGGCATGGAAAAATGGCTGGCCGATCCGCAACTGCTGGAAGCCGATCCCGATGCGGAATACGCCGCAGTGATCGATATCGATCTGGCTGACATCAAGGAGCCCATCCTGTGTGCGCCGAACGATCCGGACGATGCGCGCTGGCTGTCGGATTTGCAGGGTGAGAAGATTGACGAAGTGTTTATCGGCTCCTGCATGACCAATATCGGCCACTTCCGTGCTGCGGGTAAGCTGCTGGATCAGCACAAAGGCCAACTGCCGACGCGTTTATGGGTTGCGCCACCGACCAAGATGGACGCCGCGCAACTGACGGAAGAGGGCTATTACAGCGTGTTTGGCAAGAGCGGTGCGCGCGTCGAGATCCCTGGCTGCTCCTTGTGCATGGGCAATCAGGCGCGAGTAGCTGATGGTGCAACGGTGGTGTCGACTTCTACCCGTAACTTCCCGAACCGCTTGGGTACTGGCGCTAATGTCTATCTGGCGTCTGCGGAACTGGCGGCGGTAGCGTCGTTGTTGGGCAAACTGCCGACGCCTGATGAATATCTTGCTGCGATGGCTCAGGTGGATAAAACCGCGCAGGATACTTATCGCTACCTGAATTTCGATCGGCTGGATCAGTATACGGCGAAAGCGGACGGGGTGATTTTCCAAAGCGCTGTCTAGTTTCTGTATGTGATGAATAAGACAAGAGCCCATGATGATATGGGCTCTTTTTTTTGGCCGATCGCCCTTGAGCACGCAAGTAGGCCTCTGCATGGCCGATGCAACGCTGATGTAGCCCCCTGTAACACCAGACAGTAGCTGTATCTCTAGATAAGAGATAGGCTTAGATATATGTCTAACAATCATGCTAATTTTGAAATGACCGGGATCCTGTTAGGGCAAGAAGTCCGTAAGCGTAAAACTCCGCAAGAGAAAATCGCCATCATTCAGCAGACAATGGAGCCGGGGATGAACGTCTCCCATGTAGCCCGCCTGCATGGCATCCAGCCCAGCCTTTTGTTTAAGTGGAAGAAGCAATACCAGGAAGGAAGCCTCACCGCCGTTGCGGCCGGAGAAAAAGTGGTTCCAACTTCGGCGCTGGCGACTGCCCTCAAGCAGGTCCGGGAGCTACAGCGCCTTCTGGGTAAGAAGACGATGGAAGTTGAGATCCTCAAAGAAGCAGTGGAGTACCGCCAGTCGCGAAAATGGATAGCGCACGCGCCCTTGTTGCCAAAGGACGGGGAATAGCTCTGGTCAGCCGCGCCATGAGCGTGTCGCGTGCGCAGCTGTCACTGCGGGTTAACCGTTCTGCCGACTGGCTGGACAGGCGCAGCAACCGGCGTAATGACGAAGCTGATACTGAGATATTATCGGACATCCTCCGTATCATCAGCGACATGCCCAGTTACGGTTACCGCCGAGTGTGGGGTATCCTGCGTAAGCAACGTCGTGCAGAGGGACTTCCACCGGTGAACGCCAAACGGCTTTACAGGATAATGAGCGAGCATAACCCATATCGTTATACACATCTTTCTAACGCACTGTTTAATCAATGAGTTACGGGTTTATCTCAGAGTGGCATTTTGAACCTCAAAAAGCCAATGGGATGGCTTGAATGCCTTAATTCACGGGGTTCTGAGCATCCTGTTCAAAAAATGGCCAAAAGATGTGTATAACGATATGAGCATAACCTGCTGTTGTTGCATGATAAAACTGAACGTCCGAAGCGGGAGCATAAAGGCAAAATCGCGGTAGCAGAGAGCGATATGCGCTGGTGCTCAGATGGCTTCGAGTTCGGTTGTGACAACGGCGAGAAGCTGCGGGTGACGTTCGCACTGGACTGCTGCGACCGGGAGGCCATAGACTGGGCAGCGAGCACCAGGGGTTATGACAGTTCAACCGTGCAGGATGTGATGCTGAGGTCGGTGGAAAAACGCTTCGGTAGCGCGCTGCCGGATAAACCAGTGCAATGGCTGACGGATAATGGTTCAGCGTACACAGCGCATGAAACGCGGAAGTTCGCCAGAGAACTGAATCTGGAGCCTTGCACAACAGCAGTGAGCAGTCCACAGAGTAACGGCATGGCAGAACGGTTCGTGAAGACGATGAAGGAAGATTACATCGCCTTCATGCCAAAACCCGATGTGCGAACAGCGCTGAAGAACCTTGCAGCGGCGTTCAATCATTACAATGAAAACCATCCGCACAGTGCGCTGGGATACAACTCCCCAAGAGAATATCGGCGCCAGCGGGCATCGTTAACTTAAGAGACAAAAGCTGTCCGGAGATGGTGGGTCAAGATCAATGGCCGATGCAACGCTTAAACAGTGTGTCCAGCATGCGTTTATCTGTATTAGCTCAGACCTGATCTGACAGTTACCGGTTATTTATACAGGTGTCTGTCAGATTAAATCTGGTTCAGATTTTTTTCTGCCCAGACTCGTTTACCATCAAGTAACGTGGCCATTGGCGTACGCCCGCAGCACATTTTACCCTGATGAGTTCGCTCATTATTGTAATGCCACAACCAGTTGTCCAGATCCTTTTGTAGACTTTCTAGGTCCTCGTATAACTTCTTACGGAACGCAACCTGATAAAAATCCTGCAAAATAGTTTTATGGAAGCGCTCGCAGATACCGTTTGTCTGCGGAGACATCGCTTTCGTTTTCGTATGGTCTATATCGTTGATAGCCAAGTACAGCTGATAGTCATGTTGTTCCACTTTACCGCAGTACTCCGTCCCCCCCCCCCTGTCCGTCAGTATTCTTAGCATTGGCAGCCCCTGAGCTTCGTAGAACGGCAGCACGCGATCATTGAGCAGGTCGGCGGCAGAGATCGGTGCTTTACTCGTGTAAAGCTTGCAGTGCGCCACTTTCGAGTACGTATCCACGAACGTCTGCTGGTAGATACGGCCAACACCTTTCAGATTACCCACGTAGAAGGTGTCCTGCGACCCCAGATAACCCGGGTGAGCAGTCTCTATTTCACCACAGGCTTCGTCGTCGTGCGCCTTCTTCTCCAGTGCAGCGATTTGAGCATCAGTAAGTACGATGCCTTCTCTGGCAACTTTTTCCTCAAGTGCCTTCAGGCGCTTACGAAAGTTTTCCAGATCGTGTCGTTGCCAGATGGAGCGCACACCGCTGCCAGAAATGAAGACGCCTTTTTTACGCAGCTCATTACTGGTCCGGTGCTGGCCATGAGCCGGGAACTCAATGGCGTAATCAACAACCGCACGTTCAGTGGCTTCATCAGCACGGTTTTTCAGGTTGGGAACCCGGCGGTTTTGGTTAACCAGAGCGTCAATGCTGTAGTGGCACACTGATACTGGCCACCTGATCGGAGGTGATATGCTCACCTCATCAACACGACAGGTGACCTCATGGGTAAACATTTTACGGCGGAATTTAAGCTCGAAGCCGCAAAGCTGGTTGTCGACCACGGCTACACATACGTTAAGGCCGCAGAGGCGGTTAATGTCAGCCATTCTGCCATTAGTCGCTGGGTCAATAAGCTTCGCCTTGAACGACAGGGAAAAACGCCAACGGGACTTCCTCTTACCCCTGAACAGCTCGAGCTGCGTGAGATGAAGAAAAAAGTCCAATGCCTTGAAATGGAGAACGAAATCCTAAAAAAGGCTACGGCGCTCTTAATGTCGGACTCACTCAACGGTTCACGGTAGTCGACAGGCTGAGGGCGCGATACCCGGTCACGGCGTTGTGCCAAACTTTTGAGGTACATCGCAGCAGCTACAGGCACTGGCAGGCTTCCGCTAATGAACCCGACGGTGAGCGCGTGGTTAAGTGTAGCCGCGTCATGGAAGCCTGGAACGCCAGCGGCGGCTCTGCCGGCGCTCGAAGTATCGCGACCATCGTCACCGGCAGCTCCGGTGTCAAAATGGGGCGCTGGCTGGCTGGCAAGCTGATGAAGGAGCTGGGTATCGCCAGCTGCCAGCGACCGGCTCACAAATACAAACGCGGCGGCAATGAACACGTTGAAATACCGAACTATCTCAACCGCCAGTTCGCGGTTACCGCGCCGGATCAGGTCTGGTGCAGCGATGTGACCTACATCTGGACGGGCAAATGCTGGGCTTACCTTGCGGTGGTGCTAGATCTGTTCGCCCGCAAACCGGTGGGCTGGGTGCGTATTCGCATGCGATCGATCATCGATTCGCATCTAAGGTCGATCACGTTTTCGCATCGTAATCGATCACCCGGGAACCTAACTTTTTTATCGTTTTAGCGTGTTTCTTCTGCGCTTTCCACTGCCAGGCTATTTTTCCTTAATGATTCTCCCTGAAGCTCCACTCTGTGAGAGTTGTGGATCAGCCGATCCAGGAAGGCATCTGCCGCCGTCGGGTTTTCCATCACTCCGTACCATTGCTCCACCGGCAACTGGCTGATAAGGATCGTGCTGGTTTGCCCATATCGCTCTTCCGTTATTTCCAGCAAGTCATTGCATTGCCGCGTTGTGATAACTTCAAGACCAAGGTCGTCCAAGATAAGAAACTCTATTTTTTGAAGCTGTTTCAGTTGCTTAAGCCAGCTGCCGTCCAGTCGGCCCTGCTCAAGCTGATCCAGCAGCCGACCCATGCGCCAGTATTGAACGCTTCTCTTTTGCCGGCACGCCTGCTCGCCCAGGGCACAACCTACCCAGCTTTTTCCGCTGCCAGTTGGCCCTGTTATCAGGATATTCTTGCTGTGGGTGATGTAATGCCCGTTCAGAAGCTCGCGCATCTGTTCGGCCTTTAACCCTCGGGAGACCGGATAGTACATACCCTCAGGGGTTGCACCGTGGCGCAACCGTGCCTGCTTTCTCAACCGCCCAACACGGCTGTTTTCACGATTCAGTAGCTCTTCTTCGACAAGTAACCCCAGGCGTTCTGCGAACCCCAGCTCATTGTATGTACCAGGTGCCTCACGCTGGCGTATCATGCCATCGGCCATTGCCGACAGCTTCAGCGTTCTAAGTTTGGTTAGCAGGTCATCAGTCATAACGACTCCCTTTTTCAGTGGTAATATTTTGGACCACGCAGATTCTCGTGCTCCAGTGGAAGCTGTAACTCTCTATTTCCTTTAGCTGTTTCTCCGATGCCCTCCCTGTTGTGACGCAGCTGATTCTCGATAAAACGCCTTTCCGGATGGTTCAGCCCGCAGGCCTTGTCACAGGCTTTTTCCAGCCGTTCGGCACCGTATTTTTTCTGGAGCGACAGTAGGCCGAGAACAGCCCGATAAGCCTGCTCAGGATGATTCTTCGCGTTTAGCATCGCTTCCACCACCTGCCGGGTCGCCTTGCCGGTTCTCGCGGCATTATCCAGCAGCTTTTCAGGTGTCCAGCTGCTGTGCCCGCGGTGATTGACCGGCATGTGTGCCGGATTCGTGCTGTGGCTGTACTGCCGATCGCTGCGAGGGTGCTGAGCCACGCAGCGGCCCTTATGCCAGACCTGGACCAACGTCTGACCCGCTTTTACCGACAGCCTTTCACCAACCAGCTCATGGGGAACGGAGTACCAGTGGCGGTCGTATTCGACGTGATAGTCAGGAGCGACCTTCACCGCACGGTATTCGGTGTATTCATAGGGCATGGCTGGCAACGGCTGCAGGCACGGCGCATCGAGCAGCGCAAAGCGCTGCGCTCGGCTCTGGCCCCCATAACCTTTCATTGGCCGGTTATTCAGCTCGATCATCAGCTCACTGAGCCTGACGTTGAGCGCATGCATCGTATGGAAGGTTTCATTGCGTATTCGCGCCAGGAGCCACCTTTCGACCAGCAGGACGCCGTTTTCCACTTTGGCCTTGTCTTTCGGTTTGTAGGGTCTGGCTGGCATCACTACCGTGCTGTAATGCGAGGCCAAAGACTGATAGCTGTCGTTGATGACCGGCTCGTAGCGATCTGCTTTGCTCACCGCGCTACGCAGATTATCGGGTACCAGCAGGGCTGGAACGCCGCCGAGGAAGGTCAGGCAGTGGCTGTTAGCATTCAGCCAGCTCATCATGTCCTGACCGGGGCAGGCTTCTGCATAGGTATAATTTGACGCTCCCATGACAGCGACGAAGATGGCGACCCGGCGCACATTTCCCGTATCGGGGTCGGATACCGGCACCGTGGGCCCGCAGAAGTCGATGAACAGCTTCTCACCGGCACGGTGGGTCTGGCGCATCGAGCGTTTCTGGCATTTCTTCCATTGGCGATAACAACGGCAGAACTGAGAGTAGCCCAGCGCCATTTCTCCGGTTTCGGTGCTGTATTCTATCCACAACAGCTGCCTGGTAACCCCTGGCCGTCTTAGCTCGGTATCGATATACAGCCAGTCTGGCGCGATAAGCTCCGAGGTGCGCATTCTGCGGGTGGGGAACAGCATCTTTTCCAGTTTTTCTGGCAAGAGCGCATCAGGCAATGGCCACGACAGCGATGCGGCGGTAAAACGGGAGAGCACCTCATAAACTGTGGAAGGGCTGACCCTAAGAGCAGCGGCGATGGTGCGATTAGACTGGTTGCACTCAAATTTGAGTTTGAAGATCTGAAGACAAGTCTCCATGGGACTCCTGCTTTTTCTCTTTCTGGCCATCGTTATCTCCATTTCAGTAGAAACTGCGAACGGAGAGGAGGTTAGAAGAGTTAAGTCCCGGAGTGATCGATACGACGCGAATCAGTGATCGACCTTAGATGCGAAATCGTGATCGATTGTCATGCGAATCACTGATCGATCACGATGCGAATATGCAGCTGGGCCATGTCGACGTCGCCGGACTCGGCGCTGACAGTTAAAGCGTTGCAGATGGCCTGGGAACTCCGGGGACAACCAACAGGAGTCATGTTCCACAGCGACCAGGGCAGCCACTATACCAGCCGTCAATACCGGCAAGCCCTGTGGCGCTGCCGGATAAAGCAGAGTATGAGTCGGCGGGGTAACTGCTGGGATAATGCGCCAATGGAGCGGTTCTTCCGCAGCCTGAAGACAGAATGGGTGCCGACAAAGGGTTACAACAGCTTCAGCGAAGCCCAGGACGCGATTATCCGCTACATCACGGGGTATTACAGCGCTATCCGGCCTCACTGGTATAACGGCGGCTTAACTCCAAACGAATCTGAGCGACTGTTCTACATACAGTCTAATGCGGTGGCCAATATTAGTTGACCACTACATAATGATTGGGGCTTTGTTGAATAAATCAGAACTTGTAACGACTGTGCCCCAGGTCGATTGTTACGTGATGCGAATACTGTTCGGCATTCCTAATAGCGTGATCCGGTTAAGCGCTTTGACCATCGCCATGGCTTCACCCACCTGAGCATCGTAGTCACGCAGACTTAGATGACCACCCAGAAGCGTTTTGAACCGGAACATGGCCGTTTCAGCCACTGAGCGTCGGTGATAGCCCACTTTCTTTTTCCAGGTATCGTTGCTGCCGCTCAGGCGCTGATTTGCAACAGCGTGGTTACGCTCGTGGTAGTGGTCCGGCCAATATTGCGCCCCCCTTCGCGGCGGGATAAGCGGCCTTATTTTCTTCCTCAGCAGAGCATCATGGCAGTAACCTGTATCGTAAGCGCCGTCAGCCGATGCCTCTCTGATTTTCCGGTGGGTCTGGTTTATCAGTGCCGGTAGAGCCTGGGCATCAGTCGTACCACTGAGCGACAAATCCGCACAGATAATCTCATGCGTCGCACTGTCTACTGCCAGATGCAGCTTACGCCACACCCTGCGTCTGTCGGCACCATGCTGCCGGACTTTCCATTCGCCTTCGCCAAAGACCTTCAGGCCGGTTCCATCAATGACCAGATGTGAGATTTCACCACGGGTTGGCGTTTTTATGCTGATGTTCACTGTCTTTGCTCGCTTGCTGAGCAGCGAATAGTCTGGACAATGCAGCGACAATTTAATCAGTTTAAAAATCGAGTCAACAAAACCCTGTAAAGCCCTCAATGAAAGGCCAAACACGCGTTTCATCATCAGGACTGTGGTGATGGCCATATCTGAGTAGTGGAGCGGTCGTCCACGCCGTTCAGTAGTCGTTTTTTCCGTCCATGCAGCAATGGCTGATTCATCTAGCCATACGGTTAGAGAACCGCGCTGCTTGAGGGCCTTGTTATAGGAGGGCCAGTTAGTGATTTTAAAATTTTGTTTTGCCATGGAGACCTGATGTTGAAACAACTATGGTGATCTGATCCGATGATTACCCAAACTTTCTATTTATTCAACAAAGCCAATGATTGGCTAACTAATGATTAGTATATTGAGTAAAAAATGTAATTGAAAAATCACAATGATGATATTAGTCTATTTTAAAGAAAATAATATTTTTTTTGGTTTCCATTATTGTAAGTTTTACGAAAACACACAATCCCCTCTGATAAAACACACCATAAGCAATTGTTTTATCTGAATGGCACCAAATAAATCACCACCTGTCAGCAAAATCCTAAAGGAAGATAAGTTATTTATTAATGAGTTATCATTTTTCTTTTTTTCAAAACAAAACAGCGAGTTAATAAAAAACAAAAAACGTCATGCAATAAATATTGCTTAGCCATAAAATTAATAACATCACTAATTATTTATGTCAGTCAACATACAAAAAAATGTGACTTAGATTAAAATTTTAGAATTAAAATCACAGGGGCGCTGATAAAAAAATTGCGCTTAATGCCAGTTGTCCAATTAAAAAATGCCATTGTCCGCACACGTGGCTCATTACCTGCAATAGAAAAAAACAACCCCATGAATATAAATAACTTTTTCTTTTTCATTAAAATAGGAACGACCTGTAAAAATAATTAAAATGCCAAGAAATCATTTCTCTCTCAATAATTACCTTTTATTTGTTTTTCTCTCATTTTTTGCTTAAATGATACCGCAACACAGTAAAAGCGCTTTTCATTTTTATTGAAACAAATATACATCCTACCATCGGCATAAGGATCATTATGCCGGAGCAAAACCCACCTCGTTATACACATCTCTGTTCGTGCCTGAGCGCGCGTAGCGTTTCGGCGGCCGTCATGACTTTCTGCAAGCCTTTCCTGATAGTTTTTGCGCCTGGTTCACCGTCGCCTTTTCGAGCAAGAAAGCCTCCCAGTTGCGCAACTAAGCGCAATACTTCGTTTAGCTTAGGGCGGCCCTTGGGCATACGCTTGTTCATCAGTAGGTAAGCGCCATGAGTCTCGTCGGAATCAAAGAACAACATTGCGTCCAGCTCTGGACAGGTTCGTCCCATACGCATTAAATAGGCGATGCGCCATGCCACGATCATGAACAGCGCCAATGCCCGCTCAATGCGATCCACGGTCGATAACTGTAACGCTTCGACACAGCAGCCGTTCTTCAGCACATTGAAGAACATCTCGATTTCCCATCTAGCCCGATACCAGTCGATCAGCTCCACGATATCTTCTCGTCCTTCAGGTACGCGATTGCTCAGCAACCGCCACTCGACCGGCTTCACACCTGCTGGCGGCTCAATTTCCTTGGCTATCACACAAGTCACTGCCAACCCGCAACGCAGCGACACTCGCTTCACGCGCAGCGCCTGTTTCACCGTACGCGCCTTCTGCCCCGCGCGAGCCGCCATAACGAATTGGATTTCTCCCACCGGCACGGTCTTTCCAACCTTCTGCCAAAGCTTCTCATTACAGTCCAGACTGCGATTATGAGTCGAGCGGATCAACCAGTCAGCCTGAGTGCCAAGGTCATCAGCGAGCTGCATCAACGCCTTGATATCCGCTTCGCGATCGGCTAAGTACACCAGACGTGTGTTTGGCAACTCCGAGGCGAGTTCAGCAACTCGCTCGTATCCCTCGAGCCAGCGCGTACTCTCCTTGATCCCATCGCGTTTTCCGTCTGCATCCTTCGGCTCTCTTGCCCACATCCACGCATCCAGTACGCCCAACCCCACGCGATCCGGACTGACCGCGTAGGTCGGATGCAGATACAGACCACGCCTGGCTTCGTAGTTCAAGGGACCCAAGCCTTGGATTTGCTGCCCGTTGAAGTCAAGCTCGGTAGTGTCTTGGATACACAGCACAACCTCGTGTTCTCGGATCCTTTCCTGCGTACGCTGCCAGTGAGGTTGCAGAATGTCTCGCCATTCGAATGCTTGGTTCTCCATGAAGCGGTAAGCACCCAGCGTCTCAGACCATCCGAGGCACGCATGCGGAATGCTGGCTTTGTAGTGGTCAACTAATATTGGCCACCGCATTAGACTGTATGTAGAACAGTCGCTCAGATTCGTTTGGAGTTAAGCCGCCGTTATACCAGTGAGGCCGGATAGCGCTGTAATACCCCGTGATGTAGCGGATAATCGCGTCCTGGGCTTCGCTGAAGCTGTTGTAACCCTTTGTCGGCACCCATTCTGTCTTCAGGCTGCGGAAGAACCGCTCCATTGGCGCATTATCCCAGCAGTTACCCCGCCGACTCATACTCTGCTTTATCCGGCAGCGCCACAGGGCTTGCCGGTATTGACGGCTGGTATAGTGGCTGCCCTGGTCGCTGTGGAACATGACTCCTGTTGGTTGTCCCCGGAGTTCCCAGGCCATCTGCAACGCTTTAACTGTCAGCGCCGAGTCCGGCGACGTCGACATGGCCCAGCCCACCGGTTTGCGGGCGAACAGGTCTAGCACCACCGCAAGGTAAGCCCAGCATTTGCCCGTCCAGATGTAGGTCACATCGCCGCACCAGACCTGATCCGGCGCGGTAACCGCGAACTGGCGGTTGAGATAGTTCGGTATTTCAACGTGTTCATTGCCGCCGCGTTTGTATTTGTGAGCCGGTCGCTGGCAGCTGGCGATACCCAGCTCCTTCATCAGCTTGCCAGCCAGCCAGCGCCCCATTTTGACACCAGAGCTGCCGGTGACGATGGTCGCGATACTTCGAGCGCCGGCAGAGCCGCCGCTGGCGTTCCAGGCTTCCATGACGCGACTACACTTAACCACGCGCTCACCGTCGGGTTCATTAGCGGAAGCCTGCCAGTGCCTGTAGCTGCTGCGATGTACCTCAAAAGTTTGGCACAACGCCGTGACCGGGTATCGCGCCCTCAGCCTGTCGACTACCGTGAACCGTTGAGTGAGTCCGACATTAAGAGCGCCGTAGCCTTTTTTAGGATTTCGTTCTCCATTTCAAGGCATTGGACTTTTTTCTTCATCTCACGCAGCTCGAGCTGTTCAGGGGTAAGAGGAAGTCCCGTTGGCGTTTTTCCCTGTCGTTCAAGGCGAAGCTTATTGACCCAGCGACTAATGGCAGAATGGCTGACATTAACCGCCTCTGCGGCCTTAACGTATGTGTAGCCGTGGTCGACAACCAGCTTTGCGGCTTCGAGCTTAAATTCCGCCGTCAAATGTTTACCCATGAGGTCACCTGTCGTGTTGATGAGGTGAGCATATCACCTCCGATCAGGTGGCCAGTATCAGTGTGCCACTACACTTGCGGATTCTCAGCCAGCCGTATCAAAAGCCCTTTGGCACGCTTATTGAGCCTCGTGTCACCAAGATTTACCCCTTCCAGTTCTTGGTGTGCCCAGCCATCTGAATCCCGTGTCATTTTTCAGCGCCGTAAATGGCGATAGTACACGTCGGTTTCACTTCATTTACAACCCCACCGGCTGCCTATTTCAGCCCGCTAACCCTTGGCATATAAGGCGTTGCGGACTTGTGTATAACGAGGTGAGCAAAACCAGGTAATGCCTTCAAATAGTTGGCTTTTGTGATATTCTGCCGCTATTTGAGGTTTCCACGTGGTTACTGTTTTTGTTCATTGCCCTCGCTGCCATTCAGATAAAGTTTATCGACATGGCCTTAGTCCAACTAAGCGCGAACGCTTCCGGTGTCACTGCTGTCGCCGTGTATTCCAGCTTACCTACCGCTATGAAGCGCGAAAGCCGGGAGTCAAAGAGCAGATCGTTGATATGGCCTTCAACGGTGCCGGTGTTCGCGATACCGCCAGAACGTTGAAAATAGGCATCAATACGGTCATCCGGGCTTTAAAAAGCTCTCGCCCCGCAGGATAACGTCTTCTCCCGTTGCTCACGCCGACGTCGCCCTTATCTGTGAACTTGATGAGCAATGGAGCTTCGTTGGCAGTAAGGCGCTACAGCACTGGCTCTGGTACGCTTACAATACCAAAACAGGCGGTGTTCTGGCCTACACTTTTGGCCCCCGAACCGATGAGACCTGCTGTGAATTGCTGGCTCTGTTGACACCGTTCAACATCGGCATGATTACCAGTGACAACTGGGGCAGCTATGCAAGAGAGGTTCCGAAGCAGAAAGATCTGACTGGCAAGATCTTCACGCAACGCATAGAGCGCAATAACCTGACGCTCCGTACCCGCATTAAACGACTGGCGCGTAAAACGATTTGCTTCTCGCGCTCCGTCGAGATCCACGAAAAAGTCATCGGAGCCTTCATCGAAAAACACATGTTCTACTAATTGGAGTCATTACCCAAAACCATAACTCCCTCAGGAGACGACAGGAATGAAACACGTCTTACTTTCACTTACCGCAGGACTGCTGACGTTAACCGTACAAAGCGCGTTCGCCGCGAATACCGGCGGCTATGCGACCAACGATGGCGGCGATATCTCTGGTGCCGTTAAAAAAACCGCCCATTCCATGCAGGATATCATTGATATCATTGAAGCCGCGCGCGTGGACAGCAGCGCCAAGAAAGTGAAAACCGGTGCATATCCACTGGTGATCACCTATGACGGCAACGAAGATGCGCTGATCAATGCGGCGGCTGCCGATATTTGCAGCCAATGGAGCAAGCCCGCACGCGGGGTTGAAATCAAGGAATTAACCAAAGGGATAACAATACTCGGCACCAACGGCTCTTCCGCCAACTTTGGTCTCTGGTTAGTGAAATCTTCCGATGTGGTGATTCGTAATATGCGTTTCGGCTATATGCCGGGTGGCGCGAGTGATGGCGATGCCATCCGCGTAGATAACACGCCGAACGTCTGGGTTGACCATAATGAGATTTATGCCAAAAACTACGAGTGCGCCGGCACACCGGATGGCGATACCACGTTTGAATCTGCCGTCGATATCAAGAAAGCATCGACGAACGTAACGGTATCTTATAACTACATCCATGGTATTAAAAAAGTAGGATTAAGCGGCTCTAGCAGCAGCGATACGGGCCGTAACCTGACTTACCATCATAACGTTTACAGCGATGAGAACGCCCGCTTGCCGTTGCAGCGTGGGGGGCAAGTGCACGCCTATAACAACCTTTATTCCGGCATTACCAGCTCAGGGATAAACGTACGTCAGAATGGGCTCGCGCTGATCGAACGTAACTGGTTCGAAAATGCCGTCAACCCCGTGACGTCACTCTATGACGGCTCCAACTTTGGCACCTGGGTTCTGCGTGATAAAAACGTCAGCAGCGCTTCTCAAAACGCCACTTATAACATTACCTGGACCAGCGATTCCAAAGCTTATGTTAACGCTCAAGATTGGACGTCTACTGGCACCTTCCCATCGCTGCCATACAGCTATTCACCAGTCAGCGCCCAGTGCGTAAAAGCGAAGCTGGCACAGTTCGCCGGTCAGGGAAAAGGCCTGGCAGTGCTGACGACGGCCGCGTGTAACTAAAGCTACTACCTGTAGAAACCATCAAGGCCACGCAATGTGGCCTTGATATCAAACCCAGAAATTCTCAACAACGTTTACGGCAGCACTTTCGCCGATTTAATAACGATCGGTTTACTTGGTACATTCTGGTAAGGGCCAACGTTGCTGGTTTGCACTTGGGAGATTTTGTCGGCAACATCCATCCCTTTTAGCACTTTGCCAAATACCGCATAGCCAAAATCACGCTGACCGTGATCGAGAAAAGCGTTATCCGCGACATTAATAAAGAACTGACTGGTGGCGCTGTCTTTTTCAGCGGTGCGCGCCATGGCGATGGTGCCACGCACGTTGCGTAAACCGTTGTCCGCTTCATTTTTGATCGGTGGGTTAGTGGCTTTTTGCTTCATTTCATCCACAAAACCGCCACCCTGCACCATAAAACCAGGGATCACGCGGTGAAAGGTGGTGCCATTGTAGAAGCCACTATTAACGTACTCGACGAAGTTTTTCACTGACACAGGCGATTTCTGGTTATCCAGCGCTAACTCGATGTTGCCTTCAGACGTGGTTAGCAAGACGCGCGTGGTGGCGGCAGGGGCCGCGATCGCCGACGACACCATGACCGAAGATGAAAACATTGTCAGTGAAACCAGGGCTGCCGCAGCAACCAGAGTACGTTTGAACATGAGAATTCCTTTTTGATCGGGGGCTACAAGAAAGCGTAACGATTGTAAATACCCACACTCCTTAACGCTACCCTTTTACTTTTTTTTACTTAAGGGTAGGCCACAACGTTACGGCCATTAGGTATAGCATACCAGTGCGGTATCGGCGACGATCGTAAAAAAAAACGGGTAAATAACCCGTTTTGTTAGCACATAATGCGGCTTTTACCCGAACTATTAACCCATTCGCTCCGAACGCACGGCCAAATCGCGGCTGTATTGTCGGCTGGCATCCACCAGCATTGTGGTGTAGGCCGTTTTCTCCGTCGAACGTGTCAGTTCCGCCGTCTCCAGCGTTTCCAGAATACGGCCGTACTGCATCACCGCCACGCGGTGGCATAAATGAGCAATCACGCCCAAATCGTGCGTCACCATCAGGTAGGTCAGGTTGTCCTGCTGTTGCAGTTCTGCCAGCAAATTGAGGATTTCTGCCTGCACCGACACGTCCAGCGCTGAAGTGGGTTCATCCAGCAACAGAACTCGTGGTTCGAGAATCAGCGCGCGCGCGATAGCAACGCGTTGGCGCAGCCCGCCGGAGAGCTGGTGCGGGTAGCGGCGACGGAACTGGGGCCCCAGCCCCACTTTCTCCAGCAAGGTATCAATACGCCGATCGCGCTGCTCAATGCGATGGATCAGCAACGGCTCCTCCAATATGGTCTCAACCGTATGGCGTGGATGCAGCGATCCGTAGGGATCCTGAAACACCATCTGCACCTGACGACAGCGTGCTCTGTCAATACGGTGCGCCAGCGGTTGACCATCGATGCACAGCTCACCCTGCCAGTGGTTGAACAACCCTGCCAGACATTTCAGCACCGTGGTTTTTCCCGAGCCCGACTCCCCCACCAAACCAAAGATTTCGCCACCGCGCACCGCCAGATTGACATCAAACAACACATGGTTGTGCTGGTTCCCCTGACCAAAAGAGAGGTTGAGGTTTTTCACCTCGATCATCGTCGCGGTATTTTGTGCGCCCATAGTCACTCCTTATTCACTCAGCCAGGCTGGATCGCGCTGCATGACCGGCAGACGCACACGAGGATGATCGATGTCCGGCAACGCATTGAGCAGTCCACGCGTGTAAGTATGCTGCGCGTTATCGAGATCGCACGCCGCGATGGACTCCACGATGCGTCCGGCGTACATCACCAGCACCCGGTCGCAGAAGCTGCGCACCAGATTGATATCGTGGCTGATAAAGATCAGCCCCAATCCGCGCTCCGACACAAAATCATCCAGCATCGAAAGCACCTGTAAACGCACCGACACATCAAGCGCGGAGGTTGGCTCGTCGGCGATGACGATTTCAGGCTCAGTGATCAACATCATGGCGATCATGATGCGCTGTCCCTGACCGCCGGAGACTTCGTGCGGATAAAGTGCGTACACGCGTTCCGGCTGGCGAATGCGTACCACATCCAGCATCGCCATGACTTTCTCTTTCGCCACGCGCGCTGGCACCTTGTGGTGCGCCAGATAGGCTTCAGCAATCTGATCGCCAACACATACCACCGGATTCAGCGAATACTTAGGATCTTGCATGATCATGGAAATACGCTTACCGCGGATCTGGCGCATCTGTGCTTCAGAAATATTGAGCAAGTCAGTCTGGCCGAAGCGCAGTCTGTCGACCATTACCCTTGCGCTGCGCGGGTGCTGATGCAGTAGCGGAGTTAAAATACATAAAAACTATTAATATCAATACATTGACTGACTTTATCGCTCAAAAAACAGGCAACAAAACACAACAAAGCACGACAATACACAACATTTTTATCAATAACTTACCGCTCATTTCGACTTGCCGACGCCCTTCCTTAGGCGTGACAAATCACATTCACACCGCATTTTTACGCCATAACACGGCACATTACGTCACAAATCTGTACAGTGCGGCACGTGGGCGGCACAAGACAACCCCATCAGTTTAAAAATCGAGTCAACGAAACCCTGTAACGCCCGGAGCGAATCTTTCTTACCGTCCCGCAAAATCCACATCCACGAATTTCGAGACCGTTAATCCGTTCAGCGAATCTTTCAGTATCACCTCAAGACTTCCTTTATACGGTGCCTCCAGGGTTATCTCTGTCACAAACGGGGTAAATACCGAGTTAGTTCTTACCGCAACGGCTTCATTAAAATAATTTAGCGAGTGGGCAACCCGGTGGCTGATGTCGGGACTGATAGTCACCTCTGGCTTAATGACCGCGGCGTACCGGTGGGTGTTTTGTGGCAAACTTTGTGGATTATATTCCATATGGATTGTACCATCACTGACCGTAGAGACCGAGACGGTCAGTGAGTCCAGCGGCGTATAGCTGTGTAACACGGTAAAACTTTGCATCGTTCCGCTTAAAGTATCAGTCAGCGTAATCACCGACCTCTCATCATCTCGCCCCGAATAATTCGTGGTCATGTCAATCACACCGCTGCTTTGTGTCAGACGTGAGGCTTTTAAGGTGGTAAATCTCTCCGGCTTGTCTGCCGTGACCTGTAATGCAGCTGACAGCTCCGCATTCAGTATTGCAAACGGGATGCGGTAATTGTGATTCACCGCCGCCCGGAAGCTGAAAACCGGCGACACAATGCGCGGGGTCGTCGGGTAACCAACCATGTGTGTGTTCTCGCGCGTCGGCCATGCCGGAACCTTATAGCCCCCAATCAACAGGTATACCTGCTTATCTTCAGGGGCGGGGGGTGTGGTCAGTGCAATTTCCACCGGATTGTACTGGCCCGTCTGGTTGGCTATTGCTATCGGATCGCCATAAGCATCAAAGCCCAGCAGTTTATTCTTGCGCATATTCACATCCGGCAGCGCTTCAACGCTGGTTTCCGGGACGGTCAGGAATTTCTTCAGGTTAATGGCCTGCCCGCCGGCGATCGACGGCATGATGTTGCTGAAATAAAATTCCTGCACACCACTCGTGTTATAAACGGCCATCGCATAGGGACCTTCTGTGAGAAAGTCGGTCACCACGCCGTTGTACACCGGATAACCGGCGTTGTTTATCACCAGAGGTTGCGCCACCTGCACCATCACGCCGGATTCGTTCGCATAATAAACCGGGATCTGATTGCTGGGCTGGGTCGGGTCGGTACTAGGACGACCGATGTAAATTTTCCCGTTCGGGATGGGTTTAAAACTGCGCGGCATGACGAACAGCGAAGACGGTATGCGGACCGCGACGTTAGCATTAATATCTGACATGGGCTCTCCGGGCTTGAGTAGTCTGCGTATTCGCAGTTGACTAATAAACAACCTAGGTCGATATTTAATCGCCCAATGTCGGGCTAATATCGAGGTGCATAATGAGCAAGAAACCGGGTGAGAACACGGGTAAAGACGGCGGCATCTATCAAGAGGTTGGCCCTCGCGGCGGCAAGAAAGATAACTTTGCCACTGTTAAAGACAACGAGAAATTGCCACCGACCACAAAGCCCGGTAACGAATGGGTTTTAGATAAGCGTACGCCTAACAGCAAGAAGTAATGCTCAAGCCGGGTCACTCCGGCTTTTTGATATGGCGCTCACAGAACTCAACGAGGCGGCTTATCAGGTAGCAATAGGTTTCGTTGGCTTTACCCGGCTCAACCTCAACGCCGACGCGAGAACAGATATCAAAGGCCATATGTGCGCATTCGTGCGCCAGCGTTGACAATTTCCCATTGAATACGCCGATAATGTGCAACGTTCCGTTGGTACTGGTCATAGTATGAGATAGACCATTGCTGTTATTGTCATGCTGCTCTACGCCAAGTTTTCGGTGAATGTCTTGCCATGATTCAAAGTCACGGCAGAACACGACTATGCCGCTGTCGAATAGCGGAACATTCATTTTCGGCAGTCTGACGATGTTGAGTTTTTTCATGCTATCCTGACTAAAACTAAGGAGGTTGGGATGAAGTACGTTATTGCTGCGCTGCCAATGTTGCTGGTCTGATGCGCGAAAGTTAGTGATTATCAGACCGGTTGTGAACAGCGTTATTCCAAGCTTAGCGACATGGCAACCTGTCTCGATATCAGCATTAAAAATGATTCTCGTATGTCCTCTGAACCGACGCCAAAAATGTACGTTCTGGCTGCCAAGTTCTTAGGTCAGAAAGTAGATATCGGAGAGATTAGCGACGCACAAGCACGCCTTGAATTGCAGAATCTTTATGTAAATATGCAGCGCCAAGAGAAAGCCGATGAAGCCGCTAGAGGTCAGGCATTCCAGCAGGCTCTTCTTGGATACCAAACCATGAACACTATGCAGGCCATCGAGCAAAAAGCCAAGCAGCCAGTCATTCAGCAGTCATACCCTACTAGCATTGACACGTCTACAAACTGCACTTCTGGTTTTGGTAATACCGTAAACTGCAATAGCAGCAGCAACATTAGATAGCGGCCATCCGTGGCTACATACCAATTGTATTAGTCGCGACTAATACAAATAACCGGTAGCTGTCAGTTCAGGTCTGAGCTAATACAATTCATGCTTTCCATTAATGGCGACCTGGCTGCTGTAAAATACTCGGGGTCTGACGCTGGTGGCGTCGTATATCACGCGCTGTCCCCAACATCAATTATTGGCCTAAGTTCTGAGGGAGATACAAAGCGCGTGGTTGACTCATGGGTAATTCAACCTGATGGTAAAGTTCTCATGTCAAAAACCGTAACTGGATTTGGTGAGTTCGACTCGGTTAAGGCTTTCGTTGGTAAAGTCAAAAGTAAGTGTTAGCCATCCATGGCTCACGATTACCTATTTGTAACTTCCTGCGCCGATGTCTGAATTATCGGCGTAATTGCCTCAGAAACACGACTGATTGCTCTATCGTAAGCCGTGCTTCCCTTTGGAGTGTTAGCCAAGCGAAGTAATGCGTTACGGGCTATTTTTGATTCATATGCTCGTCCTGACAGCCCAAAGCCAGCAGCTACAGCAACAGCCTTAGCAATCATTGGATTAGTGAGTGAGCCAAAGGCAGCTAAGGCCGCCGTAGGGCTAGCGAGTTGCCCTGTCATTGGGTTTGCTGCTGCAACTGGTGCGTGTCGAGTATCATTAAGATATTTCATCATCCCGTCTAGCTGCTTCGCATTTTCACCCCTAAAGAATGATTCTGCTTGCTTCCTATTCCGGTGCATATCGTTGATGAATTTTTCAACGCTTAAATTTCCTGATGCGTCTGTGGCTTTGTCCATTGCATGCTGAACGATAGCGCCGCGGGCATTTTGCCTGCCCTTATCATCAAGCAATCTGTACAGTTGAGATCGCTCAGCCGGACTTTGGCTGAAAATCAGCTTTGTCATGTCTTCCGGTGTTGTTCTTCCAGTCTGTATCGCTTTCTGAACACGAGTGTTGCTCATCATGTCATTGAATTTAGCCCATGACCTATCTGCGCGAGCCATGTTCATCGCTTCCTGCGGCCCGAGCGTATTGGCAACAGCTTTCTTCATATCGGTAGTATAAGCGCTGTAAACCGATTGAGCGGCCTTTTCCAATGTATCCCTGTCCACTTCGTCAGGGGCAGCCATAAAGCGCTTGCGTAGGTTGGTGCGGTTTTCTCGGGCTAATTGCAGGTTATTTGCTCCGCTGGTTATGTCATCCTTGAATTGCTGGAGAACATTAACCGCAGATCTGTCCTGCGATACTCCTGGTCGAGTTAATTCAGCTATTTCGGTGTCGATGGCCTTTACGGTATTAGTGATGTCCACGGGGGTATCCCCCATGGCATTAATTATGCGATCGTACCTCTTCCCGGCAGCGTCAATAAACTGCTGCTGCCCCCTTGATGCAGATCTGTACAGTTCTGCATCTGAAATCCCACCCACACCATCACTAAAGGTTTTAATCAGCCCCTCTCTAGCCTCTTGTTGTTTTGCCCTCAGACCGCCAGTCCCTGCATATGGCACACGCTCAGCTAGCGTTCTTGCTTGTGCTCCGACATTGGTTCCCGGCTTAAGCAAGTCAGTTGTCATCAGGGGAACTTTATTTTGTTCGGCAAACTCAACCGACGCCCTTGCTTCAGGTGACATGCTACCTAATGACGATCTCGCAGCTGCGCTGACAGCATTTTCTATACTCTTCGCCGCACCACCAATACCAGCAGATAGACCAGCTCGCACCGGGTCAATATTTTCACCGCCAGCTGCCTGAACACCACCCTGCAAGGCTATGTCAGTGGCGGCTGATTTACCCATAGCTCCAAGAACTGAGGCGGCACGAGCGGCAGGGGTAAACGCCAGTGCGTTAGCCGCAAATGACGTAATATCCTGCGGAGAAACTCCGGGCTTATTCATAGCATAGTCGCCAGATGGGAGGGAAACAATCACGTTACCCTTTTCATCTTGGCTAAGTATTCCGCCCATGCTTTGGAATATTTTCTCTTGTGACGCATCAGAGCCGAACAGTTGAGACAAACCAGCACGAAAGGCATTGCCTGTAAATTCATTAAGTTCTGGCGCATTCCCTACTGGCTGCAAATTCTCCATTGCGGGTGTCATGCGGCTTTCTCCCGTAACTGCGTCAATAACGCGATCAAGAAACCCCTTAGCCTCTGCTTCGTCTTTGGCGCGGGATTGAGAAAGGTTTGCGCCACCCTGCAAAATGTCAAAAGGAATGTTTACTAATCCCCGGGCTGCTTGCTCTACGTTATCCGCCAGCGTTGGCGATCTTGGTGCATGAGCTTGGTTAGGAGATGAATCCAACACGAATCCTTGAGGCAGACCAGCATTACTTGGTGGAGAATCTAATTCAAACCCTTCCGGTAATCCTACATTGGTTGCCATTGTCCACCCCTGAATATAATCTTCTGACCAGTGCTAGGATTAGTTGCCGTAGCCCCCTCGCTTATTGATCCGGGCGGTGGGTTTACAGTAGTGCCACCACCAGCGGACCCTTGCGAACCCGGAACGTCATCAAAAAACTTAGCCTTTCTCGACTGTAATTGGTTTACTAGACCATTGGGGAGAGAGCTTCCATACGATGAAAGGTAATCGTCCATCTGCTGATTGAATTTACTTCCTTCGGTATTTGCCATGAGTTTTGATGTGTTAATCAGGTCTGCAACCTGACTATCATTTAGCATTTTCCCACTCGATAACTGGCTTACATAATTACCTAGCGTGCCATAAATCCCGTCAGTTCTTTTTACCTGCACTTGCTCACCCTCGCGCACTACAGATTGAGGGTCTAGAGATTTCATGTAGTTAAATATCATCCCCAATTGCGCCGCGGGCGTGTTCCTTTTCCCTAATGCCTGAAGGTTTTCCGCCGCGCTGCGCATTGCCGAGTAGTTTTTTGAATAGCCGTTAATGTCGCTATTCAGATCTCGCACTAGCTTAGGGTCAATTTTACCCAACTCGGCTTGTTTAGCTGATAGCTCCTGAAGCTTTAACCCAACATTATCGGAATGGAATTGTGCCCGCTGAGCACGATCAAGAGTGGTGTTATTTATGTTGGCCCACCCTCTGGCGTTATCCAGATCCTGACCGCGAGCCGTGATGTCCTGACCTCGCGCGGTTAACTTGTTTTTCTCTCTAGCATCAAGAGCCTCCAGATACCCCTTTGGCCCCAGCGAGAACATAGCCAGATTGCCGAACAGGTCAGATGCACCTTTCGGGTCTTGCTGGTAGGTCTGACCAACATCAGCCGGATTTACGCCGATACGGTTAAGCTCGTCAGCATTGGTTTTCAGGAAGTTGTCGAATGCTTCCGGCCCTTGCCCTGCTGCCACCTGCGCATTCATCGCCAGATCACCCATCGTTGTACGATGGTCATCGTCAATGAATCCCATGCCTTTCTGCACATTCTCGAACTGGTCAGGGTATTTTGCTGCCAAATCACGCATAGCATTACGGTCGCCAGATTTAAAGGCGTTGCCGTACTCCTGCTGGAATGCTTTCTGACGCTCTGCCTGCTGGTTCTGCTTGTATGCATCAGCCAAACCGCCAAGCCCTTGTAATGCCTGCAATCCAACGTTGTTACCACCTGCGCGGGCAAAGTCGTTGTTATCACGAATCATGCCGAGAGTGGCGTTAACATCGCTGGCGCGTGGGGCGTTTTCGTTCATTCCGCCGATACCAGCCAGAAAGCCGCCAGAATTAATGTTTTGGTTCCACGTAGCCATGATCACCCCTTAGATCAGTGAACCAAGCAGGCTAAGGCCGCCACCAATCGCAGCCCCCCACGGCCCACCAATCTTCATACCAAGAGACGCGCCGCCCAATGCCCCACCGATACCTTGCTGTAAGGCTGATGGGCGATTAGCATTTGCCGCTGCGAAGGCCGCATTCTGCTGCAATAACTGCCCTGTGTTGTTGGCATGGGTCTGACCAGCGTTGGCCTGACCGGTCAAAGCCCCAAGACCGATATTCGCAAGGTTCTGGTAGTTGTTCATCTGGCCTGAAAGCCAGTTCTGACCAAGCGTAGGCGCGATGGCGGCAAGCTGGTTTCCGGTTGCGGTGGAGCCAAGCCCCCCGTTTGCCTCAGCAGCTGCAAGACTCTGATAGCGGACCTGATCCGCAAGCTGTTTGTACTGGTCAGAATGGTAATAGCTGTCCAGCGCTGAGTTTTGACCACTGAGTGAGGACAAATCCTGCAACTGCGTCACGTATTGCTGAGCCAGTGGCGTGAATGGCGAAAGATTATTCATCACCGTCTGCCACTGCTCGCGCTGTAATGCAGTGGCGCGGTTCATGGCATCAGCTTGTGCCGCCGCACCCTTATTTTTACCGCCGCCCATAGCCTAGCTCCTCGCGTGTTGCTGAATAGATTGTTACGTCAGTTATGCCGTCAAAGAATTTAGGGATTACTCCCCGGCGCTTTAACCCGATTGACGCACAGTAAAACTTGCCTTTTCTGAACTTGTCAGAGGCCATAGACAGGACACACTCGACGTCGTAGTGGGTGAAAAAGTATTTCCAGAAGGCCAGCCCGATATCTTTACTGAACCCGCGCATATGCTCTAAAAACATGGCGTGGCACTCGTACGATTTAGGCTGAACCTCGATAGCCCGAACGATCCCGGCGAAGTTGTGATACACGCCGACTTCAAAATAAAGCTCGTTAGGGTTGTATGAAAAGTGATTTCCGTTGGCTGTTCCGGCCTGAATATCAGGCTCATTAGCCACCGTCTCGATAACATCAATGTTCCTAGTGGGAGTGAAGCTAATCATGAGGAACCTCAGTTAATCAGGCCGTGCGCCCGTAGAGCATCTTCCAGCGCCTTTGTTCGCTGCCTTTCAGCAACTAGGGCGTTAGCAATAGCCTGTATTTCGGATTGCGTTGGTGGGTCACTGACGGGAAATGTCAGGTCGGCATTGAAAGTGCCCTTGTTCGCCGTTCCCGTTGCCGCTGTCCATCCTGTTTCACGGGGACCCACCACCTGCTTGTTGTCAATCAGCAGTTTCGTGACGATACCCAGCGATGAGAGCAGAGCCTGCGGTGTGTCCCGCGCTGTCGAAAGATAATCGCGCTCTACCACTGCAACTATCTGTTTTATAGATTTAATTTCTTCCTGACCGCTGAAGGCTGTCTGCCCGGCGCGGCTTGCCCGCTGAGCAATCATCCCGATATGGTTTATCAGCGCAATCAACTGCAACTTGAATACGGGACCCAGCGCATCAGGAATGGAGAGCGGGTCAATTCCGGGTGAACCCTGGAGCGGCGTGTTCAGTTCATCGCTCATGACTCAACCCTCACGGTCAGGCCGGACAGCGTCACCGGGGCAGAACTCACGATGCGGAGTCTGAAACCGATGTTCCGGCGAACGCGCCCGACTTTGCGCACAAGGACACGCATGTCATACACGGCAGGTTTATCAAGCACCACCAGACACTCACGGCCAAAATTAATCCCGTCCGGCGTGGCGGAAACAAACAGGGTCCCCGTCACTGAAGAAAGTCCGGAAGAGGATCCCAGACTCAAATCAAACAGCCGGGCATTGTCGGCCGATATCAACGGGGTGAACAGAATATGCTCGGTCATCTCGTCGTAAAGCGAGGACAGAGAAAAATCCACCACACCGAGAAGCCCCCGCTGCTTGTCACCCACCGTTATACGTTCACCATCAAACATAAAATCGCACCCGCAATAAATATCGTCAGCCACACCGGACTTCAGTACCGACCAGGCTGGACCACCTGCACTGACAGAGGCATCGTAAACCAGGGTATGACGGGGCAGGTGGATGATTAAAAGCACATGCGACTTAAACGTCAGTGATTCCATGAATGCCGTTGCCAGCTCAGCGGCGGTGTACTCCAGCAGCACCGCATCGACGGTGGGGATGGAAAGCGGTTGCGCCTTTCCGATATCCATCAGCCATACAGACGGAGGGCCGGATGAGGCCCCGCTGATAAACGCATAGCTGTTCATGAAACGCGTCTTGCAGTGAACACCCGCTATGCCAACAGGGATGGTCATGGAGGCATTCGGTGCGTAAACGGGTGAAGCCGTATCCGTCGCCCCCGTCAGGTAGAAAAACTCAATCGATGACGAGCCAAAGCAGACCACCGAGCCCCTCCACTCACCAATGCCTTCAATCACATCCGACTGCGCAGTGGCGCTGTAGAAGGCCCGGTAGCGGTCAGGTTTTGACTCATCTTCCAGATCCGTAATGCCAAACGTGGCAGTGCCGTCTTTCACCCAGACATAACGCCCACCCACATGACATATATCCCTCACAGACCCGATATCATATTGCTCGAACCCGGTGGCCACATCCCAGTTTGCCAGCCATTTTACTTGTCCGTCATACCGGAAAAGCACCAGCTCACCATCAATGGCAACGCCCTGGCTGCTCCCGCTCCCTGACATCGACACCCGCCCATGGCCCCGTGCGGTACCGACTATTGTATTTTCTTTATACACTTTTCCGCCCATTACCCGATAAACTACCCGGTTGTGCGGGTTGAACATCACCCCCCGGGAAGGGCCATCTGAATCACGAAGCCTGCGCAATCCCGGGAATGAACGCAGATATCCGCCGGCATTCAGAACGGGCTTCTGAACGGCCAACATGTTTACCGGCAGGAGATCAACATAATCGGCATCGCGGAAGTTTTTACCGGTGCCTTTAATCAGCGGAAACTGTTGGATTGGCATGATTCACCCTACTTATTCGGCGTGTTTTTCTCGATGTAGAAACGCCCCCACGTAAATGCGGATCGGTTTCCCTCACCTACTGGCATATCGTTTCGTCGTTGCAATGGGGGGATCGTGGTTAGGGCGATGCAGATTGATTGATATGCGGTATCGGCAGCAGTAAGCAATGCGTCTGATGGCTGAATGACATTATCCATGCAGATTTGAACGGCTAGTTTCAGCGATACTCCGTCATAGGACCATGCCGGAATGCCGGCATCGTCATCGGGTAGCGGTAACTCGTCGTTTTCCACATCAGCAAACAGATAGCCAAGGTCAATACCCACAGCCAGCCACTGAGCCATCATGTCTTCGAGGTCTTGAATTGAATCCTCAACGGCTTGAGGCTCAGCGTCCGTTAGCGTGGTGTTGGAGTACAGCCCAGCCTTACGCAATGCTTTAAGGACTAAATCACCCTTTGTTCTCGCCATCTTGCGCCACCTTTGGTTTAGGCCCCGGTTTCTTGCGCTGCTCTGGCTCTGGAGATTCAGTTTCGGCAGGCGTCTTTACCCAGCCAAGAGCTAATTTATCCTCAATTTCTTCTTCGCCAACGATGATGTAGTCCAGCGAATAAGGTCCGCACTTTATTATCGAACCGCGCTTGTAAAGCATCACTTCAGACATTATTACCCCCAAAAAACAGGGGCCGAAGCCCCTGTCTGTTACTGTTTGCCAAACACGATCCCGACATACTCAGGAACCAGCACAGAGCAACCGTACAGCGTGGTGAAACGTGCGGTAGTAGTGCCTTTGATGTGGTCGAACGCATACGACATGATGAGCGTAGCGCCCTGCTCAGTCGTTGCGGTCATCACCTGCGGACCCTGACCAGTAGGGAATGCCAGCTTGCCGTACATCAGTTCAACGGAACCGTCAGCCCAAAAGATGTTGGTTGGCGCTGCGTTAGCATTCAGGATGGTGATGGCTGCGCCGTTCGCCGCGTTTGCCTTAACGTTCGCGTATGGACGGCTTGGCACGTCTGCGTTGTTCGGCGGCAGGATCTGCGGGGTGATCGTTGCAGTAACACCACTAACAGCCAGCACACGGAACACCTGCAACTGATCCGTATCATCCTTAGTGATGTTGTGAACGGAATTCACGCCAGCGATAGTGAAAGCATCACCAACCTGCAAGCCAGCAGCAGACAAAGTGATCACGCCTTGACGGTTATCGACTGGCATGTCGTTAGCGTCTTTAGCTGTCACCTTGTGAGCCGGGGCGGCAGCAAGCGTTAACGCGGTTGCGGTGCCGTTAGGTACACGCCCTGAGATATCCGTTTTGTAGCTGTCAAACGATGCCACTGCTGGGATCTGCGCTTTTTCATACGCTGACAGGGTTACGCCCTGAACGTAGGCGCGACCACCCAACTCACTGGCAATGTCTTTGTAGTCAAAGGGGTTCCAGAAACTGCGGCGGTTGATACCCTGCGGCACACCGATAGCCGTCATCGTCGCGTCAATCTGCGCCGCTGCATCCCACAGGTCTTTCCCTTTGTTAGTTGATGCTGCGGTAATGGTAGCAACGTTGGTTGCGCGTAGTGATGCGGTAGTGATCAGGTCAGAGTCAACCTGTGCCGCCAGACGTTGACCCGCGGCGCGACCTGCTTCCGTTTTATGCTCAGGGTCGCGCATTTCACGCGCATCCAGCGTATACAGTATGTTCTTTGGCTCTTTGAACACAGACGGGACAAGACGTTGAACCAGATCGGTCGGCGTTTTGCCCGTCAGGTCTAACCCTTCTTCAATGTTCATGTGGTAATGTTGCGGACGGTAAAGCACATCGCCAGCTCGCTGCATCGCTGTGTCGCCGGGGCGGAATTTCTTTGCGTTACGGGAAACTACGCAGGACGCTTCGAATGATTCCACATACTCTTCAAACAGGACTTCTAGGTCTTTCGCTAATTGGTTAGCCATTTATATATTGCTCCGATAGGTTATTTTTTAGCTCTTTTAGCAGCAAAATAGGCGCTCCAGTCGCAAGATTTGCGCGCTTCTTCTTTGAGCTTTTCGAGACTGTTCAACTCAGCGCCGTTACTACCCTTGACGGCTGGAACGGTGCCAGCGGTTGGTTTTGCTTTCGGCATGGTTTTGGCCTTTGATTCGATGATGCCGATTTGTCGGCCTAACTCTACGGGGTCAGTAGCGTCGGCAAACTGTTTGCGTAACTCGGGGTTGCGAGCGAGGGCAATAACCACCATTTCTGGCTTCTCTGCGTACTGAATGACAGCGGCCTGAATAGCTTCAGGAACTTCATCAATCACTAGCTTTTCTGCCTGTTGGTAGTTGGGAACCTTCACTGTTTTTACGCGCTCCTGATACTGCTGGAGGCGCTGTTGATACTGCTGCTGTGCGACCTGTTGCGCTTGCTGCTGCTGTGCCAATGCTGTGTGATATTTGGCATTTTCTTCTGACCATGCGCTGAGCTTCTGCTGAAAAACAGCCTCGTCATAGTCAATGCCATCATCAGACAACTGAGGCATACGCGGAGCCTGCGTTGGGGCTTGCTGCTGTTGTGGAGATTTGGTGCGCAACGCTTTTAGCTCGCGCTCCTTCTCCTTGATGGTGTTACGCAGATGCCGAACTAATGCCGGATCCTTTTCTTCACTGGTAGGCGACTCCAGTTTTTCATCGCCGAAATAGAACTCTTCTTCGTCATCGCCGTCATCGTCTGTCTGCGGCTCGGTGCTTTGAGCTTGCTCGACATCCTCTTCGGGTTGCTGACCTGCATCATCTGGAATTTGCTCAGGTGATTGCTCTTCGATTTCCACTTCTGGTGATTGGTTTTCTGCCTGTTGTTCCATGATTACCCCTGATTTACTCGATTGTTATGCCCATCGGAAGGCAATAGCGTGCCGTGCCTCGTATTGACGGCTTAGCGTGGTGATTTGGGTTGATTTACTGCTGAGGTTGTTGCGGTTGTGCAGACCGTAACACGTTGGTTACGTCCATCTGCTGTTGATGGCCTTGTGCCTGACCTTTCAGGACTAATTCAGCGTCAGCACGGGCATTGTCTCCTTGTTTGTTCTGGAAATCTGAAAGCATCTTGAGCGCTTCACGAATATCCTGTTTCTGCTGGCTATCAGCAGAAGCGAGGATCTTAACGACATTGGCGGCGGCAACCTGAGCGTCAGTCTGTGCTTGGAATGCCTTAACCTGAATCGCCATCTGCTCATTCTGTGCTTTCTGCAATTCGGCTTGTCCTTGCATGAGAACACCTTGAGCCTGAACCATTGCTGGATCTGGCTGCTGTTGCTGAGCCTGTTGCGCTTGAGCAACCATTTGCTCTTCTTCCGGCGTTTTCGGTTTGATCACGCCAGACAGCAACATCTGATTGCGGTTGAACGCTTTCAGGTCGCTAATTCCTTCGCCGTCCATGTTATCCAGAATCATACTGGTAACGATGTCGTGCTTGGGAGTGCCGGGTGGAAGGAGTTGCAGCATATCGAGTAACGATTTCACCGTTGCATCACGACGCGTGGCGAACGACTGCCCGACATCAACAGTGACCTCGTACTTCCCTTGCGACAGGTCGTTCAGCGCCACCTCTCTACCTGACTGACGGTCAACTACCGAACCATTCAGTAGCACCATATCGTCGCTACCGTCTTCATTGACGACACGCATCGGCGCGTCGCTTCCGTACACCTCGCGAGCCATACTGAGCCAGACCACGCCAGCACGACGCATAGACTTAGCCATGTTGTCCATGTAGACGTATGACTGCGTGTCCATGCGATTGAAAATAGAATCGACGGTTTCCGAGGCCACGTTGCTCGGCATGTTCTCCATCTGATTCGCGCCTGTGATTTGCTGGATGGCTGTTCCGGTGTACTGGAGCAAGCCAGCCAGCGCTGGAGGCATCTGAGTGGGCGGTGTGTATCCGCTTACCTCGGCCTGTGCGACCACCTGACCATCTTTAGTGCGCATGCTCTTCATTGGGAGAAACGCTGGTCGCCTCTTATTTCGCTCGCCCCAACTATCCTTTAATGGGCCGGGAATGAATTCAACATCGACGATAGGAATGCCATCACCGCCAGCTTGGGTAGCGTTATCAGCAATCATCGACACCATCAGGTTTTCCAGCCGCTGAGCATCCATCGCTTTAGCGGCGTGGCCTTCGATGCGTTCCATGTTGTCAACGAATGAGCGACGCCCATAAACAGGGATTAGTGGGATGTGTTCACCGGGTATGCGCTTAGGCTCTTCCAACCATTCCGCGCCGTCCATCAAACCACAGTAAACGCGACGCTTCTTAACCTCACGCTTGCCGATTTCCTCAAATCCACCTTCTGCCAGTTCGTCAATAACATCGGCTATCTGGTCACTATCGTATGTTGCTGTTTCGTTTGTGATCGGGTTACGGTATGCGCTCAGCGTGACTTTCTCAATGCGCACCTCATAGTAACGCGCAACATAGATAGCATCAGGCGTACACCAGTCAAACTGCGTACCTGTGTCGCTCCTATCCATGCTTGCCATCATGGCTTTTGGGTACTCAGCCTTGAATGCCGCTGGCGTCATCGAGAACATCTCAAGCGCCCACATTGCATCACTACGGTCATACTGCTTGCTGTCTAGGTCAAAGAACACGCACGTCGCCGCGTCGTAAACAGGCAATAAACTAATACGGCGCTGCTCGTTTGACGGATCCATTTCGTCTTCATAGTCAGCACACATGCGGAAACAACCGAACCCGCCAACCACTGCATCATCAAATGCATTGTCACACGCTTCGCTGCCGGATGTTTCCATGTAGTCGGCGCGGAACTTACCGTTCATTTTCTCTGCTAACTCTTCCGACGCTTGACCATCTTTAGGCCTGAATCTGACACTGATACGGTTCTGTCGGTACTCGCCAATGATGCGGTCGCACTCTCGCGCAACCTTGTTAAGTTCAAACCGTGGGTAGTGCTCGAATCGTCCTTCTTCAAATGAATATCCGGCATCCGTCGAGCCTTCCCACTGTGCGCCTGCGACACGGACAAACCGTTGCGCTTCGACAATCTTCTCGCGAACTTTCTGACTGCCAGACCACGCTTTATCAAAGTTAGTTCTGGCCTGAACGTGCCACTTAGCCAATTTGTCAGTTGATTGTTTTTTATCTGCCATATCAGCCTACCCCGCAGGGGATTGAATAGTTTGAATAGTCCGGTTCTATCGCTACAGATGGGCAATGCATGCACATCATCAGTGAGTCAGCTAAGTTCGGCGACGGGATGCCTAGTTTCAATTTCATATCAACTTTCGTCATAAGCTCCAGCTTTCCGTTTCCGTTGAACTTGCGCTGTATCTGAGTCAGTTCAGCGAATAGTTTTTCAAGCATATGATCGCCTATCGCCTCTTTATCGAAGCTCAGCATGTCGTCAGGGTTTGAATATTCACCATGCACTACCGCTCGATATGTCAGATAAAGCCTGTCAGCCAGCGTGTAATAGAACTGCGCTCGCTTGTTGCGGAACACGTCGCCGATGGTTCGGATGTTGTCACCATCAACAACTTCATCTGACCACGCACCAGACTGGTACGGAGCGTCTTCATCGAATGGGGATTCGCTGCCTTTGAACATGGTCGCGGTGATTTTCTTGCCAGCAAATGCATCCGTAACCTGCCTGCGTAGGCCAGCACCTAATCCATCACCATCCCACAGGAAGTGATCTGCGCCATCACTCATTGCTAACTCGGTGGCCCAATCAGCACCTTCGTTAACATCAAGAGGCTCAGGAGGTGATGAAATACGCTTAACCACTGAGCCATGACGCATTGCATAGCCTTTGTCATCAGGCCCGGTATCTGATGGGTCATGAGCGGAGATAACAGCGCCTTTAGCTTTCCACCCCAGCTTAATGTGTGCGTCGGTAGCAGCTTCCAGCCATTCACGTTTGATGATTGCCATTTCGCTTGCGCTTACCGGCTCACCTAGCCAGATGTGACGATAAAGGGTTGGGTTTCTCCGCTGGCATTCATCCATTTCCAGCCTGAGAACCTGTGGAAAGTGCGGGTTGTCTGTGTAGTTGACAGTAAGCAGACAGATATCATCAGGCGGAGTGACAACAAACCGCTGATAGGTGTCATCGAGAATGTTTTTCGGGTTGAAACTCACCCATATTTCAGAGCCTGGCTTTCGGATTGTCGGGACTAAAATGTCCCATGACTCCTTAGTTACGGCCTCTGCTTCCTCAACCCAGCAGATATCTATCCCTTCGAGAGATTTAATCTTCGTCGGGTTGTTCTTGATGCCGTAGAACATAAACTCAGCGCTAGTGCCAAGGTGCCGAATCATCGAACGCTGTATCTCGAACTCTTCCGAATATCCTTCGCGTTCTATCGTATCCTCAAGCAAGCGGATAACTGAATCGCTGATGCTGTTCTGTAATTCACGCGCGCACAGAATGCGGATTGATTGACGCCGTGTAGCCTCGATAAGAAGCCGCGCTATCGCCCATGACTTACCGCTACCTCGACCGCCCTTAGCGACTTTGTAGCGATGCGCCTGGATGAACGGTTGAAAGATAGGGTTAATTGTTGTCATTTTCCGAATAGTGTACTCATTGGTGAGGTTTCAATCTGGATAGCGCCGCCGTCCTTTCCGACAATTTCATTGGTGATCTTGTCGCCATATTTCTTCGGAGCCATCCTTGAGAGGATCCATTTGCGCGTATCGACCTGAAGTCTTGCTTTAGAAACAGCAGCACTTTCCTCAACCACCGTGTCAGCGATATCCATCATCTCTTCAAAGATGGCATCAGCCCGACTCTCAGTGGCTTTCGCGTATTGGTCTCTAAACTCAGAATGTTCTGCTATCCAGCGAAAGATAGTTGCTTTTGCAGGCATGCCTGGACGCTTGCAAATGGAGCGAATGCTTTCACCTTCAGAAAGCCTTGAGCATATGTCGGCGGCTACCTCTGGTAGATAATCAGACGGGCGACCGCCTTTGTTTTTTTCAGTCGCCATAATCATTCCCTCATCCAAACAGCGTCAGCGCTTCTTTTGCCTCGCGGATAGCTTTTTCAGTGCGAGCAAGCGGGGTTTGTTCGGCGGCTGCGAGTGTATACTGGTCTTTGAACAGCTCGTAATTCAGCTTAACGGCAGCAACAAATTCAATGGCCTTTTCTGCCGCTGCGGTGTCAGATTGAACCAGTCGCAGCAGTTCAAGATTCATTTGCTGAACGTCTGTTAATTCGGTGATTGTGGT
This sequence comes from Symbiopectobacterium sp. Eva_TO, assembly GCF_053848865.1. NCBI lineage: Bacteria > Pseudomonadati > Pseudomonadota > Gammaproteobacteria > Enterobacterales > Enterobacteriaceae > Symbiopectobacterium > Symbiopectobacterium sp. Eva_TO. The sequence goes on along the minus strand of NZ_JBSPEY010000004.1, from coordinate 2,622,337 downwards.
CATTTAGAACAATCCTCTGAATAAAAAATGCCAGCCCGGTAGATCAGGATACTGGCATGGGATGAAACCTATATAAAATTCTGTCAATGCAGTGATTCATGTGCTTTTCTACCGCGTTTGGCATAGAGAAGTGCGATGATGGAGGCTAACGCTTTTTCTGTAAGCCCAACCCCCGCCTGAACTCTGCCATCAGAAAGGTATCCATATCCATCCTGAAGATAGCGATGAATGATCTTCAGCGTTTCTCTTTCACTCTTTGTCATGCTATGCCGCCAATCTGTGTTGTTCTTCAATCAATGGCTGGCGATGGTTTTTGTTGAATATTCCCATCAGCGTGGCCTTGCGTTGCTCAAAGTCCCAGCCCATGCCAATGAATACTGTGTTGGCGCGTTGCAGTTCGGTAACGCAATGGATCTGCTCTGGCGTCAGATAGTCACGGATGGACTCTTTCTTACCTATTTCGTGATGAACACGGAATTTAGCCGCCGTCATATCAAGTGCTATCCGGTTAATCAGGTCGGCCTCGTTGCTGAAATGGTGTGGGGCAATCTGCTTTCCCTGAGCCTCGCGCTCATGCTTGATAGCATCAGTCATTGGCTTGTACTCAAGCCTGGCAATATTGCGATCCATCTTCTTGCCCGCCAATGCCTTGCGCATACGGAAGAACTCGGAAACCAGCTTCTTCTTGAATACACGAACGGCATCATTATTGCGCATGTAGGTAATTAAGAGTGTAGTTTGCTGCTCGTTGAGAAATGCAACACGAAGAGGCTTGCCACCGCCTTGACTTCTTCCAACCATACGGATTTCAAATCCGAGTGGCCCAAACTCTTCCAGATCAGCTTTGTTACGGTCAACAAGCTTGATAATGGTGTCATGATCTTTCTCAACACCCTCAGCAATCGCCATAGTATTCGCTACAAGATCAAGTTTCTTTATTTCCACTAATTGCATCGCTTATTTCCTTTTGGTGATAGAGCCTGCCTCGTAGACATGAGTGGCCCAAGAGTGGTTAGCGATGAAACCGCCACTCTGTCTCAGGCTCATATCCCGAAAGACTCTTGGTTTTATGCGCACGAGGATGCGCAGGCGAAAAAAAAACCCGGACGGTGCCGAGGATCATTGTTTGGTTTCGCAGCCTTGCCACTTCTTCACAGAGTTGCACAGCTACTTGGCAGGTAAATTCTTCCGGGATCCTTCGATTTGCCGAATGCTGCGTTTGTCGGCGTTACACTTCTCAATAACGGTCAGCAGTTCTTCATTCAGCGCTACACTCTTGCCGTAGTTCATTTGATACGGAATTTTTGGTGCTGGACAGTCCTGTAAAAGTTCAGCGGGGATGGGGACTACTGGAGCCATTACGAATTCTGTCCGCGTGCTCTCGCAGCTTGCTAACGACATCATCAGGAACAGGCCGACTAGCACACTCATCAGTCGATAACTTTTCTCGAATGTAAACCACGGTAGTTTCAGACCGCCGCTGTATCTGCTGTTTTTCATCGTGATTGGCCCGCGTGATGGCGTTGAAGATACGCATTGACTGGATCACATTTCCAGCGATGGTTTCGGCCTGCTGTTGTTTCCGCTCTGCGGCTTCGAGTTCTTTCGCTTTATCACTGTATTTGTCGTGGTAGTAGTAGACGCCGAATGACAGTGCGGTAATGAGAGCAACGAGAGCGGCGATCACTGTAGCCCTGATAGACATAGTTCACGCTCCTTCTCGCGCCGAGCAACGAGGCCAGGAAGGTTATCATAAATATAAAAAAATAGATTAAAAATAGTAATTTATTTAATTTAAAATTCAAAAATTCTAAATATGTTATACATAGTTTTATCCAAAACGCCCTGAACAAACATGAAGATAAGTGAACGAATCTGAATGCCTAAATCAGCCTTGAGGAGGGTTAAAATCAGGGATAGGGGATTTTCTGGCACATCGGCGACCAGATGGACACCGACGAGAAGAGGCCAGCCAGAGAAAAAGCTTTCTTCTTGGCTGGCTATCCCGGCAACATGGACGGGGACTTACCCACTAAATGTGGGTGAGCTTATCAGCACAAAGAACCACGTGACTTTAAGTCATACGGTTAGATGCAGGTGACTGACTAAAAGAGGGTTGGTTGCTTATTGACCAGTTTTCCCCGAAACGGGGGAAAATTAACTGACATGCTATGCCGCTGCACAAATCCGTAATCAGCATTAATATTCAATAGGTTATCTGCACAACCCCACGCGCATTTCAAGTGTGTGTCGGCGATGCGATAATCGTCGCACCGGTATAAACACCGGGATTTTCCCGTAGTTTAAGCCATATCGTTATACACATCGTTCTAACGCACTGTTTAATCAATGAGTTACGGGTTTATCTCAGAGTGGCATTTTGAACCTCAAAAAGCCAATGGGATGGCTTGAATGCCTTAATTCACGGGGTTCTGAGCATCCTGTTCAAAAAATGGCCAAAAGATGTGTATAACGATATGAGTTTAAGCCCCTCACACCCCGCTGAATTCTGCCACCATCCTGAACTACGAAAGTTTCGTAGTTATCCTCTAAGCTACGGAAATAGCTTAGGTCGACCACCTTGCCTAGGGATCATGATTTCCATGAATCCTGTTCCTCACACCCCACTAAACGCTTCAAGCCGGTGCTTCTGCTCATCACTCAACGAGTAGGCAAACTCTTCATGCTCTGCCTGTAGCGTACCGAACGCCATCAGGAACGCGATCGCCGGATCTATCTTGTTGGCAGACTTCTTCTTGTTCGGCTTGATATTGGCGTTAGCATCGCTCTCCATCACCACATTTCCCATTGCCCATGCCAGCACCGGATCCCCGTTGTGCCGGATAATCTGGCGGTTAACGAATACCTCTGCTGACTTGGCTACTGGACTGAATCGCATGTAGGTTTGTGGGAATGGCTCCACGTCCAGCCCCGCGCCCTGTAGCTGGGTTCTCAGGTGGGTAGCGTTCCATGTATCAAAGCCAATCAGCCGGATAGTGAATAGCTCGCTGTCCTTGAGGATGTCATCGCGTATGCGGTCATAGTCGATGCAGTCCCCCGGCGTGGTGCGTATCCAGCCTTGTGATTTCCACAAGCGGTATAAACTGCGGTTCTTGTTGGCGATGTTCTCAAGCTGCGCCTCTGGCAGGTAATGGCGAGTCAGTAGCAAGATTTCATTTTCACCGGGGAAGGCGTAGCACACGCTGGTAATATCGCCTGTGGAGGACAAATCCAGTCCGGCATAGCAATCCCGCCCTTTGAGGTCTTCGCCGCTGTGATCGGCTTTACAGGCGTCCCATGCGCCCGTCCCCATCCACGGCGTCGCCCCTTGGCACCAGAGATTAAAACGCTTGGTCAGCATCTCCACCCACTGCGAGGGGATGCCACGCGCTTTCTGTATGGTGTCAACCAGCGCCGCCTTATCGACGGACACGCCCAGATTGGGATTGGCCTTTATCCATTGATCCGGATCGCCTACTTCGTTTTCGTCGTCGAGTTCATAAATCAGCGCAAACAGGGATTCATTCGTTTCTTCGCCCGCCAATATCTGGCAACAGTAGTCGTAGTGCTGCTTACAGGCGGAAACCACATTGCTTCCGGCGGTGGTGATAGCGAACAGCAGCCCCTCGGGGCGTGCACCCATACCCAACTCAAGGGCTGAATAAACGGCGTTATCCGGGTGGAGGTGGTATTCATCCACGATAGCGAGGCTTGGGTTCGTTCCCTCGATGGTGGCGGCCTTGGCAGCCAGCGGCTTAAGCAGACTATTTGATTTCGGGTAAATCAGTTTATGCTGCTGGATAGTAAGCCGCTTTCTCAGTGCCGGGGAAATCAGACTCATCTGACGAGCATCGTCAAACACAATCCGGGCTTGGTCTCGGCTCACCGCCGCCGTGTAGATATCGTGCTGCCCCGGCTCCATGACGAGGAAGTAGTTAGCCAGTATTGCTGCCAGTGTCGATTTAGCATTCTTGCGCGGTACTTGAATGTAGGCGCTACGATACTTACGCCTTCCCGTCTCTGCATCCTTGAAGCCAAGGATATTGGCGAGGGCAAATTGCTGCCACGGCGCAAGATGAATCGGTTGACCCCGAAGCGGCCCCTTGACATGGGGGCAAAGAGCAGCAAACGCGATAAAGCGCCCTACAGCCTCTGTATCGAAGCGGTAAAGGGGGTTATTCAGGTCGTTAACATAGCGGTCAACCGTCTGTTTCAGGCGCGTACAGGCGGGAATATTGCCATTTCTGACCCCCTCGGCGTATTTATGCCATGCATTTTCTGGCATTCAATAATTTCTCAATGTCATCTTCTTCCTCAATTTCTACCGGATTACGGCGACGAGATACGGGGTCAAAGCCCAGCAGGGAGGCCATTTTTATCATGATGCGTTCGGCATCGGCCTTTGCTGCCAACGATGGATTGCGGGACTCCGCGCCACGGCTGCCTTCAACCGAAAAACCACGCTCAGCAATGTCCGCTATCGCTTTACGGTAAATGGAATAGTTGACGCAATATAATTCAAGACTGTTCCAGTCAGCCGGGTTCAAATCTCCTCGTTCTGCCATGAATTTTGCTTTGGCTTTCCACTCTGTAGCGGCTATCTCGTCGAGATAATCCGGAGCTTTAGGTGCTCTCTTCATAATCTACTGTTTCCTATAAAATTTCTGTATTTCAAAAAATGGCCGCGCATAAAAATTTGAGGAGGCGGGTGGTCCCAGAACGGTAGGGGCCTTGTCCTCAAAACTCCCCCCACCTATCTATTTTATATTTATAAGCATTTGATCTAATTATTTTTAATGCCATTAAGGTTATACTCGTGTATCCAGTCATTACGATGGGCGGCCTTCTCTTCCTGTTCGCGGAACATGCCCGCCTTGCGCTGTGCTTTGGTCTGCGGGTCTTTCGTCATTGTCTTGCGGGAGTGGCAACTCATGCATAGCGCCTGATGGTTATCTTTCCACCAGAACAGCACATCACTGCCACCATCGACCGGAATGATATGGTCAACTATCTTCGCGGGGGTATAAATCCCTTTGCTCTCGCACATCACACAAAGCGGATGCTCTTTGAGATATATCAATCGGTACTTCGCCCATTGGCTGGAGTAGCCACGCTGGGTATGCGTTCCCCGGCGCTTATCCTGTAGGCGTCTGGCTGCCTGCTTATGCAGCTCACACTTGCCAGACTTCACACGCTTAAAGCAGCCCGGCTCTGTGCATCTTCTTAATGGTTGGTATGGCATTCAATAAATTCCTACGTCACGGTAATAATTCCATAGGCTCTTTGTGGTAAACGGTAACTCGCTGGCTTTGTCGCCTGCTCTCACTGCTTCCCGGTTCTCGTACCAGAAGCCTATCAGTAGAAGGCATCCCACCTTTAGCGCCGGAGTAAATTTCATCCCATCGCTGAACTGCTTGCCGATATGCTTCTGGCAGACATCTAGCGCGGCCTCGATATACCCTTGTATCAGGGGGTCTTCGTCGTCTTTATCAATGCGACAGTGCAGTTTCACTTCTGCCAGCGTAATCAGTTCAGCCACGTTTCACGCCTCCCTTACACAGCAACTCAAGACGGGTGCCTTTATCGTCTGGGATCGGCGGACCGATAATATCCAGCATTTTTCCGGCAAACGGCCCGGTTAGGCACAGCAATCGTGACGCTGCAGATACATCACGGCGGTGACGCATCCACACACGTATTGTCGCCTCGGCAGATACCGCGCCTGCCGCTACACGTTCACGCCCGTTAATACCTGTTACCTGCGCCCATACCGTAGCTGTATCACGCCACGTTTTAATGGGCTGACCGCCCGCATCCCGATAGGAGGTAAAATGTTGAATTGTCACCCGGTGACGTAATCCGCCCGCTCTCATGGGGTCGTCTCCTGCTTCACCTTCACTTCCTGCTGCCATGCCTGACTGAACTCATCGCCACCTTCACGAGGTGATAACCCTTCACGCTCACGGGCTTCATTGGGACTCATCACCCCGGATTTAATCGCGGTCTCGTAACTTTGAAATCGTTCTTGCGGGTTCGAGCGCAGCAGGTCAGCAGAATCAAATTCAATTTGATAGCGCACATGGGGTATGCTGGACTCCACCAGTAGCGCCGCCTTGATTTGCTGCTCAAAGTTGGTCAGCCACGGGCGGATTGTCATGGTCAGAAAGGCACGGCTGGCTTCGCTAAAGTTGCTGTAGGTGCTGTTGCTGTACTCTTGCAGAAAAATAGGACTCACATTGAACATGCGCCCGACGTCCTCAATCGTCATGCGACGGGAGGCAAGCCATTCCGCATCCTGATTGCTCATGCCCAGTTTTTCGTACTGCATGTTGCCTTCGAGAATGGGCGTTTTACCCGCATTCCTCGCCCCCTTGTAGCGCTCCAGCGCCTCAAGCGCCTTGACGCCTTTAACGCCGTCGAGCCAGTCACCCGATTTGATAATCCCCGCCGCCATCATCCCATCTTTCATGATGCTGGCACCGTGGCGCTGTTGGGCCAGTCCAAGCCCCAGCGTTTCCCTGCATTGTGTTATGGGTGAGCGCCCCATAAAGCCGTCATCAGTGGCATACCTGAGGTGCAGTACTTCATGTTGTAAGTAAGTTCTCGACTTACCGCTATATGGCTCTGTAACGGTATAGGCGTAACGATGGTCGCCAATCTGGTTCACCGTCACGGCTTGCGGCGGGTAAGGGTGTAAGCTTTTGGGCTGTCCGTCCTTTCCCCACTCAATGACGGCATAGGCGTTACCGTTCAGCAGACAGTGGCGCATCAGCGTCCGCTTGAACTGGTAGGCCGTCTGGCAGTCGTTGGGGGCTTCGTTCAGCAGGTGATCAACCGGGTGGTCACTGAGCCATTCCCGCGCCTCCTGCCCGTCATGGTGCGTGACCCGGTACAGGTAGCAGGGCATGGCTGCGACGGCTTCGCTAATCACCGTCACGGCATTCATCACAGCGGGTAGCGATTCAGCCGTTGTCGGCGATACATATTCCCCGGAAGCAGAGTTAGGAACACCGGCCAGAGAGAGAAACTCATCTATCGTCAGACTGCGGGCTTCGCTCTTACGTTTGAAGGGCCACATGTTCACACCGCCACCCATTGCAGCCAGCGGCGGCGGTTATCGGCTACATTTTTAGCTGATTGATGCAGTGACCTTCTGGCTATCTCAACGGCGCTTTCAGGATAGGCGGGGAGGCTGGTTATAGTAATTTCCTTTAGCTCAGCGCGTTGCACGGTTCTCACGTGGGGTTTACGGGCAATATTCCAATAGTCTTTTAGCGCACGAAAGCCAAAGCTCATCCCAGTAATGTCACCACGCTCTACCATCGTCAGCACATCCCGGCCTAACTGCGTATCCGGGGGATTCAGGGCGAAGTGCAGCCCGGTTTCATCTTCATGCAATGCCAGCGTGCCGGAAGCCGTTCTGCCCAATAAGCTCTTGGGGTCATGCTCCCAGAGCGCCAAGACATCCTGACCCGCCGCCAGATGGTCACGGAAGGCATAGGGGGCGAACTGTTCAACAAATTCATCGAACAGCACATGTGAACAGCTATTCCACTTCACCGCATACCCGGTCAACGCTTGGTCTTTCCGGGTAAGGGTGGCTGTGCGGATTTCGATATCATGGGTATTCATTGAGTGAGTCACCCTTAACCACCCGTTCCGCCGCTTCCTGCCGCTTTGATTTCCAGCACTTTGATAGCGTTGGAGTCAACCAGCCCGCCGCCGAGGTACTTGCTGGTATGCAGCTTGAAGAAGTTCGGCTCGGTGATCGCATCTGGACGGGTACGGGTGCCGGTCTCGTGGTCAACGATGGTATAGCCGCGCTTGAAGTCGCCTACCGCCAATACCGCCTTGCCCGCTGCCGCATCCGGCATGTACTCAAGGTAATGCACGGGATGACCTAACAACATATCAGGGTCGCCTGCCTGCATCCGGTCGCGCCAAATGTAATCGCCGTTGCTGTTTTTCAGCTTTTGCAGCGTCGCGGCGGTATTGGAATTCATTACCCATACGGCATTTTTGCGGTATTGCTTCTTCAGCTTGAATATCAGGTCGATTAACTCGTCAGCCGTTGGTGCAGCGCCGGCAGTGACCAGCTTTTCCAGCTTGCCAAACTCTCTGTCTTTATCGTTTTTGGCTTCACGGGTATAGGCCAGAAAGCCTTTAGCTTTCTTGTCGCCATCCCCCGTAACCAAATCTGTTTCTTCGGTCTCGGTAAAGGTGTCGGCGATTTCCTCGGTCAGCCAGGAGAGAATATCGACGTCGCTAAAATCAAGAATTTCCTGCGTGGTCTTGGGGTAGGCATAGATTGGGAAGAGCTTGATGCTGACATCGGCTAACTTTGAGGTATTCGTTTCTGCATGTGCAGTGCCCTCTACGCCGTGCGTGACAGTAGCCCCACCCAGCGACACCAGTTTTTTATATTCGTTGCTGTGAACCCGCTTCACGGTACAAATCTGACGCATCTCGGAGTTATCCGTCAGACGACGCATAATCTGTTTGTCGAGTTCGGGGATAACCGTGTAGCCGCCATCGTCTGAAACGCTGGTTGATAATGAACGAGTATCACCGGTCATCACATAGTGGCGTAATTCTGCGTTGGTAAGCGGCTGGCTCGCCGGGGGAGTGATATCAGTCTTGGCGCGTGTTTCCTCGACAATGGCTTCATAGCGGGAAATATCGGTATTCAGGGAATCAGCCTGTGAACGTAATTCATCAAACTGTTTCGCTTCTTCGTCATTCAGGCTGCGTTTTTCCTGTTCAGATTGCGTTAATAGGGTTCGCATCTGTTCAGCAATAGCCGTTTTTTGCTGGCGTAATTCAATTAATTTTTTCATGGCATCTCTGTCTGTTTGGGAATAAACCTGCAACACCATAAAAAAGCGCAGCGGTTACTGTGTGAAGGATAACCGCCGCTACCACAAAAAGTATTGCAAGGATTTAGTTATGTCTGAACTGGAGATATTTTACACCTGCCGAATGAAGAAATAAATATAATCAATGATGCTCTGATTTAACGTGAACGAAAATAAACGGCCACGAACGAATATGAAAAGCATTTATTTATCCAGAGGCAATTATTTTTATTGTCAGCGCTGGTAAATATTCTCTTTTTGTACGAGTTTATCCATCTCAAGGGTGATATCAGCCATTGCAAGACAGCCCTCGACAAAGCCTTCAGCAGCCTGTAGCCGCTTGATAACCAACACCCTTGAAATGCCGAGACGGTTAGCAATGGTGCTCACTGACTGGCGTTTTAAGTAATGCAGATGGATAAATTGATGGTAATAGCTGTTGTAATGCTTTAGCCGTCTAATAGCCGCATCTATCTTTATACCGTCATCATCACAGCAACTGGGTAGTGATTTTTTACTGGAAGGAATAACCCCCTTCATAAATATCGATGTCGTCTTCCATTTTCCATCAATACCCTCATCCGCCGCCCACGCTCCCCACCTTTCAAGCACAAGTTGAATATCCCGCATAATAGGGCCTTAATGTCAGAAGAGGATGGGGTATTTTAACATGGCTATTCGTATATCGGCAGCGAGTCCTCTATCTTTCTGGTGACCTCGAATATCGATTCAAGCAGCACCTCCTGATTCTCTATTCCGCTGCGAATGCGCTGTAACTCGATAAGCGTCAACACCTGATAAACATGCTCGGGTTCGACGCCGCTATTAATTAGCGTCTGACAGTCTGCCTGCATATGCTGTATTTCTCGTGCTGATAATGGCATGTCCGTATCTCCTGTTACTGAGGTGCCTAATCATGTATCCCGGCGTAAGGCGTGAGCTGGGTAGGCCAGCCAGAGAAGAGGCTTTTCCTTTGGCTGGCGTGTTGGCTTAGCTGACGTGCCAGCATCAACGGTAGATAAACATCTCTTTGCTAAACGCGTTTTGTAAAAAGTAAAAAAAGCCACGGGTTACACGGGTTACCGGGTTATCATAGGGCGATAAGCTTTTATTTTCCTTAATAATCAATATTATAATATTTTTTAATCAGAAAATCGTAACCCGTAAAACCCCAATCATAACCCGTAAAATCTGCTCCAATAACCCGTACAGCAATCCCGCCTTAATATAATTACAGGAAGTGACTCACGGGTTAGAAACGGCGTTTCACGGGTTACAATACCCAATCTACGGGTTACAAATTGATATTTACGGGTTATATATAGTATTTTACGGGTTATGTTATTTATTATATTTCAGTGGTTTAATGTGATATCTACTCTCGTAACCCGTCAATATCTCCACATTTTCGCGCGCGTTTGAATTATTCTTTTGGCTGGTCTGGTTCTTCTGGTCCAAACATCAGCACATAGAAAACATGTTGTTTACCACCAATCTTATTAAGCGCTTTCTTCTTGTAGCGATCCCCTCCCGTTTCCAGCATGCCAAGTTCTGCGAGTACCCGAGCAAACTCTTTGTACTCGAATCCATTGGCAATCTCTTCCTCAAAGACATTGGGGAATGTGTAGAACCGGAAAGATGCTCCCTCTTCAAACGCTTTTCCAGTACGGTAGCCAGCTAACTTATGTACAGGAAGATCTCTAGGGTCTGGGTTGGGGTAAGGCAGGTAACGACTAAACCCGTAATTATTTAAAAATGCCTCTACCTGCTGCTTTATTTGCTCAATCTCTTTATTGCCCGTACCAAAGGTGGCCACCCAAATATTAAAAATATGCTGTAATGCATCGCGGCAACCTTGAGCTTCCCACCCGGTTATGACTTTTCCCATGATCAATGCGGCTTCGATGACGGCGAAACGGTCGGTCACACGATGCACCTGTTCACCGTAGCTTTCCGGGATAAGTGACTGCCAGCGGCGTTTAGCCTCCTGGTACGCTTCGATAGCCTCTTGCTTGCGGGTTGAGAGGTATTGGATCCACTCCCGGCCCGCGGCCCCGTGATGCTGCTTCCACGCGTCTTTCAACGCATCCGCATGTGCCTTACCACTTTCATGCCCGTGTAACTGGGTTGGACGTGTGACCGGGATATTGAGCAAACGCACCAGTTGCCCGGCGTTAACCTTGATACCTGCACTTTTCAGGTAGGTTTCCAGATCACGCTCTCCGGTACTTATTACCGCGGTTTTCCAGTATTTTTGCTCACGGTTGCCGCCTTCCGGGGAACCCTGCAATTTCCCCTTACCGTTGAACAGCGTATAGGCAGCGGTGTACACGTGCTTGGGTGCGGCCCCCTGGTCTACTTCATCGAGCGATAACAAACCGTGGTTATGCGCCTCCGCCTCGTTAGCCACACCAAGCGCAGTGCCGTACCACGTCAGCCTCTGACGCTCAGGCTCACCGTACAGGCTGGCTGCTAAATCTTCAGCGGTCGTCTTACCGGCGGTAGACTGTGCATACAAATGAACGCCGAACCCATCAGCCCCCACCAATGGCAGCATGGGGGCAGCAAGGGCAACACCCACGGTTAGCATTTGGAAAGGATTCCCCTCAGCCAGACGCGCCACATTATCCCGCCAGCTTTCCGCCGTTCCCTCGACGCTGTAGGCTTCTGCGGCTGCGGTTCCTCCGTTAAACATAATCGGCTGTTCTGGCTCACCGATGATTGACCCATCGGGCATGATATAGGCCCCTTTATGCCAGCCAGAGCGCGGAGTTATGCTCCACATCTCTTTTCCTGCTGAACGTTGCAGCCAGTCGCCCAGCGTTGCCCGCAATCCTGATTTGGTCGTCACATCGACGCCGCCTGCCTTTAGAATGCGCCATCCTTCACGCTCGCCAATGTCGGCAGCACGGATTGCCTTTCGTGTAATTGCTTTTTTCTTACCTTTGCTCCACTCCAGAATCAGGTAACGCTCTTTTTCATCCTCGCCCTTACCGATAACGTTGATAGCGGAGCATAACCATTGCTCCTTATTAACTATTTCACCGGTATCTTTATCCATTTTTGGCTCGACCCAATACACGCCCTCCTCACGGCTTTCAATCCGGGGCTTCAGCGGGTCAGGCGTTTTCTTCGCTTTCTTTCCGCCTTCAATGACGGTTAAAGTTGTTGATGCCACCATCTTCTCCTCAATCTGCTCGACTTCCTCCGCCATCAGTATTTCTGGCACCGTTGTACTTGCCACAAAAGTCCGCTGTAGCGCCTCTACGCCGTTCTGCTGGCGGTAATCATTCCAGTCGGCCTTATGGTCAGTTGGCGGCACGGCAAACAGGCAAGAAGCGGCACGTGCAGCTTCCTCGGCAGCATGCTTACCGACGTTCTCACCCTCCGGGGTCACATCGTTATCTCCGGCTATGATGATCGGCGTTTGGGGCCAGCGCTCCCGCACCGCCTGAGCGACAGATAGCAGATTGCCCGCATCAATGGCCGCCAGTATGACCTCAGCGCCACACACAGCCAGACTTAACGCTGTGGCATAGCCCTCGGTGATCACCACGCTGTCGGGGTTCTCGGGAATATCGCCAACCGGAATAAAGGCCCCTTTCTTTTTCGTGCCCGCGAGTAGGCGCTTTTCTCCCGTGGGCCGTATAGTCTGAGCGCCGGTCACCGTACCCGCCATCGTGCGGAGTACTAGCAGCAACGAACCATCCTTGAGCAACGTGTGGGGGCCTTTCAGCCCCTTATTGTTGAGATAGACGGACTCGCCCATATGGGTAGTTTTCATCAATTCCTCCACACGTTCAGCTATCGGGCGTAGAGGCTTCTCTTTGGCTGGCTGCTTCTCCGGTAGCGGCATAGACATCACCTCAGCCACCATTGTGGCAGCCTCGGGTGCAGTGCATTGCTTGACTTTCATCACCAAATCCAGCCCCGTTCCTGCGCCACAGTGCGAGCATAGATAGGTACCACGCCCCTCTAAGTCGTCAAAGCGATAACGGGTCTTACCACCACAGTGGGGGCATTCGCCCTCCTTGCGGTTGGTCGATATGCCGAGGCGCTCCAGAATTGGCTCCCAATGCCCGTTAGCCTTGAGGCGGACTTCATCGACAAAAGTAGTCATACCCCACCTCCGAGCGTTGATGTCATATCCGCCACCATCGACTGCCAGATTTCAGCACCGTAGGCCGTCAATCCCTGCTCGGTGACGCACTTTTCCAACAACCGTATGGCAGCGTCCTCCCATAGCCTGTAGTTCTGCTGCAAGGCTTCCAGAAAATAGCTATCCACGAGGTCACGGACGCCTTTCACCCCACCAGCTATCTGAACTTCAATGGGGGATACAGTTTTAATCACAAAGTGCTCCCCACCATTGGTCGTGGTCAGATGGTCATACAGCACCGCCGAATACTGGTTAGCCAGCGCATTAAGGCGGAAGTTTTTTGTTATCAGTGCCATATTTCCCCCTCAATGCGCCGTTGGCGCTTCCGGCATCCCGGAGTCGTTCAGCGTTTTGATAAAGCTATCGTGCAACTCGCATAGCACCTCGCGCCCCATATCAGAGAGGCCGCCACGTTCACCACGCATGGCGGTGTAGAACTGAATGGCGTTCATCATTCCTTGTTCAGGGCCGTATTTTTCAATCAGCGCCCCCTCGATGTTGTTAGCCATCGCGAAGCGTTCAGCGGACAGATAAAGGTTCATCGCGCCATATTCGCCCTGATAAACCGCACATTCGCGGAACTCGCCCGGTCTCCACTCAACGGTAACGGTGCCGTTGGCCACACGCTGCTCATGGTTAAAGGCGAAGGCAATCACCCAGCGCCAGAGCAGCAGCGCGTCATGGTGGGTATAGTCGTAGTCGGACTGCCCCCATTTGCGGGCAATCTCAAACGCCAAATTTAGGTCGTCATCCCACTCACCAGCGTCTAGGCGCGTCATGGCATCGGCGTAGGGTATGAGGTCTACATGTCCGTACAGGCGCTCAGCGGTGTGTTGCGAGATGTTGATACCGTCCGGGATATTCTCGACGTGATAGCGACTCATGCGTCATCCTCCATCACAGCAGCCAAGGAGCGGCTAACTTCGCAGTTGAGGTCACACGCTATACTGAGTAAGTCGATAAGAACCGGAGATACTTTCTCATCATTAGCCTTATCAAGAATGACTTCATACAGTGAACATGCCGCACTTGCCCGGTATGCGGCGGTATCGAGAGGGATAGGAGCGTTACGCATGTGCCACCTCCTTGGCAAAGTCGCCCAAATCACAGATAGATATCTGATGCAGGTCAATTAATGTCCTGATTGCCGGACGTATCTGCTTTAATTCCTTGCGGCGTAATGTCATGGCAGCACTTCCGGGCTTACCGTGACCGAAGGAAGATTCTTTCTCGGCCTTGGCAACGATGTGCTGGGCTTTCTCCGGTGGCATCTCGCGCAACTCTTCGAGGCTGGGGATCTCTACGTGGCGGAGTTCGCCTAAGGTGTTGCGGCGGAAGTAGGCATCTACCATCTGGCGCTGTACATCCCAAGAGAGGTCATCACCGAAAGGTTTCACCAGTAATAAATAACCGGGTTCTGTAATGAGGATCCCCTTCGGTGTGCGAGGCGGAAATACACCTTTCAGCGACTCGGGGTCTTTAAGACCCCAAGTGAGCTCGAAGAAGTCTTTTCCCTCAACAAAGCGGGATTTATTGCGGTTGAATGTCCGTTTCGCGGCTCCCTTCTTGCGCCCATGCGCCTTATCAATCATGGCGAAGGTGACGACGCGCTTACCTTGGTACTCGACTACCGGCATAGCGGTGTTCTGGATGGCGACGAAGTTAGACATGTGCCACCCCCTGAACTGTAACGATTTCCGTTATGGTTGAGGTTGAAGGTGGGGTGATGTTGACCCTTCCTTGCACGGGTTGACGCCCGGCCCAGATTATGCGGCTGTCTTTGAACAGGGCGATGAAAGTGCGGCGATCTTGGCGGGTGAACGACACTTTGCCGTAGGGCGTGGTCTCGTATTCGGGGATAATCCAGTAGGTATCAATAAACTCGGGGCGAGTTTGGGTGGTAGCAACCATAGCGGTGGCCTCTTCTGTAAGGTTTTGCAACCTCACCGCCTCGATGCTAAACGAGGTGGCGAGACGTATCGGGGTTAGCATACCGGCACAGAAGAAACCAGCGAGCCCGAAGGCTCCCCCGTTACGTCCCACCATTATAGGGGCGCAACGCAGGTTTCGGACGCAAAAAAACCGCACTTTGAAGCGGCTTATGTCCGCTTCTGTATTCAGGATGCTAAACCCGGCTGCCCATTGACGGGCAACGCTACGACTATAGGACAGATTGCTAGTAGCTTGCAAGGGCAAATTGTGGTGTAATTCGTTCGCTTCCTCACAAGTGAGCAACTGCATGACTCGAAGGGCCGGACGTGGCCCTTTTTCTTTGCCTGCCGTCTGCACAAATCCAGAATTTGCTTTTTCATTCAGATGGTTATCTGCACATACCCCCACCATATGAGCGGAAGCTAAACCATTGATTGTATTGCGAGAGGTCACAGTGACCTCCGGCATGGGGATCTGGTGGTGGCGAGATTTTGCACTCGCCGATTTTGGCGAGCTCAAATTGGCATAACCCGCTGAATCCTCAGAGGTCATCGATACAGTGACCCCGGCGCTGCCCGTTGCTGTCGCTTTGATTGAGCTAAATATTAAGCTCAATGAGCCAGCCAAGGAGAAGGCTTCTTTCTGGCTGGCCTTCCCCAAGTCAATTAATCCCTCCGTTTGAAACGGAGGAATGCCGCACTGAAATATATCGCCCACTTTATTTAAGGCGTAGGGATACCCGTTCCGGTTATTACCGGAAATTATCGTTAACATGGTTAGACCTTATTTGTTAATTGGTGCTAGATTGCTTGTTTTTGCTTAAATCCCTGACAGGCGGATCTTGCATCCAGTGCAACACTTCGCTCAAGCGCCACGCATTCGAGGTTGCGCCAAGCTTAATACGTTTGGGAAATCGTCCTTCCTGTTCCCATTTCCACGCACTGATTTTTCCTATCGCGGTAAGCTTATGCCTTTCATCTTCACGAATAAAACGTTCGTAGGGTTCGTTGACGGAATTAAGCAACTTTCGGCGTTCTTCATCCGTGGGGTAAACGTATTTATGAGCCACGCTATCATCTCCATGCTTCAGTATTTTTAAGTATGTTTTCAGAGTTAGATAAGAAAGTAAACAGGGCGGAGAAGCGGTTATTCTTCTCCACACTGGAATAGGACATTCAGATTTATTTCTCTCTATTTCCATCCATTTATTTTTGACATGGAAATATTTTCAATAAATAAAATTACGTTTGGCTACCGTTTAATTAATCCATCCGGTAGCACACTCTTTTCTGCCAGTTCATCAAGTCTGTCCATCCACCGATTTAGCGCGTCCAGTTTCTCCGGCAAGTACTGACTCCGGTTGTAGATACCCATGACTCCCGGCATAGCATGGCCTAGAAGCTGCTCTACCACATGCGGCATTACCCCCATGTCATTCAGCTTGGTTGCCAGCGTCCGGCGCAGGTCGTGAGGCGTCCAGTGTTTATCGTGGCCGAGTTTTTTACATATTTTCCCGCCAAATGCGGCTACCGTGCAATCCTTCTTTATTTCTCCAAGAAAATACCCGGTTCGTAAGTTATGGGCGCGCAATATCTCAATACATGGTCGTATCTTTTCGGGTATAGGTCTAATTATAGGCGTCTCAGTTTTGCTATGCTCTTTAGGAACAGTCCATAACCCGTTATCTAAATCCCATTCATCCCAACGGGATAATCTAGCCTCTCCGCTTCGACAGCCAAAAACCATTAATATTTTCAACCATACGGAATAGTAAGGCAGTAATGAATTATTATTGTTTATGAATAACCATAGCTGACCGATTTCTGTATCAGTTAACACTCTATCTCTTTTTCCTGATGTTTTACCCACATCAGCTATAGTTAGATCATCTAACGCATTGTTTGGCGCATATCGACGAACCCGACAGAACTTTAACGCTTGTCTACATATCTGAAACACTTTCCCCGCTGTTACCGGAATGTGTTTCATACGGTCAAAACACTCTAACCAATAACGAGTTTCACAATCGGATACAGCCATATTCCCTATGTAGGGATAAATATGCTTTTTTAATAGTTGCATCTTATTATTAATGCTACTCACTCTTCCCATAGCATAATGTTTTACCCAATACTCAATTGCATCCCTAACCGTTACTGGCTTGAGTGATTCCTGTTTCTTAAGCTTAAGCTGCCGCTTCGGGTCTTTGCCATCAGATAGCCATGTCCGGCACTCGTCGCGCTTCTCCCTCGCCTTCTTCAGACTCATATCGGGATAGCGCCCCAACGTCACGCGCTGAAGTACCCCATTGTTGCGATAGGTGAATGTCCAGCTAATGCCGCCGACTGGTGACACTCTCACGCTAAGGCCTGCTCCATCAGCAAAGAACTCAGGCTTATCACGAGTCGTCCCCATCAGATTTTTAAGCCGCTTGTCAGACAGTTTGTTCAGATCTCCGCCCACTACACACCTCAATGTTTTACGCGAAAGTTTATACACATTTTACTGTAAGAGAGTGAATGAAAGGAAACGAATATGAAGAGTTAAACCTAAAAAAAGATTATTAATCAGAGCTTTTGCCCTCTAGCAGTGAGCATATGGAAACGAGTATAAACGCTAAATAATAACCCCAGGAAGAACTTTACCGCCGCTATATACCCAACGCGGGAACTGCTCACACGCCGCCTGAATTTTTCCTGCACGGAATAACTGAAACAGGGTTGAAGCCTGAATCTTTGGACAGCCAGCATTAAAAGCAATGCTCACTGCTGCGCTGAATGCGTTATCCGGCAATTTCTTACCACCTGCGTATTTATCAACGCAACTTTCAGCCTCAAGGATGTTTTTCTGCCAGTCCGCTGCGATTTGCCCGTCCGTCTTACGGGTGCCATCGACAACGCCATGCGTATTGCCAATGCCATCAGTCAACATACCGGCTGGGCATAGGTAAGGGTCACGGCGACATGATTCAGCATTGCCGATAAGCTCCAGGCCAGCTTTGTTGGTTCGCACCTGGCCGTTGTTCATCACTATTCCGATGATCACTCCGACAGAGCACACTACACCGGCTGCAATTTCTCTTTTACTCCTACGCCTCATACCCCGCCTTTTTCCCTCAACTGGTATTCCTTCCTGCGGTAGTACCAGTTAATTGCAAAAGTGCCGATAGTGCAGACCATGCCGACGATGATCGCCCAATCACCGAGCGTTAACCCGGCCATTTTGTTTGCAAGCAACCATAGGCTTTCTTTTGTTGCCTGGGCGTAGGCTCTGGCTGATGCACCAAGGCCCATTAAGCCCGTTCCGCTTCCGTATGAAAGCCTGCTGTAGAGAGTGCTCATTCGTGTCATAGCCTCACCTCCGATTTTTCGGATGGCGCAGTGTGATTGAGGGGGGATAAAAAAAGGCCACGCCGAAGCGCAGCCTGAAAATTGGCGGGACAGGAAGGATTCGAACCTTCGACCCTTCAGTTAACAGCCGAACGCACAACCGCTGTGCTTCTGCCCCTGAAATGAAAAAAACCCCGGTGATTAACCGGGGCCTTATCGCACATCTTGGCCAAACTGATAGGGAGGAAACAACAAGCTAGATGGGCGACGTAATGATTTTATTCAGCAATCAGTCGCTGTCAATAGACAAAAGCCCCAACCACCTGAGGGAGTTGAGGCTAGTAAGCTTGATGCCTTGATGGCATCCTTACCATAATATTGCTTTTTTTACGATCGTAAAGACCTTATTGGCGATAAAGTAAATCTTTTACACCGGACTCGCATAACTTATCCAGCGCGAGCATGCCGTCGCGTTCATTGTCCTGAAATTCCAGCATTTGGCCTTTCATCTTTTCGATCATCGACTCCATGTTGCCACGCCGCCTAACTACCGAGCGGATAACCTCTTTCTCGAAGTCGTAGACTACCGAGTTAAATCTCGATGTCACTTTCAACAGTCTGCGGCATTCTTCACCGAGGGCTGGCAAATCATCTACTGAGAAGGGTTCCGGTGATGGTCTACCGGTTACAGAGCGCAGGCAATGCCATACACCAGCATTCCACGCCCTCTCGAACTTCATGCCCTTGGTCATTAGCCAGACAAGGCGAGTAAGGTTGCTCATATCGTTAGGTGACAACGGTTCTACTACTGAGTTTCTCTCGTAGCTACCAGTCTTACGGATCGTTGGCAGGACTTCGTTTGTTACCCACTTACGGAAACGCCACGGTAAGGTTCCCTGCTTTACCGCATCCCGGCAGCGAAGAATAAGGGTGTATAGACCAGATTCTGATATTACTGATATGTCCTGCATTCCTCCCGGGGTCTGCATTGAATGCAGATCCTTTTCATCATCGTCTAACTTGCGAATAGACGTGTTATCTAGTTCGACAGCCCTGCAAACATCAGATGCAACAAACCATAGATTTCCATCTTTCATAATGGTTCTTATCTGATAATCTTCAAAAGTGAAATTAATATTTGCGTTTTTTGGCGTGCATTCAGTCACTGCCCTTGCTAAAATCGACATGTCTTTTATCCTTGTGTGGATTAGGGCAAATTAAGAGTCCTAGCTGTTAGCGCAGTTAGGACTTCACTATTTTTGTGGGCATGTTCCTTAAGAACTTGCACAATCTCTGAGTTCATAGATCTTCCATTTAAACAAGCCAATTTTCTGATCGTATCGCGTAAGATTTCTGGCATACGGACATTTACTTGCGGCGGCCTGACTTCATTTTGCATGGTTCCCCCTTTAAAATAATAGCCATTGGCTACCATTGTTAATTTAGTAGCCAATGGCTATAGTGTCAACAAAATATTGACAGGAATTTTTCCATGAAAAGAGAACCTACAATACACATCAGGCTTTCCTTGGAGTTGAAAGATCAGCTCCATTCTCTAGCAAAGGAGAACAAAAGATCGGTTAATGCCGAGGCTGTGGCAGCTATTGAAGCTGCTATTCACCGCGCCATAGAAAGAAAGGAACCTTGGAATTTAACAGAAAAAGAAGTCGATTTTTCACTAGAATATGAATTTAAGAGGCATACCGAAAAACAAGAAAAAATGCACAAAGAAATGATGGAGAGGCTTACCGAGTTGGAGAAAAATTACAAATATCGGAAACCAGATGACCTTTAAGACCACCAACGCAGCTATGTGTCTGTTGATATCCCGGGTTCCAATCGCGACAACCGATTTTGCGGTTGCAATGCACACATATTGCCCCGGATACCCTTCATCGTCAAGCTACGGCCTCACGCCTGACGTATTTGTCCATTTCCAGTCGGATATCCAGCGCCATGAGATAGCCGTCAATGACCCCCTCAGCGTTTTGTAGCTTCTTGCCTATATGCGTATCAGAGCAATGATGCTCGTGAGCCAATTGCATAAATGTTTTCCCAAAGACGTAGTAATCGAACAACAGGTTATGGGTCACTGGATGCTTAGTGCGTAACCCAGCCATTACGTTAGAAATAATCAGCCCATCTTCATCGCAACACTGAATGCGGCTGCGAACTCTTGACGGAATTAGGCCGGAAAAGCCAGCGGCGATAGGAGGCCAGTAAACATCCTCCCGATTATCTGCCGCCCATGCCCCCCAGCGCTCCATAACCTGCTGTATATCTCTCATTTGGCTTTCCTCCGCGTTGGAGCTGCATCCCAACTCTGATAGCTGGTTGGCTGTACTTGATGGGTGATTGGGGTGAAGCGGTTGAGGATGTAGTTGATCAGCTTCATGCAATCATCCTCCACAACGTCACCGGCCACAGGCAGCCCCAGAAGATGGCGCAATCTTTAAGCTTTGTGTGAATCCATCCCGACATCATTCCTGCCATGAATGAGTAAATAACCACCGCGATGATAATCATGCGTCACCCCCTGTGTTTACCGTGCCGAACCTGTCCTGCCGTGTGGTATACGTGACCTCTCCTTTTGCTTTATCTTCACGCAGCACATGTAGCCGGTGACGGAACTGCGTAACGACAAAGTGAGATGGCCAGCGCTTTCCGTTAATGTGTTTTTGAATTGCTGCATCATGCCGTTCTCTGGCGTGATTTATCGCTGCGTTGATATTGGTAAACATCAGGCTGCCTCCAATTCCGTGATGACGATATCCAGACTTCCCCCCTTCACCCGCTCACCACGCTTTACCCTGAAATCATCTATCTGTTCGTCGTCCAGCATGAAGCCCGCATGCGTGAGCGAATCGAAAACCGCCTTTTGCAGGTTGTCGAGGTCACGGCGTCGTTTGTCTGGAGCGTTGGCGATGATGGAAATTTTCAGTCTTGCGGGAGTCTTGATATCGAGGTGTTGCTGCTGGATCATCTGGATGATGCTTTGTCGGTATGCTTTGCCTTTCTCGCTGATGTAGTGCCGATGTCGTGCGTGCCGCCAGTAGGTGTTCAGGCTGGGAGGCCACGGCAGTTTCAGGTGATATTCGGTCATCGCTTAATCTTCCCCTCCTCTAGCAAAACGGACTGCGTCCTGATAATGCCCTCAAGATGATGCAGTCGGGCATATTCAGCATCGGTGATACGCGTGCGGCGGTCTATTTCGTCGTGACACCCCGAACAGGCCCATGCGCCAAAAAGGTCGTCAGGCTTCATTCCCGTTCCACACAATCCCGCCATGCGGTAATGGGCCAGAACCACGGTTCCACTGTTGCCGTTGCATATGCCGGGTATTTTCACCCTGCATTCCCGGCCTTGTGCTGCCTTGCGAAGCTTTGCCATATCTACCTCCACATCTTGTTAACCATTGAGCGTGGCGTTGGTTTGAGGTATTTCTGTTCAGAAAGGGTGACGACGACATCCCAGTATTTCGGGTCGCTGCTCAGTGACCTGACAGCGCGATAACCCTTGTCTTCGTAGTGCTTGATTAGATGTTCAGCTTCTTCAGGGGTTAACCCATCGTACTTGAAAGGCATGTTCTTCATCCCACTCTCCCAAAATAATCCCCTGAATAACGCACCTCGCGCAGCCTGACACCGTTGCCGACCGACCAGGCCTGGGCGTACTCAATCAAACTGTTCATGCGCTTTACGCCCATCTGAGCCGTGCTCTCGCGGATGCTGCAAAACTCCCCCTCCAGCCCCGTAACCACCTCTCCCGGCCTGCCTGTAGCGATGGCATGTCCCGAGACAAACAACGCCTTCCAGTCCATCAGCGGGCGCGGTTTATCTGCCCACAACACCTGCTGCGAGACATCGGTGCATAACACATGGAACAAACTGTTTTGCTGCAAATTTCTTTTGCTGTCGTTGATGGTGATTTCGAGGGGGCGGTGTTCGTCGGTGGGCAGGGAATCAATAAACGCTTTCAAGTTTTTTCGTATTCGTTCATCACGCAGCAGGAAGCGTGTTTTATCCATGTCACCCTCCGCTTCTGGCGCGAAGCATTCTGTCCTGCTCTATCAACTTTCCAATAAGTGATAGAATGAAGTTGATTTTTTGCTCGCTTGAGGTTATCTCATAGCGTTGTAACAACGTCACCTCAGGCCTATCCGCGTTACTCAATATCGTGGATATATCATTCAAATAGGGAGTTAAATTATTCATGGGTATGCTTTCCTTCGATACAACCTGTCCTCACTGCTTAAGAGAGAACGCGGTTTTAATTGGCTTGAATGAATCAAATAGAATTAATACCAATATTTATGACGTACAATTCCGTTGCAATACTTGTAACAAGTCAGGTATAGCTGTCGTGCGGGCTCTCTCAGGTAACGGGCCTTTATATTTTTCACAAAAAGGCGGAGGTAACCTCATGGTGCCGGACAGGGAGGGAAATTATTCAATTACTGAGATTTATCCCAGAATAGAATCGAACACAGCACCGAACAAAACCCCAGATAGAGCAGCGAAGTTCTATACAGAATCAAAAAATAACCTACAGAAGGGTAATTTTGAAACTTCGGTAATGCTATGCAGAAAGGTTATTGACATTGCCACCAGAGATATTCTCGGAGAAGATTCAAATAAAGAGAAACTTTCACAAAGAATATCCATGCTTCATGGCAAGGGGTTAATCACAGAACAGATGAAAGACTGGGCTCACATCGTCCGATTTGATTCAAACGGCGCTGTTCACTCCGATGAATATTTCACCCAGGAAGAGGCCGAAGAAATGCTCGGATTCACTGAAGTCTTCCTGCTTTATGCGTTTACCCTCCCAGCGATGGTTGAGGCAAAAAAACAATCCCACGAACAGCAATAATGATTGTGGGCTGGCTATGCTTGCCCCGCTCACTCATCTTAATTTTCGCTTTTTTTAGGATTCGTAAACCATGTATTTTCGCATTTTTTCTATTTTGTCAACCAAGTTGAGGATGTCCCCACCCAAACAAAAAGGGCTGCCATTGCCAGCAGCCCCACGATGCATTCTGTTAGATATGCGGTCATGCCTATTTCCCTCGCTGTTTTCGTTAAACCGCCATACGGCGCATTTCAGATATCACCGCACTTTGCGACTCCCCCCGTGCGTAGTTAAACGGAATACTCTTTTTGTCGGCCAGAAACTGATTACTCAGCAGGTTGAACACCAAGGGAATTTTTCCCATCCAGCCCTCGCCATTACGCTGCTTGTCGAGCAATAACAGCGTCCCGGGGGCCTCCAGTAACTTTTGCTCTTTCTCCGATAAAGCTTCGTTACCAAATTTCCTCGCTTTCTCTACCACGGCTTCACGCGCCTTGTTGCGCCAAACGGTGAGCAGGTTGTCGGTCAAATCCGTGATAGCGCCGCTTCCCTTGACATCCATCTTGCCGACCGGCTTTTCTTCGTTTTCGCCTTTTCGGGGATGAGTTACCAACAGCACATGCACCGGGTAAGTCAGCTTGAACTCGCATAAGGCTTCCATAAACGCCTTCTGGCCGTTGTAATCATCCTCATTGAGTCCGCACATCATCAGCGAGTCTACGACAAACAGCTTGACGCCATAGCGCTTGTGCGCATATTTGAACACGGACAAAATCCGGTCTCCCTTGGCTTTACCTGTCACATTGAACAACCACATCCGCGCATCGAGCAGGTCCATCATCCGGTCTACATCCTCCGGTGACGTATTCCCCGTACATACGGCTTGTCGAATCATCCGTTTTAGCAGGATAGCGGGCCGTAGCTCCATGGAGGCGATGCAGGCAGACACCCCCTGATACGTCGCCTCAAGCGCCAGATGCCCCACAAACTGCGATTTGCCGTGACCGTTAACGCCGTTGACCAGGGTCAGTTCGTGCGTCCTGAATCTGAAATTCTGCTCCAGCGTGGGCCACGGACTGGTGAACAGACCGGGAGCGGGTGAAAAAAAAGCCGCATGGACTTCCTGACGGAATTCGCCCGCTCGCTTGAGTTCTGTGGGGTCGAACGTCTCAGCGTCCATGAAGAGCCGTTGAAACTGCTCCACTGAAATATTATTGACCAGGCATTCGTTAGCGTCCTTGTGAGGGAGCTTCACAAAGCTGCAACGATGGATCCCCAGCCGGGTAGCAATTTCCTTGGCGGCGGATTGCCCGGCGGCATCCATGTCCATGCACAGGAATATCTCTTCGAAACGTGACAGATTTTCGTACTCATGCTCAATCCACTGCTGCTTGGCCCCCGTTCCGCCACCGAAGGGAACCGACAGTGCCGGGAGGCCGTACTGGTGGATGCTCATCGCGTCAATTTCGCCTTCACAAATCACCACCAGATTGCGCTCTTTGGGGTTGATGGCCTGCCAGCCAAACAGACAGGGCTCACAATCGGACTCCGCCATGATGATTTTTTTACCGTCATGACGCTCAATCCCCAACCGCTTGATTTGTTTCAACGCACCGTCGCGCAGGTAGGGGAAAGCAATGGCAGGGACTTCCTGCTTGGTCTCGTGGTTGAATATCACCGCGTCGGTCACTTTGAACGCTTGTGCCGTCTCGTGGGAGATCCCCCTTGAGGCCAGATACGCGAAACAGTCGCGGGAGCCTTTGACGCCCTTGCGCTCAGGTTTCTTGAAGATTTTTGCCGGTTTAGGCAGAAAGGCGCTGTCCTCGTCCTTGACACCCAGAAACGCTTTGGCCTCCTGCATGGCCTGATGGAGTTGGGTATGCCGTACCGATACCCACAAGTCCAGCAAGTCGCCACCCTGTCCGCCGTTGAACTCGCACCAGACCTGCTTGCCGGTGAGATTGACCTTGAGCGATTGCCCCTTGTTGCCGTCCAAATCACCGACAACCCACTCCCCATTGACGCGACGACCGTTGGGGAGCAAGTGCGCCACCACCTGCTCAACCCGCTGCCACAACAGGCCGGATAATTCCTGGATAGTCATACTGCCTCCAATCGAAAAATCTTAAAGCCCAGCGTCACTGCCGATATCGGCATAACCCCGTGGCAGTAACCGGCAATCAAAACCCGTTTCAGCCATGATTTCATCGCCCCTCCAGAAGTTCATACAGGGCCAGTTCACGCCGCTGCTCCTCGGTCAACCGGGAGACATCGAACGCGGGCGTGGTATTGGCTGGCTCGGTGATTTTTTCGGGGAACAAGCCCTGCCAACCGCGCTCGATGGACAAGCCAATCACCGCATCGGGGTTGACATGGTTTTCCAGCATCGACCTGATGCGCTTGCAGGTGGTCGGGGTCAACGGGTGACGAATTTCTTTGCGGTGGCTCACCCAATCGGCCCAAACCTCTGCCGACACGTTCGACGGTTTTTCGGTTAGCGGGTCAAATTTGGTTTTCGTGTCGGTAAAGGGTAAGGGGATATTCTTTTCTGGTTCTATGTTGGGTTCTAATGACTGATTCTGTGTCCCAATTTTGGGATCATTCAAAATCCCGTTTTTGGGATCATTCAAAGTCCCAATATTGGGATCATTTAACGTTCCGTTTTTGGTAACATTACCGTTTTCGGTATCATTCCGTTTTTGGGTAAATTTACTGCCGATATTTAGCTGTAATACCCGAACCCGTTTTGTCGGGCCTTTTCTCTCGCCGGTATCGCGAATCAGACCCTCTTCGATCATCTGATTGATGCCTTTCCCAATGGTTTTTCTTTCCAATCCGGTGTCACTGACAAGCCTTTGTATGCTGGGGTAACAGCAGTGCTGTTCGTCGGCTCGGTCAGCAAGAGACAGGAGCAACAGTTTTTGTGATGAGGGTAAATTCAGACTCCAGGCCCAGTCAGTTGCTATTCTGCTCATTTGCGTTTCTCCTCGGACTCATGCTGAGCTAGGTAAAGTTGTTGTTGCAGGCGAAAGAGTTCGGCGAATTTCTTCGCCGCATTCTCAGGCATTAATGTTTGGGGTTCAGGATGAGGGCGATACGTGCCCTTTTGCTTGAAATTCCGGCTGTTTCGTGCCATAATTCCTCCTGAATTCAATTTGTTGTTGCAGTTTTAAGCCGGAAAAGTGTTCGCGCACTGTTCGGCTTTTTCTTTGGTCAAATACCCCGCCAGCCGCTTGGCTAACTCAGCCATTTCATCATCGGCAATACCGTAGTTCAGCACGGCCAGCATCAGGCTGACCTGTCGAAACAGACCGTTCTTCCAGCGACTAACCTGGTACTCTGGTACGTTCATGGCAGCGGCAAAGGCTTTCTGTCCCATCAGGGCTAACTTGTTGAGTAATGCCGACTCGATGTGAGCGGCTTTCTTGCTTTGTGTTGCGTGGTTCATGTGTGATACTTTCCTTGTTGAAAAAAATAGGTTATCGGATGCGCATGCAGAGACACGGCACCTGTGGTGTAATGTGGTAATCAACAGACGTGACGAAGCCGTGAGCCAGTCACAGTGAGTTTGTTACTGTGGGATGTTGAGTTCGCCACGTTGTCGGTGGCTTCCGTAGGACGAGTGTCCGTTGTAAAGAGCGGTGCTGCGGGTTAGGCTGCGAAATTTGCCTGATGGCGTTGATTCGGGAATGGCTTTATTTCTTCAGCCTCCACACGGCCATCATCATGAACAAGAACGGTAATGTTTCTTTCTGTGCGAAGCGCTTTGCTAACTGCACTTTGGTAGATACCTAATTTTTTTGCCGTTTGTCCTTGCCCAAACTTTTTCGCAAATTCTAATAGGTGATATCTCTTCATAATCCCTCACTATGGTTATCAAATGCATGATTACTCAGAGTCATCTAAATGTCAATACTTGGAGTGTTTTTAAAAAATCCCCACACGTAATAAAATAGGATCATGAAAAAAACACCGTTAACCAAAGAACAGCTTGAGGATTGCCGTAGGCTTAAGGCAATTTATGAGCAAAAAAAGAAATCTCTTGGGATATCTCAATACACGATAGCCCATGATATGGGTATTGGGCAAAGCGCAGTAAATCAGTTACTAACTGGTAAAAATGTCATTAATATCAATCACGCATCAAAATTTTCAAAAATACTTAAAGTTCCTATCGAAAGTTTTAGTCCATCGCTCGCGGCTGACATTAAACAGCTTACATACGGCACTTCAAACGATAAGTTTGAGTATGTTGGAAAATTGAAGCCGGGCCTAATTCCAGTGATTGGGGAGGCCATACTAGGAGCTAAGGGCATGATAAAAATGTCTGAAGATCACTCAGGATGGGTTGCAATACACAGCGATGATCCCGATGCATATGCAGTTTGCCTTCGTGGTGATGATTTGTGGCCTAGGATTAAATCTGGTGAATTTGTTTTGATTGAACCTAATTCAGTTTGTCATGCCGGAGATGAGGTTTTTCTGAAAGACAAGAATGGTCAAATAATGATCAGGCAGATTGGATATGTTCATCAGCATGAATACCAATTTATATCTATAAATCAAGATGATAAACCAATAACAATTTCTAAGCAAAATGTTGATTTTGTTCACTTTATCCTTGGTGTCATCAAGTCCCCAAGATACATCCCCAAATAAAAATCATCTATACTGGCTTAAAATCGGTATTTTATTTTTTTCATAAAATTCAATGCATTAAATTAACCCCAGGGAAATAATCACTTCAAGTATTGACCATTAAAATCACTTAGAGTAATCTAAATTCCATCAACCCACCAGACAGGCTCCAGCCAGACGGTGGACCACCAACCCGCAAAGGCAATATCCCGGCAGGCAAGACCTCGAGTTACCCGCCGATTGCCTGAGCGTAAGTAGCCAGCCCGAGGCACACGAACATGACGGCGGTTGGGGTAGCTAACGAGAGAGGAGATGGAAGATGGTAACAAATACAAATGGCGCCCTCGAGACCCTGCGCTTTGATAAAGACTCAATCAACACTACGGGCTCATTGCTTGACGAATTGAAAGATAAGTACCGTGCACAACTCGGAATGGCTGAATCTCAGTATTCAGCCATTTGCAGCGTAGTCCAGGGGATTTCTTCACTGAAGATGCGCATAGCAGAAGCTGAGGCTGTTACTGATCAGACCTTAAATACCGATCGCCTTCACCTATCGACCAACCAGCGTAACTTGCTAAGTCAATTTTTGGCGGATTGTCGTAGTTTAAAAGCATTTTTAGATACTTGCGCTCCTCTTCGGGCAGAAATTCAGAATTCATTTCTTCCTGAAGAATAAAAAGTAGGTCATGAATTGAAGTAGATCTTATTTCTTCTGGTTTCCAGTTGGTTTTTAAAAAAACCATGTGGTACAGCGCTTTAATACCAGAAAGATCAGAAATTGATTTTTTATATTTATCCCTATGATTATTCAAAATCATTTCGATTAAAAGCAAATGATGTATGTGAGTGCGACACTTAAAATCTTTCAGTGTATTTAGATTATTTCTGACATCGTCACTAGTGGTGCCGTAAAACTTGATGAGTCCTGGTTCTAATGCACGGTAAAGCTTGTAGTAGTCAGTCATAGAAAACCTTCTTGGTTGTGTGAGAGCTCCCAAGATACCACTGCCGCCTGAGGTGGAGAATAAACCAGGCATTAAACCACAGCAGATTAATGAGTCTGCTCTGTTTTAACCGCTCTTTTTACAACGAGCCTCGTGCTCTACGGAAGGCACCGACAACGTGCCGAACCTTTACCCAGATGTTTTTGGGGTGTGGTGAATGCGCAGGCTGATGCGCTAGCCATAAACTGAGTGACAAGCGGATGCGGCCGCATTTCTCGCTTGCCGTGATAGGTGATCGTCAGAGGCTCTAAGCGGCTGCACCTAATGCCGGAGGTAGTTCAGCACCGGCCACCACACCACCAAAACCATCTATTGGAGGGGAGCATGGCTACTATCATTTACCGTAAATCCGTTAATCCTGTTAACAAAACCAACGCCGCTATTCGCCGTCATGCGAGACGCAAGGCAGAAGCCATCCGGCGTGAACTGGTGACATCCCGTATCGACAAAGCATTGGGGCAGAAGCCAGAAAAACGCAAAGCGCTTACCCGAATCGAATTGGCCTTCAAGCGCAAACGTGCACCACGGATTAATTTCGGCTTACTGGACAAGTTCAGAGAGCAAATTAACCGTTTCGCTGAAAAGTACGATATTACCAGACGTCTTAACCATCGCATCTGGTACAGCAAACCGAAAACGGAGTATGGCATTACCGCCAGAGCAAGGCAGACTCATACATCGCGGCCCGTTCATTGAATTTGAGTAGGGGTCGCGCTGCCTAGCAGATGTAGCGATGTATTCCGCAGGCCATAGAAAATCAGGCTCGGTTACTGCGAGGTAAGATTAGACAGACGGTTGCGGCCTGAGAAGTGGGAAGCCTCGCCGTTTACGGCGGGGAGCAGTCACCTATTGAAATGTCCGGCGAGCCTCACGAAACATTCGTGAGTTAAATCATCTCTAATATACAACCTAATCATTCCATTTTTTAAATGCTGGTAATTTCCGATAAACCCCTTATCAATAAGGCTTTTTACAATTTCATTATCATTTCTTATATGGATTGAATACTCCCCAGAATCAACAGCCATGGCAAGATGATCTTTCTCTGAACCCGTTAAAGAACCAAAAAGTTCGTCTAAAGCAATTCTGTACCCCTTATCGCTTT
Organism: Symbiopectobacterium sp. Eva_TO; assembly: GCF_053848865.1. Taxonomy (NCBI): domain Bacteria; kingdom Pseudomonadati; phylum Pseudomonadota; class Gammaproteobacteria; order Enterobacterales; family Enterobacteriaceae; genus Symbiopectobacterium; species Symbiopectobacterium sp. Eva_TO. The sequence continues at coordinate 2,592,461 of NZ_JBSPEY010000004.1, read as the reverse complement.
TTGCTTTTAGTCTCTTTTCCTTTTTGTGAGCATATTTATCTACTGAATTTTTCACAAAAATCATGCCGAAATGAGAAGTCAAAAACCCTATAGCAAACATTCCCGGGTAAAAGCCGAATGCTGGCATTGGGTGATTAGGGAACAAATCAAGTGGTACAAATGTTATCAGCAATAAAAAAATTACCAATGTAAACATAATCTTAACCGTAGGCTCTTTCCCAATAAGATTGGAAAGCCATGCAGGGATTAAATCGGGCATTTTGAAACTCGCAAAACTGTAGGGGTATCGAGATTCTAGGCTGTGTCCCTTAATTGCCTGAGTTATAGTAACCGTATGTTTCCACAGTATATTGAATTATGGCTCGCTACGACCTTCCCGATGAAGCATGGATGATCATCCAGTCTTTACTGCCTGCTGAACCAGCAATACCACGTGCCGGACGTCCATGGGCAGAACATCGTAAAATCATCAATGGTATGTTCTGGATTCTGTGCTCAGGTGCTCCATGGCGTGATTTACCTGAGCGATATGGTCCGTGGAAAACCGTATATAACCGCTTTAATCGATGGTCAAAATCGGGTGTGATTAACATTATTTTCAACAGGTTACTTTCTGCTCTTGATGCGCATGGTCTCGTTGACTGGTCTGCCACGGCGCTGGATGGCAGTAATATCCGGGCGCTGAAATGTGCTGCCGGTGCTCAAAAAAACATCCCGATATCGCCGGAGATAACGGTCTGGGTCGCTCTCGCGGTGGTTTTGGCACCAAAATCCATCTGGCAACAGACGGAAGTGGTCTCCCGTTAAACATCCTGCTGAGCCCCGGACAGGCTCACGAAAGCCAGTTCGCATTACGTCTTCTGGACGGTATTGGTGTTCAGCGCCAGAATGGCAGCATGAAGCGTCGTGGTTATGCGGTGCTGGCTGACAAAGCTTATTCAGGGCATGCACTACGCAACGAGCTGAAACGAAAGGGGATAAAGGCAGTCATCCCCCGAAAAACGAATGAAAAAATGGCTTCGGACGGGCGCTCACGGTTCGCCAGTGACGCTTACCGTCATCGCAATGTAGTGGAAAGATGTTTTGGCCGATTAAAAGAATACCGCCGTATTGCCACACGTTATGACAAAACGGCGAGGAATTATCTGTCGATGGTTAAACTGGGCTGCATCCGCCTCTTTTACAACAAGTTATGCAATTAAGGGACACAGCCTAGCACAAAAATCTCGCTGTAGGGGTATGGCGGGCACGTGAGCCTGACACGGTAAAAACAGGCATTACACAGATAACATAGCATCGAGGTAGGTATGAAATTTAATGTTAACTTAGACCAAGGATTTGCCTTTAATTATGATCTTATCGCGGCTATTTTCCGCAAAGATGAGAACCCAGACGAGACGTTAGCCGTAATGGTGTCGGGGGAGACTTTTTTAATTCATGTTCCGCTTTCTAAGCTTGTTGGTGATTTAGAAGAAATGGAACAAAAAAAGCCGCCAAAGGGTAAGCCAGAGGCCGTTGGAGGCACAGGAGCGCAGGCAACCAGCCCGCAAACCGAATCGACAGAATACTTCAGCCGAAAGCAGGGAGAGTACTTAATTAAGCAGCTAGAAACTATTTCACGTCAACAAAGAGAATTATCTGAACAGATTTCTTATCTTAAAAACGTTTTAGCCGTTAAAGGCATGAGCGCCGGCAATTGGTAATACATTTAACCAATTTATCAGGTTCCTTTGTCTGTGGAAAGCGGGGAAACCCTCGCCGCCTGAGAGGGTCACCAAAGCAGGCACTGAACACGGAGACCACCATGCAAAAGCTCATTGACGAATTCGACCACCTGATAGCGCCGGGGACGATTGTGACTGAAATCATCCTGTCGGGCGTTGTAGACGACTGCGGCGATATAATGCAAGAAAATGATAATCCTGACTTTTTCAGCATCTATATCCGTGGCATCGACGGCTTACTACAAGCCATCGGCGACTTCTCCGAGCGCGAGGACGCACTCGCTTATGCCGCGAGGATGGTTGAGAAATATCAAGCACAACTCACGGACAATACCCGGAAGTTATTAAACGATTGAGGAGCATGGAATAGCGTTATGGCAGATAATGTAGATATAGCCAGCCAGAACGAAGAAACCTTTCGCCAACACCTGATCACCAATCATCGAGAGAAGGAATTACCGGTTAACGGGCGCTGCTATAATTGCGAAGAGCCAACCGAGGGTAATTTCTGCTGCAAAGAATGTCGGGAAGATTGGGGAAAGCGAAAATATTTTGATAGCCAACGGAGAATTGAATGATGCAACTTAATAAACCTCATATCACGACCTTCAATCATCCTGATTTCGGTAACATGGTCGCTGTCACCAACGGCAGCAATAATATTAATGATTCACATTATTTGATGAGCATTGACATCCTCCCTTGTGATGACAATGAGACAAGAGTATATAAGTCAACTATTTTCTATCTGACGGAAGAAAATAAGTGGCTTAAAAAGCAAGTGAAAAAATTAACGCCAGTGTATGACTGAAACACTTTCAGCATTCCCATCATCCGCTTATCGCCGCAATCAACATCACACTAATAATAGATAACACTGAACTGCCTCTTTATACCCGCGCCGATATTCGTCGGCAAAATTGTACATCAATCCAAATAGTTAAACGGAGAACGCCATGCAATATGCCTTTGCAGGGTGGCCTATTGCTGGCCGCTCGGAAACACAGTTAGACCGAATTATTAACATCATTAAAGCCGCTGCTAAATGGCTTAAAGACACGTTAAACCAACGAGGTGAGCCGTGAAATCTAATCCGTATTTTATCAAAGCACAAGAACTCTGCCGGGAAGCCGTTCTTTACGCAAACAAAGAGAAATGGATTTCAGCTATGAAATTATTGCGGAGGGCGAAAACATGCTTAGCCTAACCAAGTTATCAGCAATTCGAAAAATCATGGAAGAGATGCCGGATGAGGTAATTGAGGACTGTTACGCAGAGGCTGAGCAATTGGCGGAGAAGTCTATCGAAAGGTTTCGTGATCCGCTTAGAAAGCACTGGCCTGATGCTTACACAGAGCAAGCCTGTGAGTACATGGAAGACAGCGATGTTGATTATCAGGAAGCCGAGAGTCAGCGAGTATTCGACGCCATTTTTCACCGCGTGAAGGTTGAGCGGGCGCTCTGGATTTACGACAGGCAGAACAGCACGGAGGATGCAGCATGAGCACAGCATTAGCAACAATGGCAGGGAAGCTGGCTGAGCGTCTCGGTATGGAGCCAGGTACGGACTTGATGAATACCCTTAAGAATACGGCGTTCAAGGGGGGTAACGTCACGGACGAGCAATTTACCGCCCTGCTTATTGTTGCCAACCAGTACGGACTCAACCCGTGGACAAAAGAAATTTATGCCTTTCCTGACAAGGGCGGGATTGTCCCGGTTGTTGGTGTCGATGGATGGGCGCGGATCATTAACGAACATCCTCAGTTCGACGGAATGGAATTCGGCTACGACAAGGAAGAGGGGGCTTGCACCTGCAAGATTTACCGCAAAGACCGCAAACACCCTACTGTAGTAACCGAATACATGGGCGAGTGTAAGCGCAATACCCAGCCGTGGCAATCACACCCCACCCGTATGCTGCGCCACAAGTCACTTATTCAGTGTGCACGCATGGCATTTGGCTTCGCGGGAATTTACGACAGCGACGAAGCAGAGCGGATCATCGAAAGCAGCCCGGCAAGCGTTGTTGTTGGACAACAAACAGACGAGCGCCGCCCTGCACTCATTGCCCGGTGCGAAGAAGCGGCACAGCTAAGCATGGAAGTCTTCGCTGAAACATGGAAGAGCCTCACGCAGGAAGAGCGCCAGATTATCGGCAATACCGAGAAGGAGCGCATCAAGAAAAGCATTCCCGTCGATGCGGAATATAGCGAGGTGGATCATGCAACAGCGTAGTGATGAATGGTTTGCCGCCCGTTGTGGCAACGTGACCGCCAGTCGCTTATCTGACGTGATGGCGAAAACCAAATCGGGCTATTCCGCCAGCCGCCAGAACTACATGGCAGAGCTTATCTGCCAGCGCCTGACCGGAAAGCTCGAAGAAAGTTACTCAAACGCCGCCATGCAGCGCGGCACTGAACTTGAACCGGTAGCGCGGGAGATGTATTTGCTTAACCAGTTCGATGCGGAAGTGACGGAAGTCGGGTTTATTCTTCACCCCGATATCGTAGGATTTGGCGCATCACCTGATGGTCTTGTGGGGGATGATGGTCTGATTGAAATCAAGTGCCCCAATACATGGACGCATTTAGAGACCATCAAGACCGGTAAGCCGAAAAACCAATACCTCCTACAGATGCACGCCCAAATGATGTGTACGGGCAGGAAATGGTGTGATTTTGTCAGCTATGACGACAGGCTACCGCCAGACCTTGCCTATTACCAGTTGAGAATTCATCAGGACGATAAACTGGTTACTGAAATACAGGAGGCGTTAAGGCAGTTTCTGGCTGAGCTTGAAAGAGAACTTGAGGTTATCAGGAAATTATCCAAGGTAGCGGCATGAGTCCATGCATGTCGTCAGGCGGCTACACAATCAGGTTCCACCTGACCCAAGGGGTAGTATGGTGGGTCGGGCAGGAATCGAACCTGCATCTTACGGTTGGGGAACACGTACGCTCTTCCACACTAAGCTACCGACCCAAGGTTGCAGAATTGATTAAAGGGCTGTAACGAGAAAAGCTTTCACAACCAGAGAGAGAATACCCAAAACTCCAGCGCTCAGCATCCAGCGAATTAACTTCTGCTCTGAGCGGATACCCGCCATTTCAAGCTGTAAATCCTTTCGAACCAAGGATATTTGAGTCGTCATATCCTTGCGGACATCGGCTATCTGAGCTTCAGTTTTCTCGAAGCGAGCCTGCATCTGAGCTTCGTGCTTCTCGAAACGAGCGTCCATATCTTTGCGGATATCAGCTATATGAGCGTCTGTCTTATCGAATCTGGCGTCGATTTCTTTACGCACGTCCTCAAGGTCACGCTTGGTAGCCACATCTGCCACCTCATGAGACTTGCGTACGACGAGCGAAATAGCCCTAGCCTGTTCTCTAGAGATGCCAGCAGTCTCAAGCTCTTCTGACGCCTGCAATGTATCAAATGCAACCTGGCCCATAGCGGATCCTCCTGTGTTAAGCCAAGTGTAAGCGATCTGACCGCCCATCTGCAAAATTTTACAAGTTAGCCCTCTGATAACCACATCCGTTTAATTATGGAGAAATCGTTATGTCTAAATTAGTTGTCATTGAAAATACCGTCGTCCGTCAGGACGCTTTCGGGCGTTACTGCCTGAATGATTTACATCGTGCCGCCGGCGATATTAAAAAAGATAGTCCTGCGTACTGGCTGGCAAATAAACAGACCCAAGAACTGATTGCTCAATTTTTGATCGAGGACGGAATTCCGGTATCGGTTATCCGTGGTGGCCCCGAACAGGGAACATATGTTGCCAAAGAACTGGTTTTCGCCTACGCCATGTGGATCAGCGCCGCTTTCAATCTCAAGGTCATCCGCACGTTTGATAAAGCCATCTCTGCGCCCGAGCAACCATTGACAGACCAGCTTCAGGCAGGATTGGCACTGCTCAGTTTCGCTAAACAGGAATTCCGCCTTGCGCCGTCTGCTGTGCTGGGTTCGCTGCAGCAACTGCAATCTTCCCTCGGCATGCCGGATATCCTGCCAGCCTACGCCGTAGATGCCCCGGAGGGCAGCGTAACCGGCTCAAGTGAAGTCACGCATTCCCTAACCGAACTGCTGATGCTTCACGGCAAGCCCTACACCGCACAGTCTGGTTTCAAGCGCCTGCAATTGCTTGGACTCGCTGAGCGCAAGTCACGTCCCAGCAGCAAGCATCCCGACAAAGAGAAACTATTCTGGTCGCTAACAGAAAAAGGCTTGCAGTTTGGTAAGAACCTGACTGACCCGAATAATCCGCGCCAGACGCAGCCACACTTCTACGACAGCCTGTTTCCACGGCTGTTAAGCGTCATGATGAACGGTATAGCGGCATAAACAGCCCCGGAGATACTTAATGTACAAAATAACGGCAACGATCAAAAAACCCGGCGGGCTGGATGTTCAGTGGCTACGGTTCTCGAAGGTGAAACTCACCATGTCAGAATGCGAAAAACTGCTCTTTAAGCCTAAGAAGGCAGGTAAATCGTTCGGCGATAAGGTGAAACTGGAGGACTTCCGCTGCGTCAAGGTGAAAAACAGGGACACGTGGTAAATAGCACAATAAACCATCCCATTGACGCAAGGAGAACCCATGCGCTATAGTCAATCTGCATCTGCAAATTCAGGTGTCGGGATTGACCTCCTGCCGTTTACACCGCGACCATAACGACACGCCGCGAGCGTGTTTTTTTATGGTCATCGCCTAAGCACATATCAATGGTAGCTCAGGTGGGGGAGCCATAAGGCTCGCCGGTGGTGTACCGGTAAGGTCAACCCTGTCTGGGCTACCACCCAAGATTGACCTCGAAGGTGGTAGCGATAACCGCGTACACCGTTGGAGGTCACCATGACCGTATTAGCTGTTACTCCGTTCTCTTTTGAGAATCATGAAGTCCGCACCGTTATTATTAATGGTGAGCCATGGTTCATTGCTTCTGATGTTTGCTCCGCTTTAAAAATATCCAATGTCAGCGATGCCCTTTATAAACTCGATGATGATGAAAAATTGTACCTCGGTTTAACCGAGGCACAAAAAATAGACAAAATGGCGAGGGAGATAAATATCATCTCCGAATCCGGCATGTTCACCTTGGTACTACGTTGCCGTGATGCAGTGAAGCAAGGCACCCTGCCCCATCGCTTCCGCAAGTGGGTAACGAGTGAGGTGCTTCCATCAATCCGCAAGACCGGCAGGTACGATAATCCACAGTATAAACCTCAAGCCGCCGAACTATTCACCGACGATGATCTTCGTAGATTAACTCATCTCGTTTGGAGCATGGCTAACGGCTTCCGTTTTGAGAAAGCATGGACTCAAGGGATCTGGCATGCTCTACGGCTCGTCACCGGCGTACCATCGCCACAGCACTTTGAAGTTCGACAGATACCGTTATTAGCCGAAGAGTGCAGCCGTATCTACTCTATGACCACTCAGCTAAAGCAAACAATATTCGAGGCAGAAAGGCAAGCCATAAAGCGTGTATTCCGCCAGCAAGAAGACGCAAATATTGTACTTGGCGAGATGCAAAGGATGATCGAGGATAGTAGCCAACAGCACTCCAGTGTTATGTCCCAAGCGCTGCCTAAGTGGCAACAAGCAAACGTTAGCCAGTTCCTGCAACGTCACTAAAATTTCCTTCCTGCCCCGGTAATACACCGGGGTTACATCTTCATCGTTTTTACTAACGAGGACTTTACTCATGCAAAATTTAACCATTGCACAAACGTTAACCATGTCCAGCCGCGAGATTGCGGAGTTGACCGGTAAGCGTCACGACCATGTTTTAAGGGACTGTCGAAAGATGCTTGAAGCGCTCAATATTCAATCTCCCCAAATCTGGGGAGATTACCAAGACTCATCAGGACGCATTTACCAAGAGGCTTTACTCGACCAAGACCTAACGATGACGCTCGTCATGGGGTACAGCATTGAGCTTCGCCATAAAGTCGCCAAGCGCTGGCGTGAGCTGGAAGAGCAAGCCAAGAAACCAGCTATTCCGCAAACATACCCCGATGCACTGCGCCTCGCTGCCGAATTAGCAGAGGAAAAGCAACGTCTGGCATTGGTCAACAAGAAGCAAGAAGAAGAGATTCATTGCTTGCAAAACCTCTTCCAAGTAGGAATGACGCCCGTCCAGTTCTGCAAGCAACTAAATGGGGTGAATATTATGGGGGTAAATCTGTTTCTGGCAGAGCGTAATTTCCTCTACGACGGACAGAAAGAAGAAAACAAACCTTATGAGTGGCGTGTAAAGGCTTATGCGCGCGATAAATATTTCACCGAAAAAACGGTCACCGTTAACACCGAAAAGGGCAAGAAGCAATTTTATGAAGTCATTCTTTTAAAAGAAGGTGCCAAATGGCTGTATCGCCACTATCTGAAAGGCGAGCTTCCGATGAAGAAAGGCTGGAACGGTGAATTTACCCACGATAAATATCTTCAGGTCGCATGAGGAAAAATCATGAAGCAATCACAAGAAGTTATCGTTGCCCGCATTATCGCAGCATCTAAAGATATTTTCGCGTGCGAAAAGGCAATGGTGACGCTGAAAGATATTTATCGTACCGCCCTGCGCCAATATTTCCGCGAGCATGGTGACCCCAGTATTGATGGCGGTCGACTTAGCCCGGACAAACCGGAATATGCGGGTGTCATCAAATATACTGACCCTTATTTTATCGCCCTCCTCAAGAAAAAACGTGAACTGCATAATGCCCGTCGTCGCCACAGTCGCGCCACTCAGGCATTAATCAAATATCAAATGGAGAAGGAAACCGACCATGTTTAACACCTTCTGGACACTGAAAATCATTAACGCCATTTCAATTATGGCATGGATAGCTGCATGGATAACCACTGTCATTGGCATCATGAATGCAGAGCCAACAACAGTTATATTCTCAGCAATAGCGTTAGTTTTTAGTCGGTTATTTTTGGAATTTATTGCTGTGCAATTTGTACAGGCAGAAACGCTTAGCAAGATTCTCACTCAACTGGAGAAGACCCATGAAACCTAAAATACCTAACAGGATAAGAGAGCGTGAGAAGCGATTTAAGCGCTTATACCGTGAAGGACTTATCCATGCAAGACGCATCCAACGAACCGGTTATTTATCAATACGACTCTCCCTCTACTGGCGCATGTTATCCAAAGATAACGGCCAGAGCTGGAAGACCATGAGCCACGCCAAATACGATACACAAATAGCAATATAATAACAGGAGCCCCATGAATTATGCATTCGCGGGTCATGCTGCCCTCATGGGGAGCTATCACCCGGAAGAAACCCAACTGGATAAATGGGTTCAATGGCTGAGAAACGGATACCGAAAGCTTATCGATATCCTCGAACAGGCTGGCAAACCTCTACGACCTGCGCCGGCACCTTAATCAAGGCTGTTACAGCCTGAAATCACCTGCATCACCGCACACCCTGTGTGCCACGTTCACGCCCCCATTTCTACGATTTTTAAATCCTACCGCCAGCTCACCGCCATGACAAATGGCGCAGCGGCTTAATTTTAGCAGAGGTAAATAATGGCATACATCACCTTATCCGAGTGGAATCGGCGGCAACCCCGTCCGCGTTGTATGGAAACCGTTAGGCGACTGGTCAGGAACGGAATGATTTTTCCCGCACCGATACGAGATGGGCGCGAGTATCTGGTTGAGGAAAATGCCTGCAAGCTCACCCAGAACAAAAACCTTCGCTCATCAAGTTACCTTCATCCCGCCCTGTTATCGAGGATAAGACATGGCACGCCGGAGAAGTCATAAGAACCGCGACTTGCCGCCAAACCTGCAACCGCGCAATGGCGGCTATTTTTGCTACCGTGACCCACGCACAGGAAAAGAGTATGGCCTGGGCCGCCATCGACAGGAGGCCATTACGCAAGCCATCGCCGCTAATATGGCAATTTATGGCTCATCAAAACAATCACCGCTCGTTGACCGCATCAACGGCACACAGGTGACTACAGTGAGTGAATGGACTGAACGCTATCTGACGATACTCGAAGGCCGGAAACTCAAGCCGAAAACTATTACTGAGCATAAAAAATATTTAAAAGCCATCAATGAACATCTCGGAGAGTTTACTATTCACCAGGTGCAAACAAAAGATGTTGCTGCTTTCCTGAATCTGTGGGTCAAAGCCGGAAAAGCAACGATGGCGAATAAATTGAGGAAGGAAGTTATTGATTTATTTCGTGAGGCAATAGCAGATGGGATAGTGTCGCACAACCCCGCCGAGGCCACCCGGAATCAGCGTGTAGAAATCCAGCGTGAACGCATAACTCTTGGAGAATGGAAGGTCATCCGAAAGGCAGCGGAGAAATTACCTGCATGGGTTAGCCCCTGTCTTGACCTTGCTCTGGTTACAGGTCAACGACTGGGCGACATACAGGCGCTACGCTGGGGGGATTTCAAAGACGGACGCCTTTACATCAAGCAAGCGAAAACAGGCATGATGATTGCATTCTCCGAGACAACCCGAATCGACTGCCTCAACTTATGCCTTTCTGATGTGTTAAAACAGTTTAGGGCATTAAACAACGGTGGAGCACATCTTGTCGCAGATGCCAAACACGAGCAATTTTCTCAGGACACGATTTCCAGAGCATTTTTGAAAGCACGTCGATTATCAGGACTAACGTGGCAAGGAAAAGCGCCTTCATTTCACGAAATCAGGAGCCTTGCCGCGCGTCTCTACACTGATGAGAAAGGGAGGGATTATGCGCAAAAACTGCTAGGACATAAGTCATCCGAGATGACCGATAAGTACCGCGATGTAAGAGGGTCGGAGTGGGCCGAGATTGAATAGTTTCGATCGAATTTCGAGTAATTTCGATCGATCGCTTGTAACTCTCTGAATCTAAATGCCATAATTTTCATCCCGCTGCAGATGCAGCAGCGCACGCCCGACCGTTGATTTACCCGAGCCGGATTCACCGACTATCGCTAGCTTCTCGCAGCCCAGGTTAAAGGAGACGCCGCGCACAGCATCTGTCACTGCGCCGTGGTTCACGAAGCTCACCTTGAGGTTTTCCACCGCCAGCAGCGGCGCGCCCTGAGTTGCACCCTTATTCGGTGCGAGGATCGAGGATGTCACGTAGGCCGTCTCCAAGAAAGTTAAACGCCAGGCTGTTCATCAGAATAGCCAACCCAGGAATGGTGACTAACCACCAGCACTCCATCATGTAGCGACGACCGGCAGAGATCATGGCCCCCCATTCAGGATCGGGCGGCTGACCACCCAATCCCAAGAAGCCAAGCCCAGCAGCGGTCAGAATGATGCCCGCCATGTTCATGGTGATACGAATAATCACTGAAGGCAGACACAACGGCACAATGTGATGCACCAGAATGCGCAGCGACGATGCGCCTTGCAGTTTTACCGCAGAAACGAAATCCGCCTGACGCAGTGACAGCGCTTCAGCACGAGCCAGACGTGCGATAGGCGGCCAGGCAGTGAGGGTAATGGCAATCACCACATGCTCTAACCCACCTCGTTATACACAAGTCCGCAACGCCTTATATGCCAAGGGTTAGCGGGCTGAAATAGGCAGCCGGTGGGGTTGTAAATGAAGTGAAACCGACGTGTACTATCGCCATTTACGGCGCTGAAAAATGACACGGGATTCAGATGGCTGGGCACATCAAGAACTGGAAGGGGTAAATCTTGGTGACACGAGGCTCAATAAGCGCGCCAAAGGGCTTTTGATACGGCTGGCTGAGAATCCGCAAGCCAGCATTCCGCATGCGTGCCTCGGATGGTCTGAGACGCTGGGTGCTTACCGCTTCATGGAGAACCAAGCATTCGAATGGCGAGACATTCTGCAACCTCACTGGCAGCGTACGCAGGAAAGGATCCGAGAACACGAGGTTGTGCTGTGTATCCAAGACACTACCGAGCTTGACTTCAACGGGCAGCAAATCCAAGGCTTGGGTCCCTTGAACTACGAAGCCAGGCGTGGTCTGTACCTGCATCCGACCTACGCGGTCAGTCCGGATCGCGTGGGGTTGGGCGTACTGGATGCGTGGATGTGGGCAAGAGAGCCGAAGGATGCAGACGGAAAACGCGATGGGCTCAAGGAGAGTACGCGCTGGCTCGAGGGATACGAGCGAGTTGCTGAACTCGCCTCGGAGTTGCCAAACACACGTCTGGTGTACTTAGCCGATCGCGAAGCGGATATCAAGGCGTTGATGCAGCTCGCTGATGACCTTGGCACTCCGGCTGACTGGTTGATCCGCTCGACTCATAATCGCAGTCTGGACTGTAATGAGAAGCTTTGGCAGAAGGTTGGAAAGACCGTGCCGGTGGGAGAAATCCAATTCGTTATGGCGGCTCGCGCGGGGCAGAAGGCGCGTACGGTGAAACAGGCGCTGCGCGTGAAGCGAGTGTCGCTGCGTTGCGGGTTGGCAGTGACTTGTGTGATAGCCAAGGAAATTGAGCCGCCAGCAGGCGTGAAGCCGGTCGAGTGGCGGTTGCTGAGCAATCGCGTACCTGAAGGACGAGAAGATATCGTGGAGCTGATCGACTGGTATCGGGCTAGATGGGAAATCGAGATGTTCTTCAATGTGCTGAAGAACGGCTGCTGTGTCGAAGCGTTACAGTTATCGACCGTGGATCGCATTGAGCGGGCATTGGCGCTGTTCATGATCGTGGCATGGCGCATCGCCTATTTAATGCGTATGGGACGAACCTGTCCAGAGCTGGACGCAATGTTGTTCTTTGATTCCGACGAGACTCATGGCGCTTACCTACTGATGAACAAGCGTATGCCCAAGGGCCGCCCTAAGCTAAACGAAGTATTGCGCTTAGTTGCGCAACTCGGAGGCTTTCTTGCTCGAAAAGGCGACGGTGAACCAGGCGCAAAAACTATCTGGAAAGGCTTGCAGAAAGTCATGACGGCCGCCGAAACGCTACGCGCGCTCAGGCACGAACAGAGATGTGTATAACGAGGTGGGGTTAACTGGTGTATTGAGAGCATATCAAGACTCAAACGTTACTGATCAGATTGTTGTTTACCAGCAAGTGTATGGGAACAGAGTTTTTGATGCTGCATCACATGTCGCTACGGGGGCAACCATATCCATAAATGGCGAGATAACTGTTAGCTAGCTTTATAGAGGCGCGATGCTGGCGTGTCGTACTGTGCCAGGTTGTGACTGTGAATGCCAAGGATGGCTATCCTACCCAACCAACGCCAATGACTCATCGGAGTGCCGATGAATTTTACGCATATCGAGTGTGCCAAATTTGTGTCATAAAATTGGCACAAATCGGCAAGGATTGACAAATTAAAATAGGCGCTATTTAAGCTGGCTGGCTTGTGGCGCGGGGTTTGTGGTTGTTAGAATGCGCCTCTTTTTTGCAATTCATCGGACTGTTTTTCCGGTGCTGGAGGCAAAGTGAAATACGAATTGTTGCAAACCGATGTTCGCGCACGCCGTGGCCGTCTTATTTTTGAACGTGGCGTGGTGGAAACCCCGGCGTTTATGCCGGTTGGCACTTACGGCACGGTAAAGGGCATGACGCCCGAGGAAGTGAAAGAAACCGGCGCGCAAATCCTGCTGGGTAACACCTTCCACCTGTGGCTGCGTCCAGGCCAGGAGATCATGAAGCTGCATGGTGATTTGCATGATTTCATGCAGTGGCATGGCCCGATCCTGACCGATTCCGGCGGATTTCAAGTATTCAGCCTGGGTGACATCCGCAAAATCACCGAAGAGGGTGTGCACTTCCGTAATCCGATCAACGGCGACCCCATTTTCCTCAACCCAGAAAAATCGATGGAAATCCAGTACGATCTCGGCTCTGATATCGTGATGATTTTCGATGAGTGTACTCCTTATCCTGCCGATTGGGATTATGCCAAACGCTCGATGGAAATGTCGTTGCGTTGGGCGAAGCGCAGCCGCGATCGTTTTGATGAACTCAATAACAACAACGCGTTATTTGGTATCATTCAGGGAAGTGTTTACGAAGATTTACGCGATGTCTCAGTAAAAGGGCTGGTAGATATTGGCTTTGATGGGTACGCTGTGGGCGGCCTGGCAGTAGGGGAGCCGAAGGCGGATATGCACCGCATTCTGGAGCATGTTTGCCCGCAGATCCCGGCGGATAAACCCCGTTATCTGATGGGAGTCGGCAAGCCTGAGGATCTGGTGGAAGGCGTGCGACGCGGCATTGACATGTTTGACTGTGTGATGCCAACGCGCAATGCGCGCAACGGCCACCTGTTTGTCACCGACGGTGTGGTAAAAATCCGCAATGCGGTACACAAGGATGATACTCGTCCGTTGGATGAGCACTGTGATTGCTACACGTGTCGCAATTATAGCCGCGCTTACTTGCATCATCTTGACCGTTGCAACGAAATACTCGGCGCGCGCCTCAATACCATCCACAACTTGCGGTATTATCAACGGTTGATGGCGGGTTTACGTCAGGCCATAGAAGAGGGTAAATTAGAGCACTTTGTGGCAGATTTTTACCAACGGATTGGCAAGCCGGCGCCGTCCCTTGCTGAAACGGCGGCAGGTCAACACGACTGACGACGCGATTTTCGTACCTGCTGCGCGTGATGTGTACGGTTGAAGCGTTTTAGGCACATTTGGATTTCATATACTTTTGCACACGTTTGGTTTGATAACAAAGAGGATAGTTAAATGAGTTTTTTCATTTCTGATGCTGTAGCTGCAACTGGCGCTCCGGCACAAAGTCCGTACTCTCTGGTGATTATGCTGGCTGTTTTTGGCCTGATTTTTTACTTCATGATTCTGCGTCCTCAGCAAAAGCGCGCTAAAGATCACAAGAAACTGATGGACTCTATTTCCAAAGGGGATGAAGTGCTGACGACTGGCGGTCTGGTGGGTCGCGTGACGAAAGTCTCTGAGACCGGGTACATCGCTATCGCGCTGAACGACACCAATGAAGTGGTTATCAAACGTGATTTTGTGGCTGCCGTATTGCCAAAGGGCACCATCAAAGCCCTGTAATTTTTGATTTTCCCGAAGGGAACTGCCGTGTTAAACCGTTATCCTTTGTGGAAGTACCTGATGCTGGTCGTGGCATTAGTCATCGGCCTACTTTATGCACTTCCTAACCTGTATGGTGAGGATCCGGCGGTACAAATCACTGGCGCGCGAGGCATCGCCGCCAGTGAGTCAACGCTGATCCAAGTCCAGAATGTATTACAAGAACAGCAGATCACCAGCAAATCGCTCGCGTTAGAAAGTGGTGCGATCCTTGCCCGTTTCTCCACTCCAGATATTCAACTGCGCGCTCGTGAAGCGCTGGTGAATGCATTGGGTGAGAAGTATGTCGTGGCCTTGAACCTGGCCCCCGCTACGCCAAACTGGCTGCGCATGCTGCGTGCGGAACCCATGAAACTGGGTCTGGACCTGCGCGGCGGCGTACACTTCCTGATGGAAGTGGATATGGAAACGGCGTTAGGTAAACTGCAAGAGCAGACCATGGATTCCCTGCGCAGCGATCTGCGTGAAAAGGGCATCCCTTATGCCTCGGTGCGTAAAGCCGATGACAATACCGTAGAGATCCGTTTCCGCGATGCGGCAACGCGTAACGACGCTATTTCGTATCTCACCACCCGTCACCGCGATCTGGTGTTTAACGCCAGCGGCGATAACCTGATGCGTGCGATGATGAGCGCCGAGCGCCTGCGTGAAGCGCGCGAATACGCCGTCCAGCAAAACATCAATATCCTGCGTAACCGTGTTAACCAACTGGGTGTGGCCGAGCCGCTGGTACAGCGCCAGGGTGCGGATCGCATCGTGGTTGAGTTGCCCGGTATTCAAGACACCGCGCGAGCCAAAGAAATTCTGGGTGCGACGGCAACGCTGGAATTCCGTCTGGTAAACAGTTCTGCGGACGTGACGGCAGCAGCCAATAGCCGTGTTCCGGTTGATTCCGAAGTAAAAAACATGCGTGATGGCACCCCGGTGGTGCTGTACAAGCGTGTGATCCTCACCGGTGACCACATTACCGATTCTACCTCGGGTGCCGACGAATACGGTCGTCCGCAGGTGAACATCTCGCTGGATAGCGCGGGCGGTAACGCCATGTCCAATTTCACCAAGGACAGCATCGGTAAACCGATGGCAACCTTGTTTGTGGAGTACAAGGACAGCGGTCAGAAAGATGCCACGTCGGGTCGTTCCATTCTGGAAAAACACGAAGAAGTGATCAACGTCGCGACCATTCAGTCGCGTCTGGGTAACAGCTTCCGTATAACCGGTATCGATAACCCGAACGAAGCGCGTCAGCTCTCTCTGTTGCTGCGTGCCGGTGCGTTGATTGCCCCGATTCAGATTGTTGAAGAGCGTACCATCGGGCCAACGCTGGGGATGCAAAACATCACCCAAGGGCTTGAGGCCTGCTTGTGGGGGCTGGTGGCATCCATCCTGTTTATGGTGGTGTTCTACAAAGGGTTTGGTGTCATTGCGACCACTGCGTTGGTGGCTAACCTGGTGCTGATCGTCGGGGTGATGTCACTGTTGCCGGGGGCGACGCTCACCATGCCGGGGATTGCCGGTATCGTGTTGACGCTGGCGGTGGCAGTAGATGCCAACGTACTGATTAACGAACGTATCAAAGAAGAATTAAGGAACGGGCGCACAGTTCAGCAAGCCATTCATGAAGGGTATAAAGGTGCGTTCTCCAGTATCGTCGATGCCAACCTGACAACGATGATCACGGCAGTGATTCTGTACGCTGTGGGGACCGGTTCAATCAAAGGCTTTGCCATTACGACAGCGATTGGGGTTGCGACCTCGATGTTTACCGCTATTGTCGGCACCCGTGCGATTGTGAACCTGGTTTACGGCGGCAAACGCGTTAACAAGCTGTCTATTTGAGGAGTGCGTCGTGGCACAGGAATATACTGTTGAACAGCTCAACTACGGTCGTAAAGTCTATGACTTTATGCGTTGGGATAACGTCGCGTTCGTCATTTCGGGCACTTTGTTAATCCTGTCACTGATTGTTATGGGTGTGCGCGGGTTTAACTGGGGGTTGGATTTCACCGGTGGTACGGTGATTGAAATCAACCTGGAAAAACCGGCCGATCTGGATCTCATTCGTGACTCTCTGGAAAAAGCCGGTTTTGCCGATCCGTTTATTCAGAACTTCGGTAGCAGCCGTGATGTTATGGTGCGCATGCCGCCAAGCGTGGGCACGTCAGGTCAGGAACTGGGTAACAAAGTGGTTAGCGTGATTAACCAGGGCACGGAACAGAGTGCAACGGTGAAGCGCATCGAGTTTGTTGGGCCGAGTGTGGGTAACGATTTGGCGCAAGACGGTGCTATGGCATTGTTGGCGGCGTTGATCTGCATCTTGATCTACGTAGGATTCCGTTTTGAATGGCGTCTGGCGTTGGGGGCGGTGCTGGCATTGGCGCACGACGTGATCATCACCATGGGGGTGTTCTCGCTGTTTCAAATCGAAATAGATTTGACCATCGTGGCATCGCTGATGTCGGTTATCGGTTACTCGTTGAACGATAGCATCGTGGTATCTGACCGTATTCGTGAAAACTTCCGCAAGATTCGCCGCGGTACGCCTTACGAAATCATGAACGTGTCGCTGACACAGACGTTGAGCCGTACTTTGATGACCTCCGGCACCACGCTGGGTGTGGTATTGATGCTCTACATTTTTGGCGGCGCGATGCTGGAAGGTTTCTCGCTGGCAATGCTGATCGGGGTGTCTATCGGTACCATCTCCTCCATCTACGTGGCCTCAGCGCTGGCGCTGAAGCTTGGGATGAGGCGCGAACACCTGCTGGTGCAGAAAGTCGAGAAGGAAGGGGCGGATCAACCCTCCATCTTGCCTTAAGGCCGTTTGATAACGTTGAGAGAAATCCCTGCTACGGCAGGGATTTCTCTATGTATCAGGGGCGGCTGGTTTCAACTTGATGCAGGCGTATAAACCCGAGCTGCTCCGGTGTGACACCACTTAGCCGCACGCCAAATATGGCTTCGGTTTTGGGCAATAGGGGGGCGTTGAGCATCAGCTGCTGGGTGTGAGTTTCGCTTGGCAACGGCTTGCTGCTGACCGGATCGAGCTGACCCCAGTCGAGTTGCGCGTGAAACGCATGCAGTGCTGTACCTTCCAGTAGCCGAACATGCAACAGCGCCTGGGTGCCATTCGCCTCGGGTTCAATATGGCTCAGGGAAATGCTCAGTTTGCCAATATTGCTTTCTAAAATTGCGCTATTTTTCGCGCTGGGTAGCAGGTACACACCGTGGGTAGAGTGACTGTTTAAGCTATTTTGCTGCTCCAGGGCTAACGCCTGTGCCGTCAGTGTTTGTAATTGCCGGTTAAACTGCCCCACTTCCCGTTGCAGCGTAGGCGTTTGCGGAGGCGCTGAACAGCCCGTCAGCGCCAGCATCAAGAGACCAGATGCACGATAATAGTTATTCATTCAGGTATTTCCCTCATTGCATTATGCCTTTTCTCGTATCGTCTTTACGTGGCAAGTATATAAGCGTAGTGGCGAATGAGAGTTAAATCATGCTGCGTTTATGCTGGTACCTATGCAAATATTGGTCTGTAAGCGCTGGATATTTGGGTTAGTCAATCAAATCAGGGTAAACTAGGCGTAAGACAAGCTAATCATCGGGATATGTTATGCACTGCCCATTCTGCTCCGCTGTTGATACCAAAGTTATTGATTCTCGTCTGGTCGGCGAAGGCACGCAGGTACGGCGTCGCCGTCAGTGTCTGGTGTGCAATGAGCGCTTTACCACCTTTGAAGTGGCGGAGCTAGTGATGCCCCGGGTGATCAAGAGTAATGACGTTCGCGAGCCCTTCAACGAAGAAAAATTGCGTAAAGGGATGCTGAAAGCGCTGGAAAAGCGGCCGGTCAGTGCGGATGACGTTGAAAACGCCCTCAATCATATCAAATCTCAACTGCGTGCTACGGGGGAGCGTGAAGTCACCGCCAAGATGATCGGCAATCTGGTGATGGATGCCCTGAAGCGTCTGGACAAAGTCGCTTATATTCGTTTTGCCTCCGTATACCGTAGTTTCGAGGATATTCGGGAGTTTGGCGAAGAGATTGCTCGGTTACAGGATTAGTCATATGGAACGGCAAGATGAATTCTGGATGGCGCGCGCGCTTGAATTAGCGCGGCGCGGGCGTTTCACTACGTCTCCAAACCCTAACGTTGGTTGTGTGATTGTGCGCGACGGTGAAATGGTCGGTGAAGGTTATCACTTGCGCGCCGGTGAGCCGCATGCGGAAGTACATGCGCTGCGCATGGCGGGTGAACAGGCCCGGGGAGCAACAGCCTATGTGACGCTGGAGCCGTGCAGTCACCATGGGCGCACGCCGCCCTGTGCGGATGCGCTGATTGCGGCAGGCGTGGCGCGCGTCGTGGCGGCGATGCAAGATCCCAACCCTCAGGTGGCCGGGCGTGGTTTGCACCGTTTACAGCAGGCGGGTATCGCCGTCAGCCATGGCCTGATGATGCAAGATGCCGAGCAGGTCAATCTGGGTTTTCTGAAACGGATGCGCACCGGCGTTCCGTATGTCCGTCTTAAAGTGGCTGCTTCTCTGGATGGCCGCACGGCGATGGCGTCCGGAGAAAGCAAGTGGATCACCTCTCCCGAGGCGCGTCAGGATGTGCAACGCTTTCGTGCACAAAGCGCCGCGATCCTTAGCAGCAGTGCTACCGTGTTGGCGGACGATCCGCTGTTGATGGTACGTTGGGAGACGTTGGATGCCGCTACGCAACAACAGCTTCCCGATGTAGTGCTTCCTCAACCCGTGCGCGTGATCGTCGACAGCCATGGACGCGTAACGCCTCAGCATCAACTGGTCCATCAACCGGGCCAAACCTGGCTGGCGAGTACCCAACCAAACAATGACAGCGCATGGCCTGAAAGCGTGACACACCTTACTCTGCCCGCTCACGGTGGCGGTGTCGATTTGGTTGCGCTAATGATGACGCTCGGCAAGCGCCAGATTAATTCGGTTTGGGTTGAAGCCGGTGCTACGTTGGCAGGCGCGCTGTTGAATGCGGGCGTGGTCGATGAGCTGATCGTGTATATGGCCCCGAAACTGTTAGGGCATGATGCCCGGGCCCTGTGTGTGTTGCCGGGGTTGACGCAGTTGGCGCAAGCGCCTTCATTTACGCTGACGGAGGTGTGCCAGATTGGCCCCGATCTCCGTCTGCGTTTGATACCGCAATCCTGACGTCGATATCCTGCGTTTTTGGTTTGCTCTGGCCTCAATGGGGTGTGGCAGACAAAACCGGATACGCCGTCGCAAGAATGTGATAGAAGCCGCCCCCCTGCGGGGTATTAGCATGCGATTATGATTATAAGGAACGCTATGAACGTCATTGAAGGTGTTGTTGCCACCCCTGATGCCCGCGTCGCGATTGCGATTGCCCGTTTCAACAATTTTATCAACGATAGCCTGCTTGAAGGCGCTATCGATGCGCTGAAACGTATTGGCCAGGTCAAAGATGAAAACATTACCGTCGTGTGGGTACCCGGTGCCTATGAGCTGCCGATGACCGCGCGCGCGCTGGCAAAAAATGGCTATGACGCCGTCGTGGCACTGGGAACGGTTATCCGTGGCGGTACTGCACATTTTGAATATGTTGCGGGTGAATGTAGCTCCGGGTTGGCTCATGTTGCCATGAACAGCGATATTCCTGTGACGTTTGGCGTTTTGACGACAGAAAGCATCGAGCAGGCGATTGAACGCGCTGGTACCAAAGCGGGCAATAAGGGTGCAGAAGCTGCGCTGACCGCGCTGGAAATGATTAACGTATTGAAAAATATCAAATAATTTTGATTAAGAAAGGGGTATTCCGTGAAACCTGCTGCTCGTCGCCGCGCTCGTGAATGTGCGGTTCAAGCGCTGTATTCCTGGCAATTGTCAAAGAATGACATTGCCGATATTGAACTGCAATTCCTGAGTGAGCAGGATGTCAAAGATGTCGACATCAGCTACTTTCGTGAGTTGCTGGCGGGCGTCGCCATGCAGGCAGAAAAACTGGATGCATTGATGGCACCCTACCTGTCACGTCAGCTCGAAGAGTTGGGGCAGGTGGAGCGCGCCGTGCTGCGTATTGCACTGTTCGAACTGAGCAAGCGCGACGACGTCCCTTACAAGGTTGCCATCAACGAAGCCATTGAACTGGCGAAATTGTTCGGTGCGGAAGATAGCCACAAGTTTGTCAACGGCGTATTGGATAAAGTCGCTCCAACGGTGCGCCAAACCAAGAAGTAACGCTCAGGGCCGGAATACCGGCCCTGTTCGCGATTGTTTTTGACGGAAACGGTTATGGTTTACGGTGAGTTTGATCTGATTACCCGCTATTTCAATCGTGCGAACGCCTACAAGGCGGGAAATCCGCGTCGTGATGTGGAATTGGGGATTGGCGACGATTGTGCGTTGCTCACAGTGGCAGAAAAGCAGCTTTTAGCCGTCAGTACCGACACGCTGGTGTCTGGTGTGCATTTCCTACTGACTATCGATCCTGCTGATTTGGGTTACAAATCGCTAGCCGTTAACTTAAGCGATCTGGCCGCCATGGGGGCCGATCCCGCCTGGCTCTCTCTCGCCATTACCTTGCCCGAAATCAACAGCGCGTGGTTGGCAGCCTACAGCGATAGCCTGTTCACGCTGCTGGATTACTATGGCATGCAGCTGATTGGCGGCGATACCACGCGCGGTCCGCTGAGCCTTACGTTGACTATTCACGGGCTGGTGCCTGCCGGTCGTGCGCTTACCCGTGCCGGTGCCCGCATTGGCGATTGGATCTACGTGACCGGAACACTGGGTGACAGCGCCGCCGGGCTTGCTATTTTGCAACAACGTTTGCAGGTGAGTGACAGCGCGGCGCGCCAGTCATTGGTGCAACGCCATTTGCGTCCGCAGCCGCGCATTCTGCAAGGCCAGGCGTTGCGCACGCTTGCCAGTGCGGCTATTGATCTGTCGGATGGGCTGATCTCGGATTTACGCCATATTTTGGCCGCCAGCGATTGCGGCGCGCGCGTGCAGCTTGATGCTGTCCCTTATTCATCGGCAATGATGCAACACGTTGATCCCGATCAGGCGCTGCGTTGGGCGCTGTCTGGCGGGGAAGATTATGAACTGTGCTTTACCGTGCCGGAAATTAATCGCGGGGCGATCGACATGGCGCTGGGCCAACTCGGCGTAGGCTATACCTGCATTGGTCAGATAGCTCCGTCGTCCGAAGGGCTGCGCTTTTTCCGTGGTGATAACGCAGTGGAACTGAACTGGAAGGGCTATGACCACTTCAGCCAATGACCGAGAAACAAAGCGCACCGCTAAGCAGCGTTTGCGCCTGAGCAATCCCTGGCATCTGCTGGCAACCGGGTTTGGCAGTGGCCTCTCTCCCTGGATGCCGGGTACGGCGGGATCGCTGGCGGCGATCCCGGTGTGGTATCTGCTCTCCTTCCTGCCCTGGCAACTGTATTCACTGATTATCATGTTCAGCATTTGCATCGGCGTTTATCTGTGTAATCAAACGGCTAAAGACATGGGCGTACACGATCACGGCAGCATCGTCTGGGATGAATTTGTCGGGATGTGGATCACGCTGATGGCGATCCCGAATGAACAGTGGCAGTGGGTGCTGGCAGGGTTTGTGGTGTTTCGTATTCTGGATATTTTCAAACCCTGGCCGATACGCTGGTTCGATCGCAACGTGCACGGCGGCATGGGTATCATGATTGACGATATTGTGGCAGGGGTTATCTCTGCGGGCATTATCTACTGGATTGGGCACCACTGGCCGCTATTTTCTTAAACAGCCTGTGCGGTGGCTGACCGGGGCGACCGCCCCGGTCGAAACAACTATCATTGCAGCCATTCATCAATGCGACGTTCGATGCCCACCGCATCCAACCCCAGAGCGTGACGTACTTCTTCCTGTGTCCCTTGGGGAATAAAGCTGTCCGGTAGCCCCAGATTTAACACCGGAATGCCCAGACGCTGCGCCATCACCACTTCATTCACGCCGCTGCCCGCACCGCCCATCAATGCATTCTCTTCCAGCGTCACCAGCAGATCGTGGCTTTTTGCCAGCTCAGTGATTAGCGTTTCATCCAGCGGTTTGACGAAGCGCATGTCGACCAATGTCGCATTGCGCTTTTCGGCAACCTGCTGTGCTTCCGGCAGCAGTGTGCCGAAATTGAGGATGGCGACTTTTTCGCCCGTGCGTCGTACCACCCCTTTACCGATCTGCAATTCTTGCAACGGCTCAAGCGTGGCTCCAGTACCGGTACCGCGTGGGTAACGCACGGCGCAAGGGCCGTCTTGATAACGGTAGCCGGTAAACAACATCTGGCGACATTCGTTCTCATCGCTCGGTGCCATGATAATCAGATCGGGGATGCAACGCAGGAAGGACAAGTCAAACGCCCCCTGATGCGTTTGGCCGTCCGCGCCCACAATACCGCCGCGATCGATAGCGAACAGTACCGGCAGATTCTGAATGGCGACGTCGTGAATCACCTGATCGTAGGCGCGTTGTAAAAAGGTGGAGTAGATCGCCACCACCGGTTTGTACCCGCCCAGCGCTAAACCGGCGGCAAAGGTGACGGCGTGCTGCTCGGCAATGGCAACATCGAAATATTGTTGTGGGTAGTCACGAGAGAAGCGCACCATGCCAGAACCTTCGCGCATCGCTGGCGTCACTGCCATCAGCTTGCTGTCTTTGGCGGCGATTTCACACAGCCAATCACCGAAAATGGCCGAGTAGCTGGGAAGGCTCGCCTTGCTTTTGGGAAAGGTACCGCTGGCCGGATCAAACTTGGGCACGGCATGCCAACTGATAGGATCTTGCTCTGCTGGAGCATAGCCACGACCTTTTTTGGTCATGATATGCAGCAACTGCGGACCCTTCAGGCTACGCATATTTTTCAGGGTTTGCGCCAGCCCGACCACATCATGACCGTCGACAGGTCCGATATAGTTAAAGCCGAGTTCTTCAAACAGCGTTCCGGGTACCACCATGCCTTTCAGATGTTCTTCCGTGCGTTTGACCAGCTCTTTGATCGGCGGGATGCCAGACAGCACTTTCTTACCGCCTTCGCGCAGGGTGGAGTAGAGTTTACCGGATAACAGTTGTGCCAAGTGATTGTTGAGCGCACCGACGTTTTCGGAAATGGACATCTCGTTGTCGTTCAACACCACCAGCAGATCGGAACGAATATCGCCCGCGTGGTTCATGGCTTCAAATGCCATTCCCGCGGTCAGTGCGCCGTCGCCGATAACGCACACGGTACGGCGTCCTTTGCCTTCTCGTTCGGCGGCAACCGCCATGCCCAGCCCGGCGCTTATCGATGTGGAGGAGTGACCGACGCTTAACACATCGTATTCACTCTCGCCGCGCCAGGGGAAGGGGTGTAGGCCGCCTTTCTGGCGGATGGTGGAAATGCGATCGCGGCGACCGGTGATGATTTTGTGAGGATAGGCTTGATGGCCGACATCCCACACCAGATGGTCAAATGGCGTGTTGTAGACATAGTGCAGCGCCACGGTGAGTTCAACGGTGCC
The DNA here is from genome assembly GCF_053848865.1 of Symbiopectobacterium sp. Eva_TO. Classification (NCBI taxonomy): domain Bacteria; kingdom Pseudomonadati; phylum Pseudomonadota; class Gammaproteobacteria; order Enterobacterales; family Enterobacteriaceae; genus Symbiopectobacterium; species Symbiopectobacterium sp. Eva_TO. The sequence goes on along the minus strand of NZ_JBSPEY010000004.1, from coordinate 2,568,153 downwards.
GAGCCCTGAAGCAAAGTGGCCGCTGGAGCGGCTAACGCTGTCCAGCAGATATTGACGAAGTTCATCGCACAGTTTAGGCAGGCTGTCACGCGGCAGCATGCGCAGTTCGTCAGGTGTTTCCACTAAAGCCAGTGTCGGGTACTTTGCAATATCAAAACTCATTTGCGACTCATTCTGAGGTGTAATCCCCGTTCTCTCTCAAGCGGCGAATGCAGTATCCATCCGGGCGTTGCCACCGTACGACACGCTTGAAATTCACTGGGTGATGTTGAAATTATTTATCTCGCTCGACGATATAATTCGCCAATGCCCGTAGTAACGTAGTATCGAGCGGCGTTGCGCTGGCCGCTTGCAGTTCATCCAATGCTGCCAGTGATTCCTGATAGAGATCGCACGCCTTTGCCCGTGCACTGTCAAGCCCGAGCAAGCCGGGATAGGTACTTTTGCCCAGTTGCTGATCGGCCCCTTGTCGCTTACCGGTGGTGGCGCTGTCACTAACCACATCAAGGATGTCATCCTGCACCTGAAAGGCCAGACCGATAGCATTGGCATAGCGATCGAGGTGTGGCAGTGCCGCCCGACCCGCAGTACCAGCACTGAGCGCGCCGAGCCTGACTGATGTGCGAATCAATGCGCCGGTTTTGTGGCGATGAATTTGCTCCAGTGCGGTGAGATCGACTTGCTTACCCTCTGCCGCCAAATCCAGCGCTTGCCCGCCGCACATGCCTGCTACGCCGCTGGCGTACGCCAGTTCTGCAACCATTGAGAGGCGATCGCGGTCGCTGACTTCAGGCATGGAGCCGTCAGCCAGAATGGAGAAGGCTAACGTTTGAAGCGCATCCCCGGCCAGAACCGCTGTGGCTTCGCCAAATTTAATGTGACAGGTCGGTTGACCACGGCGCAGGTCATCATCGTCCATGGCAGGCAAATCGTCATGAATCAGCGAATAAGCGTGGATAGATTCCACTGCGGCAGCCGGCGTATCCAGACTGCTCAGCGGAATGCCGAAAAGTTGCCCGGAGGTATAAACCAAAAAAGGCCGAAGGCGTTTGCCTCCCAGCAGCGCACCGTAGGCCATGGCGTCAACCAGCGGACTACCCTGAAACGGCAAGTCGGTGATAAAACGGTTCAATGCCTGATTAACGCGATCAGCATGGGCGCGCAATTGCTCAGCGAATTCCGTCATAGTGGTTTACTGTTCGGGGTTGTCGTGCCCTGAGCGAAAGGGGACAGCGCGGCATCCGGTTCATCGCTTAGCAGGATTTGTACGCGTTGCTCTGCTTGTTGCAACTGCAACTGTCCCTGACGCGCTAACTGAATGCCATTTTCAAAAGCGCTCAGCGCGGCTTCCAACGGCAAATCGCCCGACTCAAGGCGGGTGACAATCTGTTCCAGCTGTTGTAGCGCATCTTCAAAACTCAGCGCTGAGTCAGCGGTGTTCAGCGTTTCGCTGTTTGCCTCCGAGTGAGGCGACGTTTTTTTTGCAGGCATGACCTATTTTACATCCTGATCGCTAAGTTATGCTGTTCTTTTAGTGTCGTTAATCGTTACTGGTCCATCGCACAGATAAGCACATCCTTCCTGCGCGCAGCATGCGAGAAGATGATATACTCCGCGCCCTGGATGCTATTGGTAAAATCACCCTATGGAACGAGTTTACCGATAACGTGAATCTAGCACTCGGGTTAACACTTACGCCCATTTGACCAAGTAACGACAGCCATCATGAAGTTTATCATTAAATTGTTCCCGGAAATCACCATCAAGAGTCAATCTGTGCGGTTGCGCTTTATTAAGATACTTACCGGTAACATTCGTAACGTGCTTAAGCAGTATGACGACCAACTGGCCGTCGTCCGTCATTGGGATCATATCGAAGTCCGCGCCAAAGAGGAAAGCCAACGCGAAGAGATTCGCGATGCGTTAACCCGTATTCCCGGCATTCATCATATTCTGGACGTTGAAGACCACGCTTACACCGACGTGCACGACATTTTTGAACAAACGTTGGCGCTGTATCGTCCACAGCTAGAAGGAAAAAGCTTCTGTGTACGCGTGAAACGGCGCGGCAAGCACGACTTCTCATCGCAGGATGTAGAGCGTTATGTGGGCGGTGGACTTAATCAGCACATCGACAGTGCGCGCGTTAACCTTACCACGCCGCAGGTCACGGTTCATCTGGAGATTGAACAGGATCGTTTGCTGCTGATTAAAGGGCGTTATGAAGGCATCGGTGGTTTCCCTATCGGTACGCAAGAAAATGTACTGTCACTGATTTCCGGCGGGTTCGATTCTGGCGTGTCTAGCTATATGCTTATCCGCCGTGGCTGTCGCGTGCATTACTGCTTTTTCAATCTGGGCGGCGCAGCGCATGAAATTGGTGTTAAACAGGCCGCACACTATTTGTGGAAACGCTTTGGCAGCTCGCATCGCGTGCGCTTTGTCGCTATTGATTTTGAACCCGTGGTGGGCGAGATCCTGGAAAAAGTGGATGACGGCCAGATGGGCGTCGTGCTTAAACGTATGATGGTGCATGCCGCATCGCGCATTGCAGAGCGTTATGGCGTTCAGGCGTTGGTAACCGGCGAAGCGTTAGGTCAGGTTTCCAGTCAAACGTTGACCAACCTGCGTCTCATCGATAATGCGTCTGATACGCTGATTCTGCGCCCGCTGATTTCACACGATAAAGAGCACATCATCAAGCTGGCACGCCATTTAGGCACGGAAGATTTTGCCAAGACCATGCCTGAGTATTGCGGGGTCATTTCCAAGAGCCCGACAGTAAAAGCGGTCAAATCCAAAATCGAAGAGGAAGAAGGCAAGTTCGATTTTGAGATTCTGGACAGGGTTATTTTTGAAGCGCGCAATATAGATATCCGCGATATCGCCACCCAGACCTCGCAAGAGATCACGGAAATTGAAACCGTGGCGTCGCTTTCTGCTGACAATATTCTGCTGGATATTCGCTCGGTGGATGAGCAAGACGATCGTCCGCTTGCGCTCACCGGTGTTGAAATCAAATCGCTGCCGTTCTACAAGCTCAGCACGCAGTTTGGCGATCTTGATCAGGGTAAGACCTATCTGCTGTACTGTGAACGCGGTGTGATGAGCCGTTTGCAGGCGCTGTATCTGCGTGAGCAGGGGTTCACTAACGTGAAGGTCTATCGGCCTTAACCTCGCGCTCATCATCCTCCGTGCGAGCGGAGGATGACTGAATCACAGAGGTTTGATGGCATCAATCCCGATAATCATAAATGCCCGGTGGCAGCACCAACTGCGCTGCCACTTCCGCCTCTTTGGCACGCCCGGACAGTAAATCAATCAGCTTCAAGGCAAAATCCATGCTGGTGCCGGGGCCCTGGCTGGTCAGCAGATTAACGCGTGGATCGAATACCACGCGCTTATCCATCCATTTTTCTGGTGCGATTTTCTCTTTTAGCGTGGGTTATCCTGTCATGTTGCCGACCGGAAACAGCTGGTGGTGTAGTGGTCAACTAATATTGGCCACCGCATTAGACTGTATGTAGAACAGTCGCTCAGATTCGTTTGGAGTTAAGCCGCCGTTATACCAGTGAGGCCGGATAGCGCTGTAATACCCCGTGATGTAGCGGATAATCGCGTCCTGGGCTTCGCTGAAGCTGTTGTAACCCTTTGTCGGCACCCATTCTGTCTTCAGGCTGCGGAAGAACCGCTCCATTGGCGCATTATCCCAGCAGTTACCCCGCCGACTCATACTCTGCTTTATCCGGCAGCGCCACAGGGCTTGCCGGTATTGACGGCTGGTATAGTGGCTGCCCTGGTCGCTGTGGAACATGACTCCTGTTGGTTGTCCCCGGAGTTCCCAGGCCATCTGCAACGCTTTAACTGTCAGCGCCGAGTCCGGCGACGTCGACATGGCCCAGCCCACCGGTTTGCGGGCGAACAGATCTAGCACCACCGCAAGGTAAGCCCAGCATTTGCCCGTCCAGATGTAGGTCACATCGCCGCACCAGACCTGATCCGGCGCGGTAACCGCGAACTGGCGGTTGAGATAGTTCGGTATTTCAACGAGTTCATTGCCGCCGCGTTTGTATTTGTGAGCCGGTCGCTGGCAGCTGGCGATACCCAGCTCCTTCATCAGCTTGCCAGCCAGCCAGCGCCCCATTTTGACACCGGAGCTGCCGGTGACGATGGTCGCGATACTTCGAGCGCCGGCAGAGCCGCCGCTGGCGTTCCAGGCTTCCATGACGCGGCTACACTTAACCACGCGCTCACCGTCGGGTTCATTAGCGGAAGCCTGCCAGTGCCTGTAGCTGCTGCGATGTACCTCAAAAGTTTGGCACAACGCCGTGACCGGGTATCGCGCCCTCAGCCTGTCGACTACCGTGAACCGTTGAGTGAGTCCGACATTAAGAGCGCCGTAGCCTTTTTTAGGATTTCGTTCTCCATTTCAAGGCATTGGACTTTTTTCTTCATCTCACGCAGCTCGAGCTGTTCAGGGGTAAGAGGAAGTCCCGTTGGCGTTTTTCCCTGTCGTTCAAGGCGAAGCTTATTGACCCAGCGACTAATGGCAGAATGGCTGACATTAACCGCCTCTGCGGCCTTAACGTATGTGTAGCCGTGGTCGACAACCAGCTTTGCGGCTTCGAGCTTAAATTCCGCCGTAAAATGTTTACCCATGAGGTCACCTGTCGTGTTGATGAGGTGAGCATATCACCTCCGCTCAGGTGGCCAGTATCAGTGTGCCACTACAATCCATCCCTGAACGTCCTGGCCTTGCTGATGTAATGCGGCAAGCCAAAGCTGACCCAGTGCGCCGCAACCCAGCACGGTAATTTTCATCTGAGGTTTCCTTTATCGATGCGCGTGGTACGCAGTGTGACGGCGGCGGTTATCTTTTGATTGATTCATTCTGCCTGACAATTACGTATTATGGCGCGTGAGAAAGGGACTGCAAGCGCCAAGGCGGGCGGATGTTGTTTCTCTGCGGAGAACAGGTATCATGCATGCCACATAACCCTATTCCTACGCATAAATCAGGGAGAATTGATTATGCCATCTTTCGATATTGTATCCGAAATCGATATGCAGGAAATCCGCAACGCGGTTGAGAATGCGTCACGCGAACTGACTAATCGCTGGGATTTTCGTAACGTACCGGCGAGCTTTGAGCTGAATGAGAAAAACGAACAGATCAAAGTGGCCAGCGAGTCAGATTTTCAGGTACAGCAACTGGTTGATATCCTGCGCGAAAAACTGGTGAAACGCGGTATCGAAGCAGGCGCGTTGGAGGTTCCAGAAGAGATGGAACACAGCGGCAAGACGTACAGCGTTAACGCCAAACTGAAGCAGGGCATTGAGCCTGAACAGGCGAAAAAAATCGTCAAGCTGATCAAAGACAGTAAGCTGAAAGTGCAAACCCAGATTCAGGGTGAGCAACTGCGCGTAACCGGCAAAGCGCGTGACGATTTGCAAAGCGTCATGGCGTTGATTCGCGGAGCCAATTTGGGGCAACCCTTCCAGTTCACCAATTTCCGCGATTAATCGTAAAGGGCCAGCGATGCTGGCCCTATGTGACTCACGCTTGTCCGATCAGCGCTTCAAGCTGTTGACGGTTGGTCTTCTGACGATCGATTTTGACATAGGCGCTGCGCTCTTCCGGTACCACGATGGCTTCTGCTACGCCAGGGTGTATGCGTATCTTTTGTGCTAGCGCGGAGTCGTCCAATGCGTCATCGGGCAGTGCAATGCGCAAGCTGCTGAGATAAGGCGGCTCCTTCATGCTGACGCCGATAATCAGCCATAACGCGCAGAGCAGCGCTCCTGCTGCAAACACCCAGGCTGCACCGTGGAATTGAAACAGTGCGCCGCCCATGCCGCCGCCGATAGCAACGCCGATAAATTGGGTGGTGGAGTAGACCCCCATTGCGGTGCCTTTGTAACCCGCCGGTGCCTCTTTGCTGATAAGTGAGGGCAGCAGCGCTTCCATAATATTAAACGCCAGAAAAAACAGCTGAATGCCTGCCACAATAGGCCACAATTGGCTGCCTGCCATCCATAAAACCACCTCTGCGGCTAACAGCACTACGATACAGCCCACAAAAACCCGCTTCATCTGCCTTTTCACTTCAGCATAAATGATAAAGGGCAGCACGCAGACAAAGGAAATCAGCATAGTGTACAGATAGACCTTCCAGTGTGATTCTGCTGGCAGACCTGCCTGTTCCAGCACGCGCGGCAGGGCGACAAAACTCGACATCAGCAGGATATGCAGGCACATAATTCCGATATTGAGTTTTACCAGACGGCTGTTACCGAGCACCTGGCGAATGCTACCGCGCACAATGGCGGATTCCCGATTGAGGGCATGGCTAGCAGCATTAGGGATCAGCGTCAGGGTTATTACAATTCCGAGCGATGCGAGCAGGGCCATGCACCAGAACAGCGACTGTAATCCCCAGGCGTGCGCAACGATCGGCCCAAGCACCATGGCGATGGCAAAGGTCACGCCGAAACTGATGCCGATAAAAGCCATTGCTTTGGTGCGATTTTGTTCGCGAGTGAGATCGGACAACAGCGCCATAACGGCGGCGGAGATCGCACCTGCTCCTTGTAACGCACGTCCGAGAATAATGCCCCAGATCGTGGCGCTGAGGGCGGCAATCACGCTGCCGAGCACAAACATGAGCAGGCCGATGACGATGAGCGGTTTACGCCCGACGCGATCGGAAAGTAAACCAAAAGGCACCTGAAACAGCGCTTGCATCAGACCATAGATACCAATTGCGAGACCAATCAGCGATTCGCTGGCTCCTTGTAGTGCCATGCCGTAGGTTGTTAGCACTGGCAACACCATAAACATGCCGAGCATCCGCAGGGAAAAAACCGCACCTAAGCCCCAGGTTGCGCGCCGTTCGCGCGGCGTCATGATATTGTCTGTGAGGGATGTATCGTTCATGAAAACCTCAAATTCGCGTTGGCGCTATTGTAGTGCCTTACTCATCGGGTCGTAAATGGCAGCATTGTTACTTGATTTGGCGCACGGTCATAAAATGACATAGTAAATGCAGCAAATGTGGGAAAGGGCGAAAAAAAACAGACGATGGGGATCGTCTGTTTTTTCAACGTGCGAACGGTGAAACGTTAGCGCAGTGCGGTGAGCAGCACGTCCTGCATCGGCGTCATTGAGTCTACAGACATCATCACGCTCAATGATGTGATGGCAACGATCGAGAACACAAACAGTTTGCGCGCCCATACTTTGTCATCATTGGATTTTTTGTAGCCCGACAGTGCCATGCCTAACCACCAGATACTTACAGAGGCTGCTACCACCAGATATTTATACCCGGCATAGCCACCCAGCGACAGCATCAGCGTAGCCACCATAAACGCCACGATATACAGCGTAATATGGTTTTTAGCCACGGAAATGCCTTTCACCACCGGCAGTACCGGAATGTTGGCGGCCTGATAATCCTTGAAACGGAAAATGGCGATAGAGTAGGAGTGCGGCATTTGCCACAGGCTGAAGATCAACAGCAGGATCAACGCACCCGCATCGAACTGGTTGCTTACGGCACAATACCCGATCACCGGCGGTGCAGCACCGGACAGGCTGCCGATCAGCGTGCCGTATACCGAGTGGCGTTTCATATACAGACTGTAGACGCCAACGTATACCGCAAAGCCCATTGCTGAAAGCCACATGGCTAGCGGGTTTGCCGCCACGTAGAGCAACGCAAAACCGGCAATACCTAACGCAGCCGCATAACTCAGTGACACCTTGACCGAAATCAGCCCCTTCACCATCACTCTGTTTTTGGTTCTCTCCATCTTTTTGTCAATGTCACGGTCGATTACGTTGTTGAAGACGCAACCGGACGCAACCACTAACGACACCCCAAACAGGGTAGCGATAAAGAGGGGGTAATCAATGCTGCCTTTGGACGCCAGCAGAAATCCCCCGATAACAGAAATCAGGTTGCCAAAAATGATCCCTGGTTTTGTGACTTGTAGGTATTGCTTAATCATCATGTCTGGCTCGATTACGGAATCATCATATTGTGGTGCGCGCTCAGCATAATCCAGATGGATCCTACTACCACGATAGCGATAATCAGAATGGCGAACACCAACGCTACCACGTTCCAGCGCTGCTCAGAAGAACTGTTCAGGTGCAGGAAGTAGACCAGGTGAACCAGTATCTGTACCACGGCGCAGCCAACCACAACGGCCATAATCACGCTTGGGGAAGCGGCACCTGCCATCACCAGACCAAAAGGGATCACGGTCAGAATGACTGACATTACAAAGCCGATGACATAAGACTGTACGCTACCGTGGCTGGCGCCGTGATCGGTCGTTGAATGACTCATTACATCGCCCCCATCAGATAAACTACGGTAAAGACACAAATCCATACCACGTCAAGGAAGTGCCAGAACAGGCTCAGACACATCAAACGGGTTTTCACGGTAGGGGTGATGCCCCAGCGTGAGACCTGAATCATCATCACCACAAGCCAGATAAGGCCTGAAGTTACGTGAACTCCGTGGGTGCCGACTAGCGCGAAAAAGGCCGACAGGAACGCGCTGCGATCCGGGCCGTATCCTTCTGCGATCAGGTGATGGAATTCATAGATTTCCATCCCGATAAACACCAGACCGAACAGGAACGTGATGGCCAGCCAGGTGTTGATGCGCGCCACGTTGCATTTGTACATGGCGATCATCGCCATGCCGAAGGTGATACTGCTCAACAGCAACGCGAAGGTTTCGACCAGCACAAACTTGAGATCAAACAGATCTTTTCCCGACGGACCGCCCGCCGTGCCAGTTACCAGCACGGCATAGGTGGCGAACAATGAGCCGAAAATGATCAAATCGCTCATGAGGTAAACCCAGAACCCCAGCACCTTGGTGCCGCTGGCGTCGTGGTGCCCATGCTCTGCATGGGCGTCATGAGCAGCGTGATGATGCGTCAGAGTTTCAGTTGTCATGTTTCACACCTGCTTTGCTGATATTGTCGAAGTGCTGGTTCTCAATCTCTTCGATTTGTTTGACCGGAACGTAGTAATCCACATCTCGGTTAAAACTGTGCACAATCCAGGTCACGATCATGCCGACGAAACCGGCAATCGCCATCCACCAGATATGCCAGATCATGGCGAAGCCGAACACCATACTGAACGCTGAGATAATCACGCCAGCGCCGGTGTTTTTCGGCATATGAATTTCTTCATAGCTGACCGGTTTTTTGTAGGCTTCACCGCGCTCTTTCTGTTCCCAGAAGGCATCGCGTTCCTGAACGTTCGGCACGATGGCGAAGTTATAGAAAGGCGGCGGGGAAGAGGTTGCCCACTCCAGCGTGCGGCCACCCCACGGGTCACCGGTCAAATCACGGTTTTGGTCGCGATCGCGGATACTGACATAGAACTGCATCAATTGGCACAGTACGCCAAGGCCAATCAGTGCGGCACCGACAGAGGCAACGACCAGCAGTGAGTGGAATTGCGGATCAATCTGTTGGCTGAGGCGACGGGTCATGCCCATAAAGCCCAGTACATACAGCGGCATAAAAGCGGTGAAGAAGCCGATAATCCAGAACCAGAACGCGCGTTTGCCCCAGGTTTCGTTCAGCGTGAAGCCAAACGCTTTCGGGAACCAGTAGGTAATACCGGCAAAAATACCAAACACCACGCCACCGATAATGACGTTATGGAAGTGCGCAATCAGGAACAGGCTGTTGTGCAGTACAAAGTTGGCACCCGGCACCGCCAACAGCACCCCGGTCATCCCACCGATGGTAAAGGTGATGATAAAACCAGTAGTCCACAACATGGCAGAGTTCGGCTGGATTCGGCCCTGATACATGGTGAACAGCCAGTTGAAGATTTTCACCCCGGTCGGGATGGAAATGATCATGGTGGCGATACCAAAGAAGGCGTTAACGTTCGCGCCAGACCCCATGGTGAAGAAGTGGTGCAGCCAGACGATAAACGACAGTACGGTAATGGCGATGGTCGCCCACACCAGCGAGGTGTAACCGAACAGACGCTTCTTACAGAAGGTGGCAACCACTTCGGAGTAAACGCCGAAAATGGGCAGAACCAGAATGTACACCTCAGGATGGCCCCAGGCCCAGATGAGGTTGATGTACATCATCATGTTGCCGCCCATATCGTTGGTAAAGAAATGGGTGCCCAGATAGCGATCCAGAGTGAGTAAGGCGATGGTGACGGTCAAAATCGGGAAGGCGGCGATGATCAGCACGTTGGTGCACAGTGCCGTCCAGGTAAAGACCGGCATTTTCATCAGCGTCATGCCCGGTGCACGCATACGGATAATGGTCGCGAAGAAGTTGACGCCAGTCAGCGTAGTACCCAGACCGGAGATCTGTAGACTCCATATCCAGTAATCCACCCCTACGCCGGGACTGTACTCCTTGCCGGAAAGCGGCGGATAGGCCACCCAACCGGTTTGCGCAAACTCACCGATACCCAGCGACAAGTTGATCAGGACAACCCCTACCACGAATAGCCAGAAGCTGAGCGAGTTAAGGAAAGGGAAGGCCACGTCGCGTGCGCCGATTTGCAGCGGCACCGCCAGGTTCATCAAACCGACCACAAACGGCGTTGCCACGAAGAAAATCATGATCACGCCGTGCGCGGTAAATATCTGATCGTAGTGGTGGGCATTAAGGAAGCCTGCCTCACCGGCAGACGCCAAGACCTGCTGACCACGCATCATGATGGCATCGGCAAAGCCACGAATCATCATGATAAACGCAACGATCATATACATGGTGCCGATGCGTTTGTGGTCTACCGAGGTAAACCATTCAGCCCACAGCCACTTCCATTTACCTAAATAAGTGATGGCCGCCAAAAGGGCGAGGCCGCCGACGATGATGCCGGCCACCGTAATCATAATAATGGGTTCATGATACGGAACCGCATCAAGAGTTAGTTTTCCGAACATCGTCTTATCCCTCGGCGCCTTGGTGCGAGGCGTGCTCGCTCATGTTCATATTGTCACCATGTTGCATGCCACCTTGCTGCGTTTCGCCTTCAGCGTGGTGATGCGCAGGCGCACCGCCGCTTTGCGTGAATTTGCGAATCAGGTTTTCAAACAGCTCAGGTTGCACGCTGGAGAAGTACTCTATCGGGTGGAATTCGCTGGGTTTGGCCAGAGCATTGAATTCCTCCGTGCTGTTCAGCGTTTTGTTGGAGGCACGTACGGTGGCAACCCACTGGTCGAATTCCTGCTGGCTTGGCGTGGCAATGGCAGTAAATTTCATGCCGGAGAAGCCTTTCCCGCTGTAACCACCAGAAATACCGCCATATTTACCCGGCTCGTTGGCGATAAGATGCAGTTTGGTTTGCATGCCCGCCATCGCGTAAATCTGCCCACCCAGACGCGGAATGAAGAAAGAGTTCATTACGGTATCGGAGGTGATTTTGAAATTCACCGGCACATTGGTTGGGAACGCTAACTCGTTGACCGTGGCGATACCTAATTCCGGGTAAACAAACAGCCATTTCCAGTCGAGTGAAATCACTTCGACGGTAATCGGCTTGGCCTCGGAGACCAACGGCTTATACGGATCCAGTGAATGGGTGGTTTTCCAGGTAATGGTACCCAGAATAAGAATGATGATGATGGGAACTGTCCATACCACCGCTTCAATCTTGTTGGAGTGTGACCAGTTCGGGGTGTATTTCGCTTTGGTGTTGGAAGCGCGAAACTTCCAGGCAAAAGCGATGGTCATCACGATTACCGGAATAACCACGATCAACATCAACCCGAGTGCCGTCAGAATCAACGACCGTTGCTCCAACCCGACCTGTCCTTTGGGATTCATCAATGCCATATCACAACCGCTCAGTAGTGCTGCGGCAGCGAATAAAGACAACATCCCAAAAATTTTATTGTATTTCCTGAGTCTCATCTAGCGACCTCAATAACAAGGGCTCTATTGTCATTTCATGCGAGCGGGCATTTTACGGTAAGGTCACTGCACTGTAAACATGATTAAGGTTATGTCAGCGCTTTGTTGCTGATTTTTGCCCTGAATGTCACAATTACCTTGTCGTTAGGAAAAATTTATTAAAAACAGTGAATTAAAATTTATCCCGTAGAGAGGTATGGATGGATAAAAAAATTACAACCCGCCTGAAGAGGAATTTTCCATCGAACCAACATGATTGCCTCTCACACATTTTCCCAACAATTAAATAGCCAGAAAAAAGTGAGCCAACGTAAAAAAATAACGTTGGCTGATAGCAGACTAGGCTGTGTCCCTTAATTACATAACCTCTGGTAAAACAGGCGGATGCAGCCCAGTTTCAACATTGCCAGATAATTCCTCGCCGTTTTGTCGTAACGTGTCGCAATGCGACGGTATTCTTTCAGACGGCCAAAGCACCGCTCAACAACGTTCCGATTGCGGTAGGCGTCACGATCGAGCTTTGAACGACCATCCACCGCCATTTTTTCAGTGGATTTTCGGGGGATGACTGTTTTTATACCTCTGTTTTTCAGCTCGTTACGTAATACATGCCCGGAGTACGCCTTGTCAGCGAGTACCGCATGACCACGGCGTTTCATACTGCCGTTCTGGCGTTGAACACCAATACCGTCCAAAAGACGTAGTGCAAACTGACTTTCATGAGCCTGACCGGGGCTCAACACGATGTTTAACGGAAGACCACTTCCGTCTGTAGCCATATGGATTTTGGTGCCAAAACCACCTCGAGAGCGACCCAGCCCATTATCTCCGGTGATATCGGGATGTTTTTTTGAGCGCCGGCAGCACATTTCAGCGCCCTGATATTGCTACCATCCAGCGCAGTCGTTGACCAGTCCAGGAGGCCATGGGCATCAAGTGATGAAAGTAACTTATTGAAAATAATGTTAATGACTCCCGATTTTGACCATCGGTTAAAGCGGTTATAAACGGTTTTCCATGGGCCGTATCGCTCAGGTAAATCACGCCATGGGGCACCAGGCACAGCACCCAGAACATGCCATTGATAATCATGCGATGCTCAGCCCATGGGCGTCCGGCCTGTGGTGTTGCTGGTTCAGCAGGGAGTAAGGGCTGGATGATAGCCCATGCTTCATCGGGAAGGTCGTAGCGAGCCATAGTTAAAAATGATGTAGAAACAAACAGTTAGTATAACTCATGGGATTAAGGGACACAGCCTAGTGAAAAAAAATAATACGATGCGGTGATAACCACGCAGGTTTATCGCTATTTTCAGGCTTCAGATGACGGTGAATTACGCAGCGATAAATAGTCGAGCACGCAACCTAAAAGCGCCCCCGAAATCACAAAAATACCCCTGGCATCAGAAGGTTATCATCGATTTTTTCAACTGCATTGGCACCCAACGCGTGGGCGATGGTCAAGGTTAGCCAGATGAATAACAGCGCACACCCGGCGGCCAGTAAACGCAGCGCGGAGCGGTAATAGCGGGGATAGGTCATACGTACCATAAATGTGCCGGTACGCTGGGTGTACTCCAGGGTTTGCCTGCATACTAATAGCAGGGCTAATCCCGGCACCGAGATCGCAATGGTAAATAAATAGAACCAGGCCCAACCATGGGTCTCTACAAACCAGCCTGCGATCGGGCCAACGTAGACGCGCCCCACGGCAGAGAGTGCGGAAAGCAGCGCAAACTGGGTAGCGGAAAACGACGTGTTGCATAAGGTCATCAGTAACGCCACGAACGCCGCTGTGCCCATCCCGCCGCACAGGTTTTCCAGAAAGATAACCCCTGCCATGCTGACCAGATGTTTGGTAGTGATCGCCAGCAGCCAGTAGCCTGCGTTAGAGATGACCTGCAAGATGCCGAATAGCAGCAACGCACGGAACAAGGTCATACGTTGCATTAACAACCCGACGTACAAGGCACCAATAATGGTGGCGAGTAACCCCAACGTTTTATTGACCAGTCCGACGTCGCCCGCATTGAAACCTACGCCGCGAATCAGGAACGGGGTACTCAGGCTCATCGCAAAGGCGTCACCCAACTTATACAGCACGATCAGCAATAAAATCAGCCAGGCGTTATTGCGCGAAAAGAAGTCGCGCAGTGGGGCAAACATTGCCTGTTCAAGGGTGCGTGGTGCCGGAGCATCCAACACTGGTTCAGGCGCGCGCAAGGTGGCAATGATGCCCGGCAAGAGCAGCAGCGCCATCAGCACATAGGTGGCGTGTCAACCGAGATAACTATCGGCCAGCCACAGCGCCAATCCACCCGAAACCAGCATGGCCAGACGGTAACCCAATACGGAAATGGCAGCGCCCGAGCCGCGCTGATCGGCGGGTAACAGGTCCGTTTTGTAGGCGTCAAACACGATATCCTGCGAGGCGGAACAAAATGCCACCAAAACCGCAATCGCGGCTAACCACCACAGATGCTTACCAGGTTCCAGCAGCGCCATTGAGGCAATCAATCCGATCAGCAGCACCTGACTGACCAGTAGCCAGCCACGGCGACGGCCGAGGAAGGGCGGGGTGTAACGGTCCATCATCGGTGCCCACATAAACTTGAAAACATAGGCTTGTCCCACCAGGGAGAAGAAACCGATGGTTTTCAAATCGACGTTAGCGACCGTCATCCATGCCTGCAACGTACCAGAGGTCAGCGCCAGCCCGGACGCAAAACCCAGTAGCAGCAGCGACAGCGAATACGGCTGACGAAAAAGGGTAAAAAAGTGATGTAGCATGGTAGATCCTTTCCTCTATCCCACAGAACAGGATAGAGGAAAACAGCGTGGGAATTATCGGGCGTTAGCCTTAATGAAGCTGCTGACAGTGGTGTCTTGTGCCATGTCATTGATGACATCGCCCAATACCGTATTGACAGCGTTGGTGATTTTTTCGTTGGTCGCGGTCAACGCGCCCTGAACGTTATAGGTTGAGCGGTAATTTTTGACCTGCTTGTTGCCGTTGGCCGCCTGAGAGATGATCGAAATATCCGCGCGTGCGGTGATATTATGACGCAGGTTGCCTTCTGAAACGTCAGCATACAGTTGGTTTACCACGATTTGCAGCGCAACCGGGCCACCGGTTCCGATCATGTAACCGCGTGCAGACATCTGTTTTTCCAGCGCTTCTTGCAACAGGAAACGCAGGTCGCGTGAAGGAGTCAGCACGATTAGTTGTCCGTCGCGGTTGATTTTGGCTAATGCCTGATCGGCACGCTGATCGGCCCCGTTGATGCTGACAGTGACGCCCATCAGGGTTGGGTCTTGCGCTGGCACGTTAATTTTAGGAGAGACATCAAGCGTATTGCTTTGATTGGCGCATCCGGCGAGCATCAGCACGGCCAATACGGGAAAAAACAGTTTTTTTAACATTGTGTATTTTCTCAGTAATGATTAGGGTGGTTCGCTGGTAAAAAATTACCGTTATCATACCATTGCCGGCAGCGGGTGAAAGGACGAATTCAGGGGAAATACTCTGGAAATGGCCATTTTTTCGGCGCGATGCGGTGAGATATCGCGATCGCCGGATTGACAGATAGTGTGTTCACCTCATTTTGCTGCCAGTGGAATATACTGTCTGGCAAGATCAACAAGTAACAAAGGACGACGTCATGCATGCCACCATTGAGGCGAAATTGCGCGCAGCTTTTGCCCCCACGCATCTGGATGTGATCAATGAAAGCCATCAACATCGCGTGCCTGCCGGTTCGCAAAGCCATTTTAAGGTGGTATTGGTGAGTGAAACCTTTACCGGACAGCGCACCATTGGCCGTCATCGCGCGGTTTATGCCACGCTAGCGACTGAATTGGAAAATGGCCTGCACGCGCTGGCGCTGCATACTTACACGCCGCAAGAGTGGTCCGATGCGCAGGGCCTGGCCCCGAAATCACCTGCCTGTGGCGGTGCTGGCATTGACGCCTGATAGATGCCAACGCCGCATAAAAAGAGACGCATAAGAGGTGACCGACATCAAAGCGCGCTTATCTTGTCATAATAGTCTGCGCGCTTTTCTCGACTCACTCCCTCTATGCCGCTATAATGCCGCGTCTTATTTTCCGGAAATGTCATCGGGACGCTTCTGACGACAAGGAACAGGGTTCAGATACCAGCTGTTGCTGTCCCGGTTCTGTGGGGGTTATGTCCAAACCGACACCCATGCGTATATGGTTTTGGAGCTGACCGAGCACTGTGATTTTTTGAGGTAACAAGATGCAAGTTTCAGTTGAAACCACCCAAGGCCTTGGTCGCCGCGTAACAATTACCGTCACTGCTGATAGCATTGAAGAAGCGGTAAAAAAAGAGCTGGTTAACGTTGCTAAAAAAGCGCGCGTTGACGGTTTTCGTAAAGGCAAAGTGCCGATGAACGTTATCGCTCAGCGTTATGGCGCTTCCGTGCGTCAAGACGTGTTGGGCGATCTGATGCAGCGTCATTTCGTTGACGCCATCATTAAAGAAAAAATCAATCCCGTTGGTGCACCGAACTATGTGCCGGGCGAATACAAGCTGAATGCCGATTTCACCTACGCGGTAGAGTTTGAAGTCTATCCGGAAGTAGAGCTGAAAGGCCTGGACACCATCGAAGTTGAAAAACCGCTGGTTGATGTGGTTGATGCTGACGTTGATGCCATGCTGGAAACGCTGCGCAAGCAACAAGCCACCTGGAAAGGTACCGATGCTGCCGCTGGTGCAGAAGATCGCGTAACCGTGGACTTTACTGGCACTATCGACGGCGAAGTGTTTGATGGCGGTAAAGCGTCTGATTTCGTTCTGGCTATGGGCCAGGGCCGCATGATCCCAGGCTTTGAAGAAGGTCTGGTGGGTCGCAAAGTCGGTGAAGAGTTCACTATCGACGTGACCTTCCCAGAAGACTACTACGCTGAAAACCTGAAAGGGAAAGCAGCGCAGTTCGCTATCGTCCTGAAGAAAGTGGAAGAGCGTGAACTGCCTGAACTGACCGCAGAATTCATCGCACGTTTCGGCGTGGCGGATGGTTCTGTTGAAGGTCTGCGCGCTGAAGTGCGTAAAAACATGGAGCGTGAGCTGAAAGGCGCAGTGCGTAACCGTATCAAGTCTCAGGTGATCGACGGTCTGGTGAAAGCCAATGATATCGACGTTCCTGCTGCGCTGATCGACGGCGAAATTGACGTTCTGCGTCAACAAGCGGCACAACGCTTTGGTGGCAACGCCAAGCAAGCGGCTGAACTGCCGCGTGAACTGTTTGAAGAGCAAGCTAAACGTCGCGTTGTCGTGGGTCTGCTGCTGGGCGAAGTGATCAGCACCAACGAACTGAAAGCGGACGATGATCGCGTTAATGCGCTGATCGAAGAGATGGCTTCTGCCTACGAAGATCCGCAGGAAGTGGTTGCTTACTACAGCAAAAACAAAGAGCTGATGAACAACATGCGCAACGTTGCTCTGGAAGAGCAAGCGGTTGAAGTGGTGTTGTCTAAGGCGAAAGTGGTCGAGAAAGCCGTCAGCTTCAACGATCTGATGAACCAGCCTGCTACGGCGTAATTCGCTGTCTGGCTTCGGTCGGTTATCTTTGCCAAAAAAAGCCCGCGCCTCTGGCGTGGGCTTTTTGTTATCACTGATTTACGTTTGAAAAGAGCTATCGCCACGGATGTGCCAGATTGCACTATGATAAAACTGTGTGGGTGTGGCATTGAAACGTTTCGCGAGTGATAAAATCCGTATTATTTCTTGGGCGTGCGACATATTATTTTCTATGCAAAACGCGGTTTGCTATGCAAAGCATTGTAAACGCGGTGGGCATTATAACCCTTTAATCTAAAATAAAGGATAGTATAAGCTTGAAATAGCGCGCAATGCCCCAACTAGAAGAAACAGAGGCGCGTGGCCATGGATTTTGGCGAGTCGGTGTCGTTCTTAAGGGGGACGTCGGGGTGACCGTGATAGTCAACCGTCGTTATCTCAAGTAGAATCTGATACATGGCACCAAAAGCATTTTATCGAGGAGAGGTGAATGTTATACAGTGGCGAACAAGAAAAATTAGCACCCCAAATGGCTTTGGTGCCGATGGTGGTAGAACAGACTTCGCGCGGGGAACGTTCTTACGATATTTTTTCCCGACTGCTTAAAGAACGCATCATCTTCCTGACGGGTCAGGTGGAAGATCACATGGCCAACCTGATCGTTGCTCAGATGCTTTTCCTGGAAGCTGAAAACCCGGAAAAAGATATTTATCTGTACATCAACTCTCCGGGTGGTGTGATTACCGCAGGGATGTCGATTTACGACACCATGAAATTCATTAAACCGGATGTCAGCACCATCTGTATGGGACAAGCCTGCTCTATGGGGGCTTTCCTGCTCACTGCCGGTGCCAAGGGC
This sequence comes from Symbiopectobacterium sp. Eva_TO, assembly GCF_053848865.1. Taxonomy (NCBI): domain Bacteria; kingdom Pseudomonadati; phylum Pseudomonadota; class Gammaproteobacteria; order Enterobacterales; family Enterobacteriaceae; genus Symbiopectobacterium; species Symbiopectobacterium sp. Eva_TO. Next base: position 2,549,819 of record NZ_JBSPEY010000004.1, on the reverse strand, counting down.
AAGCGTTTCTGCCTGCCGAATTCGCGCGTGATGATTCACCAGCCGCTGGGAGGATTCCAGGGGCAGGCAACGGATATCGAAATCCATGCGCGTGAAATACTGAAAGTGAAGCAACGTATGAATGAGCTGATGGCTGAACATACGGGCAAACCTCTCGAAGTGATAGAGAGTGACACTGAGCGTGACCGTTTCCTCTCTGCCCATGAAGCAGTAGAGTATGGATTGGTTGACGCCGTGATGACACACCGCGAATAACGTCGCCGGCCATAGCGTACCTGTGGTTCACGAATGCGCGCTTGCGCGTGATTCAGGTTGAAGTGATATCGCTGTTGGGCCTGCGGGCAAGAGATAAAAGAAGAGGTTTACTGATGACAGATAAGCGCAAAGACGGTTCAGGGAAGTTGCTGTACTGTTCTTTCTGCGGCAAAAGCCAGCATGATGTCCGTAAGCTGATTGCCGGGCCGTCAGTGTATATCTGCGATGAATGTGTCGATCTGTGCAATGACATCATTCGCGAAGAGATCAAGGAAGTGACTCCGCATCGTGAACGCAGTGCGTTACCCACGCCCCATGAAATTTGCCGTCACCTGGATGATTATGTGATTGGTCAGGAGCAGGCGAAAAAGGTTCTGGCGGTTGCGGTTTACAATCACTACAAGCGCTTACGTAATGGCGACAGCTGCAACGGCATCGAACTGGGCAAGAGTAACATTCTGCTGATTGGCCCGACAGGAAGCGGTAAAACCCTGTTGGCTGAAACGCTGGCCCGTTTCCTGGATGTGCCTTTCACCATGGCGGATGCCACCACGCTGACCGAAGCGGGTTACGTGGGTGAAGATGTAGAAAACATCATCCATAAGCTGCTGCAAAAATGCGATTACGACGTACAGAAATCCCAGCGCGGCATTGTGTACATCGACGAAATTGACAAGATTTCACGTAAGTCCGATAACCCCTCCATCACCCGAGACGTGTCGGGCGAAGGGGTGCAGCAGGCTCTGCTGAAGCTGATTGAAGGCACCATCGCTGCGGTACCGCCGCAAGGTGGGCGCAAACACCCGCAACAGGAGTTTTTGCAGGTTGATACCTCCAAGATCCTGTTCATCTGCGGTGGGGCATTTGCCGGTCTGGATAAAGTGATCGAGCAACGTGTCGATACTGGTCACGGTATTGGTTTTGCCGCAACGGTGAAGGGTGCGGCACAAAAGGCTACCGAAGGCGAATTGCTGGGCCAGGTAGAACCGGGCGATTTGATCAAGTTCGGTCTGATCCCTGAATTTATTGGCCGTTTACCGGTGGTTGCGACGCTGAGAGAACTGAGCGAAGATGCGCTGATCCAGATCCTGCGTGAACCGAAAAACGCGCTGACCAAACAGTATCAGGCGCTGTTCAATCTTGAAGGGGTTGAGCTGGAATTCCGTGAAGAAGCGTTGACAGCGATTGCCAAGAAAGCCATGGCGCGCAAAACTGGTGCACGCGGTTTGCGCTCCATCGTGGAAGCGGCGCTGTTGGACACCATGTACGACCTGCCCTCCATGGAGAGCGTCGATAAGGTGGTGATTGATGAGTCGGTGATTGCCGGTCAATCTGAGCCCATGCTGATCTACGGCAAACCTGAAGCGCAGCAAGCTTCTGGCGAATAAATCGTCAATTGCACACCTGACAAACGTACCTAAAGGGTCGTTGTCACCAGTCTGAAATGGGAGATTTTATCTCCCACTTTTTTTCGCATGTTCTGGTCGTTGAATGTCGAATATTTATCCCCATATACTCCAATACTTGTTGGCAAAACCCGTGACATCCGCGTTTCACGAGATTCCTTTAACCTGGCGGAAACGAAACTAAGAGAGAGCTCTATGAACCCTGAGCGTTCCGAACGCATTGAAATCCCCGTATTGCCGTTGCGCGATGTGGTGGTTTATCCGCACATGGTCATTCCGTTGTTTGTTGGCCGGGAGAAATCGATTCGTTGCCTTGAAGCCGCGATGGATCACGATAAAAAGATCATGTTGGTGGCACAAAAAGAGGCTTCAACGGATGAACCCAGTATTAACGATCTTTTCTCGGTAGGAACGGTCGCCTCCATTCTGCAAATGCTGAAACTGCCGGACGGCACGGTTAAAGTGCTGGTCGAAGGGTTGCAGCGTGCGCGTATCACCACGCTGTCTGACGGTGGTGAACATTTTGCTGCCCAGGCGGAATATCTCTCGTCACCAGCGATTGAAGAGCGTGAGCAGGAAGTCCTGATGCGCACGGCGGTCAATCAGTTCGAGGGATACATCAAACTGAACAAGAAAATACCGCCGGAAGTGTTGACCTCACTGAACAGCATTGAAGATGCAGCACGTCTGGCGGATACCATTGCCGCTCACATGCCGCTGAAACTGGCTGATAAACAGTCCGTGCTGGAAATGTCTGATATTACGGAACTCCTCGAATATCTGATGGCGATGATGGAATCGGAAATCGACCTGTTGCAGGTGGAAAAACGTATTCGCAGTCGCGTGAAAAAGCAGATGGAGAAAAGCCAGCGCGAGTACTACCTCAACGAGCAGATGAAAGCGATTCAGAAAGAGCTCGGTGAGATGGATGACGCTCCGGATGAACATGAAGCGCTGAAACGCAAGATTGAAGCGGCCAAGATGCCGAAAGAAGCGCGGGAAAAAGCCGAAGCAGAACTGCAAAAACTGAAGATGATGTCACCGATGTCCGCTGAGGCGACAGTGGTGCGCAGCTACATCGACTGGATGGTTCAGGTGCCGTGGAATGCGCGCAGCAAGGTGAAAAAAGACCTGGTCAAAGCGCAGGAAACCCTGGATACCGACCACTACGGTCTGGATCGCGTCAAAGAGCGTATTCTTGAATATCTCGCGGTACAAAGTCGTGTCAGCAAAATCAAAGGGCCGATTCTGTGCCTGGTCGGGCCGCCGGGGGTGGGGAAAACCTCACTGGGGCAGTCCATTTCCAAGGCAACGGGGCGTGAGTACGTGCGTATGGCGCTCGGCGGCGTACGTGATGAAGCGGAAATTCGCGGTCACCGTCGTACTTACATCGGCTCACTGCCGGGCAAACTGATCCAGAAGATGGCCAAGGTTGGGGTAAAAAACCCGCTGTTACTGTTGGATGAGATCGACAAGATGTCCTCTGACATGCGTGGCGATCCGGCGTCGGCACTGCTTGAGGTATTGGATCCCGAGCAGAACGTCACCTTCAACGACCACTATCTGGAAATGGATTACGATCTGTCCGATGTGATGTTTGTTGCGACCTCTAACTCGATGAACATTCCTGCGCCGTTGCTGGACCGTATGGAAGTGATTCGCCTGTCTGGCTACACCGAGGATGAGAAGCTCAATATTGCCAAGCGCCATTTGCTGCCGAAGCAGATTGAGCGCAATGCACTGAAGAAAGGTGAGTTGACCGTTGATGACAGTGCTATCTCCGGGATCATCCGTTACTACACGCGTGAAGCTGGCGTGCGCAGTCTGGAGCGTGAAATCTCCAAATTGTGCCGTAAAGCGGTAAAAACGCTGCTGATGGATAAAACCGTTAAGCATATTGAGATTACGGGCGATAACCTTAAAGATTTCCTTGGCGTTCAGCGCTTTGACTACGGCCGCGCGGATGAAGAAAACCGCGTTGGGCAGGTCACTGGGTTGGCCTGGACGGAAGTTGGCGGTGATTTGCTGACCATTGAAACCGCGTGCGTGCCGGGCAAGGGAAAATTGACCTACACCGGTTCACTCGGGGAAGTGATGCAGGAGTCTATCCAGGCGGCGCTCACCGTGGTGCGTGCTCGTGCTGAACGACTGGGTATCAATGCCGATTTCCATGAAAAACGTGATATCCACGTGCATGTGCCGGAAGGGGCAACGCCCAAAGATGGCCCAAGCGCCGGGATCGCCATGTGTACTGCGCTGGTTTCCTGCCTGACGGGTAACCCGGTGCGTGCCGATGTCGCGATGACCGGGGAAATCACGCTGCGGGGCTTAGTATTGCCGATCGGGGGCTTGAAAGAGAAACTGTTGGCAGCCCATCGCGGTGGCATTAAGACGGTATTGATTCCTGACGAAAACAAACGCGATTTGGAAGAGATTCCGGCGAATGTGATTGCGGACCTGGAGATTCACCCGGTCAAACGTATCGAGGAAGTGCTTGCGTTAGCGTTACAAAACCCGCCAGACGGTATGCAGCCGGAGCCTGCCAAGGCGAAAGCGGTGCCCGCTAAGGCCGTGAAAGAGTGACCTATCGCAAAAAACCTTGAGAAAAATCACGCTGGCAGCAGAAATGGCGCTTGCCAGCGTTTTTTTGTACCGCTAAGTTATGACACTGTTAGTCTTAGCCAGTACGCTGTGCTAAGGTTTGACAGGATTGAAAAAAGCTACGTGTCGCGTTTTGGGATATTCAGCGTGACAACAGGATTTCAGAGGGGATGAGAGAGTGAACAAGTCACAATTGATCGACAAAATTGCCGCAGATGCTGATATTTCCAAAGCGGCAGCAGGGCGTGTGTTAGATGCAATTATTGGTTCTGTTACCGATTCTCTGAAAGCAGGGGATGACGTTGCACTGGTAGGATTTGGAACGTTCTCCGTGCGTGAGCGTGCAGCTCGCACTGGGCGCAATCCGCAAACGGGCAAGGAAATCAGCATTCCAGCAGCAAAAGTACCGGGCTTCCGTGCCGGTAAATCGCTGAAAGACGCCGTTAACTGATTATCTCGTCACAGGTTTGTGCTGTAATCCGAGTACATTACCAAACATTACCTGACGCCACGGTGTCGGTAAGGTAAGATAAGGGGCGCATCATTTTATGATGTGCCTTTTTTATGACGGGCGAACACTGCCCATCACCCTGCGGGGCCTCGCGTTGCGGCGTAACGTCTTTACCGCTTCCCTCTCTGGCAGTTCATGTTCTGGCTTACGGTTTGCCAGACGCGCAGGGAAGCGTGGTTTTAGCCAACGCAGGGCGTGTTATTCATACTACAGCGGAGTGTTGTCACATTATGATGGACAATTTACGCGCGGCCGCTAATAACGTCGTGCTGAAAATTATTCTGGGCTTGATCGTCGCCTCCTTCGTATTGACGGGCGTGGGTTATTACCTTATCGGCGGCTCTAAAGATTACGCCGCCAAAGTCAACGGGCAGGAAATAGGTCGCGCGCAGTTTGAACAAGCGGTGCAAAACGAGCGTAGCCGCATGCAGGAACAGTTGGGAGAAAACTTTTCCGTGCTGGCAGGCAATGACGGCTATATGCAGCAGATGCGTCAGCAGGTGCTCTCGCAGCTGATCGATGAGGCGCTGATTGACCAATACGCCCGTAAGCTTGGGCTTAACATCAGCGATGCACAGATCAAACATGCCATATTCGCTGTTCCCGCGTTCCAGACTAACAACCAGTTCGATAACGAAAAGTACCTGGATCAGGTACGTCGTTTGGGCCTGACACCGGATCGCTATGCGGAGTTGCTGCGTAAGCAACTGGTCACACAGCAACTGATTCAGGGGCTGGGCGCGACGCAATTCTCGCTGCCAAAAGAGATCGACAGTCTGGTGGCGCAGGCCGCTCAGGATCGTGTGGTGAGAACGGCAACGATTGACGTGGCGGCGATTGCCAAAACGCTGAACGTGACGGATGAAGAGGTCAAGGGCTATTACGACAGCAACAAAGGCCGTTTTATCGACCCGGAAGCCTTCAAAGTCAGTTATCTGCTGCTGGATGCCGCACGCGTTATGAACAGTGTGAAAATCACTGATGCTGATATCGCGGCGTTTTACGAGAAGAATAAGCAAGAGTTTACTCAACCTGAGCGCAAGCGCTTTAGCGTGATTCAGCTCAAAACCGAGGCGGACGCCCGTACCGTGTTGGATGAACTGAAAAACGGTGCCGATTTTGCCGCGCTGGCAAAAGAAAAATCGCAGGATGTGGTATCGCGCCGTAACGGTGGCGATCTGGGCTGGATGGATGCCAATGCCACGGTCGATGAATTGAAGCAGGCAAATCTGACCGAAAAAGGCCAACTCTCCGAGCCGGTAAAATCCTCTGTGGGTTATCTGATTGTACGTCTGGATGACATTCAGGCCGCGCAGGTTAAACCGTTGAGCGCGGTGCGTGATGACATCGCTGTCAGAGCAAAACGTGAAAAAGCGCTGGATGAATTCTTTGCCCTGCAACGTAAAATCAGCGAAGCGGCAAGCAACGACAATGAGTCGTTAGCATCAGCCGAAGAGGTGGCGGGTCAAAAAGCCACTGAGACGGCTTGGTTTAGTCACGATCAAGTGCCTGCTGAACTGAACTTCCCGCAGGTGACGCAGGCTATTTTCGGCGGTACCCTGTTAGGCGATAACGGTGCACTGGGCAGCAACTCCGATGTGATCGGCGTCGATGGCGATCGTGCGATCGTGCTGCGTATCACCGATCACCGTGCAGAAACGCCGCGCCCTCTGGATCAGGTGCGTGACGAGATTGTACAGGTGCTGAAAGTGCAGAAAGCGCAGCAGCAGGCTAACCTACAGGCTGAAAAAATCCTGGTTGACCTGAAACAAGGTAAAGATGACTCGCTGAAAGCGGCCAACCTCAGCTTTGGCGCGCCAGAGACGCTCTCCTCGGTTTCTCAGGGCAATGTATTGGCAGAAAGCGTGTTTGCCCTGCCTGTGCCGCAACAGGACAAAGTAAGCTACGGTGTTACGCGCGATCAGGCGGGCAATGTGGTGCTGGTTGCGCTGGATGGCGTGAAACCACACGCCATCACTGATGAGCAGAAAGCACAGTTTACCAGCCAGGTTGAGCAGAGTGCGGTAACAACGCTGTTTGATACTTTGGTTTCCAGCTTGCGCACCGAAGCGACCATCAAATTAGGTGCCACCGCTCAGGAGCAGCAACCTCAATAAGCTATGCATTAATTTGTAATCCGCTGTAATAACAAAAGGCCGCTTTCGCGGCCTTTTCCACATTTCAACACTGTGGTTTGTACGATCTCCCTTATTTCGGCACCCTATACCTGCCAATTAATCAATAGGGAGATACCGTATGAAAAGGAAAGGAATGTCTGCGCTGTGTTTGTGTCTGGCCCTGGGCTTATCCACTTTCACCGCAGGGATGCTGGCGCAAACGGGAGAGGTGGTAACAAACGGTGGTGCCTCATCGCCGCCGTCACAGGCAACGGATTCGGCACAGGAAACGGTGAATATCAATACGGCTACCGTACAACAATTGACCCAGCTACAAGGGATAGGCGCGCGCAGAGCGGAGGCGATAGTTCAATATCGCGATGAGAATGGTCCTTTTACCGACATAGCACAGTTGCAGGAGGTGCCTGGCATCGGGCCGACGCTGATTGATAATAATCGAGCACGCCTCGCACTGTAAGCGTCCGATGCGTTCTAATCCAGCTCTCTGGGGCGATACCTGCGCGGCAGTGAGGTTATTCACTGCCGTTATTTTCTGCTAATCTTAGTATCAGGTCCAACCAGTTTGTGGCGTTAATCTGTTTAGGAGTCATTACGTGGTGCATGCCTTCATTACCGTTCGTGGCTTTCATATCGATGTCTATCAGCATGTTAATAACGCGCGCTATCTGGAGTTTATGGAGGAGGTGCGTTGGCAATGGCTGGAGAATTTGCCCGCTTTCCAGTGGATGCAACAGCACGGCATTGCGTTTATAGTGGTCAATATCAACATCAATTATCGTACCCCGGCGGTATTAGGGGACGTGTTACGTATCGAAAGTGCGTTGTTGCACCTGAATGCCAAAAGTGGGGTGATTAGCCAAAAGATGGTGCGTACTACGGATGAGGCTGCGGTGGCCGATGCTACCTTAACCTTTGTATGTATCGATCTGACGACGCAAAAGGCATTGCCGCTGGAGGGTGAGCTGTTGTTGCATTTGCAGGCGTTTATGCAGCCACCATCATACGATGATTCACCGCTAGCCTAGTGTAGTGGTCAACTAATATTGGCCACCGCATTAGACTGTATGTAGAACAGTCGCTCAGATTCGTTTGGAGTTAAGCCGCCGTTATACCAGTGAGGCCGGATAGCGCTGTAATACCCCGTGATGTAGCGGATAATCGCGTCCTGGGCTTCGCTGAAGCTGTTGTAACCCTTTGTCGGCACCCATTCTGTCTTCAGGCTGCGGAAGAACCGCTCCATTGGCGCATTATCCCAGCAGTTACCCCGCCGACTCATACTCTGCTTTATCCGGCTGCGCCACAGGGCTTGCCGGTATTGACGGCTGGTATAGTGGCTGCCCTGGTCGCTGTGGAACATGACTCCTGTTGGTTGTCCCCGGAGTTCCCAGGCCATCTGCAACGCTTTAACTGTCAGCGCCGAGTCCGGCGACGTCGACATGGCCCAGCCCACCGGTTTGCGGGCGAACAGATCTAGCACCACCGCAAGGTAAGCCCAGCATTTGCCCGTCCAGATGTAGGTCACATCGCCGCACCAGACCTGATCCGGCGCGGTAACCGCGAACTGGCGGTTGAGATAGTTCGGTATTTCAACGAGTTCATTGCCGCCGCGTTTGTATTTGTGAGCCGGTCGCTGGCAGCTGGCGATACCCAGCTCCTTCATCAGCTTGCCAGCCAGCCAGCGCCCCATTTTGACACCGGAGCTGCCGGTGACGATGGTCGCGATACTTCGAGCGCCGGCAGAGCCGCCGCTGGCGTTCCAGGCTTCCATGACGCGGCTACACTTAACCACGCGCTCACCGTCGGGTTCATTAGCGGAAGCCTGCCAGTGCCTGTAGCTGCTGCGATGTACCTCAAAAGTTTGGCACAACGCCGTGACCGGGTATCGCGCCCTCAGCCTGTCGACTACCGTGAACCGTTGAGTGAGTCCGACATTAAGAGCGCCGTAGCCTTTTTTAGAATTTCGTTCTCCATTTCAAGGCATTGGACTTTTTTCTTCATCTCACGCAGCTCGAGCTGTTCAGGGGTAAGAGGAAGTCCCGTTGGCGTTTTTCCCTGTCGTTCAAGGCGAAGCTTATTGACCCAGCGACTAATGGCAGAATGGCTGACATTAACCGCCTCTGCGGCCTTAACGTATGTGTAGCCGTGGTTGACAACCAGCTTTGCGGCTTCGAGCTTAAATTCCGCCGTAAAATGTTTACCCATGAGGTCACCTGTCGTGTTGATGAGGTGAGCATATCACCTCCGCTCAGGTGGCCAGTATCAGTGTGCCACTACATAGTGAATGCCGGGGGAGAGGTGAGCCCGCTCACCCCGCTATTCGGTTGACCTTATTGCAAACCGGTTTTACGTTTCATTGATGCCATCACTCCGACCCGATCCTGCTGATACTGCGTTAAGCCATTTGCACGCAAATGACATGCGGCGCAGTGGCCGCAACCGTCGCCCTGAATCCCGTTGTAGCAGGTCAGCGTTTGGCTGCGTACCGTATCAAGATGGTGGTAATGGTCAGCTAACGCCCAGGTTTCCGCCTTGTTGAGCCACATGAGCGGTGTAATAAACTGAATATCACGGGCGATGCCGAGAACGATAGCGTGATTCAGGGCTTTGACAAACTCATCGCGGCAGTCTGGGTAGCCCGAAAAGTCGGTCTCACAGACGCCAGTGATCGCCGCTTCAACGCCGACTTGATAGGCATAAATGGCTGCCAGCGTAAGAAACAGAATATTGCGTCCGGGCACGAACGTGCTCGGAATACCGGACGCAGAGGCGTCGTAATCGGGTACGGCAATATTGTCGCGCGTCAGGCTACTGACAGCCAATTCATTGAGTAAACCGACATCCAGCACTTTGTGTGCTTTGGCACCCAATTGGTTTGCAAGCGCGCGCGCAATATCGATTTCCGCCCGATGGCGTTGACCGTAGTCGAATGTGACACAGTGCACTTCATCATACAGGCTGAGTGCCTGAATCAGACAGGTGGTGGAATCCTGTCCGCCGCTGAAAACGACAACCGCGCGTTTTGTCATTGCTCTACCTTTGATGCTCAAGGGCGATATGCCCAGTGTGACATAAGAGGTACATGCTATAGCAAAAATGCGTCGTTTTCAGCGTTAACTCGGTATCAGGCCAAAATCAGCTCTCGTTGATTCTGTGATTGCCCCGCGTTGAGTTGCGCCAGATAAGGGCTGATATCGCCGATGTTTTGCGCTACCCATTCGGCATTGTAATAGGTATCCAGATAGCGCTCCCCGCTGTCACACAGCAAGGTGACAATCGCCCCTTGTTTACCCTGAGTACGCATCTGATTAGCCAGTTGCAACATGCCCCAGACGTTAGTGCCAGTGGATGCGCCGACCTTGCGTCCCAGAATACTCTCCAGCCAATACAGTGTGGCAATGCTGGCTGCATCCGGTACCTGCATCATGCTGTCGATCACATCAGGAATAAAAGAGGGTTCTGCGCGTGGGCGACCAATTCCCTCAATTTTACTGCCACAGTGTCCCGTCAGGGTGCGGTCGCGTTGATGATAGTAATCAAAAAACACCGAGTTCTGCGGATCGACCACCATCAACTGTGAGTCGATACCCTGATAGCGAATATAGCGACCTAAAGTGGCAGAAGTGCCGCCAGTACCCGCACTCATCACTATGTAATCGGGAACCGGATAGGGTTCACGCGCCATCTGGCGGAAAATACTGTCAGCAATATTGTTATTGCCGCGCCAATCGGTAGCGCGTTCGGCGTAGGTAAACTGATCCATATAGTGTCCGTTCAGTTCACGAGCCAGTTGTTCCGATGCCGCATAGATCTGGCTGGATTGCTCAACGAAGTGGCAGTGTCCACCGTAGAAGGCAATCTGTTCCACTTTGCGCTTGGCTGTACAACTGGGCATAACGGCAATAAAAGGCAGGCCTAACAGACGAGCAAAATAGGCTTCCGAGATGGCGGTGCTGCCGGAAGACGCTTCAATAATGGGGGTGCCTTCCTTAATCCAGCCGTTGCACAAGCCATAAAGAAACAGCGATCGTGCCAGACGATGTTTCAGGCTGCCGCTTGGGTGCGTGCTTTCATCTTTGAGATAGAAGTAAATCCCAGGATAGTGCGGTAACGTCAGGCTAATCAGATGGGTATCGGCTGAACGCTGAAAATCCGCTTCTATCGCGCTAATGGCCTGTTTCACCCATGCCGTTGTCATGATATTGCTCTCTTTACCTGTTTTGCATTTATAGGGATAGCCTATCTGGTTTTGCGGAAAAAAGGATTGTTTTTTTAACTTCAATTGATGGTTGAAAGGGTGTTTTTTTCTTTTTAATTTCTTTATTGGGGGTGTAGTGGCACACTGATACTGGCCACCTGAGCGGAGGTGATATGCTCACCTCATCAACACGACAGGTGACCTCATGGGTAAACATTTTACGGCGGAATTTAAGCTCGAAGCCGCAAAGCTGGTTGTCGACCACGGCTACACATACGTTAAGGCCGCAGAGGCGGTTAATGTCAGCCATTCTGCCATTAGTCGCTGGGTCAATAAGCTTCGCCTTGAACGACAGGGAAAAACGCCAACGGGACTTCCTCTTACCCCTGAACAGCTCGAGCTGCGTGAGATGAAGAAAAAAGTCCAATGCCTTGAAATGGAGAACGAAATCCTAAAAAAGGCTACGGCGCTCTTAATGTCGGACTCACTCAACGGTTCACGGTAGTCGACAGGCTGAGGGCGCGATACCCGGTCACGGCGTTGTGCCAAACTTTTGAGGTACATCGCAGCAGCTACAGGCACTGGCAGGCTTCCGCTAATGAACCCGACGGTGAGCGCGTGGTTAAGTGTAGCCGCGTCATGGAAGCCTGGAACGCCAGCGGCGGCTCTGCCGGCGCTCGAAGTATCGCGACCATCGTCACCGGCAGCTCCGGTGTCAAAATGGGGCGCTGGCTGGCTGGCAAGCTGATGAAGGAGCTGGGTATCGCCAGCTGCCAGCGACCGGCTCACAAATACAAACGCGGCGGCAATGAACACGTTGAAATACCGAACTATCTCAACCGCCAGTTCGCGGTTACCGCGCCGGATCAGGTCTGGTGCGGCGATGTGACCTACATCTGGACGGGCAAATGCTGGGCTTACCTTGCGGTGGTGCTAGAGCTGTTCGCCCGCAAACCGGTGGGCTGGGCCATGTCGACGTCGCCGGACTCGGCGCTGACAGTTAAAGCGTTGCAGATGGTCTGGGAACTCCGGGGACAACCAACAGGAGTCATGTTCCACAGCGACCAGGGCAGCCACTATACCAGCCGTCAATACCGGCAAGCCCTGTGGCGCTGCCGGATAAAGCAGAGTATGAGTCGGCGGGGTAACTGCTGGGATAATGCGCCAATGGAGCGGTTCTTCCGCAGCCTGAAGACAGAATGGGTGCCGACAAAGGGTTACAACAGCTTCAGCGAAGCCCAGGACGCGATTATCCGCTACATCACGGGGTATTACAGCGCTATCCGGCCTCACTGGTATAACGGCGGCTTAACTCCAAACGAATCTGAGCGACTGTTCTACATACAGTCTAATGCGGTGGCCAATATTAGTTGACCACTACAGTGTAAAGCTAAGATTATTATAACGGCTAAATTTTTACACTCCAGAGAAACTGTAGCTTATGTTTAAAATGGCCCAATTTTAGCTTTTTGTGTCGCGGATTGCACTCTTGGGGCGAAATGCTGCTATCACTTGCGGATCGGTTTCGACATAAGGTCCTTCCAGCAACTGTATACAATACGGTACACTGGCAAAAATCCCTGGCACCACCACATTTCCCGCATCGTCTTTCAGCCCTTCCAGCGTCTCTTTGATGGATTTGGGTTGACCCGGCAGGTTCAGGATTAATGCCTGTTTACGAATAACCCCCACCTGACGCGATAAAATCGCCGTAGGCACAAAGCGCAAGCTGATCTGGCGCATCTGTTCGCCGAAACCCGGCATTTCTCGATCGGCCACCGCCAGCGTGGCATCCGGCGTGACATCCCGCCGTGCCGGTCCCGTACCTCCGGTTGTCAGCACCAGATGGCACTGACGCTCATCGACTAACTCACACAAAGCCTGTTCAATTAACGGCTGCTCATCGGGAATCAGACGGGATTCCACGTCAAAGGGTGTCGTCAGCGCAGCAGCAAGCCACTCCTGTAATGCAGGGATGCCTTTATCCTGATATATGCCGCTTGAAGCGCGGTCGGAGATGGATAACAGGCCAATTCGCAATCCATTCATAACAACATCTCTGTCAGTTAAAATCTCATTTTAACAATCTTTTTCATGCATGAGAGCAGCACATCGTTTAAGGCACTAGGTTATCAGCAATAATGTGAAATAAGCGGGTTTTTATGCCGCCAAAGGGAAAAGTTTGCGTTTATATTTAAAGTCACGGCCACTTAGCGCCGACACTGAGTATGTTAGCGCATTGCTGGCGGCAGCTGTACGCGCGAGTACCAAGGAAACGTTCATGGCCGGTCTGAAATATCAATTACTCAAACTCATCGCTCATCCGGTATCTGCGTTCTTCTTCTTTGGTTCCGTGGTTTTTTCTGCCGCCCTGTTCGTCATCTATCACGATCGTCAGGCTGAATGGGATACTCAGCGACATAACCTTGATAGTATTATTAATATTTATCAATCCTATAACACCGGCGGCGAAGTCAAAGACAGTGACATTCGTTTTTTGACCGGCGATTTTACCCAGGTGCGCGTCAGAACGTTGGGCTTCAACACGCGCGACACACAGTCGGAATGCATCACCCACCTGTCACAATTGGATTTGACCTTCAATGACATGACCATCCTGCGCCTGTGCAAAGACAAGCTGCCCGCGATGGGACAATATGCCGGCAAAGGAACCTACACCACCATTTTTCCGCTGATGTCGCCGCTGGACGAGCTGCACGGCGTTATCATACGCACAACTGGTGTATTGAGTGAACCGAAATTCTATAAGACCGTAATATCGTTCTCGTTTCTGCTCATTGCCGCATTTATGGCGTTACTCGCTGCCATGCTGGGCAGCGTGCTCTCGCTGTTTGCAAAAAAATACCTGATTGAGTTGCCCACCACCGCCCGCTACGACGATTTGACAGGCTACCTGCGCCGCGATGCCTTTTACCATGCGGCCAACAAGGTGCTGCAAATCGCCAATGTGACCCGGCGCCCCACCTGCGTCATCCTGATCGATATCGATCACTTTAAAAACGTAAACGATACCTTGGGCCACGACGGCGGCGATGAATTCGCTATCGTTCTACCCAATATCGCGCTGGATGACGCTTACTGGGTCGCTGAACGGGCTAGAGTCATATCGTTATACACATCGTTCTAACGCACTGTTTAATCAATGAGTTACGGGTTTATCTCAGAGTGGCATTTTGAACCTCAAAAAGCCAATGGGATGGCTTGAATGCCTTAATTCACGGGGTTCTGAGCATCCTGTTCAAAAAATGGCCAAAAGATGTGTATAACGATATGGGCTAGAGTAGCTGTGAGCAACGCCACCAGCGCCTCGTCTTCGGGCCAGAAGATGAAGCTCTCCGTGAGTATCGGTTTGGTGGAATATCACATCGCGCAGGAAGATCTTACCCAGGTGATGAAACGTGCCGATGAGAAACTCTATCTGGCGAAACGTGAGCGTAACCGCGTTGCGCTATAACCAGACCAAACGGTAACAACAAAAAGGCCGGGGAAACCCGGCTTTTGAGGTTACTGCCAAACTGACCTACGCTCACCGTCATTCCCACGCAGGCAGGAATCTCCTACAGATTACACGGTTTCTTCTGCCAGAGATCCCCGGCTTTCGCCGAGGATGACGAAGGGGAAAGGCTCCCCCGGAGAAAACCCGGCCTTCTACGTTAATTACAGCAGACCTTCAATCATTTTTTCCAGTTTGCCCTGATCGATAGCAAACTTGCGGATACCGTCTGCCAGTTTATCAACGGCCATCGGGTCCTGATTGTGCTGCCAGTAGAACTCGGCTTCAGTCATTTTCGCCGGACGCGCTTTAATCTCACCGCTATAAGCCAGTTTGCGCGGCACATCGCCGGTGGATTCCGACAATTCTTTCAGCAATGCTGGCGCAATGGTCAGGCGATCGCAGCCTGCCAGCTCTAGAATTTCGCCGCTGTTACGGAAGCTGGCACCCATCACCACGGTCTCGTAACCGTGCGCTTTGTAGTACTCATAGATTTCAGTAACGGAGATAACGCCCGGATCTTCCTGCGGCGCATACTCTTTCTTATCCGTGTTGGCTTTGTACCAATCCAGAATACGGCCCACAAACGGAGAAATCAGGAAGACACCGGCTTCCGCACAGGCACGCGCTTGCGCAAAAGAGAACAGCAGTGTCAGGTTACAGTTGATGCCTTCTTTTTCCAACTGCTCGGCGGCACGAATGCCCTGCCAGGTTGAAGCCAACTTAATCAGGATGCGATCGTTACTGATGCCCGCATAGTTATAGAGCTTAATCAGATGTTTAGCTTTGGCAACGCTCGCTTCGGTGTCATAAGAGAGGCGTGCATCCACTTCCGTGGAGATACGTCCAGGGATCAGTTTCAGGATTTCCAGACCAATATTGACGGCCAGTTTGTCCGTGGCATCGACAAGCTGCTGTTCCCGTTTGCTGCTCTGCTCACGCGCCCATTTCACCGCGTCTTCAATCAAAGAGCGGTATTCAGGAATTTGCGCCGCGTTCAGAATCAGGGAAGGGTTGGTGGTAGCATCCTGCGGTTTGTAGAGCTTCATCGCGGCGATATCACCGGTATCAGCCACGACCGTGGTCAGTTGGCGTAAGGAAGTCAGTTTATCCGTCATGTTGGCATATCTCGTTGTGGGTATATGAACGTCGTCTTGTGTTTCGCACTTATAAATTACTTATGTTTCGATAATAACACGCACCGCCCCCCGCGCAAGACAGCCTTTTCCTGTTGCAGCCATCGCCCCTTTTTTCCGTGTTTTTTGCTACAGTACTTGCAACAAAAACAGGGGAGCCATGCCATGTTGATCACCATTTCGCCAGCGAAAACGCTGGATTACACCAGCCCGTTAGCCACCGAGCGTTACACGCAACCCGCGTTGCTGGACCACGCCAGCGAACTGATCGCCCAGTGTAAACGGCTCACACCGGCACAGATCGCCTCGTTGATGGGCATCAGTGACAAACTGGCGGATCTCAACGCGGGACGTTTTAGCGAATGGCAGCCCCATTTCCCCCCCGACAATGCACGCCAGGCCCTGTTGGCCTTCAAAGGCGACGTGTATACCGGGCTTGCCGCAGAAGATTTCAGCGAGGCGGATTTCGATTTTGCCCAGCAGCATCTGCGCATGTTATCCGGGCTGTATGGCGTACTACGTCCGCTGGATCTGATGCAACCCTATCGTCTGGAAATGGGCACGCGGCTGGAGAACAAGGCTGGCAAAGATCTTTATCACTTCTGGGGTGATACCATCACGCAGCACCTCAATCAGGCACTACAGGCGCAGGGGGATGATATTCTCGTCAATCTGGCGTCAGATGAATACTTCAAATCCGTCAATGTCAAAAAGCTCAACGCTACGCTGATAAAACCGGTGTTTCTGGATGAGAAAAACGGCAAGTTCAAGGTGATCAGCTTCTACGCCAAAAAGGCGCGCGGTTTGATGAGCCGTTTTATTATCAAAAACCGGCTGACGCAGGTTGAGCAGCTACGAGATTTCAATCTGGAAGGTTACTTCTTTGCGGAATATGGCGCGACCCAGAACGAGCTTGTCTTTAAGCGCCACGCGCAGTGAAGGTTACCGTTCCCCGCACGGCGCGGGGAACGATGAGCATCGACTGTTATAACATCGACGGCTATAACAACAACGCTTATAACAACAGGGGTTATTCCGGCAACGCCATCAGGAACTGACGCAGTTGCGCGAAATCGGGTGCAAAGTTGTGCGAGAGCAATTCCAGATCCGCACGCTGCGCCAGCGCTTCCGGCAGATCCAGGGTTTTACCCAGAATGTCTTCTACGCTCTCTTTGAATTTCGCCGGATGCGCCGTCCCCAGGAACAAGCCGAACTCGCCCGGCTGAAGTTGGTCGCGCAGCAGACGATAAGCAATCGCCGCATGGGGTTCAGAGGTATAGCCCAGCGCTTCCAGTTCATGCATGGTCGCTTTGGTCACGTCATCACTCACCGCACCAAATCCCAGCGTTGGCAGCGCCCAGTTTTTACGACGGAACAGTTCCTCGACGCGCGGCCAGTTGTTCGGTTGGCTGACATCCATGGCGTTAGACAGCGTTGCTACTGTCGGGTTAGGCGCCCATTCGCCGTTGCTGAGATAACGTGGCACGGTGTCATTGGCATTGGTGGCAGCGATAAAGCGCTTGATCGGTAAGCCGAGGGATTTTGCCAACAGACCAGCCGTCAAATCACCGAAGTTGCCACTCGGCACCGACACAACCAGTTGCTGACGCGCGGCGGCAGGCAACTGCGCCACGACTTCAAAGTAATAGCAGATTTGTGCCAGCAAGCGGCTGATATTGATGGAGTTGGCTGAGTTCAAGCCAATAGCCTGTTTCAATTCTTCATCGTCAAACGCCTGCTTCACCAGCGCCTGGCACGCATCGAAATCGCTGTCGATCGCGATGGTATGGATATTGCCCCCCAGCGTACAGAACAGCTTCTCCTGCAACGAGCTGATTTTGCCGCGTGGATACAGAATCACCACACGCACGTTCTCCAGACCGTAAAACGCGTGCGCGACCGCGGCACCGGTATCACCGGAGGTTGCCGTCAAAATGGTGACTTTTTCTCCGTTGGAGACCTGTGCCAGCATTTGCGCCATAAAGCGCCCGCCAAAATCCTTAAACGCCAGCGTCGGGCCGTGGAACAGCTCCAGAGAGGCAATGTCTTCAGAGACCGTGGCAACCGGAGCCGGGAAGGTAAATGCCGCTTTAACACTTTGATAAACGGTTTCCGGCGCAATCTCATCACCCAGATAGGCAGAAAGAATGCGGCTGCTGCGCGTAACCAGATCCAGTTCCAGCAGGTCATCGATTTCCGTCGAACTGAACTCAGGCAATTCCAGCGGGAAGAACAGCCCTTGCTGGCGTCCAAGTCCCTGTTTGATCGCCTGCGCGAAGCTGACCTGCTCGTTGTGATCTTTTAAGTTGTAAAGTTTCATGCCTTATCCCAATTGACGTGCGCCTGTCGTGTCCAGACGGCAAATATGAACAAACCCTTCATCGTTCTGCAAATAGTTATCTTGCAGCCAACTGGCCAGACGCTGCGCCTTTTCCATATCGTCGCATACGGAAAACAGCGTCGGCCCAGAACCGGAGATACCGCACGCCAGCGCACCGATATCTTTTGCCGCCTGACGCGCCTCGGCAAACCCAGGCAGCAGGCGCGTACGGTACGGCTCGGCGATCACATCCTGCATCAACGCCGCCGCCAGCGTAGGCTGGCGGGTGTGGCAAGCGTGAATAAAGCCCGCCAGATAACGGCCATGGCTGATGCAATCCTGGCGGCTATACTGCGCGGGCAGAATGGCACGCGCTTCCGCAGTTGACACTTTGATCCCCGGATAGGCCATAACCCACAGCCAATCGTCAAACGCAGGCACTGGCTGACTGATGATGCCATTTTGCTCGATCATCAGTTGAATACCGCCCAGGAAGCACGGCGCAACATTATCGTAGTGCACGCTGCCAGAAATACGCCCTTCCAGTTCACCCATCAGCGCCAGCAAACGCGTATCATCCAGCGGTTTGCCACAAAATTCGTTCATCGCCATCAGACCGGCAACCACGGAACAAGCACTGGACCCCAGACCCGAGCCGATCGGCATGTTCTTTTCCAGCGTCATAGCGACAGGAATGGTTTTCCCCACTTCCTGACAAAACCGCTCCCAACACTGGTAGACAATATTCTCTTTCTGTTCACTCGGCAGTTTGCCGACAAAACGGCCTTCATTACGTAAGCTGAAGCTCTCAGCAGCCGTTACGGTCACGCAATCGCCCAACAGTGAGCCATCAACAGGCGTAACCGCCGCGCCCAGTACATCAAACCCAACGCTGACGTTGCCGATCGACGCGGGCGCATAAATTTTAACCATCATTATACTCCTGACTTCCATGACAGCGTGCGCAACAGATCGGCAAACACACCGGCCGCTGTCACATCATTACCCGCGCCATAACCGCGCAGCACCAGCGGCAATGGCTGGTAATACTGGCTATAGAACGCCAGCGCATTCTCACCGTCTTTTACTTTGAACAGCGGATCGTTACCGCCCACTGCGCTAATTTGCACTTTGCAGCGCCCTTCTTCAATCACGCCGACATAACGCAACACTTTACCTGCTTCCAGCGCTTGCGCCACTTTTTCACTGAATTGCGCATCCAGCTCTGGCAAACGCGCCATAAAGGTTTCGACATCGCCTGAAGCATCAAAGGACGGCGGCAGCACCGACTCTACGTCGATATCGGCCAGTTCCAGCTTATAGCCCGCTTCACGCGCCAGAATCAACAGTTTGCGCGCCACATCCATGCCGGACAGATCGTCACGCGGATCGGGTTCGGTGTAACCATTGGCTTTCGCCTGCAACGTCGCCTGCGACAAGCTCATGCCTTCATCCAGCTTACCGAAGATAAAGGAGAGCGACCCCGAGAGGATCCCGGTGAAACGCAGCAACTCATCCCCGGCATTCAACAGGTTTTGCAAGTTTTCAATCACCGGAAGCCCGGCGCCAACGTTGGTGTCATACAGGAACTTACGGCGTGATTTACCGGCTACGCTGCGCAGTTGCTGGTAATAGCTCATGGAACCGGTGTTAGCCTTTTTGTTGGGCGTGACGACATGGAAGCCATCGGCCAGAAAGTCAGCATACTGATCTGCCACCACCTGATTAGAGGTACAGTCCACGATAACCGGGTTAAGCAGATGATACTCTTTCACCAGACGAATCAGACGACCCAGATTAAAGGGTTCGCGTGCCTCATTCAGCGCTTCACGCCATGAATCCAGCGCAATGCCGTTAATATTGGTCAGCAAGGCTTTGGAGTTGGCAATACCACAGACGCGCAGATCGATATGTTTCTGCTTCAGCCACGGCTGCTGGCGGTGAATTTGCTCCAGCAAAGCGCCGCCTACACCGCCTACACCGATAACGAACACATCGATCACTTGATCGGTATTAAACAGCATCTGGTGCGCCACACGCACGCCAGTCACCGCCACGTCGTTATCCACCACCACAGAGATGGAGCGCTCAGAGGAACCCTGCGCAATCGCGATGATATTGATATTGGCACTGGCCAATGCGGAGAACAGACGGGCAGAAAGGCCGCGCAGCGTGCGCATACCGTCGCCCACCACGGAAATGATCGCCAGACGTTCGGTGATATCCAGCGGCTCCAGCACACCGTCTTTCAGTTCCAGATAGAATTCATCTTCCAGCGTTTTCTTGGAACGCGCCAGTTCGCTTTGCGACATGCAGAAGCTGATGCTGTACTCGGAAGAGGACTGCGTGATCAGCACCACCGAAATGCCCGCACGGGACATCGCCGCAAACACGCGCGCGGCCATCCCCACCATGCCTTTCATGCCGGGGCCGGAGACGTTAAACATCGCCATATTGTTCAGGTTGGTGATGCCTTTTACCGGATATTGGGTATCGGTGCTGTCTAAACCAATCAGAGTGCCGGGCGCTTGGGGATTTTCGGTATTTTTAATCAGGCAGGGAATTTGGAACTGGGCGATGGGAGCGATGGTACGGGGGTGAAGTACTTTGGCACCGAAGTAGGAGAGCTCCATCGCTTCCTGATACGACATCGACTTCAGCAGTCTCGCATCAGGCACCTGACGCGGGTCGCAGGTGTAGACACCGTCCACGTCAGTCCAGATTTCACAACAGTCAGCGCGTAAACAGGCGGCCAACACGGCGGCAGAATAATCAGAGCCGTTGCGGCCCAGTACCACCAGTTCCCCTTTATCATTACCCGCCGTGAATCCCGCCATCAGAATCACGTGATCGGAAGGAATGCCTTGCTCGGCGATACGGCGCGTGGATTCCGCGATATCCACGGTAGATTCCAGATAATGCCCCTGTGCCAGCAGGCGTTTTACCGGGTCGATAACCGAGACCTTATAACCACAGGCCTGAAATACCGCTTCCATGATAGCAATAGAGAGCTTCTCGCCACGGCAGATAATGCTGGCGTTGACGCTGTCCGGGCATTGCCTCAACAGTGAAATGCCGTGCAGAACCTGTTTCAACTGGCCCAGTTCTTGTTGTACCAGCGTGGACAAGCGCTCATACGGGAAACCCGGCTGGGATTCTGCCAGCCCTTTTAGCAGAGAAGAAAAGATAGTTTCGGCATCATTGATATGCGGCAGAATATCTTGGCCCGCAACGGTTTTATCAATCATCGCCACCAGGTGATTGGTGATTTTCGCCGGGGCAGACAGCACGGTGGCAACCTGTCCCTGACGCGCATTGCTCTCGATGATATCGGCAACGCGCGCAAAACGCGCCGCATTCGCCACGGAAGCCCCGCCAAATTTCAACACTCGCATTTTTATCTCTTCTCCTGAGTTTCAGTCACCAAAACACGCCGTGCGCTTTTGGCTGCCGCCGCTGGCGGCAAGGGTCGGCGGAACCTGCTCTTCGCCGTAAAAAAAAGCCCGCACTGTTTAGGTGCGGGCTTTTTCAGATTCTTTTCTACGCGTCAGCCCGCACCGTTACTGGTAGTAATGGTGGTGGTAATAATGGTGGTGGTCAGGCTGATTTGACGCATGCGTAAAGGACTCTCGATCAACAAATCGGTTTCTATCCTCTATTAGTTAAGGCAATCGAGACATGAAGTCAATGGATTTCTTTTTTTCATCTCACTTCAGTGCCTTCTCAATATCGTGCAGCAGCGTATGCAGCATGGCGGTATCCCGCTGCTGTAACAACCCGATGCGTTGCAGTAGCCAATATCGCAGTTTCTCGTCATCGTCTACCTGCAACGTCACCAACAGCTTTTCCAGCCGATGACGCAGCGCCACCAACTGCCCGGCTTGAGCGACTTCGGCAGTCTCTGCCTGCACCTGCATCAGTTGCGCCAACTGGTAACAATAGACCATGACGGCCTGCCCTAAATTCAGTGACGGGTAGTCTGCCTGCATCGGCACACCCGTCAATATATCCGCCAGCGCCAACTCGTCGTTGGTGAGGCCAGAATCTTCACGGCCAAACACCAGCGCTGCCGAACCGACCCACTGCTGTTTCTCCTGCATCAACCCAAGCAACTCTGTCGGCGTGCAGTAATAGTGAAACCTGGCTCGCGAGCGCGCTGTCGTCGCGACGGTAAAATCCACATCGGCCAACGCGTCAGCAAGCGTAGGGTAGCAGGTCACATTATCCAGAATATCACCGGCCCCGTGCGCCACGCGGCGTGCACCTGGCTCAAGGTGCGCCTGACTGTCAACAATACGCAGTGAATGAAATCCCATGGTTTTCATGGCGTTGGCTGCCGCCCCCACGTTCTCTGGGCGAGCTGGCTCGACCAGCACAATAAAAAACTGCACAAAACCTCCAAAGAAGAGAAAATGGCTGACGAACGTGCGATACCCGGCATGCGCCGTCCCCCACGCCGTCGTTTAATTTAACATAAATGAAACATTCGAGCGTCACCTTACGGTAAAAAATGCGGGTCAGGCTTAAAAAGGGATAAAAACCAAAAAATTCATTACATATGCCTTAATATCAATGCATTATATAATGACCATCGCGAGATGGCGTTCCGTGTTCGTTGCGGTCGCTTGCGCTGCTGAATCGTATCCAAATCAGGCAGATTGTGACTTAAGCTGTCAATCTTATAAGTATTTTTCACAAAATAGTTAACGTGCTACAATTAAATTTGATATATGTCAACGGAACCGTAGATTTGTGAGCGATCAAAATAGGCGCTTACTGTTATGTTGCTGTTAATAAGGTTAAACTATGCACCACTTTAGGCGTAGTTGAGTTAGCCTGATTATCATCTGATATCGCCGGTTATCACGTAGAAAGCACTGGCGCTGCCCGCGCAACTGATTCACGCGGAATTTTGTCAGCGTCAGGCAACCGATACGCGGAGATGTCGTTGCTGTAGCAACGTGCCGCATCGGGTGAAGTCAGGCATGCACCAGGAAGGTATTTGCGTACTTTAGTCTACATTGCGAGAGTGAGCGTGTTCTTTGCGCCTCAAGCTCCGGTAAGAGCCCTATAATCTCGCACCAGGCGTGCGGGCACGAAAAGACCGATGGCGACTTCTGTACTTCCGAATTCTATAATTAGTTGGCAATTTTAGGTAGCAAACATGCAGACCCCGCACATTCTTATTGTCGAAGACGAGTTGGTAACTCGCAACACCCTCAAGAGCATCTTTGAGGCTGAAGGATATGTCGTTCACGAAGTCACTGACGGCGCTGAGATGCACCATATCCTGTCCGAACATGATATCAATCTGGTGATCATGGACATCAATCTGCCCGGCAAAAATGGCCTGCTGTTGGCACGCGAACTGCGTGAACAGGCTAGCGTCGCGCTGATGTTCCTGACCGGGCGCGATAACGAAGTGGATAAGATCCTCGGCCTGGAAATCGGTGCTGATGATTACATCACCAAACCGTTTAACCCACGTGAGTTGACTATCCGTGCACGTAATTTGCTGTCCCGTACCATGAATTTGGGCGGTGTGAGCGAAGAGCGTCATCTGGTAGAAAGCTACCGTTTTAATGGTTGGGAACTGGACATCAACAGCCGTTCGCTGATTAGCCCAGCGGGTGAGCAGTACAAACTGCCGCGCAGCGAGTTCCGTGCGATGCTGCACTTCTGCGAAAACCCCGGCAAGATTCAGACCCGTGCCGAGCTGTTGAAGAAAATGACCGGCAGCGAGCTGAAACCGTACGACCGCACCGTGGACGTGACGATTCGCCGCATTCGTAAGCATTTCGAATCTACAGCCGATACGCCGGAAATCATCGCCACCATTCACGGCGAAGGCTACCGTTTCTGCGGCGATCTGGAAGACTAACGCACGCCACCCGTTACTTAAAAAGGCCGAAACCTGCTGGTTTCGGCCTTTTTTCTATATCAGCACCGATTATTCCCTAAGACACTACTCGCTCTTGCCCCAGGGAATGATCGGCACCGCGCTCAAGGCGTTTTTTGGCGAGCCGTCGACCAAACGATCGGAGTAGGTCAGGTAGACCAGCGCGTTGCGTTTTTCATCGTAGAAACGGACCACCTGAAGTTTTTTGAACACCAGTGACGTGCGTTTTTGGAACACCACCGTGCCACTATCATCACTTTTCTTTATCTTATCCGACAGCGTAATCGGCCCAACCTGCTGGCAGGAAATGGCGGCATCGGAGGTATCTTCTGCCAAACCTAACCCCCCATATCGTTATACACATCTTTCTAACGCACTGTTTAATCAATGAGTTACGGGTTTATCTCAGAGTGGCATTTTGAACCTCAAAAAGCCAATGGGATGGCTTGAATGCCTTAATTCACGGGGTTCTGAGCATCCTGTTCAAAAAATGGCCAAAAGATGTGTATAACGATATGACCTAACCCCCCTTTGATACCTCCGGTTTTAGCACGGCTCAAATAGCAGGTAACGTTCGCAACATCAGGATCATCAAAGGCTTCCACCACAATTTTATGGTCTGGCCCCAGCAGTTTGAAAACCGTATCTACAGAACCAATCTGTTCCGCCTTGGCGACGCAAACTACGCCCAACAACGCGAAACAGGCTCCCATGATTAATGCGTTTTTCATCAATATTTCTCTCTGTCTGGAAACAAGTTACAGGGGCTTTTCCCCCTCTGACGAGGCTGTTACTAGATATAGGGCTAAAGCATGCAAATTTCACCTGATTGTTTGTATAAATTATTCAAAAATCTTAAGCGGTGACAACAGCAAAAAGTTGCTATGATGACTGATCTCTATGCGCTTCGTGCTTTGTGTGTTCTATCGAGGATGTTCTATGGATCAAGCCAGTATCATACGTGACCTGCTCAATTGGCTGGAAAACCATCTTGACCAGCCACTGTCCCTGGATAACGTGGCAGCAAAAGCCGGCTACTCCAAATGGCACCTGCAACGTATGTTCAAAGATGTCACTGGGCACGCTATCGGCGCGTACATTCGTGCACGCCGGTTGACCAAAGCCGCGATGGCACTGTGTATGACCGGCAGACCGATCCTTGATATCGCGCTGCAATACCGCTTCGATTCACAGCAAACGTTCACCCGCGCTTTTAAAAAGCAGTTTGCACAGACGCCAGCCTCTTACCGCCGTGCCGAAGAGTGGAATACCTATGGTATTCGCCCCCCGTTGCGCCTGGATGAATTTACGCTGCCGCAGCCCGAATTTGTCACACTGCCAGATACGCAACTTGTGGGTGTCACGCAAAACTGCAACTGTTCTCTGGAGCAGATCTGTAATTTCCGCACGGAAATGCGCGTGCACTTCTGGCGGCAGTATCTGGGCGAGGCCAAGTGCATTCCCCCCTTGCTGTACGGCTTGCACCACACCCGTCCGAGCAAGGATAAAGAAGACGAGCATGATGTGCTCTATACCACTGCGGTGGAGCCGAAGCACGTTTCTGAAGGGGTTCACCCCGGCGAACCGATTACGCTCCCCGGCGGCGAGTATGCTTTGTTCGTCTATGAAGGCCCCACGGATGCGCTACAGGATTTTATTATCAGCCTGTACGATACCTGTCTGCCCACCTTCGAGCTGACGCGTCGCGATGGCTGTGACGCAGAGCGTTTTACCCCGAATGGGACGAAAGAAGACGGACCACCGAAAGTGATCCGCTGCGAATACCTGATCCCTATCCGTCGCTAAGCGCGCACACCGTTAACGCTGGAGTTCATCCAATGCCGGGGTATCAAGATGAGAAACATCCCCGGCGGTTTCCACGACCCAACCGGACGCCAACCACGGGCTCTGCTGATAATCGATGCGGGAGAGCGAGCAGTTACGCAACCGCAAACGGCGTTCCGCGCTGGCAGGCAGCCCAAGTATGGTGCTTAACAAGCAGCCGAGGGCCATACCATGACTGACCAGCAGCGGACGACTGCCAGGCGGCAGCGCCAGACAGCGATCGAGCACCTGATGCATACGCATTGCCATCTCCGCCATGGATTCCCCTTTGGGAATGCGGCCATCTGGCGTACCGTCCACCAGTTGCTTGCGCCAGGTTTCCTCCTGCGGACTGAGCGTGTCTATGTCACGCATTTCCAGCACGCCCATATTCAGCTCACGCAAATTAGGGTCTTCAACCACTTCACAGTGGTGGCAAGACTGCGCAATAATCTCGGTAGTGCGGCGCGTCCTCCCTAAATCGCTGGTAAAGATATGCGTGATGCCTAGCGTTTTAACACGGTTCGCAACCTGATAGGCCTGCTGTTCGCCTTGTGCGGTCAACGGGCTGTCGGATTGTCCCTGAATACGCCGAGCCACGTTCCATTCCGTTTCACCGTGGCGAACAAGATATACCTGTAACATCGCTTTTTTCCATTATACTGCGTCAAATTAACTAAAAGAGTATGAACCGTTATGTACCATGTTGTCGCTGCCACTACCAACCCGGCAAAAATTAAGGCTATTACACTCGCATTCACGGATGTCTTTGGCGAAGAAAACTGTCGCATCGAAGGTGTTGATGTCGACAGCGGCGTTTCTCATCAGCCCTTGGGTTCCACCGAAACGCGTACCGGAGCCCGCAACCGCGTTATGCGCACCCGCCAGGTTCGGCCCGAGGCCAATTTCTGGGTCGGCGTCGAAGCTGGCATTGAAGAGAGCATGACGTTCGCCTGGATGGTGATCGAAAACCCACATCTGCGTGGTGAATCACGCTCCGCCAGCCTGGTGCTGCCGGAAAGTATATTACAAGGAATCAAGGAAGGAAGAGAGCTGGGAGACGAAATGGCACGTTTGACCGGCATTCAGGACATTAAACATCAGGGCGGTGCGATTGGCGTGTTCACCGACGGTAAACTGACGCGCACCTGCGTCTACTATCAGGCACTGTTGTTAGCTTTGGTGCCCTTCCACAACCCCATTTACAGCCAGCCGAGCTAAATAACTGTTCCGAATAGTAGATCACCTGAAGGGAACTCAGTCCGAGTAGAGCGATCTGATCAATCGATAAAGATCCCAAATCATCAACCGGACTGAGCGATGTCGAGCATAGCACCGATACCCCGTAACGAACGACGCCTGATGAAGAAAACTCTCCATAAAACGCGTGACAAGAATCACGCCCGCAGGCTGACCGCCATCCTGATGTTGCACCGGGGCGAGCGCGTGAGCGATGTCGCCAGAATGCTTTGCTGCGCCCGTTCGTCAATCGGCAGATGGATTAACTGGCTCACCCTGTACGGCATTGAAGGCCTCAAATCTCTGCGGCCCGGTCGTGGCCGTCGCTGGCCGTTTGAACAGATCTGCGCACTGTTAATCCAGCTCGTAAAGCGTTCCCCTCATGATTTTGGCTATCAGCGTTCGCGCTGGAGCACGGAACTGCTAGCGATAAAAATCAATGAGATAACCGGTTGCCAGTTGCATGCTTCCACGGTGCGCCGTTGGTTGCCTTCTGCCGGTCTGGTGTGGCGACGCGCAGCTCCTACGCTGCGTATCCGCGACCCGCATAATGAAGAAAAAATGGAGGCCATCGCGATGGCGCTGGAACAATGCAGCGCGGAACATCCCGTCTTTTACGAAGACGAAGTGGATATTCATCTGAATCCCAAAATTGGCGCGGACTGGCAGGTTCGCGGGAAGCAGAAACGTATCGTGACGCCGGGCCAGAACGAGAAATATTATCTGGCGGGTGCATTACACAGCGGGACGGGGAAAGTCAGCGATGTTGGAGGAAGCAGTAAAAGATCGTGTTTGTTTATCAGTATGTTAGAGCATCTGAGAGCAACGTACAGACTGGCAAAAACGCTCACGCTGATAGTTGATAACTACATTATTCACAAAAGCCGGGAGACGCAGCGCTGGCTGGAAGAAAACCCGAAATTCAGGGTTATTTATCAGCCGGTGTACTCACCATGGGTAAATCATGTAGAGCGGTTATGGCAGGCGTTGCATGAAACCATTACCCGCAATCATCAATGCTGTTCAATGTGGCAGTTACTGAACAAGGTTCGTCGCTTCATGGAAACCGTCAGCCCGTTTCCCAGTGGAAAACATGGACAGGCAAAAGTGTAGCGATATTAGGTACAGCTATTTAGCCCGTTTAAGGGGCGCGATGCCCCTTAATCTCTACGACATCCCACAGACCTATTTGCCCTCAGGCAGCAGTTGTGCGTCCAGCCACTGTTTCAGTGCAGGCGGTGCCGCTTTTAAACTGTTAGATCCTCGCGTGATGGTAGCAATACCGGCACCCAATTCGTTTTTCAATTCACGCTGGCTCATCTCTCCTCGCATCAGCTCCTGAATAATGCGCACACGCGTAGCAAGCGCCGTGCGTTCGTCCGGCGTCAACAACAGTTGCAATAGAGGGTGATGCAGATCCTCCGCCACGGAGAGCTTCAATAGCTCAACAAACTTGAGCCAATCTTCATTGCCGTGTTCGGAAAACGCGGGATCGGTATGTGATAAAGGGGTCATAGCGGGCTGCCATACTCGTTGACGAGTACAGCAGCATAGCATAATCATTGAGAAATCACCGATATCGTGCGCGAAAAATCGCATCGGTAACGCAACACCTAGTAACGCTGTCCCCACTCTGCTGACGTCAATACGCTGTCATTCTGATGCAGGAAGTAGCGATAGAAAGCATCGTAGGCCAGCACGTTTTTCACATAGCCACGTGTTTCGGTAAATGGAATGCTTTCAATAAAGGCAACCGGATCGAGACGCCCTGCGCTGTTTTTCAGCCAGGTATTCACGCGCGAAGGACCGGCGTTATAGGCTGCACTGGCAAGGATACGGTTGTTATTGAAGGTCTGATAGACATCATCCAGATAAGTGGTGCCCAACAGAATATTGGTTTCGGGATCGAACAGTTGGCTGCTGTTGACATAGCCGCTCAGGTTGCCCTTTTTCGCGGTATGCTGCGCGGTGGCCGGCATCAGTTGCATCAGGCCAGAGGCACCGACCGGAGAGCGCGCTTGCGGGTTCCAGGCGCTTTCCTGGCGGGCAATCGCCATCGCATAGCTCTGTTGAATGGCACGCCCTTGGGTCATTCGCTGGAAGGTGTCGCGCCATGCCAGCGGGAAACGTTCTTCCAGATTGTCCCACAGCTTAGCTACAATGGTCGCCTGCACGCTGAGGTCAGCCCAGCATTGATCAAACGCGTAACGCGCTAACGCTCCCTGACGCGGCTTATCGCTGTTCGCCACCAGTTCCCCCCATTCGCTACGCGCCAGATTGTCCATGTTCCAGTACATCAATTCGCGCACGCGCGCAATTTCCGGCCGTTGTGCCAATGTCTTATCCGGGATGGACGAGGTAATGGTCAACGAATAAGGGATACCGAGCTTCTGCGCGGCAACCATCGGGTAGAAACCCCGTCCCTGCATCAGCGATCGCAGTATGACTTCCCCATCCTGACGCTGCCCGTTATCTAACAGCAACATCGCTTGCCAGTAGCGCCACTCATCTTTTTGTAACGCCTCAGTCGGAAGTTTCGCGAGCCAGAAGCGCAGCCCCGCTTTATCCCCCTCTCCGAGCGTCATACGTACCCTGCGTTCAATCAGGCTGGTGGATTGGCTGCGCTGCGTAACAGCATCACGCCAGGCGGCCTGTTCTGGCATCGCACCGGTTCCCATCCAACGCCAAGCCACCGCTTCTTCCATCTCGCGGCGATCGGCTTCGCTCATTTTTTGCAGCCGCACCAATACGCTGATAAGCGCACGGGCACCCTCTTCATCCTGTCGAACCAGTTGGCGGAAGGCAACCAGAGTGGCATTGCGCGTAAAATCGGTTGGCCCCACGCTGCGTGCAAAGCGCTCTACGGTTTTGGGGTCATTCTGTAACTTAATCAACGCATCGCTGATGGTACGGTAATCAGGCGGAAGCTGTTTCACCAGATAGTTAACCAGCCCGGTGCTGCCTTCGTTCATTGCCAGCCGAATGCGCTCCAGTACGGCGATCGGCGTTTTTTCACCAGCGGCTTCCCAAACGGCAAACAGCTTATCGCAAGTGGTAGGCAGCGAACGGCCGGTCAGCCAAATGGCCTTTGCTTCATCCCACACGCCCTGACGCTGCCCCGTAGCGAAACGGGCATAGAGGTGATTACAGTGCGCCGCAACCGGTTTGGGTGAGGTGGGCGCAAAGGCCAGCAAGCCCGCCCAATCCTCGCGGCGCGCCAGTTCATTCACAAACAGGGATTTCAGGTTACGCGCAGGCGGTAATGTTGGATAACGCGCCGAGAATGCGCTGACGTCGCTGCTGCTCACCTGCCCCAGCGATTGTGTTAACGCGCGGTATTCCAGATAAGGATAAAGCGGGTAATCGCGCAAAGTTGGCATCAACGCCTGCACGGTATCCATTTGATTACTGTCCCATGCCTGCTTAACCTGCTGATAAATCTGGCGTTGAGCATCCAGCGTATCCGCCATGGCTGAGCTTGTAACCCCCGCCAGACACTGGATGGCAATGCGCGCCCAGCGCCCCATGTTACCCTTCATCCAAACCACCTCATCCCAAACGGTTATCGACATGCAATGTGCACATCACTGATACATTTCGCCTCAGAATGCCGCCGTCGGTGCAAACAGGGTGTTCGCATCAGCGAAATTTGCATCATCCAGACGACATTTGCTGCCCTCCAGTGTGGCACAGGATGCGCGGCGGCGATATGTCGCAAAAGGGAATAAAATGTCAAGCAACGTAAGGATAACCGTTTATAAATTCCGGGTAGGACGCTGTGCGCCAAAACGCAGCCCTTAGAGCCATTTCACAGAGTGACAGACAGTAAGGGATGATGGCTGGGATCGCACAGCAAAACCAGCTACACTCCGCATCAGCATAACGATAAATCGAAGAGGGCGACGCCCCACCTTCATCGTTAACCTCGATGCAGCGCGGGCTACGCACTGCATCCTTTAACCCATAGAGAGGCGAAGTCGCAACGTGGCTCAATACGTCTATACCATGCACCACGTCGGCAAAGTGGTTCCGCCGAAGCGCCATATTTTAAAGAATATCTCCCTCAGCTTCTTCCCGGGCGCAAAAATTAGCGTGCTGGGTCTGAACGGCGCAGGGAAATCCACCCTGCTGCGTATCATGGCTGGGATCGATAAAGACATCGAAGGGGAAGCGCTCCCGCAACCCGGCATCAAAATAGGCTATTTGCCACAGGAGCCGCAGCTCAACCCGGAACACACAGTACGTGAATCCGTCGAAGAAGCGGTATCGGAAGTGGTCGGTGCGCTCAAACGTCTGGATGAAGTGTATGCACTGTACGCCGATCCGGATGCCGACTTCGACAAGCTGGCAGCGGAACAGGGTAAGCTGGAAGAGATCATTCAGGCGCACGATGGCCATAATCTGGATAACCAGTTAGAACGCGCTGCCGATGCGCTGCGCCTGCCGGAATGGGATGCAAAAATCGCCAAACTGTCCGGGGGCGAGCGCCGTCGCGTGGCGCTGTGTCGTCTGCTGTTGGAAAAACCAGACATGCTGCTGCTCGACGAACCGACCAACCACCTGGATGCGGAGTCCGTAGCCTGGTTGGAACGCTTCCTGCACGACTTCGAAGGCACCGTGGTAGCCATCACCCACGACCGTTACTTCCTTGATAACGTGGCTGGCTGGATTCTGGAACTGGACCGCGGCGAAGGCATTCCGTGGGAAGGCAACTACTCTTCCTGGCTGGAGCAAAAAGATCAACGTCTGGCGCAAGAAGCCTCTCAGGAAGCGGCTCGCCGTAAATCCATTGAGAAAGAGCTGGAGTGGGTGCGCCAGGGTGCCAAAGGCCGTCAGGCCAAGGGCAAAGCCCGTTTGGCTCGCTTTGAAGAGCTCAACAGCACCGAATACCAGAAGCGTAACGAAACCAACGAACTGTTCATTCCACCAGGTCCCCGTCTGGGCGACAAAGTGGTGGAAGTCACCAACCTGAGTAAGGCCTACGGTGAGCGCCAACTGATTGATGGCCTGTCGTTCGCGGTGCCCAAAGGGGCGATTGTTGGGATTATCGGTCCGAACGGTGCTGGTAAATCAACGCTGTTCCGTATGATGTCCGGCCAAGAGCAGCCCGATTCCGGTACTATCGAACTGGGCGAAACGGTAAAACTAGCGTCGGTCGATCAGTTCCGTGACAGCATGGACAACAGCAAAACCGTGTGGGAAGAAGTCTCTGGCGGGCTGGACATCATGCGTGTTGGCACCACCGAGATGCCAAGCCGCGCCTATGTTGGCCGCTTTAACTTTAAAGGTACCGATCAGGGCAAACGCGTCGGCGAACTGTCCGGCGGTGAGCGCGGTCGTCTGCATCTGGCGAAGCTGCTGCAAGTCGGTGGGAACGTGCTTCTGCTTGATGAACCGACCAACGACCTGGATATTGAAACCTTGCGCGCGCTGGAAAACGCCCTGCTGGAGTTCCCCGGCTGCGCCATGGTCATTTCCCACGACCGTTGGTTCCTTGACCGTATTGCTACCCACATTCTGGATTACCAGGATGAAGGCAAGGTGGAGTTCTTCGAAGGTAACTTCACCGAGTACGAAGAGTACAAGAAACGCACGTTGGGCGCAGACGCACTGGAACCTCACCGCATCAAGTACAAGCGTATCGCGAAGTAATGAGCTGTTAGCGCAAGG
Source organism: Symbiopectobacterium sp. Eva_TO (assembly GCF_053848865.1). Lineage (NCBI taxonomy): Bacteria > Pseudomonadati > Pseudomonadota > Gammaproteobacteria > Enterobacterales > Enterobacteriaceae > Symbiopectobacterium > Symbiopectobacterium sp. Eva_TO. Next base: position 2,517,111 of record NZ_JBSPEY010000004.1, on the reverse strand, counting down.
TAGTAAAATATCTCGTCATATCAAACGCCCCGGTTATTGCCGGGTCGTTTTTTTATGGTGATTGCCGCTCAATAGCGATCAAAAGGATTCCCAATTCTGATTGTAATCCGGCTTGACCCGTTTTGTACCTGCCGCAGGCAGCGCAGGTTTGCTCTGCACTGACGTTGGAACAGCAGCGCCCGTCGAGGCTGCCAGCGCGCGCGGGGACGCTGGCGAAGCTATCTGGAATACCGCAACCGCCTGCGTCAAACGCCCAGCCTGATCCTCCAGCGATACCGCCGCCGCAGAGGCCTCCTGTACCAACGCCGCATTCTGCTGCACTGCACTATCCATTTCCGACACCGCCTGACTCACTTGGCTGATACCCCGGCTCTGTTCATCAGACGCGGAGGCGATTTCCCCCATGATGTAGGTCACGCTGGTGACCGCCTGAACGATCTCACCAATGGTTTCTCCCGCCTGTGACACCAGATGCGCGCCGGTATCAACGAGGCGACCTGATTCACCGATCAGGGATTCAATCTCTTTTGCCGCCTGTGCACTGCGCTGCGCCAGGCTGCGCACTTCACCGGCCACCACGGCAAACCCGCGCCCTTGCTCACCAGCACGGGCGGCTTCAACGGCGGCATTCAGCGCCAGAATGTTGGTCTGGAAAGCAATGCTGTTAATCACGGAGGTAATGTCCGCAATCTTGCGTGAACTGGTAGAAATATCGCTCATGGTGGTCACCACGTTATTCACGATATCACCGCCCTTCTCCGCTTTGGTTGAGGCATTTTTCGCCAGTTGGCTGGCATGGTGAGCGTTATCGGAGTTTTGTTTCACCGTAGCCGTCAGTTGTTCCATACTGGCGGCAGTCTCTTCTAGCGCGGCGGCCTGCTGCTCCGTGCGTGAGGAGAGATCGATGTTACCCGCAGAAATTTCCGTGGCCCCCAGATGAATCGCCGTTGCCCCTTCGCGCACCACACTAACCGTTTCTGCCAATGCGGCCTGCATGTTCTGGACATTCTGTCCCAGAATACCGATTTCGTTACGCCCCATCTCACTAGCACTTTGAGTTAAATCCCCGGCGGCAATACGTTGAATGCGCATCACCAACCGATCTAGCGGAGCCAGTAATGCATTGCGGATAATCACGTAGATGATCGCAGCCATCACAATGGAAGCCACAAAGGAGAGCGCCATCAGCATAAAGCCCCGGCGCGAATTGGCCTCGGCGTGCTGTTTGATTTGCGTAGCGTTATCTGTCAGATAACGCACCGCTTTACGCACCGATTGCGCGTAGTTTTCGTCCAGTTTGCGCGATTCATCGCTTTCCAGTGAAATGACTTCTTCAAATTCGCCTCGCTTCACCGCCTCGATGATCAGTTTGACCGCGTTATCGCGGTACGCCGCGTAGTTAACGGCGAGTTCATCATCCAATCCAGCGGGTGCGTTGAATTTATCCGGCCGGGCCAGATATTCATCGAAGCGTTTTTTGTGAGCTTTTTACCCGGTTTTCCGCCAGTGTCAGTGCGCTTTTATAGCCCTCTGCATCACCAACGCGTTGAGTTGCCGCCGCCTGAACTAACAGTTGGCGAGCAACGCGCAACTGATCCATGCTGCTGCTGATGCCAGCACGCACATCAGAAACCAGGTTGGCCCGATCTAATGCATCATTACTCTGTTCTAAGAAAATAACTCGCCGTACCGATGGAGATAGCGAACAGTAATAAAATAATCGTTAACAGACTAATAAATAGCGTAACAAGTCTGATTTTGTTGATATAACCTGAATTTCCTTTTAATTCGGACATGACTGTTTTTCTCACTTCGACAACGGCTGGTATGGATATCCCTTCCGCAACGCACCATGAACAGCATTGGCGTTGCTAAAAAAACATCGTCAGATTCATGTTTTATCGGCAATGGCGTGAAAACATCCATCTTTAAGTCGTGATCACAATCACATTTCAAATAAAGTGGTGTTATATTTCTAAAAATAAGAAATGATTTTTCACATTATATAACGCGTCACACTATCAGGATAAAGGTGTGGTCAGCGTGACATATTCCGCCAGCGCATCATGTTGCAGCACAAATTCGATAAAGCAGGCCATTGCGGGAGAATTAAGTTTCCTGCTGGGATAAACCAAATAGAGTTCATTAGGTTCTGCACTCCATTCAGGCAACACGCGTACCAATGGTCGGGGCAGATCGACGCCATCGACAAGAAACGCGGGCAACAGAGTAATGCCAGCGCCCGCCATCGCACATTCACGGGCATACAGCAGATTGTCCGTGGTGTGCGTCAGCGGAAGCAGCCAGCGATAATCCTCGCTGCCGAGCTGCAATGATCACTCCGCCCAGGCACGATGGGCAATGCATTGGTGAGACTGAAGCTGCTGCGGATGCACCAATGCCGGGTGGCCCGCCACATAGTGCGGCGATGCCACCAGATAACGCGGCGTCACACCCAACGGTCTGCCAATCAGAGACGAATCCAGCGGCTTGCCGGTGCGAAATGCCACGTCAAACCCTTCATCAACTAAATCCACCAGCGTGTCAGAGATGGCAATTTCCAGAGATACGGCGGGAAAGCGGCGCTGAAACTCTGTAGTCAAGCGCGCCAGCAGAGTGGCACCGAAACCAGCCGGGCTGGTGATGCGAAGCCGCCCGCTCGGATTATCACGTAAATGTTGAATAGCGAGATCGGCCCGCTCACTGGCCTGCATCATCTCCTGGCAATGGATCAGATAGCGCTCGCCAGCAAACGTCAGGCTGATCTTGCGCGTAGTGCGGTTTAGCAACCGTAACCCAAGCTGCTGTTCGAGCTGACTGATACGCAAGCTGAGGCTGGATTTGGCCATGCCAGCCTTGAGCGCGGCCTGTGTCACACTGCCACATTCGGCTACCAGCGCAAACAGCGCCATATCTTGCCACTGCCTGAACATGGAGGGTTTAAACATAACTGTTCGCCTATAACAAACACTTCGTTAATGATTGTCCATCTTATCAGCACGATGAGTTCGTTCTACACTTTTCTCATCGAAACAATGAGGAACAGATCATGACCGTACATGCTATTGCCGTTGACCCCCAACATCCCGAACGTTTTATCGCCATTACCCAAGAGCAGCCGCAACCCGGCCCACACGATCTGCTGGTTGAGGTAAAAGCGGTATCCATCAATCCTGTCGATACCAAAGTCCATGCCGGTTTGCGGAAAAACGGGTTGGCTGAGCCGCGCGTTTTAGGCTGGGATGCTAGTGGTACCGTACTTGCCATTGGCGATCGCGTCAGCGGTTTTCAGGTGGGCGATGAAGTGTGGTATGCCGGCGATATCACACGCGCTGGCAGCAACAGCTCGCATCAACTCATTGATGCACGGATTGTGGCGCACAAACCGGTATCCCTTGACTGGGCCACCGCCGCTGCGCTGCCACTGACCGCGCTCACCGCCTGGGAAGGACTGTTTGAACACCTTGAGATTCAGGACGCTGACGCAGGGAAAAACCTGCTGATTATCGGCGGCGCGGGCGGCGTTGGCTCTCTGGCTATTTCACTGGCGGCACTGCGCAGCAAGGTCAATGTCATCGCCACGGCATCCCGTCCTGATTCGGCAGACTGGTGCCGTCAGCGCGGTGCCGATCTCGTGGTTGATTATCGCGATTTAGTCGAGGAACTGAAAAAAGCAGGCATCACCCAAGTGGATTATATTTTCTGCCTGAACGACACCGACGGCCACTGGAGCGCGATAGGCACCTTGATCGCCCCGCAGGGCAAGATTTGCACTATTGTGGAAAACGAACGTCCTCTGGATCAGAACGAACTGAAGCGCAAAAGTGCCTCGCTGCATTGGGAATTCATGTTTACCCGCAGCATGTGCCAAACGCCGGATATGGAACAGCAAGGGAGAATTCTGCAAGAAGTAGCACACCTGGTGGACGCGGGCAAACTGCAAGGCACCGCCAGTGAAGTATTGAACGGGTTAAATGTTGAAACGCTGCAACAGGCTCACGCCAAGGTGCAGGAAGGGCATATGCGCGGCAAGGTGACTATCGCGTTATAAACCCTCGCGTTGTCAGCCTCTTTAAGCAAACAGCCCCAAAGGGGCTGTTTGACTGATGACAAGGCCACTTTACCTCTCGTCATCCTCGGCGAAAGCCGGAAATGACGATTTTAAGTAGGTGCGTCACGACATTAAACGCTCGACGAGCACTTAGAACAACAGGCGGGCACGAATGGTGCCGGGAATCGCCTTCATCAGTTGCAGCGCGGTATTCGCTGCATCCGTTTCCACATCGATTACCACATAGCCGATATCCGCGCTGGTTTGCAGATATTGGGCAGCAATGTTGATACCTTGCTCGGCGAAAATGGTGTTGATTGCCGTCAGTACGCCCGGGCGATTTTCGTGAATGTGCAGCAAACGTGCGCGATCGCTCTGCACTGGCAGGGAAACTTCCGGGAAGTTAACAGCAGACAGCGTCGAACCGTTGTCAGAGTACTTCGCCAGTTTACCGGCCACTTCCGTACCGATGTTCTCCTGCGCTTCCTGCGTGGAACCACCAATGTGCGGCGTCAGCAATACGTTGTCGAACTCCAGCAGCGGAGACACAAACGGGTCAGTATTGGTTGCTGGTTCTTGTGGGAATACGTCAATCGCAGCACCGGCAATGTGTTGGCTACGCAGCACTTCACACAGAGCTGGGATATCGACGACCGTACCGCGTGAGGCGTTGATCAGGATAGAACCCGGCTTCAACAGCGCCAGCTCATCCGCGCCCATCATGTTCTGGGTGCTCGCCGTTTCCGGTACGTGCAGGCTGACCACGTCGCTCATGTTCAGCAATTCGGACAGATGACGCACCTGCTGAGCATTACCTAACGGCAGTTTGCTCTCGATGTCGTAAAAGTAAACATGCATCCCCAGGCTTTCGGCCAGGATACCCAACTGGGTGCCAATGTGGCCGTAGCCAATGATACCCAGTTTTTTGCCGCGCGCTTCAAATGAGCCCACAGCCTGTTTGTGCCACACGCCACGGTGCGCTTTGGCATTGGCAGTAGGAACGCCGCGCAGCAACAGCAGCATTTCGCCAATCACCAGTTCCGCTACGCTGCGAGTATTGGAGAAGGGAGCGTTGAACACCGGGATGCCGCGCTTGGTGGCAGAAGGCAATTCAACCTGATTGGTACCGATGCAAAAACAGCCCACGGCAACCAGCTTTTCTGCGGCAGCAAACACTTCTTCCGTCAGATGAGTACGGGAACGCAAACCGACGAAATGCGCGTCACGGATGGAGGCTTTCAACGCTTCCGTATCCAACGCACCTTTATGGTATTCAATGTTGGTGTAACCCGCTGCGCGCAGGTTTCCCAACGCGCTCTGGTGAACCCCTTCCACCAGGAGGAATTTAATCTTGTCTTTTTCCAGTGATACCTTTGCCATTTCCCGACCTTATTTTCAGACTTCAGATGCCAATGAACCCATTTGCCAAACAGCCTCTGCCAACATAACAAAAATTACGCCAGCAGCAAGACAATCGATTGCTTCCCCGATGCTGCCAACGGCGTCACAAACTCCCTTTTACAGTAAAAAATAGGGATAACGCGTCGCCTTGCCAGATGCCAAGTGTAGTGGCACACTGATACTGGCCACCTGAGCGGAGGTGATATGCTCACCTCATCAACACGACAGGTGACCTCATGGGTAAACATTTTACGGCGGAATTTAAGCTCGAAGCCGCAAAGCTGGTTGTCGACCACGGCTACACATACGTTAAGGCCGCAGAGGCGGTTAATGTCAGCCATTCTGCCATTAGTCGCTGGGTCAATAAGCTTCGCCTTGAACGACAGGGAAAAACGCCAACGGGACTTCCTCTTACCCCTGAACAGCTCGAGCTGCGTGAGATGAAGAAAAAAGTCCAATGCCTTGAAATGGAGAACGAAATCCTAAAAAAGGCTACGGCGCTCTTAATGTCGGACTCACTCAACGGTTCACGGTAGTCGACAGGCTGAGGGCGCGATACCCGGTCACGGCGTTGTGCCAAACTTTTGAGGTACATCGCAGCAGCTACAGGCACTGGCAGGCTTCCGCTAATGAACCCGACGGTGAGCGCGTGGTTAAGTGTAGCCGCGTCATGGAAGCCTGGAACGCCAGCGGCGGCTCTGCCGGCGCTCGAAGTATCGCGACCATCGTCACCGGCAGCTCCGGTGTCAAAATGGGGCGCTGGCTGGCTGGCAAGCTGATGAAGGAGCTGGGTATCGCCAGCTGCCAGCGACCGGCTCACAAATACAAACGCGGCGGCAATGAACACGTTGAAATACCGAACTATCTCAACCGCCAGTTCGCGGTTACCGCGCCGGATCAGGTCTGGTGCGGCGATGTGACCTACATCTGGACGGGCAAATGCTGGGCTTACCTTGCGGTGGTGCTAGATCTGTTCGCCCGCAAACCGGTGGGCTGGGCCATGTCGACGTCGCCGGACTCGGCGCTGACAGTTAAAGCGTTGCAGATGGTCTGGGAACTCCGGGGACAACCAACAGGAGTCATGTTCCACAGCGACCAGGGCAGCCACTATACCAGCCGTCAATACCGGCAAGCCCTGTGGCGCTGCCGGATAAAGCAGAGTATGAGTCGGCGGGGTAACTGCTGGGATAATGCGCCAATGGAGCGGTTCTTCCGCAGCCTGAAGACAGAATGGGTGCCGACAAAGGGTTACAACAGCTTCAGCGAAGCCCAGGACGCGATTATCCGCTACATCACGGGGTATTACAGCGCTATCCGGCCTCACTGGTATAACGGCGGCTTAACTCCAAACGAATCTGAGCGACTGTTCTACATACAGTCTAATGCGGTGGCCAATATTAGTTGACCACTACAAAGGGAACAAAATAAGAAAAAGTGATATTAAGTACCAAAAGTGAGACTTTAACAATGGTGGGGTTTTTAAGCAAAAAAATCGGACGTTAGCACCTTCAATGCCAACGTCCGATGCGCAGGGGAGAAATTACTTCAGGGTTTTTACACCGTCCGCGGTACCGACCAACGCAACGTCAGCGCCACGGTTGGCGAACAGACCGACGGTCACCACGCCCGCAATCCCATTGATACGGTTTTCTACGGCAATGGCATCTGAGATATCGAGGTTGTGCACATCCAGAATGACATTGCCGTTGTCGGTGACTACGCCCTGACGATAGACCGGCTGGCCGCCCAGTTTCACCAGCTCACGCGCCACGTACGCCCGGGCCATGGGAATCACTTCCACCGGCAGCGGGAATGTGCCCAGAATATCCACCTGCTTGGAGGCATCGACAATACAGATAAACTGACGTGCGATGGCAGCAATGATCTTCTCACGCGTCAGCGCAGCACCTCCGCCTTTAATCATTTGCATGTGCGGGTTGATCTCATCAGCACCGTCCACATAGATATCCAGTTCATCAACCTCGTTGCTGTCGAACACCGTAATGCCTAAGCTTTTGAGCTTTTCGGTAGACGCCACGGAGCTGGATACTGCGCCTTTAATCTGGTGTTTGATGGAACCCAGCGCGTCAATGAAGTGCGCTGCCGTTGAGCCCGTCCCCACCCCAACAATAGTATCCGGGCGGACATAATCCAACGCGGCCCAGCCGACTGCCTTTTTCAGTTCATCTTGTGTCATGGTCTGTATCGTGCCTGCAAATTACAGTGAGAAGAGAGAGGGGTATTATAGAGCAAGCGCCACCGGAAACGACGCCAATCGCCGAGCGTCCTTCGATTATTTTCGGCCATCAGTGTGAAATGGGACAGATTTTTAGCGTGTTCCGTCGGAAAAATGTGGCATAGTGCAAAGACCAAGTTTTATCCATAGGAAATGGCACCTTCATGAAACGACCGGACTATCGCACACTTCAGGCTCTCGATGCCGTCATTCGTGAGCGCGGATTTGAACGCGCCGCGCAAAAATTGTGCATCACGCAATCCGCCGTTTCACAACGCATCAAGCAGTTGGAGAACCTGTTCGGACAGCCGCTGTTGGTCAGAACCATACCACCGCGTCCCACCGAACAAGGGCAAAAATTGCTGGCGCTGTTGCACCAAGTGGAGTTGCTGGAAGAAGAGTGGCTGGGCAACGATGCCAGCAGCGATATCCCGCTGTTGCTGTCGCTGGCGGTCAACGCCGACAGTCTCGCAACCTGGCTGTTACCTGCGTTGCAACCGGTACTGGTCGATTCCCCCATTCGTCTCAATCTGCAAGTGGAAGATGAAACCCGTACGCAAGAACGCTTGCGCCGTGGTGAAGTGGTTGGTGCCGTCAGTATCCAGCCGCAGCCGTTGCCGAGTTGTTTGGTGGATAAGCTCGGTGCGTTAGACTATCTGTTTGTTGCCTCACCGGATTTTGCCGCACGCTACTTCCCGAACGGCGTGACCCGTTCCGCGTTGCTGCGCGCCCCTGCGGTTGCCTTTGATCATCTGGATGATATGCATCAGGCGTTTTTGCAGCAGAATTTCGATCTCTCGCCCGGCAGCGTTCCCTGCCATATCATTAACTCGTCAGAAGCGTTCGTACAACTGGTACGACAGGGCACCACCTGCTGTATGATCCCGCACCTGCAAATCGAGAGAGAATTGGCAAACAGCGAGTTGGTCGATCTGACGCCGGGCCTGTTTCAGCGCCGTATGCTTTATTGGCACCGCTTCGCGCCAGAAAGTCGGATGATGAGAAAGGTGACGGATGCCCTGCTCTCGCACGGGCATCGCGTATTGCGCCAGTCCTGACGCGCGTTAGTCAGGCGTTACTGATTAGGTTGCAGTTCGAACACCACGTCAACCTGATCGTCAAACTGGATGCTTTGCTGCTCGTAAGTCTGCGCCACATCGGCCTCTGCCGCGACGCCCGCCGCTTTAAACATCCGAGCCATGGGAACGGGCTGATAGTTGGCAACCTGATAGCGGATGCTGTAAATCGGTCCCAGTTTGGCGTTGAATCCGGTTGCCAATGCTTTCGCCTGGCTGGTCGCCGTTTCGATTGCCCGCTGACGTGCCTGATCGCGATAGGCTTCCGGGTTGGCTACCCCCAACTCCACGCCGCGGATTTCCGTCAACCCCCCGCGCAGTGCGCCATCCAGCAAGGCATTTAGCTGATCCAGTTGGCGTACAGTTACCGCCACCTGTCGCACCGCACGATACCCTTTCAGTTCAGAACGACCATCTTTCAGAAAATCGTATTCAGGATGGGTACGCAGGTTGGCGGCGCTGATATCTTTTCTCTCAATACCGTGTTTTTCCAGATAGGCAAAATATTGCGCCACGCGGTCGTCCACCTGCTTTTTAGCATCAGCCACGTCTTTCGATGAAACGCTGACCTCAATCGCCAGATTTGCAATATCCGGCGTGGCATCCACGCTCGCTTTTCCCGATGTCACGATATGCGATCCGTTCGGCAATTCAGCGGCCTGACCGGACAGTGGAAGCGTGCTTAATCCTAACAGGGCGGCTATCGCCAGTGCTTTTAGCTTCACAGTGTCGTTTCTCCTGATTCCATTTAATAGTGCGCCGTTGCACGCCGCGATGACGGCGGTGCGCCGGTGCAATGAATATGCCTACGGCTATAGATAAACATGGTGTTATTGATAAATATAGTGCACAGGCTGGCTTGGCTTAACTATAGGTGAATTCCGGAATCCCGTAAAAAAACGTCAACTTACAACACTATTGCATACCGGAATGTGCGAGTTGCAGCGCAATACTCCACATGATGACGCCAACAAAGACATTAATCACGCGCTGTGCTTTTGGCGTGTTCAGCCACGCTGCCAGCCAGGATGCCAGCAACGCCAATGCAAAGAACCACAGGAACGAAGCCGTAATGGAGCCCAATGCAAACCAACTGCGCGCATCGGGTGCCATTTGCCCGCCAATGCTGCCTTGCACGACAAAAGTATCCAGATACACGTGCGGATTCAGCCAGGTGACAGCCAACACCGTAGCGATAACACGCCAGCGGCTTTGCCGTACGATATCCACGCTCACCACGTCGAGTTGACGCTTGAAGACCACGTTAAACGCGCGCCAGCCATACCAAAGCAGAAACGCCACACCACCCCAGGTGATCAATGACAGCAACAGCGATGACTGACTCAGCAACGCGCTGCCGCCAAAATGCCAGCACAAATCAAGATGACATCGCTCAATGCACACAGCAAGGCAATCATCAGGTGATACTGACGCCGAATCCCCTGATTCATCACGTAAGCGTTTTGCGGCCCCAGAGGCAAAATCATCGCCGCGCCCAGAAAAAATCCCTGCCAATACATACCAAACATGGTTCCCTACACTCTCCCGAATGAACAATTCGAGGGAGTGTAAGGCGGTTTTTTCATTAATTGAAATTGAAGATTCTAATTATTCATTAGGAAATCTAATTTCGAATATCATGCAATGCAGAATGTGAAATTGACACTGTTTTGGTTCCGGTCTGCTTTTCATTACGTTGCAGTAAGAACGCAATGGCAAACAGCGAAAACATAAAGGGCAGTTCAAACCACCTCGTTATACACAAGTCCGCAACGCCTTATATGCCAAGGGTTAGCGGGCTGAAATAGGCAGCCAGTGGGGTTGTAAATGAAGAGAAACCGACGTGTACTATCGCCATTTACGGCGCTGAAAAATGACACGGGATTCAGATGGCTGGGCACACCAAGAACTGGAAGGGGTAAATCTTGGTGACACGAGGCTCAATAAGCGTGCCAAAGGGCTTTTGATACGGCTGGCTGAGAATCCGCAAGCCAGCATTCCGCATGCGTGCCTCGGATGGTCTGAGACGCTGGGTGCTTACCGCTTCATGGAGAACCAAGCATTCGAATGGCGAGACATTCTGCAACCTCACTGGCAGCGTACGCAGGAAAGGATCCGAGAACACGAGGTTGTGCTGTGTATCCAAGACACTACCGAGCTTGACTTCAACGGGCAGCAAATCCAAGGCTTGGGTCCCTTGAACTACGAAGCCAGGCGTGGTCTGTATCTGCATCCGACCTACGCGGTCAGTCCGGATCGCGTGGGGTTGGGCGTACTGGATGCGTGGATGTGGGCAAGAGAGCCGAAGGATGCAGACGGAAAACGCTATGGGATCAAGGAGAGTACGCGCTGGCTCGAGGGATACGAGCGAGTTGCTGAACTCGCCTCGGAGTTGCCAAACACACGTCTGGTGTACTTAGCCGATCGCGAAGCGGATATCAAGGCGTTGATGCAGCTCGCTGATGACCTTGGCACTCCGGCTGACTGGTTGATCCGCTCGACTCATAATCGCAGTCTGGACTGTAATGAGAAGCGTTGGCAGAAGGTTGGAAAGACCGTGCCGGTGGGAGAAATCCAATTCGTTATGGCGGCTCGCGCGGGGCAGAAGGCGCGTACGGTGAAACAGGCGCTGCGCGTGAAGCGAGTGTCGCTGCGTTGCGGGTTGGCAGTGACTTGTGTGATAGCCAAGGAAATTGAGCCGCCAGCAGGCGTGAAGCCGGTCGAGTGGCGGTTGCTGAGCAATCGCGTACCTGAAGGACGAGAAGATATCGTGGAGCTGATCGACTGGTATCGGGCTAGATGGGAAATCGAGATGTTCTTCAATGTGCTGAAGAACGGCTGCTGTGTCGAAGCGTTACAGTTATCGACCGTGGATCGCATTGAGCGGGCATTGGCGCTGTTCATGATCGTGGCATGGCGCATCGCCTATTTAATGCGTATGGGACGAACCTGTCCAGAGCTAGACGCAATGTTGTTCTTTGATTCCGACGAGACTCATGGCGCTTACCTACTGATGAACAAGCGTATGCCCAAGGGCCGCCCTAAGCTAAACGAAGTATTGCGCTTAGTTGCGCAACTCGGAGGCTTTCTTGCTCGAAAAGGCGACGGTGAACCAGGCGCAAAAACTATCTGGAAAGGCTTGCAGAAAGTCATGACGGCCGCCGAAACGCTACGCGCACTCAGGCACGAACAGAGATGTGTATAACGAGGTGAGTTCAAACAGCTCTTCCAGCAAATCCGTACGCGCAGTGTCGTAGACAAAGAGAAAGGCGAATAAGCGGTGGTGTTCGATGGTATCGACGATAACGAAATAGAGCACCAATAATAGGATATCCCACACCGGCAGGCTTTCTTGCCGGAAACGGCGAATAACCTCTCGATGAATCACGGGCAACAGCAGCGCACAGGCCGTCACGAGCCTGTACATAAATTTGTGTAATTGCCTGATTTTGATATGTTCAATCCAACATCAAAAACAGGTTAATTTATGGACGAAAAACAGTTGCAGGCTCTGGCTAACGAACTGGCCAAAAATCTCAAAACCCCTGACGCTCTCAGACAATTCGATCGCCTGCTGAAGAAAATCAGCGTTGAGGCTGCTCTCAACGCCGAAATGTCCCACCATCTGGGCTACGATAAAAATCAGCCCAAACCGGGGGCCAACTCCCGCAACGGCTATTCCACAAACACCGTGACCACCGGCGATGGCCCTCTGGAACTACGTACTCCGCGCGATCGTGATGGCTCCTTCGAACCACAACTGGTGAAGAAAAACCAGACCCGGATCACCGGGATGGATAACCAAATCCTGTCCCTGTACGCCAGAGGGATGACCACCCGCGAGATAGCGTCTGCGTTCAAAGAGCTGTATGACGCGGATGTCTCACCGGCGCTGGTCTCGAAGGTCACCGACGCCGTGATGGAACAGGTTACTGAATGGCAAAATCGTCCACTGGATGCAGTCTATCCCATTGTTTACCTTGACTGTATCATCCTGAAGGTCCGGCAGGACAGTCGTGTCATCAATAAATCCGTGTTCCTGGCACTGGGTATCAACATCGAGGGCCAGAAAGAACTGCTGGGTATGTGGCTGGCCGAAAACGAGGGCGCGAAGTTCTGGCTCAATGTGCTGACAGAACTAAAAAACCGCGGCCTGAACGATATCCTCATCGCCTGTGTCGACGGTCTGAAAGGCTTCCCGGACGCCATCAACACGGTGTCTCCGGAAGCCCGCATCCAGCTGTGCATCGTGCACATGGTACGCAACAGCCTGAGGTTCGTCTCTTGGAAGGACTACAAAGCCGTCACACGCGACCTGAAAGCCATCTATCAGGCCGCTACGGAAGAAGCAGGCCAGCAGGGGCTGGAAGCATTCGCCAGCGCATGGGACAGCCGCTATCCACAGATAAGCCGGAGCTGGCAGACGAACTGGAGCAATCTGGCAACGTTCTTCGCTTACCCGGCTGATATCCGCAAAGTCATCTACACAACCAACGCCATCGAGTCGCTGAACAGTGTGATCCGGCATGCGATTAAAAAACGCAAGGTGTTCCCGACTGACGACGCAGTGAAAAAGGTGGTGTGACTGGCAATCCAGTCGGCCTCACAGAAATGGACGATGCCACTGCGGGACTGGCGTATGGCAATGAGCCGTTTTATTATCGAGTTCGGTGACCGCCTGGACGGTCACTACTGAGAAAGGCATTTACACAGAATCATGTACAGGGTCCCCGGCATCACACGCCAAAATGCCGTTCTGGCCTGCGGGGGTACGGCAACGCTGGGACGCAGGCTGGCCCATGCACCGTTGCGGAGCAGTCCGGTTTCCGGCGTACACGCCAGACCGATCAACAGCAGCACAAATACGCCGAGCAGCAGCAGATAGCCGCTGTGAAGTGGTGCCAGTTGATACGCCAGCAGGGCACAGCTCAACATCGCACCAGCGGCCATACCGGTTAGCGGCGCAATGCTATTGACCAGCGAAACGCGTTCGGGATGCACATCCAGCAGAGCGGCACCCACCGCAACGGTTGCCAGTCCGGTCGCAAAGCCCTGCACGATGCGCGCAATGACAAGCCCATAAGGATGCGATGCAAAGAGAAAACAGAACATGGCGACTATGTTAAGCAGTAGCGCCGCAGCAATCACCGGACGTCGCCCCACGTGGTCGGAAAGTCGACCGGCGATCAGCAGGGCGCACAGCAGGGCAAAGGCATAGGCGGCGAAGATAATAGTAAGCAGCGTCGCGGAAAATCCCCAATCGTGCTGATACAGCTGATAGAGCGGTGTCGGCACGCTAGAGACCGCCATAAAGGCTATCAGCGTGAGGCTATGTAGTGCGAGTGTGAATGCATTGCGCCGGGGTGTGGCGCGTATCACGGTATTGCTGATAACCGTCATGGCGTGTCCTGTGGTATAAAAGCTAAGATTATGCGTTAACAACGCTACAGCGATTTCACCACTAAAGCAAATATTTTGCTTTAGTGGTGTCAATAAACGTTTTTTGTTCGACCAGGGAGTATCAGATGGCGATCACACAGGGTGTGCGGCCGGGGGGACGCAGTGCGCGAGTGCAGGCGGCGATTCAGCGGGCGGTCCGCGAATTGGAACAGGAGATGGGGCGCCAGGCGCTCACCATTCCCGCCATTGCGACACGCGCGGGGGTGACACCGTCTACGCTTTATCGGCGCTGGGGGGATCTGCCCCAACTGCTGGCCGATGTAGCGGTGGAAAAACTGCGTCCGGATGCCGAGCCGCAGGACACCGGTTCTTTCACCGGCGATCTTGAGATCTGGCTGAATACTTACATCGAAGATATGGCCTCGGAGCCGGGCCGGGCGATGCTGCGCGATGTGTTGGGCACGCCGGGACATGAAAGTTCGGGCAAGTGTGCCGGTTTCACCACGCAGCAGTTGGAGGTGATTCGTGAGCGCGCCCTGGCGCGACAGGAAGCACCTGCCAGTGCGCAACAGATCATTGAGCGCATTATTGCCCCCTTGATGTACCGCATTTTATTTACCCGTGAGACACCCACGCCGCAGGATATCCAGCGATTGTTGGTGGCGCTGGCTACGTCGTCAGAACACGTGTAGTCCTATACGATCGGGCGTTATCTCCCCATAGCGCCCGGTCACATGTGGTTATCACCTTCGTCACAACGACAAAGTTGGTAGCATAGCTAAAGCGCTGCTTAACTATGCCACTCTTTGTATTTTACCCGTCGCTGTAATTCAGGATTAATAGCATCAGATGTCGAAAAACATCGGTTTCTTTACTTTGTGCTGGTAGGGGTTTTGCGCTGATAAAGGTGAACGCTCTGAAACCACTCCGCTTCCTGACGAGGTGAACCATGACGTGCTATCGTTGTTGTTGCGGCTCCTGCATTTATTTTCCGTTTGAGCATGGAATAATTGATGGAGTACGCAATGAGTACCATAAACAGACTACCTCTCCTTGATTTATCACACCTGCACGGTAACCCCGAGCAGCGGCGGGCGTTTTTAACCTCGCTCAATGAAGCCGCCCGCGATGTCGGTTTCTTTTATCTCACCCACCACGGTATTCCCGAAACGCTACAGCAGCAGTTGCAGCAGCAGGCTCGCGCTTTCTTTGCCTTGCCTGATGAGGAAAAACAGCGCGTTGCCATGATCCATTCTCCTCACTTTCGCGGCTACAACCGTGCTGGGGCCGAGTTGACGCGCAACCAACCCGACTGGTGTGAGCAGTTTGACATTGGCGCTGAACGCACCGCCCTGCAATTGATACCGCAATCCCCCCGTTGGTGGCAGTTACAAGGTCCTAATTTGTGGCCGGAAGCGCAGCCTGCACTGAAAACCACGCTGCTGACCTGGCAACAAGCGATGACCGCCATGGCCCAGCAACTGTTGCGTGCTTTTGCTGAGGTGCTGGTGTTAGCGCCACACACCTTTGATGCACTGTACGGTGAGAAGCCTAACGAACATATCAAGCTGATTCGTTATCCGGGTCAATCGGCGCAGAGTAGCCAGCAAGGCGTGGGGGCGCACAAGGATTCAGGTTTCCTGAGCTTCCTGTTGCAGGATGATCAGGCTGGTTTACAGGTCGAGGTGGCCCCCGATCGTTGGATTGATGCGCCGCCGCTGCCGGGCTCCTTTGTCGTGAATATCGGTGAACTGCTGGAACTGGCGACCAATGGCTATTTGCGTGCCACGGTGCACCGTGTGGTCTCACCGCCAGCCGGGCAGGAGCGCCTCTCCATCGCCTTTTTCCTCGGTGCACAGTTGGATGCGGTGGTGCCGGTGTATCAACTGCCTCCACAGGTGGCGCGTCTGGCGCAGGGGCCTACCAGCGATCCGCACAATCCCTTGTTGCGTGATGTGGGTTGGAACTACCTGAAAGGACGGCTGCGCTCGCATCCTGATGTTGCACAGCGTTATTACGCCGATGTGGTAGCGAAAGCGGAACACGCCGCTCACTGACGCTTTTCTGTCTCTGCCTTTGTGGCAGACATAAACCCTAATACCTAAAACGAAGCAATAAAAGGAAGCCTGTATGAATAAGCGTGTCGCATTTTTTGTCAGCAGTGTTGCATTAGCCGTTAGCGTGACCTTCTCTGCATCCGCGTCGCAAGCGCTGCGCGTAGCTGCCGATCCAGTGCCTCACAGTGAGATCCTGGCACAGGTGCAGAAAATTGATCCACAGAACGCCTTGAAAGTGATCGAACTGACCAGCGGTGTAAACGCCAACGAGCTGCTGGCGCATGGCGATGTGGATGCCAACTATTTCCAACACGTGCCCTATCTGCGGGATCAGGAAAAAGCGTTGGGGAAACAGTTTGTAGTCGCCGCTACCGTGCATGTGGAACCGTTAGGTATTTACTCACGTAAGCACAAAAGCTTTAGCGAGGTGCCGGAAGGCGGCACGGTGGCCGTACCGAACAATGTCACCAACCTCAGCCGTGCACTGTATTTATTACAGAGCCAGGGGCTGGTGAAGCTGAAACCAGGCTAAAGCGATCCGGCCAAGGATCAGGCAACACCGAAAGATATCGCTGAAAACCCGAAGAAGTTGAAGATCAAGGAAGTTGAAGCGGCGCAGATCCCGCGCTCGCTGGACGATGTCGATCTGGCGGTGATCAACGGCAACTATGCGCTGGAAGCGGGGCTGGTTCCGGCCAAAGATGCGCTGGGGTTAGAACGCGCAGAGCATAACCCACCTCGTTATACACATCTCTGTTCGTGCCTGAGCGCGCGTAGCGTTTCGGCGGCCGTCATGACTTTCTGCAAGCCTTTCCAGATAGTTTTTGCGCCTGGTTCACCGTCGCCTTTTCGAGCAAGAAAGCCTCCCAGTTGCGCAACTAAGCGCAATACTTCGTTTAGCTTAGGGCGGCCCTTGGGCATACGCTTGTTCATCAGTAGGTAAGCGCCATGAGTCTCGTCGGAATCAAAGAACAACATTGCGTCCAGCTCTGGACAGGTTCGTCCCATACGCATTAAATAGGCGATGCGCCATGCCACGATCATGAACAGCGCCAATGCCCGCTCAATGCGATCCACGGTCGATAACTGTAACGCTTCGACACAGCAGCCGTTCTTCAGCACATTGAAGAACATCTCGATTTCCCATCTAGCCCGATACCAGTCGATCAGCTCCACGATATCTTCTCGTCCTTCAGGTACGCGATTGCTCAGCAACCGCCACTCGACCGGCTTCACGCCTGCTGGCGGCTCAATTTCCTTGGCTATCACACAAGTCACTGCCAACCCGCAACGCAGCGACACTCGCTTCACGCGCAGCGCCTGTTTCACCGTACGCGCCTTCTGCCCCGCGCGAGCCGCCATAACGAATTGGATTTCTCCCACCGGCACGGTCTTTCCAACCTTCTGCCAAAGCTTCTCATTACAGTCCAGACTGCGATTATGAGTCGAGCGGATCAACCAGTCAGCCGGAGTGCCAAGGTCATCAGCGAGCTGCATCAACGCCTTGATATCCGCTTCGCGATCGGCTAAGTACACCAGACGTGTGTTTGGCAACTCCGAGGCGAGTTCAGCAACTCGCTCGTATCCCTCGAGCCAGCGCGTACTCTCCTTGAGCCCATCGCGTTTTCCGTCTGCATCCTTCGGCTCTCTTGCCCACATCCACGCATCCAGTACGCCCAACCCCACGCGATCCGGACTGACCGCGTAGGTCGGATGCAGGTACAGACCACGCCTGGCTTCGTAGTTCAAGGGACCCAAGCCTTGGATTTGCTGCCCGTTGAAGTCAAGCTCGGTAGTGTCTTGGATACACAGCACAACCTCGTGTTCTCGGATCCTTTCCTGCGTACGCTGCCAGTGAGGTTGCAGAATGTCTCGCCATTCGAATGCTTGGTTCTCCATGAAGCGGTAAGCACCCAGCGTCTCAGACCATCCGAGGCACGCATGCGGAATGCTGGCTTGCGGATTCTCAGCCAGCCGTATCAAAAGCCCTTTGGCACGCTTATTGAGCCTCGTGTCACCAAGATTTACCCCTTCCAGTTCTTGGTGTGCCCAGCCATCTGAATCCCGTGTCATTTTTCAGCGCCGTAAATGGCGATAGTACACGTCGGTTTCACTTCATTTACAACCCCACCGGCTGCCTATTTCAGCCCCCTAACCCTTGGCATATAAGGCGTTGCGGACTTGTGTATAACGAGGTGAGCATAACCCCTATGCCAACATATTGGTGACGACGCCCGCCCTGCAAAACGATCCGCGCATTAAAAAGCTGGCCGCCGATCTGGAATCCAAAGCGATCGCCGATTTTATTGCGCAGCGCTATAACGGCTCGGTGATCCCGGTGGCGAGCCAGCAACCATGATCGTCATCGAACACGTGGGAAAACGTTACCCAGGGTGCGATCGCCCGACATTGGATGACGTGTCGCTGACTATTCCCGCGGGTTCTGTTTATGGCATTTTGGGGCGCAGCGGTGCGGGTAAAAGCTCGCTGCTGCGCTGTCTTAACCTGCTGGAACGGCCCTCATCGGGCCGGATTGTGGTGGATGGTGAAGAGATTACCGCACTCTCTTCACGGGCGTTGCGTCAGCACCGGCAGCGCACCAGCATGATTTTTCAGCACTTCAACCTGCTGCATGCGCGTAATGTGCAGGACAACGTTGCCGTGCCGCTTGAGATAGCTAGGGTTGCGCGTCACGAGCGTGAAGCGCGAGTCAGCGCGTTGTTGGAATGGGTGGGGCTCAGTGATAAAGCGCGCGCCTTCCCTTCGCAGTTATTCGGTGGGCAGCAGCAGCGTGTCGGCATTGCGCGTGCGTTGGCGGCGAAGCCGAGGTATTTACTGTGTGACGAGGCGACCAGCGCGCTCGATCCTGAAACCACAGCATCGGTGTTGGCGCTGCTGGCAGACATCAACCTTCAGTTAGGTGTGACGATCGTGTTGATCACGCACGAACTGTCGGTGGTAAAAGCCATTTGCGATCACGCCGCGCTGATGGCGCATGGTCAGATCGTGGAAAGCGGGGCGCTGTCGACGCTGCTTGCAACGCCTGATTCGCAGCTACGCAGAGCGTTGTTGCCCGATTATGCGGCAGAGCAGGCGTTTCTTCGCCGTCACGGCGTCATTGAGGGTAGTGCCTTATGCAAGGTCGCCTGAGCTGGGATGAGTTTATTGCGCTGATGTGGAATGCCACATTAGAGACGGGGTACATGGTGGGGCTGGCAGCGCTGTTTACCGTGCTGATTGGCCTGCCGCTGGGTGTAGTGTTGTTTATCACGCGATCTGACGGGGTTGCGCCTTTACCTTGGTTAAACCGGGGGCTGGGCGCGCTGATCAACGTTGGCCGATCGCTACCGTTTGTGGTGTTGTTGATTGCGCTGATCCCGTTGACCCGTCTGATCGTGGGCACCACACTTGGAAGTACGGCGGCGATCGTACCGATCACTATCGGGGCTTTTCCTTTTTTTCCCGCGTAGTGGAAAATGCGTTGGATGAGGTTGAACGCGGGCGTATTGAGGAGATCCAGTCAATGGGGCGATCGCTCTGGCACGTGATCGGCAAAGTGTTGCTGCCAGAAGCGCTGCCAACGATCCTGGCAGGCGTGACGTTAACGGTGGTGTTGTTGATTGGATTATCTTCCATGGCAGGTGTGATCGGCGGTGGTGGTCTGGGGGATCTGGCGATCCGCTACGGCTATCAGCGTTTTAACGATCAGGTGATGGCGGGTACGGTAGTGGTTCTGGTGATTTTAGTTCAGGGCGTGCAATCGATCGGCGATCGTTTGGTACGCGCGTTGGCCCATCGACGATGATCCGATCGTTGGTGTGGAACAAGATCGTTTCTGTGATTATATTTTAGGCGTTCAATCGCAGATGAAAGATAAATCGCTTGTGCTCCGAGACTAACCAGTCCACAATTGCGTCCCGCTCGCGCAGTAGGCTATTTTTTATGCAGCGTGTTTTCGGGTATCGAAGTGCTTACTCCTCTCTTTTGCGTTTCATGTAATATAAAATCTCATAATTTTCTTAACAGACTTATCCACAGGTTTCTCTTTGCCTGCGTAAAATGATCTTTGGCAAGATTGTCAAAGGTATCTTTATATCTTACTGATATTTATTGATAAAAATAACTTATCAAAATGTTAAGGCGATCACTTGCACTTTCTTCACGGATTGATTGGCAAGGAGTTTTATATTTATGCACAGGGCGGGCCAGGATGATATGACCGCCTGGCAACACCTCAGGCATCGCGCGGTAATCCTTTTTCAATAGCACGAATAAGCCGTTTTTTCTGCGGCAACTGCACGTCGATAGACTGAGCGGCACGGCGTGCCAATTGTTGCTCAATTGCCCAGCGAATATGCTCATCGATCAGTGCGCTCTGCCCGAGTCGCGCTTGTAAGGCTAGGCTGTGTCCCTTAATTACATAACCTCTGGTAAAACAGGCGGATGCAGCCCAGTTTCAACATTGCCAGATAATTCCTCGCCGTTTTGTCGTAACGTGTCGCAATGCGACGGTATTCTTTCAGACGGCCAAAGCACCGCTCAACAACGTTCCGATTGCGGTAGGCGTCACGATCGAGCTTTGAACGACCATCCACCGCCATTTTTTCAGTGGATTTTCGGGGGATGACAGTTTTTATACCTCTGTTTTTCAGCTCGTTACGTAATACATGCCCGGAGTACGCCTTGTCAGCGAGTACCGCATGACCACGGCGTTTCATACTGCCGTTCTGGCGTTGAACACCAATACCGTCCAAAAGATGTAGTGCAAACTGACTTTCATGAGCCTGACCGGGGCTCAACACGATGTTTAACGGAAGACCACTTCCGTCTGTAGCCATATGGATTTTGGTGCCAAAACCACCTCGAGAGCGACCCAGCCCATTATCTCCGGTGATATCGGGATGTTTTTTTGAGCACCGGCAGCACATTTCAGCGCCCTGATATTGCTACCATCCAGCGCAGTCGCTGACCAGTCCACGAGGCCATGGGCATCAAGTGATGAAAGTAACTTATTAAAAATAATGTTAATGACTCCCGATTTTGACCATCGGTTAAAGCGGTTATAAACGGTTTTCCATGGACCGTATCGCTCAGGTAAATCACGCCATGGGGCACCAGAGCACAGCCTCCAGAACATGCCATTGATAATCATGCGATGCTCAGCCCATGGGCGTCCGGCCTGTGGTGTTGCTGGTTCAGCAGGGAGTAAGGGCTGGATGATAGCCCATGCTTCATCGGGAAGGTCGTAGCGAGCCATAGTTAAAAATGATTTAGAAACAAACAGTTAGTATAACTCATGGGATTAAGGGACACAGCCTAGCACAACACTTTCCTCGTAGGGGGCATTCCCCAGCGCCACAGCGATATTACGTAACCAACGCTGGTGACCGATGCGGCGGATGGCTGAGCCTTCCGTGATGCGCAGAAATTTTGCTTCATCCCACTGAAACAGGTCCAGCAACGCAGGCGTATGCAGCGCGGCGCGCGGGCTAAAATCATCTTCATCGGTAAGCTGGGAAAAACGGTTCCAGGGGCAAATCAGTTGGCAATCATCACAGCCGTAAATACGGTTGCCCATCAGCGGACGCAACGCTTCGGGAATGGCACCTTCCAGTTCAATGGTAAGGTAGGAGATACAACGTAGGGCATCCACGGTGTAAGGCGCAACGATGGCCTCGGTAGGGCAGGTTGTCATGCATGCGACACAGCGTCCGCACTGCTCTTCCAACGGTTGATCGACGGGTAACGGCAGGTCGATCAGCAGTTCCCCAAGGAAAAACCAGGAGCCCGCTTCCCGATTGAGGATCAGCGAGTGTTTACCCACCCAACCTAATCCGGCCTTGGCCGCCAGCGGGCGCTCCATAATCGGTGCAGAATCGACGAAGGGGCGGAATTGCAGGTTGCCGCAATGTTCCTGTATCCGGTCACCCAACTTTTTCAGCCGCTGACGCAACAGCTTGTGGTAATCACGCCCTAGCGCGTAACGGCTAACATAACCGAGCGTCGGGTTATTCAGGGTTTTGGCGAAGGCCGCTTTAGCGGGCAGATAGTTCATACGCACGCTGATAACGCGCAGCGTGCCGGGCAACAGTTCATGCGGACGGGCACGCAGCATACCGTGGTGCGCCATCCACTCCATTTCACCGTGATACTGCTTATCCAGCCACACCTGAAGCCGCGGCTCTTCATGGGAAAGGTCGGTATCGCAGATCCCTACCTGCTGAAAGCCCAATTCGTATCCCCACTGTTTGATGTTCTGGGCGAGTTGGTTAAGGTCGTAGGGATAAGTCATGAGGAACCATTTGGGAGAAATAAACGTTCTCATTTTATCACATCGTCTGACGGACGTCTGTGTGCTGAAGGCACCGTCGCCATGCGACATTTACCCTGATAGGTTTCTGGCAGCCGGTTTCAGACCTTGCTAAGTTGAGACATAAAGATAACCATGCGTTATCCGTTTTTGCTACAAACGCTTATGTTGCCCGGGAGGAACTCATGCCCCATACCGTACCTGCTCATCAGCGAAGGCTACCAGACGGCGTTTATCCACCCGACTGGCTGCGCCGTGAAGAGCCTGACGCCGCGCGGCAAACGGGAATCACGCTTTATGCGTTGATGCAACGTGCCGGAGAAGCGGCTTACCAACATGCCCGTTGCTGCTACCCCAATGCGCGCCGTTGGCTGGTGCTGTGCGGGCATGGCAACAACGGTGGCGATGGCTATGTGGTGGCTACGCTTGCGCGTGCCGCAGGGATTGAAACCACCGTGGTCGCGTGCAAGGCTGCACGCCCTCTGCCAGAGGAAGCACAGTGTGCCTACGCGACATGGCAGAAAGCGGGGGATGTAGCATTGACGCCCGACGCCCCGTGGCCTGATGGAATTGATTTGATTATCGACGGCCTGCTGGGGACTGGGTTATCCTCCGTGCCGCGTGCTCCCTATGATGCGCTGATCGCTCGCGCTAACGCTCACGCAGCGCCAGTGCTGGCGCTGGATATTCCCTCCGGGTTGAATGCGCAAACCGGCGCCTGTGCAGGAGAGGCGATCGTCGCTGCCTGTACCGTTACCTTTATTGCGCTAAAACCGGGGCTGCTGACGGGCAGGGCGCGCGCTTGTGTCGGCGCGTTACACTGTGCGGATTTGGGGCTTTCAGGCTGGTTGCAGCAGCATCCCGCGCCGATGTGGCGTTTATCCCGTGAACATATACCAGGCTGGCTGACGCCTCGTTCGCCGCTGGCGCACAAAGGCGATCATGGCCGATTGCTGTTGGTGGGAGGTAATGTCGGAATGGGGGGCGCTATTGCGATGGCAGGAGAAGCCGCATTGCGCAGTGGCGCGGGATTGGTGCGAGTGCTCACTCACATGCAATACGATGCGGCGTTGCTGATGGCTCGCCCAGAACTGATGGTGCAAGCCCTGAGTGATGCCACCCTCCGCGAAGGGCTTGACTGGGCCGACGTGGTGGTGATTGGGCCGGGCCTGGGGCAAGATGGCTGGGCGAAAAGCGCACTGCGCGCCGTGGAAAATTGTAACAAACCCATGCTGTGGGACGCAGATGCGCTAAACCTGCTGGCAATGAGCCCTTTTAAACGTCAAAATCGTATTTTAACCCCACATCCGGGGGAAGCGGCCCGTCTGCTGAATTGCCGAGTGGCGGAGATTGAAAGTGATCGCTTACTTGCTGCCCAGAAACTGGTACAACGCTATGGCGGCACGGTCGTGCTAAAAGGGGCGGGTACCGTGATTGCCGATGAGTCTGATGCGTTGGCTCTGGTTGATGTCGGCAATCCTGGCATGGCGAGCGGCGGCATGGGCGACGTGTTATCTGGTATTATCGGCGCATTGCTTGGACAAAAATTGTCACGCTACGCAGCGGCTTGCGCTGGCTGTGTGGTGCACGGCGCAGCGGCCGATGCGCTGGCCGAGCATCGCGGCACGCGAGGGATGTTGGCTACCGATCTGATGCCAGTATTGTCCCGCTATGTTAATCCTGAGTGGATACCCTTAGAAAAGACAGAATGAAAAAAGTAGATTTTCCGCTGCCGGATGAGGCAGCTACCATCGCATTAGGAGCATCGTTGGCGCAGGCCTGCGACAGCGCATGCAGTATTTATCTTTTTGGCGATCTGGGTGCAGGTAAAACCACGTTCAGCCGCGGCTTCCTCCAGGCGCGTGGCCATCAGGGCAACGTGAAAAGCCCCACGTATACGCTGGTGGAGCCTTACGCGCTGTCACCGCTGGCGGTGTATCATTTTGACCTTTACCGTCTGGCCGATCCAGAAGAGCTGGAATTTATGGGGATCCGCGACTACGTGACGCAGGATGCCATCTGTCTGATTGAATGGCCGCAGCAGGGTGAAGGCATTCTCCCTAGCGCCGATCTTGAAGTGCATCTGAACTATGAAGCGCAAGGGCGGCACGCGCAGTTGATCGCCATATCGGCGCTGGGTGAGCGTATTTTGGCGCAGATATCTCCCCTGCCGGAGAGTGAAACGCCATGATGAAACGCATGCTCGCTCTGGTGATGTGGGCTGGGCTGCTGCTGGCCAGTACGGGTTGGGCCGCCAATTTCTCTGATATCAAGGTGGAAAACGGTGATAATCAGGCGACGGTCAGCCTGAATTTCAGCGGACAACCGATCTATGCCTTTTTCCCGCTTAACAACCCGGATAGGGTGGTGATCGACATCCGGCAGACGGGGGTGATTCAAGGGCTGCCGCTGGAGTTTAGTGGGCAAAACATTATCAAACGCATTCGTACCAGTCAGGCGAAGGATGCACAGAGCCTGCGACTTGTGCTGGATTTGACCCAGCCCGCCAAAACGCGCGCCGCGACACAGAAAGCTGGCGCAGGGTTTAACGTGGTGTTTACCGTTGCTGGGCAGCAGAAAGCGAAGGTGACAAAAGCACCGCCAGCGACTGCCGTTACGCGCGAAACCCGTAACACGGCACCGGTTGAATCGGGTGGCAATCCGTTTAACAACAAACCTACCGTGGTGGTGAACAGCAATGCCTCCGCACGTGCGGCAACGTCGCGCTCTGGCGGTGCCAGCGAACCGGTTATCGTCGCCATTGATGCCGGACACGGTGGGCAGGACCCCGGTGCTATAGGGCCTTCTGGCTTGCGCGAGAAAAACGTGACGCTGGCGATTGGGCGCAAATTGCATACTTTGCTTAATAGCGATCCTAATTTTAAAGGCGTGATGACGCGTGACGGTGATTACTTCATCTCTGTCATGGGGCGCTCCGATGTGGCACGTAAGCAAGGCGCCAATCTGCTGGTTTCTATTCACGCGGATGCCGCGCCAAACCGTTGGGCTTCCGGTGCTTCCGTATGGGTGCTCTCCAATCGGCGTGCTAATAGTGAAATGGCCAACTGGCTGGAACAGCACGAGAAGCAGTCGGAACTGTTGGGGGGCGCAGGGGATCTGCTGGCAAACAACAGTGCCGATCCTTACCTGAGTCAGGCGGTGCTGGATTTGCAGTTTGGTCACTCTCAGCGCGTCGGTTATGACGTGGCGGTCAAAGTGTTGCAGGAAATGCAGCGCGTCGGGTCGTTGCACAAACGCCGTCCGGAACACGCCAGCCTGGGCGTACTGCGTTCACCGGATATTCCCTCGTTGTTGGTGGAAACGGGCTTTATCAGCAACCTGACCGAAGAGCGTTTGCTGGGAAGCAGCGATTATCAGGATAAAATCGCCACGGCGATCTACCGGGGGTTGCACAGCTATTTCCAGGCGCATCCAGTACAATCCGTCCCAAAGCAGGAAAACCGACCGGTCATACAGCCGGTCAACCGTAAGGCTACAACGCCCACGACCACGGCATCCAGTAGTACAGCGACCACGCGCCATACCGTAGCGCGTGGTGAGTCTCTTTCAGGTATCGCGGCGCGTTACGGCGTCAGTATGGCGGCGTTGCGCAGTGAGAATAATCTGAAAAAAGATGGCGTCTGGGTGGGGCAGAAATTGCGCATTCCTGCGGGGGCTCGCACTTCGACTGCATCGGCTCCGGTGCCGCGTACCGCCGTTCCGGTCAAACATAAAGTGGTAAAAGGAGATAGCCTGAGTGCCATCGCCATGCGATATGGTGTAAGTATGAAGGAGATCCAACGTGCCAATGACATGACGTCCGGCACGGTACAACTTGGGCAGACGCTGATTATCCCGTCTGCCTGATGCCGTTCGCGACGCGCGTGCGTCAATAACAGAGGAACTCGCATGCCGATTCAGGTTTTGCCTCCCCAACTGGCTAACCAGATTGCCGCCGGAGAAGTGGTGGAACGCCCCGCTTCAGTGGTGAAGGAACTGGTGGAGAACAGTCTCGATGCCGGGGCGACCCGAATTGATATCGATATCGATCGCGGCGGGGCAAAACGTATTCGGATTCGTGATAACGGCACTGGAATTGGCAAAGCCGATCTGGCCTTAGCACTGGCGCGTCATGCAACCAGCAAAATTGCCACGCTGGACGATCTCGAAGCGATTATCAGCCTGGGTTTTCGCGGTGAGGCGCTGGCGAGTATCAGTTCAGTTTCGCGCTTAACGCTGACGTCCCGTACGGCGGAGCAGAATGAAGCGTGGCAAGCCTATGCGGAAGGCCGTGATATGGCGGTGACGGTAAAACCGGCGGCGCATCCGGTGGGTACCACGCTGGAAGTGCTCGATCTGTTCTACAACACCCCTGCGCGGCGCAAATTCATGCGCACAGAAAAGACAGAATTCGCGCATATTGATGAAGTGGTGCGCCGCATCGCGCTGGCGCGCTTCGATGTGACGTTTACCCTTAACCATAATGGTAAAACGATCCGCCAATACCGCGCCGCGCCGGATGCCTCACAGCATGAACGCCGTGTTGGCAGTATTTGTGGGCCGCTGTTTTTGCAACACGCGCTGCGTATTTCGTGGCAGCACGGCGATTTGTCCATCCACGGCTGGGTGGTCGATCCCGAGGGCGCAAAGCAACTGACCGACATGCAGTATTGCTACGTCAATCAACGCATGATGCGCGATCGGCTGATTAATCACGCTATCCGCCAGGCTTACCAAGACAGTTTGCACAGTGAGCAGCAGCCTGCCTACCTGCTGTTTCTTGAAGTGGATCCGCACCAGGTTGACGTCAACGTACACCCGGCGAAGCACGAAGTGCGTTTCCATGAGTCGCGTTTGGTGCACGATTTTATCTATCAGGCGGTGGTGAGCGTATTACAGCAGGCGTCTGAGTTGCCGTTGGCGGCCGTGGCCTCCGATGTGGCAGGAGAAGCCATTGCGTGGCAGCCGGAAAATCGCATCGCTGCAGGGGAAAACCAGTTTGCGCAACCTGCACGGCCGGTGGAGCACGCGCCGCCGAAAGCGGCAGACGTTCCGGCACGCCAGATGAAGGAGAGTGCCCCGGCCTATCAGCCACGCGCTTCTCAAACACAAGGGCGAGGGCCGATGCCCCTTGCTGGCGCACCCTACCAGAAAAAACAGGGTGAGCTTTACCAGACTTTATTAAAACCCGCGTCGATAGCGGAGGCGGTTCAAGACCCCCTCGACACCGCCGTGTCAGCGTCTGTGCCAGATTTGGAACCGGTCAGCGTGGCCCAAGGTTTCGGCCGTCTGTTAACCGTGTTTCCGCCCAGTTTCGCACTGGTGGAGTATCAACACGGGTTGGCGATGGTGTCACTGACGCACGCCGAGCGCTACCTCAAGCGTGCGCAGTTGTTGCCGCAGGAACAAGGGTTACGTCCCCGGCCATTATTGATTCCACAACGTTTGAACGTGGAAAAAAATGAACGCGAAGCGCTGCTGCATCATCAGGCGCTATTGGCGCAGTTTGGTATTGATATCTCGCTGGAGTCCCAGAGGGCGCTACTGCGTGCTGTACCTTTACCATTGTGCCAACAAAATTTACAAAACTTGATCTCTGAACTGTTAGGCTATCTTGCGTTGCAACCTGCGTGCACGCCTGAGCAACTGGCGACCTGGTTGTCGGAACAGCTGCACAGTGACCACGAACGTTGGAGCCAGGCGCAGGCGATACAACTGTTGACGGAAATAGAGCGACTTTGTCCGGAACTGCCGAAACAGCCGCCCGCGTCGCTGTTGCAGCGGGTTAGCGTGGAAGATGCCATTAAGGCTTTGAAAGTATGAGTGAATTATCGAGCGCAATCCTTCCTCCAGCGATTTTTATCATGGGGCCGACAGCGTCAGGAAAAACCGCGCTGGCGATGACGTTGCGACAATCGTTGCCCGTTGAGTTGATTAGTGTGGACTCCGCCCTTATCTATAAAGAAATGGATATCGGCAGCGCCAAACCCAGCGCTGAGGAACTGGCTCAGGCTCCACACCGTTTGATCAATATTCTCGATCCGACGCAGGCTTATTCCGCCGCGGATTTTCGCCGCGATGCGTTGCGGGAGATGGCGGATATTACCGCTGCAGGGCGTATTCCCTTGCTGGTCGGGGGAACCATGCTGTACTTCAAGGCGCTGCTGGAGGGGTTGTCACCGCTGCCGTCAGCCGATATGGCCGTGCGCCAGCACATCGAAGCGCAGGCGCGTGAGCAGGGGTGGGAAGCGCTTCACCGCCAATTGTGTGAGATTGATCCCGTTGCAGCGACTCGGATTCATCCAAATGATCCGCAGAGACTGTGCCGGGCACTGGAAGTTTTTTTCGTTTCAGGTAACACTTTAACAGAGCTGACAAAAACAGCGGGTGAGGCGTTGCCTTACCGTGTGCATCAGTTTGCCATTGCACCGGTAACGCGTGAGCTGTTGCACGAACGCGTCGCGCTGCGTTTTCAGCAGATGCTGGCGGCAGGATTTGAGACGGAAGTCCGTTCGCTCTTTGCCCGGGGCGATTTGCATCAGGATTTGCCGTCTGTTCGTTGCGTTGGTTATCGCCAGATGTGGTCATATTTATCCGGCGAGTGTGATTACGATGAGATGGTGTTCCGTGGTATCTGCGCGACACGTCAGTTGGCGAAACGTCAAATGACCTGGCTGCGCGGGTGGGACGGCGTTCATTGGTTGGACAGTGAAAAACCGCAGGATGCGTTTGAACGTGTGATGGCGGTGGTACAGGCACCTTGATATGCGGGTTTATTATACGCGCATAGTTAGTGCATAGGGTGGCCGATTGTGTACAATTGGCGAGTCTCAGCGCACAATTTTTTTACATCATTATTTTAGAGCCTTGGGGTTCTTTGTTACAAACAACAAGCAAATAAGGAAAATATAGAATGGCTAAGGGGCAATCTTTGCAAGACCCGTTCCTGAACGCGCTGCGTCGCGAACGTGTTCCGGTTTCTATTTATTTGGTGAATGGTATCAAGTTGCAGGGCCAGATCGAGTCTTTCGATCAGTTCGTTATCTTGTTGAAAAACACTGTTAGCCAGATGGTGTATAAGCATGCTATCTCCACCGTGGTGCCGTCTCGTCCGGTTTCTCATCACAGCAATAACCCTGGCACCAGCAACTACCATGGTGGTTCGTCTGCAAATCAGCAGTCGTCGGCGCAGGAAAGTGATGACGCGGAATAACGCTTATTGCGCTTTCACCCCGGTGGGGAGCCTGTACAAATCGCTAGCGCTTGCCACCAGGGTTTTTTTCGTTCGTTTGAGAGGTCGCACGTTTGTTTGACCGTTATGAAGCCGGTGAACGGGCCATATTGGTTCATATTTATTTTTCGCAAGACAAAGATACGGACAATTTGCTGGAGTTTGAATCTCTGGTTTCCTCCGCCGGTATCGAGTCATTGCAGGTGATCACCGGTAGCCGCAAGGCACCGCACTCCAAATATTTTGTGGGTGAAGGCAAGGCGGAAGAAATTGCACAGGCGGTGAAAGCTACCGATGCCTTTGTTGTGTTGTTGAATCATGCGTTGACGCCTGCTCAGGAGCGTAACCTTGAGCGTTTGTGCGAATGCCGTGTTATCGACAGAACCGGATTGATTCTGGATATTTTTGCCCAGCGTGCGCGTACTCACGAGGGGAAATTGCAGGTTGAACTGGCGCAGTTGCGTCACCTTGCCACGCGTCTGGTAAGGGGATGGACGCACCTCGAGCGCCAGAAAGGGGGGATTGGCCTGCGTGGGCCGGGTGAAACCCAGCTCGAAACCGACCGTCGCTTGTTGCGTAACCGTATCAGCCAAATCCTCTCTCGCCTTGAGCGCGTGGAGAAGCAGCGTGAACAAGGGCGTCGAGCCAGAACACGTGCGGGCGTGCCTACGGTTGCGCTGGTGGGCTACACCAACGCCGGAAAATCTACCCTGTTTAACGAAATGACAGCGGCAGGCGTTTATGCTGCCGATCAGCTGTTTGCCACACTGGACCCTACGTTGCGACGGATTAATGTTGTGGATGTTGGGGACACGGTGTTGGCTGACACCGTGGGGTTTATTCGTCACTTGCCGCACGATTTGGTGGCGGCGTTTAAAGCGACATTGCAGGAAACACGTCAGGCGTCGTTGTTGTTACACTTGGTGGATGCTGCCGATCCTCGTATCGACGAGAATATTGCAGCGGTAAACGAAGTGCTGGCAGAAATCGAGGCTGATGAAATTCCTGTGCTGCTCGTGATGAACAAAATCGACATGCTGGACGGTTTCGTTCCGCGTATCGATCGCAACGAAGAGAATGTGCCGGTCAGGGTATGGCTTTCTGCCCAGACGGGTGACGGTATTTCTTTGTTATTTCAGGTATTGACGGAGCGGCTATCAGAGGACATCGCACATTATTCTCTGAGCCTTCCTCCGCAGGCAGGACGCCTTCGTAGTCGTTTTTACCAGCTTCAGGCAATAGAAAAAGAATGGATTGAGGAAGACGGTCGCGTGGGTCTTATCGTGCGTATGCCGATGGTGGACTGGCGTCGTCTTTGCAAACAAGAGCAAGAACTCGCAGATTATGTGGTTTGAGACTGACATGTTGGTCGATCTCGGCATTGTTCTGCGGACTCTGGGATATTGAACCTGAAGAACACCAATCATAAAAGAATGGAGCTAAAACATGGCGTGGAATCAGCCCGGTAATAACGGACAGGACCGCGACCCGTGGGGGAGCAGCAATAATCAAGGCGGCAACTCTGGCGGAAACAATAATAAAGGCGTCCGGGATCAAGGTCCTCCCGATCTGGATGATATCTTCCGCAAGCTGAGCAAAAAGCTGGGCGAACTGGGCGGAAGCAGAAATTCAGGTAATGGCGGCGGCACCTCTGGCAGCGGTCTGGGTGGTCGGGTCGTGGGTATTGTCGCAGTAGCGGCCGTGGTGATTTGGGCCGCGAGCGGCTTTTACACCATCCGAGAAGCCGAGCGCGGCGTAGTGACACGCTTTGGCAAGTTCAGCCACCTGGTAGGTCCAGGTCTGAACTGGAAACCGACATTTATCGACTCTGTTCGTGCGGTAAACGTGGAATCTGTGCGTGAATTGGCCACCTCTGGCGTGATGTTGACGTCGGATGAAAACGTGGTGCGCGTGGAGATGAACGTTCAGTATCGTGTGACGGAGCCTGAGCGCTATCTATTTAGCGTTACCAATGCCGACGACAGTTTGCGTCAGGCGACTGACAGCGCCCTGCGCGGCGTTATCGGTAAATACACCATGGACAAAATCCTCACTGAGGGGCGTTCCATCGTGCGTACTGACACGCAACACGTATTGGAAGAAACCATTCGTCCGTACAACATGGGGTTAACTCTGTTGGACGTTAACTTCCAGGCGGCGCGTCCGCCAGAGGAAGTGAAAGCCGCGTTTGATGACGCTATCGCGGCACGCGAGAACGAACAGCAATACATTCGTGAAGCAGAAGCCTATGCGAACGAAGTGCAGCCGCGTGCGAACGGTCAGGCACAGCGTGTGCTGGAAGAGGCACGTGCTTATCGCGCTCGTATCACGCTTGAAGCGCAGGGTGAAGTGGCGCGTTTCGCCAAGATTCTGCCGGAATACAAAGCCGCGCCAGAAATTACCCGCGAACGTCTCTATATCGAAAGCATGGAGCGCGTACTGGGACATACCCGGAAAGTGTTGGTTAATGACAAAGGCAATAGCCTGATGGTGCTGCCGTTGGATCAACTGATGCGCGGTCAGACAGGCAATGCCAGCGGTAACGCGACCAGTAACACCACGGCTGCGCCGATGCGTCTGCCCTCTGCACCGAACAACAACGGAGCAACCACCGGACAAACCCGTACCAGCACGGGTGGAACCGTCATGGACCAGCGCCGTGCAAACGCGCAGCGTGATTTTGGGAGAGAATAATAATGCGTAAGCCTATCGTTTTTATCCTCGTCCTGGTGCTGATGGCGCTGTATGCCTCAGTGTTCGTGGTGCAGGAAGGCCAGCGCGGCATTGTGATGCGCTTCGGCAAAGTATTGCGCGATGATGAGAACAAGCCTGTTATCTACGTGCCAGGTTTGCAGTTTAAAGTACCGTTTATTGATACCGTGAAGATGCTGGATGCGCGCATTCAGACCATGGAAAACCAGGCCGATCGCTTCATCACCTCGGAGCAGAAAGACCTGATCGTGGATTCGTATATCAAATGGCGTATCAGTGATTTCAGCCGCTACTACCTGGCGACGGGCGGTGGTGACATTTATCAGGCAGAAGTGCTGCTCAAACGTAAGTTTAGCGACCGCTTGCGTTCTGAAATCGGTCGTTTGGACGTGCGCGGTATTGTTACCGATTCCCGCGGCCGACTGATGTTGGATGTGCGTGATGCGCTGAATACCGGTACCGGTGAAACCACCGAAGCTGATAGCGCCATTGCCTCTGCTGCCGCACGCGTGGAGCAAGAGACCAAGGGTGCGCAGCCGCATATCAACCCGAACAGTATGGCGGCTCTCGGTATTGAAGTGATCGATGTGCGTATCAAGCAGATCAACTTGCCGACGGAAGTGTCGGATGCTATCTTCGCCCGTATGCGTGCAGAACGTGAAGCGGTTGCCCGTCGTCACCGTTCTCAAGGTCAGGAACAGGCGGAGAAACTGAAAGCGGCGGCAGATTATTTGGTGACGCGCACTCTGGCTGAAGCGGAACGTGAAGCGCTGATCATGCGCGGTGAAGGGGATGCGGAAGCAGCCCGGCTGTTTGCTAATGCCTTTAGCGAAGACCCGAACTTCTATACCTTTATCCGTAGCCTGCGTGCCTATGAAGCCAGCTTCAACGACAATCAGGACGTGATGGTATTGAGCCCGGATAGCGATTTCTTCCGCTATATGCGTTCGCCAACGACGTCGCTTGCACGCTGATTAGCTTTAACGTTTTTCACCAAAAGCCCGTATGGTTATACGGGCTTAATGATATGGTCACCCCCACTCTGTGAGCGGTACGCTGGCAGGGTGTTTTTCTTTCAGGAGAGGCCATCATGGAAAACGTTACTCTTATTGGTATCGATCTCGGTAAACATTCTTTTCATATTCATTGCCAGGATAAGTCAGGTAAAGCGCTTCTGCGTAAGAAGTTTACGCGCACAAAGCTAATGCAGTTTTTGGCGACGTGCCCGCCCTCGGTTGTTGTTATGGAAGCTTGTGCCGGTGCACACTTTATGGCGCGGCGTATCAATGATAGCGGCCATGAAGCAAAACTTATCTCTCCGCAATTTGTGCGCCCGTTTGTCAAGGGCAATAAAAATGATTTTGTTGATGCAGAGGCGATATGTGAAGCCGCATCCCGGCCGTCAATGCGTTTTGTTCAGCCGAAAACGGAGGTTCAGCAGGCGATGCGAGCACTGCATCGGGTCAGGGAATCTCTTATCAGAGATAAAGTAAAAACCACTAACCAGATCCACGGTTTTCTGCTGGAGTTTGGGATAAGCCTGCCAATCGGCGAGGCGGTAATAAAGCGACTGTCTCTGGTGCTGGCTGAGCACGAAATCCCCGCATACCTGAGCCGTCTGCTGATGAAGTTACATGCCCACTATCTTTACCTTGTCGAGCAAATAACAGCGCTGGAATCAGAATTAAATCAGTCAATCAAAGCTGATGATACTGCACAGCGAATTATGACAATTCCAGGCGTCGGTCCGATTACTGCCAGCTTACTTTCATCACAGTTCGGCGATGGAAAACAATTTTCATGTAGCAGGGATTTTGCGGCTTCCACAGGGCTTGTACCGCGACAATACAGCACAGGAGGCAAACCGACTCTGCTGGGGATAAGCAAACGAGGTGATAAAAATTTACGCAAACTTCTGGTTCAATGTGCCCGCTCGTTCATGATGCGACTTGAATATCAGCAGGGCAGGCTTGCTGAATGGGTTCGGGGGCAACTCGATAACAAACATTCAAATATTGTCGCCTGTGCTCTGGCAAACAAACTGGCGCGAATAGCCTGGTCAATCACAACTAATCACAATGAATATCAGGCCTGATGTTATACTCGTAATCATTGAAGATGCTTGATTTTCCATGAACAATACCCATTTCATGGTTATGAACATTCATCCCACTGAAGAGCAGAAAAAAAAGTTAAGGAATCTTCACCAAACAAGTCGTGACCATCATGTGTAGTGGTCAACTAATATTGGCCACCGCATTAGACTGTATGTAGAACAGTCGCTCAGATTCGTTTGGAGTTAAGCCGCCGTTATACCAGTGAGGCCGGATAGCGCTGTAATACCCCGTGATGTAGCGGATAATCGCGTCCTGGGCTTCGCTGAAGCTGTTGTAACCCTTTGTCGGCACCCATTCTGTCTTCAGGCTGCGGAAGAACCGCTCCATTGGCGCATTATCCCAGCAGTTACCCCGCCGACTCATACTCTGCTTTATCCGGCAGCGCCACAGGGCTTGCCGGTATTGACGGCTGGTATAGTGGCTGCCCTGGTCGCTGTGGAACATGACTCCTGTTGGTTGTCCCCGGAGTTCCCAGGCCATCTGCAACGCTTTAACTGTCAGCGCCGAGTCCGGCGACGTCGACATGGCCCAGCCCACCGGTTTGCGGGCGAACAGATCTAGCACCACCGCAAGGTAAGCCCAGCATTTGCCCGTCCAGATGTAGGTCACATCGCCGCACCAGACCTGATCCGGCGCGGTAACCGCGAACTGGCGGTTGAGATAGTTCGGTATTTCAACGTGTTCATTGCCGCCGCGTTTGTATTTGTGAGCCGGTCGCTGGCAGCTGGCGATACCCAGCTCCTTCATCAGCTTGCCAGCCAGCCAGCGCCCCATTTTGACACCGGAGCTGCCGGTGACGATGGTCGCGATACTTCGAGCGCCGGCAGAGCCGCCGCTGGCGTTCCAGGCTTCCATGACGCGGCTACACTTAACCACGCGCTCACCGTCGGGTTCATTAGCGGAAGCCTGCCAGTGCCTGTAGCTGCTGCGATGTACCTCAAAAGTTTGGCACAACGCCGTGACCGGGTATCGCGCCCTCAGCCTGTCGACTACCGTGAACCGTTGAGTGAGTCCGACATTAAGAGCGCCGTAGCCTTTTTTAGGATTTCGTTCTCCATTTCAAGGCATTGGACTTTTTTCTTCATCTCACGCAGCTCGAGCTGTTCAGGGGTAAGAGGAAGTCCCGTTGGCGTTTTTCCCTGTCGTTCAAGGCGAAGCTTATTGACCCAGCGACTAATGGCAGAATGGCTGACATTAACCGCCTCTGCGGCCTTAACGTATGTGTAGCCGTGGTCGACAACCAGCTTTGCGGCTTCGAGCTTAAATTCCGCCGTAAAATGTTTACCCATGAGGTCACCTGTCGTGTTGATGAGGTGAGCATATCACCTCCGCTCAGGTGGCCAGTATCAGTGTGCCACTACAGTGCATTACACAGCGGGACGGGAAAAGTCAGCTATGTTGGAGGAAACAGTAAAAGTTCGTGTTTTTTATCAGTATGTTAGAGCATCTGAGAACAACGTACAGACGGGCAAAAACGCTCACGCTGATAGTTGATAACTACATTATTCACAAAAGCCGGGAGACGCAGCGCTGGCTGGAAGAAAACCCGAAATTCAGGGTTATTTATCAGCCGGTGTACTCACCATGGGTAAATCATGTAGAGCGGTTATGGCAGGCGTTGCATGAAACCATTACCCGCAATCATCAATGCTGTTCAATGTGGCAGTTACTGAACAAGGTTCGCCGCTTCATGGAAACCGTCAGCCCGTTTCCCAGTGGAAAACATGGACAGGCAAAAGTGTAGCGGTATTAGGAACAGCTATTTAGATGAAACTGGCCAGCATTTAATGACCATCCCTGGTGTTGGACCGATAACAGCCAGCGTTTTGTCATCACAGTTAGGCGATGGCAAGCAATATGAAAACAGTCGTAATTTTGCCGCTTCCACCGGTCTTGTACCCCGCCAATACAATACTGGAGGGAAGAATACTCGGCTGGGTATTAGCAAGCGTGGAGATAAAAACCTTCGCCGATTGCTTGTTCAATGTGCGCGGGTATTTATCCTAAGAATTGACCATCAATCAGGGAGATTAGCTGATTGGGTAAGGTCTCAGTTGGGCAGGAAACATTCTTGCGTTGTGTGCTGTGCATTAGCAAATAAATTAGCTCGAATAGCTTGGGCAATAACGACACGAAATACCGTGTTTGAACAGTAATGCTGGTCTAACAGTCAGCAATTTAACGAAGTTACCCATCTGGTTTTGCGAAGACTGATTATTGATGACATGAACGGCCTGACGGCCTGATATAAAACCAAAAAATGAAAATGGCTCAATGAAGCCGATGGCCTTTTTAGGAATATCAGGTGCGAAACTCATCGTGGCGCGGGCATCCTTGGCCATAAAGACGCCGGATAGATTTAAGCAAGCCCACCATTAATCAAAGATCAGTGTTGCAAAAATGGGGGTGACCATAGATTTGTCGGCTTTGCTCACTTCCGCCGGTGGCGCTGGCAGCTCGCGAATCATCACTCTCACTTCATAGTTTTTGTTCTCCGCCTGTGGGGCATTGGCAATCAGCTTACCAAGCGCTTCTGCGGGCTGGTGGGTTTGCATCGACGCCTCGTACAGCGGTGGTACAGGGGGCGGAGGCGAGAGTTCGCCTTTGGCAAAGTGAGGGGCACCTATAGGCAGTGGCCGTGGTGTGTCTGGTGCGGCCTGCGCTATCCAAGAGAGCCCTAACAGCAGGGCAAGCAAAAGAGTAGGGTGCGGGTGCGTTATGTTCATAAAAGACCTTTCTCGCTGGCTGAATTCAGGCCTTATCAAAGCCGCTCTGGCAGGGAGGCGCAATGTGTTTTACCCAGTTTTATGCTGCGATAACGCTTCACTTACACTCCTGTCATTTTGCGATCGTCTGGCAATGAGAGGCGCATAAGCCTTTTCCTGTGTCATTGAGAACCCTGTGCTGTGGCGTTATACTGCGCGCCTCAAAGAGACCGTGAACAGGCTGCGAATAAGCCGCGTAGCGCTGTGGTGTCGCCCTTTTTTAAAACGAGTGATGTGTATGATGAAACATACTGTGGACGTCATGATTGCCGAAGCGGACGTTCGCGCGCGTGTGAGCGCATTAGGTCAGGAAATCAGCCAGCACTATCGTGGCAGTGACAGCGATCTGG
Organism: Symbiopectobacterium sp. Eva_TO; assembly: GCF_053848865.1. Lineage (NCBI taxonomy): Bacteria > Pseudomonadati > Pseudomonadota > Gammaproteobacteria > Enterobacterales > Enterobacteriaceae > Symbiopectobacterium > Symbiopectobacterium sp. Eva_TO. The sequence goes on along the minus strand of NZ_JBSPEY010000004.1, from coordinate 2,479,405 downwards.
TGTTAGTCGGGCTGCTGCACGGTTCGTTTATTTTCATGGCCGATTTATGCCGTGCTATCGATGTCTCCCACGAAGTGGACTTTATGACGGCATCCAGCTACGGCAGCGGTACCAGTTCTACGCGAGACGTCAAGATCCTCAAAGATCTGGATGAAGACATCCGTGGTAAACATGTGCTGATCGTGGAAGACATCATCGATTCCGGAAACACCCTGAGCAAAGTACGCGAAATTCTGCGTCTGCGTGAGCCTGAGTCGCTGGCTATCTGTACGCTGCTGGATAAGCCGGAGCGTCGGGAAGTTGATGTGAAAGTGGAGTGGGTCGGTTTTTCTATTCCTGACGAATTTGTGGTGGGATACGGCATCGACTACGCACAGCACTATCGGCATTTGCCTTATATTGGCAAGGTGATTCCGCAGGAATAAGTTGTCGCGCCAGATAGAGGGGCAATAAGGTGCCCCTATAAAATCATATCAGGGAAGAGATGGCGCGGCGATAGCGCTGTTCCAGCGTTTCGCGGCTAGTAGCGGTAACTTCCAGATCGCTTAACAAACCGTCCTTGATGCCATACACCCAGCCGTGAATCGTGACCTTTTGGCCTCGCTTCCAGGCGGATTGCATGATGGTGGAGTGGCCCAGGTTGTAGACTTGTTCTACAACATTGATTTCACAAAGTTTGTTAAAGCGCTCTTCGGGCGGCAATTCTCCCAACAGCGAGCTATGCTTGTACCACAAATCACGGATGTGCAGCAGCCAGTTGTTGATAAGCCCCAATTCAGTGTTTTCTACCGCCGCCTGCACGCCGCCGCAACCGTAATGCCCACAAATGATGATGTGTTCGACTTCGAGCACTTCAACGGCATACTGCACCACGGAAAGGCAGTTTAAATCGGTATGGATAACCAGGTTTGCCACATTGCGGTGAACGAACAGTTCGCCGGGTGCAAGGCTGGTCAGGCTTTCAGCGGGTACGCGACTGTCAGAGCAGCCAATCCACAAAAAACGGGGTTTTTGTGCCAACGCCAGGCGTTCAAAGTAACCCGGATCTTCTTCAACCATGGTGTTGGACCAACGCTGGTTGTTGGCGATGAGCGTTTCAATATCTTTCATGAAAGTAAATGGCCTGTGACAAAAAAAGGGCAGTGAAAGGTAATATAAGGCAAGCGTGAATGTTTTAAAATCGAAACTGAGTCACTCATTGATAATAGGGCTAGTTAACTTGTTATGACATATGCACTGGAACTGGAGAAACTGACCAAAACGTACCCAGGGGGCGTCAAGGCAGTGCGCGGTATCGATCTGCGCGTGGAGGCTGGGGATTTTTATGCGCTGCTGGGACTGAACGGCGCAGGGAAATCGACCACGATTGGTATCATCAGCTCACTGGTAAACAAATCTTCCGGTAAGGTGCGCGTTTTCGGCTACGATTTGGAGCGCGATATCGTTAACGCCAAGCGCCAACTCGGGCTGGTGCCTCAAGAGTTTAACTTCAACCCGTTTGAAACGGTGCTGCAAATCGTTACCCATAAGGCCGGGTACTATGGTGTGTCGCGCCAGGACGCCCTGCAACGGGCGGAGAAATATCTCAAGCAGCTCGATCTGTGAGAAACGTCAGGAAAAGGCACGCATGCTTTCCGATGGGATGAAGCGCCGTTTGATGATTGCGCGCGCCCTGATGCATGAACCCAAACTGTTGATCCTTGATGAGCCAACTGTAGTGGCACACTGATACTGGCCACCTGATCGGAGGTGATATGCTCACCTCATCAACACGACAGGTGACCTCATGGGTAAACATTTTACGGCGGAATTTAAGCTCGAAGCCGCAAAGCTGGTTGTCGACCACGGCTACACATACGTTAAGGCCGCAGAGGCGGTTAATGTCAGCCATTCTGCCATTAGTCGCTGGGTCAATAAGCTTCGCCTTGAACGACAGGGAAAAACGCCAACGGGACTTCCTCTTACCCCTGAACAGCTCGAGCTGCGTGAGATGAAGAAAAAAGTCCAATGCCTTGAAATGGAGAACGAAATCCTAAAAAAGGCTACGGCGCTCTTAATGTCGGACTCACTCAACGGTTCACGGTAGTCGACAGGCTGAGGGCGCGATACCCGGTCACGGCGTTGTGCCAAACTTTTGAGGTACATCGCAGCAGCTACAGGCACTGGCAGGCTTCCGCTAATGAACCCGACGGTGAGCGCGTGGTTAAGTGTAGCCGCGTCATGGAAGCCTGGAACGCCAGCGGCGGCTCTGCCGGCGCTCGAAGTATCGCGACCATCGTCACCGGCAGCTCCGGTGTCAAAATGGGGCGCTGGCTGGCTGGCAAGCTGATGAAGGAGCTGGGTATCGCCAGCTGCCAGCGACCGGCTCACAAATACAAACGCGGCGGCAATGAACTCGTTGAAATACCGAACTATCTCAACCGCCAGTTCGCGGTTACCGCGCCGGATCAGGTCTGGTGCGGCGATGTGACCTACATCTGGACGGGCAAATGCTGGGCTTACCTTGCGGTGGTGCTAGATCTGTTCGCCCGCAAACCGGTGGGCTGGGCCATGTCGACGTCGCCGGACTCGGCGCTGACAGTTAAAGCGTTGCAGATGGCCTGGGAACTCCGGGGACAACCAACAGGAGTCATGTTCCACAGCGACCAGGGCAGCCACTATACCAGCCGTCAATACCGGCAAGCCCTGTGGCGCTGCCGGATAAAGCAGAGTATGAGTCGGCGGGGTAACTGCTGGGATAATGCGCCAATGGAGCGGTTCTTCCGCAGCCTGAAGACAGAATGGGTGCCGACAAAGGGTTACAACAGCTTCAGCGAAGCCCAGGACGCGATTATCCGCTACATCACGGGGTATTACAGCGCTATCCGGCCTCACTGGTATAACGGCGGCTTAACTCCAAACGAATCTGAGCGACTGTTCTACATACAGTCTAATGCGGTGGCCAATATTAGTTGACCACTACACCTAAAACGTCTTGAAGAAGAGGGCTACATCCGTGCTCGCGTTGCGCTGCTGGATAACGAACGTCTGGGGCTTGGGTTGACGGCTTTTGTGTTATTAAAAACGCAGCAACACAACAGTGCCTGGTATGAAAAATTTTCCCAGGTGGTGTCGGATATGCCCGAAGTATTGTCATTTTATCGCATGGCGGGAGAGTACGATTACCTGATGCAGGTTCAGGTCGCCTACATGAAAAGCTATGATAATTTTTACAAACGTCTGGTCAGCGGCATTCCTGGCCTGATTGATGTGACCTCCAGCTTTGCCATGGAGCGGATAAAGCACACCACCGCACTCCCGATCGTGCCATGATGGATCTCCTCTCTGAGATTCTGCTTTCGGGCCAGAGCAAGCGCTGTTCAAAACGTTAAGGTTTTGTCCTGCAACCCGAATTATTTCGGGTATAAATGATGACGCGCATAAGCTTTCTGTATAATGGCCCTGTGATGTTTCGCAGCCCTTTCTGAAAAATGGAATAACAACAGCGTGCGACTTTTTGCTCAATTGGCCTGGTATTTTCGTCGAGAATGGCGGCGATACCTCGGGGCCGTGGTTCTTCTTATTATCATCGCCATCCTGCAACTGCTACCACCCAAGCTGGTTGGGGTGATTGTGGATGGTGTTACGCGCGACGTGATGCCCGCGGCGACGGTGATGAAATGGATCGGCGTGATGCTGCTGATCGCGGTTATGGTGTATCTGTTGCGCTATGTGTGGCGCATCTTTTTGTTTGGTGCTTCATACCAGTTGGCTGTGGAGTTGCGCGACGATTTCTACCGCCAGTTGAGCCGCCAGCATCCTGCCTTTTATCTGCGCCATCGCACCGGCGATCTGATTGCTCGAGCAACCAACGATGTCGATCGTGTGGTGTTTGCTGCTGGTGAAGGCGTGTTGACGCTGGTGGATTCCATGGTAATGGGATGTGCGGTGTTGGTGGTGATGAGTACCCAAATCAGTTGGCAGCTTACGCTGTTGGCGCTGTTGCCGATGCCCATCATGGCGTTGGTGATCAAACACTATGGTACGCAGTTGCATCAGCGTTTTAAGGGTGCACAGGCGGCATTCTCTTCGCTTAACGATCAGGCGCAAGAAAGCCTGACCAGCATTCGCATGATTAAGGCCTTTGGGTTGGAGGATTATCAGTCGAACCGGTTTGCGGCAGTGGCTGAGGATGCGGGGCAAAAAAACATGCACGTGGCCCGAGTAGATGCGCGTTTCGATCCGACGATTTATATCGCTGTCGGTTTCTCGCATTTGCTTGCCGTTGGCGGCGGCAGTTGGATGATTATTCAGGGGACGTTGACGTTAGGGCAACTGACCAGTTTCGTGATGTATCTGGGCCTGATGATTTGGCCGATGCTGGCGCTGGCATGGATGTTCAACATCGTGGAGCTCGGGAGTGCGGCTTATGGGCGTATTCGCCAACTGTTGAATGAAGTACCGGTGGTGGCAGACGGCGATGCATTTCTGCCTCAGGGCCGCGGTAGCCTTGATGTTGATATTCGCGCCTTTGCTTATCCGCAACAATCGCGCCCGGTACTTGACCGGGTGGCGTTCTCGCTTGCACCGGGCAACATGCTGGGACTGTGTGGCCCCACCGGTTCCGGTAAAAGCACGCTGTTGGCCTTGATCCTGCGCCATTACGATCTCGATGACGGCGAGATTCGCTTTCATGGGCTTCCGCTTGCGACGCTGAATCTGGATAGCCTTCGCCAACGTTTTGCGGTGGTCGGGCAAACGCCCTTTTTATTCTCCGACACCGTGGCGAACAATATTGCACTCGGGAACCCCAGCGCCACGCTGGCGCAGATTCAACATGCTGCGCGTCTGGCCAGCGTCCATGACGACATTACGCGCTTACCACAAGGTTATGAAACCCAAGTGGGGGAACGCGGCGTGATGCTCTCCGGTGGACAAAAACAGCGTATTGCCATTGCGCGCGCGCTGCTGTTGGACGCGGAGATATTGGTTCTTGATGATGCGCTCTCGGCGGTTGATGGGCGCACTGAGCACCATATTCTGCAAAACCTGAAACGTTGGGGAGAAAAACGCACCCTGATTATCAGCGCGCACCGGCTTTCGGCCCTCACTGAAGCCGACGAAATTCTGGTTTTACAGCAGGGTAGCGTGGCGCAGCGCGGTAGCCACGGCGCATTAGCGTCGCAAGTCGGATGGTATCGCGACATGTTTCGCTATCAGCAGTTAGAGGCGGCGCTGGATGAAGAGCCGGTCAAGGGAGAGATGACAATTGACTAACGCAAAGCGGTTATGGCCGACGTTAAAGCGGCTATTGGCGTATGGTTCCCCCTGGCGGAAATCCCTGATGTTGGGCGTGGTGATGCTCTGGATGGCGGCCGCTGCCGAAGTGGCTGGGCCCGCACTGGTAAGCTATTTCATCGATAACCTGGTGGCAAAAGGCAATGTTCCTCTGGCTCTGGCAGGGGGCTTGGCGGCGGTTTATATCCTGCTGCAATTGTCCGCCGCACTATTGCATTACGTGCAATCGCTGTTGTTCAACCGCGTTGCGGTAGGGGTGGTGCAACAATTGCGTATTGATGTGATGGATGCTGCGTTGCGTCAACCGCTGAGTACCTTTGATACGCAGCCGGTGGGACAACTGATTTCCCGTGTTACCAACGATACCGAGGTGGTGCGCGATCTGTATGTCACCGTGGTTTCCACCGTGCTGCGCAGCACGGCGCTGATCGGTGCCATGCTGGTAGCCATGTTTACACTCGATTGGCGCATGGCGCTGATTGCCGTGATGATCTTCCCTGCAGTGGCTATTGTGATGGCGATCTATCAGCATTTCAGTACGCCGATTGTGCGGCGTCTGCGCCGTTATCTGGCAGATATTAACGATCGTTTTAATGAAGCGATCTCGGGGATGTCCGTGATCCAGCAATTTCGCCAACAGTCGCGATTTGGTGAGAAGCTGGGTGCTTCAAGCCGTGCGCATTTTCAGGCGCGGATGCAGACGCTGCGTCTGGATGGCGTGCTGTTGCGTCCGCTATTGAGCATGTTTTCCGCTATGGTGCTGTGTGGGCTGTTGATTCAGTTTGGTTTTAGTTCGGTGGGAACGGTAGGCGTTGGCGTGCTCTATGCCTTTATCAGCTATCTGGGGCGTCTTAACGAGCCGCTGATTGCGCTGACCACCCAGCAGTCCATGTTGCAGCAGGCTGTGGTGGCCGGTGAGCGTATCTTTGAACTGATGGATGCGGTGCAGCAGTCCTACGGCTATGATTCACGTCCGTTAGCGGCGGGCAGCATTGAGATGGACAACGTTTCTTTTGCCTATCGGGATAATCAGCGCGTCCTGAACCATATCAGCGTTCAGGTGCCGGCGCGCGGCTTTGTGGCTCTGGTGGGGCACACCGGCAGCGGCAAGAGTACGTTAGCGAGTTTGCTGATGGGGTATTATCAGCCGGATGAAGGGATTATTCGATTGGATGACCGTCCGCTGACGTCGCTATCCCATCAGGCATTACGACAAAATGTCGCAATGGTGCAACAAGACCCCATGGTACTGGCTGATTCACTTTATGCCAACGTTACGCTGGGGCGTGATATTCCTGAAGATGAAGTGTGGCGCGTGCTGGAGATTGTACAACTCACGGCGCTGGCAACGGCACTGCCCGAAGGAATACATAGCACCATTGGCGAGCAAGGCAATACGCTTTCTGTGGGACAGAAGCAGCTTCTTTCTCTGGCCCGTGTGCTGGTGAAACCGCCCAAAATACTGATTCTCGACGAGGCGACGGCCAACATTGATTCCGGTACCGAGCAAGCGGTTCAGCGCGCATTGCGTCTTATCCGTCGCCACACCACGTTGGTGGTGATTGCGCACCGTCTTTCCACTGTGGTCGAGGCTGATAACATATTGGTGCTACATCATGGTGAAACGGTGGAGCAGGGTACGCACGAGCAATTATTGCAACGTCGGGGGCGTTACTACCAGATGTATCAACTGCAACTGGCGGGGTAGGAACTGGCTGCCAGCGAGGATGAACCCATTTCTGCCATCTGACCACGGGCACACTGCCTGTTGCGCTGGATTTTTATCCGCGCACCATCAACAGGCAGATGATTTTCATTTTTCCGTCCTATGCACCGCAATTACGCGCAATGCACCAAATTGATGCATTGCGTGTGCGCAACATCACATCTTTATCGACTTTGTTGAATAAATCAGAACTTGTAACGACTGTGCCCCAGGTCGATTGTTACGTGATGCGAATACTGTTCGGCATTCCTAATAGCGTGATCCGGTTAAGCGCTTTGACCATCGCCATGGCTTCACCCACCTGAGCACATATCGTTATACACATCTTTTGGCCATTTTTTGAACAGGATGCTCAGAACCCCGTGAATTAAGGCATTCAAGCCATCCCATTGGCTTTTTGAGGTTCAAAATGCCACTCTGAGATAAACCCGTAACTCATTGATTAAACAGTGCGTTAGAACGATGTGTATAACGATATGACCTGAGCATCGTAGTCACGCAGACTTAGATGACCACCCAGAAGCGTTTTGAACCGGAACATGGCCGTTTCAGCCACTGAACGTCGGTGATAGCCCACTTTCTTTTTCCAGGTATCCTTGCTGCCGCTCAGGCGCTGATTTGCAACAGCGTGGTTACGCTCGTGGTAGTGGTCCGGCCAATATTGCGCCCCCCCTTCGCGGCGGGATAAGCGGCCTTATTTTCTTCCTCAGCAGAGCATCATGGCAGTAACCTGTATCGTAAGCGCCGTCAGCCGATGCCTCTCTGATTTTCCGGTGAGTCTGGTTTATCAGTGCCGGTAGAGCCTGGGCATCAGTCGTACCACTGAGCGACAAATCCGCACAGATAATCTCATGCGTCGCACTGTCTACTGCCAGATGCAGCTTACGCCACACCCTGCGTCTGTCGGTACCATGCTGCCGGACTTTCCATTCGCCTTCGCCAAAGACCTTCAGGCCGGTTCCATCAATGACCAGATGTGAGATTTCACCACGGGTTGGCGTTTTTATGCTGATGTTCACTGTCTTTGCTCGCTTGCTGAGCAGCGAATAGTCTGGACAATGCAGCGACAATTTAATCAGTTTAAAAATCGAGCCAACAAAACCCTGTAAAGCCCTCAATGAATCTATGGTCACCCCCATTTTTGCAACACTGATCTTTGATTAATGGTGGGCTTGCTTAAATCTATCCGGCGTCTTTATGGCCAAGGATGCCCGCGCCACGATGAGTTTCGCACCTGATATTCCTAAAAAGGCCATCGGCTTCATTGAGCCATTTTCATTTTTTGGTTTTATATCAGGCCGTTCATGTCATCAATAATCAGTCTTCGCAAAATCAGATGGGTAACTTCGTTAAATTGCTGACTGTTAGACCAGCATTACTGTTCAAACACGGTATTTCGTGTCGTTATTGCCCAAGCTATTCGAGCTAATTTATTTGCTAATGCACAGCACACAACGCAAGAATGTTTCCTGCCCAACTGAGACCTTACCCAATCAGCTAATCTCCTTGATTGATGGTCAATTCTTAGGATAAATACCCGCGCACATTGAACAAGCAATCGGCGAAGGTTTTTATCTCCACGCTTGCTAATACCCAGCAGAGTATTCTTCCCTCCAGTACTGTATTGGCGGGGTACAAGACCGGTGGAAGCGGCAAAATTACGACTGTTTTCATATTGCTTGCCATCGCCTAACTGTGATGACAAAACGCTGGCTGTTATCGGTCCAACACCAGGGATGGTCATTAAATGCTGGCCAGTTTCATCTAGAGAGAGTGCCTGCCCAAGTTCTCTTTCGAGCTCTGCTATCTGCCCAACCAAATATTGGTAATGATCGTGTAATCGAAGCAGCAACTGTGCCAGATAAGGTGGCAAGTCATTATCAGCCAGAACAGCTGAAAGCCTTTTGATTACCGCAATACCTTTCGGCATGCTGATACCAAATTCCAGTAAAAAAGCATGCATTTGGTTAGTCGTTTTAACGTTGTCTCTGACCAACGACTCCCTGACGCGATGCAAGGCTCGCATAGCCTGCTGAGCCTCAGTTCTTGGCTGCACAAACCGCATGGAAGGGCGTGATCCGGCTTCGCATATTGCTTCGGCATCAACGAAATCGTTCTTGTTGCTCTTGACAAAAGGGCGGACAAACTGCGGAGAGATCAACTTTACTTCATGCCCCAGCTCACTGATCCGACGAGCCATAAAATGGGCACCGGCGCAGGCTTCCATTACAACGGTAGTAGGTGTACACGTAGCCAGAAACTCGATGAGTTTGGTGCGGGTAAACTTTTTCCGCAGTAATGCCTTGCCTGATTTATCCTGACAATGAATGTGAAAAGTGTAGTGGCACACTGATACTGGCCACCTGAGCGGAGGTGATATGCTCACCTCATCAACACGACAGGTGACCTCATGGGTAAACATTTTACGGCGGAATTTAAGCTCGAAGCCGCAAAGCTGGTTGTCGACCACGGCTACACATACGTTAAGGCCGCAGAGGCGGTTAATGTCAGCCATTCTGCCATTAGTCGCTGGGTCAATAAGCTTCGCCTTGAACGACAGGGAAAAACGCCAACGGGACTTCCTCTTACCCCTGAACAGCTCGAGCTGCGTGAGATGAAGAAAAAAGTCCAATGCCTTGAAATGGAGAACGAAATCCTAAAAAAGGCTACGGCGCTCTTAATGTCGGACTCACTCAACGGTTCACGGTAGTCGACAGGCTGAGGGCGCGATACCCGGTCACGGCGTTGTGCCAAACTTTTGAGGTACATCGCAGCAGCTACAGGCACTGGCAGGCTTCCGCTAATGAACCCGACGGTGAGCGCGTGGTTAAGTGTAGTCGCGTCATGGAAGCCTGGAACGCCAGCGGCGGCTCTGCCGGCGCTCGAAGTATCGCGACCATCGTCACCGGCAGCTCTGGTGTCAAAATGGGGCGCTGGCTGGCTGGCAAGCTGATGAAGGAGCTGGGTATCGCCAGCTGCCAGCGACCGGCTCACAAATACAAACGCGGCGGCAATGAACACGTTGAAATACCGAACTATCTCAACCGCCAGTTCGCGGTTACCGCGCCGGATCAGGTCTGGTGCGGCGATGTGACCTACATCTGGACGGGCAAATGCTGGGCTTACCTTGCGGTGGTGCTAGACCTGTTCGCCCGCAAACCGGTGGGCTGGGCCATGTCGACCTCGCCGGACTCGGCGCTGACAGTTAAAGCGTTGCAGATGGCCTGGGAACTCCGGGGACAACCAACAGGAGTCATGTTCCACAGCGACCAGGGCAGCCACTATACCAGCCGTCAATACCGGCAAGCCCTGTGGCGCTGCCGGATAAAGCAGAGTATGAGTCGGCGGGGTAACTGCTGGGATAATGCGCCAATGGAGCGGTTCTTCCGCAGCCTGAAGACAGAATGGGTGCCGACAAAGGGTTACAACAGCTTCAGCGAAGCCCAGGACGCGATTATCCGCTACATCACGGGGTATTACAGCGCTATCCGGCCTCACTGGTATAACGGCGGCTTAACTCCAAACGAATCTGAGCGACTGTTCTACATACAGTCTAATGCGGTGGCCAATATTAGTTGACCACTACAGGTGATCTGATCCGATGATTACCCAAACTTTCTATTTATTCAACAAAGCCATCTTTATCCTTTCCTTTTACTTCTCCAGGCAGGTTCCACGTTATTTCCCTGTGCAATTATCGGTTCCTGTCATTTATGGCACAGCCTTTGCTTTATCCCAGTCGTGAAGGTTATTCGAAATGGTGGCGGGCGTAAGTCTGAACTTAATTGGTAAGGGGAAGATAATGAAACTGGTTACTGTGGTGATAAAACCATTTAAGCTGGAAGATGTGCGTGAAGCCTTATCTTCTGTCGGCATCCAGGGGCTCACAGTCACTGAAGTGAAGGGATTTGGACGCCAGAAAGGCCATGCCGAGCTGTATCGCGGTGCTGAATATAGCGTCAATTTTTTGCCGAAAGTGAAAATTGATATTGCTATCGCTGACGATCAGGTTGATGAAGTCGTTGATATGATTAGTAAAGCGGCTTACACCGGTAAAATTGGCGACGGTAAGATTTTTGTTGCTGAACTGCAACGCGTTATCCGTATTCGTACGGGCGAAACTGACGACGCCGCACTGTAATGCTCGCTGACGAAAAATTGGGATGGATGAAAATGAAAATACGTGTCTCTTCATTATTAGGCCTTGCCGCCGCAGAGTTACTTCCGTCGCTGGCAATGGCCGCTGATACACCGGCAATCGATAAAGCGGACAACGCTTTTATGATGATTTGTACCGCGCTGGTACTGTTCATGACGCTGCCCGGCATTGCGCTGTTCTACGGCGGCCTGATTCGCTCTAAAAACGTGCTCTCCATGCTGACGCAGGTTACCGTAACATTCGCAATGGTGTGTGTGCTGTGGGTTATCTACGGTTACAGCATGGCTTTTGCGACCGGTAATGCCTTCTTTGGCGGCCTGGATATGTTCATGCTCAAATGCATTGAGCTGACATCACAATCCGGTACGATTTATCAACTAATTCACGTCGCTTTCCAGGCTTCCTTCGCGTGCATTACTGTCGCGCTGGTGGTGGGTGCAATTGCTGAACGTATCCGTTTCTCTGCGGTGCTGATTTTTGCCGCTATCTGGCTGACGTTCTCTTACCTGCCGTTGACGCACATGGTCTGGGGCGGCGGTTTCCTGGCGGCTGATGGCGCGCTGGACTTCGCAGGCGGTACCGTGGTGCACATCAATGCCGCTGTTGCGGGGTTGACTGGTGCTTATCTGCTGGGCAAACGTGCCGGTTTCGGTAAAGAAGCCTTCAAACCGCACAACCTGCCGATGGTGTTTACCGGCACGGCTATCCTCTATATCGGTTGGTTCGGCTTCAACGCAGGCTCTGCCGCTGCTGCGAACGAAATTGCCGGTCTGGCATTCCTGAACACCGTCGTTGCGACCGCTGGTGCAATTCTGGCGTGGGTTATCGGTGAGTGGATGGCGCGTGGTAAACCTTCTCTGCTGGGTGCTTGTTCCGGTTGTATCGCAGGTCTGGTTGCTATCACGCCAGCCGCGGGAACCGTGGGTGTGGGTGGTGCGCTGATCATTGGTCTGGTCGGTGGTTTCGCTGGCCTGTGGGGCGTAACGGTACTGAAAAGATGGCTGCGTGTGGATGACCCGTGTGACGTGTTCGGTGTGCACGGCGTGTGCGGTATCGTTGGTTGTATCCTGACGGGGGTATTCACCTCTGCATCTCTGGGCGGCACGGGCTACGCGGAAGGCGTTACGATGGCGCATCAGGTTTGGGTACAGCTGTTCAGCGTGATCGTCGCGTTCATCTGGTCCGGTGTTGCTGCCTTCATCGCATTCAAAGTCGCAGACTTGGCCGTTGGCCTGCGTATGCCGGAAGAACAAGAGCGTGAAGGCCTGGATGTTAACAGCCACGGCGAAAACGCTTACAACCAGTAATATCTAAACGATATATAAAACGCGGGCCAAGGCCCGCGTTGTCCTACTCACATCGTCATTCCCGCGAAAGCGGGAATCTTTTACCCGCTAAATGCGTTTATTCTTATAAAGATCCCAGGCTTTCGCCGAGGATGACGAGGGGCAAAGTGACTTTGTTATCACGTCTGGCGCGGGCTTTGGCCCGCGTTTTTTGCTTAGGACTGAGGATAGTGAGCAAGTCATCTCTTTTTAAGACGCATCATGCCGCCGCATGACCCCTTCTTGTACCGTTGAGGCCACCAGAATCCCGTCCCGGGTGTAGAACTGTCCACGAACAAAGCCACGGGCACCTGAAGCTGATGTACTTTCCACGGTGTAGAGCAGCCAGTCATCAAGGCGGAAAGGGCGGTGTGATCTTGACCCACCATCTCCGGACAGCTTTTGTATCTTAAGTTAACGATGCCCGCTGGCGCCGATATTCTCTTGGGGAGTTGTATCCCAGCGCACTGTGCGGATGGTTTTCATTGTAATGATTGAACGCCGCTGCAAGATTCTTCAGCGCTGTTCGCACATCGGGTTTTGGCATGAAGGCGATGTAATCTTCCTTCATCGTCTTCACGAACCGTTCTGCCATGCCGTTACTCTGTGGACTGCTCACTGCTGTTGTGCAGGGCTCCAGATTCCGTTCTCTGGCGAACTTCCGCGTTTCATGCGCTGTGTACGCTGAACCATTATCCGTCAGCCATTGCACTGGTTTATCCGGCAGCGCGCTACCGAAGCGTTTTTCCACCGACCTCAGCATCACATCCTGCACGGTTGAACTGTCATAACCCCTGGTGCTCGCTGCCCAGTCTATGGCCTCCCGGTCGCAGCAGTCCAGTGCGAACGTCACCCGCAGCTTCTCGCCGTTGTCACAACCGAACTCGAAGCCATCTGAGCACCAGCGCATATCGCTCTCTGCTACCGCGATTTTGCCTTTATGCTCCCGCTTCGGACGTTCAGTTTTATCATGCAACAACAGCAGGTTATGCTCGCTCATTATCCTGTAAAGCCGTTTGGCGTTCACCGGTGGAAGTCCCTCTGCACGACGTTGCTTACGCAGGATACCCCACACTCGGCGGTAACCGTAACTGGGCATGTCGCTGATGATACGGAGGATGTCCGATAATATCTCAGCATCAGCTTCGTCATTACGCCGGTTGCTGCGCCTGTCCAGCCAGTCGGCAGAACGGTTAACCCGCAGTGACAGCTGCGCACGCGACACGCTCATGGCGCGGCTGACCAGAGCTATTCCCCGTCCTTTGGCAACAAGGGCGCGTGCGCTATCCATTTTCGCGACTGGCGGTACTCCACTGCTTCTTTGAGGATCTCAACTTCCATCGTCTTCTTACCCAGAAGGCGCTGTAGCTCCCGGACCTGCTTGAGGGCAGTCGCCAGCGCCGAAGCTGGAACCACTTCTTCTCCGGCCGCAACGGCGGTGAGGCTTCCTTCCTGGTATTGCTTCTTCCACTTAAACAAAAGGCTGGGCTGGATGCCATGCAGGCGGGCTACATGGGAGACGTTCATCCCCGGCTCCATTGTCTGCTGAATGATGGCGATTTTCTCTTGCGGAGTTTTACGCTTACGGACTTCTTGCCCTAACAGGATCCCGGTCATTTCAGAATTATCATGATTGTTAGACATAGATCTAAGCCTATCTCTTATCTGGAGATACAGCTACTGTCTGGTGTTACAGGGGGCTACATCAGTTCAGGCAGTAAATGTACCATGCTCTGCGCAATCTCTTGTTCTGAAGGCAAGGATTCGGGCCTAGGGACTTCAGGCATGGTGTTTTGATGTTCAAAGCCGCTCTCCTGGCGTTGAAAAGAAGCGGTCATAAAAAAGATAGGCTTACCGTTTTGGATGACGCTGACACGTCGCGCGCTAAAACTGTTGCCATCGCGCAGGTTCTGCACATCGTAGACAATGGGTTTTCGGCTGTCTCCCGGCAATAAAAAGTAGCTGTGGAACGAGTGCAACCCTCGACCCGCTTCGACGGTCTGTTTGGCCGCATAAAGTGCCTGACCGACCACCTGCCCGCCGAACACCTGGCGTAGCCCTAAATCTTCGCTTTGTCCCCGGAAGAGTCCTTCCTCAATCTTTTCCAACTTCAGCAATTTGAGAAGATGCTGTAGTGCATGGCTCATGGTTGCTCTCCCTTGGCGGAAATAAGTGTTGTTAACGTATAACGGTAAGTCATCAAGCTTCAGCATCGGCATTTTCGAAAAATGATAAATTCAGAATGTTGAACGCTGCCAAATGGCTAATGTGGGTCATACTTTCATTATCGCGTCAGTGTATGCATGCAGCGCAAAACCTTTCTGTTGTGCATTGCAGCTAATGCCTGACGTCGTTACAGACAATAACGAAAGGATACTCGCCAATGAAATTATGGCATATCTTAGGTCATATCGTTATACACATCTTTTGGCCATTTTTTGAACAGGATGCTCAGAACCCCGTGAATTAAGGCATTCAAGCCATCCCATTGGCTTTTTGAGGTTCAAAATGCCACTCTGAGATAAACCCGTAACTCATTGATTAAACAGTGCGTTAGAAAGATGTGTATAACGATATGATCTTAGGTGGTATCTCGTTATCTGTCGTGTTGACTGGCGCGGCGGCAGCAGCGACAACGGTCACCGATTCTCCGACCGCTGCACAAACCCAGCTTGCCATGCCTGCGGTCAGCGGTACCATTAATCTGCATCAGCGCATCGCGCTGCCGCCCAATGCAGCCTTAACGGTTACCGTTTCTGATGCCAGCGTGTCGGACGCACCGTCGCGCGTGCTGGCGCAAAAAGTGGCGTGGACGGACGGGAAACAGGCTCCGTTTATATTCTCCTTGCCGTATAACCCTGCCGACGTACAGCCGAACGCGCGTATTCTGCTTAGCGCAGCGGTGACCATTGATAACCGCGTGGTGATGGCAACGCAGGACATTCCCGCTGTGATCACCAACGGTGTGACGCGTGCGGATCTGCTGTTGATTTCGGTGGAGTCAGTGGCTCTGCCAACGCACTCGCAGGGCGGCTTATTGACCCCCAGCGCC
Organism: Symbiopectobacterium sp. Eva_TO; assembly: GCF_053848865.1. Classification (NCBI taxonomy): domain Bacteria; kingdom Pseudomonadati; phylum Pseudomonadota; class Gammaproteobacteria; order Enterobacterales; family Enterobacteriaceae; genus Symbiopectobacterium; species Symbiopectobacterium sp. Eva_TO. The sequence continues at coordinate 2,463,866 of NZ_JBSPEY010000004.1, read as the reverse complement.
CATACACCGTTAAACACTGAGGGATAACACCTCATGGCTCTCAGGGCGTTTCGCCCTGCCAGCCATAGCGAGTGAGATCGATCTTACACTAACGCGTAAAGGTTATCCCTTCGGCCCTGAGCGCTTCGCGTTGGCGAATGTAATCTGGGCCAGTCAGCGAAATTTCACCATGACGATTTATTACCCGATGCCAGGGAAGCGAGCTGCCTTCGGGCAGCTTTTTTAATACGCCGCCGACCTGGCGGGCAGCGCGTGCGGAACCCGCCAGGCGGGCCACCTCCCCGTAGGTGGTAACCTTGCCCCAGGGGATGGCTGCTACGATATGAAAAACGCGCTGGCGAAAGTTATCCTGCTCCATCGCTACTCCTGTGAATATTACGACTAATCAACATAGTGGCACAGGTGCAAGGGGTTGCAAACGTGTGTTTCGCCGGTCGAGAAACTGAAATCGAATAAGAAAACAACGGTCGGCTGCGGTCAACTTGCAATTGAGGTGCGCATACCCGATAATGCCCACGCTCTGTACCACGCAGAGTCAACGAATCAATGGAGGCCCTGTCGGTTCTCCCGCAACATTACCCTGTGGACTCGGTCAGGTCCGGAAGGAAGCAGCCGCAGCAGGAGACGTGTGTGCCGGGATGTAGCTGGCAGGGCCTCCACCCTTTATATTCACTGCCTTTTTTATTTTCCGCGCTTTTTTATTCTTATTCTCTTCATTCTGTTCTGCGTATTGAATTCGTTTATTGATGACATTCCATCGCTGATGGGGTGCTCTATTGGTATTAAAGCGTTCGTAGATAAGCGTGCTTTGTTGGTCTTTATCTCAAAAACATGATGGTGGTAAGTGCGACAAGATATTGTTGCTTTGGGATAAGTAGAAGGATGATGTAGCCCCCTGTAACACCAGACAGTAGCTGTATCTCCAGATAAGAGATAGGCTTAGATCTGATGTAGCCCCCTGTAACACCAGACAGTAGCTGTATCCCAGATAAGAGATAGGCTTAGATATATGTCTAACAATCATGCTAATTTTGAAATGACCGGGATCCTGTTAGGGCAAGAAGTCCGTAAGCGTAAAACTCCGCAAGAGAAAATCGCCATCATTCAGCAGACAATGGAGCCGGGGATGAACGTCTCCCATGTAGCCCGCCTGCATGGCATCCAGCCCAGCCTTTTGTTTAAGTGGAAGAAGCAATACCAGGAAGGAAGCCTCACCGCCGTTGCGGCCGGAGAAGAAGTGGTTCCAGCTTCGGCGCTGGCGACTGCCCTCAAGCAGGTCCGGGAGCTACAGCGCCTTCTGGGTAAGAAGACGATGGAAGTTGAGATCCTCAAAGAAGCAGTGGAGTACCGCCAGTCGCGAAAATGGATAGCGCACGCGCCCTTGTTGCCAAAGGACGGGGAATAGCTCTGGTCAGCCGCGCCATGAGCGTGTCGCGTGCGCAGCTGTCACTGCGGGTTAACCGTTCTGCCGACTGGCTGGACAGGCGCAGCAACCGGCGTAATGACGAAGCTGATGCTGAGATATTATCGGACATCCTCCGTATCATCAGCGACATGCCCAGTTACGGTTACCGCCGAGTGTGGGGTATCCTGCGTAAGCAACGTCGTGCAGAGGGACTTCCACCGGTGAACGCCAAACGGCTTTACAGGATAATGAGCGAGCATAACCTGCTGTTGTTGCATGATAAAACTGAACGTCCGAAGCGGGAGCATAAAGGCAAAATCGCGGTAGCAGAGAGCGATATGCGCTGGTGCTCAGATGGCTTCGAGTTCGGTTGTGACAACGGCGAGAAGCTGCGGGTGACGTTCGCACTGGACTGCTGCGACCGGGAGGCCATAGACTGGGCAGCGAGCACCAGGGGTTATGACAGTTCAACCGTGCAGGATGTGATGCTGAGGTCGGTGGAAAAACGCTTCGGTAGCGCGCTGCCGGATAAACCAGTGCAATGGCTGACGGATAATGGTTCAGCGTACACAGCGCATGAAACGCGGAAGTTCGCCAGAGAACGGAATCTGGAGCCCTGCACAACAGCAGTGAGCAGTCCACAGAGTAACGGCATGGCAGAACGGTTCGTGAAGACGATGAAGGAAGATTACATCGCCTTCATGCCAAAACCCGATGTGCGAACAGCGCTGAAGAATCTTGCAGCGGCGTTCAATCATTACAATGAAAACCATCCGCACAGTGCGCTGGGATACAACTCCCCAAGAGAATATCGGCGCCAGCGGGCATCGTTAACTTAAGATACAAAAGCTGTCCGGAGATGGTGGGTCAAGATCACACCTTCCGTCACGTCGATGGACATTTTCAGCGCCAGTGCAATCGGGTACTTATCCACGCTATAGACGTAGATCAGCGGGCCGATAAAGTCGTTCATGGACCACATGAACTGGAACAACGCCACAGAAATAATGGCCGGTTTGAGGATCGGGACTACCACATACCACAGCACCTGAAAGGAGTTGCAGCCATCGATTTGGGCAGCTTCTTCCATATCACGCGGCACACCGCGCAGGAACTGGATCAGCATGAAGACAAAGAACCCCTGCGTGGCAAAAGCCAGCGGAATATAGAGCGGCATATAGCTGTTCAGCATGCCCATTTCACGGAACATGATGTATTGCGGAATCAACAACACGGTGCTGGGCAGGAACATGGTGGTGATCAGCGTAGCAAACCAAAAATTCTTCCACGGAATTTCAAAACGGGCAAAACCATAGGCCACGATGGTGGAGGAAATAATGGTCAGTATCACTTTCGTGATCACATACTTGAAGGTATTCAGCATGTAATGACCAAAATTATATTCAGTGCCCGTTTTCCATCCCCGCACAAAACCGTCACTGGTGGGATTCTCCGGCCACAGCCCCTGTTTAGTGAAGATCTCATGGTTCGGCTTAAAGGAGGCCGAGAACATCCATACCAGCGGATAGAGCATCAGCAGACCGACAATCAGCAGAATGGTGTAGCGGATGCTGGCATTGAATTTTTCACGGCGTAACGTCCGACGCACTTCTGCCGCGGCAATCGCTTCAGCGGACGACACGCCCGCGTGGCCCTGAGGTAAATCAGCCATTTTTGCTCCCTTTATCAGCAGAGTAGAACACCCAGTATTTCGATGATTTAAACGCCACCGACGCAAAGATAGCGACTACCAGGAACAGTACCCACGCCAATGCCGCACCATAGCCCAGATCAAAATATTTAAACGCCGTATCATAGATATAAAGCGAGAACAGGTAGGTATAGTCATATCGTTATACACATCTTTTGGCCATTTTTTGAACAGGATGCTCAGAACCCCGTGAATTAAGGCATTCAAGCCATCCCATTGGCTTTTTGAGGTTCAAAATGCCACTCTGAGATAAACCCGTAACTCATTGATTAAACAGTGCGTTAGAAAGATGTGTATAACGATATGAGGTATAGTGGGTTGGTCCACCGCCGGTTATCACATAGGGCGCGGTAAACTCCTGAAACGCCTGGGTGGTCTGCATAATAAAGTTAAAGAAGATCACCGGTGTAATGAGCGGCACGGTCACTTTGATGAACATCTGCCATTTGGTGGCACCGTCAATCATCGCCGCCTCGTACTGCGATTGCGGCACGTTTTGCAATGCGGCCAGGAAAATCACCATCGCGGAGCCAAACTGCCAGACACGTAATAAAGTCACCGACATCAGCGCCAGCGACGGTTCGCCCAACCAGTTCACCGCTTCAATGCCGAGAATGCCAAGGAAGCTGTTCAACAGTCCATCAATGGCAAACAGGGCGCGCCATAGCACGGCAATCGCCACGCTGCTGCCGAGAATCGACGGAATATAATAGGCGGTACGGAAAAAACCGATGCCGCGCAGTTTGAAGTTAAGAACGAACGCAATGCCTAATGCAAACGCCAGTTTCAACGGAATGGTCAGAAAAACATAGGCAAAGGTGACGCCCATGGATTTCCAGAATAACGCGTCTTCCGTCAGCATATAACGGTAATTTTCCACCCCGTTAAATACCGGCGTATTCATTAAATCATATTCAGTAAAACTCAGTACAAACGATGAGACAAAGGGGGTAATGACTCCAATTAGTAGAAGATGTGTTTTTCGATGAAGGCTCCGATGACTTTTTCGTGGATCTCGACGGAGCGCGAGAAGCAAATCGTTTTACGCGCCAGTCGTTTAATGCGGTTACGGAGCGTCAGGTTATTGCGCTCTATGCGTTGCGTGAAGATCTTGCCAGTCAGATGTTTCTGCTTCGGAACCTCTCTTGCATAGCTGCCCCAGTTGTCACTGGTAATCATGCCGATGTTGAACGGTGTCAACAGAGCCAGCAATTCACGGCAGGTCTCATCGGTTCGGGGGCCAAAAGTGTAGGCCAGAACACCGCCCGTTTTGGTATTGTAAGCGTACCAGAGCCAGTGCTGTAGCGCCTGACTGCCAACGAAGCTCCATTGCTCATCAAGTTCACAGATAAGGGCGACGTCGGCGTGAGCAACGGGAGAAGACGTTATCCTGCGGGGCGAGAGCTTTTAAAGCCCGGATGACCGTATTGATGCCGATTTTCAACGTTCTGGCGGTATCGCGAACACCGGCACCGTTGAAGGCCATATCAACGATCTGCTCTTTGACTCCCGGCTTTCGCGCTTCATAGCGGTAGGTAAGCTGGAATACACGGCGACAGCACTGACACCGGAAGCGTTCGCGCTTAGTTGGACTAAGGCCATGTCGATAAACTTTATCTGAATGGCAGCGAGGGCAATGAACAAAAACAGTAACCACGTGGAAACCTCAAATAGCGGCAGAATATCACAAAAGACAACTATTTGAAGGCATTACCCGCGGTGGCAGTTTTACCGCCAGATCGTTAATCCGCACCGGTAATTCAGTACGCAAAGAGCGGTTGGCCGCAATACCGGTCAGAATGGAAAGCGCGCCATCCTGATAATCCGCAGCACGGTTCAACGGATCGGGTTCCGATATACCAAACAGATCGCGCAGCATCACATCATCGCCGCCGGCTTGTCCGCCAACGCCTTGTACCACGGGCACCACGTACGGCTCGTCAAACATTGGGAACACTTTGATTTCACAACCGCGCAGCGCACCTTCGTCTGATTTTTTGCCGCCGCCGTTAACGTAGGATTTTTCGACCAGCTTCATCTCGATACGACCACGGCTGCCGTTAAACACCACGTTCAGCCCTTCCCACGGCAGATAAGCATTTAGTGAGTAGGTCATGATGGCTTTGCTTTTGTAGCGCACAATCACGCCAAGCGTATCTTCAATATTAATGCCATCGTCAAACACGCTCTTATCGCGGTAATAACCATCTTCATGCTCAGCGTTGAGGTACAGCGACGTCAGTTGCTTGCTGTCTTTCATGTGCAATGCAAAGGGATCGTTGCTCGCCACTTCGCTGCCATGGGAACGGTTATAAAACTCGGTCACGCCGCGTTCTTCCGCATTGGCTTTGCCGTAGAAACGCAAATCACCCTGTGCATAGACGGTTTCCGGTTCAGAGTTGAGCCAGAAATTGACCAGATCGAAATAGTGCGTGGATTTATGGACTAACAGGCCGCCGCTGTTACGTTTGTCGCGGTGCCAACGGCGGAAATAATCTGCGCCGTGTTCGGTATTCAGCAGCCATTCAAAATGCACGGAATAAACTTCACCGATAATATTGGCGGCAATCAGCTCACGAATCTTGCTGTGGTGTGGTGCATAACGGTAGTTAAAGGTAACGCGCAGGCTACGCCCGGTACGCGCGACGGCATCCATAATTTCCTGACACTTCTCTTCATCAATGGTCATGGGTTTTTCACTGATAACATCACAGCTCAATTCCATGGCGCGCACAATATAGTGATGGTGCGTGCGGTCAATGGAAGTGACGATGACAAAATCAGGACGCGTTTCCGCGATCATTTTATCGAATTCATCCGCCTTGTACGTTGGCGCGGACTGATGCTCAAACTCGCCAATCATGGCGTTGGCATAATCCATTCGCGTTTGGTTGCTGTCGCAAAAGGCGACCAGACGACCTTCCTGGCGGTAATCACGCGCTATTGCGGTCACGAACAGACCGGAGCGGCCCCCCGTCCCCACTAAGGCATACTTTTTCATAACGACTCCTTAGTTATTAACTGCTTTCACTGGTGTGAACCCTGGCTGAGCATCACCTTGGATCTAAAAAAAACGGTATCCCGATATCACTTTCTGTAACGAATGGCTGACAGCGTGTAACAAGCGCTATCTAATGTGTTGACAGCATCCTATCCGCTCGCTATATTTTCCACATATGGAAATAATTTTTTATATATAGAATTTGAAGTCAGTATAGTGTTCAACAATAAGGTGCACAAGATGAAAAAAAAGCCAGAAACCTGCGTGACGTCTCAAATCATTGAGAAAAATGCAACTGACAACCCAGAAGCAAATGCACCTGTTGACGCTAGCGATGCCCTTTCTCTCGCGACAAAATCCACCGCACCGGCGTTAACCAAAGGGTTTGCGATACTCAATCTGATTGCCAAGGAACCGGGGCTTAACCTGACAGCGATAAAAGACCGGCTGGGACTTCCCTGCAGCAGTTGCCACCATCTGGTAACCACGCTGTGCCAACTGGGTGCATTACAGCAGCAACCAGTGCAGGGGGGATATATTCTGGGGCTGAAGCTGTTTGAACTGGGTACCATCGCAGCAAATCAACGACGCATTGAAGAATTTGCCCTGCCCGCGTTGAAAGCGTTAGCACAGGAGCTTCAATTGACGTGCCATCTGGGCGTGATGGAAGGGAGCGAAGCGGTTTATCTTTTGAAGGTTGAAGGCAACAGCAGCATTCAGGTCAACACCTGGGTTGGAAAGCGCCTTTCACTACACAGCTCCTCACTGGGCAAGGTGTTGCTTGCCTGGTTACCGGAACAGGCTTTAGAAAAAAAGCTTAGCCATATCAGTTGGCAAACGAAAACTGCCAGCACGCTCACCTCGCCAGAAGCCTATCGCCAGCATCTCATCAGTGTACGTCAACAGGGATGGGCGTTTGATAATGAAGAAGATATCGTCAATATTTGCTGCCTTGCTGCGCCGATAACCGACAGCAGCGGACAGGTCATTGCCGCCATCAGTGCGGTTGGCACGGTGCTGGATATCGATCCGGCAAAGCTACAGTGGATTATCGATCCGCTGTGCCGCACTGCTGCCCATATCTCCCGACAACTGGGGAAGTAAAACAGGCAAAAAAAAACGGCGTCGATAAGACGCCGTTAGGGTGATAACAAGCCCGCTGAAAATGGTTATTCCCACCATCTCCGTCATTCCCGTGCACCACCGTCATTCTCGCGCAAGCGGGAATCTCTGACAGGCGAAACGCGTTCATTCTCACGAGATCCCCGGCTTTCGCCGAGGATGACGCGGGGCTTCAGCAGTCTAAGACTTACTTCAGCAACGCGCTGGCTTTTGCCACCACGTTATCCACCGTAAAGCCAAACACCTCGAACAGTTTTTCTGCCGGAGCCGATTCACCGAAGCTCGTCATGCCAACAATCGCACCGTTCAGGCCGACATACTTGTACCAGTAGTCTGCAATCCCCGCTTCGATCGCCACGCGGGCGCTCACCGCTTTCGGCAGCACCGCTTCGCGATAGGCAGCATCCTGCTTGTCGAACGCATCGGTGGACGGCATGGAGACCACGCGTACCTTGTGGCCCTGCGCGCTCAGCACGTCGCTGGCGGCAACCGCCAGCTCTACTTCTGAACCGGTAGCAATCAGGAGCAGGTCTGGCTGACCGTCGCTGTCTTTCAGCACGTAAGCGCCTTTCGCCACGTCCGCCAGTTGCTGCACGGTGCGTGCCTGTTGCGCCAGGTTTTGACGCGACAGGATCAGCGCTGTCGGGCCATCCTTGCGCTCGATGGCGTATTTCCACGCCACCGCGGTTTCTACCTGATCCGCCGGACGCCAGGTGCTCATGTTTGGCGTCACGCGCAGGCTGGCCAGCTGTTCTACCGGCTGGTGCGTCGGGCCGTCTTCACCCAGACCGATGGAGTCATGGGTATAGACGTAGATACTGCGGATTTTCATCAGTGCGGCCATTCGCACCGCGTTACGGGCATATTCCACAAACATCAGGAAGGTTGCGGTATACGGCAGGAAGCCGCCGTACAGCGCCAGACCGTTGGCGATGGCGGTCATGCCGAACTCGCGCACCCCGTAGTGGATGTAGTTGCCCGCCGGGTCTTTATCCAGTGAAACCGAGCCGGACCAGATGGTCAGGTTGCTCGGTGCCAGGTCGGCAGAGCCGCCGAGGAATTCCGGCAGCAGTTTGCCGTAGGCTTCCAGCGCGTTCTGCGAGGCTTTGCGGCTGGCAATTTTTGCCGGGTTGGCTTGCAGGTCTTCAATGAATTTCTGGGCATCAGCCTGCCAGTTGGCCGGCAGGTCACCGACGGTACGGCGTTTGAATTCGGCAGCCAGTTCCGGATAGGCTCTGGCATAGGCGGCAAACGTCTCGCTCCAGACGCTCTCTTTCTGCGCGCCAGCGGCTTTGGCATCCCAGGCGGCATAGATTTCAGCGGGGATTTCAAACGGCGGGTATTTCCAGCCCAGCTGTTCACGTGAAGCGGCCACTTCGGCGTCACCCAGCGGCGCACCGTGGGAATCGTGAGTACCGGCCTTGTTCGGTGAGCCGAAACCAATCACGGTTTTGCACATCAGCAGGGACGGTTTGTCCGTCACCGCGCGCGCCTGTTCGATAGCGCGGGTGATGGCATCGGCGTCATGGCCGTCGACCCCACGCACCACGTGCCAGCCGTAGGCTTCAAAACGAGCTGCGGTGTCATCGGTAAACCAGCCTTCCACGTGACCGTCAATGGATATGCCGTTGTCATCATAGAATGCCACCAGCTTGCCCAGCTTCAGGGTACCGGCCAGCGAACACACCTCGTGGGAGATGCCTTCCATCATGCAGCCATCACCCATGAAGACGTAGGTGAAGTGGTCAACGATATCGTGACCCGGACGGTTGAACTGCGCCGCCAGCGTGCGTTCTGCCAGCGCCATGCCGACCGCGTTGGCAATGCCCTGCCCGAGCGGGCCGGTGGTGGTTTCCACGCCGTCGGGGTAGCCGTACTCCGGGTGCCCCGGGGTTTTGGAATGCAGTTGTCGGAAGTTCTTGAGCTCTTCAATCGGCAGGTTGTAGCCGGTGAGGTGCAGCAGGCTGTAGATGAGCATGGAAGCGTGACCGTTGGAGAGGACGAAACGGTCGCGGTTGGCCCAGTGGGGGTTAGCCGGGTTGTGATTAAGGTAATCGCGCCACAGGACTTCGGCGATATCTGCCATACCCATGGGTGCGCCCGGGTGACCGGATTTGGCTTTTTGCACGCCATCCATGCTGAGTGCGCGGATGGCGTTGGCAAGTTCTTTACGAGAGGACATGCTTTACTCCAGATCGGATTGAACAGATATCTTGCCAAACATACGTTTAACAATCAATACGTTAGCCAGGAAGACCAAAGAGAGATGGCTATAAATGTACATGAAAATGCGGGCGATTGCACATGGAACCATTGGCGAAATAAGAGGATTTCATGGCTATTTTGCGCCAAACAGGATTTTAACTATCATACATGCAACAAAGCCTACTGAAAGTGCGAGTGAATTCGCCGTTTTCCGATATTAAGACCATTCGCTTTCCTCTATTTTGAAACCGAGTTTCATCATAGTGGTCGATAAAAAAGTACATCTTTTCTGCCTTTTCGTAAGCAGAACCTGCATGTGTCTGAAAACCAGTGAGGAAAAAAAAGGTATGAGGATCAGAACACCGCTGTTAGCTCTGACTATCACCAGCCTGCTGAGCGGCTGCCAAAACCTGGATAACAATACGCTGATGCAATCTGGAGTGCAGGCGTTTCAGGCAGCAACACTGAGTGACGCGCAAGTCAAAACGCTCAGCGAACAGTCTTGTGCACAAATGGATAAAGAGGCCAACATCGCTCCTGCCGACAGCAGCTATACAAAACGACTGAACAACATCGCAGATGCCCTTGGGCACGATATCAATGGCACGCCCGCCAACTATAAGGTGTACCAGACTAAAGACGTGAACGCCTGGGCAATGGCCAATGGCTGTATTCGCGTCTACAGCGGGCTAATGGATATCATGACGGACAATGAAGTCGAAGGCGTGCTTGGGCATGAAATGGGGCACGTGGCTTTGGGCCACAGCCGTAAGGCGATGCAGGTAGCCTATGCCACCAGCGCGACCCGCACTGCTGTCGCCTCGGCAGGCGGCGTGGCGACCTCGTTATCACAATCCCAGTTGGCTGATATGGGAGAACAATTGGTTAATGCGCAGTTTTCTCAAACGCAAGAACGTCAGGCCGACGACTACTCTTTCGACTTGCTAAAACGGCGCGGCATCGACCAACAAGGTTTAGCCAGCAGCTTTGAAAAATTGGCCAAACTGGATGCGGGCCGACAAAGCAGCATGTTTGATTCACACCCTGCCGCCGAAGAACGCGCACAACACATTCGCGATCGTATCGCCGCAGGCAAGTAACCCAACCGATACTCTCACCGCAGCGAGGTATCACATCGGTACGTCGCTGCAATTATCTGCTGGGTAATGCCTTCAAATAGTTGGCTTTTGTGATATTCTGCCGCTATTTGAGGTTTCCACGTGGTTACTGTTTTTGTTCATTGCCCTCGCTGCCATTCAGATAAAGTTTATCGACATGGCCTTAGTCCAACTAAGCGCGAACGCTTCCGGTGTCAGTGCTGTCGCCGTGTATTCCAGCTTACCTACCGCTATGAAGCGCGAAAGCCGGGAGTCAAAGAGCAGATCGTTGATATGGCCTTCAACGGTGCCGGTGTTCGCGATACCGCCAGAACGTTGAAAATCGGCATCAATACGGTCATCCGGGCTTTAAAAAGCTCTCGCCCCGCAGGATAACGTCTTCTCCCGTTGCTCACGCCGACGTCGCCCTTATCTGTGAACTTGATGAGCAATGGAGCTTCGTTGGCAGTAAGGCGCTACAGCACTGGCTCTGGTACGCTTACAATACCAAAACGGGCGGTGTTCTGGCCTACACTTTTGGCCCCCGAACCGATGAGACCTGCCGTGAATTGCTGGCTCTGTTGACACCGTTCAACATCGGCATGATTACCAGTGACAACTGGGGCAGCTATGCAAGAGAGGTTCCGAAGCAGAAACATCTGACTGGCAAGATCTTCACGCAATGCATAGAGCGCAATAACCTGATGCTCCGTACCCGCATTAAACGACTGGCGCGTAAAACGATTTGCTTCTCGCGCTCCGTCGAGATCCACGAAAAAGTCATCGGAGCCTTCATCGAAAAACACATGTTCTACTAATTGGAGTCATTACCCGGTTTTCCATGGACCGTATCGCTCAGGTAAATCACGCCATGGGGCACCAGAGCACAGCACCCAGAACATGCCATTGATAATCATGCGATGCTCAGCCCATGGGCGTCCGGCCTGTGGTGTTGCTGGTTCAGCAGGGAGTAAGGGCTGGATGATAGCCCATGCTTCATCGGGAAGGTCGTAGCGAGCCATAGTTCAAAATGATGTAGAAACAAACAGTTAGTATAACTCATGGGATTAAGGGACACTGCCTAGGCATCTTCCAGGTAAGTATAGCCATACAGGCCACTTTCGAACTCATCCAGGAACTGCGACTGAATGTCAGCAGGCAGGTTGGTCTCCTTCACCTGATCGCGAAAACGGGCCATCAGTACCTCGGGATCCAACTGGACGTATTCCAGCATGTCTGCCACCGTGTTGCCTTCATCAGACTCTTCCAGTTCAATAGAGCCGTCCTGGAACACGTAAACATCTACGGTCGCCGTATCGCCAAACAGATTATGCATGTTGCCCAGGATTTCCTGATAGGCACCAATCATAAAGAAGCCCAGCAGCGGTGGATTTTCCGGATCATACGGTGGCATCGGCATAGTGGTCGCGATACCGTCACCATCGATGTAATGGTCGATCGTCCCGTCCGAGTCACAGGTAATATCCAGCAGTACAGCACGGCGCTCAGGCAGTTTGTCCAGGCCTTCTAACGGCAGCACTGGGAACAGTTGATCGATCCCCCACGCATCCGGCATCGACTGGAACAGCGAAAAATTCACATACAATTTATCCGCCATGCGCTCCTGCAATTCGTCAATAATCGGACGGTGTGCGCGGTTGCAGGGATCAAGCTGTTGCTGGATCTGCTGGCAGATGCTGAGATAGAGCTGCTCCGCTTTTGCACGCTGCGTCAGATTTAACATCCCGTGCGTATATTGGGTATGCACATCATGCAAATCCATCTGGCTGTCGTGCAACCATTCACGCAAAGAACGCCGCGTTCCCGGCATTTTGATCTCCTGCCAGGTTGACCACAGGCTTTCCAACGCACGAGGATCGTCCTCTTCCGGCGGCGTCGGCTCGCTAAACTCGTTACGCTCCACCCCAATGATATTGGACACCAGCACCGTGTGGTGTGCAGTAACCGCACGCCCAGATTCAGTGATCACCATAGGGTGCGGCAGACCGTGCTCATTACAGGCATCGCCAATGCCCCAAATCACGTTATTGGCGTATTCGTTCAAGCCATAGTTTACCGAGCAGTCGGATTGAGAACGGGTGCCCTCATAATCCACGCCCAGCCCACCGCCGACGTCGAAACACTGAATGTTGACGCCTAGCTTGTGCAGTTCCACATAGAAACGTGCGGATTCGCGCACGCCCGTGGCGATATCACGAATATTGGCCAACTGAGAACCGAGATGGAAGTGCAACAGTTGCAGACTGTCCAAGCGCCCCGCTTCGCGCAGCATTTCGACCAGTTGCAGAACCTGCACCGCAGCCAGACCAAATTTGGATTTCTCACCGCCGCTGGATTGCCACTTGCCTGAGCCCTGCGAGGCCAGACGCGCACGCACGCCAAGGCGCGGCACCACATTGAGTTGCTCAGCCTCTTCCAGCACCAGTTTAATCTCGGACATCTTCTCGATGACCAGATAGACCTTATGTCCCAATTTCTCGCCGATCAATGCCAGACGGATGTATTCGCGATCTTTGTAACCGTTACACACGATCACGGTGCGCGTCATACCCGCGTGTCCCAACACTGCCATCAATTCAGCTTTTGAACCTGCCTCCAGTCCCAGCGGTTCACCTGAATTCACCAGCGATTCAATCACACGCCGATGCTGGTTGACCTTGATGGGATACACCAGGAAATAGCCACCTTCATAGCCGAAGGACTCACGTGCACGACGAAACGCGGCGTTAATCGAACGCAAGCGGTGTTGCAGGATTTGCGGAAAACAGAACAGCGCAGGCAAACACTGATTGTCCTGCTGCATCTCTTTCACCAGCCGCGCCAAATCGACGCGGGCTTCCGGCACGTCTGGATCCGGGCAAACGCTGATATGCCCCAACTCGTTCACGTCGTAATAGTTGTTGCCCCACCAGGCAATGTTGTACGTCCGTAGCATCTCGCTGGCATTGCGGTCATTCATGGCCACCTCTTGCATAGAGCGCAAATATTCACGTTTACCCGTCGCTGACGAGCCATTTTCAATCATATCGTCAGACATAACGAACCTCTTTACTCATTCCACTCATCACATTACGACCTGTCCCAAAACGCTGTGTCACGTCCATCCACGTTGATGGCGACAGCAGTGAAAAAACTGGCTGCATGCAGTATGCCGCCGTTATGTGACCTTTATTAGTGTAGTAAAACACGCTAGCAGACTCCGTCGCACCCGCGAGAGAAAACGTAACAATCCGTGCCTGCGCAACAAAGGCAGCAGCACACGCGTTGGGTTACACACCTAAAAAACGAGAAAGACAACGCACGCAAACGCGGCAAAAACCCTGAACATAGGCGTATCAGCCTGCCCGGGAGTCCTGCGTTAAGCTCATGGACACGCGACTTCGGGAAACAGCAGAGTTAGAAGAAAAAAAGAAAGGCTGAGTATTTGACGCCGATACGTCAAAAGAAACCTGTTGCGATTGCAACGGACTCGGCAAACCGTGGATCATAAAACTTATCACCTCCGTGCCGCCGCAACGATTGCAGTCAGGCTATGGGTCAAAACAGGGAGCGTACACTCTTTCCGTTACGCTTTACGGCGCACTGCGACCGCTCGCCGTTTATACCGATATGTGGGGGGAAAAGCAAAATGAAAATCACTTTTCGATGGTCTAAACGGAAAAAAACGGCAATACAAAATTTCGATGATAGCCGCCCTGAAACAAAAAACCGCTGGTAATCTGTCCGCCAAGTGACCTAGAATAGCCATCTAGATGTTAATCCATCTATACTGTTTTACTGACACACCGCGACTACTACAGCATTTGCTTTGAAGGTATAAAAACGCATGGCTAAACACCTTTTTACGTCGGAATCCGTTTCTGAAGGGCATCCGGACAAGATTGCAGACCAGATCTCTGATGCGGTTCTTGACGCCATTTTGGAACAAGATCCCAAGGCGCGCGTCGCCTGTGAGACTTACGTGAAAACCGGTATGGTGTTAGTGGGCGGTGAGATCACCACCAGCGCCTGGGTAGATATTGAAGAGATCACGCGTCGTACGGTACGTGAGATTGGCTACGTCAACTCCGAGATGGGGTTTGATGCCAATTCCTGCGCCGTGTTAAGCGCCATCGGTAAACAATCGCCGGATATCAATCAGGGCGTCGATCGCAGCGATCCACTGGAACAAGGCGCGGGCGACCAAGGCCTAATGTTCGGTTATGCCACCAATGAAACCGACGTGCTGATGCCGGCTCCCATCACCTACGCTCACCGTTTGGTGCAGCGTCAGGCTGAAGTACGCAAGAACGGCACGCTGCCGTGGCTACGCCCGGATGCAAAAAGCCAGGTTACCTTCCAATATGATGACGGCAAGATCGTCGGTATTGACGCGGTGGTCCTATCAACACAGCACGCAGAAGACATTGCGCAAAGCGATTTGCATGAAGCGGTGATGGAAGATATCATCAAGCCGGTTCTGCCATCTGAATGGCTCTCTGCCAGCACCAAATTCTTTATCAACCCGACAGGCCGTTTTGTTATTGGTGGCCCGATGGGTGACTGCGGTTTGACCGGTCGCAAGATTATCGTGGATACCTACGGCGGTGCCGCGCGTCACGGCGGCGGTGCGTTTTCCGGCAAAGACCCGTCCAAGGTTGACCGTTCTGCGGCCTATGCCGCGCGCTACGTGGCGAAGAACATCGTTGCTGCGGGGTTGGCCGATCGCTGTGAGATTCAGGTTTCCTACGCCATCGGTGTGGCCGAACCGACCTCAATCATGATCGAAACCTTTGGCACAGAAAAAATTCCAGCCGAGCGTCTCACTCAGTTGGTACGCGAGTTCTTCGATCTGCGTCCTTACGGGCTGATCCAGATGCTCGATCTGCTGCACCCGATTTATCAGGAAGCCGCCGCTTACGGTCACTTTGGCCGCGAGCACTTCCCGTGGGAAAAAACTGACAAGGCCGCACAACTGCGCGCGTCTGCCGGTCTGTAAACACCACAAGGCATTCCTATCCAGCCAAAGGCGGGAGAGGAATGCGCCTTTC
This sequence comes from Symbiopectobacterium sp. Eva_TO, assembly GCF_053848865.1. Taxonomy (NCBI): domain Bacteria; kingdom Pseudomonadati; phylum Pseudomonadota; class Gammaproteobacteria; order Enterobacterales; family Enterobacteriaceae; genus Symbiopectobacterium; species Symbiopectobacterium sp. Eva_TO. The sequence continues at coordinate 2,448,274 of NZ_JBSPEY010000004.1, read as the reverse complement.
AGTTGCATCGGCTTTTTCCACGATCTATCCTCAAAGCCATGAACTCGCCTCGCATTCCTATCGCGCTCCACCACGCTGTCATGCACTGTCTGCGTGAACGCCTGCAATTCGCCAATCAAGCCTTAGGCAGCCAGTATTTGGAGCCCAGCGTAAGCTATAAGCAGCGCGGCGCAACCGCCGGGACCGCCTGGCTACAGCAATGGGAAATCCGTCTGAACCCGGAGCTACTGCTGGAAAACCAGCAGGCCTTCATCGATGAGGTCGTTCCCCACGAACTGGCTCATCTGCTGGTGTATGCCCACTTCGGTCGCGTAGCGCCCCATGGCAAAGAATGGCGCTGGATGATGGAACAAATTCTGCAAACCCCGGTGAAACGCACACACCGTTTCGCCACCGCCTCCGTGCAGGGTAAAACCTACCCTTACCGTTGCGCCTGCCAGCAGCACCAGTTAAGCGTGCGTCGCCATTACCGTGCCCAACGCGGCGATGCCACCTATCGCTGTCTGAAGTGCGGCAAACCACTCCAGTTTGATGCCGTGCCACAAACCTGAGCCTTTATTCTCACTGCGCGATAAAACGCACAGTATCCATTTGCGCGACAGGTCGACGTTCGCTACTCTGCGCGTTTTACGCCAATGGGTAGATTTAGAACATGCTTCGCAACATTCTTGTTATTTACACACTGAGTGGTGCACTGTTTTCGGCGTTTGCCGCAGCGCAAACCATCAACAATTTCACTCAGGCCAAAGCCGTTGCCGCACAAATTCATCAGGGCGCCCCTGGCACCTTCTATTGCGGCTGCCGTATCTCCTGGGACGGTAAAAAGGGCACCCCCGACCTCGCCTCCTGCGGTTATACCGTACGCAAAAACGCCGATCGCGCACAGCGTATCGAGTGGGAACACGTGGTACCGGCCTGGCAGTTCGGTCATCAACGCCAATGCTGGCAAGAAGGCGGTAGAAAGAACTGTACCCGCGATGAAGTATATCGCGACATGGAAACCGATCTGCATAACCTGCAACCCAGCATTGGTGAGGTGAATGGCGATCGCGGCAACTTCATGTATGGTCAATGGAACGGTGGCGACGGCCAGTACGGCCAATGCGCGATGAAGATTGATTTCAAAAACAAGCTGGCAGAACCGCCCGAATGGGCACGCGGTGCCATCGCCCGGACCTATTTTTACATGCGCGATCGCTACCAACTGCGGCTTTCCAGCCAGCAAACCCAGCTATTTACCGCATGGGACAAGCGCTACCCGGTGACATCCTGGGAATGCACTCGTGACCAGCGCATTGCCGAGCAGCAGGGGAATCATAATCCTTACGTTCAGCAGGCTTGCCAGCGCTAGTTCCACTACCTAATATAGAGCGTTCAACCAACGCCGCAGACCACGAGATGTGCTGCGGCGATAGAGTAAAAAACATCGCCACCAGACACGCGCTTGTGAATCACCGAAGGCCAAGATAGACCTATGCGAATACCGCGTATTTTTCACCCCGCGGCCGTGCCGCTCACGGGGGGTGACATCGAATTGAGCGAAGATGCCGCCAATCATGTGGGCCGTGTGCTACGCATGAATCCGGGCGACGCGTTGCAGCTTTTTGACGGCAGCAACCACGTTTTTGCCGCCGAGATCCTGTCGGTCAGTAAAAGGCAGATTATCGTCCGCGCGCAACCCGGCGTTTGGCAGGACAAAGAGTCACCGCTCCATCTGCATCTGGGCCAGGTAATGTCGCGTGGCGAGAAGATGGAGTTCACCGTGCAAAAATCCATTGAGCTCGGGGTCAATGTCATCACACCGCTGTTTTCTGAACGTTGCGGCGTGAAGCTGGACGGTGAGCGGCTAGAGAAAAAAATCGTGCAGTGGCAAAAAATCGCCATCGCCGCTTTTGAGCAGTGTGGCCGAAACCAGATACCTGAAATCCGGCTAACCATGTCGCTCGAAGCGTGGTGCGCCGAGCACGATGAAGCGCTGAAATTGAATTTACACCCGCGTGCGACGCACAGCATCAATACACTGCCTGCAACGCTCTCACGCGTTCGGTTACTCATTGGTCCCGAAGGGGGCCTGTCTGCCGATGAGATTGCGATGACGGCCCAGCACCACTTCACCGACATTCTGTTGGGGCCACGCGTTTTACGTACTGAAACGACTGCACTTACCGCCATTACCGCCTTACAGGTGCGTTTCGGCGATGTGGGGTAAAGGAGAAAAACCATGATCAAGCTAGGCATCGTGATGGATCCCATCGATTACATCAACATCAAGAAAGACACCAGCTTTGCCATGCTGCTGGAAGCGCAACGCCGCGGTTATGAGCTGCATTACATGGAGATGAACGACCTCTATCTTCATGCCGGTGAAGCCCGTGCCACCACGCGTCGCCTCAGCGTACAGTACGACTATGATGGCTGGTACGATTTTCACGGCGAGCAGGATATCGTCCTGCACGAACTGGATGCGGTCCTGATGCGTAAGGATCCGCCGTTCGATACCGAATTCATCTATGCCACCTATATCCTGGAGCGGGCAGAAGAAAAAGGCACGCTGATCGTCAACAAACCGCAAAGCCTACGTGACTGTAACGAGAAGCTGTTTACCGCCTGGTTCCCGCACCTGACGCCGGATACGCTGGTCACACGCCGCGCCGACAAACTGCGTCAGTTTCACCAGCAGCATGGTGATGTGATCCTCAAACCGCTGGATGGCATGGGCGGCGCATCGATTTTCCGACTGGAACAGGATGACGCTAACGTTTCAGTCATCATCGAAACCCTGACCGAACACGGCCAGCGCTACTGCATGGCGCAAAACTATCTGCCCGCCATCAAAGACGGTGACAAACGCATTCTGGTAGTGGATGGAGAACCCGTGCCTTATTGCCTGGCGCGTATCCCGAAAAGCGGTGAAACGCGTGGTAACCTGGCCGCGGGCGGACGCGGTGAAGCTCGCCCGCTGACGGAAAGCGATTGGCAAATCGCTCGCGCGGTGGCACCTACGTTGAAACAGAAAGGGCTGATTTTTGTCGGTCTTGACGTCATCGGCGATCGACTGACGGAAATCAATGTGACCAGCCCTACATGCGTGTGGGAAATCGAAGCGGCATTTCCTGACGTTTCCATCACCGGTATGCTGATGGATGCCATTGAGCGCCGCCTGGCAGATCGCCAACGTTAATGTTCCGTGCGTTAACGTTCTGAACATTAAGGTTCTTGGCATTAATGTGCTCTACGTTAAGGCACTTCGCGTTAAGGTATCTTGCAGTCGGTGCCCAGCATGCTGGATCCCCACCGATACCAGCCCGTGGCAACACGGGCTTCCCCTAATCCTGACAAGAGCGAATAACGACGCACAATGAATTTACAGCCTCATTTTCTTATCGCCATGCCAGCCGTTCAGGACCAGGTTTTCAAACGCGCCCTGATCTATATTTTTGAGCACAATGAAGACGGCGCAATGGGGCTTATCGTCAACAAACCGATGGACCAATTTTCGGTAGAAGATATCCCGAGCAAGCTGCATATCGAGCCGACGCCGCGCGATCCCGATATTCGTCTGGATAAACCGGTGTTCTCCGGTGGTCCGCTGGCAGACGATCGCGGTTTTATTCTGCACACGCCGCAGTCAGGTTTTGGTTCCAGCATCAGTATTTCCAGCGATGTGATTGTTACCACGTCAAAAGATGTGCTGGAGACGCTGGGCACGCCGACACAGCTCCGTGAAACGATGGTCGCCTTAGGGTATTCCGGCTGGGAACAGGGACAATTGGAAACGGAGCTGCTGGAAAACGTGTGGCTCACCGCCCCGGCAGAAGCCGATATTCTGTTCCATACCCCGATCGCAGAGCGTTGGCGCATGGCGGCCAAAAGGATCGGTATCGATATCCACAATATCGTGGCCGATGCGGGGCATGCCTGATGACCAACCGAACCCTGCTAGCCTTCGATTTTGGCACCAAAAGCATCGGCGTAGCCATCGGCCAAGAGGTCACTGGCACCGCGCGAGCGCTTACCGCGTTCAAGGCGCAGGACGGCCTGCCTGACTGGAACCAGGTAGAAAAAATAATCAACGAGTGGCATCCTGATTTACTGGTGGTGGGATTGCCGCTGAACATGGATGGCACAGAGCAGGAGCTGACCGCAAGAGCGCGAAAATTCGCCAACCGCTTACACGGCCGTTTCGGCAAACCGGTCGAACTACAGGATGAACGTCTCAGCACCGTAGAAGCACGGGCAGACCTGTTTGAACGCGGTGGGTTCCGCGCATTGAATAAAGGCCAAGTGGATGCCACCTCGGCCGTCATTATTCTGGAAAGCTGGTTCAGTCGTCAAACGCCGGGGCAGTAAAGTGATACCCATCCTATTTCACGTAGCAGAGATGTTGGCCACGCGAAGTCGTTAGGGTATGACAATACCTCCCAGCGGCGTTCGTGCAAACTGTCGCTATTCGTCCGGAAACTCAGCGATGAAACGTTCCACGTCGTTCACCATGGATTCGGTGCCGACAAAGAATGGGCAGCGCTGGTGCAATTTTTCCGGCTCAATATCAAGAATACGGCGTGCGCCATCGCTAGCTTTACCGCCTGCCTGTTCTGCCAGGAATGCCATCGGGTTGCATTCGTACAGCAAGCGCAGTTTTCCTTTTGGATAGCTTGCGGTGCTCGGATACAAGTAGATGCCGCCTTTCAGCAGGTTACGGTGAAAATCCGCCACCAGTGAGCCGATATAGCGCGAGGTATAAGGACGCTGCGTTGCTTCATCCTGTTCCTGGCAATACTTGATGTATTTCTTCACGCCCTGCGGGAATTTGATGTAGTTCCCTTCGTTAATCGAGTACATGTTCCCTTTTTCAGGGAAATGCACACGCTCGTGCGACAGACAGAAAACGCCCAGAGAAGGATCATAGGTAAAAGCATGTACACCGTGACCGGTGGTGTACACCAGCATGGTCGAGGAACCGTACACGATATACCCTGCTGCCACCTGTTTGTTACCCGGTTGCAGGAAATCCGCTTCCGTGACCGGCGTACCCAACGGGGTAATACGAAGGTAAATGGAGAAGATGGTGCCAACAGATACGTTAACATCAATGTTGGAAGACCCATCCAGCGGGTCCATTAACACCACATATTTGGCGTTTAGACCGCGGTCGCCTTCAAAAACGACGATCTCATCTTCTTCTTCGGAGGCAATCCCCGCTACTTCACCACGCGCTTTCAGTGCCGCTTTCAGTTTTTCATTGGCATACAGATCCAGCTTCATCTGCACTTCGCCCTGAACGTTCGACACGCCGCTGGTTCCCAGGATATCAACCAACCCAGCTTTGTTGATATCACGGTGAATAATTTTGGCGCCCAGTTTAAGTGCGGACAACAGCGCGGTCAGTTCACCGGTTGCGTGAGAGAAATCGTGCTGTTTTTCGACGATAAATTCGCCTAACGTTTTCATAACACTATTCCAGAATCTACGAATGAAAAGCGATTTCAGTTTTCACCGCTCATGTTTGCGCATGCAGTGTAGCCCAAACAGAAAGCCGCACCTAGTCAAATCCATTTCTTATGCGTAATCCAGGCGCTTGATGTAGCCCCCTGTAACACCAGACAGTAGCTGTATCTCCAGATAAGAGATAGGCTTAGATATATGTCTGTAGTGGCACACTGATACTGGCCACCTGATCGGAGGTGATATGCTCACCTCATCAACACGACAGGTGACCTCATGGGTAAACATTTTACGGCGGAATTTAAGCTCGAAGCCGCAAAGCTGGTTGTCGACCACGGCTACACATACGTTAAGGCCGCAGAGGCGGTTAATGTCAGCCATTCTGCCATTAGTCGCTGGGTCAATAAGCTTCGCCTTGAACGACAGGGAAAAACGCCAACGGGACTTCCTCTTACCCCTGAACAGCTCGAGCTGCGTGAGATGAAGAAAAAAGTCCAATGCCTTGAAATGGAGAACGAAATCCTAAAAAAGGCTACGGCGCTCTTAATGTCGGACTCACTCAACGGTTCACGGTAGTCGACAGGCTGAGGGCGCGATACCCGGTCACGGCGTTGTGCCAAACTTTTGAGGTACATCGCAGCAGCTACAGGCACTGGCAGGCTTCCGCTAATGAACCCGACGGTGAGCGCGTGGTTAAGTGTAGCCGCGTCATGGAAGCCTGGAACGCCAGCGGCGGCTCTGCCGGCGCTCGAAGTATCGCGACCATCGTCACCGGCAGCTCCGGTGTCAAAATGGGGCGCTGGCTGGCTGGCAAGCTGATGAAGGAGCTGGGTATCGCCAGCTGCCAGCGACCGGCTCACAAATACAAACGCGGCGGCAATGAACACGTTGAAATACCGAACTATCTCAACCGCCAGTTCGCGGTTACCGCGCCGGATCAGGTCTGGTGCGGCGATGTGACCTACATCTGGACGGGCAAATGCTGGGCTTACCTTGCGGTGGTGCTAGACCTGTTCGCCCGCAAACCGGTGGGCTGGGCCATGTCGACGTCGCCGGACTCGGCGCTGACAGTTAAAGCGTTGCAGATGGCCTGGGAACTCCGGGGACAACCAACAGGAGTCATGTTCCACAGCGACCAGGGCAGCCACTATACCAGCCGTCAATACCGGCAAGCCCTGTGGCGCTGCCGGATAAAGCAGAGTATGAGTCGGCGGGGTAACTGCTGGGATAATGCGCCAATGGAGCGGTTCTTCCGCAGCCTGAAGACAGAATGGGTGCCGACAAAGGGTTACAACAGCTTCAGCGAAGCCCAGGACGCGATTATCCGCTACATCACGGGGTATTACAGCGCTATCCGGCCTCACTGGTATAACGGCGGCTTAACTCCAAACGAATCTGAGCGACTGTTCTACATACAGTCTAATGCGGTGGCCAATATTAGTTGACCACTACAGTCTAACAATCATGCTAATTTTGAAATGACCGGGATCCTGTTAGGGCAAGAAGTCCGTAAGCGTAAAACTCCGCAAGAGAAAATCGCCATCATTCAGCAGACAATGAAGCCGGGGATGAACGTCGCCCATGTAGCCCGCCTGCATGGCATCCAGCCCAGCCTTTTGTTTAAGTGGAAGAAGCAATACCAGGAAGGAAGCCTCACCGCCGTTGCGGCCGGAGAAGAAGTGGTTCCAGCTTCGGCGCTGGCTACTGCCCTCAAGCAGGTCCGGGAGCTACAGCGCCTTCTGGGTAAGAAGACGATGGAAGTTGAGATCCTCAAAGAAGCAGTGGAGTACGGCCAGTCGCGAAAATGGATAGCGCACGCGCCCTTGTTGCCAAAGGACGGGGAATAGCTCTGGTCAGCCGCGCCATGAGCGTGTCGCGTGCGCAGCTGTCACTGCGGGTTAACCGTTCTGCCGACTGGCTGGACAGGCGCAGCAACCGGCGTAATGACGAAGCTGATGCTGAGATATTATCGGACATCCTCCGTATCATCAGCGACATGCCCAGTTACGGTTACCGCCGAGTGTGGAGTATCCTGCGTAAGCAACGTCGTGCAGAGGGACTTCCACCGGTGAACGCCAAACGGCTTTACAGGATAATGAGCGAGCATAACCTGCTGTTGTTGAATGATAAAACTGAACGTCCGAAGCGGGAGCATAAAGGCAAAATCGCGGTAGCAGAGAGCGATATGCGCTGGTGCTCAGATGGCTTCGAGTTCGGTTGTGACAACGGCGAGAAGCTGCGGGTGACGTTCGCACTGGACTGCTGCGACCGGGAGGCCATAGACTGGGCAGCGAGCACCAGGGGTTATGACAGTTCAACCGTGCAGGATGTGATGCTGAGGTCGGTGGAAAAACGCTTCGGTAGCGCGCTGCCGGATAAACCAGTGCAATGGCTGACGGATAATGGTTCAGCGTACACAGCGCATGAAACGCGGAAGTTCGCCAGAGAACTGAATCTGGAGCCCTGCACAACAGCAGTGAGCCGTCCACAGAGTAACGGCATGGCAGAACAGTTCGTGAAGACGATGAAGGAAGATTACATCGCCTTCATGCCAAAACCCGATGTGCGAACAGCGCTGAAGAACCTTGCAGCGGCGTTCAATCATTACAATGAAAACCATCCGCACAGTGCGCTGGGATACAACTCCCCAAGAGAATATCGGCGCCAGCGGGCATCGTTAACTTAAGATACAAAAGCTGTCCGGAGATGGTGGGTCAAGATCACGTAATCCAGGCGCTAGAATACGTGAAGACTTTCAGGAACTGATGGAAAATATATGCGTATTCATATTTTGGGCATCTGCGGCACCTTTATGGTAGTGGAAGCCGATGAATATGACTGTGCGTTCTTCGACAAACGTTCAAAATTCGTGCACTATGCGCCGCGCACGCTGATCCTGAACAACCTCGAATTAGATCATGCAGATATTTTTGACGATCTGAAAGCCATTCAGAAACAGTTCCACCATCTGGTTCGCCTGGTGCCGGGAAAAGGTAAAATCATTATTCCAGGCAATGAGTTACACCTTAAACAGGTGATGGGCATGGGCTGTTGGAGTGAGCCGGAACTGGTGGGTGACGACGGTGTCTGGAAAGAGAAAAAATTCACGACCGATGCCAGCGAATTTCAGGTTTATCTGAACGATGAGTTGGTCGGCGAAGTGCGCTGGAAACTGGTAGGCGAGCACAACATGCATAACGGCCTGATGGCCATCGCGGCGGCACGCCATGTGGGCGTGCCCGCAGCCGAAGCCTGCCGTGCGCTGGGTGGATTTATCAATGCCCGCCGCCGCCTTGAACTGCGCGGGACCGTCAACAATATCAGCGTCTACGACGATTTTGCGCACCACCCGACGGCAATTCTTGCTACGCTGGCAGCCTTACGCAGCAAAGTAGGTGGAACGGCACGCATTCTGGCCGTGCTGGAACCGCGCTCAAACACCATGAAAATGGGTGTGATCAAGAATGAACTGGCTCCGTCACTAGGCCGCGCAGATGAGGTGTTCCTGTTCCAGCCGCAGCACATTCCGTGGCAGGTGGTGGAAGTGGCTGACGCCTGTGTACAACCAGCACACTGGAGCGCGGATATCGACACGCTGGTCGAGATGATCGCCAAAACCGCTCAAACGGGCGATCATATTCTGGTGATGAGTAACGGCGGATTCGGGAATATTCACAACACCTTATTGGCGGCGTTGGAGAAGAAAGCAGCCTCTGCTCAGGATCAAAGCGACGTGCTGTAAAACACAAAAGGACGGTAAACCGTCCTTTTTCGTTTATGCACTTAATGCGGGTTACGCATTACGCATCAAACGGATCGCGCAGGATCATGGTTTCGCTACGGTCAGGGCCGGTGGAGATAATATCAACCGGCACGCCGGTGACCTCTTCCACGCGCTTGATATAGTTCAGCGCAGCCTGCGGCAGTTTGCTGTGATCTTGCACACCAAAGGTGCTTTCCGTCCAGCCCGGCAGGGTTTCATAGATAGGCTCGATGCATTCCCAACCTTCAGCCGCCAGCGGCGTCACATCAACTTCATCACCGTTCGGCATACGATAGCCGACGCAGATCTTCACTTCTTTCAGTCCATCCAGCACGTCCAGTTTGGTCATGCAGAAACCGGACAGGGAGTTGATCTGTACGGCACGGCGTACGGCAACCGCATCCAGCCAACCGGTGCGGCGGCGACGGCCTGTGGTTGCACCAAACTCGTTGCCTTTCTGCGACAGGTGCTCGCCAACATCATCAAACAGCTCGGTAGGGAATGGACCTGCACCAACGCGGGTAGAGTAAGCTTTGACGATACCCAGCACGTAATCTACGTAACGCGGCCCCAGACCAGAACCGGTAGCAACGCCGCCCGCCGTGGTGTTAGAGGAGGTCACGTACGGATAGGTACCGTGGTCGATGTCCAGCAGCGTACCTTGCGCGCCTTCGAACATCACCAGATCGCCACGCTGATGCGCTTTGAATAGCAGTTCGGAAACATCAACCACCATTGCAGTGAGAATGTCAGCAATCGCCAGCACATCATCCAGCGCTTTCTGGTAGTCCACCGCTTCCACTTTGTAATAATTCACCAGTTGGAAGTTGTGGTACTCAACGATCTCTTTCAGTTTGACGGCAAACGCTTGCTTGTCGAACAGATCGCCCACACGCAAACCACGACGTGCCACTTTATCTTCATACGCCGGGCCGATACCACGACCCGTGGTACCGATAGCTTTCTCACCACGCGCTTTTTCGCGCGCGTTATCCAACGCGACGTGATAAGGAAGAATCAGCGGACACGCTTCAGAAAGCAGCAGACGTTCGCGTACCGGAACACCGCGTGCTTCCAATGCGGTCATCTCTTTCATCAACGCATCAGGTGCCAGCACAACACCGTTACCGATGATGCTAACCACGTTTTCACGCAGGATGCCAGAGGGGATTAAGTGGAGGACGGTTTTCTCACCGTTAATAACCAGAGTGTGACCAGCATTGTGACCACCCTGGTAGCGCACAACATACTTAGCCCGTTCAGTCAGTAGGTCAACGACCTTGCCTTTACCTTCGTCACCCCATTGGGTGCCCAGTACAACGACGTTCTTACCCATTTCAAGAATCACCAGGTTGCTTAAAAATGGATTCTATCATCTCACTTGGTTGCTTTCAGTACTTTTAGCATACGTTTGCGCACATTTTTTGATGTCATTCAGCTTCCCGCTCGATGACGCAACATGTAGTAGATCACGATGCCGGCAACCACTAATCCACCGCCAAAACGGCGCAAAATAGTGTCTGGCTGATGCGCCATCGCCAGGATCATGCGACGCCAAATCCGTGGAAACAGCAGCGGCCCCAGGCCTTCCAAAATCAAGACCAGGCCTAGCGCCAGCCAAATGGTGATACTCATACCTACTCCAATGGAAAATTTTGCCATTAAAATCTATGGTCACCCCCATTTTTGCAACACTGATTTTTGACTAATGGTGGGCTTGCTTCAATCTATCCGGCGTCTCTGTGGGCGAGATGCCCGCGCCTCGATGAGTTCCGCGTCTGGTGAACCTGAAAAAGCCCTCGGCTTCAGTGAGCCATTTTTGTCGTCAGGTTTTTCAGCAGGCCGATATGCCGTTCATGTCATCAATAATCAGTCTTCGCAAAACCAGATAGGTAACTGCTGTTTAATTACTTAATAATCAGTCTGTTGATTTAGTTCTACATATACTCGATTAACTTGAAGTTGCATTTTTCAGCGTCTGGAAGTTGTCATTAATCCTGCGCGACAAGCCCCCCGCCAGTCCCGGTAATATATTGCGGAAGAAGTGGTGTATTTCCTGCCGAAACGCCTTTGGTGAAGCGAAGTAGCGGTTGTTTCTCACCTTTTCATTCATCACTTTCCACAGTCTTTCTATCGGGTTCAGATTCGGGCTGTAAGGCGGCAGATAGTGGAGGTCGATATTCATCACATATGCCCACTTTTTCACCAGCTCCGCGGTGGTGTAGTGGCACACTGTAGTGGCACACTGATACTGGCCACCTGATCGGAGGTGATATGCTCACCTCATCAACACGACAGGTGACCTCATGGGTAAACATTTTACGGCGGAATTTAAGCTCGAAGCCGCAAAGCTGGTTGTCGACCACGGCTACACATACGTTAAGGCCGCAGAGGCGGTTAATGTCAGCCATTCTGCCATTAGTCGCTGGGTCAATAAGCTTCGCCTTGAACGACAGGGAAAAACGCCAACGGGACTTCCTCTTACCCCTGAACAGCTCGAGCTGCGTGAGATGAAGAAAAAAGTCCAATGCCTTGAAATGGAGAACGAAATCCTAAAAAAGGCTACGGCGCTCTTAATGTCGGACTCACTCAACGGTTCACGGTAGTCGACAGGCTGAGGGCGCGATACCCGGTCACGGCGTTGTGCCAAACTTTTGAGGTACATCGCAGCAGCTACAGGCACTGGCAGGCTTCCGCTAATGAACCCGACGGTGAGCGCGTGGTTAAGTGTAGCCGCGTCATGGAAGCCTGGAACGCCAGCGGCGGCTCTGCCGGCGCTCGAAGTATCGCGACCATCGTCACCGGCAGCTCCGGTGTCAAAATGGGGCGCTGGCTGGCTGGCAAGCTGATGAAGGAGCTGGGTATCGCCAGCTGCCAGCGACCGGCTCACAAATACAAACGCGGCGGCAATGAACACGTTGAAATACCGAACTATCTCAACCGCCAGTTCGCGGTTACCGCGCCGGATCAGGTCTGGTGCGGCGATGTGACCTACATCTGGACGGGCAAATGCTGGGCTTACCTTGCGGTGGTGCTAGACCTGTTCGCCCGCAAACCGGTGGGCTGGGCCATGTCGACGTCGCCGGACTCGGCGCTGACAGTTAAAGCGTTGCAGATGGCCTGGGAACTCCGGGGACAACCAACAGGAGTCATGTTCCACAGCGACCAGGGCAGCCACTATACCAGCCGTCAATACCGGCAAGCCCTGTGGCGCTGCCGGATAAAGCAGAGTATGAGTCGGCGGGGTAACTGCTGGGATAATGCGCCAATGGAGCGGTTCTTCCGCAGCCTGAAGACAGAATGGGTGCCGACAAAGGGTTACAACAGCTTCAGCGAAGCCCAGGACGCGATTATCCGCTACATCACGGGGTATTACAGCGCTATCCGGCCTCACTGGTATAACGGCGGCTTAACTCCAAACGAATCTGAGCGACTGTTCTACATACAGTCTAATGCGGTGGCCAATATTAGTTGACCACTACAGAGGACGCCGCTTCGTGAGCAGCGGCGTTCCTATTATCACAAAACCAGAGAAAGCGAGAGAATTATGAAAAAAATCGTTCCATCGTTGGTGGCTGCTGCTGCCTTGTTGTTTGTTGCCTCAGCCGGCGTTCAGGCTGCCCAAACGTATAAAGACGGTACCTACACCGGCAAAGCGCAGGGTAAAGAAGGGGAGATCGAAGTTTCGGTGAAAATCAGCGAGGGCAAAATTGCCAATGTGGAAGTGGTAAAACACGAGGACACAGAAGCGCTGATGCTCGGTGTTATTGATAATATCGTGCCGGAAATTGTGGAAAAACAAACGGCAGAGGGTATTGATGCGGTGACGGGTGCCACCATGTCCAGTACTGGTGTACTGGAAGCTGCGAAACAAGCGCTGGCACAGGCGAAATCCTAATTAGTCAGACGCCTGTGGCCTTGTAGTGGCACACTGTAGTGGCACACTGTAGTGGCACACTGTAGTGGCACACTGATACTGGCCACCTGATCGGAGGTGATATGCTCACCTCATCAACACGACAGGTGACCTCATGGGTAAACATTTTACGGCGGAATTTAAGCTCGAAGCCGCAAAGCTGGTTGTCGACCACGGCTACACATACGTTAAGGCCGCAGAGGCGGTTAATGTCAGCCATTCTGCCATTAGTCGCTGGGTCAATAAGCTTCGCCTTGAACGACAGGGAAAAACGCCAACGGGACTTCCTCTTACCCCTGAACAGCTCGAGCTGCGTGAGATGAAGAAAAAAGTCCAATGCCTTGAAATGGAGAACGAAATCCTAAAAAAGGCTACGGCGCTCTTAATGTCGGACTCACTCAACGGTTCACGGTAGTCGACAGGCTGAGGGCGCGATACCCGGTCACGGCGTTGTGCCAAACTTTTGAGGTACATCGCAGCAGCTACAGGCACTGGCAGGCTTCCGCTAATGAACCCGACGGTGAGCGCGTGGTTAAGTGTAGCCGCGTCATGGAAGCCTGGAACGCCAGCGGCGGCTCTGCCGGCGCTCGAAGTATCGCGACCATCGTCACCGGCAGCTCCGGTGTCAAAATGGGGCGCTGGCTGGCTGGCAAGCTGATGAAGGAGCTGGGTATCGCCAGCTGCCAGCGACCGGCTCACAAATACAAACGCGGCGGCAATGAACTCGTTGAAATACCGAACTATCTCAACCGCCAGTTCGCGGTTACCGCGCCGGATCAGGTCTGGTGCGGCGATGTGACCTACATCTGGACGGGCAAATGCTGGGCTTACCTTGCGGTGGTGCTAGACCTGTTCGCCCGCAAACCGGTGGGCTGGGCCATGTCGACGTCGCCGGACTCGGCGCTGACAGTTAAAGCGTTGCAGATGGCCTGGGAACTCCGGGGACAACCAACAGGAGTCATGTTCCACAGCGACCAGGGCAGCCACTATACCAGCCGTCAATACCGGCAAGCCCTGTGGCGCTGCCGGATAAAGCAGAGTATGAGTCGGCGGGGTAACTGCTGGGATAATGCGCCAATGGAGCGGTTTTTCCGCAGCCTGAAGACAGAATGGGTGCCGACAAAGGTTTACAACAGCTTCAGCGAAGCCCAGGACGCGATTATCCGCTACATCACGGGGTATTACAGCGCTATCCGGCCTCACTGGTATAACGGCGGCTTAACTCCAAACGAATCTGAGCGACTGTTCTACATACAGTCTAATGCGGTGGCCAATATTAGTTGACCACTACATCCAGACTGCGATTATTAGTCGAGCGGATCAACCAGTCAGCCGGAGTGCCAAGGTCATCAGCGAGCTGCATCAACGCCTTGATATCCGCTTCGCGATCGGCTAAGTTGTATTAGTCGCGACTTGATCTGACACTGGACCTTGAAAGGTTGAGAGTTACCGGTTTTGATATGGGTGTCGAATCCTTATACAAAACACGAGGTAACTCTCATGCTTCATACTAACAATCCCATCATCAAACACAAAGCCGGCCTGCTCAATCTCGCCGAAGAACTCGGTAACGTATCAAAAGCCTGTAAAATCATGGGTGTGTCACGCGACACGTTTTATCGCTATCAGGAACTGGCGGCAGAAGGCGGCATTGACGCTCTGGTTAACCAAAACCGCCGGGTTCCCAACCTGAAAAACCGTGCTGATGAAGCCACTGAACGTGCGGTTGTTGATTACGCCATTGAGTTCCCGGCTCATGGCCAGCACCGGACCAGTAATGAGTTGCGTAAAAAAGGCGTCTTCATTTCTGGCAGCGGTGTGCGCTCCATCTGGCAACGACACGATCTGGAAAACTTTCGTAAGCGCCTGAAGGCACTTGAGGAAAAAGTTGCCAGAGAAGGCATTGTACTTACTGATGCTCAAATCGCTGCACTGGAGAAGAAGGCGCACGACGACGAAGCCTGTGGTGAAATAGAGACTGCTCACCCGGGTTATCTGGGGTCGCAGGACACCTTCTACGTGGGTAATCTGAAAGGTGTTGGCCGTATCTACCAGCAGACGTTCGTGGATACGTACTCGAAAGTGGCGCACTGCAAGCTTTACACGAGTAAAGCACCGATCTCTGCCGCCGACCTGCTCAATGATCGCGTGCTGCCGTTCTACGAAGCTCTGGGGCTGCCAATGCTAAGAATACTGACGGACAGGGGGACGGAGTACTGCGGTAAAGTGGAACAACATGACTATCAGCTGTACTTGGCTATCAACGATATAGACCATACGAAAACGAAAGCGATGTCTCCGCAGACAAACGGTATCTGCGAGCGCTTCCATAAAACTATTTTGCAGGATTTTTATCAGGTTGCGTTCCGTAAGACGTTATACGAGGACCTAGAAAGTCTACAAAAGGATCTGGACAACTGGTTGTGGCATTACAATAATGAGCGAACTCATCAGGGTAAAATGTGCTGCGGGCGTACGCCAATGGCCACGTTACTTGATGGTAAACGAGTCTGGGCAGAAAAAAATCTGAACCAGATTTAATCTGACAGACACCTGTATAAATAACCGGTAACTGTCAGATCAGGTCTGAGCTAATACAGCTAAGTACACCAGACGTGTGTTTGGCAACTCCGAGGCGAGTTCAGCAACTCGCTCGTATCCCTCGAGCCAGCGCGTACTCTCCTTGAGCCCATCGCGTTTTCCGTCTGCATCCTTCGGCTCTCTTGCCCACATCCACGCATCCAGTACGCCCAACCCCACGCGATCCGGACTGACCGCGTAGGTCGGATGCAGGTACAGACCACGCCTGGCTTCGTAGTTCAAGGGACCCAAGCCTTGGATTTGCTGCCCGTTGAAGTCAAGCTCGGTAGTGTCTTGGATACACAGCACAACCTCGTGTTCTCGGATCCTTTCCTGCGTACGCTGCCAGTGAGGTTGCAGAATGTCTCGCCATTCGAATGCTTGGTTCTCCATGAAGCGGTAAGCACCCAGCGTCTCAGACCATCCGAGGCACGCATGCGGAATGCTGGCTTGCGGATTCTCAGCCAGCCGTATCAAAAGCCCTTTGGCACGCTTATTGAGCCTCGTGTCACCAAGATTTACCCCTTCCAGTTCTTGGTGTGCCCAGCCATCTGAATCCCGTGTCATTTTTCAGCGCCGTAAATGGCTGCGTATTCGCATGCGATCGATCATCGATTCGCATCTAAGGTCGATCACGTTTTCGCATCGTAATCGATCACCCGGGAACCTAACTTTTTTATCGTTTTAGCGTGTTTCTTCTGCGCTTTCCACTGCCAGGCTATTTTTCCTTAATGATTCTCCCTGAAGCTCCACTCTGTGAGAGTTGTGGATCAGCCGATCCAGGAAGGCATCTGCCGCCGTCGGGTTTTCCATCACTCCGTACCATTGCTCCACCGGCAACTGGCTGATAAGGATCGTGCTGGTTTGCCCATATCGCTCTTCCGTTATTTCCAGCAAGTCATTGCATTGCCGCGTTGTGATAACTTCAAGACCAAGGTCGTCCAAGATAAGAAACTCTATTTTTTGAAGCTGTTTCAGTTGCTTAAGCCAGCTGCCGTCCAGTCGGCCCTGCTCAAGCTGATCCAGCAGCCGACCCATGCGCCAGTATTGAACGCTTCTCTTTTGCCGGCACGCCTGCTCGCCCAGGGCACAACCTACCCAGCTTTTTCCGCTGCCAGTTGGCCCTGTTATCAGGATATTCTTGCTGTGGGTGATGTAATGCCCGTTCAGAAGCTCGCGCATCTGTTCGGCCTTTAACCCTCGGGAGACCGGATAGTACATACCCTCAGGGGTTGCACCGTGGCGCAACCGTGCCTGCTTTCTCAACCGCCCAACACGGCTGTTTTCACGATTCAGTAGCTCTTCTTCGACAAGTAACCCCAGGCGTTCTGCGAACCCCAGCTCATTGTATGTACCAGGTGCCTCACGCTGGCGTATCATGCCATCGGCCATTGCCGACAGCTTCAGCGTTCTAAGTTTGGTTAGCAGGTCATCAGTCATAACGACTCCCTTTTTCAGTGGTAATATTTTGGACCACGCAGATTCTCGTGCTCCAGTGGAAGCTGTAACTCTCTATTTCCTTTAACTGTTTCTCCGATGCCCTCCCTGTTGTGACGCAGCAGATTCTCGATAAAACGCCTTTCCGGATGGTTCAGCCCGCAGGCCTTGTCACAGGCTTTTTCCAGCCGTTCGGCACCGTATTTTTTCTGGAGCGACAGTAGGCCGAGAACAGCCCGATAAGCCTGCTCAGGATGATTCTTCGCGTTTAGCATCGCTTCCACCACCTGCCGGGTCGCCTTGCCGGTTCTCGCGGCATTATCCAGCAGCTTTTCAGGTGTCCAGCTGCTGTGCCCGCGGTGATTGACCGGCATGTGTGCCGGATTCGTGCTGTGGCTGTACTGCCGATCGCTGCGAGGGTGCTGAGCCACGCAGCGGCCCTTATGCCAGACCTGGACCAACGTCTGACCCGCTTTTACCGACAGCCTTTCACCAACCAGCTCATGGGGAACGGAGTACCAGTGGCGGTCGTATTCGACGTGATAGTCAGGAGCGACCTTCACCGCACGGTATTCGGTGTATTCATAGGGCATGGCTGGCAACGGCTGCAGGCACGGCGCATCGAGCAGCGCAAAGCGCTGCGCTCGGCTCTGGCCCCCATAACCTTTCATTGGCCGGTTATTCAGCTCGGTCATCAGCTCACTGAGCCTGACGTTGAGCGCATGCATCGTATGGAAGGTTTCATTGCGTATTCGCGCCAGGAGCCACCTTTCGACCAGCAGGACGCCGTTTTCCACTTTGGCCTTGTCTTTCGGTTTGTAGGGTCTGGCTGGCATCACTACCGTGCTGTAATGCGAGGCCAAAGACTGATAGCTGTCGTTGATGACCGGCTCGTAGCGATCTGCTTTGCTCACCGCGCTACGCAGATTATCGGGTACCAGCAGGGCTGGAACGCCGCCGAGGAAGGTCAGGCAGTGGCTGTTAGCATTCAGCCAGCTCATCATGTCCTGACCGGGGCAGGCTTCTGCATAGGTATAATTTGACGCTCCCATGACAGCGACGAAGATGGCGACCCGGCGCACATTTCCCGTATCGGGGTCGGATACCGGCACCGTGGGCCCGCAGAAGTCGATGAACAGCTTCTCACCGGCACGGTGGGTCTGGCGCATCGAGCGTTTCTGGCATTTCTTCCATTGGCGATAACAACGGCAGAACTGAGAGTAGCCCAGCGCCATTTCTCCGGTTTCGGTGCTGTATTCTATCCACAACAGCTGCCTGGTAACCCCTGGCCGTCTTAGCTCGGTATCGATATACAGCCAGTCTGGCGCGATAAGCTCCGAGGTGCGCATTCTGCGGGTGGGGAACAGCATCTTTTCCAGTTTTTCTGGCAAGAGCGCATCAGGCAATGGCCACGACAGCGATGCGGCGGTAAAACGGGAGAGCACCTCATAA
This sequence comes from Symbiopectobacterium sp. Eva_TO, assembly GCF_053848865.1. Taxonomy (NCBI): domain Bacteria; kingdom Pseudomonadati; phylum Pseudomonadota; class Gammaproteobacteria; order Enterobacterales; family Enterobacteriaceae; genus Symbiopectobacterium; species Symbiopectobacterium sp. Eva_TO. Next base: position 2,429,681 of record NZ_JBSPEY010000004.1, on the reverse strand, counting down.
ACTGTGGAAGGGCTGACCCTAAGAGCAGCGGCGATGGTGCGATTAGACTGGTTGCACTCAAATTTGAGTTTGAAGATCTGAAGACAAGTCTCCATGGGACTCCTGCTTTTTCTCTTTCTGGCCATCGTTATCTCCATTTCAGTAGAAACTGCGAACGGAGAGGAGGTTAGAAGAGTTAAGTCCCGGAGTGATCGATACGACGCGAATCAGTGATCGACCTTAGATGCGAAATCGTGATCGATTGTCATGCGAATCACTGATCGATCACGATGCGAATATGCAAATGGCGATAGTACACGTCGGTTTCACTTCATTTACAACCCCACCGGCTGCCTATTTCAGCCCGCTAACCCTTGGCATATAAGGCGTTGCGGACTTGTGTATAACGAGGTGGCCATAACCCATATCGTTATACACATCGTTCTAACGCACTTTTTAATCAATGAGTTACGGGTTTATCTCAGAGTGGCATTTTGAACCTCAAAAAGCCAATGGGATGGCTTGAATGCCTTAATTCACGGGGTTCTGAGCATCCTGTTCAAAAAATGGCCAAAAGATGTGTATAACGATATGGCCATAACCCAGGCAGCAGGCAGCCCGATCAGCAGGCTCAGCGCCACTGCACCACAGACCAGAATCGTCGTATGCAGCAGATAAAGCGGCATCCCCTGCTGCCACAGTACCAGCATGCCGCTAGCATCGGGCCAAAATGCCAGCGCGAATACGATCCCCACGGGAAGCAAAAATGCTCCGTTAATCACCCAATAACTGATACGCCAGAGACCCGATATCATCACACCAGCAACGGTAAATCCTATTGACCATCATCTATTAATAACAGAGGCTGCGCACGGCGTCATGTTATCAACACGGAATAAATGGGGCTTAATCCGGCCATTGGTCTCAACCGTACAGATTGGCACATCAGGGAATAACGAGTTTTACTAACGTGAACACGTAAAATAAACCTTGAACCCACTTACCCCATCTGTGATAACGTCATTTTACGATTGTTGATACAGGTTTAATCATGAAACGCTCTGCGCTGGCACTACTGCTTATGAGTCTGATGGGATTTTCGTCAGCCAGTAACGCACTGAATGAATTTGAGGCGGAAGATCTCGCTGACTTGACGGCCATTTTCGTCTATCTAAAAAACAACTGTGGCTATCAAGACATTCCCAACGATCATATTCGACGCGTGCTGGTCGCTTTTGCACAGCAAAACCGTTGGAATCTCAACAATTACAGTGACTTTGATATGACCAGCCTGGGTGAGGATAGCTACCTCGATCTGAGTAACATCCCAATACCGACGCCCAAAAAGTGTCAATCGTTGGCGCAAAACTCGCTCGGTCTGCTCGCGTACGCGAAATAGTTCTGGTGTAGGCGAAATAGTGTTCACGTAACGTTTCCCGCACTGTCTGAAATTTCGCCGTGCAAGCCATCAACGAGTTAGCTATGATGGCGCGCTCATTTTCACGGCGGTTATCGCAGAGGAAGCCCTGACATGTCCCGAAAAGAGATATGGCATGAAACGTTACATGCCAGCTTCGGCCAATATTTTTCCATTGACCAGGTGCTGTTTCATGAAAAAACCGCCCATCAGGATCTGATTATCTTCGAAAACGCGGCGCTGGGGCGCGTGATGGCACTGGATGGCGTGGTGCAAACCACCGAACGCGACGAGTTTATCTACCATGAAATGTTAACCCATGTCCCTCTGCTGGCCCATGGCGCTGCCAAGCGCGTGCTGATTGTCGGCGGCGGCGATGGCGGCATCCTTCGCGAAGTGTGTCGCCATCCGGAAGTAGAACACATCACCATGGTGGAGATTGATGCGGGGGTGGTCAGTTTCTGTCGCCAGTACCTTCCCAACCACAGTGCCGGAGCTTATGACGATCCGCGTTTAACGCTGGTGATCGCCGATGGCGTTGATTTTGTCAGCCAAAACCGCGATAGGTTTGATGTGATCATTTCTGATTGCACCGATCCCATCGGCCCCGGAGAAAGCCTTTTCAGCTCAGCGTTTTACGATGGCTGTGCGCATAGCCTGAATCCTGGCGGCCTGTTTGTCGCACAAAATGGCGTCTGTTTCCTGCAACAGGATGAAGCCATCAACAGCCACCGCTTACTCAACAGCTCTTTTTCGGATGTCACCTTCTATCAGGCGGCAATCCCCACCTATTACGGTGGCATCATGACCTTTGCCTGGGCCAGCAACGATCCGACATTGCGCCTGGTAGCACAGGACACGCTTGCGGCACGTTATCACGCTTCAGGCATCACCTGCCGTTATTACAATCCGGCTGTCCACACGGGTAGCTTTGCGCTGCCACAATATCTACTGAATGCATTAGCCTGACGCTTACAGCCATAAGGGGGTAAAGAAAATTGCACAAGCTGAAACTGCACGGTTTTAACAACCTGACCAAAAGCCTGAGTTTTTTTATCTACGATATCTGCTATGCCAAAACCGCTGACGATCGCGACGGCTATATCGCCTATATTGACGAACAGTACAACACCAATCGTTTGACAGAGATCCTCACGGAAACCTGTACGATCATTGGTGCCAATATTTTGAACATCGCGCGGCAAGACTACGATCCTCAGGGTGCCAGCGTGACTATTCTGGTAAGCGAAGAGCAGATGGATCCGCGCGATGTCGATAACTCAGAACTTCCCGGACCACTGCCCCATTCCGTGGTTGCGCATCTGGACAAGAGCCATATTTGTGTACACACCTACCCGGAAAGCCATCCCGAGGGCGGCCTATGCACCTTTCGCGCCGATATTGAAGTGTCAACCTGCGGCGTGATTTCCCCGCTAAAAGCACTGAATTACCTTATTCACCAGTTGGAATCCGATATTGTCACAATTGACTATCGCGTGCGCGGTTTCACGCGTGATATCAACGGGGTAAAACATTTCATCGACCATCAAATCAATTCCATTCAGAACTTTATGTCGGAAGATATGAAGTCGCTGTATCACCTGATGGACGTGAATGTGTATCAGGAGAATATGTTTCACACCAAAATGCTGCTCAAGGATTTCGATCTGCGGCACTATCTGTTCAACGCCGCGCCGGAAAATCTGGAAGCGACGGAGCGCAAAAGGATCACCGATCTGCTCTATCATGAAATGCGAGAGATCTACTACGGTAGGAATCTTCCGGTTTTGTAGATGACGTACCGGCGGGCCCACAGCGGCCCGTTTTTTTTATTCTCAACCACGCCCCCGTTTCCCCCTTGGTAGCACTGTCTTCTTCCGCCATTCCGATCTCCGCCTCAATGAGCCCACACTAAGCACCATATATTGTATGGTTGAAATTAAAAACATCTACATCTAGTATTTAAACACGCCACGGTTATCGATGAGGCGCGTTTCGCAGAAAGGCGGCAGCGGAAGGGTGTCACAAGGCCGCTTTACCATACTGACTTTAACCCAAAAGGTAAATACGAATCATGCGCATTACTATTTTCACTAAACCGCACTGTGTTCAGTGCAATGCGACGTGCCGTGCTTTGGATAAACAAGGTATCGCCTATCAGCTTATCGACCTGACAGAAGATGAGCACGCATTACAGAGAGTAAGGGCATTGGGCTATCAACAGGTACCGGTCGTTATGACAGAGGACGAGCACTGGAGCGGTTTTCGCCCAGATAAACTCGGCGCATTGCGCTCAGCGCAGTTGCAGTAAGGGGGCGCAATGAATCCACTGGTCTATTTTTCCAGCCAATCGGAAAACACGCATCGGTTTATCGCTCGTGTGGGTCTGCCCGCCCTGCGCATTCCGATAGCAGAAGACCAGCCGGTACTCAACGTGGCGCAACCGTTCATTCTGGTTGTGCCCAGCTACGGCGGAGGAAGCAGCAAAGGTGCCGTGCCGCACCAGGTCATTCGCTTCCTCAACGACGCCAACAATCGGGCCGGTCTGCTCGGCGTGATTGCGGCAGGCAATATGAACTTCGGCACAGCGTATTGTCTGGCTGGCGACATTATCGCGCAGAAATGCCAGGTGCCGTACTTGTATCGTTTTGAACTGCTCGGCACACCGGAAGATGTCATCAATGTGCGCAAAGGAGTAACCCAATTTTGGCAACAACATCCGTAATCAATACACCCGCGCAGGGAAAAAGCGACAACGCTCTCGATTACCATGCGCTCAATGCCATGCTGAATCTCTATGACGCTGACGGGCACATTCAGTTTGAAAAAGACCGGCTGGCGGCACGACGCTATTTCCTTCAGCACGTAAACCAGAATACGGTGTTCTTCCACAATCTGGAGGAGAAACTGCGCTATCTGGTAGAAGAAGGTTACTATGAAGCTGAGGTATTGGAGCAGTATCAATTCAGCTTTATCAAGAGCCTGTTTCGGCAGGCCTATGCGCACAAATTCCGTTTCCAAACCTTCCTTGGCGCGTTCAAATATTACACCAGCTATACGCTGAAAACCTTTGATGGCAAACGCTATCTGGAACGCTATGAGGACCGTGTCTGTCTGGTTGCTTTGGCGTTGGCCAAGGGCAATACCCAACTTGCCAGCGCACTGGTCGATGAGATCATCAGTGGCCGCTTTCAACCCGCGACGCCAACCTTTCTCAACTGCGGTAAAAAACAGCGCGGTGAGTTGGTCTCCTGTTTTCTGTTGCGTATTGAAGACAACATGGAATCTATCGGGCGCGCCATCAACTCAGCGTTGCAACTCTCCAAGCGTGGCGGCGGCGTTGCCTTTACCTTGACCAACATCCGTGAAACTGGCGCACCGATCAAACGTATTGAAAACCAGTCTTCCGGTATCATCCCCATCATGAAGATGCTGGAGGATGCTTTTTCCTATGCCAACCAGTTGGGCGCACGGCAAGGCGCTGGTGCTGTCTACCTCAATGCGCACCATCCCGACATTTTGCGTTTTCTCGATACCAAGCGTGAAAACGCCGATGAGAAAATCCGGATTAAAACGCTCTCTCTTGGCGTCGTGATCCCGGATATCACCTTCCAATTGGCGAAAACCAACCAGGTGATGTACCTGTTCTCTCCCTACGATGTGGAACAGGTGTATGGCCTGCCCTTCTCGGAAATCAGCGTAAGCGAGAAGTACCATGAGATGGTAAACGATAAACGCATCCGCAAATCACAGATCAAGGCGCGCGAGTTCTTCCAGATTCTGGCCGAAATACAGTTTGAGTCTGGCTACCCCTACATGATGTTTGAAGATACGGTGAATCGCGCCAACCCGATTCATGGCCGAATCACTATGAGTAACCTGTGCTCGGAGATCCTTCAGGTCAACGAAGCCAGCCTTTACGATGACGACTTAGGCTATCGCCACATCGGAAAAGATATATCGTGTAATCTGGGATCGTTGAACATCGCCAAAACCATGGATTCACCTGATTTCGGCAATACGGTGGAAACCGCAATTCGCGCATTGACAGCGGTCTCTGACATGAGCCACATCGCTTCTGTGCCTTCCATCGCCAAAGGCAATGATGACTCCCATACCATTGGCCTCGGACAAATGAACCTACACGGTTATCTGGCTCGGGAACGGATTTTTTATGGCTCACCGGAAAGCATCGATTTTACCAACATCTACTTCTACACCGTGGCATATCATGCACTGCGCGCCTCTAACCAACTGGCGATTGAGCGTGGGCGCACCTTTGCTGGGTTTGCACAATCGACCTATGCGTCCGGCGACTATTTTGCCAAATACATCGAACGCACCTGGCAGTCGGAAACGGAACGCGTGCGTGAACTGTTCGAGGCGGCGCAGATTGTTATTCCTTCACAGCAAGCATGGACCGAGTTACGCGATTCCGTGATGGCGCACGGGCTGTATAACCAAAACTTACAAGCGGTGCCGCCAACCGGATCGATCTCTTACATCAACCATGCAACTTCCAGCATTCACCCCATCGTGTCACGTATCGAGATCCGCAAAGAAGGCAAGATTGGGCGCGTTTACTACCCTGCCCCCTACATGACTAATGACAACCTGGATTACTACCAGGATGCTTACGAGATAGGTCCGGAAAAAATCATCGACACCTATGCTGCCGCCACCCAGCACGTCGATCAAGGGCTGTCGTTAACCCTGTTTTTCCGCGATACAGCCACCACACGGGATATCAATAAGGCACAGATTTATGCCTGGAAAAAAGGCATTAAAACCATTTATTACGTGCGCATACGCCAGATGGCGCTGGAAGGCACCGAAGTGCAAGGCTGTGTCTCCTGTGCGCTCTGATAGGTTTCTCGAAGGAATTTAACGATGACTCTGCTCACACGTGTAAAAGCGATCAACTGGAATAAAATCGAAGACGACAAGGATTTGGAAGTGTGGAATCGTCTGACCAGTAACTTCTGGCTGCCGGAGAAAGTGCCGCTGTCGAACGACATTCCCTCCTGGAGCACGTTAACCCCCCAAGAGCGCCAGTTAACCATCCGCGTTTTTACTGGCCTTACGCTGCTGGACACCATACAAAACACCGTGGGTGCCCCTACCTTGATGCCCGACGCCGTCACGCCGCATGAGGAAGCAGTACTGTCAAACATCAGCTTTATGGAAGCAGTACACGCCCGCTCATACAGTTCGATTTTTTCGACGCTCTGTCTCACCAGCGAAGTAGATGATGCCTATCGCTGGAGTGAAGAAAACGCCACGTTGCAAAAAAAAGCCACACTGATTCTTGAACAATACCGCAGCAGCGATCCCCTGATGAAAAAGGTCGCCAGCGTATTTCTCGAATCTTTTCTGTTCTATTCCGGCTTTTATCTGCCGATGTACTGGTCCAGCCGCGCCAAGCTGACCAACACCGCCGATCTGATTCGCCTGATTATCCGTGATGAAGCCGTGCACGGGTATTATATTGGCTATAAATTCCAGCAGGGTCTCGCCAACGTTGACGCTGTGCGGCAACAACAGATAAAGGACTACGCCTTCGATTTAATGCAGGATCTCTATGACAATGAAATCCTCTACACCGAAGCGCTGTACGACGGTGTGGGCTGGACGGAAGATGTGAAAAAGTTTCTGCATTACAACGCCAATAAAGCATTGATGAACCTTGGTTATGAAGCGTTGTTCCCTGCTAACATGACCGATGTCAATCCGGCAATCCTTTCCGCATTGTCACCCAACGCGGACGAAAATCACGATTTCTTCTCCGGTTCAGGCTCTTCATACGTCATCGGTAAGGCGGTTAATACCGAAGATGATGACTGGGATTTCTAAGCGACAGAACGCGGCCCAGGGAGCGACGCTCCCCGGGCCTTCAGACGATGCAACAGACTCAGCGCAGAAAAAAATAGCCGTGGGGAATTGAGGGCGTAGCCGACAGTTTACGCGGTACAGGCGCTCTGACCCGGCTGCGGTTACTGCCCATTGAAAAATTGTTCAAAGAAAAAATCCCCAGATGCGTTATCCGCCACAGCAAATAAAGAGAGTATTCACTGCGAATATCTATCTTTCGCTTTAAACGACTAATAACGGAGTAGGCTATATTCTTAAGACCAGCAGGAATATGACCATGTGTTATCTCCTCCCAATACTGTAACAGTTGTCGCTCGTGTGAATTAAACCTGACATAGGCGAATTTCTCTTTGTCTAGACACCCCAGCCATGAATGGCTTAGCATAAATAAATCACGATTAGCGATATCTGAAGACACCACGATACAATAAGGACTCAGTACCAAATGTCGCTTCAAGCGTCGTAGTTTGATCATATCGGAAAAAAAAATACGATAAACAATTATATCGCTGTTATTAGCGTGTAATAATCGATTAGTTCTCTCCATTTCATGAAAGGTTTGATTACCAATGACCAGCGCATTACGATATTCTCCCCTACGCGTTAGCTTTTTCTCGTTGTAGTGATCGAACACATCCACATCAGGATTGCCGTCGAACTTTTTATAAAAAAGATCGCTCAACCCTATATAACGATAATAGAGTGTATCTGCAATTACTATTGTTCTCATATCCCTCCCAAATACGGACGAAGCCTATCAATTAAAAACCACTTTTATCGATAAAGTTTATTTTTTCTTTTTTGGATATTTTTGCCAGTATATTCACCAGACTTTGGTAATCACTCACAACAAAGGTGTTGTCGTCTCCAACACAGAAATCCCGCCAAAACTTAATATTAGCATCATCAACCCCCTTCTTAGCCAATGAAATAAAAAATATATCCACCACCTCTGTCTTATGGCTTTTATTATAATTTAACAAACCCTTTTTTATTCGTTTGCAAATATGGTGTTCCTTATGAAGTGCTCTGGCCAACTCCTTTGGCTGAAAGGTATCCTCCCCATCACTAACCATAATAATGACTTTTTTAGGGTTATTACCCTTTGCGATAACAGGTAACGATCGCAATAAACCACTACTGCTGTCGGTCTCCCCCCCATGAATCATCATTTTCTTAAAATTCGAGATAACCTCAGCACTGCTGGTTAACTCAATCAAATAAGAGGAAGGAGACTCTCTTTTTCGCATAAAATCAGCATAAGTCCTTATATCATTTATAACCTTCATATCATTTATATCATCATCTTTTGGTAATCGTACACGATGCCAATGATCAAAACACATACTGTGAAACATCCCATCATTACCATGATAAGGAAAGTAGGTATAAGTCATATCGTTATACACATCTTTCTAACGCACTGTTTAATCAATGAGTTACGGGTTTATCTCAGAGTGGCATTTTGAACCTCAAAAAGCCAATGGGATGGCTTGAATGCCTTAATTCACGGGGTTCTGAGCATCCTGTTCAAAAAATGGCCAAAAGATGTGTATAACGATATGGGTATAAGTAGTAACTGACTTGTCAGAAAACAAATAGTCCTCTTTCAAAGTTTCATCAAAATCAATAGTTTTAATATTTAAAACATTAAGGTTTTTATATGCCAGATCGTTTAATTTTTTAGCATTAGCATAATGAGATTCAAACTTTTTATAATTCACCCGCAAATTAGCAGGAGAATCAGCATCACAACTGTAGTAAGGCGGCGGATTTTTATTTGAACTTTCATTTAAATATTTATTTCCCTTCGAAATTGTCACACACCACTTTTTATCATCAACCATTTGTTCCATACTAAGCGGAAAACCGTATTGGACGATTGATTTATAATAAGAAGTGACTATATTATCCTGTTGGTCGAATTTCCTATAGTTATCATTGAAGTTCTTGTTATACCAAAAATTAAAATCAATCCTTTCATTGTTAACCTTCGCATACTCTTTTTTAAGCTTACCAACAAAAGAACAGCCTGTCTCTTTTCCACCAAAAAGGTTTTTTTCACTCAACTTAACAGGAACGCCGATATTAAAAGGAACGATACCAATAGTGTTTTTCTCGTTACTATTAAGAATGAGTTGAGAAAAGTTCACAACCGCCTCTTTTAAAAGATCATATTTAACACCACCTTTAATATCTGATTCCGTACCATTAATATCCAGACCCATTGAGGAATAAACATCCACAACAAAAACGAAATCTGTAGGGAGACTTTTCTGCTCCATAGATTTTCTTACCGCGCCAGCAGAACTATCTGCACGTATATGAATATCATCGTTAAATCCAACCTCATTATATTTTTTGAAGATAGGATGTAATGTCGCAATCCCAGATGCATTATAATCAATTGAGGTTAATTTTTCTGAATTATCACGGTTCAGACTGACAATAACGTCAAGACCATTATCAGTAAACGTCACATAGGGCAGATAATAATTCAGATAGTGGCTCAGAACCTTTTCATTGGCTTCTTTGTTTCCATGCTTAACAGCACATTCTTTATCCGCGACGTAATCACAGCGATCGTTTATCGCAATGGCTAATACCCCCTGATTCATCGCATCTGCCAATCGGGCACGGTTTGATTGGAAATGCGCCCCATCAAGTGCAAAAGAAAAAAACATCAATAATATTGGAAACATAATAGCAAAAGGCAATGCCATTGCCCCAGACTCTCTGCGGAATACCAACAGAAAGAAATCAACAGCATATTTTATCTTCATGACGCTCCCTGAAATAATTATCGAACTCCAAAAACTCACCGAGGGATTACCGCATTACTCACAGAGATATCTCCTACAGATGGTCCAATAGCACGTAATATTTTCATTAACAAACTATACTGACTTTGAGTACAGAGAGTGACTTGATAAACAGGTAGCCAATGCTCAGTTCGCATCGACCCAGTATCAGCCTGAGAAAAAGGGGAAAGCGGAATATGTTTAGTGAAATCCTTTGCAAACTCTGACTTTGGACAATTACCCTCTTTTATATGAACTACAGTAAACGATACGGGCTTACCTTTTATCTTTTTTTCTGACTTTACATCTTCATCAAAATAGATAGCATCCACATAGAGATTATACTTTTCCCCGATACGAGATTCAGCCAAGAGCATATTTGCCAGCAAATCTAACTGATTGACATCATCCTGTGTCAAGATCTCTTTCCCATGATAAAGTGCAGTGCGTTCACGCAACACGGTGGCAAGAGAATGATTGACACGCTCCATATAGCCTTTGTTTAAAAAATATCGGCTGTAATCAACCAATAAAAAACAGAGCAGTACAATAGAAAAAAAGTAGAAAAAAAACTCAATCGCTACACTTCCTTTCTCACTTTTTATCTCAGACAGCAATTTTCCGTTTCTGCAAAGCGAAGACATATTACAATTCTCCTCGCTGAAATTCCTGAACAAAAGCAACCTTTCTCTTCCATTGCTGCTCAACCATCACTGTCGGAAATAGAAAGAAGAGAGGCTGGTAATTAATATTCACGTGATACAGTGCCAACGGCTTTCCAGTTGCATGAATCGATGAGCAATGTTTGCCATTCTCAATTAACGCAGTGACATCATCACAATAACGCGCAGAGACATGAACCGCTATATTTCCGGTAAATAATGGCCATACACCTAAACGCTTTTTCAAGGCTTTCGTAAAATAAGCGTGATAATCGCTGTCAGGCTGACGAAGCGATGTACGATAGCTGGATTCAGCCAGAATCAAATCCAAGGCAGATGAAATATAAACCACCCGACACAACTCTGCTAGAAAAAGAAATGCCATAACAAAGGGGATAAAGAGTAAAGAAAACTCAAGCGCAGCACTTCCGCTACTAGAACGATACCATGAAATCGAATGATTTGTTTTGTTGTTCAATTCTTTATTCCTTTTACTTACACAGCCCACAACAGCCAATAGCCAGAGCAAATAGCAATACCATAGGGTATAGTGATGACGTTATTTCTTGAGAACAGTCTATAATATAAACACGTAAGCAACGTGAGTGGGATCCCCGCCATTCCCATCAAAAATAAAAAATTACCTATCTCTGTCGTTGAAAGCCCCGTTGATAATGCACATACCAGTTTAACATCGCCTGCACCGATTACGCCGACTATAGATAAAACAAAACCAAGACAAAACAATAGCAACAGCACTGTTAAAGAGAGATCCTCAGGATGATGAAAGGCTAATAAAAGTGAGAGAGAAAAAATGAGCAATGTCGTCGCATTGGTAATTTTCCGACAACGAATATCCGTATAACAGACGAACATCAATATTATACTAATAGCAATTGTCAGCATCCCTTCTACTTTCACTTTACATCATCCCTGGCTTTGTTGAATAAATCAAAACTTGTAACGACTGTGCCCCAGGTCGATTGTTACGTGATGCGAATACTGTTCGGCATTCCTAATAGCGTGATCCGGTTAAGCGCTTTGACCATCGCCATGGCTTCACCCACCTGAGCATCGTAGTCACGCAGACTTAGATGACCACCCAGAAGCGTTTTGAACCGGAACATGGCCGTTTCAGCCACTGAGCGTCGGTGATAGCCCACTTTCTTTTTCCAGGTATCGTTGCTGCCGCTCAGGCGCTGATTTGCAACAGCGTGGTTACGCTCGTGGTAGTGGTCCGGCCAATATTGCGCCCCCCTTCGCGGCGGGATAAGCGGCCTTATTTTCTTCCTCAGCAGAGCATCATGGCAGTAACCTGTATCGTAAGCGCCGTCAGCCGATGCCTCTCTGATTTTCCGGTGGGTCTGGTTTATCAGTGCCGGTAGAGCCTGGGCATCAGTCGTACCACTGAGCGACAAATCCGCACAGATAATCTCATGCGTCGCACTGTCTACTGCCAGATGCAGCTTACGCCACACCCTGCGTCTGTCGGCACCATGCTGCCGGACTTTCCATTCGCCTTCGCCAAAGACCTTCAGGCCGGTTCCATCAATGACCAGGTGTGAGATTTCACCACGGGTTGGCGTTTTTATGCTGATGTTCACTGTCTTTGCTCGCTTGCTGAGCAGCGAATAGTCTGGACAATGCAGCGACAATTTAATCAGTTTAAAAATCGAGTCAACAAAACCCTGTAAAGCCCTCAATGAAAGGCCAAACACGCGTTTCATCATCAGGACTGTGGTGATGGCCATATCTGAGTAGTGGAGCGGTCGTCCACGCCGTTCAGTAGTCGTTTTTTCCGTCCATGCAGCAATGGCTGATTCATCTAGCCATACGGTTAGAGCACCACGCTGCTTGAGGGCCTTGTTATAGGAGGGCCAGTTAGTGATTTTAAAATTTTGTTTTGCCATGGAGACCTGATGTTGAAACAACTATGGTGATCTGATCCGATGATTACCCAAACTTTCTATTTATTCAACAAAGCCATCATCCCTTAAAAATGCCAGAAGCGTTTATAATCCACTGAATGGTATGGTGTAACGAATCAGCAGACGATCCGGTAATCAACCTAATACAGGCTTTGTTGAATAAATCAGAACTTGTAACGACTGTGCCCCAGGTCGATTGTTACGTGATGCGAATACTGTTCGGCATTCCTAATAGCGTGATCCGGTTAAGCGCTTTGACCATCGCCATGGCTTCACCCACCTGAGCATCGTAGTCACGCAGACTTAGATGACCACCCAGAAGCGTTTTGAACCGGAACATGGCCGTTTCAGCCACTGAGCGTCGGTGATAGCCCACTTTCTTTTTCCAGGTATCGTTGCTGCCGCTCAGGCGCTGATTTGCAACAGCGTGGTTACGCTCGTGGTAGTGGTCCGGCCAATATTGCGCCCCCCTTCGCGGCGGGATAAGCGGCCTTATTTCCTTCCTCAGCAGAGCATCATGGCAGTAACCTGTATCGTAAGCGCCGTCAGCCGATGCCTCTCTGATTTTCCGGTGGGTCTGGTTTATCAGTGCCGGTAGAGCCTGGGCATCAGTCGTACCACTGAGCGACAAATCCGCACAGATAATCTCATGCGTCGCACTGTCTACTGCCAGATGCAGCTTACGCCACACCCTGCGTCTGTCGGCACCATGCTGCCGGACTTTCCATTCGCCTTCGCCAAAGACCTTCAGGCCGGTTCCATCAATGACCAGATGTGTAGTGGCACACTGATACTGGCCACCTGATCGGAGGTGATATGCTCACCTCATCAACACGACAGGTGACCTCATGGGTAAACATTTTACGGCGGAATTTAAGCTCGAAGCCGCAAAGCTGGTTGTCGACCACGGCTACACATACGTTAAGGCCGCAGAGGCGGTTAATGTCAGCCATTCTGCCATTAGTCGCTGGGTCAATAAGCTTCGCCTTGAACGACAGGGAAAAACGCCAACGGGACTTCCTCTTACCCCTGAACAGCTCGAGCTGCGTGAGATGAAGAAAAAAGTCCAATGCCTTGAAATGGAGAACGAAATCCTAAAAAAGGCTACGGCGCTCTTAATGTCGGACTCACTCAACGGTTCACGGTAGTCGACAGGCTGAGGGCGCGATACCCGGTCACGGCGTTGTGCCAAACTTTTGAGGTACATCGCAGCAGCTACAGGCACTGGCAGGCTTCCGCTAATGAACCCGACGGTGAGCGCGTGGTTAAGTGTAGCCGCGTCATGGAAGCCTGGAACGCCAGCGGCGGCTCTGCCGGCGCTCGAAGTATCGCGACCATCGTCACCGGCAGCTCCGGTGTCAAAATGGGGCGCTGGCTGGCTGGCAAGCTGATGAAGGAGCTGGGTATCGCCAGCTGCCAGCGACCGGCTCACAAATACAAACGCGGCGGCAATGAACACGTTGAAATACCGAACTATCTCAACCGCCAGTTCGCGGTTACCGCGCCGGATCAGGTCTGGTGCGGCGATGTGACCTACATCTGGACGGGCAAATGCTGCGCTTACCTTGCGGTGGTGCTAGACCTGTTCGCCCGCAAACCGGTGGGCTGGGCCATGTCGACGTCGCCGGACTCGGCGCTGACAGTTAAAGCGTTGCAGATGGCCTGGGAACTCCGGGGACAACCAACAGGAGTCATGTTCCACAGCGACCAGGGCAGCCACTATACCAGCCGTCAATACCGGCAAGCCCTGTGGCGCTGCCGGATAAAGCAGAGTATGAGTCGGCGGGGTAACTGCTGGGATAATGCGCCAATGGAGCGGTTCTTCCGCAGCCTGAAGACAGAATGGGTGCCGACAAAGGGTTACAACAGCTTCAGCGAAGCCCAGGACGCGATTATCCGCTACATCACGGGGTATTACAGCGCTATCCGGCCTCACTGGTATAACGGCGGCTTAACTCCAAACGAATCTGAGCGACTGTTCTACATACAGTCTAATGCGGTGGCCAATATTAGTTGACCACTACAATGTGAGATTTCACCATGGGTTGGCGTTTTTATGCTGATGTTCACTGTCTTTGCTCGCTTGCTGAGCAGCGAATAGTCTGGACAATGCAGCGACAATTTAATCAGTTTAAAAATCGAGTCAACAAAACCCTGTAAAGCCCTCAATGAAAGGCCAAACACGCGTTTCATCATCAGGACTGTGGTGATGGCCATATCTGAGTCGTGGAGCGGTCGTCCACGCCGTTCAGTAGTCGTTTTTTCCGTCCATGCAGCAATGGCTGATTCATCTAGCCATACGGTTAGAGAACCGCGCTGCTTGAGGGCCTTGTTATAGGAGGGCCAGTTAGTGATTTTAAAATTTTGTTTTGCCATGGAGACCTGATGTTGAAACAACTATGGTGATCTGATCCGATGATTAACCAAACTTTCTATTTATTCAACAAAGCCCCTAATACAATAAAAACCCGTTTGATGATACAACTCAGAGAATATCCCCAATAAAAATTAGCCGTGATAGAAATCAAACACTAATCTC
This sequence comes from Symbiopectobacterium sp. Eva_TO, assembly GCF_053848865.1. Classification (NCBI taxonomy): domain Bacteria; kingdom Pseudomonadati; phylum Pseudomonadota; class Gammaproteobacteria; order Enterobacterales; family Enterobacteriaceae; genus Symbiopectobacterium; species Symbiopectobacterium sp. Eva_TO. The sequence continues at coordinate 2,414,484 of NZ_JBSPEY010000004.1, read as the reverse complement.
TCAGGTGCTGATTTCTCAGCGTCAAGGTGAAATACCTTCAACTTATCTATTTTTTTCTTTAATAAGAACTTCACTAAAATGGTATTTTTATCTTTATGTGCAATTGAAATTGACTTTACATTACCGTCTACCATCAAGTTGTTTCCTATATGCAATATGTCATCACTCGCCGTCACGCCTTGTAATTCATAGACTATCTGGTTCGGCGCTCTATCGCCAAGTTCTTTAACTGCTATTCTTTCCCATGACTCCATTGTCATTCGGAAATATTTTTCATGTTGTCCCGCCCGGACCGCAATAATCTCGTTATTATGTTCTTTAGATAATGGTAATGTGGGCGTAGCGTCTTCGTCATCCTGGCCTTTCTTTATCGATACATCTTGCTTAGCCAGCAATTCGCGTTGTTGTAACTGGCGTTGAGAGCGGGGCTTGATTTTTGATAACGATTCAAGCAAGCCATCACGGATATCAACGTTCTTTGCTCGATGCAATACCGCTTCTGCTCCCTCAAAATCCCGCATTTTCACCAGTACAAACACTAAATTATGTAATAGATTTTCACCCGTATACCCTCGCGCATACAAGGGGGCCAGATAGCCCCTTGCGGTAGGATAATCCTCTTGCATAATGGCCAGCATCGCGAGGTTATTAATGACTTTATCTTCATCAACAAAATGCGCTCGGGCTTTATCGAACGATACCTTGGCAGCAAGATAATTGCCCTGCTGCGCCAGCAACACGCCTTGCGTGTTTAACGCTTCCCCATTTTCAGGGTTTTTATTCAAAGCCGCCCTAACTCTGTCAAGTGCTTCAGTAATGTGTCCTTGTTCCAGCAAATTCTGGCCTTCAAGTAACAGAATATCTTCATCGGGATTATCGACCAGCAAAGGTGCTAAATAATGCCTTGATGATTCATAATCCATCGCAGAGTGGTAATGACTTGCCAAAATATACCGTGTTTTTGCATCCTCTTTTCTATTTAGTTTTTCACGATATAACTTAATTAGCCCTTGAAAATCATTCATCTTGGTAAGAATAAACTCCTTCTGCTCCTCGTCAATAGCATTGTGATTTCCGCTTTTGGTTACACATCCTGCGAGAAAAAAAACTGAAAGTAATAATAAAATATTAACTAACTTCCCCATAATGCCATCATCCCTATCAAACCTGGTCCGACAATTATTGCCAACAATGGAAACATAATAAAGCCAATCATCGGCATGGTCATTTTGGCAGATAAGCTTGCCACTTTTTCTTCCATATCGAGTAACTGTATATCTCTCATTTCCTTACCTAAAGCGATTAACATTTTGTAAATGGATGAGCCAAAATTTATGCTCTGTTGTAATGTAGTACAGAACATTCTCACTTCATTACTGGCTATCTCTTGATAAAGTTGTTCCAACGCGGCATTGATTCCACTAACCTCTGTTTTTAGCATGACACGTTCCAGAATTTTGGCAATATCCTTATTAACATGCTTAGTGTTATCACTAATATATCTCATGGATTTTTCAACAGTCATTCCAGACTGAATACAAACCGCCATCATATCAATAATAAAAGGTAAATCGTTTGATATGCTTTTTAACCGTTTTACGATAATACGTTTTTTGACCACGTCAGGTAAAATAATGACTGATACACTCAGGATTAAAAAGCAAATAAGTAAAAAATTCATTGACACCTGGAGGATATCACTTATGTTCAGTGAAAATAATACTCCACCAAGCGTAACGAAGGTTAGCATTTTTAGTATCACATTTTTATCTAACAATGATGCAATCGAAATCAAACGGCTTGATTTTATCAAAATCTTCTCAACATGCGATGCGTGATCCTGGTTTTCAGTATCATTCCGTGAATGTTTATATACATTCAACAACATTAATGCTTTGTTTTTATTCTTGTCTTTAAAAAAATGGATAAGAATTCCACCCAGGCCCAGAACCATCATGAGCAGTGAAAACAGATAAAACATAACTCACCTCGTTATACACATCTCTGTTCGTGCCTGAGCGCGCGTAGCGTTTCGGCGGCCGTCATGACTTTCTGCAAGCCTTTCCAGATAGTTTTTGCGCCTGGTTCACCGTCGCCTTTTCGAGCAAGAAAGCCTCCCAGTTGCGCAACTAAGCGCAATACTTCGTTTAGCTTAGGGCGGCCCTTGGGCATACGCTTGTTCATCAGTAGGTAAGCGCCATGAGTCTCGTCGGAATCAAAGAACAACATTGCGTCCAGCTCTGGACAGGTTCGTCCCATACGCATTAAATAGGCGATGCGCCATGCCACGATCATGAACAGCGCCAATGCCCGCTCAATGCGATCCACGGTCGATAACTGTAACGCTTCGACACAGCAGCCGTTCTTCAGCACATTGAAGAACATCTCGATTTCCCATCTAGCCCGATACCAGTCGATCAGCTCCACGATATCTTCTCGTCCTTCAGGTACGCGATTGCTCAGCAACCGCCACTCGACCGGCTTCACGCCTGCTGGCGGCTCAATTTCCTTGGCTATCACACAAGTCACTGCCAACCCGCAACGCAGCGACACTCGCTTCACGCGCAGCGCCTGTTTCACCGTACGCGCCTTCTGCCCCGCGCGAGCCGCCATAACGAATTGGATTTCTCCCACCGGCACGGTCTTTCCAACCTTCTGCCAAAGCTTCTCATTACAGTCCAGACTGCGATTATGAGTCGAGCGGATCAACCAGTCAGCCGGAGTGCCAAGGTCATCAGCGAGCTGCATCAACGCCTTGATATCCGCTTCGCGATCGGCTAAGTACACCAGACGTGTGTTTGGCAACTCCGAGGCGAGTTCAGCAACTCGCTCGTATCCCTCGAGCCAGCGCGTACTCTCCTTGAGCCCATCGCGTTTTCCGTCTGCATCCTTCGGCTCTCTTGCCCACATCCACGCATCCAGTACGCCCAACCCCGCGCGATCCGGACTGACCGCGTAGGTCGGATGCAGGTACAGACCACGCCTGGCTTCGTAGTTCAAGGGACCCAAGCCTTGGATTTGCTGCCCGTTGAAGTCAAGCTCGGTAGTGTCTTGGATACACAGCACAACCTCATGTTCTCGGATCCTTTCCTGCGTACGCTGCCAGTGAGGTTGCAGAATGTCTCGCCATTCGAATGCTTGGTTCTCCATGAAGCGGTAAGCACCCAGCGTCTCAGACCATCCGAGGCACGCATGCGGAATGCTGGCTTGCGGATTCTCAGCCAACCGTATCAAAAGCCCTTTGGCGCGCTTATTGAGCCTCGTGTCACCAAGATTTACCCCTTCCAGTTCTTGGTGTGCCCAGCCATCTGAATCCCGTGTCATTTTTCAGCGCCGTAAATGGCGATAGTACACGTCGGTTTCACTTCATTTGCAACCCCACCGGCTGCCTATTTCAGCCCGCTAACCCTTGGCATATAAGGCGTTGCGGACTTGTGTATAACGAGGTGAACATAACTCACCTATAACTTATTCATCATTAACCAAAGGATAAATATCCCCGAGAAAATGCTACCTACCGCATAATAAAGTATGAATTTACCTATTGGATCATAAAGCAATATGGCAAAACTGTCTGGAGAACTGTATTTTATGAAAAAGAAGAAAAAAATCGGAATGCCCGTTAATATTTTTACAGACATTCTTACTTCAGATGTCATCGCCAATTTTTTTCTATCAATAATTCTTCCATTGGAGATCATGGTTGCTAACCGCGTCATGACGTCTTTGATTTGCCCTCCCCCTTTCATATTCACCAAAACAGTGACAATAAAAAAATAATACTCCCTATAAGGTAAACGTCGATACGACTCCATAAAAACACTTTCAATATCCTCACCAATTTCAAGACGCTGAGATATTTTTCTAAACTCTTCTCCAACAACACCTGCAATTTTCTCACCACACTGTTCAATGCCGAGCATCACTGAATTCCCAGCACTAATAACGCTGTTAATAATATTCAACGCCTCCGAAAATGTGGTTTCGAATGCTACTCGCGCCGCTTTTTTACTCCGTTGGAAAAGTATATACAATGTCAACAACAACATAAGCGGCGATACAATAAGTAAATCAATATGTAAATACTCCAGGCTACTATAAATACTTACCGCTTGAACAGCGAAGACAACCAAACCATTTTTTAACGCCAGGTCATACTCTTTACCTAGCAAATACCGAGAAATATCGCTGAAAAGTACCACCAAACATTGCCATAATGCATGCTGCTTAAGTCGGTAGGTTAACTTGTTAGTTCTCGGTACAGTAGCAACGTGACGTAAGCGTTGAATATTTTTTTTCTTCCGATGCTCTAGCACGAGTTGGAGCAGGCCAAGTAGAAGCATGCTGATGAAGATAAAGATCATGGTAATTTATTTCCGAACAGTTGCTTCAAAGGCTCTTGCATATCATGGACTATTGCCTGTTGGTATACGGTTGAGCGCTGTAATAGACCGTAAGAGGTAAAACTTCCCTGAATTGCCCCCGTTTCAGAGCGTTCAGCCTGCGCGGAATAGCTGAAGATATCTTGCAAGATAATGTTATCGCCTTCCATACCCATTACTTCTGTAATGTTAATGACTTTTCGTGAGCCATCAGGCAAGCGCGATACCTGAACAACGATATGGATTGCCGATACGATGTTGCGGCGGATTGCTGCAAGTGGAAGTGCCGCGCTTGACATCATGACCATACTTTCAAGACGTGCTAAGGCATCACGCGGTGAGTTGGCATGCAAGGTTGACATGGATCCATCATGGCCGGTGTTCATTGCCTGCAACATTTCGAACGCTTCTTCTCCCCGGCACTCCCCGATAATAATGCGATCGGGCCTCATACGCAGTGCATTGACGACGAGATGGCGCATAGTAACCTGGCCTTGATTCTCGGCACCGGCCATACGGGTTTCCAGCCTGACAACATGCGGTTGCTGTAAACGCAACTCAGCGGCATCTTCCAGCGTCAGTACCCGCTCGCCTTCATCGATATAGTGGGACATGGCATTTAGCAGTGTTGTTTTCCCAGACCCGGTCCCGCCAGAGACAATAATATTTACGCGACAGCGACTCGCGATAACCAGAAAATTAGCCATCATCTCATTCATACTGCCGTACTCAACCAGATTGGCCAGCGTTCTCTGCCCGGAGCCAAACTTACGAATTGAGATCGAGGCACCATCCAGTGCAACAGGCGCGATGACCACGTTCAGGCGACTACCGTCAGGCATGCGCGCATCGACCAACGGTTGCGAGTCATCAACGCGGCGCCCCACCCGCGCAACCAGTCGACGGGCAATATCAATCAACTGCTCGTTGCTGATAAAACGCTTATCGACTAATTCCAATTTCCCCGCTCGCTCAACAAAAATACGTTCAGGCCCATTAACCAGAATGTCACTGACACTTTCATCTTCCATCAACTCACGCAGCGGTCCATACCCCGTAATCTCATCAGCAATAAGCTCGCATAAGCAGTTGCAAACCCGGCTTGAAAGATATTGTCCTGTGTTATTCATCACGCGTTGAATGGCGTCGTTAACTTCTCGCAACAGCGCATCGCGCTGATTTTTCAACTCATCAATGCGCTCTAAATCTATATTTTTAAGCACCTGCTCGCGGAAATAGAGCAGTGTGCTGGTCATTTCAGTTTCAATATTCATCACTTTTTCCCTCTTCCACTTGTTCCGTTTCCCGCTGCTCAGATATCAAAAAGACCAAAAATCACACGACCGCATTTTGACGCGCAGTGCGACGAAAAGTCGGCAGGGAAAACAGAATCTTACGAGAGGGCTTAGGGCCCAACGACTTGCCTAACAGGTGAGCAGCAAGTCGATAAAGTGAACTCTCTGAAGAGAGTTGATTATGATGAACGTTGTAGGCATTTACGCTAAAAATAGCGAGCCCGAGATATTCTTCAATATCAGTATTAACAAGTTCATCCGTATTTTTGGGATGACTCTCGTTTAAACACAGAAAAATACGCTTTTCTTTCAGTGGGTTTGCCAGCAAAAAACGTTTATGTTCTTCCAGTATATTTTTCGCCACACGCAACGAGGCTAACGCCCGTGAAATTACCAACACAATGACATGGGACTGCATGAATACCTGTTCCAGTTGCTGTTCGAGGTGTGTATGAATTCCATGATCAAAGAAAGCCAGATTATATCGATTAAACGCGGTATCCTCATACAGCCATGCTGCGTCGCACGTTTCCATCTTTACCGACTGATGAGCGGTAAGATCGGCAATGCTGCCGTCGTTGGGTAAGGCTTTAGCTAACAATAAATCCAAATCCCGACTGCCGCTGCAACCCTGCACCAACAGCATGGGTATTGAGGTCAGCATTCCCGCAGCCTTAAAAAGCTGATGCGCCACAGTAGATGCTCCTGCTCCACCCTTGCATCCCAGAACGCTGATTTTCATCGTCACTCGGTTATGCGTAGCCGGAATAGGGTCACGAATCAGATCGGGCAATTGCGCTAACTGTGATCCAATATGCCGATAGTTGGTTCCTGCCATCATCAAAGCATGTGCAAAGCGTATTGAGTCATTATTACCCACCAGAATCGGTTTTGCCGAAACCGGGATGAGTAGTGCAACCATCTGCATAATAAGTTCAACATTATCCACATCGCCAATATCGACAATAACCGCGATGGCATCGCTGGCAGCTGGATTATCATTCATAGTAAAAAAATCCGCTTCATGCGGTATGACATCAGCTAAATGATGCATTAACAACTGACTGACGATATCAGACATCACATCAGGTCGTGGTGAAATAATTAAAATTGGCTGTGCAAATTTTTTCTTCTGCGACTTCACTGTTGTATTTTTATTATTAGATTTGGTATCAAAAAATAATTTCATGTGAAACTCCAATGTATAGTACCCTGGTTTATCATGACTATTTGGCAAAACCGCCGCGTTCCATAAAACTGCGGGCATCACTGGCAAGCCGTCCTTCACGGGTATTTTTATCTACACCGCTATTAAAAAATAATTGAACGGATGAGCTACGGTGATATTCAGGTAATTGAATTTTATGTCGTGATGCCGAAGACACGGGTTTAACCAGATCGACAGTCGCAAAGACCACCAATTCTGTTTTATTTCTTTCCGTGTGAGATTTACGCGCCAGCGCCCCAAGAATAGGAATATCACTAATGAAAGGGACCTTGGTCAGTGATTCCACATCTTCTTCATTAAGTAAGCCTCCAATCACAAAGCTATCACCATCGGCCACTTCGATCGTAGAGCTGGAACGCCGCGTTTTTATCTGAGGTATGCTGTAATTATTGTATGCATAACTCCCTGAAACACTGCTGATTTCGTTAGAAACCAACAATTTTATTTTCTGTTTCTTTTCAACTTTAGCAGCAACATTTAATCGAATACCATATTCTTTATATTGTATGGTTGTACCCTCTTTACTTTGTACTAACAGCGGGATTTCACCGCCGACTAAAAAGCTGGCCACTTCACCGGACAACACGGTGAGATTAGGTTGAGCGAGTACCCGAGCCAAGCTGTCATTATTAACAGCACTGATTGTGGTACTGATATTTTCTGCATCGAATCCACGTTTAAGACCAATCAAACTGAAAACACCAGGGTCATTAACAACTCCATTTCCTTTAATCAGTCCACTAAGGGTTAAATTACTCCATTCGATCCCCAAAGTGTCTGTGAATTTTTTACTTACCTCAACAACGCTGAGCTTTACGTTAACTTGATTGGATGAGGGTAATTGTAATCTGTTTATTACATTGCTATAGATTTTGTTTGTCATAAAGAAAACCTCTGAGCTTTCCCGATCATCAGTATTATACTTTACCTTCAGATCTCGGCTTTCCTTCCCTACGACACTGCCCACTAACTGATATACCGCCCCACGGGTTTCCTCATCGGGCACAGTCCCCGTCAGGATATAAGATTTACCTTCACTGCTGATAAAACTCTTAACTACCACCTGACTACCGGGAAACTCAACCACAATGCGCTGATTGATATCCCCCAGAAATGAATCAACATTTATTTGTAAATCAGCCAAAATTTTTGTGTCAGCATCATAGGCAGTGACCTCTGAAATACCGGGGACCTTCGCATACAATACGATGGTGTTTTCATTCAATACTTTATAGTCCGCTACTGAGGGATCTGAAATAAATACCGTATTAACACGCCCTTTGGTTCGTAATGTTTTTGACTGCCCAGGCTTTAAAAAGAGTTGATCGGCGATTGTGGTTAACGGACACAATAAAATCAGTGCTAGCATCAGGCAAGCATGAAATGAGAAGCGCTTCATCATCAAACTTTTTCCTCTGTTAAAATTTCCCTATCAGCCCCAACAGGCAAGACCTGTTAACCACGCCACTCGTGTGTGGGCCGCGAGCGAGGTTCATCAAACAGGGGGACACTACTGACGGGCCATGTTGCCTCTTTGCCGGATAGCGTTTCACTACCTCTCGAACGCAAGTCAATAGGGTTTCTGGCCGTGGGAAATAGCAGTATTCTGGCGTTGCCTTCTAATCCTTTTAGCAGCTTGATTTCTGCATCTCTCAGTTCAACCAGGAGTTGACTTCTGCTTTCTTGAGACTTCTCTTTTTCATCCTGGTTTACCCGACGAATTGCCAATACACGCCTATTGATCATCAGGGGTTTAAGCCGTGTATCGCGAATCGACTTCGCGGGCGAGATGATGTCCTCACTTCCGTTATCGTCTTGACGGAGTCCATAGGAAAGATAGATATCCACACTGGCACCTGGCTTTAAATTGGTTAACAGATAATTATCAGAAGCATCTAACTCAAAGGGATAAAGCACATTTCCTGGCATGATAAACATAGCGATATAATCATCACTACCGGGCTCAACCAACGCAGTTGGTTGAAGGTAGGTGCCTTTGGCTACCGCACTTTTAAGTGCCCAATGAATAAGGTCATTTTCTTTTATATTGAACTGCATATCAGTGCTTTCTGGTGATACAGATATATTTTTCAATTGAAAATCTTCTTTCTTCAGAACATTGTTGGCAGACAGGTCTCGCTGGGCGACGGCCACGACAATGGTTTCTGTTAAAGAATTTCCCCGCATTTCACTCGTTCCTGGTGTCGGCGTACGTGCGGATTTCATATAGAATAGAATACCAATGCTACCAGTCAGAATCATTAACATGTAAATAATCAATGCGCTCTTTTTCATTTCAACGCTAATCCGCTTTCGCTGTTGTTATAAAATTATAATCAGGTATAACACCCATTATAAGAATCCCCTCTTTTTTTTGACATATAGCTACCGCATGAGCTCAGCAAAGGCGTTCGAAACAGGCACTTTATACACATGCAGATATAAAGTACCTGTTTTCAGGTAAAAGTACCGCTTCAATTTCTCAAAGGATAATTAATAACCTCTATTTTAAAGAACTCTCCACTGTAGTTTTGATCTTGTTGAAGATGCCTGACAACATCACTCTAACTGGCCCGTTTTCACCAAAAATAACCGTAACCACCGCAGCAACACCCGCGGCCACAATAGCATATTCAACAGCGGTCACCCCGCGCTGATCATTTTTAAAATTGTGCATTGCTTCAGTAAAATACACATAACTCACTATTGACTTTTCCTGAACATAACTTGTTAAAGAATACATATCCAATCCTTTCCATTTATTAATGCTATTATTTCACCACGTCTTTTTTCGACTTGGTAATGTTCAACACTCATTATTTTTCGGGGATTTTATAACATCTCTTTTTCGCTATTAACAATGGCAACATTTACAAAGAAAACCAAAAAAACAATTGCCAAAACCTATCAATTAACAAAGCACTAGCAAAAATCAAAAATAATAAGATTTTTCTTACTTATGAAAAGTACACACATAAAACAAACAACAATTAATATTACCTTTCTTCAAACACACGATAAGAAGGTAATGCCTTAAAATAGTTGGCTTTTGTGATATTCTGCCGCTATTTGAGGTTTCCACGTGGTTACTGTTTTTGTTCATTGCCCTCGCTGCCATTCAGATAAAGTTTATCGACATGGCCTTAGTCCAACTAAGCGCGAACGCTTCCGGTGTCAGTGCTGTCGCCGTGTATTCCAGCTTACCTACCGCTATGAAGCGCGAAAGCCGGGAGTCAAAGAGCAGATCGTTGATATGGCCTTCAACGGTGCCGGTGTTCGCGATACCGCCAGAACGTTGAAAATCGGCATCAATACGGTCATCCGGGCTTTAAAAAGCTCTCGCCCCGCAGGATAACGTCTTCTCCCGTTGCTCACGCCGACGTCGCCCTTATCTGTGAACTTGATGAGCAATGGAGCTTCGTTGGCAGTCAGGCGCTACAGCACTGGCTCTGGTACGCTTACAATACCAAAACGGGCGGTGTTCTGGCCTACACTTTTGGCCCCCGAACCGATGAGACCTGCCGTGAATTGCTGGCTCTGTTGACACCGTTCAACATCGGCATGATTACCAGTGACAACTGGGGCAGCTATGCAAGAGAGGTTCCGAAGCAGAAACATCTGACTGGCAAGATCTTCACGCAACGCATAGAGCGCAATAACCTGACGCTCCGTACCCGCATTAAACGACTGGCGCGTAAAACGATTTGCTTCTCGCGCTCCGTCGAGATCCACGAAAAAGTCATCGGAGCCTTCATCGAAAAACACATGTTCTACTAATTGGAGTCATTACCGATAAGAATAACCAACAAAAAAAAATCAGACAGATATTCATTAATAAAAGCATTAAAAAAACGACCTATCTACATCAGCTCATTATAAAATGAATGAGAAATCAACATTTAGCAGTTCACACTAAAAATTCGAATAAAAAAGAATAAAATATCGATATTTATAATAAAACAACAAGTAAAAATAAGCGGACAAGTAGAGGGATGAGAGGGAAAACCCTTCACATACACATTATTTATCTGACACCCGTTCTTTCCATCATGGATAATATATTTTTTTATTTTGAATTTATTAGCATTCAAACGTAATAACAAGCACAGACAGAGGGTAACGCACATGATCTTCAGCAAAGGAGGTATGGAATAGACTGAGAAAATAAAATATAAATTATCTGTTCAAAACTCTTATAATCGATAATACCTAACACGGCGGGAAACGCGCTCATTCACACGATATAATAAATAGATGTCATCTAGCCAGCGCTAAAAGCCAGTATCGTGGCTAATACTTAGCATTTTCAACGCAGGAAATGCTACACCATATCGTTTTCTTTACTGGTGATAAATTCAACATGCATCGAAAAAGCAAAAAAAATGCTGATATAAGCGAACTTATATCAGCATCCTTTAGTTATTGGCGGAACGGACGGGACTCGAACCCGCGACCCCCTGCGTGACAGGCAGGTATTCTAACCGACTGAACTACCGCTCCTCATTAACATGCCCTTGCGAGCGGGAAGAATACTAAGGTGATCTGGGTATGGCGTCAATACTTTTTATAATCAATTCATACTATTTGTTTATAATTCCAGCGCCATGCTGCAATCATCATCAATGGAATGATGATTACTGGCGCCACAAGCAACTGCCCCCCTTTTTGGCAATCAGATCGAGGCGCGTTTCATGAGCGGCCAGTTCTTCCGGACTGGCATAAATGATGGGCAAAGCAGACGCTTGGCGCGTAATTCGCTGCACGCTCTCACTTTCTGTACTCACTTGCTGCGTGTCACTCTCCATGGCAAACGCCAAAGAGGTTTGTCCCCCCGTCATGGCCAGATAGACATCAGCCAGAATTTCGGCGTCGAGTAACGCCCCGTGTAGCGTTCGTTTGCTGTTATCTATTTGATAACGGTCGCACAATGCATCCAGGCTGTTTCTTTTACCAGGAAACAGCTTACGCGCGACCATGAGACTATCGGTTATCTTGCAAAAAGTCTCTGTCTTCGGGATATCCCGATTCAGCATCCGAAATTCGTAGTCCATAAAGCCAATATCAAACGCGGCATTATGAATAACCAGTTCCGCACCGCTAATGAACTCAATAAACTCCTCGGCTATCTCAGCGTAGGCAGGTTTATCTTGTAAAAATTCATCGCTGATGCCGTGGACCATGAACGCTTCTGGATCAACCAGCCTATCAGGTTTGATATACACATGATAATGGCGCCCCGTCAGGCGGCGATTAATGACCTCTACCGCACCAATCTCAATGATTTTATGACCTTCATAATGAACGCCGAGCCTATTCATCCCCGTGGTTTCGGTATCCAGAACGATCTGTCGTGTAATTGCAGTGCTCATCGCTTTCGTTTTATGTCAGACTTACGGTTTTTATGATTAAGGCAGAGTCTACCAGAGATGACAAAGCAGGTAGAAATTTTCACCGATGGTTCTTGTCTGGGAAATCCCGGCCCGGGTGGTTATGGCGTTGTACTGCGCTACAAGCAGCACGAAAAAACCTTGAGTGCCGGTTATCACCTGACAACCAATAATCGCATGGAGCTGATGGCAGCGATTGCCGCTCTGGAAGCATTGACGACTCCGTGTACGGTGGTACTGAGTACCGATAGCCAATATGTGCGGCAGGGTATCACGCGCTGGATCCACAATTGGAAACTTAAAGGCTGGAAAACCGCTGACAAAAAGCCAGTTAAGAATATCGATCTCTGGCAGCGGCTGGATGCCGCCATTCAGCGGCATACGATGCGTTGGGAGTGGGTTAAGGGCCATGCGGGTCATCCCGAGAACGAGAAATGTGATGAACTGGCACGCCAGGCTGCCTCGCACCCGACGCAGGACGATACGGGCTATCAGCCGGAATAATCCGCTCAGAATGGGCGGTACCCTTTACGGTAACTCTTGGTTGCCCCGACGGCTCTGCGCACCGGTAGCTTGTTGAACCTTTGGCGCAAGGGGGACATGGTAAGCGGGATGGTACGTTTACGTGCAACAAGGAGCATCAGGCAACCTAAGGGAATTGAGTGAGGTGCTGATGTTGTTATCATCTGCGGTATCTTCCACGGCACCACGTGGAAGGTTCCCTGATACAGCACTTCATAATTGAGCAAGCTGAGCCAATCGATCATACGCATCTGCGTGAACATGCGCGCACAATAGGGCTGGCATTGACGAAGGCCGGGTGTTAGCTTTCCAGCCCCGAGCAGACTTATTGGATTAAACCCACTCAGCAATAACCATCCATCATTGATCAGTACCCTATCCACTTCGCGTAGAATACGGTGTGGATCCGATGAATATGAGAGCGTATGCGCCAGCAAGCAGGCATCGATAGATTTCTCAGAAAAGGGCAACTGGTAAGGATCGGCCAAAACATGCACATCATCAGAAACACTCGGGTTGATATTAACCTGATGGGAAATGGTACACGTGTCCGTCGCGATAGCGTTGCTGAGCGCGCCGACTTTCAGTAAATGGAAGCCGAACACACGCGGCCACCATGCTGCCAATGCATGTTCAAGCGCCTTCTGGTAATGTGCGCCCCAAGGGATATCCTCCCAACACATTGGTGAAGAATATGCCTGAGGCGTATGCGCTGGCTTCATCTATTAGTATTCTCTCAGACCCAATAGCTATCTCAGACCACGTAATATACCCTAAATAATTCGAGTTGCAGGAAGGCGGCAAGAGAAGGACAAATGAGGTTCATCCATCCCGATATGCTTACTCAGGTAAGTGATTCGGGTGAGTGAACGCAGCCAACGCACATGCAGCTTGAAATATCACGTGTATAAATGGGATATCACATGAATCTTATCAGTATTGCCGCACTTTCGGACAACTACATTTGGCTATTACATGACGCACAGCACCGTTGTGTCATTGTCGATCCCAGTGAAGCAGAACCAGTATTACAAGCGCTACGTAAACACCAACTCACACCGGTAGCGGTGTTACTCACCCACCATCACAATGACCATGTGGCTGGGGTACCTGATATCCAGAAGACTTACCCTGACTTGCCGATTTATGGCCCTGAGGAGACAGCGCAGCATGGTGCAACACGCATTTTGCGCGATGGCGATCACATTCAGTTACTCAATTCGGATTTCTCCGTATTTTCTGTGCCGGGTCACACTTTAGGTCATATTTCGTACTACTCTGCCCCCTATTTGTTCTGCGGAGATACGTTGTTTTCGGCTGGGTGTGGGCGAATCTTTGAAGGAGCCCTCAAGTAAATGTATGAATCAATTGAAAAAATATCGAAATTACCTGATGAAACACTCATTTGCTGTGCACACGAGTACACCCTGTCAAATCTTGAGTTTGCTCACACTCTCTGGCCTGAAGAGTGCAATATTGCCGCTTATCTTTCTGAAATCAGGCTATTACGAGATAAATCTCAATCAACGTCGCCAACCACCCTTGGTCTTGAACGAAAAATCAACCTTTTTCTTAGGTACTATAACGATGATTTAAAAGGAAAATTAAAAATAAAACCCGGAAACATAGAGGATTGGCAAGTTTTCGCCCAATTACGTAGCAAGAAAGGGTAATGACTCCAATTAGTAGAACATGTGTTTTTCGATGAAGGCTCCGATGACTTTTTCGTGGATCTCGACGGAGCGCGAGAAGCAAATCGTTTTACGCGCCAGTCGTTTAATGCGGGTACGGAGCGTCAGGTTATTGCGCTCTATGCGTTGCGTGAAGATCTTGCCAGTCAGATGTTTCTGCTTCGGAACCTCTCTTGCATAGCTGCCCCAGTTGTCACTGGTAATCATGCCGATGTTGAACGGTGTCAACAGAGCCAGCAATTCACGGCAGGTCTCATCGGTTCGGGGGCCAAAAGTGTAGGCCAGAACACCGCCCGTTTTGGTATTGTAAGCCTATCAGAGCCAGTGCTGTAGCGCCTGACTGCCAACGAAGCTCCATTGCTCATCAAGTTCACAGATAAGGGCGACGTCGGCGTGAGCAACGGGAGAAGACGTTATCCTGCGGGGCGAGAGCTTTTTAAAGCCCGGATGACCGTATTGATGCCGATTTTCAACGTTCTGGCGGTATCGCGAACACCGGCACCGTTGAAGGCCATATCAACGATCTGCTCTTTGACTCCCGACTTTCGCGCTTCATAGCGGTAGGTAAGCTGGAATACACGGCGACAGCACTGACACCGGAAGCGTTCGCGCTTAGTTGGACTAAGGCCATGTCGATAAACTTTATCTGAATGGCAGCGAGGGCAATGAACAAAAACAGTAACCACGTGGAAACCTCAAATAGCGGCAGAATATCACAAAAGCCAACTATTTGAAGGCATTACCCAAGCATCGTTCCCTGTGCGAGGATTTTTTTACCCGTAATACCGTGAAGCGCTTGATCGCAGAGGCACTTGATTATCTAATCAGTACTCAAAGCGCTACGGGGTTTGGCACTACAACACAGGAATCAACGCATGAAAAAGCTAAGCGTGGGCATCATTTTTGGCGGTAAATCCGCTGAGCACGAGGTCTCGTTACAATCGGCCAAGAATATTATTGATGCCATTGATAAAACCAAGTTTGATGTGACGCTGCTTGGTATCGACAAGCAGGGGGCGTGGCATATCAACGATGCGTCAAACTACCTGCTGAATGCCGAGAACCCCGCGCTGATCGCCTTGAACCGTTCAAACAAAAGCGTAGCGCTGATCCCAGGTCAAGTAATTGAAAGCCAGAGTGCCCACGCCCTTACCCAATTGGATGTTATTTTTCCTATCGTGCACGGCAAACTGGGAGAAGACGGTTCACTGCAAGGCTTGCTGAGAATGGCCAATATTCCGTTTGTTGGCAGCAGCGTACTGGGCTCCGCGGTCAGCATGGATAAAGACGTCACCAAACGCCTACTGCGTGATGCAGGCTTGCTGGTGGCCCCCTTTGTAACCCTGAATCGCGCCAATCGTCAGCATCACAGCTTTTCCAGCGTCAGTAACGCTCTCGGGCTGCCGCTGTTTATCAAGCCGGCCAATCAGGGCTCGTCTGTCGGCGTGAGCAAAGTTCGCAACGAAGCAGAATTTCAGCAGGCCGTTGAGCTCGCTTTCCAGTTCGATCATAAGGTGCTGGTAGAAGCGGCGATTGTTGGCAGAGAAATCGAGTGTGCGGTACTGGGTAACGATCACCCGAAAGCCAGCGTCTGTGGCGAAATTGTGCTGAGCGACGAGTTTTACTCTTACGATACCAAATACATCAACGAACAAGGTGCGCTGATGCGAGCGCCAGCAGATCTTACACCTGAAATTAACGAGAAGATCCAACACATTGCCTTGCGGGCCTTCCAGGCGCTGGAATGTCAGGGCATGGCACGTGTGGATGTTTTCCTCACGCCGGACGATGAAGTGATTATCAATGAAGTGAATACGCTGCCCGGCTTCACCAATATCAGCATGTATCCAAAACTGTGGCAGGCTAGCGGCCTAAGCTCATATCGTTATACACATCTTTCTAACGCACTGTTTAATCAATGAGTTACGGGTTTATCTCAGAGTGGCATTTTGAACCTCAAAAAGCCAATGGGATGGCTTGAATGCCTTAATTCACGGGGTTCTGAGCATCCTGTTCAAAAAATGGCCAAAAGATGTGTATAACGATATGGCCTAAGCTATACCGATCTCATCACAGCATTGATCGAGTTAGCGTTAGGCTGTGTCCCTTAATTACATAACCTCTGGTAAAACAGGCGGATGCAGCCCAGTTTCAACATTGCCAGATAATTCCTCGCCGTTTTGTCGTAACGTGTCGCAATGCGACGGTATTCTTTCAGACGGCCAAAGCACCGCTCAACAACGTTCCGATTGCGGTAGGCGTCACGATCGAGCTTTGAACGACCATCCACCGCCATTTTTTCAGTGGATTTTCGGGGGATGACTGTTTTTATACCTCTGTTTTTCAGCTCGTTACGTAATACATGCCCGGAGTACGCCTTGTCAGCGAGTACCGCATGACCACGGCGTTTCATACTGCCGTTCTGGCGTTGAACACCAATACCGTCCAAAAGACGTAGTGCAAACTGACTTTCATGAGCCTGACCGGGGCTCAACACGATGTTTAACGGAAGACCACTTCCGTCTGTAGCCATATGGATTTTGGTGCCAAAACCACCTCGAGAGCGACCCAGCCCATTATCTCCGGTGATATCGGGATGTTTTTTTGAGCACCGGCAGCACATTTCAGCGCCCTGATATTGCTACCATCCAGCGCAGCCGCTGACCAGTCCACGAGGCCATGGGCATCAAGTGATGAAAGTAACTTATTGAAAATAATGTTAATGACTCCCGATTTTGACCATCGGTTAAAGCGGTTATAAACGGTTTTCCATGGGCCGTATCGCTCAGGTAAATCACGCCATGGGGCACCAGAGCACAGCACCCAGAACATGCCATTGATAATCATGCGATGCTCAGCCCATGGGCGTCCGGCCTGTGGTGTTGCTGGTTCAGCAGGGAGTAAGGGCTGGATGATAGCCCATGCTTCATCGGGAAGGTCGTAGCGAGCCATAGTTTAAAATAATGTAGAAACAAACAGTTAGTATAACTCATGGGATTAAGGGACACAGTCTAGAACGGCAGGAAAACGATCGCGCTCTGGCAAGTTCTGTGATGTAGCCCCCTGTAACACCAGACAGTAGCTGTATCTCCAGATAAGAGATAGGCTTAGATATATGTCTAACAATCATGCTAATTTTGAAATGACCGGGATCCTGTTAGGGCAAGAAGTCCGTAAGCGTAAAACTCCGCAAGAGAAAATCGCCATCATTCAGCAGACAATGGAGCCGGGGATGAACGTCTCCCATGTAGCCCGCCTGCATGGCATCCAGCCCAGCCTTTTGTTTAAGTGGAAGAAGCAATACCAGGAAGGAAGCCTCACCGCCGTTGCGGCCGGAGAAGAAGTGGTTCCAGCTTCGGCGCTGGCGACTGCCCTCAAGCAGGTCCGGGAGCTACAGCGCCTTCTGGGTAAGAAGACGATGGAAGTTGAGATCCTCAAAGAAGCAGTGGAGTACCGCCAGTCGCGAAAATGGATAGCGCACACGCCCTTGTTGCCAAAGGACGGGGAATAGCTCTGGTCAGCCGCGCCATGAGCGTGTCTCGTGCGCAGCTGTCACTGCGGGTTAACCGTTCTGCCGACTGGCTGGACAGGCGCAGCAACCGGCGTAATGACGAAGCTGATGCTGATATATTATCGGACATCCTCCGTATCATCAGCGACATGCCCAGTTACGGTTACCGCCGAGTGTGGGGTATCCTGCGTAAGCAACGTCGTGCAGAGGGACTTCCACCGGTGAACGCCAAACGGCTTTACAGGATAATGAGCGAGCATAACCTGCTGTTGTTGCATGATAAAACTGAACGTCCGAAGCGGGAGCATAAAGGAAAAATCGCGGTAGCAGAGAGCGATATGCGCTGGTGCTCAGATGGCTTCGAGTTCGGTTGTGACAACGGCGAGAAGCTGCGGGTGACGTTCGCACTGGACTGCTGCGACCGGGAGGCCATAGACTGGGCAGCGAGCACCAGGGGTTATGACAGTTCAACCGTGCAGGATGTGATGCTGAGGTCGGTGGAAAAACGCTTCGGTAGCGCGCTGCCGGATAAACCAGTGCAATAGCTGACGGATAATGGTTCAGCGTGCACAGCGCATGAAACGCGGAAGTTCGCCAGAGAACTGAATCTGGAGCCCTGCACAACAGCAGTGAGCCGTCCACAGAGTAACGGCATGGCAGAACGGTTCGTGAAGACGATGAAGGAAGATTACATCGCCTTCATGCCAAAACCCGATGTGCGAACAGCGCTGAAGAACCTTGCAGCGGCGTTCAATCATTACAATGAAAACCATCCGCACAGTGCGCTGGGATACAACTCCCCAAGAGAATATCGGCGCCAGCGGGCATCGTTAACTTAAGATACAAAAACTGTCCGGAGATGGTGGGTCAAGATCACAGAAGAAAATTGATGAACCATTTCAAGATATCGAATCTGCTGCGACCCTGTACATAAATTTGTGTAATTGCCTAATTTTGATATGTTCAATCCAACATCAAAAACAGGTTAATTTATGGACGAAAAACAGTTGCAGGCTCTGGCTAACGAACTGGCCAAAAATCTCAAAACCCCTGACGATCTCAGCCAATTCGATCGCCTGCTGAAGAAAATCAGCGTTGAGGCTGCTCTCAACGCCGAAATGTCCCACCATCTGGGCTACGATAAAAATCAGCCCAAACCGGGGGCCAACTCCCGCAACGGCTATTCCACAAACACCGTGACCACCGGCGATGGCCCTCTGGAACTACGTACTCCGCGCGATCGTGATGGCTCCTTCGAACCACAACTGGTGAAGAAAAACCAGACCCGGATCACCGGGATGGATAACCAAATCCTGTCCCTGTACGCCAGAGGGATGACCACCCGCGAGATAGCGTCTGCGTTCAAAGAGCTGTATGACGCGGATGTCTCACCGGCGCTGGTCTCGAAGGTCACCGACGCCGTGATGGAACAGGTTACTGAATGGCAAAATCGTCCACTGGATGCAGTCTATCCCATTGTTTACCTTGACTGTATCATCCTGAAGGTCCGGCAGGACAGTCGCGTCATCAATAAATCCGTGTTCCTGGCACTGGGTATCAACATCGAGGGCTAGAAAGAACTGCTGGGTATGTGGCTGGCCGAAAACGAGGGCGCGAAGTTCTGGCTCAATGTGCTGACAGAACTAAAAAACCGCGGCCTGAACGATATCCTCATCGCCTGTGTCGACGGTCTGAAAGGCTTCCCGGACGTCATCAACGCGGTGTATCCGGAAGCCCGCATCCAGCTGAGCATCGTGCACATGGTACGCAACAGCCTGAGGTTCGTCTCTTGGAAGGACTACAAAGCCGTCACACGCGACCTGAAAGCCATCTATCAGGCCGCTACGGAAGAAGCAGGCCAGCAGGCGCTGGAAGCATTCGCCAGCGCATGGGACAGCCGCTATCCACAGATAAGCTGGAGCTGGCAGACGAACTGGAGCAATCTGGCAACGTTCTTCGCTTACCCGGCTGATATCCGCAAAGTCATCGACACAACCAACGCCATCGAATCGCTGAACAGTGTGATCCGGCATGCGATTAAAAAACGCAAGGTGTTCCCGACTGACGACGCAGTGAAAAAGGTGGTGTGGCTGGCAATCCAGTCGGCCTAACAGAAATGGACGATGCCACTGCGGGACTGGCGTATGGCAATGAGCCGTTTTATTATCGAGTTCGGTGACCGCCTGGACGGTCACTACTGAGAAAGGCATTTACACAGAATCATGTACAGGGTCTCTGCTGCTGGTATTCAGATTTTATGCAGTCAACGTTAGTGCCGCACGCATTTCTTTGTGCCAGCCATTCGCGTTGCTCCCTCATCAGAGAACCTTTAGCAATGCTATTCTCCATCGCGATGGTGTAGCGCCTATTCGCGATGGAGTCGATACCACTCAGCGCGGGCGTACTGCATATTGTTTTTTCGGTTTCATTGAGGTTTTCGAGCGAACAGTTAAATCCGGCGGCCTGAACATTTGCATAGCAGGCTACTAAATAGCTGTTCCTAATACCGCTACACTTTTGCCTGTCCATGTTTTCCACTGGGAAACGGGCTGACAGTTTCCATGAAGCGGCAAACCTTGTTCAGTCACTGCCACATTGAACAGCATTGATGATTGCGGGTAATGGTTTCATGCAACGCCTGCCATAACCGCTCTACATGATTTACCCATGGTGAGTACACCGGCTGATAAATAACCCTGAATTTCGGGTTTTCTTCCAGCCAGCGCTGCGTCTCCCGGCTTTTGTGAATAATGTAGTTATCAACTATCAGCGTGAGCGTTTTTGCCCGTCTGTACGTTGCTCTCAGATGCTCTAACATACTGATAAAAAAACACGAACTTTTACTGCTTCCTCCAACATCGCTGACTTTTCCCGTCCCGCTGTGTAATGCACCCGCCAGATAATATTTCTCGTTCTGGCCCGGCGTCACGATGCGTTTCTGCTTCCCGCGAACCTGCCAGTCCGCGCCAATTTTGGGATTCAGATGAATATCCACTTCGTCTTCGTAAAAGACGGGATGTTCCGCGCTGCATTGTTCCAGCGCCATCGCGATGGCCTCCATTTTTTCTTCATTATACGGGTCGCGGATACGCAGCGTAGGAGCTGCGCGTCGCCACACCAGACCGGCAGAAGGCCGCCAACGGCGCACCGTGGAAGCATGCAACTGGCAACCGGTTATCTCATTGATTTTTATCGCTAGCAGTTCCGTGCTCCAGCGCGAACGCTGATAGCCAAAATCATGAGGGGAACGCTTTACGAGCTGGATTAACAGTGCGCAGATCTGTTCAAACGGCCAGCGACGGCCACGACCGGGCCGCAGAGATTTGAGGCCTTCAATGCCGTACAGGGTGAGCCAGTTAATCCATCTGCCGATTGACGAACGGGCGCAGCAAAGCATTCTGGCGACATCGCTCACGCGCTCGCCCCGGTGCAACATCAGGATGGCGGTCAGCCTGCGGGCGTGATTCTTGTCACGCGTTTTATGGAGAGTTTTCTTCATCAGGCGTCGTTCGTTACGGGGTATCGGTGCTATGCTCGACATCGCTCAGTCCGGTTGATGATTTGGGATCTTTATCGATTGATCAGATCGCTCAACTCGGACTGAGTTCCCTTCAGGTGATCTACTATTCGGAACAGTTATTTAGTGCCGAAAATAACACTATTTTTCCAAGTCTCATTTTTATCCCTAATTATTTCCCTATAAAATCCAATGATATCGGCTCAAAGAAGTCATTAGCAAGCATGGGGATATATATTTAATCGATGAGGGCCATGTTGATGGGAACGATGGACATAAAAAAACCGGTGATGAATCACCGGTTTTTTTGTCTAAACCTGTAACGTTAGCGGGTCAGGTCATCGAAAAACTTCTTCACGCCATCAAAGAAGCTTTTAGAGCGAGGGCTGTTTCTCTCTCCGGAAGGCCCACCAAAGCTCTCTTCCAGCTCTTTCAGCAATTGCTTCTGGCGCTCATTGAGATTCACTGGCGTTTCAACTACCACGCGGCACAACAGATCTCCCTGCGCACCGCCGCGTACCGATTTCACACCTTTGCCACGCATGCGGAACAATTTTCCGGTTTGCGTTTCCGCAGGCACCTTCAATTTCACACGGCCATCCAGTGTCGGCACTTCAATCTCACCGCCCATGGCTGCCATCGCAAAGTTGATAGGAACTTCGCAATAGAGATTGTTCTCTTCACGCTGGAAGATAGGATGCGGTTTTACCTGCACCTGAACGTACAGATCGCCCGCAGGTGCACCGTGCTCCCCGGCCTCACCTTCACCGGACAAGCGGATACGATCGCCCGTATCCACGCCCGCAGGGATTTTCACCGACAGCGTTTTGCTGGTTTCAACGCGGCCATGACCATGACACTTGTTGCAAGGATCTTTGATGATCTTGCCTCGACCATGACAGTGCGGACAGGTTTGCTGGACGGTAAAGAACCCTTGACGCATCTGCACCTGGCCATTGCCGTGACAGGTTGGGCAGGTTACCAGCGAGCTGCCCGGTTTTGCACCGCTGCCATGACAGGAGTCGCACTCTTCAAGCGTCGGAATGCGGATCTCTTTGGCGAGGCCACGAACCGCTTCTTCCAGCGTCAACTCCATGTTATAGCGTAAATCGGCACCGCGGCTGGCACGTTGACGACGTCCACCGCCGAAAATATCGCCGAATACGTCGCCAAAGATATCGCCAAAATCTGCGCCGCCGAAACCGCCAGCACCACCACCGCCCATACCGCCTTGCTCAAACGCCGCGTGGCCGTATTGATCGTAAGCCGCCCGTTTCTGCGCATCCGTCAGAATTTCATAAGCTTCTTTGATCTCTTTGAATTTTGCTTCAGCGTCTTTATCACCGGGGTTACGGTCCGGGTGAAACTTCATCGCCAGGCGCTTGTAGGCCTTTTTGATCTCCCGCTCATCGGCGTCTTTGGCAACGCCTAGCGCTTCGTAATAATCTTGCTTCGCCATGTTTTTTCCTGCCCTCAACATGCGTGCACGGGCGCAGAGTTTCCTCGACGCCCGTGCCTGGTTTGCCAGCAACGGCTTATCACCGTTGTTGCGCCCGCCTAAGGGCGATTATTTTTTGTCTTTCACTTCTTCGAATTCAGCGTCTACAACGTCGTCTTCTTTACGCGCTGCATCATCTGCATTGCTGCCTGCACCCGCTTGTGCCTGCTGTTGCGATGCTTCCAGCAGTTTGGCAGACGCTTCGATCAACGTTTGGATCTTCGCTTCGATCTCCGCTTTATCTTCGCCTTTCAATACGCCTTCCAACGCTTTCAGGGCATCTTCAATCGCCGTTTTATCGTTAGCGGCCAGCTTGTCGCCAGACTCTTCCAGCTGTTTACGAGTGCTATGCAACAGGTGATCGCCCTGATTACGCGCCTGTACCAACTCTTCAAACTTACGGTCAGCTTCCGCATTCACTTCCGCATCGCGCACCATCTTCTGGATTTCATCTTCATTCAAGCCAGAAGACGCTTTGATGGTTATGTTCTGCTCGCGGCCGCTGTTTTTGTCTTTGGCAGAAACGTGCAGGATACCGTCAGCGTCGATGTCAAAAGTCACTTCGATCTGCGGCATACCTCGCGGTGCGTTCTGAATACCGTCCAGGTTAAACTGACCCAGCGATTTGTTGTCGTGCGCACGTTTACGTTCCCCCTGCAACACATGGATGGTTACTGCGGACTGGTTATCTTCCGCTGTAGAGAACACCTGGCTGTGTTTGGTCGGGATGGTGGTGTTCTTGGTAATCAGCGGCGTCATTACGCCACCCATGGTTTCGATACCCAGTGACAGCGGGGTAACGTCCAGCAGCAGCACGTATTTAACGTCACCAGCCAACACACCGCCCTGCACCGCAGCACCGATCGCCACAGCTTCATCCGGGTTAACGTCTTTGCGCGGTTCTTTACCAAAGAAGTCAGCCACTTTCTTCTGTACCAGCGGCATACGGGTTTGACCACCCACCAGAATCACGTCCTGCACGTCAGAAACGGACAGCCCGGCATCCTGCAATGCGACTTTCAGCGGCTCAAGCGAACGGGTCACCAGCTCTTCTACCAGCGACTCCAACTTGGCGCGAGTCACTTTGATGTTCAGGTGTTTCGGACCGGTAGCATCCGCCGTGATGTACGGCAGGTTAACGTCGGTCTGTTGCGCAGAGGAAAGCTCAATTTTCGCTTTTTCTGCTGCTTCTTTCAGGCGCTGCATCGCCAACGGATCGTTGCGCAGGTCGAAGCCTTGCTCTTTCTTAAACTCATCAACCAGATAGTTGATCATACGGCTGTCGAAGTCTTCGCCACCCAGGTGGGTATCACCATTGGTTGCCAGTACTTCAAAGGTTTTTTCGCCGTCAACTTCATCGATTTCGATGATGGAAATATCAAACGTACCGCCGCCCAGGTCGTAAACCGCAATGGTGCGGTTACCCACTTCTTTGTCAAGACCGTACGCCAGCGCAGCCGCTGTCGGTTCATTGATGATACGTTTTACTTCCAGACCCGCGATGCGACCTGCATCTTTGGTTGCCTGACGTTGCGCATCGTTAAAATACGCCGGCACGGTGATAACCGCTTCAGTGATAGTTTCACCGAGGTAGTCTTCTGCCGTTTTCTTCATTTTTTTCAGCACCTCAGCAGAGATCTGCGGCGGTGCCATTTTCTGATCTTTCACTTCCAACCAAGCGTCACCGTTATCTGCTGCAACGATGTTGTACGGCATGATATTGGTATCACGCTGCACTTCTTCATCTTTGAAGCGACGGCCAATCAGACGCTTGATAGCAAACAGGGTGTTTTTCGGGTTAGTCACAGCCTGACGTTTAGCGGGCTGGCCAACCAGAATTTCACCATCTTGCGTATAAGCAACAATAGAAGGCGTGGTGCGATCGCCCTCGCTGTTTTCCAGTACTTTAACCTGCGTACCGTCCATAATCGCTACACAAGAGTTGGTTGTACCCAGGTCGATACCAATAATTTTACCCATCTAAACATCTCCACTAAAAAGTCGTATTCGGTGTGGTCGTTCAACCTACTATGCGGCCGAAAAGGGGATTTTCAACTCAACAAGGTGCAATTATTCAATTTTTGCCCTCACGAGGTCTCCTCATCCACACGGTGTTCTTTGATGTTCCAGGCAAACACATGCTTCCCAGCACATCCCGTTACAAGAGGTCAAACCGTTTCGGTTGGAAATAAGATGGGGACAACAATTTACTCCTCAAGGGGGGGAGCGAAAAAAAAATGCAGGCGATCCCCTTTATGATCAAACTATTCCTCTTGCGCCTTGTTGTATCCGCGCAATCGTCCAGCTATTATGCCGCGCCGCAATTAAAATTTTTTTAGAAAATTTCACCGTTGCGTTGTTTTTACTGTTACAGCGCTTTCACAGTTAAATAGCAAGGGTCTATCGGGACGACGAGCAAGGACAGCTCGCCAGAGATCAGGAAACACCGACAGAACGCGGCATCGAGCAAGCTACACAACTCCACTATTGTATTCTGAGGATTTATGCAAACGAACTAGGCTGTGTTCCTTAATTACATAACCTCTGGTAAAACAGGCGGATGCAGCCCAGTTTCAACATTGCCAGATAATTCCTCGCCGTTTTGTCGTAACGTGTCGCAATGCGATGGTATTCTTTCAGACGGCCAAAGCACCGCTCAACAACGTTCCGATTGCGGTAGGCGTCACGATCGAGCTTTGAACGACCATCCACCGCCATTTTTTCAGTGGATTTTCGGGGGATGACAGTTTTTATACCTCTTTTTTTCAGCACGTTACGTAATACATGCCCGGAGTACGCCTTGTCAGCGAGTACCGCATGACCACGGCGTTTCATACTGCCGTTCTGGCGTTGAACACCAATACCGTCCAAAAGACGTAGTGCAAACTGACATTCATGAGCCTGACCGGGGCTCAACACGATGTTTAACGGAAGACCACTTCCGTCTGTAGCCATATGGATTTTGGTGCCAAAGCCACCTCGAGAGCGACCCAGCCTATTATCTCCGGTGATATCGGGATGTTTTTTTGAGCACCGGCAGCACATTTCAGCGCCCTGATATTGCTACCATCCAGCGCAGTCGCTGACCAGTCCACGAGGCCATGGGCATCAAGTGATGAAAGTAACTTATTGAAAATAATGTTAATGACTCCCGATTTTGACCATTGGTTAAAGCGGTTATAAACGGTTTTCCATGGGCCGTATCGCTCAGGTAAATCACGCCATGGGGCACCAGAGCACATCCCCCAGAACATGCCATTGATAATCATGCGATGCTCAGCCCATGGGCGTCCGACCTGTGGTGTTGCTGGTTCAGCAGGGAGTAAGGGCTGGATGATAGCCCATGCTTCATCGGGAAGGTCGTAGCGAGCCATAGTTAAAAATAATTTAGAAACAAATAGTTAGCATAACTCATGGGATTAAAGGACACAGCCTAGCTGGCGAATCCCGGTCCGTTAGGACTGATGGGCTTCGGGATGACCACCATTCTTCTTAACCTGCATAACGCAGGCTTTTTCCCACTTTCTTCTATTATTCTCAGCATGGGGATTTTCTACGGCGGCATCGCCCAGATCATCGCAGGGCTGTTGGAATACAAGAAAGGCAACACCTTTGGCGTGACCGCATTCACCTCTTACGGCGCATTCTGGCTGACGCTGGTCGGCATTCTGATGCTGCCGAAAATGGGCCTGGCAGAAGCCAGTGACGCACAGTTCCTCGGGGTGTAGTGGCACACTGATACTGGCCACCTGAGCGGAGGTGATATGCTCACCTCATCAACACGACAGGTAACCTCATGGGTAAACATTTTACGGCGGAATTTAAGCTCGAAGCCGCAAAGCTGGTTGTCGACCACGGCTACACATACGTTAAGGCCGCAGAGGCGGTTAATGTCAGCCATTAGTCGCTGGGTCAATAAGCTTCGCCTTGAACGACAGGGAAAAACGCCAACGGGACTTCCTCTTACCCCTGAACAGCTCGAGCTGCGTGAGATGAAGAAAAAAGTCCAATGCCTTGAAATGGAGAACGAAATCCTAAAAAAGGCTACGGCGCTCTTAATGTCGGACTCACTCAACGGTTCACGGTAGTCGACAGGCTGAGGGCGCGATACCCGGTCACGGCGTTGTGCCAAACTTTTGAGGTACATCGCAGCAGCTACAGGCACTGGCAGGCTTCCGCTAATGAACCCGACGGTGAGCGCGTGGTTAAGTGTAGCCGCGTCATGGAAGCCTGGAACGCCAGCGGCGGCTCTGCCGGCGCTCGAAGTATCGCGACCATCGTCACCGGCAGCTCCGGTGTCAAAATGGGGCGCTGGCTGGCTGGCAAGCTGATGAAGGAGCTGGGTATCGCCAGCTGCCAGCGACCGGCTCACAAATACAAACGCGGCGGCAATGAACACGTTGAAATACCGAACTATCTCAACCGCCAGTTCGCGGTTACCGCGCCGGATCAGGTCTGGTGCGGCGATGTGACCTACATCTGGACGGGCAAATGCTGGGCTTACCTTGCGGTGGTGCTAGATCTGTTCGCCCGCAAACCGGTGGGCTGGGCCATGTCGACGTCGCCGGACTCGGCGCTGACAGTTAAAGCGTTGCAGATGGCCTGGGAACTCCGGGGACAACCAACAGGAGTCATGTTCCACAGCGACCAGGGCAGCCACTATACCAGCCGTCAATACCGGCAAGCCCTGTGGCGCTGCCGGATAAAGCAGAGTATGAGTCGGCGGGGTAACTGCTGGGATAATGCGCCAATGGAGCGGTTCTTCCGCAGCCTGAAGACAGAATGGGTGCCGACAAAGGGTTACAACAGCTTCAGCGAAGCCCAGGACGCGATTATCCGCTACATCACGGGGTATTACAGCGCTATCCGGCCTCACTGGTATAACGGCGGCTTAACTCCAAACGAATCTGAGCGACTGTTCTACATACAGTCTAATGCGGTGGCCAATATTAGTTGACCACTACACTTTACCTAAAAGCCTGTATTATGAATATAAATACAAATTATTTAGTCAGAGGGTTTTCGGTAATGACTCCAATTAGTAGAACATGTGTTTTTCGATGAAGGCTCCGATGACTTTTTCGTGGATCTCGACGGAGCGCGAGAAGCAAATCGTTTTACGCGCCAGTCGTTTAATGCAGGTACGGAGCGTCAGGTTATTGCGCTCTATGCGTTGCGTGAAGATCTTGCCAGTCAGATGTTTCTGCTTCGGAACCTCTCTTGCATAGCTGCCCCAGTTGTCACTGGTAATCATGCCGATGTTGAACGGTGTCAACAGAGCCAGCAATTCACGGCAGGTCTCATCGGTTCGGGGGCCAAAAGTGTAGGCCAGAACACCGCTCGTTTTGGTATTGTAAGCGTACCAGAGCCAGTGCTGTAGCGCCTTACTGCCAACGAAGCTCCATTGCTCATCAAGTTCACAGATAAGGGCGACGTCGGCGTGAGCAACGGGAGAAGACGTTATCCTGCGGGGCGAGAGCTTTTTAAAGCCCGGATGACCGTATTGATGCCGATTTTCAACGTTCTGGCGGTATCGCGAACACCGGCACCGTTGAAGGCCATATCAACGATCTGCTCTTTGACTCCCGGCTTTCGCGCTTCATAGCGGTAGGTAAGCTGGAATACACGGCGACAGCACTGACACCGGAAGCGTTCGCGCTTAGTTGGACTAAGGCCATGTCGATAAACTTTATCTGAATGGCAGCGAGGGCAATGAACAAAAACAGTAACCACGTGGAAACCTCAAATAGCGGCAGAATATCACAAAAGCCAACTATTTGAAGGCATTACCAATATGTAGGTCGCATCCTTTCGCTTGTGCTGATCGATCATCGGCACCAGACGTTTGAAGTGTTCGCTGGCGCAGTGCTCATCCAGCGCCGCACGGTCCGGCCACTCTTCGATGAAGATGAAGTGCCCGATGTCTTTTTCGTCGATATACAGATCGTAGGCAATGCACCGCGGCTCTTTCTTGGTGGTCTCAACCAACTCACGATACAGCGGGAGGACGGTTTCAATCGCCTCTGGCTTGATAAAATCTTCAGCAATTACTTTTAGCATTTAGGTTCTCGGTTTTTGAGGCTGAGGTGGGGAAAGTGCATCGTGGCGTTGGCCTCATATTGCAGATGGCTTTGTTGAATAAACAGATTTTATGCTACCAGCCCAGTAAAACGATTGTTTCCAGCAACGTAAAATCATGCAGTTAAGCATCATGAGAAAACGGAATGCCTGAGGTGATAAGCATTTTCTACCAAAATGGGCATAGTAAAACAGCACGATTTCCTATTATTCAACAAAGCCATTGCAGATATACGCTATAGCAGGTAATTACGAGATTAACGTCTATAGCGTGTAGGCCTTGTTTTACCTGCTTCTCGATACCCCTACACCACCAGCCTTATCAAGGTGATGACGTTTATAATTTCTTCGACAATTTGTTGCCGGATAATCCGGATATCAGAAGGCGGATTGTGGTTAAGCATCACGCAGATTCTACCAGGCTGTTTGTTTGCTGGTTAAACTGGCGATGCGATTGTTAAAGGCAGGCAGGTCAAGGCGATTGATTACCGGGTGGGAATAGGCACCTGATGGGTGCCTTTCCGTGCGTGTAGGGCAACTACTTCCCAATACAAAAACTCGAGAAAATCCGTCCCAACAAGTCATCGGATGTAAATTCCCCGGTTATCTCACTCAGTGCCTGTTGTGCCAGCCGCAGCTCTTCTGCCAGCAGTTCGCCAGCGTAAGCGCTCACTAACTGTTCTTTGCCTTGTTCCAGATGCTGTGCGGCGGTTTCCAGCGCTTGCAGGTGGCGGCGTCGTGCCAGGAAGCCACCTTCGGTCTTGCTGGTAAAGCCCATGCTCTGTTTTAGATGGTTACGCAGGATATCGACACCATCACCGGTTTTGGCGGACAGGCGAATGAGTGAGTAAGTGTTTACCTCTTCAATGCCTTGTGGTTCTCCAGTAATGTCGGCTTTATTGCGCACCACGGTAATCGGCAGTGTGGCGGGCAGGCGTGCCATAAACTCTGGCCAGATTTCGGCAGGCGAGGTGGCGTCAGTGGTGGTGCTATCGACCATAAACAGCACGCGATCCGCCTGTTCAATCTCTTGCCAGGCGCGTTCAATGCCGATGCGTTCCACTTCGTCGCTGGCATCGCGTAGCCCGGCAGTGTCGATGATATGCAGCGGCATGCCGTCGATATGGATATGCTCGCGCAGTACGTCGCGCGTGGTGCCAGCGATAGCGGTCACGATTGCCGCCTCACGCCCGGCCAGTGCGTTAAGCAGGCTCGATTTGCCCGCATTGGGGCGACCCGCAATCACCACCTTCATGCCTTCACGCAGCAGGCTGCCTTGATGCGCCTCGGCCTGAACATCCGCCAGATCGGCCATCACGCCATTGAGTTTCGCCTCAATCTTGCCGTCAGAGAGGAAATCGATCTCTTCATCAGGAAAATCAATGGCGGCCTCGACGTAGATGCGCAGGTGAATCAGCGCTTCCACCAGTCGGTGAATGCGGGTAGAGAAGGCGCCTTGCAAGGAGTTCAGCGCAGAACGTGCCGCTTGTTCAGAGCTGGCATCGATCAGGTCTGCGATAGCTTCTGCCTGTGCCAGATCGAGCTTGTCATTGAGAAATGCGCGCTCGGAGAACTCGCCGGGGCGGGCAATGCGCAGGCCGGGCAGTGCCAGAATGCGCTGCATCAGCAAATCAAGAATAACCGGGCCGCCATGCCCTTGCAGCTCCAACACGTCCTCGCCAGTAAAGGAGTTGGGGCCAGGAAACCAGATGGCAATACCCTGATCCAGCGAGTTGCCGTCGGCATCGCGAAACTGCAAATAATCCGCATGGCGCGGTTTGGGTAATTTACCCAGCACGGCACGCGCCACGTCGGCAGCCTGCTGGCCGGACACGCGCAAAATACCTACGCCACCGCGTCCGGGGGGCGTGGCTTGGGCTACGATGGTATCGGTATGGCTCATGATGGTTTCTCTGTGGCGATTAAACAAAAAAATAAGGCGGCCATAGCCGCCTTATTCTCAGACTTGTACAGTCCGCTTATTTCTTCTCTTTCTTGTCGCGTCTGTGCAGGCCTTTCTTCTCCAGCCCGCGGTAAATCAACTGCTGCTGGATAATGGTGACCAGGTTGCTGACGATATAGTACAGCACCAGACCTGATGGGAACCACAGGAAGAACACGGTAAAGATAACCGGCATGTAGGTCATGATCTTCTGCTGCATCGGGTCGGTCACAGTGGTCGGCGACATCTTCTGAATGAAGAACATCGTGATACCCATCAGGATCGGCAGGATGTAGTAAGGGTCTTGCGCAGACAGGTCAGTGATCCACAGGATGAACGGCGCATGGCGCAGCTCAACCGAGCTCATCAGCATGTAGTACAACGCCAGGAAGATAGGCATCTGGATCAGCAGCGGGAAGCAGCAGCCCAGCGGGTTCACTTTCTCCGCCTTGTACAGCGCCATCATCTCTTGGCTCATGCGCTGCTTGTCATCACCGATACGCTCGCGCATGGCTTGCATTTTCGGTTGCAGCATACGCATTTTCGCCATCGAGGTGTACTGCGCCTTGGTCAGCGGGTACATGATGCCGCGCACGATAAAGGTGATGGCGATGATGGAGAAGCCCCAGTTACCGATGAAGCCGTGCAGGAATTTCAGCAGTTTGAACAACGGTTGGGAGATAAACCACAACCAACCGTAATCCACTGACAGGTCCAGATGCGGTGCAACGGCCGCCATCTTGTCCTGAATTTCCGGGCCAACCCACAGTACTGCGCTGATGTCTTTCTGCGCGCCCGCGTCAACGGTTACCGGTGTAGCTTTAAAGCCAATGGCGGCCAAACCGTTCCCCAACTGCGAGGTATAGAAGGTGTTGGCACCGGCGGTAGTCGGGATCCACGCGGTAGCAAAATACTGCTGCAACATGGCAACCCAGCCACCATCGGTGGTGACGTTCAGGTTTTCTTTCATGTCGCTAAAGCTGTATTTCTTGTACTTATCGTCGCTGGAGGAGAACGCCGCGCCACGATAGGTGTGGAGTGCAAAGTTGCTGCTGCCGGTATCGCGGTGCTTCGGCAGGTCAATAGACTGTTTCAACTGACCAAACAGCGTTAACTCCAACGGCTGCGCGCTGGTGTTGTTCACGTTGTAGCTAACGTTCAGCGCATAGTCACCGCGTTTAAGCACGAACGTTTTGGTGAAGGTTATGCCGTCAGCGTTGGTGTAGGTCAACGGAATGGTCAGTGCGTCCTGTCCGTCAGCCAGTTCAAAGTGATCCTGGGTGGCAGTAAACAGCGGACGTGCGCCATTTGCCGGATTATCCGGACCGTGTTTACCCGTCAATCCACTCTGTGCCTGATACACAAATTCCGGCGTGGTTTCCAGCAACAGGAATGGTGTAGCAGAGTGCAGTTTGTCAGGGAACGCCAGCAGATTGGCTTGTTCGATATCGCCGCCGCGCGTATTGATAGTCAGCGACAGTACGTCGGTTTTCACCGTGATCAGTTTATCCTGACCGCTGTTAGGCACGCCCTGGCTGGCGGTATCACCGTTGACTGCGTTCGTCGCTTGCTGGATGGCTTGCGTTGAAGCGGCAGGCGGATTTTTGTCCGTCTCCCACGTCTGCCAGATCAGAAAGCTTACGAATAGCAGAGCGATGAGAAGGAGATTGCGTTGCGAATCCATCGTTAATGTTCTCTGTTATTGTCGGGTTTTGGCGGTATGGGATCATCACCACCAGGGTTCAAAGGGTGGCATTTTAATACGCGTTTGAGCGTCAACCAACTGCCTTTTATCATGCCGAACCTGCGTATGGCCTCAATGCCGTATTGTGAACAGGTTGGGCGAAAACGGCAATGTGGCCCTAACAACGGACTTATAACGAGCTGATAACCGCGTATCAGCCCGATCAGGAGGCGCGAGCCAAGCGACAGTGCCGTTGCCATAATTTTTCCAATGCTTCCGTCAACGCGCGATTATCCATGTCGGCTACCCCTTTTTTGGCGATCACCACAAAATCCATCGCAGGTAGGGTATGTTGATGTAAACGAAAGCTTTCCCGCGTCAGACGTTTAATCCGATTGCGTTCATGCGCCCGTTTGACATGCTTTTTAGCGACAGTGAGACCGATGCGAGGATGCCCCAGCGAATTCAGGCGGCCGAGGATGGTGATTTGCGGCGTGCCAGCCCGATGCGGCTGCTGGAAGACGAAAGTGAAATGGCTGGGAGTTAACAAACGTAACTCCCTGGGAAAAGCGAGCTTAACCACTAGGAGGGTTAGCTTTTATTACTTAGAAACAGTCAGACGAGTACGGCCTTTTGCACGACGGCGGGCCAGAACCTGACGACCATTTTTAGTGGCCATACGAGCACGGAAACCGTGGCTACGGTTACGCTTCAATACGGACGGTTGGAAAGTGCGTTTCATGGCGATTTCTACCTAAACTTGGATAATTGACTTCACAGTAAACGCGTTTGGCGCTCCGGCGTGAACACTGACCGACGCCTCAATCGCATACATCAAAGATAAAGAGGCGGGATTGTAATAATTGTACAGTCCCGAGTCAATTGGCATCACACTCCTATGGAGCCCTTTCCGCAATAAATTTGGGGAATTTTCTGCCCGAAATAGCACAGAAGAGCATCAACGCGTCGGGCTGAGGATTATACGTACTCTGCATTAAATCGCAAGGATCCTGACACGATCCTTGATGCGGGATCATGATCGCTGTCACTCCAGCGTGAATGCCTATTCAGTTATGCTAAGCGTCCGCATGATGCAAGCCTGTGTCATCGTTGTGCGGCACGTGGCGGCCACGAGTGATAAGAATAGCCTGTGGATAAAAAGGATCGAAACTGTGCAGAAAGGGAAGATCTCTGCCGAGGATTAGGTTATGATCCGCCGTCCCGTGAACGATCCTTCTTCGGGATCGTCTCGGCAACCGCATGGACATCATCAGATGCGCGGTGCACCCAGGAGACTGCCGTTGCAGCTTCCGGGTCATAATCATGAATTACACTAAATAACGTATCTGATTCTTTTCTATTTTAATCTTGTTCGAGTGGAGTCCGCCGTGTCACTTTCGCTTTGGCAGCAGTGTCTTGCCCGTTTGCAGGATGAGTTACCTGCCACAGAATTCAGCATGTGGATACGTCCGTTACAGGTGGAACTGAACGACAACACGCTGGCGCTCTATGCGCCAAATCGTTTTGTGCTGGATTGGGTAAGAGACAAGTACCTCAATAACATCAATGGCCTGCTGAACGATTTCTGCGGTATGGATGCGCCTTTGCTGCGTTTTGAAGTCGGCAGCAAGCCGCTGGCCGGGGTGGCTGTCAGCCAGCCAGCCAGCCCTCAGGCGGCGGTGCAGCCGGTCAGGCAGGCACCCGTGCGTCCCAGTTGGGACACTCCGGCGACGCAAACGGAGCACACTTACCGTTCCAACGTCAATCCGAAGCATTCGTTCGACAACTTCGTTGAAGGTAAGTCGAACCAATTGGCGCGCGCGGCGGCGCGCCAGGTCGCTGACAACCCCGGCGGAGCCTATAACCCCTTGTTTCTCTATGGCGGCACCGGTTTGGGGAAAACCCACCTGCTGCACGCGGTAGGTAATGGCATTATTGCGCGCAAGCCAAATGCCAAAGTGGTCTATATGCATTCTGAACGCTTTGTACAGGATATGGTCAAAGCCTTACAGAACAATGCGATTGAAGAATTTAAGCGTTATTACCGTTCAGTCGATGCCCTGTTGATCGATGATATTCAGTTTTTTGCCAACAAAGAGCGCTCTCAGGAGGAGTTTTTCCATACCTTCAATGCGCTGCTGGAAGGCAATCAGCAAATCATCCTGACTTCCGATCGTTATCCGAAAGAGATCAATGGGGTAGAAGATCGTCTAAAATCGCGCTTTGGCTGGGGATTGACGGTCGCGATCGAACCGCCGGAGCTGGAAACGCGCGTGGCGATCCTGATGAAAAAAGCGGATGAAAATGATATCCGTCTGCCGGGTGAAGTGGCCTTTTTTATTGCCAAGCGATTGCGCTCTAACGTGCGTGAGCTGGAAGGCGCACTGAATCGCGTGATCGCTAACGCCAATTTTACCGGCCGCGCCATTACCATTGATTTCGTGCGTGAAGCGCTGCGCGATCTGTTGGCGTTGCAGGAAAAGTTGGTGACCATCGACAATATTCAAAAGACGGTCGCAGAGTACTATAAAATCAAAGTCGCCGATCTGCTGTCCAAACGGCGATCCCGATCGGTGGCACGTCCGCGCCAGATGGCGATGGCGCTGGCGAAAGAGCTGACAAACCACAGCTTACCGGAAATTGGTGATGCGTTTGGCGGTCGTGACCATACCACCGTGCTGCATGCGTGCCGAAAGATTGAGCAGCTGCGTGAGGAAAGCCACGACATCAAGGAAGATTTCTCTAATTTAATCAGAACATTATCTTCATAATATTATGAAATTCATTATTGAACGCGAGCATCTGCTAAAACCGTTACAACAGGTGAGTGGCCCGTTAGGTGGTCGTCCCACATTGCCTATTCTGGGCAATCTGCTGTTACAAGTGACGGACGGCGCACTGTCGCTGACCGGCACCGATCTGGAAATGGAGATGGTGGCGAAGATCCCCCTGTCTCAGGCCCATGAATCCGGTGCTACCACGGTGCCGGCGCGTAAACTGTTTGATATTTGCCGTGGCTTGCCAGACGGCGCGGAAATTACCATCACGCTGGAAGGCGACCGGATGCTGGTGCGTTCCGGCCGTAGCCGCTTCTCGCTTTCTACGCTCCCGGCGTCTGATTTCCCGAACCTGGATGACTGGCAGAGCGAAGTAGCATTCTCGTTGCCGCAGGCGACGCTGAAACGCCTGATTGAAGCCACGCAGTTCTCCATGGCACACCAGGATGTGCGTTATTACCTTAACGGTATGTTGTTTGAAACCGAAGGAGAAGAGTTGCGCACCGTGGCGACCGATGGTCACCGGCTAGCGGTATGCGCCATGCCGATTGGTCAGTCGCTGCCGTCCCACTCGGTGATCGTGCCGCGTAAAGGGGTGATTGAGCTACTGCGCCTGCTGGACGGCGGCGATACGCCATTGCAGCTACAGATCGGTACCAACAACATTCGCGCCCACGTCGGGGATTTCATCTTTACGTCCAAGCTTGTCGACGGGCGTTTTCCTGACTACCGCCGCGTATTGCCGAAAAACCCGGACAAGGCGCTGG
The DNA here is from genome assembly GCF_053848865.1 of Symbiopectobacterium sp. Eva_TO. Lineage (NCBI taxonomy): Bacteria > Pseudomonadati > Pseudomonadota > Gammaproteobacteria > Enterobacterales > Enterobacteriaceae > Symbiopectobacterium > Symbiopectobacterium sp. Eva_TO. The sequence continues at coordinate 2,378,205 of NZ_JBSPEY010000004.1, read as the reverse complement.
AAGCGAGCTGCGATTTGCTGAAACAGGCATTTGCACGTGCGGCGATCCTGTCTAACGAGAAGTTTCGCGGTGTGCGTCTGCACCTGATTGAGAATCAGCTGAAAATTACCGCGAATAACCCGGAACAGGAAGAAGCGGAAGAGATTCTGGACGTGCAGTACAACGGCACGGAAATGGAAATTAGCTTTAACGTCAGCTACGTGCTGGATGTGTTGAATGCGCTGAAGTGTGAAGATGTCCGTTTGCTGCTGACCGATTCTGTCTCTAGTGTGCAGATTGAAGACGGTGCCAGCAAGGCGGCGGCATACGTTGTCATGCCGGTGCGTCTGTAGCGGGACGCGCTTGGTCTGCCCCCTTTTTGGCGTGAATGCCGACGCTTGCCGTCGGCATTTATGCCGGTTGTCGCGTACAGGATCTGGTTGTCCATGGCTCTGACCCGCCTTCTGATTAAAGATTTCCGTAATATCGCCTCTGCCGATTTGGCGCTCATCCCTGGATTCAATTTTCTGGTAGGGGAGAATGGCAGCGGAAAAACCAGCGTTCTGGAGGCCATCTACACGTTGGGGCACGGTCGTGCGTTTCGCTCCATCCAGGCAGCGCGCGTGATTCGGCATGAACAGTCCGAGTTTATTCTGCACGGTCGGTTAGATGGCATGGAGCGTGAACGTTCGATAGGCCTGAGTAAAAACCGGCTGGGCGACAGTACCGTGCGTATTGATGGCAGCGATGGTCACAAGGTGGCGGATCTGGCGCAGTTGCTACCAATTCAGCTCATTACGCCGGAGGGCTTCACGTTGCTCAACGGTGGGCCAAAATACCGTCGTGCTTTTCTCGATTGGGGCTGTTTTCACCATGAGCCCGGTTTTTTCGCGGCATGGAGCAACCTGAAACGGTTATTGCGCCAGCGTAATGCCGCGCTGCGTCAGGTGGGGCAGTATCGTCAACTGCGCGCCTGGGATCAGGAACTTATTCCGCTGGCAGAGCGCATCAGCGCCTGGCGGGCGGATTACACCACTGCGATTACTGCGGACATTACCGCGACCTGCGAGCAGTTTTTGCCGGAGTTTTCACTGAGCTTCTCTTTCCAGCGTGGCTGGCACAAAGAGAGCGACTACGCCGAACTGCTGGAACGGCAGTTTGAGCGCGACCGGCAGTTGGGCTACACCGCGTTGGGGCCGCACAAAGCGGATTTTCGTATCCGGGCGGGCGGCGTTGCGGTGGAAGACATGCTGTCGCGTGGACAGTTGAAGTTATTGATGTGTGCGTTGCGATTGGCGCAGGGAGAGTTCCTCACTCGCCATAGCGGTGCCAAGTGTATTTATCTGATAGATGATTTTGCTTCCGAACTGGACATTACCCGCCGCCGTTTGTTGGCTGAACGGTTAAAAGCGACCGAGGCTCAGGTATTTGTTAGCGCCATCAGCGCTGAGCAGATAGATGACATGATCTGTGAAAAGGGCAAGATGTTCCGCGCGGAACAGGGTAAAATAACGGTTCAATTACAGGACTAAAATGAGCGAGAAACGTTGATGTCGAATTCTTATGACTCCTCAAGTATCAAAGTATTGAAAGGGCTGGATGCGGTACGTAAACGCCCGGGTATGTACATCGGTGATACGGATGACGGCACAGGCCTGCATCACATGGTATTCGAGGTTGTGGACAACGCTATCGACGAAGCGCTCGCAGGCTTCTGCAAAGACATTGTTATTACCATTCATAAAGATAACTCGGTTTCGGTGCAGGATGATGGCCGTGGCATTCCTACCGGTATTCATGAAGAAGAGGGTGTCTCTGCGGCCGAAGTGATCATGACCGTGCTGCATGCCGGCGGTAAGTTTGACGATAACTCCTATAAAGTGTCCGGCGGTCTGCACGGTGTTGGGGTTTCCGTGGTCAACGCCTTGTCTGAAAAGCTGGAACTGACCATTTACCGTGATGGCAAAACTCACCACCAAATTTATCGTCACGGCGAGCCGCAGGCACCGCTGGCCGTGGTGGGGGATACCGAACGTATCGGTACCACCGTGCGTTTCTGGCCGAGCATGGAAACCTTTAGCAACGTCACCGATTTCGAATACGACATTCTGGCCAAGCGCCTACGTGAGCTGTCTTTCCTGAACTCTGGTGTTTCTATCCGTCTCAGCGACGAGCGTGAACAGGGTAAGGCCGATCACTTCCACTATGAAGGCGGCATTAAAGCGTTTGTTGACTACCTGAATCGCAACAAGACGCCGATTCATCCGCAGGTGTTCTATTTCAGCGCGGAAAAAGACGATATTGGCGTCGAAATTGCCATGCAGTGGAACGACGGGTTCCAGGAAAATATCTACTGCTTTACCAACAACATTCCCCAGCGTGATGGCGGTACGCACCTGGCCGGTTTCCGTGGCGCGATGACGCGCACGCTGAACAGCTATATGGAAAAAGAAGGCTACAGCAAAAAGGCCAAAGTCAGTGCCACCGGTGACGATGCGCGTGAGGGCTTGATTGCCGTGGTATCGGTGAAAGTACCGGACCCGAAATTCTCCTCACAGACCAAAGACAAGCTGGTCTCTTCCGAGGTGAAAACCGCGGTGGAATCGCTGATGAACGAACGTCTGGTCGATTACCTGATGGAAAACCCGGGTGACGCCAAAATCGTGGTCGGCAAAATTATTGATGCAGCGCGCGCGCGCGAAGCGGCCCGCAAAGCACGTGAAATGACGCGTCGTAAAGGGGCGCTCGATCTGGCTGGCTTGCCGGGCAAGCTGGCGGATTGTCAGGAACGCGATCCGGCGCTGTCTGAACTCTACCTGGTGGAAGGGGACTCGGCGGGCGGCTCTGCCAAGCAGGGGCGTAACCGTAAGAATCAGGCCATTCTGCCGCTTAAAGGTAAAATCCTTAACGTGGAGAAAGCGCGCTTTGACAAGATGCTCTCTTCTCAGGAAGTGGGCACGCTGATCACTGCATTAGGCTGTGGCATTGGCCGCGATGAATACAATCCGGACAAGCTGCGTTACCACAACATCATCATCATGACCGATGCCGACGTCGATGGTGCGCACATTCGTACGCTGCTGTTGACCTTCTTCTATCGTCAGATGCCGGAAATCATTGAACGTGGTCACGTCTTTATTGCCCAGCCACCGCTGTACAAAGTGAAGAAAGGCAAGCAGGAAGAGTACATTAAAGATGATGAAGCGATGGACCAGTACCAGATTGCACTGGCACTGGATGGATCGGCGCTGCACATCAATGCTCAGGCACCTGCGTTGCAGAGCGAGCAGGTGGAACTGCTGGTGAAAGATCACCACAGCGTACAGCGGTTGATCGATCGTATGGAACGTCGTTATCCACGTGCGTTGTTGAATACCTTGATTTACCAAGACACGCTGACAGAAAACGATCTGCAAGACCGCGCCAAAGTAGAAAGCTGGTTGGCGACGTTGGTGAAAACCCTCAATGAAGATGATGTGCACGGCAGCAGTTACAGCGGCACGTTGAGCGATAACTCAGTGCTTGCCGAACCAGTGCTGCGCGTGCGTACGCACGGGGTAGATACCGATTATGTGCTGGATGCCAACTTCGTACGCGGCAGCGAACACCGCAAAATCGTACTGCTGGGTGAAAAGCTGCGTGGCCTGTTCGAAGAGGGTGCGTACATCGAGCGCGGTGAGCGCAAACAGCCGATTAACAGCTTCGAACAAGCGCTGGAGTGGCTGGTGAAAGAGTCACGCCGTGGTTTGAACATTCAGCGTTACAAAGGTCTGGGCGAAATGAACCCGGAACAGCTGTGGGAAACCACCATGGATCCGGAAAGCCGCCGCATGCTGCGCGTGACAGTTAAAGACGCCATGGCAGCGGATGAGCTGTTCACTACGCTGATGGGCGATGCGGTTGAGCCGCGCCGCGCCTTTATCGAAGAGAACGCGTTGAAAGCCGCTAACATTGATATCTGATGGATTGATATCTAGTAGGATGTAGTGACATAAAAAAACCGCCGCGCAGCCTGAGCTACGCGGCGGTTTTTTTTAATGGTTAAACCGCGGCGGCGGCGCGACGCTTGCTGGCACGCATTTCCTGCGCCAGTGTGATAGCGGCGGTGATCAGCATGAAAATGACTGCAGACCAGAAAATGGCATGGGGATGACCATTATCCAGCAACCAGCCGAACAGCACCGGACCGGCAGCCCCGCCGATATTGAACCCGGTGGACACAATACCAAATACCCGTCCTTCCGCGCCTTTCGGTGATGCAGTCCGCACCAGCATATCCCGCGAGGGTGCAATCATGCCGGAGAGGAATCCCGCTGCCGCCAGCAGTGGCACCAGTACCATCGCTGGCAACGGATAGATAGCGACAATCGCCACCAGCACGGCGGTGACGGCTAATGCGCCAGTGGCAACCAGGCCGTGGCGCTCGGTTTTATCGGCCAGAGCACCGCCCGCCAGCACGCCAAAGGCACTGGCAAACAAAAATGCGGTTAGCACCGCATTGGCATCGGATAAGGGCAGATCGTAGCCGGTAACCAATGCGGTGACCGAGAAGTTTTGGATCGAGTTAGTGCTCAGGCTCAGCATCAAAAAGAGACCCGGCAATGCCAGTATTAGCAGTGAAAACAGCATCTTGGCGCTGGTTTGCACCGGGGCGGCACCGCTTTTAGGGGCCGCTGATTTAAGCCGCGCTGGCTCGTCTTTATGCATCAGCAGCATAACGACAACCAGTAATCCCACCACGCCAGACACAATAAAGGCGGCATTGATGCCGAGCCATGCTGCTACCGCGAGTAAAATCCCCGGCGTAACGGCGTTGCCTAAAAAGCCGGAGAAGGTATGGATCGAGAACGCACGCCCCATGCGTTTGTCATCAATGCCGCGCGAGAGCAAGGCGTAATCTGACGGGTGATACACTGCGTTAGCCACACCGGCAAACCCCATCGCGATCAGCAGCCAAAGATAGTGCGGCGTCAGCCCAAGCGACATAAAGCTCAGGCTACAGAGCGTCAGTCCGGCAACCAGCGTACGCCGCGCCCCGATACGGTCAACGGCAAAACCGATGGGCGTTTGCACGCAGGCGGAGACGATGTTGAAGACGCTGATCGCCAGCCCGAGTTCAACGAAGCTGATGCCGCGTTGGGCAGACAGCAACGGGATCAGCACCGGTAGCACCATAATGTGAAAATGGTTGACCAAATGCGCACAGGAGATCTGGGCGAGCAGAGGAAGTTTCATCGTTTTCATGTTTGCGTTATGGCATCAATGCGGTCGTTGAGTGGCGCTGCTGAGTTGAAAGCGGCGATATCACGTCCAGAGGGCGAAGTTATGACAAGCGTAACATATTGTTTGCGTTTGTCGCACTTTCTCTCGTGTAGTTTTGACCTCAGGCAGACCGAGAGCTCTCGGTCTGCCTGTGTCAGATCAGGATAAACGAAACGGTAATGCCTTAAAATAGTTGGCTTTTGTGATATTCTGCCGCTATTTGAGGTTTCCACGTGGTTACTGTTTTTGTTCATTGCCCTCGCTGCCATTCGGGCGGTGTTCTGGCCTACACTTTTGGCCCCCGAACCGATGAGACCTGCCGTGAATTGCTGGCTCTGTTGACACCGTTCAACATCGGCATGATTACCAGTGACAACTGGGGCAGCTATGCAAGAGAGGTTCCGAAGCAGAAACATTTGACTGGCAAGATCTTCACGCAACGCATAGAGCGCAATAACCTGACGCTCCGTACCCGCATTAAACGACTGGCGCGTAAAACGATTTGCTTCTCGCGCTCCGTCGAGATCCACGAAAAAGTCATCGGAGCCTTCATCGAAAAACACATGTTCTACTAATTGGAGTCATTACCCGATGTTGATACCCAGTGCCAGGAACACGGATTTATTGATGACGCGACTGTCCTGCCGGACCTTCAGGATGATACAGTCAAAGTAAACAATGGGATAGACTGCATCCAGTGGACGATTTTGCCATTCAGTAACCTGTTCCATCACGGCGTCGGTGACCTTCGAGACCAGCGCCGGTGAGACATCCGCGTCATACAGCTCTTTGAACGCAGACGCTATCTCGCGGGTGGTCATCCCTCTGGCGTACAGGGACAGGATTTGGTTATCCATCCCGGTGATCCGGGTCTGGTTTTTCTTCACCAGTTGTGGTTCGAAGGAGCCATCACGATCGCGCGGAGTACGTAGTGCCAGAGGGCCATCGCCGGTGGTCACGGTGTTTGTGGAATAGCCGTTGCGGGAGTTGGCCCCCGGTTTGGGCTGATTTTTATCGTAGCCCAGATGGCGGGACATTTCGGCGTTGAGAGCAGCCTCAACGCTGATTTTCTTCAGCAGGCGATCGAATTGGCTGAGATCGTCAGGGGTTTTGAGATTTTTGGCCAGTTCGTTAGCCAGAGCCTGCAACTGTTTTTCGTGCATAAATTAACCTGTTTTTGATGTTGGATTGAACATATCAAAATCAGGCAATTACACAAATTTATGTACAGGGTCAGTCGGTTAGAATACCTGCCTGTCACGCAGGGGGTCGCGGGTTCGAGTCCTGTCCGTTCCGCCACTAAAAAGAAAAGCCCTGAGCAGTTGCTCAGGGCTTTTTACTTTGTGCCATACTTACCTTGCTCTGTAAAGATCTGTTATGCAGTGCAAGTCTTGCCGAATATCCCTGTCACTCAGGCCGTTCTTTGCTTAAAGTAATAGCGTGTAGCACTGAAGAGAGAAGCAGGTTCGTTGTGCGAAAGAAAACCTATGCGGTGAGGTACAGTGCGGGGGAACCCGTAGAGAGAATTTTTTCCTCTGGTGTACAGTATCCTGTTATGCAGGCACTACCAGAGGAGCCGCTGCTTGAAAAAAACGACGTACTGCGTGTATTGGTGTGGAACATCTATAAACAGCAGCGCCTGCACTGGCTTGCGGTATTGCAAAATTTTGGTAAAGATGCTCATCTCGTTTTACTGCAAGAGGCGCAAAGTACGCCTGAGCTGATTCGCTTTGCAACCGCGAACTATGTTGCTACCGATCAAGTCCCTGCCATTATTCTTCCCCAACACCCTTCTGGTGTGATGACGCTGTCTGCCGCACAACCGTTGTATTGCTGCCCGCTGAGAGAGAGAGAGCCTCTGCTTCGCCTGTCTAAATCGGCGCTGATTACGGTTTATGCATTGCAGAACGCTCAGCAACTGATGGTCATTAATATCCACGCCATTAATTTCAGTATCGGCGTTGAAGTGTATGGCAAACAACTGGATGCGATTGGTGAGCAGGTTAAACGTCATGCCGGGCCAGTAATCATGGCTGGGGATTTTAATGCCTGGAGCCGGCAGCGTATCAACGCGCTTTATCAATTTGCCAGTGAGATTGCCTTGCGTGAGGTTCGCTTTGTCGACGACCAGCGGCGTCGAACGTTCGGCCGCCCGTTAGATTTTGTTTTTTATCGCGGGTTACACGTCATGCAATCTTCTGTATTGGTTACCCAGGCTTCTGACCACAACCCGCTATTGGTTGAATTTCAGTTGCCGGCATGACGTTAAAACAATAAAAAAAGCCACGAAGGTCAACCATCGTGGCTTTTTTATAGGCTATCTAGCACTTAAGAGTCCGGTGATGCTGCCGTATTCACGAACAGCATTAACCGATCTCCAGGCTGAATATTTGCCTTTTTATTGATGACCGAATTCCAGCGCATAACATCTGCGATATCTACCCCGTGACGTTTGGCGATACTCGCGAGAGAGTCTCCTTTACGCACCTGATAGGTAATGGAATTACTGTTACCCTTTTTACTGCCCGCAGAGGCCTGTACAACCTGAAGCGATTGGCCAACCTTCAGCGCGTTAGCGCTGGCTAGGTTGTTCCACTTGCGCAGATCCTGCGCGCTGACCTTCAGTTTCGCCGCAATACCTGACAAGGTGTCACCTGAACGAACCTTGTATTCCGTGTTTGCGGATAACTGCGCCAGTTTAGCGGGTTGTACAGCGGCGATATCGCCATCTGCCAACGAATCCTTCAACTGCTCAACATGTGCTTTAGGCACCATAATGTAATGTGGCCCGTTCGGAGCGGTCACATCACGTTTGTAGCCTGTGTTGTAGCTCTTCAGTTTTGTTAGCGACAAGCCAGCCATTTCTGCCGCTTGCGTCAACTCCATCTGTTGACTCAGGTCTACCTGCGCCAGTGCCCGACTTTCATTGGGCTTAGGTAACTCAATGCCGTATTTTTTGCTATTCTTAAGAATATCGCTTAAGGCTAACATTTTCGGGACATAAAGTGACGTTTCACGTGGTAACGCCAATGCCCAGTAACTCGTTGACCTGCCTTTTGCCTTATTTGCTTTTACTGCTTGCAAAACACGCCCTTCACCGCTGTTATAGGCGGCGATGGTAAGTAGCCAGTCACCATCAAACATTGTGTTGAGGTGCTGCATCATGTCTAAGGCAGCCGTAGTTGATGCAACAACATCGCGACGACCATCATACCACTGGTTCTGTTTCAAACCGTAGTTACGCCCAGTGCCTGGCACAATCTGCCAGAGCCCTGCGGCATTGGCGGATGATGTGGCCTTGGGATCAAAAGCGCTCTCCACTATGGGTAGCAGTACCAGTTCCATCGGCATTTTGCGCTGCTTAATCTGCTCGACTATCCAGTACATGTACGGCTCTGCCCGTAATGTTACATCGTGGAGATAGCTCTTATTTTTTAAGTATCGTGTTTTTTGCTCGCGGATCCGGATGTTATCCGGAACCTCCATCTTCAGCTCGTCGCTAATGAAGTTCCACAGGTCGCGCTGCGCTAGGCCATTATTATCCAGCCAGCGCGCGGATGTCTCTCGACTTCCTGTGTACTTTCCTGCTTCACCTTGACCTGCTGAAGACAGACTCTGCCCATGTTTTTTCGGTTGCGAGGTGTCTTGGTAGACCTCTTGGCAACCTGCCAACAAGACTGAAGCGATAATAATCGCGTGAGCCTTCATATATGTGTCAATGGTTTGCTTAAAAGACGATCTATAATACTTTGATTAGCCGATCTGCACAACAAAAAACTTCAAAAGCAATCTTTCTTGGGTAATGCCTTCAAATAGTTGGCTTTTGTGATATTCTGCCGCTATTTGAGGTTTCCACGTGGTTACTGTTTTTGTTCATTGCCCTCGCTGCAATTCAGATAAAGTTTATCGACATGGCCTTAGTCCAACTAAGCGCGAACGCTTCCGGTGTCACTGCTGTCGCCTTGTATTCCAGCTTACCTACCGCTATGAAGCGCGAAAGCCGGGAGTCAAAGAGCAGATCGTTGATATGGCCTTCAACGGTGCCGGTGTTCGCGATACCGCCAGAACGTTGAAAATCGGCATCAATACGGTCATCCGGGCTTTAAAAAGCTCTCGCCCCGCAGGATAACGTCTTCTCCCGTTGCTCACGCCGACGCCGCCCTTATCTGTGAACTTGATGAGCAATGGAGCTTCGTTGGCAGTCAGGCGCTACAGCACTGGCTCTGGTACGCTTACAATACCAAAACGGGCGGTGTTCTGGCCTACACTTTTGGCCCCCGAACCGATGAGACCTGCCGTGAATTGCTGGCTCTGTTGACACCGTTCAACATCGGCATGATTACCAGTGACAACTGGGGCAGCTATGCAAGAGAGGTTCCGAAGCAGAAACATCTGTATTAGCTCAGACCTGATCTGACAGTTACCGGTTATTTATACAGGTGTCTGTCAGATTAAATCTGGTTCAGATTTTTTTCTGCCCAGACTCGTTTACCATCAAGTAACGTGGCCATTGGCGTACGCCCGCAGCACATTTTACCCTGATGAGTTCGCTCATTATTGTAATGCCACAACCAGTTGTCCAGATCCTTTTGTAGACTTTCTAGGTCCTCGTATAACGTCTTACGGAACGCAACCTGATAAAAATCCTGCAAAATAGTTTTATGGAAGCGCTCGCAGATACCGTTTGTCTGCGGAGACATCGCTTTCGTTTTCGTATGGTCTATATCGTTGATAGCCAAGTACAGCTGATAGTCATGTTGTTCCACTTTACCGCAGTACTCCGTCCCCCCTGTCCGTCAGTATTCTTAGCATTGGCAGCCCCTGAGCTTCGTAGAACGGCAGCACGCGATCATTGAGCAGGTCGGCGGCAGAGATCGGTGCTTTACTCGTGTAAAGCTTGCAGTGCGCCACTTTCGAGTACGTATCCACGAACGTCTGCTGGTAGATACGGCCAACACCTTTCAGATTACCCACGTAGAAGGTGTCCTGCGACCCCAGATAACCCGGGTGAGCAGTCTCTATTTCACCACAGGCTTCGTCGTCGTGCGCCTTCTTCTCCAGTGCAGCGATTTGAGCATCAGTAAGTACGATGCCTTCTCTGGCAACTTTTTCCTCAAGTGCCTTCAGGCGCTTACGAAAGTTTTCCAGATCGTGTCGTTGCCAGATGGAGCGCACACCGCTGCCAGAAATGAAGACGCCTTTTTTACGCAGCTCATTACTGGTCCGGTGCTGGCCATGAGCCGGGAACTCAATGGCGTAATCAACAACCGCACGTTCAGTGGCTTCATCAGCACGGTTTTTCAGGTTGGGAACCCGGCGGTTTTGGTTAACCAGAGCGTCAATGCCGCCTTCTGCCGCCAGTTCCTGATAGCGATAAAACGTGTCGCGTGACACCCCCATGATTTTACAGGCTTTTGATACGTTACCGAGTTCTTCGGCGAGATTGAGCAGGCCGGCTTTGTGTTTGATGATGGGATTGTTAGTATGAAGCATGAGAGTTACCTCGTGTTTTGTATAAGGATTCGACACCCATATCAAAACCGGTAACTCTCAACCTTTCAAGGTCCAGTGTCAGATCAAGTCGCGACTAATACACATTATCCTTATCAGAGGGCGGTTTCTGTCGGTATCAAGCAATACCCAGCTTCTCTTTCAAGCTTTTTAAATAGCGTCGGCTCACGGGAATATGTTTACCGGTGTGGGTAATGACTTCTGCGCCACCGTTATCCATCAACTGTATCTCCTGAAGCAGCTTGGTGTTTACCATGTAATGGCGATGACAGCGGACAAAAGGCGTTTTTTCTTCCAGCGTTTTTAACGATAGCTGGGTATAACCCATATCGTTATACACATCTTTCTAACGCACTGTTTAATCAATGAGTTACGGGTTTATCTCAGAGTGGCATTTTGAACCTCAAAAAGCCAATGGGATGGCTTGAATGCCTTAATTCACGGGGTTCTGAGCATCCTGTTCAAAAAATGGCCAAAAGATGTGTATAACGATATGGGTATAACCTGACTGATTGAGCCCTACGATATGGACGCCGCTCAGCTCGGAACAGAGATATTCCACTTCTTCGATCTTAAGGAGAAAAATACGGTTGTGGCCGTGGCACGGGATATGCCTAAGTTGAGGCTCCGCAATAAGTTGTACATTTTTATTTACGGATGTGCCGCGTCGAAGACGATTGAGGGTTTTTGCCAGGCGCTGATTGTCCAGCGGCTTGAGCAAATAATCAAAGGCATGTTCTTCAAAAGCGCGCACCGCGTATTCGTCATAGGCGCTGACAAAAACAACATAAGGCATGCTGTCAGGATCGAGCATGGCAACCAGTTCCAACCCACTGATTTTCGGCATCTGGATATCAAGAAAGATCACATCCGGTTGAAGTCGGTTAATCACCGGTATCGCGGCTTTGTTGAATAATAGGGAATCGTGCTGTTTTACTATGCCCATTTTGGTAGAAAATGCTTATCACCTCAGGCATTCCGTTTTCTCATGATGCTTAACTGCATGATTTTACGTTGCTGGAAACAATCGTTTTACTGGGCTGGTAGCATAAAATCTGTTTATTCAACAAAGCCCGGTATCGCTTCCAGCGCGTTACTGCACTGTGCTATTACCTCAATGTCATCTTCTTTATCCAGTAGTAGCAACAACTCTTCGCGAGCCAGTTGCTCGTCGTCAATTAGGATGGCTCTCAGCATGCTTTCCTCCTGTTGCATTGATTCTATCACTATTTGCATTGAGATAAGCGAGAAAAGCCAGTAACCCGCGACGCGAACGTGAGATTCAGGTGAAAGTGAATTAGTAATTTTATTTTTACACTTTATGGATTTAAATCTTTACATTTTGTGGTATCTTGAACTCAATGTGGCGGCGGAAAGCGCGCTACGCTACTCAAGAACTGTCCAGGAAAATGAACATGCAAAAAGATTCGCTCAACAACATCAATATTGCCGATGAACAAGTACTGATTACGCCCGATGAGCTCAAGGCAAAATTCCCGCTCAATGTGCAAGAAGAGCAGGCCATTGCCACGGCACGTCGTACCATTTCCGATATTATCCACGGTCGCGATAACCGGTTATTGGTGGTGTGTGGACCCTGTTCCATTCATGACACGGATGCTGCGTTGGAGTATGCCCGCCGCTTGCATACGCTATCAGCCGAATTGAGCGATCGGTTGTATATCATAATGCGCGTTTACTTTGAAAAACCGCGTACTACTGTAGGTTGGAAAGGCCTTATCAATGACCCCTACATGGATGGCTCCTTCGACGTGGAGGCGGGGTTACACATTGCACGTGAGCTGCTGCTAAACCTGGTCAACATGGGGCTGCCTTTGGCGACAGAAGCGTTGGATCCCAACAGTCCACAATATTTGGGCGATCTGTTCAGTTGGTCAGCGATTGGTGCGCGGACCACTGAATCGCAAACGCACCGCGAAATGGCTTCTGGCCTTTCGATGCCAGTGGGTTTCAAGAACGGCACCGATGGAAGCCTGGGCACGGCCATTAATGCTATGAAAGCCGCAGCAATGCCGCACCGTTTTGTGGGTATCAACCAAACCGGCCAGGTGTGCCTGCTGCAAACTCAGGGTAACAGCGACGGTCATGTTATTTTGCGTGGTGGCAAGCAGCCTAACTACAGCGCACAAGACGTAGCGGAATGTGAAAAACAGATGCAGGCTGCGGGCTTAACGCCTTCACTCATGATAGATTGCAGCCATGGCAACTCGAATAAAGATTACCGTCGCCAACCGCAGGTGGTGTCATCCATTGTTGAGCAAATTAAAGCGGGTAACCGTTCCATTATTGGCATGATGCTGGAAAGTCATATTCATGAAGGCAATCAGTCGTCGGAACAACCGCGTTCGGCAATGCAATATGGTGTATCGGTGACAGATGCCTGTATCAATTGGGAAAGCACCGATGAGTTGTTGAGATCGGTGCATCAGGAGCTAGGTGCGGTACGCCGTTCATCGTTGGGAGAATAACAGAACATGGTTGCAGAACTGACCGCGTTGCGGGATCAGATTGATGAGGTGGATAAGGCGCTGCTTGGTTTGTTGGCGCGCAGGTTGGCACTAGTGGCAGAAGTCGGAGAGGTAAAAAGCCGCTATGGTCTACCTATCTATGCTCCCGATCGCGAGGCTGCGATGCTGCGTTCTCGTCGTGAAGAGGCCGAGGCCCTAAACGTGCCTGCGGATCTCATTGAGGACGTTCTGCGCCGAGTGATGCGAGAATCCTACGCCAGTGAAAATGACAAAGGCTTTAAAACACTGTGTCTGCAGCTGCGGCCTGTCGTCATTGTGGGTGGACGCGGGCAGATGGGACGTATGTTCGAAAAAATGTTGCGTCTGTCCGGCTATGAAGTAAGGCTGTTGGAAAAAGAAGATTGGCCGCAGGCTGACAGCCTGTTGGCGGATGCTGGTATGGTGATCGTTAGTGTGCCCATTCACGTGACGGAACAGGTGATTGCACAGTTACCGCGTTTGCCGGAGGATTGTATTCTGGTGGATCTGGCTTCGGTCAAAAATGGGCCGTTGCAGGCGATGCTGGCGGCACATTCCGGCCCTGTCGTAGGCTTACACCCGATGTTCGGACCAGACAGCGGTAGCCTAGCTAAGCAAGTCGTGGTGTATTGCGATGGTCGCCAGCCTGAAGCGTATCAATGGCTGTTGGAGCAAATTCAGGTATGGGGCGCCCGGCTGCATCGCATCAGTGCGGTTGAACACGATCAAAATATGATGTTTATTCAGGCGTTGCGTCACTTTGCCACTTTTGCCTACGGGTTGCATTTGGCGGAAGAGAATGTGCAGCTTGAGCAATTACTTGCATTGTCTTCACCCATTTACCGGTTGGAGCTGGTGATGGTAGGGCGGCTGTTCGCACAAGACCCGCAGCTTTATGCCGATATCATCATGTCATCCGAAAATAATCTGGCCTTGATCAAACGCTATTACGCCCGTTTTGGTGAAGCGATTGCACTGTTGGAAAGCAAAGACAAGGCGGCGTTTATCGCCAGCTTCAAGAAAGTAGAGCATTGGTTTGGTGATTATGCCCAGCGTTTTCAGGTGGAAAGTCGAGCCTTGCTGAAACAGGCTAACGACAGCCGCATCTAGATAGCGGAGAGGCGCTCCCAGCCAGGCGTCTGGGAGCGCTACACTCAGTGCATCTCAACGGGGACGACGTTCTCACTGGGGTAACAGCCGAGCACTTTCAGTGAGCGTGTGATGCCCGATAACTCTTTCAGTGCTTTTTGTAATCCATCCCCGCGCAGGTTAGCCTGCACATCAATATAAAACATCTCTTCCCAGGGGTTACCGTAAATAGGACGAGATTCCAGTTTTGTCATAATGATGCTGTGTTCGCGCAGCACCAGCAGTGCTTCCACTAATGCTCCCGATTGCTGACCCGTCGCCATAATCAAGGTGGTTTTGGCGGGGACTTGCTCAGAGACATCAATCGGCTTACGTGCCAACACGATAAAGCGGGTGGTGTTTTGGGTCTGGTTTGCCAGGTTATGTTCCAGCACGCGCAATTGATAAAGTAATCCACCGGCCTCGCTGCCCAGCGCGGCGGCGTGGGGAGAATTCAATGATGCGACTTTTTCCATCGCAGCCGCCGTGCTTTCACAATATTCGATTTTCCATTGTGGATAACGCTGGATAAAATGGCTGCACTGCTGGAAGGGTTGTGGATGGCTGTAGACGGTCGTAATTTGGCTTAAATCCGTGTCGGTAGCGACCAGCATACAGTGATCGATGGGGTGGGTAAGCTCGCCCACAATCGACAGCCCGGTATGTTGCAGTAGATCGTACACGTCATTGATTGCACCCGATGTGGTGTTCTCAATGGGTAGAACGCCGTAGTCGGCTTGGCCGGTTTCGACCATCGCGAAGATATCCTGAAACTTCTGGCAGCCGCACTCAACCAACTGTTCAAAATGGCGTGCGGCATACTGCCGGGCAGCCAGATGGGAGTAGGAGCCTTTGGGGCCAAGAAAGGCGACACGCGCCGAGTGGGCTCCGGTGGGGTTAAGATGGTGCTGCAACAGCGCCTGCTGCGTTAGCACTGAGTCTTCAATAATTAGTTGAAACAGGCGCGTAATATAATGCCCATCAAGATGATGAGGTTTTGCCGCTTCGATGAGCTTATCCAGCAAATCTCTTTCTCGTTCTTTGTCGCGAATCGGGCGATGCGTATGTAACTTTGCGCGTGTCACTTCCAATGCCAACTCTCGCCGTTCGGCCAGCAGTTCAAGCAGTTTTAAATCCAACTCGGTGATACGTTCACGTAAGGCCAGTAAAGGGTTGTCTGTCATGGTTGTGTTACCTGTAAACTCATTTTTATCCATACAGTGCGTATAAATAAGTGCATAAAAAAAGCCCCCTGTTCAGTAGGCTTTCTGGTTCGTCTTCGTATTCTTTCAATATGACGAATCGTCTCCCAATCAGGGGAAGGTAAAAAAGAATACAAAGAAAAACGGTGTGTGGCTCATTGGTTGCCTGTTAAGCGCTAGCGCTCTCATGGGGTGAAAGTACCCCTGTAAAGTAACTGTTGGCTTTTCGTTCTGTCAACTAAAAAGCGAAGGGGCCTTATCCTCAGAAGCAAAAACGCGCCCTGACGGCGCGTTGTTGGCTACTGTTATCTGAAGGTTTCGGTTATGACAACTCAATATCCGCGTCTTTGACCCCAGCAGTCGTTGCTCGACGTGCTTCTCCCTTATGCTGCATCTTGTTCAGTTGGCGCTCCAGTTTCGCGAGCAGCTCATTAATGGCAGCGTACATATTGTAGTGGTCAACTAATATTGGCCACCGCATTAGACTGTATGTAGAACAGTCGCTCAGATTCGTTTGGAGTTAAGCCGCCGTTATACCAGTGAGGCCGGATAGCGCTGTAATACCCCGTGATGTAGCGGATAATCGCGTCCTGGGCTTCGCTGAAGCTGTTGTAACCCTTTGTCGGCACCCATTCTGTCTTCAGGCTGCGGAAGAACCGCTCCATTGGCGCATTATCCCAGCAGTTACCCCGCCGACTCATACTCTGCTTTATCCGGCAGCGCCACAGGGCTTGCCGGTATTGACGGCTGGTATAGTGGCTGCCCTGGTCGCTGTGGAACATGACTCCTGTTGGTTGTCCCCGGAGTTCCCAGGCCATCTGCAACGCTTTAACTGTCAGCGCCGAGTCCGGCGACGTCGACATGGCCCAGCCCACCGGTTTGCGGGCGAACAGATCTAGCACCACCGCAAGGTAAGCCCAGCATTTGCCCGTCCAGATGTAGGTCACATCGCCGCACCAGACCTGATCCGGCGCGGTAACCGCGAACTGGCGGTTGAGATAGTTCGGTATTTCAACGTGTTCATTGCCGCCGCGTTTGTATTTGTGAGCCGGTCGCTGGCAGCTGGCGATACCCAGCTCCTTCATCAGCTTGCCAGCCAGCCAGCGCCCCATTTTGACACCGGAGCTGCCGGTGACGATGGTCGCGATACTTCGAGCGCCGGCAGAGCCGCCGCTGGCGTTCCAGGCTTCCATGACGCGGCTACACTTAACCACGCGCTCACCGTCGGGTTCATTAGCGGAAGCCTGCCAGTGCCTGTAGCTGCTGCGATGTACCTCAAAAGTTTGGCACAACGCCGTGACCGGGTATCGCGCCCTCAGCCTGTCGACTACCGTGAACCGTTGAGTGAGTCCGACATTAAGAGCGCCGTAGCCTTTTTTAGGATTTCGTTCTCCATTTCAAGGCATTGGACTTTTTTCTTCATCTCACGCAGCTCGAGCTGTTCAGGGGTAAGAGGAAGTCCCGTTGGCGTTTTTCCCTGTCGTTCAAGGCGAAGCTTATTGACCCAGCGACTAATGGCAGAATGGCTGACATTAACCGCCTCTGCGGCCTTAACGTATGTGTAGCCGTGGTCGACAACCAGCTTTGCGGCTTCGAGCTTAAATTCCGCCGTAAAATGTTTACCCATGAGGCCACCTGTCGTGTTGATGAGGTGAGCATATCACCTCCGATCAGGTGGCCAGTATCAGTGTGCCACTACAATCTTCATGCTTGGCGCTGGCGACCAAGGGACCATTAGGCGTACTAATAGTCGCATCGGCAACAAAACCCACCGGTTCTTTGGATAAAATAATATGTGGGTTAATCAGGTGAGTTTGCCATTTATCCAGCTTGGTTAGACGGTCTTCGACATGCTGACGTATTGCGGGGGTGATTTCCATTTGCTTACTGGTAATGTTGATCGTCATATAACATACCTCTCTGCTTTTGCCGTCTCACTTAGATAACTTCAGCATAGCCGTAAATGGGATAAAAATCGTGATCTACATCACTTTTATTTGGCTGGTCGGATCACCTCGTTGCAATTTGTGAAGCACATAGAGGAAGCGCAATGCAAGGCTTGAGACCTGATGCAACTGGTGGCATTATCAATGACATCGATGGCGTCCAGACCAGGTCAGTGTCGGGATGATGCTCGGATACTGTTCCTGCGTTGGAATAAAAAAACGGCAAACCAAGGTTGCCGTTTTTTTTATGTTTACGCGTGTGAGTAGGGGCCGTGCTGCTCTCTGGTTAAGCGGGATTGGCCTCGACGATTTTCGCGACTTTATCCGCCTGGCCCAGCAGCTGGAGTTCTCTATAAGCATTTTCCATTAGCGGAAGCGCTCTTTTTGTCGCTTGCGTGTCCGGGAAATCACGCATCATCTGTTCTACACGATTAACAACGGCGACGTAGGCACCGCGTTTGGTGTAATATTCCGCCACTGAAAGTTCGTATTTAGCTAAACGCTCTTTCAGGAATACCAGACGTTTGCCCGCATCCGTGGCAAACTGGCTGCGAGGATACGCTTGCAGCAACTGGCGGAAGTCACGAAAAGCCGCGCGTGCATATTGTGGATCGCGGTCAGAGCGGTCAACGCCGAAGAACCCCTGAAGTGCGCTATCATCCTGAGCCATGTTGGTTAAACCACGCATGTACAGCACATAGTCCACACTTGGGTGTGTAGGGTTGAGGCGCAGGAAACGGTCAATGGAGGCTTGCGCCATCGCCAGTTCTGCGGACTTGTAATAAGCATAAATCAGGTCAAGCTGCACTTGCTGAGAATAGGGCCCGAAAGGATATCGGTTATCCAATGCTTCCAACTGCGTGATTGCTGCTTTAAAGTTACCGTCCTGCAATTTTTGTTGAGCGGTAGCATAAATTTCAGAAGGCGGACTGTCAGGAACCGTATCCTTGGAGCTGTTGGAACAACCCGCTAGCGCCAGGCTCAACGTGGCTGCAGCCACCAGATATTTCATACGCATCATAACGTTTTGATTATCCTCAGAGTGTTATGCCGGGAGACTGGCCGTTACGCTCCCGGGTAAGACTAGCAACAATAGTACATTATTTTAAACGGCATCGCCGCGAAAACCCAACGTTAACGAAGAAGCTGCAACTATGGCACAACAAGTACAACTCACCGCAATGGTGGCTGAGTCTCAACTCGGTCAACGGTTAGATCAGGCTTTGGCCGAATTGTTCCCTGATTATTCCCGTTCTCGCATAAAAGAATGGATCCTGGACGATCGGGTACAGATTAACGGCAATATGATAAATAAGCCAAAAGAGAAAGTGTCAGGCGGTGAAGCCATTACGATTGATGCCTTGATCGATGAAGAGGTTCGCTGGGAAGCACAAGATATCGCACTGGATATCGTTTATGAAGATCAAGACATTCTGGTGATCAATAAACCGCGCGATTTGGTGGTTCATCCTGGCGCGGGCAACCCGGACGGCACCGTGCTCAATGCGTTGCTGCACCATTTTCCGGCTATTGGCTATGTTCCGCGCGCAGGCATTGTGCACCGCCTGGATAAAGACACCACGGGATTGATGGTGGTAGCGAAAACCGTGCCAGCGCAAACGCGACTGGTGGAATCGCTTCAGGCGCGTGAAATCACACGTGAGTACGAAGCCGTTGCGATTGGTCGCATGACGGCCGGAGGCACAGTCAATGAACCGATGAGCCGTCATCCCACCAAACGCACCCATATGTCGGTGCATCCCATGGGAAAACCGGCCGTCACCCATTACCGCATTATGGAGCATTTTCGCAGCCATACGCGCCTACGCCTGCGTCTTGAAACGGGTCGTACGCACCAGATTCGTGTTCATATGGCGCACATCAATCATCCGCTGGTGGGCGATCAACTGTATTGCGGTCGTCCTCGCTTGCCTAAGGGGGCATCAGAGGAACTGGTGACAGCACTGCGCACGTTCGATCGTCAGGCGCTACACGCGACCATGCTACGCCTTTATCATCCCATCAGCGGGATTGAAATGGAGTGGCATGCCCCCATACCACAAGATATGGTTGATTTAATTGAGGTATTAAAAGCGGACGCCGAGGCGTTCAAAGATCAATATGACTGGTGACGAGAGGCTGATGACGAGCGAACTGATACTGCCTGACTGGCCTGCACCGCAACGTGTGCGTGCCTGTAGTACCACGCGAAGGGGAGGCGTGAGCCAAACGCCCTATGATTCGTTGAATCTTGGTGCGCATGTAGGCGATCGACCAGAGGCGGTGTTAGATAATCGTCAGCGACTGGTCACGCTGGCCGATTTGCCTGCGATGCCGCAGTGGCTAAATCAAGTGCATGGAACGCAGGTGGTTTCATTAGCGTCTTCGGCGTCAGGCGTGCCGACCGGTGATGCGGCCTACACCAACCAACCTGGTCTAGTGTGTGCGGTGATGACCGCAGACTGTTTGCCGGTGCTGTTTTGCTCGGATCGCGGTGATGAAGTGGCTGCTGCGCACGCGGGCTGGCGCGGCCTGTGTTCTGGCTTGCTGGAAGCGACATTGCGTCATTTCCGCGCCCCTGCGTCGTCCGTGATGGCATGGCTTGGGCCGGCGATCGGGCCGCAGGCGTTTGAGGTTGGCCCTGAGATGCGTGATGCTTTTATTGAACTGCACCCTGTTGCCGCAGACGCATTTATCGCTAAGGATAACAAGTTCATTGCCGATATCTACCAATTAGCTCGTTTGCGCTTGCAAGCTCAGGGCGTGACGAAAATTTTTGGTGGCGATGCCTGTACTGTGACTCAGGCCGACAAATTTTTCTCATATCGCCGCGATGGAACTACAGGTCGTATGGCAAGTTTAATCTGGCTGATATAACCTACTGAATTAAGACGATCCATGGCAAGTAACTGCATTCCTTCTATTATTACTGGCAAAATAATCGGCTTTGTTGAATAAATAGAAAGTTTGGGTAATCATCGGATTAGATGTATTAGTCGCGACTTGATCTGACACTGGACCTTGAAAGGTTGAGAGTTACCGGTTTTGATATGGGTGTCGAATCCTTATACAAAACACGAGGTAACTCTCATGCTTCATACTAACAATCCCATCATCAAACACAAAGCCGGCCTGCTCAATCTCGCCGAAGAACTCGGTAACGTATCAAAAGCCTGTAAAATCATGGGGGTGTCACGCGACACGTTTTATCGCTATCAGGAACTGGCGGCAGAAGGCGGCATTGACGCTCTGGTTAACCAAAACCGCCGGGTTCCCAACCTGAAAAACCGTGCTGATGAAGCCACTGAACGTGCGGTTGTTGATTACGCCATTGAGTTCCCGGCTCATGGCCAGCACCGGACCAGTAATGAGCTGCGTAAAAAAGGCGTCTTCATTTCTGGCAGCGGTGTGCGCTCCATCTGGCAACGACACGATCTGGAAAACTTTCGTAAGCGCCTGAAGGCACTTGAGGAAAAAGTTGCCAGAGAAGGCATCGTACTTACTGATGCTCAAATCTGTAGTGGTCAACTAATATTGGCCACCGCATTAGACTGTATGTAGAACAGTCGCTCAGATTCGTTTGGAGTTAAGCCGCCGTTATACCAGTGAGGCCGGATAGCGCTGTAATACCCCGTGATGTAGCGGATAATCGCGTCCTGGGCTTCGCTGAAGCTGTTGTAACCCTTTGTCGGCACCCATTCTGTCTTCAGGCTGCGGAAGAACCGCTCCATTGGCGCATTATCCCAGCAGTTACCCCGCCGACTCATACTCTGCTTTATCCGGCAGCGCCACAGGGCTTGCCGGTATTGACGGCTGGTATAGTGGCTGCCCTGGTCGCTGTGGAACATGACTCCTGTTGGTTGTCCCCGGAGTTCCCAGGCCATCTGCAACGCTTTAACTGTCAGCGCCGAGTCCGGCGACGTCGACATGGCCCAGCCCACCGGTTTGCGGGCGAACAGGTCTAGCACCACCGCAAGGTAAGCCCAGCATTTGCCCGTCCAGATGTAGGTCACATCGCCGCACCAGACCTGATCCGGCGCGGTAACCGCGAACTGGCGGTTGAGATAGTTCGGTATTTCAACGTGTTCATTGCCGCCGCGTTTGTATTTGTGAGCCGGTCGCTGGCAGCTGGCGATACCCAGCTCCTTCATCAGCTTGCCAGCCAGCCAGCGCCCCATTTTGACACCAGAGCTGCCGGTGACGATGGTCGCGATACTTCGAGCGCCGGCAGAGCCGCCGCTGGCGTTCCAGGCTTCCATGACGCGACTACACTTAACCACGCGCTCACCGTCGGGTTCATTAGCGGAAGCCTGCCAGTGCCTGTAGCTGCTGCGATGTACCTCAAAAGTTTGGCACAACGCCGTGACCGGGTATCGCGCCCTCAGCCTGTCGACTACCGTGAACCGTTGAGTGAGTCCGACATTAAGAGCGCCGTAGCCTTTTTTAGGATTTCGTTCTCCATTTCAAGGCATTGGACTTTTTTCTTCATCTCACGCAGCTCGAGCTGTTCAGGGGTAAGAGGAAGTCCCGTTGGCGTTTTTCCCTGTCGTTCAAGGCGAAGCTTATTGACCCAGCGACTAATGGCAGAATGGCTGACATTAACCGCCTCTGCGGCCTTAACGTATGTGTAGCCGTGGTCGACAACCAGCTTTGCGGCTTCGAGCTTAAATTCCGCCGTAAAATGTTTACCCATGAGGTCACCTGTCGTGTTGATGAGGTGAGCATATCACCTCCGCTCAGGTGGCCAGTATCAGTGTGCCACTACAAGCTTTGAACGACCATCCACCGCCATTTTTTCAGTGGATTTTCGGGGGATGACTGTTTTTATACCTCTGTTTTTCAGCTCGTTACGTAATACATGCCCGGAGTACGCCTTGTCAGCGAGTACCGCATGACCACGGCGTTTCATACTGCCGTTCTGGCGTTGAACACCAATACCGTCCAAAAGACGTAGTGCAAACTGACTTTCATGAGCCTGACCGGGGCTCAACACGATGTTTAACGGAAGACCACTTCCGTCTGTAGCCATATGGATTTTGGTGCCAAAACCACCTCGAGAGCGACCCAGCCCATTATCTCCGGTGATATCGGGATGTTTTTTTGAGCACCGGCAGCACATTTCAGCGCCCTGATATTGCTACCATCCAGCGCAGCCGCTGACCAGTCCACGAGGCCATGGGCATCAAGTGATGAAAGTAACTTATTGAAAATAATGTTAATGACTCCCGATTTTGACCATCGGTTAAAGCGGTTATAAACGGTTTTCCATGGGCCGTATCGCTCAGGTAAATCACGCCATGGGGCACCAGAGCACAGCACCCAGAACATGCCATTGATAATCATGCGATGCTCAGCCCATGGGCGTCCGGCCTGTGGTGTTGCTGGTTCAGCAGGGAGTAAGGGCTGGATGATAGCCCATGCTTCATCGGGAAGGTCGTAGCGAGCCATAGTTTAAAATAATGTAGAAACAAACAGTTAGTATAACTCATGGGATTAAGGGACACAGCCTAGTACCGGATCATTATATAGACCCTCGTCGCACCGCGCTGTTCATGGCAAGATGGCTACTGAGGGATATAGTTGAGGGCAAAATATCATGATGATTAGACTCCATCGTCAGGCAACTACAACACCTAAAATCAGAGCATCTCTTCAGGCAAGCAACGAGCCTGCATCTACTTTGTCTAAGCGTTATGGTATCTCTTAACTGACTGTTTATAAATGGAAAAAACGAGATAGTGTTGAGGATCATAGCCATATTCCCCATCGTTTGCAGACGACTCTGTCGCCGGCTCAGGAAGCCGTGGCTGTCTCCCTGCGAAAAACGCTTTTTCTTCCTCTTGACGATCTGTTGGCGGTCGTACGCGAATTCTTGAATCCCGCCGTATCTCGATCTGGCCTGGATCGCTGTTTACGCAGGCACGGAGTGGGGAGTTTGCGTGACATGAAGGAGAAAGCACCAAAACCAAAGCACAAAGCGTTTAAAAGCTACGAACCTGGTTATCTGCATGTTGATGTGAAATATCTTCCACAAATGTCAAATGAAACCTCGCGACGCTATCTTTTCGTAGGTATAGATCGCGCGACTCGATGGGTTTTTATCCGTCTCTACAAAGCCAAGACGGCGGCTAATGCGCGGCGTTTCTTGCGTGATCTTAACCGGGCATGTCCCATGGCTATCCATCGGGTACTTACAGACAATGGCAAGGAATTTACAGACCGTCTTTTTGGTCTGCGAAAACGTTCAGCCACCGGGAAACATGAATTCGACCGTTTGTGTGCAGAGCCTGATATAGAACACCGACTTAGCCCACCGATGCATCCTCAAACAAATGGTATGGTCGAGCGATTTAATGGGCGCATAGAAGATGTGCTGCAGAGCCACCATTTCAATTCTGGTGAAGAGCTTGAGATCACTCTGCATCGATATGTTTGGCTCTACAATCAGGAATTGCCTCAATCAGTATTAGGTAGTAAAACTCATATCGTTATACACATCTTTTGGCCATTTTTTGAACAGGATGCTCAGAACCCCGTGAATTAAGGCATTCAAGCCATCCCATTGGCTTTTTGAGGTTCAAAATGCCACTCTGAGATAAACCCGTAACTCATTGATTAAACAGTGCGTTAGAACGATGTGTATAACGATATGGGCTTACATGGGTTCACAGTATGAAGTGAGCGTCATCTGGCACGGGCAATCGCTGCTGCTACAGGTAAATGCCACCCATTTGCAACCCAACGTGGGCGACGACCTCTATTTGCAGATTCACCCTTACGGCATGTTTATTCTCAACGAAGGCTAACGTTTGCCGCCCCCTTCAGGGAGCCGTCTCGTGGCTCCCTTTTTTTCATCCTTTGCGTTCAAAACAATTTCCGATCGATTTACAGCGGATTGATATACTTAAAAAGCGCGTAGACATATTTATGTCGCGACGCGTTTCAGGGTGCGCTGGCTGCCTGGTTCTTCACATTGATATACGCCACGACAGGCAGAGTCATATCTACGTGGTACCAAGGAGTAGTGACGTGAGTCCACAGCATAAACGCGCACAACAACGGGGCCGCTGGCTGATTCTCTGCGCCGGGGTATTCCCATTGCTATTGATATTACTTTTCACCTTTGTTGAATCACGACAAATCGTGCAACGAGATCTGCAATCCACGGCAACGCTGGCGCTCGATCAGGCGGAAAGCATTACCACCCGTGCCTGGTCACTGCTGGAAGCCCTGCAACCGCTGCAAGGAAAGCTGTGTGAGGATATCAGAGACGATCTCCAACGGCTCAGCGCGCAGTTCGCTTATTTTCGCTCCATCGGCCTGACCTATGACAAGAGCATTTACTGCTCCTCGCTGTTTGCCCATAACGCTCTGGAAATCAGCGATGTGATCATTATGCCGCTTCCGGCAAAATTACCTCCCGCCTGGAGCCTCTCTGTCGATCAGATCAAAGATGCCGACATCAGCCCAACGCTCATTTTTATTCGCACGCCGGACGATGGTTGGGGCGCTTTTGGCCTGGTTGATGCGCAATATCTGGTGACGCTAATGAATGCTGTCAACAAGCTGTGAGGCTTTCAACTGAATATCAGAGTGGGGGATGGCGATTTGATTCATCCCAGTGCCACCACCGTACCGCATCAACCTGAATGGCTTTCTGGTGTCGAATATCACATCACATCGGAACGCTTCCCCATTGTTGTCTCCATTACCGCTCCCGCTACAGAAATGGGTAAGGCCTGGCAGTTTGCCTTTCTGACGCTGTTGCCGCTCACACTGGTACTTTCCGCGCTGTTTATTCTGGCCGCGCTGTATTGGCAAAAACGCAAGCTCTCCTTTCAGGACGAATTACGCCGCGGCATCACCAACAATGAGTTTTCTGTCTACTATCAGCCGGTTTACGGTACCGAGGCACAACGCTGCACCGGCGCAGAAGCGTTATTGCGCTGGCGGCGCGCCGATGGACAGTGGATTCGCCCGGATGTGTTTATTGCCGCCGTTGAAGCGGAAAATATGATTATCCCACTGACACGCCATTTGTTGAAACTGGTGGAGGAAGACGTTACCAGTTGGCATATCGAGCCGAATTTTCATCTGGGCTTGAATGTGTCGGCTGAGCATCTGCAAGACAGCGAATTTATCGCCGATATCCGCCAGTTTGCGGCGAATGTGGCGGCCCACCGCTTTTTGATAACGCTAGAACTGACCGAGCGCAGTCTCATTAGCGCAGGACCGGAAGTGGCGCAGCGCTTGCAACAACTACGTCAGGCAGGCATACATGTCGCGATTGATGATTTTGGCACTGGCCATTGCTCTCTGTCTTACCTGCAAAGCTTCCCTCTCGATTACTTGAAAGTCGATCAGGGGTTTGTTCGCACCATTTCGTCACAGGAAGAAGAGACGCCGATTTTAGATACCATTATCAGTCTCACTCACCGCCTTAATTTGAAGATAGTAGCAGAAGGGGTGGAAACCGCGCGTCAGCTTCACTACCTGACACAACACGGTGTGGGCTACATTCAGGGATTTTTGTATGCCAAACCTATGGATAATGAAAATTTTACCGTGTGGCAGCATTACCACGCCAAGCATCGGTTTACGCCTGACGACGAGCATGCGATGACAGATTCTCTAGAGGGAAAGGAAACGCCGAAGTCCACTTCGGCGTAGTCACTCTATTGAGGATCAGAAGCGATAGTCAAGGCCGATATTGAATCCGTTGATTTTTACTGCTTTGAACTTTGATCCTTCATAGCCCAGATCAATACTCCAATTTGCTGCTGGCACTATCTGAACACCAGCACCATAGGCAAAAACGGTATCGCTACCTTTACCAGAGTCATAATCGCCAGCAGAATTAGGCTGTGTCCCTTAATCTCATGAGTTATACTAACTGTTTGTTTCTAGATCATTTTGAACTATGGCTCGCTACGACCTTCCCGATGAAGCATGGGCTATCATCCAGCCCTTACTCCCTGCTGAACCAGCAACACCACAGGCCGGACGCCCATGGGCTGAGCATCGCATGATTATCAATGGCATGTTCTGGGGGCTGTGCTCTGGTGCCCCATGGCGTGATTTACCTGAGCGATACGGCCCATGGAAAACCGTTTATAACCGCTTTAACCGATGGTCAAAATCGGGAGTCATTAACATTATTTTCAATAAGTTACTTTCATCACTTGATGCCCATGGCCTCGTGGACTGGTCAGCGACTGCGCTGGATGGTAGCAATATCAGGGCGCTGAAATGTGCTGCCGGTGCTCAAAAAAACATCCCGATATCACCGGAGATAATGGGCTGGGTCGCTCTCGAGGTGGTTTTGGCACCAAAATCCATCTGGCTACAGACGGAAGTGGTCTTCCGTTAAACATCGTGTTGAGCCCCGGTCAGGCTCATGAAAGTCAGTTTGCACTACGTCTTTTGGACGGTATTGGTGTTCAACGCCAGAACGGCAGTATGAAACGCCGTGGTCATGCGGTACTCGCTGACAAGGCGTACTCCGGGCATGTATTACGTAACGAGCTGAAAAACAGAGGTATAAAAACTGTCATCCCCCGAAAATCCACTGAAAAAATGGCGGTGGATGGTCGTTCAAAGCTCGATCGTGACGCCTACCGCAATCGGAACGTTGTTGAGCGGTGCTTTGGCCATCTGAAAGAATACCGTCGCATTGCGACACGTTACGACAAAACGGCGAGGAATTATCTGGCAATGTTGAAACTGGGCTGCATCCGCCTGTTTTACCAGAGGTTATGTAATTAAGGGACACAGCCTAGGGTTTGTCGCAAAAGCGCCGACCCTTGGCCCCCAGCAATTGGTCTGGTCATCACGTAACGATCAGGCTTTAGCAGCGACGTTGATGAATCAAGCGAATGAAAATCGCTATACGGTGAAATTCAGAGGGTATCGCCACTCTGGCTGTAAGCTCAGGCCGCTCAATGACGCGATTGGCTGTGCCAAGGCCGGGAATGGTATGGATGCTGAGTTGGTGTTCTCGGCAGACGATAATGCAACCTTGCCGCCAGGGCGTTACGTGGGTGATATCCATTTCTCTGCGAGAAGTGGCTCAGGAGATTTTGAGGTGGAATACTTGCTGCATGTGGCGTTGCAGGTTGTCAGGTAGTTGCCTGCCCAGGGCTGTCAGCTCGCCATGACAAGATGCGGTTATGGAAAGCGATAACTTCCTGAGTGCTGATCCCTATCATCGGTTTGTCAGCGCTTCAACCGTATGACCATGACGTTGCATCATCATATCAAACTCGGCATCCAGCTTAGCGTTTTAGTATGCCTCAAATTCAGCCTTGCTGATAACCACTGCTGCGCTACCGTCTCGACGAGTGATTTCAACCGGTTCGCCATGCGTGGCCGCATCCAATACCTCTGAAATCTTGGCCCGTGCCTGCGTTGAGGTGTAAGTACGCATGATATGTCTCCTGAAATGTACATTTCAGTTGTACGCTTAGCGCTGTTTGATTCAATGATAAAAATTATATGGTTAGTCCTGAGTGTTGATGTTAACCCCTTCCCGTTGTCCGAGAAACGATCTTCGGAAGCGATCAGAACGGCTTGCTTCATTTGTCTTCTAACGATGGGGTTGCTGGCAATAAAAACGCCCTGAAAAGAGCGTTGTGGAATTCAATGTATGCTACTTGGAATTACTCAATGTTCTGGATTTGCTCGCGCATCTGCTCAATCAGTACCTTCAGCTCAA
This sequence comes from Symbiopectobacterium sp. Eva_TO, assembly GCF_053848865.1. Classification (NCBI taxonomy): domain Bacteria; kingdom Pseudomonadati; phylum Pseudomonadota; class Gammaproteobacteria; order Enterobacterales; family Enterobacteriaceae; genus Symbiopectobacterium; species Symbiopectobacterium sp. Eva_TO. The sequence continues at coordinate 2,349,956 of NZ_JBSPEY010000004.1, read as the reverse complement.
TGGCGCTGGCAGTGACGTCGGCGTTGATGGATTTGGAGGCCAAAGTATTAGATTCGCGGTTGAATTCTTGCATCATGAAGTCCAGACGGCGGCCAACGGCTTCCGGTTTTTTCAGGATGTTGTAGGTCTCTTTAACGTGCGCTTCGAGCCGGTCTAGCTCTTCGGCAACGTCAACACGCTGTGCTAACAGCACCAGTTCCTGTTCCAGCCGGTTGTTTTCTAACTGCACCTGCGCTTCTTCCAGCTTGTTGAGCAGGCGTTCGTGCTGCCATTGCAGAATGGTCGGCATGTGTGTGCGCACTTTCACCACTTCGGCACTCACGCCCGCAAGGCGTTGTTCAATGAGCAGCTTCAGCGCGGCACCTTCGGTCTCGCGCGCGGTGATAAAATCATTCAGCGCTTTTTCCAGTGCGGTCATCAACTCCTTGCTGATCGCATCGAGATCTTGCTCTTGCGCGGACATCACGCCCGGCCAACGCAGGATATCAACGGGATTGATTTCCCCCTCATCACTCTGCATTTTGACCCAGTTGGCGGCTTCAACCAGTTGTTTTGCCAACTTTTCATTCAGGATCAAGCTGCCTTGCGCACTCGGGTCGAGTTCAAAACGCAGGTTGCATTCGATTTTTCCGCGCGTCAGACGGGCGCGAATACGCTCACGAATCACCGGCTCCAGACTGCGGAACTGTTCCGGTAAACGGATGTATGTTTCAAGATAACGCTGGTTAACGGAGCGAAGCTCCCACGCGGCGTTACCCCAGCCGCCCTTGATGTCACGGCGGGCGTAGGCGGTCATACTGCGGATCATCGGTATTTACCTGTTTAGCAAGTGATAAGGCGAGTATAACGCGCCCATGGTTTTGCAGGGTAGGATAAAATCAGTTGAGTGGCTGGCGCACACCAGGATTTCAGAACGCTGCCGCATTATGCCGCGTGAAACAGACCTTCGTTTTGTTGGGCAATCTCCCAGCATTTGTTTTTCATCAGTTGCTTCAGCTGTAATGCGGCGCGTGATTGCGGGTTGTCGCCGCGGCTGATCAGTGTCACTTCGAACGGCAGCGGCTGTGCAATCGGTACGATTTTCAACATATCGGCATAGCGATGCGCGGTAAACAGATCGACGATACTCGCGCCGCCGCCTGGCAGCACCATATCGGCAATCACTGAGTAGGTTTTAATATATACCGATGACATCGGTGTCAGTCCTTTGGCGCGTAACGCACGGTGCAGCACCTGGCCTAACGGATCTTGCTGCTGCATCATCAGCAGGTTATTGGAACAGAGCCACTCCAGCGATACCGGCCCGTTCTGCGTGCTGTCTTTGGGCAACACAGCGACCATATAGGCTTGAAACAGCGGCTCGGCCAGCAGGGCGGCAGGCACTTGCTGACCAAAGACCAGCGCAAAATCGAGTTGGTCTTGCAGAATATTTTGACACTGTAGTGGTCAACTAATATTGGCCACCGCATTAGACTGTATGTAGAACAGTCGCTCAGATTCGTTTGGAGTTAAGCCGCCGTTATACCAGTGAGGCCGGATAGCGCTGTAATACCCCGTGATGTAGCGGATAATCGCGTCCTGGGCTTCGCTGAAGCTGTTGTAACCCTTTGTCGGCACCCATTCTGTCTTCAGGCTGCGGAAAAACCGCTCCATTGGCGCATTATCCCAGCAGTTACCCCGCCGATTCATACTCTGCTTTATCCGGCAGCGCCACAGGGCTTGCCGGTATTGACGGCTGGTATAGTGGCTGCCCTGGTCGCTGTGGAACATGACTCCTGTTGGTTGTCCCCGGAGTTCCCAGGCTATCTGCAACGCTTTAACTGTCAGCGCCGAGTCCGGCGACGTCGACATGGCCCAGCCCACCGGTTTGCGGGCGAACAGGTCTAGCACCACCGCAAGGTAAGCCCAGCATTTGCCCGTCCAGATGTAGGTCACATCGCCGCACCAGACCTGATCCGGCGCGGTAACCGCGAACTGGCGGTTGAGATAGTTCGGTATTTCAACGTGTTCATTGCCGCCGCGTTTGTATTTGTGAGCCGGTCGCTGGCAGCTGGCGATACCCAGCTCCTTCATCAGCTTGCCAGCCAGCCAGCGCCCCATTTTGACACCAGAGCTGCCGGTGACGATGGTCGCGATACTTCGAGCGCCGGCAGAGCCGCCGCTGGCGTTCCAGGCTTCCATGACGCGACTACACTTAACCACGCGCTCACCGTCGGGTTCATTAGCGGAAGCCTGCCAGTGCCTGTAGCTGCTGCGATGTACCTCAAAAGTTTGGCACAACGCCGTGACCGGGTATCGCGCCCTCAGCCTGTCGACTACCGTGAACCGTTGAGTGAGTCCGACATTAAGAGCGCCGTAGCCTTTTTTAGGATTTCGTTCTCCATTTCAAGGCATTGGACTTTTTTCTTCATCTCACGCAGCTCGAGCTGTTCAGGGGTAAGAGGAAGTCCCGTTGGCGTTTTTCCCTGTCGTTCAAGGCGAAGCTTATTGACCCAGCGACTAATGGCAGAATGGCTGACATTAACCGCCTCTGCGGCCTTAACGTATGTGTAGCCGTGGTCGACAACCAGCTTTGCGGCTTCGAGCTTAAATTCCGCCGTAAAATGTTTACCCATGAGGTCACCTGTCGTGTTGATGAGGTGAGCATATCACCTCCGCTCAGGTGGCCAGTATCAGTGTGCCACTACACTTCCATAAAACTATTTCGCAGGATTTTTATCAGGTTGCGTTCCGTAAGAAGTTATACGAGGACCTAGAAAGTCTACAAAAGGATCTGGACAACTGGTTGTGGCATTACAATAATGAGCGAACTCATCAGGGTAAAATGTGCTGCGGGCGTACGCCAATAGGCACGTTACTTGATGGTAAACGAGTCTGGGCAGAAAAAAATCTGAACCAGATTTAATCTGACAGACACCTGTATAAATAACCGGTAACTGTCAGATCAGGTCTGAGCTAATACAGATTAAGAGTCCACTGCTCTACCAACTGAGCTAACAACCCAAGGTGGCAGAATTGATTAAAGGGCCGTAACGAGAAAAGCTTTCACAACCAGAGAGATAATACCCAAAATTCCAGCACTCAGCATCCAGCGAATTAACTTCTGCTCTGAGCGAATACCCGCCATCTCAAGCTGTAAATCCTTGCGGACTAAAGATATCTGAGCTTCAGTTTTCTCGAAGCGAGCCTGCATCTGAGCTTCGTTCTTCTCGAAACGAGCATCAATATCCTTACGGACATCGGCTATCTCTGCGGATAGGTCCTTGCGGACATCGGCTATCTCTGCGGACAGGTCCTTGCGGACATCGGCTATCTCTTTGCGAACGTCAGCGATATCGCGCTTCACTTCGGCAATATCCGAAGACAGGTCTTTGCGCACATCTTCAAGATCGCGCTTTGTAGCAAGATCTGCTACTTCGTGTGATTTTCGCACAACAAGAGATATCGCCTTGGCCTGGTCTTTCGGCAACCCGGCGTTTTCCAGCGTTTCAACGAACTCTTGAGTATCAAATGCAACCTGGCCCATAGCGGATCCTCCTGTGTTAAGCCAAGTGTAAGCGATCTGACCGCCAATCTGCAAAATTTTACTCAGTGCGCCGTAAAGCCCCGTCCTTCAGGGCGGGGAGGATGTCAATTAAAACTCAATACATGAGCGACTTCAGTGATCGTGAATTGATGGCAAAAATAGAAAATCCATATATTTTTCAATACAGTGGGCAGTCGAAATTACGCCTGAATTAAGGAGATGAGGATGAGTAAGCATACGCCGGGGCCGTGGAAATGGTGGACGAGTAATAGCTTTCGCCGCCTGAGTGGTCCAGACGGTAAGGATGGTGGCGTACTTTGCCCGACTGTGAGCAAAAGTGACGGGCACCCTGATTTAATCGTGAGCAAGGCTAATATGGAGCTGATTAAAGCCTCACCGGATTTGCTTGAGGCGCTGGAAGGTGCTTTAGGCTGGCTCAATAACGGGCTGGCACGCGAGCATTACGATAAGGCAGTTGCCGCCATAGCCAAGGCCAAAGGTGAATCATGAAGCGAACAGCGCTAACAGCAAAGCTAGCCATAGCCGCTCTTATAGCGGCTTTTTTGTGGGCGTCATACATGATTTTGAGCGCGATATGATGCGAATACCCTTACCCACCCCAATACTAAATAACTGTTCCGAATAGTAGATCACCTGAAGGGAACTCAGTCCGAGTTGAGCGATCTGATCAATCGATAAAGATCCCAAATCATCAACCGGACTGAGCGATGTCGAGCATAGCACCGATACCCCGTAACGAACGACGCCTGATGAAGAAAACTCTCCATAAAACGCGTGACAAGAATCACGCCCGCAGGCTGACCGCCATCCTGATGTTGCACCGGGGCGCGCGCGTGAGCGATGTCGCCAGAATGCTTTGCTGCGCCCGTTCGTCAATCGGCAGATGGATTAACTGGCTCACCCTGTACGGCATTGAAGGCCTCAAATCTCTGCGGCCCGGTCGTGGCCGTCGCTGGCCGTTTGAACAGATCTGCGCACTGTTAATCCAGCTCGTAAAGCGTTCCCCTCATGATTTTGGCTATCAGCGTTCGCGCTGGAGCACGGAACTGCTAGCGATAAAAATCAATGAGATAACCGGTTGCCAGTTGCATGCTTCCACGGTGCGCCGTTGGCGGCCTTCTGCCGGTCTGGTGTGGCGACGCGCAGCTCCTACGCTGCGTATCCGCGACCCGCATAAGGAAGAAAAAATGGAGGCCATCGCGATGGCGCTGGAACAATGCAGCGCGGAACATCCCGTCTTTTACGAAGACGAAGTGGATATTCATCTGAATCCCAAAATTGGCGCGGACTGGCAGGTTCGCGGGAAGCAGAAACGCATCGTGACGCCGGGCCAGAACGAGAAATATTATCTGGCGGGTGCATTACACAGCGGGACGGGAAAAGTCAGCTATGTTGGAGGAAACAGTAAAAGTTCGTGTTTTTATCAGTATGTTATAGCATCTGAGAGCAACGTACAGACGGGCAAAAACGCTCACGCTGATAGTTGATAACTACATTATTCACAAAAGCCGGGAGACGCAGCGCTGGCTGGAAGAAAACCCGAAATTCAGGGTTATTTATCAGCCGGTGTACTCACCATGGGTAAATCATGTAGAGCAGTTATGGCAGGCGTTGCATGAAACCATTACCCGCAATCATCAATGCTGTTCAATGTGGCAGTTACTGAACAAGGTTCGCCGCTTCATGGAAACCGTCAGCCCGTTTCCCAGTGGAAAACATGGACAGGCAAAAGTGTAGCGGTATTAGGAACAGCTATTTAGGCTGTGTCCCTTAATCCCATGAGTTATACTAACTGTTTGTTTCTACATCATTTTAAACTATGGCTCGCTACGACCATCCCGATGAAGCATGGGCTATCATCCAGCCCTTACTCCCTGCTGAACCAGCAACACCACTGGCCGGACGCCCATGGGCTGAGCATCGCATGATTATCAATGGCATGTTCTGGAGGCTGTGCTCTGGTGCCCCATGGCGTGATTTACCTGAGCGATACGGCCCATGGAAAACCGTTTATAACCGCTTTAACCGATGGTCAAAATCGGGAGTCATTAACCTTATTTTTAATAAGTTACTTTCATCACTTGATGCCCATGGCCTCGTGGACTGGTCAGCGACTGCGCTGGATGGTAGCAATATCAGGGCGATGAAATGTGCTGCCGGTGCTCAAAAAAACATCCCGATATCACCGGAGATAATGGGCTGGGTCGCTCTCGAGGTGGTTTTGGCACCAAAATCCATATGGCTACAGACGGAAGCGGTCTTCCGTTAAACATCGTGTTGAGCCCCGGTCAGGCTCATGAAAGTCAGTTTGCACTACGTCTTTTGGACGGTATTGGTGTTCAACGCCAGAACGGCAGTATGAAACGCCGTGGTCATGCGGTACTCGCTGACAAGGCGTACTCCGGGCATGTATTACGTAACGAGCTGAAAAACAGAGGTATAAAAACAGTCATCCCCCGAAAATCCACTGAAAAAATGGCGGTGGATGGTCGTTCAAAGCTTGTAGTGGCACACTGATACTGGCCACCTGAGCGGAGGTGATATGCTCACCTCATCAACACGACAGGTGACCTCATGGGTAAACATTTTACGGCGGAATTTAAGCTCGAAGCCGCAAAGCTGGTTGTCGACCACGGCTACACATACGTTAAGGCCGCAGAGGCGGTTAATGTCAGCCATTCTGCCATTAGTCGCTGGGTCAATAAGCTTCGCCTTGAACGACAGGGAAAAACGCCAACGGGACTTCCTCTTACCCCTGAACAGCTCGAGCTGCGTGAGATGAAGAAAAAAGTCCAATGCCTTGAAATGGAGAACGAAATCCTAAAAAAGGCTACGGCGCTCTTAATGTCGGACTCACTCAACGGTTCACGGTAGTCGACAGGCTGAGGGCGCGATACCCGGTCACGGCGTTGTGCCAAACTTTTGAGGTACATCGCAGCAGCTACAGGCACTGGCAGGCTTCCGCTAATGAACCCGACGGTGAGCGCGTGGTTAAGTGTAGCCGCGTCATGGAAGCCTGGAACGCCAGCGGCGGCTCTGCCGGCGCTCGAAGTATCGCGACCATCGTCACCGGCAGCTCCGGTGTCAAAATGGGGCGCTGGCTGGCTGGCAAGCTGATGAAGGAGCTGGGTATCGCCAGCTGCCAGCGACCGGCTCACAAATACAAACGCGGCGGCAATGAACACGTTGAAATACCGAACTATCTCAACCGCCAGTTCGCGGTTACCGCGCCGGATCAGGTCTGGTGCGGCGATGTGACCTACATCTGGACGGGCAAATGCTGGGCTTACCTTGCGGTGGTGCTAGATCTGTTCGCCCGCAAACCGGTGGGCTGGGCCATGTCGACGTCGCCGGACTCGGCGCTGACAGTTAAAGCGTTGCAGATGGCCTGGGAACTCCGGGGACAACCAACAGGAGTCATGTTCCACAGCGACCAGGGCAGCCACTATACCAGCCGTCAATACCGGCAAGCCCTGTGGCGCTGCCGGATAAAGCAGAGTATGAGTCGGCGGGGTAACTGCTGGGATAATGCGCCAATGGAGCGGTTCTTCCGCAGCCTGAAGACAGAATGGGTGCCGACAAAGGGTTACAACAGCTTCAGCGAAGCCCAGGACGCGATTATCCGCTACATCACGGGGTATTACAGCGCTATCCGGCCTCACTGGTATAACGGCGGCTTAACTCCAAACGAATCTGAGCGACTGTTCTACATACAGTCTAATGCGGTGGCCAATATTAGTTGACCACTACACCTGGGCCTCTAGACGATGGGGACACGAAAACCCGATTAACTCAACTGCTCTAATAGGTTCGTATCAGCATGAGTCAGAGACTCATTCATCAACAGGTGCTTTTGCTCAGCATTTTCATCAGACAATCTGTGTGAACACTTCACAGAATCAGTATCATTAGGTAAGGAGGTGATCCAACCGCAGGTTCCCCTACGGTTACCTTGTTACGACTTCACCCCAGTCATGAATCACAAAGTGGTAAGCGCCCTCCCGAAGGTTAAGCTACCTACTTCTTTTGCAACCCACTCCCATGGTGTGACGGGCGGTGTGTACAAGGCCCGGGAACGTATTCACCGTAGCATTCTGATCTACGATTACTAGCGATTCCGACTTCATGGAGTCGAGTTGCAGACTCCAATCCGGACTACGACGTACTTTATGAGGTCCGCTTGCTCTCGCGAGGTCGCTTCTCTTTGTATACGCCATTGTAGCACGTGTGTAGCCCTACTCGTAAGGGCCATGATGACTTGACGTCATCCCCACCTTCCTCCAGTTTATCACTGGCAGTCTCCTTTGAGTTCCCGACCGAATCGCTGGCAACAAAGCATAAGGGTTGCGCTCGTTGCGGGACTTAACCCAACATTTCACAACACGAGCTGACGACAGCCATGCAGCACCTGTCTCAGAGTTCCCGAAGGCACTAAAGCATCTCTGCTAAATTCTCTGGATGTCAAGAGTAGGTAAGGTTCTTCGCGTTGCATCGAATTAAACCACATGCTCCACCGCTTGTGCGGGCCCCCGTCAATTCATTTGAGTTTTAACCTTGCGGCCGTACTCCCCAGGCGGTCGATTTAACGCGTTAGCTCCGGAAGCCACGCCTCAAGGGCACAACCTCCAAATCGACATCGTTTACAGCGTGGACTACCAGGGTATCTAATCCTGTTTGCTCCCCACGCTTTCGCACCTGAGCGTCAGTCTTCGTCCAGGGGGCCGCCTTCGCCACCGGTATTCCTCCAGATCTCTACGCATTTCACCGCTACACCTGGAATTCTACCCCCCTCTACGAGACTCTAGCTTGCCAGTTTTGAATGCAGTTCCCAGGTTAAGCCCGGGGATTTCACATCCAACTTAACAAACCGCCTGCGTGCGCTTTACGCCCAGTCATTCCGATTAACGCTTGCACCCTCCGTATTACCGCGGCTGCTGGCACGGAGTTAGCCGGTGCTTCTTCTGCGAGTAACGTCAATCAGCAAGGTTATTAACCTTACTGCCTTCCTCCTCGCTGAAAGTGCTTTACAACCCGAAGGCCTTCTTCACACACGCGGCATGGCTGCATCAGGCTTGCGCCCATTGTGCAATATTCCCCACTGCTGCCTCCCGTAGGAGTCTGGACCGTGTCTCAGTTCCAGTGTGGCTGGTCATCCTCTCAGACCAGCTAGGGATCGTCGCCTAGGTGAGCCGTTACCCCACCTACTAGCTAATCCCATCTGGGCACATCTGATGGCGTGAGGCCCGAAGGTCCCCCACTTTGGTCTTGCGACGTTATGCGGTATTAGCTACCGTTTCCAGTAGTTATCCCCCCTCCATCAGGCAGTTTCCCAGACACTACTCACCCGTCCGCCACTCGTCACCCGGGGAGCAAGCTCCCTTGTGCTACCGCTCGACTTGCATGTGTTAGGCCTGCCGCCAGCGTTCAATCTGAGCCATGATCAAACTCTTCAATTTAAAGTTTGATTTGCTTCTACTCGAGAAGCGATGCTCAAAGAATTATTACTGTTAGTTCGTAATGAATTAACTGTTGTTCACTCTTCAAGACTTTTATTTTTTAAGCCCTGAGGCTTTACGATAAAGTCCTGTGAGTGCCCACACAGATTGTCTGATTAATTGTTAAAGAGCGTTGCCACATCTACCGTGGCGGGGGAGGCGTATATTACGCTGCACCGCTGAAAAGTCAACGTTAATTTTTCAATTTCGCGTTTAACTTTCCGACTGTTACCGCAACCGCGTGTCGCTGTTGCCGTGTCAGTGGAGGCGCATTATAGGGAGTTCTTTCGCGCTGACAAGCGCTAAATGCAAAAAAAATTCCAAGCGCTTATTTTTAACACAACCACTCTGTATAAAAAAAGCGGCACGTCTGTGCCGCTTAATACTTTCATCATATAAAACATGATGTTAATCACTGTCGGGCAACAATATGCTTTTCGCTGCCCTCAACATCCAAGGTGACCGGTTTCCCTGGAATCAATTTGCCCGAAAGGATTTCCTGGGCCAGCGGGTTTTCAATCTGCTGCTGGATAGCACGTTTGAGCGGTCGAGCACCGTAAACCGGGTCAAAACCACTTAGCCCCAAGTGTTCCAATGCGGCCTCGGTCATCGTGACCTGATAGCCACGTTCTTCCAGCCGCTTGTACAGCCGCTGCAACTGAATACGCGCGATGGACATGATGTGTGCCTGACCCAATGGGTGGAATACCACGACTTCATCAATACGGTTGATAAACTCCGGACGGAAACGATGGCTGACCACATCCATAACCATGTCACGCATCCCGACATAATCCATTTCACCGAAATGTTCCTGAATGAGATCGGAACCCAGGTTCGAGGTCATCACGATAACTGTATTACGGAAATCTACCGTTCTGCCTTGCCCATCCGTCAAGCGGCCATCGTCAAGCACCTGCAACAAAATGTTGAATACATCTGGATGGGCTTTTTCAACTTCATCAAGCAGGATCACGGAATAAGGACGCCGCCGAACCGCTTCGGTGAGATACCCCCCTTCCTCATACCCCACGTATCCCGGAGGTGCGCCGACCAAACGAGACACTGAGTGCTTTTCCATAAATTCAGACATGTCGATGCGCACCATAGCGTCATCGCTGTCGAACAAGAAGGCCGCCAGCGTTTTACACAGTTCAGTTTTCCCCACCCCGGTTGGCCCCAAGAACAGGAACGATCCAATGGGTCGATTAGGATCGGAAAGGCCTGCACGACTGCGACGAATCGAGTTCGCCACGGCGCTGACCGCCTCATCTTGCCCGATAACGCGCTGATGAAGTTCTTGCTCCATACGCAGCAGCTTGTCTCGTTCACTTTCCAACATGCGCGCAACGGGAATTCCCGTCCATCTAGCTAGCACTTCGGCAATTTCGGCATCGGTCACTTTGTTGCGTAACAGGTGCATGGTTTTCCCTTCCGCCTGCGTCGCCGCCGCTAGCTGTTTTTCAAGCTCGGGCAAGCGCCCATACTGCAACTCCGACATGCGAGCGAGATCGCCCTGACGACGTGCCTGCTCCAGTTCGATCTTCGCTTGTTCCAATGCGGCCTTGATATTTTGCGTACCACTGAGAGAGGCTTTCTCCGCTTTCCACTCTTCTTCAAGTTTGGAGTAGTCGCGCTCTTTCTGCTCAAGCTCTTCGTTTAGCAAAGACAGTCGCTTTTGACTGGCCTCATCGGACTCTTTTTTCAGCGCCTGCTGTTCCAGCTTTAACTGGATGATGCGCCTGTCCAGACGATCCAGAGATTCCGGTTTCGAATCCATCTGCATACGGATGCTTGATGCCGCTTCATCAATCAGGTCAATGGCTTTATCCGGCAGTTGCCTGTCTGCAATGTAGCGGTGCGACAACATGGCCGCCGCCACAATAGCCGGATCAGTGATCTGCACATGATGGTGCAATTCATAACGTTCTTTAAGCCCACGCAGAATTGCGATCGTGTCTTCAACATTGGGTTCCGCCACAAACACCTTTTGGAATCGGCGTTCCAGCGCAGCGTCTTTCTCAATGTATTGCCGGTATTCGTCCAGCGTGGTCGCGCCAACGCAATGCAACTCCCCGCGCGCCAATGCAGGCTTGAGCATGTTACCCGCATCCATTGCACCGTCAGCTTTGCCCGCGCCAACCATGGTATGCAACTCATCGATAAACAAGATGACGCTGCCTTCCTGTTTTGCCAGATCGTTAAGTACCCCTTTCAGACGTTCTTCGAATTCACCACGGTATTTAGCACCGGCAATCAATGCTCCCATGTCTAACGACAGTACGCGCTTGTGTTTAAGCCCTTCAGGCACTTCACCGTTAACGATACGCTGAGCTAATCCTTCTACGATTGCCGTTTTCCCGACGCCAGGTTCACCGATCAGCACAGGGTTATTTTTAGTACGGCGTTGCAGCACCTGAATAGTTCTGCGAATTTCTTCATCACGGCCAATGACCGGGTCCAATTTGCCCTGTTCAGCGCGTTCGGTTAAATCGATGGTGAATTTCTTTAGCGCTTGTCGCTGATCTTCCTCATTTTGATCGTTCACCTGTTCACCACCACGTATCTGATCAATGGCTTTAGAGACGGCTTCTTTAGTTGCCCCTGCACGCGCCAGGAGATCGCTCAACGTGCCGCGAGTATCCAACGCCGCCAGCAAAAACAGTTCGGAAGAGATAAACGCGTCGCCGCGCTTCTGTGCAATCTTGTCACACAGATTGAGAGTACGGACGAATTCATTGGAGGGTTGCACATCGCCATCAACGCCCTGCACTTGCGGTAAACGCGCGATGGCCTGTTCTATGTCCGCTTTCAGACGAACAGCGTTTACACCTGCCGTGGTCAACAGCGGGCTGACCGTACCGCCCTCCTGCTGCAACAGCGCACTCATGACGTGTAACGGGTCGATAAACTGATGATCCTTGCCGAGCGCTAGAGATTGTGCATCCGCAAGGGCAAGCTGGAATTTATTGGTAAGACGATCCAGACGCATAACTCCTCCCATACATACTGGTCAAAATTGCTACTGAAGATTAAATGAGGTCATCCCTCAAAATTTCAAGATTATTTTGGCTTTGTTGAATAAATCAGAACTTGTAACGACTGTGCCCCAGGTCGATTGTTACGTGATGCGAATACTGTTCGGCATTCCTAATAGCGTGATCCGGTTAAGCGCTTTGACCATCGCCATGGCTTCACCCACCTGAACATCGTAGTCACGCAGACTTAGATGACCACCCAGAAGCGTTTTGAACCGGAACATGGCCGTTTCAGCCACTGAGCGTCGGTGATAGCCCACTTTCTTTTTCCAGGTATCGTTGCTGCCGCTCAGGCGCTGATTTGCAACAGCGTGGTTACGCTCGTGGTAGTGGTCCGGCCAATATTGCGCCCCCTTCGCGGCGGGATAAGCGGCCTTATTTTCTTCCTCAGCAGAGCATCATGGCAGTAACCTGTATCGTAAGCGCCGTCAGCCGACGCCTCTCTGATTTTCCGGTGGGTCTGGTTTATCAGTGCCGGTAGAGCCTGGGCATCAGTCGTACCACTGAGCGACAAATCCGCACAGATAATCTCATGCGTCGCACTGTCTACTGCCAGATGCAGCTTACGCCACACACTGCGTCTGTCGGCACCATGCTGCCGGACTTTCCATTCGCTTTCGCCAAAGACCTTCAGGCCGGTTCCATCAATGACCAGATGTGAGATTTCACCACGGGTTGGCGTTTTTATGCTGATGTTCACTGTCTTTGCTCGCTTGCTGAGCAGCGAATAGTCTGGACAATGCAGCGACAATTTAATCAGTTTAAACATCGAGTCAACAAAACCCTGTAAAGCCCTCAATGAATCTATGGTCACCCCCATTTTTGCAACACTGATCTTTGATTAATGGTGGGCTTGCTTAAATCTATCCGGCGTCTTTATGGCCAAGGATGCCCGCGCCACGATGAGTTTCGCACCTGATATTCCTAAAAAGGCCATCGGCTTCATTGAGCCATTTTCATTTTTTGGTTTTATATTAGGCCGTCAGGCCGTTCATGTCATCAATAATCAGTCTTCGCAAAACCAGATGGGTAACTTCGTTAAATTGCTGACTGTTAGACCAGCATTACTGTTCAAACACGGTATTTCGTGTCGTTATTGCCCAAGCTATTCGAGCTAATTTATTTGCTAATGCACAGCACACAACGCAAGAATGTTTCCTGCCCAACTGAGACCTTACCCAATCAGCTAATCTCCCTGATTGATGGTCAATTCTTAGGATAAATACCCGCGCACATTGAACAAGCAATCGGCGAAGGTTTTTATCTCCACGCTTGCTAATACCCAGCAGAGTATTCTTCCCTCCAGTACTGTATTGGCGGGGTACAAGACATATCGTTATACACATCTTTTGGCCATTTTTTGAACAGGATGCTCAGAACCCCGTGAATTAAGGCATTCAAGCCATCCCATTGGCTTTTTGAGGTTCAAAATGCCACTCTGAGATAAACCCGTAACTCATTGATTAAACAGTGCGTTAGAAAGATGTGTATAACGATATGGGTACAAGACCGGTGGAAGCGGCAAAATTACGACTGTTTTCATATTGCTTGCCATCGCCTAACTGTGATGACAAAACGCTGGCTGTTATCGGTCCAACACCAGGGATGGTCATTAAATGCTGGCCAGTTTCATCTAGAGAGAGTGCCTGCCCAAGTTCTCTTTCGAGCTCTGCTATCTGCCCAACCAAATATTGGTAATGATCGTGTAATCGAAGCAGCAACTGTGCCAGATAAGGTGGCAAGTCATTATCAGCCAGAACAGCTGAAAGCCTTTTGATTACCGCAATACCTTTCGGCATGCTGATACCAAACTCCAGTAAAAAAGCATGCATTTGGTTAGTCGTTTTAACTCACCTCGTTATACACAAGTCCGCAACGCCTTATATGCCAAGGGTTAGCGGGCTGAAATAGGCAGCCGGTGGGGTTGTAAATGAAGTAAAACCGACGAGTACTATCGCCATTTACGGCGCTGAAAAATGACACGGGATTCAGATGGCTGGGCACACCAAGAACTGGAAGGGGTAAATCTTGATGACACGAGGCTCAATAAGCGTGCCAAAGGGCTTTTGATACGGCTGGCTGAGAATCCGCAAGCCAGCATTCCGCATGCGTGCCTCGGATGGTCTGAGACGCTGGGTGCTTACCGCTTCATGGAGAACCAAGCATTCGAATGGCGAGACATTCTGCAACCTCACTGGCAGCGTACGCAGGAAAGGATCCGAGAACACGAGGTTGTGCTGTGTATCCAAGACACTACCGAGCTTGACTTCAACGGGCAGCAAATCCAAGGCTTGGGTCCCTTGAACTAAGAAGCCAGGCGTAGTCTGTACCTGCATCCGACCTACGCGGTCAGTCCGGATCGCGTGGGGTTGGGCGTACTGGATGCGTGGATGTGGGCAAGAGAGCCGAAGGATGCAGACGGAAAACGCGATGGGCTCAAGGAGAGTACGCGCTGGCTCGAGGGATACGAGCGAGTTGCTGAACTCGCCTCGGAGTTGCCAAACACACGTCTGGTGTACTTAGCCGATCGCGAAGCGGATATCAAGGCGTTGATGCAGCTCGCTGATGACCTTGGCACTCCGGCTGACTGGTTGATCCGCTCGACTCATAATCGCAGTCTGGACTGTAATGAGAAGCTTTGGCAGAAGGTTGGAAAGACCGTGCCGGTGGGAGAAATCCAATTCGTTATGGCGGCTCGCGCGGGGCAGAAGGCGCGTACGGTGAAACAGGCGCTGCGCGTGAAGCGAGTGTCGCTGCGTTGCGGGTTGGCAGTGACTTGTGTGATAGCCAAGGAAATTGAGCCGCCAGCAGGCGTGAAGCCGGTCGAGTGGCGGTTGCTGAGCAATCGCGTACCTGAAGGACGAGAAGATATCGTGGAGCTGATCGACTGGTATCGGGCTAGATGGGAAATCGAGATGTTCTTCAATGTGCTGAAGAACGGCTGCTGTGTCGAAGCGTTACAGTTATCGACCGTGGATCGCATTGAGCGGGCATTGGCGCTGTTCATGATCGTGGCATGGCGCATCGCCTATTTAATGCGTATGGGACGAACCTGTCCAGAGCTAGACGCAATGTTGTTCTTTGATTCCGACGAGACTCATGGAGCTTACCTACTGTGTAGTGGTCAACTAATATTGGCCACCGCATTAGACTGTATGTAGAACAGTCGCTCAGATTCGTTTGGAGTTAAGCCGCCGTTATACCAGTGAGGCCGGATAGCGCTGTAATACCCCGTGATGTAGCGGATAATCGCGTCCTGGGCTTCGCTGAAGCTGTTGTAACCCTTTGTCGGCACCCATTCTGTCTTCAGGCTGCGGAAGAACCGCTCCATTGGCGCATTATCCCAGCAGTTACCCCGCCGACTCATACTCTGCTTTATCCGGCAGCGCCACAGGGCTTGCCGGTATTGACGGCTGGTATAGTGGCTGCCCTGGTCGCTGTGGAACATGACTCCTGTTGGTTGTCCCCGGAGTTCCCAGGCCATCTGCAACGCTTTAACTGTCAGCGCCGAGTCCGGCGACGTCGACATGGCCCAGCCCACCGGTTTGCGGGCGAACAGATCTAGCACCACCGCAAGGTAAGCCCAGCATTTGCCCGTCCAGATGTAGGTCACATCGCCGCACCAGACCTGATCCGGCGCGGTAACCGCGAACTGGCGGTTGAGATAGTTCGGTATTTCAACGTGTTCATTGCCGCCGCGTTTGTATTTGTGAGCCGGTCGCTGGCAGCTGGCGATACCCAGCTCCTTCATCAGCTTGCCAGCCAGCCAGCGCCCCATTTTGACACCGGAGCTGCCGGTGACGATGGTCGCGATACTTCGAGCGCCGGCAGAGCCGCCGCTGGCGTTCCAGGCTTCCATGACGCGGCTACACTTAACCACGCGCTCACCGTCGGGTTCATTAGCGGAAGCCTGCCAGTGCCTGTAGCTGCTGCGATGTACCTCAAAAGTTTGGCACAACGCCGTGACCGGGTATCGCGCCCTCAGCCTGTCGACTACCGTGAACCGTTGAGTGAGTCCGACATTAAGAGCGCCGTAGCCTTTTTTAGGATTTCGTTCTCCATTTCAAGGCATTGGACTTTTTTCTTCATCTCACGCAGCTCGAGCTGTTCAGGGGTAAGAGGAAGTCCCGTTGGCGTTTTTCCCTGTCGTTCAAGGCGAAGCTTATTGACCCAGCGACTAATGGCTGACATTAACCGCCTCTGCGGCCTTAACGTATGTGTAGCCGTGGTCGACAACCAGCTTTGCGGCTTCGAGCTTAAATTCCGCCGTAAAATGTTTACCCATGAGGTCACCTGTCGTGTTGATGAGGTGAGCATATCACCTCCGATCAGGTGGCCAGTATAAGTGTGCCACTACACTGCTGAACCTCAGTTCTTGGCTGCACAAACCGCATGGAAGGGCGTGATCCGGCTTCGCATATTGCTTCGGCATCAACGAAATCGTTCTTGTTGCTCTTGACAAAAGGGCGGACAAACTGCGGAGAGATCAACTTTACTTCATGCCCCAGCTCACTGATCCGACGAGCCATAAAATGGGCACCGGCGCAGGCTTCCATTACAACGGTAGTAGGTGTACACGTAGCCAGAAACTCGATGAGTTTGGTGCGGGTAAACTTTTTCCGCAGTAATGCCTTGCCTGATTTATCCTGACAATGAATGTGAAAAGAATGTTTGCCGAGATCGATACCAATAAGCGTGACGTTTTGCATGATGGCCTTCTCCATAAAGAAACACCCTGTCAGCGTACCGCTCACAGGGTGGGGGTGACCATCTCATTAGGTGTATTAGTCGCGACTTGATCTGACACTGAACCTTGAAAGGTTGAGAGTTACCGGTTTTGATATGGGTGTCGAATCCTTATACAAAACACGAGGTAACTCTCATGCTTCATACTAACAATCCCATCATCAAACACAAAGTCGGCCTGCTCAATCTCGCCGAAGAACTCGGTAACGTATCAAAAGCCTGTAAAATCATGGGTGTGTCACGCGACACGTTTTATCGCTATCAGGAACTGGCGGCAGAAGGCGGCATTGACGCTCTGGTTAACCAAAACCGCCGGGTTCCCAACCTGAAAAACCGTGCTGATGAAGCCACTGAACGTGCGGTTGTTGATTACGCCATTGAGTTCCCGGCTCATGGCCAGCACCGGACCAGTAATCAGCTGCGTAAAAAAGGCGTCTTCATTTCTGGCAGCGGTGTGCGCTCCATTTGGCAACGACACGATCTGGAAAACTTTCGTAAGCGCCTGAAGGCACTTGAGGAAAAAGTTGCCAGAGAAGGCATCGTACTTACTGATGCTCAAATCGCTGCACTGGAGAAGAAGGCGCACGACGACGAAGCCTGTGGTGAAATAGAGACTGCTCACCCGGGTTATCTGGGGTCGCAGGACACCTTCTACGTGGGTAATCTGAAAGGTGTTGGCCGTATCTACCAGCAGACGTTCGTGGATACGTACTCGAAAGTAGCGCACTGCAAGCTTTACACGAGTAAAGCACCGATCTCTGCCGCCGACCTGCTCAATGATCGCGTGCTGCCGTTCTACGAAGCTCAGGGGCTGCCAATGCTAAGAATACTGACGGACAGGGGGACGGAGTACTGCGGTAAAGTGGAACAACATGACTATCAGCTGTACTTGGCTATCAACGATATAGACCATACGAAAACGAAAGCGATGTCTCCGCAGACAAACGGTATCTGCGAACGCTTCCATAAAACTATTTTGCAGGATTTTTATCAGGTTGCGTTCCGTAAGACGTTATACGAGGACCTAGAAAGTCTACAAAAGGATCTGGACAACTGGTTGTGGCATTACAATAATGAGCGAACTCATCAGGGTAAAATGTGCTGCGGGCGTACGCCAATGGCCACGTTACTTGATGGTAAACGAGTCTGGGCAGAAAAAAATCTGAACCAGATTTAATCTGACAGACACCTGTATAAATAACCGGTAACTGTCAGATCAGGTCTGAGCTAATACAGATAATCCATTAGTTCATACTCATGTAAGGTCTGATACCAGACCGCCAACAGGAGCGCGGACTTCAGCTTAGCTTCATGAAGATCGTGAGTGCCTGTTGAAGTGTGAATCTCACACTGTCCTGCGTATCGACGAAAACGTTGGGGAACGCTAATGCGGATAACATAAATGCCGCTAGGACGTCGATAGAGTTTATATCGCTGAGACATCGCCTCGTATAGCCTTTTGTAAGAGGGGCTACGCGAATACAAGCAGAAACATGAAAAAAGTTATTTAAAAACAACTAATTAGATGAGTCTTGGTGCCGAAGGCCGGACTCGAACCGGCACGTCTTTCAACGGTTGATTTTGAATCAACTGCGTCTACCGATTTCGCCACTTCGGCACTGAAGTAGTATGCGGAAAACGAGGTGCATTATACCGTTTGAGATTGATGACACAACACTATTCCGCACTCTGGCGCGTTGAATGCTGAAAAAAACAGCGCCAGCACACTTTTTTGCGCATTTTACCGGCACGCCATGACGTGCCGGATGCACTCAGCGTCGTTTTAACAGTAACAGCAGACTGATAACCATAAACAGCAGCCTCGGCACCAGCGTGCCCAGCACCGGTGGTAGGCCATACACCAGACTGAGCTGACCAAACACCTTGTCCAGCACGTAAAACAGGAAGCCAAAGCTGATACCGGTGACTATACGCACGCCCGCAGGCACATTGCGCAATGGCCCAAAGATAAAGGAGAGCGCCATCAGCATCATCACCGCCACCGAAAGCGGGGCAAACGTCTTGTTCCACATGTTGAGCTTGTAACGGCCCGCTTCCTGCCCGCTCTGCTTCAGGTAGTTGATGTAGTCATACAGGCCAAGAATCGAGAGTGCGTCCGGGTCCAGCGCCACTACGCCCAATTTGTCCGGTGTCAGGGTGGTTTTCCACTCTCCGCTGATGGTCTGGCTACCCGAAATCTGTTTGCCATCGCGCAGGTTAGATTCATCAACCTGAGAGAGTTGCCACAGCTTGGCATCGTCATCAAATTCCGCAGAGGCAGCGTAGCGCACGGAGAGCAGTTTTTGTTCCGGGTCAAACTGGTAGATATTCACGCCCGCCAGCTCTTTATCCCCCACCACACGCTCAATATAGATAAAGTCGTTGCCGTCTTTCGCCCACAGCCCGTTCTGGGTCGAGAGCATCGAGCCGCCGTACATCATCTGCGAGCGGTAGTTGCGCGCCATTTGTTCACCGGCAGGTGAAATCCATTCGCCAATTGCCATGGTGAGCAACACCAACGGGATAGCGGTTTTCATCACCGCCCCGGCAATCTGTAAGCGGGTAAAACCAGAGGCCTGCATCACCACCAGTTCACTGCGTGTCGCCAGCGTCCCCAGCCCCAGCAGCGCACCGAGCAGCGCCGCCATCGGGAAAAAGATTTCGATATCCTTTGGCACGCTCAGCAGTGTATAGAGGCCCGCGCCCAGCGCGGTATAGTCGCCGCGCCCAATTTTGCGCAACTGATCGACAAACTTGATGATGCCCGAGAGCGAAACCAGCATGAACAACGTCATCATGATGGTGTTAAAGATAGTTTTGCCGATATAGCGATCCAGTACACCAAACATCAGGCTGCTCCTTGTACTTTCACCCGCGCGCGCAACCGGCGCAGAGGAACGCTGTCCCAGACATTGAGCAGCAGCGCAATCCCGATATAGGCCAGATTGGTCAGCCAGATCCACACCATCGGATCAATTCTTCCCTTGCTGGCATTGGAACGCAGCGAGCTTTGCAACAGGAAGAAAATCAGATAAAGCAGCATGGCGGGCAGCATGCTCAGCACTCGCCCTTGGCGTGGGTTTACCGCACTGAGCGGCACCACAATAATCGCCATGATCAGCACCGACAGCACCAGCGTAATGCGCCAATGAAACTCGGCACGCGCGGCGTTCTCATCCGACTGCCACAGTTGGTGCATCGTCATCTGTTCTACGCCAGTGTTCTGGAGCGACACGTTCTGGTGCCCGATAACTGCCTGATAGTTGGTGAAATCCGTGATGCGGAAATCCCTCAACATCGCCGTACCTTCGTAGCGGGAGCCCTTGTTGAGCGTCACCACCTGTGCACCGTTTTGGTCAACGTCCACACGCCCACGGTCGGCAATAACCACCGAAGGTCGGGCATTGCCGCTCGGACGCAACTGCGCCAGAAACACATGCTCAAACTCCTGCCCTTTGACATCGCCGACAAACAGCACGGCATTGCCGCCCTGCACCGATTGAAACTGCCCTTCCACCAGAGCCGCAACGCTCGGGTTGGCCTTGGCTTCTGCCATCACGATATCCTGATGGCGCGAAGACCACGGGCTAACCCACAGCGCATTGATCATCGCCACCGCGCCGGTCATCACCGCCAGAATAAAGGCAGCCTTGAGCAGCACCGTTTTGCCCAGTCCACAGGCATACATGACGGTGATTTCGCTCTCGGTATACATGCGGCTGAACGTCATCAGCAGCCCTAAAAACAGGCTCAAGGGCAGAATGAGCTGCGCCATTTCAGGCACGCCCAGCCCCATCAGGGAGAGCACTAAGTTTGTCGGGATTTCACCATCAACTGCCGCACCCAATATCCGCACTAACTTCTGACAAAAGAAGATCAGTAACAGAATAAACAGGATGGCCAGTTGGCTCTTAAAGGTTTCCCGTGCCAGATATCGAATGATGATCACGCTTAATTAAACCTGTGAAAACTTGTCTTTTTGCAGGAAAGTCGATAATTTCATCGCTAACTCGCCATTTATACGCATTTGTGGCAACCTTTGTCGCTATGATGCATTACAGCATACCGCGCGTTGTATCAGAACCTGCTTATCATCACCAAAACAGATTCGCCGCGCCGTTAAGATTAACACAGGTTAGGTAAGTGTAACGGCGGGAAAGTATTACGGAGTGTCACATTCTAGCCATTGGCCCCGTCTTTGTCTTTAAGATTCAGGAGAGTACATGGAGTTCAGTGTAAAAAGCGGTAGCCCGGAAAAACAACGCAGTGCCTGCATTGTCGTCGGCGTGTTTGAGCCTCGCCGCCTGTCCCCTATTGCCGAACAATTGGACAAAATCAGCGACGGTTATATCAGCGCACTCCTGCGCCGCGGCGAGTTGGAAGGCAAAGTAGGACAATCCCTGCTGTTGCACTACGTGCCGAACATTCTGTCAGAACGTATTCTGCTGATTGGCTGTGGGAAAGAGCGTGAACTGGATGAGCGTCAATATAAGCAAATCATCCAGAAAACCATCAATGCGCTGAATGATACCGGTTCAATGGAAGCCGTTTGCTTCCTGACAGAGCTGCATGTCAAAGGACGCAACACTTACTGGAAAGTGCGTCAGGCGGTAGAGACAGCAAAAGAGACGCTCTACACCTTCGATCAGTTGAAAAGCAATAAGGTCGAACTGCGTCGTCCGCTGCGCAAACTGGTGTTCAATGTGCCAACGCGCCGTGAACTCACCAGCGGCGAGCGCGCCATTCAGCACGGACTTGCCATTGCCGCAGGCATCAAGGCCGCGAAAGATCTCGGCAATATGCCGCCGAATATCTGTAACGCTGGCTATCTGGCCTCGCAGGCACGTCAACTGGCGGACACCTACAGCCCGAACATCGTGACGCGCGTGATTGGCGAACAGCAGATGAAAGAGCTAGGCATGAACGCCTATCTGGCCGTTGGACAAGGCTCGCAAAATGAATCGCTGATGTCAGTGATTGAGTACAAAGGCGATCCTAATCCGGAAAATCGCCCTATCGTGCTGGTTGGCAAAGGCCTGACCTTTGACTCCGGTGGTATCTCGATCAAGCCAGCCGACAGCATGGATGAAATGAAGTACGACATGTGCGGTGCCGCTACGGTATACGGAGTGATGCGCATGGCCGCCGAGCTGGCGCTGCCGCTGAATATTGTTGGTGTATTGGCCGGCTGTGAAAACATGGTTGATGGCCGCGCCTATCGTCCGGGCGATGTGTTAACCACCATGTCGGGTCAAACGGTTGAAGTGCTGAATACTGATGCCGAAGGCCGTTTGGTGCTGTGCGATGCACTGACCTATGTGGAACGCTACGAGCCGGAACTGGTGATTGATATCGCCACCCTGACCGGTGCCTGCGTGATCGCGCTCGGTCATCACCTTACCGGGTTGATGTCGAACCATAACCCGCTGGCGCACGAGTTGCTCGGAGCATCGGAGCAAGCGGGCGACCGCGCCTGGCGTTTGCCGATGGGCGATGAGTTTCAGGAGCAGTTGGAGTCGAACTTCGCCGATATGGCGAACATCGGCGGACGTCCCGGCGGTGCAATTACCGCCGCGTGCTTCCTGTCGCGCTTTACCCGGAAATACAACTGGGCACACTTGGATATCGCGGGCACAGCCTGGCGTTCCGGTAAGGCTAAAGGGGCAACGGGCCGTCCAGTGGCCATGTTGTCGCAGTTCCTGCTTAATCGCGCCGGGTTAAATGACGTAGGCCGTTCTCTGTCGTCCTCGGCAACAGCCGGGGACCTCTTACAGGAAGTACGTGTTTCCTCTGTGAGGGATTCCCGCCTACGCAGGAATGACGGTAAGTTCGCGAGAATGAGAATAAGTTTGTAGGAATGGCTCAGAGAACAGACATTGTCAGCAACCCAGGGCCGGTTTATATCGTCCCCTCACCTACAGTAAACAATGAAAAACGCAACGTTCTACCTTCTCGAACACAGTGACGATGTCGATGGGCTTAGTGCCTGTGAGGCGCTGGCCTGCGAGCTGGCAGCGGAACGTTGGCGCAGCGGGCAGCGTGTGCTTATCGCCTGTGAAGATGAGCAGCAAGCGTTGCGACTGGACGATGCACTGTGGCAGCGCGACGCCAGCGCCTTTGTGCCGCATAACCTTGCTGGCGAAGGCCCGCGACAGGGCGCGCCCGTCGAACTGGCCTGGCCTCAACGCCGGGGCAGCACCTCACGCGATGTGCTGATCAGCCTCCTGCCGCAGTTCGCAGATTTTGCCACCGCTTTCCATGAAGTGATAGACTTTGTCCCTCATCAAGAATCCCTGAAACCGTTGGCGCGCGATCGCTACAAAGCGTATCGCAGCGTCGGCTTTCAATTGACTACGGCGACGCCGCCAACACACTGAATAGTAAACATAATGGATACCAAATATAACCCGAAAGATATCGAACAGCCGCTCTATGAGCGCTGGGAACAGCAAGGCTACTTTAAGCCAAACGGTGACACGAGCCAGGAAAGCTTCAGCATCATGATCCCGCCGCCGAACGTCACCGGCAGCTTGCATATGGGCCATGCGTTCCAACAAACCATTATGGATACCCTGATTCGCTATCAGCGTATGCAAGGGAAAAACACGCTGTGGCAGGCGGGTACTGACCATGCGGGTATCGCCACCCAGATGGTGGTTGAGCGTAAAATCGCTGCTGAAGAGGGCAAAACGCGCCACGATTATGGTCGCGATGCCTTTATCGAAAAAATCTGGCAATGGAAAGCAGAGTCCGGCGGCACCATTACCCGCCAAATGCGTCGTCTGGGTAACTCGGTGGACTGGGAGCGCGAGCGCTTCACCATGGATGAAGGCCTGTCCAACGCGGTGAAAGAGGTATTCGTTCGTCTGTATAAAGAAGACTTGATCTACCGTGGCAAGCGCCTGGTGAACTGGGACCCGAAACTGCGCACCGCCATCTCCGATCTGGAAGTGGAAAACCGCGAGAGCAAAGGCTCCATGTGGCACCTGCGCTACCCGCTGGCCGATGGCGCAAAAACCGCTGATGGCAAAGACTATTTGGTGGTCGCCACCACACGTCCGGAAACCGTGCTGGGGGATACCGGTGTTGCGGTCAACCCGGAAGATCCTCGTTACAAAGATCTGATCGGCAAGTTTCTGATCCTGCCGCTGGTGAATCGCCGTATTCCGATCGTCGCTGATGAACACGCCGACATGGAAAAAGGCACCGGCTGCGTGAAGATCACGCCAGCGCACGATTTTAACGACTATGAAGTCGGTAAACGTCACCAGTTGCCGATGATCAACATCCTGACGTTCGATGGCGACATCCGTCAGGAAGCTGAAGTGTTTGATACCAACGGCGAAGCCAGCACGGTATACAGCAACGACATTCCTGATTTCCTGCGTGGCGTCGAGCGTTTTGCCGCTCGTAAAGCGGTGGTTGCCAAGCTCGATGAGTTGGGCTTGCTCGATGAGATCAAACCGCACGATCTGACCGTTCCCTACGGCGATCGCGGCGGCTTGGTCATCGAACCGATGCTGACCGACCAGTGGTTCGTGCGTGCTGGGGTACTGGCGAAACCGGCGGTGGAAGCGGTGGAAGATGGCCGTATCCAGTTTGTGCCGAAGCAGTACGAGAATATGTATTTTAGCTGGATGCGTGACATTCAGGACTGGTGTATCTCGCGCCAATTATGGTGGGGTCACCGTATTCCTGCGTGGTACGACAACAGCGGCAAGGTTTACGTAGGCCGTGATGAAGCGGAAGTGCGCCGCGACTATCAGCTCGCCGACGCGGTTGAACTGCGCCAGGACGAAGACGTGCTGGACACCTGGTTCTCCTCCGGGCTGTGGACCTTCTCCACGCTCGGCTGGCCGGAACAGACGCCAGAGCTGAAAGCGTTCCATCCGAGCAGCGTTATGGTGAGCGGCTTCGACATCATCTTCTTCTGGATTGCACGCATGATCATGCTGACCATGCACTTCGTGAAAGATGACGAAGGCAAACCGCAGGTACCGTTCCATACCGTCTACATGACCGGACTTATCCGCGATGAAGAAGGGCAGAAGATGTCCAAGTCCAAAGGGAACGTGATCGATCCGCTGGACATGGTAGACGGCATCTCGCTTGAGGCGCTGCTGGAAAAACGCACCGGCAACATGATGCAGCCGCAGTTGGCGGAGAAAATCCGCAAGCGCACCGAGAAGCAGTTCCCGAACGGTATCGAACCGCACGGTACGGATGCTCTGCGCTTCACGCTGGCGGCACTTGCATCGACCGGTCGTGATATTAACTGGGACATGAAGCGTCTGGAAGGTTATCGCAACTTCTGTAACAAACTGTGGAACGCCAGCCGTTTTGTGCTGATGAACACCGAAGGGCAAGATTGCGGTTTTAACTGTGGTGAGAAAGTGCTGTCACTGGCCGATCGCTGGATTTTGGCCGAATTCAACCGCACGGTGAAAGCCTTCCGCGATGCGTTGGACGGTTACCGCTTCGATATTGCTGCCGGTATCCTGTATGAGTTCACCTGGAACCAGTTCTGCGACTGGTATCTGGAGCTGGCTAAACCGGTGATGAACGGTGGCAGCGAGGCGGAGCTGCGCGGCACGCGCCACACGCTGGTTACCGTGTTGGAAGCACTGCTGCGTCTGGCGCACCCGATCATTCCATTCATTACCGAAACCATCTGGCAGCAGGTCAAAGTACTGAAAGGCGTTACCGGCGATACTATCATGCTACAACCGTTCCCGACCTATGATGCCACCGCAGAAGATGCGCAGGCGCTGGCCGATCTGGAATGGATCAAGCAGGCGATCACCGCCGTGCGTAATATTCGCGCCGAGATGAACATCGCGCCGGGTAAACCGCTCGATGTGCTGTTGCGTGATGCAACGCCGGAAACGCAACGCCGCGTGGAAGCGAACCGCAGCTTTATCCAAACCCTGGCGCGTCTGGCAAGCGTTCAACTGTTGCCTGCCGGTGAAAAAGGCCCGGTATCCGTCACTTCCCTGCTGGAAGGCGCGGAGCTGCTGATCCCGATGCTGGATCTGGTCGACAAAGACGCAGAGATGGAGCGTTTGGCGAAGGAAGTTGCCAAGGTCGAAGCGGAAATCAACCGCATCGACAGCAAGCTCTCCAATGAAGGCTTTGTTGCGCGCGCACCAGAGGCGGTTATTGCCAAAGAGCGTGAAAAACGTGACGGCTATGCGGTAGCGAAAGCCAAACTATTGGAACAGCAGGCCACCATTGCCGCGCTGTAATCCATAAGTATCTTGTGCGAATAAATCTATGGTCACCCCCATTTTTGCAACACTGATTTTTGACTAATGGTGGGCTTGCTTCAATCTATCCGGCGTCTCTGTGGGCGAGATGCCCGCGCCTCGATGAGTTCCGCGCCTGGTGAACCTGAAAAAGCCCTCGGCTTCAGTGAGCCATTTTTGTCGTCAGGTTTTTCAGCAGGCCGATATGCCGTTCATGTCATCAATAATCAGTCTTCGCAAAACTAGATAGGTAACTGCTGTTTAATTACTTAATAATCAGTCTGTTGATTTAGTTCTACATAACATCAGGCCTGATATTCATTGTGATTAGTTGTGATTGACCAGGCTATTCGCGCCAATTTGTTTGCCAGAGCACAGGCGACAATATTTGAATGTTTGTTATCGAGTTGCCCCCGAACCCATTCAGCAAGCCTGCCCTGCTGATATTCAAGTCGCATCATGAACGAGCGAGCACATTGAACCAGAAGTTTGCGTAAATTTTTATCACCTCGTTTGCTTATCCCCAGCAGAGTCGGTTTGCCTCCTGTGCTGTATTGTCGCGGTACAAGCCCTGTGGAAGCCGCAAAATCCCTGCTACATGAAAATTGTTTTCCATCGCCGAACTGTGATGAAAGTAAGCTGGCAGTAATCGGACCGACGCCTGGAATTGTCATAATTCGCTGTGCAGTATCATCAGCTTTGATTGACTGATTTAATTCTGATTCCAGCGCTGTTATTTGCTCGACAAGGTAAAGATAGTGGGCATGTAACTTCATCAGCAGACGGCTCAGGTATGCGGGGATTTCGTGCTCAGCCAGCACCAGAGACAGTCGCTTTATTACCGCCTCGCCGATTGGCAGGCTTATCCCAAACTCCAGCAGAAAACCGTGGATCTGGTTAGTGGTTTTTACTTTATCTCTGATAAGAGATTCCCTGACCCGATGCAGTGCTCGCATCGCCTGCTGAACCTCCGTTTTCGGCTGAACAAAACGCATTGACGGCCGGGATGCGGCTTCACATATCGCCTCTGCATCAACAAAATCATTTTTATTGCCCTTGACAAACGGGCGCACAAATTGCGGAGAGATAAGTTTTGCTTCATGGCCGCTATCATTGATACGCCGCGCCATAAAGTGTGCACCGGCACAAGCTTCCATAACAACAACCGAGGGCGGGCACGTCGCCAAAAACTGCATTAGCTTTGTGCGCGTAAACTTCTTACTCAGAAGCGCTTTACCTGACTTATCCTGGCAATGAAGATGAAAAGAATGTTTACCGAGATCGATACCAATAAGAGTGTAGTGGCACACTGATACTGGCCACCTGAGCGGAGGTGATATGCTCACCTCATCAACACGACAGGTGACCTCATGGGTAAACATTTTACGGCGGAATTTAAGCTCGAAGCCGCAAAGCTGGTTGTCGACCACGGCTACACATACGTTAAGGCCGCAGAGGCGGTTAATGTCAGCCATTCTGCCATTAGTCGCTGGGTCAATAAGCTTCGCCTTGAACGACAGGGAAAAACGCCAACGGGACTTCCTCTTACCCCTGAACAGCTCGAGCTGCGTGAGATGAAGAAAAAAGTCCAATGCCTTGAAATGGAGAACGAAATCCTAAAAAAGGCTACGGCGCTCTTAATGTCGGACTCACTCAACGGTTCACGGTAGTCGACAGGCTGAGGGCGCGATACCCGGTCACGGCGTTGTGCCAAACTTTTGAGGTACATCGCAGCAGCTACAGGCACTGGCAGGCTTCCGCTAATGAACCCGACGGTGAGCGCGTGGTTAAGTGTAGCCGCGTCATGGAAGCCTGGAACGCCAGCGGCGGCTCTGCCGGCGCTCGAAGTATCGCGACCATCGTCACCGGCAGCTCCGGTGTCAAAATGGGGCGCTGGCTGGCTGGCAAGCTGATGAAGGAGCTGGGTATCGCCAGCTGCCAGCGACCGGCTCACAAATACAAACGCGGCGGCAATGAACACGTTGAAATACCGAACTATCTCAACCGCCAGTTCGCGGTTACCGCGCCGGATCAGGTCTGGTGCGGCGATGTGACCTACATCTGGACGGGCAAATGCTGGGCTTACCTTGCGGTGGTGCTAGATCTGTTCGCCCGCAAACCGGTGGGCTGGGCCATGTCGACGTCGCCGGACTCGGCGCTGACAGTTAAAGCGTTGCAGATGGCCTGGGAACTCCGGGGACAACCAACAGGAGTCATGTTCCACAGCGACCAGGGCAGCCACTATACCAGCCGTCAATACCGGCAAGCCCTGTGGCGCTGCCGGATAAAGCAGAGTATGAGTCGGCGGGGTAACTGCTGGGATAATGCGCCAATGGAGCGGTTCTTCCGCAGCCTGAAGACAGAATGGGTGCCGACAAAGGGTTACAACAGCTTCAGCGAAGCCCAGGACGCGATTATCCGCTACATCACGGGGTATTACAGCGCTATCCGGCCTCACTGGTATAACGGCGGCTTAACTCCAAACGAATCTGAGCGACTGTTCTACATACAGTCTAATGCGGTGGCCAATATTAGTTGACCACTACACCCGCAGGCTGACCGCCATCCTGATGTTGCACCGGGGCGAGCGCGTGAGCGATGTCGCCAGAATGCTTTGCTGCGCCCGTTCGTCAATCGGCAGATGGATTAACTGGCTCACCCTGTACGGCATTGAAGGCCTCAAATCTCTGCGGCCCGGTCGTGGCCGTCGCTGGCCGTTTGAACAGATCTGCGCACTGTTAATCCAGCTCGTAAAGCGTTCCCCTCATGATTTTGGCTATCAGCGTTCGCGCTGGAGCACGGAACTGCTAGCGATAAAAATCAATGAGATAACCGGTTGCCAGTTGCATGCTTCCACGGTGCGCCGTTGGCGGCCTTCTGCCGGTTTGGTGTGGCGACGCGCAGCTCCTACGCTGCGTATCCGCGACCCGCATAAGGAAGAAAAAATGGAGGCCATCGCGATGGCGCTGGAACAATGTAGCGCGGAACATCCCGTCTTTTACGAAGACGAAGTGGATATTCATCTGAATCCCAAAATTGGCGCGGACTGGCAGGTTCGCGGGAAGCAGAAACGCATCGTGACGCCGGGCCAGAACGAGAAATATTATCTGGCGGGTGCATTACACAGCGGGACGGGAAAAGTCAGCTATGTTGGAGGAAACAGTAAAAATTCGTTTTTTATCAGTATTTTATAGCATCTGAGAGCAACGTACAGACGGGCAAAAACGCTCACGCTGATAGTTGATAACTACATTATTCACAAAAGCCGGGAGACGCAGCGCTGGCTGGAAGAAAACCCGAAATTCAGGGTTATTTATCAGCCGGTGTACTCACCATGGGTAAATCATGTAGAGCGGTTATGGCAGGCGTTGCATGAAACCATTACCCGCAATCATCAATGCTGTTCAATGTGGCAGTGACTGAACAAGGTTCGCCGCTTCATGGAAACCGTCAGCCCGTTTCCCAGTGGAAAACATGGACAGGCAAAAGTGTAGCGGTATTCGGAACAGCTATTTAGCAAGCGTGGAGATAAAAACCTTCGCCGATTGCTTGTTCAATGTGCGCGGGTATTTATCCTAAGAATTGACCATCAATCAGGGAGATTAGCTGATTGGGTAAGGTCTCAGTTGGGCAGGAAACATTCTTGCGTTGTGTGCTGTGCATTAGCAAATAAATTAGCTCGAATAGCTTGGGCAATAACGACACGAAATACCGTGTTTGAACAGTAATGCTGGTCTAACAGTCAGCAATTTAACGAAGTTACCCATCTGGTTTTGCGAAGACTGATTATTGATGACATGAATGGCCTGACGGCCTGATATAAAACCAAAAAATGAAAATGGCTCAATGAAGCCGATGGCCTTTTTAGGAATATCAGGTGCGAAACTCATCGTGGCGCGGGCATCCTTGGCCATAAAGACGCCGGATAGATTTAAGCAAGCCCACCATTAATCAAAGATCAGTGTTGCAAAAATGGGGGTGACCATAGATTCATTGAGGGCTTTACAGGGTTTTGTTGACTCGATTTTTAAACTGATTAAATTGTCGCTGCATTGTCCAGACTATTCGCTGCTCAGCAAGCGAGCAAAGACAGTGAACATCAGCATAAAAACGCCAACCCGTGGTGAAATCTCACATCTGGTCATTGATGGAACCGGCCTGAAGGTCTTTGGCGAAGGCGAATGGAAAGTCCGGCAGCATGGTGCCGACAGACGCAGGGTGTGGCGTAAGCTGCATCTGGCAGTAGACAGTGCGACGCATGAGATTATCTGTGCGGATTTGTCGCTCAGTGGTACGAATGATGCCCAGGCTCTACCAGCACTGATAAACCAGACCCACCGGAAAATCAGAGAGGCATCGGCTGACGGCGCTTACTATACAGGTTACTGCCATGATGCTCTG
This sequence comes from Symbiopectobacterium sp. Eva_TO, assembly GCF_053848865.1. Lineage (NCBI taxonomy): Bacteria > Pseudomonadati > Pseudomonadota > Gammaproteobacteria > Enterobacterales > Enterobacteriaceae > Symbiopectobacterium > Symbiopectobacterium sp. Eva_TO. Next base: position 2,319,484 of record NZ_JBSPEY010000004.1, on the reverse strand, counting down.
CTGAGGAAGAAAATAAGGCCGCTTATCCCGCCGCGAAGGGGGGCGCAATATTGGCCGGACCACTACCACGAGCGTAACCACGCTGTTGCAAATCAGCGCCTGAGCGGCAGCAACGATACCTGGAAAAAGAAAGTGGGCTATCACCGACGCTCAGTGGCTGAAACGGCCATGTTCCGGTTCAAAACGCTTCTGGGTGGTCATCTAAGTCTGCGTGACTACGATGCTCAGGTGGGTGAAGCCATGGCGATGGTCAAAGCGCTTAACCGGATCACGCTATTAGGAATGCCGAACAGTATTCGCATCACGTAACAATCGACCTGGGGCACAGTCGTTACAAGTTCTGATTTATTCAACAAAGCCAAAAATACCGTAACCGACTTACACCGCCAGGATTTGTCGAGAAGGGCTCCTGTTACTGCCTGCTGTCGCCTTCCCCGTTATTTCCTGATACTTTTCAGACAGATCTATTGGCCTGGTTGTGCGCTATGGCCTGAATCAACGCCGCGCGTGTTCAGGTAAAATGCCGCGTTTAATGCAATTGATTGTGAACAAATTTTGTATGTCATAAAACTGTCACATTCAATACATTTTACTGTCATGTAATTGTCCTATTTTTCCTCCTGCGAACTACACTCTGATCAATAAAGAATCTGGGTCGACACCTTTAAAAAATCCCACAGGAGGGATTATGAAACTGATGCGTACCACGATTGCCGGTCTCGTTATGGCAACCTTCTCCCTGACGGCGGTCAACGCCTCAGCTGCCGTTAACCTTACCGGTGCAGGTGCTACGTTCCCAGCGCCGGTCTACGCCAAGTGGGCAGACTCTTACCAGAAAGAAACGGGCAATAAAGTTAACTATCAAGGTATTGGTTCTTCTGGCGGCGTTAAGCAGATTCAAGCAAAAACCGTTGATTTCGGTGCATCTGATGCACCACTGGCTGATGAGAAGCTGGCTGAAGATGGCCTGTTCCAGTTCCCTACCGTAATCGGTAGTGTGGTATTAGCGGTAAACGTCCCGGGCATTAAATCTGGCGAACTGACGCTGGATGGTAAAACGCTGGGTGATATCTACTTGGGTAAAATCAAAAAATGGAATGATGCGGCCATCACTAAACTGAACCCGGGCGTTAAACTGCCGGATCAGGATATCGCCGTCGTTCGTCGCGCTGACGGTTCCGGTACCTCTTTCGTGTTCACCAGCTATCTGGCGAAAGTGAACGCTGAATGGAAAGAGAAAATTGGTGCTGGTTCTACGGTTAACTGGCCGACCGGTCTAGGCGGTAAAGGTAACGACGGTATTGCCGCGTTCGTTCAGCGTCTGCCGGGCTCTATCGGTTATGTTGAATACGTTTATGCCAAGCAGAATAACCTGGCTTACACCAAGCTGATTTCTGCCGACGGTAAAGCCGTTCAACCGACCGGCCAATCATTCAGCAACGCGGCCAAAGGCATCGACTGGAGCAAATCTTTTGCCCAAGACCTGACCAACCAGCACGGTGCTGACGCATGGCCAATCACCTCTACCACCTTCATTCTGGTTCACCAGAAACAAGAAAAACCAGAGCAGGGCGCTGAAGTGCTGAAGTTCTTTGACTGGGCGTTCAAGAAAGGCGGTGAGCAAGCGTTAGCACTGGATTACGCTACGCTGCCAACCGAAGTGGTTGAGCAGATTCGTGCCGCATGGAAAACCAGTGTAAAAGACAGCAGCGGTAACGCGCTGTTTAAATAAGCATTGAAACGCTATGCAAGCCCTTGTGCGGTTAACAAGGCACTGACATAAGTTATGGCGGATGGGCGGGAAGCCCGTCCGCCTTTGCCTGTCAAATGATTAACACTGAAGAAGAGAGCACTATGGCTGAGTATAAGCCAACCATGAAAGCCCCCGGAAAGCTGGGCGACGTCATCTTTATCGCACTGGTGAGATTCTCCGCGCTGCTGACGCTGCTGCTGCTGGGCGGCATCATCGTATCGCTGATCGTGGCATCCTGGCCGAGCATTGAGAAGTTTGGCTTTGCGTTTCTGTGGACTAAAGAGTGGGACGCGCCTGCCGGGCAGTTTGGTGCGCTGGTGCCGATTTACGGTACCGTCGTGACCTCGCTGATTGCCCTGATCATTGCTATTCCTATCAGCTTCGGTATCGCCCTGTTCCTGACGGAGTTAGCACCGAACTGGCTGAAACGCCCGCTGGGCGTTGCCATCGAATTATTGGCCGCCATTCCGAGTATCGTTTACGGCATGTGGGGTCTGTTTATTTTCGCACCGTTGTTTGCCAAATACTTCCAGCAACCGGTCGGGAGTATCCTGTCCGGCATTCCTATTTTGGGCACACTGTTCTCTGGTCCTGCGTTTGGTATCGGTATTCTGGCCGCCGGTGTGATTCTGGCCATCATGATCATTCCTTATATCGCTGCCGTAATGCGTGACGTGTTTGAGCAAACACCGGTAATGATGAAAGAGTCAGCCTACGGTATTGGTTGCACCACCTGGGAAGTGATTTGGCGCATCGTATTGCCATACACCAAAAACGGGGTGATTGGCGGCGTCATGCTGGGGCTGGGGCGCGCACTGGGTGAAACCATGGCGGTGACCTTTATTATCGGTAACACCTACCAGTTGGACAGCCTGTCTCTGTTTATGCCCGGCAACAGTATCACTTCCGCGCTGGCGAACGAGTTTGCCGAAGCGGAATCTGGCCTGCATACGGCGGCATTGATGCAGCTTGGTTTTATCCTGTTTGTGATTACCTTTATCGTGCTGGCGCTGTCTAAGTTGATGATTATGCGTTTGGCAAAAAATGAGGGAGCACGCTAATGGCGGCGTTAGGAATGGAACAAGAAGCCACACTGGCGCGTACCCGGCAGAAAATGCAGGCCTGGCGTCGCCAGAAGAACCGCATTGCGCTATGCCTCTCCATGACAACCATGGCATTCGGCCTGTTCTGGCTGGTGTGGATCCTGTTCTCTACCGTAGTGAGAGGGATCGACGGCATGTCGCTGGCATTGTTTACCGAAATGACGCCGCCGCCCAATACCGCAGGTGGTGGGCTTGCCAACGCCATTGTCGGCAGTGGATTGCTGATTTTCTGGGCCACGGTCTTTGGTACACCGCTCGGCATTATGGCGGGTATCTACCTGGCGGAATATGGTCGCAAATCCATTGTTGCCGAAGTGATTCGCTTTATTAACGATATCTTATTGTCAGCACCTTCGATTGTGGTTGGCTTGTTTGTCTACTCGATTGTCGTGACAAAGATGCAGCACTTCTCGGGGTGGGCGGGGGTGATTGCGCTGGCGCTATTGCAGGTGCCTATCGTGATTCGTACCACAGAGAACATGCTGAAACTGGTTCCCGATAGCCTGCGTGAAGCGGCTTATGCGCTGGGAACGCCGAAGTGGAAAATGATTTCGGCCATCACATTGAAAGCCTCTGTCTCCGGCATTATCACTGGCGTACTGCTGGCAATCGCCCGCATCGCCGGGGAAACCGCACCGTTGCTGTTTACGTCGCTGTCCAACCAGTTCTGGAACACCGACATGATGCACCCGATTGCCAACCTGCCCGTCACCATCTTTAAGTTTGCCATGAGCCCGTTTGTCGAGTGGCAACAGCTGGCCTGGGCGGGGGTGCTACTGATTACGCTGTGCGTGCTGCTGCTGAACATTGTCGCGCGTATTTTGTTCGCGAAAAAGAAACATTAATGGATTCAACGGTGTGTCGGACGACACACCAGTTAAAAGAGAGAAGTCTTAATGAGTATGGCTACCGAGACATCCAACTACAAAATCCAGGTGCGCAATTTGAATTTCTATTATGGAAAATTCCATGCGCTGAAAGACATTACGCTGGATATTGCCACCAATCAGGTGACCGCATTTATCGGCCCGTCTGGCTGCGGCAAATCCACACTGTTGCGCACGCTGAATAAAATGTATCAACTGTATCCGGAACAGCGCGCGGAAGGGGATATCTTGCTGGATGGTAACAACATTCTTACTGACAAGCAGGATGTGGCGTTGCTGCGTGCCAAGGTGGGCATGGTGTTCCAGAAGCCAACCCCGTTCCCGATGTCGATTTATGACAATATTGCCTTCGGTGTGCGTTTGTTCGAAAAACTTTCCCGCGCCGATATGGATGAGCGCGTGCAGTGGGCATTGACCAAAGCCGCATTGTGGCAGGAAACCAAAGATAAGCTGCACCAGAGCGGATACAGTCTCTCGGGTGGTCAGCAGCAGCGTTTGTGCATTGCGCGCGGTATCGCTATCCGTCCTGATGTGTTGCTGCTTGATGAACCTTGTTCGGCGCTGGACCCTATCTCTACGGGCCGTATCGAAGAACTGATTTCCGAATTGAAGAAAGATTATACCGTGGTGATCGTCACCCACAACATGCAACAGGCGGCACGCTGTTCGGATCATACGGCATTTATGTACTTGGGCGAACTGATCGAATTTAGCGATACAGATACCCTGTTTACCGCGCCCAAACAGAAACAGACCGAAGACTACATTACCGGTCGCTATGGTTGATTACAGGAAGCATCATGGACAATCTGAATCTGAACAAACACATTTCCGAGCAGTTCAACGCTGAGCTTGAGCACATTCGCACCCAGGTGATGACCATGGGCGGTTTGGTTGAGCAGCAACTGACGGATGCCATTACGGCAATGCACAACCGTGACGCGGAATTGGCCCAACGCGTGATTGAAGGTGATGCCAAGGTGAACTTGATGGAGGTGACCATCGATGAAGCCTGTGTGCGTATCATCGCTAAGCGTCAGCCAACGGCGAGTGATTTGCGTCTGGTGATGGCAATCATCAAAACCATTTCTGAACTGGAGCGTATTGGCGATGTAGCGGATAAAATCTGTCGCACCGCATTGGAGAAATATTCGCATCAGCATCAGCCTTTGCTGGTTAGCCTGGAATCGTTGGGTCGTCATACGGTAGAAATGCTGCATGACGTACTGGACGCCTTTGCGCGCATGGATCTGGATGAAGCTATCCGTATTTATCGCGAAGACAAGAAGGTCGATAAAGAGTATGAAGGCATTGTGCGCCAACTGATGACGCACATGATGGAAGACTCACGCACCATTCCGAGCGTATTGACCGCGCTGTTTTGCGCCCGCTCAATCGAACGCATTGGCGACCGTTGCCAGAACATCTGCGAGTTTATTTTCTACTTCGTTAAAGGGCAGGATTTCCGCCATATTGGTGGTGATGCGCTGGAAAAACTGCTGGAGAAAGAGAAAAACGGACCTGCACCTCAGTGATTTTCACTGACAATATCCCCTGTCAGGGGGGGGCAGACTGCTGACAAAGTCTCTCTACCCCCTCGTCATCCTCGGCGGAAGCCGGGGATCTCTGTGTGAATAAACGCGTTTCTTCGGCAAGAGATTCCCGCTTTCGCGGGAATGACAGTGGGAGTCTGGCTGTTTATCAGCAACCTCATACGCCCAGTAAGGGGCATGTTGTTGATGGTCGGATGCAGAGGTTTGTGTGTTAGGCTGTGTCCCTTAATCCCATGAGTTATACTAACTGTTTGTTTCTACATCATTTTGAACTATGGCTCGCTACGACCTTCCCGATGAAGCATGGGCTATCATCCAGCCCTTACTCCCTGCTGAACCAGCAACACCACAGGCCGGACGCCCATGGGCTGAGCATCGCATGATTATCAATGGCATGTTCTGGGGGCTGTGCTCTGGTGCCCCATGGCGTGATTTACCTGAGCGATACGGCCCATGGAAAACCGTTTATAACCGCTTTAACCGATGGTCAAAATCGGGAGTCATTAACATTATTTTCAATAAGTTACTTTCATCACTTGATGCCCATGGCCTCGTGGACTGGTCAGCGACTGCGCTGGATGGTAGCAATATCAGGGCGCTGAAATGTGCTGCCGGTGCTCAAAAAAACATCCCGATATCACCGGAGATAATGGGCAGGGTCGCTCTCGAGGTGGTTTTGGCACCAAAATCCATATGGCTACAGACGGAAGTGGTCTTCCGTTAAACATCGTGTTGAGCCCCGGTCAGGCTCATGAAAGTCAGTTTGCACTACGTCTTTTGGACGGTATTGGTGTTCAACGCCAGAACGGCAGTATGAAACGCCGTGGTCATGCGGTACTCGCTGACAAGGCGTACTCCGGGCATGTATTACGTAACGAGCTGAAAAACAGAGGTATAAAAACTGTCATCCCCCGAAAATCCACTGAAAAAATGGCGGTAGATGGTCGTTCAAAGCTCGATCGGCTTTGTTGAATAATAGGGAATCGTGCTGTTTTACTATGCCCATTTTGGTAGAAAATGCTTATCACCTCAGGCATTCCGTTTTCTCATGATGCTTAACTGCATGATTTTACGTTGCTGGAAACAATCGTTTTACTGGGCTGGTAGCATAAAATCTGTTTATTCAACAAAGCCAGCTCGATCGTGACGCCTACCGCAATCGGAACGTTGTTGAGCGGTGCTTTGGCCGTCTGAAAGAATACCGTCGCATTGCGACACGTTACGACAAAACGGCGAGGAATTATCTGGCAATGTTGAAACTGGGCTGCATCCGCCTGTTTTACCAGAGGTTATGTAATTAAGGGACACAGCCTAGAGCACAATATCCATTACTTGATTTTCACGCTGAATAGTCAGTGCCAATGTTCCTTTTGGCTCCTGAAGTAACAATTTCCTCACCGTTTTTATTTTTTCTGGAGAATAGGTGGTATTGTTGATGGTTAATATCTTATCACCATTTTTTAATCTGATCTTGACCCACCATCTCCGGACAGCTTTTGTATCTTAAGTTAACGATGCCCGCTGGCGCCGATATTCTCTTGGGGAGTTGTATCCCAGCGCACTGTGCGGATGGTTTTCATTGTAATGATTGAACGCCGCTGCAAGGTTCTTCAGCGCTGTTCGCACATCGGGTTTTGGCATGAAGGCGATGTAATCTTCCTTCATCGTCTTCACGAACCGTTCTGCCATGCCGTTACTCTGTGGACGGCTCACTGCTGTTGTGCAGGGCTCCAGATTCAGTTCTCTGGCGAACTTCCGCGTTTCATGCGCTGTGTACGCTGAACCATTATCCGTCAGCCATTGCACTGGTTTATCCGGCAGCGCGCTACCGAAGCGTTTTTCCACCGACCTCAGCATCACATCCTGCACGGTTGAACTGTCATAACCCCTGGTGCTCGCTGCCCAGTCTATGGCCATATCGTTATACACATCTTTTGGCCATTTTTTGAACAGGATGCTCAGAACCCCGTGAATTAAGGCATTCAAGCCATCCCATTGGCTTTTTGAGGTTCAAAATGCCACTCTGAGATAAACCCGTAACTCATTGATTAAACAGTGCGTTAGAAAGATGTGTATAACGATATGGTCTATGGCCTCCCGGTCGCAGCAGTCCAGTGCGAACGTCACCCGCAGCTTCTCGCCGTTGTCACAACCGAACTCGAAGCCATCTGAGCACCAGCGCATATCGCTCTCTGCTACCGCGATTTTGCCTTTATGCTCCCGCTTCGGACGTTCAGTTTTATCATGCAACAACAGCAGGTTATGCTCGCTCATTATCCTGTAAAGCCGTTTGGCGTTCACCGGTGGAAGTCCCTCTGCACGACGTTGCTTACGCAGGATACCCCACACTCGGCGGTAACCGTAACTGGGCATGTCGCTGATGATACGGAGGATGTCCGATAATATCTCAGCATCAGCTTCGTCATTACGCCGGTTGCTGCGCCTGTCCAGCCAGTCGGCAGAACGGTTAACCCGCAGTGACAGCTGCGCACGCGACACGCTCATGGCGCGGCTGACCAGAGCTATTCCCCGTCCTTTGGCAACAAGGGCGCGTGCGCTATCCATTTTCGCGACTGGCGGTACTCCACTGCTTCTTTGAGGATCTCAACTTCCATCGTCTTCTTACCCAGAAGGCGCTGTAGCTCCCGGACCTGCTTGAGGGCAGTCGCCAGCGCCGAAGCTGGAACCACTTCTTCTCCGGCCGCAACGGCGGTGAGGCTTCCTTCCTGGTATTGCTTCTTCCACTTAAACAAAAGGCTGGGCTGGATGCCATGCAGGCGGGCTACATGGGAGACGTTCATCCCCGGCTCCATTGTCTGCTGAATGATGGCGATTTTCTCTTGCGGAGTTTTACGCTTACGGACTTCTTGCCCTAACAGGATCCCGGTCATTTCAAAATTAGCATGATTGTTAGACATATATCTAAGCCTATCTCTTATCTGGAGATACAGCTACTGTCTGGTGTTACAGGGGGCTACATCACACCATTTTTTAATCCATATTTTTGTATTTCTTCATTATTGTTGTAAAACACTTCAATGCTTCCATCCATATAGCGAATGGCAATGGAACGTTCATGAGGAATGCTGTTTTTTTCAATAGAGTCAGCGTCATAGCAAAACATTATACGTGAAGGGATAAACTGTATTAGTCGCGACTTGATCTGACACTGGACCTTGAAAGGTTGAGAGTTACCGGTTTTGATATGGGTGTCGAATCCTTATACAAAACACGAGGTAACTCTCATGCTTCATACTAACAATCCCATCATCAAACACAAAGCCGGCCTGCTCAATCTCGCCGAAGAACTCGGTAACGTATCAAAAGCCTGTAAAATCATGGGTGTGTCACGCGACACGTTTTATCGCTATCAGGAACTGGCGGCAGAAGGCGGCATTGACGCTCTGGTTAACCAAAACCGCCGGGTTCCCAACCTGAAAAACCGTGCTGATGAAGCCACTGAACGTGCGGTTGTTGATTACGCCATTGAGTTCCCGGCTCATGGCCAGCACCGGACCAGTAATGAGCTGCGTAAAAAAGGCGTCTTCATTTCTGTCAGCGGTGTGCGCTCCATCTGGCAACGACACGATCTGGAAAACTTTCGTAAGCGCCTGAAGGCACTTGAGGAAAAAGTTGCCAGAGAAGGCATCGTACTTACTGATGCTCAAATCGCTGCACTGGAGAAGAAGGCGCACGACGACGAAGCCTGTGGTGAAATAGAGACTGCTCACCCGGGTTATCTGGGGTCGCAGGACACCTTCTACGTGGGTAATCTGAAAGGTGTTGGCCGTATCTACCAGCAGACGTTCGTGGATACGTACTCGAAAGTGGCGCACTGCAAGCTTTACACGAGTAAAGCACCGATCTCTGCCGCCGACCTGCTCAATGATCGCGTGCTGCCGTTCTACGAAGCTCAGGGGCTGCCAATGCTAAGAATACTGACGGACAGGGGGACGGAGTACTGCGGTAAAGTGGAACAACATGACTATCAGCTGTACTTGGCTATCAACGATATAGACCATACGAAAACGAAAGCGATGTCTCCGCAGACAAACGGTACCTGCGAGCGCTTCCATAAAACTATTTTGCAGGATTTTTATCAGGTTGCGTTCCGTAAGACGTTATACGAGGACCTAGAAAGTCGACAAAAGGATCTGGACAACTGGTTGTGGCATTACAATAATGAGCGAACTCATCAGGGTAAAATGTGCTGCGGGCGTACGCCAATGGCCACGTTACTTGATGGTAAACGAGTCTGGGCAGAAAAAAATCTGAACCAGATTTAATCTGACAGACACCTGTATAAATAACCGGTAACTGTCAGATCAGGTCTGAGTGCGTATTCGCATGCGATCGATCATCGATTCGCATCTAAGGTCGATCACGTTTTCGCATCGTAATCGATCACCCGGGAACCTAACTTTTTTATCGTTTTAGCGTGTTTCTTCTGCGCTTTCCACTGCCAGGCTATTTTTCCTTAATGATTCTCCCTGAAGCTCCACTCTGTGAGAGTTGTGGATCAGCCGATCCAGGAAGGCATCTGCCGCCGTCGGGTTTTCCATCACTCCGTACCATTGCTCCACCGGCAACTGGCTGATAAGGATCGTGCTGGTTTGCCCATATCGCTCTTCCGTTATTTCCAGCAAGTCATTGCATTGCCGCGTTGTGATAACTTCAAGACCAAGGTCGTCCAAGATAAGAAACTCTATTTTTTGAAGCTGTTTCAGTTGCTTAAGCCAGCTGCCGTCCAGTCGGCCCTGCTCAAACTGATCCAGCAGCCGACCCATGCGCCAGTATTGAACGCTTCTCTTTTGCCGGCACGCCTGCTCGCCCAGGGCACAACCTACCCAGCTTTTTCCGCTGCCAGTTGGCCCTGTTATCAGGATATTCTTGCTGTGGGTGATGTAATGCCCGTTCAGAAGCTCGCGCATCTGTTCGGCCTTTAACCCTCGGGAGACCGGATAGTACATACCCTCAGGGGTTGCACCGTGGCGCAACCGTGCCTGCTTTCTCAACCGCCCAACACGGCTGTTTTCACGATTCAGTAGCTCTTCTTCGACAAGTAACCCCAGGCGTTCTGCGAACCCCAGCTCATTGTATGTACCAGGTGCCTCACGCTGGCGTATCATGCCATCGGCCATTGCCGACAGCTTCAGCGTTCTAAGTTTGGTTAGCAGGTCATCAGTCATAACGACTCCCTTTTTCAGTGGTAATATTTTGGACCACGCAGATTCTCGTGCTCCAGTGGAAGCTGTAACTCTCTATTTCCTTTAACTGTTTCTCCGATGCCCTCCCTGTTGTGACGCAGCTGATTCTCGATAAAACGCCTTTCCGGATGGTTCAGCCCGCAGGCCTTGTCACAGGCTTTTTCCAGCCGTTCGGCACCGTATTTTTTCTGGAGCGACAGTAGGCCGAGAACAGCCCGATAAGCCTGCTCAGGATGATTCTTCGCGTTTAGCATCGCTTCCACCACCTGCCGGGTCGCCTTGCCGGTTCTCGCGGCATTATCCAGCAGCTTTTCAGGTGTCCAGCTGCTGTGCCCGCGGTGATTGACCGGCATGTGTGCCGGATTCGTGCTGTGGCTGTACTGCCGATCGCTGCGAGGGTGCTGAGCCACGCAGCGGCCCTTATGCCAGACCTGGACCAACGTCTGACCCGCTTTTACCGACAGCCTTTCACCAACCAGCTCATGGGGAACGGAGTACCAGTGGCGGTCGTATTCGACGTGATAGTCAGGAGCGACCTTCACCGCACGGTATTCGGTGTATTCATAGGGCATGGCTGGCAACGGCTGCAGGCACGGCGCATCGAGCAGCGCAAAGCGCTGCGCTCGGCTCTGGCCCCCATAACCTTTCATTGGCCGGTTATTCAGCTCGGTCATCAGCTCACTGAGCCTGACGTTGAGCGCATGCATCGTATGGAAGGTTTCATTGCGTATTCGCGCCAGGAGCCACCTTTCGACCAGCAGGACGCCGTTTTCCACTTTGGCCTTGTCTTTCGGTTTGTAGGGTCTGGCTGGCATCACTACCGTGCTGTAATGCGAGGCCAAAGACTGATAGCTGTCGTTGATGACCGGCTCGTAGCGATCTGCTTTGCTCACCGCGCTACGCAGATTATCGGGTACCAGCAGGGCTGGAACGCCGCCGAGGAAGGTCAGGCAGTGGCTGTTAGCATTCAGCCAGCTCATCATGTCCTGACCGGGGCAGGCTTCTGCATAGGTATAATTTGACGCTCCCATGACAGCGACGAAGATGGCGACCCGGCGCACATTTCCCGTATCGGGGTCGGATACCGGCACCGTGGGCCCGCAGAAGTCGATGAACAGCTTCTCACCGGCACGGTGGGTCTGGCGCATCGAGCGTTTCTGGCATTTCTTCCATTGGCGATAACAACGGCAGAACTGAGAGTAGCCCAGCGCCATTTCTCCGGTTTCGGTGCTGTATTCTATCCACAACAGCTGCCTGGTAACCCCTGGCCGTCTTAGCTCGGTATCGATATACAGCCAGTCTGGCGCGATAAGCTCCGAGGTGCGCATTCTGCGGGTGGGGAACAGCATCTTTTCCAGTTTTTCTGGCAAGAGCGCATCAGGCAATGGCCACGACAGCGATGCGGCGGTAAAACGGGAGAGCACCTCATAAACTGTGGAAGGGCTGACCCTAAGAGCAGCGGCGATGGTGCGATTAGACTGGTTGCACTCAAATTTGAGTTTGAAGATCTGAAGACAAGTCTCCATGGGACTCCTGCTTTTTCTCTTTCTGGCCATCGTTATCTCCATTTCAGTAGAAACTGCGAACGGAGAGGAGGTTAGAAGAGTTAAGTCCCGGAGTGATCGATACGACGCGAATCAGTGATCGACCTTAGATGCGAAATCGTGATCGATTGTCATGCGAATCACTGATCGATCACGATGCGAATATGCACCTGAGCTAATACAGATAAACGTATAGCGTTTAAACTGTATTAGCTCAGACCTGATCTGACAGTTACCGGTTATTTATACAGGTGTCTGTCAGATTAAATCTGGTTCAGATTTTTTTCTGCCCAGACTCGTTTACCATCAAGTAACGTGGCCATTGGCGTACGCCCGCAGCACATTTTACCCTGATGAGTTCGCTCATTATTGTAATGCCACAACCAGTTGTCCAGATCCTTTTGTCGACTTTCTAGGTCCTCGTATAACGTCTTACGGAACGCAACCTGATAAAAATCCTGCAAAATAGTTTTATGGAAGCGCTCGCAGATACCGTTTGTCTGCGGAGACATCGCTTTCGTTTTCGTATGGTCTATATCGTTGATAGCCAAGTACAGCTGATAGTCATGTTGTTCCACTTTACCGCAGTATTCCGTCCCCCCTGTCCGTCAGTATTCTTAGCATTGGCAGCCCCTGAGCTTCGTAGAACGGCAGCACGCGATCATTGAGCAGGTCGGCGGCAGAGATCGGTGCTTTACTCGTGTAAAGCTTGCAGTGCGCCACTTTCGAGTACGTATCCACGAACGTCTGCTGGTAGATACGGCCAACACCTTTCAGATTACCCACGTAGAAGGTGTCCTGCGACCCCAGATAACCCGGGTGAGCAGTCTCTATTTCACCACAGGCTTCGTCGTCGTGCGCCTTCTTCTCCAGTGCAGCGATTTGAGCATCAGTAAGTACGATGCCTTCTCTGGCAACTTTTTCCTCAAGTGCCTTCAGGCGCTTACGAAAGTTTTCCAGATCGTGTCGTTGCCAGATGGAGCGCACACCGCTGCCAGAAATGAAGACGCCTTTTTTACGCAGCTCATTACTGGTCCGGTGCTGGCCATGAGCCGGGAACTCAATGGCGTAATCAACAACCGCACGTTCAGTGGCTTCATCAGCACGGTTTTTCAGGTTGGGAACCCGGCGGTTTTGGTTAACCAGAGCGTCAATGCCGCCTTCTGCCGCCAGTTCCTGATAGCGATAAAACGTGTCGCGTGACACACCCATGATTTTACAGGCTTTTGATACATTACCGAGTTCTTCGGCGAGATTGAGCAGGCCGGCTTTGTGTTTGATGATGGGATTGTTAGTATGAAGCATGAGAGTTACCTCGTGTTTTGTATAAGGATTCGACACCCATATCAAAACCGGTAACTCTCAACCTTTCAAGGTCCAGTGTCAGATCAAGTCGCGACTAATACATTTAAACCGAGACAGGAAATCCATCCCGACATGAAATTTTCCTTCCTGATTATCTGAAAACTCCATTTTATTTAATGGCAATCCATTAAATATAAAGTCCTGCAAGATATATTTGGTGCTTTTTGTTAAGCCACCCGCTTCAGCCCACCTCGTTATACACATCTCTGTTCGTGCCTGAGCGCGCGTAGCGTTTCGGCGGCCGTCATGACTTTCTGCAAGCCTTTCCAGATAGTTTTTGCGCCTGGTTCACCGTCGCCTTTTCGAGCAAGAAAGCCTCCGAGTTGCGCAACTAAGCGCAATACTTCGTTTAGCTTAGGGCGGCCCTTGGGCATACGCTTGTTCATCAGTAGGTAAGCTCCATGAGTCTCGTCGGAATCAAAGAACAACATTGCGTCCAGCTCTGGACAGGTTCGTCCCATACGCATTAAATAGGCGATGCGCCATGCCACGATCATGAACAGCGCCAATGCCCGCTCAATGCGATCCACGGTCGATAACTGTAACGCTTCGACACAGCAGCCGTTCTTCAGCACATTGAAGAACATCTCGATTTCCCATCTAGCCCGATACCAGTCGATCAGCTCCACGATATCTTCTCGTCCTTCAGGTACGCGATTGCTCAGCAACCGCCACTCGACCGGCTTCACGCCTGCTGGCGACTCAATTTCCTTGGCTATCACACAAGTCACTGCCAACCCGCAACGCAGCGACACTCGCTTCACGCGCAGCGCCTGTTTCACCGTACGCGCCTTCTGCCCCGCGCGAGCCGCCATAACGAATTGGATTTCTCCCACCGGCACGGTCTTTCCAACCTTCTGCCAAAGCTTCTCATTACAGTCCAGACTGCGATTATGAGTCGAGCGGATCAACCAGTCAGCCGGAGTGCCAAGGTCATCAGCGAGCTGCATCAACGCCTTGATATCCGCTTCGCGATCGGCTAAGTACACCAGACGTGTGTTTGGCAACTCCGAGGCGAGTTCAGCAACTCGCTCGTATCCCTCGAGCCAGCGCGTACTCTCCTTGAGCCCATCGCGTTTTCCGTCTGCATCCTTCGGCTCTCTTGCCCACATCCACGCATCCAGTACGCCCAACCCCACGCGATCCGGACTGACCGCGTAGGTCGGATGCAGGTACAGACCACGCCTGGCTTCGTAGTTCAAGGGACCCAAGCCTTGGATTTGCTGCCCGTTGAAGTCAAGCTCGGTAGTGTCTTGGATACACAGCACAACCTCGTGTTCTCGGATCCTTTCCTGCGTACGCTGCCAGTGAGGTTGCAGAATGTCTCGCCATTCGAATGCTTGGTTCTCCATGAAGCGGTAAGCACCCAGCGTCTCAGACCATCCGAGGCACGCATGCGGAATGCTGGCTTGCGGATTCTCAGCCAGCCGTATCAAAAGCCCTTTGGCACGCTTATTGAGCCTCGTGTCACCAAGATTTACCCCTTCCAGTTCTTGGTGTGCCCAGCCATCTGAATCCCGTGTCATTTTTCAGCGCCGTAAATGGCGATAGTACACGTCGGTTTCACTTCATTTACAACCCCACCGGCTGCCTATTTCAGCCCGCTAACCCTTGGCATATAAGGCGTTGCGGACTTGTGTATAACGAGGTGGCTTCAGCCATCGGTTCATTGCTAGACAATAATTCAAGCGATAGCTTGTTTTCTTTGACATAATTGAGGAATTCATTGGAAACGAAGCTGTGATCGGCGCCGGTATCCATGCGAAAGGCCACATCATTATTTTTATATTTAAACCAGAGTTGTGGCATTCGGTTGTAGCTGTCATCATAGCCGGTGCACGCCTGATAATCCGATGCGGAGGGGAGCGTGTCGGAAATAATAACCTTTTTTTGGTCATTATCGACTTTCCAACTGAACCGTCTAAACGTATCAATACCGATAATGCCGTCTATTTTTGTTCCCATCGATTGCGTCAGCAGTGATAAATCGAGAGAAACCCATATGTTGCTGTCATTGATCTCTTTTGTGCCGATGACGAAGGTGGTTGGTTTCAATAGGGCAAACTGATGGCCCTCCAATCGTCCAGAAACCGTCGTGACGTTTGAAAATTCTTGGCGATAATTCTGTGGAATTTCTGATGAGAGTAAGGGACGTGTTATCGTGTTCGCTATTTTTTCATCAATAAAGGTTACGCTGGCACCAGTATCAACGAGAAAATTTAATGTTTTGTTGTTTATCACGACGGGGATAACAATGTAATCTTCAATACTCGTTTCAAGAACGATCCCAGATTTTTTATTATTTTGCGTTTCACGCGGGTTCTTTCTCCAGTGATCGCACCCGGTCACGCTTGATAAACAAAGTAATAATTGATGCTATTTGGGTTGTTTTTTTCATGACAATTAGCGGCATTTTCATTCCTGCTTGCTGAATTTTTTGAAAATTCTATTGTCGTTTATTTAAACAAAATATAAACAATTATTTGGTTTGCGATAATTAGACATATTCTTAAGGGCTTTGTTGAATAAATAGAAAGTTTGGGTAATCATCGGATCAGATCACCATAGTTGTTTCAACATCAGGTCTCCATGGCAAAACAAAATTTTAAAATCACTAACTGGCCCTCCTATAACCACCTCGTTATACACATCTCTGTTCGTGCCTGAGCGCGCGTAGCGTTTCGGCGGCCGTCATGACTTTCTGCAAGCCTTTCCTGATAGTTTTTGCGCCTGGTTCACCGTCGCCTTTTCGAGCAAGAAAGCCTCCGAGTTGCGCAACTAAGCGCAATACTTCGTTTAGCTTAGGGCGGCCCTTGGGCATACGCTTGTTCATCAGTAGGTAAGCTCCATGAGTCTCGTCGGAATCAAAGAACAACATTGCGTCTAGCTCTGGACAGGTTCGTCCCATACGCATTAAATAGGCGATGCGCCATGCCACGATCATGAACAGCGCCAATGCCCGCTCAATGCGATCCACGGTCGATAACTGTAACGCTTCGACACAGCAGCCGTTCTTCAGCACATTGAAGAACATCTCGATTTCCCATCTAGCCCGATACCAGTCGATCAGCTCCACGATATCTTCTCGTCCTTCAGGTACGCGATTGCTCAGCAACCGCCACTCGACCGGCTTCACGCCTGCTGGCGGCTCAATTTCCTTGGCTATCACACAAGTCACTGCCAACCCGCAACGCAGCGACACTCGCTTCACGCGCAGCGCCTGTTTCACCGTACGCGCCTTCTGCCCCGCGCGAGCCGCCATAACGAATTGGATTTCTCCCACCGGCACGGTCTTTCCAACCTTCTGCCAAAGCTTCTCATTACAGTCCAGACTGCGATTATGAGTCGAGCGGATCAACCAGTCAGCCGGAGTGCCAAGGTCATCAGCGAGCTGCATCAACGCCTTGATATCCGCTTCGCGATCGGCTAAGTACACCAGACGTGTGTTTGGCAACTCCGAGGCGAGTTCAGCAACTCGCTCGTATCCCTCGAGCCAGCGCGTACTCTCCTTGATCCCATCGCGTTTTCCGTCTGCATCCTTCGGCTCTCTTGCCCACATCCACGCATCCAGTACGCCCAACCCCACGCGATCCGGACTGACCGCGTAGGTCGGATGCAGGTACAGACCACGCCTGGCTTCGTAGTTCAAGGGACCCAAGCCTTGGATTTGCTGCCCGTTGAAGTCAAGCTCGGTAGTGTCTTGGATACACAGCACAACCTCGTGTTCTCGGATCCTTTCCTGCGTACGCTGCCAGTGAGGTTGCAGAATGTCTCGCCATTCGAATGCTTGGTTCTCCATGAAGCGGTAAGCACCCAGCGTCTCAGACCATCCGAGGCACGCATGCGGAATGCTGGCTTGCGGATTCTCAGCCAGCCGTATCAAAAGCCCTTTGGCACGCTTATTGAGCCTCGTGTCACCAAGATTTACCCCTTCCAGTTCTTGGTGTGCCCAGCCATCTGAATCCCGTGTCATTTTTCAGCGCCGTAAATGGCGATAGTACACGTCGGTTTCACTTCATTTACAACCCCACTGGCTGCCTATTTCAGCCCGCTAACCCTTGGCATATAAGGCGTTGCGGACTTGTGTATAACGAGGTGTCCTATAACAAGGCCCTCAAGCAGCGCGGTTCTCTAACCGTATGGCTAGATGAATCAGTCATTGCTGCATGGACGGAAAAAACGACTACTGAACGGCGTGGACGACCGCTCCACTACTCAGATATGGCCATCACCACAGTCCTGATGATGAAACGCGTGTTTGGCCTAATGAGATGGTCACCCCCACCCTGTGAGCGGTACGCTGACAGGGTGTTTCTTTATGGAGAAGGCCATCATGCAAAACGTCACGCTTATTGGTATCGATCTCGGCAAACATTCTTTTCACATTCATTGTCAGGATAAATCAGGCATGTAGTGGCACACTGATACTGGCCACCTGATCGGAGGTGATATGCTCACCTCATCAACACGACAGGTGACCTCATGGGTAAACATTTTACGGCGGAATTTAAGCTCGAAGCCGCAAAGCTGGTTGTCGACCACGGCTACACATACGTTAAGGCCGCAGAGGCGGTTAATGTCAGCCATTCTGCCATTAGTCGCTGGGTCAATAAGCTTCGCCTTGAACGACAGGGAAAAACGCCAACGGGACTTCCTCTTACCCCTGAACAGCTCGAGCTGCGTGAGATGAAGAAAAAAGTCCAATGCCTTGAAATGGAGAACGAAATCCTAAAAAAGGCTACGGCGCTCTTAATGTCGGACTCACTCAACGGTTCACGGTAGTCGACAGGCTGAGGGCGCGATACCCGGTCACGGCGTTGTGCCAAACTTTTGAGGTACATCGCAGCAGCTACAGGCACTGGCAGGCTTCCGCTAATGAACCCGACGGTGAGCGCGTGGTTAAGTGTAGTCGCGTCATGGAAGCCTGGAACGCCAGCGGCGGCTCTGCCGGCGCTCGAAGTATCGCGACCATCGTCACCGGCAGCTCTGGTGTCAAAATGGGGCGCTGGCTGGCTGGCAAGCTGATGAAGGAGCTGGGTATCGCCAGCTGCCAGCGACCGGCTCACAAATACAAACGCGGCGGCAATGAACACGTTGAAATACCGAACTATCTCAACCGCCAGTTCGCGGTTACCGCGCCGGATCAGGTCTGGTGCGGCGATGTGACCTACATCTGGACGGGCAAATGCTGGGCTTACCTTGCGGTGGTGCTAGACCTGTTCGCCCGCAAACCGGTGGGCTGGGCCATGTCGACGCCGCCGGACTCGGCGCTGACAGTTAAAGCGTTGCAGATGGCCTGGGAACTCCGGGGACAACCAACAGGAGTCATGTTCCACAGCGACCAGGGCAGCCACTATACCAGCCGTCAATACCGGCAAGCCCTGTGGCGCTGCCGGATAAAGCAGAGTATGAGTCGGCGGGGTAACTGCTGGGATAATGCGCCAATGGAGCGGTTCTTCCGCAGCCTGAAGACAGAATGGGTGCCGACAAAGGGTTACAACAGCTTCAGCGAAGCCCAGGACGCGATTATCCGCTACATCACGGGGTATTACAGCGCTATCCGGCCTCACTGGTATAACGGCGGCTTAACTCCAAACGAATCTGAGCGACTGTTCTACATACAGTCTAATGCGGTGGCCAATATTAGTTGACCACTACAGCAAGGCATTACTGCGGAAAAAGTTTACCCGCACCAAACTCATCGAGTTTCTGGCTACGTGTACACCTACTACCGTTGTAATGGAAGCCTGCGCCGGTGCCCATTTTATGGCTCGTCGGATCAGTGAGCTGGGGCATGAAGTAAAGTTGATCTCTCCGCAGTTTGTCCGCCCTTTTGTCAAGAGCAACAAGAACGATTTCGTTGATGCCGAAGCAATATGCGAAGCCGGATCACGCCCTTCCATGCGGTTTGTGCAGCCAAGAACTGAGGCTCAGCAGGCTATGCGAGCCTTGCATCGCGTCAGGGAGTCGTTGGTCAGAGACAACGTTAAAACGACTAACCAAATGCATGCTTTTTTACTGGAGTTTGGTATCAGCATGCCGAAAGGTATTGCGGTAATCAAAAGGCTTTCAGCTGTTCTGGCTGATAATGACTTGCCACCTTATCTGGCACAGTTGCTGCTTCGATTACACGATCATTACCAATATTTGGTTGGGCAGATAGCAGAGCTCGAAAGAGAACTTGGGCAGGCACTCTCTCTAGATGAAACTGGCCAGCATTTAATGACCATCCCTGGTGTTGGACCGATAACAGCCAGCGTTTTGTCATCACAGTTAGGCGATGGCAAACAATATGAAAACAGTCGTAATTTTGCCGCTTCCACCGGTCTTGTACCCCGCCAATACAGTACTGGAGGGAAGAATACTCGGCTGGGTATTAGCAAGCGTGGAGATAAAAACCTTCGCCGATTGCTTGTTCAATGTGCGCGGGTATTTATCCTAAGAATTGACCATCAATCAGGGAGATTAGCTGATTGGGTAAGGTCTCAGTTGGGCAGGAAACATTCTTGCGTTGTGTGCTGTGCATTAGCAAATAAATTAGCTCGAATAGCTTGGGCAATAACGACACGAAATACCGTGTTTGAACAGTAATGCTGGTCTAACAGTCAGCAATTTAACGAAGTTACCCATCTGGTTTTGCGAAGACTGATTATTGATGACATGAACGGCCTGACGGCCTGATATAAAACCAAAAAATGAAAATGGCTCAATGAAGCCGATGGCCTTTTTAGGAATATCAGGTGCGAAACTCATCGTGGCGCGGGCATCCTTGGCCATAAAGACGCCGGATAGATTTAAGCCATATCGTTATACACATCTTTCTAACGCACTGTTTAATCAATGAGTTACGGGTTTATCT
Source organism: Symbiopectobacterium sp. Eva_TO (assembly GCF_053848865.1). Taxonomy (NCBI): domain Bacteria; kingdom Pseudomonadati; phylum Pseudomonadota; class Gammaproteobacteria; order Enterobacterales; family Enterobacteriaceae; genus Symbiopectobacterium; species Symbiopectobacterium sp. Eva_TO. Next base: position 2,299,213 of record NZ_JBSPEY010000004.1, on the reverse strand, counting down.
CAGAGTGGCATTTTGAACCTCAAAAAGCCAATGGGATGGCTTGAATGCCTTAATTCACGGGGTTCTGAGCATCCTGTTCAAAAAATGGCCAAAAGATGTGTATAACGATATGGATTTAAGCAAGCCCACCATTAATCAAAGATCAGTGTTGCAAAAATGGGGGTGACCATAGATTTGTGATGTTATCAGTGCCGCTTGTTGAGTTTTGGGCTCCTGGTTTGTCAATATGATGGGGGAAGATTTTTTGGTTACTGGCGCTACCATAGAGAACCTCATGAATTCTGGATGCTGTATGCGCGCCAGCATAAAGTAGCGGTTAATTTCGACTATAAAAATAAGTGCCTTACAGATTGAATCGTCATAAGGAGAGGGTAAGGGCGAGGTAATGCCAGGGGAAACATGCGGGATGTGCTTTGAACGCGCAGAAACAAAAAAGCCGGCCAGAGCCGGTTTTTTCTTACAACGAGGAAGACAGATGTCTACGCAAGCAATAATTACAGTGCGTTGATCTGAGCAGCCAGGTTGGATTTATGACGAGATGCTTTGTTCTTGTGGATCAGACCTTTGCTAGCCTGACGATCCACAATCGGTTGCATGTCGTTAAACGCTTTTTGTGCAGCTTCTTTATCGCCAGTAGCGATCGCGGCGTATACTTTCTTGATGAAAGTACGCATCATGGAACGACGGCTAGCGTTGTGCTTGCGACGCTTCTCAGACTGTACGTCGCGTTTCTTAGCTGATTTGATATTAGCCAAGGTCCAACTCCCAAATATATTCTATCGAGGACAATTCAAAGGCCGAGGAATATGCCCGTTTAGCCTTCGTTTGTCAATGGATTTGTGCAAATAAGCGCCGTTTGTACGCCGACGCTTGTTACGTTGTGATGGCGCAGGATTTTAACAGCTTCGCGCTCGGGAATACAGCGTTTCCCGACAGAAATTCGCGTTTACCTGACGAACTTTTGATAAGAAAGAGGAATTTTTGCTCATGCGAAGCAACGCCGTAGGGGCAATGCATGGCAAGAACGGTAGGCACTACCGAGCAATTGCGTGACAAAAGGCGTGAATCGCGCCTTAACCTTAACCGCTGTACAAGGTATAATCCGCCGATTTCCATATCGTTAACCAAACTGTTCCTGAGTCGCCATGCAGCTAATCCGCGGTATACACAATCTCCGGGCACGCCATTATGGTTGTGTGCTCACCATCGGCAATTTTGACGGTGTACACCGTGGGCATCAAATGCTGCTTGAGCGACTAAAGCAGGAGGGGCTGGCGCGTGGTTTGCCGGTGATGGTGATGACTTTCGAGCCACAGCCGCTCGAATTGTTTGCTGCCGATCATGCGCCTGCGCGTCTTACCCGGCTGCGGGACAAGGTGAACTATCTGGCGCGCGCAGGCGTTGACGCACTATTGTGCGTTAAGTTTGATGCAGCGTTTGCCGCACACGATGCGCAAGACTTTGTGCGCCACCTTCTGGTGGAAAAACTGGGTGTGAAATTTCTCGTTGTGGGGGATGACTTCCGCTTCGGGGCTGGTCGTAGAGGTGATTTCCTGTTATTACAGGAGGAGGGGCAGGCCCATGGTTTCGACGTTATCAGCACGGCGACGTTCTGCAATGGCGGTAGGCGCGTAAGCAGTACCGCACTACGTGATGCCTTGCTGCATGACGATCTGCCGCTGGCGCAAGAATTGTTGGGTCACCCTTACACGATTTCCGGGCGCGTGGTGCATGGTAAAGCGCTGGGCAGAACGTTGGGATTTCCGACCGCGAATCTGCCGATGAAACGCCAGGTATCCCCGGTTAGTGGGGTGTATGCCGTTGAAGTCTACGGCCTTGGCCCGACGCCGTTTCCCGGCGTCGCCAATATCGGCACCCGGCCAACGGTAGACGGCGATAAACGCCAGCAGTTGGAAGTGCACCTGCTGGATGTCGCCATGGCTCTGTACGGGCGTCATATAGACGTGGCGCTGTGTAAGAAAATACGAAATGAGCAGCGGTTTGCGTCGCTAGAGGCATTGACGCAGCAAATCGCCGAGGATGTGGTGACGGCCCGGACGTTTTTCGGGTTAGCAGCACGGGTGTAATATTCATACCCCAAGGTATGGCCGAAACTAAATCGAGAATCTAATGAGTGACTACAAAACTACCCTGAATTTGCCGGAAACAGGGTTCCCGATGCGTGGCGATCTGGCCAAGCGTGAACCTGACATGCTGAAACGTTGGTATGAACAGGATTTGTACGGAATTATTCGTCAGGCGAAAAAGGGCAAGAAAACCTTCATTCTGCATGACGGCCCTCCGTATGCGAATGGCAACATTCACATAGGTCACTCAGTTAACAAGATTCTGAAAGATATTATTGTCAAATCCAAAGGACTGGCCGGTTATGACTCGCCGTACGTACCGGGATGGGACTGCCACGGTCTGCCTATTGAACTGAAAGTCGAGCAACTGATTGGCAAGCCGAGCGAGAAGGTGAGCGCGGCAGAATTTCGTCAGGCTTGCCGCAAGTATGCGGCGGAGCAGGTTGAAGGGCAGAAGAAAGACTTTATCCGCCTCGGCGTGTTGGGCTATTGGGATCGCCCGTATCTGACCATGGATTTCAATACCGAGGCGAATATCATCCGCGCTCTCGGCAAGATCATCGACAACGGGCACCTGCACAAAGGGACTAAACCGGTGCACTGGTGTGCCGATTGCGGTTCTGCATTGGCAGAAGCTGAGGTGGAGTATTACGATAAAACCTCTCCGTCTATTGATGTGGCTTTTACTGCTGTTGATGCGGCAGCTGTTGCGGCGAAATTCGGTGTCACTGCTGTTGCAGGCCCGATTGCACTGGTTATCTGGACCACTACCCCGTGGACGCTGCCCGCGAACCGCGCGATCGCCGTGAATGCCGAGTTTGCTTATCAACTGGTGCAAATCGAAGGCAAAGCGCTGATTCTGGCCGCCGATCTGGTGGAAAGAGTGATGACGCGTCTGGGCGTAACAAGCTGGACCGTGCTGGGCGACTGCAAGGGTTCCGATCTTGAACTGTTGCGTTTCAATCACCCGTTCCTGAATTTCGATGTGCCTGCGATTCTGGGCGACCACGTCACGTTGGATGCCGGTACCGGTGCAGTGCATACCGCGGGCGGCCACGGTCCAGATGACTATGTCATCAGCCAGAAATACCAGCTCGAAATCGCCAATCCGGTGGGGCCGAACGGCTGTTACCTGCCGGGTACGCACCCCAATCTGGACGGCAAGTTCGTCTTCAAAGCCAATGACCTCATCGTTGACATGCTGCGTGAAAGAGGCGCGTTGCTGCATGTGGAAAAACTGCAACACAGCTATCCGTGCTGCTGGCGTCACAAGTCGCCAATCATCTTCCGTGCCACGCCGCAGTGGTTCGTCAGCATGGATCAAAAAGGGCTGCGTCAGCAGTCGCTGTCTGAAATCAAAGGCGTGCAGTGGATCCCGGATTGGGGTCAGGCGCGCATAGAGTCCATGGTTGCCAACCGCCCAGACTGGTGTATCTCGCGCCAGCGTACCTGGGGCGTGCCGATGTCTCTGTTTGTTCATAAAGAAACCGAAGAGTTGCACCCTCGCACGCCGGAGCTGATCGAAGCGGTGGCTAAACGCGTTGAGCAGGACGGCATTCAGGCATGGTGGGATCTCGATCCGGCCGACTTGTTGGGTGCTGATGCTGCCAATTATGTCAAAGTGCCAGACACGCTGGATGTGTGGTTCGATTCCGGATCGACCCACGCCTCGGTGGTGGATGTGCGCCCGGAATTTGCAGGGCATGCAGCCGATATGTATCTGGAAGGCTCTGACCAGCATCGCGGCTGGTTCATGTCCTCGCTGATGACCTCTACGGCGATCAAGGGTAAAGCCCCGTATCGTCAGGTGCTGACTCACGGCTTCACCGTCGATGGTCAGGGCCGCAAAATGTCCAAATCCATCGGCAATACCATTGCGCCGCAGGACGTGATGGACAAGCTGGGCGCGGATATTCTGCGTCTGTGGATCGGCTCCACCGACTATTCCGGCGAGATCGCGGTGTCCGATGAAATCCTCAAACGTTCTGCCGATGCTTATCGCCGCATCCGTAACACCGCACGTTTCCTGCTGGCAAACCTGAACGGGTTCGATCCGGCCTTGCACAGTGTGAAGCCGGAAGAGATGGTCGTGCTGGATCGTTGGGCAGTAGGCTGCGCGCAAGCCGCACAGCAAGAGATCGTTGAAGCGTACGAAAGCTACGATTTCCACCGTGTGGTGCAACGCCTGATGCAGTTCTGCTCCATCGAAATGGGCTCGTTCTATCTGGACATCATCAAGGATCGCCAATACACCGCCAAGCATGACAGCGTGGCGCGCCGCAGTTGCCAGACCGCGCTGTTTCATATTGCGGAAGCGCTGGTTCGCTGGATGGCACCGATCATGTCCTTCACCGCCGATGAAGTCTGGGGCTACCTGCCGGGTAAACGCGCACAGTACGTGTTTACCGAAGAGTGGTATGACGGCCTGTTCGGGCTGGCGGAAGAGGAAACCCTGAATGATGCGTTCTGGGCCGACATGCTGAAAGTGCGGGCCGAAGTGAACAAGGTGATTGAGCAAGCGCGTAACGACAAGCGTATTGGTGGTTCGTTGGAAGCGGCGGTAACGCTGTATGCTGATGCTGAGCTGTCCGAGAAGCTGGGGCGTCTGCAACAGGAGTTGCATTTTGCACTGCTGACCTCCAGGGCGCGGGTTGAACGCTATGAAGATGCTCCGGCGGATGCGCAGGCGAGTGAACTCTCTGGCCTGAAAATTGCCTTAAGCAAAACGAATGGGCACAAGTGCCCGCGTTGCTGGCACTATGAGTCCGATATCGGTGTGGATGCTGCACACCCAGAGGTATGCGGACGCTGTGCCACGAATGTGGGCGGTAATGGCGAAGAGCGTAAATTTGTCTGATGAATAAATCGATCTGTTCAAGCGGGTTGCGCTGGCTGGTGCTGGTAGTGTTGGCGGTGGATCTTGGCGTCAAATACTGGGTGCTGGCGAATTTCGAACTGGGTGAAACTTGGGCGCTGTTCCCCTCGTTAAACCTCCACTATGCCCGTAACTACGGTGCGGCGTTTAGCTTCCTGGCAGATAAAGGCGGCTGGCAGCGCTGGTTCTTTGCCGGTGTCGCCATCATGATCGTGGTGGCGCTGTTGGTGATGATGTACCGTAACCGCGCCGACCAGAAGCTGAGCAATATCGCCTATGCGCTGATTATCGGCGGTGCGCTGGGAAACCTGTTCGACAGAACCTGGCACGGCTTTGTGGTCGATTACATTGACTTCTACGTCGGTGACTGGCACTTCGCAACGTTCAATCTGGCGGACACGGCTATCTGTATCGGGGCAGGTCTGGTAGTGCTGGAAGGCTTTCTGGCACCTCACGACGCCTCGGCGAAGCCGAAGGGGCAGGCATGACGCAAAGCGTACAGAATACCAGCGCCGTACTGCTGCATTTTGTGCTGACGCTGGAAGATGGCAGCGTTGCGGAATCGACCCGCGAACGGGGTAAACCCGCGCTGTTTCGCCTGGGGGATGAGAGCCTGTCTCCGGCACTGGAACAGCAACTCCTCGGCTTGCGTCGGGGAGATAAACACTGTTTCACGTTGCCGCCGGAATCGGCCTTCGGGCCGTCCAATCCGGATTTGATTCAGTTCTTTCTGCGCCGCGATTTTGCCGAGACCGGCGTACCGGACGTGGGCACCATCATGCTGTTCAGCGGCGTGGCGGGAAATGATATGCCCGGCGTGATTCGTGAAGTGGCGGAAGAATCGATTATGGTCGATTTCAATCATCCGCTGGCGGGTCATCACGTAAGCTTTGATGTTGAGGTGATGGATATCGATCCTGTCGCGCAGGAGGTTGAGCGTGCAAATCTTACTGGCTAATCCGCGTGGTTTCTGCGCGGGCGTCGATCGCGCTATCAGCATTGTCGAGCGTGCGCTGGAAATTTATGGCACGCCGATTTATGTGCGCCATGAAGTCGTGCATAACCGCTACGTGGTGGATGGCTTGCGCGATCGCGGTGCGATCTTTATTGAAGAGATTGGCGAAGTGCCTGATGGCGCAATACTGATTTTTTCTGCACACGGCGTGTCTCAGGCTGTACGGGCGGAAGCAAAGAATCGCGATCTGACCGTCTTTGATGCCACTTGCCCGTTGGTGACCAAGGTCCATATGGAGGTGGCGCGCGCCAGCCGTAAAGGGGTAGAAGCTATCCTGATCGGTCATGCGGGACACCCTGAAGTAGAAGGCACCATGGGGCAGTACAGCAACGATGATGGCGGCATGTATCTGGTGGAGTCACCGGAAGATGTGTGGAATTTGCAGGTTAAAGATGAGGGTAACCTCTGCTTTATGACGCAAACCACGCTGTCGGTGGATGACACCTCCGCGGTAATCGATGCACTGCGTGAGCGTTTCCCACAAATTATCGGCCCACGTAAAGACGATATCTGCTACGCCACCACGAACCGTCAGGAAGCAGTGCGTTATCTGGCGGAACGCGCAAACGTGGTGCTGGTGGTGGGGGCGAAAAACTCTTCCAACTCCAATCGCTTGGCAGAACTGGCTCAGCGTGCCGGCATTCCCGCTTACCTTATCGATTCTGCGAACGATATTCAGGAGCGCTGGCTCACGGATGTGGCGTGTGTCGGTGTAACGGCGGGTGCGTCTGCACCGGACATTCTGGTGCAGCAAGTGATTGAACGTCTTAAATCCTTCGGGGGGAAAGTCGCGCTCGAGCTGGAAGGCCGTGAAGAGAACATTGTCTTTGAAGTACCAAAAGAGCTGCGCGTGGAAGTAAAGCAGATCGATTGATACTGGCATGAGGCAGAGTAAAAAATAGCAGGGTGTTATCCCTGCTATTTTTTTATCTGAATTATCCCCTTTTTCGAATTCATAAAAACTGCATGATTATGCGTTGCCTATTTGGGGGGATTTATCTGTCAGCGTGCAGTGAATGCCTTCTGACTGATAGCTTTTACTGATTATTTCCCCTTTTTGTCAGAAATTTCTAATCCTGCGTGAAATCCGCTGGCAGCCATCGCGTTGGCCCGCTAACCTGAGAACGTTTTTACGGCGCAAGTGAAAAAAGAGAGATAACGATGAAGGATGCAATACGTGTAGCGATTGCCGGTGCCGGTGGTCGAATGGGGCGTCAACTGATCCAGGCTGTTTCGCAGATGGAGGGGGCTGTACTTGGTGCGGCGCTAGAGCGTGAGGGCTCATCGTTGGTTGGCGTTGATGCCGGAGAATTGGCCGAACTGGGCACGCTGGGCTTTATTGTGCAGGATTCGCTGGATGCGGTACGTGATGATTTTGATGTCTTCATCGATTTCACGCGCCCGGAAGGCACATTGGCGCATCTGGCATTCTGCCGCCAGCATGGCAAGAGCATGATTATCGGTACCACGGGTTTTGATGATGCAGGCAAAGCGGCTATCAGCGAGGCTGCACAAGAGATTGGCATTGTGTTTGCCGCCAACTTTAGTGTGGGTGTCAACGTAATGCTGAAATTGCTGGAGAAAGCGGCCACGGTGATGGGCGACTACACGGATATCGAGATCCTGGAAGCGCACCACCGCCATAAAGTGGACGCCCCGTCGGGGACGGCGTTAGCCATGGGAGAAGCCATTGCAGGAGCGTTAGGGCGCGATCTGAAAACCTGCGCGGTCTATGCGCGTGAGGGCCACACCGGTGAACGTGTGCCAAACAGTATCGGTTTTGCCAGCTTGCGTGCCGGAGATATCGTCGGTGAGCACACTGCAATGTTTGCGGATGTTGGTGAGCGCATTGAGATTAGCCATAAGGCTTCCAGCCGTATGACCTTCGCTAATGGTGCTATTCGTGCGGCAATCTGGTTGAAGGATAATAAATCAGGTCTTTTCGATATGAGAGACGTGCTTTCTCTCAATGATCTTTGATTTTATATGTAATTTAAATTATTGAATTGGATGGATTATTTTCCATCCTTTTTAATTATATGCATTTTATAATTTTATTATGTCGTAGTTGATGTAAGTTTTTTTTCTCTTCTTTATAAAGATTTTGTTGGCGTTTTTTTAACCGCTCATTGCCCTGTCAGGCATCTATTGGTCAAATATTTCCTTCTGGCTAACAATGTCACCAGGCAACCGTTTACTTTGCCTTTTTGATGGCTGCTTTTGTGGCTGTGGTAAGTCAGTGACGCCGTAAGCCATAAAAAATGAAGAAAAATAGCGGTTAGAGTGGACAAGTTGAACGACCATCATTAAAATGCGCGCAATTTTCCAAAAGTTTACTGAAAAGGTAATTTTTGCATTGATTTGGAGTGGCTAACCTGAATTAATATGCAGATAACATGATTTTTTATTCCTTGGAGGGTGTTTTGATTAAGTCAGCGCTATTGGTTCTGGAAGACGGAACCCAATTCCACGGTCGTGCCATCGGGGCAGAGGGAACGGCAGTGGGGGAAGTGGTCTTCAATACGTCGATGACCGGTTATCAAGAAATCCTCACTGATCCTTCCTATTCCCGCCAGATTGTCACTCTCACTTATCCCCATATTGGTAATGTCGGCACTAACGCCAGCGACGAAGAATACCCCTCTGTTCATGCTCAAGGCCTGGTTATTCGCGATCTGCCTCTGATTGCCAGCAACTACCGTAATGAAGAGAGCCTCTCAGATTATCTGAAACGCAATAACATCGTTGCCATCGCCGATATCGATACGCGTAAGCTGACTCGCTTGCTGCGTGAGAAGGGGGCGCAGAATGGCTGCATTATTGCCGGGGATGCGCCGGATGCGGCACTGGCATTGGAAAAAGCCAAAGCGTTCCCTGGCCTGAAAGGCATGGATCTGGCAAAAGAAGTGACAACGCAGGAACGTTATGGCTGGACGCAAGGTCGCTGGACGTTGACCGGCGACCTGCCTGCTGCCAAAGCGGAAAGTGAATTGCCGTACCACGTAGTGGCTTACGACTACGGTGTGAAGCGCAACATTCTGCGTATGCTGGTCGATCGTGGCTGCCGTTTGACGGTTGTGCCTGCCCAGACCTCTGCTGAAGAAGTGCTCAAACTGAATCCGGACGGTATTTTCCTCTCCAACGGCCCCGGCGACCCGGAGCCGTGTGACTACGCCATCAAGGCGATCAAAGCCTTCCTGGAGACTGATATTCCGGTATTTGGCATCTGCCTGGGTCACCAACTGCTGGCGCTGGCAAGTGGTGCTAAAACGGTCAAAATGAAATTTGGCCACCACGGTGGTAACCACCCAGTGAAAGATCTGGATGCCGACTGTGTGATGATCACCGCGCAGAACCACGGTTTCGCGGTGGATGAAAACTCACTGCCAGCGACGCTGCGCCCGACGCATAAATCGCTGTTTGACGGCTCCCTGCAAGGGATTCATCGCACGGATAAAGCGGCATTCAGTTTCCAGGGACACCTGGAAGCAAGCCCTGGTCCGCACGACGCGGCCCCTTTGTTCGATCACTTTATCGAACTGATTCAATCTTATCGTGCCAATGGTAAATAATCGGGAGCAGAAAAATGGCAAAACGTACTGATATTAAAAGCATCCTGATCCTTGGTGCCGGCCCGATCGTTATCGGTCAGGCCTGTGAATTCGATTACTCTGGTGCGCAGGCGTGTAAAGCGTTACGTGAAGAGGGTTATCGCGTCATTCTGGTGAACTCCAACCCGGCGACCATCATGACGGACCCGGAAATGGCCGATGCGACGTATATCGAGCCGATCCACTGGGAAGTGGTGCGTAAAATCATCGAAAAAGAGCGTCCTGATGCGGTGCTGCCGACTATGGGCGGCCAGACAGCGCTGAACTGTGCGCTCGAGCTTGAGCGGCAGGGCGTGCTGGCGGAGTTTGGCGTCACCATGATCGGTGCGACCGCCGATGCTATCGATAAAGCGGAAGATCGCCGCCGCTTCGATATCGCCATGAAGAAAATTGGCCTGGAAACCGCGCGTTCCGGCATCGCGCATACCATGGAAGAAGCATTGGCCGTGGCCGCCGATGTGGGCTATCCCTGCATTATCCGTCCCTCCTTTACCATGGGCGGCAGCGGTGGCGGTATCGCTTATAACCGTGAAGAGTTTGAAGAAATTTGCGCGCGCGGTCTGGATCTGTCACCGACCAAAGAGCTGCTGATTGATGAATCCCTCATCGGTTGGAAAGAGTATGAAATGGAAGTGGTGCGCGATAAGAAAGACAACTGCATCATTGTCTGTTCCATTGAAAACCTGGATGCCATGGGTATCCACACCGGTGACTCCATTACAGTTGCGCCAGCGCAAACCCTGACGGACAAGGAATACCAAATCATGCGTAACGCCTCCATGGCGGTACTGCGTGAAATCGGGGTAGAAACCGGCGGTTCCAACGTGCAGTTTGCGGTTAACCCGAAAACCGGTCGCCAGATCATTATCGAAATGAACCCGCGTGTATCGCGCTCCTCCGCGCTGGCTTCCAAAGCGACGGGTTTCCCGATTGCCAAGATTGCCGCCAAGCTGGCCGTGGGCTATACGCTGGATGAGCTGATGAATGATATCACCGGTGGTCGTACCCCGGCATCGTTCGAGCCCTCCATTGACTATGTTGTTACCAAGATCCCGCGCTTTAACTTCGAAAAATTTGCTGGTGCCAACGATCGCCTGACCACCCAAATGAAATCGGTCGGTGAAGTGATGGCGATTGGCCGTACCCAGCAAGAGTCGCTGCAAAAAGCGCTGCGTGGTCTGGAAGTCGGCGCAACGGGCTTCGATTCGAAAGTGGATCTGGACGATCCGGAAGCGCTGACCAAAATTCGCCGCGAACTGAAAGACGCGGGCGCTGAGCGTATCTGGTATCTGGCAGATGCTTTCCGCGCTGGCATGTCTGTGGATGGCGTGTTTAACCTGACCAACATTGATCGCTGGTTCCTGGTGCAGATTGAAGAGCTGGTGCGTCTCGAAGAGCAGGTTGCTGAGAAGGGCGCAACGGCACTGACGGCCGATTTCCTGCGCACCCTGAAACGTAAAGGCTTTGCCGATGCGCGTCTGGCGAAGCTGGCCGGTGTGTCTGAAAACGAAATTCGCAAACTGCGCGACAAATATGATCTGCACCCGGTCTACAAACGTGTCGATACCTGTGCGGCAGAGTTCGCTACCGATACCGCATATATGTACTCCACTTACGATGAAGAGTGCGAAGCTAATCCGAATCAGGATCGCGACAAGATCATGGTTTTGGGTGGCGGGCCGAACCGTATCGGACAGGGCATCGAGTTTGACTACTGCTGTGTGCATGCGGCGCTGGCGCTGCGTGAAGACGGTTATGAAACCATCATGGTCAACTGTAACCCGGAAACGGTTTCAACCGATTACGACACCTCTGATCGTCTCTACTTCGAGCCCGTCACGTTGGAAGACGTGCTGGAAATTGTCCGTATCGAGAAACCGAAAGGCGTTATCGTGCAGTATGGTGGCCAAACGCCGCTGAAACTGTCGCGTGCGCTGGAAGCTGCGGGTGTGCCGGTTATTGGCACCAGCCCGGATGCTATTGACCGTGCAGAAGATCGTGAGCGTTTCCAACAGGCGGTGAATCGTCTGGGCCTGAAACAGCCGGAAAATGCCACCGTTACCTCCATCGAGCAAGCGGTGGAAAAAGCGCGCGGCATCGGTTATCCGCTAGTGGTTCGTCCCTCCTACGTGCTGGGCGGCCGTGCGATGGAAATCGTTTACGACGAAGTCGATTTGCGCCGTTACTTCCAGAACGCGGTCAGCGTGTCCAACGATGCGCCGGTGCTGCTGGACCGTTTCCTCGATGATGCCATTGAAGTGGACGTGGACGCTATCTGTGACGGCGAGCGCGTGCTGATTGGCGGCATCATGGAACACATCGAACAAGCGGGCGTGCACTCCGGTGACTCTGCCTGTTCATTGCCGGCTTATACGCTGAGAAAAGAAATTCAGGATGTGATGCGCCAGCAGGTAGAAAAACTGGCGTTCGAGCTGAGCGTGCGTGGGTTGATGAACGTGCAGTTCGCTGTGAAGAACAACGAAGTCTACCTGATTGAAGTGAACCCACGTGCAGCGCGCACCGTTCCATTTGTCTCCAAGGCGACCGGTGTACCGTTGGCGAAAGTGGCCGCGCGCGTGATGGCAGGCAAGACGCTGACGGAGCAGGGTGTCACCAAAGAAGTTATCCCACCGTATTACTCCGTGAAGGAAGTGGTGCTGCCGTTCAACAAGTTCCCCGGCGTTGACCCGATTTTAGGGCCAGAAATGCGCTCTACCGGCGAAGTAATGGCGGTGGGTCGCACCTTTGCCGAAGCGTTCGCCAAGGCGATGCTGGGCAGCAACTCACCGATGAAGAAATCAGGACGTGCCTTGCTCTCGGTTCGTGAAGGCGATAAAGCACGCGTTGTGGATTTGGCGGCCAAGCTGTTGAAACACGGCTTTGAGTTGGACGCGACTCACGGCACCGCCATTGAGCTAGGTGAAGCGGGTATTAATCCGCGTCTGGTGAACAAGGTGCATGAAGGACGTCCGCACATTCAGGACCGTATCAAGAACGGCGAGTACACGTATATCGTCAACACGACCGCAGGGCGTCAGGCGATTGAAGATTCCAAACTGATTCGCCGCAGCGCGTTGCAGTACAAGGTGCACTACGATACGACCATGAACGGCGGCTTCGCCACGGCGATGGCGCTCAATGCGGATCCGACCGAGAAGGTGACCTCGGTGCAGGAAATGCATGCGCAAATTAAAGGTTAATCCACGCTAACCAAGAAAAAGCCAGCGCGAGCGCGCTGGCTTTTTTATGGGTAAAGATAATAGAATTGTTCAAATCTATAACGTGTTTTAATAATAAACACTCCCTCAACGGAGGGATGAAAATTGCGTTAATTCTTAATTGAGATTATTTGTATTAGCTCAGACCTGATCTGACAGTTACCGGTTATTTATACAGGTGTCTGTCAGATTAAATCTGGTTCAGATTTTTTTCTGCCCAGACTCGTTTACCATCAAGTAACGTGGCCATTGGCGTACGCCCGCAGCACATTTTACCCTGATGAGTTCGCTCATTATTGTAATGCCACAACCAGTTGTCCAGATCCTTTTGTAGACTTTCTAGGTCCTCGTATAACGTCTTACGGAACGCAACCTGATAAAAATCCTGCAAAATAGTTTTATGGAAGCGCTCGCAGATACCGTTTGTCTGCGGAGACATCGCTTTCGTTTTCGTATGGTCTATATCGTTGATAGCCAAGTACAGCTGATAGTCATGTTGTTCCACTTTACCGCAGTACTCCGTCCCCCTGTCCGTCAGTATTCTTAGCATTGGCAGCCCCTGAGCTTCGTAGAACGGCAGCACGCGATCATTGAGCAGGTAGGCGGCAGAGATCGGTGCTTTACTCGTGTAAAGCTTGCAGTGCGCCACTTTCGAGTACGTATCCACGAACGTCTGCTGGTAGATACGGCCAACACCTTTCAGATTACCCACGTAGAAGGTGTCCTGCGACCCCAGATAACCCGGGTGAGCAGTCTCTATTTCACCACAGGCTTCGTCGTCGTGCGCCTTCTTCTCCAGTGCAGCGATTTGAGCATCAGTAAGTACGATGCCTTCTCTGGCAACTTTTTCCTCAAGTGCCTTCAGGCGCTTACGAAAGTTTTCCAGATCGTGTCGTTGCCAGATGGAGCGCACACCGCTGCCAGAAATGAAGACGCCTTTTTTACGCAGCTCATTACTGGTCCGGTGCTGGCCATGAGCCGGGAACTCAATGGCGTAATCAACAACCGCACGTTCAGTGGCTTCATCAGCACGGTTTTTCAGGTTGGGAACCCGGCGGTTTTGGTTAACCAGAGCGTCAATGCCGCCTTCTGCCGCCAGTTCCTGATAGCGATAAAACGTGTCGCGTGACACACCCATGATTTTACAGGCTTTTGATACGTTACCGAGTTCTTCGGCGAGATTTGATCTTGACCCACCATCTCCGGACAGCTTTTGTATCTTAAGTTAACGATGCCCGCTGGCGCCGATATTCTCTTGGGGAGTTGTATCCCAGCGCACTGTGCGGATGGTTTTCATTGTAATGATTGAACGCCGCTGCAAGATTATTCAGCGCTGTTCGCACATCGGGTTTTGGCATGAAGGCGATGTAATCTTCCTTCATCGTCTTCACGAACCGTTCTGCCATGCCGTTACTCTGTGGACGGCTCACTGCTGTTGTGCAGGGCTCCAGATTCAGTTCTCTGGCGAACTTCCGCGTTTCATGCGCTGTGTACGCTGAACCATTATCCGTCAGCCATTGCACTGGTTTATCCGGCAGCGCGCTACCGAAGCGTTTTTCCACCGACCTCAGCATCACATCCTGCACGGTTGAACTGTCATAACCCCTGGTGCTCGCTGCCCAGTCTATGGCCTCCCGGTCGCAGCAGTCCAGTGCGAACGTCACCCGCAGCTTCTCGCCGTTGTCACAACCGAACTCGAAGCCATCTGAGCACCAGCGCATATCGCTCTCTGCTACCGCGATTTTGCCTTTATGCTCCCGCTTCGGACGTTCAGTTTTATCATGCAACAACAGCAGGTTATGCTCGCTCATTATCCTGTAAAGCCGTTTGGCGTTCACCGGTGGAAGTCCCTCTGCACGACGTTGCTTACGCAGGATACCCCACACTCGGCGGTAACCGTAACTGGGCATGTCGCTGATGATACGGAGGATGTCCGATAATATCTCAGCATCAGCTTCGTCATTACGCCGGTTGCTGCGCCTGTCCAGCCAGTCGGCAGAACGGTTAACCCGCAGTGACAGCTGCGCACGCGACACGCTCATGGCGCGGCTGACCAGAGCTATTCCCCGTCCTTTGGCAACAAGGGCGCGTGCGCTATCCATTTTCGCGACTGGCGGTACTCCACTGCTTTTTTGAGGATCTCAACTTCCATCGTCTTCTTACCCAGAAGGCGCTGTAGCTCCCGGACCTGCTTGAGGGCAGTCGCCAGCGCCGAAGCTGGAACCACTTCTTCTCCGGCCGCAACGGCGGTGAGGCTTCCTTCCTGGTATTGCTTCTTCCACTTAAACAAAAGGCTGGGCTGGATGCCATGCAGGCGGGCTACATGGGAGACGTTCATCCCCGGCTCCATTGTCTGCTGAATGATGGCGATTTTCTCTTGCGGAGTTTTACGCTTACGGACTTCTTGCCCTAACAGGATCCCGGTCATTTCAAAATTAGCATGATTGTTAGACATATATCTAAGCCTATCTCTTATCTGGAGATACAGCTACTGTCTGGTGTTACAGGGGGCTACATCATTCTTCGGCGAGATTGAGCAGGCCGGCTTTGTGTTTGATGATGGGATTGTTAGTATGAAGCATGAGAGTTACCTCGTGTTTTGTATAAGGATTCGACACCCATATCAAAACCGGTAACTCTCAACCTTTCAAGGTCCAGTGTCAGATCAAGTCGCGACTAATACAGATTATTTTTTAATAACGATGGCATAAATGTGATGCCTATAGTCCATTCTTTTTTGAATGGAGTCAAAAATGCCTATTTCAGCTATACAACATCGTCTATCTACAGCATGTTATTGCGATAAGTCGCCCAAGAATAAGCATGAGAAAACTTTAGAATCAATTAATTCAAATCCCTCTGCAAATATTTATTATTTCAGTTCCCAGATTAGCCATGTAGAAAACTTACCGAGAATATTGAGTCCATCATTAACCCCATTTTTCGCCCGAAGAAGTGCAATGGCAAAGACCATTCAACTCATGCTGTTGTTTAATTTTTTACACCGTTCTGATTCCGCCTCTTTTGCTTATAAAGAAAATCCATCGTCAATTATTGATAATGACGCTGCGTTGGCTAAACGCAATTATTTTTTTGAAAAAAATCCAGTTTCTATCTCTCTTGGGCTTTGTTGAATAAATAGAAAGTTTGGGTAATCATCGGATCAGATCACCATAGTTGTTTCAACATCAGGTCTCCATGGCAAAACAAAATTTTAAAATCACTAACTGGCCCTCCTATAACCCATATCGTTATACACATCTTTCTAACGCACTGTTTAATCAATGAGTTACGGGTTTATCTCAGAGTGGCATTTTGAACCTCAAAAAGCCAATGGGATGGCTTGAATGCCTTAATTCACGGGGTTCTGAGCATCCTGTTCAAAAAATGGCCAAAAGATGTGTATAACGATATGTCCTATAACCACCTCGTTATACACATCTCTGTTCGTGCCTGAGCGCGCGTAGCGTTTCGGCGGCCGTCATGACTTTCTGCAAGCCTTTCCTGATAGTTTTTGCGCCTGGTTCACCGTCGCCTTTTCGAGCAAGAAAGCCTCCCAGTTGCGCAACTAAGCGCAATACTTCGTTTAGCTTAGGGCGGCCCTTGGGCATACGCTTGTTCATCAGTAGGTAAGCGCCATGAGTCTCGTCGGAATCAAAGAACAACATTGCGTCCAGCTCTGGACAGGTTCGTCCCATACGCATTAAATAGGCGATGCGCCATGCCACGATCATGAACAGCGCCAATGCCCGCTCAATGCGATCCACGGTCGATAACTGTAACGCTTCGACACAGCAGCCGTTCTTCAGCACATTGAAGAACATCTCGATTTCCCATCTAGCCCGATACCAGTCGATCAGCTCCACGATATCTTCTCGTCCTTCAGGTACGCGATTGCTCAGCAACCGCCACTCGACCGGCTTCACGCCTGCTGGCGGCTCAATTTCCTTGGCTATCACACAAGTCACTGCCAACCCGCAACGCAGCGACACTCGCTTCACGCGCAGCGCCTGTTTCACCGTACGCGCCTTCTGCCCCGCGCGAGCCGCCATAACGAATTGGATTTCTCCCACCGGCACGGTCTTTCCAACCTTCTGCCAAAGCTTCTCATTACAGTCCAGACTGCGATTATGAGTCGAGCGGATCAACCAGTCAGCCGGAGTGCCAAGGTCATCAGCGAGCTGCATCAACGCCTTGATATCCGCTTCGCGATCGGCTAAGTACACCAGACGTGTGTTTGGCAACTCCGAGGCGAGTTCAGCAACTCGCTCGTATCCCTCGAGCCAGCGCGTACTCTCCTTGAGCCCATCGCGTTTTCCGTCTGCATCCTTCGGCTCTCTTGCCCACATCCACGCATCCAGTACGCCCAACCCCACGCGATCCGGACTGACCGCGTAGGTCGGATGCAGGTACAGACCACGCCTGGCTTCGTAGTTCAAGGGACCCAAGCCTTGGATTTGCTGCCCGTTGAAGTCAAGCTCGGTAGTGTCTTGGATACACAGCACAACCTCGTGTTCTCGGATCCTTTCCTGCGTACGCTGCCAGTGAGGTTGCAGAATGTCTCGCCATTCGAATGCTTGGCTCTCCATGAAGCGCTAAGCACCCAGCGTCTCAGACCATCCGAGGCACGTATGCGGAATGCTGGCTTGCGGATTCTCAGCCAGCCGTATCAAAAGCCCTTTGGCACGCTTATTGAGCTTCGTGTCACCAAGATTTACCCCTTCCAGTTCTTGGTGTGCCCAGCCATCTGAATCCCGTGTCATTTTTCAGCGCCGTAAATGGCGATAGTACACGTCGGTTTCACTTCATTTACAACCCCACCGGCTGCCTATTTCAGCCCGCTAACCCTTGGCATATAAGGCGTTGCGGACTTGTGTATAACGAGGTGTCCTATAACAAGGCCCTCAAGCAGCGCGGTTCTCTAACCGTATGGCTAGATGAATCAGCCATTGCTGCATGTAGTGGCACACTGATACTGGCCACCTGATCGGAGGTGATATGCTCACCTCATCAACACGACAGGTGACCTCATGGGTAAACATTTTACGGCGGAATTTAAGCTCGAAGCCGCAAAGCTGGTTGTCGACCACGGCTACACATACGTTAAGGCCGCAGAGGCGGTTAATGTCAGCCATTCTGCCATTAGTCGCTGGGTCAATAAGCTTCGCCTTGAACGACAGGGAAAAACGCCAACGGGACTTCCTCTTACCCCTGAACAGCTCGAGCTGCGTGAGATGAAGAAAAAAGTCCAATGCCTTGAAATGGAGAACGAAATCCTAAAAAAGGCTACGGCGCTCTTAATGTCGGACTCACTCAACGGTTCACGGTAGTCGACAGGCTGAGGGCGCGATACCCGGTCACGGCGTTGTGCCAAACTTTTGAGGTACATCGCAGCAGCTACAGGCACTGGCAGGCTTCCGCTAATGAACCCGACGGTGAGCGCGTGGTTAAGTGTAGTCGCGTCATGGAAGCCTGGAACGCCAGCGGCGGCTCTGCCGGCGCTCGAAGTATCGCGACCATCGTCACCGGCAGCTCTGGTGTCAAAATGGGGCGCTGGCTGGCTGGCAAGCTGATGAAGGAGCTGGGTATCGCCAGCTGCCAGCGACCGGCTCACAAATACAAACGCGGCGGCAATGAACACGTTGAAATACCGAACTATCTCAACCGCCAGTTCGCGGTTACCGCGCCGGATCAGGTCTGGTGCGGCGATGTGACCTACATCTGGACGGGCAAATGCTGGGCTTACCTTGCGGTGGTGCTAGACCCATATCGTTATACACATCGTTCTAACGCACTGTTTAATCAATGAGTTACGGGTTTATCTCAGAGTGGCATTTTGAACCTCAAAAAGCCAATGGGATGGCTTGAATGCCTTAATTCACGGGGTTCTGAGCATCCTGTTCAAAAAATGGCCAAAAGATGTGTATAACGATATGTGCTAGACCTGTTCGCCCGCAAACCGGTGGGCTGGGCCATGTCGACGTCGCCGGACTCGGCGCTGACAGTTAAAGCGTTGCAGATGGCCTGGGAACTCCGGGGACAACCAACAGGAGTCATGTTCCACAGCGACCAGGGCAGCCACTATACCAGCCGTCAATACCGGCAAGCCCTGTGGCGCTGCCGGATAAAGCAGAGTATGAGTCGGCGGGGTAACTGCTGGGATAATGCGCCAATGGAGCGGTTCTTCCGCAGCCTGAAGACAGAATGGGTGCCGACAAAGGGTTACAACAGCTTCAGCGAAGCCCAGGACGCGATTATCCGCTACATCACGGGGTATTACAGCGCTATCCGGCCTCACTGGTATAACGGCGGCTTAACTCCAAACGAATCTGAGCGACTGTTCTACATACAGTCTAATGCGGTGGCCAATATTAGTTGACCACTACATTCAGAGGACAAGTGACGGTCAGCATTATCTAACCGTTCACCTGTTTTTTTCTTTTTCTGGTTGCAATCATTCCTCCAGAAACCCTTCCAGCAAGGAATTCAGAAACAGCTTACCGTGTTCGGTAACCTGCCAGTGGGTCTCGGTTTCTGTCAGATAGCCTTGCGCCAACGCCCAGTCTATTTGCGGGCGCACAGCGCTTTCTGCCAAGCCGGTGTAGGCACTGAATTCGCTACGCGGCGCGGGTTCCAGCAACCGAAAACGGTTCATGAAGAATTCGAACGGCAGATCTTCCGCTTGCACCTCATTGCGCTGGTCCAGGTAAGTGCCGCGCATATAACCGCGCGGATGGCGGGTTTTTACAGTTCTCAGGATACTCCCGTCAGCGCGCGTGATCTTGCCATGCGCACCACACCCAATCCCCAGATAATCGCCAAAACGCCAATAGTTTAGGTTGTGCTGACACTGATAGCCCGGTTTGGCGTAGGCGGACGTTTCATATTGCTGGTAGCCTGCGGCAGTGAGCAGCGCATGGCCCTGCGCAAAGATATCCCACAGCGCATCGTCATCGGGCAGCACCGGCGGGCGCGAACCGAACAGGGTATTCGGCTCAATCGTCAATTGATACCACGACAAATGCGGTGGATTGAGCGCAATCGCCTGACGCAAATCGTCCAGCGCTTCTTCCAGCGTCTGATCCGGCAAGCCGTGCATCAGGTCCAGATTGAAACTGCGCAGCCCAAGTCCAGCCGCCAGACGCGCGGCACGCTTAGCTTCTTCCGGGCCGTGAATACGTCCGAGACGCGTCAGTTTTTCCGGGCTGAAACTTTGCACGCCAATGGAGATTCGATTAATTCCCGCACGCTGATAGCCGCTAAAGCGATCGGCTTCTACCGTGCCGGGGTTGGCTTCCATGGTGATTTCGGCATCCGCGCTAAGGGGCAAGCGGGCACGCACTCCATCGAGCAGTGCCTGCATGCCTTCTGCGCTCAGCAGGCTGGGCGTGCCGCCGCCGATAAAGATTGAACTGAGAGCTCGGTCGCCGCTCAGCGGAAGATCCGCATCCAGATCCGCCAATAAGTGCTCCACATATTCCTGATGCGGCACCTCACCTTTAAGAGCGTGGGAGTTAAAATCGCAATACGGGCATTTTTGCACACACCAGGGAATGTGAATGTACAGGCTGAGCGGCGGCAGTTTATGCATGACGCAGCTCATCCAGCAGTAAACGCAGCGCCTGACCACGGTGCGACAGCGCGTTTTTCTCATCGCGCGTCATTTCTGCGGCCGTTTTGCCTGCACTCGGCACGTAAAAGATAGGGTCATAGCCGAAGCTGCCTTCGCCCACAGCTTTACGCGTCAGCACACCCTGCCAGCGGCCGTGGCAGACCAGCGGCGTCGGGTCATCGGCGTGGCGCAGATAGACCAGCACGCAATGGAAGCTGGCTCCGCGTTGTTCGTCAGGGACATCCTTGATGGCATCGAGCAGTTTGTCCAGATTGGCTTGATCGCTGGCATCTACTCCGGCGTAGCGCGCGGAGTAGATGCCCGGCGCACCGCCCAATGCATCAACCGCCAGACCCGAGTCATCGGCCACCGCAGGCAATCCGGTGATGTGCGCCGCGTGGCGCGCTTTGAGCAGTGCATTCTCGATAAAGGTCAATCCGGTCTCTTCGGCAGAATCAACGCCCAGCTCGGTTTGTGCGACGATATTCATGCCAAAATCTGCCAGCAGATCGGCGAGTTCGCGAACTTTTCCGGGGTTGCCGGTGGCTAAAACGACGTTTTGCCTCGTGGTATCCATGCGTGTGTCCTGCATTCTGTTAATGCCATCGTCGGGAATGGCGGGGAGTTATCTGTTGCGATGCGCAGTTCCCTGTGGAGGGTTACTGCGAGATCAATGCGGCGATTTCCGTAGGAATGTGCTGCGGATTAACAATTCTAATCTGTTTATGACGGCCCAGCTCACCTTTTTCAATGCTCACTGCGCCTTTTGCCACCCGTAACTGCTTGGCAAGGTATTTGACCAAATGCGCGTTGGCCTGACCATCAACCGGCGGCGCGGTGATGGCTACTTTAAGCTCATCACCGTGCAGGCCGACTATCTGGTCTCGGCTGGCCTTCGGCTGAATATAGAGCCGAATGACCAACCCGTCGGGCATCAGTGCTATTGCACTCACAGCAGGAACCAAAATTCAGGAAACAGATCCATGCCGAGGTAGTTCAGAAGATACAGGATCAAAATCACCGCCATGGCGGAGAAATCGATGCCGCCCATGGCTGGAATAATACGGCGAATCGGGGCCATAAACGGTTCGGTAAGTTGGAACAGCAGGTAGTCCACCGGGCTGCGTCCCTGACTCACCCAACTCATCAGCGCACGAATAATCACTACCCAGAACACCAGATAGCCCGCGGATTTTAACAGTGCCAACAAACCCACCAGCAAGTTGACCGGGCTTATCGCGAAGGCTCCAACCTGAATCAGCATCAGCAGGGGGTATTTCAACGTGGTCAGCAGAAACGCCAACAGCAGCGATGCGCTATCGATGGGGCCGAGTGCAGGCAGAATACGGCGCAGCGGCCTGACGATAGGCTGCGTGATTTTCACCACGAATTGTGACAACGGGTTATAAAAATCACTGAGTGACCATTGCATCCAAATGCGTAACAGCAGCACCATTACATACAGGTCGATCAGTGTCTTGACCAGAAACATCAGGGTTAGCATAGAAACATCGATTCCTTATCAGATATATAGAGAATAACGGTGCGTTAAAACAGTTTTTCCATTTCCTGCGCGCGATGCACGGCAGCCTGCATGGCATCGGCGACGGTTTGTGTCAGTTGGCGTTCGTTAAACACCCGCAGCGCCTCTGCGGTGGTGCCGCCTTTGGACGTCACATTCTCACGCAGCGTCGCAAGCGGCGTATCCGGACTGGCTTCTACCAGTGCAGCTGCACCCAGTGCGGCTTGCTGCACCAACTGACGTGCACTTTCCGGTGTGAATCCTTGGCGTATGGCCTCTTGCTGCATAGCTTCCATAAACAGGAAAAAATAGGCCGGTGCGCTGCCTGCGGCGGCAATAACGCCGTTGATGCCGCTCTCTTGCTCAACCCAGCATACTTTACCCACGCTTTGCATCAGTTCAGCGCTAAAGGCACGATCTTCCGCCGATACGTTAGCGGGCGCGTAAAGGCCGCTCATGCCTTTGCCCACCAATGACGGTGTGTTTGGCATAATGCGCACCAGCGTTAGCGGCTCCCCTAACAGCGCTTGAAAGCGCGCCACACTCACTCCAGCCGCGATAGACAGCACCAACTTACCCGGCGCGTTCAGGACGCCGCGCAGCGGCTCGCATACGCTTGCCATCAACTGCGGTTTCACCGCCAGTACCACGACGTCAGCATCCTGCGCGCCCGCGAGGTTGTCGTCACTGCTGATAACGCCATAGCGCTGTGCCAGCGCATCCCGTCGTGCGGCGCTCGGTGCGCAGACGCGGATACGATCGGCAGCATAACCGCCGTTAACCAGCCCTGCAATGATGGCCTGAGCCATGTTTCCGGCACCAATAAAGGTAAGCTTGCGGTGTTGCATATTTATGTTCTCTCGTGTTCGTCAACCGGCCAGTGGCAGCGTTCAGTCCCGAAGGGGATTATCCATGGTGAGAATTATCCATGTTGAGGCCTATACATGCTGAGGATAATCCCGTGCGCCGAAAATGGCGGTGCCGATGCGTACCAGCGTACTGCCTGCCGCAATCGCGGCGCTCATATCATCCGTCATCCCCATGGAGAGGGTATCCACCTGAGGATAATGCAATTTTAACTGCGCAAACAGGGCATTCATCGATTGAAACACGGCTAATTGCCGTGCGTAGTCACTTTCCGGTGCCGGAATTGCCATCAGGCCCCGCAGCGTCAGGTGTGGCAGGACAGCGACGGTAGCGGCCAGGGCGGGAAGATCTGCTGGTTCGATCCCCGATTTGCTGGCTTCACCGCTAATGTTCACTTGCAGCAACACGTTCAATGGCGATAATGCCGCTGGGCGTTGTTCGCTCAGACGTTGGGCGATTTTAGGGCGATCGACGGTGTGACACCAGTCAAAATGTTCGGCAACCAGACGGCTCTTGTTGGATTGCAGTGGTCCGATAAAGTGCCATTGTAATGCCACCTGAGGCATGACCTCACGGAAATAAAGCACCTTGTCCACGCCTTCCTGTACATAATTTTCCCCAAAACCTCGCTGCCCGCTGGCAATCGCTTCTTCGATCGCTGCCACAGGTTTGGTTTTACTGACGGCAAGCAAGGTCACCGCGTGCGGGTCGCGTCCACATGCGGCGGCGGCGATCTTCTCTCTGACGTTCTGTAGATTCTGCTCAATCGGGTTCATGGTCATGCTAAGGATGGGGTCTATGGATATCAATGAGTGGATAACCTGTAGTGTAAAACAGAATGCCTCCGATCTGCACCTGTGTAGCGGATATCGACCGATGTGGCGTATTGATGGCGAGTTACAACCGATACAGATCAGCGCCTGTTGCAACGCTGCGCAGTTGGAGCGTTGGGGAGACCGTTGGATGACGGCCCATCAGCGCCAGCAATTACACACTGAGGGGCAGGCCGATGGCGCGTTGACCACACCCGACGGCATTCGGCTGCGCGCACATCTGTTTCGTCAGCATGCCGGGCTTTCCGTTGCGTTACGTAACATTGCTACGACGGCACACGCGTTGGAAACACTGCATGCGCCACCGATCCTTGCTTCGTTAATCACGCGACACGCCGGGTTGATTCTGGTGACCGGCGCAACCGGCAGTGGGAAATCTACCACATTGGTGGCGATTGTGAATGCGCTCAGACAGCAGCAGGCTTGCCATGTTATTACGTTGGAAGACCCTATTGAATTTGTCTACTCATCTGCGCTTTGCGCCGATCGCGGCCTGATCCAACAGCGTGAGATCGGCGTACACTGCCCGTCGTTTGCCCACGGCTTGCGCGGTGCTCTGCGTGAAGACCCGGATGTCATCTTGCTGGGGGAATTACGCGACGGTGAAACCATTCGGTTGGCGTTAACGGCGGCAGAAACCGGGCACTTGGTGCTGGCGACGCTGCATACACGCGGTGCCGCTCAGGCGGTAGAACGTCTGCTGGATGTGTTATCCCGCACAGGAGAAAGATTTTGTGCGCAGCCAACTGGCGCTGTGCCTGCAAGGTGTGGTGGCGCAGCAACTGGTGCCACGACGCGGAGGAGGGCGCGTCGCTTTGTATGAAGTGTTGCTGACCAATACAGCTGTGGCCAGCCTGATTCGTGAGGGCAAAAGCCATCAGTTGCCGGGGCTGTTGCAGATGGGCGGTCAAAGCGGGATGCAAACTTTTGCGCACAGCTGGCAGCAACGCTGGAAAGCCGGATTGTTGCCACCGGATGCGGAGCAGGTTTTTACCCCATAAACGGCGCGGTAAGCAGCAGTGAAAAAGCCCCGCGACGGCCCGATACGCCACGGGGCTGCCAGAGTTACTTCAGCCCGGCTAATGCCTCTGTCAACGCCAGCATGGTAAGCGACTGACCATACGCGCGCTGTTTGATGGCAATCTTACGATAGTGATCGAGATCGTGCCCGACTGACGTCCCTGCGGAGACATCTGCGACTTCTCCCTGCGGGCTGATACGGCTCAACAGGGCATTGACACCTTTCCAGGCGGCATCGTGATAGCGTTCGTCGAGCAGACCAAGGCGTATGCCTTTTAACAGCGCGTAGGTGAAACCGGCGGTGCCGGAAGCCTCCAGATAGCTGTCCTGCTGGTTAAGCAGGGTACGCCACATACCGCTGGCATCCTGATAGCGCACGGCTGCATCGGCTTGACGGCTGAACGTGTTGAGGATCATCTGATAGCTGGCATCTTGGTGGTCCAGCATCTCGAGTAAATCGACGGTGCTGATGGCTGCCCAACCGTTACCACGCCCCCACAGTGCCTTACCGTAGTTGCCATTGCCGGTGAAGTTCCAACCGTGCATCCACAGTCCGGTATCTCTGTCGATCAGGTATTTGATATGCAACAGGAACTGATAGCTGACTTCATCCAGATAGTTTGGGAGATTGAGGTAGGTGCTGGCGCGAGTGTAGAACAAGCCGCTCATAAACAGCGTATCGACCCAGAGCTGCTCTTCATTAAGGTGATCGCTGGTGCAGTGGGTGAACCCATTCTCCTGGGTGCGCAACAGTTCGTGCTCAATCCAGTGTGCGTATTCCTCGATCAGCGCCTGATGCTCGCGTGTCTCCTGGACGATCCCCATGGTGGTGAGCGTCAGCATTGGTGCCATGCGATTGATGTTTTTCTCCGGTAATCCTTCCGCCAGGCGGCGTTGGTACCATGCCAGCACATAGTCCAGATAACGCTGTTCGCCCGTGACCTGATAAAGACGCCAGATACCGTAGATCCCCAGGCCTTGCGACCAGTCCCAGTTTTCGATCGAGAGATCGGAGGCGATCACCTTTTGCTTCTTCAATGCGGCATCGTCCGTGCGAACGGTAATGATCTCATTGAACAACAGCTCAAGTTTTTGATAAATCGCGTCGTAGCGGCGTGCGTCTGCCGCGGTGTCCGTGTGCGCAGTGTCAAAGGCGTTCATAGTTTTCTCGCATGTTTACAAATAACGTAGTGACAGAATAAAAC
Organism: Symbiopectobacterium sp. Eva_TO; assembly: GCF_053848865.1. Classification (NCBI taxonomy): domain Bacteria; kingdom Pseudomonadati; phylum Pseudomonadota; class Gammaproteobacteria; order Enterobacterales; family Enterobacteriaceae; genus Symbiopectobacterium; species Symbiopectobacterium sp. Eva_TO. The sequence goes on along the minus strand of NZ_JBSPEY010000004.1, from coordinate 2,273,348 downwards.
GGTTTACCCATTGCTAATAGCGCCTACGCCACACAGCTGTGTAGCGCAGGTGCAAGTATTACATGATTTTTTTCAGAATGCGCTGCCCCGATTTGGGGAACGACTGCGCCATCTCTTCCAGCGTCATCTGGCCATAGTCGTATTTTTGCAGGTGTTCCAGGAACGAGGCCAACAGCTGTGGGTTCTCCATATAGGGAGACGGCGCAATATTGCCATACAGCGATTCCACCTGTTTCAGCCCCTGCACGGGCAACTGCGTGGCATTGAGCGTACCCGCATCCATTAACTGTTTGCTGGCAACCTTACTCAGCGGCACACCGCGTTGCAGCCCCATGGCGCTGACCCCTTCTGGCGCATTCAGCAAGAAGTTGATCAACTGGGCAGACTCTTGGGGATATCGAGTGTTTTTGCCGATGGATAACATCATGGCAGGCTTGTAGAACATGCCGCTGTCTTTGGCGCCCGGCAGCGTCGGATAGGGCCCCACTTCCAGCGTGGTCGGCGCTTTCAGGCTGCCGGAGAAGGTGTTGTCGGTACTCCAGGTGTGAACTCCGCCAATCTTGCCTTCCAGCCAATTGGGAATTTCCCAAGCGTTGGTTTTGCCGTAGGCGGCGAAAAACTTCATATTAGGGATGACGTGCCTGTCGACCAGTTTTTTATACATCCCGAAGTAGTCCAGCCACTCCTGCGGGTTAAAGGTGAAGGACTGGGTTTTATCATCGATCATGGTTTTGTTGTATTTCTGAATCATGTACGAGTTCAGAAACGTCATGATGGTGGTGTCGTGATTAGCCAGCACGAACGGGTAGTGATCGTCGCCCAGTTTCTGTTTAAAAACCGGACCAGCCGCCAGCATGTCATCCCAGGTCTGCGGATAGCTCAATCCCGCTTTTTTCCACAACTCCGGGTTGTAATACATGGAACGCCCCGTCATAGCGACAGGAATAGCGTTAAGCTTGTTGTCCACGCTGGTCATTTTGAGCGCTTTCGGGGAGAACTGTGTCAGGTCTATCCCTTTGGCATTGTTGAGATTATAGAAACCGTTGCCGTCCTTGGAAAACAGCACCAGCCAGTTCCAGTTGGTTTGCATCACGTCCGGCTCGGTGTTGCCCGCCAACTGGGTGGTTAATTTGGAGAGGTAGCCATCCCACCCCGCGGGTTCTGCTTTCACCTTGATGTCCGGGTGCGCTTTTTCAAACGCGGCAATGGCGGCGAGCGTTGCCTGGTGGCGCTGGTTGCCGTGGCTTTGTTGAATAAATCAGAACTTGTAACGACTGTGCCCCAGGTCGATTGTTACCTGATGCGAATACTGTTCGGCATTCCTAATAGCGTGATCCGGTTAAGCGCTTTGACCATCGCCATGGCTTCACCCACCTGAGCATCGTAGTCACGCAGACTTAGATGACCACCCAGAAGCGTTTTGAACCGGAACATGGCCGTTTCAGCCACTGAACGTCGGTGATAGCCCACTTTCTTTTTCCAGGTATCGTTGCTGCCGCTCAGGCGCTGATTTGCAACAGCGTGGTTACGCTCGTGGTAGTGGTCCGGCCAATATTGCGCCCCCCTTCGCGGCGGGATAAGCGGCCTTATTTTCTTCCTCAGCAGAGCATCATGGCAGTAACCTGTATCGTAAGCGCCGTCAGCCGATGCCTCTCTGATTTTCCGGTGGGTCTGGTTTATCAGTGCCGGTAGAGCCTGGGCATCAGTCGTACCACTGAGCGACAAATCCGCACAGATAATCTCATGCGTCGCACTGTCTACTGCCAGATGCAGCTTACGCCACACCCTGCGTCTGTCGGCACCATGCTGCCGGACTTTCCATTCGCCTTCGCCAAAGACCTTCAGGCCGGTTCCATCAATGACCAGATGTGAGATTTCACCACGGGTTGGCGTTTTTATGCTGATGTTCACTGTCTTTGCTCGCTTGCTGAGCAGCGAATAGTCTGGACAATGCAGCGACAATTTAATCAGTTTAAAAATCGAGTCAACAAAACCCTGTAAAGCCCTCAATGAATCTATGGTCACCCCCATTTTTGCAACACTGATCTTTGATTAATGGTGGGCTTGCTTAAATCTATCCGACGTCTTTATGGCCAAGGATGCCCGCGCCACGATGAGTTTCGCACCTGATATTCCTAAAAAGGCCATCGGCTTCATTGAGCCATTTTCATTTTTGGTTTTATATCAGGCCGTCAGGCCGTTCATGTCATCAATAATCAGTCTTCGCAAAACCAGATGGGTAACTTCGTTAAATTGCTGACTGTTAGACCAGCATTACTGTTCAAACACGGTATTTCGTGTCGTTATTGCCCAAGCTATTCGAGCTAATTTATTTGCTAATGCACAGCACACAACGCAAGAATGTTTCCTGCCCAACTGAGACCTTACCCAATCAGCTAATCTCCCTGATTGATGGTCAATTCTTAGGATAAATACCCGCGCACATTGAACAAGCAATCGGCGAAGGTTTTTATCTCCACGCTTGCTAATACCCAGCAGAGTATTCTTCCCTCCAGTACTGTATTGGCGGGGTACAAGACCGGTGGAAACGGCAAAATTACGACTGTTTTCATATTGCTTGCCATCGCCTAACTGTGATGACAAAACGCTGGCTGTTATCGGTCCAACACCAGGGATGGTCATTAAATGCTGGCCAGTTTCATCTAAATAGCTGTTCCTAATACCGCTACACTTTTGCCTGTCCATGTTTTCCACTGGGAAACGGGCTGACGGTTTCCATGAAGCGGCGAACCTTGTTCAGTAACTGCCACATTGAACAGCATTGATGATTGCGGGTAATGGTTTCATGCAACGCCTGCCATAACCGCTCTACATGATTTACCCATGGTGAGTACACCGGCTGATAAATAACCCTGAATTTCGGGTTTTCTTCCAGCCAGCGCTGCGTCTCCCGGCTTTTGTGAATAATGTAGTTATCAACTATCAGCGTGAGCGTTTTTGCCCGTCTGTACGTTGCTCTCAGATGCTCTAACATACTGATAAACAAACACGAACTTTTACTGTTTCCTCCAACATAGCTGACTTTTCCCGTCCCGCTGTGTAATGCACCCGCCAGATAATATTTCTCGTTCTTGCCCGGCGTCACGATGCGTTTCTGCTTCCCGCGAACCTGCCAGTCCGCGCCAATTTTGGGATTCAGATGAATATCCACTTCGTCTTCGTAAAAGACGGGATGTTCCGCGCTGCATTGTTCCAGCGCCATCGCGATGGCCTCCATTTTTTCTTCCTTATGCGGGTCGCGGATACGCAGCGTAGGAGCTGCGCGTCGCCACACCAGACCGGCAGAAGGCCGCCAACGGCGCACCGTGGAAGCATGCAACTGGCAACCGGTTATCTCATTGATTTTTATCGCTAGCAGTTCCCTGCTCCAGCGCGAACGCTGATAGCCAAAATCATGAGGGGAACGCTTTACGAGCTGGATTAACAGTGCGCAGATCTGTTCAAACGGCCAGCGACGGCCACGACCGGGCCGCAGAGATTTGAGGCCTTCAATGCCGTACAGGGTGAGCCAGTTAATCCATCTGCCGATTGACGAACGGGCGCAGCAAAGCATTCTGGCGACATCGCTCACGCGCTCGCCCCGGTGCAACATCAGGATGGCGGTCAGCCTGCGGGCGTGATTCTTGTCACGCGTTTTATGGAGAGTTTTCTTCATCAGGCGTCGTTCGTTACGGGGTATCGGTGCTATGCTCGACATCGCTCAGTCCGGTTGATGATTTGGGAGCTTTATCGATTGATCAGATCGCTCAACTCGGACTGAGTTCCCTTCAGGTGATCTACTATTCGGAACAGTTAGTTAGAGAGAGTGCCTGCCCAAGTTCTCTTTCGAGCTCTGCTATCTGCCCAACCAAATATTGGTAATGATCGTGTAATCGAAGCAGCAACTGTGCCAGATAAGGTGGCAAGTCATTATCAGCCAGAACAGCTGAAAGCCTTTTGATTACCGCAATACCTTTCGGCATGCTGATACCAAACTCCAGTAAAAAAGCATGCATTTGGTTAGTCGTTTTAACGTTGTCTCTGACCAACGACTCCCTGACGCGATGCAAGGCTCGCATAGCCTGCTGAGCCTCAGTTCTTGGCTGCACAAACCGCATGGAAGGGCGTGATCCGGCTTCGCATATTGCTTCGGCATCAACGAAATCGTTCTTGTTGCTCTTGACAAAAGGGCGGACAAACTGCGGAGAGATCAACTTTACTTCATGCCCCAGCTCACTGATCCGACGAGCCATAAAATGGGCACCGGCGCAGGCTTCCATTACAACGGTAGTAGGTGTACACGTAGCCAGAAACTCGATGAGTTTGGTGCGGGTAAACTTTTTCCGCAGTAATGCCTTGCCTGATTTATCCTGACAATGAATGTGAAAAGAATGTTTGCCGAGATCGATACCAATAAGCGTGACGTTTTGCATGATGGCCTTCTCCATAAAGAAACACCCTGTCAGCGTAGCGCTCACAGGGTGGGGGTGACCATCTCATTAGACCAAACACGCGTTTCATCATCAGGACTGTGGTGATGGCCATATCTGAGTAGTGGAGCGGTCGTCCACGCCGTTCAGTAGTCGTTTTTTCCGTCCATGCAGCAATGGCTGATTCATCTAGCCATACGGTTAGAGAACCGCGCTGCTTGAGGGCCTTGTTATAGGAGGGCCAGTTAGTGATTTTAAAATTTTGTTTTGCCATGGAGACCTGATGTTGAAACAACTATGGTGATCTGATCCGATGATTACCCAAACTTTCTATTTATTCAACAAAGCCCATCGGTTATTACGAGTACGCATAGCGCGGCGTTGATACACTGTGAGCAGTATAGGCGTTGCTACATCCTAAGGCGATTGCGCCTGTGAAATGATTGATTAATCCCTATTTTATTATGCTTTGTAACAATTTTGCCTGCAATATATACCAGAAACGACTGTCAGTAATTCATAGGTTTTTGAACAATACGGCATCGATTACGCTTTTGGAGAATGAAAATGCAAGAGAACTATAAAATTCTGGTAGTAGATGATGATATGCGCCTGCGCGCACTGCTGGAGCGTTACCTGACGGAGCAAGGTTTTCAAGTACGTAGCGTAGCCAATGCTGAACAGATGGATCGTTTACTGACGCGTGAGTCTTTTCACCTGATGGTGTTGGACCTGATGCTACCGGGCGAAGATGGGCTCTCTATTTGCCGCCGCCTGCGCAGTCAAAGCAATCCGATGCCCATCATTATGGTGACGGCGAAAGGGGAAGAGGTTGACCGTATCGTTGGCCTGGAAATTGGCGCTGATGACTACATTCCTAAACCATTTAACCCGCGCGAGCTGTTGGCGCGTATCCGTGCCGTGTTGCGCCGTCAGGCGAACGAACTACCGGGGGCGCCGTCACAGGAAGAGGCGGTGATCGCCTTTGGCAAGTTCAAGCTTAACCTTGGCACGCGCGAAATGTTTCGCGATGATGAGCCGATGCCGTTGACCAGTGGCGAATTTGCGGTGTTGAAAGCGTTGGTCAGCCACCCGCGTGAGCCGTTATCTCGCGATAAACTGATGAACCTGGCGCGTGGTCGTGAATACAGCGCCATGGAGCGCTCCATCGACGTGCAGATCTCGCGGTTGCGCCGTATGGTGGAGGAAGATCCGGCGCATCCGCGCTATATCCAAACCGTCTGGGGCCTGGGATATGTCTTTGTGCCGGACGGCAGTAAAGCATGAGACGATGGCGCTTTTCTCCGCGCAGTTCGTTTGCCCGGACGCTGTTGCTGATTGTTACTCTGTTGTTTGTCAGCCTGGTCACCACCTATCTGGTGGTGCTCAATTTTGCCATTTTGCCAAGTTTGCAGCAATTCAACAAAGTTTTGGCCTACGAAGTGCGCATGCTGATGACCGACAGGCTGCAACTGGAGGATGGCTCTTCGCTGGAAGTGCCACCGGCGTTCCGGCGTGAAATCTATCGCGAGCTGGGGATTTCCCTGTATACCAACGCCGCGGCGGAGGAGAGCGGCCTACGTTGGGCGCAGCACTACAAGTTTTTGAGCCAGCAAATGGCCCAGCAGCTTGGCGGCCCGACGGATGTACGCGTTGAAGTCAGCAAGAACACCCCCGTGGTGTGGTTGAAAACCTGGCTTTCACCCTATATCTGGGTGAGGGTGCCCCTGACGGAAATCCATCAAGGCGACTTTTCTCCGCTATTCCGATACACGCTGGCGATTATGCTACTGGTCATCGGCGGGGCGTGGCTGTTTATTCGTTTGCAGAACCGGCCGCTGGTGGCGCTGGAGTATGCGGCGCTGCAAGTGGGGAAAGGCATTATTCCGCCCGCTTTGCGTGAGTATGGTGCCTCCGAGGTTCGTTCGGTAACGCGCGCTTTCAACCAGATGGCGTCAGGGGTCAAACTGCTGGCCGACGATCGCACGCTCTTGATGGCGGGCGTCAGCCACGATTTACGCACGCCGTTAACACGTATCCGGTTGGCAACCGAGATGATGAGCAAGGATGATGACTATCTGGCTGAGTCCATCAACAAGGATATTGAAGAGTGTAATGCCATTATCGAACAGTTTATCGACTATCTGCGTACGGGCCAGGAGATGCAGATGGAAGCGGCGGATCTGAACAGTATTCTGGGCGAGGTCGTGGCGGCTGAGAGCGGCTACGAGCGCCAGATTGACAGCGATTTCTCCGACGGTGAACTGATGGTGCGTATCAGTCCGCTCTCCATCAAACGTGCGGCGCTGAATCTGGTAGTCAATGCGACGCGCTATGGTAACGGCTGGATCAAGGTCAGCAGCGGACGAGAACTGCAACGCGTCTGGTTCCAGGTGGAGGATGATGGTCCGGGTATCGATCCTGCGCAGCTGGCACATCTGTTCCAACCGTTTGTGCGCGGCGACAGCGCGCGTACTACCAGCGGTACGGGATTAGGGCTGGCAATCGTGCAGCGAATCATTGATGCGCATGACGGCGCGCTAGACGTGGGCACCAGCGAACGCGGTGGGCTGTGCGTGCGTGCTTATCTGCCCTTACCCTATGATCGGACCAAAGAAGGGTCGTCAGCTGTTGAAAAAGAGGCGTCAGAAGGGTGAAACACGGCGGTTTACGCAGAAGAAAAAAGCGCGGGCAATCCCGCGCTTTTGCATTTTATGGTGTGATTTCCGCCCCAATTTCTGGTCCGCCGCTCACCGGCGCCTTACCCGCAGGGGTGTCGGTATACTTGTCGAAGTTGGTGCAAAAACGCTGTGCCAAATCTTCGGCTTTCTTTTGCCACTTAGCCCGACTGGCATAGGTGTTGCGCGGATCCAAAATCTGAACATCGACGCCGGGCAGTGAGCGCGGAATAGCCAGATTGAAGATTGGCAACGTATGCATTTCAGCATCATCAATGCTGCCATTGAGAATGGCATCAATGATGGCGCGGGTATCTTTAATCGAGATGCGTTTCCCCGAACCGTTCCAGCCGGTGTTAACCAGATAGGCTTGTGCCCCTGCGGCTTTCATGCGTTTGACCAGAACTTCTGCATAACGCGTGGGATGGAGCAACAGAAACGCCGCACCAAAACAGGTGGAAAACGTCGGCGTAGGCTCGGTGATCCCGCGCTCTGTGCCAGCCAGTTTGGCGGTGAAGCCGGACAGGAAATGGTACTGCGTCTGGTCGGGCGTCAGGCGCGATACCGGCGGCAGAACGCCGAAAGCATCGGCCGTGAGGAAAATCACCTTACGAGCGTGTCCCGCTTTGGAAACCGGTTTGACGATGTTGTGAATATGGTTAATGGGATAGGAGACGCGGATGTTCTCCGTTTTGCTGCCATCGTTAAAATCCACGCTGCCATCTTCCCGTACCGTGACATTCTCCAGCAGCGCATCGCGTTTGATGGCACCGTAAATATCCGGTTCTGCTTCTTTCGACAGTTTGATGGTTTTGGCGTAGCAGCCGCCTTCAAAGTTAAACACGCCGTCATCATCCCAGCCGTGTTCGTCGTCGCCAATCAACTGGCGCTTCGGATCAGTGGACAGCGTGGTTTTTCCGGTGCCGGACAGACCGAAGAAAATGGCCACATCCCCTTTTTCTCCGACGTTGGCTGAACAGTGCATGGAAGCGATACCCTTGAGCGGCAGCAGATAGTTCATGATCGAGAACATCCCTTTCTTCATTTCGCCGCCGTACCAGGTGCCGCCGATCAGTTGGATCCGCTCCGTCAGGTTGAAGGCGACAAAATTCTCTGAGTTCAGCCCCTGCTCCTGCCATTGTGGATTGGTACATTTCGCCCCGTTCATCACGATGAAATCGGGCTCAAACTGCGTGAGCTCATCCTCTTGCGGGCGAATAAACATGTTTTTGACGAAGTGGGCCTGCCAGGCAACCTCGGTGATAAAACGCACTTTCAGACGGGTATCGGGGTTGGCTCCGCAGAAGGCATCGATGACAAACAGACGTTTGCCGGACAGTTGCTCGGTCACCAGTTGTTTCAGGTGGCTCCAGACTTCTTGCGTCATGGGGTGGTTATCGTTCTTGCCTTTGCCTTGATCCGACCACCACACGTGTTCACGCGAGGTGTCATCACGAACGATATATTTATCTTTGGGCGAACGACCGGTAAAAACCCCGGTGTCGACGGCGATAGCGCCCAGCTTGGTTTCTCTGCCGCGTTCATATCCCTCCAGGTCGGGAGCGACCTCTTCCTGGAAAAGTACTTCATAACTCGGATTGTAGACAATCTCGCTGACATCGCGGATTCCATAAGCGGAGAGGGCTTGTGGTGCAATACATTTGATCTGCATATCTCTACTCCTCAATAGTCATACTGATAATCATTGTACGGAGTAAGCCTATTTTAGCTGGGATAACAATCATAAAATTAAATAATTTAAGACATAGTTTTGTTTAATTTTCGTTAAGTGAAACGATTCTCCTCCTGTGGGGGCGAAAAATGAAAACGGGCACCGAAGTGCCCGCTTAGTCAGTAGCTTGGTATTAATGATCTCTACGATCAATGCCTTGTGGCGTCTGCGCTGGCGTGACGAATGTCACTGATCTCGCTGGCGCTGAACAAGTAGTGAGTACCACAGTAATCGCAATGCATATCGATTTCTTGTTCTTGCTCCAACATCTCATGTAGATCGGCATCCGACAGCGTCATTAATGCATCTGCGCAACGTTCAAGCGAACAGTGACAGTGAAACGATACGGCCTGCGGCTCGTAGAGCGTCACCGATTCCTGATGGTAAAGGCGATACAACACCTCGTTCGCAGGCAGGGTAAACAGCTCTTCGTTTTTGATGGTTGTTGTCAATTGCACCAGATGATCAAAATCGTCGTGGCCAACGTGCTGGGCGGGCAGCACTTGCAGCAGCATGCCTGCGGCAACCGGGCTGCCTTCATGCTCCCCGCTGCGAATAAACAACCGGGTAGGCAACTGTTCGGATTGCAGGAAATAGTTTTCCAGACAGCTGGCAACCGAATCGCCCTCCAGACCCACCACGCCTTGATAGCGTTCACCTTCCTCGGGCGTAATGGTGATCACCAGATAGCCATTGCCTACCATGTCTCGCAGCGTCGCGTTAGGCGTAATCTCGCCTTGCAAGCGGGCAACGCCGCGCATTTGCTGCTGATTATTGCCGTTGATGACGGCGAGTTTCAGCGGGCCGTCGCCTTGAAGCTGTACGGTGATATCGCCATTGAACTTCAACGTCGCAGTCAACAGGCTGGTGGCGGCAAGCATATCACCCAGAATCAGTCGCACCGGTGCCGGGTAGTCGTGGTTTTCCAGAATCTGTTGGTAGGTATTACTGACCGTCACCAACTCGCCGCGAACGGCATGATTTTCAAACAGATAACGGTGTAGTTGGTCATGGTTGGACATGGTTTCTCTCTTAATGGTCAGGAACTACTCTGAATCACTTTGTTTAAATTTTATCAGATCGCGCCGTTCTTTTTTATCGGGACGACGATCCGGGTGCGGCATCGTCAGGGCGTTCATCTTGCGAGCCAAGGCGACCTTTTCGCGTTTTTCGACGCTTTGCTCGGTCTCTCGATACAGCAATTGCGCTTCAGGAGCCGAGCGACGTTGTGAACTCAGGGCTAAGACCAGTACGGTGCGTTCGTCGTTGCCCTGGCGCAGTTTGATTTCAGCATCCAGTTCTACCAGCTTGCTGGGCTTGGTGCGCTGCCCATTGTAATGCACCTTGCCGCCGTCGATGGCTTCGCGCGCGACAGCACGGGTTTTGTAAAATCGAGCAGCCCAGAGCCATTTGTCCAGGCGAATACTGTCATCTGACTCGGTCTTCTCTTTCATATCAACCTCTTGCTCATATACGTCTGGAGCATAAAACGCATTATCCGGACGCGCGTTGCGCCATGCGTAAAGCCACCTCGTTATACACATCTCTGTTCGTGCCTGAGCGCGCGTAGCGTTTCGGCGGCCGTCATGACTTTCTGCAAGCCTTTCCAGATAGTTTTTGCGCCTGGTTCACCGTCGCCTTTTCGAGCAAGAAAGCCTCCGAGTTGCGCAACTAAGCGCAATACTTCGTTTAGCTTAGGGCGGCCCTTGGGCATACGCTTGTTCATCAGTAGGTAAGCTCCATGAGTCTCGTCGGAATCAAAGAACAACATTGCGTCTAGCTCTGGACAGGTTCGTCCCATACGCATTAAATAGGCGATGCGCCATGCCACGATCATGAACAGCGCCAATGCCCGCTCAATGCGATCCACGGTCGATAACTGTAACGCTTCGACACAGCAGCCGTTCTTCAGCACATTGAAGAACATCTCGATTTCCCATCTAGCCCGATACCAGTCGATCAGCTCCACGATATCTTCTCGTCCTTCAGGTACGCGATTGCTCAGCAACCGCCACTCGACCGGCTTCACGCCTGCTGGCGGCTCAATTTCCTTGGCTATCACACAAGTCACTGCCAACCCGCAACGCAGCGACACTCGCTTCACGCGCAGCGCCTGTTTCACCGTACGCGCCTTCTGCCCCGCGCGAGCCGCCATAACGAATTGGATTTCTCCCACCGGCACGGTCTTTCCAACCTTCTGCCAAAGCTTCTCATTACAGTCCAGACTGCGATTATGAGTCGAGCGGATCAACCAGTCAGCCGGAGTGCCAAGGTCATCAGCGAGCTGCATCAACGCCTTGATATCCGCTTCGCGATCGGCTAAGTACACCAGACGTGTGTTTGGCAACTCCGAGGCGAGTTCAGCAACTCGCTCGTATCCCTCGAGCCAGCGCGTACTCTCCTTGATCCCATCGCGTTTTCCGTCTGCATCCTTCGGCTCTCTTGCCCACATCCACGCATCCAGTACGCCCAACCCCACGCGATCCGGACTGACCGCGTAGGTCGGATGCAGATACAGACCACGCCTGGCTTCGTAGTTCAAGGGACCCAAGCCTTGGATTTGCTGCCCGTTGAAGTCAAGCTCGGTAGTGTCTTGGATACACAGCACAACCTCGTGTTCTCGGATCCTTTCCTGCGTACGCTGCCAGTGAGGTTGCAGAATGTCTCGCCATTCGAATGCTTGGTTCTCCATGAAGCGGTAAGCACCCAGCGTCTCAGACCATCCGAGGCACGCATGCGGAATGCTGGCTTGCGGATTCTCAGCCAGCCGTATCAAAAGCCCTTTGGCACGCTTATTGAGCCTCGTGTCACCAAGATTTACCCCTTCCAGTTCTTGGTGTGCCCAGCCATCTGAATCCCGTGTCATTTTTCAGCGCCGTAAATGGCGATAGTACACGTCGGTTTCACTTCATTTACAACCCCACTGGCTGCCTATTTCAGCCCGCTAACCCTTGGCATATAAGGCGTTGCGGACTTGTGTATAACGAGGTGGCGTAAAGCGGGCAGGAACGCCAGATAATCATTCATAGCTGGATGGCGAGCAAAGGATTTCTCCTGTTGGCCTGAGTCAGGATTGGTGACTCCCAGGCAGTAGCGCAGGCCAAACGCTTTGGCAGCATCCAGAATCGGTTCGCTGTCATCGATAAACAGCGTGCGTTCAGGATCAAATCCTACCTGCGCGTGCACCTGTTGCCACAGTTGCTGATGCTCCTTCGGATACCCATACGTATGGGTGGAAAGTAATAAATCAAGGTGTGTAGTGGTCAACTAATATTGGCCACCGCATTAGACTGTATGTAGAACAGTCGCTCAGATTCGTTTGGAGTTAAGCCGCCGTTATACCAGTGAGGCCGGATAGCGCTGTAATACCCCGTGATGTAGCGGATAATCGCGTCTTGGGCTTCGCTGAAGCTGTTGTAACCCTTTGTCGGCACCCATTCTGTCTTCAGGCTGCGGAAGAACCGCTCCATTGGCGCATTATCCCAGCAGTTACCCCGCCGACTCATACTCTGCTTTATCCGGCAGCGCCACAGGGCTTGCCGGTATTGACGGCTGGTATAGTGGCTGCCCTGGTCGCTGTGGAACATGACTCCTGTTGGTTGTCCCCGGAGTTCCCAGGCCATCTGCAACGCTTTAACTGTCAGCGCCGAGTCCGGCGACGTCGACATGGCCCAGCCCACCGGTTTGCGGGCGAACAGATCTAGCACCACCGCAAGGTAAGCCCAGCATTTGCCCGTCCAGATGTAGGTCACATCGCCGCACCAGACCTGATCCGGCGCGGTAACCGCGAACTGGCGGTTGAGATAGTTCGGTATTTCAACGTGTTCATTGCCGCCGCGTTTGTATTTGTGAGCCGGTCGCTGGCAGCTGGCGATACCCAGCTCCTTCATCAGCTTGCCAGCCAGCCAGCGCCCCATTTTGACACCGGAGCTGCCGGTGACGATGGTCGCGATACTTCGAGCGCCGGCAGAGCCGCCGCTGGCGTTCCAGGCTTCCATGACGCGGCTACACTTAACCACGCGCTCACCGTCGGGTTCATTAGCGGAAGCCTGCCAGTGCCTGTAGCTGCTGCGATGTACCTCAAAAGTTTGGCACAACGCCGTGACCGGGTATCGCGCCCTCAGCCTGTCGACTACCGTGAACCGTTGAGTGAGTCCGACATTAAGAGCGCCGTAGCCTTTTTTAGGATTTCGTTCTCCATTTCAAGGCATTGGACTTTTTTCTTCATCTCACGCAGCTCGAGCTGTTCAGGGGTAAGAGGAAGTCCCGTTGGCGTTTTTCCCTGTCGTTCAAGGCGAAGCTTATTGACCCAGCGACTAATGGCAGAATGGCTGACATTAACCGCCTCTGCGGCCTAACGTATGTGTAGCCGTGGTCGACAACCAGCTTTGCGGCTTCGAGCTTAAATTCCGCCGTAAAATGTTTACCCATGAGGTCACCTGTCGTGTTGATGAGGTGAGCATATCACCTCCGATCAGGTGGCCAGTATCAGTGTGCCACTACAGACCGAGGCGTTCGCTCCAGTAATCAAAGCAGTACCAGTTCAATGTGTGTTGGACGGCGTGATACTCCCGTTCAATCACCGCTTTGGCATCCCTCAGGGAGATATCCCTTTCCACGCTCAATCGCTGCGGCACCAGTTGCAGCCAGAAGTAGCTGTCAAAGGCCAGGTCCAGCAGGGTGCCATCCATGTCCAGGATAACGGTATCGATATCATTCCAATTGAGCTCTTGCTGCATCTCTACTCCAGTAGCGGCGGTGGGGGCATCGTGCAGAAAAACACCGCGTCGCACGGCGTCGGTAGCATGCTCTCTGCGGTCGTCAGCAACAGTTCGTGTTTAGACGCGCCTAATCATTCATCCGGTAGGCGCGGCCTTCCATCAAGATAGGTGTGGCGAGTCGGGTTGAAAAGCACGCATCGTAGTACTGTTTGATATCGCGTTCGCGCTGCTGACTTTTGCGCATTTTTACCAGCATCAGCGCCAGATTGGCAACCAGTACTACCGAGAGCACCAGCATCAATAACCCAGTGCCGAAATAGCGCCACGGCGTGATTGCGTCAGGATCGCTGCGTAAATTGATGTGCTGCGTTCCGTTGGCATCGGTGGAGAGTTGTGTGATAACCCCTTTGGCGCTAAAGGGCGTGTGCAGCAGCATGGCGGAAAGCCGTTGCAACTCTTGCCATTGCTCTGTTGCATGATATTCATTAAACGGTTTGGGCGGCAGCGGGTAGTTTACGAGTTGGCGGCCTTCGTCGCTGCGGATAAGAAAGCCGCTGGGTGGCGGGCTGTTCAGCGAGTCGGTGGCCGCGTTAATCTCTTGGTAGAAAAAGGACTCCGTGGCGCTGACCACCAACGATTCCAGCGATTCAGCATTAACGGAGCGCAGCAGAACGTTCATCCCCTTAAGCGATCCTGATTTTGCGCGTCTGACCAAAGCATCCCAGGTTTTCACATTGCCCAGATTGACCAGCGCATTTTTCAGCCGCGTGCAATCCTCTTCACGCGTACACAGCTCCTGAGTTTTCAACACGATATCAGAGAAATTGTTGAGCAGTACCATACCTGATTTCTGAATGGCGGACGCGAGCTGCGTACTGACTTTACCTTCACCGTTGGCCACGGGATGCAACTGTGCGTTCACCACGGACAGTAGCGCCGACGCTTTTTCGATCACGTCCGACTCAGGTAGCGGTAACGACCCGGCCTTGTTCCAGTAGATGGCAGAGCAATCAAACGGGGTAAAAGCATAGGGCTTTACGTTACTCGGATAGCGGTTGCCCGCAGGCACATCGCACATGCCGGTGCTTTGAATATCCAACTTATCGCCGATTTTCAGGTGGGCGTTTTGCAATTCGTCAACCTGTACCACTTTGATATTCTGTGCGCCGTGCAGCCAGCTCATGCTCAGGTTGAGCGGTAATTTCAACGGCAAGAAGCTGAGCAGCAAGATCAGGGGCAGTAGCGCACCCGCAGAGAGAATCAGGTTTTTTCCAAAGCGCTGAAGGGGGAAACGGCTGACTTCCTCGTGGAGCGAGAGAAATTCGCCTTGGCGAACGACCTGACGATTCAGATAGATGTCGACTTGGGTTTTCTGCGCCAGATCGTAGGCGATATAAGGCTGCCAATGGGGTGGATAGATAAGATCGATATTGCCCAGCGAAATATTGCCAATCTGCTCCTGGTTCGATTCGCCAAACAGGCCGAGGCACTGTGGCGTGCCATTCAGGCAATGTACCTCTTGCAGTTCACGCTCGGAGGGGGCGCGAAACAGCTGCCAGCAGCTCCAGGCCGCCAGCAGCACGGCGGCAGCGGCAAGCCAGGGCATCACCGCCAACGGCGTCATCAGGCTGATAAAAAACAGCAGAAAAGCCAATGAAATCAAAAGCGATTCCCGAATGCCCGAGGCGTGATGCACTGCGTATTCTTCTTGTGTTTCCTTGCGAACGGCAACCAGCTCGGCGCGTTCATTCCCCTCTTCTCGAATCGAGGCATTACGTTCAGGTATTACCGGCGGCGGTAAAATGCTCTGATCGCTGTGCTCAACGCATTCACTCAAGGAATGTCCGTTGAGCGCAACGACCAGCGGAATTGAGCGGGTGTTAATCAGCTCAATATGGTTGTTCTCGGTGATGTATTGTTCCCAGTCAGCAGGCAGGTGTATCTCTTGCGTATCAATAAAATAACGCCATTTGTTCGCCGTGTTGGTAGTGAGGCCATAACGCGTAATGCTGTGAGTGAGCACATAGACGCGCGGATCTTGGCGAGTACGCTGTAACACAGGCAACGTGCTGGATGCTGACAGTTGCAGATTGGCGAGTGTCAAATAGCGCTCGATTGCGGCACGCTCATCGTGCGTTAATGTGCGTTCTCGCGCGTGCATGACGGCGAAGGACGGTTTTGTAAAGGGTAAATGGCGACGCATACGGTATCCAGTGTAACTTCCGATGACGATAAGACAGGCAAACAATAGGGATAAAAGAATAACTATTGTGCTCATGCCATCCTCATTCCAACGCTGATAATTCGGATACTAGCAAACTTATCCCGAGAGTGATAATCCGTATGTCATTGTTAATCAGCTTGAATCACTCATTAACGCAATAAATTTTTCCTATATTTCTTCGATCTTACCAAGAGAAAATCAGAAGAAAACATGGGGAAAATCTGAATTTATTGCGATGTGTTGACTTTTATTTTTTTCGGGGTGTAGTGGCACACTGATACTGGCCACCTGAGCGGAGGTGATATGCTCACCTCATCAACACGACAGGTGACCTCATGGGTAAACATTTTACGGCGGAATTTAAGCTCGAAGCCGCAAAGCTGGTTGTCGACCACGGCTACACATACGTTAAGGCCGCAGAGGCGGTTAATGTCAGCCATTCTGCCATTAGTCGCTGGGTCAATAAGCTTCGCCTTGAACGACAGGGAAAAACGCCAACGGGACTTCCTCTTACCCCTGAACAGCTCGAGCTGCGTGAGATGAAGAAAAAAGTCCAATGCCTTGAAATGGAGAACGAAATCCTAAAAAAGGCTACGGCGCTCTTAATGTCGGACTCACTCAACGGTTCACGGTAGTCGACAGGCTGAGGGCGCGATACCCGGTCACGGCGTTGTGCCAAACTTTTGAGGTACATCGCAGCAGCTACAGGCACTGGCAGGCTTCCGCTAATGAACCCGACGGTGAGCGCGTGGTTAAGTGTAGCCGCGTCATGGAAGCCTGGAACGCCAGCGGCGGCTCTGCCGGCGCTCGAAGTATCGCGACCATCGTCACCGGCAGCTCCGGTGTCAAAATGGGGCGCTGGCTGGCTGGCAAGCTGATGAAGGAGCTGGGTATCGCCAGCTGCCAGCGACCGGCTCACAAATACAAACGCGGCGGCAATGAACACGTTGAAATACCGAACTATCTCAACCGCCAGTTCGCGGTTACCGCGCCGGATCAGGTCTGGTGCCGCGATGTGACCTACATCTGGACGGGCAAATGCTGGGCTTACCTTGCGGTGGTGCTAGATCTGTTCGCCCGCAAACCGGTGGGCTGGGCCATGTCGACGTCGCCGGACTCGGCGCTGACAGTTAAAGCGTTGCAGATGGCCTGGGAACTCCGGGGACAACCAACAGGAGTCATGTTCCACAGCGACCAGGGCAGCCACTATACCAGCCGTCAATACCGGCAAGCCCTGTGGCGCTGCCGGATAAAGCAGAGTATGAGTCGGCGGGGTAACTGCTGGGATAATGCGCCAATGGAGCGGTTCTTCCGCAGCCTGAAGACAGAATGGGTGCCGACAAAGGGTTACAACAGCTTCAGCGAAGCCCAGGACGCGATTATCCGCTACATCACGGGGTATTACAGCGCTATCCGGCCTCACTGGTATAACGGCGGCTTAACTCCAAACGAATCTGAGCGACTGTTCTACATACAGTCTAATGCGGTGGCCAATATTAGTTGACCACTACAGTGCCGGTTCCTCACCTTTTTTTGACGGACATCAGTTTTTTTTGTTGTCGCAGGAATGCCTCGTAGGGCGAATATATTTATGGATAACAATCTGAAAAAACCGAAAATTCTGAACGTGGATACGGTGGCTCGCTCGCGCCTGTTTAACGTGGAATCGGTTGATCTTGAGTTCAGCAACGGCGTGCGCCGCGTGTATGAACGGATGCGCCCTTCGGGGCGAGAAGCGGTGATGATTGTGCCGATTATCGACAATCAACTGGTGCTGGTGCGCGAATACGCCGTCGGTATCGAGCAGTATGAATTGGGGTTCCCCAAAGGACTCATCGATCCGGGGGAAACCGTTTTTGAAGCGGCGAATCGTGAATTGATGGAAGAAGCGGGATTCGGCGCACACCAGATGTCGCTGTTGGCGACGCTGACGTTGGCGCCTTCCTATTTCTCCAACCGCATGAATATCGTGGTTGCGCGTGACCTTTATCCGCAGACGCGAGAAGGGGATGAGCCTGAGCCGCTGATTCCAGTGCGCTGGCCGTTGGATAATCTGTTGGGCCTGTTGCAGGAACCGGATTTTCGCGAAGCGCGTAACGTCAGTGCGCTGTTTTTAACGCGCGAGTGGTTGGCAGGACAGACACTTTCATCGTCCCCGGCCTAGGTCGGGGAACGCTTGCAGAAATAATCCGTTTGGTTTGTAAGCGATTCCCGCCTGCGCGGGAATGACGGGAAGGTGCTCGTCCGTGGCGAAGCGTTAAAACAGCTCTTCGCTCTGACCGTTTTCCATCAAGGTGGTGCCTGCCTCGTGGACTTCAAACTCC
This sequence comes from Symbiopectobacterium sp. Eva_TO, assembly GCF_053848865.1. Taxonomy (NCBI): domain Bacteria; kingdom Pseudomonadati; phylum Pseudomonadota; class Gammaproteobacteria; order Enterobacterales; family Enterobacteriaceae; genus Symbiopectobacterium; species Symbiopectobacterium sp. Eva_TO. The sequence goes on along the minus strand of NZ_JBSPEY010000004.1, from coordinate 2,255,239 downwards.
GTAGGCTGTGTGCCATCGATAAAATATTCCGCACGGCTGTTGCTACCGCCGCTGGAGAGTTTACCGGTGTAGCGATCGATGGTGACGGTAACGACGCCCGGCGGCGGCGTCAGCGGCTGCTCTGCCACGCCTTGCAAGGCGACTTTCATATAGTCATCCCACGCGGGTTGGGCGCTTTTTGCGCCGCCCTCATAACCCGATATCTGATCTTTAATTGCACCAGAAACCGTGCTGCGGCCCAGATCGCGGCGATGATCATCAAAGCCAATCCACACCGAGGTGACAAGGTTGGGTCCGTAGCCGGAGAACCAGGCATCTTTGGAACTGTTGGTGGTGCCGGTTTTGCCGCCGATGTCATGGCGCTGCAAATCTTTACCAGCACGCCAGCCCGTTCCCATCCAGCCGGGTTCGCCAAAGACGTTACTGTTGAGCGCACTCTTCATCAGAAACGACAACGGCGTACTGATGACATGCGGTGCATACGGCAACGTACTTACCTGCGCTTCGGTTGGCGTGACGGCATCAATCTGTGGTTGAGGCACAGTGCCCTGCTGCTCTTGCGAAGTGGCGACGTTCTCCATGCTGTCCGTTGAGAGTACGGCTGAGCGCGGTGTTTCACCATAAACCAGCGGCAGATTGCAGGTGTCGCACACGGTTTTCGGCGTTGCGTTGAAAAGCGTGTTACCAGCGTCATTCTCGATACGGGAAATGAAGTAAGGGTCAACCAGGTAACCCCCGTTAGCCATCACGGCATAGCCTCTGACTACCTGGAGCGGCGTGAAGGAGGCAGCACCCAGCGCCAGCGATTCGGTACGCACAATGTTTTGCTGCGGGAAACCGAAACGCTGTAGGTAATCAGCCGCATAATCAACGCCCATGTCGCGCATCGCGCGCACCATCACCACGTTTTTAGACTGACCCAGCCCTTGACGTAAGCGAATCGGACCGTCGTAGGTTGCCGGAGAGTTCTTCGGACTCCAGTCTGAGCCAGCGCCCGCATCCCAACGGGTGATCGGTACGTCGTTAAGGATGGTAGCCAGCGTCAGCACCTTATCCATGGCGGCGGTGTAGAGGAACGGTTTGATATTGGAACCGATCTGACGCAGCGCCTGCGTGGCGCGGTTGAACTTGCTCTGATTGAAATCAAAGCCGCCCACCAGCGCTTCAATGGCACCGTTGGCCGGGTTCATGGACACCAGCGCGGAGTTGACGTCCGGCGCTTGTCCCAGCCACCAGTAGTTGCCCACTTTACGCACCCACACTTGCTGGCCGGTTTGCACCACATCAGTGACGTGGCGTGGCATCGCCCCTTGCAGTACGTCAGATTTAAACGGACGCGCCCATTTCATACCGGCCAGTGGCAGCACAACGCTGCTGCCATCGGCCATCAGCGCGGTGGCTTTGTCGGCATCGCTTTGGGTAATAACCGCGGGATTTAGCGGACCGTAGTTAGGCGTGTTTTTCAGTTCATTGATAATGCGGGTTTGATCCCAGGCGCTTTCACCCACTTTCCACAGCACTTTTTCCGGGCCGCGATAGCCATGGCGCATATCATAGGCCATGACGTTATTGCGCAGCGCCTCTTCTGCGGCGAGCTGACGTTTCTTGGTGATGGTGGTGTAGACCTTGTAGCCATTGTTATAGGCGTCTTCACCGTAGCGTTTCACCATCTCCTGACGCACCATTTCGGCCAGATATGATGCGGAGAAGGCAATCTCCGGTGCGTGGTAGTCGGCCACCAGCTTCTCATTACGCGCCTGATCGTACTGGGCCTGCGTGATGTAATTTTCATCGCGCATACGGGCCAGCACCACATTGCGGCGCGCCACGGCGCGATCGTAGGAGTAGAGCGGGTTAAAGGTGGACGGTGCTTTAGGTAAACCGGAGATGGTGGCCATTTGGCTCAGCGTCAGTTGGTCAACTGAGCGGCCAAAGTAGACGTGCGCAGCAGCACCTACCCCGTAGGCGCGATATCCGAGATAAATCTTGTTGAGATAAAGCTCCAGGATCTCGTCTTTGGTCAGCAACTGTTCAATGCGGATCGCCAGAAACACTTCTTTGATCTTACGGATCAGCGTGCGTTCAGGGCTCAAAAAGAAGTTGCGCGCCAACTGCTGCGTGATTGTACTCGCCCCTTGCGATGCGTGCCCGGAGGTCAACGCAATAGTGGCGGCGCGCACAATCCCTACCGGATCGACACCGTGATGCTCGTAGAAGCGGCTGTCTTCGGTAGCGATAAACGCGTGGACCATTTCAGGCGGAATCTGACCCAACTTCAGCGGAATGCGGCGCTTCTCACCGAACTGGGCAATTAGCTCACCGTCGGCGCTGAACACCTGCATAGGCGTTTGTAACCGGACATCTTTCAACGTTGCTACATCGGGCAACTGAGGCTCGATATAACGATATAGCCCATATATCGACGCGGCTCCAAGCAGAATGCAAGTCACTACAAGTATGAATAAATACTTTACGAACTTCACCGGGAATTTTCCATTCAGTAGCGTGTGGACAGTTTCTAAACAATTGCCCGCTAGTATAAAGGTAAGCCTGCACTGTGGATACGTTCTTTTATTCAGCACACGTTTTCAGCAACGCGTGCCCTTCTCAACGACGAGGGAGAGGTCGCATTGAACATGGCTTATCACCATTGGCAGGTCGGATTAGATATACAAAACGGATGTCTGCGTGCCCTGGCCGTACAGCGCCGCCGCTATGGCTGGCAACTGCGTCAGTGGTGGCAAATCCCACTGCCTGCGGACACATTAAGGGAGGGGAGTTTACAGCATTCCGACGCGTTGTGCGATGTCCTGACGCAATGGCGGCGGGTGCTACCGCGCCGAATATCGTTGCGCGTTGGCTTTCCGGCCCAGCGTGTGTTGCAGCAGCTTATGGCGGCCCCTGACAGCCGTCTGCGGGAGCCAGAGCGTGGCTGGTATATTGACCATCAGGCGGCGCGTCAGTTTCCCATTGGTCGAGAATCGTTGGTGCTCGACTATCGCAGTGAGTCCCAGTCACCGGGGGCATTACTGATCACCGCGGCCAAACGTGAAGAGGTGGCGCAGTGGCAAGATTGCCTGCATCGTGCCGGGCTAACGCCGGATGTGTTGGATATTGTGCCCTGCGCGTTGCGCACCATGCCCAATTGGCGGGGGTGGCTTCTGATTCCCTGCTGTTGCACCGCCTTGATACCGATCACTGGCTGTGGGTTTCGCCGTTATCTCAGCCGCTGTCGTTTGGTGTTATCTCGCAAGACGTGGTGACACAGTGTGGCGATATCGTCACCTGTGTGAGCAATCACTACCCTGGTAAGCGCGGTGAAATGACGTATTACAGTGGTGAATGCGGCGAGGACATTTCGTTCTCTGTGCACCCGATGGCATCGTGGTCGCCGTTTGACATTTTGCATAAAGCCTATCCGCCGCTGCCGCTTAACCCGTCCCAGTTTGTGGTGGCGGGTGGTTTGGCCCTGCGGGCGGACGATTAATGCACACCTTTTCGCGTCAATCTGCTGCCATGGCGTCAACGCCGATGGGTACGAGATACTCGCCGTTGGTGGCTGTGGCTGCTGTTTTTCCTGGGGAGCTTGTTGATCGCGCTGGCGGTGTGCCGTGGGGGGCTTGACCAACAACGTGGCGCGATGGAGGAAACGCTGCACACGTTGCAACAAAAGCACCTCGCCGACAGCGCACAACTGCGTGAGGTAGAACGGTTGATGGTCGCCCTGCAACAGTGGCACGCGCAGCAGCAAGCAGAAAACAACACCCGAGTGCTTAACCGGGGTTATGAACAGCTGTTAACGCAACTGGCGTAGTGGGTGCCTGATGGGCTGTGGCTTACCGCCATCACCGTGCAGGATGGCAAGGTCTATCTGACGGGCAGAAGCCATGAGTATGCCGATATCGTGCACTTCAGCTCCCGACTCGCAACCGAAACAGCGCTGACGTCAGCACGTCTGATGCAAACACGGCAGGAAATAATGGCGTCACCCAAGGGTGACGTGCCGGTATTGACGTTCCACCTTCAGGCGGATTGGCGCGTTGAGCGCCTTTCTTGGCAGGACGAGCCCCATGATGAGTAGTGTGCGCTCTCTGTGGCTGAGGTTTATGGCAACCTCACAATGGACGCAGTGGTTGGTGCAAGGTCTGGTGATGGGAATGCTAGCTGCGTTGGGATATTACACGGCGCTGCAACCGGAACGTGTTGCCGTGGAGCGCTTGCGACAACATCTTGCGCACTCTAGTGAGGCGAACGCTGCGCTGGTGCTGCGTTTGGATAATTTCCCTGCATTGGCGACGTTGCAACAACAGTGGGATACCTTGCCGGATAAACCAGTTCATCACGCGACGGTGGCGCTGACAGAGCGCCTGCTGCTGCCGCTCTCTGCATCGAATGCAGCATTAATAACATTACAACCTCCGAATACCCCACATCTACAGCCGTGGAAAATGATAGTAAGTACTGACTTTTTTGGTGCGTTGATGCTCATTCAGCACATCACTGCATCTACGCAACCGCTGCATATACACTCGCTCTCCATTGATGTGCAACACGACGTGTTGCATCTGGAAATGCAGATTGCTGTTCCTGGCTCTGGTGAGGAGGCGCAACGGTGAAAGTGACTTATGGCTGGATACTGGTGCTGGCGCTGTACTCACCGGTAGCACTCAGCGATCTTGCACGCACAGGGCGTGATCCCTTTCAGCCAGTCGCCAGGCACACAGTCGATGGGGATGAAATTGTGCGATGGCGGCTGGAAGGTATGATTGAGGATAGCGCAGGGTGGTTTGGCTGGCTTTCTATGCCAGGGGAGACTTGGCTCATGGTGAACGTGGGCGATGCGCTGGCATCCACGGGGTGGACCATTAGCGCCATCGACGAGTACGGTGTTCAGGTGGAAAAGTCGGTGGTGGATGTAACCGGACAAGCACGCCATTGGGTGCGAACGCTGCCTGTTGCACGGTCATCGCGCCATGGCGCGATACGCTGAGTTTTGCAGCGCTGCACACGGAGGGAAACAAGATGAAATCTATGGTCACCCCCATTTTTTCTATGGTCACCCCCATTTTTGCAACACTGATCTTTGATTAATGGTGGGCTTGCTTAAATCTATCCGGCGTCTTTATGGCCAAGGATGCCCGCGCCACGATGAGTTTCGCACCTGATATTCCTAAAAAGGCCATCGGCTTCATTGAGCCATTTTCATTTTTTGGTTTTATATCAGGCCGTCAGGCCGTTCATGTCATCAATAATCAGTCTTCGCAAAACCAGATGGGTAACTTCGTTAAATTGCTGACTGTTAGACCAGCATTACTGTTCAAACACGGTATTTCGTGTCGTTATTGCCCAAGCTATTCGAGCTAATTTATTTGCTAATGCACAGCACACAACGCAAGAATGTTTCCTGCCCAACTGAGACCTTACCCAATCAGCTAATCTCCCTGATTGATGGTCAATTCTTAGGATAAATACCCGCGCACATTGAACAAGCAATCGGCGAAGGTTTTTATCTCCATGTAGTGGTCAACTAATATTGGCCACCGCATTAGACTGTATGTAGAACAGTCGCTCAGATTCGTTTGGAGTTAAGCCGCCGTTATACCAGTGAGGCCGGATAGCGCTGTAATACCCCGTGATGTAGCGGATAATCGCGTCCTGGGCTTCGCTGAAGCTGTTGTAACCCTTTGTCGGCACCCATTCTGTCTTCAGGCTGCGGAAGAACCGCTCCATTGGCGCATTATCCCAGCAGTTACCCCGCCGACTCATACTCTGCTTTATCCGGCAGCGCCACAGGGCTTGCCGGTATTGACGGCTGGTACAGTGGCTGCCCTGGTCGCTGTGGAACATGACTCCTGTTGGTTGTCCCCGGAGTTCCCAGGCCATCTGCAACGCTTTAACTGTCAGCGCCGAGTCCGGCGACGTCGACATGGCCCAGCCCACCGGTTTGCGGGCGAACAGGTCTAGCACCACCGCAAGGTAAGCCCAGCATTTGCCCGTCCAGATGTAGGTCACATCGCCGCACCAGACCTGATCCGGCGCGGTAACCGCGAACTGGCGGTTGAGATAGTTCGGTATTTCAACGTGTTCATTGCCGCCGCGTTTGTATTTGTGAGCCGGTCGCTGGCAGCTGGCGATACCCAGCTCCTTCATCAGCTTGCCAGCCAGCCAGCGCCCCATTTTGACACCGGAGCTGCCGGTGACGATGGTCGCGATACTTCGAGCGCCGGCAGAGCCGCCGCTGGCGTTCCAGGCTTCCATGACGCGGCTACACTTAACCACGCGCTCACCGTCGGGTTCATTAGCGGAAGCCTGCCAGTGCCTGTAGCTGCTGCGATGTACCTCAAAAGTTTGGCACAACGCCGTGACCGGGTATCGCGCCCTCAGCCTGTCGACTACCGTGAACCGTTGAGTGAGTCCGACATTAAGAGCGCCGTAGCCTTTTTTAGGATTTCGTTCTCCATTTCAAGGCATTGGACTTTTTTCTTCATCTCACGCAGCTCGAGCTGTTCAGGGGTAAGAGGAAGTCCCGTTGGCGTTTTTCCCTGTCGTTCAAGGCGAAGCTTATTGACCCAGCGACTAATGGCAGAATGGCTGACATTAACCGCCTCTGCGGCCTTAACGTATGTGTAGCCGTGGTCGACAACCAGCTTTGCGGCTTCGAGCTTAAATTCCGCCGTAAAATGTTTACCCATGAGGTCACCTGTCGTGTTGATGAGGTGAGCATATCACCTCCGATCAGGTGGCCAGTATCAGTGTGCCACTACACCTGCGTTTAAACCACGTTCCCTGGCAGCAGGCGTTAGACATTGTTGCGCTTCAGGGCGCGCTGTCAATTGAGCGCAGGGGTAATGTGTTGCTGGTGTCTTCACTTGCGACAGAAACTCGTCAGGCAGTGTTGGAAAATCGCCTTTTCACCCTGCAATACGCCGATGCGCAAGAGGTTGCCACCAGCGTGCTGGCACAGCGCAGTACGCTGTTATCGGAACAGGGTAGCGTGAGTGCTGATACGCGCACCAATACCCTCTTGGTGCGCGATGTTCCGGCGATAGTGCAGTCGTTACAGGCGTGGATTGACGCGCTGGATAGGCCTGTTGCTCAAGTACAATTAGCCGCACACATTGTCACCATCAGCAGCGACAGTTTACGGGAATTAGGGGTTAGTTGGGGCATGGGCGAGCCGACGCAAGCGAGCCGAACGCTGCGCCTGAATGACTTTAACGTTAACCTGCCGGTGGAATCGCCCGCGGGTAGCGTTGGATTCAATCTGGCGCGCTTGAGTGGCAGATTGCTCGATTTAGAATTGTCAGCGCTTGAGCATGAGAACCAGGTTGAAATCATCGCCAGCCCGCGTCTTTTTACTGCGCATAAGCAGATGGCCAGCATCAAGCAGGGTACGGAAATTCACTATCAGGTATCCAGCGGCACCAGCGGTGCGACCGCCATCCAGTTTAAAGAAGCGGTATTGGGTATGGAAGTAACGCCTACGGTGCTGCGTGAGGGCAAAATTATCCTTAACCTGAAAATCAGCCAAAACATGCCAGGGTTGGTGATTAAACAGAGCGACAATGGCGAAACACTCGCGATCGATAAACAAGAAATTCAAACCCAGGTTACGGTGTCTGATGGTGAGACGATTGTGTTGGGTGGGATTTTTCAACAACAAAAAAATCGAGGGGAACGAAAAGTACCGCTGCTGGGTTCACTGTTTCAACATCAAAGAACTGAGCGTAGGCGGCGTGAACTGGTGATTTTTATCACTCCGACATTGGTCGCCGCTTCGTCGTGATAGGTGTATAACGGTGTGCTCGGCGATCCACGTTTTACCCGTTTCCGCTTTCCCAGTTTGACGCTGAGCTGGATTTAGCATACAAGGTTAGCCCATTGAGCGCTGCGGTCTGTCGAAGCGGAATTATCTTACCGAAAGATGCCTAATTAATACTCTTTTTGCTGTTTGGCGCGGGGCGAGACATTTTATTCGGTTGCCAAATGCCCCTGAGTATTGAGATAATTTTCTGTCTGATTCTCGAACTATCGCTCATGAGGTTTCAGTTTAGGTCCCGCCGCTGGGTTGATTGGCGGGGCGGGTTATCATTAACGAATAGTCTTAGTAACACCAAAAAACATGGCAGAGAAACGCAATATCTTTCTGGTTGGGCCTATGGGTGCCGGCAAAAGCACTATTGGCCGTCAGTTAGCTCAGCAACTCAATATGGAGTTTTTCGACTCCGATCAAGAAATTGAGCGACGCACCGGGGCTGATGTTGGCTGGGTTTTTGATCTCGAAGGCGAAGAAGGTTTTCGCGAACGCGAAGAAAAAGTCATCAACGAATTGACCGAAAAACAGGGTATCGTACTGGCTACCGGAGGTGGCTCAGTAAAATCACGCGAGACGCGCAATCGCCTGTCTGCGCGCGGCGTTGTGGTCTATTTGGAAACCACCATTGAAAAACAGTTGGCGCGCACGCAGCGTGACAAAAAGCGTCCTTTGCTTCAGGTAGAGGATCCGCCGCGCGAAGTGTTGGAGGCGTTAGCAAGAGAGCGTAACCCGCTGTATGAAGAAATTGCTGATGTCACCATTCGCACGGATGAGCAGAGCGCCAAGGTGGTTGCCAACCAGATTATCAGTATGTTGGATGGCAACTGAGTAACAACATCGCCCTGAGCTCCGGGGCCAAGCGGGTGAACCACGCGCATGGAAAGAATTACCGTAACATTAGGGGAACGCAGCTATCCCATTACGATAGCCGCTGGGTTGTTTGCTGACCCGGCTTCTTTTATGCCGCTGACCGCGGGCGAACAGGTGATGTTGGTGACCAACCAGACGCTGGCTCCGCTCTATCTTGAGGCAGTGAGCCGTGTGCTGGAACAGGCTGGCGTGAAAGTCGACCACGTCATATTGCCAGACGGCGAGCAGTATAAATCGCTAACGGTATTGAACGACGTCTTTACCGCATTGCTGCAAAAACCCCATGGTCGGGACACAACGATCGTTGCTCTGGGTGGAGGTGTGATTGGCGATCTGGCGGGCTTTGCTGCCGCCAGCTATAAACGTGGCGTGCGCTTTATTCAGGTACCTACAACGCTGCTATCACAGGTTGACTCCTCTGTCGGCGGGAAGACGGCGGTCAATCATCCGCTCGGTAAAAACATGATTGGCGCGTTCTATCAGCCCGCTTCTGTGGTTATCGATTTGGATTGTCTTCGCACCTTACCGGCCCGGGAGTTTTCTTCCGGCCTGGCCGAGGTGATTAAATATGGGATTATTCTTGATGGCGAGTTCTTCGTTTGGTTGGAGAATAATCTTGACGCTGTACGTGCGCTGGAGCCTGCGGCGCTCTCTTACTGCATTCGCCGTTGCTGTGAACTTAAAGCCGAGGTGGTGGCTGCGGATGAACGCGAAAGCGGGGTGCGTGCGCTGCTTAACCTGGGTCATACTTATGGTCATGCAATCGAAGCTGAAATGGGGTATGGCAACTGGTTACACGGTGAAGCGGTGGCGGCGGGCATGATGATGGCCGCGCACGCGGCGAGAAGGCTAGGCCAGTTCAGCGTGTCGGACATCGATCGTATTCGCGCATTGCTCGAGCTTGCAGGATTGCCGATTCAGGGCCCAGATGCGATGTCGCCAGAATCTTATCTTCCCCATATGATGCGTGATAAAAAGGTACAGTCGGGCGAGCTGCGCCTGGTTTTACCTACCGCAATTGGACGCTCGGAAGTCCGTGGCGGCGTATCACACGATATTGTGTTGGCGTCTATCGCTGATTGCCGGGCGTGAATGCGGTTTTTCGGGTATTTGCAGACATATTCACGCTGATGGTTTATGGTTAATAGAAGATAATGTCTTATAATTCAACAATTCGCTTACCGCGCAGCGGGTATATGTTTTTTATAGTTGGAGGGGTTTAAATGGACGAATTTAAACCAGAAGATGCGTTAAAACCGGATACCAGTGATCGGCGGCCACAACGTCAGCAACGCAGCCCCCGTCTTTCTGCGCCGCAGTTAGCGCTCTCTCGTCAACATTTGATGATTGGTATCGGGATCGTGGTGCTGGTGTTGTTGATCATCGGCGTAGGCTCAGCCTTGCAATCGCCGTCTAAACCGGCGGAAGGCGCGCCAACGGCAGCGTCGGGTAACGGTGAGAAGAGTATCGATTTATCCTCTTCTTCTTCGATGGCGCAGGTAACGCCCGCCCAAGGGGACGCCGCATCAGTAAACGCTACCGCGCCGGGTCAGCCGCAAACCTTGAATGCGCCGCTGGTCGCAAGTTCACCGACACAAGCACAAGTCACGCCTCCGCCTGTCGGGCAGCAGCGTGTTGAGTTGCCGGGCAACATGACGGATGCGCTTTCGACGCAGCAAGAGAAGGTTAACGCCTTCTCGCAAGGAGCGACCTCGGGCTCCTCGCCGGTAACTACTCTGCCGATTGCGCCTGCTACTGTGGTTCCTTCAGCGAAAAACCCGCCGCACGTCTCAGAGAAGACGGCGCAGGAGAAGGCTGCACATGCTAAAAACGTTCAGGATAAGGCCGCACAGAGCAAATCAGCCCTAACGCCAGCGCAAAAAGTGCCGATGACATCAGACAAGCCGACATCCTCTGGGAACAAGGCTACGGTTTCAGGGCAGGGGGGATCGATTCAGAATGCGCCCGCCAGCCATTTCACACTGCAATTGAGCAGTGCATCACGTTCAGATACGCTGAAAGCTTACGCCACACAGCACAACCTACCCAACGCCTGGGTTTATGAAACCAAGCGGGACGGTAAGCCCTGGTATGTATTGGTGAACGGTGTTTACGCTTCTTCTGCGGAAGCGAAACAGGCGGCAGCATCGCTTCCTGCGGCCGTGCAGGCAGAAAAACCATGGGTTAAGCCGATCCGTCAGGTGAAGCAGGACTTGAATAAGTAACACCAATTTTAGCCCTGATGTGCTGTCTGACACAGAGTACAATCCGCGGCTCTGAAATGTAATGAGTAACTAACGACGGCATGAAGAAGAACCGCGCTTTTTTAAAATGGGCTGGTGGGAAGTATTCGCTGGTAGAAGAGATTCGCCGCTATCTACCTGAAGGAGACTGTTTAATTGAGCCGTTTGTCGGGGCCGGTTCGGTGTTTTTGAATACGGAATACGCCCGTTACATCCTGGCGGACATTAACAGTGACCTCATCAATCTCTACGATATCGTTAAGACGCAAACCGACGATTTCATTCGTGACGCGCGCGAACTGTTCACCGATGAGTACAACGTGGCGGAAATATTTTATCTGTTGCGTGATGAGTTCAATCTTTGTGCGGTGCCCTATCGTCGTGCGGTACTGTTTTTGTATCTGAATCGCCACTGTTATAACGGATTGTGCCGCTATAACATGCGGGGCGAATTCAACGTGCCCTTTGGCCGTTACAAAAAACCGTATTTTCCCGAAGAGGAGTTACGCTGGTTCGCTCTCAAAGCGCGCAATGCCACTTTTGTTTGTGAGCATTATCAGCAGACTTTGCTCAAAGCAACGCAAGGTGCGGTGGTCTATTGCGATCCTCCTTATGCTCCGCTTTCCGCAACGGCGAATTTTACGGCGTATCACACGAATAATTTCAACAACATCGATCAACAGAGCCTGGCGACGCTGGCGTATCGGTTGTCGGTGGAGAGTGCCATTCCCGTACTGATATCCAACCATGATACCGAGCTGACTCGAGCGTGGTATCAGGATGCGGCGCTGTATGTGGTAAGGGCGAGACGCACCATCAGTCGCAATATCATGGGGCGGAGCAAGGTTAATGAGCTGTTGGCGCTCTATGGTGCGCCACTGCGTTAATACCCGATGCGCGCGCATAGCGCTGGTTATCCTACAAACTGTTTGGAGATACGAATGAAGCCTTTCTTGATCGCTCCGTCCATCTTATCGGCCGACTTTGCCCGGTTAGGGGAAGACACCGCCAGTGTGCTGGCTGCTGGAGCCGATGTGGTTCACTTCGATGTCATGGATAACCACTATGTCCCCAACCTGACTATCGGGCCGCTGGTGCTTAAAGCATTGCGCAACTATGGCATTACCGCCCCTATCGATGTTCATCTGATGGTGAAACCGGTAGACCGTATTATTCCCGATTTCGCCGAAGCCGGTGCCAGCTTTATCACCTTCCATCCGGAAGCCTCCGAGCATGTCGATCGCTCGCTGCAACTGATCAAGGATCACGGCTGCAAAGCCGGGCTGGTGCTGAATCCGGCGACGCCGCTCAGTTGCCTTGATTATGTAATGGACAAGCTGGATATCATTCTGTTGATGTCGGTCAATCCTGGCTTTGGCGGGCAATCTTTTATTCCCGGCACGTTAGATAAGCTGCGTCAGGTGCGTCAACGCATCGATGAGAGCGGTTATGACATTCGACTGGAAGTGGATGGCGGTGTAAAAGTCGATAATATTGCCCAGATTGCGCAAGCCGGTGCGGATATGTTCGTGGCAGGCTCTGCTATTTTCGGTCACCCCGATTATCGCGCTGTAATTGATAACATGCGCAGTGAATTGAGTAAGGTATCTCATGGCTGACATCAGTATGGTTCGCGGGTTGGCTTTCGATCTGGATGGCACGCTGGTCGACAGCGCGCCGGGTTTGGCGGATGCCGTTGATATGGCGCTGCAAGCGCTGAATCTGCCTGCGGCGGGTAAAGCGCGCGTTGCTACCTGGATCGGCAACGGTGCTGATGTGCTGGTGGAGCGGGCGTTGTGCTGGGCGGGAATGACGCCTACGGCGCAAGATACCCGCACGGCGCGCGAACTGTTTGATCGCTACTATGCGCAAACGGTGGACAGCGGCAGTAAGCTGTTTCCCGACGTGCACGCCACGCTGACCCAACTGGCTGACTGGGGCTACCCGCTGGCGTTAGTCACCAATAAGCCGACGCCTTTTGTCGCGCCGCTGCTGGAGACGCTGGGTATTGCCCATATCGTTATACACATCTTTCTAACGCACTTTTTAATCAATGAGTTACGGGTTTATCTCAGAGTGGCATTTTGAACCTCAAAAAGCCAATGGGATGGCTTGAATGCCTTAATTCACGGGGTTCTGAGCATCCTGTTCAAAAAATGGCCAAAAGATGTGTATAACGATATGGGTATTGCCGGGTTGTTTAGCCAGATTGTCGGCGGTGATGATGTCAAAATGAAAAAGCCGCATCCTGCGCCGCTCTATCTGGTATTGGCACAGCAGGGTTTACTGGCATCCGAATTGTTGTTTGTCGGCGATTCGCGCAACGATATTCAGGCGGCACAGGCCGCAGGTTGCCCGAACGTGGGCATGACTTATGGCTATAACTACGGAGAAGCCATTGCGCTGAGTCAACCTGACGTGGTGCTTGAGCGCTTCTCACAACTTTTGCCCTGGGGCCACTTACGTCAAAAAATCAGGAAGCGTCAGCATGAATAAGCCCATAGTTTTTAGCGGCGCACAGCCGTCCGGTGAACTTACCATTGGTAACTACATGGGTGCATTACGTCAGTGGGTGAACATGCAGGATGATTACGATTGCATATACTGCATCGTTGACCTGCATGCCATCACCGTGCGTCAGGACCCCCAGCAGTTGCGCAAAGCAACGTTGGATACGCTGGCGCTCTATCTGGCCTGTGGTATTGATCCACAGAAAAGCACCATCTTCGTTCAGTCTCATGTGCCAGAGCACACGCAACTGAGCTGGGTGCTAAATTGCTATTCCTACTTTGGTGAACTGAGTCGCATGACGCAGTTCAAAGACAAATCAGCGCGCTATTCCGACAATATCACTGCCGGTTTGTTTGACTATCCGGTACTGATGGCGGCCGATATTCTGCTGTATCAAACCCATCAAGTGCCGGTGGGTGAAGATCAGAAACAGCATCTGGAATTGAGCCGCGATATTGCTCAGCGCTTCAATGCGCTCTACGGTGACGTTTTCAAAGTGCCAGAGCCGTTTATTCCCAAATCCGGCGCGCGTGTGATGTCGCTGCTGGACCCCACCAAAAAAATGTCCAAGTCGGATGACAACCGCAATAACGTGATTGGACTGCTGGAAGATCCGAAAGCCGTAGTGAAAAAAATCAAACGTGCGGTGACGGATTCCGATGAACCGCCAGTAGTGCGTTATGACATTGTCAACAAGGCGGGGGTATCCAACCTGCTGGATATTCTGTCCGGGGTTACGGGAAAACCGATTCCTGAACTGGAAAAAGCCTTTGAAGGCCAGATGTATGGTCACCTGAAGGGTGAGGTCGCACAAGCCGTTTCCGGTATGCTGACCGAGTTGCAGGCGCGCTATCATCATTTCCGCAACGATGAAGCTTTCTTGCAACAGGTGATGCGTGACGGTGCTGAAAAAGCGCGTCTCAAAGCAACTGCGACGCTGAAAAAAGTGTACGATGCGGTAGGTTTCGTCGCTCATCCGTAATCTGTGGGCCGGGCTGATTTATCGGCTCGGCCGCATTATATATCTCTTTCTTCCGTCATTCCTGCGCGTGCAAAACTTCCTCTTTTGCACCTTTATTTCGTGTGGCATTATTTAACGTATCCATATCGAGTGGTTTCTGTTATTTATAAACAAAGATATAAAGTAATGTTTGTTCGTATACTCATGCGTTGAATCACAGGATTATACGGTTCAAACACAGTATTTTATTATTAAAACGATTTAATAATCGAAGTTCACTTAATAAATAGGTGATAAATAACACATGCCTCAACTCTATCTCTATATTTTATTATCAAGCTTGACCATTGCCAGTCCAGGCCCGGGGGTGTTGCTGACAATAACCAATACGCTTAACTTTAACCTGAAGAATGCTGTCGCCGGTATATTGGGCATAGCAGCGGGCATGGGGGTTATCTCACCTCGTTATACACATCTCTGTTCGTGCCTGAGCGCGCGTAGCGTTTCGGCGGCCGTCATGACTGATCTTGACCCACCATCTCCGGACAGCTTTTGTATCTTAAGTTAACGATGCCCGCTGGCGCCGATATTCTCTTGGGGAGTTGTATCCCAGCGCACTGTGCGGATGGTTTTCATTGTAATGATTGAACGCCGCTGCAAGATTCTTCAGCGCTGTTCGCACATCGGGTTTTGGCATGAAGGCGATGTAATCTTCCTTCATCGTCTTCACGAACCGTTCTGCCATGCCGTTACTCTGTGGACTGATCACTGCTGTTGTGCAGGGCTCCAGATTCAGTTCTCTGGCGAACTTCCGCGTTTCATGCGCTGTGTACGCTGAACCATTATCCGTCAGCCATTGCACTGGTTTATCCGGCAGCGCGCTACCGAAGCGTTTTTCCACCGACCTCAGCATCACATCCTGCACGGTTGAACTGTCATAACCCCTGGTGCTCGCTGCCCAGTCTATGGCCTCCCGGTCGCAGCAGTCCAGTGCGAACGTCACCCGCAGCTTCTCGCCGTTGTCACAACCGAACTCGAAGCCATCTGAGCACCAGCGCATATCGCTCTCTGCTACCGCGATTTTGCCTTTATGCTCCCGCTTCGGACGTTCAGTTTTATCATGCAACAACAGCAGGTTATGCTCGCTCATTATCCTGTAAAGCCGTTTGGCGTTCACCGGTGGAAGTCCCTCTGCACGACGTTGCTTACGCAGGATACCCCACACTCGGCGGTAACCGTAACTGGGCATGTCGCTGATGATACGGAGGATGTCCGATAATATCTCAGCATCAGCTTCGTCATTACGCCGGTTGCTGCGCCTGTCCAGCCAGTCGGCAGAACGGTTAACCCGCAGTGACAGCTGCGCACGCGACACGCTCATGGCGCGGCTGACCAGAGCTATTCCCCGTCCTTTGGCAACAAGGGCGCGTGCGCTATCCATTTTCGCGACTGGCGGTACTCCACTGCTTCTTTGAGGATCTCAACTTCCATCGTCTTCTTACCCAGAAGGCGCTGTAGCTCCCGGACCTGCTTGAGGGCAGTCGCCAGCGCCGAAGCTGGAACCACGTCTTCTCCGGCCGCAACGGCGGTGAGGCTTCCTTCCTGGTATTGCTTCTTCCACTTAAACAAAAGGCTGGGCTGGATGCCATGCAGGCGGGCTACATGGGAGACGTTCATCCCCGGCTCCATTGTCTGCTGAATGATGGCGATTTTCTCTTGCGGAGTTTTACGCTTACGGACTTCTTGCCCTAACAGGATCCCGGTCATTTCAAAATTAGCATGATTGTTAGACATATATCTAAGCCTATCTCTTATCTGGAGATACAGCTACTGTCTGGTGTTACAGGGGGCCCTTGGGCATACATCATCAGTAGGTAAGCTCCATGAGTCTCGTCGGAATCAAAGAACAACATTGCGTCCAGCTCTGGACAGGTTCGTCCCATACGCATTAAATAGGCGATGCGCCATGCCACGATCATGAACAGCGCCAATGCCCGCTCAATGCGATCCACGGTCGATAACTGTAACGCTTCGACACAGCAGCCGTTCTTCAGCACATTGAAGAACATCTCGATTTCCCATCTAGCCCGATACCAGTCGATCAGCTCCACGATATCTTCTCGTCCTTCAGGTACGCGATTGCTCAGCAACCGCCACTCGACCGGCTTCACGCCTGCTGGCGGCTCAATTTCCTTGGCTATCACACAAGTCACTGCCAACCCGCAACGCAGCGACACTCGCTTCACGCGCAGCGCCTGTTTCACCGTACGCGCCTTCTGCCCCGCGCGAGCCGCCATAACGAATTGGATTTCTCCCACCGGCACGGTCTTTCCAACCTTCTGCCAAAGCTTCTCATTACAGTCCAGACTGCGATTATGAGTCGAGCGGATCAACCAGTCAGCCGGAGTGCCAAGGTCATCAGCGAGCTGCATCAACGCCTTGATATCCGCTTCGCGATCGGCTAAGTACACCAGACGTGTGTTTGGCAACTCCGAGGCGAGTTCAGCAACTCGCTCGTATCCCTCGAGCCAGCGCGTACTCTCCTTGAGCCCATCGCGTTTTCCGTCTGCATCCTTCGGCTCTCTTGCCCACATCCACGCATCCAGTACGCCCAACCCCACGCGATCCGGACTGACCGCGTAGGTCGGATGCAGGTACAGACCACGCCTGGCTTCGTAGTTCAAGGGACCCAAGCCTTGGATTTGCTGCCCGTTGAAGTCAAGCTCGGTAGTGTCTTGGATACACAGCACAACCTCGTGTTCTCGGATCCTTTCCTGCGTACGCTGCCAGTGAGGTTGCAGAATGTCTCGCCATTCGAATGCTTGGTTCTCCATGAAGCGGTAAGCACCCAGCGTCTCAGACCATCCGAGGCACGCATGCGGAATGCTGGCTTGCGGATTCTCAGCCAGCCGTATCAAAAGCCCTTTGGCACGCTTATTGAGCCTCGTGTCACCAAGATTTACCCCTTCCAGTTCTTGGTGTGCCCAACCATCTGAATCCCGTGTCATTTTTCAGCGCCGTAAATGGCGATAGTACACGTCGGTTTCACTTCATTTACAACCCCACCGGCTGCCTATTTCAGCCCGCTAACCCTTGGCATATAAGGCGTTGCGGACTTGTGTATAACGAGGTGGGTTTGGGTACACCATTTGCAATTGGACGAAGGCGAACAACACACGTTTACGCTCAACGGCAACCGCGCCTATTTTCAGGTGGTTCACGGTGCGATGGAAGCCATGACGCCGCAAGAGAACGCAACGATGTTACAGTGTGGAGACGGCGCCTTCATTCAGCAGGAAAAACAGCTGACTATCCGCGCCAAAGCCCCGCTGCGCGCGTTGCTTATCGATCCTGGTTGCCTGAGGCACATTCGACCTACTGATGGATTATCACAGCGCGATCCACGCCTTACATGGTAAGATGGACAACATGTTCATCATCATGCGGTAGGATCAGGCCAATGGATTCAAGCGACCAAGACAAACTCCTTGCCCAGGCGGAAAGTATTTGCCAACAGCGCAACGTGCGCCTTACGCCACAGCGACTCGAAGTGCTTCGGCTGATGGCCCAGCAACACGGCGCTATCAGTGCTTACGATCTGTTGGATCTGCTGCGCGTCTCAGAACCGCAAGCCAAACCCCCTACCGTATACCGCGCTCTGGATTTTCTGCTAGAGCAAGGGTTTATCCATCGAGTGGAATCGACCAACAGCTATGTCATGTGTCACCACATTGAAGAGCATAGCCATACTTCAGCGCTGTTTATTTGCGATCGCTGCGTGCAAGTTACGGAACGTCAGACGGAAGGCATTGAAGCCATTCTTCAGCCGTTGGCACAAAGCGCCAATTTCACGCTGCGTCACAGCGTGGTCGAGGCACATGGCCTGTGCGAAGCCTGTCAGGAAGTGGCTGATTGCCGTGAACATGGGCACTGTCATCACGACCATACGGTGCCCATCAAAAATTCGAAACCCGGTCGTTGAGCTGAGAGGGCATCACGTCACCGACAAGGCTTTCTCTGAAAGAAATGCCCTGTCGGCTAACGCGGTTTAGCTCCACTCACCGTTACGGATAACACCGACGGCCAGCCCTTCAATAGTGAAACTCTGCTCACGCAAATCAACCACGATGGGAGAAAATGCCTCATTCTCCGCCAGAAGTTGTACGGTATTACCTTGACGCTTCAATCGCTTAACCGTCACTTCATCTTCAATGCGTGCCACAACGACCTGGCCGTTACGCACCTCTTGCGTTTTATGCACGGCAAGCAAATCACCGTCCAGTATCCCGATATCTTTCATCGACATACCGCTGACGCGCAGCAGAAAGTCTGCGTGCGGTTTGAACATAGACGGATCGACCTGATAGTGGCACTCGATGTGCTCTTGCGCCAGCAGCGGTTCACCCGCAGCAACACGACCAATCAGCGGCAGGCCTACATTTTCATCTTCCATCAGCAGACGGATACCGCGCGATGCACCGGAGACAATTTCAATCACGCCTTTACGCGCCAGCGCCTTCAAATGCTCTTCCGCCGCGTTGGGTGAGCGGAAACCCAGTTGCTGGGCGATCTCGGCACGCGTTGGCGGCATGCCGGACTGCGCAATATGATCGCGAATCAGATCATAGACCTGCTGCTGTCTGGTTGTTAATGCTTTCATCCCGCCCCCTGGTTTTTTATACAGTTTATCTGTGAGTATATACAGGTCATCGCGGCTTGGGAATGACAGAGAGGCAAATACCCGTGTTTTTATGCTCTTTACCTCAAAATCATGCTGAAATCACCCCAGCACGAGCGGCCAGAGAATGCTCACCCAGACAACGGCGGCAAAGACCAAGGCCACAAACACGGCCGCCGAACCGATATCCTTGGCGCGCCCGGAGAGTTCATGGTGCTCCAGCTCCACGCGATCGACAACGGCCTCAATCGCGCTGTTGACCAACTCGACCACCACCACCACCACCACCACGCCAATCAACAATAGCCGTTCCAGCAGTGACACGGGGAGCCAACACGCAACCAATACCGCTACGACCAGCAGCATCAGTTCTTGCCGAAATGCGGCTTCGTGCTGCCATGCTTGTTTCAGCCCTTTGAGAGAGTACCCGGTTGCTTTGATAATCCGAGTTACCCCGGTAGCCTTATTCATGTTTTTTCACCCGTTTATCAGAGATTTTTTGCAATTTTCCCGTAACACCGTTGTATCACACCACAGATCTCCCGTGTACTTTCTGGTATCCTTGCGGCGCATTGCTACTCAAGAGGCTTCTGGTTGTTATGTCCGGCTGGCGTAAAATTTACTATAAATTACTGAATTTCCCACTTAAATTGTTAGTGAAAAGCAAGATAATTCCTAACGATCCCGTGGCGGAGTTAGGGCTAGATCCGTCTCGCACCATCCTTTATGTGCTGCCCTATAACTCACAGGCGGATTTACTGACGCTGCGCGCAAAATGCCAAGCGTTAGAACTGCCCGATCCGCTGGAACCCACTGAAATTGACGGTGTATCACTGCCTAGCCACGTGTTTATTAACGATGGCCCGCGCGTGTTCCGCTATTACACGCCCAAGCAGGAATCCGTCAAACTGTTCCATGATTATCTGGATCTGCACCGCAACAATCCCTATCTCGATGTACAGATGGTGCTCGTGTCTGTCATGTTTGGCCGCTCTCCGGGCCGAGAAGGACAGCACGGCGCGACGCCGCATCTGCGTCTGTTGAACGGCATTGAGAAATTCTTTGCGGTGCTCTGGCTGGGACGCGACAGCTTTGTGCGCTTCTCCAGCATCGTGTCACTGCGCCATATGGCAACCGAACACGGTACTGACAAAACCATAGCGCACAAACTGGCGCGTGTCGCCCGCATGCATTTTGCCCGTCAGCGTCTGGCCGCCGTTGGCCCACGTCTGCCGGTACGTCAGGAGTTATTCCATAAGCTGCTGGACTCTAAGGCCATCAAGAAAGCCGTTGAAGATGAGGCGCGCAGCAAGAAAATCTCCCATGAAAAAGCTCAGCAAAATGCCATCGCCCTGATGGAAGAGATTGCAGCAGACTTCTCTTATGAGGCCGTGCGGCTTTCCGATCGCATTCTGAGCTGGACCTGGAACCGCCTGTATCAAGGCATCAACGTACATAATGCCGAGCGCGTACGCCAGTTGGCGCAGGATGGCCATGAACTGGTTTATGTGCCTTGCCACCGTAGTCACATGGACTACCTGCTGCTTTCCTATGTGCTGTATCATCAAGGTCTGGTTCCTCCCCATATCGCAGCCGGTATCAACCTGAATTTCTGGCCAGCAGGCCCGATTTTCCGCCGTCTGGGTGCTTTCTTTATTCGCCGTACCTTCAAGGGCAACAAGCTCTACTCCACCATCTTCCGTGAATATCTCGGCGAGCTGTTCTCTCGCGGCTACTCCGTCGAATACTTTATGGAAGGGGGGCGTTCGCGCACGGGTCGTTTGCTGGAGCCCAAGACCGGCACGCTGGCCATGACCCTTCAGACGATGCTGCGCGGCGGTACCCGCCCCATTACGCTGGTGCCGATTTATGTGGGTTATGAGCATGTGATTGAAGTGGGCAGCTATGCGAAAGAACTGCGCGGTGCCACCAAAGAGAAAGAAGGTTTCATGCAGATGGTGCGCGGGTTACGCAAACTGCGCAATCTGGGGCAAGGCTATGTGAATTTTGGCGAGCCGCTGTCGCTGACGCCTTACCTCAACCACCATGTACCGCAGTGGCGCGAAGCTATCGATCCGATTGAAGCGCAGCGTCCTACCTGGCTCACGCCTACCGTGCAGGATATTGCCGATATCGTCATGGTGCGCATTAACAATGCCGCCGCCGCCAACGCCATGAACCTGTGCTCCACGGCTCTGCTGGCGTCACGTCAGCGCGCACTGACCCGTGAGCAAATGCATGAGCAACTGGACTGCTATTTGCAGTTGCTGCGCAACGTGCCTTACAGCAAAGATGTCACTGCACCGAAAAAGACTGCGCGGGAACTGCTGGAACACGCGCTGGCAATGAACAAATTCGAGGTCGAGCAAGACAATATTGGCGAGATCATCATCCTGCCGCGTGAACAGGCTGTGTTGATGACCTATTACCGCAATAACATCCAGCATTTGCTGGTACTGCCATCGATGATCGCCAGCATTGTCATGCACCGAGGAAGGATCACGCCGGATGAGTTAACACGGCAGATGTCATTGATTTACCCGTTAATTCAAGCCGAACTGTTCTTGCATTACAGTAAAGAGGCACTGCCTGCCGTCATTGAAACGTTGACCGCAGAACTGGTGCGTCAGGAACTTATTGTCATCAAGCAAGATGCGCTGGTGTTGAACCCGCTGCGAATTCGCACACTCCAACTGTTGGCAGCCGGCGTGCGGGAGACCCTGCAACGCTACGCGATTACGCTGTCATTACTCGGTGCTAACCCGGAAATGAACCGCGGTACGCTGGAAAAAGAGAGCCGTAATATGGCGCAGCGCCTGTCCGTGCTGCATGGCATCAATGCGCCTGAGTTCTTTGATAAGGCGGTGTTCTCAACGCTGGTTGCCACACTGCGCCAAGAGGGTTACATCAGCGACAGCAGCAGCGTGGATACGCGCAATACTTTGGAACTCTACCGCATTCTTAGCTATTTGATCACACCGGAAGTTCGGTTGACGATTGAAAGTGCCAGCACACCTGCCAGCGCAGAATCGGAAGATGAAAAGCAGGAAGTAGCGCAAGCGTAGTGTTGTGCGACTGCGCGGTTTATTGCCGCTACTCCGGCATCACACGCCATGTGTGATGCCGGGGAACATCACAGCCCCAGCACAATCCCCGCAAACAACACCATCCCCACAAAGTTATTGTTGTGGAACGCACGGAAACAGGCATCGCGCTCACGCCCGGCGGTCAGCCATTGCTGATAGCCGAACAGACCAGCCGCCATCAGTACCGTGAGGTAAAATGCCGCCCCCAGTTTCATTTGCAAGCCTAGTACCACCATCAGTGCCAGCATGCTCGCCTGCAACAAGCCGATGATCAAGGTATCAAAACGCCCGAACAGAATAGCGGTGGATTTGATGCCAATCTTGAGGTCATCATCGCGATCGACCATGGCATATTGTGTGTCGTAGGCGACGGTCCAGCAGATGTAAGCTAAAAACATGATCCAGGCGCTTGCGGGCAGGGATTCGCTGACAGCGGCATACGCCATGGGGATTGACCAGCCGAACGCTGCGCCCAACACAAACTGTGGCAGGTGGCTGACGCGTTTCATGAAGGGGTATATCCATGCCAATGCCAACGCTGCCACGGAGAGCCAAATGGTCATACGATTTAATGTCAGCACCAGAGCAAACGCCATCAGCACCAGAACAACAAACAGCACTTTTGCCGATTGCTCACTCACTAAGCCGCTGGGTAAAGGACGAGATGCGGTGCGTTTTACATGCCCATCAAAATGGCGGTCAGCGTAATCATTGATAACACAGCCTGCCGCGCGCATCAGAAATACGCCCGCAACGAAGACCAGCAGCGTCCACGGGCTCGGCACGCCACCGCCCGCCAGCCATAATGCCCAGAGGGTTGGCCAGAGCAACAGCAGGGAACCAATCGGCTTATCAATTCGCATTAACCTACAATAAGCGCCCCATTTTCCCGCTGTCATACTTCTTTCCAACGTCATTTCTCCTTAACGGTTACCCCGCTCAACGCCTTGAAAATGATATGCAGGCGACGAGGGCAAAAACAATTCTGTCAGCAGTATTGGCTGATTAAACAAACGCAGACGGGATCGCCGAGCCCACAGGTTTTCACAGCGCCCAATGTGAATGTAATCGCGTTGCAGGGAATCCTGTTTAAACAGATAGCGCCCGAGCGGTGTATCACCAAGCGTTGTCAACGCCGACACAGAGGTGTCAAGGGCTGAAGGCGGAATCAAGGTTCTGGCGGCCACCCAGGGCTGTCCATCACCGTAGATTATCACCTCTCGCAACCAATAACGCGCGCTGTGTGGTAACTCGCGCTGTTCATCACCCAGCATCTCAGTCGCAATGTAACCATTATAGTACGGTACCACCGTCAACTGTGTGCAATGTCGTTCCAGCCGCTGCGTCATCGAACTGGTTTCTTTCAGCCAGGTATCGACAGGGGATGGCAGCTCCATCGGCGTTTCTTTTAACCAATCAGTCGCGTGCAACCATGCTATGTTGCGCAGCAGTGTTAGCGCTGCATCGGGCATATCCCTACTCCAATTGTGGCTGGCGGAGCATGATGATGGCAGAGATACCGTTTGTAGTGGCCAATATTAGTTGACCACTACAGTTAGGGCAAGAAGTCCGTAAGCGTAAAACTCCGCAAGAGAAAATCGCCATCATTCAGCAGACAATGGAGCCGGGGATGAACGTCTCCCATGTAGCCCGCCTGCATGGCATCCAGCCCAGCCTTTTGTTTAAGTGGAAGAAGCAATACCAGGAAGGAAGCCTCACCGCCGTTGCGGCCGCAGAAGAAGTGGTTCCAGCTTCGGCGCTGGCGACTGCCCTCAAGCAGGTCCGGGAGCTACAGCGCCTTCTGGGTAAGAAGACGATGGAAGTTGAGATCCTCAAAGAAGCAGTGGAGTACCGCCAGTCGCGAAAATGGATAGCGCACGCGCCCTTGTTGCCAAAGGACGGGGAATAGCTCTGGTCAGCCGCGCCATGAGCGTGTCGCGTGCGCAGCTGTCACTGCGGGTTAACCGTTCTGCCGACTGGCTGGACAGGCGCAGCAACCGGCGTAATGACGAAGCTGATGCTGAGATATTATCGGACATCCTCCGTATCATCAGCGACATGCCCAGTTACGGTTACCGCCGAGTGTGGGGTATCCTGCGTAAGCAACGTCGTGCAGAGGGACTTCCACCGGTGAACGCCAAACGGCTTTACAGGATAATGAGCGAGCATAACCTGCTGTTGTTGCATGATAAAACTGAACGTCCGAAGCGGGAGCATAAAGGCAAAATCGCGGTAGCAGAGAGCGATATGCGCTGGTGCTCAGATGGCTTCGAGTTCGGTTGTGACAACGGCGAGAAGCTGCGGGTGACGTTCGCACTGGACTGCTGCGACCGGGAGGCCATAGACTGGGCAGCGAGCACCAGGGGTTATGACAGTTCAACCGTGCAGGATGTGATGCTGAGGTCGGTGGAAAAACGCTTCGGTAGCGCGCTGCCGGATAAACCAGTGCAATGGCTGACGGATAATGGTTCAGCGTACACAGCGCATGAAACGCGGAAGTTCGCCAGAGAACTGAATCTGGAGCCCTGCACAACAGCAGTGAGCCGTCCACAGAGTAACGGCATGGCAGAACGGTTCGTGAAGACGATGAAGGAAGATTACATCGCCTTCATGCCAAAACCCGATGTGCGAACAGCGCTGAAGAACCTTGCAGCGGCGTTCAATCATTACAATGAAAACCATCCGCACAGTGCGCTGGGATACAACTCCCCAAGAGAATATCGGCGCCAGCGGGCATCGTTAACTTAAGATACAAAAGCTGTCCGGAGATGGTGGGTCAAGATCAAACATTTTTTTAATCTTTGACAGCGCGTTGGCAAAATTTGATCGCTGCTTGCACAGAAAAAAGACAAAAACGGGACATAAAAAAGCACTATCTGGTGATATACCAGATAGTGTTCATGTAAGCGTAAAAACGTGTTGATGTTACTCATCCGGTTCTCAGCGCGGCGCGAGAGAGCCCGGTGTTGATTACATCATACCGCCCATACCACCCATACCACCCATGCCCCCCATACCGCCAGCAGCACCTAAGTCGCCTTTATCTTCTTTCGGTAACTCGGTCACCATACATGCGGTGGTGATCATCAGGCCAGCAATGGATGCGGCATATTGCAGTGCAGAACGGGTCACTTTGGTCGGATCCAGAATACCCATGTCGATCATGTTGCCGTAAACTTCTGTTGCGGCGTTGTAACCGTAATTACCTTCGCCTGCTTTCACGTTGTTAGCCACAACGGAAGGTTCTTCACCGGCATTTTCCACGATTTGACGCAGCGGAGCTTCCATCGCACGCAGCGCAACACGAATACCAACGTTCTGGTCTTCGTTTTCAGCTTGCAGACTGCGAATGGCATTGGCTACGCGAATCAGCGCTACGCCACCACCAGCAACCACGCCTTCTGCAACGGCAGCACGGGTCGCGTGCAGCGCATCTTCGACGCGTGCTTTCTTCTCTTTCATTTCCACTTCGGTGGCTGCGCCGACCTTGATAACTGCAACGCCGCCTGCCAGTTTGGCAACGCGATCTTGCAGTTTTTCGCGATCGTAATCGGAGGTTGCGTCTTCGATCTGCTGACGAATCTGACCTACACGACCTTTAATAACTTCTTCATCACCCACACCGTCGATGATGATGGTGGTGTCTTTGTTGATCACAACGCGTTTTGCCTGACCCAGATCTTCCAGAGTGGCTTTTTCCAGTTCCAGACCGATCTCTTCAGAGATAACGGTACCCGCAGTCAGGGTAGCGATATCTTGCAGCATGGCTTTACGACGATCGCCAAAGCCCGGTGCTTTCACAGCGGCAACTTTAACGATACCGCGCATGGTGTTCACTACCAGCGTCGCCAGCGCTTCGCCTTCAACATCTTCTGCGATGATCAACAGCGGTTTGCCTGCTTTGGCAACGGCTTCCAGTACCGGCAGCATTTCACGGATGTTGGAGATCTTTTTGTCAGCCAGCAGGATGAACGGGCTTTCCAGCTCAACAGAACCGGTTTCCGGTTTGTTGATGAAATACGGGGAGAGATAACCGCGATCGAACTGCATCCCTTCCACAACGGCCAGTTCATCTTGTAAGCCGGAGCCTTCTTCTACGGTGATAACACCTTCTTTGCCCACTTTCTCCATGGCTTCAGCGATCAGTTTACCCACTGTGTAATCAGAGTTAGCAGAGATGGTACCGACCTGAGCGATGGCTTTGGTGTCAGCGCAAGGGACGGACAGTTTTTTCAGTTCTTCAACCGCAGCGATAACCGCTTTGTCGATACCGCGCTTCAGATCCATCGGGTTCATGCCTGCGGCAACGGCCTTCAGACCTTCGTTTACGATAGCCTGTGCCAGTACGGTTGCCGTGGTGGTGCCGTCGCCCGCTGCGTCGTTCGCTTTGGAGGCCACTTCTTTCACCATCTGAGCGCCCATGTTTTCGAACTTGTCTTCCAGCTCGATTTCACGCGCTACTGACACGCCGTCTTTGGTAATGATCGGAGAACCAAAAGATTTATCCAGAACGACGTTGCGGCCTTTCGGGCCCAAAGTCACTTTTACTGCGTTAGCAAGAACGTTCACACCGCGCAGCATTTTTACGCGCGCGTCATTGCCGAATTTTACGTCTTTAGCTGCCATGGTTTATTTTCCTTAAATTCTTTCGATTCAGATGATTACGCTTCAACAATCGCCAGGATGTCGCTTTCAGACATGATCAGGACTTCTTCGTTGTCGATCTTCTCGGCTTTCACGCCATAGCCATCATTGAAAATGACGATATCGCCAACTTTCACATCCAGCGGTTTTACGTCGCCGTTTTCCAGAATGCGACCATGGCCAACTGCCAGTACTTCACCACGGGTAGATTTAGCCGCAGCAGAACCGGTCAGAACAATACCGCCAGCAGATTTGGACTGGACTTCTTTACGCTTGACGATCACGCGGTCATGCAATGGACGAATTTTCATTGATAGCTCTCCTTTGAGAAAGTCCATATCAGTTTGGGATTAACGCCGGGTACATTCTCATACCCGCCTTGTCAATTTCTAAATGGGGACGATTCGCGTCCCTTCAAGGGAGAAAAAGGATTTTTTTTGCGATAGTGATGAAATTCTGATGAGATGAAATAAAAAAAGATATAAAACATGCAGTTAATGTCTTTTTCTCAATCAGTATCATTTGTCTTGATCGTCTTTATGCTCGAGATTTTTGCGATCGTCATCTTTGCGGTAAAACTCACCGTCAAAGGTATTGCCGTTACTGCCGGACGATGTGGTGCCAGCGCCGCGCCAAATATGCAGATGAGGCATCAGTTTGACCGTCAATCGTTTTTGCACCGGGGGCAACAGCAGCAGCAATCCAAGGAAGTCAGTGAAAAAACCGGGAAGCAGAAGCAAAAAGCCCGCCAATACCAGCGATACGCTTTTGACCATTTCCGCCGCAGGGCTCTCTCCCGCCGCGATTTTCTGCTGCATCTGAATAAACGTTTTCACACCCTGATTGCGCACCAGAGAAACACCAATACAAGAGGTGAACACTACCAGCAGCAACGTCACCGCAACGCCCAGTACTTCCGCAACGCGGATGAACAGCGAAATTTCAATGTAGGCAAAAAGAAAGAGTAGGAATAGCGGTAACCAGCGCACTGGATTCTCCTTATTTATTTAACTGATTGTTATAAAAAGGACTAATATGATTGATGCCAGCATGACTCACAGCCTGCCGTCATCTGTTGTGCATCCGGCCATCATTAAGACATATCACCTGAGATCAAACATCAACCCTTATAATTTAATGAAGTGGTAGCGCAAGCGAGCATTTTCAACCTGTAGGCAGAAAATTTCATTTCGCAATAATCACGAGTGACGACTATCACAATTTATTTACTTTATTAATTACACATCTTCATTTAGTGATCGAAACTACGCTTTTGGGATTCTATACAATATATCATCACCCCAGCGGAGGCAGTGATGGTCAATCGTTCTGCGACTGTTGCCTGTGGTGATACATTTTGTGGTAACACCATCGTGATAATAACTCGCATTTATTGGGACGATTATTTGTTAACACGCTTTTTTGTTAACACCAAGGTGGTTAGCAAAACGCGTTCTCATCAAGTTGCAGGATTCAAGAGAAGGCTCTCATGTCAGACAACATCCGTATTGAAGAAGACCTGTTAGGTACCCGTGAAGTTCCCGCCGATGCCTACTATGGTATTCATACCCTGCGGTCAATTGAAAATTTTTACATCAGCAACCACAAAATCAGCGATATCCCCGAATTCGTGCGTGGCATGGTGATGGTCAAAAAAGCCGCTGCCCTGGCAAACCGCGAGCTGAAAACCATTCCCCGCCCAATTGCCGATACTATTATCCGTGCCTGCGATGAAGTGTTGAACAACGGCAAATGCATGGATCAGTTCCCGGTTGATGTCTATCAGGGCGGCGCGGGCACCTCGGTGAACATGAATACCAACGAAGTGCTGGCTAATATTGGCCTGGAACTGATGTGCCATAACAAAGGTGAATACCAGTACCTCAACCCTAACGATCATCTGAACAAGTGCCAGTCCACCAATGATGCCTACCCCACCGGCTTTCGTATTGCGGTGTACAGCGCCATCCTGACGCTGGTAGAGGCTATCACCCAGTTGGCGGATGGCTTCGAGCGCAAGGCCAAAGAATTCGAAACCATTCTGAAGATGGGGCGTACCCAGTTGCAGGATGCTGTGCCGATGACGTTGGGTCAGGAATTCCACGCTTTCTCTGTGCTGCTTAACGAAGAGAACAAAAACCTGCTGCGCACCGGCGAGTTGCTGCTGGAAGTAAATCTGGGCGCGACGGCCATCGGCACGCGGTTAAACACACCGGACGGTTACCAGCAGTTGGCGGTACAACGTCTGGCTGAAGTGAGCGGTCTGCCGTGCGTGCCGGCCGAGGATTTGATCGAAGCCACCTCCGACTGCGGCGCTTACGTGATGGTACACGGTGCGCTAAAACGTCTGGCGGTGAAGATGTCGAAAATCTGTAACGACCTTCGCCTGCTCTCTTCCGGCCCGCGCGCTGGCCTCAATGAAATCCACCTGCCGGAATTGCAGGCAGGCTCTTCCATCATGCCAGCCAAGGTCAATCCGGTGGTACCGGAAGTGGTCAATCAGGTGTGCTTCAAGGTGATCGGCAACGACACCTGCGTCACTATGGCCTCTGAAGCGGGTCAGTTGCAGCTCAACGTGATGGAACCGGTTATCGGTCAGGCGATGTTTGAATCTATCCATATTCTTACCAACGCCTGCCACAATCTGTTGGAAAAATGCGTTAACGGCATCACCGCCAACAAAGCGGTATGCGAAGCCTACGTGTTCAACTCCATCGGCATTGTTACCTACCTCAACCCGTTTATTGGCCACCACAATGGCGACATTGTCGGCAAAATTTGCGCCGAAACCGGCAAGAGCGTGCGTGAAGTGGTACTGGAGCGCGGTCTGCTGACCGAAAGCGAACTGGATGACATTTTCTCAGTACAAAACCTGATGCACCCTGCCTACAAGGCCAAACGTTACACGGATGATAACGACGCGTCTTAAGCGTTCGATCGGTTAACCCAGCGCGTCTAACCATCGGGCGCGCTAGCGTTACTCCTGACAGGCACGTCGGCATTTTGCGGGCGTGCCTTTTTTATGGCCTCAGGTTTGCTCATAACCATAAGAGTTTCTTATCTAAAAAAGGAGCATTACTATGTTTGCCTTTGCGTTGGTTATCGTTTTATTGGCTATCTACCTCGGTGCACGGCTCGGTGGGATCGGTATCGGTTTCGCGGGCGGTCTTGGCGTTTTGGTTCTGACACTGGTATTTCAAATAAAACCCGGCGCCATTCCCTTCGACGTGATTCAAATCATCATGGCAGTGATCGCGGCCATGCAGGTCGCGGGAGGGATGGATTATCTGGTGAGTCTGGCGGAAAAATTGCTACGGCGTCAGCCTAAATACGTCACCTTTTTGGCCCCTTTCGTCACCTATTTTATGACACTGTTGGCAGGAACGGGGCACACAGCGTTCTCGACGCTGCCGGTGATTGCAGAAGTGGCTAAAGAACAAGGGATTCGCCCCTCTCGCCCGTTATCGATTGCCGTTGTGGCGTCGCAAATCGCCATCACTGCCTCACCGATTTCCGCCGCCGTGGTTTTCGTTGCCAGCATTCTTGAACCAAAAGGCGTCAGCTATCTGCTGCTGCTCGGAATCTGTATCCCTACGACCTTGTGTGCGGTGTTGCTTACCGCCGTGGTGACCAATTTTCTGGGCAAGGAATTGAAAGACGATGAGATTTATCAGGCTCGGTTGGCAAAGGGTGAAACCGTGCTGCGCGGCGTCAGCAAGCTGGAGATAAAAACTGGGGCCAAGCGCTCTGTACTGCTGTTTTTAGTGGGTATTGTCGCGGTGATGCTTTACGCCACCGCCATCAGCGACACCGTTGGGCTCATCGCCAAACCCATACTGCCCCGTAACGAAGCCATTGTGGTCTTTATGCTGACGGTCGCCACCCTGATCTGCATCACCTGCAAGCTGGATACCGCCAAAATCCTCTCTGCCAGCACCTTCAAATCCGGCATGAGCGCCTGCATTTGCGTAATGGGCGTAGCCTGGTTAGGCGATACGTTCGTAAAAGCTCACATCTGTGAAATTCAGGGCACGGCAGGCGCATTGTTGCAGAATTACCCGTGGATGCTGGCGGTAATACTGTTTTTTGCCTCTACCCTGCTTTACTCACAGGCGGCGACAGCCAAGGCGCTGATGCCTGCCGCGCTATTGTTGGGCGTGACGCCAGTCACTGCCGTGGCATCTTTTGCTGCCGTGTCAGCGCTGTTCGTGTTGCCCACTTATCCCACGCTGCTCGCTGCCGTAGAAATGGATGACACAGGTTCAACCCGCATCGGCAAATACGTCTTCAACCACGCGTTCCTGGTACCTGGAGTTCTGGCGATTACGCTATCCGTCATCTTTGGCTTTGTTCTAAATAACTGTTCCGAATAGTAGATCACCTGAAGGGAACTCAGTCCGAGTTGAGCGATCTGATCAATCGATAAAGATCCCAAATCATCAACCGGACTGAGCGATGTCGAGCATAGCACCGATACCCCGTAACGAACGACGCCTGATGAAGAAAACTCTCCATAAAACGCGTGACAAGAATCACGCCCGCAGGCTGACCGCCATCCTGATGTTGCACCGGGGCGAGCGCGTGAGCGATGTCGCCAGAATGCTTTGCTGCGCCCGTTCGTCAATCGGCAGATGGATTAACTGGCTCACCCTGTACGGCATTGAAGGCCTCAAATCTCTGCGGCCCGGTCGTGGCCGTCGCTGGCCGTTTGAACAGATCTGCGCACTATTAATCCAGCTCGTAAAGCGTTCCCCTCATGATTTTGGCTATCAGCGTTCGCGCTGGAGCACGGAATTGCTAGCGATAAAAATCAATGAGATAACCGGTTGCCAGTTGCATGCTTCCACGGTGCGCCGTTGGCGGCCTTCTGCCGGTCTGGTGTGGCGACGCGCAGCTCCTACGCTGCGTATCCGCGACCCGCATAATGAAGAAAAAATGGAGGCCATCGCGATGGCGCTGGAACAATGCAGCGCGGAACATCCCGTCTTTTACGAAGACGAAGTGGATATTCATCTGAATCCCAAAATTGGCGCGGACTGGCAGGTTCGCGGGAAGCAGAAACGCATCGTGACGCCGGGCCAGAACGAGAAATATTATCTGGCGGGTGCATTACACAGCGGGACGGGAAAAGTCAGCGATGTTGGAGGAAGCAGTAAAAGTTCGTGTTTGTTTATCAGTATGTTAGAGCATCTGAGAGCAACGTACAGACGGGCAAAAACGCTCACGCTGATAGTTGATAACTACATTATTCACAAAAGCCGGGAGACGCAGCGCTGGCTGGAAGAAAACCCGAAATTCAGGGTTATTTATCAGCCGGTGTACTCACCATGGGTAAATCATGTAGAGCGGTTATGGCAGGCGTTGCATGAAACCATCACCCGCAATCATCAATGCTGTTCAATGTGGCAGTTACTGAACAAGGTTCGCCGCTTCATGGAAACCGTCAGCCCGTTTCCCAGTGGAAAACATGGACAGGCAAAAGTGTAGCGGTATTAGGAACAGCTATTTAGGGAATCTGGTGCTGTAACGTCCCTCCGGTATTCACCCCGGGCGGCACCTCGCCGCCCGGCATCCATTCCCCTCGGCCCCCAAAGCAGGGTATAGTACGCCCCAGTTCCTCTTTCACTGGGGTGACCATGGAAAATTCTGCGAGCTGCACCGCCATCGTTGTCCTGTGTACTGCACCTGACGAACCCATAGCACAACAGTTGGCGACGGATGTGCTCAATGCCGGGCTGGCAGCCTGTGTCACAGTACTGCCTGGCGCGCACTCTTTCTATGTCTGGGAAGGTAAGTTGGAGCAGCAACAGGAAGTGCAACTGGTGATCAAGAGCGATACCTTGCACCAACTTGCGCTGCTGCAACGCCTGAAACAGCAACACCCTTATCAAACGCCGGAACTGCTGGTGGTTCCGATCACGGATGGCGACAAAGATTACCTGACATGGCTAACCGCATCCTTACGCTGATCCTGCTGTTAAGCACACTGATCTGCCCTCAACTGGCAGGTGCATCCCTGTTTGCACCGTCATCTTCGGTACAAAACAGCCGCTTCTTGACGGTAGATCGCGCATTTGCTTTCGATTTTCAGCAACAGCAAGAAACGCTGACGCTACGCTGGCAAATCCAACGGGCTATTACCTCTATCGAGACAAAATCAGTCTTACTCCCAGCCAAGCCGTACTCGGCGACATATCCATACCCGCTGGCCTGCCGCACAAAGACGATTTTTTTGGCGAAGTGGCAATCTTTCGCGATAGTCTCACAGTAACCGTCCCTATTACGCAGAGCACGGCGGGCGCAACGGTGCGTGTTACCTATCAGGGCTGCGCCGATGCGGGTTTTTGCTACCCACCTGAAACGCGGGAAATTCCATTAAGTACAGTGACCGCAGGCCACCAGCCAACGACCAGCAATACAGCGCCAACCGTCACAGCACCTATAGCACCAGCACAGCTGCCATTTTCTCCACTTTGGGCGTTGTTAATCGGTATCGGTGTTGCCTTCACTCCCTGCGTACTCCCAATGTACCCACTGATTTCCGGGCTGATTCTTGGCCGGAAACAGCAATTATCCGCACGCCGTACCCTGCTGCTGGCGTTCACCTATGTGCAAGGCATGGCGCTGACCTACACGTTGCTCGGCATTATCATCGCGGCAGCAGGACTGCGCTTTCAGGCGGCGCTACAGCATCCGGCCGTGTTGATCGGCTTATCACTGCTGTTTATCGCACTCGCGCTGTCGATGTTTGGTCTCTATAACCTACAGATGCCCTCCGCCATACAAACCCGTCTGGCACAGTGGAGCAATCGGCAACAAAGCGGCTCTCTTGGCGGAGTCTTTTGCATGGGGGCATTGGCTGGGCTGATTTGCTCGCCCTGCACCACCGCCCCTCTCAGCGCCATCCTGCTCTATATTGCGCAAAGCGGTAATAGCGTCGCCGGAGGCGGCATTCTTTATCTCTACGCGCTTGGCATGGGCTTGCCGCTTATCGCAGTAACCCTGTTTGGCAATCGCTTTTTACCCCGCAGCGGCCCCTGGATGCAGCACATCAAAACCGCTTTTGGGTTTGTCATTCTGGCCTTGCCTATTTTTCTGCTGGAACGCGTTGTAGGCGATACCTGGGGAGCGCGTCTGTGGAGCCTGCTGGCGATTTCCTTCCTGGCTTGGCTGATCATGCTGGGTTTACGCAGCCATTGGCGCGGTATGCGTTTGATACAACTGCTGCTTTTGATTGGTGCCGTGACCGCCGCTCGTCCACTGCAAGAGTGGCTAATGCCTTCATCAAGCCAAGCCAGCACCGCTCACACCACTTCTCTGCCATTTACACTGGTGCATAATCTGGAGGAAGTAAACCAATCTCTGGCGATCAGCCAGCAGCCTGCCATGCTGGATTTGTATGCCGACTGGTGTGTAGCCTGCAAAGAGTTTGAGAAGTACACCTTCAGCGATGCGAGCGTCAAACAGGATCTGGCCAGGTTTCAACTTCTTCAGGCGGATGTGACCGCCAACAACACGCAGCAAAATGCATTGCTGAAAAAATTTCAGGTTATGGGATTACCAACCATACTCTTTTTTGACAGTAATGGCCGGGAGATTCCCGACTCACGCATTACGGGTTTTATTAATGCCGAGGAGTTCAGGGCACATTTGCAAAAACTGGGCAATATACCTTAAATAATTCGAGTTGCAGAAAGGCGGCAAGTGAAGGACAAATCTGTCTGGGACAGATTTGACCAGCGACTGCGCTGGCCCACAAGATGAATATCAGGGATGAGATTCATTTATCCCGATGAGCTTACTCCAGTAAGTGATTCGGGTGACAAATCTGCCGGGAGCAGATTTGAACGCCGCGTGCTGCGGCCTCGTAAGAGGTGAGGTCCAAGGATGGGCCGAATAACGAACGTAGCCAACGCACATGCAACTTGAAATATGACGGGTATAAGCCACTGCGACGGTGGCGGGCCCAGTCTGAATCAAGGGGAATATCATGCAACTACAGCGGGACGAGGTTCTTGAGAACGCGCTGATCTTACTGGAACAACAGGGTGTTGCCGCCTTAACATTAGACACCCTGTCTGAGAAGCACAGCATCACCGCCGAGGCCATGACTGCCTTCTGGCCAGATCGTGAAGCACTCCTCTATGATTGCCTACGGCATCATAGTTAGCAGGTGGATACCTGGCGGCGTCAATTGTTGTTGGATGAATCGCTCTCCATTGAGGAAAAGCTGCTGGCACGCTATCAGGTACTGTATGAGGCGTTGCAAAACCAACGCTATCCAGGCTGCTTGTTTATTGCCGCATGCAGTTTTTATCCTGATATCCATCACCCCATTCATCAGATTGCAGAGCGTCAAAAACAGGCATCACTCCACTACACGCGCGAACTTCTGGCGCAGTTGGAAACGGACGATCCTGAAATGGTCGCTCAGCAGATGGAATTGATCCTCGAAGGTTGCCTGAGTCGATTGATGGTAAAACACCACGCGGATGACATTGCAACCGCCCGCCGTCTGGCGGAGGATGTACTGCGTTTTGCACTATGCCGCAAAAACGGAGCACTGACCTGATAGAACCGGGGCCGCAACGCTGAGAAATGCATCATCCTGACTGAAAAGTCGGCAATCAACGTAGTTTTGATGCTTTTCCTGCACAAACCCGTTGACGGCAAGCGGCCAATACGGTTTAATGCGCCCCGTTGCCCGGATAGCTCAGTCGGTAGAGCAGGGGATTGAAAATCCCCGTGTCCTTGGTTCGATTCCGAGTCCGGGCACCACTTCTCCTTTTTTATGCCTCCCTATACGTTCCTATAAATCCCTATGTGTTTGTAATGTAATCAGTGTGGCGTAAAAATCTATCCTGATGTGCTCTTAGTTATCCCTAGGTATCCGGAAAAAAGTGAGTCAAATTACGGGTCATTCAGTTCGATGAACTAAGTGACCTGATGTAGCCCCCTGTAACACCAGACAGTAGCTGTATCTCCAGATAAGAGATAGGCTTAGATATATGTCTAACAATCATGCTAATTTTGAAATGACCGGGATCCTGTTAGGGCAAGAAGTCCGTAAGCGTAAAACTCCGCAAGAGAAAATCGCCATCATTCAGCAGACAATGGAGCCGGGGATGAACGTCTCCCATGTAGCCCGCCTGCATGGCATCCAGCCCAGCCTTTTGTTTAAGTGGAAGAAGCAATACCAGGAAGGAAGCCTCACCGCCGTTGCGGCCGGAGAAGAAGTGGTTCCAGCTTCGGCGCTGGCGACTGCCCTCAAGCCACCTCGTTATACACAAGTCCGCAACGCCTTATATGCCAAGGGTTAGCGGGCTGAAATAGGCAGCCGGTGGGGTTGTAAATGAAGTGAAACCGACGTGTACTATCGCCATTTACGGCGCTGAAAAATGACACGGGATTCAGATGGCTGGGCACACCAAGAACTGGAAGGGGTAAATCTTGGTGACACGAGGCTCAATAAGCGTGCCAAAGGGCTTTTGATACGGCTGGCTGAGAATCCGCAAGCCAGCATTCCGCATGCGTGCCTCGGATGGTCTGAGACGCTGGGTGCTTACCGCTTCATGGAGAACCAAGCATTCGAATGGCGAGACATTCTGCAACCTCACTGGCAGCGTACGCAGGAAAGGATCCGAGAACACGAGGTTGTGCTGTGTATCCAAGACACTACCGAGCTTGACTTCAACGGGCAGCAAATCCAAGGCTTGGGTCCCTTGAACTACGAAGCCAGGCGTGGTCTGTACCTGCATCCGACCTACGCGGTCAGTCCGGATCGCGTGGGGTTGGGCGTACTGGATGCGTGGATGTAGGCAAGAGAGCCGAAGGATGCAGACGGAAAACGCGATGGGCTCAAGGAGAGTACGCGCTGGCTCGAGGGATACGAGCGAGTTGCTGAACTCGCCTCGGAGTTGCCAAACACACGTCTGGTGTACTTAGCCGATCGCGAAGCGGATATCAAGGCGTTGATGCAGCTCGCTGATGACCTTGGCACTCCGGCTGACTGGTTGATCCGCTCGACTCATAATCGCAGTCTGGACTGTAATGAGAAGCTTTGGCAGAAGGTTGGAAAGACCGTGCCGGTGGGAGAAATCCAATTCGTTATGGCGGCTCGCGCGGGGCAGAAGGCGCGTAAGGTGAAACAGGCGCTGCGCGTGAAGCGAGTGTCGCTGCGTTGCGGGTTGGCAGTGACTTGTGTGATAGCCAAGGAAATTGAGCCGCCAGCAGGCGTGAAGCCGGTCGAGTGGCGGTTGCTGAGCAATCGCGTACCTGAAGGACGAGAAGATATCGTGGAGCTGATCGACTGGTATCGGGCTAGATGGGAAATCGAGATGTTCTTCAATGTGCTGAAGAACGGCTGCTGTGTCGAAGCGTTACAGTTATCGACCGTGGATCGCATTGAGCGGGCATTGGCGCTGTTCATGATCGTGGCATGGCGCATCGCCTATTTAATGCGTATGGGACGAACCTGTCCAGAGCTAGACGCAATGTTGTTCTTTGATTCCGACGAGACTCATGGCGCTTACCTACTGATGAACAAGCGTATGCCCAAGGGCCGCCCTAAGCTAAACGAAGTATTGCGCTTAGTTGCGCAACTCGGAGGCTTTCTTGCTCGAAAAGGCGACGGTGAACCAGGCGCAAAAACTATCTGGAAAGGCTTGCAGAAAGTCATGACGGCCGCCGAAACGCTACGCGCGCTCAGGCACGAACTGTAGTGGTCAACTAATATTGGCCACCGCATTAGACTGTATGTAGAACAGTCGCTCAGATTCGTTTGGAGTTAAGCCGCCGTTATACCAGTGAGGCCGGATAGCGCTGTAATACCCCGTGATGTAGCGGATAATCGCGTCCTGGGCTTCGCTGAAGCTGTTGTAACCCTTTGTCGGCACCCATTCTGTCTTCAGGCTGCGGAAGAACCGCTCCATTGGCGCATTATCCCAGCAGTTACCCCGCCGACTCATACTCTGCTTTATCCGGCAGCGCCACAGGGCTTGCCGGTATTGACGGCTGGTATAGTGGCTGCCCTGGTCGCTGTGGAACATGACTCCTGTTGGTTGTCCCCGGAGTTCCCAGGCCATCTGCAACGCTTTAACTGTCAGCGCCGAGTCCGGCGACGTCGACATGGCCCAGCCCACCGGTTTGCGGGCGAACAGGTCTAGCACCACCGCAAGATAAGCCCAGCATTTGCCCGTCCAGATGTAGGTCACATCGCCGCACCAGACCTGATCCGGCGCGGTAACCGCGAACTGGCGGTTGAGATAGTTCGGTATTTCAACGTGTTCATTGCCGCCGCGTTTGTATTTGTGAGCCGGTCGCTGGCAGCTGGCGATACCCAGCTCCTTCATCAGCTTGCCAGCCAGCCAGCGCCCCATTTTGACACCAGAGCTGCCGGTGACGATGGTCGCGATACTTCGAGCGCCGGCAGAGCCGCCGCTGGCGTTCCAGGCTTCCATGACGCGACTACACTTAACCACGCGCTCACCGTCGGGTTCATTAGCGGAAGCCTGCCAGTGCCTGTAGCTGCTGCGATGTACCTCAAAAGTTTGGCACAACGCCGTGACCGGGTATCGCGCCCTCAGCCTGTCGACTACCGTGAACCGTTGAGTGAGTCCGACATTAAGAGCGCCGTAGCCTTTTTTAGGATTTCGTTCTCCATTTCAAGGCATTGGACTTTTTTCTTCATCTCACGCAGCTCGAGCTGTTCAGGGGTAAGAGGAAGTCCCGTTGGCGTTTTTCCCTGTCGTTCAAGGCGAAGCTTATTGACCCAGCGACTAATGGCAGAATGGCTGACATTAACCGCCTCTGCGGCCTTAACGTATGTGTAGCCGTGGTCGACAACCAGCTTTGCGGCTTCGAGCTTAAATTCCGCCGTAAAATGTTTACCCATGAGGTCACCTGTCGTGTTGATGAGGTGAGCATATCACCTCCGATCAGGTGGCCAGTATCAGTGTGCCACTACAGTTTCAAAAGACGTGGTTACAGGTCTTGAGTACTTAGGATGCACACCACCCCTGTAGCTGTGCATAGTGCAGCAACATGATGGTTTTCCCATCGCAGATACGCCCGTCCTTGATCATCGCCAGCGCGTCAGTAAACGGCAGTTCGATAACCTCAATGTCTTCATCTTCCACGCCGCCTCCGCTCGCCAGACGTTGGGAAGGCGCGTATTCTGCGGCAAAAAAATGCACCTTTTCCGTCACGCTACCGGGCGACATGTAGGCTTCAAACAATTTTTCGACCTGCTCGATACGATAGCCGGTTTCTTCCATGACTTCCTTACGGATGCACGCTTCCGGCGACAACTCATCCAGCAATCCCGCGCAGGTTTCCAACAGCATGCCGCTCTCATTACCGTTGAGGTAAGTCGGGATACGAAATTGGCGCGTCAGCACTACCGTCTTTTTATCCCGGTTATAGAGCAGAATGGTAGCACCGTCGCCTTTGTCATAAACTTCGCGCCGTTGTCGCACCACACCGCCGCATTTACGTTGCAGATCGAACGTGTAGTTGTGCAGCACATACCAGTTATCGGACAGCAGTTTCTTTTCAATGAGCTTTATGGGAGACGACATCACAACACTCCATCACGTGCGAACACACACGGCTGACTTAACGAAACTCCTGATACAGATGTTCACCGCGAAAACCGATACGACGTGATAGCGTCAGCGCCCCCAGCTCAGCAATGCGTTCAGTGTTGTTTTTTACTTTGGAAAACAGGCTGGCAATACTCAGCGCCGCTTGCACCTTACCTCGCGCGTTATAAATAGGTGCCGCGACACAAAAGACTTCCGCGTTATGCTCACGATCGTCAATCACGTAGCCGCGCTGGCGCGCTTCGTTCAGCACGCCGAAAAAACGCGCTTCATCCGTCACTGTGAAGGGGGTAATCGGCTGCAAACCACCGGTTTTATCGAGAATGGCTTTGACCTGTTCATCCGGCATGGTCGCCAGCAGCTCCTTGCCAAGGCCGGTGCAATAAAGTTGGTTATTGGAACCGATGCGCGCAGATGTGCGTACTAATGCAGCACTCTCCACTTTATCCAGATAGACCAGCATACCGTCGTTTTCCATCGCCAGGAACGAGGTTTCCTGCGCGCTGGCAGCCAGCTCTTCCAGCACGGAACGCGCGGCTTTATGAAACGGCGTTTGATCTAGATAAACCGCACCGGTCTGGAACAATTTAAGCCCCAGACGGAAAGATTTGACACGGGGATTGGCGATTTCAAGGTAGCCTTTATCCACCAGCGTATAAATAATATCGAAGGTGGTGCTTTTCGGTATGCCTAACTGAGTACTGATTTCCGTTATGGTTAACTCATCCCACGTTCCTGCTACCAACTCCAGCATATCCAGCGCTCTGGCCACCGAGCGATTGATTTTTTCCACGCCATCCATCCCCATGCATTCGCTTGCGCGGGATTATACAAGATAACCATAGCGGTAAGAAAAAATAAAAGTGCCCGATAAGGGCAACCCGCGTTGATAATGCGGCAGGCAGCCTTTATCGGAAGATGATAGCCAATCAGAGAGGATAACAAACGTCGTCTGGCTTTTTATTTTCCCGGAAACGGGTAATAAAAGTCTGTGCCAGATCGGTTAACTGTTGCCACGCCTGTTCAGCCACTAACGTTTTATTGATCAGTTCGCTACCCACCCCAACGGCAAATGCACCGGCCTGTGCAAAGTCAGCGACATTATTCAACGTCACGCCGCCAACAGGAATGATGGAGAGATTGTTGAGCGGCCCCTGCAACTCCTTCAGGTAGTTGACGCCCATGCGGCACGCCTGCAATATTTCTGACGGCGTGGCGACAGCTGGGATCATCAGCTTCTGTTTTTCATGCACCATGCTGACCACCTGCGGATTAAAATCCGGTGCCAGTACAAAATTGGCACCCGCATCCATCACCAACTGCGCCATTACCGGATTGATAACGGTTCCCGCACCGATCCACATCTTATCGCCCAATTCCACCGTGAGCGCTTCAATACTGCGCAGATAACCTGACGTGTTGCAGGTCACTTCCAACACGCGCACGCCTCCATCGTAGCCTCTGACAATCGCGATAATGCCCGTGTCTTCTATAGCGTGAATCACTCGGTGCTTAATCATTGATAACCTCTAACCCTTTAATTAACTATTAAATCGACTGCAACAAACGGCGAAAAAGGCGGCGCGAGGCCGCCTTCACTGCGATCATGCGTTAGCAACGATCGGTTTTCTGACGATGAACCAGTAGCACAGGGCGGCACAGCCAGCGATGATCCCGCCGCTGACGAACGCCATGGTGTAAGAACCGGTAGCATCGGCGATCATGCCGGTCACCAACGGTGAGAGTGAACCGGCAAAGTAACCGCCGAAATTCTGGATACTGCCTACGGAGGCCACCATTGACGCCGGAGCGACATCACCCGGTAATGCCCAGCCGGTTGCCGAGAGCGCCGAGAGCAGTGCCATCGCAATCACCAACAGAGCCAGCGTACCGGTCAGGCTGGTCGCGAACGGAATCGCCACCACGGCAACGCCTGCCAACAGCGCGGAGACGCTGATGGTGACGCGTTTGG
This sequence comes from Symbiopectobacterium sp. Eva_TO, assembly GCF_053848865.1. Taxonomy (NCBI): domain Bacteria; kingdom Pseudomonadati; phylum Pseudomonadota; class Gammaproteobacteria; order Enterobacterales; family Enterobacteriaceae; genus Symbiopectobacterium; species Symbiopectobacterium sp. Eva_TO. The sequence continues at coordinate 2,213,856 of NZ_JBSPEY010000004.1, read as the reverse complement.
CAACCAGTGAATCACTAAAAATTTCCCTGTCTATCAAATATTTGGAAAGATACCCGCCGCCAATCGCCCCAACGATACCGCCGAAGTAAGGGATACTGGCGTAAATGCCCAATGCTTTAAGTTCGATGTTCTGGGTTTTCATCAAATAGAGCGGCAGGAAGGTGGTGAAGATATTCATCATCCACACATAGCAGAACCAGCCCAGAATCATGCCCCATACGCATTTGTACTTGAACAGCCCACACCAGCTAATGGTGACTTCGCTGTTGCCCAGTTTTTCTGCGGTACCGCCGCCACCTTCTTTAATGTAATCCAGCTCTTCTTTGCTCAACGTCGGATGCTTTTCCGGCTGATGGTAAGCAAAAATGAAAAATACCAAGAAGATCAGACTAATACCACCGGCGATAAAGAACAGGACGCGCCAGCTGAACGGGACAATAATGGCCACCAGAATCGGCGGTGCAATGGCCGGGCCCCATTTGGATGCCGCATCCCAGAAACCGGTTGCCAGTGCGCGTTCTTTTTTCGGGAACCAAGAGGCAGTAATTTTCGCTGCACCCGGCCAGCACGGCGCTTCCGTGATACCCAGAATGCCGCGCGCAAACAGCAGCGTGGTGAGGTTGCTGCAAGCGCCGGTCAGCATGGTGGCACCGCTCCACAGGCCAATTGCCCAACTGTAGACTTTCTTCGGACCAAATTTATCGACCAGCCAGCCGGAAGGCAGTTGGCACATGGCGTAAATCAGTGCAAACACGGACCCCATCAAACCAATATCGGTATTGGTCAAATGCAGATCTTTCATCATATCGGGTGCGGCAATGGATAATGCAGCGCGATCGAGATAATTGATAATGCCGCCAATTAATAACAAGAAAACGACGGTAATGCCTTCAAATAGTTGGCTTTTGTGATATTCTGCCGCTATTTGAGGTTTCCACGTGGTTACTGTTTTTGTTCATTGCCCTCGCTGCCATTCAGATAAAGTTTATCGACATGGCCTTAGTCCAACTAAGCGCGAACGCTTCCGGTGTCAGTGCTGTCGCCGTGTATTCCAGCTTACCTACCGCTATGAAGCGCGAAAGCCGGGAGTCAAAGAGCAGATCGTTGATATGGCCTTCAACGGTGCCGGTGTTCGCGATACCGCCAGAATGTTGAAAATCGGCATCAATACGGTCATCCGGGCTTTAAAAAGCTCTCGCCCCGCAGGATAACGTCTTCTCCCGTTGCTCACGCCGACGTCGCCCTTATCTGTGAACTTGATGAGCAATGGAGCTTCATTGGCAGTAAGGCGCTACAGCACTGGCTCTGGTACGCTTACAATACCAAAACGGGCGGTGTTCTGGCCTACACTTTTGGCCCCCGAACCGATGAGACCTGCCGTGAATTGCTGGCTCTGTTGACACCGTTCAACATCGGCATGATTACCAGTGACAACTGGGGCAGCTATGCAAGAGAGGTTCCGAAGCAGAAACATCTGACTGGCAAGATCTTCACGCAACGCATAGAGCGCAATAACCTGACGCTCCGTACCCGCATTAAACGACTGGCGCGTAAAACGATTTGCTTCTCGCGCTCCGTCGAGATCCACGAAAAAGTCATCGGAGCCTTCATCGAAAAACACATGTTCTACTAATTGGAGTCATTACCAAAACGACAAACCACCGTTTCTTGCCGATTTTTTTACTCGCGGCATCGGTATTAACCAGAGTACTCATCGTGATATTCCTATAATATGTATTAGCTCAGACCTGATCTGACAGTTACCTGTTATTTATACAGGTGTCTGTCAGATTAAATCTGGTTCAGATTTTTTTCTGCCCAGACTCGTTTACCATCAAGTAACGTGGCCATTGGCGTACGCCCGCAGCACATTTTACCCTGATGAGTTCGCTCATTATTGTAATGCCACAACCAGTTGTCCAGATCCTTTTGTAGACTTTCTAGGTCCTCGTATAACGTCTTACGGAACGCAACCTGATAAAAATCCTGCAAAATAGTTTTATGGAAGCGCTCGCAGATACCGTTTGTCTGCGGAGACATCGCTTTCGTTTTCGTATGGTCTATATCGTTGATAGCCAAGTACAGCTGATAGTCATGTTGTTCCACTTTACCGCAGTACTCCGTCCCCCCTGTCCGTCAGTATTCTTAGCATTGGCAGCCCCTGAGCTTCGTAGAACGGCAGCACGCGATCATTGAGCAGGTCGGCGGCAGAGATCGGTGCTTTACTCGTGTAAAGCTTGCAGTGCGCCACTTTCGAGTACGTATCCACGAACGTCTGCTGGTAGATACGGCCAACACCTTTCAGATTACCCACGTAGAAGGTGTCCTGCGACCCCAGATAACCCGGGTGAGCAGTCTCTATTTCACCACAGGCTTCGTCGTCGTGCGCCTTCTTCTCCAGTGCAGCGATTTGAGCATCAGTAAGTACAATGCCTTCTCTGGCAACTTTTTCCTCAAGTGCCTTCAGGCGCTTACGAAAGTTTTCCAGATCGTGTCGTTGCCAGATGGAGCGCACACCGCTGCCAGAAATGAAGACGCCTTTTTTACGCAGCTCATTACTGGTCCGGTGCTGGCCATGAGCCGGGAACTCAATGGCGTAATCAACAACCGCACGTTCAGTGGCTTCATCAGCACGGTTTTTCAGGTTGGGAACCCGGCGGTTTTGGTTAACCAGAGCGTCAATGCCGCCTTCTGCCGCCAGTTCCTGATAGCGATAAAACGTGTCGCGTGACACCCCCATGATTTTACAGGCTTTTGATACGTTACCGAGTTCTTCGGCGAGATTGAGCAGGCCGGCTTTGTGTTTGATGATGGGATTGTTAGTATGAAGCATGAGAGTTACCTCGTGTTTTGTATAAGGATTCGACACCCATATCAAAACCGGTAACTCTCAACCTTTCAAGGTCCAGTGTCAGATCAAGTCGCGACTAATACATATAATAATACCTGTAGGGTAAGAGGTAATGACATTCTTCTGCCTGCTAACAGGCGGAATGTTCGTTAAATAATTTTCCTGACTCGGGCAATTTCCAATGCACCTAAGCCCATATCGTTATACACATCTTTTGGCCATTTTTTGAACAGGATGCTCAGAACCCCGTGAATTAAGGCATTCAAGCCATCCCATTGGCTTTTTGAGGTTCAAAATGCCACTCTGAGATAAACCCGTAACTCATTGATTAAACAGTGCGTTAGAAAGATGTGTATAACGATATGACCTAAGCCCACCTCGTTATACACATCTCTGTTCGTGCCTGAGCGCGCGTAGCGTTTCGGCGGCCGTCATGACTTTCTGCAAGCCTTTCCAGATAGTTTTTGCGCCTGGTTCACCGTCGCCTTTTCGAGCAAGAAAGCCTCCCAGTTGCGCAACTAAGCGCAATACTTCGTTTAGCTTAGGGCGGCCCTTGGGCATACGCTTGTTCATCAGTAGGTAAGCGCCATGAGTCTCGTCGGAATCAAAGAACAACATTGCGTCCAGCTCTGGACAGGTTCGTCCCATACGCATTAAATAGGCGATGCGCCATGCCACGATCATGAACAGCGCCAATGCCCGCTCAATGCGATCCACGGTCGATAACTGTAACGCTTCGACACAGCAGCCGTTCTTCAGCACATTGAAGAACATCTCGATTTCCCATCTAGCCCGATACCAGTCGATCAGCTCCACGATATCTTCTCGTCCTTCAGGTACGCGATTGCTCAGCAACCGCCACTCGACCGGCTTCACGCCTGCTGGCGGCTCAATTTCCTTGGCTATCACACAAGTCACTGCCAATCCGCAACGCAGCGACACTCGCTTCACGCGCAGCGCCTGTTTCACCGTACGCGCCTTCTGCCCCGCGCGAGCCGCCATAACGAATTGGATTTCTCCCACCGGCACGGTCTTTCCAACCTTCTGCCAAAGCTTCTCATTACAGTCCAGACTGCGATTATGAGTCGAGCGGATCAACCAGTCAGCCGGAGTGCCAAGGTCATCAGCGAGCTGCATCAACGCCTTGATATCCGCTTCGCGATCGGCTAAGTACACCAGACGTGTGTTTGGCAACTCCGAGGCGAGTTCAGCAACTCGCTCGTATCCCTCGAGCCAGCGCGTACTCTCCTTGAGCCCATCGCGTTTTCCGTCTGCATCCTTCGGCTCTCTTGCCCACATCCACGCATCCAGTACGCCCAACCCCACGCGATCCGGACTGACCGCGTAGGTCGGATGCAGGTACAGACCACGCCTGGCTTCGTAGTTCAAGGGACCCAAGCCTTGGATTTGCTGCCCGTTGAAGTCAAGCTCGGTAGTGTCTTGGATACACAGCACAACCTCGTGTTCTCGGATCCTTTCCTGCGTACGCTGCCAGTGAGGTTGCAGAATGTCTCGCCATTCGAATGCTTGGTTCTCCATGAAGCGGTAAGCACCCAGCGTCTCAGACCATCCGAGGCACGCATGCGGAATGCTGGCTTGCGGATTCTCAGCCAGCCGTATCAAAAGCCCTTTGGCACGCTTATTGAGCCTCATGTCACCAAGATTTACCCCTTCCAGTTCTTGGTGTGCCCAGCCATCTGAATCCCGTGTCATTTTTCAGCGCCGTAAATGGCGATAGTACACGTCGGTTTCACTTCATTTACAATCCCACCGGCTGCCTATTTCAGCCCGCTAACCCTTGGCATATAAGGCGTTGCGGACTTGTGTATAACGAGGTGACCTAAGCCAGACAGCGAAGGCTGATTATCATCAATCACCACCACGTCGCCGGTAAAAAAGGCATCATCCTTAATTAATATTTCAAAAGCGTTCTTTAATATTTTCTTGCCGCAAATCACCAACGTGGCATCCGGGGAGATATTCAGCGCTTTGCTGTTTTTGATCGCGAGAATATCCGTTTGCAATACCGCACCGAGCAAATAGTTCGCCTTTTGGTTATCACTCAGTGAAGCGAACATATCGAGAATGCGCACCGAGAAGCAGCTGCGCGCCAGACCGACGGCGGCACAATCACGTGCGCCTTGCAGCAGATACTGCGCTTCTACTTCATTGGCAAACTGGTGTTTCAGCGAGCTGGCCAGAATGGTGCGTTGCGTAATAACATCCAATAACTCACCGGCAATAGTCGTTACGCAGCCTTCAATGCGGTTATCCGCATCGACTTTAATGAATTTGGAGTGAGAGCCTGGCTGGATAATCAGCGCCGGACCACGAATATCTAACGCGGCAATGGCACCGATGGTTTCCACTTCCTCACCGCGCATCACATCCATTTTTTCAACGTTATCCGGCGCAACCGCACCGTCTTTGTTGCGAATGCCAGGAACAAACCAGATCGGCTTATCGCTCACTTCAGGAATAACCTGCTGCACCATGCCCGCCGCCAATTCGTTAATGCCCGCTGGAGCCACAACATGTGGGATCTCACACAGGCCAACATTGGAGGTGATCATGCCAGCAGAAAGGTAGGTCACTTTAGCCTCTGGCGGTAACGCAGCCTGTGCCAGCGCGACCTGAACTGCCGCCTGGACGCCACGCGTCAGGGTTTCTTTGCTGCCGGTGATAGCCGTGTCGCGCACACCAACCGCCTGACTAACTTCAGCAATAATGCGATTGTCCTGCCAGACAAAAACGCGCGTGTTGGTGGTGCCAGTATCAATCGTAACGGAATACATGTATCTCTCCTGCCCTTAACCCATATCGTTATACACATCTTTTGGCCATTTTTTGAACAGGATGCTCAGAACCCCGTGAATTAAGGCATTCAAGCCATCCCATTGGCTTTTTGAGGTTCAAAATGCCACTCTGAGATAAACCCGTAACTCATTGATTAAACAGTGCGTTAGAAAGATGTGTATAACGATATGGCCCTTAACCCTGTTGCCCCAGTTCAACGCGAGCGGCGATATAGCCCGCGCCTTCCACCACCAGTCTGTCAATCTCGTCCCGCGCGGTGATAAGCGTCGCCGGACGCGTCAGACCGAGCGCGTTTTTCATCATGTGCTGGTAGATATGGCAGCGCTGCGCGCTACCGACAAAAATAACTTCACCCTTCAGGTCAAACCCTTGCCGCTAGGCATCGGCAAACAGTTTCATGTCGTCAGCCGCCATCGCCGCTTCGCAGAACAGCTTGCGTTCCGCCGGTTGGGTATCCAGTGAGAATTGAATAAAGCGGGTCAGCAGAATGGTGCGCAACAGACCACTTTGCTGCACGCTGCGGTAGGCCGCATCGGCAATTTGCTCAGAGAAGTCGTCGGGTTGGGATTCAGCACTTTTAACGCTGGAGCCAATAAAGGTCTCTTTCAGAACAGCGGCATACACCTGACCGTTCAGCGATGTCATGCTGCCCGCCAGTCTTCCTTGCGCATCAATGTGAATCAGCTTGGTGATCGATCCCAGCTCAATAATGGTGCATGGCAACGCGGGCTTATGGCGGCTCAACACACCAATCGCCTGCGTTTCTTCACCACGCATCAAATCCAGCGATGCGATCCCTTCCCAACCCCCCTTGCCAGCCGCATTTTTAATGCCGGGAATAAACACCACGGGAATATCGATCGGGAAAATGGCCGGATCGCGATACTGGCGGGCAAAGGTGGCAAGATCATCAATGTTGACCGGGGCGGTCAGGTGCGGGATCTCTACCAGTCCCAGGTTAGAGGTGATCATTCCTGAAGCGATGGCAAAACGCACATCGTTGAGTGTCAGGCTTTCCTGCGCCAGCAATTGTTGGAAACCGGCGGCAATGCCCTCTTTCAAAGCGACATTATTACCGGTCGCTACCGTGCTGTTTACCCCGACCGGAATTTCATTTTTACTGATTACCGCCTGATCTTTGATCAGATAAAGGCGAGTATTGGTAGAACCGCAATCAATAACCACAAACATAATCGTTAGCCTCTTATTGTCACAATATTTATAACGGCCATAAAAATAGGGTATAGAAGTCCTCTGACGATAAAATCTCATCAGTCGGAATAGCTTTTTATTGTCTGGTGCGGATTGATATTAGGCTGTGTCCCTTAATCCCATGAGTTATACTAACTGTTTGTTTCTACATCATTTTGAACTATGGCTCGCTACGACCTTCCCGATGAAGCATGGGCTATCATCCAGCCCTTACTCCCTGCTGAACCAGCAACACCACAGGCCGGACGCCCATGGGCTGAGCATCGCATGATTATCAATGGCATGTTCTGGGTGCTGTGCCTGGTGCCCCATGGCGTGATTTACCTGAGCGATACGGCCCATGGAAAACCGTTTATAACCGCTTTAACCGATGGTCAAAATCGGGAGTCATTAACATTATTTTCAATAAGTTACTTTCATCACTTGATGCCCATGGCCTCCTGGACTGGTCAGCGACTGCGCTGGATGGTAGCAATATCAGGGCGCTGAAATGTGCTGCCGGTGCTCAAAAAAACATCCCGATATCACCGAAGATAATGGGCTGGGTCGCTCTCGCGGTGGTTTTGGCACCAAAATCCATATGGCTACAGACGGAAGTGGTCTTCCGTTAAACATCGTGTTGAGCCCCGGTCAGGCTCATGAAAGTCAGTTTGCACTACGTCTTTTGGACGGTATTGGTGTTCAACGCCAGAACGGCAGTATGAAACGCCGTGGTCATGCGGTACTCGCTGACAAGGCGTACTCCGGGCATGTATTACGTAACGAGCTGAAAAACAGAGGTATAAAAACTGTCATCCCCCGAAAATTCACTGAAAAAATGGCGGTGGATGGTCGTTCAAAGCTCGATCGTGACGCCTACCGCAATCGGAACGTTGTTGAGCGGTGCTTTGGCCGTCTGAAAGAATACCGTCGCATTGCGACACGTTACGACAAAACGGCGAGGAATTATCTGGCAATGTTGAAACTGGGCTGCATCCGCCTGTTTTACCAGAGGTTATGTAATTAAGGGACACAGCCTAATTACACCACGCACCAGATAAATAAGCGTTTATCCCTGGTGGATAACGCATTCAGAATTACAAGCAGCCCTGATAAATTTCCCGAATTTTTTCTCTGTCTGGTACACGTGGATTATTCGAAAGCACGACTTTCATGGTGGTTAATACATTATTAGTCAACCAATCGAAGTGCTCTTCTTTAACGCCCAATTGCGTCAGCGTAGGCACCATATTAATGCCCATCAGGAATTGATGAACCGCCGCCACACTGCTTTCTGCCGCCTGTTCCTGGCTCATGTCGCGCGTATCGACCCCCATGGCTTTGGCGATAGCAGCAAATTTCTCCGGTGCCGCAGGCCAGGTATATTCCATAAAGGGTTTGTAAATGGCCGCGATACCTTACGCATGCACCACATCTAACAAACCGCCCATCGGGTGCTGCAACGCATGCGGCAATGTGGTGCCCGCGCAGTCAATTGCCATGCCCGCCAATGAGCTGGCCAGCGTGACGTTCTCCCAGGCTGCCACGTTGGTGACATCTTCATAGACCAGTGGCAGGTTCTGCGCGATCAACTCAATCGCACGCAGGGACAGCATTTCACTGAACGGCGTGGCATTCTTGGAAATGTAGGATTCCAGCGCATGGAACAGCACATCGGCTCCCGGTCCGGCGATCACGCGTTTTGGCGGGGTCAGCATCAATTCAGGATCGATAATGGCTGCCTTCGGGTAGATGAGCGGATTCACCAAGCCTTTCTTGTCATTCGTTTCCGGATTGGTGAACACCGTGGTGCGGTTAGCCTCACTGCCGGTACCTGCCGTAGTAGGGATGAGGATGATCGGCAACGCGCTGGTGCCGACTTTACGACCAAACACGTAATCCCAGATGCTACCTTCATTAACCGCAGAAAAGGCGATTCCTTTCGCCATGTCCATCGCACTGCCGCCGCCGAGACCGATCACCAGATCGCACCCTTCATCGATCGCGACCTACGCCCCTTCAGCCACCAGCGTGGACAGCGGGTTCTGCATAAAGCGATCGTAAACCGCAAACGCGACGCCTGCTTCCGTTAGCGATTGCTGCACCGCCTGCAACTGCCCGGTGGGTTTGGAGCTGCCTGACGCCACCAGCAGCGCCTTTTTACCGTAAGGGCGGGCAATGTCGCCCACTTGCTTGTGTCGTCCTAATCCAAAATGAAATTTGACGGGATTACTGTAATCAAAAGCTGGCATCTTTCACCTCTTTTTGTTCGCATATGCGAACACTGTTTGTATTAATGATCCAGATAATAGAGAGGAGGAAAAATGAGCGCCAGCCTTTTGATAAAAAAAATGGACTGCCATCACATTTATTGTGACGACAATCCGTTAGACGTAAGAAATATTATATTGCGTTAACTAAGGAAGAACGTGCTAATCAGCAGATAAGCGTTGAGGGAAATAACAATAAAAACAATCACATTACCGGCATTCTGAACCCAACGACCATTGACCATACATCCCATCAACGCCCGATTTCCGGTAAATGCCAGCAAAGGCACCAGCGCCAACTCAATACCGAAGCTGAGAAGCACCTGACTCAGCACCAATACGCGAGTGGGTTCCATACCGGACATAATCACAATAAATGAAGGCAGCATAGTGACCGTGCACCGCACCCACAGGGGAATATGAAAGCGGATAAACCCTTGCATCACCACTTGACCAGCCAGCGTCCCCACGACGGTAGAAGAGAGCCCCGCAGCCACCAGACTTAAACCGAAAATAGTCGCCGCTGCCTTCCCTAACAGTGGATCGAGGGTGAGATAGGCACGCTCCAGATCGGCGATATCCTGATTGCCGCTAAAATGGAACGCTGCCGCAGCGGTAGCCATCATTGCCAGATTGACGAATCCGGCAATGGTCATCGCTACTGCCACGTCGATTTTGGTCGCAGCATAGCGTTCGGCACGGGTGTGGTCTTCCCCCTGCTGGGTCAATGAAGAGTGCAGGTAAATCACATGGGGCATAATGGTGGCCCCCAACACCCCTGCGGCCAGCAGCACCGCGTCCGAGGTGGGCAACTGCGGCACCGCCATGCCACGCACCAGCGAAGACATTTCAGGACGCGAGAAGATCAGTTCGACAATATACGCGGCAGCGACAAACAGCAGCAGCCCGCCGATAATCATCTCCAGCGGCTTTTGACCACGCTGTTGCAGTGCCAAAATCAGGAAGGTCGCAATACCGGTAAGAATTGCGCCCTCAAGCAACGAAACCCCCAACAGCAGCTTAAAGCCGATAGCAGCACCGATAAACTCGGCCAAATCGGTTGCCATGGCGATGATCTCCGCCTGCACCCAATAGGCCCACACCGCAGGGCGAGGGAAACGATCGCGAATGTGCTCTGCCAGATTTTTTCCGGTGGCAATCCCCAGCTTGGCAGAAAGCAGTTGGATCAGCATCGCCATCAGATTGGCCCATACCACCACCCACAGCAATTGATAGCCGTAGGCTGCCCCCAATTGAATATTGGTGGCGAAGTTACCCGGATCGATATAGCCAATCGCCGCTATAAATGCTGGCCCAATCAGAGAAAGCTTAAGCTTCCTTGACGTGCGGCTGGCAGTCTCTATCACTCGGCTTCCCGGCATACAATGACCCTTTATTACCTCTATAATGATTCACTCTGCAATGAACGATAATGATTATCAAATGAATTTAGAGTGGTAAAACAGATTGCTGTAATAGCTAAAACCAACACCGTTAGCAGGGGCATCCGTTTAGCCTGATAGGTTCACGACTACCTCTCTACCAGCACGGCCCCCGACACGCACGCATCGCTAAAAATGTGATCTGCGGCAGGTTATTAACAAAATATAAACAAAATCTATGGTCACCCCCATTTTTGCAACACTGATTTTTGACTAATGGTGGGCTTGCTTCAATCTATCCGGCGTCTCTGTGGGCGAGATGCCCGCGCCTCGATGAGTTCCGCGCCTGGTGAACCTGAAAAGGCCCTCGGCTTCAGTGAGCCATTTTTGTCGTCAGGTTTTTCAGCAGGCCGATATGCCGTTTATGTCATCAATAATCAGTCTGTTGATTTAGTTCTACATAACATCAGGCCTGATATTCATTGTGATTAGTTGTGATTGACCAGGCTATTCGCGCCAGTTTGTTTGCCAGAGCACAGGCGACAATATTTGAATGTTTGTTATCGAGTTGCCCCCGAACCCATTCAGCAAGCCTGCCCTGCTGATATTCAAGTCGCATCATGAACGAGCGGGCACATTGAACCAGAAGTTTGCGTAAATTTTTATCACCTCGTTTGCTTATCCCCAGCAGAGTCGGTTTGCCTCCTGTGCTGTATTGTCGCGGTACAAGCCCTGTGGAAGCCGCAAAATCCCTGCTACATGAAAATTGTTTTCCATCGCCGAACTGTGATGAAAGTAAGCTGGCAGTAATCGGACCGACGCCTGGAATTGTCATAATTCGCTGTGCAGTATCATCAGCTTTGATTGACTGATTTAATTCTGATTCCAGCGCTGTTATTTGCTCGACAAGGTAAAGATAGTGGGCATGTAACTTCATCAGCAGACGGCTCAGGTATGCGGGGATTTCGTGCTCAGCCAGCACCAGAGACAGTCGCTTTATTACCGCCTCGCCGATTGGCAGGCTTATCCCAAACTCCAGCAGAAAACCGTGGATCTGGTTAGTGGTTTTTACTTTATCTCTGATAAGAGATTCCCTGACCCGATGCAGTGCTCGCATCGCCTGCTGAACCTCCGTTTTCGGCTGAACAAAACGCATTGACGGCCGGGATGCGGCTTCACATATCGCCTCTGCATCAACAAAATCATTTTTATTGCCCTTGACAAACGGGCGCACAAATTGCGGAGAGATAAGTTTTGCTTCATGGCCGCTATCATTGATACGCCTCGCCATAAAGTGTGCACCGGCACAAGCTTCCATAACAACAACCGAGGGCGGGCACGTCGCCAAAAACTGCATTAGCTTTGTGCACGTAAACTTCTTACGCAGAAGCGCTTTACCTGACTTATCCTGGCAATGAAGATGAAAAGAATGTTTACCGAGATCGATACCAATAAGAGTAACGTTTTCCATGATGGCCTCTCCTGAAAGAAAAACACCCTGCCAGCGTACCGCTCACAGAGTGGGGGTGACCATCTCATTAAACCCCAAGGTAAAGTCACTTGGGGTTTTTATTGATTTCAATTTGTTACGCTCGTCTTCAAGGCAGACGCGGGTCGCTCAGGGAAATCAGCTCTTCGCATTGGAAACGGCAACCATAGCGGGACGCAGCAAACGACCGTTCAGAGTGTAACCTTTTTGCATCACCATCATTACGGAATTTGGCGCATGGTCGGCCGATTCCAGCATGGTCATGGCCTGGTGCACTTCCGGATTAAACGGCACGTTCACGTCACCCACCACCTCGATACCAAACTTGCGCACGGCATCCAGCAGCGATTTCAGCGTCAGTTCCACTCCCTCAATCAACGAGGCGAGGGACTCATTGCTGCGATCGGCTGCATCGAGCGAACGCTCGAGGTTATCAATCACTGGCAGCATTTCACCCGCAAATTTTTCCAGCGCAAATTTATGCGCTTTTTCCACGTCCATTTCAGCGCGACGGCGGATATTGTCCGTTTCGGCACGCGCGCGCAGCACGGTATCGCGCTCGCGCTGCTGTAGTTCGTTCAGTTGCGCTTCCAATTCGGCAATACGTTCATCACGCGGATCGGCGACGTCTGTCGTTGCAGGTTCCACTTCCGCATGTTGCCCCTGTGCCGCTTCCATTTGATCTACGACTTGCTCGTCAGGCGACTTCTGTTCTTTACTACTCATGAAATTCTCCGCGGTTTTAGCATTCATCTCGCTTGTTCGCTTATTATGGGGATGAAAACCGGGGATTCAAGAGAAGTAGTCACATATACCGACAGATTTCGTGATACCGGGCGGCTCAGGGTAAGGAAAAGCATAACGATGACGAAACAGTTCAATTGCATTGGCATTGTGGGCCACCCGCGCCACCCCACGGCACTGGCGACGCATGAGATGTTGTATCACTGGCTGCACAGCAAGGGCTACCAAGTCATGCTGGAGCAGCATATTGCCCACGAGCTAAACCTGCCCGATGCGTTGACCGGCAGCCTGGCGGAAATCGGCATGCAAGCCGATTTGGCCGTGGTGGTTGGCGGCGATGGCAATATGCTAGGTGCCGCTCGCGTGCTCTCTCGCTATGATATTGATGTGATTGGCGTCAACCGGGGAAATCTCGGCTTCCTGACCGATCTCGATCCCGATCAGTCACAGCAACAGCTTACCGAGGTGTTGGAAGGGCGCTACCTGAGCGAACGGCGCTTTATGCTGGAAGCGCACGTTTGCCGTCGCAATCAGCCTGACAGCACCAGCACGGCGATCAATGAAGTGGTACTGCACCCCGGAAAAGTCGCCCATATGATTGAATTTGAAGTCTATATTGACGATCGCTTCGCCTTCTCCCAACGCTCGGACGGCCTGATTATCTCAACGCCTACCGGTTCCACCGCTTACTCGCTTTCCGGTGGCGGCCCCATCCTGACACCGACACTGAATGCCATCGCGCTGGTGCCGATGTTTCCCCATACGCTTTCAGCGCGCCCACTGGTGATAAACAGCAGCAGCACCATCCGCCTGAAGTTTTCTCATATCACACACGATCTGGAGTTGAGCTGTGACAGCCAGATAACCCTGCCAGTACAGGAAGGGGAAGAGGTACTGATTACTCGCAGCCAATACTCACTAAATTTGATACACCCAGAAAATTACAGCTATTTCAATACACTAAGCACAAAGCTGGGGTGGTCGAAAAAATTATTTTAAAATTTCGCGCTGGCCACTTTACTGGTTAAAAAACGGCATTATACTGCATACAATTACAGTCTGTTGTTACATACAGGAAGGTGATTCATGCTGGCGCAACTCACTATCAGTCATTTCGCTATCGTGCGTGAGTTAGAAATTGATTTTCAATCAGGTATGAGCGTTATCACCGGCGAAACCGGCGCGGGCAAATCTATCGCGATTGACGCATTGGGCCTGTGCCTGGGCAACCGCTCTGATGCCAGCATGGTGCGTCCCGGCGCACAGCGTGCCGACATCTGTGCCCGTTTCGCCCTCAGCGATACTCCTGCGGCAAAAGCATGGCTCGAGCAAAACCAACTGGATGACAGCAACGAGTGCCTGCTACGCCGGGTGATCAGTGCAGACGGGCGTTCACGCGGTTTTATCAATGGCACCGCCGTGCCATTATCGCAGTTGCGTGAGCTCGGCCAGCACCTGATCCAACTGCACGGCCAGCACGCTCACCAGTTGTTGCTCAAACCTGAACACCAACGTCATCTGCTGGATGCCTATGCCGACGAACCGCAACTGCTTGCTGCCATGCAACAAATCTGGCAGCAGTGGCACCAAAGTTGTCGCGATCTGGCACAGTTGCAACAAGCGAATATCGAACGTGAGGCACACCGTGAACTGTTGCAATACCAGCTCAAGGAATTGAAAGAGTTTGCCCCACAGCCCGGCGAATACGAACAAATTGACTTCGAATACAAACGGTTGGCTAACAGCGGTCAACTGCTGTCACTCAGCCAGCAGACATTGCAGTTGCTCAGCGAAAACGACGATCAGAACATCATGAGCATGCTCCACAGCGCAAAGCACCAACTCGGCGAACTCGTCACTATGGATGAAAAGCTGGGCAGCGTGCTGAATATGCTGGAAGAAGCCAGCATTCAGATCAGCGAAGCCAGTGATGAGTTGCGCCACTACAGCGAACAAACGGATCTGGACCCGACCCGGCTCTATGAGCTGGAGCAGCGTTTATCGCGCCAAATGGCGCTGGCGCGCAAACATCACGTCGCCCCGGAAAATCTGCCGACATTCTACCAACAGCTGCTGGATGAACAGCAGCAGTTGGCAGAACAAGAGAGCAACCACTCCACGCTCAGCCTGGCCGTTAGCGAGTATCACCAACAGGCGCTGCACGCCGCGGAACAGTTACATGCCCGCCGTCAACACCATGCGCATGAATTGTCTCAGTTGATTACGGCACAGATGCATGAACTCGCCATGCCGCACGGCCATTTCTCCATTGAAGTAGAGTTTTCTCCGGAGCGCCTGACAGCCTATGGCGCAGACAGCATCGCGTTTCTGGTCACAACTAACCCGGGTCAACCGCATCAGGCTCTGGCGAAGATAGCCTCCGGCGGTGAACTCTCCCGTATCGCACTGATCATTCAGGTGATCACTGCGCGTAAAATGGATACTCCAGCGCTAATTTTCGACGAAGTCGATGTCGGTATCAGCGGCCCAACCGCCGCGATTGTTGGCAAAATGCTACGTCAACTCGGCACATCCACGCAGGTGATGTGTGTCACCCACTTACCGCAAGTTGCTGGCTGCGGTCATCAACATTTCTTTGTCAGCAAACATACCGACGGTGCTGCTACTGAAACGCTGATGCAACCGCTGGACAAACGCGCAAGGTTGCAAGAGCTGGCACGTTTGTTGGGGGGCAGCGCAGTAACCAAAAACACATTGGCGAACGCTAAAGAGTTACTGGCTGCGTAAAAACAGCATCAGGCATCGCGAGCCATGGCTAATTGAGTGCGTTTTATCGTTGTTACCGTTAGCGTTCAGACAAAAATAATCAACTTTTTTGCATTCCGGTGGTCATACAAGCGCCTTGCCGGTTTTCAAGACAGGCAAGGTCTATTATCATCGGCAACCTATGCCCTTAAGGAATGTATTTACTATGCGCTGTAAAACGCTGACCGTCATCGCCGCGATGGTTGTTATGCTGACCGCCGGTTGTTCTACGCTGGAAAGACTGGTTTATCGTCCAGATATCAACCAAGGGAACTATCTGGCACCGGCTGATGTGGCAAAAATCCACACCGGTATGACCAAGCAACAGCTTGCCTTTACATTGGGTACGCCGATGATGCAAGACCCCTTTGGCAGTGACACCTGGTTCTACGTTTTCCGCCAGCAACCCGGGCATGAAGCGGTAAAACAGCAAACGCTGACACTGACCTTCAGCCAGGATGGCATTTTGACCAACGTCAAAAATCAACCGACGCTGAATTGATAGTGAAGCGGTGATCAGAACACGCATAATAAGGCACAGAATGTGCCTTATTTTTTGGAACGCGCCGCGCGCTGACGGCGCAATTCTTTAGGATCGGCAATCAACGGACGGTAGATCTCTACGCGATCGCCCTCGATTACTGCATCCGTCAAACGGGCTGGTCGGCTAAAGATCCCGACTTTGTTAACCTGTAAATCGATATCGGTACGCAATGTCAGCAACCCGGAGGCAACAATAGCGTGCTCCACCGTTGCGCCCTCTTCCACAGTCACGGACCGCATATACTGACGTTCTGGCAGCGCATAAACCACATCGACACGAATTTCAGGCACGGTATACCTCTTTGGCGCGTAAAGTGAAGGCCTGCACCATATTACTTGCCAATTCTTTAAACACCTTGCCAAAGGCCAGTTCGATCAACGCATTGGTGAACTCAAAATCAAGATGCAGTTCCACCTTGCAAGCATCGGCGCTTAAAGGAATAAAGCGCCAATCGCCACTCAATTGGCGAAACGGACCATCAACCAACTGCATACTGATGCATTGGCTCTCGGTGAGCGTATTGCGCGTGGTAAAGGTTTTGCTGATCCCGGCTTTAGAAACATCGACAGCGGCCGTCATCTCTTCAGCGTTGGCAGCAATAATTCGGCTCCCGGAACAGCCAGGCAGAAACTGGGGATAGGAGGCAACATCATTCACCAACTGGTACATTTGTTGCGCGCTGTAGGGCACCAGTGCAGAGCGACTAATCTTGGGCATGGCTTTTTCCGTATTACTTCAAACGCGCGGAATAATAGCACCGATGGAACGGATGGTAAAAATTCTGAGGCGACGATCGCATCCCTTCCTCAACGTGCGTTCACTGATGCGGCAGTGATGTCTTTCCCTTTAACATCCGGTATAATGACGACACTATGACAAAGAAAAAAGCTTATAAACCCGGCTCCGCCACCATTGCGCAAAACAAGCGTGCTCGCCACGAATACTTCATTGAAGAAGAGTTCGAAGCGGGATTGGCGTTGCAAGGATGGGAAGTAAAATCACTACGTGCAGGTAAGGCCAACATCAGCGACAGCTATGTACTGTTGCACAGCGGTGAGGCTTTTCTGTTTGGTGCTACCTTTCAACCACTACTGGCCTCGTCAAGCCACGTGGTTTGTGACCCAACACGCACCCGTAAACTGTTGCTGAACAAGCGCGAGCTGGATTCACTTTATGGACGGGTTAATCGTGAAGGTTACACCGTGGTCGCGCTTTCACTGTATTGGAAGAACGCCTGGTCAAAAGTGAAGATTGGTGTTGCCAAAGGTAAGAAAGAGCACGATAAGCGTTCGGATATCAAAGAGCGCGAGTGGCAAACGGACAAGGCGCGCATCATGAAAAACGCCAACCGCTAACAGTGGATTAGGGCGTCAAGGTTCTGTTATACTCCTGAAGTACTTGGGGCTGATTCTGGATTCGACGGGATTGTGTAGCCTTAGGAGCATGCCGAGGGGCGGTTTGCCTCGTAAAAAGCCGCAAAAAAATAGTCGCAAACGACGAAAACTACGCTTTAGCAGCTTAATAACCTGCTCTGAGCCCTCTCTCCCTAGCCTCCGCTCTTAGGACGGGGATCAAGAGAGGTCAAACCCAAAAGAGATCGCGTGGATGCCATGCCTGGGGTTGAAGCGTTAAATCCAATCAGGCTAGTTTGTTAGTGGCGTGTCTGTTCGCAGCTAACCGGCGAATGTAAAGACTAGACTAAGCATGTAGTGCCGACGGTGTAGTAATTTCGGACGCGGGTTCAACTCCCGCCAGCTCCACCACTTTTGATAGGACTGTGATAGGACAAATCCTTTAGAAATAACAAGTTAAAGACAGCGACTTGACACAGACCGGACACAACGCAGACAAAAATATGCACATGAAATGCACGCGCACATTAGCGTCATTTGAAAGCCTCTGATTTAACCTCAGAGGCTTTTCTATTTGTAAAAAAGAGTAACAAAAATCTTTCGTGTATTTGCTACCAATAATCATTGATTGCTGTTTATTTATACAGTATAAATACCTCATCATTACAATGAGGATCTCACCATGAAAATCGAAGTCACGATCGCCAAAGAGAAGAAATTACCCAACGGTGCCGCTGAAGCGCTGCAAAAAGAGTTTGGCCGCCGACTGGAAGCCAGATATCCCGATTGTCAGTTAACTGTGCGGCGTGCGGGTAGCGACGGATTAACGGTATTTGGCGGGGATCGGGATGAGGTGAGTGAGCTGTTACAGGAAACGTGGGAATCGGCAGACGATTGGTTTAATTGAGTGCGGCGAATCGCGCAAGTCTGATACTTTGTATTAGCTCAGACCTGATCTGACAGTTACCGGTTATTTATACAGGTGTCTGTCAGATTAAATCTGGTTCAGATTTTTTTCTGCCCAGACTCGTTTACCATCAAGTAACGTGGCCATTGGCGTACGCCCGCAGCACATTTTACCCTGATGAGTTCGCTCATTATTGTAATGCCACAACCAGTTGTCCAGATCCTTTTGTAGACTTTCTAGGTCCTCGTATAACGTCTTACGGAACGCAACCTGATAAAAATCCTGCAAAATAGTTTTATGGAAGCGCTCGCAGATACCGTTTGTCTGCGGAGACATCGCTTTCGTTTTCGTATGGTCTATATCGTTGATAGCCAAGTACAGCTGATAGTCATGTTGTTCCACTTTACCGCAGTACTCCGTCCCCCTGTCGGTCAGTATTCTTAGCATTGGCAGCCCCTGAGCTTCGTAGAACGGCAGCACGCGATCATTGAGCAGGTCGGCGGCAGAGATCGGTGCTTTACTCGTGTAAAGCTTGCAGTGCGCCACTTTCGAGTACGTATCCACGAACGTCTGCTGGTAGATACGGCCAACACCTTTCAGATTACCCACGTAGAAGGTGTCCTGCGACCCCAGATAACCCGGGTGAGCAGTCTCTATTTCACCACAGGCTTCGTCGTCGTGCGCCTTCTTCTCCAGTGCAGCGATTTGAGCATCAGTAAGTACGATGCCTTCTCTGGCAACTTTTTCCTCAAGTGCCTTCAGGCGCTTACGAAAGTTTTCCAGATCGTGTCGTTGCCAGATGGAGCGCACACCGCTGCCAGAAATGAAGACGCCTTTTTTACGCAGCTCATTACTGGTCCGGTGCTGGCCATGAGCCGGGAACTCAATGGCGTAATCAACAACCGCACGTTCAGTGGCTTCATCAGCACGGTTTTTCAGGTTGGGAACCCGGCGGTTTTGGTTAACCAGTGCGTCAATGCCGCCTTCTGCCGCCAGTTCCTGATAGCGATAAAACGTGTCGCGTGACACCCCCATGATTTTACAGGCTTTTGATACGTTACCGAGTTCTTCGGCGAGATTGAGCAGGCCGGCTTTGTGTTTGATGATGGGATTGTTAGTATGAAGCATGAGAGTTACCTCGTGTTTTGTATAAGGATTCGACACCCATATCAAAACCGGTAACTCTCAACCTTTCAAGGTCCAGTGTCAGATCAAGTCGCGACTAATACACATTATGAATATTTCAACATAAATGTTTCAAACATAACGCCCTGCTTTAGCAGGGCGTTATGTTTTTGCTGAACCAACAACTTAAAACGGAATATCGTCGTCAAAGTCCATCGGAGGTTCATTGCCGCCAGGCATCGGAGCATTGTTCTGTTGGCGCGGTGCTTGCTGTGCACCGCCGCTGAATGCCTGACCACCCTGAGGCTGCTGCGGTTGTCCCCAGCCACCCTGCGGTGCGTTGTTGCCTGCGTTGCCGCCTGCCGGGGCACCACCGCCCTGACGGCCGCCCAGCATCTGCATGGAGCCGGAAATGTCTACCACTACTTCCGTGGTGTAACGATCCTGCCCGCTCTGATCCTGCCATTTACGCGTGCGCAGTTGACCTTCGACATACACCTGTGAGCCTTTGCGCAGGTATTCTCCAGCCACTTCAGCCAGCTTTCCGTACAGCGTGACGCGGTGCCATTCTGTGCGCTCTTTCTGCTCGCCGGTCTGCTTGTCGCGCCAGGTATCTGACGTGGCCAGAGTCAGGTTAGCAACGGCACCACCGTTCGGCAGATAACGGACTTCCGGGTCTTGCCCCAGATTCCCGACAAGAATCACTTTATTAACGCCTCTGCTGGCCATGCTTGTGTCTCCTGATGAGTCAATACGTAAAGTCTAAGCCAGAAATCATAACATGCCAGCACTGTGCTGAGTACCCGCGATGTTGCATCCACACTTTTTTTATTGGTTACATTGTTGCATTAAAATACTGGATATTTATGAGTCTTCTCTTGTTGTGGTGGCTGAAGGCATGATAATGGTGCATTTAATCGCCAGAGGTCAACGTCATGGACGAAAAGTCTCTCTACGCTCATATTCTCAACCTGTCCGTTCCGTGGCAGGTAAGGTCCCTTTCTCTCGATGAAAATGCCGGTTCTGTTACTGTCACTGTTGGAATCGCTGAAAACACCCGGTTAGCCTGCCCGACCTGCGGTAAATCCTGTTCTGTTCACGATCACCGTCATCGTAAATGGCGGCACCTCGATACCTGCCAGTTCACCACGCTGGTTGAAGCAGAGGTTCCCCGCATTATGTGTCCGGAGCATGGCTGCCAGACGTTGCCTGTTCCGTGGGCAGGGCCTGGCAGCCGGTATACGCTGCTGTTCGAATCGTTCGTGCTCTCATGGCTGAAAATCAGCACCGTTGATGCTGTCAGGAAACAACTTAAGCTCAGCTGGAATGCGGTTGACGGCATTATGATCCGGGCCGTTAAGCGAGGTCTTGCCCGGATAAAAAAGCCATTATCCTCCCGTCATATGAATGTGGATGAGGTCGCCTTTAAAAAAGGGCATCGTTACATAACGGTGATCTCCGATCGCGATGGACGGGCGCTGGCCTTAACGGATGATCGCGGCACAGAGAGTCTCGCCGGCTATCTTCTCACGCTCACTGACGGGCAGTTGCTGGCTATCAAAACGCTCTCAATGGACATGAATGCAGGATATATAAGAGCAGCACGTATCCACTTACCCAGTGCGGTTGAGAAAATCGCCTTCGACCGCTTCCATGTAGCAAAGCAACTGGGCGAAGTGGTGGATAAAACCCGCCAGAATGAACATCCGCACCTTCCTGTTGAAAGTCGGCGTCAGGCAAAGGGGACCCGCTTCCTGTGGCAGTACAGCGATAAGTGGATGACCGAATCCAGGCAGGAAAAGCTGATATGGCTGCGTGCACAGATGAAGCTAACGAGCCAGTGCTGGGCGCTGAAAGAGCTGGCAAAGGATATCTGGAACAGGCCATGGAGCGAGGAAAGACGGAATGACAGGCAGAGATGGCTGGCACTGGCGGCCAACAGTGACGTTCCCATGATGAAAAACGCGGCGAAAACGATAGGAAAAAGGCTGTACGGGATCCTGAATGCCATGCGACACAGAGTCTCAAACGGAAATGCGGAGGCACTGAACAGCAAGATCAGGCTGCTGAGGATAAAAGCCAGGGGATACCGAAACCGGGAGCGCTTTAAGCTGGGAGTGATGTTCCACTACGGGAAGCTGGATATGGCGTTCTGAGCCTTCCCACCATGATCGGGGAAGACCCATATTTATTCAGTTTTTTGTTAGTGTAGTGGTCAACTAATATTGGCCACCGCATTAGACTGTATGTAGAACAGTCGCTCAGATTCGTTTGGAGTTAAGCCGCCGTTATACCAGTGAGGCCGGATAGCGCTGTAATACCCCGTGATGTAGCGGATAATCGCGTCCTGGGCTTCGCTGAAGCTGTTGTAACCCTTTGTCGGCACCCATTCTGTCTTCAGGCTGCGGAAGAACCGCTCCATTGGCGCATTATCCCAGCAGTTACCCCGCCGACTCATACTCTGCTTTATCCGGCAGCGCCACAGGGCTTGCCGGTATTGACGGCTGGTATAGTGGCTGCCCTGGTCGCTGTGGAACATGACTCCTGTTGGTTGTCCCCGGAGTTCCCAGGCCATCTGCAACGCTTTAACTGTCAGCGCCGAGTCCGGCGACGTCGACATGGCCCAGCCCACCGGTTTGCGGGCGAACAGGTCTAGCACCACCGCAAGGTAAGCCCAGCATTTGCCCGTCCAGATGTAGGTCACATCGCCGCACCAGACCTGATCCGGCGCGGTAACCGCGAACTGGCGGTTGAGATAGTTCGGTATTTCAACGTGTTCATTGCCGCCGCGTTTGTATTTGTGAGCCGGTCGCTGGCAGCTGGCGATACCCAGCTCCTTCATCAGCTTGCCAGCCAGCCAGCCAGCGCCCCATTTTGACACCAGAGCTGCCGGTGACGATGGTCGCGATACTTCGAGCGCCGGCAGAGCCGCCGCTGGCGTTCCAGGCTTCCATGACGCGGCTACACTTAACCACGCGCTCACCGTCGGGTTCATTAGCGGAAGCCTGCCAGTGCCTGTAGCTGCTGCGATGTACCTCAAAAGTTTGGCACAACGCCGTGACCGGGTATCGCGCCCTCAGCCTGTCGACTACCGTGAACCGTTGAGTGAGTCCGACATTAAGAGCGCCGTAGCCTTTTTTAGGATTTCGTTCTCCATTTCAAGGCATTGGACTTTTTTCTTCATCTCACGCAGCTCGAGCTGTTCAGGGGTAAGAGGAAGTCCCGTTGGCGTTTTTCCCTGTCGTTCAAGGCGAAGCTTATTGACCCAGCGACTAATGGCAGAATGGCTGACATTAACCGCCTCTGCGGCCTTAACGTATGTGTAGCCGTGGTCGACAACCAGCTTTGCGGCTTCGAGCTTAAATTCCGCCGTAAAATGTTTACCCATGAGGTCACCTGTCGTGTTGATGAGGTGAGCATATCACCTCCGATCAGGTGGCCAGTATCAGTGTGCCACTACACACCCGCTGGCTGTCATGAAGAACGGCGTAGCGGCTTTATTTTAGCAGAGGTCATTTATGACAATCCTTAGAATGGACGATGAGATTTTCAATCTTCACGAAGCTGCTCAATTTCTTAAAAAATCGCCACGAACTGTACGCAAACTTATTAAAGATAAACGACTTCGTGCAAGTAAATCTGGATGTAATGGGGGTGGGCAATTCGAGATTTTGAAGTCCGCCTGCCTTGAATATATCCACTATCAGCAACATAATCAGGCCGTGAATGTAGAGAACGGCCATTCAGAGAGGAAATCTAAATGGCAATCAAACAACGTTATGGGAATTGGTACTGTGACTTCGTTGAACCCATATCGTTATACACATCTTTTGGCCATTTTTTGAACAGGATGCTCAGAACCCCGTGAATTAAGGCATTCAAGCCATCCCATTGGCTTTTTGAGGTTCAAAATGCCACTCTGAGATAAACCCGTAACTCATTGATTAAACAGTGCGTTAGAAAGATGTGTATAACGATATGCGTTGAACCGGGTGGCAAAAGAATTAGACGCTGCCTTAACACGACAGACAAAAAGCAAGCGCAGGAACTCTATGATCAGCTGAAAGCGGAAGCATGGCGGATCAGTAAATTAGGAGAAATCCCTGATCATACTTTTGATGAAGCTTGCCTACGCTGGATCAATGAAAAAGGGCATAAGCGTTCTTTAGACGATGATCGCACCAAGATAGAGTTTTTCCTCACCTATTTTTCAGGGAAATCTTTATCCAGTCTAACAGAAAATAACATGATGTAGCCCCCTGTAACACCAGACAGTAGCTGTATCTCCAGATAAGAGATAGGCTTAGATATATGTCTAACAATCATGCTAATTTTGAAATGACCGGGATCCTGTTAGGGCAAGAAGTCCGTAAGCGTAAAACTCCGCAAGAGAAAATCGCCATCATTCAGCAGACAATGGAGCCGGGGATGAACGTCTCCCATGTAGCCCGCCTGCATGGCATCCAGCCCAGCCTTTTGTTTAAGTGGAAGAAGCAATACCAGGAAGGAAGCCTCACCGCCGTTGCGGCCGGAGAAAAAGTGGTTCCAGCTTCGGCGCTGGCGACTGCCCTCAAGCAGGTCCGGGAGCTACAGCGCCTTCTGGGTAAGAAGACGATGGAAGTTGAGATCCTCAAAGAAGCAGTGGAGTACCGCCAGTCGCGAAAATGGATAGCGCACGCGCCCTTGTTGCCAAAGGACGGGGAATAGCTCTGGTCAGCCGCGCCATGAGCGTGTCGCGTGCGCAGCTGTCACTGCGGGTTAACCGTTCTGCCGACTGGCTGGACAGGCGCAGCAACCGGCGTAATGACGAAGCTGATGCTGAGATATTATCGGACATCCTCCGTATCATCAGCGACATGCCCAGTTACGGTTACCGCCGAGTGTGGGGTATCCTGCGTAAGCAACGTCGTGCAGAGGGACTTCCACCGGTGAACGCCAAACGGCTTTACAGGATAATGAGCGAGCATAACCTGCTGTTGTTGAATGATAAAACTGAACGTCCGAAGCGGGAGCATAAAGGCAAAATCGCGGTAGCAGAGAGCGATATGCGCTGGTGCTCAGATGGCTTCGAGTTCGGTTGTGACAACGGCGAGAAGCTGCGGGTGACGTTCGCACTGGACTGCTGCGACCGGGAGGTCATAGACTGGGCAGCGAGCACCAGGGGTTATGACAGTTCAACCGTGCAGGATGTGATGCTGAGGTCGGTGGAAAAACGCTTCGGTAGCGCGCTGCCGGATAAACCAGTGCAATGGCTGACGGATAATGGTTCAGCGTACACAGCGCATGAAACGCGGAAGTTCGCCAGAGAACTGAATCTGGAGCCCTGCACAACAGCAGTGAGCCGTCCACAGAGTAACGGCATGGCAGAACGGTTCGTGAAGACGATGAAATCGCCTTCATGCCAAAACCCGATGTGCGAACAGCGCTGAAGAACCTTGCAGCGGCGTTCAATCATTACAATGAAAACCATCCGCACAGTGCGCTGGGATACAACTCCCCAAGAGAATATCGGCGCCAGCGGGCATCGTTAACTTAAGATACAAAAACTGTCCGGAGATGGTGGGTCAAGATCACTAACAGAAAATAACATTATGCAAGCTGTAGCAAAAATGCCAAATCGTAAACATCGTCAGATATGGGAGGCCAGACGGGATGCTGCACTACGTAAAGGTCTACCTGTTCCTTATTATGTTGAAAAACCTGTATCTGCCGCTACGCGGAGCCAGCACCTCTCTTTTATGCGAGGTCTGTTGAAGATTGCGGCTGATGAATGGAAATGGATTGAAAAAGCACCTGTGGTCAAAGTTAGAAAACCCGTTAGTCGGCGGATCCGCTGGTTAACGCAAGATGAGGCTTCCACACTGATTAAATGTATGCCTGAAAGTTTCCGACACATCGTCATCTTCGCGCTCGCTACCGGGCTACGCCGCTCAAATATCATCGATCTTGAGTGGTCACAAGTGGACATGCAACGGAAGGTTGCCTGGATACACCCGGAAAATGCCAAAGCAGGAAGAGCGATAGGCGTTGCTCTGAATGATACCGCCTGCAAGGTTCTGAGAGACCAGATAGGACGCCACAACCGTTATGTCTTTGTCCATACTAAAGCGAAACATAAAGCAGGAGGAGGAAAAACGCCGGAAGTCAGGAAACTGCGCGTAGATGATAACTCAGCCTGGAAGACCGGCCTAAAGCCATATCGTTATACACATCTTTCTAACGCACTGTTTAATCAATGAGTTACGGGTTTATCTCAGAGTGGCATTTTGAACCTCAAAAAGCCAATGGGATGGCTTGAATGCCTTAATTCACGGGGTTCTGAGCATCCTGTTCAAAAAATGGCCAAAAGATGTGTATAACGATATGGCCTAAAGCGCTCGGGGATAAAAGATTTCAGATTTCATGATCTGCGTCATACTTGGGCAAGCTGGTTAGTACAGGCAGGAGTGCCATTGTCTGCTTTACAAGAAATGGGAGGCTGGGAATCTATCGAAATGGTGCGCCGCTACGCACACCTTTCGCCCAGCCACCTGACCGAGCATGCCAAGAAAATTGACGAGGCGTTGGCGAACGATGTCACTAATCTGGCACTTTTGGATAACGCTTAGGAGACAAAACCAAGTAACCCATTGATTGTATTGGTGCGCCCTGTAGGATTCGAACCTACGACCTACGGCTTAGAAGGCCGTTGCTCTATCCAACTGAGCTAAGGGCGCATATAGTGCGGTGTCACTATGGTAGGTAACCATAGTGGGCTGGATTATACCCACCCGTCTTGGTGAGTCAACGCATTGCGCCCGGAATTATGTTATCCGGTGAATCGCTGTACAGTTTTGCGCGATATCTGTTAACTCGCTTCCAGATTATCCCCCTTGCGTACAAAGGCAATATATTGTGTATTAAGCACATGCAGGTCTGACAATTGCCAAGAGAAGAGCCCTATTGATGCAACGAAACCTTTTGATGCGAGTGCCTCAACGCGCTGTGCAGGTAGGCTTCCCGTCATTTTTGCCGTATTGTTTACTCTGTTGTGCGCCTCGCCATCGGCTACGGCCGCTGATAACACGACGCCTGTGGATGTGGCTGCTGCTGCAAAAATCAATGTAGACAGTGAAGTCGCCAAATTGCAAAAGCAGCTAGATGGCATCAAGCAGCTAGATGGCATCAAGCAGCAGTTCTCCAACGCTGCCAGCGACAGCAAATACGGCGAATTGAATGACGCCGTGCAGCAGTTAATCGGCAACACTAACGATCTCGCAACCGCATTAGCACCGCTTCAGGCACAGCTTCAGGCGCAAGTCGATGAGCTGGGGCCTGCGCCAGAACAGGGGACCGCGATAACGGAAACCAGCGAGGTCACTCGTAAACGTGCCACGTTGAATGTGCAAAAAACCAAACTGGACGCGCAACTTGAGCAGATTCAGGCCATCCGAACGGGGGCTCTCAATCTCTCGGCGCAGATTATTACTCTGCGTCGCAATGCGCTAAAAACGCAACTGGCGCTTAACTCGGGCAGCATTCTGGGCGCACGTTTCTGCTCCCCGTTGTTGGCGTCTCAGGCCGAAGATGAAAAGCGATTGACGCAGTTTCAGGCGCAGCTCAGCGATACGCTGAGTGCGACCTGGGAGCCCGACTGACGGTATGGAACGCTATTTTATCTGCTGTTGGCGCTGGCGTTAGCCACGGCTGGCCAGCGTCTATTGGAAAAATATCTGGCACGTGCCGGGATCCGTTGGCTGCCGGAAGGACGGTTGCGCCGCAGTTTCCTCGCTTCTGCTACTGTGCTCTCTTCCGTCACGACCATCGGGTTTGCCGCGAATCTGCTGGACTATACGTTAGCGCGCCCCGGCGATGTACCGGCCACTATCGGGAGTTTTCTCGATAACCTGGTGCGGCTTGCCGTGTTTAGCGCCATGATTGCTGGGTTGGGGCGGGCGTTTCTTTCCAACCATGGTCCATCCTGGCGCTTGCCTGCTATGGCTAACCCGGTTGCCAAAGCGATGGATCCGTTCCCGATTATTGCCGCCAGTCTGATGTTTGTGTTTGGCATGCTTGAACAGCTTAACACCACGGTGGGCACCTCCGTTGCTGTCACTATCGTTGGGAACGGGCTGTCTGCATTGGCGTTGGCGTTAACGGTGGGGGCGATTGCGCTGCGCAGCAATCAGGTGCGACGGCAGATGGTAGAAGCGGGTGAGCAGCCGGAAGCGCGCTCTACGCTGTCAGGGTTGGTGCATTTGGCTACTTTGCTGACGGCGATTGCCGTGCTGATTTCATTGGCAATTGGCTATATCTCGCTGGCGCGTTTCTTGATTTATGAGCTGATATGGGTGGGGATGGTGCTTTCCTGCCTGTATCTGCTGATAACCCTGGTAACCGATCTCAGTGAAAGCATTTTTTCGCCGAATACCGCCAGCGGGCGCCGTATTAAACGCTCTCTCAATCTGGACGATCGTCATCTGGCGCAGGCGACTTCCTTGGTGTCGGTGTGTGGAACAGTCTTTCTGATTCTGATGGGCGCCGTGGCGTTGCTAAACGGCACCTTTGGTACCACGACACCGATCGAGTTCTTACAAAAATCAGTGGAAATCTGGGGCGGTAAGGGACTGGAGTCGTTAAGTATCGTCCCGGCCAATCTGGTAAATGCCGCTGTTTGTCTGGTGATTGGTATCTATGTTTTACGCTCATCCCGGCGTTGGTTAGAAGATGATTTCTTGCCGAAGACCACGCTGGAAAAGGGGATTCGTGCCTCGCTGGTTACCCTGTTTACCAATATCGGTTATATCCTGCTTATTCTGTTGACGTTGGCTGCGTAGGGGATCTAGTGGAATAAATTGGCGTGGATTGTCAGCACACTTTCGGTCGGGATCGGTTTTGGTCTGCAAGAGATCGTTAAGAACTTTATCTCAGGGCTGATTTTACTTACCGAACGTCCGGTCAAAGTTGGGGATTTGGTTAATATCAGCGGTGTAGAAGGGGATATCCGACGTATCAATGTGCGCGCGACGGAAATTCAACTTGGCGACCGCTCCAAGGTGATTGTGCCAAATTCACAGTTCATCTCGCAAAACGTTCGTAATATCACCATGGGGAATGCGATGGGAGTGGCAACGCTGGCGCTAACTTTCCCTCTGGATGCCGATCCTGAAACCATTCGGTAGATCTTGCTCAGCGCTTATGGCGATCATGAATCCATTTTGGAAACCCTCGCGCCTTCGGTAACCTTTAGCTAGCTTACGCCGACGGGGATGGTGCTGAGTGTGACAGGGTATGTTCCCAGCCCCCGTATGGTCTCAGGAGCAAAAAGCGACTTGTTGTTTCAGATTATCAAGCGGTTGCGCACAGCCAGCATTCTGCTGGCATCTCCTCAGAAAATGGTGCTGGAAAACGCCTCGGACACGACCTTGCTGCCGGAATAACAAAAACGCCCATCGTGAAAAAGCATGATGGGCGTTTTACTTATTAGCCTGAAACAAGCTGCTTTAGCGTTGTTATTCGACCTGTGCTTTCACTCGCGCGATATAGATTTCACGCAGTCGTTTGGCGATCGGGCCGGGCTTACCAGTACAGATGGTTTTACCATCCAGTGAAACCACTGGCAGTACAAAGGTGGTGGCTGAACTGAGGAAAATCTCGCTGGCATGGTAGGCCTCTTCCGGTGTGAAGGGACGCTCTTTCAGTGCGATATTGTCCTTGGTGGCGAGTTCAAGCAGTGACTGACGTGGGATGCCGTGCAAAATGTCATTGCTCAGTTGGCGCGTTACCACGGTGTTATCGGCCAGCACGATATAGCAGTTGCAGGAACTGCCTTCGGTGATAAACCCGTTTTCCACCAGAAACGCGTCATCCGCGCCTTTGCTGTGGGCCACTTCTTTTGCCAGACAGGCGGCCAGCAGGCTGACGGTTTTGATATCACGGTGGTGCCAGCGAATATCTGGGCAGGTCACTACGTGCAGGCCGGTTTCGGCTTTCTGGTTATCGATAACCGAGCGTGCCTGGGTAAACAGCACCAGCGTGGATTTCACTTCCGCACCGGGAAAATGAAAATCGCGATCGCCCGCGTTGCCACGGCTGAGCTGTAAATAGATCGCCCCTTCGTGTAGTTGGTTTTTGTCGATCAGCGCTAAATGGATCTTTTTCAGTTCATCAATAGAGACTGGCAGCTGCAGTGCGAGTTCACGGCAGGAACGCTGCAAGCGCGTGATGTGGCCGTCATATTCAGCCAGTTTCCCATTGATGACCGCTGTCACTTCATAGACGGCGTCGGCGAACAAAAAACCGCGGTCAAAAACGGAAACCTTGGCGTCCTGCTCTTCTACATACTGACCGTCAACATACACAATACGTTGCATTACAACACTCCTAAAGAAGGTAAATGACCTGGCAGTAAAAGTGCATGCGAGATCACACACGAATCAGCACTAGGCTGTGTCCCTTAATTACATAACCTCTGGTAAAACAATCGGATGCAGCTCAGTTTCAACATTGCCAGATAATTCCTCGCCGTTTTGTCGTAACGTGTCGCAATGCGACGGTATTCTTTCAGACGGCCAAAGCACCGCTCAACAACGTTCCGATTGCGGTAGGCGTCACGATCGAGCTTTGAACGACCATCCACCGCCATTTTTTCAGTGGATTTTCGGGGGATGACAGTTTTTATACCTCTGTTTTTCAGCTCGTTACGTAATACATGCCCGGAGTACGCCTTGTCAGCGAGTACCGCATGACCACGGCGTTTCATACTGCCGTTCTGGCGTTGAACACCAATACCGTCCAAAAGACGTAGTGCAAACTGACTTTCATGAGCCTGACCGGGGCTCAACACGATGTTTAACGGAAGACCACTTCCGTCTGTAGCCATATGGATTTTGGTGCCAAAACCACCTCGAGAGCGACCCAGCCCATTATCTCCGGTGATATCGGGATGTTTTTTTGAGCACCGGCAGCACATTTCAGCGCCCTGATATTGCTACCATCCAGCGCAGTCGCTGACCAGTCCACGAGGCCATAGGCATCAAGTGATGAAAGTAACTTATTGAAAATAATGTTAATGACTCCCGATTATGACCATCGGTTAAAGCGGTTATAAACGGTTTTCGATGGGCCGTATCGCTCAGGTAAATCACGCCATGGGGCACCAGAGCACAGCCTCCAGAACATGCCATTGATAATCATGCGATGCTCAGCCCATGGGCGTCCGGCCTGTGGTATTGCTGGTTCAGCAGGGAGTAAGGGCTGGATGATAGCCCATGCTTCATCGGGAAGGTCGTAGCGAGCCATAGTTCAAAATTATGTAGAAAAAAATAGTTAGTATAACTCATGGGATTAAGTGTATTAGCTCAGACCTGATCTGACAGTTACCGGTTATTTATACAGGTGTCTGTCAGATTAAATCTGGTTCAGATTTTTTTCTGCCCAGACTCGTTTACCATCAAGTAACGTGGCCATTGGCGTACGCCCGCAGCACATTTTACCCTGATGAGTTCGCTCATTATTGTAATGCCACAACCAGTTGTCCAGATCCTTTTGTAAACTTTCTAGGTCCTCGTATAACGTCTTACGGAACGCAACCTGATAAAAATCCTGCAAAATAGTTTTATGGAAGCGCTCGCAGATACCGTTTGTCTGCGGAGACATCGCTTTCGTTTTCGTATGGTCTATATCGTTGATAGCCAAGTACAGCTGATAGTCATGTTGTTCCACTTTACCGCAGTACTCCGTCCCCCTGTCCGTCAGTATTCTTAGCATTGGCAGCCCCTGAGCTTCGTAGAACGGCAGCACGCGATCATTGAGCAGGTAGGCGGCAGAGATCGGTGCTTTACTCGTGTAAAGCTTGCAGTGCGCCACTTTCGAGTACGTATCCACGAACGTCTGCTGGTAGATACGGCCAACACCTTTCAGATTACCCACGTAGAAGGTGTCCTGCGACCCCAGATAACCCGGGTGAGCAGTCTCTATTTCACCACAGGCTTCGTCGTCGTGCGCCTTCTTCTCCAGTGCAGCGATTTGAGCATCAGTAAGTACGATGCCTTCTCTGGCAACTTTTTCCTCAAGTGCCTTCAGGCGCTTACGAAAGTTTTCCAGATCGTGTCGTTGCCAGATGGAGCGCACACCGCTGCCAGAAATGAAGACGCCTTTTTTACGCAGCTCATTACTGGTCCGGTGCTGGCCATGAGCCGGGAACTCAATGGCGTAATCAACAACCGCACGTTCAGTGGCTTCATCAGCACGGTTTTTCAGGTTGGGAACCCGGCGGTTTTGGTTAACCAGAGCGTCAATGCCGCCTTCTGCCGCCAGTTCCTGATAGCGATAAAACGTGTCGCGTGACACACCCATGATTTTACAGGCTTTTGATACGTTACCGAGTTCTTCGGCGAGATTGAGCAGGCCGACTTTGTGTTTGATGATGGGATTGTTAGTATGAAGCATGAGAGTTACCTCGTGTTTTGTATAAGGATTCGACACCCATATCAAAACCGGTAACTCTCAACCTTTCAAGGTCCAGTGTCAGATCAAGTCGCGACTAATACAAATGAAGACGCCTTTTTTACGCAGCTCATTACTGGTCCGGTGCTGGCCATGAGCCGGGAACTCAATGGCGTAATCAACAACCGCACGTTCAGTGGCTTCATCAGCACGGTTTTTCAGGTTGGGAACCCGGCGGTTTTGGTTAACCAGAGCGTCAATGCCGCCTTCTGCCGCCAGTTCCTGATAGCGATAAAACGTGTCGCGTGACACACCCATGATTTTACAGGCTTTTGATACGTTACCGAGTTCTTCGGCGAGATTGAGCAGGCCGGCTTTGTGTTTGATGATGGGATTGTTAGTATGAAGCATGAGAGTTACCTCGTGTTTTGTATAAGGATTCGACACCCATATCAAAACCGGTAACTCTCAACCTTTCAAGGTCCAGTGTCAGATCAAGTCGCGACTAATACAGATTAAGGGACACAGCCTAGCCTTGCAGCGCTTTACTGATTTTCTCAAACAGATCGCCAGAGAGGTTATCCAGCGTTTTCAATTGCTCCAGTGACTGACGCATTAACGTCTGACGCGATTCATCATAGCGTTTCAACCGGATCAGTGGCTCAATCAACCGAGCAGCGACCTGCGGATTGCGGGTATTGAGATCGCTGAGGATCTCGGTCAGGAAACGGTAGCCCTCTCCATCCGCGGCATGGAACGCGGCCGGGTTGGCACTAGCAAACGCTCCAACCAGCGCACGCAGTCGATTGGGGTTATTCAAGCTGAATGAACGATGGTTCAGCAACGCTCGCACCCGAGACAACACGTCACTGGCCGGACTGGTAGCTTGCGAGGTAAACCACTTGTCCATCACCAGGCCATCGGTGTGCCAGTGATCGTCAAACTGCGCCATCAACGTATCGCGTATCGGCAGTTGCGCACTGACTGCACTGGAGAGCGCCGCCAACGCATCCGTCATGTTATCCGCCTGCTGATATTGTGCGTTTACCAGCGCATCAGCCTGCGCCACCTCACCAAACGCCAGATAATAGAGGCAGGTGTTGCGCAGCGCGCGTTTACCAATATCAGCATGTTCGATACGGTACTCTGCGGTGACGTTAACGCGATAAACCGCGAGCCACTCATCGGCCAGCTCTGTCGCCAATGTTCGAACCATCGCTTCGCGCACTTCCGCAATGGCTAGCGGGTCGATAATCTCAAACAGCTCCGCGATTTCGTTTTCGCTGGGCAGCGTCAGAATTTGTGCCGCCAACATCGGATCCAGCGCAGGATCCAACAATACCCCACGAAACGCATCGGCCAGATGCAGTGGCAGCGAGAGCGGTTGGTGTTGCTGATAGCGCGCCACGTTGAGACGAATATGGTTTGCCAGCAGGCTTTGCGCCGCATCCCAGCGCGAGAAATCATTGCGTGCGTGACGCATCAGGAAGGTCAGTTGCGCATCGCTCCAGGCATAGTTGAGTTTAACCGGCGCAGAGAACTCCCTTAATAAAGAGGGGATCGGCTGACTCGGCACATTATCAAACACAAACGTCTGTTCTGCTTCGGTCAGGTTTAATACCGAATCGATCGTCTGACCTGCATATTGCAACGGAATCACGTTGCCCTGCTGATCGTACAGTTCAATATCCAACGGAATATGCAGCGGGCGTTTTTCCTGACCATCCGCGCCTACGGGCGTTTTTTGGCTGACCGACAGCAGATATTGCTGCGTTGCAGCATTATAATCATCGCGCACCGTCACCACCGGCGTACCCGACTGGCTGTACCAACGGCGGAACTGTGTCAGATCCACTCCCGAGGCATCTTCCATCGCCTGCACAAAATCATCACAGGTGGCCGCACTCCCGTCATGACACTCCACATAAAGCCGCATGCCCGCCTGAAATTTATCCTCACCCAGCAACGTATGCAGCATGCGGATCACTTCCGAACCCTTCTCGTACAATGTCAGGGTGTAGAAGTTATTCATTTCAATGACCTGATCTGGGCGGATCGGATGCGACATCGGGCTAGCGTCTTCGGCAAACTGCGCACCGCGCATCACACGCACGTTGTCGATGCGGTTTACCGGGCGCGATCCCAGATCTGAGCTGAACTCTTGATCGCGAAACACCGTCAGTCCTTCTTTTAAGCTGAGCTGGAACCAGTCACGGCAGGTAATGCGGTTACCGGTCCAGTTGTGAAAATATTCATGGCCGATCACCGCTTCAATGTTCAGATAATCTTTATCGGTAGCGGTTTCTGCCTTGGCAAGCACGTATTTGGAGTTAAAGACGTTAAGCCCTTTATTTTCCATCGCACCCATATTAAAGAAGTCCACCGCGACGATCATATAGATGTCGAGGTCATACTCCAGACCGAAACGGGTTTCATCCCACTTCATGGCATTTTGCAGCGAGGTCATCGCCCAGCCCGCACGATCGAGATTGCCGCGATCGACATACAACTCCAAGGCCACTTCGCGCCCGGAACGGGTGGTAAAGCTGTCGCTGAGCACATCGAAGTCCCCCGCCACCAGCGCGAACAGATAGCACGGTTTCGGGAACGGATCCTGCCACTCAACCCAGTTTCGACCATCATCCAGGGTGCCCTGTGCGATGCGATTGCCGTTGGAAAGTAAATAAGGATAGCGAACCGGATCGGCGGTGATACGCGTGGTAAAGCGCGCCAGTACATCGGGGCGATCCAGATAATAGGTGATGTGGCGGAACCCTTCCGCTTCACACTGGGTACAAAGCGCAACACCAGATTGGTATAATCCCTCCAGCGCGCTGTTGGCGGCGGGGTTGATCTCTGTGACGATGCTGAGCGTGAAAGCGTCGGGCAGGTGCGTTAACACCAATCCATCATCCTCAACCTGATAGTGCGGCCAGGCTTGACCATCCACTGTCAGGCTTAACAGCGTCAGCCCTTCACCGTCCAGTTTTAACGGCGCCCCCGCCTCTCCCTGCCGAACCACCTGGCTAACTGCCGTGACGTGCGTTTTCTGTGCATCCAGAACAAAATCAAGCGCTATATCGCTGATGGTATAGTCCAGCGCACGGTAATCATGACGGTATTTTACTTGCGGCTGTTGATTCATAGAATGTTTACACCTCACTCTTTGCTTTGACAGTTCAGTTTATGCCTGTTACAACGATGTTGCCATCATTAAGAGCCTACTCCAGTAGGCGTAATTGGCGCAGCCAGTTTGGTCACGGACAGCGTGCGGAAACTGGAGCGTACCCGGAGTATGTGAAGATTTCGAGCACTGCCCAAGACCAAAATGGCAAGTAAAATAGCCCTAATAGAATAGGCGCTAGGTGAATGAGAATAATAGCCGGGCCAGAGCACGAAAGGCCCAGACCCTGTACATAAATTTGTGTAATTGCCTGATTTTGATATGTTCAATCCAACATCAAAAACAGGTTAATTTATGGACGAAAAACAGTTGCAGGCTCTGGCTAACGAACTGGCCAAAAATCTCAAAACCCCTGACGATCTCAGCCAATTCGATCGCCTGCTGAAGAAAATCAGCGTTGAGGCTGCTCTCAACGCCGAAATGTCCCACCATCTGGGCTACGATAAAAATCAGCCCAAACCGGGGGCCAACTCCCGCAACGGCTATTCCACAAACACCGTGACCACCGGCGATGGCCCTCTGGAACTACGTACTCCGCGCGATCGTGATGGCTCCTTCGAACCACAACTGGTGAAGAAAAACCAGACCCGGATCACCGGGATGGATAACCAAATCCGGTGCCTGTACGCCAGAGGGATGACCACCCGCGAGATAGCGTCTGCGTTCAACGAGCTGTATGACGCGGATGTCTCACCGGCGCTGGTCTCGAAGGTCACCGACGCCGTGATGGAACAGGTTACTGAATGGCAAAATCGTCCACTGGATGCAGTCTATCCCATTGTTTACCTTGACTGTATCATCCTGAAGGTCCGGCAGGACAGTCGCGTCATCAATAAATCCGTGTTCCTGGCACTGGGTATCAACATCGAGGGCCAGAAAGAACTGCTGGGTATGTGGCTGGCCGAAAACGAGGGCGCGAAGTTCTGGCTCAATGTGCTGACAGAACTAAAAAACCGCGGCCTGAACGATATCCTCATCGCCTGTGTCGACGGTCTGAAAGGCTTCCGGGACGCCATCAACGCGGTGTATCCGGAAGCCCGCATCCAGCTGAGCATCGTGCACATGGTACGCAACAGCCTGAGGTTCGTCTCTTGGAAGGACTACAAAGCCGTCACACGCGACCTGAAAGCCATCTATCAGGCCGCTACGGAAGAAGCAGGCCAGCAGGCGCTGGAAGCATTCGCCAGCGCATGGGACAGCCGCTATCCACAGATAGGCCGGAGCTGGCAGACGAACTGGAGCAATCTGGCAACGTTCTTCGCTTACCCGGCAGATATCCGCAAAGTCATCTACACAACCAACGCCATCGAGTCGCTGAACAGTGTGATCCGGCATGCGATTAAAAAAAGCAAGGTGTTCCCGACTGACGACGCAGTGAAAAAGGTGGTGTGTAGTGGTCAACTAATATTGGCCACCGCATTAGACTGTATGTAGAACAGTCGCTCAGATTCGTTTGGAGTTAAGCCGCCGTTATACCAGTGAGGCCGGATAGCGCTGTAATACCCCGTGATGTAGCGGATAATCGCGTCCTGGGCTTCGCTGAAGCTGTTGTAACCCTTTGTCGGCACCCATTCTGTCTTCAGGCTGCGGAAGAACCGCTCCATTGGCGCATTATCCCAGCAGTTACCCCGCCGACTCATACTCTGCTTTATCCGGCAGCGCCACAGGGCTTGCCGGTATTGACGGCTGGTATAGTGGCTGCCCTGGTCGCTGTGGAACATGACTCCTGTTGGTTGTCCCCGGAGTTCCCAGGCCATCTGCAACGCTTTAACTGTCAGCGCCGAGTCCGGCGACGTCGACATGGCCCAGCCCACCGGTTTGCGGGCGAACAGGTCTAGCACCACCGCAAGGTAAGCCCAGCATTTGCCCGTCCAGATGTAGGTCACATCGCCGCACCAGACCTGATCCGGCGCGGTAACCGCGAACTGGCGGTTGAGATAGTTCGGTATTTCAACGTGTTCATTGCCGCCGCGTTTGTATTTGTGAGCCGGTCGCTGGCAGCTGGCGATACCCAGCTCCTTCATCAGCTTGCCAGCCAGCCAGCGCCCCATTTTGACACCAGAGCTGCCGGTGACGATGGTCGCGATACTTCGAGCGCCGGCAGAGCCGCCGCTGGCGTTCCAGGCTTCCATGACGCGACTACACTTAACCACGCGCTCACCGTCGGGTTCATTAGCGGAAGCCTGCCAGTGCCTGTAGCTGCTGCGATGTACCTCAAAAGTTTGGCACAACGCCGTGACCGGGTATCGCGCCCTCAGCCTGTCGACTACCGTGAACCGTTGAGTGAGTCCGACATTAAGAGCGCCGTAGCCTTTTTTAGGATTTCGTTCTCCATTTCAAGGCATTGGACTTTTTTCTTCATCTCACGCAGCTCGAGCTGTTCAGGGGTAAGAGGAAGTCCCGTTGGCGTTTTTCCCTGTCGTTCAAGGCGAAGCTTATTGACCCAGCGACTAATGGCAGAATGGCTGACATTAACCGCCTCTGCGGCCTTAACGTATGTGTAGCCGTGGTCGACAACCAGCTTTGCGGCTTCGAGCTTAAATTCCGCCGTAAAATGTTTACCCATGAGGTCACCTGTCGTGTTGATGAGGTGAGCATATCACCTCCGATCAGGTGGCCAGTATCAGTGTGCCACTACAGATCTGATCCGATGATTACCCAAACTTTCTATTTATTCAACAAAGCCAATAAAAAGCCGATGAATATTATCAAAGGTAAGGTAATGCCTTCAAATAGTTGGCTTTTGTGATATTCTGCCGCTATTTGAGGTTTCCACGTGGTTACTGTTTTTGTTCATTGCCCTCGCTGCCATTCAGATAAAGTTTATCGACATGGCCTTAGTCCAACTAAGCGCGAACGCTTCCGGTGTTAGTGCTGTCGCCGTGTATTCCAGCTTACCTACCGCTATGAAGCGCGAAAGCCGGGAGTCAAAGAGCAGATCGTTGATATGACCTTCAACGGTGCCGGTGTTCGCGATACCGCCAGAACGTTGAAAATCGGCATCAATACGGTCATCCGGGCTTTAAAAAGCTCTCGCCCCGCAGGATAACGTCTTCTCCCGTTGCTCACGCCGACGTCGCCCTTATCTGTGAACTTGATGAGCAATGGAGCTTCGTTGGCAGTCAGGCGCTACAGCACTGGCTCTGGTACGCTTACAATACCAAAACGGGCGGTGTTCTGGCCTACACTTTTGGCCCCCGAACCGATGAGACCTGCCGTGAATTGCTGGCTCTGTTGACACCGTTCAACATCGGCATGATTACCAGTGACAACTGGGGCAGCTATGCAAGAGAGGTTCCGAAGCAGAAACATCTGACTGGCAAGATCTTCACGCAACGCATAGAGCGCAATAACCTGACGCTCCGTACCCGCATTAAACGACTGGCGCGTAAAACGATTTGCTTCTCGCGCTCCGTCGAGATCCACGAAAAAGTCATCGGAGCCTTCATCGAAAAACACATGTTCTACTAATTGGAGTCATTACCAAAGGTAATCAGCTGTTATCCAGATAACAATCACTGACGCGCCTGATAGCGATTTATCATTTATTACGTCAAAAATTTAATGAGGAAAAATAATGGATATCAAAAAGCCTTATTTGCTTTTTCTTGGTGATGCGCACGATCAGTTAGCCGCCAAGGTCGCTATCGGCATCAAGCAATGGCATCCCGAATATTGTGTGGGCCAATACCGTATGGCGGACTGTCACGCGGATTGCGGCCTGCCGGATCTGGATATCGCAGCAGCACGCACCGCCGGAGCACAAACCTTGGTAATTGGCGTAGCCAACCGGGGTGGCATTATTTCTCAGCAATGGATCGCCATTTTGCGTGAAGCGCTAGAAAGCGGCATGGATCTCGCTGCCGGACTGCACAACAAACTCGCTGACGTACCGGAATTGCGCGAACTGGCGACAAAACTGGGACGTTCCTTGTTTGATGTGCGCCATCTAACGGAAACCTACCCGGTGGCAAACGGCCGCAAGCGCAGCGGCAAACGCTTGTTGCCCGTCGGCACCGATTGCTCCTGTGGCAAAATGTACACGGCGCTGGCCATCGAAAAAGAGATTCTGGCAAGCGGCGGCAAGGCGACGTTCCGCGCCACCGGCCAGACCGGTATTCTGATCAGCGGTGCAGGTGTCAGTATTGATGCAGTGGTTTCTGACTTCATCGCCGGTGCCGTTGAAGTATTGGCGCCCGCCAATGATGCAGATCATTGGGATGTGATTGAAGGCCAAGGTTCACTGTTCCACCCGTCCTTCGCAGGCGTAACCACCGGGATTATTCACGGTGCGCAACCGGATGCGCTGGTACTGTGTCATGAACCAACACGCAAAACCATGCGTGGCGTTGACTACCCGATCCTCGATCTGGCGGCCTGCATGGCACTCAACCTGTCGATGGCGCGGCTGACCAATCCTAACGCCCGATTTGTGGGCATCTCGGTGAATACCTCGGCACTGGATGAAGACGCCGCCCTCTCTCTGCTGGCAAACATTGAAGCTGAATTCGGCCTGCCGGCGGTTGATCCGGTGCGTCACGGTGTGGGCCGTATCGTTGAAGCATTGGCCAGCCTATGACCGAACTTACCTTATCTCGTGAAAGCTGGCCGCTGCGTGAAGTGTTTACCATTTCACGCGGCAGCAAAAGGCAGGCCGATGTGGTGGTTGCCGCCCTTCGGACCGGTGATATTACCGGCTACGGTGAATGTCTGCCTTATGCGCGCTATGGTGAGTCGGTCGACAGTGTCACAGAGCAAATTGCTTCGCTTGAGAGCGACTTGCGCAACGGACTGGACATACTCACGCTGCAATCCCGTTTGCCTGCGGGAGCGGCGCGCAACGCGCTCGACTGCGCCTTATGGGATTTGGAGTGCAAGCTCTATCGTCAACGCATCTGGCAACGCCTCACTCTGCCGGTACCGCACACGCTGGAAACCGCCTATACCCTGTCTCTGGACACACCAGAGCACATGCGCCAGGCGGCAGAGAAGCAGGCACACCGCCCTTTGCTAAAGTTGAAGCTGGCCGATCAACACGATCTGGAACGCGTCGCCTCCGTGCGCGCGGGGGCTCCTTCTGCCCGCCTGATCGTGGATGCCAACGAGGGGTGGGATGAAGCGCTTTATACCCGGCTGGTGCCGGAACTGGTCAAACTGGGTGTTACCATGATTGAACAGCCAATGCCCGCAGGGAAAGATGAGGCGCTGGCATCCCTGCCACGCCCCATCCCGATTTGTGCCGATGAATCCTGTCATGACAGCCATTCATTGGCCGGACTGGTGGGTCGTTACGACATGATTAACATCAAACTGGATAAAACCGGCGGTTTAACCGAAGCGCTGCGTCTGCGTGATGAAGCAGTCAAGCACGGGCTAAAAATTATGGTAGACTGCATGGTCAGTACATCGTTAGCGATGGCACCTGCGTTTATCGTGGCGCAGGGGGCTGATGTGGTGGATTTGGATGGCCCGCTGTTGCTGCAACGCGATCGCGATAACGGGCTGGACTACCAAGGCAGCATCATCAACCCGCCTTCAGCCGCGCTGTGGGGCTAGGCTGTGTCCCTTAATCCCATGAGTTATACTAACTGTTTGTTTCTACATCATTTTGAACTATGGCTCGCTACGACCTTCCCGATGAAGCATGGGCTATCATCCAGCCCTTACTCCCTGCTGAACCAGCAACACCACAGGCCGGACGCCCATGGGCTGAGCATCGCATGATTATCAATGGCATGTTCTGGGGGCTGTGCTCTGGTGCCCCATGGCGTGATTTACCTGAGCGATACGGCCCATGGAAAACCGTTTATAACCGCTTTAACCGATGGTCAAAATCGGGAGTCATTAACATTATTTTTAATAAGTTACTTTCATCACTTGATGCCCATGGCCTCGTGGACTGGTCAGCGACTGCGCTGGATGGTAGCAATATCAGGGCGCTGAAATGTGCTGCCGGTGCTCAAAAAAACATCCCGATATCACCGGAGATAATGGGCTGGGTCGCTCTCGAGGTGGTTTTGGCACCAAAATCCATATGGCTACAGACGGAAGTGGTCTTCCGTTAAACATCGTGTTGAGCCCCGGTCAGGCTCATGAAAGTCAGTTTGCACTACGTCTTTTGGACGGTATTGGTGTTCAACGCCAGAACGGCAGTATGAAACGCCGTGGTCATGCGGTACTCGCTGACAAGGCGTACTCCGGGCATGTATTACGTAACGAGCTGAAAAACAGAGGTATAAAAACTGTCATCCCCCGAAAATCCACTGAAAAAATGGCGGTGGATGGTCGTTCAAAGCTCGATCGTGACGCCTACCGCAATCGGAACGTTGTTGAGCGGAGCTTTGGCCGTCTGAAAGAATACCGTCGCATTGCGACACGTTACGACAAAACGGCGAGGAATTATCTGGCAATGTTGAAACTGGGCTGCATCCGCCTGTTTTACCAGAGGTTATGTAATTAAGGGACACAGCCTAATCTGTCCCCAAGGTTCCCGCGTTAAGCCATATCGTTATACACATCTTTTGGCCATTTTTTGAACAGGATGCTCAGAACCCCGTGAATTAAGGCATTCAAGCCATCCCATTGGCTTTTTGAGGTTCAAAATGCCACTCTGAGATAAACCCGTAACTCATTGATTAAACAGTGCGTTAGAAAGATGTGTATAACGATATGGCGTTAAGCGGGAACCAGTTTTCTGTGATAAGTGTTTTACTTTCCCTCTCGATCTCATTACCATTCCCCGCCGTGCGTCAGGAAGTCACCCGCTTTATTGTT
This sequence comes from Symbiopectobacterium sp. Eva_TO, assembly GCF_053848865.1. NCBI lineage: Bacteria > Pseudomonadati > Pseudomonadota > Gammaproteobacteria > Enterobacterales > Enterobacteriaceae > Symbiopectobacterium > Symbiopectobacterium sp. Eva_TO. Next base: position 2,172,034 of record NZ_JBSPEY010000004.1, on the reverse strand, counting down.
ATTTTGCATGCATGACTTTTGGGATCTCAGGAGACACTATGTTATATACCGTAATCAAGAAGGCACTCTTCCAGCTCGATCCAGAACGGGCTCACGAATTTACCTTCCAGCAGTTACGTCGTTTATCTAATACCCCCTTTGAATTTCTTATTCGCCAATCCGTTCCCACCAAACCTGTTACCTGCATGGGCCTTTCTTTTAAAAACCCACTCGGCTTAGCCGCCGGTCTGGATAAAGATGGCGATTGTATTGATGCGCTGGGCACAATGGGCTTTGGTCATATTGAAGTCGGTACGGTAACACCGCGTCCGCAGCCGGGTAATGATAAACCGCGTCTGTTTCGCGTCGTAGAAGCGGAAGGGTTAATTAACCGCATGGGATTTAATAACCATGGCGTGGATAACCTGATCGAGAACGTAAAAAAATCCCGTTTTGGTGGTGTGCTGGGAATTAATATCGGCAAGAATAAAGATACGCCCGTAGAACAGGGTAAAGATGACTATTTGATCTGCATGGACAAGGTCTATGCACACGCCGGATATATTGCGATCAATATCTCTTCACCGAATACGCCGGGATTACGTTCTCTGCAATACAGCGAAGCGTTGGACGATCTGTTGCAGGCGATTAAAAATAAACAAGAAGCATTGCATCAACAGCATCAAAAATATGTGCCGATCGCGGTGAAGATCGCGCCGGATCTTTCTGAGGAAGAATTGATCCAAATTGCTGATAGTTTGGTGCGCCATAAAATTGATGGGGTAATTGCCACCAATACCACACTGAATCGTGATTTGATTCAGGGGTTAAATCATTGCGGGCAAACCGGTGGGTTAAGCGGACGTCCGTTACAGCAGTGCAGCACCGAAGTTATTCGTCGTCTGGCACAAGAATTGAACGGCCGTTTGCCGATTATTGGCGTTGGCGGGGTCGATTCACTGATGGCCGCACGGGAAAAAATGGCAGCGGGTGCATCCCTGGTACAGATATATTCCGGCTTTATTTTTCATGGACCGCGCCTGATTAAAGATATCATTACCCATATTTAATCTTTTCATCACATCATTTCTCGTTGGGGGTTTATTTATTCCCCCAGCTAAATAACTGTTCCGAATAGTAGATCACCTGAAGGGAACTCAGTCCGAGTCATATCGTTATACACATCTTTCTAACGCACTGTTTAATCAATGAGTTACGGGTTTATCTCAGAGTGGCATTTTGAACCTCAAAAAGCCAATGGGATGGCTTGAATGCCTTAATTCACGGGGTTCTGAGCATCCTGTTCAAAAAATGGCCAAAAGATGTGTATAACGATATGAGTCCGAGTAGGCGATCTGATCAATCGATAAAGATCCCAAATCATCAACCGGACTTAGCGATGTCGAGCATAGCACCGATACCCCGTAACGAACGACGCCTGATGAAGAAAACTCTCCATAAAACGCGTGACAAGAATCACGCCCGCAGGCTGACCGCCATCCTGATGTTGCACCGGGGCGAGCGCGTGAGCGATGTCGCCAGAATGCTTTGCTGCGCCCGTTCGTCAATCGGCAGATGGATTAACTGGCTCACCCTGTACGGCATTGAAGGCCTCAAATCTCTGCGGCCCGGTCGTGGCCGTCGCTGGCCGTTTGAACAGATCTGCGCACTGTTAATCCAGCTCGTAAAGCGTTCCCCTCATGATTTTGGCTATCAGCGTTCGCGCTGGAGCACGGAACTGCTAGCGATAAAAATCAATGAGATAACCGGTTGCCAGTTGCATGCTTCCACGGTGTGTAGTGGCACACTGATACTGGCCACCTGATCGGAGGTGATATGCTCACCTCATCAACACGACAGGTGACCTCATGGGTAAACATTTTACGGCGGAATTTAAGCTCGAAGCCGCAAAGCTGGTTGTCGACCACGGCTACACATACGTTAAGGCCGCAGAGGCGGTTAATGTCAGCCATTCTGCCATTAGTCGCTGGGTCAATAAGCTTCGCCTTGAACGACAGGGAAAAACGCCAACGGGACTTCCTCTTACCCCTGAACAGCTCGAGCTGCGTGAGATGAAGAAAAAAGTCCAATGCCTTGAAATGGAGAACGAAATCCTAAAAAAGGCTACGGCGCTCTTAATGTCGGACTCACTCAACGGTTCACGGTAGTCGACAGGCTGAGGGCCACCTCGTTATACACAAGTCCGCAACGCCTTATATGCCAAGGGTTAGCGGGCTGAAATAGGCAGCCGGTGGGGTTGTAAATGAAGTGAAACCGACGTGTACTATCGCCATTTACGGCGCTGAAAAATGACACGGGATTCAGATGGCTGGGCACACCAAGAACTGGAAGGGGTAAATCTTGGTGACACGAGGCTCAATAAGCGTGCCAAAGGGCTTTTGATACGGCTGGCTGAGAATCCGCAAGCCAGCATTCCGCATGCGTGCCTCGGATGGCCTGAGACGCTGGGTGCTTACCGCTTCATGGAGAACCAAGCATTCGAATGGCGAGACATTCTGCAACCTCACTGGCAGCGTACGCAGGAAAGGATCCGAGAACACGAGGTTGTGCTGTGTATCCAAGACACTACCGAGCTTGACTTCAACGGGCAGCAAATCCAAGGCTTGGGTCCCTTGAACTACGAAGCCAGGCGTGGTCTGTACCTGTATCCGACCTACGCGGTCAGTCCGGATCGCGTGGGGTTGGGCGTACTGGATGCGTGGATGTGGGCAAGAGAGTCGAAGGATGCAGACGGAAAACGCGATGGGCTCAAGGAGAGTACGCGCTGGCTCGAGGGATACGAGCGAGTTGCTGAACTCGCCTCGGAGTTGCCAAACACACGTCTGGTGTACTTAGCCGATCGCGAAGCGGATATCAAGGCGTTGATGCAGCTCGCTGATGACCTTGGCACTCCGGCTGACTGGTTGATCCGCTCGACTCATAATCGCAGTCTGGACTGTAATGAGAAGCTTTGGCAGAAGGTTGGAAAAACCGTGCCGGTGGGAGAAATCCAATTCGTTATGGCGGCTCGCGCGGGGCAGAAGGCGCGTACGGTGAAACAGGCGCTGCGCGTGAAGCGAGTGTCGCTGCGTTGCGGGTTGGCAGTGACTTGTGTGATAGCCAAGGAAATTGAGCCGCCAGCAGGCGTGAAGCCGGTCGAGTGGCGGTTGCTGAGCAATCGCGTACCTGAAGGACGAGAAGATATCGTGGAGCTGATCGACTGGTATCGGGCTAGATGGGAAATCGAGATGTTCTTCAATGTGCTGAAGAACGGCTGCTGTGTCGAAGCGTTACAGTTATCGACCGTGGATCGCATTGAGCGGGCATTGGCGCTGTTCATGATCGTGGCATGGCGCATCGCCTATTTAATGCGTATGGGACGAACCTGTCCAGAGCTGGACGCAATGTTGTTCTTTGATTCCGACGAGACTCATGGCGCTTACCTACTGATGAACAAGCGTATGCCCAAGGGCCGCCCTAAGCTAAACGAAGTATTGCGCTTAGTTGCGCAACTGGGAGGCTTTCTTGCTCGAAAAGGCGACGGTGAACCAGGCGCAAAAACTATCAGGAAAGGCTTGCAGAAAGTCATGACGGCCGCCGAAACGCTACGCGCGCTCAGGCACGAACAGAGATGTGTATAACGAGGTGGCTGAGGGCGCGATACCCGGTCACGGCGTTGTGCCAAACTTTTGAGGTACATCGCAGCAGCTACAGGCACTGGCAGGCTTCCGCTAATGAACCCGACGGTGAGCGCGTGGTTAAGTGTAGTCGCGTCATGGAAGCCTGGAACGCCAGCGGCGGCTCTGCCGGCGCTCGAAGTATCGCGACCATCGTCACCGGCAGCTCTGGTGTCAAAATGGGGCGCTGGCTGGCTGGCAAGCTGATGAAGGAGCTGGGTATCGCCAGCTGCCAGCGACCGGCTCACAAATACAAACGCGGCGGCAATGAACACGTTGAAATACCGAACTATCTCAACCGCCAGTTCGCGGTTACCGCGCCGGATCAGGTCTGGTGCGGCGATGTGACCTACATCTGGACGGGCAAATGCTGGGCTTACCTTGCGGTGGTGCTAGATCTGTTCGCCCGCAAACCGGTGGGCTGGGCCATGTCGACGTCGCCGGACTCGGCGCTGACAGTTAAAGCGTTGCAGATGGCCTGGGAACTCCGGGGACAACCAACAGGAGTCATGTTCCACAGCGACCAGGGCAGCCACTATACCAGCCGTCAATACCGGCAAGCCCTGTGGCGCTGCCGGATAAAGCAGAGTATGAGTCGGCGGGGTAACTGCTGGGATAATGCGCCAATGGAGCGGTTCTTCCGCAGCCTGAAGACAGAATGGGTGCCGACAAAGGGTTACAACAGCTTCAGCGAAGCCCAGGACGCGATTATCCGCTACATCACGGGGTATTACAGCGCTATCCGGCCTCACTGGTATAACGGCGGCTTAACTCCAAACGAATCTGAGCGACTGTTCTACATACAGTCTAATGCGGTGGCCAATATTAGTTGACCACTACAAAGAGAGCCACAAGCCGGTCGAATATCCGATGGCTATCATCAAAGATCATAACAACGCGACGGTGACCGGTTTTTACGAATACCTGAAAACGCCTGCCGCTGCGGATGTGTTCAAACGCTATGGTTTCACGCCGCGCGGATGATGCTTACGGATTACGAATGGCAAACCATTGAACTTAGTCTTAAAGTTTCCATCACCTCTGTAATATTCAGCCTGCCGCTAGGGATCCTGGCGGCATGGGTGTTGGTACGCTGCCGATTTCCCGGAAAGTCGCTGTTAGACAGCATTATCCATTTGCCGCTGGTGTTGCCTCCAGTGGTGATTGGCTATTTGTTGCTGATCGGTATGGGCAGAAAAGGGATTATCGGCCAATGGCTTTATGAATGGTTCTGCCTCAGTTTCAGTTGGCGCGGAGCCGCGCTAGCGTCTGCCGTGATCGCGTTTCCCCTGATGGTGCGCGCAATCCGCCTGGCGCTGGAAGCGGTGGATACGCGGTTGGAACTGGCCGCCCGAACGCTGGGTGCTAACCCCTGGCGCGTCTTCTTCACAATCACGTTGCCACTTTCATTTCCCGGCATTGTGGCAGGTACCGTATTGGCGTTTGCTCGCTCGCTGGGTGAGTTTGGTGCAACCATTACGTTTGTGTCCAATATTCCGGGGGAAACGCGTACTATCCCGTCGGCAATGTACACATTGATTCAAACACCGGGTGCAGAAGCTGATGCGGCGCGCTGGTGTGTGATTGCCATTCTGCTCTCAATGGCGTCGTTGCTGCTCTCTGAGTGGTTAACCCGCTGGGGCCGCAAACGGTTGGGGGTGTAATGCTGGAGCTTAATTTTCATCAACGCCTCGGCGATCTTGATTTGAGTGTGGATACCCAATTGCCCGCATCAGGCATTTCTGCGGTGTTTGGCGTATCAGGTGCAGGAAAAACGTCGCTGATCAATGCGGTGGTGGGCCTGACGCGCCCACAGTCTGGCCGTATTGTGCTCAATGACCGCGTGTTAATGGATGCGGAAAAACGTATCTGCCTGCCGCCCGAAAAGCGCCATGTGGGTTATGTGTTTCAGGATGCCCGGCTGTTTCCGCACTACCGTGTGCAAGGCAATCTACGCTATGGCATGGCGTCATCCATGAAATCACAGTTTGATGCCATTGTGGCATTGCTGGGCATTGAGGCTCTGTTAAACCGCTTACCCCTCACCCTCTCCGGTGGCGAAAAGCAGCGTGTGGCGATCGGGCGTGCCTTGCTGACCGCACCGGAACTGCTACTGATGGATGAGCCGCTGGCGTCGCTTGATTTGCCGTGCAAACGTGAGCTGTTGCCCTATCTGGAAACGTTGGCGAAAGAGGTCAACATTCCTATCCTGTATGTCAGCCACAGCATGGAAGAGATCGTGCGGCTCGCCGATCGCGTGGTGGTGCTGGATAACGGTAAGGTTAAAGCGGAAGGTCGGTTGGAAAAGGTATGGGCGAGTAGCGCGATGCGCCCCTGGTTACCGAGCGATGAGCAAAGCAGCATTCTCAATGTGAAAGTGATGGAACAGCACGAGCGTTATGCCATGACGGCGCTGTCGCTGGGCGAGCAACGGCTGTGGGTGAATCGGGTTTCCATACCTTTGAAAACCCCGTTGCGTATTCGTGTTAACGCGGTCGATGTCTCTTTGGTGTTGCAGCCGCCAACGACGAGCAGTATTCGTAACGTGTTGCCCGCTAAGGTACTGGAATGCATTGAAGTCGATGAACAGGTTGAAGTGAAGCTGTCGGTGGGGGGACAAATCCTCTGGGCTCGGATTTCACCTTGGGCGCGCGATGATCTGAGACTGCGTGCGGATATGTGGCTGTATGCGCAGATCAAAAGCGTGTCGATTACGGCGTAGGGCTTTCTGTATGTGCCATGCACATTTCCCAGGTCATTCCCCCGTATCCTCACGCCATCCTCGCGCAGGCGGGAACCTCTTACAGACGAAACGCGTTACTTCTGCCAGAGATTCCGGTTTGTGCCGAGGATGACCTTATTGCAACACGCGCTGGCGAATTAACTGCGCGATAGCCGGTTCTTCATTGTGTCCGATAACCAGATCGGCGTGCGCTTTAACGGCGTCATCACTGTTGCCCATAGCAACGCCGAGCCCTGCGGCTTCGAGCATACTGATGTCATTGAAGTTATCGCCAAAGGCCAACACCTCGCTCATGTCATAGCCCTGAGACGTGACCCACTCACGCAGCAGTTTGCCTTTGTTATTTCCGCTTTGGGCGACGTCAACCTGATCCTGCCAGGACCACTCGCAGGTCAGGCCAAACTCTTCCATGACCCGATTGGCAAAGTTATCTAACGCTTGCGTATCCGAATGCGAAAGGGAGAATTTCCAGATATTTTGCACCCGATCGGCGGCGTTCAGCAGGTTGTCAACGTGAAGGAAGGTGGGGCGCTGGTGTGGCGGCAGGGTTTCACCCCACGCCTGAGTGCGAATCACATGGCCAGTGGGTTCTTGATACAGCATGCCGTCATCGGCGTACATCAGACCGTGAATGCCATATTCGCCTAACAAGGTCAGCACGCTTTTAGCCTGTGTCGCTGTCAATGGATTGGCCTGAGATGTCTGTTTATTCTGATAATCGTACAGATAGGTGCCATTGCAGCAAATCGCCGGCGTATCCAGCTCCAGCGCCTGATAGAACGGATAAATCGCAGAATGGTGCCGCCCTGTGGCGATCACCACTTTGACACCCTGTTGGCGCGCCAGCGCCAGTGCAGTGAGGGACTCCGGTAAAATTTTCTTTTGTTTGTCCAGCAATGTGCCATCCAAATCAAGAGCAATGATACGATACGTCATAGCGGTCCTATTAAGAGAGTCTAGGCTGTGTCCCTTAATTACATAACCTCTGGTAAAACAGTCGGATGCAGCCCAGTTTCAACATTGCCAGATAATTCCTCGCCGTTTTGTCGTAACATGTCGCAATGCGACGGTATTCTTTCAGACGGCCAAAGCACCGCTCAACAACGTTCCGATTGCGGTAGGCGTCACGATCGAGCTTTGAACGACCATCCACCGCCATTTTTTCAGTGGATTTTCGGGGGATGACAGTTTTTATACCTCTGTTTTTCCGCTCGTTACGTAATACATGCCCGGAGTACGCCTTGTCAGCCAGCACCGCATGACCACGGCGTTTCATACTGCCGTTCTGGCGTTGAACACCAATACCGTCCAAAAGACGTAGTGCAAACTGACTTTCATGAGCCTGACCGGGGCTCAACACGATGTTTAACGGAAGACCACTTCCGTCTGTAGCCATATGGATTTTGGTGCCAAAACCACCTCGAGAGCGACCCAGCCTATTATCTCCGGTGATATCGGAATGTTTTTTTGAGCACCGGCAGCACATTTCAGCGCCCTGATATTGCTACCATCCAGCGTAGTCGCTGACCAGTCCACGAGGCCATGGGCATCAAGTGATGAAAGTAACTTATTAAAAATAATGTTAATAACTCCCGATTTTGACCATCGGTTAAAGCGGTTATAAACGGTTTTCCATGGGCCGTATCGCTCAGGTAAATCACGCCATGGGGCACCAGAGCACAGCACCCAGAACATGCCATTGATAATCATGCGATGCTCAGCCCATGGGCGTCCGACCTGTGGTGTTGCTGGTTCAGCAGGGAGTAAGGGCTGGATGATAGCCCATGCTTCATCGGGAAGGTCGTAGCGAGCCATAGTTCAAAATGATGTAGAAACAAACAGTTAGTATAACTCATGGGATTAAGGGACACAGCCTAGAATTGCGTTAATGCCCATAATGTTACACCCTAAGTAGCATGGCGCAAAATGCGACAAACCAAGGAGAAAAGCATGCAGCAAGTGGTCTATATCGCCAGTCCGGAAAGCCAGCAGATTCACGTCTGGCAGTTGGCGTCTTCGGGGCAGCTCACGTTGTTACAGGTTGTCGATGCGCCGGGTCAGGTGCAGCCGATGGTGATAGCACCCAACAAACAGCATCTTTACGTTGGGGTACGCCCGACGTTCTCGGCCATCAGTTACCTTATCGATGCACAAGGTTTGCTGACGCAGGTTGGTTCTGCCTCGTTGCCGGGAAGTCCGACACATTTGTCCACTGACCGCCAAGGGCGTTTCCTGTTTAGCGCATCCTATAGCGGAGAAACGTTGAGCGTCAGTCCGATTGATGCCGAAGGCATTGTGGGGGAGCCGATTCAACAACTGGATGGGCTATCAGGCTGCCACTCGAGCAATATCGACCCTCAAAACCGAGTGCTGTGGGCACCGTGTTTGAAAGAAGATCGCATTCGTTTGTATGACGTTTCTGCTGAGGGTGAGCTGTACGTTGCGGCGCAAGCGGACCTCCACGCGGTGGATGGTGCAGGCCCACGGCATATGGATTTTCACCCAAATCAGCGTTTTGCCTACTGTGTGAATGAGTTGAACAGTACGGTTGATGTGATTGAGTTGCACTCGGTAGCGGGCAAAGCGCGCACCGTGCAGTCGCTGGATGCCATGCCGCAGGGCTTTGCGGATACCCGCTGGGCTGCGGATATTCATTTGACGCGAGATGGTCGTTTCCTTTATTGCAGCGATCGTACTGCCAGCCTGTTAAGTATTTTCCAGGTGTCCGAAGATGGCAGTACCTTAACGCTGGTGGGACATCAACCAACGGAGACGCAACCGCGCGGTTTCAACATCGATCACCAGGGGGAGTTTGTGATTTCTGCTGGACAGAAGTCCCAGCACATTGAGGTGTATCGCATCGATCAGGAAAGCGGAAAGCTGCAACCACTGGCGCGCTATGCGGTAGGGCAGGGGCCGATGTGGGTGAGTGTGTTGGCGCTTGATTGAGTCGTGTGGGAATCGTGGCTTCATAGTTCGTCATCCCCGGCGAAGGCAGGGGAGCTCTGGCAGAAGTAACGCGTTTCGTCTGTAAGAGATTCCCGCCTGCGCGGGAATGATAGGCCAGATAAAAGAGGTTCCCGCTTGCGCGGGAACGACGAGATTGAGATTTACTTTTTCTCTTCTTCTTCGTTAAGCACCTGACGCGCCCAACGCGGGTGGTGCTTACGCGCCCACTTGGCAGAAACTTTGCCTTCGATCATGCCCTTGATGGAACCACGTACCCAGAACGCCATGTACATATGAATCAGGATGGCGTGGATTAACACGATAGCTGCTGCCGCGTGAACCAGAATAGCGTAACGCACGATATCGATCGGGAACAGGTGGGCAAAGTAAGGCCGCCACATGATGATGCCGGTAATCAGCAACACCAGCGTCAACCCCATGATGCTCCAGAACATCATTTTCTGGCCCGGGTTGTATTTGCCCACATCTGCGACGTTATGTTCATTGCCTTTCAGAACCTCAACAATATGCAGGAACCAGGGAAGGTCACGGCGTTTCGGAATATTGTGGCTCACAAAACGGAAGAACATTGGCACTGTAGTGGTCAACTAATATTGGCCACCGCATTAGACTGTATGTAGAACAGTCGCTCAGATTCGTTTGGAGTTAAGCCGCCGTTATACCAGTGAGGCCGGATAGCGCTGTAATACCCCGTGATGTAGCGGATAATCGCGTCCTGGGCTTCGCTGAAGCTGTTGTAACCCTTTGTCGGCACCCATTCTGTCTTCAGGCTGCGGAAGAACCGCTCCATTGGCGCATTATCCCAGCAGTTACCCCGCCGACTCATACTCTGCTTTATCCGGCAGCGCCACAGGGCTTGCCGGTATTGACGGCTGGTATAGTGGCTGCCCTGGTCGCTGTGGAACATGACTCCTGTTGGTTGTCCCCGGAGTTCCCAGGCCATCTGCAACGCTTTAACTGTCAGCGCCGAGTCCGGCGACGTCGACATGGCCCAGCCCACCGGTTTGCGGGCGAACAGATCTAGCACCACCGCAAGGTAAGCCCAGCATTTGCCCGTCCAGATGTAGGTCACATCGCCGCACCAGACCTGATCCGGGGCGGTAACCGCGAACTGGCGGTTGAGATAGTTCGGTATTTCAACGTGTTCATTGCCGCCGCGTTTGTATTTGTGAGCCGGTCGCTGGCAGCTGGCGATACCCAGCTCCTTCATCAGCTTGCCAGCCAGCCAGCGCCCCATTTTGACACCGGAGCTGCCGGTGACGATGGTCGCGATACTTCGAGCGCCGGCAGAGCCGCCGCTGGCGTTCCAGGCTTCCATGACTCGGCTACACTTAACCACGCGCTCACCGTCGGGTTCATTAGCGGAAGCCTGCCAGTGCCTGTAGCTGCTGCGATGTACCTCAAAAGTTTGGCACAACGCCGTGACCGGGTATCGCGCCCTCAGCCTGTCGACTACCGTGAACCGTTGAGTGAGTCCGACATTAAGAGCGCCGTAGCCTTTTTTAGGATTTCGTTCTCCATTTCAAGGCATTGGACTTTTTTCTTCATCTCACGCAGCTCGAGCTGTTCAGGGGTAAGAGGAAGTCCCGTTGGCGTTTTTCCCTGTCGTTCAAGGCGAAGCTTATTGACCCAGCGACTAATGGCAGAATGGCTGACATTAACCGCCTCTGCGGCCTTAACGTATGTGTAGCCGTGGGCGACAACCAGCTTTGCGGCTTCGAGCTTAAATTCCGCCGTAAAATGTTTACCCATGAGGTCACCTGTCGTGTTGATGAGGTGAGCATATCACCTCCGATCAGGTGGCCAGTATCAGTGTGCCACTACAGTCAACGAATTTAGTGCGCACAATCATTTTCTGCTTGCTCATTGCTTCTCCTCCTCGTCGTGGTCATTCTCCGTTTCTTCCGTGTTTGGTCCCACGCCAACATAGTGGAAAATCAAACCGGCAAAGGTAGCGACAAAGCCGAGCGTTGCCAGCGGTTTGAGGATGCCTTTCCACAAGTTGACCGGGGTAGAGATCTGCGAATTGTCGGGCAGATTGTTGTAGAGCGACGGTTTATAGGCATGGTGCAGCACGTACATGACGTTAGTACCGCCCATCCCTTCGGGATCGTACAGACCCGCGTTGTTATAACCGCGTTTTTTCAGATGCGTGATGCGCTCTTCCGCCAGCAGTTTCATCTATTCCTTGGTTCCGAAATGAATGGCGCCGGTCGGACAGGTTTTCACACAGGCCGGTTCCTGACCCGTGCTAACGCGATCCACACACATGGTGCATTTATACACCCTGTTATCGTCTTTATTGAGCCGCGGAACGTTGAACGGGCAGCCAGCGATACAGTAACCGCAGCCGATGCAGTGCTCGGACTGGAAGTCGACTATGCCGTTCGCATACTGAATGATGGCACCGGCAGACGGACACTCCTTCAAACAGCCCGGATCGCTACAATGCATGCAGCCATCTTTACGGATCAGCCACTCCAGACGATCGGCGCTTTCCACTTTGGAAAAGCGCATCACCGTCCAGGATTTGGCGCTCAGATCCATCGGGTTATCATACACCCCGTGGTTATGGCCCACTTCGTCACGGATGTCGTTCCACTCGGAGCAGGCCGCCTGACAGGCTTTACAGCCAATACAGGTGGTGACGTCAATCAGTTTGGCCACTTCACTTTTATCGTTTCTCACGTGCGGTGGCGGTGTCAGGCTACTGGTAGCCGAACGTTGAATAATATCTTGAGATTGCATTGACATAGCGCGCTACCTTACACCTTTTCCACATTCACCAAAAACGCCTTGAACTCTGGCGTTTGCGAGTTAGCGTCACCGACGCTGGGCGTGAGGGTATTTGCCAGGAAGCCTTTGCGCGTGGTGCCTTCAAAGCCCCAGTGACAAGGTATCCCGACGGTCTCAATCGCTTTACCGGCGACGGTCAAGGTCTTGATACGTTTGGTGACCACCGCTTTGGCTTTGATGTAGCCGCGCTGACAGGAAACCTTCACCTCATCCCCCGCTTTGATCCCTTTGCTCTGCGCCAGGTTTTCGCCAATTTCCACAAACTGCTCGGGTTGGATTATGGCGTTAATGCGCGCATGCTTGGTCCAATGACGGAACAGCTCGGTAATGGAGTAGGTGGTAGCGACATAAGGGAAATCGCTCGCCTTGCCCATGGTTTTTGCATCGCGGGCAAACAGTCGCGCCGCCGGGCTGGATACCACTGACGGGTGCAACGGATTGGTATCGAGCGGCGTTTCCACCGGTTCGTAGTGTTCCGGGAACGGGCCATCGACCAGTTTATCCACCGAGAAGAGACGCGCCACGCCTTCCGGCAACATGATAAACGGCATCGCGTCTTTGCCTGGCGGTACGGTAGCGGCGAAATCAGGCACATCGATGCCTTGCCATTTCTGGCCGTTCCACTCCAGCAGCTTGCGCTTGCTGTCCCAAGGTTTTCCTTGCAGGTCAGCGGAGGCGCGGTTGTAAAGGATGCGGCGGTTTTGCGGCCAGCACCAGGCCGAGCCCGGCATTGCCCCCAGCTCGGCATCGCTGTTGTCGCGGTTCGCCATCTGGTTGACTTTTTCCGTCCAGCTACCGGCGTAAATCCAGCAGAAGCTGGACGTAGTGCCGTCGTCGCGCAACTGCGAGAAGTCTGCCAGTTGCTGGCCTTTTTTCAGGATCAGCGTGCCCTTGTCGTCATAAATATCCGCCAGCGCCATACCATTACTTTCGCGCGCAATTTCTTCCGGCGTCGGGTCTTCCGGGTCCTGATAGTTCCAGTTGATGTTCATCAATGGTTCAGGGCATACGCCGCCTTCTTCGCGATACAGTTCGCGCAGGCGCATCAGCAGTTTGCCGAGGATCTTTCCGTCGTGCAGCGCCTCTGCCGCGGTGGCTCGGCCGCTGCCCAGTGCCATTGCAACCAACGGCCGGAGTTGGCGATGGAGCCGTTTTCTTCCGCGAAGCAACTGGAAGGCAAACGGAACACTTCAGTCTGGATGGCGGCGCTATCGACATCGTTAAATTCGCCGTGGTTCTGCCAGAAGGTGGAGGTCTCGGTCGCAAGCGGATCGATAACTACCATGTACTTCAATTTGGAGAGCGCTTCCGTCGCTTTGTTCTTGTTGGAGAACGCCGCCAGCGGGTTGAAGCCTTGCACGATATAGCCGTGCATCTTGCCTTCAACCATCAATTCGGTTTGCACCATCACGTCGTAGCTGCGATCCCACTTCGGTAGCCATTCATAGCCCCACTGATTGTCTGCTTGCGCGTGGTCGCCATAGAAGCTCTTCATCATGCTGATAAAGAATTTTGGCGTATTCTTCCAGTAGTTGACTTGGTCCGGCAGCAGTGCATCCGGCGTGATCTGCTTGAGGTAGGTTTTCAGGTCAGCTTGCTTTTCCGACGGCAGAGGCATGTAGCCCGGCAGATTAAGGCTGAGCAGCCCCAGGTCGGTATAGCCCTGAATATTGGAGTGACCGCGCAGGGCGTTGACACCTCCACCGGCCATGACGATATTGCCAAGCAGCAACTGGATCATGGCTGCGGCACGGATAATCTGTGCGCCGTTGGTGTGGTGTGTCCAACCCAGCGCGTACATGAAGGCCGCTGTTTTATCGGGAACGCTGGTTTCTGCCAGAGAGCGGCAGATCTCTTCGTAATGATGCGCTGGCGTACCGCATAGTGAAACAACCATTTCAGGCGTGTAGCGAGCAACATGCGCTTTCAGCAGGTTCCAAACACAGCGCGGGTGTGTCAGCGTCATATCGCGTTTGGCAAAGCCGTTAGCGTCCAGTTCGTAGTTCCAACTGGTCTTGTCGTACTGGCGGGCATCCGCATTATAACCGCTGAACAGGCCTTCATCGAACCCGAAGTCCTCACGCACGATCAGGCTGGCGCTGGTGTAAGACTTCACATATTCGTGATGAATTTTATCATGGGTGATCAGGTAGTTGATAATCCCCAGCAGGAACGCAGCATCGGAACCTGCCCGGATCGGGGCATAGAGGTCGGCTACGGCGGCGGAGCGGTTAAAGCGCGGGTCAACCACGATCAGTTTGGCGTCGTTATGGGTTTTCGCTTCGACCGCCCATTTAAAACCAACCGGGTGGGCTTCTGCGGCGTTACCCCCCATCACGATAATCAGATTGGCGTTTTTGATATCCACCCAGTTATTGGTCATGGCACCGCGACCAAACGTGGGCGCGAGTGCGGCAACGGTCGGACCATCGCACAGGCGTGCCTGGCAGTCGATAGCGATCATACCCAGTGAGCGGGCAAATTTCTGATCGAGGATACCGGTTTCATTGCTGGCGGCAGAAGAGCAGAGAATGCCGGTGGTCAACCAACGGTTAACTACAGTGCCCTTGGCGTTGACGCGTTCAAAGTTGGCATCACGGTCTGCCTTCATCAGGCGTGCAATACGATCAATGGCATCATCCCAGCTAATGCGCTGCCATTTGTCGGAGCCTGGCGCGCGATACTCGGGGTGCTTCAAACGTCCTTCGCTGTGGATGTAGTCAACCAGCCCTGCGCCTTTCGGAAACAGCGAGCCACGGCTTACCGGATGATCCGGATCCCCCTCGATATGGTAAATGGCCGGTTTAGCGTTTTTCGCTCCATCACCCAGACTGTACATCAACACACCGCACCCGACGGAGCAGTAGGTGCAGTTGTTACGAGTTTCCTTGGCGCGCAGTAATTTGTACTGACGTACCGATGCCATTGCTTCCGTGGGGGCAAAGCCCAGTGCGGCGAGGGTGGTGCCAGCCATCCCCCCTGCACAAACTTTAAAGAAACCTCTTCGATTAATTTGCATTAGTTTCCCTATGTGATTGTTTGTTCATTTTTTGTTGCAGGCAATTTAACAACACTCACGATAGGGGTTTTGCGCGAAATCAAAATTTAAGTATTTAAAACACCTTTTTACTCCTTTAAAGGTATGTTTTTATGTTGATATATAATTAATTATATAGCGCTTGGTTTCAGTTTTGTAATCTAATGGTTGTTTTTTCGCTGCAAAAATAGCCAAAATGGCAAAAAAATCGCCATACAAAAAAGATACAATTGAGCAACAGGAAATGGGGGGGAATGCTACGTCTGTGAGATGTTTTACCGCAAATAAAGGGCGATAAAAAAGCCGCCCGGAGGCGGCTTGATGGATTATTTAACTTGCATTCCCGGCTGGGCGCCGCTATCCGGGCTGAGCAGGAAAATTTCCTTGCCGCCAGGGCCTGCGGCCATCACCATACCTTCCGACACGCCGAATCGCATTTTACGCGGGGCCAGGTTGGCGACCATGATGGTCAAACGGCCTTCCAGCGCTTTCGGATCGGGGTAAGCCGTGCGGATACCGGAGAAAATCTGGCGCGTTTCACCGCCGAGATCCAGTGTCAATCGCAGCAGCTTGTCAGAGCCCTCCACGAAATCAGCCTGTTTAATCAGCGCAATGCGCATATCCACTTTGGCAAAATCGTCAAAAGAGATGGAGTCCTGAATTGGATCGTCAGCCAGCGGACCGGTCACGACCTTCTTGGCACTCATGTCTTCTTTGGAAGCATCAACCATCGCATTGACCTTGTCGAGATCGATACGGTTGAACAACGCTTTGAACGCTTTCACGTCGTGACTCAGCAGCGGTTGTACTACCGCATCCCATGTCAACGTAGTGTTGAGGAACGCTTCGGCGCGCTCTGCCAGCGACGGCAATACCGGTTTCAGGTAGGTCATCAGCA
This sequence comes from Symbiopectobacterium sp. Eva_TO, assembly GCF_053848865.1. Lineage (NCBI taxonomy): Bacteria > Pseudomonadati > Pseudomonadota > Gammaproteobacteria > Enterobacterales > Enterobacteriaceae > Symbiopectobacterium > Symbiopectobacterium sp. Eva_TO. The sequence goes on along the minus strand of NZ_JBSPEY010000004.1, from coordinate 2,155,934 downwards.
CGCGGAACAGGTTGATGCCCATGGAGCAAATCGCCTGCAAATCCGCATCGCGGCCTTCTTCTTTTGCCACCACCCATGGGGCTTGTTCGTCCACATAGCGGTTGGCGATATCGGCCAGCGCCATGATCTCGCGGATAGCTTTGCCGGATTCTCGGTTGGCGTAGGCTTCTGAAATGCTGTCAGCCGCATTGGCAAAAGTGGCATAGAGCTCGCCATCGGCCAGGGTTTCCGCCAGTTTTCCGCCAAAACGCTTATTTATGAAACCAGCGTTACGCGACGCGAGGTTAACCACTTTGTTAACGATATCGGCATTCACGCGCTGCACGAAATCTTCAAGATTGAGGTCGATATCGTCAATGCGTGACGACAGCTTGGCCGCGTAGTAATAACGCAGGCAATCGGCATCCAGATGTTGCAGATAGGTCTCGGCCTTGATAAAGGTGCCGCGCGATTTGGACATCTTGGCACCGTTTACCGTCACATAGCCGTGCACAAACAGGTTGGTCGGCTTACGGAAACCGCTGCCTTCTAACATGGCAGGCCAGAACAGGCTGTGGAAATAGACGATATCTTTACCGATGAAATGGTACAGCTCAGCACTGCTCTCTTTACGCCAGAACTCATCAAAATCGATATCACCGCGTTTGTCGCACAGGTTTTTAAACGACCCCATGTAACCGATCGGCGCATCCAGCCAGACGTAAAAATATTTGCCCGGAGCATCCGGCACTTCGAAACCGAAGTAGGGCGCATCGCGGGTGATATCCCACTGTTGCAGGCCGGCATCAAACCACTCTTGCATCTTGTTGGCGACCTGCTCCTGCAACGCACCGGAACGCGTCCAGGCTTGCAGCATTTCGCTGAATGCGGGCAAATCAAAGAAGAAGTGCTCCGACTCGCGCATCACCGGTGTCGCACCGGAAACCGCCGATTTCGGGTCGATCAGTTCCGTCGGGCTATAAGTCGCGCCGCACACTTCGCAGTTGTCACCATACTGATCGGCCGCTTTACATTTCGGGCAGGTGCCTTTGACGAAACGGTCCGGCAAGAACATGCCTTTTTCCGGATCGTAGAGCTGAGAAATGGTGCAGTTCTTGATAAAACCGTTCTCTTTCAAACGACGATAGATAAGACCGGACAACTCCCGGTTCTCTTCACTGTGGGTGGAGTGATAATTGTCGTAGCTAATCTGAAAGCCAGCGAAATCAAGCTGATGTTCCTGACTCACGTCCGCAATCATCTGCTCCGGTGCCACACCCATCTGCTGTGCTTTCAACATGATTGGCGTACCGTGGGCGTCATCCGCACAGATAAAGTGAACCTGGTGACCGCGCATTCGCTGATAACGGACCCAGATATCAGCCTGGATATGCTCCAGCATGTGGCCGAGGTGGATTGATCCGTTAGCATAAGGCAACGCGCAGGTTACCAATATTTTCTTAGCGACTTGAGTCATAGTGGGGAACTTACTTTCTTTCATGATGATGAGAGGGAATCCCGATGTTAACCGATAGGCCCTTGTGGCGTAAACTGCTGTAAGCGGAAAACCCTGTCAAACGCGGGCAACGCGGCGTTCTCGTTGCCGGGGCGATTTTTTCACTGAGGTCTACGATCGGAGCGGGGCATTCTGTTATGCTATGGCTGTTTTTCCACAAAATAATGAGAACGATAAGGAGCCGGGATGAACGCAACAATCCCTGAGCAGACCCCCGATACGCTGAAGGCAGTGGTGACTGGTGTCCTCTCCACGTTTAAGCACCCGACGCTGAAAAATAACCTGACGACGCTCAATGCCTTGCATCACTGTGCCTTGCTGGATGAGGTGCTGCGCATCGAACTGGTGATGCCATTTGCCTGGTTGAGTGGGTTGGACGTATTAAAAGAAACCGTCAGCCCAGAGTTGATGCGTTTAACCGGCGCCAAGGATGTGGAATGGCGCCTGACACACAGTATTGCCACGCTGCGCCGTGTTAACAATCAGGCGGGTGTCAAAGGCGTTAAAAACATTATTGCCGTTAGCTCTGGCAAGGGGGGCGTAGGGAAATCCAGCACCGCGGTGAACATGGCATTGGCGCTGGCCGCAGAGGGAGCGTCGGTGGGTATTCTCGATGCCGATATCTATGGCCCTTCCATTCCGACCATGTTAGGCACTGCCAGCGAGAGCCCGACCTCGCCGGATGGTCAGCACATGGCACCGATCATGGCTTATGGTCTGGCGACCAACTCTATCGGTTATCTGGTGACGGATGATAATGCGATGGTGTGGCGCGGCCCGATGGCGAGTAAAGCGCTGTTGCAACTGCTGCAAGATACGCTCTGGCCGGATCTCGATTATCTGGTATTAGATATGCCGCCGGGCACCGGGGATATCCAGTTGACGCTGGCGCAAAATGTGCCGGTGACGGGCGCAGTGGTGGTGACGACGCCGCAAGACATTGCGTTGGTGGATGCCATGAAGGGCATCACCATGTTCGAGAAAGTCAGCGTGCCGGTGTTGGGTATCGTCGAGAACATGAGCGTGCATATTTGCAGCCACTGCGGTCATCTGGAGCCGATTTTTGGCACCGGCGGCGCGCAGAAACTGGCGGAGAAATACAACTGTGCCCTGTTGGGGCAACTGCCGCTGCATATCTCTCTGCGTGAGGATCTCGATCGCGGTGAACCCACCGTTGCCAGCAAGCCAGACAGCGAGTTCACCTCACTGTATCGCGAACTGGCCGGGCAAGTGGCTGCACAGCTTTACTGGCAGGGTGAAGTCATTCCGACCGAGATTTCGTTTCGGGCGGTGTGACGGGCTACAGGAGTGGGGATGTGTGGCGTTCCCACTCTCTCTTTGTCATTCCCGCTTTTTCTTCGTTATTCCCGCGCAGGCGTGAATCTCTGATAGGCAAAAGGCGTGCCTTCTGCCTGAAATCCCCAGCTTTCGCCGAGGATGGCAGAGGGGACATTCAGAACAGGGTAAAGAATAAGTCATTCCACAAAGGGTTGGCCGCCTCGATCAAATTAACTTTCCACGCCCGCATCCATTTTTTTAATTACTTCTCCCGCTTAATTGCCATGAGCATACTTTAAGTCATATCGTTATACACATCTTTCTAACGCACTGTTTAATCAATGAGTTACGGGTTTATCTCAGAGTGGCATTTTGAACCTCAAAAAGCCAATGGGATGGCTTGAATGCCTTAATTCACGGGGTTCTGAGCATCCTGTTCAAAAAATGGCCAAAAGATGTGTATAACGATATGTAGTGGCACACTGATACTGGCCACCTGATCGGAGGTGATATGCTCACCTCATCAACACGACAGGTGACCTCATGGGTAAACATTTTACGGCGGAATTTAAGCTCGAAGCCGCAAAGCTGGTTGTCGACCACGGCTACACATACGTTAAGGCCGCAGAGGCGGTTAATGTCAGCCATTCTGCCATTAGTCGCTGGGTCAATAAGCTTCGCCTTGAACGACAGGGAAAAACGCCAACGGGACTTCCTCTTACCCCTGAACAGCTCGAGCTGCGTGAGATGAAGAAAAAAGTCCAATGCCTTGAAATGGAGAACGAAATCCTAAAAAAGGCTACGGCGCTCTTAATGTCGGACTCACTCAACGGTTCACGGTAGTCGACAGGCTGAGGGCGCGATACCCGGTCACGGCGTTGTGCCAAACTTTTGAGGTACATCGCAGCAGCTACAGGCACTGGCAGGCTTCCGCTAATGAACCCGACGGTGAGCGCGTGGTTAAGTGTAGTCGCGTCATGGAAGCCTGGAACGCCAGCGGCGGCTCTGCCGGCGCTCGAAGTATCGCGACCATCGTCACCGGCAGCTCCGGTGTCAAAATGGGGCGCTGGCTGGCTGGCAAGCTGATGAAGGAGCTGGGTATCGCCAGCTGCCAGCGACCGGCTCACAAATACAAACGCGGCGGCAATGAACACGTTGAAATACCGAACTATCTCAACCGCCAGTTCGCGGTTACCGCGCCGGATCAGGTCTGGTGCGGCGATGTGACCTACATCTGGACGGGCAAATGCTGGGCTTACCTTGCGGTGGTGCTAGACCTGTTCGCCCGCAAACCGGTGGGCTGGGCCATGTCGACGTCGCCGGACTCGGCGCTGACAGTTAAAGCGTTGCAGATGGCCTGGGAACTCCGGGGACAACCAACAGGAGTCATGTTCCACAGCGACCAGGGCAGCCACTATACCAGCCGTCAATACCGGCAAGCCCTGTGGCGCTGCCGGATAAAGCAGAGTATGAGTCGGCGGGGTAACTGCTGGGATAATGCGCCAATGGAGCGGTTCTTCCGCAGCCTGAAGACAGAATGGGTGCCGACAAAGGGTTACAACAGCTTCAGCGAAGCCCAGGACGCGATTATCCGCTACATCACGGGGTATTACAGCGCTATCCGGCCTCACTGGTATAACGGCGGCTTAACTCCAAACGAATCTGAGCGACTGTTCTACATACAGTCTAATGCGGTGGCCAATATTAGTTGACCACTACAATATGACTTTAAGTACGTTATTAATAAACAAGCTGATTTACATTGTATTGATGGAAAAAACCTCGTATTTTCAGATTATTACGCTGCCAGATGCGTCGTGTCAAATTGCTGGTGACACCGATATAAAGCGTGCCATTCGGTTTGTTGGTTAATATATAGACATTCGATGGCATTCTTATTCACCGGACACATTAAGAACTCCGTTGTAACTGATCTTCACCGCGACGCCTTTCGTTATCCTCATCCTCGAATATAGCGACCGTGCTCACCGATCCTTTTGCAAACCAGAAATGACCATGAGTAGGGGTGGCGCTGTCTGCCTTAACTCCCTATAATTCGCTCGTTACTGTTTGTTTACCCGTTACTATGCCATTCGGCATTTCCCTCATTTATCAGGTCATTTATTGTCATGGCTGCGACGTCTCACCAGTGTGTCATCATCGGAATTGCAGGAGCATCCGCTTCTGGCAAAAGTCTTATTTCCAGTACGCTCTATCGCGAGTTGCGCGATCAGGTGGGGGATGAGCATATCGGGGTCATCCCGGAAGACAGTTATTATAAAGATCAAAGCCATCTGAGCATGGAAGAGCGGGTTAAAACCAACTACGACCACCCCAATGCCATGGACCATGACCTGCTGTTAACGCATCTGAAAATGCTTAAAGCCGGACAAGCGATTGAGTTGCCACAGTACAGTTACGTTGAGCATACCCGCAAGCAAGAGACGGTACGCTTGTTGCCGAAGAAAGTGATCATTCTGGAAGGTATCTTGTTACTGACGGAAGTCCGCCTGCGCGCTGAGCTGAATTTTTCTATTTTTGTCGATACCCCGTTGGATATCTGCTTGCTGCGACGTATGCGCCGTGATGTGAACGAACGCGGTCGCTCCATGGACTCGGTTATGGAACAGTATCAAAAAACGGTACGCCCAATGTTTTTGCAATTTATTGAACCGTCCAAGCAATATGCAGATATTATCGTGCCACGCGGCGGTAAAAACCGTATTGCGATTGATATTCTGAAAGCCAAAATCAGTCAGTTTTTTGAATAATTCACCGAAGACGGCGTAAACGAGAAAAGGGAACAACATGAGACTGTGCGATCGTGACATAGAAAGCTGGCTAGACGATGGACGCCTGGTTATCACCCCCCGTCCTCCCGTTGAACGAATCAACGGTGCAACGCTGGATGTGCGGCTGGGCAATCAGTTTCGCGTTTTCAGCGGACACACTGCCGCATTTATCGATTTAAGCGGCCCAAAAGACGAAGTTAGCGCGGCGCTCGATCGCGTGATGAGCGATGAAATCAACTTGCCGGAAGGCGAAGCGTTTTTCCTGCATCCTGGCGAATTGGCGCTGGCGGTGACGTTGGAATCGGTGACATTGCCGGATAATTTGGTGGGCTGGCTCGACGGTCGCTCATCTTTGGCGCGCCTGGGATTAATGGTTCACGTTACTGCGCATCGCATCGATCCCGGCTGGCAGGGTAGAATTGTGCTGGAGTTCTATAATTCAGGTAAGCTACCGTTGGCATTACGTCCTGGCATGATTATCGGTGCATTGAGTTTTGAACCGCTCTCTGGCACGGCCGCGCGCCCCTACAACCGTCGTGAAGATGCAAAATACAAAGATCAGCAGGGCGCTGTGGCGAGCCGAATCGATAAGGATTGATCGCCAGTGCATAATGCTGTTGCACTGATTGTTGGGAGAATGGCATGAAAAGAGTGTTGACGACGCTGGCGATTTTGCTTGTGGTGCTGGCTGTCGGTATGACGGCGCTGGTCATGCTGGTGAATCCCAACGATTTTCGCGCTTACATGGTAAGCCAGGTTGATGCCTGCAGCGGATACCGTTTGCAGTTGGAGGGGGATCTCCGCTGGCACGTTTGGCCCCAGCTCAGCATTCTTTCTGGCGGTATGTCGCTAACCGCGCCGGGCGCGGCGGCACCAATTATCAGTGCAGAAAACATGCGTCTGGATGTGAAACTCTGGCCGCTATTGTCACATCGTCTGGAAGTGAAGCAGGTGATGCTAAAAGGGGCGGTGATGCGCTTAACGCCTGAAAGCGAAGTGCATCGCTCCAGCACCGCACCCATTGCGCCAGCCGGTTCGTCAACGCCTGAAGAGACGCGCAATTGGCGACTTGCCATTAATCAGTTGAAAATCGTCGATAGCCTGTTGATTTTGCAGCGCGGTGACGACGAACAGCTCAACGTGCGCGATATCAACCTCACGTTGGAAGAGAGCAGTGAGCGCCAACTGGCGCTGGAATTGACCAGCCGCATTAATCGCGATCAGCGCGACCTTGCCGTATCACTTCAGGCGAATCTCGATATGCAGCACTATCCGCAGCAAATCGACGCCAGCATCGAACAATTTCAATACCAACTTCAGGGCGCTGGTATTCCCGTTGGCGGCATTAGCGGCAGTGGTAGCCTCCAAGCCAGCTATCAACAAGCTGCTGGTGTTACTCAGCCAGAAAAAGTCACGATAAGTCAGTTCACGCTGGCGGCAAGTGACAGTCAACTGAGCGGGAATGCGACAGCAATCCTGGGTGATCACCCTGTATATACGCTGGACATCAACGCGGCGCGGCTAAACCTTGATGCGCTGCTGGGAAGTGCGCCAACGGCACAAACGCAAAACGCTTCGCCAGCCGCGATCAAGACCGTTACGCCGGTAGTTTCGACGGAGCGCGGGTTGAGTGAGGGCGATGCCTTATGGCAATCGTTCAGTGCGCAGTTGGCATTGCAGGTAGACACGCTTATCTACCGTGGCCTGTCATTCAGCAAGGTAAATCTCAACGCGGTTAATCAGGCTGGCGTACTGACTCTTTCCTCGTTGCAGAGCGAGCTTAACGGCGGGCGTATCGCACTGACCGGAAAAATGGATGCGAAGGCAACACCTAAAATCACTTTGCAACCCACTATTGAGGGTGTGAGTGTTGAGCCGCTGACAGTCGCGTTTGCGTTGCCGCAAACGGTAAGTGGCAAACTGTCGTTAAAGGGACAATTTAGTGGCGATACTTTCTCGCTGGATGCATTGATGCGTCAGTGGCGGGGTAACGTGACATTGCGTGTGGACAACCTGCGTTTTCAGGGCGTGAATATTCAGCAGATGATTCAGTTGCCGGTGGTGCGCAACAACAGCAATGTACAGGCGTTAGAGCGCTACGATCGTTATACCGACATTAAGCGGTTGACCGGCAATGCCGATCTCAATGCAGGCAAACTGCGGGTAAGTGATATCACCGGTCAATCTGCACTGCTGTCGCTCACCGGCACCAGCCAGTTTGATCTCCCGGCTCAACAATGTGACATGAATTTTAACGTGCGCATTACCGACGGCTGGCGTGGCAACGAGCAGTTAGTGGAGATTTTAAAATCTACCAGCGTACCTCTGCGTATTTATGGCCCGATCAATAACCTGAGCTATCAACTACAAGTCGATCAGTTGCTGCGTAAACGCCTTCAGGATGAGATGAAAAAGCGGCTCAATGAGTGGGCACACAAAAACCAGCAGAGCCAGACCGGCAAAGGGCTAAAACAGCTTCTCGATAAGCTTTGATTGCCTATGTCGTGGTCTTAAGATCGAGGGCGATAAATAGGGGTGACCATCTCATTAGGCCAAACACGCGTTTCATCATCAGGACTGTGGTGATGGCCATATCTGAGTAGTGGAGCGGTCGTCCACGCCGTTCAGTAGTCGTTTTTTCCGTCCATGCAGCAATGGCTGATTCATCTAGCCATACGGTTAGAGAACCGCGCTGCTTGAGGGCCTTGTTATAGGAGGGCCAGTTAGTGATTTTAAAATTTTGTTTTGCCATGGAGACCTGATGTTGAAACAACTATGGTGATCTGATCCGATGATTACCCAAACTTTCTATTTATTCAACAAAGCCTGGTTGACCATATCGCCAAACACGAAATCGGTCCCTTGTCCGGCAAACCCCAGCAATTTATCAAAGACGGCGGCAAACCCTTTTACGAAGCTCAGGCCCACGTTGGAATACAAGAAGAACCAAGCGAGCAGAATTTCAATCACTAACAGCTGAATGATAAAACGGATACGAATGCTTTTACGGTCGCGGCAGACAAGCAGCGCTAAACCGGCAACGACAAGCAGTGCCAACGCAAATTGCGCAATATGGGTCATGAGAGCTCCGAATAGTAGGCGGGGTAACGTTTCCCACGCCATTCTAGGTAACGAGAAAGCTAAAAATGCGATAAAACACGCAAAAGTATAATTATATCGTGGGAATAGCGCTAAGTTGAATAGCTTATCGCAGGTAGCTGAGTGGGGATGGTAAGCAAACGTAACCAATAAGAGAGCGGGCAACCCGGTTTGGGGATGCCCGTATCGCCGGCTAACGGTAGTTAACGAGCTTGTGTGAGGGACTGTACCGAGTGGCGACGTACCAGCGTCGGCGTAAAGGTGTTGGTTACCGCTGTCAGCGCCTGACCTTGTGCCAGCGCAATCGCCAACTCGGCGGCTTGCGTCGACATGGCTATCACCGGATAGCGTATGGTGGTCAAACGTGGACGTAAGTAGCGCGCGATAAGCACGTCGTCAAAACCTATCAGGGATACGGCTTGTGGTACCTCAATGCCGTTGTCGCTCAATACCGCCAATGCGCCCGCAGCCATCGAATCGTTGTAACACACCACGGCGCTTAAAGGCACACCGCGGCTCAGCAGTTCGCGCATCGCCGCCTCGCCGCCGGTTTCATCCGGCGCGGCGCGGGCGATCAGCCGGCTATCCAGCGCAATGCCCTGGTCGTGCAGGGCGGTGCTGTAGCCTTGTAAGCGATCGTCGGCGTAGGAAATCAGGTGATTGGAACAGAGAAAGGCAATGGTGCGATGCCCTTCCTGAAGCATATGCCGGGTTGCCAACCAGCCGCCGTAGCGATCGTCCAGCGCCACGCAGCGCGACTCAAAGCCGGGTAGAATGCGGTTGATCAGCACCATGCCGGGGACATGGTGCATAAACGCGCTCAGTTCCGCATCAGGCAACATTTTGGCGTGCACCACCAGCGCTGAGCAGCAGTTGCGCAGCAACTGCTCTATCGCCTGGCGCTCCATTTCTGCATCATGGTAGCCGTTGCTGATCAGTAAAAAATTGCCCGTCGCTCTGGCGGTGCTATCGACCGCTTTTACCATCGCGCCAAAGAAAGGATCGGACACATCCGCCACCACCAGCCCCAGGGTTTCTGCATGTTGATGTGCCAGTGCGCGCGCATTGGCGTTGGGATGATAGCGCAATTCTGCCATGGCGTTATGCACCGCATCCCGCGATGCCTGGCTGGCTTTCGGCGAGTCATTGATGACCCGTGACACCGTTGCCACGGAGACGCCGGCCAGGCGTGCAACATCCTTTATGGTTGCCATCGGTGGTTTCCCTGTCTGTGTTGATGGTTATTGGTTTATGTGATCGGTATCAATATCAATCGCGCGTGTCGCTATTCTCATTTATCACGCTTACTGCCTACAATGAGGGTAATCGTTTACACAGCTTTTGCAACTGGCTTTTTTGCGATTTTTATCGTGCCGTGTGAAAACAGATTACACCCCATGCGCCCATCAACGCACCAAAGGTATCGCTGCTGTTTAAGGAGTGTCAGGAATGTCATTCGATCCCACAGAGCATCCGCATCGTCGTTACAATCCGCTTAGCGGCGAATGGGTGCTGGTTTCTCCCCATCGCGCTAAACGCCCCTGGCAGTGCCAACAGGATGAGCCGGACAGGCATCTGTTACCGGCTCACGATCCGAATTGTTATCTCTGCGCAGGCAATCGGTGTGTTACCGGAGAAGTGAATCCGAATTACACCCACACCTATGTGTTTCGCAATGATTTTTCAGCGCTGATGGAGCAAACCCCTGCGCTGGCGGCAAGCGACGATCCGTTGTTTCAAACGCAAAGCGTGCAGGGCACCAGTCGTGTTATCTGCTTCTCACCTGACCACAGCAAAACATTGCCGGAACTCTCTCTGGCTGCGCTGGCACAGGTTGTCGCCGCCTGGTGCGAACAGACAGAAATACTGGGGAAACAGTATCCGTGGGTTCAGGTATTTGAAAACAAAGGCGCGATGATGGGATGTTCTAACCCGCATCCGCATGGGCAAGTGTGGGCCAATAGCTTTTTACCCACCTATATCGCCAAAGAAGACAGGCAGCAGCGTGCCTATTTCGCACGCCATGGCACGTCACTCTTGTTGGATTATGCCCATCGCGAACAGGCTGGGCAGGTGCGCTGTGTGGTGGAAACGGAACACTGGCTGGCGGTAGTACCCTATTGGGCCGCCTGGCCGTTTGAAACGCTCCTGCTGCCGCGCAGCGCGGTGCAACAGTTGCCGCAACTGACAGCCGCGCAGCGCAGCGATTTGTGTCTGGCACTGAAAAAGTTGACCAGCCGTTACGATAATTTGTTTCAGTGCACGTTTCCTTATTCCATGAGCTGGCACGGCGCGCCGTTTATCGACGGCGATAATGCACATTGGCAGCTGCATGCGCATTTCTATCCTCCACTGCTGCGTTCGGCCAGCGTGCGGAAATTTATGGTGGGCTACGAAATGCTGGCGGAGCCGCAGCGTGATTTGACGCCGGAACAGGCAGCGGAGCGCTTGCGCAGCGTGAGCGATATTCACTTTCGGCAACAGCATGAGGTGAACGATGGGACGAATTAACAGTGTGCGGCAACAGGTGGATGCCGTGTTCAACGCCACCTTTGGCTACGCGCCTGCGGTGCAGGTGCAGGCTCCCGGACGCGTCAACTTGATCGGTGAGCACACGGATTACAACGACGGATTTGTGTTGCCCTGCGCCATCGATTACCACACGGTGATTGCTGCCGCCCCGCGCGCCGACAGTTTGGTTCGAGTTGTGGCCTTCAACATGGAAGAGCAGCAGGACAGCTTTGACGTAAAGCGGACGATTGAACCGCATCCACAGTATCTCTGGCCGAACTATATTCGCGGCGTGGTGAAGTATTTGTTGGCGCGTGGATTGACCCTGGGCTGCGTGGATATGGTCATTGCCGGGAACGTGCCAACCGGCGCCGGGCTCAGTTCCTCCGCCTCATTGGAAGTAGCTGTCGGGCAGGTGTTTAAAACGCTCTATGCGTTACCGCTCAGCCCGTTGGATCTGGCGCTGAACGGCCAGCAGGCAGAAAACCACTTTGTCGGCTGTAACTGCGGCATCATGGATCAGTTTATTTCCGCGCAGGGCGTTGCGGGCCATGCGTTGTTGATTGATTGTCGTTCGTTGCAAGGCACGGCGGTGCCGATCCCGCCGGGGTTGGATGTGCTGATCATTAACTCTAACGTGCGGCGTGGTCTGGTGGACAGAGAATACAATACCCGGCGCGCGCAGTGTGAGGCGGCAGCGCGGCATTTTGGTGTGAAAGCGCTGCGCGATGTCTCACTGGCACAGTTTGAAGCCAACCGTGCGGGGCTGGATGCGATAGTGGCACAGCGTGCGCGCCATATCGTCACCGAAAACCAGCGCACGCTGGAAGCCGCCGCGGCGCTTACGGCAGGCTATATCCCGCGTCTTTCCGGTCTGATGGCGGAATCGCACTGCTCAATGCGTGACGATTTTGCCATTACGGTGCCGCCTATCGACACGCTGGTTGCGCTGATCGACGACTATATCGGTGAACGCGGCGGTGTACGCATGACCGGCGGTGGTTTCGGCGGCTGCGTCGTTGCTCTGTTGCCTGCTGCGTTAACGGCAGAGGTGTGTGAGCGGGTGGCGCGGGATTATCCGGCCCGCACTGGCTTGCCACCTACGCTTCATATCTGCCAGTCGTCGGCAGGGGCTGGGGTGTTGCCTGCATCAGGGCAGTAAAAACAGGGTCGCCAGCCCGAGGAAGATAAAAAAGCCGCCGGTGTCGGTGATCTCCGTGATCATCAAGCTGGAGCCGACGGCGGGATCGCGGCCCAGTTTTACCATTGCCAGCGGGATCGTCACTCCCATGGTGGCGGCCAGCAGCAAGTTGAGCAGGATAGCCAGCATCATGACGCCGCCCATAGCGATGTTGCCGTACAGCAGCACGGTGATGACGGCGAGCACGGCACCCCACACCAGACCATTGAAACGGCAACGCCCAACTCTTTAAAAAGCAAGGTCGATTTTTTGCCGTGATCCAACTGGTGTAGCGCCAGCGCACGCACGATCATGGTGATGGTTTGGTTGCCGGTATTGCCGCCGATGCCAGCGACAATCGGCATTAACGTTGTCAACGCCACCAGATGCGCCAGCGTGTCTTCGAACAAGCCAATAACCCGGGACGCGATCAAGGCGGTGCAGAGGTTGATGGCCAGCCAGTCTGAACGGTTTTTTACCGCTGTGGCCACCAGTGCATAGACATCTTCTGACGCCGTCAATCCACTCGAACGGCGCAGATGGTGATCGCTGGTACGGTTGACCCGGTCCAGAATATCTTCCACGGTGACGCGTCCCAACAGCTTGCCTTTGCTGTCGACAACGGCGGCGGAAATCAGATCGTAGCGTTCGAACGCGCTGGCGACGTCATCAGTTTCCGTTTCCGGTTCGAAAAGGATCGGCTCAGGATCCATTGCCTGCTCAACCCGTGTGTTTGGCTTGTGCAGCAGAATATTGGTCAGCGTGAGCTCACCCAGCAGGCGATTTTTACGCTCGGTGACAAACAGTTTGTCGGTAGCGTCGGGGATCACCCTATGCCAACGCAGAAAACGTTGTACTACTGCCAGCGTAACGTCCGGTCGTACCGTCAGCAGATTGAAATCAACCAGATAACCGACAGAATCTTCGTCGTACTGGATAGTTTCTCGCAGTTGCGCCCGCTGGCGAGGTTCCAGCGCGGTGAGAATACGGCCCAACAGGTGGCGCGGTAGGCGACGTGCTAACTGCGCCTGCTCATCGATATCCAGCGGACGAATGGCGAGCAGGATATCTTTGTCGCTCATCTGGGCGATCAGGCCATCAGAAATGGTGTCCGAGGCCTCATACAACACAAAGCCACGTTTATCGAGCGGTGTCAGGCACCATAGCGCCTGTCGCGCTTCGGGAGGCAGCGATTCCAGTAAGTCTGCAAGGTCAGCAGCATGTAATTCGGTAAGCAGTGCACAGATCTCGGCGGTGTGGTCGAGAAGCCGCTTTTTTTCATCCTCATCACCCAGCAGCTCCCGGGTGATGAGGCTTTCCACCAGCGCAGGATCGTCCAACAACAAGGAAATGCGGTGGCGAATGGCCGAGAGCTTTTTGACGCTTGGCATGATCGTTTTTCTCAGTGATTATCACGTGCACGTGCTAGAAATCGAGCTGTAGTGGCACACTGATACTGGCCACCTGATCGGAGGTGATATGCTCACCTCATCAACACGACAGGTGACCTCATGGGTAAACATTTTACGGCGGAATTTAAGCTCGAAGCCGCAAAGCTGGTTGTCGACCACGGCTACACATACGTTAAGGCCGCAGAGGCGGTTAATGTCAGCCATTCTGCCATTAGTCGCTGGGTCAATAAGCTTCGCCTTGAACGACAGGGAAAAACGCCAACGGGACTTCCTCTTACCCCTGAACAGCTCGAGCTGCGTGAGATGAAGAAAAAAGTCCAATGCCTTGAAATGGAGAACGAAATCCTAAAAAAGGCTACGGCGCTCTTAATGTCGGACTCACTCAACGGTTCACGGTAGTCGACAGGCTGAGGGCGCGATACCCGGTCACGGCGTTGTGCCAAACTTTTGAGGTACATCGCAGCAGCTACAGGCACTGGCAGGCTTCCGCTAATGAACCCGACGGTGAGCGCGTGGTTAAGTGTAGCCGCGTCATGGAAGCCTGGAACGCCAGCGGCGGCTCTGCCGGCGCTCGAAGTATCGCGACCATCGTCACCGGCAGCTCCGGTGTCAAAATGGGGCGCTGGCTGGCTGGCAAGCTGATGAAGGAGCTGGGTATCGCCAGCTGCCAGCGACCGGCTCACAAATACAAACGCGGCGGCAATGAACACGTTGAAATACCGAACTATCTCAACCGCCAGTTCGCGGTTACCGCGCCGGATCAGGTCTGGTGCGGCGATGTGACCTACATCTGGACGGGCAAATGCTGGGCTTACCTTGCGGTGGTGCTAGATCTGTTCGCCCGCAAACCGGTGGGCTGGGCCATGTCGACGTCGCCGGACTCGGCGCTGACAGTTAAAGCGTTGCAGATGGCCTGGGAACTCCGGGGACAACCAACAGGAGTCATGTTCCACAGCGACCAGGGCAGCCACTATACCAGCCGTCAATACCGGCAAGCCCTGTGGCGCTGCCGGATAAAGCAGAGTATGAGTCGGCGGGGTAACTGCTGGGATAATGCGCCAATGGAGCGGTTCTTCCGCAGCCTGAAGACAGAATGGGTGCCGACAAAGGGTTACAACAGCTTCAGCGAAGCCCAGGACGCGATTATCCGCTACATCACGGGGTATTACAGCGCTATCCGGCCTCACTGGTATAACGGCGGCTTAACTCCAAACGAATCTGAGCGACTGTTCTACATACAGTCTAATGCGGTGGCCAATATTAGTTGACCACTACAAGCATTGTCAGTGGCTTTTACGGTGGATAGTCAGACAACGCTCACGCCTTTTTGTTGACGGGGCGCTCTTATCCTTTGCGTACCCGCGCAGCCAGTCCTTTTAGAAAGTAGCGTATAACCTGATCGCCGCAGGTGCGATAGTTTTTGTGGTCAGGTGCGCGCATCATTGCGGTGATTTCCGGCAGTGAAATGCGAAAATTTTGTGTCAGCAGAATCGCCTGAATATCATCCGTTTTTAATGAGAAAGCGACACGCAGTTTTTTCAGGATAATGTTATTGGTCACCTTGCGTTCAAACTGCGGCGCAGGCTGGTTTTCATCTTGACCGCGTTTTTGCAGAATCAGCCCAGTCAGGAAATAACTCATCACGATGTCCGGGCAAGGCTGATGGCCTTCCTCTCCCTCTTTTTTGACGTAGCTCGCCAACTGCTGGGGAGGGACGGTCATCTCCACCAGCGCCAGAATCTTTAGCAGGTGGTCATTATTGAAATTCAGCATATAGCGTACGCTGCGCAAGACATCATTGTTCATCATTACCGGTTTTTTTTCGCCATTCGTTTTGGTTATTGTTGGAGAGTATAAGGGATCGCGGAAGATCTGACACTGAAGTGTTAAAACGGGGTGTGCGATACTTTTTATTAACGCTCGAGCGCTACTCTTTTTTAACGAAGGAAAGCGTGGGGTTGACCGGCGATGATTTCAGCGTTTGCTCGATACGTTGCTGTTTATCTTTATGATGGAAAAAAGCACTAACGGAGGAGTAAGCAAAACGGCCTACGAGGATAAAGAAACTGATCAGGAGAATCGCTTGCGCAATTCGCGAACCGCTTCGTCTCTCGCGGGACGATCGTCGCTTGTTGGACTGGGTTGACAGGGTGGTTCGTCGCCTGTGTATCAGGGTAGCCATTATTATCACTCTCGTATCCGCGCTTATGCGCTGTTTCTATTTATTCATAATTGATGAAGTTGGTCAATCCTTCGACTTACTTTTGTGATCCTGATGGATTTCGCCGAGCGCGGCGTGGTGAATATTTGGGGTTTCTGTGCCATACATAATAAAATCGGCGCAACGCCGGTTATTGATACCGACACTAAGAATAAGCCTTGCTTATCGACGCAGATGGGCGGGCGTGATGTTCGTCGTTTTGACACAGTAAACCTGCCCTTAAATGGAATACGGAGCGGCTTCCAATGCAGATACTTCACCGCATTTCGATACGTAATAAATTCCTCCTTGCGCTATTACCCATGCTACTGGCATTGCTGTAGCTCAGCGCATTGGGAATGAATGAGCGTCGTCAGACAGAACGTGAAATGAACCGGATGGAAAAGCAGATCCAGTTAGCGCGAGATGCGCGAGAGTTGGTGCATCAACTGCAACGGGAACGAAGGATGAGCGCCGGTTATTTTGGCAGTCAGGGCAACGCCTTTGGTCTCGAATTGCAGACGCAGCGCCAGAATACGGATAAAGCTGCTACCGCTTTCCAGCAACGTTATCGCGACATAGATACCACATGGCTCGGCGGCGATGTAGCTAAAAATTTTACTCAGGTGGCTGATTCTCTCAAGACACTGGACTCGCTCAGAGATCAGGTAAACAGCATATCGATACCGGTGAACACAGCACTGGGCGCCTATAGCGAAAAAGTGGCGGCGTTGTTGGAAGGCATTGGTCTGATGGCGCATTTGGTGCGCGATGCGGGGATCACCCAGCAAATTACCGCTTATTACAGCCTGCTGAATGCCAAGGAGCAGGCTGGGATTGAGCGCGCGGTGTTGGCTAACGTTTTTTCTGCCAATCGTTTTGGCGAGGGTATGTTTGTTCGCCTGAAACAATTGGTGGGACGCGGCGATGCCTATATTGCCAGCTTCAGAACCCTGGCATCGGAATCACTGCGTCAGGCGTTTGACCGAGCGATAAGTTCCAGCCAAGCGCAAGACGCGCAGGCGCTGCGCCAACGGGCGATTGCCGCACCGCAAGGGGAATGGAATATCGATGGTGCTCGATGGTTTTCATTGCAAACACAGAAAATTGAGCAGCTTAAAAGTATCGAAGAACAGGCAGTTACCACGCGGCTTGGCGATGTCCAGCGTTTGTCTGCCAGCGCACAACGGGCCTGGATCACCTACCTGAGCGGCACGCTACTGGCGATTGGGCTGGCGCTGGCGGCGATGATCATGCGCAGCATCAACCGACAGTTGCAGGATACCTTGACGACCATCGCCGAAATGGGTGGAGACTTGACGCAGCGCCTATCTGTGCCGGGAACGGATGAGCTGTCTCGGCTCAACAGTGCCTATAACCAATCGCTGGAGAGCATTGCGAATCTGGTGATAAAAATCAAAAACAGCGCCACGACCATCGGAAGGGCCAGCAATGAAATTGCTTACGGCAATCACAATCTGGCGCAACGCACGGAGCAGCAGGCGGCTTCGCTGGTGGAAACCGCCAGCTGCATGGAGCAAATTACCGCCACCGTGCAGCAGACCGCCGATTTTGCCGCCCAGGCGCGTGAACTGACCACCACGGTTGATGAGCGGGTGCGCAACATTGGCGATATTACCTCGTCTGCCCGTGACGCCATGAGCAAGATCCAGCAAACCAGTCAACGGGTTACCGAGATCGTCACGGGCATTGATGCCATCGCGTTTCAAACCAACCTATTGGCGCTCAATGCGGCGGTGGAAGCGGCCAGAGCGGGAGAGCACGGGCGCGGTTTTGCGGTAGTGGCAACTGAAGTGCGCCAACTGTCGCAGCGTAGCGTCGATGAAGCTAACAAAATTCGTGCGCTGATCGCTGACAGCCTTTCCAGCGTGGAGGAGGGCAGTGCGCTGGTATCAGAGTCTCATCGCGGATTACATGAGATTATCGACGGCACCAGCAAAGTAAAAGCACTGGTGGGGGATATCACCATTGCGGCGGGCGAGCAATCGCTGGGGATCGCCCAGATCAATGTGGCGTTGAGCCAGTTGGAGCAGGTCACACAGCAGAATGCCACGCTGGTGGCTGAAGCCTCGACGGCGAGTCAGATGCTGGATGGCCAAGTGGCGGATATGACAGAACTGGTCGGGCGTTTTCGCGTAGACGTTTCCGAACCGGTTGCTGATAATGCCCCTTTGCTCCTGGCAGACGCCTAGTGTCTCGGAAAAGGCCATGCGAGTTTGCTGACAAACAGCCTACTCTCACGGTCATTCCCGCGAAAGCGGGAATCCCTTGCTGAGAGACGCGTTCATTCTCGCAGAGATCCCCGGCTTTCGCCGAGGATGACGAGGAAGGAAGTGACTTGGACATCAGTCTGATTCCCTCCCCCCTGAAGGGAGCGCAGGGCGTTAGTTGGCTTCTTCTATCAGCAATTTCCAGCCAGTCACGTCCTGCCAGTATGCCTGTTCAGCTTCCAGATCGAGCTGTACCAGCGCGTTTTGCGCGAAATAGCCCTGCGGAAAGGTGAGTGTCCAGTGGTTGTCATCGGTGCCCAGGCGCAGTGAGTCTGGCGGCGTGGTCGCCTGACGCTGGTTATTAAGCAGACTTGCCAGCCGCAGAATTTGCACCATTGGCAAATACTGCTTCTTCTTGAACAGGTTGAAACGCGGCAGTTCTTCCAGCTTGATGGCTTTGCGCTGCAAGCGCACCATCAATGACAGCATCAACTGCTGCTCCTGATTGAAGCCTGGCAGGTTGGTATTTTGCAGAATATAGGCTGAATGGCGCTGCATGCCCGCGTGGTTGATACTCAGGCCCACTTCGTGCAGCATGGCCGCCCATTTCAGGATCGCTTCTAACTGCGGATGCACCAGCGACGGGTTTTGCGCTGCCCACTGGGTAAACAGCAACTCGGTGGTTTCCCGTACCCGACGCGCTTGTTCCCTGTCGATATTGTAGTGGCTGGCCAGACTCAGTGCGGTGCGGATACGAATATCCTGATGGCGGAAACGGCCTTCCATTTCATACAGCACACCTTCACGCAGCGCGCCGTCCGACAGGCGCAGCGATTTGATCGCCAGCGCATCGAAAATTCCGCACAGAATCGCAAGCCCGGGCACCAACACTGATTGCCGATCTTCCGACATGCCCGGCAAACTTAGGGATTTGAAGGTTTTAAACTGCAAAATCTGATCGCGCAGCATGTTGAGCCGGTCCAGCGTGATCAGTCCGTCTTTCTCACCCATTTCCACCAGAATTTCATGGGCGGATTTAATGGTGCCGGATGCGCCCAGCGCATAGTCCCAGCCATAAATGCGGCATTCCCAAGAGAGGGTTTCCAGCTTCTGTACCGCCGCCAGACGCGCACGCCGAAAATTCTGCTCGCTTATTTCACCATTCGGAAAAAATTGCTGTGCGAAGCTGGCACAGCCCATACGACGGCTTTCGACCAGTATCGGCTCAAAATTCTCCCCGATAACCAACTCGGTGGAGCCGCCGCCGATGTCGATAACCAGCTTGCGGCCTTTTTCTGGCTGAGTGTGCTCCACGCCCATAAAAATCAGGCGCGCTTCTTCATGGCCGGAAATAATCTCGATGGGATAAGGAATAATGTCGGCCGCGCGGCGCAAGAAGGTCTGGGCGTTGGCGGCTTCACGCAGGGCATGGGTGCCCACGATGGAAACGTTGTCAGGCGAAAAGCCTTGCAGTCGCTCAGCAAAAAGCGCCAGGCAGCTTAAGCCGCGCTCCATCGCTTCTTCGCTCAGCATGTTGTTGCTGTCAAGGCCATCTGCCAGGTGCACCCGCTGTTTCAGTCGGCTCAACACTTGCAATGCACCGTTGACCACACGGGCCACTACCATATGGAAACTGTTGGAGCCAAGGTCAACCGCGGCGAATTCCTGCGGTGCTTCTTTATCGATATCGGTTTGTATCAGGGGCATTTTTCTTGCCTATTCGTCGGGTTGCTCAAGGGCCTTGAGGTACTCGTAAATGGCCGTCTGCGCGCGGACCTTACGCCGGTTGCCGCGTGCAACATAGCTATTACTCAGCTCTTTATCAACAATACGAGCTTTAACCGTATCGCTGAAGAGCAGGTCCAGCGTGTCCAATATCTGCTTTTTCAGCGCCGGGTCGAGGATTTCAGCTGCCACCTCGATACGATAATCGATATTACGTGTCATCCAGTCTGCTGAAGAGATATATACCTTGCTGTCTCCTCCATTATGGAACACATACACCCGATCGTGCTCAAGATAGCGATCTAAAATACTAATGACTTGAATATTTTCGCTGATGCCGGGCAGAGAAGGGATTAGCGAACACATACCGCGCACCAGCAGGTTTATTTTCACCCCTGCGGCGGAGGCTTCATACAGCTTTTCGGCCAGATCTTTATCGACCAGATTGTTAACCTTCAGGGTGATCGCCGCAGGAAGGTTGTTCTGTGCGTTGGCGATCTCGCCATCGATCAGTTTGTGCAACCGGGCGCGCGAGTTCTGCGGCGACACCAGTAAATACTCGAAGCTGACTGGGCGGTAAGGGTTCTCAATAAAGTTGAATACGCTTCGCACTTCATTGGTGATACGTTCATCGGCGGTCAGCAGTGAATAATCGGTATAAAGCCGGGCGGTTTTTTCGTTAAAGTTGCCGGTGCCGATGTTGGCATAACGCACGATGTTTTCCCCTTCACGGCGGGAAATCAGGAACAGCTTGGCGTGAATTTTCAGTCCTGGCACCGAGAAAATCACGTGCACACCGGCTTCCGTCAGGCGCTTGGCCCACTGGATATTCGCTTCTTCATCAAAGCGCGCCTGCAATTCCACCACCACGGTCACTTTTTTACCGTTGTGCGCCGCGTGGATCATCGCATTAATGATGCGCGAATCTTTTGCCACGCGGTAAATGTTGATTTTGATCGACAATACGCTGGGGTCGAACGAGGCCTGACGCAGCAGTTCCAGCACGTGCTCGAAGGTGTGATAGGGGTAGTAGAGCAGCACATCACGATTACGAATGGCATCGAACCCGTTGCGGAAATGGCTGAAGCGGGTATGGTGCAATCGTGGCAGCGCTTTATTTTCCAGATTCGGGCGGCCCACATTGGGGAAGCTGATAAAGTCTTTAAAATTGTGGTAACGCCCGCCGGGGATGATGGAGTCATAAGACGAAATGCCCAATTTCTCCATCAGCATGTCCACCATCGCATCCGGCATGTCGCGCTGATAGACAAAGCGCACCGGTTCGGCGGTCAGGCGCTGTTTCAGGCTGGAGGACATCAATTCCAGCAGACTGGACTCCATTTCCGTGACCAGATCGTACTCTGCATCGCGCGTCATTTTCATGGAATAGGCGTTGAGCGCATCGTAGTCAAAGAAGCCTCTAAAGATATCATCCAGGCAGTAGCGCAGAATGTTATCCAGCAAAATCATGGTTTTTTTTCTGCGCGATGATTCTGAGGGCAGGTTAATGAAACGCGGCACTTTGTCCGACGGGATTTCCAGCAGCGCATAGCGAATCTCGTTGCCGCGAATAATCTCTACCGCCAGATAGGTGTAATCATCTTTCAAAAACTCCACCAGGTCGGTTTCTGGCAGGATCAAGATCGGCGTGATGTGTTGACGTAGGTTCTGGCAAAAATAGTCGCGCAGCCACTCCTGCTGAAGCGGGGAGACCTGACGTTCATTCACCAAAAAAATATGGTTGCGTGCCATCTCCAACAGCAGTTCGTTATACAGGTTATCGAACACCTGATCGGTTTTCAGTACGCGTGCCTGAATTTTTCTCAGTAAATGGCGTAAATCACCGGCGGAGCCTTGTTCCTCGTTGATCAGAATCCGTCTTTTAAGGTCGGCGAAGCGCACTTTGTAAAATTCATCGAGGTTGTTGGAGTAGATGCCCAAAAAACGCATGCGCTCAATCAACGGATTACTCTGATCCGCAGCTTCTTGCAACACGCGTTCGTTGAAGGATAACCAACTTAGTTCTTTCTCGATGAAGAGCTTGTCCTGACTCATTGTCACTCCGTTAAATCGTTTACTGACGGTGCACCCACTCTCTACACGCCAATGATGGCGGATTTATGACGGCGTGGCGCTATCTTGTTCTTTGAAAAACATTTTTTGTGCGACGCCGTCTCATTGCTGAAAAATTATGATCATTTTGTTCACAAAACAACCTGAATGCCGCGCCCGATGGGGACGTGCGTTAAAATCGTTCTTACAGAACGTCTTACCATTGTCATATTATGAGTGTAAAGGCAACATATGCTACCCCGATTTAATCGTTGGGGTGAGAAAAGCAATCTGCCACGGTGTTTGAGGCAATCTCCATCGCGCGGGATGGGCGACGCAGGGCTTAATGCACCTCGTTATACATAAGTCCGCAACGCCTTATATGCCAAGGGTTAGCGGGCTGAAATAGGCAGCCGGTGGGGTTGTAAATGAAGTGAAACCGACGTGTACTATCGCCATTTACGGCGCTGAAAAATGACACGGGATTCAGATGGCTGGGCACACCAAGAACTGGAAGGGGTAAATCTTGGTGACACGAGGCTCAATAAGCGTGCCAAAGGGCTTTTGATACGGCTGGCTGAGAATCCGCAAGCCAGCATTCCGCATGCGTGCCTCGGATGGCCTGAGACGCTGGGTGCTTACCGCTTCATGGAGAACCAAGCATTCGAATGGCGAGACATTCTGCAACCTCACTGGCAGCGTACGCAGGAAAGGATCCGAGAACACGAGGTTGTGCTGTGTATCCAAGACACTACCGAGCTTGACTTCAACGGGCAGCAAATCCAAGGCTTGGGTCCCTTGAACTACGAAGCCAGGCGTGGTCTGTACCTGCATCCGACCTACGCGGTCAGTCCGGATCGCGTGGGGTTGGGCGTACTGGATGCGTGGATGTGGGCAAGAGAGTCGAAGGATGCAGACGGAAAACGCGATGGGCTCAAGGACATATCGTTATACACATCTTTCTAACGCACTGTTTAATCAATGAGTTACGGGTTTATCTCAGAGTGGCATTTTGAACCTCAAAAAGCCAATGGGATGGCTTGAATGCCTTAATTCACGGGGTTCTGAGCATCCTGTTCAAAAAATGGCCAAAAGATGTGTATAACGATATGGCTCAAGGAGAGTACGCGCTGGCTCGAGGGATACGAGCGAGTTGCTGAACTCGCCTCGGAGTTGCCAAACACACGTCTGGTGTACTTAGCCGATCGCGAAGCGGATATCAAGGCGTTGATGCAGCTCGCTGATGACCTTGGCACTCCGGCTGACTGGTTGATCCGCTCGACTCATAATCGCAGTCTGGACTGTAATGAGAAGCTTTGGCAGAAGGTTGGAAAAACCGTGCCGGTGGGAGAAATCCAATTCGTTATGGCGGCTCGCGCGGGGCAGAAGGCGCGTACGGTGAAACAGGCGCTGCGCGTGAAGCGAGTGTCGCTGCGTTGCGGGTTGGCAGTGACTTGTGTGATAGCCAAGGAAATTGAGCCGCCAGCAGGCGTGAAGTGTATTAGCTCAGACCTGATCTGACAGTTACCGGTTATTTATACAGGTGTCTGTCAGATTAAATCTGGTTCAGATTTTTTTCTGCCCAGACTCGTTTACCATCAAGTAACGTGGCCATTGGCGTACGCCCGCAGCACATTTTACCCTGATGAGTTCGTTCATTATTGTAATGCCACAACCAGTTGTCCAGATCCTTTTGTAGACTTTCTAGGTCCTCGTATAACGTCTTACGGAACGCAACCTGATAAAAATCCTGCAAAATAGTTTTATGGAAGCGCTCGCAGATACCGTTTGTCTGCGGAGACATCGCTTTCGTTTTCGTATGGTCTATATCGTTGATAGCCAAGTACAGCTGATAGTCATGTTGTTCCACTTTACCGCAGTACTCCGTCCCCCTGTCCGTCAGTATTCTTAGCATTGGCAGCCCCTGAGCTTCGTAGAACGGCAGCACGCGATCATTGAGCAGGTCGGCGGCAGAGATCGGTGCTTTACTCGTGTAAAGCTTGCAGTGCGCCACTTTCGAGTACGTATCCACGAACGTCTGCTGGTAGATACGGCCAACACCTTTCAGATTACCCACGTAGAAGGTGTCCTGCGACCCCAGATAACCCGGGTGAGCAGTCTCTATTTCACCACAGGCTTCGTCGTCGTGCGCCTTCTTCTCCAGTGCAGCGATTTGAGCATCAGTAAGTACGATGCCTTCTCTGGCAACTTTTTCCTCAAGTGCCTTCAGGCGCTTACGAAAGTTTTCCAGATCGTGTCGTTGCCAGATGGAGCGCACACCGCTGCCAGAAATGAAGACGCCTTTTTTACGCAGCTCATTACTGGTCCGGTGCTGGCCATGAGCCGGGAACTCAATGGCGTAATCAACAACCGCACGTTCAGTGGCTTCATCAGCACGGTTTTTCAGGTTGGGAACCCGGCGGTTTTGGTTAACCAGAGCGTCAATGCCGCCTTCTGCCGCCAGTTCCTGATAGCGATAAAACGTGTCGCGTGACACCCCCATGATTTTACAGGCTTTTGATACGTTACCGAGTTCTTCGGCGAGATTGAGCAGGCCGGCTTTGTGTTTGATGATGGGATTGTTAGTATGAAGCATGAGAGTTACCTCGTGTTTTGTATAAGGATTCGACACCCATATCAAAACCGGTAACTCTCAACCTTTCAAGGTCCAGTGTCAGATCAAGTCGCGACTAATACACGTGAAGCCACCTCGTTATACACATCTCTGTTCGTGCCTGAGCGCGCGTAGCGTTTCGGCGGCCGTCATGACTTTCTGCAAGCCTTTCCAGATAGTTTTTGCGCCTGGTTCACCGTCGCCTTTTCGAGCAAGAAAGCCTCCGAGTTGCGCAACTAAGCGCAATACTTCGTTTAGCTTAGGGCGGCCCTTGGGCATACGCTTGTTCATCAGTAGGTAAGCTCCATTAGTCTCGTCGGAATCAAAGAACAACATTGCGTCTAGCTCTGGACAGGTTCGTCCCATACGCATTAAATAGGCGATGCGCCATGCCACGATCATGAACAGCGCCAATGCCCGCTCAATGCGATCCACGGTCGATAACTGTAACGCTTCGACACAGCAGCCGTTCTTCAGCACATTGAAGAACATCTCGATTTCCCATCTAGCCCGATACCAGTCGATCAGCTCCACGATATCTTCTCGTCCTTCAGGTACGCGATTGCTCAGCAACCGCCACTCGACCGGCTTCACGCCTGCTGGCGGCTCAATTTCCTTGGCTATCACACAAGTCACTGCCAACCCGCAACGCAGCGACACTCGCTTCACGCGCAGCGCCTGTTTCACCGTACGCGCCTTCTGCCCCGCGCGAGCCGCCATAACGAATTGGATTTCTCCCACCGGCACGGTCTTTCCAACCTTCTGCCAAAGCTTCTCATTACAGTCCAGACTGCGATTATGAGTCGAGCGGATCAACCAGTCAGCCGGAGTGCCAAGGTCATCAGCGAGCTGCATCAACGCCTTGATATCCGCTTCGCGATCGGCTAAGTACACCAGACGTGTGTTTGGCAACTCCGAGGCGAGTTCAGCAACTCGCTCGTATCCCTCGAGCCAGCGCGTACTCTCCTTGATCCCATCGCGTTTTCCGTCTGCATCCTTCGGCTCTCTTGCCCACATCCACGCATCCAGTACGCCCAACCCCACGCGATCCGGACTGACCGCGTAGGTCGGATGCAGGTACAGACCACGCCTGGCTTCGTAGTTCAAGGGACCCAAGCCTTGGATTTGCTGCCCGTTGAAGTCAAGCTCGGTAGTGCCTTGGATACACAGCACAACCTCGTGTTCTCGGATCCTTTCCTGCGTACGCTGCCAGTGAGGTTGCAGAATGTCTCGCCATTCGAATGCTTGGTTCTCCATGAAGCGGTAAGCACCCAGCGTCTCAGACCATCCGAGGCACGCATGCGGAATGCTGGCTTGCGGATTCTCAGCCAGCCGTATCAAAAGCCCTTTGGCGCGCTTATTGAGCCTCGTGTCACCAAGATTTACCCCTTCCAGTTCTTGGTGTGCCCAGCCATCTGAATTGTAGTGGTCAACTAATATTGGCCACCGCATTAGACTGTATGTAGAACAGTCGCTCAGATTCGTTTGGAGTTAAGCCGCCGTTATACCAGTGAGGCCGGATAGCGCTGTAATACCCCGTGATGTAGCGGATAATCGCGTCCTGGGCTTCGCTGAAGCTGTTGTAACCCTTTGTCGGCACCCATTCTGTCTTCAGGCTGCGGAAGAACCGCTCCATTGGCGCATTATCCCAGCAGTTACCCCGCCGACTCATACTCTGCTTTATCCGGCAGCGCCACAGGGCTTGCCGGTATTGACGGCTGGTATAGTGGCTGCCCTGGTCGCTGTGGAACATGACTCCTGTTGGTTGTCCCCGGAGTTCCCAGGCCATCTGCAACGCTTTAACTGTCAGCGCCGAGTCCGGCGACGTCGACATGGCCCAGCCCACCGGTTTGCGGGCGAACAGATCTAGCACCACCGCAAGGTAAGCCCAGCATTTGCCCGTCCAGATGTAGGTCACATCGCCGCACCAGACCTGATCCGGCGCGGTAACCGCGAACTGGCGGTTGAGATAGTTCGGTATTTCAACGAGTTCATTGCCGCCGCGTTTGTATTTGTGAGCCGGTCGCTGGCAGCTGGCGATACCCAGCTCCTTCATCAGCTTGCCAGCCAGCCAGCGCCCCATGTTGACACCGGAGCTGCCGGTGACGATGGTCGCGATACTTCGAGCGCCGGCAGAGCCGCCGCTGGCGTTCCAGGCTTCCATGACGCGGCTACACTTAACCACGCGCTCACCGTCGGGTTCATTAGCGGAAGCCTGCCAGTGCCTGTAGCTGCTGCGATGTACCTCAAAAGTTTGGCACAACGCCGTGACCGGGTATCGCGCCCTCAGCCTGTCGACTACCGTGAACCGTTGAGTGAGTCCGACATTAAGAGCGCCGTAGCCTTTTTTAGGATTTCGTTCTCCATTTCAAGGCATTGGACTTTTTTCTTCATCTCACGCAGCTCGAGCTGTTCAGGGGTAAGAGGAAGTCCCGTTGGCGTTTTTCCCTGTCGTTCAAGGCGAAGCTTATTGACCCAGCGACTAATGGCAGAATGGCTGACATTAACCGCCTCTGCGGCCTTAACGTATGTGTAGCCGTGGTCGACAACCAGCTTTGCGGCTTCGAGCTTAAATTCCGCCGTAAAATGTTTACCCATGAGGTCACCTGTCGTGTTGATGAGGTGAGCATATCACCTCCGCTCAGGTGGCCAGTATCAGTGTGCCACTACATACTGATGCTCAAATCGCTGCACTGGAGAAGAAGGCGCACGACGACGAAGCCTGTGGTGAAATAGAGACTGCTCACCCGGGTTATCTCATATCGTTATACACATCTTTCTAACGCACTTTTTAATCAATGAGTTACGGGTTTATCTCAGAGTGGCATTTTGAACCTCAAAAAGCCAATGGGATGGCTTGAATGCCTTAATTCACGGGGTTCTGAGCATCCTGTTCAAAAAATGGCCAAAAGATGTGTATAACGATATGGGGTTATCTGGGGTCGCAGGACACCTTCTACGTGGGTAATCTGAAAGGTGTTGGCCGTATCTACCAGCAGACGTTCGTGGATACGTACTCGAAAGTGGCGCACTGCAAGCTTTACACGAGTAAAGCACCGATCTCTGCCGCCGACCTGCTCAATGATCGCGTGCTGCCGTTCTACGAAGCTCAGGGGCTGCCAATGCTAAGAATACTGACCGACAGGGGGACGGAGTACTGCGGTAAAGTGGAACAACATGACTATCAGCTGTACTTGGCTATCAACGATATAGACCATACGAAAACGAAAGCGATGTCTCCGCAGACAAACGGTATCTGCGAGCGCTTCCATAAAACTATTTTGCAGGATTTTTATCAGGTTGCGTTCCGTAAGACGTTATACGAGGACCTAGAAAGTCTACAAAAGGATCTGGACAACTGGTTGTGGCATTACAATAATGAGCGAACTCATCAGGGTAAAATGTGCTGCGGGCGTACGCCAATGGCCACGTTACTTGATGGTAAACGAGTCTGGGCAGAAAAAAATCTGAACCAGATTTAATCTGACAGACACCTGTATAAATAACCGGTAACTGTCAGATCAGGTCTGAGCTAATACACGTTACTCTTATTGGTATCGATCTCGGTAAACATTCTTTTCATATTCATTGCCAGGATAAGTCAGGTAAAGCGCTTCTGCGTAAGAAGTTTACGCGCACAAAGCTAATGCAGTTTTTGGCGACGTGCCCGCCCTCGGTTGTTGTTATGGAAGCTTGTGCCGGTGCACACTTTATGGCGCGGCGTATCAATGATAGCGGCCATGAAGCAAAACTTATCTCTCCGCAATTTGTGCGCCCGTTTGTCAAGGGCAATAAAAATGATTTTGTTGATGCAGAGGCGATATGTGAAGTCGCATCCCGGCCGTCAATGCGTTTTGTTCAGCCGAAAACGGAGGTTCAGCAGGCGATGCGAGCACTGCATCGGGTCAGGGAATCTCTTATCAGAGATAAAGTAAAAACCACTAACCAGATCCACGGTTTTCTGCTGGAGTTTGGGATAAGCCTGCCAATCGGCGAGGCGGTAATAAAGCGACTGTCTCTGGTGCTGGCTGAGCACGAAATCCCCGCATACCTGAGCCGTCTGCTGATGAAGTTACATGCCCACTATCTTTACCTTGTCGAGCAAATAACAGCGCTGGAATCAGAATTAAATCAGTCAATCAAAGCTGATGATACTGCACAGCGAATTATGACAATTCCAGGCGTCGGTCCGATTACTGCCAGCTTACTTTCATCACAGTTCGGCGATGGAAAACAATTTTCATGTAGCAGGGATTTTGCGGCTTCCACAGGGCTTGTACCGCGACAATACAGCACAGGAGGCAAACCGACTCTGCTGGGGATAAGCAAACGAGGTGATAAAAATTTACGCAAACTTCTGGTTCAATGTGCCCGCTCGTTCATGATGCGACTTGAATATCAGCAGGGCGGGCTTGCTGAATGGGTTCGGGGGCAACTCGATAACAAACATTCAAATATTGTCGCCTGTGCTCTGGCAAACAAACTGGCGCGAATAGCCTGGTCAATCACAACTAATCACAATGAATATCAGGCCTGATGTTATGTAGAACTAGGCTGTGTCCCTTAATTGCATAACTTCTTGTAAAAGAGGCGGATGCAGCCCAGTTTAACCATCGACAGATAATTCCTCGCCGTTTTGTCATAACGTGTGGCAATACGGCGGTATTCTTTTAATCGGCCAAAACATCTTTCCACTACATTGCGATGACGGTAAGCGCCACTGGCGAACCGTGAGCGCCCGTCCGAAGCCATTTTTTCATTCGTTTTTCGGGGGATGACTGCCTTTATCCCCTTTCGTTTCAGCTCGTTGCGTAGTGCATGCCCTGAATAAGCTTTGTCAGCCAGCACCGCATAACCACGACGCTTCATGCTGCCATTCTGGCGCTGAACACCAATACCGTCCAGAAGACGTAATGCGAACTGGCTTTCGTGAGCCTGTCCGGGGCTCAGCAGGATGTTTAACGGGAGACCACTTCCGTCTGTTGCCAGATGGATTTTGGTGCCAAAACCACCGCGAGAGCGACCCAGACCGTTATCTCCGGCGATATCGGGATGTTTTTTTGAGCACCGGCAGCACATTTCAGCGCCCGGATATTACTGCCATCCAGCGCCGTGGCAGACCAGTCAACGAGACCATGCGCATCAAGAGCAGAAAGTAACCTGTTGAAAATAATGTTAATCACACCCGATTTTGACCACCGATTAAAGCGGTTATATACGGTTTTCCACGGACCATATCGCTCAGGTAAATCACGCCATGGAGCACCTGAGCACAGAATCCAGAACATACCATTGATGATTTTACGATGTTCTGCCCATGGACGTCCGGCACGTGGTATTGCTGGTTCAGCAGGCAGTAAAGAGTGGATGATCATCCATGCTTCATCGGGAAGGTCGTAGCGAGCCATAGTTCAATATACTGTGGAAACATACGGTTACTATAACTCAGGCAATTAAGGGACACAGCCTAAATCAACAGACTGATTATTAAGTAATTAAACAGCAATTACCTATCTGGTTTTGCGAAGACTGATTATTGATGACATGAACGGCATATCGGCCTGCTGAAAAACCTGACGACAAAAATGGCTCACTGAAGCCGAGGGCTTTTTCAGGTTCACCAGGCGCGGAACTCATCGAGGCGCGGGCATCTCGCCCACAGATACGCCGGATAGATTGAAGCAAGCCCACCATTAGTCAAAAATCAGTGTTGCAAAAATGGGGGTGACCATAGATTTTGTCTACCTGATGGGCGGTACGTTGGATAAGTTGTTTTATGCCGATGCGTTACCCAATCCGACGTTTGGTACACCGGGGCTGCTGTGGGCATCGCTGACGCTGGCACTGCTGACCCTGCCCGTGGTGATCGTGGCAACGGAAGAAGGGGTGGAGCGTATCCCCGTGTCGCTGCGCCATGGTTCATTAGCGTTAGGGGCGACGCGGGCGGAAACCTTGTGGCACGTGGTGTTGCCGATGGCTGTTCCCGCCATGCTGACCGGCCTGATCCTCGCGGTGGCGCGGGCTGCCGGTGAAACCGCACCATTGATGCTGGTGGGGGTGGTGAAGTCTGTGCCGGTGCTCCCGGTGGATGATATCTTCCCCTATCTGCATCTGGAACGGAAATTCATGCATCTTGGCTTTCAGATTTACGATTTGGCGTTTCAAAGTGCGGATGTGGAGGCGGCGCGCCCGCTGGTGTACCTAACGGCGATGTTACTCGTGGTGATTGTGGTCGGGTTGAACGTGGCGGCCATGGGCTTGCGCCACGTGTTGCGCGAAAAATACCGCGCGCTGACGTTGTGACGAGGTTTCTCGTCTTGAAGCGATATTTCATTAGGAAAAGGCTATGCGAGTAACGAATCCCCTGCATTCATCACCGCTGCTGGATATCAGCCAACTGACGGAGGAGCAGACGGCGTTGGAGGTGGATCATCTCAGCCTCTATTACGGCGAAAAACAGGCGCTGAACGATATCTCGTTGCGCATTCCGCAGCATCAGGTGACCGCGCTGATTGGCCCGTCTGGTTGCGGTAAATCGACGCTGCTGCGCTGTTTTAATCGCATGAACGATCTGGTGGAAAATTGCCGTATTGAAGGTGAAATCCGGCTGCGAGGCGTTTCCGTCAGGGATGCTCAGTGGGATGTCTCGGCGCTGCGGCGGCGGGTGGGCATGGTATTCCAGCGACCCAATCCGTTTCCTAAATCTATCTATGACAACGTGGCCTATGGCTTGCGTTTGCAAGGTATCCGCGATCGGCGTTTGTTGGATGAAACCGTGGAGAACGCGCTGCGTGCAGCAGCGCTGTGGCATGAGGTGAAAGACCGGCTGGGCGATAACGCCCTGACGCTCTCCAGCGGCCAGCAGCAACGCCTGGTGATTGCCCGTGCCATCGCGATTGAGCCCGAAGTGTTATTGCTTGATGAGCCGACATCCGCGCTCGATCCTATCTCTACGCTGGTGATTGAAGAGTTGATGGGAGCATTAAAACAGCGCTTCACGCTGGTGTTGGTGATGCACAATATGCAGCAAGCGGCGCGGGTATCGGATTACACTGCCTTTATTCATCAGGGCAAACTGATTGAATACGATCTTACCGACACGTTGTTTACCTCCCCCGTTCAGCGCAAAACGGAAGATTACATTACCGGGCGCTTTGGTTGATGGTGCAGCAGAAAAAATCGTAAGGCGGTGGCCTGTCACTTCGGCATCCATCCTGCCACACGGACATTTTTCCATCATTTCTGTCTTTTCGTGGTCATTCCCGCTTTTTCTGAGTGATTCCCGCGAAAGCGGGAATCCCTTGCGGGTGAAATGCGTTTCGTCTCACAGCGATCCCCGGCTTTCGCCGAGGATAACGTGAGTGTGTGAGTCGAGGACGATGAGAAGATACCGCGTTATTCGCACAGCACCACTTTGATTGCCAGCCCGCCGCGTGAGGTTTCGCGGTATTTGGCGTTCATGTCTTTTCCGGTTTCGTACATGGTTTCGATCACCTTATCCAGCGAGACGCGCGGTTCGCTGGTGCGGCGCATCGCCATGCGCGCCGCATTGATGGCTTTGACCGAAGCGATGGCATTGCGCTCGATACAGGGCACCTGTACCTGACCGGCCACCGGATCGCAGGTTAACCCCAGATTGTGTTCCATGCCGATTTCAGCCGCGATGCACACCTGCTCAGGGTTAGCACCCAGCAGTTCCGCCAGCCCGGCTGCTGCCATGGAGCAGGCAACCCCGACTTCGCCCTGACAGCCGACCTCCGCTCCAGAGATGGAGGCGTTCATTTATACAGTATGCCAATGGCACCAGCTGCCAGAAAATAGCGCAAATAGGATTCCTGCGTCACCGGTTGGACAAACTGGTTGTAGTAGGCCAGCACCGCAGGAATGATGCCGCACGCACCATTGGTCGGCGCCGTTACCACGCGTCCACCGGCGGCGTTTTCTTCCGAAACCGCCATGGCAAACATGTTTACCCAGTCCATGGCATCCATCGGATCTTTAGAGAAACGATCGTTGATAAACAGCAAGCGGTGCAACGCCGAGGCGCGCCGTGGAACGCGCAGCGGACCGGGCAGAATATCTTCGGTGTTCATGCCGCGATGAATGGCGTTTTGCATGGTTTGCCACACTTCGGCGAAGTAGTGTTCAATAGCCTCACGTCCGTGCAAGGCAATCTCATTCTTCATCACAATTGCTGACAGAGACAGGCAGTGATCGTGGCAGTGTTGCAGCAATTTTTGCGCAGAATAGAACGGGTAGGGTGCGGTCTCTTCTGTCGCCAGTACCTTGCCAAAATGTTCCTGATCGACAACAAAGCCGCCGCCGATAGAGTAATAGGTTTTGCTGTGCAGCAAGGTTTGCTGCTGGTAGGCGCGGATCGTCATGCCGTTTTCGTGCAGCGGCAGGTTTTCCGCTTGAAAACGCAGGGCGGTTTCCAGTGGAAAGTTCACCTCATAGTCGCCCCCAGCAGAGGCAGGCGCTGGGTCTCTTTTACTCGTTGAATAAACGCCTGAATACCGTCGATGTCCACGCGATCCGGCAGGTTTCCGGCCAGCCCCATAATGATGGCGATATCCGTATGGTGCCCTTTACCGGTCAGGGAAAGCGAACCGTACACGTCCACCACGATATCGGTAACGGAGGTGATAAGCGACTGGCTGACCAGCTCATCGGTAAACATTTTACCTGCTTTCATCGGCCCGACGGTGTGCGAACTCGACGGCCCAATACCAATTTTGAAAATCTCGAATACGCTGACCATGGCGATTTCCTCTAACAAGATGCTGACAACGCCAAGGCGCTGCCAGCAGATTCCGTCATCAGGTGTGCCGAGAGACGGCTGGCAACTTATGCCAACCGTCTCTTGACAGTCATGAGGGGGAACAAGGAAGCGGCTCAGTGCCGCTTCTGCGTGGATTAATACAGGCTATAGACAATGGCGGTGATGGCGATCAGACCCATCACGGTAACGAACACGTTGCTGATCTGTCCGCTGTATTGCTTCATTGCCGGGACTTTCTGAATGGCGTACATCGGCATCAGGAATAGCAGGCAGGCGATAACCGGGCCACCCATTGTTTCGATCATGCCC
This sequence comes from Symbiopectobacterium sp. Eva_TO, assembly GCF_053848865.1. Lineage (NCBI taxonomy): Bacteria > Pseudomonadati > Pseudomonadota > Gammaproteobacteria > Enterobacterales > Enterobacteriaceae > Symbiopectobacterium > Symbiopectobacterium sp. Eva_TO. The sequence goes on along the minus strand of NZ_JBSPEY010000004.1, from coordinate 2,122,254 downwards.
AGAATGCTGGGGTTGAGCGTGGCGACGATCCAGGTGGTCACCAGCATAAACAGCGCCGTGATGCGGTTCAGCTTGGCGTGACCGATGGTTTTACCACGGCTGCGCAGCGATTTGATTATCATGCCGTTAAAGCCTTCTCCCGCCCCCAGATAGTGGCCGAGGAACGATTTGGAGATAGCGATGGTGGCGATAACCGGCGCCAGATAGGCCATGACCGGGTTATTAAAGTGGTTTGCCAGGTAAGACAAAATGGAAATGTTTTGCGTTTTGGCTTCCATCAGTTCTGCAGGGGACAGGCTCAGTACACAACTGAACACAAAGAACATCACGGTCAGCACCATCATGATATGGCTGTAGGAGAGGATGCGGGAGCATTTGGGCTCGGCATCGTCGCCATACTCTTTACGCTTGGCAACGGCAAAAGAGGAGATAATGGGGGAATGGTTAAAGGAGAATACCATTACCGGGATCGCCAACCACAGGGTCGATAATAGCCCATTGCCGGTTGCGCTGGTGGTGAAAGAGATATTATCAAAAATCGCTAAATTCCAATGAGGAACTAAATAAAATGCCAGTAGTATCAAGACCATGACAAAAGGATAAACCAGAATGCTCATGGCTTTTACAATCATGGCTTCGCCAAAGCGAACGATAAACATCAGGCCCAGAATTAATACCAAAGACAACACAGCGCGTGGCGGCGACGGTAAATGAAGTTGGTGCGTGATAAAACTGTCTACCGTATTGGTTATCGCTACGCTATAAACCAACAAAATAGGGTAAATAGCAAAAAAGTAGAGCAGCGTGATTAATTTCCCTGCGCCGACACCGAAATGTTCTTCGACCACTTCAGTAATATCTTCACCACCTTTTTTACCGGATAAAACAAATCGACACAGTGCGCGGTGTGAGTAATATGTCATCGGAAAAGCAATAATTGCCATAATTATCAATGGAATTAATCCACCAATACCGGCATTGATCGGCAGGAACAGCACGCCCGCGCCAATGGCCGTCCCGTAAAGCCCGAGCATCCAGACAGTGTCGCTTTTACGCCAACCAGAAGCGGGTGCGACGATCGCACTGCTTTCTTGGATTGTGCTCATAATTGGTTCTCCTTGGTGAACACAGTTTGCAAATCGTGTCAATATTGGCAATAGCACCAATGTTGTATAAATAATAAACATCGACGCATTTTTATAACGCAATCGCATGTTAGAGAGTCAATACTGATTGTGGCGGCATTCTATATTGAGGCGGTCAGCGAATAATATTGATATGATCACAGAAATGAATTGACGTGTTTTAATTTTATCAAAATTCGCTCATAAATAAGGTAATGCCTTAAAATAGTTGGTAATGCCTTCAAATAGTTGGCTTTTGTGATATTCTGCCGCTATTTGAGGTTTCCACGTGGTTACTGTTTTTGTTCATTGCCCTCGCTGTCATTCAGATAAAGTTTATCGACATGGCCTTAGTCCAACTAAGCGCGAACGCTTCCGGTGTCAGTGCTGTCGCCGTGTATTCCAGCTTACCTACCGCTATGAAGCGCGAAAGCCGGGAGTCAAAGAGCAGATCGTTGATATGGCCTTCAACGGTGCCGGTGTTCGCGATACCGCCAGAACGTTGAAAATCGGCATCAATACGGTCATCCGGGCTTTAAAAAGCTCTCGCCCCGCAGGATAACGTCTTCTTCCGTTGCTCACGCCGACGTCGCCCTTATCTGTGAACTTGATGAGCAATGGAGTTTCGTTGGCAGTCAGGCGCTACAGCACTGGCTCTGGTACGCTTACAATACCAAAACGGGCGGTGTTCTGGCCTACACTTTTGGCTCCCGAACCGATGAGACCTGCCGTGAATTGCTGGCTCTGTTGACACCGTTCAACATCGGCATGATTACCAGTGACAACTGGGGCAGCTATGCAAGAGAGGTTCCGAAGCAGAAACATCTGACTGGCAAGATCTTCACGCAACGCATAGAGCGCAATAACCTGACGCTCCGTACCCGCATTAAACGACTGGCGCGTAAAACGATTTGCTTCTCGCGCTCCGTCGAGATCCACGAAAAAGTCATCGGAGCCTTCATCGAAAAACACATGTTCTACTAATTGGAGTCATTACCAAATAGTTGGCTTTTGTGATATTCTGCCGCTATTTGAGGTTTCCACGTGGTTACTGTTTTTGTTCATTGCCCTCGCTGCCATTCAGATAAAGTTTATCGACATGGCCTTAGTCCAACTAAGCGCGAACGCTTCCGGTGTCAGTGCTGTCGCCGTGTATTCCAGCTTACCTACCGCTATGAAGCGCGAAAGCCGGGAGTCAAAGAGCAGATCGTTGATATGGCCTTCAACGGTGCCGGTGTTCGCGATACCGCCAGAACGTTGAAAATCGGCATCAATACGGTCATCCGGGCTTTAAAAAGCTCTCGCCCCGCAGGATAACGTCTTCTCCCGTTGCTCACGCCGACGTCGCCCTTATCTGTGAACTTGATGAGCAATGGAGCTTCGTTGGCAGTCAGGCGCTACAGCACTGGCTCTGGTACGCTTACAATACCAAAACGGGCGGTGTTCTGGCCTACACTTTTGGCCCCCGAACCGATGAGACCTGCCGTGAATTGCTGGCTCTGTTGACACCGTTCAACATCGGCATGATTACCAGTGACAACTGGGGCAGCTATGCAAGAGAGGTTCCGAAGCAGAAACATCTGACTGGCAAGATCTTCACGCAACGCATAGAGCGCAATAACCTGACGCTCCGTACCCGCATTAAACGACTGGCGCGTAAAACGATTTGCTTCTCGCGCTCCGTCGAGATCCACGAAAAAGTCATCGGAGCCTTCATCGAAAAACACATGTTCTACTAATTGGAGTCATTACCATAAATAAAATATCAATGATGATACTTTACGTTATTTATTTATAAGGTCTCTTATTTGATGCTTTAACTTAATTTTCATACCAAATGGCTTTGTTGAATAAATAGAAAGTTTGGGTAATCATCGGATCAGATCACCATAGTTGTGGCTTTGTTGAATAATAGGGAATCGTGCTGTTTTACTATGCCCATTTTGGTAGAAAATGCTTATCACCTCAGGCATTCCGTTTTCTCATAATGCTTAACTGCATGATTTTACGTTGCTGGAAACAATCGTTTTACTGGGCTGGTAGCATAAAATCTGTTTATTCAACAAAGCCCATAGTTGTTTCAACATCAGGTCTCCATGGCAAAACAAAATTTTAAAATCACTAACTGGCCCTCCTATAACAATGCCCTCAAGCAGCGCGGTTCTCTAACCGTAGGCTAGATGAATCAGCCATTGCTGCATGGACGGAAAAAACGACTACTGAACGGCGTGGACGACCGCTCCACTACTCAGATATGGCCATCACCACAGTCCTGATGATGAAACGCGTGTTTGGCCCAATGAGATGGTCACCCCCACCCTGTGAGCGGTACGCTGACAGGGTGTTTCTTTATGGAGAAGGCCATCATGCAAAACGTCACGCTTATTGGTATCGATCTCGGCAAACGTTCTTTTCACATTCATTGTCAGGATAAATCAGGCAAGGCATTACTGCGGAAAAAGTTTACCCGCACCAAACTCATCGAGTTTCTGGCTACGTGTACACCTACTACCGGGCTTTGTTGAATAAACAGATTTTATGCTACCAGCCCAGTAAAACGATTGTTTCCAGCAACGTAAAATCATGCAGTTAAGCATTATGAGAAAACGGAATGCCTGAGGTGATAAGCATTTTCTACCAAAATGGGCATAGTAAAACAGCACGATTCCCTATTATTCAACAAGGCCCTACTACCGTTGTAATGGAAGCCTGCGCCGGTGCCCATTTTATGACTCGTCGGATCAGTGAGCTGGGGCATGAAGTAAAGTTGATCTCTCCGCAGTTTGTCCGCCCTTTTGTCAAGAGCAACAAGAACGATTTCGTTGATGCCGAAGCAATATGCGAAGCCGGATCACGCCCTTCCATGCGGTTTGTGCAGCCAAGAACTGAGGCTCAGCAGGCTATGCGAGCTTTGCATCGCGTCAGGGAGTCGTTGGTCAGAGACAACGTTAAAACGACTAACCAAATGCATGCTTTTTTACTGGAGTTTGGTATCAGCATGCCGAAAGGTATTGCGGTAATCAAAAGGCTTTCAGCTGTTCTGGCTGATAATGACTTGCCACCTTATCTGGCACAGTTGCTGCTTCGATTACACGATCATTACCAATATTTGGTTGGGCAGATAGCAGAGCTCGAAAGAGAACTTGGGCAGGCACTCTCTCTAGATGAAACTGGCCAGCATTTAATGACCATCCCTGGTGTTGGACCGATAACAGCCAGCGTTTTGTCATCACAGTTAGGCGATGGCAAGCAATATGAAAACAGTCGTAATTTTGCCGCTTCCACCGGTCTTGTACCCCGCCAATACAGTACTGGAGGGAAGAATACTCTGCTGGGTATTAGCAAGCGTGGAGATAAAAACCTTCGCCGATTGCTTGTTCAATGTGCGCGGGTATTTATCCTAAGAATTGACCATCAATCAGGGAGATTAGCTGATTGGGTAAGGTCTCAGTTGGGCAGGAAACATTCTTGCGTTGTGTGCTGTGCATTAGCAAATAAATTAGCTCGAATAGCTTGGGCAATAACGACACGAAATACCGTGTTTGAACAGTAATGCTGGTCTAACAGTCAGCAATTTAACGAAGTTACCCATCTGGTTTTGCGAAGACTGATTATTGATGACATGAACGGCCTGACGGCCTGATATAAAACCAAAAAATGAAAATGGCTCAATGAAGCCGATGGCCTTTTTAGGAATATCAGGTGCGAAACTCATCGTGGCGCGGGCATCCTTGGCCATAAAGACGCCGGATAGATTTAAGCACATATCGTTATACACATCTTTCTAACGCACTGTTTAATCAATGAGTTACGGGTTTATCTCAGAGTGGCATTTTGAACCTCAAAAAGCCAATGGGATGGCTTGAATGCCTTAATTCACGGGGTTCTGAGCATCCTGTTCAAAAAATGGCCAAAAGATGTGTATAACGATATGATTTAAGCAAGCCCACCATTAATCAAAGATCAGTGTTGCAAAAATGGGGGTGACCATAGATTCATTGAGGGCTTTACAGGGTTTTGTTGACTCGATTTTTAAACTGATTAAATTGTCGCTGCATTGTCCAGACTATTCGCTGCTCAGCAAGCGAGCAAAGACAGTGAACATCAGCATAAAAACGCCAACCCGTGGTGAAATCTCACATCTGGTCATTGATGGAACCGGCCTGAAGGTCTTTGGCGAAGGCGAATGGAAAGTCCGGCAGCATGGTGCCGACAGACGCAGGGTGTGGCGTAAGCTGCATCTGGCAGTAGACAGTGCGACGCATGAGATTATCTGTGCGGATTTGTCGCTCAGTGGTACGACTGATGCCCAGGCTCTACCGGCACTGATAAACCAGACCCACCGGAAAATCAGAGAGGCATCGGCTGACGGCGCTTACGATACAGGTTACTGCCATGATGCTCTGCTGAGGAAGAAAATAAGGCCGCTTATCCCGCCGCGAAGGGGGACGCAATATTGGCCGGACCACTACCACGAGCGTAACCACGCTGTTGCAAATCAGCGCCTGAGCGGCAGCAACGATACCTGGAAAAAGAAAGTGGGCTATCACCGACGCTCAGTGGCTGAAACGGCCATGTTCCGGTTCAAAACGCTTCTGGGTGGTCATCTAAGTCTGCGTGACTACGATGCTCAGGTGGGTGAAGCCATGGCGATGGTCAAAGCGCTTAACCGGATCACGCTATTAGGAATGCCGAACAGTATTCGCATCACGTAACAATCGACCTGGGGCACAGTCGTTACAAGTTCTGATTTATTCAACAAAGCCCATTTTATGGCTCGTCGGATCAGTGAGCTGGGGCATGAAGTAAAGTTGATCTCTCCGCAGTTTGTCCGCCCTTTTGTCAAGAGCAACAAGAACGATTTCGTTGATGCCGAAGCAATATGCGAAGCCGGATCACGCCCTTCCATGCGGTTTGTGCAGCCAAGAACTGAGGCTCAGCAGGCTATGCGAGCCTTGCATCGCGTCAGGGAGTCGTTGGTCAGAGACAAAGTTAAAACGACTAACCAAATGCATGCTTTTTTAGGTAATGGCTCCAATTAGTAGAACATGTGTTTTTCGATGAAGGCTCCGATGACTTTTTCGTGGATCTCGACGGAGCGCGAGAAGCAAATCGTTTTACGCGCCAGTCGTTTAATGCGGGTACGGAGCGTCAGGTTATTGCGCTCTATGCGTTGCGTGAAAATCTTGCCAGTCAGATGTTTCTGCTTCGGAACCTCTCTTGCATAGCTGCCCCAGTTGTCACTGGTAATCATGCCGATGTTGAACGGTGTCAACAGAGCCAGCAATTCACGGCAGGTCTCATCGGTTCGGGGGCCAAAAGTGTAGGCCAGAACACCGCCCGTTTTGGTATTGTAAGCCTACCAGAGCCAGTGCTGTAGCGCCTGACTGCCAACGAAGCTCCATTGCTCATCAGTTCACAGATAAGGGCGACGTCGGCGTGAGCAACGGGAGAAGACGTTATCCTGCGGGGCGAGAGCTTTTTAAAGCCCGGATGACCGTATTGATGCCGATTTTCAACGTTCTGGCGGTATCGCGAACACCGGCACCGTTGAAGGCCATATCAACGATCTGCTCTTTGACTCCCGGCTTTCGCGCTTCATAGCGGTAGGTAAGCTGGAATACACGGCGACAGCACTGACACCGGAAGCGTTCGCGCTTAGTTGGACTAAGGCCATGTCGATAAACTTTATCTGAATGACAGCGAGGGCAATGAACAAAAACAGTAACCACGTGGAAACCTCAAATAGCGGCAGAATATCACAAAAGCCAACTATTTGAAGGCATTACCAAATAGCGTTAATTTACCTGCGATTAATAATAGACCTAATAATCCATATGTCACGCCAAAATAAGACAATATAAATAGTGTGTGTTTATGGCTTGCAGACAAAACAGACGAGAGCGTAAGGGAATGCACTTCCCACCGGCCTAAAGCCACCTCGTTATACACAAGTCCGCAACGCCTTATATGCCAAGGGTTAGCGGGCTGAAATAGGCAGCCGGTGGGGTTGTAAATGAAGTGAAACCGACGTGTACTATCGCCATTTACGGCGCTGAAAAATAACACGGGATTCAGATGGCTGGGCACACCAAGAACTGGAAGGGGTAAATCTTGGTGACACGAGGCTCAATAAGCGCGCCAAAGGGCTTTTGATACGGCTGGCTGAGAATCCGCAAGCCAGCATTCCGCATGCGTGCCTCGGATGGTCTGAGACGCTGGGTGCTTACCGCTTCATGGAGAACCAAGCATTCGAATGGCGAGACATTCTGCAACCTCACTGGCAGCGTACGCAGGAAAGGATCCGAGAACACGAGGTTGTGCTGTGTATCCAAGACACTACCGAGCTTGACTTCAACGGGCAGCAAATCCAAGGCTTGGGTCCCTTGAACTACGAAGCCAGGCGTAGTCTGTACCTGCATCCGACCTACGCGGTCAGTCCGGATCGCGTGGGGTTGGGCGTACTGGATGCGTGGATGTGGGCAAGAGAGCCGAAGGATGCAGACGGAAAACGCGATGGGATCAAGGACATATCGTTATACACATCTTTTGGCCATTTTTTGAACAGGATGCTCAGAACCCCGTGAATTAAGGCATTCAAGCCATCCCATTGGCTTTTTGAGGTTCAAAATGCCACTCTGAGATAAACCCGTAACTCATTGATTAAACAGTGCGTTAGAAAGATGTGTATAACGATATGGATCAAGGAGAGTACGCGCTGGCTCGAGGGATACGAGCGAGTTGCTGAACTCGCCTCGGAGTTGCCAAACACACGTCTGGTGTACTTAGCCGATCGCGAAGCGGATATCAAGGCGTTGATGCAGCTCGCTGATGACCTTGGCACTCCGGCTGACTGGTTGATCCGCTCGACTCATAATCGCAGTCTGGACTGTAATGAGAAGCTTTGGCAGAAGGTTGGAAAGACCGTGCCGGTGGGAGAAATCCAATTCGTTATGGCGGCTCGCGCGGGGCAGAAGGCGCGTACGGTGAAACAGGCGCTGCGCGTGAAGCGAGTGTCGCTGCGTTGCGGGTTGGCAGTGACTTGTGTGATAGCCAAGGAAATTGAGCCGCCAGCAGGCGTGAAGCCGGTCGAGTGGCGGTTGCTGAGCAATCGCGTACCTGAAGGACGAAAAGATATCGTGGAGCTGATCGACTGGTATCGGGCTAGATGGGAAATCGAGATGTTCTTCAATGTGCTGAAGAACGGCTGCTGTGTCGAAGCGTTACAGTTATCGACCGTGGATCGCATTGAGCGGGCATTGGCGCTGTTCATGATCGTGGCATGGCGCATCGCCTATTTAATGCGTATGGGACGAACCTGTCCAGAGCTGGACGCAATGTTGTTCTTTGATTCCGACGAGACTCATGGAGCTTATCTACTGATGAACAAGCGTATGCCCAAGGGCCGCCCTAAGCTAAACGAAGTATTGCGCTTAGTTGCGCAACTGGGAGGCTTTCTTGCTCGAAAAGGCGACGGTGAACCAGGCGCAAAAACTATCTGGAAAGGCTTGCAGAAAGTCATGAGGGCCGCCGAAACGCTACGCGCGCTCAGGCACGAACAGAGATGTGTATAACGAGGTGGCCTAAAGCCACGCGGTGGGAAGTGCACAGCGGTTAAAGCGTTGCTTGTGCCCACTGTAGGCCGGAATGATAGGCTTCAGGTAACAGAGGGACGAGTGACTGTAACGTGTGTTGTAGCTGAGTGCGATCGCTGTGCGTCAGGTTCAGGTGGCCGACTTTACGCCCAGGTCGTACTTTTTTGTCATACCAGTGCAGATGAACCAGCGGCAGTGCCAGCCAGGCGTGATTAACATCAGTACCAATCAGATTGATCATGACGGCAGGGGCATCAATCACTGGTTTCGGCAACGGCAGCTCCAGGATGGCGCGCAGGTGCAGTTCAAACTGGCTAATGGATGCGCCATTTTGTGTCCAGTGGCCGCTGTTGTGCACGCGGGGGGCCAATTCGTTGATCAGTAAACGATCGCCCACGATAAAGCACTCCATCGCCATCACACCGACGTAATCGAGCGCATTCATGATGGCCGCGAGCATGGTTTCTGCCTGTTGCTGCATGCGCGCATCTGGCTGCTGCAGCGCAACGCTGGCGCGCAGAATGCCCTCTTCATGCAGATTGTGCGTCAGCGGATAAAACACGCAATGTCCATCCGTACCACGCGCGCCTACCATTGACACTTCACCAGAAAACGCGATGCCTTGCTCTACGATGCATTCGCCGTAGCACTCTTGCGGCAGGGTTGCGGCGGTGTCAGGGCGTAAGCGCCACTGACCACGGCCGTCATAGCCACCCACGCGACGTTTGACGATGGCCAACTCGCCCAGCCGGCTGAAGACTGCGGGCCATTCTTGCGCTGAAGCCAGCAACTGCCAGGTGGCGGTAGGCAACTGCAACGAATCCAGCAACTGTTTCTGTGTCAGGCGATCGGCCAGACGTGGAAATATGTCACGGTTAACAAAGGCCGCGTGCTCTGCCAATTCGCGCGTCAATGCGGTTTCCGGCCAGCGTTCAATCTCGGCGGTGATGACCGCGTGATGAAACGGCACGGATTCCGGTTCGGCATCCAGCCCCACCGGGTAGACGGCAATCCCCAAGGTTTCACCGGCCTGACGTAACATACGACCCAGTTGGCCGTTTCCTAATACGCAAACGGGTTTCATGCCTCCTCCCGCGGATCGGGATGCGCCAGCACCTCATCGGTTTGCTGTTGACGCCAAACGGCGAGGCGAATGGCCAACTCACCATCGTGCAACGCCAGAATCTGTGCGGCGAGCAGGGCCGCGTTGGCGGCCCCAGCTTTACCGATAGCCAGTGTACCGACGGGGATGCCACGCGGCATTTGCACAATGGAGTACAGGCTATCAACGCCGCTTAGTGCTGCACTCTGAACCGGCACGCCCAACACCGGCACCAGCGTTTTCGCTGCCAGCATACCGGGCAAGTGCGCTGCTCCGCCTGCGCCCGCAATGATCACATCAAACCCGTTTTCTGCGGCTTGCTCTGCAAAGCTAAACAGTTTGTCCGGCGTGCGGTGCGCTGAAACGACTTCGGTATGAAAGGGAATAGCGAGTGTGGTGAGAATTTCCGCAGCAAACTGCATCGTAGCCCAGTCACTCTTTGAACCCATGACGATGGCAATTTTTGCCGGGGCAGCGTTGGATGACATGCCTGTAGTGCTCCTGTGATATGACGTATTGAGACGCATGGCTGCGTCGGCCAGAAAACGGATGACGTTCTGGCTGGAGGGCGCAGATCATACCATGAGCGTTCGGGAAGGAAAACGGTTGCGTACGGACAAATCGCAGTATTATTGCCGTTAATGGCATCACAGGTTTGCCACAAAAGGTGTAAAAAATGGAGGAAATCAGAAGGGAAAGGAAATCAACGCGGTATCGCTAGCCGTGACTTTAATCATCCATCCTTGTTCATGCCATGCACCCAGCACCGCCCGTTGCGCTTCGCCGCTGTCGGTAATGACCGTGTGTATCGCTGGCCGATGAGTATGCCCATGAATCAGGGTGTTAACACCATACGCTTGTAAACACTCCTGCACCGCCTGCGAATTGACATCCATAATCTGCTGCGACTTATGCTGGTTTGCCTGCTGACTTGCCGCCCGCATTTTTGCCGCCACCCTGAGACGCAAACGTAAGGGTAAGCGCAGGAACAGCCACTGGATGACGGGGTTATGTACCCGGCAGCGATATTTCTGATAGGCCGCGTCGTCAATGCACAGAGTATCGCCGTGCATGATCAGGATTCGGCGTCCATAGCACTCCACTACTTGCTCGGCGGGGAGCAGTGTCATGCCTGCTTGCGCAGCAAAACGCTTGCCCAGCAGGAAGTCTCGGTTGCCGTGAATGAAGTAACAAGGGATACCGCGTTGTTGCAACTGACGCAGCGCGTTAGCGACGTTGGCATGCAGCGGTTGCGGATCGTCATCGCCGATCCAGGCATCGAACAGATCGCCCAGGATATAGAGCGCATCTGCCTGCTGGGCATCACGTTCCAGAAAACGCAGAAAACCGGCGGTGATCGCCGGTTCATGTACGTTCAGATGCAGGTCGGCAATAAACAGTGTTGCCATGCTGCTGCGATTACTCGCTGACAGTCACGTGGGTAATTACCACATCTTCTTTAGGAACGTCTTGATGCATGCCGCTGCGGCCAGTTGCAACGTCTTTGATCTTATCAACCACATCCATGCCGTCGGTCACTTCGGCAAACACACAATAGCCCCAGCCGTCGGCACGTTCTGAGCGGAAGTTGAGGAAGTCGTTATCCACCTGGTTAATAAAGAACTGTGCGGTAGCGGAGTGTGGATCGTTGGTGCGCGCCATAGCCAGCGTGCCACGGGTGTTTTTCAGGCCGTTATTGGCTTCATTGGCGATAGGCGCTTCGGTGGCTTTTTGCTGCATACCCGGTGCGAAACCGCCGCCCTGGATCATGAACCCATTGATCACACGGTGAAAGATGGTGTTGTCATAAAAGCCGTTACGGCAGTAGTTTTCGAAGTTTTCCACGGTAGCAGGCGCTTTGTCTGCAAACGTATTAATGACGATGTCACCGAAGTTTGTATGTAATGTAATCATAAGAGTAAACCCTGATAACCAGAAGGATGAGACATCAGCTGCCAGGCAGCGCTGTCTGCACAAAGGCTGAATAACCAAGGCGCTCTTATAGCATAACTGGCTGCGCGAGTCAGTATGACTAGGGAACTATTCACAGGGTAGATGTGGACGGTTTGGTTAAAAAGTAACACAATGTCAATAAAATTGACAATATGTCATATATTTGCATTATTTTATTGAATAAAATTTTTCTTGTTGTAGATCAAACATTACTTATTTGGGAGTAGGATTTGCAATCAAGTCAGATTAGTCGGCTTTGTTGAATAATAGTGAGTCATGCTGTTTTGCCAAGCCACTTTTGGTAGAAAATGCTTGTCCCCTCAGGTGTACAGTTTTCTCATGAAGCCTAACTGCATGATTTTGCGTTGCGAGGATCCGTCGTTTCACTGGGCTGCCAGCATAAAATCTATTTATTCAACAAAGCCAGATTAGTCTTAAATGATTCGTATTACAGAGTTTACTAACAATACTAGAAAATGATTATCTGTTTCTGCGTGTGCATATGCTTTTCCTGAATCATTAACTAATCATTAAAATACAGCAATTTGATTACAAATTTTGTTTCTAACCCCTTAATGCTTTGCTGTTCTTACGGTAAATTATGCATAACAATACGAATAACAGATAAGGTCATATGATGGGCGGAGAATTAAACAAACTCTCGGATAAGAAGCTAAGAAATCTATTAGGAGTACCTCGTAAGAAGTATGAATTTTTTGCCGATGGCGCAGGACTTAGCGTTAGGGTATCGACGGTAGGCGGCATTAGTTGGACATTCACCTATCGCAACAATGGGACGATACAACGTGTGACTCTGGGACGTTACCCAGATATGAGCCTTAAGCTTGCAAGAACAAAACGTGATGAATGCCGCACATGGCTAGCAGAGGGTAAAGACCACCTCGTTATACACAAGTCCGCAACGCCTTATATGCCAAGGGTTAGCGGGCTGAAATAGGCAGCCGGTGGGATTGTAAATGAAGTGAAACCGACGTGTACTATCGCCATTTACGGCGCTGAAAAATGACACGGGATTCAGATGGCTGGGCACACCAAGAACTGGAAGGGGTAAATCTTGGTGACACGAAGCTCAATAAGCGTGCCAAAGGGCTTTTGATACGGCTGGCTGAGAATCCGCAAGCCAGCATTCCGCATACGTGCCTCGGATGGTCTGAGACGCTGGGTGCTTAGCGCTTCATGGAGAGCCAAGCATTCGAATGGCGAGACATTCTGCAACCTCACTGGCAGCGTACGCAGGAAAGGATCCGAGAACACGAGGTTGTGCTGTGTATCCAAGACACTACCGAGCTTGACTTCAACGGGCAGCAAATCCAAGGCTTGGGTCCCTTGAACTACGAAGCCAGGCGTGGTCTGTACCTGCATCCGACCTACGCGGTCAGTCCGGATCGCGTGGGGTTGGGCGTACTGGATGCGTGGATGTGGGCAAGAGAGCCGAAGGATGCAGACGGAAAACGCGATGGGCTCAAGGAGAGTACGCGCTGGCTCGAGGGATACGAGCGAGTTGCTGAACTCGCCTCGGAGTTGCCAAACACACGTCTGGTGTACTTAGCCGATCGCGAAGCGGATATCAAGGCGTTGATGCAGCTCGCTGATGACCTTGGCACTCCGGCTGACTGGTTGATCCGCTCGACTCATAATCGCAGTCTGGACTGTAATGAGAAGCTTTGGCAGAAGGTTGGAAAGACCGTGCCGGTGGGAGAAATCCAATTCGTTATGGCGGCTCGCGCGGGGCAGAAGGCGCGTACGGTGAAACAGGCGCTGCGCGTGAAGCGAGTGTCGCTGCGTTGCGGGTTGGCAGTGACTTGTGTGATAGCCAAGGAAATTGAGCCGCCAGCAGGCGTGAAGCCGGTCGAGTGGCGGTTGCTGAGCAATCGCGTACCTGAAGGACGAGAAGATATCGTGGAGCTGATCGACTGGTATCGGGCTAGATGGGAAATCGAGATGTTCTTCAATGTGCTGAAGAACGGCTGCTGTGTCGAAGCGTTACAGTTATCGACCGTGGATCGCATTGAGCGGGCATTGGCGCTGTTCATGATCGTGGCATGGCGCATCGCCTATTTAATGCGTATGGGACGAACCTGTCCAGAGCTGGACGCAATGTTGTTCTTTGATTCCGACGAGACTCATGGAGCTTACCTACTGATGAACAAGCGTATGCCCAAGGGCCGCCCTAAGCTAAACGAAGTATTGCGCTTAGTTGCGCAACTGGGAGGCTTTCTTGCTCGAAAAGGCGACGGTGAACCAGGCGCAAAAACTATCTGGAAAGGCTTGCAGAAAGTCATGACGGCCGCCGAAACGCTACGCGCGCTCAGGCACGAACAGAGATGTGTATAACGAGGTGGGTAAAGACCCCCGCCGACAGTTGAAGCTGACCAAACAAGAATCGCTAAAACCTGTATCAGTCAAAGATGCGATTGGATATTGGGTAAAACATTACGCGATGGATAATCGCTCTGATATTGGTGACCGTCTATTGCAATTTAAGAAGCACATTTATCCTTACATCGGAGATATGGCTTTATCTGACTGTGAAACACGGTATTGGCTGCAATGTTTCGACAGAATGAAAAAAACGGTTCCGGTGAGTGCGGGTACATTATTTCAGTTATGCAAGCAAGCACTTAAGTTTTGTCGCGTACGTCGATATGCCGTTAGCAATGCTCTTGATGATTTAGTGTTATCTGATGTTGGACAAAAAGCATCAAAGCGCGACAGAGTATTAACTGATATCGAAGTCGGTCAGCTATGGAATTCTATAAGTAATACAAATTCCTTTCGGCCTTATTATTCAGCTTGGTTAAGAATATTAATAGTATTTGGCTGTCGAAGCGGAGAGGCTAGATTATCCCGTTGGGATGAATGGGATTTAGATAACGGGTTATGGACATATCGTTATACACATCTTTCTAACGCACTGTTTAATCAATGAGTTACGGGTTTATCTCAGAGTGGCATTTTGAACCTCAAAAAGCCAATGGGATGGCTTGAATGCCTTAATTCACGGTGTTCTGAGCATCCTGTTCAAAAAATGGCCAAAAGATGTGTATAACGATATGGGTTATGGACTGTTCCTAAAGAGCATAGTAAAACTGAGACGCCTATAATTAGACCTATACCCGAAAAAATACGACGATGCATTGAGATACTGCGCGCCCATAACTTACGAACCGGGTATTTACTGGGCGAGTGATGTAGCCCCCTGTAACACCAGACAGTAGCTGTATCTCCAGATAAGAGATAGGCTTAGATATATGTCTAACAATCATGCTAATTTTGAAATGACCGGGATCCTGTTAGGGCAAGAAGTCCGTAAGCGTAAAACTCCGCAAGAGAAAATCGCCATCATTCAGCAGACAATGGAGCCGGGGATGAACGTCTCCCATGTAGCCCGCCTGCATGGCATCCAGCCCAGCCTTTTGTTTAAGTGGAAGAAGCAATACCAGGAAGGAAGCCTCACCGCCGTTGCGGCCGGAGAAGAAGTGGTTCCAGCTTCGGCGCTGGCGACTGCCCTCAAGCAGGTCCGGGAGCTACAGCGCCTTCTGGGTAAGAAGACGATGGAAGTTGAGATCCTCAAAGAAGCAGTGGAGTACCGCCAGTCGCGAAAATGGATAGCGCACGCGCCCTTGTTGCCAAAGGACGGGGAATAGCTCTGGTCAGCCGCGCCATGAGCGTGTCGCGTGCGCAGCTGTCACTGCGGGTTAACCGTTCTGCCGACTGGCTGGACAGGCGCAGCAACCGGCGTAATGACGAAGCTGATGCTGAGATATTATCGGACATCCTCCGTATCATCAGCGACATGCCCAGTTACGGTTACCGCCGAGTGTGGGGTATCCTGCGTAAGCAACGTCGTGCAGAGGGACTTCCACCGGTGAACGCCAAACGGCTTTACAGGATAATGAGCGAGCATAACCTGCTGTTGTTGCATGATAAAACTGAACGTCCGAAGCGGGAGCATAAAGGCAAAATCGCGGTAGCAGAGAGCGATATGCGCTGGTGCTCAGATGGCTTCGAGTTCGGTTGTGACAACGGCGAGAAGCTGCGGGTGACGTTCGCACTGGACTGCTGCGACCGGGAGGCCATAGACTGGGCAGCGAGCACCAGGGGTTATGACAGTTCAACCCTGCAGGATGTGATGCTGAGGTCGGTGGAAAAACGCTTCGGTAGCGCGCTGCCGGATAAACCAGTGCAATGGCTGACGGATAATGGTTCAGCGTACACAGCGCATGAAACGCGGAAGTTCGCCAGAGAACTGAATCTGGAGCCCTGCACAACAGCAGTGAGCAGTCCACAGAGTAACGGCATGGCAGAACGGTTCGTGAAGACGATGAAGGAAGATTACATCGCCTTCATGCCAAAACCCGATGTGCGAACAGCGCTGAAGAATCTTGCAGCGGCGTTCAATCATTACAATGAAAACCATCCGCACAGTGCGCTGGGATACAACTCCCCAAGAGAATATCGGCGCCAGCGGGCATCGTTAACTTAAGATACAAAAGCTGTCCGGAGATGGTGGGTCAAGATCAGTATTTACTGGGCGAGCTAAAAACGCAGACCTGTACTTCGGCAACAGGCATTAAAATATATAAGATTTTGCAACATGACAAACACTGGACTCCTCACGACCTACGCCGAACGTTGGCAACCAAGATGAATGACATGGGCGTAGCTCCACATGTCGTAGAGCAGCTTCTAGGCCATGCTATGCCGGGGGTGATGGGTATTTACAACCGGAGTCAGTACCTGCCGGAGAAACTTGACGCTCTGAATAGGTGGATGGATAGATTGGATGAATTGGCTAAAAAACACCCATTTATCACCTCCGAGAATAAAAATTCAGGCTGACGAGAAAATATTTTAAACTTTTTTTCGTACAAGCATTGATGCGTCTAGAAACATCAGGAAGCATCAGGAGACATCAAATAAAATACTAAGTGAGAGTTATCCACAAACTAGCTCTCACACCTCCTATTTACTTTCCAGATTGAGCCGCTACCATGCCATCAAAACTGTAGTGGTCAACTAATATTGGCCACCGCATTAGACTGTATGTAGAACAGTCGCTCAGATTCGTTTGGAGTTAAGCCGCCGTTATACCAGTGAGGCCGGATAGCGCTGTAATACCCCGTGATGTAGCGGATAATCGCGTCCTGGGCTTCGCTGAAGCTGTTGTAACCCTTTGTCGGCACCCATTCTGTCTTCAGGCTGCGGAAGAACCGCTCCATTGGCGCATTATCCCAGCAGTTACCCCGCCGACTCATACTCTGCTTTATCCGGCAGCGCCACAGGGCTTGCCGGTATTGACGGCTGGTATAGTGGCTGCCCTGGTCGCTGTGGAACATGACTCCTGTTGGTTGTCCCCGGAGTTCCCAGGCCATCTGCAACGCTTTAACTGTCAGCGCCGAGTCCGGCGACGTCGACATGGCTCAGCCCACCGGTTTGCGGGCGAACAGATCTAGCACCACCGCAAGGTAAGCCCAGCATTTGCCCGTCCAGATGTAGGTCACATCGCCGCACCAGACCTGATCCGGCGCGGTAACCGCGAACTGGCGGTTGAGATAGTTCGGTATTTCAACGTGTTCATTGCCGCCGCGTTTGTATTTGTGAGCCGGTCGCTGGCAGCTGGCGATACCCAGCTCCTTCATCAGCTTGCCAGCCAGCCAGCGCCCCATGTTGACACCAGAGCTGCCGGTGACGATGGTCGCGATACTTCGAGCGCCGGCAGAGCCGCCGCTGGCGTTCCAGGCTTCCATGACGCGACTACACTTAACCACGCGCTCACCGTCGGGTTCATTAGCGGAAGCCTGCCAGTGCCTGTAGCTGCTGCGATGTACCTCAAAAGTTTGGCACAACGCCGTGACCGGGTATCGCGCCCTCAGCCTGTCGACTACCGTGAACCGTTGAGTGAGTCCGACATTAAGAGCGCCGTAGCCTTTTTTAGGATTTCGTTCTCCATTTCAAGGCATTGGACTTTTTTCTTCATCTCACGCAGCTCGAGCTGTTCAGGGGTAAGAGGAAGTCCCGTTGGCGTTTTTCCCTGTCGTTCAAGGCGAAGCTTATTGACCCAGCGACTAATGGCAGAATGGCTGACATTAACCGCCTCTGCGGCCTTAACGTATGTGTAGCCGTGGTCGACAACCAGCTTTGCGGCTTCGAGCTTAAATTCCGCCGTAAAATGTTTACCCATGAGGTCACCTGTCGTGTTGATGAGGTGAGCATATCACCTCCGATCAGGTGGCCAGTATCAGTGTGCCACTACAGCTTGCGGATTCTCAGCCAGCCGTATCAAAAGCCCTTTGGCACGCTTATTGAGCCTCGTGTCACCAAGATTTACCCCTTCCAGTTCTTGGTGTGCCCAGCCATCTGAATCCCGTGTCATTTTTCAGCGCCGTAAATGGCGATAGTACACGTCGGTTTCACTTCATTTACAACCCCACCGGCTGCCTATTTCAGCCCCCTAACCCTTGGCATATAAGGCGTTGCGGACTTGTGTATAACGAGGTGGGTTTATCCGGGTTGAGTCGTCCGCAATCAATACTGGGGTCACCATGCTCGCGGAAATATTGGCGCATGGCGGTACGATAAATATCTTTCAGTGTTACCATCGCCTTTTCGCACGCGACAATATCTTTAGATGCTGCGATAATGCGGGCGACGATGACCTACTGTGATTGCTTCATGCCTTTCTTCTCTTTGCGCTTTGGCTTCTTTAGTAGGTGTTGCCATTCATCCTCAAAAAACGTGTTCTCATGCGCTGTTACCTGACGGACGTTGACACATGAAACGCTATCCACATCTGGAAACTTTTTATAAATATTCAATGCTGCCTCTACAGCAGCATTAGTGGGGCTTTGTTGAATAAACAGATTTTATGCTACCAGCCCAGTAAAACGATTGTTTCCAGCAACGTAAAATCATGCAGTTAAGCATCATGAGAAAACGGAATGCCTGAGGTGATAAGCATTTTCTACCAAAATGGGCATAGTAAAACAGCACGATTCCCTATTATTCAACAAAGCCAGTAATATGTTATTTCCCCGATTCAAGACTAAAGTAGCCCCAATGGGATGTGCTGTAATAGGGGAATGAAGGCTCAGGCGTTCTTTCTGTCAAAACGATATAAAAGTTGGCTTGTTATGACAGAGGGAATAGCCAATGATCCTGAATCAAGATCATCGGCTTTAAATCGAAGGTTCAGATAAGTAACGCTGTTAGCGTGTGATATCCGCTTCCGGTGAAGGTTTATCTGCCATCGCGTTCGCTTTATACCGTTCCATATACTGGTGCTGGAAAACGCACATACGAATGGTATTGCGGTATTCGCCGTTGATGAAAAACTCGTGGCGCAATTCGGCTTCGACTTCAAAGCCCAGCTTGGCATAAATGTGGATAGCCTTGGTGTTCTCTTTATCCACAATCAGGTACAGCTTGTACAGGTTCAGCACGGAAAATCCGTAATCCATCGCCAGCTTGGCGGCGGCGCTGGCGTAGCCACGTCCCTGATAGGCGGGGTCGATAATAATTTGGAATTCTGCGCGGCGGTGGATATGGTTAATTTCCACCAACTCGACCAAACCTACCCGATTTTTTTCAAACTCGATGATAAAGCGCCGCTCGCTTTGATCGTGAATGTGTTTGTCGTAGAGATCGCACAGTTCCACAAAGGCTTCATAGGGCTCTTCAAACCAATAACGCATCACACTGGCGTTGTTATCCAACTGATGGACAAAATTGAGATCCTCTCGTTCCAGAGGCCGTAAACGCACGATATTGCTCGCGCCAGACATGGTTCCTCCCATTACATGTTTGCCACATGGCAACAGGATGAGTATAGCGTGCTTTGTTCGCAGAACCACTGTTTGCGGGGGAGTTCAGAGGAAAAGGACCGCGCCCTTATCGTTAAGATTAAAGGGCGCGGCATGGCGGGATTAAAAATCTACGCTGGCGCGCAGCAGCACCTGACGTGGTTCACCCACCGCCACTCGCAGGTTGTTGCCGCTGGACAGGTAGTAGGTTTTATCAAACAGGTTCTTCACGTTCATCTGCCATTTCACCTTGTAGCCGTTAAACGGCACGGTATAGGCAACAAAAGCGTCAGCAACGGTGTAATCATCGAGATAGAAGCTGTTGGCAGCATCTCCCGCACGGCGACCCACATAGCGCGCACCGGCACCTGCGCGCAGGTCGTCTCCGTCATGCCAGCCAAGCGACCCGAAATCTTGGGTCAGGAAAAGCGCGGCAGTGTGGCGAGCGGCGTTAGTCATTTCGTTACCGTTGTTTTTCGGATCGGCAACCACGCGCGCATCAGTAAAGGCGTAGCTACCGATCAGGCTCAGGGAATCGGTGAGCTTACCGGCCATGTCCAGCTCAATACCCTGTGAAAGTACTTTGCCTGAGGTGCGTGTCACTGTTTCATTGCCGATGGTTTCATCCACCATCACGTTACGTTTCACGATATCGAACAGCGCCAGGTTAGCGGTGATACGGTCCGGCAGATCGATTTTGGTGCCCACTTCATAAGAACGGCCAAGTTCAGGAGGAAGTGCGCCGATTTGAGTGGCAATGGACGAATTGGGTTTGAACGATTCGCTGTAGCTGGCGTAGAGCGAACTGTTCGGTGTCAGGCTGTAGATAACGCCGGTGCGCGGTACTAGGCGGTGGTAGGAACCGTCGGTGTTGGCGACAAACGGGCGGCCTTTTCCTGCCATGACATCAAAGCTGTCGTAGCGTACCCGCCCAGCAACTGCCAGCGTTCGTTCAGGCGCAGGGTGTCTTGCACGAAAAAGCCGGTGCTGTCGATATTTTCACGCTGATCGCTGTCTTTGGCGCTGACCGTGGTGGATGCGGGCAACGTGCCGTAGACCGGGTTGTAAATGTTGAAACCTGAAGTTGCTGTGCCGCGGATCATGTCGCCACGGAAGGTACGATCGGCTTCATAGTCAACGCCAAACCGCAGTTGATGGTTGATGCGTCCCCAGTCTACGTCGCCATTCAGGGTCAGTTGTACAATTTGCGCCTGACTGCGTGCGTCTGCCGTTGCATCCGGTTGACGGGTTAGTATTCCGGTCGCTGCGTTGAATTTGGTGGCGCGTGCCTGATTGTCGCTATAGCGGTTACGTGCATAGGAATAGGCGAGGTTGCCCTTCCAGCGATCGTTGAGCGTTCGCTCCATCTGGAGCGTCACGGTGTCCTGATCGCCGCGCGTGGCGTTATTATGCTCGTCAAAGCGGCGGTCGCGCGGCGTATTGACTGGCTTGCCGGTATTGGGATTTATGATGGTGCCGCGATCGAACGGCGTCAGGTATTCCTGATGTTCATAGGCAAGGCGCACCGTGGTGTCATCGCCATACCACATCACTGACGGCGCAACGGTGGTTTGGCGTTTGCGGCCAAAATTGCGCCAGTAATCGGTTTCGTCGTGATCGACCAGCATACGGTAAGCCAAACCGTTGTCTCCCAGTGGTCCGGTGACATCCACCTGCCCACCGCCCCCGTTAAAGCTGCTCTGCCAGCCTTCGATATGGGTTTTCTGAACCAGTTCCGGTTTTTTACTGATGATATTGATCTCGCCGCCGGGTTCACCCATGCCGTACAGCATGGAGGCCGGGCCTTTGAGGACTTCAACGCGTTCGCTGGTAGGCGTGAAATTGCGAGCCTGAATCGAACGAATGCCATCGCGAAACAGCGACCCATCGCGGTTGTCGCCAAACCCACGTTTGATCACCGCATCCTGCGTCCCCCCGAGTGTGTTGGCTTGGGTAATACCGCTGATGCTGTACAGCGCTTCGTCCAGCGTGCGTGCCGCCTGATCGCGTAACACTTGCGGTGGCACGACGTTAACCGCCTGCGGCACGTCCAGCAGACGTGCTTCGGTGCGTGTACCGGTTACGCTTTTGTGCGGTTGATAGCTGCTGTCTGTATCGGCGGTGGCTCGGTCAGATTGCGTGACCACCACGGTATCTTCCTGCGCGCTCGATGAGGCAGCGTGCGAACCCAGTGGCAACAGTGCGATAAGTGGCCAACTGCGACGTATAAAATTAGCGTTCATGTGAGATGTGACTCCATAATTTACCTTAAAATTCAATAGGTAAGAATTGTTGGTAGAGTTGTTTTAAGGTGTCTTGCGGTTGCAAATCGGCAAATAAATCGGGATAGAGCGCTTTGGCAAACATCTCCACCATCACCACGTGATACGGGCTTAGGTAGAAGTTGTGCCACATACTCCAGGCGCGCCCCTGCTGCACGGCGTTGAGGTGTGACAGAATGGGTTCTTGTTGTTGCAGGGTGGTAAAGCTGTTTTGCGCTTGCTGCTCGGAAACGTCCGGGCCCAGCATCAGTGCCGAGAATCGCTTTCCTTCTGGCCCCGCCATGCCGGTGGCGATGTAGACATCGGGGTTGGCTGCCAACACTTTTTCCGGATTGAGTTCACCATAGACGCGCTGAATGCTGTCGGCTGCGATGTTATCGCCACCGGCAAAGCGCAGTAGCCCACCAAGATTGCCACCTACTGCTGTGGTACAGCAGGTATCGCGGCGGCCCAGATGCAGGTGCAGCATCACGGTGGGCTTTTGACCGTGATAGCGCGCCAGGCGTTGCGAAATGGTGTCCATATGCTGCTGGTAAAATGCGCTGAATGCGGCAGCACGTTCAGTGCGGTTGAGTATTTCGCCGAGTAAACGGACGCTGGGCAGGGTGTTTTTCAACAGTTCGACGCGCAGATCGACATAAATCACCGGGATGCCTGCGCGTTCAAGCGTCTGCTGTAGCGCATCATCCTCCGCCGAGGTTTTAGCCAGACGCGGCAGGATGACCAGATCGGGCTTTAACAGCAGAATGGCTTCGGCATTCAGCGTGTGTGGCCCCCCATCGCCAAGACGCGGGATTTGTGCAATGGCAGGGAACGCGGTGGTGTATTTTTCCCAGCTTTGCGCGTCGTAACGTGCCATATCGCCAGGCCAACCCACCACGCGCTGTGCCGGATTACCGGGTTCCAGCAACGCAAGGGGATAGAGCAAACGGCTTTCACCGAGAAAAAGACGTGAAGGATTATCGGGAATCGTTACCTGACGTCCCAGCAGGTCGGTAACGGTCTTTCCCCAGGCGTTGGTGTTCGCCAACAGCAGCATGACCAGTAACGCTTTGGTCAGGAATAATGCGCGCATATTCGCCCTCTGCATAAAATCGAGCAGGGGAGGTTAATGAGTATGAGAGTGATTATCAATAGTGCTAAGGTGGGGAAAATGCGACAAAAAGATAATGTTGTTTTATATCATTAGGATGGTAATGATTTCGTAAGTAAATAAAGTGCCGTTCAGCGGGAACTTTCAGGGCGGCAGAGTGCTACCGCCTGAAAGTCGGTGGGAATTAGCGTTATTCGGCAGCATAACCCTGTTTGGGAATACGCACGCCGTCGAGCCAAGCTTCGCCCTCGCGCATTTTAAGACGCCCTTCGGCAAACCAGTTCACCACCAATGGATAGATGGTGTGTTCCTGAGTTTGTACCCGAGCGGCAAGCGCTTCTTCCGTATCATCACCAAACACCGGGACCTTGGCTTGCAGAATCAGAGGACCGCCATCCAGTTCATCAGTCACGAAGTGGACCGAAGTACCATGTTCCTTATCGGCATTTTCCAGTGCTTTGCGATGGGTATGCAGACCCGGGTATTTGGGCAGCAGGGACGGGTGGATGTTCAGCATTTTGCCTGCAAACAGCGCAACGAACTCCGGGCTGAGGATGCGCATATAACCCGCCAGTACCACCAGATCCGGTTGGTATTGCGCCATCTCTTCTGCCATTGCGGCGTCAAAGGCAGCCCGGTCAGCAAACACTTGTGGGTCGATGACATGGGCCGGAATCTCGGCTGTTTGCGCCAGTACCAGACCATAGGCTTCTGGATTGTTGCTGAATACGGCCGCGATATTCGCTTTGATACGCTTGCGCGCGCAGGCGTCAATCAACGCCTGCAAGTTGCTTCCTTGACCTGAGAGCAAGACAACGATGTTTTTCATTAATTAATGACCACTGCGTCTCCGGCGTTAGCGGGTTGAATAACGCCGATTTTCCATGCGGTTTTACCCTGGCTATTGAGGAATGCCACGGCTTCCTCTTCCTGTTCAGCAGGCAGTGCGATAATCATACCCACACCGCAGTTAAAAGTACGGTACATTTCGTGACGGCTGACGTTGCCCGTCTGTTGCAGCCAGTTGAACACAGCGGGCCACTGCCAGCTGGATTCATCAATGTTGGCTTGCATGCCTTCTGGCAACACACGCGGGATATTTTCCCAGAAACCGCCACCTGTCAGGTGAGCAATCGCGTGGACATCCACTTTTTCAATCAGCGCCAGAATGGATTTGACGTAGATCCTGGTCGGGGCCAGCAGGTGATCGGCCAGTGATTTTCCCTCAAGAGTCGTCTGTTCCGGATCGGTTTTGCTCACCTCGAGAATCTTACGTACCAGCGAATAGCCGTTAGAGTGTGGGCCACTGGCTGCCAGTGCTACCAGAGTATCACCTGCCTGCACTTTACTTCCGTCGATGATCTCTGATTTTTCAACAACACCGACGCAAAAACCGGCGACGTCGTAATCTTCACCGTGGTACATGCCGGGCATTTCAGCGGTTTCGCCGCCGACCAGCGCACAGCCTGACTGTTTGCACCCTTCCGCGATGCCGGTGATCACGCTGGCGGCAGTATCGACATCCAGTTTCCCCGTGGCGTAGTAATCCAGGAAGAACAGCGGCTCGGCCCCTTGAACTACCAGGTCATTGACACACATGGCCACCAGATCGATACCGATGGTGTCGTGGCGTTTCAGATCCATGGCAAGACGCAGCTTGGTGCCGACCCCGTCAGTACCGGAAACCAGAACCGGTTCACGGTATTTTTGGGGCAAGGCGCACAGGGCACCGAAACTGCCCAGACCGCCCATCACTTCAGGACGGCGGGTTTGTTTCACTACGCCTTTAATACGGTCTACCAATGCGTTACCAGCATCAATATCCACGCCTGCGTCTTTGTAGCTAAGAGAGGTTTTGTCGGTCACTGCGGAGTCCCCACGGAGAATACAATTGGTGGTGAGATAGCGAGCATATCCAGCCTGGTGGATCTACCCCTATCGAAGCACGCTAATTCTAACAGCGAGAGCAATCGTTTGCGAGTGGTGTGTTGCCTGCTTTGCATTTTTCCTGTTCAATGAGAATTTCCCTGCCCGGTTGATCTGGATCAGGCTATAACCTGTAGCGCTTAAGCAAAAAAGCGGTATAATCCCGCGATTTTTTTATGATGGGCTGCCATGTCCGCCCTCGGCGCACCGATTCTGCGTCGTGAGGATATCCGTCCACTTTCTATAGGGGGAATAGAATGAAGGTCGTCGAGGTTAAACACCCGCTCGTCAAACATAAGCTTGGCCTGATGCGTGAAAACGATATAAGTACAAAACGCTTTCGTGAACTGGCATCCGAAGTCGGCAGCTTATTGACCTATGAAGCCACGGCCGATCTGGTTACTGAAAAAGTGACTATCGAAGGCTGGTGCGGTCCGGTGGAAGTCGATCAGATCAAAGGCAAAAAAATTACCGTGGTGCCGATCCTGCGTGCCGGTCTGGGCATGATGGAAGGCGTGCTGGAAAACGTACCGAGCGCGCGCATCAGCGTGGTGGGTATGTACCGTAACGAAGAGACGCTGGAGCCGGTGCCTTACTTCCAGAAACTGGTTTCCAACATTGATGAGCGTATGGCGCTGGTGGTGGATCCGATGCTGGCGACTGGTGGTTCGATGATTGCCACTATCGATCTGCTGAAAAAAGCGGGTTGCCAGAGCATCAAGGTATTGGTACTGGTGGCTGCACCGGAAGGGATTGCTGCGCTGGAAAAAGCGCACCCTGACGTTGAGCTGTATACCGCCTCGGTCGACAAAGGGCTCAACGAGCATGGCTATATTATGCCGGGTCTTGGTGACGCGGGCGATAAGCTCTTTGGTACTAAATAAGCCGTATCAGCCGACTGAGTAAGTCGGCTTTTTTTGCGTCAGTTTCGTTGCGCAACGCGCACGGCGGTTTTTCACCCATATTTCGCACGATTTTTATAATCAGCCTCGCTTCCCTACGCGGTGACGCGTGGGGGCTGCTGGGCTGTGATAACGATGCTGGACAAACCGGCTAACCACACAACATCAAGTGACTTTTACAGAGGATATAAACGATGACTCGTCGCGCCATCGGGGTGAGTGAACGACCCCCCTTGTTACAAACCATCCCGCTGAGCTTCCAGCACCTGTTTGCCATGTTCGGCGCCACGGTGTTGGTACCGATTCTGTTCAAAATCAACCCTGCGACCGTGCTGCTGTTCAACGGCATTGGCACGCTGCTCTATCTGTTTATCTGTAAGGGCAAGATCCCGGCGTATCTGGGCTCCAGCTTTGCCTTTATTTCTCCAGTGCTGTTGCTGCTGCCGCTGGGATATGAAGTGGCACTGGGCGGTTTTATCATGTGTGGTGTTCTGTTCTGCCTGGTATCGCTGATTGTGCAACGCGCTGGTACCGGCTGGCTGGATGTGATTTTCCCACCGGCGGCGATGGGGGCGATTGTTGCGGTCATCGGTCTGGAATTGGCCGGGGTTGCAGCGGGCATGGCCGGTCTGCTGCCTGCGGATGGCGCGTCAGTTGATAGCAAAACCGTAATTATTTCGCTGGTGACCTTAGGCGTTACCGTGCTGGGCTCTGTGTTGTTCCGCGGTTTTCTGGCTATCATCCCGATTCTGATCGGTGTGCTGGTGGGCTATGGCTTATCGTTTGCCATGGGCGCCGTGGATTTCGCGCCTATCGCTCAGGCTCATTGGTTTGCACTGCCGACCTTCTATACGCCGCGTTTTGAATGGTTTGCCATTTTGACTATCCTGCCTGCTGCGCTGGTGGTGATTGCCGAACACGTGGGCCATCTTGTGGTTACCGCCAATATCGTTAAAAAAGATCTGATGCGCGATCCTGGCTTGCACCGCTCGATGTTTGCCAACGGCCTTTCTACCATGATTTCTGGTTTCTTCGGTTCAACCCCGAATACCACTTACGGTGAAAACATTGGCGTGCTGGCTATCACCAAGGTCTACAGCACCTGGGTAATCGGCGGTGCGGCGATACTTGCCATCCTGCTCTCCTGCGTGGGCAAGCTGGCGGCTGCTATTCAGGCGGTGCCGGTGCCGGTCATGGGCGGTGTTTCTCTGCTACTGTACGGTGTAATTGGTGCTTCCGGTATTCGTGTGCTTATCGAATCCAAAGTGGATTACAACAAAGCGCAAAACTTGATTCTGACCTCAGTTATCCTGATCATCGGGGTGAGCGGGGCGAAAGTACATTTGGGTGCTGCTGAACTGAAAGGCATGGCATTAGCCACCGTGGTGGGTATTGCGCTGAGCCTGTTGTTCGCGCTGATCAACCGCTTCAGAAGCGAAGAAGTGGTGCTGGATGCCGAAGATTATGCCGAGGAGACCTCGCGCGCGTCATAAAGTGAGCATTGTTCTGGTTTCCGGGGATGGTATTATCTCCGGAAACAGAAAAAATATGACAAGGGATTGTTAATCATGAAGAAAACAACATTGGTGTTGTTACTGGGTCTTTCGTGTTCTGCTTTTGCCCAAGATGCTGATGACGCCGATAGGCTGTACGACCGCCTTGAACAGCAAGATAATACTGCGCTGACCGCTCTCACCGATTAGGCTAAACGCCAGGACCCTCATGCTCTTTCGGTATTGGGGTTTGTCTATGAGTTTGGCGTTTCCGTTCCAAAAAATATCCCACAAACCATCGATTATTATCAACAAGCGTGTGCGCTGGGTAGTGATTATGGTTGTTATAACGCCGGCTATTTTTATCAATATGGCGTCGGCGTGCCGCAGGATAGCGCTCGGGCCAGCCAACTGCTGGAAAAGATTAAGGCCGCCGATATTGATATCGAAACGACCAAGTCACTCGGGCACACCATCTATAAAGCCAAAGCAAAGGCTGAAACCGATGCAGAGATGCGCGCACCGATCCTGAAGTATGTTTCCCGCTATTTAAATACGGCCAATGCGGAAACGCGTCGGATATTCAGCCGCCTCGGTTTGAGTAAAGGTGACATGTTACGGCTGGCGAAGCATTGGGCACAGCAAGGCGATCCTGAAGTAAACTTCTACGTCGGCCATTTCTATAATTTTGGCTACTCCCCGATCAAAGAGAAAGACATTGAGGCGATGCGTTGGTTTCGCCGTGCCGCAGAGGGCGGAGAGCCGGAATCGCAGAATCTTCTTGGCCTGGCCTATCGCGAAGGTCGCTGGGGTGTCGATGCCGCGGCCCCAGAGGCTGTCGTTTGGTTTGAACGTGCTGTGCAGCAGGGTAACAAAGATGCCATTCTCAATCTGGCAGAAATGTATTACACCGGTGAAGGGATTGACGTTGATTATGACAAGGCGCGAACCCTGTTTACGCAGGCCTACGACAAAGGCGTATCGCGGGCGGCAAAATATCTCGCCTGGATCTATTACAACGGTCAGGGTATGACGAGCGATTGCCAGAAGGCCTGGGAGTATCGCAGTCGGGGGCGGTCTGACGAAAAAAAGCCAGCTATACAGCGCACTGCGTGAACGATAAGTGTGAGCGTGAAGAAAATCGCCAGACCTTGCCCGCATTGGTGTTGAAAAACAAATCGACCTTTCTCGGTGGCAACGCTGGCGCATTGAAATGTGAAAATCATTTTATCGTTGATACCAACAAACTTGCTGAAGTGGCCAATTTACGCGTCGTCGTCACGCTAAAAAACAGCGCGGGTGCCAGCGGGCAATACACGCTGGCGTTTGCCCCCTTTGGCATGAATACCATGAATGAAAGCCTGCACGGCAGGGAGTACAGCTCCTTTCGTTCCGCCACGCTGGTTCCTCAAAAAACCAACGATTTTTGCAAGCCTGGTGACGTGACATTCCAGATCGATTCCGCCACGGCGCGAATCAACGGACAGGAAAAAGAGCTGCTGGCGACGGGGATTATCAAGCCGTATGTCAAAAATGCCGGGTAACCGCATTGCCTTGGGATAATTCGCCTGAACAATGATAGGGTATTGAGAAAAGCAGCCCGGTTGATGCGCTATCAACAGGGCTCGCTTTCTGTGGTAAACTCAGTCCGTTTTCCCGCCGAATTGTAGTGGCACACTGATACTGGCCACCTGAGCGCATATCGTTATACACATCTTTTGGCCATTTTTTGAACAGGATGCTCAGAACCCCGTGAATTAAGGCATTCAAGCCATCCCATTGGCTTTTTGAGGTTCAAAATGCCACTCTGAGATAAACCCGTAACTCATTGATTAAACAGTGCGTTAGAACGATGTGTATAACGATATGACCTGAGCGGAGGTGATATGCTCACCTCATCAACACGACAGGTGACCTCATGGGTAAACATTTTACGGCGGAATTTAAGCTCGAAGCCGCAAAGCTGGTTGTCGACCACGGCTACACATACGTTAAGGCCGCAGAGGCGGTTAATGTCAGCCATTCTGCCATTAGTCGCTGGGTCAATAAGCTTCGCCTTGAACGACAGGGAAAAACGCCAACGGGACTTCCTCTTACCCCTGAACAGCTCGAGCTGCGTGAGATGAAGAAAAAAGTCCAATGCCTTGAAATGGAGAACGAAATCCTAAAAAAGGCTACGGCGCTCTTAATGTCGGACTCACTCAACGGTTCACGGTAGTCGACAGGCTGAGGGCGCGATACCCGGTCACGGCGTTGTGCCAAACTTTTGAGGTACATCGCAGCAGCTACAGGCACTGGCAGGCTTCCGCTAATGAACCCGACGGTGAGCGCGTGGTTAAGTGTAGCCGCGTCATGGAAGCCTGGAACGCCAGCGGCGGCTCTGCCGGCGCTCGAAGTATCGCGACCATCGTCACCGGCAGCTCCGGTGTCAACATGGGGCGCTGGCTGGCTGGCAAGCTGATGAAGGAGCTGGGTATCGCCAGCTGCCAGCGACCGGCTCACAAATACAAACGCGGCGGCAATGAACACGTTGAAATACCGAACTATCTCAACCGCCAGTTCGCGGTTACCGCGCCGGATCAGGTCTGGTGCGGCGATGTGACCTACATCTGGACGGGCAAATGCTGGGCTTACCTTGCGGTGGTGCTAGATCTGTTCGCCCGCAAACCGGTGGGCTGGGCCATGTCGACGTCGCCGGACTCGGCGCTGACAGTTAAAGCGTTGCAGATGGCCTGGGAACTCCGGGGACAACCAACAGGAGTCATGTTCCACAGCGACCAGGGCAGCCACTATACCAGCCGTCAATACCGGCAAGCCCTGTGGCGCTGCCGGATAAAGCAGAGTATGAGTCGGCGGGGTAACTGCTGGGATAATGCGCCAATGGAGCGGTTCTTCCGCAGCCTGAAGACAGAATGGGTGCCGACAAAGGGTTACAACAGCTTCAGCGAAGCCCAGGACGCGATTATCCGCTACATCACGGGGTATTACAGCGCTATCCGGCCTCACTGGTATAACGGCGGCTTAACTCCAAACGAATCTGAGCGACTGTTCTACATACAGTCTAATGCGGTGGCCAATATTAGTTGACCACTACAAATTGAACATGAGGTGCATCTGAACACGCCGGCACAGCTTTCACTGCCACTTTCTTTGCCTGATGACGAAACCTTTGCCAGTTTCTATCCGGGAGAAAACGCGTCACTTCTGGCCGCCCTTCACAACGTGTTGCAGCAAGAGCATGGTAGCTATATTTACTTCTGGTCACGGGAAGGGGGAGGGCGCAGCCACCTGCTGCATGCCGCCTGCGCCGCGTTATCGCGTCAGGGCGATACGGCGGGCTATGTGCCGTTAGACAAACGCGCCTATTTTGTGCCTGAAGTCCTGGACGGCATGGAGCAACTCGCGCTGGTCTGTATCGACAATATCGAATCCATTGCGGGCGATGATGCCTGGGAAATGGCGATGTTCAATCTCTACAACCGTATTCAGGAAGGGGGGCACACCCGGCTGTTGATCACCGGCGATCGTCCACCGCGTCAGCTTAATCTGCATCTGCCTGATTTGGCATCTCGTCTGGATTGGGGGCAGATTTATAAATTGCAGCCGCTCTCTGATGAAGAGAAAGGCGAGGCGTTACAGTTGCGCGCCCGCCTGCGTGGCTTTGAGCTGCCAGAAGATGTGAGCCGCTTTTTGTTGAAGCGGCTCGATCGCGAAATGCGCACGCTGTTTATGACGCTCGATCAGCTCGATCACGCCTCGATTACTGCTCAGCGTAAACTGACTATCCCCTTCGTCAAAGAGATCCTGGGGCTATAACAGCGCGAGCACTTGCTCCGGTGGGCGGCCGATACGTGCTCGTTCACCGTTGACCACAATCGGGCGCTCAATCAGCTTGGGATGTTCAACCAGTGCAGCAATCAGCTGTGTTTCAGTTAACGTCGTATCCGACAGATTTAATTCGCGGTACAGGTCTTCTTTCTGGCGCATCAATTCACGTGCGCTACTAAAGCCTAGCTGTGATAACAGTTGGCGAATCTGTGCGGCATCCGGTGGTGTATCCAGATAGAGCACCACGCGCGGCATAACGCCGTGTTGCTGCAACAGCGCCAGCGTTTCACGGCTCTTGGAGCAGCGCGGGTTGTGATAAATAACGATATCGTGCGACATGGGCTGTTCCTTGCTGTTTATCAAGATCTTTCAAACTGACGGAAACGTTGCTGTAACTGGCGTAACTGGTCAATGCGGGCATCATAGCGCGCCTGCTCCAGACTGCCGAGTTTACTCAGCGAACTGGCATTGCTGAACAGCCCGATAGCCTGATCCAGTTTTCCGGATAACGCCAGTTCCTCTCCGCGCGCGGCAAGCTCTTCGGCACGCATGCCCTGTGCGGCGGAGGCCTGCGCCAGCAGCGACCAACCGTTGGGATCGCCCGGATTAGCGTAGGTATAACGATAGAGCAGACGGCTGGCTGCGGCGGCCTGACCGCCCGTGACATAGGAGTTAGCCAAATTCAATTGCAGTACTGGATTGTTCTGGGCGCCCGGCGCTTTTTGTAAGCGTGCGATGGCCTGTGCGGCTTTGTTTTGCGCCAGATCGATATCCGTCATCAGATCGAGAAACCAGGGGCTGTCCGGGGTTTTATCCAGCAGTGGTTGAAGCACGGCACGGGCATCGTCATATTTCTTCTCTTCATAAGCGCGCACTGCTTTGCCGTACTGTGCGGCAAGCTGCTCGCGCACATTGCCTTTTAGCCAGTTATCAATGGTTTCATCTGCGGTAGCCTTATAAGCGGTGCTGTACATCGTCAGTGCACGCATCTTGGCAAACAGAAAATCCTGCGAGGATTGGGTGGGTGCAGGGCGCATCTGGTTGGCACGGTTGCGGGCATCGGCCAGACGACTCTCCGGCAACGGGTGTGTCAGCAGCATTTCCGGCGGATTGGTGGCATAGCGTGATTGATCGGCTAATTTTTGCATGAAGTTAGGCATAGCCTGCGGATCAAACCCCGCCCGCTGCAACACTTGCAGACCAATACGATCGGCTTCCTGTTCGTTGGACTGCGTGAAGCTGATAATTCTCTGCTGCGCGCCCGCCAACGTGCCGCTCAGGGCTGCCATTCCCATCTGCGGATTGGCCATGGCGAGCAGAATGGAACCCAATGCACCCACCCAGGTAAGCGGGGCGCTGCGCTGTTGTGATTCCATGGTGCGCGCCAGATGGCGTTGGGTGACGTGCGAGATTTCATGCGCCAGCACCGATGCCAGTTCGCTTTCGTTTTCTGCGTAGCGGAACAAGGCAGAATGGATGACCACATTGCCACCGAAGAAGGCAAAGGCGTTCAACTCATCGTTGCGAATGATGAAGAAGTGAAAAGGCGTGCGTACTGAGTTGGCGCTTTTTACTAACCGTTGGCCAAGTTGGTTGATGTATTGTACCAGCAGCGGATCGTCAATCAGTGGTGCACCACCGCGCATTTGCCGTAGGTAGAAATCACCCATGGCAATTTCTTGATTGATACTGAGCGTACCGCCTGCTGTGGTTCCCATATCGGGAAGCTGATCCTGCATGTCCGCAACGACGGGCGCCGAGATGCCGACCAGAATTGTGCCAAACAGCAGCGCAGTCAGGGTTTTCTTTACTCTGAATCCACGCAGAAACGTCTTGCCTGCCGGAGCGGTAATGCGAGGACGTTCAGCACCTAACCAATTGAAGACCATGAGTGGGACCTTCTCGACTGCACGGTAAAAGCGATTAGCGCCTATCTTAGCCAGCGCGGAGGGAGCATGCAAAGTGGAATGCGGGAAAAGTGCAGCATAACAACGCGCCGTGCAAAAAACAGCAAGCACGAGGTTGCGCGCAGTGTGAATCAAGGTAACGCAAAAACACCGACACCATAACTGTAGTGGTCAACTAATATTGGCCACCGCATTAGACTGTATGTAGAACAGTCGCTTAGATTCGTTTGGAGTTAAGCCGCCGTTATACCAGTGAGGCCGGATAGCGCTGTAATACCCCGTGATGTAGCGGATAATCGCGTCCTGGGCTTCGCTGAAGCTGTTGTAACCCTTTGTCGGCACCCATTCTGTCTTCAGGCTGCGGAAGAACCGCTCCATTGGCGCATTATCCCAGCAGTTACCCCGCCGACTCATACTCTGCTTTATCCGGCAGCGCCACAGGGCTTGCCGGTATTGACGGCTGGTATAGTGGCTGCCCTGGTCGCTGTGGAACATGACTCCTGTTGGTTGTCCCCGGAGTTCCCAGGCCATCTGCAACGCTTTAACTGTCAGCGCCGAGTCCGGCGACGTCGACATGGCCCAGCCCACCGGTTTGCGGGCGAACAGGTCTAGCACCACCGCAAGGTAAGCCCAGCATTTGCCCGTCCAGATGTAGGTCACATCGCCGCACCAGACCTGATCCGGCGCGGTAACCGCGAACTGGCGGTTGAGATAGTTCGGTATTTCAACGTGTTCATTGCCGCCGCGTTTGTATTTGTGAGCCGGTCGCTGGCAGCTGGCGATACCCAGCTCCTTCATCAGCTTGCCAGCCAGCCAGCGCCCCATGTTGACACCGGAGCTGCCGGTGACGATGGTCGCGATACTTCGAGCGCCGGCAGAGCCGCCGCTGGCGTTCCAGGCTTCCATGACGCGACTACACTTAACCACGCGCTCACCGTCGGGTTCATTAGCGGAAGCCTGCCAGTGCCTGTAGCTGCTGCGATGTACCTCAAAAGTTTGGCACAACGCCGTGACCGGGTATCGCGCCCTCAGCCTGTCGACTACCGTGAACCGTTGAGTGAGTCCGACATTAAGAGCGCCGTAGCCTTTTTTAGGATTTCGTTCTCCATTTCAAGGCATTGGACTTTTTTCTTCATCTCACGCAGCTCGAGCTGTTCAGGGGTAAGAGGAAGTCCCGTTGGCGTTTTTCCCTGTCGTTCAAGGCGAAGCTTATTGACCCAGCGACTAATGGCAGAATGGCTGACATTAACCGCCTCTGCGGCCTTAACGTATGTGTAGCCGTGGTCGACAACCAGCTTTGCGGCTTCGAGCTTAAATTCCGCCGTAAAATGTTTACCCATGAGGTCACCTGTCGTGTTGATGAGGTGAGCATATCACCTCCGATCAGGTGGCCAGTATCAGTGTGCCACTACATATGGCCTGAACTGAATAAGCAGGATCTGTTGCGGTTGGCACGGCAAACCTGGGAAGAGCGGCGTCAGACGCGAGGCGTCAGGCTGGTTGGGTTGCACGTTACTTTGCTCGATCCGCAAATGGAACGTCAACTGCTACTGAATTTGGAGTAATGGGACGACGCGCCGGTGACAATAAATACCCCGGCGCGCCTTGATTACGCTTTTTCTGGGATAGCCGCCAGCAGCGCTGTCAGCAGTTGCCAGTAGCGGCCTACGCTTGCGATGTGCACTTGTTCATCGGGTGAATGCGGTCCGGTAATGGTGGGCCCAATGGAAACCATGTCCATGTTCGGGTAGGGCTTTTTAAATAACCCACACTCAAGCCCGGCGTGAATAACCATGACGTTCGGCGTGGTGTCGAACAGTTTCTGGTACGTTTCACGCACCAGTTGCATCACCGGTGAATGGGCATCCGGTTTCCAGCCAGGGTAGCCGCCTTTCGGTGCGGTGTGAGCGCCCGCTAACTGACCCAACGCCGTTAACGTTCCTACCACGGCATCTTTACCGCTGTCGATCAGCGAACGGATCAAGCAGACGATTTCTGCCTGTTCTGCATTCATGGTGACCACGCCCAAATTGAGCGAAGTTTCTACCACGCCTTTGACTTCATCACTCATACGAATGACGCCATTCGGGGTGAAATTCAGCAAGGCCAGCAGGCGATCGCGGGATTCGGCGGTGAGTGGCAGAGTATCGCTGGAGGTTTCTTCCAGAACCAGCGTCAGGTTTTTCTCCACGGCAGCCAGTTCGTGTTGCAGCGTTGCCAGATACTGTTCTGCCAGCGTTTTCAGCGTGGCGACGTTGCCCGCCGGAACGGCCAGCGTGGCGAAGGCCTCACGCGGAATGGCGTTACGCAGGGTGCCGCCGTTTAAATCCAGCACGCGAATATCCGTTTTCGCGGCGTACTGGAACAGAAAACGTGCCAGCAGCTTATTGGCGTTACCCAGACCCAAATGAATATCGCAGCCGGAGTGGCCGCCTTTTAGCCCTTTCAACGTAAGTTTGAACGTGGAAAGATCTGTGGGCAGCGTTTCGCGCGTCAGCGGCAGACGGGTGATAAAATCGATCCCGCCGGCGCAGCCCATGTACACTTCACCTTCTTCTTCTGAATCGGTATTGATCAGAATATCGCCCTGCAACCAGTTGGGCTGCAAGCCGAAGGCGCCATCCATACCGGATTCTTCCGTCATGGTCAGCAGCACTTCCAGCGGGCCATGTTTCACGCGATCGTCTGCCAGCACCGCCAGCGCCGAGGCCATACCAATACCGTTATCCGCACCCAGCGTAGTGCCACGTGCTTTGACCCAGTCGCCATCCACATAAGGTTGGATAGGGTCAGTGGTAAAATCGTGTACGGTGTCATTATTTTTCTGCGGCACCATATCCAGGTGCGCCTGCAATACCACCGCTTTGCGGTTTTCCAGCCCCGGCGTCGCAGCTTTACGCAGCAGGATATTCCCCACGGCATCGCGCTCGGCGTGAATATTACGCTCTTTGGCCCAGGCTAAAATGTGCTGCGCCAACGCCTCTTCATGGTAAGAAGGATGGGGAATGAAACAGATGGTGGCAAAAATATCCCACAAAGGCTGGGGAGCAAGTTGAGACAGTTCAGACACGATTAGCGTCTCCTCGTTAGCAGACCCGTCTGCGCATCAGGTGCGTAAGGACTGCAAGTTAAACGTTTCGGGTTGTGCCGCCGCAATCGGCACGTCAGTGACAGAATATCACTTTCCTTAATCTTTTGATGCATCTTCAATTTGTATTACCGATGGTCATAGCATTTTATGCTTTATAAGATGAAAATTTCAGTATATCGAATTGATACTTTGCGCTAAGTAACCGGTATGGCCGTTATTTTCCGCTTTGTGCTAGGCTGTGTTTACCCGGCAATTCGAGGGCAAAAGCAAGAGGTACGCAGCGATTACGTGGATAAATACTGGTTTTTATGCTGGCGGCTATCTATAATCTCGCGCAACCTTTTCCCCCCTCAGACTCGAATTAAGCCAATTTAACGTTGGTCAGGATAGATTTTTATGAGCGAAAAGTACGTCGTCACCTGGGATATGTTGCAAATTCATGCCCGTAAACTGGCGCAGCGTTTGCTGCCAGCCGAACAATGGAAAGGCATTATTGCCGTTAGCCGTGGCGGGTTGGTTCCCGGTGCACTGCTGGCGCGTGAATTAGGCATCCGTCATGTGGATACCGTGTGTATCTCCAGCTATGACCACGACAACCAGCGTGAGCTGACTGTCCTGAAACGTGCCGAGGGAGACGGTGAAGGGTTTATCGTGATCGACGATCTGGTGGATACCGGGGGAACGGCGAAAGCGATTCGCAATATGTATCCGAAAGCGCATTTTATCACCATCTTCGTCAAGCCTGCCGGGCGCCCACTTGTTGATTACTACGTGGTTGATATCCCACAGGACACCTGGATTGAGCAACCGTGGGACATGGGCGTAGTGTTTGTTCCGCCCTTGGCCGGACGGTAACAGGCCGGACGGTAATCGCCTTCTGGCATAGCGTTCAGACGCTAACTAATGTTATGTTAATTGCCCGGCTTTGCGCCGGGCAATTTTTTTTAAAGGCTCAAAGAAGCCTGTGCAGTACTTTCATTCCGATGCGCATCTGCCGTGCGTTTTCGTGTTCTCAATCATGCCGTATCTAGGAGACTGCCGTGGTTCAAGCCAATCTCTCTGAGACACTGTTTAAACCCTCGTTCAAACATCAAGAGACATCAACGTTGGTCAGGCGCGCTCGCCACCATGAAGACGTTGAACGCCATTCCGCGCTGGAAGGGCGGTATTCAAAACACTGGTATCGCACACTGAACCGCCTGATGTGGATCTGGCGCGGTGTCGATCCACGTGAAATCGAAGAAGTGCTGGCACGGATTACGGTCAGCACGGCTAAACGCAGCAATGAACATTTTCTGGATACCGTGGTGGGTTACCGCAGCGGCAACTGGATTTACGAGTGGGCCAAGCAGGGGGCCGCCTGGCAAACCAAAGCGATGGAAAGCGAAGAGACCCAGCACGATGGCCACTATTGGCTGAATGCGGCCAATCTCTACAGTATTGCGGCTTATCCCTATATCAAAGGGGACGAACTGGCGGAGCAGGCACAAACGCTGGCGAACCGCGCCTATGAAGAAGCGGCTAACTATCTGCCGTATCAGTTAAAAGCGCTGGATTTTCCAATCGAAGGTGGCGGTAATCTGCTCGGCTTTTTGCACTTGCCTGAGCAGGGCTCAGCACCGTTCCCGACCGTGCTGATGTGTGGCACGCTCGATATGCTGCAAAGCGACTATTATCGCCTGTTCCGCGACTACCTGGCTCCGGCTGGCATGGCTATGCTGACCATTGATGTGCCGTCGGTAGGCTTTTCATCGCGCTGGAAGTTAAGTGAAGACAGCAGTTTCCTGCACCGACAGGTGTTGCGCGCACTGCCTGATATCCCCTGGGTCGATCACTGTCGCGTTGGTGCCTTTGGTTTTCGTTTCGGAGCCAATATCGCGGTGCGTCTGGCTTATCTGGATCCAGGCCGTTTGCGCGGTGTCGCAACGCTTGGCCCCATCGTGCACCATTTGCTGTGTGATACGCAGCGCCAACATCAGGTGCCGGATATGTATATGGACGTGCTGGCCAGTCGCCTTGGCATGGCAAATGCCACTGACGCAGCGCTGAAAACGGAACTGGGCCGCTACTCGCTTAAAACGCAGGGGCTACTGGGCCACCGTTGCCCGACACCAATGCTGGCGGGCTATTGGGATAATGACCTGATGTGCCCGAAAGAAGAAGCGAGCCTGATCGTCAATTCGTCCACCAACGGTAAATTGTTGCCCATCAAATCGGCGCCGATATACCGTAATTTTCATCAGGCATTGGGCCATATCAGCGATTGGCTAAAGGACGCGCTGAACGCCTAAGCATCGGACTCACAAAGAAAGAATAACCTGAAGCGTAGCGGTTTAATTTATTGTTGCCATCTGTTAAAAGAGAAGCTTCAACCTGAGGAGTAAACCGATGACATTACCGAGTGGACACCCGAAAGCCCGGCTCATGAAAAGTTTTGCCTCATTGGGGCCCTATCTACGCGAGAATCAGTGCGACAACGAACGTTTTTTCTTTGATTGCCTGGCGGTATGCGTTAGTGTGAATCCTGTGCCGGAAAAACGGGAATTCTGGGGATGGTGGCTCCAGTTGGAAGCCCAGGAAAAGACGCTCGTTTATTCCTACCATACTGGCTTGTACGATAAAACGGGCCGTTGGCAAGAAGAGAAAATTAAGGATACCGAAGTGCTGACGAAAGTGCAGGAGACGCAACGGCAGTTTCATACGCGTCTGGAAAAGTTATTACATTCTTTGGAACCCGCCTTGACGCTCACCGAGCGACCGTGAAGCCTCTCTTTTGAGTCTGCGCCGCATTACCGTTTTCGGGAGCGGGGCAGATTCGCGTAATCTCTGTTGCCATTATGAACGTGCTCTGTGGCAACGTTTTCACTATTTCGTGTTTTTACCAACATTAACGGCAGATTAATCATGAGTGGCAGCCAGACTTTGGTTGTGAAATTGGGTACCAGCGTGTTGACCGGCGGATCGCGCCGCTTGAACCGTGCCCATATTGTTGAATTGGTTCGCCAGTGTGCGCAGCAGCACGCGGCCGGAAACCGTATTGTGATTGTGACGTCTGGGGCGATTGCCGCTGGGCGCGAGCATTTGGGCTATCCGGAATTGCCTGCCACCATCGCCACCAAACAACTGTTGGCTGCGGTCGGGCAGAGCCGTTTGATTCAGCTATGGGAACAACTGTTTTCTATTTATGGCATCCATATTGGTCAAATGTTGCTGACGCGCTCGGATCTGGAAGACAGAGAACGTTTCCTCAACGCCCGCGACACGCTGCGTGCATTGCTGGATAACCGTATTGTTCCGGTGATTAATGAGAACGATGCGGTAGCCACCGCCGAAATCAAGGTTGGCGATAACGACAACCTGTCGGCACTCGCCGCGATATTGGCAGATGCGGACAAGCTGCTGTTGCTGACCGATCAGGCTGGCCTGTTTACCGCCGATCCGCGTTCCAACCCGGAGGCCGAATTGATCCGGGAGGTGGAAGGCATTACCGACGAACTACGCCTGATTGCCGGTGGCAGCGTTTCTGGCCTTGGCACGGGCGGTATGTCAACCAAATTGCAGGCTGCCGACGTGGCCTGCCGCGCCGGGATTGATGTGATCATTGCCGCAGGCAACCGCGCCGATGTGATTGGCGATGTGATTGGCAACGTGTCGATCGGCACCCGTTTTCACGCCGTGGAAGCACCGCTGGAAAGCCGCAAACACTGGATCTTCGGTGCACCGCCGGCGGGTGAAATTACCATTGATGGCGGTGCGCTTTCCGCAATCGTTGAGCGTGGCAGCTCGCTGTTGCCAAAAGGCATTCGCGAGGTGAAGGGCAACTTTTCTCGCGGTGAGGTCATCCGCGTTTGTACGCTTTCCGGACGTGATTTGGCGCATGCGGTAAGCCGTTACAACAGTGATGCGCTGCGCATGATCGCCGGGCACCACTCGCAGCAGATTGCCGATATCCTTGGGTACGAGTATGGCCCGGTGGCTGTTCATCGCGACGACATGATTATCAATTAAGGAGCACGCCATGCTGGAAAAAATGGGCAAAGCGGCTAAACACGCCTCCTATCACCTGTCGGTGCTGAGTACGGTGCAGAAGAACCAGGCGCTGAACGTGATTGCTGACCTGCTGGAGGCAGAAAGCGCAGAGATTCTGGCCGCTAACGCACTGGATCTGGCAGATGCACGGCAAAATGGCATGAGTGCCGCGTTACAAGACCGGTTGCTGCTCACACCGCAGCGGCTGAGCGCTATCGCTGACGATGTGCGCCAGGTCTGCCGCCTGAATGACCCGGTGGTTGAAGTGATAGATGGCCGCCTGCTGGATAATGGATTGAAGCTGGAACGCCGTCGCGTGCCATTGGGCGTGGTGGGCGTTATCTATGAAGCGCGCCCGAATGTGACGGTGGACGTCGCCAGCCTGTGCCTGAAAACCGGTAACGCGGTGATTCTGCGCGGCGGCAAAGAGACTTATCGCACCAATGCAGCCACCGTGAGCGTGATTCAACGCGCACTGGCGCAGAGTGGACTGCCCGCTGCTGCGGTTCAGGCGATTGAAAGCCCAGACAGAGAGCTGGTCAATCAATTGCTTAAGCTGGATCGCTACGTGGATATGCTGATCCCGCGCGGTGGTGCCGGGCTGCATAAATTGTGCCGCGAACAATCGACCATCCCGGTGATCACGGGCGGGATTGGCGTGTGCCATATTTTTGCCGATGAGAGCATTGATTTTGCCAAAGCGCTGACCGTTATTGAAAGCGCCAAGGTACAACGTCCGAGCGCGTGCAACAGCCTGGAAACGCTGCTGATTCACCGCGCCATTGCCGCGCAGTTCCTGCCTGCACTGAGCGAGAAAATGGCAAAAGCAGGGGTGACGCTGCACGCCAGCCCGGAAGCCTTGAGCACGCTGCA
Organism: Symbiopectobacterium sp. Eva_TO; assembly: GCF_053848865.1. Classification (NCBI taxonomy): domain Bacteria; kingdom Pseudomonadati; phylum Pseudomonadota; class Gammaproteobacteria; order Enterobacterales; family Enterobacteriaceae; genus Symbiopectobacterium; species Symbiopectobacterium sp. Eva_TO. The sequence goes on along the minus strand of NZ_JBSPEY010000004.1, from coordinate 2,081,233 downwards.
AAGCGGGCCTGCCAACGTGGTTGCGGTGGAAGCCAAGGACTACGATGACGAATGGCTCTCTAACGACCTCAACGTGGCACTGGTGGACGATATGGATGCTGCCATTGCCCATATCCGTGAACACGGCACGCAGCACTCCGATGCCATTTTGACGCGCTCCATCAGCAATGCGGAACGCTTTTTGCGCGAGGTGGATTCCTCGGCGGTGTACGTCAATGCCAGCACCCGCTTTACCGATGGCGGCCAGTTTGGCTTGGGCGCTGAAGTGGCGGTAAGCACGCAGAAATTGCACGCGCGCGGCCCGATGGGACTGGAAGCGTTGACCACCTACAAGTGGATTGGTTACGGCGAAGATTTAATCCGCGCCTGACCGCTGCCTTAAGCCTGAAAGTTATAGGATTCTCCGTTATTAGCAGTGAAAATAATGAGAGAATCCTGTTATTCCTCCGGTCGTTTACAAAACCAGCAAACGGCGGCAAAACTATTGACTTGCTGCGGTGATTTCACTACTTTGTCACCCCGTAGTCCACCGTCAGTGCTCACTGACGTGTCTCAGGGCCGATATAGCTCAGTTGGTAGAGCAGCGCATTCGTAATGCGAAGGTCGTAGGTTCGACTCCTATTATCGGCGCCGTCTCTTATTCCGCTAGTCTCCTTAAATGTCCATTTTTAGTTAAAAATCGCTAAGTTAGCGCCATTTTTTGTCCGATGATGTCCATTTAAAACCGTTGCAATCCGTGTCTAAAACGGGTACATATCCGGGCATCTTAATTTGGCAACGGGTACCTATGAAACTGAATGCGCGACAGATTGAAACAGCAAAGCCCGGTGACAAGGATTACAAACTGCCGGATGGTAATGGGCTTTTTTTGCTGATAAAAACCAGTGGTGCCAAATACTGGCGCTACCGTTACACCTTTGCCGGTAAAGAAAAAATGCTGGCAATCGGCGTCTACCCTGCGGTATCCCTCGCCGCCGCACGACAAAAACGCGACGAGGCCCGGCAAAATGTGGCGGTGGGCGTCGATCCCGTGAAAGCGAAAAACTATGGTTGTAGTGGCACACTGATACTGGCCACCTGATCGGAGGTGATATGCTCACCTCATCAACACGACAGGTGACCTCATGGGTAAACATTTTACGGCGGAATTTAAGCTCGAAGCCGCAAAGCTGGTTGTCGACCACGGCTACACATACGTTAAGGCCGCAGAGGCGGTTAATGTCAGCCATTCTGCCATTAGTCGCTGGGTCAATAAGCTTCGCCTTGAACGACAGGGAAAAACGCCAACGGGACTTCCTCTTACCCCTGAACAGCTCGAGCTGCGTGAGATGAAGAAAAAAGTCCAATGCCTTGAAATGGAGAACGAAATCCTAAAAAAGGCTACGGCGCTCTTAATGTCGGACTCACTCAACGGTTCACGGTAGTCGACAGGCTGAGGGCGCGATACCCGGTCACGGCGTTGTGCCAAACTTTTGAGGTACATCGCAGCAGCTACAGGCACTGGCAGGCTTCCGCTAATGAACCCGACGGTGAGCGCGTGGTTAAGTGTAGCCGCGTCATGGAAGCCTGGAACGCCAGCGGCGGCTCTGCCGGCGCTCGAAGTATCGCGACCATCGTCACCGGCAGCTCCGGTGTCAAAATGGGGCGCTGGCTGGCTGGCAAGCTGATGAAGGAGCTGGGTATCGCCAGCTGCCAGCGACCGGCTCACAAATACAAACGCGGCGGCAATGAACTCGTTGAAATACCGAACTATCTCAACCGCCAGTTCGCGGTTACCGCGCCGGATCAGGTCTGGTGCGGCGATGTGACCTACATCTGGACGGGCAAATGCTGGGCTTACCTTGCGGTGGTGCTAGACCTGTTCGCCCGCAAACCGGTGGGCTGGGCCATGTCGACGTCGCCGGACTCGGCGCTGACAGTTAAAGCGTTGCAGATGGCCTGGGAACTCCGGGGACAACCAACAGGAGTCATGTTCCACAGCGACCAGGGCAGCCACTATACCAGCCGTCAATACCGGCAAGCCCTGTGGCGCTGCCGGATAAAGCAGAGTATGAGTCGGCGGGGTAACTGCTGGGATAATGCGCCAATGGAGCGGTTCTTCCGCAGCCTGAAGACAGAATGGGTGCCGACAAAGGGTTACAACAGCTTCAGCGAAGCCCAGGACGCGATTATCCGCTACATCACGGGGTATTACAGCGCTATCCGGCCTCACTGGTATAACGGCGGCTTAACTCATATCGTTATACACATCTTTTGGCCATTTTTTGAACAGGATGCTCAGAACCCCGTGAATTAAGGCATTCAAGCCATCCCATTGGCTTTTTGAGGTTCAAAATGCCACTCTGAGATAAACCCGTAACTCATTGATTAAACAGTGCGTTAGAAAGATGTGTATAACGATATGGGCTTAACTCCAAACGAATCTGAGCGACTGTTCTACATACAGTCTAATGCGGTGGCCAATATTAGTTGACCACTACAGTTTATTGTGCCATGAAAAAACAATATCTTATTTTAACCCTCCTTTTGAGATGAGGCTTTTTTATATGCTTTATCATTAAGGGATTGATGGTATTAAGATGTTTTTTTTAGTTGATGAGGTTTTACCTTTTATAAAATGCAGTAATTTTTATTTTTCTCTCTATTAAACATAAGCAGTAATAATCTTAAGGATGTAAGAATGAAAAAAAGTATTATGATGCTCGCCTTGGCTGCGGCAGTTTTCAATATTGGTGCTGTGCAGGCTGCTGATGTAACCGCTCAGGCGATGGCGACATGGTCAGCGACGGCTAAAAAAGACACCACCAGCAAGCTGGTTGTCACGCCGCTTGGCAGTCTCGCATTTCAATATGCCGAGGGTGTGAACGGCTTTAACTCTCAAAAAGGGCTGTTTGATGTGGCGGTTGAAGGCGATACCAGCGCAACCTCTTTCAAACTGACGTCCCGCCTGGTCAGCAATATGTTGACGCAATTAGATTCATCCGGTTCCACGCTGAATGTTGGTGTCGATTATAACGGCACGGCCATTGAAAAAATGGCTGATACCGTACTGATTGATACCGCTAACGGTGTTTTCGGTGGAAACCTGAGCGCATTGTCCAACGGGTATAACCAGACTGGTCGCACTACGGCACAAGATGCATTTACCTTTGCCATTATTAGCGGCACCAGCGATGGCACCACGCCTGTGGCTGATTACAGTCAGTTGCCGGAAGGGATCTGGAGCGGTGATGTTAGGCTGTGTCCCTTAATCCCATGAGTTATACTAACTATTTGTTTCTAAATAATTTTTAACTATGGCTCGCTACGACCTTCCCGATGAAGCATGGGCTATCATCCAGCCCTTACTCCCTGCTGAACCAGCAACACCACAGGCCGGACGCCCATGGGCTGAGCATCGCATGATTATCAATGGCATGTTCTGGGTGCTGTGCTCTGGTGCCCCATGGCGTGATTTACCTGAGCGATACGGCCCATGGAAAACCGTTTATAACCGCTTTAACCGATGGTCAAAATCGGGAGTCATTAACATTATTTTCAATAAGTTACTTTCATCACTTGATACCCATGGCCTCCTGGACTGGTCAGCGACTGCGCTGGATGGTAGCAATATCAGGGCGCTGAAATGTGCTGCCGGTGCTCAAAAAAACATCCCGATATCACCGGAGATAATGGGCTGGGTCGCTCTCGAGGGACCCTGTACATGATTCTGTGTAAATGCCTTTCTCAGTAGTGACCGTCCAGGCGGTCACCGAACTCGATAATAAAACGGCTCATTGCCATACGCCAGTCCCGCAGTGGCATCGTCCATTTCTGTTAGGCCGACTGGATTGCCAGCCACACCACCTTTTTCACTGCGTCGTCAGTCGGGAACACCTTGCGTTTTTTAATCGCATGCCTGATCACACTGTTCAGCGACTCGATGGCGTTGGTTGTGTCGATGACTTTGCGGATATCTGCCGGGTAAGCGAAGAACGTTGCCAGATTGCTCCAGTTCGTCTGCCAGCTCCGGCTTATCTGTGGATAGCGGCTGTCCCATGCGCTGGCGAATGCTTCCAGCCACTGCTGGCCTGCTTCTTCCGTAGCGGCCTGATAGATGGCTTTCAGGTCGCGTGTGACGGCTTTGTAGTCCTTCCAAGAGACGAACCTCAGGCTGTTGCGTACCATGTGCACGATGCACCGCTGGATGCGGGCTTCGGGATACACCGCGTTGATGGCGTCCGGGAAGCCTTTCAGACCGTCGACACAGGCGATGAGGATATCGTTCAGGCCGCGGTTTTTTAGTTCTGTCAGCACATTGAGCCAGAACTTCGCGCCCTCGTTTTCGGCCAGCCACATACCCAGCAGTTCTTTCTGGCCCTCGATGTTGATACCCAGTACCAGGAACACGGATTTATTGATGACGCGACTGTCCTGCCGGACCTTCAGGATGATACAGTCAAGGTAAACAATGGGATAGACTGCATCCAGTGGACGATTTTGCCATTCAGTAACCTGTTCCATCACGGCGTCGGTGACCTTCGAGACCAGCGCCGGTGAGACATCCGCGTCATACAGCTCGTTGAACGCAGACGCTATCTCGCGGGTGGTCATCCCTCTGGCGTACAGGGACAGGATTTGGTTATCCATCCCGGTGATCCGGGTCTGGTTTTTCTTCACCAGTTGTGGTTCGAAGGAGCCATCACGATCGCGCGGAGTACGTAGTTCAAGAGGGCCATCGCCGCTGGTCACGGTGTTTGTGGAATAGCCGTTGCGGGAGTTGGCCCCCGGTTTGGGCTGATTTTTATCGTAGCCCAGATGGTGGGACATTTCGGCGTTGAGAGCAGACTCAACGCTGATTTTCTTCAGCAGGCGATCGAATTGGCTGAGATCGTCAGGGGTTTTGAGATTTTTGGCCAGTTCGTTAGCCAGAGCCTGCAACTGTTTTTCGTCCATAAATCAACCTGTTTTTGATGTTGGATTGAACATATCAAAATCAGGCAATTACACAAATTTATGTACAGGGTCAGGAACGCCCACAGCTCCGGCGGCAGATCGGCCAACTCATGGGTTATCTGGAAATCATTCGCCATGCGGCATGCTTCTTCCACCGGGCCATCGAGAAACGCTTGCTCTTCTTCTGTCAATATCGGCTGCGGGTAGTTATGCAGCATCTTCCAGTCCGGTGCACCGCGAAACAGCTCGCTTTCCCACCAGGTAGTCCCGGCGTTGATGGCCTCTTTCTCGGTGTTTGACATGGCGGGCATCACCTTCTTAAACATCCTCAGTGCAGGAGCCGACAGTGCCTTTTGGCGCAGCGCAGTCACTACCAGTGGCGCCAGCACCACCAGCAGCGGCAACAATAACCAGTAGGACCACAGTCCACCAGCACCCATCAACGCGAAGTAGGCCACGAGCCACGCGGCGCTGAGCGTCAGATTCACCCGGTGATAAAACAGGGCTCCCACCATTATCAGCAAAACAAGAATACTGACTGCGACCATAGTTCGTCTCCAGAGTTGTCATCGGCCGTTAATCCGATCCGTTCACGTTGCGCCTGCGCGCATCCCACTCAATCCTGTTATCACTACGGCAAACATCTGCTAAGAGGTCTGACTTGTATGTGTATAGTGTGTAGTGCATCTCGTCTTTTTTATCAATTTATTTACAACGCAATTACAACTTAACTCACAAACTGGTGTGTTTTTACCCCGGTAGTGATAAACATCAGCAATTGTCTTGATTGCGGCATAGCGTACTTCTCGCGGTTTCCACGATCCGTTACACTGCCTGCATTCCCTCTGCGCGCACCTCCTGTGCGATGCAGAGTTATAGCCTGTTACCGAACAAAACGAGAGGATCTTATGTATCAGGACTTAATCCGTAGTGAACTGAAAGAGGCTGCGGCTACGCTGGACGCTTTTCTGAGTGACGACGCGAACATTCAGTCGATCCAGAATGCTGCGGTGTTGCTGGCTGATGCGTTCAAGGCGGGTGGCAAAGTGATTTCCTGCGGCAACGGCGGTTCACACTGCGATGCGATGCATTTTGCCGAAGAATTGACCGGTCGTTATCGTGAGAACCGCCCTGGTTACCCGGCGATTGCTATTTCCGATCCCAGCCATCTCTCCTGCGTGAGCAATGATTTTGGCTACGATTTCGTGTTTTCTCGCTACGTAGAGTCGTTGGGGCGTGAAGGAGATGTACTGCTCGGGATTTCTACTTCGGGTAATTCCGGTAATATCATCAAAGCCATTGATGCCGCTCGCGCCAAAGGGATGAAGGTCATCACTCTGACGGGTAAAAATGGCGGCAAAATGGCGGGCACGGCGGATGTCGAAATTCGCGTACCGCACTTTGGTTACGCTGACCGTATTCAGGAAGTGCACATAAAAGCGATTCATATCCTGATTCAGTTAGTCGAAAAAGAAATGGCAAAAGGGCAGTAATCTCGCCAAATTGCTAGCAGTAGGGGGTAGGAGGGGACATGTGTGAACTGCTTGGGATGAGCGCAAACGTTCCGACGGATATTTGTTTCAGTTTTACCGGGCTTATACAGCGCGGCGGCGGCACCGGGCCACACAAAGATGGCTGGGGCATTACCTTCTATGAAGGCAATGGTTGTCGCACGTTCAAAGATCCGTTGCCGAGTTTCAACTCTCCTATTGCCCGCTTGGTGCAGGAATATCCGATCAAATCCTGCGCGGTAGTATCGCACATTCGTCAGGCGAATCGCGGCGCGGTAACGCTGGAAAATACCCACCCCTTTACCCGAGAGCTGTGGGGGCGTAACTGGACGTTCGCCCATAACGGTCAGTTGAAGGGGTATCGCGGACTGAAAACCTGCCATTTCCGCCCCGTGGGACAAACGGACAGCGAGTAAGCCTTCTGCTGGCTGCTCAATCAGTTGGCACAGCGTTACCCGCGCTCCCCCGCCAGTTGGCCTGCGGTGTTCCGCTTTATCGCATCGCAAGCCGATGTGCTGAGAAGCAAAGGCGTGTTCAACATGCTGCTCTCTGACGGACGTTTTGTGATGGGATACTGCTCCACCAAGCTGTACTGGATCACGCGGCGTGCGCCTTTTGGTAAGGCAACGTTATTGGATCAGGATGTGGAAATCGATTTTCAGCAGCAAACGACGCCCAACGATGTAGTCACTGTGTTGGCGACGCAGCCGCTGGCGGGGAATGAAACCTGGCATCAAATTATGCCAGGTGAGTTCGTACTATTTTGTTTGGGTGAACGCATAGCGTGATGGTTTTTCACTGCTGATAACGGATGGATTAACCACATACTGTCCGTTATTTACCGTGATTAACGGTGGCTGATAATTCTGGTTGAAATACGCATAACCCGGCTGAAGTTGGCGCCAGAAACTGTTATACGTGGAATTACGGTGGCGCTGCATGTTGGTTTCCGTCATACGGAAAGGATATATCGCCAAATCAATTTTGACTTGTCCATTACGTAATGCTGCTTCAGCATAACGGTAAATTTCGTCGATATAGTTGTTGGTCATGGCATAACAGCCAACAGAGACACATTCACCGTGAATCATCAAATAGCGCCCGGAATAGCCCTGCGCCCGATCGTATTCATTAGGAAAACCAATGTTGATCGCTTTGTAGTAATGGCTGTCGAGTTTTAACTGCCGCAGATCAACCTGATAGAAACCTTCCGGGCTTTTCAGATCGCCCTCGACACGCTTGGGCCCATATCGTTATACACATCTTTCTAACGCACTGTTTAATCAATGAGTTACGGGTTTATCTCAGAGTGGCATTTTGAACCTCAAAAAGCCAATGGGATGGCTTGAATGCCTTAATTCACGGGGTTCTGAGCATCCTGTTCAAAAAATGGCCAAAAGATGTGTATAACGATATGGCTTGGGCCCTAATCCGCCGGAATATTTGCAGATGGGGTAGTGCTCCAGCAGGCGATATTCATTTCCTACCTTGGCGTACAGTTCCAGTATCCGCTCTTCTTTGAAGATCTGAATATAGATCGGTGAACCTAATAATTGTTGTTTTAATTCTTTTGCTATGGGAGCCGGTTCACTGGCGACACTGGTAACAACGACGGATGGCAAAAAAAACAACATCGCAATAGACAGCGCGATTTTTTGCATTATTAATCCTGATGGTAAAAGCTGTGTGACAAACGATAGCCGCTGCCCTGCTTATCTTTTGTGAAGCAGGCGCAGCCACATTATCATTGCGTTTATTTTTATCAAGCGAGAAAAGCAGCAAAACGGCATTTTTACGTTAAGAAAACGGTGACACTGCTTTTTCTCTGCGTTTCTTCAAGCGTATTGACAGGAAAAAACATTGTCACCTGATGTGTCAGCCTGTAGTGGTCAACTAATATTGGCCACCGCATTAGACTGTATGTAGAACAGTCGCTCAGATTCGTTTGGAGTTAAGCCGCCGTTATACCAGTGAGGCCGGATAGCGCTGTAATACCCCGTGATGTAGCGGATAATCGCGTCCTGGGCTTCGCTGAAGCTGTTGTAACCCTTTGTCGGCACCCATTCTGTCTTCAGGCTGCGGAAGAACCGCTCCATTGGCGCATTATCCCAGCAGTTACCCCGCCGACTCATACTCTGCTTTATCCGGCAGCGCCACAGGGCTTGCCGGTATTGACGGCTGGTATAGTGGCTGCCCTGGTCGCTGTGGAACATGACTCCTGTTGGTTGTCCCCGGAGTTCCCAGGCCATCTGCAACGCTTTAACTGTCAGCGCCGAGTCCGGCGACGTCGACATGGCCCAGCCCACCGGTTTGCGGGCGAACAGATCTAGCACCACCGCAAGGTAAGCCCAGCATTTGCCCGTCCAGATGTAGGTCACATCGCCGCACCAGACCTGATCCGGCGCGGTAACCGCGAACTGGCGGTTGAGATAGTTCGGTATTTCAACGTGTTCATTGCCGCCGCGTTTGTATTTGTGAGCCGGTCGCTGGCAGCTGGCGATACCCAGCTCCTTCATCAGCTTGCCAGCCAGCCAGCGCCCCATGTTGACACCGGAGCTGCCGGTGACGATGGTCGCGATACTTCGAGCGCCGGCAGAGCCGCCGCTGGCGTTCCAGGCTTCCATGACGCGGCTACACTTAACCACGCGCTCACCGTCGGGTTCATTAGCGGAAGCCTGCCAGTGCCTGTAGCTGCTGCGATGTACCTCAAAAGTTTGGCACAACGCCGTGACCGGGTATCGCGCCCTCAGCCTGTCGACTACCGTGAACCGTTGAGTGAGTCCGACATTAAGAGCGCCGTAGCCTTTTTTAGGATTTCGTTCTCCATTTCAAGGCATTGGACTTTTTTCTTCATCTCACGCAGCTCGAGCTGTTCAGGGGTAAGAGGAAGTCCCGTTGGCGTTTTTCCCTGTCGTTCAAGGCGAAGCTTATTGACCCAGCGACTAATGGCAGAATGGCTGACATTAACCCACCTCGTTATACACATCTCTGTTCGTGCCTGAGCGCGCGTAGCGTTTCGGCGGCCGTCATGACTTTCTGCAAGCCTTTCCAGATAGTTTTTGCGCCTAGTTCACCGTCGCCTTTTCGAGCAAGAAAGCCTCCCAGTTGCGCAACTAAGCGCAATACTTCGTTTAGCTTAGGGCGGCCCTTGGGCATACGCTTGTTCATCAGTAGGTAAGCGCCATGAGTCTCGTCGGAATCAAAGAACAACATTGCGTCCAGCTCTGGACAGGTTCGTCCCATACGCATTAAATAGGCGATGCGCCATGCCACGATCATGAACAGCGCCAATGCCCGCTCAATGCGATCCACGGTCGATAACTGTAACGCTTCGACACAGCAGCCGTTCTTCAGCACATTGAAGAACATCTCGATTTCCCATCTAGCCCGATACCAGTCGATCAGCTCCACGATATCTTCTCGTCCTTCAGGTACGCGATTGCTCAGCAACCGCCACTCGACCGGCTTCACGCCTGCTGGCGGCTCAATTTCCTTGGCTATCACACAAGTCACTGCCAATCCGCAACGCAGCGACACTCGCTTCACGCGCAGCGCCTGTTTCACCGTACGCGCCTTCTGCCCCGCGCGAGCCGCCATAACGAATTGGATTTCTCCCACCGGCACGGTCTTTCCAACCTTCTGCCAAAGCTTCTCATTACAGTCCAGACTGCGATTATGAGTCGAGCGGATCAACCAGTCAGCCGGAGTGCCAAGGTCATCAGCGAGCTGCATCAACGCCTTGATATCCGCTTCGCGATCGGCTAAGTACACCAGACGTGTGTTTGGCAACTCCGAGGCGAATTCAGCAACTCGCTCGTATCCCTCGAGCCAGCGCGTACTCTCCTTGATCCCATCGCGTTTTCCGTCTGCATCCTTCGGCTCTCTTGCCCACATCCACGCATCCAGTACGCCCAACCCCACGCGATCCGGACTGACCGCGTAGGTCGGATGCAGGTACAGACCACGCCTGGCTTCGTAGTTCAAGGGACCCAAGCCTTGGATTTGCTGCCCGTTGAAGTCAAGCTCGGTAGTGTCTTGGATACACAGCACAACCTCGTGTTCTCGGATCCTTTCCTGCGTACGCTGCCAGTGAGGTTGCAGAATGTCTCGCCATTCGAATGCTTGGTTCTCCATGAAGCGGTAAGCACCCAGCGTCTCAGACCATCCGAGGCACGCATGCGGAATGCTGGCTTGCGGATTCTCAGCCAGCCGTATCAAAAGCCCTTTGGCACGCTTATTGAGCCTCGTGTCACCAAGATTTACCCCTTCCAGTTCTTGGTGTGCCCAGCCATCTGAATCCCGTGTCATTTTTCAGCGCCGTAAATGGCGATAGTACACGTCGGTTTCACTTCATTTACAACCCCACCGGCTGCCTATTTCAGCCCGCTAACCCTTGGCATATAAGGCGTTGCGGACTTGTGTATAACGAGGTGCTTCTACGTCACCTCGTTATACACATCTCTGTTCGTGCCTGAGCGCGCGTAGCGTTTCGGCGGCCGTCATGACTTTCTGCAAGCCTTTCCAGATAGTTTTTGCGCCTGGTTCACCGTCGCCTTTTCGAGCAAGAAAGCCTCCCAGTTGCGCAACTAAGCGCAATACTTCGTTTAGCTTAGGGCGGCCCTTGGGCATACGCTTGTTCATCAGTAGGTAAGCTCCATGAGTCTCGTCGGAATCAAAGAACAACATTGCGTCCAGCTCTGGACAGGTTCGTCCCATACGCATTAAATAGGCGATGCGCCATGCCACGATCATGAACAGCGCCAATGCCCGCTCAATGCGATCCACGGTCGATAACTGTAACGCTTCGACACAGCAGCCGTTCTTCAGCACATTGAAGAACATCTCGATTTCCCATCTAGCCCGATACCAGTCGATCAGCTCCACGATATCTTCTCGTCCTTCAGGTACGCGATTGCTCAGCAACCGCCACTCGACCGGCTTCACGCCTGCTGGCGGCTCAATTTCCTTGGCTATCACACAAGTCACTGCCAACCCGCAACGCAGCGACACTCGCTTCACGCGCAGCGCCTGTTTCACCGTACGCGCCTTCTGCCCCGCGCGAGCCGCCATAACGAATTGGATTTCTCCCACCGGCACGGTCTTTCCAACCTTCTGCCAAAGCTTCTCATTACAGTCCAGACTGCGATTATGAGTCGAGCGGATCAACCAGTCAGCCGGAGTGCCAAGGTCATCAGCGAGCTGCATCAACGCCTTGATATCCGCTTCGCGATCGGCTAAGTACACCAGACGTGTGTTTGGCAACTCCGAGGCGAGTTCAGCAACTCGCTCGTATCCCTCGAGCCAGCGCGTACTCTCCTTGATCCCATCGCGTTTTCCGTCTGCATCCTTCGGCTCTCTTGCCCACATCCACGCATCCAGTACGCCCAACCCCACGCGATCCGGACTGACCGCGTAGGTCGGATGCAGATACAGACCACGCCTGGCTTCGTAGTTCAAGGGACCCAAGCCTTGGATTTGCTGCCCGTTGAAGTCAAGCTCGGTAGTGTCTTGGATACACAGCACAACCTCGTGTTCTCGGATCCTTTCCTGCGTACGCTGCCAGTGAGGTTGCAGAATGTCTCGCCATTCGAATGCTTGGTTCTCCATGAAGCGGTAAGCACCCAGCGTCTCAGACCATCCGAGGCACGCATGCGGAATGCTGGCTTGCGGATTCTCAGCCAGCCGTATCAAAAGCCCTTTGGCACGCTTATTGAGCCTCGTGTCACCAAGATTTACCCCTTCCAGTTCTTGGTGTGCCCAGCCATCTGAATCCCGTGTCATTTTTCAGCGCCGTAAATGGCGATAGTACACGTCGGTTTCACTTCATTTACAACCCCACCGGCTGCCTATTTCAGCCCGCTAACCCTTGGCATATAAGGCGTTGCGGACTTGTGTATAACGAGGTGGCTTCTACGTGGGTAATCTGAAAGGTGTTGGCCGTATCTACCAGCAGACGTTCGTGGATACGTACTCGAAAGTGGCGCACTGCAAGCTTTACACGAGTAAAGCACCGATCTCTGCCGCCGACCTGCTCAATGATCGCGTGCTGCCGTTCTACGAAGCTCAGGGGCTGCCAATGCTAAGAATACTGACGGACAGGGGGACGGAGTACTGCGGTAAAGTGGAACAACATGACTATCAGCTGTACTTGGCTATCAACGATATAGACCATACGAAAACGATGTCTCCGCAGACAAACGGTATCTGCGAGCGCTTCCATAAAACTATTTTGCAGGATTTTTATCAGGTTGCGTTCCGTAAGACGTTATACGAGGACCTAGAAAGTCTACAAAAGGATCTGGACAACTGGTTGTGGCATTACAATAATGAGCGAACTCATCAGGGTAAAATGTGCTGCGGGCGTACGCCAATGGCCACGTTACTTGATGGTAAACGAGTCTGGGCAGAAAAAAATCTGAACCAGATTTAATCTGACAGACACCTGTATAAATAACCGGTAACTGTCAGATCAGGTCTGAGCTAATACAACTTAAGATACAAAAACTGTCCGGAGATGGTGGCTCAAGATCACTCTCAACCTTTCAAGGTCCAGTGTCAGATCAAGTCGCGACTAATACACGTGAAGCCACCTCGTTATACACATCTCTGTTCGTGCCTGAGCGCGCGTAGCGTTTCGGCGGCCGTCATGACTTTCTGCAAGCCTTTCCAGATAGTTTTTGCGCCTGGTTCACCGTCGCCTTTTCGAGCAAGAAAGCCTCCGAGTTGCGCAACTAAGCGCAATACTTCGTTTAGCTTAGGGCGGCCCTTGGGCATACGCTTGTTCATCAGTAGGTAAGCTCCATTAGTCTCGTCGGAATCAAAGAACAACATTGCGTCTAGCTCTGGACAGGTTCGTCCCATACGCATTAAATAGGCGATGCGCCATGCCACGATCATGAACAGCGCCAATGCCCGCTCAATGCGATCCACGGTCGATAACTGTAACGCTTCGACACAGCAGCCGTTCTTCAGCACATTGAAGAACATCTCGATTTCCCATCTAGCCCGATACCAGTCGATCAGCTCCACGATATCTTCTCGTCCTTCAGGTACGCGATTGCTCAGCAACCGCCACTCGACCGGCTTCACGCCTGCTGGCGGCTCAATTTCCTTGGCTATCACACAAGTCACTGCCAACCCGCAACGCAGCGACACTCGCTTCACGCGCAGCGCCTGTTTCACCGTACGCGCCTTCTGCCCCGCGCGAGCCGCCATAACGAATTGGATTTCTCCCACCGGCACGGTCTTTCCAACCTTCTGCCAAAGCTTCTCATTACAGTCCAGACTGCGATTATGAGTCGAGCGGATCAACCAGTCAGCCGGAGTGCCAAGGTCATCAGCGAGCTGCATCAACGCCTTGATATCCGCTTCGCGATCGGCTAAGTACACCAGACGTGTGTTTGGCAACTCCGAGGCGAGTTCAGCAACTCGCTCGTATCCCTCGAGCCAGCGCGTATTCTCCTTGATCCCATCGCGTTTTCCGTCTGCATCCTTCGGCTCTCTTGCCCACATCCACGCATCCAGTACGCCCAACCCCACGCGATCCGGACTGACCGCGTAGGTCGGATGCAGGTACAGACCACGCCTGGCTTCGTAGTTCAAGGGACCCAAGCCTTGGATTTGCTGCCTGTTGAAGTCAAGCTCGGTAGTGCCTTGGATACACAGCACAACCTCGTGTTCTCGGATCCTTTCCTGCGTACGCTGCCAGTGAGGTTGCAGAATGTCTCGCCATTCGAATGCTTGGTTCTCCATGAAGCGGTAAGCACCCAGCGTCTCAGACCATCCGAGGCACGCATGCGGAATGCTGGCTTGCGGATTCTCAGCCAGCCGTATCAAAAGCCCTTTGGCACGCTTATTGAGCCTCGTGTCACCAAGATTTACCCCTTCCAGTTCTTGGTGTGCCCAGCCATCTGAATCCCGTGTCATTTTTCAGCGCCGTAAATGGCGATAGTACACGTCGGTTTCACTTCATTTACAACCCCACCGGCTGCCTATTTCAGCCCGCTAACCCTTGGCATATAAGGCGTTGCGGACTTGTGTATAACGAGGTGAGCCTAGGTACGATCTCCAAAATGGTCAGCGTGCCGAGCACTAGCCATGCATTCGGATCAACAATCCAATGAAACATTATATCAATCAAACCCAAACGAAATGTAAACGTAGATTATACGCTTCGCTTTCGGCTTTCTGGCAAAAAAAAAAGATACGCATTATCTGTACCGTTTAAAGATGGAAGTGACGGGCTAGCATTGGGCCGGTAAAGGTTTTCTTTAAATAGAAACCGCGAGGTAGCGTCATGATGGGCTGACCAAACTCGCCGATCGCTTGTGTCAGCGCCTTGCTGTTGGCTCCTTTGGGGCGTAATTGTAATACCTCACCGTGACGCGCGGTGATGCTCTCCACTTTGCCGAGCACAATCAGATCCATCAGTTCTTCCCAATCCCTACGCAGCAGATCTTCCTCCTCGGGAGAGGGGCTCCAGATAAGCGGCGTGCCGATGTGCCGTTCGCCAAGCGGAATGTCACGCGACCCTTCTACCGGGATCCACAGCACTCGAGCCAACTTATGCCGCACATGGCTGCTTTCCCATGTCACACCGCTGTTGCCGGTCAGCGGAGCCACCGACACGAAGGTGGTTTCAAGCGGCCTGCCCCGGTCATCAATCGGAATAGTTTTTAGCTCCACGCCAATTTCCGGAAAATCCTGTTCTGGTTTGCTGCCCGCACTGGCACCGAGAAAGCGCTCAAGCAATACACCGATCCACCCTTTATCGCGTTTAAGGTTGGCTGGCAGCGGCAGATTGGCTTGTACAGCAAGTTCTGCCAGCGTATAGCCGGCAAGCGCTTGTGCGCGCTCAAGTAGCGCATGTTCATCGGCGGGTGGTGTTGCAATCGGGTTGGGCATATTCACCTATGAAACAGAACGTCAGACTGACTAAAAAAAATACAGCATCCATCAGGTTTTTCAACAGGGCGCTGCCGGGCAGAAAGGAAAACAATAATAGCATGATTCATAGCGTATTTTTTTGTTTATCCCGCCAATGTATCACGTCGGTTTTATCGTTGTTCAGGGATAGACACCGACAATAAACAGGATCTTACACCAGGTTATCCACAGATTTTTGGGATAACCGGGATAAGTCATCACTACTGGTTTGATTTACAGCCTTGACGTCACGCGTTTTTGCGATTTTTGTTATTTTATTATGCGATTCTTGCGCTGCGTCTGTGGATAAAACCGTCGTTGAGCAATCTTTCACCACTCTGCCGGACAGCGGTTTTCTGTGTGGTTTATTTGCAGTGAATATGTCGTGGGTTAAATCGGTATTTTTTTTGAAAATAAAGGAAGAATTTTGAGGTTCCGCGCTGCGGTTTTAACGACAGAGAAAATGTTTTCCGCATGCTTTCATTTGGTTCTGCACAGTGATATCCACAAAAATAGTGAATAAAAGCGCTATGCCTGACGCATGCTGTTTATAACTATTCCCCTTTCTGTGGGTTAGCCGCAGGTTATTCGAAGAATCAATGCTGTTAAGCAGGAGTTTACCGGGTGACGGGAGTGTGAAACAATCAGGTCATCTTTGCATTGAAAGTTTTCGAGGTAGTCCGGTGATCGATGATGATGGCTACCGCCCTAACGTTGGTATTGTAATCTGCAATCGGCTTGGTGAAGTGCTCTGGGCGCGCCGTTATGGTCAGCACTCCTGGCAGTTTCCGCAAGGGGGCATCAACCCGGGGGAAAGCCCTGAACAGGCCATGTATCGCGAACTGTTTGAAGAAGTGGGACTCAGGAAAAAGGATGTCCGTATTCTGGCTTCAACCCGTAGCTGGTTACGTTACAAATTACCAAAACGTTTGGTGCGTTGGGATACAAAACCGGTTTGTATCGGTCAAAAGCAGAAGTGGTTTCTGCTACAGTTAATGTGCAACGAATCTGATATCAATATGCAAAGCAGCGGCACGCCGGAGTTCGATGGCTGGCGCTGGGTGAGTTACTGGTATCCTGTGCGTCAGGTGGTGTCGTTTAAACGCGACGTTTACCGTCGAGTGATGAAGGAATTTATCAGCCCGGTTATACAACTGCAAGAGAACGCCGCGGCGAGGGCGCCTTCGGTGCCTCGGCGCAAAAGAGGATAAGTCGCGCTCATCATGCTCACGCGTTTGCGAGAAATCGTTGAGAAAGTGGTGGCGGCATCGCGCTTAAATGATGCGCTGGATCTGTTGGTCAATGAGACCTGCCAGGCGATGGATACGGAAGTCTGTTCTATCTATCTGGCCGATCATGATCGCCAATGTTACTACCTGATGGCGACACGCGGTTTGAAAAAGCCGCGTGGTCGTCTTATCTCGTTGGCCTTTAGTCAAGGGATTGTCGGTTTGGTAGGCCAGCGTACTGAACCCATCAACTTGGCCGATGCGCAAGCCCACCCCAGTTTTAAATTTATCCCTTCCGTTAAAGAACAGCACTTTCGTTCTTTCCTTGGTGTGCCCATCATTCATCGTCGACAACTGCTCGGCGTGCTGGTGGTACAACAGCGCGAACACCGCCAGTTTGATAAAAATGAAGAGTCTTTCATGGTCACGCTGGCGGCGCAAATGGCCGCCATTCTCTCTCTGACGCAAATCAAGGCGCTGTTTGGTCAGTATCGGCAAACACGGCTCAAAGCGCTGGTGGCATCAAGCGGCGTAGCGATTGCGCCAGGCTGGATTGTAGTGGTCAACTAATATTGGCCACCGCATTAGACTGTATGTAGAACAGTCGCTCAGATTCGTTTGGAGTTAAGCCGCCGTTATACCAGTGAGGCCGGATAGCGCTGTAATACCCCGTGATGTAGCGGATAATCGCGTCCTGGGCTTCGCTGAAGCTGTTGTAACCCTTTGTCGGCACCCATTCTGTCTTCAGGCTGCGGAAGAACCGCTCCAT
Organism: Symbiopectobacterium sp. Eva_TO; assembly: GCF_053848865.1. Classification (NCBI taxonomy): domain Bacteria; kingdom Pseudomonadati; phylum Pseudomonadota; class Gammaproteobacteria; order Enterobacterales; family Enterobacteriaceae; genus Symbiopectobacterium; species Symbiopectobacterium sp. Eva_TO. The sequence goes on along the minus strand of NZ_JBSPEY010000004.1, from coordinate 2,063,864 downwards.
TGGCGCATTATCCCAGCAGTTACCCCGCCGACTCATACTCTGCTTTATCCGGCAGCGCCACAGGGCTTGCCGGTATTGACGGCTGGTATAGTGGCTGCCCTGGTCGCTGTGGAACATGACTCCTGTTGGTTGTCCCCGGAGTTCCCAGGCCATCTGCAACGCTTTAACTGTCAGCGCCGAGTCCGGCGACGTCGACATGGCCCAGCCCACCGGTTTGCGGGCGAACAGATCTAGCACCACCGCAAGGTAAGCCCAGCATTTGCCCGTCCAGATGTAGGTCACATCGCCGCACCAGACCTGATCCGGCGCGGTAACCGCGAACTGGCGGTTGAGATAGTTCGGTATTTCAACGTGTTCATTGCCGCCGCGTTTGTATTTGTGAGCCGGTCGCTGGCAGCTGGCGATACCCAGCTCCTTCATCAGCTTGCCAGCCAGCCAGCGCCCCATTTTGACACCGGAGCTGCCGGTGACGATGGTCGCGATACTTCGAGCGCCGGCAGAGCCGCCGCTGGCGTTCCAGGCTTCCATGACGCGGCTACACTTAACCACGCGCTCACCGTCGGGTTCATTAGCGGAAGCCTGCCAGTGCCTGTAGCTGCTGCGATGTACCTCAAAAGTTTGGCACAACGCCGTGACCGGGTATCGCGCCCTCAGCCTGTCGACTACCGTGAACCGTTGAGTGAGTCCGACATTAAGAGCGCCGTAGCCTTTTTTAGGATTTCGTTCTCCATTTCAAGGCATTGGACTTTTTTCTTCATCTCACGCAGCTCGAGCTGTTCAGGGGTAAGAGGAAGTCCCGTTGGCGTTTTTCCCTGTCGTTCAAGGCGAAGCTTATTGACCCAGCGACTAATGGCAGAATGGCTGACATTAACCGCCTCTGCGGCCTTAACGTATGTGTAGCCGTGGTCGACAACCAGCTTTGCGGCTTCGAGCTTAAATTCCGCCGTAAAATGTTTACCCATGAGGTCACCTGTCGTGTTGATGAGGTGAGCATATCACCTCCGCTCAGGTGGCCAGTATCAGTGTGCCACTACAATGTGCTGCGGGCGTACGCCAATGGCCACGTTACTTGATGGTAAACGAGTCTGGGCAGAAAAAAATCTGAACCAGATTTAATCTGACAGACACCTGTATAAATAACCGGTAACTGTCAGATCAGGTCTGAGCTAATACAACACTACCGAGCTTGACTTCAACGGGCAGCAAATCCAAGGCTTGGGTCCCTTGAACTACGAAGCCAGGCGTGGTCTGTACCTGCATCCGACCTACGCGGTCAGTCCGGATCGCGTGGGGTTGGGCGTACTGGATGCGTGGATGTGGGCAAGAGAGCCGAAGGATGCAGACGGAAAACGCGATGGGATCAAGGAGAGTACGTGCTGGCTCGAGGGATACGAGCGAGTTGCTGAACTCGCCTCGGAGTTGCCAAACACACGTCTGGTGTACTTAGCCGATCGCGAAGCGGATATCAAGGCGTTGATGCAGCTCGCTGATGACCTTGGCACTCCGGCTGACTGGTTGATCCGCTCGACTCATAATCGCAGTCTGGACTGTAATGAGAAGCTTTGGCAGAAGGTTGGAAAGACCGTGCCGGTGGGAGAAATCCAATTCGTTATGGCGGCTCGCGCGGGGCAGAAGGCGCGTACGGTGAAACAGGCGCTGCGCGTGAAGCGAGTGTCGCTGCGTTGCGGGTTGGCAGTGACTTGTGTGATAGCCAAGGAAATTGAGCCGCCAGCAGGCGTGAAGCCGGTCGAGTGGCGGTTGCTGAGCAATCGCGTACCTGAAGGACGAGAAGATATCGTGGAGCTGATCGACTGGTATCGGGCTAGATGGGAAATCGAGATGTTCTTCAATGTGCTGAAGAACGGCTGCTGTGTCGAAGCGTTACAGTTATCGACCGTGGATCGCATTGAGCGGGCATTGGCGCTGTTCATGATCGTGGCATGGCGCATCGCCTATTTAATGCGTATGGGACGAACCTGTCCAGAGCTGGACGCAATGTTGTTCTTTGATTCCGACGAGACTCATGGCGCTTACCTACTGATGAACAAGCGTATGCCCAAGGGCCGCCCTAAGCTAAACGAAGTATTGCGCTTAGTTGCGCAACTGGGAGGCTTTCTTGCTCGAAAAGGCGACGGTGAACCAGGCGCAAAAACTATCTGGAAAGGCTTGCAGAAAGTCATGACGGCCGCCGAAACGCTACGCGCGCTCAGGCACGAACAGAGATGTGTATAACGAGGTGGGGTTAGCTAGCTGTTGGGATGTCAAGCTCCCTTCAGTCAGCGACTAATTTTTCACTGAATTCACAATGAAAATGGTTGTGTTATACTTCCCAAAAAGAGGAATAACATTATGGGCCAGGTTGCATTTGATACATTGCAGGCGTCAGAAGAGCTTCAAACCGCCGGGCTTACCAGTGAGCAGGCCAAGGCGATTTCGCTCGTCGTGCGTAAGTCTCACGAGGTGGCGGATGTCGCTACCAAGCGTGACCTTGAGGATGTGCGCAAGGATTTAACGGTTCAGATAGCCAATGTGCGTAAGGACCTGTCCGCAGAGATAGCCGATGTGCGTAAGGACCTATCTGCAGAGATAGCCGATGTCCGCAAGGATATTGACGCTCGCTTCGAGAAGCACGAAGCTCAGATGCAGGCTCGCTTCGAGAAAACTGAAGCTCAGATAGCCGATGTCCGTAAGGATATGCAATTAGTCCGCAAAGATTTACAGCTTGAGATGGCGGGTATCCGCTCAGAGCAGAAGTTAATTCGCTGGATGCTGAGTGCTGGAATTTTGGGTATTCTCTCTCTGGTTGTGAAAGCTTTTCTCGTTACGGCCCTTTAATCAATTCTGCCACTTGGGTCGGTAGCTCAGTGTGGAAGAGCGTACGTGTTCCCCAACCGTAAGATGCGGGTTCGATTCCTGCTCGACCCACCATGCTACCCCTTGTGTCAGGCGGAACCTGATTGCACGGCCGCCCGACTGGGAATGGGCCTGCTGTCACCGTCGGTGTGGATGGTCCCGGGTGAATGTATCCGTGGACAACGGCGGTCGGGCCGATATCCAGGGAGACAGCCGCGCGCTGTTTACGGTGCCGAGGTATCAGCAATCCATGTTAAGTGTCAGTGAGTCAGCTGACACCTCACAGGGCATCAGCAGTGAAATCAGCAAAGGATATCCCGCCGCTTAACCTACAAATTTTTAAATGGATAAATTGTATTAGCTCAGACCTGATCTGACAGTTACCGGTTATTTATACAGGTGTCTGTCAGATTAAATCTGGTTCAGATTTTTTTCTGCCCAGACTCGTTTACCATCAAGTAACGTGGCCATTGGCGTACGCCCGCAGCACATTTTACCCTGATGAGTTCGCTCATTATTGTAATGCCACAACCAGTTGTCCAGATCCTTTTGTAGACTTTCTAGGTCCTCGTATAACGTCTTACGGAACGCAACCTGATAAAAATCCTGCAAAATAGTTTTATGGAAGCGCTCGCAGATACCGTTTGTCTGCGGAGACATCGCTTTCGTTTTCGTATGGTCTATATCGTTGATAGCCAAGTACAGCTGATAGTCATGTTGTTCCACTTTACCGCAGTACTCCGTCCCCCTGTCCGTCAGTATTCTTAGCATTGGCAGCCCCTGAGCTTCGTAGAACGGCAGCACGCGATCATTGAGCAGGTCGGCGGCAGAGATCGGTGCTTTACTCGTGTAAAGCTTGCAGTGCGCCACTTTCGAGTACGTATCCACGAACGTCTGCTGGTAGATACGGCCAACACCTTTCAGATTACCCACGTAGAAGGTGTCCTGCGACCCCAGATAACCCGGGTGAGCAGTCTCTATTTCACCACAGGCTTCGTCGTCGTGCGCCTTCTTCTCCAGTGCAGCGATTTGAGCATCAGTAAGTACGATGCCTTCTCTGGCAACTTTTTCCTCAAGTGCCTTCAGGCGCTTACGAAAGTTTTCCAGATCGTGTCGTTGCCAGATGGAGCGCACACCGCTGCCAGAAATGAAGACGCCTTTTTTACGCAGCTCATTACTGGTCCGGTGCTGGCCATGAGCCGGGAACTCAATGGCGTAATCAACAACCGCACGTTCAGTGGCTTCATCAGCACGGTTTTTCAGGTTGGGAACCCGGCGGTTTTGGTTAACCAGAGCGTCAATGCCGCCTTCTGCCGCCAGTTCCTGATAGCGATAAAACGTGTCGCGTGACACCCCCATGATTTTACAGGCTTTTGATACGTTACCGAGTTCTTCGGCGAGATTGAGCAGGCCGGCTTTGTGTTTGATGATGGGATTGTTAGTATGAAGCATGAGAGTTACCTCGTGTTTTGTATAAGGATTCGACACCCATATCAAAACCGGTAACTCTCAACCTTTCAAGGTCCAGTGTCAGATCAAGTCGCGACTAATACAATTTAAAAATGCCTCTACCTGCTGCTTTATTTGCTCAATCTCTTTATTGCCCGTACCAAAGGTCACCTCGTTATACACATATCTGTTCGTGCCTGAGCGCGCGTAGCGTTTCGGCGGCCGTCATGACTTTCTGCAAGCCTTTCCTGATAGTTTTTGCGCCTGGTTCACCGTCGCCTTTTCGAGCAAGAAAGCCTCCCAGTTGCGCAACTAAGCGCAATACTTCGTTTAGCTTAGGGCGGCCCTTGGGCATACGCTTGTTCATCAGTAGGTAAGCGCCATGAGTCTCGTCGGAATCAAAGAACAACATTGCGTCCAGCTCTGGACAGGTTCGTCCCATACGCATTAAATAGGCGATGCGCCATGCCACGATCATGAACAGCGCCAATGCCCGCTCAATGCGATCCACGGTCGATAACTGTAACGCTTCGACACAGCAGCCGTTCTTCAGCACATTGAAGAACATCTCGATTTCCCATCTAGCCCGATACCAGTCGATCAGATCCACGATATCTTCTCGTCCTTCAGGTACGCGATTGCTCAGCAACCGCCACTCGACCGGCTTCACGCCTGCTGGCGGCTCAATTTCCTTGGCTATCACACAAGTCACTGCCAACCCGCAACGCAGCGACACTCGCTTCACGCGCAGCGCCTGTTTCACCGTACGCGCCTTCTGCCCCGCGCGAGCCGCCATAACGAATTGGATTTCTCCCACCGGCACGGTCTTTCCAACCTTCTGCCAAAGCTTCTCATTACAGTCCAGACTGCGATTATGAGTCGAGCGGATCAACCAGTCAGCCGGAGTGCCAAGGTCATCAGCGAGCTGCATCAACGCCTTGATATCCGCTTCGCGATCGGCTAAGTACACCAGACGTGTGTTTGGCAACTCCGAGGCGAGTTCAGCAACTCGCTCGTATCCCTCGAGCCAGCGCGTACTCTCCTTGAGCCCATCGCGTTTTCCGTCTGCATCCTTCGGCTCTCTTGCCCACATCCACGCATCCAGTACGCCCAACCCCACGCGATCCGGACTGACCGCGTAGGTCGGATGCAGGTACAGACCACGCCTGGCTTCGTAGTTCAAGGGACCCAAGCCTTGGATTTGCTGCCCGTTGAAGTCAAGCTCGGTAGTGTCTTGGATACACAGCACAACCTCGTGTTCTCGGATCCTTTCCTGCGTACGCTGCCAGTGAGGTTGCAGAATGTCTCGCCATTCGAATGCTTGGTTCTCCATGAAGCGGTAAGCACCCAGCGTCTCAGACCATCCGAGGCACGCATGCGGAATGCTGGCTTGCGGATTCTCAGCCAGCCGTATCAAAAGCCCTTTGGCACGCTTATTGAGCCTCGTGTCACCAAGATTTACCCCTTCCAGTTCTTGGTGTGCCCAGCCATCTGAATCCCGTGTCATTTTTCAGCGCCGTAAATGGCGATAGTACACGTCGGTTTCACTTCATTTACAACCCCACCGGCTGCCTATTTCAGCCCGCTAACCCTTGGCATATAAGGCGTTGCGGACTTGTGTATAACGAGGTGACTTTAGGTGCAGCAAGGCTGGTATGAATGGTCATGATGACCTCCAATGGTACATTTGGGTAACACTACCATCAGAGTTTCTAATCTCGTGGTGGTAGCCCAGATAGGGTTAGAAATGCCGGTGTACCGCCGGTGGGCCTTTCGGCCCCCCTACCTGAGCCACCATTGATATGTGACTAAATAGCTGTTCCTAATACCGCTACACTTTTGCCTGTCCATGTTTTCCACTGGGAAACGGGCTGACGTTTTCCATGAAGCGGCGAACCTTGTTCAGTAACTGCCACATTGAACAGCATTGATGATTGCGGGTAATGGTTTCATGCAACGCCTGCCATAACCACTTTACATGATTTACCCATGGTGAGTACACCGGCTGATAAATAACCCTGAATTTCGGGTTTTCTTCCAGCCAGCGCTGCGTCTCCCGGCTTTTGTGAATAATGTAGTTATCAACTATCAGCGTGAGCTTTTTTGCCCGTCTGTACGTTGCTCTCAGATGCTCTAACATACTGATAAACAAACACGAACTTTTACTGTTTCCTCCAACATAGCTGACTTTTCCCGTCCCGCTGTGTAATGCACCCGCCAGATAATATTTCTCGTTCTGGCCCGGCGTCACGATGCGTTTCTGCTTCCCGCGAACCTGCCAGTCCGCGCCAATTTTGGGATTCAGATGAATATCCACTTCGTCTCCGTAAAAGACGGGATGTTCCGCGCTGCATTGTTCCAGCGCCATCGCGATGGCCTCCATTTTTTCTTCCTTATGCGGGTCGCGGATACGCAGCGTAGGAGCTGCGCGTCGCCACACCAGACCGGCAGAAGGCCGCCAACGGCGCACCGTGGAAGCATGCAACTGGCAACCGGTTATCTCATTGATTTTTATCGCTAGCAGTTCCGTGCTCCAGCGCGAACGCTGATAGCCAAAATCATGAGGGGAACGCTTTACGAGCTGGATTAACAGTGCGCAGATCTGTTCAAACGGCCAGCCACGGCCACGACCGGGCCGCAGAGATTTGAGGCCTTCAATGCCGTACAGGGTGAGCCAGTTAATCCATCTGCCGATTGACGAACGGGCGCAGCAAAGCATTCTGGCGACATCGCTCACCCCGGTGCAACATCAGGATGGCGGTCAGCCTGCGGGCGTGATTCTTGTCACGCGTTTTATGGAGAGTTTTCTTCATCAGGCGTCGTTCGTTACGGGGTATCGGTGCTATGCTCGACATCGCTCAGTCCGGTTGATGATTTGGGAGCTTTATCGATTGATCAGATCGCTCAACTCGGACTGAGTTCCCTTCAGGTGATCTACTATTCGGAACAGTTATTTAGGTTTTAACCAATAAAAAAACACGCTCTCGGCGTGTTATTAGCCGGTACACTCTGCGGGTTTCTAATCCCGGCACCTGAATTTGCAGATGCAGAACGACTATAGCGCATGGGTTCTCCTTGCGTCAATGGGATGGTTTATTGTGCTATTTACCACGTGTCCCTGTTTTTCAACTTGATGCAGCGGAAATCCTCCAGTTTCACCTTATCGCCGAACGACTTACCTGCCTCCTTGGGCTTAAAGAGCAGTTTTTCGCATTCTGACATGGTGAGTTTCACCTTAGAGAACCGTAGCCACTGAACATCCAGTCCGCCGGGCTTAATGAGATGGTCACCCCCACTCTGTGAGCGGTACGCTGGTAGGGTGTTTTTCTTTCAGGAGAGGCCATCATGGAAAACGTTACTCTTATTGGTATCGATCTCGGTAAACATTCTTTTCATATTCATTGCCAGGATAAGTCAGGTAAAGCGCTTCTGCGTGGCTTTGTTGAATAATAGGGAATGATGCTGTTCTGATATGCCTGTTTTGGGGCTTTGTTGAATAAACAGATTTTATGCTACCAGCCCAGTAAAACGATTGTTTCCAGCAACGTAAAATCATGCAGTTAAGCATCATGAGAAAACGGAATGCCTGAGGTGATAAGCATTTTCTACCAAAATGGGCATAGTAAAACAGCACGATTCCCTATTATTCAACAAAGCCCTGTTTTGGACGAAAATGCTGTTCATTCAGGGATGCATCACCAAGCTCTGGATGTAACATACTGATTTTAAGTTAAGAGAATCCGCAGTCTTTATGGCTGCGCAGCATAATATCTATTTATTCAACAACGCCTATTGCTACCGAATAATCATGCTATTTTTATTTTCTAAGCAATGGCGCGAGATTTCGCGCCATGTGTGTTTCTTGATGCAGTTTAGTGGTTTACGGTCTGTGCTTTAAGGGATGAAGCTTCAAGCCTCTTTTTAAGCTCATCCATGACTGAGTTATATTGTGGTGTTGTTTCGGGTTTAATGCTTTTCTTTTCACGTACCACCGGTGCTGAACTTACCATATCCGTCTGGATGATTCTTGGCGGTACATACGATGCTGGCGGCATAGGGGGCGGCGGCGGTGGCATCCCCATTTTACCCGGTTTTACGGGCGCTGGCGGAGTGAATGTGCTCAGCATGACAGGCGCTGGTGCAGGCGTGGCAACGAGGGGCTTTCTAATCGGTGAAGGACCCGCGGCGAAACGGCTGTTCAGATTCTGCATCAATGTACCGAATTTGCTCGCGAAATTGTCTGAAGGTTTCCGCGCATTAATAACTTTGCGTTCACTGAGCGGCAGCTCTTTGGCGGGTGCGGTAGATAACGCTTTGGCTGAAGGCATAAACTTTATTGCATTGTTTGACCCTTTTTGAAAATCATGTTTTATAACACCAACAAACGTATTTTTTTCCGATGATGGCGGTAAGGGTGACATAAAATTTTTCATTAATGTGCTGATGTTCTTTGATATCCCTGCTCGCATATTGCGTTCACTGAGCGGCAGCTCTTTGGCGGGTGCGGTAGATAACGCTTTGACTGAAGGCATAAACTTTATTGCATTGTTTGACACTTTTTGAAAATCTTGTTTTATAACGCCAACAAACGTATTTTTTGCCGATGATGGCGGTAAGGGTGACATAAAATTTTTCATTAATGTGCTGATGTTATTTGATATCCCTGCTCGCATAGGGGCTCCTTAGCTCTAGATGAATGTTGAAGGTCAAGCGGAATATTAATTAAGTGAGCGTTATACCGCTTTAATAATTCGCTGTTCCAATAGGGGTGACCGCAAGGATTCGTTAATTTTTGGGTCATGTATTCAATGAGTTGATTGCCCATCAGAAATAATATTCACGCTCAATGAAAGTGCCGATGATCCTGTCATGCATTTCAGGTCACCTCGTTATACACATCTCTGTTCGTGCCTGAGCGCGCGTAGCGTTTCGGCGGCCGTCATGACTTTCTGCAAGCCTTTCCAGATAGTTTTTGCGCCTGGTTCACCGTCGCCTTTTCGAGCAAGAAAGCCTCCGAGTTGCGCAACTAAGCGCAATACTTCGTTTAGCTTAGGGCGGCCCTTGGGCATACGCTTGTTCATCAGTAGGTAAGCGCCATGAGTCTCGTCGGAATCAAAGAACAACATTGCGTCTAGCTCTGGACAGGTTCGTCCCATACGCATTAAATAGGCGATGCGCCATGCCACGATCATGAACAGCGCCAATGCCCGCTCAATGCGATCCACGGTCGATAACTGTAACGCTTCGACACAGCAGCCGTTCTTCAGCACATTGAAGAACATCTCGATTTCCCATCTAGCCCGATACCAGTCGATCAGCTCCACGATATCTTCTCGTCCTTCAGGTACGCGATTGCTCAGCAACCGCCACTCGACCGGCTTCACGCCTGCTGGCGGCTCAATTTCCTTGGCTATCACACAAGTCACTGCCAACCCGCAACGCAGCGACACTCGCTTCACGCGCAGCGCCTGTTTCACCGTACGCGCCTTCTGCCCCGCGCGAGCCGCCATAACGAATTGGATTTCTCCCACCGGCACGGTCTTTCCAACCTTCTGCCAAAGCTTCTCATTACAGTCCAGACTGCGATTATGAGTCGAGCGGATCAACCAGTCAGCCGGAGTGCCAAGGTCATCAGCGAGCTGCATCAACGCCTTGATATCCGCTTCGCGATCGGCTAAGTACACCAGACGTGTGTTTGGCAACTCCGAGGCGAGTTCAGCAACTCGCTCGTATCCCTCGAGCCAGCGCGTACTCTCCTTGAGCCATATCGTTATACACATCTTTCTAACGCACTGTTTAATCAATGAGTTACGGGTTTATCTCAGAGTGGCATTTTGAACCTCAAAAAGCCAATGGGATGGCTTGAATGCCTTAATTCACGGGGTTCTGAGCATCCTGTTCAAAAAATGGCCAAAAGATGTGTATAACGATATGTCCTTGAGCCCATCGCGTTTTCCGTCTGCATCCTTCGGCTCTCTTGCCCACATCCACGCATCCAGTACGCCCAACCCCACGCGATCCGGACTGACCGCGTAGGTCGGATGCAGATACAGACCACGCCTGGCTTCGTAGTTCAAGGGACCCAAGCCTTGGATTTGCTGCCCGTTGAAGTCAAGCTCGGTAGTGTCTTGGATACACAGCACAACCTCGTGTTCTCGGATCCTTTCCTGCGTACGCTGCCAGTGAGGTTGCAGAATGTCTCGCCATTCGAATGCTTGGTTCTCCATGAAGCGGTAAGCACCCAGCGTCTCAGACCATCCGAGGCACGCATGCGGAATGCTGGCTTGCGGATTCTCAGCCAGCCGTATCAAAAGCCCTTTGGCACGCTTATTGAGCCTCGTGTCACCAAGATTTACCCCTTCCAGTTCTTGGTGTGCCCAGCCATCTGAATCCCGTGTCATTTTTCAGCGCCGTAAATGGCGATAGTACACGTCGGTTTCACTTCATTTACAACCCCACCGGCTGCCTATTTCAGCCCGCTAACCCTTGGCATATAAGGCGTTGCGGACTTGTGTATAACGAGGTGGCCTGAAGCTGGTCTGTCAATGGTTGCTCTGGCGCAGAGATGGCTTTATCAAACGTGCGGATGACCTAAGCGGCGCTGATCCACATGGCGTAGGCGTAAACAAGTTCTTTAGCAACGTATGTTCCCTGTTCGGGGCCACCACGGATAACCGATACCGGAATTCCGTCCTCGATCAAAAATTGAGCAATCAGTTCTTGGGTCTGTTTATTTGCCAGCCAGTACGCAGGACTATCTTTTTTAATATCGCCGGCGGCACGGTGTAAATCATTCAGGCAGTAACGTCCGAAAGCATCCTGACGGACGACGGTATTTTCAATGACAACTAATTTAGACATAACAATTTCTCCATAATTAAACGGATGTGGTTATCATAGGGCTAACGGGTAAAATTTTGCAGATTGGCGGTCAGATCGCTTACACTTGGCTTAACACAGGAGGATCCGCTATGGGCCAGGTTGCATTTGATACATTGCAGGCGTCAGAAGAGCTTGAAACTGCTGGCATCTCTAGAGAACAGGCTAGGGCTATTTCGCTCGTCGTACGCAAGTCTCATGAAGTGGCGGATGTCGCTACTAAGGCAGATATTGCCGAAGTGAAGCGTGATATAGCTGATGTCCGTAAGGATCTATCCGCAGAGATAGCCGATGTCCGCAAGGATATTGATGCTCGCTTCGAGAAGAACGAAGCTCAGATGCAGGCTCGCTTCGAGAAAACTGAAGCTCAGATAGCCGATGTCCGTAAGGATATGACTGCTGGTTTCGATAAAATTAATGATAAATTTGAGAAGCTTGGCATGCAGATGACCATCCGGCTTGGGCTAATGGTCGCCGCCGCTGTCAGCATCATCGCCGCCATTCTTAAAATGTGATGTTGGCCTGTGCGCTATAGCGCATAGGTTGTCCTTGCGTCAATGGGGGGGACTTACAGCGCGTGGCGGTTCTTTATCTGTATTAGCTCAGACCTGATCTGACAGTTACCGGTTATTTATACAGGTGTCTGTCAGATTAAATCTGGTTCAGATTTTTTTCTGCCCAGACTCGTTTACCATCAAGTAACGTGGCCATTGGCGTACGCCCGCAGCACATTTTACCCTGATGAGTTCGTTCATTATTGTAATGCCACAACCAGTTGTCCAGATCCTTTTGTAGACTTTCTAGGTCCTCGTATAACGTCTTACGGAACGCAACCTGATAAAAATCCTGCAAAATAGTTTTATGGAAGCGCTCGCAGATACCGTTTGTCTGCGGAGACATCGCTTTCGTTTTCGTATGGTCTATATCGTTGATAGCCAAGTACAGCTGATAGTCATGTTGTTCCACTTTACCGCAGTACTCCGTCCCCCTGTCCGTCAGTATTCTTAGCATTGGCAGCCCCTGAGCTTCGTAGAACGGCAGCACGCGATCATTGAGCAGGTCGGCGGCAGAGATCGGTGCTTTACTCGTGTAAAGCTTGCAGTGCGCCACTTTCGAGTACGTATCCACGAACGTCTGCTGGTAGATACGGCCAACACCTTTCAGATTACCCACGTAGAAGGTGTCCTGCGACCCCAGATAACCCGGGTGAGCAGTCTCTATTTCACCACAGGCTTCGTCGTCGTGCGCCTTCTTCTCCAGTGCAGCGATTTGAGCATCAGTAAGTACGATGCCTTCTCTGGCAACTTTTTCCTCAAGTGCCTTCAGGCGCTTACGAAAGTTTTCCAGATCGTGTCGTTGCCAGATGGAGCGCACACCGCTGCCAGAAATGAAGACGCCTTTTTTACGCAGCTCATTACTGGTCCGGTGCTGGCCATGAGCAGGGAACTCAATGGCGTAATCAACAACCGCACGTTCAGTGGCTTCATCAGCACGGTTTTTCAGGTTGGGAACCCGGCGGTTTTGGTTAACCAGAGCGTCAATGCCGCCTTCTGCCGCCAGTTCCTGATAGCGATAAAACGTGTCGCGTGACACCCCCATGATTTTACAGGCTTTTGATACGTTACCGAGTTCTTCGGCGAGATTGAGCAGGCCGGCTTTGTGTTTGATGATGGGATTGTTAGTATGAAGCATGAGAGTTACCTCGTGTTTTGTATAAGTATTCGACACCCATATCAAAACCGGTAACTCTCAACCTTTCAAGGTCCAGTGTCAGATCAAGTCGCGACTAATACACTTTATCAGCCGGTTGCCGAAAATCACGATTTCCGCGAGGATTGCTTTCTTGTCGGCCTCTGGTTTTAAAGTGATGGTATCGCTTCCATCTTTGTTTAACCTAAATACAAGGCCTGTAGCTTCAAGAAGAAGGACTTTAACGTTTTCAACTTCAATCATGAGGTGCTCCTATGGAGATAAAAGACAGGCTCATTAAAGAGCGTGCCAAGTTTTCGGCGCTGCATTCAAACGATTAGTCGCTTCTGACAGCACCGTAACTGTAGTGGCACACTGTAGTGGTCAACTAATATTGGCCACCGCATTAGACTGTATGTAGAACAGTCGCTCAGATTCGTTTGGAGTTAAGCCGCCGTTATACCAGTGAGGCCGTATAGCGCTGTAATACCCCGTGATGTAGCGGATAATCGCGTCCTGGGCTTCGCTGAAGCTGTTGTAACCCTTTGTCGGCACCCATTCTGTCTTCAGGCTGCGGAAGAACCGCTCCATTGGCGCATTATCCCAGCAGTTACCCCGCCGACTCATACTCTGCTTTATCCGGCAGCGCCACAGGGCTTGCCGGTATTGACGGCTGGTATAGTGGCTGCCCTGGTCGCTGTGGAACATGACTCCTGTTGGTTGTTCCCGGAGTTCCCAGGCCATCTGCAACGCTTTAACTGTCAGCGCCGAGTCCGGCGACGTCGACATGGCCCAGCCCACCGGTTTGCGGGCGAACAGATCTAGCACCACCGCAAGGTAAGCCCAGCATTTGCCCGTCCAGATGTAGGTCACATCGCCGCACCAGACCTGATCCGGCGCGGTAACCGAGAACTGGCGGTTGAGATAGTTCGGTATTTCAACGTGTTCATTGCCGCCGCGTTTGTATTTGTGAGCCGGTCGCTGGCAGCTGGCGATACCCAGCTCCTTCATCAGCTTGCCAGCCAGCCAGCGCCCCATGTTGACACCGGAGCTGCCGGTGACGATGGTCGCGATACTTCGAGCGCCGGCAGAGCCGCCGCTGGCGTTCCAGGCTTCCATGACGCGGCTACACTTAACCACGCGCTCACCGTCGGGTTCATTAGCGGAAGCCTGCCAGTGCCTGTAGCTGCTGCGATGTACCTCAAAAGTTTGGCACAACGCCGTGACCGGGTATCGCGCCCTCAGCCTGTCGACTACCGTGAACCGTTGAGTGAGTCCGACATTAAGAGCGCCGTAGCCTTTTTTAGGATTTCGTTCTCCATTTCAAGGCATTGGACTTTTTTCTTCATCTCACGCAGCTCGAGCTGTTCAGGGGTAAGAGGAAGTCCCGTTGGCGTTTTTCCCTGTCGTTCAAGGCGAAGCTTATTGACCCAGCGACTAATGGCAGAATGGCTGACATTAACCCACCTCGTTATACACAAGTCCGCAACGCCTTATATGCCAAGGGTTAGCGGGCTGAAATAGGCAGCCGGTGGGGTTGTAAATGAAGTGAAACCGACGTGTACTATCGCCATTTACGGCGCTGAAAAATGACACGGGATTCAGATGGCTGGGCACACCAAGAACTGGAAGGGGTAAATCTTGGTGACACGAGGCTCAATAAGCGTGCCAAAGGGCTTTTGATACGGCTGGCTGAGAATCCGCAAGCCAGCATTCCGCATGCGTGCCTCGGATGGTCTGAGACGCTGGGTGCTTACCGCTTCATGGAGAACCAAGCATTCGAATGGCGAGACATTCTGCAACCTCACTGGCAGCGTACGCAGGAAAGGATCCGAGAACACGAGGTTGTGCTGTGTATCCAAGACACTACCGAGCTTGACTTCAACGGGCAGCAAATCCAAGGCTTGGGTCCCTTGAACTACGAAGCCAGGCGTGGTCTGTACCTGCATCCGACCTACGCGGTCAGTCCGGATCGCGTGGGGTTGGGCGTACTGGATGCGTGGATGTGGGCAAGAGAGCCGAAGGATGCAGACGGAAAACGCGATGGGCTCAAGGAGAGTACGCGCTGGCTCGAGGGATACGAGCGAGTTGCTGAACTCGCCTCGGAGTTGCCAAACACACGTCTGGTGTACTTAGCCGATCGCGAAGCGGATATCAAGGCGTTGATGCAGCTCGCTGATGACCTTGGCACTCCGGCTGACTGGTTGATCCGCTCGACTCATAATCGCAGTCTGGACTGTAATGAGAAGCTTTGGCAGAAGGTTGGAAAGACCGTGCCGGTGGGAGAAATCCAATTCGTTATGGCGGCTCGCGCGGGGCAGAAGGCGCGTACGGTGAAACAGGCGCTGCGCGTGAAGCGAGTGTCGCTGCGTTGCGGGTTGGCAGTGACTTGTGTGATAGCCAAGGAAATTGAGCCGCCAGCAGGCGTGAAGCCGGTCGAGTGGCGGTTGCTGAGCAATCGCGTACCTGAAGGACGAGAAGATATCGTGGATCTGATCGACTGGTATCGGGCTAGATGGGAAATCGAGATGTTCTCCAATGTGCTGAAGAACGGCTGCTGTGTCGAAGCGTTACAGTTATCGACCGTGGATCGCATTGAGCGGGCATTGGCGCTGTTCATGATCGTGGCATGGCGCATCGCCTATTTAATGCGTATGGGACGAACCTGTCCAGAGCTGGACGCAATGTTGTTCTTTGATTCCGACGAGACTCATGGCGCTTACCTACTGATGAACAAGCGTATGCCCAAGGGCCGCCCTAAGCTAAACGAAGTATTGCGCTTAGTTGCGCAACTGGGAGGCTTTCTTGCTCGAAAAGGCGACGGTGAACCAGGCGCAAAAACTATCAGGAAAGGCTTGCAGAAAGTCATGACGGCCGCCGAAACGCTACGCGCGCTCAGGCACGAACAGAGATGTGTATAACGAGGTGACATTAACCGCTTCTGCGGCCTTAACGTATGTGTAGCCGTGGTCGACAACCAGCTTTGCGGCTTCGAGCTTAAATTCCGCCGTAAAATGTTTACCCATGAGGTCACCTGTCGTGTTGATGAGGTGAGCATATCACCTCCGCTCAGGTGGCCAGTATCAGTGTGCCACTACATTAAGAACAATCGCGGTAATACCCCCAGCGGCAATGCCGGAGGAAAGCAGGTTTTTTAGCCAATCCGGTGCGAATTGCAGAATCAATGGCTGCTGTGATACGTCCAGGCCGACAGCCAGCGACAGTGCAATGATCATGATGGCGCGGAGGTTAAGCGGCTCGCGCGAGACAATACGCACGCCAGAGGCTGCAATGGTGCCGAACATCACGATGGTCGCGCCGCCCAGTACCGGTTCAGGAATGTGCTGCACAAAGCCGCTGACTGCCGGGAACAGGCCCAGCAGGATCAGCATCAGTGCAACCACAAAACCCACGTAGCGGCTGGCAACGCCGGTAAGCTGAATAACGCCGTTGTTCTGGCCGAAGCAGGAGTTAGGGAAGGTGTTGAAAATGGCGGACAGGCAGGAGTTCATGCCGTTAGCCAACACGCCGCCCTTCAGGCGCTTCATGTAAAGCGGGCCGCTAACTGGCTGTTCGGAAACGTCGGAGGTGGCGGTGATATCACCGATGGTTTCCAATGAGGTCACCATAAACACCAGCATCAGCGGAATAAGCAGGTTCCAGTCAAAGCCGAGGCCGTAATAGAGCGGTGTCAGGATCATGATCGCTGAGGTGTGCGTGGCCGACGTGTCTTGCGGCAGCATGCCCATCGCCCAGGCGGCAAAATACCCGACCGCCATGGCAATCACCAGAGAGGCGACGCGCAGGTAGGGGTTGCGCTGGCGGTTCAGCAGGATGATAACCAGCAGGACGATAGCGGCCAGTGCCAGATTTTTGGGGGCACCGAAGGTGTGATCGTTCATGGCAGCAAAGCCGCCGCCGATCGATGTTAATCCCACCTGAATCAGCGACAGGCCGATAATCATCACGACCACGCCGGAGACCAGCGGCGTAATGATGCGGCGCGCCAGATGCAGGAAGCGGGAAAGGATGATTTCAGTGAAAGACGCCACCATCAGAGTGCCGAACAGTGCGGCCATCATGGTGGGCACATCGGCACCACCATTTTTTAGCGCCAGACCACCCATGATTAACGGGGTAACAAAGTTAAAGCCATATCGTTATACACATCTTTCTAACGCACTGTTTAATCAATGAGTTACGGGTTTATCTCAGAGTGGCATTTTGAACCTCAAAAAGCCAATGGGATGGCTTGAATGCCTTAATTCACGGGGTTCTGAGCATCCTGTTCAAAAAATGGCCAAAAGATGTGTATAACGATATGAGTTAAAGCTGGTGCCCTGAATAGAAAGTAACCCCGATGCTACCGGACCCCAGGTTTTAATTTGCAGAATGGACGCCAGGCCGGAAGCAAACAGCAACATGCTGATGATGTGCTGGGTATCCTGCGCGGGCAAACCGAGTGCCTGGCATATCAGCAGGGCTGGGGTAATCACCGCCACAAACATAGCCAGAAGATGCTGGCTGGCGGCAAACAACGTTTGCGCTAACGGTGGTCTGTCTTCCAGACGATAAATCAATTCACTGTTACGGGGCGCAGCAGTTGGCGTCTCCGTTTAGGGCAGTTCCGTGGTGGTGGTAGTCATAATCAAGAGCGTCCTGAAACGGCAAAGAGGGCATTTTAATGATCTGCTTTGCAAAAGCAATCGTTTGCGGGGCGATTACAAAACAATCTTGTGTCATGTCTGATGACGGTAGGGATTTTTTGAATACCTCGTTATCAATGTGTCAAAAAACGTCGATTTTTTTTATCGTGGTGACGAGCAATTTAATGCTTAGAGGAGGGGGGGGCTTTATACGCGTGCTGCACTACAAAGGTTATTTGCTCCCTTTTTTCTGCGTCTCACCTAGGGCGCTAGGCATTGGTATAGCGCACTCGCTCCGGTAACCAACGTTCAATTAGCGCTTTGGCATGTTCTGGATAGTGTGCATGAAGGTGACGAGCCACGCGCTGTACTTCGGGGATCAGTGCCTGATCGCGCAGTAAATCCGCTACTTTAAACTCGGCGCTGCCGGTTTGCCGCGTACCCAGCAGTTCGCCGGGACCGCGAATCTCTAAATCCCGTTGCGCAATAACGAAACCGTCGTTGCTGTCGCGCATCACCTGCAAGCGCTGCTGTGCAGTTTTACTTAGCGGCGTCTTATAGAGCAATACGCAGTGGGAGGCGATGGCACCACGTCCGACTCGACCGCGCAACTGGTGCAATTGTGCCAGACCCAGCCGCTCTGGGTTTTCGACGATCATCAGGCTGGCGTTGGGCACATCTACCCCCACTTCGATGACCGTGGTTGCCACCAGCAGTTGCAGTTCGCCCTGTTTGAATGCCTGCATCACCGCCTGCTTCTCTTGCGCTTTCATCCGGCCGTGTACCAATCCAATTCGCAGACCTGGCAGTGCGGCCTTCAGTCCTTCGCAGGTGGCTTCAGCGGCTTGTGCTTCCAGCAGGTCGGACTTTTCAATCAGCGTGCAGACCCAATAGGCCTGTCGCCCTTCTTCCCGACAGGCACGATCGACGCGGGTGATAATATCCTCACGGCGAGAATCGGGGATGGCGACCGTTGTCACAGGCGTTCTGCCCGGCGGCAGTTCATCGATGATCGACGTATCTAGGTCGGCATAGGCAGTCATCGCCAGCGTGCGTGGGATTGGTGTTGCTGTCATGATCAACTGGTGAGGGTGAAAGCCCTGTTCCACCCCTTTTTCCCACAAGGCTAGTCGTTGATGTACACCAAAGCGGTGCTGTTCATCGATGATCACCAGCGCTAGCCCACTAAATTGCACCTGCTGCTGAAAAATAGCTTGCGTACCCACGATCATACTGACCTGACCATTGGCAATGGCTTCTTGTTGCGCAACGCGTGCTTTGCCTTTTTGCTTGCCGGCCAGCCAGCCGACCTCAATGCCAAGGGGTTCAAACCAATGACGAAAGTTGATGGCGTGTTGTTCCGCGAGCAGTTCGGTGGGTGCCATTAACGCCACCTGTTTGCCGTTAGCGATGGCGCGCAGTGCCGCCATGGCCGCCACCAGCGTTTTTCCGGAGCCGACATCCCCTTGAACCAGACGCATCATGGGGAAAGGTTTCTCCATGTCGGCTTCAATGTCGTTGATGACGCGGGTTTGCGCCTGAGTCAGCGCGAACGGGAGGGCGGCCAACAGTCGCGTTTTTAATTCGTCCTGTGCTTGCAGTGCAAGGGCGCGATGGCGCTGCGCACCGGCGCGTACCGCCAGCATGCTTAAGTGATGCGCCAGCAGCTCTTCCATGATTAAACGCACTTGCGCCGGGTGTTTGCCGTGCTCAAGCTCATTCAGTTGCGTGCCTGCTGGGGGACGGTGCAGAGTATGTAACGCTTCAGGCAGCCCAATCATGCCGCGGCTTAGCTCCTGCGGCAGCAACTCTTCTATCGGTTGTGCATCCAGACGCTCCAGCGCCTGATCGGTCAATTTGCGCAGCGTAGCCTGACGCACTCCTTCCGTGGTTGGGTAAACTGGCGTCAGTGAGGCCTGTAATTCCACCGGTTGCTGTGCATCGCCCTGTACGCGGTATTCTGGGTGGATAATCTCTACCCCATTCTTGCCTCGTTTGATTTCACCGTAGGCGATAACGTGCTGGCCTGGAGCCAGGCTATTTTTCATTGCGGCATTGAAGTTGAAGAAACGCATCGTCAGCACGCCGCTGCCGTCGCTGATTTGGCAGGTCAGCATAAGTTTGCGTCCAAAGACGATATCGTTGCGCAACACGTCACCTTCCACGCTGGCATAGATACCGGGCAGCAGGTCGCCAATGGCGTAGAGGTGGGTACGATCTTCGTAACGCAGCGGTAGGTGCAGCAACACGTCCTGCACGGTTTCCAACCCGAGGCGCGCGAGTTTAGCCGCCTGACTGGCACCGACCCCCGTGAGGGTGTTCAACGGTTGGTTATTCAGCAGGTGGCTTTTCATTGGCGCTCTAGCTATTCGGCGGCGGATTGCATGGCTGCCCACCATGCCGTGTCGGCAATGATCTGGCCCTGATTGTCGATGCGCGGGCGGGGGAGTTTTTCCGCGTCGCTACGCGCGCCAGCACCGGATAGCCTCCTTCGAACAGCAAGCGCTGTTGTTCATCGTCATCAAGCATGCCTGCTTCACGCTGGTACATACCCGCGTTTTGACGTTGGCGTTGGGCTTCGTAAAGGATCAGCGCAGAAGCAACCGATACGTTCAGGGATTGCACCATGCCGATCATCGGAATGATGATGTCCTGGTCGGCCAGCGCGAGCGCTTCCTGCGTGATGCCGGTTTTTTCCTGACCGAGCAGGATGCAGGTCGGTCGCGTGTAATCGACTTCACGAAAATCGACCGCTTTGGCTGACAGGTTGGTCGCCAGAATCTGCATGCCTTGCGTTTTTAAGTGCGAGACGGCATCGGCGATGGTGCGATGTGTTTTGACCTGTACCCAACTGTTGCTGCCTGCTGCTGATGACACCAGTGTACGCATGCGGCTGGTAGGCCAAACGGCGTGGACTTCGTGGACGCCAACGGCATCGGCGGTACGAATTACAGCGGAAATATTGTGGGGTTTGTGCACCTGTTCCATACACACCGTCAAATCAGGTTGACGGCTTGTCAGCATCTCTTGGATGCGGGCGTAGCGTTCTGGTGTCATACGATGTCTCTTGCGTTATCCCGGTACCATATGTGCGACCGAGATCGTCAGGGCTATCATTGGTTACGGTGGCGATCAGTTGCGATTACGGGTCACTTTGATGACATCCGGCATCACGCGGATTTTACGCATGACGTTAGCCAGATGTACCCGATCGCGCGTGGTCAAACGGATAAAGGCGCTATACACGCGTCCATCCCGCTCTTCCGTATTGATACTCTGAATATTGGAGTTGGCGGCATTAATCGCTGCGGTCAGGTTGGTCAATGCTCCCTGATGGTTGAACATGTCGACTTTAATCTCAGCGATAAACTCTTGTTCAGTAACCTTATCCCACTCGACCGCCATGAATTTTTCTGGCTCTTTCTGGTAGCCGCGAATGTTTCGACAAGACTCATGGTGAACCACCAAACCTTTACCAGGACTGACGTGGGCCACAATCGGGTCACCGGGGATCGGGCGGCAACATTTGGCGAACGTAATCAATACGCCATCTGCGCCTTTGATCGGCAGCTTGCGCAAACCGGTGTGCTCTTGCTGTAACGGCTGCTCATCCAAAAGGTTTTTCGCTACGACGATGCTCATGGCGTTACCGAGGCCAATCTCTGCCAGCAGATCATCGAGCGAGGTGAGTTTCATGCGATCCAACTCAAGCTGGATGCTGGTTTGTGGAATATCGCTGAGCTTTCTGCCATTACCCAAAGCATGATTCAATAAACGACGTCCCAGGCTCACGGAATCGTCACGCTTGAGATTCTTCAGCATTTGGCGAATCTTGGCGCGAGCGCGCGAACTTACGACAAAGTTTAACCATGCCGCATTGGGGCGAGCACCGGGGGCGGTAATGATCTCCACCGTTTGCCCACTGCTCAGCGATTGAGAGAGCGGGTAGGGCTGTCTGTCGACGCGTGCGCCGACGCAGGCATGCCCGATATCCGTATGTACCGCGTAGGCAAAATCGACCGGTGTCGCACCTGCCGGTAGCTCGATGATGCGCCCTTCCGGAGTGAACACATACATTTCATCGGGGAACAGATCGGATTTGACGCTCTCGATAAACTCGAACGAGCTGCCCGCACTTTGTTGCAGCTCCAGCAGGCTCTGCATCCAGCGCTGCGCACGGACCTGTGCCGTAGTGCTGCTTTCACCTTCTTTGTACGCCCAATGTGCCGCCACACCCATTTCGGCCATCTGGTCCATGTCTTCGGTACGGATCTGTACCTCGACCGGCACGCCGTGCGGCCCAATCAACGAGGTATGCAGCGATTGGTAGCCGTTCGCCTTCGGAATAGCGATGTAATCTTTGACGCGGCCAGGACGCGGTTTGTACAGGCTGTGCACCTGTCCGAGCACGCGATAGCAGGTATCCAGCTCTTTAACGATCACCCGAAACGCGTAGATATCCATGATGGAATGGAAACGCTGTTCTTTCAGGTGCATCTTGCAGTAGATGGAATAGAGATGTTTTTCGCGTCCGCTGACGCGACAGGGAATGCCTGCTTCGTTCAACCGCCCTTCGATTTCGGAAAGGATTTTTTGGATCATTTCCTTGCGGTTGCCGCGCGCGGCTTTGACCACTTCCTTGATCACACGATAACGGTTTGGATACAGCGCCTCAAAACCCAGCTCTTCCAACTCGGTTTTCAGATGATGAATACCCAAACGGTGCGCCAATGGGCTGTA
Organism: Symbiopectobacterium sp. Eva_TO; assembly: GCF_053848865.1. Lineage (NCBI taxonomy): Bacteria > Pseudomonadati > Pseudomonadota > Gammaproteobacteria > Enterobacterales > Enterobacteriaceae > Symbiopectobacterium > Symbiopectobacterium sp. Eva_TO. Next base: position 2,041,608 of record NZ_JBSPEY010000004.1, on the reverse strand, counting down.
AATTTCCAGCGTTTCACGCGCAATACGACGACGCTTGTCAGGACGCAGCGAGCCCAGTGTGCGCATGTTATGCGTACGGTCAGCCAGTTTGATGAGAATAACGCGGATGTCCTGCACCATCGCCATAATCATCTTGCGGAAGTTCTCGGCCTGCGCTTCTTTCTTGTCGCGGAATTTCAGCTTGTCCAGCTTCGAGACGCCATCTACCAGTTCGGCGACGCTCTTGCCGAATTGTTGCTCAATATCCTGGTGGGTAGTGGGGGTATCTTCGATAGTGTCATGCAACAGCGCGGCCATCAGCGTCTCATAGTCAAGACGCATCTCCGCCAAAATACCGGCAACAGCGACGGGATGGGTGATGTAAGGTTCACCGCTGGAGCGAGTCTGCCCCTCGTGAGCATCACGTGCAACAATATAAGCCTGCTGAAGGCGCTTGATCTGGTCTTCCGGCAGATAGCGCTGTATCAGCAGATTGAGGCTTTCGAAGATATACAAGGGCGACCCGTAGCGAGATTAACGACGACCTTCAGCAATCGCGGTGACCGCCTGGATCTCTGCGGCTTCTTGCTCTTGCTGTTCCTGACACTCACGCACATCCAGAATCTGGTTGTTGATCAGGCCTTCTTCGATTTCGCGCAGCGCAATCACGGTGTATTTGTCGTTCTCTTCAGGGACCAGCGGATCTTTTCCGCCTGCCTGCATCTGGCGAGCGCGGCGAGCAGCGACCAACACCAGGTCAAAACGGTTACCAATTTTCTCAACAGCGTCTTGAACAGTTACGCGTGCCATAATGTGCTACTCCACAGGAAATAAAATGACTGCGCATCATACTGAAAGTGATGTCAGTCTGCCAATAGTTTGGTGATTAATGCATCATGCCGCAATGCTTGGCGGCTCAGCAATAGGCGTTCAGCACGGATGATGGTTTTCAAATCGGACAGCGCCAGATCGAAATCATCGTTGACGATCAGATAATCGTATTCCGCGTAGTGTGTCATTTCAGCCACCGCTTGCGCCATACGTCGTGCAATCACCTCATCGCTGTCCTGGCCGCGTCCGCGCAGACGGCGCCCCAACTCTTCTTTGGACGGCGGCAGAATAAAGATACTGCGCGCCTGCGGCATCCGGCGGCGGATTTGCTCTGCGCCCTGCCAATCGATATCCAGAAAAATATCTACGCCGGTTGCCAGCACCTGCTCAATAGCGGTTTTGGACGTGCCGTAGTAGTTGCCAAACACTTCGGCGTACTCAAGGAAGGCATCTTCCTGAATCATACGCTTAAATTCATCCACAGAAACGAAGAAATAGTGTTCTCCGTGGTTTTCCCCCGGGCGTTTGGCTCGTGTGGTGTGGGAAATCGACACCTGGGTGTCATACAATGGCTGCGTTTTCAGTAACGCATTTATTAAACTGGATTTTCCCGCGCCGCTGGGGGCAGAAACAATGTATAACATGCCTTGAGCCATAATGATGAACGTAATGTATGGTGAATGTGATGGGTCGATTGGAATGCCTTGCCTGTGCCAATTTTCGCATTATACACGATACGCGCACTAATCTTTACCGTTGCGTCACCGGATATCACATCGTGTGATGACTGGATTCGTGATCGCTTTCGATAGTTTGCTTAAATTTTGATGTGATATGCATTTTTCGCGCGTTTTTTGGTTTCTGAGGCGTTTTGGTGTGTGCCAGCATAACGGCAGAAACGTACAAGGATGCGCTTATGAGACAATCTGTTCGGCTTTGTTGAATAAATCAGAACTTGTAACGACTGTGCCCCAGGTCGATTGTTACGTGATGCGAATACTGTTCGGCATTCCTAATAGCGTGATCCGGTTAAGCGCTTTGACCATCGCCATGGCTTCACCCACCTGAGCATCGTAGTCACGCAGACTTAGATGACCACCCAGAAGCGTTTTGAACCGGAACATGGCCGTTTCAGCCACTGAGCGTCGGTGATAGCCCACTTTCTTTTTCCAGGTATCGTTGCTGCCGCTCAGGCGCTGATTTGCAACAGCGTGGTTACGCTCGTGGTAGTGGTCCGGCCAATATTGCGCCCCCCTTCGCGGCGGGATAAGCGGCCTTATTTTCTTCCTCAGCAGAGCATCATGGCAGTAACCTGTATCGTAAGCGCCGTCAGCCGATGCCTCTCTGATTTTCCGGTGGGTTTGGTTTATCAGTGCCGGTAGAGCCTGGGCATCAGTCGTACCACTGAGCGACAAATCCGCACAGATAATCTCATGCGTCGCACTGTCTACTGCCAGATGCAGCTTACGCCACACCCTGCGTCTGTCGGCACCATGCTGCCGGACTTTCCATTCGCCTTCGCCAAAGACCTTCAGGCCGGTTCCATCAATGACCAGATGTGAGATTTCACCACGGGTTGGCGTTTTTATGCTGATGTTCACTGTCTTTGCTCGCTTGCTGAGCAGCGAATAGTCTGGACAATGCAGCGACAATTTAATCAGTTTAAAAATCGAGTCAACAAAACCCTGTAAAGCCCTCAATGAAAGGCCAAACACGCGTTTCATCATCAGGACTGTGGTGATGGCCATATCTGAGTAGTGGAGCGGTCGTCCACGCCGTTCAGTAGTCGTTTTTTCCGTCCATGCAGCAATGGCTGATTCATCTAGCCATACGGTTAGAGAACCGCGCTGCTTGAGGGCCTTGTTATAGGAGGGCCAGTTAGTGATTTTAAAATTTTGTTTTGCCATGGAGACCTGATGTTGAAACAACTATGGTGATCTGATCCGATGATTACCCAAACTTTCTATTTATTCAACAAAGCCAATCTGTTCTCCAATACGGCACGGTGTTGTTTTTCCTGGTGCTGTTGCAATGTAGTGGCACACTGATACTGGCCACCTGAGCGGAGGTGATATGCTCACCTCATCAACACGACAGGTGACCTCATGGGTAAACATTTTACGGCGGAATTTAAGCTCGAAGCCGCAAAGCTGGTTGTCGACCACGGCTACACATACGTTAAGGCCGCAGAGGCGGTTAATGTCAGCCATTCTGCCATTAGTCGCTGGGTCAATAAGCTTCGCCTTGAACGACAGGGAAAAACGCCAACGGGACTTCCTCTTACCCCTGAACAGCTCGAGCTGCGTGAGATGAAGAAAAAAGTCCAATGCCTTGAAATGGAGAACGAAATCCTAAAAAAGGCTACGGCGCTCTTAATGTCGGACTCACTCAACGGTTCACGGTAGTCGACAAGCTGAGGGCGCGATACCCGGTCACGGCGTTGTGCCAAACTTTTGAGGTACATCGCAGCAGCTACAGGCACTGGCAGGCTTCCGCTAATGAACCCGACGGTGAGCGCGTGGTTAAGTGTAGCCGCGTCATGGAAGCCTGGAACGCCAGCGGCGGCTCTGCCGGCGCTCGAAGTATCGCGACCATCGTCACCGGCAGCTCCGGTGTCAAAATGGGGCGCTGGCTGGCTGGCAAGCTGATGAAGGAGCTGGGTATCGCCAGCTGCCAGCGACCGGCTCACAAATACAAACGCGGCGGCAATGAACACGTTGAAATACCGAACTATCTCAACCGCCAGTTCGCGGTTACCGCGCCGGATCAGGTCTGGTGCGGCGATGTGACCTACATCTGGACGGGCAAATGCTGGGCTTACCTTGCGGTGGTGCTAGACCTGTTCGCCCGCAAACCGGTGGGCTGGGCCATGTCGACGTCGCCGGACTCGGCGCTGACAGTTAAAGCGTTGCAGATGGCCTGGGAACTCCGGGGACAACCAACAGGAGTCATGTTCCACAGCGACCAGGGCAGCCACTATACCAGCCGTCAATACCGGCAAGCCCTGTGGCGCTGCCGGATAAAGCAGAGTATGAGTCGGCGGGGTAACTGCTGGGATAATGCGCCAATGGAGCGGTTCTTCCGCAGCCTGAAGACAGAATGGGTGCCGACAAAGGGTTACAACAGCTTCAGCGAAGCCCAGGACGCGATTATCCGCTACATCACGGGGTATTACAGCGCTATCCGGCCTCACTGGTATAACGGCGGCTTAACTCCAAACGAATCTGAGCGACTGTTCTACATACAGTCTAATGCGGTGGCCAATATTAGTTGACCACTACAATTGAATACTGGGTAAAACATTATGGATTAAATCGAGTAAGCAGCATTAAAAATAAACATCAACAATTAAAAAAGCACATTTATCCCTATATTGGTGATATGGCTGTATCCGATTGTGAAACTCGTTATTGGTTAGAGTGCTTTGAACGCATGAATTACATTCCTGTAACTGCGGGGAAAATGCTTCAGATATGCAGACAGGCGTTAAAATTTTGTCGAAGTCGTCGATATGCTCTAAGCAACGCGCTAGATGACCTAACCATAAATGATGTGGGTAAGGCCATATCGTTATACACATCTTTCTAACGCACTGTTTAATCAATGAGTTACGGGTTTATCTCAGAGTGGCATTTTGAACCTCAAAAAGCCAATGGGATGGCTTGAATGCCTTAATTCACGGGGTTCTGAGCATCCTGTTCAAAAAATGGCCAAAAGATGTGTATAACGATATGGGGTAAGGCCTCGGGGAGAAAAGACAGAGTATTGACGGATATAGAAATCGGTCAGCTATGGTTATTCATAAACAATAATAATTCATTACTGCCTTACTATTCCGGGTAATGACTCCAATTAGTAGAACATGTGTTTTTCGATGAAGGCTCCGATGACTTTTTCGTGGATCTCGACGGAGCGCGAGAAGCAAATCGTTTTACGCGCCAGTCGTTTAATGCCATATCGTTATACACATCTTTCTAACGCACTGTTTAATCAATGAGTTACGGGTTTATCTCAGAGTGGCATTTTGAACCTCAAAAAGCCAATGGGATGGCTTGAATGCCTTAATTCACGGGGTTCTGAGCATCCTGTTCAAAAAATGGCCAAAAGATGTGTATAACGATATGGTTTAATGCGGGTACGGAGCGTCAGGTTATTGCGCTCTATGCGTTGCGTGAAGATCTTGCCAGTCAGATGTTTCTGCTTCGGAACCTCTCTTGCATAGCTGCCCCAGTTGTCACTGGTAATCATGCCGATGTTGAACGGTGTCAACAGAGCCAGCAATTCACGGCAGGTCTCATCGGTTCGGGAGCCAAAAGTGTAGGCCAGAACACCGCCCGTTTTGGTATTGTAAGCGTACCACAGCCAGTGCTGTAGCGCCTTGCTGCCAACGAAGCTCCATTGCTCATCAAGTTCACAGATAAGGGCGACGTCGGCGTGAGCAACGGGAGAAGACGTTATCCTGCGGGGCGAGAGCTTTTTAAAGCCCGGATGACCGTATTGATGCCGATTTTCAACGTTCTGGCGGTATCGCGAACACCGGCACCGTTGAAGGCCATATCAACGATCTGCTCTTTGACTCCCGGCTTTCGCGCTTCATAGCGGTAGGTAAGCTGGAATACACGGCGACAGCACTGACACCGGAAGCGTTCGCGCTTAGTTGGACTAAGGCCATGTCGATAAACTTTATCTGAATGACAGCGAGGGCAATGAACAAAAACAGTAACCACGTGGAAACCTCAAATAGCGGCAGAATATCACAAAAGCCAACTATTTGAAGGCATTACCCTATTCCGCATGGTTGAAAATATTAATGGTTTTTGGCTGTCGAAGCGGAGAGGCTAGATTATCCCGTTGGGATGAATGGGACTTGGATAACTGGCTATGGACTGTTCCTAAAGAGCATAGCAAAACTGAGACGCCTATAATTAGGCCTATACCCGAAAAGATACGACCATTTATTGAGATATTGTGTATTAGCTCAGACCTGATCTGACAGTTACCGGTTATTTATACAGGTGTCTGTCAGATTAAATCTGGTTCAGATTTTTTTCTGCCCAGACTCGTTTACCATCAAGTAACGTGGCCATTGGCGTACGCCCGCAGCACATTTTACCCTGATGAGTTCGCTCATTATTGTAATGCCACAACCAGTTGTCCAGATCCTTTTGATCTTGACCCACCATCTCCGGACAGCTTTTGTATCTTAAGTTAACGATGCCCGCTGGCGCCGATATTCTCTTGGGGAGTTGTATCCCAGCGCACTGTGCGGATGGTTTTCATTGTAATGATTGAACGCCGCTGCAAGATTCTTCAGCGCTGTTCGCACATCGGGTTTTGGCATGAAGGCGATGTAATCTTCCTTCATCGTCTTCACGAATCGTTCTGCCATGCCGTTACTCTGTGGACGGCTCACTGCTGTTGTGCAGGGCTCCAGATTCCGTTCTCTGGCGAACTTCCGCGTTTCATGCGCTGTGTACGCTGAACCATTATCCGTCAGCCATTGCACTGGTTTATCCGGCAGCGCGCTACCGAAGCGTTTTTCCACCGACCTCAGCATCACATCCTGCACGGTTGAACTGTCATAACCCCTGGTGCTCGCTGCCCAGTCTATGGCCTCCCGGTCGCAGCAGTCCAGTGCGAACGTCACCCGCAGCTTCTCGCCGTTGTCACAACCGAACTCGAAGCCATCTGAGCACCAGCGCATATCGCTCTCTGCTACCGCGATTTTGCCTTTATGCTCCCGCTTCGGACGTTCAGTTTTATCATGCAACAACAGCAGGTTATGCTCGCTCATTATCCTGTAAAGCCGTTTGGCGTTCACCGGTGGAAGTCCCTCTGCACGACGTTGCTTACGCAGGATACCCCACACTCGGCGGTAACCGTAACTGGGCATGTCGCTGATGATACGGAGGATGTCCGATAATATCTCAGCATCAGCTTCGTCATTACGCCGGTTGCTGCGCCTGTCCAGCCAGTCGGCAGAACGGTTAACCCGCAGTGACAGCTGCGCACGCGACACGCTCATGGCGCGGCTGACCAGAGCTATTCCCCGTCCTTTGGCAACAAGGGCGCGTGCGCTATCCATTTTCGCGACTGGCGGTACTCCACTGCTTCTTTGAGGATCTCAACTTCCATCGTCTTCTTACCCAGAAGGCGCTGTAGCTCCCGGACCTGCTTGAGGGCAGTCGCCAGCGCCGAAGCTGGAACCACTTCTTCTCCGGCCGCAACGGCGGTGAGGCTTCCTTCCTGGTATTGCTTCTTCCACTTAAACAAAAGGCTGGGCTGGATGCCATGCAGGCGGGCTAAATGGGAGACGTTCATCCCCGGCTCCATTGTCTGCTGAATGATGGCGATTTTCTCTTGCGGAGTTTTACGCTTACGGACTTCTTGCCCTAACAGGATCCCGGTCATTTCAAAATTAGCATGATTGTTAGACATATATCTAAGCCTATCTCTTATCTGGAGATACAGCTACTGTCTGGTGTTACAGGGGGCTACATCACTCTGCCGCCGACCTGCTCAATGATCGCGTGCTGCCGTTCTACGAAGCTCAGGGGCTGCCAATGCTAAGAATACTGACGGACAGGGGGACGGAGTACTGCGGTAAAGTGGAACAACATGACTATCAGCTGTACTTGGCTATCAACGATATAGACCATACGAAAACGAAAGCGATGTCTCCGCAGACAAACGGTATCTGCGAGCGCTTCCATAAAACTATTTTGCAGGATTTTTATCAGGTTGCGTTCCGTAAGACGTTATACGAGGACCTAGAAAGTCTACAAAAGGATCTGGACAACTGGTTGTGGCATTACAATAATGAGCGAACTCATCAGGGTAAAATGTGCTGCGGGCGTACGCCAATGGCCACGTTACTTGATGGTAAACGAGTCTGGGCAGAAAAAAATCTGAACCAGATTTAATCTGACAGACACCTGTATAAATAACCGGTAACTGTCAGATCAGGTCTGAGCTAATACAGACAAAGCCTATAAACAACTGTCGCTCGATATCTCCAAACTGTAATGCATTTTTAATCGATTGCTTTACATCCGGCGCGCACGTCAGGGCATCGGGCGCGCCAAATTCAGCCGAGGACATCTTTATGTCAGTGAATGAAGAGGTAATTTATAACGCCGCCCTGGCGCGGTGGGGGCATGACCGACAGCTGTTAAAAACCATTGAGCGCTGCGGTGCACTGGCCGGCGCGCTGTGCCGTTTTCTTTCGCAGGGTCAGAATATGCGACAAGTCTGTCAAACCGTGGCGGACATGGAAATCATGCTCGCCCAGCTTCGTCTGAACGGTCTGGCGGCGATGATTGACGATGAAAAAGTGCGCAAGCTGGACGCCTTGTCGCAACGCCTATTGACCCACCCACCGGCGACGATAAACACGGGGGAGGATAAGTCATGAACCGGGCAACCTTAATCAAACTTATCCATGTGGCCCGTCGGGAGTTGCAGCTGGATGAAGAAACCTACCGCGCGGCGCTGATGAAGGTGTGCGCCGATAAAACCAGTTGCCGGGAAATGACGGTACCCGAGCTGGTCAGGGTGTTACATGCCTTTCAGCAAAAAGGCTTTAAAGTGTGTTCAAAGCCGGTTTTACGCGGCGTTAAACCCGCTTCACTGGTCGCAAAAATCCTCGCCATCTGGCAGACCATGCACCGCCAGGGGTTTGTGCAGTCGGGCGATGAGGCCGCACTGAATGCCTGGATAACGCGCACCACGGCCAGGGAGAACGGTGGACTGGGGGTAGCGCAGCTGGCCTGGCTCAATCAGGATAGCGCGTTGGCCGTCAAGGTGCTTGAAAGTCTCAAGCGCTGGCATCGGCGCTGCATGCTGGCGACACTCCCACCGGGTACGCCGACTGAAAGTTATCCGCGCGTTTGTCAGCGTTATGAGGCCGAGACCCGTGTATCGTCATAACGTCGGTAACGGGTTATCGTCACCGTGGGCAGAAGGGGCGTCTCGCTTTAGGGTTATGGGATAATATATTGTATAATAACATTATTACTCAACTCACCTGATGAGGTAGACGATGAAGACACACCAAGCGGATTTACTCGCCGATGATACCCACCTGCATGCATTAATAGACCGAATAGACACGGTGGATGAGGAAACCTTGCAACCCCAGTGGCCACAATTGCTCGCGGCCCTGGTGGATATCATGGATAATGAACTGCAACGCCAGGGGTTTAGCGCCCCCCAATCTCGCCCTCTGGCGCGTAAAATGGCGGCGGCCCTGGCAGCGTATGCGGGTGGGCGTAACTATTATTTGCCCAAAGGCGACAGTCTGCTTACGGCGTTACGCGACGATGAAATTTTCCACCGCTGGCAGCAGGGCACACCGATTGAAACGCTACGCAAGGCATACCGGCTCGGCCAGATACAGATTTATAAAGTGATTGCCACCCAGCGCCAGCGCTATGTCAAGCGTACCCAACCCGCCCTGTTTGCCGACTAACCCCTGCTAACGTATCCGAACAATCGACAGGCCCCCAGGGGACGGATTGTTAACGGAGCGTAATCCCCCGCCTTATCACGCAACGCTTACCCTGTGACCAGGAATCCCTGTATCAAGGTATCGCTATGCCGCCGTTGCCCGACCCGTTACGTAAAAAACTCCTCGCCGTCTTCGGTGCCAGTCTGTTGACTATCGCCGCCTGCTATACCGCGTTCTGGGAAGGTCACGCCCCCCAGCCCTATGCCGACAGTGGCGGGGTGCTGACGGTCTGCTACGGCCATACCGGTGGCGATATCACCCCCGAGATGACCAAAACGCCGGCGCAATGTGAGGCACTGCTGGCGGCGGATATGCGCCAGGCTTTCATCGTGATTGACCAGCATGCCACCGTACCGCTGTCAGACGGCCAGCGCGTGGCCCTCGCGGCGTTTATTCACAATGTCGGGTCGGGGGCCTTTGCGCGCTCGACCCTGCTAAAGCGCCTCAATGCCGGCGATATCCCGGCGGCCTGCGATGAGTTTCGTCGCTGGGTTAAGGTCACCTCGTTATACACATCTCTGTTCGTGCCTGAGCGCGCGTAGCGTTTCGGCGGCCGTCATGACTTTCTGCAAGCCTTTCCTGATAGTTTTTGCGCCTGGTTCACCGTCGCCTTTTCGAGCAAGAAAGCCTCCCAGTTGCGCAACTAAGCGCAATACTTCGTTTAGCTTAGGGCGGCCCTTGGGCATACGCTTGTTCATCAGTAGGTAAGCGCCATGAGTCTCGTCGGAATCAAAGAACAACATTGCGTCCAGCTCTGGACAGGTTCGTCCCATACGCATTAAATAGGCGATGCGCCATGCCACGATCATGAACAGCGCCAATGCCCGCTCAATGCGATCCACGGTCGATAACTGTAACGCTTCGACACAGCAGCCGTTCTTCAGCACATTGAAGAACATCTCGATTTCCCATCTAGCCCGATACCAGTCGATCAGCTCCACGATATCTTCTCGTCCTTCAGGTACGCGATTGCTCAGCAACCGCCACTCGACCGGCTTCACGCCTGCTGGCGGCTCAATTTCCTTGGCTATCACACAAGTCACTGCCAACCCGCAACGCAGCGACACTCGCTTCACGCGCAGCGCCTGTTTCACCGTACGCGCCTTCTGCCCCGCGCGAGCCGCCATAACGAATTGGATTTCTCCCACCGGCACGGTCTTTCCAACCTTCTGCCAAAGCTTCTCATTACAGTCCAGACTGCGATTATGAGTCGAGCGGATCAACCAGTCAGCCGGAGTGCCAAGGTCATCAGCGAGCTGCATCAACGCCTTGATATCCGCTTCGCGATCGGCTAAGTACACCAGACGTGTGTTTGGCAACTCCGAGGCAAGTTCAGCAACTCGCTCGTATCCCTCGAGCCAGCGCGTACTCTCCTTGATCCCATCGCGTTTTCCGTCTGCATCCTTCGGCTATCTTGCCCACATCCACGCATCCAGTACGCCCAACCCCACGCGATCCGGACTGACCGCGTAGGTCGGATGCAGGTACAGACCACGCCTGGCTTCGTAGTTCAAGGGACCCAAGCCTTGGATTTGCTGCCCGTTGAAGTCAAGCTCGGTAGTGCCTTGGATACACAGCACAACCTCGTGTTCTCGGATCCTTTCCTGCGTACGCTGCCAGTGAGGTTGCAGAATGTCTCGCCATTCGAATGCTTGGTTCTCCATGAAGCGGTAAGCACCCAGCGTCTCAGACCATCCGAGGCACGCATGCGGAATGCTGGCTTGCGGATTCTCAGCCAGCCGTATCAAAAGCCCTTTGGCGCGCTTATTGAGCCTCGTGTCACCAAGATTTACCCCTTCCAGTTCTTGGTGTGCCCAGCCATCTGAATCCCGTGTCATTTTTCAGCGCCGTAAATGGCGATAGTACACGTCGGTTTCACTTCATTTACAACCCCACCGGCTGCCTATTTCAGCCCGCTAACCCTTGGCATATAAGGCGTTGCGGACTTGTGTATAACGAGGTGGCGCAAGGCGGGCAACCGTAAATTGTAGTGGCACACTGATACTGGCCACCTGAGCGGAGGTGATATGCTCACCTCATCAACACGACAGGTGACCTCATGGGTAAACATTTTACGGCGGAATTTAAGCTCGAAGCCGCAAAGCTGGTTGTCGACCACGGCTACACATACGTTAAGGCCGCAGAGGCGGTTAATGTCAGCCATTCTGCCATTAGTCGCTGGGTCAATAAGCTTCGCCTTGAACGACAGGGAAAAACGCCAACGGGACTTCCTCTTACCCCTGAACAGCTCGAGCTGCGTGAGATGAAGAAAAAAGTCCAATGCCTTGAAATGGAGAACGAAATCCTAAAAAAGGCTACGGCGCTCTTAATGTCGGACTCACTCAACGGTTCACGGTAGTCGACAGGCTGAGGGCGCGATACCCGGTCACGGCGTTGTGCCAAACTTTTGAGGTACATCGCAGCAGCTACAGGCACTGGCAGGCTTCCGCTAATGAACCCGACGGTGAGCGCGTGGTTAAGTGTAGCCGCGTCATGGAAGCCTGGAACGCCAGCGGCGGCTCTGCCGGCGCTCGAAGTATCGCGACCATCGTCACCGGCAGCTCCGGTGTCAAAATGGGGCGCTGGCTGGCTGGCAAGCTGATGAAGGAGCTGGGTATCGCCAGCTGCCAGCGACCGGCTCACAAATACAAACGCGGCGGCAATGAACACGTTGAAATACCGAACTATCTCAACCGCCAGTTCGCGGTTACCGCGCCGGATCAGGTCTGGTGCGGCGATGTGACCTACATCTGGACGGGCAAATGCTGGGCTTACCTTGCGGTGGTGCTAGATCTGTTCGCCCGCAAACCGGTGGGCTGGGCCATGTCGACGTCGCCGGACTCGGCGCTGACAGTTAAAGCGTTGCAGATGGCCTGGGAACTCCGGGGACAACCAACAGGAGTCATGTTCCACAGCGACCAGGGCAGCCACTATACCAGCCGTCAATACCGGCAAGCCCTGTGGCGCTGCCGGATAAAGCAGAGTATGAGTCGGCGGGGTAACTGCCATATCGTTATACACATCTTTTGGCCATTTTTTGAACAGGATGCTCAGAACCCCGTGAATTAAGGCATTCAAGCCATCCCATTGGCTTTTTGAGGTTCAAAATGCCACTCTGAGATAAACCCGTAACTCATTGATTAAACAGTGCGTTAGAAAGATGTGTATAACGATATGGGTAACTGCTGGGATAATGCGCCAATGGAGCGGTTCTTCCGCAGCCTGAAGACAGAATGGGTGCCGACAAAGGGTTACAACAGCTTCAGCGAAGCCCAGGACGCGATTATCCGCTACATCACGGGGTATTACAGCGCTATCCGGCCTCACTGGTATAACGGCGGCTTAACTCCAAACGAATCTGAGCGACTGTTCTACATACAGTCTAATGCGGTGGCCAATATTAGTTGACCACTACATAATCTTGTCTTCCCGCACGAAGAAAAATAAAACCAGGCAGAGGCAATAGCGTCCAACTTGGGTATGATAAAACGGCCAGAGTGGAAACACTGGCCGTTTTTTATTGTCTGTAACCACGGTTAAGTATTGAGACGCAGGAAGAATTGCGGCATAACACAAGTACTCACGATGACAAGGCATGGACTGATACGATGAAATTTCTCGGGAAACTACTGCTCACCTTGCTGTTGCTAGCCCTGTTGGCACTGGTCATCGTTTACGTTGTGTTGCAAACCCACTGGGCCGCAAACCGCGTCACTTCTTGGGTAAATGACAATACCGACTACCAGTTAACGCTGGGAAAAATCGAGCATGACTGGTCAGAAACCGACCATATCGTGTTCAGCGATGTCACCTTTGGCGTCAAAGGGCAGCCGTTGACCCTGGCGGCACGTAAAATATCCTTTGGTTTAAGCGCACGCCAACTGACAGAACCGAGCCACTTTGCCAGCCTGGAACTGGAAGGCGGTACCTTAAATCTGCTGCCTGGCAACAGCATTGCCGTTTCGTTCATGGCCGATGTGCTGCAATTGCGCACAATGGCGCTGCAATCGCAAGACGGTGATTGGTCGCTGAACGGGCAGCAAATTAACGGTGGCATCACCCCCTGGCAGCCAGAACAGGGGCATCTGCTCGGCACGCAGGGTAATTTTCAACTCAGCGCTCGCTCGCTGCGCCTCAATGACGTTCCCGCCAGCCAGGTGCTGATTCAGGGTGAAATCAACAACAACCAGCTCACGTTAACCAATTTTGGTGCAGACGTTGCGGGCGGTCAGTTAACCGGTAATGCCCGACGTGCAGAAGATGGCAGTTGGCAGGTGGATAACCTGCGCCTGAGCAATGTGCGTTTACAAACCACAAAATCGCTGGAAGATTTCTGGCAGCCAGTGGCCGAACTGCCTTCGGTAGCGGTTTCCCGCTTCGATATGGTGGATGCCCGCATTGAAGGGCCCGGCTGGGCGTTTAGCGATCTCGACGTCACGTTGCAAAATATCACCTTCCGCCAGCGCAGTTGGGAAAGCGACGACGGCACGCTGTCGTTTAATGCCAGCGACATCGTCAACGGAAGCATGCACCTGATTGACCCTATTGTTAACCTTGCCGTTTCGCCGCAAGGGGTGGCTATCAAACAGTTTACAACCCGCTGGGAAGGCGGTTTGATGCGCACCGATGGCATGTGGACGCGCAATAACCACCGTCTGACCTTGAATGAAGTCGTGGTCGCTGGGATGGAGTATACCCTGCCCATGGACTGGCGTGAGCGCTGGCAGAAGACATTACCGGACTGGCTGAGCGATGTTGAGGTGAAGAAGTTCCGCGCTAACCGCAACCTGCTCATCGACATCAACCCGGATTTCCCGTTCCAGCTCACCGCGCTGGATGGCTACGGCAATAATCTGTTGCTGGCGCGTCAGCACCAGTGGGGCGTTTGGCAGGGCACTCTGAACCTGAACGCCAGCGATGCCACCTTCAACAAACTCGATGTGCGCCGCCCTTCTCTCGCGCTAAACGCCGGCGATGCGCAAATAGCCATTACCGAACTGAGTGCATTTACGCAACGTGGTCTGCTCGAGGCGCAGGCCACTATTGAGCAACAGCCAGGCCGCGCGTTCACACTGTCATTAACCGGGCGTTCAGTACCGATGAATACTTTGACACACTGGGGCTGGCAAGCGTCTGAAACCCTTCCCAGCACCGACAGTAATCTGCAACTGCGTTTAACGGGAAATCTGGCCGCCAACACGCCGCTTAAACCGACGCTGAACGGTCTGTTACAGGGGACCACCAGCGATGGCACCGGCGTAAGGCAGCAGATTCAACACGGTGAAGTGAGCAGCGCGCACTAATGACCGTACCGTTACCCGGCTTCCGAGCCGCCTTTTTCCAAGGGATCGGCAGGCTGCGCGGGTAGCACGATATACACGCCTTCAAACACCGCACCGGCCTTATCATCGCCAAACAGCTCAACGTTCAGTTGCACGCGCGCTTTAAGCCCGAGCGCCAGGCGCGTAAGGTTGCCGCTCAGCGAGCCTAGATCGGCCACTGCGCTGGGGCGGCCGGTAATCGGCGAGCTGTAACGGATATGCGCATCGGCCAGAATGATGGTGCCCCCCAGATGCCGTTCACGCAGCAATAACCAAATCAGTCCCCATCCAGTCAGCGTCGCCAATGAAAACAGGCTACCGGCAAACAGCGTATGGTGAGGATTCTGGTTACCCGTTTCCGGCATGGTAGTGATAAATTTTTGCCCAGTGTATTGGTTGATTTGCACGCCCATTTTTTCACTGAGCGGGATATGGTCATACCAAGCTTGCTGCAACTGTGCGCACCAATCAGGGCGATGCAGGATATCATCCAGTGAAGCAATGGGTTTGGTCATCAGATAATGACGCACGGTGGTGGTTTGCGGTGCGCTGATCTCCCCTTACAGGGAAAAGCCCAGCTTGGTAAAGAACGCCACGGCTCTTCCCGCGCGCTGCATACCACGCGCTTGACGCCTTCCTGACGCGCGACGGACTCCAGCGTCATCGCTACCAGTGTGCCCAGCCCTTTGCACCGCACGCTGGGATGCACCGCCATAAAGCGAATGGCGGCTTCGTTATCGGCATTAATGGAGAGGCGTCCAATAGCCACCAACCGCCCTTGCTCATCCACCACGGTCTGATGGTGCGCCAGCGCGTCATAGGCATCCCGTTCCGACCCTAATGGCTGGTGTAATGGCTTACGCAGCATCTCCCAGCGGAATTGGTAGTAGGCGTCCATTTCTTCAGCGGTTTCAGGCACTCTCAGGTGATACATTGCCTCCTCCTCCTTCCGATTGGCGGTGTTGCTCATCGGTGACAACGGGCGCGCTGACGCGCACGGCATCGTCACACCTGAAGCCAGAACGTGACTGGCCCGTCGTTAACCAAGTCAACCTGCATATCTGCCGCGAAGCGGCCGGTTTGCGTGTGGTTGCCGCGTTCACGGCACTGGGCGGCAAAATATTGATACAGCCTGTCCGCCTCGGCAGGTTCTGCGCCGCGGGAAAAGCTGGGCCGCATGCCTTTTTGCGTATCCGCCGCCAGCGTGAACTGCGATACCACCAACACGCTGCCCCCGGTTTGCTGCACGTTAAGGTTCATCTTGCCCTGCTCATCGCTGAAAATGCGATAGCCTAGCACGCGTTCACACAGGCGCGCCGCCTTACGTTCATCATCCCCTTGCTCGACGCCTAACAGCACCAACAATCCGCCTGCGATCTCCCCCACAATGGCATTGTCCACCGTCACACTGGCGCGGGTAACACGCTGAATTAACGCAATCATAAACGACAACCACTCCTGAATCGCTGTTCTTTTAATCGATTTATTATCAAAAATGCCAACCGTTTTTATCACAGCTTACTCGCGTTAGCGACGGTATTGTGTGCAGGGGAAATGGGATGTTCGGCAAAAAACTGTGGCACCGTATCGCGATCGGTCACCAAAATGCTGCGGATCCCCAACGCTTGCGCAGCGGCAATATTCTGCTCGTTATCATCGAAGAAGACCGTTTGCGCCGGGGTTGCCTGCTCTTGCGTCAGCACATACTGATAAATTCTCGCCTCCGGTTTACGCATCCCGATATCCTGTGACAGATAGAGATAATCAGCGGCCTCGGCCACTTCTGGAAACAGAGCGGGCCAATGCGCGCAGTGCAGGCGATTGGTGTTAGACAAAATCACGGCGCGATGTCCTTGCTGGCGCAGTTGCTGCATCACATCCAGTACCTCAGGACGCAGCGCAACAAAAATGGCCTGCCATCCCGCCGTAAACTGCTCGTAGCTCAGCAGCATGCCCATTTCCTGACTCAGTCGGGCACCAAATTCTTCATCACTAATCTCACCGCGCTCATGCAGTTCAAAGACTTCATCCATGGTAAAGCGCTCTTTCAGCGTGGCGAGTGGCACACCGCTCAGCTTACTCCACACGCCCAACACACGGTTGAAATCGATATCAATGACAACGTTACCCAAATCAAAGATATAAAGCATTTCGCCCTCCAGACGTCATGGTTGTTTTTTCACTGTAGCGGGAAACATGGCGGCTGAACAGGGAGGAACATAACTAAAACGTATACGAAATACTCACGACTGGTAGGCGGGATTGGAAAAAGGCAGGGCGCCTGAAAGCGCCCTGGATCGGTTTTGTAAAGAGAGGTGGATTAGCCCTCTTTCGGCCCGCGGTTGGCGCGACGGCGATCGTTTTCGGTCAGGTGACGTTTACGCAGACGAATAGACAGCGGAGTCACTTCAACCAATTCATCGTCATCGATAAATTCCAACGCTTGCTCCAGCGACATTTTCACCGCTGGCACCAGCACGGTGGCTTCGTCAGTACCGGAAGAACGCATGTTGGTCAGTTTTTTACCTGTCAGGCAGTTAACCGTCAGGTCATTGGAGCGGGTGTGAATACCGATGATTTGGCCTTCATACACTTCTGCACCGTGGCCCAGGAACAATTTGCCGCGTTCCTGCAAGCTGAACAGCGCATAGGCTACCGCTTTACCCTGACCGTTAGAGATCAGCACACCGTTCTGACGCTGGCCGATATCGCCCGGACGCACATCGTCGTAGTGGCTAAAGGTGGAGTACAGCAGGCCAGTACCGGAGGTCATGGTCATAAAGTCGGTACGGAAACCAATCAAACCACGGCTTGGAATGATGTAATCCAGACGTACACGGCCTTTACCATCCGGGTTCATGTCACGCATTTCGCCTTTACGCAGGCCCAGCGCTTCCATGACGGAACCCTGATGCTGATCTTCGATATCAACGGTAACTTGTTCGAACGGTTCCTGACGGCGACCATCGATGTCACGGAAGATAACTTTCGGGCGAGAAACCGCCAGTTCGAAACCTTCACGACGCATGTTTTCGATCAGCACTGACAGGTGCAGTTCGCCACGACCAGACACACTGAAGGTATCCGGGTCTTCGGTTTCTTCTACGCGCAGCGCAACGTTGTGTACCAGCTCTTTCTTCAGACGATCCAGAATCTGACGAGAGGTCACGAACTTGCCTTCTTTACCGCAGAACGGCGAGGTGTTAACCCCGAAAGACATGGTAACGGTCGGCTCATCCACTGACAGCGGCGGCAGAGCTTCAACGTTAGCGGTATCACAGATGGTGTCGGAGATGTTCAGTTCACCCAGACCGGTGATAGCGATGATATCGCCCGCTTCTGCGACGCTAGATTCGATACGTTGCAAACCCAAATGGCCCAACACCTGACCCACTTTACCGTTACGGCGTTTACCTTCCGCATCGATAATCGTCACTTGCTGGTTCGGTTTAACGCGACCGCGTTTGATACGGCCGATACCGATAACACCCACATAGCTGTTGTAGTCCAGCTGGGAGATTTGCATTTGCAGCGGACCGTCCAGATCGACGTTCGGCGCTTCAACGTGTTTGACGATCGCTTCGAACAGCGGCGTCATGTCTTCCGCCATCTCTTCGTGATCCAAACCGGCGATACCCATCAACGCAGACGCGTAAACGATAGGGAAATCCAGTTGCTCGTCGGTAGCACCCAGGTTCACGAACAGATCGAACACCTGATCGACGACCCAGTCAGGGCGCGCGCCCGGACGGTCAACTTTGTTGATGACCACGATCGGTTTCAGGCCATAGGCAAAAGCTTTTTGGGTAACGAAACGGGTCTGGGGCATCGGGCCGTCCATTGCGTCTACCAGCAGCAGCACTGAATCGACCATGGACATTACACGCTCCACTTCACCACCGAAATCGGCGTGTCCTGGGGTGTCAACGATATTGATACGGTAATCTCTCCAGTTAATGGCGGTGTTTTTCGCCAGGATGGTGATACCGCGTTCTTTTTCCAGATCGTTGGAGTCCATAACGCGCTCAGTGGCGTCATTTCGTTCACCCAATGTTCCAGATTGTTGTAGCAGCTTGTCAACCAGGGTAGTTTTCCCATGGTCAACGTGCGCAATAATAGCAATGTTACGCAAATTCTCGATCACAGCTTTGCCTCAGGCATTTAGAAATAGCGCGCTATTGTACACGGATTAAGCGAGGGACCAAACAAGATCACACTCCTAAGCGATAAACAACCCAGGGGTGCTTGCTTTGTGATCCCTTTCACGGTGCAACGGCGCAGAGAAAGTAAACAAACGCACACAAACAGTGCACTATTTTGGTGATTATGAACCATAATAGTGCAACGAACGCTAATGGTGCAGGCACTGCCTTCAATGAAAGCCTGAAAACAACGCCTCCCAACCCCATGCGTAGAGTTGGCATGATTTTAGCCTAAACCCTATTACGGTAACAAACATCATTCCATAACGATATTCGTTCCACGACGATAAATGACAAATCGGGAGATCCAAGTATGTCCGCAGAACATGTTTTGACGATGCTGAATGAGCACGAAGTTAAATTCGTCGACTTACGCTTTACCGATACCAAGGGTAAAGAGCAGCACGTCACCATTCCAGCTCACCAGGTTAGCGCTGACTTCTTCGAAGAAGGCAAAATGTTCGACGGCTCCTCCATTGGTGGCTGGAAAGGTATCAACGAATCCGACATGGTGCTGATGCCTGACGCAAGCACCGCTGTACTGGACCCGTTCTATGAAGACACGACGCTGATCATTCGTTGTGACATTCTGGAACCGAACACCATGCAAGGTTACGATCGCGACCCGCGCTCCATCGCGAAACGCGCTGAAGAGTACCTGCGCTCCACCGGTATCGCGGATACCGTTCTGTTTGGACCAGAACCTGAATTCTTCCTGTTTGACGACATTCGTTTCGGCAGCAGCATCTCCGGCTCTCACGTTGCTATCGATGACATCGAAGGTGCCTGGAACTCCGGCACCAAATACGAAGGCGGCAACAAAGGCCACCGTCCGGCAGTGAAAGGCGGTTACTTCCCGGTTCCACCGGTTGACTCCGCACAAGACATCCGTTCTCAGATGTGCCAGGTAATGGAACAAATGGGTCTGGTTGTTGAAGCTCACCACCACGAAGTGGCAACGGCTGGTCAGAACGAAGTGGCAACCCGCTTCAACACCATGACCAAAAAAGCGGACGAAATTCAGATCTACAAATACGTTGTTCACAACGTAGCGCACGCTTACGGCAAAACGGCCACCTTTATGCCGAAACCGATGTTCGGTGACAACGGCTCTGGCATGCACTGCCATATGTCCCTGTCCAAAGGCAGCACCAACAAATTCTCCGGCGACAAATACGCTGGCCTGTCTGAAGAAGCGCTGTTCTACATCGGCGGTGTCATCAAACATGCTAAAGCGATCAACGCCCTGTCCAACCCGACCACCAACTCTTACAAGCGTCTGGTCCCGGGTTATGAAGCTCCGGTAATGCTGGCGTACTCCGCACGTAACCGTTCTGCTTCTATCCGTATCCCGTTCGTTTCCAGCCCGAAAGCTGCACGTATCGAAGTGCGCTTCCCAGACCCGGCGGCTAACCCGTACCTGTGCTTCGCCGCACTGTTGATGGCTGGCCTGGATGGTATCAAGAACAAGATCCACCCTGGCGATGCCATGGACAAAAACCTATACGATCTGCCGCCGGAAGAAGCGAATGAAATCCCGCAGGTTGCAGGCTCTCTGGAAGAAGCACTGAACGCGCTGGACGCTGACCGTGCATTCCTGACGGCGGGCGGCGTGTTCACTGACGACGCTATCGATGCTTACATCGGTCTGCGCCGTGAAGAGAACGATCGCGTTCGCATGACGCCGCACCCGGTTGAGTTCGAACTGTACTACAGCGTTTAATCAACGACTGCGTACCTATGATTTACCTCGGCGTGGTGGACGTGCTGAACCCTGCCATGACCGAGCATCAACAGAATTATAAGAAGTTTGTTTTTGTTGCCGTGGAAACTTTTCAGCCCATCTTCGGATGGGCTTTTTTCACCACCGGCCTTATTTCTTTATCATCAATATTGGCCGTTGCGACGTAACATCCATCATCTACACTACAATGCACCGCGAGGGTGCAGGAGTCTGCGTTATGGCAACAGGCACGCTGCCCGATGCTGGGCAGATCCTCAATTCTTTGATCAATAGTATTTTATTGCTGGATAACGACCTGGCAATCCACTATTCCAATCCGGCTGCCCAGCAGTTGCTGGCGCAAAGTTCACGCAAATTAGCGGGAACACCGTTGCCGGATCTGCTCAGCTATTTCTCGCTAAATATTGAGCTGATGCGCGAAAGTCTCAACGCGGGTCAAGGATTTACGGATAACGAAGTGACTATCGTTGTCGATGGTAGAGCACACATCATGTCGCTCACCGCACAACGCATTCAACACAGTTTTATCCTGTTGGAGATGGCGCCGATGGACAACCAGCGCCGCCTCAGTCAGGAACAATTACAGCATTCCCAGCAGCAGGCAGCGCGTGATTTGGTGCGCGGTCTGGCGCATGAAATCAAGAATCCGCTCGGCGGATTGCGCGGCGCGGCACAGTTGCTGGCCAAAGCGCTGCCCGACCCCGCGCTGACGGAATACACCAAAGTGATCATTGAGCAGGCCGATCGCCTGCGCAATCTGGTGGACAGGCTATTAGGGCCGCAGCAACCGGGTTTACACGTAACACAAAGTATTCATCAGGTCGTTGAGCGCGTCTGCAAGTTGGTCTCGTTAGAAAAACCTGACAACGTGACGCTGGTGAAAGATTACGATCCCAGTTTGCCAGAGCTGACCCATGACCCAGACCAGATTGAACAAGTGCTGCTAAACATTACCCGCAATGCGCTCCAGGCGCTGGGTAAAGAAGGCGGCACCATTACGCTGCGCACGCGCACCGCTTTTCAACTCACGCTGCACGGCGTGCGCTATCGCTTGGCGGCGCGTATTGATATCGAAGACGATGGCCCTGGCGTCCCTGCACAGTTGCAAGACACGCTGTTTTACCCAATGGTAAGCGGTCGCGAAGGCGGCACTGGACTGGGATTATCGATCGCGCGCAGCTTGATCTATCAGCATTCGGGAAAAATTGAATTTAACAGTTGGCCAGGCCATACCGAATTCTCGGTTTACCTGCACATTCGCCAGTGAGGTTCACGATGCAACGAGGGATAGTCTGGATTGCCGATGACGATAGCTCCATCCGTTGGGTGCTGGAGCGCGCGCTCACTGGGGCGGGGTTGACCTGTGCCACCTTTGATAACGGAAATCAGGCGCTGCACGCGCTGGCAACCCAAACGCCAGACGTACTGCTGTCCGATATTCGCATGCCGGGCATGGACGGTCTGGCGCTGCTGCAACAGATCAAACAGCGTCATCCGATGCTGCCAGTGATTATTATGACCGCGCACTCCGATCTGGATGCTGCGGTAAGCGCTTACCAACAAGGTGCATTTGATTACCTGCCAAAACCGTTTGATATCGATGAAGCTGTCGCTTTGGTTGAGCGTGCGATCAGTCACTATCTGGAACAGCAGCAGCCGGTCCGAGCGCAACCGCTCAATGGCCCCACCACCGATATCATTGGTGAAGCTCCGGCCATGCAGGATGTGTTTCGCATTATTGGCCGGCTCTCCCGTTCATCTATCAGCGTGCTGATCAACGGGGAATCGGGAACCGGTAAAGAGCTGGTGGCACATGCGCTGCATCGCCACAGTCCGCGCGCCAAAGAGCCGTTTATCGCCTTGAATATGGCGGCCATCCCCAAGGATCTGATCGAGTCAGAGCTGTTTGGTCACGAAAAAGGGGCGTTTACCGGCGCGAATCAGATTCGCCAGGGACGTTTTGAACAGGCAGATGGCGGCACCCTGTTTCTGGATGAAATCGGCGATATGCCTCTGGATGTGCAAACGCGGCTGTTGCGCGTATTGGCTGACGGGCAGTTCTACCGCGTCGGTGGCTATGCAGCGGTGAAAGTGGATGTGCGTATCATCGCCGCAACCCACCAAAATCTGGAGCTACGGGTTCAGGAAGGCAAATTTCGCGAAGACCTGTTTCACCGTCTCAATGTGATTCGCGTCCATCTGCCTCCACTGCGTGAACGGCGCGAAGATATTCCGCGGCTGGCACGCTACTTCTTGCAGGCAACCGCCAAAGAGCTGGGAGTGGAACCCAAAAATCTGCACCCGGAAACGGAAACGGCGTTAACGCGCTTGCCCTGGCAGGGCAACGTGCGTCAGTTGGAGAATACCTGCCGCTGGCTGACCGTTATGGCCGCGGGGCAAGAGGTGTTGATTCAGGATCTGCCGCCAGAGCTGTTTGAAACCACGGCACCGGACGCTACGGTGCACATGCTACCAGACAGTTGGGCAACCCTGCTGGCGCAATGGGCAGATCGGGCGCTGCGTTCCGGTCATCAAAACCTGCTCTCGGAAGCGCAACCGGAGATGGAAAGAACGCTGCTCACTACCGCGTTACTCCATACGCAGGGTCATAAGCAAGAGGCTGCTCGCCTGTTGGGATGGGGACGTAACACCCTGACGCGCAAGCTCAAAGAGCTGGGAATGGAATAGCCGCATGGTTTTACTTTTTGAATTGTTTGACGTTATATCGCGTAAAAAATAACGCTGGGGGGAACGAGACCACTGGGTGAGCGGCAGGACGCCGCGAACGTCAGTGGGCTCGGGCCCCGAAGGCACCGCATAGCGGCGTTATTTCCCGCGGAAAGCCAGGGCGATTGAGCGCCCCGTGTCGGGCGCGTGCGATGTACGATGTAAATAACTGCTTGGGTTAACGCGCACGAAACATTCACGGTACCAACAAATCTATGGTCACCCCCATTTTTGCAACACTGATTTTTGACTAATGGTGGGCTTGCTTCAATCTATCCGGCGTCTCTGTGGGCGAGATGCCCGCGCCTCGATGAGTTCCGCGCCTGGTGAACCTGAAAAAGCCCTCGGCTTCAGTGAGCCATTTTTGTCGTCAGGTTTTTCAGCAGGCCGATATGCCGTTCATGTCATCAATAATCAGTCTTCGCAAAACCAGATAGGTAACTGCTGTTTAATTACTTAATAATCAGTCTGTTGATTTAGTTCTACATAACATCAGGCCTGATATTCATTGTGATTAGTTGTGATTGACCAGGCTATTCGCGCCAGTTTGTTTGCCAGAGCACAGGCGACAATATTTGAATGTTTGTTATCGAGTTGCCCCCGAACCCATTCAGCAAGCCTGCCCTGCTGATATTCAAGTCGCATCATGAACGAGCGGGCACATTGAACCAGAAGTTTGCGTAAATTTTTATCACCTCGTTTGCTTATCCCCAGCAGAGTCGGTTTGCCTCCTGTGCTGTATTGTCGCGGTACAAGCCCTGTGGAAGCCGCAAAATCCCTGCTACATGAAAATTGTTTTCCATCGCCGAACTGTGATGAAAGTAAGCTGGCAGTAATCGGACCGACGCCTGGAATTGTCATAATTCGCTGTGCAGTATCATCAGCTTTGATTGACTGATTTAATTCTGATTCCAGCGCTGTTATTTGCTCGACAAGGTAAAGATAGTGGGCATGTAACTTCATCAGCAGACGGCTCAGGTATGCGGGGATTTCGTGCTCAGCCAGCACCAGAGACAGTCGCTTTATTACCGCCTCGCCGATTGGCAGGCTTATCCTGTAGTGGTCAACTAATATTGGCCACCGCATTAGACTGTATGTAGAACAGTCGCTCAGATTCGTTTGGAGTTAAGCCGCCGTTATACCAGTGAGGCCGGATAGCGCTGTAATACCCCGTGATGTAGCGGATAATCGCGTCCTGGGCTTCGCTGAAGCTGTTGTAACCCTTTGTCGGCACCCATTCTGTCTTCAGGCTGCGGAAGAACCGCTCCATTGGCGCATTATCCCAGCAGTTACCCCGCCGACTCATACTCTGCTTTATCCGGCAGCGCCACAGGGCTTGCCGGTATTGACGGCTGGTATAGTGGCTGCCCTGGTCGCTGTGGAACATGACTCCTGTTGGTTGTCCCCGGAGTTCCCAGGCCATCTGCAACGCTTTAACTGTCAGCGCCGAGTCCGGCGACGTCGACATGGCCCAGCCCACCGGTTTGCGGGCGAACAGGTCTAGCACCACCGCAAGGTAAGCCCAGCATTTGCCCGTCCAGATGTAGGTCACATCGCCGCACCAGACCTGATCCGGCGCGGTAACCGCGAACTGGCGGTTGAGATAGTTCGGTATTTCAACGTGTTCATTGCCGCCGCGTTTGTATTTGTGAGCCGGTCGCTGGCAGCTGGCGATACCCAGCTCCTTCATCAGCTTGCCAGCCAGCGCCCCATTTTGACACCAGAGCTGCCGGTGACGATGGTCGCGATACTTCGAGCGCCGGCAGAGCCGCCGCTGGCGTTCCAGGCTTCCATGACGCGACTACACTTAACCACGCGCTCACCGTCGGGTTCATTAGCGGAAGCCTGCCAGTGCCTGTAGCTGCTGCGATGTACCTCAAAAGTTTGGCACAACGCCGTGACCGGGTATCGCGCCCTCAGCCTGTCGACTACCGTGAACCGTTGAGTGAGTCCGACATTAAGAGCGCCGTAGCCTTTTTTAGGATTTCGTTCTCCATTTCAAGGCATTGGACTTTTTTCTTCATCTCACGCAGCTCGAGCTGTTCAGGGGTAAGAGGAAGTCCCGTTGGCGTTTTTCCCTGTCGTTCAAGGCGAAGCTTATTGACCCAGCGACTAATGGCAGAATGGCTGACATTAACCGCCTCTGCGGCCTTAACGTATGTGTAGCCGTGGTCGACAACCAGCTTTGCGGCTTCGAGCTTAAATTCCGCCGTAAAATGTTTACCCATGAGGTCACCTGTCGTGTTGATGAGGTGAGCATATCACCTCCGCTCAGGTGGTCAGTATCAGTGTGCCACTACAGATCGATACCAATAAGAGTAACGTTTTCCATGATGGCCTCTTCTGAAAGAAAAACACCCTGCCAGAGTACCGCTCACAGAGTGGGGGTGACCATCTCATTAGGCCCGGATTAACCGAGCCTCATTGTTTTGTTACTTTTTTGTTCGGGTTGATCGAGTGTAATCGCATAGCGATTACATCAATCCGCAGCATTGCCACTTCTCCACAGAGTTGCACCGTGTCAGTGGCTGCGTGACTCTTCGATTTCCCTGATACCTGCCAGTTGGCTGTTGGCCTGGTCAATCGCCGTCAACAGCGGATCAATCCAGTAAACAGCCTGTGCGTATGTCAGTCGGCAGGCGGTGGCAATGGCGCTAGCACTGGCTGTGTCAGTTCCGCTGGCAGCGATGTGCATGGCGCTGGAGCGTAAACGGTACGTGTGGTCGAGCAACCGGCTAGCAACATCATCAGGCACGCACTTACGGCTAACGGCGTCTTTCTTGACAACCGTTCGAATAATAATTTGTCGCTCATCTGATTTGGCCTTGATGTTGGTTGCGTACTGGCGGGCTTGCTGGGATATCTGATTGAATCGGTTAAACTTGAAAGCCTGCTTTGCGATTACCGTGGCTTGGCCTGCGGTTTCTTGCGTCAGCCTTTCTGTTTTGCCTTGTTCGGTGCTGTACTTTCCATGGTAGTGGTAGACGCCGAATGACAGTGCAGCAATAAGAGCAAGCAAAATAGCGATTACGGTATCCCTGATAGACATAGTGACTCTTCCTTCGCCGCGCCGGTCATCAATGCCAGCAAGGCAGCAATCACCCAAAGAAGTTTCCAGCGCATCATGCTGCCAGTCGGTGCTGTTCTTCAATCAACGGTTGGCGATGGTTTTTGTTAAATATTCCCATCAGCGTGGCCTTGCGTTGCTCAAAGTCCCATCCCATACCAATGAATACCGTGTTGGCGCGTTGCAGTTCGGTAATGCAGTAGATCTGCTCTGGCGTCAGATAGTCACGGATGGACTCTTTCTTACCTATTTCATGATGGACACGAAATTTTGCAGATGTCATACCAAGTGCAATGCGGTTTATTAAATCAGCCTCGTTGCTGAAATGGTGTGGGGCAATCTGCTTTCCCTGCGCCTCGCGCTCGTGCTTGATGGCATCGGTCATTGGACGGTACTCAATTCGGGCGGTATTGCGATCCATCTTCTTGCCCGCTAATGCCTTGCGCATACGGAAGAACTCGGAAACCAGCTTCTTCTTGAATACACGAACGGCATCATTATTGCGCATGTAGGTAATTAAGAGTGTAGGCTGTGTCCCTTAATCCCATGAGTTATACTAACTGTTTGTTTCTACATCATTTTGAACTATGGCTCGCTACGACCTTCCCGATGAAGCATGGGCTATCATCCAGCCCTTACTCCCTGCTGAATCAGCAACACCACAGGCCGGACGCCCATGGGCTGAGCATCGCATGATTATCAATGGCATGTTCTGGGTGCTGTGCTCTGGTGCCCCATGGCGTGATTTACCTGAGCGATACGGCCCATGGAAAACCGTTTATAACCGCTTTAACCGATGGTCAAAATCGGGAGTCATTAACATTTTTTTCAATAAGTTACTTTCATCACTTGATGCCCATGGCCTCGTGGACTGGTCAGCGACTGCGCTGGATGGTAGCAATATCCGGGCGCTGAAATGTGCTGCCGGTGCTCAAAAAAACATCCCGATATCACCGGAGATAATGGGCTGGGTCGCTCTCGAGGTGGTTTTGGCACCAAAATCCATATGGCTACAGACGGAAGTGGTCTTCCGTTAAACATCGTGTTGAGCCCCGGTCAGGCTCATGAAAGTCAGTTTGCACTACGTCTTTTGGACGGTATTGGTGTTCAACGCCAGAACGGCAGTATGAAATGCCGTGGTCATGCGGTACTCGCTGACAAGGCGTACTCCGGGCATGTATTACGTAACGAGCTGAAAAACAGAGGTATAAAAACTGTCATCCCCCGAAAATCCACTGAAAAAATGGCGGTGGATGGTCGTTCAAAGCTCGATCGTGACGCCTACCGCAATCGGAACGTTGTTGAGCGGTGCTTTGGCCGTCTGAAAGAATACCGTCGCATTGCGACACGTTACGACAAAACGGCGAGGAATTATCTGGCAATGTTGAAACTGGGCTGCATCCGCCTGTTTTACCAGAGGTTATGTAATTAAGGGACACAGCCTAGTTTGCTGCTCGTTGAGAAATGCAATACGAAGAGGCTTGCCACCGCCTTGACTTCTTTCAACCATACGGATTTCAAATCCGAGTGGCCCAAACTCTTCCAGATCAGCTTTGTTACGGTCAACAAGCTTGATGATGGTGTCATGATCTTTCTTAACACCTTCAGCAATCACCATAGTATTCGCTACGAGATCAAGTTTCTTTATTTCCACTAATTGCATCGCTTATTTCCTTTTGGTGATAGAGCCTGCCTCGTAGACATGAGTGGCCCAAGAGTGGTTAGCGATGAAACCGCCACTCTGTCTCAGGCTCATATCCCGAAAGACTCTTGGTTTTATGCGCACGAGGATGCGCAGGCGAAAAAATCTATGGTCACCCCCATTTTTGCAACACTGATCTTTGATTAATGGTGGGCTTGCTTAAATCTATCCGGCGTCTTTATGGCCAAGGATGCCCGCGCCACGATGAGTTTCGCACCTGATATTCCTAAAAAGGCCATCGGCTTCATTGAGCCATTTTCATTTTTTGGTTTTATATCAGGCCGTCAGGCCGTTCATGTCATCAATAATCAGTCTTCGCAAAACCAGATGGGTAACTTCGTTAAATTGCTGACTGTTAGACCAGCATTACTGTTCAAACACGGTATTTCGTGTCGTTATTGCCCAAGCTATTCGAGCTAATTTATTTGCTAATGCACAGCACACAACGCAAGAATGTTTCCTGCCCAACTGAGACCTTACCCAATCAGCTAATCTCCCTGATTGATGGTCAATTCTTAGGATAAATACCCGCGCACATTGAACAAGCAATCGGCGAAGGTTTTTATCTCCACGCTTGCTAATACCCAGCAGAGTATTCTTCCCGCCAATACAGTACTGGAGGGAAGAATACTCTGCTGGGTATTAGGCTGTGTCCCTTAATTACATAACCTCTGGTAAAACAGGCGGATGCAGCCCAGTTTCAACATTGCCAGATAATTCCTCGCCGTTTTGTCGTAACGTGTCGCAATGCGACGGTATTCTTTCAGACGGCCAAAGCACCGCTCAACAACGTTCCGATTGCGGTAGGCGTCACGATCGAGCTTTGAACGACCATCCACCGCCATTTTTTCAGTGGATTTTCGGGGGATGACAGTTTTTATACCTCTGTTTTTCAGCTCGTTACGTAATACATGCCCGGAGTACGCCTTGTCAGCGAGTACCGCATGACCACGGCATTTCATACTGCCGTTCTGGCGTTGAACACCAATACCGTCCAAAAGACGTAGTGCAAACTGACTTTCATGAGCCTGACCGGGGCTCAACACGATGTTTAACGGAAGACCACTTCCGTCTGTAGCCATATGGATTTTGGTGCCAAAACCACCTCGAGAGCGACCCAGCCCATTATCTCCGGTGATATCGGGATGTTTTTTTGAGCACCGGCAGCACATTTCAGCGCCCGGATATTGCTACCATCCAGCGCAGTCGCTGACCAGTCCACGAGGCCATGGGCATCAAGTGATGAAAGTAACTTATTGAAAAAAATGTTAATGACTCCCGATTTTGACCATCGGTTAAAGCGGTTATAAACGGTTTTCCATGGGCCGTATCGCTCAGGTAAATCACGCCATGGGGCACCAGAGCACAGCACCCAGAACATGCCATTGATAATCATGCGATGCTCAGCCCATGGGCGTCCGGCCTGTGGTGTTGCTGGTTCAGCAGGGAGTAAGGGCTGGATGATAGCCCATGCTTCATCGGGAAGGTCGTAGCGAGCCATAGTTCAAAATGATGTAGAAACAAACAGTTAGTATAACTCATGGGATTAAGGGACACAGCCTAGTATGAAGCATGAGAGTTACCTCGTGTTTTGTATAAGGATTCGACACCCATATCAAAACCGGTAACTCTCAACCTTTCAAGGTCCAGTGTCAGATCAAGTCGCGACTAATACACATAATTGTATGTATAGAAAAACCCGCCATTGACGCCGTCTGCTATGATCCTGACAATGCTCTCCCTTTTATCCAACGTCCTGTTTATTGAACACACTGTTTATTAAACCAAAGGTGCCGTTGATAACCCGGTAGGACTTTATGGAAGCGTGGCTGGATCATTTTGTGACCCAATCTGTCACCTATTCGCTGATTGCGGTGATGTTAGTGGCTTTTTTGGAATCGCTGGCGCTAGTGGGGCTGTTACTGCCCGGCACGGTGATGATGGCGACATTGGGCGCGCTCATCGGTAGCGGGCAACTGAGCCTGTACGCGGCATGGGGTACCGGATTGGTGGGCTGCCTGCTCGGCGATTGGATATCCTATTTCATCGGTTGGAAATTCAAAACGCCACTGCACAACTGGTCGTTTTTAAAGAAACACCAGACTTTACTGCGCCACACGGAGCACGCCTTGCACCAACACCCGATGCCCACGATCATCATCGGGCGCTTCGTTGGCCCAACCCGACCGTTGATCCCGATGTTAGCTGGGATGCTGGCGCTTCCCCCCGCACGCTTTGCGCTGCCGAATATCATTGGCTGCATTGTCTGGCCGCCAGTCTATTTTATGCCGGGAATTTTGGCGGGCGTCGTGTATGAAATTCCGTCTGGTGGCAACAGCGCGTCATTCCGCTGGTTGCTGCTGGGGGTGGCAATACTGGTGTGGCTTGCTGGATGGCTAGGTTGGCGCTGGTGGAACAGTCGCAAGCAAACCAAAAGCCGTAAACGCTTGAAGTGGTTAACCGTGGCGCGTTTACACTGGTTGGCTCCGTTGACCATGACGGCCGCCGTCGCGGGGGTAGTGATGTTGCTTCAACACCCGATGATGCCGGTGTACACCCATCTGCTAGGGAAAGTGGTGCTGCGAGGATAACGTTATTGGGGCGCGTTTGGTTCGATGAAATATCCGATAGAAGTGAGGTTGCTGTCCCCCTTTTCGGCATGTTCGTGTTTCCCGGTTCCTCTCTTGTCATTCTCGGCGAAAGCCGGGGATCTCTTTGAGAATAAAAGCGTTTCCTCGGTAAGAGATTCCCGCTTTCGCGGGAATGACGGTGGTGGGTCGGAATGACGCTGGAAGCAGTGCTGTTTGTCAGCAACGCCGCCCAGCTCAGTGAGATTAGCGTCAGATCGCTCAACGATAAAACTCAGCCACCTGATCAAAAATGCGCATGCCGGTACCGTGGCGGCGCACCTGTAGCACATCCTCCAGTTTTTCCACCTGACTTATCATCTGCGGTAGTCGGTTGTCTTCCTGCACCAGAAGCCAGATGCGGCTCTCTTTGCCTCCGGCTAGATGCATACAAAGAATGCCTTCCACGTTATAAGCGCGACGGGCGAACAGTCCACACACATGAGACATGACGCCTGGGTGGTTACGTACCGCCAGTTCTAGCGTTACGTGAGACGAAGTTGATTGATTTTGCATAGTGTTAGTCTCCAATCATGTCGGTGTTGGCCCCGCCCGGCGGCACCATCGGATATACTTTTTCGTTGGCATCGATGGCCACATGAATCAGGGCCGGGCCCGGCGTGTGCAGGGCATCTGCCAACATGGCAGTCGGATCATCTGCGTTATTCAGGTCATACGCCGCGAAGCCAAAGCCACGAGCGATGCTGATAAAATCGGTTTGATAGCGGCAGTCAGCGGCGAAGATGCGCTGCCCATAGAACAGGTCTTGCTGTTGGTGCACCAGCCCTAATGCCTGATTGTTCATCAGGATGACCTTAACGTTAAGCCCCTCTTCGGCTGCCGTCGCCATCTCTTGAATGTTCATCATGATGCTGCCATCGCCGGAAAAGCACACCACAATTTTGTCGGGTTCAGCCAGTGCGGCACCCATTGCAGCGGGCAAGCCAAATCCCATGGTGCCGAGGCCGCCTGAGGTTAACCACTGACGCGGTCGGCGCAGCGGATAGCTCTGTGCCACCCACATCTGATGCTGACCCACGTCGGTGGCGATGATGGCATCGTCCGTCAGCGCCTGCGCAGTCGCTTGTACCAGCCCATAGTGACTCAAAGGATCGTCTGCGCCCGGCATGCGGAACGGATAGGTTTGCTGTAACGCGGATACCGTCTGATGCCATTTCTCCCTTTTTTGCGACTCAATCAACGGTAACAATTGTGTCAGCGCTTCACCCACATCGGCATGCAGCCCAACGTGCGCCTGGCGGATTTTTCCCAGTTCCGCCGCATCGATATCGATATGGATGATGCTGGCATCCGGGCAGAATTGCTCCGCTTTACCGATAGCGCGATCGTCAAAACGTGCGCCCAGTACGATAAGCAAATCTGACTGTTGCAAAATCAGATTAGTGGAACGTGCTGCGTGCATGCCTAACATGCCGAGTGACAGCGGATGATCGGTCGGCATAGCACCGAGCGCCATCAGCGTCATGGTGGTGGGCAAACTGGCGCGCTCGGCGAGTTCAATTGCCTGTTTGTGGGCCTCGGCGCTGATGATGCCACCGCCCAGATAGAGGATTGGGCGCTCTGCCGCATTGATCATCGCGGCGGCCTGTGCGATGGCTTGTGTATCAATGGCGGGGGTGAGATCGGGTTCAGCAATGGCTGGCAGTTCGGACAGCTCTATCGTAGCGGTTTGAACATCTTTCGGAATATCGATCCATACCGGGCCCGGACGCCCTGATTGCGCGATGCGAAACGCGTCTGAAATCACACGCGTCAGTTCGTTGATGTCCCGCACCAGATAGTTATGTTTGGTGACGGGGATGGAAATACCATAGGTGTCCACTTCCTGAAAGGCATCGGTGCCGATCATGGTCGAGGAGACCTGACCGGTAATGCATACCAGAGGGATGGAATCGAGTTTCGCATCGGCAATCGCGGTAAGCAGGTTAGTGGCTCCCGGGCCGCTAGAGGCCAGACAAACGGCGGCTTTGCCGCTGGCACGTGCCATGCCTTGCGCGATAAATCCTGCCCCTTGCTCATGGCGGGCGAGAATATGGCGAATGGTTGTGCTCTGCCCCAGCGCATCGTACAGCGGCAGTGCCGCCCCGCCGGGAATGCCCGCTACCGTGGTGATGCCCTGCTGTTCCAACAGCCGGACGATCAACTGTGCTCCGGTATAACGCATAGTAATATCCTTCATCTGGGCCGGTGCGTTTTCGGAGCGGGGAAGGTAAAAACAAGAAACCCCGCTCGGCTTGCGCCGGCGGGGTTTGGGAATCGTGCTGTGATTCGGAACCCGTTACGGCGCGTCGCCGACGACCACCACGACCACGCGCACGACAACGACCGCGTCAACATGCGCGGTGTGTAGTAGTGCAGAAGTCATAGCAGCGGAGTGTCTCACGGGGATCCTGTCAATCAGTCAGTTAATTAACCGTTTTATATAAGCACGGGCGTTGCAATAGGCGCAATACCCACAAGGAATAAAAAGTGAAAATTTTATTCAGCTCACAAAATATCCTCTGTTGAGTCGCCGCGCGATGTAGGCGATCAGTCACGTGTGGCGCTAATCCCCAGTATCCGCGCCGCCTCGCTGCTGCCGTCACACAGCGACATCGTGGGGCCATCGTAGGCTATGTTCCCGTCGACCAACAGCAGACTGCGTGGAGCAATACGCAATGCGTCATCCAGATTGTGAGTGACCATCAGCAGCGTAAGCTGCTGCTCTGCACACACCCTATCAACCAGTGTGAGCATATCCTGACGCAGCGCCGGATCGAGCGCGGAGAACGGTTCATCCAGCAGCAGGACAGGGCGTTGGCGCAGCAGGCAGCGGACCAATGCGGCGCGCTGGCGTTGACCGCCAGACACCTGCGCGGGCAGGCGTTGCATCAGGCTGTTTAAGCCCACGTGTTCTGCAATAGAGTGCAATGCCTGACGCTGTGCTGCCGTGAGACGCAAACCGGGGTGTAGGCCAAGCGCAATATTTTGCTCCAGCGTCAGGTGTGGGAACAGGTTGTTTTCCTGAAACAGAATTGACACCGGGCGCTCGGCGGGCGGCGTATAGCGATGATCGTCGCCATTTAGCCACAGTTCGCCGCTGTTCGGTAATAAAAAACCGGCAATCAGGCTGAGCAGAGTACTTTTTCCCGCACCGCTTGGCCCCAACAGGGCAACGCGCTCTCCCGCAGCGATGTTGACATCGAACAGCATGGGGGCCTGTTGATAGAGATAAGTGAGTTTATTCAACGACAGCATGTCGGCCCGCCCGTTATTTGCCACAGGGTCAATGTCTCCATCACGGTAAACAACGCGAAACAGAGCAGCATCAGCAGCAGTGCGGTCACCGCACCGTCTGCGCTGCGATAAGCGCCAATTTGTTGGTAAAGATAGAAGGGCAACGTGCGGAACTGCTCATTGCCAAACAGGGCGATAATGCCGAAATCCCCAACCGAGAGTACGCAGGCAAATGCCATCGCCTGCGCGATCGGTTGTTGCAAAGCGCGCAACTCAATCAGACGAAGACGGTTCCAACCGCGAATATCCAGAGACTGACACAGCAGATTATAGCGCTGAGCGATGTCGAGCATCGGGTTCTCCAACACCTTGAGCGCATAGGGGATGGCCATCAGCGCGTTAGTGGCGACCACTAGCCCATAGGGGGATGTCGGTAGCCCTACGGTGTTGTTAAGCACAAGAAAAAAGCCTGTCGCCAACACAATGCCCGGCATCGCCAGAATTAGCAGGCCGCTGATGTCCATCAACTGTCCCGCCAGCCGCTGCTGACGCAGTTTCAGCTCACGGCTGCTCCACAGCAGCATCAGGGTCAGGATGACGCAAAGCACACCTGCGCCGAGCGCGATACGCAGGGATGTCCACAGCGTTTGCCACAGCGCGGGCTGTTTGAGCACCGCCAGCATCGCAGGACTGAGACCATCCAGCACCACGGCCAGCAACGGTGACAGCAGCAATAACAGCGCAGTAACGATAATCACGGTATCGCCCAACCGTCCAGCCAGCGAACCTTGTGGGTTGGGCCAGCGCAATTGCTGGGTATTGCCCACGGCGAACCACGATCCGAGTCGTTGGCTGAGTAGCACCAACCCCAGACAACAGACCATCTGGATCAGTGCCAATCCAGCCGCGCGCGCAGGATCGTAATCAAAGCTCAATGCCTGATAGATAGCCAATTCGATTGTAGTGGAGCGCGGGCCTCCACCGAGTGAGAGTACGGTGGCAAAACTGGCGAAGCAGAGCATGAAAATCAGTGCCGCACTGGGCAGGATTTGACGCCGTAACCACGGCCATTCAATGAGACGAAAGGTTTGCCAGGCATTCATGCCCAACTGGGCCGCTAACTGACGCTGCTCCGTGGAAATGGACTCCAGGGCTTGCAACAGCAGACGTGTCGCCAGCGGCAGATTGAAGAACACGTGCGCCAACAAAATCCCTTGCAGGCCATAGGGGGAAAAGGTGTAGTTGATGCCGAGTGCGCTTAAGCCTTGTGCCAGCCAGCCCTGTCGCCCGTAGACGCGCAGTATGCCAAATACCGCCACCAACACCGGTAACACCAGCGTCATGGCGCACAGGCGCAGCAGCCAGGTTCTGCCGGGGAAATGGCGGCGGTAGAGGGCGCGTGCCAGCACAATGGCGGGCAGTGTGGAGAGTAGCGCCGAAAGCAATGCCTGCCAAAAGGTAAAGCGCACTACGTACCATACATAGCTGTCACCCCATAGCGTCTGCCATGGGGTATCAGGAGCCTGATGCCAGAGAGCGCCAAACGCGAGCAGGGCAACACCTGCCAGCAATGCCGCGATAAACAGCCCAGGCCAGAGCCAGTGTGGGATCAGCGGCTGACGGCGCGTTGCCATGCCTGAATCCACTGCCCACGCAGGTCTGCCACCTCTTGTGCGATAAAGGACAGCGCTTTTTCCGAGCGCGCCAGCGATTGGAAACCTTCTGGCAGTGCCACGCCAGTGACCGGATACATCCAGTTGGTGGTTGGTATCAGGCTTTGGAACGTCGGGCTGAGGATAAACTGCATAAAGCGGTTAGCGAGTTCCGGCTGCTTGCTGGCGGTCAACTGTCCGGCAACTTCAACTTGCATATAGTGGCCTTCGCTGAACAGCGCCGCTGCGTAGTTAGTCTTTTTCTCTTCGATAATGTGATAGGCCGGAGAGGTGGTGTAGCTCAGCACCAGATCTGCTTCGCCTTTAAGGAACAGACCGTAAGCCTCACTCCACCCTTTGGTGACGGTAACGGTTTTACGCGCCAGTTTTTGCCAGGCTTCAGGCGCTTTATCGCCATACACCTTTTGCATCCACAGCAGCAGGCCCAGCCCCGGCGTACTGGTGCGCGGGTCTTGATAAACTACCTTCAGCGGTTGCTCGCTGTTGATCAAGGCATCAAGGCTGGTCGGTGGATTTTTTAGCGTGTCTTTGTTGTAGACGAACGCGAAGTAGCCGTAATCGTAAGGCAGGAACGTGGCGTTGTTCCAGCCGCCGGGCAGCGTTAACGCGTCGGTTTTCACGTGGTGTGGGGTAAATAGCCCGGTATCTGCTGCCGCTTTGAGCCGGTTGTTATCCAGCCCCAGGACGATATCCGCTTTGCTGTTTTTACCTTCCATGCGCAAGCGGTTCAACAGGGCAACGCCATCTTCCAGCGCGACGAAATTTAATTCGCACTCGCACTCTTTTTCGAAGGCTTTTTTAATCGCCGGGCCGGGGCCCATTCAGACGCGAAGGAATCAAACGGTCAATGCGGGCTTGGTATTAGCGGCAGCAGAGCCGAACAGTACGGCAGAGAGGCCGAATACAGGAAGTAATAAACGGGATAATAGCGACTGTAACACTTTGCACTCCTGGGTATATTAGGGTGGCAAAGGACTTTGAGGCAGGCGAATGCACTCTCAAATCCCTTCGCCGGTATTAACCGGATCAGGTTCGACGGGTATTTTCTCAGCATAAATACAGTGCGTTGACAATGCGATATCGCCAACAAACGGCCTGCACCCCGTTGAGAACGTCATTATTGTAAAGGGTTTGTAGCATCAGGGAAAGTCGGCGTCGTGCTCCGGCGGCACAAACCAGGCGGATTTAAAGTCGAACCAGCCCAACATGTTCATGCGCACGCCGCGCATGCTGCGCTGTCCCTGCAACTGTAACCAGTGGTGAAACAGCGGGTGGATCTCACCGCTGTCAATCAGGCGCTGGCTGAAGTCGGCGATAGAGAGCGTTTGAGCGTGCCAGCGCTGTGCGTCTTGTTGTAACGAATCGCTCAGGCAGTGACGCAGCAGCGGTAACTCATACAGCAGGGCGAACAGCGAAAACTCCAGTGGAGGGTAGCAGTTGACACTGCTCAGCCAGATGTCGCTTTCCGCTTCTCCCAGATACCATTGTTCGTATTCGACTTTCTGTATGTGCAGTGTCACTCCCTGTTGTGCCAGCAGGTCATGCATGAGCTCGCCAATGATGCGGTACTCGGGGTGCTCCTGATAAAACGTCAGGGTGATATCAGTCAGGCCAGCAGGTTTCAGTGGTTTATTCTCAAAACGTTGATGATGCCAACGAGGCAGTAAGCTGTACGCTGGCGACCAGCTATGTCGGTGGGTGCTCGTCGTCTGGCTGAGCAGCGTGATAGGGTGGAAGATCTGGCTGATCCAGCGGCGCACCTCGCTGTTTGCGCCTCGCGCAGAGCGGGTGTCAAACAGCAGGAAATAGCATCCTTCCTCCATGCGGCTTTCCAGCTCGTCGCGCGTGGAGGTGTTGCTTTGTACCTGAATGGACACCGGCAGCTCTTCGGAGGCGTCTGGCAACACCCAGATATTGACCTCATCGATCAGCGCCCGGTAGCCGAAATAGTCATCAAAGGCTTTTATTTTCAGCTGACTGTCGCTGTTTTTCTCCACCGCATAGGGGCCGGTGCCGACAGGGTGGCGCGCAAAATCGGCCTGTGTCTGCCAGTCGTGGGGCAGGATCATGGCATGCGCGCTACCGAGCAGCCAGGGGAGCCAACCATCGGGTTCGCTCAGTTCCACATCAATCACAAAGGGAATAGGGGAGGTCACGCGTGTGATGTGTGAGAATAATGCCTGCGATGTCAACCGCATCACCGAGGCGATCACATCCTTCATCACCAGCTCGCGTCCATCGTGGAAGCGGATCGCCGGGCGTAAATAAAAACGCCAGCGGTGTGGCGTAATTTGCTGCCAGTGGTGCGCGAGGTCCGGTGCGATTTCCCCGTTTTCCTCATTTATCTTGGTTAACCCGCAGAAGATTTGCCTGACGATATGCATCTCAGAGCGTCGCAGTGCGGAGCTGGGGAGCAGGTTGCGCAGTGGTCGATAATAAAGCACGCGCAACAGATGTTTCCCTTGGCGAAAACGACGGCCCAGGTGGGAAAGCAACATCTGGCGTACCGTCTCTTTATCACCGATCAACTGGATCAACTGCTCGACGCGATCCTGCTCCAGCAAGTCTTCCGCGCGCTGTTGTTGCAACGTTAAGCCGGTATAGATAAAACTGAGACGGGAGCGTTTTCCGCGTCCCGCTTCCGCCTGCCACAGCAGCCACCCCTCTTTTTGCATGGCTCCGAGCAGTGAACGGATATGGCGGCGCGAGCAGAGTAATACCCCGGCCAGCTCTTCAAGCGTGGTGTCGGTATCCTGCCCCTGAAAGCGCTGCCAGAGGCGGACAAACTGCTGTTGCAAACGTGTCGACGACATAAAAGAGGAACTCCGCGAACCAAAGTCATCAATTTATCTTTCCCTATATTACGGCGATACTGCACAACAAGGAAAGCACGGAGGTGGCTAATGGCGATTTCACGGCTCAATCAATTTTACCGGCACTACTTCTTGCATTGCCCTGGCTGCTGGCTGAGGAGGATCAGCGCTCAGCAAAGGCTGGCGTTGTTACAGCAAGTGACGCAATGGCATACCGATGCGATGTCGGAAGAAGAGTACCGGAACTGGCTCTAGTGCTGTTCTGGTAGTAGAGAAACTTCTGAGTAATGGTGCTTTTCACCAGCCAGCGGCCTGCGCCGCTGGCATTTTTATTGCCCATCAGTTGCGTTGTACGCCTTCCAGTGCCGCCAGCAACGCCTCTTTGGTCATGCGCACGCAGTAAGCAGGAGTGCCCCGTTCAAAGCGCCATCCTTCGGTGAGCGCGCCAACGTCGACCGCATCAAAACCGAAAGCTTCATACAATTCATGGGCAATCTGTTTGCCTTGCGCATTGTCCCCCGCCAGTGGCAATGCGCGACGGTTGGGGCTGCCCGCCGGTAAACCATCGCTTTCCAATTGCGTCATCTGAATAGCATTGAACGCCTTGGTGATGAGGGCTCCGGGTAAATGGCGTGCCAGTAGTTCGCTGGTGGTGGTTTGTGCACTGTCGAGCACATCAACCTGACCATCACGCTCCGGGTAATAATTGACCGCATCGAGCACCTGCTTGCCCGCCAGCAGCGCGGCAGGCAATCGATCGATTGCCGTCAGCGGAACGGCTATCACCACTACATCACCAAACTTAATGGCCTCTTCAACCGTTCCAGCCTGACAGCCTACCATCGAGCGGAAGCTAAACAGCGTTTGCGGGCCACGTGAGTTACTGAGCATCACCTGATGTCCGGAGTTAATCGCGAGCGTGGCAATCGTTCGTCCGACAAAGCCTGCGCCAATAATGCCTATTTTCATGCTGATCTCCTGTTGCGTCATTCATCAACAGGGAGCGTAATTCACCACTAAAATAAGATAAAATCACAAATGACATATAAATAAACAACCAATTGGAGTGAATGATGGACAGGCTGACCAGCATGCACATCTTTGTTAAAGCCGCTGAGCTGGGCTCTTTTGCTGCGGTGGCCGAGGTGTTACACCTTTCTCCGCAAGGGGTGGCTAAGCATGTGGCCTGGCTAGAGGCACGTCTGGGGGCTCGATTGCTCAACCGCACCACGCGGCGTCAAAGTTTGACCGATATCGGCCGCAGCTATTACGAACGTTGTAAGATAGTGTTGGCGGAGGTCGATGTGGCAGAAGCGATTGCGCTGGAGATGAAAGCAACGCCGTCGGAGACCATTCGGGTTAATGCGCCCGTTACCTTTGGCGCTTATGCACTTGCGCCCTTTATTACCCGCTATCTCGATCGTTATCCGGGTACGCAGATCGAACTGACGCTTAACGATCGCATGGTCGACCCGATTGAGGAAGGTTTCGAAGTGATCGTGCGCATCGGTGAACTGGCCGACAGTTCGATGATCGCCTGGCCGTTAAGACCCTATCGGCTGATTGCCTGCGCATCACCCACTTATGTGGTGCACGAGGGTTTCCCTGAAAAACCCAGCGATTTGGCGCATCACGCTTGTCTGGTGTACGGCGAATGGACGCCCACTGTGCCGTGCCGCTGGTTGTTCCAGCGTGATGGGTAGATCGAAGAAGTCAGGCCAACCGGACGGTTTCGCGCCAATGATAGGAAAGCGCTGCTGTTTGCGGCAATCGAAGGTTATGGCGTCACCTTGGGTCCCGCCGATGTGTTGGGCAAAGAGATTGAAGCCGGACGTTTGGTTCAGGTTCTGCCGGACTATGAAGGTCCAGCCCGCCCGATGCATGTGCTGGTGCCTGCGGCAAGGCGGCAAACGGTTAAGATCCGTTGCTTTGTCGATGCGCTGAGAGAGGCGTTTGGCGAAGGGATGGGGCTGTAAAATAACAGGCAAAGCTACTTTCCCGTTATCCTCGGTGAAAGTCAGGGATCTTTGTGAGAAGAAACGCGTTACTTCTGCAAAAGATTCCCGCCTGAGCGGGAATGACGGAGGTGGACGGGCATGATCGAGGTAGGTGAAATTGTCAGTAAGGCACCGCAGAGCGGTGCCTTGTGACTTAACGCAAAAAGGCCGGTTGCTGCTGTTCGTAGCGCGCAATGGCTTCTTCGTGTTGTAACGTCAAACCGATGCTGTCCAGCCCGTTGAGCATGCAGTGGCGGCGGAAGCTGTCTATCTCAAACGGGTATTTTTTCCCGCCAGCGTCGACCGTCTGCGCTTCCAGATCCACCGTAAAGGTGATGCCCTGTGTACCGTCGACCAGTTTGAACAGGTCGTCGATATCGCTATCACTCAGTTTTACCGGCAGCAACTGGTTGTTAAACGCGTTACCGTAGAAAATATCCGCAAAGCTTGGCGCGATCACCACGTGAAAACCGTAGTCGGCCAGTGCCCAGGGGGCATGCTCACGGGAGGAGCCACAGCCGAAGTTTTCGCGCGCCAGCAGGATGGTGGCACCTTTATAGCGCGGTTTATTCAGCACAAACTCCGGGTTGGGCTGCTGCCCAGCGTCATCCAGAAAACGCCAGTCGTGAAACAGATGTTGGCCGAAGCCGGTACGCGTCACTTTCTGCAAAAACTGCTTGGGGATGATCGCGTCCGTGTCCACGTTGGCGGCGTCCAGCGGCACGACTAGCCCGGTATGTTGGGTAAATTTAGCCATCAGGCGTCTCCTTATTAATTCGCGGACGAAGGTAATTCGCGGATATCCGCGAAATGCCCTGTCACGGCGGCGGCGGCAGCCATCGCCGGGCTGACCAGGTGAGTACGGCCCGCACGCCCCTGACGGCCTTCAAAGTTACGGTTGCTGGTGGATGCACAGCGCTCACCGGGGTTCAGGCGGTCATTGTTCATCGCCAGACACATGGAACAGCCCGGCAGACGCCATTCGAAACCGGCTTCGATAAACACTTTGTCCAGACCTTCCAGCTCCGCCATGGTTTTCACCGGGCCAGAGCCCGGCACCACGATAGCCTGCACGCCGTCGGCCACTTTACGCCCTTTGGCGATAGCGGCGGCGGCGCGCAAATCTTCGATACGCGAGTTAGTACAGGAACCGATAAACACTTTGTCGATGGCAACATCGGTCAGCTTGATACCCGGTTGCAGATCCATATACGCCAGCGCTTTGGCGGCAGAGGCACGCTCAATCGGATCGCTGAAGGATTCAGGATCGGGGATATTCTGGTTCACCGCGATTACTTGCCCGGGGTTGGTACCCCAGGTTACCTGCGGTGCGATATCGGCGGCATTCAATGTGACGACGGTGTCAAACACCGCATCTGCGTCGGATTTCAACGTGCTCCAGTACGCTACTCCAGCGTCCCAATCGGCCCCTTTCGGTGCGAACTGGCGGCCTTTCAGGTAGGCAAACGTGGTTTCATCCGGTGCCACTAAACCGGCCTTTGCGCCCATTTCAATCGCCATGTTACACAACGTCATGCGGCCTTCCATGCTCAACGCGCGGATGGCGTCGCCACAGAATTCCACCACGTGACCCGTACCGCCTGCGCTGCCGGTTTTACCGATAATCGCCAGCACGATGTCTTTTGCGGTGATGCCGGGCGCGGCTTGGCCTGTTACTTCAATTTTCATAGCTTTGGCACGACCCTGCTTCAGGGTTTGCGTCGCCATCACATGTTCCACTTCGGAGGTGCCGATCCCAAATGCCAGTGAGCCAAAGGCTCCGTGGGTAGCGGTATGGGAATCGCCGCACACAATCGTCATACCCGGCAGGGTCATGCCCTGTTCCGGCCCTATAACGTGGACGATGCCTTGATACGGGTGATTCAGGTCGTACAAATGCACGCCAAACTCGGCGCAGTTCTTGATCAGTTCCTGCATCTGGATGCGGGCCATTTCACCACAGGCATTGATATCTTTGGTCTGGGTGGACACGTTGTGATCCATGGTGGCAAAGGTTTTGCCCGGCTGGCGCAGTTTGCGCCCCATGGCACGCAGGCCATCAAAAGCTTGCGGAGAAGTGACTTCATGCACCAGATGGCGGTCGATATACAGCAGCGGCGTCTCATTCTGTGCTTCGTACACCACGTGGGCATCAAACAACTTCTGGTATAAGGTCTTGCTCATGGTTACACCCCTTGCGCCACAAAGCGGGCAATGGCATCGCCCATTTCGTCGGTGCTGATGGCTTTGCCGTCACGGCCCGCCAGATCGCCAGTACGATAGCCTTCGGCCAGTGCGGTGTTTACCGCGTTTTCGATGGCGTTGGCCGCATCATCGGCTTCCAGGCTGTAGCGCAGCAACAGTGCCAGTGACAGGATCTGTGCGATCGGGTTAGCGATGTTTTTGCCCGCGATATCAGGCGCAGAACCGCCCGCTGGTTCGTACAGACCGAAACCTTGTTCGTTCAAGCTGGCGGAAGGCAGCATACCCATCGAACCGGTGATCATCGCACATTCGTCAGACAGGATGTCACCAAACAGGTTGGAGCACA
Source organism: Symbiopectobacterium sp. Eva_TO (assembly GCF_053848865.1). Classification (NCBI taxonomy): domain Bacteria; kingdom Pseudomonadati; phylum Pseudomonadota; class Gammaproteobacteria; order Enterobacterales; family Enterobacteriaceae; genus Symbiopectobacterium; species Symbiopectobacterium sp. Eva_TO. The sequence goes on along the minus strand of NZ_JBSPEY010000004.1, from coordinate 1,998,628 downwards.
GCATCACGTCGAACTGGGACGGATCTTTGATCAACTGCATGGTGGCGTTGTCGATGTACAGGTGCGCCAGCGTCACGTCCGGGTAGACCTTGCTGACTTCGGTGACGATTTCACGCCACAGGATGGAGCTTTGCAGTACGTTAGCTTTATCGATGGACGTGACTTTGCTGCGACGCTTACGTGCCGACTCAAAGGCAATACGTGCGATACGCTCGATCTCGAAACGGTGATAGACCTCGGTGTCGAACGCACGCTCGTGCTGGCCGCTGCCTTTACGGCCTTTCGGCTGACCGAAGTAGATACCGCCGGTCAGTTCGCGCACGCACAGAATGTCGAAACCATTTGCAGCGATGTCGCTACGCAGCGGGCAAAAGGCTTCCAGCCCTTGATACAGACGCGCCGGGCGCAGGTTGCAGAACAGACGGAAGTGCTTACGCAGTGGCAGCAATGCGCCGCGCTCCGGTTGTTCAGCCGGCGGCAGATGCTCCCATTTCGGGCCGCCAACCGAACCGAACAGAATGGCGTCAGCCTGCTCGCAACCGGCGACGGTGGCGGCTGGCAGTGGTGTGCCCTGGCGGTCGATGGCGATGCCGCCGACGTCATATTCGCTGGTGGTGATACGCAAACCGAAACGCTGGCGAACCGCGTCTAATACTTTATGGGCTTGCGCCATGACTTCCGGGCCGATGCCGTCACCGGGTAAGACGGCGATATGGTAACTCTTTGTCATCACACTGTTTCCTGGCTATTTTGTTGTTTGTTGTGGTGCTGCAAACGCTGAATTTCTTGTTCTACCAACTGTGCGCGTTTGATGTTGTTCAATACGTTGACCATCGCTTTGGCGGAGGATTCGACGATGTCGGTCGCCAGGCCCACGCCGTGGAAGCGGCGGCCTTGATAAGCGGCGACGATATCCACTTGCCCCAGTGCATCACGTCCCTGGCCCTTAGCGTACAACTGGTATTTCACCAGTTCAATGCCGTAGCCCGTGATGCGGTTAATCGCTTGATAGACGGCATCGACCGGTCCGTTGCCGGTAGCGGCTTCGGCTTGCACCTCGCCACCACAGGCCAATTGCACTGACGCGGTGGCAATCGTGTTGGAGCCAGACTGCACGTTGAAGGCATCCAGACGATAGAACTCTTCGTCTTCCTGCTGGCTGTTGATAAAGGCCAATGCTTCTAAATCGTAGTCGAACACCTGACCTTTTTTGTCGGCCAGCTTCAGGAAATCGGTGTACAACTGGTCCAGATTAAAATCGCTTTCTTTATAGCCCATCTCTTCCATGCGGTGTTTCACTGCCGCGCGGCCAGAACGGGAGGTCAGGTTCAACTGCACTTCTTTCAGCCCGATGGATTCCGGCGTCATGATTTCGTAGTTAGAGCGGTTTTTCAGCACGCCGTCCTGATGGATACCGGAGGAGTGGGCGAATGCGTTAGAACCGATAATCGCTTTGTTGCCGGGGATTGGCATATTGCAAATCTGGCTCACCAACTGGCTGGTGCGATAGATTTCCTGATGATTGATATTGGTGTGGACGTTCAGCAAATCCTGACGGGTTTTGATCGCCATTATCACTTCTTCCAGCGCGGTGTTGCCTGCGCGCTCGCCCAAACCGTTCAACGTGCCTTCTACCTGACGTGCGCCAGCCTGCACCGCAGTAATGGAGTTGGCAACCGACATCCCCAGATCGTCATGGCAGTGCACGGAAATAATCGCTTTGTCGATGTTCGGCACACGATCGTACAGCGTAGTGATGATGCCGCCGAACTGATACGGCGTGGTGTAACCCACGGTGTCAGGGATGTTGATGGTGGTAGCACCGGCGTTAATTGCGGCTTCAACGATACGGCACAGGTTATCGATAGGCGTACGGCCAGCATCTTCACAGGAGAACTCTACGTCGTCGGTGTAGTTACGCGCCCGTTTGACGGAGTGAACCGCTTTCTCAATGACCTGCTCGAACGACAAACGCAGTTTGGATTCGATGTGCAGCGTAGAGGTGGCCAGGAATACGTGAATGCGGAAGGCTTCGGCAACGCGCAGCGCTTCAGCTGCGACATCGATGTCTTTATCGACGCAGCGGGTCAAACCACACACTCGGCTGTTTTTAATCTGACGCGCAATGGTCTGTACCGATTCGAAATCGCCCGGCGAAGAGACCGGAAAGCCGACTTCCATCACGTCCACGCCCAATCTTTCCAGCGCGTAGGCCACTTGCTGTTTCTCTTTTACACTCAGACTGGCTTGTAATGCCTGCTCACCATCACGCAATGTGGTATCGAAAATAATGACCTGCTGGCTCATTGGAAAGATTCCTTATCGTGTTTATTCGAGCGCCGAACGGGTAAAAAAAACCCGCGCATCGGCGCGGGTTCTTCATTCTGTGTAACGTGAAATCAGCTCTGACTTTCACCCACAGGCATAACGCGCAATGTTGATGCGTGTAGTAGTAGGCCTAGTAGGAAAGTGTGTTTGAACATGCTATCTCGTCTGATCCGGTTAGCTGTAAAATTTGCCACATACCGCTTAATCGCGGGAATGGCATCGCTCGTGCTTTTATTGGTACTTGATTCTTGTGGGTATGTCAAGCATTTGTGATCATCGAACGGTGTTCGTTCCCGGTCGCGACGAAACCGTTTGCGTTGCAGTCGTCACGTGGGGCGCGCAAATGGGCAGATGTGCGTGGCGTCAACCTTCCATCATGTCAATGTGAAAGATCGTTGCGGTTTCTGGCAAGATCAGTAGACTGCGCCAAAATAATAAACAGTTGTACGCTGAAATTTCCCAGGCTCATTTTTTATGTCTACCCATTTGTCGCAATACCATTTGGTTGAACGCATCCAACACCAGATTGCTCATTGTTCCGGCCGTACCGCACTGCGTGAATGGTCTGCCTCTGGCGAAACGCAGCTTACCTGGTTTCAGGCCGGTGCGCGTATTCGTCGCATTGCCAGTGCACTGCTCTCGCTGGGGATTGATGCCCAAGAGCGTGTCGCGTTGTTCTCTCATAATTCCCTCAACTGGCCGCTGGCAGATCTCGCGACGCTGTACGTGCGTGGCGTGACCGTCCCGATTTATGCCACCAACACGGCGACACAGGCTGCGTTTATCATCAATGACGCGGATATTCGCACCATTTTTGTCGGTTCTCAGCCTCAGTATGATGCGATATTGGCGCTGCTGCCGGAGTGTCCGCAGCTTAAGCGCATCATCGTGCTCGATGACAATGTGAATCTGCATCACTGCCCATTTGCGCTGACGCTGGCGGCGTTTGAGGCCGATGTGGATGACGCCTACTGGCAGCCTGCGCTGCAACAGCGCATTGATGAGCGTAATCTGGACGATCTCTTCACGTTGATCTACACCTCCGGCACGACCGGTGAGCCGAAAGGGGTGATGCTGGATTATGCTAACATGGCGATGGTGCTGAAGCTGCACGATGAGAGCCTGTGTGTGTCGCAGGACGATATCTCTCTGAGCTTCCTACCGCTCTCTCACGTGTTTGAGCGCGCCTGGTCGTTTTACATGATGCACACCGGTGCACAAAACGTCTATTTGACCGACACCAATCTGGTGCGCAATGCGATGCAGGCCGTTTCACCGACGGTGATGTGTGCGGTGCCGCGTTTCTACGAGAAAGTGTATAGCGCCATTCACGAAAAAGTCGCGCAGGCACCTTGGCATCGTCGCACGCTGTTTAACTGGGCCATCGAGCAGGGACGCAAGACGTTTCTGGCTCGTATTTCAGGTAAATCACGTTCACCGTTGCATGCGCTACTGCATCGCGTCGCCGATCGGCTGGTGCTGACCAAGCTGCGCCACCTGCTGGGCGGTAAGATTCGCTTTATTCCTGCGGCTGGCGCGCATCTGGATGAGAATATCATTCTGTTTTTCCAGTCGATGGGCGTTCGCGTTATTTACAGTTACGGCATGACGGAAACTTGAGCCACGGTATCGTGCTGGGAAGCGGATAATGTGCGGCTGGGCTCGATCGGCACGCCGCTACCGGGTATCGAAGTGCGCATTGGTGACGAAAACGAAATACAGGTGCGCGGCGCTACGCTGATGCGCGGTTATTTCCGCCGTCCGCAGGAAACCGCTGAAGCCTTCACCGCCGATGGCTGGCTGAAAACCGGTGACGCCGGGAAGCTGGATGCCGAGGGCAACCTGTATATCACCGAGCGCCTGAAAGACTTGATGAAAACCTCCGGCGGAAAATATATTGCGCCGCAGCACTTGGAAGGCACCTTGGGTCAAGACCGCTTTATCGAGCAGGTGGCGGTGATTGCCGATGCGCGCAAATACGTGTCTGCGTTGATTGTCCCTTGCTTTGAAGCGCTGGAAGAGTACGCGGTATCGGCCAATCTCAAGTATCACGATCGCCTCGAATTGTTACGTCATAGCCACATTATCGAACTGTTTGAACAGCGTCTGCGCGAGATGCAAAAAGAGCTGTCACGCGTCGAACAGGTCAAGCGCTTTACCCTGCTGGCGACCCCTTTCTCCATGGAGAGCGGGGAGTTAACGCCGACATTAAAACTGCGGCGTAAGATCATCGCCCAGCGCTATCAGCTGGAAATTGATGCCATGTACGGCGAATAACCCCGAGTAACTTGCTGCGGGTGAGATACACGAATTTTGGTAATACCTTCAAATAGTTGGCTTTTGTGATATTCTGCCGCTATTTGAGGTTTCCACGTGGTTACTGTTTTTGTTCATTGCCCTCGCTGCCATTCAGATAAAGTTTATCGACATGGCCTTAGTCCAACTAAGCGCGAACGCTTCCGTTGTCAGTGCTGTCGCCGTGTATTCCAGCTTACCTACCGCTATGAAGCGCGAAAGCCGGGAGTCAAAGAGCAGATCGTTGATATGGCCTTCAACGGTGCCGGTGTTCGCGATACCGCCAGAACGTTGAAAATCGGCATCAATACGGTCATCCGGGCTTTAAAAAGCTCTCGCCCCGCAGGATAACGTCTTCTCCCGTTGCTCACGCCGACGTCGCCCTTATCTGTGAACTTGATGAGCAATGGAGCTTCGTTGGCAGTCAGGCGCTACAGCACTGGCTCTGGTAGGCTTACAATACCAAAACGGGCGGTGTTCTGGCCTACACTTTTGGCCCCCGAACCGATGAGACCTGCCGTGAATTGCTGGCTCTGTTGACACCGTTCAACATCGGCATGATTACCAGTGACAACTGGGGCAGCTATGCAAGAGAGGTTCCGAAGCAGAAACATCTGACTGGCAAGATCTTCACGCAACGCATAGAGCGCAATAACCTGACGCTCCGTACCCGCATTAAACGACTGGCGCGTAAAACGATTTGCTTCTCGCGCTCCGTCGAGATCCACGAAAAAGTTATCGGAGCCTTCATCGAAAAACACATGTTCTACTAATTGGAGTCATTACCCGAATTTTTAACTTTTTTGCTGAAAATTTCCCGCTGCAATTGGCTGTCATCGCGGAATAATCACTATCCGCGATGACGCCGTTTAGCGTTTTATCTCAGTCGAATCCCTTCTGGCGGTGTAAACCCGTTTCCACTTGTTTTTTCCTCGCTTCAGCCTTGTTTGCCTGTGCCATCGTCTAACGTTATGGTAATCGGCTATATTCAAATTCTGGATAAGACAATGACGCGTGTCGCGCTGTGATGCCAGTGCCGCGATGCCGCTCTCAGAACGAAAAGAGGCAATCCCATGGAGATGTTGTCAGGCGCCGAGATGGTGGTTCGATCGTTGATCGATCAGGGCGTGAAATATGTGTTCGGGTATCCGGGCGGGGCAGTATTGGATATTTACGATGCGCTACACATCGTGGGCGGTATTGACCATATTCTGGTGCGCCACGAGCAGGGTGCAGTGCACATGGCCGATGGTTACGCGCGCGCCACCGGTGATGTCGGCGTGGTGCTGGTCACCTCGGGTCCGGGTGCCACCAATGCGATTACCGGTATTGCCACCGCTTATATGGACTCCATCCCGATGGTGGTGTTGTCTGGGCAGGTAGCCACCTCGCTTATCGGTTACGACGCGTTTCAGGAATGCGACATGGTCGGTATTTCTCGTCCGGTGGTGAAGCACAGTTTCTTGGTCAAACAGGCTGAAGATGTGCCCACGGTGCTGAAAAAGGCGTTCTATCTGGCATCAAGTGGGCGTCCCGGCCCAGTGGTGGTGGATTTGCCGAAAGATGTGATGAGTCCGGCCAACAAACTGCCGTATCTCTATCCCGATGCGGTCACCATGCGTTCCTACAACCCGACGATTCAAGGGCATAAGGGGCAAATTCGTCGTGCGCTGCAAACCTTGCTAAACGCCCAGTCACCGATCATTTACGCGGGTGGCAGAGTTATCAATGCGGAGTGCCATGAAGAACTGCGCCAACTGGCAGAACGTTTGAACCTGCCGGTCACCAACTCTCTGATGGGATTGGGCGGTTTTCCGGGGACGCACCGTCAGTGTCTGGGCATGCTTGGCATGCACGGCACATACGAAGCCAACATGGCGATGCACAATGCCGACGTGATCTTCGCCGTCGGCGTGCGTTTTGACGATCGCACCACCAACAATCTGGCGAAGTACTGCCCGAATGCCACTGTGCTGCATATCGATATCGATATCGATCCGGCCTCCATTTCGAAAACGGTCAATGCGGATATTCCCATTGTTGGGGATGCGCGCCAGGTGCTGGCGCTGATGCTGGAACTGCTGGTTCAGGGCGAAACGCAGCAGAATTTTGACGCGCTGCGCGACTGGTGGCAGCGCATTGAGCAGTGGCGTGCGCGCCAATGCCTGAAATATCCGTTAGACAGCGACAAGATCAAGCCGCAGGCGGTGATTGAAACCTTGCACCGTTTGACCGACGGCAAAGCCTATGTGGCATCGGACGTAGGGCAGCACCAGATGTTCGCAGCGCTTTACTATCCGTTCGATCTGCCTCGTCGCTGGGTCAACTCCGGTGGTCTCGGCACCATGGGCTTCGGCCTGCCAGCGGCACTGGGTATCAAACTGGCATTGCCGGAAGAAACGGTGATTTGTGTGACGGGTGATGGCAGTATCCAGATGAACATCCAGGAGTTGTTCACGGCGTTGCAATACGATTTGCCGGTGGTGGTGATTAACCTCAACAACCGCTTCCTTGGCATGGTGAAGCAGTGGCAGGACATGATCTACTCCGGAAGACATTCCAACTCCTACATGGAGTCGCTGCCGGATTTCATCAAACTGGCGGAAGCCTACGGGCACGTTGGTATTGCCATTACGTCGCCGCAGGAATTGGAAAGCAAGCTGAGCGACGCGCTGGCGGTGAAAAATCGTCTGGTGTTTTTGGATATCACTATCGACAGCAGTGAACACGTTTATCCGATGCAAGTACGCGGTGGCGGCATGGATGAAATGTGGTTAAGCAAAACGGAGAGGACCTGATCATGCGCCGGATTTTATCTGTATTATTGGAAAACGAATCTGGGGCATTGTCGCGTGTTGTCGGCCTGTTTTCCCAGCGCGGGTATAATATCGAAAGCTTGACGGTGGCACCAACCGACGATCCAACGCTGTCGCGTATGACCATTCAGACGGTGGGCGATGCCAAGGTTATCGAACAGATTGAGAAGCACCTGCACAAGCTGGTTGACGTGCTGCGCGTGAGCGAACTGGGTCAGGGTTCGCACGTTGAGCGTGAAATCATGCTGGTGAAATTGCAGGCCACGGGTTATATGTATTAGCTCAGACCTGATCTGACAGTTACCGGTTATTTATACAGGTGTCTGTCAGATTAAATCTGGTTCAGATTTTTTTCTGCCCAGACTCGTTTACCATCAAGTAACGTGGCCATTGGCGTACGCCCGCAGCACATTTTACCCTGATGAGTTCGCTCATTATTGTAATGCCACAACCAGTTGTCCAGATCCTTTTGTAGACTTTCTAGGTCCTCGTATAACGTCTTACGGAACGCAACCTGATAAAAATCCTGCAAAATAGTTTTATGGAAGCGCTCGCAGATACCGTTTGTCTGCGGAGACATCGCTTTCGTTTTCGTATGGTCTATATCGTTGATAGCCAAGTACAGCTGATAGTCATGTTGTTCCACTTTACCGCAGTACTCCGTCCCCCTGTCCGTCAGTATTCTTAGCATTGGCAGCCCCAGAGCTTCGTAGAACGGCAGCACGCGATCATTGAGCAGGTCGGCGGCAGAGATCGGTGCTTTACTCGTGTAAAGCTTGCAGTGCGCCACTTTCGAGTACGTATCCACGAACGTCTGCTGGTAGATACGGCCAACACCTTTCAGATTACCCACGTAGAAGGTGTCCTGCGACCCCAGATAACCCGGGTGAGCAGTCTCTATTTCACCACAGGCTTCGTCGTCGTGCGCCTTCTTCTCCAGTGCAGCGATTTGAGCATCAGTAAGTACAATGCCTTCTCTGGCAACTTTTTCCTCAAGTGCCTTCAGGCGCTTACGAAAGTTTTCCAGATCGTGTCGTTGCCAGATGGAGCGCACACCGCTGCCAGAAATGAAGACGCCTTTTTTACGCAACTCATTACTGGTCCGGTGCTGGCCATGAGCCGGGAACTCAATGGCGTAATCAACAACCGCACGTTCAGTGGCTTCATCAGCACGGTTTTTCAGGTTGGGAACCCGGCGGTTTTGGTTAACCAGAGCGTCAATGCCGCCTTCTGCCGCCAGTTCCTGATAGCGATAAAACGTGTCGCGTGACACACCCATGATTTTACAGGCTTTTGATACGTTACCGAGTTCTTCGGCGAGATTGAGCAGGCCGGCTTTGTGTTTGATGATGGGATTGTTAGTATGAAGCATGAGAGTTACCTCGTGTTTTGTATAAGGATTCGACACCCATATCAAAACCGGTAACTCTCAACCTTTCAAGGTCCAGTGTCAGATCAAGTCGCGACTAATACAGGTTATAGCCACCTCGTTATACACATCTCTGTTCGTGCCTGAGCGCGCGGAGCGTTTCGGCGGCCGTCATGACTTTCTGCAAGCCTTTCCAGATAGTTTTTGCGCCTGGTTCACCGTCGCCTTTTCGAGCAAGAAAGCCTCCCAGTTGCGCAACTAAGCGCAATACTTCGTTTAGCTTAGGGCGGCCCTTGGGCATACGCTTGTTCATCAGTAGGTAAGCGCCATGAGTCTCGTCGGAATCAAAGAACAACATTGCGTCCAGCTCTGGACAGGTTCGTCCCATACGCATTAAATAGGCGATGCGCCATGCCACGATCATGAACAGCGCCAATGCCCGCTCAATGCGATCCACGGTCGATAACTGTAACGCTTCGACACAGCAGCCGTTCTTCAGCACATTGAAGAACATCTCGATTTCCCATCTAGCCCGATACCAGTCGATCAGCTCCACGATATCTTCTCGTCCTTCAGGTACGCGATTGCTCAGCAACCGCCACTCGACCGGCTTCACGCCTGCTGGCGGCTCAATTTCCTTGGCTATCACACAAGTCACTGCCAACCCGCAACGCAGCGACACTCGCTTCACGCGCAGCGCCTGTTTCACCGTACGCGCCTTCTGCCCCGCGCGAGCCGCCATAACGAATTGGATTTCTCCCACCGGCACGGTCTTTCCAACCTTCTGCCAAAGCTTCTCATTACAGTCCAGACTGCGATTATGAGTCGAGCGGATCAACCAGTCAGCCGGAGTGCCAAGGTCATCAGCGAGCTGCATCAACGCCTTGATATCCGCTTCGCGATCGGCTAAGTACACCAGACGTGTGTTTGGCAACTCCGAGGCGAGTTCAGCAACTCGCTCGTATCCCTCGAGCCAGCGCGTACTCTCCTTGAGCCCATCGCGTTTTCCGTCTGCATCCTTCGGCTCTCTTGCCCACATCCACGCATCCAGTACGCCCAACCCCACGCGATCCGGACTGACCGCGTAGGTCGGATGCAGGTACAGACCACGCCTGGCTTCGTAGTTCAAAGGACCCAAGCCTTGGATTTGCTGCCCGTTGAAGTCAAGCTCGGTAGTGTCTTGGATACACAGCACAACCTCGTGTTCTCGGATCCTTTCCTGCGTACGCTGCCAGTGAGGTTGCAGAATGTCTCGCCATTCGAATGCTTGGTTCTCCATGAAGCGGTAAGCACCCAGCGTCTCAGACCATCCGAGGCACGCATGCGGAATGCTGGCTTGCGGATTCTCAGCCAGCCGTATCAAAAGCCCTTTGGCACGCTTATTGAGCCTCGTGTCACCAAGATTTACCCCTTCCAGTTCTTGGTGTGCCCAGCCATCTGAATCCCGTGTCATTTTTCAGCGCCGTAAATGGCGATAGTACACGTCGGTTTCACTTCATTTACAACCCCACCGGCTGCCTATTTCAGCCCGCTAACCCTTGGCATATAAGGCGTTGCGGACTTGTGTATAACGAGGTGGGTTATAGCCATATCGTTATACACATCTTTCTAACGCACTGTTTAATCAATGAGTTACGGGTTTATCTCAGAGTGGCATTTTGAACCTCAAAAAGCCAATGGGATGGCTTGAATGCCTTAATTCACGGGGTTCTGAGCATCCTGTTCAAAAAATGGCCAAAAGATGTGTATAACGATATGGGTTATAGCCGGGAAGAAGTGAAACGCAGCACGGAAATTTTCCGTGGGCAGATTGTGGATGTCACGGCAACGCTCTACACCGTGCAGTTGGCGGGAACCAGTGACAAATTGGATGCGTTTCTGAGCGCGGTGCGTGATGTGGCTGAAATTGTCGAGGTGGCGCGTTCGGGTATTGTCGGCGTATCACGCGGCGATAAGATTATGCGCTAATTTTCCTTCCGCTGATCTATGATAAAGAGGTTCACTGTGTCGGTGAACCTTGAGGTTGCTGGCAAACCTACCTAAAACGGTCATTCCCGCGCAGGCGGGAATCTCATACAGGCTAAACGCGTTCATTCTGCCCGAGGCCCCCGGCCTACGGCGAGGATGACGAAGAGGTTGGTAGGCTTTCCAGCAGTCTGAGGGCTCACTGTGTCGGTGAGCTTTTTATTTTTCTCTCTATAACCCTGAACAACAATAAAGCGGTTGCTGAATGCCAGCTTCTGCGGTTAGATCTATACGATATCCATGCTTAAAATATAGACATCCTTATTTTTTATTTTCCAGCTTATTTAAAGGGGCTAACGTGAAACTGGATGAAATCGCGCGCCTTGCGGGCGTTTCACGCACTACTGCCAGCTACGTTATCAATGGCAAGACCAAACAATACCGCGTCAGTGATAAAACGGTAGAAAAAGTGATGTCGGTGGTGCGTGAGCATAATTATTATCCCAATGCGGTGGCTGCTGGATTACGCGCTGGGCGTACCCGTTCTATCGGGCTGGTGATTCCGGATCTGGAAAACACCAGCTATACCAAAATTGCCAATTATCTGGAGCGTCAGGCGCGTCAGCGCGGTTATCAATTGCTGATTGCCTGCTCTGAAGATCAGCCGGATAACGAGATGCGCTGCATTGAGCATCTGCTGCAACGTCAGGTTGATGCCATTATCGTGTCGACAGAGTTGCCTCCGGAGCATCCGTTCTATCAGCGTTGGGCTGGAGACAGCTTGCCGATTATCGCGCTGGATCGCGCGTTGGATCGCGAACACTTCACAAGTGTAGTGGGGGCCGATTGTGAGGATGCGGAAATGCTGGCGCAGGAACTGCGCAAGATTCCAGCGGAGTCAGTACTCTACCTCGGGGCGTTGCCGGAACTTTCGGTGAGTTTCCTGCGCGAACAAGGGTTTCGTATGGCGTGGGCAGAGGATCCGCGTCAGGTGAATTTCCTTTATGCCAACAGCTACGAACGCTCAGCGGCGGCGACGGCGTTTGAAGAGTATTTGCAGCACCACCCGATGCCGCAGGCGCTATTCACTACCTCGTTTCTGCTGTTGCAAGGGGTGATGGATATTACGCTGAAGCAGAGCGGACGGCTGCCGAACAATTTGGCGATTGCCACGTTTGGTGACAACGAACTGCTCGATTTCCTCGAGTGCCCGGTGCTCTCCGTGGCGCAACGTCATCGCGAAGTGGCTGAGCGAGTGTTGGAGTTGGTGCTGGCAAGTCTCGATGAACCTAAGAAGCCTAAGCCCGGTTTGACGCGCATTCGGCGCAGTCTCTATCGGCGCGGTTCACTCAGTCGTCGTTAGTTTGGGATTATTCCTAATAAAAAGCCATCCGGTATCAGGATGGCTTTTTTGTTGCCTGTATTTGGCGGTAGTTACGGTCTCGGCCTGACGTTCAGACCGGTACGGCGACGCGAAACAGACGGCGGCAGTAATCGAGAAAATAGCCGTAGGCGACACCCATAACCATAGATATCAACACATTGCTGGTTACTGCTGCGACGATCTGCTGTGGGTTGGCACCAATAAACCACAGGATGGCAACATACACCGGTGATTGAAAGCTGACGTAGGCAAACAGGTCTGCCAGATTTTTTACCCAGGTACCGTGCGTCGTGAAGCGCTGAGACAGACGCAGGATACGATCGCGGTACAGGCCTTAGGTCATATCGTTATACACATCTTTTGGCCATTTTTTGAACAGGATGCTCAGAACCCCGTGAATTAAGGCATTCAAGCCATCCCATTGGCTTTTTGAGGTTCAAAATGCCACTCTGAGATAAACCCGTAACTCATTGATTAAACAGTGCGTTAGAAAGATGTGTATAACGATATGGCCTTAGGTGTATTAGCTCAGACCTGATCTGACAGTTACCGGTTATTTATACAGGTGTCTGTCAGATTAAATCTGGTTCAGATTTTTTTCTGCCCAGACTCGTTTACCATCAAGTAACGTGGCCATTGGCGTACGCCCGCAGCACATTTTACCCTGATGAGTTCGCTCATTATTGTAATGCCACAACCAGTTGTCCAGATCCTTTTGTAGACTTTCTAGGTCCTCGTATAACGTCTTACGGAACGCAACCTGATAAAAATCCTGCAAAATAGTTTTATGGAAGCGCTCGCAGATACCGTTTGTCTGCGGAGACATCGCTTTCGTTTTCGTATGGTCTATATCGTTGATAGCCAAGTACAGCTGATAGTCATGTTGTTCCACTTTACCGCATTACTCCGTCCCCCTGTCCGTCAGTATTCTTAGCATTGGCAGCCCCTGAGCTTCGTAGAACGGCAGCACGCGATCATTGAGCAGGTAGGCGGCAGAGATCGGTGCTTTACTCGTGTAAAGCTTGCAGTGCGCCACTTTCGAGTACGTATCCACGAACGTCTGCTGGTAGATACGGCCAACACCTTTCAGATTACCCACGTAGAAGGTGTCCTGCGACCCCAGATAACCCGGGTGAGCAGTCTCTATTTCACCACAGGCTTCGTCGTCGTGCGCCTTCTTCTCCAGTGCAGCGATTTGAGCATCAGTAAGTACGATGCCTTCTCTGGCAACTTTTTCCTCAAGTGCCTTCAGGCGCTTACGAAAGTTTTCCAGATCGTGTCGTTGCCAGATGGAGCGCACACCGCTGCCAGAAATGAAGACGCCTTTTTTACGCAGCTCATTACTGGTCCGGTGCTGGCCATGAGCCGGGAACTCAATGGCGTAATCAACAACCGCACGTTCAGTGGCTTCATCAGCACGGTTTTTCAGGTTGGGAACCCGGCGGTTTTGGTTAACCAGAGCGTCAATGCCGCCTTCTGCCGTCAGTTCCTGATAGCGATAAAACGTGTCGCGTGACACCCCCATGATTTTACAGGCTTTTGATACGTTACCGAGTTCTTCGGCGAGATTGAGCAGGCCGGCTTTGTGTTTGATGATGGGATTGTTAGTATGAAGCATGAGAGTTACCTCGTGTTTTGTATAAGGATTCGACACCCATATCAAAACCGGTAACTCTCAACCTTTCAAGGTCCAGTGTCAGAGCAAGTCGCGACTAATACACCTTAGGGCTAGGCAATAACAATATTAACGGGGATCGACACCAGTCGCGAAGAGAGCGACTGCTGGAAGCTCATGCCAGACAGCAAGATCTCAATCTGATCTTGACCCACCATCTTGTAGTGGCACACTGATACTGGCCACCTGATCGGAGGTGATATGCTCACCTCATCAACACGACAGGTGACCTCATGGGTAAACATTTTACGGCGGAATTTAAGCTCGAAGCCGCAAAGCTGGTTGTCGACCACGGCTACACATACGTTAAGGCCGCAGAGGCGGTTAATGTCAGCCATTCTGCCATTAGTCGCTGGGTCAATAAGCTTCGCCTTGAACGACAGGGAAAAACGCCAACGGGACTTCCTCTTACCCCTGAACAGCTCGAGCTGCGTGAGATGAAGAAAAAAGTCCAATGCCTTGAAATGGAGAACGAAATCCTAAAAAAGGCTACGGCGCTCTTAATGTCGGACTCACTCAACGGTTCACGGTAGTCGACAGGCTGAGGGCGCGATACCCGGTCACGGCGTTGTGCCAAACTTTTGAGGTACATCGCAGCAGCTACAGGCACTGGCAGGCTTCCGCTAATGAACCCGACGGTGAGCGCGTGGTTAAGTGTAGTCGCGTCATGGAAGCCTGGAACGCCAGCGGCGGCTCTGCCGGCGCTCGAAGTATCGCGACCATCGTCACCGGCAGCTCTGGTGTCAAAATGGGGCGCTGGCTGGCTGGCAAGCTGATGAAGGAGCTGGGTATCGCCAGCTGCCAGCGACCGGCTCACAAATACAAACGCGGCGGCAATGAACACGTTGAAATACCGAACTATCTCAACCGCCAGTTCGCGGTTACCGCGCCGGATCAGGTCTGGTGCGGCGATGTGACCTACATCTGGACGGGCAAATGCTGGGCTTACCTTGCGGTGGTGCTAGACCTGTTCGCCCGCAAACCGGTGGGCTGGGCCATGTCGACGTCGCCGGACTCGGCGCTGACAGTTAAAGCGTTGCAGATGGCCTGGGAACTCCGGGGACAACCAACAGGAGTCATGTTCCACAGCGACCAGGGCAGCCACTATACCAGCCGTCAATACCGGCAAGCCCTGTGGCGCTGCCGGATAAAGCAGAGTATGAGTCGGCGGGGTAACTGCTGGGATAATGCGCCAATGGAGCGGTTCTTCCGCAGCCTGAAGACAGAATGGGTGCCGACAAAGGGTTACAACAGCTTCAGCGAAGCCCAGGACGCGATTATCCGCTACATCACGGGGTATTACAGCGCTATCCGGCCTCACTGGTATAACGGCGGCTTAACTCCAAACGAATCTGAGCGACTGTTCTACATACAGTCTAATGCGGTGGCCAATATTAGTTGACCACTACATCTCCGGACAGCTTTTGTATCTTAAGTTAACGATGCCCGCTGGCGCCGATATTCTCTTGGGGAGTTGTATCCCAGCGCACTGTGCGGATGGTTTTCATTGTAATGATTGAACGCCGCTGCAAGATTCTTCAGCGCTGTTCGCACATCGGGTTTTGGCATGAAGGCGATGTAATCTTCCTTCATCGTCTTCACGAACCGTTCTGCCATGCCGTTACTCTGTGGACTGCTCACTGCTGTTGTGCAGGGCTCCAGATTCAGTTCTCTGGCGAACTTCCGCGTTTCATGCGCTGTGTACGCTGAACCATTATCCGTCAGCCATTGCACTGGTTTATCCGGCAGCGCGCTACCGAAGCGTTTTTCCACCGACCTCAGCATCACATCCTGCACGGTTGAACTGTCATAACCCCTGGTGCTCGCTGCCCAGTCTATGGCCTCCCGGTCGCAGCAGTCCAGTGCGAACGTCACCCGCAGCTTCTCGCCGTTGTCACAACCGAACTCGAAGCCATCTGAGCACCAGCGCATATCGCTCTCTGCTACCGCGATTTTGCCTTTATGCTCCCGCTTCGGACGTTCAGTTTTATCATGCAACAACAGCAGGTTATGCTCGCTCATTATCCTGTAAAGCCGTTTGGCGTTCACCGGTGGAAATCCCTCTGCACGACGTTGCTTACGCAGGATACCCCACACTCGGCGGTAACCGTAACTGGGCATGTCGCTGATGATACGGAGGATGTCCGATAATATCTCAGCATCAGCTTCGTCATTACGCCGGTTGCTGCGCCTGTCCAGCCAGTCGGCAGAACGGTTAACCCGCAGTGACAGCTGCGCACGCGACACGCTCATGGCGCGGCTGACCAGAGCTATTCCCCGTCCTTTGGCAACAAGGGCGCGTGCGCTATCCATTTTCGCGACTGGCGGTACTCCACTGCTTCTTTGAGGATCTCAACTTCCATCGTCTTCTTACCCAGAAGGCGCTGTAGCTCCCGGACCTGCTTGAGGGCAGTCGCCAGCGCCGAAGCTGGAACCACTTTTTCTCCGGCCGCAACGGCGGTGAGGCTTCCTTCCTGGTATTGCTTCTTCCACTTAAACAAAAGGCTGGGCTGGATGCCATGCAGGCGGGCTACATGGGAGACGTTCATCCCCGGCTCCATTGTCTGCTGAATGATGGCGATTTTCTCTTGCGGAGTTTTACGCTTACGGACTTCTTGCCCTAACAGGATCCCGGTCATTTCAAAATTAGCATGATTGTTAGACATATATCTAAGCCTATCTCTTATCTGGAGATACAGCTACTGTCTGGTGTTACAGGGGGCTACATCAGCAAGATCTCAATCAGCATACCCGTTATAAAATAGTAGATTACCATAGCGACTGTGTCCGCTACCGCACTACGCAATCGGGATTCAGGGGAGAACATGCAGAGAGACTCCGTTATATACCCGTCATACTTTAAGTTGCAGGTGCGTTGGCTTTGTTCACCCACCCCAGTCACTTACCTGAGTAAGCTCCTGGGGATTCGTTCGCTTGCCGCCTTCCTGCAACTCGAATTATTTAGGGTATGCAGTTAATTGGGTTAAATTTAGTTAATTATGTCGGTGTATTTTATGTGCGTAGTGTACTTCACTGGATGTTGAAGTTGTAAGTAGCGATAACTTTTTATTTTTTCATGCTTTTTTCTTATGGACGCTACTTTATAGAAGAAAGGTGGCATGGCGGTTTATTAAGCGCGGCAGTAGGAGAAATTATGTTTATAAACAATTTGTTGTGCTTTTGCGTTTGGCGACTAATTTTTCGGTGGGCAAAAGTCCCCGCTTAACCCAAATAACAGCGTGGAACACATGGGTTTTAGGAATACTCTTATAATATAATAATTAACCGACGAACTTAGTGGTTAACGGTAAAAAGCCTCAATTGTTTTTCGTAACCTTAAATAAAGAAAAATTGGCGGCATTATTGCCAAAAAGAAAATAGAATAGCGTGCCGACATTGTTGTAACAGTAGAATGGAATGAACGATATCATTGGGTAAAAATGTGACCGATATCGGTCTGGAGTCATATCGTTATACACATCTTTTGGCCATTTTTTGAACAGGATGCTCAGAACCCCGTGAATTAAGGCATTCAAGCCATCCCATTGGCTTTTTGAGGTTCAAAATGCCACTCTGAGATAAACCCGTAACTCATTGATTAAAAAGTGCGTTAGAAAGATGTGTATAACGATATGGTCTGGAGTGCGCAGCGGGCAAGCGCCGTGCTCGGGTGATGGAGGAGGGGCTTTGTTGAATAAACAGATTTTATGCTACCAGCCCAGTAAAACGATTGTTTCCAGCAACGTAAAATCATGCAGTTAAGCATCATGAGAAAACGGAATGCCTGAGGTGATAAGCATTTTCTACCAAAATGGGCATAGTAAAACAGCACGATTCCCTATTATTCAACAAAGCCTGGAGGAGGAATACGGCGACGGTGACACAAGCGTTTTATGATTAATGGTAAATTTAAGTAAAAATGAGAAATTATTACTCTTTCTTTCTGATTGTTTATACATAAATAATTTTTCCTCAAATTTTCATGGCGTTAATCTCCCTTAATTTTCGTCTGTTATTCCATTTTATGCCATTCATGTCCGTGTTTAGGCAGAAATAATTCCAAAGCGCGTCCGCTCTGGCTTGACAAGGTTTTCATACCCTCCGTAAACTCATCAATGTGGGAATTTGTGGGATAAAGTGGTGAAAAGGGTCATGAAGGGGTAACTCGAGCATGTTTCGTGGGGCTACGCTGATTAACCTCGACAGTAAAGGTCGGCTCGCCGTTCCTACCCGTTATCGGGAAACGCTGTCAGAGACATCGCAAGGTCAGATGGTTTGCACCATTGACCTCCATCAGCCCTGTCTGCTGCTTTATCCCCTGCCTGAGTGGGAAATCATTGAACAAAAGTTGTCACGTCTGTCGAGCATGAATCCCGCTGAGCGCCGCGTGCAGCGGTTGCTGTTGGGGCATGCCAGTGAATGCCAGATGGACAATGCCGGGCGTCTGCTGATTGCCAGCACGCTACGGCAACATGCGAGCCTGACGAAAGAAGTGATGCTGGTCGGCCAGTTCAACAAGTTTGAACTGTGGGATGAGCAGGCCTGGTATCAACAGGTCAAGGACGATATTGACGCTGAGCAATTCTCTGACGCCCCGTTGTCCGAGAGATTGCAGGATTTATCACTGTAGTCATGCTGAAAGAAATACATGCCGGAAAATTATAAACACACCACTGTGCTGTTGGATGAAGCGGTTAATGGCCTCAATATCCGCGCTGACGGCACATACATCGATGGCACGTTTGGCCGTGGTGGCCATTCGCGGCTGATCCTTTCCCGTCTCGGACCGGAAGGACGCCTTGTGGCTATCGATCGCGATCCTCAAGCTATAGCGGCATCAGAGGCGATTCAAGATTCCCGTTTTTCTATTGTTCACGGACCTTTTTCCGCGCTGGCAAGTTACGTGGAGACCCTGGGGTTAACCGGGCGTATTGACGGCGTGTTGCTCGATTTGGGCGTCTCTTCGCAGCAACTGGACGATCCTGAACGCGGTTTTTCCTTTATGCGCGATGGCCCGTTGGACATGCGCATGGACCCGACGCGCGGGCAGTCAGCGGCGCAATGGTTGCAAACGGCAGAAGTCGATGACATTGCCTGGGTGTTGAAAACCTTTGGAGAAGAGCGGTTTGCCAAGCGGATTGCGCGCGCCATTGTGGAACGTAACAGCACAGAACCGATGACGCGCACAGGCGAGTTGGCGGCGCTGATTGCGGCGGCGAGCCCGATCAAAGAGCGGCATAAGCACCCGGCAACCCGCAGTTTTCAGGCAATCCGTATCTATATCAACAGTGAGCTGGATGAGATCGAGCAGGCGCTGAACGGCGCGCTGACGGCACTCGCACCGCAGGGCCGCTTGTCGATCATCAGTTTTCATTCGCTGGAAGATCGTATTGTGAAGCGTTTTATGCGTCATCACAGCCGTTGGCCACAGGTGCCAGCCGGGATCCCGCTTACTGAAGCACAACTGCGTGCGCAAGGCGGTCAAACGCTGAAAACGGTAGGCAAGATGATGCCGCCGGAAGCGGAAGTGGCAGAAAACCCGAGAGCGCGTAGCTCTGTGTTACGTATCGCGGAACGGCTAGCGGAATGATAAGCAACGAGCGGCACAGCCTGGCAGGCATTATCGGCCAGGACATTCTTCGTCACGGCAAATTGCCACTGCTGCTGCTGATTGGTGCGTTGGTTTCTGCTGTGCTGGTGGTGACGACCGCGCACAAGACGCGCTTGCTGACCGCACAGCGCGAGCAGTTGTTGTTGGAGCGTGATGCGTTGGATATCGAATGGCGAAACCTGATTCTGGAAGAGAACGCCTTGGGCGATCACAGTCGGGTGGAGCGTATCGCAACGGAAAAGCTGCACATGGGGCACGTGGACCCGGCGCAGGAAAATATCGTAGTCAAACAGTGAGTCTGGTTGAGCATTAGAACATAGGTACTCATTTGGCATGAAAGCAGCGCGCACAGGAAAGTTGAAACGACAGGAAGATAAGGCCAGCTTTGTAAGCTGGCGTTTTGCGTTGCTCTGTACAGGCATACTGTTGGCAATGGTGGGGCTGATGTTGCGCACCGCCTATTTGCAGGTGATCAACCCGGATCAACTGGTACGTGAAGGGGATATGCGCTCCCTGCGTGTGCAGGAGGTTCCCACCGCGCGCGGCATGATCAGCGATCGCGCCGGGCGTCCGTTGGCGGTCAGCGTGCCCGTTAACGCCATCTGGGCCGATCCCAAAGAGTTGAGTGAACACGGCGGCGTGTCGCTCGACACCCGCTGGAAAGCGCTTTCTGATGCGCTGGATTTGCCGTTCGATCAGATGGCGGCGAAAATCAATGCTAACCCGAAAGGGCGCTTTGTCTATCTGGCGCGTCAGGTGAACCCCGCTATCGGTGAATATGTTCACAAACTCAAGCTGCCGGGCATTTATCTGCGCCAGGAGTCACGCCGTTACTATCCTGCTGGTCAGGTCACGTCTCACCTGATTGGTTTCACCAATATTGATGGGCAGGGCATTGAGGGCGTTGAGAAAAGTTTCGATCGTTGGCTGACCGGGCAACCGGGTGAGCGTACGGTGCGCAAAGACCGTTTTGGTCGCGTGATTGAAGATATCTCTTCCGTTGACAGTCAGGCTGGACACAACCTGATGTTGAGCATTGACGAGCGCCTGCAAGCGTTGGTTTATCGCGAACTGAACAACGCCGTGGCCTTCAATAATGCCGAATCTGGCACCGCCGTGCTGGTGGATGTCAGTACTGGTGAAGTGCTGGCGATGGCTAACAGCCCTTCCTACAATCCGAACAATCTGGCAGGCACCCCCTCCGATGTCATGCGTAACCGCGCTATTACCGACATTTTTGAACCGGGTTCGACGGTAAAACCGATGGTGGTGATGACGGCGCTGCAACGTAACGTTGTCAAAGAAAACAGCCTGCTCAATACCTTGCCCTATTACATCAACGGTCATGAGATCAAAGACGTTGCCCGCTACGCGGAACTGACCCTGACCGGGATACTACAGAAGTCGAGTAACGTCGGTGTTTCACGGCTGGCGTTAGCGATGCCCTCCTCAGCGCTGGTAGACACTTACTCGCGTTTTGGTTTGGGAAAAGCGACCAATTTGGGGTTGGTCGGAGAAAGCAGTGGCTTATACCCTCAAAAACAACGGTGGTCTGACATAGAGAGGGCCACCTTTTCTTTCGGCTATGGATTGATGGTGACGCCGCTGCAACTGGCGCGCGTTTACGCCACTATCGGTAGCTATGGTATCTATCGTCCGCTCTCCATTACCAAAGTCGATCCACCAGTGCCGGGGGAACGCATTTTCGCCGAGCCTATCGTGCGCACAGTGGTGCATATGATGGAAAGTGTTGCTCTGCCCGGTGGTGGCGGAACCAAGGCTGCGATCAAGGGATACCGTGTTGCCATTAAAACCGGTACGGCAAAAAAAGTGGGACCGGACGGCAAATACATCAATAAATATATTGCCTACACCGCAGGCGTCGCGCCTGCCAGCAACCCGCGCTTTGCGCTGGTGGTGGTGATTAACGATCCTAAGGCGGGTAACTACTATGGTGGTGCGGTTTCTGCGCCGGTGTTCGGCTCCATCATGGGCGGCGTACTGCGCACCATGAACGTTGAGCCGGATGCGCTGCCCGTCGGCGACAAAAATGATTTTGTGATTAACCATAAAGAGGTTTCAGGTGGCAGATCGTAATCTGTGCGATTTACTGGCACCGTGGGTGCAAGATGTCCCACCGCGCCAACTGCGGGAAATGACTCTGGACAGCCGTGTTGCAGCGGCGGGCGATCTGTTTGTGGCCGTAGTTGGCCACAGCGTGGATGGGCGTCGCTATATTCCTCAGGCGATTGCGCAAGGGGTGGCGGCCGTGATCGCAGAGGTAGACAGTGAAGCTGCCGATGGCACGGTACGTGAAATGCACGGCGTTCCGGTTGTGTATCTGAGTAATTTGAACCAACGTTTGTCGGCGTTGGCGGGGCGTTTTTATCAGCAGCCTGCGGAAAAATTACTGCTGGTCGGTGTGACCGGCACCAACGGCAAAACCACAACCACGCAGTTGCTGGCCCAATGGAGCCAACTGCTGGGCGATACCAGCGCCGTGATGGGCACCGTGGGTAATGGTCTGTTAGGGCACGTCAATCCCACAGCGAATACCACGGGTTCGGCCGTCGATATACAGCACGTTCTGAATCAGTTGGTTGAACAAGGCGCGACTTTTGCTGCGATGGAAGTTTCCTCGCACGGCTTGGTACAACATCGCGTTGCCGCGTTGCCGTTTGCGGCGGCGGTTTTCACCAACCTGAGCCGCGACCATCTGGATTACCACGGTGATATGGAAAGCTATGAGGCTGCCAAGTGGTCTCTGTTCTCTGAACATAAAGTGGGTCAGGAGATCATTAATGCCGACGATGAGGTGGGGCGACGCTGGCTGGCGCAGCTGCCGGATGCCGTGGCGGTGACGCTGTACAATAATCTGGTGCCAGGTTGCCGTGGCCGCTGGCTGAAAGCCACCGCCGTCGATTATCACGACGAAGGCGCTTCAATTGCGTTTGACTCTAAATGGGGCAATGGCCGCATAGAAAGTCGCCTTATGGGTGAATTTAACGTCAGCAATCTGCTAATGGCACTGGCAACGTTACTTTCCCTTGGCTACCCACTGGATAGATTACTGGAAACCGGCGAACAATTGCAGCCGGTTTGCGGTCGCATGGAAGTGTTTAAAGCACCGGGTAAACCGACTGTGATTGTGGACTACGCCCACACGCCGGATGCGCTGGAGAAAGCGCTGGCGGCGGCGCGTCCGCATTGCTCCGGTCAACTGTGGTGCGTATTTGGTTGCGGCGGCGATCGTGACAAAGGTAAGCGCCCACTTATGGGGGCCATCGCGGAACAACTGGCCGATCGCGTTGTGGTGACGGACGATAACCCCAGGAGCGAAGAGCCGCAGGCTATCGTGAAAGACATTCTTGCCGGTTTGGTGGATGCCGGACGAGCACTGGCGGTGCATGGTCGCGCTGAAGCGGTGACCAGTGCCATTATCCAGGCCAACGTGGACGATATTGTGTTGATTGCAGGTAAAGGCCATGAAGATTATCAACTGGTGGGCAATCAGCGTCTCGATTATTCAGATCGCGTGACTGCCGCGCGTCTGCTGGGGGTTATCGCATGATTCGCGTTACGTTGCAGCAACTGGCCACGGCGTTAAATGCCACACTCCTGGGTGAGGATGTGGCAGTGGAAACAGTGTGCACCGATACCCGAAAATTGACGCCGGGCTGCCTGTTTATCGCTCTGCGCGGTGAAAAGTTTGATGCCCATGATTATGCCCATCAGGCAGTACGCGGTGGTGCGGCGGCTCTGTTGGTCAGTAAGCACTTACCTATCGACGTACCACAACTGTTGGTGGGGGATACCCGTCTGGCGTTGGGCGAACTGGGTGCCTGGATGCGTCGCCAATCTTCTGCGCGCGTGGTGGCACTGACCGGTTCTTCCGGCAAAACCTCCGTCAAGGAGATGACGGCAGCGATTTTGCGTCAGTGTGGTGACGTGCTTTACACCGACGGCAATTTCAATAATGACATTGGCGTGCCGTTAACGCTGCTGCGCCTCACCCTTGATCATCGCTTTGCGGTGATTGAGTTGGGAGCTAACCATATTGGTGAGATTGCCTATGCCGCCAATCTGGTACGTCCGGATAGCGCGCTGGTGAATAACCTGGCAGCCGCACATCTGGAAGGGTTTGGATCGTTGGACGGCGTAGCGCGCGCCAAAGGGGAGATCTTTAACGGTTTGCCCACCAAGGGTATTGCGGTGATTAACGCCGACAGCAATGACCTGACGCGGTGGCACGACGTGCTGCGCGACAAAACAGTATGGCAATTTTCACCGCAGCAAGGTGAATACACAGACTACTACGCCAGCGATATTCGCAATGAAGGTGGGGGCACCCTGTTTGAACTCCATACGCCGTTTGGCTCGCTGGAGGTCAACGTGCCGCTGCCGGGTCGACATAACGTGGCAAACGCGCTGGCGGCTGCCGCATTGGCGATGTCCGTAGGCGCAGGGTTGCAGCAGGTAAAAGACGGGCTGGCGCAGCTCAAGGCCGTGCCGGGGCGCTTGTTCCCCATCATGCTGGCGGCAAAAAAACTGCTGCTGGACGACAGCTACAACGCCAATGTGGGGTCGATGACTGCGGCGGTGCACACGCTGGCGGAGATGCCGGGCTACCGCGTACTGGTGGTGGGCGACATGGGCGAACTTGGCGAGAATGCCGAGGCGTGTCATCAGAAGGTGGGCGAAGTGGCGCGTGACGCAGGCATTGATACGGTGTTGAGTATTGGCACCTTGAGTCAGGCCATCAGCCTCACCAGTGAACGTGGTGAACATTTTTCCGATCGGGCTGCATTGATCGCGCGTTTGAAAACGTTGCTGTCGGCGCATGGCACGATCAGCATTTTGGTTAAAGGCTCCCGGAGTTCTGCGATGGAGTATGTGGTACACGCATTACAGGAGAATGCAGCATGTTAGTGTGGCTGGCCGAACATCTGGTCAAGTTTTATTCCGGCTTTAACGTCTTCTCGTATTTGACGTTTCGCGCCATTGTCAGCCTGCTGACCGCGTTAGTGATCTCCTTGTGGATGGGACCGCATCTGATCGCCTGGCTGCAAAAATTGCAGATCGGGCAAGTGGTGCGCAATGAAGGGCCTGAATCTCATTTCAGCAAACGTGGCACGCCAACCATGGGCGGTGTCATGATTCTGGCGGCGATCATCGTTTCGGTACTGCTGTGGTCCAATTTGTCCAACCCCTATGTGTGGTGTGTGCTGCTGGTGCTGCTGGGCTACGGTATCGTCGGTTTTGTCGATGATTACCGCAAAGTAGTACGCAAAGACACCAAAGGGTTGATCGCGCGCTGGAAATATTTCTGGCAATCGCTGATTGCGCTGGCGGTGGCGTTTACCATGTATGCCATCGGCAAAGGCACACCGGCCACGCAGTTAGTTGTACCGTTCTTTAAATATGTGATGCCGCAACTGGGTCTGCTCTACATTTTGCTGACCTACTTTGTCATCGTTGGCACCAGTAACGCGGTCAACCTCACTGACGGACTGGATGGTTTGGCGATTATGCCGACCGTGTTTGTTGCCGCTGGTTTTGCGCTGGTGGCGTGGGCGACGGGCAATATGAATTTTGCCGGTTACCTGCATATCCCTTATATCCGCCACGCCAGTGAACTGGTGATCGTCTGTACGGCGATCGTCGGCGCCGGCCTGGGTTTCCTGTGGTTTAACACCTATCCGGCGCAGGTATTTATGGGCGATGTCGGCTCACTGGCGCTCGGCGGCGCGTTGGGCACCATTGCCGTCCTGCTGCGTCAGGAATTCTTGCTGGTGATTATGGGTGGGGTGTTCGTGGTTGAAACCCTGTCGGTGATCCTTCAGGTCGGTTCATTCAAGCTACGCGGGCAGCGTATCTTCCGCATGGCACCGATTCACCATCACTATGAACTTAAAGGGTGGCCAGAGCCGCGCGTGATTGTGCGTTTTTGGATTATTTCGCTGATGCTGGTGCTGATTGGCCTGGCAACGCTGAAGGTACGGTAACACTATGATGGACTATCAGGGTAAAAACGTTGTAATTATTGGCCTGGGGATAACCGGGCTTTCCTGCGTTGATTTCTTCCTGACGCGCGGTGTGACGCCGCGCGTGGTGGATACCCGTGTTAGTCCGCCTGGTTTGGATAAGTTGCCTGCCGAGGTTGATCGCCACCTTGGTTCGTTAAATGAAGAGTGGCTGTTAGCGGCTGACCTGATCGTCGCCAGCCCCGGTATTGCGCTGGCAACACCCGCGCTGGCCGATGCCGCCGCCGCAGGCGTAGAGATTGTGGGCGATATCGAGTTGTTCTGCCGTGAAGCGCAGGCACCGATTGTGGCGATTACTGGATCCAACGGTAAAAGTACGGTCACTACGCTGGTCGGCGAAATGGCTAAGGCAGCCGGTTGGTCGGTCGGTGTCGGCGGAAATATTGGCCTGTCGGCGCTGACGCTGCTGAAACAGCCGTGCCAACTGTATGTTCTGGAGCTGTCGAGCTTCCAATTGGAAACCACGTCCAGTCTGCGCGCCGCCGCCGCCAGCATTCTCAACGTTACGGAAGATCATACCAACCGCTATCCGTTTGGTATCCAACAGTATCGTGCTGCCAAGTTACGTATCTATGACCATGCGCAGGTGTGTGTGGTGAATGCTGATGACGCGCTGACTATGCCGATCAAAGGCGCTGACGCACGCTGCATCAGCTTTGGCGTGGATGTGGGCGACTATCACCTCAACACCCAGCAGGGTGAAACCTGGTTGCGTGTGAAAGGCGAGCGCGTTTTGAATACCAAAGAGATTTCCCTGGTGGGGCAACATAACCACACCAACGCGCTGGCGGCGCTGGCATTGGCGGATGCGGTGGGAATTCCTCGCGCGCCCGCGTTAACGGCACTCACCACCTTTACCGGTTTGCCGCACCGTTTCCAGTGCGTGTTGCAGCGTAACGGCGTGCGCTGGATTAACGATTCCAAAGCAACCAACGTTGGTTGCACTGAAGCGGCGCTGAACGGATTACACGTTAAAGGCACGCTGCACTTGCTGTTAGGCGGCGACGGTAAGTCAGCCGATTTTTCGCCGCTGCTGCGTTATGTCCAGGGTGACAATATTCGCCTGTATTGCTTCGGGCGTGATGGCGCCCAACTGGCGGCGTTGCGTCCAGAGATAGCAGAGCAAACCGAGACAATGGAGCAAACTCTGCGCGTTATTGCCACGCGCGTCGAACCGGGCGATCTGGTACTGCTGTCTCCGGCGTGTGCCAGCCTCGATCAGTTCAAGAGCTTCGAACAGCGCGGCGATGAGTTCGCCCGATTGGCGGAGGAACTTGGCTGATGCGTTTTATTGGGCTGCCAGTGATTGAACGACTGAAAGGCTGGGTCATGGGGACGCGGGAAAGCGATGTGCAGAGCATCGTGATGTATGACCGCACCCTGCTCTGGCTGACGTTCGGGCTGGCCGTCATCGGGTTCGTAATGGTGACCTCTGCATCCATGCCTGTGGGGCAGCGCCTGACCAGCGATCCGTTCTTTTTTGCCAAGCGTGACTCGTTTTACCTTGGCCTGGCATTTGCGTTGGCGTTGATCACCATGCGCGTGCCGATGGAAGTCTGGCAGCGTTACAGCCCGATATTACTGCTGCTCACACTGGTGATGCTCCTGGTGGTGCTGGTGGTCGGCAGTTCGGTAAATGGTGCTTCACGCTGGATTGCGCTAGGGCCACTGCGTGTGCAGCCTGCGGAGTTGTCGAAGCTGGCGCTGTTTTGCTACCTCTCCAGCTACATGGTGCGCAAGGTAGAGGAAGTTCGTAACAACTTCTGGGGCTTTTGCAAACCGATGGGCGTGATGGTGGTGCTGGCTGTTCTACTGCTGGCGCAGCCCGATCTGGGAACGGTTGTTGTGCTGTTTATCACCACGCTGGCGATGCTGTTTTTGGCTGGTGCCAAGCTGTGGCAGTTTCTCGCCATCATTGGCTGCGGCATGTTTGCCGTTGGTTTGCTGATTGTGGCGGAACCCTACCGTATGCGCCGCGTGACGTCGTTTTGGAATCCGTGGGAAGATCCGTTTGGCAGTGGCTACCAGTTAACCCAGTCGCTGATGGCATTTGGCCGCGGCGAGCTGTGGGGGCAAGGATTAGGAAACTCGGTGCAGAAACTGGAGTATTTACCGGAAGCGCACACCGACTTTATTTTTTCCATTTTAGGCGAAGAGCTCGGCTATATCGGTGTGGTTTTGGCGTTGTTAATGATATTCTTCGTCGCTTTTCGGGCCATGTCCATCGGCAAGCGCGCGTTGGAGATCGATCAGCGATTTTCCGGCTTTTTGGCATGTTCTATCGGCATCTGGTTTAGTTTCCAAACGCTGGTAAACGTAGGTGCTGCTGCGGGAATGTTACCCACCAAAGGGCTGACGCTGCCGTTAATCAGTTACGGTGGCTCGAGTTTGATCATCATGTCGACCGCCACTGTGTTGCTGTTGCGGATCGATTTTGAGACGCGCCTGACCAAGGCGCAGGCGTTCACGAGGAGTGCCAAATGAGTGGCGAAGGTAAGCGCTTGATGGTGATGGCAGGTGGCACCGGAGGACATGTTTTCCCGGGGCTGGCGGTCGCACATCATTTGATGGCGCAGGGTTGGCAGGTTCGTTGGCTGGGAACTGCCGATCGCATGGAAGCCGATTTGGTGCCAAAAAACGGCATTGAGATTGATTTTATTCGTATTTCCGGTTTGCGCGGCAAAGGCATTACGGCGCAACTGTGTGCACCATTGCGGATTTATCGCGCGGTGCGTCAGGCGCAAGCGATCATGAAACGCTATCAACCGGACGTAGTGCTGGGCATGGGCGGCTATGTGTCTGGACCGGGCGGTCTCGCTGCGTGGTTATGCGGTATCCCGGTGGTGCTGCATGAGCAAAACGGCATTGCGGGATTAACCAACCGCTGGCTATCGCGCATTGCGCGCAAGGTATTACAGGCTTTTCCCGGTGCGTTTCCCAACGCTGACGTGGTGGGCAACCCGGTTCGTACCGATGTGTTGGCGTTGCCTACACCCGATGAACGTTTGGCCGGGCGTGAAGGCCCGATCCGTGTGCTGGTGGTGGGCGGAAGCCAAGGGGCTCGGGTGCTAAACCGCACGTTGCCGGACGTGGCCGCGCGACTGGGTGCTAACGTCACTGTCTGGCACCAGACGGGCAAAGGCGCGTTGGCTGAGGTACAGCAGGCTTATGCAGCAGCAGGTGTGCCGCAGCATAAAGTCACCGAATTTATCGATGACATGGCGCAAGCCTACAGTTGGGCCGACGTGGTGGTGTGCCGCTCTGGTGCGCTTACCGTCAGTGAAATTGCCGCCGCCGGTTTGCCTGCGCTGTTTGTGCCCTTTCAGCATAAAGACCGGCAGCAATATTGGAATGCGCTGCCGCTGGAACAGGCAGGTGCGGCCAAAATTATTGAGCAGTCGGCACTGAGTGTTGATGCAGTAAGCGATGTGTTGTCTGGTTGGGATCGTGCCACGTTGCGCGATATGGCACAGCGTGCCCGTTCCGTGGCGATGCCGGATGCCACTGAACGCGTGGCTGCCGAAGTGGCCGCTGCCGCGCAGTAAGGTGCGGCTGACAGAATAGAATGCATAGGTGCAGGTCGTCTCCCCATGACAAATGAATGAAGTACAAGTGAAAAGGTAGCGGTAGAAAAAGTGAATACACAGCAATTGGCAAAACTGCGTTCCATCGTGCCCGAAATGCATTGCGTGCGGCACATCCATTTTGTCGGCATCGGTGGTGCTGGCATGGGCGGTATTGCCGAAGTGTTAGCGAACGAAGGATACCACATCAGCGGCTCTGACCTGGCACCGAACGCGGTGACGCAGCAGTTGGCGGCGCTAGGGGCGCAGATCTATTTTCATCATCGCCCTGAGAACGTGAAAGATGCCAGCGTAGTGGTGGTATCCAGCGCCATCAGCGCAGATAATCCGGAAATCGTTGCGGCCCACGAGGCGCGTATTCCGGTGATCCGTCGCGCCGAAATGCTGGCCGAATTAATGCGTTTTCGCCACGGTATCGCGATTGCCGGAACTCACGGTAAAACCACGACCACCGCGATGGTCGCCAGTATTTATGCCGAGGCCGGTCTGGATCCGACCTTTGTCAACGGCGGGTTGGTGAAAGCTGCGGGTGTGCATGCGCGCCTGGGCTCCAGCCGTTACCTGATTGCGGAAGCGGACGAAAGCGATGCGTCCTTCCTGCATCTGCAACCGATGGTGGCGATTGTCACTAATATCGAAGCAGATCATATGGATACCTATCAGGGCGATTTTGAAAATTTAAAGCAGACGTTCATCAACTTTTTGCACAATCTGCCGTTTTATGGCCGTGCGGTGATGTGCGTGGACGATGCGGTGATCCGTGAATTGCTGCCGCGCGTAGGGCGTCATATCACCACCTACGGTTTTAGCGACGACGCCGATGTGCGCGTGGCGGAGTACCGTCAGTCCGGTGCTCAGGGGCACTTTACGCTGGCGCGTCAGGGTAAGCCGCTGTTGCAGGTTACGCTGAATGTACCGGGCCGCCATAACGCGTTGAACGCGGCAGCAGCGGTTGCCGTGGCGACGGAAGAGGGCATTTATGACGCGGCAATCTTGCGCGCACTGTCCAGTTTTCAGGGAACCGGGCGTCGTTTCGATTTCCTGGGCGAATTCCCGCTGGATGCGGTAAATGGCAGCGCAGGCAGTGTGATGTTGGTGGATGACTACGGCCACCATCCGACAGAAGTGGATGCGACGATCAAAGCCGCTCGTGCCGGTTGGCCGGATAAACGCGTGGTGATGGTGTTTCAGCCGCACCGCTACACGCGTACTCGCGATCTGTATGACGATTTTGCCCACGTGCTGTCGCAAGTGGATGTGTTGCTGATGCTGGATGTGTACTCGGCGGGAGAAAGCCCCATTCCTGGTGCTGATAGTCGCTCGCTGTGCCGTACCATTCGTGGACGCGGTAAGGTCGATCCGATTCTGGTTACCGATCCGGATATGCTGGCCACGTTGCTGGCGCCGACGTTACACGATGGCGATCTGGTGCTGATTCAAGGTGCGGGCAATGTGGGTAAGCTGGCGCGTAAACTGGCGGATACCCGCTTACAACCTCTGGTTACGGAGTGAGTATGGCGGAAAAAGTGGCAGTGCTGCTGGGAGGGACATCGGCGGAGCGTGATGTGTCACTGCGTTCCGGTCAGGCGGTGGTTGCTGGGCTAAAAGAGGCTGGGGTTAATGCCGAAGCCGTTGACCCGCGCGATTTTCCGGTCACTCGCCTGAAAGAGGCAGGGTTTGACAAAGTGTTTATCGCCCTGCACGGTCGCGGCGGTGAAGACGGCACGCTGCAAGGGGTATTGGAGTTTTTGCAGTTGCCTTACACCGGCAGTGGGGTGATGGCGTCGGCGCTGACCATGGATAAGTGGCGCACCAAGCTGGTGTGGCAGTCGTTGGGATTACCGATAGCCCCTTATGTCGCGTTGACGCGGGCACAGTATAACGCGTTAACGTCTGAGCAGTTGCAGTCAGCCTGCGCGCACCTCGGGTTGCCGCTGATCGTGAAACCGAGCCGTGAGGGTTCCAGCGTCGGTATGAGTAAAGTGACGCAGCAAGATGAACTGGTGACGGCGCTGGACACCGCGTTTCAGCATGACGACGATGTGCTGGTTGAGAAGTGGCTGAGTGGGCCGGAGTACACGGTGGCGCTGTTAGGCGAGACGGTTCTGCCCTCAATTCGTATTCAGGCTGCGGGCGCGTTTTACGATTATGACGCGAAGTACCTCTCTGACGAGACACAGTATTTTTGTCCCAGTGGGCTGCTGGCAGAGCAGGAACATGCCATCGGTGTACTAGCACAAGCGGCCTTTGCGGCATTGGGATGTCGCGGCTGGGGACGCGTTGACCTGATGCTGGACGCGGACGGGGCGTTTTACCTGTTGGAGGTGAATACTTCGCCCGGTATGACGGATCACAGCCTGGTGCCGATGGCTGCCAGGCAGCACGGGATGGGCTTCTCGCAGCTCGTCGCGCAGATTCTGGCCTCGGCTGTTTGATATGTCGCAGGCGGCGCGGAATTTGCGCGGACGCGACGAAGAGCCAAAAGGCGGGCGTCGCAGTAACGGTGGGCAGTTGGCCGGATTGTTGTTCCTGCTGATGGTGCTGGGCACCATCCTGTGGGGCGGCTGGATGGTGTTGCAGTGGATGAAGGATGCCAGTCGGTTACCGCTTTCTCGTTTGGTGGTTACCGGTGAGCGGCACTACACCACCCATGATGATATTCGCCAGGCGATATTGTCGCTGGGCGCGCCGGGCACTTTTATGACGCAGGATGTGGATGTTATCCAACAGCAGATTGAACGTCTGCCGTGGATCAAACAGGCCAGCGTGCGTAAGCAGTGGCCTGACGAATTAAAGATTCATCTGGTTGAATATGTGCCCGTAGCGCGGTGGAATGACCAACTGATGGTGGATGCAGAAGGAAATTCCTTCAGCGTGCCCGCCGAACGGGTCGGTAATCGCAAAATGCCGTTGCTGTACGGGCCCAAAGGCAGTGAAAACGATGTGCTGGAAGGCTACCGCACCATGAGTCAGGTGTTGGCGAGCAGTAAGCTGACATTAAAAATGGTGGCGATGAGTGCACGGCATTCGTGGCAGTTGGGGCTGGAAGATGACATCCGTCTGGAATTGGGGCGTGATGAACGGGCCCGGCGTTTGGAACGTTTTCTTGAGCTTTACCCGCTGTTGCAGCGGCAGGCTCAGAACGACAACAAACGTGTTAGCTACGTGGACTTACGTTACGACACCGGTGCCGCGGTAGGATGGGCACCGCCTCTGCTGGATCAGCAGCAGGGAAATGCTCAGCGAAAAGACGTTGATCAAAAACAGAACGGTAATCAGCAACAGAATCAGGCACAGGCTAAACAACAATGATCAAGTCGACGGACAGAAAACTGGTAGTTGGACTGGAAATCGGTACAGCAAAAGTGGCTGCACTGGTAGGGGAAGTTCTGCCCGATGGCATGGTCAATATCATCGGCGTGGGCAGTTGTCCGTCACGCGGGATGGATAAAGGCGGCGTTAACGATTTGGAGTCCGTTGTAAAATGTGTACAGCGGACCATCGACCAGGCCGAACTGATGGCGGATTGTCAAATTTCTTCCGTCTATCTGGCGCTGTCGGGCAAGCACATCAGTTGCCAGAATGAAATCGGTATCGTGCCGATTTCGGAAGAAGAAGTGACGCAGGATGACGTCGAGAGCGTGGTGCACACGGCGAAATCTGTGCGCGTGCGCGATGAACACCGTATTTTGCATGTGATTCCGCAAGAGTACGCCATTGATTACCAGGAAGGGATCAAGAACCCGATTGGACTTTCCGGCGTGCGCATGCAGGCAAAGGTGCATTTGATCACCTGCCATAACGATATGGCGAAAAACATTGTCAAAGCCGTAGAGCGCTGCGGTTTGAAAGTGGATCAACTGATTTTCGCCGGCCTGGCTTCCAGCTACGCGGTGCTGACAGAAGATGAGCGCGAGTTGGGCGTTTGCGTGGTGGATATCGGTGGTGGCACCATGGATATCGCGGTCTATACCGGCGGTGCGTTGCGCCACACCAAAGTGATCCCTTACGCGGGCAATGTGGTGACCAGCGACATCGCTTATGCATTTGGCACGCCGCCCACGGATGCGGAAGCCATCAAGGTACGCCACGGTTGTGCATTAGGCGCGATTGTCAGCAAAGACGAAAATCTGGAAGTACCGAGCGTTGGCGGTCGGCCGCCACGCAGTCTGCAACGACAGACGCTGGCAGAAGTGATTGAACCGCGTTACACCGAATTGCTCAATTTGGTGAACGATGAAATTTTGCAATTGCAGGAGCAACTACGTCAGCAGGGCGTGAAGCACCATTTGGCCGCCGGCATTGTGCTGACAGGCGGTGCCGCTCAGATCGACGGGCTGGTTGATTGCGCCAAGCGCGTATTCCACACGCAGGTGCGTATCGGCCAGCCACTGAATATAACAGGCTTAACGGATTATGCGCAGGAGCCCTTCTACTCAACGGCGGTTGGGCTGCTGCATTACGGCAAAGAGTCTCACCTGGGCGGTGAGCACGAAGTAGAAAAACGTGGCTCAGTGGGCAATTGGTTTAAACGCATCAGTAGCTGGCTGAGAAAGGAATTTTAATGTTTATCAGAGACCGTGTGGCACACTTGACGGTCTCGCGGTACAGGCACAAAACGGAGAGAAATTATGTTTGAACCAATGGAGTTAACCAACGACGCGGTGATTAAAGTCATCGGCGTCGGCGGTGGCGGCGGTAACGCAATCGAACATATGGTGCGCGAGCGCATCGAAGGTGTCGAATTCTTCGCAGTGAATACCGATGCGCAGGCACTGCGCAAGACTGCGGTGGGTCAGACTATTCAGATTGGTAGCGGCATCACCAAAGGGCTGGGCGCAGGTGCCAACCCGGAAGTGGGTCGTAACTCGGCGGAAGAAGATCGTGAAGCGCTGCGCGCTGCACTTGATGGCGCGGACATGGTGTTCATCGCTGCCGGTATGGGCGGCGGTACCGGCACCGGTGCAGCCCCCGTGGTGGCTGAAGTGGCAAAGGATCTCGGTATCCTGACGGTTGCGGTTGTGACCAAGCCCTTCAACTTCGAAGGCAAAAAACGCATGGCGTTTGCCGAGCAGGGGATTGCTGAGCTGTCCAAACATGTGGATTCGCTCATCACCATCCCTAACGACAAACTGCTGAAAGTGCTGGGTCGCGGTATTTCTTTGCTGGATGCGTTCGGTGCAGCGAACGATGTACTGAAAGGCGCTGTCCAAGGTATTGCCGAACTGATTACCCGTCCGGGCCTGATGAACGTGGACTTTGCGGACGTGCGCACCGTGATGTCAGAAATGGGTTATGCCATGATGGGGTCTGGCGTGGCGCGCGGTGAAGACCGTGCCGAAGAAGCGGCTGAAATGGCGATTTCCAGCCCGCTGCTGGAAGATATCGACCTGTCTGGCGCGCGTGGCGTGTTGGTCAACATCACGGCGGGCTTTGACCTGCGTCTGGATGAGTTCGAAACCGTGGGTAACACCATTCGTGCGTTCGCCTCTGACAATGCCACCGTGGTGATTGGTACCTCGTTGGATCCGGACATGAACGACGAACTGCGCGTCACCGTGGTTGCGACCGGTATCGGCATGGACAAGCGTCCGGAAATTACGCTGGTGACCAACAAGCAAGCCAGCCAACCGGTTATGGATCATCGTTATCAGCAGCATGGTATGACGCCGCTGACGCAGGAAAAACCGGCGGCCAAGGTGGTTAATGACCAAACGGTACAAACTAACAAAGAGCCTGACTATTTGGATATTCCCGCATTTTTGCGCAAACAAGCGGACTAACCTCCGCTTTGTGATTGGAATCTCCGCTCTTTGTGCTAAACTGTCCCGCCGATCCTGGTGTAAGCTAGGACGGTTGGTTCAGTAACATTGCGAGATAATACGATGATCAAACAACGTACATTAAAGCGTATCGTACAGGCGACGGGCGTCGGTTTGCATACCGGCAAGAAAGTCAAGCTGACGATGCGACCTGCACCGGCGAATACCGGGGTCATCTATCGCCGCACTGACTTGAATCCACCGGTTGATTTTCCGGCTGATGCCAAATCCGTGCGTGATACCATGCTCTGTACTTGCCTGGTAAACGAGCATGACGTGCGTATTTCAACGGTGGAACACCTGAACGCCGCCTTGGCGGGGTTGGGTATCGATAACATCGTGATTGATGTTGATGCCCCGGAAATTCCAATTATGGATGGCAGTGCCAGCCCGTTCGTTTACCTGCTGCTTGATGCCGGTATTGAAGAGCTGAACTGCGCCAAAAAGTTTGTTCGCATCAAACAGCCTGTGCGGGTTGAAGACGGTGATAAATGGGCAGAACTGACCCCGTATAACGGTTTAAACCTTGATTTCACTATCGATTTTAACCACCCAGCCATTGATGCAGGTTCACAGCGCTATTGCCTGGATTTCTCAACCGATGCGTTTATTCGCCAGATCAGCCGTGCGCGTACTTTCGGCTTTATGCGCGATATCGAATACCTGCAATCCCGCGGCCTGTGCCTGGGCGGCAGTATGGATTGCGCTATCGTGGTAGACGATTATCGTGTGCTGAACGAAGATGGTCTGCGTTTTGAAGACGAGTTTGTGCGTCACAAAATGCTGGATGCTATCGGCGACCTGTTCATGTGTGGTTATAACATCATTGGTGCGTTCTCTGCGTTCAAATCTGGTCACGCGCTCAACAACAAATTGTTGCAGGCGGTGTTGGCTAAGCAGGAAGCGTGGGAATACGTCACCTTTGAAAACGAGCGCGAAGTGCCATTGGCGTTCAAAGCGCCTTCTACGGTGCTGGCGTAACCGACATCGGGCGTTAGTGTCGTCGTTCAGGCGAATGTGACAGGTTATTTCTTCTGTTGGCTGGTTTTACTCGTACCCTCTCCGGCGAGTGAAGCCAGCCTTTCTAATATTTTCCTCAATTTTTCCGGACTGTGGCTGGCTAAATGTCGGAGCGTCTCGGCACTCTGTTCGCTCAGTTGACGGGGCGGAGTATCTGAATTTTTGTTTTCTGCGCTCAAATTATCCTTTCCCGATACAGTTTCATCCCCTTTTGCGGCCAGCGCGGGATTAATCCTGATGTCGATCGATGCCAATGATGGTAATATCTGAGCGCGCAATGCTGAGAGTAACGAGGGTTGCTCATAACGTAACCGCATTAACCAGCTTGCATTGGCAGTTTCCAGAATCAGGTGGCCTTGTCGGTAATTCGCGACGCGACACCACGGGTGCAGTTGAGAAGGCAGTAAGCCTTTCACGGCCCGGTTAAGTTTTAACAAGGCGATAGCGCGCTGTTGGACATCGTGCAAGGGGCCTTTATTTCCCCCTGACACGCTATCGAACAGGGACTCCAGTGATTGGGGGCGGCTATCACGCATAGGCATCAGGCTCCGGTGGGCAAATAAACTCGTCATGGGTATTCTAAATCGTTGGCGACAATTTGGCAGACGTTATTTTTGGCCACATCTCCTGTTGGGGATGGTTGCGGCCAGCCTTGGTCTGCCGACCAGCCTTAACGAAACCAACGAGCATGCTTCTGCGTCAAACGCGACGGCCAGTATCAATCGCCAGAATCCCGTTGCCTTCAGCCTGACCGAACTGGTCAGTTTGAAAGAGGTGCATCGCCGCACGTCATTTGGTATCGATTATTGGCATCAACATGCCATTCGCACGGTTATTCGCCATCTCTCGTTTGCGCTGACGGTGCCTCAGGCACACGCATTGCCGGAGGCCGAGGCGGCGTTGAGTGCTCACCCGCTGGTGATTCTGGATACGCTCAATGCGCTATTGACGTTGCCGGAAACCCCCTCGGCGTTACACCCCTTACCGCGTGGCACCCTGGTTTTTGCCGCTTCTCCTCACCGTACCGGGCTGTGGTTGTCTCAAGTCCGTGGCATCCGTGCCGGGCCAGCATTCTCTGCCTGACACGCCGTTTCACTCGCGTTTTCCTGGCGTATAACGATGAACATGGACAATGTCACTGTTCTGAATACAAACGCGAATACCGCTTCTTCTCGCCGATCTCCGGATTGCGATGAAAGGAATTATGAGTAGCTATCGTATCGTCGCTGAAACAGCGGCCTACGTGAGAATAAAATCATTATGTTAACCAGTATCCTGACTAAAGTTTTTGGCAGCCGTAACGATCGTACGCTGCGCCGTATGCGTAAAGTGGTTGATGTGATCAACCGAATGGAACCGGCCATCGAAGCGCTGTCGGATGATGAACTGAAGGCAAAAACCGCTGAATTCCGCGCGCGTCTTGAAAAAGGGGAAACCCTTGAAGCGTTATTGCCTGAGGCGTTTGCGGTGGTGCGTGAAGCCAGTAAGCGTGTGTTTGGTATGCGCCATTTTGACGTCCAGTTGATGGGCGGCATGGTACTGAACGAACGCTGCATCGCAGAAATGCGTACCGGTGAAGGTAAGACTCTGACCGCAACGTTGCCTGCCTACCTCAATGCCCTGACTGGCCGTGGCGTGCACGTGGTGACAGTGAACGACTACCTGGCACAGCGTGACGCCGAGAATAACCGCCCGCTGTTTGAATACCTGGGCTTGACGGTTGGCATCAACCTGCCGGGCATGCCTGCACCAGCCAAACGTGAAGCCTATGCGGCCGATATCACTTACGGTACCAACAACGAGTACGGCTTTGACTATCTGCGCGACAACATGGCATTCAGCCCCGAAGAGCGCGTGCAGCGTAAGCTTTATTATGCGTTGGTGGATGAAGTGGACTCCATCCTGATTGATGAAGCGCGTACCCCGCTGATCATTTCCGGTCCGGCGGAAGATAGCTCCGATCTCTATATTCGCGTCAATAAAATCATTCCGCACCTGATTCATCAGGAAAAAGAAGACTCCGATACCTTCCACGGTGAAGGGCACTTCTCGGTGGATGAAAAAGCGCGTCAGGTTAACCTGACCGAACGCGGTCTGGTACTGGTGGAGGAACTGCTGGTAAAACAAGGCATCATGGATGATGGGGAGTCGCTGTATTCTCCAACCAATATTATGCTGATGCACCATGTTACCGCAGCGCTGCGCGCCCATGTGCTGTTCACCCGTGATGTTGACTACATCGTAAAAGACGGCGAAGTGATCATCGTGGATGAGCACACCGGTCGTACCATGCAGGGGCGTCGCTGGTCCGATGGTTTGCACCAAGCGGTGGAAGCCAAAGAGAACGTGAAGATCCAGAACGAAAACCAGACGCTGGCGTCGATCACCTTCCAGAACTACTTCCGCCTGTACGAAAAGCTGGCCGGGATGACCGGTACGGCCGATACCGAAGCGTTCGAATTCAGCTCCATTTATAAGCTCGATACCATTGTGGTACCGACAAACCGCCCGATGATCCGTAAAGATTTACCCGATCTGGTCTACATGACTGAACAGGAAAAGATCGACGCGATCATCGAAGATATTAAAGAGCGTAGCGTGAAGGGCCAGCCGGTGCTTGTGGGGACTATCTCCATCGAAAAATCGGAAGTGGTGTCAGAAGCGCTGACCAAAGCAGGCATCAAGCACAACGTCCTGAACGCCAAATTCCACGCCAAGGAAGCGGATATCGTTGCGCAGGCCGGTCAGGCAAGTGCAGTGACCATCGCCACCAACATGGCGGGCCGTGGTACCGATATCGTGCTGGGCGGCAGCTTGCAGGCCGATTTGGCGCTGCTGGACGATCCGGATGAGGCCGCGATTGCCGAAGCTAAAGCCGCATGGCAAGTACGTCACGATGCGGTATTGGCAGCCGGTGGTTTGCACATTATCGGTACGGAACGTCATGAATCACGCCGTATCGATAACCAGTTGCGTGGCCGTTCTGGTCGTCAGGGGGATGCGGGTTCCTCCCGTTTTTACCTGTCGATGGAAGATGCGCTGATGCGTATTTTTGCTTCCGATCGCGTCTCCAACATGATGCGTAAACTGGGAATGAAACCGGGTGAAGCCATTGAGCACCCGTGGGTGACTAAAGCGATCGCTAACGCCCAGCGCAAAGTGGAAAGCCGCAACTTTGATATTCGTAAGCAGTTGCTGGAATATGATGACGTGGCTAACGATCAGCGTCGTGCCATTTACACCCAGCGTAATGAATTGCTGGACGTGGTGGATATCAGCGAAACCATCAACAGCATCCGTGAAGATGTGTTTAAACTGGCTATTGATAACCACATCCCGCCGCAGTCGCTGGAAGAGCAGTGGGATATCGAAGGGCTAGAACAGCGCCTGAAAAACGATTTCGACCTCGATTTGCCGATTTCAGCCTGGTTGGATGAAGAGCATACGCTGCATGAAGAGACCCTGCGTGAGCGTATCCTGCAACAGACCATCGATGTCTATCAGCGTAAAGAAGAAGTGGTCGGTATCGATGTGATGCGCAACTTCGAGAAGGGCGTGATGCTGCAAACGCTGGATTCTCTGTGGAAAGAGCATCTGGCGGCGATGGATTATCTGCGTCAGGGTATCCACCTGCGCGGTTATGCGCAGAAAGATCCGAAGCAGGAATACAAGCGCGAATCCTTCTCGATGTTTGCCAACATGCTGGAGTCCTTGAAATATGAAGTGATCAGCACGCTGAGCAAGGTGCAGGTCAGAATGCCGGAAGAAGTTGAAGCGCTGGAGCAACAGCGTCGCGAAGAGGCGGAGCGTCTGGCGCGTCAGCAACAACTGAGCCACCAGAACGACGATCAGGTCAGCGCGGCGGCAGCGGCTGCCGGGCAGGGCGATCGCAAGATTGGTCGTAACGATCCGTGCCCGTGCGGCTCTGGTAAAAAGTACAAGCAGTGCCATGGCAGTTTGCAGCACTAATGCCTCGCTCACTGTGATATAACGAAGAGGCGGTCAATGACCGCCTTTTATTTGGCTGGAGTCTGAAGGAGTAAGTCGTGCGTAAACACCTGAACGTTGCGGTAGGCATTATTCGTAATGCGCAACGCGAGTTTTTTATCGCCCGTCGCCCTCAGGGCGTACACATGGGAGGAATGTGGGAGTTTCCTGGCGGAAAAGTGGAGCCGGGCGAAACCGCTGAACAGGCGCTGATTCGTGAACTGCGTGAAGAAGCGGGGATTGAAGCGCTGGCACCGATAGCGCTGAACAGCAAAACCGTGGAAACCGATGAGCGCATCATTACGCTGCACTTCTTTATGGTTGAACGCTGGCAGGGTGAACCCTATGGGCGCGAAGGGCAGCCTTCTCGCTGGCTGGATGCCGCGTCGCTGCTGGAAGATGAATTTCCTCCCGCCAACGCAGAGATGATCCGCTGGCTGAAGGAAACGCATTGCTAAATCGGTGCAACAGCCCCGCTGATTAATCGTCAGGCGTTAATGGCGAGGTTCTTCGCTCCATTCGTCGCTGTCCGAAATATCTTCATTACTCGGGATGCGCTTTTCTTCATCTGCCCATTCCCCGAGATCGATAAGCTGGCAACGTTTGCTGCAAAAGGGGCGATAAGGGCTATTTTCTCCCCACTCCACCGACTTTTTACAGGTAGGGCAGCTAACAGTGAAGGTTTCGTTATCCATGTTTTTTTCCTACAGCAATATCGGTTAACAACAGGCTAATTCAAAGGACAGGCGCGCAGGGACCTGACCATTTTCGCTGTCTAATGGCAAAAAGCGAATCGCAAAGCGTGATTTATGGCCTGATACCTGAGGGTAAAGCTGATGCTCGATAGCCAATTGCAAACGAATCAGGTCGGCATCTACCGCGTTATCTTGAAAGAATCCGTTCAAACTGGTTTGTGCCCGAAAAGTACCCGAGTGGCGAATCAGCTCCAGCACCTGGTCGAGCGAGTTTTTTAGCGGTGACAGCGAGTGTAGCCAGGTATCGATCACTTGTTGCTTCTGCGCCTGCGGCTGATGCAGCCACAGATGCAGGGTTGGCACATCAAAACTGCAACAACCGCCCGGAATGCTCAGGCGCTGCCGTACCATGCCAATTAACTTGTCTTCGCGCAAGAATTGCCCCATGCGCGGGGCAGACATCAGCACGGCCGCGAGTTGCTTCAAACGCTGGCGTAGTGCATGGATACGGTCATGATCGACGCCGGGTACATCGCTCCATTGCAGCAGCTTTTGTTGCTGACGCTCCAGCTCTTTGAGCAGTTCAGTACGAATGTCTCCGCGTTCTAGCACGTCGAGCAAATCGACCACAGCACGGAAGAAGGCAAGCGCACTGCCCATATCTGCCCAACTGTGATTTTCATGCAACTGTTGTAGCAGCGTTTCCAAACGTAGCCAGGTACGCGTCTTTTCATTGAGTGGGTATTCAAACAACACGGTGGAAAGGGCATCGCTCATTGTTACTTGTCCTGTCGGTCGTTGTCGGCGGCAAGGGCGAGGTAGCGTTGATGTAACGCGGCGACCTGCTCCATCCACGCCCCGGGGCGACCGTTGTTATCAATAATGTCATCCGCGCAGGCCAACCGCTGTTCACGCGTTGCCTGTGCCGCGAGTATGTTCTCAGCCTGCTGGCGATTTACCTTGTCGCGAGCAAGCAGGCGTTCTAATTGCGTGTCTCTTTCCACATCAACGACCGCCACGCGCTGTGCCAGGGATTGCAGCCCATTCTCCATCAACAGCGGCACTACCCACAGCACATAGGGGCCTTTTGCCTGCTGCCATTGTCGCCGTGTTTCTGCATGAATCAAGGGGTGCAATAAGGCATTTAGCCACGTTTTATCCTCTGTTGAGGAAAAGATGCGCTGGCGGAGCATGGCACGATTCAAGGTGCCATCGCTATTCAACATATCGTTACCAAAACGCGCCTGAATAGCTGATAAGGCTGGCGCACCGGGCTCTACCACCTGACGTGCGATGACATCGGCATCGACAACCCGGATCCCGAAGGTGGCGAAGGCATCGGCGACCGAACTTTTGCCGCTGCCGATGCCACCTGTTAAGGCTACGATATAGGTCATAACGCCTTGTGTGAAAATGAGCAGGTAAATTTATGGGATTCTAGCCCAAATAAAGGGAAAATCGCAGTCTTGTTGTTGCATTATTTGTATTAGCTCAGACCTGATCTGACAGTTACCGGTTATTTATACAGGTGTCTGTCAGATTAAATCTGGTTCAGATTTTTTTCTGCCCAGACTCGTTTACCATCAAGTAACGTGGCCATTGGCGTACGCCCGCAGCACATTTTACCCTGATGAGTTCGCTCATTATTGTAATGCCACAACCAGTTGTCCAGATCCTTTTGTAGACTTTCTAGGTCCTCGTATAACTTCTTACGGAACGCAACCTGATAAAAATCCTGCAAAATAGTTTTATGGAAGCGCTCGCAGATACCGTTTGTCTGCGGAGACATCGCTTTCGTTTTCGTATGGTCTATATCGTTGATAGCCAAGTACAGCTGATAATCATGTTGTTCCACTTTACCGCAGTATTCCGTCCCCCTGTCCGTCAGTATTCTTAGCATTGGCAGCCCCTGAGCTTCGTAGAACGGCAGCACGCGATCATTGAGCAGGTCGGCGGCAGAGATCGGTGCTTTACTCGTGTAAAGCTTGCAGTGCGCCACTTTCGAGTACGTATCCACGAACGTCTGCTGGTAGATACGGCCAACACCTTTCAGATTACCCACGTAGAAGGTGTCCTGCGACCCCAGATAACCCGGGTGAGCAGTCTCTATTTCACCACAGGCTTCGTCGTCGTGCGCCTTCTTCTCCAGTGCAGCGATTTGAGCATCAGTAAGTACGATGCCTTCTCTGGCAACTTTTTCCTCAAGTGCCTTCAGGCGCTTACGAAAGTTTTCCAGATCGTGTCGTTGCCAGATGGAGCGCACACCGCTGCCAGAAATGAAGACGCCTTTTTTACGCAGCTCATTACTGGTCCGGTGCTGGCCATGAGCCGGGAACTCAATGGCGTAATCAACAACCGCACGTTCAGTGGCTTCATCAGCACGGTTTTTCAGGTTGGGAACCCGGCGGTTTTGGTTAACCAGAGCGTCAATGCCGCCTTCTGCCGCCAGTTCCTGATAGCGATAAAACGTGTCGCGTGACACCCCCATGATTTTACAGGCTTTTGATACGTTACCGAGTTCTTCGGCGAGATTGAGCAGGCCGGCTTTGTGTTTGATGATGGGATTGTTAGTATGAAGCATGAGAGTTACCTCGTGTTTTGTATAAGGATTCGACACCCATATCAAAACCGGTAACTCTCAACCTTTCAAGGTCCAGTGTCAGATCAAGTCGCGACTAATACACCTTATTCGCCCCAAGCGTTCTACCTTGAAAAGTCGTTCTGATGTTGAATTGGAACGCCAATTCACCTTCCTTCATGCTCAGAGCACCTGGTCTGGTGTACCGGTGATTGCAGCCAATATGGATACCGTAGGCACCTTTCGCATGGCGCGTGCGCTGGCGGAATTTGACGTGCTGACCGCGGTACATAAGCACTACAGCGTTGAGCAGTGGGCGCAGTTCCTCAAAGACGCGCCTGAAACGGTATTACGCCATGTGATGGTGTCCACCGGTACCTCGGAGGCGGATTTCGTTAAGGTGAAACAGATCTTGGCGCTGTCGGCTGAACTCAAATTTATCTGCATCGACGTTGCCAACGGCTATTCCGAGCACTTCGTTAATTTCCTGCAAAAAGCGCGTGAAGCCTGGCCGGATAAGGTCATTTGCGCTGGGAACGTCGTGACGGGCGAAATGGTGGAAGAGCTGATTCTCTCTGGTGCGGATATCGTCAAGGTGGGGATCGGACCGGGTTCAGTGTGTACCACGCGAGTGAAAACCGGTTTGGGTTATCCGCAACTCTCTGCTGTGATTGAATGTGCCGATGCCGCACACGGCTTGGGCGGGCAGATCGTCAGTGACGGTGGCTGCTCGATGCCGGGGGACGTGGCGAAAACCTTTGGCGGCGGTGCAGATTTTGTGATGCTCGGTGGCATGCTTGCAGGCCACGATGAATGTGAAGGCCGGGTGGTGGAAGAGAATGGCGAGATATTGATGCTGTTCTATGGCATGAGTTCTGCCTCTGCGATGGAGCGCCATTCCCGCGGTGTCGCAGAGTATCGCTCCGCAGAAGGGAAAACGGTCAAACTGCCGTTGCGCGGTCCGGTTGATAATACCGTACGTGATATTCTGGGCGGTTTGCGTTCGGCATGCACCTACGTTGGCGCTTCTCGCCTGAAAGAGCTCACCAAGCGCACCACGTTTATTCGTGTGGCAGAGCAGGAAAACCGCATCTATAACGGCAACGCATAGCGCCAGCACGCACGGTGCAGACTGTACGAAGATGGCGAAGCGATTACGCATTCGCCATCAGATTCCCGAATTGGAAGATGGGCAGGTACATGGCAATCACCAGCGTACCAATTATGCCTCCAACCAACACGATCAGCAGTGGCTCCAGCGTGTGGGTTAGCGTTTCAGCGCGATGTGCTGTCTGCTGTTGGTGCCATTGCGCTAACTGGCTAAACATGTTGTCCAGCGCGCCGGTTTCTTCTCCTACGCGAATCAGTTGTGCACAAGGGGGTGGG
Source organism: Symbiopectobacterium sp. Eva_TO (assembly GCF_053848865.1). Taxonomy (NCBI): domain Bacteria; kingdom Pseudomonadati; phylum Pseudomonadota; class Gammaproteobacteria; order Enterobacterales; family Enterobacteriaceae; genus Symbiopectobacterium; species Symbiopectobacterium sp. Eva_TO. Next base: position 1,954,069 of record NZ_JBSPEY010000004.1, on the reverse strand, counting down.
AATAACCTACTGTAAGGTGTCATTGCCTGTTGCAGCGAGTCCCCCTGCTCTATATTCCGCAGAATCGGGATTAGCGCTTCCTGATAGGCAACATAGGGAAGGGTTGAGGCGGCTGTCAGGCCGGCCGGCAGTGTCAGCCCAGCGCGTTGCGTCAAGGCGAGCAGCGTGAAAAGATAGCTCAATGCCTCTCCTCGTATCAGTGTGCCAAATAGCGGGATCTTCAGCAAAAAACGTTCTTCCTGCCGTCGTAGGGCTATGGAGCGGGCGCGGCACACTGGATATCCCAGTACGATGCTCACTGTTAGCGTAAGTAGCAGTAGCGCGCGATGGGCTACCACATCTGCCAGTGCCAAAACGCACTGAGTCAGTGGCGGTAGCGGTGTCTCGAATGCCTCATACAGGCTGGCAAATTCGGGTAATACCCATATCAGCATGATGATACTCAGCGTAACGCTAACGCCCAGAACAAAACCAGGATAGCGCAGCGCTTGTTTCACTTTCTTTTGCAGCTGAAGCTGCTTCTCTTGCTGCGCCGCCAACTGTTGGCAACACACATCCAGTTTGCCGGTCATCTCCCCAACGGCAACCAGGGTAGGATAAAGCGTAGGAAACACCTGTGGGTAGTGGCGCAGGACATCGGAAAAAGATTCGCCTTCGGCAATGTCATCGGCTAATGCGTTAATCAGGCATCGCCATCCCGGCAGTTCATGCTGTTCGGCCAGCAGTCGCAGTGCATTCAGCAGCGGCAGGCCAGCCTGTAGCAATGCGGCAACCTGTTTAAACAAGGCGATACGGGCCGTCGTTTTCCAGTAACGTTGTGTGAGCGTCTGCCGGTATCGTAAACGTAACGGCTGGTACCCCCTCTGAGCCAGACGTAGATAAACGTGCTGACGCGCATTACCGATGCTTTCTCCGCGCTGTAATTCGCCATTCGACGTGAGAGCAAGCCAGGAGTAGAGTTTTTGTGACATGGCCGCAGTCTCAATGAGAGCGTGGTGATGCACCAATGACACGATACATTTCGGCGGCGGATGTCTCCCCTTGGGAGACCCTTTGTAACGCCGACATGAATAGCGTGTCATAACCCGTTTCGTTGGCCAGTACCGCGAGGTCTTGCGTGCTGGCACCGCGACTCAATGCGTGTCGCAGCGCAGGAGTGAGCGGTAGCAGCTCGTAGAGGGCGGTTCTACCATAATACCCCTTCACGCAGTGTTCACAGCCTTGCGCCTCCCAGTGTGGATCGGGGGTTGCCCATAGCGTAGCGGGAAATGTTAATGGCGGGGAAGCCGCTGTTTTACAGTGTGGGCAGAGACGCCGTACCAGACGCTGGGCAATGAGCAGCGTCAACGCACCCGCGAGCAAATACTCGGGAATGCCCAAATGCCCGAGTCGGGTCAGGGTTTCAATCGCAGAATTGGTATGCAGCGTCGATAATACCAGATGACCGGTTTGCGCTGCTTTCACGGCAATTTCCGCGGTTTCGCTATCACGTATTTCGCCAATCATGACGACATCAGGATCTTGACGCAGCAAGGCACGCAAAATGCGACTGAAATCCAGCTCGGCCTTGAGGTTCAATGCGGTTTGATTGATGCCCGGCAACGGGATTTCCACCGGATCTTCCACACTGCAAATGTTGAAACTGGGCTGCATCAGCCTGTTTTACCAGAGGTTATGTAATTAAGGGAAACAGCCTAATTGATTTCACTGGCATGGCCAACGATTGACAACATATCTGTTGTTCGCAATAATATGCAAAATTTTTCCCTGGTGTTGGCCAATTTGGCGTATGATCCTCTTCTGGAGGATCAATTTTTTTTCGACTCTATTCCCTCATTCTTATGCTCTAACCATAATTCTTTTAATTTATTAATACCAGATGTACAAAAGTACAGTCTTACCCTGTGCTTTTGATTGCAACAATAACTATTCATGTGCTGCCAGTCATATTCACAACCCCTTCAAAACAGTCCGTTTTACTCTGACGGTAAAGCCACTTCCCCCCTCGTCATCCTCGGCGAAAGCCGGGGAGCACTGCGAAAATCTTCTGCAAGAGATTCCCGCTTTCGCGGGAATGACGGTGGGGGGAGGGTCGTTTTCATATCACTTATCGGGTGGTTGTGACCCGTTGTTTTTTCTGTTTCATGGCATAACCGATGCCAAGCACGACCAGCCATACGGGAATCAGCAGAACGGAAATCTGAATCCCTGGAGTGATGAACATGATCACTAGGCTGTGTCCCTTAATTGCCTGAGTTATAGTAACTGATGTAGCCCCCTGTAACACCAGACAGTAGCTGTATCTCCAGATAAGAGATAGGCTTAGATATATGTCTAACAATCATGCTAATTTTGAAATGACCGGGATCCTGTTAGGGCAAGAAGTCCGTAAGCGTAAAACTCCGCAAGAGAAAATCGCCATCATTCAGCAGACAATGGAGCCGGGGATGAACGTCTCCCATGTAGCCCGCCTGCATGGCATCCAGCCCAGCCTTTTGTTTAAGTGGAAGAAGCAATACCAGGAAGGAAGCCTCACCGCCGTTGCGGCCGCAGAAGAAGTGGTTCCAGCTTCGGCGCTGGCGACTGCCCTCAAGCAGGTCCGGGAGCTACAGCGCCTTCTGGGTAAGAAGACGATGGAAGTTGAGATCCTCAAAGAAGCAGTGGAGTACCGCCAGTCGCGAAAATGGATAGCGCACGCGCCCTTGTTGCCAAAGGACGGGGAATAGCTCTGGTCAGCCGCGCCATGAGCGTGTCGCGTGCGCAGCTGTCACTGCGGGTTAACCGTTCTGCCGACTGGCTGGACAGGCGCAGCAACCGGCGTAATGACGAAGCTGATGCTGAGATATTATCGGACATCCTCCGTATCATCAGCGACATGCCCAGTTACGGTTACCGCCGAGTGTGGGGTATCCTGCGTAAGCAACGTCGTGCAGAGGGATTTCCACCGGTGAACGCCAAACGGCTTTACAGGATAATGAGCGAGCATAACCTGCTGTTGTTGCATGATAAAACTGAACGTCCGAAGCGGGAGCATAAAGGCAAAATCGCGGTAGCAGAGAGCGATATGCGCTGGTGCTCAGATGGCTTCGAGTTCGGTTGTGACAACGGCGAGAAGCTGCGGGTGACGTTCGCACTGGACTGCTGCGACCGGGAGGCCATAGACTGGGCAGCGAGCACCAGGGGTTATGACAGTTCAACCGTGCAGGATGTGATGCTGAGGTCGGTGGAAAAACGCTTCGGTAGCGCGCTGCCGGATAAACCAGTGCAATGGCTGACGGATAATGGTTCAGCGTACACAGCGCATGAAACGCGGAAGTTCGCCAGAGAACTGAATCTGGAGCCCTGCACAACAGCAGTGAGCAGTCCACAGAGTAACGGCATGGCAGAACGGTTCGTGAAGACGATGAAGGAAGATTACATCGCCTTCATGCCAAAACCCGATGTGCGAACAGCGCTGAAGAATCTTGCAGCGGCGTTCAATCATTACAATGAAAACCATCCGCACAGTGCGCTGGGATACAACTCCCCAAGAGAATATCGGCGCCAGCGGGCATCGTTAACTTAAGATACAAAAGCTGTCCGGAGATGGTGGGTCAAGATCAGGCAGGAAATACACCACTTCTTCCGCAATATATTACCGGGACTGGCGGGGGGCTTGTCGCGCAGGATTAATGACAACTTCCAGACGCTGAAAAATGCAACTTCAAGTTAATCGAGTATATATACGAAAAAACCTACCATGAGGTGGGTTAATTTGTATTAGTCGCGACTTGATCTGACACTGGACCTTGAAAGGTTGAGAGTTACCGGTTTTGATATGGGTGTCGAATCCTTATACAAAACACGAGGTAACTCTCATGCTTCATACTAACAATCCCATCATCAAACACAAAGTCGGCCTGCTCAATCTCGCCGAAGAACTCGGTAACGTATCAAAAGCCTGTAAAATCATGGGGGTGTCACGCGACACGTTTTATCGCTATCAGGAACTGGCGGCAGAAGGCGGCATTGACGCTCTGGTTAACCAAAACCGCCGGGTTCCCAACCTGAAAAACCGTGCTGATGAAGCCACTGAACGTGCGGTTGTTGATTACGCCATTGAGTTCCCGGCTCATGGCCAGCACCGGACCAGTAATCAGCTGCGTAAAAAAGGCGTCTTCATTTCTGGCAGCGGTGTGCGCTCCATTTGGCAACGACACGATCTGGAAAACTTTCGTAAGCGCCTGAAGGCACTTGAGGAAAAAGTTGCCAGAGAAGGCATCGTACTTACTGATGCTCAAATCGCTGCACTGGAGAAGAAGGCGCACGACGACGAAGCCTGTGGTGAAATAGAGACTGCTCACCCGGGTTATCTGGGGTCGCAGGACACCTTCTACGTGGGTAATCTGAAAGGTGTTGGCCGTATCTACCAGCAGACGTTCGTGGATACGTACTCGAAAGTGGCGCACTGCAAGCTTTACACGAGTAAAGCACCGATCTCTGCCGCCGACCTGCTCAATGATCGCGTGCTGCCGTTCTACGAAGCTCAGGGGCTGCCAATGCTAAGAATACTGACGGACAGGGGGACGGAGTACTGCGGTAAAGTGGAACAACATGACTATCAGCTGTACTTGGCTATCAACGATATAGACCATACGAAAACGAAAGCGATGTCTCCGCAGACAAACGGTATCTGCGAGCGCTTCCATAAAACTATTTTGCAGGATTTTTATCAGGTTGCGTTCCGTAAGACGTTATACGAGGACCTAGAAAGTCTACAAAAGGATCTGGACAACTGGTTGTGGCATTACAATAATGAGCGAACTCATCAGGGTAAAATGGGCTTTGTTGAATAAATCAGAACTTGTAACGACTGTGCCCCCAGGTCGATTGTTACGTGATGCGAATACTGTTCGGCATTCCTAATAGCGTGATCCGGTTAAGCGCTTTGACCATCGCCATGGCTTCACCCACCTGAGCATCGTAGTCACGCAGACTTAGATGACCACCCAGAAGCGTTTTGAACCGGAACATGGCCGTTTCAGCCACTGAGCGTCGGTGATAGCCCACTTTCTTTTTCCAGGTATCGTTGCTGCCGCTCAGGCGCTGATTTGCAACAGCGTGGTTACGCTCGTGGTAGTGGTCCGGCCAATATTGCGCCCCCCTTCGCGGCGGGATAAGCGGCCTTATTTTCTTCCTCAGCAGAGCATCATGGCAGTAACCTGTATCGTAAGCGCCGTCAGCCGATGCCTCTCTGATTTTCCGGTGGGTCTGGTTTATCAGTGCCGGTAGAGCCTGGGCATCAGTCGTACCACTGAGCGACAAATCCGCACAGATAATCTCATGCGTCGCACTGTCTACTGCCAGATGCAGCTTACGCCACACCCTGCGTCTGTCGGCACCATGCTGCCGGACTTTCCATTCGCCTTCGCCAAAGACCTTCAGGCCGGTTCCATCAATGACCAGATGTGAGATTTCACCACGGGTTGGCGTTTTTATGCTGATGTTCACTGTCTTTGCTCGCTTGCTGAGCAGCGAATAGTCTGGACAATGCAGCGACAATTTAATCAGTTTAAAAATCGAGTCAACAAAACCCTGTAAAGCCCTCAATGAAAGGCCAAACACGCGTTTCATCATCAGGACTGTGGTGATGGCCATATCTGAGTAGTGGAGCGGTCGTCCACGCCGTTCAGTAGTCGTTTTTTCCGTCCATGCAGCAATGGCTGATTCATCTAGCCATACGGTTAGAGAACCGCGCTGCTTGAGGGCCTTGTTATAGGAGGGCCAGTTAGTGATTTTAAAATTTTGTTTTGCCATGGAGACCTGATGTTGAAACAACTATGGTGATCTGATCCGATGATTACCCAAACTTTCTATTTATTCAACAAAGCCGGTAAAATGTGCTGCGGGCGTACGCCAATGGCCACGTTACTTGATGGTAAACGAGTCTGGGCAGAAAAAAATTTGAACCAGATTTAATCTGACAGACACCTGTATAAATAACCGGTAACTGTCAGATCAGGTCTGAGCTAATACAGTTAATTTGAAATGAATCGAAAATTACGTTTTTGTCGATGTATCTTCTGTTCGTTGCACGGGTTTCGTACTTCGTCTTCCTATGACAAAGACAGCAGCAAGGGCAACGAGATCAATGGTCACCAGAGCCATTGCAAATGCACTGCTTCCTGTGTAAGCAAAGTAACAGGCAATGAGCAAAATCAGAACAGTGACGCCAAACCCCATCCATTGCCCACGACGATCCTTTTTCAGCGCACCATCGATTGCCTTGTTCTGAATAGAATGTCGGTGCTTTTGCTCACGCTCTGTAAGTGAAAATATTCTTTCTGCCGCGCCGGGTAGCACCTGATTGTACTTTTCCAGTATATCCGGTGGGGGAAAAGGGCCGGTGAAGGTTTCGGTTCGTACCAGGTTACGAATTAGGTTAGGATTTCTGGACAAACGCTCAACAACATCAGGCGAAACTCTCCCGCGTAGCTCAGGATCAAGAGTAATTGCCTGATGCAACCCTTCTTTAAGCGCTACAGATGCCTCATCATCCTGAAGTTCAGGCTGCGTTATGATGTCCTGGTTCCTGACTTTCATGCTGTACCATCGCCCTCATATCCATTGCCACACGACAAACATCACCTTTGATTGCATCCTGATCGGATGTTTTATCTAACAATTCCAGATAGTTAGTTGATGGCCATATATCCAGTACGCTTGCAGCGGCATACAGATACGCTTTGATTGTTTCTGACATGGGGCCTCCGCACATCTATAAAACTTTGTTTGATTACAGCATAAACTCACGGGGGATGTCACGTAAACAGCAGTCTCAGTGTGTAGTGGCACACTGATACTGGCCACCTGATCGGAGGTGATATGCTCACCTCATCAACACGACAGGTGACCTCATGGGTAAACATTTTACGGCGGAATTTAAGCTCGAAGCCGCAAAGCTGGTTGTCGACCACGGCTACACATACGTTAAGGCCGCAGAGGCGGTTAATGTCAGCCATTCTGCCATTAGTCGCTGGGTCAATAAGCTTCGCCTTGAACGACAGGGAAAAACGCCAACGGGACTTCCTCTTACCCCTGAACAGCTCGAGCTGCGTGAGATGAAGAAAAAAGTCCAATGCCTTGAAATAGAGAACGAAATCCTAAAAAAGGCTACGGCGCTCTTAATGTCGGACTCACTCAACGGTTCACGGTAGTCGACAGGCTGAGGGCGCGATACCCGGTCACGGCGTTGTGCCAAATTTTTGAGGTACATCGCAGCAGCTACAGGCACTGGCAGGCTTCCGCTAATGAACCCGACGGTGAGCGCGTGGTTAAGTGTAGTCGCGTCATGGAAGCCTGGAACGCCAGCGGCGGCTCTGCCGGCGCTCGAAGTATCGCGACCATCGTCACCGGCAGCTCTGGTGTCAAAATGGGGCGCTGGCTGGCTGGCAAGCTGATGAAGGAGCTGGGTATCGCCAGCTGCCAGCGACCGGCTCACAAATACAAACGCGGCGGCAATGAACTCGTTGAAATACCGAACTATCTCAACCGCCAGTTCGCGGTTACCGCGCCGGATCAGGTCTGGTGCGGCGATGTGACCTACATCTGGACGGGCAAATGCTGGGCTTACCTTGCGGTGGTGCTAGACCTGTTCGCCCGCAAACCGGTGGGCTGGGCCATGTCGACGTCGCCGGACTCGGCGCTGACAGTTAAAGCGTTGCAGATGGCCTGGGAACTCCGGGGACAACCAACAGGAGTCATGTTCCACAGCGACCAGGGCAGCCACTATACCAGCCGTCAATACCGGCAAGCCCTGTGGCGCTGCCGGATAAAGCAGAGTATGAGTCGGCGGGGTAACTGCTGGGATAATGCGCCAATGGAGCGGTTCTTCCGCAGCCTGAAGACAGAATGGGTGCCGACAAAGGGTTACAACAGCTTCAGCGAAGCCCAGGACGCGATTATCCGCTACATCACGGGGTATTACAGCGCTATCCGGCCTCAATGGTATAACGGCGGCTTAACTCCAAACGAATCTGAGCGACTGTTCTACATACAGTCTAATGCGGTGGCCAATATTAGTTGACCACTACAGTTTGTCCGGCGTGCTGGTGACCACCCGCTTTGGCCCTAAACCTCCCATATGCAGCCACACGGTAGAAGAACCCGGTCCGCCGTTATAGATAAACGTGATCGGCCGATTCTCCGGCTTCGCCGTCTTCTCCACCGACTTAAAGTAGGCCACGTAGGACAAGGTCGCGATGGCTTTGTTGAATAAATAGATTTTATGCTGGCAGCCCAGTGAAACGACGGATCCTCGCAACGCAAAATCATGCAGTTAGGCTTCATGAGAAAACTGTACACCTGAGGGGACAAGCATTTTCTACCAAAAGTGGCTTGGCAAAACAGCATGACTCACTATTATTCAACAAAGCCGGTCGCGATCGGTTCATCGGGATCGTCCGTATTCAGTGCTAATGCGCCCGCTGCGGCACGATAATTAAAGCGCCCCTGGTTAAGTTTCACTTGCCCTTCACTCATCACAACATCACTCGGTGCCGGAGCCTGTTCCGGTACTGGCGGCGGTGATGCCATGGCAAACGCAGAGCTTAAGCATAAAGACATCATTATAAAAACAAAACGTTGCAAGTTATTCATGGTATTCCTTTTACATTACCATCCTTATGGGAACCATTTCGTTTCCGATGTCCATCCCCTCAATTTCATGCACTTATTGAAAAGGGCCTGGCGGCTACCACTATTAACATCCATCACATAACTTTGTGTTTCTGGTCGTTGCCCGCTGATATATTTTTCATTTTTACAGTCGTCCTTTTTCCCACACGGCAAATAGTAGGACGTATATCGCGTTCGCTGCGCCACTTCATTTTTCACAGGGAATTTTTCTTCGCTCAGCGTTTCACAGGCACCTTTCGAGATAGTGAAATCCTCAGCGTTTACGCTGCTTTTCACCCATTGCGTCGTACAACCAGAAAGCAGAAGTGTGGCAAACAATAATGTAAACTTAATATTCATTTCGATTCCTTTTAATACAGATTTCTTACCTTGGTCATAAAATTGTATTATTGGTTCATTTCTTGCATAGCAATTTATACGATCAATGACATATCATTTAACTTACGTTTAGTATTAAAAAGGGAAATATCGAACAAGAAATGAAAAGTATTTGGCTGTTTTGTCTAAATAAAAACAGGGATATAGCCTTAATAATTTACAGTACAAGACAACACGTTAACGCATTGAACGGCACCAGCGAACGCAACGTGAAAGATGAAGGATATACCAATAGATTATCCGCGCCGTAAACACGGCGCGGATGGAAACATCAGCGAGAAGACAGTTGTTCCAGGCTCTGTTTCGCCAACTGATGGAGGTAGTGCGCGGTAGGGAACAGTGCGCTGTCATCAACCCGGAATTTCGGATGATGCAGTGCATAATGCCCGCCCGAACCGACCATCATGAATGTACCCGGCAGTTTTTGCTGATAGAAGGCAAAATCCTCGCCAATCGGGCTGGCATCTAAGCGGCGCGCTTCAAAACCTTCTTCATCGGCAACACGCAGGGCAAAATCCACCCATTCCGGCGTGTTGACCACGGACGGCGGCCCGGCGTGCCAGATAAACTCGAGCTCAGCGCCAAAGGTGCTGGCAATACCTGCCACAATCTGGCGAAAGCGCTGTTCAATCAGATCGCGCGCTGTCTGGCTAAAGGTGCGTACCGTGCCTTCCACGTAGGCGGTATCTGGGATCACGTTCCAGGAACTGCCACTGTGTACCTGAGTGATTGACACCACGGCGGTATCATCCGCAGGCACCGTAAGGCTGATAATGGTCTGCACCGCACTAATCAACTGGCCGAGAATGATAATGGGGTCGTTACCTTCGTGAGGTTTGGCCGCATGGCAGCCTTTGGCAGCGATCTTGATTTCAAAACGATCCACGCCTGCCGTCAGCGCGCCATCTTTACCACCGACCACGCCAACTGGCAGCGTTGGGTCGTTATGAATGCCAAAGATGGCTGCCGCATTATCCAGCGCACCGGTCGCGATCACTTCTGGCGCGCCCAGCCCCGTTTCTTCCGCCGCCTGGAACAGAATGCACACGGTGCCCTTTAGCTCGTACTCAATACCTTTAAGCAAAATGGCGGCACCCAGCGCGGCAGATGAGTGAAAGTCGTGCCCGCAAGCGTGCATCACGCCCTGACGCTGAGAGGTGAATTCCACGCCGGACTCTTCTTCAATCGGCAGTGCATCGATATCCGAGCGCACGATAACCAACGGGCCATCCTGCACGCCGCCGACTTCTGCGACCAGGCCGGTTTTCAACGGCAGATCCAGAATGCGGATGCCTTCCTTCTCCAGCGCGGCGCGGATTTTCTTGGTGGTTTCAAATTCCTGGTTGGATAATTCAGGGTTCTGGTGCAGATCGTGCCGGAACGCCTGAATAAATTGCGCTAACGGCGCATGCTGAGGTGCTGTTTTCACGATGTTTTCTCCACACTGTCCGTGCTTAACGCCGCAGGATAAGCCCGCAGCGCGCAGGGTATTTTATCTAAATAGCTTGTTATCACCGCATCGTCAGATGTCGTATTCCGTATGTTCTGGCATCTTGGTCATCTGGCGCAAGAAACGCTGCGTCTGCGGGTTGTCAGAGAAACTGATCACCTGCTCGGCTGGTCCCTGCTCGACGATATGCCCATCGGCCATGAAAATCACCCGGTCAGCAACCTCTTTGGCAAACTGCATTTCATGGGTCACGATAACCATGGTGGTGCTGTTTTTCGCGAGATTTTGAATAACTTGCAGCACTTCGTGCACGCGTTCTGGATCCAGCGCCGAGGTTGGTTCATCAAACAGAATGGCTTTCGGGTCCACGGCCAGTGCACACGCGATACCCACGCGCTGCTGCTGCCCGCCGGACAAGGTCACCGGATACTGATGGGCTTCCGGCAACAGGCCAACCTGCTCGATAAGCCGAAGTCCAATCTCTTGCGCCTGCTTCTTCAGCATTTTTTTCACCACGATCAACGCTTCCGTGATGTTTTCCAGCGCAGTTTTATTCTTGAACAGGTTGTAGTTCTGGAACACCATCGCGGTCTGCTGACGCAGTGCGTAGGCTTCCTTGGTACTATAACGGCGTGTATCCAGTACGCGATCGCCAATTTCAATCGTGCCGGACTCTGGTTTTTCCAACAGGTTGAGGCAACGCAGCAGGGTGGATTTACCCGACCCTGAAGGGCCGATAATCGCCACCACTTCGCCCTGTGCGATATCCAGACTGATATTGTCCAGCACCACTTTGTCGCCAAAGCGTTTTGAGAGTTTTTTTACACTGATCATGGCGGCGTCTCCTTAGCGCTGTAATGAGTGGTTCAGTTTCTTTTCCAGCCAGTTTTGCAGTCTGGAATAAACGATGATGACCAGCCAATAAATCAGCCCTACCACCAGGAAGGTTTCAAAGAAACGCAGCGATTCAGCGGCGATCATTTTACCTTCAGCAAAGAGTTCAGATACGCCAAGTGCAAAGGCTACCGAGGTGTCTTTGATCAGCGAGATAAAGGTGTTACCTTTGGCAGGCAGCGCATTGAGCATCGCCTGCGGCAGTACGATACGGCGGTAAATCTGCGAACGATTCATGCCGATCGACAGCCCGGCTTCCGTTTGTCCCCAATCGACCGAGGCCAGCGCAGCGCGGAAAATCTCCGCCATGTACGCCGAGGTTTTTAGGCTAAAACCGATAATCGCCGCCGACATCGCGGTCAGATCGCTCAGCGCCGGGAACAGCTGCGGCAAACCGAAGTAGATGATAAATAACTGAACCAGCTAGGGAATGCCGCGAAATAGCGAGATATAAAACTCAATCACCTTCACCAATACCGTGATATTGCTTTCCCGCAGCAGCGCTAGCACCAGACCCAGTATCATGGCGAAAATCATGGATACCACGGCTAACAGCAGCGTGGTCGGTAAATAGAGCAAAACCTGAGGAAACACCTTCAGCCACCTCGTTATACACATCTCTGTTCGTGCCTGAGCGCGCGTAGCGTTTCGGCGGCCGTCATGACTTTCTGCAAGCCTTTCCAGATAGTTTTTGCGCCTGGTTCACCGTCGCCTTTTCGAGCAAGAAAGCCTCCGAGTTGCGCAACTAAGCGCAATACTTCGTTTAGCTTAGGGCGGCCCTTGGGCATACGCTTGTTCATCAGTGGGTAAGCGCCATGAGTCTCGTCGGAATCAAAGAACAACATTGCGTCCAGCTCTGGACAGGTTCGTCCCATACGCATTAAATAGGCGATGCGCCATGCCACGATCATGAACAGCGCCAATGCCCGCTCAATGCGATCCACGGTCGATAACTGTAACGCTTCGACACAGCAGCCGTTCTTCAGCACATTGAAGAACATCTCGATTTCCCATCTAGCCCGATACCAGTCGATCAGCTCCACGATATCTTCTCGTCCTTCAGGTACGCGATTGCTCAGCAACCGCCACTCGACCGGCTTCACGCCTGCTGGCGACTCAATTTCCTTGGCTATCACACAAGTCACTGCCAACCCGCAACGCAGCGACACTCGCTTCACGCGCAGCGCCTGTTTCACCGTACGCGCCTTCTGCCCCGCGCGAGCCGCCATAACGAATTGGATTTCTCCCACCGGCACGGTCTTTCCAACCTTCTGCCAAAGCTTCTCATTACAGTCCAGACTGCGATTATGAGTCGAGCGGATCAACCAGTCAGCCGGAGTGCCAAGGTCATCAGCGAGCTGCATCAACGCCTTGATATCCGCTTCGCGATCGGCTAAGTACACCAGACGTGTGTTTGGCAACTCCGAGGCGAGTTCAGCAACTCGCTCGTATCCCTCGAGCCAGCGCGTACTCTCCTTGATCCCATCGCGTTTTCCGTCTGCATCCTTCGGCTCTCTTGCCCACATCCACGCATCCAGTACGCCCAACCCCACGCGATCCGGACTGACCGCGTAGGTCGGATGCAGGTACAGACCACGCCTGGCTTCGTAGTTCAAGGGACCCAAGCCTTGGATTTGCTGCCCGTTGAAGTCAAGCTCGGTAGTGTCTTGGATACACAGCACAACCTCGTGTTCTCGGATCCTTTCCTGCGTACGCTGCCAGTGAGGTTGCAGAATGTCTCGCCATTCGAATGCTTGGTTCTCCATGAAGCGGTAAGCACCCAGCGTCTCAGACCATCCGAGGCACGCATGCGGAATGCCTGGCTTGCGGATTCTCAGCCAGCCGTATCAAAAGCCCTTTGGCGCGCTTATTGAGCCTCGTGTCACCAAGATTTACCCCTTCCAGTTCTTGGTGTGCCCAGCCATCTGAATCCCGTGTCATTTTTCAGCGCCGTAAATGGCGATAGTACACGTCGGTTTCACTTCATTTACAACCCCACCGGCTGCCTATTTCAGCCCGCTAACCCTTGGCATATAAGGCGTTGCGGACTTGTGTATAACGAGGTGCGCTCAGTCCGGTTGATGATTTGGGATCTTTATCGATTGATCAGATCGCTCAACTCGGACTGAGTTCCCTTCAGGTGATCTACTATTCGGAACAGTTATTTAGTTCAGCAGGGAGTAAGGGCTGGATGATAGCCCATGCTTCATCGGGAAGGTCGTAGCGAGTCGTAGTTCAAAATTATCTAGAAACAAACAGTTAGTATAACTCATGGGATTAAGGGACACAGCCTAATCTGAAAATAACCATCACAAAATAGCGATGTAAATCACCTTTATCACTGCAATCGCATAAGTAATTTCAAAAAAAATTACAATGTCATTCAAGCTCATTATTACCCACAACATACAGAAACGTAAAAACCATTTAAAACATCAAATTTCAAAACACACATAAAACTGATATTAAAACAAAAATTAATACAAAGCATAAATAAATAATATAAAAATCAGACAGTAAAAAATAAAGAAAAATGGTCTATCCAGCGACATGAAAATGTGTAGTGGTCAACTAATATTGGCCACCGCATTAGACTGTATGTAGAACAGTCGCTCAGATTCGTTTGGAGTTAAGCCCATATCGTTATACACATCTTTCTAACGCACTGTTTAATCAATGAGTTACGGGTTTATCTCAGAGTAGCATTTTGAACCTCAAAAAGCCAATGGGATGGCTTGAATGCCTTAATTCACGGGGTTCTGAGCATCCTGTTCAAAAAATGGCCAAAAGATGTGTATAACGATATGAGTTAAGCCGCCGTTATACCAGTGAGGCCGGATAGCGCTGTAATACCCCGTGATGTAGCGGATAATCGCGTCCTGGGCTTCGCTGAAGCTGTTGTAACCCTTTGTCGGCACCCATTCTGTCTTCAGGCTGCGGAAGAACCGCTCCATTGGCGCATTATCCCAGCAGTTACCCCGCCGACTCATACTCTGCTTTATCCGGCAGCGCCACAGGGCTTGCCGGTATTGACGGCTGGTATAGTGGCTGCCCTGGTCGCTGTGGAACATGACTCCTGTTGGTTGTCCCCGGAGTTCCCAGGCCATCTGCAACGCTTTAACTGTCAGCGCCGAGTCCGGCGACGTCGACATGGCTCAGCCCACCGGTTTGCGGGCGAACAGATCTAGCACCACCGCAAGGTAAGCCCAGCATTTGCCCGTCCAGATGTAGGTCACATCGCCGCACCAGACCTGATCCGGCGCGGTAACCGCGAACTGGCGGTTGAGATAGTTCGGTATTTCAACGTGTTCATTGCCGCCGCGTTTGTATTTGTGAGCCGGTCGCTGGCAGCTGGCGATACCCAGCTCCTTCATCAGCTTGCCAGCCAGCCAGCGCCCCATTTTGACACCAGAGCTGCCGGTGACGATGGTCGCGATACTTCGAGCGCCGGCAGAGCCGCCGCTGGCGTTCCAGGCTTCCATGACGCGACTACACTTAACCACGCGCTCACCGTCGGGTTCATTAGCGGAAGCCTGCCAGTGCCTGTAGCTGCTGCGATGTACCTCAAAAGTTTGGCACAACGCCGTGACCGGGTATCGCGCCCTCAGCCTGTCGACTACCGTGAACCGTTGAGTGAGTCCGACATTAAGAGCGCCGTAGCCTTTTTTAGTATTTCGTTCTCCATTTCAAGGCATTGGACTTTTTTCTTCATCTCACGCAGCTCGAGCTGTTCAGGGGTAAGAGGAAGTCCCGTTGGCGTTTTTCCCTGTCGTTCAAGGCGAAGCTTATTGACCCAGCGACTAATGGCAGAATGGCTGACATTAACCGCCTCTGCGGCCTTAACGTATGTGTAGCCGTGGTCGACAACCAGCTTTGCGGCTTCGAGCTTAAATTCCGCCGTAAAATGTTTACCCATGAGGTCACCTGTCGTGTTGATGAGGTGAGCATATCACCTCCGATCAGGTGGCTAGTATCAGTGTGCCACTACAATGAATATCCTCATAGCACCACTCGCGGCACAAAGGGTTGCCTCAGAACCTGAGTATGATAGGGTATGGCGTGTTTTCACATTCATCAGGACAGAAATATAGAACGATAAATCACAGAGGAATTTTATCATTTCATGGCAATAAAACTCGAAGTAAAGCATCTCTATAAAATATTTGGCGAGCACCCTGACAGGGCATTCAAACTGATAGACAAAGGGCTAAACAAAGATCAGATCTTTGAAAAAACCGGGCTCACTGTCGGCGTAAAAGACGCCAATCTGGCCATTGAAGAAGGCGAGATATTCGTCATCATGGGATTATCCGGCTCGGGTAAATCCACACTGGTACGCCTTCTCAATCGTCTGATTGAACCGACTAGCGGTCAGGTACTGATCGACGGCGAAAACATCGCCGAGGTATCAGACACAGAACTGCGCGCCCTGCGCCGCAAAAAAATCAGCATGGTGTTCCAGTCATTCGCCTTGATGCCGCACCTGAGCGTGTTGGCTAACACCGCGTTTGGCATGGAGTTGGCAGGTGTCGATAAAGCACAGCGTGAACAGAAAGCGCTCGAAGCACTGCAACAGGTAGGGCTCGAAGCTTATGCCAATACCTATCCGGATGAGCTTTCTGGCGGGATGCGCCAACGTGTCGGTCTGGCGCGTGCACTGGCAAACGATCCCGATATTCTGCTGATGGATGAAGCGTTTTCAGCGCTCGATCCGCTTATCCGTACTGAAATGCAAGATGAGTTGGTGAAACTGCAATCGCGCCACCAGCGTACCATCGTGTTTATTTCACACGATCTGGACGAAGCCATGCGCATCGGCGATCGCATCGCCATCATGCACGGTGGTGAAGTGATCCAGGTCGGCACACCGGATGAAATTCTCAATAACCCGGCTAATGACTATGTGCGTACCTTCTTCCGTGGTGTGGATATCAGCCACGTGTTCAGTGCGAAAGATATTGCGCGTCGTCGTCCCGTTACCTTGATCCGCAAAACGCCCGGCGTTGGGCCGCGCTCGGCGCTCAAGATCCTACAGGATGATGATCGTGAATATGGCTACGTGCTGGAAAAAGGGAAAAAATTTATCGGCGTCGTGTCTATCGATTCGCTGAAAAAAGCACTGCACGCGCAAGAACCGCTGGAACAGGCTTTGCTGCCCGACCCTGCCCCCGTGCCCGCAGATATGTCACTCAACGAACTGATTTCACAGGTTGCACAGGCCCCCTGCGCCGTACCGGTCATCGGTGAGAACAGTGAATATATCGGCATTATTTCCAAGGGCATGCTGTTACAGGCATTAGACAAGGAGGGCAGCAACAATGACTAACGGAACCAATCCGTGGGAAACCACACAAACACCGGTCAATGCTGCCGAACAGGCAGCCGCCAGCAGCAATGGCGATCCCTGGTCATCGGCAGCACAAAGTGCATCGGCTTCGGGTGACGCTGCAACTAACAGTGCAGATGCCTGGGTCGCACCCGCTCAGGATGCCGCCCAGTCTGGCGCTGATTGGCTAAACAGCGCCCCAGCACCGGCTCAGGAACACTTTTCGCTGTTAGATCCGTTCAAAGACACGTTGATTCCGTTGGATCATTGGGTCACCGGGGGGATCGACTGGCTGGTACTGCATTTCCGTCCGCTGTTTCAAGGCATTCGCGTACCGGTTGACATCATTCTCAACGGTTTCCAGCAGGAGCTGCTAGGCATGCAAGCCCCAGTCGCCATTTTGGTGTTCTCCCTTATCGCCTGGCAGATGTCATCACTGGGTATGGGCGCGGCAACGCTGATATCGCTGGTCGCCATCGGTGCTATCGGTGCCTGGTCACAGGCTATGGTCACGCTGGCACTGGTATTAACCGCCCTGTTCTTTTGCATGCTGCTTGGTCTGCCGCTCGGCATCTGGCTGGCGCGCAGTGAGCGTGCGGCAAAAGTGGTACGCCCGCTGCTCGACGCCATGCAAACCACACCGGCGTTTGTGTATTTGGTGCCGATTGTCATGCTGTTTGGCATCGGGAATGTGCCCGGCGTGGTGGTCACGATTATCTTTGCGCTGCCACCAATTGTACGTTTGACCATCCTCGGTATCAGGCAGGTGCCCGCCGATCTGGTAGAAGCCGCTGAGTCCTTTGGAGCCAGTCCGCGCCAGATGCTGTTCAAAGTACAGTTGCCGTTGGCAATGCCCACCATCATGGCGGGTGTTAACCAGACGCTGATGCTCGCGCTCTCCATGGTGGTCATTGCTTCGATGATCGCAGTGGGAGGATTGGGACAGATGGTGCTGCGCGGTATCGGGCGTCTGGATATGGGACTGGCTGCCGTGGGCGGCGTCGGGATCGTTATTCTTGCCATCATTTTGGACCGATTGACCCAGTCTCTGGGGCGTGACCGCCGTAGCCGTGGTAATCAATCCTGGTATCGCACCGGTCCGTTGGGGCTGATTTTACGCCCGTTCACTCGTTAATCACACGACAACATAAAGAGGGATAAACCATGATGCAGAAAACCGGATTCGGGGCTGTTGCCCTGATTGCCGCGCTGACAGGCTCGCCGCTCTATGCCGCCGATCAGCCGGGTAAAGGTGTCAGTGTTCAGCCCGTGCAGAGCACGATTTCGGAAGAAACCTTCCAGACGTTGCTGGTCAGCCGCGCATTGGAGAAACTGGGCTACGACGTGCAACCAATTCGCGAAGTGGATTACAACATTGCCTATATGTCCATCGCATCCGGCGATGCCACCTTCACCGCCGTCAACTGGGATCCGCTTCAGGCAGACATGTACAAAGCGGCTGGCGGTGATGCCAAATTTTACCGCGACGGGGTTTACGTTGGCGGCGCAGCGCAGGGCTATCTGATCGACAAAAAGACAGCGGAAAAGTACCAGATCACCAACGTTGAGCAATTTAAAGACCCTGAGATCGCCAAGCTGTTTGATACCAACGGTGATGGCAAAGCGGACCTGATCGGTTGCGCACCAGGTTGGGGTTGTGAAGCCGCCATCAACCATCACCTTCAGGCTTACGGATTGAGCAACACGGTCGAGCACAATCAGGGTAACTACGCCGCGATGATCGCAGATGCCATTACCCGCTATAAAGAAGGCAAACCTGTCTTCTATTACACTTGGACACCGTACTGGGTCAGCGATGTGCTGGTACCGGGGCGCGACGTTGTCTGGTTACAGGTGCCTTTCTCTTCTCAACCGGGAGAAATGAAAGGCTCCAGCACCAAGCTGGCTAACGGCAACGACTACGGCTTCCCCGTGAATAATATTCGCATCGCGGCGAACAAAGCGTGGGCCGAGAAAAATCCGGCAGCTGCCAAACTGTTTGCCATCATGAAGCTGCCATTGGCCGACATCAACGCGCAAAACATGCGGATGCGCAGCGGAGAGAGCAGCCAGAAAGATATCGAACGCCATGTGGATGGCTGGATCAAGGCACATCAGGCACAGTTTGATGGTTGGATAAAAACCGCCGCTGACGCGGCCAAGTAACTGGATAGCGTCACGTTGTTATTCACTCACAGGCCCACTTGGGCCTTAAACTGATGTCAAAGCTCGTCGTCCTCGGCGTAAGCCGGGGACCTCTGTCAGGAAGAATGTGTTTCGCCTGTGGGAGATTCCCACCTACGCGGGAATGACAGAGAGTGTATGGGAATGGCCGTTTTCCTTCGGTTAGTCAGCTACCTCAAGCCCATTCGGGACAGTTTCTTGAAATTACGTTTTTTGTAAACGCTCCCTGTCTTAACGGATTTGCTAGAATCACTCCCACACATTTTAGAACGCTAGCGAGTATTCATGTCTTCTCAACAGGCCAAGACCGGCCTCACTCTTCCTTTAACGCTCATCATGTCAACGGCAACCGGATTGGCCGTTGCCAGTAATTACTATGCCCAGCCGCTATTAGAAACCATTGCCAGAGCCTTTGAACTTTACGTTAATCAGGCAGGGCTTATTGTCACCGCCGCATAGGTGGGCTATGCGGTAGGTTTGATGTTTCTGGTGCCGATGGGCGATATGTTTGAACGACGCACGCTGATTGTTACCATGACGCTGTTAACCGCGCTGGGGCTGGTGATTACCGCGCTGGCCCCCACATTACCGGTGATGCTCGCAGGTATTGGGGTCGCGGGGTTGTGTTCCGTAGTAGCTCAACTGCTGGTGCCGCTCGCGGCAACGCTGGCAACCCCCGAAGCCCGTGGTAAAGTAGTCGGTACGATAATGAGCGGTTTGCTGCTCGGCATTCTGCTTGCACGCACCATTGCTGGCGCACTCGCCACGCTGGGAGGATGGCGTACTGTATATTGGGTAGCCAGCGTACTGATGGTCATCATGGCGTTGGTACTGTGGCGCGCGCTGCCGCGTTTACCGCCCAGCAATAACCTGCAATACGAGCAACTGATCGTTTCCATTTTCCGGCTATTTGCCACCACGCCCGTGCTGCGGGTGCGTGCAATGCTTGGGTGTCTCTCTTTCGCCAATTTCAGCATTCTTTGGACCTCGATGGCGTTTCTGCTGTCGGCATCGCCTTATCACTATTCAGAGGGGATTATCGGGCTATTTGGTTTAGTCGGGGCGGCAGGCGCACTGGGTGGCGCCCTGCTGATCGTTTCCAGCGTCCCAGAGATTCAACAGCATACTAACAAGCTGTTGCCTACACTCATCGGTTGCCTGACGCTCACGCTCTGCTTCTACCGGACACGCAGCATTGTCATATCCACATTGTTGGGCGCGTTTTGTTACGGTATTGCTTTTAAATACCTTTCATTGGGAATTATTTAATATCATTGTGTTAGCAGCACGTTATTAGTGGTTCACGTTACATTACACAAGGCCACTTACGTTCTGTCACAAAGTCGACGACACAATGCGACTAAATATCGTTTACCCGATTAGTAACTTTAGTTATTATACTGATCGTGATTAATGAGATTCACATAAAAATGGATAGTCCATCTGTACACAAGCACGGGCTCACTGAAAGTGGTGCGCGTGACAAGAAACCTGAGTTCGATAAAAACAGCTCCTTCTCGCCCATCGAACAAATGATCAATCTGCGCGCATCGCGCAATCCAGAGTTTCCTCAACAGGAAATCTTGTTGGTGCGTCTGTGCATGCACATGCAGAACAAGATTCTGGAGCACCGCAACAAGATTTTGCGGGAACAGGGCATCAACGAAACGTTGTTTATGGCACTGATTACGCTGGAATCTCAGGAATCACGTAGTATTCAACCATCAGAATTGAGCGCCGCACTGGGCTCTTCACGTACCAATGCCACGCGCATTGCCGATGAGTTAGAAAAACGCGGTTGGATTGAACGCCGTGAAAGCGATAGCGATCGTCGTTGCTTACACTTGCATATGACAGATGAAGGCAAAGCGTTTCTCGATCGTCTGCTGCCACCGCAGCACCAGAGTCTGCATTTCCTCTGGTCAGCATTAGAAAAAGATGAGCAGAAGCAGTTGGAAGTGCTAATGCGTAAATTGCTGGTGCGGCTGGACGAAATGGACAAGATCGATAAACCATGATCTCGTCAGACCGATAATAACAATACTGTCTTACCTTAAATACATCTTCACACGCGCTGGCGTGTTTGCCAGATGCCTGGTGTTTTTGGATCAATACCCGTTTGTATCATGACCGTTCATTAAACGGACCACGTTCCGCTGCCTCACGGCAGCCGGAGCGATAAGTTGCATCATGGGTAAAGGCTGCGTTGGCCGATTCTCTGCCTCGCAGCACATGAGTAAGAATCGGCCATCGTTATCCGCCGCATTCTGATAAAAAATAACGAAAAAATGACATTTGAAGCAGAGGAAAACACCATGAGTTCAAGCGTGGAAAACCCAACGCCGCAGGCTCCTATGAAGAATAAAAAATACCAGCACAAACGGGTACTTACCCTGTTGACCATGCTGTTTTTACTGGTTGGCTGTATCTGGTTCGTCTACTGGTATCAGGTGCTCAGGCACCACCAGGAAACCGACGATGCTTATGTAGCAGGCAATCAGGTGCAGTTGATGTCCCAGGTGAGCGGTAGCGTTACCCGCGTCAACGTGGGCAACACCGATTTCGTCAAGCAGGGGGCGATTCTGGTCGAACTGGACGCGACTGATGCGCAACTTGCTTTAGAACGTGCGCAAACCGCGCTGGCTAACAGCGTGCGCCAGACGCACCAGTTGATGATCAACAGCAAACAATATCAGGCCAACATCGATCTGTATCAAACAGAACTCAATAAAGCCACGGGCGACCTTGCGCGCCGTGAAGCCTTGGGTAATGTGAATGCGATTGGCCGTGAAGATGTGCAGCACGCTCGTGATGCCGTCGCCAGCGGACCCTGTACATAAATTTGTGTAATTGCCTGATTTTGATATGTTCAGTCCAACATCAAAAACAGGTTAATTTATGGACGAAAAACAGTTGCAGGCTCTGGCTAACGAACTGGCCAAAAATCTCAAAACCCCTGACGATCTCAGCCAATTCGATCGCCTGCTGAAGAAAATCAGCGTTGAGGCTGCTCTCAACGCCGAAATGTCCCACCATCTGGGCTACGATAAAAATCAGCCCAAACCGGGGGCCAACTCCCGCAACGGCTATTCCACAAACACCGTGACCACCGGCGATGGCACTCTGGAACTACGTACTCCGCGCGATCGTGATGGCTCCTTCGAACCACAACTGGTGAAGAAAAACCAGACCCGGATCACCGGGATGGATAACCAAATCCTGTCCCTGTACGCCAGAGGGATGACCACCCGCGAGATAGCGTCTGCGTTCAACGAGCTGTATGACGCGGATGTCTCACCGGCGCTGGTCTCGAAGGTCACCGACGCCGTGATGGAACAGGTTACTGAATGGCAAAATCGTCCACTGGATGCAGTCTATCCCATTGTTTACCTTGACTGTATCATCCTGAAGGTCCGGCAGGACAGTCGCGTCATCAATAAATCCGTGTTCCTGGCACTGGGTATCAACATCGAGGGCCAGAAAGAACTGCTGGGTATGTGGCTGGCCGAAAACGAGGGCGCGAAGTTCTGGCTCAATGTGCTGACAGAACTAAAAAACCGCGGCCTGAACGATATCCTCATCGCCTGTGTCGACGGTCTGAAAGGCTTCCCGGACGCCATCAACGCGGTGTATCCGGAAGCCCGCATCCAGCGGTGCATCGTGCACATGGTACGCAACAGCCTGAGGTTCGTCTCTTGGAAGGACTACAAAGCCGTCACACGCGACCTGAAAGCCATCTATCAGGCCGCTACGGAAGAAGCAGGCCAGCAGGCGCTGGAAGCATTCGCCAGCGCATGGGACAGCCGCTATCCACAGACAAGCCGGAGCTGGCAGACGAACTGGAGCAATCTGGCAACGTTCTTCGCTTACCCGGCTGATATCCGCAAAGTCATCGACACAACCAACGCCATCGAGTCGCTTAACAGTGTGATCCGGCATGCGATTAAAAAACGCAAAGTGTTCCCGACTGACGACGCAGTGAAAAAGGTGGTGTGGCTGGCAATCCAGTCGGCCTCACAGAAATGGACGATGCCACTGCGGGACTGGCGTATGGCAATGAGCCGTTTTATTATCGAGTTCGGTGACCGCCTGGACGGTCACTACTGAGAAAGGCATTTACACAGAATCATGTACAGGGTCGTATCTGGCCCCCCCGTTAATCAAGCGGGCCAGTCATATCAGGGTATCAGCACCTGATCACGGCACGGCCTCGCACCTTGCCCGCCAATAAGGCTCCGGCAACATCAATGGCCTGCGTCAACGGGTACTCCGTCGTTAACGTGGCCAGTTTTGCCATCGGCAGGTATTTGCAGGCTTTTTCCCACAGCGCCGGACGTTTTTCCGTACTGACCATTACGCTGTCGATACCTTGCAAGGTCACGTTGAGCAGGATAAACGGCGCAACGCTTGCCGGGAGATCCAACCCCTGCGCCATACCACAGGCGGCAACGATGCCGCCGTAATGAATGCTGGCACACACGTTAGCCAGCGTATGACTGCCCACGATATCCAACGCCGCCACCCAGCGCTCTTTTTGCAGCGGTTTACCCGGTGCACTCAGCTCGGCACGATCGATAACCTCATTCACGCCCACCTCATTGCGCAACCAATCAGCCTCTGCCGGGCGCCCCGTGGAAGCCACCACCTTATATCCCAACTGCGCCAAAATAAGGGCCGCACAGCTGCCTACGCCGCCGCTGGCACCGGTTACCAGCACCGGACCGTCCTCCGGTTTCACTCCATGGTTTAACACGGCCTCGACGCAGAGCATCGCGGTAAACCCAGCCGTACCAATCGCCATCACATGTCTGGCGTCTGAACCCTGTGGCAACGGAGCCAACCACTCAGCGCTCACTCGTGCCTTACCCGCCAAACCGCCCCAGTGTTTTTCCCCAACGCCCCATCCGGTCAACAGCTCCTTGTCACCGGCTTTGTACGCTGGGTTAACGCTTTCTATTACCGTGCCAGCAAAATCGATACCGGGTACCATCGGGAATTTACGTACGATAGGACCGCGCCCCGTAATAGCCAGAGCATCCTTGTAATTGATGGAGGAGTAGTCGATGGCGACAGTAACGTCCCCTTCCGGCAATGCACTTTCCTCTTGTGCCGCCAGCTCTGCATGATAATTGCCTTCAACCTTGTCGATCACGATTGCATTGAACATGTAAACCTCGTCTCCGTATCGTTCGCCCATCAGGGGAACGCAGCCGTAAAATTCACCAAATTAATTATTGACCGATCGTCTATAAATTAATTCCACGGTAACTGTCATCACATTGCGTTTCAAGCGCAGCGCAGCAACCGGCATTGAAGAGTGAGAAAAGTTTGTTATTTATCAATTTCACGTCGGTGAAAAGCACGCTGCTGTCAGCGCGATATTTCATTATCCGAGTGATAACCGAGGGCATGGGAAAAGAAGTACCAGAATTCATTCAGCGGTTGTGTGGACTGGTATAACCTGGCTCTCATCACTGCCCCTTCCCAACCACTTCAGAACATCTCTGCCAGTTGTTCGGGTGGCGTCGTCGTGCGGATTTCGCCCGCGATCAGTGCCGCCCGCAAACAGGCTGCCACCAGCCCTTGCCATGCTTTGAGAATCTGCTGCAACTGTCCTCGGAACGGATCGGGCAACCCGGGGGTTTCCTGCATCAAATTACCCACCAGACAACCCCGTGCGAAGGCGTATTTCTGCATCCCTCGACCTGCATCCGCCACAAAATGGCTGAGCCGTTTCATCGGCGTCACGGAGGCATCCGACAGAAATTTATTCAGCTTATGTTGAAAGAAGCTATCATAGGACGCGAGCACCGTTCGCCCATAATCCTCTTTATTTTCAAAATAGTAATAAAAGGAACCCTTGGGAACACCGACATTTTTCACGATGGCATCAATGCCGGTGGAGAGAAAGCCGTTTTGCGTCAGCAACGCCAACCCGCTGCGAATCAGCACTTCGCGCGTGCCTTTATAGCTCGCATCGGTTTTGGGCGGCCGGCCTCTGCCGCGTGGCGCAATATCCGTACTCACATCAGCCTACTGAGATCCAACGGCTAAAATCATACACCCATGGCCCTAATTTCACTATGGCAGGCGCAGAGGGACTCTGTCTGATACGGCAAGGTTCAACCAAGTATGATATAAAGCAAGAAATCGATAATATAAGATAATATTTCTCATTCTCATCAATATTCCTGTGATAAACTACGCCTCTGTTTCCACTCTGGTTTCTCTGACCCCGATGATCGTTTCACACGCAACGGCACAAAAAAGCGCAGCCTGCCTGGCATTACTGGCAGTGCTACTGCTGTTTGTCGCCCCGGTGATATCAAAGGGGCGTGTCGAGCGGATGCCGTTACCGCAAGCGCATGAAATGGCAATGAATCATCACAGCGCAACACCTGCAGCACATCATCACGCCGCCATGATGCAGGAAGAAGGGTTCGCCTGCGGCTACTGTGAACTGCTGGTGCATGTGCCCTTTATCATCGGTATCTTTATCCCTATGGTATGGCTAATGGTCCTGTTAGCACGTGCACCGCCGCTACCCCGCGTTTTGCCTCCATACTGCCCCCCGCTTGATGCCACGAATCTTCCGCGTGCACCGCCACGCCTTCACCTGTCACCTACAGCGTAAATCTCCTTTTTCACAGTAACCCGCTATCGGATTAACACCGTGGATACGTCGTGCCCGTAACGCTTGCGCTTATGGACCAGGGAGATCTCATTTCGTTCGAAACGCGCATCCGCCTTTTCGCAACGACATACCCTTTTTATCCACCGGGATCAGGTGGCTCACGATCGTGGCTTTTGTCATACGTGCGATCGAAGACAGGTGAGAGTAATGAAAAAAACTAAAATGTTAACCACATCACTGGCGGTAATTTGCACCTTGCCGCTTCAGGCAACGGCCAGCGAAGAAAACACACACCATCATGATGAAGGGGATGTGATGACAGTGACGGCTCCGGTCTATTCGCCGTTAACCATTGTGACGTCCCCCAAAACGCCGCGCCAACCCGTGCCCGCCAGCGATGGGTCGGATTACTTGAAAACCATCCCCGGCTTTAGCCAAATTCGCAATGGTGGCACCAACGGTGACCCGGTGTTTCGCGGCATGTTCGGATCGCGTTTGCGGTTGCTCACCAACGATGGCGAAATGCTCGGTGCCTGCCCGGCGCGTATGGATGCCCCCAGCTCTTATATCTCGCCGGAAAGTTACGACGTACTCACGCTGATCAAGGGGCCACAAAGCGTGTTATGGGGGCCAGGTAACTCTGCGGGCACGCTGCGCTTCGAGCGATTACCGCCCCAATTCACGCAGGCGGGCCTAAAAGGAAATGTCAGCCTGCTGGCTGCCTCCAACCGCCGCTGGGATCAAAATGCGGATATCAGCGTTGGCAACGAGCAGGGCTATCTCCGGTTGACGGGAAACACATCCCGCGCCAACGACTACAAGGACGGAGACAACCGCCGCGTGCCCTCAAAGTGGGATAAGTGGAACAGCGACATCGCACTGGGATGGACACCGGATAAAGATACGCTGCTGGAACTCTCCGCCGGCAAGGGCGATGGCGAAGCACGCTACGCGGGACGCGGCATGGATGGCTCGCAGTTCAAACGCGAGAGCCTGGGCCTGCGTTTTGAAAAGAGCAACATTGGCACCCTGCTCGATAAGTTCGAAGCCAGCGCCTATTACAACTATGCCGACCACGTGATGGATAACTTCAGTTTGCGCACGCCGGGCGGCATGGGGATGTCTATGCCGATGGCAATGACGATGCGTCTGGATCGCCGCACCGTCGGCGGCAGGATGATGACCACCTGGCTGTGGCAGGATTACCAGCTTCAAACGGGTGTCGATACCCAGTTGAATACCCACCTCAGTTTGGACAACGGCCATTGGGATAAAGATGCCCGTTTCCACAATTATGGTCTTTTCGGTGAACTGACCTGGGAGGCCAGTGCACAAAACAAGGTTATTGTCGGTACCCGACTGGATC
Source organism: Symbiopectobacterium sp. Eva_TO (assembly GCF_053848865.1). Taxonomy (NCBI): domain Bacteria; kingdom Pseudomonadati; phylum Pseudomonadota; class Gammaproteobacteria; order Enterobacterales; family Enterobacteriaceae; genus Symbiopectobacterium; species Symbiopectobacterium sp. Eva_TO. The sequence continues at coordinate 1,927,161 of NZ_JBSPEY010000004.1, read as the reverse complement.
GTGCGCAAGTCGATAACTTCACCACAGCAGAACAATCCAACCGCAGTGCCACGCTACCCGCGGGCTTCCTGCGTGTGGATCATTCCGTCGCCTCGCTGCCGTTGATGGTCTATGCAGGCGTCGGCTACACCACGCGTTTCCCCGATTACTGGGAGCTGTTTTCACCCACTTACGGGCCGGGAGGCAGCGCCAGCGCATTCGATAACCTGAAAACGGAGAAAACCACCCAGTTGGATATCGGCGCGCAATACAAAGGGGAGCGACTGACAAGTTGGGTATCGGCCTATGTGGGTCGAGTGAATGACTTTGTTCTGTTCCGCTACAATATCAATCGGAGTAAACCCAAAGAAAGTCAGGTGGATAACGTCAACGCGCTCACGCTGGGCGGCGAAACCGGCTTGAGCTATCAGTTGACCGATCATTGGAAAACCGATGCCAGTCTGGCGTATTCCTGGGCCGAAAACCGTTCAAACGGTCGACCACTGCCGCAAATTCCGCCGCTGGAAACGCGCTTGGGACTCTCCTGGGAATCCGGCAACTGGAGCAGCGGTGGCTTGCTGCGGCTGGTCAGCAGCCAGAATCGGTTAGCGGTTAATGAAGGCAACGTGGTCGGTAAAGATTTTGGCAACAGCAGCGGTTTTGCCATCTTCTCTGCCAATCTGGCGTATAAAGTGACGGAACAGGTGAAAGTCAGCGCAGGCGTCGATAACCTGTTTAACACCGCCTACAGCGAGCACCTGAATCTCGCCGGTAACAGCAGCTTTGGCTACTCCGCCAATACTTCGGTGAATGAGCCGGGAAGAACCTTCTGGGGAAAAATTAACGTAACGTTCTAAACCAATGCCGATGCCGGCGGCACGTTTGCCGTCGGCAACGAGAGCAATATATTGAGCGCCGCGATATCTTGTTCAGAGAGTAAGGAAGTTTTCATCACCAGATACACATCCAGCGCATCCCTGAAATCCGGTACGACGGTCAGTTGGTGCGCATCAGCGATCGCTTGCGACACCATGCCCACGCCGCCCCGACGTTTCATTAACGACATACTGACTTGTTCACTGCCAGAATCGTAAACCGCTTTCCCCTGTGCCCTCGGCTGATTCAGGGCAACAAAGCGTTCGAATACACGGGCATAAGCGCACTCCGCCACCGGTTTGATCAACGGTGCCAGTTCCAGCGTGGTGCCTGGTGCCATCGCGGCCACGATCGACACCTTCAGCGCGTCAATAAGATACATGGGGTCATCACAGTGCGCCGGACAACCAATCACCACCGCCATATCAGCATCGCCATTGGCCAGCTTGGTCAGGTTTTCCGGCGATTCAGAACTCCTGAATACGATGCGGTAACCGTGCAGCGTATCCATCATAAAGTTCATGATGCAGTGGTTAATATCCAGCGAAAACGTGCTGTTCAGCGCAATGTGTAGCGTCGTAGGCGCATGCTGGCGCAGCTGATCGACCTTGCGTTGCAGTTGCTCCGCCGTTCTGACCATCGCCGTGATTTCTGGCAGCATCTGCTGACCCTCCGGGGTCAGCGACACACCCTTGTTGGTGCGGTTGAGCAACCGCAGCCCCATATGCTGTTCCAGTTTTTTGATTTGCGCCGCCAGCGCCTGAACCGTCAGACAAGCGTCATCGGCCGCCGCCGTCAGAGAACCTAACTGGACGATTTTTAAAAAGTGCTTCAGTACTTTGCTGTCCATACGCCACCCGGCTGTCTTGATTCTCCCGTTATAGCAGCCGTTGTTATCCTTTTCAACGCAGCGCAAGGTGTACACCGATTATCGGTACACCGGATGGCAACAGCACAGATCCACCACCTGCTTACGCACCCGATCGCGCACTGTCCTCTGCGCATTTTCACCGTGTTCCAACGCATCCAGCACATCACACAGCCAGCCAATTGCTCGCATTCAGTAACGCCAAAACCGCGCGTGGTCACTGCCTGTGTGCCAATGCGCAGCCCTGAGGTGACAAACGGCGAACGGGGATCGTTCGGTACGGAATTTTTATTCACGGTGATATAAGCATCACCCAGTGCCGCATCGGCGTCCTTTCCCGTGTATGCGCGATCGGAAAGATCAATCAGCATCAGATGGTTATCCGTACCCCCCGAGACAATCTTGTAACCACGCTGTTGCACCACCGCCGCCATGGCGCGGGCATTGGTCACCACCTGCCGCTGGTAGGTAGTAAACTCAGGGCGCAGCGCCTCCTTGAAAGCGACGGCCTTGGCTGCAATCACGTGCATCAATGGCCCGCCCTGAATGCCGGGGAATACGGCAGCATTGAGCTTCTTGTAAAAATCCTCACTCTGCCCTTTAGCGAGGATGATGCCACCGCGCGGACCGCACAGGGTTTTATGGGTGGTACTGGTTACTACGTGAGCATAGGGTAACGAATTAGGGTATTCCCCCGCCGCGACCAGACCGGCAACATGCGCCATATCCACCCAAAACACCGCCCCTACTTTATCGGCAATGGCACGCATGCGCGCCCAGTCTTTGTGGCGCGAATAAGCAGAAAAACCTCCGATCAGCATTTTCGGACGGGTTTCCAGCGCAATTCGTTCCATCTCGTCATAGTCGATAAGCCCGGTATCGGGATCGAGCCCGTAGGGCACAATCTTGTAGTGACGACCGGAAAAGTTAGACGGGCTACCGTGCGTCAGGTGTCCCCCCTGTGCCAGGTTCATGCCCATTACGGTATCACCGGGATTGGTCAGCGCCAGAAACACGGCCGCATTGGCTTGAGCGCCTGCATGAGGCTGCACATTGGCATAATCGCAGTCGAACAGCGCTTTAGCGCGCTCAACAGCTAACCGCTCCGCCACATCAACAAACTCGCAGCCGCTGTAATAGCGCTTGCCAGGGTAACCTTCGGCGTATTTATTGGTGAACACAGAATTTTGGATAGCCATCACCAACGGGCTGGCGTAGTTCTCAGAAGCAATCAGTTCTACATGCTCCTCTTGACTGCGTTGTTCATTCAGGATGGCATCCGCCAGTTCAGGATCAACATCGGTCAGAGTCAGGGAAGCGTCATACATGGCAGAGTCCTCTCAATTGAAATAATCGTATTGAATTCATGGGTGGAGAATGCGCATTATTGCGATGCTTCTCCGGGCCAAAAATGGCTGTCAGGCAGTGTTCGCGCGCCGAAGATAGCCTGGCCGACGCGAACCACGGTGGCCTCCTCTTCGATCGCTATCTCAAAATCCCCCGATATTCCCATCGATAGCGCATCCAGCGCAATCGTTGCGGGGGCACTTTGCCGCAATTGATCGCGCAGGGTGCGCAACAACACAAAACACTCGCGTACGCGTTCCGCCTCACTGGAAAAGCGCGCCAGCGTCATCAATCCACGCACCCGCAATGCCGTGAAAGCAGGCAGTGTCTGAATAAATGCCGTTACGTCCTCGGGCGCAAGGCCATATTTGCTCGCTTCACCGGAGGTGTTGACTTGCACAAACACATCCAGCGAGCGTCCTTCATTTTGCAAACGGCGATCCAGCGCTTCGGCGAGTTTCAGGCTGTCCAGCGCCTGAAATTCGGTGGCGAAACGCGCCACCAGCCGAGCCTTATTGGTTTGCAAATGGCCGATGACCGACCATTGCAAATCGCTCAGATCCTGCATGGCCTCCCACTTACCCAACGCCTCCTGCACCTTGTTTTCACCCAGCATGCGGCACCCCGCCGCATACGCCAGTCGCAGGTTGCTTTCAGGTTTGGTCTTGCTGACCGGCAGCAGGCGCACCGAGGCAGGATCGCGCCCCACGCGCTGACAGGCCGCCGCGATACGCGCCTGTACCGCCGTCAGGTTGTGTCGGAAATCCTCAACGCTCGTTGCCTCAGGATAAAGGCCGTGGCGATCGTGATGGGTCTGCGTGCTCTCAGGCAGCGGTGAACAAGAAGTAGAAGATGACATGGCCTAGCGTTAACTCCTGAAAAAGGAAAAAAACGGGTTGTAGCGCGTAGCGGTTGTACCTGTTATTTATAGCGCTAAAATGGCCTGATTCACCCAGCCAATTAATCGAAGAGATACAGACCAATTGTTCAAACATGCTCAGCTTGAGTCGGTCAAAGCCTGGATCGGCGATCCGGCACAGCGCGCCCTGCCGCTGCACGTGCGCATACAGCGGGCATCCTTGATGGCATGTTGGATGTGGGCAAGCCATTACCCGCATCGCGCGCATTAGCAACATCGCTGGGCGTTTCCCGAGACACCATCGAATCGGCTTACGGGCAGTTGCACGCGGAAGGTTTTATTGAGCGGCGTGTGGGCAGTGGCAGCTTTGTGTCAGAACGGGCACGGCGTTTGCCTGGTCGTGGCAAACCTCGGCGCGCGGAGGAGGATAGCGAGACACCGCGCCTGAGCCAGCGTGGTAGCGCCATGTTTCAGGGCGGCGGGGTGCGCGATTTTCTTATCTCCCGCCCTTTTGCTCCAGGCGTGCCGGAAACACGCAGTTTTCCACTCGCCATCTGGGAACGTCTGGAACGGCAGATACTGAAAGAATATGGCAAGCAGGCATTGCTGCACAGCCCACCGCAGGGCATGGAACCTCTGCGTCGGGCCATTGCCAATCACGTTAATCTGGAGCGCGGCGCGCGTGCAGCGCCCGAGCGGGTGCTGATACTGAACAGTTCCCAGCAGGCATTGACGTTGTGTGCCCAGGTATTGCTTGAGGTGGGCGATAAAATCCTCCTCGAAGACCCGGCCTATCACGGCGCGCGCAAAGCGTTCGATGCAGCGGGCCTCATCAGCGTGCCAGTACCGCTGGATGCCGATGGGGTAAGAGTGGACCAGCTGTTTACCGCCGCTGCCGCTTCGGAAACCTCGCCCAGAGCGGTGTTTCTGACGCCGTCACACCAGTTTCCTTCCGGTGCAACGCTGTCTCTGGACAGACGGCTGGCCGTCATTGAGTGGGCCAGACAACACCACAGCTGGATTATCGAAGACGATTATGACAGTGAGTTCCACTATGCGGGCAAGCCCACCGCCTGCGTACAGGGGCTGGACCTGCACGAGCGCACGATCTATATCGGTACCTTCACGAAATCACTGTTTCCCGGCCTGCGTATCGGCTATATGGTGCTGCCGCCGTCACTGGTGGCTCCCATGACCGTGGCCCGCACCCTGCTGGACGGCCACAGAGCCCCCATCCCCCAACTCACACTGGCGCGCTTTATCGAAGATGGCCACTTTGGTGCCCATGTGCGCACCATGCGCCTGCTGTATGCCGAGCGTCGAAATGTGTTGGCGCGGCTGGTGCGACAGCATCTGGCGGATGTTGTGGATCCATTAGTACCCAGCGGCGGCATGCAGATGCCCTGCGTGTTTATCCGCGATATTCCCGAACGAGAGGCGGTTGAGTGCGCCCGTCAGGCGGGTGTTGACCTGCTCGGACTCTCGACACTCTCCGCCTTGCATCAACACCACACCGGCTTTCTGATGGGATTCGCCGCCCACACTCCTTATGAACTGGAGATTGCAGTGAAGACGTTGGCAAGCGTCCTCAAAAAAACTTCATATGCATGAAAAACAATTGAATTTACCGCATTAACAGACCTGCTATTTTCCTGCTTACGGCAAGGACATCTATCCACGCTCGTTGCGCTACATCACGTCATCAAAAGGGGGAAAATATGTCCATCACTGAGCAAATCAACTACTACCAGCAAAAATTGACGTTCGAAATTGACGCCGCCGATCTGCACGCGGCGCGCCAGCAAGGCAGGAACCTGGTGGTGGACGATGGTCGGCAACACAGCTATTATCAGATCGAACATATTCCCGGTGCCGTCAATCTGCCTCATCGTTCACTCTCGTTTGACACCACCACGGCATTGGACAAATCGGCGCTCTACATTTGCTACTGCGACGGTATTGGCTGCAATGGCTCAACGCAAACCGCGCTTAAGTTGTTAATGCTGGGGTTCGAAGTCAAAGAACTGATTGGCGGGCTGGACTGGTGGAAACGGGATGGCTACCCCACAGAAGGCAGTCAGGGGCAGGCAGAGTAATGGATGTTTCAATTTCTCTGCGAATATTCCGGACATAATATGCCCGGAATATTCGCAGGCTGCGTGGGCGGGCGGCAAAGAGCCCGCGCATCCCGCAAACGTCATGATTACACCAGTGATTGCTGTTGATAACGGAACAGGTATGACGACTGGCTGTTAAATGTGAAAGACTGCAACGGTAGCAGGACCTGTTTTTGGTGCTATGATAAGTGCATCAAGTCGTGCAGATTGCACGTATCTCATGACGGGAGAGAAACCATGACCGCGAAACAACGCAACACGCAGAGCGTGACCATGACGGTAGAACGAGCCTTACTGATCCGGGCGCGTGAGGCAGGCATTAACCTGAGTGCGACCCTGACCGCGGCCCTGGATGCCGAGCTTCGCCACCATGAAGCCAAAAAATGGCAGGAAGAGAACAGGGAGGCCATCGACGTATTAAATCGTTTCCATGATGAGCATGGCTGTTTCAGTGATGAATACCGGACATTTTAACCATGCAATTCACCGTATACGGAAACACCGGTAAAAGCGCTGTTTACCCTCTGCTGCTTGATGTCACAAGCGATATTATTGGACAACTGAACCGCCGGATTGTGATCCCGCTGTTGCCTGTTGACAGGTATCCGGCAGGACACCACCCGAATCGTCTTGTCCCTGTTGTCAGACTGACTGACGGTCAGGAATACGCGGTCATGACCCACGAACTGGCGAGTGTCCCTGTCCGCGCGCTGGGGGCGGTGTTCTGCGATGCGTCGCAGTTCCGCACTCAGGTGAAGGCCGCCATAGATTTCCTCATTGACGGCATTTAGTTGTGGCTGCCGGGAGCCTGTTCCAGTTCGGCTATCGCGCAGAACAGAAACATTTCGCGGTTTTCCGCATCAAACGAAACGGGAACGTTGTTCCTCGTCACCGTCCTGATGCTGTCAAACAGTCCGCCGGGAGACACGCTGGTTTTATCGTCCGGCATAACATATTTGGCATAGTGCCAGCGCCAGGCGTCGCTGACTGCTAGGCTGTGTCCCTTAATCCCATGAGTTATGCTAACTGTTTGTTTATAAATCATTTTTAACTATGGTTCGCTACGACCTTCCCGATGAAGCATGGGCTATCATCCAGCCCTTACTCCCTGCTGAACCAGCAACACCACAGGCCGGACGCCCATGGGCTGAGCATCGCATGATTATCAATGGCATGTTCTGGGGGCTGTGCTCTGGTGCCCCATGGCGTGATTTACCTGAGCGATACGGCCCATGGAAAACCGTTTATAACCGCTTTAACCGATGGTCAAAATCGGGAGTCATTAACATTATTTTTAATAAGTTACTTTCATCACTTGATGCCCATGGCCTCGTGGACTGGTCAGCGACTGCGCTGGATGGTAGCAATATCAGGGCGCTGAAATGTGCTGCCGGTGCTCAAAAAAACATCCCGATATCACCGGAGATAATGGGCTGGGTCGCTCTCGAGGTGGTTTTGGCACCAAAATCCATATGGCTACAGACGGAAGTGGTCTTCCGTTAAACATCGTGTTGAGCCCCGGTCAGGCTCATGAAAGTCAGTTTGCACTACGTCTTTTGGACGGTATTGATATTCAACGCCAGAACGGCAGTATGAAACGCCGTGGTCATGCGGTACTCGCTGACAAGGCGTACTCCGGGCATGTATTACGTAACGAGCTGAAAAACAGAGGTATAAAAACTATCATCCCCCGAAAATCCACTGAAAAAATGGCGGTGGATGGTCGTTCAAAGCTCGATCGTGACGCCTACCGCAATCAGAACGTTGTTGAGCGGTGCTTTGGCCGTCTTAAAGAATACCGTCGCATTGCGACACGTTACGACAAAACGGCGAGGAATTATCTGGCAATGTTGGAACTGGGCTGCATCCGCCTGTTTTACCAGAGTTTATGTAATTAAGGGACACAGCCTAGGCCTGATCTTCGGCCAGTTCGCGCAGATACTGGAAAATTTGACGGTAAGATTTGGGCGGCTTGTTAGCGGCTTTTTCTTTCTGCGCATTGCGCACCAGTGAGCGCAACTGCTGGCGGTCGGCGGCCGGGTAGAGCCCGAGGATATCCGGGATGGCATCATCCCCTTCCTCAATCAGTCTGTCGCGCAGTTGTTCCAGTTTGTGAAACAGAGCGACCTGCTGGTTGTGACGGTTCTTCAGCTTATCCAGTGCGATTTGAATCGGTTCTGGATCGCGGGCACGCAGCATCTTACCGATCAGTTGCACCTGACGGCGGCGGCCTTCTTTTTTGATACGTTGCGCCAGCTCAACCGCAGCACGCAGATCGTCATCCAGCGGGATGCGCTCCAGCGCATTTTTACCGAGCTCAATCAGCTCCACGCCAAGATCTTTCAGTGCTTCTGCATCGCGTTTGATTTCACTTTTACTGACCCAGATGATCTCATCGTCTTCATCATCTTCGGCGTGCGGGTCCGGTACGTCGTCCAGCCACTCTTCAGGGTGTTTGTTCATCATCTCTTTCCGTAACAGTTCGGGCATGTGACGCGGTTAACGCCATAAAAAAGACGCCGATCCTAACAGGTTTGTGCTTTTTGCGAAATTATCCTGATATCCTGTTAGACTCAAGCATACACCTTTAGGCGCAGAAGAGGGGCAAGGCAGACGCCATTTTCCGGCTTCTGAACGGCTTTTAACTCAGTATGGCAGAACGATGACAATAATCACTCAGGTTGCAGAACAGCGTAAAGCATTGGAGCAGGCAGTCGCACAGGCGTTGGAGCTGGCGCACGCCGCTTCAGATGCGGCAGAGGTGGCCATTTCCAAAACCACAGGGATCAGCGTCAGCACGCGCTACGGCGAGGTTGAAAATGTGGAATTCAACAGCGATGGCGCGTTGGGAATTACCGTATACCACCAGCAGCGTAAAGGCAGTGCGTCATCGACCGACTTGAGCCCGGAGGCCATCGCCCGCACCGTGCAGGCTGCACTGGATATTGCCCGTTATACTTCGCCCGATCCTTTTTCTGGCCCGGCAGAACAAGAACTGCTGGCATTTGACGCTCCCGATCTCGACCTGTTTCATCCTGCTGCCTTGGATGCGGAAAAGGGTATTGAGCTGGCTGCGCGCGCCGAGCAGGCGGCGCTGAAAGCCGATACGCGCATTACCAATACCGAAGGGGGCAGCTTCAACAGCCACTACGGTATCAAAGTGTTTGGCAACAGCCACGGCATGCTGCAAAGCTATTTGTCGAGCCGCCACTCTATGTCGAGCTGTGTGATTGCCGAAGTGAACGGCGATATGGAGCGCGATTACGCTTACACCGTAGGGCGCGCGCTGGACGATCTGCAAAGTCCGGAATGGGTCGGCGAAGAGTGCGCTCGCCGCACGCTCTCACGTTTATCACCGCGCAAGTTGCCGACCATGGAAGCACCAGTGATGTTTGCCGCCGAAGTGGCTACCGGCCTGTTCGGCCACTTGGTGGGGGCGATCAGCGGCGGCAACGTGTACCGTAAATCGACTTTCCTGCTCGATAAGCTGGGCCAACAGATCCTGCCGGACTGGCTCACCATCGAAGAGCTGCCGCATTTGCGTAAAGGGCTGGCGTCTACCCCGTTCGACAGTGAAGGGGTACGTACCGCGCAGCGTGACATCGTTAAAGACGGCGTGCTGCAAACCTGGCTGTTGACCAGCTATGCAGCGCGTAAACTTGGTATGAAGAGCACTGGCCATGCCGGCGGCATTCACAACTGGCGTATTGCGGGTCAGGGGCTTAATTTCCAACAGATGCTCAAGCAGATGGATAAAGGCCTGCTGGTGACCGAACTGATGGGGCAGGGTGTGAGTGCGGTCACGGGCGATTACTCGCGCGGTGCGTCAGGCTTCTGGGTGGAAAATGGCGAGATTCAGTATCCGGTGAGTGAAATCACTATTGCCGGTAACCTGAAAACCATGCTGCGCGATATGGTGACGTTGGGCGATGATATTGAAACCCGCAGCAATATCCAGTGCGGTTCGGCACTGCTGCCTGGCATGAAGATCGCCGGGATATAATCAGGCAACATGACTGCCCTGAAATCAGGGCAGTGGGCGCGAGCTTAGCGATGATATTCGCCAGCGGCCTCAGGCTGATAGAGCAATTCCAGCACTTCCACGCGAGTTTCCGTTCCGTTATGCAACTGCCAGTTAATGGTATTCCCAACGCGCAGACCCAGCAGGGCTGCGCCGAGCGGCGCCATCACAGAAAGTTGTTCCTTGCTGTCCTGCATGGCGGCAGGATAAACCAGTGTTCGGGTGTGCTCTTCGTTAGTGTTTAAATCGCGAAAGCGTACCCGACTGTTCATGGTGACGACATCTGACGGGATGTCCTCTGAAGGCAAGATCTCGGCACGATCCAGCTCCTCATTCAACGCTTGTGCAATCGGTGTGCCTGCACGCAGGTTGTTTCAACAGCCGATCCAGGCGTTCCGCATCCAGTTCGCTAATAGTCAGGTTAGGTTTCGTCATACTCCTCTCCAATAGGTTGGTAAAACATAACCCTTGATAAAACGCATAGCGGTAACAAACAACGTTACGTCATGGCAATAAGATCAAGGTTCATAGGGATATAAGCACGTGCTGCATATATGAAAAAACAATATCAAGAGAAAAAGTCTACCGCATTTATAAAGCAACACCCCCGCGCCAGCGACGCGGGGGTGTTGATAAAAATGAGAGATAACTTGTCACGAAGTTATACCATAAGGTAGCGTTATTACCTATGGCATTGTCGATTTTTGGGATTATTGTCGCGTGTTATTCTTCATCAAACCCGGCTTCGAATAACTCAACCACCGCAGCCAGTGCGGCGGCCTCATCTGCGCCGCTGGCTTCCACTTCAATGTGTTTACCCTGGGCAGAATCCAGCATGATCATGGCGATCACGCTGCTGGCCTCCGCCTCAACGCCGCTTTCGTTACGCAGCATCACTTCGGCATCAAAGCTTTGCACCAGTTCAAACAGTTTCATCGCCGGGCGAGCGTGCATGCCTAGCTTATTCTTGACGATGACGGTGTGTTTGACGGTCATTATTTACGTTTTTCCAGCGTGCGGTGGCGGGACTGTACGTTTTTGCCGCGCGAGCGAAAATAGTCTGCCAGTTGCTCAGCCACATAGACGGAACGGTGTTTGCCGCCGGTACAGCCAATGGCTACCGTCAGGTAGCTGCGGTTGTTGGTTTCCAGCATTGGCAGCCACAGTTCCAGATAGCTGCGCGTCTGGTAAATAAAATTGTGCACTTCCGTATGGCGGTCGAGGAACGCGGCAACTGGCTTGTCCAGCCCGGTCATCGGACGCAATTTCGGGTCCCAGTGAGGGTTAGGTAGGAAGCGCACATCAAACACGTAATCCGCATCGATGGGAATGCCGTGCTTGTAACCAAAGGATTCGAACACCATGGCCAGCTCACGCTCGCGTTTTCCCAACAGCCGAGTACGCAGCATTTCCGCCAGTTCATGCACTGACATTTCAGAGGTATCAATGATCAGATCGGCACGAGAGCGCAACGGTTCCAGCAGGTCGTTCTCTTCATCGATGGCGCTTTCCAGCGAAAGATTTTTGCTGGAAAGGGGGTGCAGACGGCGCGTGTCGCTGTAACGGCGAATCAGCGTATTACGATCGGCATCCAGAAACAGCAGTTGCGGCGCAAAACTGGGCGGCAACTGATCCATGGCGTGCTCGAAGATTTCCGGCGATTCTGGCATGTTGCGCACGTCTATACTGACCGCTGCCGAGATATCACGTTGTGCCAGCGTGTTTGCCAGTTCCGGCAGCAACACCACGGGCAGGTTGTCCACGCAATAAAAGCCCATATCTTCCAGGGCGCGCAGGGCCACAGATTTTCCTGAACCTGAGCGACCACTGACAATCATCAGCACCATCCGACGACTTCCCTCCGGCTATAGCCTTCTTTTGTTACACCCTGACCGAGTGATTCATCTGTATGACGCACATCGTAGCGCGAATGTCTGAATGTCGCTCGCTTTCTACCGGGGATTAATCCCCTTCAATCATAATTTGGTAAAGCTCTTCGTCACTCTGTGCTGCCCGTAAACGCCGACACACACTTTTGTCAGCCAGACGTTTGGCGACAAGCGACAGCGTATGTAGATGGGTTTTACATTGTTCTGCGGGAACCAGCAAGGCAAAAAGCAAGTCTACGCCTTGATTATCAATAGCATCAAAAGATATTGGCTGTTCAAGCTGGATAAAGACTCCGGTGGCGCCCAAGGCGTTATCATCACCGAGTTTTCCGTGGGGGATTGCGATACCGCAGCCAATACCGGTACTGCCCATTCTCTCGCGCGTCAGCAATGCCTCGAAGATCAGCGGAGTCGGAAGGTTTAGCTGTCTGGCTGCCAATTCGCTGATGATTTCCAACGCCCGTTTCTTGCTTTGGCAATGAACGGTGCTGCGGGTGCACTCTTGGCGTAATACCGCGCTGAGTTGCAAAATGGGATCGTTATTCATGGTGTGTTCACTTAACGGCCCGCTCATCTCTTCACGCCTCTGACGTTGTGCCAGAGGCGTATTACCTGCGCCCGGAGGCGGAGATGACGATCAGTGCTGTTTGAGTTTGTCCTTGTGTTTATTTAACTGACGCGCCAGTTTGTCGATCAACAGATCGATGGCGGCATACATGTCTTCAGATTCGGATGTGGCATGCAGCTCACCGCCATTAACGAACAGAGTAGCATCGGCAATTTGCTCCACTTTCTCCACCTTGAGCACCACGTTGATCTGGTTGATACGATCAAAGTATTGCTCCAGCTTGGCAAATTTTGTGTTAACGAACTCGCGTAATGCGGGTGTGATCTCGATGTGGTGTCCGGTGATATTCAGCTGCATAGCGTCTTCCTTCTCTGTAGAAATCAAACCAACTGCTTACGCTGGTTTGACGGCGGGATGGATAAAGACTCTCGGTACTTTGCGACGGTACGCCGCGCGACAATGATCCCCTGATCGGAGAGCTGCGTTGTCAGCTTGCTATCGCTCAAGGGCTTGCCGGGGTTTTCCGCCGCGATCAATTTTTTCACCAGCGCCCGAATAGCAGTGGATGATGCCTCACCGCCGCTGTCGGTATTTACATGGCTGGAGAAGAAATATTTTAGTTCGAAAATGCCACGTGGGCTGTGAAGAAATTTCTGTGTTGTGACGCGTGAGATGGTGGATTCATGCATATCCACAGCCTGAGCGATATCCGCCAGCACCATGGGTTTCATAAACTCTTCACCTTTCTCAAAGAAATCCTGCTGTTGTTCCACAATGCAGCGCGTGACCTTAAGCAGCGTATCGTTGCGGCTCTCCAGACTTTTTATCAGCCAGCGCGCCTCTTGCAGGTGGCTGCGGATAAACTGGCTGTCACTGTCGTTACGCGCGCTGTGGCCGAGCGCGGCATACTGCTGGTTGACTTGCAGACGCGGCACGCTGTCGGTGTTGAGTTCCACCACCCAGCGGTCTTGATGCTTGCGCACCAGCACGTCGGGGATCACATACTCCGACTCGCCGGTATTGATCGATTGGCCCGGACGCGGGTCGAGTGACTGAATCAGTGCCAGCGCCTCTTTCAGCGCATCCTCTTTAATACGGCTGGCGCGGATCAGCGTGCGAAAATCATGGTTGGCCAGCAAATCGAGGTATTCATTGACGATAAGCTTGGCTTCCGCCAGCCACGGGGTTTCGGGGGCAAACTGAGACAGCTGGATTTGCAAGCAATCGCGCAAATCACGCGCTGCCACGCCGACCGGATCAAAACGTTGCACACGTTTTAACACCGCCTCCACTTCCTCAATCGTCACGTCATCGTCGCCGATGCTCTCGATAATGTCTTCCAGCGGAACGGTCAGATAGCCGGTGGTGTCCACCGCATCGACAATCGACGTAGCAATAGCCGCATCGGTATCGGAAAACGGCGTCAACTCTACCTGCCACATCAGGTAATCCTGCAAGGTTTGCGTAGTTTCACCCTGATAGACAGGCAGCTCTTCGTCGCGGTAATCGGTGCAGGTTCCCGAGGGCGTGCCTGCGGAGTAGATTTCATCCCAGGTGGCGTCCAGCGGCAGCTCTTCCGGCATATCTTTTTGCTCAAGGGCGTCGCGCGTATCCAGTGATTCGCTGTTGCTCGTTTCCTGAGCATCGATTTCATCGTGGCTATCGGTTTGTTCAAGCAGAGGGTTGCTTTCCAGCGCTTGTTGGATCTCTTGCTGGAGTTCAAGCGTAGACAACTTCAGCAGACGGATCGCCTGCTGAAGTTGTGGCGTCATGGCCAGTTGTTGACTTAGCCTGAGTTGCAAACCTTGCTTCATAACTCGTGTCACTTTCCCTTAAATAGAACGCCCATTGCAAACGTTACAGTATCAAAGTCGGAAGCCTTCGCCCAGATAGACGCGTTTCACCTGCTCATCCTCCAGAATTTCGCTGGGTGAACCGTGGGAAATAAGCTGCCCCTGACTGACGATATAGGCGCGTTCGCACACATCCAACGTTTCACGCACGTTGTGATCGGTAATCAGCACGCCCAGGCCGCTGTCGCGCAGGTGCTCAATGATTTTTTTTATGTCGAGCACTGAAATCGGATCGACACCGGCAAAGGGTTCATCCAGCAAAATAAATTTGGGATTGGCCGCCAGTGCGCGAGCGATCTCTACGCGACGACGTTCGCCGCCAGACAAGGATTGTCCCAGACTATCGCGTAAATGAATAATATGGAATTCTTCCATTAACTCATTGGCGCGATCGTCCTGCTGCTCCGGCGTCAGGTCTTTGCGAATCTGCAAGACTGCCATCAGGTTGTCATAGACGCTCAAACGGCGAAAGATCGAGGTTTCCTGCGGCAAATAGCCGATGCCGCGGCGCGCGCGTTCGTGCAAAGGCAGCAAGCTTATCTCTTCATCATCAATCACGATCCGCCCTGAATCGCGCTGGACAATGCCGACAACCATATAAAATGTCGTGGTTTTTCCCGCACCATTCGGCCCGAGCAACCCGACGATTTCACCGGAGTTGACCGTTAAACTTACGTTTTCGACCACGCGACGTCCCTTGTAGGCCTTCGCCAGGTTTTCTGCGATTAATGTTGCCATAGGTTATTCAGTTGCCTGTGGTTGCTGCTTGTCTTTTTGAGACGAGGGAGCGGCGGCCTTGCCGTTCTTTTCCTGTAGCTGTGAGGGCACCAGCACAGTGGTTACTCGCCCGCCTTTATCACCCACCGCCTCCATCTGTTGCTGTTTCACCAGATAGGTGATGCGATCGCCTTTCACGTTGCTATCCAGTTGTTCCAGATACGCGTTACCCGTCAGCGTGATCCTATCCTGCGCCAGTTCATAGCGCACTTTCTGTGCGCGGCCTTTCACCGGCTTGCCATTGTCTTGCATCTGGTAAAAGGTGACCGGATTACCAAAGGCTTCAATCACTTCCTGGCCCTGCGATCCCTGTGGGCGCGTGACCACGACTTTATCGGCCTTCACATCAATGGTGCCTTGTTTGACCGTAACATTGCCGGTAAACGTGACGGTATTGCCCTGCATGTCCAATGACTGCTGCGCGGAATCAATGTGAATCGGCTGACTGGTGTCTCCTGTCACAGCAAGGGCAGGTAGGCTTGCTGCTAACAGGGCGCTGGCAATGGCCTCGTGACGCCAGGCATTATTGGTGTTGAATTTCATAAGAGGTTTTTACCTTTTCAATCAATTCGGCAGTTTTGTTACGCAAATTACCGCGCATTTTCATCCCATTCGAGAGGAAACTGGCTCCGTACAGTGTCACCTCATCATCGGAGGCGATGTCCTGTGTCACCAGGTTAACTTGCGCATTATCGGTTTTTATCTGCCGTAATTGTGAGTCATTGGTCAGACTGTTAACTTCCACATGCCCGTATAAGAACAACATTTTATCTTTGGTCAGCTTGGCGCGGTCAGCTTGCACCGACCAGGTGGCGATACCCTGTTCGTTAAACAGCGTAGCGACAGACGCGGTAAACCAGGTGAGCTGTTCCGCGTTAAAGTACTCCACTCTCTGCGCCACGAGTTGATAGTTCAGGCCACCCTGCGGGTTAAACACGCGCGTGGTGGTTTCATCGCTGGTGTAGGTCGGCACCGCATTATCCTGGGTTTCCGTTTGTGGCGCGCTGTCCTGATCCGTCAGGTTCCAGCCAATCAGAATCAATACAATGAGCGCCAATAGCGCGGTTAGCCAACGCTTCGTCTTATTCATAATAAAAACGTACTCATGGTCATCGCAAACTTATGCCGTGGCAAACTCATGTTGTAACAAACTTGTACCCCGACAAGCGGGCGGCGATAGCCCCCTTGCCGTGACGATACCTTCATATCGATAGCCCTTTGGCGTCGTCCAGCTTGCCCTGTGCCAGCAGGATAAGGTCGCACAGTTCGCGTACCGCACCGCACCCACCAGCAATTTTGGTCACGTAGTCTGCCTTAGGCAGCAGCAGAGGGTGTGCATCTGCCACGGCGACGCTAAGGCCTATCAGTGCCATCACCGGCCAGTCAATCAAATCGTCACCAATATAGGCAACCTGATCGGCGTTAAGCGACAGTGTATCTAACAGTTCACGGAAGGCCAAAACCTTATCTGACTGTCCCTGATAAAGATGGGTGATACCCAGCGTGCGGCAGCGGTCTTCCACCAGCGGCGCAGAGCGCCCGGTAATTATGGCGACTTCAATGCCGGACGTTAGCAGACAGCGAATACCATAACCATCGCGTACGTTAAACGCCTTCAGTTCTTCCCCTTGATTGCCCATGTAGATAAGGCCGTCGGAGAGCACGCCGTCAACATCGCAAATCAGCAATTTGATGGCTTGCGCCTTTTCCAATACCCGATCCGCGACGGGGCCGTAGCAGGTGGTAGTTTGCGCTTGGGGGTTATTCATAAACACATATCCTTGATGTCACCCTTCTTTCTTTAGGGAGCGCCAGAAAGACGATCCCGTTGACTATCACACCACGCCAGCGCGCAGCATATCATGCATATGGACGATACCGACCAGTCGATCGGATTGTGCCACCAGCAGCGACGTAATATGGCGCGACTGCATCAGATTCAGCGCATCCACCGCCAACGTATTGGGGGTGACCCGAATACCGCCTGCGGTCATCAGATCGGCGATACGCGCATCATTGAGGTTGATCTGCATATCGAAGATGCGGCGCAGGTCACCGTCGGTGAAGATGCCTTCGATCATCATGTCCGGCGTGCAAATCACGGTCATACCGAAACTCTTGCGGGTGATCTCCACCAGCGCATCACGCAACGACGCGTCTCGGGTAACGTGGGGGATCTCGTCTCCGGTATGCATGATATCCGCAACGCGCAGCAGAAGTTTGCGGCCCAGTGCGCCGCCGGGGTGAGAAAGGGCAAAATCTTCTGCGGTGAAACCCCGCGCCTGTAACAAGGCAACGGCAAGCGCATCGCCCATCACCAGTGTGGCCGTGGTGCTGGAAGTGGGAGCGAGCCCTAACGGACAGGCTTCCTGTGGCACATGGACACAGAGATGAATATCGGCGGCTTTACCCATGGTGCTTTCCGGGTTGCTGGTGATGCAAATCAGAAATACGCCCAGACGTTTGAGCACCGGGATCAGTGCCAGAATTTCATTGGACTCACCCGAGTTGGATATGGCGATCACGATATCTTGTGCGGTGATCATGCCTAGGTCACCGTGGCTGGCCTCGCCGGGATGGACAAAAAACGAGGGGGTGCCGGTGCTGGCGAAAGTCGCCGCCATCTTGCACCCGATGTGCCCGGATTTACCCATTCCCATTACCACCACTTTGCCCTGGCAATGGAACATGGTGCGACAAGCGCGGGTGAAGTTGTCATCGATATAATGGTCCAGATGGGCCAACCCGTCGCGTTCGATGGCGAGCACGTGTCGGCCCGCCTGTTGAAAATCAAAATCGGGCTGTTGTTCAACGTTGGACATAACGGTTAATCCTGACTATTTGAGTTTTCCAAGAAAACGGGTCGTGCGCCGCTAATACAGCAAAAACAGCGTCGCAAGGTAAGCAATAAACATACACAGTAACAGCGCGCCAGCACCTTGTCCGATAGAGCGCTTTTTGCGCAGACAGAGCAGCGTCAGCAGCAGGCTCGCTCCCAGCATCACGCCGTAATCGCGTTGAAATGCCAGTGGGTTCACCGCACCGGGTGACAGCAGCGCCGGAACACCAAGCACGATAACCAGATTGAAGACGTTCGACCCAATCAGGTTACCAAGCGCGATATCATCCTCTTTTTTCAGCATGCCGACGATGGCGGTAGCCAGTTCCGGCAGGCTGGTGCCAATCGCCAGCACTGTCGCCCGATGGTCAACTCATCAAAGGCGAAATGACGTGCAATCACCGTTGCATTGTCAATAACGATACGCGCCGCCATCGGCAGAATAATCAATCCCAGCAGCAACCAGAGGACGGCAACCGTCTGGTTACCGTCAGCCTGTGACTGCGGCAGTTCCGCCAATTGTTCGCGTGTCAGGCTGTCACTGCCGTTCTGTTGCGCCTGACGCGCCATGCGCAGCATTAGCACGATCCAGGCACCCGCCGCCGCGAGCAGCATGACGCCATCAAGCCGACTTAGATAGCCATTGTAAAGCACACCGCCGCTGAACAGCGTGATCAACAGCATGGGGAGCAGTTCACGCCGCAGCAGATCGGAGCGAAAGGTTAAGGGGCGAATAAGGGCAGCACTGCCGAGGATTAGCATGATATTGGCGATATTCGAACCTAATACGTTACCGACCGCCATGTCCATTTGCTGGTTCAGACCCGCTGTTACCGACACCGCCAATTCTGGCAGTGACGTGCCGATGTCAACAATCATCACGCCGATAATCAAAGGAGAAACGCCCCACACACGGGCAAGAACGGCTGCGCCATAAACCAAACGGTCAGCACCATAAACCAAGAGAAACAGGCCAATAACCAGCAGAACTATCGCAAAAAGCATGCAGCGTCCTTTATTCGGGTATAATCACCGGCTCATAAGGCAATGAAGCGGTGCGCGGACGAATGTCGAGCAAAAATTGCGTTGCATCGTAGAGGGGTAATTTTGACTGTCTGGGCAGAAAAAGTAAAACCTATGGCAGCCAGAACCCGCCCTTTTCGGTAAGAATTGTCGGTAATATTTTGTAAAACTCGGGCTTTTTCTGAAACCTGCCGTTAAGCTTGATAGGAAATGCAACGGTTGTTGCACGTCATGGACGTATAACAGCGACGATCGTCAAGGGGAGTGAGTGAAGGAAAAGATCGCATGAACCAAGATGCTACTCATCTGGTTGAAATTCGTGGGCTCAATTTTTCGCGTGGCGAGCGGCCCATTTTCACCGATGTTTCGTTAACCGTACCCAAAGGGAAAGTCACCGCTATCATGGGGCCCTCCGGTATCGGTAAAACCACATTGCTGCGCCTGATTGGCGGTCAGCTTCAACCGGACAGCGGCGAGATCTGGTTTGACGGAGAGAATATTCCAACGCTCTCCCGTTCCCGATTGTATGACGTGCGTAAGAAGATGAGCATGTTGTTCCAATCTGGCGCGTTGTTCACCGATCTTACGGTGTTTGAGAACGTGGCCTGGCCACTGCGGGAACACACCCAACTGCCCGAAACGCTGTTACGCAGCACGGTGCTGATGAAACTGGAAGCGGTCGGGTTACGCGGTGCGGCTAATCTGATGCCTTCAGAGCTTTCTGGAGGGATGGCTCGCCGTGCCGCACTGGCCCGTGCCATCGCGCTCGATCCACAGATGATCATGTTCGACGAACCCTTTGTCGGTCAGGATCCGATCACCATGGGCGTGTTGGTTAAGCTTATCGATGAACTGAATCATGCGCTGGGTATCACCTGCGTTGTGGTCTCCCATGACGTGCCGGAAGTGCTGAGCATCGCGGATTATGCCTACATCGTGGCGGATCAGCATATCGTTGCGCACGGTTCGGTGGAGGCGCTGCGTGCGAATACCGATCCTCGGGTACGGCAATTTATTGACGGCATTGCCGATGGTCCCGTGCCATTTCGCTTTCCTGCTGGTGACTACAAAACCAGCCTGTTAGGCTCCGGGAGTTAATCAATTCATGCTACGAGAAGCATTGGCGTCGTTGGGACGTCAGGGAATCCGGTCCTGTGCTGCCTTTGGCCGTGCCGGGTTCATGTTATTTAATGCGCTGGTGGGCCGTCCCGAACTGCGCAAGCAAGGCCCGCTGTTGCTCAAGCAACTGCACAGCGTTGGGGTTCAGTCACTGTTGATCATCCTGGTGCCTGGTCTCTTTATCGGTATGGTGTTGGGGCTGCAAGGGTATATCGTGCTGACCACCTACAGCGCCGAGGCCAGTTTGGGCATGATGGTGGCGCTCTCTTTGTTGCGCGAACTGGGGCCGGTGGTCACCGCGCTGTTGTTTGCTGGCCGCGCTGGCTCGGCCCTGACGGCGGAAATCGGCCTGATGAAAGCCACCGAACAGCTCTCCAGTATGGAGATGATGGCGGTAGACCCGCTGCGGCGCGTGGTGGCCCCCCGTTTCTGGGCGGGACTTATCAGCATGCCGATGTTGACGATCATCTTTGTGGCGGTCGGCATCTGGGGCGGCGCGTTGGTTGGGGTGAGTTGGGAGGGCATCGATGATTGCTTCTTTTGGTCAGCGATGCAGGGCGCCGTAGAGTGGCGCAAGGATCTGCTGAACTGTGTGATCAAAAGTGTGGTATTTGCGATTACCGTGACCTGGATTGCGTTGTTCAATGGCTATGATGCGATCCCAACCTCTGAGGGGATCAGCCGGGCGACGACGCGCACGGTAGTGCATTCGTCATTGGCGGTATTGGGATTGGATTTTGTGCTGACAGCACTGATGTTTGGGAACTGAGTCGATGCAAACAAAGCGAAGTGAAATCTGGGTTGGCGTATTCCTGTTGATCGCCCTGGGCGCCATTATTTTTCTCTGTTTGAAAGTCGCCGATGTGAAGTCTATCGACAGCGAACAGACCTACCGGTTGTACGCCACGTTTGACAATATCGGCGGCCTGAAAGCGCGTTCTCCGATAAAAGTCGGTGGCGTGGTGATTGGTCGCGTTGCTGATATTTCGTTGGATACCAAAACCTATTTGCCGCACGTTGCCATGGATATCCAACGCCGGTACGACCATATTCCTGACACCAGTTCGCTGGCGATCCGCACCTACGGGCTGTTGGGCGAACAGTATCTGGCGCTGAATATCGGCTTCGAAGATGAAGAAATGGGCACCAAGATCCTCGCCGATGGCGGTGTGATTCAGGACACCAAATCTGCCATGGTGCTGGAAGACTTAATCGGACAATTCCTCTATAAGAGCGGGAGAGATAGCGCCGACAATACGGGAAAAACGGAATCTGTGCCGCAAAACGAACCGGCATTGACGCCAGCGCCGTCTGCTCCTGCGCCGGGCGCAGCACAATAATCAAGAGGACATCTGCATGTTAAAACGTTTACTGATGGTGGCACTGCTGGTCGTGGCACATCTCGCCAGCGCGGCGGATCAAACCAATCCTTATCGTTTGATGAACGATGCGGCGGAGAAGACCTTTACGCGTCTGAAAACGGAACAACCACGCATCAAGCAGGATCCGAACTACTTGCCTCAAATCGTGCAAGAAGAGCTGCTGCCGTATGTTCAGATTCGCTATGCAGGGGCGCTGGTGCTGGGCCGCTACTACAAAGAAGCGACGCCGGCGCAGCGTGATGCCTATTTCAAGGCGTTCGAAGCCTATTTAGCGCAAGCCTACGGTCAGGCGCTGGCGCTGTATCATGGACAGAACTATCAGATTGCGCCGGAACAGCCGCTGGGCAGCGCTGATATCATTCCTATCCGTGTGACCATTATCGATAACGGTGGACGCCCACCGGTGCGTTTGGATTTTCAATGGCGTAAAAACAGCCAGACCGGTAACTGGCAGGCTTACGACATGATTGCTGAAGGGGTGAGCATGATCACCACCAAGCAAAACGAATGGGCAGCTATTTTGCGTCAACAGGGTGTTGATGGGTTAACCAAGCAGTTGGAAGCTTCCGCTCGTCAGCCGATTACGCTGGAGCAGAAGAATGGCTGAGGCACTGCGCTGGACGTCGCAAGACTCGACGCTGGCGCTGTCCGGCGATTTGGATCGCGATTCCCTGCTGCCGTTTTGGCAGCAGCGTGAGACCTTATTGAAGGGCAAGCAGGCGCTGGATATCGCTGCGCTGGAGCGAGTGGATTCCGCCGGGTTGGCGCTGTTGGTGCATCTCTATCAACAGCAGATCCGTTCAACGCCATCCTTCGTGATTTCTGGTGCCAGTGAGCGGGTAAAAACGTTGATTGCGCTGTATAACCTCAACGATATTATCCCTGTCGTTTGATTTTTTTCTTTACCTTTCCCGCGTATAGATGAAAACAGCCCTCTTAGCTTACGCCAAGAGGGATTTCTTTGTTTAAGAAAACGGCGTATTCATCTAAGATACACGGCTGATAATCCTCCCCCTGAATACAGAATTGAGAGCGATGGAAAATAACGAGATCGAAGAGGTGCTGATGAAGGCACTCGCACTGCAAGAAGTCCACGTAACGGGCGATGGCAGCCACTTTCAGGTCGTCGCCGTGGGGGATATTTTTGCTGGTATGCGTCGTGTCAAACAGCAGCAGACCGTATACGCGCCCTTGATTGAGTACATTGCGGATAACCGCATTCATGCGCTTTCCATCAAGGCCTATACACCGGAAGAATGGCAGCGCGATCGCAAGCTGAACGGCTTTTAAGCGAGAGCAGTGCGCCCTGGAATACATTTAGCAAGCTGAGAACCTTTAACTATGGACAACTTTCGTGTGCAGGGTCCTACCCGGCTCACTGGTGAAGTCACTATCTCCGGGGCGAAAAATGCCGCCCTGCCCATCCTGTTTGCGGCCCTGTTGGCGGAAGCGCCAGTAGAAATCCAAAATGTTCCCAAGCTGCGTGATATCGATACCACGATGAAGCTGCTTAGCCAGTTAGGTGCTCACGTGACGCGCAACGGTTCGGTGCATGTGGATGCCCGCGACGTTAACGTATTTTGCGCTCCTTACGATCTGGTGAAAACCATGCGCGCTTCTATCTGGGCGTTGGGGCCGCTGGTCGCGCGTTTCGGTCAGGGGCAGGTTTCACTGCCTGGCGGCTGCGCGATTGGCGCACGTCCGGTCGATCTGCACATTACCGGATTGGAGCAGCTGGGTGCCAAGATCGTGCTGGAAGAGGGATATGTTAAAGCCACGGTTGACGGGCGTTTACTGGGCGCGCATATCGTCATGGATAAAGTCAGCGTCGGTGCAACTGTCACCATCATGACGGCGGCAACGCTGGCGGAAGGCACCACCATTATCGAAAACGCCGCGCGCGAGCCGGAAATTGTTGATACGGCGGGCTTCCTGAACGCAATGGGTGCCAAAATCACAGGCGCCGGCAGCGACAAGATCGTTATCGAAGGCGTCGAGCGTCTGGGTGGCGGCGTTTATCGCGTGCTGCCGGACCGTATCGAAACCGGCACGTTCCTGGTGGCCGCTGCCGTCTCTCGTGGCAGCATTGTGTGCCGCAACACGCGTCCGGATACGCTGGATGCCGTGCTGGCAAAATTGCGTGATGCAGGCGCAGATATCGAAGTGGGTGAGGACTGGATCAGCCTGGATATGCATGGCAAACGCCCGAAAGCGGTTACCGTGCGTACCTCTCCGCATCCCGGCTTCCCGACCGATATGCAAGCGCAGTTCAGCCTGCTGAATCTGGTGGCAGAAGGCACCGGTGTTATCACCGAAACCATCTTCGAAAACCGCTTTATGCACGTACCGGAACTGATTCGCATGGGCGCGCAGGCAGAGATTGAGAGTAACACCGTGATCTGCCACGGCGTTGATACGCTTTCTGGCGCTCAGGTAATGGCGACCGATCTGCGAGCATCAGCCAGTCTGGTGCTGGCGGGGTGTATCGCGGAAGGTACAACCCTCGTTGATCGTATCTATCACATCGATCGCGGCTACGAACGCATTGAAGATAAACTGCGTGGGCTGGGTGCGAACATCGAACGTGTGAGTGGCAACGACGCGTAATCCCGTTTCAGTATGAGCAGCCGCGGTGCTGCTCATACTGGTAACGTTAGCTCTCAGGAAACTTCTGAATCGTCACCGACAGCGTCATCTCCTGGTCGCCACGGCGAATGGCTACTGGAACGGCGGTACCGGGGCGAATTTCAGCCACCTGATCCATGGTTTCGATAACTGAGACGGCGGGCTTGCCGTTCATGGTTAGCAACACGTCACCTTTTTTCATGCCGCCTTTATCCGCGGGACCACCGGGTTCGACATTCATCACGATCACGCCTTGCAACCGTTTATTGCCGTCCAGCGTGCTATTGGGTGACAACCCTTCCGCCTGCGCGCCGTTAATGCCGATATAGCCGCGAATCACACGACCATCACGAATCAGTTTTCCCATCACCTTGGTCGCCAGTGCTACCGGAATGGCGAAACCAATGCCCTCCGGCGTTTCTCCGTCGCTGCCTTTATCAAAGGTCAGTGTATTGATGCCGACCAGTTCACCCAGCGTGTTGACCAACGCACCGCCAGAGTTACCGTGGTTGATGGAGGCATCGGTTTGCAAGAAATTCTGACGCCCGCCAAAGCCGGAACCAGAGCCGTCCATCAAACTCAACCCCACGCGGCCGGTGGCGCTGATAATGCCCTGGGTAACGGTTTGCCCCAGGTTGTAAGGGTTGCCGATAGCCAGCACCACATCACCGATGTGCGCAGTGCGTTTTTCGTTGATGGTGATAACCGGTAGGTTGGCGGCTTCCACTTTCACCACCGCCAGATCGGTCAGCTTGTCGGTGCCAATCACGCTGGCCTCATAGACGCGGCCATCCTGTAACGAGATAACCAACTGCGCGATATTGTTTATCACGTGATTATTGGTCAGCACGTAGCCCTTTTCACTCATGATCACGCCAGATCCGAGCAGGCGAATATTCAGTTCCCCGTTGTTCTCGCTGCTTGATTCTCGGCTATAGACGTTAACCACCGAAGGCGCTGCGCGGCGAACGGCCTGATTGTAGCTAAGCGGCACATCCTCACTCTGGATACTGGGTGAGCGGGAAAACAGTGCGGTATTTGACCGTAGCAACGGCATGATCGCGAGCAGAATTCCCGCCACGATCGCGCCAATAATGGCGGAGCGAAAGAGTTTTGCGAGCATAAAACATACAGGGAAGTGGATAGGTAAGCGGAGGATAACATGAGTTTACCGGACACGGCATGTACCGTGTCCGATTTTATAGTATTGATACAATATATTGTATTAGCGTAGCAGCAGGTAAATCGTTTCTTCGCCACGCACCACGTTCAGCGCCAGCACGCTGGGTTTGCTTTCCAGAATTTTGCGCAGTTGGGTGATGTTTTCTACCCGTTCACGATTAACGCCGACAATTATATCGCCTTTCTGCAAGCCCACCTGTGCCGCCGGTGTGTCTTTGGTGACGTCTTCGATTTGTACCCCTTTACTGCCATCCTTCGCCTGACCATTGGAAAGCGATGCGCCCTGCAAGGCCGGAGACAGGCTCTCAGCGCTGGTGGCGGCAGAGGTGTTATTATCGAGAACCACGGAGAGTTCCAGCAGTTTTCCTTCACGCAACAGGCCAATTTTCACCGTTTTACCGGGCGCGGTGGTGCCGATTTTGGCACGCAGTTCAGCAAAGCTGTTGATCGGTTTGCCGTCCAGTGATGTCAGCACATCACCGGCCTTGATACCCGCCTTGGCGGCCGCGGATTTTTGCAATACCTCGCTGACGAAGGCACCACGTTGCGCTTCCACCTTGAAAGCTTTCGCCATGTCGGCGGTCATTTCGCTGCCTTTGATGCCTAACAGACCGCGTTTCACTTCACCGAACTCGATAAGTTGCTGCGCCAGGTTTTGCGCCATGTTGCTGGGAATGGCAAACCCGATACCGATGTTACCGCCGCCCGGTGCCAGGATCGCGGTGTTGATTCCAATCAGCTCACCGTTGAGGTTAACCAGCGCGCCGCCGGAGTTACCGCGGTTAATAGAGGCATCGGTCTGGATAAAGTTTTCTAACCCTTCCAGATTCAGGCCGCTGCGACCTAGCGCGGAGATAATGCCTGAGGTGGCCGTTTGGCCCAGACCAAACGGGTTACCCACGGCGACGGCGAAATCTCCGACGCGCAGTTGGTCAGAATCCGCCATTTTAACTTCTTGCAGATTCTTGGCATCGTTCAGTTGCAGCAGGGCGATGTCGCTTTGTTCATCGCGACCCAGCAGTTTGGCGTCATATTCCCGGCCGTCATTCAATTGCACGCGAATTTTATCGGCGTTGTTGATGACATGGTTATTGGTCAGTACATACCCTTTGGTCGCATCGATAATCACGCCTGAACCGAGGCCTTCAAACGGGCGACTGTTCTGCTTGCCGGACGGTGCATTCGGACCAAAGAAGAACTTAAACTCCTCCGGTACGCGTTGGCGCTGCGTTTGCGTACCTTCCACATGCACGCTGACCACCGCCGGTATCACTTTTTCTAACATTGGTGCCAGACTGGGTAACTGTTGACCTTCCACCACGGCGGGCAGGGCGGCTTGTGCGGCAGGAAGCGATGACAATGCCAGGCTCATGCTTACTGCCAGTGCGCTGAATAATAATGATTTTTTCTTCATTTGAATTATCTCTCACAACCTGCGAACCATCGACAGCGTGTCGATCATGAATAAAATGATGATATATAAACTTAAACGGCTGGTGAAGAGTCGACCAGCGAATAACGTGTAAAGTTCACTGTTCTTTCGTCAAGGGAATGTAACTATCGTCAAACTGCGCAGGGAAGGGATAATGGAGATGTAGGCTGCGTGAAGGAGCTTGCCCTTCACGCAGTGGTGCGCGGGGGTTATTTGCGCAGCGGGCGCTCACCGCTCAGCAGTCCGGACGCGCCGTCTGAATAATCGCGCGGCGGCATGCCTACGGGGGCCTGATCGTTGTCTGCTTCCGCCTCGGTTAACGGGTTATCCTGCATCGGCAAATCTGGCAGCAGGTTGCTAGAGCTTTTAGCCATATGCTGGTACAACTGACGGTAATCCTTTGCCATGTTGTCCAACAACTCGGCGCTATGGGCAAAATGGCACACCAACTCCTGACGATAGGTCTCCAGTTCTGTTTTGCTCTTTTCCAACTCGCTTTGCAGCGCTTGTTGTTGCCGCAGTTTAGAGTTGCCAAAGCGCATGGCGACAGCACCGATGATGATGCCGACAACTAATCCTATTAGCGCATACTCCCAAGTCATAAAGACACCTCTTTCGACGTCGTTGTCCCGTAGGTTTTTTTCACTTCATAATAGCCACTATAACCGTTAACGCCGCCCGAGTGGAGTCCCGAAACGCGACGCTGTAAGGTAATTGGGATCTATTTCAGGTGATATCATGGAAAAATGCGACGATCGCGGAGCGAATCGCCGTTAACGGGCGATAAAACACGACTAACTTTTTTTCGGAAAATGACGGATGAAGGGAGAACCCGAGATGATACAACCGACAACGCTGCCGCTTGCTGGGCCACTGGCGCACTATCAGCAGGCAGTGGCGACGGGCGAGTATCAGCCTGATGAGGTACAACTGCAAACGGTAACCGCGCTGCATGACATTTATCAGGCCTTGCAAGCGCGCGAAGCATCGCAGACGACTCCCGCATCCGATGGCCGTTTTACCCGCTGGCGGCACTGGCTGGGGCTGGCGGATAAACCGTCGGTGGCACCGGTGCAGGGGCTTTATATGTGGGGCGGGGTTGGGCGCGGCAAAACCTGGCTGATGGATCTGTTTTTCCAGAGTCTACCCACAGAGCGTAAGCTGCGGTTGCATTTCCATCGCTTTATGCTGCGCGTGCACGAAGAACTGAACCAGCTACAGGGGCAACCGAACCCGCTGGAGCAGGTGGCCGATGGGTTCAAGGCGCAGGCTGATGTACTCTGTTTTGATGAGTTTTTCGTTACGGATATCACCGATGCCATGCTGCTGGCGGAACTGTTACGTGCGTTGTTTGCCCGTGGCGTCACGCTGGTGGCCACCTCCAATATTCCTCCGGATAACCTCTATCGCAACGGCCTGCAACGCAGTCGTTTTTTGCCAGCTATCGATCTGATCAAGCAGTATTGCGAGGTGCGCAATGTTGATGCCGGTATCGATTATCGCCTGCGCACGCTAACGCAGGCGCATCTCTATCTGACGCCGCTGTCGCAGGAAGCCGATGCTGAGATGCGTCAGATGTTCTCGCGCTTGTCTGGCCGGGCATTCTCTACGCCAGGACCAGTGCTGGAGATCAACCATCGACCGATGCCGACGCTCAGTGCGGGCGATGGGGTACTGGCCATCGATTTTGCCACGCTGTGTCTCGATGCGCGCAGTCAGAATGACTATATTGCGCTATCGCGCCTCTACCACACGGTACTGCTGCACAATGTGACGGTGATGGGGAGCAAAGAGGAGAATGCGGCGCGCCGCTTTCTGGCATTGGTGGATGAGTTTTATGAGCGGCGGGTCAAACTGGTGATCGCGGCACAAACCTCGATGTTCGCGCTGTATCAAGGTGAGCACCTGAAATTCGAATACCAGCGCTGCCTGTCGCGGTTGCAAGAGATGCAAAGTGAAGAATATTTGAGCCAGCCGCACCTTGCCTGAACGGATAACGGGGAATTTATTGCGCTTTGATGGAAAAGAGGTCGATCTTTGTTATCGACTTCTCTATAATATTTCGACCCCACTTTACAACAACGTTTTTTTCCCGAAACGTTAATCGCGCCGGCATTGCTATTCGAAGGGGTAGGTTTGCTGGACTAGATGCCGTGTGAACCTCGACACTTTATTTCTGAATTTATTGAAGCGTTTGGGTGTTCACCAACGTGTAACTTAAATTGGGTAAGCTTTTAATGAAAACTTTTACAGCTAAACCAGAAACCGTCAAACGCGACTGGTATGTTGTTGACGCGACCGGTAAAACTCTGGGCCGCCTGGCTACTGAACTGGCTCGCCGTCTGCGCGGTAAGCATAAAGCGGAATACACCCCGCACGTCGATACCGGTGATTACATCATCGTTCTGAACGCTGACAAAGTTGCTGTAACCGGCAACAAGCGTAACGACAAGATTTACTATCACCACACCGGCCACATCGGTGGTATCAAGCAAGCGACCTTTGAAGAGATGATTGCCCGCCGTCCTGAGCGTGTGATTGAAATCGCGGTTAAAGGCATGCTGCCGAAGGGCCCGCTGGGTCGTGCTATGTACCGTAAACTGAAAGTTTACGCAGGTAACGAGCACAACCACGCGGCACAGCAACCGCAAGTTCTGGACATTTAATCGGGATTATAGGCAATGGCTGAAAATCAATACTACGGCACTGGTCGCCGCAAAAGCTCCGCCGCTCGCGTGTTCATCAAACCGGGCAACGGCAATATCGTTATCAACCAGCGCAGCCTGGAACAGTACTTCGGTCGCGAAACTGCCCGCATGGTAGTTCGTCAACCGCTGAAACTGGTCGACATGGTTGGCAAACTGGATCTGTACATCACCGTTAAAGGTGGTGGTATTTCCGGTCAAGCGGGTGCCATTCGTCATGGTATCACCCGTGCGCTGATGGAGTACGATGAGTCTCTGCGTTCTGAACTGCGTAAAGCGGGCTTCGTTACCCGTGACGCACGTGAAGTTGAACGTAAGAAAGTCGGTCTGCGTAAAGCACGTCGCCGTCCTCAGTACTCCAAACGTTAATTTCTGGCGTTTATCGCTGCAAATCAACGCAAAAAACCCGGTGCTTGCATCGGTTTTTTTTGTCTTGCATTCGTCTCATCGGGCTAATTCTGCCCGTATTTCATCTCTTCAGATAAAAAAATAATCCTGCTTTTCTGAGGGTTAGTAATGAAATTGCGCTTCTTTCACCATAGAACGCACAAAATCTGGTAAACTATTTGTCGATTTTGTGCCTGTATGCCAGCCGGCAATTTTCCCGAATGTTGATGCCGCCAGACGTTTTTCTTGTGGACAATCACGTACAGTGATTCCGGGCTATGCAGGATAGCGCCGTTTAGTTATTAGTCGTATTTCTCGATAAACTTGGAGGTTTTCATGGCTGTCGCTGCCAACAAACGTTCGGTGATGACGCTGTTTTCTGGTCAGTCCGACATTTTTAGCCATCAGGTTCGCATTGTCTTGGCGGAAAAGGGCGTGAGTGTCGAGATTGAGCTGGTGGATATGGATAACCTGCCACAGGATCTTATTGACCTAAATCCCTATGGCTCCGTGCCGACGTTGGTCGATCGCGAACTGACGCTGTATGAATCTCGTATCATCATGGAGTACCTGGATGAGCGTTTCCCTCATCCTCCGTTGATGCCGGTTTACCCGGTGGCGCGCGGTACCAGCCGCCTGATGATACACCGCATTGAATCTGATTGGTATTCTCTCTTGAAAAAAATCATGCAGGGGAATGCACAAGAAGCGGATGCGGCGCGTAAACAACTGCGTGAAGAGTTGCTGGCCGTTGCACCTGTGTTCAATGAAGCGCCTTATTTCATGAGCGAAGAGTTCAGCCTGGTCGATTGCTATCTGGCACCGCTGCTGTGGCGTTTGCCGTTGCTGGGCATCGAATTGACGGGGGCAGGGGCGAAAGAGCTGAAAGGTTATATGACGCGCGTCTTCGAGCGTGATGCTTTCCTGGCATCCCTGACCGAAGCCGAGCGTGAAATCCGTTTGCACACCCGAGGTTAAACCTGTATGGCGTTGTCTCAACTGTCTCCGCGCCGTCCGTATCTGTTGCGGGCTTTTTATGATTGGCTGCTGGATAATCAATTAACGCCGCATCTGGTGGTTGATGTATCGCTGCCGGGCGTAATGGTGCCAATGGAATTCGCCCGTGATGGGCAGATAGTACTGAATATCGCACAGCGTGCGGTAGGTGGCCTGGAGTTGGCTGATGACAGCGTGCGTTTTAACGCCCGCTTTGGGGGCGTACCGCGTCAGGTTTATGTCCCGATGGCCGCTGTGCTGGCTATTTACGCCCGTGAAAACGGCGCTGGCACCATGTTTGAGCCTGAGCCCGCCTATGAGCTGGATAACCTTACGGATGCGCAGGGTGAGGCATTGACGCCGGGTGTGGTGATGTCGGTTGTGGATAACGAGCAACAAGACAGGGTGACGGAGACTAACCCGCCTGATGATGATCCACCACCGGCGCCGCGCGGTGGGCGACCATCGTTACGTGTGGTGAAATAATCACATTCACAGAAAAGGGGCAACCGTCGGTATGCCCTTTTTTTATGGCAACAGCATTGATAAAAATCGATAACCGTTTGCGGCAGGAGGGCGTGATGAAAATGACCAAAGGCCAGTGCTTATGCGGCGCAGTCACCATCGAAGTACCGGAAGCGTGTGTGCATGACGTCAGCGTGTGTCATTGCAACATGTGTCGTCAGTGGGGCGGCGGACCGCTGTTGGCGGTTGAGTGCAAACACGATGTGACACTGCGTGGTGAAGAGAACGTCACCCATTACCGCTCGTCAGAATGTGCCGAGCGTACGTTCTGCCGAATCTGCGGCACCCATCTCTATTACCTGCTGCTAGAAACGCAAACCTATGAACTGTCTGCGGGGATATTCCCAGACGATCGCAAACGGTTGGTGAGTCAGATTTATATTGAAAGCAAACCGGATTTTTATGATTTTGCCCAGCAAACGCCGATGCTGACAGAGCAGGACATCCTCGATCAGTTCAATAGCAATAGCTAAATCATCCGCATAGTGCGCACAAGAAAAAGGCGGCTTGCGCCGCCTTGATGGATGGCGTTGCCGATTACACTTCCAGATAGTTCATGATGCCATCCGCGGCCTTGCGGCCTTCGGCAATGGCGGTCACCACCAGATCGGAACCGCGCACCGCATCGCCACCGGCGAAGATTTTCGGATTGCTGGTCTGGAACGCGCTCTCGCTCTGCTCAGGGGCCACGATGCGCCCTTGGCTGTCCAGATCCACGCCGTGTTTCGCCAACCAGTCCATCTTGTGCGGACGGAAACCAAACGCCATGATCACGGCGTCTGCTTCCAGCACATGCTCGGAGCCTTCGACGATTTCAGGACGACGGCGGCCATTGGCATCAGGCGCACCCAGTTCAGTACGTGCCATTCTTACGCCGCAGGCTTTACCGGCACCGTTGATTTCGATGCTGAGCGGTTGCAGGTTGAACAGAAATTCCACGCCCTCTTCGCGCGCATTTTTCACTTCGCGCTTGGAGCCGGGCATGTTGACTTCATCACGACGGTAGGCACAGGTCACGTGGGTTGCACCGTGGCGCACCGAGGTACGCACGCAGTCCATCGCGGTATCACCGCCACCCAACACCACCACGCGCTTGCCGCTCATGTCGGTATAGGGTTCATCCGGCGTAGTTTCAAAGCCCATAAGTTGCTTGGTGTTGGCAATCAGGAACGGCAGTGCGTCGTACACGTCCGGCGCGTCCTCGTTTTCCAATCCGCCACGCATGGACTGATAGGTGCCGACACCCAGGAATACCGCGTCGTAATTGGCGAGCAGGGTCTCCAGCGCAATGTCTTTGCCAATCTCGGTGTTGAGTTGGAACTCAATGCCCATCTCACTGAAGATTTCACGGCGT
The DNA here is from genome assembly GCF_053848865.1 of Symbiopectobacterium sp. Eva_TO. NCBI lineage: Bacteria > Pseudomonadati > Pseudomonadota > Gammaproteobacteria > Enterobacterales > Enterobacteriaceae > Symbiopectobacterium > Symbiopectobacterium sp. Eva_TO. The sequence continues at coordinate 1,894,438 of NZ_JBSPEY010000004.1, read as the reverse complement.
TTGATCATCACCTCTTTCTCCAGCTTGAAGGCCGGAATCCCGAAGGTCAGCAAACCGCCAATTTCCGGATGACGATCGAACACCATCGCCTGCACACCGCTGCGTGCCAACACATCGGCACACGCCAACCCTGCCGGGCCCGCGCCCACAATGGCAACCCGCTTGCCGGTGGGTTTCACGTGAGACAGGTTGGGTTTCCAGCCCATTTCGATCGCTTTGTCATTGATGTAGCGTTCGATATTGCCGATGGTAACTGCGCCAAACTCCGCATTAAGCGTGCAGGAACCTTCACACAGTCTGTCTTGCGGGCAAACGCGTCCACACACTTCCGGCAGACTGTTGGTCTGGTGCGACAGCTCAGCCGCTTCGATAATGCGCCCTTCGTTTGCCAGTTTCAGCCAGTTGGGAATGTAGTTGTGTACCGGGCACTTCCATTCGCAATAGGGGTTACCGCAGGCCAGGCAGCGGTCTGCCTGCGCCTTGGACTGGCTTTCGGAAAAGGGTTCGTAGATTTCCACGAACTCGATTTTGCGAATCTTTAACGGCTTTTTCGGCGGATCAACACGCTGTAAGTCGATAAATTGATAAACGTTCTGACTCATAATGCCCTCTTACTGCGCCTGAACCCGCAATTCGACTGCGGAACGACTACGATGCCCTAATAATGCCTTCACATCACTCGACTTGGGTTTCACCAGCGCGAAACGCGACGCCCAGGGCGGCCAGTTGGCGAGGATCTCTTCGCCGCGCTGGGAACCGGTGTGCTGCACGTGCTCGGTGATCAGGCCGCGTAAGTGCTCTTCGTGAATCGCCAGATCGTCGACCGACAGCACTTCCACTAGCTCAGGGTTGACGCGCTTACGGAACTCACCGTCTTCATCCAGTACGTAGGCGAAACCGCCGGTCATGCCTGCGCCAAAGTTAACGCCGGTGCGGCCCAATACGCAGACGATACCGCCCGTCATGTACTCACAGCCGTTGTCGCCGATGCCTTCCACCACGGTGATGGCACCGGAGTTACGCACGCCGAAACGTTCGCCCGCCCGGCCTGCGGCAAACAGCTTGCCGCCAGTCGCGCCGTACAGGCAGGTGTTGCCGATAATGCTCGCTTCATGACTGCGGAACGCGGAGCCAACCGGTGGACGCACGGAGATGCAGCCGCCAGCCATGCCTTTGCCCACATAGTCATTGGCGTCGCCGGTCAACGTCAGTTCCACGCCGCCTGCGTTCCATACGCCGAAGCTTTGTCCGGCAGTGCCAGAGAAGTTGGCTTTGATCGGGTCGCTTGCCAGCCCTTGATCGCCGTGCTGAGCGGCAATAGCACCGGATAGCGTTGCACCGACGGAACGGTCAGTGTTGCGGATATCAAAGTAGAGCGCTTTGCTCTGTTTCGCTGCGATGTGCGGTTGTGCCTGAGACAGCAGCGCCTTGTTCAACAGCCCATCATCAAACGGCGGGTTGCTCTCGGTGCAGTACAACGCTTTGCCCGGTTGCGGCTGCGCGGTTTGCAGCAGCGCAGAGAGATCCAGTTTGTTCTGTTTGGCTGTGAAGCCATCCAGTTCCACCAGTAGATCGGTACGGCCAATCAAATCAACCAGTTGACTAACACCCAGCTCCGCCATCAGCTGACGGGTTTCCTGCGCAATAAAGTTGAAGTAATTGATCACACGCTCAGGCAGACCGTGGTAGTGATCGCGGCGCAGCTTGTCATCCTGCGTGGCGACGCCGGTAGCACAGTTGTTCAGGTGGCAAATACGCAGGTATTTACAGCCGAGTGCTACCATTGGGCCGGTACCGAAGCCGAAGCTTTCTGCGCCCAGAATCGCCGCTTTGATGATATCAACGCCGGTTTTCAGACCGCCGTCCACTTGCAGACGGATTTTGTGGCGTAACCCGTTAGCCACCAGCGCCTGCTGGGTTTCCACCAGCCCCAGTTCCCACGGGCAGCCAGCATATTTCACTGAGCTGAGCGGGCTGGCACCGGTGCCGCCGTCATAACCGGCGATGGTGATCAGGTCGGCGTAAGCTTTGGCTACGCCAGTCGCAATGGTGCCCACGCCCGGTTCAGAAACCAGCTTGACCGAAATCATCGCTTTCGGATTGACCTGCTTCAGGTCGAAAATCAACTGAGCTAAGTCTTCGATAGAGTAAATATCGTGGTGCGGCGGCGGTGAAATCAACGTTACGCCCGGCACGGAGTAGCGCAATCTGGCGATGTACGGTGTCACTTTATCGCCCGGCAACTGACCGCCTTCTCCGGGTTTGGCCCCCTGTGCCACTTTAATCTGAATTACGTCAGCGTTGACCAGATAAGCAGGGGTAACACCGAAACGACCAGAGGCCACCTGCTTGATACGTGAGACTTTATTAGTGCCGTAACGCGCCGGATCTTCACCACCCTCACCGGAGTTGGAGTTACCGCCAATGGTGTTCATGGCTTCCGCCAGAGACTCATGGGCTTCGGGGCTCAGCGCACCGATAGACATGGCGGCGGTGTCAAAGCGCTTAAACAGCTCGCTGGCCGGTTCTACGTCGTCAACCGGAATGGCTACGCCTTCCTGCGGTTTGATGGCTAACAGGTCACGCAGCGTCGCCACCGGGCGTTCGTTGACGTGTTTGGCATATTCCAGGTAGTCGCTGTACTCGCCGCTTTTCACAGCTTGTTGCAGGCTGTTAACCACATCCGGGTTATAGGCGTGGTATTCGCCGTCGTAAACGAATTTCAGCAGGCCACCCTCTTCCAGCATTTTGCGCTTCAACCAGGCGCGTTTTGCCAGATTTTGCAGGTCTTGCTCGAAATCGCCGAAGTTGGCACCACCAATACGGCTCACTACCCCGTGGAAGCAGAGCGCTGATAGCTCTTTGTGCAGGCCCACGGCTTCGAACAGCTTGGAGCAACGGTACGAGGCGATCGTTGAGATGCCCATTTTGGACATGATCTTGTACAGGCCTTTGTTGATACCGTTGCGGTAGTTGAGCATTACCGTGCGGTAAGGCTTCTCGATGGTGTGGTTGTCCACCAGTCGAGCCAGTGACTCATACGCCAGATACGGATAGATAGCCGTAGCGCCGAAGCCTAGTAGCACGGCGAAATGATGCGGATCGCGGGCGCTGGCAGTTTCAACAATCAGGTTGGCATCGCAGCGCAGGCTCTTTTCCACCAGACGGTGCTGAATGGCACCCACCGCCATTGGCGCCGGAACCGGTAAACGGTGCTCTCTGATGGCACGGTCGGAAAGCACCAGCAACACGGCACCTTCACGCACTTTGCGCTCGGCTTCTTCACACAGCGCCTCAACGGTTTGCTGCAATGACTTCTCGCGCGGATCAAAGGTCAGATCCAACGTTTCAGCTCGGTAGTGCTGCTGGTCTTGGGTGAGCAACTGAGTAAAGTCGGAGTACAACAGGATTGGCGATTTGAAACTCAAACGGTGCGCCTGACCTTCGGCTTCACAAAATACGTTCATTTCGCGGCCAATACAGGTTGCCAGCGACATTACGTGCGCTTCACGCAGCGGGTCGATCGGCGGGTTGGTCACCTGCGCAAACTGCTGACGGAAGTAGTCGTAAATGATGCGCGGACGATTGGAGAGCACGGCAAACGGGGTGTCATCACCCATTGAGCCTGTCGCTTCCTGGCCGTTTTCGCCCAGTACGCGCACAATCTGGTCCAGCTCTTCGCTGCTGTAGCCGAACTGCTTCTGGTAGGTTTCCAGCAGGCTGTCATCCAGCTTACGGCTGCCAACCTGATCGTCTGGCAGCTCTTCAAACGGCACCAGCCGTTTGACATTGCGTTCCATCCACTCTTTGTACGGGTGGCGGCCTTTGAGGTCGTTGTCTGTTTCGTTGGAGTGCAGAATGCGGCCTTCGAGGGTATCGATAACCATCAATTCGCCGGGGCCAACGCGACCTTTCTCCACCACTTCGTCCGGCTGATAATCCCAAATCCCCACTTCGGAGGTGCAGGTGATCAGTTTGTCTTTGGTGATGACGTAGCGCGCCGGGCGCAGGCCGTTACGGTCGAGGTTACAGGCCGCATAGCGACCATCGGACATGACGATACCGGCCGGTCCGTCCCACGGCTCCATGTGCATGGAGTTAAAGTCAAAGAACGAACGCAGTTCCGGATCCATGTCCGGGTTGTTCTGCCAGGCGGGCGGCACCAGTAAACGCATGGCGCGCACGATATCCATCCCGCCGCTCAGGAACAGCTCCAGCATGTTATCCAGAGAGCTGGAGTCAGAGCCTGTTTCGTTAACGAACGGTGCGGCATCTTGCAGATCGGGGATCAGCGGTGTTTTAAATTTGTAGGTACGCGCACGCGCCCATTGACGGTTACCGGCAATGGTATTGATTTCGCCATTGTGCGCCAGATAGCGGAACGGCTGGGCCAGCGGCCAGCGTGGCACGGTGTTGGTGGAGAAGCGTTGGTGGAACAGGCAGATGGCCGATTCCAGACGCAAATCCGCCAGGTCCAGGTAAAAGCGCGGCAAATCCGCCGGCATACACAGACCTTTATAGATGTTGATCAGGTTGGAGAAGCTACAAACGTAGAACTCTTTATCCTGAATGCGCTTTTCAATACGGCGGCGCGCCATAAACAGGCGACGCTCCATATCGCGCGGCGACCATCCCGCAGGAGCATTGACAAAAATCTGTTCGATGCGCGGCAGTGAGGAGAGGGCAATTTCACCAAGTACGTCTGGGTTGGTGGGCACTTCACGCCATCCCAGTACGGACAAGGTTTCATTTTGCAGCTCTTCTTCCACAATGCGACGTGCCGCGCGGGCCAGATCCTGGTCCTGATTGAGGAACATCATGCCCACGGCGTAATTCTTCGCCAACCGCCAGCCGTGCCCTTCGGCCACCAGTCGGTAGAAACGATCGGGTTTTTGTAATAACAAGCCGCAGCCGTCGCCGGTCTTGCCGTCAGCAAGGATCGCGCCACGGTGCTGCATACGGGCCAGTGCGTGAATCGCAGTACGCACGACCTTGTGGCTCGGTTCACCTTCTATATGGGCGATCAATCCGAAACCACAGTTGTCTCTCTCTTGGGATGCATCGTACAACATATCTCAGTGAACCTCCCCAGGCTCTGTGTGACTCTCACAACCTACTTCGTTCGGCACCGTGGCGTTGAACGGTGGCGGATGACGGGGTCGCGCATCCTGCCGTTCTCTTCTTCGGCCTCTCGTGACGGTCTTACAAGTGGACTATGACTTGCTTTAAGAGGGAGTCTTTCTTTTCTAACTGCATAAATATGACGAGTCGCGGACTCGTCGGGAAAGCTTCCAGCGGACTTCCAAATTAGCGAGAAAGCCAGTTCAGGTCAAATATCAATGCAAAATGTGCGATTAAGGGATGGTTTTTAGTTATGACTATGAAAATAAATGATTTTTTTGAAAAAATCTCCGTTGAGCTACACCTTGATGGCCGAATGAAGTGTGAGCTGTATCACTATGCAAAAGCGTGAACATCTCGTCACCCTGCTGCGTTATCTCTACGTTATAGAATATTCTGCTGTGGATATCCACTTTTATATTTAATGAAACTCTTTTTAAGTAACGCTTCATCTTTTCATGACGCGCGCGTAAGGGATTAGAAACTTTAATCAGTGTAGATGTGAGTTTATTTTCACTAAAAGCGAATAAAAATGCATTTCATTGGGATGTGCGTGATTGATCGCGGTCATCGCGAACGCAGGAAGAGAAGGGGAGTCTGCTTTCCCTCAGGGGGTAGGTTAGAATATGCAATTGCAAAAATTAATCAATATGTTTGGCGGGGATTTGCAACGTCGTTATGGTGAAAAGATTCATAAACTGACGCTGCACGGCGGATTTAACTGCCCAAATCGGGATGGCACGCTCGGGCGGGGCGGTTGCACATTCTGCAATGTGGCCTCCTTTGCCGATGAAGCCATGCAACGCCAAAGTATTGCCGAACAGCTCAACACGCAGGCGGGCAAGGTCAATCGCGCCAAACGTTATCTGGCCTATTTTCAGGCTTATACCAGTACCTATGGCGAAGTGCAGATGCTGGACCGGCTTTATAAGGAGGCGTTGCAACAAGCCGAGATCGTTGGCCTGTGCGTGGGTACGCGCCCCGATTGTGTGCCGGACAGCGTGCTGGATCTGTTGGCGGGTTACCATGCGCAAGGCTATGAGGTGTGGCTGGAACTGGGGCTACAGAGTGCCTGGGATAAAACTCTGCATCGCATCAATCGCGGTCACGATTTTGCCTGCTATCAGGAAACGGTGCAGCGTGCGCATCAGCGCGGTTTACGCGTGTGCTGCCACCTGATTGTCGGATTGCCGGGCGAGCGTGCCGAGCACTGCATGACGACGTTGCAACGCGTGGTGGATACCGGCGTTGAAGGCATCAAGCTTCACCCTCTGCATATCGTTGACGGTAGCATTATGGCTAAGGCGTGGCGCGCCGGGCGGTTGAGCTAATTACCGCTGGATACCTACGTCGCCACGGCCGGCGAGATGATTCGCCATACGCCACCAGAGGTCGTGTTCCATCGTATTTCTGCCAGCGGCCGACGCTGCTGGCACCGTTATGGTGCGAAAACCGCTGGACCGGGATGGTGGAACTGGATTTATATCTTCAGGCTCATGGGGTGCAGGGCTCTGCGCTCGGCCAACCATATCAACCGGTTATCTTAGGGTAATGTTAGCGTGTTGTGCTGATTGTCTCACCGCATCGTGCTGAGTTTTACGTTATGATGGCGCGGTGGGTATCCAAGGAAATTCTCTATGAAGCAGATCCGGTTGTTGGCGCAGTACTACGTCGATTTGATGGTAAAGCTCGGGCTGGTGCGTTTTTCACTGTTGCTGGCCTCGGTGCTGGTGCTGCTGGCGATGGCCGTGCAGATGGCAGTCACGCTGCTGCTGACCGGCAAGGTCGAAGACATCGATGTCGTTCGCTCCGTATTTTTTGGCCTGTTAATCACCCCCTGGGCGGTCTATTTCCTCTCCGTGGTGGTGGATCAGTTGGAGGAGTCGCGCCAACGTCTGGCTAAGTTGGTGGCGAAGCTGGAGGAGATGCGCCTGCGCGACCAGACGCTGAACGATCAGCTAAAGGGCAATATTGCCCAGCTCAATCAGGAGATTGCTGATCGCGAAAAAGCAGAAGAGGCGCGCCTGATGATGCTGAGCAAGCTCAAAGAGGAAATTGCCGGGCGCGAACAGGCGCAGGTGGAACTGGAGCAACAATCAGCGCTGTTACGATCGTTTCTGGATGCCTCGCCGGACCTGGTTTACTACCGCAATGAAAATAAAGAGTTTTCCGGCTGTAACCGCGCCATGGAACTGCTGCTGGGTCGCAGCCAGAAACAGCTGGTGGGTCTGACGCCGAAAGACGTTTACACCCCCGATGTGGCGGAAAAAGTGATGGAAACGGATGAAAAAGTGTTCCGTCACAACGTGTCACTCACCTATGAACAGTGGCTGGTCTATCCTGACGGGCGCAAAGCTTGTTTTGAACTGCGCAAGGTGCCTTTCTACGACCGAATGGGCAAGCGACACGGGCTGATGGGGTTTGGGCGCGATATAACTGAGCGTAAGCGCTATCAGGACGCGTTAGAGAACGCCAGTAGGGAGAAGACCACCTTCATCTCAACGATCAGCCATGAGCTTCGTACGCCGCTTAATGGCATTGTGGGCCTCAGTCGCATCCTGCTCGATACTCACCTGGATGAGGAACAAGAAAAATACCTCAAAACCCTGCATGTCAGCGCCATCACGCTGGGCAATATCTTTAATGACGTGATCGAGATGGACAAACAGGAGCGCCGCAAGGTGCAACTGGATAATCAGCCTATTGATTTTATTGGTTTCCTGGCGGATTTGGAAAATCTGGGCGGTTTGCTGGCGCAGCCGAAGGGGTTGCAACTGGTCGTTGAACAGCATCCGCCGTTGCCACAGCGGGTGATTACCGATGGTACGCGTCTGCGCCAGATTCTGTGGAACCTGCTCAGTAACGCGGTGAAATTTAATCAAAAAGGGAACATTGTGGTGCGTGTCTGGCACGACGCGGGCGATCAGCTGCGCTTTGATGTCGAAGACTCCGGCATGGGCATTCCCGAAGATGAGTTGGAGAAAATCTTCGCCATGTACTATCAGGTAAAAGACAAACATGGCGGTAAACCGGCAACCGGTACTGGCATCGGCTTGGCGGTTTCCAAGCGTCTGGCGCAGAACATGGGCGGTGATATTCATGTCACCAGCACGCAGGGCAAAGGTTCTTGCTTTACGCTGACCGTTACCGCCCCGGCGTTGGAAGATGAGGTGATTGTCGGCGGAGAGGATGAGTTACCGTTACCCGCGCTCAACGTGCTGCTGGTGGAGGACATCGAGCTAAATGTGGTGGTAGCGCGTTCGGTGCTGGAGAAACTGGGCAGCAGCGTGGAAGTGGCGATGACCGGACAGGAAGCGCTGACGATGTTCGATCCGGACGAATTCGATCTGGTGCTGCTGGATATCCAACTGCCGGACATGACCGGGCTGGATGTGGCGCGTGAGCTGCGCAAAAAATATGCCGGACAAAACGTGCCGCCGCTGATTGCTTTAACGGCTAACGTACTGCGCGATAAAAAAGAATATCTCGATGCGGGTATGGACGATGTGCTTAGCAAACCGCTGGCGGTACCTGCATTAACCGCTGTTATTAAACAGTATTGGGACTATCAGGATGAGCCTGAGCAAGCCACCGCCGATGTGTCGGAGCATGAACCGGTTCGAGAAGCGTTGCTTGATATTCCCATGTTGCAACAATATCTGGATTTGGTTGGACCGTCGCTGATCCATCAGAGCGTGGCGATGTTTGAGCAGATGATGCCCGGTTATCTTGCCGTGCTGGATTCCAATATGACAGCGCGCGATCAGAAAGGCATCGCGGAAGAAGGGCACAAAATCAAAGGTGCCGCCGGTTCCGTTGGGTTGCGCCATCTACAGCAGGTGGCGCAGCAAATCCAGACCACGACGCTGCCCGCCTGGTGGGACAACGTGCAGGAGTGGATTGACGAACTGAAACACGACTGGCAGCACGATATTGACGTATTGAAAGCCTGGGTGGCTGAACAGGAAAAACGCGCCCGCAAATAGCGGGTGCACGCCAACGCGGTGCGATAAATCGCGGTGTGGACATCGTGAGGGAGAGGAAAAGGATTTTCAGGGGCCTAAAAAAAAATTACCCCGACCGAGGTCGGGGTGCGCGAATTATGCGCCAACACCAGGGAAACTATGCACCTGCTTGATAATTATCAGCAGTTTCGGTTAGCAGGTGCGAGTATTCGCAACGTCGTAAGGTGACGAACCGCTCAAGCAACAAAATAGCAAATGCAGAAATCTTTGTTACAAGAATCATTAAAATGTGTGATGTAGATTAGTGTTTGTCAATCAAAAAATCAATTAGTTGATGTAATGAAATGAAGGAAAATATGATGAAACGAGTCGGCATCGTTCTGAGCGGTTGCGGCGTCTATGATGGCGCCGAAATTCACGAAGCAGTGCTGACGCTGCTTGCCGTCGATCGTGCGGGGGCTCAGGCGGTATGCTTTGCGCCAGATAAGCCGCAATTACATGTGGTTAATCATCTGACGGGTGAAGTAACTGGTGAGAATCGCAATATTTTAGTCGAGTCCGCGCGTATCACCCGTGGCAACATCCAGCCACTGTCTCAGGCGGATGCCAGCCAATTGGACGCATTAATTGTTCCCGGCGGTTTTGGTGCGGCGAAGAATCTTAGTGATTTCGCGACAGAAGGCGCGGCGTGCCAGGTTGATGAATCACTGGCGTTACTCACGCAAGAAATTTATAAGCAGAACAAACCAATTGGTTTTATTTGCATCGCTCCGGCACTGTTGCCAAAACTGCTGGGGGAATCGGTGAGAGTTACAATTGGAAATGATATCGATACCGCAGAATGTATAGAAGAAATGGGTGGTACGCACATTGTTTGCCCGGTGGATGATATTGTGGTCGATGCGCAGCACAAAGTGGTGACTACACCGACTTACATGCTGGCGAACTCCATTAGCGAGGCGGCCAAAGGTATCGATAAGCTGGTTGAACGTGTTTTGGGCTTTGCCTAATGAGAGGGTGGTGCAAAAAACGCGGTGTGATCCCTGGGATAAAACGCTGGGTAATTCGCGGCGTCCTCTCGTTGCTTGGCCTGTGGCTGGTGGGGATTTTTCTATTCGCGTTTTTGCCGGTTCCGTTTTCTGCCGTGATGGCGGAGCGGCAGGTGAGCGCCTGGCTGAACGGTGATTTTTCTTACGTTGCGCGCTCGACGTGGGTGCCAATGGATGAGATTGCGGCCGTGATGGTGTTGGCGGTGATTGCCGCAGAAGATCAGAAATTCCCGGAGCATGCCGGGTTTGATATGGAGGCCATCCGGGCTGCGCTGGCGCACAATGAGCGTGACGGTGCGCGGGTGCGCGGTGGCTCGACGCTCACGCAGCAAATGGTGAAAAACCTGTTTCTGTGGGATGGGCGAAGCTGGTTGCGTAAAGGGCTGGAAGCAGGTATCACAGTGGGGGTTGAACTGGTCTGGACCAAACGGCGGATTTTGACGGTCTACCTGAATATTGTGGAGTTCGGTCCGGGGATTTTCGGCGTACAGCAGGCGGCACAGCACTTCTTCAACAAGCCCGCCAGCCGCTTGACAACTGGTGAAGCAGCGCTGTTGGCGGCAGTGTTGCCGAACTCGATTCGCTTTCGGGTTAATGCACCGTCACGCTATGTGAGCCAACGCCAGCAGTGGATATTGCGTCAAATGTCCCAGATAGGGGGCGAAGCGTTTTTACGGACTAACGGACTGCGTTGAAGGCTGGCTTGCCCTGTGCCGTTCGTGCGTTTGACTATCGTTGAAAGGGGAAGTTATGCGAGTGGTGATGTTTAACAGGCTGGCACGCGTGTGTGCGCTGATGCTGTGGGTTATTGGCGGTGTCGTCATGCAGGCACAGGCGCAGGAACGTCACGACGATCCTTACGCGTTTCTGCAACAGTCGGTGCTGACGACGGTCAAGCAGCAACTGCGGCAGGGCACTGAGAAACCGCAAACGCGACTCGCTTACACCGAACTGATCGCTCAGGCAGAAAAAGCGCTTAACAAACCCAACCCGAGCGTGACGGAAAAGGGGATGACGCCCCCCAGTGGCTCTAAACACGATTATATGAGCCTCAGCGTCTACTGGTGGCCCGATAGCAACAAATTTAATGGATTGCCTTGGGTACGCCGTGACGGCGTTATAAACCCTGTCAGCAAGTGATGACATCGACGGCGTTCGCTTGAAAGATTTTACCGATCAGGTGTACACGCTGACGTTAGCCTGGTACTTCTCCGATAACGCCGCCTATGCCGATAAAGCGATTTCGCTGATTCGAACCTGGTTTATCGACCCTGAAACCCGCATGAATCCCAACCTTGATTTTGCTCAGGGCGTGCCAGGCATTGCGCCAGGACGCGGGGCAGGCGTGCTCGACGGACGCTACTTCTCCACTCGCATTGTGGATGCGCTGATTATGCTGCGTGACTACGAAGGATGGAAAAAAGAGGATGATGCGCAGATGCGTGAATGGATGACGGCCTATCTGGGGTCATATCGTTATACACATCTTTCTAACGCACTGTTTAATCAATGAGTTACGGGTTTATTTCAGAGTGGCATTTTGAACCTCAAAAAGCCAATGGGATGGCTTGAATGCCTTAATTCACGGGGTTCTGAGCATCCTGTTCAAAAAATGGCCAAAAGATGTGTATAACGATATGATCTGGGGTGGTTGCAGACCAGCAAGCTGGCGAAGCGGGAATCGGAAGCGAAGAACAACCACGGTAGCTGGTACGTCGGACCCTGTACATGATTCTGTGTAAATGCCTTTCTCAGTAGTGACCGTCCAGGCGATCACCGAACTCGATAATAAAACGGCTCATTGCCATACGCCAGTCCCGCAGTGGCATCGTCCATTTCTGTTAGGCCGACTGGATTGCCAGCCACACCACCTTTTTCACTGCGTCGTCAGTCGGGAACACCTTGCGTTTTTTAATCGCATGCCGGATCACACTGTTCAGCGACTCGATGGCGTTGGTTGTGTCGATGACTTTGCGGATATCTGCCGGGTAAGCGAAGAACGTTGCCAGATTGCTCCAGTTCGTCTGCCAGCTCCGGCTTATCTGTGGATAGCGGCTGTCCCATGCGCTGGCGAATGCTTCCAGCCCCTGCTGGCCTGCTTCTTCCGTAGCGGCCTGATAGATGGCTTTCAGGTCGCGTGTAACGGCTTTGTAGTCCTTCCAAGAGACGAACCTCAGGCTGTTGCGTACCATGTGCACGATGCACAGCTGGATGCGGGCTTCCGGATACACCGCGTTGATGGCGTCCGGGAAGCCTTTCAGACCGTCGACACAGGCGATGAGGATATCGTTCAGGCCGCGGTTTTTTAGTTCTGTCAGGACATTGAGCCAGAACTTCGCGCCCTCGTTTTCGGCCAGCCACATACCCAGCAGTTCTTTCTGGCCCTCGATGTTGATATCCAGTGCCAGGAACACGGATTTATTGATGACGCGACTGTCCTGCCGGACCTTCAGGATGATACAGTCAAGGTAAACAATGGGATAGACTGCATCCAGTGGACGATTTTGCCATTCAGTAACCTGTTCCATCACGGCGTCGGTGACCTTCGAGACCAGCGCCGGTGAGACATCCGCGTCATACAGCTCGTTGAACGCAGACGCTATCTCGCGGGTGGTCATCCCTCTGGCGTACAGGGACAGGATTTGGTTATCCATCCCGGTGATCCGGGTCTGGTTTTTCTTCACCAGTTGTGGTTCGAAGGAGCCATCACGATCGCGCGGAGTACGTAGTTCCAGAGGGCCATCGCCGGTGGTCACGGTGTTTGTGGAATAGCCGTTGCGGGAGTTGGCCCCCGGTTTGGGCTGATTTTTATCATAGCCCAGATGGTGGGACATTTCGGCGTTGAGAGCAGCCTCAACGCTGATTTTCTTCAGCAGGCGATCGAATTGGCTGAGATCGCCAGGGGTTTTGAGATTTTTGGCCAGTTCGTTAGCCAGAGCCTGCAACTGTTTTTCGTCCATAAATTAACCTGTTTTTGATGTTGGATTGAACATATCAAAATCAGGCAATTACACAAATTTATGTACAGGGTCGGTACGCCGCTCAGGTGGCCGGTATTGCCTGGTATCTCGATAAGAAAGATGTGGTCTCTGCGATGGCCGCGCTACAGCGTACCAAACTGAATCACCAGATTCAGGATGACGGCGCGCAGCAGTAAGAGCTTTCTCGTACCCGTTCCTTCCACTACAGCTATTTCAACCTGCAAGCCATTACCAACATGGCGATATTGGCAGACAAGGTAGGCGAAGATCTGTGGCGTTATTGCACGCCGCAGGGCAGCGGTATCGCTAACGCCTTTAATTTCCTGGCCCCTTATCTGGACAAAGATAACCGTTGGCCTTACAAATCGTTTGATCAGAAAAGCGCACGATTAATTCCCCTGATGCTGCGGGTAGACGAGGACAAGGGCAATACGCGTTACCGTAATCACATTGAAAAAGCAGGATTTTCCACCTTCCTGTCCGGTATGACCCGTGACAAGCAGGATGTTGGCGGCGAAATTGGTCAAGAGACGCGCCGCGACGTTTGGTTGCTCTCTTCGCTGGCCAGTGCGCCTGGCGCGTAATTCGGATGCTGGAAAATGAAAAAGGGTGCTGAGGCACCCTTTTTCTTGCTACGACGTGCGATTATTCCAGGAAGGTGAACGCCGTCGTCACGTGTTTCACACCACTCACTTTGCTGGCAATTTCAGCAGCGGAACGCCCTTCGCGCTGAGTGACCAGACCCAGCAGGAAGACTTCACCGTTCTCGGTCGTCACTTTCACGTTGGATGATTTTACCGTGTCGGTGGCAAGCAACTGGGAACGCACTTTGGTGGTGATCCAGGTATCCATTGAAGCGGTGCCCATAGATACCGGGGTGCCTTTGCGGATCTCGTTATAGACTTCCATCGCACCATCTACACCCATGGCTATCTGTTTCGCCCGACTGGCCAGGTCGGTGGTGGGGGCCTGACCGGTCAGTAACACCTTACCCTGATAGGCTGTCGCTACGATGCGTGCATCTTTGGATAACTGCTGATCTTTGCTGATAGCGTTAGAGACACGGACTTCCAATGTACCATCATCCACCTGCGTGCCTACCGTGCGTGGGTCGGTTACAGTCTTGGTGGCAACAGCACCGCCAACGGCAGCGACGCCAATACAACCTTGCAGCAACAGGGCGACAGACAGCACGGCAAATGCAGAACATATCCTCATGGGGGTGCTCCTTAATCGTTCTGGTGTGGGAAAAGGGAATTATCAATCAAATCGCACAGGCAATTAACGGTCAGCATGTGCATCTCCTGCACACGCGCACTGCGATGTGAAGGTATACGTATTTCAACATCCTGCGGGCCAAGCAGACCGGCCAGTTCCCCGCCATCGTAACCGGTCAGCGCGACAATCGTCATATCACGCGTCACCGCGGCTTCCACGGCTTTCACAATATCTCGGCTGTTGCCTCGGGTGGAGATCGCCAGCAAAATATCGCCCGCTTGCCCTAATGCACGCACCTGTTTTGCGTACACTTCTTCATGCAGACGATCGTTTGCTATCGCGGTTAAGACCACATTATCCGCATTTAGTGCAATCGCCGGTAAACTGGGGCGCGCCGCTTCGAATCGGTTGATCATGCTGGCGGCAAAATGCTGTGCGTTAGCGGCGGAAGTCCCATTGCCACAGCACAGGATTTTGTTACCGTTGAGTAATGAGTGCACCAGCGCAGTGGCTGCTCTGGCGATCGCATCGGGTAGGGCTTCCGCTGCGGCGATTTGTGTTTGAATACTTTCGGTGAAACAGACTTTTATTCTATCCAGCACGGTGCATTAACCTATTTTCCAAGCGATCCATTGAGCAATGCGATCTTTTCTCTGACAACGACACCGTCCAGATGCGGTGTTTACGCGCCAAAGGCGTTTGGCAACCAATCATAGTGTTCGCCGGTAATCGCCAGTATATCGAATCGGCAGCTTGTCGTGTCAAAACTCTGCTGTCGTTGCGCCAGCCACAGCGCAGCAGCATGCAATAACCGCTGTTGCTTGCGGGGCGTCACACTCTCCGCTGCCGAACCAAATTGCGCATTTTTGCGGTAACGTACCTCAACAAAGACCCAGGTGTGTCCATCCCGCATAATCAAATCCAGCTCACCGCCGCGACAATTCACGTTGGCGGCAACGAACGTCAGCCCGGCGTGGTGCTCCAGATAGCGCCGGGCGTGCTGCTCATAGTGCGTGCCTGTCGCTCGCCGATTCAGGGAACGGGCACCAACTGGCCCTGGCGATATTGCAGCCAGGTTAATTGGCGGTTGATAACGCAATCTGCGCTGGCCGTTAACGTGCCGGTTGCGCCAGTAATTTGCTGGCTGGACGACTGACGTAAATCGGCAAAGTGGTTCGCCAACGCCCAGGCATCCATCCCCATGGCATAGAGACGCACCAGTGAGTAGTCATTCTTGAACTGGCTAGCCACTTGTTGCATCAGCGCCGGGTTGCTGCCTGCCAGCAAGGGGATCTCACTGAACTGAAGGCCTTCCATTTCAAGACGGAAATCTGGCCCCAACCCGGCCTGGAAACTACGCGAACTGGCATATAATGCCGGGCGTGATTGCGAAGTGGTGCGCATATCGATCATCGGTTTAATCAACGCCAATTCATCCGGCGTCGCCAGAATGTAAACCGCATCGACATTGCCGCTGCCGCTGGTACTGACGGTGGGTTCAATCTGTGCAGGGATGGTTAACCCGCCGATGGTCGTGCCTGGCTGTGCCGCTGAGGACATCACATTGACTGGCTGACCGTTCAGACTCAACCCAGCACCGCTGTTGATGGCCTGTTTCAGCTCTGCCGTATTACCAAAGCGTTGTTGCAGCAGCGTATTACCGCCCTGACTTTGCCAAGCTTGGGCAAAGGCATTAATCACGCGATCGCCCAACGCGCCGCGTGGTACCAGCAGCAGCGGCTGTTGTTTGCCTTGGCGGTGAATAAATTGCGCCGCGTCGCGCGCTTCATCTTCCGGTGACAGGGCGAAAAAGCACATGTTGGGGGTGTTTTGCACATGCTCGGGCTGATTGAGCGCCAGAATGTTCACGGTGGTTTGCTGACTGGTGAGTTGTTCAACGTCGTTTTTCAGCAATGGTCCAACAATCAGTGATGCGCCATCCTTCTGCGCTTGTGCGACCAGATTAGCTACGGGCTGCGACGTGGTGTCGTAGACTTTCACAGACACGCCGCTGGCGGCTTCAGGAGCCGGTGACACGCTGGCTGGCGTGGCATACGGGGCACTGATTGACGTTACCGTTCCGTTGTCTGTTGCTGCGGAGGCCGTATCGGCAGGCGCGCTGTACGCCATGCTGGCCTGACCGCTTTTCGCCGCATTAAAGCCCAGTTGGATGGCATTGGCGAACACCTGTGCCTGATCGTTGAGCGGCAGCAGCAGGGCGATACTACTGCCGATACCACCACCGGCTACCGGCAATGCGGTTTGGCCTGATGCCAGCGGCGTTGGCAGCGTTTGTGCCACTGGGTGGCGCGGATAGCGCGTTTGCCAGTCGCTCAGCGCGGCTTTCAACTGGTCGTTCGACTCGCGGTTGTTCTGGTAGGTGGTGAGCAAATCCATCCATCCGGCCAGCACGTTCTCATTGGCGTTGATCAGCACACTACTAGCTGCCTGCGCAGACATCTGTGTCAGAGCAACCCAGGTCTGATCGATATTTTTTTGATGCTCATCGCCTTTGAGCTGCGGTTCTTGGGCGATATAGGCACGCAGCAAGTCAGCAGAAGGCTGGCCTTGATGTGCGTTGATCTGCGCCTGATAGTAACGTGCTTGTTGATCCGCGGAGAGTGCACTGACGTCCAGCCCTTGCAGTGCGGCGGTTGTGCCGTTGCTGTCGTTGTTGGCGGCGGCAATTTCCGCTTTTAGCAGTTGCTGCTCACGCTGTTGCGGTTGTGCCAACTGCGTAGGCAATGCGTTGAACTGTTCGGTTGCCTGAGGGAGCTTTCCTTCCTGAATCAGGGCACGAATCGCAAGTAATTGCCAGCCAGCCTTGTTATTATCTCGGCTTTGCTCCATTTGTTGCAGGTAGTAGTAAGAGGAAGCTCCGGCCTGACCTTGAACATCAGGTGAAGGCGGCTGTGGCGCCTGGCCTGGACACCCTGCAAGAAGCAGCGCCGCGAATAACACAGACGCGATACGCCCTGTTTGCGAACGGACGAAATGATTGGGAAGCATACTGTATCCAGTGGTTTTTTTATAAAGATGCTCAATATTAAATCGGCAACCCGGATGAAACAATGAATCATGAACAACAAGCAGACATTTCTGCATCCACGCTTTACATTGTGCCAACACCGATTGGCAATCTGGGCGACATCACAGAACGTGCACTGAGCGTACTGCGCGGGGTGGATGTGGTTGCCGCAGAGGATACGCGCCATACCGGCCTGTTATTGCAACATTTTGCCATCAGTGCACGCTTATTTGCACTGCACGATCACAACGAACAGCAAAAGGCCGATCATCTGCTGGCCAAGCTTCAACAGGGACAATCCATTGCGCTGGTGTCTGATGCGGGGACGCCGCTGATTAACGATCCCGGTTACCATCTGGTGCGCCGCTGTCGTGAAGCGGGCGTGCGCGTGGTGCCATTGCCGGGGCCGTGCGCGGCGATCACGGCGCTGTCGGCGGCGGGCATTGCTTCTGATCGTTTTTGTTACGAAGGGTTTCTGCCCGCCAAAACCAAAGCGCGTCAGGACCGTTTACTGCAACTGTCTGAAGAGACACGCACGCTGATTTTCTACGAATCCACCCACCGCTTGATTGACAGCCTGGCCGATATAGCAACGGTACTGGGGGAAGCGCGTTATGTGGTGCTGGCGCGCGAGCTGACCAAAACCTGGGAGTCGATTCAGGGGGCCCCAGTGGGTGAGCTGTTGGCCTGGGTGCAAGAAGACGAAAATCGCCGCAAGGGTGAGATGGTACTGATTGTAGAAGGTTTCCAACCGGATGAGAGCGAGCTGTCAGCGGAAGCGCTGCGTACCCTGGCGCTGCTACGCGCTGAATTGCCGTTGAAAAAGGCGGCGTCGCTGGCGGCGGAAATCCACGGCGTGAAAAAGAACGCGCTGTATCGCCATGCGTTGGCGCAAAATGAGGCGGATGACGACGCAGAGGATGACAATTGAGACTAATTCGCCTATCATTCGCGCCGAAGTTGACCAGACAGTCGCCGCTTCATGGTTGTCCCTTTCGGGGGATACGCGTGGAGGGGAGGAAAGTCCGGGCTCCATAGGGCAGGGTGCCAGGTAACTCCTGGGAGGGTAAAACCTACGACCAGTGCAACAGAAAGCAAACCGCCGATGGCCCACGCAAGTGGGATCAGGTAAGGGTGAAAGGGTGCGGTAAGAGCGCACCGCGCGGCGGGTAACCGTTCGCGGCACTGTAAACTCCACCCGGAGCAAGGCCAAATAGGGGTTCACATGGTACGGCCCGTACTGAACCCGGGTAGGCTGCTTGAGCCAGTGCGTGAGTGCTGGCCTAGATGAATGACTGTCCACGACAGAACCCGGCTTATCGGTCGACTTCACCTTTTAAAAAACCCCGCTTCGGCGGGGTTTTTGCGTTCAGAACGCCGCTTTGGTGCATAAATCTAAAGGGGGATTTTGGCGTCTGCAGTGAACGTTTCGTGCGCATTAACCCACGTGGTTATTTGCACCGTACAGCGCACGTGCCCGACACGGGACGCTCAATCGCCGCTCACCCTGTGGCCTCGTATTCCCTAGCGCTTCGACAGATGTTTGCGCGCAAGAGCTTGTACCTAAATGCATGGCTGCCTGAGTGCTTATCTATCTCTTAGCTCAACGGGATAAAAATTAACCTTGAGGCGGGGCTTGGGGTCCGTTAACCTTTGCTGCGACAAACTTCTAGTCTCACCGGAGCACACACGGAAAATGAACAAACACGACTGATGAATTCGGATCCTTGCTAACGCGAATGCGTTATCGGGGATGGATATTGATTTCATTCAGGAGTGCTTATGGCTCATTGCGCGCAATCCCCTTCTTTTCTTTTACATCAGGTCACCTGCCAATTTGCGACAGGCTTGACGCTTTTTGGTCCGCTGACGCTGTCGCTTGAACCCTCATTGTACGGCCTGGTCGGGCGTAACGGCTGCGGAAAAACATCGCTGCTGCGTCTGCTGGCAGGGCACGACACCCCCGCTTTCGGTCATATTGAACGCGTGGGTTCTCTGGCATATGTTGCTCAGCAGCACAGGGTTTTATCAACCACAACGCTGGCTGAACTGCTGGGTTACCGTGACATTTTTGCCGCGCGTCAGGCGATTATCAGTTGGAAGATCTCGAACATCTGGACGGTTCCTGGGATTTACAAGAGCGTTTGGCGGCAGCGTTTGCTGAAGCCCGCCTGCCGGCATTTGTTCCTGATAAACGCGCTGCTGAACTGAGCGGCGGTGAACGCGTGCGGGCACTGCTGTGCGCGGCGTTTATGACTGATGCTGACTATTTACTGCTTGATGAACCGACGAACCACCTCGATAGACAGGCGAGAACGTGGTTTTACGACAAGCTTTCCCAGCGACGCGGCGGCGCATTGGTGGCAACGCACGATCGTGAACTACTGGCGATGATGCCGCGCATTTTGGAACTGACCCTGACGGGTCTGCGCAACTATGGCGGCAATTATGATGACTATCAGCGGAAGCGCCAGGCTGAACAGCAGGCTGCTCAGGCGGCATTGGAACATGCCACTACCGAGCGTCGGCGCACCCGAATGCGTTTGTAAAAAGAGCATGATGCCAGCCAGCGGCCCTCGGCACAGACCTTACGCACGGTAGATTCACTGAATATCGCCTCATTTAAGCGGGTGCAATGCAAAGCGGCGGCAAAAGCGCGTTTAGGCACGCTGCGTAAGCAGCACCGTGAGCAAAATGATGTGCTTAATGCTGCTGTCTGTGAGATGCGAGGAAGGGTCGGAAGATAGCCCGATATTATTTACGCTGCCAGGTAGCCATGTCGCACCCAATAAACCGGTGTTAGTGCTGCACGATCTCATATTGCCCCACATCGCGAATTCGCCTTTCAACTGGAGGATGGATGGCCCGATGCGGGTAGCGCTGCGCGGGCCAAACGGCTGCGGCAAATCGACCATGCTTAAGGTGATTATGGGCGATGAAACGCCGGTATCGGGTGACTGTCGGGTTTCAGTCACCACGGCTTATCTTGATCAGCATTTGTCGCGTTTGGATCTCTCGTTGTCGGTACTGGCACATCTTAATGCCGACGATACGCCTCTAGAGGAGGGAGTCTTGCGTACCCGGTTGGCGCAACTGCAACTGGATGCGAATAAAGTGGGTCTACCTCTGGCAGCATTAAGCGGCGGTGAGCGTTTGAAGGCGGCTTTGGCTTGTGTGCTGTGGAGCCGCGATGCCGCACAATTGTTGTTGTTGGATGAATCCACCAACCATCTCGATCTTACGTCAACGCAGGCGATTGAGGCGGCGTTATCCACGTTTCCGGGGGCAATGATTGTAGTATCGCACGATGAAGCCTTTCTTTCTGGTTTGAGGCTTACGCACAGCCTCGAATGGCGGGAAACGGGGTGGCAGTGTCAACATGAGTAGCGAAGGCGCTGGTTTGAAAATGGCGGATGTCTAACTGTGATGATTCAAATTTATTGATGTTCTTCATCACGCGCTGGTGACTTTCTCCCGGCGAAAAAGGGCGTATGTAGTGGTCAACTAATATTGGCCACCGCATTAGACTGTATGTAGAACAGTCGCTCAGATTCGTTTGGAGTTAAGCCGCCGTTATACCAGTGAGGCCGGATAGCGCTGTAATACCCCGTGATGTAGCGGATAATCGCGTCCTGGGCTTCGCTGAAGCTGTTGTAACCCTTTGTCGGCACCCATTCTGTCTTCAGGCTGCGGAAGAACCGCTCCATTGGCGCATTATCCCAGCAGTTACCCCGCCGACTCATACTCTGCTTTATCCGGCAGCGCCACAGGGCTTGCCGGTATTGACGGCTGGTATAGTGGCTGCCCTGGTCGCTGTGGAACATGACTCCTGTTGGTTGTCCCCGGAGTTCCCAGGCCATCTGCAACGCTTTAACTGTCAGCGCCGAGTCCGGCGACGTCGACATGGCCCAGCCCACCGGTTTGCGGGCGAACAGATCTAGCACCACCGCAAGGTAAGCCCAGCATTTGCCCGTCCAGATGTAGGTCACATCGCCGCACCAGACCTGATCCGGCGCGGTAACCGCGAACTGGCGGTTGAGATAGTTCGGTATTTCAACGTGTTCATTGCCGCCGCGTTTGTATTTGTGAGCCGTTCGCTGGCAGCTGGCGATACCCAGCTCCTTCATCAGCTTGCCAGCCAGCCAGCGCCCCATTTTGACACCGGAGCTGCCGGTGACGATGGTCGCGATACTTCGAGCGCCGGCAGAGCCGCCGCTGGCGTTCCAGGCTTCCATGACGCGGCTACACTTAACCACGCGCTCACCGTCGGGTTCATTAGCGGAAGCCTGCCAGTGCCTGTAGCTGCTGCGATGTACCTCAAAAGTTTGGCACAACGCCGTGACCGGGTATCGCGCCCTCAGCCTGTCGACTACCGTGAACCGTTGAGTGAGTCCGACATTAAGAGCGCCGTAGCCTTTTTTAGGATTTCGTTCTCCATTTCAAGGCATTGGACTTTTTTCTTCATCTCACGCAGCTCGAGCTGTTCAGGGGTAAGAGGAAGTCCCGTTGGCGTTTTTCCCTGTCGTTCAAGGCGAAGCTTATTGACCCAGCGACTAATGGCAGAATGGCTGACATTAACCGCCTCTGCGGCCTTAACGTATGTGTAGCCGTGGTCGACAACCAGCTTTGCGGCTTCGAGCTTAAATTCCGCCGTAAAATGTTTACCCATGAGGTCACCTGTCGTGTTGATGAGGTGAGCATATCACCTCCGCTCAGGTGGCCAGTATCAGTGTGCCACTACAGAGCGCATTCAACAGGCATTGGCACCGCTGCCAGTGATTGCTGACCACGAGCAGTGGGGGTTTGACCACGGCTCTTGGGGCGTGTTGATCAAGATGTACCCGGATGCGGATATTCCCGTGGTGCAACTGAGCGTGGACGGTACGCAATCGGCAGAGTATCACTACCAGTTGGGCACCAAACTGGCAGCGCTGCGTGACGAAGGCTATATGATTGTCGCCAGCGGTAACGTGGTGCATAACTTGCGTATGGTGAAATGGGATGGCGATGCCACGCCTTATGACTGGGCGGTTTCCTTCGATCAGTTTGTCAAAGACAATCTGAACTATCAGGGAGATAACCATCCGTTGGTGGACTTTATGCAACATAAAGGGGCGGCGTTGTCGAACCCGACGCCCGACCACTTTTTACCGCTGCTCTATGTGCTGGGCAGTTTGGATGGCAAAGAGCCCATCACGGTGCCCGTCGATGGTATTGTGATGGGAGCCTTGAGTATGCTGTCGGTACAAGTGGGCGGTTAAGTTTGAATATCAAGCCCGTGCACAGCACGGGCTTGTCTTATTCGTGGTGGCATTAGCCGTTTTTAAGTGAATCTAAAATATCCTGCGCTGTTTTTTTGTGGCTCTCGGACGCTTTGGCATTATTCACCAGGCGGTTTGCCCAAAATGCCGATTCTTTAGCATCCTTCTTCAACACTTTGCCATCGGCGAGCAGGCTCGCCAGCGCCATTTGCGCGATAGGTAAATTGGCATCGGCCGCTTTGGTCAGGTACGCCTGCCCCTGCTGTGGATCGTGTGGAATTCTTTTCGAGGTAAAGTAGGTTTTGCCTACGGCAAACTGCGAGGGCACATGGCCACCGTCTTCTGCGCGTTTCAGCCACACAAACCCTTCTTTCCAGGCGCTGTCCGAACCGCTGGTGGTCAGGTTGTACGCTAGGCGGTTCTGCGCTTCAAGATCGCCCTGTTCTGCACGTTTTACCAGATCGGTATCTTCATAGTAGATGGCTTTAACATCGGCAGGCAGAGAAGCAGTGCTGGCGACGTGGGCGGTAAACAAGGTGCTGACGGCGCAAAGCAGCAGCGCAGACAGAAGTTGCTTTTTCATAAAAGTCCTTTTTCCATGAGGTAAATAACGCTATTGAATATCGGCGAAGAGAGCGTTTTCTTTAATCTTTTCAATAATTAATTCAATTACATCATGATATTAGGATTATGCCACTAAATAATTACCGTTTCCGGTGATTGAGGCTGCTGACAAACTTATCTAAAACCGCCACTTTCCCCCCAATTCCCTCATTCCCGCGCAGGCGGGAATCTCTGGCAGGTAAAACGCGTTTCTTCTCACAGAGATCCCCGGCTTTCGCCGAGGATGACGATGGGAATAAAGCGGCTTTCCCTGGCAGTAAGAATCAGTCCAGAATGATATGCGGGTAAAAGCGTGACAGATCCTGAGTGATCAGTTCGCGATCTTCGCGCAGGCCAATACCGCACGGCTGATCGTTGACCAGCCAACTGCCGATCACCGTATGGCTGTCACCAAAGGTTGGCAGTGGGTGATACTGCTGAACAATCTTGCCTTCTTCGCCGTAAGGACCGTCAACGGAGGCGATCTGCTGCCCATTTTTCACGATCTGAATGTTGGCACCTTCACGTGAGAACAGCGGTTTAACCACGTAGCTGTCGAGTGGCGGGTGATCGTCATCGGCAAAGTAGGCGGGCAGCAGGTTGGGATGATTGGGGAACATTTCCCACAGCATCGGCAGCAACTCCTTGTTAGAGATGATGCTTTTCCAGGCCGGTTCCAGCCAGCGCACTCCTGCATCTTCCAGCTTGGTGGAAAATATTTCGCGCAGCATGAATTCCCACGGGTAGAGCTTGAACAGGTTGCCGATCACCTGGTTTTGCATATCAGTGAACTGGCCTTTTTCACCCAGCCCAATCTCTTCCATGTAGAGGAATTCCGTCGACACGCCCGCTTCCAGCGCGCAATCCTGAAGGTACTGCACTGTACCGCGATCTTCTTCGGTATCCTGACAGCAGGCCATATGCAGTAGACCGAAGCCGTGATTGAGGCGCAGCTCTTCAAATCGGGCGATCAGCGCTTCCTGAATGCTGTTGTACTGATCGGCATCCTGTGGCAGCTTACCGGCTTCTTTCTGATCTTCCAGCCATAACCATTGAAAAAAGGCCGCTTCATACAGCGATGTCGGCGTATCGGCATTGTTTTCCAGCAGCTTGGCCGGGCCTTTCCCGTCATAGGCCAGATCGAGGCGCGAGTAGAGCGAGGGCTGCTGGCTGCGCCATGAGCTTCTGACAAATTCCCACGTGTGCTTGGGAATGCAGAATTTGGTCAGCAATACATCGCTGCTGACCACCTTTTCGACCACTTGCAGACACATCTGGTGCAGTTCTGCGGTTGCCGCTTCCAACTCTTCAATCTGCGCCAACGTGAACTGGTAGTATGCATTTTCACACCAGTAGGGCTCACCGTACATGGTGTGAAAGTTGAAACCAAACTCTGTCGCCTTTTCACGCCAATCCGGGCGTTCGGCAATATCAACGCGCTTCATGCTTATGTCCCTTAGCCACCCATACTGCGAGAAGAGGAGCTGGAACCGGTGCTGGCGCTGCTACGTTGCATACTGGTCTGCTTGGCAACGCTTTCGCCAAAACCACCACGGGTGATGGTGTTAGTGGTCGCAGGTTTAGGAGCCAGTGCTGTTTTGGGGACGGTAACGGTACGACCTGAGGTGGCAGCGCCGTAGCTTTTACCGCTGGCGTCAACGAACTGACCGTTGGCTGGGCTTGCCGGAGAGCGGGAAGAGAACAGCGGCTGCTGGGCAAAGCCCGCGTCCCCACTCATCATGCGGCCCATCATGTAACCAGCCATCAGCGGCATCCAGGAACTGCTGGTCTGTGTCGGCTGAGCGGCAGTGCCTGCCTGAGCCGGTACCGGCGTACATTGCGCTTCGCCAAATTCTGCGACGCAGTCTTCTTTGCTGGCGTATTTCGGTGCGGTTTTTTCGGCTTCTTTCAGCGCGTTGTTGTACGCCGTGATGCACTGTGCGCTCATGGACGGATTCGCCGCCGAGCAGTCATCCGCATTTTGATACATCGACACGGTTTCGTCGGTCTGTTCGCAACCGGCCAGAATAAACGCAGCACTGATCGCAACCGCAACCGGTGCCAGACGATAGGAGCGCCACCCTTTTCGGAAAGCGTCCTTCTGTATATTTTCTGTACGTTTCATGTGGTTATCCCAGAGGGTAAGGCGTCAATGCCAAAGGTGTGCCAAGTGTGCACTAGCATAGGGGATGGCTGGCTGAATTTAAAGCATTACGCCTGTCAGAACGCCTGCTCTTTACGTTGCTATACATTTTATTGCGCGCTTGGACGGCGTGGAATCAATCCAAGGCAAACCCAAAGGAGATACGCTGCGTATCTCCTTTGGGTTATCAACCGTCAGAACCGTGCGATCTGATTATCCGCGCGGCGCTTTCGGCTCCGGTGCGCTGCTGTCAGTAAAGACCGGTGACGTGGAAACGTCCTGACCTAACGCGCCGTTCAGCGCCTGCAAGTCGTTTTCATTCAAGGTGCCTAACGCTGACTTGATGTTCAACTGGTTGATCAGGTAGTCATAACGCGCGTTAGAAAGCTGCTGCTTGGCGTTATATAACGTGGTGGTGGCATCCAATACGTCGACGATGGTACGCGTACCCAACTGATAGCCCGCTTTCATCGCGTCCAGAGAGCTCTGAGCTGACACTTCGGCCTGTTTGTAAGCGTTGATGCTGCTGATCGAGGCAAAAATATTGTTAAACGAGGAGCGCACGGTCTGCACCACGGAGCGATGTGCGCTTTCCAGCAGTTCGCTGGCGCTGACAAAGCTGTGCTGTGCCTGTTTTACGCGTGAGCTGGTGGCACCGCCGCTGTAGAGCGGCATGGTTAATGACAGGCCGATTTTGTTTTGGCCTGCATCAAGATCCCTTGAGGTATTATTGGAACCGGTGTTACGCGTGTTGCTGACGCCGGAGGAAGCCGTCAGATCCAAGGTTGGCATATGACCGGTTTCCGCTGAACGAATCTGCTCATGCGCCAGATCCTGGCTCAAGCGAGCGGACAACAGGCTCAGGTTATGGTTTTCCGCGTCTTTCAGTAAGGTGGCGATTGCCCCCGGTTTCTCGGTGGAGAATCGGGTGATGTTCAGCCCTGCCAGTTGTGGATAGAAGTTGCCGCTGACCTGACGCAGATTTTCCAGCGCGTTATCCAGCGTGTTGCGAGCGGACACTTCGTTGGCCAATACGCTGTCATATTGCGCGCGGGCGTTTTGTACGTCGGTGATAGCTACCAAACCGACATTAAAGCGCTGAGTGGTTTGATCGAGCTGGCGGTAAATGGCCTGTTTCTGGGCGTTAATGTAGGAGAGCGCGTCAATGGCGCGCAGCACGTTGAAATAAGCCGTGGCCGTATCCAGGATCAATGACTGCTGTGCGGTCTGATAGGTCACATCTTGAATGCCCGCCTGCTTTTCTTGCAGCGTCAGGGCGCGCCATTTCGACATATCAAACAGGGTCTGGGTCAACTGCAAGGAACCGCTGGTAACGTTGCTGTTCACGCCATTGCTATCGCGAAAACCTTTGGTGTAACCGTAGTCAGCACCGAGCCCGAGTTGTGGCAAAAGGGGGCTGCGAGCCTCGTTGATTTTCTCGAAAGCGGCATCACGGGTGGCAGCCGAGCTGCGCAAATCCGGGTTGGTGGTTTTAGCTTGTTGATAGACCTGTAACAGATTTTCCGCGTGACCCACGGCGCTAAAGCCGCTCAGGCTCAGACCAATAAGAAGAGGGAGCAATTTCTTCATGTGCATTCCTTGTTGTGCAGCTAAGGCAACGATGTAGCGGAGATAGCGCTGTCAAAAAACGAATCCGGCAGATTCTATCAGAATGTGCCAATAGGATAAGTTGGCTGAACGTGCCATCTTCCCCTGACCGACCCCATTAGGGGGTTTAATTTGCTCTCAGACCCTAACGTTTGGTCAAATAGGTGTTCTATTAATCCAATTTATCACAAAGCATCGCAAGTATGATGTCCATCATGATACATGAGACACATCCCCGTACCTGCTGTTGCTCGCAAGGAGTTGAGGTCATATCGTTATACACATCTTTTGGCCATTTTTTGAACAGGATGCTCAGAACCCCGTGAATTAAGGCATTCAAGCCATCCCATTGGCTTTTTGAGGTTCAAAATGCCACTCTGAGATAAACCCGTAACTCATTGATTAAACAGTGCGTTAGAAAGATGTGTATAACGATATGAGTTGAGGTATGGCTGTGTCTGCGTCCCATCCGGCGACTTTCCATAAAGACGATGTAGAAATTATTGCACGAGAGTCGCTGTACGAGGGGTTTTTTTCGCTCGAGCGCTACCGTTTTCGTCATCGGTTGTTTAACGGTGAGATGAGCGGTGAAGTCAGCCGGGAAATTCTGGAGCATGGTCATGCGGTTGTGCTGCTGCCCTACGATCCGGTTCGGGACGAAGTGGTGTTGATTTAACAGATCCGCATTGCCGCTTATGACACCAGTCCGACCCCGTGGCTGTTTGAACTGGTGGCCGGCATGATTGAGCCAGGTGAATCTCTGGGAGCGGTGGCGCGACGTGAAGCGCAGGAAGAAGCCGGTCTCCAACGTTGGGCGAAACCGATTATCAGCTATTTGGCGAGCCCGGGTGGCACCAGTGAGCGTCTGGCGGTGATGGTGGGCGAAGTCGATGCCCGTGCCGCACAGGGCATTCACGGTCTGGCCGAAGAGAATTAAGACATTCGGGTGCATGTCGTCAGCCGCGAACAGAGCTACGCCTGGGTAGAAAGTGGAATTATTTATAACGCGGCGTCTGTCATTACGCTGCAATGTTTGGCGTTGCACCATACGCAATTGAGAAAGGCGTGGACGGAGTAAACTGATGAAACGCTACACCCCGGATTTTCCGGCCATGATGCGGCTGTGTGAAATGAATTTCGCACAATTACGCCGTTTATTGCCGCGAAAGGATGAAGTCGGAGAAAGTGCGGTTTATCATGTAAATAGTGCAAGCTATCGCTTAACGATAGTGGAATCCACGCGTTATACCTCATTGGTTGAAATCCAGCAGATTGCGCCCGCCGTCAGCTACTGGAGCCTACCAACGTTAAGCGTGCGACTCTACCACGACGCGTTGGTTGCGGAAGTGTGTGCCAGTCAGCAGATCTACCGTTTTAAAGCACGTTATGATTACCCGAATAAAAAATTGCATCAACGTGATGAAAAGCATCAAATTAATCAGTTTCTTGCTGATTGGCTAAGGTACTGCCTGGCGCATGGTTTTGCATCGGCACCGCGAAATGCCGATTCCAGTCTGTTAGACAGATTTCAGTAACCAAGGATACTATTTTTTGGAAAGTCTGCTGAAAGTTCCTGTGGCGAGTGGCGCCAGAATCAGGATTTTACAAATAACCGATACCCACTTGTTTGCCGGCGAGCACGAGACTCTGCTCGGCGTGAACACATACCGTAGTTACCATGCCGTACTGTCTGCCATTCAGGCGCAGGGGCAGGATGTTGACCTTATTGTGGCAACGGGAGATCTTGCTCAGGATCATTCGCAGGAGGCCTATCATCACTTCACGCGCGGCATTGCGCAGCTATCCGCACCTTGCGTATGGCTGCCGGGAAACCATGATTTCCAGCCTGCGATGGTGGATGTGCTGGCGCAGGCTGGCATTGCGCCTTCCAAGCACGTGCTATTGGGCGATGCCTGGCAGATTATTTTATTAGACAGCCAGGTGTTTGGCGTACCCCACGGCGAATTGAGTGAATATCAACTCGAGTGGCTGGAGCGCAGCCTGTTGCGTTTTCCAGAGCGTCATACGCTGTTGCTGTTACATCATCATCCGCTGGCTTCAGGCTGTACCTGGCTCGATCAGCACAGCCTACGTAACGCGCACCATCTGGATGCGGTGCTGGCGCGTTATCCGCAGGTGAAAAATGTGCTGTGCGGGCATATTCACCAGGAGCTGGATCTTGACTGGAACGGGCGCAGGCTGATGGCGACGCCTTCCACCTGTGTGCAGTTCAAACCACACTGCACTAACTTTACCATTGACGATATCGGGCCCGGCTGGCGTTATTTGGATCTGTTATCGGACGGTTCGCTGGAGACGCGCGTTTACCGCCTGAGCGGTAGCGAGTTTTTGCCTGATATGGATTCGGACGGCTATTAATGCCTACGCTACTCTACCTCCATGGTTTCAACAGTACGCCTAAATCGGCCAAAGCGACGGCGCTGGCTGCATGGCTGGCGCAGCACCATCCCCAGATAGAGATGCTGGTGCCGCAACTGCCGCCCTATCCGGCGGAGACGGCTGATCTGTTGGAATCGTTGGTGATGGAGCGGGCGGGGCATCCCATCGGCCTGGTGGGGTCATCGCTGGGCGGCTATTATGCCACCTGGCTGTCGCAATGTTTTACCTTGCCCGCCGTGGTCGTCAATCCAGCGGTAAAACCCTTCGAACTGTTGCTGGAACATCTCGGCGAATATCGTAACCCCTATACAGGTGAAGAATATGTGCTAGAGTCTCGGCATATTTACGACCTGAAAGTGATGCAGATTGAATCACTCGAGGCGCCGGATTTACTGTGGTGTTTGCTCCAGACAGGGGATGAAGTGCTGGATTATCGGCAGGCTGTGGCGTATTACACGGCGTGTCGCCAGACGGTGGAATCGGGTGGGAACCACAGTTTTGTTGGGTTTGAACAGTATTTTGACCCCATTGTGCGTTTCCTTGGATTGAGCGACGATTGACCCGTTCTGTACTGCACTGCCCTTACTTACACGGACAGCGACAATGCGTGGTCCGCGGGCAGTGCATCCTCTCAGCGCCATTCCGTTTTACACATTTAAACAACGACTAACGCGAATATGAGTCAATCAAGTTATAACGCTGATGCCATTGAGGTGCTCAGCGGCTTAGAACCGGTGCGCCGCCGTCCGGGGATGTACACCGATACTACACGCCCCAACCATTTGGGGCAGGAAGTGATTGATAACAGCGTCGATGAAGCGCTGGCGGGCCATGCGCGCCGTGTTGACGTTATCCTGCATGAAGATCAGTCACTTGAAGTGATTGACGATGGCCGTGGTATGCCCGTGGATATCCACCCTGAAGAAGGGGTGCCCGCCGTTGAACTGATTCTGTGTCGCCTGCACGCTGGCGGGAAATTCTCCAACAAAAACTATCAGTTTTCCGGTGGTTTGCACGGCGTGGGCATTTCGGTGGTGAACGCGTTATCTTCACGCGTGGAAGTGACCGTGCGCCGCGACGGGCAGGTTTACGATATTGCCTTCGAAAACGGCGAGAAGGTGCAAGCGTTAACGGTGAGCGGCACCTGCGGACGACGCAATACCGGTACCCGTGTGCATTTCTGGCCGGATGCCAGCTTTTTTGACAGCCCGCGTTTTTCTGTCTCGCGCCTGACGCATTTATTGAAAGCCAAAGCGGTGCTGTGCCCCGGCGTGGACATCACGTTTAAAGACAAGGTCAACAATACCGAACAGCGTTGGTGCTATCAGGATGGTCTGAACGACTACCTGTGCGAAGCCGTTAACGGTTTGCCGACGCTGCCGGAAAAACCGTTTATTGGCGCTATCTCGGGCGATACCGAAGCGGTGGACTGGGCGTTGCTGTGGCTGCCGGAAGGGGGCGAACTGCTGACGGAAAGCTACGTCAATCTGATCCCCACGGTACAAGGCGGGACGCACGTTAACGGCCTGCGTCAGGGCTTGCTGGATGCCATGCGTGAGTTTTGCGAATTCCGCAATATTCTACCGCGCGGCGTGAAACTCAGTGCCGAAGATATCTGGGAACGCTGTGCTTATGTGCTGTCGGTGAAGATGCAGGATCCGCAGTTTGCCGGGCAGACCAAAGAGCGCCTTTCTTCGCGTCAGTGCGCCGCGTTTGTGTCTGGCGTGGTGAAGGATGCGTTTAGCCTGTGGCTGAACCAGAACGTGCAAGCGGCTGAAATGCTGGCCGAATTAGCAATTTCCAGTGCCCAGCGTCGCATGCGCGCGGCCAAAAAAGTGGTGCGCAAGAAATTGACCAGCGGCCCGGCGTTGCCGGGGAAACTGGCGGACTGCACCTCACAGGATTTGAATAAAACCGAACTGTTCCTGGTGGAAGGGGATTCTGCGGGCGGCTCCGCCAAGCAGGCGCGTGAGCGTGAGTTTCAGGCCATCATGCCGCTCAAAGGTAAGATCCTCAATACCTGGGAAGTCTCTTCCGATGAAGTGCTGGCCTCGCAGGAAGTGCATGATATTTCTGTCGCAATCGGCATGGATCCCGACAGCGACGATCTCAGCCAGTTGCGCTATGGCAAGATCTGTATTCTGGCGGATGCCGACTCGGACGGTTTGCACATCGCTACGCTGCTGTGTGCGCTGTTTGTGCGCCATTTCCGCCCGTTGGTTGCAGGCGGCCATGTGTATGTCGCCATGCCGCCGCTCTACCGTATCGATCTGGGTAAAGAGGTGTACTACGCGCTGGATGAAGAAGAAAAAGCCGGCGTGTTGGAGCAGCTTAAGCGCAAGAAGGGCAAGCCTAACGTTCAACGTTTTAAAGGGTTGGGCGAGATGAACCCGCTACAGTTGCGCGAAACCACACTTGATCCCAATACGCGCCGCCTGGTGCAGCTCACCATCAGCGAAGACGATGTGAACGAAACGCTGGCGGTGATGGATATGCTGCTGGCGAAGAAACGCTCGGAAGATCGCCGCAACTGGCTGCAAGAGAAGGGCGATCGGGCGGATATCGATGTGTGATGCAGCTATCGCGCAATCTTGTATAAACAGAACCGCTCCAGGGCGTGACCCGCCGGTATTTTGGGATAATTAAAATCTTCACCGGTGTTGGTCATTCCTGCCTTTATCATCACACGCTGTGAAGCCATATGTTGCAGCGGGGTATAGGCGTAGACCTCTGGTGACTCAAGTTGCTCAAAGGCATAACGGATCACGCGTTTTGCCCCTTCCGTGGCATAGCCGTTTCCCAAGTGCCGCGCCTGTAAGCGCCAGCCCGCTTCGATAAGCGGCGCATGGGGAATTCCGCTCTCTTCCTGCTGCTTATGCAAACCAATAAAGCCGATAAATTCGCCGCTTGATTTCAATTCCACAGCCTAGAAGCCCCATCCTTTGTTGGCAATATGTCTTGTGAAACGGCCTATCTGTGCATTGCTTTCTTCGCGCGACATCAGCTCAGGGAAATAGAGCATCACTTCCGGGTCGGCATTCAATTGTGCATAAATAGGGTAATCTTCATCGCGCCATTGGCGCAGAATCAATCTTTCCGTCTCGATCATGGCGATTTTTCTCCTTATTCACGCGAAAGGCTAACAAATCAACGTGAAAGACGCTGACAGGCTTCATGGCTTCACAGTAGAGTAAGTAAGCCTCTTAATCCTTGATGACTGTGTATGATTATGGAAAAAAAGCACAAAAAAATCCGGTTGACGCAGAAAAGCTCGATGGCGGTTCGCGCCGTATACGACTGGAAGATATCGCCGCGCGCTGTGGTACTTCGTTAAGCACGGTGTCTCGTGCGCTGAGCGGTGAAAAAGGGGTGAGCCAGGCACTGCGCGCTCAAATATTGGAGGTGGCGCGTGCGGTGCGCTACAACCCCGCCGTGGAAATGGGGGGCTCCCGTATCGTTCTGGCCGTTTCTCAGGTGGCGATGCTGGACTACCACCGTTATCAATTCAGTTGGTATGTGCTGCAAGGGCTGAAAGAGCGCGCCAAAGTGCTGGTACTGGATCTGGTGACCCATCCGCTTTCTGACAAAGGCACGCAGGCGCTGACCGATCTGCTTAATCAGGATGATATTGGTGGGATGCTAGCTCTCACCGTCGACGATCCGGCGATTTTAGACGTTGTGGTAAACCTGAAAAAACCTGCGGTGCTGGTGAACAGCGAAGATCCGTTGATGCGACTCTCCAGCGTGATGCCGTGTAACCGCTCGGCAACCCGGATGGCGGCTGACTATCTGGTGTCGCACGGGCATCGCGATATCCTGTTTTTGACCCATCCCGGACGGCGAACTATTGAACAACGGCATGAGGGCTGGCAGGAGTCGATGCGTTATTTTCAACTGCCCTGCTCCGAGCTGCAGGTGATCAGCGTGACGGATTGGCTTCCCGAACTGGCTGAGCAGGCGGTGGTATCGTGGTTTCGAGAAAAAAAACGTACCTGTACGGCGATTCTGTGTGCCAATGACTCATTGGCGTTAGGTGTATTAGCTCAGACCTGATCTGACAGTTACCGGTTATTTATACAGGTGTCTGTCAGATTAAATCTGGTTCAGATTTTTTTCTGCCCAGACTCGTTTACCATCAAGTAACGTGGCCATTGGCGTACGCCCGCAGCACATTTTACCCTGATGAGTTCGCTCATTATTGTAATGCCACAACCAGTTGTCCAGATCCTTTTGTAGACTTTCTAGGTCCTCGTATAACGTCTTACGGAACGCAACCTGATAAAAATCCTGCAAAATAGTTTTATGGAAGCGCTCGCAGATACCGTTTGTCTGCGGAGACATCGCTTTCGTTTTCGTATGGTCTATATCGTTGATAGCCAAGTACAGCTGATAGTCATGTTGTTCCACTTTACCGCAGTACTCCGTCCCCCTGTCCGTCAGTATTCTTAGCATTGGCAGCCCCTGAGCTTCGTAGAACGGCAGCACGCGATCATTGAGCAGGTCGGCGGCAGAGATCGGTGCTTTACTCGTGTAAAGCTTGCAGTGCGCCACTTTCGAGTACGTATCCACGAACGTCTGCTGGTAGATACGGCCAACACCTTTCAGATTACCCACGTAGAAGGTGTCCTGCGACCCCAGATAACCCGGGTGAGCAGTCTCTATTTCACCACAGGCTTCGTCGTCGTGCGCCTTCTTCTCCAGTGCAGCGATTTGAGCATCAGTAAGTACGATGCCTTCTCTGGCAACTTTTTCCTCAAGTGCCTTCAGGCGCTTACGAAAGTTTTCCAGATCGTGTCGTTGCCAGATGGAGCGCACACCGCTGCCAGAAATGAAGACGCCTTTTTTACGCAGCTCATTACTGGTCCGGTGCTGGCCATGAGCCGGGAACTCAATGGCGTAATCAACAACCGCACGTTCAGTGGCTTCATCAGCACGGTTTTTCAGGTTGGGAACCCGGCGGTTTTGGTTAACCAGTGCGTCAATGCCGCCTTCTGCCGCCAGTTCCTGATAGCGATAAAACGTGTCGCGTGACACCCCCATGATTTTACAGGCTTTTGATACGTTACCGAGTTCTTCGGCGAGATTGAGCAGGCCGGCTTTGTGTTTGATGATGGGATTGTTAGTATGAAGCATGAGAGTTACCTCGTGTTTTGTATAAGGATTCGACACCCATATCAAAACCGGTAACTCTCAACCTTTCAAGGTCCAGTGTCAGAGCAAGTCGCGACTAATACAATTTATGGCAACTATACTCGATTAACTTGAAGTTGCATTTTTCAGCGTCTGGAAGTTGTCATTAATCCTGCGCGACAAGCCCCCCGCCAGTCCCGGTAATATATTGCGGAAGAAGTGGTGTATTTCCTGCCGAAACGCCTTTGGTGAAGCGAAGTAGCGGTTGTTTCTCACCTTTTCATTCATCACTTTCCACAGTCTTTCTATCGGGTTCAGATTCGGGCTGTAAGGCGGCAGATAGTGGAGGTCGATATTCATCACATATGCCCACTTTTTCACCAGCTCCGCCCGGTGGTAACCCGCTCCGTCGAGTATGATATGCACCTTCTGTCTTATCGGGTAAGTTTCCCGGATGGCGATAAAAAAGCGGGCGATATTGAGACTGTTGATGCTGTCGTACTCCCGAACCACCGTGCTGCCGATGTCGTTCAGGTTCAGGGCTCCCATGATGTTCAGACGGGTACGACTACCGGTGGTTTCCACTGGCTGAGATTTTTTTCCCGCAGGCATCCAGCCATATGCCAGTTTTGTTCCCTGTGTCGGGTGGACGCCATCGATGAACAGGATGGGTTCATCGTCACCGGCTTTTTGTTTCAGCTCGTTGTAGGTTTCCACAAACGCCTGCTGCGCTTCTGCACTGAATTTATGTGGGATACCGACAGGCTTTCGATAACTGAAGCCGTTGCGGTGCAGCAATTTAGTCATTCCCGGAACGGTGTAGCGGATACCCCACCAATCAACAACCTGTTCAATGATAGCCTGTGTAGTGGGAAGAAGGTTGTTCGTCAGAGATGTGGTGAGTTCAGCGGTTTGCTCTTCGCTGAGATGACTATCAGAGCCGCCATTCTCAGGCGCAAGTTTCTCACCCTTTAGCCAATCATTTAGATGACGGCGTACCGTGGTTTCGTGAATAAGTTGCGATTGTGCAATCATTCCTGGCGTCCAGCCATCGGCAGACAATAGGACACACCGTATCCGATCGCGCACATGATGGTCACGACTTGTTTGGTGAAGATTCCTTAACTTTTTTTCTGCTCTTCAGTGGGATGAATGTTCATAACCATGAAATGGGTATTGTTCATGGAAAATCAAGCATCTTCAATGATTACGAGTATATTAGCCTCCTAATTTTATTTTCCCTGATTCATGGACAATGTCATGAGAAAATATGCACTACTCGCCTCAATGCTGCTTGCGTGTAGTGGTCAACTAATATTGGCCACCGCATTAGACTGTATGTAGAACAGTCGCTCAGATTCGTTTGGAGTTAAGCCGCCGTTATACCAGTGAGGCCGGATAGCGCTGTAATACCCCGTGATGTAGCGGATAATCGCGTCCTGGGCTTCGCTGAAGCTGTTGTAACCCTTTGTCGGCACCCATTCTGTCTTCAGGCTGCGGAAGAACCGCTCCATTGGCGCATTATCCCAGCAGTTACCCCGCCGACTCATACTCTGCTTTATCCGGCAGCGCCACAGGGCTTGCCGGTATTGACGGCTGGTATAGTGGCTGCCCTGGTCGCTGTGGAACATGACTCCTGTTGGTTGTCCCCGGAGTTCCCAGGCCATCTGCAACGCTTTAACTGTCAGCGCCGAGTCCGGCGACGTCGACATGGCCCAGCCCACCGGTTTGCGGGCGAACAGGTCTAGCACCACCGCAAGGTAAGC
This sequence comes from Symbiopectobacterium sp. Eva_TO, assembly GCF_053848865.1. Taxonomy (NCBI): domain Bacteria; kingdom Pseudomonadati; phylum Pseudomonadota; class Gammaproteobacteria; order Enterobacterales; family Enterobacteriaceae; genus Symbiopectobacterium; species Symbiopectobacterium sp. Eva_TO. The sequence continues at coordinate 1,858,165 of NZ_JBSPEY010000004.1, read as the reverse complement.
CCAGCATTTGCCCGTCCAGATGTAGGTCACATCGCCGCACCAGACCTGATCCGGCGCGGTAACCGCGAACTGGCGGTTGAAATAGTTCGGTATTTCAACGTGTTCATTGCCGCCGCGTTTGTATTTGTGAGCCGGTCGCTGGCAGCTGGCGATACCCAGCTCCTTCATCAGCTTGCCAGCCAGCCAGCGCCCCATTTTGACACCAGAGCTGCCGGTGACGATGGTCGCGATACTTCGAGCGCCGGCAGAGCCGCCGCTGGCGTTCCAGGCTTCCATGACGCGACTACACTTAACCACGCGCTCACCGTCGGGTTCATTAGCGGAAGCCTGCCAGTGCCTGTAGCTGCTGCGATGTACCTCAAAAGTTTGGCACAACGCCGTGACCGGGTATCGCGCCCTCAGCCTGTCGACTACCGTGAACCGTTGAGTGAGTCCGACATTAAGAGCGCCGTAGCCTTTTTTAGGATTTCGTTCTCCATTTCAAGGCATTGGACTTTTTTCTTCATCTCACGCAGCTCGAGCTGTTCGGGGGTAAGAGGAAGTCCCGTTGGCGTTTTTCCCTGTCGTTCAAGGCGAAGCTTATTGACCCAGCGACTAATGGCAGAATGGCTGACATTAACCGCCTCTGCGGCCTTAACGTATGTGTAGCCGTGGTCGACAACCAGCTTTGCGGCTTCGAGCTTAAATTCCGCCGTAAAATGTTTACCCATGAGGTCACCTGTCGTGTTGATGAGGTGAGCATATCACCTCCGATCAGGTGGCCAGTATCAGTGTGCCACTACATAGGGAATCGTGCTGTTTTACTATGCCCATTTTGGTAGAAAATGCTTATCACCTCAGGCATTCCGTTTTCTCATGATGCTTAACTGCATGATTTTACGTTGCTGGAAACAATCGTTTTACTGGGCTGGTAGCATAAAATCTGTTTATTCAACAAAGCCCAGGGATCGATAACCCCTTCCTTATCCTTGAAAAGAAAGCGGGTAAAGAAACACTTAAGGAAGTAGCGCTGACTGAACGCTATCATGCGGTGCTCGACACGATGTGCAGCGCGTTTATCAATGGGAAAAATGTGATTGAGCACGTAGCTGAACCAAAAGCCGCATGGCAGGCAATGCTCACACTCAACGATGGGGGTATGTCCCGCCTGACCCAGGCACTGCGTGGCGTCGCCCATCTGGACTTTAAGCTACAGCGTCTGCGCCAACAATTACAGACATGTCGTCAGGAAACCGGTGATCAAAGGCTTGGTCGCTGGTACGAACATGACGGTGACGGTCAACAAGCCCAGAAAAAAGCCATTGCCAAAACCTTGTGGCAGGGATTGTCAGCTTGCCCACTCAGCATGGGAGAAATGATCAACCGTTTAGATCTTCCCCCCCATGAACTGAACAACATCTATCTGAGCATCCGCGACCAAGATCAAGGGCCACAAGAAGCCAGCGACGAACGCCCTCAGAATGGGTTTGCGAGCAACCCATTTGCCGACAATCCATTCGCAAACGATCCCTTTACTGCCTCCCCGATTGATGAGCAGGTGGCCGTCGTTGAACCAACGCCCTCCAAGAAAAGGATAGGGCAAGATGATGAGTTCGCTCATCAAGCATTCAAAGCCTGGGTAGCTCACTTAAGAGAACTACCACAACAAACCACCCAATGGCATCAGCTCGGTATGAGCAGCGAGTTGATTAACTTGCTGAGCGAAGAACTGATAACCGCAGCCACTCGCCAGGATCTCGAAGGTACATTAAAGCTCGCGCTGGCAGGTCAAGAGCAAGAGGGCACGCGCCGTGAGCACTTAATGGCACGTCAAGTGCTGCGGGCCCAATTGGTGATGCGTGATTTTATTGCCTGGTTTGGCTATCTTTCGTTGCCTGAAGAACAGGTTTCTAGTAGCTATATTGGTAACAAAGATAAAGTGTTTTCCCACAAAACCCAGCTTGCCAGCTATTAACTACCGCAACTGCCAACGATAGCACCGCAACCAGGGGTCTCCTACCTGGGTGATTGGTTGTCAGCACTGATAACCATCATTCTGGATAATGCAGGCCATAGCGCCACTCGCGATATTTCTGCCGAACATAACCGGCAACTCGGTCAAATCATCGCCAAATTGAAACAAGAGAACATGCCATGCTAGGCTGTGTCCCTTAATTACATAACCTCTGGTAAAACAGGCGGATGCAGCCCAGTTTCAACATTGCCAGATAATTCCTCGCCGTTTTGTCGTAACGTGTCGCAATACGACGGTATTCTTTCAGACGGCCAAAGCACCGCTCAACAACGTTCCGATTGCGGTAGGCGTCACGATCGAGCTTTGAACGACCATCCACCGCCATTTTTTCAGTGGATTTTCGGGGGATGACAGTTTTTATACCTCTGTTTTTCAGCTCGTTACGTAATACATGCCCGGAGTACGCCTTGTCAGCGAGTACCGCATGACCACGGCGTTTCATACTGCCGTTCTGGCGTTGAACACCAATACCGTTCAAAAGACGTAGTGCAAACTGACTTTCATGAGCCTGACCGGGGCTCAACACGATGTTTAACGGAAGACCACTTCCGTCTGTAGCCATATGGATTTTGGTGCCAAAACCACCTCGAGAGCGACCCAGCCCATTATCTCCGGTGATATCGGGATGTTTTTTTGAGCACCGGCAGCACATTTCAGCGCCCTGATATTGCTACCATCCAGCGCAGTCGCTGACCAGTCCACGAGGCCATGGGCATCAAATGATGAAAGTAAATTATTGAAAATAATGTTAATGACTCCCGATTTTGACCATCGGTTAAAGCGGTTATAAACGGTTTTCCATGGGCCGTATAGCTCAGGTAAATCACGCCATGGGGCACCAGAGCACAGCCCCCAGAACATGCCATTGATAATCATGCGATGCTCAGCCCATGGGCGTCCGGCCTGTGGTGTTGCTGGTTCAGCAGGGAGTAAGGGCTGGATGATAGCCCATGTTTCATCGGGAAGGTCGTAGCGAGCCGTAGTTCAAAATGATGTAGAAACAAACAGTTAGTATAACTCATGGGATTAAGGGACACAGCCTAACCTAACATGCGGTGAAAAAGGAGCGGCAGCGGCAGCATTGCGCAGAAGTTGGATTCTTTTGTCCTGTCGCAGGGGGGATATCAAAATAATCCACGCGGGGATGTGCGCATAACGGCTAAAGCAGGCGGGGACGGTGCTGCCAGAGGAATGACATAAAGGAAGGTCAAGGCATTGTGGTGCAGGAAGGGAAGCCGCCGTTGGTCTTTGTTACGACAGGCGACAATATCAATATTGTGCAGAGCACCGTTGACGCGCTGTCACCTCAGGCTGTTGCCATAAAGAGGGTGAAAAAATCACGCCATTAAAAAAGGCGGGTATCACTGATACCCGCCTTTTCAGTGCTGGTTACGACGTGCGTAACCGCATATGTGCTTTAATCGCGAACGATTAACGGAAGATAGCGTAGGGAGTCAGACCGCGATAGGTTTTGCCAAACGCTTTTATTACTTTGTTGATATTACGGACAATACTCATCTTCTTATTCCTACGCTTTCTTGAATCTTAGTGGTTGGTGAACATGTTGAAGTTGACGCTAACGTTTTCGAACATGGCAACGATTTTTTTGATCAGTTTCATTTGTCTCTCTCCGAGTGATTGTTCATTTTTCTGTGATGTTCTTCACGTTTTTAAAGATACGCCGCTTGGCAGTGCAGGTCAACTTTTTTGTGAGGCTAATCACAAAAAAATGGTTCGAGAGTTTTCTTTGCATGAAACGCCGTTCTGTTTTGTCGAGTCATAGATAAATTGTCTGGATTATCAGTTGAAATACACAGCCCAGAAGCAGGATAATCCCCCGTTTCTCCTCCGACCTACCAGATACACTTGTGATGCGTCTCGCAAGCTAATCGTTTGCGTGCCCGCAGAGCCGGTGTGAAGTGCATTCGGGGGCGTCAGATATTTGCGCTGCGGTGCGGAAGCGCCGTTGTTGTGGGTGCGTGCAGCGATGGGAGATCGTCATGGCAGGCAAGGCCATATGCACCCTCCGGTTTTACTTTTACAAATAATGACATCTCAGGGGATACCACCATGTCAAATAGCTCTCGTCAGGCTGGCAATGCGGCGCGCCCGCAAAGCTCACTTGATGCTTTTTTTCACATCACACAGCGCGGCAGTAATGTAAGACAGGAAGTGCTGGCCGGGTTAACCACGTTTCTGGCGATGGTGTATTCGGTCATTGTCGTGCCTGGCATGTTGAGCAAGGCGGGTTTCCCGCACACGCCGGTGTTCGTGGCAACCTGCCTGGTCGCCGGGCTGGGTTCCTTGCTGATGGGACTGTGGGCCAATCTGCCCATGGCAATCGGCTGCGCCATTTCGCTTACCGCATTTACCGCGTTTAGCCTGGTGCTGGGGCAACAGATCAGAGTACCGGTAGCCTTAGGCGCGATCTTCCTGATGGGGTTGCTGTTTACCGTGATCTCTGTGACTGGCATCCGTTCCTGGATCCTGCGTAATCTGCCGTTAGGCGTGGCGCATGGCACTGGTATCGGTCTGTTCCTGCTGATCATCGCTGCCAACGGCGTAGGTCTGATGATCAAGAACCCGATCGATGGGCTGCCTGTTGCGTTGGGTAACTTCACGTCGTTCCCAGTGATCATGTCTTTATTGGGACTGGCGGCCACCATCGGCCTGGAAAAACGTCGTGTGCCGGGCGGCATCTTATTGGTGATTGTGGCTATTTCCATTATCGGCCTGATTTTTGATCCGAACGTGAAATTCCAAGGCTGGTTCAGTTTGCCGAGTCTGACCGATGAAAACGGTCACTCGCTGATGTTTAGCCTGGATATCATGGGGGCGTTGCAACTGGCGGTGCTGCCAAGCGTACTGGCGCTGGTGATGACGGCAGTGTTTGACGCCACTGGTACCATCCGCGCGGTTGCCGGGCAGGCGAACCTGCTGGATAAAGAGGGGCAAATCGTTAACGGTGGGAAAGCGCTGACGGCGGACTCCGTGAGCAGTATGTTGTCCAGCCTGGTCGGGACGTCTCCCGCGGCGGTCTACATCGAATCTGCGGCCGGCACGGCGGCAGGCGGTAAAACAGGGTTGACGGCGACGGTGGTCGGCGTGTTGTTCCTGTGCCTGCTGTTCCTTTCCCCGTTGTCTTATCTGGTGCCGGGATACGCGACTGCGCCAGCATTGATGTATGTGGGTCTGCTGATGCTGAGCAATGTTGCCAAGCTGAATTTTGATGACATCGTTGATGCCATGTCAGGTCTGGTCTGTGCGGTGTTTATCGTGCTGACCTGTAATATTGTGACTGGGATTATGCTGGGCTTTGGCGCACTGGTGCTGGGACGTGTTTTCTCGGGTGAATGGCGTAAACTGAACGTTGGCACCGTGATTATCGCTATCGCACTGGTGGTGTTCTACGCCGGTGGCTGGGCGCTCTGATTATTTTGTGCGCTAGTCATTAAGGGGAGTCAAACTCCCCGATCAAACTGATGGCTACGCCGCAATCCCTGTCATCCTCGGCGAAAGCCGGGGATCTCTGCCAGAAGAAACGCAGGTAACCTGCAAAAGATTCCCGCTTACGCGGGAATGACCGTTCGAGGTTGCCTGCGGTTTCGATGGTGCTTGTGGTCCTGAGACCTTGCTTCCTTAACGCCACTCATCGTTTTTCCTCTTCCCTCATGCTTTCCCTGAAGTATCCCGTCACGGTGATTTTTTGACGCAATTATTTGCAGGGTAATCATGCAAAAAAATATGCGTTTTACACTGAAATTTTGCCCCGCTGAGCGATATTTTCATGTAAAAATAATGGGGCACTATCTCATAACGAACAAAGGGCAGCTCAGCACGCAGTTAGGTCATTATTGGACATCTCCTAAGGAAAGCATGGAAATCTTTTTTACCATTCTGATTTTAACCCTGGTGGTATCACTATCAGGGGTTGTTACACGTATTTTACCCTTCCAAGTGCCGCTGCCCTTAATGCAAATCGCCCTCGGGGCAATTTTGGCCTGGCCCCAGTTTGGCTTGCATGTCGATTTCAATCCTGAACTGTTTATGGTGCTGTTCATCCCGCCGTTGCTGTTTGCCGATGGCTGGAAAACGCCAACGCGCGAATTTATCAAACACAGTCGTGAGGTGATTGGGCTGGCGCTGGTGCTGGTGTTGATCACCGTCGCCGGGGTGGGTTACCTGATTTACTGGATGATCCCGGGGATGCCGCTGGTGGCGGCTTTTGCACTGGCCGCGGTGTTATCGCCAACGGATGCGGTAGCGCTGTCGGGGATTGTTGGCGAAGATCGTATTCCGAAAAAGCTGATGAGTATCTTGCAGGGCGAAGCGTTGATGAATGATGCTTCGGGTCTGGTATCGCTTAAGTTTGCCGTCGCGGTGGCGATGGGCACCATGGTGTTTACCGTATCCGGCGCAACGCTGGAGTTTGTCCAGGTAGCGGTCGGCGGTTTGCTGGCTGGCATGGGTGTCACCTGGCTTTACAGTAAATCATTGCGCATCATTAACCGTTGGAGCGGTGATGATGCAGCCACCCAGATTGTGCTGCTGATGCTGTTGCCGTTCGCCTCTTATCTGATTGCGGAACACATCGGTGTATCGGGCATTTTGGCTGCGGTGGCCGCAGGGATGACCATCAGCCACTCTAACGTGATCAGTAACGCGCCGCTGGCGATGCGATTACGCGCCAACAACGTCTGGTCGATGCTGGAGTTTGTGTTTAACGGCATGGTGTTTATCATGCTGGGGCTGCAATTGCCCGACATTTTGGAAACGTCGGTGACGCAGGCGGAGCTAGACCCCACCGTTGAAACCTGGATGCTGTTTACCGATATCGCCATTATTTACGGTGCGCTGTTGCTGCTGCGTTTCTGCTGGCTGTGGTTTATGAAATATTACAGCCGCCTGTTTCAAAAGAAACGCCCGATGCTGTTTGCTCAGTACACCACGCGTGAAATCTGGATCGCTTCTTTTGCCGGGGTGCGCGGTGCGATTACCTTGGCCGGTGTGCTGTCCATTCCGCTGTTATTAAACGACGGTACTGCGTTTCCCTCCCGCTACCAACTGGTGTTTATCGCCACCGGCGTCATCCTGTTTTCCTTACTGTGCGGGGTATTGACGCTACCATTACTGTTGCGCGGGGTGACGGTGGTGGACAAATCGCTCTATAAGAAAGAAGAACGGATGGCGCGCATGGCGATTGCCGAAGTGGCAATCCGTAGCTTGCAGAAAATGGAAGAACGTCTGGCAGCGGATCGAGAAGAAAATATCGATGAGCAGGTGGTGCGTGAAGTTAGTGCGCGTGTCATCGGTAATCTGCGGCGTCGCGTCGTCGGTGAGAGCGATTTGGAACACAGCCTGGAGATTGAAAATCTGGAGCGCCGTTTCCGCTTGGCCGCTGTCACCGCTGAACGCGGTGAACTTTACCACCTGCGCGCTACGCAGCAGATCAGTAATGAAACCCTGAAAAAGATGTTGCACGATCTCGATTTGCTGGAAGCCGTGCTGAGTGAGAAAGTTTAACCTGGTTTTTGCCTAGCCATGATTTTGCTTAGCTGATGCAGGCTCTACCTACGTTGAGCCTGCATCGGAATTTTGTTGATTCCCTCTATAGAGTGTTCCGAATCCTGTCAGATACCTAATCTGCATGAGGAATGCATGAAAACCCCACGATCGCAGAAAAACCCTACAAATTCTGGCTAATTGTCAGCATTGTAAACTACTTGCCATTAAATGATAATGATTGTTATTACCTTATAGCGAGTTGACGCATAAGAAGCCGCCAGACAGGTTATTGCCTGTGTCAGAGTGGCCCAGATCCTATTGTTGTGGATCGGTAGCACGTCACTACGCGTGTTGTGGTGTAAGCAACCATCACTTTGACAGAGGGAAAACTATGCGCGTTTTAGTGGTTGATGACGACTCGGTGTTGTGCCATTGGCTTGGTGCAAAGCTGCACTCACATGGTTATGCCTGCAATATTGTTCATGATGGCGAACATGCGCTCAAAGCCATTAAAGATGAAATTTATGACGTGGTGCTGTTGGATCGCATGCTACCAACGTTAGACGGTTTTAGCGTACTGCGTGAGCTGCAAGGGTCGCGTCATCCGCCTATCATGCTGCTTTCAGCGTTGGATCGCGATGTGGATCGCGTGATGGGGCTGGAGCTGGGCGCCGAAGATTATCTGGTAAATACGTTTAATTTCAATTATTTGCGTTTGCGTCTGGAGATTATGGTGCGCAGAGGAAAACCGCAGGAGGCACCGTCATCGCTGCTGACGTTTGAAGATCTGCAACTTGATCGTCTGCAACGCGTTGCCTGGCGGAGCGGGCAACGCATCGATCTTACCGATAAAGAGATCAAGCTGCTGATCATTTTGATGGAAAACCCAGGTCAGGTGATCACGCGTACGCTATTGTTGGAGCGCGTCTGGGGGTATCACTTCGATCCTCAGACCAACCTGATCGATGTTCATATGTCCAAACTGCGGGCCAAGATCGACAAAGGCTTTCCCCGGCCGCTGATCAAAACGTTAAGATCGATGGGCTATGCCCTTGGTGCAGTGGAAAAAACGGATGTCGCGTAGCGTACACAATGGACCTGCGCTGAGATAGCCGGGTAACGGATGGCGTGAGAAAATTCGCCATTTGTGCGTGCACGGTGCAAACCGTTATCCGGTGTTTCTGCGCACCTCGCAGTTTCGCCAATTTATTACGTTGGTTTTCCTGTTTTTGCTGATGGAGCTGTGCTGCATTGTCGGTTTCAGCGTGTTGAGTGAAACGCTGATCCGCACGCACGTGCGCGACGTCATACTGGGCAATATCCATGACCATGCAACCCAATCACGGCTGACCGACACGTCTACGCTGATCGCCCAGCTCAAACGCGATAATCAGGCCAAAACCGACGAATTGCCTCTGTTTCTGGTGATGAGCAAACAGAGCGAGATCCTCTACCACAATGCGGGTTGGATGCTGCCTGGGCCAAATCATACCGCGTGCAAAATGGATGTCCCTTGCCTGAAGGCGCTACTGGTTGAAAAGGGGGGCGCTGAAGGCCAGCGACCAGTACCGCAGCGCACCCGAGAGCAACCTGGTCGGTATGTCGGTGGCGCTGGATGATGGCGGCGTGTTGTTCACTGCCTATAATCTGCGTCCGATGCTGGAACGTATTCGCACTATTCCACTGGTGGCGGGGGCAGGGCTGTTTGTCGTGCTGTTGTTTTCTCTGGTTGTCAGCAGACATTTCAGTTTACGCAGCCTGCGCAGCGTCGAGCGGATCCGTACCGCGCTGCACCGCTACAGCGCCGGTGAACAGTACGTTCGTATGCCGCTCTCTACGCGCGATGACGATTTCCATAGCCTGAGCAACGACATTAACCAGAATCTGGAGCGCATTGAACGCCTGATGGAGCAGGTGCGCAGCACCTCAAGTCACATTGCCCATGAATTACGCACGCCGCTGACGCATCTGCAAAACCGGTTGTACAACCTGACCGAGCGACAAGGTCTTGAGCATGAGATGCGTGAGGAGTTGCATCAGGCGGTGGAAGAGGTGCACAAGATTTTGGGGCTGTTTCGCACTGTCATGCGTATCGGAGAGATTGAAAGCGGGCGCTGTGTGCATCAATTTGCCCGCTTTGAGGTGCGCCCGTTATTGGAAAATATTATCAACCGTTAGCAGATGCACACCAGTGCCAATTGCTGATTGATGCACCTGCTGGGACGCAACTTTTTGGCGATCGGGCGTTGCTGTTTCAGGCGCTGGCGAATCTGATCGAAAACGCGCTGAAGTATGCTGCTCAAGGTAAAGCGATTACCCTGAGCGTCACCCTTTATCGCGGCTGGACGGCACTGCGTGTTTCCGATCGCGGCCCTGGTATTCCCGAAAACCTGCACGCCACGGCATTAGAACGCTTTCAACGCCTTAAAAGGGCTCAGCAGCAGCCTGGTTTCGGGCTTGGCCTGTCGCTGGTGAAAGCCATCGCCGAACTGCACGGTGGTTAACTCTGCATGGCATCAGCCAATCCCGGTTTACACGTTTATCTGTGCTTAAAACGTACCTGACATCTCACTGCGTTGATGCCACTGAGTCTAGCGGTAAGGGATTGCGCTGGCACCCTGTTCCGCCCCGGTAATGTTCTCGCGCAGTGCGGTAAACAGTTCGCGTCCCATCCCTACATGGGAAGCGGATAAGTCTGGCTGTTCTGGATGTCGTTGCGCCAGTATCGCTTCATCCACCAACAGACTGATCTCACCCGTGATGCCATCAACGCGGATCATGTCGCCATCCTGAACTTTTGCCAGCAGGCCACCGACGTACGCTTCCGGCGTGACGTGAATGGCGGCAGGCACCTTGCCGGATGCGCCTGACAGACGACCATCGGTGACCAGCGCAACGTTGATGCCTCGGTCCATCAGCACTCCGAACGGTGGCATCAGTTTGTGCAGTTCTGGCATACCTATCGCTCTTGGTCCCTGATAACGCACCACCACCACGCAATCGTGGTCCAGACGGCCGGCTTTAAAGGTGGCATCGACATCATTCTGATCGTTGAATACCACGGCTGGCGCAACAATCGTTTGGCGTTCTTGCGGCACGGCGGAGGTCTTCATTACTGCGCGTCCCAGATTACCGGAAAGCACTTTGGTGCCACCGTGTTTGGCAAACGGTGTTTCCAGCGGGGCGATCACCTCGTCATCCAGCGACACCAGTGGACCATCGCGGTAGACCAGTTTGCCGTCTTCCAGGAACGGCTCCTGGATGTAGCGATGCAAACCAAAGCCCGCCACGGTATGGACATCGTCGTGCAGCAAGCCACCGCGCAGCAATTCTCGCACCAGCAGCGACACGCCGCCCGCCGCCTGAAAATAGTTGATGTCGCCAGGTCCGTTGGGGTAGATGCGACACAGCAAAGGGACCACCTCGGACAGTTCAGAAAAATCATCCCAGGTGACGGTAAAACCGGCGGCTTTCGCCATCGCCACCAGATGCATGGTGTGGTTGGTCGAACCGCCGGTTGCCAGCAGAGCGACGATACCGTTGACGATCACTTTTTCGTCCACCAGTTGCCCGACGGGCAGATAATCGCCCGCATTTTCCGTCATTCGGGTGACTTGACGCGCAGCGGCTTCTGTCAGCGCATCGCGCAGCGGAATATCCGGGTAGACAAACGAGGAGCCGGGCAGATGTAGCCCCATGATCTCCATCACCATTTGGTTCGAGTTGGCGGTACCGTAAAAAGTACAGGCGCCCGCACCGTGGTAAGCACTGGCCTCAGATTCCAGCAGGGCATCGCGGCCTACTTTGCCTTCAGCATACAGTTGGCGGATGCGCACTTTCTCTTTGTTGGAAATGCCGGTGCGCATCGGGCCTGCGGGCACGAAAACGGTAGGCAGGTGACCAAAAGAGAGGGCGGCAATAAACAGCCCCGGGACAATTTTGTCGCATACGCCCAAAAAAAGTGCGCCATCAAACATGTTGTGTGACAGGCCGATCGCCGCCAACATTGCAATCAGATCGCGGCTAAGCAGGGAGAGTTCCATGCCGTCTTGCCCCTGTGTGACGCCGTCGCACATGGCAGGGACACCGCCAGCGACCTGACCGACAGCACCCACGGCGTTCAGTGCCTTTTTGATCAGATCCGGGTAGCGTTCATAGGGCTGGTGGGCAGAGAGCATGTCATTGTAAGAGGTAATGATGCCGATGTTGCTTTTGATCATGTTCTTCAAATCGGCTTTGTCTTCAGGTGAACAGGCCGCGAAGCCGTGTGCCAAGTTGCCGCAGGCCAGTTCGGATCGGTGTACGGTTTTGCTTTTGGCGGCTGCAATCCGAGCCAGATAACGGCTACGTTCGGCGTGGGAACGAGACAGGATGTTGTCGGTAACGCGTGCAACAGTAGGATTCATGCTATGCCCCATGTGTTTAACATTGATGCTTTGCTTAATTAAAATCAAATGCCAATGACGTCGATCGAAATAATTGGGCTACTGCGGTTAGCGGGTGTTTTAATTATTTTTAAGATGATAAAAACTCTCGTGCAAATAAACGCACGATACGAGATCGTCAATAAATTAAGTGCCCGTTAATACGGTGAGTTACCGTAAAGGGTAATGCCTTCAAATGGTTGGCTTTTGTGATATTCTGCCGCTATTTGAGGTTTCCACGTGGTTACTGTTTTTGTTCATTGCCCTCGCTGCCATTCAGATAAAGTTTATCGACATGGCCTTAGTCCAACTAAGCGCGAACGCTTCCGGTGTCAGTGCTGTCGCCGTGTATTCCAGCTTACCTACCGCTATGAAGCGCGAAAGCCGGGAGTCAAAGAGCAGATCGTTGATATGGCCTTCAACGGTGCCGGTGTTCGCGATACCGCCAGAACGTTGAAAATCGGCATCAATACGGTCATCCGGGCTTTAAAAAGCTCTCGCCCCGCAGGATAACGTCTTCTCCCGTTGCTCACGCCGACGTCGCCCTTATCTGTGAACTTGATGAGCAATGGAGCTTCGTTGGCAGTCAGGCGCTACAGCACTGGTAGGCTTACAATACCAAAACGGGCGGTGTTCTGGCCTACACTTTTGGCCCCCGAACCGATGAGACCTGCCGTGAATTGCTGGCTCTGTTGACACCGTTCAACATCGGCATGATTACCAGTGACAACTGGGGCAGCTATGCAAGAGAGGTTCCGAAGCAGAAACATCTGACTGGCAAGATCTTCACGCAACGCATAGAGCGCAATAACCTGACGCTCCGTACCCGCATTAAACGACTGGCGCGTAAAACGATTTGCTTCTCGCGCTCCGTCGAGATCCACGAAAAAGTCATCGGAGCCTTCATCGAAAAACACATGTTCTACTAATTGGAGTCATTACCCGTTTTCCACCCCACAGGGGGTATTGACGTTGAATTCCCCTTGTCGGTTTGATGTGCGCTGCGATACAGGTGAAAGTACGCTTGCTGTGTTTCAGGGGGAGGTGTTGCTCCGCCCAATGAAGCAATCGCAGACGACTGTGCGCGTTAGCGCTGGGCAACAAGTTACCTTTACGGATGCGGTGAGTCAGCCTCCGCAACCGGTGGAAGGCTTCCGCCAAAGCTGGCTGGATGGCGTGGTGCTGGCGGACAATATGCGGCTGGATACCTTGATGCGTGAATATGCGCGCTACCGCAACTGCTACTTTTCCCTCGATGACAAGGCGGCGGCGCTGCGTATTTCCGGCGTCTTTCCCTTACAGGATGATGAGCGTTTTTTCAGCGCCCTGACTCGCACCCTCCCAATTGTTGCAGAACGACGTTTTTCCTGGTGGATAACCCTGCACGCCCGCTAATCCCTTCTGGTTTTTCATGCTAAAAACGCTAAGAATAGGACGGAGAAAAAGCAGATTCATTACCGGGCTTGTTTCGTGCGACTTTTATCATGTGTCTTTTCTTATGCGCAGAGAATAGTGCGATAAACCGAATGCTATTCTTGGTGTCATAAGTACGTTTGCAGGTCCGATCATTACGCATACAGGATGTCGTCATGCAGTTATTGAATTTAAAGCAGGCCAGATGGCTGAGCCTGGGTTTTATGTTTGGGGGATTGCTGCTGCTGTTGTCACTACGGCTGTTAACGTGTTTTGTGGCCGGTTTTTTGGTGTATGAAATCGTCAATCTGCTGACGCCCCATTTCCAAAAAATCATCAGTGGGAAACGCGCACGCTGGGTAGTTGTGGCGATCATCAGTACGCTGGTGGTGAGTGTGCTCAGCCTGTTGTTTGGCAGCCTGACCGGGATCGTGATGCAGGAAATGCGCGACACCTGGGCTTTCAATGCGCGTATCGGCTTGATTCTCAATGACGTCCAACGGCACATCATGGTCTATTTGCCGGGTTACTTGCCGGTGAGTGTTGAAGAGCTGCAACACGAATTTATGCGCTGGGTGCAGGAACATATCGTGATGCTGCAAACCATGGGTAAAGATTTTCTGCACGGTTTTGTCACCATGTTGATTGGTATGGTGTTGGGGGCGATCGTGTCGCTGTACCACGTGCAAGAGGACACGGATAAACCTCTGCTGAAATCGGAACTGATGCGGCGTGTTTCGCTGCTGTCGATGTCCTTTCGCAATATCGTGTTCGCCCAGGTGAAAATCTCCTCGGTTAACACCATCCTCTCTGCGGTCTTTATTCTCGGGATACTGCCCTGTTTTGGCGTGCACCTGCCATTTGCCAAAACGCTGGTGGTGCTGACTTTCATCTTTGGCCTGATACCGGTAATTGGTAACCTGATATCCAACTCCATCGTGTTTATTTCTGGTTTGTCGATCTCCCTGCCGGTGGCACTGGCAGCGCTGGTTTATCTGATGCTGATTCACAAACTGGAATACTTCCTCAATGCGCAGATTGTCGGCACCCGAATCAAGGCGCACGCGTGGGAGATCTTGCTGGCGATGTTGGTGTTTGAAGCGGCGTTTGGTATTCCGGGCGTGATTGCTGCACCGATTTACTATGCCTATCTGAAAAGTGAATTGAAGGAAGCGGCGCTGATTTAAGGTGGGGAAATACGTCAGCCCGCGAGTGCGGGCTGACAGAAGGTATTAGCGTTCAGAAGTGGCAACTTGCGGTGCAATGGCTTCCGGTTGCACGCCCAGTGGGTTATTGCCCCAGCACTGTTCGTACTTCCAGCCGGTCAACTCTTGCGACCGCTCTGGCGTGTACCGGCACATCGGCGATAGCGCCACCGGCCTTGATACGCGCAATCTATTCCAGCAGGATAGCGTGATTTTCACGATCTAGCTTCATCTGCGTGGTGTAGTAGATGGCGACCAGTGCCAGCCCGATAACCCCCAGAGAGAATACGCCGACAATCGCCAACACGGAGCTTTCAGGCTGTGCGGCATGACCAGAAACAAAACCGAACTGCGTCAGCGTCCATCCCATGGCGAACACAATAACTGAGCGCACCATTTTGCCTGCGAAAGTCATGGCACCGGCGTAAATCCCTTCGCGACGACGGCCCGTCAGCACTTCATCCACATCGGCCAGGAAGGTGTAGACCGTCCACGGAATGTAGTAGATACCGCCGGTACTCAGACCAAAAATAGCGGTAATCCCAAACAGCACGGCGATGGTGGCACCGTCTGACCAGTTGGAGAAGTACAGCGCGGCATAAGCGATAACGCTCACGATAACTACCATCAGTGCCAAACGGAACGGACGCGCAAAGCCCATTTTCACGCAGATGCCGATGAATGCGGCGGTTGAGATAAGCTGCATAATGGAGCTAAAGCTGTTCAACTGCGAGACCAACGCGGTGTTTTGCTTTAACCCGAAGACGATGAAGTAGGTAAAAACGGAAGCAAATAACCATTCAGCGCCAAAACCGAACAAGTACATCCCCAGGTGCTTGCGGAAAATACGCAAACGGAAGGTGGAAAGCATGTCCACGCTCAGTTTTTTCAGCGTTTGCCATAGGTTAACGGTTTTTTCATGCACCAGTTCATTCAACTGGCGTTCCCAAGAGGTGGTGTACAGGGCAATCATTGCCGCGCACATGATGAACCCGTAGGTCAGACCGGTGTAAAAGAACGGCGTGGCGGAATCTTTACCGTAGATAGCGATAAATTGGCCGGGGATAAAGGCCATATCGTTATACACATCTTTCTAACGCACTGTTTAATCAATGAGTTACGGGTTTATCTCAGAGTGGCATTTTGAACCTCAAAAAGCCAATGGGATGGCTTGAATGCCTTAATTCACGGGGTTCTGAGCATCCTGTTCAAAAAATGGCCAAAAGATGTGTATAACGATATGGCATTAAATAGGCGATGCGCCATGCCACGATCATGAACAGCGCCAATGCCCGCTCAATGCGATCCACGGTCGATAACTGTAACGCTTCGACACAGCAGCCGTTCTTCAGCACATTGAAGAACATCTCGATTTCCCATCTAGCCCGATACCAGTCGATCAGCTCCACGATATCTTCTCGTCCTTCAGGTACGCGATTGCTCAGCAACCGCCACTCGACCGGCTTCACGCCTGCTGGCGGCTCAATTTCCTTGGCTATCACACAAGTCACTGCCAACCCGCAACGCAGCGACACTCGCTTCACGCGCAGCGCCTGTTTCACCGTACGCGCCTTCTGCCCCGCGCGAGCCGCCATAACGAATTGGATTTCTCCCACCGGCACGGTCTTTCCAACCTTCTGCCAAAGCTTCTCATTACAGTCCAGACTGCGATTATGAGTCGAGCGGATCAACCAGTCAGCCGGAGTGCCAAGGTCATCAGCGAGCTGCATCAACGCCTTGATATCCGCTTCGCGATCGGCTAAGTACACCAGACGTGTGTTTGGCAACTCCGAGGCGAGTTCAGCAACTCGCTCGTATCCCTCGAGCCAGCGCGTACTCTCCTTGATCCCATCGCGTTTTCCGTCTGCATCCTTCGGCTCTCTTGCCCACATCCACGCATCCAGTACGCCCAACCCCACGCGATCCGGACTGACCGCGTAGGTCGGATGCAGGTACAGACCACGCCTGGCTTCGTAGTTCAAAGGACCCAAGCCTTGGATTTGCTGCCCGTTGAAGTCAAGCTCGGTAGTGTCTTGGATACACAGCACAACCTCGTGTTCTCGGATCCTTTCCTGCGTACGCTGCCAGTGAGGTTGCAGAATGTCTCTCCATTCGAATGCTTGGTTCTCCATGAAGCGGTAAGCACCCAGCGTCTCAGACCATCCGAGGCACGCATGCGGAATGCTGGCTTGCGGATTCTCAGCCAGCCGTATCAAAAGCCCTTTGGCACGCTTATTGAGCCTCGTGTCACCAAGATTTACCCCTTCCAGTTCTTGGTGTGCCCAGCCATCTGAATCCCGTGTCATTTTTCAGCGCCGTAAATGGCGATAGTACACGTCGGTTTCACTTCATTTACAACCCCACCGGCTGCCTATTTCAGCCCGCTAACCCTTGGCATATAAGGCGTTGCGGACTTGTGTATAACGAGGTGACTATAACCCACCTCGTTATACACATCTCTGTTCGTGCCTGAGCGCGCGTAGCGTTTCGGCGGCCGTCATGACTTTCTGCAAGCCTTTCCAGATAGTTTTTGCGCCTGGTTCACCGTCGCCTTTTCGAGCAAGAAAGCCTCCCAGTTGCGCAACTAAGCGCAATACTTCGTTTAGCTTAGGGCGGCCCTTGGGCATACGCTTGTTCATCAGTAGGTAAGCTCCATGAGTCTCGTCGGAATCAAAGAACAACATTGCGTCCAGCTCTGGACAGGTTCGTCCCATACGCATTAAATAGGCGATGCGCCATGCCACGATCATGAACAGCGCCAATGCCCGCTCAATGCGATCCACGGTCGATAACTGTAACGCTTCGACACAGCAGCCGTTCTTCAGCACATTGAAGAACATCTCGATTTCCCATCTAGCCCGATACCAGTCGATCAGCTCCACGATATCTTCTCGTCCTTCAGGTACGCGATTGCTCAGCAACCGCCACTCGACCGGCTTCACGCCTGCTGGCGGCTCAATTTCCTTGGCTATCACACAGGTCACTGCCAACCCGCAACGCAGCGACACTCGCTTCACGCGCAGCGCCTGTTTCACCGTACGCGCCTTCTGCCCCGCGCGAGCCGCCATAACGAATTGGATTTCTCCCACCGGCACGGTCTTTCCAACCTTCTGCCAAAGCTTCTCATTACAGTCCAGACTGCGATTATGAGTCGAGCGGATCAACCAGTCAGCCGGAGTGCCAAGGTCATCAGCGAGCTGCATCAACGCCTTGATATCCGCTTCGCGATCGGCTAAGTACACCAGACGTGTGTTTGGCAACTCCGAGGCGAGTTCAGCAACTCGCTCGTATCCCTCGAGCCAGCGCGTACTCTCCTTGATCCCATCGCGTTTTCCGTCTGCATCCTTCGGCTCTCTTGCCCACATCCACGCATCCAGTACGCCCAACCCCACGCGATCCGGACTGACCGCATAGGTCGGATGCAGGTACAGACCACGCCTGGCTTCGTAGTTCAAGGGACCCAAGCCTTGGATTTGCTGCCCGTTGAAGTCAAGCTCGGTAGTGTCTTGGATACACAGCACAACCTCGTGTTCTCGGATCCTTTCCTGCGTACGCTGCCAGTGAGGTTGCAGAATGTCTCTCCATTCGAATGCTTGGTTCTCCATGAAGCGGTAAGCACCCAGCGTCTCAGACCATCCGAGGCACGCATGCGGAATGCTGGCTTGCGGATTCTCAGTCAGCCGTATCAAAAGCCCTTTGGCACGCTTATTGAGCCTCGTGTCACCAAGATTTACCCCTTCCAGTTCTTGGTGTGCCCAGCCATCTGAATCCCGTGTCATTTTTCAGCGCCGTAAATGGCGATAGTACACGTCGGTTTCACTTCATTTACAACCCCACCGGCTGCCTATTTCAGCCCGCTAACCCTTGGCATATAAGGCGTTGCGGACTTGTGTATAACGAGGTGACTATAACCCATATCGTTATACACATCTTTTGGCCATTTTTTGAACAGGATGCTCAGAACCCCGTGAATTAAGGCATTCAAGCCATCCCATTGGCTTTTTGAGGTTCAAAATGCCACTCTGAGATAAACCCGTAACTCATTGATTAAACAGTGCGTTAGAAAGATGTGTATAACGATATGGGTTATAGTGGCGATACTTTGCTTTTTATCAGTCATTTATTTTTTTGCAGGTGATCATGAGCCAAAGGTAGCTGTGATTTTGCACTGGCGCAACGGGGGGATTGTAGTGGTCAACTAATATGTATTAGTCGCGACTTGATCTGACACTGGACCTTGAAAGGTTGAGAGTTACCGGTTTTGATATGGGTGTCGAATCCTTATACAAAACACGAGGTAACTCTCATGCTTCATACTAACAATCCCATCATCAAACACAAAGTCGGCCTGCTCAATCTCGCCGAAGAACTCGGTAACGTATCAAAAGCCTGTAAAATCATGGGGGTGTCACGCGACACGTTTTATCGCTATCAGGAACTGGCGGCAGAAGGCGGCATTGACGCTCTGGTTAACCAAAACCGCCGGGTTCCCAACCTGAAAAACCGTGCTGATGAAGCCACTGAACGTGCGGTTGTTGATTACGCCATTGAGTTCCCGGCTCATGGCCAGCACCGGACCAGTAATCAGCTGCGTAAAAAAGGCGTCTTCATTTCTGGCAGCGGTGTGCGCTCCATTTGGCAACGACACGATCTGGAAAACTTTCGTAAGCGCCTGAAGGCACTTGAGGAAAAAGTTGCCAGAGAAGGCATCGTACTTACTGATGCTCAAATCGCTGCACTGGAGAAGAAGGCGCACGACGACGAAGCCTGTGGTGAAATAGAGACTGCTCACCCGGGTTATCTGGGGTCGCAGGACACCTTCTACGTGGGTAATCTGAAAGGTGTTGGCCGTATCTACCAGCAGACGTTCGTGGATACGTACTCGAAAGTGGCGCACTGCAAGCTTTACACGAGTAAAGCACCGATCTCTGCCGCCGACCTGCTCAATGATCGCGTGCTGCCGTTCTACGAAGCTCAGGGGCTGCCAATGCTAAGAATACTGACGGACAGGGGGACGGAGTACTGCGGTAAAGTGGAACAACATGACTATCAGCTGTACTTGGCTATCAACGATATAGACCATACGAAAACGAAAGCGATGTCTCCGCAGACAAACGGTATCTGCGAGCGCTTCCATAAAACTATTTTGCAGGATTTTTATCAGGTTGCGTTCCGTAAGAAGTTATACGAAGACCTAGAAAGTCTACAAAAGGATCTGGACAACTGGTTGTGGCATTACAATAATGAGCGAACTCATCAGGGTAAAATGTGCTGCGGGCGTACGCCAATGGCCACGTTACTTGATGGTAAACGAGTCTGGGCAGAAAAAAATCTGAACCAGATTTAATCTGACAGACACCTGTATAAATAACCGGTAACTGTCAGATCAGGTCTGAGCTAATACAACTGTAGTGGCACACTGATACTGGCCACCTGAGCGGAGGTGATATGCTCACCTCATCAACACGACAGGTGACCTCATGGGTAAACATTTTACGGCGGAATTTAAGCTCGAAGCCGCAAAGCTGGTTGTCGACCACGGCTACACATACGTTAAGGCCGCAGAGGCGGTTAATGTCAGCCATTCTGCCATTAGTCGCTGGGTCAATAAGCTTCGCCTTGAACGACAGGGAAAAACGCCAACGGGACTTCCTCTTACCCCTGAACAGCTCGAGCTGCGTGAGATGAAGAAAAAAGTCCAATGCCTTGAAATGGAGAACGAAATCCTAAAAAAGGCTACGGCGCTCTTAATGTCGGACTCACTCAACGGTTCACGGTAGTCGACAGGCTGAGGGCGCGATACCCGGTCACGGCGTTGTGCCAAACTTTTGAGGTACATCGCAGCAGCTACAGGCACTGGCAGGCTTCCGCTAATGAACCCGACGGTGAGCGCGTGGTTAAGTGTAGCCGCGTCATGGAAGCCTGGAACGCCAGCGGCGGCTCTGCCGGCGCTCGAAGTATCGCGACCATCGTCACCGGCAGCTCCGGTGTCAAAATGGGGCGCTGGCTGGCTGGCAAGCTGATGAAGGAGCTGGGTATCGCCAGCTGCCAGCGACCGGCTCACAAATACAAACGCGGCGGCAATGAACTCGTTGAAATACCGAACTATCTCAACCGCCAGTTCGCGGTTACCGCGCCGGATCAGGTCTGGTGCGGCGATGTGACCTACATCTGGACGGGCAAATGCTGGGCTTACCTTGCGGTGGTGCTAGATCTGTTCGCCCGCAAACCGGTGGGCTGGGCCATGTCGACGTCGCCGGACTCGGCGCTGACAGTTAAAGCGTTGCAGATGGCCTGGGAACTCCGGGGACAACCAACAGGAGTCATGTTCCACAGCGACCAGGGCAGCCACTATACCAGCCGTCAATACCGGCAAGCCCTGTGGCGCTGCCGGATAAAGCAGAGTATGAGTCGGCGGGGTAACTGCTGGGATAATGCGCCAATGGAGCGGTTCTTCCGCAGCCTGAAGACAGAATGGGTGCCGACAAAGGGTTACAACAGCTTCAGCGAAGCCCAGGACGCGATTATCCGCTACATCACGGGGTATTACAGCGCTATCCGGCCTCACTGGTATAACGGCGGCTTAACTCCAAACGAATCTGAGCGACTGTTCTACATACAGTCTAATGCGGTGGCCAATATTAGTTGACCACTACACCACTACAGATCCAGGAGTAGAAAACTTATGCTCGTTTCTCCTAACTTATCGCGTTTTCTTCTAGCTGTGGCTCAGTCGTGGCGATTTTTGTCTGCTATTTTAGGAAGATGCCTACCATCCACACGCATAGAAAGGTCTGCGCGATGAAACTGGAATCCCTCGTGTTACACCACGGCTACACCTCAGAAGCAACCACCAAATCTGCTGCCGTGCCGATTTACCAGACAACCTCTTACACGTTTGATGATACGCAGCATGGCGCTGACCTGTTCGATCTCAAAGTGGCGGGCAATATCTACAGTCGCATCATGACATATCGTTATACACATCTTTCTAACGCACTGTTTAATCAATGAGTTACGGGTTTATCTCAGAGTGGCATTTTGAACCTCAAAAAGCCAATGGGATGGCTTGAATGCCTTAATTCACGGGGTTCTGAGCATCCTGTTCAAAAAATGGCCAAAAGATGTGTATAACGATATGGCATCATGAATCCTACCAACGCGGTGCTGGAAGCGTGTTTGGCAGCGATTGAAGGTGGGATCGGCGCATTGGCGCTCGCCTCGGGTATGGCGGCGATTACCTATGCGCTGCAGGCGCTGACGCAGGTGGGGGACAATATTGTCAGCACCAGCCAACTGTACGGTGGCACTTATAACCTGTTTGCACATACGTTGCCGCGTCAGGGGATTGAAGTACGTATGTTTTCTGCCGAGGATTTCGCCGCGCTGGACGCGTTGATTGATGAGCGCACCAAGGCGGTATTCTGTGAATCCATCGGCAATCCGGCGGGCAACGTGGTCGATATCGCACAGATTGCTGCCATCGCCCATCGCCACGGCGTGCCGGTGATTGTCGATAACACGGTGGCAACGCCGGTGTTGTGTCGCCCGTTCGAACACGGGGCTAATATCGTGGTGCATTCCCTGACCAAATATATCGGCGGGCACGGTTCCACTATTGGTGGCGCCATTATCGATAGCGGCAAATTTGACTGGGTTGCCAACAAGGCGCGCTTCCCTCTGCTCAGCGAACCGGATCCCTCTTACCACGGCGTGGTGTACACCGAGGCATTCGGCCCGGCGGCGTATATTGGTCGCTGCCGTGTTGTCCCGCTGCGCAATACCGGTGCGGCGCTATCGCCTCACAGCGCCTTTTTGTTATTACAGGGGTTGGAAACGCTTAGTCTGCGCATTGAGCGCCATTGCAGCAATGCCGAAGCGTTGGCGAGCTATCTCTCGTCTCATCCTCTGGTTACCTGGGTGAACTACGCAGCCTTACCGGACAGCCCGTATAAACCGACGTGCGACAAAATTTCTGGGGGCAAAGCCTCGGGAATTATCAGTTTTGGCATCAAGGGCGGCAAAGCGGCTGGCGGACGTTTTATCGATGCGTTGCAGATGATCCTGCGGTTGGTGAACATTGGTGATGCCAAATCACTGGCATGCCATCCGGCCACAACCACGCACCGTCAACTCAACGCACAAGAGTTAGCACGCGCGGGGGTGAGTGAAGATCTGGTGCGTATCTCCGTCGGGATTGAGCACATTGACGATATTATTGCGGATGTGTCGCAGGCGCTTGAGGCTTCACAGCGCGGAGCATAACAGGGCGTTGCAGAAAGGGTGGTGTGAGCAGGAATGCTCGATAAATTCCCCGGCATATGCCGGGGAATACAGGCATGCAACTGCGGCAATCAGGAGCGGTTGGCATCCGTTTGCGGTGCAGTTGCTTCAACCGGCTGCTGAACTTCATCCGGTACGGCAACCGGCGCGTCTTGCGGTGCCAGCGTTTCTAAAGATTGTGCAGGTTCCTGCGCACCGTTGATTTTGGTCGGCATGCCGGAACGCGTTCTGATGGCGCTATCCGCATCGCTGGTGTTCACGCTCGCGTCAGCAATCACTTTGCTGACTTTGGCGGTGATGCTGATCGGGGCCGGCGAGTCGGAGTGGAACTCTTCTACGGTACGAGACAGCGGATCGTGCACTTCAACGTAGCGGGAACCGTCTGGCTCAACGGTGGCTTTTACCGGTTCATTGATAAACTGAACGCGGGTGCCGACTGGCACGTTGTTGAACAGGAATTTGATGTCGTCAGCGCGCAGACGCACGCAACCGTGGCTCACTCGCAGGCCGATACCGAAGTTGGCGTTGGTGCCGTGAATCGCATACAAGTTGCCGATGTAGAGCGCATACAGCCCCATCGGATTATCCGGACCTGCCGGATAGACTTTTGGCAGATACTCGCCGCGTGCTGCATATTCAGCGTGCATTTTGGCGGTTGGCGTCCAGGTTGGACCCGCTTTTTTACTCTGTACGCTGGTGGTCCAGTTGACCGGCGTATCTTTACCCAGTTCACCGATGCCGATAGGCAATACGATGACGGTTTTGCTGCCTTTCGGATAGTAGTACAGGCGCATTTCGGCGCTATTGATAACGATGCCTTCGCGCGGCGCATCTGGCAGGATCAACTGCTGCGGAATAATCATTTTGCTGCCCGGTTGCGGCAGGTAGACATCCGCATTCGGGTTCGCTTCCATCAGGTTGCTCAGGCCCATTTGGTATTGGGCAGCAAAGGCTTCCAACGGCAGCGTGCTGTCGGTTGGAACGGTAATTTCCAGGTTTTCCCCGATCAGACGGCTGTTGGCCGGCGGCAGCGGATAAACAACGGCAAATGCTGATTGACTGAAAGCAGCAGCGGCCAGAAGGGTGGTTAAGATCGCGCGAATACTCATCTTCATATCTTTATTGAGTGTGTGATGCCCGAAGGGCTGTGGTGTCAGTTGTTGTTAGCGGTTGAACCGCCCGGATGCGCATTATATGGTCAGAACAGCCCCGGAGGGAAATAGCATGTGCAATGAATCACATTCTTTCTGCCTGAGGGCCGAGGACGACAGGCGTTAGATAAAGCGGCTCAGGAAGGCCTGGGTGCGCGGATGTTGCGGTGTAACCAGCACATCATCCGGGCGACCTTGCTCAACCACTACGCCTTCATCAAGAAAGATCACCCGATCGGCGGCTTCGCGGGCAAAACTGATCTCATGGGTGACGACGATCATGGTCAAGCCTTGCTCTGCCAGCGATCGCATCGTTGCCAGCACTTCTCCGACCAGCTCGGGATCGAGTGCCGAGGTGGGTTCGTCAAACAGCATCACGGTCGGGCGAATAGCCAGCGCACGCGCAATGGCGACACGCTGCTGCTGCCCGCCGGACAGATGGCGCGGATAGGCATCCGCTTTGTGTTCCAGCCCAACGCGTTTTAGCAGGGCCATAGCATAGGTCTGTGCTTCCTGGCGATCCTGCTTATGCACACCGACCGGCGCTTCAATGATGTTCTGCAACACGGTCATATGGGGATAGAGGTTGAACTGTTGGAACACCATACCGATGTGACTACGTTGGCGCGCAATGTCGCGTGCTGACAGGGGATAGAGTTTCTCACCGCGCAACTGATAGCCGATTTGTTCATCGCCCATCATGATATAGCCTTCATCCATCGTTTCCAGATGGTTGATGCAGCGTAGGAAGGTGGATTTTCCTGAACCCGATGGCCCCAAAATCACTACAGTTTCGCCGCTGTTCACATCCAGATCGATTCCGCGCAGCACATGATTGTCGCCAAAATATTTGTGGACGTTGCGCGCACGTACCAGCGGCGTTTGCTCACCGGATGTTGTCGCGGCGCAATGCGGCTTGCTCATTGAGGTTCCTCTTTGCCAGACACATTGGCTTTTGCCGGGGGCAATCGGCGGATTTCCGATGCCGGGAGGCGCTCACCTCGGGAGTAATAGCGTTCGATGGCCGATTGCCCAATATTCAGCAGCGAGGTAATAAACAGATACCACATCACCGCCACCATCAACATCGGGATCACGGCAAAGGTACTGTTATAAATGGCTTGTACCGAATAAAGCAGATCGCCCATTGCGATGACGCTGACCAGCGATGTCGCTTTGATCATACTAATTAACTGGTTACCGGTAGGGGGAACGATAGCGCGCATCGCCTGCGGAATGATGATGCGGCGTAACGCACGGCTGCGGCTCATGCCGAATGCCTGCGCGGTTTCTACCTGACCGTGATCGACAGAAAGCAGGCCGCCACGAATGATTTCCGCCATATAGGCAGCTTCATTCAGTGCCAGACCGGCAATAGCGGCCGTAAGCGGCGTGATTAGATCGTTGGTCTTCCAACTCACCCATTCTGGGCCAAAAGGAATGCCCAGTGAGACGCGGGGAAAGAGTGTGGCAAGGTTGTACCAAAAAATCAGTTGCACCAGCAGCGGCGTGCCGCGAAAAAACCAGATATAAAACCCGGAAAGTCCGCTCAGTAGCCGATTGTTGGACATGCGCCCGATAGCCAGTAATAACCCCAATATAGTGCCGATGATCATGGCCACCACGGTCAGATCCAGCGTCATCGCCAACCCGTTGAGCACGGTTTTTTCATTAAACCACTGATAAACCACATGCCATTCAAAGTGCTTATTAGTCCCAATGCACCAAAGCACATAAAAGGCGACAATCAGTGTGAAGCCCCAGGAAAGCCGCTGGCTAAAGCGGCTGGGTGGCAGGGCTCTGGCAACATCTCTCAATTTGTCCACGGCAAAAAATGCCTCTCAACGTTATTGACGATGTAATGCGTGGTTTCTGCGAAGAAACGTCGATTACTTGGCTAAATTGATGCCCGGTGCAGGCAGCATATTGTCTGACAAGTTCCATTTCTTCATGATGGCGGCATAGGTGCCGTTATCAAACAGCTCCTGATACGCAGCCAGAATAATCGGTGTTAACGGCGAGTCTTTCTCAAAGACAGATCCCTGATACAGGTCGCCAAATCCATTGTGTTGCCCGGTACCGGCCAGTTCGAGCTGCCCATTGGTTTGCTGCACAAAGTAGGTCAGCGGTGCCTGAGAGGAGAAAAAGGCATCTGCGCGATCGGAACGCACAGAGAGGATTGAGGTCGGTTGGTCAGTGTAGGATTGTACCGTCACGGCCGGTTTTCCGGCAGCGGTACAGGCTTGCGATTGTTTGACGATCACCTGCTCGGCAGAACCTCCTGCCAATACGGCGATGCGTTTGCCGCAGGTATCGTCCAGGGTATTTATTTTTTCAGAGTTTCCACTTTTTACCGCAAAGACGACAAATTCACGGACAAAATCCACAAAATCGTTTTTAGCCTGACGCGGCGGGAAATCGCCAGTGGGCCCGATTGCGAATTGGTAGCGCCCAGATTGAATACCGCTCAGTATGCCGGGTAGTCCGCCCACCGTGAAATGTTCAATTTTGACACCGAGCAGTTCACCCAATGCGTTAGCGAGATCAACGCTAGCGCCTTCGATGGAATCAGTGTTGCTGACGATTTTATAAGGCGGAAAGGAACCGTTATTGGCAGCGTTTAAGACGCCGGTTTTTTTTATATCTTCCGGCAAACGTTCGTGCAGGCTTTTGTTTAGCGTTTGGGTTGGAATTGCGGTAGCCAAGGTATTTGCAGAAAACAGTGAACCGATCAGTAGCGTGGTATATCCAAGCCTTTTCATTGTCATGCCGTGTTCTCCTCTGCTTTTTGGGGAATGCATATGTCAGTGATAGTGAGAAAATCAGTATTAGCGGTGAAAACTATCCTTGTATTTCATGGTGCAAACGTGGTGCAACAAATCGGCGGTTAGCCAGTGCCGGTAAAACATCACGAGCATAGGCGGTTCGTTTAGGATCGATATAAGCATAGACCAACGTCGGTGTTTCGGGTGCCTGTACTACCACGACGCCTAGCGGGTCGACCACCATGCTGTTACCGACGTTTCTCACACCGCACTCGCCAACCGCCACCACATAGGTGGTGTTTTCCAAAGCGCGGTCGCGGACCAGAAGTTCCCAGTGCGTCTCTTTCAGTGGCCCTTTAACCCAGGCGGCGGGCAGCACCAGCAGATCGGCGCCATCCAGTACCAGACGACGCGCGAGCTCGGGAAAGCGGATGTCATAGCAGGTCATCAATCCCACGTTCAATCCGGCAAGGTTTACCAACGCCGGGACATCATCTCCAGGCATCACGTTATCAGATTCTTTCATAGCGAATGCATCGTACAGATGCAATTTGCGATACTGCTCGATGATTTTGCCGTTGCGAACGACAACCAGCGTGTTCCAGACTTTAACGCTGCCGTTAGGAACGTGGACGCTCATCATGGTGGTCATGCCGTTGCCTTGGCTGGCGGCAAGCACCTGCGTCATAAACGGGCCATCAAGAGGTTGTGCTGCGGTTAGTAC
This sequence comes from Symbiopectobacterium sp. Eva_TO, assembly GCF_053848865.1. Taxonomy (NCBI): domain Bacteria; kingdom Pseudomonadati; phylum Pseudomonadota; class Gammaproteobacteria; order Enterobacterales; family Enterobacteriaceae; genus Symbiopectobacterium; species Symbiopectobacterium sp. Eva_TO. The sequence goes on along the minus strand of NZ_JBSPEY010000004.1, from coordinate 1,830,681 downwards.
CAACTTGGGATTGGTAATATCGCGTGCCAGAATGCCTTCAGGCAGTACCAGAAGTTCAGCACCGGCCTGCTCGGCTTGTTCCATGAGTGAGACCGTAGTGATGGCATTGTTCTGCCACTCTTTGTCTACCGCGAATTGTCCCAACGCAACTTTCATAGCAACCTCTGTAATCCATCACGTCATTAAGGTGCAATGCCGCTACTGACATGAATAGGGGAACAACGCTTCCGGGGTTAAGCATTTCTCGGTGATCTTTTGCTCATACAGTTCTCGGGCGAAATCAGCGATCATCGCTTTATTCACCTCAAAGCCATTTTCATTCCAGTTGGCGGGTAAATCCTGCGCAGATCGTCCAGTAGCCACGGCGTGGTGTCGGTATATTTGATGCGTTTTTTCATCCACAGGGCGTAGGATTGATCGATCACTTCACTTAACGCTTGCGGCAGCCAAGGGTGCACTTGTGCTATCTCAGGTTTGATGCCGAGAACGTGAATACCCGGGATGTAACCCACGGCCCGGAAGTAATCCAATTCTGCCTGCCGAAAATCTCGAAGCAATTGACGTAGCCCTGAAGTCTCACTGAAATACCCATCCGGCATAAAAGGGGTGCATATTGCATCCAGTTCGCCGTTTTTCAGCAACGATATCAGCGACCGCTCGCCGGGGGCCGGGTCAATGTTTCCCGGTTGACCAAAATTCCCCAGCCTGTCCATGATCGGGTGTGCGTCTGTTAAGCGGCCGGCATAGCAATGGGCATCTTTCGTCTCAATGCCTTCACGTCGCAGCATGGCACGCGTCCAGACACTGCCGGAGTGATGCCAGCCGGTTACACCGATACGTTTGCCCGCGAGCTGCGATAACGCATTCAATGGGCTGTCTTCCGTGGTCAAAATGCAGCGCTGGCGAAACCCCCGCATCAAGAAATGCGGAAGTGCCAGCAAACTTTCATCGTTACCAGCGCGGTTCCGCGCGTAGTGGCTGAAAGATATTTCACCCGCATCGTAATGCGGGCTGTTGGCCAAATTTTGGGGCAACGCCTCCACGCGGTCGATCATCAATGTAAAGTGTTTTGGCTTGATGTCGCCCAAAGCAAGTGGAGTAAAATAGTCCCAATCGCGCACTGCCAATCTAATTGTTATCGTCACGCTATTTCCCCGGTGAAGGCTAACTAATCCACATCATGCTCATTATTTCCCTGCTTACAATTGTACAATTTTTGTACGTAATGTGGCTTTTTTTGATACTAGTGGCTCATTTGTATGTGTACAATCATATTTTTGTTACTGAACAAAAGTTTTTGATATTACAGCAGAAATTGATCCCGTTTGGCTGGCTGGAATGCTTACCGATCCCTCGATTCGGGGTATTGCGATGGATATCGCTGCATTGATTCGTGAGGAGCGCATCGCTATTGGCAGCCAGTTGCCGTCGGTTCGAGAACTGGCTGAAATATTGCGGGTGAGCCCGGCGACGATTTCGGCGGCCTGGTCCCAATTAAAGCGACAGAACGTGGTGACCGGGCGTGGAAGGACAGGGGGTATGGGTCACCTCGTTATACACATCTCTGTTCGTGCCTGAGCGCGCGTAGCGTTTCGGCGGCCGTCATGACTTTCTGCAAGCCTTTCCTGATAGTTTTTGCGCCTGGTTCACCGTCGCCTTTTCGAGCAAGAAAGCCTCCCAGTTGCGCAACTAAGCGCAATACTTCGTTTAGCTTAGGGCGGCCCTTGGGCATACGCTTGTTCATCAGTAGGTAAGCTCCATGAGTCTCGTCGGAATCAAAGAACAACATTGCGTCCAGCTCTGGACAGGTTCGTCCCATACGCATTAAATAGGCGATGCGCCATGCCACGATCATGAACAGCGCCAATGCCCGCTCAATGCGATCCACGGTCGATAACTGTAACGCTTCGACACAGCAGCCGTTCTTCAGCACATTGAAGAACATCTCGATTTCCCATCTAGCCCGATACCAGTCGATCAGCTCCACGATATCTTCTCGTCCTTCAGGTACGCGATTGCTCAGCAACCGCCACTCGACCGGCTTCACGCCTGCTGGCGGCTCAATTTCCTTGGCTATCACACAAGTCACTGCCAACCCGCAACGCAGCGACACTCGCTTCACGCGCAGCGCCTGTTTCACCGTACGCGCCTTCTGCCCCGCGCGAGCCGCCATAACGAATTGGATTTCTCCCACCGGCACGGTCTTTCCAACCTTCTGCCAAAGCTTCTCATTACAGTCCAGACTGCGATTATGAGTCGAGCGGATCAACCAGTCAGCCGGAGTGCCAAGGTCATCAGCGAGCTGCATCAACGCCTTGATATCCGCTTCGCGATCGGCTAAGTACACCAGACGTGTGTTTGGCAACTCCGAGGCGAGTTCAGCAACTCGCTCGTATCCCTCGAGCCAGCGCGTACTCTCCTTGAGCCCATCGCGTTTTCCGTCTGCATCCTTCGGCTCTCTTGCCCACATCCACGCATCCAGTACGCCCAACCCCACGCGATCCGGACTGACCGCGTAGGTCGGATGCAGGTACAGACCACGCCTGGCTTCGTAGTTCAAAGGACCCAAGCCTTGGATTTGCTGCCCGTTGAAGTCAAGCTCGGTAGTGTCTTGGATACACAGCACAACCTCGTGTTCTCGGATCCTTTCCTGCGTACGCTGCCAGTGAGGTTGCAGAATGTCTCGCCATTCGAATGCTTGGTTCTCCATGAAGCGGTAAGCACCCAGCGTCTCAGACCATCCGAGGCACGCATGCGGAATGCTGGCTTGCGGATTCTCAGCCAGCCGTATCAAAAGCCCTTTGGCACGCTTATTGAGCCTCGTGTCACCAAGATTTACCCCTTCCAGTTCTTGGTGTGCCCAGCCATCTGAATCCCGTGTCATTTTTCAGCGCCGTAAATGGCGATAGTACACGTCGGTTTCACTTCATTTACAACCCCACCGGCTGCCTATTTCAGCCCGCTAACCCTTGGCATATAAGGCGTTGCGGACTTGTGTATAACGAGGTGGGATACAACTCCCCAAGAGAATATCGGCGCCAGCGGGCATCGTTAACTTAAGATACAAAAGCTGTCCGGAGATGGTGGGTCAAGATCATTTGCCGCCTTCCTGCAACTCGAATTATTTAGGGTATATATTTTTATTATGTTGAAACCGATGTGGTTTACACACTGGTTAACGGGTTATATATCAAGAGAAATCGTCATTTACGTATACCGTGATACATTATTGCGAATATTTTAAATACTGTTAATAACCTCTCATTTTGGTTGATAATATTTATTCACCCTACAACCACAAATAAACAACAATGCGTAATATAACGCTAACAAAGAAAAGGTATTGTATATTCTCATATCGACACGTTTATTCTCAGGGGCTTTGTTGAATAATAGGGAATCGTGCTGTTTTACTATGCCCATTTTGGTAGAAAATGCTTATCACCTCAGGCATTCCGTTTTCTCATGATGCTTAACTGCATGATTTTACGTTGCTGGAAACAATCGTTTTACTGGGCTGGTAGCATAAAATCTGTTTATTCAACAAAGCCTTCTCAGGGTGAATACATCTTACTGACAGAATGGTTCGACAAGGGTGTGCCAGCACGTGCCTTTTGACAATCACGCCCAAATCCCGCTTTAATCAGACAAGCGCCCGTTGTCAGTGCCTCCAATCTTGCTCTGACAACGCTCTCTTTTGAAAACGGAACACTTCAATAGCGGAACTATGACTATACGACTCGTTGCCCCAGCGTTACTCCTGCTTTTACTGACGTCTGGACCGGAGGTTCACGCGCAACCCCTTGTGCCGTCAAAAGACGCCAAGGTGGCACCGTACCTGCTGCCCGACGCGCCAACATTCGACCAGACTATCCCACAATTTCGCACGCGCTATAACCCATATCGTTATACACATCTTTTGGCCATTTTTTGAACAGGATGCTCAGAACCCCGTGAATTAAGGCATTCAAGCCATCCCATTGGCTTTTTGAGGTTCAAAATGCCACTCTGAGATAAACCCGTAACTCATTGATTAAACAGTGCGTTAGAAAGATGTGTATAACGATATGGCTATAACCTCAGCAACCCCTCATTAACGATGGGTGAATTCCGCGCGGTGGATACTGGAGAGCCCGGCGCACCGCTGACGCAGGCTGCGAGCAGAATCAATGCCCAACTCTACGCCTCAACCGCGCTGGAGCGAGGCACCGGCAAAATAAAAACCATGCAACTGACCTACCACCCTCAGGCGGGCGATCCTGAAACCGGCGCTCGCCGTGCGCAGGCTATCCAGTATATGGCCGCACTGCTGCGTCACTTCATTCCCTCGCTCTCCGAGGAACAAAGCAACAAGAAGATTACGGAATTGCTGGATATCGGCAAACGTCAGGGCTTTTACCAACAAACGGAAGGCGCATTGCGATATGTAGTGGCAGATAATGGGGAAAAAGGGATAACATTCGCTGTTGAACCGATTAAGCTAACGCTATCTGAACCGTGATCGCGCTGGCATTGAGTGATGAAAATCCGAGCTTCTCGCGGGTTTGGTCTCTATACTGTCTGAAAAATAAAATTACTTGCTATCCCTATTCGGAGGAAAAAAGATGCGTCATCCATTAGTAATGGGTAACTGGAAGCTGAACGGCAGCACGCACATGGTTATCGAGCTGATCGCCGGTTTGCGTAAAGAACTCAGCACAGTGACTGGCTGCAACGTCGCCATCGCGCCGCCCGAGCTGTATCTGGATCAGGCAAATCATCAATTGGCCGGTGGCGGCATTGCGCTCGGCGCACAGAACGTCGATGTTAACCTGTCCGGTGCCTACACGGGCGAAACCTCTGCCACCATGCTTAAAGACATCGGTGCGAAATACATCATCATCGGCCACTCCGAACGCCGCACCTACCACAAAGAAAGCGACGCATTCATTGCGAAAAAATTTGGCGTGCTGAAAGAAGCCGGACTGATCCCCGTGTTGTGCATTGGTGAAACCGAAGCCGAAAACGAAGCTGGTGAAACCGAAGCGGTTGTCGCCCGTCAGTTGGATGCGGTATTGAGCACATTGGGTGCCACAGCCTTCAACGATGCGGTTATCGCCTACGAACCCGTATGGGCCATTGGCACTGGCAAATCAGCAACCCCGGCTCAGGCACAAGCGGTGCATAAGTTTATCCGTGACCATATCGCCAAGCAGGACAAAGCGGTCGCCGATCAGGTCATCATTCAGTATGGTGGTTCGGTCAACGCAGCCAACGCCGCAGAACTCTTCACGCAGCCGGACATCGACGGCGCACTGGTGGGTGGCGCGTCGCTGAAAGCCGATGCCTTTGCCGTGATCGTAAAAGCCGCCGCAGAAGCCAAGCGTGCGTAATGCGGTAATACTGCAACAGCGCGTCTGTTTTACGGATGCGCTGTTTTACTCTCTTGTCCCCGCCCCTCGCTGTACTCCTTTTCTGAAACTCTTGTACCGCCTCGCACCAGGCACTTAATCATTCGCAGTGACTTTTTCACGTTACTAAATTAAAAATTTTATTTCTGAAAAAAAAACCATTTACGGGATTAAATATTTTAAATGTCTGGATATTTATTATTTTCTATAAAACCTACCTTTTAACTCAAGACATATACGTCTCAAATCACACCGTAATCATCATGCCACGCTGTACTACGCTCTATGAAGGGAGAAAGCGCCTCAATGATGCCACCCCTATCAAGTTGATAAGTAAGGAAAATGGCGGTCTATTACGGAGATATCACCATGCCCTTTGACGAATCCAGCAATACTTTCAGCCACTATGTTTCAACCGGACATCTGCCGGACCAGGACACCGTTGCACAATTGATTTAGGAAGCCCACCAGCGTTTCGGGCAGAACCACAAGGGAGTCGTTTCTAAGGTTTATCCTGCTCTTGAACGCGTGCCTCCTGCGCTCTATGGCATTTGCATGGTTGGCACTAACGGCGCAGTACACGCCGCAGGTGATGTGGATTATGAGTTCACCATCATGAGCGTATCAAAGCCCTTTGTCTTTGCGCTGGTGTGTCAGGCACTGGGTGCCCGCGTCGTGCGCGAAAAGTTGGGCGTAAACAGTACCGGTATGCCGTTCAACTCTGTCACAGCCGTTGAGTTCACCGCAGACTCCCGCACTAATCCGATGGTAAATCCAGGGGCAATCGCCACCACCAGCGTGATCCCCGGCAACACCAGCGACGAGAAATGGAATTTTATTTACAGCGGGTTATGCGGTTTCGCGGGCAGAGAACTCACCCTTAACGAGGAAGTGTATCAATCCGCTAGTGAGACTAATTTCCGCAATCGCGGCATCGCCAATCTGCTTTACAGTTACGGGCGGCTCGGCTGCGAGCCGGCCATTGCTGTTGATTTATATACCCGCCAATGCTCACTCAACATCAGCGCCCGCGATCTGGCGGTGATGGGGGCGACGCTGGCCGATGGTGGCGTTAACCCCATCACCCGCGACCGCGTGGTCAACAATGACGTGTGCCATTACGCCCTGGCCGTGATGGTCACCGCTGGGCTGTATGAAACATCCGGCGACTGGCTCTACGATATCGGCCTCCCCGGCAAGAGCGGCATTGGCGGCGGCATCGTCACTGTCTCGCCCGGTAAGGGCGGTTTAGGCACCTTTGCGCCCTTACTTGACGGTGCAGGCAACAGCGTCAAAGGCCAGTTGGCCGCACGCTTTCTCTCCCGCAGCCTGGGTATGGATATGTTCGTCTCCGAACCTTACACCGAAAAAAGCTGATCATCGTTGGTGTAACCAACGCAAAAATTCTCATAAAAATCCAAGTACAATAAGGGGATAACCATTATGGTGAATCAATCAACACCGCACACAGTGACAGACGAGAAAGCGTCATGGATACCGATGATCACCATCGCACTCGCCCAGATTCTGATGTCATTCAACGTCGCCTCACTCCCCGTCGCGCTGGGTGGTATGGTGAACAGTTTCAATGTGCCGCCTACCACCATTGCGACGGGCATCGTCGTCTATTCACTGTCCGTCGCCGGTTTCGTTATGTTGGGTGCAAAACTCAACCAGCGATTTGGCCCACTGATCATCTTCCGCTCTACCGTGCTGCTGTTCGGTGTCGCGCAGGTGATGATGACTTTCAGCCCTAACGCCACCATCATGATCAGCGCACAGGCGCTCAGCGGCCTGACGGCGGCAGCGTTGGTGCCCTCACTGGTGGCACTGATTGCGGAGAATTATCGCGGTGCACAACAAGCTACCGCGCTAGGCACATTGGGTTCTGCACGCGCTGGCGCGGGTGTGGCAGCATTTTTAATTGGCGGGGTGCTGGGCACCTATATCGGCTGGCGTCCAGCGTTTGGTCTGCTGATCGTCTTGTCTGCCGTCATTTTCTTTCTCAGCTTCCGCATGAAAGCGGATAGGGGCCGGCCAGAAGTCAGCATTGATATTGTCGGCGTGGTACTGGCAGCAACCTCAATCATTCTGCTCTCTTTCGGCTTCAACAACCTTAACCGCTGGGGAATGGGTCTGGTTCGAGACGCTGCGCCTTTCGATCTGCTTGGCTTCTCTCCGGCACCCTTTATGATCGCGCTGGGCATCGTGCTTGGTCAGCTCTTCGTGGTCTGGACGCGACGCGTAAAAGAAAAAGGCAAAACCCCATTGCTGGCGCTAGAAGTGATTACCTCGCCAACGGAGCGAGCAGCCGTGGTCGCCATGTTTGCAGTGGTCGCACTGGAAGCAATGCTGAACTTTTCCGTGCCACTCTACATTCAGATTGTGCAGGGCAGCACGCCGCTGGCAACCGCCATCGCCATGATGCCGTTCAACCTGTCCGTATTCTTCTCCGCAACGCTTATCGTACGCTTTTACCACAAGCTGACGCCGCAAAAGATTGGCCGCTACGGCTTCATCATTTGTACCCTTTCGCTGCTGTGGCTCGCTTTTGTAGTGCGTAACAATTGGAGTGAGTTCGCGGTGCTGTTCGGCCTGGTAGCGTTCGGTATTGGTCAGGGCTCACTGGTCACCCTGCTGTTTAACGTGCTGGTGAGTGCTTCACCGAAAGAGTTGGCGGGCGACGTCGGCTCACTGCGCGGCACCACCAACAATCTGGCGAACGCGATTGGTACCGCCGTGGCCGGTGCGCTGTTGGTAGGATTGCTCAGTTCCAGCGTGATGCGCAACATTGTGCAAACGCCTGTACTGACCCCTGAAATTCAGGCACAAGTGAATCTCGATAATATTAACTTTATCAGTAACGATCGCCTGCTCACCGTGCTGTCGCAAACCACAGCAACGCCAGAACAAGTGGCTGAAGCTGTGCGCGTCAACGAGGAATCGCGCCTGAAAGCGCTGAAGTTTGGTCTGCTGATCATGGCCTTCTTGTGGCTTTGTTGAATAAACAGATTTTATGCTACCAGCCCAGTAAAACGATTGTTTCCAGCAGCGTAAAATCATGCAGTTAAGCATCATGAGAAAACGGAATGCCTGAGGTGATAAGCATTTTCTACCAAAATGGGCATAGTAAAACAGCACGATTCCCTATTATTCAACAAGGCCCCTTCTTGTCCATGATGGCGATCATACCGGCAGGCCGACTGCCTGGCTATCTGCCCGGTGAACTGCCTGCGGATAATCTGGATAAAGAGCCAACCAAATAGATTAATATCGGTGCCTCCCGTCATCCTCGGCGCAAGCCGGAGATCTCTGCGAAAAAAAAACGCATCTCTTCTGCAAGAGATGCGCGGGAATGGCTGTTTGATGCTCCGGTGACTACCGGAGCCTTTTGGTGATAGAGAAACCGGCTTAACGGACCGACGGGATCTGCTGAGTAATGCAGTGAATGTTGCCACCGCCTAACAGAATTTCGCGCGCAGGCACGCCTACAATGGCGTAATCCGGGAACATCTGTTGCAGCAGGTCACGCGCCGTATCATCGGTACGCGCATCCAGTAACGGGAAGATAATTTGCTGATTGCTGATCAGAAAATTTACGTAAGAACCCGCCAGACGCGAACCGGCTAAACGTTCAATCGCATCACCCGATGCGACACCCGCCGCTTCCTCTTCCGTGGCATAGAGCGGACCCGGCGCAGGCAGCTTCCAGATCTTCAGAGCACGTCCTTGCGCATCCCGAGCCTGGGATAAAACCTGATACGCCGCGACAGAGCGCGCATACTGCGGATCGTTTTCATCATCCGTCCAGTGCAGCGCCACTTCACCGGGGCGCACAAAGCAGCACATGTTATCGATGTGGCCATCGGTTTCGTCGTTATACACCCCTTCTTCCAACCAGATAATGGTGGAAATATTGAGGTAGTCACGCATCAACTGCTCAATCTCAGCCTTACTCAGATGAGGGTTGCGGTTCGGGTTCAGCAAGCATTCTACCGTGGTCAACAGCGTGCCTTCTCCATCAACGTGAATAGAGCCGCCTTCCAGAATCAGCGGTGCCGCATAGCGTGCATCACCGTGGTGCGCCAACACCTGCTGCGCGACTTGTTCATCCTGTCGCCAGTCGTCGTACAACCCGCCCAACTCGCCACCCCAGGCGTTAAACTGCCAGTCGATACCTCGGCGCTCACCGTTGCCGTTTAGCACCACGGTCGGTCCAGTATCACGCATCCAGGCATCATCGCTTTCCATCGCAACCAGCGTCACCGTTGCAGGCATCAGGCTACGCGCCTGCGCCATCTGCTGCGCTGGCACGCCCATGATCACAGGCGTCTTCTGACCAATCGCCTGTGCCACTGCGGCAAACGTCTGCTGCGCAGGCAAGGCATTATTACGCCAGTTATCCAACCGGTAGGGCCAGATCATCCACACCGCATCATGAGGTGCCCATTCGGCGGGCATAAAAAAGCCATCCTGACGCGGCGTCGAAGTGAGAGTCGAAGGTGACATCGATTATCTCCGGGTCTTGCCGTCAGAAGTACCGAGCGCCGTGTACATCTCCGGACGACGGTCGCGGAACAGCCCCCAACTGGCGCGTTGAGCGGCGATCGCTTCCAGATCGAAGGTGTGCACCAGCACCGCTTCATCCGTTTTGTTCGCCTGCACCAACAGCGTACCGGTTTGATCGGCAATGAAAGAAGAGCCGTAGAAGGTCATTTCCAGCCCATCGATATATTTGCTCGCTTCATTCCCAATACGGTTAGAGGCAATCACCGGCACCAGATTGGCAGCCGCGTGGCCCTGTTGCACGCGCGTCCAGTGTAGCTGGCTGTCGATATCCGGATAAGCCGGTTCAGAACCGATAGCGGTAGGGTAGAAAATCAGCTCTGCGCCCTGCAACGCCAGGCTGCGCGCGGTTTCCGGGAACCACTGGTCCCAGCAAATACCCACACCCACTTTAGCGTAACGCGTCTGCCACACCTTGAAGCCGGTATCGCCAGGGATAAAGAACTGCTTTTCCTGATACGCCGGACCATTGGGAATGTGCGTTTTACGGTACACATCCAGCACGCTACCGTCGGCGTCAATCATCACCAGCGAGTTGTAATAGGCATTATTGGCGCGCTCAAAGAAGCTCAGCGGCAATACCACCTCAAGCTCAGCCGCCAGTGCAGAGAAGTGTTTGATAAGCGGGCTGGTTTCCAGCGTTTGTGCCAGAGCATAGTGCTCGGGACTCTGATCGATACAGAAGTAAGGCGCGGCGAACAGCTCCTGAATCAGGATTATTTGAGCACCCTTGGCGTGCGCCTGTCGCACCAGTTTTTCGGCATTCTCAATATTCTTGGGCAGATCCCAGGAACACGCCATCTGCGTTGCGGCAACGGTCACTTTTGTCATGCGAAGACCTCTATTATCCCTCTATTACGCTGGCTCAATGCCAGCCCTACCCGTTTAAGTGTACGACGCTATTATGGCTTACGCAGCACCCGCTGTACACGCGCCTGCTCCCAGCGCTGCCAACGATCGCGCAGCCAGAACACCTTCACGGTATTCAGCGCCAGAAAACTGCCCCAGATTAGCAGCGGCCACAGGAACCAGTGGGAGCCTGGCGATGTCATTCGGTTCACCACGAACAGCACCAGATTGACCACAACATAAACCACAAGCGAGCGCCAGAAACGGCTCTCTTGCCGCACCTGACGTTTCGCTGCCTGAACGCGCAGCTCAAGCGATTCTCCGCTCAGGGTTTGCTCACTCTCTTCCGTCATCAATTCGGTAACATTGACGCCAAACGCTGCGGCGATGGCACCGAGCGTATCCAAACTGGCACGCTCACCATTCTCGATACGCTGAACGGTTCTGACGCTCAAGGAGGAGAGTTCCGCCAGTTGCTCCTGGGACCAGGCGCGGGCAAGGCGTAATGTTTTAATCGGATTGGTATTCATGGCTGTTTTTTCAACGCTATTTTTTAAAGAAATAAAAAACACAGCCTCAACCTACGCCCGCTTAGCTGCCGCGAACACGACAGCGACCTGACAGGCTCCCGACAGACTGCCACATCAAGAAAAAAAACCACCCTGTCGTCATACGGCGGGATGGCTTTTATTGCGAAAGAATACAGACACCAGATTTAGAACAGCTTTCTCGCCGTCTCCAGCCAATCACGCTTGAAGGGTCGTTTCATGTTCTCAATGGCATCAATGATATCGTGGTGCACCATTTTTTCGTTCTGAATACCGACGCAGCGACCGCCGTAGCCTTGCAGCAGGAGTTCAATAGAGTACGCGCCCATACGCGACGCCAAAATACGGTCATAAGCTACCGGGGAGCCGCCACGTTGAATATGGCCCAGCACCGTAGAACGCGTTTCACGCCCAGTTTCTCTTTCAATATAGCGTGCCAGTTCGTCGATATCGCAGATGTGCTCAGTAATGGCGACAATGGCGTGTTTTTTCCCTTTAGAGATGCCTGCTTTGATTTCACACACCAGATCTTTCGGTTTAAACTCTTCTTCCGGTAACACAATAAATTCGCAGCCCCCGGCAATCGCCGCGGCCAGCGTCAGATCGCCGCAGTGGCGTCCCATCACTTCCACGATGGAAATACGTTGGTGAGAAGAAGAGGTATCGCGTAAACGGTCAATGGCTTCCAGTACGGTTTCCAGTGCGGTGAAATACCCAATGGTGTAGTCGGTGCCTGCCACATCGTTATCGATGGTGCCCGGCAGGCCAATACACGGAAAGCCCATTTCAGTCAGGCGCTTGGCACCCATGTAAGAACCGTCACCGCCGATCACCACCAGGGCATCCAGACCACGGTTTTTCATGTTCTGTACCGCGACTTCACGTACGTGATCGTCGCGAAACTCGGGGAAACGCGCCGATCCTAAAAAGGTGCCGCCGCGGTTGATAACATCAGACACGCTGTAGCGGTCCAACTGCTCCATGCGATCCTGGTACAAGCCCTGATAGCCATCATAGATACCGTAGACTTCCAAACCTTCCGTCAGCGCCGCGCGTACTACGCCGCGAATCGCCGCATTCATGCCTGGCGCATCGCCACCGCTCGTCAATACTCCGATTTTCTTGATCATGACAACCTCTGGACTTGTAGATGTAGTTTTGCAGGATGTTTCTATCGGACGGGCCGCCGTGGCGAACCATCGCTCACCTTTTTAGGCATATTATAACAAATGTCCTGAGCTGAATTGATTCAGGTCAGGCAAAATAATGCCGCACAACCCATTTTCTATCACATTTCTCAAACAAATACAGGCTGGATCACACCTCGATGCGCCCGCGCTGTTCTTCCGGTACAGCGGAGGACGGGTCTTGATGGATAAGAATATCGACACCGGGAAAACGCTGACGCAACACCTGCTCCAAACGGTCCGCAACCTCATGTGCCCGAACCAGCGGCAGCGAATCATCCATTTCCAGATGCAGTTGAATAAAACGGGTCGGCCCTGAGCGCAGGGTACGCAGTTGATGTGCGCCATGAGTGCCCGGCCAGTCACGAATCAGCTCAACAATCGCCTGCTGCTCTTCTTCTGGCAGCGCGCGATCCAGCAGCGATTGCACCGCGTCATAGCAGATGCGCAGGGCGCTGTAGAGAATATAAACCCCAATCCCCAACGCAAACAGGGCATCAGCGTAGGTGATACCGCGCCAGCTTAATACCAGCGCCACCAGAATAGCGCCGTTCATAAACACATCAGACAGGTAATGCAATGAATCGGCGCGTATCGCTTGGCTCTGGGTCTTGCGTACCACCCAACGTTGAAAAGTCACCAGCAGCAGCGTTGCCACCAGGGCAATCACGGTGATGACAATCCCCACTTCTGGTGCGTACAGCGGTTGCGGCGCATTTAGCCGTTGGAACCCGGTGAGGCTCAAGAACAGCGCGGAACCAGCAATGAACATGCCCTGCGCAATGGCGGCCAGAGACTCTGCTTTGCCATGACCGAAAGCATGCTCATCGTCAGCGGGTTGGAGCGCATAACGCACGGCCAGCAGGTTCACCAGCGACGCGCTGATATCCACCAGTGAATCCACCAACGAGGCTAATAAACTGACCGAACCGGTGTACCACCAGGCGAAGGCCTTAATGATAAATAACAGCAGCGCCACGGCTGTCGCAACCACTGCGGCGCGCGTTACCCAATGTGCATACTGCAAATCCATCACGCACCTCGCCTCAACAAAGCATGTTATCCAATCATGACATTACTTCATGACAGCATGGCTAAACACGAGCGCATAGCGCCGAAAAATGAACAGGCACCACAGCAACGCAATGCCCCCCAGTGAAGCCCCCACAAAACCAATCTCATTCATGCCGACATGCGTGATGATCTGGTTGCCCAGCAGCGCACCACCGCCGATACCCACATTATAGATGCCGGAGAACAATGCCATGGCAACATCAGTGGCATCAGAGGCCAGCGTCAGGACTTTTACTTGCATGCCAAGGCTCAGCGCCATGATAACGATGCCCCACAGCACACAGACGATGGACAATCCCAATGGATTATTGGCCATTGGCAAAAACAGCGCCATGCACAACGGCAATGCCGCGATGCTCGCCACCAGAAAGCCCGCTGGATAGCGATTGCTGTAGCGGCTGAAAAGCATGCTGCCGATGATACCGGCACCGCCAAAAATCAGCAGCAATACGGTGGTGAAATTTTCGCTTAATCCGGCAACCCGCTGCACGAAAGGTTCGATATAGCTGTAAGCGGTAAAATGGGCCGTCACCACCAGCACCGTCAGTGCATAAATACACAGCAGCGCCGGGCGTTTAAGCAGCAATGGCAGGCTTTTCAGCGAACCAGAATGGCTGCTAGGCAACGGAGGCAACAGTTTCATCAACACTAGCAGAATCACAAAAGCCACCACGCCAATACCGCTGAAGGTGACGCGCCACCCCATGTACTGCCCGATTAGACGACCGAGCGGCAGGCCCAGTACCATTGCCAGCGCGGTGCCGGTTGCCAACAGGCTCAGCGCCTGCGCTTTCTTGCCCGGCGGTGCCAAACGCACCGCCAACGAGGCCGTAATTGACCAGAAAATGGCATGTGCCAGCGCCACACCGATACGCGCCGCCACCAGCACCCAGAAATTCCAGACCAAACCGGAAATGATGTTGCACACGGCGAACAGGATAAACACTTTGATCAGCAGCCCCCGCCGTTCCATATCGCTGCATACCAGCATAAAGGGCAACGACATGGTGCCCACCACCCAGGCATAAATCGTGATAATCAACCCGACCTGTGCAGCGCTCATCGAAAAACTGACGGCAATATCAGACAACAAGGCAACGGGCGTAAATTCAGCGGTATTAAAAATAAACGCCGCCATAGCGAGGCTGATAACACGAAACCATGCTATCGAACGGGATGAAAGGGTCATGGGCTGCACACTAGCAGATATCAACAACGTAGAAAGAAAATCAGCAGCGTGTCGCGCCGCAGGAAGCGGCATCGAACGCTGCACGTGAACAGAAAAATTGCCGGGCTACGCCAAAGGTAGCGCCTACACCGACAAAAATCTGTAAAGCAGATCACATTTTACGCTGAATCGGGGCGGGCTGTAGTACTTTTTTTAAGCAGTTAATCGAAGAACAGCGCGGATTTTAGGTGCCAACGTAGGCGTAACCACTGTTTAGAGGGATGAATTTAATGGTTTTATATGGCGTTTCGTTCCCCAACACCCCTCTGTTTTTGAAAGCCTTTTCCTAAAAAACAGCAAAAAAAAAGCCCGTCATCATGACGGGCAAAAGACAGGGATGGTGTCTATGGCAAGGAAATCAACTTCTTACTACTTTCACTACACACTACAGGGTTACTCAGGGATTTGGTTCACTGTTCAGCGCCCCACAGGGGGGACATGGAGGCTTCAGCTTGGGATAACTGCTGCCGCATCTCGTTCATTCACTGTTGATAACGCTGTTCCAGAACTATTTTTTCTAATAATTCAGCGAGTTATACATTTTATTGCGCACACGTGTCATTTCTATCTGGCGTTCAACCTGTGCTTGCATCATCTGCGAAATCTGTTTTCTGACGGCCGCTTCATCAAATTTCTCTGCGGTCACCAAAGTGTGCATTTTTTCTATATCATTTAAGTGCAGCACGGGCGCATCTTGCCTTGCCTGTTGCATCAGGTCACGCAAGTGTTGACGCTGTTGTTCCGTCAGTTTCACACCGTCAAACAGACCGCGCTGACTGATGGCGTTTCGCAAGGCTGCATCGCCAGGGTGTCAACCAGGCAGTGACGCACTATCGCTATCGGCTACTGATGCGTTAACGACACCGAACATCAGCAATGAAATGAGAGAGATTTTTATGCGCCGTAGCATCATCACCCCCCGGTACAATGCGCCAATCTGTGAATCAATGAACACAAGTCTAAACACCTTGCTGCAAACATGCGTCAGAGGATGTAAAACTACGTAAAGTCATGGAATAGCGTCGATCTATGACGTATTTTGCCCCTGGAGGTAGCCTAATCATGAACAAGATTCTGTTGGTGGATGACGACAAAGAACTCACCGCTTTGTTGAAAGAGTTGCTCGAAATGGAAGGTTTTAACGTTGTCGTTGCCCACGATGGCGAACAGGCATTAAACGTATTGGACAGTACGGTAGATTTGCTGTTGTTGGACGTCATGATGCCGAAGAAAAACGGTATCGACACCTTGAAAGAGGTACGGCAGCAGCATCAGACGCCCGTCATCATGCTAACCGCGCGCGGTAGCGAACTGGATCGCGTTCTGGGGCTGGAACTGGGGGCGGATGATTATCTGCCTAAACCGTTTAACGATCGTGAACTGGTGGCACGTATTCGCGCCATTTTACGCCGCTCATCGTGGACCGAGCAGCAGCAAACCACGGATAACGGTTCACCGACCGTTGAAGTGGACGGTTTGCGCCTCAATCCGGGGCGCCAGGAAGCGAGCTTCGACACCGAAGTGCTGGATCTCACCGGCACCGAGTTCACGCTGCTCTACCTGTTGGCGCAGCGGTTGGGACAAGTGGTGTCGCGCGAGCATCTTAGTCAGGAAGTGCTGGGTAAACGTCTGACGCCGTTCGATCGTGCGATAGACATGCACATTTCCAATCTGCGACGTAAACTGCCGGAGCGTAAAGACGGACAACCCTGGTTCAAGACGCTCCGCGGCCGCGGTTATTTAATGGTATCAACAAGTTAAAATAGTTATCTGCGGCATGATCGACAGTTTGACTTCGCGCATTTTCGCCATTTTCTGGCTGACGCTGGCGTTGGTGCTAATGCTGGTTCTGATGTTGCCCAAGCTGGACTCACGCCAAATGACGGCGCTGTTGGAAAACGAGTATCGTCAGGGCGTGATGCTGGAACAGCATATCGAAGCCGATCTTGCCGCCGATCCGCCTAACGACCTGTTTTGGTGGCGACGCTTGTTTCGCGTGATCGAAAAATGGTCACCGCCGGGGCAACGTCTGGTTTTCGTCACGAGTGAAGGGCGCATTTTCGGTACGCTGCAAAAAACCGAAATGCAGATTGTGCGTAACTTTATCGGCCAGTCTGATAATGCCGACCACCCACAGAAGAAAAATTATGGTCGGCTCGAACTGCTCGGACCGTTTTCCGTGCGCGACGGTGAGGATAATTACCAGGTTTATCTGATCCGCATGGCAAACAGCCCGCAGTCCGATTTCATCAATCTGCTACTGGACCGCCCGCTGCTGTTACTCATTGTCACTATGCTTATCAGCACACCGTTGTTGCTTTGGCTGGCCTGGAGCCTGGCAAAACCTGCGCGTAAGCTGAAAATTGCGGCCGATGAAGTGGCGCAAGGCAACCTACGTCAACACCCCGAGATGGAAGCCGGGCCGCAAGAGTTCCTCGCCACTGGCGTCAGCTTTAACCAAATGGTCAGCGCGCTGGAACGCATGGTTACCGCGCAACAACGTCTGCTTTCTGATATTTCCCATGAACTGCGCACACCGTTGACACGCTTGCAATTGGCTACCGCGCTGCTGCGCCGTCGTCAGGGTGAAAACAATGAGCTGAACCGCATTGAAACCGAAACGCAGCGGCTGGACAGCATGATCAACGACCTGCTGGTGTTATCGCGCAACCAGCACAAGAACGAGTTGGGGCGTGAATATATCCGCGCCGACGAACTGTGGGGAGACGTGCTGGATGACGCCCGCTTTGAAGCCGAGCAAATGGGTAAAACGCTGGACGTGCCCTATCCACCCGGCCCCTGGCCGCTGTTCGGTAACCGTTCCGCACTGGAAAGCGCTTTCGAAAATGTGGTGCGCAACGCCCTGCGTTACTCAAACACCCATATCAGCGTCGCCTTTGCCGTTGATAATCAAGGACTCACCATTAACGTTGACGATGATGGCCCCGGCATTAACCCGGAAGATCGCGAGCAAATCTTCCGCCCGTTCTATCGCACCGATGAGGCGCGCGATCGGGCGTCGGGCGGTACGGGGTTAGGGTTGGCGATTGTGGAGAATGCGATTACGCAACATAAAGGCTGGGTTAAAGCAGGAGACAGTTCGTTAGGGGGGTTACGTCTGACCATCTGGCTACCGCTGAACGAACGCTAAGCGCAGCTATACACGTGGGGTACGGCGCGTTGCGCCGCCCCGCTAGCGCATACGCTGAATCACTTGCAGCAGTTCCGCGATTGCTGCTTCCCCACCATCGTCCAATACCGCCTTACACACGCAGCCGTTGGTGTGATCGGCCAGCAATTGATTGGCAACAGCATTAAGCGCAGAACGCGCCGCAGAAATCTGATTGAGGATATCAACGCAATAACGGTCTTGTTCGATCATCTGACCGATGCCGTTAACCTGACCGTTAATTCGGTTGAGCCGGTTCAGCAGCGCTTTTTTACGCGGCTGAACCACACGGCGAACATCCGATTCATAGGCTGAACTGGCCGCTTCAGTGGCAGCGGCACAAAACTCGCACTTACGACGCGGCGACGTCAAAGCCGAGTCCTTCGACAGTGTCGCGGAAGACGTCTGGGTTGGCTTTTTCTGTCTCATTGTACTCCACGTTTACCAGACCGGTTTCCAGCGTGACCTGCACACCCTGAACCCCATTAAGCGCTTCCAGCGCGTTCTTGACCTTACTGGTGCAGCCGACGCAGGACATACCTTGGACGTTGATTGTAACATAGGACATAAAATACTCGTAAGCGTCACATCCAGACCGTATTGACGCTTATGCAGATTCGAGATCGACTTTCCATGGCAGCAGATCGCGGACCCGGTTTACCGGCCAGTCCTGGATATGGTCAATGACGTAACGCAGCCACGCCTCCGGCTCCACTCCGTTAAGCCGGCAGGTGCCGATCAGCTAGTACAGAACAGCTGCTCTCTCCCCGCCCGCATCTGAACCGGCGAACAGCAAGTTCTTCCGGCCCAGGGCAACACCACGCAGCGCGTTCTCCGCGATGTTATTGTCTATTTCCGCCCAGCCGTTGCTGCAATAGAGGCTCATCGCGTCCCTTTGTTTCAGCAGGTACGCGAACGCCTTCGCTGTGTCCGAGTGACGCGACAGCACCTTCATCTGCGCCTGTATCCAGTCGTACAGCGACTGCATCAGCGGGAGGGTTTTCTCTTTCCGGACCGCCAGCCGTTCGTCTGCCGGACTGCCGCGTATCTCCGCCTCAATGGCGTACAGTTCCCCGATACGTTTCAGCGCTTCGGTGGTGATGCCGGTCGGGGTACGGACGTGAACGTCGTGGATTTTTCGCCGCGCGTGCGCCATGCAGGCCGCTTCTGTGATGCGCCCGTCTTCGTACAGCGCATTATAGCCACCGTAGGCATCCGCCTGCAGGATGCCGCTGTACCCGGCAATGTGTTGCTGCGGATGAACACCCTTCCGGTCCGCCGAGTACGCGAACCAGACCGCCGGCGGAAGCTGTGAACCCGCGTTGCGGTCATCCCGCACGTACACCCACAGCCGGGCCGTGCGCGTTTTGCCGCTGCCCGGCTCCTGCACCGGCACAGGGATATCGTCGGTGTGCACCTTGCCCGGCATCAGGACGTACTGCCGCAGCAGGTCATACAGCGGCTCCAGCAGTTCGCTCACCGCACCGGACCAGCGCCCCTGCGTGGCCCGGCTCAGCTCCACGCCCTGGCGGCGGTATATCTCAGACTGACGATAGTGTGGCGTGTGCTCTGCGAACTTCGCCGTAACGATGCGCGCCAGCAGGCCGGGGCCGGCGTAGCTGCGCTCGATGGGCTTTGACGGCATCGGCGACTGAACGATGTGGTCACAGCTGCAGCAGGCCAGTTTTGGCCGCTGCGTTTCGATAACCTTAAAGGCGCTGCTGATAAGCTCCAGCTGCTCCGACACGTCGCAGCCCAGCGGGCTGAGGTTGCCGCCACACGCCGGGCAGGCGGTTTCGGCCGGCGGCAGCGTACGGGTTTCGCGCGGGAGTGAGGCAGGAAGCGGTTTACGGGCGGAAGACTGGCGCAGCGGCTGAGGCAACTCCGGGGCATGCTGCTCACCCAGCACTTCCGCCATCTCCTCCTGCAGGGCGCTGATGCGCTCTTCAGCTTCCCGCACCTGGCGCTGCGTTTTCTCCCGCAGTTTTTCGGAGCTTTTGCCGAACTGCATGCGCTGCAGCCTGGCAACCAGCGCCTTCAGACGGTTAAGTTCACTGGCGTACGCCGCCACCCGCTGTGAGAGGAGACGGTTATACTCCGCCATCTGGCGGATTGTGTGCTGCTGCGTGTCCAGCAGCGCCCGGAGCCGGGCATTTTCATCGGAGAGTGAGCGCACCATGCGCTTACTTTACTTCAGCTCAGATGCGCAGGCCAGGGCGTTCCGTCCGCTGCGGATGCTTCCAGTTGATGCCTTCCCGCAGCATCGCCAGCTGCGCCGGCGTCAGATGGACTTTACCATCACGGGTCACCGGCCAGACGAACCGCCCGCGCTCCAGGCGTTTGATGAACAGGCACAGACCGTCCCGGTCCGCCCACAGCACCTTGATCATATCGCCGCGCCGGCCCCGGAAGATAAAAAGGTGGCCGCCGAACGTGTTAGCACGAAGCGTGTTCTGCACCTTCGAGGACAACCCTTTGAAGCCGTTACGCATGTCGGTCACGCCGGCGACCAGCCAGATACGTGCGCCCGCAGGAAGAGAGATCATCGCTGACCGCCCTTCATTTCGCGGATGAGCATCTGCAACAGCTCCGGCGTCAGTGTCCCCCGGATACGCAGTGTGCCAGCGGGCAGAACCAGTTCGCAGCAGGGAGGCTCTTCAGTTGAGGGAACCGGCAGTCCCCCGCCCCGGGTCTGTCGCTCGTGGTGAGCGTGACGGGGAGCAGCGCCGGCATGCCGGCCGATGCGCCCAGCAGCCCCTGCTGATAAAGGCGACGCCAGTTGAACAGCAGGTTGTCATTGATGTCATTTTCGCGGGCAAGCTGTGCCACGCTGACGCCGGGCTGCATCGACTGTTCCACCAGGGAGATTTTGAAGTCCTGCGGGAAGTTGGGCCGGCGCGGCCGCTTACGGGCAACAGTGATTTCTGCAGGCGCCGGCGTGACGGAGAGAGTGGAGGATTGTCGGGACGACGGTCGGTAAAGTCGTTTATTCAGATTTCTGGCGTTGATTGTGTTCGGCAGAGGCCAGGAAAGACCAGCCTGCCGGAAGCGAACATTGAGCCTCGTGTCACCAAAATTTACCCCTTCCAGTTCTTGGTGTGCCCAGCCATCTGAATCCCGTGTCATTTTTCAGCGCCGTAAATGGCGATAGTACACGTCGGTTTCACTTCATTTACAACCCCACCGGCTGCCTATTTCAGCCCGCTAACCCTTGGCATATAAGGCGTTGCGGACTTGTGTATAACGAGGTGGCCTCAAGGAGCTATGTCCGGTGTTTCACGCGATAGTGTCCATTAAAAATGATGGACACTATTTTCCCGGAACCGGAGTCTGCGGGACAGACGGCCTAATTGAGACGCTTACAAATAATCTCCATTTCACATTGTGTGACACCGGGCGGAGCCGGAAGGCACAGAATATCAGTCGCGCCGGGTCGGTTTCCAATGACGTAACAGCAGTGAATTGCTCAGCACGGAAATCGAACTGAGCGCCATGGCACTCCCGGCAATAACCGGATTCAGTAACGACAACGCCGCCAGCGGAATGCCCAGCACGTTGTAGAAAAACGCAAAAAACAGATTCTGTTTCACCTTACCGAGCGTCGCGCGCGACAGGCTGATGGCATCCAGCAGGCTATCAAGGTGGTTACGCATCAGCACCACGTCCGCCGTATCCAGCGCAATGTCCGAGCCCGCGCCAATGGCGAAGCCTACATCCGCCGCTGCTAATGCAGGCGCATCATTGATACCGTCGCCCACCATACCCACACAGCGTCCATTGGCCTGAAGGCGCTGTATCTCCGCCGCTTTGTGCTCCGGCAACACCTGAGCCACCACGTTGGTGATCCCCACCTGTTTGGCAATCACCGCCGCCGCACGAGGATTATCCCCCGTCAGCATCATGACCTCGATCCCCTGATTTTGCAGGTCGGCGATTGCGGTACGTGCATCGTCGCGCACCTTATCTGCCAGCGCAATGTACCCCAATAGAAGGTCAGCGCGGGCCACGGCAATCACCGTTTTTCCCTGGGCTTCCAGTTTGGCAATCTGCGCCTGATCGAGCACGATATCATTTTCAGCCAGAAAACGCGGTGACCCCAACAACCAGTTTTCACCGGCAACCTCGCCTTTTAACCCCCGGCCAATCACCGCCTGAAACGCACTCACCTCGACGGCTTCCACACCGGCTTCCCGCGCATGCTGCACCAGCGCTTGCCCGAGGGGATGCTCAGAATGCTGTTCGAGAGAAAGTGCAACGCGCAGCAGTTCAGCATCTGCCACCGCAGCTTCTGGCAGTACGTCACTGACCGAAGGCTTACCTTCCGTGATGGTGCCTGTCTTATCCAGTACCAGTACCTGCAAGCGCTGCACTTGCTCTAAGGCATTGGCATTGCGGAACAAGATACCGGCACGCGCCCCTTGCCCAGTACCCACCATGATCGCCGTCGGCGTCGTTAACCCCAGCGCACAGGGGCAGGCAATCACCAGCACCGCTACCGCACTCACCAGGCTGGAGGCCAAATCCCCGCTGATAAACCAGTGTGTCAGCCAGGTGAGCAGTGCGATCGCCACCACCACCGGCACAAACACCGACGAGATTTTATCTGCCAACCGCTGCACTGCGGCTTTTGAGCCCTGTGCGTCTTCGACCATACGAATGATACGCGCCAGCGCCGTATTGCTTCCCACTCCGGTGGCTTTGACACGCAGCATGCCGCTTTGGTTAAGCGTCGCGCCAAACACCTCGGCACCCACCGCTTTCACCACCGGTACACTCTCACCAGTGAGCATTGATTCATTGACCTCCGAGAGGCCATCGAGAATGACGCCGTCAACAGGAATACTCTCGCCGGGACGCACCACAAAGATATCGCCGCTGTGCAGGCTGGTTACATCGCGATCTTCAATTTCACCGTCCACTTCCACATGTGCGATGGGCGGTTGCAGGTTTAGCAAACCTTCAATGGCGGCACCGGTTTTGGTTTTCGCTCTGCTTTCCAGCAGCTTGCCCAGCAGTACCAGCGTAATGATCGCGGCACTGGCTTCAAAATAGAGATGACCGTGCGGCGTGGTCAGCAACGTGAACAGACTGAACAAATAGGCCACGCTGGTCCCTAGCGTGACCAGCACGTCCATGTTGGAGGTGCCGCTGCGTAATGCACTCCAGGCACGGCGGTAGAAATGGCGTCCGCTCCAGAACTGCACCGGCGTTGCCAGCAGTGCTTGCAGCCAACCGGGCAGCAGATGCCCGCTGCCGAAAAACATCCCGACCATTTCCGCCATCAGCGGCACCGTGAGCACGGCCGCAATCAGAAATTCCCGGCGTTCACGCTGCCACGCGCGTTCGCGTCGTGCACGTTCTTCGCCACGCTGACCGCCCTCGACGGCATGGGCTTGAAAACCACCCAGCTCAATCGCACGCACCATCTGTTCCGGGCTAACCACGCCGGGGCGATAGCGAACACTGGCTCGGCTGCTGGCAAACATTACCGTCGCATGTACATCCGGTAGAGCTTCAAGTGCCGCCTGAATACGTTCGGCACAGCGTTCGCTGCTCATGCCGGAAAGTTCCAACGTCAGAGTCTGTTCAACAACGTCAAAGCCGACTTTATGTATCGCCGTGACCACATCCTGCACCGTGCTGCTTTCCCCTTGCAGCCGAACACGCGCACGCTCGCTGGCGAAATTGACATTGGCTTCCACCCCCGGCAAGCGGTTTAACACGCGCGCAAGACGCACAGCACAGGCCGCGCAGGACATGCCGCTGATTGGAAGGTGCAATGAGAGAGGATCGCTTGCATTAGTCATTTCGTTGTTATCCTTAGACTTTCCGTTAAAAGGCGTCGATATATGCCTTGTCGGTGAGGGGATAACACTTCCCCTGATTTCGCTAACAATATACCCCATACGGGTATATTGTTAGCGAAATAGTGCTAAACATGTTTATACCCTAAATAATTCTAGTTGCAGGAGGGCGGCACGTTCAGTCGCATCACGTCAGCGGGCAGATGCAAACAATCACGGTCAACATAAGCCTGCCGTGACTCGAATTTCAGTCATCTGCCTGTTGTGTTTTGCTGCTCCTTCAGTAGAGTGAGCGTTATTTTCCACTATTTATCAGGGCAGTCAGTTTGAGCAAAGCGTGGTGAGACCGCTTTGTTCCTTGTCCGTCAAACAGGAAGTGATAATGAAAGGTGTTTCCTTATTGGCTGGCGCACTTGCACTTCTTTTCAGCGGCCAGGCGTTGAGTTCAGGTGATGACGTATGCGGATTTTCCGATGCCGAATGCGGCATTGCGGCCCTGCCTTATCTGGAGCCCAATAATGACACCCGCGTCAATCTGATCCTGCTGCAAAGCAGCCGCCATCATTTGGCCCTTCCACTGCCACAGCCATTGCCCGATCAGACATGAACCCGCGTGAATCCGTTTTACTGCTTATCGCGTCATGGGGCTGACGGCCAGTGAGACCAGCGAGGACGACACATCGGCGGACAGTGCGAATCAACCCTCGCCGCTGGTCGCCAAAGCTAAACAGCTAAACCTTCCTCCCGAGGTGCAAGCGCAGATGGATACGCTGGCGCCGGAGGAAAATAAAGGGCGTCATATCTCCAACGATACCAGCGCAGTAGAAGCCTTTTTTGATGTGCTGCTGGCAGATACCCAACTCACCGAACCGCAGCGCATCCAGTTGGCACAAGCTCGCATCAACATGCTCTCCTCCGCCACCACGTTAGCCACCATGACCCGCGATTTCGCGACGCTGCCTGCGGACGGCCATGCAGGAGAGCTCAAACAGTATTTGATTAACGCGGTGGCCTTTTATCAGGGCCTGTTTGAACAGGCCAACAGTGGTTTTCAGTCGCTAACCACGGCCAACAAGCCGTAGGTGGCCGAAACCGCGCGCTACATGTTGATTCGCGTGTCGCTGAATCAGGCGATGGAAAATGCGCTGGATGAATACAACATGTTCAATTTCGATAAGGCGGACAAGGAACAGGGACGACGGGCAGTCGAACGTATTGACGCCTATCTGCAAGCCTACCCGAAAGGCCGCTATGCCGATTCTGCCCATGGGCTTTATCGGCGCGCCTACTGGGTAATCGGCGATGAAAATGCCTTGTCGGCACGCTATCAGCGTGTGATTGCCGCGGAAAAAGATCTGGATGCGTTGCAGACCATCAATAACGAAATCGACAATAAGCTGCTGGAAAGCAGCAGTTTTATTCAGACACCAGATGCGCCGTTGCTGATGCTGGTGCAAGATCTGAAACGGCTGCGCAGTGACAAAGGCTGGATGCAGTGGCCCGCGTTATCAGAAGCTGAACTGATCGCCCAGCAGGCGATGTTTGACGATGCCGGTATGCAGCAGCAGTATCGCTATCTGCACGCCGCCTTCCACTATTATCAGCAGCGGGATGCGGTGGCCACGCTGGCGTTGATTCCGGAAGAAACGGGCAAAGATCTGACGGACACCACCGACTTCAGCCTCCAGGTACTGCGCGGTTTGGCGCTAGAGGCCGAACACGGCTGGCAGGCGGCAGAAACGCTGGTCAAAGCAGGCCACCCTGAGGCTATTTTTGCGCCTGACAGCCCGGTCAAAAATTTGCGTTTCCGCTCTGCGGTGCTGAAAAGTGCTGCCAATGCCGACCTGCTGCGCCAACAAACCGGCGAACAACAAACCCATGAAGAACGCGCCGTGGCACTGCACACGCTGCTGACCCAATCGCTGGTACACCGTGACTATGCGGCCTATCTCAAAGACAGCGAGCTGTTGCGCACCATCGCGCCATTAAAAAGCGCAGAAAACGCCAGTTGGAATATGGAAGACCTCACCGCCTTCACCTGGGATGGCAGCGATACCGAAGAGGGGTATCAATGCCCGGTGCTGACCACGGTGGTATCCACGTTAAATAAACGGCCGAATGACGCTCACGCCACCAATTGTCTGGGGGAGTTCTTTTTCCGTACCGGCAATGAGGTCGGATTCGATTGGGGTGAGAGCAATCAGCTGGAAGCGTTAACCAACACACCCAGCCAATTCAACGGGAAAGCCTATTCCCGGTTGGATGCTTATCTGAAAAGTGATTACCGATCCGCAGGCGCCGCCGGAAGACAAAAGCTACGCACTTTATCGCGCTATCTACTGCTATGCGCCCAGCGGCATGAACGATTGCGGCACACAAGAGATCAGCAAGGCAACGCGCAAAGCCTGGTTTACCCAGTTGAAAACCGAATTCAAAGGCAGCCAATGGGCCACGCAGCTCAAATATTATTGGTAGTCACCTGCGTTCTGTTCACGAACGTCGCCCATGCTGAACGCGTCAACGCCGCCCATTACCAGGATTTTTGGTTATGGGCGGCCGTCAAACCGCAGCCGGTGCTACATCAGGCACACACGCTCTACCTGCATCAGGGTGAAATCGCACGCCGTCAGGGGAAAACCGTGTTTTTACGTCAAGGGTTACCGGCTAGCGCGCTGCGGGTAGACAACCTGTGGCTCTCCTACCGTATTACCATGTTGGATCTTTCGGATAAACATCTGAACCGTATGCTGAAAGCACAGGCACGCTGGCGCGCATTGGGTAACCAGGTGAAGGGTATCCAGATCGATTTTGATGCCCGCAGCTATCAGTTGGCTCGCTACGTGAAATTTCTACAAACCCTACGCCAGCGTTTGCCCGCCGATACACAGCTCAGCGTCACCGGGCTGTTGGACTGTGCTAAAACCGGGGATGTCGGCACGCTTAATCGGCTGGGCGGCGTTATCGATGAGTTGGTGGTACAGACTTATCAGGGCCGCTCGACGGTAACACGCTATGCGGAATATCTGCCCGCCCTGATGAAACTGCAAATTCCCTTCCGTCTCGGCCTGGTACAGCACGGGCAATGGGACGAACGCTGGCAGCGTCGATTGGCCGCCTCAGCGTATTACCGTGGCAACGTAGTGTTTCTCGTCAATCCGCCGCCAGAAAGAGCCGTGTTCAGTAAATAGAGGCGCGTTAGCTGCCGCCGCCAAATCCGTTTTGCCGCCACGCTCCGTAGCTGATGATGGCAACCGCATTCGAGAGGTTGAGACTACGATTATTCGACTGCATGGGAATGCGAATACGCTGTTCCGGCGTAAAACCGTTACGAATCGCATCCGGTAATCCGGCAGTTTCCGAACCGAACAGCAGTACATCCCCCGGCTGATAGTCCGGTTGATCGTAAGGACGGCTGCCTTTGGTGGTACAGGCAAAAATGCGCTGACCGGCTACGGCAGCCAGAAAATCCTGATAATTTTTATGGCGGCTGACATTCGCCAGATCGTGATAATCCAGCCCGGCGCGGCGCACCTTTTTCTCATCCAGATCGAAGCCCATCGGTTCAATCAGATGCAATTTGCAGCCATTATTGGCAACCAGACGGATGATATTACCGGTGTTCGGGGCAATTTGTGGCTAATAGAGCGCAATATGAAACATGAGAATAGGTCAACAAAAGCGTTTTCAGGCCGCCAGTATATAACACGCCGCCCCTGCCCCCGAAGCAGGAATTCAGACAACATGCCCGCGACGTTTTTCGGCCAGACGCGTACACTGTATACAGGAGGTACGTATCATGACCCGTTATCTGATTCCGATATTTTGTCTGGCCTTGGTGTCGCTGGGCACGCAGGCAAATACGCAAAGGCTCACCACCCAGCAACAACAACTTGAAAACGGTATTCCCAGCCAGCAGCGCCTGCAACAACAAATGCAGCAGAACCAGCAATTGCAGCAACAGCGGTTGAATCAGGACATTCAGCGCCGTAGCGAGCAACAACAACAAGAGTTGCGGCGTCAGCTCCAGCAAAATCAGCAGCGGACGCAGCAGCAAAACCAGCCCCGTTACTGATCCGCTACAGACTCACCCCCATCAGCGCCAGAATCAACGGCGTGGTCAGTGCCGCCAGCGCTGTCGATAACAGCAGGCTGGCGGCAATGGGGCCGTCCAGCACCTTAAACTGCCGCGACATCAGGTAGAGGTTAACCCCTACCGCCATTGAGCCCAACAGAACCACCACGCGGGTTTCCATTTCCGGCAGCCCAAGCATCACCGCCAGCCCCCAGATCACCAAAGGCTGCACCAGCAGTTTAAGCACGCACACCACCGCGCTGATTTGCCAGCCATCACGTACCCGGTATTCTGCCAGCCCCATACCGAGTGAAATCAGCGAAAGCGGAACTGCCGCCTGTGACAGCATCCCTACCGGTTGATCGATAAAATCCGGCAGGGAGAATCCGGTCAGGCTGAACAGCGTGCCGGATAAGATCCCGATAATCAGCGGGTTTTTCAGCACTCCGACCGCCGTTTTGCCAAATCCTTGCAGCGACAGCGCGCCGTTGCGCGCCCACTCTACCGACACGGTGACCAGCGTCCACAAAATCAGGCCATTAAACACCAACACCAGCGCCACAGAAGGCGCCGCCTCTTCGCCAAGAATTGTAGTCGCCAGCGGCAACCCCAGCATAACGTTGTTGGAAAAGATACCGCTCAGCGCGAATACCGAGCCGGAGACGCCGTCCAAATCAAACACCTTGCGGGCAACGATACGGCCAATCACGAACACGATCAGGCAACTGCCGAAAAACGCGATCAGCAATCGGGCATCCACCGAGGGTCGTTTGGAGAAATCACTCATCATGCGGAACAGCATGGCAGGCAGGGCGACAGAGAAGACAAAGCGGCTGACGCCATCGGTGAACGCGGTAGGCCATTTGGCAAACCGGATCAGTCTGTAGCCAAGAATAATCAATACAAACAGCGGTAGTGAAATCACCACCTGGTGCCAAAAGGAGAGTACAAAGGGGGGCATAGGGTAATCCTTCAATGCCTCACTCAGCAGCGCCAGATAGCCTGAATAATGTAAGCGCCCACTAACAAGTCCGGACACATCAGGCAATCTCGCACATACGGAAAGGCGCGCAATCACCGGCTTGTTAGACGAATTATTATTTCCCCTGAGCATCGCTCAGGGGATATGGGCGGATTTAGCCGGCGAAAAACTCCGCGCCGATTAAATATATCCGGTCTGTACAGATGCAGTCAACGCCCCAGGCTAGCAAATCACGCGCACGCGCCGGTGGGTTCACGGTATAAACCAAAATGCGTAGCCCAGACGCTTTCAGCAGCGCCACCCGTTGCGCATCCAGCAGCTCATGGTTGAGGTGAATGGAGACGCAGCCGAGATCGCGCGTCAGACGCAGCCAGTCCTCTTCCCACTCATCCAGCAACAGCCCGCGCGGTAGCGCTGGCACCGCCTGCTGTGCGGCGGCCAGCGCTTCAACGGAGAAAGAAGAGAGCAGAGGCTCAATCGGGTGATCGCGCCAAAGTTGTGCCGCCGCCTGCGCGACCATGCGACCGGTGAGGGTTTCTTGCCCGGTAGTAGGTTTGATCTCGATATTGGCCGCTAAGCCGTACTGCTTGCAACGCGATGCCACTTCGGATAACAGAGGTAAGCGCTCACCAACAAATTGCGTGTTGTACCACCCACCCGCGTCCAACCCCACCAGCTTATCCCAAGGCAAATCGCCCGCCACGCCCCAGCCGTTCGTGGTTCTCTCCAACGTATCATCATGCAGCAAAAAGATTTCGCCATCCTGAGAGAGCTTGGCATCAAACTCGATCATTTTATGCCCGTGCTGCGCCCCCACATCAATGGCGGCCAGCGTATTCTCCGGTGCCAATGCGCCGCCGCGATGGGCGACAATTGCCTGATAAGGCCACTGTTTTTCCATTATTCCACCCGCAATCCGCTTTCAGTATCAAAGAAATGCCACGCCTGCGCTGGCAGAGTCAGCCACAAGGTGTCGCCGCGCGCCGGGCACTGTTCGTGGGAAAGGCGCACCATTACCCGCTGTTCCCCCCATGCACCGTGCGCCAGGTTATCCGCGCCCAGCAGCTCAAGGGTGGTCAGCAATAGCGGTATGCCACCCGCCTCACGCGTGGTCAACTGAATATGCTCCGGTCTGACGCCCAACGTCAATGCCCGACCGCCCCATGCGGGTTTTGCCACCGGTAACGGCAAGACAAACTCCGCGCTGAACATAAACTGTGTGCCGTCATCGCTGATGCGCCCGGCCCACAGATTCATGGCAGGGGAGCCGATGAAACTGGCGACGAACAGCGAGGCAGGACGGCGATAAATTTCCGTCGGCGGCCCAATCTGTTCGGCAATCCCTTTGTTCATCACAATCACGCGCTCTGCCAGCGTCATGGCTTCCACCTGATCGTGCGTGACATACAGGCTGGTGGTGCGTAACCGCTGATGCAGTTGCTGGAGCTCAAGACGCATCTGCACAAGCAGTTTAGCATCCAGGTTGGAGAGCGGTTCATCGAACAAAAATACCGCGGGCTCGCGCACGATAGCACGGCCCATGGCGACACGCTGACGCTGCCCGCCGGAAAGCTCGCGCGGTTTACGCTGCAACAGCGGCAGAAGTTCGAGAATACGCGCAGCATCTTCAACACGCTGGCGGATTTGCGCTTTACCAAAGCCGCGGATTTTCAGTCCATACGCCATGTTGTCATAGACGCTCATGTGCGGGTACAGCGCATAGTTCTGGAACACCATGGCGATACCACGATCTTTCGGTTCCCGTTCGGTCACCCGCTCGCCATCGATATAAATATCCCCGCTGGTAGTGCGTTCCAATCCGGCCACCATGCGCAGCAGGGTAGATTTACCACAGCCAGAAGGCCCCACCATCACCACAAACTCACCGTCCGCCACATCCAGATCGATGGGCTGAATTACCTGTGTTTTACCGTCATAGGATTTGGTGACGGCCTGAAGTTTTAAACCTGCCATATCGTCTTATTTCTCACTATCCACCAGACCACGCACAAACCAGCGCTGCATCAACAGCACCACCAACAGCGGCAACAACAACGTCATCAACATCGCCGCCATCACGTGGTTCCACTGGGTGGCGACATCGCCAGAGGCGATCATGTTTTTCAACCCAGCCACCGCGGTGCCAAGGTTGACGTCGTTGACGATCAGCAGCGGCCAGAGATACTGGTTCCAGCCGTAAATAAAGGTAATCACAAACAGCGCCGCCAGATTGGTACGCGAGAGCGGCAACACCATATCGAAAAAGAAACGCATCGGGCTGGCACCATCAATGCGCGCAGCCTCCATCAGTTCATCCGGCAGCGTCATAAAAAACTGCCGAAACAGAAAGGTGGCGGTAGCCGAGGCCATCAGCGGCAGCGTCAAACCGGTCATTCTGTCCGTCATGTTCAAATGGGCAATCACTTCCACCGTCGGGAAGATACGCACTTCCACGGGCAGCATCAGCGTCAAAAAAATCATCCAGAAGAACAGCGAGCGACACGGGAAACGAAAGTAGACAATGGCGTAAGCAGAGAGAATGGAGACGGTAATTTTGCCGAAGGTAATGGCTAACGCCATCACGGCGCTATTGAATAGCATCTTGCAGAACGGCGCGTTGTTCTAACCGGCACCGTGGTGCCAGACATACACCAGGTTATCTCACAGTTGGGTACCGGGGAGCAGCGTCATCGGCGTTTGAAACACCGCCTGATTGTCCAGCGTTGCAGCCACCACGGCGACATAGAGCGGAAACAGAATGGCGAGTACGCCGACTATCAGCATCAAATGGCTGAAGATATCCAGCCCGCGACGATTTTCGATCATCGGTGCGCCCCTTAGTAATTGACCTTGCGTTCCACAAAGTGGAACTGAAGGACTGTCAAGCCGACCACCAGCAGCATCAACACCACCAACTGCGCCGCAGAGCTGGAAAGATCCAGACCGGCAAACCCTTCACGGTAAATTTTGAAGATCAGGGTGGTCGTAGCCTGCATCGGCCCGCCCGCCGTGGCGGCATCGATAATGGGAAAGGTGTCGAAAAAGGCATAAACCAGATTGACTACCAGCAGGAAGAAGCTAACCGGAGAAATCAGCGGCAGCACCAAATTGAAGAAACGGCGCACCGGACCTGCACCGTCAATGGCCGCGGCCTCCACCAGAGAGCTCGGAATGGACTGCAACGCGGCCAAGAAAAACAGAAAGTTATAGCTTATCTGCTTCCAGATGGACGCCAGCACCACCAGAAACATCGCTTGGCCACTGTGGGTGGCGTGATTCCAGTCATAACCCCACAGGCTTAAGCCATACGTGATTAATCCGCCGGGGCTGAATAAAAACATCCACAGCGCGGCCGCCACCACCGGAGCCACCGCGTAAGGCAGAATAAACAGGGTTTGGTAAAGGCGGCGACAGCGCAACGCATAATCCACCAACGCCGCCAGCAGTAACGACACGCCCATGCCGCACACGGTTACCAGCGAACTGAACACCATGGTGGTATAGAACGCGTCCAGATAGTAACTGTCGCTCATCAGGTGGCGAAAGTTTTCCAGACCGACAAACTCGCTGGAGAGACCAAAGGGATCAATACGCTGCGTGGAATACAACAGTGCCTGACCAGCGGGCCAGATAAAGAAAATTACCGTGATAGCCAGTTGGGGAAACACTAACGCATAAGGTAACCAGCTACGGCCAAAGACAGGGCGGGATGAGGTCATGCCACATACTCAATCAAAGAAGGGGAAAACAAAGCGACATCTGTCGCCCTCCGTCATTCCCGAGCAGGCGGGAATGACGAGAAAGTGCCTGTAACCTTACTTAGTGTACTGCTCGAAGCGACGCAACAACACGTTACCGCGCTCAACCGCCGTATCCAACGCTTGCTGCGGCGTTTTCTTACCGGTCCAGACGCTTTCCAGCTCTTCATCCACGATGGTACGGATCTGCGGCATATTGCCTAAACGCAGCCCTTTGGTGAAAGCCAACGGCGGCTTGTTCAGCATCTGAAGCGTCGCAATGTCCGCACCGGGGTTCTTCTCATAGAAACCCTGCTGCTTGGTCAACTCATACGCGGCGGTTGTGATCGGCAGATAGCCGGTCTTCTGGTGCCATTCGGCAGCCATTTCCGGCTGCGCCAAGAACTGCATAAACTGCGCAACGCCTTTGTAAGTGGCATCGTCTTTACCGCCCATCACCCACAGGCTGGCACCGCCGATAATGGCGTTCTGCGGCGCATTCGGCACCTCAGCGTCATACGGCATCATTCCTACGCCATAGTTGAATTTGGCGTGAGCGCGGATGTTAGCCAACGAACCGGAAGATGCGGTGGTGATGGCGCAATCACCGTTGTAGAACTTCTCGGTCGACTCATCCTTGCGGCCGTAGTAAGTGAAGTCCCCTTTCTTGTTCATGTCCTGCAACAGTTGGATATGCTTGATTTGCTTCGGCTTGTTGAATTCCAGTACCGCATCCGTGCCGTCGAAGCCGTTATTTTTGCTGGCAATCGGCAAAGCATGCCAGGAGCTGAAGTTTTCAATCTGGATCCAACCCTGCCAGCCGCTGTCGTAGCCGCACTTCATGCCTGCCGCGCGCAGCTTGGCCGTATACTCTGCCATTTGCTGCCAGGTTTTCGGTGGCTGTTCTGGGTCCAGCCCGGCTTTTTTGAAGGCATCTTTGTTGTAGTAAAGCACCGGGGTTGAGCTGTTGAACGGCTGTGATAGCAGGTGTCCCGTTTTCGCGTCGGCATAGTAACCGGAGACGGTCGGCACAAACACGCTCTCATCAAAGTCGATGCCAGCATCTTTAAATACCTGATACACCGGTTTTATCGCCTTGCTCGCCATCATCGTGGCGGTACCCACTTCATACACCTGAAGTATGGCGGGCGCGTTACCGGTGCGGTAAGCCGCAATCCCTGCCGCCAGGCTCTGCTCATAGTTGCCTTTGTAAACCGGCACAATTTTGACATCGGGGTGCGATTGGTTAAAACGCGTTGCCAGTGAATCCACCGTTTTTCCCAGTTCGCCTTCCATCGAATGCCAGAAAGGGATCTCGGTCACTGCGTTGGCGTTAGCCTGATACGCCAACGTCAGCGCCACCAGAACTGCTGCATTACGCAGCGTCCGTGTCTTAAGCGCGTTAAACATGCCTGTCTCCTGCCATAAAGGTGAGCACCTGTGCAAAGGGGGGGGCGTTTCTTGGTCGAGGGGTAACATGGCACGGACGCATGACAGCAAGATAACCAAACGATGACACCCGCATGACACCCTGCCTGTCACGCTCGCGTAGCAGAATTACCGACAAGATTTGTGGCCCATATCGTGGTTCGGGATAAATGTTTACCAACGGGGTGCCGATACCAAAGACATCATCTGTTTTTTTACTCATTTACCGCGTGAAATCACACAGCAAACGAATAATAAAGTAAATAAACCATTGATGATGCAAGCATAAAGATAACTGTGCGTTCGCAACACCGTTCTCGTGAATGGACGCAATGAGCAATGCCAGGGTGTAGTGGTCAACTAATATTGGCCACCGCATTAGACTGTATGTAGAACAGTCGCTCAGATTCGTTTGGAGTTAAGCCGCCGTTATACCAGTGAGGCCGGATAGCGCTGTAATACCCCGTGATGTAGCGGATAATCGCGTCCTGGGCTTCGCTGAAGCTGTTGTAACCCTTTGTCGGCACCCATTCTGTCTTCAGGCTGCGGAAGAACCGCTCCATTGGCGCATTATCCCAGCAGTTACCCCGCCGACTCATACTCTGCTTTATCCGGCAGCGCCACAGGGCTTGCCGGTATTGACGGCTGGTATAGTGGCTGCCCTGGTCGCTGTGGAACATGACTCCTGTTGGTTGTCCCCGGAGTTCCCAGGCCATCTGCAACGCTTTAACTGTCAGCGCCGAGTCCGGCGAGGTCGACATGGCCCAGCCCACCGGTTTGCGGGCGAACAGGTCTAGCACCACCGCAAGGTAAGCCCAGCATTTGCCCGTCCAGATGTAGGTCACATCGCCGCACCAGACCTGATCCGGCGCGGTAACCGCGAACTGGCGGTTGAGATAGTTCGGTATTTCAACGTGTTCATTGCCGCCGCGTTTGTATTTGTGAGCCGGTCGCTGGCAGCTGGCGATACCCAGCTCCTTCATCAGCTTGCCAGCCAGCCAGCGCCCCATTTTGACACCAGAGCTGCCGGTGACGATGGTCGCGATACTTCGAGCGCCGGCAGAGCCGCCGCTGGCGTTCCAGGCTTCCATGACGCGACTACACTTAACCACGCGCTCACCGTCGGGTTCATTAGCGGAAGCCTGCCAGTGCCTGTAGCTGCTGCGATGTACCTCAAAAGTTTGGCACAACGCCGTGACCGGGTATCGCGCCCTCAGCCTGTCGACTACCGTGAACCGTTGAGTGAGTCCGACATTAAGAGCGCCGTAGCCTTTTTTAGGATTTCGTTCTCCATTTCAAGGCATTGGACTTTTTTCTTCATCTCACGCAGCTCGAGCTGTTCAGGGGTAAGAGGAAGTCCCGTTGGCGTTTTTCCCTGTCGTTCAAGGCGAAGCTTATTGACCCAGCGACTAATGGCAGAATGGCTGACATTAACCGCCTCTGCGGCCTTAACGTATGTGTAGCCGTGGTCGACAACCAGCTTTGCGGCTTCGAGCTTAAATTCCGCCGTAAAATGTTTACCCATGAGGTCACCTGTCGTGTTGATGAGGTGAGCATATCACCTCCGATCAGGTGGCCAGTATCAGTGTGCCACTACACTCCCCCTATGGCGCAAATACGGCATTACAGAAATTCGCATCCTACAGGACATCGTTTAATTAAGGGATGTTATGCGCATTATAAACACCATGAAGATAGGCATCCGATTAGACGCCGGCTTTAGCGGCGGCGTTGCCAGGGGCATTAGTCTCCTTTCTGGCTACCGGTACGCTGCGTCAGGCCCACAATGTCGCAGACCCGATTGCAAAAATCGGCGTTAACACGCAGGAACAGGAATCGGGGGTAATGACTCCAATTATTAGAACATGTGTTTTTCGATGAAGGCTCCGATGACTTTTTCGTGGATCTCGACGGAGCGCGAGAAGCAAATCGTTTTACGCGCCAGTCGTTTAATGCGGGTACGGAGCGTCAGGTTATTGCGCTCTATGCGTTGCGTGAAGATCTTGCCAGTCAGATGTTTCTGCTTCGGAACCTCTCTTGCATAGCTGCCCCAGTTGTCACTGGTAATCATGCCGATGTTGAACGGTGTCAACAGAGCCAGCAATTCACGGCAGGTCTCATCGGTTCGGGGGCCAAAAGTGTAGGCCAGAACACCGCCCGTTTTGGTATTGTAAGCGTACCAGAGCCAGTGCTGTAGCGCCTTACTGCCAACGAAGCTCCATTGCTCATCAAGTTCACAGATAAGGGCGACGTCGGCGTGAGCAACGGGAGAAGACGTTATCCTGCGGGGCGAGAGCTTTTTAAAGCCCGGATGACCGTATTGATGCCGATTTTCAACGTTCTGGCGGTATCGCGAACACCGGCACCGTTGAAGGCCATATCAACGATCTGCTCTTTGACTCCCGGCTTTCGCGCTTCATAGCGGTAGGTAAGCTGGAATACACGGCGACAGCACTGACACCGGAAGCGTTCGCGCTTAGTTGGACTAAGGCTATGTCGATAAACTTTATCTGAATGGCAGCGAGGGCAATGAACAAAAACAGTAACCACGTGGAAACCTCAAATAGCGGCAGAATATCACAAAAGCCAACTATTTGAAGGCATTACCAAATTTTGCATAATCCAGCGGCGTCACCAGGGTGGCGTTGAATTCGATGATGGCGATCAATATTCACCTATTTTTAATGTGGGAAAGCGATAAAAACAAACATTTAAGATACATGTAATCAACAATCACACTCATTTTACGCCTTATGGTTCTGTGATAGGGATCACCGCCAACAACATGAGCATTTTTTCACCGCTTGTTCAGGCTGAAAACGGCGCTATTATCTACGCGCTCGCTCTACCTACTACTGAGGGTCGCCCATGGAACTCCGCCAGTTGCGCTGCTTTATCGCGGTGGCAGACGCACTACATTTCGGCCGCGCAGCCCAGCAGCTCGATATGTTGCCCTCCGCCCTCGGACGCCATATTCGCCTGTTGGAAGAGAGCCTCAACGTGCGTCTGTTCGTACGTTCCACACGCAACGTGGCGCTTACGGCACACGGCCACAAGCTGTTGGAAGAAGGGAAGCAAATCGTGGCTGACGTGGATGCGCTGGAAGTCCACTTTCGCCGTCAGGGACGCCTTCAGGCACGCACATTGCGCATTGGGGCCATCGACAGCGCAGCGATTGCGCTA
Organism: Symbiopectobacterium sp. Eva_TO; assembly: GCF_053848865.1. Lineage (NCBI taxonomy): Bacteria > Pseudomonadati > Pseudomonadota > Gammaproteobacteria > Enterobacterales > Enterobacteriaceae > Symbiopectobacterium > Symbiopectobacterium sp. Eva_TO. The sequence continues at coordinate 1,793,464 of NZ_JBSPEY010000004.1, read as the reverse complement.
GTGCCTCATCTGCTACCCACATTTCGTCACGCCTGTCCCGACGTAGATATGCGCATTGATGAAAACAAAACCGCGCAACTGCTGCCCAAGTTAAAATCCGGCCAACTGGATATGGCATTTATCCGCCCGCTGAAAGAGAGAGATCCGCAACTCACCACCCGCTTTCTGCTCTACGAAAATGTGGTGCTCGCCATCGCCGAGCACCATCCGTTAGCGACGCGCCATAGCGTAACCATCGAGGATATCGCCACGCTGCCGCTTATCGTACCGGCACGCCGCGCACGGGCGCACAGCCACGATGTCACCATCAAGCAGTTCTATCAGGCCGGGCTTAAACCCCATATTGTGCAGCTCGTCGATGAAAAACAGACCATTCTCAGCATGGTGGCAAGCGAAGTGGGCGGAGCCATCATGCCGCGCTGGGCAGCGCGCATGGCAACCCCGCACGTGCGTTTTGTGACTATCGATCATGGCGAGGGGGCGTTTACTGCCTTACCGCTGGCGGTGGCGTGGGTAGGAAATGCGCCAGACGCAGCGCGCGATACCCTGCTGGAGATCGTCAGTCAGGAACTGCCGCATCTGATTCGGCAACTGTGCTGACGCGCGGTTTAACCTAGGAGGCAACCGCTGCCCACAGGCAGCGGTTTTGGTACACCACTCAACTTAGCGCGCGCGTTTCAGGCGAGCAACCGCCTCGTGCATCTGCTCATCCGTTGCGGTAGCAAACGAGAAACGCAGAGTGGCGTAATCAGGGCGTTCCGGGAAGAAGAACTCACCCGGCACGAACACCACACCCTGTTCCAGCGTTTTTTCCAGCCACTGTGTGGTGTTGAACGGCTCGCGGAAGCGTGCCCACAGGAACATGCCGCCTTTGGGTTTGTTGAAGGTCATCACGTCGCCCAGCTCTTGTTCAATCAGCGATCCCAGCAGTTCACCTTTATGCTTGTAGGCTTCGCGAATCTTGTCGATTTGGGTCGGCAAACGCCCCGACGCCAGATAGTATTCCGCGATGGTTTGCGACAGCGAGCTGGCATGCAAATCCGCCGCCTGCTTGATGATCGCCACTTTATGCAGCAACCACTGCGGCAGGATGGCCCAGCCGAGGCGCAGGCCCGGTGCCAGAATTTTTGAGAACGTCGAGGTGTAGATCACCGCATCGTTGTGACCCAGCATCTCTTGCCCAAGCTGGAACAGCGTCGGGTTGCGCTCGTCGGTGAAACGCAGTTCTCCGTAGGGGTCATCTTCAATAATCACAAAACCGTAGCGATCGGCGAGCGTAATCAACTGGCGACGACGCGCTTCATTCAGTACCACCCCGCTCGGATTACCAAAGTTCGGCACCAGATACACCGCTTTAATGCGCTGGGTGTGCAGCAGGGTTTCCAACTCGTCCACCACCATGCCGTCTTTGTCGGACGCGACCGACATCACGCACGCTTCCGCCAGTTCCAACGTTTGCAGTGCCGCCAGATAGGTCGGACGTTCCACCACTACTACATCATTCGGGTCAATCAGCGAGCGCATCACCAGATCCAACGCCTGCTGCGAGCCAGCCGTGACCACCATGTCGTCAGCGTGGGTTTTCACACCGCGCAGCGCGCACAGTTCAGCAATACGCACACGCAGCGTATCGCTGCCTTCCGTCAAACCATACTGAAACGCGTTTTTCGGCTGCTCGGTAATCGCACGCTGGGTCGCCTGGTTTAATCCCTCAAAATCGAACAAGGCATCTGAAGGAATTCCCCCAGCCAGAGAAATAACATGATCCATCTTGCTGTGTTTCAATAATTCCCGAATCGCCGAGCTTTTCAGTCTCGCCATACGCTGAGACAGAAATCCTTCCGTTGCCATTTTCATTCTCTTGATTCATCAGATAACACGATGGGCCAGACAATGCTGGCCCACCCAGACGCGACGATTGTCGGGCAATAATGGTCGTTCAGATAGCAGGGTTATCCACCGAGATAGGCAGAACGCACAGCCTCATTTGCCAGCAAGGCGGCACCCGTATCTTCCAATACTACCCGACCATTCTCCAGCACATAACCACGATCCGCCAATTTCAGCGCCTGATTCGCATTCTGCTCGACCAGGAAGATGGTCATCCCTTCTTCGCGCAGTTGAGCGATAGTATCAAAAGTCTGCAAAATAATAATCGGCGCTAACCCCAGAGAGGGCTCATCCAGCAGCAGCAAACGCGGTTGGCTCATCAAGGCACGTCCGATGGCCAGCATCTGCTGCTCACCGCCGGACATGGTGCCGGAACGCTGCGCGCGGCGCTCATACAGACGCGGGAACAGATCGTATACCCGCGCAATGCGCGACTGATACTGCTCTTTGTCAGCAAAGAAGCCGCCCATCGCCAGATTCTCTTCCACCGTCATGCGTGAAAACACGCGGCGACCTTCCGGCACAATGGCGATGGCTTCACGCATAATCTGCGCCGTTTGCCACTGGGTGATGTCTTTTCCCTCATAAATGATGGAACCCGCCGTCGCACGCGGATCGCCGCACAGGGTGCCGAGCAGCGTGGTTTTCCCCGCGCCGTTGGCCCCAATCAGCGTCACGATTTCACCCTGTTCGATATGCAGACTGACGTCATGCAGCGCCTGGATTTTTCTGTAATGTGCCGAAACCTGATTAAATGACAACATAGTGCTTATCCTTCCCCGAGATACGCGCGGATCACGTCCGGGTTATTACGAATTTCAACCGGTGTTCCCTGCGCCAGGGACGTTCCCTGATTCACCACGTAAATGCGGTCGGAAATGCCCATCACCAGCTTCATATCGTGCTCAATCAGCAGCACCGATACCTGGTGACGATCGCGCAGTTCAGCAATCAGGTGATCCAGCTCTTCGGTCTCTTTCGGGTTGAGCCCGGCAGCGGGTTCATCCAGCATCAATACTTCCGGGCGTGTCATCATGCAACGCGCAATCTCCAGGCGACGCTGCTGACCATACGCCAGATTACCCGCCTGACGATTAGCCAAATCAAGCAGACCAACGCGCTCCAGCCACATGGCACCCAGTTCCTGAGCTTCGGCTTCCGCACGACAGAAACCCGGCGTTTTCAGCAGGCCGGCAAACACGCCGCTTTTCAGGTGTTGATGTTGCGCCACCAGCAGGTTTTCAATCACCGTCATTTCGCGAAACAGACGCACATGCTGGAAGGTGCGCACGACGCCCATGCGGGCAATCTGCTGTCCCGGCAACCCTTCCAGATGGCGATCGCGCAGCATGATGGTGCCACCGGTCGGACGATAAAAACCGGTCAGGCAGTTAAATACCGTGGTTTTACCCGCGCCGTTCGGACCAATCAGAGAGACGATTTCGCCCTGATTCAGGTCCAGTTCCACATTGTTGACCGCCAGCAAACCGCCAAAGCGCATGGTCAGGCCACGAACCGATAATAATGGTTGCGTACTCATGCCTGTTCTTCCTTCTTCTCAACCTTCAGCTTCATCTCTGGGCGCTTCATCGGCAACAGCCCTTGCGGACGCCAAATCATCATCAGCACCATCAGAGCACCCAGCAGCAGCATGCTGTACTCATTCAGATCGCGCATCAATTCACGCGATACCACCAGCAGAATGGCCGCGAGGATCACCGCAAACTGAGAGCCCATACCGCCTAACACCACAATGGCGAGCACGAACGCCGATTCAGCAAAGGTAAAGGATTCCGGACTGACAAACCCCTGACGCGCGGCAAACAGCGTGCCAGCGAAACCGGCAAACGCCGCACTGATGGTAAACGCCGTCAGCTTGATACGGGTTGGGCTTAATCCTAACGAACGACAGGCAATCTCATCGTCACGTAGCGCTTCCCAGGCACGCCCCAACGGCATTCGCAGTAAACGATTGATGACAAACAGAGTTGCGATAACCAGCAGCAGCGCCACCAGATAAAGGAAAATGATGCGATCGCTGGGGTCATACTTCAGGCCAAACATGTCGTGGAAAGTGCCCCAACCGCCTTCGCTGACGCGGCGGCTGAACTCCAGCCCAAAGAAGGTAGGTTTAGGAATCTGGCTGATGCCGTTCGGGCCACCGGTAAATTCGGTGTTGTTGAGCAGCAGAATACGCACGATTTCACCGAAACCGAGCGTCACAATCGCCAGATAGTCACCGCGCAGGCGCAACACCGGGAAACCGAGCAGGAAACCGGACAACCCAGCCGCGATACCCGCCAGCGGCAGGCTCTGCCAGAAGCCCAGCCCGTAGTAGTGGTTCAGCAACGCGTAGGTATAAGCGCCAATGGCGTAGAAGCCGCCGTAGCCCAGCACCAGCAAACCAGACAGCCCCACGACAACATTCAGGCCCAGGCCCAGCATGACGTAGATCAGTGTCAGCGTGGCGATATCCACCGAACCGCGCGACACCAAAAACGGCCAGAACACCGCAGCAATAATCAGCGCCGCCGCCAGCACTTTTTGACGCGGCGTGCTACCGTCAAAGCTCGGAAGTACCAGTGAGGAGCCGCCGCCCGACAGTTTGCGCATTCCACTTTGGAAGAAGGGGCGCAGCAGTTGGAAGAACACCACCACCACACAGCCAACGCCGATCAGGTTCCAGCGCACGGCATCTGCCCCGCGCACCACCAACGTGGTGCCATCAAGCCCCAGTTGCATTCCCATCAGGAACGCCGCCAGCACGAGCAACGTGAACGCTGATATCACCGCATTTAACAGGTTGAGCTGTTTCATACTTTCTCAACCTCTGGACGACCTAGAATACCGGTTGGCATCACCAGCAGCACCACTATCAACAACGCGAAAGAAACCACGTCTTTGTACTCCGTACTCAGGTAGGCACTGGTCAGGGCTTCCGCCACCCCCAGCACCAGACCACCAATCATGGCGCCCGGAATGCTGCCGATCCCGCCTAACACCGCGGCGGTAAAGGCTTTCATGCCCGCCATAAAACCGATGTAGGGGTTGATCACGCCATAAAACTGGCCCAGCAACACGCCAGCAACCGCCGCCATCGCCGCGCCGATCACAAAGGTCAGCGAGATCACGCGGTCAGTGCTGATGCCCAACAGGCTGGCCATTTTCAGGTCTTCCGCACAGGCACGGCAGGCGCGCCCCATGCGGGAATAACGAATAAAGGTGGTTAGTGCCAGCATGGTGATGAAGGTGACAACCCAGATGGTCACCTGCATGGTAGTAATGGTGGCGGCAAAGCCATTGCTTTCCCCGACAACCAGTTGACCATGTACCAGCGTCGGCAGCGCTACATCGCGCGAACCTTGCGTCAGGCTGACGTAGTTTTGCAGAAAGATGGACATCCCGATGGCGGAAATCAGCGCAATCAGGCGCTTGGAATTACGCACCGGCTTATAGGCCACCCGTTCGATGCTCCAGCCGTAAGCACTGGCGATCACAATGGCCGCGATAAATCCGGCACCGATCAACACCCAACTGACGTCGATACCCATCATCATCAGTGCAGCGATAACGATAAAAGAGACATAGCTACCGATCATGTAGACTTCGCCGTGGGCGAAGTTAATCATGCCGATAATGCCGTAAACCATGGTGTAGCCAATGGCAATCAGCGCATAAGTGCTGCCCAACGTCACGCCGTTGAACATTTGCTGAAGGAAATAGAGGAACTGCTCGGACATACCTTTACCTTAGAATTAACCTTTACACCTTAAGATTTTGCCCCCACGGCCTGAAGGCGGTGGGGGCATCGGTGTTCAGGAACTGAGTGGGCGGCAGCGATTATTTTGCGCTAGAAGTGCCGTCTGCATGCCACTCGAATACGCCAAACTCAAACCCTTTCAGGTCACCTTTTTTATCCCAGCTCAACGGACCCATTACGGTCTCCACGGTGTTGGCTTTCAGGTCTTTTGCGATAGCTTCCGGTTCTGTACCGCTACGCTCCATCGCGGTAGTCAGAGACTGCAACGCGGCGTAGGTGGTCCAGACAAACGGCCCGGTCGGATCCAGTTTTTTCGCTTTCAGTGAATCCACGATCGGCTGGTTAGCAGGAACCTGGTCATAACGTTTCGGCAGGGTTACCAGCATGCCTTCAGACGCCGCGCCCGCGATGTTGGACAGTGAAGAGTTGCCTACCCCTTCCGGACCCATGAATTTTGTGGTCAACCCAGCCTGGCGCGCCTGACGCAGAATCTGGCCCATTTCCGGGTAGTAGCCGCCAAAGTAGACGAAATCCACGTTCTCTTTCTTCAAACGCGCCACCAGCGTGGAGAAATCTTTGTTCCCAGCGGTTACACCTTCAAACAGTACCACGTTGGCACCCGCTTTTTTCAGGCTGTCCTGAACAGAGCGCGCCAAACCTTCACCGTACTGCTGTTTGTCGTGTACCACAGCGATACGCTGCGGTTTGATGGTATTCACGATGTAGTTAGCGGCGGTCGGGCCCTGATCGGAATCCAGACCGGTGGTACGCAGCACCAGTTTGTAACCACGGGTAGTCAGATCCGGTGCAGTCGCCGCTGGCGTAATCATCAGCACGCCTTCGTCTTCATAGATATCAGAGGCCGGCTGGGTAGAAGAGGAGCACAGGTGACCAATCACGTAACGAATGCCATCGTTAATCACTTTGTTGGCAACGGCAACGGCCTGTTTCGGGTCACAGGCATCGTCATATTCCACGGCAACCAGTTTATTACCCTTCACGCCACCTTTGGCGTTGATGTCAGCAATCGCCTGACGTGCACCGATAAATTCCATGTCGCCGTACTGTGCAACCGGGCCGGACATGGCACCGACAACGGCAACCTTGATGTCTTCTGCATGGGCCATGTGTGCGAACGCTGCTGCCATACACCCTAACAGTACGACTTTACCTTTAGCTACTTTCATTCGATTCACCCTATCTGTCGTTATGGAGTTCGCCTGCAAACCTGTATCAACCCGCCGTACTCAATCTTTTTCTTATAAGTAAGAACAGGTTAGGTTTTTTATTAGCTACACTTAGCTAATAAGGCGTTATTTTTCATGTCATTAAACAGGAATTTTATGCTGAAAATCAACTCTCTCAATCAGAAAAAAGCGGTGTAAACAGCATAAAATACCAGCCTTATAAGCCACTATTTATTTTATACATAGTCAGTTATGCTGCTTTATGCGGCAATAGGCAACTCAATACTCGAAAAATTATCGGCGAGGAAAACATTTTCCCTATTAACCGTACAGAAAAACTTACACAACTGTTTATCTACATCGCTACTACATTATGCTTTAGGCTACAGCTATGCTTTATGCAAACGCATTGAGAGGGTTATCGAAATGAAGCTCGCCGTCGAATGTGATCTTGACCCACCATCTCCGGACAGCTTTTGTATCTTAAGTTAACGATGCCCGCTGGCGCCGATATTCTCTTGGGGAGTTGTATCCCAGCGCACTGTGCGGATGGTTTTCATTGTAATGATTGAACGCCGCTGCAAGGTTCTTCAGCGCTGTTCGCACATCGGGTTTTGGCATGAAGGCGATGTAATCTTCCTTCATCGTCTTCACGAACCGTTCTGCCATGCCGTTACTCTGTGGACTGCTCACTGCTGTTGTGCAGGGCTCCAGATTCAGTTCTCTGGCGAACTTCCGCGTTTCATGCGCTGTGTACGCTGAACCATTATCCGTCAGCCATTGCACTGGTTTATCCGGCAGCGCGCTACCGAAGCGTTTTTCCACCGACCTCAGCATCACATCCTGCACGGTTGAACTGTCATAACCCCTGGTGCTCGCTGCCCAGTCTATGGCCTCCCGGTCGCAGCAGTCCAGTGCGAACGTCACCCGCAGCTTCTCGCCGTTGTCACAACCGAACTCGAAGCCATCTGAGCACCAGCGCATATCGCTCTCTGCTACCGCGATTTTGCCTTTATGCTCCCGCTTCGGACGTTCAGTTTTATCATGCAACAACAGCAGGTTATGCTCGCTCATTATCCTGTAAAGCCGTTTGGCGTTCACCGGTGGAAGTCCCTCTGCACGACGTTGCTTACGCAGGATACCCCACACTCGGCGGTAACCGTAACTGGGCATGTCGTTGATGATACGGAGGATGTCCGATAATATCTCAGCATCAGCTTCGTCATTACGCCGGTTGCTGCGCCTGTCCAGCCAGTCGGCAGAACGGTTAACCCGCAGTGACAGCTGCGCATGCGACACGCTCATGGCGCGGCTGACCAGAGCTATTCCCCGTCCTTTGGCAACAAGGGCGCGTGCGCTATCCATTTTCGCGACTGGCGGTACTCCACTGCTTCTTTGAGGATCTCAACTTCCATCGTCTTCTTACCCAGAAGGCGCTGTAGCTCCCGGACCTGCTTGAGGGCAGTCGCCAGCGCCGAAGCTGGAACCACTTCTTCTCCGGCCGCAACGGCGGTGAGGTTTCCTTCCTGGTATTGCTTCTTCCACTTAAACAAAAGGCTGGGCTGGATGCCATGCAGGCGGGCTACATGGGAGACGTTCGTCCCCGGCTTCATTGTCTGCTGAATGATGGCGATTTTCTCTTGCGGAGTTTTACGCTTACGGACTTCTTGCCCTAACAGGATCCCGGTCATTTCAAAATTAGCATGATTGTTAGACAGATATCTAAGCCTATCTCTTATCTGGAGATACAGCTACTGTCTGGTGTTACAGGGGGCTACATCAAGCTCGCCGTCGAATGTCTCTCGTTATTCAGCGACCAGGATAGAATTGATCTCGCCAAGATTTGGCCCCACCAGAATCTCGACCTGCTGGAACAGAGCCTTGATCTGCACCAGCGCCTGTTCGCGTCACGCTTCAATGGCCGCTTGCTGGCAGCGGTGATGGTGGAAATTGATGGCGAATACGCGGAACTCGATGATCTGATGGTCAGAGAAGCAACGCGCCGCCATGGCGTTGGCCTGCACCTGATTCATGAAGTGGTGCGCCAGTTACCGGGCGTGAAAGAATTTTGGCTGACATCAGCAGATCATGCTGGCGTTAATGAAGTCGTGCTGGACCGCGTTATGGAAAGTTGTGGATTCTTTCCGGTATCAGGAGGGTGGCTATACACTCGAAGTTAACCGCTAACAAACGGCAGGAGCCCTACCAGAAATAGTGATGGATTCATGCATAACCCACGCGCTACCTATCGTAGCGCTAGGTAAATCTATTGGCCTCTTAATAATACCCTCTGATACGACTCATTTTTCGACTACGCGATAAAACACCTCATCCGTTAGCCTAAATAACTGTTCCGAATAGTAGATCACCTGAAGGGAACTCAGTCCGAGTTGAGCGATCTGATCAATCGATAAAGATCCCAAATCATCAACCGGACTTAGCGATGTCGAGCATAGCACCGATACCCCGTAACGAACGACGCCTGATGAAGAAAACTATCCGTAAAACGCGTGACAAGAATCACGCCCGCAGGCTGACCGCCATCCTGATGTTGCACCGGGGCGAGCGCGTGAGCGATGTCGCCAGAATGCTTTGCTGCGCCCGTTCGTCAATCGGCAGATGGATTAACTGGCTCACCCTGTACGGCATTGAAGGCCTCAAATCTCTGCGGCCCGGTCGTGGCCGTCGCTGGCCGTTTGAACAGATCTGCGCACTGTTAATCCAGCTCGTAAAGCGTTCCCCTCATGATTTTGGCTATCAGCGTTCGCGCTGGAGCACGGAACTGCTAGCGATAAAAATCAATGAGATAACCGGTTGCCAGTTGCATGCTTCCACGGTGCGCCGTTGGCGGCCTTCTGCCGGTCTGGTGTGGCGACGCGCAGCTCCTACGCTGCGTATCCGCGACCCGCATAAGGAAGAAAAAATGGAGGCCATCGCGATGGCGCTGGAACAATGCAGCGCGGAACATCCCGTCTTTTACGAAGACGAAGTGGATATTCATCTGAATCCCAAAATTGGCGCGGACTGGCAGGTTCGCGGGAAGCAGAAACGCATCGTGACGCCGGGCCAGAACGAGAAATATTATCTGGCGGGTGCATTACACAGCGGGACGGGAAAAGTCAGCTATGTTGAAGGAAACAGTAAAATTTTGTGTTTTTATCAGTATGTTAGAGCATCTGAGAGCAACGTACAGACGGGCAAAAACGCTCACGCTGATAGTTGATAGTTGATAGTTGATAACTACATTATTCACAAAAGCCGGGAGACGCAGCGCTGGCTGGAAGAAAACCCGAAATTCAGGGTTATTTATCAGCAGGTGTACTCACCATGGGTAAATCATGTAGAGCGGTTATGGCAGGCGTTGCATGAAACCATTACCCGCAATCATCAATGCTGTTCAATGTGGCAGTTACTGAACAAGGTTCGCCGCTTCATGGAAACCGTCAGCCCGTTTCCCAGTGGAAAACATGGACAGGCAAAAGTGTAGCGGTATTAGGAACAGCTATTTAGTTAACAAATCTTATTGTAGTTCCTATCATGTAAAGCTCGTTAGAACATCATTAAAATTGATATGTTTATAATAAATACCGTGAAAAAATTTCATTATGTATGAAATTTTAGGTAATGACTCCAATTAGTAGAGCATGTGTTTTTCGATGAAGGCTCCGATGACTTTTTCGTGGATCTCGACGGAGCGCGAGAAGCAAATCGTTTTACGCGCCAGTCGTTTAATGCGGGTACGGAGCGTCAGGTTATTGCGCTCTATGCGTTGCGTGAAGATCTTGCCAGTCAGATGTTTCTGCTTCGGAACCTCTCTTGCATAGCTGCCCCAGTTGTCACTGGTAATCATGCCGATGTTGAACGGTGTCAACAGAGCCAGCAATTCACGGCAGGTCTCATCGGTTCGGGGGCCAAAAGTGTAGGCCAGAACACCGCCCATTTTGGTATTGTAAGCGTACCAGAGCCAGTGCTGTAGCGCCTGACTGCCAACGAAGCTCCATTGCTCATCAAGTTCACAGATAAGGGCGACGTCGGCGTGAGCAACGGGAGAAGACGTTATCCTGCGGGGCGAGAGCTTTTTAAAGCCCGGATGACCGTATTGATGACGATTTTCAACGTTCTGGCGGTATCGCGAACACCGGCACCGTTGAAGGCCATATCAACGATCTGCTCTTTGACTCCCGGCTTTCGCGCTTCATAGCGGTAGGTAAGCTGGAATACACGGCGACAGCACTGACACCGGAAGCGTTCGCGCTTAGTTGGACTAAGGCCATGTCGATAAACTTTATCTGAATGGCAGCGAGGGCAATGAACAAAAACAGTAACCACGTGGAAACCTCAAATAGCGGCAGAATATCACAAAAGCCAACTATTTGAAGGCATTACCAAAACTGTCATCCCCCGAAAATCCACTGAAAAAATGGCGGTGGATGGTCGTTCAAAGCTCGATCGTGACGCCTACCGCAATCGGAACGTTGTTGAGCGGTGCTTTGGCCGTCTGAAAGAATACCGTCGCATTGCGACACGTTACGACAAAACGGCGAGGAATTATCTGGCAATGTTGAAACTGGGCTGCATCCGCCTGTTTTACCAGAGGTTATGTAATTAAGGGACACAGCCTAGCAGCGAGCTGGAGATGGGGCGGCGTGATGCCGTGGCCGTCCAGCCCAATTGTTGCCAGTCGCCGCTGTAGCTGACGCCACCGACCACGTCTTCCACGTCGAACCCTATGGGTGTAGTGCCGATATCCGCCGTCCAACGATCGTTTTTCCAGCCTGCGGCGATGCCAGTGCCTGAGGTTTTCTGCGTTCTGCCGCTGTAGCAGTCCAGCGTGGCGCAGGTGCCAAACACGTCACGGAATGCTCCGTTGCTGTTGGTGTTAAAACGTCCCGCGTTCATTGCGATGGTATCGGTGCGCACGAAGCCACGGCCCTGATAGAGCGGAAAATCGACTTGCAGTATCGTGTCGTGAGCTTTCAGATTGGAGATACCGTTAGTGCCGCTGGAACGCCAGTAATCGTGGCCGAGGGTCACGTTGATGTCCTGCTGCCGATACTGGTCGGCCGCATCGGCACGAATGCTGCGTTGCAACCAGTCATCATTTTGCTGCGGGCGCGTCAAACGGGTGTAGCTGTCGTTATCCTGTGGCGATGTGCTGCTGATGCCGCTCTGGCAACCATGGCCTGGCGGTAATCGGCCTGCGCCTCGGCGGATTGTCCCTGCTGTGTTTCCAAACGTGCCGCATCGCGGTAGATCAACGCTTTAATCTGACTGGGTGGTGCTTTCTGCGCGCTGGTTTTTGCTGCTTGCAGCGTCTGGTTGGCTAACGGCATATTGCCGACGGTATACCAGGCATTGGCGACACGGCGCTGGGTATTGAGCGAACTGTCATCGGCTATTTTTAGCGTTTGCAAACGCTGACGGGCCTCATCGCGCTGTCCGATGGCGATTAACGCTTCCACTTCCCCTAGCTGGGCGTCGGCGTTTTGCGTATCCTGCGCCAGCACCTTACGGTAGCGTTCCAACGCGTCGGCGGCGTTGCCCCGTTGCTGCGCCCAGTCTGCCAACATCAACGAAATGCGGGTATTGGCGGGCTGCTGTTGCAGGTAGCTGACGGCACCGGTTTCATTGCCTGCGTCATACAGCGCCTGGGCGTGTACCAGCATGCGCTCTATAGTGACCCGCTGCGCCAGCTCTCGCATGTTGTCGTTCCACTGTGTCTCGGGCAGCGTGTGCAAATGCGTCAGCGCCTGTGTCTCGTGTTCGGTCGCGGAGAGATAGAGTGCGTAAGCATAAGCGAGTTCAGGGCTGACGGGAGGTGTATTGGCCATACGCTGCATGATGTCATCGGCCTGTGTATTCTGGTTGAGCTGGCGCAGCACCTGCGCGTAGTGATAGGGCAACCAGATATCATCGGCGGCGGGCTGATAGACCTGCCGGTAGGCCTCTGCCGCCTCGTGCCATTTCCCCTGCTCCACCAACTGGTCGGCTTGCTGGGTGGTGATGTCGCGCTTGAGGGCGATCAACGTCTCTTGCAGAGGCCGCTGTTGGGCCGTCGGTAGGTTATTGATATAGGCGAGCGCCGCTTGTGGCGATTGGCGGCCATAAAGGGCCGCCATACCGCGAATTGCACCGCCGTTAGCGGGTTCACGTTGCAATGCCTGCTGATAAAAATGCTCGGCGGCGGTATCGTTGTGACGCGCTGCGGCCACATCCCCCAACCCACTCAGGGCGTAACCATCGTTGTTGTCCACCTGTTGTGCCTGCTGGTAGTGCTGTTCTGCCTGCGCCAGATTATTGGCTTTCAGTGCGCGATCGCCAGCATCAATCTCTAACCAGTAGCGGGTGCTTTTGATGAGCACGTCCCATTTGTCACCGTTTTCCTTATTAATGTCGGCTGTTTTCGCTTGCTCAAACAGTGCCAGCGCTTTGGTGCGATCGCCGTTGCGCATCGCGGCCATGCCCAGTGCACCAATCAGGTTGGGATCGTCGGGGGTTTCGGCCAGTGCTTTATTCAAATCCGCGATGGTCGCGCTGCCGCTGGCACCTTGCTCGACGCTTGCCAGCCCGCGCAGTCGTGCTTGATAGGCGGGATCGTTCAGCATCTTTTGCTGGCGTTCCAGCTCCTGCTGTGCGCCGATTGTGCTGGAATAGTCTGCGAAAATGGTTAAGTTGCGCGATACTTTGCGGCGACACTGTCATGCGCTTAATCATTTCCATCCACATACCCGCTGCCTGACCGCGTCCAATCGGATCATCCGCCAGTTTTTCCAGCAGCCCATAGCCTTCGGTATCGCGATCCTGACTGAACAGGCGGCGTGCCAGCGTCAGCCGTAAATTGACGTTGCCGGGATAGCGTTTATCCAATGCTTCCAGTTGCTGAATGGCCGCAGGCTCCTGCCCCGGCAGACGGGCGACCAGACGCCAATATTCAACGGCCAGATCGAGCGTCGGCGGTTCGCCGTGGAACAGTTCGTCGTAGGCTTTCTTCGCCTCTTCATAATGCCCGGCGGTGGCTTGCAGCCGCGCCTGTTCCAGCTTCTGGCGCGTGTCCTGTTGTGTGAGAGCCAGCATCATCGCTGACTGTCGGTACTGCTCGGAATCTGGCGCAACGCCGTGTAGCTTTTCCAGGTGCTGCCGTGCCTGCGCCTGATCGCCCTGACGCAGCGCCAGTCGCAGTTGCGCGGCGATCACGTCCGAGCTGTCGGGGTCAATCAGTGTCAGACGTGCCAGGGATTGCCGCACCAAATCGTCACGGTTACTCGCTTCACCCAGCCTGATTTGCTCCATGAGAAAGGCGCTGGTCGTCACGGTATCGGCCCCAGCTGTGAACGGCATCATCGTCAGGCCTAATGAAAATAATCCAGCGCCTATTATGGTGAAGTTGCGCATTGCTTATCCCAGGAAGGTAAAAGTTCACCCTGTTGATTGAATTGATAACGCTGTTCATCCCATCCCTGACCGAACAGCGTCAGAGAAGCAGAAAAATAGGCGTTGTTGTCGGGCGCTGCGTCGTGCAAGCGCTGGCGCTGCATATCGCGCGCCGCCGGGTTGGTTGCCAGCAGCGGCAGCAGTGCGGCGGAGAAACCCACCGAGCCTGTACCTTGCCCTTTCCCAGTCGCGGTATTGATCTGCTCGGGCGGCGTGCCCGATTGTGCTGTCAGGGTCGCCATCGGTTGAAAATGGGTGACCAGCGCGGCACGCTCTTCGCTCTCTTGCGCCAGCATGGCTGCCCACAGATAGACGCGAATCGCATCGTAACTGCCGATATCGGGCTTGGTTTCATCCGCTTGCCAACCCTGCTGCTTGTTCCAAACTACCCAATCGGGTGAAAAACCGTGGGGGGCACTCTCTTTCAGTAACCTCAGATTCACCGCCCGCATCGCTTTCCACGGGCCGTTTAGCGTGGAGAAACCCGCGAGTAACTGGGGGGGCTGGTAGCTGGGGTTCAGTCGCCAACGATCGCCGTGCACGAACCCCACTCGGCCCGGCAGCAACATCACGCCCAGACCGGGGATCTCGGCCACTTCCTCACGGGCGATACGTTGCAACAGCAGCGTGCCCAGCGTCAGAAAGTGGCGGCTTTGCCACAGTCGTCAGGCTTCCAGCAGGTTATAGGCAATCCACAAATCGGCATCGGAAGCGTAATTAGGATCTAGGCTGTGTCCCTTAATTACATAACCTCTGGTAAAACAGGCTGATGCAGCCCAGTTTCAACATTGCCAGATAATTCCTCGCCGTTTTGTCGTAACGTGTCGCAATGCGACGGTATTCTTTCAGATGGCCAAAGCACCGCTCAACAACGTTCCGATTGCGGTAGGCGTCACGATCGAGCTTTGAACGACCATCCACCGCCATTTTTTCAGTGGATTTTCGGGGGATGACAGTTTTTATACCTCTGTTTTTCAGCTCGTTACGTAATACATGCCCGGAGTACGCCTTGTCAGCGAGTACCGCATGACCACGGCGTTTCATACTGCCGTTTTGGCGTTGAACACCAATACCGTCCAAAAGACGTAGTGCAAACTGACTTTCATGAGCCTGACCGGGGCTCAACACGATGTTTAACGGAAGACCACTTCCGTCTGTAGCCATATGGATTTTGGTGCCAAAACCACCTCGAGAGCGACCCAGCCCATTATCTCCGGTGATATCGGGATGTTTTTTTGAGCACCGGCAGCACATTTCAGCGCCCTGATATTGCTACCATCCAGCGCAGTCGCTGACCAGTCCACGAGGCCATGGGCATCAAGTGATGAAAGTAACTTATTGAAAATAATGTTAATGACTCCCGATTTTGACCATCGGTTAAAGCGGTTATAAACGGTTTTCCATGGGCCGTATCGCTCAGGTAAATCACGCCATGGGGCACCAGAGCACAGCACCCAGAACATGCCATTGATAATCATGCGATGCTCAGCCCATGGGCGTCCGGCCTGTGGTGTTGCTGGTTCAGCAGGGAGTAAGGGCTGGATGATAGCCCATGCTTCATCGGGAAGGTCGTAGCGAGCCATAGTTTAAAATGATTTAGAAACAAACAGTTAGTATAACTCATGGGATTAAGGGACACAGCCTAATATGCCCCAAGGCGAATCATCGGCCTGCGGTATCTTTTTTCCCCATTGCCAGGCGGGAAGGTGGGCGCTGAGATCGCCGGAGGCCAGATTGTTTTCGGTCCATTGCAGCAGCTTTTCGAACATCGCTCGGTCATTGGCCACCAGCGCAAAAAACAGGCCGTAGCTCTGCCCTTCGGACGTGGTTATCTGGCTGGGTGTCGACGGGTCGATAACGCGCCCTTCCGCACTGATGTAGTCTCGTTGGTACTGTTCCCATGCGGGCCAGTGAAAGACACCTGTGGCGGCCATAACGTGACCGTCCAGCAGCAGCGTCAACAACAGCGCAAGCCACAGCATACCCATCGATTAATCCTTCTCGTCAGCCGAGAGGCGGCGACGGCTGAGCACTTTCAGGCCGCGCCACAGCAGCCAGGCGAAAATGATCGTGACCAGGGTAGACATGCCAGCCAGCCAGAGCGGGTGCAACGCCAATGCGTGCCAGACGCGTTCCCACCATAGAAGATGACCCACATAGTACATATCCCCCACACGCAAGCTGCTGACGCCCGACTCGCGGATGACGGCCGCCGAGCCGAAAACGGTGGCGCGTTTGGTGCTGTCGATCAGGGCATTGTTGAGCAGCACATAGCCTTGTGGGCTGTCTGCCAGCAACGCGACGATGCTGTGCTGGGAAAAGTAGGGGGACTGCGTACCGATAATGGTGGCCATAGAGGTTTCGGCGCGAATGTCGGTTCTGCTGTCCGGCCTGCCGTCCGTTTTGGGTGAGCCTTCATCCGGCAGCACGGTTTGTCGTACCGGCATCTTGACCCAACTCTTTGTAGTTTCAGTCAGCAGCCCAACTTTGGCTTCGTCGCGCAGCGATTCAGGCAGTGAACCGATCAACAGAATATCTTTATCCACCTGGCTGAGCTGCGCCGGGTCGTTGGTCAGTTGTAGAGCCAATGCCGGATAGCCGGTTTGCGCCCCGATGTTGCCGACGGCATTAAGCAGCGCGCTGACTTGTTCCGCATGGGGGGGTTTATCAATCAACGTCACGGTTTGCGATAAGTCGGCCAACCGGCTGAATGGGAAACCGGCATTGGCGAAGGCACGCAGGTCCGGCATCGCCATAAAATGGCGGTAACCGGAGAAGTTGATGGTGGAATTACCGTCGATAACCGCATGGTTTTCAATGGGTGCGATGGTTTCGCAGCGATCCGCCGAGATATTGCTGGTGGTGACCGTGGCGTAATCAAAATCAAAACGCAGCTCGTTGACGGTGCCCAGTTTCAGAGCAGGAATGGACAGGTTTTTATCCGAATCCAGCAGCCCCTGAGTAATTGGCAGGCGCAGCAGCAGGGCGTTTTTCTCGCGTTCGGGGACCAGATTAAAGGCCTGAACAAACTGGTTGTTCAGGTTGACGGCCAAACGCGATCCATCCAGCGTGCGCGGCGCGGTATAGCGATATTTCAAGTGCATATCGATACCTTTGCTGCGGATCAGAAACAGGTCTGGCGGCAAATTCAGTGTCATCATCAGCGGGTCAGGATCGATGCCGCTGCTCTGCAATTGCTCAGGGTATTGTTGCAATTCGGCAAATGTCATCGGGCGATCGGTACGGATCCAGTTCGGCGCATCGTAGGGCTGACGCGGTGCCAGTTGCTCAACGCGATCGACGCTGACATTCTGCCCACGGAACAGGATGTTACCTTGCGCGATCCCTTTAACGGCGGTGATCAGGTCATTGTCATCGCGGCCCTGCACCAGCAGCAACTTAACGTAAGGGTTCTGCGGATGGCTGATGACCTCTACCGTCGGGCCATCAACCGGCGGGTAATCGCGCAGGAAATCCGGACGTTGCGCATTGGTGGCGAACACGACCGCGTGGCTGTCGGGCAGTTGGTTGAACAGCGCCGGGAAGGACTGACCGCGCCACTGCGCGCGGGCACCGAACCAGGAGACGAGGATCGCGGCAGCCTGCTGCTGTCCCAGATCGGGTTGCTGATAAAACACCATCGGTAGCGTAAGCGGCCGGTTATCGCGGGTATCGAAGAACGGGATAGGGAATGACGACAGATCGTTTTTCAGCGGCAGCTTTTGCACCTGCAAATTGAGCGAGCTGGCTTGGCTGATATTCAGCCACAGGTTACTGCTGGATGGGTCTTGGCATATGTTATTGTAATGTGCTACAAATTTCAGCCGCACGCGGTTAAAGTCGGTGATATAACGCGGGTCCAGCGGCAGGGTTGTCCGCGTTGGCTGGCCCACTTGCTCTTTGGTGATGGTAACCACGCCCATCAACACCTCGTTGAGATAAACCTTGAGATTTGATTCGACCGGTATCAAAGCCGGTGAGGGGGTAAACTCCAACTGTAGCGACGCTTGCGTCACCACTTCATCATGACGCACGCCAAACTGGATATAGCCGACAGGCGACGTTCCTCTCAATGCGAAGCTACCTGGAGCAGGTGCCAGTTGCTTAAACGCCAACTGCTGACTGGCAACGAGGGCGGCCACAGCATTGTTGGCCTGCGTGATCGGCGGGGCTGCGGTTTCAGCCTGAGATAACGGCACCATGCCCAGAGCCAGAGCGGTAAACCAGGTTATTTTTTTCGTCATCATGTCATCATCACGGTTAAGGGCCGCGCTGGCCGTTTCATGATTAGCATCATGTGGTCATCGTTACTACGCTGCATCGCGTTACGCCTGTTCCGTTGGCACAAATGCCGGGGGCGGCCCGACATAGCGCGGGATAAAGGAGACACACCAGGCGATGGCAGAGGTAAAGGCGATAAACACGCCGCGAATCAGCGGCGGAGCGTAATCCGCGATGCGCAAATAACCTCTGAAACCTAATGCCAACACGTCACCCAGGCTTTCCATCGGCTTATCTTCCGGAAAACTGTCCTGCCACAGCGCCCAGGTTTCGGCGCGTGCGAAGGTGCACTGAATAAAATCGATATGCTGCTGTGTCGAAAGGTTGACCATCTTTAGCCCAATCTTGGTGCCGAAAGCGCGGGTGACCTCAAACGGGAAGGCATACTCCTGTGGGCCGCGATTTAGTAGCAGCGATCCCTTGTCGCCCTCTTTTAACAGCCCATTGGCATGCATTTCGATGCCGACACCGCCATCGGAATAGTCGCGCAGCGTGCAGGCATAATGGAATCCGTCTGCGCGCAGGACGGCGGCCGGGAGGGCGATTTCCACGCGGTGCGACTGGCGCACCTGCTTGGCCTCCACGGAAACCGCGACGGCACCACCGAGGATCGTCATGTTATAGGCCTCCCACACCAGGCTGATGATCACCGTCATCACTTCTTCCGGCGGACCATACACCATGCGCCAGGCACCGAAGGCCAAACCAAACAGATTGAGCACCACCAGAAACAGGTAAGGGCGGGTGATGACCCAGTCAACGTGTACATCCTCGACCAGCCCGCCTTTGGCGGTAACGTTGAACTTGCCTTTGTGCGGGTTGAACAGCGCTACTGTGGTAGGTCGCGCGATATACCACGCCAGCACGGTTTCATACACCTTACTCCAGAACGAGTGGCGATAGCGGGCCTGAATGCGTGAGTTGGTCAGGCTGGAGTGGATCATGTGTGGCAGCACGTACAGCGCGATGGCGAGTGCTGGTGCATAGATGATGTAAGCATGCAGCAGCAAAAAGGCCAGTGGGGCGGTCAGAAAAATCAAACGCGGGATGCCGGACAGGAAGTGCAGCATCGCGTTGGCGTAACAGAGGCGTTGCCCGAGTTTCAGCCCTTTGCCGAACAGCGGATTGTCCAGACGGAAAATCTGCACCATGCCGCGCGCCCAGCGAATACGGTGGCCGATATGCGCCGACAGACTTTCGGTGGCAAACCCGGCGGCCTGTGGGATACGGATATAGGCCGAGGTGTAACCGCGTCGGTGTAAACGCAGTGAGGTGTGCGCATCTTCAGTCACGGTTTCCACGGCAATGCCGCCCACCTCATCCAGTGCGGTGCGGCGCAGAATGGCACAAGAGCCGCAGAAGAAGGTGGCGTCCCACATGTCGTTGCCGTCCTGCACCAGCCCGTAGAACAGCGTGCCTTTATTCGGCGTGCGGCGGAAACGGCCCAGGTTGCGTTCAAACGGATCCGGCGAGAAGAAATGGTGCGGCGTTTGCAGCATACCCAGCTTGCGGTCCCTGAGGAACCAGCCCATGGTCAGTTGCAGGAACGAGCGTGTTGGCACGTGGTCACAGTCAAAGATCGCGACAAACTCGCCGTGCGCCTGTTTTAGCGCATGGTTGATATTGCCCGCTTTGGCGTGTTCATGCGTCGGGCGTGCGATGTAATGTATGCCGACGCTGTTGGCGAACGCCTTAAATTCTTTGCGATTGCCATCGTCGAGCAGGTAGATATTGATTTTATCTTTCGGCCAGTCGATCCCCAATGCCGCGTAAAGCGTGGGTTTAACTACGCTCAGCGGCTCATTGTAGGTCGGCACCATGATGTCGACGGTGGGCCATTCCCGGCTGTCTTCGGGCAGTGCCGTAGGCTGACGGTTGAGTGGTCAAAGGGTTTGGAAGAAACCGAGCACCAGTACAATCCAGGCGTAGGTTTCTGCCAGCAGTAACAGCAAGCCACAGATCAGGCTGAGCGGGTCGTCCCAGTTAAGGGTGGAGGTATAACGCCACCACAGGTAGCGGCTGGAGACGGTCAGCGACAGCACGATCATCATCAGTGTTGGCAGCCGTCCTGGTACCCGACGCACCAACATGGCAATGCCCCACAGCAGCAACATAAACACAAACTGCGCCAGTAAGTCGAGCGGCTGAGTAATGCACAATATCGCCAGCGCCGTGGTGGCAAAGGCGAGGAGAATCAGCAGCAGCGTTTCCAGCGACGAAATGGGCGGTTTCTGTGTATCCGCGTGTGCCTCTTGGATACCCATGCGCTGCGGCAGTTGCTGCATCATATTGAGATAGCGCTGACGCCAGCGCGGCAGGGCCGAAAACAGATTACGCCGGGCAGCAGGGATTTGCCCATTACGCACCACTAACAGCCATAGCCCCTGTGCCAGATAGCGCAAAGGATCGGCGGGGCGAGGCCGCTGCGGTGAAATATGGGGAAACCAGAAGGCACTCTGGCCACGAATTCGCTGCCAACTGGGTGACTCCAGGCGTAAAAACGCACAGGCCAGCACTGATAACAGTGTGCCCATGCCGGCTGTGAACAGGGTAGCTCCCTGTTTAAGATAGTCACGGTAGCGCTGGCGTATTGCTGAATAGGCCGGGGGCACCAGCAGCAGATTGAGCACAGTGCTCATGGTGCCTCCCTTGTCAGATTGATCAGGCACCAGTTGGCTAATGTCAGCATCTCTTCAGCGGCGAGGCTTTGCGGACTGTGCTCTCCGGTGGCCAGTTTGCTGGCGAGGGCTTCGGCGACTGCTTCATCGCGGTGGATGACCATTGGCAGCAGGTTAGGCAGGGTGTGCAGCCACAGGTGATGCAGGTCTTGCTGCAATGTGTTGATGGTGGCGAATTGGTTCACTAAAAAATGGCAGTCGGCGGGCAGCGTTTGCTGGTGCAGACGGATATGGCAATTGGCGTCCGGCACAATAACGGTAAACACGGTATCTGCCTGTGCCAACGCTTGCTGAACGGCCAGCGTGGCAGGTCCGGCGGGCAGATCGAGCAATACCCACCGGTAGCGACCAAGCCCGGCGAGATGGCGCAGATTGTCACGCCAAAAAGAAGGCACGTGTTGCAGGCGCAGGGCCAGTGTTTCATGCTCTTCCGGCGCGAGGGTACCAAAAGGGATAAACGCCAGTTTGGGCAGATATTGCATGGCACTTCGGTGCCAGGCGTCGCCGTCCAGCTCGGCACGTGCCCAGCCACGCGTGCTGGACGCGGGCATATTGAAGTGAAAGCGCAGCAGGTTGTCCGGTGAGAAATCAATAGCCAGCACCGGTTCGCCAAGCTGCTCCAGTGCCCAGGCTAAACCTGCCGTCAGCGACGTTGTCCCAACACCACCACGAATCCCCTGCATCGCAATCACCGGCATGCCTTTTATCCTTGTGGTTCTGTGTGCTGTGATTCAGGGGCGGGGAAATGTGCCAATTCAGCCAGCAATGGCCAACGCGCCATCATCTGTGTCAGACGCGCCTGATGCGTAATATCGATATAAGCAATGGGAGGCAAGGCAAAGGCACGGCGCAAAACATTCAAATCGTCATGATGGTCTGCGAGAGTGATAGCATTTTGGCGAGCAGCGTTATTTTCCACGGTTCCCTATGCCTCTCAATGATGCTTATTCAAATAATAAATAGCGTGCTGACAAATACATTTCCGCGCGCTCATCTCTGATATTCAGGAGAGAGAACACAGTGCTATACCCCATATCGTTATACACATCTTTCTAACGCACTGTTTAATCAATGAGTTACGGGTTTATCTCAGAGTGGCATTTTGAACCTCAAAAAGCCAATGGGATGGCTTGAATGCCTTAATTCACGGGGTTCTGAGCATCCTGTTCAAAAAATGGCCAAAAGATGTGTATAACGATATGGCTATACCCTTGTCATTAGTCGAAATATTACCTATTAAGTAATAGAACACTTTTTCAGGTTTGGTAAAAATTTCATAAGCAATCATGAAAAAATGTTTTCCTATTATGGCGGCGCAATTTTTGTTATTTGTGAATAGCGTAACTATACTCGGTACTTGCCAAGAACGGTTCAACAAGGGACTGTGCGTAGTGCTGTTCTACGTGGTTCGGCCTGCGTGCAAAGTGTTATTCCATCTCTTTAACGATAAAGACAACGCCCATGGTGCCACGCTTTTTATTAGGGCTTCGGGAACTCCAGGATGAATTAACCACCATGCAGATTCCTGGACTGTACTGGATTAACTGTGACAGAACTGTGGATGCCGAATTACTTTGTCGGCAATGCATCGGTGCGCAATCAGAACAGGCGCGCGTGACTCTTATTCGCAGCGGTGCCGCAGATGACGCTCCTTTTATTCCCTTATTACCCACTGCACTGGCTCAGTTCTCTCGTTACCGTTTAGCGGAGAGCAAGGCGGCATTGATGGCTCTGACCAACGATGTCACCCGCGCGACCGCACCGCGTCAGCGCCTGTTTGTATTGCTGCTGCCCGCGACCCAGTGGAAGGATTTTTCTGCCGAACAGCTTCAGCGCTGGATTGTTCGTATGGGGACCTGGCTGGCGCAGCGGCAATGTGCGTTGGTAGTCGTGGCCCACGGCAGCGGTGTGGGGCGATTGCGTGGGATATTGACCACGCAGCACCGTACCCTGTATGGCCTGGCACACCCGCAATGGCAGCAGGATCGTGCCCAATATTTAATCGCCTGGTGGAGTGAAGGTGGCGGTATTAATGCCAATCTGGCTGTACTGATGACGCCGCAAGCGCAGGGATGGCAACTGTTACGCGATGAGGACGACGATCCTGCTTCTATCACGCCACTGCTAAACGATGAAAACCTGTTTTATGCAGAGCTCAGTGTGCTGGAAGGTGCGCCCGCATAATCCGATCACTGGCAACTATTGGACAGTAACGCCGAACTGGCTCAGCAAGCCCAGCTCACGCACTCTGCAACCCTGATTTTTGCGCTGCAACAAACGCAGGACGTGGACATGCTGGCGCGTTGGGTGCACAGCTTACGCCGTCAGCGCGGCAACGCCTTGAAAATCATGATTCGCGAGATGCGTCCTTGTTTGCGCTCCAGCGATGAGCGGCTGCTGCTCGCCTGCGGGGCGAACATTGTTGTCGCTCATTCCGAGCCGTTATCCCGCTTTCTGGCGCGGTTGGAGAGCGTACAGGGGCAACGCTTTGGACGTCACGTGCCTGCCGATGTGGAGACGTTGCTGACCACGATGCGACCTTTGCAATTCAAGGGCTACCTGCCACAGGCGGCGTTCAGCAATGCCGTGCGCATGTTGATCGAGCACTCTCTGATGCCGGAGGGGGGTAAAGGCATTCTGGTGGCACTGCGGCCGGTGCCGGGATTAGCCGCAGAACAGGCTCTGACGCTGTGCCAACTGCGCCGTTTTGGCGATGTGGTGACGGTGGCGCAGCAACACCTGTTTATTTATCTTTCGACCTGTCGCCCGAATGAACTGGAGACGGCGCTGAAATCCATTTTCCGCCTGCCGGTCAACGAGATTTTCAGCAATCGGCTGGTGTGGTCACAGGATGTGCAGATGCTTATCGAAGTGAAATCCTTGTCGGAAACGCGTGAAGAGAGCGTGGTCTCCAGCACCGTGCAGTCCGTGGTGCTGCCACGCGAGGAACGCCCGGCGTCAGTGCCGATTCGTCGCGAGCCCATCGGGCTGGCGCTGTTTGACGTATCTTCGGAGGGAAATACACCATGACGCTCAGTGATATCCTCCAGATTATTGCACTGAGTGCGCTGGTTTTTTTCCCGCTGGGCTATCTGGTGCAGCGTTACCTTACACCGCGTTATCAGTACTGGAAAAACCGGCTGTTACGCCCACGCTACCTGAAATCTGACGGGGTGTGGATTCGTGACGACGCTGAGTCACAGGCGGATAAATAACATGGATGAAAAAAACACAATGTCGCCGAAACAACACGTGTCGCCGAATCAGCAACTCTGGCGCTATTGGCGCGGGCTGGGGGGGGAATTTCTACTTCTTGTTGAAATTCGCCCTGCTGTGGTTTGGTTACCTGAATTTTCACCCGTTCTTAAACCTGGTATTTCTGGCGTTTCTGCTGTTTCCGTTACGTGCGGAAGGGTTGCACCGGGCGCGCAATATTATTGCTATTCCTATTGGGATTGCCCTGTTTTATCACGACACCTGGTTGCCAGGTGTTAACAGCATTCTCAGTCAGGGCAGTCAGGTCGCGGGCTTTAGCGCCGCTTATCTGCTGGAACTGGTAAACCGCTTTATTAATTGGCAGATGGTTGGGGCGGGTTTTGTGCTGCTGGTGGCGTACCTCTTTCTGTCGCAGTGGATTCGCATTACGGTATTTACCGTTGCGGCAATTGCCTGGCTGAATATTCTTACGCTGGGGGGGCCCGCGATTGCATTGCTGCCATCATCATCGGTGGCTTCCGGGACTTCCGCGCCTTCCGGCGAGGGGAGCGCACCCGCGGCGGCGACTTTGCCGCCGACTAGGCTGTGTCCCTTAATTACCTGAGTTATAGTAACCGTATGTTTCCACAGTATATTGAACTATGGCTCGCTACGACCTTCCCGATGAAGCATGGATGATCATCCAGTCTTTACTGCCTGCTGAACCAGCAATACCACGTGCCGGACGTCCATGGGCAGAACATCGTAAAATCATCAATGGTATGTTCTGGATTCTGTGCTCAGGTGCTCCATGGCGTGATTTACCTGAGCGATATGGTCCGTGGAAAACCGTATATAACCGCTTTAATCGGTGGTCAAAATCGGGTGTGATTAACATTATTTTCAACAGGTTACTTTCTGCTCTTGATGCGCATGGTCTCGTTGACTGGTCTGCCACGGCGCTGGATGGCAGTAATATCCGGGCGCTGAAATGTGCTGCCGGTGCTCAAAAAAACATCCCGATATCACCGGAGATAACGGTCTGGGTCGCTCTCGCGGTGGTTTTGGCACCAAAATCCATCTGGCAACAGACGGAAGTGGTCTCCCGTTAAACATCCTGCTGAGCCCCGGACAGGCTCACGAAAGCCAGTTCGCATTACGTTTTCTGGACGGTATTGGTGTTCAGCGCCAGAATGGCAGCATGAAGCGTCGTGGTTATGCGGTGCTGGCTGACAAAGCTTATTCAGGGCATGTACTACGCAACGAGCTGAAACGAAAGGGGATAAAGGCAGTCATCCCCCGAAAAACGAATGAAAAAATGGCTTCGGACGGGCGCTCACGGTTCGCCAGTGGCGCTTACCGTCATCGCAATGTAGTGGAAAGATGTTTTGGCCGATTAAAAGAATACCGCCGTATTGCCACACGTTATGACAAAATGGCGAGGAATTATCTGTCGATGGTTAAACTGGGCTGCATCCGCCTCTTTTACAAGAAGTTATGCAATTAAGGGACACAGCCTAATGAGAATCTGACGGCCTACCTTAATCAGTTCTATACGCGGGAAAAATCGCGTATTAGCGCGTTTCCTGCTGCGCTGCCGGCGGATGCGCAGCCCTTTGACGTGCTGATTATCAATATTTGTTCGCTCTCCTGGTCGGATTTGCAAGCCATTCATCTCGATACCCATCCGCTGTGGCAACGTGTTGATGTGATGTTCTCCCAGTTCAATTCAGCAACCGCCTATAGCGGCCCGGCCTCGATTCGTCTGCTGCGCGCCAGTTGTGGGCAAACGTCCCATCAGGGGTTGTATCAACCGGCCAACCGCGAGTGCTATCTGTTTGATAATCTCGCTAACCTTGGTTTTAAATCACAGCTGATGATGGATCACTCCGGCGTGTTCGGTAACTATCTCAAAGATGTGCGTGAAGAGGGCGACATGCAGTCGCAGCTCCTGTCACAGCAAGGTATCAGCCATCAGATCACGTCGTTCGACGGCGAACCGATTTATAACGATCTGGAACTGCTCAACCGCTGGCTCTCGGGCACCACACAGCAAGGTGCGGCGCGCAGTGCCACCTTCTTCAATGTGATTCCATTGCACGATGGCAACCGTCTGGTGGGCACCAACACTGCGGCGGACTTTGCGCCACGTGCCAAGACGTTGTTCGATCAGTTGAATGCGTTCTTTGACGTGCTGGAAAAATCGGGGCGCAAGGTGTTGGTGGTGGTGGTGCCTGAGCACGGTGCTGCGTTGGAAGGGGATAAGATGCAGATGTCCGGATTGCGTGATATCCCTAGCCCCAGCATTACCCATATTCCGGTCGGCATGAAACTGTTTGGCGCGGCTGCGCCGCATCAGGGGGCGCCGCTCGAAATCAAAACGCCGAGCAGCTATTTAGCCATCTCGACGCTGGTGTCTCGTCTGGTGGATGGTAAAAACTTTGTAGCTCCGAGCATCGACTGGGCGGCATTGACGCAGGAGCTCCCGCAGACCGAGGCCATTTCTGAAAACGAGAATGCTATCGTTATGCCCTATCAGGACAAGGTCTATATCCGCCTGAACGGCGGTGATTGGGTACCGTATCCGCAGTAATATCTGATTAATCAGGCAGACTCGCCATGGGTCTGCCTCCCGCGCTTTGTGCTCGCCTCCTCCCCTCGGTGCTGGTGCACCACAGTTCGGATTAAGATGAAATCCCATTGGGGTCATAAAAGGGCATTGAGACGCGCTTAAGCTGGCCTATACTAGCGCGATCGTGCCCGGTGAACCGTGTAACACAACTGAACAAGCGCCATCGACGGAGAACAGGTTTGCGGCTGAGACGCTCTTTGACAATCAAACAGATGACGGCGGTTTCCGCCGTGGCGGTGGTGACGCTCAGTCTGTTTATTGTGATACAACTTTTTCACTTCGTGCAGCAGCGGCGTGAGGATTATGCCCACCTCGTTATACACAAGTCCGCAACGCCTTATATGCCAAGGGTTAGCGGGCTGAAATAGGCAGCCAGTGGGGTTGTAAATGAAGTGAAACCGACGTGTACTATCGCCATTTACGGCGCTGAAAAATGACACGGGATTCAGATGGCTGGGCACACCAAGAACTGGAAGGGGTAAATCTTGGTGACACGAGGCTCAATAAGCGTGCCAAAGGGCTTTTGATACGGCTGGCTGAGAATCCGCAAGCCAGCATTCCGCATGCGTGCCTCGGATGGTCTGAGACGCTGGGTGCTTACCGCTTCATGGAGAACCAAGCATTCGAATGGCGAGACATTCTGCAACCTCACTGGCAGCGTACGCAGGAAAGGATCCGAGAACACGAGGTTGTGCTGTGTATCCAAGACACTACCGAGCTTGACTTCAACGGGCAGCAAATCCAAGGCTTGGGTCCCTTGAACTACGAAGCCAGGCGTGGTCTGTATCTGCATCCGACCTACGCGGTCAGTCCGGATCGCGTGGGGTTGGGCGTACTGGATGCGTGGATGTGGGCAAGAGAGCCGAAGGATGCAGACGGAAAACGCGATGGGATCAAGGAGAGTACGCGCTGGCTCGAGGGATACGAGCGAGTTGCTGAACTCGCCTCGGAGTTGCCAAACACACGTCTGGTGTACTTAGCCGATCGCGAAGCGGATATCAAGGCGTTGATGCAGCTCGCTGATGACCTTGGCACTCCGGCTGACTGGTTGATCCGCTCGACTCATAATCGCAGTCTGGACTGTAATGAGAAGCTTTGGCAGAAGGTTGGAAAGACCGTGCCGGTGGGAGAAATCCAATTCGTTATGGCGGCTCGCGCGGGGCAGAAGGCGCGTACGGTGAAACAGGCGCTGCGCGTGAAGCGAGTGTCGCTGCGTTGCGGGTTGGCAGTGACTTGTGTGATAGCCAAGGAAATTGAGCCGCCAGCAGGCGTGAAGCCGGTCGAGTGGCGGTTGCTGAGCAATCGCGTACCTGAAGGACGAGAAGATATCGTGGCGCTGATCGACTGGTATCGGGCTAGATGGAAAATCGAGATGTTCTTCAATGTGCTGAAGAACGGCTGCTGTGTCGAAGCGTTACAGTTATCGACCGTGGATCGCATTGAGCGGGCATTGGCGCTGTTCATGATCGTGGCATGGCGCATCGCCTATTTAATGCGTATGGGACGAACCTGTCCAGAGCTAGACGCAATGTTGTTCTTTGATTCCGACGAGACTCATGGAGCTTACCTACTGATGAACAAGCGTATGCCCAAGGGCCGCCCTAAGCTAAACGAAGTATTGCGCTTAGTTGCGCAACTCGGAGGCTTTCTTGCTCGAAAAGGCGACGGTGAACCAGGCGCAAAAACTATCTGGAAAGGCTTGCAGAAAGTCATGACGGCCGCCGAAACGCTACGCGCGCTCAGGCACGAACAGAGATGTGTATAACGAGGTGGATTATGCCAGGCAACTGGAGAGCATCGCTTTTTCCGTGCGTGAATCGTTGGCGGAGGCGGTGTTGCGCGGTGACGTGGTCCGCGTTGAAGCGATCCTCGATAACCTGCTGCCTGTGGCATTTCTGAGTCGCGCCGACGTGATGTTGCCCGGCTACCTGCAAACGTTGCACGCGCGCTTTCCAAGCGAACGCCCGGTGCCTGCGTGGCTGGCACGCGTATTCAAATTACCCATTCGTATCGCGGTGCCGCTCTATGCGCTGCCGCAGGCACCGACATCGGCGCCGCTGGCGACGCTGGTGCTGCAAGCGGATTCCTACCGTATGTTTCAGTTTATCGTCAGCACCTTTTCCATGCTATTGGCGACTTACTTCTTGCTGGCGCTGATCCTCTCTGTCGCCGTGACCTGGTGCATCAACCGCTTGATGATTCATCCGCTACGGGCGGTGATCACTGAGTTGCAGGCGGTGCCGACGGAGCAGCTATTGCAACATCGTCTGACGTCGCCAAAACATCATCAGGATGATGAACTGGGCGCGTTGGTGCGCAGCTATAACCTCAATCAGCAGCGGTTAGCGCAGCAGATAGCGGATGACGCCACGCAATCTAACGCGGATGATATGGCGCCTCCTCCCAAACCGTAGCGATAGTCGCGCTCATTCGTGTTACCATCTGATAACACTAAAAATTAATCTTGCAAATTAAAGGTATTTTAATATTTCAATTGTATTTTATGGGTTTTTTCAATATTTACCCAGAATGGACTGATTGCATTATCGTTATATGTTGCAAAAAAATTGCTTGCATGTTTGTTTTTTGCATTCTCGCTGATGTGATTCAGCTCTTATTTTTAACCTGACGTTCACAAACTAAAGTTATAAAACATTTCCACTCTGTTACCGCGATGTTACTTTTCGCCGCAGTCACAGAGGCGTCGTTTGCGACCCTATGTGTTTCCCTACCATAGGATAAGTATATGAAAGTGTCTATCTTTAAAAAACTTTATTTTCAAGTTCTTACAGCGATTACGATAGGGATCCTACTAGGACATTTCTACCCAGATCTGGGTGCGCAAATGAAACCGCTGGGCGATGGATTTGTTAAACTGATCAAGATGGTGATTGCCTCCGTCATCTTCTGTACCGTAGTGACCGGTATTGCCGGTATGGAAAGTATGAAGTCGGTAGGCCGTACTGGCGCTGTAGCACTGCTTTACTTTGAAATTGTCAGCACCGTGGCACTGATTATCGGTCTGCTGGTGGTGAATATCATGCAACCGGGTGCGGGCATGAATGTCGATGCCTCCACACTGGATGCCTCTGCGGTGGCGGTCTACACCCAACAGGCGCAACAGCAGGGCGTGGTCGCGTTTCTGATGGATGTGATTCCTGCAAGCGTGGTGGGCGCTTTCGCCAGTGGTAACATTTTGCAGGTGTTGCTGTTTGCGGTGATGTTTGGCTTCGCACTGCATCGCCTGGGTGAGAAAGGACGCGTCATTTTCAACGTGATTGACAGCTTCTCACACACCATTTTTGGCGTGATCAATATGATCATGCGTTTGGCACCGATCGGCGCATTCGGCGCGATGGCGTTCACCATTGGTAAATACGGTGTTGGCTCACTGGTGCAGTTGGGACAGTTGCTCATCTGCTTCTATATCACGTGCCTGCTGTTTGTTTTCCTGGTGCTGGGCAGCATCGCCCGCGCTACCGGATTCAGCATTTTCAAATTTATCCGCTACATCCGTGAAGAGC
This sequence comes from Symbiopectobacterium sp. Eva_TO, assembly GCF_053848865.1. Lineage (NCBI taxonomy): Bacteria > Pseudomonadati > Pseudomonadota > Gammaproteobacteria > Enterobacterales > Enterobacteriaceae > Symbiopectobacterium > Symbiopectobacterium sp. Eva_TO. The sequence continues at coordinate 1,762,886 of NZ_JBSPEY010000004.1, read as the reverse complement.
TGCTGATTGTGCTGGGGACCTCCTCGTCAGAATCCGTGCTGCCGCGCATGCTGAACAAGATGGAAAAAGTGGGATGTAAAAAATCGGTGGTGGGTCTGGTGATTCCTACCGGCTACTCTTTCAACCTGGATGGCACCTCCATCTACTTGACCATGGCGGCGGTGTTTATTGCGCAGGCTACCAATAGTCATATGGATATCTGGCACCAGATTACGTTGCTGGTGGTGTTGTTGCTCTCCTCGAAAGGTGCCGCTGGCGTCACCGGTAGCGGGTTTATCGTGCTGGCAGCGACCATTTCTGCGGTGGGGCATCTGCCAGTGGCTGGTCTGGCGTTGATCCTGGGTATTGACCGCTTTATGTCAGAAGCGCGTGCCCTGACCAACCTGGTCGGCAACGGTGTCGCGACGATCGTGGTTGCCAAGTGGGTGGGTGAGCTGGATGAGAAGCAGCTGGAAAGCGAGCTCTCTGGGCATAAAAAAGACGATACGTCTGCACCGACCGTACTTTCATAAATGGGTTTTACCCTGCGCCAACTCCAGTTGGCGCAGTGATAACGGGCTATCCCCGTCCTCGCTTCTCATGATTCCCCGTGATTGCGGCTTGCCATCACGGGGAATTTTTCATAAGGTTGCGGCCAGGCAATCGCGTTGTGCACGGTCTGTATCGGGGGCATAACGATCAAAAACCGCTTATTGGTCATCATTTCGTCTCTATTTCCAAAATTATTTCATCGTATTGAGTGACATAGGCAAAAGTGTGCGGTCTAACGTAAGAGTAAACTTATCGCTCTGATTTCCCCGTAATACCTCCGCTGGCGCATCCTGAAAGGGATAGGCGTATTGGGCGGTGAGAGAGTGTACAGACCTTATTGTAACAATCATCTGTTACTGTGTTGGATAGTCAGCTAAGTAGGGGTTCACATGCAGGACACCAAAATAGGGTTCTTAGTTGGTGGAGTGTTGATGGCGTTGGCTGGTGGCAGCGTGCAAGCTGAAACACTACAACCCGATCCTGCCTGGCAGCAGGGAAAGCTGGATAATGGTTTTACGTGGCAGTTACTGACCACGCCGCAGCGTCCTGGGGATCGGATTGAATTACGTTTAGTGGTTAACGCAGGTTCGCTCGCTGAGAGTGCTCAGCAGTCGGGCTTTGCGCACCTTATTTCTCGTTTGGCACTGACGCCGGGCGATAATTTACCTGTCGCACAGCTTCCCTCGTTGCTGATACCGGAGACTAACGGCGCGAAGCCGCTGCCGCCCGCGTTTGTCTCGTATGACTACACCTCCTACAACCTCAGTTTTCCCAATAATCGGCCTGAATTGCTTAAAGATGCACTGAATTGGCTGGCAGAAACGGCAGGGAGCATCAAGATTGATGATGTCAGTATCGCTAACACGTTACGCATCCCCGATCAGGTGGTGAGTGTTCCCGCCGATCCGCAGGATCCCACGTGGCGTTATCGCTTGAAAGGATCGTCTCTGCTGGCGCACGATCCGGCACAGAATGTCAAAGCGCGCCCAACGACTGAGATGATGTCGCAGTTTTACAAAGCCTGGTATACCCCTGATGCGATGACGCTGTACGTGGTGGGGCATGTAGAAACTCGCCAGATAAACGAGCTTATCAGTAAAGCGTTTGTCTCACTGGAAGGCAAACGCGCCGCGCCGGCTCCGATGCCGACGCTCTCGCCGCTGCCTGCGGAGCCGATTGGTTTTATGCTTGATAACGCGAAGCGCGATACGCTCTCGCTGATCTGGGATATGCCCTGGCATCCTATCCGCGAATCGCAGGCGCTTACCCGCTACTGGCACAGTGATTTAGCGCGCGAAGCGCTGTTCTGGCATGTGCAGCAGGCATTGGAAAAGAGCGGGCTTAAAGAAACCAGCGTGCGCGTTAACTGCGATGTGTACTATACCCGTGCGCAGTGTGGCATCCATCTGGACAGTCCTAACAGCGAGAACGCCGAGGCCGCGTTGACCTTCCTGGCAAAAGAGCTGATGAGCTTGCGTGACAAGGGGTTAACGCAGCAAGAGTTTGATGCGCTGATCGAGCGCAAGAGCGACGAACTCAGCAAGCTGTTTGCGACCTACGCCCGCACCAGCACCGATGTGTTGATGCAGCAGCGCTTGCGCTCACAGCGTAACGGAGTGGTGGATATTGCACCGGAACAATATCAGAAGTTGCGTCAGGCCTATCTCTCTGAACTGACGCTACCTTTGCTGAATCAGGAACTGCACCAGCAGCTTTCTCAGGAAACCACGCTGATGCTCAAGCAGCAAAAGGGTGAGCCGGAAGTAAACACCAAGGCGTTATATGAGGTGTACAGTAAAATCATGACACCTCCTGTCGCGGTGGAGGCTGCTTCAGCCGCGCTATCGGAGGAGGCGGCACAGGCAACACCGGCACAGTAATGTGCCCTGGCCGTTACCTCGCCCAATAAAAAGGGAAGCCAGATGGCTTCCCTTTTTCGCTGTAGCGCTGTGTTATCAGGCCGGCATGGCATCTTGCGGGATGATGGCACCACGGTACTGAATCACCGTGCTGGCGGTCAGGTGGCCGCGTTTGGCCGCCGCTTCCGTCGAGCCGCCGCACAGGCGCACTGACAGATAGCCTGCGCTGAAGGAGTCACCTGCCGCAGTAGTATCCACTACGCGCTCTTTCGGCAATTTCACCGCCGGAACATCCACTAACGGCTGGCCGTTTTCAGAAATCAGGCAGGAGTCTGCGCCGCGTTTAATTACTACTTCAGACACGCCGAAACCGTGCGTGCGCGCCAGCACGGCATCCACCGGCTGTTCGCCCCACAGCATGTCTTCGTCATCCAGTGTCAGGAAGGCGATATCGGTGCATGCGAGGATGTCACTGTAGGCTTGCTGTGTCTCTTCTTTGCTTTGCCACAGGCGCGGACGGTAGTTGTTGTCGAAAATGACCTTGCCACCGTTGGCGCGGCAGGCGCGCAGCAACGTCAGCAAACGCTGGCGGCTGGCTGGGTTAAGAATCGCTACGCTGATACCGCTCAGATAGAGATAGTCAAAGGTGGCCAAACGTGCGCAGATGGCATAGGCATCTTTGCCGTCCAACCAGAAACGCGCGGCGGCATCATTACGCCAGTAGTAGAAGGTGCGCTCACCGGTATCGTCGGTTTCAATGAAGTACAGGCCCGGCAGCTTGTTGTCCAGACGCTGAATCAGCGAGGTGCCTACCTTCTCTTTTTCCCAGGCCGTCATCATTTCCGTGCTGAAGCTGTCCGTGCCCAGTGCGGTCACGTAGTGGACGCCCAGAGCGTCGGTATTCACCTGGCGAGCGACATACACGGCGGTGTTCAGGGTGTCGCCACCAAAGCCGCGGTTGAGGTCCGCGCCCTTTTGCGACAGTTCAATCATGCATTCGCCAATTACGGCAATGTTTTTAGTGGTCATCAGAAGCTGGCCCGTTCGAAAAAGTGAAGAAAAAGGTCATAAAAAAAAGAGAGCAATGGGCTTCAGTCTCAACGTTCGCACGCATTGAGTCAATAGTCTTAAAACGATGTTTTATTTTTTCATGACCTGGATCGGGAAAATTGACTACTCCCGATCCTTCTCGTGCTCAACGTGCGAAATATCAGGACTTCGGCTTACGCAATTCGGTGACGCTTTCGCCGCCCAGCCCCCAGTTGTCGGTATCCACTTCATCAATGATAACGGTAGTGGTGGCCGAGTTTTTACCCATGACGTCGACCAGCAATTGGGTGACGCCCGCAATCAACTGGCGTTTTTGCTCTGTGGTTGCGCCATCGCGCGTGATTTTGATGTTAACAAATGGCATGGGATCTCCCGTTATTGGTTAGCGTGATGTGTCATCTGTTGATTTATCGCCTTTATAGTTCGCCGTTGCAATCCATGCCGCACAAAACAGCGTGAGGCGAGCAAAGAAGTAGAAGAAGGCCATCAGGCCAATCACCGAGCCAAAAGCGGCACCGGACGGAGTGCTGGCGAGTTTTGGCAACGCGACCGTCATAGCGAATTTGATGGCTTCAAACCCCACGGCGGCAAGCAGCGTGCCGCGCAGCAGCGCTTTTTGCTTCGGCTTATGGCGCGGCAATATCATGAAAATCCAAAGAAACACCAAATAGTTAGCAGAAATGGATATGGTGAGTGTTATCACGCGGAGCAGGGGCCGCAGCCATTCGATACCTTCTATCCCGAGAGCAGAAACGATAGCGCTTTGTGCTGTACCCGCTGCCGAAGTGAGAAACATCGTAATGGTCAGCGCGATCAACAGCCCTATCAGGGAGAGGAAATCCCTCACGTACTGAAAATAGATTTTTTCTTCTTCATGCGGCTTACGTTCCCATACATCACGGGATTGGGCGCGGATCGCTTCACGTAAATTGCCCATCCAACTGATACCGGAATAGAGCGCGATCAGCAGCCCGGTGACACCGACGGTGGTGCGCTGTTCAACGGCGGTTTTTACCGTATTTTTTAACGTCAGCGCCAGATTGGGGTCGCTGATGCTGTTGACGATGCGGTTAATCAACTGCGTCAGCATATCGGAGTTAGAGGCAAGTACGAAACCGACGGTAGCGAAGGAGACCATCAAAATAGGGATCAGCGATAGAAAGGAAAAATAGGTGATGGCTGCGCCAAACTGGTTTCCCATGCGATCGTTGAAACGCTCCCCGGCACGGATCAGGTGTGCAATGCTGGGAATAGCATGAACACGTTGTGCAATACGCTTACATCGTGAAAGCCATGAAGATGCCGCCTTCTGTGCTGATGAAGCGGTGGATGTTGAACGATGCGGATCGACCGGTGCGGGCATCCGTTTCCTCCTGTTCAATGAAAAGCCGACGTGTTGATGGTGCCTGCAATCAACGGGTTATATAAACAAATTTAACCGCAAACGTCGTACAACGATGTATTGATTATAACCAACAATCGGCAGAGGAAGGCGTTCTTTGTGCCTTTGGCATGTCTGATGTGCAAGCTGGAGGATAAAAGCGCGCAAAGAAAAAAATCAGGATGACCTGCGCCATAATTCAATCTGTAAAATATTTTTCACTGAATAATCACTCAGGTGATGATATGGCGCACATTTACGATGAAAGCGTGTTGACGCTTGTTTATACTCGTTAAAGACCGCTTGAGGTCTGTTTGGTTGGCGCTATTGCGCTGATGCTGCCACGCCGTTAATCGAGTAAAACCTTTCATGCCTGCTTCAGAGTCTGCGCCAAGCGCGTTGCGCCTTAATTTGCGTATTTTTTCCGTGGTGATGTTCAACTTTGCCAATTACCTGACCATTGGGCTGCCGCTTGCGGTATTGCCGGGCTATGTGCATGAACATCTGGGGTTTAGCGCCTTTTGGGCCGGATTGGTAATCAGTTTACAGTACTTCACCACGCTGTTGACCCGACCGCAATCCGGACGCATCGCGGATGAGAAAGGGCCGAAGAAAGTGGTGGTGCTGGGGCTATGCGGTGCGGTGGTCAGCGGGGTGTTTTATGCGCTGGCGGCCTGGAACGACAGTTCACCCATTGTGACGTTGACCTTGCTGTGCATCGGCCGCTTGATTCTGGGCGCGGGACAAAGTTTCGCTGGCACTGGCGCGACGCTGTGGGGCGTGGGCGTGGTGGGGTCACGGCATATCGGACGGGTGATCTCCTGGAATGGCGTGGCGACTTATGGCGCGATGGCGATCGGCGCGCCGCTCGGGGTATGGATTAATCACATCGGTGGGTTAAAGCTGGTGTCGTATACTGTCATCACCATTGCCCTGCTGTTTGTGCTGCTTGCGTTGCCGCGTGAGGCGGCGAAAGTGACACCGGGTAAAAAGCTGCCGTTTCGCGAAGTGCTGGGCAAAGTGTGGGTTTACGGCATTGTGCTGGCGTTGGCATCCGTCGGGTTTGGCGTGATCGCCACATTTATCACCCTGTTCTATGCCGATCGACACTGGGAAGGTGCCGCGCTGACTCTGACCATTTTCAGTTGCGCCTTTGTCGGCGTGCGTCTGCTATTCCCCAACAGCATTAACCGTTTTGGCGGGCTGCGCATGGCTATCGTCTGTTTTACGGTGGAAATTACCGGTCTGCTGCTAATCTGGAGTGCAGCGCTGCCGCTGATGGCGGAACTGGGCGCTTTTCTGGCCGGTGCCGGTTTCTCGCTGGTGTTCCCCTCGCTTGGCGTACTGGCGGTCAAAGTGGTTGCGCCGCAAAATCAGGGTAGTGCGCTGGCGACCTATACGCTGTTTCTTGATTTATCCCTTGGGTTGGTCGGCCCGTTGGCGGGGGTAATGATGGGCTACACCGGCGTAGGCGCTATTTATCTGGTGGCGGCGATATTAGTGAGCGTCGGCTTGCTGATTACGCTGCGTCTGAGCCGCCGTGGTATCACGTTGGCGCAGGAAGAAACCCTCTCGTCGCGGCAATAAGCGTTGTTACCCAACCGGCAATGTTTATGGCGTTTCCGGTTGGGATATGTTGTCTGAGCTTCTCATTTCAGAATGATTCCCTACATTGGGCGGCGCTTCACGTTTAATTCCTTACTTTTCATGGTGAAATAGCGCATCGCCGCCGACTCAAGGCGCGAGCGCGCATCGTATTCTGCCCGCTCGCTACACCACGCCAATTTTCGTTATCTTTTGATTGCACTGGATTTTTTATCAGCTCGATTCGATGTTTCTGAACATGGAGATAATCTTATGAGTAAAAACACCAAGCAAGACCCAAATCCCCAGGGGCGCCGTCACTTCCTCAAATCTACCGGTATCATGATGGGTGCATTGGGTGGCATGGCACTGTCCCGCCCTGCGGCGGCCGTTGCGCCACCTGCGCCGGTGCCGCAGAAGTGGGATACCACGGTGGATGTGCTGATTATCGAGAAAATGCCGCTGTTTGGCGGAAACTCGATACTCAACGGTGGCGATCTGTCAGCGGCAGGCTGCAGCAGGCGCTGGGCATCAAGGACTCCCCAGAACTGATGTATCAGGACATGATGAAAGCGGGCAACTGGCTGAACTACCCCGAACTGGCGCGCACCGTTGCCGATCATTCGGTGGAGGCGCTGGAGTGGGCCAAAAGCCTCGGGTCTGAGTTTGACCGGGTGAATTATCATGGCGGCCATGCAGTGAAACGCGCTCACCAACTGAAGCAGCGCTCCGGTTCCGGGCTGGTGGTGAAACAGTACCAGAAGGCCAAAGAGTTGGGTGTGGTCATTGAGCAGCGTACCAAGCTGGAGCGGTTGATTATTGACAGCCAGGGACGGGTGCTCGGGGCGGAAGTGCGGCGTGGCTATAAGTTCCCAGACGATGCTTCCGGTTCCATCGCGTTTATCCGTGCAACAAAAGGGGGGGTGCTGGCATCAGGCGGCTTCTCTCAAGGGGTGGCGTTACGGCAAATGTACGATCCGCGCCTGACGGATGCGTTCACCTCCACCAACCAACCGGGCGCGACAGGAGAAGCGCTGATGGCAGCCAGCATGATTGGTGCTTTGGCGACGCAGATGGATTGGATCCAACTCGGCCCCTGGACCAGCCCGGATGAGCAGGGTTTCGGCTATATCCCGCAGTTTGTTGAACGGGTGGTGGGTTATGGCCTGATGGTCGACCCTGCCAACGGCAAGCGCTTCTTTAAAGAAACCGGCAACCGTAAAGAGCGTGCTGATGCCATTATTCAACTGGGGCATCCGGCGTTGATTATTGCGGACGAAAGCCATATCTTGTTTCTATACCCACATATGCTTTTCAAAAAACCGTAAATATCCATTAAAATACAGCTAATTATATCTTATTGTTGTTTCTATGTGCTTCCATGCTTTGCTGCTTTTGCAGTAAATTATGCATAACAATACGAATAACAAATGAGGCTGCATGATGGGCGGAGAATTAAACAAACTCTCGGATAAGAAGCTAAGAAACCTACTAGGGGTCATATCGTTATACACATCTTTCTAACGCACTGTTTAATCAATGAGTTACGGGTTTATCTCAGAGTGGCATTTTGAACCTCAAAAAGCCAATGGGATGGCTTGAATGCCTTAATTCACGGGGTTCTGAGCATCCTGTTCAAAAAATGGCCAAAAGATGTGTATAACGATATGACTAGGGGTCCCTCGGGAGAAATATGAATTTTTTGCCGATGGCGCAGGCTTGAGCGTCAGTGTATCGACGGTAGGCGGTATTAGCTGGACTTTCACTTATCGTAACAGTGGCACGATACAATCTGTAGTGGCACACTGATACTGGCCACCTGATCGGAGGTGATATGCTCACCTCATCAACACGACAGGTGACCTCATGAGTAAACATTTTACGGCGGAATTTAAGCTCGAAGCCGCAAAGCTGGTTGTCGACCACGGCTACACATACGTTAAGGCCGCAGAGGCGGTTAATGTCAGCCATTCTGCCATTAGTCGCTGGGTCAATAAGCTTCGCCTTGAACGACAGGGAAAAACGCCAACGGGACTTCCTCTTACCCCTGAACAGCTCGAGCTGCGTGAGATGAAGAAAAAAGTCCAATGCCTTGAAATGGAGAACGAAATCCTAAAAAAGGCTACGGCGCTCTTAATGTCGGACTCACTCAACGGTTCACGGTAGTCGACAGGCTGAGGGCGCGATACCCGGTCACGGCGTTGTGCCAAACTTTTGAGGTACATCGCAGCAGCTACAGGCACTGGCAGGCTTCCGCTAATGAACCCGACGGTGAGCGCGTGGTTAAGTGTAGTCGCGTCATGGAAGCCTGGAACGCCAGCGGCGGCTCTGCCGGCGCTCGAAGTATCGCGACCATCGTCACCGGCAGCTCTGGTGTCAAAATGGGGCGCTGGCTGGCTGGCAAGCTGATGAAGGAGCTGGGTATCGCCAGCTGCCAGCGACCGGCTCACAAATACAAACGCGGCGGCAATGAACACGTTGAAATACCGAACTATCTCAACCGCCAGTTCGCGGTTACCGCGCCGGATCAGGTCTGGTGCGGCGATGTGACCTACATCTGGACGGGCAAATGCTGGGCTTACCTTGCGGTGGTGCTAGACCTGTTCGCCCGCAAACCGGTGGGCTGGGCCATGTCGACGTCGCCGGACTCGGCGCTGACAGTTAAAGCGTTGCAGATGGCCTGGGAACTCCGGGGACAACCAACAGGAGTCATGTTCCACAGCGACCAGGGCAGCCACTATACCAGCCGTCAATACCGGCAAGCCCTGTGGCGCTGCCGGATAAAGCAGAGTATGAGTCGGCGGGGTAACTGCTGGGATAATGCGCCAATGGAGCGGTTCTTCCGCAGCCTGAAGACAGAATGGGTGCCGACAAAGGGTTACAGCAGCTTCAGCGAAGCCCAGGACGCGATTATCCGCTACATCACGGGGTATTACAGCGCTATCCGGCCTCACTGGTATAACGGCGGCTTAACTCCAAACGAATCTGAGCGACTGTTCTACATACAGTCTAATGCGGTGGCCAATATTAGTTGACCACTACAGGACACCTTCTACGTGGGTAATCTGAAAGGTGTTGGCCGTATCTACCAGCAGACGTTCGTGGATACGTACTCGAAAGTGGCGCACTGCAAGCTTTACACGAGTAAAGCACCGATCTCTGCCGCCGACCTGCTCAATGATCGCGTGCTGCCGTTCTACGAAGCTCAGGGGCTGCCAATGCTAAGAATACTGACGGACAGGGGGACGGAATACTGCGGTAAAGTGGAACAACATGACTATCAGCTGTACTTGGCTATCAACGATATAGACCATACGAAAACGAAAGCGATGTCTCCGCAGACAAACGGTATCTGCGAGCGCTTCCATAAAACTATTTTGCAGGATTTTTATCAGGTTGCGTTCCGTAAGACGTTATACGAGGACCTAGAAAGTCTACAAAAGGATCTGGACAACTGGTTGTGGCATTACAATAATGAGCGAACTCATCAGGGTAAAATGTGCTGCGGGCGTACGCCAATGGCCACGTTACTTGATGGTAAACGAGTCTGGGCAGAAAAAAATCTGAACCAGATTTAATCTGACAGACACCTGTATAAATAACCGGTAACTGTCAGATCAGGTCTGAGCTAATACAAGTTAACAGATTTAGTGAATGCATTTCTGCCACACGCTTACGGCAATAGCATTCCCAATGAATGACCCCCTCCACCTATAAAGAGTTTACCCATAAAGCTCTCTACCTTCTCTACCTAAAACCTATTAAAGCCAGACAGAAGAAGGGTTTCAGTGAGGTAGAGAACGAAAGATTTATTCTCTACCTGTTGTCTACCTCTCTCTACCCAGCCATTTCGATTAGGTAGAGAGGGGTAGGGAGGCGGTAGAATAGAAAATGGGCGTTCTCTACCCCTCAAAGCCGCGCCACTTCTGGCTTGAGCCGTTTAGGTAGAGAGGTAGAGGGGGAAAAGCCAAAACTTTCTAGGGGTGGGGGGGAGCTGAACGCATGTCTTCAATGTTAATGAATTGACCAAAAATTAACCACACTTGCCAGCCAAAGGAAAAGCCTCTTCTCTGGCTGGCTATCCCAGCTTACAAACGACGCAGGGATAAATGCTTGAGCACCTCACTAATAGGAGATACGGACATGCCATTATTAGCACGAGAAATACAGCATATTAAGACCGACCGTCAGGCGTTGATTAATAGCGGCGTCGAACCCGAGCATGTTTATCAGGTATTGACGCTTATCGAGTTACAGCGTATCCGCAGCGGAATAGAGAATCAGGAGGTGCTGCTTGAATCGATATTCGAGGTCACCAGAAAGATAGAGGACTCGCTGCCGATATACAGATAGTCATGTTAAAATACCCCATCCTCTTCTGACATTAAGGCCCTATTATGCGGGATATTCAACTTGTGCTTGAAAGGTGGGGCGCGTGGGCGGCGGATGAGGGTATTGATGGAAAATGGAAGACGACATCGATATTTATGAAGGGCGTTATTCCTTCCAGTAAAAAATCACTACCCAGTTGCTGTGATGATGACGGTATAAAGATAGATGCGGCTATTAGACGGCTAAAGCATTACAACAGCTATTACCATCAACTTATCCATCTGCATTACTTAAAACGCCAGTCACAGCGCACCATTGCTAACTGTCTCGGTATCTCAAGGGAACTGTTCATCAAGCGGCTACAGGCCACCTCGTTATACACAAGTCCGCAACGCCTTATATGCCAAGGGTTAGCGGGCTGAAATAGGCAGCCGGTGGGGTTGTAAATGAAGTGAAACCGACGTGTACTATCGCCATTTACGGCGCTGAAAAATGACACGGGATTCAGATGGCTGGGCACACCAAGAACTGGAAGGGGTAAATCTTGGTGACACGAGGCCCAATAAGCGTGCCAAAGGGCTTTTGATACGGCTGACTGAAAATCCGCAAGCCAGCATTCCGCATGCGTGCCTCGGATGGTCTGAGACGCTGGGTGCTTACCGCTTCATGGAGAACCAAGCATTCGAATGGCGAGACATTCTGCAACCTCACTGGCAGCGTACGCAGGAAAGGATCCGAGAACACGAGGTTGTGCTGTGTATCCAAGACACTACCGAGCTTGACTTCAACGGGCAGCAAATCCAAGGCTTGGGTCCCTTGAACTACGAAGCCAGGCGTGGTCTGTACCTGCATCCGACCTACGCGGTCAGTCCGGATCGCGTGGGGTTGGGCGTACTGGATGCGTGGATGTGGGCAAGAGAGCCGAAGGATGCAGACGGAAAACGCGATGGGATCAAGGAGAGTACGCGCTGGCTCGAGGGTGTAGTGGCACACTGATACTGGCCACCTGATCGGAGGTATAGTGGTCAACTAATATTGGCCACCGCATTAGACTGTATGTAGAACAGTCGCTCAGATTCGTTTGGAGTTAAGCCGCCGTTATACCAGTGAGGCCGGATAGCGCTGTAATACCCCGTGATGTAGCGGATAATCGCGTCCTGGGCTTCGCTGAAGCTGTTGTAACCCTTTGTCGGCACCCATTCTGTCTTCAGGCTGCGGAAGAACCGCTCCATTGGCGCATTATCCCAGCAGTTACCCCGCCGACTCATACTCTGCTTTATCCGGCAGCGCCACAGGGCTTGCCGGTATTGACGGCTGGTATAGTGGCTGCCCTGGTCGCTGTGGAACATGACTCCTGTTGGTTGTCCCCGGAGTTCCCAGGCCATCTGCAACGCTTTAACTGTCAGCGCCGAGTCCGGCGACGTCGACATGGCCCAGCCCACCGGTTTGCGGGCGAACAGATCTAGCACCACCGCAAGGTAAGCCCAGCATTTGCCCGTCCAGATGTAGGTCACATCGCCGCACCAGACCTGATCCGGCGCGGTAACCGCGAACTGGCGGTTGAGATAGTTCGGTATTTCAACGTGTTCATTGCCGCCGCGTTTGTATTTGTGAGCCGGTCGCTGGCAGCTGGCGATACCCAGCTCCTTCATCAGCTTGCCAGCCAGCCAGCGCCCCATTTTGACACCGGAGCTGCCGGTGACGATGGTCGCGATACTTCGAGCGCCGGCAGAGCCGCCGCTGGCGTTCCAGGCTTCCATGACGCGGCTACACTTAACCACGCGCTCACCGTCGGGTTCATTAGCGGAAGCCTGCCAGTGCCTGTAGCTGCTGCGATGTACCTCAAAAGTTTGGCACAACGCCGTGACCGGGTATCGCGCCCTCAGCCTGTCGACTACCGTGAACCGTTGAGTGAGTCCGACATTAAGAGCGCCGTAGCCTTTTTTAGGATTTCGTTCTCCATTTCAAGGCATTGGACTTTTTTCTTCATCTCACGCAGCTCGAGCTGTTCAGGGGTAAGAGGAAGTCCCGTTGGCGTTTTTCCCTGTCGTTCAAGGCGAAGCTTATTGACCCAGCGACTAATGGCAGAATGGCTGACATTAACCGCCTCTGCGGCCTTAACGTATGTGTAGCCGTGGTCGACAACCAGCTTTGCGGCTTCGAGCTTAAATTCCGCCGTAAAATGTTTACCCATGAGGTCACCTGTCGTGTTGATGAGGTGAGCATATCACCTCCGATCAGGTGGCCAGTATCAGTGTGCCACTACAGGACGTCAGCTAAGCCAACATCGCCAGCCAAAGGAAAAGCCTCTTCTCTGGCTGGCCTACCTTCCCCGTCATCTGTGATTGGCACGTCCATTTTGCCGAAAAAGTTGTCTCTAGTTGCTCTAATGCTTGCGCGGTTTTATCACGAGTTTTGAGTGCCATTATGTATAACAGATTGTCATTTTATATCCGAAATTTAATATTAAGTAATTATTTTTATTTGTTATTTATTTTAATATTTCTTTATTATGAAAAAACCAATACGCTGAAAATGGTCGATGAAGGGCAGATGAACGGCGCGCTGAAAAATGGAACGCTCAAAACCTATAACACGCTGGAAGAAGTGGCGCAGGCTTACGGCATGCCGGCGGCGGCTTTTGTTGAACAGGTGAAACGCTGGAACGGCTACGTGGAGCAGCATCTGGAAAACGACCCCGACCTGGGCTGTATGATTTTCAAAGATGCCTCGCCCAATATCACGCCACCTTACTATGTGGCGCGCCTCTGGCCGCGCGTTCACCACACCATGGGGGGGCTGGCGATCAATAAAGATGCACAGGTGATTGGTTTTGATTTGAAGCCGATTGTAGGGCTGTATGCCGCCGGGGAAGCCGCAGGCGGGGTGCACGGCGCGGTGCGTCTGGGTAGTGTTGCCATGACGGATTGCACCGTGTTTGGGCGTATTGCCGGGAAAAACGTGGTAAAGGCGAGCTGAGGGTATTAAGAAGAGAGGCCGCGTCAGCGGCCTCATTATCATTACTTCAACGTCAGCGTGCGAATGATGCTTTCTGCTTCGGTTTGCGCCGCTTGTTGATTATCGGCAGGCAGCGTGATTTGCAGCGTCAACAGTTGGTTCGCCACGTTCCCCAGCAGCACGGAAGAGTAAACCTGCTTGCGGCTGCCACTGTTGGAGATGCTGTCGAGCTGTTGCAGCGCATGGCCGTTAACCTCAATGGCTTTATTGGTCACAACCTGCAAGTTGGCATCGCGGGCGCGTTGCTGATCTTCAAGGCGCTGCGTTAATACTGGCAGGGTTTCGTTGCTGCTATCGCCCAGGATGACAATCACTGCGCGCTGGCCATTATCGTTGGCGTAGACATGCATGTTGTTGGACTGCGAACCTACTTTTCCACTTTGATCATGCATATCCGCAGGCAGCGTGAACGTGATGTTGCCAGACAGCAGCGAGATGGTTTGACTGGTGGCCTGCGCGGCCGGGACATCGTGTCCTGCGTGGCCCGCATTGTCGTCTTTCTTACCGTCGCAGGCGGCCAATAGTGCGGCAAGCAACGTAATTCCAAGATATTTCACTAGCTTCGGCATAAGCGTCCTTCTCTTTTATCAGGCATGCACGGGTAAACCGCTATATCGCACCCTATTTACTGGTGAAACTCAAGCGTTTTGTTGTCACAAAACCTATTTAGGACGGTTCCTGAGACACTGCCACTTTACTCCTCATCATCCTCGGCGAAAGCCGGGGATCTCTGCCAGAAAGAATGCGTTTCTCCTGTGCGAGATTCCCGCCTTCGCGGGAATGACGGAGGCGGGTGAGAATGACAGCGGTGGGTGTCGCTGTTTTAAGTAGGTTTGTCAGTCATCAGCGCAATTGTTCAGCCGACGGCGGCTCGCGCAATGCGGGATGACTGTGGGATTCGCTCAAACGCTTGAGAAGCATATTGAGCATCACGCCGTACATCGGTAAGAACAACAACAAACTAATCAGCAATTTGAAGGTGTAATCGATCAATGCGATTTCCACCCAGTTTGCCGCCATAAAAGCATCGGTGCTGCGATAGAAAGCGATGAAGAAGAAGGCCAGCGTATCGCTTAAATTACCAAACAACGTGGAGACCGTGGGGGCGACCCACCACGCCTTGCGCTGGCGCAGGCGGTTAAACACATGCACATCCAGAATTTGCCCCAGCACGTAGGCAATAAAGCTGGCGCACGCGATACGCGCAACCACGATATTGACGCTGGCGAGCGCACTGAACCCCTGCCACTCTCCCTGATAAAACAGCGCGGATACCACATAAGAAATCACCAGCGCTGGCACCATCACCGTCAGAATAATCCGGCGCGCCAACGGTGCGCCAAAGATACGCACGGTCAGATCGGTGGTCAGAAAGATAAACGGGAAGGTGAATGCGCCCCAGGTGGTATGGAACCCGAAAATGGAGATCGGCAACTGCACCAGATAATTACTGGATGTAATGATCAGAATGTGAAACAACGACAGCCAGACAAGCGCGCTAAGCCGCTGCTGGGCGGTAAAATGAAACATGGCAATGTGACCTTTTTAGTGATTGGGGTGAGGGAACCCAAGTGGTGCCGTTAACAATGATATTATGGCACGTAATTCATGCTGCTTATTCAATGCGGCTGATACAGGGATCAATGCGACTGACACAAAGAGCAGCGCGCGGCATGATACGCTGTTAGGTGGGGATTGCAATGGTGAATTTATGCGCAATCGATATCGTAGGTTGCGCAGGAAAATCTGCGGCGTAAACTAGGGCGGTTTTGATGTCTGCCACACTGGGCGGTCGTTATCTATGCCCTTATGCCATTGCCGAGAATAATGATGACCGACACCTTCACCAACCCGGATAAAACCCTCGATGCTCAGGGGCTGCGCTGCCCGGAACCGGTGATGATGGTGCGTAAAACCGTGCGTAAGATGGAGACGGGGCAGACGCTACTTATTCTGGCTGATGACCCGGCAACCACGCGCGATATACCGGGCTTTTGCGCCTATATGGAGCACGAGCTTCTGGCACAGGAGACGACATCACTGCCCTATCGCTACCTCCTGCGCAAGAAGTAGTCTTTTTGCCGTTACCCGGCGTCTTGTGGTTTTTCGCGTCGCAATAAGCGCAGTGCATTGGCTGTCACCAGCGCCAGCGTGATGTTTTGCCGGATATTATTGCGCGTGGCGCGCGAAAGCCGAATCATGCCCGCCAGTTCGCTTAGCCGATTATGCGTGAGCGCCGCATCGGCGGTTTCCAGCGCAACGTCGCTGCCCCCTCCCATGGCGATGCCGATAGCCGCTGATTTCATTGCTGGCGCATCGTTAATGCCATCGCCCACCATCGCCGTCGGATGGATCTGGTTCATTTCGCGCACGGCATCGACTTTGTCGGCGGGCAGTAGACCCGCTTTATAGTCAATGCCCAGCGTCGCCGCGATGGCTGCCGCCGAACGCGGATTATCACCGGTGAGCATGGTGCAGCGAATTCCCAACGTGCGTAGTGCTTCAATCGCTTGCGGCGTATCCGCCCGCAAGGTGTCACGCAGCGCCAGCACGCCAATGATGTGCGTTTCTTCCTGTACCACCACCACGGTTTTTCCGTCGCTTTCCAGGGTGTGAATCTGATTGCGCCAGTCTGCGTCGAGCGCCTCGGGGGCGATTTTAGCGGGTGCTTTGACGCTGATGGTTTTGCCTGCGATGAGACCCTCAACTCCCACGCCAGCCAGCGCACGCTGTGCCGTTGCCACCGGCAGCATCGGGTCAACCGGGCGGGCATGCTGGACAATTGCTTTCGCCAGCGGGTGGTGTGAACCCGCCTCGATCGCCGCCGCGCGTGCCAGCAACGCAGCCTTGCTCACGCCCTGCGCGGGTATCGCATCTGTCACCTGAGGTTTGCCCTGTGTCAGGGTGCCGGTTTTGTCGAAAGCGATGGTATTGATGGTGCCCAGAATCTCCAGTGCCGCGCCGCCTTTGATTAGCGCGCCGCGCCGGGCAGCGGCTGCTAAGCCGTATGTGATGGCTGCCGGGGTGGAAATCACCAGTGCACAGGGACAGCCAATCAGCAATAGCGTCAGGCCGCGATAAATCCACTCCTGCCACGGCGCACCAAATAGCAGTGGCGGCACCACGATGGTCGCCGCGGCAAGCAGCATGATGGTTGGGGTGTAATAGCGGCTAAAGCGATCGAGAAAACGCTCTATCGGCGCACGGTGGCTCTCGGCTTCTTCAATCAAATGCAAAATACGGTCGATAGCGCTGTTGCCCGGTTCGGATATCACGCGCAACTGTATCAGGCGATCGACGCTCAGGCTGCCTGCTGAGACCTTGTCACCCTGCTCACGCTCTACCGGAAGGGATTCCCCGGTCAATGCGCTTTCATCAAAGCTGGCATGGGGAACCAGCAGTTCGCCATCGGCGGGCAATCGGCTGCCTGGTGCCACTTAGATCACATCGCCGGGTTGCAGTGCGGCAATGCTGACCTGAGTACGCTGACCAGCACGGATCACCGTTGCGGTTTCTGGCATCAACGCCATCAACGCGCTGACGCCGCGACGGGCGCGCTGTGCGGCGTAGGCTTCCAGGCGCTCTCCCAGCATAAACAGCAAAATCACCATGGTGGCTTCGCTGGTAGCACCAATCAACAAGGCACCCAGCGCGACGACGCTCATCAGCGTTTCGATGGCAAAGGGCGTGCCGCTGCGAATAAGTTTAATGGCCTGTGAGAGCAGCGGCATCAGCCCCAGCAGGGTGGTGGCGATAAAGGCTATCTTTGAAGCGCTAGGCGAAAACAGCGAAAGTATCCCGCTGGCTGCGGTCAACACCGCAAACAGAATGAGAAAACCGTGTTCACGCAGGATAAGGCGTAAAGGCGTTTCGGCAGGGGTGGATGATGTTGGGACGGTTGCGCTGGGGGACGTATCTTGCCAGGTAAACCCAGCGAGCTCTACGGCGCGTTGAATCTCTGTGCGAATATCGGACTGTGCATCAACAATGAGTTTTTCGGTGGCGAAGCGAACGCTTGCTTGAATAACGCCGGGAAGCGGGGTGATAGCGTTTTCGATCTTTTTGGCGCAACTGGGACAATCCATCCCGCGGATAATCCAACTGAAGCGCACGCCGGAAGCGGGTGAGGCATCACTGTCGCTGCCGTCGGGGTCACCGGAATCGCCGCTCTCTCCATCGTCAGACGCGCTGTGTTCCTCGCTGGGTGTGGTGTCGCACGCAGAAATTGTTGTGGTGCTGTGTTTAACCGCACAGCAACTGCGATCGGCATGGCTACTGTGTTGCGCATGGCGCTGTCAGCAAGCATTGGCACCTTGATCGTGGTGAGTGTGGCAAGAGTGAGTCTGGTGATGAGAATGCATCATGCTCTCCTATTTGATGATAGTGGTTCTCATCCAAGACTTTATCACTGCTGCCAGTAGCTGCACAGCGCTTTTGATATTCAGCACTGATTAAAAATAGAGCGCCCTTACGATTAAAAAATGGCCCACGGTAGCTGGCATCGACGTAGAGCCAGCTTGAAAAGAGAACGGCAATAAACGACCAGAGCATAGGGTATCCTTATCATCTTATTGGATTTTTCATCATTGAGTGTAGGAGATCGCACGCGGGATGAACAACACGCCGTGTGACAAGTGCGAAGTCACGCGCTTCATGTTATGTTGGCGGCAATAATGATCGTTTTTTTGTATATATATCTTCGCGATACCACTGAAGGGGGACGGTTTTTGCATGAGCAATGAGTCAGCGCTCTAACGGATTCAATTTATGAATAACGGCAAAAATTATCAGCTTTACGTGCGAGAGTTGGTGCAAAGCAGTCTTTTTGGGTTTATCGAGATTGCGGATTTCGTTTTTGACGGTCCCTCCACCCTGCTGGTGGACCCTTCTACCGAGAAGCTGAAAACGGAGTTTTCCGGCGTGAATCGCAGCTTTATTATTCCGCTGCAAGCGATGATCCGTATCTATGCCGTGACGGAGAAAGGGGCGGCCCGTATTTCCGAGCTGGGCGACAATGTAAACGCGTTCCCTTTTCTTTCTGGGGAAAAAGCCCTGATGTCGTGGGAAATGTCCCATTGGTGGTCTTTGGTTGTCAGCCTGATCCTGTTTCTGGGGTGGCGACAGTTTCTGCGGCAACGACGCCAGCGCGTAGAGGACGATGCCACACTGCTACGCACGGTAGAGGCCGAGATCGCCGCGCTGCGCGCCATACCGTTGGCGCGCCCCACGCGCGCGCAACCGATGAATCCCGATCTTCCCGAGCGCTATGAGGCGACGTTTATGCTATTGCCCGCAGGGGAAAACCTCACCTGCCACCTGAGCGAGACCCAATATCGGGCGCTGGCGTTGGGTATGACGGGCAGATTGCAGGTCCAGGGCTCACGTTTTGTGTCCTTCGAACCTGCATAGGGCTATTTTTTTGTCCCGCTAGTGGGTTGAACACCCCTCATCTTTTTCTGCCACGCCAGCAGTTCAAACACCCCGAACAGGAAAATACGTGCTTCCAGCGCGCGGCTCAATGGCCCCTGTTCTTTACCGTGGCTGGCACGTAACAACAGCACCTGAAAACCGTGCATCAACAGCGTAAACCCCATCGCGACCATCATGAAGATGTTCAGTGGGCGGGGAAAGGGCGCAATCAGGTTGGTAATCAAAAAGCCCCACACGCCGATCATCAATATCCGACCCAGGTTAATCCAAATCATCGTCTGCCTCTTCATGCTGTGTGGGCGTAGCCTGGCGTATATACAGCCGGTATGCCACTTGTCCTGCCACTTTTTCGCGGTGTAGCGACCAGGTAACCGGAATTTCTAGCTCGCCATTCTCGGCCTCGGTTTCCACATAAATCCACGCCTCGGGTGCCAGCCAGCCCTGCTGTTCCAGCAAACGGAGCGTCTGGTTTAATAAGTCCCGGCGAAAGGGGGGATCGAGAAACACCACGTCATAGGGCTCACCGGCCTGCGCCAGCCAGTTCAACGTATTGGTATTGATGATGCGGGCGTTGTTCGCCTTCAACAGTACCGCATTCTGTTCCAGTTGCCGGGCGATGCTGCGTTCGTTTTCCAGCAGGGTGACATGTGCCGCATAGCGTGACAGCGCTTCAAACCCCAGTGCGCCACTGCCTGCGAAGCCATCCAGGCAACGGGCCTGCTGAATGACCGGCGCCAGCCAGTTAAACAGCGTTTCACGAACGCGATCGGTGGTGGGGCGCAGCCCTGGACTGTCTGGCACGGGAAGTTTTCGCCCGCGCCACTGGCCGCCGATAATGCGGATTTGGCCTGCCTGTGCAGGTGCATTTTTTTTTGCCATCGTCTGTTTACTGTAGAACTCCGGGTTGCCGGGTGCTGAGATTCGCTATCGGTAATAGGTAGGCGCTATTCTAACGAGGGTTAGGAGGGGAAGGAATGTTAATATCAGGTTTCTCTGCGGTGACGCGTGGTTTTGGCCTACCCGGTTATCGAGATGACATACTTCGTTACCGAGATTGTCTCCACCTGCCCTGCCATGGTGCGTGTTGCTGCCGGGCGGAAAGTGGTAGACTCTGGGCTTGACTCTGACCGGGCTATTGACTTCAATTATTTAAGCGCTGCTGTGAGCAGCAGCATGGGGCGCGATTGCGATATGACAAAAGAGAAAAAACGCGGTTTCTTTTCCTGGCTGGGATTAGGGCGTCAGGAAGAGGAACAGACTGAGCAACCGCAAGCAGCAGAACAGCAGCAGGATATGGCACAGCCTCAGGACAATGATGTGCCTGTGGTATCGGAGGTTCACGTCGAAACGCCAAACGATGAGCCTGACGTGCAGACAGAGGTTCACAGTGCACAGGTGTCTGAAGAACCGGCCGCCGCGCAGCCAGAATCGCCGCGCGTTGTTGATGTCGTTGACACCGCTGAGACGGTAGATCGTGCAGACGCGCAGGCGAGTCCTGAAGCGCAGGATACGTTGCTATCACAAGATGTTCTGCCATCACAGGACAGTGCCGATGAGCAAGCGATAACGGAAGATGCAGAACTCGTTGCTGAGCCTGTGGCACAGGAGCAGGAAAGACCGACCAAAGAGGGTTTTTTCGCCCGACTAAAACGCAGTCTGGTAAAAACCCGAGAAAACCTCGGTTCCGGATTTATCGGATTGTTTCGCGGTAAGAAAATCGACGACGATCTGTTTGAGGAACTGGAAGAGCAATTATTGATTGCTGATGTCGGCGTGGAAACCACGCGCAAGATTATTGCCGACCTGACAGAGCACGCCAGCCGTAAACAACTGAAAGATGCCGATGCGCTGTTGGTGAAACTGAAAGAAGAGATGGGCGCTATCCTTAACAAGGTGGACGAGCAGCTCAACATCGACGGAAAAACCCCTTACGTAATCCTAATGGTGGGCGTTAACGGCGTCGGGAAAACCACCACCATCGGTAAATTGGCGCGCCAGTTCCAGGCGCAGGGTAAATCGGTGATGCTGGCTTCCGGGGATACCTTCCGTGCCGCAGCCGTAGAGCAGTTGCAAGTATGGGGCCAGCGCAACAACGTGGCCGTGGTCGCGCAGCACACGGGGGCGGATTCTGCCTCGGTGATTTTTGATGCCATTCAGGCGGCAAAAGCGCGCGGTGCTGATGTGCTGATCGCTGATACCGCAGGACGCTTGCAGAACAAAGCGCACCTGATGGAAGAATTGAAGAAAATTGTCCGCGTGATGAAAAAACTGGATGAGTCTGCGCCGCATGAAATCATGCTGACGTTGGACGCCAGCACCGGACAAAACGCCGTCAGCCAGGCGAAACTGTTTAACGATGCCGTCGGCTTGACCGGCATCACCCTGACCAAGCTGGACGGCACCGCGAAAGGCGGGGTGATCTTCGCCATTGCCGATCAGTTTGGGATTCCTATCCGCTATATTGGGGTAGGGGAAGGTATTGATGATTTGCGTCCCTTTAAGGCTGACGATTTTATTGAGGCGCTTTTTGCCCGCGAAGACTGATGTCTCGTGAGGATAAACAGCTTGCCCGAGAGGATGAAAACGGATGATTCGCTTTGAACAAGTCAGTAAGGCTTATCTCGGTGGACGTCAGGCGTTGCAGGGGGTGGATTTCCATCTGCTTCCTGGGGAGATGGCGTTTCTGACGGGCCATTCTGGTGCCGGGAAAAGTACCCTGCTGAAACTGATTTGTGGCATAGAGCGCCCGAGCGCGGGCCAGATTTTGTTCAGCGGACACAATATCAGCCGCTTGAAAAAGCGTGAGGTGCCCTTCTTGCGCCGCCAGATCGGCATGATCTTTCAGGATCACCATCTGCTGATGGATCGTACTGTCTACGATAACGTGGCGATGCCGCTGATTATTGCCGGGGCGAGCAGTGAAGATATCCGCCGCCGTGTTTCGGCCGCTCTCGATAAAGTGGGCTTGCTGGACAAAGCCAAGAGCTACCCGATTCAATTGTCTGGCGGTGAACAGCAGCGTGTGGGCATTGCCCGCGCGGTGGTGAACAAACCGACGGTACTGCTGGCAGATGAGCCGACCGGTAACCTGGATAACGCGCTGTCTCAGGATATTTTGCGTTTGTTCGAAGAATTTAACCGCGTTGGCGTTACGGTGTTGATGGCAACGCACGACACGACGCTGATTGCCAGCCGTCAGTATCGCGTACTGACGCTGTCGCAAGGACGTATGCTGGGAGGCGTTTATGGCGACTAATTCCCGTAATCCGAAACCCCGCGTAAATAAGGAAAAGGCACTGCGCGGTGGTTGGCAAGAACAGTGGCGCTATGCCTGGGACAATACGCTGGCGGATATGCTGCGCCAGCCGCTGGCGACGCTGCTGACCGTGATGGTGATTGCCATCTCGCTGACCTTGCCAAGTATCTGTTATCTGGTGTGGAAAAACGTCAGTCAGGCAGCGGAGCAGTGGTATCCCACGCCGCAACTGACGGTCTATCTGGATAAGGAGTTGGACAATGATGCGGCGCAGGGCGTGATTAACACGCTTCAGGCAGAGGACGGGGTGGAGAAGGTCAACTACCTGTCCCGTGATGAAGCGATGGGTGAGTTTCGCAACTGGTCCGGTTTCGGTGGGGCGCTGGAAATGCTGGAAGAGAATCCGCTGCCTGCCGTTGCCATCATTACGCCAAAGCTGAACTTCCAAAGCTCACAGACGCTGACCTCGCTGCGCGATCGCGTGGCGGCGGTGCACGGTGTGAGTGAAGTCCGTATGGACGATAGCTGGTTTGCGCGCTTGGTGGCGCTGACCTCACTGGTGGGTCAGGTGGCCACTACCATCGCTATCCTGATGATTGTTGCCGTGTTCCTGGTCATCGGTAATAGCGTGCGTCTGAGTATTTTCAGCCGCCGTGAAACCATCAATGTCATGAAGCTGATTGGGGCGACGGACGGCTTTATTTTACGTCCCTTCCTCAACGGTGGTGCATTGTTGGGCGGTGGTGGCGCGTTGCTGTCGTTGATTCTGTCGCAGGCGTTGGTCTGGAAGCTCTCTGCCGTGGTCGATCAGGTTGCTACGGTATTTGGTACGCGCTTTGCCGTGACCGGACTCACCTGGGATGAATCACTGCTGCTGCTGTTGATTGCTGGGATGATTGGCTGGCTGGCAGCATGGCTGGCAACCGTGCAACATTTACGTCGCTTTACACCAGAATGAGTTTTTTCTGGTAGGATTTTCTGGTGCCTTGGCGCGCTGAGGGTGGGGTAAAATCATCGACAGGTTCGCCTTGATCTGTCGCCGTCAGGCGATAAAATAGGGTCAGTCGATGAACAGAATGAACTCTTGGCATACGACATAGTCAAAGGTTCTGTGCCGGAGCGGTAGTAAGGTTCATCGGTTTTGTTGTACATAATGTGAGGTTTAACGTTGTATTTTATTCACTCACGCTAATTGAAGGGGGGTCGAATGACCAAAGATATGCAAACTTTCACCTTAGTTCCCCAGGGCAGTCTGGAAGGGTATATTCGTGCCGCCAACGCCTATCCGATGCTGACGGCGGAGGAAGAGCGGGCACTGGCTGAACGGCTGCATTACGAGGGCGATCTGGAATCGGCGAAAGCGTTGATCCTGTCGCATCTGCGCTTTGTGATTCACGTAGCCCGTACTTATGCTGGTTACGGATTGCCCAAGGCAGACCTGATTCAAGAAGGCAATATCGGCCTGATGAAAGCGGTGCGCCGCTTCAACCCGGAAATGGGTGTGCGTCTGGTGTCCTTTGCTGTGCACTGGATCAAAGCCGAAATTCACGAATATGTGTTGCGTAACTGGCGTATCGTCAAGGTTGCGACCACCAAAGCGCAGCGCAAGCTGTTCTTTAACCTGCGTAAGACCAAACAGCGTCTTGGCTGGTTTAATCAGGACGAAGTAGAACTGGTGGCCCGTGAATTGGGTGTCACCAGCAAAGATGTGCGCGAGATGGAATCGCGTATGGCCGCGCAAGACATGACGTTCGATCCCACGCCGGATGACGAATCGCACGATGGCCAAGCGATGGCACCCATGCTCTATCTTCAGGATAAATCTTCTGATTTTGCCGATGGCATCGAAGAAGATAACTGGGATAACCACGCAGCGGACAAGCTTGCCTACGCGTTGGAAGGGCTGGATGAACGCAGCCAGCATATTATCCGGGCGCGCTGGTTGGATGATGACAATAAATCCACCTTGCAGGAACTGGCCGATCAGTACGGCGTGTCCACAGAACGTGTGCGTCAGTTAGAGAAAAACGCCATGAAGAAACTGCGGGCAGCGATTGAAGCTTGATGACAGTACTTATTCATAGTGAAAATCTATGGTCACCCCCATTTTTGCAACACTGATCTTTGATTAATGGTGAGCTTGCTTAAATCTATCCGGCGTCTTTATGGCCAAGGATGCCCGCGCCACGATGAGTTTCGCACCTGATATTCCTAAAAAAGCCATCGGCTTCATTGAGCCATTTTCATTTTTTGGTTTTATATCAGGCCGTCAGGCCGTTCATGTCATCAATAATCAGTCTTCGCAAAACCAGATGGGTAACTTCGTTAAATTGCTGACTGTTAGACCAGCATTACTGTTCAAACACGGTATTTCGTGTCGTTATTGCCCAAGCTATTCGAGCTAATTTATTTGCTAATGCACAGCACACAACGCAAGAATGTTTCCTGCCCAACTGAGACCTTACCCAATCAGCTAATCTCCTTGATTGATGGTCAATTCTTAGGATAAATACCCGCGCACATTGAACAAGCAATCGGCGAAGGTTTTTATCTCCACGCTTGCTAATACCCAGCAGAGTATTCTTCCCTCCAGTACTGTATTGGCGGGGTACAAGACCGGTGGAAGCGGCAAAATTACGACTGTTTTCATATTGCTTGCCATCGCCTAACTGTGATGACAAAACGCTGGCTGTTATCGGTCCAACACCAGGGATGGTCATTAAATGCTGGCCAGTTTCATCTAGAGAGAGTGCCTGCCCAAGTTCTCTTTCGAGCTCTGCTATCTGCCCAACCAAATATTGGTAATGATCGTGTAATCGAAGCAGCAACTATGCCAGATAAGGTGGCAAGTCATTATCAGCCAGAACAGCTGAAAGCCACCTCGTTATACACAAGTCCGCAACGCCTTATATGCCAAGGGTTAGCGGGCTGAAATAGGCAGCCGGTGGGGTTGTAAATGAAGTGAAACCGACGTGTACTATCGCCATTTACGGCGCTGAAAAATGACACGGGATTCAGATGGCTGGGCACACCAAGAACTGGAAGGGGTAAATCTTGGTGACACGAGGCTCAATAAGCGTGCCAAAGGGCTTTTGATACGGCTGGCTGAGAATCCGCAAGCCAGCATTCCGCATGCGTGCCTCGGATGGTTTGAGACGCTGGGTGCTTACCGCTTCATGGAGAACCAAGCATTCGAATGGCGAGACATTCTGCAACCTCACTGGCAGCGTACGCAGGAAAGGATCCGAGAACACGAGGTTGTGCTGTATATCCAAGACACTACCGAGCTTGACTTCAACGGGCAGCAAATCCAAGGCTTGGGTCCCTTGAACTACGAAGCCAGGCGTGGTCTGTACCTGCATCCGACCTACGCGGTCAGTCCGGATCGCGTGGGGTTGGGCGTACTGGATGCGTGGATGTGGGCAAGAGAGCCGAAGGATGCAGACGGAAAACGCGATGGGCTCAAGGAGAGTACGCGCTGGCTCGAGGGATACGAGCGAGTTGCTGAACTCGCCTCGGAGTTGCCAAACACACGTCTGGTGTACTTAGCCGATCGCGAAGCGGATATCAAGGCGTTGATGCAGCTCGCTGATGACCTTGGCACTCCGGCTGACTGGTTGATCCGCTCGACTCATAATCGCAGTCTGGACTGTAATGAGAAGCTTTGGCAGAAGGTTGGAAAGACCGTGCCGGTGGGAGAAATCCAATTCGTTATGGCGGCTCGCGCGGGACAGAAGGCGCGTACGGTGAAACAGGCGCTGCGCGTGAAGCGAGTGTCGCTGCGTTGCGGGTTGGCAGTGACTTGTGTGATAGCCAAGGAAATTGAGCCGCCAGCAGGCGTGAAGCCGGTCGAGTGGCGGTTGCTGAGCAATCGCGTACCTGAAGGACGAGAAGATATCGTGGAGCTGATCGACTGGTATCGGGCTAGATGGGAAATCGAGATGTTCTTCAATGTGCTGAAGAACGGCTGCTGTGTCGAAGCGTTACAGTTATCGACCGTGGATCGCATTGAGCGGGCATTGGCGCTGTTCATGATCGTGGCATGGCGCATCGCCTATTTAATGCGTATGGGACGAACCTGTCCAGAGCTGGACGCAATGTTGTTCTTTGATTCCGACGAGACTCATGGAGCTTACCTACTGATGAACAAGCGTATGCCCAAGGGCCGCCCTAAGCTAAACGAAGTATTGCGCTTAGTTGCGCAACTGGGAGGCTTTCTTGCTCGAAAAGGCGACGGTGAACCAGGCGCAAAAACTATCAGGAAAGGCTTGCAGAAAGTCATGACGGCCGCCGAAACGCTACGCGCGCTCAGGCACGAACAGAGATGTGTATAACGAGGAGGCTGAAAGCCTTTTGATTACCGCAATACCTTTCGGCACGCTGATACCAAATTCCAGTAAAAAAGCATGCGTTTGGTTAGTCGTTTTAACGTTGTCTCTGACCAACGACTCCCTGACGCGATGCAAGGCTCGCATAGCCTGCTGAGCCTCAGTTCTTGGCTGCACAAACGGCATGGAAGGGCGTGATCCGGCTTCGCATATTGCTTCGGCATCAACGAAATCGTTCTTGTTGCTCTTGACAAAAGGGCGGACAAACTGCGGAGAGATCAACTTTACTTCATGCCCCAGTTCACTGATCCGACGAGCCATAAAATGGGCACCGGCGCAGGCTTCCATTACAACGGTAGTAGGTGTACACGTAGCCAGAAACTCGATGAGTTTGGTGCGGGTAAACTTTTTCCGCAGTAATGCCTTGCCTGATTTATCCTGACAATGAATGTGAAAAGAATGTTTGCCGAGATCGATACCAATAAGCGTGACGTTTTGCATGATGGCCTTCTCCATAAAGAAACACCCTGTCAGCGTACCGCTCACAGGGTGGGGGTGACCATCTCATTAGGCCAAACACGCGTTTCATCATCAGGACTGTGGTGATGGCCATATCTGAGTAGTGGAGCGGTCGTCCACGCCGTTCAGTAGTCGTTTTTTCCGTCCATGCAGCAATGGCTGATTCATCTAGCCATACGGTTAGAGAACCGCGCTGCTTGAGGGCATTGTTATAGGAGGGCCAGTTAGTGATTTTAAAATTTTGTTTTGCCATGGAGACCTGATGTTGAAACAACTATGGTGATCTGATCCGATGATTAACCAAACTTTCTATTTATTCAAGGCTTTGTTGAATAAACAGATTTTATGCTACCAGCCCAGTAAAACGATTGTTTCCAGCAACGTAAAATCATGCAGTTAAGCATCATGAGAAAACGGAATGCCTGAGGTGATAAGCATTTTCTACCAAAATGGGCATAGTAAAACAGCACGATTCCCTATTATTCAACAAAGCCTTTATTCAACAAAGCCTAATATTCTTTCTCAGTTTACGGCATTTCTCGGACATTAACCCGATTGAAGCTGATGGAATACTAGGATGTGTCCCTTAATCCCATGAGTTATACTAACTGTTTGTTTCTACATCATTTTGAACTATGGCTCGCTACGACCTTCCCGATGAAGCATGGGCTATCATCCAGCCCTTACTCCCTGCTGAACCAGCAACACCACAGGCCGGACGCCCATGGGCTGAGCATCGCATGATTATCAATGGCATGTTCTGGGGGCTGTGCTCTGGTGTCCCATGGCGTGATTTACCTGAGCGATACGGCCCATGGAAAACCGTTTATAACCGCTTTAACCGATGGTCAAAATCGGGAATCATTAACATTATTTTCAATAAGTTACTTTCATCACTTGATGCCCATGGCCTCGTGGACTGGTCAGCGACTGCGCTGGATGGTAGCAATATCAGGGCGCTGAAATGTGCTGCCGGTGCTCAAAAAAACATCCCGATATCACCGGAGATAATGGGCTGGGTCGCTCTCGAGGTGGTTTTGGCACCAAAATCCATATGGCTACAGACGGAAGTGGTCTTCCGTTAAACATCGTGTTGAGCCCCGGTCAGGCTCATGAAAGTCAGTTTGCACTACGTCTTTTGGACGGTATTGGTGTTCAACGCCAGAACGGCAGTATGAAACGCCGTGGTCATGCGGTACTCGCTGACAAGGCGTACTCCGGGCATGTATTACGTAACGAGCTGAAAAACAGAGGTATAAAAACTGTCATCCCCCGAAAATCCACTGAAAAAATGGCGGTGGATGGTCGTTCAAAGCTCGATCGTGACGCCTACCGCAATCGGAACGTTGTTGAGCGGTGCTTTGGCCGTCTTAAAGAATACCGTCGCATTGCGACACGTTACGACAAAACGGCGAGGAATTATCTGGCAATGTTGAAACTGGGCTGCATCCGCCTGTTTTACCAGAGGTTATGTAATTAAGGGACACAGCCTAGTCTCTGAGATAAACCATTATCTCGATCAGTCAAAAATTGCCCGAGTGAAACTCTTTTATACGTTGGATGAAGAGAACGCCAGCAATATGATGAAATATGTTTCCCAGATAATTGCGCAGCAGGAAAAAGCGCGCCAATTGCGTTGGCAAGAAAGCGATGTGCAGCATTTCCAACGCCTGAGCGAACAGCTGACGCAATATCAACATGAGCTGGAAGAGATCGTGCTCGCAGCGACTGTGTTGCGTGGGCAGAAGCATGTCGTTTCCGCCGGGGAGAACATACAGAATACCGCACAGTGGCAGCGCCTAAAGGCGGCCGATACGCAGTCCATTAAAACGGGGTTTGCCGTTACCGATACCCTTAGCCGTATTGCGAGCCAGCTTGATAAGAAAAATCAGTATGTTATCAACCATTCAGTCGCGGAGATCGTTGTTATCGGTATTTGTGCCGTTTTGCTGGGAATATTGATCGCCGTATCGGTGACCCGCCTGATAGCGAGATCGATACGCGGCAACCTTGAACTGGCGCAGCGCAGTTCACAGGCGGCCAGAGAGATTGAAACCTTGATTGCAGAGTCCGTGACGCGAGTGGATGAGGGTTCTGTGCTGGTAGAAAAAGCGGGGAGCGCCATGCATGACATTGTGACGTCAATTGGCGCTGTCGATCGCATCATGAACGATATTTCAGTGGCGTCAGACGAGCAGAGTCGAGGTATTGCACAAATTGGTGATGCGGTGACGGACATGGATCGTACCATTCAGGAAAATGCAACGATGGTCAGTGATTCCACCTCTGCGGCTTTAGCATTGGAAGCGCAGGTCGCGCGGCTTGCCTCGCTGATTGCAGTATTCCTTCTGCCTGGAAACGCCGTTTGTGAGCCAGAGGCCGCACAGCGACCAACCCGTTTTGCGGCTTTGCCCGTTCAGCTAACGCAGGGTGATTGGGTGTAACGCAATTTGAAACGCACGCATTAGCGGGCTGCATTGACCCGCTAATGTATGAGCGATTACCTGAGCGGTGCACTGGAACTGCGTGGAATAAGACTTGGCATCACGCGCCGAATGGTATCGACGGGCTCGGTGCCAGCCAGCAGCAATTCAACAGCAATCGAAGCAACGTGGTCGAACGGAATATGCACCGAAGAGAGCGGAACCGGCAAACGGGCGGACAGTGGAATATCGTTATAGCCTACTAGTGATAAATCCTGACCTATTGCCAGTCCCAATCGATGGGCTGCCGCCATAACGCCGAAGGCCAAATCGTCGTTGATGGCGAAAATGGCTGTGGGCCTGAGTGCTCCGCTCAGCAGCGCCATCCCTTCACTTTCTCCTGACTCAATGCTGAAACCGGATTCCCTAATCCAGGCGGGATTAGGGGGGAGCCCGGCCTCGCGCATTGCACGATGGAATCCTTCCCGGCGATAAGTTGCACCGGAAGAAAAGCTGGGACCCGCAACCATTCCGATATCACGGTGGCCCAGATCGATCAGATGCCGGGTTGCCAGATAACCCCCCTGTTCATCATCACCAATGGCTGAGCGGCTAACACCGTCGGTACGCAGCGCCAATACGTGGGCAACATTTTGCTGACGCAATTCCGCCGGCAAATGGTCATCCAGTCGGCTAGTGGCCAGAATCAGTCCATCGACGCGCCGATCGAGCAGGGAGGCTGCCGCCTGTTTTTCTTGCTCCGGATCGTCACCGCAGGTCGCAACAATCGCGAAATAACCGTAGTGCTCTGCTGCGCGGCAAATGGCCTCATACAATAACGCCATCACCATATCGCTCAGACGTGGCACCAGTACGCCGATGGTTCCCGTGCCGCCACGGCGCAGGCTGGAGGCCATTATGTCGCGTCGGTAACCCAACTCCTGTGCAACCTGACGTACACGTTCGGCTGCTTTGCTGCGTGACGGAGGTAACCGTTCATCCAGAACGCGGGAAACGGTGGAAACGCTCACCCCGGCTGCCGTGGCGACATCCTGTAAGGTGACGGGTTTGCTTCCCAACTTACGGCTTGAACCGTTGGGCGGAAAGGTATTAGGGTCCATGTAATCCCTTGATTTTTATTTTTAAAAAAAGGCACAGTGTGTTGCCAATGACATCCGCGCGGCGTTTACGAATTTATTATGTAATGGTTCCCAGGCTTTGGCTACACCTCGGAATTTTAAATCTGTGCCATGGCAGGATAATCAGGGATTACTATGCAAAAGCATACAATAATGCGCAACATATACGTTTGATTGCGCTAACAAGCGTGGGAAGTTGGATGCCGTTTGGATCGAAAATACGCCCGCCGTTCACGGTATGAAGGCGGGCGTATCCGTCATGTCAGCGTCGGAGTACGGGCATTAGCCAACGAATGACAGTTCAGCAGCGCGAATTGCGGCTTTGATTTCCTCTTCTGCGCCGGGTTCCAATGGCAGCAGCGGAGAACGCACTGTGGCGTGATCCAGAATGCCGCGCGCCACCAGCGCATGCTTCAGTGCCACGGTACCTTCCATGTGCGAACCACGGTGATACACGCTTTTGGTCACAGGCAGCAGGCGGTCATGGATCTCACGGGCTTAATGAGATGGTCACCCCCACTCTGTGAGCGGTACGCTGGCAGGGTGTTTTTCTTTCAGGAGAGGCCATCATGGAAAACGTTACTCTTATTGGTATCGATCTCGGTAAACATTCTTTTCATATTCATTGCCAGGATAAGTCAGGTAAAGCGCTTCTGCGTAAGAAGTTTACGCGCACAAAGCTAATGCAGTTTTTGGCGACGTGCCCGCCCTCGGTTGTTGTTATGGAAGCTTGTGCCGGTGCACACTTTATGGCGCGGCGTATCAATGATAGCGGCCATGAAGCAAAACTTATCTCTCCGCAATTTGTGCGCCCGTTTGTCAAGGGCAATAAAAATGATTTTGTTGATGCAGAGGCGATATGTGAAGCCGCATCCCGGCCGTCAATGCGTTTTGTTCAGCCGAAAACGGAGGTTCAGCAGGCGATGCGAGCACTGCATCGGGTCAGGGAATCTCTTATCAGAGATAAAGTAAAAACCACTAACCAGATCCACGGTTTTCTGCTGGAGTTTGGGATAAGCCTGCCAATCGGCGAGGCGGTAATAAAGCGACTGTCTCTGGTGCTGGCTGAGCACGAAATCCCCGCATACCTGAGCCGTCTGCTGATGAAGTTACATGCCCACTATCTTTACCTTGTCGAGCAAATAACAGCGCTGGAATCAGAATTAAATCAGTCAATCAAAGCTGATGATACTGCACAGCGAATTATGACAATTCCAGGCGTCGGTCCGATTACTGCCAGCTTACTTTCATCACAGTTCGGCGATGGAAAACAATTTTCATGTAGCAGGGATTTTGCGGCTTCCACAGGGCTTGTACCGCGACAATACAGCACAGGAGGCAAACCGACTCTGCTGGGGATAAGCAAACGAGGTGATAAAAATTTACGCAAACTTCTGGTTCAATGTGCCCGCTCGTTCATGATGCGACTTGAATATCAGCAGGGCAGGCTTGCTGAATGGGTTCGGGGGCAACTCGATAACAAACATTCAAATATTGTCGCCTGTGCTCTGGCAAACAAACTGGCGCGAATAGCCTGGTCAATCACAACTAATCACAATGAATATCAGGCCTGATGTTATGTAGAACTAAATCAACAGACTGATTATTAAGTAATTAAACAGCAGTTACCTATCTGGTTTTGCGAAGACTGATTATTGATGACATGAACGGCATATCGGCCTGCTGAAAAACCTGACGACAAAAATGGCTCACTGAAGCCGAGGGCTTTTTCAGGTTCACCAGGCGCGGAACTCATCGAGTCGCGGGCATCTCGCCCACAGAGACGCCGGATAGATTGAAGCAAGCCCACCATTAGTCAAAAATCAGTGTTGCAAAAATGGGGGGTGACCATAGATTGTAATCCTTCGCCTTGCCTGCTTTGATCATCTCTACCAGCAGTTCTGGTGCAATGTTGCCATAGCCCACCAGGAAACCGTCTACATCAAAGGCCGTTGAGAGCAGATATTCGTCATGACAGCTCAAAATTTGCAGGTCTGGGCGCTCACGGCGGATTACCGGGATCTCGGTGTCCCAGCGACGCATATTGCGCACGCCGTTCTTCATGGCAAACACACCGGGTTGAGCCGAAATTTCCAGCAACGTTTCCAGGCTATAGGTGCACTTAGTGGCATCGGGATACTGGAACAGGATCAGTGGCAGGCCACTTTCTTCATATACCTGGCGGTATTTATCCTGTGGTGCGCCTTTCTGATAGCCGAAACGCAGCCAGCCGTGAGAAGGATACAGCAGGCCCGCAGAGGCCCCTGCGCTGACGGCGCGCTTGGCTTCTTCGGCTGCCACTTCGGTGCCTTCTAGCGTGATACCCGCAATGATTGGAATGGCGCCGTTCACCGATTCCGCAAAAGCTTCAATCACTTTCATTTGCTCGCTCTGAGACATAAAGGTGCCTTCCCCTTGTAGTGGCACACTGATACTGGCCACCTGAGCGGAGGTGATATGCTCACCTCATCAACACGACAGGTGACCTCATGGGTAAACATTTTACGGCGGAATTTAAGCTCGAAGCCGCAAAGCTGGTTGTCGACCACGGCTACACATACGTTAAGGCCGCAGAGGCGGTTAATGTCAGCCATTCTGCCATTAGTCGCTGGGTCAATAAGCTTCGCCTTGAACGACAGGGAAAAACGCCAACGGGACTTCCTCTTACCCCTGAACAGCTCGAGCTGCGTGAGATGAAGAAAAAAGTCCAATGCCTTGAAATGGAGAACGAAATCCTAAAAAAGGCTACGGCGCTCTTAATGTCGGACTCACTCAACGGTTCACGGTAGTCGACAGGCTGAGGGCGCGATACCCGGTCACGGCGTTGTGCCAAACTTTTGAGGTACATCGCAGCAGCTACAGGCACTGGCAGGCTTCCGCTAATGAACCCGACGGTGAGCGCGTGGTTAAGTGTAGCCGCGTCATGGAAGCCTGGAACGCCAGCGGCGGCTCTGCCGGCGCTCGAAGTATCGCGACCATCGTCACCGGCAGCTCCGGTGTCAAAATGGGGCGCTGGCTGGCTGGCAAGCTGATGAAGGAGCTGGGTATCGCCAGCTGCCAGCGACCGGCTCACAAATACAAACGCGGCGGCAATGAACACGTTGAAATACCGAACTATCTCAACCGCCAGTTCGCGGTTACCGCGCCGGATCAGGTCTGGTGCGGCGATGTGACCTACATCTGGACGGGCAAATGCTGGGCTTACCTTGCGGTGGTGCTAGACCTGTTCGCCCGCAAACCGGTGGGCTGGGCCATGTCGACGTCGCCGGACTCGGCGCTGACAGTTAAAGCGTTGCAGATGGCCTGGGAACTCCGGGGACAACCAACAGGAGTCATGTTCCACAGCGACCAGGGCAGCCACTATACCAGCCGTCAATACCGGCAAGCCCTGTGGCGCTGCCGGATAAAGCAGAGTATGAGTCGGCGGGGTAACTGCTGGGATAATGCGCCAATGGAGCGGTTCTTCCGCAGCCTGAAGACAGAATGGGTGCCGACAAAGGGTTACAACAGCTTCAGCGAAGCCCAGGACGCGATTATCCGCTACATCACGGGGTATTACAGCGCTATCCGGCCTCACTGGTATAACGGCGGCTTAACTCCAAACGAATCTGAGCGACTGTTCTACATACAGTCTAATGCGGTGGCCAATATTAGTTGACCACTACACCTGCGTGGCCCAATACGGTCAGACTTTTTACGCCATCGATGCTGGCAAGCCAGGCACCCAGTTTTTTACACGCGGCGTAATCCACGGAACCATCGCGGTTGAACGGTGTGACAGGGGCAGGGTTCAGGCCATATCGTTATACACATCTTTCTAACGCACTGTTTAATCAATGAGTTACGGGTTTATCTCAGAGTGGCATTTTGAACCTCAAAAAGCCAATGGGATGGCTTGAATGCCTTAATTCACGGGGTTCTGAGCATCCTGTTCAAAAAATGGCCAAAAGATGTGTATAACGATATGGGTTCAGGCCACTTAAATCGATATTAATTTTGGTCATGATGTTCTCTTTTTAGTGTCATCGGAAAAATGAAAGAACGATTAATAACGTTCTCGGTAACGTTTGCATTTTTGGTTTTTCTGAAGGGACTGCCAAGAGCGATTTGCTGTAAGGATTTTTGTCTAACGGCTGGGGTTTTTTATTTTATATGATTTAAATCAATTAGTTAATTGGTTTTCTTGCGTGCAGAAAACCGTGTGTAACGCCTGGGATGATGTGATAAATGTGATCTGGCGCAACCGTAGAGGCACGGATGCGCCAGCGTTATTGATTAATAGTGTGGCGGTGGCGTCTCTTCGGACTGCGAGGCGAGAAGAGAAGGGGACGTCGCTTTCAATTTTTCCACTAACAGGCGTAGGTGCTCACGGATTTTCGCCATTTCCAATTCATGTTGGACGACCGTCTGATTCAACGCATCAATGGTGAGCTCCTGAAAAGCCAGCTTGCTTTCAAGCATTTCAATACGTTGCTCGAGTTGCGTATGGGACATTACGATTCCTCTGTATTTTGTCGTATCTAGCCGAATATTCGGAACCTCCGGACATCGACGAGGTCGGAAAATGGGCCTATGAATAATTCAGGGAATTTTATCAAAGGATTGTTGTGTGTGTCGTTGTGTTGTCTCGATACCCACAGTTATAGTAGTCGCGCATTTACGATTAATGTTTCTGGAGCCTGTCGTTCCAGACCGGGAGATGATAGATGAGATCACTATTTAAAGTAACGCTGTTAGCGACGACGATGGCACTGACGCTGAATGCTAACCTGGTAATGGCAGCAGAAGCGACCAAAGCGTCCGATGCGGCCCCAGCGGCAAAATTCAAGAGCGATGAGGATGCTGCCGCTTATGCGCTGGGGGCGTCCTTGGGGCGTTACATGGATAATTCCTTGAAAGAGCAAGAAAAACTGGGCATTACGCTGAATAAAGACCAGTTGATTGCCGGCGTTCAGGACGCGTTCGCTGACAAGAGCAAGCTGAGCGATGAAGAGATTGAGAAGACCCTGCAAGGTTTCGAAACGCGCGTGAAAACCGCAGCAGAAGCGAAAATGAAGCAGGATGCTAAAGAAAGCGCAGAAAAAGGCACCAAATTCCGTGATGCATTTGCCAAAGAAAAAGGCGTGAAGAAAACGGAATCTGGCCTGCTGTATCAGGTAGAAAAAGAGGGTACGGGCGCAGCGCCGAAAGAGAGCGATACCGTAGTGGTTAACTACAAAGGTACGCTGGTTGACGGTAGCGAGTTTGATAACTCTTACAAACGTGGCGAACCGCTCTCCTTCCGTCTTGACGGCGTTATCCCAGGCTGGACTGAAGGGCTGAAGCAGGTTAAAAAAGGCGGGAAAATCAAACTGGTTATTCCGCCAGAGTTAGCTTACGGCGAAAATGGCGTTCCGGGTATTCCGGCGAACTCTACGCTGGTGTTTGAAGTGGAACTGCTGGATATCAAGGTAAACGCTGATGCTAAACCGGCTGCTAAAGCAGAAAAACCTGCTGCCGAGAAAAGCGCAAAGTAAGCCGTAGTGGCTAACTGACAGCATCCATCCTTATCTCTTCGTCCCCGGCGTAGGCCGAGGACCCGGTACAAAGGGTGAGCGTTTAGCGTGAGAGAGATTCGCGCTTGCACGGGAATGACAGCGTTAAGGCAGTTTGTCAGTCACTTAGGCCGTGGGGTAACCCGCGGCTTTTTTTATGACGACCCTGTACATGATTCTGTGTAAATGCCTTTCTCAGTAGTGACCGTCCAGGCGGTCACCGAACTCGATAATAAAACGGTTCATTGCCATACGCCAGTCCCGCAGTGGCATCGTCCATTTCTGTGAGGCCGACTGGATTGCCAGCCACACCACCTTTTTCACTGCGTCGTCACTCGGGAACACCTTGCGTTTTTTAATCGCATGCCGGATCACACTGTTCAGCGATTTGTAGTGGTCAACTAATATTGGCCACCGCATTAGACTGTATGTAGAACAGTCGCTCAGATTCGTTTGGAGTTAAGCCACCGTTATACCAGTGAGGCCGGATAGCGCTGTAATACCCCGTGATGTAGCGGATAATCGCGTCCTGGGCTTCGCTGAAGCTGTTGTAACCCTTTGTCGGCACCCATTCTGTCTTCAGGCTGCGGAAGAACCGCTCCATTGGCGCATTATCCCAGCAGTTACCCCGCCGACTCATACTCTGCTTTATCCGGCAGCGCCACAGGGCTTGCCGGTATTGACGGCTGGTATAGTGGCTGCCCTGGTCGCTGTGGAACATGACTCCTGTTGGTTGTCCCCGGAGTTCCCAGGCCATCTGCAACGCTTTAACTGTCAGCGCCGAGTCCGGCGACGTCGACATGGCCCAGCCCACCGGTTTGCGGGCGAACAGGTCTAGCACCACCGCAAGGTAAGCCCAGCATTTGCCCGTCCAGATGTAGGTCACATCGCCGCACCAGACCTGATCCGGCGCGGTAACCGCGAACTGGCGGTTGAGATAGTTCGGTATTTCAACGTGTTCATTGCCGCCGCGTTTGTATTTGTGAGCCGGTCGCTGGCAGCTGGCGATACCCAGCTCCTTCATCAGCTTGCCAGCCAGCCAGCGCCCCATTTTGACACCAGAGCTGCCGGTGACGATGGTCGCGATACTTCGAGCGCCGGCAGAGCCGCCGCTGGCGTTCCAGGCTTCCATGACGCGACTACACTTAACCACGCGCTCACCGTCGGGTTCATTAGCGGAAGCCTGCCAGTGCCTGTAGCTGCTGCGATGTACCTCAAAAGTTTGGCACAACGCCGTGACCGGGTATCGCGCCCTCAGCCTGTCGACTACCGTGAACCGTTGAGTGAGTCCGACATTAAGAGCGCCGTAGCCTTTTTTAGGATTTCGTTCTCCATTTCAAGGCATTGGACTTTTTTCTTCATCTCACGCAGCTCGAGCTGTTCAGGGGTAAGAGGAAGTCCCGTTGGCGTTTTTCCCTGTCGTTCAAGGCGAAGCTTATTGACCCAGCGACTAATGGCAGAATGGCTGACATTAACCGCCTCTGCGGCCTTAACGTATGTGTAGCCGTGGTCGACAACCAGCTTTGCGGCTTCGAGCTTAAATTCCGCCGTAAAATGTTTACCCATGAGGTCACCTGTCGTGTTGATGAGGTGAGCATATCACCTCCGATCAGGTGGCCAGTATCAGTGTGCCACTACAGACTGCATCCAGTGGACGATTTTGCCATTCAGTAACCTGTTCCATCACGGCGTCGGTGACCTTCGAGACCAGCGCCGGTGAAACATCCGCGTCATACAGCTCTTTGAACGCAGACGCTATCTCGCGGGTGGTCATCCCTCTGGCGTACAGGGACAAGATTTGGTTATCCATCCCGGTGATCCGGGTCTGGTTTTTCTTCACCAGTTGTGGTTCGAAGGAGCCATCACGATCGCGCGGAGTACGTAGTTCCAGAGAGCCATCGCCGGTGGTCACGGTGTTTGTGGAATAGCCGTTGCGGGAGTTGGCCCCCGGTTTGGGCTGATTTTTATCGTAGCCCAGATGGTGGGACATTTCGGCGTTGAGAGCAGCCTCAACGCTGATTTTCTTCAGCAGGCGATCGAATTGGCTGAGATCGTCAGGGGTTTTGAGATTTTTGGCCAGTTCGTTAGCCAGAGCCTGCAACTGTTTTTCGTCCATAAATTAACCTGTTTTTGATGTTGGATTGAATATATCAAAATCAGGCAATTACACAAATTTATGTACAGGGTCTTTATGACGCCTCGTCAGGAAAGCAGCGGCGGGAAGGTGACCTCTGCCAGCGTGCCGTTTCCCTCACGCAGGTTGCTGAGCGTCAATGCACCGTGATGCAGTTGCGCCACGCGGGTGACAATACTCAACCCCAACCCGATGCCGCCGTAGCGCGTGTCCATGCGGACAAACGCCTTGCTCAATTCGCCAACTTTGCTTTCATCAATGCCTGACCCTTGGTCACGCACCTGCAAGGTGATTTCCGGGTCGGCGGTAAGCCGCACGGTAATCGTGCTCTCTGGGGGACTGTAACGGTGGGCGTTTTCGATCAAATTACGCAGCAGCAGTTGCAGTAACGTGGCATCGCCCTGTATCGCCACCTCTCCCTCGCTGATTTGCCAGTCAATACGCTGGTTGCGCTGACTGACCATCTCTTCCATCGCATCCTGTATGGGGACAATCACATCCTGAGCCAGCGAAACCTGTTGGTAGTGGCCGGAGGAAAACGCTACGGCGGGGCGCGCCAACTGAAGCAGTTGTTCAACGGTTCGTGTCATGGTATCGATGCGTGCAATCAGCGGTTGGCAATCGATCCCGTGACGCTGCTGCTGGAGTTCCAGGTGCAGCCGTATTCCCGCCAGCGGGGTACGTAATTCATGCGCGACGTCAGCGGTAAATTGGCGCTCTCGTTCCAGTGTTTCATTCAGGCGCACAAAGAGTTGGTTCATGGAGCGTGTCACGGCGGCAATCTCTTCCACCTGCTGATAATCGGCGATCGGTTCCAGGTTTTCCGCACTGCGGTTGCCTAATTCCGCTGCGAGGCGCGACAGTGGCCGCGTAATCCAGTTCACGGCCTGAATAGAAAGAAACAGAGAAGCCAGTACCATTACCAGACTAGGTATGCTGAGTGAGGCGATCGATTCGCGTATTTCCTTGGCGATATGCTCGTTGCGCGCGTGTTCGCTCAGCGTTTTATCCACCAGAAACTCGATCTGCTCCTTACTTTCATGCCATAGCCAGGCGACACTGATGAGCTGACACGTCAGCAAAATACATCC
The DNA here is from genome assembly GCF_053848865.1 of Symbiopectobacterium sp. Eva_TO. NCBI lineage: Bacteria > Pseudomonadati > Pseudomonadota > Gammaproteobacteria > Enterobacterales > Enterobacteriaceae > Symbiopectobacterium > Symbiopectobacterium sp. Eva_TO. The sequence goes on along the minus strand of NZ_JBSPEY010000004.1, from coordinate 1,723,277 downwards.
CAGCGCGATGATAAGCCGCCAGCGCATGCTGGCCGCAGGGGGAGACATCGAGCTGAAAATGCGTTTCATGATTCATCCTCGGTGGTGAACAGGTAACCGAAGCAACGCAAGGTACGGATGCGCGCTTTGCCGATTTTTTGTCGTAAATGATGAACGTGAACTTCAAGTGAGTTTGAGGCGGGATCGTCATTCCAACTGTAAATATCCTGATGCAGCAGTTCACGGTGAACGGGCTGCCCGGCTTTTAATACCAGCCTTGCGAGAATCGCAAACTCTTTGGGCGTCAGAATAACTGATTCGTGCTTCAGTCTCACCTGTTGAGTCGTGAGGTCAAGACAGAGATCGCCTACCACAACCAGATTGTCGCTTGGGCCTTGGTGGTGGCGGATCAGAGCTCTGACGCGTGCCAGCAGCTCCGTCAGCGCAAACGGCTTAACCAGATAGTCATCGGCTCCTGAATCCAGCCCGCTGACGCGATCGTCGACGGTATCGCGGGCGGTCAGGATTAATACGGGCATATGCTGGTGCTGTTTGCGCCAACGAGCCAGCAGTTGCAAGCCATCGCCATCCGGTAGCCCGAAATCCAGAACCACCAGACTGTATGGTGCGCTGTTTAACAGCGCATCCGCCTGCTTGGTTCCGCCCGCGCAGTCGCAGACGTACCCTTCCTGGCTGAGCGCCAGTAACAGTCCCTCTTGCAGTAAGGCATCATCTTCTACAATCAACAATCTCACGCAGTTTTATCCCGACATCCCTTGAGGATATCCCATTCAGGCTGATATTCGTTGGTAGTCACATTAAGCATTACCAGTATGGTGTGAAACAAATTGTCTTGCGAATAACTTTGCTTTTGCGCGTGTTGTCGCAAACATGTCTCCTGCACGGCAAATTATTGCTGGTAGTCGTGCGATAACCACATCAACATCGGAATATGTGTTTGTTGTGACGGGGCTACGGCATAGGGCATACTGTGTAAATAAACACCGTCTTCCCCCAATGATTCTCCATGGTCGGAGAGATAAACCAATGCGGTATTGAACTTATCCTGATGGTTTTTCAGCAGCTCGATAACGTGGTTTAATGTGTTATCCAGGTAAAGCAGCGTGTTGTCATAGGTGTTGGTTAACGCCGCTCGGGAACAGTTCTAAATCTGGTTAGTGTCGCAGGTCGGTGTAAAGTGTTTGAACGCCTCGGGATAGCGTTTGTAATAGGCCGGCCCGTGGCTGCCAATCGTGTGCAGCACAATAATGGCGTCGCTGTTCAGTTGATTGATATGCTCTTCCACGCCAGTGAACAGCGCCTCATCGTAGCATTCTCCGCCGCTGCATAAGCCCGGAGCTGCGATACTGGGAATATCTTTGCTGGGAACTCGATCGCAGACGCCCTTGCACCCGCCGTCATTTTCCTGCCACAACACATTGATGCCGGCGCGCTGAACAATATCCAGCAGCCCTTCCTGATGGCTGGCCAATGCGGCATCGTATTGCGTGCGTGGCATGTTAGAGAACATGCAGGGCACTGAAACGCCAGTAGAGGTGCCACACGACTGGGTATTATGAAAATAGATCACGTTGGCTTTTTTCAACTGCGGGTTGGTCTCTTTGCTGTATCCCCCCAGAGAGAAGTTTTCCGCGCGGGCGGTTTCCCCTACCACCAAAATGATTAGGTTTTTCTTACCATTAGCGTTTGCAGGACGTGGTCCCTGGTGTGCATCCAGGCCGATTTGCACCAAGGGCTGATTAGCCAACGCCCGATGTTTAAAGTAGGAAAGATTGGCGGCTATCACATTGCTGGGGGTAATAGATTTCACCAACTCCTTGTTATTTAGCATTAATGACGCGTAATCTTTGTAAAATAGCGCGGCGACGAGCAATATTGTCAACACTGACAGTGCGATAATCAAAAAGCGCTGACCCATACTAATCATGGTAAATGCTGTCGGTTTTATTTTTACCCACAAGGCGAAGCCGGCAGGCAAGACCCCGAACAGCAATACCCAGAGTACCAGTTGCGGGGTTAACAGATCGACAGATTCCGACACGTTGGTTTCCATCACATTCTGTATCATGGTGCGATCGATAATAATGCTGTAGTTCAGCGGCTTTGTTGAATAAATAGAAAGTTTGGGTAATCATCGGATCAGATCACCATAGTTGTTTCAACATCAGGTCTCCATGGCAAAACAAAATTTTAAAATCACTAACTGGCCCTCCTATAACCATATCGTTATACACATCTTTCTAACGCACTGTTTAATCAATGAGTTACGGGTTTATCTCAGAGTGGCATTTTGAACCTCAAAAAGCCAATGGGATGGCTTGAATGCCTTAATTCACGGGGTTCTGAGCATCCTGTTCAAAAAATGGCCAAAAGATGTGTATAACGATATGTCCTATAACAAGGCCCTCAAGCAGCGCGGTTCTCTAACCGTATGGCTAGATGAATCAGCCATTGCTGCATGGACGGAAAAAACGACTACTGAACGGCGTGGACGACCGCTCCACTACTCAGATATGGCCATCACCACAGTCCTGATGATGAAACGCGTGTTTGGCCTAATGAGATGGTCACCCCCACCCTGTGAGCGGTACGCTGACAGGGTGTTTCTTTATGGAGAAGGCCATCATGCAAAACGTCACGCTTATTGGTATCGATCTCGGCAAACATTCTTTTCACATTCATTGTCAGGATAAATCAGGCAAGGCATTACTGCGGAAAAAGTTTACCCGCACCAAACTCATCGAGTTTCTGGCTACGTGTACACCTACTACCGTTGTAATGGAAGCCTGCGCCGGTGCCCATTTTATGGCTCGTCGGATCAGTGAGCTGGGGCATGAAGTAAAGTTGATCTCTCCGCAGTTTGTCCGCCCTTTTGTCAAGAGCAACAAGAACGATTTCGTTGATGCCGAAGCAATATGCGAAGCCGGATCACGCCCTTCCATGCGGTTTGTGCAGCCAAGAACTGAGGCTCAACAGGCTATGCGAGCCTTGCATCGGGTCAGGGAGTCGTTGGTCAGAGACAAAGTTAAAACGACTAACCAAATGCATGCTTTTTTACTGGAGTTTGGTCTCAGCATGCCGAAAGGTATTGCGGTAATCAAAAGGCTTTCAGCTGTTCTGGCTGATAATGACTTGCCACCTTATCTGGCACAGTTGCTGCTTCGATTACACGATCATTACCAATATTTGGTTGGGCAGATAGCAGAGCTCGAAAGAGAACTTGGGCAGGCACTCTCTCTAGATGAAACTGGCCAGCATTTAATGACCATCCCTGGTGTTGGACCGATAACAGCCAGCGTTTTGTCATCACAGTTAGGCGATGGCAAGCAATATGAAAACAGTCGTAATTTTGCCGCTTCCACCGGTCTTGTACCCCGCCAATACAGTACTGGAGGGAAGAATACTCGGCTGGGTATTAGCAAGCGTGGAGATAAAAACCTTCGCCGATTGCTTGTTCAATGTGCGCGGGTATTTATCCTAAGAATTGACCATCAATCAGGGAGATTAGCTGATTGGGTAAGGTCTCAGTTGGGCAGGAAACATTCTTGCGTTGTGTGCTGTGCATTAGCAAATAAATTAGCTCGAATAGCTTGGGCAATAACGACACGAAATACCGTGTTTGAACAGTAATGCTGGTCTAACAGTCAGCAATTTAACGAAGTTACCCATCTGGTTTTGCGAAGACTGATTATTGATGACATGAACGGCCTGACGGCCTGATATAAAACCAAAAAATGAAAATGGCTCAATGAAGCCGATGGCCTTTTTAGGAATATCAGGTGCGAAACTCATCGTGGCGCGGGCATCCTTGGCCATAAAGACGCCGGATAGATTTAAGCAAGCCCACCATTAATCAAAGATCAGTGTTGCAAAAATGGGGGTGACCATAGATTCATTGAGGGCTTTACAGGGTTTTGTTGACTCGATTTTTAAACTGATTAAATTGTCGCTGCATTGTCCAGACTATTCGCTGCTCAGCAAGCGAGCAAAGACAGTGAACATCAGCATAAAAACGCCAACCCGTGGTGAAATCTCACATCTGGTCATTGATGGAACCGGCCTGAAGGTCTTTGGCGAAGGCGAATGGAAAGTCCGGCAGCATGGTGCCGACAGACGCAGGGTGTGGCGTAAGCTGCATCTGGCAGTAGACAGTGCGACGCATGAGATTATCTGTGCGGATTTGTCGCTCAGTGGTACGACTGATGCCCAGGCTCTACCGGCACTGATAAACCAGACCCACCGGAAAATCAGAGAGGCATCGGCTGACGGCGTTTACGATACAGGTTACTGCCATGATGCTCTGCTGAGGAAGAAAATAAGGCCGCTTATCCCGCCGCGAAGGGGGGCGCAATATTGGCCGGACCACTACCACGAGCGTAACCACGCTGTTGCAAATCAGCGCCTGAGCGGCAGCAACGATACCTGGAAAAAGAAAGTGGGCTATCACCGACGCTCAGTGGCTGAAACGGCCATGTTCCGGTTCAAAACGCTTCTGGGTGGTCATCTAAGTCTGCGTGACTACGATGATCAGGTGGGTGAAGCCATGGCGATGGTCTAAAGCGCTTAACCGGATCACGCTATTAGGAATGCCGAACAGTATTCGCATCAGGTAACAATCGACCTGGGGCACAGTCGTTACAAGTTCTGATTTATTCAACAAAGCCGTATCAACGTGCTGAATATGGTGCTGGCGCTGTGGTTTGTGCGTGGGTTGGAATGGGGCGTGCCGGGCATTGCCGGTGCTACGCTGATCGCGCAAATCAGCGGCACGCTGTTGGGCTTGCGTCTGATTTATCGCTATCTGACACCGCACAAGGCTGCCATGTCACCTGCCGCCTTGCTCTCCTGGCGCGAGTTCAAAGCCATCATGATGGTGAATGGCGATCTGATGCTGCGCACGGTATGCCTGCTGGTGGTGACGAATCACTTTGTGGCAACTGGAGCGTCCTTTGGCACAGAAATGCTGGCCGCCAACGCGGTACTGTTTCTGATTCACTATTTGATGGCATATCTGTTTGACGGTTTTGCCAATGCGTCCAGTGTGTTCAGTGGCCGTGCGCGCGGTGCTAACGACGCTGAACACTTCCGCTATTCTGCGCTGTCTACGCTGTGGATGTCGGGATTGCTGGCGTTGTTATGGGCCTGGCAGGGCGACAGCGTTATCGGCTGGTTTACCCATCAGGCGGAGATTGTGGCGCTGTGTCAGCGCTACAGCATCTGGCTGATGGTGTTTCCGCTGTGCGGCGCCGCAGGTATTATTTTTTATGGCGTGTTTACCGGTATTACCTACACTGCGCCAGTGCGCAATTCCATGCTGATGGCACTTATGGCCACCTCGTTATACACATCTCTGTTCGTGCCTGAGCGCGCGTAGCGTTTCGGCGGCCGTCATGACTTTCTGCAAGCCTTTCCAGATAGTTTTTGCGCCTGGTTCACCGTCGCCTTTTCGAGCAAGAAAGCCTCCGAGTTGCGCAACTAAGCGCAATACTTCGTTTAGCTTAGGGCGGCCCTTGGGCATACGCTTGTTCATCAGTAGGTAAGCTCCATGAGTCTCGTCGGAATCAAAGAACAACATTGCGTCTAGCTCTGGACAGGTTCGTCCCATACGCATTAAATAGGCGATGCGCCATGCCACGATCATGAACAGCGCCAATGCCCGCTCAATGCGATCCACGGTCGATAACTGTAACGCTTCGACACAGCAGCCGTTCTTCAGCACATTGAAGAACATCTCGATTTCCCATCTAGCCCGATACCAGTCGATCAGCTCCACGATATCTTCTCGTCCTTCAGGTACGCGATTGCTCAGCAACCGCCACTCGACCGGCTTCACGCCTGCTGGCGGCTCAATTTCCTTGGCTATCACACAAGTCACTGCCAACCCGCAACGCAGCGACACTCGCTTCACGCGCAGCGCCTGTTTCACCGTACGCGCCTTCTGCCCCGCGCGAGCCGCCATAACGAATTGGATTTCTCCCACCGGCACGGTCTTTCCAACCTTCTGCCAAAGCTTCTCATTACAGTCCAGACTGCGATTATGAGTCGAGCGGATCAACCAGTCAGCCGGAGTGCCAAGGTCATCAGCGAGCTGCATCAACGCCTTGATATCCGCTTCGCGATCGGCTAAGTACACCAGACGTGTGTTTGGCAACTTCGAGGCGAGTTCAGCAACTCGCTCGTATCCCTCGAGCCAGCGCGTACTCTCCTTGATCCCATCGCGTTTTCCGTCTGCATCCTTCGGCTCTCTTGCCCACATCCACGCATCCAGTACGCCCAACCCCACGCGATCCGGACTGACCGCGTAGGTCGGATGCAGATACAGACCACGCCTGGCTTCGTAGTTCAAGGGACCCAAGCCTTGGATTTGCTGCCCGTTGAAGTCAAGCTCGGTAGTGTCTTGGATACACAGCACAACCTCGTGTTCTCGGATCCTTTCCTGCGTACGCTGCCAGTGAGGTTGCAGAATGTCTCGCCATTCGAATGCTTGGTTCTCCATGAAGCGGTAAGCACCCAGCGTCTCAGACCATCCGAGGCACGCATGCGGAATGCTGGCTTGCGGATTCTCAGCCAGCCGTATCAAAAGCCCTTTGGCACGCTTATTGAGCCTCGTGTCACCAAGATTTACCCCTTCCAGTTCTTGGTGTGCCCAGCCATCTGAATCCCGTGTCATTTTTCAGCGCCGTAAATGGCGATAGTACACGTCGGTTTCACTTCATTTACAACCCCACTGGCTGCCTATTTCAGCCCGCTAACCCTTGGCATATAAGGCGTTGCGGACTTGTGTATAACTAGGTGACTTATGGCCTGGTTTGCCGCGTGGTACTTTTTGGTACCGGTGTACGGCAACCACGGTTTGTGGCTGGCGTATCTGGCATTCAGCCTGGGACGTTCGGGCTTTTTACTGCTGTGGCTGCCTGGCGCGAGCCGTCGTCTCAGTCACGTGCACGCCGTATAAATCCACTATCCCCTTCCACATGCGGTGGAAGGGGATAATCCGGTTAGCGCAAACGCAGCGCAGACGCTTGCTCCACACGGAAGAAGCGCACAGCATTACGTAGCTGCTCACCTTGTTCGGTCAGCGATTCTGCTGCGGTCGCGGATTCTTCTACCAGCGCGGCGTTCTGTTGGGTGACCTGATCCATCTGATCGATGGCGACGCTGATCTCCTTGATACCTATGTGCTGTTCATCAGACGCCATCGAAATATCCGCCACGATTTTGGATACCTGATTGACGGAATCCACCACGTCGGTCATCGCCTTGCCCGCTTTGTCAGCCTGTTGAGAGCCTTCGGCGATCTTCTCTACTGTGCCCTCGATCAGTGCTTTGATCTCCTTGGCGGCATCGGCACTTTTCTGTGCCAGCGTGCGCACCTCACCAGCAACCACCGCAAACCCTTTGCCTTCGCTGCCGGCACGGACGGCTTCCACCGCCGCGTTCAGTGCGAGGATATTGGTTTGAAAGGCAATACCTTCGATCACGGCGATAATATTGACGATCTTCTGCGAACTGTCAGAAATTTCCTGCATCCGCGCCAGCATATCGTTAACGATTTCTCCGCCCTGAGACGCGGTATCAGAGGTTTTTTGTGCCAGTGAGCTGGCTTTGCGGGCGTTATCCGCATTTTGTCGTACTGTTTGTGTTAATTGCTGCATGTTGGACGAGGTTTGTAGCAGTGAGGCGGCCTGTTCTTCGGTGCGTTGTGACAGATCGCTGTTGCCTTGGGCGATCTCATTTGACGCCATAGTGATGGATTCACTGCCGTCAATAATATTACGCACGGTATCCGCCAGCCGCTGATTCATATGGCTGATGGCCGCCAGCAGGCTGTGGTTGTCCCCCGGACGCAGGGCGATGGCCGTCAGCAGGTTGCCGGTGGAGATTTCGTTCATGATTTCCATCGCATAGCGCGGCTCGCCGCCCAATTGGTGAGAGATGCTACGAGAAATAAACAGCGCCAGTAGGCATGACATCACCACCGCCAGTAACAGCATGCCGATCAGGGTATACTTCGCGTCCTGATACCCTTTTCTGGCCTCGCGGACCGCCGCGTTGCCTTTCTCCACTTCCATATCGACCAGCTTTGCCAGGTCTTTCATCAGTTGGCTGCGGTATTTTGACGATACCGCGCCGCTGATGCGGGATGCTTCCTTCAGTTGACCTTTGCTCACGGCAGCAATCACGTCCTGATTCACGGCGCTAAATTGCCCTAAGCCTTCAATAATCGGGTCTAACAATGATTTCTGACCGCTGGCGGTAAGCAACTTGGTGTAGCTGTCCAACGCTCGTTGGAAGATCGCAGTATCTTCCAGTAACTCAACGCGATGTCCTTCACGCTCTTTGTCGGTGAACGAGGCAATATATTGAATTTGTTGCAAACGGATTTCGGACAGCGTGCCCCGCATCTCCAGCGTGTAGCGCACGCCAGGCAAGCGGCTATCACGATAGGATTCGATATTCTGGTTGTTGAGATGTAACTGATACAACGCAGCGCTACCGAGCAACAACATGAGTACGATCAATATTGAAAAACCGGAAAGCAGTTTGGTTAACAGTGAAAGCTGAGACAGTTTTTTCATCATCTAAATGGCTTTGTTGAATAAATCAGAACTTGTAACGACTGTGCCCCAGGTCGATTGTTACGTGATGCGAATACTGTTCGGCATTCCTAATAGCGTGATCCGGTTAAGCGCTTTGACCATCGCCATGGCTTCACCCACCTGAGCATCGTAGTCACGCAGACTTAGATGACCACCCAGAAGCGTTTTGAACCGGAACATGGCCGTTTCAGCCACTGAGCGTCGGTGATAGCCCACTTTCTTTTTCCAGGTATCGTTGCTGCCGCTCAGGCGCTGATTTGCAGCAGCGTGGTTACGCTCGTGGTAGTGGTCCGGCCAATATTGCGCCCCCCTTCGCGGCGGGATAAGCGGCCTTATTTTCTTCCTCAGCAGAGCATCATGGCAGTAACCTGTATCGTAAGCGCCGTCAGCCGATGTAGTGGTCAACTAATATTGGCCACCGCATTAGACTGTATGTAGAACAGTCGCTCAGATTCGTTTGGAGTTAAGCCGCCGTTATACCAGTGAGGCCGGATAGCGCTGTAATACCCCGTGATGTAGCGGATAATCGCGTCCTGGGCTTCGCTGAAGCTGTTGTAACCCTTTGTCGGCACCCATTCTGTCTTCAGGCTGCGGAAGAACCGCTCCATTGGCGCATTATCCCAGCAGTTACCCCGCCGACTCATACTCTGCTTTATCCGGCAGCGCCACAGGGCTTGCCGGTATTGACGGCTGGTATAGTGGCTGCCCTGGTCGCTGTGGAACATGACTCCTGTTGGTTGTCCCCGGAGTTCCCAGGCCATCTGCAACGCTTTAACTGTCAGCGCCGAGTCCGGCGACGTCGACATGGCCCAGCCCACCGGTTTGCGGGCGAACAGGTCTAGCACCACCGCAAGGTAAGCCCAGCATTTGCCCGTCCAGATGTAGGTCACATCGCCGCACCAGACCTGATCCGGCGCGGTAACCGCGAACTGGCGGTTGAGATAGTTCGGTATTTCAACGTGTTCATTGCCGCCGCGTTTGTATTTGTGAGCCGGTCGCTGGCAGCTGGCGATACCCAGCTCCTTCATCAGCTTGCCAGCCAGCCAGCGCCCCATTTTGACACCAGAGCTGCCGGTGACGATGGTCGCGATACTTCGAGCGCCGGCAGAGCCGCCGCTGGCGTTCCAGGCTTCCATGACGCGACTACACTTAACCACGCGCTCACCGTCGGGTTCATTAGCGGAAGCCTGCCAGTGCCTGTAGCTGCTGCGATGTACCTCAAAAGTTTGGCACAACGCCGTGACCGGGTATCGCGCCCTCAGCCTGTCGACTACCGTGAACCGTTGAGTGAGTCCGACATTAAGAGCGCCGTAGCCTTTTTTAGGATTTCGTTCTCCATTTCAAGGCATTGGACTTTTTTCTTCATCTCACGCAGCTCGAGCTGTTCAGGGGTAAGAGGAAGTCCCGTTGGCGTTTTTCCCTGTCGTTCAAGGCGAAGCTTATTGACCCAGCGACTAATGGCAGAATGGCTGACATTAACCGCCTCTGCGGCCTTAACGTATGTGTAGCCGTGGTCGACAACCAGCTTTGCGGCTTCGAGCTTAAATTCCGCCGTAAAATGTTTACCCATGAGGTCACCTGTCGTGTTGATGAGGTGAGCATATCACCTCCGATCAGGTGGCCAGTATCAGTGTGCCACTACAATCCATTTCTTCGACGGTTTCCGTACTTCACATGAAATCAATAAAGTGGAACCGCTCAGTGATGAAGTATTGCTGAAACTGCTGCCTCAGGATGCAATTGCCGCACACCGTGAGCGAGCGCTTACACCAGAACGTCCGGTGATCCGTGGCACGGCCTCCAATCCGGATACTTTCTTCCAAGCACGCGAAGCCACCAATCCGTGGTACAACAACACCTACTCTCACGTTGAGCAGGCGATGGATGCCTTTGCCGAGGTTACCGGACGTCGCTATCAACCGTTTGAATATTAAGGGCACCCAGAAGCGACGCGCGTGATTGTGCTGATGGGCTCGGGCGTAGGGACGTGCGAAGAAGTGGTGGATGCCCTGCTAACCCGTGGTGAAAAAGTGGGTGTGCTTAAAGTGCGTCTGTATCGTCCGTTCTCAGCGCAGCATCTGCTCGCCGCCCTTCCGCAAACCGCGCAGAGCATCGCTGTGCTCGATCGCACCAAAGAACCCGGTGCTCTGGCAGAACCGCTTTATCTGGATGTGATGACCGCACTAGCGGAAGCCTTTTCCCGTGGGGAGCGGGCAACATTACCGCGTACCATTGGTGGCCGTTACGGTTTGTCTTCCAAAGAGTTCACACCACAGTGTGTACTGGCTATTTTTAATGAGTTAGCGCTTGCTAACCCAAGACCGCGTTTCACTGTAGGGATTTATGATGATGTAACCCACCTTTCACTGCCGTTGCCGGAACAACACTTCCCCTCCAGCGCAGGACTGGAAGCGCTGTTCTACGGACTTGGCAGCGATGGCACTGTCTCCGCCACCAAAAATGCCATCAAGATTGTCGGTTCCAGCACACCAATGTTTGTACAGGGCTATTTCGTCTACGACTCCAAAAAAGCGGGCAGCCTGACGGTATCGCACATGCGCGTTGGCCCGCACCCGATAAATTCGGCCTATCTGATCGATCAAGCCGATTTCGTCGCGTGCCACCAGTGGAAGTTCATTGAGAAGTACGCTATGGTGGAACGCTTGAAACCCGGCGGTATCTTCCTGATAAACACCCCTTACAGCGCCGACGACCTGTGGCACCGCTTGCCACAAGAGGTTCAGGCAGGCCTGAATCAACGTCAGGCAAGGGTCTATTGCATCAACGCAGCCAAAATAGCCCGTGAATGTCAGTTGGGTGCGCGTATCAACACCTTGATGCAAATGGCATTCTTCCATCTCTAGCAGATTTTGCCTGGTGATGCGGCCGTAGAGAAACTGCGTAGCGCTATCGAAAAGAGCTATGGTAGTAAGTGGTCGCCCGCAACTGGAAAGCGCTGGAAGCCACACTGGCGGCGCTGGAATCCGTTGCGCTGGCAGCGGTTAATCCTGAAAGTCCGCAACGTCTACCAGTAGTATCCGACGCCGCGCCGGACTTCGTTAAAACGGTAACGGCAACCATGCTGGCAGGACTCGGTGATACCTTACCCGTTTCCGCCTTACCACCCGATGGGACCTGGCCCACCGGCACCACCCAGTGGGAAAAACGTAACATTGCAGAGGCCATTCCGCTTTGGAAACCAGAGCTGTGTACGCAGTGTAACCACTGCGTCGCCGCCTGCCCGCACTCGGCTATCCGTGCCAAAGTAGTGCCTGCTGAGGCCATGAGCGACGCGCCTGATTCGCTGCAATCGCTGTATGTCAAAGCGCGTGATATGCGTGGTCAAAAGTATGTATTGCAAGTCGCCCCGGAAGATTGCACGGGATGTAACCTGTGCCCGGCGAAAGACCGTCAAAACCCTGAGATCAAAGCCATCAACATGGAATCCCGCCTGGATAATCTGAGCGTGGAAAAAACCCACTTTGATTTCTTCCTGCAATTGCCGGAAATCGACAAGAGCAAGTTGGAACGTATCGATATCCGCACGTCACAGTTGATTACGCCGCTATTCGAGTACTCGGGTGCCTGTTCAGGTTGTGGCGAAACGCCATATATCAAACTGTTAACACAGCTCTATGGCGATCGTTTGCTGGTCGCCAACGCCACCGGCTGCTCATCTATTTACGGCGGCAATTTGCCCACCACGCCGTGGACCACCGATGCCAACGGACGTGGTCCTGCCTGGGCCAACTCGCTGTTTGAGGATAACGCCGAATTTGGTTTAGGTTTCCGTCTCAGCGTGGATCAACATCGCCAGCGCGCCTTGCGTCAGCTCTTGCATTTAGCACCGCAGCTCCCCGCCGATCTGGTGAGCGCCTTGCAGGAAGAGAACATTGCGCCAGATCTGCGCCGCCAGCAAATTGCACAGTTGCGTGAACAGCTTGCCAGCCTCAATGATTCGGTGGCACGTGAACTTAGCCACGATGCCGACCATCTGGTAGACAAATCCGTCTGGCTGATTGGCGGTGATGGCTGGGCCTATGATATTGGCTACGGCGGTCTGGATCATGTGATGAGCCTGACAGAAAACGTCAACGTGCTGGTGCTGGATACCCAGTGCTATTCCAACACGGGCGGTCAGCAATCCAAGGCGACACCGCTGGGTGCGGTCACCAAATTTGGGGAAAAAGGTAAACGTAAGGCGCGTAAAGATCTGGGCATCAATGTGATGATGTTCGGCCACGTTTATGTCGCACAGATTTAACTGGGCGCACAGATCAACCAAACGGTGAAAGCAATTCAGGAAGCGGAAGCCTGGCCAGGTCCATCCTTAATCATCGCCTACAGACCCTGCGAAGAACACGGCTACGATCTGGCGTTCAGTCACGATCAGATGCGTCAACTGACGGCCACCGGATTCTGGCCACTCTATCGCTTCGATCCGCGTCGTGTGGAAGAAGGCAAACCGGCGTTGGTCACCGATTCCCGTCCGCCCTCCAGCAGCCTGAGTGAGACACTGTTGAAAGAGCAACGCTTCCGTCGGCTGAATACGCAAATGCCGGAAGAGACACGCGGTTGTATGAAGAAGCGGAACAGGATCTGCGTCGTCGTTTTGACTTCCTGACGATGATGGCAGGTAAAGCAGAGAAGAACACTCAAGAATAAGGCCGAAATATCCGACGAGATCCTCAGTGCAAGCCGAGGATCTCGTAAGGAAAATGCGCGCTAGCGAAAGATCTGGCTGACGGCTTCGGCCACTGTCTCTACCTGATGCTCCTGCAACTGGCTGATACTGAGCCGAATAAACTCTCCGCTTTTTACCCCCGCTCCCACGCCAACCCTCACGGCAATGCCACGCACGGCCAAGGTTACCAGCGCATGACGCTCCGAAGGTACTGGCAACCAGATACAAAGCGCATCGCTTTCTGGTACATTAATGCCCCGTCGAGCCAGCGCATCCACTAACGCCTGACGTCGCCGGTGGTAGACCTGTTTGGCATGTGCAATATCGTGCTGTGCCTGCGTATCGTTCAATAAATAAGCCAACGCCCCTTGCAGTATCCTGCTACTCCATCCGACGCCAAAATGACGGAAGGATTGGAGCTGGTCCATTCGGGTTTTACTGCCCGATATCACGGCCAAACGTAAATCCGGTCCATAGGCCTTGGAGTAAGAGCAAACATGAATTGTACGTTCAGGATGGTAGCGTCCCAAACTGATCGCGGGACAGGTTGATAATTCACCGATACCATCATCTTTCAGAATCAGCACATTTTCATGCTCGGCCAGTACAGCGGCCATGTCGCCCAGCCGCTCAGGGCTTACGGCGCAACCCGTGTGTGAATGTGTCCTGGGCTGGGCTGGAAAATAAACGCGACTGGCTTTTGTTGCAGCGCCTGTTTCAGTTCCTCAATGTCAGGTCCGTTGACATCACAGCCCACCTTGATGGCGTTCATTCCCAGCAAATCGAGCAAGTCGAGTAAACGCGCGGTGGTAGGGCTTTCGATAGCCACCGTCGAGCCGGGAAAGATCAATGCCTGCAACGCCAGGTACAGCGCATCAAACCCGCCACTTGAGGTAATGAACGCCTCAGCCGGATAAGGCCAGCGTTTGCGAACCGCCGCCTCCAATTCAGGCACAATGGCAGTTCGTTGATAACTGTTTAACGTGGACTGCGACAGGGCATGTTGTAATGCTGCCGCCAGATGAGGTAATAACGCGGGGTCCGGTGAAGAGAGTTCCATATTAATCTGGATGGTGTCACCAAAGTTACCGACCCTCTCAAAACGTTCAGAACGGGGCGAGACTCGCTGACTACAGACCCATACCCCACCTCGTTATACACAAGTCCGCAACGCCTTATATGCCAAGGGTTAGCGGGCTGAAATAGGCAGCCGGTGGGGTTGTAAATGAAGTGAAACCGACGTGTACTATCGCCATTTACGGCGCTGAAAAATGACACGGGATTCAGATGGCTGGGCACACCAAGAACTGGAAGGGGTAAATCTTGGTGACACGAGGCTCAATAAGCGCGCCAAAGGGCTTTTGATACGGCTGGCTGAGAATCCGCAAGCCAGCATTCCGCATGCGTGCCTCGGATGGTCTGAGACGCTGGGTGCTTAACGCTTCATGGAGAACCAAGCATTCGAATGGCGAGACATTCTGCAACCTCACTGGCAGCGTACGCAGGAAAGGATCCGAGAACACGAGGTTGTGCTGTGTATCCAAGACACTACCGAGCTTGACTTCAACGGGCAGCAAATCCAAGGCTTGGGTCCCTTGAACTACGAAGCCAGGCGTGGTCTGTACCTGCATCCGACCTACGCGGTCAGTCCGGATCGCGTGGGGTTGGGCGTACTGGATGCGTGGATGTGGGCAAGAGAGCCGAAGGATGCAGACGGAAAACGCGATGGGATCAAGGAGAGTACGCGCTGGCTCGAGGGATACGAGCGAGTTGCTGAGCTCGCCTCGGAGTTGCCAAACACACGTCTGGTGTACTTAGCCGATCGCGAAGCGGATATCAAGGCGTTGATGCAGCTCGCTGATGACCTTGGCACTCCGGCTGACTGGTTGATCCGCTCGACTCATAATCGCAGTCTGGACTGTAATGAGAAGCTTTGGCAGAAGGTTGGAAAGACCGTGCCGGTGGGAGAAATCCAATTCGTTATGGCGGCTCGCGCGGGGCAGAAGGCGCGTACGGTGAAACAGGCGCTGCGCGTGAAGCGAGTGTCGCTGCGTTGCGGTTGCGGGTTGGCAGTGACTTGTGTGATAGCTGTATTAGCTCAGACCTGATCTGACAGTTACCGGTTATTTATACAGGTGTCTGTCAGATTAAATCTGGTTCAGATTTTTTTCTGCCCAGACTCGTTTACCATCAAGTAACGTGGCCATTGGCGTACGCCCGCAGCACATTTTACCCTGATGAGTTCGCTCATTATTGTAATGCCACAACCAGTTGTCCAGATCCTTTTGTAGACTTTCTAGGTCCTCGTATAACGTCTTACGGAACGCAACCTGATAAAAATCCTGCAAAATAGTTTTATGGAAGCGCTCGCAGATACCGTTTGTCTGCGGAGACATCGCTTTCGTTTTCGTATGGTCTATATCGTTGATAGCCAAGTACAGCTGATAGTCATGTTGTTCCACTTTACCGCAGTACTCCGTCCCCCCCCCCTGTCCGTCAGTATTCTTAGCATTGGCAGCCCCTGAGCTTCGTAGAACGGCAGCACGCGATCATTGAGCAGGTCGGCGGCAGAGATCGGTGCTTTACTCGTGTAAAGCTTGCAGTGCGCCACTTTCGAGTACGTATCCACGAACGTCTGCTGGTAGATACGGCCAACACCTTTCAGATTACCCACGTAGAAGGTGTCCTGCGACCCCAGATAACCCGGGTGAGCAGTCTCTATTTCACCACAGGCTTCGTCGTCGTGCGCCTTCTTCTCCAGTGCAGCGATTTGAGCATCAGTAAGTACGATGCCTTCTCTGGCAACTTTTTCCTCAAGTGCCTTCAGGCGCTTACGAAAGTTTTCCAGATCGTGTCGTTGCCAGATGGAGCGCACACCGCTGCCAGAAATGAAGACGCCTTTTTTACGCAGCTGATTACTGGTCCGGTGCTGGCCATGAGCCGGGAACTCAATGGCGTAATCAACAACCGCACGTTCAGTGGCTTCATCAGCACGGTTTTTCAGGTTGGGAACCCGGCGGTTTTGGTTAACCAGAGCGTCAATGCCGCCTTCTGCCGCCAGTTCCTGATAGCGATAAAACGTGTCGCGTGACACCCCCATGATTTTACAGGCTTTTGATACGTTACCGAGTTCTTCGGCGAGATTGAGCAGGCCGGCTTTGTGTTTGATGATGGGATTGTTAGTATGAAGCATGAGAGTTACCTCGTGTTTTGTATAAGGATTCGACACCCATATCAAAACCGGTAACTCTCAACCTTTCAAGTGATCTTGACCCACCATCTCCGGACAGCTTTTGTATCTTAAGTTAACGATGCCCGCTGGCGCCGATATTCTCTTGGGGAGTTGTATCCCAGCGCACTGTGCGGATGGTTTTCATTGTAATGATTGAACGCCGCTGCAAGATTCTTCAGCGCTGTTCGCACATCGGGTTTTGGCATGAAGGCGATGTAATCTTCCTTCATCGTCTTCACGAACCGTTCTGCCATGCCGTTACTCTGTGGACTGCTCACTGCTGTTGTGCAGGGCTCCAGATTCCGTTCTCTGGCGAACTTCCGCGTTTCATGCGCTGTGTACGCTGAACCATTATCCGTCAGCCATTGCACTGGTTTATCCGGCAGCGCGCTACCGAAGCGTTTTTCCACCGACCTCAGCATCACATCCTGCACGGTTGAACTGTCATAACCCCTGGTGCTCGCTGCCCAGTCTATGGCCTCCCGGTCGCAGCAGTCCAGTGCGAACGTCACCCGCAGCTTCTCGCCGTTGTCACAACCGAACTCGAAGCCATCTGAGCACCAGCGCATATCGCTCTCTGCTACCGCGATTTTGCCTTTATGCTCCCGCTTCTGACGTTCAGTTTTATCATGCAACAACAGCAGGTTATGCTCGCTCATTATCCTGTAAAGCCGTTTGGCGTTCACCGGTGGAAGTCCCTCTGCACGACGTTGCTTACGCAGGATACCCCACACTCGGCGGTAACCGTAACTGGGCATGTCGCTGATGATACGGAGGATGTCCGATAATATCTCAGCATCAGCTTCGTCATTACGCCGGTTGCTGCGCCTGTCCAGCCAGTCGGCAGAACGGTTAACCCGCAGTGACAGCTGCGCACGCGACACGCTCATGGCGCGGCTGACCAGAGCTATTCCCCGTCCTTTGGCAACAAGGGCGCGTGCGCTATCCATTTTCGCGACTGGCGGTACTCCACTGCTTCTTTGAGGATCTCAACTTCCATCGTCTTCTTACCCAGAAGGCGCTGTAGCTCCCGGACCTGCTTGAGGGCAGTCGCCAGCGCCGAAGCTGGAACCACTTCTTCTCCGGCCGCAACGGCGGTGAGGCTTCCTTCCTGGTATTGCTTCTTCCACTTAAACAAAAGGCTGGGCTGGATGCCATGCAGGCGGGCTACATGGGAGACGTTCATCCCCGGCTCCATTGTCTGCTGAATGATGGCGATTTTCTCTTGCGGAGTTTTACGCTTACGGACTTCTTGCCCTAACAGGATCCCGGTCATTTCAAAATTAGCATGATTGTTAGACATATATCTAAGCCTATCTCTTATCTGGAGATACAGCTACTGTCTGGTGTTACAGGGGGCTACATCATCTCAACCTTTCAAGGTCCAGTGTCAGATCAAGTCGCGACTAATACAATAGCCAAGGAAATTGAGCCGCCAGCAGGCGTGAAGCCACCTCGTTATACACATCTCTGTTCGTGCCTGAGCGCGCGTAGCGTTTCGGCGGCCGTCATGACTTTCTGCAAGCCTTTCCAGATAGTTTTTGCGCCTGGTTCACCGTCGCCTTTTCGAGCAAGAAAGCCTCCCAGTTGCGCAACTAAGCGCAATACTTCGTTTAGCTTAGGGCGGCCCTTGGGCATACGCTTGTTCATCAGTAGGTAAGCTCCATGAGTCTCGTCGGAATCAAAGAACAACATTGCGTCCAGCTCTGGACAGGTTCGTCCCATACGCATTAAATAGGCGATGCGCCATGCCACGATCATGAACAGCGCCAATGCCCGCTCAATGCGATCCACGGTCGATAACTGTAACGCTTCGACACAGCAGCCGTTCTTCAGCACATTGAAGAACATCTCGATTTCCCATCTAGCCCGATACCAGTCGATCAGCTCCACGATATCTTCTCGTCCTTCAGGTACGCGATTGCTCAGCAACCGCCACTCGACCGGCTTCACGCCTGCTGGCGGCTCAATTTCCTTGGCTATCACACAAGTCACTGCCAACCCGCAACGCAGCGACACTCGCTTCACGCGCAGCGCCTGTTTCACCGTACGCGCCTTCTGCCCCGCGCGAGCCGCCATAACGAATTGGATTTCTCCCACCGGCACGGTCTTTCCAACCTTCTGCCAAAGCTTCTCATTACAGTCCAGACTGCGATTATGAGTCGAGCGGATCAACCAGTCAGCCGGAGTGCCAAGGTCATCAGCGAGCTGCATCAACGCCTTGATATCCGCTTCGCGATCGGCTAAGTACACCAGACGTGTGTTTGGCAACTCCGAGGCGAGTTCAGCAACTCGCTCGTATCCCTCGAGCCAGCGCGTACTCTCCTTGAGCCCATCGCGTTTTCCGTCTGCATCCTTCGGCTCTCTTGCCCACATCCACGCATCCAGTACGCCCAACCCCACGCGATCCGGACTGACCGCGTAGGTCGGATGCAGGTACAGACCACGCCTGGCTTCGTAGTTCAAGGGACCCAAGCCTTGGATTTGCTGCCCGTTGAAGTCAAGCTCGGTAGTGTCTTGGATACACAGCACAACCTCGTGTTCTCGGATCCTTTCCTGCGTACGCTGCCAGTGAGGTTGCAGAATGTCTCGCCATTCGAATGCTTGGTTCTCCATGAAGCGGTAAGCACCCAGCGTCTCAGACCATCCGAGGCACGCATGCGGAATGCTGGCTTGCAGATTCTCAGCCAGCCGTATCAAAAGCCCTTTGGCACGCTTATTGAGCCTCGTGTCACCAAGATTTACCCCTTCCAGTTCTTGGTGTGCCCAGCCATCTGAATCCCGTGTCATTTTTCAGCGCCGTAAATGGCGATAGTACACGTCGGTTTCACTTCATTTACAACCCCACCGGCTGCCTATTTCAGCCCGCTAACCCTTGGCATATAAGGCGTTGCGGACTTGTGTATAACGAGGTGAGTCAATCTGGGCTTGATGGATTATGAAAGCGTCCGGCATGAAATGATGATCATTGTCGGCAAGATATTAGCGAGCGAACCTAATAACGTCATTGCCCTTTCTTTACAAGGGCTGCTACTTTGCGCTGAAAATAACAAGGAAGCGGCAAGTAAGTTTCATTTGGCCATATTATTAGCCCCCACGATTACGGAGGTTTATTATTACTATGCTTGCCATCTGGTACGACAAAGTGATTTAGATAAAGCAATGCAAATGAATAATATGTGTATGGACCTCAATGATGCATTTTATTCTCCTAAAATATTGTGTGTTATCATCAATTATCTCCTTGGCAATATCCAGGAGGCTGTAAGGTATGGAGAATATACACTCAATACTGACTCTCCCGGGAATACGATCATGCGGGGGTTGCTGGCATTACTCTATGCGCGTCTCGGCGAATTATGTAAGGCTCGGGCTTTGGTTAAGGATATTGAAAAATATAAGTTATCTTGTGAATTTATCGGGTATTGTTACAATGAGGTCACTGGGGTTGTACACCCAGGTACAACAAAACATTCAGCAATCATCGCTGAAAAAATGAGATTCTCGAGAGCCCATGTTGGAAATTCCTTTTCCTTAGCATCTTGGATGATGTAAAACATGTGCTGATAATGAATGATGAGTTTTGATTTTAGTATATGAATTAAAATTAAATGCTATTTAAAAATGCTGATGTCATCATTCAGTATTATCCCCTTTTTGTGATTGCATTTACGGGGAAGGATGAGCTCTTTTGAGATGATGGCGAGTGTTGAGAGGGCATGACCTGAAATTGTTAACTTACTGCCGGGTTTTCTAGAAAAGGAATCTCATATTTCAACGCAAACTAAATGTGTATCACAATAAAATGATTAAGATGCACGGTTTAATGCTATTTATGCTATACAGCGATGTGAAGTTATAAAAATAATGGTGGATATTATATGGATATACATTACATCTGCTCTGCGTTTAAAACAGCCTACCAGATAGAAGATCTTGATTTTCTCGAGTTTGAAAGTAGTTTAGTGTTGTTTTCAAAAGAAAAAAGGATGATCTTCGAATTTCACTGCCAGCCGGACAAGGCTGATGTGAAAAAGTGCATAGATGCGTGGCTCTATCAGCGAGTTTTTGTGCAAAGGATGCAGAAAAATTCTGAGCATAGGATGGAGGTAAAGGAGATAATTAGGAAAGTGACACATTAATTTTTTTAAGCTTCTAGGTCTTGAAGTGTTTTTTTACTTAAAATTCATGTTGTTATTTAAATTCTTGCGGTTTGTGAATGTTGATTTTTCATAACGTTTCCTCATGCATTAAAACGTTTTTTTTAAGCTAATTATCATATTTATCAATATTATATGCTATTTTTTCGTCATTTTTGATAGCTGCAGCGTGTTACGTAAATGTAATCAAGAAACGCAGTTGGTTGACGGTATTGCCTCTATGCATCTATTCCTAGGCTGTGTCCCTTAATTGCCTGAGTTATAGTAACCGTATGTTTCCACAGTATATTGAACTATGGCTCGCTACGACCTTCCCGATGAAGCATGGATGATCATCCAGTCTTTACTGCCTGCTGAACCAGCAATACCACGTGCCGGACGTCCATGGGCAGAACATCGTAAAATCATCAATGGTATGTTCTGGATTCTGTGCTCAGGTGCTCCATGGCGTGATTTACCTGAGCGATATGGTCCGTGGAAAACCGTATATAACCGCTTTAATCGGTGGTCAAAATAGGGTGTGATTAACATTATTTTCAACAGGTTACTTTCTGCTCTTGATGCGCATGGTCTCGTTGACTGGTCTACCACGGCGCTGGATGGCAGTAATATCCGGGCGCTGAAATGTGCTGCCGGTGCTCAAAAAAACATCCCGATATCGCCGGAGATAACGGTCTGGGTCGCTCTCGCGGTGGTTTTGGCACCAAAATCCATCTGGCAACAGACGGAAGTGGTCTCCCGTTAAACATCCTGCTGAGCCCCGGACAGGCTCACGAAAGCCAGTTCGCATTACGTCTTCTGGACGGTATTGGTGTTCAGCGCCAGAATGGCAGCATGAAGCGTCGTGGTTATGCGGTGCTGGCTGACAAAGCTTATTCAGGGCATGCACTACGCAACGAGCTGAAACGAAAGGGGATAAAGGCAGTCATCCCCCGAAAAACGAATGAAAAAATGGCTTCGGACGGGTGCTCACGGTTCGCCAGTGACGCTTACCGTCATCGCAATGTAGTGGAAAGATGTTTTGGCCGATTAAAAGAATACCGCCGTATTGCCACACGTTATGACAAAACGGCGAGGAATTATCTGTCGATGGTTAAACTGGGCTGCATCCGCCTCTTGGCTTTGTTGAATAAATAGAAAGTTTGGGTAATCATCGGATCTGTAGTGGTCAACTAATATTGGCCACCGCATTAGACTGTATGTAGAACAGTCGCTCAGATTCGTTTGGAGTTAAGCCGCCGTTATACCAGTGAGGCCGGATAGCGCTGTAATACCCCGTGATGTAGCGGATAATCGCGTCCTGGGCTTCGCTGAAGCTGTTGTAACCCTTTGTCGGCACCCATTCTGTCTTCAGGCTGCGGAAGAACCGCTCCATTGGCGCATTATCCCAGCAGTTACCCCGCCGACTCATACTCTGCTTTATCCGGCAGCGCCACAGGGCTTGCCGGTATTGACGGCTGGTATAGTGGCTGCCCTGGTCGCTGTGGAACATGACTCCTGTTGGTTGTCCCCGGAGTTCCCAGGCCATCTGCAACGCTTTAACTGTCAGCGCCGAGTCCGGCGACGTCGACATGGCCCAGCCCACCGGTTTGCGGGCGAACAGATCTAGCACCACCGCAAGGTAAGCCCAGCATTTGCCCGTCCAGATGTAGGTCACATCGCCGCACCAGACCTGATCCGGCGCGGTAACCGCGAACTGGCGGTTGAGATAGTTCGGTATTTCAACGTGTTCATTGCCGCCGCGTTTGTATTTGTGAGCCGGTCGCTGGCAGCTGGCGATACCCAGCTCCTTCATCAGCTTGCCAGCCAGCCAGCGCCCCATTTTGACACCGGAGCTGCCGGTGACGATGGTCGCGATACTTCGAGCGCCGGCAGAGCCGCCGCTGGCGTTCCAGGCTTCCATGACGCGGCTACACTTAACCACGCGCTCACCGTCGGGTTCATTAGCGGAAGCCTGCCAGTGCCTGTAGCTGCTGCGATGTACCTCAAAAGTTTGGCACAACGCCGTGACCGGGTATCGCGCCCTCAGCCTGTCGACTACCGTGAACCGTTGAGTGAGTCCGACATTAAGAGCGCCGTAGCCTTTTTTAGGATTTCGTTCTCCATTTCAAGGCATTGGACTTTTTTCTTCATCTCACGCAGCTCGAGCTGTTCAGGGGTAAGAGGAAGTCCCGTTGGCGTTTTTCCCTGTCGTTCAAGGCGAAGCTTATTGACCCAGCGACTAATGGCAGAATGGCTGACATTAACCCATATCGTTATACACATCTTTTGGCCATTTTTTGAACAGGATGCTCAGAACCCCGTGAATTAAGGCATTCAAGCCATCCCATTGGCTTTTTGAGGTTCAAAATGCCACTCTGAGATAAACCCGTAACTCATTGATTAAACAGTGCGTTAGAACGATGTGTATAACGATATGACATTAACCGCCTCTGCGGCCTTAACGTATGTGTAGCCGTGGTCGACAACCAGCTTTGCGGCTTCGAGCTTAAATTCCGCCGTAAAATGTTTACCCATGAGGTCACCTGTCGTGTTGATGAGGTGAGCATATCACCTCCGATCAGGTGGCCAGTATCAGTGTGCCACTACAGTGCCGCGATCATCCGTTAAGGCCAGCGCCCGTCCATCGCGATCGGAGATCACCGTTATGTAACGATGCCCTTTTTTAAAGGCGACCTCATCCACATTCATATGACGGGAGGATAATGGCTTTTTTATCCGGGCAAGACCTCGCTTAACGGCCCGGATCATAATGCCGTCAACCGCATTCCAGCTGAGCTTAAGTTGTTTCCTGACAGCATCAACGGTGCTGATTTTCAGCCATGAGAGCACGAACGATTCGAACAGCAGCGTATACCGGCTGCCAGGCCCTGCCCACGGAACAGGCAACGTCTGGCAGCCATGCTCCGGACACATAATGCGGGGAACCTCTGCTTCAACCAGCGTGGTGAACTGGCAGGTATCGAGGTGCCGCCATTTGATCTTGACCCACCATCTCCGGACAGCTTTTGTATCTTAAGTTAACGATGCCCGCTGGCGCCGATATTCTCTTGGGGAGTTGTATCCCAGCGCACTGTGCGGATGGTTTTCATTGTAATGATTGAACGCCGCTGCAAGATTCTTCAGCGCTGTTCGCACATCGGGTTTTGGCATGAAGGCGATGTAATCTTCCTTCATCGTCTTCACGAACCGTTCTGCCATGCCGTTACTCTGTGGACGGCTCACTGCTGTTGTGCAGGGCTCCAGATTCCGTTCTCTGGCGAACTTCCGCGTTTCATGCGCTGTGTACGCTGAACCATTATCCGTCAGCCATTGCACTGGTTTATCCGGCAGCGCGCTACCGAAGCGTTTTTCCACCGACCTCAGCATCACATCCTGCACGGTTGAACTGTCATAACCCCTGGTGCTCGCTGCCCAGTCTATGGCCTCCCGGTCGCAGCAGTCCAGTGCGAACGTCACCCGCAGCTTCTCGCCGTTGTCACAACCGAACTCGAAGCCATCTGAGCACCAGCGCATATCGCTCTCTGCTACCGCGATTTTGCCTTTATGCTCCCGCTTCGGACGTTCAGTTTTATCATGCAACAACAGCAGGTTATGCTCGCTCATTATCCTGTAAAGCCGTTTGGCGTTCACCGGTGGAAGTCCCTCTGCACGACGTTGCTTACGCAGGATACCCCACACTCGGCGGTAACCGTAACTGGGCATGTCGCTGATGATACGGAGGATGTCCGATAATATCTCAGCATCAGCTTCGTCATTACGCCGGTTGCTGCGCCTGTCCAGCCAGTCGGCAGAACGGTTAACCCGCAGTGACAGCTGCGCACGCGACACGCTCATGGCGCGGCTGACCAGAGCTATTCCCCGTCCTTTGGCAACAAGGGCGCGTGCGCTATCCATTTTCGCGACTGGCGGTACTCCACTGCTTCTTTGAGGATCTCAACTTCCATCGTCTTCTTACCCAGAAGGCGCTGTAGCTCCCGGACCTGCTTGAGGGCAGTCGCCAGCGCCGAAGCTGGAACCACTTCTTCTCCGGCCGCAACGGCGGTGAGGCTTCCTTCCTGGTATTGCTTCTTCCACTTAAACAAAAGGCTGGGCTGGATGCCATGCAGGCGGGCTACATGGGAGACGTTCATCCCCGGCTCCATTGTCTGCTGAATGATGGCGATTTTCTCTTGCGGAGTTTTACGCTTACGGACTTCTTGCCCTAACAGGATCCCGGTCATTTCAAAATTAGCATGATTGTTAGACATATATCTAAGCCTATCTCTTATCTGGAGATACAGCTACTGTCTGGTGTTACAGGGGGCTACATCACCATTTACGATGACGGTGATCGTGAACAGAACAGAATTTACCGCAGGTCGGACAGGCTAACCGGGTGTTTTCAGCGATTCCCACAGTGACAGTAACAGAACCGGCATTTTCATCGAGAGAAAGGGATCTTACCTGCCACGGAACGGACAGGTTGAGAATATGAGCGTAGAGAGACTTTTCGTCCATGGCGGTGACCTCTGGCGATTAAATGCACCATTATCATGCCTTCAGCCACCACAACAAGAGAAGACCCTAATAAGAACCGGCAATGCGGCATAACTCACTGATACTGGTTTCGCCATGTCGTCTTAATTTCACTGCTTGAGGCATAAATTTCTCAAGCGCTGAAAGTGAGAACTGCAATGCGTCATGCTGCGCCACGTTCGAGCTCAAAGGATGCACATTGATCGTTGCCGGATCCGTTCCCATCGATGGATCAATCGCAGACAAAAGCGTTAGAATGGCCCTGCATAGCAACCGGTAATTGATGTGATGATCGCTCGTGAAATGGACTCCTTCTCGATATAACACCGAGTGATCCTTTGCCCGAGTCAGTTCAATACGGATGATAGATTTTTCACCATGCCGAATTTCCATACCAGAAATATAATAGTCTGCCTGTGATTTTTCGATTGCTGATAGGTAGCTACTGTAATCCTGGACGCTGCGCGTCAGACAAGACGAAACAACGTTAATGGGCAAATCCAGACAATGCAACCAATCAATCAGTTGATCGTGGAGTGAAATAGCTTGATATCGATGCTGCATCTCAAAGATGAACAATGCAATATTGCATGTTCTCTTTTCAACGGAAGCATCAAAGGCGGTCATGTCATTGTGGTTCGCGGTCAAGGTCGGTTGAACCGCTTTTTCAGGGAGATTGGCGACTTGAACCTCAGGGACAAAACGATAGCCCTTGCCGTAGATGTTATCGATAAATCTTTTTTTTCTTGAGTGACCCAACGTGCGGCGCAAAACATAAATACAACGCGTTAATGACTCATCGGAGACCAATCCCCCCTTCCACACATGTTCAATTATTGCATCTTTTGAAATAACGGTATGTGCGTTTTGTAACATAAAGAGTAATACCGCACTCTCTTTCGGCGCTAAATAAATAGCGCCTTTATCTTTTGTCAGTAATTGACCATTATGAAAAGAAAAACCTTCAAATATAAATTGATGAAATTCCATTTTTACTATTCCTTACGAAATAGAGGCATAACTTTGCGCAATAAAGGAATAACACGTACACTCACTTAACAGAGCTATTCCCAACAAGCGGTAATGACTTTACTTCGGTTTTTTAGAGCAAACAGATGAAACACTGCTTAAAACGTTTTTCAGGCATATCAGCAGAACAAAAGTGGTAGAACCAATGTCACAGATAATATACGAGAATCGATAATTTTAATCACCAAATTCATTGGTAAGTTCAGACCAATGCACTAAAAACCCCAAGTGGCTTTGTTGAATAAACAGATTTTATGCTACCAGCCCAGTAAAACGATTGTTTCCAGCAACGTAAAATCATGCAGTTAAGCATCATGAGAAAACGGAATGCCTGAGGTGATAAGCATTTTCTACCAAAATGGGCATAGTAAAACAGCACGATTCCCTATTATTCAACAAAGCCACCCCAAGTAAAAAAACAACGCCTTCATTAACACAAAATACTATAAAAATAAATTAAACCAAAATTTAATATCAAAAAAAATAATACTACTTACATAACAAGTAATTATCTACATCCATCTCCCACTGGTATTGTTCTCTCGGTTTGGCAGGCGCACCCGAAGATTTCTCAACACGCATGTAATCTATGCTGTGCGTAGGCATACCAGCCTGCTTGACCTTGCCGCATATCATGGATTTTTTGCCGGGATCTTGCATCGTCGCGCGAATATGCTCCCAAAATTGACTCACCTGCTTTTCGGACAGTTGTGCCAAAGCTTCACCTAAGCGTTTTCCATGTGCCATCTTGGCATATTGTGTACCAATACGGTTTGCATCAAACCATGTGTAGCTTCCCGCCAAGGCATAAAGAAATACAGCTCGGTCGAACTTCTGAGCACGAACGCATTCATTCATTTCAGCATAGAGCGCATCGGGCCCCCCAGAAGCACTATAAAGGGGATCGGTACGACATGTTTGTCCTGCAAACTCAAGGCCTGTACTGTTTCTGCTAGCGCTACCAGCGCTATCTGGAAGTGAACGTGTCGCAGACTGACATCCCACCAACAACAACGATAGAAACAGGGTGCTGGCTGCGAAAAAAGTGGGTTTACCAGTCATAATTTTCATCAGGATCGAGCCCATCTGATAACAAGACTTTTTGCATCCACTCGTTATACATAAACCGCATAGCATAATTATTGATCTCATCTTCATATAACCCATTGATTATTTGGCTAATTTCTTTGATATCTCCATCAGTTTCATAAAGCGAAACGGTGGAGTTTGATAGAGAATTAATCGTTGTCATTGCTTATTTTCCTTGATTATCATCATTATCCGATACCAACACTTCACGCGACGGTGAATACGTTCCAAGTTGTTCGTGAAGTTTTTCCAGTGTTTTCTGAGAAAGTTGTTCACAACTCTCATACAATGATTGCGTGTCAAAAAACGTATCTATTTGATTATCAACAAAAGTCTCTGGTAAAAATTCGACCAGTTGCTCACGATACTTAAATACATATCGCAAATTTTGATGATACTCAAAAATGACGCCCCCCCGATGCATACTATCAATATACGCCATTAATCTGCGTTTATAACGGCGTCTGTCGCTAGGAAGAAGGATATAAAAAGGCGTTTTATCATCTCGACCATCAATCTCATCGGCCCAACTTTCAAACAAGGCGCAAATCACGCTTTCCTTATTGACAGTGTCACTCAGCAGACGCTTTGCGCGCTGGCGAACCTGTCCATAGAGTTCATTCACAATACCTTGTTTATCCTCAATAAAACTGTTTACTGTTTCAATTGACGTCACAACGCCGTGCTCATAACCATCGCGATAGGCCTGCTGACGTATTGCCTCAGCGTCACGGCTGGCATCGCTGATGATCTTTTTGGCATGTTCCCGGGCCTGCGCCACGACGCTGATTCTCAGATTATGTGCTACACGATTCTTGTTTGTTAACAGCACATTTTCTTGCAGCATATTTGCATATGAAGTCTCAACTTCTTTGAGCATATTGAATGGCCATCCTCATTGCTAATTCATTATCACCAGTTAATGTTGGCGACACAGTTTCCATATCGTCGCCCGGTAAAAACAATAATGGCAGTCGTTCTCTCATTACCCTCGAGACAGAAGCGGAGAATAAATCAACCTCTCGTTTAGCGCACAGCGCATATTGTTCAAGAGAATAAGGAGATGCATTCATCGGTTTACTTTCAATAAGATTCAACAATGAAAACTGTCTGACAGATTTTTCAAGCTTCCACCAGATGCCACACTGAAAAAGATTGATCTTATGCCGTTGACAAGCCACCATAAAGGCTGCTTTGGATAACAAATGCCAATGCGCAGCTAAATATAGCTCTCTTTCATTATTTAAATCTAGCGGTTCAACCGAAAGGGAAAAGTTTTCGATTAAAATATCATTTATAATTCGATGACACCCTGGCGTAGAAAACCCAGGTGGCAGTGAAAAACGTTTTGGATGAATCCAGGATATCGGATTATATATGATATTCAGAACATTACCGCATTCCCTTTGCTCTTTATGCATTAATCTTTCCATGACATTCAGATATCCGCTATTTTTTATCTTCAGGAGCATCTACACGGGGTTTAGGATCATCCGGTGTACTTTTATTATTAGTCTGTGTCAGAATATGCTTCTTTAGCTTACCTAAAAATGCATGATGGCTTTGACTAATAAATAACAGCACGGCAGCTAACAAGGCAACGGTTACCGCGCCAAGACTTATTAACCACGTTGGTGTGTTAGACTTTGTCGCTTGAATGGATAACGGCGCATACCGCTGAACGTCATTGATCTTGGATAACACGACGGAAATATTGTCGTAATTAACGTCCTCGAAGCTATTCTTAAGAAAGCGCTTTACATCACTGATTAATAAGGTGGTATCAGTAATGCTATTATCATGATTGAGCAATGTTGAAAGATGAACCGCCGATCTTTTCCTATCACCATCGCTGGAGCTCATATCGTAGCTCACATGTACGCGAGCAGAAACCACCCCTGAAATTGACAACAATGAGTGTTCAAGTCTTTGCTCAATTCCGGAATAGAGGCGAGCCTTTTCAGCGCGCGGAGAAGAAACAAGCGCATCAGCAGGAAACATCTTCGCAATGTCGATTGCTGGAGGGCGTGGCAGCCCATAAGTATTCATTAAATCAACAGAAGCCGAAAAATCCTGAGAACTGACAGAGAGACTATACCCCTCTTTTTTAATCTCATTTTTATCAACCTTGATGTTATTGCGCTGTAACAGCGCAATAACTTCATTAGCCTGCTGTTGATCTAACCCTTTCAGCAAAATATCTTGCTTACAACCTACAAGAAAAACTGCCAGTATGGGAAATAACAGGTATTTATTCATGATTATGAACGTAATAATGTTTCAACAGCACTGACCCCTTTACGCGTCAATGTACTGATGAGTGATACATGTAAGTTATAGTCAGAAGTTCGCTGTTGAAGTTCTGCCAACATTTCAGGATCTGTGGAAGCATTAGTGTTCTCCAACAATGAAATTACGTCACGCTGTTCCGCAGACATATTTACCGATTCCCGCGCATAAGCGCGAAGCAGACGATCTTCCAACGACACATTGGCAGATTCTGGCATGGTAATATCATGCCAATTGCCAGATAACTGTGTCACCATACTGGTATTATTATTCATATCCTACTCCTGGTAACAACATTAACGGAAGTTGGAAATAATCGCAGAGCCTACGTCTTTGTATACCTTCACAACGTTAGATTGTGCATTACGGTACAGCGTATATTCTGACAAGCGAGACTGATAAATCGCCAACAGCTCTGGATTAGAAGGATCTTCTGCCAGTTTTTTTAGCGCCGAATCCAATTCAGAATTAAGGTTTGTCACACCATTATTGAAGGTTGATGATTTGTTCGACAAATAACCATCCCATGTAAAATCTGTACTTTTTAATTTCATGTTACTCATATAAGCTCCTTACTTATGTTTTTGGGAAATACCAATGTCCAGCGCCAAGCTTTATATAGCTTTGTTCGCCAAATTTAAAAGATTTATCTTTGAACCAATCAGTTTCCAGCTCAACAGAAAAGTGAACATACCTTCCACCCCATTGTTGATAGTATTGATTGACAAAATTCTTGATACTTTCGAGCATACCATCCTCAATGACGCCCAATATAACAAAGGTGATAGTATCGCCATTGTCTATCTCACGAAAAGAGAGCGCCATTTTTTTCAATCCTTGATTGGCAATGCTCCTGATAGTTTTATCCTCCAGATTATCTAGCCTTACTGAATCCATATAAGGAAATTTTTCTTTCAGTGCAGCAATAAAATCACCGCGTGCCTTTTCACTTAATTCATTTCTTTCTGTACTAATTCTAAGAATCGGATGTTGTGGGTCACTCAACCGTATCTGATGAAACTTCAATGCAGGCCAATAGGTTTCCACCCAACGCGAAATTCGCTCTTCTTCACTGGCAATATTGACAACATTAACCTGTTGGCGCAGCGGATTTCTGACCATGGTTTGAATAGCCCAATCAGTCGCTTTTTCACTGCCAGCAAAAACATAAATCCAATTATCACGAGCATAAACTATCTGATAATCATCAGAGGCAAAATTCAATAATGTAGAGACATTATCAAGCTGACGCTGTGTTCCCGTAAGGTAACCATAGCCCGCGACAAACACGGCACTCAATAAAACAACTGCTGCCAATGTTTTATACCATAAACTTTTGGTATTCTTGACAATCTCGGTTGCCGTTGATGATTGTACCTTGGCACTGTCCGGGTATTCTCCGGATAAGATAGCGTCCGAGAATTCAGAATGTTGATTTCGCCAGACAAATTTTTGCATCCCGACGGTGATAACTTCATTTTCTGACAATGCTATCATTGGTGAGCCATCGTCAGAGATCTCACGCATGTAAACGTCGCATGAGCCACCCAGTTTAACGATTATCTCGAAACTTACATTCGTTTGTTCAGCAGGAATATAAATAGTATTATCAGGCATCTGTGTGCCATTATATTGCTTGCTAATCGTTTCTTCATCAGTAGAAAGAAAAAGTGTGTTCCCTTCAAGCAAGGCAAACTCACACCCACGTAAAACGCCGTTAAGAAGCCTAACGACTATCCTTTTTTCTTTATCGATATTTCTATCTTCATCCAATAACATTGCTAAATTCTCAAGGAAATCGATACCATTACGTTCACTTTGGACAAGATATACCAGCGGGCCACCAACATCTTGATTCAATAATAATGGAAAATTGATTTCACATCAGATTTGGCAACCTGTAACTTAATGATTGTCAAGAAAAAGAATGAGAATGTATATCTTCAAATAGAAAAGATTACATATCGTCAATATAATTAGTTATTTTTAGAAAGGACAAGCGACGGAGGAAGTAAAGAGGGGGGACACGGAACGAGTGATGGGCCGGACCCTGTACATGATTCTGTGTAAATGCCTTTCTCAGTAGTGACCGTCCAGGCGGTCACCGAACTCGATAATAAAACGGCTCATTGCCATACGCCAGTCCCGCAGTGGCATCGTCCATTTCTGTGAGGCCGACTGGATTGCCAGCCACACCACCTTTTTCACTGCGTCGTCAGTCGGGAACACCTTGCGTTTTTTAATCGCATGCCGGATCACACTGTTCAGCGACTCGATGGCGTTGGTTGTGTCGATGACTTTGCGGATATCTGCCGGGTAAGCGAAGAACGTTGCCAGATTGGGTAATGCCTTCAAATAGTTGGCTTTTGTGATATTCTGCCGCTATTTGAGGTTTCCACGTGGTTACTGTTTTTGTTCATTGTGATGTAGCCCCCTGTAACACCAGACAGTAGCTGTATCTCCAGATAAGAGATAGGCTTAGATCTATGTCTAACAATCATGCTAATTTTGAAATGACCGGGATCCTGTTAGGGCAAGAAGTCCGTAAGCGTAAAACTCCGCAAGAGAAAATCGCCATCATTCAGCAGACAATGAAGCCGGGGATGAACGTCTCCCATGTAGCCCGCCTGCATGGCATCCAGCCCAGCCTTTTGTTTAAGTGGAATGTAGTGGTCAACTAATATTGGCCACCGCATTAGACTGTATGTAGAACAGTCGCTCAGATTCGTTTGGAGTTAAGCCGCCGTTATACCAGTGAGGCCGGATAGCGCTGTAATACCCCGTGATGTAGCGGATAATCGCGTCCTGGGCTTCGCTGAAGCTGTTGTAACCCTTTGTCGGCACCCATTCTGTCTTCAGGCTGCGGAAGAACCGCTCCATTGGCGCATTATCCCAGCAGTTACCCCGCCGACTCATACTCTGCTTTATCCGGCAGCGCCACAGGGCTTGCCGGTATTGACGGCTGGTATAGTGGCTGCCCTGGTCGCTGTGGAACATGACTCCTGTTGGTTGTCCCCGGAGTTCCCAGGCCATCTGCAACGCTTTAACTGTCAGCGCCGAGTCCGGCGACGTCGACATGGCCCAGCCCACCGGTTTGCGGGCGAACAGGTCTAGCACCACCGCAAGGTAAGCCCAGCATTTGCCCGTCCAGATGTAGGTCACATCGCCGCACCAGACCTGATCCGGCGCGGTAACCGCGAACTGGCGGTTGAGATAGTTCGGTATTTCAACGTGTTCATTGCCGCCGCGTTTGTATTTGTGAGCCGGTCGCTGGCAGCTGGCGATACCCAGCTCCTTCATCAGCTTGCCAGCCAGCCAGCGCCCCATTTTGACACCAGAGCTGCCGGTGACGATGGTCGCGATACTTCGAGCGCCGGCAGAGCCGCCGCTGGCGTTCCAGGCTTCCATGACGCGACTACACTTAACCACGCGCTCACCGTCGGGTTCATTAGCGGAAGCCTGCCAGTGCCTGTAGCTGCTGCGATGTACCTCAAAAGTTTGGCACAACGCCGTGACCGGGTATCGCGCCCTCAGCCTGTCGACTACCGTGAACCGTTGAGTGAGTCCGACATTAAGAGCGCCGTAGCCTTTTTTAGGATTTCGTTCTCCATTTCAAGGCATTGGACTTTTTTCTTCATCTCACGCAGCTCGAGCTGTTCAGGGGTAAGAGGAAGTCCCGTTGGCGTTTTTCCCTGTCGTTCAAGGCGAAGCTTATTGACCCAGCGACTAATGGCAGAATGGCTGACATTAACCGCCTCTGCGGCCTTAACGTATGTGTAGCCGTGGTCGACAACCAGCTTTGCGGCTTCGAGCTTAAATTCCGCCGTAAAATGTTTACCCATGAGGTCACCTGTCGTGTTGATGAGGTGAGCATATCACCTCCGATCAGGTGGCCAGTATCAGTGTGCCACTACATGCAGCAATGGCTGATTCATCTAGCCATACGGTTAGAGAACCGCGCTGCTTGAGGGCCTTGTTATAGGACACCTCGTTATACACAAGTCCGCAACGCCTTATATGCCAAGGGTTAGCGGGCTGAAATAGGCAGCCGGTGGGGTTGTAAATGAAGTGAAACCGACGTGTACTATCGCCATTTACGGCGCTGAAAAATGACACGGGATTCAGATGGCTGGGCACACCAAGAACTGGAAGGGGTAAATCTTGGTGACACGAGGCTCAATAAGCGTGCCAAAGGGCTTTTGATACGGCTGGCTGAGAATCCGCAAGCCAGCATTCCGCATGCGTGCCTCGGATGGTCTGAGACGCTGGGTGCTTACCGCTTCATGGAGAACCAAGCATTCGAATGGCGAGACATTCTGCAACCTCACTGGCAGCGTACGCAGGAAAGGATCCGAGAACACGAGGTTGTGCTGTGTATCCAAGACACTACCGAGCTTGACTTCAACGGGCAGCAAATCCAAGGCTTGGGTCCCTTGAACTACGAAGCCAGGCGTGGTCTGTACCTGCATCCGACCTACGCGGTCAGTCCGGATCGCGTGGGGTTGGGCGTACTGGATGCGTGGATGTGGGCAAGAGAGCCGAAGGATGCAGACGGAAAACGCGATGGGCTCAAGGAGAGTACGCGCTGGCTCGAGGGATACGAGCGAGTTGCTGAACTCGCCTCGGAGTTGCCAAACACACGTCTGGTGTACTTAGCCGATCGCGAAGCGGATATCAAGGCGTTGATGCAGCTCGCTGATGACCTTGGCACTCCGGCTGACTGGTTGATCCGCTCGACTCATAATCGCAGTCTGGACTGTAATGAGAAGCTTTGGCAGAAGGTTGGAAAGACCGTGCCGGTGGGAGAAATCCAATTCGTTATGGCGGCTCGCGCGGGGCAGAAGGCGCGTACGGTGAAACAGGCGCTGCGCGTGAAGCGAGTGTCGCTGCGTTGCGGGTTGGCAGTGACTTGTGTGATAGCCAAGGAAATTGAGCCGCCAGCAGGCGTGAAGCCGGTCGAGTGGCGGTTGCTGAGTAATCGCGTACCTGAAGGACGAGAAGATATCGTGGAGCTGATCGACTGGTATCGGGCTAGATGGGAAATCGAGATGTTCTTCAATGTGCTGAAGAACGGCTGCTGTGTCGAAGCGTTACAGTTATCGACCGTGGATCGCATTGAGCGGGCATTGGCGCTGTTCATGATCGTGGCATGGCGCATCGCCTATTTAATGCGTATGGGACGAACCTGTCCAGAGCTGGACGCAATGTTGTTCTTTGATTCCGACGAGACTCATGGCGCTTACCTACTGATGAACAAGCGTATGCCCAAGGGCCGCCCTAAGCTAAACGAAGTATTGCGCTTAGTTGCGCAACTGGGAGGCTTTCTTGCTCGAAAAGGCGACGGTGAACCAGGCGCAAAAACTATCTGGAAAGGCTTGCAGAAAGTCATGACGGTCGCCGAAACGCTACGCGCGCTCAGGCACGAACAGAGATGTGTATAACGAGGTGCCCTCAAGCCATATCGTTATACACATCTTTTAGCCATTTTTTGAACAGGATGCTCAGAACCCCGTGAATTAAGGCATTCAAGCCATCCCATTGGCTTTTTGAGGTTCAAAATGCCACTCTGAGATAAACCCGTAACTCATTGATTAAACAGTGCGTTAGAAAGATGTGTATAACGATATGCCCTCAAGCAGGTCCGGGAGCTACAGCGCCTTCTGGGTAAGAAGACGATGGAAGTTGAGATCCTCAAAGAAGCAGTGGAGTACCGCCAGTCGCGAAAATGGATAGCGCACGCGCCCTTGTTGCCAAAGGACGGGGAATAGCTCTGGTCAGCCGCGCCATGAGCGTGTCGCGTGCGCAGCTGTCACTGCGGGTTAACCGTTCTGCCGACTGGCTGGACAGGCGCAGCAACCGGCGTAATGACGAAGCTGATGCTGAGATATTATCGGACATCCTCCGTATCATCAGCGACATGCCCAGTTACGGTTACCGCCGAGTGTGGGGTATCCTGCGTAAGCAACGTCGTGCAGAGGGACTTCCACCGGTGAACGCCAAACGGCTTTACAGGATAATGAGCGAGCATAACCTGCTGTTGTTGCATGATAAAACTGAACGTCCGAAGCGGGAGCATAAAGGCAAAATCGCGGTAGCAGAGAGCGATATGCGCTGGTGCTCAGATGGCTTCGAGTTCGGTTGTGACAACGGCGAGAAGCTGCGGGTGACGTTCGCACTGGACTGCTGCGACCGGGAGGCCATAGACTGGGCAGCGAGCACCAGGGGTTATGACAGTTCAACCGTGCAGGATGTGATGCTGAGGTCGGTGGAAAAACGCTTCGGTAGCGCGCTGCCGGATAAACCAGTACAATGGCTGACGGATAATGGTTCAGCGTACACAGCGCATGAAACGCGGAAGTTCGCCAGAGAACTGAATCTGGAGCCCTGCACAACAGCTGTGAGCCGTCCACAGAGTAACGGCATGGCAGAACGGTTCGTGAAGACGATGAAGGAAGATTACATCGCCTTCATGCCAAAACCCGATGTGCGAACAGCGCTGAAGAACCTTGCAGCGGCGTTCAATCATTACAATGAAAACCATCCGCACAGTGCGCTGGGATACAACTCCCCAAGAGAATATCGGCGCCAGCGGGCATCGTTAACTTAAGTGTATTAGTCGCGACTTGATCTGACACTGGACCTTGAAAGGTTGAGAGTTACCGGTTTTGATATGGGTGTCGAATCCTTATACAAAACACGAGGTAACTCTCATGCTTCATACTAACAATCCCATCATCAAACACAAAGCCGGCCTGCTCAATCTCGCCGAAGAACTCGGTAACGTATCAAAAGCCTGTAAAATCATGGGGGTGTCACGCGACACGTTTTATCGCTATCAGGAACTGGCGGCAGAAGGCGGCATTGACGCTCTGGTTAACCAAAACCGCCGGGTTCCCAACCTGAAAAACCGTGCTGATGAAGCCACTGAACGTGCGGTTGTTGATTACGCCATTGAGTTCCCGGCTCATGGCCAGCACCGGACCAGTAATCAGCTGCGTAAAAAAGGCGTCTTCATTTCTGGCAGCGGTGTGCGCTCCATCTGGCAACGACACGATCTGGAAAACTTTCGTAAGCGCCTGAAGGCACTTGAGGAAAAAGTTGCCAGAGAAGGCATCGTACTTACTGATGCTCAAATCGCTGCACTGGAGAAGAAGGCGCACGACGACGAAGCCTGTGGTGAAATAGAGACTGCTCACCCGGGTTATCTGGGGTCGCAGGACACCTTCTACGTGGGTAATCTGAAAGGTGTTGGCCGTATCTACCAGCAGACGTTCGTGGATACGTACTCGAAAGTGGCGCACTGCAAGCTTTACACGAGTAAAGCACCGATCTCTGCCGCCGACCTGCTCAATGATCGCGTGCTGCCGTTCTACGAAGCTCAGGGGCTGCCAATGCTAAGAATACTGACGGACAGGGGGGGGACGGAGTACTGCGGTAAAGTGGAACAACATGACTATCAGCTGTACTTGGCTATCAACGATATAGACCATACGAAAACGAAAGCGATGTCTCCGCAGACAAACGGTATCTGCGAGCGCTTCCATAAAACTATTTTGCAGGATTTTTATCAGGTTGCGTTCCGTAAGACGTTATACGAGGACCTAGAAAGTCTACAAAAGGATCTGGACAACTGGTTGTGGCATTACAATAATGAGCGAACTCATCAGGGTAAAATGTGCTGCGGGCGTACGCCAATGGCCACGTTACTTGATGGTAAACGAGTCTGGGCAGAAAAAAATCTGAACTAGATTTAATCTGACAGACACCTGTATAAATAACCGGTAACTGTCAGATCAGGTCTGAGCTAATACAACTTAAGATACAAAAGCTGTCCGGAGATGGTGGGTCAAGATCACTGTTTTTGTTCATTGCCCTCTCTGCCATTCAGATAAAGTTTATCGACATGGCCTTAGTCCAACTAAGCGCGAACGCTTCCGGTGTCACTGCTGTCGCCGTGTATTCCAGCTTACCTACCGCTATGAAGCGCGAAAGCCGGGAGTCAAAGAGCAGATCGTTGATATGGCCTTCAACGGTGCCGGTGTTCGCGATACCGCCAGAACGTTGAAAATCGGCATCAATACGGTCATCCGGGCTTTAAAAAGCTCTCGCCCCGCAGGATAACGTCTTCTCCCGTTGCTCACGCCGACGTCGCCCTTATCTGTGAACTTGATGAGCAATGGAGCTTCGTTGGCAGTCAGGCGCTACAGCACTGGCTCTGGTACGCTTACAATACCAAAACGGGCGGTGTTCTGGTCTACACTTTTGGCCCCCGAACCGATGAGACCTGCCGTGAATTGCTGGCTCTGTTGACACCGTTCAACATCGGCATGATTACCAGTGACAACTGGGGCAGCTATGCAAGAGAGGTTCCGAAGCAGAAACATCTGACTGGCAAGATCTTCACGCAACGCATAGAGCGCAATAACCTGACGCTCCGTACCCGCATTAAACGACTGGCGCGTAAAACGATTTGCTTCTCGCGCTCCGTCGAGATCCACGAAAAAGTCATCGGAGCCTTCATCGAAAAACACATGTTCTACTAATTGGAGTCATTACCCCAGATTGCTCCAGTTCGTCTGCCAGCTCCGGCTTATCTGTGGATAGCGGCTGTCCCATGCGCTGGCGAATGCTTCCAGCGCCTGCTGGCCTGCTTCTTCCGTAGCGGCCTGATAAATGGCTTTCAGGTCGCGTGTGACGGCTTTGTAGTCCTTCCAAGGGACGAACCTCAGGCTGTTGCGTACCATGTGCACGATGCACAGCTGGATGCGGGCTTCCGGATACACCGCGTTGATGGCGTCCGGGAAGCCTTTCAGACCGTCAACACAGGCGATGAGGATATCGTTCAGGCCGCGGTTTTTTAGTTCTGTCAGCACATTGAGCCAGAACTTCGCGCCCTCGTTTTCGGCCAGCCACATACCCAGCAGTTCTTTCTGGCCCTCGATGTTGATACCCAGTGCCAGGAACACGGATTTATTGATGACGCGACTGTCCTGCCGGACCTTCAGGATGATACAGTCAAGGTAAACAATGGGATAGACTGCATCCAGTGGACGATTTTGCCATTCAGTAACCTGTTCCATCACGGCGTCGGTGACCTTCGAGACCAGCGCCGGTGAGACATCCGCGTCATACAGCTCTTTGAACGCAGACGCTATCTCGCGGGTGGTCATCCCTCTGGCGTACAGGGACAGGATTTGGTTATCCATCCCGGTGATCCGGGTCTGGTTTTTCTTCACCAGTTATGGTTCGAAGGAGCCATCACGATCGCGCGGAGTACGTAGTTCCAGAGGGCCATCGCCGGTGGTCACGGTGTTTGTGGAATAGCCGTTGCGGGAGTTGGCCCCCGGTTTGGGCTGATTTTTATCGTAGCCCAGATGGTGGGACATTTCGGCGTTGAGAGCAGCCTCAACGCTGATTTTCTTCAGCAGGCGATCGAATTGGCTGAGATCGTCAGGGGTTTTGAGATTTTTGGCCAGTTCGTTAGCCAGAGCCTGCAACTGTTTTTCGTCCATAAATTAACCTGTTTTTGATGTTGGATTGAACATATCAAAATCAGGCAATTACACAAATTTATGTACAGGGTCCCCTTTAAAGGTCATCCACTTACTACTTCACATTTATTCTTCTTTATTTTTACAACGGCATGAGAGAAATAGAATCGAGTAAAAGCATGATATATGTATAACCATAACTAGCTTTCACAAATCGGCTATACGCCTTGCCAAGTTCCGGGGATAAAGCGGGGGCATAAAAAAGCCACTCTGACGAAATACTTGTTTTCATCAGAGTGGCGCTGTAGATACGATTACGGCAGGGATTTAAGCAAATGCTTACGCTGGTTTTCCAGTGAAATGACTCGCTGGCATACATCCTTGCCAAAGCGCTGGAACGTGAGTTCCTGGCTGTTCCACTCAGTTTGAATCGCTTGTTGCAGGTTGCCAAGGTTACCCATCATCGCCTGCAACGGATTGCCGCCGCTGGAAAGCTGCTTTACACCCATCTCGTTCAGGCTGTCTTGCAACACACCGCCAAGGGCTTGCTGCACCAACTGGCGGCCATCCTGCTCCACCTGTTTGACGGCCTGGTGATGAAACGCAATGCCATCGCTGCGCGGCTCGAGAATGCGCGCCATCTGCTGCTTGAGTTGGGTATCCAACGTGGTCAGACGGGCACGCACATTGCTGTCACTTCCAAGTTCCTTAGCAATGACACCATCCAGCGCCACGCGCGCTTTTTCCCGATGCGCCTGTGCACCCTGCTCAATCCACGGCAGTTGCTGACGCAAATCCGCTTGATACGCTTTCGCCTGCTGACGTTGTGCCGCAGTAAGCGTTACTGCCGTCTGGTTGCGGGTGACATCGCCCTGCGGCGAAATCACCAGATTGCCACTTGCGCCAACCACCTGCACCTGTTGCGGTGTAATGAAGATGTCATCCTGCGGATTCACTTCACATTGATACGCCGCCTGTGCCTGCCAGGAAAACAAAGCCAGCAGAGAGAGCATTACCGATCGCAACATGTCGTCTTCCTATAAAAACAGAATCAGGAGAGCAGATTTTCCGGCAGATCCCACCAGATATCGAACAGTTCGCTAACTTTAACCTCTTGCAACTGTTGGGCTT
Organism: Symbiopectobacterium sp. Eva_TO; assembly: GCF_053848865.1. Taxonomy (NCBI): domain Bacteria; kingdom Pseudomonadati; phylum Pseudomonadota; class Gammaproteobacteria; order Enterobacterales; family Enterobacteriaceae; genus Symbiopectobacterium; species Symbiopectobacterium sp. Eva_TO. The sequence continues at coordinate 1,683,054 of NZ_JBSPEY010000004.1, read as the reverse complement.
TCAGCCAGGCAACGACCTGCTCACGGTGCGCATCGGTACAATGGCCGGTCTTCTGCAAGCAGATTAACCCTTCCCAATGCAGATAACCGCTGCCTTCAAATGCCAGGCCAGCCGGATCAATCACATCGTCAACAAACTTATCCAGAGTGGCATCGATGGTATCGACCGACGTGCCCTCAGCAAAACGCCAGCTTACCGAAAAGCCCAGTTCCTGAAACTCATCAATGTGTAACTTTTTGCACAAACGACGACTGCGTTGTTGTGCCATTATTCTATCCTCTCAAACATAAGATCCCATACTCCGTGGCCCAACCGCTGGCCGCGCGCTTCGAACTTGGTTAACGGGCGAGATGATGGGCGAGGAACGTAGTCCTGTGTGGCAGAGAGATTACGGTATCCCGCCACATCGCGCATGACCTCAAGCATATGTTCCGCATAAGGCTCCCAGTCTGTCGCCATATGAAACACACCACCCTTAGCCAGCTTGCGCAGCACCCGCTCCGCAAAGGCTTTTTGTACAATACGACGTTTATTATGGCGCGCTTTATGCCAAGGATCAGGGAAAAAGAGCTGCACCATGGCCAGCGCCCCGTCGGGAATCATCTGCTCCAGCACTTCTACCGCGTCATGACACATCACGCGCAGATTGCTCAGATTAGCGTCCTGCGCCGCTGCCAGGCAGGCACCGACGCCGGGAAGATGAACCTCAATCCCTAAAAAATTTTGCTCAGGGTGTTGCTCTGCCATGGTGACCAGCGACGCCCCCATGCCAAACCCGATTTCCAATACCGTCGGCGCTTCGCGACCGAAAAGCGCGGTAAAATCGAGCGCCTGTGCCTGATACTCTACCCCCATCACGGGCCAGTAGTTATCCAGCGCCTGCTGCTGTCCATTGGTTAAACGCCCCTGACGGCGCACAAAACTGCGAATACGGCGCAGCGGACGCCCATTCTCATCAAACTCCGGTGAAATGACGTTATTGATCATAAAAAACGTGTGCCGATGGCCTGTTCAAATTCGCCCAAAGAAAGGCGCATTATGCAAGGATACCGCGGTTTAGCAAGGGGGATACCTCGGAAAGTTCCGGTTTACAGCACATTCACTCTGTGCTGGAATCGCTGTCAGACTTTTCACCCGGCAAGAGAGTGGCTTTTTTATGATGCAAGCGCAGCCGTTCGCGCAGCAGGTGTTGGCATGGTATGAGCGCTATGGCCGCAAGACACTGCCGTGGCAACAAGAGAAAACGCCTTATACCGTATGGCTCTCCGAGATCATGTTACAACAGACGCAGGTCACCACGGTCATCCCCTATTTTCAACGTTTTATTGCACGCTTTCCCGATGTACGCACCCTTGCCGCCGCCCCCTTGGATGAGGTGCTGCACCTGTGGACCGGGCTGGGTTATTACGCGCGTGCACGCAACCTGCACAAAGCCGCGCAAACCATCGTGGAGCAACACGGCGGAGAGTTTCCTACCACATTGGACGCCGTTTGCGCGCTACCGGGTGTCGGGCGTTCTACCGCGGGCGCAGTGCTGTCCCTTTCTCTCGGTCAGCATCACCCGATTCTTGATGGCAATGTAAAACGCGTGCTGGCACGCTGCTACGCGGTAGCCGGCTGGCCGGGTAAAAAAGAGGTTGAGCACCAGCTCTGGTCCCATAGCGAGCAGGTTACACCCGCACAAGGCGTTAGCCAGTTTAATCAGGCGATGATGGATTTAGGTGCAATGGTGTGCACCCGCAGCCGCCCCAAATGCGAACTTTGCCCACTAAGCAACGGTTGCATCGCTTATGCCAACCACAGCTGGGCCAGCTATCCGGGTAAAAAACCGAAGCAGACGTTACCGGAAAAAAGCGCCTGGTTTCTATTACTGCAACGAGGTAATGACGTATGGCTGCAACAGCGGCCTGCCAGCGGGTTATGGGGCGGATTGTTTTGCTTTCCACAATTCAACACCCATGATGATGTGGAACCTTGGCTGCAACAACGCGGTCTGAAAATCACAGATGTGCAGCAATTGGTGTCGTTTCGCCACACCTTTAGCCATTTCCATATGGATATTGTTCCGCTCTGGCTCGCATTACCCAATGACATTCCTCACGCTTTGCACCATGCTTGCATGGAGGAAAAGACCGGTATCTGGTATAACTTGGCGCAACCGCCCGCCGTTGGGCTAGCTGCACCGGTGGAACGACTATTACGTATGTTAACGCTACACTCCGGCGGCAGTTTGATCTGACCAGCACGCGTTATCCAAGAGGAATCAGCATGAGCAGAACTATTTTTTGTACTTTTTTACAACGTGAAGCCGAAGGGCAGGATTTTCAGCTTTATCCGGGAGAATTGGGCAAACGCATCTATCAGGAAATTTCGAAAGAGGCGTGGGCGCAATGGCAGACCAAGCAAACCATGCTGATCAACGAGAAAAAGCTCAATATGATGAACGTGGAGCACCGCAAACTGCTGGAACAAGAGATGATTAAGTTCCTGTTCGAGGGTAAAGAGGTCCACATCGAAGGCTATACCCCTCCCAGCGCATGATATCAGGGCCTTGTGGCCCTTTTGTCTCTTTATGCTGACACCGCGTTGCTAATGAACCGTTAATAACAAGATACTTATAACGAATCATCTATGAAGAAATTGCTAGCGTTGTTGCTCGTTGCGCCCTTGCTGATCTCCTGTTCCGGCAAGCGCGGCGATCTCAATAATGAAGAATTCATCAAGGATACCAACGCCTTTGACATTCTGATGGGGCAGTTCGCCCACAACATCGAGAATATCTGGGGCCTGAACGAAGTGCTGATTGCCGGCCCGAAAGATTACGTCAAGTATACCGATCAATATCAAACCCGTAGTCACATCAACTTTGATGCCGGTACGATTACTATCGAGACCATTTCAGCGACCAATTACGTCCCGAGTTTACGCCAGGCCATCATCACCACACTGTTGATGGGCGATGACGCCAGCAATACGGACCTCTACTCTGACGCCAATGACATTCAAATCAGCCGTGAACCAATGCTATACGGCCAGGTGTTAGACAACACCGGACAACCCATTCGCTGGGAAGGGCGCGCCGCCAGCTTTGCCGATTATCTGCTGCAAAACCGCTTGCAGAAACGGACCTCCGGACTGCATGTGATCTGGTCTGTCACTTTCCAACTGGTGCCAAACCATCTGGACAAACGTGCGCATAAATATCTGCCGCTGATTCGTCAGGCTTCCGAACGCTATGGCATTGAAGAATCGCTGATTCTGGCAATCATGCAAACCGAATCCAGTTTCAACCCTTACGCGGTCAGCCGTTCTGACGCATTAGGACTGATGCAAGTAGTGCAGCACAGCGCCGGACGTGATGTGTTCAAGAGCAAAGGAAAATGGGGGCAGCCGAGCCGTAGCTACCTGTTCGATCCTGAGAATAACATCGATACCGGCGTGGCTTATCTGGCGATTCTGAAAAACACCTATCTGGGTGGTATCGAGAACCCTACCTCACGTCGCTATGCTGTTATTACGGCGTATAACGGTGGTGCGGGCAGCGTGCTGCGCGCATTCTCCAGCGACAAGGACAGGGCCGTTAGCCTGATCAACCAAATGTCGCCGAGTGAAGTCTACGATACATTGACCACCAAGCACCCGTCAGCCGAATCGCGGCGCTATCTCTACAAGGTCAACTCGACGCAGAAAAACTATCGCCGTTAAAACTGTCACGGTTAAAACCGCAGCGGTTAATCAACGTTCCCTTTTAGCATCACGATGCGCCAGAAGGGGATTTTTTTCAGATAACGCCTTTCAGCCTTTCGTCCGGTTCCCACACGCCCTTTCCACATGCCATGCTTTCACGCGTTTGTCCGCCGCTGACGTTTTTTTGCCAGCACAGACGAGAAAGGGTAGCATTGTAGTGGTCAACTAATATTGGCCACCGCATTAGACTGTATGTAGAACAGTCGCTCAGATTCGTTTGGAGTTAAGCCGCCGTTATACCAGTGAGGCCGGATAGCGCTGTAATACCCCGTGATGTAGCGGATAATCGCGTCCTGGGCTTCGCTGAAGCTGTTGTAACCCTTTGTCGGCACCCATTCTGTCTTCAGGCTGCGGAAGAACCGCTCCATTGGCGCATTATCCCAGCAGTTACCCCGCCGACTCATACTCTGCTTTATCCGGCAGCGCCACAGGGCTTGCCGGTATTGACGGCTGGTATAGTGGCTGCCCTGGTCGCTGTGGAACATGACTCCTGTTGGTTGTCCCCGGAGTTCCCAGGCCATCTGCAACGCTTTAACTGTCAGCGCCGAGTCCGGCGACGTCGACATGGCCCAGCCCACCGGTTTGCGGGCGAACAGATCTAGCACCACCGCAAGGTAAGCCCAGCATTTGCCCGTCCAGATGTAGGTCACATCGCCGCACCAGACCTGATCCGGCGCGGTAACCGCGAACTGGCGGTTGAGATAGTTCGGTATTTCAACGTGTTCATTGCCGCCGCGTTTGTATTTGTGAGCCGGTCGCTGGCAGCTGGCGATACCCAGCTCCTTCATCAGCTTGCCAGCCAGCCAGCGCCCCATTTTGACACCGGAGCTGCCGGTGACGATGGTCGCGATACTTCGAGCGCCGGCAGAGCCGCCGCTGGCGTTCCAGGCTTCCATGACGCGGCTACACTTAACCACGCGCTCACCGTCGGGTTCATTAGCGGAAGCCTGCCAGTGCCTGTAGCTGCTGCGATGTACCTCAAAAGTTTGGCACAACGGCGTGACCGGGTATCGCGCCCTCAGCCTGTCGACTACCGTGAACCGTTGAGTGAGTCCGACATTAAGAGCGCCGTAGCCTTTTTTAGGATTTCGTTCTCCATTTCAAGGCATTGGACTTTTTTCTTCATCTCACGCAGCTCGAGCTGTTCAGGGGTAAGAGGAAGTCCCGTTGGCGTTTTTCCCTGTCGTTCAAGGCGAAGCTTATTGACCCAGCGACTAATGGCAGAATGGCTGACATTAACCGCCTCTGCGGCCTTAACGTATGTGTAGCCGTGGTCGACAACCAGCTTTGCGGCTTCGAGCTTAAATTCCGCCGTAAAATGTTTACCCATGAGGTCACCTGTCGTGTTGATGAGGTGAGCATATCACCTCCGCTCAGGTGGCCAGTATCAGTGTGCCACTACAGAGTAAAAAACGGCGTCATAGTGGCACGATTTTTTTGCAAACACAATACGCCCAATAGCAATTGCGCCGAATAAGAAAACGTTTGCCTGGCAGGTATTCAAACCCAGAAAAGCCATTTTTGCTGTAAAAACGCACGTCACTGCTCGAATTCACAGCATTCGTACGGGAATGTGATATAAACTCATTGACGGCACTGACCCAATACGGTTTAATTCGCCCCGTTGCCCGGATAGCTCAGTCGGTAGAGCAGTGGATTGAAAATCCCCGTGTCCTTGGTTCGAGTCCGGGCACCACTTCTCCTTTTTTATGCCTCCCTATACGTTCCTATAAATCCCTATGTATCTGTAATGTAAGCAGAGTGGCATAAAAATCTTTCCCGATGCTTTCTTAGTTATCCCCTACGTATCCGGAAAAAAGTGGGTCAAATTACGGGTCATTCAGTTCGATGAACTAAGTGACCCACCCATGTTAACGGATAGCAAGATCCGCTCAGCAAAAAACCTCGAAAAATCATACAAGCTCACCGATGTGTTAGGGCTTCATCTAACGATATCTACTCATGGTGCTAAACGGTGGTATGATCTTGACCCACCATCTCCGGACAGCTTTTGTATCTTAAGTTAACGATGCCCGCTGGCGCCGATATTCTCTTGGGGAGTTGTATCCCAGCGCACTGTGCGGATGGTTTTCATTGTAATGATTGAACGCCGCTGCAAGATTCTTCAGCGCTGTTCGCACATCGGGTTTTGGCATGAAGGCGATGTAATCTTCCTTCATCGTCTTCACGAACCGTTCTGCCATGCCGTTACTCTGTGGACTGCTCACTGCTGTTGTGCAGGGCTCCAGATTCAGTTCTCTGGCGAACTTCCGCGTTTCATGCGCTGTGTACGCTGAACCATTATCCGTCAGCCATTGCACTGGTTTATCCGGCAGCGCGCTACCGAAGCGTTTTTCCACCGACCTCAGCATCACATCCTGCACGGTTGAACTGTCATAACCCCTGGTGCTCGCTGCCCAGTCTATGGCCTCCCGGTCGCAGCAGTCCAGTGCGAACGTCACCCGCAGCTTCTCGCCGTTGTCACAACCGAACTCGAAGCCATCTGAGCACCAGCGCATATCGCTCTCTGCTACCGCGATTTTGCCTTTATGCTCCCGCTTCGGACGTTCAGTTTTATCATGCAACAACAGCAGGTTATGCTCGCTCATTATCCTGTAAAGCCGTTTGGCGTTCACCGGTGGAAATCCCTCTGCACGACGTTGCTTACCCAGGATACCCCACACTCGGCGGTAACCGTAACTGGGCATGTCGCTGATGATACGGAGGATGTCCGATAATATCTCAGCATCAGCTTCGTCATTACGCCGGTTGCTGCGCCTGTCCAGCCAGTCGGCAGAACGGTTAACCCGCAGTGACAGCTGCGCACGCGACACGCTCATGGCGCGGCTGACCAGAGCTATTCCCCGTCCTTTGGCAACAAGGGCGCGTGCGCTATCCATTTTCGCGACTGGCGGTACTCCACTGCTTCTTTGAGGATCTCAACTTCCATCGTCTTCTTACCCAGAAGGCGCTGTAGCTCCCGGACCTGCTTGAGGGCATATCGTTATACACATCTTTTGGCCATTTTTTGAACAGGATGCTCAGAACCCCGTGAATTAAGGCATTCAAGCCATCCCATTGGCTTTTTGAGGTTCAAAATGCCACTCTGAGATAAACCCGTAACTAATTGATTAAACAGTGCGTTAGAAAGATGTGTATAACGATATGGCTTGAGGGCAGTCGCCAGCGCCGAAGCTGGAACCACTTCTTCTCCGGCCGCAACGGCGGTGAGGCTTCCTTCCTGGTATTGCTTCTTCCACTTAAACAAAAGGCTGGGCTGGATGCCATGCAGGCGGGCTACATGGGAGACGTTCATCCCCGGCTCCATTGTCTGCTGAATGATGGCGATTTTCTCTTGCGGAGTTTTACGCTTACGGACTTCTTGCCCTAACAGGATCCCGGTCATTTCAAAATTAGCATGATTGTTAGACATATATCTAAGCCTATCTCTTATCTGGAGATACAGCTACTGTCTGGTGTTACAGGGGGCTACATCAGTGCTAAACGGTGGTATTTCCGCTATACCTTCGACCGTAAAGAGAACCGCCTCGCCCTTGGCGCTTACCCGTTGATTTCATTGGCAGCAGCCCGCGAAAAGCGCGATGCAGCGCGCAAGTTGCTGGCGTCTGGACTCAGCCCTTTTCAGCTTCGTAAATCGAACAATCCCGCCGTTGAGGAATCCCGCACCTTTCGGTATATCGCAACAGCGTGGCACACCAGCAGCCTTAAGCTTTGGTCGGACGCGCACGCCGATAAAATTCTTACCTGCCTGAAACGCTACTTTTTCCCCACGATTGGCGCGATGGATATCGCTCAGATTGAAACCCGCGACCTGGCACAACTGGTTAAAGCGATTGACGATAAAGGCGTGCATGACGTCGCTGGTCGGGTGCGCCAGCATCTGACTAAAATCATGCGTCACGCGGTGCAGCAAGGCGTGATCAAATACAATCCAGCTTACGATCTGGATAGCGTTGTGACCCAACATCACCCTGTCCTGCCGTTGAAACGCCTACCAGAACTGCTGGTGAAGATTGATAGCTACCAAGGTCGGATGCTAAATCTACTAGCGCTGGAACGTAATCTCCATGTTTCCCTGTGCGCCAGTGAGCTTCGTCTTGCCCGCTGATATCAGCAATATCGTCCCATGGAACCAGCACATCCATGCTGTCAAGAAAGCGGGATTTACGGGAGGAATAGCGGGAAATGGCTGGCATCGTAAAAACTTCATGATAAAGAGAGTGTTATACTCTAATAAGTCACAATTAAATCGCACCTTCATTAATCCTCTGAGAAAAAAGTTATAAGCGGTTATAAAATGTTTCCTCCTAGGCTGTGTCCCTTAATTACATAACCTCTGGTAAAACAGGCGGATGCAGCCCAGTTTCAACATTGCCAGATAATTCCTCGCCGTTTTGTCGTAACGTGTCGCAATGCGACGGTATTCTTTCAGACGGCCAAAGCACCGCTCAACAACGTTCCGATTGCGGGTAATGCCTTAAAATAGTTGGCTTTTGTGATATTCTGCCGCTATTTGAGGTTTCCACGTGGTTACTGTTTTTGTTCATTGCCCTCGCTGCCATTCAGATAAAGTTTATCGACATGGCCTTAGTCCAACTAAGCGCGAACGCTTCCGGTGTCAGTGCTGTCGCCGTGTATTCCAGCTTACCTACCGCTATGAAGCGCGAAAGCCGGGAGTCAAAGAGCAGATCGTTGATATGGCCTTCAACGGTGCCGGTGTTCGCGATACCGCCAGAACGTTGAAAATCGGCATCAATACGGTCATCCGGGCTTTAAAAAGCTCTCGCCCCGCAGGATAACGTCTTCGCCCGTTGCTCACGCCGACGTCGCCCTTATCTGTGAACTTGATGAGCAATGGAGCTTCGTTGGCAGTAAGGCACTACAGCACTGGCTCTGGTACGCTTACAATACCAAAACGGGCGGTGTTCTGGCCTACACTTTTGGCCCCCGAACCGATGAGACCTGCCGTGAATTGCTGGCTCTGTTGACACCGTTCAACATCGGCATGATTACCAGTGACAACTGGGGCAGCTATGCAAGAGAGGTTCCGAAGCAGAAACATCTGACTGGCAAGATCTTCACGCAACGCATAGAGCGCAATAACCTGACGCTCCGTACCCGCATTAAACGACTGGCGCGTAAAACGATTTGCTTCTCGCGCTCCGTCGAGATCCACGAAAAAGTCATCGGAGCCTTCATCGAAAAACACATGTTCTACTAATTGGAGTCATTACCCACTCGATAATGGATAATGCCCCGGTCGGGCACGCCGTCGCACATTCACCGCACAGAATGCATTTGCCCGATTTTTTGGTCTTCGGGTTAACGGTCGCCATCATCCAGGGACAGGCGGTGGTACAGGCGGCGCAGCAGATGCAGCGCTTGGTGTCCACGGCGATGCTGCCATGCTCTTCATTGAAGGCGATCGCCTTGATAGGGCAGGCTTTCATGCATTCGGGATCTTTACACTGCCGACAAGTGTCAGTGGTGAAATTGAGATCGCCGTACAGGCCGCCGCCGGAGCCAAGCCCACCGTCGCCGTAGTAGAAATGGCGATGGATTTTGACGCGTGAAAAATAGGAACCAACGCTACCGTCATTAAACGACGTGCAGGCGGTTTCGCAGCGATGGCACCCAGTGCAGCGGGCGCGGTTTGTCACCAGCACGCCTTTGGGGGTGGTCGTCAGCCCGATAACGCCGCTGTCGATCTGTTCCTGTCGGCACCCCAACAGTGAAAGCAGTGCTGGCGCAATAGTGATCCCTGTCAGGCCTTTGCCTGAAATCCGCAGGAATTCGAGTCTTGTTAATCCCAGATCCAATAAAGGACGCTCAACCTGATTAGGCATTTAATTTTCATCCTCCGCATACCCGAATACATGAGCACGGAAATCAACGCAGTACAAAACACGCAACAAGGCGGCAAGAAATAACGTGACAGTAAACACTAATCGTTATATAAAATAAGTAATAACGATATCTCATCACAACGGCTTATTACCCGCGTCTGTTTTGCGAACTGACTTACGATGCAATGTTGAATAGGACGGAGGTCATGATCTGCTATCAGCACTAATAATAGAGTACTTGATATGCAATTTATTACTCCGTTAATCATTAATAAGAATGGGTATTTTATTGCATTTATTCTGTGAGCTATATCGTAGAAAAATAAATAACCATTTATTTTTTTGCGTGTATTGATTATTATTCTTATTTACATCCTGTCAGATATATATTTTATCCATCGCTTTCCTTCATGTGATAAATATATTCCTCAATTTCAAATTCTATTAACATAATAAATAACATTGTGCGCAATGTTTATTAGCATTCGTTTATTATTTACTGTTACTGACCCGGTTTGTTTTTTTGAGATGACACTGTTTTGACTTGCGTCTGTGAGAACCGATTAGCGCGAAGCGGGGAAAAATGATTAACCACATTTTTTACATGGTTAACGGGCGTTGTATCCCGCGAAATGTTAACGTTTCTTTCGTGTAAAAAACGAACAGGTTACCTTTCGGTAACCTGTCGTTGGAGGAGCGGTCTGGCAGGAAAATTATTGTGCGGCAACCTTGGATTGGCGATAGGCACTTAGCCAGTCAGCAACGCGCTGTTTCTGCTCATCATTCAGCCACATGCCCAGCTTGGTACGACGCCAGATGGCATCCTCCACGCTGACAACCCACTCTTTGTCGGCCAGATAGCGCAATTCAGCTTCGTAGAGATCGTGTCCGAAGTTTTCGCCGAGGTCGTGAATGCCTGTAGCGTTCGTCAGGATCAGCTCGCTGTGGGAGCCGTAGGTGCGGGCATAGCGACGCGCCAGCGATTCCGGCAGATTGAAGCGACGGCGCAGCGCAGCCGCGTATTCGTCGCGCGTACCGGCCAAATCGCCGCCGGGCAGTACCGCGTTTTGCGTCCAGGCCTGACCACTGTGAGGATAGTATTTTGCCAGCTTCTCCATCGCGTGTTCTGCCAGCTTGCGGTAGGTGGTCAGCTTGCCGCCAAATACCGACAGCAAAGGCGCTTTGCCGTGTTCATCCGCCACTGACAGCGTGTAATCACGGGTAATGGCCTGCGGAGAATCCGACTCGTCATCGCACAGCGGGCGCACGCCGGAATAGGTCCATACGATATCGTCTCTCGTCAGCGTCTTTTTGAAGTGATCGTTGTAGACATCCAGTAGGTAGGCCACTTCTTTGTCGTCGATCTTCACTTCATGCGGATCGCCGTGGTATTCCACGTCGGTGGTGCCGATGATCGAGAACTCATCCTGCCACGGAATCACAAACACGATGCGGTTATCTTTGTTTTGCAGAATGTAGGCCTGCGGTTCATCGTGTACGCGAGGCACAACAATGTGGCTGCCTTTGATCAGGCGAATGCCATAAGGGGATTTCAGCTCCAGACCGTGATCGAAGAACTCTTTCACCCAAGGCCCCGTGGCGTTGACCAGCCCTTTCGCCTGCCAGGTGTGGGTTTCCCCGGTTACGCTGTCGACGGCATCGATGATCCACAGATCTCCTTCACGACGCGCCCGCGTCACTTTGGTGCGGGTACGCACTTCGCCACCGCGTTTCACCACTTCCTGCGCGTTCAACACCACCAGACGCGCATCGTCTACCCAGCAGTCGGAATATTCGAAACCGCGCGTTAATTCGGGTTTGAGTACTGAATCTTTGCCAAATTTCAGGCCGTGGCTGGCGGGCAGGCTGACGCGTTTGCCCAGATTGTCATACATAAACAGCCCGATACGGATCATCCAGGCCGGGCGCAGGTGCGGCTGATGGGGCAAACGGAAGCGCATTGGGAATATGATGTGCGGTGCCATCTTCAGCAATTTTTCACGCTCGGAGAGCGTTTCGCTCACCAAACGAAACTCGTAATGTTCCAGGTAGCGCAGGCCGCCGTGGATTAATTTTGAACTGGCAGAGGAGGTGGCGCTAGCAAGATCCTGAGCTTCCAACAGCAGCACAGACAAGCCACGGCCCGCGGCATCGGCTGCAATGCCTGCGCCGTTGATGCCCCCACCGATTACGATAAGGTCTTTGGTTTCCACGCGTTCTCCTCCGTGTCCCAAAAAAGGTCAAAATTTTCATTTTCGAACATTATCATAATCGAAAACAAACACCACAGCCAAGGATTAACCAAATAAAAACATTTAGGCGTGATGCAGATAACATATTGTTGAAGGTTTTCACATAAAGTATAGGGGATTGGTGCGAGGAAGGGCGCGTAATTGGCAGAGAATACGGCCATTTCTCACGTTGGAGAGGAATGGCCGTCAAGGCGTTATTTTTGCCCGTAGTAGGCGTTCGGACCGTGTTTACGATTAAAATGCTTGTGCTGCAACGCACTATCGAGCGGGCGTAAATGGGGATTCAGCGTGCAGGCGAGCCAGGCCATGCGCGCCACCTCTTCCAGCACCACCGCATTGTGCAGCGCTTCTTCTGCATCTTTGCCCCAGCAGAACGGCCCATGCTGGTAGGCAATCATGCCGGGTGTGTGCAGCGGATTGTAGTGGCACACTGATACTGGCCACCTGATCGGAGGTGATATGCTCACCTCATCAACACGACAGGTGACCTCATGGGTAAACATTTTACGGCGGAATTTAAGCTCGAAGCCGCAAAGCTGGTTGTCGACCACGGCTACACATACGTTAAGGCCGCAGAGGCGGTTAATGTCAGCCATTAGTCGCTGGGTCAATAAGCTTCGCCTTGAACGACAGGGAAAAACGCCAACGGGACTTCCTCTTACCCCTGAACAGCTCGAGCTGCGTGAGATGAAGAAAAAAGTCCAATGCCTTGAAATGGAGAACGAAATCCTAAAAAAGGCTACGGCGCTCTTAATGTCGGACTCACTCAACGGTTCACGGTAGTCGACAGGCTGAGGGCGCGATACCCGGTCACGGCGTTGTGCCAAACTTTTGAGGTACATCGCAGCAGCTACAGGCACTGGCAGGCTTCCGCTAATGAACCCGACGGTGAGCGCGTGGTTAAGTGTAGCCGCGTCATGGAAGCCTGGAACGCCAGCGGCGGCTCTGCCGGCGCTCGAAGTATCGCGACCATCGTCACCGGCAGCTCCGGTGTCAAAATGGGGCGCTGGCTGGCTGGCAAGCTGATGAAGGAGCTGGGTATCGCCAGCTGCCAGCGACCGGCTCACAAATACAAACGCGGCGGCAATGAACACGTTGAAATACCGAACTATCTCAACCGCCAGTTCGCGGTTACCGCGCCGGATCAGGTCTGGTGCGGCGATGTGACCTACATCTGGACGGGCAAATGCTGGGCTTACCTTGCGGTGGTGCTAGACCTGTTCGCCCGCAAACCGGTGGGCTGGGCCATGTCGACGTCGCCGGACTCGGCGCTGACAGTTAAAGCGTTGCAGATGGCCTGGGAACTCCGGGGACAACCAACAGGAGTCATGTTCCACAGCGACCAGGGCAGCCACTATACCAGCCGTCAATACCGGCAAGCCCTGTGGCGCTGCCGGATAAAGCAGAGTATGAGTCGGCGGGGTAACTGCTGGGATAATGCGCCAATGGAGCGGTTCTTCCGCAGCCTGAAGACAGAATGGGTGCCGACAAAGGGTTACAACAGCTTCAGCGAAGCCCAGGACGCGATTATCCGCTACATCACGGGGTATTACAGCGCTATCCGGCCTCACTGGTATAACGGCGGCTTAACTCCAAACGAATCTGAGCGACTGTTCTACATACAGTCTAATGCGGTGGCCAATATTAGTTGACCACTACAGTGCCCCAATTCGATTGTTACGTGATGCGAATACTGTTCGGCATTCCTAATAGCGTGATCCGGTTAAGCGCTTTGGCCATCGCCATGGCTTCACCCACCTGAGCATCGTAGTCACGCAGACTTAGATGACCACCCAGAAGCGTTTTGAACCGGAACATGGCCGTTTCAGCCACTGAGCGTCGGTGATAGCCCACTTTCTTTTTCCAGGTATCGTTGCTGCCGCTCAGGCGCTGATTTGCAACAGCGTGGTTACGCTCGTGGTAGTGGTCCGGCCAATATTGCGCCCCCCTTCGCGGCGGGATAAGCGGCCTTATTTTCTTCCTCAGCAGAGCATCATGGCAGTAACCTGTATCGTAAGCGCCGTCAGCCTATGCCTCTCTGATTTTCCGGTGGGTCTGGTTTATCAGTGCCGGTAGAGCCTGGGCATCAGTCGTACCACTGAGCGACAAATCCGCACAGATAATCTCATGCGTCGCACTGTCTACTGCCAGATGCAGCTTACGCCACACCCTGCGTCTGTCGGCACCATGCTGCCGGACTTTCCATTCGCCTTCGCCAAAGACCTTCAGGCCGGTTCCATCAATGACCAGATGTGAGATTTCACCACGGGTTGGCGTTTTTATGCTGATCTTCACTGTCTTTGCTCGCTTGCTGAGCAGCGAATAGTCTGGACAATGCAGCGACAATTTAATCAGTTTAAAAATCGAGTCAACAAAACCCTGTAAAGCCCTCAATGAATCTATGGTCACCCCCATTTTTGCAACACTGATCTTTGATTAATGGTGGGCTTGCTTAAATCTATCCGACGTCTTTATGGCCAAGGATGCCCGCGCCACGATGAGTTTCGCACCTGATATTCCTAAAAAGGCCATCGGCTTCATTGAGCCATTTTCATTTTTTGGTTTTATATCAGGCCGTCAGGCCGTTCATGTCATCAATAATCAGTCTTCGCAAAACCAGATGGGTAACTTCGTTAAATTGCTGACTGTTAGACCAGCATTACTGTTCAAACACGGTATTTCGTGTCGTTATTGCCCAAGCTATTCGAGCTAATTTATTTGCTAATGCACAGCACACAACGCAAGAATGTTTCCTGCCCAACTGAGACCTTACCCAATCAGCTAATCTCTCTGATTGATGGTCAATTCTTAGGATAAATACCCGCGCACATTGAACAAGCAATCGGCGAAGGTTTTTATCTCCACGCTTGCTAGGCTGTGTCCCTTAATTACATAACCTCTGGTAAAACAGGCGGATGCAGCCCAGTTTCAACATTGCCAGATAATTCCTCGCCGTTTTGTCGTAACGTGTCGCAATGCGACGGTATTCTTTCAGACGGCCAAAGCACCGCTCAACAACGTTCCGATTGCGGGTAATGCCTTAAAATAGTTGGCTTTTGTGATATTCTGCCACTATTTGAGGTTTCCACGTGGTTACTGTTTTTGTTCATTGCCCTCGCTGCTATTCAGATAAAGTTTATCGACATGGCCTTAGTCCAACTAAGCGCGAACGCTTCCGGTGTCAGTGATGTCGCCGTGTATTCCAGCTTACCTACCGCTATGAAGCGCGAAAGCCGGGAGTCAAAGAGCAGATCGTTGATATGGCCTTCAACGGTGCCGGTGTTCGCGATACCGCCAGAACGTTGAAAATCGGCATCAATACGGTCATCCGGGCTTTAAAAAGCTCTCGCCCCGCAGGATAACGTCTTCTCCCGTTGCTCACGCCGACGTCGCCCTTATCTGTGAACTTGATGAGCAATGGAGCTTCGTTGGCAGTCAGGCGCTACAGCACTGGCTCTGGTACGCTTACAATACCAAAACGGGCGGTGTTCTGGCCTACACTTTTGGCCCCCGAACCGATGAGACCTGCCGTGAATTGCTGGCTCTGTTGACACCGTTCAACATCGGCATGATTACCAGTGACAACTGGGGCAGCTATGCAAGAGAGGTTCCGAAGCAGAAACATCTGACTGGCAAGATCTTCACGCAACGCATAGAGCGCAATAACCTGACGCTCCGTACCCGCATTAAACGACTGGCGCGTAAAACGATTTGCTTCTCGCGCTCCGTCGAGATCCACGAAAAAGTCATCGGAGCCTTCATCGAAAAACACATGTTCTACTAATTGGAGTCATTACCAAAAAAAGCGGCACCCGACACCCACCTTGAGTCACCTCGTTATACACATCTCTGTTCGTGCCTGAGCGCGCGTAGCGTTTCGGCGGCCGTCATGACTTTCTGCAAGCCTTTCCAGATAGTTTTTGCGCCTGGTTCACCGTCGCCTTTTCGAGCAAGAAAGCCTCCCAGTTGCGCAACTAAGCGCAATACTTCGTTTAGCTTAGGGCGGCCCTTGGGCATACGCTTGTTCATCAGTAGGTAAGCTCCATGAGTCTCGTCGGAATCAAAGAACAACATTGCGTCCAGCTCTGGACAGGTTCGTCCCATACGCATTAAATAGGCGATGCGCCATGCCACGATCATGAACAGCGCCAATGCCCGCTCAATGCGATCCACGGTCGATAACTGTAACGCTTCGACACAGCAGCCGTTCTTCAGCACATTGAAGAACATCTCGATTTCCCATCTAGCCCGATACCAGTCGATCAGCTCCACGATATCTTCTCGTCCTTCAGGTACGCGATTGCTCAGCAACCGCCACTCGACCGGCTTCACGCCTGCTGGCGGCTCAATTTCCTTGGCTATCATACAAGTCACTGCCAACCCGCAACGCAGCGACACTCGCTTCACGCGCAGTGCCTGTTTCACCGTACGCGCCTTCTGCCCCGCGCGAGCCGCCATAACGAATTGGATTTCTCCCACCGGCACGGTCTTTCCAACCTTCTGCCAAAGCTTCTCATTACAGTCCAGACTGCGATTATGTGTATTAGTCGCGACTTGATCTGACACTGGACCTTGAAAGGTTGAGAGTTACCGGTTTTGATATGGGTGTCGAATCCTTATACAAAACACGAGGTAACTCTCATGCTTCATACTAACAATCCCATCATCAAACACAAAGCCGGCCTGCTCAATCTCGCCGAAGAACTCGGTAACGTATCAAAAGCCTGTAAAATCATGGGGGTGTCACGCGACACGTTTTATCGCTATCAGGAACTGGCGGCAGAAGGCGGCATTGACGCTCTGGTTAACCAAAACCGCCGGGTTCCCAACCTGAAAAACCGTGCTGATGAAGCCACTGAACGTGCGGTTGTTGATTACGCCATTGAGTTCCCGGCTCATGGCCAGCACCGGACCAGTAATCAGCTGCGTAAAAAAGGCGTCTTCATTTCTGGCAGCGGTGTGCGCTCCATCTGGCAACGACACGATCTGGAAAACTTTCGTAAGCGCCTGAAGGCACTTGAGGAAAAAGTTGCCAGAGAAGGCATCGTACTTACTGATGCTCAAATCGCTGCACTGGAGAAGAAGGCGCACGACGACGAAGCCTGTGGTGAAATAGAGACTGCTCACCCGGGTTATCTGGGGTCGCAGGACACCTTCTACGTGGGTAATCTGAAAGGTGTTGGCCGTATCTACCAGCAGACGTTCGTGGATACGTACTCGAAAGTGGCGCACTGCAAGCTTTACACGAGTAAAGCACCGATCTCTGCCGCCGA
Organism: Symbiopectobacterium sp. Eva_TO; assembly: GCF_053848865.1. Lineage (NCBI taxonomy): Bacteria > Pseudomonadati > Pseudomonadota > Gammaproteobacteria > Enterobacterales > Enterobacteriaceae > Symbiopectobacterium > Symbiopectobacterium sp. Eva_TO. Next base: position 1,665,915 of record NZ_JBSPEY010000004.1, on the reverse strand, counting down.
CCTGCTCAATGATCGCGTGCTGCCGTTCTACGAAGCTCAGGGGCTGCCAATGCTAAGAATACTGACGGACAGGGGGACGGAGTATTGCGGTAAAGTGGAACAACATGACTATCAGCTGTACTTGGCTATCAACGATATAGACCATACGAAAACGAAAGCGATGTCTCCGCAGACAAACGGTATCTGCGAGCGCTTCCATAAAACTATTTTGCAGGATTTTTATCAGGTTGCGTTCCGTAAGACGTTATACGAGGACCTAGAAAGTCTACAAAAGGATCTGGACAACTGGTTGTGGCATTACAATAATGAGCGAACTCATCAGGGTAAAATGTGCTGCGGGCGTACGCCAATGGCCACGTTACTTGATGGTAAACGAGTCTGGGCAGAAAAAAATCTGAACCAGATTTAATCTGACAGACACCTGTATAAATAACCGGTAACTGTCAGATTAGGTCTGAGCTAATACAATTTAACAGACATGACGCCTCTTCCATTGCATCAAAGGGTGAATAGTATGACCTAAATCATGCCATTCACTGCACATTAACGCAGTTAATTTCTTATTTATATCGTTACCTGAAACTCGCACAACGTCCACTGTGAGCCGATAATATTCCTTTATAAGGTAGCGGCCCTACTCTAGAGAGTAACGCCAGTTGATGCCTTCTACGTATTGCTATTAGCGGATTTCACCTGCCACGCCATAGAGGCCGTTGCGTCGTTGCAACATCTGACCACCGTCACGCGTCAGCGGCACCCAGCCGACAGCACCGCGTTTCACCGTCGGTTCGGTAAACATTAAATCGAACGGAATAGAGATATAGAACCCCTTGGTAAAGCTGCCTTCGCCGTAGTCTTTAGTGCTGACATCGGTTTTGGTGGCAAACACCCCGGCAACAATGCCGCTGTCAAAGCGACGCGACAGATCGACCGTTACACCATAGTCTCCGGCCAGATAGCGCCCAACGCTGATTTTCGCAAAAGATCCTTCAACGTAAGGCATTTCCCAGTAAGCCGTAAGGTGTCCGGTAACGACATCATAATCCGCCGTGCGCATGATATCATTCCAGTCACGCTGCTTGACATAGTTGACATCCAGCCCCAGCGCCCAACGCTCGCCAAAGGGACGGTACAGCACTTCTGAACCAACGCCCGCGTACATCATTTCCAGATAACCGCCATACACCTGGGTATACCAGTCTGTTGCCGGGTTATCCATGCGTGTCAATTGCAGGTTGGTCAGCAGCAAATCTGAAGAGGTTACGTATTCACGAATCCAGGTTCTGACGCGCGGTAAAGTGGTATCAGTCGGTGGCGTTTTGTAATTGAAGCGATCGTAATTGTTGATCAGGTTTAATGACGCTGCACCACCCACAGACCAGTGATCGCTCAGACGATAATCCGCACTGCCTTTCAGCGCCACTTGATACATATAGAACGATTCCGCGCCGCCGACGGATTGCGTCAAAGTCGGCTCGATACCATAGGTCAAGCGCGATGGCTCGCTGCGTAGCACCGGCTGCCCGTTGATATCAGAGAGCGGTTCAGCGCGGTGGCTGACCGGTTCCGGCTGCCCTAGCGGGGTAGACGCGGTTTGCACCTCACGGAACGCTTTGCTATCCACCGCCGTGCTTTCTATCGGCAAACGCTCGTTACGCCGTACTATGTGGTATTCCGCTACGCTCTCGGGCACATGATTTGCTAAAACGGTGGCCGCACGCTGATTAGCGTCGTTCTTATCGCGGTACTTATCCTGATCGGCAACAATGGTGACCTGATGCGCATCGGCATAAATATCAGCATCGCTGTATCCCGCCTTCTCATCCAGCTCACGCGCTACCTGCTGCCAGTTGGTGCCGTTCTCTGAATGGACAGGCGCGTACACCGGCGGAACATCTTCAGGGTGTGATTGACGTAAATCATTAAAGTTGGTGTGCAGGCTAAAGCCCCACATCAAGGTGTTGCCACGCTGCCAGGAAAGGGTAGTGTCAAAATAGTCGCTGACGCGATAAACCATACCGATATTGAAGGGGGAGTCTTGTTTGATTTTTCCGTCTGCTTTTTTCCGACTAGTAATAAACTCCGAAGCTTCATGGCTATAATCATTGCCATCATACTCCAGCTTAAAGCGCAGCGGATTCCATGGGGTCTGGTACTCTATCCCACCAAACAGAGCAGCAGGGCCATGGAAAAAGTTCCCCACCTCAAACTGCCCGCCGCCCGTTTTAAAACTATCACTACGTTGACAAAAGCTGGCTTTAAACTCACAGGCAGGGTTTTTAATATTTCCACTCTGCCCAATATTGCCCCAGCCAATGCCGAATGTGAAATCAAACGGTCCCATACGCTTGCTGGCAACCAGGTACTCGCTATCAAACAGCCCCGTACCGGCAATATCACGTAAGCCAAATGAGACATACGGCAGCCATGCGCTTTCCTGCCACAGCCGAGCCTTAAGATCGAAGGCCTTATCTTTATAGCTTTGGTTGCCACTAAAGTCGGTGTTGTTGCTGTAAGCTCGCGTGCGAATATCCGTATAACGCACAGTGGTTTCCAACCAATCAAACAGTTGCAACGACACGGAATAACGCCGGTATTCATCATTATCGCGGTAGTTAAGGTTAAACTCACCGCTGCGCGCCATGCGCGCCGTCGACATTTGCAGCAACCCGGTGCCACCAAAATCAGACTGCGATACGCCTGCACTGTCAAAATGGGTATTCGAGTTGGTGACGCCCTTAATCATATCGCTTTGCGGGGCGACATCTTGCGCAATAGCCTGACCCGCCAATGCGCTGCCGATGGCCAACGACAGACAGCCTATTGTAAATCTTCTGTTCTTTGTCATTAGTGTGGGATCCGGTTAGCTAGAAAATCAGCGATTTGATCGTTCAAAGAAGCGAATTCGTTGGGTAAGACACTGGGGTTGAAACCAATAAACAGCGTTTCACCCGCGGCGGGCTCAATGTGCTGCTGGTTCCACAACGCCAGTGGCACCTTGCGCCATGTGCCTTGCCCATCGATAAGGTAACCGGCATCCTGATTGGCACCCGCCAGAAAACGACGATCCAGCACATAATCCCGAATCGTCCAGCCCGATTGCAATACCACATCTCCCACCGTTTTCAGCTCAGCCACATCAGCATCGGTGTTGATAAGCCCTGCCAACGTAAAACGTGATGCCAACGGTGCAATATAGAGCGCATAGTCACCGACAAGGGGGCGGTTAACGCGTGGATTTAGCCGAATTCTGTCGGGATCGAGCGGCGTGGAGATTCGCCCGGCCACGTCAACCTGATCCAACATTTTACGCATCAACCAGGCGGAGATCGCCAGATCGCCATCGCCAGAGTTGCGCCAGCGGGTTTCAAGCTCGACCAACGATTTACGCAGTGTTTCTGCCTGCGCATAAATCTTTTTCGTACTGGCGTAATCAGAAATCAACGCAGTGCGCCAGTTAACATCGGCAGGAAACGCCACCTGTTGATAAAACTCAATCAGTCGTGTGCCATCTGCTTTCTTTACCACCGCCAGCGTTTGCTGTGGGGTTTTTACTGTCAACTGCGCTGCCTGTGCCGCCCCCACTGTAAACAGCATCAGGAGTGCCATACGGGAAAATGCCAACATGTCAGTCCCTTATTGTACGTAGGGTTTTAATACCGTGAATTTGACCAGTGCCATGTCCGGCCCCATATATTGCCAGGTTTGCACTACCTGCCCTGAGCCGGGTTCCAGCCAATAGGTGTTGGTATATTCAGCGTTTAATGCTGATACCGAAACCTGCTCGGTAAATTTAAGCAATTGGCGCGGCTTACCCAGAATCGTCACCGTTTCTTTACCTCGTGCCTGAAACACGGATTCAACCGCATAATCACCGCGCTGCACCTGTGACCAGGCCATTTTCCCCTGCCAATGCATCGGGGCTGACGGTTTTAGCAGACCTACCGCAAGCGGGTCGGGCGTGACATTAATCACGTGGGCAATATCTTCACCAAAGCCCTGCGTTTTCACAATACGCCCCTGCTGCATCACCAGAATGTTACTGTCTGCACCGATCCACTTAAGCTGATTATTTTCTGCGAAGGCCAACACTACAAAGGCCTGAGAAGCCTTGCCAATCTTAAGATAGGCAGAAGCATAAGGCGTTTTTTCAACCCGGTCAGCAGAAACCAGCACATCATCCGTTCCCCAAATCGCCAGTTTGGCGGTTTTTTGAAACGCATCCATATTTCGAGAACAACCGGTCAATGCCAGCGCGAACAGTGGCAGTAATATCATCGCACTGCGTTTTGCCACGAGCGTTATTTTTATCATTGCGTGAATGTCTCGCGAAACAGCCAGAAATAATAAAAGAAAGGCCACCGAAGTGGCCTTGGTTGTAAAATGACTTTACTGAACAGTACCGGTAGTGGTAGTTGCGGTATTGCCGTTATCGTCATTGCTGGCAACAGCAACGGCAACACCAACAGCTACCGCAGCAGCCACACCCACAGCAATCAGCGCAGTGGTGCCAGCAGCGGCACCCGCACCAGCAGCACCCGCCGCCACAACGGACGAGGTGGTGGTGCCAACTGCCGCACCAGGCGCTGCAGCAAACGCGCTAGAGGACATGGCGACTGCCAGGGCCAACGTAAGTAACGTCTTCTTCATTACGATTTCCTTTATTAACAAATGAAGCGCTTCAGGGCGGAATACCGTTCCGAGGAACCGCATCCCAACCTTCTTTAACCGCGATGCGCGGCACAGCCAACTCCGACTACATAGCTTCACTGAGGAGATAGATTCTCAGCAATAGATATAAGACAGAGAGTCTTAACGCTCCCCATCATGTGACTCTGTTTTTTTACACAAGCTTAAAAATAGCAAGATCTCGCTACAATAAACAGCAAAATTGTAAATTACGCTCTTGTCAACGTTAACAAAAATGCACTGCAAGAAAAAGGAAATTATCCATAACACAATGATTAGGCTGTGTCCCTCAATCCCATGAGTTATACTAACTGTTTGTTTCTACATCATTTTGAACTATGGCTCGCTACGACCTTCCCGATGAAGCATGGGCTATCATCCAGCCCTTACTCCCTGCTGAACCAGCAACACCACAGGCCGGACGCCCATGGGCTGAGCATCGCATGATTATCAATGGCATGTTCTGGGTGCTGTGCTCTGGTGCCCCATGGCGTGATTTACCTGAGCGATACGACCCATGGAAAACCGTTTATAACCGCTTTAACCGATGGTCAAAATCGGGAGTCATTAACATTATTTTCAATAAGTTATTTTCATCATTTGATGCCCATGGCCTCGTGGACTGGTCAGCGACTGCGCTGGATGGTAGCAATATCAGGGCGCTGAAATGTGCTGCCGGTGCTCAAAAAAACATCCCGATATCACCGGAGATAATGGGCTGGGTCGCTCTCGAGGTGGTTTTGGCACCAAAATCCATATGGCTACAGACGGAAGTGGTCTTCCGTTAAACATCGTGTTGAGGGCTTTGTTGAATAAATCAGAACTTGTAACGACTGTGCCCCAGGTCGATTGTTACGTGATGCGAATACTGTTCGGCATTCCTAATAGCGTGATCCGGTTAAGCGCTTTGACCATCGCCATGGCTTCACCCACCTGAGCATCGTAGTCACGCAGACTTAAATGACCACCCAGAAGCGTTTTGAACCGGAACATGGCCGTTTCAGCCACTGAGCGTCGGTGATAGCCCACTTTCTTTTTCCAGGTATCGTTGCTGCCGCTCAGGCGCTGATTTGCAACAGCGTGGTTACGCTCGTGGTAGTGGTCCGGCCAATATTGCGCCCCCCTTCGCGGCGGGATAAGCGGCCTTATTTTCTTCCTCAGCAGAGCATCATGGCAGTAACCTGTATCGTAAGCGCCGTCAGCCGATGCCTCTCTGATTTTCCGGTGGGTCTGGTTTATCAGTGCCGGTAGAGCCTGGGCATCAGTCGTACCACTGAGCGACAAATCCGCACAGATAATCTCATGCGTCGCACTGTCTACTGCCAGATGCAGCTTACGCCACACCCTGCGTCTGTCGGCACCATGCTGCCGGACTTTCCATTCGCCTTCGCCAAAGACCTTCAGGCCGGTTCCATCAATGACCAGATGTGAGATTTCACCACGGGTTGGCGTTTTTATGCTGATGTTCACTGTCTTTGCTCGCTTGCTGAGCAGCGAATAGTCTGGACAATGCAGCGACAATTTAATCAGTTTAAAAATCGAGTCAACAAAACCCTGTAAAGCCCTCAATGAATCTATGGTCACCCCCATTTTTGCAACACTGATCTTTGATTAATGGTGGGCTTGCTTAAATCTATCCGGCGTCTTTATGGCCAAGGATGCCCGCGCCACGATGAGTTTCGCACCTGATATTCCTAAAAAGGCCATCGGCTTCATTGAGCCATTTTCATTTTTTGGTTTTATATCAGGCCGTCAGGCCGTTCATGTCATCAATAATCAGTCTTCGCAAAACCAGATGGGTAACTTCGTTAAATTGCTGACTGTTAGACCAGCATTACTGTTCAAACACGGTATTTCGTGTCGTTATTGCCCAAGCTATTCGAGCTAATTTATTTGCTAATGCACAGCACACAACGCAAGAATGTTTCCTGCCCAACTGAGACCTTACCCAATCAGCTAATCTCCCTGATTGATGGCCAATTCTTAGGATAAATACCCGCGCACATTGAACAAGCAATCGGCGAAGGTTTTTATCTCCACGCTTGCTAGGCTGTGTCCCGCAATTCATTTTCACTGATTGGAAATGAGGAAAATATATCAAACATGTTCGTTTTTTGGCTAATTCCGTGTGCTTTTACTGTCAGAAACTGTCTAATTTGTACGATTTTTCACCTGTCAGGTAATTAAGGGACACAGCCTAATACCCAGCCGAGTATTCTTCCCTCCAGTACTGTATTGGCGGGGTACAAGACCGGTGGAAGCGGCAAAATTACGACTGTTTTCATATTGCTTGCCATCGCCTAACTGTGATGACAAAACGCTGGCTGTTATCGGTACAACACCAGGGATGGTCATTAAATGCTGGCCAGTTTCATCTAGAGAGAGTGCATGCCCAAGTTCTCTTTCGAGCTCTGCTATCTGCCCAACCAAATATTGGTAATGATCGTGTAATCGAAGCAGCAACTGTGCCAGATAAGGTGGCAAGTCATTATCAGCCAGAACAGCTGAAAGCCTTTTGATTACCGCAATACCTTTCGGCATGCTGATACCAAACTCCAGTAAAAAAGCATGCATTTGGTTAGTCGTTTTAACGTTGTCTCTGACCAACGACTCCCTGACGCGATGCAAGGTTCGCATAGCCTGCTGAGCCTCAGTTCTTGGCTGCACAAACCGCATGGAAGGGCGTGATCCGGCTTCGCATATTGCTTCGGCATCAACGAAATCGTTCTTGTTGCTCTTGACAAAAGGGCGGACAAACTGCGGAGAGATCAACTTTACTTCATGCCCCAGCTCACTGATCCGACGAGCCATAAAATGGGCACCGGCGCAGGCTTCCATTACAACGGTAGTAGGTGTACACGTAGCCAGAAACTCGATGAGTTTGGTGCGGGTTGTAGTGGTCAACTAATATTGGCCACCGCATTAGACTGTATGTAGAACAGTCGCTCAGATTCGTTTGGAGTTAAGCCGCCGTTATACCAGTGAGGCCGGATAGCGCTGTAATACCCCGTGATGTAGCGGATAATCGCGTCCTGGGCTTCGCTGAAGCTGTTGTAACCCTTTGTCGGCACCCATTCTGTCTTCAGGCTGCGGAAGAACCGCTCCATTGGCGCATTATCCCAGCAGTTACCCCGCCGACTCATACTCTGCTTTATCCGGCAGCGCCACAGGGCTTGCCGGTATTGACGGCTGGTATAGTGGCTGCCCTGGTCGCTGTGGAACATGACTCCTGTTGGTTGTCCCCGGAGTTCCCAGGCCATCTGCAACGCTTTAACTGTCAGCGCCGAGTCCGGCGACGTCGACATGGCCCAGCCCACCGGTTTGCGGGCGAACAGATCTAGCACCACCGCAAGGTAAGCCCAGCATTTGCCCGTCCAGATGTAGGTCACATCGCCGCACCAGACCTGATCCGGTGCGGTAACCGCGAACTGGCGGTTGAGATAGTTCGGTATTTCAACGTGTTCATTGCCGCCGCGTTTGTATTTGTGAGCCGGTCGCTGGCAGCTGGCGATACCCAGCTCCTTCATCAGCTTGCCAGCCAGCCAGCGCCCCATTTTGACACCGGAGCTGCCGGTGACGATGGTCGCGATACTTCGAGCGCCGGCAGAGCCGCCGCTGGCGTTCCAGGCTTCCATGACGCGGCTACACTTAACCACGCGCTCACCGTCGGGTTCATTAGCGGAAGCCTGCCAGTGCCTGTAGCTGCTGCGATGTACCTCAAAAGTTTGGCACAACGCCGTGACCGGGTATCGCGCCCTCAGCCTGTCGACTACCGTGAACCGTTGAGTGAGTCCGACATTAAGAGCGCCGTAGCCTTTTTTAGGATTTCGTTCTCCATTTCAAGGCATTGGACTTTTTTCTTCATCTCACGCAGCTCGAGCTGTTCAGGGGTAAGAGGAAGTCCCGTTGGCGTTTTTCCCTGTCGTTCAAGGCGAAGCTTATTGACCCAGCGACTAATGGCAGAATGGCTGACATTAACCGCCTCTGCGGCCTTAACGTATGTGTAGCCGTGGTCGACAACCAGCTTTGCGGCTTCGAGCTTAAATTCCGCCGTAAAATGTTTACCCATGAGGTCACCTGTCGTGTTGATGAGGTGAGCATATCACCTCCGCTCAGGTGGCCAGTATCAGTGTGCCACTACAGTCTCTATTCGGAGACAGTTGGGTTATTCATGCTTGGCGCAAGCTGTGAGCCGGGAGGATAGGTTGCGAAATTGATGCGTTTTAAATTATATATTTTTCAATAAATTAGGTTGATTTATTTTTTTTCAATATCACGACAATCTGGCACGGTTCATGCTATAACCCCGTAGATGCTCATTCCGCCTTCTATGTTTGCTTCGGCTTCATAATCCTGGGAATGACGCAGAGCCGTTTACAGGTGCCTATCGTCCACCTCCAGATGACGTTGTGATTAGCCTTTTCACTGCATTTCACGACACCATCGGACTTTTCGGACATTACGTTGAGTGAGGCACTCTACTGTAGTCTTTTATGACCTGATCTTATTCAACGCTTGCCGTTTATTGGCAAGCGTTTTTTTGCGCCATTTTTAGGGCGTTAGATCTTCGCCGTGGGTGGCAATGACCTTTTGATACCATGAGAAGGATTTTTTCTTGTGGCGATCGCCGCTGCCAGAAAGAGTGTCATCGAGATCGACATAAATAAAGCCATAGCGCTTGGACATTTCGCCCGTCGACATACTGACCAGATCGATACAGCCCCAAGGGGTATAGCCCATCAGTGTCACACCGTCAGCAATGGCATCGGCCATCGCCTCAATATGCTGGCGCAGATAATTGATGCGGTAATCGTCCGCCACGTAGAGGTTGCTGTCGGGTTTATCGATCGCACCTAATCCGTTTTCGAGCAAAAACAGTGGCTTACCGTATCGGTCATAGAGCTGATTCAGCGCGATGCGCAGGCCGGTTGGGTCGATCTCCCATCCCCATTCGCTCGCCTCGAGAAACGGGTTGCGCGTTCCCCCGAGTAAATTGCCTTCGGTGTCTTCACCCTGCGCGTGGGTTTCATTCACGGTGGTCGACATGTAGTAGCTGAAACCGATGTAATCGACGGTATGATTTGCCAGCAGTTCAAGATCGCCAGCTTCGATCGCTAAAGTGACGCCGAGCGAGTCCCACAATCGTTGCGCATAGTAGGGGTATTTGCCGTTGGCTTGCACATCGGCACAATAGAAATTGAAGGACTGCGTGCGTTGCATGGCCGCCAACTGATTAACCGGGTTGCTGTCGTAGGCGTAGGTGGTGGCATAAATAATCATGCAGCCCATCTGGATGTTCGGATTGACTTCGCGGGCAATTTTTGTTGCCAGACTGCTGGCGACAAACTGGTGATGCCATGCCTGAAATTTCGCCTGTGCGTCCCGGGCTCCGGTTTTGACGACGAGCCCCTGGCTCATGATCGGAAAATGCGCAGCGCTGTTGATCTCGTTGAAGGTCATCCAATATTTGACCTTGTGCCCGAAACGCTCGAGCACCGTGCGAGAAAAACTCTCGAAAAAACCGACCAGCGCGCGGTTTTTCCAACCGCCATAGACGGTGGCCAGATGCAGAGGCAGTTCGTAGTGAGAAATCGTGATGACCGGTTCAATGCCGTGGGCAAGACAGGTATCAATAACCGCATCGTAGTGTGCCATACCTGCTTCATTGGGCGTTTGTTCCACACCGTTAGGGTAGATACGGGTCCAGGCAATGGAAAAACGGTAACACTTGAAGCCCATTTCAGCGAACAGCGCGATATCTTCCTTGAAACGGTGATAATGGTCGATGCCCTTGTGGTTAGGGTAAGTATAACGCGCGGTATCCAGCGAAAAATCGAAGGATTCGGACGCAACGATGGCTAATCGTGCTTTGCCGCCTGGAAGGGTGTCCACAATCGACAGTCCCTTTCCCGCTTCATCGTATGCGCCTTCTACCTGATTGGCGGCGGTGGCTCCGCCCCAAAGGAATGCGGGAGGAAATCGTGTACTCATGGGCTGCTCCTTTTGTGTATTAGCTCAGACCTGATCTGACAGTTACCGGTTATTTATACAGGTGTCTGTCAGATTAAATCTGGTTCAGATTTTTTTCTGCCCAGACTCGTTTACCATCAAGTAACGTGGCCATTGGCGTACGCCCGCAGCACATTTTACCCTGATGAGTTCGCTCATTATTGTAATGCCACAACCAGTTGTCCAGATCCTTTTGTAGACTTTCTAGGTCCTCGTATAACGTCTTACGGAACGCAACCTGATAAAAATCCTGCAAAATAGTTTTATGGAAGCGCTCGCAGATACCGTTTGTCTGCGGAGACATCGCTTTCGTTTTCGTATGGTCTATATCGTTGATAGCCAAGTACAGCTGATAGTCATGTTGTTCCACTTTACCGCAGTACTCCGTCCCCCTGTCCGTCAGTATTCTTAGCATTGGCAGCCCCTGAGCTTCGTAGAACGGCAGCACGCGATCATTGAGCAGGTCGGCGGCAGAGATCGGTGCTTTACTCGTGTAAAGCTTGCAGTGCGCCACTTTCGAGTACGTATCCACGAACTGTAGTGGCACACTGATACTGGCCACCTGAGCGGAGGTGATATGCTCACCTCATCAACACGACAGGTGACCTCATGGGTAAACATTTTACGGCGGAATTTAAGCTCGAAGCCGCAAAGCTGGTTGTCGACCACGGCTACACATACGTTAAGGCCGCAGAGGCGGTTAATGTCAGCCATTCTGCCATTAGTCGCTGGGTCAATAAGCTTCGCCTTGAACGACAGGGAAAAACGCCAACGGGACTTCCTCTTACCCCTGAACAGCTCGAGCTGCGTGAGATGAAGAAAAAAGTCCAATGCCTTGAAATGGAGAACGAAATCCTAAAAAAGGCTACGGCGCTCTTAATGTCGGACTCACTCAACGGTTCACGGTAGTCGACAGGCTGAGGGCGCGATACCCGGTCACGGCGTTGTGCCAAACTTTTGAGGTACATCGCAGCAGCTGCAGGCACTGGCAGGCTTCCGCTAATGAACCCGACGGTGAGCGCGTGGTTAAGTGTAGTCGCGTCATGGAAGCCTGGAACGCCAGCGGCGGCTCTGCCGGCGCTCGAAGTATCGCGACCATCGTCACCGGCAGCTCTGGTGTCAAAATGGGGCGCTGGCTGGCTGGCAAGCTGATGAAGGAGCTGGGTATCGCCAGCTGCCAGCGACCGGCTCACAAATACAAACGCGGCGGCAATGAACACGTTGAAATACCGAACTATCTCAACCGCCAGTTCGCGGTTACCGCACCGGATCAGGTCTGGTGCGGCGATGTGACCTACATCTGGACGGGCAAATGCTGGGCTTACCTTGCGGTGGTGCTAGACCTGTTCGCCCGCAAACCGGTGGGCTGGGCCATGTCGACGTCGCCGGACTCGGCGCTGACAGTTAAAGCGTTGCAGATGGCCTGGGAACTCCGGGGACAACCAACAGGAGTCATGTTCCACAGCGACCAGGGCAGCCACTATACCAGCCGTCAATACCGGCAAGCCCTGTGGCGCTGCCGGATAAAGCAGAGTATGAGTCGGCGGGGTAACTGCTGGGATAATGCGCCAATGGAGCGGTTCTTCCGCAGCCTGAAGACAGAATGGGTGCCGACAAAGGGTTACAACAGCTTCAGCGAAGCCCAGGACGCGATTATCCGCTACATCACGGGGTATTACAGCGCTATCCGGCCTCACTGGTATAACGGCGGCTTAACTCCAAACGAATCTGAGCGACTGTTCTACATACAGTCTAATGCGGTGGCCAATATTAGTTGACCACTACAAACGTCTGCTGGTAGATACGGCCACACCTTTCAGATTACCCACGTAGAAGGTGTCCTGCGACCCCAGATAACCCGGGTGAGCAGTCTCTATTTCACCACAGGCTTCGTCGTCGTGCGCCTTCTTCTCCAGTGCAGCGATTTGAGCATCAGTAAGTACGATGCCTTCTCTGGCAACTTTTTCCTCAAGTGCCTTCAGGCGCTTACGAAAGTTTTCCAGATCGTGTCGTTGCCAGATGGAGCGCACACCGCTGCCAGAAATGAAGACGCCTTTTTTACGCAGCTCATTACTGGTCCGGTGCTGGCCATGAGCCGGGAACTCAATGGCGTAATCAACAACCGCACGTTCAGTGGCTTCATCAGCACGGTTTTTCAGGTTGGGAACCCGGCGGTTTTGGTTAACCAGAGCGTCAATGCCGCCTTCTGCCGCCAGTTCCTGATAGCGATAAAACGTGTCACGTGACACCCCCATGATTTTACAGGCTTTTGATACGTTACCGAGTTCTTCGGCGAGATTGAGCAGGCCGGCTTTGTGTTTGATGATGGGATTGTTAGTATGAAGCATGAGAGTTACCTCGTGTTTTGTATAAGGATTCGACACCCATATCAAAACCGGTAACTCTCAACCTTTCAAGGTCCAGTGTCAGATCAAGTCGCGACTAATACACCTTTTGTTATCCAAAATGAAACCGGTTTCATTTATGCCCGTCATACTTCAAGCTGCATGTGCGTTGGCTACACTCGTTATTCGGCCCATCCCTAGGCCTCACCTCTTACGAGGCCGCCGCACGCGGCGTTCAAATCTGCTCCCGGCAGATTTGTCACCCGAATCACTTACCTGAGTAAGCTCATAGGGATGAATGAACCTCATTCCTGAGGTTCACCCTACGGACCAGCGCTTGCCGCCTTCCTGCAACTCGAATTATTTAGGGTATATTGCGTAACGGTATAAAAAAGAGTCTCTTTCGCTGATGGGATAGCGCTGCCCCAGAATGTGGGGCAGCGGGGAGCGCGATTAAGACGGGGTTTGTAGTGTGAGTAACAGCCCTTCGCGACGCATCTGTGCCGCTTCTTCCGGTTGGCGCAGATGATCAAAGGCATCGGCGCGCCAGGCGTAATCAAAGGCATCCGGGCGCAGCGCCAACGCCGCAGCAAACGCATCGCTGGCCTGCTGCCACTCCCCCTGTTTCAGCATTAACTGTCCCAGGGTACTGTGCAGTAACGCACTGTTATCGTGCTGTTTTAGCAACTGGCGCAGGAGTATTTCCAATGAGGCCGGTTCGCCTGCGGCCAGACGTGGCATTAGCAGAACCAGACGTTCATCGTAGTGACGTTTCAATCCGTCGATCACAATCTGCTGGGCGGTATGGTGATCGTCGCAGGCAATAAGGTGTTCCGCCATCGCCACTTGCAATGGCAAATCTTGCCGTACCTTACGGCTTTGTTCCTTCCACCACTGCTTCAGGCCTTCGCTGCCGCCTTCCGCCATCGCTTGTTCCATCAGACCGAGCAGGGCGGATTGGTGCAATGCCTCCAACTCCTCCTCAGTACGAATCTGGGTTTTGCGCATGGCAGGCAGAATATCTAACAGCGCACCGTAAGCGTGGGTGCGTTGGAACGCCAGTTCCGCTAACCGTAATACTTCAGGATGGCGCGGTGCGTATGCCAGCAAACGATCGACGCCATGGCGTGCGGCGTGATCCTCATTACGAGCCAGTTGGATGCGTACGCGGGTGATGTCTACCGGCAACTGATCGGTGTCGGCCATTTCAGCCGCTCGCTCCAGATACTGCCGGGTACGAAATTCATCACCGCGCTGCTGCGCGGCTTCGGCGGCCAGCAGATAGTTCATCACCGGTTGCTCTGCGTGATCCGCGTTACGCGTCAGCAGTTTTTCAACCTGAATATAATCGCCCTCAGCCAGTTTAAGCAGGGCTGCTTTGGTCTGTTTTCTGGCGCGTGTGCGTTTACGGCCCAGGAACCAGCCGCGGGTGCGCGCGCCGGTGCGAAATACGCGGCGCAACAGCCACTCCAGTGCAAACAGGACGACTAACAGCAGCACCAGCATGATAACCAATCCGGTAACGCTGGTTTCGATGTTGTAGGTGTCGGTTTGCACCAGTACATAGCCCTGACGTCCTGCGAGCATCGGGCCAAGCACTACGCCAGCAATAAGGATCAGGAACAAGAACAGCACTTTCAGCATGATCAGCCCTCATGTTGCTGCGCCGGCGATTGCGCCAGCAGATTACGCACTCGCGTTTGCATCAGTTTTTCCAGCAGCGGCTGGCTTTGCAGCGTCGTAGGAACATCCAGAGAGACGGGCTGCTGGCTTAAGCTGTCAACCTGTTCCAGAAAGGCTTTGGTGCCGGGATCGCTGGTATCAAAATAGGCCCGCACCCAGGTTGATACCGCTTCCAGCGACTGTTTGAAGGTCTCGTTCTGATGACGCGGCACGGCCTGTGCGGCGGTCAGCAGGCGCGCTCGGATATTTTCACGCAGGTAGAAATCCTGATTCGGAGCCAGCAGGGGTTCGGCATTGCTGTCACGTCGGCGAATGGTAATAAAATCGGACATGAAGTTGTGCCAGCTTTTGCTCAGATTCTGTCGCCATTCGCTGAGTGTGGCTGAAAGCTCGCCGTCGGTTTCATCCATTGGCGCATCATCGTCCTGTGTGTTATCGGCCAGACGCAGATTGTCTACCTGATCGGTTAACTGATTCACCCGCAAAATAATGCCGTCGAAATCCACCTGACCGACTGACGCCAGCGCGCTGATATCATTGGCAATGGCGCGGCGCAGCTCAAGCAGGCTAGGATCGTTCATGTCAGCCAGACTGCCATCGGCGCTTTTCAGCAGTGCGCCCGCGGTCAGTACATCCTTATCACTCCACAGCTTGCGTCCGGCCAGTTTGACCAGAAAATCCGCCTGCGCCAGCAGCCAGGTGCTGGTGTCGTGGTTGGAAAGGGAGGCCAGTTTCTGGCTAAGTTCGCTGGATTCCCGCGTGACCCCGTTCAACTGGTTCGTGGTGCTGTCCTGCCACTGTTTTTGTTGTGCCAGCGCGGCCTGCCACGCCGTTTTATCCTGCTGATACTGTTGCTGTAGCGCTGACAACTCGCCCTTCATTTGTGCCATGGACGCGGCGTTTTGTTTCTCCTGCTGCTGTCCGAGATAGTACACGCCTCCGCTTAACAGCAGGGCGATAGCAATGGCAATGCCACCCAGCACGCGGCCATGTCCCGCACGGTCCCGGCGCGATTCATCCGTTGACGCGGCGTCGGAGGACGAAAACGTGGCATCAGGGCGTTCTGTCACCGTTTCCGATGGGGTTGAAGGGGTATGGTGTTCCGTCATAATGGGTCATCCCATGGTCTGGTTTGTTGTACGGTTGGCCGTGCAGTCACGATAGCAGACGCACAAGCGCGTCGTTATCGGCATTGTCCGCGATAAGCACATCACGCCAGCCAAGCTGGCGTGCCTCTAGCGCCAACCGTTCGCTAACAACGATAACCTGGCAGTGGAGCAGCCAGGATTCGCGATAATAATGTGGCACCAGCGCATACAGCTGATGCAGCATATCGCCGCTGGTGATCACCAGACGATCGATACCGAGTTGCTGCCAATGTCGGCTCTGTTCCGGCCCATCATAATAGACCGGACTGCGCTGATAACATTCACAATAACTGACTTGTGCGCCGCGTTCAGCGAGCGTTGTTGCCAGCAGCTCTCTGCCGCCATTCCCTCGTAATAATAGCGCGTTTTTGCAACTAATATTTTGTAATTCTGGCAGTTGCAGCAGCATTTCGCTGGTTTCCCGCTCGGGCGGATAGGCAACGGCGCGAGAAGTGGCCTGATGCAGCGCCAGTGCGGTGGTACGTCCGATGGCGTAATAAACCGGGATGGCGGGCCAGGATAAACCCACTTGCGTGAGTGCGGCGGCGGCGTAGCGCACGGCGTGCTGCGATAGCGCGAACAGCATATCTCCCTCGCGTAACGCCGCCAGCCGTGCTGACAGGGAAGGCAATTCACTGCCGGGGGAAAAATCGATAAGCGGGCTATGACAAGCCGCGTGGCCCAGCTTGCGCAGCCGTTCCACCAGTGCCTCCCCCGCTGGTGACGGGCGGGTCACCAGAATGGTCATGATGAGCCTGCGCCCTGATAAACGGCGTGCATAATAGCGTCTGCGCCGTTGGCTAACAGCTCTTCAGCCAGATCGATGCCCATGCGTTCCGCTTCGCTGGCGGGGCCGATGCGCTCACCGCAAATCATCTTGCTGCCATCCTGTGCGCCAACCAAGGCTCTTAGCCAGAGTTGCCCCGCATTGAGTTCAGCATAGCTGCCGATCGGGACTTGGCAGCCACCGTCGAGGCGAAGATTCATGGCGCGTTCAGCAAGAACGCGGCAGGCGGTCTGTTCATGGTTGAGCGGTGCCAGCAGTTCGCGCACGCGGGCGTCATTTTCCCGGCATTCGATACCAATCGCACCCTGACCGACGGCGGGCAGCGACTCTTCCGGGGTGAGTGGCGTGCGGATGCGTTCTGACAGATTCAGACGTGACAGCCCGGCAACGGCCAAAATAATGGCGTCATAGTCGCCGTTATCCAGCTTGCTCAGGCGAGTTCCAACGTTCCCGCGCAAATCGCGGATGATCAGATCGGGTCGGCGAGCGCGCAACTGGCACTGGCGGCGCAGGCTGGAGGTGCCGACACAGCTTTCGAGCGGGAGATCGACCACGCTGGCATACTGATTCGAAACAAAGGCATCGCGCGGATCGTCACGCTCACAAATGGTATACAGGCCAAGCCCGTCGGGGAACGATACCGGCACATCCTTCATCGAGTGCACGGCGATATCCGCGCGGCCTTCCAGCAAGGCGCGCTCCAGCTCTTTAACAAACAGCCCCTTGCCGCCCACTTTTGCCAGCGGCGTGTCCAGGATGATGTCGCCGCGCGTCACCATGGGAACCAGTTCAACCTGCAACGTGGGGTAGTATTGCTGCAACTGTTGTTGCACATAATGAGCTTGCCACAGTGCAAGTGGGCTTTGTCGGGTGGCAATTCTAAGGGTGTTGTCTACCATGCTTAATACCGTTTTTATCATTTAGCCCATCGTATCACTGAGACGCTCAGGTGTCAGCGTTCCGGCGCTGAAGGTGCTGGATAGCGACGGTAAGGTGCGTGTTTTCACCATGAGGTGGGGGGATCGCGGCGTAATCATGCCAGAGAGCGAGGGACAATAAGAGAAAGTAAGCTAATCGTGGCTAACTTTCTTTAGTTTCTTTACGCTCAATGAGCAAGGTGTTAAATTGATCACGTTTCCAGCACTATCTTATCAGTCACTCCTCTAATTCTATTGCTGATGAGTTTGGAACACGGGGTTTTTTCTAGGCACTGGGATAATCAGGCGGACCGTCTTGTACTTCTACATCGAGACTTTGAAGCAGAGACTGGACGCGATCAACCAACTGCGAGTTGACCGCGCTCTGGAAGCAATGAAACACGCTTTTCAGCAGGTTTATCGCCTTCTGCCCGTATTATTGCATCACCATCATCCGCTCATGCCGGGCTACCTTGAAGGTAAGGTTCCGCACGGTGTGTGCACCTTCACGCCTGATGAAAACCAACAGCGCTACATCGACAGCATTGAACTGCGCTGGGGAGAGATCCCTGCCATCAATTCCCAAGGTGAATTGCCGATTACCGGCGTTTACTCCATGGGCAGCACTTCGTCCATCGGCCAGAGTTGCTCTTCCGATCTGGATATCTGGGTGTGCCACCAATCCTGGCTAGACCACGAGGAGCACCAGCGCTTACAGCAGAAATGTACCCTGTTGGAGCAATGGGCTGCGGCGCAAGGGGTGGACGTCAGCTTCTTCCTGATTGACGAGAACCGTTTTCGCCACAATGAAAGTGGCAGCCTGGGCGGAGAAGATTGCGGTTCGACGCAGCATATCCTGTTGCTGGACGAATTTTATCGCACTGCCGTGCGCATGGCCGGTAAACGCCTGCTTTGGCATATGGTGCCGGTTGAAGAAGAAGAGCATTACGACGAATACGTCCTGTCGCTTTACGCGCAGGGTGCGCTTGCGCCCAACGAGTGGCTGGACCTGGGCGGATTGAGTTCGCTCTCGGCGGAAGAGTATTTCGGCGCCAGTCTGTGGCAACTGTATAAAAGTATCGATTCCCCGTACAAAGCGGTACTGAAGACCCTGCTGCTTGAGGCCTATTCCTGGCAATACCCTGACACGCGCTTGCTGTCGATGGATATCAAAGCCCGGCTGCACAAAGGGGAGATCGTGGCGTTTGGACTCGATCCTTATTGTATGATGCTGGATCGGGTAACCGAATACCTCAGGCAAATAGAAGAACCCACGCGCCTCGATCTGGCGCGGCGTTGTTTTTATCTCAAAGTCTGCGAAAAACTGTCGCGCGAAAAAGCCTGCGTCGGCTGGCGGCGGCAGATCCTAAGCCAACTGGTGCAAGAGTGGGGCTGGAGCAGCGAACACCTTGCCATACTGGATAATCGCGCCAACTGGAAAATTGAGCGCGTGCGTGAAGCGCACAATGAATTGCTCGATGCGATGATGCAAACCTATCGCAACCTGATCCGCTTTGCGCGGCGCAACAACCTGAGCGTGAGTGCCAGTCCGCAGGATATCGGTGTACTGACGCGTAAATTGTATGCCGCCTTTGAAGCGCTGCCGGGTAAAGTGACGCTGCTTAATCCACAAATTTCGCCTGACTTGTCCGAAGCGGATCTGACCTTTATCTATGTTCCGGCGGGTCGCGCCAACCGCTCTGGCTGGTATCTGTACAATCAGGCACCGTCTATGGATGCCATCATCAGCCATCAGCCGCTGGAATATAACCGCTATCTGAACAAACTGGTGGCGTGGGCCTATTTTAACGGGCTGCTGACGCCGAACACGCGCTTGCACATCAAGGGCAGCGAACAGATCGATATTGCCCGCCTGCGCGAGTTGGTGGATGACGTCTCCTGCCACTTCCCACTGCGTTTACCGGCACCTACGCCCAAGGCGCTGTACAGCCCGTGCGAAATTCGGCATCTGGCGATTATCGTCAATCTGGAGCACGATCCAACGGCGGCATTCCGCAATCAAGTTGTGCACTTTGATTTCCGCCATCTGGACGTGTTCAGTTTCGGCGAGCAGCAGCAGTGTCTGGTGGGCAGCATTGACCTGTTGTACCGCAATTCGTGGAATGAAGTGCGAACCCTGCATTTCAATGGCGAACAGTCAGTGCTTGAAGCGCTGAAAACCATTTTGGGTAAAATGCATCAGGATGCGACGCTGCCGGAATCGCTGGAAGTATTCTGCTACAGCCAACACCTGCGCGGTTTGATTCGCACGCGCGTGCAGCAGTTGGTGTCTGAGTGCATTGAACTACGCCTGTCCAGCACCCGACAAGAGCCGGGCCGTTTCAAAGCGGTAAAAGTGGCAGGGCAGACTTGGGGTCTGTTCTTCGAACGTCTGAGCGTATCGGTGCAGAAGCTGGAAAATGCGGTGGAGTTCTACGGCGCGATTTCCAACAACAAACTGCAAGGGTTGCCCACGCAGGTGGAGACCAACCATATCCATCTGCCAGCAGTCATCGACGGCGTGGCGAGCGAAGGGATCATCCAGTTCTTCTTTGAAGATCTGCCGGAAGAGCAAGGATTTAATATCTTTATTCTGGATGAATCGAACCGCGTTGAGGTTTATCACCACTGTGAAGGCAGCAAGGAAGAACTGGTACGTGACGTGAGCCGTTTTTACTCCTCGTCCCATGACCGCTTTACCTATGGCTCCAGCTTTATCAATTTCAACCTGCCGCAGTTCTATCAGATTGTGCAGTTGGATGGACGGGCACAGGTGATTCCTTTTCGCAGTACGACGCTATCTCATTTGAACATATCTCCGGGCAAAGAAAGCGCGTCGCCCGCGATCAAACAGCGGCTGCACATGCTGTAACGCTCTGGTTGTCCTTGGTGGCAACAGAGCGTTTTCCCGCGTTAATCGAAAGAGACGTCCTCACCGGCCTGCGCACTGCATGCCTGCGCCAGCAGCGCAAAAAAGGATTCGCCGCTGCGATCGCAGATCCACTGTTCCTTCTGACCCTTGTCCGGCTGATACGTAAAGTGGTAGCCACCGGCTTTGGTCGCCAACCATACCTGATGCAGTGGCTCCTGGCGGTTGATGACAATCTTGCTGCCGTTTTCGAAACTCAGAGTCATCACGCCTCCGTTGGTTTCGTAATCGATATCGGCATCACCATCGAAGTCGTCCAACGCTTCTTCGATCGTCAACATTAACGCATCCGCTAATTGATGAAACTCACTGTCGTTCATTTTCGATTCCTATTGCTTTTCATGATCCACCTGCGATTATAGAGAGCATGCATAGATGATTGACAGGTCTTAATGACATGAAGCAGGTATTTCGTTCATTTTCTCTGGCGCTGATGCTGCTGGGATTGGTGGGTTGCGGGTTGAAAGGGTCGCTTTATATGCCGAACGGTGAGCCGACCAACATCCCAGACTCACAGAAGAATACGCATCAAAAGCCGTCGATGCGTCCGTAACCGGCACGGTTGCATTTTAATCACGGATAACAGGTCACGATAGCAATTACCGCGCCCGGTTACATGAGCGGAGTCAGTATAATGCAGTTCGCTAAAATGCACGGTTTGGGCAATGATTTTATGGTTGTCGATGCCGTTACACAAAATGTCTATTTTTCGCCGGAGCTGATTCGCCGTTTGTCGGATCGCCACCGCGGGGTAGGGTTTGATCAATTGCTGGTGGTCGAGCCGCCTTACGATCCTGAGCTGGATTTTCACTACCGTATTTTCAATGCGGACGGCAGTGAAGTGGCCCAGTGCGGTAACGGCGCGCGCTGTTTCGCCCGTTTCGTGCGTATCAAAGGGCTGACCAACAAACGCGATATTGCGGTGAGTACTCATACCGGGCGCATGGTGCTCAGCGTCACAGATGATGAACTGGTGCGGGTGAACATGGGCGAGCCGGATTTTGAACCGCAGCGCGTGCCGTTTCGGGCCGCCAAGGCGGAAAAAACCTATATCCTGCGCGCCAACGATAATACGGTGTTGTGCGGTGTGGTTTCAATGGGTAACCCCCACTGTGTGATTCAGGTTGACGATGTTGATACGGCCAATGTGGAAACCCTTGGCCCGGTGCTGGAAAGCCATGAGCGTTTTCCTGAGCGCGTCAACGTCGGGTTTATGCAGATTATTGACCGTAGCCACATACGCCTGCGGGTCTACGAGCGTGGCGCGGGCGAAACGCAGGCCTGTGGCAGCGGTGCCTGTGCCGCCGTGGCGGTGTGCATTCAGCAAGGGCTATTGGCGGATGAAGTTCGCGTCTCGTTACCGGGGGGCGATCTTGATATCCATTGGAAAGGGGTCGGGCATCCGCTTTATATGACCGGTCCTGCCACCCATGTCTATGATGGATTTATTCATTTATGAAGCAGGTCGAGGAACAGGCAGAACGCCAGAGCGCACTGAGTGACGAACTGATTTTGCAGTTCCTGCAACAGAACCCTGATTTCTTTATTCGCAATGCGCGCCAGGTCGAGCAGATGCACATTCCGCACCCGGTGCGTGGGACGGTCTCGCTGGTTGAATGGCAGTTAGCGCGCCAGCGGCACCACATTGCGCAGTTGGAAGAAGAGATCACCTTGCTGATGGAGCAGGCGCGCGGCAACGAAGTGTTGTTCCGTCGTCTGCTGGCGTTACAGACCGATTTGTCAGCGGCTACCGGGCTGCATGACTTGCTTGAACGCCTACAGCACTGGGCACGCCAACAAGGGTTGGTTGGCGCGGATATTCGCCTGTTCAGTGATAAGTGGCGTATCAGCGCGCCTTCGCGCTTTACCCATTTGGCGCTGTCGCGTTCGTTGTTTGAACCACTGCGCATACAGCGTTTGCGTGACAGTAACCACTATCTTGGCAGCCTTAACGGGCCGGAACTGCTATTACTGCTACCGCAGGCGCGGCAGGTGGGCTCTGTAGCGCTGTCGCTGTTGGGAAAAAACGACTCGCTGGGCCTGGTGATTTTCAGTAGTCGTGACAGTCATCACTATCAAGACGGCATGGGCACCGTGCTGTTGCAACACCTGGCCAACCTGCTGCCGGATATGCTGGCGCGTTGGGTTGAACGGGCATGAGCGACGCCGCGCTGCCTTCACCATTGTTGACCTCGGTCGCAGCGTTTTTACGTTATTTGAAAGCGGAACGCCAACTCAGCCCGCTGACGCAGGAAAATTACTGCCGTCAACTGGGTGCCATTGCCGCCATGCTGGATGAAATGGGCATCACCGACTGGCACACGTTGGATGCGGGGGGGGTGAGATCAGTGGTTGCGCGCAGCAAACGCGGTGGGTTGCAAGCGGCAAGTCTGGCGCTGCGCCTTTCGGCACTGCGCAGTTTTCTTGATTGGCAGGTGGCGCAAGGGGTGTTAACCGCTAACCCGGCGCGCGGTATTTCTGCGCCCAAAGCGGGCCGACATCTGCCGAAAAACATGGATGTGGATGAAATAAATCGCCTGCTGGAGATCGATCTCAACGATCCGCTTGCGGTACGCGATCGCGCCATGCTGGAAGTGATGTACGGTACGGGCTTACGTTTGGCGGAACTGGTCGGTATGGAGTGCCGTCATGTCGATTTGGACGGCGGCGAAGTGTGGGTCGTGGGAAAGGGCAGCAAAGAGCGCAAGCTGCCGCTGGGGCGCACCGCCGTGCACTGGCTGCGTGAGTGGCTGGAACGCCGTGAGCTGTTTGGCCCGGAAGATGATGCCATCTTCATTACCCGACAGGGCAAGCGCATTTCGATGCGCAACGTGCAAAAGCGCTTTGCAGAGTGGGGGATCAAGCAGGGGCTGAACAGCCACGTCCATCCGCATAAACTACGCCACTCTTTTGCCACCCATATGTTGGAATCAAGCGGTGACTTGCGCGCGGTGCAGGAACTGCTGGGGCATGCCAATCTTTCTACCACGCAAATTTATACCCATTTGGATTTTCAGCATTTGGCGACGGTGTACGATGCCGCACATCCGCGTGCCAAACGAGGGAAGACATGATGTATTTTTACCGTCCACTGGCACCGATAGCCGCCATGACGTTTGATTTAGACGATACGCTGTACGATAACCGTGAAGTAATTCAGCGCACCCAACTGGAATCGGTGCGCTTTCTGCAAGCCTTTCACCCTGCTATGAGCGCGGTGCAGTCCAGCGATTTACAGCGTATTCGCGAAGTGCTGCGTGAACAGGAGCCGGAGATATACCATGATGTCACCGAGTGGCGTCGGCGGGCAGTCGCGCAATTGTTGCTGGAGGCGGGGCTGGACGCGGTGACGGCGAGCCAAGGTGCAGCGCAGGCGATGGCGCACTTTGCTCACTGGCGCAGCCAGATTACCCCGACGCAGGAAACCCATGATACGTTGCACGCCTTGTCCCAGCGCTGGCCGCTGGTGGCTATCACCAATGGCAATGCCGATCCCAGCCGCTTCGGGCTGGATCGCTACTTTCGGTTTATCTTGCGCGCGGGGCCGGACGGTCGCGCCAAACCCTTTGGTGATATGTATCATCGGGCAGCGCAGGCGATGGGCGTGGCTCCGGGGCAGATTCTGCACGTGGGTGACGACTTGACCACCGACGTGGCCGGTGCGGTGCGTAATGGCTTGCAAGCGTGCTGGATTAACCGGCATGAAGGCAACCTGATGAAGATTGACGATGCGCGGCTATTGCCGCATGTGGAAATTTCACGGTTGGCATTGCTCACAACGCTGCTATAATTCTGCTAATTTAGCTGTATAAATTACCAGTGAAGTAAGTGCCCCTGGGGTTACTGCTTGTCTGTTAACGGATAACTCTACCGATGGACGTTTCTGAACTTCTTGATGGCCTGAACAATAAACAGCGCGATGTGGTTGCCGCGCCGCGTGGGAATCTTCTTGTACTGGCGGGCGCCGGAAGCGGCAAAACGCGGGTGCTGGTGCATCGTATCGCCTGGTTGACGTCCGTTGAGCAGTGCTCACCCTATTCCATCATGGCGGTGACGTTTACCAACAAGGCGGCGGCGGAGATGCGTCACCGTATCGAGCATTTGATCGGCACCAGTCAGGGCGGCATGTGGATCGGCACTTTCCACGGTCTGGCGCACCGCCTGCTGCGCGCTCACCATCTTGATGCCGGTTTGCCGCAGGATTTTCAGATTCTGGACAGTGAAGATCAACTGCGTCTGCTCAAGCGCCTGATTCGGGCGCTGAATCTGGATGACAAACAGTGGCCGGCGCGCCAGGCGATGTGGTACATCAATGGCAAGAAAGACGAAGGTCTGCGCCCACAGCATATCGAAAGCTATGGCAATCCCGTTGAGCAAACCTGGCTCAAGGTATATCAGGCCTATCAGGAAGCGTGCGATCGCGCCGGACTGGTCGATTTTGCCGAACTCCTGCTGCGCGCTCACGAAATGTGGCTGAATAAACCCCATATTCTCAGTCACTACCGCGAGCGCTTCACCAATATTCTGGTGGACGAATTTCAGGATACCAACCGTATTCAGTACGCCTGGATCCGCATGCTGGCGGGAGACACCGCCAGCGTGATGATCGTCGGTGATGACGATCAGTCAATTTATGGCTGGCGCGGGGCGCAGGTAGAAAACATCCAGCTGTTTTTAAATGACTTCCCCAAAGCCGAAACCATTCGTCTGGAGCAGAACTATCGCTCCACCGGCAATATTCTTACTGCGGCTAATGCGCTGATTGCACACAACGGCGGGCGGTTGGGTAAAAACCTGTGGACGGAAGATGCGCAGGGGGACCCGATCTCCTTGTACTGCGCGTTTAACGAGCTGGATGAAGCCCGTTTTGTGGTTAATCGCATCAAGGTGTGGCAGGAAAATGGCGGCGCACTCAAGGAAAACGCCATCCTGTATCGCAGCAACGCCCAATCACGCGTGCTGGAAGAGGCCTTGCTACAACAGAACATGCCGTACCGAATTTATGGCGGCATGCGCTTCTTCGAACGTCAGGAAATCAAAGATGCGCTCGCCTATTTGCGCCTGATTGCCAACCGCAATGATGATGCTGCCTTTGAGCGCGTGGTGAATACCCCAACGCGCGGTATTGGCGATCGCACCTTGGATGTGGTTCGTCAAACTGCGCGCGATCGACAGGTGACGCTGTGGCAATCCAGCCGCGTGCTGTTGCAGGAAAAAGCGCTGGCAGGGCGAGCTGCTTCGGCGTTGCAGCGCTTCCTCGAGTTGGTGGAAGCACTGGCCTATGAAACCGCCGATTTGCCGCTGCACGTGCAAACCGACCGCGCTATCAAAGATTCCGGCCTGTGGCAGATGTATGAGCAGGAGAACGGCGAGAAAGGGCAAGCGCGGGTAGAAAACCTGGAAGAACTGGTGACGGCAACGCGCCAGTTCAGCTATCAGGAAGAAGACATGGACCTGATGCCGTTGCAGGCGTTTCTCTCTCACGCAGCATTGGAAGCGGGGGAAGGGCAGGCTGATGCTTATCAGGATGCGGTGCAACTGATGACGCTGCACTCCGCTAAAGGGCTGGAGTTTCCTCAGGTATTTATCGTTGGCATGGAAGAGGGCATGTTCCCGAGCCAGATGTCGCTGGATGAGGGCGGGCGTCTCGAAGAGGAGCGCCGTCTGGCCTATGTCGGCGTGACGCGCGCCATGCAGAAGCTCACCCTGACCTATGCCGAAAGCCGGCGGTTGTACGGCAAGGAAACCTATCATCGCCCATCGCGTTTTGTTGGTGAACTGCCTGTCGAGTGCGTGGAGGAAGTGCGCCTGCGTGCCAGCGTGTCTCGTCCAGTCAATCACCAGCGCTTGGGTACGCCAGTGAGCCAAAGTGACAGCGGCTATGCTTTGGGCCAGCGGGTGCGCCATGACAAATTTGGCGAAGGGACCATCATCAATCTGGAAGGCAGCGGTGAGCATTGCCGTTTACAGGTCGCTTTCCAGGGACAAG
Source organism: Symbiopectobacterium sp. Eva_TO (assembly GCF_053848865.1). NCBI lineage: Bacteria > Pseudomonadati > Pseudomonadota > Gammaproteobacteria > Enterobacterales > Enterobacteriaceae > Symbiopectobacterium > Symbiopectobacterium sp. Eva_TO. The sequence continues at coordinate 1,639,419 of NZ_JBSPEY010000004.1, read as the reverse complement.
GTATCAAGTGGCTGGTCGCCGCCTATGCGCGGTTGGAGACGGTATAGCGCAGGCATCAACACTGTCGCGTTTGACAGAAAAGGAGAGCAACCGGGATGACGTTAGACGAGATAATCACTGCCCTGCGTGGCAAGAAATGGGTAGACCTGACGCACAGCGTAACAGAATCAATCCCGATCTTTAGCGCGTTTCCCGGCGTGCAGCGTAACACGCTGTATACGGTTGAGCAGGATGGCTTTTTTGCCCAACAGCTCACCTTTGTAACCCAGACGGGTACGCACATTGATGCCCCTGCGCATTTTTCTCTGGGCAAACGCTGTCTGGATGGTCTTGCCAACAAGGCATTGTTGCTGCCGTTGCGCGTGATCCACAAGCAGGAGGCTGTGGCACAGGATGCCGACTACCGTCTCGGTGTTCAGGACATTGTGGATTTCGAGCAACAATACGGTCAGATCCTATCGGGTTGCTTTGTGGCGTTCGCCAGCGGTTGGAGCAAGCGCTGGCCGGATGCGCAGGCCTTTGCCAACAACGATGCCGAAGGCAATAGCCATACGCCGGGTTGGTCCATAGAGGCATTGCGCTTTTTGTTTGAACAGCGCCAGATTGCTGCCGTCGGCCATGAAACACTGGACACTGATGCCGCCGTGGATTTTCGTCGCAACAATGGGCTGATTGGCGAATTCTATGTGCTCGATCGCGATGCCTGGCAGGTCGAGGTGATGAACAACCTGGATCAGGTGCCTGCTGTCGGGGCGTATCTTCAGGTCAGCTTTCCCAATTTTGCCGGTGTGCCGGGCTTTCCGGTTCGGGCGATTGCCTATCTGCCTGACGATGAGTGCTAAACGGTATGGAGGCGGAGCGGGTGATGTAGCCCCCTGTAACACCAGACAGTCGCTGTATCTCCAGATAAGAGATAGGCTTAGATATATGTCTAACAATCATGCTAATTTTGAAATGACCGGGATCCTGTTAGGGCAAGAAGTCCGTAAGCGTAAAACTCCGCAAGAGAAAATCGCCATCATTCAGCAGACAATGGAGCCGGGGATGAACGTCTCCCATGTAGCCCGCCTGCATGGCATCCAGCCCAGCCTTTTGTTTAAGTGGAAGAAGCAATACCAGGAAGGAAGCCTCACCGCCGTTGCGGCCGCAGAAGAAGTGGTTCCAGCTTCGGCGCTGGCGACTGCCCTCAAGCAGGTCCGGGAGCTACAGCGCCTTCTGGGTAAGAAGACGATGGAAGTTGAGATCCTCAAAGAAGCAGTGGAGTACCGCCAGTCGCGAAAATGGATAGCGCACGCGCCCTTGTTGCCAAAGGACGGGGAATAGCTCTGGTCAGCCGCGCCATGAGCGTGTCGCGTGCGCAGCTGTCACTGCGGGTTAACCGTTCTGCCGACTGGCTGGACAGGCGCAGCAACCGGCGTAATGACGAAGCTGATGCTGAGATATTATCGGACATCCTCCGTATCATCAGCGACATGCCCAGTTACGGTTACCGCCGAGTGTGGGGTATCCTGCGTAAGCAACGTCGTGCAGAGGGATTTCCACCGGTGAACGCCAAACGGCTTTACAGGATAATGAGCGAGCATAACCTGCTGTTGTTGCATGATAAAACTGAACGTCCGAAGCGGGAGCATAAAGGCAAAATCGCGGTAGCAGAGAGCGATATGCGCTGGTGCTCAGATGGCTTCGAGTTCGGTTGTGACAACGGCGAGAAGCTGCGGGTGACGTTCGCACTGGACTGCTGCGACCGGGAGGCCATAGACTGGGCAGCGAGCACCAGGGGTTATGACAGTTCAACCGTGCAGGATGTGATGCTGAGGTCGGTGGAAAAACGCTTCGGTAGCGCGCTGCCGGATAAACCAGTGCAATGGCTGACGGATAATGGTTCAGCGTACACAGCGCATGAAACGCGGAAGTTCGCCAGAGAACTGAATCTGGAGCCCTGCACAACAGCAGTGAGCAGTCCACAGAGTAACGGCATGGCAGAACGGTTCGTGAAGACGATGAAGGAAGATTACATCGCCTTCATGCCAAAACCCGATGTGCGAACAGCGCTGAAGAATCTTGCAGCGGCGTTCAATCATTACAATGAAAACCATCCGCACAGTGCGCTGGGATACAACTCCCCAAGAGAATATCGGCGCCAGCGGGCATCGTTAACTTAAGATACAAAAGCTGTCCGGAGATGGTGGGTCAAGATCATGGAGGCGGAGCGGGAAAGTCACCTTCGCCGCATGTGCTTATCGTTCTAGGCAGAATTGAACAATTCGGGCATCTTTTAACTGTCACAGTTTAAAAGTTGACAGGCTTTTTCATCTCGGCGTAACATGCTCCCATCATTATTCCCGGAGGGCCCCGCCTTGGACACACCCAGTCGATACTGGCTCATTAATCAATTGATTACTAACCATTTCTAAGGCTTCCCGCTGTTATATCGGTAGCCCCGGTGGTTATCGGTGATGTTGTATCCCTCCGTCATCAAATTGAGTCAGCACCGTCGGTTCGAAACCTGTTGGTGCCCTGTCATCACCGTTTCTGTGCTTCAACGCGTCCGTCTTTCTCTGTTATCGCACTAGGAGCAAATGGCCTATGCTGAGCGCATTTAAACTGGATAACTGCCGTTTATCCCGTCTGGAACTGGACGACACCGATGATATTGCCGCCTCCGTGTGGGTGGATTTGGTCGAGCCTGAAGATGAAGAGCGTGAGCTGGTGCAAAACCGGTTGGGGCAGAGCCTGGCAACGCGCCCTGAACTGGAAGATATCGAAGCATCGGCTCGTTTCTTCGAAGACGAAGACGGCCTGCATATCCACTCCTTTTTCTTCTTCGAAGACGCGGACGATCACGCTGGAAACTCCACCGTGGCATTCACCATTCGCGACGGGCGTTTGTACACGCTGCGTGAGCGCGAGTTACCGGCCTTTCGTCTGTACCGGATGCGCGCGCGCAACCAGACGCTGGTAGACGGTAACGCCTACGAACTGTTGCTCGATCTGTTTGAAACCAAGATTGAACAGCTGGCCGATGAAATCGAAAACATCTATAGCGATCTGGAATCGCTCAGTCGCGTGATCATGGAAGGGCGTCAGGGCGAAGAGTACGACGAAGCGCTCTCGACGCTGGCGGAATTGGAAGATGTGGGTTGGAAGGTACGCCTGTGTTTGATGGATACCCAACGTGCGTTGAATTTTCTGGTACGTCGCGCGCGCCTGCCGAGCGGGCAACTGGAACAGGCGCGTGAGATCCTGCGCGATATCGAATCCCTGTTGCCGCACAATGAATCTCTGTTTCAGAAGGTTAACTTCCTGATGCAGGCGGCGATGGGCTTTATCAATATCGAGCAGAGCCGCATTATCAAGATCTTCTCGGTGGTTTCCGTGGTGTTTCTGCCGCCGACGCTGGTGGCGTCCAGCTATGGGATGAACTTTGAGTTTATGCCGGAACTGCACTGGTCGTTTGGTTACCCGGGGGCTATCGTGCTGATGATCCTGGCAGGATTGGCTCCGTATCTCTACTTCAAGCGCAAAAACTGGCTGTAACCATAGTGCTATGCTTCCCGGCGTAAGCCGGGAACGCGCTCATTTTTGGCTTCTACGATCATTTCCATATTCATTAGCCCTCCCTTCTGTTTAGAATAAAACCTCTACAGGTATTGTCATATCAGATTGTCGCTATGGGAAGGGTTTCGCCCTTGGCGCAGTGGGGAGTGCTGTTGGTTGCTTCTCTGCTGCTGGGGTTGGTATTGCAGTGGTTCCATGTTCCGGCCGCGTTTCTGTTAGGGCCGATGATGGTCGGCGTCGCCATGGGGTTGAAAGGGGCGACGATCCGTATGCCTCCTGCGTATTTTTGGGCCGCTAATGCCATCCTTGGCTGTCTGGTGGCGCAGAGCCTTTCCCTCTCTATCTTGAGCCCGCTGTTGCAAGAATGGCCGTTAGTGTTGGGCATTTTGGTGGCAACCCTTGCCGCCAGCGGCTTTTCTGGCTGGTTACTGGTTAAGTTCAGCGCCTTGCCCGGCACCACTGGGGCCTGGGGCGCATCACCCGGCTGTGCCTCGGCCATGGTTGCTATGTCGAGCGAATTTGGTGCCGACGTGCGTCTGGTGGCGTTTATGCAATACCTGCGCGTGCTGATGGTGACGGCTGCTGCCGCATTTGTAGCGCGCTTGAGCCTTGGTGAAACGGCAGCGCATAATACCGCCGCGCTGATCTGGTTTCCTGCTCTCGACTGGCGTTTTTTTGCCACACTCGGTGTGGCATGCTGCGGCGTGCTGTTGGGGCGCTGGCTGCGCCTGCCGTCCGGCGCACTGCTGGGACCGATGATCCTCGGTGCCGCGCTACACTCGACGGGTAAGCTGACGCTGCAAACGCCGGAGTGGATACTGTCATTGGCCTATGCATTTATCGGTTGGAGTGTGGGCTTAAGCTTTACTCGCCCGATTTTTCTGCTGGCCATCCGCACCTTGCCACAGATGATGGCCTCTATCGTCGGCCTGATGGTACTGTGTGGAGGGATGGCTTACGGGGTAACGCTGTTGCTGCCGGTGCATATTCTTACCGCCTATCTGGCGACCAGCCCTGGTGGGCTGGACTCCATTGCGGTCATTGCAGCGGGCAGTCACGTTGACATGGCCTTTGTTATTGCGATGCAAACCCTGAGGCTGTTTTCGACGCTGCTGTTTAGCCCGGTGTTGTCACGCTACATCTCACGCCACACGGCGCTGAACGCGACGTAATTTCCGCTGGGCGATGAGGGCATCGATGATAAACAACGCCAGCGCCGCCCAGATAAAGCCAAATGCCACCATTTTGTCGCTGCCGAGCGGCTCGCCATAGAGCGTGACAGCGATGATAAACATCAGCGTCGGGCCGAGGTACTGGAAGAACCCGAGCGTAGACAGGCGCATTCTCACGGCGGCGGCGGTGAAAAACAGCAGCGGCACGGTGGTCACGATGCCTGCGCTGACTAACAGCAGATTGAGCGTCGTGCTGTTATTGCCAAGGTGGCTGCTCGGTGTATCGGCGATAAAAAACAAATAGATAATTGCCGCAGGCAGCAACCACAGGGTTTCAATCAGCATGCCGGTCTGGCCGTCTACGCCGAGTTTCTTACGCAACAGGCCATAGATCGCAAAACTAAAGGCCAGCGCTAGAGCAATCACCGGCACGGAGCCAAACTGCCAGAGCTGAATCAACACGCCGCTGAACGCCAACAGTACCGCGCACCATTGCAGGCGGCGGAAGCGCTCACCGAGAAAAATCATTCCCAGCATCACGTTAACCAGTGGATTGATAAAATAGCCCAGGCTGGCTTCCAGAATGTGATTATGGTTTACCGCCCAAATGTAGAGCAGCCAGTTGCCGCCCACCAGCACGGCGGTCAGTGCCAGCATCAGCAGCGTTTTGGGTGATCCCATGACGTGTTGTACCTGACGCCATTTGCGGCTGATGCTCACCAAAACCAGCATGAAGAGAAACGACCAGATAATCCGGTGCGTAAGAATTTCTGTGGCAGGCACTGCGCCAATCAGCTTGAAGTAGACGGGTGCGATGCCCCAAATAAAATAGGCACCAAGGGCGAATAACACACCCTGGCGTGATTGCTGTTCATTCATGTGGAAGGCTTACTCAACGGACTGAAGAGGGAGTACTCTACGCTAAACCGCAGTGACTTTCATCTTTCCTTCCCGTTTTGGTGCTTCGTTTTGGTAAAATAGGATTATTCAGCCTTTTATATCGTTACCGTGCGAATAATTCGGCGTTATCCGACGATATAGGTGGCCGTGGCAATGGCGATATGCACCCGTGCCTCGTTGTGCAACTCGGCGCGCGCCACGGCGATTTTATTGCCCCCACTCAGCAGCGTGCAGGTCAGGGTAAAGTGCTCGCCGCGGCCCGGGCGCAGATAGTCCACGCGCACATCAATGGTGCCCATGCGTGCCAGTCGCTGGTGAAATTCCTGAACGCTGATACTGCGGTGCCGTAACAGCGCACTGCCAACGCAGACCAGCCCGGCGGCCACATCCAGCCCGGCGGCGATCACACCACCGTGGAGAATTTTTTGCAACGCATTGCCGACCAATCGCTCCTGACGATCAAACACCAAAATGGCATGGTCGGCTTCAAACTCATGCAGTTCAAGCCCCAGTTCCCGGTTGAAGGGCATCTGATAAATAAATATGTCGCTGACGCGTTGGCGAACGCTCTCCTGAGGCAGCATGGCATCAGGGGGAAGCGTGTCATCCTGCTGGACAAGCGGTAATGACATAGCGGGCGGCCCTCAGTAACGATCGGAACAGAGAATAAGGATAGTTTAACGTTAAATTTTTGTTTGTTTTATGATGCGCTTCTGTTTCTTTTGAGAAAAGCATGAATAACTAGGAAGTGGATGATTCAAGTACAGATTATGAAGCTAGAATAATAACGAGCGTGTCTATCATTTTTATATGAACGCATCCCGTTTGCAAGGCATCCATTATTTTGACATTGACGGGTAGGTTGCAGCTTTATATCCGGCTTTTTTGCAGCCATAAAGCTGCGAGCCCCTATGTAATCCGCTGACTCACGCCTCATTTCCTTAGCGAGCTTTAAGCTCAAAAAATCATTCAGGTTTAGCGAGTCCCGGTCTTACCTGTCTTTGTCATCACGCTGGCCACCAGAGCAACCTTTTTGCATTCACCCTTTTTAAGAGTAAATAGTTATCGGTATCAGCGATTAATAGGGCCTGATACTGACATGATTTTTATCGTACTTACGCTCATGGGCGGCTAGCGCCCACACAGTTCGCGCCAGCTTATTTGCCATCGCCACGATAGCCACACCGGTCGGACGCCGTTTTTTAAGTTCCGTTATCCATGGCCCAGGCTCTTTAGCAACTAACGAAGCGGCTCTTGCCCCATGGATAAACAGCGTTCGCAGATAGGTGTCACCACGTTTGCTTATCCCCAGCAGCCGAACTTTCCCCCCGGAACCCGTCTGCTTCGGCACCAGACCGACATAAGCAGCGAACTGTCTGCCGGATTTAAACGCTGAGGCTTCCCCCATGGTGGCAACTGCCGCTGTGGCGATTAACGGCCCCACGCCGGGAATTTCCATCAGCCGTTTACAGGTTTCGTTCTGCCGGGCCACGCTGTTAAGCTGTTTTTCAAGGCCATCTATCAGCATGTCCAGCTCATTCAGTCTGTTGTACTGGTCTTCCAGCACGGTGATGAGATACGGCGGCAGCTTCGTTTTCAGCCGCTCCAGTGCAGCCGGTAGCTCCCTGTCCATCGCTGCCCGACCTTTATGGATGGTTTCGCCAAACTCCAGTAATGTTCCGTGCAGCGCGTTAATCTGTGCAGTTCTGAACTTCACCAGTTGTCTGCGTGAACGGTGCAGAACCAGTACCGATTGCTGTTCTTCCGTTTTTACGGCTATCGCCTTGCCTGGCTGCTGTACCGCCATCCAGATAGCGCGGGCATCCATGACATCATTCTTGTTGCCCATGACGAACGCCTTGACGAACCGTCCCTGCATCAGCCGGACTTTATGCCCCAGCTTTTCCAGTTCCCGGGCCCAGTGCTGAGAGCCTCCACAGGCCTCCATGCCAATCAGGCAAGGCTCCCGGTTACTGAAGAACGTCAGAAAATCCTTGCTGCGCAGCTGCTTGTCCACCACTTCACCTGTGTGCTCATTGACGAAGTGAACCTGAATCAGATGCTTTGCGATATCAACGCCAACCGGTGTATATTTCATGCTGTGGAGTCTCCAGTCTGAGGGAGCTTTATGCATCCCGTATTGGGCACCATGATGCCGGAAATCTGCGAGGCTCCACACCTGCCGACTTCACTCTTTCAACCATCATTCTGCTCCGCGCTTAAAGAGGTGGGATGCGTTCATTACATTTTATATGAACGCATCCCGTTTGCAAGGCATCCATTATTTTGACATTGACGGGTAGGTTGCAGCTTTATATCCGGCTTTTTTGCAGCCATAAAGCTGCGAGCCCCTATGTAATCCGCTGACTCACGCCTCATTTCCTTAGCGAGCTTTAAGCTCAAAAAATCATTCAGGTTTAGCGAGTCCCGGTCTTACCTGTCTTTGTCATCACGCTGGCCACCAGAGCAACCTTTTTGCATTCACCCTTTTTAAGAGTAAATAGTTATCGGTATCAGCGATTAATAGGGCCTGATACTGACATGATTTTTATCGTACTTACGCTCATGGGCGGCTAGCGCCCACACAGTTCGCGCCAGCTTATTTGCCATCGCCACGATAGCCACACCGGTCGGACGCCGTTTTTTAAGTTCCGTTATCCATGGCCCAGGCTCTTTAGCAACTAACGAAGCGGCTCTTGCCCCATGGATAAACAGCGTTCGCAGATAGGTGTCACCACGTTTGCTTATCCCCAGCAGCCGAACTTTCCCCCCGGAACCCGTCTGCTTCGGCACCAGACCGACATAAGCAGCGAACTGTCTGCCGGATTTAAACGCTGAGGCTTCCCCCATGGTGGCAACTGCCGCTGTGGCGATTAACGGCCCCACGCCGGGAATTTCCATCAGCCGTTTACAGGTTTCGTTCTGCCGGGCCACGCTGTTAAGCTGTTTTTCAAGGCCATCTATCAGCATGTCCAGCTCATTCAGTCTGTTGTACTGGTCTTCCAGCACGGTGATGAGATACGGCGGCAGCTTCGTTTTCAGCCGCTCCAGTGCAGCCGGTAGCTCCCTGTCCATCGCTGCCCGACCTTTATGGATGGTTTCGCCAAACTCCAGTAATGTTCCGTGCAGCGCGTTAATCTGTGCAGTTCTGAACTTCACCAGTTGTCTGCGTGAACGGTGCAGAACCAGTACCGATTGCTGTTCTTCCGTTTTTACGGCTATCGCCTTGCCTGGCTGCTGTACCGCCATCCAGATAGCGCGGGCATCCATGACATCATTCTTGTTGCCCATGACGAACGCCTTGACGAACCGTCCCTGCATCAGCCGGACTTTATGCCCCAGCTTTTCCAGTTCCCGGGCCCAGTGCTGAGAGCCTCCACAGGCCTCCATGCCAATCAGGCAAGGCTCCCGGTTACTGAAGAACGTCAGAAAATCCTTGCTGCGCAGCTGCTTGTCCACCACTTCACCTGTGTGCTCATTGACGAAGTGAACCTGAATCAGATGCTTTGCGATATCAACGCCAACCGGTGTATATTTCATGCTGTGGAGTCTCCAGTCTGAGGGAGCTTTATGCATCCCGTATTGGGCACCATGATGCCGGAAATCTGCGAGGCTCCACACCTGCCGACTTCACTCTTTCAACCATCATTCTGCTCCGCGCTTAAGCTTAAAGAGGTGGGATGCGTTCATTACATTTCCTTACTTTCATGTTGGTCGGAGATACCGTATGCGCAAAATTGCGGGCGTAGTGGCGCTCTTGTTGGCGGCACAAGTTCAGGCAGAAGAAGCAAAAGTTCAAGTTGTACACGACAGGCACGCAGTGCGTGGCAGCATTATTGCCAATTTGCTGCAAGACCATGATAACCCTTTTATCCTTTATCCTTATGAAAGCAACTATCTGCTTTATACCTACACCACCAACATCAATAAACAAGCGATCAGCAGTTACGACTGGGCCAAAGAAGCGCGTAAAGATGAAGTGAATTTTCAGTTGAGTCTGGCCTTCCCCATCTGGCGCGGCATCATGGGCGACAATTCGCTGTTGGGCGTCTCTTATACCCAGCAATCCTGGTGGCAGATGTCGAATGCCGATGAATCCTCACCGTTTCGTGAAACTAACTATGAACCACAGATATTTCTTGGCTGGGCGACCGATTACAGTTTGGGCGGATGGACATTGCGCGATGTGGAAGTGGGGCTGAATCATCAATCTAACGGCAAGGCAGATCCAACTTCGCGCAGTTGGGATCGCGCCTATATGCGCCTGATGGCGCAAAACGGCAACTGGAAGGTGGATCTTAAACCCTGGTTCCTGATCCCAGACCGCAAGGATGACAACCCGGATATCACCAAGTATCTGGGGTATTATCGAGTTCGTGTTGGCTACGTTTGGGGCGACAGCATTTTCAGCGTCGCAGGGCATTACAACTGGAACAGCGGTTACGGCAACGCAGAGTTGGGGTGGAGCTATCCGATAACCAGGCATGTACGCTTCTATACCAAGGTGTTTAGCGGCTACGGCGAATCGATGATCGACTACAACCATCGGCAGACGCGTTACGGTGTCGGTGTGATGTTGAACGATATCTTTTGAGGCGCGTTTTCAGAAAAAATAATTCTCGTGGTCAAAAGATTGCAGTTTTTATCACAGGCGCTGAAAATAGCGCCTGTTTGATTTTATCGGCCACGGGCTGATGTGATGCAAAGAGGATCGGGGAACGCGTGTCTACGGCGGAAGTGTTAAATAAGGAAGCGTTAGCGGCTCAGGTTCTACGCGATACGTTCGGTTATCAGCAATTCCGTCCCGGCCAGGATGCGGTCATTCGGACTGCGGTCAACGGTCAGGATTGTCTGGTGATCATGCCGACCGGGGGCGGGAAATCGCTGTGCTACCAGATCCCCGCATTGGTGCTGGATGGCCTGGCGTTGGTGGTGTCTCCGCTGATCTCTTTGATGAAAGACCAGGTGGATCAGCTTCTTGCCTACGGCGTGACTGCCGCCTGCCTGAACTCGACCCAGACTCGTGAGCAGCAGTGGGACGTGATGACCCGCTGTCGCAGCGGTGAAATCAAGCTGCTGTATATCGCGCCGGAGCGTTTAACCACGGACAGCTTCTTTGACCAGCTTGCTCAGTGGAATCCGGCACTGATTGCCATCGACGAAGCGCACTGTATCTCCCAGTGGGGGCATGATTTCCGCCCGGAATACCGCGCCCTTGGGCAAATCAAGCAGCGTTTCCCCACGCTGCCAGTGGTTGCCTTGACGGCAACCGCCGACGACGCTACGCGCAGTGATATTGTGCGCCTGCTCGATCTGCACGAACCGCATATTCATCTGAGCAGCTTCGACAGGCCCAATATCCGCTATACGCTGGTGGAGAAATTTAAACCGCTCGATCAACTGTGGATGTTTGTGCAGGGTCAGCGCGGTAAAAGCGGCATCATTTATTGCAACAGCCGGGCGAAGGTGGAGGATATCAGTGCGCGTCTGCAAAATCGTGGCCTCAGCGTGGCGGCCTATCATGCTGGCTTGGACAACGAACGGCGTGCGCAGGTACAGGAAGCGTTTCAACGTGACGATTTGCAAGTGGTGGTAGCCACCGTCGCCTTTGGCATGGGTATTAACAAACCCAACGTGCGCTTTGTGGTGCACTTTGATATCCCACGCACGATCGAATCCTACTATCAGGAGACCGGGCGTGCCGGGCGAGATGGCCTGCCTGCGGAAGCCGCGCTGTTTTACGATCCGGCTGACATGGCGTGGTTGCGCCGCTGCCTTGAGGAAAAACCGCCGGGCCCGCAGCAAGAAATTGAACGACACAAGTTGAACGCGATGGGGGCGTTCGCGGAGGCGCAAACCTGCCGCCGTCTGGTGTTGCTTAACTATTTTGGTGAAGGGCGGCATGCCCCTTGCGGTAACTGTGATATCTGCCTCGATCCACCTAAGCGCTATGATGGCCTGGTGGATGCGCAAAAGGCGCTCTCCTGCGTATATCGGGTGGGGCAGCGCTTTGGCCTGGGCTATGTGGTGGAAGTGTTGCGCGGGGCTAATAACCAGCGTATTCGCGAATGGGGACACGACAAGCTGCCAGTGTACGGCATTGGCCGTGAGCAATCGCATGAGCATTGGGTCAGCGTGCTGCGCCAACTGATTCACCTGGGGTTCCTCACGCAAAATATTGCATTGCACTCAGCGGTACAACTGACCGAATCGGCCCGTCCGGTGCTGCGCGGTGAGATACCTTTGCAGTTGGCGGTACCTCGCGTGGTTAACCTGAAGCCGAAAGCGAACCAAAAATCGTACACCGGGCTTTACGATCGCAAGCTGTTTGCCAAACTGCGCAAACTACGCAAAGCCATTGCTGATGAGGGCGATATCCCGCCTTATGTGGTGTTCAGTGATGCCACGCTGCTGGAAATGGCTGATCGCTTGCCGGTGACGGCAAGCGAATTGCTGACGATTAACGGCGTCGGGCAGCGTAAACTGGAGCGATTCGGTACGCCATTTATGTCGCTGATCCGTGAACATCTGGACGATGGTGACGATGTGCGCTGATCGGACTTGAATTTCTAGACTCTGTGGTAAAAAAGGAAATGTAATGAACGCATCCCACCTCTTTAAGCGCGGAGCAGAATGATGGTTGAAAGAGTGAAGTCGGCAGGTGTGGAGCCTCGCAGATTTCCGGCATCATGGTGCCCAATACGGGATGCATAAAGCTCCCTCAGACTGGAGACTCCACAGCATGAAATATACACCGGTTGGCGTTGATATCGCAAAGCATCTGATTCAGGTTCACTTCGTCAATGAGCACACAGGTGAAGTGGTGGACAAGCAGCTGCGCAGCAAGGATTTTCTGACGTTCTTCAGTAACCGGGAGCCTTGCCTGATTGGCATGGAGGCCTGTGGAGGCTCTCAGCACTGGGCCCGGGAACTGGAAAAGCTGGGGCATAAAGTCCGGCTGATGCAGGGACGGTTCGTCAAGGCGTTCGTCATGGGCAACAAGAATGATGTCATGGATGCCCGCGCTATCTGGATGGCGGTACAGCAGCCAGGCAAGGCGATAGCCGTAAAAACGGAAGAACAGCAATCGGTACTGGTTCTGCACCGTTCACGCAGACAACTGGTGAAGTTCAGAACTGCACAGATTAACGCGCTGCACGGAACATTACTGGAGTTTGGCGAAACCATCCATAAAGGTCGGGCAGCGATGGACAGGGAGCTACCGGCTGCACTGGAGCGGCTGAAAACGAAGCTGCCGCCGTATCTCATCACCGTGCTGGAAGACCAGTACAACAGACTGAATGAGCTGGACATGCTGATAGATGGCCTTGAAAAACAGCTTAACAGCGTGGCCCGGCAGAACGAAACCTGTAAACGGCTGATGGAAATTCCCGGCGTGGGGCCGTTAATCGCCACAGCGGCAGTTGCCACCATGGGGGAAGCCTCAGCGTTTAAATCCGGCAGACAGTTCGCTGCTTATGTCGGTCTGGTGCCGAAGCAGACGGGTTCCGGGGGGAAAGTTCGGCTGCTGGGGATAAGCAAACGTGGTGACACCTATCTGCGAACGCTGTTTATCCATGGGGCAAGAGCCGCTTCGTTAGTTGCTAAAGAGCCTGGGCCATGGATAACGGAACTTAAAAAACGGCGTCCGACCGGTGTGGCTATCGTGGCGATGGCAAATAAGCTGGCGCGAACTGTGTGGGCGCTAGCCGCCCATGAGCGTAAGTACGATAAAAATCATGTCAGTATCAGGCCCTATTAATCGCTGATACCGATAACTATTTACTCTTAAAAAGGGTGAATGCAAAAAGGTTGCTCTGGTGGCCAGCGTGATGACAAAGACAGGTAAGACCGGGACTCGCTAAACCTGAATGATTTTTTGAGCTTAAAGCTCGCTAAGGAAATGAGGCGTGAATCAGCGGATTACGTAGGGGCTCGCAGCTTTATGGCTGCAAAAAAGCCGGATATAAAGCTGCAACCTACCCGTCAATGTCAAAATAATGGATGCCTTGCAAACGGGATGCGTTCATATAAATATCATGATGTTGTTTTTGACCGTGGCGATGGTGCACTTCGTGGCATTGATGAGCCCGGGACCGGATTTCTTTTTTGTTTCCCAGACGGCGGCGAGTCGCTCGCGCAAAGAAGCCATGATGGGCGTTTTGGGGATTTCTCTTGGGGTAATGGTGTGGGCGGCCATTGCGTTGATGGGGTTGCACCTGTTACTGCAAAAAATGGCGTGGTTGCACGATGCTATTACCATCGGCGGTGGATTGTATCTGTGCTGGATGGGATTGCAGATGTTGCGCGCAGCGCGTCGCAAAGGGGAGCTGCAAACGGTTGAAACGGTAGAACTGCCTTCGAAAGGGAAAACCTTTATGCGCGGTTTGCTGACCAACCTCGCCAACCCGAAAGCGCTTATCTATTTCGGCAGCGTATTCTCTCTGTTTGTGGGCGATAGCGTTGGCACCAGTGCGCGCTGGGGGCTGTTTGCATTAATCTCTCTGGAAACGCTGCTGTGGTTTAGCCTGGTGGCAATGGTGTTTGCCTTGCCTGCAATGCGCCGCGGCTATCAGCGTTTGGCTAAATGGATTGATGGTCTGGCGGGGGTGCTGTTTACCGGCTTTGGGCTACATCTGATTATTTCGCGCTAAGCGAGCATGGCGTAGCACTCCCGCTGTTTTGTCCTCGCCGCCGGTTGGCGGCGAGTGACGGATTACACCTTACGCGCCGTTGCCAGTAGCGCGCCGACCAGCATAAACAACGAGCCAAACAGCCGGTTGAGCAGGCGGATTTGGCGCGCCCCTTTCAGCCATACAGCAATGCGAGTGGCGAGCGTGGCGTAACCGATCATCACCACAATATCGACCGCCACAGTGGTCACCACCAAAATCAGATACTGAGCAACCTGCGGCTGATGCGGCACGATAAACTGTGGGAACAGCGCCGCCAGAAAAACGATGCTTTTCGGGTTGGTAAGGTTGACCAGAACGGCACGACGAAACAGCTGGCGGCGGGGCAGGGTGCCCGCCAGCGCATGCAGATCGAGTGAACCAGCCGCGCGCCACTGCTGGATACCGAGCCAGATCAGATAAGCGGCACCAAGCCATTTCAGAATGTCAAAAGCCAGCAGCGATTGCGATAGCAGCGCGCCAAGACCGATACCTACCAATACGATATGGATAGCCAGCCCGACTTGCAGACCGGCGATGGATGCCGCCGCACCGCGATAGCCGTGACTGATGGCAGTGCTCATGGTATTGATAGCACCGGCCCCCGGAGAAAGGCTGAGAATAAGCGTTGTGAGAAGATAGGTTAACCACCAGTCGAGGGTCATAGCTGCTTCCTGATTGCATGTTGTTGCATTGGCATTGTTTGCGATCGCCGCAACGGAGACTGAAGGGTTTACCGATGCGTTACGTGGTTAAACATTGCGACCGAATGTGCCACAATACGCCATTGCTGATTGTTGTGCCAGCGATCACAAAACTCTCTGGTAGTCCCCGCGTGGCAGGGGGCTAGCGCGGTGCCGTGCAGCAAGGAGAAACGTGATGTCACCCGAAATTTCCGGCCTATTATTAAGAGAAAAACAGTTTTCTGCCTTTGTCACCGGGACGCTGTTGGATTTCTGGCGTCAGCGTGAAGAGGGAGAATTTCCCGGCGTTGATGATGTGCCGATCCGCTTTGTACGCTTTACCGCTCCAGAGCACGCGCGTTTGGTGGTGGTGTTTCCCGGCCGCATCGAAGGCTATGTAAAGTATGGTGAAGTCGCCTACGATTTGTTCCAGGCGGGTTATGATGTGCTGATCATGGATCATCGCGGCCAGGGGCGCTCCGGGCGGATGCTGGAAGACGGTGATCGTGGCCATGTGGTACGCTTTGGTGACTACGTAGACGACGTCGAGCAATTCTGGTTGCACCATGTGGATGCGGTGAAAACGGCCGAGCCCTTGCGCTACCAGCGCTGCTTTGCGCTCGCCCACTCAATGAGCGGTGCGATCCTGGGGCATTTTTTGGCACGTCGGCCGGATGCATTCGATGCCGTGGCGCTGTGTGCGCCCATGTGTGGCATTAAATTGCCGATGCCGGGCTGGTTGGCTTCACGCATTGTTGCCAGGGCGGAACTGCACCCGCGCATTCGCGATTATTATGCTATCGGCACTGGGCAATGGCGTCCGCTGCCCTATTTGATCAACGTGCTAACGCACAGCCGTGAGCGTTACCGTCGCAGCGTGCGTGCCTATGCCGATGAACCCGGCCTGCGTGTTGGCGGCCTGACCTATCACTGGATGCGGGAATCGATGGCTGCCGGGCGTGAACTGATGGCACTGGCTGCGCACATTACCACCCCCTTGCTGCTGCTTCAGGCACAGGAGGATATCGTGGTGGATAATCACAGTCAGGATGCGTTTTGTCAGGCGTTGGCTGAAGCCGGACACCCCTGCGTTGGTGGTACTCCGGTGGTGATTGCGGGTGCCCGCCATGAACTGTTATTCGAAGAAGATGGGATTCGGGCGCAGGTGTTTACCCATATTCTCAACCATTTTGCACAATATCCGTAAATGTTGCGGCCAACGCCGCGCCATTTCCCTTAGAGGTGAGAGTTCACTGTTATGTATCACGTCGTTGCTTCCGATTTAGATGGCACGCTGCTGTCGTCAGACCACACGCTGTCTCCATTCGCCAAAGAGACCCTGAAACTGTTGACCGCACAGGGCATCCACTTTGTGTTTGCCACCGGGCGGCATCATCTGGATGTAGCGCAGATTCGTGACGGGCTTGGCATCAGCGCTTTTATGATCACCTCTAACGGCGCGCGCGTGCACAACACCCAGGGGGAACTGATCTTCAGTCACAATCTGGATCAGGATATTGCACACGACCTCTACGGCATGGTGTACCGCAACCCGGAGATGCTGACGCACGTCTACCGTGACGATGAATGGTTTATGAGCCGTTCTCGTCCAGAAGAGGAACGCTTTTTTCAGGAGTCAGTATTCAAATACAAACTGTTTGAACCGGGCCTGCTCGGCACTGATGGTGTGAGTAAAGTGTTCTTCACCTGTGACAGCCATGAGAAGCTGCTGCCGTTGGAAGAGGCGATCAATGCACGCTGGGGCGATCGGGTTAACGTGAGCTTTTCCACGCTGAGCTGTCTGGAAGTGATGGCGGGCGGCGTATCCAAAGGCCATGCGTTGGAGCAAGTCGCCAAACTGGTGGGGCATACCCTGACGTCGTGCATTGCGTTTGGCGATGGCATGAACGATTTTGAAATGCTGTCGATGGCCGGTAAAGGATGCATTATGCGCAAGGCGCATCAGCGCTTGAAAGATTTACTGCCGCAACTGGAAGTCATTGGCAGCAATGCGGACGATGCGGTAGCGCACGCGTTGCGTCGTCTGTTTCTCTCTGCGGTGTGAGGGTGTTGCTGGCGGCCAAGGCCGCCAGCAGACAGAAGGAGCTTGCGATTAGGCGCGTTTCTCCATTTACGCCTTATGTTTTTTCTCATTGATCATGGTGATAAACAGCAGTACTACCGCTATGACGCTGCCGCCGATCATCACCATAAAGCCGCCGTCCCAACCGAAGAAGTCAACGGTGTAGCCGACGATGGCGCTGGCTGCAACGGAGCCGCCGAGGTAACCGAACAGTCCGGTAAAGCCTGCCGCTGTACCCGCCGCTTTTTTCGGTGCCAGTTCCAGCGCGTGCAGGCCGATCAGCATGACAGGGCCGTAGATCAGGAAACCGATAACAATCATGCAGGCCATATCGATGCCCGGATTGCCCGCCGGGTTCAGCCAGTAAACCACGGTGGCAATGGTGACCAGCGTCATAAAGAACACCCCGGTAGCACCACGATTGCCCTTGAACACCTTGTCAGACATCCAACCGCACAGCAACGTGCCAGGGATCCCCGCATATTCGTACAGGAAGTAAGCCCAGGAGGATTTATCCAGTGCGAAGTGTTTCACTTCTTTCAGGTAGGTCGGTGACCAGTCGAGAATACCGTAGCGCAGCAGGTAGACGAACACGTTGGCAATCGCGATATACCACAGCAGCTTGTTCGGGAACACATACTGCATGAAGATCTCTTTTGCCGTCAGTTCCTTCTCTGAGGTTTCGGTGTAGTCCACCGGGTAGTCATTTTTGTACTCTTCAATCGGTGGCAGACCGCAGGATTGCGGGGTGTCGCGCATCATCACGAAAGCGAACACCGCAATCAGGATCGCGCCAAACGCCGGCATGTAGAGCGCTGCTCTCCAGTCATGGAACCAGGCCATCCCCAGCAGGAACAGCAGCGGTGGGATCCCGCCACCCACGTTGTGGGCGCAGTTCCAGACAGAAACAATACCGCCGCGCTCTTTCTGCGACCACCAGTGCACCATGGTGCGCCCGCACGGCGGCCACCCCATGCCCTGGAACCAGCCACACAGGAACAGCAGTACAAACATGATAGCGATGCTTGATGTTGCCCAAGGCACAAAGCCCATAAACAGCATCACTGCCGCCGCCAGAATCAACCCTGCGGGCAAGAATACGCGCGAGTTGGAACGGTCGGAGATGGAGCCCATTATAAATTTGGAAAAACCATAGGCGATAGAAATCCCTGATAACGCAAAGCCAAGGTCACCGCGAGAGAACCCCTGTTCAATCAGGTACGGCATGGCTAATGCGAAGTTTTTTCTTACTAGATAGTAAGCGGCATAACCGAAAAAGATCCCAAAAAAAATCTGCCAGCGCAGACGACGGTATAGAGGATCGACCCGATCGTCGCTCACTCTGGGCTGGTGCTGGGCGGGTTTAAAAATACTCAGCATAACGTTCTCCAATACGCTTAAAAGCGATAATTATTTTGTGCTAAATCGCGCGTATGTTAGCGAAATGGCGCAGGGTTTCAATGTGAGCCACCGCTAAAATGTTACATTTTTATGACGGTCGTTCAATTATTGTGCTTTACTTAACAAAATGCCCCCCGATAGACCTCATTTTGGTGTGACTTTTATCGCGAAACGGTTACATATCCGGTTCGTTATTTTCGTTTTTTGCTCGAATTTGCTCTTTATCAATCATTTCTTTTCTGTGTCTGAATACCCTTAATGAAGATCCGGAAAGGTGACACCATCATGGAAAACAGCACAGCCTACCGCGAAACCGACGTTATCGTGATTGGCGGCGGCGCGACTGGCGCGGGAACCTTGCGTGACCTGGCACTCAGGGGACTGCGTTGCTTGCTACTGGAGCGCTTCGACATCGCGACAGGCGCGACCGGGCGTAACCACGGGTTGCTGCACAGCGGTTCTCGCTATGCGGTAACTGACAGTGAATCCGCGCGCGAATGTATTGAAGAAAACCAGATTTTACGACGCATCGCTCGGCACTGCGTGGAGCCAACCGATGACCTGTTCCTGACACTGCCTGAAGACGATCTGGCTTATCAATCCCAGTTTATCGCGGCCTGTCAGCAGGCGGGTATCAATGCACAGGCGATTGATCCGCAGGAAGCGCTGCGCCTCGAGCCTGCCGCTAACCCGCAGTTGATTGGCGCGGTGCGGGTGCCGGATGGCACCGTTGATCCGTTCCGACTCACCACCGCCAATATGATGGATGCCTGCGAACACGGGGCGGAAGTATTGACCTACCACGAAGTGCTGGGACTGATACGTCAGGGCGATCGTGTCACCGGCGTGCGCGTTTTCGACCATAAACAACAACGTACTCTCGATCTCTATGCGCAGGTGGTGATTAACGCCGCTGGCATCTGGGGACAGCTCATTGCCGAATATGCGGATTTGCGCGTGCGTATGTTCCCTGCCAAAGGCGCATTGCTGATTCTAGGCCACCGTATCAACAATATGGTGATCAACCGCTGCCGTAAGCCTGCCGATGCCGACATTTTGGTGCCGGGTGACACCATTTCGCTGATCGGTACAACCTCAACCCGCGTGGACTATGACCAGATAGACAACATGTCCGTCACGCCGCAAGAGGTAGAGATCCTGATGCGTGGAGGGGCGAAGCTGGCGCCGATGATGGCCCAGACGCGCATTTTGCGCGCCTATGCGGGCGTGCGTCCGCTGGTGGCAAGCGACAATGATCCGAGCGGGCGCAGCGTAAGTCGCGGCATCGTGCTGCTTGACCATGCCAGTCGCGACGGGTTGGAAGGGTTTGTCACCATTACCGGCGGCAAATTAATGACGTACCGCCTGATGGCGGAGTGGGTCACCGACAAGGAGTGTGAAAAGCTGGGGCACAGTGCGCGCTGCACCACAGCGGAACGACCACTGCCAGGCTCCTCCAGCTCGTCTACGCAACAACCTGCTGCCGCAACGTCTGGCAAGCGCGCATTTTCTGCACCGCTGCGCGGGTCCGCGATTTACCGCCACGGCGATCGCGCCGCGCAAGTGCTGTCTGGAGAATATGCCGACAGCAGTCTGGTGTGAGAATGCGAAGCGGTGACGGCGGGGGAAGTTCGCTATGCCGTGGAAGCACTCAAGGTTAACAACCTGATTGATCTGCGGCGGCGTACCCGTGTCGGGATGGGAACCTGTCAGGGCGAGCTCTGTGTGATGTAGCCCCCTGTAACACCAGACAGTCGCTGTATCTCCAGATAAGAGATAGGCTTAGATATATGTCTAACAATCATGCTAATTTTGAAATGACCGGGATCCTGTTAGGGCAAGAAGTCCGTAAGCGTAAAACTCCGCAAGAGAAAATCGCCATCATTCAGCAGACAATGGAGCCGGGGATGAACGTCTCCCATGTAGCCCGCCTGCATGGCATCCAGCCCAGCCTTTTGTTTAAGTGGAAGAAGCAATACCAGGAAGGAAGCCTCACCGCCGTTGCGGCCGGAGAAGAAGTGGTTCCAGCTTCGGCGCTGGCGACTGCCCTCAAGCAGGTCCGGGAGCTACAGCGCCTTCTGGGTAAGAAGACGATGGAAGTTGAGATCCTCAAAGAAGCAGTGGAGTACCGCCAGTCGCGAAAATGGATAGCGCACGCGCCCTTGTTGCCAAAGGACGGGGAATAGCTCTGGTCAGCCGCGCCATGAGCGTGTCGCGTGCGCAGCTGTCACTGCGGGTTAACCGTTCTGCCGACTGGCTGGACAGGCGCAGCAACCGGCGTAATGACGAAGCTGATGCTGAGATATTATCGGACATCCTCCGTATCATCAGCGACATGCCCAGTTACGGTTACCGCCGAGTGTGGGGTATCCTGCGTAAGCAACGTCGTGCAGAGGGACTTCCACCGGTGAACGCCAAACGGCTTTACAGGATAATGAGCGAGCATAACCTGCTGTTGTTGCATGATAAAACTGAACGTCCGAAGCGGGAGCATAAAGGCAAAATCGCGGTAGCAGAGAGCGATATGCGCTGGTGCTCAGATGGCTTCGAGTTCGGTTGTGACAACGGCGAGAAGCTGCGGGTGACGTTCGCACTGGACTGCTGCGACCGGGAGGCCATAGACTGGGCAGCGAGCACCAGGGGTTATGACAGTTCAACCGTGCAGGATGTGATGCTGAGGTCGGTGGAAAAACGCTTCGGTAGCGCGCTGCCGGATAAACCAGTGCAATGGCTGACGGATAATGGTTCAGCGTACACAGCGCATGAAACGCGGAAGTTCGCCAGAGAACTGAATCTGGAGCCCTGCACAACAGCAGTGAGCAGTCCACAGAGTAACGGCATGGCAGAACGGTTCGTGAAGACGATGAAGGAAGATTACATCGCCTTCATGCCAAAACCCGATGTGCGAACAGCGCTGAAGAATCTTGCAGCGGCGTTCAATCATTACAATGAAAACCATCCGCACAGTGCGCTGGGATACAACTCCCCAAGAGAATATCGGCGCCAGCGGGCATCGTTAACTTAAGATACAAAAGCTGTCCGGAGATGGTGGGTCAAGATCAGACGTCGTCATTATCGGTGGCGGGTTAGCCGGGCTCACCTGCGGTATTCGTTTGGCTGAGCAAGGAAAACACTGCGCCATTGTCAGTTCAGGACAAAGCGCCTTGCATTTCTCTTCGGGATCGCTGGATCTGCTGTCCTTTCTGCCGGATGGTGAGCCGGTTCACCATCCCCTTGAGGCGCTGTCAGCGCTGGCAAGTCAGGCTCCCGGGCATCCCTATTCGCTGATGGGTGAGGCCGCTGTACGCCGTTGGGTGCCAGAAGCCGAAGCCTTATTGGCGCGCTGTGGCGCGACCATGACGGGCAGCCATCAACAAAACCACCTGCGTTTGACGCCGCTCGGAAAATATCGCCCATGCTGGCTGAGTCCACCGGAAATTGTCACGCGGGAACAGGGCAAACCGCTGGCATGGCGCGCTCCGCTGATTGTGGGCATTGAAGGCTTTCTGGATTTCCAGGCCTCTATCGTGGCTGATGCGCTGCAAGCGCAGGGCATTGCGGCAAAGAGTGCCGATTTACGTCTACCCGCGTTGGATCGTCTGCGCGGTAACCCCAGCGAGTTCCGCGCGGTAAATATTGCTCGCGTGCTGGATCTGCCGGAAAACGCCAGCGCATTGCTGGCGGAATTGACGCGGCTGAGCGCTGATCACGATGCCGTCATTTTACCGGCTTGCCTGGGACTGGATACGCCGGATGCCGTGGCTATGCTGCAAAGTGCCTTGGGCAAACCTGTCAGTCTATTGCCGACACTTCCGCCGTCGTTACCAGGGGTTCGCTTGCATCAGGCGATGGTGCGCCGTTTCCGCCAATTGGGCGGCATGGTGATGCCGGGCGATAAAGTCGAGCGTGCCGTCCTGGGAATAACAGAAAAGGCGCTTTATACCCGTAATCATGTCGAGATCCCGTTGTGGGCTCAGCATGTGGTGCTAGCCAGCGGTAGCTTCTTTAACAACGGGCTGGTGGCAGAGTGTGATCGCGTTGTGGAGCCGGTGTTTGGTTTTGATGTGCACTATGCCGCGCTGCGTAGCGACTGGAGCCGGGAACAGGTACTGGCACCTCAGCCGTATCGCCTGTTCGGTGTGAAAACCGACGAGAAGTTGCGCCCGCGTATCAAGGACGTCACGGTGCCCGGCGTCTATGCGATTGGCGCAGTATTGGCAGGGTTTGATCCTCTGGCGCAGGGCTGTGGCGCGGGGGTATCTTTATTGGGCGCGTTGTCGGTTGCCGATACGTTACTGCAAGGGGCGGTTGCATGAGCCTGCTCAATGACACCAGTTTTGATAATTGTATCAAGTGTACGGTGTGTACCACTTACTGCCCGGTTTCCCGGGTGAATCCTCTTTATCCCACCTCGTTATACACAAGTCCGCAACGCCTTATATGCCAAGGGTTAGCGGGCTGAAATAGGCAGCCGGTGGGGTTGTAAATGAAGTGAAACCGACGTGTACTATCGCCATTTACGGCGCTGAAAAATGACACGGGATTCAGATGGCTGGGCACACCAAGAACTGGAAGGGGTAAATCTTGGTGACACGAGGCTCAATAAGCGCGCCAAAGGGCTTTTGATACGGCTGGCTGAGAATCCGCAAGCCAGCATTCCGCATGCGTGCCTCGGATGGTCTGAGACGCTGGGTGCTTACCGCTTCATGGAGAACCAAGCATTCGAATGGCGAGACATTCTGCAACCTCACTGGCAGCGTACGCAGGAAAGGATCCGAGAACACGAGGTTGTGCTGTGTATCCAAGACACTACCGAGCTTGACTTCAACGGGCAGCAAATCCAAGGCTTGGGTCCCTTGAACTACGAAGCCAGGCGTGGTCTGTACCTGCATTCGACCTACGCGGTCAGTCCGGATCGCGTGGGGTTGGGCGTACTGGATGCGTGGATGTGGGCAAGAGAGCCGAAGGATGCAGACGGAAAACGCGATGGGATCAAGGAGAGTACGCGCTGGCTCGAGGGATACGAGCGAGTTGCTGAACTCGCCTCGGAGTTGCCAAACACACGTCTGGTGTACTTAGCCGATCGCGAAGCAGATATCAAGGCGTTGATGCAGCTCGCTGATGACCTTGGCACTCCGGCTGACTGGTTGATCCGCTCGACTCATAATCGCAGTCTGGACTGTAATGAGAAGCTTTGGCAGAAGGTTGGAAAGACCGTGCCGGTGGGAGAAATCCAATTCGTTATGGCGGCTCGCGCGGGGCAGAAGGCGCGTACGGTGAAACAGGCGCTGCGCGTGAAGCGAGTGTCGCTGCGTTGCGGGTTGGCAGTGACTTGTGTGATAGCCAAGGAAATTGAGCCGCCAGCAGGCGTGAAGCCGGTCGAGTGGCGGTTGCTGAGCAATCGCGTACCTGAAGGACGAGAAGATATCGTGGAGCTGATCGACTGGTATCGGGCTAGATGGGAAATCGAGATGTTCTTCAATGTGCTGAAGAACGGCTGCTGTGTCGAAGCGTTACAGTTATCGACCGTGGATCGCATTGAGCGGGCATTGGCGCTGTTCATGATCGTGGCATGGCGCATCGCCTATTTAATGCGTATGGGACGAACCTGTCCAGAGCTGGACGCAATGTTGTTCTTTGATTCCGACGAGACTCATGGCGCTTACCTACTGATGAACAAGCGTATGCCCAAGGGCCGCCCTAAGCTAAACGAAGTATTGCGCTTAGTTGCGCAACTGGGAGGCTTTCTTGCTCGAAAAGGCGACGGTGAACCAGGCGCAAAAACTATCAGGAAAGGCTTGCAGAAAGTCATGACGGCCGCCTGTAGTGGTCAACTAATATGTATTAGTCGCGACTTGATCTGACACTGGACCTTGAAAGGTTGAGAGTTACCGGTTTTGATATGGGTGTCGAATCCTTATACAAAACACGAGGTAACTCTCATGCTTCATACTAACAATCCCATCATCAAACACAAAGCCGGCCTGCTCAATCTCGCCGAAGAACTCGGTAACGTATCAAAAGCCTGTAAAATCATGGGTGTGTCACGCGACACGTTTTATCGCTATCAGGAACTGGCGGCAGAAGGCGGCATTGACGCTCTGGTTAACCAAAACCGCCGGGTTCCCAACCTGAAAAACCGTGCTGATGAAGCCACTGAACGTGCGGTTGTTGATTACGCCATTGAGTTCCCGGCTCATGGCCAGCACCGGACCAGTAATGAGCCATATCGTTATACACATCTTTTGGCCATTTTTTGAACAGGATGCTCAGAACCCCGTGAATTAAGGCATTCAAGCCATCCCATTGGCTTTTTGAGGTTCAAAATGCCACTCTGAGATAAACCCGTAACTCATTGATTAAACAGTGCGTTAGAAAGATGTGTATAACGATATGTCTTTATCCGGGGCCGAAACAGACCGGACCGGACGGTGAACGCCTGCGTCTGAAAGATCCGGCACAGTATGACGAGGCGCTGAAATATTGCACCAACTGCAAACGCTGCGAAGTGGCCTGCCCGTCGGATGTCAAAATTGGTGATATCATTCAGCGCGCCAAAGCACGCTATAACCCACCTCGTTATACACAAGTCCGCAACGCCTTATATGCCAAGGGTTAGCGGGCTGAAATAGGCAGCCGGTGGGGTTGTAAATGAAGTGAAACCGACGTGTACTATCGCCATTTACGGCGCTGAAAAATGACACGGGATTCAGATGGCTGGGCACACCAAGAACTGGAAGGGGTAAATCTTGGTGACACGAGGCTCAATAAGCGTGCCAAAGGGCTTTTGATACGGCTGGCTGAGAATCCGCAAGCCAGCATTCCGCATGCGTGCCTCGGATGGTCTGAGACGCTGGGTGCTTACCGCTTCATGGAGAACCAAGCATTCGAATGGCGAGACATTCTGCAACCTCACTGGCAGCGTACGCAGGAAAGGATCCGAGAACACGAGGTTGTGCTGTGTATCCAAGACACTACCGAGCTTGACTTCAACGGGCAGCAAATCCAAGGCTTGGGTCCCTTGAACTACGAAGCCAGGCGTGGTCTGTACCTGCATCCGACCTACGCGGTCAGTCCGGATCGCGTGGGGTTGGGCGTACTGGATGCGTGGATGTGGGCAAGAGAGCCGAAGGATGCAGACGGAAAACGCGATGGGATCAAGGAGAGTACGCGCTGGCTCGAGGGATACGAGCGAGTTGCTGAACTCGCCTCGGAGTTGCCAAACACACGTCTGGTGTACTTAGCCGATCGCGAAGCGGATATCAAGGCGTTGATGCAGCTCGCTGATGACCTTGGCACTCCGGCTGACTGGTTGATCCGCTCGACTCATAATCGCAGTCTGGACTGTAATGAGAAGCTTTGGCAGAAGGTTGGAAAGACCGTGCCGGTGGGAGAAATCCAATTCGTTATGGCGGCTCGCGCGGGGCAGAAGGCGCGTACGGTGAAACAGGCGCTGCGCGTGAAGCGAGTGTCGCTGCGTTGCGGGTTGGCAGTGACTTGTGTGATAGCCAAGGAAATTGAGCCGCCAGCAGGCGTGAAGCCGGTCGAGTGGCGGTTGCTGAGCAATCGCGTACCTGAAGGACGAGAAGATATCGTGGAGCTGATCGACTGGTATCGGGCTAGATGGGAAATCGAGATGTTCTTCAATGTGCTGAAGAACGGCTGCTGTGTCGAAGCGTTACAGTTATCGACCGTGGATCGCATTGAGCGGGCATTGGCGCTGTTCATGATCGTGGCATGGCGCATCGCCTATTTAATGCGTATGGGACGAACCTGTCCAGAGCTAGACGCAATGTTGTTCTTTGATTCCGACGAGACTCATGGAGCTTACCTACTGATGAACAAGCGTATGCCCAAGGGCCGCCCTAAGCTAAACGAAGTATTGCGCTTAGTTGCGCAACTCGGAGGCTTTCTTGCTCGAAAAGGCGACGGTGAACCAGGCGCAAAAACTATCTGGAAAGGCTTGCAGAAAGTCATGACGGCCGCCGAAACGCTACGCGCGCTCAGGCACGAATAGAGATGTGTATAACGAGGTGGCTATAACCCATATCGTTATACACATCTTTCTAACGCACTGTTTAATCAATGAGTTACGGGTTTATCTCAGAGTAGCATTTTGAACCTCAAAAAGCCAATGGGATGGCTTGAATGCCTTAATTCACGGGGTTCTGAGCATCCTGTTCAAAAATGGCCAAAAGATGTGTATAACGATATGGCTATAACCCGCATCGTCCTTCACTGCGTGACACCATCCTCAGTCATACCGACCTGATGGGAACGGTATCCAAGCCGTTTGCGCCATTAGTGAACGCGGCGACCGGGCTGAAACCGGTGCGCCAGTTGCTGGATAAAGCACTGAAAATTGACCATCGACGTCAGTTGCCTAAATTGTATTAGCTCAGACCTGATCTGACAGTTACCGGTTATTTATACAGGTGTCTGTCAGATTAAATCTGGTTCAGATTTTTTTCTGCCCAGACTCGTTTACCATCAAGTAACGTGGCCATTGGCGTACGCCCGCAGCACATTTTACCCTGATGAGTTCGCTCATTATTGTAATGCCACAACCAGTTGTCCAGATCCTTTTGTAGACTTTCTAGGTCCTCGTATAACGTCTTACGGAACGCAACCTGATAAAAATCCTGCAAAATAGTTTTATGGAAGCGCTCGCAGATACCGTTTGTCTGCGGAGACATCGTTTTCGTATGGTCTATATCGTTGATAGCCAAGTACAGCTGATAGTCATGTTGTTCCACTTTACCGCAGTACTCCGTCCCCCTGTCCGTCAGTATTCTTAGCATTGGCAGCCCCTGAGCTTCGTAGAACGGCAGCACGCGATCATTGAGCAGGTCGGCGGCAGAGATCGGTGCTTTACTCGTGTAAAGCTTGCAGTGCGCCACTTTCGAGTACGTATCCACGAACGTCTGCTGGTAGATACGGCCAACACCTTTCAGATTACCCACGTAGAAGGTGTCCTGCGACCCCAGATAACCCGGGTGAGCAGTCTCTATTTCACCACAGGCTTCGTCGTCGTGCGCCTTCTTCTCCAGTGCAGCGATTTGAGCATCAGTAAGTACGATGCCTTCTCTGGCAACTTTTTCCTCAAGTGCCTTCAGGCGCTTACGAAAGTTTTCCAGATCGTGTCGTTGCCAAATGGAGCGCACACCGCTGCCAGAAATGAAGACGCCTTTTTTACGCAGCTCATTACTGGTCCGGTGCTGGCCATGAGCCGGGAACTCAATGGCGTAATCAACAACCGCACGTTCAGTGGCTTCATCAGCACGGTTTTTCAGGTTGGGAACCCGGCGGTTTTGGTTAACCAGAGCGTCAATGCCGCCTTCTGCCGCCAGTTCCTGATAGCGATAAAACGTGTCGCGTGACACCCCCATGATTTTACAGGCTTTTGATACGTTACCGAGTTCTTCGGCGAGATTGAGCAGGCCGACTTTGTGTTTGATGATGGGATTGTTAGTATGAAGCATGAGAGTTACCTCGTGTTTTGTATAAGGATTCGACACCCATATCAAAACCGGTAACTCTCAACCTTTCAAGGTCCAGTGTCAGATCAAGTCGCGACTAATACACCTAAATACTCGTTCGGCACTTTCCGCCGCTGGTATCGTCAACAAGCCGAAGCGCAAAAACAGTTTGGCGAGCAAATCGCATACTTCCACGGCTGCTACGTTAATTACAACCATCCGCAGTTGGGCAAAGACCTGATCCGCATCTTCAATGCGATGGGGATTGGCGTGCAACTGCTGGAAAAAGAGAAGTGCTGCGGTGTACCGCTGATTGCTAACGGTTTTCATACCAAGGCCAGAAAGCAGGCGCAACAAAACGTGGGCTATCTGGAAGGCGCGGTTCAGGGTAAAAACCTTACCGTGGTAGCGACGTCATCAAGCTGTACGGCAACGCTGCGTGACGAATACCCGCATTTGCTGGGGGTCGATAACCATGCGGTACGCGATAGCATTACGCTGGTAACACGTGAGCTGTATCGCCTGTTAGAGCAAGGCAAAACGCTGCCGCTGAATCCGCTGCCGCTACGCGTGGCTTATCACACGCCGTGCCATATGGAGAAAATGGGGTGGACGTCCTACACACTGGATTTATTGCGCCGTATTCCCGGGATGGAACTGGTGGTGCTGGAATCCCAGTGCTGCGGTATCGCCATAACTTACGGTTTTAAAAAGGAAAATGACACTACCTCGCAGGGCATTGGCGCGCCGCTGTTCCGCCACATAGAGGAGAGTGGAGTGGATATGGTGATCACGGATTGTGAAACCTGCAAATGGCAGGTAGAGATGTCGACCAGTAAACCTTGTGAGCACCCGATCACGTTATTAGCACGCGCACTGGCGACGGAAAAATAATCCTTTACAGACGCGAATGATAATGATTATTATTGTTATGCATTCCAGAGAGACGCTCGTATGTCTTTTCATGCGTTGACGACCTCGCTGTGAAGGCACGACATTGCTCACATTGCTTCCAGTGTTTATTTAGCCAGCTCGGGTGCTGGCTTTTTTTTTGCTTATCCTCCCCGCCTCTTTTAAATTTTTTGAACTGAGCGATGAGTTTTTTACGCTTTCTTATTCGCCACCTCCCGGTAGACTTAACATAACGACAAAATTTGTGGAGGCGATATGATTTATTTACGACAGGCTGAGGCGCGTGGTCATGCGAACCACGGTTGGCTGGATAGCTGGCACAGTTTCTCCTTTGCAGACTACTACGATCCCAACTTTATGGGGTTATCTGCGTTACGTGTGATCAACGAGGACCGCATTGAAGGTGGGCAAGGGTTTGGCACCCACCCGCACAAAGACATGGAAATCCTGACTTATGTGCTGTCCGGTACGGTGGAACATCAGGACAGCATGGGAAACAAGGAGCAGATTCCGGCGGGTGAATTTCAGATCATGAGTGCAGGCACCGGGATTCGCCATTCGGAATACAATGCCAGTCAGGATGAGCTGTTGCATTTGTATCAGATTTGGATCATTCCGGAAAAAGCGGGTATCACGCCGCGTTATGAACAACGACGCTTTGACGCACCACAGGGCCGTCAACTGGTGTTGTCACCGTATGCACGTGAAGGTTCGCTGAAGGTATATCAGGACATGACGCTGTCGCGTTGGGCGCTGAAAGCCCAAGAGCAGTCGGTATATCAGGTGCCGGCAGGCCGTCGCGTGTGGATTCAGGTGGTACGGGGAGAGGTGGAAATCAACGGTCAGGCAGCAGGCGAAAGCGATGCGCTGGCGATATGGGATGAAGAAACCCTCTCAATTCATGCCACGCAACAGAGTGAAATCTTGTTGTTCGATCTGCCGCCGGTGTAACCAAGAACGGTGCGTACCTGTGACGCACCGTTTTTTGCTTTTCTCAGGGAACCTCTGCGGGAAGCAGCGTGCAAAGTGCTGCACTGTCGGTCTACACTGCATCGACATCTTCATAGGATTGCGTGGTGATGACACTTTTCTCTTCATGCCAGGTATTGTAGTGGTCAACTAATATTGGCCACCGCATTAGACTGTATGTAGAACAGTCGCTCAGATTCGTTTGGAGTTAAGCCGCCGTTATACCAGTGAGGCCGGATAGCGCTGTAATACCCCGTGATGTAGCGGATAATCGCGTCCTGGGCTTCGCTGAAGCTGTTGTAACCCTTTGTCGGCACCCATTCTGTCTTCAGGCTGCGGAAGAACCGCTCCATTGGCGCATTATCCCAGCAGTTACCCCGCCGACTCATACTCTGCTTTATCCGGCAGCGCCACAGGGCTTGCCGGTATTGACGGCTGGTATAGTGGCTGCCCTGGTCGCTGTGGAACATGACTCCTGTTGGTTGTCCCCGGAGTTCCCAGGCCATCTGCAACGCTTTAACTGTCAGCGCCGAGTCCGGCGACGTCGACATGGCCCAGCCCACCGGTTTGCGGGCGAACAGATCTAGCACCACCGCAAGGTAAGCCCAGCATTTGCCCGTCCAGATGTAGGTCACATCGCCGCACCAGACCTGATCCGGCGCGGTAACCGCGAACTGGCGGTTGAGATAGTTCGGTATTTCAACGTGTTCATTGCCGCCGCGTTTGTATTTGTGAGCCGGTCGCTGGCAGCTGGCGATACCCAGCTCCTTCATCAGCTTGCCAGCCAGCCAGCGCCCCATTTTGACACCAGAGCTGCCGGTGACGATGGTCGCGATACTTCGAGCGCCGGCAGAGCCGCCGCTGGCGTTCCAGGCTTCCATGACGCGGCTACACTTAACCACGCGCTCACCGTCGGGTTCATTAGCGGAAGCCTGCCAGTGCCTGTAGCTGCTGCGATGTACCTCAAAAGTTTGGCACAACGCCGTGACCGGGTATCGCGCCCTCAGCCTGTCGACTACCGTGAACCGTTGAGTGAGTCCGACATTAAGAGCGCCGTAGCCTTTTTTAGGATTTCGTTCTCCATTTCAAGGCATTGGACTTTTTTCTTCATCTCACGCAGCTCGAGCTGTTCAGGGGTAAGAGGAAGTCCCGTTGGCGTTTTTCCCTGTCGTTCAAGGCGAAGCTTATTGACCCAGCGACTAATGGCAGAATGGCTGACATTAACCGCCTCTGCGGCCTTAACGTATGTGTAGCCGTGGTTGACAACCAGCTTTGCGGCTTCGAGCTTAAATTCCGCCGTAAAATGTTTACCCATGAGGTCACCTGTCGTGTTGATGAGGTGAGCATATCACCTCCGCTCAGGTGGCCAGTATCAGTGTGCCACTACATATAGAGTGGCACGCCGGGATCGTCGTGGCTTTCCTGCAACACGTAACGTTGCAGTTTAACCGGTTGCGCATCGGTTAAATCCTCTCCCACTTTCTCTGCGGTGATTAAACGCACCCCTTGCGGATAGCGCACCAGTTGAACATCGAAAATCTTCTGCCGCGATGCGGCAATACGATAATCAAACCAGATAAACGCATCGCTGTTGGGGATGGGGACGAGTGAATAACCGTCCGGGGTTTTGATGTAAAAGCTCAAGCCTCGGTGAGGGTGTGAGGTGTTGTTTTCGAAGGTGGCAAGCACCGCGAAATCCTCTGAGGTCGAGTGTGCCAGCGCCAGATTATTCACACCCGGTTGCAGCGGCACCAGACTCAAACCCGTAGGGCTCGAAACCGCTGCACTCTGGCAGGCGGCTATCGTCGTACCGCTGTAAAACAGCAGGGCGGCGATGATGCGCCGAGCGTTGGTAAGCAAAAACATAGCGGTGATTATCCCTTTCATGCCCACGCTGGGCGAAAACCGGTCAGTAACCGTCTCATTTCATCAAGTAAGTACGGATGCCATCGAGGAACATCTGGGTCGAAAGCATGACCAGAATCAGCCCCATCAGTCGCTCCAGCGCGGCAACGCCTTTCTCACCCAGTAAGCGCAAAAAGAGATCGGACATCAACAGGATGATAAATGAAATCCCCCAGGCGATGCAGAGTGCGAGCGTTAAATGCGGCAACTGATCCGGATATTGATGCGATAACAGCATCAGCGCGGCCAGAATAGACGGTCCGGCGACCAGTGGGATTGCCATCGGTACCAGAAAGGGTTCTTCCCCAGCGGGCAACTCGCTGCTGTTGCTTTCCTGCGATGGGAATATCATGCGGATAGCGATTAAAAACAGCACAATGCCGCCCGAAATCGACACGGTTTCGGTACGCAGATTGAGAAACGCCAGAATACGTTCGCCCGCAAACAGAAAAATCAGCATCAGCCCAAGGGCGATCACCATCTCACGAATCAGCACCACCCGTCGGCGTTTCGGGTCCAGATGTTTTAGTACCGACATAAAAATGGGCAAATTGCCCAACGGATCCATAATTAACAGCAACAGAATGGTTGCTGAGATCATTTCGCTCATGGTGGTGGTGGACTCCTGTTATCCCTTTAATGATGGCACCGCATTAGCCACATTGCTGAAAAAGCCGGTGTCATCGAATAAATTCACTTGCGACTTCTGATACATTTTGTAAGGTTGATAGTCATCACTTTATGTAATATTTGCCGAGTTTGGTGATAAACCGATTTTTATTACCCCTCGCTCTGCCGTCATGATAGTCCTGCCGCCACGGTTTGCGCGCGTTTGCGTGTGGTAAACCTATTGTTCTGCAAGACATTCACCTGACGAGAACAGGGTAACAGAGTGTGTGTCGGCCGTCAGTACTGCCTGTGTGGCAGTCCAAATTCTTTGTGTCATCCCAAGGCAGGATTGTTACCATGAAAAATGTTGGTTTTATCGGCTGGCGCGGTATGGTGGGTTCCGTTCTGATGCAGCGTATGCAGGAGGAGTGTGATTTTGACCTGATTCGTCCGGTGTTCTTTTCCACGTCACAACACGTTCAGGCTGCTCCGGTACTGGGTGGACAGCAGGGCACGTTGCAAGACGCCTACAATCGGGATGCACTGAGCGCGCTGGATATCATCATCACCTGCCAGGGCGGTGATTACACCAATGAGGTTTACCCCAAGCTGCGTGAAAGCGGCTGGCAGGGGTATTGGATCGATGCGGCCTCCTCGCTGCGTATGCGCGATGACGCCATCATCATCCTCGATCCGGTCAACCATGCTGTGATCAAACAGGGCCTGGACAACGGCATTAAAACTTTCGTTGGCGGCAACTGTACCGTCAGCCTGATGCTGATGTCGCTAGGTGGCCTGTTTGCGCACGATCTGGTGGAATGGGCCTCTGTGGCGACCTATCAGGCGGCATCTGGCGGCGGTGCGCGCCATATGCGCGAATTGCTGGTTCAAATGGGTCTGCTGCACAATGATGTGGCGAAAGAGTTGCAGGACCCTGCCTCTGCCATTCTGGATATCGAACGCAAAGTCACCGCGCTGACGCGCAGTGGCACGTTGCCGACCGACAATTTCGGTGTACCGTTGGCTGGCAGCTTGATCCCGTGGATCGACAAACAGCTGGATAATGGCCAGAGCCGCGAAGAGTGGAAAGGTCAGGCAGAAACCAACAAAATTCTCGGCACCCAGTCCGTAATCCCGGTGGATGGTTTGTGCGTCCGCATCGGGGCGCTGCGCTGCCACAGCCAGGCGTTCACACTGAAACTGAAGAAAGATGTTCCGGTGTCTGAAATCGAACAACTGCTGGCAACCTATAACGATTGGGTGAAAGTGGTGCCAAACGATCGCGAGATCTCCATGCGTGAATTGACGCCAGCTGCGGTAACCGGCACGCTTTCCACGCCAGTGGGGCGTCTGCGTAAACTGAACATGGGGCCGCAGTATCTCTCCGCCTTTACAGTGGGTGATCAACTGTTGTGGGGCGCGGCAGAACCGCTGCGCCGTATGCTGCGAATCCTGCTGTAGTCCCCTCTGGATTGAATGCCCCGCGTTATGCGGGGCATGTTCTCTCTCACTTCCTGCCGTTGCTTTCTTTGTTCTACTATCGCTTGCCATGCACTCCACCTTTTTAGCGGCATGCAGCATCAATACCATTGATCTTTTCAGTGACATTTTCCCTGAGCAGGTTTTCGATACGTTGGGCAAAGGTATTTAGTGTCAGCCACTGTCGTGTGAGCGCCTGGCGATTTCCTGCCATGAGTTGTATGCGCAGTGCTTCTTCTTCTTGTGTCAGCCGGGAGGCATGTTCAAGCAGGGAGGAGGCGAAGCCACAGTCGGAAAAATAAGCGATTGTAGTGGCCAGTATCAGTGTGCCACTACATTTTACCCATGAAAGCAAGCGCCCTGCATGCGGGTATGACGTATCTTACGCCATATCGTTATACACATCTTTCTAACGCACTGTTTAATCAATGAGTTACGGGTTTATCTCAGAGTAGCATTTTGAACCTCAAAAAGCCAATGGGATGGCTTGAATGCCTTAATTCACGGGGTTCTGAGCATCCTGTTCCAAAAATGGCCAAAAGATGTGTATAACGATATGATCTTACGCCGCTTGTATTTCAGAACGCCAGCAGCCGCAAGCTGCCTGATTATCAGCGCCAATTGATTGAGCGCCTGCAAATGTAGCGGAGGCGATTCTCTCTCGCTCAACGCTCACCTCAGGTGATGCCACCTGAGGTGATAACGGTGAGCAATAAATATCTTCGCTGTTAGGAAATTAGCCGCGATTCTCTTCAATGTAACGCGCTAAATCCGCCGGGGTTTTCAGCACGGTAGCGACTTCGGTGGGAGGAATCATGCAGCCGTAAACGTCCTGCACTTCCAACACAAGGTCTACCGCCAGAATAGAGTCGAGAATATCGGACTCAATCAGCTCATCGTTAAAGCTCACTTTGCGGGATAAGACCTTTTCAAACAGAGCGAGAATTTCTTGTTCCATCATTTTTTCCTGGTGTAATTAGTTCGTGCGGGCGTGAGAGTCCAGCAACTTACGATCAATTTTGCCGTTAGGGTTAAGCGGCAGTGCGTCTTTAATGATAATTTGAGAAGGCACCATGTAATGCGGGATCACCTTCGACAGCGAGGTTTTAATCGCTTCCGGGGCTAAGTGCGTCACGCAGAATGCGGCAATACGCAAAACGCCACCGCCTGATTTCATCAGCGGCAGAACCACCGCTTCGCTGATATCGGACATCGCCAGCAGTCGATTTTCAATTTCTTTGATTTCAATGCGATAACCATTGAGTTTAATCTGGCTGTCATTGCGGCCCTGGCAGTAAAGCAGCCCATCCACATTTTCGTAGCCCAGGTCACCGGTTCTGTAGCCGCGGAACATTTCGCTTTCCCGATGCAGCAATTTCTCGGCATTCTCTTTCGCCAGCCCGAGGTAGCCACGCATCACGTTTTTTCCCCAAATAATCAGCTCACCATCAGAGGTAATCTCCATTCTGGAATTCGGCATCATCACGCCAATCGGCAGCAGATCGTTCTCGCTGTGCAGGATGTCATCGGTAATTTCGATAACCGTGGTCGCGATGGTGGCTTCCGTTGGGCCATAAGAATTGAGGATTTTGGCGTGCGGGAAGCGGCGGCGCAGTTGTTTTACCAGTGCTTTGTTTAACACTTCTCCGATGAACACAAATACACTCAGATCGGGCAAATAGTCACTGCTAAACTGCGGCGAAAGCAGCCGTTGATAGGCAAAGGAGGGAGTGGAGACCCACACGGAAACGCCGTTGCTTTTCAGGCGGTCAAGCCAGTTTTCTGCGGCGATATCCTCTTTCGCATTCAGCACGATATGCCCGCTGGTTGCCAGATTTGCCAGCAGTGGAATCAGAGAGAGATCGAAGCTGAACACCGCATGGTTCATCAGCACTGGCACTTCCGGCAGCGCAAAATCCTGACGCACCCACTTCATGAAATGCCACAGGCTTTCACGCCCGATTTGCACACCTTTGGGCTTTCCGGTACTGCCAGAGGTGAACATGATATAGGCGAGATCCTGCTCAACGAGTGCCTGTTCGGTCACGTCCGTGGCAATAAATTGTCGGGTCGCCACGTCATAATAGTAAGGGGCGCTTGCCAGTTGGCAAATCTCTTTGAGCCGTTCCTGCGGGTAGATGCAGTCCACCGGAATATACGGAATGTTGTGCAACAGGCAACTGTAGATAGCGGCGGCAAACTCTGCCTGCTGGTGTCCGTAGATCACTATCGGCGGGCCAGCGGACTGCTGGCAATGGTGATAGCGTTTCGCCCAGTCGGTAACAGCAACAGAGAGCTGTTGCCAGGTCAGGGATTCATCACTGCCGCTAATCGCCGGTTGCTGTGGGTTCGCGGGGTCGAGTAATGCCGCACGCAGAAAATCTTGCAGTTCTAGAAGCTCGCTGTGTTGGTTCATAGAGGTGACATGCCGCTAAAGATATAGAGGGAGGCCGCGGCGCTTGCTAGCGTCAAAATTCGACCCGTAAACTCACTAACCGGATGATCTAACCAATTGCTCAGTACCGGGCTGCGTTTCGCTGACCATTGCAGCATATTGTGAGCAACAGAAATGGCGCCAAACAGTGCGCCGCTGATGACATAGTGTCGTTCCAGCCCGTTCCACGCCCCCATACAAAACAGGGTGCAGAAAATACCAATATTCTGCGCCAGCGTTTTGTTCTGACGGAAAAAATTGAGCTTCATCAGATTCATATAAATCGGCATAAAGACCACATCCCTCAGCCATTCAGACAGGCTGATGTGAAAGCGTCGCCAAAAATCTTGTGGGTTCTTTGCCAGAAACGGCATATTGAAGTTTGCCGGGATATTCAGGCCAAATAAACGTCCGGCCCCGATAGCCATATTACTGTAGCCAGCAAAGTCAAAGTAGAGATAGGCGCTGTAAGCCAGAGACATGACCACGCCAACGCTCAACGTAAATGGCTGATGGCTCCACGGCTGAACGACCAGAGTATCAATGAGCGTGGCTAATAGGTATTTTTGGATAATACCGGTAAAAGTTTGTTCCATGGACAGTAAAAACTGTTCACGGGTAAGCGTGAAGACCTGTTTATTAATGTCATTAATCCATGTGCGCCAGCGATACATCGGGCCCGCCAGGATAATAAACGGCATAAACAAGTAGTAGAAATAATGCAGAAAACGTTGGCCATCTTTTTTGCTGCGATAAAGCAGCACGTCAACGGCACGGAAGGTCATGAATGACAAGCCAATCATGTTCCAGTGGTTGTTGAGATCTAATTTCACCAGGAACATAGGAAGTAATGTCAGACTGACGGCCTGCCAGGTTTTTAACCAGCCTTTTTCTTTTAATGTGACAAGGAGATAAAACCCAAGAAAAACCGCCACGGGAATGAGATAATCCCCCTGGAAAATATACGCCCAGCCAAATGCCGCCAGCACAGAAAAAGCAGACAAATAGGTCAGCCGATAATGCAATACGCGGTTAACCAGCGCAAACAGTAGAGCTGATGAAAACAGAAGGAAAAAAAACGTTCCGGAGCTGTACATCATTTACCCTTCAGAATTTTTGGTATTCGAAATGCACTTTCAAATCCATGCTGTCATCAACAGAGGTCCACGCGACAATGGTGACCGCCAGAAAGAAATAAAGGAAAAAAAGGCGAATGGCTGTTTTCATCGTTTAAAACTCTCAGCAATAAAGCGGTCAATGGCAACCCAAGCCAGTTCAGTGGGATGCAAACGATCCCAGTTCCAGCCGTTCTGATAAGGCTGGGCATACATATCAAAATAGGGAACCCGATGTTGCTCCAGCATCGTTCGGATCTGTTGATCGACTACCTGGAATTTCTCTGAGTTTTTAATCGCCCAAGGGTTAATCGGGTCAACCACCACCACAAACTGGGCGTTGCGCGCTTTCAGCAGTTTGACCGTCGCCCGCAAAGCTTCCAGTTGCGAGGGGATTGCTGGCGCGTTGTCCCACTCATCCGGCGTGTTATCGTCGGCAAAAATCGACTTATCCATCCACATAGTGTCAGCGCTTTGTTGGCGCGATTTGTTGAGCTCGCGCGCGTGGGCCAACGCCATATCCCAATCCGGATTGACGAGGTTGACGGGTTGTTCCGGCCAGGGTTTTGCCGGTTGTGGGGTAATGTTCAGCATTGCCAGCCACTCGTTTTTTACCATCTCGCAGAAATTAGCAAAGAGGTAACTCACTTCCTGCCAGATAATTTCCGGGTACCAGCCATAGATTTCCATCTGGCTGAAGGTTAAGTGGCTGATATCTTCTTTATCAATATTGCGTAAGTATTTGACCAGCAAAGGGCGTGCCAACATATC
Source organism: Symbiopectobacterium sp. Eva_TO (assembly GCF_053848865.1). Classification (NCBI taxonomy): domain Bacteria; kingdom Pseudomonadati; phylum Pseudomonadota; class Gammaproteobacteria; order Enterobacterales; family Enterobacteriaceae; genus Symbiopectobacterium; species Symbiopectobacterium sp. Eva_TO. The sequence goes on along the minus strand of NZ_JBSPEY010000004.1, from coordinate 1,601,277 downwards.
CTTCATCAAGGGATTAAACACTGATGAGGGGAAGTTGTTGGCAAAAATGGCCGGAGGAATGCCTTCAGAATAAAAAGTATCTGGTGCTAACATCAGAACAATTTTACTATTGGCGTTAATGTCATTTTTAAAACGCGAGAGCAGTAAAAAATGCGTGATGCTATCGACGTAACTATCACCGTAAGCTACTAAAGGACGATGCAACTGGTTATTGAAGTAATTATAAACGGCGTAATGTTCATCTTCGGAAGTAGAAACTTCAGATGCACCGATAAAGAAAATCGCATTGCCCTGTAAAGCATGGGAAATAGTCGCCATGTTTTGCTTGCGTTCCTTTGGCGTTCCTTCCATTGATTTAATCAGCGGTTGGAATGTCAGCGCTGGATCAGCGGTTCTCACCAGCGGGGGAACGCTGAGGAACAGGATAGCCAGGATCGCCATCAGGATATGTAGGCAGAAAGTATTTTTGATTTTCATTATATAATTTATAATTACATGATATTCATTTGTTTAAAATTTGTTGCTTTATATCTTTGCAGGGTGTCGGTTCCTGCGTTTTTTGCATTATATACCAGCCTTATCGGCGATGATGAGCGTTGCTGTGTAACGGTATGTACAGTGTTTGTCCTGCTCACATAATTTGATTTATCAGCACAAATAATTTGCCTGCAAAGGTGTCACTCGCTGGCCAATCGGTGGGTTCGACCCGTAGCGATGAGTGAAACCCACTTTCTATCAGTAATTTTCGATACGCTTTGTCTTGCCATGCTGTCATCTGGCTGCCGAATCGCGTTATTGTGCCATTTTCTTCTATCACCCAAAAATGTGTTGGGCTGGTTTGTGCCTCTTGATCCCACTAGTGCTCTGTTAACAACAAATGAGGACGAGCAAGAAACAGCCCCTGCGTGCATCGCTGCCAGGTTGGTGCAGCCAGCCCCATATCGTTATACACATCTTTCTAACGCACTGTTTAATCAATGAGTTACGGGTTTATCTCAGAGTGGCATTTTGAACCTCAAAAAGCCAATGGGATGGCTTGAATGCCTTAATTCACGGGGTTCTGAGCATCCTGTTCAAAAAATGGCCAAAAGATGTGTATAACGATATGAGCCAGCCCCTGGCGTTTTACCTCCTCGAAGGTATGCACTTCGATAAGCAGTTTCCCGCTGGCTCGCAGCCACTGTGCACAGCGACTAACGAGCGTGCGAGCGTCGGCTGCGTTGAAAACATTCAGTTCGCCAAAGGTCATCATGATGAAATCGAAGCGGGCGGTGGGTGCATACTCCCTCACGTCCTGCTGTAGGTAATCAATGTTCAACCCTCCTACTTGTGCTTGCTGGCGCGCATAAGTAATGGACGCCGGTGAAAAATCTACTCCTGTACAGTGAAAACCTTGCTGTGCCAGTCGGTGGGTATAAAAACCTGGGCCGCAACTGTAGTGGCACACTGATACTGGCCACCTGATCGGAGGTGATATGCTCACCTCATCAACACGACAGGTGACCTCATGGGTAAACATTTTACGGCGGAATTTAAGCTCGAAGCCGCAAAGCTGGTTGTCGACCACGGCTACACATACGTTAAGGCCGCAGAGGCGGTTAATGTCAGCCATTCTGCCATTAGTCGCTGGGTCAATAAGCTTCGCCTTGAACGACAGGGAAAAACGCCAACGGGACTTCCTCTTACCCCTGAACAGCTCGAGCTGCGTGAGATGAAGAAAAAAGTCCAATGCCTTGAAATGGAGAACGAAATCCTAAAAAAGGCTACGGCGCTCTTAATGTCGGACTCACTCAACGGTTCACGGTAGTCGACAGGCTGAGGGCGCGATACCCGGTCACGGCGTTGTGCCAAACTTTTGAGGTACATCGCAGCAGCTACAGGCACTGGCAGGCTTCCGCTAATGAACCCGACGGTGAGCGCGTGGTTAAGTGTAGTCGCGTCATGGAAGCCTGGAACGCCAGCGGCGGCTCTGCCGGCGCTCGAAGTATCGCGACCATCGTCACCGGCAGCTCTGGTGTCAAAATGGGGCGCTGGCTGGCTGGCAAGCTGATGAAGGAGCTGGGTATCGCCAGCTGCCAGCGACCGGCTCACAAATACAAACGCGGCGGCAATGAACACGTTGAAATACCGAACTATCTCAACCGCCAGTTCGCGGTTACCGCGCCGGATCAGGTCTGGTGCGGCGATGTGACCTACATCTGGACCATATCGTTATACACATCTTTTGGCCATTTTTTGAACAGGATGCTCAGAACCCCGTGAATTAAGGCATTCAAGCCATCCCATTGGCTTTTTGAGGTTCAAAATGCCACTCTGAGATAAACCCGTAACTCATTGATTAAACAGTGCGTTAGAAAGATGTGTATAACGATATGACATCTGGACGGGCAAATGCTGGGCTTACCTTGCGGTGGTGCTAGACCTGTTCGCCCGCAAACCGGTGGGCTGGGCCATGTCGACGTCGCCGGACTCGGCGCTGACAGTTAAAGCGTTGCAGATGGCCTGGGAACTCCGGGGACAACCAACAGGAGTCATGTTCCACAGCGACCAGGGCAGCCACTATACCAGCCGTCAATACCGGCAAGCCCTGTGGCGCTGCCGGATAAAGCAGAGTATGAGTCGGCGGGGTAACTGCTGGGATAATGCGCCAATGGAGCGGTTCTTCCGCAGCCTGAAGACAGAATGGGTGCCGACAAAGGGTTACAACAGCTTCAGCGAAGCCCAGGACGCGATTATCCGCTACATCACGGGGTATTACAGCGCTATCCGGCCTCACTGGTATAACGGCGGCTTAACTCCAAACGAATCTGAGCGACTGTTCTACATACAGTCTAATGCGGTGGCCAATATTAGTTGACCACTACAATGGAGAGTTTTCTTCATCAGGCGTCGTTCGTTACGGGGTATCGGTGCTATGCTCGACATCGCTAAGTCCGGTTGATGATTTGGGATCTTTATCGATTGATCAGATCGCTCAACTCGGACTGAGTTCCCTTCAGGTGATCTACTATTCGGAACAGTTATTTAGAGGATAGCACGCATGCTTTGTAAGGGAATAAACAAGCCTGAAAAGTGTGATTTGAAAAAGCATTATTTGTATTAGTCGCGACTTGATCTGACACTGGACCTTGAAAGGTTGAGAGTTACCGGTTTTGATATGGGTGTCGAATCCTTATACAAAACACGAGGTAACTCTCATGCTTCATACTAACAATCCCATCATCAAACACAAAGCCGGCCTGCTCAATCTCGCCGAAGAACTCGGTAACGTATCAAAAGCCTGTAAAATCATGGGGGTGTCACGCGACACGTTTTATCGCTATCAGGAACTGGCGGCAGAAGGCGGCATTGACGCTCTGGTTAACCAAAACCGCCGGGTTCCCAACCTGAAAAACCGTGCTGATGAAGCCACTGAACGTGCGGTTGTTGATTACGCCATTGAGTTCCCGGCTCATGGCCAGCACCGGACCAGTAATGAGCTGCGTAAAAAAGGCGTCTTCATTTCTGGCAGCGGTGTGCGCTCCATCTGGCAACGACACGATCTGGAAAACTTTCGTAAGCGCCTGAAGGCACTTGAGGAAAAAGTTGCCAGAGAAGGCATCGTACTTACTGATGCTCAAATCGCTGCACTGGAGAAGAAGGCGCACGACGACGAAGCCTGTGGTGAAATAGAGACTGCTCACCCGGGTTATCTGGGGTCGCAGGACACCTTCTACGTGGGTAATCTGAAAGGTGTTGGCCGTATCTACCAGCAGACGTTCGTGGATACGTACTCGAAAGTGGCGCACTGCAAGCTTTACACGAGTAAAGCACCGATCTCTGCCGCCTACCTGCTCAATGATCGCGTGCTGCCGTTCTACGAAGCTCAGGGGCTGCCAATGCTAAGAATACTGACGGACAGGGGGACGGAGTACTGCGGTAAAGTGGAACAACATGACTATCAGCTGTACTTGGCTATCAACGATATAGACCATACGAAAACGAAAGCGATGTCTCCGCAGACAAACGGTATCTGCGAGCGCTTCCATAAAACTATTTTGCAGGATTTTTATCAGGTTGCGTTCCGTAAGACGTTATACGAGGACCTAGAAAGTCTACAAAAGGATCTGGACAACTGGTTGTGGCATTACAATAATGAGCGAACTCATCAGGGTAAAATGTGCTGCGGGCGTACGCCAATGGCCACGTTACTTGATGGTAAACGAGTCTGGGCAGAAAAAAATCTGAACCAGATTTAATCTGACAGACACCTGTATAAATAACCGGTAACTGTCAGATCAGGTCTGAGCTAATACACATTATTGCTACTTTTCCCGGTTGTCAGCGCAAAGAGGCCTGGCGCATCGCCATTAGGGCGTTTCTGCAACCCGATGCGCTTTTACGTAGTCCAGAAAAGCCCGTAGCGGGCTCGGCATATATTGTCGATTCGGATAGTAAAGTTGCAAGCTAGGGAATTCGGGTAACCATTTCTCCAGCGTTGGCACCAGCGTGCCGTTTGCCAGATATGCTTTCACCTGGTCGTAATAGAGATAACCCAATCCAGCGCCGCACAATACGGCTTCGAGCGTTGAGTCCATATCATCCAGGATGATGCTACCTACAGGCGCAATCTCCAGCTTTCCCTCTGGGCCTTCAAATTCCCAGTTATAGATACGGCCGCTTTGTAAAGGAAAAATAACGCTTTGGTGATTCACCAGAGCGTGTGGATGTGCCGGGGCAGGATGGCGCTCAAAGTAGTCTGGCGTTGCGACCACAACCCGTTTGATTTTGGGGCCAATCGGGACAGTGATCATGTACTTTTCAACGGTAGTATCCAGACGAATCCCTGCATCAAACGATTGTTGAACGATATCGACGAGTTTGTCGTCAGTGGTGATCTCCACCTTGATATCGGGATACTGGCGGCTAAACCCGGCGATCAATGGGATCAGCACCAGGCGTGAGGTGTTGATTCTCAGCGTGCCCATCGGCGTGTCGCGAAAACAATTCATCTCATCGAGCAGGGTATCGAACTCGTCAAATACCGGACGCAGACGCTCAAAGAGATTAACCCCTGCCTCCGTTAACGCCACGCTGCGAGTCGTGCGGTTAAACAGCCTAACTTTTAACCGCTGCTCCAGTTGCTTAACGGCATGACTAATGGCTGAAGGGGAAAGCCCTAACTCGTTGCCCGCTTCCCGGAAACTTTTTTGGCGCGCGACGCTAATGAACGCCGTGAAGTCGGAAAAGTTAAGCTGCATTAGGCTTTGTTGAATAAACAGATTTTATGCTACCAGCCCAGTAAAACGATTGTTTCCAGCAACGTAAAATCATGCAGTTAAGCATCATGAGAAAACGGAATGCCTGAGGTGATAAGCATTTTCTACCAAAATGGGCATAGTAAAACAGCACGATTCCCTATTATTCAACAAAGCCGCTGCATTAGTGAAAATCCTTCATTAACCCATATCAAATACTACGTTTTACAGAATTATCCTCCCTCCGTAAAGTAGTAACCACTTCTTCATGAAATAGGGTTTACAGTATGAAAAAAAACAATATGTATATTATCTGGTCCCATCCGCGCCGTGATTCTTTAACTGCGCAGGTGGTACAGGAAATTCAGGGTGAAGCTGTGCGTCAGGGGTTTAACGTTTCCACGCTTGATCTCTACCGCAGTGGGTTTGATCCGGTGCTCAGGGAGGACGATGAGCCGGACTGGAACAATCCGCAGAAAACCTATTCGCCGGAAGTGCATCGTCTGTTTGGTGAACTGGAAGATAAAGACACGTTGGTATTGGTGTTTCCGGTGTGGTGGTATGGTTTTCCCGCCATGCTCAAAGGTTATCTGGAGCGCGTGTGGAATTACGGTTTGGCCTACGGAGAAGGCAGTGCGCTGAAGCACAAAAAAATCCGCTGGCTGGCGCTGGTTGGCGGTTCTCAAGCCGGATTTATCAAATTTGGCTGGGAAAAGAACATGACCGACTACATCAAGGGCGGTATGAGGTATTTGGACGTTGAGGACGCAAACATCGATTTTCTCTATAACACTATCGGTGTCGAAGAGGGGATTGACGATCGTAAAGGCCATTATCAGCAGCTCTTCACTCAGGCGCGTGGCATCGTTGATTCTTTGCTTGAGTAATAGTGTTCAGGCAGGAAAGAGCCTGACGTGCTGACAAATGTTCTGGCAATCACATAAAATGACGAGGATTCTATTAAGGGAATAGTATGAATATTCGTCATTCCGCACGCGCGTTACTTATTGATAACGATAACAACGTGTTACTTTTTAAGTTCAGATTCAAAAATATCAAAGATAATATCAATGCCGGTAGGCTTTGTTGAATAAATCAGAACTTGTAACGACTGTGCCCCAGGTCGATTGTTACGTGATGCGAATACTGTTCGGCATTCCTAATAGCGTGATCCGGTTAAGCGCTTTGACCATCGCCATGGCTTCACCCACCTGAGCATCGTAGTCACGCAGACTTAGATGACCACCCAGAAGCGTTTTGAACCGGAACATGGCCGTTTCAGCCACTGAGCGTCGGTGATAGCCCACTTTCTTTTTCCAGGTATCGTTGCTGCCGCTCAGGCGCTGATTTGCAACAGCGTGGTTACGCTCGTGGTAGTGGTCCGGCCAATATTGCGCCCCCCTTCGCGGCGGGATAAGCGGCCTTATTTTCTTCCTCAGCTGATGTAGCCCCCTGTAACACCAGACAGTAGCTGTATCTCCAGATAAGAGATAGGCTTAGATATATGTCTAACAATCATGCTAATTTTGAAATGACCGGGATCCTGTTAGGGCAAGAAGTCCGTAAGCGTAAAACTCCGCAAGAGAAAATCGCCATCATTCAGCAGACAATGGAGCCGGGGATGAACGTCTCCCATGTAGCCCGCCTGCATGGCATCCAGCCCAGCCTTTTGTTTAAGTGGAAGAAGCAATACCAGGAAGGAAGCCTCACCGCCGTTGCGGCCGGAGAAGAAGTGGTTCCAGCTTCGGCGCTGGCGACTGCCCTCAAGCAGGTCCGGGAGCTACAGCGCCTTCTGGGTAAGAAGACGATGGAAGTTGAGATCCTCAAAGAAGCAGTGGAGTACGGCCAGTCGCGAAAATGGATAGCGCACGCGCCCTTGTTGCCAAAGGACGGGGAATAGCTCTGGCCAGCCGCGCCATGAGCGTGTCGCGTGCGCAGCTGTCACTGCGGGTTAACCGTTCTGCCGACTGGCTGGACAGGCGCAGCAACCGGCGTAATGACGAAGCTGATGCTGAGATATTATCGGACATCCTCCGTATCATCAGCGACATGCCCAGTTACGGTTACCGCCGAGTGTGGGGTATCCTGGGTAAGCAACGTCGTGCAGAGGGACTTCCACCGGTGAACGCCAAACGGCTTTACAGGATAATGAGCGAGCATAACCTGCTGTTGTTGCATGATAAAACTGAACGTCCGAAGCGGGAGCATAAAGGCAAAATCGCGGTAGCAGAGAGCGATATGCGCTGGTGCTCAGATGGCTTCGAGTTCGGTTGTGACAACGGCGAGAAGCTGCGGGTGACGTTCGCACTGGACTGCTGCGACCGGGAGGCCATAGACTGGGCAGCGAGCACCAGGGGTTATGACAGTTCAACCGTGCAGGATGTGATGCTGAGGTCGGTGGAAAAACGCTTCGGTAGCGCGCTGCCGGATAAACCAGTGCAATGGCTGACGGATAATGGTTCAGCGTACACAGCGCATGAAACGCGGAAGTTCGCCAGAGAACTGAATCTGGAGCCCTGCACAACAGCAGTGAGCAGTCCACAGAGTAACGGCATGGCAGAACGGTTCGTGAAGACGATGAAGGAAGATTACATCGCCTTCATGCCAAAACCCGATGTGCGAACAGCGCTGAAGAACCTTGCAGCGGCGTTCAATCATTACAATGAAAACCATCCGCACAGTGCGCTGGGATACAACTCCCCAAGAGAATATCGGCGCCAGCGGGCATCGTTAACTGTATTAGCTCAGACCTGATCTGACAGTTACCGGTTATTTATACAGGTGTCTGTCAGATTAAATCTGGTTCAAATTTTTTTCTGCCCAGACTCGTTTACCATCAAGTAACGTGGCCATTGGCGTACGCCCGCAGCACATTTTACCCTGATGAGTTCGCTCATTATTGTAATGCCACAACCAGTTGTCCAGATCCTTTTGTAGACTTTCTAGGTCCTCGTATAACGTCTTACGGAACGCAACCTGATAAAAATCCTGCAAAATAGTTTTATGGAAGCGCTCGCAGATACCGTTTGTCTGCGGAGACATCGCTTTCGTTTTCGTATGGTCTATATCGTTGATAGCCAAGTACAGCTGATAGTCATGTTGTTCCACTTTACCGCAGTACTCCGTCCCCCTGTCGGTCAGTATTCTTAGCATTGGCAGCCCCTGAGCTTCGTAGAACGGCAGCACGCGATCATTGAGCAGGTCGGCGGCAGAGATCGGTGCTTTACTCGTGTAAAGCTTGCAGTGCGCCACTTTCGAGTACGTATCCACGAACGTCTGCTGGTAGATACGGCCAACACCTTTCAGATTACCCACGTAGAAGGTGTCCTGCGACCCCAGATAACCCGGGTGAGCAGTCTCTATTTCACCACAGGCTTCGTCGTCGTGCGCCTTCTTCTCCAGTGCAGCGATTTGAGCATCAGTAAGTACGATGCCTTCTCTGGCAACTTTTTCCTCAAGTGCCTTCAGGCGCTTACGAAAGTTTTCCAGATCGTGTCGTTGCCAAATGGAGCGCACACCGCTGCCAGAAATGAAGACGCCTTTTTTACGCAGCTGATTACTGGTCCGGTGCTGGCCATGAGCCGGGAACTCAATGGCGTAATCAACAACCGCACGTTCAGTGGCTTCATCAGCACGGTTTTTCAGGTTGGGAACCCGGCGGTTTTGGTTAACCAGAGCGTCAATGCCGCCTTCTGCCGCCAGTTCCTGATAGCGATAAAACGTGTCGCGTGACACCCCCATGATTTTACAGGCTTTTGATACGTTACCGAGTTCTTCGGCGAGATTGAGCAGGCCGACTTTGTGTTTGATGATGGGATTGTTAGTATGAAGCATGAGAGTTACCTCGTGTTTTGTATAAGGATTCGACACCCATATCAAAACCGGTAACTCTCAACCTTTCAAGGTCCAGTGTCAGATCAAGTCGCGACTAATACACGTTAACTTAAGAGACAAAAGCTGTCCGGAGATGGTGGGTCAAGATCAATTTTCTTCCTCAGCAGAGCATCATGGCAGTAACCTGTATCGTAAGCGCCGTCAGCCGATGCCTCTCTGATTTTCCGGTGGGTCTGGTTTATCAGTGCCGGTAGAGCCTGGGCATCAGTCGTACCACTGAGCGACAAATCCGCACAGATAATCTCATGCGTCGCACTGTCTACTGCCAGATGCAGCTTACGCCACACCCTGCGTCTGTCGGCACCATGCTGCCGGACTTTCCATTCGCCTTCGCCAAAGACCTTCAGGCCGGTTCCATCAATGACCAGATGTGAGATTTCACCACGGGTTGGCGTTTTTATGCTGATGTTCACTGTCTTTGCTCGCTTGCTGAGCAGCGAATAGTCTGGACAATGCAGCGACAATTTAATCAGTTTAAAAATCGAGTCAACAAAACTCTGTAAAGCCCTCAATGAATCTATGGTCACCCCCATTTTTGCAACACTGATCTTTGATTAATGGTGGGCTTGCTTAAATCTATCCGGCGTCTTTATGGCCAAGGATGCCCGCGCCACGATGAGTTTCGCACCTGATATTCCTAAAAAGGCCATCGGCTTCATTGAGCCATTTTCATTTTTTGGTTTTATATCAGGCCATCAGGCCGTTCATGTCATCAATAATCAGTCTTCGCAAAACCAGATGGGTAACTTCGTTAAATTGCTGACTGTTAGACCAGCATTACTGTTCAAACACGGTATTTCGTGTCGTTATTGCCCAAGCGGCTTTGTTGAATAAATCAGAACTTGTAACGACTGTGCCCCCAGGTCGATTGTTACGTGATGCGAATACTGTTCGGCATTCCTAATAGCGTGATCCGGTTAAGCGCTTTGACCATCGCCATGGCTTCACCCACCTGAGCATCGTAGTCACGCAGACTTAGATGACCACCCAGAAGCGTTTTGAACCGGAACATGGCCGTTTCAGCCACTGAGCGTCGGTGATAGCCCACTTTCTTTTTCCAGGTATCGTTGCTGCCGCTCAGGCGCTGATTTGCAACAGCGTGGTTACGCTCGTGGTAGTGGTCCGGCCAATATTGCGCCCCCCTTCGCGGCGGGATAAGCGGCCTTATTTTCTTCCTCAGCAGAGCATCATGGCAGTAACCTGTATCGTAAGCGCCGTCAGCCGATGCCTCTCTGATTTTCCGGTGGGTCTGGTTTATCAGTGCCGGTAGAGCCTGGGCATCAGTCGTACCACTGAGCGACAAATCCGCACAGATAATCTCATGCGTCGCACTGTCTACTGCCAGATGCAGCTTACGCCACACCCTGCGTCTGTCGGCACCATGCTGCCGGACTTTCCATTCGCCTTCGCCAAAGACCTTCAGGCCGGTTCCATCAATGACCAGATGTGAGATTTCACCACGGGTTGGCGTTTTTATGCTGATGTTCACTGTCTTTGCTCGCTTGCTGAGCAGCGAATAGTCTGGACAATGCAGCGACAATTTAATCAGTTTAAAAATCGAGTCAACAAAACCCTGTAAAGCCCTCAATGAAAGGCCAAACACGCGTTTCATCATCAGGACTGTGGTGATGGCCATATCTGAGTAGTGGAGCGGTCGTCCACGCCGTTCAGTAGTCGTTTTTTCCGTCCATGCAGCAATGGCTGATTCATCTAGCCATACGGTTAGAGAACCGCGCTGCTTGAGGGCCTTGTTATAGGAGGGCCAGTTAGTGATTTTAAAATTTTGTTTTGCCATGGAGACCTGATGTTGAAACAACTATGGTGATCTGATCCGATGATTACCCAAACTTTCTATTTATTCAACAAAGCCTGCCCAAGCTATTCGAGCTAATTTATTTGCTAATGCACAGCACACAACGCAAGAATGTTTCCTGCCCAACTGAGACCTTACCCAATCAGCTAATCTCCCTGATTGATGGTCAATTCTTAGGATAAATACCCGCGCACATTGAACAAGCAATCGGCGAAGGTTTTTATCTCCACGCTTGCTAATACCCAGCAGAGTATTCTTCCCTCCAGTACTGTATTGGCGGGGTACAAGACCGGTGGAAGCGGCAAAATTACGACTGTTTTCATATTGCTTGCCATCGCCTAACTGTGATGACAAAACGCTGGCTGTTATCGGTCCAACACCAGGGATGGTCATTAAATGCTGGCCAGTTTCATCTAAATAACTGTTCCGAATAGTAGATCACCTGAAGGGAACTCAGTCCGAGTTGAGCGATCTGATCAATCGATAAAGATCCCAAATCATCAACCGGACTGAGCGATGTCGAGCATAGCACCGATACCCCGTAACGAACGACGCCTGATGAAGAAAACTCTCCATAAAACGCGTGACAAGAATCACGCCCGCAGGCTGACCGCCATCCTGATGTTGCACCGGGGCGAGCGCGTGAGCGATGTCGCCAGAATGCTTTGCTGCGCCCGTTCGTCAATCGGCAGATGGATTAACTGGCTCACCCTGTACGGCATTGAAGGCCTCAAATCTCTGCGGCCCGGTCGTGGCCGTCGCTGGCCGTTTGAACAGATCTGCGCACTGTTAATCCAGCTCGTAAAGCGTTCCCCTCATGATTTTGGCTATCAGCGTTCGCGCTGGAGCACGGAACTGCTAGCGATAAAAATCAATGAGATAACCGGTTGCCAGTTGCATGCTTCCACGGTGCGCCGTTGGCGGCCTTCTGCCGGTCTGGTGTGGCGACGCGCAGCTCCTACGCTGCGTATCCGCGACCCGCATAAGGAAGAAAAAATGGAGGCCATCGCGATGGCGCTGGAACAATGCAGCGCGGAACATCCCATCTTTTACGAAGACGAAGTGGATATTCATCTGAATCCCAAAATTGGCGCGGACTGGCAGGTTCGCGGGAAGCAGAAACGCATCGTGACGCCGGGCAAGAACGAGAAATATTATCTGGCGGGTGCATTACACAGCGGGACGGGAAAAGTCAGCTATGTTGGAGGAAACAGTAAAAGTTCGTGTTTGTTTATCAGTATGTTAGAGCATCTGAGAGCAACGTACAGACGGGCAAAAACGCTCACGCTGATAGTTGATAACTACATTATTCACAAAAGCCGGGAGACGCAGCGCTGGCTGGAAGAAAACCCGAAATTCAGGGTTATTTATCAGCCGGTGTACTCACCATGGGTAAATCATGTAGAGCGGTTATGGCAGGCGTTGCATGAAACCATTACCCGCAATCATCAATGCTGTTCAATGTGGCAGTTACTGAACAAGGTTCGCCGCTTCATGGAAACCGTCAGCCCGTTTCCCAGTGGAAAACATGGACAGGCAAAAGTGTAGCGGTATTAGGAACAGCTATTTAGCGCAAATCTGCCAAACCCCGCAACGCTTGATACTGCGCAAAACATAACTGGGCTAAAGCAATTTCGTAGGAATTCAGAAACGTTCATGATCTTCCCTGCTGAACAAGGAAAGTCGTCGTTCATCCGAGGAAGTGACGCTGATGGAAATTCAAGATGGTATTTGGGTTACGGTGGTGACAACGTAAATACGCTAACGTTGCATAACTATAAAGCAAGTAACGGAATCTATTTCAACGAAAACGGCGATATATCGATTAATCCGGCTGATGGTAAACGTATTTACCAATGGACATACCCGCTACTGGCGGCAGGGCTGAATGCTGTATCCGACGCCAACGGCTTCTGGAAAACAGCAAGCCCGGTTGTGAAGCTGTTTGCTGACGGCACCAGCGAACTTACCAGCGAAGCCGAGGGCATCACCACCGAGCGCCTGAGCGAAGGGGTGTACCGCATTTCCGGCTGTCTGGGCCTGAACGCCGATCGCGCCTGGGGCGGTTATGAGGGCGGTATCGATGTACCGATGTGCCGCAACAAGCTACCCCGTCTGTGGGTGGACTATGGCGGTGGATGAGGGGAGTTCGCAGATAAACCCGGATGGCTCTATGGTCATTCGGACCTATCACCGGCCACATCCGGATGCGCCCGCTTTCGCCCGCAATGAGATTGAAGGCTACGCGAACGGCGACCCGATAGATATCCCGCGTGACTCCTTCATATCGGTGCGCGTGCAGATGCCAGAACGTGAGGAGCCCAACCCGAAGGTGATGCACAGTAGTGTTTACTGCAACGGTGTTGCAGGCTAAACGAAAAGCCCACGCCGCTCGGCTATGAGGTCGAGCGCTTTCACCCATCAATGAAACCAATCGTTCACAGATTCCCACCACTAAGCTGTGTGAATGCCAAGGATGGCTAACCTATCCAATCAGCCCACCATTGCATCATTTCTTTGCGCTTGTCGAGGTGCTACGCTCAAAGACCTAGGCAAGTAGTTTCTTCCGCGTAACGCGTATTCAGTGTAAGATAGCGGCGCTATTCTATGCGGTGGCCTTGAATTTGTGTCCACAAACGTGTCCATTAAATAGAGCCTCTAAGTATTTATCTGGATAAAAAACCATAAAAATGAATCGCATAAGAAATTTCTCCATTATTGCCCATATCGACCATGGTAAGTCGACGCTTTCTGACCGCATTATCCAACTTTGCGGCGGTTTATCTGACCGTGAAATGGCGGCGCAGGTGCTGGACTCCATGGATCTGGAACGTGAACGCGGCATCACCATCAAAGCGCAAAGTGTAACGCTGGATTACCATGCCAAAGATGGCGAAACCTACCAACTGAATTTTATCGACACACCGGGACACGTTGACTTCTCCTATGAAGTTTCACGTTCTCTGGCGGCGTGCGAAGGTGCGTTGCTGGTGGTGGATGCAGGGCAAGGCGTAGAGGCACAAACGCTCGCCAACTGCTACACCGCGATGGAAATGGACCTGGAAGTGGTCCCGGTGCTTAACAAGATTGACCTGCCGGCCGCCGATCCCGAGCGTGTGGCAGAAGAGATTGAAGATATCGTCGGCATCGATGCCACCGATTCCGTGCGCTGCTCGGCGAAAACCGGCGTTGGCGTTCCTGATGTGCTTGAACGTCTGGTGAAAGAAATTCCACCGCCAGAGGGCGATCCAAATGCGCCGCTTCAGGCGTTGATCATCGACTCCTGGTTCGACAACTACCTCGGTGTGGTCTCTCTGATCCGCATTAAAAATGGTTCGTTGCGCAAGGGCGACAAAGTGAAGGTCATCAGTACCGGTCAGGTGTATAACGCCGATCGTCTGGGGATTTTCACGCCGAAGCAGATCGATCGTGATGTGCTTAATTGCGGTGAAGTGGGTTGGCTGGTGTGCGCCATCAAAGACATTCTTGGTGCTCCGGTGGGGGATACCCTTACATTGGCTCGCCAACCGGCTGACAAAGCGCTCCCGGGCTTCAAAAAGGTTAAACCACAGGTTTATGCTGGCTTATTCCCGGTCAGTTCTGATGATTATGAGAACTTCCGCGACGCGTTGGGTAAACTGAGCCTCAATGATGCTTCGCTGTTCTACGAACCGGAAACCTCAACCGCGTTGGGCTTCGGTTTTCGCTGCGGTTTCCTGGGCCTCCTGCACATGGAGATCATTCAGGAACGTCTGGAGCGTGAATACGATCTGGATCTGATCACCACGGCACCGACCGTAATTTATGAAGTGAAGACCACGCGTCAGGAAATTGTCTACGTTGACAGCCCTTCCAAGTTGCCGCCGCTCAACAACATTGAAGAACTGCGTGAACCTATCGCGGAATGCCATATGCTGTTGCCGCAGGAGTACCTGGGCAACGTGATCACCTTGTCTATTGAGAAGCGTGGTGTGCAGACCAACATGGTTTACCACGGTAATCAGGTGTCATTGACCTATGAAATTCCCATGGCGGAAGTGGTGCTCGATTTCTTCGATCGACTGAAATCGACTTCGCGCGGTTATGCATCGCTGGATTACAGTTTCAAACGTTTCCAGGTATCTGACATGGTGCGGGTTGACGTGATGATTAACTCCGAACGTGTTGATGCGTTGGCGCTGATTACCCACCGCGATAACTCACAGTATCGTGGCCGTGAGCTGGTGGAAAAAATGAAAGAGCTGATCCCGCGTCAGCAATTTGATATTGCCATTCAGGCGGCCATCGGCAACCACATTATCGCGCGTTCGACCGTGAAACAGCTGCGTAAAAACGTATTGGCGAAATGTTATGGCGGCGACGTGAGCCGTAAGAAAAAGCTGTTGCAGAAACAGAAAGACGGTAAGAAGCGCATGAAACAGGTCGGCAACGTTGAATTGCCGCAAGAAGCCTTCTTGGCCATTCTGCACGTCGGCAAAGAGAGCAAATAAACCCTAAGGAGTTGGCATGGCCAATATGTTTGCCTTGGTTTTAGCGCTGGCGACGCTCGTCACCGGCATCGTCTGGTGTTTTGAACGCTTTAAATGGGCAGCGGCACGCAAGGCGAGAGCGGAGGCGGCGCTTAGTGCGCAGCAGGATGGCGGCGCGGGCGTTGTGACGATCAAACAGCCCGGTTGGATTGAAACCTGCGCGTCGGTGTTTCCGGTATTGGCGCTGGTATTTTTTGTGCGCTCCTTTGTCTACGAACCGTTCCAGATACCGTCGGGTTCCATGATGCCGACGTTGCTGATTGGTGATTTTATTCTGGTGGAGAAATTTGCCTACGGCATTAAGGATCCCATCACGCAGACAACGCTGATCCCGACCGGGCATCCGCGACGCGGTGATGTAGCGGTATTCAAATATCCTGAAAATCCGCGTCTGGATTATATCAAACGTGTGATTGGTCTGCCGGGCGACAGAGTTTCTTACGATCCGCTCAGCAAGCAGGTGACGGTGCGTCCTGCATGTGAAGGCTCGGCGTGTGACAGCGCCGTCGCGGTAACCTACAGCAACCTTGAAGCCAGTGATTTCGTGCAAACGTTCGGTCGTCCTGGTTCGGAATCGGGCAGCGGTTTCTACGCGCTGCCACTCGGTGAGGAAAAACCTGGTGGCGTGCGGATGGGCGTTCGTCAGGAGACGCTGGGTGATGTCTCGCACCGCATTCTGGTGGTGCCGGGTAGCCAGGATCAACTGGGGATGTACTACCAGCAGTCGCGCCAGCCGCTGGCCACCTGGGTAGTGCCAAACGGGCACTATTTCATGATGGGTGATAACCGTGATAACAGCGCCGATAGCCGTTTCTGGGGTTTTGTGCCGGAGAAGAATCTGGTAGGTCGCGCAACGGCAATCTGGATGAGCTTTGAGAAACAAGAAGGTGAATGGCCAACGGGCGTGCGTCTGAGCCGAATTGGTCGAATTCATTAATCACCGTGATAAACCCGCAGCATTATTTTCGGGTACGTTGTAGAATTTTTGTATCTCGCACCACATTCCCGTTGCAGGTAGCCCTTGCAACGGGAATGTGATGAGAATAAACGAAAAACGCAGGCTCCGTTCGGAGCCAATGCAAACGAAACAGCTTTTTTCCCCTATCGCCTGCAAGAGCGATCCTGACAGCGCTGTTCCGTATGCTGCGGTAAATAGGTATTGTTGATCTATTGGTAACACATGAACCCCATCCTAATAAATCGGTTACAAAGAAAGCTGGGCTATACTTTCCAGCAGTACGACCTGTTATTGCAGGCGTTAACGCACCGCAGTGCCAACAGCAAACACAATGAGCGTCTGGAGTTTCTTGGTGACTCCATCCTGAGTTTTGTGATTGCCAATGCACTTTATCATCGCTTTCCTCGTGTCGATGAAGGGGATATGAGCCGTATGCGCGCCACGCTGGTGCGCGGCAATACGCTGGCGGAAATTGCGCGTGAGTTCGAATTAGGTGAATGCCTGCGCCTTGGTCCCGGTGAATTGAAAAGCGGTGGCTTCCGCCGTGAGTCTATTTTGGCTGACACGGTCGAAGCGCTGATTGGCGGTATTTTTCTGGACAGTGATATCCAGAATATCGAAAGACTGATTCTGAATTGGTATCAGACTCGATTGGATGAAATCAGTCCAGGGGATAAGCAGAAAGATCCTAAAACTCTGTTGCAAGAGTTTCTGCAAGGACGTCATCTGCCATTGCCCACCTATCTGGTGGTGCAGGTGCGCGGTGAGGCACACGATCAGGAATTCACCATCCATTGTATGATCAGCGGTTTTAACGAACCGGTTATTGGTACGGGCTCCAGCCGGCGTAAGGCGGAGCAGGCGGCAGCGGAAAAAGCGTTGAAAATACTGGAGATTGAATGAGCGAAGAACAAACCTACTGCGGTTTCGTCGCGATTGTTGGGCGACCCAACGTGGGCAAATCCACGTTGCTGAACGAACTGCTGGGGCAAAAAGTCTCCATTACTTCGCGTAAGCCGCAAACCACGCGTCACCGCATTATGGGTATCCATACCGAAGGTCCTTATCAGGCTATTTATGTGGATACGCCAGGGCTGCACATTGAAGAAAAACGGGCAATCAACCGTCTGATGAACCGTGCTGCCAGCAGCTCCATCGGCGATGTCGAGTTGATCATCTTTGTGGTTGAAGGGACTCACTGGACCGACGACGATGAAATGGTCGTGGGTAAGTTGCGCGATCAAAAACGTCCGGTATTGCTGGCAATCAACAAGATTGACAATGTGACGGACAAAACCAAACTGCTGCCGCATATCCAGTTTTTAAGTGAAAAAATGAACTTCCTCGACGTGGTTCCTCTTTCTGCGGAAAAGGGCACTAACGTTGACACTATTGCCAGCATTGTGCGCAAACACCTGCCTGTGGCTGAGCATCACTTCCCGGAAGATTACATCACCGATCGTTCGCAGCGCTTTATGGCGGCAGAGATTATCCGTGAAAAGCTGATGCGCTTTCTCGGTGAAGAGTTGCCCTATTCGGTGACCGTTGAGATCGAGCGTTTCGTGACCAACAACCGCGGCGGTTATGACATCAATGGGTTGATTCTGGTTGAGCGCGATGGTCAGAAGAAAATGGTGATCGGTAACAAAGGCGCCAAAATCAAGACGATCGGCATTGAAGCGCGTCAGGATATGGAAGCCATGTTCGAAGCCAAGGTACACCTGGAATTGTGGGTGAAGGTGAAATCCGGCTGGGCGGATGACGAACGCGCATTGCGCAGCCTGGGCTACATCGACGACTTATAAGGTTAACGCCGATGGAAGGCTGGCAGTGCGCGTTTGTCTTGCATGGGCGACCTTACAGTGAAACCAGCCTGTTGCTGGATCTTTTCACGGAAGACGAAGGGCGTGTGCGCGTGTTAGCCAAAGGCGCGCGCGCGCGCCGCTCTCCGCTAAAAGGATGTTTGCAACCGTTCACGCCATTGCTGGTGCGCTGGGGTGGACGCGGTGAAGTAAAAACCTTGCGTAATGCTGAACCGGTATCACTGGCACTACCGCTCACTGGCGTCATGTTGTACAGCGGCCTCTACGTCAATGAATTGCTTGCTCGCGTGCTGGAGCACGAAACCAATTTTTCCGCACTCTTCTTCGATTACCTGCATTGCTTGCAGCAACTGGCAGCGTTGAGCTCCTCACCGGAACCGGCACTGCGTCGTTTTGAGCTGGCGCTGTTGGGCTATCTCGGTTACGGCGTTGATTTTCTGCACTGTGCAGGCAGTGGGGAGCCCGTTGCAGACACCATGACCTACCGCTACCGTGAAGAAAAAGGGTTTATCGCCAGTATGATTGTGGATCAGCGTAGCTTTACCGGCTATGAGTTGCGTGCGCTGGCTGCGCGGGAATTTCCTGATGTGCAAACCCTGCGGGCTGCGAAACGCTTTACCCGTATGGCGCTCAAACCTTATCTGGGCGGCAAGCCATTGAAGAGCCGTGAGCTGTTTCAAAAATCTGCCGTTTTACGTCCCTACACGCCACCTGTTGCAAAAGAATAATGACCTGAGCAGTGAACCTGTCAACCTCTCGCTATCTAAAGATTGCCGCAGTGGTAACGAACCGAAAGGCCAGTGTACACTGGTCGTCTAACGGTGATTTTTTTGAGGACTGATTTCATGGCAGAGCTTTTGCTGGGTGTAAATATCGATCATGTGGCGACCCTGCGCAATGCGCGCGGCACAGCGTACCCCGATCCGGTGCAAGCTGCGTTTGTTGCCGAGCAAGCGGGGGCGGATGGTATTACGGTTCATCTGCGTGAAGATCGTCGTCATATCACCGATCGCGATGTGCGTTTGTTACGCCAAACGTTGCAGACGCGCATGAACCTTGAAATGGCGGTGACGGAAGAGATGCTGGCGATTGCCTGCGAGCTTCGTCCTCACTTTTGTTGTCTGGTGCCAGAGAAACGCCAGGAAGTGACAACGGAAGGTGGGTTGGACGTTGCGGGTCAACTGCCGCGCATGACATCAGCCGTGGCCCGTTTGCACGAGGCGGGAATTCTGGTATCTCTGTTTATCGACCCCGAACGGGTGCAAATTGATGCCGCTGTAGCCGTTGGCGCTCCTTATATCGAAATCCATACCGGTGCTTATGCCGATGCTCAGGACGATACGCTGCGCCAGCAAGAGTGGACGCGTATTCGCGATGCAGCGGTTTATGCCGCCAGCAAAGGACTCAAGGTAAATGCCGGACATGGCCTGACCTACCACAACGTGCAAGCTATTGCGGCCCTGCCTGAAATCCATGAGCTTAATATCGGGCATGCGATTATCGGTCGCGCCGTCATGAGTGGCTTGGCAGAGGCCGTCGCGGAAATGAAGGCATTGCTGCAGGAAGCACGTCGTTAATGGCTATTCTGGGACTTGGCTCGGACATTGTGGAGATCGCCCGTATCGAGGCGATTATAGCGCGATCCGGCGATCTTCTGGCGCGCAGAGTATTATCCGCACAAGAGTGGGTGCACTATGAAAAGCACCCGCAGTCTGCCCGCTATCTTGCTAAGCGCTTTGCTGTTAAAGAAGCGGCGGCGAAGGCCTTAGGCACCGGCATTAGCCAAGGGCTGGCTTTCGATCAATTCGACGTCTTCAACGATGCGTTGGGTAAACCTTGCCTGCGACTTTGGGGACGCGCGCAATCGATGGCGGAAAACTTAGGAGTGGAAGAGATACACGTGACCATTGCCGATGAGCGGCACTATGCCTGCGCCACAGTGATCCTTGAAGGGGAGCGAAAACGCCCGCTCACAGACGATCGGCGTGATGCATAACAACAAACTTTTCCCATAATTGCTCCTGCGTTTCCACTTGTTGCGGGTCACGAATGATTGTATTGTCAATCGGGCATACCTTTTGGCAGGTAGGCACATCGTAGTGGCCCATACATTCTGTGCAACGCAGCGGATCTATTTCATAGGTATCCAGCCCCATAGAAATTGCCTGATTGGGACATTCAGGCTCGCACATGTCGCAGTTAATGCATTTAGGGGTGATCAGTAATGCCATATCTTTATACCTTGCAAAACCAGCTGCGGATTATACTCGTAACGGCGTAGCGGAGCACTCTCTTTCCCCGATATCTCTCGCATAAAATAGCGTAGTAAGCCAAATAATGAATAAAGTTTTCTGCGGCTTTGCCGATATCCATTTTTCTAAGTATAAGCCATATCGTTATACACATCTTTCTAACGCACTGTTTAATCAATGAGTTACGGGTTTATCTCAGAGTGGCATTTTGAACCTCAAAAAGCCAATGGGATGGCTTGAATGCCTTAATTCACGGGGTTCTGAGCATCCTGTTCAAAAAATGGCCAAAAGATGTGTATAACGATATGAGTATAAGCAGGCTAACAACGTATCACATCAGGTCTTATGACAAAATGTATCGGGCAGCAGGGGAATTTAGGGGTTATACAGGCACTGCCTTCTGAACTTGGGGATGCGGCAGCTTTTGAACGCCAGTATTGGCATCACTGTCAAAGACGCTATAACTTTCAGCCTATTTACCGCACCAGCGGCAAACTGTTAGCGATAGAGCTGCTTACTGCTGTGTTTTCGCCAGCGTTCCCGCAGCGTTTTGTTTCACCTGAAACCTATTTTGCCAGTATCAATGTGGCTGAGCGGTTACAGGTAGTGATTGAGCAAATGCAGCTTCTGTCGCGTTGGCATCCTCGCTTTATTCAGGACGGCATTCTGGCGTCAGTCAATGTGGACGGGCAAACGTTGCATGCGTTACAACAGAGCCATGAAGCGAAACAGTTGATCGCCTCCATGCCCTGGCTGCGATTTGAGATCGTTGAAAATCAGGGGACGCTCTCGCAAGAAGTCTTGACCATGTTTCCTGAAATGCGCCACCTGTGGCTGGATGATTTCGGGGCGGGCGTCGCCAATTTTTCTTCGTTGATGCAAGCGCAATATGACTGTATCAAAGTGGCGCGCGAGCTGTTTATTTTGCTGCAAAAAAGTGAGGAGGGCCGTCAGCTGTTCCCGTCGTTGGTGGCGCTGCTGTCCCGCTTTTGTAATCACGTGGTGGTTGAAGGGGTCGAAACGCAGGAAGAGTGGGGCATGGTAACGCAAACGCGGGCTGACGCGGTGCAAGGGTATTTCCTGTCTCGCCCCCAGCCTTTTGAGAATTTTAGCGAGTTGAAATCTACGCTGTAATCTTAGCAGAGTCAGTCCAACCTGTTGGACTGGTATCACTGTTAGCGCGTTGGTTACTTGACACGATAATTTACATTTTATTTCTCCCTTTCCTCGCGCGCTGCTTTTTCGCCGTTTGTTGTCCTGCCTGACGTCTAAACGTTAAAAATGGTGATTCATTTTGTTATACAGGCTCTTTTCATTGTTTGATTCTTGTAATTTTTTCAGTAATGGTGTTTTATATTGTTAATTATTAGTGGAATGAACCTTGCCGCTCCTGATCTTGATGGGGGCTCAACAGGTGCACATGATAAGTGAAACGATTTTGTATTGATGTTAACTTTATGAATATAATGAGAAAATGGTTTTTTATTTAATGAGAGCGATAAATTATCGAGTGGTGATATATTTTATTGATTAAAACAATGATACCTATTGGTGTAATTGATTTGCTTACAGAATTTTGATGTTCAAAATACGTAACATTGAGATTCGTAAGTTTTTTATTTCATTAGATAAACTTATAACACGAGTTGGTAATGACTCCAATTAGTAGAACATGTGTTTTTCGATGAAGGCTCCGATGACTTTTTCGTGGATCTCGACGGAGCGCGAGAAGCAAATCGTTTTACGCGCCAGTCGTTTAATGCGGGTACGGAGCGTCAGGTTATTGCGCTCTATGCGTTGCGTGAAGATCTTGCCAGTCAGATGTTTCTGCTTCGGAACCTCTCTTGCATAGCTGCCCCAGTTGTCACTGGTAATCATGCCGATGTTGAACGGTGTCAACAGAGCCAGCAATTCACGGCAGGTCTCATCGGTTCGGGGGCCAAAAGTGTAGGCCAGAACACCGCCCGTTTTGGTATTGTAAGCCTACCAGTGCTGTAGCGCCTGACTGCCAACGAAGCTCCATTGCTCATCAAGTTCACAGATAAGGGCGACGTCGGCGTGAGCAACGGGAGAAGACGTTATCCTGCGGGGCGAGAGCTTTTTAAAGCCCGGATGACCGTATTGATGCCGATTTTCAACGTTCTGGCGGTATCGCGAACACCGGCACCGTTGAAGGCCATATCAACGATCTGCTCTTTGACTCCCGGCTTTCGCGCTTCATAGTGGTAGGTAAGCTGGAATACACGGCGACAGCACTGACACCGGAAGCGTTCGCGCTTAGTTGGACTAAGGCCATGTCGATAAACTTTATCTGAATGGCAGCGAGGGCAATGAACAAAAACAGTAACCACGTGGAAACCTCAAATAGCGGCAGAATATCACAAAAGCCAACTATTTGAAGGCATTACCCACGAGTTATTATTCATCACCTTAACGCTAATTAAAGATACTCTGTTTGGACTTGTTATTTTTATTTACACACAGTGATAGATGGGGGCTTTATGCTGATGTTCCTGATCTTGACCCACCATCTCCGGACAGCTTTTGTATCTTAAGTTAACGATGCCCGCTGGCGCCGATATTCTCTTGGGGAGTTGTATCCCAGCGCACTGTGCGGATGGTTTTCATTGTAATGATTGAACGCCGCTGCAAGATTCTTCAGCGCTGTTCGCACATCGGGTTTTGGCATGAAGGCGATGTAATCTTCCTTCATCGTCTTCACGAACCGTTCTGCCATGCCGTTACTCTGTGGACTGCTCACTGCTGTTGTGCAGGGCTCCAGATTCCGTTCTCTGGCGAACTTCCGCGTTTCATGCGCTGTGTACGCTGAACCATTATCCGTCAGCCATTGCACTGGTTTATCCGGCAGCGCGCTACCGAAGCGTTTTTCCACCGACCTCAGCATCACATCCTGCACGGTTGAACTGTCATAACCCCTGGTGCTCGCTGCCCAGTCTATGGCCTCCCGGTCGCAGCAGTCCAGTGCGAACGTCACCCGCAGCTTCTCGCCGTTGTCACAACCGAACTCGAAGCCATCTGAGCACCAGCGCATATCGCTCTCTGCTACCGCGATTTTGCCTTTATGCTCCCGCTTCTGACGTTCAGTTTTATCATGCAACAACAGCAGGTTATGCTCGCTCATTATCCTGTAAAGCCGTTTGGCGTTCACCGGTGGAAGTCCCTCTGCACGACGTTGCTTACGCAGGATACCCCACACTCGGCGGTAACCGTAACTGGGCATGTCGCTGATGATACGGAGGATGTCCGATAATATCTCAGCATCAGCTTCGTCATTACGCCGGTTGCTGCGCCTGTCCAGCCAGTCGGCAGAACGGTTAACCCGCAGTGACAGCTGCGCACGCGACACGCTCATGGCGCGGCTGACCAGAGCTATTCCCCGTCCTTTGGCAACAAGGGCGCGTGCGCTATCCATTTTCGCGACTGGCGGTACTCCACTGCTTCTTTGAGGATCTCAACTTCCATCGTCTTCTTACCCAGAAGGCGCTGTAGCTCCCGGACCTGCTTGAGGGCAGTCGCCAGCGCCGAAGCTGGAACCACTTCTTCTCCGGCCGCAACGGCGGTGAGGCTTCCTTCCTGGTATTGCTTCTTCCACTTAAACAAAAGGCTGGGCTGGATGCCATGCAGGCGGGCTACATGGGAGACGTTCATCCCCGGCTCCATTGTCTGCTGAATGATGGCGATTTTCTCTTGCGGAGTTTTACGCTTACGGACTTCTTGCCCTAACAGGATCCCGGTCATTTCAAAATTAGCATGATTGTTAGACATATATCTAAGCCTATCTCTTATCTGGAGATACAGCTACTGTCTGGTGTTACAGGGGGCTACATCATTCCTATGTTTTTGAATTCATCTGAACACAGGAGCGTTTTTTCATCCCTCCCTCCCGCTCTCCGGAAAACTGCCGATCCCGAATCTGTATGGGAGAGCGGCGCTTTGTCTGTGTGTTTCACTATCCGTGATGTGGTTTGTATGACCAGTTCTTCCGAGGACTGAGGGGCGTGTTATTGTGTATGAGATAATAATAACCATACTTATAATACTGTTGTTGGTTTCTGTTATCAGAAACAGGGGAAGCAAGCAAAAGTTTAAGCAGGATCGCGAAAAACAAGACTTCCTCGATACGATTTTTTATGCCACAGAATATAGCCCGGCTTCGATCATTATTGCGAATGAGAATTGTGAAATTCTTTATGTAAATCGTCAGTTTGTAACCATGTCCGGTTATATGCCCGATGAAGTGATCGGTAAAAAAACCAATATAATGAATTCGGGAATGACCAACCCCAGCGTGTATGAAGATCTTTGGTCAACGCTCGATCGTGGTGAAACCTGGAGCGGTGAATTTATTAACCGTCGTAAAGACGGGCAGCTTTACTGGGAAAAGGCCAATATTTCTAAAATCTATAATAAAGTCACAGATTCAACGAATTATGTTGGGGTGAAGCTGGACATTACGGAGCGTAAAGCAAAGGAACATCACGATAACTCTTATAATCGCGCCTTAGGCTGTGTCCCTTAATTACATAACCTCTGGTAAAACAGGCGGATGCAGCCCAGTTTCAACATTGCCAGATAATTCCTCGCCGTTTTGTCGTAACGTGTCGCAATGCGACGGTATTCTTTCAGACGGCCAAAGCACCGCTCAACAACGTTCCGATTGCGGTAGGCGTCACGATCGAGCTTTGAACGACCATCCACCGCCATTTTTTCAGTGGATTTTCGGGGGATGACAGTTTTTATACCTCTGTTTTTCCGCTCGTTACGTAATACATGCCCGGAGTACGCCTTGTCAGCCAGCACCGCATGACCACGGCGTTTCATACTGCCGTTCTGGCGTTGAACACCAATACCGTCCAAAAGACGTAGTGCAAACTGACTTTCATGAGCCTGACCGGGGCTCAACACGATGTTTAACGGAAGACCACTTCCGTCTGTAGCCATATGGATTTTGGTGCCAAAACCACCTCGAGAGCGACCCAGACCATTATCTCCGGTGATATCGGGATGTTTTTTTGAGCACCGGCAGCACATTTCAGCGCCCTGATATTGCTACCATCCAGCGCAGTCGCTGACCAGTCCACGAGGCC
The DNA here is from genome assembly GCF_053848865.1 of Symbiopectobacterium sp. Eva_TO. NCBI lineage: Bacteria > Pseudomonadati > Pseudomonadota > Gammaproteobacteria > Enterobacterales > Enterobacteriaceae > Symbiopectobacterium > Symbiopectobacterium sp. Eva_TO. The sequence continues at coordinate 1,575,663 of NZ_JBSPEY010000004.1, read as the reverse complement.
ATGGGCATCAAGTGATGAAAGTAACTTATTGAAAATAATGTTAATGACTCCCGATTTTGACCATCGGTTAAAGCGGTTATAAACGGTTTTCCATGGGCCGTATCGCTCAGGTAAATCACGCCATGGGGCACCAGAGCACAGCACCCAGAACATGCCATTGATAATCATGCGATGCTCAGCCCATGGGCGTCCGGCCTGTGGTGTTGCTGGTTCAGCAGGGAGTAAGGGCTGGATGATAGCCCATGCTTCATCGGGAAGGTCGTAGCGAGCCATAGTTTAAAATGATTTAGAAACAAACAGTTAGTATAACTCATGGGATTAAGGGACACAGCCTAGTACTGACCGCGCCTGTTGCCATGGTGTGGTGGCGCAGGCGCGTTATGGTTTACAGCGGCAATGCCATGATCACCGCATCTTCGCGCCCGTTGGCTGCCGGGTAATAGTTACGCCGCAGCGACACTTCGTTAAACCCCAATTGCTCATACAGCGCGATGGCGTTGGCGTTGGATGCACGAACCTCCAGCCACAGTGTGGTAATGCCGCGCGCCTCCAGCGTTTTAATCAGTTGTTCCAGGAGATGCCGACCGTGGCCTTGCCGTTGGTGTGTCGGGTGAACGGCAATATTGAACAACGTCGCTTCATCCAGTACCACTTGGGTAATGGCAAACGCCACCAGCGTATCGTCGCGTGTCAATTTCAGGTTCAGGTAGCGTTCGCCCTGATTACTGTTAAAGGTGCTTTCCGTCCACGGAAAAGCGTGGCTTGCCTTTTCGATGGCAAAGGCGGCAGGAAAATCGTGGGACGTAAGGGGAGAAATAACGTGCATGATAAACAACCTGAATTAATGGGCCTCTTAGGCTGCCAGCAAGGGAAGATGTTCACTGATTTGTTGCCACAGGGCGCGTTTGGCACTGGGGTTGGCGTAAAGCTCGTCCAGCGTCGGACTACTCAATTGCACCCCCGTCCAGGCGGGCGGCACATCAACCCCCAGACACCAGCTATGGCAATGCGTCGAAGTGGGCAGCATGGCAGTCTGTTCCGGTGTGAGCGGGTACACTTGTTCGGGGCGCAGTGACAAACTGTGCAGCACATCGCCAATCAGAGGGTCATGGGCGGTGGGGAGCGAAGCGGCAACAATCACCAGACGCGTTTGTGCGGGCAGGGTAACGGCAATCTCGCCCTGCAACACCGTGGGGCGGCGTAACGTCCACTGAGTAATCCCCATCTGTTGTAAAAGCCAATCGCGTCTTGGTGCCATGATATCCAGTGCTCGGTTCGCCATGATAGCCGCGCTATGCTAACAAACCTGATACGGATGCGCCAATAAAGTGAACCGGCAGCAGTGCGTTCCCCTTTAAGCCTGGTAATGGCCAACGCCGTATTTTTCACACCGCCTCAGTGAAAAATAAAACATCTCACGTTAATGACGCTTCAATGTGATTTGTTGCAAGGAGTGCCATATGCGCTCTTTGTCACCGTCTTTTAAGTTAGCTTGGTTAAGAACACGGAGAAAGGCGACTTTGTTGGTGAATTGTTCGCCTTGGGTCAAGGTTGCAGTAATACAAGAGAGAATGTCGGTGTTCAATACGCTTATTTTTGATCTTACTTGAGGCAATGGATTGGGGCGCCAGCCACTTTCTGCAACAGATAACCAGTCAGCGCGGTAACGATATTGGATAGCCTTGGCGGCATCCATCTGCGCCTGGATAAACGGCTTTACCGACTCGCCGAGCAACCCGAGCTTTTCTGCCACCGCGACGGAGTTGGTCATCACGTTGACTTCCTGAGGCACGTCTTCAATGGCAAGGTGTTTTTCCGCTTTATACCCTGCAACATCCTTCATGTAAGACAAACGCTGGTTAATCAATGAGGCCAGATCGCTGCATTGTGTGGGGGAGGCTAATGCCGTTTCGGAAAAGAACAGTCCGGCTAAAAGTAGCGACCTTGCTGACACTTTACTAAACATTTAACGTCACCTTTTGCTATTAGGGGGATATGCCTTCGATGTAGGTTTGATCTTGACCCACCATCTCCGGACAGCTTTTGTCTCTTAAGTTAACGATGCCCGCTGGCGCCGATATTCTCTTGGGGAGTTGTATCCCAGCGCACTGTGCGGATGGTTTTCATTGTAATGATTGAACGCCGCTGCAAGGTTCTTCAGCGCTGTTCGCACATCGGGTTTTGGCATGAAGGCGATGTAATCTTCCTTCATCGTCTTCACGAACCGTTCTGCCATGCCGTTACTCTGTGGACTGCTCACCGCTGTTGTGCAGGGCTCCAGATTCAGTTCTCTGGCGAACTTCCGCGTTTCATGCGCTGTGTACGCTGAACCATTATCCGTCAGCCATTGCACTGGTTTATCCGGCAGCGCGCTACCGAAGCGTTTTTCCACCGACCTCAGCATCACATCCTGCACGGTTGAACTGTCATAACCCCTGGTGCTCGCTGCCCAGTCTATGGCCTCCCGGTCGCAGCAGTCCAGCGCGAACGTCACCCGCAGCTTCTCGCCGTTGTCACAACCGAACTCGAAGCCATCTGAGCACCAGCGCATATCGCTCTCTGCTACCGCGATTTTGCCTTTATGCTCCCGCTTCGGACGTTCAGTTTTATCATGCAACAACAGCAGGTTATGCTCGCTCATTATCCTGTAAAGCCGTTTGGCGTTCACCGGTGGAAGTCCCTCTGCACGACGTTGCTTACCCAGGATACCCCACACTCGGCGGTAACCGTAACTGGGCATGTCGCTGATGATACAGAGGATGTCCGATAATATCTCAGCATCAGCTTCGTCATTACGCCGGTTGCTGCGCCTATCCAGCCAGTCGGCAGAACGGTTAACCCGCAGTGACAGCTGCGCACGCGACACGCTCATGGCGCGGCTGACCAGAGCTATTCCCCGTCCTTTGGCAACAAGGGCGCGTGCGCTATCCATTTTCGCGACTGGCCGTACTCCACTGCTTCTTTGAGGATCTCAACTTCCATCGTCTTCTTACCCAGAAGGCGCTGCAGCTCCCGGACCTGCTTGAGGGCAGTCGCCAGCGCCGAAGCTGGAACCACTTCTTCTCCGGCCGCAACGGCGGTGAGGCTTCCTTCCTGGTATTGCTTCTTCCACTTAAACAAAAGGCTGGGCTGGATGCCATGCAGGCGGGCTACATGGGAGACGTTCATCCCCGGCTCCATTGTCTGCTGAATGATGGCGATTTTCTCTTGCGGAGTTTTACGCTTACGGACTTCTTGCCCTAACAGGATCCCGGTCATTTCAAAATTAGCATGATTGTTAGACATAGATCTAAGCCTATCTCTTATCTGGAGATACAGCGACTGTCTGGTGTTACAGGGGGCTACATCAGCCGCCGGCCTTCGCAGAAAACGGATGATACGCCTTCAGGCACAGAGTAATTCTGTTTCGATACCGTCTCCCGAGACCCTGTACATGATTCTGTGTAAATGCCTTTCTCAGTAGTGACCGTCCAGGCGGTCACCGAACTCGATAATAAAACGGCTCATTGCCATACGCCAGTCCCGCAGTGGCATCGTCCATTTCTGTGAGGCCGACTGGATTGCCAGCCACACCACCTTTTTCACTGCGTCGTCAGTCGGGAACACCTTGCGTTTTTTAATCGCATGCCGGATAACACTGTTCAGCGACTCGATGGCGTTGGTTGTGTAGATGACTTTGCGGATATCTGCCGGGTAAGCGAAGAACGTTGCCAGATTGCTCCAGTTCGTCTGCCAGCTCCGGCTTATCTGTGGATAGCGGCTGTCCCATGCGCTGGCGAATGCTTCCAGCGCCTGCTGGCCTGCTTCTTCCGTAGCGGCCTGATAGATGGCTTTCAGGTCGCGTGTGACGGCTTTGTAGTCCTTCCAAGAGACGAACCTCAGGCTGTTGCGTACCATGTGCACGATGCACAGCTGGATGCGGGCTTCCGGATACACCGCGTTGATGGCGTCCGGGAAGCCTTTCAGACCGTCGACACAGGCGATGAGGATATCGTTCAGGCCGCGGTTTTTTAGTTCTGTCAGCACATTGAGCCAGAACTTCGCGCCCTCGTTTTCGGCCAGCCACATACCCAGCAGTTCTTTCTGGCCCTCGATGTTGATACCCAGTGCCAGGAACACGGATTTATTGATGACGCGACTGGCCTGCCGGACCTTCAGGATGATACAGTCAAGGTAAACAATGGGATAGACTGCATCCAGTGGACGATTTTGCCATTCAGTAACCTGTTCCATCACGGCGTCGGTGACCTTCGAGACCAGCGCCGGTGAGACATCCGCGTCATACAGCTCGTTGAACGCAGACGCTATCTCGCGGGTGGTCATCCCTCTGGCGTACAGGGACAGGATTTGGTTATCCATCCCGGTGATCCGGGTCTGGTTTTTCTTCACCAGTTATGATTCGAAGGAGCCATCACGATCGCGCGGAGTACGTAGTGCCAGAGGGCCATCGCCGGTGGTCACGGTGTTTGTGGAATAGCCGTTGCGGGAGTTGGCCCCCGGTTTGGGCTGATTTTTATCGTAGCCCAGATGGTGGGACATTTCGGCGTTGAGAGCAGCCTCAACGCTGATTTTCTTCAGCAGGCGATCGAATTGTTGGCTGAGATCGTCAGGGGTTTTGAGATTTTTGGCCAGTTCGTTAGCCAGAGCCTGCAACTGTTTTTCGTCCATAAATTAACCTGTTTTTGATGTTGGATTGAACATATCAAAATCAGGCAATTACACAAATTTATGTACAGGGTCTTTCCCGGAGCGCCTAAAAACCGGGGAGTTATATCTGGCGATGGAGTTCTCTACAGCCGTACATCTTTGTGCGTGTGGCTGTGGACAAAAAGTATTTACTCCATTCTCCCCGACCGACTGGCAGATGATGTTTGACGGTGAAACCATTTCTCTAAAGCCCTCCATCGGTAACTGGACCTTTCCGTGTCGCCCCCACTATTGGGTAAGAAGTTCGGCGATTGTCTGGGCCGGAGATATGACTGAGGAGCAAATTAAAATAGGTCGTTTGCAGGACAGAAGAGCCAAGGCCCGACGTGAACTCTCGGTGACTGAAAATGAGCTCGCGGCCCCTGAAGTACCGCACCGCAATGCAGTAGAAGGCAGCAACAAATCAGATTCCGGGGGCTGTTACATAAGATTAAATCCTGGTTAGGGCTCTAAATTCACTAAATGGACAAGTACATTTCCTGAACGAGCATCACATATATTTTCGTGGCTTAACGTGCTCTGCTCTTCAGGAAGAATTACTGTTTCGTTTAAATAAGCGTGACCAGCCCCCTGTACATTAACACGAGATGAGTTTAGTAACTTCCGCTTTGGCACTTAGCCGTCCCCTGGCGACGGGGGTTATGCTGCTTATTTCGCCGATTGCGATCACTGATTTCGGTGATTCCGATCACGCTTTTTTCCCCTATGTCAGGAGAGTTGCCGCAACAGACGGATCACTGATTTTCTGCCCCCACCAGTCCATCAGCTCAACACGCTGTGTCATGTAGGTTGCACGGTTATACGCGGCACGGGTCGGGTTAGCATCAATATGCGCCAACGTGGCTTCTATCACATCCGGCGGGAATCCGGCCTCGTTCAGCGTGGTACTTGCCCAGCGCCCGGAATCCGTGTGATACCAGCTCACCACCATAACCCATTCGCCATAGCGCCTTGTTGACCGTTTCACTGTGCATCGGCTGGCTGCGTTTTACCCTTCCGGGGAAAACAAACGCCGAATGCTCACTCAGAGGCTTAAGCTGTTCCAGTACAGCCAGCGCTTGTGGCGATAGTGGCACCTGATGTTCGCGTTTCATCTTCATACACGCAGCCGGGAGCGTCCAGAGCCGTTTCTCCATATCAAAGTTCCGGCCGCCTCAGCAGGGCGTACAAGCGTCAGAAGCTGCCATAGCAACAACAGGCGCGTCATCGGGGATAAATTAGTCACATAAACCCGCTGCATCAGCTCCGGCAGGCGTTCCGGCCGGATGGTCGGCATATGCTGCTTTTTAGGCTTCACAAATGCCTCATCAATGGTTGATGCCGGGTTGGCATCCAGCAGGCCGGTGTTAATGGCAAATTTCATCACTTCATTAATCCGCTGCGTCAGGCGGTACAGGGTTTCCAGTGCACCACGTACCCTCACCGGCTCAAGCGCGACAATCAGCGTGTGCGCTTTCAGCGCCGTCACGGGGGTCTGGCCGATAGCGGGGAACACGTCACGCTCCAGTGACTTCCAGATATCATCGGCATAGTCTGCGGAAATGGTGTTTTTTTAACGGCAAACCACCTGGTCGCCACGTTGATAAACAGACTGTCCACCGCCAGCCGTTCCCATTCAGCATCTTCCTGCTCCTGCTTTTTCGGGTCGATACCCTTTACCAGCAGGGGAAGATGTTCTGCATGCAACGTCCGGGCGCTGGCAAGCTACATGGCGGGGTAATGTCCGAGGGTGATGGTGGTTCGGGAGGTCGAACCTGGACGCCTGTAGCGAAAGCGCCAGATTTTTTTACCGGTGGTTCTGACGAAAAGGGTCAGCCCTTGTCCATCGAACAGTTCGTAATCTTTAACGGCGGGTTTTGCCTTCTGGACTTCCGAGGCAGACAACGGACGGGTAAGCACAGCCATAAAGTCACTCCTTAATCTATCAGTGGAAAATGACAGTGATGGAGCGGTGCAATATTCTGTTTTCTGAAACGTCTTTCAGCCCAAAACTCAAAATAGGCCTACAAGATTTCCACCTTCGAAGACGTGGGCCCATTCATAGGCACATTTGCTCCGGCTCCCCCGGTACCCGGAAGGGAGTATACAGAGGAAAAAAAACCGTATCTTGTTGATAGTGATACGGTTTTCTTACTTCCCCGGACTCTATGAGACGCCCCAGGAATGTATATTGGTGGGTCGTGCAGGATTCGAACCTGCGACCAATTGATTAAAAGTTCCTAGAACCCCCTTTTAATACAGTCAATTACCGCATTCTACCGCGCTCACACGTCCCAAGATGCGAAAACATGCAAAGGCTTGAAAACCGATTTAAACCTTTGTGTGTCCCAAATCTGTCCCACCCCTGTTTAGCATATTTGTCGAAAAAATCTTATGCACTATACTCATAATTTTAATGCTCCTTACTTAATCTGGCACTATGAGGAATAAGTAAAAATACAAGTTGCTATTGCAATAATTTATAAAATCATGATTGTTTATCACAAATTCACTTGGTGATTATATACATTATTTCAATGGTTAAATTTTGATGGTCACGATATACTGAACCCATGAAAAACTCGTCACTATCCCAACATGATTCACTGTTCAAAAAGTTCCTTGGCGATATTGCTGTAGCTCGGGACTTTCTGGAAGTGCATTTGCCACCTCATCTTCGAGAGCGCTGCGATTTCAGCACTCTTGCAATGGAATCAGGTAGCTTTATCGAAGATGACTTGCGCACCCAGTGTTCAGATATGCTTTACTCGATAAAGACTACGATGGGCCACGATGGTTACGTTTATTGTCTTGTCGAGCACCAGAGCCGCCCAGAAAAGCTAATGGCATTCAGGCTTCTACGGTACAGTGTAGCAGCCATGCAGCGGCACCTTGAACAAGGCAACGACACCTTGCCGGTAGTGATCCCGCTGCTGTTCTATCACGGCACCACATCACCCTATCCGTACACTACCCAATGGTTTGACTGCTTTGCTGACCCTGAACTGGCAGAATCAGTCTATAAACAAGCGTTCCCGCTGGTTGATATCACCACAATACCGGATGAGGAGATCCTGACGCACCGCCGAGTAGCACTCCTGCAACTCGTACAAAAGCACATCAGAACGCGAGATATGTTGGAACTTGCCGCAGAGTTAGCTACTCTAATAGAAAAATGGCAGTATTCCAAAGAACAATGCAAGAGTTTATTATATTATATAGCTAAAGCAGGAAATACGATTGACGGCGAGGGGTTCATACGTACCCTTGCAGAAAAAGCACCGACTTACCGGGAGGATTTTATGACTATTGCAGAACAACTTGAAGCTAAAGGTGAAGCTAGAGGCGAGGCTAGAGGCTACCAGCTAGGCCAGCAAGACGGCGAACAAAAAGGCTACCAGCTAGGCCGACAGGATGGAGTTAACGAGGGATTACAGCAGGGTGAGAAAGCCGCTTCTCGCAAAATTGCACAACAGTTACTAGCCAACGGTGCAGAGCGATCTTTGATAAAGATTGCCACCGGCCTTTCAGAGGCTGAGTTAGATAAACTATGAGGCAAGAAGCTAGCTTGCCTCTAGTTTATATATAACTTATTATATTACTTAAGTATTTTTTGCTTTTGATGGTAGCAAGTCGCTTTAAGCAAGAACTCCCAAAAACTATCCTGATTTGCCAACCAATTATCAAACTCATTTTGTATAGTCATCCAGTTTTCTGGTCGTAGTGGGATGATCTCACATCCGAGTCCTCGCCCGTTTTTCTTGTCTGCTTTTGTGCTTCCTCTCCATCGGTTCCATAGTGTGCGAGAGCCGGAGCTATTTGTCCGGCTGATGATTCGATTTCATCTGTCATTAGCCACATGGTGTATTTTTTGAATCTAGGATGCTTTGTAATTTTAAATAAAATATTACTTCCAACTCCCTCTCTCCTGTTAGTTTCATAATATGTCTGTGTTTTTATTGGAATACCTGTTAATTCAAAGAATTCTTTCCTCGTTAAACCTTCGGCTTCTCTAATATCTCGTATTTTTTTTCCAATACTACTTGACGATACCGCATTCATGGTACTAAACTCCTTAATAGATACCGCATTCGCGGCATTAATTAGGCAAATGCACCCAGTTTAAGCATAACAGATTAAAGCTCTATTTTTGATGTTTAAAAGGTCAGGAACGGTCTACAGCGGTCTAGAAGGGTCTGGAAGATATGAGGCACAGATGACTAACAGTGACTACACAGGGCAATATCCCGTTGACGCAGTGACGATAGAAAAGTTTGCCGAGTTGATCGGTAAGACAGATGAAGCCGTCAGATTGATGATTAAACGAGAAAAATTGCCCGTGGTGGATTTTCAAGACCCCAACAAACCTAATTCACGGGTAAGTGAAACGTGGATATACCTCGCTGAATTCAATCGCATAGTCCGAGAAGCCTACTTTAACCGTCCCGCAGAAGAACGTGATGCTTGGCTTAAATGGCTTGGATTGTAAAAGCTAGAAATTTGAACAAAAGCGAATAGCCAGCGTTTAGGGCTGTGACCTGCTCTTTAACAATACGGTATCAGCAAAAAAAATCTGTAAAACGGATGGCAGGGAAGTTGCACCTGTAATTTGCTGATAGCTGAGCATGAAGTTTATGTGAAGCGGAGTTGAGCCTACTTTACGTAGGGACTTTCCGAACGGGGTATGCCGATACAGGTGTACACAAACACTGAATAACCAATAGGTGGATTTGTAGTAAGTACGTTTCGTGCTTAGCATAAATCTTCTTATGGAGGAGATATTTATCAATGAATGCTCGCCAACGTTGCCGTGAACGGCGTCAAATGCATTATCGCGACCAATCTCGAATACGCACAATAAGATTAAGTTTACTAAAAAAACGCTCAACCGAAGAAATCATTAATAACATATGGCGTGAACCCGCCGAACATCACACGCAAGAACACGATGTCGTAAACCTTCTCGCGTCATTTAAAAATCAAGTAGACAGATACCCTACAGACAGTATTAACAACCGCTGTCTAGTAAAAACTTACCTCTATACGGTCAAGAGCAGCTATCGCCGAAGAAGGAAACAGTATGGACATTCAAACTGAAAATGAAATTCTTCGCGCACTGAAAAAATTAACGGTTGAAGAAGAGGAATTTTGTCAGCCAGGCGGGGAATATTTATACGAAAGTTTAACCAACGCTTATCTCGCACAAAAACTTTCCGATGCAGATAAAGGCGATGAATACGACGCATGGTTACTAGCACTGGAAACTACCGACGGATTCGATGAAGTCTTGTACGATGTTACCCAGAAAGTTGAACAAATTTTATATCTGATGCGATGCCGTGATGCTTACTACGAGGTACCTGCGTAATGAAAGACAAAACGCACTATAGAAAGGCGTTCGATTCTCCTTATTTGAGCAGCGCTGATATTGTTGAGCCGATAGTATTAACCCTCTCTCATGTTGTGCTCGAATCAGATAAAACCAAGAAAACGCAAGACAAGTTCAATACGGCTTATTTCAAAGAGAAGCAGATTAGACCAAACGAAAAACTTAAGCCAATGATTCTTAATGCAACCAATAGCAAGGTCATTAAAAAAATATCAGGTTCGTCATTTATCGAAGACTGGCAGAATTTAACCGTGATGATTGGGGTTGAGCCATATCGTTATACACATCTTTTGGCCATTTTTTGAACAGGATGCTCAGAACCCCGTGAATTAAGGCATTCAAGCCATCCCATTGGCTTTTTGAGGTTCAAAATGCCACTCTGAGATAAACCCGTAACTCATTGATTAAACAGTGCGTTAGAAAGATGTGTATAACGATATGGGGTTGAGCATGTCAAGTTTGGGCGTGAATATGTCGAAGGATTAAGAATCTATCCTGCCATTACCCAGAAAAAAACATTAACACCCACTCAGGTTGAAATGTGGGAAAAGGCCAAACAAAGCTACATCAGTAATAAGTCGCTCGACAAAGTATTAGCGCATGTTGAGATGTCGCAGGAAGACCAGGAACGCCTCAAGAAGGAGTGCGCTAATGCAATGGCATGACGTGCAGCAAAATACAGATGCGTGGGATACGCTTCGTTTAGGAAAGGTCACTGCATCACAGTTTAGCACTTTTATGGCCAACCAGGGAAAAGCTTTCGGCGAACCCGCCAAGCGATATGCGTTACAGATTGCCCTGGAAATTATTACAGGGAAAAAATCAGAATTTAGTTTCACTAATGAGCACATGTTACGTGGACACGAACAGGAGCCAATAGCCAGAAGGCTATACGAAGAAACAAACTTTGTTGATGTAACCAATGGCGGATTTTTTGATTGCGGTGATTATGGCGATAGTCCAGACGGATTAGTTGGAAATGATGGGGTTATTGAAATTAAGTCCGTTACCGCCGCTGTGCATTTTGAAACATTGAAACGTAGAACGTTTGACCCCGCTTATAAATGGCAACTTATAGGCCACCTTGATTGCACAGGAAGGGATTGGGTCGATTTTGTCAGCTATTGCGCGGATTTTCCTGAGCATCGGCAATTAATCTCGCATAGGTTGTATCGCAAAGATTACGAAGAAGAGATTAATCAACTTAGAGCAAGAAGAAAAGCGTTTCTTAATCTGGTTGCCACTACCTGTGATGTTATAGAAAAAAGTTGATTGAAATAATCAATCATAAGCGAGACAACATAATGACAATAAACACCGTGATATTTTCCGGTAATCTTGGTGGTGACTGTACGACACGCAGCACCACAAGCGGCAAGTTGATTGCCACATTTTCTTTACCGGTCAAGCAAGGATACGGCGAGCATGAGAAAACCTCTTGGGTGCAGTGTCGGATGTTTGGGGCTAAAGCTGAAAAGTTACCCATTTATCTGACACGAGGAACTAAAGTTACCGTTATCGGACAGTTTGTTCTCGAAAGTTGGACTGGTAAAGACGGAACGGAAAAAACAACCGCTGTTGTTCTGGTTAACGAGATTGATTTTTCTAGCAGACAAGAAAATCAGCCTAAGCAATCTCAACCGTTACTCAGTCAACCTCGAAATACATCGCCAGAACAATTTTATGACGACGAGATCCCCTTTTGAAGGGTAGTTTAGAGAAATTTCATAATCGCAGTAGCGATACCGACGATAGCAGCCATCATCCCTGCCATTTTTATAAGTAACCAAGTTGAGATGCTTTCAACGTCCTTGCGCAGTAAGGCAATTTGTGCGCTCGTATGAGCTTCGTTTTTTTCAAAGCGATGTTCCATATCCTTACGAACATTGGCAATCTCGTGCCTAACATTGGCAATCTCAGCGGATAAATCTTTGCGGACATCGTCGATTTTGGCGTCGGTTTTCTCGAACTGAGCCGCTGTATCTTTGCGAACATCGGCGATGTTGCGGTTGACCTCGGCAATTTCGTGTTTTACTTCAACGATATCAGCCTTTGTAGCCACATCAGCCACTTCATGAGACTTGCGAACAGCGATAGAAATCGCTCTTGCCTGATCTTTCGGCAACCCTGCGTTTTCTAGTGTCTCGACGAACTCTTGTGTATCAAATGCAACTTGGCCCATTAGGGAATCTCCTGTTTTTTCTTTAGTTTAAACCCTTTTAGGGTCAACAAGCAAAATTTTAAAAGTCACCTATCGATGCATGTCAACCAAATTCATTTAACAATGGGCTTTGTTGAATAAACAGATTTTATGCTACCAGCCCAGTAAAACGATTGTTTCCAGCAACGTAAAATCATGCAGTTAAGCATCATGAGAAAACGGAATGCCTGAGGTGATAAGCATTTTCTACCAAAATGGGCATAGTAAAACAGCACGATTCCCTATTATTCAACAAAGCCTTAACAATGAAGAAATTATTATGACCAAAATCACCAAAACAGAACTCATGCTCTTTAAATCAGCTGATTCAGATATTGAGTTACAAGGGACGCTTTACCAAGGCAGGCCCGTGTTCTTTGCGGTCGAACTGGCAAAGGCTCTTGGATATAGTGACCCACATCAGGCACTAAAAAATCACTGTAAGTCATTGATTAGAATTGATTCCGTCGAAACAACGGAATTGAATTTAGGCTTTTACCCTAAAGGAATAATCCTTGCGCCGGAATCGGATCTCTATCGCCTGATACTGAAAAGCAAACTACCCTCTGCTGAACGTGTTCAGGATTGGGTATGCGAAGAGGTGTTACCAGAATTACGCCAGCAGGGAAGCTACAGCATGAAAACAGCCCATCGTGACGAAGGTAGCGGCTTACCAGAGTACCGTAAGGCCCGAGCCATGCAAATCCAGATGGAGATAGCCGAAAAGACTTTCCGGTGGGCCACAGGTCTTTCTGATGCCGCCCGTCAAGCCGTTATTGCTGGACTGATTAACCCTATAGCGGGCAGTGAAGTTATCCCTCTGCCTGTGCTTGAAGAGAAGAGCTATACCGCCACGGAAATCGGCAAGATGTTTAATATTTCAGCTAACAAGATTGGCCGTATTGCCAATGACAACAACATGAAAAACGATACATACGGCAAATACTATCTAGATAAGTCACGCTATAGCACTAAACAAGTTGAGTCCTTTCACTACAACGAAAAAGCGCTTCAAAAATTCAATGACATACTTGTTGCTGAGCAGGAAGCAATAGCAAGCGAACTCGTTTGACGGCAAGGACAAAAATGAGCTATATTGTACTCAGCACCTCAGTAAAACGGGTGCCGGGTTTGAGATCCCGAGTACAGAAGCGGACGTTAAGCCGCTTAAATTTGCGGTTTTTTTACGTCTGAAATCAGCGTTACGCCCCTGTTATGGTGGGACGTAGCGGGGGAGCCGAAAGGCTCGCTGGTTTCTTCTGTACCAGTATCTCAACCCCATTACGTCTCGCCACCCCGTTTGAGATCGGGGCGGTGAGGTTGCAAAACCTTACAGAAGAGGCTACCACTATGGTTGCTACCACCCAAACTCGCCCCGAGTTTATTGATACCTACTGGATTATCCCAGAATACTCAACGACCCCTTACGGCAAAGTGTCATTCACTCGCCAAGATCGCCGCACCTTCATCAGCTTGTTCAAAGACAGCCGCCTGATATGGGCTGGTCGTCAACCTGTACGTACTGGCATGGAGGGAAATTAACATGAAAATTGTTGATATCTCGGGTGCTCAACAGGAAAAGATAAGACCAGAAATTAGTTATGAAAGCCACACTAGGCTCATTAGAGCAATGGAAGTGGCGGGATATATTTACGAGCACATTAACAGGCATTCCTGTGAACATGAGCCAATGCCTTGGCTTCCTGAAATTATTGATTATTTACGAGAAGATATTAGTTGCATTTTTAAGGAAATCGATGAATGGGAGTTGAGAGATAGTTTATCAAAAGTCGATTTAATTAAAGAAAATGATTTACAGGAGCCTTGTCATGACTAACGTTACCTATGCCTATTTTAAATCAAAAGATGAGGAACAGGCGTTTCTCATGACTGGAAATGATATTGGTTTTACTCAGTGGAATAATGAACTAAAGGAGGCGCTACTACTTGCGCCAATTACATTGAGGCAATACAAAATATTTGATGCGATACACAGACTTACTCTTGGCTGGAATAAAAAATCTGATCGTATCACTAATACACAGTTAGGGAAAATGACGGGTATTCATCATACGCATGTTTGCAAGGTTAGAAAAGAACTTGAAGATATGAATATGATATTAAAAATCAGAAATGAGGTGGCTATAAATCAAAATTATCATGAATGGAGTTTTAATAAAGGTTTAGCTGAACCAGCTAATAAAAATAAGCCAAATCAGCAAGATTTAGTTGAAATAGCTAATAATGATGAAACATTAGCTAAAACGGCTAATAAAAATGAGCCAAATCAGCTAAACATTACCAAATTGGCTAAAGGTTGCCAAAACAGCTACACATTAGCTGAAACGGCTAATATGAGTTTAGCTAAATCGGCTAATGCGAGTTTAGCCAAGTCAGCTAAACACCAAAGAAAGGAAATACAGGAAAGAAATATATTAAAACATAAACTACCCCAAACCCCTTCTTTGGCAAAATCAAAATCGTTTGACCCAAGCTCGGTAGAACTTCCCACTTGGCTACCAAAATCAACCAGGGATTCTTGGGTGCAGTACCGCAAGGAAATCAACAAACCGATTAAATCCCAGCAGACGGTGATCCAGGCTATCAAGCTGCTAGGCAAGTGCCGCGATAACGGACATCAGCCTGAAGAAATTATCAACGCCAGTATCGCTAACGGTTGGCAAGGACTGTTCGAGCCGAATCAACCCGGAAGAACTCAGCAGACGAAACCTCACTCTGTCGCAGATAGCTTTGCTGACAAGGACTATGGGGAACCGCAGCTACCTGATTGGGCAAGAGAGTGTCTAGCGAGGGAGGGTCTATGAACTACAGTGCAGAAATTACAACCGTGCGTCAAAAACTGGCAGACCTGAATGCGCCACCCAAGCCACTAGAGCACACGGTTTACGAGGAGAAGGAGGCTATCTGTGACAGGCACGGCTTATTCAAACAGCGTTGCCGCCGGATGGCACTTCACGGCAAAGGGATTGAAACAAGAAGCGAATGCCCTGCTTGCCTGACCGAAAAATTATCTCAGTTGCAGCAAGCCGAAGCAGAGCGGGAGAAACAACGCAAGCACAGCAAAATTAAAATGCTCATGGATAACCTGAACCTGCCGGAACGCTTTGCCAATGTCACCTTGGATAATTACGAACGAGTGAACACCGATGCGGCTCGTTGCTTAAAACTTTGTAACGACTATGCCACACATTGGCCTGAACGTCTTAAGCGGGGTGGCGGCTTGGTGATGTGTGGCAAGCCCGGTACAGGCAAGAATCATCTGGCACTGTCGATTGCCAAGCACGTTATCAACGAACATCAAAGTTCAGCGCTATTCACGACAGTTTTACGAATTGCCCGCGAATTTAAATCAACGTGGAGTAAAAGTGCTGAATACTCTGAGTCAGAGGTTATCAAGCGCTATACCCAACCTGATTTGCTCATCATCGACGAGGTAGGTGTTCAGTTCGGTAGCGAGGCGGAAAAGATGATTTTATTCGAGGTTATCAACACGCGCTACGAGAGCATGAAACCTACGATTCTCATCAGTAATTTGGCATTGAACGAGCTGGCCGGATTTATCGGGGAACGTGTTATCGACCGTATGAACGACGGTGGCGGTTGCACTTTGACGTTCACGTGGGGCAGTTACCGTTCACGCATGGCTGCATAAACTCAAACATCAGCCAGAAATCAATGTTAACCACGCTAAAACGCCCGTAGAGGCGTATTCACTCTCTATAATACCTAAACCTACCACCTCCTTGATAAAAGCGCTCACAGTGGCGCAAGGGTGGGATTTGTTAAATTTTCAAGAGTAGTAAAATAATATGCTCAAAAAAAGCTGGTTTCGACATGAAGCCATTAGCACACGACAAGCCAATAGGCTGGTTAAGCAATACACCGAGAAGGGCTATCATGTTGAGAAAACATTGAATACTGATAAAAAACTGTGGGATGTGGCTGTCAAACTGGAAGAAAGCCGAAATAACCAACCTACACCACGCTGCATGATTAACCAAGTCTGGAATTCCCCGTTATATAAAAATCCTACCGTGGTTTAAATCATATCGTTATACACATCTTTTGGCCATTTTTTGAACAGGATGCTCAGAACCCCGTGAATTAAGGCATTCAAGGGCTTTGTTGAATAAATAGATTTTATGCTGGCAGCCCAGTGAAACGACGGATCCTCGCAACGCAAAATCATGCAGTTAGGCTTCATGAGAAAACTGTACACCTGAGGGGACAGGCATTTTCTACCAAAAGTGGCTTGGCAAAACAGCATGACTCACTATTATTCAACAAAGCCGCATTCAAGCCATCCCATTGGCTTTTTGAGGTTCAAAATGCCACTCTGAGATAAACCCGTAACTCATTGATTAAACAGTGCGTTAGAAAGATGTGTATAACGATATGGGTTTAAATATGCTAATCAGTAATACACCAAAGTCATTCAAAGACAGATGGCAAACTCCTATTGAAGTATTTAAAACACTGGATGCTGAATTTGGTTTTAAGCTGGATGTTGCTGCCGATGAAAGTAACGCGCTATGCAAAGAATTTTTAACTGAACAGCAAGACGCACTGAGATGCGATTGGAATAGCGACGGGGCCATTTTCTGCAATCCCCCCTATAGCAAGATTATGCCTTGGGTGAAGAAAGCGGCTCAGCAGTGTAGAAAACAGAATCAGACTATTGTGATGCTACTGCCTTCTGATACCTCTACAGCATGGTTTTATGAGGCATTAAAAACATCTGATGAAGTGCGTTTCATCACCGAGGGACGACTCTCATTTATCTCTGCCGAAACAGGCAAGGAAGGAAAGGCGGGCAACAGCAAGGGCAGCGTGTTATTTATCTGGCGACCGTGGAGAAGATTTGTGTGCAGAATGACGCATGTAGAAAGAAAAGAATTATTGAAAAGGGAGTGAAGCATGAGTAAATATATCAACATTTTTATCCGGTTTTTATTTCTTATTCTTGCTCTCCCAATCATTTGCTACCTTGGTGTGGTTCAATATTTAGGTGTTAATACACATTGGTTGGAGCACATATGCGAAAGAATAATTTCATTTCTTCAAAAATTTCTAGATAACTATTTCCCAGTAATGTCAGAGTAAAAACATGATTATCGAACTCCCATTCCCGCCCAGCGTTAATACCTATTGGCGACATAATTCAAAACGCCCCTACTTAAGTGATAAAGCTAAAGCATTTAAAGCAACAACCGCAAAAATTATCAACGAGATGCGCCAGAAATCTGACTGTCAAAAATTTGAAGGTGAGGTCTCTGTATTGATGCAACTCTATCTACCAAACAAGATAAAGCGTGATGTGGACAATTACTCTAAAGGTGTACTTGATTCTTTAACTGGGGCGGATATTTGGCACGATGATAGCCAGGTTCGCGTGATGACTGTTGAGAAGATTAACAATAACAGCGGCGTAAAAGGTGGAAAGTGTGTTGTCGTCATTAACGAATATCTCGAATACACCGATCCCAAAGAATACCTGAAGCTCACAGAAGCGGCTGCAAAGCTAGAAAGCAATGGGTTATACCGCCGAGCCGTGACCGTATGGCGAAAAGCAATGACAGCCACACTCTCAACAGAAAAGCGGGATATTTGCTTTAACGCGATAAAACGATGTTCTGAGCAAAAAGGGGATCAAACGACATTAAGGTAACAACAATAATTTTTAAAAATAACCAAATGAGAGGTATAGCATGAACAATAAAGAACCCTATTTTTTTAACCCGAACTTAAGTACTGAGGAGCTTGAAGATTGGTTAAGGCAGCAACGCATGTATTTAGCACATTATAATAGACTCAAAGTGGAAAGAGCCGCATTGATTGAGCAGCTCTCGCAGATAGATGAGACTCTAAAGTATTTTGCTAACGCATTCGCGCCAGGCAAACTGCAATTTCCTTGGAATCCCAGTCCGCTTCTAAAGATGAATCAAGAGTAATCATTTTTTCTGAAAGTTCACAGGTGTTGAGAAACTCTTTCGCTTCAGTGGGTAATTTGTCGATTACGAATTCGTCACTAACAATAAATAGAACATCTTCAAGTGATAAATTACGTATGTATTCTAGCTTCCAATTGGTTTTGCTAAAAATTAAGTGGTGAAGTGCTGCCTTACCACTTAAAGAAGCAAATAGAGGTGCATGTTTTTTCCTGTATTCATTAAGAATTATTTCTAAAATAAATATTTTGGCTACGCGATTTTTTTATACAGATATGTTCATGATTTTCGTGGTTATAATTGTAATCACCAATTTTATGATTTTCAAAAACCCTTGTCTTAATAAGATCCCATAAAGGTAAATACTTATTACTTACACATAGTAAATCGTTGTTTTTCAATGAAAGTTCAAATTAAGATCGCTAACCGATGCAATTGAGTTGTGTCCACTTTTTGTTCTGCCATCCAAAGACTATAGTTATCTTGTAGGTTAAGCCAAAATTTAGCAGATCCGCCTAACACAGCAGACAACTTAATCGCCATTTCAGGGGATACAGAAGCGTTGCCGCTAACTAGCCTCTGGGTTGTAGAAGGTGCAACCTGAAGTGCTCTGGACAATTCACGGATACCAACATCTAGGTTATCCAATGTCTCTGCAATAATTTCCCCAGGGTGCGGTGGATTGAACATAGTCATTAGTGGTAATCCTCATAGTTAAGAATGTGTGCATTACCATCGATAAACTCAAAAGTAATTCGCCAGTTACCCGTTACAACAATTGACCATTGGCCATTGGCCATTGGCCATTGGCCATTGGCCATTGGCCTTTTCGATCACCTGCTAGAGGGTGGAGACTGTAGCCTGGTCTGTCTATATCTTTAACATGATGCGCAGCATCGATAACCGCCAAACGTAAACGTATTTTATTAGCCTGTTTAGCATTGATGCACGCAGTTGAACCTGTTTCAAAAAATTGTTGTAATCCTTTGTGTTTAAAGCTTTTAATCATAAAAAAACTTATTTTGTTGCGTATTAAGGTACAGTATAACACATGTTCCTTGGTACGCAACACCCATCACTCAAAAATAAATAAAGCTACGTATGAATAACATTGAAAAATACACAACCGGCACGGCCTATGGTGCCAGCGCAACGACGTTCCTGTGTGGTGCGTTATCGCTTAGTGAATGGGCGCTGGTGACGGGGATTATCTGTTCAGTGCTGACCGTTGGGCTGAACTGGTATTACCGACACAAGGAATATCGTTATCGAACGAGAAATCTTAATGAATAGCCAACTTCAAAAACGCCTTGCGGCGGCAACGGTAGGCGGCGCATTAGCACTGGCTGCCGTCTTGGTGCAGTGGCACGAAGGTAAGCGCTATAAGCCCTATCGTGATGGTGGCGGCGTACTTACTGTCTGTCACGGTCATACCGGCAAGGACGTTACGCCCGGGGAAATCTATAGCGAAGAAGAATGCAACGCGTTGATGAAACAGGATTTGCAGCTAGCACGCTCCACTGTTGAACGTTATGTCACTGTTCCGCTTACCGATTTGCAGAAAGCCGCCTTGACTTCATTTGTTTACAATATCGGCAGTGGGTCATTTGCCAATTCGACACTGCTCAAAAAGTTGAACGTCGGAGATATTCAGGGCGCTTGTGACCAGATGCGCCGATGGAAATACGATGAAGGAAAGGTATCAAACGGGCTAATTAACCGCAGGGAGGTAGAACGGGAACTTTGTTTAAATCCAAATGTACTAATCAATCCAACTCAATGAGCCTTGGTTATCGTTCAAGGCTTTTCTATACGCCCCGCTGCGTAAAGAATCACATCGAACCTGAACCATTTGAAATGAGCCTTTGAGGAAGTCGGTTAGTGCTGGCGAGCTTCGATGGACTGATTTCCTGTGCGGCAAAGGTTCATTTCAAATTAAGGAAAACGTAATGAACACAATCACTGTTCCTTTTCATGGCAACGCACTGTATATCGTTAACCACAACGGAGAACCGTATACCCCGATGAAACCTATTGTTGAGGGCATGGAGATGGATTGGGCATCTCAATTTACAAAGTTAAAACAACGATTTAATACAACCATTGCGGAAATCACAATGGTTGCAGAAGACGGTAGAACACGAAAGATGCTTTGCCTTCCGCTGCGTAAACTTGCTGGTTGGCTGCAAACGATTAACCCCAACAAGGTCAAGCCCGAAATCCGTGACAAAGTCGTTCAGTACCAAGAGGAGTGTGATGACGTACTTTATGAGTACTGGACTAAAGGGCAAGTTGTCAATCCTCGTAAACGCAGCATCATGCAGGAACTTAATACAGCATGTGCTGAATTAAAAACGGATAAGGCGATTGCTAGCTTATTCGGTACCGGATTGAGTGAATGGAAAAATATTAAGGCAGCACATACGAAGAAGGTTAAGGGTTTAATTGAAGAAGCTCAATTGTTGTTAACTTTTTAAGGAAGCACAGTAGCCATCATTATGAACAACCTAGAATTCATTGAAAAACATGTAATAACTGAATTGATGAAGCAAGGATATGACCAATCTGTGGCACGGATCAGTGCAGACGTGGCACTAGAACATTATCGCCGTAATGCAGCCAGCGCAAAGGGTAAGATTTTTGCCGATTGCCTACATGTTGCCAAAGTCTGGGCTGGAAAGTACCAGCCTCAAATCAAAAGATAACGAGGTGTACCCCATGTGGATATTAATTTTTGCTATGTATGCGGCTCCTTTTTCAGAAACTGATTTTGCCTCGGTGAGTAGTCAGGAATTTTCATCAGAAGCGCGTTGCGAAAAAGCGAAAGCCATATTTGAGGTAAAGTTTGAAACATTGAGATCAATTAATGGTATAGCGTATTGTGTAGAAAAATGAACTGGAAAATTCCTCTCATTGTCGCTTTGCTACTGACCTCAATGTCAGGTGCAACCCTGTATTACCGGACACTGTATTACGACGCTGAAAAAGCACGGAAGATTGCTGTCTCGGATAGGGAAAAACAACAGGTTGCATTTGAACAGCTAAGTCGGCAGATACAAACCGTCACTGCGCTGGACAGGAAACACACCAAAGAGCTTGAATATGATAAGAAACTTATTACCCAGCTTGAGTGGGATGTGGCTGCTAATCGTCGCCGGTTGCGCGTCAAAGCAACCTGTTCCAATGTGTCAGCCAATACCACCACCTCCGGCTTGGATGATGCAACCCGCGCCAGACCTACTGACTCCGCTCGCAGAAATTATTTCACCCTCAGACGACGAATCGAAATAGCGGAAGAGCAGATAAACGGATTGCAGGATTATGTGCGGCAAGTCGTCTTGTCTCATCAACAGGAAGCGAAGAATGAATGAACTGGATTGATTGTCGTGTAAGTATGCCAGAGATTAACGAAACAGTACTTATTTATCGAAAGGACAGAAAAGAATATCTAGTGGGTTTTTATCTTGGTAATTCTCAGTTTCACTATGCAGATTGTTGCCAAGGTATTCAGAAAACGTGTACAGCTAGCCACTGGATGCTGTTACCTGAATCCCCAAGTGAAGATGATATTATCAAATTAAAATCATGAAAAAAACGCGACTATATAATGCACGCTGGGATAAAGCGCGACGGGCTTTTCTTGCCAGAAATCCCTTATGCGCCATGTGTCAGACAAATAACTTTATCAACCCGGCAACTGTGGTTGACCATGTTGTCCCGCACCGTCTGCGCTTTGCCAAGACAACAGAAGAGCTAAAGATAGCTCAAAAACTCTTCTGGGATGAAAAGAACTGGCAACCACTCTGTGCTCAACATCACAACACAACCAAGCAACGGATGGAGAAAGGGAATAAAGGTTATGGTTGTGACGAAAACGGCATGCCGAATAATCCAAATAGTCATTGGAATACCACAATATAATGGGGAGGGCGGGTTAAAAGTTCCAGTAAATAAAGCTTCCTGACCCAGACGCCCCCTCTGTACGCACAGTCGCGAAATGAAATCTCATTTCACAAAACATCACATATTATTGAAATGTAAATACTTTTATAAAAAATTAACAAAATGGATACATTTATGGCAGGAAGACGCCCAAAACCCACCGCCTTAAAATTAGTGACCGGC
Organism: Symbiopectobacterium sp. Eva_TO; assembly: GCF_053848865.1. Taxonomy (NCBI): domain Bacteria; kingdom Pseudomonadati; phylum Pseudomonadota; class Gammaproteobacteria; order Enterobacterales; family Enterobacteriaceae; genus Symbiopectobacterium; species Symbiopectobacterium sp. Eva_TO. The sequence continues at coordinate 1,553,294 of NZ_JBSPEY010000004.1, read as the reverse complement.
AATCCAGGAAGAAGACCACTCAATAGCGCAGAGCCTACCCCACCACCCTATTCAGCCCCTCCCCCAACACACTTATCCAATACCGCAAAAGAAACCTGGGAGCGGCTAACACTGCTGTTAAATAGCATGGGCGTATTAACGATCGCCGATGTTTTTGCGTTGGAAAGGCTGTGTGATATTTACGCTGAGATCTTGCGGTATCGCGCCTTGATAGAGCGCAATGGTGAAACGTTTGAGGTGCATTCTCAAAACGGCGTATCAATCAGGGCAAATCCCGCCGTTTCGATGCTGGCTGATGCGGATAAGCGCTTTAAGAGCTATCTGGTGGAATTTGGCTTAACACCTGCGGCAAGAACCAAGGTAAGGACGCATGACAAAGAAAAAGAACCTGACGAACTCGACGAATTCTTCGCTCACTGATTTAGCTACTGACTATGCCACCTCGGTGATTTCAGGTCAGGAGCTTGCCGGGCCTGATATTCGTCATGCCTGTCAACGTCACTTGCGGGATTTATCGACGGGTAATACGCGGGGTCTGTTGTGGGATATCGGATCCGCACAGCGTGCCATCCGTTTTTTTTCCAACGTATTGAAATTGAACGGCGGTATCTATGAAGGCAAGCCGTTTAATTTACTCCCTTGGCAGTGTTTTATCGTTGGCTCCCTTTTTGGCTGGCGAAACAACGAAGGACAACGCCGTTTTCGCATGGCCTACGTTGAAGCAGGAAAAGGATCCGGCAAATCGCCCCTCGCTGCGGGTATTGGGTTGTACTGTCTGGTTGCCGATAATGAAGCGCGAGCTGAAGTCTACGCCGCCGCCACCAAAAAAGACCAGGCGATGATCCTGTTTCGTGACGCCGTCGCGATGGTAGACCAATCGCCAAAGCTGGCCGAACGTATTCAGAAATCCGGTGGGGCGGGTAAGGAGTGGAATCTGGCTTTTTTACAAGCCTGTGCTTTTTTCCGGCCTATCAGTGCCGATGATGGGCAATCCGGGCCGCGTCCTCACTGTGCCTTGATTGACGAAATTCACGAACACAAAAGTAATCAGGTCGTGGAAATGATGCGGGCGGGCACAAAAGGCCGCCAACAGGCATTGATTTTCATGATCACCAATAGTGGACATGACAAAACCAGTGTCTGCTATGACTATCACGAATACGGACGTAAAGTTGCAGAAGGGAGCATTGAAGATGATAGCTTTTTCGCGTTCATCTGTTCGCTGGACGAAGGCGATGACCCCTTTAAAGATAGCGGTTGTTGGAAAAAAGCGAATCCCTCATTAGGGCATACGTTCAGCGAACGCTACCTACAAGAGCAAGTCACGCAAGCCCGAGGGATGCCAGCCAAAGAGAGCCTGGTTCGCCGTCTTAATTTCTGTCAGTGGGTCGATGCCGAGAATCCCTGGATTAATAGTGATAGCTGGATGGCGTGTGAGAAAACCTCGCTGGATTTAGCGTCGCTGGCAAACTCACCCTGCTACGGTGGTCTGGATTTATCCGGCAAGCAGGATTTAACGGCGCTGGCGCTTTATTGGCCGGAAGAAAAAGTGGCTTATGTCGAGTTCTGGACACCGAAAGACACCTTACTGGAGCGTGCCAGGGTCGACAGAGTGCCTTACGATGCCTGGTTGCGAGCGGGTTATCTTAACGCACCGCCAGGGAATGCGATTAATCTGAGCTTTGTTGCCCAACGGATAGCAGAATTATCCGCACGCTATACCCTCAATCGTATTGCCTACGATGCGTATCATATTGATTATTTACGGCCAGAACTGGAAAACGAAGGGGTGAATACAGTATTAACGCCTCACGGACAAGGCTTCGGCAAATCGAAACAATCCGGACTTTGGATGCCGCGATCCATTGAATTGTTTGAGCAGCGTCTTCTCGGTGGCGAATTACGCATTTATTTTAACCCCTGCCTACGATGGAACGCCGCAAATACCGTTATTGAAGAAGATAAAAACGGCAATCGTGTTTTTAGCAAACGCCGCAGTAACGGCCGTATTGACGGTGTAGTAGCACTGGCGATGGCAATCGGGGCCGCCGAGGATGTTGAGGAAGAAACCGGCGATCTTGACAGCTTTTTAACGAATCCGATTATGGTAGGGCTGTAGTGAAAAAACATCAATCTCCCGGAAAAATTAAAAGCGCGGTACTCAACTGGCTAGGGGTACCACAGAATTTAACAGATACGCTGTCATCGTTTCATGACTATAGCCAAAGTAAGAGTGGGCAAGTGGTGACAACGGATAAAGCCCTGCAACTTTCTGCGGTCTGGGCTTGTGTGCGTCTGTTGAGTGAATCAATATCTACATTACCGCTCAAACTGTATCACCGCGAGTCAGATGGCTCACGCAGCCTCGCACAGCAACACCCTGCTTATTCTGTACTGTGTCGTCGTCCTAATCTAGAAATGACCCCTTCGCGTTTTATCCAAATGATTGTTGCCAGCTTATGTTTACGCGGTAATGCCTTTGTTGAAAAAAAGAAGGTCGGTCAACGTCTGGTCTCCCTCGTCCCACTATTACCCCAAAACATCACCGTTACACGACGGGATAACGGGCGATTAGAATACCATTATACCGAGAAGACCAAACCGGGTTATACCCATATCGTTATACACATCTTTCTAACGCACTGTTTAATCAATGAGTTACGGGTTTATCTCAGAGTGGCATTTTGAACCTCAAAAAGCCAATGGGATGGCTTGAATGCCTTAATTCACGGGGTTCTGAGCATCCTGTTCAAAAAATGGCCAAAAGATGTGTATAACGATATGGGTTATACCTCATTAAAACCGCGCGTTATTGCAGATAATGACATGATGCATATACGCGGTTTTGGGTTAGATGGCATTTGCGGGATGATGCCGTTGAAAACCGGTCGTGAGGTATTTGGCTCGGCGATGTCACTCGAAACAACGGCTGCGCGGTATTTCCAGAAAGGCATGTCGGCATCGGGTTTTATTTCGTTTGAAAGGCTTTTGACAGAAGAACAGCGTGTGAAAGATTTAATAAGCATCTTGAAACCTTTGCAGGCTCAGAAAATACCGGGAAAGTGATGCTGTTAGAGTCTGGTATGAAATTTAATGGTATTACGCTTGATCCGCAAACCTCACAAATGCTAGAAAGCCGCGATCATAGCGTCGAAGAAATCTGCCGCTGGTATCGTGTTCCCCCGTTTATGGTCGGTCATATCACCAAGCAGAGTAGCTGGGCATCCAGCGTAGAAGGGATGAACCTGATTTTCCTGACCAATACATTACGGCCCTTACTGGTGAACATTGAACAGGAGATCAGCCGCTGCCTGCTGGATAATGACGACGATTATTTTGCGGAGTTTTCGGTTGAAGGACTGCTCAGAACCGACAGTAGTGGTAGAGCGGCCTATTACACTACCGCGCTACAAAATGGCTGGATGAGTCGCAATGATGTGCGGCGACTGGAAAATATGCCACCGATTGATGGCGGAGATCTGTATACCGTTCAGTTGAACCTAACGCCTCTTGATCAACTGGGGCAGGAGAATGACGGCGAAAAAGCCCGAGCAGCACTCAATGCCTGGCTGTTCCCTGAAAAATCGCCCGCTCCTAACCCCACAGACAACCAGCAAGAAACAGCATAACTGGAGTTTTTCCCGATGAAAAAACATGCACTTCCGGTATTACCGGCGGTTTTTCCCTGTCCGAAAATGACCAGTGAAATTTCCCCGTCAGCATTAGCAAAATGGAACAGCAGCATCAGGGCATCAAGCCAGGATAATAATACGCTATCGATATTTGAGACGATTGGGCAGGATTGGGCAGGCGAAGGGATCACCGCTAAACGGATTGGCGCAATATTGCGTTCACTGGAAGGTCAAGATGTCACCGTCAATATCAATTCACCAGGGGGCGATCTGTTTGAAGGGCTGACTATCTACAATCAACTTCGTGAATACTCTGGCAAAGTGACCGTGAAAATATTGGGGTTAGCGGCCTCAGCCGCTTCAATTATTTCCATGGCTGGTGATGAGATACAAATCGGGCGCAGTGCTTTCCTGATGATCCACAACACCTGGGGTATGGCCGTCGGTAATCGCCATGACTTTGCCGAGATTGCTGAAAAAATGATGCCTTTTGATTTTGCCATGCGCGATGTTTACGTTGCCAAAACCGGCATGGATGAAAAGATGATCACCGCGATGATGGATAACGAAACCTGGATTAATGGCAGCGAAGCGTTAGAAAAAGGGTTTGCGGATGCCTTCCTGCCCGCTGATAGCACACAACAGGATAACGACTCGCCCACCGCCGCACTGAGAAAACTGGATGCACTATTGGCAAAAACCAATACGCCTCGCGCTGAACGGCGACGATTATTTAAAGCTTTACGGGGTGATATGCCGGGCGCTATCACCTCCGCTGACGGTACGCCATGCGCTACCGATGATGTTTCTTCTGAGACTTTGACGCAACTGGATAACGCCTTGCGTCGCCTGGTCTCAATACCTGATTAAACGGGAGACTATATGTCTGATATTAATGAAATGTTTAAGAAAGTCACCGCTTCTATTGAAGAAGCCAGCAGCAAATATAGCGCTCAGGCAGAGAAAGCCCTGAAGGAAGCACAAAAATCGGGTGAGCTTTCCGCAGAAACTAAAGCCGCCGTGGATAAAATGGCGGTTGAACTGAACGCCTTACGCGAAGCAGAAAAAACCCTGAAAGCCCAAGTAGGCGAAGTTGAACAACATATTGCCCAAATGCCGCTCGCCAATGCGTTGAACGTGGTGAGTTCTATCGGTCAACAGGTGGTTGGCATGGAGGTCGTGCAGGCTTTAGGCTCGGGCATGGAATCCAATAAACGGGTAATAGCCCCAATTAAAGCCGCACTTATTTCATCGGATGTCACCGGAACGATTGTCGCCCCCGACCGTCAATCAGATATCTTGACCCATATCGTTATACACATCTTTCTAACGCACTGTTTAATCAATGAGTTACGGGTTTATCTCAGAGTGGCATTTTGAACCTCAAAAAGCCAATGGGATGGCTTGAATGCCTTAATTCACGGGGTTCTGAGCATCCTGTTCAAAAAATGGCCAAAAGATGTGTATAACGATATGATCTTGACCAAGCCGAAGCAACGGTTGTTTATTCGTGATTTGATTGCCAGTGGAAAGACGCAAAGTAACACGATTTATTACGTGAAGCAGAAAGGATTTACCAATAATGCCAAGACCGTCGCGGAAAATACCGCTAAGCCCTATAGCACGATTGAATTTGAAGAGGCAACAGTCCCGGTTCGCACGATTGCCCATATGTTTAAGGCCTCCAAGCAAATTTTAGATGATTTTTCGCAACTGGCCTCCCTTATCGATATGGAGCTACGTTATGGCCTGAAATACGTGGAAGAGCAGCAAATCCTGTTCGGTGACGGTACGGGTTCAAACTTGAACGGGATCTTCACTCAGGCCACTGCATTCAAAGCAGAATTAACACCGGCGCATCGAACCGCGATTGATGATCTGCGGCTTGCCATGCTACAAGCGCAACTGGCACGGATCCCTGCGACAGGCCATGTGTTGCACTTTACTAACTGGGCACAGATTGAACTTATCAAGGATACGCTGGGGCGTTATCTCCTCTCCAATCCGGCAGCCCTGACGACACCGACGTTGTGGGGCTTACCCGTTGTTGTCACAGAAGCCGCTGAGTTTAAAGATAAATTCCTGGTGGGTTCGTTTAGTTTAGGTGCTCAATTGTTTGACCGTGAAGAAGCCAACGTGGTGATTAGCACCGAAAATACCGATGATTTTGAGAAGAACATGATCTCGATTCGTTGTGAAGAGCGTTTGGCACTCGCGGTTTACCGCCCCGAAGCCTTTATCAAAGGGGATTTAACCAAAATAGCGGTGTCGCCTGCCGCTCCGTCAAATGCAGGGGGGCTGGGAAAGGCGGTCAATCAGGTAGTGGTGGCTAGTAATCAACATTAAACACGATGGCCTACCCATGTAGGCCATTTTTTTACTGGAAATAAACCAACATGTTTATTAACAAAGAACTGGTCAAGCGACACTGCAAGATTGAGTTAGATGATAACAGTGACGATGTATTGCTTGAAAACTATATAGCCACAGCAGAGCAAAAAACCATTTCACATCTTAACCGTAATTTATACTTAAAATCTGTTCCAAAAAACGATCCTGACGGTCTCGTCATTAATGCGGCGATTATTCAAGGCATGTTGCTATTAGTGACAAGTTTACATGAGCATCGTGGTGCAGTAGCCGATCTTGAGCAGTTGTCTCATTTTTCTGTTTTTAAGTTCCTGGTGGATGATTATAGGCTGAGCGGACTATGAAATATGGATATCATAAACCCTATTCCCGTTTTCCCGATCCCGGTGAGTTAAATAAGCGTGTTTTGTTTTATACGCAACAGGATGAACCTATAGGTGATAGTGGGGTACAGGCAGCGAATCAAGGCGCGTGTACGGTTTGGGGAAAATTGATCCCCGTGAGTGACACACTTCGCATCCACTCTTTTCAAATCAACAAAACCATCACGCATAAAATCATTGTGAGATACAGACAATCGCTTTACTCAAGTGATCAAGCACTGATTAACGGTGTCGTCTACCTCATACGGGGCGTTGCTGATATCCACAGTGCGGGTCGTTTTCTGTCTTTTTCCTGTGAAGAAATGAGTAGTCAACCAGAAAGAGGCAATGATTTTGGATAATCTCCATATTGATTTTCATCAACCTAAAGAATTTGTCTTTAATCGCGCAAGGATCCGTCGTGCTTTTGTGAAAGTCGGTCAAATGCATCTGAAAGCAGCACGTCGTCAACTGATGAAGCGGGGTGGCCGTTCACGACCCGGTGAAACCCCACGGTGGCAAACCGGACGATTAGCCCGATCTATCGGTTATTACGTCCCTCGCGCTTCCTCACGGCGACCTGGTTTAATGGTTAAGATCGCCCCCAATCAGAAACGCGGTGTCGGCAGTAAACCGATTGAAGGCGATTTTTATCCTGTTTTTCTGCATTACGGGGTACGTAGCGCTTCTCGCGGCATGTCTAAACAGCACAAACGCCAAAAACGTCACCACCAACGCGGGGGTTGGCGCATTGAAAAACGTCAAAATTATATGGTCACCACGTTAACGCGGCTGAAAAGTTGGACGTCCTACACCCTCAAAAGAGCACTGCGTCAATCACTGCGGGCAGAGCGAAGAAAAGGAAAGGATCATGAAACTTAGTCCCATTATTGCGGCATTACGAACCTTGTGCCCCCGTTTTGAAAACAGAGTGGGCAGTGTCTCTCAATATGAGGATTTACCCGATTGCGGCAAACTGGCTTTACCGGCGGCTTACGTTATTCCGGGAGAAGATGTTGTCGGTGAACAACGGTCACAAACGGATTATTGGCAATCATTAACCGAGAGTTTTTATGTCGTGGTGATTTTAAATAATGCACGTAATCAAAAGGGACACTATCCCTCTGTCGACACATTAAATGAAGTTAGGTCTGAAATCTGGCGGGCATTACTCGGTTGGCAGCCAGAGCCGTGTTGTGGTCCGATTAATTATGCCGGTGCAGAGGAAGCGGATTCAAACCGGGCTGAATATCACTACCTGTTTAAATTTACTACCGAAACAGACATCAACGCCGAAGATACCCGCCACTATGCTGACCTGAATAATTTACCTGATTTACAGACCGTTGCGATTGACGTTAACGCAGCGTCAAGCAACGCACAATCGCCTTTGGAGATAAACCTGAAATGACAGGCACAAGACCAGAAATTATTTTTATTAAGCCTAAGCACGGGCGAAAAGTGCCTATTCCGCAATATATGCGGGATACCAACGAGTATTTTGGTGAATATTTGCCAGAAGAAGGATTACGTGTTGAAAAAACGCTTTTTTGGATCAGGCGAGAACAGGACGGTGATGTTGAAGAAGTGACTGAATCAGAAAATTCCACGCCACCTGTCGAACAAGAGGCGACTGATACCACAAAAAATAAGCTAAAAAAAGCTAAAGAGGAGGCTCAGGACATATCGTTATACACATCTTTTGGCCATTTTTTGAACAGGATGCTCAGAACCCCGTGAATTAAGGCATTCAAGCCATCCCATTGGCTTTTTGAGGTTCAAAATGCCACTCTGAGATAAACCCGTAACTCATTGATTAAACAGTGCGTTAGAAAGATGTGTATAACGATATGGGCTCAGGAATGACCATTAGCTTTAATACCGTGAATGCTAATCTTCGTGTGCCTGGCTTCTATCCCGAAATGGATAACAGCGCTGCCAATACGATGCAAGCCAGTGGGCCTGCGCTGTTGATTGGTCATGCATTACCGAATGCAGAAATGATCTTTAACTCACCGATGATCATGCCCTCGGCAGAAATGATGCAACAATTAGCCGGTCGTGGCAGTCAGTTGCATCGTATGGTGCAAGCGTACCGCCGGATTGATGCAGTCGGTGAACTGTTTGTGATTGCAGTCCCTGAAACGACGGGCACCGCAGCAAAAGGTGAGATTGCGATAAGTGGCACTGCAACCGATTCGGGTGTCGTCACGCTCTATATTGGCAATCAACGTATTTTAGCCGCCGTCAAGAAATCGGATACAGCGAATACAGTTGCCGCCGCGCTTGGCAAGGCCATTAACGATAACGAGGACTTACCCGTCGCCGCGACGATAGGTGCTGACAAAATCAGCTTGACGGCAAAACATAAAGGGTTAACCGGCAACGATATTCCCTTGTTGATGAACTATTATTCGCCGACAGGCGGTGAGAATACGCCTCACGGTCTCAATATTACCATTACTGCCATGAGTGGCGGCGCTGGCTCACCCGATATGGATAGCGTTATCAGCGCAATGGGTGACTTATTATTTGATTTTATTGGGCTGCCTTTCTCTGATGCTGCCTCTTTGCAAAAGATGGGCGCGGCGATGAACGACAAGAACGGGCGCTGGAGTCCCTATCAGCAGTTATACGGTCATGTTTATACCGCAAAAAAAGGGACGGTCGGTGAACTGGTCGCTTTTGGCGACACGCTTAATGATCCGCATCTCACCATTGCAGGCTATGAGAAAGCGACCCAAACTGCGCTTGATGAATTGGTTGCGGCACGACTGGCACGGTGCGCGATATTTTTGCGTAATGACCCAGCCAGACCGACCCACACGGGCGAGTTAAACGGGGTGTTACCCGCACCGTCGGGCAAACGCTTCACCTTGACGGAGCAGCAATCCCTGCTTTCACACGGTATCGCCACCGCCAATGTCGAAGGCGGCGTATTACGCATTCAGCGCGATGTGACGACCTACCAGAAAAACAGTTACGGCGTGGCCGATAACAGCTATCTGGACAGTGAAACACTCTATACCAGCGCTTATATTTTGCGGCGATTGAAGTCGGTGATCACCAGCAAGTACGGGCGGCAAAAACTGGCTGATGATGGTACCCGATTCGGCGCAGGGCAAGCGATCGCTACGCCAGCCGTAATCAAAGGCGAACTCTGTGCGGTTTATCGCCAGTTGGAAAATGAAGGGATTGTCGAAAATTTTGACGCTTTTCGGCAACATCTTATCGTTGAGCGCAACGCCAATGATCCTAATCGGATTGATGTGGTCTTTCCGGCGGATTATATCAACCAACTGCGGGTATTTGCGCTGGCGAATCAATTCAGGCTGCAATATAACCAGGGTGAGGTGGTGTGATGACAGGCAAAAGAAAAATAGGCGGCACCTGCTATTTTAAGGTAGATGGTCAACAACTCTCACTGAATGGCAATGTGGAAGTGCCGATGAATACGGTTATCAGGGAGGACATGGTCGGACTTGATGGCAGTGTGCATTACAAAGAAACCCATCGAGCGCCTTATCTCAAGGCAGAATTTAAAGTTGATCGAAGTTTTCCGATAGAAAAACTCACTACAGCAGATGAAATGACCATTACCGCTGAATTAGCTAACGGTATGGTCTATGTGTTGTCAGGCGCGTGGCTATCCGGCGAATCTTCACATAATGCTGACGAAGGCACTGTCGAGATGGAATTTCACGGAGATGAAGGATTTTATCAATGAGTGAGAAAAATAATACCTTAACGCTTTCAAAAGCTATCACGGCACATAACGAAACATTAACCGTGCTTGAGTTTCGTGAACCCACCGGAAAAGATGTCAGAGAATTGGGTTATCCTTATCAAGTCGGCAATGATGAATCGATAAAATTAAGCGCTTCGGTTACAGCTAAATATATTAGTCGTTTAGCTAATATTCCGATGAGTTCAGTAGACGAAATGTCACCCTCCGACATGAGTTTAGCAGGGGCATTAGTTATCGGTTTTTTCGCCTAAACGTAACAGAAGAACATCTGATAAATGCTTATTATGATTGTGCAAAATACTGGACAATTAATCCACTTCAGTTTATTGAAGAGCCGATTAGTGAATTGGTTTTTCTAATAGCGCAAGCCAATAGAATAGAACAAGCGAGGTAAAAAGATGGCGGGCTTTGAACTTAAGGCGCTCATTACGGCAAAAGACCGCCTTTCTCCAAAACTGACTGAACTGCAAAAGAAACTCAAAAAATTTCGCAAGGACAACGCCATAACAGGAAGAGGTTCGTTAGGCTCGGCCGCAGGTTTAACCGCAGGGGCAACGGGGGCGCTCGTTGCTTTTGCCAAGCAGGAAGAAGCGGCGACAGATTTAAGAGTGGCGATGATGAAGGTGGGAGGAAAAGTATCGCCTCAATTTGAAAAGATTAATGAACTCGCTTTGCAGTTGGGAAATAAGTTACCCGGAACCACGGCTGATTTTCAAAAAATGATGGCCGTGTTAGTTAAACAGGGGATCCCAGCAGAAAATATCTTGCAAGGTGTCGGCAAGGCATCGGCCTATCTTGCGGTGCAGTTGAAGAAACCACCAGAAGAAGCCGCTGAGTTTGCAGCGAAAATGCAGGATGCAACCGGAACCGCAGCAAAAGATATGCTGACGATTTTTGATACCATGCAGCGAATGGCCTATCTTGGCATGAATGATAACAATATGCTGCAATTTTTTGTCAAATCCAGTTCTGTCCTCAAAATGATTAACAAGGATGGATTAAAGGCTGCACAAGCTCTCGCCCCAATTGGCGTATTGTTGGGGAATGCAGGGATGGAAGGAGAAGCAGCAGGCAACGCCGTTCGGAAGGTGCTGCAAGCGGGTCTTGATGTCAAGAAGGTTCGTAGCGTTAATAAAAACCTTTTACGGAAACATAAAATAAAACTTGATTTTACAGATAAAAAAGGTTCGTTTGGAGGTCTGGAGAATTTCTTTGCTCAATTGGATAAGTTGAATAAATTGAAGGAGGAAACTCAGCAAAGAGAAGCGATCAAAGCGTTGTTTGGTGATGACAACGAAACCTTGACAGTGGTGAATAAACTTTTAGAAAAAGGCAGAGCCGGATATGCAGAAGTCGTGCGCAAAATGCAAGAGCAAGCTGACTTAAATGAGCGGGTTGAAGCACAATTAGGCACACTGACCAATCTCTGGGACGCGATGACCGGAACAGCAAAAAATGGACTTGCTTCGATAGGTGGCGTCTTTGAAGACGATAGCAAGGAAACGATTAAAAACTTAAGTACACTCACTGAAAAATTTAATGCTTTTGTCAAAGCACATCCAAATGTTGTTCGTAGTATTGTTGCAATAACTGCGGCTTTAGTGACCCTTAAATTAGGGGTTTGGGGTCTGACTTTAGCAGCAAATCTGTTTACAGCAACGCCGCTCGGTCGGGCATTAACCGTCATTGCTATCGCTATCGGCGCTCTTGTGGCGAATTGGAAAGAGATACCTGTCTTGATAAAGACAATATCAACAAGAATCAAGCAAGCAATGCTTGAACAGCTCGCCTATATTATTATCCCATGGAATGCGCTAGCCACAGGTGCTGTAGCGCTATGGAAAAAAATTAAAGTTTCTTTCTCCAATGGGTTTAAATACATAAAAAATCTGTGGTCGGATTTTCATCCGCTAGACTGGATAAAGGAAAAATGCGATCCGCTTATTACTTATTTCCAATCTTGGTGGGAAAAGATAAAACCGTATTTTGAGCCACTCTTAACCCATATCGTTATACACATCTTTTGGCCATTTTTTGAACAGGATGCTCAGAACCCCGTGAATTAAGGCATTCAAGCCATCCCATTGGCTTTTTGAGGTTCAAAATGCCACTCTGAGATAAACCCGTAACTCATTGATTAAACAGTGCGTTAGAAAGATGTGTATAACGATATGCTCTTAACCGGTATTGATAAAATTCAATCGTGGACAGCTCCTGGCGTAGATTGGGCAAAAAGTGAATTTAATTCGCTTAGGGAAAAAATGGGTAGCCTAGTATTACCCATATCGTTATACACATCTTTTGGCCATTTTTTGAACAGGATGCTCAGAACCCCGTGAATTAAGGCATTCAAGCCATCCCATTGGCTTTTTGAGGTTCAAAATGCCACTCTGAGATAAACCCGTAACTCATTGATTAAACAGTGCGTTAGAAAGATGTGTATAACGATATGCTCTTAACCGGTATTGATAAAATTCAATCGTGGACAGCTCCTGGCGTAGATTGGGCAAAAAGTGAATTTAATTCGCTTAGGGAAAAAATGGGTAGCCTAGTATTACCCATATCGTTATACACATCTTTTGGCCATTTTTTGAACAGGATGCTCAGAACCCCGTGAATTAAGGCATTCAAGCCATCCCATTGGCTTTTTGAGGTTCAAAATGCCACTCTGAGATAAACCCGTAACTCATTGATTAAACAGTGCGTTAGAAAGATGTGTATAACGATATGCTCTTAACCGGTATTGATAAAATTCAATCGTGGACAGCTCCTGGCGTAGATTGGGCAAAAAGTGAATTTAATTCGCTTAGGGAAAAAATGGGTAGCCTAGTATTACCCATATCGTTATACACATCTTTTGGCCATTTTTTGAACAGGATGCTCAGAACCCCGTGAATTAAGGCATTCAAGCCATCCCATTGGCTTTTTGAGGTTCAAAATGCCACTCTGAGATAAACCCGTAACTCATTGATTAAACAGTGCGTTAGAACGATGTGTATAACGATATGAGTATTACCTTCTATTGGCCAAAATCCTCCTGTTCATTCTCAAGAATTAAATCGTATCGGCCTCTTGGACTCACCCCTACGTCGAGATCAGCAAGGCAATCTGCAACTAACTGTGGATTTTCGTAATATGCCAACAGGGGTTCAGGTAAAAACAGAAGGCAGGCAACCTTCATATTTTGATTGGCTTTGTTGAATAAACAGATTTTATGCTACCAGCCCAGTAAAACGATTGTTTCCAGCAACGTAAAATCATGCAGTTAAGCATCATGAGAAAACGGAATGCCTGAGGTGATAAGCATTTTCTACCAAAATGGGCATAGTAAAACAGCACGATTCCCTATTATTCAACAAAGCCATTTTGATTATAATGTAGGCTATAACCGCTTTGCCAGATCCTAACCGCTTCGGCGGTTTTTTCTTTTTCAGGAGTTTTGATGACCAGTTGGAAAGCTAACCTACGCCCAGCATCCTTTCGCGGCGTACCCTTTCAGGTAGAAGACGACGAGGGGACGTTTGGTCGGCGCGTACAGGTGCATGAATATCCCAATCGTGACAAGCCGTATACAGAAGATTTAGGGCGTGCAACACGGCGTTTTAACATTGGCGCTTATCTGGTCGGTGATGATTTTTTCGAGGCCAGAGATCGGCTGATAGTGGCTATTGATACGCCGGGGCCTGGAACGTTGGTGCATCCCTATTACGGTGAAATCGCGGTCTGTATCGATGGTGAAGTGAGAGTGAGCCATAGCGGGCGCGAAGGCCGCCTGTGCCGCGTCAGTTTTAGCGTGGTCGAAGCCGGTGAATTATCTTTCCCGACTGCGGGTATCGCCACCAGTCACACCCTGATTTCTTCCAGTTCCGCGCTCAATGATCGGATTGAGGTGGTTTTTGCTGATTTAGGGTTAAAAGGATTGTCTGATTTTAGTCAAAATGGGGTGTTAAATCAGGCTAGATCCATGATAAACCATGTTACCAACGCTTTTGACACTATCGATAGCGGCATCACCGCAGCATCAAGACTACTACACGGTGATATTTCTGTGCTGCTTAAATCTGGCTCATCGGGTAAAGGGTTTGTGGAAGCCATACAGCGAATGTGGCGATCTGGCAGGCGTACTATTCAGAATGCCGTAACACTGGCACAGCAGATCAAGACGCTATCCGGTGTGACGCTGGGGCATGATTTAGCGCCACGCGGCGTCTGGAAAAGCGACAGGCCAAGTATTCAGTCTGAACGTAGGCGCAGTAATCGTATTGCCGCTTTGTTGCGTACCACGGCCATCCATGAGGCGACGTGGCGATTAACACAACTCCCCCCACCCCGTACCGCCATGTTACCGGTTAATCAACGTGAGAAACGCCAGATACACGTCAATATTTCCCATCCCGCCTTACACGCGGTTTCTCATGCGGCAGGCAGCCATCTTGAAGGACTGGCGGCGGTAACGTGGGATGCGTTGGTCACGGTGCGAGAAACTCTTAATCAGGCTATCGAGCACGAACAGGCATTAACGCTTGACGATGCGCTGTTCCTTGCCTTGCAACAGGTGAAAACCGATGCCAACAGGGATATTGCAACACGACTGGCACAAGTTGAAAAAACGGTTGCTCGCACACCCGAAACGGTGCTACCCGCCCTGGTCCTGGCGGCCAATTGGTATGACAATGCGGCACGGGAAACCGATATCACCAGCCGAAATATCGTTAATCATCCTGGTTTTGTGCCGGTACAACCATTAAGGGTTCCTGCAAGATGAGCGATCATGTGATGTTGCGCGTCAACGGGCGCGAATGGGGCGGGTGGACGCGGGTTCAGATTTCAGCCGGGATAGAACGGCTATCACGCGATTTTAATGTTGAAATCACCCGCCAGTGGCCAGGCGAATCAGGAAGCGTACCACTACAGCCCAGGATTAAAAAAGGTGAGTTGGTCGAAGTCCTGATCGGTCAGAATAAAGTGTTAACCGGTTGGATTGAAGCGACCCCAATACGCTATGACGCAAAAAGTATCCATGTTGGTATCAGTGGTCGCAGCAAGACAGCGGATTTAATCGATTGTGCTGCCAAGACCACGCTTTTTACGGGCAAAACCTTGCATCAGATAGCCTCAACACTGGCAAAACCCTTTGGCATTAAGGTGATTAACCAGAAAGCCCCAAAAACGCCGCTACAGGCTTTTCAGGCGGATTATGGGGAAACCGTACACGAGGTACTCAACAAAGCGCTGGGAAGCCAACAGGCGCTCGCCTGGGACGATGAGGAAGGCAATCTATTGATTGGCACGGTCGGCAATGATCGTGCGATCACTGCGTTAGTTTGGGGAGAAAATATTCTCACCTGTGATACCGAGCAGAGTATCCGTGAACGTTTTTCAGAATATCAGGTTGCGGGTCAACGATCGGGTGATGATGATGATTTCGGGGAAGCGACATTAACGGCCATTCGTGCCAAGGCCAAAGATAGCCAGATAACGCGATATCGTCCTCAACATATCCAGCAATCCGGTAATGCAACCGGAGTCAGTTGTCGGGAACGGAGTGAATTTGAAGCCAGGCAGCGGGCAGCCAGAACCGAGGAAACTACCTATACGGTGCAAGGTTGGCGGCAAGGTGATGGCAGCCTGTGGAAGCCTAATCAGCGGGTGATTGTGTTTGATCCTGTATTGGGTTTTAACAACCGTGAACTGGTCATTAGCGAGGTGGTATATATCCAGGATGAAGGCGGTACGTTATGTGAACTGCGAGTCGGGCCAGAAGCCGCCTATATTCCAGCTCTTGAGGCATTGAAAGCGGCGAATGAAGAAGAGGATTGATGAAAATTTTTTTATTTACCGCTTATTTAACGTAATGTTTGCACAATGATAAATCATCTCAATCTTTCACTTGATAATTTATATACATTGTTACGTTCCCTCTTTCCAACAGCGATAACAGAAATAATTAGCTTGTCATTTATTACTTGATATACAAGACGAAAGCCAGATGCGCGGAGTTTTATTTTATAACAATCGGGTAGCCCACAAAGTTTTGCCGATGGAATGTGAGGATTTTCACAACATTTTTTTAGTTTTTTAGCAAATTGTTGCTGGATGATTTTATCCAGTCGCTCCCACTCTTTAAATGCATCATGTTTGAATCTTACTTTGTATCTCATAGATATTTATCCAAGTCGACATCTATAAAATCTTGGTTTTCTCGTTCTTTTACCAATTTTATAAGTTCCTGATCATCTAGTGCCTCTAGCATGCGTTCATATAGTTCAGCGGGAATACAGTAAAATGCCGGTTGATTTCTGTTAAGAATAGCAACTGGATAACCAGCCCCAGCATTTACGGTAGCCATGGGATTTTTCTTCAATTCACTAACACTTGCGCTCACGTCGCTCAATATAATGTTGGTCATATTTACCTCAAAAGACTTATTAACAGGTCTTAATTTAGCAGTAATAAAACCCATTAACAAGTCTCATATACAAAAATAGTTTCAACATCACATAAGGATTTTCAATGAAAAACGCCCTAGCCATGCTACAGCGCGGCTTGTCGCGCCTGTGGTCGCGGGTATTGGTGCAAAGACTCGACAGTACAAAAGCGTGTCAGACCGTCGATGCTGGCTTATTGGCTGGCGAGGTAAAGCACGGGGTGGAATATCTCGAACCTTACGGCTTTACTTCAACGGCTCATTCCGGTGCAGAAGGTGTAGCGCTATTTCTCGCTGGCGATCGGTCACACGGCATTGTCATTAACGTTGCAGACCGACGCTATCGGCTCAAGGGTCTCAAAAGCGGTGAAGTGGCTATCTATACCGACGAAGGCGATAGCATCGTGCTTAAACGTGGCCGGTTAATCGAAGCGACAACAGAAACGTTCATCCTGAATGCTAAAAACAAGGTGGTACTGAATACCGCATTAATTGAAACACCCGGTGCAATCAAGGCGGAGAAGTCGATTACGTCTGCTGCGGAGGTGCAGGATAAAGTCGGTTCATTAAGCACAATGAGGAAACAGTACAACAGCCATGCTCATTCAGGCGATAGCGGCGGCATGACCGGCACACCCACTCAAGGCATGAAATAATATGACAGGCATCCCTATTCAATATGATGACCGATTAAGCCGTGCAGTGATTATCTCGCTGTTCACCTGGCGCCGCGCTGAACCGGATGATGATACCGATACACCATTTGGGTGGTGGGGTGATACCTGGCCGACGGTACAAAATGACCGGATTGGCTCTCGATTGCATCTGCTGAAACGCACAACCTTAACCCATCAAACGGCGCAAAAAGCGAAGGAATATATCGCTCAGGCACTCAAGTGGATGACCGAGGACGGTATCGCGCTTCGGGTTGATATTGAGGTCGTGCGTTCAGGCATCGATAGATTAACGGCAACCGTCACCCTGACCTTACCTGACCATCACATAAAAACAATGACCCTCAACAATTTGTGGAGCGTGATCCATGCAAACTAGCGGTTTTTCGCGCCCGACACTGCCCCAACTGATAGACACTATTCGCGGTGATTTGCTCACGCGATTTAATGAAGATAGCGTGTTGCGCCGTCTTGATGCTGAAGTGTACGCGAGAGTACAAGCCGCTGCCATTCACACCCTGTACGGCTATATCGATTACCTGGCGCGTAATATCTTGCCGGATTTGGCCGATGAAGACTGGTTGACCCGACACGGGAACATCAAGCGTTGTCCGCGCAAAGGGGCGACCAAAGCGAGCGGCTTTGTTCGCTGGGAAGGTGTACAAAATGGCATATCAATAACTTCTGACACTGAAATACACCGTGATGATGAAAAAATCTACACCACAACTACCCCGACAACATCAGCCAATGGTGTACTTCGCGTACCCGTCGTTGCAAAAAGCAGCGGTCAGGCGGGCAATTGCGAAGACGGTATAGCACTACGTCTGGCAACCCCGATAACGGGACTGTCGTCTACCGGCTATGCCGATAACATCAGGACAGGCACCGACATCGAAGACCTGGATAGTTGGCGACAACGTATCATGGCGCGCTGGTACGATACGCCACAAGGCGGTGCGGATAGTGATTATGTTCGCTGGGCGAAAGAAGTTTTAGGCATCAGCCGCGCATGGACACATCGCCATAAGAACGGTATCGGCACGGTTGGGGTCATGGTGGCGAGTGATGATGTAGACCATCCTGCCCCCACACAGGAAATATTAACCAAAGTCAAAGAGCATATATTACCCATTGCCCCTGTTGCGGGTAGTGGCTTAACGGTCTTTCCGGTCACGGTAAAAACTGTTCCAGTTTCGATAGCATTATCAACCGATACACCAGAAATTCGGGCGGCAGTGATTGCTGAAATCAAAGCTTTCTTGCAGCGAGAAGGTGAACCCAGCAGCAAGCTTTTTCTTTCAAGACTCGCGGAAGCCATCAGTCTTGCAGCAGGTGAAGTCGCTCATCGCCTGATTGCACCAACGGCAGATATTGAATTGGCCAATACGGAAGTGCCGGTATTGGGCCAGGTAACGTCATATCGTTATACACATCTTTCTAACGCACTGTTTAATCAATGAGTTACGGGTTTATCTCAGAGTGGCATTTTGAACCTCAAAAAGCCAATGGGATGGCTTGAATGCCTTAATTCACGGGGTTCTGAGCATCCTGTTCAAAAAATGGCCAAAAGATGTGTATAACGATATGAGGTAACGTGGCCAAAATATAAGGAATGAGCGTAATGCGTCAACTAGACGAAGAATATACGCAATTGTTGCGAACATTATTACCCCCTGGCCCTGCATGGGATGAAGAAGATCCGCTCATTAAAGGGCTGGCTCCTTCACTGGCACAGGCGCATCAACACGCAGATAGCCTGATGATTGAAATTAACCCAGCCCAATCGGTTGAATTAATTAACCGCTACGAAAAATTATGCGGCTTACCGGATAAATGCCT
Organism: Symbiopectobacterium sp. Eva_TO; assembly: GCF_053848865.1. Lineage (NCBI taxonomy): Bacteria > Pseudomonadati > Pseudomonadota > Gammaproteobacteria > Enterobacterales > Enterobacteriaceae > Symbiopectobacterium > Symbiopectobacterium sp. Eva_TO. The sequence goes on along the minus strand of NZ_JBSPEY010000004.1, from coordinate 1,534,239 downwards.
TGCCGATAGAAGGCAAACGCTAGAAGAAAGACAGCAAGTGCTTGATGCCAAGGTGAATACAGTCGGTGGCATTGATGCGGCTTTTTTCAAAAAGCAGTTGGAAATATTGGGCTATCCGACTGCAACAATAGAACAATTTCAACATCTTGATAGTACGCCAGATCCGGCTTGGGGCGATAAGTGGCGCTATTACTGGCGGATAAATATTCCTGCTGAAGCGAATGTACGCTGGATTAACTGTACTAGTTCTTGCAATGAATCGATTAGGACGTGGGGAGATAGCGCCGTGGAATGTGTTATTGAACGCCAGTGTCCTTCACATACCCAAGTACTTTTTGCCTACATAAAAGGAGAAAATGGTGCATCGCATTGATACCCCTACCGCACAAAAAGATAAATTCGGTCAAGGGAAAAACGGTTTTACCAACGGCGATCCCACTACCGGCACACCGTCAACAAAATTGAATAGTGATCTTTATGATGCGCTACAGGAAGAAGTTTGTACTGTGGTTGAGCGTTCAGGTATCCGACTGGATAAAAGTCAGCATGACCAGCTTTATCAGGCGGTGAAAAAATTGTCTGAGGCAGAAGCGAATAAAGCAAAAAACGCGCTGATTGATGGCTCGCCAATAGATTTGAATACGCTAAACAAGCTTGCTAAAGCCCTTGGCAATGACCCAAAATTTTCGGCAACATTGACTAATTTATTAAATCAAAAATTAGCAAAAAATCAAAATGGCGCAGACATCCCCGACAAGAATCTTTTTCTGAAAAACCTTGGTTTGTTGGAAACAGTGGATTGTGCAAAAAACGCACTGGATAAACGAACCGGCGGAACTGTCAACGGCGGTGTCACATTAGGGCAAAATTTAACCATTTCATGGGGCGGAAGAACAGCCACTTATCAAGAGAATGGCGACATTCATGGGCCATTCTGGGGTGGGCATCTCAGCGGCTGGGTGGATAACAGAGTCAATGGTCGCGCTACCTGGGATTATGTCAATAGCACGTTCGTAAAAGATATTCGATTGGGCCATATGCAGGAGGTTCAGGTATGGAAAGGACCGGGCATTCGCGATGAACCCTCCTATGTGATTACCGGCGTGTATAACGGAAACGTTGATGCCTATGTGGATTATGTTCAGCGCCGGATCTTACAGAAAAACGTTAATGGTAACTGGATAAATGTGTGGTTTATGTGATGAAAAACATTAAAAACTTTAAACGATATCACCCTGATTCTATTGATAAAAAATGGCTAGAACACGCTGTTGGTGCAATTTTCCTTATCTCGGAAGATGGTCAAGACTGGTATGAGTGCCAAAAGTTATTTCAGTCCGATACGATGAAAGTTGAGTATGAAACCGACGGTGTAATACGCTCAATGGGCTACGATATCAGTGGCTTCTGTCCCGAAGGATGCAGCATAGCAGAAGTATTAGCATGGCCTCAGGAGGCCGCCCCTAACCGAAAATGGTGTTTTATCGATGGTGAGGTTGTTCCACGCATCTACACGGTAGATGAACTCAGAGAGCAAGCGACCCATAAACGAGACTATCTACTTGGGCATACAGCAAAAATTATAGCGCCGTTGCAGGATGCGGTAGACCTTGATATGGCTTCAGAAGCCGAAAAAGCGGCACTGCTGGTCTGGAAAAAATACCGTGTGCTGCTAAACCGTGTCGATATCAGCGCAGCCACGGATATCGACTGGCCAGATCCTCCTTCAGAAACCAATCGCCAGAACCACAGTTTCAAGACCGTTATCCACGGTCACCCTGACGGTCGCATTATCGACCAGATGGGCTGACTGGGACTGGCCATCCGCGTCCCAGCCCAGCGCAGCGCCAACATAGCCAATACAGAACAATCCCGAGCTGGGAAATTTCATGGGCAGCGGGAAATCGTATGTCCCTGCCCCTTTGTCTTTTCCGTATCTCGCCCACTCGATAATTAACCCTGTATCCCCGCATTTCCACCATCCATTGACCTCGCGCTTCGCCGTATTGGGTTTGCTGTAGGCCCCTTTGGGCTGGAAGGTCTTTTTCAGGTAAGCGTCCAGCCACTGATTTCCCCATTGACTGCCGTAGATATTGCCGTCAGCGGCTATCCTTGCGGCTCCGGCATACACGGAAGAAGGGGCATGAAAACCACCGTCTTTATGGAAAACGTACTCACCACCACCGTCACTGCCGTTGTTCAGTCGAACACCATCACCGCCCTTGTCTTTGTAGAGCCACATGCGAACGCTACCATCCTGATTATGAATACCCAGATGCTTGCGATCATCCCCCTTCAGTGAGATTACACCACCCTGTGAAATAATGTCGCCATTGACGGTGCCGCCGGTTCGTTTATCCAGTGCGTTTTTTGCACAATCCACTGTTTCCAACAAACCAAGGTTTTTCATAAATCCTATTTTAGCGAAAAATTCATCCAAAATCAGTGATTACAAGGCTTAAATGAAGGTTAAGCAGGGCAATAAAGTGAAAAGTAGCGGCTATTTTCAGGTCAAAAAACGACCAAATCGCCGGTTTATACACAAAAATGCCCATTTGCACAAAATTTAAACAGTTTTTAAGGAGGTAATCCAGAATAAAAGTATCAACAAATCTTAGTCAAAACTGACAGTGAAAATTTTATTGTTTTTAACAATTGTGTTTTAGGACGAAGAAATTTAAATCCTAAAATAATAACAAGAAATCATAAGGGTATTAACTATGAGTCAAGAAATCTCAAATAAAAAAGATACGCATTTAAACGAAATGTTAGAGATAAAAAATTATTATGAATTTAAAAGTAAAGTTTTAAAAAACATTCCAAACTTGAAGTTGATGGCAAAAAGTTTTATGCAAGAGCACATAAAGGAATTGACCGGGCAGGATGTAGACCCGGATAAAGTTTACTTGCATTTTTTTAAATGGGCATCTCCCTCTAATAAAACCTATAATGGGTGGGAACATCAAGAACCGTTAAGATCTTTGACGTTAACTGAACTTGCATTTAAAAACTTCAATGCAGCTGACCGCGAGCGGGTTGAAAACACGTTGAATTCAGAATACGGAGTTTATAAAGCAGGCCCAGGAGAAAAACATTATGGCACTGAGAATGAAGTGCGAATCTTACCTTCTGACCTGAGAAAAATATTAGTGGAAAATGATTTTTATGCGCAGGTAAAAAATAGCCTTAGTACCTTCTGGGAAAATCATGAAGCCGATATGCTCACTTTAGCTAAAGCGACGTTTGCTTCAGAAGCAAGACGGGCCAAGTTAGAGGGTGTTCTTTCTGAGGATGATTATAAATTGGTCATGCAAACAGTGGTTCCTCATCTTCCTTTAGAAGGTCCAGTTACCATCAACCAATTGACGAGTAAAACCTATTCGCAGGGATATATATATTCTCTCGATATCAATAGCTATTCTTCCAATGATATTTTACGATTTGTAAAAAATGATGGTCATGAAATCCTCTATATTCCTGGCGAAAAAAGACCATTTGAGGCTTTTGAGAATGATACAGCGATGCGTCACTGGATTGTAGAACAAGGTAAAAATTCAGACAAACGTTCCAGACTAGAAAGTCATTTTTCTCTGTATAATCGTCAGGATGGCACTTTTCATACCGGGGTGGATAATGGTCTGCTAGACTTAGCGTCAGGGTCGTGGGGTATAAAAGAGATTGATAAACATGGTAATTATTTCTTTGCGAATGACGCCCTTTTGACCGTTATAGAACAAACAAAAGATAGAAGCTTTAGTGATGCAGATATACTGATAAAATCAAATGCCGAAATTACTTGGGAGCAATGGTTAGGTTACGCAAAGATAGCTAATCAAATGTTTGGCCCTATCATTGGATTGGTCGGTGGGGCTTTTGGAGCAGTATTAGCAACGGGAGCTTTTGCTGCGCAGATAGGGATGGAGATTCACCAAGCAGTCACCGGTGATACTGAAGAAGAACGCAAAGAGGGTTTTTGGGCTGCCAGTATAGATATTGGGACAACGTTACTGTTTGCCGGTTTCGCTAAATTTATTGAAGTGAAAAACGAACTATCAGAACTCAGTGAGTTATCAGATGCAACGACTATACGAGATTCACTTAATATTGATGATGAGAAAAATAAGCTCTTAACCGGCCGTATGAAAGGAGTGAATAAAGATATCACGGTAGTAAAAGTTGGCGAAGATAGCAATGGTCGTGATATCTGGCAAAGATACTCTCCAATAAGAAAAGAGATTGCAGGTAGAAGATATTATATTGCCGAAGATGGCACACTGGAGCCAGTCAGTATTCCTTTAAAACAGCGTTTGTATAAGATTCGCACTGAAGGGCTAGGGGGAAGTGGTTCCAAGGTTGCTGGTAGAAATATGGCCGCAGAAAATCCAGAACCTAGACGATGTTCAAAAATTAGCCAAAGTGTTTCTGATTCTGAATCTAGTTTGGAGATAGAAGACAATGCCACAAATAGGGGGGGCATATCATTATCAGGTTTCTTTGCAAGACAATTCGGAATACGTAATCCAGTTAAACTTAATATATTTAAAATGTGTTTTAATAATGCACTAAAAATGTGTGTTGAGTCTAATCGCATAGTTGAAAGCTTAAATGATGATGAATTAACCGAAGAACTTAAAAAAACATTTGGAAAAATAAGTTTTTCTCCTGAAACAATTAATGCATTTAGAAAGAACACAAAAGAACTATCCGAGATTTTTAAAAATTATAATGCTTCCTTTGACAGTAAGTTTTACTTTTCCTCATCAAAAAATATGGAAGAAGCATTTCACACCGAGCAGCCTCCTAAAATAGAGTACTCCTCCAATAACTTTATAATAATAAGTGATGGGTTTTTTGATTTGGGAAATGGTTTAATGGAAGCTGCTTTAATTAGTAAAATGAGCTGTTTGAAAAAGACAAAAAGTCTTGAATATTTTACTTTAAACAATGATGAGTTATTAGTGCCAGCAGAGTTAATGAATGATTTAGTTCCACTCCCTAAGCTTACAACTACAACTCCTAATAAATTGAGAGATATTAATTCTCTACTCTTTCACGATTTAGATAATAAGGAATCCGCTTTAAGACACCTTAAGCCAAAAAAGGATTTATTGCCCCTAGTTTTTGATGAAGAAGAAGCATTAAATCATGAGCCTGAAGAAGCTTTTTTAAAAATATTCGAAGACAAAGGCTTACTCGCAGAAGTACTTCGCAAGAATGCGGATAGCTTAATGCAACTAGTGCTGCATTTACTCATGAAAAATATTAAATTTATAGATAATGAATTAAGGATTGAAAATATTGAAATAGAAGAAACCAAGGATCTACTGGCTTCGCCAAAAGGTAGAATGTCTATTCCTTATGTGAATGATGAATCATTCCAACCATCACTTGAGGTGGATATTGAAGGGCCGATTGGTGATCTTATACCTCCAGATGGGCTTGTAATAGAATCTGGAGAATATTATCGCTGGTCGGATATGGAGAAAATTAATCCAGTCAGATTGGATATCATTAAAATAAGTTTAAAAAATTCAGAAAAAATATGTTCTCAAGTACGAGAGTTAGTAGATGAAATGAGTAATGAAATATTAAACGCAGAACTTAGTGATGCATTTGATGACATAGATTTTTCATCTGACCAAGTTGAAACCTTTCGACACAACATAAAAGAACTATCAAACTTGAGTAATCTTTTTTCAAAGGAAGAATACTACAAAAGATATTTTTTCTTCTTTTCTTCTGACGATTACCAATTTAGAAAAGGTAACGAGTTTAAATTACCTCCTGTATCACTTGCGGCTAACCAACAGGCAACAGCAGTTATACTTATAAATGATACTCTGTTTAATTCCAGCTTCTATAGTTTTACAGAAAGTATCATTCATGAAATGAGCCATTTTTTAGGAACAGTTGATAATTATTATTATCCTGACCCACCTGTTGATTATGCCCTTGAAACAAATGACGAGTTTTACAAACATATTAACATGCGTGAATTCATAAATTCAGAAATATTAACAAATGATGAATGTCTCAATTTAGGGGGAGGTGATTTAGTTCAATCAGTCTTTGGAGAAACAAATCATGAAACTTCTGAAGCATTTAAAAAATTACATCAAAATAAGTCACTGTTTGCAAAAATAGTTACTTCTAATGCTGATAGTTTAGCGTATTTTATAATGCGTTTGTTTCATGAAAATAGTTCATTAAAGCTTGATAACATCAACAATTTATTGATGTCTAAAAAAGGAAAGGAAAAATTTCCCCCGTTATTTGATAGTAGGTAAAGAAGCCCCTTTCAGTAATGTTAAGGATGAATGCTATAAATAAATTATAGATGAAATATGAGCGACTATTGAATTTTAGTTGAAAATAAGTGTGCCAATTTTGTGACAGAGGATTGGCACAACTCTTTATAAAAAAAGGAAATAGCCACACCCAAAGTAGAAAAAATTTTAATTAATTGATTTATAATAACTTTATATAAAATCCTTGCGGCGAATATTTAATAGCCGAAACTACCGCTAAAAAAGGTTAGCACGGTGAGATGCAAGGATATTAAATTAAATACATTGGTAGCAACAGACTAACTCTCCTTCATTACATGACCCGTCACCACAAAGCCCATTCCTACGATTCACAATTCCCCGACTGCACCGCGTCACAACACAGGGCGTAGCGGTTTGATTTAAGTAGAGGTAACCATCATGCAAGCGTATCCATTTACGTTAAGCGAAGCATGTACATTTCTTGGTATTTCACGACCAACAGCGAATAGCTGGATTCGCTCTGGACGGCTCGTCGCCACGCGCAAAGATCCTTCCAAATCTAAATCTCCCTATCTCATTACTCCGCAAGCATGTCTTGCGGCACTTAACAATCCGATGCACACTGTCGCGGTGAGCGCGGTTGATGCACATGAGGAGAAAAAAACATGTCATTATTCCGCAGAGGTAACGTCTGGTACGGTAACTACACGACGCCGGGCGGCAAGCGTATTAAAGAATCTCTTGGCACAGAAGACAAGCGCCAAGCTCAGGAGTTGCACGACCGACGAAAAGCTGAATTATGGAGAATAGAAAAGTTGGGTGATTTCCCAAATGTAACATTTGAGGAAGCCTGTTTACGATGGCTTGAGGAGAAGAGCGAAAAAAAATCGCTTGATACCGATAAAGTGATAATTAGTTTTTGGTTAAAGTATTTTGAAGGCGTGAAATTAAAAGATATCACTGAATCAAACATTTATTCCATTGTAAGTCAAATGATTAATAGACGCCATGAAGAAAACTGGAAAGCAAGGGTGGCTTCGGCAGCTAAAAAAGGAGAAATAGCACCTGAACTTAGGCTTTGTTGAATAAATCAGAACTTGTAACGACTGTGCCCCCAGGTCGATTGTTACGTGATGCGAATACTGTTCGGCATTCCTAATAGCGTGATCCGGTTAAGCGCTTTGACCATCGCCATGGCTTCACCCACCTGAGCATCGTAGTCACGCAGACTTAGATGACCACCCAGAAGCGTTTTGAACCGGAACATGGCCGTTTCAGCCACTGAGCGTCGGTGATAGCCCACTTTATTTTTCCAGGTATCCTTGCTGCCGCTCAGGCGCTGATTTGCAACAGCGTGGTTACGCTCGTGGTAGTGGTCCGGCCAATATTGCGCCCCCCTTCGCGGCGGGATAAGCGGCCTTATTTTCTTCCTCAGCAGAGCATCATGGCAGTAACCTGTATCGTAAGCGCCGTCAGCCGATGCCTCTCTGATTTTCCGGTGGGTCTGGTTTATCAGTGCCGGTAGAGCCTGGGCATCAGTCGTACCACTGAGCGACAAATCCGCACAGATAATCTCATGCGTCGCACTGTCTACTGCCAGATGCAGCTTACGCCACACCCTGCGTCTGTCGGCACCATGCTGCCGGACTTTCCATTCGCCTTCGCCAAAGACCTTCAGGCCGGTTCCATCAATGACCAGATGTGAGATTTCACCACGGGTTGGCGTTTTTATGCTGATGTTCACTGTCTTTGCTCGCTTGCTGAGCAGCGAATAGTCTGGACAATGCAGCGACAATTTAATCAGTTTAAAAATCGAGTCAACAAAACCCTGTAAAGCCCTCAATGAAAGGCCAAACACGCGTTTCATCATCAGGACTGTGGTGATGGCCATATCTGAGTAGTGGAGCGGTCGTCCACGCCGTTCAGTAGTCGTTTTTTCCGTCCATGCAGCAATGGCTGATTCATCTAGCCATACGGTTAGAGAACCGCGCTGCTTGAGGGCCTTGTTATAGGAGGGCCAGTTAGTGATTTTAAAATTTTGTTTTGCCATGGAGACCTGATGTTGAAACAACTATGGTGATCTGATCCGATGATTACCCAAACTTTCTATTTATTCAACAAAGCCCTGAACTTACTCAAAAATCATCATCAACCGCAACAAAATCTGTTTATCTCGCATTCATGAAAGCATTATTCCGTGTAGCCGAGAGAGAGTGGAAATGGATTGACAAGGCGCTTTCACTCAAAGTTCCTCAGCCTAAAAACAAGCGGATACGTTGGCTGGAACCACATGAAGCAAAACGTCTTGTAGATGAATGTCCTGAGCCACTTAAATCCATATCGTTATACACATCTTTTGGCCATTTTTTGAACAGGATGCTCAGAACCCCGTGAATTAAGGCATTCAAGCCATCCCATTGGCTTTTTGAGGTTCAAAATGCCACTCTGAGATAAACCCGTAACTCATTGATTAAACAGTGCGTTAGAAAGATGTGTATAACGATATGTCATGATGCGACTGTAGATATTGCCCGCCACTTTGAGATCGAACAGGTCAGCGCCATGCTGCGTATCATCAAACGTGTAAGAGGTTGTCTGGTAAATCGGCACGGCAGCAGATTTGGTGGTTGCTTCTGAGGTGTAGCCGTGGTGTAACACGAGGGATTCCAGTTTCATCGCGCAGACCTTTCTATGCGTGTGGATGGTAGGCATCTTCCTAAAATAGCAGACAAAAATCGCCACGACTGAGCCGCAGCTAGAAGAAAACGCGATAAGTTAGGAGAAACGAGCATAAGTTTTCTACTCCTGGATCTGTAGTGGTGTAGTGGTCAACTAATATTGGCCACCGCATTAGACTGTATGTAGAACAGTCGCTCAGATTCGTTTGGAGTTAAGCCGCCGTTATACCAGTGAGGCCGGATAGCGCTGTAATACCCCGTGATGTAGCGGATAATCGCGTCCTGGGCTTCGCTGAAGCTGTTGTAACCCTTTGTCGGCACCCATTCTGTCTTCAGGCTGCGGAAGAACCGCTCCATTGGCGCATTATCCCAGCAGTTACCCCGCCGACTCATACTCTGCTTTATCCGGCAGCGCCACAGGGCTTGCCGGTATTGACGGCTGGTATAGTGGCTGCCCTGGTCGCTGTGGAACATGACTCCTGTTGGTTGTCCCCGGAGTTCCCAGGCCATCTGCAACGCTTTAACTGTCAGCGCCGAGTCCGGCGACGTCGACATGGCCCAGCCCACCGGTTTGCGGGCGAACAGATCTAGCACCACCGCAAGGTAAGCCCAGCATTTGCCCGTCCAGATGTAGGTCACATCGCCGCACCAGACCTGATCCGGCGCGGTAACCGCGAACTGGCGGTTGAGATAGTTCGGTATTTCAACGTGTTCATTGCCGCCGCGTTTGTATTTGTGAGCCGGTCGCTGGCAGCTGGCGATACCCAGCTCCTTCATCAGCTTGCCAGCCAGCCAGCGCCCCATGTTGACACCGGAGCTGCCGGTGACGATGGTCGCGATACTTCGAGCGCCGGCAGAGCCGCCGCTGGCGTTCCAGGCTTCCATGACGCGGCTACACTTAACCACGCGCTCACCGTCGGGTTCATTAGCGGAAGCCTGCCAGTGCCTGTAGCTGCTGCGATGTACCTCAAAAGTTTGGCACAACGCCGTGACCGGGTATCGCGCCCTCAGCCTGTCGACTACCGTGAACCGTTGAGTGAGTCCGACATTAAGAGCGCCGTAGCCTTTTTTAGGATTTCGTTCTCCATTTCAAGGCATTGGACTTTTTTCTTCATCTCACGCAGCTCGAGCTGTTCAGGGGTAAGAGGAAGTCCCGTTGGCGTTTTTCCCTGTCGTTCAAGGCGAAGCTTATTGACCCAGCGACTAATGGCAGAATGGCTGACATTAACCGCCTCTGCGGCCTTAACGTATGTGTAGCCGTGGTCGACAACCAGCTTTGCGGCTTCGAGCTTAAATTCCGCCGTAAAATGTTTACCCATGAGGTCACCTGTCGTGTTGATGAGGTGAGCATATCACCTCCGCTCAGGTGGCCAGTATCAGTGTGCCACTACAGTTGTATTAGCTCAGACCTGATCTGACAGTTACCGGTTATTTATACAGGTGTCTGTCAGATTAAATCTGGTTCAGATTTTTTCTGCCCAGACTCGTTTACCATCAAGTAACGTGGCCATTGGCGTACGCCCGCAGCACATTTTACCCTGATGAGTTCGCTCATTATTGTAATGCCACAACCAGTTGTCCAGATCCTTTTGTAGACTTTCTAGGTCCTCGTATAACGTCTTACGGAACGCAACCTGATAAAAATCCTGCAAAATAGTTTTATGGAAGCGCTCGCAGATACCGTTTGTCTGCGGAGACATCGCTTTCGTTTTCGTATGGTCTATATCGTTGATAGCCAAGTACAGCTGATAGTCATGTTGTTCCACTTTACCGCAGTACTCCGTCCCCCTGTCGGTCAGTATTCTTAGCATTGGCAGCCCCTGAGCTTCGTAGAACGGCAGCACGCGATCATTGAGCAGGTCGGCGGCAGAGATCGGTGCTTTACTCGTGTAAAGCTTGCAGTGCGCCACTTTCGAGTACGTATCCACGAACGTCTGCTGGTAGATACGGCCAACACCTTTCAGATTACCCACGTAGAAGGTGTCCTGCGACCCCAGATAACCCGGGTGAGCAGTCTCTATTTCACCACAGGCTTCGTCGTCGTGCGCCTTCTTCTCCAGTGCAGCGATTTGAGCATCAGTAAGTACGATGCCTTCTCTGGCAACTTTTTCCTCAAGTGCCTTCAGGCGCTTACGAAAGTTTTCCAGATCGTGTCGTTGCCAAATGGAGCGCACACCGCTGCCAGAAATGAAGACGCCTTTTTTACGCAGCTCATTACTGGTCCGGTGCTGGCCATGAGCCGGGAACTCAATGGCGTAATCAACAACCGCACGTTCAGTGGCTTCATCAGCACGGTTTTTCAGGTTGGGAACCCGGCGGTTTTGGTTAACCAGAGCGTCAATGCCGCCTTCTGCCGCCAGTTCCTGATAGCGATAAAACGTGTCGCGTGACACCCCCATGATTTTACAGGCTTTTGATACGTTACCGAGTTCTTCGGCGAGATTGAGCAGGCCGACTTTGTGTTTGATGATGGGATTGTTAGTATGAAGCATGAGAGTTACCTCGTGTTTTGTATAAGGATTCGACACCCATATCAAAACCGGTAACTCTCAACCTTTCAAGGTCCAGTGTCAGATCAAGTCGCGACTAATACATATTAGGCTGTGTCCCTTAATTACATAGCCTCTGGTAAAACAGGCGGATGCAGCCCAGTTTCAACATTGCCAGATAATTCCTCGCCGTTTTGTCGTAACGTGTCGCAATGCGACGGTATTCTTTCAGACGGCCAAAGCACCGCTCAACAACGTTCCGATTGCGGTAGGCGTCACGATCGAGCTTTGAACGACCATCCACCGCCATTTTTTCAGTGGATTTTCGGGGGATGACAGTTTTTATACCTCTGTTTTTCAGCTCGTTACGTAATACATGCCCGGAGTACGCCTTGTCAGCCAGCACCGCATGACCACGGCGTTTCATACTGCCGTTCTGGCGTTGAACACCAATACCGTCCAAAAGACGTAGTGCAAACTGACTTTCATGAGCCTGACCGGGGCTCAACACGATGTTTAACGGAAGACCACTTCCGTCTGTAGCCATATGGATTTTGGTGCCAAAACCACCTCGAGAGCGACCCAGCCCATTATCTCCGGTGATATCGGGATGTTTTTTTGAGCACCGGCAGCACATTTCAGCGCCCTGATATTGCTACCATCCAGCGCAGTCGCTGACCAGTCCACGAGGCCATGGGCATCAAGTGATGAAAGTAACTTATTGAAAATAATGTTAATGACTCCCGATTTTGACCATCGGTTAAAGCGGTTATAAACGGTTTTCCATGGGCCGTATCGCTCAGGTAAATCACGCCATGGGGCACCAGAGCACAGCACCCAGAACATGCCATTGATAATCATGCGATGCTCAGCCCATGGGCGTCCGGCCTGTGGTGTTGCTGGTTCAGCAGGGAGTAAGGGCTGGATGATAGCCCATGCTTCATCGGGAAGGTCGTAGCGAGCCATAGTTCAAAATGATGTAGAAACAAATAGTTAGTATAACTCATGGGATTAAGGGACACAGCCTAGTTGACCACTACAATCCCCCCGTTGCGCCAGTGCAAAATCACAGCTACCTTTGGCTCATGATCACCTGCAAAAAAATAAATGACTGATAAAAAGCAAAGTATCGCCACTATAACCCACCTCGTTATACACATCTCTGTTCGTGCCTGAGCGCGCGTAGCGTTTCGGCGGCCGTCATGACTTTCTGCAAGCCTTTCCAGATAGTTTTTGCGCCTGGTTCACCGTCGCCTTTTCGAGCAAGAAAGCCTCCCAGTTGCGCAACTAAGCGCAATACTTCGTTTAGCTTAGGGCGGCCCTTGGGCATACGCTTGTTCATCAGTAGGTAAGCGCCATGAGTCTCGTCGGAATCAAAGAACAACATTGCGTCCAGCTCTGGACAGGTTCGTCCCATACGCATTAAATAGGCGATGCGCCATGCCACGATCATGAACAGCGCCAATGCCCGCTCAATGCGATCCACGGTCGATAACTGTAACGCTTCGACACAGCAGCCGTTCTTCAGCACATTGAAGAACATCTCGATTTCCCATCTAGCCCGATACCAGTCGATCAGCTCCACGATATCTTCTCGTCCTTCAGGTACGCGATTGCTCAGCAACCGCCACTCGACCGGCTTCACGCCTGCTGGCGGCTCAATTTCCTTGGCTATCACACAGGTCACTGCCAACCCGCAACGCAGCGACACTCGCTTCACGCGCAGCGCCTGTTTCACCGTACGCGCCTTCTGCCCCGCGCGAGCCGCCATAACGAATTGGATTTCTCCCACCGGCACGGTCTTTCCAACCTTCTGCCAAAGCTTCTCATTACAGTCCAGACTGCGATTATGAGTCGAGCGGATCAACCAGTCAGCCGGAGTGCCAAGGTCATCAGCGAGCTGCATCAACGCCTTGATATCCGCTTCGCGATCGGCTAAGTACACCAGACGTGTGTTTGGCAACTCCGAGGCGAGTTCAGCAACTCGCTCGTATCCCTCGAGCCAGCGCGTACTCTCCTTGATCCCATCGCGTTTTCCGTCTGCATCCTTCGGCTCTCTTGCCCACATCCACGCATCCAGTACGCCCAACCCCACGCGATCCGGACTGACCGCGTAGGTCGGATGCAGGTACAGACCACGCCTGGCTTCGTAGTTCAAAGGACCCAAGCCTTGGATTTGCTGCCCGTTGAAGTCAAGCTCGGTAGTGTCTTGGATACACAGCACAACCTCGTGTTCTCGGATCCTTTCCTGCGTACGCTGCCAGTGAGGTTGCAGAATGTCTCGCCATTCGAATGCTTGGTTCTCCATGAAGCGGTAAGCACCCAGCGTCTCAGACCATCCGAGGCACGCATGCGGAATGCTGGCTTGCGGATTCTCAGCCAGCCGTATCAAAAGCCCTTTGGCACGATTATTGAGCCTCGTGTCACCAAGATTTACCCCTTCCAGTTCTTGGTGTGCCCAGCCATCTGAATCCCGTGTCATTTTTCAGCGCCGTAAATGGCGATAGTACACGTCGGTTTCACTTCATTTACAACCCCACCGGCTGCCTATTTCAGCCCGCTAACCCTTGGCATATAAGGCGTTGCGGACTTGTGTATAACGAGGTGACTTAAATCTACCGTCCGATTCGCTTTGGCTACAGGATTGCGACGCTCTAACATCATTAATCTGGAGTGGCAACAGATAGACATGCAACGCCGTGTTGCATGGATCAATCCTGAGGATAGTAAATCAGGTAGAGCTATCGGAGTAGCCTTGAATGATACAGCCTGTAAAGTGCTAAGGAACCAGATTGGTCATCATCATCGCTGGGTGTTTGTCCACACTAAAGCGAGTAATAGATCAGATGGGACGATAACACCATCGGTACGAAAAATGAGAGTTGACTCTAACACTGCGTGGAAAATGGCGTTAAAACGGGCGGGGATTGAAAATTTTCGATTCCATGACCTACGTCATACATGGGCAAGTTGGTTGGTTCAGTCTGGTGTCTCTTTGTCCGTCTTACAGGAGATGGGAGGCTGGGAATCAATCGAAATGGTACGTAGGTATGCACACCTTGCACCTTGCCATCTTACTGAGCATGCGAAACATATTGATGCTATCCTTGAAGATCATGTCCCAAATCCGTCCCACTGTTTAGAACTGGAAGGGACTACTGACATATAACTTATTGATTTTAATTGGTGGGTCGTGCAGGATTCGAACCTGCGACCAATTGATTAAAAGTCAACTGCTCTACCGACTGAGCTAACGACCCGCAGAAGTGGTGGGTGATGACGGGATCGAACCGCCGACCCCCTCCTTGTAAGGGAGGTGCTCTCCCAGCTGAGCTAATCACCCTCGCTGTGTGGAGTCGCATTATAGGGATAGTTTAAAGTGAGTCAACGCTTTTTAAATGCAAAATGCGTGTTCGTTGTAAAATTAGGCAACACGTCGTTTTTCTGGGCATTCGTGGTCAATAATTCGGCGTATTGTTAGTCCTATTCAACACGCAATGCGGTTACAGCGTTGAGGAATCAGGGCAGAGTGATAGAATATCGCCAACTTTTGGCTGGAACCGTCGCTGGTGTCTGCCAGTCGCACTTAAGTAACAAGGCTTATTATCCCAATGAAAATCAAAACTCGTTTCGCGCCAAGCCCCACTGGCTATTTGCATGTCGGCGGCGCTAGTACTGCGCTTTACTCCTGGCTGTTTGCCCGTCACCATCAGGGTGAGTTTGTTTTGCGTATCGAAGACACTGACCTGGAGCGTTCAACGAAGGATGCCATTGATGCCATTATGGATGGCATGAACTGGCTGAACCTGGATTGGGATGAGGGTCCGTACTACCAGACCAAGCGCTTTGACCGTTACAACGCGGTGATTGATGAAATGCTGGTGCAGGGCACCGCCTACAAATGCTATTGTAGCCGTGAGCGTCTGGAAGCGCTGCGTGAAGATCAAATGGCGAAGGGTGAAAAACCACGCTACGACGGCTGCTGTCGCGATTCTCATGCGCATCATGCCGATAATGAGCCTCACGTGGTGCGTTTTCGTAACCCGCAAGACGGTTCTGTGATTTTCAACGACCGTATTCGTGGCCCGATCGAATTCAGCAATCAGGAACTGGACGATCTGATCATTCGCCGTACCGATGGTTCACCAACCTACAACTTCTGTGTAGTGATCGACGACTGGGATATGGAAATCACGCACGTTATTCGTGGTGAAGACCATATCAACAACACCCCGCGCCAAATCAATATCCTGAAAGCGTTGGGTGCGCCGGTGCCGGAATACGCCCATGTGTCGATGATCCTGGGCGATGATGGCAAAAAACTGTCCAAACGCCATGGTGCCGTGGGCGTGATGCAGTATCGCGATGATGGTTATCTGCCAGAAGCGCTGCTCAACTACCTGATCCGTTTGGGGTGGTCACATGGCGATCAGGAAATTTTCTCCATTGATGAGATGACGCAACTGTTTACGTTGGATGCTGTAAGCAAATCGGCCAGCGCCTTCAATACCGAGAAGTTGCAGTGGCTGAACCATCACTATATCAATCATCTGCCCGCTGAATATGTGGCAACGCATCTGTCATGGCACATTGAGCAGGCAGGGATCGACACCCGCACCGGGCCGCAACTGTGCGAACTGGTGACGCTGTTGGGCGAGCGCTGCAAAACACTGAAAGAGATTGCGGCGTCCTGTCGTTATTTCTATGAAGATTTTGCCGAGTTTGATGCCGATGCTGCCAAGAAACACTTGCGTCCGGTTGCTCGCCAGCCATTGGAACTGGTGCGTGAGAAGCTTGCTGCTATCAGCGACTGGACTGCGGAAAACATTCATCACGCCATTCAGGGCACGGTGGACGAACTGCAACAAGGCATGGGTAAAGTCGGTATGCCGCTGCGTGTGGCGGTAACTGGCGCGGGCCAATCACCGGGCGTCGATGTTACGGTACACGCGGTGGGTCAGCAACGTGCATTGGCACGCATCGATAAAGCATTGGCCTTTATCGCTGAGCGTGAAGCGCAGCAATAATAGCGTAACCCAGCGATCGGTTAACGCCCCGTGTGGCCCTCCTTTTCGGGAGTTCGCCGCCGGGGCGTTTTTTTATTCATGAACGCAAATCAATCCTGAGCTCATTGTGGCTGAATGGCCACTTCTACCGCCTTTGCCATTGCATCGGGGATCACGCTACCATGGTGTTTACCTTCGAACAGGATAAAGTTGGCTGCGGGGTTTTCGGTGTGCAATTGCGCCGCCAGGTCGCGCGTTTTGGTCACCATGGTGCGCTGCGCCTGACGCTTGGCACGTTTCGGATCGACAGGTTGGTTGGGATCGGCTTTGGGGGGCTTCTCTTCATATTCGCCTACGCTTATCGTGATTGACGTAGGGTGTGCCGTAAGCAGCGGTGAACGTTTGGGGATGACCACGCCGTCTCCCCACCAAATAGACGGGCTGGCAGCCAGATAGCGCTGGAAGGATTCCCCATGATTAAACAGGGTAAACAGTACGAATAACCCGCCAAAGGAGTGACCGGCGAGTGTTTGCTGCTGTGGGTTAACGGGGGCTTGTGTTTCTACCCACGGTTTTACATTGTGTTGGATAAACTGATAAAACTGCTCGGCTTCCCCGCCCACACCAAAATCCGGATCGATTGTTGGGGCCGGAGGCGTGTAGTCGCGGGTGCGGGCAGGAATGTCATAACCTTGATCAATACGATAGCCGATGCCGACAATCACAGGCGCAGGTCCCTGCGCGGGGGTGTAACTGTTGACCGCCAGCGGGAACTGGGCATTGGCGTCCAGTACATAGAGCACTGGACGTTTCTCCTGTGCGGCGATATCACGCGGCGTAGCGATAAAGACACGGTACTGAAGCTGACGGGGGCTTTCCATATCGTGTTGCTCAATGCTGAAGTAGCGTTTTGCGTTTTCAGAGAGCGTAGCGACAGGGGGTTGTGCCCGCGCGGGTAAAAGGCTGGAGGCGATCAGAGTAATAAGCACAACGGGCAAATAGCGCATAACGACCTGTTAAGGTTCTGATGAACGAATAAAAGATGATAATAAAACCCGTTATCATTACCAGCGTTTTTTCTGTTCTTGTGCGCGGTATTACGCCACAAGCGTTGATAAAAGCGGCGTGCTGGCGGCTTTTTCAGCGGTTGACGGCAGAAAGAGATTTAGCCGTTGACACACCTGGGCGGGTTGCATATTATTCGGGCCGTTCACACAGACAATCAGTGTCACTGTCTGATGTAATGGGGCTATAGCTCAGCTGGGAGAGCGCTTGCATGGCATGCAAGAGGTCAGCGGTTCGATCCCGCTTAGCTCCACCACTCCTTCTTGTTTTTATTTCCCCGGTTTTGTCCCCAAGACCACCGCTATGGCGTAGTCAATTCTCATATAGAGCTCAGTTCGCAAGCGATTTGCATTGCTGTGTCGCGGCTTGCGAACCGATGGTATTACTGATCTGCTGAACCCGGTAGCCGTGGCATCCAATCAATTGGCGACTGCCCCTGCTGTATCAGGAATTGATTCGTCTTGGAAAAGTGGCGACAGCCCAGAAAGCCACGGTGTGCAGACAACGGCGACGGGTGCGGGGATTTCAGCACATGATGGCGTTGCGTGTCGATAATGCTGCCTTTTCTCTGCGCGTGTGCTCCCCACAGCAGAAACACGATGCCATCACGCTTTTCATTCAATGCGCTAATCACGCGATCGGTAAAGGTTTCCCAGCCGAGGTTGGCGTGGGAATGCGCCTGACCTGCCTCCACCGTTAACACGGTGTTTAACAGCAGTACACCTTGCTCCGCCCAGCTTTGCAGGCATCCATGCTGAGGGATCGTAAAACCGGGAATATCGTTCGCCAGCTCTTTGTACATGTTCATTAATGACGGCGGTGCGGGAATGCCCGGGCGGACGGAGAATGACAGGCCGTGCGCTTGATTCGGCCCGTGATAGGGGTCTTGTCCCAGTATCACCACCTTGACCTGATTGAACTCTGTATAGCGAAAGGCGTTAAACACATCTTTCTGCGGGGGATAAATTATCTTTCCTTCGGCGCGGGCATTGCCGACAAACGTCAACGTTTGCACAAAATAAGGCTGCTCTTTTTCCTGTGCCAAAACGTCATGCCACGTTAGTTCGGTTGTCATCCTGTCCTCGATGCGTGTGTTGTGAAAGAGGCTGTAGCTTACCGATCTCTGCTCTCAAGGTAAAACACTGTGGCGGGAAAGTTGATGGTAATGAAGTGAAAATTATAAAAAAGTTGAAAATTTACAAAAATAATTGCATCACATCTTTTGGTTAAAATTGATGTAAAACAATTAATTGCTGTTGTGCCTGATTTTTACACCCTGAATTAATTGATTTAAATCAAAGATTGACAGCTAAGGTACTGGTATATAACTACACAAGGTAAGTGAATTTCATTTTGTGGTTAAAACCTCGTGTTGGTGAGTACTGCAACCCTTCTCAGGTTCAGACACGATTCTGCTGTTTTACGGAGGCAATTATGGTTACTGGCATTCAAATTACTAGGCTGTGTCCCTTAATCCTATGAGTTATACTAACTGTTTGTTTCTACATCATTTTTAACTATGGCTCGCTACGACCTTCCCGATGAAGCATGGGCTATCATCCAGCCCTTACTCCCTGCTGAACCAGCAACACCACAGGCCGGACGCCCATGGGCTGAGCATCGCATGATTATCAATGGCATGTTCTGGGGGCTGTGCTCTGGTGCCCCATGGCGTGATTTACCTGAGCGATACGGCCCATGGAAAACCGTTTATAACCGCTTTAACCGATGGTCAAAATCGGGAGTCATTAACATTATTTTCAATAAGTTACTTTCATCACTTGATGCCCATGGCCTCGTGGACTGGTCAGCGACTGCGCTGGATGGTAGCAATATCAGGGCGCTGAAATGTGCTGCCGGTGCTCAAAAAAACATCCCGATATCACCGGAGATAATGGGCTGGGTCGCTCTCGAGGTGGTTTTGGCACCAAAATCCATATGGCTACAGACGGAAGTGGTCTTCCGTTAAACATCGTGTTGAGCCCCGGTCAGGCTTATGAAAGTCAGTTTGCACTACGTCTTTTGGACGGTATTGGTGTTCAACGCCAGAACGGCAGTATGAAACGCCGTGGTCATGCGGTGCTGGCTGACAAGGCGTATTCCGGGCATGTATTACGTAACGAGCTGAAAAACAGAGGTATAAAAACTGTCATCCCCCGAAAATCCACTGAAAAAATGGCGGTGGATGGTCGTTCAAAGCTCGATCGTGACGCCTACCGCAATCGGAACGTTGTTGAGCGGTGCTTTGGCCGTCTGAAAGAATACCGTCGCATTGCGACACGTTACGACAAAACGGCGAGGAATTATCTGGCAATGTTGAAACTGGGCTGCATCCGCCTGTTTTACCAGATGTTATGTAATTAAGGGACACAGCCTAAAGCTAACAATAACGCTCTGGTTAACTCTTTCTGGCTGCTCGATGAAGAAAAATCAGAAGCACGCTGCGTTTGCGCAAAAGCGGATTACAGCGAAGATCAAATCGTTCCGGTGAGCGATCTGGGGCAGTTTGAATATCGTGAATTTCCGTTGTAAATCAAACCGGAAGTGCGCGTGGAAGGGGGGCAACACCTGAACGTGAACGTTCTGCGCCGTGAAACGCTGGAAGATGCGGTAAAACACCCGGAAAAATACCCGCAGTTGACCATCCGTGTTTCTGGTTATGCAGTGCGTTTCAACTCACTGACCCCAGAACAGCAACGTGACGTGATTACGCGTACTTTCACTGAAAGCCTATAATCGTACGTACGGTTGCCGTAATAAAAAAGGAGCGAAAGCTCCTTTTTTTGTGCTCTGGTTTGTTCCCGGCGTTTGTGCCGGGAGAGATCCTGTACATAAATTTGTGTAATTGCCTGATTTTGATATGTTCAATCCAACATCAAAAACAGGTTAATTTATGGACGAAAAACAGTTGCAGGCTCTGGCTAACGAACTGGCCAAAAATCTCAAAACCCCTGACGATCTCAGCCAATTCGATCGCCTGCTGAAGAAAATCAGCGTTGAGGCTGCTCTCAACGCCGAAATGTCCCACCATCTGGGCTACGATAAAAATCAGCCCAAACCGCGGGCCAACTCCCGCAACGGCTATTCCACAAACACCGTGACCA
Source organism: Symbiopectobacterium sp. Eva_TO (assembly GCF_053848865.1). Classification (NCBI taxonomy): domain Bacteria; kingdom Pseudomonadati; phylum Pseudomonadota; class Gammaproteobacteria; order Enterobacterales; family Enterobacteriaceae; genus Symbiopectobacterium; species Symbiopectobacterium sp. Eva_TO. The sequence goes on along the minus strand of NZ_JBSPEY010000004.1, from coordinate 1,513,628 downwards.
CCGGCGATGGTCCTCTGGAACTACGTACTCCGCGCGATCGTGATGGCTCCTTCGAACCACAACTGGTGAAGAAAAACCAGACCCGGATCACCGGGATGGATAACCAAATCCTGTCCCTGTACGCCAGAGGGATGACCACCCGCGAGATAGCGTCTGCGTTCAACGAGCTGTATGACGCGGATGTCTCACCGGCGCTGGTCTCGAAGGTCACCGACGCCGTGATGGAACAGGTTACTGAATGGCAAAATCGTCCACTGGATGCAGTCTATCCCATTGTTTACCTTGACTGTATCATCCTGAAGGTCCAGCAGGACAGTCGCGTCATCAATAAATCCGTGTTCCTGGTACTGGGTATCAACATCGAGGGCCAGAAAGAACTGCTGGGTATGTGGCTGGCCGAAAACGAGGGCGCGAAGTTCTGGCTCAATGTGCTGACAGAACTAAAAAACCGCGGCCTGAACGATATCCTCATCGCCTGTGTCGACGGTCTGAAAGGCTTCCCGGACGCCATCAACGCGGTGTATCCGGAAGCCCGCATCCAGCGGTGCATCGTGCACATGGTACGCAACAGCCTGAGGTTCGTCTCTTGGAAGGACTACAAAGCCGTCACACGCGACCTGAAAGCCATCTATCAGGCCGCTACGGAAGAAGCAGGCCAGCAGGGCGCTAGAAGCATTCGCCAGCGCATGGGACAGCCGCTATCCACAGATAAGCCGGAGCTCTGGCAGACGAACTGGAGCAATCTGGCAACGTTCTTCGCTTACCCGGCAGATATCCGCAAAGTCATCGACACAACCAACGCCATCGAGTCGCTGAACAGTGTGATCCGGCATGCGATTAAAATACGCAAGGTGTTCCCGACTGACGACGCAGTGAAAAAGGTGGTGTGGCTGGCAATCCAGTCGGCCTAACAGAAATGGACGATGCCACTGCGGGACTGGCGTATGGCAATGAGCCGTTTTATTATCGAGTTCGGTGACCGCCTGGACGGTCACTACTGAGAAAGGCATTTACACAGAATCATGTACAGGGTCCTACGGGAAGCTGGATATGGCGTTCTGAGCCTTCCCACCATGATCGGGGAAGACCCATAAAACAACACATCATATTCCATACAGCGGCCTTCATCCAACGGCCATCCTGCCCGAAAAGGGACCTTTGTTAATCTATGCCTATCAGTGGCCTTGCTATATTCATTTCAACATCGCGGTCAAATAGCCATTCGCCCATACCACAGCAATTTTTTTGATTAGCTATGTCAAATAAATTTGTTTTCTCTGCGTCACTAAAATGGCGACACTACGCCCTGTTGTCCTTCCCACAATTTTTGTGAACATACATAGGGTTAATTATTATGATTGCTCAGCTCAATCGGTCATTCAATCGCCTCGCAGACCATTAGGATGCCGGTATTCTGCTACTGCGTCTGACCATTGGTATTTTGTTGCTGTTTCACGGCGTAGCCAAAATAGAGCACGGCGTGGGTTGGATCGTGCAGATGCTGCAAGCGGCGGGCCTGCCAGGCTTTATCGCTTATGGCGTGTACATTGGTGAAGTGGTTGCGCCGATCCTGATTATTTTAGGTGTATTTACCCGCATTTCCGGCCTGATTGCCGCTTTTACATTAGTGGTTGCCACTCTGATGGTTGGTATCGGTAATTTCTTTACTCTGACCAAAGTCGGTGCCTGGGCATTGGAAGTGGAAGCTCTCTACTTCTTCGGTGGCCTGATCATCACGCTGGTAGGCAGTGGACGTTACTCTGTGGTGTCCAACCCAGATTACCGTTAATTTTACTGTCAAACGATTTGAATGAAAAACCCACCTAAAAGAGTCATTCCCGCGCAGGCGGGAATCTCTTGCAGATGAAACGCGCTCCTTCTGGCAGAGATCCCCGGCTTTCGCCGAGGATGAAATGGTTTTGTCATCAGTCTGAATGCCCGCGATGGCGGGCGTTTTTTATGAACTTTGTGGTATTTTTTGAAACCGTAGCCGTCGTTTAGATTTCCCAATCGTGGTTATACACTTTGGGTTTGAACTGGATAACATCACCACGCTTCAAGCCGTTAAGGTTGATGTCGTCTTGTGCGACCTCGGCTTCAATCAGTTCGGGCTCACCTTCGACTTTCAACGACAGACGAGTCAATGCCCCCAATGGACGGATATCCCGCACCACCACCGGCTGAAATCCGTCTTGCACCTCCGCAGAAACCGCCACTTCATGGGGACGGAACAGGATCGGTTTATCGCTGTGCGCCACTTTCAGGCGGTTGCTGTCACCAAGGAAGTGATAAACAAACTCGCTGGCCGGATGGTTATACACCTCAGCAGGTGAGCCGATCTGCTCAATAACCCCCTTATTCATCAGCACAATGCGATCGGCAACTTCCATCGCTTCTTCCTGATCGTGCGTCACAAACACCGATGTCAGATTGATGTTTTCGTGTAAACGTGACAGCCAGCGGCGCAGCTCTTTACGCACTTTAGCATCCAGCGCACCAAAGGGCTCATCCAGCAGCAAAATACGCGGTTCAACAATCAGCGCGCGTGCCAGCGCAATACGCTGGCTTTGTCCGCCAGAGAGCTGTTCTGGATAACGATCTGCCAGCCAGTTTAACTGCACCATGTTCAGCAACTCGTGCACTTTCGCTTCAATATCGCGCTTGGAAGGGCGGATACTGCGCGGTTTCATACGCAGCCCAAACGCCACGTTGTCAAACACGGTCATATGGCGAAACAGCGCATAGTGCTGGAACACAAAGCCAACATTGCGGTCGCGCACATCATGCACCGACACATCTTCACCGTGAAAAACAATCTGCCCGCTATCCGGCTTTTCCAAACCAGCAATAATACGCAACAAGGTCGTTTTGCCACAGCCCGATGGCCCCAGCAGAGCCACCAGCTCGCCGCTGTTGATTGCCAGATTAATTTCATTCAAGGCCCGGAACTGGCCAAACTGTTTGTTTATATTACGAATATCAATGCTCATTTTGAGCCAGCTCCTGTTGGTGTTTCTCAACCTGTTTTGCCAAACGCCCTTCGCTCCATTGGCGCAGCAGCAATACCACTAACGACATCAGCAGCAGCAAAATCGCCACGCTAAAGGCCGCTACAATGTTGTATTCGTTGTAAAGGATCTCAATGTGCAACGGCAAGGTGTTGGTCAAACCACGAATATGGCCAGAGACCACGGACACCGCACCAAACTCACCCATCGCACGCGCCGTACAGAGCACCACACCGTAAATCAACGCCCATTTCACATTGGGCAGCGTGATATACCAGAACATCTGCCAGCCGTTGGCACCCAGCAAACGGGCAGCCTCCTCCTCCTGGGTGCCCTGCTGTTCCATCAAAGGAATCAGCTCGCGCGCCACATAGGGCAAGGTGACAAAAATGGTTGCCAGAACGATCCCCGGCACGGCATAGACAATTTCAAGATGGTGCGCGGTCAGTAAAGGGTAAAAATAGCTTTGTGCACCAAACAGCAGCACATACACCAACCCCACTACCACCGGCGATACAGAGAAGGGCAAGTCAATCAGTGCTAACAGCAAGCTTTTGCCGCGAAATTCAAATTTAGTCACGCTCCAGGCGGTCGCCAATCCGAACAACACATTAAGCGGTAGAGAGATAGCCGTCGCCAATAGCGTCAGTTTCAGCGCTGAAATCGCATCCGGTTCCGAAATCGCCTGCCAAAATGCCCCCACGCCTTTCGCCAATCCCTGCGTCAGCACCATCAATAGCGGCAATACCAGAACCAGAAAAAACACCAGCCAGGCCAACGTCACCAGCACGTAATAAGTCGTTGCGCGTTTTTTTCTCTTGGGAGCACGCGCTGCGGTAGCAATTATCTGTTCCATTGTCACCGCCTTACAGTTTGGGCTGAATACGACGCAGCAACAGGTTAATCAGCAGCAACATAATGAAAGAGACCAACAGCATAAATACGCCGATACCGGTGGCACCTTTGTAGTCGTACTGATCGAGCTTGGAGACGATCAGCAGAGGCAGTATTTCAGTTTTAAAAGGAATATTGCCCGCAATGAACACCACCGAGCCGTACTCCCCTACTCCGCGTGCAAATGCCAGTGCAAAACCCGTCAACCAGGCAGGCAGCAGAGCGGGCAGCAATACATGCCAAAACACCTGAACCGGTTTTGCCCCCAGGCAGACGGCCGCTTCTTCCACTTCCCGAGGAATATCAGCCAGCACCGGTTGCAGCGTTCTCACCACAAAGGGCAGGGTGACAAAGATCAACGCCAGCGTGATACCCAGGCTGGTGTAAGCAATCTTGAAAGGAAACAGTCCACCAATCAGCCCATTTGGCGCATACAGCGCCGTAAGTGCAATCCCTGCCACCGCCGTGGGCAGCGCAAAAGGCATGTCGATCATGGCATCGATCACTTTGCGCCCCGGAAACTGATAGCGCACCAACACCCAGGCCAGTAAGGTTCCCAGAATGCCATTGACAAAAGCCGCCGCCAGCGCCGTGCCAAAAGAGAGTTGCAGTGAAAACAGCACCTGACGAGTGGTGATCAACGTCCAGAATTGCGTGAGTGTAAGCTGACTGGCGTAGACAAACATGCCCGCCAACGGGATCAACACAATCAAACTCAAGTAGCTGAGGCTAAACCCTAAGGTAAGGCCAAAACCAGGAATGACGGGAGAAATGCGTCGTGACATACCAAGCCTTTCTTAATGCAATAGTTCAGTGAATCAGCCCATCCACATGGCAAAGCCGCTATCAACGTAGCGGCCAACCAGTAGGCGTTTTAAAAATTATTTATTGATTTAATTGAAAATCTTGTCAAAAACGCCACCGTCGTTAAAGTATTGGTCCTGCACTTTGGTCCAGCCGCCAAACTCTTCATCGATGGTTACCAGTTTCACCGGTGCGAATTGACCTTTGAATTCTTCAGCAATCTTGGCATTGCGCGGGCGGTAGAAGTTCTTACCGATAATGTGCTGCGCATCGTCGCTGTAAAGGTATTTCAGGTAGGCTTCAGCCTGTTTTTGTGTGCCTTTGCGCTCAACCACTTTGTCCACAACGGCAACCGACGGCTCTGCCAGAATAGACAGCGACGGCGTGACGATTTCCAACTGATCGCCACCCTGCTCTTTCAGTGACAGATAGGCTTCGTTTTCCCACGCCAGCAATACATCGCCCAGTTGGCGTTGTACGAAACTGATAGTGGCGCCGCGCGCACCGGTATCTAATACCGGCGCATGGCGATAAAGCTCAGTCACAAATTTCAGTGCGCTTTCATCACTTCCCCCCGGCAGGTGCTTGGCATAAGCCCAGGCCGCCAGGAAGTTCCAACGCGCACCGCCGGAGGTTTTCGGGTTAGGCGTGATCACTTCTACGCCCGGTTTCACCAGATCGCCCCAGTCCTTGATGTTTTTCGGGTTACCTTTGCGCACCAGGAACACAATGGTAGAGGTGTAAGGCGTACTGTTATCCGGCAGACGTGCCTGCCACTTAGGATCGATCAGCGGCTGATTAAGATTCAGGGCATCAATATCGCCCGCCAGAGCCAGCGTCACAACGTCCGCCTGCAAACCATCGATGACCGAACGCGCCTGTTTGCCGGAGCCACCGTGGGAGTTTTTAATGGAAAGTGTTTCACCCGTGGTTTCTTTCCAGTGTTTAATGAAGGCAGCGTTATACTCCTGATACAGCTCACGCGTTGGGTCATAAGACACGTTCAACAATTCCGTTGCCGCAGACGCAGCGCCCGCAAATAATACCGTTGCTACTGCAAGAGATACTCCCAGACGACGTATTGACATCATTATCACTCCCTCAACATTTTTCGTAATTTGTGTAGTGTGTTTGGCGTGGTGCGGGCAATGGGCTCACAACATAGAGTGACAATAGAGGATAGGGGGTGGGGGCAAAAATATTGTTTCGCGATAATTTATGCTCTCGCGTTATATTCTTTGAGCCTATTCAGTTTTTTAAATCTAAGCAGATTACCGGCTGGCAGACAGCAAAAAGGGGCCATCGGCCCCTTGGATCAATCAGAGAGCAAATTATTCTTCTTCATCGAGTTGCAGTGCCACATAGAGTAGCAAACGATCGTCAAAGTTGCCCAAATCCAGCCCGGTCAGTTCGGAAATACGGTTCAGGCGATATTCAAGCGTATTGCGATGGATAAACAGCGCCTTAGCCGTAGCGCCCGGCTGAACGTTATTGCGAAACCAGGCGTTAAGCGTACGTCGCAACAAACCATTGCCGTCCATTGCTTTCAGTTTTGCCAATGGCCGAACCAGCTCATTGGCCTGCCAGCCACCGCGCAGACTATCGAGCAACGCTGGCAGCATTAAATCCTGATAGTAGTAGCAACGCTGACTGGGCATCCGCTGTTTCCCAACGCCCATGGTGGTACGCGCAGTACGATAAGAACGCGCAATGCTGCCCGGCCCGGTAAAGTAGTTACCCAACGCCATCCGTACCCGCAGGCGGCCGCTCTCGGTCATGCGGGAGAACAGGTTATCTACGCGACGTCGATGCTCTTCGGCATCCCAACGACCATGGCTGTTCAGCGCGGGTTTCAGCACCACCATTTCAGTCAGAGACACAATAGCGATCAGGTTGTTGCGCTCAGGCGTGGTCAACAGCGTTTGCAACTGCTGCAATTCTGCCATCGCACTGTCCACGCCCAATTGGCCGCTATCCACCTCGACAACGGCCACCACACGCGGCGTATTGAGATCGATCCCCAGACGTTGTGCCCACTCCATCAGCGCGGGTGACAGTTCGTCCGTGCGAATCAGGTTTAGCACCAGTTCTTCACGCAGACGGCTATCCTGCGCCAACATGTGCAGCAGCCTAGGCTGTGTCCCTTAATCCCATGAGTTATACTAACTGTTTGTTTCTACATCATTTTGAACTATGGCTCGCTACGACCTTCCCGATGAAGCATGGGCTATCATCCAGCCCTTACTCCCTGCTGAACCAGCAACACCACAGGCCGGACGCCCATAGGCTGAGCATCGCATGATTATCAATGGCATGTTCTGGAGGCTGTGCTCTGGTGCCCCATGGCGTGATTTACCTGAGCGATACGGCCCATGGAAAACCGTTTATAACCGCTTTAACCGATGGTCAAAATCGGGAGTCATTAACATTATTTTCAATAAGTTACTTTCATCACTTGATGCCCATGGCCTCGTGGACTGGTCAGCGACTGCGCTGGATGGTAGCAATATCAGGGCGCTGAAATGTGCTGCCGGTGCTCAAAAAAACATCCCGATATCACCGGAGATAATGGTCTGGGTCGCTCTCGAGGTGGTTTTGGCACCAAAATCCATATGGCTACAGACGGAAGTGGTCTTCCGTTAAACATCGTGTTGAGCCCCGGTCAGGCTCATGAAAGTCAGTTTGCACTACGTCTTTTGGAAGGTATTGGTGTTCAACGCCAGAACGGCAGTATGAAACGCCGTGGTCATGCGGTACTCGCTGACAAGGCGTACTCCGGGCATGTATTACGTAACGAGCTGAAAAACAGAGGTATAAAAACTGTCATCCCCCGAAAATCCACTGAAAAAATGGCGGTGGATGGTCGTTCAAAGCTCGATCGTGACGCCTACCGCAATCGGAACGTTGTTGAGCGGTGCTTTGGCCGTCTGAAAGAATACCGTCGCATTGCGACACGTTACGACAAAACGGAGAGGAATTATCTGGCAATGTTGAAACTGGGCTGCATCCGCCTGTTTTACCAGAGGTTATGTAATTAAGGGACACAGCCTAGCCTGCTCCAGCATCATCTCTGCGGTCATGCACACCAGTTCACCAAACTGGCGCAAATGGGCGGGGTTACCGGTCAGGCCGATTACGCCGACGATTTCACCGTCAATACGTAGCGGCAAGTTGATACCAGGCCGCACCCCGTGCAGATGACGGGCAACCGCATCATCGATATCGACGACACGCCCCTGTGACAAAGCCAATAGCGCCCCTTCGTGCAGTTCGCCCACGCGTTCTCGATCGCCACTGCCGATGATTCGCCCTCGGGCATCCATCACGTTGATATTGCTATCAATAATTTGCATTGTGCGCGCAACGATATCCTGCGCAAGCTTTGCGCTGAGGTGATATGACGCCATTCCCGCCCCTGGTAAGAGAAAGTGAAAATTGCACTATCATAACGGGTAATGCCTTAAAATAGTTGGCTTTTGTGATATTCTGCCGCTATTTGAGTTTTCCACGTGGTTACTGTTTTTGTTCATTGCCCTCGCTGCCATTCAGATAAAGTTTATCGACATGGCCTTAGTCCAACTAAGCGCGAACGCTTCCGGTGTCAGTGCTGTCGCCGTGTATCCCAGCTTACCTACCGCTATGAAGCGCGAAAGCCGGGAGTCAAAGAGCAGATCGTTGATATGGCCTTCAACGGTGCCGGTGTTCGCGATACCGCCAGAACGTTGAAAATCGGCATCAATACGGTCATCCGGGCTTTAAAAAGCTCTCGCCCCGCAGGATAACGTCTTCTCCCGTTGCTCACGCCGACGTCGCCCTTATCTGTGAACTTGATGAGCAATGGAGCTTCGTTGGCAGTAAGGCGCTACAGCACTGGCTCTGGTACGCTTACAATACCAAAACGGGCGGTGTTCTGGCCTACACTTTTGGCCCCCGAACCGATGAGACCTGCCGTGAATTGCTGGCTCTGTTGACACCGTTCAACATCGGCATGATTACCAGTGACAACTGGGGCAGCTATGCAAGAGAGGTTCCGAAGCAGAAACATCTGACTGGCAAGATCTTCACGCAACGCATAGAACGCAATAACCTGACGCTCCGTACCCGCATTAAACGACTGGCGCGTAAAACGATTTGCTTCTCGCGCTCCGTCGAGATCCACGAAAAAGTCATCGGAGCCTTCATCGAAAAACACATGTTCTACTAATTGGAGTCATTACCTCATAACGTTGCCCTGAAAGCTGGACATTGTGCGATTTCACAAACATTGACCCAATTCCTTAGAATTGCGGGAAGTATCACAAAATAATAACGAGGAGGCGGATGGCTAAGGGGAAAATAAAAAAGGAGCGTACCTGATACGCTCCTTTCAGTCTGAAATGACTACCGTTTATTGTGCCAACAGATAAATCGTAGCATTGCCACGCAGCACGTTCAGCGCTAACACCGGAGGCTTGCTGTCCAGAATTTTACGCAGTTCACCCAGATTCTGCACCGGCTGCTGGTTCACACCGAGGATAACGTCATCCTTCTTCAAGCCGATTTTCGCGGCCGCCGATCCAGCTTTCACCTCGTCCACTTTCACGCCTTTCTGGCCGTCGATTTCGGTATTGCTGAGCGATGCGCCGCTGATGCCGGTGTAAAGATTACCCGAGTCGACCTGTGTCTGGTTTGCCTGCTGCAAGGTCACTTCTACCGTTAACGGTTTGCCTTCACGCAGCAGCCCCAGCTTGACCTTGCTACCGACGGGTAAGGAACCAACCTGGGCGCGCAGTGCTGCAAAGCTGCTGATCGGTTTATCGTTCAGCGTCAAAATGACGTCACCGGCTTTGATACCGGCTTCGTCAGCAGCGGATTTCGGCCTGACCTGGCTGACAAATGCCCCGCGCTGAGCATTCACTTTCATAGCTTGCGCCAGATCGGAATTGAGCTCAGTACCGGTAATACCCAGTTCGCCGCGTTTCACGTCGCCAAACTCAACCAATTGCGCGGTCAGGTTTTTCACCATGTTGCTCGGAATAGCAAAACCAATACCGATGTTTCCACCATCCGGTGCCAGAATCGCGGTGTTCAGACCGATAAGCTCACCATTAAGGTTAACCAGCGCCCCGCCCGAGTTGCCTCGGTTGATCGCGGCATCGGTCTGGATAAAGTTTTCATAATTCTCGATATTCAGCCCGCTGCGCCCTAACGCCGAAACAATACCGGACGTCGCCGTTTGCCCTAAGCCGTAGGGGTTGCCGATCGCCACGGTATAGTCACCCACCCGTAACTGATCGGAATCGGCGATCTTGATGGCAGTCAGATTTTTAAAATCAATCAGTTGAATCAACGCAACGTCGGTACGCGGGTCTTTGCCAATCACTTTGGCATCATACTTACGCCCATCGTAAAGCCGTACCTGAATCTTGTCCGCGTTGTCGACTACGTGGTTATTGGTTACCACATAGCCTTTCTCCGCGTTGATCACCACACCAGAGCCTAATGCCTGGAAGTTCTCACGTTTTGCGGGTGCGCCCTCTTCCCCTTCGTCTTCAGCCCCCTGGCAAATCGGGGAGTTTTGGAAGGGTGACCCCTCCTGACAGAACGGCGAATTCTCACCGAAGAAAGGCTGCATCTGCTGCAGAATATTGCTGCGCTTGACGTCGGTATGCCCTTCAATGGAGATGCTGACGACGGAAGGCATCACTTTCTCAAGCATCGGAGCCAGACTTGGCATCTGGCTGGATGTCGATACTACCGCCTCAGTCGCCGCAAAGACGTGCCCCATGCTCATTGCCAGGCTCAGCGCCAATGCACTCAGAACCAATGATTTTCTTTTCATGATCTCTTATCTCGTCGTATCAACAGGTGAATCCCACGTCGCCGAACCTGTTTACCATCACACCCTCTCAATGTCGCGCTGGCGGGCTCGTAAACAGGCTCAATTGGCGTTCGCGCTATATCAGATAAACAAGAAAGCACAAAGTTCATCGCCGCGCGCTGGCCCAAACGTAAGCAAGTATGGAGCCGCTTTACATAAATTGTTATTCCGCCGCCATCAGCCGCCGATACTCGTCGTAAGCGTAAAGATCTGTCATTCCACTGATATAATCTTGAATCAATCGCGCCCGATAATAGTATTCCCAAATCTCCTGTTCCTCACAAGACAGTGCAGAGAGTTGGAGCGTGGCTTCACGATAGGCCAGGCAATGTTTGCTGGAAAGCTTGTGGTAGAGCCGGGTTTCTATGGGATAGTGCGGATGCGTATCGTCATTCACCATTTGGCTGAACGCGTCATAAGACATTTCCAGCAGCGGGTGATAGATGTCCAATAATCCCCCGATCACGCGATAGCCTTGCAGTTCCAGCTTTTCGACTTCTGCGTTATTAAACACATACTTACGCGCTACCTCTTTGAACACCCGCAACAGTTTGGCCTGTGCGCCCTTGTCTTCCAGCAGCGCCTCATCAAAAGCGCCAGCGTAAATCGCAGGCAAATTTTTGATAAAACGATGCGTCGCGTAAGGCACCAGCTTAGCCACCGTATTGACACGCAACTGCATAAAAAATTGATCGTCGGTGCTGCGCCAGCGGTGCCGTTTTCGACTTTCATAAGCCTGCTCTACGGTTTTGGCAAACAGATCCGAGGGATCGACCGTGCCCCAGGTTTGGCGTAGGTACAGATAAAGCTGGTCGGTGGTAAGGATCTCTTTTTCTACCGCATCCTCCAGATCGGCGACGCAGTAAGAGATGTCGTCCGCGGCTTCCATGATGTAGGTGAGCGGAAAGCGATGGTATTCTTCCAGCGACAATTCATGACGCAAATCGGTAACAAAATCCTGTTCAGAAAGGTAATAGCCCGGCTTTTTCATCAGATAGCGGTAGGTATCGGGCACCTCGCCTACCCAATACGCTGGCCGGGTATATTTGAGAATACAGCCGACCTGGCTGTAGGTGAGATTCAGTTTAAGCAACGTATGCACCAAACGAATCGCTTGTGCATTGCCTTCGAAATGGCTGAGATCCTGTCGCACCTGACGCCGCAATACATCATGCGCATCGCCTTTCAGCCGCAGGGCTTCAACCTGACAAGCATCATCACGCGACAATGCGTCATCCTGAATATAAGTGGCATCCAACCGTTTTCTAAACCAGTTATTGATAGCGGATTCACCAAAATGGCCAAAGGGCGGGTTGCCGATGTCATGCATCAGGCAGGCCATTTCTACCATGCTTTCAAAGGGCGTCTGCCACAGAGACAGTCCAAGGGCGTCCAGTCGGTTTTCACCTTTTATTCGCACCAGAATATCTTTGGCGATGTAGCGACCGATCTGCTGCACTTCCATAGAGTGTGTCAGCCGCGAACGCACGGCGGCGTTACGCTCCAGCGGAAATACCTGCGTCTTCTGTTGTAAACGGCGGATCGCGGCAGAGTTGATGATACGCCCCCTATCACTTTCGAACAGGCGGACGATGTCATATTCGCTCTCCGCTGTGATCGGTTTGCTCAGAGGCCGCTGAACGCTGAATTTCTTTGAAAAATCGATATCGGACATCCCCTTCCCCCTTTACCGCCGCCAAAATCACGCCTGGGTTCCATTTCACCCCGTTAGCCATGATAGACTACACAACACAGACTACGGCTAACTATTCGAAATACTATTCGAAATTTTGTGGGGAATCTTATGAAAGTCGGCATCATCGGGGCCATGGAACAAGAAGTGACGATCCTGCGCGATCGCATCGAAAACCTCAGTACCTTCGCACGCGCCGGATGCGAAATCTACAGCGGGTGGCTGAACGGTGTCGAAGTGGCGCTGTTAAAATCCGGCATTGGTAAGGTTTCCGCGGCGATGGGCACCACGCTGCTGTTGGAACATACCCGCCCTGACATCGTTATCAACACCGGTTCTGCGGGCGGTCTGGCAGCGACCCCGAACGTCGGCGATATCGTGGTATCCAGTGAAGCGCGCTATCACGATGCCGATGTCACCGCCTTCGGTTATGAAGCGGGCCAGATGGCCGGTTGCCCGGCGGCGTTTCCCGCCGATACATCCCTTATTGCGTTGGCCGAGCGCGCCATTGTGTCTCTGCAATTGAATGCGGTTCAGGGACTGATTGTCAGTGGTGATGCGTTTATCAACGGTGCCGAACCGCTGGCTCGCATCCGTCACACCTTCCCACAGGCCGTCGCGGTCGAAATGGAAGCCACGGCAATCGCTCACGTTTGCCATCAGTTTGGTGTGCCTTTCGTCGTAGTACGCGCCATCTCCGATGTGGCTGACAAAGCCTCGCACCTGAGTTTTGACGAGTTTCTGGCCGTGGCGGCCCAGCAATCGTCACGCATGGTGAGCGCCATGTTGCAAGAGCTCGCCGGAAAAGCCTGATGCGCGTTCGCGGGCTCACACTTCTGGCAATACTGTGTCTGCTCATGGCCGGACGGGTCAGCGCGGATGCTGTCGCCCAGCGCATTATCAGTCTGGCTCCTCACGCTACGGAGTTGGCCTTCGCCGCTGGCATGGGCGATCAGGTGATTGGCGTGAGTGCCTGGTCAAACTACCCACCCGAGGCGCAACAGAGAGAACAGGTTGCGTCCTGGCAAGGTATCAATCTGGAACGGGTGTTGGCCTTAAAGCCGGATTTGGTTCTGGCCTGGCGTGAAGGGAACCCACAGCGACCGCTTGAGCAACTCTCTGCCTTTGGCATCCCGGTGTTGTATCTGGATCCCACCTCGCTGGAGGCAATACCGATCATACTGGAGCAGCTTGGGCAATACAGCGCACACCCAGAGGTTGCGCAACAAAATGCGCAGACTTTTCGCCAGCAGTTGGCTGATTTGAAAGCACGCTACGCCCATGCGTCAAAACATCAGGTATTTCTGCAATTTGGTACACACCCGCTGTTTACGTCAGGCAAGCAGTCGTTGCAAAACCAGGTGCTCACCCTGTGTGGCGGCGTCAATGTTTTCGACGACAGCAAAGTGCCCTGGCCGCAGGTAAGTCGTGAGCAGGTATTGCGGCGCAACCCACAGGTGATCATTACGACGGGCACCGCTGCCGATGCGGCCGCCACGCGTGATTTCTGGTCGCCGCAGTTGTCCGTGCCAATTATTACGGTAGACGACGATTGGTTTAATCGCAGCAGCCCGCGCATGCTGCTTGCAGCCCAGTACATTTGTCAGCAACTCGCCGCCCTCCCCGCCCAGTAAATCACGGCGTCATGCCTGCCCCATGCAGGCATGACCGCACGCTTTTCATCCAGATAAAAACAGGTTATCATGCCGCCAACGGTTAAAATATAACCGTATACAAACCAAAACATAACGATTTGATAACGCACATTTGTGCACTGAACCGGTAACGGTTCTTTTTAACACCAGGTAGAAAAGTGATAAAAATAAGTCTGCTTAACGCGGGCCTGTTGATGCAGGCCTGCAATACGGCTTATGCGGCAAGCACCAGCGGGCAAATCAATGTAGGGCTAAACGTGGTTGCTGTCTGTGAGGTCAAGGAAAACGCAGCCACCGCCCGCGTGGAATGCCCGAATGCAAAAGCGCTCATGCCAAAGATTACGCAAACATCGCTAAGCGCAGGAGCTCGCACGGTAACCCATCAGGAACAGCGGCTGATCACGATTGAGTGGTGATGGCGCAGGTTGGTTTACTTGGCCCGTTAAAACAAAAAACCGCGTTGAAAAACGCGGTTTTTTTTCGATATCAGCGGTAGGATAATCAGATACTGAAAGAAGAGCCGCAGCCGCAGGTGCTTTTCGCATTCGGGTTAGTGACCACGAAACGCGAACCTTCCAGACCTTCCGTGTAATCCACCGAACCACCGACCAGATATTGCAGACTCATCGGGTCTACCACCAGCGCCACGCCCTGTTTCTCAATGGTCATGTCACCGTCGTTAATTTTATCGTCGAAAGTGAAACCGTATTGGAAGCCGCTACAGCCGCCCCCGGTGATGTAGACGCGAAGTTTCAGCTCCGGGTTCTCTTCATCAGCAATCAGGACTTTCACCTTTTTTGCGGCCGCATCAGTGAATTGCAGCGGCACAGCCATTACTTCATCGCTCATTGTCGTATTCCCAGCTTGTCTTTTATTGGGCGGCGCACGCCGTTTGCCTTATCCCAATCATACGCTCATTATCCAACAGCGGGAAACAAGGTTCAAGGTTTGGCCTTGCGTTCATTTTCCGCACGCTGCTCTAACGCATTTTGCCGTTGCAGCGTTCGAGCCAGAATGGCAGAGTATAACGGTTGTCCGCCTAAAAACTGCGCCATTAACGTCGCCCCCAGGCAGGTGATGATCATGGGCAAAATCAACGGATAGTTATCCGTCATTTCCAGCACCAGCACAATTCCGGTCAGTGGGGCGCGTACTGAAGCCACAAACAACGCGCCCATTCCTGCAGTGGCAAAGGTGCCAGCACCTAATGCATAGTCAGGGAATACGCCGTGCAATATCAGCCCGTAAGCACCGCCTAGCACGGTGCCCAACGCCAGCATCGGCGCAAAGATCCCGCCGGGTGCGCCAGAACCAAAACACAACAGCGTCAGCACCACCCGCAACAAAAATATCAGCAGCAGCATGCCCACGCTGTAGTGCGCCGCCGTTACATCAGGAATGATGGCAAAACCGCCGCCGGAAACGTCGCTGAATGCCAGCGAAAGCACACCACACAGCCCACCGGCTAACATCCCGACCAGAATAAAGCGCGTTAGACTCTGCCCATGAAAACGTAAAAACAGCGCCTGCGTCCCTAATACCAGTCGGTTAAACACCACGCCAACCGCACCAAACACTATGCCTAACAGCAGATAACACCATAGTGTGTTGACCGGGGCATCGGGCAGTGTGCCAACGTGGATAACCGCCGCTTCACCGTTAAACACCCGAAACACCACGCTGGACATGATGACGCCAATAAACACGGCTTTGATAGAGATCAGGTTGTAGCGAAACTGCGGCCGCATCTATTCAATAATGAACAAGATCCCGGCCAACGGGGCGTTGAACGCCGCTGACAACCCGGCTGCCGCACCGGTTGCCAACAGAGAATGACGCACGTCTGCGCGTTTGGCCGACAACAAATCCGCGATCATCCCGCCCACGTTGCCGCCGAGTTGCACCGTTGGCCCTTCCCTGCCCAACACCATGCCAGCGCCAAGTGTTCCCAAGCCACCGAAGAACTTCACTGGCAATACGCGCCACCAGCGTACCGGGCGAAGATCCTCCAATGCGCCTTCAATCTCCGGAATCCCCGAGCACCCCGCGCCTCCGGCGCAAAACAACGCACCAGATAATATCCCCCGGCAGCCATCAGCCCAGAGAGGAGAAACGCCAGCGGCCAGCGCCACTCAGCAGGCGCCCACTGCGTCACCATTTCAAAACGAAGTGCTTGCAGCGCACTCACCCCTTTCTCAAAGGCCACCCCAACCAGACCGACCAACGTCCCCACCAGGGCCGCCAGCACCAGAATGATTACCGGCGTTTTATCACGGCGCAGGAATTGCATAATCGCAGCACGGCGCACCTCAATCAGGGAAATATCTCGGGAAGTCGTCACAGGATAAACCAAAGCAGCTAATACTTAAGCGGTACAGTATACGCCCATCCATCACATAACGCCTCTCTCCTCCTCTTACATCAATGACGCAAATTTGATAACGCGACAGCGTTGTTTACAATAGGCAAAACTCCGCTCTCTTTTCAGGATCCTTTCCATGAATAAATCAGAAAGTCTCTACGCTGCGGCACAGCAGCTTATTCCCGGTGGCGTCAACTCGCCGGTGCGCGCGTTCAACGGCGTCGGCGGCGTGCCGTTGTTTATTGAGCGGGTGGAAGGATCACATATCTACGATGCAGACGGTAACGCCTATATCGATTATGTCGGTTCCTGGGGCCCCATGGTGCTGGGGCATAACCATCCCGCCATTCGTCAGGCGGTGATCGCCGCCGCAGAGCGCGGATTGAGCTTTGGTGCGCCAACTGAAATGGAAGTGCACATGGCTCGGTTGGTGACCTCGCTGGTGCCGTCGATGGATATGGTGCGCATGGTAAATTCTGGTACCGAAGCTACCATGAGCGCCATTCGTCTGGCGCGCGGCTTCACGGGCCGAGACAAAATCATCAAGTTTGAGGGCTGCTATCACGGCCACGCGGACTGCCTGCTGGTCAAGGCCGGATCAGGCGCATTGACGCTGGGCCAGCCTAATTCCCCCGGCGTACCCGCCGATTTTGCCCGCCACACGCTGACCTGCACCTATAACGATGTGGAGTCAGTTCGTCAGGCTTTCGAGCAATACCCTGATGACATTGCAGTGATTATCGTTGAGCCGGTGGCAGGCAACATGAACTGTATTCCGCCACTGCCAGAGTTTCTGCCGGGATTACGCGCACTGTGCGATGAATTTGGTGCGCTGCTGATCATTGACGAAGTGATGACGGGTTTTCGCGTGGCATTGGGCGGCGCACAAGCGCACTACGGCGTAGTGCCCGACCTGACTTGTCTGGGGAAAATCATTGGCGGCGGTATGCCCGTGGGTGCTTTTGGCGGACGGCGTGATGTGATGCAAGCGCTGGCCCCAACCGGCCCGGTGTATCAGGCGGGAACGCTGTCCGGTAACCCGATTGCCATGGCAGCGGGTTTTGCCTGCCTGAGCGAAGTGGCTAAACCCGGCGTGCACGACACGCTCACCGCATTGACCACGCAGTTGGCACAGGGGTTGGAAGCGGCGGCCAAAGCGCAGCACATTCCTCTGGTGGTGAATCACGTGGGCGGTATGTTCGGTCTGTTTTTCACTGACGCACCGAGCGTGACGTACTATCAGGATGTGACGCAGTGCGATGTGGAGCGCTTTAAGCGTTTCTTCCACCTGATGCTGGCCGAAGGCGTTTATCTGGCTCCGTCAGCGTTTGAAGCGGGCTTTATGTCACTGGCGCACAGCCAGCAGGATATTGAGAACACCATCGCGGCAGCACGTCGCTGTTTTGCCCAGCTGTAATTGCGACCAAAAGAAACGCCCCGATCGTGCGATCGGGGCGTCTGCGCATCAGAAGTTGTAATTCACACTCATGGACACGCTGCGCGGCGCGCCATAGGCATAGTTGTCACTGAGGGCGCTGTAATAGCGCTTATCCAGCAGATTGTCGACGTTGGCCTGCACCGCCAACTGTTTGTTGATCTGGTAGCGGCCAAACAGGTTAACCAACGGGTAGCTTCCCTGATGCACTCGCTCAGCACCCTTCGGCCCCGAGGTATCCACAAAGGTGCCGTTCTGCCAGTTTACCCCACCGCCCAGCGTCAGTTCCGGCAACATTGGCAACTGGTAGCGCGTAAACCACTTCAACGAGGTTTGCGGTAGCTGGCTGTTCACCCGATTATCCGCCGCGTCCTTGGCAACGTAACGTGCGGCACCGAACGTCATCTGCCAGTTATCAGTCAGGGCACCGTTCAGTTCCAGTTCGACACCTTTACTGGTCACCCCTTGCGCACCGTAGTAAGCCTGATCGCTCTACCCCTTGACCTTGTTGCTGCCATCGGTCTGCGCCAGATTATCCTGCTCAATGCGGAACAACGCCATGGATGCCGTCAGACGGCCATCAAGCCAGTCGGATTTCAAACCGGTTTCATAGTTTTTGCCTTCAATCGGGGCCAGGTAGTTGCCGTTAACACTCCGGTTATCTTGCGGCTGGAAAATGGAGGTGTAGCTGACATAGGCCGAGAGGGTGTCGTTGATGTCGTAAATCAACCCGGCATAGGGCGACACCTTATCTTTGCTGAAGCTGGAGGTCATACCGCCCGTGCTCCATTCGGTATAGCGCGCACCGGCCACCAGCGCCAATGGATCGGCCAGCGAGAAACGGGCCGCACTGTAGACCGACCTTTGATGCACGGTATCATCCGAACTTTTGGTCTGCACCTGCCAGTTCGGTTCCGGCACACTGCCGTTCCAGTTGTAGTAATTGCCCATATAAGCAACCGTCACTGCATCGTTAGAAGCGTAGTAGTAGTTGCGTTGGCGACTGAATCCCACCCCGGTAACCAGCTCATGCTGACGCCCCAGCAGTTCGAACGGACCGCGCACGTAGGTTTCCAGTGCGTCCAGTTTGCGTGTGCCGGTAAACCAGCCAGCGCCACCCGCCAAGCCCACGCCAGTGGTTTGATCGGGAAAGACCCCTGATGTGGCAGGATCAGTCGTTCCATAAGGCGAAGCGTACATCAGTTTGTCATCAAACTTGGTTTCCGCATGAGTGGTGTTGATATGCCAGTCCCAGCCATTATCAAACATATGGCTGAACTAGGCGAAGACCTTGTTGGTCTCGATATTGTAATAGGCCCAGTTTGGGGCGGGATTGAAGCTGTGATCGAAGTTAGTACGGTTGCCGTTACTGAACCAGGTCGGTAAGCCGCCCCAGGTTGAACCCACCTCGTTATACACAAGTCCGCAACGCCTTATATGCCAAGGGTTAGCGGGCTGAAATAGGCAGCCAGTGGGGTTGTAAATGAAGTGAAACCGACGTGTACTATCGCCATTTACGGCGCTGAAAAATGACACGGGATTCAGATGGCTGGGCACACCAAGAACTGGAAGGGGTAAATCTTGGTGACACGAGGCTCAATAAGCGTGCCAAAGGGCTTTTGATACGGCTGGCTGAGAATCCGCAAGCCAGCATTCCGCATGCGTGCCTCGGATGGTCTGAGACGCTGGGTGCTTACCGCTTCATGGAGAACCAAGCATTCGAATGGCGAGACATTCTGCAACCTCACTGGCAGCGTACGCAGGAAAGGATCCGAGAACACGAGGTTGTGCTGTGTATCCAAGACACTACCGAGCTTGACTTCAACGGGCAGCAAATCCAAGGCTTGGGTCCCTTGAACTACGAAGCCAGGCGTGGTCTGTATCTGCATCCGACCTACGCGGTCAGTCCGGATCGCGTGGGGTTGGGCGTACTGGATGCGTGGATGTGGGCAAGAGAGCCGAAGGATGCAGACGGAAAACGCGATGGGATCAAGGAGAGTACGCGCTGGCTCGAGGGATACGAGCGAGTTGCTGAACTCGCCTCGGAGTTGCCAAACACACGTCTGGTGTACTTAGCCGATCGCGAAGCGGATATCAAGGCGTTGATGCAGCTCGCTGATGACCTTGGCACTCCGGCTGACTGGTTGATCCGCTCGACTCATAATCGCAGTCTGGACTGTAATGAGAAGCTTTGGCAGAAGGTTGGAAAGACCGTGCCGGTGGGAGAAATCCAATTCGTTATGGCGGCTCGCGCGGGGCAGAAGGCGCGTACGGTGAAACAGGCGCTGCGCGTGAAGCGAGTGTCGCTGCGTTGCGGGTTGGCAGTGACTTGTGTGATAGCCAAGGAAATTGAGCCGCCAGCAGGCGTGAAGCCGGTCGAGTGGCGGTTGCTGAGCAATCGCGTACCTGAAGGACGAGAAGATATCGTGGAGCTGATCGACTGGTATCGGGCAGATGGGAAATCGAGATGTTCTTCAATGTGCTGAAGAACGGCTGCTGTGTCGAAGCGTTACAGTTATCGACCGTGGATCGCATTGAGCGGGCATTGGCGCTGTTCATGATCGTGGCATGGCGCATCGCCTATTTAATGCGTATGGGACGAACCTGTCCAGAGCTGGACGCAATGTTGTTCTTTGATTCCGACGAGACTCATGGAGCTTACCTACTGATGAACAAGCGTATGCCCAAGGGCCGCCCTAAGCTAAACGAAGTATTGCGCTTAGTTGCGCAACTGGGAGGCTTTCTTGCTCGAAAAGGCGACGGTGAACCAGGCGCAAAAACTATCTGGAAAGGCTTGCAGAAAGTCATGACGGCCGCCGAAACGCTACGCGCGCTCAGGCACGAACAGAGATGTGTATAACGAGGTGGGTTGAACCGGGGGTTTTGCTTTCCTGATAATCGTAGCCGAATGACAGCGTGGAATTATTAGCCAGATCCGCATCGACAATGCCGGAAATAAATTTTTTGCGCTTATGGTAGCGATCGAGCCAGCTATCCTGATCCTAATAGCCGGCAATAATTCGCCCACGCACGCTGCCGGATTCGGTCAATGGTGCGGAAAGATCGGTCACATAGCGTTGGTTATTCCACGAACCGTAACTGGGCGGAAACATTGCCGGTAACTTCTTTGCTGGTGGCGTGTTTACGCACCATATTCACCGTTGCAGATGGATTACCGGTACCGGTCAGCAGGCCGTTGGCACCGCGCACCACTTCAATGCGCTCGTAGATCGCGGTATCTCCCAGCGCGTCACCAAAGTTCCAGGCTTCGGATACCGAAGTGGGAATATCATCAATGACGAAATTGTTGATGTAGAAACCGCGCGCATAGTAGCCGGTACGCTCACTGTCAGTATAGTTGCCGGTGATGCTCACCACGTTATCCAACACGTCACCCACCGTTTGCAGGTTCTGATCCTGCATGCGCTGTTTATTCACGATGGTAATGGATTGCGGAATATCACGCGGACTTAACAGCAGGCGCGTCCCCGCCGTGGTCAGTTTAGTGCTGTAGTCGCCGGGCACATCCTGCCCTGCTGCGCCCCCGGTGGCGGTGACCACCAGCGTGTCGCCACTCTTTTTACCCGATGATGAGGCAGATTGTGCAGCGCCCACACACAGCGCCAAAACAGAAAAGCTGCTTACCGATTCCATTGCCTGAACCGGCTTCGCGCAGCCAAACATCTTTCCTTTCATAACGATCCCTTAAGCGTGCATCATGCTGACACGATAGCGCTTTACCTGGCTATAATCGGTTTAACGCCCGACGATGGTCGTGTCCCTGAGGCACAAATCTAATTATTGAGCATACATAATATTAGATAATAGGAATCATATTGATAATGATTTGTATTTAATATGTAATTAGGGTTTACCTGTTGGCAAGGTTTTCCCTGCCAACAGGTCGTTAATGGGCTTGCTTACGCAGCAGATAAATAAAGTAAGGCGCGCCGATAAAGGTCGCCAGCAGACCAGCAGGCACCTGATTAGGAAACAGGATCATGCGGCCCGCCCAATCGGCCAACAGCATCAATATGCCGCCAATCAGTGCGGAACAGCAAAGTTGAGGGATCACGCGGGAGAACCCCATCATGCGCGCCAGATGTGGAGCCATCAGCCCGACAAAGCTAAGCGGTCCCACCGTCAGGGTTGCCATCGCGGTCAACACCGATGCCAACAGCAAAATCAGCAAGCGCACTGGCGTGACAGCAACGCCTAACGCCTGGGCGGTCACGCTACCCAACGGCAAAATACGCAGCCAACTTTGGCACACTGGCACAATAAGGGCTAGCACCAGTGCCACTCCTGCGGTGTTGATTGCCTGTTCAGACTCAACGCCGTATGTCGACCCAGAAATCCAGGTGATTACACCGCTCATGCGCGGATCGCCGCTCGCCAGCAGCAGCGTAAGCACGGTGGAAAATGCCGTGCTCAGAGCAATCCCCGCCAATAGCATGCGCTGCGTGGAAAACCCACCGCGGCTGGAGATAGTGATCATCACCAACAGTGTCAACGCCGCCCCCGCGCTGCCCGCTGGCAACTGCCATGCGCTGGTGTCTCCCGACATCAGGAACAGCAACAGAATAACCCCGGTCGCCGCCCCCACGCTGATACCTAACACCTCCGGGCTGCCCATCGGGTTGGCCGTCAGTTTCTGGATCAGTGTACCTGCCATCGCCAACATCATGCCCGCCGTCAATGCCGCCACCGCCCGCGGCCAACGCCAGGGCAACAATTGCGCCAGTTCCTCACCGCGACTCCATTGCCAGCCTTGTGCGCCTTTACCCAGCATCAGCGCTATCGCCAAAGCGCCCAGCAACAGTATTATCCCTGCCAACAGCCAGCGTCCACAGCGGGGGGCCACGGCGTTAATGTCTCCGGCTGGCGCCAACGCAGGCTGGTGCGTGGTGCGTAAGCGCGGCAGCAGCCGAAGCAGCAGTGGGGCACCAATCAGCGCCGTCGCCGCTCCCGTCGGCACTTCACGCCAGACGCGGGTCAGCCACAGCACAGTTTGATCGGTCAATCCCAGCAGCAACGCCCCCAGCAATGTAGCCAGCCAGAGCCGTTGCCACAAGCGACGAGCACCCAGCATGCAGGCCAGCAACGGGGCAAACAGGCCAACAAAGCCGATAATCCCCGCCACGTTAACCAGTTGTGCACTGAGAAAAATCGCAACACCAAGCGTGGTTAAGCGCGCCAACATCAGGCCTAATCCCAAATTACGCGCCACGCCATCATCCAGTCCCAACAGCGTCAATGGACGCAACAGCAACAACGCCAGCGCAAAACACACCAGCAATCGGGGAAATAGAAACGCCACGCGGCTCCAATCCTGCTGGTTCAGCATGCCGCTGCTCCACAAAAACAGATTCTGTAGCTGCTGATGGTTAAACAGCACCAGCAATTGATTGACGGCAGCACAGTAAAAACTCAGCACCAGGCCAGCAAGCAGCAACGTGATTGGCGACATCTGCTTGCCCCACGAGAGGCCAAACACCAGTACGCCGATACCGAGCGCGCCAGCCATCGCCATCCACTGCTGCGCGACGTCGCCGCCCGGCAGCATCCATAAGGTTGCAACCGTCACCCCGAACTGAGCACCGGTGGCAATGCCCAGCGTAGCCGGTTCCGCGAGCGGATTGCGCAGCACCTGCTGAAACAGCAGCCCCGCCAGCCCTAGCCCCGCGCCGACCAGCAGCGAGAGCGCCACGCGCGGTAACAGGCTGTAATGGAACAGCAGCTGGCGCAAGTCATCCGTTTCGGGGTTGGTGACAGCCTGCCACCATGTCGCTACCGGCAATGCGTGGCGCAGATTGATGGCCATCATCAACAGCAGCACCGCCAGCATGCCGACCACAATCAGCACCGCGCCAGAGCGCTTAGGCGTTGGCGTCATGATGAGCCTCCAGAGCATCCTGCAATACCTGACAAAAACGCATTGCAGACAGCGTGCTGCCATACAGCCACACCGCTGGTACACGCTGCCAGCGTTGCTGGCGCACAAACGGCAAAGCCTGCCATAACGGGCTGCGTTCCACCTGTGCCATCATGGCCTCGTCACCGTGACCAAAACAGATGGCGTTGGCATCCTGAATGTCCGCCAGGCGCTCAACGCCCACCACCACTCTGCCCCAGAAGCTGGTTTCTTCACGCCAGGCATTTTCAATGCCGAGTTCATCCATCACTTCCTGAAACAGGCTGTTCTTCGCGATAATCAAAACGTGCGTGCTGTCGATAAAAGAGAACAGCAACAGTGGACGACGGGTGTAGGGCTGCAACTGTACCCTAGCCTGCTGCATAAAGGCTGAGAAGGTGTCCAGATGCTGTTCGGCAGCGTCGGGGATGGCTAACCGCTGCGCCAGTTGGCGCAGTGACGCTTTTGCCATGGTCAGCGGCCGTCCGACGTCGTTGTTAAAGCTAAATCCCATGGTCGGAGCAATGCGCAACATTTTCTCCACCGACGGACCATAGCCCGCAGAGTAAAGCATCAACGAAGGCCGCAACTGCGCCAACAGTTCCATATTGGGTTCAGTACGGAAGCCGACATCAATCACCGACTCGGGCAGTTGTGGCTCCGCAACCCATAGCCGGTAATTCGGGATTTCAGCCCCCCCAGCGGCATAACGCCCAGCGCCAGCAGCAGTTCAGCAGGCAACCACTCGAGCGCCACGATGCGCCGCAGGTCTGGCGGAATCTCGATTTTTGCCCAGGCGGAACAGCACAGAGGGGAAAGCAACAGCGCCGTCAGCAGGCGACGGCGATCGTAATTGATACGATGGGATAACAAAGCCATCTTTAGCACACAAAGCTTACTGGCGAACCGCCGCCAGGGTGCGGCAGGAGCCCCATCGGGATGCCGTACACCGCTTCAAGCACCTGCGGCGTCATGATGGCATCAGGCGTCCCCTTGTAGTGGCACACTGATACTGGCCACCTGAGCGGAGGTGATATGCTCACCTCATCAACACGACAGGTGACCTCATGGGTAAACATTTTACGGCGGAATTTAAGCTCGAAGCCGCAAAGCTGGTTGTCGACCACGGCTACACATACGTTAAGGCCGCAGAGGCGGTTAATGTCAGCCATTCTGCCATTAGTCGCTGGGTCAATAAGCTTCGCCTTGAACGACAGGGAAAAACGCCAACGGGACTTCCTCTTACCCCTGAACAGCTCGAGCTGCGTGAGATGAAGAAAAAAGTCCAATGCCTTGAAATGGAGAACGAAATCCTAAAAAAGGCTACGGCGCTCTTAATGTCGGACTCACTCAACGGTTCACGGTAGTCGACAGGCTGAGGGCGCGATACCCGGTCACGGCGTTGTGCCAAACTTTTGAGGTACATCGCAGCAGCTACAGGCACTGGCAGGCTTCCGCTAATGAACCCGACGGTGAGCGCGTGGTTAAGTGTAGCCGCGTCATGGAAGCCTGGAACGCCAGCGGCGGCTCTGCCGGCGCTCGAAGTATCGCGACCATCGTCACCGGCAGCTCCGGTGTCAACATGGGGCGCTGGCTGGCTGGCAAGCTGATGAAGGAGCTGGGTATCGCCAGCTGCCAGCGACCGGCTCACAAATACAAACGCGGCGGCAATGAACACGTTGAAATACCGAACTATCTCAACCGCCAGTTCGCGGTTAACGCGCCGGATCAGGTCTGGTGCGGCGATGTGACCTACATCTGGACGGGCAAATGCTGGGCTTACCTTGCGGTGGTGCTAGATCTGTTCGCCCGCAAACCGGTGGGCTGGGCCATGTCGACGTCGCCGGACTCGGCGCTGACAGTTAAAGCGTTGCAGATGGCCTGGGAACTCCGGGGACAACCAACAGGAGTCATGTTCCACAGCGACCAGGGCAGCCACTATACCAGCCGTCAATACCGGCAAGCCCTGTGGCGCTGCCGGATAAAGCAGAGTATGAGTCGGCGGGGTAACTGCTGGGATAATGCGCCAATGGAGCGGTTCTTCCGCAGCCTGAAGACAGAATGGGTGCCGACAAAGGGTTACAACAGCTTCAGCGAAGCCCAGGACGCGATTATCCGCTACATCACGGGGTATTACAGCGCTATCCGGCCTCACTGGTATAACGGCGGCTTAACTCCAAACGAATCTGAGCGACTGTTCTACATACAGTCTAATGCGGTGGCCAATATTAGTTGACCACTACACTCTAGATGAAACTGGCCAGCATTTAATGACCATCCCTGGTGTTGGACCGATAACAGCCAGCGTTTTGTCATCACAGTTAGGCGATGGCAAGCAATATGAAAACAGTCGTAATTTTGCCGCTTCCACCGGTCTTGTACCCCGCCAATACAGTACTGGAGGGAAGAATACTCTGCTGGGTATTAGCCACCTCGTTATACACATCTCTGTTCGTGCCTGAGCGCGCGTAGCGTTTCGGCGGCCGTCATGACTTTCTGCAAGCCTTTCCTGATAGTTTTTGCGCCTGGTTCACCGTCGCCTTTTCGAGCAAGAAAGCCTCCCAGTTGCGCAACTAAGCGCAATACTTCGTTTAGCTTAGGGCGGCCCTTGGGCATACGCTTGTTCATCAGTAGGTAAGCTCCATGAGTCTCGTCGGAATCAAAGAACAACATTGCGTCCAGCTCTGGACAGGTTCGTCCCATACGCATTAAATAGGCGATGCGCCATGCCACGATCATGAACAGCGCCAATGCCCGCTCAATGCGATCCACGGTCGATAACTGTAACGCTTCGACACAGCAGCCGTTCTTCAGCACATTGAAGAACATCTCGATTTTCCATCTAGCCCGATACCAGTCGATCAGCTCCACGATATCTTCTCGTCCTTCAGGTACGCGATTGCTCAGCAACCGCCACTCGACCGGCTTCACGCCTGCTGGCGGCTCAATTTCCTTGGCTATCACACAAGTCACTGCCAACCCGCAACGCAGCGACACTCGCTTCACGCGCAGCGCCTGTTTCACCGTACGCGCCTTCTGCCCCGCGCGAGCCGCCATAACGAATTGGATTTCTCCCACCGGCACGGTCTTTCCAACCTTCTGCCAAAGCTTCTCATTACAGTCCAGACTGCGATTATGAGTCGAGCGGATCAACCAGTCAGCCGGAGTGCCAAGGTCATCAGCGAGCTGCATCAACGCCTTGATATCCGCTTCGAGATCGGCTAAGTACACCAGACGTGTGTTTGGCAACTCCGAGGCGAGTTCAGCAACTCGCTCGTATCCCTCGAGCCAGCGCGTACTCTCCTTGAGCCCATCGCGTTTTCCGTCTGCATCCTTCGGCTCTCTTGCCCACATCCACGCATCCAGTACGCCCAACCCCACGCGATCCGGACTGACCGCGTAGGTCGGATGCAGGTACAGACCACGCCTGGCTTCGTAGTTCAAGGGACCCAAGCCTTGGATTTGCTGCCCGTTGAAGTCAAGCTCGGTAGTGTCTTGGATACACAGCACAACCTCGTGTTCTCGGATCCTTTCCTGCGTACGCTGCCAGTGAGGTTGCAGAATGTCTCGCCATTCGAATGCTTGGTTCTCCATGAAGCGGTAAGCACCCAGCGTCTCAGGCCATCCGAGGCACGCATGCGGAATGCTGGCTTGCGGATTCTCAGCCAGCCGTATCAAAAGCCCTTTGGCGCGCTTATTGAGCCTCGTGTCACCAAGATTTACCCCTTCCAGTTCTTGGTGTGCCCAGCCATCTGAATCCCGTGTCATTTTTCAGCGCCGTAAATGGCGATAGTACACGTCGGTTTCACTTCATTTACAACCCCACCGGCTGCCTATTTCAGCCTCAGCCCGCTAACCCTTGGCATATAAGGCGTTGCGGACTTGTGTATAACGAGGTGGGTATTAGCAAGCGTGGAGATAAAAACCTTCGCCGATTGCTTGTTCAATGTGCGCGGGTATTTATCCTAAGAATTGACCATCAATCAGGGAGATTAGCTGATTGGGTAAGGTCTCAGTTGGGCAGGAAACATTCTTGCGTTGTGTGCTGTGCATTAGCAAATAAATTAGCTCGAATAGCTTGGGCAATAACGACACGAAATACCGTGTTTGAACAGTAATGCTGGTCTAACAGTCAGCAATTTAACGAAGTTACCCATCTGGTTTTGCGAAGACTGATTATTGATGACATGAACGGCCTGACGGCCTGATATAAAACCAAAAAATGAAAATGGCTCAATGAAGCCGATGGCCTTTTTAGGAATATCAGGTGCGAAACTCATCGTGGCGCGGGCATCCTTGGCCATAAAGACGCCGGATAGATTTAAGCAAGCCCTCCATTAATCAAAGATCAGTGTTGCAAAAATGGGGGTGACCATAGATTCATTGAGGGCTTTACAGGGTTTTGTTGACTCGATTTTTAAACTGATTAAATTGTCGCTGCATTGTCCAGACTATTCGCTGCTCAGCAAGCGAGCAAAGACAGTGAACATCAGCATAAAAACGCCAACCCGTGGTGAAATCTCACATCTGGTCATTGATGGAACCGGCCTGAAGGTCTTTGGCGAAGGCGAATGGAAAGTCCGGCAGCATGGTGCCGACAGACGCAGGGTGTGGCGTAAGCTGCATCTGGCAGTAGACAGTGCGACGCATGAGATTATCTGTGCGGATTTGTCGCTCAGTGGTACGAATGATGCCCAGGCTCTACCAGCACTGATAAACCAGACCCACCGGAAAATCAGAGAGGCATCGGCTGACGGCGCTTACGATACAGGTTACTGCCATGATGCTCTGCTGAGGAAGAAAATAAGGCCGCTTATCCCGCCGCGAAGGGGGGCCAATATTGGCCGGACCACTACCACGAGCGTAACCACGCTGTTGCAAATCAGCGCCTGAGCGGCAGCAACGATACCTGGAAAAAGAAAGTGGGCTATCACCGACGCTCAGTGGCTGAAACGGCCATATTCCGGTTCAAAACGCTTCTGGGTGGTCATCTAAGTCTGCGTGACTACGATGCTCAGGTGGGTGAAGCCATGGCGATGGTCAAAGCGCTTAACCGGATCACGCTATTAGGAATGCCGAACAGTATTCGCATCACGTAACAATCGATCTGGGGCACAGTCGTTACAAGTTCTGATTTATTCAACAAAGCCGCCGCAGGTGCGTTGGCCACATTCTTTTACCCGAATCATTTACTTGAGTAAGCTCATCGGGATTGAGGAATCTCATCCCTGAGATTCCCCCTGCGGGCCAGCGCGAGCGCTGTTCAAATCTGTTCCAGACTGATTTGTAATTCGTTTGCCGTCTTCCTGCAACTCTAATTATTTAGGATATAGACGCGAGTGACCAACGGCTAACGGCCCACTGTAAAAGGAGCGGCAACGCCATGTCCTGCCAATGCTCCGGCACCGGCTGATTAAGAAAGCGCAGCGCACTTAACAGTACCGGACGCGGATCGCCATCCGGTAGCGCTGGTGCGTGGTTCTGCTTGGAAAGCTTATTTCCCTGCGCGTTGAGCGCCAGCGGTAAATGGATGTAATCCGGTACCAGATAGCCTAAATAACTGTTCCGAATAGTAGATCACCTGAAGGGAACTCAGTCCGAGTTGAGCGATCTGATCAATCGATAAAGATCCCAAATCATCAACCGGACTGAGCGATGTCGAGCATAGCACCGATACCCCGTAACGAACGACGCCTGATGAAGAAAACTCTCCATAAAACGCGTGACAAGAATCACGCCCGCAGGCTGACCGCCATCCTGATGTTGCACCGGGGCGAGCGCGTGAGCGATGTCGCCAGAATGCTTTGCTGCGCCCGTTCGTCAATCGGCAGATGGATTAACTGGCTCACCCTGTACGGCATTGAAGGCCTCAAATCTCTGCGGCCCGGTCGTGGCCGTCGCTGGCCGTTTGAACAGATCTGCGCACTGTTAATCCAGCTCGTAAAGCGTTCCCCTCATGATTTTGGCTATCAGCGTTCGCGCTGGAGCACGGAACTGCTAGCGATAAAAATCAATGATATAACCGGTTGCCAGTTGCATGCTTCCACGGTGCGCCGTTGGCTGCCTTCTGCCGGTCTGGTGTGGCGACGCGCAGCTCCTACGCTGCGTATCCGCGACCCGCATAAGGAAGAAAAAATGGAGGCCATCGCGATGGCGCTGGAACAATGCAGCGCGGAACATCCCGTCTTTTACGAAGACGAAGTGGATATTCATCTGAATCCCAAAATTGGCGCGGACTGGCAGGTTCGCGGGAAGCAGAAACGCATCGTGACGCCGGGCCAGAACGAGAAATATTATCTGGCGGGTGCATTACACAGCGGGACGGGAAAAGTCAGCGATGTTGGAGGAAACAGTAAAAGTTCGTGTTTGTTTATCAGTATGTTAGGGCATCTGAGAGCAACGTACAGACGGGCAAAAACGCTCACGCTGATAGTTGATAACTACATTATTCACAAAAGCCGGGAGACGCAGCGCTGGCTGGAAGAAAACCCGAAATTCAGGGTTATTTATCAGCCGGTGTACTCACCATGGGTAAATCATGTAGAGCGGTTATGGCAGGCGTTGCATGAAACCATTACCCGCAATCATCAATGCTGTTCAATGTGGCAGTGACTGAACAAGGTTCGCCGCTTCATGGAAACCGTCAGCCCGTTTCCCAGTGGAAAACATGGACAGGCAAAAGTGTAGCGGTATTAGGAACAGCTATTTAGCTGTTGATAGAGCGCGATCTGCCGGACGGTAGGGGCGATCAGGTCTGCGCCGCGCACGATTTCCGTTACCCCTTGATCGTGGTCATCCACCACAACGGCAAGATTATAGGCGAATAATCCATCGCGGCGGTGAATGATAAAATCTTCCTGTGCCAGCGCCGGATCGGCATACAGCTCTCCGCGCAACCTGTCGTGAAAGTGCAACTCCGGGTTGTCTTGGCGCAAACGAAGGGCGGCGTGAGTAGGGCCCAGTTGGCGCGTACGGCAATGACTATCATACTGCCCGCCCAGTGAATGAATGCGTTGGCGCGTGCAATCGCAGTAGTAGCACTGGTGGCGTGCTTTCAGTGTGGCCAGCACTTCCAGATAACGCGCATGCCGTTGGGACTGATAAAGCACTGGGCCATCCCACAGCAAACCGTAGTGTTCCAACTGTGAAAGAATGCGGCTTGCCGCGCCAGCGACTTCGCGCGGCGGATCGATGTCTTCAATGCGCACCAGCCAGCGGCCACGATGGGCGCGTGCCTGTAGATAGCTGCCTAATGCTGCGATCAGGGAACCAAAATGAAGATCGCCGGAAGGCGATGGGGCAAAACGGCCTGTATAACGATGGGTGTCAGGCATACGGGTGAACAATGCCAGCACGTCACTCCCGCATTCGGTGCCGGGAGATGACGCTACGGCAAAAACGTAAAGCGGAACAGCTTTTCCGCCCTACTGTGGGATTATCCCGCCATCTGTTTCTCGCGGATTTCCGCCAGCGTTTTGCAGTCAATGCATAAATCGGCGGTAGGACGCGCTTCCAGGCGACGGATACCAATTTCAACACCACAAGAATCACAGTAGCCGAAGTCCTCGTCTTCGATTTTCTGTAGTGTTTTGGAAATCTTTTTGATCAACTTGCGTTCCCGATCGCGGTTACGAAGTTCCAGACTGAACTCTTCTTCCTGTGCGGCGCGATCGACCGGATCCGGGAAGTTGGCTGCTTCATCGCGCATATGGGAAACGGTGCGATCCACTTCATCCCTGAGTTGATTGCGCCATGCTTCAAGAATACGCTTGAAATGAGCCAATTGGGCGTCGTTCATGTACTCTTCGCCCGGCTTTTCCTGGTACGGCTCCACTCCGGCAATTGCGAGAATGCTCAGAGAAGATGTCTTACGGTTTTGCTCTTCTTGCATCTTGCTTCTCCTACATAACACGACACGCACTATCGATCCCTAAGGGGGGAGAAAAACAGGCCGCTATAAATAGCAGATGGAACTGGGGTTGGCAATAATTCCTGTCACAGGCCTGATAAGGTGCCAGGAACCTCGTCGTCACATCCGATAATAAACAACAGGTAAAGACACCTACCGTCTTTATCGCGTTACGGTTAACGGCAACGGGTACGTGAGCGTAATACCGTCAGGGCATAATGTGGTGGCATAGCAAAAAATTTCAACCCCCTTTTGCCGCGCTTCGCAAAATAATTCTGCATAACGGGCATCGATGTGCTGTGCAGGCGCAACTTCGGCGATGCCAGAGTGCAGCACCGCGAAAAACAGCACTGCACGTTCGCAGTTTTCAGCCACCTGCATCAATTCGCGCAGGTGTTTTTGTCCGCGCTGCGTCACGGCATCGGGAAAAAATCCTTGGTGAGGCGACATATGCAACGGCGTTTGTTGCAATAATGTAACTGACTTCACCTCAATATAGCAGTTAATCTGCCCCGGTGCCTGTAACAGCAGGTCAATGCGGCTGTTCTCCGTACCGTATTTCACTTCGGGGGTGATTTGGCGGTAGCCGGCCAACTCAGGAATGCGTTGCGCCAGCAGCGCTTCATACACCAGATGATTGGCGCGCAGCGTATTGACACAAATCCAATGCCCCTGCGCGGTTTCTGTAAGTTCCCAACTGTGCGCGTATTTACGCTTGGGGTTATCTGAGGTGGAGTACCACACTTTATCACCCGGTGTGGCGCACCCAGTCATCGCACCGGTGTTGGCACAGTGCAGCGTAAAGGTTTCTCCTTCGGGCGTAACCACATCGGCAAGGAAGCGTTTGTAACGCTTAATCAACCGTGCCGGTTTGAGCGGCGGCGTAAAGTTCATCGGGTTATCCTGCGTTATGTTGGGCCAACGGCCATTCCGCGACCTGTTGATAGCGGGTTTTTCCGTGTTCCCAGCGAGATTCATACAGGGCAAAGCGCTCGGCCGACAACGTCCAGTCAAAATTGGCGGGTGGAAGCGCCACGGGGTGCGTGGCACCGCGCAACAGTGTGATATGCGGGTGAAAGGGTTGCGGGCTTTGGTAGCAACCGCTGCGCGCCGCTTGCGATCGCAGCAGCGTGCCCAATTGCAGCAAGCCGCGCGGTGCCTGACGGCAGCCCAGCCATACCACGCCGGGGCGCGGCCACTGGCCTGCGTCGTTAAGATGCAACTGAAAAGCGGGCTGACGGATTCTGTCGGCCAGCAGCCGAAGGGCGCGCTCTTTTTGCTCGCTCACTTCACCCAAAAAGGCCAGCGTCATATGCATATTGGCAGCAGCGACCGGGCGTCCCGCCTCTGGGGCAAAGTGCTGGGCACGCCACTGAACCAGCGTTTGCGCCAGTGCATCGGGTAAGGACAAGGCAAAAAACAGGCGGCGTGTGCTTAATATGGCTCTCTCTCTCTACGCGGATAACCGAGGATGCTACAATGCCGATTCGAAGGCGACAACCACCGCTTTCGCGCAATGCCCTATTTTGTGCGAACATGCATTGTGCCAGGAAGACGCTATTGTAGAGGAGAATGCTGTGAGTTTACCGCCGGTCAGCGTCGTGCTGAATGAGGTCATTGACGCGTTAGGCCGCGCGCCTCAAGTTTTATTGCACGCACCCACCGTGCCGGGAAAATCCACCTGGCTGCCGCTAAAATTGCTGGAAATGGGTGGGTTCTCTGGCCGGATCATTTTACTTGAGCCGCGTCGGTTAGCGGCCAAAAACTTGGCGTGGCGCCTGGCGGAACAACTGGGTGAAACGCCGGGTGGCACCATCGGTTACCGCATGCGCGCTGAAACGCGCGTCGGCCCCCAGACGCGCATCGAAGTCGTCACTGAAGGGGTGCTGACACGCATGCTGCAACGGGATGCCGAACTGACGGGTGTGTCGCTGGTGATTCTGGATGAATTTCACGAGCGCAGCTTGCAGGCGGATTTGGCATTGGCGCTGCTGCTCGATGTTCAGCAAGGGCTGCGCGAGGATCTGGTTCTGCTCATTATGTCCGCCACGCTGGATAACGCGCGTTTGGCTGCGTTATTACCGACGGCGGAGACGGTGGTGTCACAGGGGCGGGCTTTTCCAGTGGATCGCAACTATCAGCCGTTGGGCAATCAGGAACGGTTGGAAGAGGGCATTGCCCGGCAGATTCGCCGTTTTCTGACGGAACAGCCCGGATCGGCGTTGGTGTTTTTGCCCGGTGTGGCGGAGATCAAACGGGTTGAAGCCATGCTGCAAGAGACGCTTACCCGCGATGTGGACATCTGCCCACTGTATGGCGCATTGACGCTGGCCGACCAGCAGAAAGCGATTTTCCCTGCCGCGCCGGGGCGGCGTAAAGTGGTGTTGTCCACCAATATTGCAGAAACCAGCCTGACAATTGAAGGTATTCGGCTGGTGGTCGATAGTGGACTGGAGCGCGTTGCCCGTTTTGATGTGAAAAGCGGGCTGACGCGCTTAGTGACGCAGCGCATCAGTCAGGCATCGATGACGCAACGGGCGGGGCGCGCCGGACGACTGGAAGCGGGCTTGTGCGTGCACCTGTGCGCAAAAGATCAGGCGGAGCGTGCCGCCGCACAAAACAGCCCGGAAATGTTAAACAGCGATTTGAGCAGCGTCTGGCTTGAACTGTTGCAATGGGGCTGCACCTCCGCTGAGTCGCTCACCTGGCTGGATGCCCCGCCGACGCCAGCCCTTGATGCTGCACGTCGTTTGCTGACGCAATTGCAGGTAACCGATAATGCCGGGAGGCTTACGACCCGTGGACGCCATATCGCCCGATTGGGCATCGAGCCTCGTTTGGCGGCTATGTTGCACAGCACCGCACAGCAGGATGCGCAAACGCAGGCCACCGCCTGTCTGTTGGCGGCGCTGTTATTAGAAGAACCGCCGCGTATGGGGCCGCTGGACATTGAGCGTTTACTTGCGCGGCCTTCGCCCTCCTGGCGGCAGCGTGCCACGCAGTTGATGACGCGTCTGGCGGGAAAATCGGCGAGCTGGCGCGAACCGCAGCACTTTGCCGCATTGCCCGCGCTGCTGGCGTTTGCCTATCCCGATCGCATTGCCCAACGACGCAGTGCCGATGGCCGTTATCAGTTGGCAAGCGGGCTGGGCGCACGCTTGCCATTGGACGAGCCGTTGGCGGCGCAGGAGTGGCTGATTGCACCGACACTGATGTTGGCCGAGGGAGGGATGCGCGCATTACGCTGGCGCTGCCCGTTAATATTGATGCGCTTATCGCGCAGCGTCCTGACCTGGTTTCAGAACAGAACATCGTGCACTGGGATGAAGAAAAAGGTACCCTGCGCGCCAGTCGACGTGAGTGTATTGGCTGCCTGACGTTGCGTTACCAGCCGCTGAATAAACCCTCTGATGAGGCGATGCATCAGGCGCTGCTCAACTGGGTGCGCGAGCAGGGTCTGGCTGCGCTCAATTGGCAAAACGACGCGGAACAACTGCGGATACGCGTGGCTTGCGCGCAGCGTTGGCTCGCCGAGGGCGACTGGCCCGCCATGGACGATGAGGCTCTGCTGGCAAAGTTGGATACTTGGTTGTTGCCGTCGCTGCACGGCGTGCGCGATGTGCGTACACTGCGACAGATTGACCTTTACGACGCGTTGCTGCGCCTACTGGATTGGCCGCTGCGACAGCGGCTGGAAAGCGCGCTGCCGCGCCATTACACCGCACCGGGCGTCAGCCATCTGCCGTTGCGCTATCATCACGATCAGCCGCCGGCGCTCGCGGTGCGTATGCAGGAGATGTTTGGTGAGAGGCAGAACCCCACGGTGGCAGAAGGGCGCGTTGCCGTGGTGTTGGAACTGCTCTCTCCGGCGCATCGACCTTTGCAGATCACGCGCGATCTGGCCGCCTTCTGGCAAGGAGCGTACCGTGAGGTGCAAAAAGAGATGAAAGGGCGTTATCCCAAACACGTATGGCCGGACGATCCTGCCAATACTGCGCCTACGTGTAGTGGCACACTGATACTGGCCACCTGAGCGGAGGTGATATGCTCACCTCATCAACACGACAGGTGACCTCATGGGTAAACATTTTACGGCGGAATTTAAGCTCGAAGCCGCAAAGCTGGTTGTCGACCACGGCTACACATACGTTAAGGCCGCAGAGGCGGTTAATGTCAGCCATTCTGCCATTAGTCGCTGGGTCAATAAGCTTCGCCTTGAACGACAGGGAAAAACGCCAACGGGACTTCCTCTTACCCCTGAACAGCTCGAGCTGCGTGAGATGAAGAAAAAAGTCCAATGCCTTGAAATGGAGAACGAAATCCTAAAAAAGGCTACGGCGCTCTTAATGTCGGACTCACTCAACGGTTCACGGTAGTCGACAGGCTGAGGGCGCGATACCCGGTCACGGCGTTGTGCCAAACTTTTGAGGTACATCGCAGCAGCTACAGGCACTGGCAGGCTTCCGCTAATGAACCCGACGGTGAGCGCGTGGTTAAGTGTAGCCGCGTCATGGAAGCCTGGAACGCCAGCGGCGGCTCTGCCGGCGCTCGAAGTATCGCGACCATCGTCACCGGCAGCTCCGGTGTCAACATGGGGCGCTGGCTGGCTGGCAAGCTGATGAAGGAGCTGGGTATCGCCAGCTGCCAGCGACCGGCTCACAAATACAAACGCGGCGGCAATGAACACGTTGAAATACCGAACTATCTCAACCGCCAGTTCGCGGTTAACGCGCCGGATCAGGTCTGGTGCGGCGATGTGACCTACATCTGGACGGGCAAATGCTGGGCTTACCTTGCGGTGGTGCTAGATCTGTTCGCCCGCAAACCGGTGGGCTGGGCCATGTCGACGTCGCCGGACTCGGCGCTGACAGTTAAAGCGTTGCAGATGGCCTGGGAACTCCGGGGACAACCAACAGGAGTCATGTTCCACAGCGACCAGGGCAGCCACTATACCAGCCGTCAATACCGGCAAGCCCTGTGGCGCTGCCGGATAAAGCAGAGTATGAGTCGGCGGGGTAACTGCTGGGATAATGCGCCAATGGAGCGGTTCTTCCGCAGCCTGAAGACAGAATGGGTGCCGACAAAGGGTTACAACAGCTTCAGCGAAGCCCAGGACGCGATTATCCGCTACATCACGGGGTATTACAGCGCTATCCGGCCTCACTGGTATAACGGCGGCTTAACTCCAAACGAATCTGAGCGACTGTTCTACATACAGTCTAATGCGGTGGCCAATATTAGTTGACCACTACAACGCGGCGCACAAAGAAATACCAGACGCCCTGATACGTTATTGCAACGTATTTCAGACGGTTCTGCTTTTCTGAAACCTGGCGGAACAACAGAGTAAGCGACGACAGCCAGCGCCTACGTCTATAGTGGTGATGTTATTGTCATTAACCTGACGGAGAAGTAACCGCAATGTCACAGGACGATCGTGAACCTATCGGACGCAAAGGAAGAGCGTCAGGACGAAAACCGCCGCGCGCTCAGGCGACCCGGCGTCGTAGTCGAAGGGATGACTATGAAGAAGAGGATGACGTCTATCAGGATGACATTGATGAAGAAGACGACGAGTACGAGATGAGCAAAAAACCGCGTAAAAAAAGACGCTGGCTTGGGTTGTTCATTAAGCTGTCGCTGGTCCTCGCCGTGGTGCTTGCGCTGTATGGCGTCTATCTTGACAGCCAGATTCGCAGCCGAATCGAAGGCAAAGTGTGGCAGCTGCCTGCGGCCGTTTATGGCCGCATGGTGAACCTCGAACCGGGCATGTCCTACAGCCAGAAAGAGATGATAAACCTGCTGGAAGGGATGCAATACCGTCAGGTATCGCGTATCACCCGGCCGGGCGAATTCAGCGTGCGTGGTAATACCATTGATATACTTCGCCGCCCGTTCGATTTCCCCGATGGTAAGGAAGGGCAGATCAATGCCCGACTGATCTTTACCAACGATCGTCTGGCTCAGATCCAAAATCTGGAAAACCAACGTAATTTTGGTTTCTTTCGTCTCGATCCGCGCCTGATCACCATGATGCAATCCCCTAACGGGGAGCAGCGGCTGTTCGTGCAGCGCTCCGGTTTCCCGGATTTACTGGTTGATACGCTGGTCGCGACTGAAGACCGCCATTTTTACCAGCATGACGGCATCAGCTTCCTGTCTATTGGCCGTGCTTTTCTGGCGAACATCACGGCTGGCCGCGCGGTGCAGGGCGGGAGTACCCTGACGCAGCAGTTGGTGAAAAACCTGTTTCTCACCAATGAACGCTCCTTGTGGCGTAAAGCGAACGAAGCCTACATGGCGTTGATCATGGATTACCGCTACAGCAAAGATCTTATTCTTGAGCTGTACCTGAATGAAGTGTATCTCGGCCAGAGCGGCAACGATCAGATTCGTGGTTTCCCGCTTGCTAGCCTTTACTACTTCGGTCGTCCGGTGAATGAACTGAGTCTCGATCAGCAGGCACTGTTGGTCGGTATGGTAAAAGGCGCCTCGCTGTATAACCCGTGGCGTAATCCGCAACTGACATTAGAACGCCGTAATCTGGTGCTGCGTTTGCTGCAAAACCAGCAGATTATTGACGAAGATCTCTACAACATGCTGAGCGCCCGCCCGTTAGGGGTGCAACCGAAAGGAGGCGTGATCACACCGCAACCTGCCTTTATGCAACTGGTGCGTCAGGAGTTGCAGCAGCGACTGGGGGATAAGGTAAAAGATCTTTCCGGCGTGAAGATTTTCACCACGCTGGATCCGGTGTCGCAGGATGCGGCTGAAAAAGCGGTGGAAGAGGGGATTCCTGCGCTGCGTGCGGCACGCAACGTGAGCGATCTGGAAACTGCCATGGTGGTTGTCGATCGTTTTAGTGGTGAAATTCGCGCCATGGTGGGCGGGGCTCAAACCCAATACGCCGGTTTTAACCGTGCCATGCAGGCGCGTCGTCCTGTGGGTTCACTGGCAAAACCGCCGACCTACCTGACCGCATTGAGTCACCCCGATACCTTCCGTCTCAATACCTGGTTGGCGGATGAACCACTCTCGCTCAAGCAGCCGAACGGGCAGGTGTGGCAGCCGAACAACTACGATCGTCAGTTCCGTGGACGCGTGATGTTGGTGGATGCATTAGCCAACTCGCTTAACGTGCCGACGGTCAATTTGGGGATGACGGTTGGGCTGGAGCAGATCAGCAATACGCTGCAACGTTTGGGTATCCCGAAAGAGGTGATCCAACCGGTGCCTGCCATGCTGCTGGGGGCCATCAGCCTGACACCGATGGAAGTGGCGCAGGAGTATCAAACCATCGCCAGCGGCGGTAATCGCGCGCCGTTGTCGGCGCTGCGTTCGGTGATTGCGGAAGACTGTAGCGTGCTGTATCAAAGCTTCCCGCAGGCTGAACGAGTGGTGCCGGCTCAGGCGGCGTACCTGACGTTGTATGGCATGCAGCAGGTGGTTGAGCGCGGAACTTCACGCTCATTGGCGGTGAAGTTCCCCAATTACCATCTGGCGGCGAAAACCGGGACCACCAACGATCTGCGCGACAGCTGGTTTGCCGGTGTTGATGGCAAAGAAGTGGCGATCACCTGGGTAGGGCGCGATAACAACGGTCCGGCAAAACTGACCGGTGCCAACGGTGCGTTAACGCTGTATCGCCGCTATCTGGAAAACCAGACGCCGCTGGCGCTGATGCTGACACCGCCGGAAGGCATCGCGACTATGACTGTCGATAGCGGCGGCCAGTTTATCTGTAATGGCAGCGCAGGCCGGGCATTGCCGGTGTGGACGGAAAACCCGCAAGCGCTGTGTCAGAGCGCACAACAGCAGCAACAAGCGCCCGCACAGCAAAACGACAGCGGTGTTGCTGACTGGATCAAAGAGATGTTTGGTCAGTAACCACGCAGTTTACGCTGATGAACAACGCCCCGACGCGATCTGTGCCGGGGCGTTGTGCTTTTTGGGGCTATACCCTAAATAATTCGAGTTGCAGCAAGACGGCAAGCGCTGGCCCACAGGGGGAATCTCAGGGATGAGATTCCTCAATCCCCATGAGCCCACTGAAGTAAGTGATTCGGGGGAGTGAGCGCAGCCAACGTATCTGCAACGTGAAGTATGACGGGTATAAATTGCTTGCGAGAGGGATCCCGTCCGCCTATCATTCCCGCTCTTGATAATAATCATTATTGTTCTCTTTTGCGTCGGTAGCATCTCGGTGAACAATGCTGCTACCTGACAAACGGCGGACTGCAACAATGGGTTACGACGGTTATGCAAAATCCAGACACCTCTTCTCATGAATCGGTGCGGGCTGATAACGGGCCGGATACCACTTTTAGGCTCGACGATGTCAGTTTTGCTGTGCCTGGCCGCACCCTGCTGCATTCGCTTTCTCTGACATTTCCCATCGGTAAAGTATGCGGATTGATTGGTCACAACGGTTCAGGTAAATCAACGCTGTTGAAGATGCTGGGGCGTCATCAAACACCAAGTACCGGCGTAATTTCGGTCAAGGACACGCCGTTGTCCGGTTGGGACAGCAAATCTTTTGCCCGCCAGGTTGCTTATCTGCCTCAACAACTCCCTGCTGCGGAAGGTATGACGGTGCGTGAGCTTGTTGCGCTAGGGCGTTACCCGTGGCACGGCGCACTGGGACGTTTTGGCAGCATCGATCGTGAAAAAGTGGAAAACGCTATTGCCGTCGTGGTGCTGAAGCCGTTCGCTCACCGTCTGGTGGACAGCCTGTCTGGCGGTGAGCGTCAACTCGCCTGGCTGGCAATGACGGTGGCGCAGGACAGTCGCTGTCTGCTGCTGGATGAACCGACATCGGCGTTAGACATTGCGCATCAGGTTGAGGTACTGGCACTGATCCAACGTATGAGCCGAGAGCAGGGGCTGACGGTGATCGCCGTGCTGCACGATATCAATATGGCGGCGCGCTACTGTGATTATCTGGTGGCGCTGCGCGGTGGTGAAATGATTGCGCAGGTGTAGTGGTCAACTAATATTGGCCACCGCATTAGACTGTATGTAGAACAGTCGCTCAGATTCGTTTGGAGTTAAGCCGCCGTTATACCAGTGAGGCCGGATAGCGCTGTAATACCCCGTGATGTAGCGGATAATCGCGTCCTGGGCTTCGCTGAAGCTGTTGTAACCCTTTGTCGGCACCCATTCTGTCTTCAGGCTGCGGAAGAACCGCTCCATTGGCGCATTATCCCAGCAGTTACCCCGCCGACTCATACTCTGCTTTATCCGGCAGCGCCACAGGGCTTGCCGGTATTGACGGCTGGTATAGTGGCTGCCCTGGTCGCTGTGGAACATGACTCCTGTTGGTTGTCCCCGGAGTTCCCAGGCCATCTGCAACGCTTTAACTGTCAGCGCCGAGTCCGGCGACGTCGACATGGCCCAGCCCACCGGTTTGCGGGCGAACAGATCTAGCACCACCGCAAGGTAAGCCCAGCATTTGCCCGTCCAGATGTAGGTCACATCGCCGCACCAGACCTGATCCGGCGCGTTAACCGCGAACTGGCGGTTGAGATAGTTCGGTATTTCAACGTGTTCATTGCCGCCGCGTTTGTATTTGTGAGCCGGTCGCTGGCAGCTGGCGATACCCAGCTCCTTCATCAGCTTGCCAGCCAGCCAGCGCCCCATGTTGACACCGGAGCTGCCGGTGACGATGGTCGCGATACTTCGAGCGCCGGCAGAGCCGCCGCTGGCGTTCCAGGCTTCCATGACGCGGCTACACTTAACCACGCGCTCACCGTCGGGTTCATTAGCGGAAGCCTGCCAGTGCCTGTAGCTGCTGCGATGTACCTCAAAAGTTTGGCACAACGCCGTGACCGGGTATCGCGCCCTCAGCCTGTCGACTACCGTGAACCGTTGAGTGAGTCCGACATTAAGAGCGCCGTAGCCTTTTTTAGGATTTCGTTCTCCATTTCAAGGCATTGGACTTTTTTCTTCATCTCACGCAGCTCGAGCTGTTCAGGGGTAAGAGGAAGTCCCGTTGGCGTTTTTCCCTGTCGTTCAAGGCGAAGCTTATTGACCCAGCGACTAATGGCAGAATGGCTGACATTAACCGCTTCTGCGGCCTTAACGTATGTGTAGCCGTGGTCGACAACCAGCTTTGCGGCTTCGAGCTTAAATTCCGCCGTAAAATGTTTACCCATGAGGTCACCTGTCGTGTTGATGAGGTGAGCATATCACCTCCGCTCAGGTGGCCAGTATCAGTGTGCCACTACAATTGGTTTCATTGATGTGAGTGAGAGCGCCCAGCAGCATCATCTGGCGTTCTTGTTTAGTTAAGAGGCATGGGTTATTCATCGCGACCCACACGCTACGCTTGAGGATGCGCTCGACCTCATGACCGAGCGCTGAAAAGTTAGCCATCCTTGGCTTTTTGCTACAAAACCCATCTCTTATTTCGGATAAACTGGGAAATAAAATCCGCGTTCACCTTGGTGCCAACATGCAGAGCATTAGGACGCAAAGTATTTGACGGGTGAATGTTATCCGCCCGGAGAGAAGTTGGTGTCACGCCGTTTGCTATGTCTGTCACATCTTGTGGATAGCCAGGGTTGTGATGGTTCTTAAAGTTTTGTAACAAGTCCAGACCCTGTACATAAATTTGTGTAATTGCCTGATTTTGATATGTTCAATCCAACATCAAAAACAGGTTAATTTATGGACGAAAAACAGTTGCAGGCTCTGGCTAACGAACTGGCCAAAAATCTCAAAACCCCTGACGCTCTCAGCCAATTCGATCGCCTGCTGAAGAAAATCAGCGTTGAGGCTGCTCTCAACGCCGAAATGTCCCACCATCTGGGCTACGATAAAAATCAGCCCAAACCGGGGGCCAACTCCCGCAACGGCTATTCCACAAACACCGTGACCACCGGCGATGGCCCTCTGGCACTACGTACTCCGCGCGATCGTGATGGCTCCTTCGAACCACTACTGGTGAAGAAAAACCAGACCCGGATCACCGGGATGGATAACCAAATCCTGTCCCTGTACGCCAGAGGGATGACCACCCGCGAGATAGCGTCTGCGTTCAAAGAGCTGTATGACGCGGATGTCTCACCGGCGCTGGTCTCGAAGGTCACCGACGCCGTGATGGAACAGGTTACTGAATGGCAAAATCGTCCACTGGATGCAGTCTATCCCATTGTTTACCTTGACTGTATCATCCTGAAGGTCCGGCAGGACAGTCGCGTCATCAATAAATCCGTGTTCCTGGTACTGGGTATCAACATCGAGGGCCAGAAAGAACTGCTGGGTATGTGGCTGGCCGAAAACGAGGGCGCGAAGTTCTGGCTCAATGTGCTGACAGAACTAAAAAACCGCGGCCTGAACGATATCCTCATCGCCTGTGTCGACGGTCTGAAAGGCTTCCCGGACGCCATCAACGCGGTGTATCCGGAAGCCCGCATCCAGCGGTGCATCGTGCACATGGTACGCAACAGCCTGAGGTTCGTCTCTTGGAAGGACTACAAAGCCGTCACACGCGACCTGAAAGCCATCTATCAGGCCGCTACGGAAGAAGCAGGCCAGCAGGCGCTGGAAGCATTCGCCAGCGCATGGGACAGCCGCTATCCACAGATAAGCCGGAGCTGGCAGACGAACTGGAGCAATCTGGCAACGTTCTTCGCTTACCCGGCAGATATCCGCAAAGTCATCGACACAACCAACGCCATCGAGTCGCTGAACAGTGTGATCCGGCATGCGATTAAAAAACGCAAGGTGTTCCCGACTGACGACGCAGTGAAAAAGGTGGTGTGGCTGGCAATCCAGTCGGCCTAACAGAAATGGACGATGCCACTGCGGGACTGGCGTATGGCAATGAGCCGTTTTATTATCGAGTTCGGTGACCGCCTGGACGGTCACTACTGAGAAAGGCATTTACACAGAATCATGTACAGGGTCATCCCCGGCTTTCGCCGAGGATGACGAGACGTTAAGTGACTTAATCACCAGTCGGACATCACTATTCAGTGATGCTGTGCTGCCGCCACCATTCCGACAGCAAAATTCCCGTCGCAACGGAGATATTCAGGCTTTCCACTTTACCCGTACCACCGATAGACAGCGGCAAATCACCCTGCTGCCAGGTGCTGTCAGTCAGGCCATCGCCTTCATGCCCCACCACCAATACAACTTTCTTCGGCAATGCGGTTTGTGCCAGCGGCTGCCCTTTGTGGCTGGAGGTGTTCGCGATGGTATAACCCGCGGCGCGGAACGCATCCAGCGCCGAGGGGAAACTATCGGTTTGAATGGCATTCACATGCTCTGCGCCGCCTTCTGCCGTGCGCACTGCCGCGCCAGATTCCAGCAACGACGGATCGTGAATCAGCAACCCTTCGACACCAAAGTGCGCGCAGGAGCGCAAGATACCGCCCAGATTATGCGGGTTACCCACATCTTCCAGCGCCAGCACACAATCTGTTTCCTTCGCCTGTGCCTGTTCCAAATAATCATTCACATCAGAGCCCTGACGTTTTTTGATCAGGAAGCACACGCCGCCGTGGTGATCGGTGCCAGACGCCTTGGTGAGTTCTTCATCATCCACCACATGGTAGGCTTTACGGTTCGCCGCCATCCAGCGTAACGCTTCACGGAAACGCGGCGTCACTTCTTGCAGGAACCAAGCGCGCACAATGGCGCCCGGACGGTTGGTAAACAGCGCCTGACAGGCGTTTTCACCATAAACCCGCGTCTCTTCCTGACGCTGACGGCGAATCTGCTCGGGATCGAGACGACTCTTGCCCACAATCCCGCCATGGTCTGGTGTATCTACGGCATCCGGTGCGCGCGACACGGTTTTCCACGGTGAATCACTGCCGCGACCGTAATCTGCACGATCATCGCGCCCAGCATTGTCATTATTGCGGTGCGGATTTTCACGCACATAGCGCGGGTTCATGTCACGCGGATCGCGTGGTTTAGTACGCCCATCTTTATCGCGGTTGTCGCGATTATCACCCGGCTTGCCGCGCCCGTCTTTATCCCAGTTGTCACGAGACGCATACGGCCCTTTGCTGCGCCCGTCTTTGTCTCGGTTATCACGCCGCCCGGTTTTTTTGTTATCATTGCGGCGATCGCGCGCGCCGTCTCCGGTACGCGAATTTTTCTTTTCGTCCTCATTACGGACGTACATTACGCGGACCTTTCCGCTCTTACTACCCGCTGAATCGCTCATTATTTTCTCCACCAACGCGCTGGCGCGAAGATTACCTGATGTACACC
Source organism: Symbiopectobacterium sp. Eva_TO (assembly GCF_053848865.1). Classification (NCBI taxonomy): domain Bacteria; kingdom Pseudomonadati; phylum Pseudomonadota; class Gammaproteobacteria; order Enterobacterales; family Enterobacteriaceae; genus Symbiopectobacterium; species Symbiopectobacterium sp. Eva_TO. Next base: position 1,468,864 of record NZ_JBSPEY010000004.1, on the reverse strand, counting down.
CGCGACGCTACCGACTTCGGGTATAAAAGCGGAGTTTCCGTGACACCTCGGCAAACCATGACACCGAAACCTGAACCACAACGGTGATGTCTATTGTAATCATTGAGGAAACCACATTGTTTCTTCAGACGGCCATCACCATAATACGTTTACGTTTTTGCAACATGCTGTTGTTTTTCAAGCTGCCCTCTGGTTATGGCACAACGTTGACCACAGCACATCTATTTTAGCCGTTTTATGATTTGAGGTCGCCTATGAACACGGTATGCGAATCCTGCCACACCACGAACCGTTTGCCTGAAGAACGCCTTCACGACAGCCCAACCTGTGGCCGCTGCGGCAGCGAGCTGTTTTCCGGTGAGGTGAGCAATGCCACCAGTGCCACATTCGACAAGCTGTTGCAAGACGATTTGCCTGTGGTCGTCGATTTTTGGGCGCCCTGGTGTGGTCCCTGCGTTGCCTTTGCCCCGATCTTTACGGCGGTGGCGCAAGAGCGCGCGGGTAACATTCGCTTTATCAAAGTGAATACCGAAGCTGAGCCGGAATTGAGTGTAGTGGCACACTGATACTGGCCACCTGAGCGGAGGTGATATGCTCACCTCATCAACACGACAGGTGACCTCATGGGTAAACATTTTACGGCGGAATTTAAGCTCGAAGCCGCAAAGCTGGTTGTCGACCACGGCTACACATACGTTAAGGCCGCAGAGGCGGTTAATGTCAGCCATTCTGCCATTAGTCGCTGGGTCAATAAGCTTCGCCTTGAACGACAGGGAAAAACGCCAACGGGACTTCCTCTTACCCCTGAACAGCTCGAGCTGCGTGAGATGAAGAAAAAAGTCCAATGCCTTGAAATGGAGAACGAAATCCTAAAAAAGGCTACGGCGCTCTTAATGTCGGACTCACTCAACGGTTCACGGTAGTCGACAGGCTGAGGGCGCGATACCCGGTCACGGCGTTGTGCCAAACTTTTGAGGTACATCGCAGCAGCTACAGGCACTGGCAGGCTTCCGCTAATGAACCCGACGGTGAGCGCGTGGTTAAGTGTAGCCGCGTCATGGAAGCCTGGAACGCCAGCGGCGGCTCTGCCGGCGCTCGAAGTATCGCGACCATCGTCACCGGCAGCTCCGGTGTCAAAATGGGGCGCTGGCTGGCTGGCAAGCTGATGAAGGAGCTGGGTATCGCCAGCTGCCAGCGAACGGCTCACAAATACAAACGCGGCGGCAATGAACACGTTGAAATACCGAACTATCTCAACCGCCAGTTCGCGGTTACCGCGCCGGATCAGGTCTGGTGCGGCGATGTGACCTACATCTGGACGGGCAAATGCTGGGCTTACCTTGCGGTGGTGCTAGATCTGTTCGCCCGCAAACCGGTGGGCTGGGCCATGTCGACGTCGCCGGACTCGGCGCTGACAGTTAAAGCGTTGCAGATGGCCTGGGAACTCCGGGGACAACCAACAGGAGTCATGTTCCACAGCGACCAGGGCAGCCACTATACCAGCCGTCAATACCGGCAAGCCCTGTGGCGCTGCCGGATAAAGCAGAGTATGAGTCGGCGGGGTAACTGCTGGGATAATGCGCCAATGGAGCGGTTCTTCCGCAGCCTGAAGACAGAATGGGTGCCGACAAAGGGTTACAACAGCTTCAGCGAAGCCCAGGACGCGATTATCCGCTACATCACGGGGTATTACAGCGCTATCCGGCCTCACTGGTATAACGGCGGCTTAACTCCAAACGAATCTGAGCGACTGTTCTACATACAGTCTAATGCGGTGGCCAATATTAGTTGACCACTACAAATCGCGCTGGCGCACAAGAACTGCGTATCGCGGTAGAACAGGACCCGATCTTCGGTCCGCTGATTTTATTGGGTGATGGCAGCGTGGAATGGAACAAGGATTCGCAGGCGGCGGTGGCCTTGCCGCCGCTCAATATGACGCAGGCGCGCTACCTGATAATGCAAGCGCTGAAAAGCGGAAAAATACGCGGGCGCAGCGCCCTGCATCCATTGGATATCGCCGGGCTCAGCCGGCTGCTGGTGCAAGTTTCCAACCTGATCCTGGACTGCCCGGAAGTGCATCGCCTCGATATTCATCCGCTGCTGGCATCAGGCAGTGAATTCACCCTGCTGGATGTCACACTCCATCTCGCACCTTTCTCTGGCGATCCCCAATCCCGATTAGCCATCCGCCCTTATCCCCAAGAGCTGGAAGAACAGGTGCAGCTCAATAATCAGGAGTATTGCCTGTTTCGCCCCATTCTGCCTGAGGACGAACCGCTGCTGGAACGCTTTATCGGCAACGTTACAAAAGAAGCTCTCTACTACCGTTATTTCAGTGAAATCAACGAATTCAACCATGAAGATTTGGCGTACATGACGCAGATCGACTACGATCGGGAAATGGCTTTTGTGGCGGTGCGCCCGACGGCGTTCGGTGATGAAATCATTGGCGTAACCCGCGCCATTTCCGATCCCGATAATATTGCCGCTGAATTCGCGGTGCTGGTGCGTTCAGACTGTAAAGGGATGGGGCTTGGTAAGCGTCTGCTCAGCAAGTTGATTGATTACACCCGTCGCCACGGATTAAAACAATTGAACGGCATTACCATGCCGCATAACCAGGGCATGGTCGCCTTGGCGAAGAAACTCGGTTTCACGGTAGACGTGCAGTTGGACGAAGGGATTGTCACGCTGGTGCTGCCGTTGAACACACAAGATGTTGAGTGACAGAGCGTTTATTTTGGTGGTCAATCTGGTAATGAACGGTAAAACTTACTCACTACGCCCGAAAAGTAGTGGTATCATCGCCCTATTCGGCATTCCCCTGACATCATTAATGACGGCCTTGCGCCGACTAATAAGAGAAGAAACGCACTGTGATGTTGTCTACATTTAAACGCAATAAATACCAACAACTCCTTGCACAACTGCCCAAAATCCCTCAAGCAGCGGACGGCATTCAGACGTTACACTCCCCTGAACAGTTTCGCGCCGCGCTGATTAACCTGATCCAGCAGGCCAAGACGCGAGTCTATCTGGTCGCACTCTATCTGGAGCAGGATGACGGCGGACAGGGCATACTCTCTGCGCTCTACAACGCCAAGCGCAGCAACCCCGATCTCGACGTGCGTGTGTTGGTCGATTGGCACCGTGCGCAGCGCGGGCGCATTGGTGACAAATCAGCGAGTACCAATGCGGATTGGTACTGCGACATGGCAGAAAAACACGCTGACGTGAAGTTTCCCATTTATGGTATTCCCGTCAATACACGCGAAGCACTCGGCGTCTTGCACCTGAAGGGCTTCATCGCTGATGACTGCGTGCTGTATAGCGGTGCCAGCCTGAACGATGTCTATCTACATCAACATGATAAGTATCGCTACGATCGCTATCAGCTTATCCATAATGCGGCACTGGCCAACACCATGTCAGGCTACATCACCACGCTGCTAAACGATCCGGCGGTGCAACGTCTGGACAGCCGTTCGCGGCCCAAAAATCTGGAAATTAAAGCGGATATTCGTCAATTCCGCCAAACGCTGCGCACCCTGGCTTACAACACGCCCGGCAGTGAGGGCGTCAATGGAGAACTGACGGTCACGCCGTTAGTCGGGTTGGGTAAACAAAGCCCACTAAATAACACCATCCATCACCTGATGTTTTGTACCGAGCATTGGCTGGTAATGTGCACTCCTTATTTCAACCTGCCCGCACTGCTGATCAAAAACGTGGTACGCCTGCTCAAAGAAGGCAAGCAGGTGGAGATTATCATTGGCGACAAGACGGCTAACGATTTTTTTATTCCCGAAGATCAGCCGTTCAAGATCATCGGCGCATTGCCCTACCTGTATGAAATCAACCTGCGCCGTTTCGTCAGCCGCTTGCGGCGTTATATCGACAATCAGCAGTTAACCGTGCGGTTGTGGAAGGATGGGGATAACAGCTTCCACCTCAAAGGGCTGTGGTCCGACGATACCTGGCAGTTACTGACAGGCAATAACCTCAATCCTCGCGCGTGGCGTTTGGATTTGGAAAACGCCATCCTGATCCACGATCCTGAAAAAGTGCTGCTGGAACAGCGGTTGCAAGAGTTGGAGCAGATTCGCGCATACACCACGCCGCTCCAGAGCTATACCGATTTGCAAGGTATCGCGCAATATCCTGTGAAAGTACGTAAATTGATACGCCGCTTGCGCCGTATCAGGATCGACAGGCTGATCAGTCGGATTCTGTAATTCAACACCGTAAAACCCCGTTCGCGGGGTTTTTGATTATCTGTGCAGACACCATCTCTGCTCATCACGCCCTTCTCCGCGGCATATTGTCATAAAACTGCCTTTTCCGTTTTCCTAATGAAACTCCGTTCCATTTATATTGAAATAATCAATACTACTGCGCTCGTTTTGTGATCTGCATCTAGGTAAATAAAATACCCTTCCGTTATTATTGTTCTATATAAAAAAGGCTTTGTTGAATAAATCAGAACTTGTAACGACTGTGCCCCAGGTCGATTGTTACGTGATGCGAATACTGTTCGGCATTCCTAATAGCGTGATCCGGTTAAGCGCTTTGACCATCGCCATGGCTTCACCCACCTGAGCATCGTAGTCACGCAGACTTAGATGACCACCCAGAAGCGTTTTGAACCGGAACATGGCCGTTTCAGCCACTGAGCGTCGGTGATAGCCCACTTTCTTTTTCCAGGTATCCTTGCTGCCGCTCAGGCGCTGATTTGCAACAGCGTGGTTACGCTCGTGGTAGTGGTCCGGCCAATATTGCGCCCCCCTTCGCGGCGGGATAAGCGGCCTTATTTTCTTCCTCAGCAGAGCATCATGGCAGTAACCTGTATCGTAAGCGCCGTCAGCCTATGCCTCTCTGATTTTCCGGTGGGTCTGGTTTATCAGTGCCGGTAGAGCCTGGGCATCAGTCGTACCACTGAGCGACAAATCCGCACAGATAATCTGTATTAGCTCAGACCTGATCTGACAGTTACCGGTTATTTATACAGGTGTCTGTCAGATTAAATCTGGTTCAGATTTTTTTCTGCCCAGACTCGTTTACCATCAAGTAACGTGGCCATTGGCGTACGCCCGCAGCACATTTTACCCTGATGAGTTCGCTCATTATTGTAATGCCACAACCAGTTGTCCAGATCCTTTTGTAGACTTTCTAGGTCCTCGTATAACGTCTTACGGAACGCAACCTGATAAAAATCCTGCAAAATAGTTTTATGGAAGCGCTCGCAGATACCGTTTGTCTGCGGAGACATCGCTTTCGTTTTCGTATGGTCTATATCGTTGATAGCCAAGTACAGCTGATAGTCATGTTGTTCCACTTTACCGCAGTATTCCGTCCCCCTGTCCGTCAGTATTCTTAGCATTGGCAGCCCCTGAGCTTCGTAGAACGGCAGCACGCGATCATTGAGCAGGTCGGCGGCAGAGATCGGTGCTTTACTCGTGTAAAGCTTGCAGTGCGCCACTTTCGAGTACGTATCCACGAACGTCTGCTGGTAGATACGGCCAACACCTTTCAGATTACCCACGTAGAAGGTGTCCTGCGACCCCAGATAACCCGGGTGAGCAGTCTCTATTTCACCACAGGCTTCGTCGTCGTGCGCCTTCTTCTCCAGTGCAGCGATTTGAGCATCAGTAAGTACGATGCCTTCTCTGGCAACTTTTTCCTCAAGTGCCTTCAGGCGCTTACGAAAGTTTTCCAGATCGTGTCGTTGCCAGATGGAGCGCACACCGCTGCCAGAAATGAAGACGCCTTTTTTACGCAGCTCATTACTGGTCCGGTGCTGGCCATGAGCCGGGAACTCAATGGCGTAATCAACAACCGCACGTTCAGTGGCTTCATCAGCACGGTTTTTCAGGTTGGGAACCCGGCGGTTTTGGTTAACCAGAGCGTCAATGCCGCCTTCTGCCGCCAGTTCCTGATAGCGATAAAACGTGTCGCGTGACACACCCATGATTTTACAGGCTTTTGATACGTTACCGAGTTCTTCGGCGAGATTGAGCAGGCCGGCTTTGTGTTTGATGATGGGATTGTTAGTATGAAGCATGAGAGTTACCTCGTGTTTTGTATAAGGATTCGACACCCATATCAAAACCGGTAACTCTCAACCTTTCAAGGTCCAGTGTCAGATCAAGTCGCGACTAATACAGATAATCTCATGCGTCGCACTGTCTACTGCCAGATGCAGCTTACGCCACACCCTGCGTCTGTCGGCACCATGCTGCCGGACTTTCCATTCGCCTTCGCCAAAGACCTTCAGGCCGGTTCCATCAATGACCAGATGTGAGATTTCACCACGGGTTGGCGTTTTTATGCTGATGTTCACTGTCTTTGCTCGCTTGCTGAGCAGCGAATAGTCTGGACAATGCAGCGACAATTTAATCAGTTTAAAAATCGAGTCAACAAAACTGTAGTGGTCAACTAATATTGGCCACCGCATTAGACTGTATGTAGAACAGTCGCTCAGATTCGTTTGGAGTTAAGCCGCCGTTATACCAGTGAGGCCGGATAGCGCTTACCCCGTGATGTAGCGGATAATCGCGTCCTGGGCTTCGCTGAAGCTGTTGTAACCCTTTGTCGGCACCCATTCTGTCTTCAGGCTGCGGAAGAACCGCTCCATTGGCGCATTATCCCAGCAGTTACCCCGCCGACTCATACTCTGCTTTATCCGGCAGCGCCACAGGGCTTGCCGGTATTGACGGCTGGTATAGTGGCTGCCCTGGTCGCTGTGGAACATGACTCCTGTTGGTTGTCCCCGGAGTTCCAAGGCCATCTGCAACGCTTTAACTGTCAGCGCCGAGTCCGGCGACGTCGACATGGCCCAGCCCACCGGTTTGCGGGCGAACAGATCTAGCACCACCGCAAGGTAAGCCCAGCATTTGCCCGTCCAGATGTAGGTCACATCGCGGCACCAGACCTGATCCGGCGCGGTAACCGCGAACTGGCGGTTGAGATAGTTCGGTATTTCAACGTGTTCATTGCCGCCGCGTTTGTATTTGTGAGCCGGTCGCTGGCAGCTGGCGATACCCAGCTCCTTCATCAGCTTGCCAGCCAGCCAGCCAGCGCCCCATTTTGACACCGGAGCTGCCGGTGACGATGGTCGCGATACTTAGAGCGCCCGCAGAGCCGCCGCTGGCGTTCCAGGCTTCCATGACGCGGCTACACTTAACCACGCGCTCACCGTCGGGTTCATTAGCGGAAGCCTGCCAGTGCCTGTAGCTGCTGCGATGTACCTCAAAAGTTTGGCACAACGCCGTGACCGGGTATCGCGCCCTCAGCCTGTCGACTACCGTGAACCGTTGAGTGAGTCCGACATTAAGAGCGCCGTAGCCTTTTTTAGGATTTCGTTCTCCATTTCAAGGCATTGGACTTTTTTCTTCATCTCACACAGCTCGAGCTGTTCAGGGGTAAGAGGAAGTCCCGTTGGCGTTTTTCCCTGTCGTTCAAGGCGAAGCTTATTGACCCAGCGACTAATGGCAGAATGGCTGACATTAACCGCCTCTGCGGCCTTAACGTATGTGTAGCCGTGGTCGACAACCAGCTTTGCGGCTTCGAGCTTAAATTCCGCCGTAAAATGTTTACCCATGAGGTCACCTGTCGTGTTGATGAGGTGAGCATATCACCTCCGCTCAGGTGGCCAGTATCAGTGTGCCACTACAAAGATGTTTTGGCCGATTAAAAGAATACCGCCGTATTGCCACACGTTATGACAAAACGGCGAGGAATTATCTTTCGATGGTTAAACTCATATCGTTATACACATCTTTCTAACGCACTGTTTAATCAATGAGTTACGGGTTTATCTCAGAGTGGCATTTTGAACCTCAAAAAGCCAATGGGATGGCTTGAATGCCTTAATTCACGGGGTTCTGAGCATCCTGTTCAAAAAATGGCCAAAAGATGTGTATAACGATATGGGTTAAACTGGGCTGCATCCGCCTCTTTTACAAGAAGTTATGCAATTAAGGGACACAGCCTAAATAACTGTTCCGAATAGTAGATCACCTGAAGGGAACTCAGTCCGAGTTGAGCGATCTGAGCAATCGATAAAGATCCCAAATCATCAACCGGACTGAGCGATGTCGAGCATAGCACCGATACCCCGTAACGAACGACGCCTGATGAAGAAAACTCTCCATAAAACGCGTGACAAGAATCACGTCCGCAGGCTGACCGCCATCCTGATGTTGCACCGGGGCGAGCGCGTGAGCGATGTCGCCAGAATGCTTTGCTGCGCCCGTTCGTCAATCGGCAGATGGATTAACTGGCTCACCCTGTACGGCATTGAAGGCCTCAAATCTCTGCGGCCCGGTCGTGGCCGTCGCTGGCCGTTTGAACAGATCTGCGCACTGTTAATCCAGCTCGTAAAGCGTTCCCCTCATGATTTTGGCTATCAGCGTTCGCGCTGGAGCACGGAACTGCTAGCGATAAAAATCAATGAGATAACCGGTTGCCAGTTGCATGCTTCCACGGTGCGCCGTTGGCTGCCTTCTGCCGGTCTGGTGTGGCGACGCGCAGCTCCTACGCTGCGTATCCGCGACCCGCATAAGGAAGAAAAAATGGAGGCCATCGCGATGGCGCTGGAACAATGTAGCGCGGAACATCCCGTCTTTTACGAAGACGAAGTGGATATTCATCTGAATCCCAAAATTGGCGCGGACTGGCAGGTTCGCGGGAAGCAGAAACGCATCGTGACGCCGGGCCAGAACGAGAAATATTATCTGGCGGGTGCATTACACAGCGGGACGGGAAAAGTCAGCTATGTTGGAGGAAACAGTAAAATTTCGTGTTTTTTATCAGTATTTTAGAGCATCTGAGAGCAACGTGCAGACGGGCAAAAACGCTCACGCTGATAGTTGATAACTACATTATTCACAAAAGCCGGGAGACGCAGCGCTGGCTGGAAGAAAACCCGAAATTCAGAGTTATTTATCAGCCGGTGTACTCACCATGGGTAAATCATGTAGAGCGGTTATGGCAGGCGTTGCATGAAACCATTACCCGCAATCATCAATGCTGTTCAATGTGGCAGTGACTGAACAAGGTTCGCCGCTTCATGGAAACCGTCAGCCCGTTTCCCAGTGGAAAACATGGACAGGCAAAAGTGTAGCGGTATTAGGAACAGCTATTTAGACAATCACTCATCCTTCAATAGAGACAATATTTCTTGCGTTTTTCGGATCATAAGGTCGGGATCCGCTTTTGACTCAACATTTAGTCGAACAACTGGCTCTGTATTTGAAGAACGAAGATTAAATCGCCAACTTTCAAATTCCATACTCAAACCATCAATATCATTCAATCGGCAATCTTCTGATAAATAGAAACATTTAACACGTTCTATTGCATTTTCGAGCTCAGTTATTTTTAAATTTATTTCACCTGATGCGGGATAAGCATTCATTCTTTCATACACTAGGTCTCTTAAGTTTTTATTCTCAACAGACAATAACTCAATAATTAACAACCATGGAATCATACCCGAGTCACAATATGCAAACGACCTAAAATAATGGTGTGCGCTCATTTCACCACCGTATATAGCATCTTCTGCACGCATTCTTTCTTTAATAAATGCATGACCAGTTTTTGATGTAACAGGCTTACCCCCGGCTGATTTCACAATATCTTGCGTGTTGAAAACCAACCGTGGATCGTGAACAATTCTCGCCCCATGCTCTTTTTTTAAGAATGCATCAGCTAATAAACCAACGATATAGTACCCTTCAATAAACTCGCCAAGATGATTGAATAAAAAGCATCGGTCAAAATCACCATCAAATGCAATACCCAAATCTGCCTTGTACTTAACTACCGCTGTTGAAGTATCTATCCTGCATTCTGGCAAAAGTGGATTAGGTATGCCATTTGGAAAATTCCCGTCTTGTTCATGATTAATTTTTATAATTTTAACTGGGATCTTCTGTTCAATAAACTTCACTTCCAAAGCATCGATAACATGCCCTGCCGCACCATTACCACTATTAATAACAATTGTTAATGGTTTTATATTAGATGGCTCAATGTAAGATAACAAATGTTTTATATAACTATTCAGCACAGATGTTTTAGTATAAGTACCGCGAACACTTTCTACAGAAGAAGAAAATGCATTTCCCTCTGCAAGTTTTTTAATTTCATGAAGCCCAGTACCCCCACTAATAGGCTTAGCCTCTTCACGAACCAACTTCATTCCATTATAATCGATAGGATTATGGCTGGCAGTAATCTCAATCCCTCCATCTACCCCCAGATGAAAGGTTGCAAAATAGACCTCCTCAGTACCAACAATGCCAATATCAATAACATCAGTACCACCATCACGCAGGCCATTGGACAATGCTGCTTTTAAAGATTCACTCGTTAAGCGAACATCTCCTCCGACAACGACTGTTTTAGCGCTTGTATGCTCACTAAAGGCACGGCCAATGCGGTATGCAATATCGTCATTCAACTCCTCACCAAGTTGTCCTCGAATATCATAGGCCTTAAAACATGTAAGCTTGCTCATGGGTAACATTCCTTATACTCGACCATACCGATCATTCAATCGAACAATATCATCTTCACCCAAATAATCACCTGAGCGAACCTCAATCATAATAAGATCAACAACACCGGAATTATCTAAGGTATGAACTGACCCAGGAGGAATAAAAGTTGACTGATTTTCAGACAGGAAAAACTCTTTTTCATTTATAATCACTTTTGCTTTACCTGATAACACAATCCAGTGTTCTGCACGGTGAGTATGCCGCTGAAGGGAAAGACCATGTCCTGGATGGACGATTATTTTCTTCACCTGATAGTTGTCACCAGAATCAATGTTACTAATCTTGCCCCATGGCCGAAACGACTCAGGATGAACTCGATAATGATGGAGGCCATTCTTTTTAAGAACGTCAACAACTTCCTTCACATCTTGTGTTCTATGTTTTGCAGCAACAAGTAGTGCATCATCAGTATTTACGATGACAACATTATCAATACCTATTGTCGCAACTAATCCAGAGTTTGAATATATATAATTATCATTGCTATTTAATGAGATAATATCACCTATACTAACATTACCACATTTGTCCTTTTCTCTCATGTTCCATAGCGACTCCCATGAGCCCACGTCACTCCACCCCACATCGAGAGGGATGACAAAGGCATCACTGGTTTTCTCCATCACAGCATAATCTATTGACTCAGCAGGGCAATGAATAAATGCTGCTTCATCTATACGTATAAAATCCAGATCTACACAAGAACCCGCACAGGCCAGCTCACAAGCTTTAAAGATGTCGGGTCTATGTTCCTCGAGCGCTTTGAGATAAGTACTGGCCTGAAACATAAATATGCCACTGTTCCAATAGTAATTACCAGAGGAAACATATTTTTCCGCAGTCTCTAAATCAGGTTTTTCTACAAAGCCGTCAACAGTAAATGCTACTCCATCTGTACTTATGCCGCGGCGGATGTACCCATAGCCAGTATGCGCCTCAGTCGGAATAACGCCAAAAGTGATTAGTTTTCCTAATGACGCTATTGGCTCCGCCTGTTTCACTACATCAGTAAACGTTGACTCATTTTGAATGACATGGTCTGCAGCTAACACGAGTAATATCGGATCACCTCCAGATGCTTCTCGCATTGCTAACATTGCAGCCACTGCGATAGCTGGCGCGGTATTACGACCGATCGGTTCCAGGACGATTTTCCCGCTAATATCCAACTCTCTGAGTTGCTCTGCTACAACAAAACGATGCTCTTGGTTACAGATAACCAGTGGCTCTTCTATTTTTAATTGTTCCAATCGCTTCACTGTTGTTTTAAGCATTGTCTCATTACCATATAACTCGAGAAATTGCTTTGGATATTGAGTTCGCGATAGCGGCCACAAGCGAGTACCTGAGCCGCCGGCCATGATTACTGGGAAAATCATGTCATTTCCTTTTAACCTAATATTATAGTATTAAATACACAACCATCTATCGGCACAACGTTGATAGATGTGTTCGTTTGCTACCTAATAGTTTTAATTAATGGTGCAATTCTATTTTGGATAAATTTAATCTTGTAGGCATAGAAACCAAGTGTTCCTATTCGATAAAAAAGATAAGTAATTATCTTATTTTTACCCATTTTATGATAGCATTCGGCGACACTTTTTTTTACAATCTCCGTTCCATAATGACCAACGAGCAACGAATTATAAAACCACGGACGTTCTCTCAATAACACTTTCAAAAACTCGGATCTTATCGCTGGGTTTGTATAAAAATCATAGGCGAAATTAACATATCCTTTTAAATCAATCTCTATTCTTTTCGCAAGACCATTATCAAGGAAAGAGTCATTTCCGCCTCGGCACCAAACTAAGGGAAGAGAGATATATTGTAATTTAAAAAAATCAGCATTTTTCATTATTGATAGCAAAACATAAACATGCATGTATGCTGAGCCTACATACTTATTAGAAAAAGCAATCGAATTCCACTTCTTTCTTTTAACAATCAAAGAACTTAAATAGCTAAACACACCACCCAACGTCCTACAGCTTTTAAAATATTTTATATAATCAGCATCATTACTAAATGAATAAATATTACTATCTGAGTTTAACCAGCGTCTATGCTCAAAATTGATAATTTTCATATCATAATTAAACTCTCTACGATCACATAAATATAAATCACACTCACTCGAAATAAACCCAGACAGACATTGAAGTGCTTCGGGTGATAATATATCGTCACTTCCTAGCAGCCAACAGTAATCTCCAGACGCTAATGAAACAGCTGCCAAATAATTCCTATCAGGGCCAATATTAGCTTCATTTCTGCTATAAATGATGGTCACACCATACATTTCTTCCCATTTATCTATTAACTCTTGAGTTCCATCTGTTGATGCATTATCAGAAATGCATACCTCTACATCAAATGAATGTTTCTCTTGGTTAGCTATGCTTGCGATGAGTTCTTCCAGAACTTCACACCGATTATATGTAGGAATGCAAAATGAGATTTTCACTTTATTTACCCTTGATTCTTTTGTAGTAGAAAAATGGTAGACCCCAAACAACAGTGCACAGAAAGGCCAGTATGAGACCTAAGAGGATGCCTATAATCCCATATTTTTCAGTAAATACCCATTGCGCGCTAATGCCAATAATCGCTTGTGCAGGCACTAAATAAAGCAGCGGTTTCAAATAATTCATACTTTGTAAAAGCACTGCAAAGGTATCACACCAAACCCTAATTACAAAATAAAAACCGAACAAAAAAAATACGATATAATTTATATTTGTATCAATTTTTTCCGAAACCAGAAAAATTAATTCATTTTTAAAGGTAAAAATAAAGAAAGTAAAAAAAACAATTATTAAGGAACCACCAAGAATATTTGAAATGATTATCTTGTTTAGTTCATTCCATCTCTTGCACACAGACATCTCCGCGCACACGGGCCATAACGCTTGCAAAAGCGCACTGTAAATAAAAAAGGCCAAAGTGAAAATTTTCATCAAAACTGAGTAAGTTACTATATCAGCGGGCGATAATTTCTGCGACATAACAATATAATCAGCTTGCAACACTAAAACCGAAAGAATGTTAAAAGCAAAAAATCCAAAACCTCTTCTCACTAGTTCAAAATATTTATTTAAATCTACTGATAATTTAATATTTCCCCAGTATTTCTTAAATAAAAAAGATAAAGTGATGAATGATAATGGTGAGAACATCACAACTAAAGATAATTTAACACTTGGGTTTATTCCCATTTTATGAAAATACCAAATACCAAATACCCCTATCAAATAGGCTACAGCGCTAACTATATTAGCTTTCCAGCCAATCTGTTCTGCAAACCATACTTTGCATACAACAGCACCACAGCTCACAGAACAAAACAACATACTGGCAGAAAAGAAAAGTCCTGCTTTATCACCCACATCAGATTCAGTGAATGAGGATAAATAAAGTTCAGATAAAAAACTTGATGAAATAGAAAGCCCCCCCCACCAAAGCACCAACCCAAGAATAATTATATTTACAGACGCCTTGATATAATCATTGTATTTTTCATTTTTCGCCCGACGCTCTGAAATGTAATTTTGAAGACTGCTACCTATGCCAAAATCAGCGCCACCAAAGAAAACAAGAAAGCCAGACAAAAGTACAAAAGCCGCATACTTATTTTCGCCCAATATATTCAAAAGATAGTGTATCGATATAACCTGAACTAATGCAATAACTAATTTGGCAACTAATGAAGATGCAGCAATATAAAAATGATTAGGAATCTTATATAAAAACTTTTTCATATGGTTTAAGTTATTCTTCTCATTTATCCAATGACAGTAAAAATTTAATTCCTTCCTTGTACGTAAATTTCGCCTTCCACTTTAACATGAACTCATTGTCTAAATTCGCATAGGAGTCCATTATTTCATTTTTCCGTTGCGGTAACGCATCAAACTCAATTAAATCAGCGCCCCCCCCAACTTCATCAAGCAAATAAGTTACAAATTCTCGCAGTGGAATAGAATATCCAGTTCCAACTTGAATTTCGGTGTATTTATTTTGAAATACAGAGTTCAAAATAGTCATGTATGCATCAATAACATCATTCACATAAACAAAATCTCTTCTTTGGATACAGCTGGTGCATTTAATTTTATTACCTTTTTTTAAGTTATCTATTAGATAAGGGATAAATTTATCTTGATTGTCATTTGGGCCATATACATGCTCTAGCCTCACATTCACGAAATAAAAGCCATGAACATCTGATAAATGTTGCCCCCATTTATTAAATGACGATTTAGTAAGTATATAAGGCCTCATATATTGATAGTTGAAGTCAGGCTTCGCAAAAAAGCTATCTGTAGATATGAATTTGTTAATTTTATATTTGACAGCAAGATATAATAATTTCAATGGGTTACTTACATTGGCCTTTTCAATTTCACAGTAACCATTTGAAATATTTCGCCCATAGCATGTCGCAAGATGAAAAATAGCTCTAACATTAATATTATTAGCATTTATGAATTCTTCAACCTGCTCCCAATTACACCACTGCAACTTATTATTCTGACTTTTTCTCTGTTCCGGAGATCTAGAGATTGCGATGACTGAGTAGTCCTCAGATATAAGTTTATCCACTAAATAACTACCAATGAAACCAGATGCACCAGTGACAATCACGTGACCACTCATAGACATCGCACTCTCTCTTATTTACTAAAAATCCAACCCAAAAAATTCTTCAAATTTTCCGATCACAAAATCCAATTGTTCCGTATCCAATCCTGGGTAAATACCAATCCAGAAAGTCTGGTTCATAATACGGTCAGTATTGGTTAATTCACCAACAACCCGATACTTAACGCCTTCAAAGTAAGGTTGACGTGTCAAATTGCCTGCGAATAATAAACGAGTGCCAATTTTAACATCATCCAGGAATTTGATCAGGTCGACACGGCTTATGCCACATTCTTCTTTCAAGGTTATTGGAAAACCAAACCATGAAGGCTCAGAATTAGTTGTCGCCTCAGGCAACTCAATAAAATCCTCACATGAAGTGAGGCTAGCTTTCAGATATTCGAAATTAGCATTACGTTTCGCCACGAAATCAGGCAAGCGATCCATCTGTGCTAAGCCACAAGCAGCTTGCATATCTGAAATTTTAAGGTTGTAACCGACGTGTGAATAGGTATATTTGTGATCATAGCCAAAAGGCAGTGAACCCAATTTCTGATCAAAGCGATTACCACAAGTATTATCGCAGCCAGGTTCACAGTAACAATCTCGCCCCCAGTCTCGAAAAGATTCAGTGATTGTTTTCAATTCCGATGAGTTAGTAAAAACCGCCCCACCTTCTCCCATCGTAATATGATGTGCAGGGTAGAAACTAACAGTAGCGATATCACCAAAGGTACCAACATTCTGACCATTGTATTTTGCGCCAAGCGCATCACAGCAGTCTTCGATCAACCAAAGATTGTATTTATCAGCAATGCGTTTAACTTCAGACAAATCGAATACATTACCCAAGGTATGGGCAATCATGATGGCTCTGGTTTTATCACTAATCGCAGCTTCTATCTTCTCGGGATCAATGTTGTATGTAGGAATATGAACATCAACAAAGACAGGAATTAGACCATATTGAATTGATGGATTAACTGTAGTAGGAAAACCTGCTGCAACAGTAATAACTTCATCCCCCGGCTTCAGCGCGCGCTCACCGAGCTTGGGGGAAGTTAACGTCGCTAGGGCCAGCAAGTTAGCAGCAGATCCTGATACCGTGGTCAGCACGTGTTTCACACCAATAAATTCACCGAGACGACGTTCAAACTCACGGTTAAAACGACCCGTGGTCAACCACCCATCCAAGCATGCATCTACCATCATTTTTATTTCAGGAGCACCAATCACTTTTCCTGAAGGAGGGATGGCACTTTCGCCCGCCAGAAACACTTTAGGGGAAAAAGCTTGATTCGCGTACTGCTCTACCAGGTTAGCGATGTCTTCTCTTAGTTTTTGGGTGCTCATCAATGGTGACCTTTCTCGTTTTGGGTTTTCATATAATCATTTATTTCATTTAACGTAATCTGCCGCATATCTGTACCAGATAACCACGCTTTATGCCACTCGACAATGCGGTTGAGAGTCTCATCCAGCCGCCATAATGGCGACCAATTCAAACGCATTTTGGCCTTGGAACAATCCAGCTTCAAATAATGTGCCTCATGAGGGTGTTCGCCATTATCCAAGACCCAAGACGCATCATCCCCCCATGCACAAACCAATTTCTCGACAATCCATTGAACCGGTTGTGCATCCTCATCTAGCGGCCCAAAGTTCCAACCTTCAGAATACTCCGTACCCTTCAGATAAAGCGCCTGCGCAATACACAGATAGCCAGATAGAGGCTCAAGCACGTGTTGCCATGGTCGAATCGCATGTGGGTTGCGTATCAATACGGGGCGTTGATCTTCAAATGCCTTAAGGATGTCAGAAATCAGGCGATCACGCGCCCAATCCCCGCCCCCGATGACATTGCCAGCCCTGACCGAAGCCAGTGCACAACCATGCTCGTGGTATTTATCCGCGTTGAAGTAGGATTGTCTGAATGCTGAAGCGACTAATTCAGCGCACCCCTTACTATTACTATAGGGGTCATATCCCCCCATAGGTTCATTTTCACGATATCCCCAGACCCACTCTTTATTTTCATAGCACTTATCGCTGGTGATATTTATAACTGCTCTGATGCCACCGACTTTACGCACGGCTTCCAACAGGTGCACCGTTCCCATGACATTTGTTGAATAAGTGTCTATAGGAATATCATACGAAAGCCTCACCAGAGGTTGAGCTGCCAGATGAAAAACAATCTCTGGGGAAAACGCTTTGAGGCTCCTCTCCAGATTATGATAATCACGTATATCACCGATAACACTAGACATCCCTTCAGCGACATCGGCAGATTGATAAATGGATGGATTTGTCGGCGGTTGCAGCGCGTATCCTTTTACCTCTGCCCCCATACTTTGCAGCCATAAACATAACCAGCTGCCTTTGAAGCCGGTATGCCCTGTTACAAAGACCTTTTTACCTTGCCAAAAGTCTGGAGTAACCACTGTGTTTATCTCCATTTCTTCCAAGGGGCCTTGTCTTTACTCCATAAATCATCCAGCAGAACTTTATCTCGCAATGTATCCATGGGTTGCCAAAATCCAGTGTACTCGTAAGCCATTAATTCACCGCTGGAGGCCAGTGCCATTAGAGGCTCTTGTTCCCATGTACTATTGTCACCGTCAATCAGTTCTAAAACTTTGGGAGATAAGACAAAGAAGCCACCATTTATCAATGCACCATCACCTTTGGGTTTCTCTTTAAAGCTTTTCACCTGTCCCGCTTCAAGCTCAAGAGCCCCAAAACGGCCCGGAGGCAAAGTTGCGGTTAATGTAGCGAGTTTGCCATGCTGTCTATGAAAAGCGATTGTATCATTGATATCAACAGCACAAACACCATCACCATACGTAAAGCAAAAGCATTCATCATCTTTGATATACTGAGCGACACGACGCAGGCGTCCTCCCGTCATTGAGTGCTCACCAGTATCTACAAGTGTTACAGTCCAAAGCTCGGCACGTTTCTGATGCACCGTCATTTCATTATCACGCATATTAAACGTGATATCGGACATATGCATGAAATAATTAGCAAAGTACTCTTTTATTACATAGCCTTTATAACCACAGCATATGATGAAATCATTAATACCATGATGTGAGTACATTTTCATGATATGCCATAAAATGGGCTTCCCCCCAATTTCAACCATCGGTTTTGGCTTTGTAACAGTTTCCTCACTGAGCCTCGTACCTAACCCACCTGCAAGTATTACCGCTTTCATGAAATGCTCCTAAATAGTCCCTACTCTTTTAATTAAAAATAATATTATTGGGTATAATAATCACTATAACTCTGTTAATAAATGCATTATTCAACCAGACACAACAAAAGCATCTGAATAAAATTTTTCTGCAGGAAGCCCTTTGTCAACTAACAACGTTTTTGCAGACTCAATCATAGACAGGCTTCCGCAGGCATAAACACTCGCGGTCGTCAGATCGCTGATATCGTCAACAACACGATCCTGAATATATCCATACCTTCCAGCCCAACCATCCTCCGGCCGTGACAATATTAAATGCATTTTAATATTGTCATGCAGGAATTCCCATTGTTCAGCTAAAGGATCATAGAACAACTTGCTGTTCCTATTTCCCCAATAGATGTAAATATCACGCTGAATACCTTTGCTGAGCAAATCGACAATGATAGATTTTATCGGAGCAAATCCGGTGCCTGTTGCAAGAAAAATCAAGGTTCCACTTTGATTATCATTCCGGTAAAAAAAAGTCCCCTTTGGTCCCTCTAACTGCATTAATTGATTAGCGACTACATGACCAAATACTTTATTACTCATAATCCCATTCTCAACACGCTTTAAATGCAGCTCAATTCTATTATTATTAGGTGTTGATGCAATAGAATAACTTCGAGTGACTCCTTGGTACTTTAGATCAAGGTACTGGCCTGGCAAAAATGTAAAATTGACTGTAGGGGGCAGACGAAGAAAAACAACAGCAATATCATCTTGGGGATATGTTATCGAATCAACCTTGCAAGGAGCCGTTTTAGCTTTAATAGTTGCTAATTCTGGGTAATATTCAGCTTCGATAGTCATATCACTATCAGGCTTCATCTGACAAGTCAAAACAGTCGAAATGACATTACCATTGGAATCTAAAACATTAGCTTTACATGTGTTACACGCACCATTTTTGCAGCTATGTTCCAGGATTATACCCTGCGCTATTGCTGATTCTAGGATTGTTTTTCCTGAGTCACACTCAAAATTAACACCTGACGGCATTAGTTTAATTTTATTAGTCATAAAAAAATCGATGAACCATATACCATTAAGAGAGATTTGTGTTTATTGCAAGATTAACATCGAGCACGGCGCAAGCGTTACGGCCCAAACATCAGAATTAATATGCTCCATCCTTTTTCAGGACAACATTGATTGTCTTAAATAAAATTGCGATATCGTTCCATAATGACCAATTTTTCACATACCATGAATCAAAGTAGACTCGTGTGTCGTAGTCAACATCGTTTCTACCACTCACTTGCCATAACCCAGTCATTCCTGGCTTAGCCATTAAATAATAATCCACATCACCAGCATAACGATCCAACTCTTGTTCAACAATGGGACGAGGACCAACCAAGCTCATTTCCCCTTTCAAAACATTAAACAGTTGAGGCAGTTCATCCAAGCTTGTTTTACGTATGAATTTACCTACT
This sequence comes from Symbiopectobacterium sp. Eva_TO, assembly GCF_053848865.1. Taxonomy (NCBI): domain Bacteria; kingdom Pseudomonadati; phylum Pseudomonadota; class Gammaproteobacteria; order Enterobacterales; family Enterobacteriaceae; genus Symbiopectobacterium; species Symbiopectobacterium sp. Eva_TO. The sequence continues at coordinate 1,448,960 of NZ_JBSPEY010000004.1, read as the reverse complement.
TTCGTAATCCGGGGGTCATTCTTCAATTTAAAATCTTTGTCCCACTCGGCTTTTGCTTCCGGATCATTAGCCAGTAAATTGGTTAATATTTCCTTTGAATTCATAACCATAGATCGAAATTTTAGACATTTGAATTTTTTTGAATTTCGCCCAACACGTTCATGGCCGTATATGGCCGAACCACCATCTTTAGATATCAAATAAGCTAAAAGAAGCAATAATGGTGAAGTAATGCAAATGATCAAAAAAGACCCTGCAATATCAAAAACTCTTTTTATTATACGTGATGTTCTTTTAGCTAAATTATTACTCACTCGTAATATCATGACTTCATGGCTAAATATGAAAGACATTTCAGTCCCATACAAAGGAACACCCCGTAGTGTTGGAATCACGGATACAGAACGACATCTTTTCTTGGCTAACACCTTTAACCAATAATCTCTTAAATCAATATCATCAGAATCAACAGCTACAATGAACTGCGTCTCTTCTGTGCAACATTGTTCCCACAACTCACTTTCAGAAGTTATTACCGGAATATTATTAATTGGTGAATGATTGCGATTTGTTGAATAAAAAGCAGTAATGTTGAAACCTAAAATTTTCTCACTTTGTAAAGCGGCATAAGCTTCTTTAGCATTTTTCCCATTACCAATAATAATGGTTTGTTTCTTCCACAAATTAAACTTATTTAGAATACGTTTAGTTAATGAGCGCGCTATTGGAACCATCAGGAAAGCAAAAAACCATGTCAGCACGCACACATAACGAGAGAAATCCCATTTTGAAAAAGCGACCAAAGCCAAATCTAACACAGAAAAAATTGCTAAGGTTCTGAATATTTCTTTCAATTCAAACCAAAATGGTTTTCGGTATGAATAATGCTGTAGTCTGATCCAAAACCAACCAACACAGATTAATGAAAGAATCAGGTGTGAAATAAAGCGGTAAATAATTTCATTTTTTAGAATAAAACTAAAAATATTATAACCTGCGGCTTCGATACAAAAAACAGTCAGAAGTAGGGATATGTTAAAAAAAATCAGATCCGACCCAGCAAGAGCAATTTTTATTATGTTTATTTTTTTTATTTGCAGCGATGCATGCATATAATTGACATCCTAGAAAGTATGAAAAAAATTAAACATCATCAAAAACATAGGCTCGATTAGATTATTTTATGAATGGCTACCTTAAACTAAGGCTGAAATAATACATCAGAGATTTTAGTAAAGATAGGGCTTTGTTGAATAAATAGAAAGTTTGGGTAATCATCGGATCAGATCACCATAGTTGTGGCTTTGTTGAATAAACAGATTTTATGCTACCAGCCCAGTAAAACGATTGTTTCCAGCAACGTAAAATCATGCAGTTAAGCATCATGAGAAAACGGAATGCCTGAGGTGATAAGCATTTTCTACCAAAATGGGCATAGTAAAACAGCACGATTCCCTATTATTCAACAAAGCCCATTGAACAAGCAATCGGCGAAGGTTTTTATCTCCACGCTTGCTAATACCCAGCAGAGTATTCTTCCCTCCAGTACTGTATTGGCGGGGTACAAGACCGGTGGAAGCGGCAAAATTACGACTGTTTTCATATTGCTTGCCATCGCCTAACTGTGATGACAAAACGCTGGCTGTTATCGGTCCAACACCAGGGATGGTCATTAAATGCTGGCCAGTTTCATCTAGAGAGAGTGCCTGCCCAAGTTCTCTTTCGAGCTCTGCTATCTGCCCAACCAAATATTGGTAATGATCGTGTAATCGAAGCAGCAACTGTGCCAGATAAGGTGGCAAGTCATTATCAGCCAGAACAGCTGAAAGCCTTTTGATTACCGCAATACCTTTCGGCATGCTGATACCAAACTCCAGTAAAAAAGCATGCATTTGGTTAGTCGTTTTAACGTTGTCTCTGACCAACGACTCCCTGACGCGATGCAAGGCTCGCATAGCTTGCTGAGCCTCAGTTCTTGGCTGCACAAACCGCATGGAAGGGCGTGATCCGGCTTCGCATATTGCTTCGGCATCAACGAAATCGTTCTTGTTGCTCTTGACAAAAGGGCGGACAAACTGCGGAGAGATCAACTTTACTTCATGCCCCAGCTCACTGATCCGACGAGCCATAAAATGGGCACCGGCGCAGGCTTCCATTACAACGGTAGTAGGTGTACACGTAGCCAGAAACTCGATGAGTTTGGTGCGGGTAAACTTTTTCCGCAGTAATGCCTTGCCTGATTTATCCTGACAATGAATGTGAAAAGAATGTTTGCCGAGATCGATACCAATAAGCGTGACGTTTTGCATGATGGCCTTCTCCATAAAGAAACACCCTGTCAGCGTACCGCTCACAGGGTGGGGGTGACCATCTCATTAGGCTGTGTCCCTTAATCCCATGAGTTATACTAACTATTTGTTTCTACATCATTTTGAACTATGGCTCGCTACGACCTTCCCGATGAAGCATGGGCTATCATCCAGCCCTTACTCCCTGCTGAACCAGCAACACCACAGGCCGGACGCCCATGGGCTGAGCATCGCATGATTATCAATGGCATGTTCTGGGTGCTGTGCTCTGGTGCCCCATGGCGTGATTTACCTGAGCGATACGGCCCATGGAAAACCGTTTATAACCGCTTTAACCGATGGTCAAAATCGGGAGTCATTAACATTATTTTCAATAAGTTACTTTCATCACTTGATGCCCATGGCCTCGTGGACTGGTCAGCGACTGCGCTGGATGGTAGCAATATCAGGGCGCTGAAATGTGCTGCCGGTGCTCAAAAAAACATCCCGATATCACCGGAGATAATGGGCTGGGTCGCTCCCGAGGTGGTTTTGGCACCAAAATCCATATGGCTACAGACGGAAGTGGTCTTCCGTTAAACATCGTGTTGAGCCCCGGTCAGGCTCATGAAAGTCAGTTTGCACTACGTCTTTTGGACGGTATTGGTGTTCAACGCCAGAACGGCAGTATGAAACGCCGTGGTCATGCGGTGCTGGCTGACAAGGCGTACTCCGGGCATGTATTACGTAACGAGCGGAAAAACAGAGGTATAAAAACTGTCATCCCCCGAAAATCCACTGAAAAAATGGCGGTGGATGGTCGTTCAAAGCTCGATCGTGACGCCTACCGCAATCGGAACGTTGTTGAGCGGTGCTTTGGCCGTCTGAAAGAATACCGTCGCATTGCGACACGTTACGACAAAACGGCGAGGAATTATCTGGCAATGTTGAAACTGGGCTGCATCCGCCTGTTTTACCAGAGGCTATGTAATTAAGGGACACAGCCTAGGCCAAACACGCGTTTCATCATCAGGACTGTGGTGATGGTCATATCTGAGTAGTGGAGCGGTCGTCCACGCCGTTCAGTAGTCGTTTTTTCCGTCCATGCAGCAATGGCTGATTCATCTAGCCATACGGTTAGAGAACCGCGCTGCTTGAGGGCCTTGTTATAGGAGGGCCAGTTAGTGATTTTAAAATTTTGTTTTGCCATGGAGACCTGATGTTGAAACAACTATGGTGATCTGATCCGATGATTACCCAAACTTTCTATTTATTCAACAAAGCCCATAAAAACGCCAACCCGTGGTGAAATCTCACATCTGGTCATTGATGGAACCGGCCTGAAGGTCTTTGGCGAAGGCGAATGGAAAGTCCGGCAGCATGGTGCCGACAGACGCAGGGTGTGGCGTAAGCTGCATCTGGCAGTAGACAGTGCGACGCATGAGATTATCTGTGCGGATTTGTCGCTCAGTGGTACGACTGATGCCCAGGCTCTACCGGCACTGATAAACCAGACCCACCGGAAAATCAGAGAGGCATCGGCTGACGGCGCTTACGATACAGGTTACTGCCATGATGCTCTGCTGAGGAAGAAAATAAGGCCGCTTATCCCGCCGCGAAGGGGGGCGCAATATTGGCCGGACCACTACCACGAGCGTAACCACGCTGTTGCAAATCAGCGCCTGAGCGGCAGCAACGATACCTGGAAAAAGAAAGTGGGCTATCACCGACGCTCAGTGGCTGAAACGGCCATGTTCCGGTTCAAAACGCTTCTGGGTGGTCATCTAAGTCTGCGTGACTACGATGCTCAGGTGGGTGAAGCCATGGCGATGGTCAAAGCGCTTAACCGGATCACGCTATTAGGAATGCCGAACAGTATTCGCATCACGTAACAATCGACCTGGGGCACAGTCGTTACAAGTTCTGATTTATTCAACAAAGCCTAAAGATAGTATCAAACCAAACTTAATGTTTAAATGCTTATTTGATTAATTCAATAACTTTATTCGAAAAAATTTCTTTATCATCAGTCACAGACATATTCCCATTTTCAGTACTAATGCCTTCAGCACCCACAGAAGTGGTCACAATGGGTATATTAGCAGCAAGAGCTTCAAGAACTTTTAATTTCACGCCAGCCCCATAACGGAGAGGAACAACGGCAACACTTATTTTCTCAAAAAACTCAATTGGATCATCAACAAAACCGGTGACAATTACGCTATCGCTCGCTAATTTGCAAATTCGCTCCGGAGGATTTGCTCCGACAATATAAAATTTTAAATCTGGTTTTTTTTCTAGAATCAGTGGATAAATCTCTTCGACAAACCAATTAACAGCATCAATATTTTCCTCACGATTCATCGCCCCCCAAAACATCACAGTGTTTTTTTCAACACGATCTCTATTTACATTATAGAAACACTCTGACACTTGAGGGAAATCGACAGACACTCGTAATTTATTACTGTTATTAATTAGCTTTAATATATTTAGATCTTTTTCACTTAAAACAATTGCGCTATTAATAGACCCTAGGTATTTTTTTTCCCACTTTAGCAGCAAATGATGCTGAAATGAATAAAATAGCCGTTTTAACACAGATCCCTTACCATTCGCGAATCGAGAATACGATTGAGAAATGACATCATGGAATACCACAGTGGATTTTGAAATAAAATCACAAGGTATCAAAGCCATACCTTGCTCATACTCAATGTGAATATCAGTATCCTCAGTCAAAATATTTTTGATATAAGCCTTTATCCGTTTGTCATTCCTTACAGAAATTGGAATGGGTAACCACGGTGTTTTCAAAAAATTTAATAACCTATCGATTTTTGTTATATTAACGAAATGAACTGATTTACAATCATTAAAATCGTTGACATTAACATGTGCTAATTCTCTTTCATTAACAAAAGAAATTAAATGAACTTCGTTCCCAGAGTTAATAAACGATCTTAATCGATTAAATGCAAGTTTTTGCCCCGCTTCCGGTACAGATTGAGAAGGGAGGTGCATAGAAATAAAAATAACTTTTTTTGTCATATTCTGTACTTTACGCTAAGAGATATGTACAACTAGGCTGTGTCCCTTAATTGCATAACTTCTTGTAAAAGAGGCGGATGCAGCCCAGTTTAACCCATATCGTTATACACATCTTTTGGCCATTTTTTGAACAGGATGCTCAGAACCCCGTGAATTAAGGCATTCAAGCCATCCCATTGGCTTTTTGAGGTTCAAAATGCCACTCTGAGATAAACCCGTAACTCATTGATTAAACAGTGCGTTAGAAAGATGTGTATAACGATATGGTTCATCAGTAGGTAAGCTCCATGAGTCTCGTCGGAATCAAAGAACAACATTGCGTCCAGCTCTGGACAGGTTCGTCCCATACGCATTAAATAGGCGATGCGCCATGCCACGATCATGAACAGCGCCAATGCCCGCTCAATGCGATCCACGGTCGATAACTGTAACGCTTCGACACAGCAGCCGTTCTTCAGCACATTGAAGAACATCTCGATTTCCCATCTAGCCCGATACCAGTCGATCAGCTCCACGATATCTTCTCGTCCTTCAGGTACGCGATTGCTCAGCAACCGCTACTCGACCGGCTTCACGCCTGCTGGCGGCTCAATTTCCTTGGCTATCACACAAGTCACTGCCAACCCGCAACGCAGCGACACTCGCTTCACGCGCAGCGCCTGTTTCACCGTACGCGCCTTCTGCCCCGCGCGAGTGTAGTGGCACACTGATACTGGCCACCTGATCGGAGGTGATATGCTCACCTCATCAACACGACAGGTGACCTCATGGGTAAACATTTTACGGCGGAATTTAAGCTCGAAGCCGCAAAGCTGGTTGTCGACCACGGCTACACATACGTTAAGGCCGCAGAGGCGGTTAATGTCAGCCATTCTGCCATTAGTCGCTGGGTCAATAAGCTTCGCCTTGAACGACAGGGAAAAACGCCAACGGGACTTCCTCTTACCCCTGAACAGCTCGAGCTGCGTGAGATGAAGAAAAAAGTCCAATGCCTTGAAATGGAGAACGAAATCCTAAAAAAGGCTACGGCGCTCTTAATGTCGGACTCACTCAACGGTTCACGGTAGTCGACAGGCTGAGGGCGCGATACCCGGTCACGGCGTTGTGCCAAACTTTTGAGGTACATCGCAGCAGCTACAGGCACTGGCAGGCTTCCGCTAATGAACCCGACGGTGAGCACGTGGTTAAGTGTAGTCGCGTCATGGAAGCCTGGAACGCCAGCGGCGGCTCTGCCGGCGCTCGAAGTATCGCGACCATCGTCACCGGCAGCTCTGGTGTCAAAATGGGGCGCTGGCTGGCTGGCAAGCTGATGAAGGAGCTGGGTATCGCCAGCTGCCAGCGACCGGCTCACAAATACAAACGCGGCGGCAATGAACACGTTGAAATACCGAACTATCTCAACCGCCAGTTCGCGGTTACCGCGCCGGATCAGGTCTGGTGCGGCGATGTGACCTACATCTGGACGGGCAAATGCTGGGCTTACCTTGCGGTGGTGCTAGACCTGTTCGCCCGCAAACCGGTGGGCTGGGCCATGTCGACGTCGCCGGACTCGGCGCTGACAGTTAAAGCGTTGCAGATGGCCTGGGAACTCCGGGGACAACCAACAGGAGTCATGTTCCACAGCGACCAGGGCAGCCACTATACCAGCCGTCAATACCGGCAAGCCCTGTGGCGCTGCCGGATAAAGCAGAGTATGAGTCGGCGGGGTAACTGCTGGGATAATGCGCCAATGGAGCGGTTCTTCCGCAGCCTGAAGACAGAATGGGTGCCGACAAAGGGTTACAACAGCTTCAGCGAAGCCCAGGACGCGATTATCCGCTACATCACGGGGTATTACAGCGCTATCCGGCCTCACTGATATAACGGCGGCTTAACTCCAAACGAATCTGAGCGACTGTTCTACATACAGTCTAATGCGGTGGCCAATATTAGTTGACCACTACAAGCCACCACAACAAGAGAAGACCCGGAGTAAGGGCTGGATGATAACCCATGCTTCATCGGGAAGGTCGTAGCGAGCTATAGTTAAAAATGATGTAGAAACAAACAGTTAGTATAACTCATGGGATTAAGGGACACAGCCTAAAACTAGGAGTTTAATACTTTTATCTTTTAAAAAGACACAGTATTTAGCAATTTACTTGTATTCAACGCCAGTATCTTTTATGCATCGATAATTGTTTTATTACTACTTTAGGAATATGCCGGTATTTCTGGCCTAGCTTATAACCGAACAATTTCATAAAATTATTTAATAGCGCTATGGGAATAGATATTGGTGATTTCTTTAATAAATATTTAAATTCAGAACGGATATATTTAATTCCTTCACCACCCGCACCTCCAAATTTTTCTCGAATCCAGGGTTCATCGGCGTGAAATACACCTATATCAAAATAACGCTTGAACTCCTCAATTACGCTATAATTATGAGAATGCCTGACTTGAGCATCAGCAACATAGGCGATTTTATACCCCGCGAGTACAGCTCTTGCTGCAAAGTGCATATCTTCCCCGAGAATACAATTTGTTGGGAAGAAATTTAGCGCTCGGAATACTGACACTCGATATGCAGAAAATGAGTTAGACAGGAATACAGCTTTAATCCCTACCTGAGGTACATCAGCGATAGAGTAAACATGATGCTCATGAGAATAGTTGAAATATCTTGCATGTTCAGCAATAGCTTTCGCATCAAGATGAGGTAATTGACGCCCGTAAGCACAGGCAACAGTATCATCTGTAAAAACTTCTATTATTCTCTCAACAAAATTAGCCTCTGGTATTGCATCTTGCGTCAAGAAAATTACGATATCAAAATTTTCATAATTATTTTCAACAGCTATATTTCTTGTTCCACCATGATTGAAATCCTTAGAATCTATCATCGTAACGTGGAAACCATTATTCTTTGCTATTTCTCTTGTATTGTCAGTACTGCTTGAATCAATAACATGAATAGAAACATTATTATCACAGTACTGTTTTATCTTATCAGCACATTTCCCCCAAATAGCTCCACCGTTATATGTGGGAACAACCAATAGATATTTCATTACATACCCTTCCATCACCACCCCATAGATAAACAATATTTTTAAATTAAGGGATATTGTTTATTGACTTTAAAAAATCGAAAGCATACATATAATAAATTATTTATGCTCAGGGAAATTAATTATTCTTTATACGTTATGATACCTACTCGTGGGATTTATAATCATAAGTATAATAGTTATAATTACCATATCCGTAATAGCTTGCAGCACGTTTAACTATGGCATTAAGAATAATGCCTTTAATCTCAGCACCATTTTGTTCGAAGCGTCGAATACTTACTTCTATCTCTTTTATCGTATTCATTTCAAATCGAGCAACAAGTAAAGACGTACCTGCGTGGCGACTAATAATAGCAGCATCGGTCACAGCTAAGATCGGTGGTGTATCCAACAACACCAAATCATAGTTTTCAGTAGTCCACTTGATAAAACTCGCAAAACGGTTGTGCATCAAAAGTTCTGAAGGATTGGGCGGTACCTGTCCGCGAGGGATAAAATCCATGCTTTCTAGATGAGTCTTGCGTACCGCATCTTTGACTTGAATTTGTCCAGCAAGGATATCGGAAAGACCGTTATTGCTCTGAGCCCCCATCAGTTCATGGGCGTAACCTTTACGCATATCGCAATCAACTATCAACACCCGTTGGCCCGCCTGCGCGATCACCGCTCCCAAGTTGGCACTGACAAACGTTTTGCCAATTGAAGGGCTTGCACCAGAAATCATCAGCACATTATTTTTTGCTTCCATCATCGCAAAATGTAGGCTAGTACGAAGACTGCGTATAGCTTCAATGGCTAAATCGGTGGGATTCCCCACGGCCAGTAACTCTGTAGAACGTGTATTGCTTTTCTTTCCTTTGCCGAGAAGTGCCTTATCTTTCTTCTGTTGCCATTCAGAAAGAGGCACACTAGCATAAACGTTGACGCCTAACTCTTCTAACTGCTCAGGACTTTCAATACCTTTATGCAATAAGGTTTTTAAAATTACAAATGCAGCAGATATCACTCCACCTAAAATTACAGCCAGTAATATAATTAATGCTTTTCTCGGTTTTACCGGTTTAGGCAGAACAGCTGCTTTATCAATAATACGCACGTTACCAACCGTGCTGGCCTTATTAATACTCAACTCTTGCTGTTTATTCAGCAGTTTCATATAAACTTCTTGACCAGCTTGAATATCGCGCATAAGACGCAACACTTCTTGCTGGATTTTCGGCATCGCACTCACTCGTTTATTAATCTTTTCGCGCTCTTGCTGCAAAGTTTTTCGTTTCTCCATCAGCGCACGATAAGCAGGGTGTTCACGAGTATAAAGTTTGGATATTTCCGCTTCTTTAAAGGTTAGCTCATTAAGTTGAGATTCCACAGCAACCATCATATCCAGCACTGCTTTTGCTTCTAAAGAAAGATCGACAGAATTATTTAGTTGGCGAAATGTATTTAATTTATTTTCAGCATCATTCAGTTGACCACGTACATTTGGTAACTGTTCTTTTAAAAATTCCAGACTGCGCCCAGCCTTTTCAGATTTACGCTCAACATTTTGTTGCAGATAATTTTGGATAATACTGTTTAATATTTTAGTGGTTAAGATGGGATCTTCGCCTTCCAAGGTTAATCCCAAAACCCCAGTATCTTTGCCTCTATCGGCAACAACGAAGTTATCCAATAGAGCTTTTAATGCCGTGACAGGATTCAACTTTTTCAGGCAAAAAGCGGTACCACTTTCAGCAGCAATATCACTAACCAATATTGTGACACCACTTTGACTTTCAAGTTGCCCTACTTTTCCAGAGAAAGAAACAGTGTCACCTGCTGTCAGGGTGTAATTTTCTTTATCAATGACTTCAAGCGTCATCGGTTCATCTTGCCAACTAGGTGGCACATCAAGACGTGAGACAAAGATTTGCCCCACCTCTGCGTCCATCAACCGCGCAATCCCTTTCTCGATAAGAGGAAAATATTTCTGATGCACATCAATATCCAGCGCCAGATTGCTAATCGTTTTTCCCATCACCATGCGTGATTTTATTAACTCAACTTCCGCAGCAGACTGCGGTGTTGCATCCGGTAACATGCTGGAGAAATCCTTCAGCAATGAATCGCCACCACTCTGCTCCACCTGAATCAGCGCATCCGCTTTATAAATCGGCGTAGCCAGCATGGCATAGGCCACACCGAAAATTGTAAACAGCGCCGTAACACCAATAATTAGCCAACGATTATCTAGCAGGGTTCCAAGCAATCGCCCCAAATCAATCACATCTGAACGATCCATTTCAGATGTTTTCACTGAATTTTTCTCTGCCATCGGTTTCTCTGAGAATTATCGATTTAAAGCCTGCGCCCACTTTTGGGCCGACTGCTCTAATTGCAAATAAACAAATTCAAAAGCCTCACGGCTTTTGCGATAAGGATCTGCAATCTCTCGCTGGTTCAGCCAGTGGCCAAACAACATGGTCTTGCCACGCACTTCCGGTGCCATGCGCCCCACGGCATCAATGTGGCCTTTTTCCATCACCAAAATCAGGTCATACTCGCGACACAGAGATTTGGTGAGTTGCTGGGCTGAGTGCCCTTTAAGAGAAAGGCCGTGCGCACTGGCCACGTCACTGGCGGTGTTATCTGCGGCGTGCTCAACCAGAGCCCCCAGCCCCGCAGAAGCGATTCTTTTGTTTGGCAATAGCTTCTTTAACAACCGCTCCCCGGTAGGGGAGCGGCAAATGTTACCTACGCATACCACTAAGATGGAATCAAACATAGCATTCTTCGCGTGCAAAAGGGTGGTTACGGCCAGGTACGCACACGCAATGCGCCTTCGGTCAGGTCATTAAAGCCAGAAATGGTCGGCACCAGTTGTGACACAACGCGGTTCCAACGCACAACCGGTGCGGTAGTCACGTACACCACATCGTAAGGCTGTAACTGGAACTCAGTACCCATCACCAATGCAGTGGCATCTGCGGTGTTGAGCTGATAAATATCGGCCAGTTTCGGGCCTTGCGTGCCGCGCAGCGGGCGTATAACAAACACACCAGTAGCGTCAGACATCGCCTGATCCATTCCTTCCGCATTGCCTAACGCTTCGGTGAGCGTCATGCCACTACGATCCATTTTCAGCGTGCTTTGCTTTTTCACTTCCCCCATCACAAACACCTTCAGGCCATCGTTACGCGGCACATAAAGGATATCGCCTGGGTAGAGAAGTTGGTTCTGAGATAGGTCACCGTTTTGCATCAGCGCCTGGAGGGAAATGCGTTTTTCCTGCCCGTTGTGGGTGAGTACTACATTACGCCAGTCTGCGTTTTCCGTCAGCCCACCGGCTTTATTGATAGCATCCAGAATGGTTAGCGGCACGTTAGTGACAGCCTGTTGACCTGATGCAGCCACTTCACCAGACACATACACTTTCTGCGAGCGGAATGCGGCAATGCTCACTTCCACCTGCGGCGATTCTATATACTGCGCCAGTCTCCCCATCACTTCATCACGCACCTGAATGACGGTTTTCCCCGCCACTTTCACCTTACCTATATAAGGGTAAAAGATGGTGCCATCAGAGTGAACCCAGTTGCCAGTATCAGCCGCAGTGCGGTAGGTACCCGCAGGAGTAGTCAGTTCAGGGTGATCCCAAACGGTAACCATCAGCACATCACCCACGCCGATCAGGTACTCGTAGCTTTGCAATTCACGATCCAGCGCCGAGTTAGCTTGCGCTACCAGTGGTTTTGCTCGCATTTTCTCAATCAGGTAAGGCGTCATCGGGTAAACGTTGACCAGTTTACTGATGTTGAAATCTGCATCCTGCTGTTTAATCACTTCTTTGCCGCTGGTCGTCAAATGCGAACCAGGAAAAATGGTACACCCGCTCAGCAACACGGCAGATACCATTAACGGTATCACTTTTCTTTTGTAAGCTATCATCCTGTTTATGCCATCACTTTTAATAAGTTATAAGTCGCCGCCGATTCTCTTCCCGTATCATAGAGGAGTCGGGTGCTATTGATTCCATGAGTTACGGCTGTAAAAACGGGTAATTTACTTGTTCAGAGCTGTTTGTCCCACTTTACCATGCATTCCAGATGACGACTCGGCGCTATTTCTCAACCACGCTAACAAACGCCATACCCGGGTAATTGACCAGAAATAGCCAATAAACACTAGCAAAAACAGGTTAAGCATAACAGACTCTGAGAACTCTGCATGCTCGCCAAGTATTCCAAATGCCGCAAACACCAGCGCCACACATCCTATCACCACTAATGCTTGAAAGTTACTCAGTCCTGCACGCATCAGAATATGATGACAGTGTTCATTATCTGGCTTAAACGGACTGTCACCTCGACGAACCCGGCGGATGATAATCACTATCATGTCCATCAATGGAATTGCAATAAACCACAGTGCGGTCACAGGACGCATAACCGCAGTCGGCCCCTGAGTCGCCAAGATCAATAGTCAGATAACAGTAAACCCAACCAGCGTGCTGCCGGCATCCCCCATAAAAACCTTAAACTTTTCCCCCAGATGAGCCCGAGGTTAAGCACAAGATAAGGGAAAGATGCCACCAATATGTATAAGCTCCACAATGCTAACGCATTGTGACCGCCCAGATGGAACATCACAGACAATGCTCCAAGCGTCACACTAGAGAGTGTTGCAAGCAGACCATCCATGCCATCGATCATGTTAAACGCGTTGATCGCCCCCCACACTGCAAATACAGTAATAAGGTATCCGGCCAAGCCGAGCATTAGCCCATAGTCAAACAGGATATTGCCAACCGTTGAGATAAAAAGATCGGAATAAATCATCAGACCGGCCACAGCGGCTTGCAAGATTATGCGTGGGAGAACAGGAAGGTCAAACTGGTCGTCCAGAATACCGACAAAGAAAAGTACACTGGCACAAACCATATAGAGAGGGAATTCAGATAACCAGGAAGAAGGATGTAAAGCATAAAGAAGCCATAGCGAGGAATAGAGAGATACTCCCCCTACCAACGGGATATGACCATCGTGATTCTTACGCGTGTTCGGTTTATCAACGAGCCCTACTTTTATTGCTATTTTTCTTGCCAGAAAAAGCGCAATAAAAGCACCGATGAAGATAACCGTAATATCTTGCATTTTGCACCATCATCAACCGTTAAGTTATTTCACATCAGACAAGCTACCGCCCTTGGCTTTATAGCTACCAATGTGCTGTTAAAATACGGAATACCGTCCGTGGACCACATTATGATTCCTTGGTACTTATTGTTTTTTACGGGCTAGTCAAGCAAAAAAAAACCGCGAAACTTTCAGAAAAGGACCCAATAATGCCGCGCACGCCACTATAGTATGGAGCACATTTCACGATGTACAGGAAGTTCGTGGATTTACAAAGATTTTCAGATTAGGCCTATCCCGCGCAACAAAACCGCAATAACCTTAGGAAATCACATGTCTTTTTATATTTGAGTATTTTTTAAACAAAACGGTATTATTTAATAATTCCTTACAAAGGTTAGCACTCTTGCGCGCGGCTAGATACCGTTTTTTGAAAGTTAGGGATTTTAAATCAGCAGGTTAAGATGCTAAATAGTTGTAAATGAAGTAATTATCCTTGCAAGGATTTTATGAAGATGTTGTCAGACTGGCAATATCCCCACAAATGCTGGTTGCGCTGCTACCCTGTATCGGTTCTGGTTGACGAAGGTGAAAAAATTTATATGGAGTGGATCGCTGATCCCACTATCTGGGCCGGTTTGGCAACGCTTGTGGTGTTGGAACTGGTATTAGGTATCGATAACCTTGTCTTTATTGCCATTCTGGCGGAAAAACTCAGAGATCGTGCCCGAGTCGTCGGTCTGTCACTCGCGCTATTGATGCGTCTGGTGCTGCTTGCCTCGATGTCCTGGCTGGTTTCCCTCACCGTCCCGCTTTTCACCCTGTTTCAACAGCCGTTTAGCGCACGCGATATCATTATGGTGATTGGCGGGCTGTTTCTGCTGTTCAAGGCCACGGTAGAACTCAATGAGCGGTTAGAAGGCAAAGATCAGGAGCAGCATGGCCAACGTAAAAGAGCGCGCTTTTGGGCGGTTGTGACGCAGATTGTAATTCTGGATGCCATTTTTTCGCTGGATTCGGTGATTACCGCTGTCGGCATGACGGATCATCTGCTGGTGATGATGTCTGCCGTCACCATCGCCATTGGATTAATGCTGCTCGCCAGCAAGCCGTTAACCCGGTTTGTAAACGCTCACCCGACTATCGTCATTCTTTGGCTTAGCTTTCTACTGATGATCGGCTTTAGTCTGGTCGCAGACGTTTTTGGCTACCATATTCCCAAAGGCTACCTCTATGCAGCGATCGGTTTCTCTGTATTGATTGAGGTGCTAAACCAGGTTGCTCAGTTTAACCGCCGCCGTTTCCTCACCTCTGATGTGCCGCTGCGCCAGCGTACTGCCGATGTGATCCTGAAAATCCTGCGCGGCGAGCATGAAGATGCGGAATTGAATAACCAAACCTCGGACCTGATTGGCGACAACGCACAAAGCGGTAATGCTGTGTTCAACCGTCAGGAACGGCGCATGATCGAACGCGTGCTCGGCATGGGACAGCGTAGCGTGAGCAGCATCATGACATCCCGCCACGATATCATCGCCGTTGGGCTTCAGTCTCCCCAAGATGCGCTGGCAGCGCTGTTGGAGAAAAGCCCGCATACGCGACTGGTAGTGATGGATAGCTCTACCTCGGATGAACCGGTGGGCATCGTGCACGTGGCCTCCCTGTTGCAACAACAGTTGCGCCATGAACCACTCGATCTGCATAAGCTGGTGCGCCAGCCGCTGGTGTTCCCTGAGCAGATCTCTTTGCTACAGGCACTAGGCTGTGACCCTTAATTCCATGAGTTATAATAACTTTTTTTTCTACATCATTTTGAACTATGGCTCGCTAAGATCTTCCCGATGAAGCATGGGCTATCATCCAGCCCTTACTCCCTGCTGAACCAGCAACACCACAGGCCGGACGCCCATGGGCTGAGCATCGCATGATTATCAATGGCATGTTCTGGGGGCTGTGCTCTGGTGCCCCATGGCGTGATTTACCTGAGCGATACGGCCCATGGAAAACCGTTTATAACCGCTTTAACCGATGGTCAAAATCGGGAGTCATTAACATTATTTTTAATAAGTTACTTTCATCACTTGATGCCCATGGCCTCGTGGACTGGTCAGCGACTGCGCTGGATGGTAGCAATATCAGGGCGCTGAAATGTGCTGCCGGTGCTCAAAAAAACATCCCGATATCACCGGAGATAATGGGCTGGGTCGCTCTCGAGGTGGTTTTGGCACCAAAATCCATATGGCTACAGACGGAAGTGGTCTTCCGTTAAACATCGTGTTGAGCCCCGGTCAGGCTCATGAAAATCAGTTTGCACTACGTCTTTTGGACGGTATTGGTGTTCAACGCCAGAACGGCAGTATGAAACGCCGTGGTCATGCGGTACTCGCTGACAAGGCGTACTCCGGGCATGTATTACGTAACGAGCTGAAAAAAAGAGGTATAAAAACTGTCATCCCCCGAAAATCCACTGAAAAAATGGCGGTGGATGGTCGTTCAAAGCTCGATCGTGACGCCTACCGCAATCGGAACGTTGTTGAGCGGTGCTTTGGCCGTCTGAAAGAATACCGTCGCATTGCGACACGTTACGACAAAACGGCGAGGAATTATCTGGCAATGTTGAAACTGGGCTGCATCCGCCTGTTTTACCAGAGGTTATGTAATTAAGGGACACAGCCTAAATAGCTGTTCCTAATACCGCTACACTTTTGCCTGTCCATGTTTTCCACTGGGAAACGGGCTGACGGTTTCCATGAAGCGGCGAACCTTGTTCAGTAACTGCCACATTGAACAGCATTGATGATTGCGGGTGATGGTTTCATGCAACGCCTGCCATAACCGCTCTACATGATTTACCCATGGTGAGTACACCGGCTGATAAATAACCCTGAATTTCGGGTTTTCTTCCAGCCAGCGCTGCGTCTCCCGGCTTTTGTGAATAATGTAGTTATCAACTATCAGCGTGAGCGTTTTTGCCCGTCTGTACGTTGCTCTCAGATGCTCTAACATACTGATAAACAAACACGAACTTTTACTGTTTCCTCCAACATCGCTGACTTTTCCCGTCCCGCTGTGTAATGCACCCGCCAGATAATATTTCTCGTTCTGGCCCGGCGTCACGATGCGTTTCTGCTTCCCGCGAACCTGCCAGTCCGCGCCAATTTTGGGATTCAGATGAATATCCACTTCGTCTTCGTAAAAGACGGGATGTTCCGCGCTGCATTGTTCCAGCGCCATCGCGATGGCCTCCATTTTTTCTTCCTTATGCGGGTCGCGGATACGCAGCGTAGGAGCTGCGCGTCGCCACACCAGACCGGCAGAAGGCCGCCAACGGCGCACCGTGGAAGCATGCAACTGGCAACCGGTTATCTCATTGATTTTTATCGCTAGCAGTTCCGTGCTCCAGCGCGAACGCTGATAGCCAAAATCATGAGGGGAACGCTTTACGAACTGGATTAACAGTGCGCAGATCTGTTCAAACGGCCAGCGACGGCCACGACCGGGCCGCAGAGATTTGAGGCCTTCAATGCCGTACAGGGTGAGCCAGTTAATCCATCTGCCGATTGACGAACGGGCGCAGCAAAGCATTCTGGCGACATCGCTCACGCGCTCGCCCCGGTGCAACATCAGGATGGCGGTCAGCCTGCGGGCGTGATTCTTGTCACGCGTTTTATGGAGAGTTTTCTTCATCAGGCGTCGTTCGTTACGGGGTATCGGTGCTATGCTCGACATCGCTCAGTCCGGTTGATGATTTGGGATCTTTATCGATTGATCAGATCGCTCTACTCGGACTGAGTTCCCTTCAGGTGATCTACTATTCGGAACAGTTATTTAGCCTCATTGTGTTAATACTGGCTGCCACTCGATTCGTAAACCATGATGAATACCACTCGCCTTTTTCGTCTGCTGTTGCTTGCGTTCGCGGTTATCGCCGCCGTTGTCATCTGGCGTTACTTGCGCCCCGCCGATGCCCCGACAGCGTCCCCTTCAGCCCGTCAGGAAGCCAGTAATAACAGTGCACCCGCGCGCAATGCGGGCAGCGGTGGCGGACGGCGTTCCGCCATGCGTGCACTGCCCCCCGTACAGGCAGCGACCACACGCGCCGCAGCGGTGCCATATTACCTTTCGGGATTGAGCACCATTACCGCTGCCAATACCGTAACGGTGCGCAGCCGGGTTAACGGCGAACTGATGGCCCTGCATTTTCAGGAAGGACAACAGGTCAAGGCGGGCGATCTGCTCGCAGAAATCGACCCACGCCCCTATCAGGTGGCGCTGACACAGGCACAGGGGCAACTGGCAAAAGATCAGGCCGCGCTGGCCAATGCGCGTCAGGATCTGGCGCGTTACCAGCAACTGATTAAAACCAACCTGATTTCTCGTCAGGAACTGGATGCGCAGGCGGCACAGGTGCATCAGGCTGAAGGCACGGTCAAGGCCGATGAAGGCTCGGTCGCCAGCGCCGAATTGCAGCTCACCTATAGCCGTATTACCTCGCCTATCAATGGCCGCGTGGGGCTTAAACAAGTGGATGTGGGCAACTACATCACCAGCAGCGATAGCACCGGTATTGTGGTGTTGACACAAACGCATCCGATTGATGTCATCTTCACGTTACCGGAAGGTGATATCGCCACGGTGCTGAGCGCACAGAAATCGGGCCAAGCCGTACCGGTTGAGGCCTGGGATCGCGCCAACCAGCACAAGCTGTCACAAGGCAACCTCCTCAGCATGGATAACCAAATTGATGCCACCACCGGAACCATCAAGCTGAAAGCCCGCTTTGAAAATAGCGATGACGCCTTGTTTCCTAACCAGTTTTTCAATGTGCGCATGCAAGTTACCACCTTGTAAAATGCGCTGCTGGTACCACTGTCCGCCATTCAGATGGGCAGCGAAGGACGTTTTGTCTGGGTGCTGAATGAGAAAAGTCAGGTCAGTAAACACAGCGTGACCGTCGGCATTCAATACGGGCAGGAGATGGTGGTGACGGCCGGCCTGAATGAGGGCGATCGCGTGGTTACTGACGGTATCGACCGCTTAACCGAAGGGGCTCAGGTGGAAGTGATTAGAGCCGCTAACACCACCACTCCGCCATCCAAACACGCCACGCGAGGGGAGAAACCCTGATGCAAGGGGATATTCCGGCAGGCGTTGGCCCATCCCGTCTGTTTATCCTGCGCCCTATCGCCACCACCCTGTTGATGTTGGCGATCCTGCTGGCGGGAATTATTGGCTATCGGGCATTACCGGTCTCTGCGCTGCCAGAGGTGGACTATCCGGCCATTCAGGTGGTGACGCTCTACCCCGGTGCAAGCCCGGATGTAATTGCGTCGGCGATCACCGCCCCCCTTGAGCGTCAGTTCGGGCAAATGTCCGGGCTGAAACAGATGTCGACGCAAAGCTCCGGCGGCGCATCGGTGATCACCCTGCAATTTCAACTGACGCTGCCGTTGGATGTCGCAGAGCAGGATGTGCAGGCCGCCATCAACGCCGCCAACAATTTGTTGCCCAGCGATCTGCCCTACCCGCCGATTTACAGCAAGGTCAATCCGGCCGATCCGCCGATCATGACGCTGGCGGTGACGTCCAGCGCCATGCCGATGACGCAAGTGCAAGATATGGTGGAAACCCGTATCGCGCAGAAAATGGCACAGGTCTCTGGTGTCGGGCGTGTATCGCTGGCGGGCGGACAGCGCCCATCGGTACGGGTCAATTTCAACGCCAACGCGCTGGCCTCTTACGGGTTGGATAGCGAAACCCTGCGCAGCGCCATCACCAGCGCCAACGTCAACTCCGCCAAAGGCAGTCTGGATGGCCCAACGCGCGCGGTAACCTTGTCAGCCAACGACCAGATGAAGTCCGCAGAGGATTATCGCCAGCTGATTGTTGCCTGGCGCAATGGCGCACCGGTACGGCTGCGCGATGTCGCCACCGTAGAACAAGCCCCGGAAAACACAGCGCTGGGTGCCTGGGCCAACCGTGAACAGGCGATCATCATCAATATCCAGCGCCAGCCGGGTGCCAACGTGATCACCACCACGGACAGCCTGCGTAATCTGCTGCCAACGTTAACCGCCAGCCTGCCAAAATCAGTAACCATCACTACGCTGGCCGATCGCAACGCCAGTATCCGCGCGTCAGTAAAAGATGTGCAGTTTGAACTGATGCTGGCGATTGCGCTGGTGATTATGGTTATCTACCTGTTTTTGCGCAATGCCATCGCCACGCTGATCCCAAGTATCGTGGTGCCCCTGTCTCTGGTCGGCACCTTCGCCGCTATGTATTTCCTTGGCTTTTCGATCAACAACCTGACGCTGATGGCGCTCACCATTGCCACCGGCTTTGTCGTGGACGATGCCATCGTGGTGATCGAGAATATTTCGCGCTATATCGAAAAAGGGGAGAAACCGCTGCACGCGGCGCTTAAAGGCGCGGGGGAAATTGGGTTCACCATTATCTCACTGACGTTATCACTGATTGCAGTGATGATCCCATTGCTGTTTATGGGCGATATCATTGGCCGGTTGTTCCGCGAGTTTGCCATTACGCTGGCGGTCGCTATTCTGATTTCTGGCATCGTTTCGCTTACGCTGACCCATATCGTTATACACATCTTTCTAACGCACTGTTTAATCAATGAGTTACGGGTTTATCTCAGAGTGGCATTTTGAACCTCAAAAAGCCAATGGGATGGCTTGAATGCCTTAATTCACGGGGTTCTGAGCATCCTGTTCAAAAAATGGCCAAAAGATGTGTATAACGATATGACGCTGACCCCGATGATGTGTGCCCGGTTACTCACTCATCAGAGCCTGAATCGACAAAATGCCTTTACGCGCGCCAGCGAACGCTTTTTCTCACGCTTGGTCGCGCTGTATGGCAAAGGCTTACGCCGGGTGTTGAACCACCCATGGATCACCCTGAGCCTAAATAACTGTTCCGAATAGTAGATCACCTGAAGGGAACTCAGTCCGAGTTGAGCGATCTGATCAATCGATAAAGATCCCAAATCATCAACCGGACTGAGCGATGTCGAACATAGCACCGATACCCCGTAACGAACGACGCCTGATGAAGAAAACTCTCCATAAAACGCGTGACAAGAATCACGCCCGCAGGCTGACCGCCATCCTGATGTTGCACCGGGGCGAGCGCGTGAGCGATGTCGCCAGAATGCTTTGCTGCGCCCGTTCGTCAATCGGCAGATGGATTAACTGGCTCACCCTGTACGGCATTGAAGGCCTCAAATCTCTGCGGCCCGGTCGTGGCCGTCGCTGGCCGTTTGAACAGATCTGCGCACTGTTAATCCAGCTCGTAAAGCGTTCCCCTCATGATTTTGGCTATCAGCGTTCGCGCTGGAGCACGGAACTGCTAGCGATAAAAATCAATGAGATAACCGGTTGCCAGTTGCATGCTTCCACGGTGCGCCGTTGGCGGCCTTCTGCCGGTCTGGTGTGGCGACGCGCAGCTCCTACGCTGCGTATCCGCGACCCGCATAAGGAAGAAAAAATGGAGGCCATCGCGATGGCGCTGGAACAATGCAGCGCGGAACATCCCGTCTTTTACGAAGACGAAGTGGATATTCATCTGAATCCCAAAATTGGCGCGGACTGGCAGGTTCGCGGGAAGCAGAAACGCATCGTGACGCCGGGCCAGAACGAGAAATATTATCTGGCGGGTGCATTACACAGCGGGACGGGAAAAGTCAGCGATGTTGGAGGAAACAGTAAAAGTTCGTGTTTGTTTATCAGTATGTTAGAGCATCTGAGAGCAACGTACAGACGGGCAAAAACGCTCACGCTGATAGTTGATAACTACATTATTCACAAAAGCCGGGAGACGCAGCGCTGGCTGGAAGAAAACCCGAAATTCAGGGTTATTTATCAGCCGGTGTACTCACCATGGGTAAATCATGTAGAGCGGTTATGGCAGGCGTTGCATGAAACCATTACCCGCAATCATCAATGCTGTTCAATGTGGCAGTGACTGAACAAGGTTCGCCGCTTCATGGAAACCGTCAGCCCGTTTCCCAGTGGAAAACATGGACAGGCAAAAGTGTAGCGGTATTAGGAACAGCTATTTAGCCATCGGCACGCTGGTGCTTACCGTTCTGCTCTACCTGTGGATCCCCAAGGGCTTTTTCCCGGTTCAGGATAACAGCATGATTCAGGGTACGTTGCAGGCACCGCAAAGCGTCTCCTATGCCGATATGGCGCAGCACCAGCAGCAGGCCGTATCGCTGATCATGCAGGATCCGGCGGTGCTGAGCGTCTCTTCGTTTGTCGGCGTGGATGGCACCAACGCGGCGCTGAACAGCGCGCGTTTACAGATCAACCTCAAGCCGCTCAGTGAACGACGCGATCGCCTGACAGACATCATCACCCGCTTGCAGGAAAAAACGGCGCAGCTCACCGGTATCACGCTCTATCTGCAACCGGTGCAGGATCTAACCATCGATACCCAGGTCAGCCGCACCCAATACCAGTTCACATTGCAGGCGATGTCGCTGGAGGATTTGAGCCACTGGGTGCCGCCGCTGATGCGCGAATTGCAACAGTTGCCGCAGCTACAGGATGTGAGCAGCGACTGGCAGGATGATGCGGCGGTGGCTTATGTCAACGTCAACCGCGATGCGGCCAGCCGCCTTGGACTAACCATGTCCGCTATCGACAATGCGCTGTATAACGCCTTTGGGCAGCGTCTGGTCTCAACAGTCTACACCCAGTCGAATCAATATCGCGTGGTGCTGGCGCAGCAGACGGCGCACACCACCGGGATCGGCGCGCTGAATGAAGTAAACATCAAAAACAGTGATGGCAACAGCGTGCCGCTGAACGCCGTTGCCACGCTGGAAGAACGACGTGGTCCGTTGGCCCTGAACCGTATCGATCAGTTCCCGGCCTCCACCATTTCGTTCAACGTTACTCCCGGTTATTCCCTCGGAGAAGCGGTGCAAGCGATTACGGCGGCTGAGCAGCAGTTGCAGATGCCGACTGATATCGTCACCCACTTTCAGGGCAGCGCGCTGGCGTTTCAGGCAGCGCTGAGCAGCACCGTGTGGCTTATCGTGGCGGCGATTGTTGCGATGTACATTGTGCTCGGTGTGCTGTCCGAAAGCTTTATTCACCCGATCACCATTCTTTCCACGCTGCCGACCGCCGGCGTTGGCGCACTATTGGCTCTGATGGTGGTGGGCAACGAACTGGATGTGATTGCCATCATCGGTATCATTTTGCTGATCGGCATCGTGAAGAAGAATGCCATCATGATGATCGATTTCGCGCTGGCTGCTGAACGCGAGCAAGGCATGACTCCTTACGATGCCATTTATCAGGCGTATCTGCTGCGTTTTCGTCCAATCCTGATGACCACCCTGGCGGCGCTGCTTAGCGCCGTGCCGCTGATGCTCAGCAATGAAGTCGGTACCGAGCTGCGCCAACCGCTCGGTATCTGCATGGTGGGGGGATTGATCATGAGCCAGATTCTGACGCTGTTCACCACGCCGGTGATTTACCTGCTGTTTGACCGACTGGCACACCGTTTGCGTCGCACCGAGCAGCCAGAGGAAGACGTACAGTGAAGTTTTTCGCACTGTTTATTCACCGCCCGGTCGCCACTGCGTTACTGACGCTGGCGATTGCGCTGTGCGGCGTGCTCGGTTTTCGCTTGCTGCCGGTTGCACCGCTGCCGCAGGTGGATTTCCCAGCGATCGTGGTTTCCGCCTCGCTCTCCGGTGCCTCGCAGGAAACCATGGCGACTTCCGTCGCCATGCCATTGGAGCGCTCACTCGGGCGCATCGCCGGGGTGACCGAGATGACCTCGACCAGTTCGCTGGGCAGAACCCGTATCATACTGGTGTTCGATTTCTCGCGTGATATCAACGGCGCGGCGCGCGACGTACAGTCGGCGATCAACGCCGCACAGAACCTGCTGCCCTCCGGCATGTCAAGCCGACCAACCTATCGCAAGGTCAACCCGGCCGACGTGCCGATTCTGGTGCTAACGTTGACCTCCGACACCTACAATTCGGGGCAGCTATACGATTTCGCCACCAATCAACTGTCGCAGCGCATCTCCCAAATGGACGGCGTGGGCGATGTGACGGTCAGCGGAGCCTCGCAGCCCGCGGTGCGCGTGGAGTTAAACCCTCAGGCGCTGTTTAATCAGGGTATCGCATTGGATGCAGTGCGTCAGGCCATTGCCAAAGCCAACGTAAAGCAACCCTTGGGCAATATTGATAACGGACAAGCGCGCTGGCAGGTGCAAACCAACGATGCGCTGAAAACGGCAGCGGATTATGCACCGATCGTTGTTCATTATAACAAGGGCGCGCCGGTACGACTGAGCGACGTGGCGCAGGTTAAAGACGGCGTGCAGGACACGCGCAACGCCGGGATGGCAAACGGCAAAACTGCCGTACTGGTGGTGGTGCAACGCGCCCCCGATGCCAATATCATCGCCACCGTGGACAACGTGCGCGCCGCTCTGCCGGAACTGCGTGCCAGCCTGCCCGCCGCCATTCAACTGAACATCGCGCAAGATCGTTCGCCCACCATTCGTGCCTCACTGGCCGAGGTGGAACAGTCACTGGTGATTGCCGTTGCGCTGGTGATACTGGTGGTGTTCTTGTTCCTGCGCTCCGGTCGGGCCACACTGATCCCGGCCATTGCCGTACCCGTGTCATTGATTGGCACCTTCGCGGCCATGTACCTGTGCGGTTTCAGCCTGAATAACCTCTCGCTGATGGCACTGACGATTGCCACCGGATTCGTGGTGGACGATGCCATCGTGGTGCTGGAGAACATTTCACGCCATATTGAAGCAGGCATGAAACCGATGCAGGCCGCCCTGAAAGGGGTGCACGAGGTCGGCTTTACCGTGCTGGCGATGAGTCTGTCGCTCGTGGCAGTGTTCCTGCCGCTGCTACTGATGGGCGGATTGCCGGGGCGCTACTTTCGTGAATTCACCGTCACGCTGTCTGCCGCGATAGCCATTTCGCTGATCATTTACGTCACCCTGACACCAATGATGTGCGCGCGCCTGCTGCGCAGCCATGAAAAACACAGCCAGCCGAGTAAGCGCGGTTTTGGTCGCCTGCTCGTCGCGTTGCAACAGCAATATGGCCGTTCGTTACGCTGGGTGTTGCAACACGCACGCTGGGTGTTGGTCATTCTGATTGGCACCATCGGGCTTAACGTCTGGCTCTATATCTCGATTCCCAAAACCTTCTTCACTGAACAGGATACTGGCCGCGTGATGGGCTTTATTCAGGCCGATCAGAGCATTTCATTTCAGGCAATGCGCAATAAGCTACATGATTTTATGGTGATCGTCAGCGCCGATCCGGCGGTGGATAACGTAACGGGCTTTACCGGCGGCTCGCGCACCAACGCAGGCTCGATGTTTATTACGTTCAAACCCTTGGCAGAGCGCAAGATGAGCGCTCAGCAGGTGATTGCCCGCCTGCGCGGCAAGCTGGCGCAGGAGCCGGGGGCCAACCTGTTTCTGATGCCGGTACAGGATATTCGTATCGGCGGACGAGAGTCCAATGCGGGCTACCAGTTTACCTTGCTGTCCGACGATCTGAACGAACTGCGCGCCTGGGAGTCGAAGATTCGCCTCGCGCTCAGTCAACTCCCCGAGCTGGCCGACGTTAACTCCGATCAGCAGGATAAAGGCTCGGAAATGGCGCTGACCTACGACCGGGATACCCTTGCGCGCCTCGGTATCGGCGTTTCCAGCGTCAATGCCTTGTTAAACAATGCGTTCGGGCAGCGGCAAATATCTACCATCTATCAACCGCTCAATCAGTACAAAGTGGTGATGGAGGTAGAATCCAAATATACTCAGGATGTTAGCGCGCTGGATCAGTGTTTGTGCTCAACAGCGCCGGAGAGCCGATTCCCCTTTCGGCGTTCGCCAGCTGGCAACCGATTAACGCCCCGCTGTCCGTCAATCATCAGGGGCTGTCAGAAGCGTCAACCGTTTCCTTTAATTTGCCGGAAGGGGTGTCACTTTCAGATGCCACGGCAGCCATTGAACGCAGTATGACCGCATTGGGGGTGCCCTCTTCGGTGCGCGGACAATTTGCCGGTACGGCACAGGCGTTTCAACAGTCACAAAGTGCGCAGGTGCTGCTGATCATTGCCGCGATTGTTACCGTTTACATCGTGTTGGGGATCCTGTATGAAAGCTATGTGCATCCGCTGACCATCCTGTCGACGCTACCGTCTGCCGGTGTTGGCGCGCTGCTGGCGCTGAAAGGGTTTGGTGCCCCCTTTAGCCTGATAGCCCTGATCGGTATCTTGCTGCTGATCGGTATTGTGAAGAAAAACGCCATCATGATGGTGGATTTTGCGCTGGAAGCGCAGCGCGGCGCGCAGTTAAGTGCACAAGAGGCGATTTTTCAGGCCTGCTTGTTGCGCTTCCGCCCCATTTTGATGACGACGCTGGCCGCAATTTTTGGTGCGCTACCGCTGGTGTTGACCAGAGGAGACGGTGCTGAACTGCGCCAACCGCTCGGCATCACCATCGCCGGAGGATTAGTGATGAGCCAACTGCTCACGCTCTACACTACACCAGTGGTGTACCTCTATTTTGATCGTCTGCGCGGCTGGCTGGCACGGCGGCGCAACCTCGCCAACGTCACGTCGTCTTGACGCGCAGCGAGTGAACAAGAACAACCCTGATTTCATGAGGCCTGTTATTTCATGCGTTTTTCGTCAGCCCCGTCAACGACCCAACCGGCCTCCGTGCGCTGGCAGCTTTGGATTGTCGCGTTTGGCTTTTTTATGCAAACGCTCGATACCACTATTGTCAACACCGCACTGCCAACGATGGCGCTTAGCCTGAATGAAAACCCGTTGCGTATGCACTCGGTGGTGGTGGCTTATGTGCTCACCGTGGCGGTGATGCTGCCTGCCAGCGGTTGGCTGGCGGACAAACTGGGGGTGAAACGGGTCTTTTTTGCCGCCATCATCATTTTCACGCTAGGATCGCTGCTGTGTGCGCGTTCGGAAACCTTGAATGCGCTGCTGATCTCGCGGGTGATCCAGGGCGTGGGCGGTGCCATGATGGTACCGGTCGGTCGTCTGACGGTAATGAAGATTGTGCCGCGTGACCAGTTTATGGCCGCCATGACCTTTGTCACTATCCCCGGCCAGATCGGGCCGTTGCTCGGCCCGACGCTGGGTGGGCTGCTGGTGCAATACGCCAGTTGGCACTGGATTTTCCTGATTAATCTGCCAGTAGGGATTATTGGTGCTGTCGCCACCTGGCTGATTATGCCGAATTACACCACCGAAACCTCGCGCTTCGATCTCAGCGGTTTTCTCTGGCTCGCCATCGGCATGGCAACATTGACCTTAGCCTTGGATGGACACAAAAGCCTGGCATTGCCGCCGATTGCCATCGTCGGTTTGATTGCTGTCGGGATTATTGCCCTGCCGAGCTACTGGCTGCATGCGCGTCAAAATGAAAACGCCCTGTTCAATCTGCGCCTGTTCAATACCCCTACCTTTTCCATTGGGATCAGCGCCGGTTTTCTGGCGCGTATCGGCAGCGGCATGTTGCCCTTTACCACACCGCTGTTTTTACAGCTGGGCATGGGATTCTCACCGTTTCACGCCGGGTTGATAATGATACCGATGATTCTCGGCAGCATGGGCACCAAGGGTATCGTGGTCAGTATCGTTAACCGCTTGGGCTACCGTACCGCCCTGATTGTATCTACCCTGGCGCTATCACTCAGCACCCTTCTGTTTGCCACCGTCGCGCTGCTGAACTGGCTGTGGTTACTGCCGCTGATGTTGATATTGGTAGGCGTTGCCAATTCGGTGCGTTTCTCAACTATGAATACCCTGACGCTGAAAGATCTGCCGGACAGCATCGCCAGCGGAGGCAACAGCCTGCTGTCGATGACCATGCAGCTTTCCATGAGCCTCGGCGTAAGTCTGGCAGGCATTCTACTTGGTATTTTTGCCCAACAAGGGACACTGGACATCGCCAGCCCGGCAACCGCTGAGGTATTCCGCTATACCTATCTGAGCATGGCCGTCATATTGGCGCTGCCTGCCCTGCTGTTCCTGCGCGTGCCGCCGGACCAGATCAAGCAGAACGTGCTGCAGGGAAAAAGGTGAGGATACGATGAGATTCGGCATTACCGCTAAACTGTTTCTCGCCATTTTTGCTACCTGCATGCTGCTGTTGATCACCATGCATTGGGGCGTGAGAATGAGCTTCGAACGCAGCTTTGTTGATTACATCAAGCAAGGCAACGCACAGCGCGTCGAGCAGTTGCGTGATGCATTACAGGAACAATATGCGCAGTACGGCGACTGGACGTTCCTGCGCAACAATGAACGCCTGGTGTTCAAACTGCTGCACACCATGGATCAGAATGAAGATGACGGCAACAGCATGCGCGGCTGGCGAGTCCGGCTCTGGGTGCTGGATGCTCAGCGTAACCGGCTGTTTGGTTCACCAGCCCCGATTGCCGCCGAAAGCACCTGGCAAGCCATTCGCCATCAGGGCATGGTGGTCGGTTGGGTGGTGGCATCCCCCAGTGAACGCCTGACGCGCGATGCGGATATCAATTTCGACCGACAGCAACAGCGCACCAGTTGGTTTATTGTCGGGCTGTCAACGCTGCTCGCCATCATCGTGACGTGGCTGATGGCGCGCGGTCTGCTGGCGCCGGTAAAACGACTGATGCAGGGGATCCACCGTCTGGCCGCCGGGGAGTTTACTGCTCGCGTGCCGGTCAATACCCGCGATGAGTTGGGCCGGCTGGCGCAAGATTTTAACCAGCTCGCCACCGCACTGGAAAAAAACGAGCAGTCGCGCCGCGCCTTTATGGCCGATATTTCTCATGAGCTGCGCACGCCGTTGGCGGTACTGCGCGGCGAGCTGGAAGCCATACAGGATGGCGTGCGCAAGGCGGATTCAGGCTCCCTGCTCTCTTTGCAAAACGAAGTTTCCACGCTGACCAAACTGGTGGATGATCTGCATCAGTTGTCGCTCTCCGATGTCGGCGCGCTCGCTTATCGCCGCGTTTCCGTGGATTTAATCCAACTGCTGCATATCAGCGTCCTTCAACGAGCGCTTTCAGAAGAAACACATTGAGGTCATCACGCAGTTGCCAGAACGCGCCAGCGCCTTTGGCGATCCGGACCGGCTCAGCCAGCTGTTTAACAACCTGCTGGAGAACAGTCTGCGCTACACTGACAACGGTGGGCAGTTACAGATCCGTGCCCATACTGAAAATGGTGTGTGCACTCTGGTATGGGAGGACAGCGCGCCGGGTGTCGACGCCGAGCAACTGGCTCGGATTTTCGATCGTTTCTACCGCGCAGAACGGTCACGCAATCGCGCCAGCGGCGGTTCAGGGCTGGGATTGGCTATCTGCAAGAATATCGTTGAGGCCCACGGGGGACGATTGTATGCTAGCGCTTCCTTACTCGGTGGTTTGCAGATGACCGCCGAATTCCCGCTTCATCCACCGGAGTCCTGAAACGCTGATGACCGAAACCTTATCGAACGAGACGCTGCCAGAGCAGGTGCTGATTGTTGAAGATGAGCCCAAGCTCGGCCAGCTTTTAGTGGACTACCTTCAGGCCGCAGAATACCACACACATTGGATCACCCACGGCGATGAGGTGTTGCCTTGGGTGCGTGAGCACTCATCGTCGTTGATTCTGCTGGATTTGATGCTGCCAGGCACCGATGGTCTGACGCTGTGCCGCATCATCCGCCAGTTTTCCAATGTGCCGATTATTATGGTTACCGCGCGTAGCGAGGAGATTGACCGGCTGCTGGGATTGGAAATTGGTGCGGATGATTACATCTGCAAACCCTACAGCCCACGGGAAGTGGTGGTACGGGTGAAAACCCTGCTACGCCGCTGCCGCTGGCAGTCTGCACCGCCGCCCGAAGCAGGACTGGAAGCCGCCTTGCAGATCGATAACAGCCGTTTTCAGGCCAGCTACCTCGGACAACCGCTCGATCTGACACCAGCAGAGTTTCGCCTGCTGAAAACCCTTTCGACAGAGCCCGGTAAGGTGTTTTCGCGCGAAGCGCTGCTGGATAAGCTCTACGATGACTACCGCGTCGTGACCGATCGCACCATCGACAGCCATATCAAAAATCTGCGGCGCAAGCTGGAGCAACTGGACGAACTGATGTAGCCCCCTGTAACACCAGACAGTAGCTGTATCTCCAGATAAGAGATAGGCTTAGATATATGTCTAACAATCATGCTAATTTTGAAATGACCGGGATCCTGTTAGGGCAAGAAGTCCGTAAGCGTAAAACTCCGCAAGAGAAAATCGCCATCATTCAGCAGACAATGGAGCCGGGGATGAACGTCTCCCATGTAGCCCGCCTGCATGGCATCCAGCCCAGCCTTTTGTTTAAGTGGAAGAAGCAATACCAGGAAGGAAGCCTCACCGCCGTTGCGGCCGGAGAAGAAGTGGTTCCAGCTTCGGCGCTGGCGACTGCCCTCAAGCAGGTCCGGGAGCTACAGCGCCTTCTGGGTAAGAAGACGATGGAAGTTGAGATCCTCAAAGAAGCAGTGGAGTACCGCCAGTCGCGAAAATGGATAGCGCACGCGCCCTTGTTGCCAAAGGACGGGGAATAGCTCTGGTCAGCCGCGCCATGAGCGTGTCGCGTGCGCAGCTGTCACTGCGGGTTAACCGTTCTGCCGACTGGCTGGACAGGCGCAGCAACCGGCGTAATGACGAAGCTGATGCTGAGATATTATCGGACATCCTCCGTATCATCAGCGACATGCCCAGTTACGGTTACCGCCGAGTGTGGGGTATCCTGCGTAAGCAACGTCGTGCAGAGGGATTTCCACCGGTGAACGCCAAACGGCTTTACAGGATAATGAGCGAGCATAACCTGCTGTTGTTGCATGATAAAACTGAACGTCCGAAGCGGGAGCATAAAGGCAAAATCGCGGTAGCAGAGAGCGATATGCGCTGGTGCTCAGATGGCTTCGAGTTCGGTTGTGACAACGGCGAGAAGCTGCGGGTGACGTTCGCACTGGACTGCTGCGACCGGGAGGCCATAGACTGGGCAGCGAGCACCAGGGGTTATGACAGTTCAACCGTGCAGGATGTGATGCTGAGGTCGGTGGAAAAACGCTTCGGTAGCGCGCTGCCGGATAAACCAGTGCAATGGCTG
Source organism: Symbiopectobacterium sp. Eva_TO (assembly GCF_053848865.1). Taxonomy (NCBI): domain Bacteria; kingdom Pseudomonadati; phylum Pseudomonadota; class Gammaproteobacteria; order Enterobacterales; family Enterobacteriaceae; genus Symbiopectobacterium; species Symbiopectobacterium sp. Eva_TO. The sequence continues at coordinate 1,418,264 of NZ_JBSPEY010000004.1, read as the reverse complement.
ACGGATAATGGTTCAGCGTACACAGCGCATGAAACGCGGAAGTTCGCCAGAGAACTGAATCTGGAGCCCTGCACAACAGCAGTGAGCAGTCCACAGAGTAACGGCATGGCAGAACGGTTCGTGAAGACGATGAAGGAAGATTACATCGCCTTCATGCCAAAACCCGATGTGCGAACAGAGCTGAAGAATCTTGCAGCGGCGTTCAATCATTACAATGAAAACCATCCGCACAGTGCGCTGGGATACAACTCCCCAAGAGAATATCGGCGCCAGCGGGCATCGTTAACTTAAGATACAAAAGCTGTCCGGAGATGGTGGGTCAAGATCAGAGCAACTGGACGAACAAACGTCGTTTATCCGCACCGTTTATGGCATGGGATACCGCTGGGAAGCCGGATCCTGTGAAGTGGTCTAACGCACAGAGGTTCCCTCCCCCCATTTTAATATGCTCGTGTTTCCCAGCGAATCACGACGAGGGGCCATTATGTGGCACATCCCTGTGCCCCACCCTACGGGCCAGCGCAAGCGCTGTTCAAATTTGCTCCGGGCAAATTTGTCGGCGGCTTACGCCGCTACGACCCCATCACCGCACTTCGCCTAACAACAGGCTTTGTCATCAGACTGAGGTTCCCGACAAACGGGAACCCGCTGATAACCGCTTACTTCACCACACCAAACGGATCCGGCTCCGTGTGTTTGTTGGCGTTGTTCCAGTAGTTCTGCAAGATCCACCCGTATTCCGGCAGCCCGTCGATAAAGGGTTTCAACATGGCATCGGCGGAGGGTTTCTTCCAGTCGGCTTGAAGTTCTGCCTCTAACGCGTAGACCGTTTCCAACTGTGCGCCAGCTGCCGTCATGCGTTGCATCGCGGCATCCGCTTCATATTTACTCCAGGCACCAGAGGCATCCACTACGGGATAAACCTGATAGCCATCATTCAACATGGCGAGCGTCGGGAAGGCAACGCAGGTCCCCAGCGTTACCCCGGAAATAATGATATGCGTACGACCAGTCTTTTTCACCAGATCTTCCAACGCCTTACGGAATGAAGGATCTTCATAGGCATTGATGATCCCGGTGCGGCGATAAATGGGTTCATCTTTAAAGATTTCTTTCAGTTCCGGCAGGGTGTCGCCGTTTTGCCATTGCGCATTGGACGAGGTGATCAACACCGGAATCTTTAACGCTTTCGCCATTTCAGCCAACGCGACCACGTTGGCTTTATAGCCGGATGCCTGATTGAAATCACGCGTACTGGCCATCAAATCCACCTGCTGATCGATAAACAGCATAATTGTGTTTTCGGGCGTTGGCTTGTCGTAGTCCACGCGCCCGGCTTTACGCGCATCGGCAGCACTGACTTTGTTCGGCAGAATCTGATCGGCTATCGGGCTGATGATGTCTGCCAGACGATCCTGAGCAAACGACGGTGCGCAAACCCCTGCCAGTAACAGCGATGCGATCGCGACGCTAAGTACTTTTTTCATACCATTCTCCTGTTTCGTCAAAGTAGTTATCTGTTGCTTATGCGCGGCTCAGCCAGGCCGGAACGATATCGGTGCCTAATCCAGCACCGTAGCCAAAATAGATATTCAAACCGGCTAACGGTTCGAGGTAACGTGCATTGCGCAGCGTGCCAGCATCGACCGGTTTGAAGCCCGTACTGGCAATCAAGGTCTGAACTACCGCTTTCGCCTCAACGTCATCCCCGGCATAGAACACGGGTGCAACCTGCCCTGCGGCAAAGGCCGGGCCTTCTGCTACCACCTGCGCAAACGTGGTGTTAAACGCTTTCACGATATGTGCCGCCGGAAAGGTGTTGGCGATCTCTTCCGCGGCTGACGTGCTGTGGCCAAGTGTCAGACTCATGTAATCAGCAGACAGCGGGTTGGTAATATCAATCACCACTTTGCCGCTGATATCACCCAGCGAACAGAGTGCGCTAACCGCTTCACCGTAGGCGGTTGCCAGCATAATCACCTGCGCACCTTGCGCGGCAACTGCGGCAGGCACTGCCTGTGCACCCTTAAACCACCTCGTTATACACAAGTCCGCAACGCCTTATATGCCAAGGGTTAGCGGGCTGAAATAGGCAGCCGGTGGGGTTGTAAATGAAGTGAAACCGACGTGTACTATCGCCATTTACGGCGCTGAAAAATGACACGGGATTCAGATGGCTGGGCACACCAAGAACTGGAAGGGGTAAATCTTGGTGACACGAGGCTCAATAAGCGTGCCAAAGGGCTTTTGATACGGCTGGCTGAGAATCCGCAAGCCAGCATTCCGCATGCGTGCCTCGGATGGTCTGAGACGCTGGGTGCTTACCGCTTCATGGAGAACTGTAGTGGTCAACTAATATTGGCCACCGCATTAGACTGTATGTAGAACAGTCGCTCAGATTCGTTTGGAGTTAAGCCCATATCGTTATACACATCTTTCTAACGCACTGTTTAATCAATGAATTACGGGTTTATCTCAGAGTGGCATTTTGAACCTCAAAAAGCCAATGGGATGGCTTGAATGCCTTAATTCACGGGGTTCTGAGCATCCTGTTCAAAAAATGGCCAAAAGATGTGTATAACGATATGCCCTTAAACTGCGCAGCTAATGCCTGTGCTTTGTTAAGGTCACGCCCAGTCACGCGTACCTGATGCACTGCCAGCGTAAAACGCTTAACAAAACTGGACCCCATACTGCCGGTACCTACAACGGTAATAATCATGATGGAACTCCTGGTTAATTATTTGATATGTATATAGTTAGTGAATGAAACACAGGTTTCGCTTCATGGTTTGGCAGTTTACAAGTCTTATAATCAGAGATATATATAGTTATTAGAGATGAATTATCTCTAATATAGAAACAATCATGCGGAGTGCTGGATGGACAAGTTTCAGGCCATGAATACCTTTGTTGCGGTCGTTGAGGCAGGCAGTTTTGTCGGTGCCATGGATGCTGGCGTTATCTAAGCCGGTGGTGTCACGTCACGTTGCCGAGTTGGAGGAGTACCTCGGTGTGCGTTTGTTGCAACGCACAACGCGCCGATTATCGTTGACGGAGGAGGGCCAGAACTACTATCTGCGTTGCAAAGAGTTGCTGGCATCGGTAAAAGAGGCCGAGTCGGAAATTACTGCCTGCTCGGCGGAGGTTCATGGGCGATTACGTGTGGGTGCGCCGCAAACCTTCGGCGTGAAATACCTCGCGCCGTTGTGGGGTAAATTTGTGGAAGAGAACCCGCAGGTGAAACTCGATATCATTCTGTCCGACCGCGTGGTGGATCTGGTGGAAGAAGGTTACGACGTGGTGATTCGCATCGCGCAATTGCCTAACTCTATGTTGGTGTGTCGCCCGCTCGCCAAAACACGCATGGTGCTGTGTGCTTCACCGGCCTATCTGGCGCACCACGGTACTCCGCAACATCCGCAGGCACTGCGCGATCATCGCGTTATCTCTTATAGCTATTGGGCACCGGGTAATGAATGGCACTTCTCTCCCAACGATGGCGGTGAGACTATCGCCGTGAAAACCCAACCGCATATTCATGCTAACAACGGAGATACCTGCCGTTATACCGCGCTGGCACATCGGGGCATTATTCTACAACCGGATTTTCTTGTGGGCGAAGATTTACGCGCAGGCACGCTGGTCGAAGTGTTACCCGATTACAGATCGCTGGAACTGAATATTTACGCCGTCTACCCGACGCGTAAACTGCTGCCGCTCAAGGTAAGACGCTTTATCGATTTTCTGGCCGAACAGCTTAGCACTCCCCCCTGGTATGGTTGTACGGGCACACCGGGAAATCAGCGTTAAGGCCTACTTGTCAAAAAAACTGTTCGACTTGATGAAAAATCTGCCCTGTTACGCTTTCTCCCGGCTGTTAACATGGATAACGTCACAACAATAACTATGATTATTTTTTAGGTTTGTCTCACCGACAACGGTCAAGACGGGGAACGCTATATCATGTCAGGTTTAGTAAATGGCCAATGGGTCAATGGTGATGTCGCCGCAGAAGAGATCAAAAATGGGGCCTTTCAGCGTCAGGAAACGCTGTTTCGCCAAACAACGCTGATCCCAGAAGCAGGCCGCTATCAACTTTTTGTTTCTTATCTCTGCCCGTGGGCATCACGCACCTTGATGTTCCGCAAGCTCAAGGGACTAGAAAATATTGTTTCCCTGTCCATTGCGCAACCCGTGATTGCGGATAACGGCTGGGAGTTTACCACCCCGCAAGATGCCGGCGAACACGTTGCTCCCGTACGTTATCTGCATCAGTTGTATACCGCTAGTGATGCCCATTACACCGGTAAAGTTTCAGTACCGGTGCTGTGGGATCGTATTGAAGGGCGTATCGTCAATAACGAATCGGCTGATATCATTCGTCTGTTCAACAGCCAGTTTGACACCTTGACCGGTAATCATGAGGATTATTATCCCCTCGCACTGCGCTCCACCATCGATGAATGGAATGAAGTGATTTACCACAACATCAACAACGGCGTGTACAAAACCGGCTTTGCCAAAACCCAAGAGCACTACGAAAACGCGGTGACAACGCTGTTCGAAACGCTGGATCGCGTTGAAACACATCTGGCGACCCATCGCTATATTGCTGGTGATACCATTACCGAGGCTGACTGGAGACTGTTTGTGACCCTGGTGCGTTTTGATGTGGCCTATCACGGTGCATTCAAATGCAATATCCGCCGCATTGAAAATTACCCTCATCTGTCGAACTATCTGCGCGAACTTTACCAATGGCCGGGCATCAAAGAGACGGTCAATATTGACCACATCAAAGCGGGTTATTACGGTATCCGTTGGCTGAATCCGACCGGCATTGTGCCACTCGGCCCATAGGTTGATTTACAACGTGCGCACAACCGCACCAGCCTCGGCAAGTAATCCTCGTTGCCCACGCCAGCGTGCGCGTGGGCAATAGCCACACTTTTTCTGCGTCGTTAGCTGATTTTTACCGACATTAGCGCTAGAATCCCCCTCCTTTACTGTTCCCTCAGAGAACAGCCTGACTTGTGATCAGACCAGAGAGACACCATGTTTAAACCGGAACTGCTTTCTCCGGCCGGTACGCTGAAAAATATGCGCTACGCCTTCGCGTATGGCCCTGATGCGATTTATGCCGGTCAACCCCGTTACAGCCTGCGGGTGCGTAATAACGAATTCAACCACCAGACGCTGGCGCTCGCCATCAATGAAGCCCACGAACTGGGGAAAAAATTCTACGTGGTAGTGAACATCGCCCCGCATAATGCCAAGCTGAAAACCTTCCTGCGCGATCTTCAACCCGTGATTGATATGGGGCCGGATGCGTTGATCATGTCCGATCCCGGCGTGATCATTTTGGTAAGAGAAAACTTTCCACACATGCAAATTCATCTTTCGGTGCAAGCCAATGCGGTGAACTGGGCAACGGTGAAATTCTGGCAGCAGATGGGGCTGAGCCGCGTGATCCTGTCTCGCGAACTGTCACTGGAAGAAATTGCCGAGATCCGCCAACAAGTACCGGACATGGAGCTGGAAATTTTCGTGTACGGCGCATTGTGTATGGCCTACTCTGGCCGCTGCCTGCTTTCCGGTTATATCAATAAGCGTGACCCCAATCAGGGCACCTGCACCAACGCCTGACGTTGGGAATACAAGGTGCAGGAAGGGAAAGAAGACGATACCGGCAATATCGTTCACCTGCATGACCCGATTCCGGTACAGAATGTAGAACCCACGCTGTGTATTGGTGAGCCGCCTGACAAAGTGTTTATGCTGGAAGAGAACCTGCGTCCCGGTGAATACATGAGTGTGTTCGAAGATGAGCACGGCACCTACATCATGAACTCACGCGATCTGCGCGCCATTCAGCACGTGGAACGTTTAACCCAGATGCATGTGCACTCGCTCAAGATCGAAGGCCGCACCAAATCCTTCTATTACTGCGCCCGCACGGCAGACCCTGTAAATGATTCTGTGTAAATGCCTTTCTCAGTATTGACCGTCCAGGCGGTCACCGAACTCGATAATAAAACGGCTCATTGCCATACGCCAGTCCCGCAGTGGCATCGTCCATTTCTGTGAGGCCGACTGGATTGCCAGCCACACCACCTTTTTCACTGCGTCGTCAGTCGGGAACACCTTGCGTTTTTTAATCGCATGCCGGATAACACTGTTCAGCGACTCGATGGCGTTGGTTGTGTAGATGACTTTGCGGATATCTGCCGGGTAAGCGAAGAACGTTGCCAGATTGCTCCAGTTCGTCTGCCAGCTCCGGCTTATCTGTGGATAGCGGCTGTCCCATGCGCTGGCGAATGCTTCCAGCGCCTGCTGGCCTGCTTCTTCCGTAGCGGCCTGATAGATGGCTTTCAGGTCGCGTGTGACGGCTTTGTAGTCCTTCCAAGAGACGAACCTCAGGCTGTTGCGTACCATGTGCACGATGCACAGCTGGATGCGGGCTTCCGGATACACCGCGTTGATGACGTCCGGGAAGTCTTTCAGACCGTCGACACAGGCGATGAGGATATCGTTCAGGCCGCGGTTTTTTAGTTCTGTCAGCACATTGAGCGAGAACTTCGCGCCCTCGTTTTCGGCCAGCCACATACCCAGCAGTTCTTTCTGGCCCTCGATGTTGATACCCAGTGCCAGGAACACGGATTTATTGATGACGCGACTGTCCTGCCGGACCTTCAGGATGATACAGTCAAGGTAAACAATGGGATAGACTGCATCCAGTGGACGATTTTGCCATTCAGTAATCTGTTCCATCACCGCGTCGGTGACCTTCGAGACCAGCGCCGGTGAGACATCCGCGTCATACAGCTCTTTGAACGCAGACGCTATCTCGCGGGTGGTCATCCCTCTGGCGTACAGGGACAGGATTTGGTTATCCATCCCGGTGATCCGGGTCTGGTTTTTCTTCACCAGTTGTGGTTCGAAGGAGCCATCACGATCGCGCGGAGTACGTAGTTCCAGAGGGCCATCGCCGGTGGTCACGGTGTTTGTGGAATAGCCGTTGCGGGAGTTGGCCCCCGGTTTGGGCTGATTTTTATCGTAGCCCAGATGGTGGGACATTTCGGCGTTGAGAGCAGCCTCAACGCTGATTTTCTTCATTTTCTTCAGCAGGCGATCGAATTGGCTGAGATCGCCAGGGGTTTTGAGATTTTTGGCCAGTTCGTTAGCCAGAGCCTGCAACTGTTTTTCGTCCATAAATTAACCTGTTTTTGATGTTGGATTGAACATATCAAAATCAGGCAATTACACAAATTGGTAATGACTCCAATTAGTAGAACATGTGTTTTTCGATGAAGGCTCCGATGACTTTTTCGTGGATCTCGACGGAGCGCGAGAAGCAAATCGTTTTACGCGCCAGTCGTTTAATGCGGGTACGGGCTCTATGCGTTGCGTGAAGATCTTGCCAGTCAGATGTTTCTGCTTCGGAACCTCTCTTGCATAGCTGCCCCAGTTGTCACTGGTAATCATGCCGATGTTGAACGGTGTCAACAGAGCCAGCAATTCACGGCAGGTCTCATCGGTTCGGGGGCCAAAAGTGTAGGCCAGAACACCGCCCGTTTTGGTATTGTAAGCGTACCAGAGCCAGTGCTGTAGCGCCTTACTGCCAACGAAGCTCCATTGCTCATCAAGTTCACAGATAAGGGCGACGTCGGCGTGAGCAACGGGAGAAGACGTTATCCTGCGGGGCGAGAGCTTTTTAAAGCCCGGATGACCGTATTGATGCCGATTTTCAACGTTCTGGCGGTATCGCGAACACCGGCACCGTTGAAGGCCATATCAACGATCTGCTCTTTGACTCCCGGCTTTCGCGCTTCATAGCGGTAGGTAAGCTGGGATACACGGCGACAGCACTGACACCGGAAGCGTTCGCGCTTAGTTGGACTAAGGCCATGTCGATAAACTTTATCTGAATGGCAGCGAGGGCAATGAACAAAAACAGTAACCACGTGGAAAACTCAAATAGCGGCAGAATATCACAAAAGCCAACTATTTGAAGGCATTACCGCGTATCGTAGGTTACCATTATGGTCACATTTAAACCGACAAATAGGCCATACAGTTTGAGGTAAGAGCGCATCCATACTCCTCTACTATTATATTTTCTTACGCAATATTTAACGTACAGTCGCTGCAAAAACCAGATTCTGAAAAACGAATCAACTTTAGCAACTACTGAATCAACTTAGCATCACCGGTGATTATTTATAGAAAATACTTCTTTATTGAGTCTTGATTGAAATACGAAAAAGGGGAGAGGACTGTATGGAGATACCAAGACCAAACCGATGATAATGCGCGGATAAAATAGAAAGAACATGATGGTAACAACATCGCGCTATCGTCTATACGATAGCGCGAGGAGAGAAACAGCATACTACTCGCAATACTGGCGCAGTGCGTCTTGTTTCTCGGGCAACAGGCGGTAAAGGTACACAGGGCGACCGGTCGATCCGTAGAGGATATTGGTGGCAAGAATATTAGTATCAGCCAGATATATCAGATATTTACGGCAAGATACGCGAGATATGCCAATCGCGTTCGCCAGCATTTCCGTGGAAAACTCAGCCCCTTGGTTGCCTTCAATCCATTCGCAGACGGTGCGTAGCGTCAGACTGGTCAGCCCTTTCGGCAGTTTTTTACGCTCACTGGCCACACCGCCGCTGGTGCGACGAATCAGGCTATCAATATCCGACTGAGCAACAAATTCTCGATGTTTCAGCAGGTTCGCTTCTTCGCGATAGGCGGTAAGCGCCTGTTCAAAGCGAGAGAACTGGAACGGTTTGATCAGGTAATCGACCACGCCGTAATGCAGTGCTTTCTTAATGGTATACACATCACTGGCGGAGGAGATGATAATCACATCCGTTTGTTCGCTGAACTCACGAATGGTCGGCAGCAGATCCAACCCGTTATCCTGCTGCATATAGATATCAAGCAGCACCAGATCGATCTCGTAATCGGGTTGCATCAGTAAATTTCGCGCCTGCTGTAAGGTTGGCACCGTTGCATAACAGTTGAAACCGGGCACCTGTCTCAGATAGGAACGGTTAAGTTCTGCAACCATGGCATCGTCATCAACAATCAGTACATTTATCATGGTTAAACAGCCTTGGCTTGATAAGGGATATTCACGAAAAACTGGGCATACACCTCAGGTTCCGACTCAAAATCGATACTGCCGCCCACTTTTTCCAGGCTCTGCTTGGTCAGGTAAAGACCGATTCCGCGCCCGGATCCCTTGGTGGAGAATCCTTGTTCATAAATACGGTGCTGATTTTCCAGCGTAATACCGGGGCCATCATCGCCCACGATGCAGTGCAAGCGCCCATCCTGATGATGGAAACTCACGCTGATTTCTCCGTTTTCCATGTTACTCATTGCATCCATGGCATTCTCAATCAGATTACCCAAAACGGTGATCAACTCATTGGTGGCATCCATATCGTCGGTTTCGGGCAACAGGCTCTCTTCGGTTATCGACAGTTGTATGCCAAGATCGCGCGCCCGGTTGATTTTACCCAGTAAGAACCCGGCAATCACCGGCGATTTCACCTTGCGAATAATCGAGCCAATTTCTGCCTGATAGTTGTTCGCCGTTTTTAAAATATAGTCTTCCAACTGCGAGTAGTATTTCAAATGGAGCATGCCCAAAATCACATGCAGCTTGTTCATAAACTCGTGGGACTGTGCCCGTAGCGCATCGGCGTAATAGGACATCCCCGTCAAGCGCTGCAACAACTGGCCAATTTCAGTCTTGTCGCGGAACGTGGCGATAGCACCAATCACGTTACCTTTCACCGTCACTGGCACGGTATTGGTCAGCAGCAAATTGCCGTTGATATTGATCTCTTCATCACGCTGAGCGATACCACTTTCCAGCACTTGTCTGAGTCGACGGTGCTCCATCCACTGCTCGCTGATGGTTTCTGCCGACGCATTGGCCGCCATATTGCCTTGTCGGAACAGCCTGCGCGCTTCATCGTTAATCACCGTAATACGGCCGCTGTCATCCACGGCAATCACCCCTTCCTTGATCTGTTTCAGCATGGCGTTGCGCTGCTCAAACAGATTGGAAATCTCATAGGGTTCAAACCCCAGCATGATGCGCTTGTGGATTTTCACCAGCACCAGCGTGCCGAGTCCGCCAACCAACGCCCCTGCCAGCAACGCCCAAGGGATCATCCAGCGGTTTTCACTGATCACTTTCTGCACGCTGGTCAGCGCAATGCCTAACGCCACAACGCCGACCTGCTTGCCATCATTATTAAAAACCGGTGTAAACACCCGTAGCGCCGGGTTCAGCGTACCACGGTTAATCGAGGTATTTTCCAGCCCAAACAGCGCAGGATAAATGTCGCGCCCGGCAAAATGTTCACCGATACGCTCCCGTTCCGGGTGGGTATGTCGCACCGTGTCCATATCGGTCACGGTGACAAACAGCAGTTGATTGCGTTGCGTGATGGTCTCGGCGGCGCGCTGCACCGCTTCGGGGTTACCCAATCCTTGCAACTCATCAATCACTACCGGGGAAGCGGCAAAGGTGCGCGCAATGGCAAACGCCTTGTCGCGCAGGCTGTCTTCGGAGAGTTGGTTAATGCGGAAAAACAGCAGAGCATAGACCACCAGCAACACTGCGCCTAACACGACAGAGACCATCAGAAAAACGGATGTTCCCAGCTTCATCGGTGCTTTTGTCCTGCTCATGTCTTGCTCCGGAATCACCTTGGATATCCTTATCTTAACCTGTTTTTCCGTATTTATCGTCCTGCGTTATTGCCCCGCGTTACGGGGCAAGGAAAATCGCAGTCTGATAGGAATTACCAGCATCCCAATACCTTCCACCACATGCCCCCAATACCCAACCAAATAGAAATCACGACCAGGCTGATAAAGAAGCCAATTTTCCACCAGGTTGACAGCGGCATATAACCACACCCAAACAGGATCGGTGCCGGACCGCTTGAGTAGTGCGTGGTGGACATGAACAGGTTACTGAAGATACCAAACGCCAGCACTGTCAGCATCGGCGGTGCGCCTGCCGCCAAAGCAATGGAAACAAAGATGGCATACATGGCGCTGATATGGGCAATCGCACTCGCCATCAGGTAGTGGCTGTAGTAGTAAACCAGCAGCAAGATACCAAGCATCGGCAACCAGTGGAATCCGCTGACAGCGTTGCCCGCCAGTTGGCCTAACCAGGCAATTAGTCCCATCTTGTTCAGTTGCCCTGCCAGCGTCATCAGCACGGCGAACCATACCACGGTGTGCCAGGCTTCTTTCTCGCCGACCACGTCATCCCAACTCAGCGTACGGCTCAGCAGCACGCTAAGCCCCGCCAGCGCGGTCAAGGTGGCATCAATATTCAGCGTGGAACCCAACACCCAGAAGGTAACCAGACCAAGGAATACACCTAACACCACCCATTCATCGCGCGTCATACGCCCCATTTCACGCAAACGCTCCACGGCAATGGCACGCATTTCCGTAGTTTGTTTCAATTCAGTCGGATAGAAGCGATAGATGAGATAAGGGATCAGTGCCAGAGACAGGATACCCGGTACCAGCGTTGCCAACGCCCAATCGGTCCAACTGATGTGAATACCGAGCTGCGCCGCCAGTTTTGCCACCATCGGGTTACCGGCCATGGAAGTCATGAACATGGCGGAGGTAATGGCATTACACTGGAAAATGGATTGCACCAGAAACACACCGATACGGCGCTGGGTGCCTTTCTCCGGCGTAGAATCATAGGCCTCAGCAATAGAACGGAACAGCGGAGTGATGATCCCACCACAGCGCGCCGAGGTGGAAGGCATCGCTGGGGCAAACAACAGATCAGTGAACACCAGACCATAAGCCAGGCCGAGCTAGCTGTTACCCAGTTTGCTGATGAACAGCAAACCGATGCGGCGGCCAAAACCGGTTTTGATAAAGCCGCGCGAGATAAAGAAGGCACAGGCGATCATCCAGATGGTAGGGTCGCTAAACCCGGCCAATACGTCTTTAATCGAGAGCAAACCAAGGATCGCCACGGACGTCAAACTGAACATCGCCATGGCACCGAGGGGATACGGAGAGAGGATAAGACCAATAACGGTGGCAATGAAGATAGCCATTAGATGCCAGGCATCAGGCTTGACGCCCTCCGGCACGGGTAATAACCATAACGCGACAGCAATACCGATAATGATGAGGAGCTTAACTAGGCTGTGTCCCTTAATCCCATGAGTTATACTAACTGTTTGTTTCTACATCATTTTGAACTATGGCTCGCTACGACCTTCCCGATGAAGCATGGGCTATCATCCAGCCCTTACTCCCTGCTGAACCAGCAACACCACAGGCCGGACGCCCATGGGCTGAGCATCGCATGATTATCAATGGCATGTTCTGGGTGCTGTGCCTGGTGCCCCATGGCGTGATTTACCTGAGCGATACGGCCCATGGAAAACCGTTTATAACCGCTTTAACCGATGGTCAAAATCGGGAGTCATTAACATTATTTTCAATAAGTTACTTTCATCACTTGATGCCCATGGCCTCGTGGACTGGTCAGCGACTGCGCTGGATGGTAGCAATATCAGGGCGCTGAAATGTGCTGCCGGTGCTCAAAAAAACATCCCGATATCACCGGAGATAATGGTCTGGGTCGCTCTCGAGGTGGTTTTGGCACCAAAATCCATATGGCTACAGACGGAAGTGGTCTTCCGTTAAACATCGTGTTGAGCCCCGGTCAGGCTCATGAAAGTCAGTTTGCACTACGTCTTTTGGACGGTATTGGTGTTCAACGCCAGAACGGCAGTATGAAACGCCGTGGTCATGCGGTACTCGCTGACAAGGCGTACTCCGGGCATGTATTACGTAACGAGCTGAAAAACAGAGGTATAAAAACTGTCATCCCCCGAAAATCCACTGAAAAAATGGCGGTGGATGGTCGTTCAAAGCTCGATCGTGACGCTTACCGCAATCGGAACGTTGTTGAGCGGTGCTTTGGTCGTCTGAAAGAATACCGTCGCATTGCGACACGTTACGACAAAACGGCGAGGAATTATCTGGCAATGTTGAAACTGGGCTGCATCCACCTCGTTATACACAAGTCCGCAACGCCTTATATGCCAAGGGTTAGCGGGCTGAAATAGGCAGCCGGTGGGGTTGTAAATGAAGTGAAACCGACGTGTACTATCGCCATTTACGGCGCTGAAAAATGACACGGGATTCAGATGGCTGGGCACACCAAGAACTGGAAGGGGTAAATCCACCTCGTTATACACATCTCTGTTCGTGCCTGAGCGCGCGTAGCGTTTCGGCGGCCGTCATGACTTTCTGCAAGCCTTTCCAGATAGTTTTTGCGCCTGGTTCACCGTCGCCTTTTCGAGCAAGAAAGCCTCCGAGTTGCGCAACTAAGCGCAATACTTCGTTTAGCTTAGGGCGGCCCTTGGGCATACGCTTGTTCATCAGTAGGTAAGCGCCATGAGTCTCGTCGGAATCAAAGAACAACATTGCGTCTAGCTCTGGACAGGTTCGTCCCATACGCATTAAATAGGCGATGCGCCATGCCACGATCATGAACAGCGCCAATGCCCGCTCAATGCGATCCACGGTCGATAACTGTAACGCTTCGACACAGCAGCCGTTCTTCAGCACATTGAAGAACATCTCGATTTCCCATCTAGCCCGATACCAGTCGATCAGCTCCACGATATCTTCTCGTCCTTCAGGTACGCGATTGCTCAGCAACCACCACTCGACCGGCTTCACGCCTGCTGGCGGCTCAATTTCCTTGGCTATCACACAAGTCACTGCCAACCCGCAACGCAGCGACACTCGCTTCACGCGCAGCGCCTGTTTCACCGTACGCGCCTTCTGCCCCGCGCGAGCCGCCATAACGAATTGGATTTCTCCCACCGGCACGGTCTTTCCAACCTTCTGCCAAAGCTTCTCATTACAGTCCAGACTGCGATTATGAGTTGAGCGGATCAACCAGTCAGCCGGAGTGCCAAGGTCATCAGCGAGCTGCATCAACGCCTTGATATCCGCTTCGCGATCGGCTAAGTACACCAGACGTGTGTTTGGCAACTCCGAGGCGAGTTCAGCAACTCGCTCGTATCCCTCGAGCCAGCGCGTACTCTCCTTGATCCCATCGCGTTTTCCGTCTGCATCCTTCGGCTCTCTTGCCCACATCCACGCATCCAGTACGCCCAACCCCACGCGATCCGGACTGACCGCGTAGGTCGGATGCAGGTACAGACCACGCCTGGCTTCGTAGTTCAAGGGACCCAAGCCTTGGATTTGCTGCCCGTTGAAGTCAAGCTCGGTAGTGTCTTGGATACACAGCACAACCTCGTGTTCTCGGATCCTTTCCTGCGTACGCTGCCAGTGAGGTTGCAGAATGTCTCGCCATTCGAATGCTTGGTTCTCCATGAAGCGGTAAGCACCCAGCGTCTCAGACCATCCGAGGCACGCATGCGGAATGCTGGCTTGCGGATTCTCAGCCAGCCGTATCAAAAGCCCTTTGGCACGCTTATTGAGCCTCGTGTCACCAAGATTTACCCCTTCCAGTTCTTGGTGTGCCCAGCCATCTGAATCCCGTGTCATTTTTCAGCGCCGTAAATGGCGATAGTACACGTCGGTTTCACTTCATTTACAACCCCACTGGCTGCCTATTTCAGCCCGCTAACCCTTGGCATATAAGGCGTTGCGGACTTGTGTATAACGAGGTGGGGTAAATCTTGGTGACACGAGGCTCAATAAGCGTGCCAAAGGGCTTTTGATACGGCTGGCTGAGAATCCGCAAGCCAGCATTCCGCATGCGTGCCTCGGATGGTCTGAGACGCTGGGTGCTTACCGCTTCATGGAGAACCAAGCATTCGAATGGCGAGACATTCTGCAACCTCACTGGCAGCGTACGCAGGAAAGGATCCGAGAACACGAGGTTGTGCTGTGTATCCAAGACACTACCGAGCTTGACTTCAACGGGCAGCAAATCCAAGGCTTGGGTCCCTTGAACTACGAAGCCAGGCGTGGTCTGTACCTGCATCCGACCTACGCGGTCAGTCCGGATCGCGTGGGGTTGGGCGTACTGGATGCGTGGATGTGGGCAAGAGAGCCGAAGGATGCAGACGGAAAACGCGATGGGATCAAGGAGAGTACGCGCTGGCTCGAGGGATACGAGCGAGTTGCTGAACTCGCCTCGGAGTTGCCAAACACACGTCTGGTGTACTTAGCCGATCGCGAAGCGGATATCAAGGCGTTGATGCAGCTCGCTGATGACCTTGGCACTCCGGCTGACTGGTTGATCCGCTCAACTCATAATCGCAGTCTGGACTGTAATGAGAAGCTTTGGCAGAAGGTTGGAAAGACCGTGCCGGTGGGAGAAATCCAATTCGTTATGGCGGCTCGCGCGGGGCAGAAGGCGCGTACGGTGAAACAGGCGCTGCGCGTGAAGCGAGTGTCGCTGCGTTGCGGGTTGGCAGTGACTTGTGTGATAGCCAAGGAAATTGAGCCGCCAGCAGGCGTGAAGCCGGTCGAGTGGTGGTTGCTGAGCAATCGCGTACCTGAAGGACGAGAAGATATCGTGGAGCTGATCGACTGGTATCGGGCTAGATGGGAAATCGAGATGTTCTTCAATGTGCTGAAGTGTATTAGTCGCGACTTGATCTGACACT
Source organism: Symbiopectobacterium sp. Eva_TO (assembly GCF_053848865.1). NCBI lineage: Bacteria > Pseudomonadati > Pseudomonadota > Gammaproteobacteria > Enterobacterales > Enterobacteriaceae > Symbiopectobacterium > Symbiopectobacterium sp. Eva_TO. The sequence goes on along the minus strand of NZ_JBSPEY010000004.1, from coordinate 1,402,578 downwards.
GGACCTTGAAAGGTTGAGAGTTACCGGTTTTGATATGGGTGTCGAATCCTTATACAAAACACGAGGTAACTCTCATGCTTCATACTAACAATCCCATCATCAAACACAAAGCCGGCCTGCTCAATCTCGCCGAAGAACTCGGTAACGTATCAAAAGCCTGTAAAATCATGGGGGTGTCACGCGACACGTTTTATCGCTATCAGGAACTGGCGGCAGAAGGCGGCATTGACGCTCTGGTTAACCAAAACCGCCGGGTTCCCAACCTGAAAAACCGTGCTGATGAAGCCACTGAACGTGCGGTTGTTGATTACGCCATTGAGTTCCCGGCTCATGGCCAGCACCGGACCAGTAATGAGCTGCGTAAAAAAGGCGTCTTCATTTCTGGCAGCGGTGTGCGCTCCATCTGGCAACGACACGATCTGGAAAACTTTCGTAAGCGCCTGAAGGCACTTGAGGAAAAAGTTGCCAGAGAAGGCATTGTACTTACTGATGCTCAAATCGCTGCACTGGAGAAGAAGGCGCACGACGACGAAGCCTGTGGTGAAATAGAGACTGCTCACCCGGGTTATCTGGGGTCGCAGGACACCTTCTACGTGGGTAATCTGAAAGGTGTTGGCCGTATCTACCAGCAGACGTTCGTGGATGGCTTTGTTGAATAAATCAGAACTTGTAACGACTGTGCCCCAGGTCGATTGTTACGTGATGCGAATACTGTTCGGCATTCCTAATAGCGTGATCCGGTTAAGCGCTTTGACCATCGCCATGGCTTCACCCACCTGAGCATCGTAGTCACGCAGACTTAGATGACCACCCAGAAGCGTTTTGAACCGGAACATGGCCGTTTCAGCCACTGAGCGTCGGTGATAGCCCACTTTCTTTTTCCAGGTATCGTTGCTGCCGCTCAGGCGCTGATTTGCAACAGCGTGGTTACGCTCGTGGTAGTGGTCCGGCCAATATTGCGCCCCCCTTCGCGGCGGGATAAGCGGCCTTATTTTCTTCCTCAGCAGAGCATCATGGCAGTAACCTGTATCGTAAGCGCCGTCAGCCTATGCCTCTCTGATTTTCCGGTGGGTCTGGTTTATCAGTGCCGGTAGAGCCTGGGCATCAGTCGTACCACTGAGCGACAAATCCGCACAGATAATCTCATGCGTCGCACTGTCTACTGCCAGATGCAGCTTACGCCACACCCTGCGTCTGTCGGCACCATGCTGCCGGACTTTCCATTCGCCTTCGCCAAAGACCTTCAGGCCGGTTCCATCAATGACCAGATGTGAGATTTCACCACGGGTTGGCGTTTTTATGCTGATCTTCACTGTCTTTGCTCGCTTGCTGAGCAGCGAATAGTCTGGACAATGCAGCGACAATTTAATCAGTTTAAAAATCGAGTCAACAAAACCCTGTAAAGCCCTCAATGAAAGGCCAAACACGCGTTTCATCATCAGGACTGTGGTGATGGCCATATCTGAGTAGTGGAGCGGTCGTCCACGCCGTTCAGTAGTCGTTTTTTCCGTCCATGCAGCAATGGCTGATTCATCTAGCCATACGGTTAGAGAACCGCGCTGCTTGAGGGCATTGTTATAGGAGGGCCAGTTAGTGATTTTAAAATTTTGTTTTGCCATGGAGACCTGATGTTGAAACAACTATGGTGATCTGATCCGATGATTAACCAAACTTTCTATTTATTCAACAAAGCCTTCGTGGATACGTACTCGAAAGTGGCGCACTGCAAGCTTTACACGAGTAAAGCACCGATCTCTGCCGCCGACCTGCTCAATGATCGCGTGCTGCCGTTCTACGAAGCTCAGGGGCTGCCAATGCTAAGAATACTGACGGACAGGGGGACGGAGTACTGCGGTAAAGTGGAACAACATGACTATCAGCTGTACTTGGCTATCAACGATATAGACCATACGAAAACGAAAGCGATGTCTCCGCAGACAAACGGTATCTGCGAGCGCTTCCATAAAACTATTTTGCAGGATTTTTATCAGGTTGCGTTCCGTAAGACGTTATACGAGGACCTAGAAAGTCTACAAAAGGATCTGGACAACTGGTTGTGGCATTACAATAATGAGCGAACTCATCAGGGTAAAATGTGCTGCGGGCGTACGCCAATGGCCACGTTACTTGATGGTAAACGAGTCTGGGCAGAAAAAAATCTGAACCAGATTTAATCTGACAGACACCTGTATAAATAACCGGTAACTGTCAGATCAGGTCTGAGCTAATACAGCTGAAGAACGGCTGCTGTGTCGAAGCGTTACAGTTATCGACCGTGGATCGCATTGAGCGGGCATTGGCGCTGTTCATGATCGTGGCATGGTGCGTATTCGCATCGTAATCGATCACCCGGGAACCTAACTTTTTTATCGTTTTAGCGTGTTTCTTCTGCGCTTTCCACTGCCAGGCTATTTTTCCTTAATGATTCTCCCTGAAGCTCCACTCTGTGAGAGTTGTGGATCAGCCGATCCAGGAAGGCATCTGCCGCCGTCGGGTTTTCCATCACTCCGTACCATTGCTCCACCGGCAACTGGCTGATAAGGATCGTGCTGGTTTGCCCATATCGCTCTTCCGTTATTTCCAGCAAGTCATTGCATTGCCGCGTTGTGATAACTTCAAGACCAAGGTCGTCCAAGATAAGAAACTCTATTTTTTGAAGCTGTTTCAGTTGTTTAAGCCAGCTGCCGTCCAGTCGGCCCTGCTCAAGCTGATCCAGCAGCCGACCCATGCGCCAGTATTGAACGCTTCTCTTTTGCCGGCACGCCTGCTCGCCCAGGGCACAACCTACCCAGCTTTTTCCGCTGCCAGTTGGCCCTGTTATCAGGATATTCTTGCTGTGGGTGATGTAATGCCCGTTCAGAAGCTCGCGCATCTGTTCGGCCTTTAACCCTCGGGAGACCGGATAGTACATACCCTCAGGGGTTGCACCGTGGCGCAACCGTGCCTGCTTTCTCAACCGCCCAACACGGCTGTTTTCACGATTCAGTAGCTCTTCTTCGACAAGTAACCCCAGGCGTTCTGCGAACCCCAGCTCATTGTATGTACCAGGTGCCTCACGCTGGCGTATCATGCCATCGGCCATTGCCGACAGCTTCAGCGTTCTAAGTTTGGTTAGCAGGTCATCAGTCATAACGACTCCCTTTTTCAGTGGTAATATTTTGGACCACGCAGATTCTCGTGCTCCAGTGGAAGCTGTAACTCTCTATTTCCTTTAACTGTTTCTCCGATGCCCTCCCTGTTGTGACGCAGCAGATTCTCGATAAAACGCCTTTCCGGATGGTTCAGCCCGCAGGCCTTGTCACAGGCTTTTTCCAGCCGTTCGGCACCGTATTTTTTCTGGAGCGACAGTAGGCCGAGAACAGCCCGATAAGCCTGCTCAGGATGATTCTTCGCGTTTAGCATCGCTTCCACCACCTGCCGGGTCGCCTTGCCGGTTCTCGCGGCATTATCCAGCAGCTTTTCAGGTGTCCAGCTGCTGTGCCCGCGGTGATTGACCGGCATGTGTGCCGGATTCGTGCTGTGGCTGTACTGCCGATCGCTGCGAGGGTGCTGAGCCACGCAGCGGCCCTTATGCCAGACCTGGACCAACGTCTGACCCGCTTTTACCGACAGCCTTTCACCAACCAGCTCATGGGGAACGGAGTACCAGTGGCGGTCGTATTCAACGTGATAGTCAGGAGCGACCTTCACCGCACGGTATTCGGTGTATTCATAGGGCATGGCTGGCAACGGCTGCAGGCACGGCGCATCGAGCAGCGCAAAGCGCTGCGCTCGGCTCTGGCCCCATAACCTTTCATTGGCCGGTTATTCAGCTCGGTCATCAGCTCACTGAGCCTGACGTTGAGCGCATGCATCGTATGGAAGGTTTCATTGCGTATTCGCGCCAGGAGCCACCTTTCGACCAGCAGGACGCCGTTTTCCACTTTGGCCTTGTCTTTCGGTTTGTAGGGTCTGGCTGGCATCACTACCGTGCTGTAATGCGAGGCCAAAGACTGATAGCTGTCGTTGATGACCGGCTCGTAGCGATCTGCTTTGCTCACCGCGCTACGCAGATTATCGGGTACCAGCAGGGCTGGAACGCCGCCGAGGAAGGTCAGGCAGTGGCTGTTAGCATTCAGCCAGCTCATCATGTCCTGACCGGGGCAGGCTTCTGCATAGGTATAATTTGACGCTCCCATGACAGCGACGAAGATGGCGACCCGGCGCACATTTCCCGTATCGGGGTCGGATACCGGCACCGTGGGCCCGCAGAAGTCGATGAACAGCTTCTCACCGGCACGGTGGGTCTGGCGCATCGAGCGTTTCTGGCATTTCTTCCATTGGCGATAACAACGGCAGAACTGAGAGTAGCCCAGCGCCATTTCTCCGGTTTCGGTGCTGTATTCTATCCACAACAGCTGCCTGGTAACCCCTGGCCGTCTTAGCTCGGTATCGATATACAGCCAGTCTGGCGCGATAAGCTCCGAGGCATATCGTTATACACATCTTTTGGCCATTTTTTGAACAGGATGCTCAGAACCCCGTGAATTAAGGCATTCAAGCCATCCCATTGGCTTTTTGAGGTTCAAAATGCCACTCTGAGATAAACCCGTAACTCATTGATTAAACAGTGCGTTAGAAAGATGTGTATAACGATATGGCTCCGAGGTGCGCATTCTGCGGGTGGGGAACAGCATCTTTTCCAGTTTTTCTGGCAAGAGCGCATCAGGCAATGGCCACGACAGCGATGCGGCGGTAAAACGGGAGAGCACCTCATAAACTGTGGAAGGGCTGACCCTAAGAGCAGCGGCGATGGTGCGATTAGACTGGTTGCACTCAAATTTGAGTTTGAAGATCTGAAGACAAGTCTCCATGGGACTCCTGCTTTTTCTCTTTCTGGCCATCGTTATCTCCATTTCAGTAGAAACTGCGAACGGAGAGGAGGTTAGAAGAGTTAAGTCCCGGAGTGATCGATACGACGCGAATCAGTGATCGACCTTAGATGCGAAATCGTGATCGATTGTCATGCGAATCACTGATCGATCACGATGCGAATATGCACGTAAGGTTCGAGCGCACGCAAGACGGGTAAATCCGTGGCCCAGGCCGTGCCAACCGTTTCATCCAGCAGTGCCGACAGCTCCGGATTACACTGCTTTAGCCAGCGGCGTGGCGTAATGCCATTCGTCACGTTATGAAATTTTTGCGGCCAAAGTTGGTGGTATTCTGGAAAAAGATCGCTCACAACCAGACGCGAATGCAGTGCTGCCACCCCGTTAACGGCAAAGCAGGCCACCACGCACAGGTTTGCCATGCGCACCTGATGCTGATAGCGAATGGCAACACGCGGCCAGATATGCTTTGCCTGTGCTCCCCACTGTTGTTCCACCTGCGCTTTGAAGTGTGTATCAATGGTGTTGATAAGATCAAAATGGCGGGGCAGAAGGCGATGGAACAAGCCATCATGCCAGCGCTCAAGCGCTTCTGGCATCAACGTATGGTTGGTATAGGCAAACATACGTTGGGTGATACCCCACGCCTCGTTCCAATCCAGATGATGCTCATCCAGTAACACGCGCAACAATTCCGAAATAGCCAGCGTCGGGTGCGTGTCATTGAGTTGAATCACCTCCCACTCTGGCAGCGCTGACAACGTCCGCCCAGCCTGAAGATGTCTCCGCACAATGTCCGCGACGGCGCAGGCACACTGAAAATATTGCTGCATCAGGCGCAGACGCCGACCGGCGGCATGGTTGTCATTCGGATAAAGCACTTTCGTCAGGCTCGCCGCTGACACACCGGCGCGCTCCGCGTCCATATAGCGTCCGGCGTTGAATGCTGTGAGATCAAAAGGGGTTTCTGCGGTAGAGTGCCAGAGCCGCAACGCCTGTACCACGCCATTTTGATAGCCCAGCACCGGCACATCGCGCGCCTCACCGCAAAAATAAAAGGCGGGTTGCCATTTTTGGTAATTGTAGTGGTCAACTAATATTGGCCACCGCATTAGACTGTATGTAGAACAGTCGCTCAGATTCGTTTGGAGTTAAGCCGCCGTTATACCAGTGAGGCCGGATAGCGCTGTAATACCCCGTGATGTAGCGGATAATCGCGTCCTGGGCTTCGCTGAAGCTGTTGTAACCCTTTGTCGGCACCCATTCTGTCTTCAGGCTGCGGAAGAACCGCTCCATTGGCGCATTATCCCAGCAGTTACCCCGCCGACTCATACTCTGCTTTATCCGGCAGCGCCACAGGGCTTGCCGGTATTGACGGCTGGTATAGTGGCTGCCCTGGTCGCTGTGGAACATGACTCCTGTTGGTTGTCCCCGGAGTTCCCAGGCCATCTGCAACGCTTTAACTGTCAGCGCCGAGTCCGGCGACGTCGACATGGCCCAGCCCACCGGTTTGCGGGCGAACAGATCTAGCACCACCGCAAGGTAAGCCCAGCATTTGCCCGTCCAGATGTAGGTCACATCGCCGCACCAGACCTGATCCGGCGCGGTAACCGCGAACTGGCGGTTGAGATAGTTCGGTATTTCAACGTGTTCATTGCCGCCGCGTTTGTATTTGTGAGCCGTTCGCTGGCAGCTGGCGATACCCAGCTCCTTCATCAGCTTGCCAGCCAGCCAGCGCCCCATTTTGACACCGGAGCTGCCGGTGACGATGGTCGCGATACTTCGAGCGCCGGCAGAGCCGCCGCTGGCGTTCCAGGCTTCCATGACGCGGCTACACTTAACCACGCGCTCACCGTCGGGTTCATTAGCGGAAGCCTGCCAGTGCCTGTAGCTGCTGCGATGTACCTCAAAAGTTTGGCACAACGCCGTGACCGGGTATCGCGCCCTCAGCCTGTCGACTACCGTGAACCGTTGAGTGAGTCCGACATTAAGAGCGCCGTAGCCTTTTTTAGGATTTCGTTCTCCATTTCAAGGCATTGGACTTTTTTCTTCATCTCACGCAGCTCGAGCTGTTCAGGGGTAAGAGGAAGTCCCGTTGGCGTTTTTCCCTGTCGTTCAAGGCGAAGCTTATTGACCCAGCGACTAATGGCAGAATGGCTGACATTAACCGCCTCTGCGGCCTTAACGTATGTGTAGCCGTGGTCGACAACCAGCTTTGCGGCTTCGAGCTTAAATTCCGCCGTAAAATGTTTACCCATGAGGTCACCTGTCGTGTTGATGAGGTGAGCATATCACCTCCGATCAGGTGGCCAGTATCAGTGTGCCACTACAAATGACTCCAATTAGTAGAACATGTGTTTTTCGATGAAGGCTCCGATGACTTTTTCGTGGATCTCGACGGAGCGCGAGAAGCAAATCGTTTTACGCGCCAGTCGTTTAATGCGGGTACGGAGCGTCAGGTTATTGCGCTCTATGCGTTGCGTGAAGATCTTGCCAGTCAGATGTTTCTGCTTCGGAACCTCTCTTGCATAGCTGCCCCAGTTGTCACTGGTAATCATGCCGATGTTGAACGGTGTCAACAGAGCCAGCAATTCACGGCAGGTCTCATCGGTTCGGGGGCCAAAAGTGTAGGCCAGAACACCGCCCGTTTTGGTATTGTAAGCGTACCAGAGCCAGTGCTGTAGCGCCTGACTGCCAACGAAGCTCCATTGCTCATCAAGTTCACAGATAAGGGCGACGTCGGCGCGAGCAACGGGAGAAGACGTTATCCTGCGGGGCGAGAGCTTTTTAAAGCCCGGATGACCGTATTGATGCCGATTTTCAACGTTCTGGCGGTATCGCGAACACCGGCACCGTTGAAGGCCATATCAACGATCTGCTCTTTGACTCCCGGCTTTCGCGCTTCATAGCGGTAGGTAAGCTGGAATACACGGCGACAGCACTGACACCGGAAGCGTTCGCGCTTAGTTGGACTAAGGCCATGTCGATAAACTTTATCTGAATGGCAGCGAGGGCAATGAACAAAAACAGTAACCACGTGGAAACCTCAAATAGCGGCAGAATATCACAAAAGCCAACTATTTGAAGGAATTACCCCATTTTTCAACCTCTCCATCGCGCTGTTCGATAGCGCCACCGAAACCGACCTTCACGCTCAGTTCAGGCTGAGGTCATCCCCAAGGGTAAGCATCGCGCTGCCAGTCATCAGGATACTCATGCTGCTGGCAGGCCTCGAAACGTTGGCGGAACAGGCCGTATTGATAGTCCAGCCCGTAGCCCATCGCCGGTTGCCCCACCGTCGCCATCGCGTCCAGAAAACAGGAGGCCAGACGCCCTAACCCATATCGTTATACACATCTTTTGGCCATTTTTTGAACAGGATGCTCAGAACCCCGTGAATTAAGGCATTCAAGCCATCCCATTGGCTTTTTGAGGTTCAAAATGCCACTCTGAGATAAACCCGTAACTCATTGATTAAAAAGTGCGTTAGAAAGATGTGTATAACGATATGGCCCTAACCCTCCGTTACCCAATGCCGGGTCAGTCTCGTCTTCCAGCACATCGCTGAGGTTAAGTCCCTGCTCTGCCAGCACCGCTGCCACGGCAGAGTGCCATCCCAGGTTAATCAGGTTATTGCCGGTGAGGCGACCCGGTAAAAATTCCATGGAGAGGTAGTTAACATGACGGCCTGGCGGCGAATCGGGAGGGATTATCGGGTGAGCGGCAAGCTGCTCCGCCAGCGCAGTACTGACAACATGCCACTGCTGTTGGGCGCTGAGGCAGGTCAGCGCCGCCACGCCATAGTGTTGTCGTTGGCGGTGCAATGCAGCAATAAACAGCGTGTGGTTGAATGACAGCTTTCCCATCGTACCTCTCCCCTGTTATCAATCAGAAAAAGGCACGTCTGGCTCAGCACAACTCCAACTGCACCTTATGTTGTTCAATGATTTTCATTACGCTGGGTGGTGGTAGTTGATCGGTAAAAAGATAGTCGATCAGGTCCATGTTGCCCAGATTCACCATCGCATTGCGACCGAATTTGGAGTGGTCGGTGACCAGCATAACGCAGCGAGAATTCTCGATAATTGCCCGTTTGGTGCGCACTTCATGGTAGTCAAACTCCAGCAAGGAGCCATCCATGTCAATGCCGCTGATGCCGAGGATGCCAAAATCCAGACGAAACTGAGAAATGAAATCCAGCGTCGCTTCACCCATAATGCCGCAGTCTCGGGTGCGCACTTCGCCGCCTGCCAGAATCAGCCTGCAATCCTCTTTTCCCATCAACAGCGTCGCCACATTCAGGTTGTTGGTGACGACCCGCAGATCCTTATGTTGCAACAGCGCATAGGCAACCGCTTCTGGCGTTGTTCCGATATCTATAAACAGCGTAGCACCATCCGGGATTTGGCTGGCGACTTTACGTGCAATACGTGCTTTTTCATCTGACCACATCATCTTGCGATCGTGGTAAGCCGTATTCACCGAGCTGGAAGGCAGTGCCGCACCGCCGTGGTGGCGATGGATCTTGTTCTGCTCCGCCAGATCGTTAAGATCCTGGCGAATCGTTTGCGGGCTGACCGCAAAATGTTCTACCAACTCTTCGGTACTGACATATCCCTGCCGACGCACCAGTTCAATGATGGCGTCGTGCCGCTGTGTTTGTCTCACGTTGTTCCCCTAAAACAGATTTCCACTCAACCCTCTGGTTGAGACTTCTCTGTGCTGCTGGCAACGCTCACCCCGTAATGCTACCGGGTTGCGATCATGCTTTTTTCTGCTGCGTATCCCAAAAAGCCAGCACCAACCCAATAACCAGACCCACGACGTGCGCGGCATTAGCAATGCGTAGACCTAAAATATCGAAATATCCGGCAATCAACCACAACAATGCGAAGGCCATCAATCCGCGCTGCATGAACAACGGGCCCGACGGCACGCGTTCACCGTATAGCCAGACGTAGCCCATCAAGGCGTACACCACGCCGGACAAGCCCCCGAAATAGATGCCGCTGAAGAATGATTGTATCCAGCCGCTGGCAACCGCAGAGAGCAGCGCCAAGGTCAGTAGCTTGCGCGTCCCCAAAATTTTCTCTACCGGCCCGCCGAGATACCACCACCACATCAGGTTAAACAAAATATGCAGCAAGGAGAAATGCAGGAAAGCGTGGCTGAACCAGCGCCATATCTGACCTTGTTGTCCTGCGTCTGGGTAAGAAAGCCATATCATGGCACGATCGTTACCGAATATCGTCATCCACAGATAAACGACAATGCAGGTAACCATCACACCCAGCGTTAGCGGGCCGGCGCGCTGCTGTAACGTCTGCAAATAAGAGAAACGCGCATAGCGCAGGGATGAAGAGGTTGATCCCGCCTGCCAACTGGCCGCTTGATAACGCGGATGCATCGGATCCTGAATGAACACCTCAAGCGACTGTTGTACTTCAGTCAACCGCGCCTCATCGTCCAGCCAGAGTTCCGCTTCCTGCCCAGAGAAGCGTAACTCCAGTTGAATATTCTGCGTTTGCATATAGTCGACAAACGCCTGTGCCAAGCGTGGCTGAGATAAGGCTGTTAGGCGAATTGCCATCGTGGTTTATCCGTTAGCAAATTGATTTGTCATAAAAATATCACATCGTTTTATTAAGAGGGTTGAAATATTGTTCTGATAAACTGGCTGTTTACCCTGACGCCCACGCCACGAACATCGCTGGCGCTGGCAATTCGTTATACATCAGGCTTTGTTGAATAAATCAGAACTTGTAACGACTGTGCCCCAGGTCGATTGTTACGTGATGCGAATACTGTTCGGCATTCCTAATAGCGTGATCCGGTTAAGCGCTTTGACCATCGCCATGGCTTCACCCACCTGAACATCGTAGTCACGCAGACTTAGATGACCACCCAGAAGCGTTTTGAACCGGAACATGGCCGTTTCAGCCACTGAGCGTCGGTGATAGCCCACTTTCTTTTTCCAGGTATCGTTGCTGCCGCTCAGGCGCTGATTTGCAACAGCGTGGTTACGCTCGTGGTAGTGGTCCGGCCAATATTGCGCCCCCCTTCGCGGCGGGATAAGCGGCCTTATTTTCTTCCTCAGCAGAGCATCATGGCAGTAACCTGTATCGTAAGCGCCGTCAGCCGATGCCTCTCTGATTTTCCGGTGGGTCTGGTTTATCAGTGCTGGTAGAGCCTGGGCATCAGTCGTACCACTGAGCGACAAATCCGCACAGATAATCTCATGCGTCGCACTGTCTACTGCCAGATGCAGCTTACGCCACACCCTGCGTCTGTCGGCACCATGCTGCCGGACTTTCCATTCGCCTTCGCCAAAGACCTTCAGGCCGGTTCCATCAATGACCAGATGTGAGATTTCACCACGGGTTGGCGTTTTTATGCTGATCTTCACTGTCTTTGCTCGCTTGCTGAGCAGCGAATAGTCTGGACAATGCAGCGACAATTTAATCAGTTTAAAAATCGAGTCAACAAAACCCTGTAAAGCCCTCAATGAATCTATGGTCACCCCCATTTTTGCAACACTGATCTTTGATTAATGGTGGGCTTGCTTAAATCTATCCGGCGTCTTTATGGCCAAGGATGCCCGCGCCACGATGAGTTTCGCACCTGATATTCCTAAAAAGGCCATCGGCTTCATTGAGCCATTTTCATTTTTTGGTTTTATATCAGGCCATCAGGCCGTTCATGTCATCAATAATCAGTCTTCGCAAAACCAGATGGGTAACTTCGTTAAATTGCTGACTGTTAGACCAGCATTACTGTTCAAACACGGTATTTCGTGTCGTTATTGCCCAAGCTATTCGAGCTAATTTATTTGCTAATGCACAGCACACAACGCAAGAATGTTTCCTGCCCAACTGAGACCTTACCCAATCAGCTAATCTCCCTGATTGATGGTCAATTCTTAGGATAAATACCCGCGCACATTGAACAAGCAATCGGCGAAGGTTTTTATCTCCACGCTTGCTAATACCCAGCAGAGTATTCTTCCCTCCAGTACTGTATTGGCGGGGTACAAGACCGGTGGAAGCGGCAAAATTACGACTGTTTTCATATTGCTTGCCATCGCCTAACTGTGATGACAAAACGCTGGCTGTTATCGGTCCAACACCAGGGATGGTCATTAAATGCTGGCCAGTTTCATCTAGAGAGAGTGCCTGCCCAAGTTCTTTTTCGAGCTCTGCTATCTGCCCAACCAAATATTGGTAATGATCGTGTAATCGAAGCAGCAACTGTGCCAGATAAGGTGGCAAGTCATTATCAGCCAGAACAGCTGAAAGCCTTTTGATTACCGCAATACCTTTCGGCATGCTGATACCAAACTCCAGTAAAAAAGCATGCATTTGGTTAGTCGTTTTAACGTTGTCTCTGACCAACGACTCCCTGACGCGATGCAAGGCTCGCATAGCCTGCTGAGCCTCAGTTCTTGGCTGCACAAACCGCATGGAAGGGCGTGATCCGGCTTCGCATATTGCTTCGGCATCAACGAAATCGTTCTTGTTGCTCTTGACAAAAGGGCGGACAAACTGCGGAGAGATCAACTTTACTTCATGCCCCAGCTCACTGATCCGACGAGCCATAAAATGGGCACCGGCGCAGGCTTCCATTACAACGGTAGTAGGTGTACACGTAGCCAGAAACTCGATGAGTTTGGTGCGGGTAAACTTTTTCCGCAGTAATGCCTTGCCTGATTTATCCTGACAATGAATGTGAAAAGAATGTTTGCCGAGATCGATACCAATAAGCGTGACGTTTTGCATGATGGCCTTCTCCATAAAGAAACACCCTGTCAGCGTACCGCTCACAGGGTGGGGGTGACCATCTCATTAGGCCAAACACGCGTTTCATCATCAGGACTGTGGTGATGGCCATATCTGAGTAGTGGAGCGGTCGTCCACGCCGTTCAGTAGTCGTTTTTTCCGTCCATGCAGCAATGGCTGATTCATCTAAATAGCTGTTCCTAATACCGCTACAATTTTGCCTGTCCATGTTTTCCACTGGGAAACGGGCTGACGGTTTCCATGAAGCGGCGAACCTTGTTCAGTCACTGCCACATTGAACAGCATTGATGATTGCGGGTAATGGTTTCATGCAACGCCTGCCATAACCGCTCTACATGATTTACCCATGGTGAGTACACCGGCTGATAAATAACCCTGAATTTCGGGTTTTCTTCCAGCCAGCGCTGCGTCTCCCGGCTTTTGTGAATAATGTAGTTATCAACTATCAGCGTGAGCGTTTTTGCCCGTCTGTACGTTGCTCTCAGATGCTCTAACATACTGATAAACAAACACGAACTTTTACTGTTTCCTCCAACATCGCTGACTTTTCCCGTCCCGCTGTGTAATGCACCCGCCAGATAATATTTCTCGTTCTGGCCCGGCGTCACGATGCGTTTCTGCTTCCCGCGAACCTGCCAGTCCGCGCCAATTTTGGGATTCAGATGAATATCCACTTCGTCTTCGTAAAAGACGGGATGTTCCGCGCTGCATTGTTCCAGCGCCATCGCGATGGCCTCCATTTTTTCTTCCTTATGCGGGTCGCGGATACGCAGCGTAGGAGCTGCGCGTCGCCACACCAGACCGGCAGAAGGCCGCCAACGGCGCACCGTGGAAGCATGCAACTGGCAACCGGTTATCTCATTGATTTTTATCGCTAGCAGTTCCGTGCTCCAGCGCGAACGCTGATAGCCAAAATCATGAGGGGAACGCTTTACGAGCTGGATTAACAGTGCGCAGATCTGTTCAAACGGCCAGCGACGGCCACGACCGGGCCGCAGAGATTTGAGGCCTTCAATGCCGTACAGGGTGAGCCAGTTAATCCATCTGCCGATTGACGAACGGGCGCAGCAAAGCATTCTGGCGACATCGCTCACGCGCTCGCCCCGGTGCAACATCAGGATGGCGGTCAGCCTGCGGGCGTGATTCTTGTCACGCGTTTTATGGAGAGTTTTCTTCATCAGGCGTCGTTCGTTACGGGGTATCGGTGCTATGCTCGACATCGCTCAGTCCGGTTGATGATTTGGGATCTTTATTGATCAGATCGCTCTACTCGGACTGAGTTCCCTTCAGGTGATCTACTATTCGGAACAGTTATTTAGCCATACGGTTAGAGAACCACGCTGCTTGAGGGCCTTGTTATAGGACACCTCGTTATACACATCTCTGTTCGTGCCTGAGCACGCGTAGCGTTTCGGCGGCCGTCATGACTTTCTGCAAGCCTTTCCTGATAGTTTTTGCGCCTGGTTCACCGTCGCCTTTTCGAGCAAGAAAGCCTCCCAGTTGCGCAACTAAGCGCAATACTTCGTTTAGCTTAGGGCGGCCCTTGGGCATACGCTTGTTCATCAGTAGGTAAGCTCCATGAGTCTCGTCGGAATCAAAGAACAACATTGCGTCCAGCTCTGGACAGGTTCGTCCCATACGCATTAAATAGGCGATGCGCCATGCCACGATCATGAACAGCGCCAATGCCCGCTCAATGCGATCCACGGTCGATAACTGTAACGCTTCGACACAGCAGCCGTTCTTCAGCACATTGAAGAACATCTCGATTTCCCATCTAGCCCGATATGTAGTGGTCAACTAATATTGGCCACCGCATTAGACTGTATGTAGAACAGTCGCTCAGATTCGTTTGGAGTTAAGCCGCCGTTATACCAGTGAGGCCGGATAGCGCTGTAATACCCCGTGATGTAGCGGATAATCGCGTCCTGGGCTTCGCTGAAGCTGTTGTAACCCTTTGTCGGCACCCATTCTGTCTTCAGGCTGCGGAAGAACCGCTCCATTGGCGCATTATCCCAGCAGTTACCCCGCCGACTCATACTCTGCTTTATCCGGCAGCGCCACAGGGCTTGCCGGTATTGACGGCTGGTATAGTGGCTGCCCTGGTCGCTGTGGAACATGACTCCTGTTGGTTGTCCCCGGAGTTCCCAGGCCATCTGCAACGCTTTAACTGTCAGCGCCGAGTCCGGCGACGTCGACATGGCCCAGCCCACCGGTTTGCGGGCGAACAGGTCTAGCACCACCGCAAGGTAAGCCCAGCATTTGCCCGTCCAGATGTAGGTCACATCGCCGCACCAGACCTGATCCGGCGCGGTAACCGCGAACTGGCGGTTGAGATAGTTCGGTATTTCAACGTGTTCATTGCCGCCGCGTTTGTATTTGTGAGCCGGTCGCTGGCAGCTGGCGATACCCAGCTCCTTCATCAGCTTGCCAGCCAGCCAGCGCCCCATTTTGACACCGGAGCTGCCGGTGACGATGGTCGCGATACTTCGAGCGCCGGCAGAGCCGCCGCTGGCGTTCCAGGCTTCCATGACGCGACTACACTTAACCACGCGCTCACCGTCGGGTTCATTAGCGGAAGCCTGCCAGTGCCTGTAGCTGCTGCGATGTACCTCAAAAGTTTGGCACAACGCCGTGACCGGGTATCGCGCCCTCAGCCTGTCGACTACCGTGAACCGTTGAGTGAGTCCGACATTAAGAGCGCCGTAGCCTTTTTTAGGATTTCGTTCTCCATTTCAAGGCATTGGACTTTTTTCTTCATCTCACGCAGCTCGAGCTGTTCAGGGGTAAGAGGAAGTCCCGTTGGCGTTTTTCCCTGTCGTTCAAGGCGAAGCTTATTGACCCAGCGACTAATGGCAGAATGGCTGACATTAACCGCCTCTGCGGCCTTAACGTATGTGTAGCCGTGGTCGACAACCAGCTTTGCGGCTTCGAGCTTAAATTCCGCCGTAAAATGTTTACCCATGAGGTCACCTGTCGTGTTGATGAGGTGAGCATATCACCTCCGATCAGGTGGCCAGTATCAGTGTGCCACTACACAGCAACTTCTTTATCAAAGACGGTCGCTCTGTTAACGCTCAGGGAAAAGAGATAACCGTGAAGAACTTTGTCTCCGTTAAAGTGCCGGAAACCTTCGCACGCGATGCGAAAGGTAACCTGGTACTGGGTGATTTCCTCAAAAAGAAATGATTGACTGAAAAACCCGAATAAGCTGCGGGTTATCCCGCCGCCAAGGTTGCTGACAAACGGCCTTACTCCCATCGTCATTTCCACGCAGGCAGCAATCTGTCACAGGCTAAACGCGTTTATTCTCACAGAGATCCCCGGCTTTCGCCGAGAATGACGAGAGTGGAGCCGAGGGTAACGTGGGGCAAAGTGACTTTGTCATCAGCTTGAACGGCGGGAATAATCCCGCCATTTTTTGTCTATAAAAAAAGGCCGATCTAGCGATCGGCCTTTTTTACTGAATGCGCAAGTTACATCGCTTTTTTAGTCAGCTCAATAACACGCAGCTTCGCAATCGCTTTCCACAATTCTGCGGAAGCTTGTGCGAAATCCACATCGCCATGCGAATTGCGAATGTGATCTTCCGCTTTACACTTGGACTCCAGCGCGCGCACTTCATCAAGGTCCTGCCCACGGATGGCGGTATCGGACAGCACGGTCACGGAGTTCGGTTGCACCTCAAGGACGCCGCCGGACAGATAGATATACTCTTCTTCACCGTGTTGCTTAACGATACGCACCATACCAGGTTTAATGGCAGTGAGCAGTGGGGCGTGGCCAGGGTAGATACCCAGTTCGCCCTCACTCCCCGTCACCTGGATCTTTTGCACCAGGCCGGAGAACATTTCCTGTTCTGCGCTAACGACATCCAGATGGTAAGTCATAGCCATATCAACCTCCTAACAGACGTTACAGTTTCTTGGCTTTTTCCACTGCTTCGTCAATGGAGCCAACCATGTAGAACGCCTGCTCCGGCAGATGATCGTATTCACCGTCCATGATGCCTCTAAAGCCGCGGATGGTGTCTTTCAGTGACACGTATTTGCCCGGAGAACCGGTAAATACTTCTGCCACGAAGAACGGCTGCGACAGGAAGCGCTGGATTTTACGCGCACGGGCAACGACCAGTTTGTCTTCTTCAGACAGCTCGTCCATACCCAGGATCGCGATGATATCCTTCAGTTCCTGATAGCGTTGCAGAATGGACTGCACGCCACGCGCTACGTCATAGTGTTCCTGACCAACCACCAGCGGATCCAATTGACGGCTGGTAGAGTCCAGCGGGTCAACGGCCGGGTAGATACCCAGAGACGCGATTTGACGGCTCAGTACCACGGTCGCATCCAAGTGGGCGAAGGTGGTGGCTGGCGACGGGTCAGTCAAGTCATCCGCAGGGACGTATACGGCCTGTACAGATGTGATAGAACCGGTTTTGGTAGAGGTGATACGTTCTTGCAGCACGCCCATCTCTTCCGCCAGCGTCGGCTGATAACCTACCGCAGAAGGCATACGACCCAGCAGTGCGGATACTTCCGTACCGGCCAAGGTATAACGGTAGATGTTATCGACGAACAGCAGTACGTCACGGCCTTCATCACGGAATTTTTCCGCCATGGTCAGGCCAGTCAGTGCTACGCGCAGACGGTTGCCTGGCGGCTCGTTCATCTGGCCGTAAACCAATGATACTTTGTCGATAACGTTGGAGTCGGTCATTTCGTGGTAGAAGTCGTTACCTTCACGGGTACGTTCCCCTACACCGGCAAATACGGAGTAACCGGAGTGCTCGATCGCGATGTTACGGATCAGCTCCATCATGTTTACCGTTTTACCTACACCAGCACCACCGAACAGGCCCACTTTACCGCCCTTGGCGAACGGACACATCAGGTCGATAACCTTGATACCCGTTTCCAGCAGTTCCTGGGAGTTGGAGAGCTCTTCGTAGCTCGGCGCCTGACGGTGAATCGCCCAACGCTCTTCTTCGCCGATCTCACCTTTCATGTCGACCGGTTCGCCCAGTACGTTCATCATACGGCCCAGCGTGGCTTTACCTACCGGTACTTCGATCGGATGGCCCAGGCTGTTCACTTTCAGCCCGCGACGCAAACCGTCAGAAGAACCCATTGCAATACAACGAACAACGCCGCCGCCCAACTGTTGCTGCGTTTCCAGCACCAGTTTTTCAGCACCGTTTTCAACCTCAAGCGCATCGTACACGTTAGGTACGGCATCTTGCGGGAACTCGACGTCGACCACGGCGCCGATTACCTGGATGATCTTTCCAGTTGCCATCTTTAATCCTCTACGTAATTCGACAATACGTAATTCGTAAACCTGGTTTAAACCGCGGAGGCTCCCGATACGATCTCGGTGAGTTCCTGCGTGATGCTGGCCTGACGAGCCTTGTTGTAAACCAACTGCAAATCTTTGATCAGGCTACCGCCGTTATCCGTTGCGGCTTTCATCGCAACCATACGAGCGGCCTGTTCACTGGCCAGGTTTTCTACGACGCCCTGATAAACCTGAGACTCCACATAGCGGAGCAACAGGGTATCCAGCAGCGACTTAGGATCGGGTTCATACAGGTAATCCCAGGATTTCTTCTTCAGTTCGCCATCGTCCGCGGGCGGCAGAGGCAGAAGCTGAACCACTTGGGGTTCCTGAGACATGGTATTGATGAACTTGTTACTCACAATGTACAGCTTGTCCAGACGACCTTCGTCGTAGGCTTGCAGCATCACTTTTACCGGCCCGATCAGTTCGGACAGGCTAGGGTTATCCCCCATGCCGGTAACCTGAGCAACAACGTTACCGCCCACAGAACAGAAGAACGAAACCCCTTTGGAACCGATCATCGCCAGATCGCTCTGCACGCCTTTATCGCTCCAAGTTTTCATGTCTGCCAGCAGTTTTTTGAACAGGTTAATGTTCAAGCCACCGCACAGGCCACGGTCCGTGGACACCACCAAATACCCGACGCGCTTAACGTCACGCTCTTCCAGGTACGGATGTTTATATTCCAGATTCCCTAACGCCAGGTGACCAATCACCGTGCGGATGGTCTCTGCATAAGGACGGCTGGCCGCCATACGATCCTGCGATTTACGCATTTTGGAAGCGGCGACCATTTCCATCGCTTTAGTGATCTTCTGCGTGTTCTGGACGCTTGCGATCTTACTACGTATCTCTTTTGCGCCGGCCATCTTTGCATCTCCTCAATGCCTGAAGGCCTGCCATCAGGCAGGCCTACGGGCGTTACCAGGACTGGGTTGCCTTGAAGGTATCAAGGACAGTTTTGAACTTACCCTCGATCTCATCGTTATAAGCACCAGTCTGGTCGATTTGTTGCAGAAGATCGCCGTGTTCGCGGTCGGCATACGCCAACAGCGCCGCTTCGAAGCTGCCTACTTTCGCCAGTTCAACATCAGCCAGATAGCCACGTTCAGCGGCGAACAGCACCAGAGACTGCTGCGCAACCGACATCGGTGCATACTGTTTCTGTTTCAGCAGTTCAGTTACTTTCTGACCATGATTCAGCTGCTTACGCGTTGCATCATCCAGATCCGAAGCGAACTGGGAGAACGCTGCCAGTTCACGATACTGCGCCAGTGCGGTACGAATACCACCGGACAGTTTCTTCATGATCTTGGTCTGCGCTGCACCACCCACGCGGGATACGGAAATCCCTGGGTTAACCGCAGGACGGATACCGGCGTTGAACAGGTTCGATTCCAGGAAGATCTGACCATCGGTAATCGAGATTACGTTGGTCGGAACAAACGCGGAAACGTCACCCGCCTGAGTTTCGATGATCGGCAGCGCCGTCAATGAACCGGTTTTCCCTTTAACTTCACCTTTGGTAAACGCTTCTACGTAATCGGTGTTAACGCGTGCCGCGCGCTCCAGCAAACGGGAGTGGAGGTAGAAAACGTCACCTGGGTAAGCTTCACGACCTGGCGGACGACGGAGCAGTAGGGAAATTTGACGATAAGCGACGGCCTGTTTGGACAAGTCATCGTAAATGATCAGTGCATCTTCACCGCGGTCACGGAAGTATTCACCCATCGCACAGCCGGCATACGGAGCCAGATATTGCAGTGCGGCAGATTCAGACGCCGTTGCGACCACAACAATGGTGTTGGCCAATGCGCCGTGCTCTTCCAGTTTACGCACCACGTTGGAGATAGTGGAAGCTTTCTGGCCGATGGCAACGTATACGCACTTGATGCCAGAATCGCGCTGGTTGATGATGGCGTCGATAGCCAGTGCGGTTTTACCCGTCTGACGGTCGCCGATGATCAATTCACGCTGACCACGACCAATCGGGATCATCGCGTCAACGGACTTGTAGCCCGTCTGTACCGGCTGATCAACGGATTGACGTTCGATTACGCCCGGTGCGATCGCTTCTACCGGAGAGAACCCGTCGTTCTCAACAGGGCCTTTGCCATCGATAGGTGCACCCAGGGTGTTCACCACGCGGCCCAGCAGGCCACGGCCAACTGGCACTTCCAGAATACGGCCGGTACACTTGACCTTCATGCCTTCGGCGAGGTCAGCGTACGGACCCATCACCACCGCACCAACAGAGTCGCGCTCCAGGTTCAGGGCGATAGCGTAACGGTTGCCGGGCAGGGAGATCATCTCCCCCTGCATCACATCGGCCAGGCCGTGTACGCGAATGATCCCGTCACTGACGGAAACAATAGTACCTTCATTGTGAGCTTCGCTCACCACATTGAACTGAGCAATGCGCTGCTTGATCAGTTCGCTGATTTCGGTGGAATTCAGTTGCATGCTCCAGTCCCCTTAAGACTGCAAGACGTCTGCGAGGCGTTCCAGACGGCCGCGAATGCTGCCATCTATCACCATATCGCCCGCGCGGATAACCACGCCTGCGACAACAGACTTATCAATTTTGCAATTCAGCTTCACTTTGCGTGACAGGCGTTTTTCCATGGCGGAAGTAATCTTGTCCAGCTGCTGTTCACTCAGTGCGCTCGCGGAGGTGACTTCGACGTCAACCGTCGACTCCTGCGCGGCGCGGAGTTGCGCAAACTGTTCCAGAACTTCAGGAAGCACCAGTAAACGGCCATTTTCCGCCATCACCTTAATCAGGTTCTGGCCGGGCTCATCCAGCTGATCGCCACACACGTCAATGAAGGTGCTCGCCAGCAGATTCGGTGCCATAGCACCAGACAGCAGAGCGGCAACCTGTTCATTGCGTGTGACTTCAGCGGCAAACGCCAGCATGTTCTGCCAGCGTTCAACGGCCTGATATTCAACCGCAAAGTCAAAAGCTGCTTTGGCGTAGGGGCGAGCTACCGTGACAAATTCAGACATCGGCCCCTCCCTCCTTACAGTTCAGCGACCAGTTTATCAACGATGTCGCTGTTAGCAGCTTCATCCACGGAACGTTCAATAATCTTCTCGGCACCGGAAATCGCCAGCATGGCAACCTGTTTACGCAGCTCTTCACGAGCACGTTTACGTTCGGCTTCAATTTCAGCCTGCGCCTGCGCCACGATTTTGCTACGTTCAGCTTCTGCTTCCGCTTTGGCCTCATCCAGGATCTGAGCACGGCGTTTATTGGCTTGCTCGACGATCACCTGAGCTTCCGCTTTGGCTTTTTTCAGCTGATCGGTGGCATTGGCCTGCGCTAAGTTCAAATCTTTTTTGGCACGTTTCGCAGAAGCCAAACCGTCAGCAATCTCTTTCTGACGCTTCTCGATGGCAGCCATTAACGGCGGCCATACAAACTTCATGCAAAACCAGACAAACAGGACGAACGCAATGGCTTGGCCGAGGATTGTTGCATTAATATTCACAGCACAATGCCTCTTTTAAGTTAAATAATTGATGTTAAATACCTAACCGGCGATACCGGGTTAGTCGACCGCAAACATCACATACAGGCCCAGACCAACAGCAATCATAGGGATGGCGTCAACCAGACCCATAACGATAAAGAACTGTGTACGCAGCAGAGGAATCAGGTCAGGCTGGCGAGCCGCGCCTTCCAAGAATTTACCACCCAGAATGCCGATACCGATCGCAGCACCGATCGCCGCCAGACCCATCATCAACGCGGCAGCCATGTACAGCAGATCCACACTCAGGTTTTCCATGACAGTCTCCAGTTTGTTTCAGTTAGAACGTTATTGTGTTGAAAGAAAAATCAATGCTCTTCAGATGCCATCGAGAGATAAACAACCGTCAGAACCATGAAAATAAAGGCCTGAAGCGTAATGATCAGGATGTGGAATATTGCCCAAGGCACATTCAACAACCATTGCGACCACCACGGCAGCAAACCGGCAATCAGGATGAAGATCAACTCACCAGCATACATGTTGCCAAACAGTCGCAAGCCGAGTGAAACCGGTTTGGACAGCAGGCTGACACCTTCAAGAATCAGGTTGATGGGAATAAAGACCGGATGGTTGAAAGGTTGCATGGTCAGTTCTTTTACAAAACCGCCAACGCCTTTCATTTTGATGCTGTAGAACAGCACCAGAATAAACACGCCTAGCGCCATGGACAGTGTGATGTTGACATCCGCCGTCGGTACTACGCGCAGGTAAGGCAACCCAATCCAATGTTCGCCGATAAAGGGCAGAAGATCGATCGGCAACAGGTCCATGGCGTTCATCAGGAACACCCAAACGAAAATGGTCAGCGCCAGAGGGGCGATAAGTTTGCTTTTGCCATGGAACATGTCACGCACGTTGCCATCAACAAAACCGATGCTCATCTCGACAAAGGTTTGCAGTTTACCGGGCACGCCGCTGGTCGCGTTCTTTGCAACCTTGCGGAAAATGACCAGAAACAGGATCCCAAGTGCGATTGAGAAAAACATCGAATCGACGTTAATCGACCAGAACCGCGAACCTACCTGTAAATGTTTCAGGTGATGACAGATATACTCTTGGGGAGTAGATGCAGACATGATGTTCCTTACCCTGTTGTTGTTAATACGGTAACGGTTAACTAATCTTACAGTTAACGATGGCTGGCGCCACTATCTGCATAATCAGCACCGCCAGGTAGGTCAGACCAAGGGGAACAAACGCCGCCTTGAACAGACCCAACGCTACCACCAGCAACGCGATGGTGATAAATACTTTCAACGCCTCGCCAATGGCAAACGACCAGGCAACACGCCCTTCTATGGGCTTACCCGCCTGATGACGCAAGGCGAACAGCACAAAGCACACGTTCGGCAGCCATACCGCCAGTCCTCCGGCTAAAGCGGAAGCACCCGCCTCAACACTCAGCAGGCAAAAAACGGCGCTGACCAAAACGAACGTAGCCGCCTGTAGCATCAACCCCAAAAAGGCCGGTTTTCCACTGTAAAGGGAGACAGACATGCGTTTTGCTCTTCATTCCTTTTCCAGAGGCTGACTGACGTATAAAACTGCCTTTATTCCATCGAGTCAAGCGGCAAAAAACGAGCAAATTATACGGTTCACGCCTGCGAATTCAATCGATAAGTAGCGAAAAGGTGAACAATAATTTAAATCTCTTATTCAAGCCCTATTTTTACTAACAATCGAGGCGGCAGCCGCGGCCCGTAAGCCTTTCAATAACCCGATAATATGTGATATCAATCACATAAAAATGACATATAGGCTTTATATCAGATCTGATTTTTTTAAGTCTTTAGCAAAAATAGCTATTTATCTTAATTAAATTCAAATAGTTAAATAACGACTCTTTTTAAAACGCCCCGAAAACATCCCGTGCACTGCGTATTGACATTATTAACATTATTTTTTATGTCTTTAACATCTGGGTTTTTCATCTGCAATCAACAACGGCAATTAATTTCTCTGGTTACTATTCGAAGAAAAACAAATAGCGTTCAAGGTTGCCAGGTTTTGTAAAAAAATGGTGATCGGTGTACATTTTTCCGCAGATAATACCCTTCAGACTTAAAAGGTCTCTCTGATACAATTAGTTATAATTTATTTGATAAAACGCAAAATTAGTTTGGTTTAAGAATAACCAAATGCCGTTCACCGTCCAGTTCAGGTACCGATAAACGCACAATACGCTCTACCGCTATAGACGTAGGCAATGCGGCTAATTCTTCTTCTGGCACTACCCCTTTCAGGGCATAAAAGCGTCCGGTTGCCGGTGCAGGTAGGTGTTTGCACCACTCCAGCATATCAAGCAAAGAGGCAAAAGCACGGCTGATAACGCCATCGAAAGGCGGCTCAGCAGTGAATTCCTCGACCCGAGACTGCACTGGAAAGACATTATCCAGCTTGAGTTCATGCTGAACCTGACGCAGAAAACGCACACGTTTTCCCAGGCTATCCAGCAGAGTGAATGACGCTAAGGGGCGTACAATAGCCAGTAGAATACCCGACAATCCCGGTCCGGTACCCACATCGATAAACCGCTCGCCCTGCAAATGCGGCTCAACCACGATGCTATCCATGATATGCCGTACCAGCATCTCCTGCGGGTCGCGCACTGACGTGAGATTATAGGCCTTGTTCCACTTGTGCAGCATGTCGACATACTGGATTAGCGAATTTTTTTGTTGTTCACTGACCAAAATGCTAGCCCGCTGCAACAGAGCGTCTAATTTGTGTTTCACGCGCTTACCCTGCCATATCTGATGAAACGTGGCTGCCAGGAACAGCCACAAAATGACACACCGTAGTGCACTATCTGTATCGGTTATCAGGCGCTGCGGCGCAGTAGCCCTTGTTTTTTCAGCCAAACCAGAAGAATAGAGATCGCTGCTGGGGTAATTCCCGAAATACGCGAAGCCTGACCAATGGACCCCGGTTTGTGGTCGTTGAGTTTGGCTTTCACTTCGTTGGAAAGCCCGCTCACCTGACCATAATCCAGATCCGCTGGCAGTACGGTACTCTCATTGCGCAGCTGTTTTTCAATCTCGTCCTGCTGACGCGCAATGTACCCTTCATACTTCACCTGAATTTCAACCTGCTCTGCCGCCTGAACATCCGTGAGCGCGGGCGAGAACATCGATAACGAGGTCAGGGTAGCGTAATCTATCTCGGGACGACGCAGCAGTTCCTCACCGGTCGCTTCGCGCGACAGCGGCGTTTTCAGCAACGCGTTCACCACCTCTCGCTGTTCACTGTGGGGATGAACACGAATTTCACGTAGACGCTGGCGTTCCTGCTCAATCTGTTCCAGCTTCTCGTTGAAACGCGCCCAGCGATAATCGTCCACCATTCCGAGTTCACGACCAATTTCAGTGAGACGCAGATCGGCGTTGTCTTCGCGCAGCATCAGGCGGTATTCGGCACGCGAGGTGAACATGCGGTAGGGTTCTTTGGTACCGAGCGTACATAGGTCGTCCACCAGCACGCCCAGATACGCCTGGTCGCGACGTGGGAACCAACCGTCCTGATCGAACGCCATACGTGCGGCATTCAAGCCAGCCAGCATGCCCTGAGCAGCAGCCTCTTCGTAACCGGTTGTGCCGTTTATCTGTCCGGCAAAGAACAAACCGTGGATAAATTTGCTTTCCAGCGTAGGCTTAAGATCGCGCGGATCGAAGAAATCGTATTCGATAGCATAGCCGGGGCGCACTATCTTGGCGTTTTCCATGCCTTGCATCGAACGAACGATTTGCCACTGTACGTCGAAGGGCAAGCTGGTCGAAATGCCGTTGGGGTAAATCTCGTTACTGGTCAGCCCTTCAGGTTCAAGGAAAATCTGATGCGCATTGCGATCGGCAAAGCGCATCACCTTGTCTTCAATCGACGGACAATAACGCGGGCCAATCCCCTCGATCACACCTGCATACATCGGGCTGCGATCGAGGTTATTGCGGATCACCTCATGGGTTTTTTCATTGGTGTGCGTGATGTAACACGGCATCTGCGCCGGGTGCTCACTGGCGTTCCCCAGGAATGAGAATACCGGCATTGGATTATCACCGTGCTGCGGTGCCAGCACGCTGAAATCAATGGTGCGCGCATCGATACGCGGTGGCGTACCGGTTTTAAGGCGACTGACACGCAACGGCAACTCACGCAGTCTGCACGATAGCGGTATGGAGGGCGGATCGCCAGCACGTCCACCGCTGTAGTTATCCAGACCGATGTGAATTTTACCATCAAGGAATGTCCCAACGGTCAGCACCACTGTTTTGGCGCGGAACTTCAGTCCCATTTGGGTGACTGCACCGACTACACGATCGTTCTCGAAAATAAGATCGTCAACCGCCTGCTGGAAGATCGTCAGGTTTGGCTGGTTCTCCAGCGCAGTGCGTACTGCCTGACGATAAAGCACGCGATCCGCCTGTGCACGGGTAGCACGAACGGCAGGACCTTTACTGTTGTTTAGTATTCTAAACTGAATACCGCCCCGATCGACAGCGCGAGCCATCAGGCCGCCCATGGCGTCGATCTCTTTAACCAGATGTCCCTTTCCGATCCCACCAATAGCCGGATTGCAGGACATTTGTCCCAGCGTATCGATATTGTGTGTCAATAATAGGGTTTGACGCCCCATGCGTGCCGCAGCCATGGCGGCTTCTGTGCCCGCATTGCCACCGCCGATCACGATGACGTCAAAAGGATCTGGATAAAACATGGTACTGCACCTCGCGTGGTGTTAACGAGAATAGTCGGGTTAACGATGTGTGCCTAAGATCATTGCTTGCCTTGGGGAAGGGGATTCTACTCAAGTTTACGCAAACGACAAGCCCGTTGGATCGTCGGTAGTTAAAGAAAGATCTTTTTATATAGAGATCTTTTTATTGGATCTATTATTAGGATCCATACTGCTTGTGGATAAGTACTTTTTCCAGATGAAGATCAAAAAATTGTTGATGATCGTTTGCTGTGAATGATCGGTGATCCTGTACCGTATAGCTTGGGATCAAAACAGTTGGTTATTCACATGACAAAAAACGAACAACGGTTGTTATTGGGATAACTACCGGTTTTCACCCGGATATACATAAAGTTATACACAATTAAGTGGCTAAATAAACCGCTTAATTGAGTAATTCTACCCACGGAGCCAACCAGATTTCTGCTGGATCCTCGGGAATATCGTGCTCGGTGATGTCGATCTGCAACATCTCGCCGATCCTTTTTGCGCCACGATCCGTAAGAATACGATCCACAGTCACGATCGCACCGCAGAAGGTGTCATACTCTTTGCTGCCGATCCCGATCGCGCCATAACGAACCTGCGAAAGATCCGCTTTCCGATCGCTAATCTGCTTAAACAATAGTTGCAGGTTATCCGGTAATTCACCGGCACCGTGGGTTGAGCTCACCAGTAGCCATACTCCGCTCTGCGGGAGATCGTCCAGTTGCGGGCCATGTTGAACATTAGTGGAAAAGCCTTGCTGTTCCAGTAACTCAGCCAGATGTTCTGCCACATACTCCGCACTGCCTAACGTACTGCCGCTGATAAGCGTAATGTCTGCCATGCTCGATCCCGTCCGAATAAAAGATGCGATATTGTACGCTGTGATCGAGCTGTTATCTACCTGTGGATAATAGGGATATACCTGTTGACGTTTACGGGGTGATCGTCCGCATGATCGGGTTCTGTAGCGAGATCAGGGTTTCCGTAGACTGAATTTCATCGATGGTCTGGATCTTGTTGATAAGTACGTGTTGCAGTGCGTCAATGGAACGGCACATTACTTTGATGAAAATGCTGTAATGCCCGGTGGTGTAGTAGGCTTCTACCACTTCTTCCAGGTTATTCAGTTTCTCCAGTGCTGAGGGGTAATCCTTGGCGCTTTTTAAAATGATGCCGATAAAGCAGCACACGTCATAGCCGAGTTGCTTAGGGCTGACATCAACCCGGGTGCCGACAATAATGCCAGCCTGCTTCATTTTCTCGACGCGAACGTGGATGGTGCCGGGACTGACCGAAAACTGCTTGGCCAATTCGGCATAAGGGGTGCGGGCATTTTCCATTAAAGCGTTTAGGATGCCGCGATCGAGATTATCGATCTGATAAATTTCAGTCATAATTTTTTATATGAACGCATCCCGTTTGCAAGGCATCCATTATTTTGACATTGACGGGTAGGTTGCAGCTTTATATCCGGCTTTTTTGCAGCCATAAAGCTGCGAGCCCCTACGTAATCCGCTGATTCACGCCTCATTTCCTTAGCGAGCTTTAAGCTCAAAAAATCATTCAGGTTTAGCGAGTCCCGGTCTTACCTGTCTTTGTCATCACGCTGGCCACCAGAGCAACCTTTTTGCATTCACCCTTTTTAAGAGTAAATAGTTATCGGTATCAGCGATTAATAGGGCCTGATACTGACATGATTTTTATCGTACTTACGCTCATGGGCGGCTAGCGCCCACACAGTTCGCGCCAGCTTATTTGCCATCGCCACGATAGCCACACCGGTCGGACGCCGTTTTTTAAGTTCCGTTATCCATGGCCCAGGCTCTTTAGCAACTAACGAAGCGGCTCTTGCCCCATGGATAAACAGCGTTCGCAGATAGGTGTCACCACGTTTGCTTATCCCCAGCAGCCGAACTTTCCCCCCGGAACCCGTCTGCTTCGGCACCAGACCGACATAAGCAGCGAACTGTCTGCCGGATTTAAACGCTGAGGCTTCCCCCATGGTGGCAACTGCCGCTGTGGCGATTAACGGCCCCACGCCGGGAATTTCCATCAGCCGTTTACAGGTTTCGTTCTGCCGGGCCACGCTGTTAAGCTGTTTTTCAAGGCCATCTATCAGCATGTCCAGCTCATTCAGTCTGTTGTATTGGTCTTCCAGCACGGTGATGAGATACGGCGGCAGCTTCGTTTTCAGCCGCTCCAGTGCAGCCGGTAGCTCCCTGTCCATCGCTGCCCGACCTTTATGGATGGTTTCGCCAAACTCCAGTAATGTTCCGTGCAGCGCGTTAATCTGTGCAGTTCTGAACTTCACCAGTTGTCTGCGTGAACGGTGCAGAACCAGTACCGATTGCTGTTCTTCCGTTTTTACGGCTATCGCCTTGCCTGGCTGCTGTACCGCCATCCAGATAGCGCGGGCATCCATGACATCATTCTTGTTGCCCATGACGAACGCCTTGACGAACCGTCCCTGCATCAGCCGGACTTTATGCCCCAGCTTTTCCAGTTCCCGGGCCCAGTGCTGAGAGCCTCCACAGGCCTCCATGCCAATCAGGCAAGGCTCCCGGTTACTGAAGAACGTCAGAAAATCCTTGCTGCGCAGCTGCTTGTCCACCACTTCACCTGTGTGCTCATTGACGAAGTGAACCTGAATCAGATGCTTTGCGATATCAACGCCAACCGGTGTATATTTCATGCTGTGGAGTCTCCAGTCTGAGGGAGCTTTATGCATCCCGTATTGGGCACCATGATGCCGGAAATCTGCGAGGCTCCACACCTGCCGACTTCACTCTTTCAACCATCATTCTGCTCCGCGCTTAAGCTTAAAGAGGTGGGATGCGTTCATTACATTTCCTTATATTTAGTTCTTTCTCATTTTTAGCATGCGTTAAATGAGGAATCAAAACTGTAGTGGCACACTGATACTGGCCACCTGAGCGGAGGTGATATGCTCACCTCATCAACACGACAGGTGACCTCATGGGTAAACATTTTACGGCGGAATTTAAGCTCGAAGCCGCAAAGCTGGTTGTCGACCACGGCTACACATACGTTAAGGCCGCAGAGGCGGTTAATGTCAGCCATTCTGCCATTAGTCGCTGGGTCAATAAGCTTCGCCTTGAACGACAGGGAAAAACGCCAACGGGACTTCCTCTTACCCCTGAACAGCTCGAGCTGCGTGAGATGAAGAAAAAAGTCCAATGCCTTGAAATGGAGAACGAAATCCTAAAAAAGGCTACGGCGCTCTTAATGTCGGACTCACTCAACGGTTCACGGTAGTCGACAGGCTGAGGGCGCGATACCCGGTCACGGCGTTGTGCCAAACTTTTGAGGTACATCGCAGCAGCTACAGGCACTGGCAGGCTTCCGCTAATGAACCCGACGGTGAGCGCGTGGTTAAGTGTAGCCGCGTCATGGAAGCCTGGAACGCCAGCGGCGGCTCTGCCGGCGCTCGAAGTATCGCGACCATCGTCACCGGCAGCTCCGGTGTCAAAATGGGGCGCTGGCTGGCTGGCAAGCTGATGAAGGAGCTGGGTATCGCCAGCTGCCAGCGACCGGCTCACAAATACAAACGCGGCGGCAATGAACACGTTGAAATACCGAACTATCTCAACCGCCAGTTCGCGGTTACCGCGCCGGATCAGGTCTGGTGCGGCGATGTGACCTACATCTGGACGGGCAAATGCTGGGCTTACCTTGCGGTGGTGCTAGACCTGTTCGCCCGCAAACCGGTGGGCTGGGCCATGTCGACGTCGCCGGACTCGGCGCTGACAGTTAAAGCGTTGCAGATGGCCTGGGAACTCCGGGGACAACCAACAGGAGTCATGTTCCACAGCGACCAGGGCAGCCACTATACCAGCCGTCAATACCGGCAAGCCCTGTGGCGCTGCCGGATAAAGCAGAGTATGAGTCGGCGGGGTAACTGCTGGGATAATGCGCCAATGGAGCGGTTCTTCCGCAGCCTGAAGACAGAATGGGTGCCGACAAAGGGTTACAACAGCTTCAGCGAAGCCCAGGACGCGATTATCCGCTACATCACGGGGTATTACAGCGCTATCCGGCCTCACTGGTATAACGGCGGCTTAACTCCAAACGAATCTGAGCGACTGTTCTACATACAGTCTAATGCGGTGGCCAATATTAGTTGACCACTACAACTCCCTGGCGAAATGGAAGCGTAAAACCTTGGGTGACTATGACTTTAGCTCTGGGGAAGGGATCTACACCCACATGAAGGCGCTGCGCCCGGATGAAGATCGCTTGAGCCCGATCCACTCTGTTTATGTCGATCAGTGGGATTGGGAACGCGTAATGGGGTATGGCGAGCGTTCCATCGACTATTTGAAATCCACCGTTAACCACATTTATCAGGCAATCAAAAGCACCGAAGCAGAGGTCAGCAGCAAGTTTGGCCTGACGCCTTTCCTGTCGGAAACCATTCATTTTGTCCACAGCGATACGCTGCTCAAGCGTTATCCTGAACTGGATGCCAAAGGACGCGAACGCGCGATCGCCAAAGAACTGGGTGCCGTATTCCTGATCGGCATTGGCGGAGCGTTGTCTCACGGTGAGCGTCACGATGTGCGTGCGCCGGATTATGATGACTGGTCGTCAGCGGGTGAACAGGGTCTGAAAGGACTGAATGGCGATATTCTGGTGTGGAACCCGGCGTTAAACGATGCCTTTGAGCTCTCTTCCATGGGGATTCGTGTCGATGTTGAGGCGCTCCAACGTCAGTTGACACTGACGGGGGATGTCGATCGTCTGGCTCTGGAGTGGCATCAGGCGTTGCTGCGTGGTGACATGCCGCAAACCATTGGTGGCGGTATCGGTCAGTCCCGCCTGGTGATGCTGTTGCTGCAACTGGCGCACATTGGTCAGGTGCAGTGCGGTGTGTGGCCACAGCCAGTCAGAGAAGCCGTGCCTGCATTGCTGTAATCGCTGTAGAAGCGCTACGCTCAGGCGTGGCGCAACCGCCGCAGTAAACGTCCTTTTAACCCTGTATCCACGTGCCAGATATGGTCGAAAATGTGCAGGATGCCAGGTTTTCCATGTTGTGACATCGCAACGGCATGAAAACGATGGTGATGTTGTTGCTGTCGTTGCCGAACGCGTTGCACGGTATCTTCAGGCAAGCGCTGTGCGATGAAATCAGAAATCATCACCGCATCGGCATCATGCCACACATCATCTTCCAGTTTGTCCAGCAGCGCTGACATACAGGCTGCCATGTCGGTGCCGCCACGAAACGATTGACCAAGAAAACGCGTGGCCTGTTCTATACCTGTGACGGCTGTCAGCTCATAGCGCACGATATCTGTGGCAAACAACATAATGTAGCAACGGCGATTATCGGCAAGGGCAACGCGCATCAGTGCCAGACAAAAGGCTTTGGCGCAGCGTTCATTGAAACCGCCCATCGAGCCTGAGGTATCTACACAAACAATAAAAGGGCCCCTGGGCTGCTGCTCGTTTTGCTGATGTGAAACCGGACGCTCTATTACCTTTTCGTGCCAGCTTTCCCCCTGTAGCCGATAGGTCAGCAACCGCCGTTCCAACAAGCGACGATAGAATTCGTATTCCAGCTCTTTTATACCCATTGCGGCCAATTCGGCGGGGAGAAGGCGCAGAATATCATCGCTTTGATGAATGCCATCCACTTGCTCTGGCACCGTATCCGGTTCACGAACCATCACGCGAAACGCTTCGCGCGGTGCTTCGGTGGAGAGAATGGATTTGGTTTCCCGGCTGCGACCTAAAAGCTCGGCCAGGCGCTGCAATGAAGGCTGCTTTTGTAGAAAGTCGCAGAAGTTAATCAGGGTTTGCAGCTCGGTTTTAATCAATTTTCCCGCGCTGAGATCCCATAATCGTCCGGCGGCTGTCTCGTTCTCCGCCAGTACGGCTTCCAGTTTGCCGGTCAAGGTCAGCCGCTGCTGTAACTCATCAAGCAGGATCTCTTTTTCTGCCTCCATCAATTGATGGTGCAAGGAGACCGTTTGCAAAGAGAGGCTCATTTTCCAGCGCTGCAAGAACAAAGCGTGGAAGGCGTTGCTAAACCGCTGCCCAAGCGTCGGTTCAGCCTGGGCTATCAGCTTGTTAGCCTGAGAAAGAAAAGGCGAGTCCACCGTTTGCAGCGTATCAACAATACGGGGAATGCGTGACTGAAAGGTCAGATTGTCGATGGTCTGGGTATTTTGATAGCAGGTAAACTCCCGCTCCAGATCGGCAGGTGCCACGGTTGCACGCAGGCGCTGCTTGAGTGACGCTTTCCATTCAGGCAGATCGTACAGCAGAGCCGCTTTCATTCTCGGGTGCTGTTCAAGAAAGGCCGCAAGCTGTGGCGTAGCCAACAGCGCGATAACCAGGTCGTCCAAAAGCTCGTTTTCGTCAATGTACAACAGCATTTCCAGCGATTCCAACGTCAACATTCTATCAATCCTGTAGCGAGAGCTGTATCTGTTCGTCGACCTGTTGCAGGCTGTCTTCTATTTTTGCCAGCCAGTCGGCAGGGATGAACAAACACGGCTGATGGTGGTGAAACAGACATCGCTGCTCGCGCAGTTGTTGACGCAATTTCTCATATTTATCAGTAAGTTCTGTCGGTAAGGTACAGTCTCGTTTTTCAGGTAAAGAAAGAATGGTGGTCTGTAGGCTGATATCGCGCACCGCAAGATGAAGGTGATCATCTACGTACATGTCGAGGTGCTGGGTAAACCCGATACCGTTGAGTTTTCCCCTGATTTCGCCTTCTCCGCCTTTTTGCAGCCATAACTGCAAGGCGTTTTTTTCTAACACGATATGTGTCACATCAATATTATTCAGTACCAGCGGGCGCTGCAACACCACGGTTAATGTCTCTTTATTCAGCGCTTCCGGTAGCAGGTAGTGGGCTTTACGGCTGATAAATGCCCCCTGTTTTTCGACCGTGATCGCCTGCAACTCGCTCTGTTGCTGCTGATATTGCTGCCGTTTCACGTTTAATTGCTGCAAGCGGAACAGCAGAGCCTGTTGTTGATAGGCGTGCGCGGTGATGAGCTGCTCGGTGTGCTGTTCCACCAGTGTTTGCGAATCCCTATCATGCCACAGGCAATCTTTCAGCAAGATGATATCAAGCGGGACAATGCTTTCACGGCCAGAGAAGAACGCGCAGGCTTGCAGCAGCCGCAGCGCTTTCTTCCAGCGTCGATCGGATACGTACGGCGCGTTGTCGGTGGTATTCAGCTGTTGGCGCAGTGCGTAAATCAATTCAAAGCAGGCATCCGACAAGGCGATGCGATCGATGGCGCTTTGCCATGACTGGTACTCTTCGTCGCTGACGCTCAGTGACAGCGGCACTGGGTTGTCGCGATCGTTACTGGTGTGCGTCAACAATGCACGGAAGTTTTGTTTTTCCTGCACTTTATCCAGCCACAGGCGAATAAGCATGCGGTCATAGAGTGCTTCTAAGCTGCTGTCTGATTCGGGCAGTTCATTGGAAGCGGTTACCAGCAGCCGCATGGGGATAGTTTCTTCATGGCTGCCGTTGCGAAAGCGCCGCTCATTGATGGCTGTCAGCAGGGTATTGAGAATGGCCGGGCCGGCTTTCCATATTTCATCCAGAAAAACGATTTCTGCCTCCGGCAAGTAGCCGCCGGTAAGACGCTGATAACGCCCTTCATCTTTTAGCGCCTGAATCGACAACGGGCCAAACACCTCTTCCGGGGTAGAGAAGCGTGTCATCAGGTATTCGAAAGCGCTGACGTCACGAAACGCGAACTTGAGGCGACGCGCGATCATGCTCTTGGCGATGCCAGGCGGTCCCAGCAAAAACACGCTTTCGCCGCTGAGCGCGGCGAGCAGGCACAGGCGAATAGCGTGCTGACGTTCATACAGGCCGTGTTCAAGGGCTTGGCTGAGGCGTGTAATACGATCGGCCAAAGAGGCTGATTGAAGCATAAGGGATCCGTTTTTACTCTGATGACGCAAAACAGGGTGTTAAGCGATAAAGTCATTAACGATGATGCAATAATATACGGCAGATCACAGATTTTTTTTAATCGTATCTGCGTCGATTATTGCCATCTTTGGCTATGTTAATCAATAAACCAGTTTATTTCTGGATGTTTCGAGACGGCGTGAAGGGATGGGTTTTTGCATGAATATATGCATACTGTGCGCTTTCGGGCTAAGTCTACGAAAAACGCATTGATCTCTACGCAGTGAAAACAGCGGAAGTCGCAAAGTGAAAACAACAGAAGATAGGCGCTATGAGCTCAGAGCATAAGCAATCGCTTCCTGCCATTACCTTGGCAGCTATTGGCGTGGTGTACGGGGATATCGGCACCAGCCCGCTTTATACATTAAGGGAATGCCTTTCCGGACAGTTTGGGTTTGGCGTCGAGCAGCATTCAGTATTTGGCTTTCTCTCGCTGATTTTCTGGCTGCTGGTACTGGTAGTGTCACTCAAGTATATCTCCTATGTGATGCGAGCCGACAACGCCGGAGAAGGGGGAATTTTGACCCTGATGTCACTGGCCGGACGCCACACCAGCGATCGCATGACATCCATCGTGGTGATCAGGGCTGATTGGCGGCGGATTTTTTTATGGCGAAGTGGTGATCACCCCGGCGATGTCGGTGCTTTCAGCAATGGAAGGGATTGAGATTGCTGCCCCCGAGTTGGACAGTTACATCGTGCCGCTGTCGGTGATTGTGCTGACCTTGCTGTTTGCCATTCAGAAACACGGCACCAGCAGCGTGGGTAAGCTGTTCGCGCCGGTGATGCTGATTTGGTTTTTGACGCTGGCGGTGCTGTGGTACTGGCGATCACCGGGGTGGAGGCGCTGTATGCGGATATGGGGCACTTTGGTAAATTCCCTATTCGCTTGGCGTGGTTTACCGTGGTGTTGCCGTCGTTGGTGCTCAACTATTTTGGTCAGGGGGTGTTGCTGCTGCATAACCCGGAAGCCATCAAAAATCCCTTCTTTTTACTGGCTCCCGACTGGGCGTTGATTCCGCTGCTGATCCTGGCAACGCTGGCGACCATCATCGCTTCTCAGGCCGTTATCTCCGGCGTATTCTCGCTGACGCGTCAGGCGGTACGTCTGGGGTATTTGCCGCCAATGTGTATTGTGCATACGTCAGACATGGAATCCGGGCAGATTTATATTCCGGCGATAAACTGGCTGCTGTATACGGCGGTGGTGATTGTCATCGTCAGCTTCGAGCATTCTGGCAATTTGGCGGCAGCTTACGGTATCACGGTGACCGGAACCATGGTACTGACCAGCATTCTTTCCGCGACCGTGGCGGTAAAAAACTGGCACTGGCACCGCTATCTGGTGTGGCTGTTGCTGGTGGCGATGTTGTTGATTGATATCCCATTGTTTCTTGCCAACGTGGTTAAAATCCTTTCCGGCGGCTGGTTGCCGCTGGGATTGATCATGTTTACCATTATGACGACCTGGAAGAGCGAGCGTTTCCGTTTACTGCGTCGTTTGCATGAGCATGGTAATTCACTGGATGCGATGATTGCCTCACTTGAGAAAAACCAGCCGGTACGGGTGCCGGGTACGGCGGTCTATCTGTCGCGCGCGACGCACGTCATCCCGTTTGCATTACTGCATAATCTCAAACACAACAAAGTATTGCACGAAAGGGTGGTGCTGCTGACCATGCACACAGAAGCGGTTCCCTATGTGCATAACGTGCAGCGCGTTACGGTTGAACAGCTTTCCCTGACCTTTTGGCGCGTGATTGCCAACTACGGTTGGTGATCTTGATCCACCATCTCCGGACAGCTTTTGTATCTTAAGTTAACGATGCCCGCTGGCGCCGATATTCTCTTGGGGAGTTGTATCCCAGCGCACTGTGCGGATGGTTTTCATTGTAATGATTGAACGCCGCTGCAAGATTCTTCAGCGCTGTTCGCACATCGGGTTTTGGCATGAAAGCGATGTAATCTTCCTTCATCGTCTTCACGAACCGTTCTGCCATGCCGTTACTCTGTGGACTGCTCACTGCTGTTGTGCAGGGCTCCAGATTCAGTTCTCTGGCGAACTTCCGCGTTTCATGCGCTGTGTACGCTGAACCATTATCCGTCAGCCATTGCACTGGTTTATCCGGCAGCGCGCTACCGAAGCGTTTTTCCACCGACCTCAGCATCACATCCTGCACGGTTGAACTGTCATAACCCCTGGTGCTCGCTGCCCAGTCTATGGCCTCCCGGTCGCAGCAGTCCAGTGCGAACGTCACCCGCAGCTTCTCGCCGTTGTCACAACCGAACTCGAAGCCATCTGAGCACCAGCGCATATCGCTCTCTGCTACCGCGATTTTGCCTTTATGCTCCCGCTTCGGACGTTCAGTTTTATCATGCAACAACAGCAGGTTATGCTCGCTCATTATCCTGTAAAGCCGTTTGGCGTTCACCGGTGGAAGTCCCTCTGCACGACGTTGCTTACGCAGGATACCCCACACTCGGCGGTAACCGTAACTGGGCATGTCGCTGATGATACGGAGGATGTCCGATAATATCTCAGCATCAGCTTCGTCATTACGCCGGTTGCTGCGCCTGTCCAGCCAGTCGGCAGAACGGTTAACCCGCAGTGACAGCTGCGCACGCGACACGCTCATGGCGCGGCTGACCAGAGCTATTCCCCGTCCTTTGGCAACAAGGGCGCGTGCGCTATCCATTTTCGCGACTGGCCGTACTCCACTGCTTCTTTGAGGATCTCAACTTCCATCGTCTTCTTACCCAGAAGGCGCTGTAGCTCCCGGACCTGCTTGAGGGCATATCGTTATACACATCTTTTGGCCATTTTTTGAACAGGATGCTCAGAACCCCGTGAATTAAGGCATTCAAGCCATCCCATTGGCTTTTTGAGGTTCAAAATGCCACTCTGAGATAAACCCGTAACTCATTGATTAAACAGTGCGTTAGAAAGATGTGTATAACGATATGGCTTGAGGGCAGTCGCCAGCGCCGAAGCTGGAACCACTTCTTCTGCGGCCGCAACGGCGGTGAGGCTTCCTTCCTGGTATTGCTTCTTCCACTTAAACAAAAGGCTGGGCTGGATGCCATGCAGGCGGGCTACATGGGAGACGTTCATCCCCGGCTCCATTGTCTGCTGAATGATGGCGATTTTCTCTTGCGGAGTTTTACGCTTACGGACTTCTTGCCCTAACAGGATCCCGGTCATTTCAAAATTAGCATGATTGTTAGACATATATCTAAGCCTATCTCTTATCTGGAGATACAGCTACTGTCTGGTGTTACAGGGGGCTACATCAGCCAACTACGGTTGGCGGCAAACGCCCAACGTGGAAGAGGTGTTTCACCGCTGTTGGCAGGAGGGGGTTAGTTTGCCAAATGATGGAAACATCGTTTTTCATGTCCAATGAGTCGCTGACCATGGGCAAACGGCCCTGGTTTCTGCGCGTGCGCGGCAAGGTGTTTATGATGCTGAGTCGCAATGCGTTACGCGCGGCCGATCAGTTTGAGATACCGCCAAACCGGCTGATAGAGCTGGGGATTCAGGTAGAGATTTAGTGTATGACGCCCTCGAAATAGAGGGCGTCATTTTTGGTGATTATTTACCGTTCGGTTTTAAGTTTTCCCCTTCCTTCAGGGCAAACAGCTCATCATCACGGGTGGATACGCGGGCGCTGCCGTCCGGCATACGATAAGCCCCTTCGGTAAAGCCGGAACCGTTCAGGAACGGGGCAACGGCCTGTGGTTTGTTCTTCAGCGTAGCTTCCAGTGCCAGCAGCGCGTAGGGATCGATGCTATCTATCGACGCATATTGATACTTTGCTGAGTTCATAAAGAAGTCGTTGTGCAGATTATTGCTGACAATGTTGTCAGCCACTTTTTCGGCTACCGTCAGGTAGATTTTATCCTGCGTTGCCTGCCACAGATCGATCAGCGCAAAAATAGCATACGGGTCGCTGTTCTTGGTGCTGATATTGACGCTGACGCCTTTACCCGGTGCTGAGCCGATATCTCCCAGATCCAACCCCTTGGCGATGCCGCGTGCCACTTTCCACAGATCGGCATCCTTCTCGAGCGTGTAGGCGCGGGCGTAGGACAACAGGAAATCACTGCTGGCCGGGTAAGCTTTCAGTACCGTTCCTTTCTTACCGTAGTAACCATCGCGTGGCAGCGTGTAGTTGGAAAGATCGGTACCGTTGGCCAGCATAGGACGGAAGGTATTGTTACTTTCGTCATAGGCGTATTTGGCAAACGCTTTTAGGCCATCCAGCGTCCATTTCTTGATATCGTCGCCGTCTTTACCGAGATCTTTCGCCAGTTGTAGCTGCATTAGCGCATTTTCGGAATAGAGCGTGCTGGTGCGCCCCTTCAACATCATGTTGCCCTCCAACGCAGCAGGTCCAAACTCTGGTCCGAACTGACGTTGAGCACGGTCACCGTATTTGGAGTTGGTATCGCTGTCATCGCTGGTTTCAGCGCGTTTTAATGCCTGGGTGAACTGATAAACGCCCAGGCCCGTTTTTTTATCGCGCGGCAACACATACTGCTCCGCCAGCCGTTTTGCCCATACCAGCGCGCCGGCTTCATGGTTATTTTTATAGAGCAGGGATGCGGAATAGATCAGGTCATTACCGGCGTTAAGAAAACTCAGCCCTTTGGTAGCGAAGAAAGGCGGTTGTTGGGTAAAGCTGTTGTCCCAAAGTTTACCGATCTCCTTACCGTACTGACCGTGGCGGCTGGTTTCCAGGATTTGCCAGTCATAAACATGGGCATTCCAGAAAGCGCGAATGAAGCGAACCGTCGCCGGTTTATCCACGGCAAACATCAATTCGTAGTAGGGATAGGCATTTTTCAGCTCATGAACCAACTCTTTTTCACTGGGGCCTTCGGGCTGTAGCGTTTTCAAATCAACAAAACGGTGTCCCCCCAAATCAGCAGACCGCTTTTATCCTGATAGCGATCAAAATAGTAACGCACACTGGTTTTGGCGCGCTGTTGATAACGCTCATCACCCGTCAGGTTAGAGAGGCCAACCAATACGCGCATAAAGTTTTGCTGAGCGGAAAAATTGGAGAGTACCGCTGTGCGCCCATCGGGGAAAATCCACTCAAGCTGTTTACCGGTGCGCGGATCGACACCGCTCGCCAATAACGGTGAAGGCTGCGTGCCGTGATAATGGTCGCCCGCTTTATCCAAGACGTTATCGGCATACTGTTTTACGATCGTCAAACGATCGGTACTGTGCGCCTGAGTGGTGAATGCAGCCATACAGCATAGGGCTGCCAAAGAGAGGGATATGTTTTTCATCGTTAGAGTCCTTGTGAACAAACCAGAGTTTTTTCGGCAGGCGTCAGAGTGCCGTTATTGTTTAAATTGTGAGTATGGTGATGTGAGCTTTAGGAAGTGAGGTAAATTATACGAAAAAAGAAACGCTGTTTTAATAAATGAATTATCTGGTTTCATTGTTTGTTTTTAATTTGTGATAGCTATCAATCTTCCGACACCGGTGGTCAACGGCTATTTTCTAACCTAATGTTTTTCTTATATCTCTTTTTTTGATAGCGAACCGTTTCGATGACGATCACAATTCCGCAAACTCTTTTTTGCTTTATCAGGATTTTTTCTTAAACTTTACTGCAAGCGAAACGTTTCGCTGTCGTTATCAAAACGAGTGACATAATAAAAAAAAAGCGTATTACTCAATTCCGAAGTCTCGAGTGTGATTGCCCGCCTTGGGCACACTGACCAAGTGGTGGTGTGTGATGCAGGGTTACCCATTCCTGCCACTACCGCCCGTGCTGATCTGGCGCTAACACACAATGTGCCTACTTTTATACAGGTGATGAGCGTGATTACGCAGGAGATGCAGGTAGAAGCGGCGATTGTTGCGCAAGAGATTATCGAGAAGAACCCAGAGCTCCATGAAGTTATTCGTGAGCATTTGCAACAGCTTGAACAACACCAGGGAAATACCATTGCGTTGCACTATGTCAGTCATGAGGCATTCAAGATGCAAAGCGGGCAGAGCAGGGCCGTTTTTCGCAGCGGTGAATACTCGCCCTATGCCAATATTATTTTATGTGCTGGCGTAACCTTCTGAGGCTGAGATGGAACCTTTATTACAGTTGCAGGGAATAGTAAAAACTTTTCCCGGTGTAAAAGCGCTGTCCGGTGCTGCCCTGAATGTCTATCCCGGCAAGGTGATGGCGCTGGTTGGGGAAAACGGCGCCGGGAAATCTACCCTGATGAAGGTGCTCACCGGTATTTACCGCAAAGATGCCGGTCATGTTCGCTCTCTCGGGCAGGACGTTGCCTTTAACGGGCCAAAATCATCACAGCATGCGGGTATCGGTATTATTCACCAGGAACTTAACCTGATTCCCCAACTGACGATTGCTGAAAATATTTTCCTTGGCCGCGAGTTTACCGGAGCCTTGGGGCGCATTGATTGGCAAAAGATGTACGCCGAAGCCGATAAACTGCTGAAAAAGCTAAATCTGCGCTACAACAGCCGCCGACTGGTCGGCGAGTTGTCCATTGGTGATCAGCAAATGGTCGAGATTGCCAAGGTGCTGAGCTTTGAATCCAAAGTGATCATCATGGATGAACCCACGGATGCACTGACGGATACCGAAACCGCGTCCTTATTTACTGTGATTAAGGAACTGACCGCACAGGGTTGCGGTATCGTCTATATCTCCCACCGCCTGAAAGAAATTTTCGAGATTTGCGATGACGTGACTGTGCTGCGCGACGGTCAGTTTATCGGTGAGCGACCGGTCAACCAACTGCATGAAGAGCAACTCATTGAAATGATGGTGGGGCGCAAGCTGGAAGAGCAGTACCCTCGGTTGAATACCGTGCCGGGCGATATTCGCTTGAGTGTTAAAGACCTGACGGGGCCGGGTGTTGACGGTGTCAGTTTTACGCTGCGGCAGGGGGAAATTCTCGGTGTTTCTGGCCTGATGGGCGCAGGGCGTACCGAACTGATGAAGATCCTGTATGGCGCACTTCCTCGTACGCGCGGTGATGTGGCGCTGGATGGCCGTGAGGTGGTGACGCGCAGTCCGCAGGATGGGCTGGCAAACGGCATCGTTTATATATCTGAAGATCGCAAACGTGATGGCCTGGTGTTGGGGATGTCCGTCAAAGAGAACATGTCGCTGACGGCATTGCGTTACTTCAGCCGTGGCTTTGGTGCACTCAAACATGAAGACGAACGCACCGCGGTTAGTGATTTCATCCGTTTATTCAATATTAAAACCCCCTCAATGGCACAGCCAATTGGCCTGTTGTCCGGCGGAAATCAACAGAAGGTCGCGATTGCTCGCGGGCTGATGACGCGGCCGAAAGTGCTGATCCTCGATGAACCTACGCGCGGCGTCGATGTGGGAGCCAAGAAAGATATCTATCAGTTAATCAACCAGTTCAAGGAAGAGGGCCTCAGCATCATTTTGGTTTCATCGGAAATGCCGGAAGTACTCGGTATGAGTGATCGCATTTTGGTGATGCATGAAGGCCGCTTGAGCGGTGAATTCTCCATTGAGCAGGCCACTCAGGAAGTGCTGATGGCGGCGGCGGTTGGCAAGCAATATAGCGTAAAGCAGGAGTAAGTCAGACATGAGTTCCGAATCTATCACGGCAAAGCGCTGGTTCAGTAAAGAGTGGCTGTTGGAGCAAAAGTCGCTGATTGCCCTGCTGATCCTGATCGCAGTGGTCTCGTCCATGAGCCCTAACTTTTTCACGGTCAATAACCTGTTCAATATCCTGCAACAGACATCGGTGAACGCCATCATGGCGGTAGGGATGACACTGGTTATTCTGACCTCGGGTATCGATTTGTCAGTCGGATCATTGCTGGCGCTGACCGGCGCGGTGGCGGCATCGATTGTTGGCCTGGAAGTGAATGCGCTGTTGGCGGTGTTTGGTGCATTAGCGCTCGGTGCGGCAATCGGGGCGGGCACTGGCGTGATTGTGGCGAAAGGAAAGGTGCAGGCGTTTATCGCCACGCTGGTGATGATGTTACTGCTGCGCGGCGTCACCATGGTTTACACCAACGGCAGCCCAATAAACACCGGTTTTTCTGACGTTGCGGATACCTTCGGCTGGTTTGGCATTGGTCGCCCTCTGGGGATTCCTACACCGATCTGGTTGATGGTTATCGTTTTTATCGCTGCCTGGTACATGCTGCACCACACGCGGCTCGGACGCTATATCTATGCGCTGGGCGGCAATGAAGCGGCGACCCGCTTGTCGGGCATCAGCGTCGATAAAGTCAAGATTATCGTCTACGCCTTATGTGGGCTGTTATCCGCATTGGCTGGGATTATCGAAATCGCGCGCTTGTCATCGGCACAACCGACGGCGGGCACGGGGTATGAACTGGATGCGATTGCGGCAGTGGTGCTGGGCGTAACCAGTTTGGCGGGTGGTAAAGGGCGCATTGTCGGCACGCTCATCGGCGCGCTGATTCTTGGGTTCCTCAACAATGGACTGAACCTGTTAGGTGTTTCTTCTTACTACCAAATGATCGTTAAGGCAGCCGTTATTTTGCTGGCGGTTTTGGTAGATAACAAAAGCAGTAAATAACCTTCATTCTCACGCATAGGAATTGGATTATGAATATGAAAAAACTGGCTAAGCTGGTTTCTGCTGTTGCATTAAGTGCCACGGTTAGCGCCAATGCGCTGTCGAAAGAGTCGATAGCATTGGTGGTTTCTACCCTGAATAACCCGTTCTTCGTGTCATTGAAAGACGGCGCGCAAAAAGAAGCTGATAAATTGGGCTACAACCTGGTGGTGTTGGATTCGCAAAACAACCCGGCAAAAGAGCTCTCCAATGTTCAGGATCTGACCGTGCGCGGTACCAAACTGCTGCTCATCAACCCGACAGACTCTGATGCCGTGGGTAATGCGGTGAAACTGGCGAATCAAGCCAATATTCCGGTGATTACCCTGGATCGCGTAGCGGGCAGCGGCACGGTTGTGAGCCACGTGGCGTCTGATAACGCCTTCGGCGGTAAAGTCGCCGGTGATTTCATCGCGAAAAAATTGGGTGAAGGTGCCAAGGTGATTCAGTTGGAAGGTATCGCCGGAACCTCTGCTGCCCGTGAACGCGGAGCCGGTTTTATGAAATCCGCTGAGAAAAACAAATTTGTCATGCTGGCCAGCCAGCCCGCTGACTTCGATCGTACTAAAGGGCTGAACGTGATGCAGAACCTGCTCACCGCACACCCTGATGTAAAAGCAGTGTTTGCACAAAACGATGAAATGGCACTGGGTGCGCTGCGTGCTCTGCAAACTGCGGGTAAAACAGACGTCATTGTGGTCGGTTTTGATGGCACGCAGGATGGCGTAAAAGCCGTAGAGGGCGGGAAACTGGCTGCCACTGTTGCACAACGTCCTGAAAAAATAGGTGAAATTGGCGTGCAAACCGCTGACAAGGTAATCAAAGGTGAAAAGGTACAGGCGATTATCCCGGTTGATCTAAAACTGGTTGTTAAAGAATAACGCATAACAACGACAAGCAGCGCCGCCGGAACAAGGCGGCGCTTTTAATCACTTTTGGGGCGATTTTATGAAAACGGGCAAACTCGTGGTGTTGGGCAGTATTAATGCCGACCATATCCTCAATCTGGCACACTTCCCTCAACCGGGCGAAACGGTGATCGGTAAGCAATATCAGGTCGCTTTTGGTGGTAAAGGTGCCAATC
Source organism: Symbiopectobacterium sp. Eva_TO (assembly GCF_053848865.1). Lineage (NCBI taxonomy): Bacteria > Pseudomonadati > Pseudomonadota > Gammaproteobacteria > Enterobacterales > Enterobacteriaceae > Symbiopectobacterium > Symbiopectobacterium sp. Eva_TO. Next base: position 1,358,634 of record NZ_JBSPEY010000004.1, on the reverse strand, counting down.
AGGCGGTCGCTGCCGGGCGCAGTGGTGCCGATATCGCATTTATCGCTGGCGTGGGTGAGGATGATATTGGTGCCCGTATTCGCGAGCAGTTGTCTCGTTATCAGATAGACGTTTCTGCTGTTGAAACCGTTGCCAATGAAACCACGGGCGTTGCGCTGATTTTTGTGAATGGCGACGCTGAGAATATGATTGGCATTAACGCGGGTGCCAATGCGGCTATCACTCCCGATGTTCTGACGCGTCACCGTCAAAAAATCATTGATGCTTCTGCTTTATTAATGCAGCTTGAGTCACCTCGTTATACACAAGTCCGCAACGCCTTATATACCAAGGGTTAGCGGGCTGAAATAGGCAGCCGGTGGGGTTGTAAATGAAGTGAAACCGACGTGTACTATCGCCATTTACGGCGCTGAAAAATGACACGGGATTCAGATGGCTGGGCACACCAAGAACTGGAAGGGGTAAATCTTGGTGACACGAGGCTCAATAAGCGTGCCAAAGGGCTTTTGATACGGCTGGCTGAGAATCCGCAAGCCAGCATTCCGCATGCGTGCCTCGGATGGTCTGAGACGCTGGGTGCTTACCGCTTCATGGAGAACCAAGCATTCGAATGGCGAGACATTCTGCAACCTCACTGGCAGCGTACGCAGGAAAGGATCCGAGAACACGAGGTTGTGCTGTGTATCCAAGACACTACCGAGCTTGACTTCAACGGGCAGCAAATCCAAGGCTTGAGTCCCTTGAACTACGAAGCCAGGCGTGGTCTGTACCTGCATCCGACCTACGCGGTCAGTCCGGATCGCGTGGGGTTGGGCGTACTGGATGCGTGGATGTGGGCAAGAGAGCCGAAGGATGCAGACGGAAAACGCGATGGGCTCAAGGAGAGTACGCGCTGGCTCGAGGGATACGAGCGAGTTGCTGAACTCGCCTCGGAGTTGCCAAACACACGTCTGGTGTACTTAGCCGATCGCGAAGCGGATATCAAGGCGTTGATGCAGCTAGCTGATGACCTTGGCACTCCGGCTGACTGGTTGATCCGCTCGACTCATAATCTGTATTAGTCGCGACTTGATCTGACACTGGACCTTGAAAGGTTGAGAGTTACCGGTTTTGATATGGGTGTCGAATCCTTATACAAAACACGAGGTAACTCTCATGCTTCATACTAACAATCCCATCATCAAACACAAAGCCGGCCTGCTCAATCTCGCCGAAGAACTCGGTAACGTATCAAAAGCCTGTAAAATCATGGGGGTGTCACGCGACACGTTTTATCGCTATCAGGAACTGGCGGCAGAAGGCGGCATTGACGCTCTGGTTAACCAAAACCGCCGGGTTCCCAACCTGAAAAACCGTGCTGATGAAGCCACTGAACGTGCGGTTGTTGATTACGCCATTGAGTTCCCGGCTCATGGCCAGCACCGGACCAGTAATGAGCTGCGTAAAAAAGGCGTCTTCATTTCTGGCAGCGGTGTGCGCTCCATTTGGCAACGACACGATCTGGAAAACTTTCGTAAGCGCCTGAAGGCACTTGAGGAAAAAGTTGCCAGAGAAGGCATCGTACTTACTGATGCTCAAATCGCTGCACTGGAGAAGAAGGCGCACGACGACGAAGCCTGTGGTGAAATAGAGACTGCTCACCCGGGTTATCTGGGGTCGCAGGACACCTTCTACGTGGGTAATCTGAAAGGTGTTGGCCGTATCTACCAGCAGACGTTCGTGGATACGTACTCGAAAGTGGCGCACTGCAAGCTTTACACGAGTAAAGCACCGATCTCTGCCGCCGACCTGCTCAATGATCGCGTGCTGCCGTTCTACGAAGCTCAGGGGCTGCCAATGCTAAGAATACTGACCGACAGAGGGACGGAGTACTGCGGTAAAGTGGAACAACATGACTATCAGCTGTACTTGGCTATCAACGATATAGACCATACGAAAACGAAAGCGATGTCTCCGCAGACAAACGGTATCTGCGAGCGCTTCCATAAAACTATTTTGCAGGATTTTTATCAGGTTGCGTTCCGTAAGACGTTATACGAGGACCTAGAAAGTCTACAAAAGGATCTGGACAACTGGTTGTGGCATTACAATAATGAGCGAACTCATCAGGGTAAAATGTGCTGCGGGCGTACGCCAATGGCCACGTTACTTGATGGTAAACGAGTCTGGGCAGAAAAAAATCTGAACCAGATTTAATCTGACAGACACCTGTATAAATAACCGGTAACTGTCAGATCAGGTCTGAGCTAATACACATAATCGCAGTCTGGACTGTAATGAGAAGCTTTGGCAGAAGGTTGGAAAGACCGTGCCGGTGGGAGAAATCCAATTCGTTATGGCGGCTCGCGCGGGGCAGAAGGCGCGTACGGTGAAACAGGCGCTGCGCGTGAAGCGAGTGTCGCTGCGTTGCGGGTTGGCAGTGACTTGTGTGATAGCCAAGGAAATTGAGCCGCCAGCAGGCGTGAAGCCGGTCGAGTGGCGGTTGCTGAGCAATCGCGTACCTGAAGGACGAGAAGATATCGTGGAGCTGATCGACTGGTATCGGGCTAGATGGGAAATCGAGATGTTCTTCAATGTGCTGAAGAACGGCTGCTGTGTCGAAGCGTTACAGTTATCGACCGTGGATCGCATTGAGCGGGCATTGGCGCTGTTCATGATCGTGGCATGGCGCATCGCCTATTTAATGCGTATGGGACGAACCTGTCCAGAGCCATATCGTTATACACATCTTTTGGCCATTTTTTGAACAGGATGCTCAGAACCCCGTGAATTAAGGCATTCAAGCCATCCCATTGGCTTTTTGAGGTTCAAAATGCCACTCTGAGATAAACCCGTAACTCATTGATTAAACAGTGCGTTAGAAAGATGTGTATAACGATATGGTCCAGAGCTGGGCGCAATGTTGTTCTTTGATTCCGACGAGACTCATGGAGCTTACCTACTGATGAACAAGCGTATGCCCAAGGGCCGCCCTAAGCTAAACGAAGTATTGCGCTTAGTTGCGCAACTCGGAGGCTTTCTTGCTCGAAAAGGCGACGGTGAACCAGGCGCAAAAACTATCAGGAAAGGCTTGCAGAAAGTCATGACGGCCGCCGAAACGCTACGCGCGCTCAGGCACGAACAGAGATGTGTATAACGAGGTGAGCTTGAGTCCCCGTTGGAGACCGTTATTGCCGCTGCTCAGTTGGCGCATCAGCACCAAACGCGTGTAATTTTAAACCCGGCTCCCGCCTGTTACTTGCCGGATGAACTGCTGGCGCTGGTGGATATTATTACGCCGAATGAAACGGAAGCGCAGCGTCTGACCGGTGTCACCGTGCAGAACGAGCAAGATGCCGCACAGGCTGCACAACTGTTGAATAATAAAGGCAATTACTACCGTGCTGATTACATTGGGTAGTCGCGGCGTATGGCTGAGTGAAAACGGGGAAGGTCAGCGTATTCGCGGTTTCCAGGTTCAGGCCGTAGATACGATTGCGGCGGGCGATACCTTTAATGGTGCGCTGGTCACTGCACTTTTGGAAAATCAACCGATGCAAACCGCCGTGAAATTTGCTCATGCTGCCGCTGCCATTGCGGTAACTCGTGCTGGTGCTCAGTCCTCTGTGCCGTGGCGCAATGAGATCGACGCATTTTTACACTCTCAGGGGTGATATGTGGCCACAATGAAGGATGTTGCTCGCCTGGCGGGCGTGTCGACGTCAACCGTTTCACATGTAATCAATAATAATCGCTTTGTTAGTGACACGGTGCGCGAGCGGGTATTGGCGGCAGTTGATTCTCTCAACTACGCACCGTCTGCGCTGGCGCGCAGTTTGAAGATCAATCAGACGCAAACTATCGGTATGTTGCTAACGGCCAGTAGTAACCCATTTTATGCTGAAGTGGTGCGTGGCGTTGAACGCAGTTGCTATGAGCGCGGGTATAGCCTGATCCTGTGTAATACAGAAGGCGACCACAACCGCCTGGACCGTAGCCTGGAAACCTTGATGCAAAAGCGGGTTGATGGCTTGTTACTGATGTGTACCGAGAACCACCGCCCTTCATCGGAGACCATTAGCCGTTACCCGTCAATTCCACTGGTGATGATGGACTGGTCGCCGTTTGAAGGCGTGAGTGATGTTATCAAGGACAATTCTCTGCTTGGCGGAGATATTGCAACCCGCCATCTGATCGATAGCGGTTACCGCAATATCGCCTGTATCGCTGGCCCACAAGATAAAACAACGGCCTATAACCGACTGTTAGGCTATCGGCAGGCGATGCAGCGTGCAGGTTTGCCCGTTCCTGATGACTACGTGGTGTTAGGGGATTTCGAGTTTGAAACCGGATACCAAGCGATGCGTAAACTGCTGTCGCTGGCGCAAAGGCCGGATGCTGTGTTCTGTAATAACGATGCGATGGCGGTTGGGGTTTATCACGCGCTCTATCAGGCAGGATTCTCTATTCCAAGGGATATGGCCGTGGTGGGTTATGACGATATCGAACTGGCGCGTTATATGTCTCCACCGTTAACGACGATTCATCAACCTAAAGATGAATTGGGGGAACTGGCGGTGGATACGTTGTTATACCGTTTGGAACATCCTGAAACCGAGCCAACGGTACTGGTATTAACGCCAGAGTTGGTGATGCGCGAGTCGGTGGCTCATCGGTAAATGGGATTTACGACGCAGTAAAATGGGGTTATTGGGATGAAATAGCGTCATCTATGCTGGTTTGCTATGCGATTCGCCGAAAAAACACCCACTCGGAAATAAAATTGAAATTAGCCCTTGTCAGGGCGCGAGAAGTGTCTATACTGCGCCTCCACTGACACGGCAACAGCGACACGCGGTTGCGGTAACAGTCGGAAAGTTAAACGCGAAATTGAAAAATTAACGTTGACTTTTCAGCGGTGCAGCGTAATATACGCCTCCCGCGCCACGGTAGATGTGGCAACGCTCTTTAACAATTAATCAGACAATCTGTGTGGGCACTCACAGGACTTTATCGTAAAGCCTCAGGGCTTAAAAAATAAAAGTCTTGAAGAGTGAACAACAGTTAATTCATTACGAACTAACAGTAATAATTCTTTGAGCATCGCTTCTCGAGTAGAAGCAAATCAAACTTTAAATTGAAGAGTTTGATCATGGCTCAGATTGAACGCTGGCGGCAGGCCTAACACATGCAAGTCGAGCGGTAGCACAAGGGAGCTTGCTCCCCGGGTGACGAGCGGCGGACGGGTGAGTAGTGTCTGGGAAACTGCCTGATGGAGGGGGATAACTACTGGAAACGGTAGCTAATACCGCATAACGTCGCAAGACCAAAGTGGGGGACCTTCGGGCCTCACGCCATCAGATGTGCCCAGATGGGATTAGCTAGTAGGTGGGGTAACGGCTCACCTAGGCGACGATCCCTAGCTGGTCTGAGAGGATGACCAGCCACACTGGAACTGAGACACGGTCCAGACTCCTACGGGAGGCAGCAGTGGGGAATATTGCACAATGGGCGCAAGCCTGATGCAGCCATGCCGCGTGTGTGAAGAAGGCCTTCGGGTTGTAAAGCACTTTCAGCGAGGAGGAAGGCAGTAAGGTTAATAACCTTGCTGATTGACGTTACTCGCAGAAGAAGCACCGGCTAACTCCGTGCCAGCAGCCGCGGTAATACGGAGGGTGCAAGCGTTAATCGGAATGACTGGGCGTAAAGCGCACGCAGGCGGTTTGTTAAGTTGGATGTGAAATCCCCGGGCTTAACCTGGGAACTGCATTCAAAACTGGCAAGCTAGAGTCTCGTAGAGGGGGGTAGAATTCCAGGTGTAGCGGTGAAATGCGTAGAGATCTGGAGGAATACCGGTGGCGAAGGCGGCCCCCTGGACGAAGACTGACGCTCAGGTGCGAAAGCGTGGGGAGCAAACAGGATTAGATACCCTGGTAGTCCACGCTGTAAACGATGTCGATTTGGAGGTTGTGCCCTTGAGGCGTGGCTTCCGGAGCTAACGCGTTAAATCGACCGCCTGGGGAGTACGGCCGCAAGGTTAAAACTCAAATGAATTGACGGGGGCCCGCACAAGCGGTGGAGCATGTGGTTTAATTCGATGCAACGCGAAGAACCTTACCTACTCTTGACATCCAGAGAATTTAGCAGAGATGCTTTAGTGCCTTCGGGAACTCTGAGACAGGTGCTGCATGGCTGTCGTCAGCTCGTGTTGTGAAATGTTGGGTTAAGTCCCGCAACGAGCGCAACCCTTATGCTTTGTTGCCAGCGATTCGGTCGGGAACTCAAAGGAGACTGCCAGTGATAAACTGGAGGAAGGTGGGGATGACGTCAAGTCATCATGGCCCTTACGAGTAGGGCTACACACGTGCTACAATGGCGTATACAAAGAGAAGCGACCTCGCGAGAGCAAGCGGACCTCATAAAGTACGTCGTAGTCCGGATTGGAGTCTGCAACTCGACTCCATGAAGTCGGAATCGCTAGTAATCGTAGATCAGAATGCTACGGTGAATACGTTCCCGGGCCTTGTACACACCGCCCGTCACACCATGGGAGTGGGTTGCAAAAGAAGTAGGTAGCTTAACCTTCGGGAGGGCGCTTACCACTTTGTGATTCATGACTGGGGTGAAGTCGTAACAAGGTAACCGTAGGGGAACCTGCGGTTGGATCACCTCCTTACCTAATGATACTGATTCTGTGAAGTGTTCACACAGATTGTCTGATGAAAGAAATCGAGCGGTTAGAAGACCTTATAGGCTTGTAGCTCAGGTGGTTAGAGCGCACCCCTGATAAGGGTGAGGTCGGTGGTTCAAGTCCACTCAGGCCTACCAAAATCGTTCTCAATGCTGCGTTGCTCGCCCACTCGCATACTGATGTATGCTTCGCGAACTCGCGCCTTGCCTGAGAGCGATTTGGCAAAGGTTTACTATTCTATGGGGCTATAGCTCAGCTGGGAGAGCGCCTGCTTTGCACGCAGGAGGTCTGCGGTTCGATCCCGCATAGCTCCACCATCTATCGTCTCGATACCCAATACTTCAGAGTGTACTGTTTGACAGTATGCTGCGAAGTATTTTGCTCTTTAACAATCTGGAACAAGCTGAAAATTGAAACGAGCAATATTGGCTCACTACCAATATTGTGATTCTCTCAAGCTTTCACACCCGAGACATTTTCGGGTTGTGAGGTTAAGTGAATAAGCGTACACGGTGGATGCCTAGGCAGTCAGAGGCGATGAAGGGCGTGCTAATCTGCGAAAAGCGTCGGCAAGCTGATATGAAGCGTTACAACCGACGATACCCGAATGGGGAAACCCAGTGCAATTCGTTGCACTATCATGTCATGAATACATAGTGGCATGAGGCGAACCGGGGGAACTGAAACATCTCAGTACCCCGAGGAAAAGAAATCAACCGAGATTCCCCCAGTAGCGGCGAGCGAACGGGGAAGAGCCCAGAGTCTGAATCAGCTTGTGTGTCAGTGGAAGCGTCTGGAAAGTCGCACAGTAAAGGGTGATAGTCCCGTACACGAAGACGCACAGGTTGTGAGCTCGATGAGTAGGGCGGGACACGTGTTATCCTGTCTGAATATGGGGGGACCATCCTCCAAGGCTAAATACTCCTGACTGACCGATAGTGAACCAGTACCGTGAGGGAAAGGCGAAAAGAACCCCGGCGAGGGGAGTGAAATAGAACCTGAAACCGTGTACGTACAAGCAGTGGGAGCATCCTTCGGGGTGTGACTGCGTACCTTTTGTATAATGGGTCAGCGACTTATATTCTGTAGCAAGGTTAACCGCATAGGGGAGCCGCAGGGAAACCGAGTCTTAACTGGGCGTTAAGTTGCAGGGTATAGACCCGAAACCCGGTGATCTAGCCATGGGCAGGTTGAAGGTTGGGTAACACTAACTGGAGGACCGAACCGACTAATGTTGAAAAATTAGCGGATGACTTGTGGCTGGGGGTGAAAGGCCAATCAAACCGGGAGATAGCTGGTTCTCCCCGAAAGCTATTTAGGTAGCGCCTCGTGAATCCATCTTCGGGGGTAGAGCACTGTTTCGGCTAGGGGGTCATCCCGACTTACCAACCCGATGCAAACTACGAATACCGAAGAATGTTATCACGGGAGACACACGGCGGGTGCTAACGTTCGTCGTGAAGAGGGAAACAACCCAGACCGCCAGCTAAGGTCCCAAAGTCATGGTTAAGTGGGAAACGATGTGGGAAGGCATAGACAGCCAGGATGTTGGCTTAGAAGCAGCCATCATTTAAAGAAAGCGTAATAGCTCACTGGTCGAGTCGGCCTGCGCGGAAGATGTAACGGGGCTAAACCATGCACCGAAGCTGCGGCAGCGACGCTTAGGCGTTGTTGGGTAGGGGAGCGTTCTGTAAGCCGTTGAAGGTGAACTGTGAGGTTTGCTGGAGGTATCAGAAGTGCGAATGCTGACATAAGTAACGATAAAGCGGGTGAAAAGCCCGCTCGCCGGAAGACCAAGGGTTCCTGTCCAACGTTAATCGGGGCAGGGTGAGTCGACCCCTAAGGCGAGGCCGAAAGGCGTAGTCGATGGGAAACAGGTTAATATTCCTGTACTTGGTGTTACTGCGAAGGGGGGACGGAGAAGGCTATGTCATCCGGGCGACGGTTGTCCCGGTTTAAGCGTGTAGGTGGGTGACTTTGGTAAATCCGGGTCACTGTTAACACTGAGGCGTGATGACGAGGTACTACGGTACTGAAGTGACAGATGCCCAGCTTCCAGGAAAAGCCTCTAAGCATCAGGTAACATTGAATCGTACCCCAAACCGACACAGGTGGTCAGGTAGAGAATACCAAGGCGCTTGAGAGAACTCGGGTGAAGGAACTAGGCAAAATGGTGCCGTAACTTCGGGAGAAGGCACGCTGTGCGAGGTGTAGGGATTTGCTCCTGAAGCTTTGCGCAGTCGCAGATACCAGCTGGCTGCAACTGTTTAATAAAAACACAGCACTGTGCAAACACGAAAGTGGACGTATACGGTGTGACGCCTGCCCGGTGCTGGAAGGTTAATTGATGGGGTTATCCGTAAGGAGAAGCTCTTGCTCGAAGCCCCAGTAAACGGCGGCCGTAACTATAACGGTCCTAAGGTAGCGAAATTCCTTGTCGGGTAAGTTCCGACCTGCACGAATGGCGTAATGATGGCCAGGCTGTCTCCACCCGAGACTCAGTGAAATTGAACTCGCTGTGAAGATGCAGTGTACCCGCGGCAAGACGGAAAGACCCCGTGAACCTTTACTATAGCTTGACACTGAACCTTGAGCCTTGATGTGTAGGATAGGTGGGAGGCTTTGAAGTGTGGACGCTAGTCTGCATGGAGCCAACCTTGAAATACCACCCTTTAATGTTTGATGTTCTAACCTGGGCCCATAATCTGGGCTGGGGACAGTGTCTGGTGGGTAGTTTGACTGGGGCGGTCTCCTCCCAAAGAGTAACGGAGGAGCACGAAGGTTAGCTAATCCTGGTCGGACATCAGGAGGTTAGTGCAAAGGCATAAGCTAGCTTGACTGCGAGAGTGACGGCTCGAGCAGGTACGAAAGTAGGTCTTAGTGATCCGGTGGTTCTGAATGGAAGGGCCATCGCTCAACGGATAAAAGGTACTCCGGGGATAACAGGCTGATACCGCCCAAGAGTTCATATCGACGGCGGTGTTTGGCACCTCGATGTCGGCTCATCACATCCTGGGGCTGAAGTAGGTCCCAAGGGTATGGCTGTTCGCCATTTAAAGTGGTACGCGAGCTGGGTTTAGAACGTCGTGAGACAGTTCGGTCCCTATCTGCCGTGGGCGTTGGAGAATTGAGGGGGGTTGCTCCTAGTACGAGAGGACCGGAGTGAACGGACCACTGGTGTTCGGGTTGTCATGCCAATGGCATTGCCCGGTAGCTACGTGCGGAAGAGATAAGTGCTGAAAGCATCTAAGCACGAAACTTGCCCCGAGATGAGTTCTCCCTTGTCCCTAGAGGACGCTGAAAGGCCGTTGAAGACGACGACGTAGATAGGTTGGGTGTGTAAGTGCAGCGATGCATTGAGCTAACCAGTACTAATGACCTGTGAGGCTTAACCTTACAACGCCGAAGATGTTTTGGTGTTTATTGAGAGAGAAAATCGTGTGGAACGATTTTGAACAGCGCGGAGCGCTGGCCCCGAAGGGGTGAGTATCAGGATGATACGAACAATCACGTGCTCGTTAAATTCAGCTTGTTGACAGATTGGCATTCATGGCTGAGAGGCGGTGGATGTGAAACAGAATATGCCTGGCGGCGATAGCGCGGTGGTCCCACCTGACCCCATGCCGAACTCAGAAGTGAAACGCCGTAGCGCCGATGGTAGTGTGGGGCTTCCCCATGTGAGAGTAGGGAACTGCCAGGCTTTTAATATAGCGAAGGGGCTGTCCGGAAGGACAGCCCTTTTTGCTGTGCGTAGTCTCTGGTGGTATGGGGTTGTAGTGGCACACTGATACTGGCCACCTGAGCGGAGGTGATATGCTCACCTCATCAACACGACAGGTGACCTCATGGGTAAACATTTTACGGCGGAATTTAAGCTCGAAGCCGCAAAGCTGGTTGTCGACCACGGCTACACATACGTTAAGGCCGCAGAGGCGGTTAATGTCAGCCATTCTGCCATTAGTCGCTGGGTCAATAAGCTTCGCCTTGAACGACAGGGAAAAACGCCAACGGGACTTCCTCTTACCCCTGAACAGCTCGAGCTGCGTGAGATGAAGAAAAAAGTCCAATGCCTTGAAATGGAGAACGAAATCCTAAAAAAGGCTACGGCGCTCTTAATGTCGGACTCACTCAACGGTTCACGGTAGTCGACAGGCTGAGGGCGCGATACCCGGTCACGGCGTTGTGCCAAATTTTTGAGGTACATCGCAGCAGCTACAGGCACTGGCAGGCTTCCGCTAATGAACCCGACGGTGAGCGCGTGGTTAAGTGTAGCCGCGTCATGGAAGCCTGGAACGCCAGCGGCGGCTCTGCCGGCGCTCGAAGTATCGCGACCATCGTCACCGGCAGCTCCGGTGTCAAAATGGGGCGCTGGCTGGCTGGCAAGCTGATGAAGGAGCTGGGTATCGCCAGCTGCCAGCGACCGGCTCACAAATACAAACGCGGCGGCAATGAACACGTTGAAATACCGAACTATCTCAACCGCCAGTTCGCGGTTACCGCGCCGGATCAGGTCTGGTGCGGCGATGTGACCTACATCTGGACGGGCAAATGCTGGGCTTACCTTGCGGTGGTGCTAGATCTGTTCGCCCGCAAACCGGTGGGCTGGGCCATGTCGACGTCGCCGGACTCGGCGCTGACAGTTAAAGCGTTGCAGATGGCCTGGGAACTCCGGGGACAACCAACAGGAGTCATGTTCCACAGCGACCAGGGCAGCCACTATACCAGCCGTCAATACCGGCAAGCCCTGTGGCGCTGCCGGATAAAGCAGAGTATGAGTCGGCGGGGTAACTGCTGGGATAATGCGCCAATGGAGCGGTTCTTCCGCAGCCTGAAGACAGAATGGGTGCCGACAAAGGGTTACAACAGCTTCAGCGAAGCCCAGGACGCGATTATCCGCTACATCACGGGGTATTACAGCGCTATCCGGCCTCACTGGTATAACGGCGGCTTAACTCCAAACGAATCTGAGCGACTGTTCTACATACAGTCTAATGCGGTGGCCAATATTAGTTGACCACTACAGGTTTTTATCATCAGGAATGGCTCACCTTTCATTGCTCTCTCAGGGAGCGAAGATGCCCGCGTACCGTAGAGATTTGGCGTGCGGGATCGGGTAAACTACGGCGTATTCAATCTGGAGAGTACGTTCTGATGACGAGCAGTGTCACATCCCTTAAGCCATACCATACCTTCTCTTTGCCCGTTTATGCCGATGAGATCGTCTGCGCCGATACACCGGATTCGTTGGTTGCTTCCTGGCGTCATGCGAATGAACAGAATAAACCGGTGTTGATTGTGGGGGAGGGTAGCAATGTCCTGTTTTTGGAAGATTTTGCAGGGACTGTCATTGTTAACCGCATAAAAGGGATTGAGATTGCTGAAGATGATCGCGGATGGCATCTGCACGTGGGTGCCGGTGAGAACTGGCATCATCTGGTCGAGTATACACTGCAACAGGGCGTGTCGGGCCTGGAAAATCTGGCGCTGATCCCTGGCTGTGTCGGCTCGGCTCCCATCCAGAATATTGGCGCTTATGGCGCTGAGTTTAAGCAGTTTTGCGCATATGTCGATGTCTTGGATCTTACCCTCAATCAGGTGACCCGCCTCAGTGCTGAGCAGTGCCAGTTTGGCTATCGTGAAAGTATCTTTAAGCATGAATACCGCCAGGGATTTGCCATTATTGCAGTAGGTCTGCATCTGACTAAGTCCTGGGTGCCTTTGTTGGGCTATGGTGATTTGGCGCTGCTCGATCCTGCAACCGCGACGCCTGATGCTATTTTTACTACGGTATGTGCGATGCGGCGTAAGAAATTACCCGATCCGGCGCTGATGGGAAATGCGGGCAGTTTTTTCAAAAATCCCGTCGTTAGCGCCGAGCAAGCACAGGCTATCTTGATGCGCTATCTCAATGCACCACACTATCCGCAGCCCGATGGTACGGTTAAATTTGCTGCTGGCTGGCTTATCGACCAGTGCCAGTTAAAAGGACACCGCATTGGCGGTGCGGTGGTTCAGCAGCAGCAGGCTCTGGTGCTGGTCAACCTTGATGAGGCGACGAGTGGCGATATCGTTGCGCTGGCGCGTTATGTGCGTAATAGCGTCGCAGAGACATTTGCACTCTGGCTTGAGCCGGAAGTGCGCTTTATTGCTTCAACGGGTGAAGTAAGCGCGACAGATGTGCTGTCATGAAAGATATCCGCGTCCCTTTAACGCTTATCAAGATCCTTTCCGACGGTGAATTTTACTCAGGTGAATACCTCGGTGAACTGTTGGGAATGAGCCGGGCAGGGATTAACAAACATATCCAAACCATCAGAGAGTTGGGACTGGATGTGTTTCCCGTTACAGGGAAAGGGTACAGCTTGCCTGAACCGATGCAATTGCTCGATGAGAATGTTATTCGTGCCGCACTCCCAACAAATAACGTTGCGGTACTGCCTGTCATTGATTCGACCAACCAGTATCTGCTCGACCGGCTGGAAAGCTTGCACTCTGGTGATGCGTGCGTGGCAGAGTACCAGCAGGCTGGTCGTGGTCGTCGCGGGCGTCAGTGGCAATCACCGTTTGGCGCTAACCTTTACCTCTCCATGTTTTGGCGCTTGGAGCAGGGGCCTGCCGCTGCGGTGGGGGTGAGCCTGGCTATTGGTATCGTGATTGCAGAAGTGCTGCATCGTCTCGGTGCACATGATGTCAAAGTCAAATGGCCCAACGATCTCTATATGCACGATCGCAAACTGGCCGGGATTCTGGTTGAGCTGATGGGAAAAACGGGAGATGCGGCGCAGTTAGTGATCGGTATTGGCATCAACTTGCGGATGCGGGCCTCTTCGGGGCAAGGCGTGACGCAGGAATGGATCAACCTGCAAGAAGCCGGGATCGATATCGATCGTAATATTTTGGCCGCTACGCTTATCACTGAATTGAGTAACGCGCTGGAAGTGTTTGAGCAAGGCGGACTACGTTCGTTCATCCCTCGCTGGCAAGCCATCGATAATTACTATAATCGCCCGGTGAAATTGATTATGGGCGAACGCGAGATCCATGGGATTGAACGCGGAATTGATGAGCAGGGCGCGCTGTTACTTGAAGAGAACGGCGAGATTAAAGCCTACATTGGTGGCGAAATCTCACTGCGTGGCAAATAGCCAGTAGGGGGAATTCCCCCACTGTCTTGTAATATTGCTATTTTCTCAAACGTACATAGTCAACGGCATGATTAGCGTTTTTGGTCATAATCAAACTGGCGCGCTCACGGGTAGGCAAAATATTTTGGTGCAAGTTAGGTTCATTGATATCACGCCAAATTTTGGTCGCAATTGTCACCGCTTGCTCTTCCGTTAATTTTGCATACTCGTGAAAATAAGAATTAGGATCGGAAAATGCACCCAGGCGGAATTTCAAAAACCGGTTTATATACCAGGATTTTAATAATTCTTCCGATGCGTCAACATATATAGAAAAATCAATAAAATCAGAAATAAAAGTGCGTGGTTGTGCGTGCGGATAATCGATTCCACTTTGCAGAACGTTTAATCCTTCAAGGATAAGAATATCCGGTTGCTCCACCACTTTATTACTGTTTGGCACGATATCGTAAGTCAGGTGTGAATATATTGGTGCAGTGACTTTTTTAGCCCCCGATTTTATATCCGACACAAATTTCATCAGACTATGAATATCGTAAGATTCAGGAAAACCTTTTTTCTGCATTAGGTTCCTGTCTTTAAGCACCTGTTTGGAATGTAAAAAACCATCTGTGGTGATCAATTCAACTCGACGATGCTCAGGCCATCGGCTTAGCAACGCCTGCAATACGCGTGCGGTAGTACTTTTGCCAACCGCGACGCTGCCTGCGATGCCAATAATATAGGGAATACGCTGCCCGTTAGTGCCGAGAAATTGCTCCAATACTGCCTGGCGTCTCAGGTTTGAGCCGATATAAAAATTAAGCAGACGTGATAAAGGCAGATAGATTTCGGCAACTTCATCGAGTGATAACTCGTCATTGATCCCTTTTAACCGGATGATTTCTTCTTCTGTCAGCGTTAATGGCACTGAATTGCGCAATGCAGCCCATTGATGGCGATCGAAGTGTAGGTAGGGTGTTGCCAAAGGTTGCTCGCTGTCTCTCATCTGTCCAATTTATCCTATAGACCATCCTGCCTGGAGGCGAAACTGCCCATGTGTTGTATGAGCAGGAAGTATAAGCCGCGGGTGGTCATACACGGTAATGTTGTGATTCGATTAGTAGATGTCAGGCCATATCGTTATACACATCTTTCTAACGCACTGTTTAATCAATGAGTTACGGGTTTATCTCAGAGTGGCATTTTGAACCTCAAAAAGCCAATGGGATGGCTTGAATGCCTTAATTCACGGGGTTCTGAGCATCCTGTTCAAAAAATGGCCAAAAGATGTGTATAACGATATGATGTCAGGCAGGTTACACGTTGGACACGCAGAAAAGAAGACAACAATATGATATTTCCTGACGCAATAGCGTCAGGAAACGGTAATGACTCCAATTAGTAGAACATGTGTTTTTCGATGAAGGCTCCGATGACTTTTTCGTGGATCTCGACGGAGCGCGAGAAGCAAATCGTTTTACGCGCCAGTCGTTTAATGCGGGTACGGAGCTTCAGGTTATTGCGCTCTATGCGTTGCGTGAAGATCTTGCCAGTCAGATGTTTCTGCTTCGGAACCTCTCTTGCATAGCTGCCCCAGTTGTCACTGGTAATCATGCCGATGTTGAACGGTGTCAACAGAGCCAGCAATTCACGGCAGGTCTCATCGGTTCGGGGGCCAAAAGTGTAGGCCAGAACACCGCCCGTTTTGGTATTGTAAGCCTACCAGTGCTGTAGCGCCTGACTGCCAACGAAGCTCCATTGCTCATCAAGTTCACAGATAAGGGCGACGTCGGCGTGAGCAACGGGAGAAGACGTTATCCTGCGGGGCGAGAGCTTTTTAAAGCCCGGATGACCGTATTGATGCCGATTTTCAACGTTCTGGCGGTATCGCGAACACCGGCACCGTTGAAGGCCATATCAACGATCTGCTCTTTGACTCCCGGCTTTCGCGCTTCATAGCGGTAGGTAAGCTGGAATACACGGCGACAGCACTGACACCGGAAGCGTTCGCGCTTAGTTGGACTAAGGCCATGTCGATAAACTTTATCTGAATGGCAGCGAGGGCAATGAACAAAAACAGTAACCACGTGGAAACCTCAAATAGCGGCAGAATATCACAAAAGCCAACTATTTGAAGGCATTACCCAGGAAACGATTAACTTGCCAAGGCTGGTGTCATCCGATTGGCGACAAACAGGCGCTTGTAGTAGATGGCGGTAGGATGATAGCTGCCGTCGGGCGCACTGGCATAATCAGGAATTTCCCCCAGATAGCGATATCCCTGCATGCGATAAAAGGCTTCTGCCGGAGAACCCGCCTGAGTATCCAGATACAGCAGGCCACGATTGAGCTCAAAGGAGGTTGCTTCAAGCGCCGACAGTAGTTTGCGGCCAATACCCTGGCGACGCGCGCGGCTGTGTGCCAGCAGTTTTTGCACCTCTGCCCGGTTCAACCCATTGCTTTTCTGGCACAGTTCAAGCTGCACGCTTCCGATAATACCTTGGGCATCACGGGCAATCCACAGTAAACGCGTCCCTTCCACCAGAGAGGTGCGTAATCCGTGAAAATAGCTGGCTGCGGTATCGTGAGACAAAGGCATCTCATAGCCAACAGATGCGCCATGCATTACCGCATCTAGCAACAGGTCTGCCAGCTCTGTGCGGTAAACCGGAAGGGTTGTGTCATTAAGTAAAACGATTTTCATCATGCAGCCTCCAGCGAAATAAGCCCTCTCTGACCCTATTTACTAAAACATAGCAAGATACATGCCAGGCCAGATTTACGTCGTTAACGCGGTTAAACACATATTTATGGCGAAGAAGGTGCGTTACCTTGGAGCAAAAGGTCATTGTTGGTGCAGAATCGTGCTGACGTCATTGTGAAAAAAGAATGCACGACAGGGGAGAATGTGCGGGATTGGTCGTGAATTTGGATGTTCTTTAGGCATTTTATCGCATGATACGTGAATTCATGCTTGAATTTGGATAAAATCTAAGCGATAGCGCATTTTAAGCAATTTTTTTGTTGCATAGGTGGCTCGCTCTACCTAGAATGCGCAGCACTTGATGCCGGCTTAGCTCAGTTGGTAGAGCAACTGACTTGTAATCAGTAGGTCGCCAGTTCGATTCCGGCAGCCGGCACCATCAAGTACACAATTAGGTGGGGTTCCCGAGCGGCCAAAGGGAGCAGACTGTAAATCTGCCGTCACAGACTTCGAAGGTTCGAATCCTTCCCCCACCACCAAATTCAAGCCATACAGGTTATGGGTTAACCAACGCGACGAGGCAATCATCGTGTCGGCGAAGGCGGAAGCTTTCAACAGAGAAATCAGGTAGCCGAGTTCAGGATGCGGGCATCGTATAATGGCTATTACCTCAGCCTTCCAAGCTGATGATGTGGGTTCGATTCCCACTGCCCGCTCCAATAAGTGCTGATATAGCTCAGTTGGTAGAGCGCACCCTTGGTAAGGGTGAGGTCGGCAGTTCGAATCTGCCTATCAGCACCACTTCTTTTCCATCTCCTGATTTCCTTTCTGTAAAATATTTGTCAAGCGTTAGCTTGGTTAATGTGGTGCTATCACCGATTTATCCATGTCTTAGAGGGACAGTCGATGTCTAAAGAAAAGTTTGAACGAACTAAACCGCACGTTAACGTCGGTACTATCGGCCACGTTGACCATGGTAAAACCACTCTGACCGCAGCGATCACCACCGTACTGGCTAAAACCTACGGCGGTAGCGCGCGCGCATTCGATCAGATCGATAACGCGCCGGAAGAAAAAGCACGTGGTATCACCATCAACACCTCCCACGTTGAATACGACACCCCGACCCGTCACTACGCACACGTTGACTGCCCGGGACACGCCGACTACGTGAAAAACATGATCACCGGTGCTGCCCAGATGGACGGCGCGATCCTGGTAGTTGCTGCGACTGACGGCCCGATGCCGCAGACTCGTGAGCACATCCTGCTGGGTCGTCAGGTAGGCGTTCCGTACATCATCGTGTTCCTGAACAAATGTGACATGGTTGATGACGAAGAGCTGCTGGAACTGGTTGAAATGGAAGTCCGTGAGCTGCTGTCTCAGTACGACTTCCCGGGTGATGATACCCCGATCGTTCGTGGTTCAGCGCTGAAAGCACTGGAAGGCGACGCTGAGTGGGAAGCAAAAATCATCGAACTGGCTGGCTATCTGGATTCCTACATCCCAGAACCAGAGCGTGCGATTGACCGTCCGTTCCTGCTGCCTATCGAAGACGTATTCTCCATCTCCGGCCGTGGTACTGTGGTTACCGGTCGTGTAGAGCGCGGTATCGTTAAAGTGGGTGAAGAAGTTGAAATCGTTGGTATCAAAGATACTGCGAAATCGACTTGTACTGGCGTTGAAATGTTCCGCAAACTGCTGGACGAAGGCCGTGCGGGTGAGAACGTTGGTGTTCTGCTGCGTGGTATCAAACGTGAAGAAATCGAACGTGGTCAGGTACTGGCTAAGCCGGGCTCCATCAAGCCGCACACCAAGTTCGAATCTGAAGTGTATATCCTGAGCAAAGATGAAGGTGGCCGTCATACTCCGTTCTTCAAAGGCTACCGTCCTCAGTTCTACTTCCGTACTACTGACGTAACGGGCACCATTGAACTGCCGGAAGGCGTTGAAATGGTAATGCCGGGCGACAACATCAAAATGGTTGTTACCCTGATCCACCCGATCGCGATGGACGACGGTTTGCGTTTCGCAATCCGTGAAGGCGGCCGTACCGTTGGTGCAGGTGTTGTTGCCAAAGTTATGGCGTAATCGCCGATAAATTTGACTCAACATGCAGTAAAAGGGCATCATTTGATGCCCTTTTTCTACGCTGCGCTCAGTAGAACCTATCTCATCACGGATTGTGGCGTATAATCCTGCTAATCTGTGGTTAGATAGGCTCTGTAGATTACAGCGTAGATGCCGAGTTTCGCTGCGAGCGAAACATCATGTCGGTTTGGTTTGCCCTGCGTTGCGGGGCAAAGTTATTTGTCTGATTCATGAGTGACAGGTTGGTTTATGAGTGCAAATACCGAGACCCAGGGTAGTGGGCGTGGCCTGGAAGTGATCAAGTGGCTGGTTGTGGCGGCTTTACTCGTTGTTGCCATAGTGGGTAATTATTACTACCGCGGGTACAGTCTGCCGCTTCGCGCATTGGCCTTTGTTATCCTGATTGCTGCCGCAGGCGGTGTTGCACTGTTAACCGCCAAAGGCAAAGCAACGGTGACCTTTGCCCGCGAAGCGCGCACTGAAGTTCGTAAAGTGATTTGGCCAACCCGCCAGGAAACGCTGCATACCACGTTGATCGTTGTCGCGGTAACTGCCGTGATGTCACTGATTCTGTGGGGGCTGGATGGTATTCTAGTCCGTTTGATATCATTTATCACAGGCCTGAGGTTCTAAGATGTCTGAAGCTCCAAAAAAACGTTGGTACGTCGTTCAGGCGTTTTCCGGCTTTGAAGGCCGCGTTGCACAATCGCTGCGCGAGCACATCAAATTGCACAACATGGAAGAGCTGTTTGGCGACGTCATGGTGCCGACCGAGGAAGTGGTTGAGATTCGTGGCGGTCAACGTCGTAAAAGCGAACGCAAATTCTTCCCTGGCTACGTGTTGGTACAGATGGTAATGGAAGACGCCAGCTGGCACTTGGTGCGTAGCGTTCCGCGTGTGATGGGCTTTATCGGCGGTACGTCCGATCGTCCTGCGCCAATCAGCGACAAAGAAGTTGACGCTATCATGAACCGCCTGCAACAGGTGGGTGATAAGCCGCGTCCGAAAACGCTGTTCGAACCGGGCGAAATGGTGCGCGTCAACGACGGCCCGTTTGCCGATTTCAACGGTGTGGTGGAAGAAGTGGATTACGAGAAAAGCCGCCTGAAAGTGTCGGTCTCCATCTTCGGACGTGCTACGCCTGTTGAGCTGGATTTCGGCCAGGTGGAAAAGGGCTGATATAGCCTGTCGTTCGTAAAGAAATTCTTGTATCTGGCGCGAAATTAATCTATTATTTCGCGCCTTTTGTTTTTAGGTGCTATGTCATCTGAAAAAATCAAAAATCACGGGGAGCCTTTTTAAGGCGTTATTACCCATTAGAGGAAAGTTAAATGGCCAAGAAAGTACAAGCCTACGTCAAGCTGCAAGTTGCAGCTGGTATGGCTAACCCGAGCCCGCCGGTTGGTCCTGCTCTGGGTCAGCAAGGTGTGAACATCATGGAATTCTGTAAGGCATTCAATGCTAAAACAGAAAGCCTGGAAAAAGGTCTGCCGATTCCGGTTGTGATCACCGTTTACTCCGACCGTTCCTTCACCTTCGTTACCAAAACGCCTCCGGCAGCAGTTCTGCTGAAGAAAGCGGCTGGTATCAAGTCTGGTTCTGGCAAGCCGAACAAAGACAAAGTAGGTAAAGTGACCCACGCTCAGGTTATGGAAATTGCCCAGACCAAAGCGGCGGACATGACGGGTGCCGACGTGGACGCTATGGCGCGTTCTATCGCGGGTACTGCTCGTTCCATGGGCCTGGTAGTGGAGGACTAAGAGATGGCTAAGCTGACCAAGCGCATGCGCGTGATCCGTGAGAAAGTTGATGTTACCAAACAATATGACATCAACGAAGCTGTAGCCCTGCTCAAAGAGCTGGCCACTGCTAAGTTTGTTGAAAGCGTTGACGTTGCCGTAAACCTGGGCATCGACGCACGTAAATCTGACCAGAACGTTCGTGGCGCAACTGTACTGCCGCACGGTACTGGCCGTTCCGTTCGCGTTGCCGTATTTACCCAAGGCGCAAACGCTGAAGCTGCTAAAGCAGCTGGCGCAGAGCTGGTAGGTATGGAAGATCTGGCTGACCAGATCAAGAAAGGCGAAATGAACTTTGACGTGGTTATTGCTTCTCCGGATGCAATGCGCGTTGTTGGCCAGTTGGGTCAGGTTCTGGGTCCACGTGGCCTGATGCCAAACCCGAAAGTTGGTACTGTAACGCCGAACGTTGCTGAAGCGGTTAAAAACGCGAAAGCCGGTCAGGTTAGTTACCGTAACGACAAAAACGGCATCATCCACACCACCATCGGTAAGGTTGATTTCGACGCTGACAAACTGAAAGAAAACCTGGAAGCTTTGCTGATTGCGCTGAAAAAAGCCAAACCAGCTCAAGCGAAAGGCGTGTACATCAAGAAAGTTAGCATCTCCACCACCATGGGTGCTGGCGTTGCCGTTGATCAGAGTGGCCTGAACGCGGTCGCTAACTGATAGCTTTACCTGGGCGAAAGATGTACGTATAATATTACGCCCATTGTCCTTAAATGGACGAAACAGATTTTTTCGGTTGGAGCCTGGCCTGATCCAGGCCTCCGTCCAAGACCGCAGGTGCTTCAACGTTTTCGGGTTTTCCTGAAGAACGCGAAGCTTAATTTTCCTGCGTAGACGGTGACAGAGCCTAAAGAAAATTTTCTTTTACTGGATTCTGCTCACCGTGTTTTGACGCCTGTTTTCCATGTGGTTGCAGGTGAAGTGAGTTCCGGAAATGTATTCCGGCTATATCCAGGAGCACAAGCTAATGGCATTAAATCTTCAAGACAAACAAGCGATTGTTGCTGAAGTCAGCGAAGTGGCCAAAGGCGCGCTGTCTGCGGTTGTTGCGGATTCTCGTGGCGTAACCGTAGATAAAATGACTGAACTGCGTAAAGCAGGTCGTGAAGCTGGCGTATACATGCGTGTTGTTCGCAACACCCTGCTGCGTCGCGTCGTTGAAGGCACTCAGTTCGAATGCCTGAAAGGCACGTTTGTTGGTCCGACCTTGATTGCATATTCTATGGAACACCCGGGCGCTGCTGCTCGTCTGTTCAAAGAGTTCGCAAAAGCGAATGCAAAATTCGAGGTTAAAGCTGCAGCCTTTGAAGGTGAGTTGATTCCGGCGGCTCAAATTGACCGTCTGGCAACGCTGCCGACTTACGAAGAAGCAATTGCACGCCTGATGGCGACCATGAAAGAAGCCTCTGCAGTCAAACTGGTCCGCACTCTGGCAGCTGTTCGCGATCACAAAGAAGCGGCGTAATCGCCCTTTTCCTGTTTTCGCATTTGCTTACGTATAAACTATTTCTGATTGTTAGGAACAATTGTCATGTCTATCACTAAAGATCAAATTATCGAAGCAGTTGCCGCTATGTCCGTAATGGACGTTGTTGAGCTGATCTCTGCTATGGAAGAAAAATTCGGCGTTTCTGCTGCCGCTGCTGTAGCTGTTGCTGCTGGCCCGGTTGAAGCTGCTGAAGAGAAAACTGAATTCGACGTTATCCTGAAAGCTATCGGCGCTAACAAAGTTGCCGTAATCAAAGCTGTTCGTGGCGCAACTGGCCTGGGTCTGAAAGAAGCGAAAGACCTAGTTGAGTCTGCACCTGCTGCGCTGAAAGAAGGCGTGAGCAAAGATGACGCTGAAGCTCTGAAGAAATCTCTGGAAGAAGCTGGCGCTGAAGTTGAAGTTAAATAAGCCAACCCTTCCGGTTGCAGCCTGAGTTTTCAGGCTGATGGCTGGTGACTTTTTGGTCACCAGCCTTTTTGCGCTGTAGGGCATCTGTGGTGTTTCGCACCGTTTGGCCACGGATTATCCCAATATTTTTTTCTATCGACGCCTTAATATACTGCTTTCCAGCCTGTGTTCCCTGCCTGTGCAAAAGCAATGAAATGATTTAAGAGTGATAGAAAGACGTATTAACGAAGGGCGGATTGCCTTTCGATCAACAAAATCGTGTAGCAATGAACCGTCCTGTCAGGACGAGCAAGTGGTTCTTACTTTTCAGCGAGCTGAGGAACCCCATGGTTTACTCCTATACCGAGAAAAAACGCATTCGTAAGGATTTTGGTAAACGTCCGCAAGTGTTGGACATACCTTATCTCCTTTCTATCCAGCTTGACTCGTTTCAGAAGTTCATCGAGCAAGATCCGGAAGGCCAGTACGGTCTGGAAGCCGCATTCCGTTCCGTATTCCCAATTTCAAGCTACAGTGGTAGCTCTGAGCTGCAATACGTAAGCTACCGTTTGGGTGAGCCCGTATTTGACGTCAAAGAGTGTCAGATTCGCGGGGTGACCTTCTCAGCACCGCTGCGCGTCAAGCTGCGTCTGGTGATCTACGAGCGCGAAGCGCCGGAAGGCACCGTAAAAGACATCAAAGAACAAGAAGTGTACATGGGTGAAATTCCGCTCATGACCGAAAACGGGACCTTTGTTATCAACGGTACTGAGCGCGTTATCGTTTCTCAGTTGCACCGTAGTCCGGGCGTGTTCTTTGACAGCGACAAGGGTAAAACCCACTCTTCCGGTAAAGTGCTGTATAACGCACGAATTATCCCTTACCGTGGTTCCTGGCTGGATTTCGAGTTCGATCCGAAAGATAACCTGTTTGTGCGTATCGACCGTCGCCGTAAACTGCCAGCGACCATCATTTTGCGCGCGCTGGGCTTCTCGGCTGAAGAAATCCTGGACCTGTTCTTCGACAAAATTGTCTACGAGATCAACGGCAACAAGCTGCAAATGGATCTGGTGCCTGAGCGCCTACGCGGTGAAACCGCCTCGTTCGACATCGAAGCCAATGGCAAAGTGTACGTTGAAAAAGGCCGTCGTATCACTGCGCGCCACATTCGCCAGTTGGAAAAAGACAGCGTAGAGCGCATTGAAGTACCGGTCGAATACATCGCCGGGAAAGTGCTGGCGAAAGACTATGTAGACGCAGGCACCGGCGAACTGATCGGTGTGGCGAACATGGAGCTGTCGCTGGATCTGCTGGCTAAACTGAGCCAGGCAGGCCATAAGCGCATTGAGACCCTTTTCACCAACGATCTGGATCACGGCCCGTACATCTCCGAAACACTGCGTGTAGACCCGACCAACGATCGCCTGAGCTCGCTGGTTGAAATCTATCGCATGATGCGTCCGGGCGAGCCGCCGACACGTGAAGCCGCAGAAACGCTGTTTGAGAACCTGTTCTTCTCTGAAGATCGTTACGATCTGTCCGCTGTGGGCCGCATGAAGTTTAACCGCTCCCTGCTGCGCGATGAGATCGAAGGTTCCGGTATCCTGAGCAAAGACGACATCATTCAGGTGATGAAGAAGCTCATCGATATCCGTAACGGTTCCGGTGAAGTCGATGATATCGACCACTTGGGCAACCGTCGTATCCGTTCCGTGGGCGAAATGGCGGAAAACCAATTCCGCGTTGGCCTGGTGCGCGTAGAGCGTGCGGTGAAAGAGCGTCTGTCCCTGGGCGATCTGGATACCCTGATGCCGCAGGACATGATCAACGCTAAGCCGATTTCGGCGGCGGTGAAAGAGTTCTTCGGTTCCAGCCAGCTGTCCCAGTTTATGGACCAGAACAACCCGCTGTCCGAAATTACGCACAAACGCCGTATCTCCGCGTTGGGCCCAGGTGGCCTGACCCGTGAACGCGCTGGCTTTGAAGTGCGTGACGTACACCCGACCCACTACGGTCGCGTATGTCCTATCGAAACGCCGGAAGGTCCGAACATCGGTCTTATCAACTCGCTGTCCGTGTACGCGCAAACCAACGAATACGGTTTCCTTGAAACCCCGTATCGTCTGGTGCGTGACGGTGTGGTAACGGATGAAATCCATTACCTGTCCGCGATTGAAGAAGGTAACTACGTTATTGCACAGGCGAACACCAACCTCGACGAAGAAGGGCATTTCGTTGACGATCTGGTGACCTGCCGTAGCAAAGGCGAATCCAGCTTGTTCAGCCGCGATCAGGTTGACTACATGGACGTTTCCACCCAGCAGGTGGTTTCCGTCGGTGCATCTCTGATCCCGTTCCTGGAACACGATGACGCCAACCGCGCCCTGATGGGTGCGAACATGCAACGTCAGGCTGTTCCGACCCTGCGCGCTGACAAGCCGCTGGTAGGTACTGGTATGGAACGCGCTGTGGCCGTTGACTCCGGTGTAACTGCCGTTGCCAAACGCGGCGGTACCGTACAGTACGTCGACGCATCCCGTATCGTTATCAAAGTTAACGAAGACGAGATGTATCCGGACGAAGCGGGCATCGACATCTACAACCTGACCAAATACACCCGTTCTAACCAGAACACCTGTATCAACCAGATGCCGTGTGTGTCTCTGGGTGAGCCAGTTGAACGTGGCGATGTGCTGGCTGACGGCCCGTCTACCGATCTGGGTGAGCTGGCGCTGGGTCAGAACATGCGCGTTGCGTTCATGCCTTGGAACGGCTACAACTTCGAAGACTCCATCCTCGTGTCCGAGCGTGTGGTGCAGGAAGACCGTTTCACCTCTATCCACATTCAGGAACTGGCGTGTGTGTCTCGTGACACCAAGCTGGGGCCAGAAGAGATCACTGCCGACATCCCGAACGTGGGTGAAGCTGCGCTCTCCAAACTGGATGAGTCCGGTATCGTGTATATCGGTGCTGAAGTAACGGGCGGCGACATTCTGGTCGGTAAAGTGACGCCGAAAGGCGAAACTCAACTGACGCCGGAAGAGAAACTGCTGCGCGCGATCTTCGGTGAGAAAGCGTCTGACGTTAAAGACTCTTCCCTGCGTGTGCCGAACGGCGTATCCGGTACGGTTATCGACGTTCAGGTCTTTACCCGCGATGGCGTGGAAAAAGACAAACGTGCGCTGGAAATCGAAGAGATGCAACTGAAGCAGGCCAAAAAAGACCTGACGGAAGAATTGCAGATCCTCGAAGCCGGTCTGTTTGCCCGTATTCACGCTGTGCTGGTCTCCGGCGGCGTGGAAGCAGACAAGCTGGACAAGCTGCCGCGTGAGCGTTGGTTGGAACTGGGTCTGACTGATGAAGAGAAACAAAATCAGTTGGAACAGCTTGCCGAGCAGTACGATGAGCTGAAACACGAATTCGAGAAAAAACTCGAAGCGAAGCGCCGCAAGATCACGCAAGGCGACGATCTGGCTCCGGGCGTCCTGAAGATCGTCAAGGTGTATCTGGCTGTTAAACGTCAGATTCAACCGGGTGACAAGATGGCAGGCCGTCACGGTAACAAGGGTGTTATCTCCAAGATCAACCCGATCGAGGACATGCCTTACGATGAGAACGGTACGCCGGTCGATATCGTATTGAACCCGCTGGGCGTTCCATCGCGTATGAACATCGGTCAGATTCTGGAAACTCACCTGGGTATGGCGGCTAAAGGTATCGGCGAGAAGATCAACGCCATGCTGAAACGTCAGGAAGAAGTGGCTAAACTGCGCGAATTCATCCAGAAAGCCTACGATCTGGGCAACGACGTGCGTCAAAAAGTCGACCTGAACACCTTCACTGATGATGAAGTGTTGCGTCTGGCGGATAACCTGAAGAAAGGGATGCCGCTGGCAACGCCAGTGTTCGACGGTGCCAAAGAGTCCGAGATCAAAGAACTGCTGACGCTGGGTGGTCTGCCGACCTCCGGTCAGATCACGCTGTTCGATGGTCGTACCGGTGAACAGTTTGAGCGTTCAGTAACCGTCGGTTACATGTACATGCTGAAACTGAACCACTTGGTTGACGACAAGATGCACGCGCGTTCTACCGGTTCTTACAGCCTGGTAACCCAGCAGCCGTTGGGTGGTAAAGCCCAGTTCGGTGGTCAACGCTTCGGTGAGATGGAAGTGTGGGCGCTGGAAGCGTATGGCGCAGCTTATACCCTTCAGGAAATGCTGACGGTGAAATCCGATGACGTCAACGGCCGTACCAAGATGTATAAAAACATCGTGGATGGTGACCATCGTATGGAACCGGGCATGCCGGAGTCCTTCAACGTACTGTTGAAAGAAATCCGCTCGCTGGGTATCAACATCGAGCTGGAAGAAGGTTAATCCTGCTCGCTGGTACGCTTTGCTCGTGTAAAGGAGTGCCTGAGCTTCGGCTCAGGCATCCAACAGGTCTAACTCCGACGGGAGCCAATCCGTGAAAGACTTATTAAAGTTTCTGAAAGCGCAAACCAAGACCGAAGAGTTTGATGCGATCAAAATTGCGCTGGCATCGCCAGACATGATTCGTTCCTGGTCTTTCGGTGAAGTTAAAAAGCCGGAAACCATTAACTACCGTACGTTCAAACCTGAACGTGACGGTCTGTTCTGCGCCCGTATCTTCGGGCCAGTGAAAGACTATGAGTGCCTGTGCGGTAAGTACAAGCGCTTGAAACACCGTGGCGTTATCTGTGAGAAATGCGGCGTTGAAGTGACCCAAACCAAAGTGCGCCGTGAGCGCATGGGCCACATCGAGCTGGCGTCTCCGACTGCGCACATCTGGTTCCTGAAATCACTGCCGTCCCGTATCGGCTTGCTGCTGGATATGCCGCTGCGCGATATCGAACGCGTGCTGTACTTCGAATCCTATGTGGTGATTGAAGGCGGCATGACCAACCTGGAAAAACGTCAGATCCTGACTGAAGAGCAGTATCTGGACGCGTTGGAAGAGTTCGGTGACGAATTCGACGCCAAGATGGGTGCCGAAGCGATCCAAGCCCTGTTGAAAAACATTGATCTGGAACAGGAATGCGAACAGCTGCGCGAAGAGTTGAACGAAACCAACTCTGAAACCAAGCGTAAAAAGCTGACCAAGCGCATCAAGCTGCTGGAAGCGTTCGTACAGTCTGGCAACAAGCCGGAGTGGATGATCCTGACCGTGCTGCCTGTGTTGCCGCCGGATCTGCGTCCGCTGGTTCCGCTGGACGGTGGTCGTTTCGCAACCTCAGATCTGAACGATCTGTATCGTCGCGTGATCAACCGAAACAATCGTTTGAAACGTCTGCTGGATCTGGCTGCGCCGGATATCATCGTACGTAACGAAAAACGTATGCTGCAAGAAGCGGTAGATGCCCTGCTGGATAACGGTCGTCGCGGTCGTGCGATTACCGGCTCCAACAAGCGTCCGCTGAAATCTTTGGCCGACATGATCAAAGGTAAGCAGGGTCGTTTCCGTCAGAACCTGCTCGGTAAGCGCGTGGACTACTCCGGTCGTTCCGTTATTACCGTAGGTCCGTACCTGCGTCTGCACCAGTGCGGTCTGCCGAAGAAAATGGCACTCGAACTGTTCAAACCGTTCATCTACGGCAAGATGGAACTGCGTGGTCTTGCTACCACCATCAAAGCCGCCAAGAAAATGGTTGAGCGTGAAGAAGCCGTGGTTTGGGATATCCTGGATGAAGTTATCCGCGAACACCCGGTACTGCTGAACCGTGCGCCGACCCTGCACCGTTTGGGTATTCAGGCGTTCGAACCGGTTCTGATCGAAGGTAAAGCCATTCAGTTGCACCCGCTGGTGTGTGCGGCGTATAACGCCGACTTCGACGGTGACCAGATGGCTGTTCACGTACCGCTGACGCTGGAAGCCCAGTTGGAAGCGCGTGCGCTGATGATGTCGACCAACAACATTCTGTCTCCGGCGAACGGCGAACCTATCATCGTTCCGTCTCAGGACGTGGTATTGGGTCTGTACTACATGACCCGTGACTGTGTTAACGCCAAAGGCGAAGGCATGGTGCTGACCGGTCCGAAAGAAGCAGAACGTATCTACCGTGCGGGTCTGGCCTCGCTGCATGCGCGCGTTAAAGTGCGTATCACCGAGCATGAGAAGAATGCGCAGGGTGAGTGGGTGGCTAAAACCAGCCTGATCGACACCACTGTGGGCCGTTCCATCCTGTGGATGATCGTGCCGAAAGGTCTGCCGTACTCAATCGTTAACCAGGCGCTGGGTAAAAAAGCCATCTCCAAGATGCTCAATACCTGTTACCGCGTGCTGGGACTGAAGCCGACCGTTATCTTCGCTGACCAGATCATGTACACCGGTTTCGCCTATGCAGCGCGTTCCGGTTCTTCTGTTGGTATCGACGATATGGTCATCCCGGCGAAGAAAGTGGAAATCATCAACGAAGCGGAAGCCGAAGTTGCTGAAATCCAGGAACAGTTCCAGTCTGGTCTGGTAACCGCTGGCGAACGCTACAACAAAGTCATCGACATTTGGGCCGCTGCTAACGAGCGCGTGGCCAAAGCGATGATGGAAAACCTCTCGACCGAAACCGTTATCAACCGTGATGGCGAAGAAGAGCGTCAGGTTTCCTTTAACAGCATCTTTATGATGGCTGACTCCGGTGCGCGTGGTTCTGCGGCACAGATTCGTCAGTTGGCCGGTATGCGTGGTCTGATGGCGAAGCCGGATGGCTCCATCATCGAAACGCCGATCACCGCGAACTTCCGTGAAGGTCTGAACGTACTCCAGTACTTCATCTCCACGCACGGTGCGCGTAAAGGTTTGGCGGATACCGCGTTGAAGACAGCGAACTCCGGTTACCTGACCCGTCGTTTGGTTGACGTGGCACAGGATCTGGTAGTGACCGAGGACGATTGCGGCACGCACGAAGGCATCATGATGACTCCGGTTATCGAAGGTGGCGACGTTAAAGAGCCGCTGCGTGAGCGCGTACTGGGTCGTGTAACGGCTGAAGATGTTCTGAAGCCGGGCACCGCTGACATTCTGGTAGCGCGTAACACGCTGCTGGACGAACAATGGTGTGACCTGCTGGAAGAAAATTCCGTCGACGCCGTTAAAGTTCGCTCTGTGGTAAGTTGTGAAACCGACTTCGGCGTGTGCGCCAAGTGTTACGGTCGCGACCTGGCACGTGGTCACATCATCAACAAAGGTGAGGCCATCGGGGTTATCGCAGCACAGTCCATCGGTGAACCGGGTACTC
Source organism: Symbiopectobacterium sp. Eva_TO (assembly GCF_053848865.1). NCBI lineage: Bacteria > Pseudomonadati > Pseudomonadota > Gammaproteobacteria > Enterobacterales > Enterobacteriaceae > Symbiopectobacterium > Symbiopectobacterium sp. Eva_TO. The sequence continues at coordinate 1,329,105 of NZ_JBSPEY010000004.1, read as the reverse complement.
AGCTGACCATGCGTACGTTCCACATCGGTGGTGCGGCATCGCGTGCGGCGGCTGAATCCAGCATTCAGGTGAAAAACAAAGGTAGCCTGAAACTGTCCAGCGCCAAGTTCGTTAAGAACGCAGCGGGCAAGCTGGTTATCACCTCGCGTAACACCGAACTGAAACTGATCGACGAATTCGGTCGTACCAAAGAAAGCTACAAAGTGCCATACGGTGCGGTAATGGGCAAAGGCAACGGTGACGAAGTGACCGGCGGTGAAACCGTCGCAAAATGGGATCCGCATACCATGCCAGTTATCACCGAAGTGGGCGGTAGCATTCGCTTCACCGACATGATCGACGGTCAGACGATTACTCGTCAGACTGACGAACTGACCGGTCTGTCCTCCATCGTGGTTCTGGACAGTGCAGAACGTACCGGTGGTGGTAAAGATATGCGTCCGGCACTGAAAATCGTGGATGCCAAAGGTAACGATGTATTGATCCCGGGCACCGACATGCCGGCACAGTACTTCCTGCCGGGCAAAGCGATCGTTCAGTTGGAAGATGGCTCTCAGATCGGTGCCGGTGACACCCTGGCTCGTATTCCGCAGGAATCCGGCGGTACCAAGGACATCACCGGTGGTCTGCCGCGCGTTGCCGACCTGTTCGAAGCGCGTCGTCCGAAAGAACCGGCTATCCTGGCTGAAATCACCGGTATCATTTCCTTCGGTAAAGAGACCAAAGGCAAACGTCGTCTGTTGATATCTCCGTTGGATGGCAGCGATGCTTACGAAGAGATGATTCCGAAATGGCGTCAGCTCAACGTGTTTGAAGGTGAACGCGTAGAACGTGGCGATGTGGTTTCTGACGGTCCGGAATCGGCGCACGATATTCTGCGTTTGCGTGGTGTGCATGCGGTAACCCGTTACATCACCAACGAAGTGCAGGAAGTTTACCGTCTGCAAGGCGTTAAGATTAACGATAAACACATCGAAGTTATCGTTCGTCAGATGCTGCGTAAAGGGACCATTGCCAGCGCGGGTAGCTCCGAGTTCCTGGAAGGCGAGCAGGCAGAAGTGTCGCGCATCAAGATCGCCAACCGTCAGTTGGAAGCGGATGGCAAGATCCCGGCTACGTACCACCGTGACCTGCTGGGTATCACCAAGGCATCTCTGGCAACCGAATCCTTCATCTCTGCGGCATCGTTCCAGGAAACGACGCGCGTGTTGACGGAAGCGGCCGTTGCGGGTAAACGCGACGAACTGCGCGGTCTGAAAGAGAACGTCATCGTGGGTCGTCTGATCCCAGCCGGTACCGGTTATGCGTACCACCAGGATCGCATGCGTCGCCGTCATGCGGGCGAAGTGCCAGCAGTCGCTCCGGTGAGTGCTGATGAAGCTTCTGCAAACCTGGCTGAGCTGCTGAACGCAGGCTTTGGTAGCAGCGACGACGAATAAGCTATCTACCGATAACGCTTAAACGTCTAAACCCCGGTCCGTTGGCCGGGGTTTTTTTTATCTCTCAGCCTGCGAGTACACAGAAAAAAAGCAGACTTGCTCCCCTTCGTCACGCATACTTCTTAATCATACTTTTGTAACCATGATATGAATTTCTTTTGAGTAATAAATAGTGTACAGTTGTGTAAATTTAAAATAACGAGACGAACATGAACAGCACAAGCACACCAATGTCGCCGCAGAGCGATAGCGCAGCAAACCACAACAGCTCACAATCCCTGCCTGAAAGCCATACACATAACCGGACTCGTCGTGCTGCATGGGGAAGTTTTGTCGGCGCCGTTGTCGACTGGTATGATTTTCTACTGTACGGAATAGTTGCCGCTTTGGTGTTTAACACCGAATTTTTCCCACAGATAAGCCCGACCATGGGCACGTTGGCGGCATTCGGGACTTTTGGCGTTGGCTTCTTGTTCCGCCCGCTGGGCGGCATGGTGTTTGGTCACTTCGGCGATCGTCTGGGTCGTAAACGCATGCTGATGATCACCGTGTGGATGATGGGGATCGCCACCGCGTTCATCGGCCTGTTGCCTTCATTTGCGTCTATCGGCTGGTGGGCTCCGGTGTTGCTGGTCACCCTGCGCGCCATTCAAGGGTTTGCTGTCGGCGGCGAGTGGGGCGGTGCAGCGTTGCTTGCGGTAGAAAGCGCGCCGAAGAAGAAAGCCTTTTACAGTAGCGGCGTGCAGGTCGGTTATGGTGTCGGCTTGCTGCTGGCGACAGGGTCTATTTCTGTCGTCAGTCATTGGACGACCAACGAGGAGTTTGTGACCTGGGGCTGGCGGCTGCCGTTCCTGTTCAGCCTGATACTGGTTGCCATTGCCTGGTGGGTGCGTAACGGCATGGATGAATCCCAGGAGTTTGAAGCCAATAAAACGCTGCAAGAACGCGCTAACAAACTGCGCTCTTTCCCTATTTTTGAAGCATTGCGCAAACATCCAAAAGCATTTCTACTGATCATTGCCTTGCGCCTTGGCGAACTGTTGACGATGTATATCGTAACGGCCTTTGCGTTGAACTACTCAACCGCACATCTCGGTTTGTCGCGCTATATGTTCCTGAATATCGGTCTGCTGGTGGGGGCAATCAGCTGTTTCTCTATTCCCGCTTTCGCCTGGCTGGCTGACAGCTTCGGCCGTCGTCGTATCTATGTTACCGGAGCGCTGATCGGTGCGGCCAGTGCAGTTCCGTTCTTTATCGCGCTGGAGCATCACAACACGGTGCTGATCCTGCTGTTCGCTATTCTGCTGGCGAATGTCGCGCATGATATGATCGTCAGCGTACAGCAGCCGATGTTTACCGAACTGTTTGGTACCGCCTACCGCTATAGCGGTGCAGGCGTGGGTTATCAGGTCGCGAGCGTGGTGGGCGGTGGCTTTACGCCGTTTATCGCCGTGTTGCTGGTGACCGGGTTCTCCGGTGCTTGGTACGGCGTTGCGGGTTATCTGGCGATAGGGTGCCTGATCTCTGCTGTGGTCGGGATGAGTATGAAGCCGTAATCAACGGATTAAGAGCGAATAAAGACCGTAACGCGATAGTGCTGTACGTTACGGTCTCTTCCGTTATTTTGCGCCAAGTTGGGCTTTGACCGCCTCGATCGCATCCAGCGCACACTGTTGGTCGATACTGCCCGAGGGCGCGCCACCAATGCCAATCGCCCCAATGGTTTGATCCTCCACTTTTACCGGCACGCCACCCGCCAGCAATAAAAAACCTGGAATATCACGCAGATTTTGCGCTTCAGCATTCGCCTGGGCGTTTTTCATCACGTTTTCCGTAGGCGCTTTCGTGGTGAGTGCGGTAAACGCCTTCATCCGGCTGGCTTCGAGGGTATGCGGGCCGGCGTTGTCCATGCGTTTGGCCAGCTTCACTACGCCAGCACGATTGTAGTGGCACACTGATACTGGCCACCTGAGCGGAGGTGATATGCTCACCTCATCAACACGACAGGTGACCTCATGGGTAAACATTTTACGGCGGAATTTAAGCTCGAAGCCGCAAAGCTGGTTGTCGACCACGGCTACACATACGTTAAGGCCGCAGAGGCGGTTAATGTCAGCCATTCTGCCATTAGTCGCTGGGTCAATAAGCTTCGCCTTGAACGACAGGGAAAAACGCCAACGGGACTTCCTCTTACCCCTGAACAGCTCGAGCTGCGTGAGATGAAGAAAAAAGTCCAATGCCTTGAAATGGAGAACGAAATCCTAAAAAAGGCTACGGCGCTCTTAATGTCGGACTCACTCAACGGTTCACGGTAGTCGACAGGCTGAGGGCGCGATACCCGGTCACGGCGTTGTGCCAAACTTTTGAGGTACATCGCAGCAGCTATAGGCACTGGCAGGCTTCCGCTAATGAACCCGACGGTGAGCGCGTGGTTAAGTGTAGCCGCGTCATGGAAGCCTGGAACGCCAGCGGCGGCTCTGCCGGCGCTCGAAGTATCGCGACCATCGTCACCGGCAGCTCCGGTGTCAAAATGGGGCGCTGGCTGGCTGGCAAGCTGATGAAGGAGCTGGGTATCGCCAGCTGCCAGCGACCGGCTCACAAATACAAACGCGGCGGCAATGAACACGTTGAAATACCGAACTATCTCAACCGCCAGTTCGCGGTTACCGCGCCGGATCAGGTCTGGTGCGGCGATGTGACCTACATCTGGACGGGCAAATGCTGGGCTTACCTTGCGGAGGTGCTAGATCTGTTCGCCCGCAAACCGGTGGGCTGGGCCATGTCGACGTCGCCGGACTCGGCGCTGACAGTTAAAGCGTTGCAGATGGCCTGGGAACTCCGGGGACAACCAACAGGAGTCATGTTCCACAGCGACCAGGGCAGCCACTATACCAGCCGTCAATACCGGCAAGCCCTGTGGCGCTGCCGGATAAAGCAGAGTATGAGTCGGCGGGGTAACTGCTGGGATAATGCGCCAATGGAGCGGTTCTTCCGCAGCCTGAAGACAGAATGGGTGCCGACAAAGGGTTACAACAGCTTCAGCGAAGCCCAGGACGCGATTATCCGCTACATCACGGGGTATTACAGCGCTATCCGGCCTCACTGGTATAACGGCGGCTTAACTCCAAACGAATCTGAGCGACTGTTCTACATACAGTCTAATGCGGTGGCCAATATTAGTTGACCACTACACCTTGCAGCGGCGTTCAATCATTACAATGAAAACCATCCGCACAGTGCGCTGGGATACAACTCCCCAAGAGAATATCGGCGCCAGCGGGCATCGTTAACTTAAGATACAAAAGCTGTCCGGAGATGGTGGGTCAAGATCAACCAGCACGGGCTATGCCGTTACCCATACCCAATTAGCCGTGGCAGAGTTTATTCGTCAGGGCCACTATCAGCCCCACGTGCGTCGGATGCGTACCTATTATAAAAGCAATCTCGATGCGTTCACCTGCTGGGTGCGGCGCTATTTCCCCTGCGGAATCTGTGTTAGCCGACCGCAAGGCGGATTTCTGATGTGGATTGAGTTTCCTGAAACCTTCGATACGTTGCGGCTTAATAGCTTGCTACGTCAGTCCGGTATTCAGATAGCCTCTGGCTCGTTGTTCTCTGCGTCCGGCAAATACCGCAACTGTATGCGCGTGCACTACGGTCTGCCGTTAACCGATGAGATGCAGCAGATGCTACGCGTGATTGGCGAGCAGGCAGAACACCTGCTGCATGAAGATACGGTGAGCGACCACTAGGTGTATGTCGAAGAAGGGCCGATACAGGGCGACAGCGCCACCCTGTATCGGCAGCGGGGGCAAAACCGAATGGAACAATTCGGTTTTGGTCGACACATCGAGGTCGTCAACATCATCAATTTACGTAGCGAACGATAAACAGAGGGTGCATGGTTTGGCCGTTTTATCGCCGAATAGTGGCATTATTCGCCCCTTTATCCAGCGTTATGTTGATGATGCGACTACCTTCCCAAATACCCATCCCAGTCTTTCCATACCGGTTGCAGGCCGGCCTGTGCTAACGCCTGTGCGACGGCTTCCGGGCGGCGATTATCATGGGGGGAAAATTGCTCCAATTCGGAACGATTGTCTGCATAGCCTCCCGGCTGCGTTTTGGAAAATGCACTAACGCTGTTGATAGCAATAGGCACCACGTTATCACGAAAATAGGGGGATTCTCGGGTAGATAACGACAATTCGACGTCGGGTGCCAGCAGACGGAATGCGCAAATCACTTGCAGTAACTGCGCTTCGCCCATGATCGACGCGGGTGTGATGCCGCCCGCACAGGGCCGCAGGCGCGGAAACGAGATGGAGTAACGACTCTGCCAGTAGGTTTGCTGCAAATACAGCAAGTGTTCCGCCACCATATAGCAATCGGTGCGCCAGCTGTGCGATAAGCCAATCAACGCGCCGAGTCCGATCTTATCGATCCCAGCGCTGCCCAAGCGATCCGGTGTGTCTAGGCGCCAATGAAAATCCTGCTTGTTGCCGAGCAGGTGATGTTGCTGATAGGTCACCGGATGGTAGGTTTCCTGATAGACCATCACGCCGTCCAGCCCCAGCCCTTTCAGCTCGGCGTAATCCTCTTGCGCCATCGGTTGCACTTCCATCATTAGCGCGCTGAAGTGTGGCCGAATCAGTGGCAACATGTCGCGAAAATAATCCATGCCAACTTTACGTTGATGTTCCCCCGTGACCAGCAGCAGGTTGTCAAACCCCAGCGCTTTGATGGCGGCAATCTCGCGCAGGATTTCCTCTTGGTTCAAGGTCTTGCGCTTGATGTGGTTGCTCATGGAGAAACCACAGTAGGTGCAGTCATTGGCGCACAGGTTTGACAGGTAGAGCGGAACATAAAAGCCCACGGTATTACCGAAGCGTTGCCGGGTAAGCTGCTGAGCCCGTGCAGCCAGCGGTTCCAGATAGTGCCGCGCTACCGGGGAAAGCAGTGCCATCATATCGTCACGAGAGAGCGTGGTTGCGGTGAGAGCCCGTTCCACATCGTGGGCGGTTTTGCTATTGATATCGAGAGTGATGGCATCCCAATCGAGCTGTTCCCAGCGGGTACGAAAAGCGCGCGTCATGATTGCGCCTCCGACGTTGTCTGATGAAGAAAGCCGGTCAGCGGGCTGGTGGCGCTCGCCACGTGCTGGCGTTGGCCTAACCCGGCCTGGCGTGCCCGTTCGCCCGCTTCTACTGCTAAACGAAAGGCGTGGGCCATCTGCACCGGGTCGCGCGCCACGGCAATAGCCGTGTTAACCAGCACCGCATCGGCCCCCATCTCCAGCGCCTCGGTGGCGTGACTGGGTGCACCAATACCTGCGTCAACCACGACGGGTACCGTAGCCTGTTCAATAATGATGCGTAAGAAATCGCGAGTTTGCAGTCCCTGATTGGAGCCGATGGGCGCACCCAACGGCATCACGGCGGCGCAACCCGCCTCTTCCAGCCGCTTGCACAGCACCGGGTCCGCGCCGCAGTAAGGCAGCACCACAAAACCCTCTTTGACCAGGCGCTCAGCGGCGCGCAGGGTTTCAATCGGGTCGGGCAACAGGTATTTGGCATCGGGGTGAATTTCCAGTTTGAGCCAGTGCGTGCCCAGCGCTTCGCGCGCCAGCCGTGCAGCGAACACGGCTTCATCTGCGGTTTTCGCCCCTGAAGTGTTGGGCAACAGTTTCACACCAAGCTGCTTGAGCGGTGCGAAAATGGCGTCATTACCGGTTTTCAGGTCAACACGTTTCATGGCCAGTGTGACTAACTGAGAGCCCGACGCCTGCAACGCCGCATGCATCAGTTCGGCGGTAGCGAATTTACCTGTTCCGGTTAATAACCGGGAAGAAAAGCGAGTATCGGCAATCTGCAACATATCAACCCCCTGCGATAGCCTGAAAAAGAAGAATATCGTCGCCTGAGCAAACGGGTCGTGTCGCCCATTCGTCACGCGGCACAATGGTCTGGTTTATCGCCAGCGCCGTACCGGGCTGTAAGCGACCCAACCCCGCCAGTAGGGTTTCCACCGTGGTGCCTTCATCGCATGCCATGGCGGTGTCGTTCAGCGTTATGTTCATGCCGCGATACCCTTACAGATCGGGCAGCGCGCCGAACGGCTTAACTGAAAGGTTTGCCAGCTCTGTTGCTTGCCATCAAACAGGCGCAGTTTGCCGCTGAGCGCGGAAGGCAACCCCGCCAGTAGCTTGATGGCTTCCAGCGCCTGAAGTGTGCCGATGACCCCGACCACCGGGCCGAGTACCCCGGCGGTGCGGCAGTTGCGTTGCGGTTCTGTCGCTTCTGGATAGAGACAGGCGTAACAGCCGTGCGGATAGGGGGGCGTTAGCACCAGCAACTGTCCGCTAAAACCAACCGCACTGCCGCTGACCAGCGGCGTTTGCTGCTGAACGCAAGCGGCGTTAATCGCGTGGCGTGTTGTCATGTTGTCACTGCAATCCAGCACCAGATCGGCCTGTTGAACGGCGCTGCGTAGTGTTTCTCCCGCCAGACGCTCAGTAAACGTTACCACCTCGGTTAACGGGTTGAGTGCCAAGAGCTGCTGTTTGGCGAGCGTGGCTTTGGGGCGAGAAATATCCTGCGTGCGGTAGAGGATTTGCCGTTGTAGATTGGAAATATGCAATTGGTCGTCATCGGCGATCGTCAAGCTGCCGACCCCTGCGGCAGCGAGATAAAGCGCGGCGGGCGCTCCTAGCCCACCCATGCCGACCAGCAGCACGCGAGATTTTTTCAGCCTTTCTTGTCCTTCCGGGCCGATATCTTCCAGCAGCAATTGACGGCTGTAGCGTAAGAACTCTTGATCGCTCAGTGCCGGATCGTTAAGCATCATGACCCTCCTGATTTTCAATCAGACTGAGCAGGGTGGCAGTGGCCTGGCGCCAGTCCGCGGCCTGCGTGATTGCGCTGACCACTGCAATACTGCCGACGCCGGTAGCCAGCACGCTCGGCACGCGGTCGATACTGATGCCGCCGATGGCCACGGTAGGGAAACGCCCTTGTAGCGCGTCAATGTGACGCTTCAATTCGCTCACGCCCTGCGGAGCGGAGGGCATCTCTTTGGTTTGTGTCGGGAAGATATGCCCGAGGGCGATATAAGACGGTTTGAGCGCTACGGCGCGAGCCAGTTCCACGTCGTCGTGGGTTGAAATCCCCAAACGTAGCCCCGCATTGCGGATCGCCTCTAGATCGGCGCTATCCAGATCCTCCTGACCCAGATGCACACCGTATGCCCGATGTTTGACGGCCAGTTGCCAAAAATCGTTAATAAACAAGCGTGCCTGATAATCCTGCCCGAGCGCGATGGCCTGCATGATGGCGGTCTCAGCTTGTTCTGCGGTTTTGTCCTTAATGCGTAACTGGATGGTTTTTACGCCAGCACCGAGCAGGCGCTCGATCCAGGTTACACTGTCCACTACCGGATAAAGTCCGAGCAGGGGTGCGATCGCGGGAAATGCCAGATTCATTTGGCTTCCTCCCCCCAGCAGCGTCGTGGCACTGTGGTAGAGCTCGCTGCCGCGCGCTCGGAACTGGGCCGACATCTCTGCTATGCCGACTTCTATCGGCTGCGCTTCCACGGCAGGGGCGGGATTTTTCGCCGCGTATTCACGCACTTCCTGCGAAATTTTCATCGAGCAGAATTTGGGGCCGCACATGGAACAGAAGTGTGCAACTTTGCCGGATTCTTGCGGCAAGGTTTCATCGTGATAGGCGCGTGCGGTTGTCGGGTCGAGCGCCAGATTGAACTGGTCTTCCCAACGAAACTCAAAGCGTGCTTTGGACATGGCGTTATCGCGGATCTGCGCACCGGGATGTCCTTTCGCCAGATCGGCTGCATGTGCGGCGATCTTGTAGGTGATAAGCCCCTGCTTCACATCCTCTTTGTTGGGCAGCCCAAGGTGTTCTTTCGGTGTAACATAGCAGAGCATGGCGCAACCGAACCAGCCAATCATCGCGGCCCCGATACCGGAAGTGAAGTGGTCATAGCCGGGAGCGATATCGGTGGTCAGCGGCCCCAATGTATAAAACGGCGCTTCGTGGCAGTGCTCCAACTCTTCGGTCATGTTGCGGCGAATCATCTGCATCGGCACATGCCCCGGCCCTTCAATCATGACTTGCACGTCATACTCCCAGGCGATTTTGGTCAGCTCACCCAAGGTATGCAGCTCGGCAAACTGTGCCTGATCGTTGGCATCCTGAATGGAGCCGGGACGCAAGCCATCGCCCAGCGACAGGGCAACATCGTAGGTTGCACAAATCTCGCAAATTTCACGGAAGTGGACGTAAAGGAAGTTCTCCTGATGGTGCGACAGGCACCACTTCGCCATGATGGAGCCGCCGCGCGACACGATGCCGGTCAGGCGCTGTGCGGTCATCGGCACATAGCGCAGCAGCACCCCCGCGTGAATGGTGAAGTAATCAACCCCTTGCTCTGCTTGCTCAAGCAGCGTATCGCGGAACATTTCCCACGTGAGGTTTTTCGCCACACCATTGACCTTCTCCAGCGCCTGATAAATAGGAACGGTGCCAATTGGTACCGGGCTGTTGCGCAGTATCCACTCGCGGGTTTCGTGAATATAGCGTCCGGTGGAGAGATCCATCACCGTATCGGCCCCCCACAGCGTGGACCAGACCAGTTTTTCCACCTCTTCCTCGATAGACGAGGTGACCGCCGAGTTGCCGATGTTAGCGTTCACCTTGACCAGAAAATTGCGCCCGATAATCATCGGTTCAGATTCGGGGTGATTGATGTTGGACGGGATGATGGCACGGCCTGCGGCGACTTCCTGGCGCACAAATTCCGGGGTGATGTTGTCCGGCAGGATCGCGCCAAAGCTTTGTCCTGGGTGCTGGTGGCGCAACACTTCGCTGCGAATGCGCTTACGTCCCATGTTCTCGCGGATGGCGATAAACTCCATTTCCGGCGTGATGATCCCTTGGCGCGCATAGTGCAACTGCGTGACGCACTTGCCTGACTGGGCGCGTTTGGGCTGCGGTAACTGTTCAAAGCGCAGGTGATCTAACCCTGCATCCGCCAATCGCTGCTGGGTAAAACGGGAACTGACGCCAGAAAGTGGCTCGGTGTCGTTACGTTCAGCAATCCAATCGGCACGCAGTTTGACCAACCCGGTACGCACGTTCGGCCGTGCGTCGGGATCGCCATACGGTCCCGCCGTGTCATACACCGGCACGGCTTCGTTAGGTTCATAGCGAGGATTGTCTTTGTCGCCACCTAACAGCGTTGGGCTAAGGGCGATTTCCCGCATCGGCACACGGATATCACTGCGCGATCCAGTAAGATAGATACGCGTGGAGTTAGGGAAGGCGGTGCCGCGCAAGTTATGAATAAACGCCTCGGCGGCTTCGCGCTTTTCGCGACGGCCAGACGGGGTTTTTTGCGTTGTAGCGGGTGATTGAGACATAGCATGTTCCTGATTATGGTTAAGGAAAAATGCTTGTCTGGAGCTCGCAGGGAGTAATTATGGTTGCCTTGGCCCCGATTTTACGCGCTATGCCGGTAACAACATGGCGGTGATAACGGTGACAAAACAGAATGGATTACTCTTGTTCCCTTCGCAGGTTTTAACCTGATCAGGTTCCGCGGATCCCGAATAAACGGTCTCAGCCTGCGGCTTATGTAGGACATAAACACGCTAGGCACTCCGACAAGATACGCCCGATATTCAGCACAGCGGCTGTTTACCAAGCAATAACCCCATTACCATGAGGTTAATAAAACGCTAACACTTTAGGACGTCTGAGAGATACTGTCAAAATGTAAGGTGGAGCGATGGTGTTATTCTTTATCAATGACCAGACGAATCAGCCGATCTTCCAGAGCAAAGCGTTCCGCCATGGCTTCGCCGACGCTTGACAGCGCCTGCTGAAACTCAATGCAGTTGTTGTGATCGATGGCGGTCGCCAGACTGCTGTCGTAGAACTCCATAATGAATTGCGTGTTGGCCTGTAACGCCAGCACCAGACGGTGCGTTTGTGCCAGCTTTTGATCGCTCAGTGCGACTGCCTCTTGCAAGATGCGCTCATAGACATGGAAATGGCAGGCGGAAATATAGTCCACAAGGTTGTGGCAAAAATCATCCAGCGCCTGCTCATCGAGCGGGGTGTGTTTATCTTTGTTTGGCTTAATGCCGACCAGATGGTAATAGGCAATCAGAAGTTGCTTGCGCGCTTGTAGCCATTGGTCGATTAACGCATTATTGCCACCAACGTACTCAGTCAGACTTTGTAATTGGTTTAACATTGTTGACTCCGTGCATTGATAAGAAAGAACAATCGGTGACGATGGAATTCTGCCATATCCCTGACAGTTAAAATGCCAGTGAAGTGTCTGTGGAGCAATAGAAAAGATATGGAACAAACATTAAAAGGTGATGAGCATGGATGGTGGGTGGTCAGCCATGATAGTCAAGTGTGGCTACCCGAAGGGAAGCTCCCGCATGGCACGGCGGCGCAGTGCGGATTGGAAGGCATTGTTGGACGCCAGATAGGGGAGTTGCACGGGGAGTGCGTGTGGCTGGTCAGTCACCAGAAAACGTCGCAGATGGATTCTGTACGCCAACTTCTGGATGAAGACGTGGCGCTGTTTCAACTGGCAGGACGCGGTGTACAACTGGCCGAGTTTTATCGTTCGCACCAGTTTTGCGGCTATTGCGGGCAGAAAATGGTGCATAGCAAAACGGAGTTGGCGTGCTTGTGTCCGCAGTGTAAAGAGCGGTATTACCCACAAATTGCCCCGTGTGTGATCGTGGCGATCCGGCGTGGCGAAGAGATCTTGCTGGCGCAGCACCAGCGTCACCGCGGCAATATGTATACCGTGCTGGCAGGGTTCGTGGAAGTGGGAGAAACGCTCGAACAGGCCGTCGCTCGTGAAGTGATGGATGAGAGCAATATTCGTATTAAAAATCTGCGCTACATCAGCTCACAGCCTTGGCCGTTCCCGCATTCGCTGATGATGGCATTCATGGCGGAGTATGCCGACGGTGACCTGCGCCACGATCCCAAAGAGCTCAGAGATGCCGGTTGGTTCCGCTACGATCAACTGCCGATTCTCTCGCCGCCGGGTACGGTCGCGCGACGTTTGATTGAAGACACTGTGGTACTGTGTCGCGATGGGCAGGAATAACGTCGTTGGCGTGCTACACTTCGCGCCAATCGTTTCGTTATCGCGTTTTGACCCTCTCTCAGGATGACAAAAGGACACCGCATGCCAGACCTGAAAAATGATCGCTATCTGCGCGCGTTACTGCGCCAACTCGTTGATGTTACGCCGGTATGGATGATGCGCCAGGCAGGTCGCTATCTGCCAGAGTACAAAGCAACGCGCGCACAAGCGGGTGATTTTATGTCGCTGTGCAAAAATCCAGAGCTGGCTTGTGAAGTTACGCTACAACCGCTTCGGCGCTATGCGCTGGATGCCGCCATCCTGTTTTCCGATATTCTTACCGTGCCGGATGCCATGGGGTTGGGACTCTATTTCGAAACTGGGGAAGGACCGCGCTTTACACATCCGGTTCGAACCGCTGCGGATGTGGCGCGGTTGCCAGTTCCCGATCCTGAACAGGATCTGGGCTACGTGATGGATGCGGTTCGCACCATTCGCCGCGAACTGGCCGGTGCGGTGCCATTGATCGGTTTTTCCGGCAGCCCCTGGACGCTGGCAACCTATATGGTGGAAGGCGGCGGCAGTAAAGCGTTTACGGTTATCAAAAAAATGCTGTTTGCTGAGCCACAGACGCTCCACTTGCTGCTGGATAAGCTGGCTGACAGTGTGATTCTGTATTTGAATGCGCAGATCAAGGCCGGTGCGCAATCGGTGATGATTTTCGACACCTGGGGCGGAGCGTTGAGCGGGCGCGATTACCGTGAGTTTTCACTGCACTACATGCACAAAATTGTGGACGGTTTGCTGCGTGAGCATGAGGGGCGGCGCGTACCTGTGACGCTGTTTACCAAAGGCGGCGGTCAGTGGCTGGAAGCTATGGCCGCGACAGGGTGCGATGCGCTGGGTCTGGATTGGACCACGGATATCGGTGAGGCGCGGATGCGGGTTGGGGACAAGGTGGCGCTGCAAGGCAATATGGACCCGTCAATGCTCTATGCGCCACCTGCGCGTATCGAGCAAGAAGTTGAGACGATTTTGACTGCGTTCGGCCAGGGGAATGGCCACGTGTTCAATTTGGGACACGGGATTCATCAGGATGTGCCACCGTACCATGCCGGTGCCTTTGTGGATGCGGTGCACCGGTTGTCGCGTCCGTTCCATCAATAATCGCCATCATCAAGATTGGACGCGCCTTAAGGAGTAGGGTGATGGATACGCAAGCATTGAAAGCGGAGCAGAAACGGCGGGCGCAGGAGATCGTGCATGTTGACAGCCTGCCCTTTGTCGAGCCCAGGTTTATTGGCGGGGCTGATGTCGGGTTCGAGCAAGAGGGCACGGTGACGCGGGCGGCGATCGCGATATTGCACTACCCTTCACTTCAGCTGGTTGAGTACCAGATTGCCCGTATCCCGACGGTAATGCCCTATGTGCCGGGATTGCTCTCTTTTCGTGAGTGTCCTGGCCTGTTGGCCGCGTGGGAACAGTTGGTGCAGAAGCCTGATTTGCTGTTTGTTGACGGTCACGGTATTTCACATCCCAGGCGGTTGGGCGTTGCCAGCCATTTTGGGTTATTGGTGGATGTCCCGACCATTGGCGTGGCTAAAAAACGGCTGTGTGGTCAGAGTGCCCCGCTTTCTGAAGCAGCCGGTAGCCAAAGCGCGCTGATGGACCATGACGAACAGATTGGCTGGGTGTGGCGTAGCAAGGCACGCTGTAATCCGCTGTTTATCTCAACCGGCCATCGGGTGAGCCTGAACAGCGCGCTGATGTGGGTAAAACGCTGCCAGCAGGGCTATCGTTTACCCGAACCCACGCGTTGGGCGGACGCCGTTGCCTCACAACGGCCAGCCTTTCAACGCTGGCTGCGTGAAAATCCGCAGTAATGCAGGCGGGATGCGGTAAGTTTAAGAATTCAGGCATAGGGCAAGGCAAAATTTTCAGGTACACTGCCTGCCATTAAAAATAATGAGCGTCGACGATGTTACGTAATCCTATTAACCTGCGGCTGGAGAAGCTGGAAAGCTGGCAGCACGTGACTTTTATGGCTTGCCTTTGCGAGCGGATGTATCCGAACTATTATGAATTCTGCCGCCAGACCGAGTTTGGTGATGCGCAACTGTATCGCCGCATCCTCGATCTGGTGTGGGAAGTGCTGGTGGTGAAAGAGGCCAAGGTCAATTTCGACAGCCAGTTGGAGAAATGGGAAGACGCTATTCCCTCCGCGGATGATTACGATTTATACGGTGTCTATCCGGCCATTGACGCATGCATTGCATTGGGTGAACTGATTCATTCGCAACTGAGTGGTGCCACGCTCGAGCATGCGATTGCCATTAGCGAAACCTCCATTCGCACGGTAGCGATGCTGGAAATGACACAAGCTGGCCGTGAAATGACGGATGAAGAACTCTACATGTTGCCCGCGATCGAAGAAGAATGGGACATTCAGTGGGAGATTTTTCGGTTGCTGGCGGCATGTGAAGAGCGTGATTTGGTATTGATTAAAGGGCTGCGCGCCGACCTGCGGGAAGCAGCAGTATTGGCATAAATTTAGGCCAATAAGGCGATAAAACGTGATTTAAGGCCCTAAATGACAAGTTGAAGGGCTTCACATCCGCCCCCTGTCTGGTCTACATTTGGGGGGCGTAAAAAAAGTGGCTGTCGGTGCGTGCGTGCAGGAGAGTGCTTTTGAGCATATCCGTCGCACTCGATGCTAAGCAAGCGATAAACACACTGTAAGGATAACTTATGAATAAGACTCAACTGATTGATGTGATTGCAGACAAAGCTGACCTGTCCAAGGCTCAGGCTAAAACAGCGTTAGAAGCCACTCTGGCCTCGGTAACTGAGTCTCTGAAAGCAGGCGATGCAGTACAATTAGTGGGTTTTGGTACGTTTAAAGTGAACCATCGTAACGAGCGCACTGGCCGCAACCCGCAAACGGGTAAAGAAATCAAAATCGCTGCGGCGAATGTCCCGGCATTTGTTGCGGGCAAAGCACTGAAAGACGCTGTTAAATAAGCGAATGCCAGTGAAGGATTCAAGCAAAGGGGCGTTAGCGCCCCTTTTGCTTTTGTGGCGCAGGTTGGGCTCGGTGGCTATCGCCGGATTGATCACCGCCTGTTCCAGCCATTCACCACCGCCAATGACCTTCGCCACTGGCTATGTAGGCGATCGTGCGGTGGTGCGCGTGTGGCGCAAGGATGACAGCCAACAACACAGCACGCAGTTAGTGACGCTCTCCAATGCGTTGCAGGATGATAACCTGTGGCCCAATCTGCACGGGGTGGAAACGCGTTACCTGTTTGTTCAAGACCATCTGCGTGAAATAAAGCGCAGTTATCGTGGTGCTCATCCTGAAAGCCTTCATCTTCGTTTTGCTGACGATGGCACGGTGAGCTTTATGCAACGGCAACTCGACGATCGGCGTGAAAGCGTGTCTGACGATGAGATAGCGCTGTTTCAGTTTGATGCCAAGCGGGTGCTGGAACTCAGCGAGGTGTTACGCACTGGCAGTGTGAAACTGCGTCAGGGGGTGCTACAGGGCAATCGCGTGCTCACCTGTGATGGGCCGAATGTCAGCCCTGATTTTGATCTGCTCTCGCTGAGATGGATAGCGCAACAGCGGCAGCATCGCCCCGATGTCACGCTGCGCGTGGCGTGGTTGGATGCCCCTGCGGGAACGCAACTGCTGCTGGTGGCTGAGGAAGACTTGTGCCAGTGGAAGCCGTTTGCCAGCGAGTAGGGTTAAATCTACCCGTCATTCCCGCGTTGGCGGGAATCTCTCACAGGCTAAACGCGTTTCTTCTGCCAGAGGTCCCCGGCCTACGCCGAGGACGACGAAGGTGCATATCACCTATCATTCCCGCATTATTGCTTTTGCTCACGAGCAATGGCGCGGTAGCCGATATCATTGCGGTAGAAACTGCCGTTCCAGCGGATATCTTTAGCAACCTCATACGCTTTCTGCTGCGCCAGTGCGACAGTGCTACCCAAGGCGGTCACGCACAGCACGCGCCCACCGCTGGTGACTACGTCATCGCCGCGCAGTGCGGTGCCAGCCTGAAACACTTTGCTGTCTTCTGCTTCTTCCTGTGGTAAGCCGCTGATGACATCGCCGGAAGCGTAGTCACCGGGGTAACCGCCTGCCGCAATCACCACGCCCAGCGCCGGGCGCTCATCCCAGACGGACGTTGTCTGATCCAGCTTGCCTTCACAGGCTGCCAGACACATCTCCACCAGATCCGAGCGCAGGCGCATCATGATCGGTTGCGTTTCCGGATCGCCAAAGCGGCAGTTAAATTCGATCACCTTAGGCTGGCCCGCGTCATCGATCATCAACCCGGCATACAGGAAACCGGTATAGGTGTTTCCCTCAGCCTTCATGCCGCGCACTGTTGGCCAAATCACCTGATCCATCACGCGTTGGTGGATCTCATCGGTCACCACCGGTGCAGGAGAGTATGCGCCCATACCGCCCGTATTCGGGCCGGTGTCCTTGTCGCCCACACGTTTGTGGTCCTGGCTGGTGGCCATGGGCAATACGTTATCGCCGTCGACCATGACGATAAAGCTGGCCTCTTCCCCTTCCAGAAACTCTTCGATGACGATGCGGTGCCCTGCATCACCAAACGCATTGCCTGCCAGCATATCCTGAACCGCATTTTCTGCTTCTTCCAGCGTCATGGCAACAATAACGCCTTTGCCTGCCGCCAGGCCGTCAGCCTTGATCACGATAGGCGCACCGTGCTTACGCACATAGGCCAGTGCAGGCTCAACCTCGGTGAAATTCTGGTAGAACGCGGTAGGGATCTGCTGGCGCGCCAGAAAGTCTTTGGTAAAGGCCTTGGAGCCTTCCAATTGTGCAGCAGCTTGAGTGGGGCCAAAAATCGTCAGACCCGTAGCACGGAAAGCATCAACCATGCCAATCACCAGCGGTGCTTCCGGACCAACGATCGTCAAACCAATCTGTTTTTCCTGGGCAAAAGCAACCAGCGCCGGAATATCGGTAGCGGAGATCGCCACGTTTTGCAGCGCAGACTCGCGTGCCGTACCCGCATTACCGGGCGCGACATAGACATTATCTGCCAGCGGCGACTGGGCGGCTTTCCACGCCAGCGCGTGTTCGCGCCCGCCATTACCAATGATTAAAATGTTCATCTGTGTCATATCCTGAATTAGTGGCGGAAATGGCGTATGTCGGTGAAGATCATGGCAATGCCGTGTTCGTTAGCGGCGGTGATAACCTCGTCATCACGAATGGAGCCCCCCGGCTGAATTACACAGGTAATGCCAACGGCGGCGGCGGCATCGATACCGTCACGGAACGGGAAGAACGCATCAGAGGCCATTACGGAGCCTTCAACCTGCAATCCTTCGTCACCGGCTTTAATTCCCGCGATTTTTGCGGAATAGACGCGGCTCATCTGTCCTGCACCGATGCCGACAGTCATATTATCACGGGCATAGACGATGGCATTGGATTTGACGAACTTCGCGACTTTCCAGCAGAATAGTGCATCGCGCAGTTCGGTTTCTGTCGGTTGACGCTCTGTGACAACGCGCAGTTGATCCGCATCAACGATGCCCAGATCGCGATCCTGTACCAGCAGGCCACCGTTGACGCGTTTGAAATCCAGCCCGGAAACGCGTTGCTGCCATTGGCCGCAAATGAGGACGCGCACGTTCTGTTTTGCTGCTGTTACTTTCAAGGCTGCTGCACTGGCTGAGGGCGCGATGATCACTTCTACAAACTGACGACTGATGATCGCTTGCGCGGTGGCTTCGTCCAATTCGCGGTTAAATGCGATGATGCCGCCAAATACAGAGGTGGGGTCGGTTTTGTAGGCGCGCTCGTAGGCCGCCAGAATCGACTCGCCAATAGCAACGCCACAGGGGTTGGCGTGTTTTACGATGACGCAGGCCGGTTCGGCGAACTCTTTTACGCACTCCAGTGCCGCATCGGTGTCGGCAATATTGTTGTAAGACAGCGCTTTACCCTGCAACTGTTCTGCTGTCGCAACAGAGGCCTCTTTCAGCGTCTCTTCAATATAGAAGGCGGCCTGCTGATGGCTGTTCTCGCCGTAACGCATGTCCTGCTTCTTGATGAAGTTCAGGTTCAGCGTGCGCGGGAAGTGGCCGGCCGGCTTATCTGTCTCTCCGTGGTAAGGAGGAACCATCGTGCCAAAGTAGTTGGCAATCATGCTGTCGTAGGCCGCGGTATGTTCAAAGGCTTTAATCGCCAGATTGAAGCGGGTTTCCAACGTCAGGGAACGCGCATTGGCATCCATTTCGTTGATGATGTCAGTGTAGTCACTGCTTTTTACCACGATAGCGACATCTTTATGGTTCTTGGCGGCGGAACGCACCATGGTCGGGCCGCCAATATCGATATTTTCGACGGCATCAGCCAGTGAACAATCGGGGCGGGCCACCGTTTGCGCGAAGGGATACAGGTTTACCACCACCATATCAATGGGGCTGATGTCATGTTCTGCCATGATGGCGTCATCCGTGCCGTGACGACCCAGGATCCCGCCGTGTACTTTTGGGTGCAGGGTTTTAACGCGACCATCCATCATCTCTGGGAAGCCCGTATAGTCGGACACTTCAGTGACGGGTAAACCCGCATCAGCCAACAGGCGGGCAGTACCGCCAGTGGAAAGCAGCTCCACGCCACGTTGAGAAAGCGCCTGAGCAAATTCGACAATACCGGCTTTGTCAGAAACGCTGAGTAAAGCGCGGCGGATAGGACGAGGTTGTGACATGGTGATGTATCCCTTGGCTTTGGATAGGCATAAAAGAACAGTATATGAATAAAGTTTTGCTGTTTTTATCTTTATCTGGATAAAACCGCATTCCTATTCTGTTCTTGTGCGGTAATTTTGCGCGGGAGAATTGTAGCGAAAACGTTTGCGTGATGCTCGTCTAATTTTAGGGCATATCGTTATACACATCTTTTGGCCATTTTTTGAACAGGATGCTCAGAACCCCGTGAATTAAGGCATTCAAGCCATCCCATTGGCTTTTTGAGGTTCAAAATGCCACTCTGAGATAAACCCGTAACTCATTGATTAAACAGTGCGTTAGAAAGATGTGTATAACGATATGATTTTAGGGAGAATCTCATTTGTGGATAACATTGTGCAAAAGTGGGTATAAAACGGGGTTTTGCTGTGGAATTCAGCAAACAGTCAATTTTATTCAAAATACCTATTGCAGGCTGCGCGGAAATCCCTATACTGCGCCTCCACTGACACGGCAACAGCGACACGCGGTTGCGGTAACAGTCGGAAAGTTAAACGCGAAATTGAAAAATTAACGTTGACTTTTCAGCGGTGCAGCGTAATATACGCCTCCCGCGCCACGGTAGATGTGGCAACGCTCTTTAACAATTAATCAGACAATCTGTGTGGGCACTCACAGGACTTTATCGTAAAGCCTCAGGGCTTAAAAAATAAAAGTCTTGAAGAGTGAACAACAGTTAATTCATTACGAACTAACAGTAATAATTCTTTGAGCATCGCTTCTCGAGTAGAAGCAAATCAAACTTTAAATTGAAGAGTTTGATCATGGCTCAGATTGAACGCTGGCGGCAGGCCTAACACATGCAAGTCGAGCGGTAGCACAAGGGAGCTTGCTCCCCGGGTGACGAGCGGCGGACGGGTGAGTAGTGTCTGGGAAACTGCCTGATGGAGGGGGATAACTACTGGAAACGGTAGCTAATACCGCATAACGTCGCAAGACCAAAGTGGGGGACCTTCGGGCCTCACGCCATCAGATGTGCCCAGATGGGATTAGCTAGTAGGTGGGGTAACGGCTCACCTAGGCGACGATCCCTAGCTGGTCTGAGAGGATGACCAGCCACACTGGAACTGAGACACGGTCCAGACTCCTACGGGAGGCAGCAGTGGGGAATATTGCACAATGGGCGCAAGCCTGATGCAGCCATGCCGCGTGTGTGAAGAAGGCCTTCGGGTTGTAAAGCACTTTCAGCGAGGAGGAAGGCAGTAAGGTTAATAACCTTGCTGATTGACGTTACTCGCAGAAGAAGCACCGGCTAACTCCGTGCCAGCAGCCGCGGTAATACGGAGGGTGCAAGCGTTAATCGGAATGACTGGGCGTAAAGCGCACGCAGGCGGTTTGTTAAGTTGGATGTGAAATCCCCGGGCTTAACCTGGGAACTGCATTCAAAACTGGCAAGCTAGAGTCTCGTAGAGGGGGGTAGAATTCCAGGTGTAGCGGTGAAATGCGTAGAGATCTGGAGGAATACCGGTGGCGAAGGCGGCCCCCTGGACGAAGACTGACGCTCAGGTGCGAAAGCGTGGGGAGCAAACAGGATTAGATACCCTGGTAGTCCACGCTGTAAACGATGTCGATTTGGAGGTTGTGCCCTTGAGGCGTGGCTTCCGGAGCTAACGCGTTAAATCGACCGCCTGGGGAGTACGGCCGCAAGGTTAAAACTCAAATGAATTGACGGGGGCCCGCACAAGCGGTGGAGCATGTGGTTTAATTCGATGCAACGCGAAGAACCTTACCTACTCTTGACATCCAGAGAATTTAGCAGAGATGCTTTAGTGCCTTCGGGAACTCTGAGACAGGTGCTGCATGGCTGTCGTCAGCTCGTGTTGTGAAATGTTGGGTTAAGTCCCGCAACGAGCGCAACCCTTATGCTTTGTTGCCAGCGATTCGGTCGGGAACTCAAAGGAGACTGCCAGTGATAAACTGGAGGAAGGTGGGGATGACGTCAAGTCATCATGGCCCTTACGAGTAGGGCTACACACGTGCTACAATGGCGTATACAAAGAGAAGCGACCTCGCGAGAGCAAGCGGACCTCATAAAGTACGTCGTAGTCCGGATTGGAGTCTGCAACTCGACTCCATGAAGTCGGAATCGCTAGTAATCGTAGATCAGAATGCTACGGTGAATACGTTCCCGGGCCTTGTACACACCGCCCGTCACACCATGGGAGTGGGTTGCAAAAGAAGTAGGTAGCTTAACCTTCGGGAGGGCGCTTACCACTTTGTGATTCATGACTGGGGTGAAGTCGTAACAAGGTAACCGTAGGGGAACCTGCGGTTG
Organism: Symbiopectobacterium sp. Eva_TO; assembly: GCF_053848865.1. NCBI lineage: Bacteria > Pseudomonadati > Pseudomonadota > Gammaproteobacteria > Enterobacterales > Enterobacteriaceae > Symbiopectobacterium > Symbiopectobacterium sp. Eva_TO. The sequence goes on along the minus strand of NZ_JBSPEY010000004.1, from coordinate 1,307,448 downwards.
GATCACCTCCTTACCTAATGATACTGATTCTGTGAAGTGTTCACACAGATTGTCTGATGAAAGAAATCGAGCGGTTAGAAGACCTTATAGGCTTGTAGCTCAGGTGGTTAGAGCGCACCCCTGATAAGGGTGAGGTCGGTGGTTCAAGTCCACTCAGGCCTACCAAAATCGTTCTCAATGCTGCGTTGCTCGCCCACTCGCATACTGATGTATGCTTCGCGAACTCGCGCCTTGCCTGAGAGCGATTTGGCAAAGGTTTACTATTCTATGGGGCTATAGCTCAGCTGGGAGAGCGCCTGCTTTGCACGCAGGAGGTCTGCGGTTCGATCCCGCATAGCTCCACCATCTATCGTCTCGATACCCAATACTTCAGAGTGTACTGTTTGACAGTATGCTGCGAAGTATTTTGCTCTTTAACAATCTGGAACAAGCTGAAAATTGAAACGAGCAATATTGGCTCACTACCAATATTGTGATTCTCTCAAGCTTTCACACCCGAGACATTTTCGGGTTGTGAGGTTAAGTGAATAAGCGTACACGGTGGATGCCTAGGCAGTCAGAGGCGATGAAGGGCGTGCTAATCTGCGAAAAGCGTCGGCAAGCTGATATGAAGCGTTACAACCGACGATACCCGAATGGGGAAACCCAGTGCAATTCGTTGCACTATCATGTCATGAATACATAGTGGCATGAGGCGAACCGGGGGAACTGAAACATCTCAGTACCCCGAGGAAAAGAAATCAACCGAGATTCCCCCAGTAGCGGCGAGCGAACGGGGAAGAGCCCAGAGTCTGAATCAGCTTGTGTGTCAGTGGAAGCGTCTGGAAAGTCGCACAGTAAAGGGTGATAGTCCCGTACACGAAGACGCACAGGTTGTGAGCTCGATGAGTAGGGCGGGACACGTGTTATCCTGTCTGAATATGGGGGGACCATCCTCCAAGGCTAAATACTCCTGACTGACCGATAGTGAACCAGTACCGTGAGGGAAAGGCGAAAAGAACCCCGGCGAGGGGAGTGAAATAGAACCTGAAACCGTGTACGTACAAGCAGTGGGAGCATCCTTCGGGGTGTGACTGCGTACCTTTTGTATAATGGGTCAGCGACTTATATTCTGTAGCAAGGTTAACCGCATAGGGGAGCCGCAGGGAAACCGAGTCTTAACTGGGCGTTAAGTTGCAGGGTATAGACCCGAAACCCGGTGATCTAGCCATGGGCAGGTTGAAGGTTGGGTAACACTAACTGGAGGACCGAACCGACTAATGTTGAAAAATTAGCGGATGACTTGTGGCTGGGGGTGAAAGGCCAATCAAACCGGGAGATAGCTGGTTCTCCCCGAAAGCTATTTAGGTAGCGCCTCGTGAATCCATCTTCGGGGGTAGAGCACTGTTTCGGCTAGGGGGTCATCCCGACTTACCAACCCGATGCAAACTACGAATACCGAAGAATGTTATCACGGGAGACACACGGCGGGTGCTAACGTTCGTCGTGAAGAGGGAAACAACCCAGACCGCCAGCTAAGGTCCCAAAGTCATGGTTAAGTGGGAAACGATGTGGGAAGGCATAGACAGCCAGGATGTTGGCTTAGAAGCAGCCATCATTTAAAGAAAGCGTAATAGCTCACTGGTCGAGTCGGCCTGCGCGGAAGATGTAACGGGGCTAAACCATGCACCGAAGCTGCGGCAGCGACGCTTAGGCGTTGTTGGGTAGGGGAGCGTTCTGTAAGCCGTTGAAGGTGAACTGTGAGGTTTGCTGGAGGTATCAGAAGTGCGAATGCTGACATAAGTAACGATAAAGCGGGTGAAAAGCCCGCTCGCCGGAAGACCAAGGGTTCCTGTCCAACGTTAATCGGGGCAGGGTGAGTCGACCCCTAAGGCGAGGCCGAAAGGCGTAGTCGATGGGAAACAGGTTAATATTCCTGTACTTGGTGTTACTGCGAAGGGGGGACGGAGAAGGCTATGTCATCCGGGCGACGGTTGTCCCGGTTTAAGCGTGTAGGTGGGTGACTTTGGTAAATCCGGGTCACTGTTAACACTGAGGCGTGATGACGAGGTACTACGGTACTGAAGTGACAGATGCCCAGCTTCCAGGAAAAGCCTCTAAGCATCAGGTAACATTGAATCGTACCCCAAACCGACACAGGTGGTCAGGTAGAGAATACCAAGGCGCTTGAGAGAACTCGGGTGAAGGAACTAGGCAAAATGGTGCCGTAACTTCGGGAGAAGGCACGCTGTGCGAGGTGTAGGGATTTGCTCCTGAAGCTTTGCGCAGTCGCAGATACCAGCTGGCTGCAACTGTTTAATAAAAACACAGCACTGTGCAAACACGAAAGTGGACGTATACGGTGTGACGCCTGCCCGGTGCTGGAAGGTTAATTGATGGGGTTATCCGTAAGGAGAAGCTCTTGCTCGAAGCCCCAGTAAACGGCGGCCGTAACTATAACGGTCCTAAGGTAGCGAAATTCCTTGTCGGGTAAGTTCCGACCTGCACGAATGGCGTAATGATGGCCAGGCTGTCTCCACCCGAGACTCAGTGAAATTGAACTCGCTGTGAAGATGCAGTGTACCCGCGGCAAGACGGAAAGACCCCGTGAACCTTTACTATAGCTTGACACTGAACCTTGAGCCTTGATGTGTAGGATAGGTGGGAGGCTTTGAAGTGTGGACGCTAGTCTGCATGGAGCCAACCTTGAAATACCACCCTTTAATGTTTGATGTTCTAACCTGGGCCCATAATCTGGGCTGGGGACAGTGTCTGGTGGGTAGTTTGACTGGGGCGGTCTCCTCCCAAAGAGTAACGGAGGAGCACGAAGGTTAGCTAATCCTGGTCGGACATCAGGAGGTTAGTGCAAAGGCATAAGCTAGCTTGACTGCGAGAGTGACGGCTCGAGCAGGTACGAAAGTAGGTCTTAGTGATCCGGTGGTTCTGAATGGAAGGGCCATCGCTCAACGGATAAAAGGTACTCCGGGGATAACAGGCTGATACCGCCCAAGAGTTCATATCGACGGCGGTGTTTGGCACCTCGATGTCGGCTCATCACATCCTGGGGCTGAAGTAGGTCCCAAGGGTATGGCTGTTCGCCATTTAAAGTGGTACGCGAGCTGGGTTTAGAACGTCGTGAGACAGTTCGGTCCCTATCTGCCGTGGGCGTTGGAGAATTGAGGGGGGTTGCTCCTAGTACGAGAGGACCGGAGTGAACGGACCACTGGTGTTCGGGTTGTCATGCCAATGGCATTGCCCGGTAGCTACGTGCGGAAGAGATAAGTGCTGAAAGCATCTAAGCACGAAACTTGCCCCGAGATGAGTTCTCCCTTGTCCCTAGAGGACGCTGAAAGGCCGTTGAAGACGACGACGTAGATAGGTTGGGTGTGTAAGTGCAGCGATGCATTGAGCTAACCAGTACTAATGACCTGTGAGGCTTAACCTTACAACGCCGAAGATGTTTTGGTGTTTATTGAGAGAGAAAATCGTGTGGAACGATTTTGAACAGCGCGGAGCGCTGGCCCCGAAGGGGTGAGTATCAGGATGATACGAACAATCACGTGCTCGTTAAATTCAGCTTGTTGACAGATTGGCATTCATGGCTGAGAGGCGGTGGATGTGAAACAGAATATGCCTGGCGGCGATAGCGCGGTGGTCCCACCTGACCCCATGCCGAACTCAGAAGTGAAACGCCGTAGCGCCGATGGTAGTGTGGGGCTTCCCCATGTGAGAGTAGGGAACTGCCAGGCTTTTAATATAGCGAAGGGGCTGTCCGGAAGGACAGCCCTTTTTGCGACCCTGTACATAAATTTGTGTAATTGCCTGATTTTGATATGTTCAATCCAACATCAAAAACAGGTTAATTTATGGACGAAAAATAGTTGCAGGCTCTGGCTAACGAACTGGCCAAAAATCTCAAAACCCCTGACGATCTCAGCCAATTCGATCGCCTGCTGAAGAAAATCAGCGTTGAGGCTGCTCTCAACGCCGAAATGTCCCACCATCTGGGCTACGATAAAAATCAGCCCAAACCGGGGGCCAACTCCCGCAACGGCTATTCCACAAACACCGTGACCACCGGCGATGGCCCTCTGGCACTACGTACTCCGCGCGATCGTGATGGCTCCTTCGAACCACAACAGGTGAAGAAAAACCAGACCCGGATCACCGGGATGGATAACCAAATCCTGTCCCTGTACGCCAGAGGGATGACCACCCGCGAGATAGCGTCTGCGTTCAAAGAGCTGTATGACGCGGATGTCTCACCGGCGCTGGTCTCGAAGGTCACCGACGCCGTGATGGAACAGGTTACTGAATGGCAAAATCGTCCACTGGATGCAGTCTATCCCATTGTTTACCTTGACTGTATCATCCTGAAGGTCCGGCAGGCCAGTCGCGTCATCAATAAATCCGTGTTCCTGGTACTGGGTATCAACATCGAGGGCCAGAAAGAACTGCTGGGTATGTGGCTGGCCGAAAACGAGGGCGCGAAGTTCTGGCTCAATGTGCTGACAGAACTAAAAAACCGCGGCCTGAACGATATCCTCATCGCCTGTGTCGACGGTCTGAAAGGCTTCCCGGACGCCATCAACGCGGTGTATCCGGAAGCCCGCATCCAGCTGAGCATCGTGCACATGGTACGCAACAGCCTGAGGTTCGTCTCTTGGAAGGACTACAAAGCCGTCACACGCGACCTGAAAGCCATCTATCAGGCCGCTACGGAAGAAGCAGGCCAGCAGGCGCTGGAAGCATTCGCCAGCGCATGGGACAGCCGCTATCCACAGATAAGCCGGAGCTGGCAGACGAACTGGAGCAATCTGGCAACGTTCTTCGCTTACCCGGCAGATATCCGCAAAGTCATCGACACAACCAACGCCATCGAGTCGCTGAACAGTGTGATCCGGCATGCGATTAAAAAAAGCAAGGTGTTCCCGACTGACGACGCAGTGAAAAAGGTGGTGTGGCTGGCAATCCAGTCGGCCTCACAGAAATGGACGATGCCACTGCGGGACTGGCGTATGGCAATGAGCCGTTTTATTATCGAGTTCGGTGACCGCCTTGACGGTCATTACTGAGAAAGGCATTTACACAGAATCATGTACAGGGTCCTTTTTGCTGTGCGTGGAATATCCATGTACAGGGTCCTCTCTGGCCATCGTTTACGTAGGCGGCATGCCCTTGCTGTTTGCTGTGCCACAGTCTCTCCACCAGATCGGTGGGTAAATTAGGGACATCACAGGGCGCGAAAACGGCCCATTCCGTCTCGATGATTTTCAGGCTGGATAAGATGCCTGCCAAGGGGCCTGAAAAGCCATTCGGTAAGTAGCTAAAAACGGTGCAGCCACTTTCCTGATAAACAGCCTGGTTACGATTGGCATTGATGTAGACTCGGTCCACTTGGGGTTTCAGGCGGGTTAAAACGTGTTGGTAGAGCGGTATGCCGCGCAACGTTAATAGTCCCTTATCCTGCCCGCCCATTCGGCTGGCCTGGCCACCTGCCAGAATGATGCCTGTGATCATGTGATCCCTCGTTGTCGCGCCGCAGAGGCTCTATTCTGGGCAAAATAATTCCTGACGCCAAGCGCTTTTCACCCGTGATTAAGGCTGTTAAGGTGATATCCACGCTTGTGTATACAGTATAAGAGGAAATGTAATGAACGCATCCCACCTCTTTAAGCGCGGAGCAGAATGATGGTTGAAAGAGTGAAGTCGGCAGGTGTGGAGCCTCGCAGATTTCCGGCATCATGGTGCCCAATACGGGATGCATAAAGCTCCCTCAGACTGGAGACTCCACAGCATGAAATATACACCGGTTGGCGTTGATATCGCAAAGCATCTGATTCAGGTTCACTTCGTCAATGAGCACACAGGTGAAGTGGTGGACAAGCAGCTGCGCAGCAAGGATTTTCTGACGTTCTTCAGTAACCGGGAGCCTTGCCTGATTGGCATGGAGGCCTGTGGAGGCTCTCAGCACTGGGCCCGGGAACTGGAAAAGCTGGGGCATAAAGTCCGGCTGATGCAGGGACGGTTCGTCAAGGCGTTCGTCATGGGCAACAAGAATGATGTCATGGATGCCCGCGCTATCTGGATGGCGGTACAGCAGCCAGGCAAGGCGATAGCCGTAAAAACGGAAGAACAGCAATCGGTACTGGTTCTGCACCGTTCACGCAGACAACTGGTGAAGTTCAGAACTGCACAGATTAACGCGCTGCACGGAACATTACTGGAGTTTGGCGAAACCATCCATAAAGGTCGGGCAGCGATGGACAGGGAGCTACCGGCTGCACTGGAGCGGCTGAAAACGAAGCTGCCGCCGTATCTCATCACCGTGCTGGAAGACCAGTACAACAGACTGAATGAGCTGGACATGCTGATAGATGGCCTTGAAAAACAGCTTAACAGCGTGGCCCGGCAGAACGAAACCTGTAAACGGCTGATGGAAATTCCCGGCGTGGGGCCGTTAATCGCCACAGCGGCAGTTGCCACCATGGGGGAAGCCTCAGCGTTTAAATCCGGCAGACAGTTCGCTGCTTATGTCGGTCTGGTGCCGAAGCAGACGGGTTCCGGGGGGAAAGTTCGGCTGCTGGGGATAAGCAAACGTGGTGACACCTATCTGCGAACGCTGTTTATCCATGGGGCAAGAGCCGCTTCGTTAGTTGCTAAAGAGCCTGGGCCATGGATAACGGAACTTAAAAAACGGCGTCCGACCGGTGTGGCTATCGTGGCGATGGCAAATAAGCTGGCGCGAACTGTGTGGGCGCTAGCCGCCCATGAGCGTAAGTACGATAAAAATCATGTCAGTATCAGGCCCTATTAATCGCTGATACCGATAACTATTTACTCTTAAAAAGGGTGAATGCAAAAAGGTTGCTCTGGTGGCCAGCGTGATGACAAAGACAGGTAAGACCGGGACTCGCTAAACCTGAATGATTTTTTGAGCTTAAAGCTCGCTAAGGAAATGAGGCGTGAGTCAGCGGATTACATAGGGGCTCGCAGCTTTATGGCTGCAAAAAAGCCGGATATAAAGCTGCAACCTACCCGTCAATGTCAAAATAATGGATGCCTTGCAAACGGGATGCGTTCATATAATTAATCATGAAATGTCATCGCGTTAACGAGTTGGTTGAGTTACTGTATCCTGCCTGGCAAAAAGATCCGGACCTGAATCTGGTCCAATTTTTACAAAAACTTGCACAGGAGGCGGGGTTCCAGGGGCAGCTAAGTGAGCTGACAGATGATATCCTGATCTACCATTTGAAGGTAATGACTCCAATTAGTAGAACATGTGTTTTTCGATGAAGGCTCCGATGACTTTTTCGTGGATCTCGACGGAGCGCGAGAAGCAAATCGTTTTACGCGCCAGTCGTTTAATGCGGGTACGGAGCTTCAGGTTATTGCGCTCTATGCGTTGCGTGAAGATCTTGCCAGTCAGATGTTTCTGCTTCGGAACCTCTCTTGCATAGCTGCCCCAGTTGTCACTGGTAATCATGCCGATGTTGAACGGTGTCAACAGAGCCAGCAATTCACGGCAGGTCTCATCGGTTCGGGGGCCAAAAGTGTAGGCCAGAACACCGCCCGTTTTGGTATTGTAAGCCTACCAGTGCTGTAGCGCCTGACTGCCAACGAAGCTCCATTGCTCATCAAGTTCACAGATAAGGGCGACGTCGGCGTGAGCAACGGGAGAAGACGTTATCCTGCGGGGCGAGAGCTTTTTAAAGCCCGGATGACCGTATTGATGCCGATTTTCAACGTTCTGGCGGTATCGCGAACACCGGCACCGTTGAAGGCCATATCAACGATCTGCTCTTTGACTCCCGGCTTTCGCGCTTCATAGCGGTAGGTAAGCTGGAATACACGGCGACAGCACTGACACCGGAAGCGTTCGCGCTTAGTTGGACTAAGGCCATGTCGATAAACTTTATCTGAATGGCAGCGAGGGCAATGAACAAAAACAGTAACCACGTGGAAACCTCAAATAGCGGCAGAATATCACAAAAGCCAACTATTTGAAGGCATTACCCATTTGAAAATGCGTGACACGGATAAAGAGCAGGTCATTCCAGGCTTGAAAAAAGATTATGAGGAAGATTTCAAAACAGCATTGCTGCGAGCTCGGGGTGTTATCAAGGACTGATGCCTTTATCAACAGGCGCTGCTTTTCCGCGGCTTATTTTGATCTCTATTGCGAGTAATGATGACGGCTATGCAAAGTTCAGTGTTTAATTTTCAGACGCTGTTTCCCTCGCTGATTATCGATGCGCTTTTCGCGGTAGGTATCCGGGTTGATTCTGGTTTGACGGCGCTCAACAGCTATGAAAACCGGGTTTATCAATTTATGGATGAAGACCGGCACCGTTTTGTCGTTAAATTCTATCGTCCTGAACGGTGGACGCAGGCGCAGATTCAGGAAGAGCACGATTTTGCCCTCGCATTGGTTGACGATGAGGTGCCCGTCGTTGCCCCCTTTAAACTCAATGGTCAAACCTTGCATTGTTATGATGGCTTTTATTTTGCCGTTTTCCCAAGCGTAGGGGGGCGGCAATATGAAATGGATAATGACGATCAATTGGAAGGCGTTGGCCGTTTTCTGGGTCGTTGGCATCAAACGGGGCAAAAAGCGCTTTTTCTTGCTCGTCCTACCATTGGGGTTGAGGAATATCTCGACAGAACTTATCAGTTATTGACGCAAACACAACGTATTCCTGCCGCGTGCCGAGATTCCTTTTTGCAGTCCACCCAGCAATTTATCGAAATGGTAAAACGCTATTGGACATTGGATGCTTCCTTTCTTCGGTTGCACGGCGATTGCCATCCTGGAAATATTCTCTGGCGCGACGGACCACTATTTGTCGATTTAGATGATGCCCGTAACGGACCCGCAGTGCAGGATTTGTGGATGTTGCTTCATGGCGAGCGTCAGGAGCAGAGAATTCAGCTCGATATTCTGCTGGAAGCCTATAGTCACCTCGTTATACACAAGTCCGCAACGCCTTATATGCCAAGGGTTAGCGGGCTGAAATAGGCAGCCGGTGGGGTTGTAAATGAAGTGAAACCGACGTGTACTATCGCCATTTACGGCGCTGAAAAATGACACGGGATTCAGATGGCTGGGCACACCAAGAACTGGAAGGGGTAAATCTTGGTGACACGAGGCTCAATAAGCGTGCCAAAGGGCTTTTGATACGGCTGACTGAGAATCCGCAAGCCAGCATTCCGCATGCGTGCCTCGGATGGTCTGAGACGCTGGGTGCTTACCGCTTCATGGAGAACCAAGCATTCGAATGGCGAGACATTCTGCAACCTCACTGGCAGCGTACGCAGGAAAGGATCCGAGAACACGAGGTTGTGCTGTGTATCCAAGACACTACCGAGCTTGACTTCAACGGGCAGCAAATCCAAGGCTTGGGTCCCTTGAACTACGAAGCCAGGCGTGGTCTGTACCTGCATCCGACCTATGCGGTCAGTCCGGATCGCGTGGGGTTGGGCGTACTGGATGCGTGGATGTGGGCAAGAGAGCCGAAGGATGCAGACGGAAAACGCGATGGGATCAAGGAGAGTACGCGCTGGCTCGAGGGATACGAGCGAGTTGCTGAACTCGCCTCGGAGTTGCCAAACACACGTCTGGTGTACTTAGCCGATCGCGAAGCGGATATCAAGGCGTTGATGCAGCTCGCTGATGACCTTGGCACTCCGGCTGACTGGTTGATCCGCTCGACTCATAATCGCAGTCTGGACTGTAATGAGAAGCTTTGGCAGAAGGTTGGAAAGACCGTGCCGGTGGGAGAAATCCAATTCGTTATGGCGGCTCGCGCGGGGCAGAAGGCGCGTACGGTGAAACAGGCGCTGCGCGTGAAGCGAGTGTCGCTGCGTTGCGGGTTGGCAGTGACCTGTGTGATAGCCAAGGAAATTGAGCCGCCAGCAGGCGTGAAGCCGGTCGAGTGGCGGTTGCTGAGCAATCGCGTACCTGAAGGACGAGAAGATATCGTGGAGCTGATCGACTGGTATCGGGCTAGATGGGAAATCGAGATGTTCTTCAATGTGCTGAAGAACGGCTGCTGTGTCGAAGCGTTACAGTTATCGACCGTGGATCGCATTGAGCGGGCATTGGCGCTGTTCATGATCGTGGCATGGCGCATCGCCTATTTAATGCGTATGGGACGAACCTGTCCAGAGCTGGACGCAATGTTGTTCTTTGATTCCGACGAGACTCATGGCGCTTACCTACTGATGAACAAGCGTATGCCCAAGGGCCGCCCTAAGCTAAACGAAGTATTGCGCTTAGTTGCGCAACTGGGAGGCTTTCTTGCTCGAAAAGGCGACGGTGAACCAGGCGCAAAAACTATCTGGAAAGGCTTGCAGAAAGTCATGACGGCCGCCGAAACGCTACGCGCGCTCAGGCACGAACAGAGATGTGTATAACGAGGTGGCCTATAGTCATATCGTTATACACATCTTTCTAACGCACTGTTTAATCAATGAGTTACGGGTTTATCTCAGAGTGGCATTTTGAACCTCAAAAAGCCAATGGGATGGCTTGAATGCCTTAATTCACGGGGTTCTGAGCATCCTGTTCAAAAAATGGCCAAAAGATGTGTATAACGATATGGCCTATAGTGAGTTTATGACGTTTCAGGAGAAAGAGCTGGCGTTAATTGAGCCGCTTCGTGCGATGCGAATGGTGCATTATTTAGCGTGGATTATTCGCCGTTGGGAAGATCCGGCATTTCCCCCGAGCTTTCCCTGGATAAAAGATGATGATTTCTGGTTCAGGCAAACAGCAATATTTACTGAACAGGTTAAGCTGTTACAGGAGCCTCCTTTACAGCTATTGTCCATGTACTGATGTTTAACGGAGAGATGTGTTATATGAAGAGTGTATTTGCGGCATTATTTGGCATCATGTTGGCCTTCGGTGCATCAGCGGCAGATTTTTCTGATGGAAAACAGTACGTTGAAGTTAATAAGCCGGTACCTCAATTACCGCAGGTGCTGGAGTTTTTCTCCTTCTACTGCCCGCATTGCTATCAGTTTGCTGAGGTTTACCATATTTCTGAAGCTGTCAGTAAGGTGCTTCCAGCGGATACCAAAATTACGCGCTATCACGTCGATTTCCTCGGGCCTTTGGGGAAAGAACTAACGCAGGCCTGGGCAGTTGCCATCGCTTTGGGTGTTGAAGATAAAGTCACCCCGTTAATGTTTGATGCGGTGCAAAAAAGTCAAACGCTGAAAACCACGGATGATATTCGTAAGGTGTTTGTGGCGGCGGGTGTTAAAGCTGAAGATTATGACGCTGCATTGAATAGCTTCGTGGTTAAGTCGCTGGTTGCCCAGCAAGAAAAAGCGGCTGCGGATTTGCAATTGCGCGGTGTGCCGGCCATGTTTGTTAATGGCAAATATATGGTGAAAAGCGACGGTTTAGATACCAACTCAATGAATGCATACGTGAAGCAATATGCTGATGTTGTGAAATTCCTTATCGAGAAAAAATAGCACTGGTCTTATAACTGCGTCTGATATGTATTAGTCGCGACTTGATCTGACACTGGACCTTGAAAGGTTGAGAGTTACCGGTTTTGATATGGGTGTCGAATGCTTATACAAAACACGAGGTAACTCTCATGCTTCATACTAACAATCCCATCATCAAACACAAAGCCGGCCTGCTCAATCTCGCCGAAGAACTCGGTAACGTATCAAAAGCCTGTAAAATCATGGGTGTGTCACGCGACACGTTTTATCGCTATCAGGAACTGGCGGCAGAAGGCGGCATTGACGCTCTGGTTAACCAAAACCGCCGGGTTCCCAACCTGAAAAACCGTGCTGATGAAGCCACTGAACGTGCGGTTGTTGATTACGCCATTGAGTTCCCGGCTCATGGCCAGCACCGGACCAGTAATGAGCTGCGTAAAAAAGGCGTCTTCATTTCTGGCAGCGGTGTGCGCTCCATCTGGCAACGACACGATCTGGAAAACTTTCGTAAGCGCCTGAAGGCACTTGAGGAAAAAGTTGCCAGAGAAGGCATCGTACTTACTGATGCTCAAATCGCTGCACTGGAGAAGAAGGCGCACGACGACGAAGTCTGTGGTGAAATAGAGACTGCTCACCCGGGTTATCTGGGGTCGCAGGACACCTTCTACGTGGGTAATCTGAAAGGTGTTGGCCGTATCTACCAGCAGACGTTCGTGGATACGTACTCGAAAGTGGCGCACTGCAAGCTTTACACGAGTAAAGCACCGATCTCTGCCGCCGACCTGCTCAATGATCGCGTGCTGCCGTTCTACGAAGCTCAGGGGCTGCCAATGCTAAGAATACTGACGGACAGGGGGGACGGAGTACTGCGGTAAAGTGGAACAACATGACTATCAGCTGTACTTGGCTATCAACGATATAGACTATACGAAAACGAAAGCGATGTCTCCGCAGACAAACGGTATCTGCGAGCGCTTCCATAAAACTATTTTGCAGGATTTTTATCAGGTTGCGTTCCGTAAGACGTTATACGAGGACCTAGAAAGTCTACAAAAGGATCTGGAAAACTGGTTGTGGCATTACAATAATGAGCGAACTCATCAGGGTAAAATGTGCTGCGGGCGTACGCCAATGGCCACGTTACTTGATGGTAAACGAGTCTGGGCAGAAAAAAATCTGAACCAGATTTAATCTGACAGACACCTGTATAAATAACCGGTAACTGTCAGATCAGGTCTGAGCTAATACATCTGATTGTAGTGGTCAACTAATATTGGCCACCGCATTAGACTGTATGTAGAACAGTCGCTCAGATTCGTTTGGAGTTAAGCCGCCGTTATACCAGTGAGGCCGGATAGCGCTGTAATACCCCGTGATGTAGCGGATAATCGCGTCCTGGGCTTCGCTGAAGCTGTTGTAACCCTTTGTCGGCACCCATTCTGTCTTCAGGCTGCGGAAGAACCGCTCCATTGGCGCATTATCCCAGCAGTTACCCCGCCGACTCATACTCTGCTTTATCCGGCAGCGCCACAGGGCTTGCCGGTATTGACGGCTGGTATAGTGGCTGCCCTGGTCGCTGTGGAACATGACTCCTGTTGGTTGTCCCCGGAGTTCCCAAGCCATCTGCAACGCTTTAACTGTCAGCGCCGAGTCCGGCGACGTCGACATGGCCCAGCCCACCGGTTTGCGGGCGAACAGGTCTAGCACCACCGCAAGGTAAGCCCAGCATTTGCCCGTCCAGATGTAGGTCACATCGCCGCACCAGACCTGATCCGGCGCGGTAACCGCGAACTGGCGGTTGAGATAGTTCGGTATTTCAACGTGTTCATTGCCGCCGCGTTTGTATTTGTGAGCCGGTCGCTGGCAGCTGGCGATACCCAGCTCCTTCATCAGCTTGCCAGCCAGCCAGCGCCCCATTTTGACACCGGAGCTGCCGGTGACGATGGTCGCGATACTTCGAGCGCCGGCAGAGCCGCCGCTGGCGTTCCAGGCTTCCATGACGCGGCTACACTTAACCACGCGCTCACCGTCGGGTTCATTAGCGGAAGCCTGCCAGTGCCTGTAGCTGCTGCGATGTACCTCAAAAGTTTGGCACAACGCCGTGACCGGGTATCGCGCCCTCAGCCTGTTGACTACCGTGAACCGTTGAGTGAGTCCGACATTAAGAGCGCCGTAGCCTTTTTTAGGATTTCGTTCTCCATTTCAAGGCATTGGACTTTTTTCTTCATCTCACGCAGCTCGAGCTGTTCAGGGGTAAGAGGAAGTCCCGTTGGCGTTTTTCCCTGTCGTTCAAGGCGAAGCTTATTGACCCAGCGACTAATGGCAGAATGGCTGACATTAACCGCCTCTGCGGCCTTAACGTATGTGTAGCCGTGGTCGACAACCAGCTTTGCGGCTTCGAGCTTAAATTCCGCCGTAAAATGTTTACCCATGAGGTCACCTGTCGTGTTGATGAGGTGAGCATATCACCTCCGCTCAGGTGGCCAGTATCAGTGTGCCACTACAGTGGACTGCTCACTGCTGTTGTGCAGGGCTCCAGATTCAGTTCTCTGGCGAACTTCCGCGTTTCATGCGCTGTGTACGCTGAACCATTATCCGTCAGCCATTGCACTGGTTTATCCGGCAGCGCGCTACCGAAGCGTTTTTCCACCGACCTCAGCATCACATCCTGCACGGTTGAACTGTCATAACCCCTGGTGCTCGCTGCCCAGTCTATGGCCTCCCGGTCGCAGCAGTCCAGTGCGAACGTCACCCGCAGCTTCTCGCCGTTGTCACAACCGAACTCGAAGCCATCTGAGCACCAGCGCATATCGCTCTCTGCTACCGCGATTTTGCCTTTATGCTCCCGCTTCGGACGTTCAGTTTTATCATGCAACAACAGCAGGTTATGCTCGCTCATTATCCTGTAAAGCCGTTTGGCGTTCACCGGTGGAAGTCCCTCTGCACGACGTTGCTTACGCAGGATACCCCACACTCGGCGGTAACCGTAACTGGGCATGTCGCTGATGATACGGAGGATGTCCGATAATATCTCAGCATCAGCTTCGTCATTACGCCGGTTGCTGCGCCTGTCCAGCCAGTCGGCAGAACGGTTAACCCGCAGTGACAGCTGCGCACGCGACACGCTCATGGCGCGGCTGACCAGAGCTATTCCCCGTCCTTTGGCAACAAGGGCGCGTGCGCTATCCATTTTCGCGACTGGCGGTACTCCACTGCTTCTTTGAGGATCTCAACTTCCATCGTCTTCTTACCCAGAAGGCGCTGTAGCTCCCGGACCTGCTTGAGGGCAGTCGCCAGCGCCGAAGCTGGAACCACTTCTTCTCCGGCCGCAACGGCGGTGAGGCTTCCTTCCTGGTATTGCTTCTTCCACTTAAACAAAAGGCTGGGCTGGATGCCATGCAGGCGGGCTACATGGGAGACGTTCATCCCCGGCTCCATTGTCTGCTGAATGATGGCGATTTTCTCTTGCGGAGTTTTACGCTTACGGACTTCTTGCCCTAACAGGATCCCGGTCATTTCAAAATTAGCATGATTGTTAGACATATATCTAAGCCTATCTCTTATCTGGAGATACAGCTACTGTCTGGTGTTACAGGGGGCTACATCACTGATACTGGCCACCTGAGCGGAGGTGATATGCTCACCTCATCAACACGACAGGTGACCTCATGGGTAAACATTTTACGGCGGAATTTAAGCTCGAAGCCGCAAAGCTGGTTGTCGACCACGGCTACACATACGTTAAGGCCGCAGAGGCGGTTAATGTCAGCCATTCTGCCATTAGTCGCTGGGTCAATAAGCTTCGCCTTGAACGACAGGGAAAAACGCCAACGGGACTTCCTCTTACCCCTGAACAGCTCGAGCTGCGTGAGATGAAGAAAAAAGTCCAATGCCTTGAAATGGAGAACGAAATCCTAAAAAAGGCTACGGCGCTCTTAATGTCGGACTCACTCAACGGTTCACGGTAGTCGACAGGCTGAGGGCGCGATACCCGGTCACGGCGTTGTGCCAAACTTTTGAGGTACATCGCAGCAGCTACAGGCACTGGCAGGCTTCCGCTAATGAACCCGACGGTGAGCGCGTGGTTAAGTGTAGTCGCGTCATGGAAGCCTGGAACGCCAGCGGCGGCTCTGCCGGCGCTCGAAGTATCGCGACCATCGTCACCGGCAGCTCCGGTGTCAAAATGGGGCGCTGGCTGGCTGGCAAGCTGATGAAGGAGCTGGGTATCGCCAGCTGCCAGCGACCGGCTCACAAATACAAACGCGGCGGCAATGAACACGTTGAAATACCGAACTATCTCAACCGCCAGTTCGCGGTTACCGCGCCGGATCAGGTCTGGTGCGGCGATGTGACCTACATCTGGACGGGCAAATGCTGGGCTTACCTTGCGGTGGTGCTAGACCTGTTCGCCCGCAAACCGGTGGGCTGGGCCATGTCGACGTCGCCGGACTCGGCGCTGACAGTTAAAGCGTTGCAGATGGCCTGGGAACTCCGGGGACAACCAACAGGAGTCATGTTCCACAGCGACCAGGGCAGCCACTATACCAGCCGTCAATACCGGCAAGCCCTGTGGCGCTGCCGGATAAAGCAGAGTATGAGTCGGCGGGGTAACTGCTGGGATAATGCGCCAATGGAGCGGTTCTTCCGCAGCCTGAAGACAGAATGGGTGCCGACAAAGGGTTACAACAGCTTCAGCGAAGCCCAGGACGCGATTATCCGCTACATCACGGGGTATTACAGCGCTATCCGGCCTCACTGGTATAACGGCGGCTTAACTCCAAACGAATCTGAGCGACTGTTCTACATACAGTCTAATGCGGTGGCCAATATTAGTTGACCACTACAATCAGATGTATTAGCTCAGACCTGATCTGACAGTTACCGGTTATTTATACAGGTGTCTGTCAGATTAAATCTGGTTCAGATTTTTTTCTGCCCAGACTCGTTTACCATCAAGTAACGTGGCCATTGGCGTACGCCCGCAGCACATTTTACCCTGATGAGTTCGCTCATTATTGTAATGCCACAACCAGTTGTCCAGATCCTTTTGTAGACTTTCTAGGTCCTCGTATAACGTCTTACGGAACGCAACCTGATAAAAATCCTGCAAAATAGTTTTATGGAAGCGCTCGCAGATACCGTTTGTCTGCGGAGACATCGCTTTCGTTTTCGTATGGTCTATATCGTTGATAGCCAAGTACAGCTGATAGTCATGTTGTTCCACTTTACCGCAGTACTCCGTCCCCCTGTCCGTCAGTATTCTTAGCATTGGCAGCCCCTGAGCTTCGTAGAACGGCAGCACGCGATCATTGAGCAGGTCGGCGGCAGAGATCGGTGCTTTACTCGTGTAAAGCTTGCAGTGCGCCACTTTCGAGTACATATCCACGAACGTCTGCTGGTAGATACGGCCAACACCTTTCAGATTACCCACGTAGAAGGTGTCCTGCGACCCCAGATAACCCGGGTGAGCAGTCTCTATTTCACCACAGGCTTCGTCGTCGTGCGCCTTCTTCTCCAGTGCAGCGATTTGAGCATCAGTAAGTACGATGCCTTCTCTGGCAACTTTTTCCTCAAGTGCCTTCAGGCGCTTACGAAAGTTTTCCAGATCGTGTCGTTGCCAAATGGAGCGCACACCGCTGCCAGAAATGAAGACGCCTTTTTTACGCAGCTCATTACTGGTCCGGTGCTGGCCATGAGCCGGGAACTCAATGGCGTAATCAACAACCGCACGTTCAGTGGCTTCATCAGCACGGTTTTTCAGGTTGGGAACCCGGCGGTTTTGGTTAACCAGAGCGTCAATGCCGCCTTCTGCCGCCAGTTCCTGATAGCGATAAAACGTGTCGCGTGACACCCCCATGATTTTACAGGCTTTTGATACGTTACCGAGTTCTTCGGCGAGATTGAGCAGGCCGGCTTTGTGTTTGATGATGGGATTGTTAGTATGAAGCATGAGAGTTACCTCGTGTTTTGTATAAGGATTCGACACCCATATCAAAACCGGTAACTCTCAACCTTTCAAGGTCCAGTGTCAGATCAAGTCGCGACTAATACATATTAGTTGACCACTACACTTCGACACAGCAGCCGTTCTTCAGCACATTGAAGAACATCTCGATTTCCCATCTAGCCCGATACCAGTCGATCAGCTCCACGATATCTTCTCGTCCTTCAGGTACGCGATTGCTCAGCAACCGCCACTCGACCGGCTTCACGCCTGCTGGCGGCTCAATTTCCTTGGCTATCACACAAGTCACTGCCAACCCGCAACGCAGCGACACTCGCTTCACGCGCAGCGCCTGTTTCACCGTACGCGCCTTCTGCCCCGCGCGAGCCGCCATAACGAATTGGATTTCTCCCACCGGCACGGTCTTTCCAACCTTCTGCCAAAGCTTCTCATTACAGTCCAGACTGCGATTATGAGTCGAGCGGATCAACCAGTCAGCCGGAGTGCCAAGGTCATCAGCGAGCTGCATCAACGCCTTGATATCCGCTTCGCGATCGGCTAAGTACACCAGACGTGTGTTTGGCAACTCCGAGGCGAGTTCAGCAACTCGCTCGTATCCCTCGAGCCAGCGCGTACTCTCCTTGAGCCCATCGCGTTTTCCGTCTGCATCCTTCGGCTCTCTTGCCCACATCCACGCATCCAGTACGCCCAACCCCACGCGATCCGGACTGACCGCGTAGGTCGGATGCAGGTACAGACCACGCCTGGCTTCGTAGTTCAAGGGACCCAAGCCTTGGATTTGCTGCCCGTTGAAGTCAAGCTCGGTAGTGTCTTGGATACACAGCACAACCTCGTGTTCTCGGATCCTTTCCTGCGTACGCTGCCAGTGAGGTTGCAGAATGTCTCGCCATTCGAATGCTTGGTTCTCCATTAAGCGGTAAGCACCCAGCGTCTCAGACCATCCGAGGCACGCATGCGGAATGCTGGCTTGCGGATTCTCAGCCAGCCGTATCAAAAGCCCTTTGGCACGCTTATTGAGCCTCGTGTCACCAAGATTTACCCCTTCCAGTTCTTGGTGTGCCCAGCCATCTGAATCCCGTGTCATTTTTCAGCGCCGTAAATGGCGATAGTACACGTCGGTTTCACTTCATTTACAACCCCACCGGCTGCCTATTTCAGCCCGCTAACCCTTGGCATATAAGGCGTTGCGGACTTGTGTATAACGAGGTGAGTTATACCCTGGATATATCGTTTATCCGCTACGACAGTTTTGCCTCTGTGACGTTTAATTAGCGTTTAACTAATATCTATCCACAAAAAAAATGTTTTTTGTATTACGGGTATTTCCCGAGGACTTTTTTTATCTTGCTGAAAAAAATCCATAATATGTGAATCACTTTTTGATATAACACCAGCATCATTCTGATTTTCTCTTTCTATGCACAAAGTTATCCACAAGGCATTTGCTTTGCATGTGGCAGATTTGCGGTTTTCTGTGCGTTAACGTTCGTCTCTTGCTGTGAGCTATGGCATGCTTAGTGCCATGATGGACGACATAGGTCATGACAGAACATGGTGCAGATTCCGCAAAACCCGTTAATTTTGGTCGATGGCTCGTCGTATTTATACCGTGCCTACCACGCATTCCCTCCTTTGACGAATAACGCAGGTGAGCCGACAGGTGCCATGTATGGCGTGCTGAATATGCTGCGCAGCCTGTTGCTTCAGTTCTCTCCCAGCCATGTCGCTGTGGTGTTTGATGCCAAAGGAAAAACGTTCCGCGACGAACTGTTCGAAAACTACAAGGCGCATCGCCCACCGATGCCAGACGATCTGCGTGCGCAGATTGAGCCGCTGCACGCGATGGTGCGTGCCATGGGGTTGCCTTTGTTGGCTGTAAGCGGTGTGGAAGCGGATGACGTGATCGGTACGCTGGCGCGTCAGGCGGAAAGTGCAGGTACGCCGGTACTGATCAGCACCGGTGATAAAGATATGGCGCAACTGGTGTCACCGACGATCACGCTTATCAACACCATGAACAATACGGTGCTTGGGCCGCAGGAAGTCTGCGACAAATACGGTATTCCGCCGGAGCTGATTATCGATTTTCTGGCCCTGATGGGGGATGCATCGGATAACATTCCGGGTGTGCCGGGCGTCGGTGAAAAAACGGCTCAGGCGTTACTCCAGGGATTGGGGGGATTAGATACCCTGTACGGTAATCTGGATAAAATCGCCACGCTGTCCTTTCGCGGCGCAAAGACCATGGCGCAAAAGCTGGAACAGCATAAAGAAGCGGCATACCTCTCTTATCAACTGGCGACCATCAAAACTGACGTCGAATTGGAGCTGACCTGCACTGAGCTGACGGTGAATGAACCCTATGTGGATGCGCTGCACGGGCTGTTTAAGCGCTATGATTTCAAACGCTGGATGGCCGATGTGGAAAGCGGCACCTGGATGCAAGGTCGCAAGGGGCAATCTGCGGTTCCGCAGCCAACGCCTGCGGCACAAGCGCAGCCACAGTCGCTAGCGGAAGCAACCGTTGCCTTGAGCCGTGAAGGCTATATCACTATTCAGGATGAAGAGACCTTGCTGTCGTGGGTTGCCCGTCTACAAAAGGCAGGAGAGTTTGCGTTTGATACAGAAACGGACGGCTTGGATACGCTGAGCGCCAATCTGATTGGTATGTCGTTCGCGGTGACGCCGGGTGAAGCGGCGTATTTGCCGCTGGCGCATGATTATCTGGATGCGCCGGAGCAAATCGACAGAACTCGTGCACTGGAATTGCTTAAACCCCTGCTGGAAGACAGTGCGTTGCGCAAAATTGGGCAGAACCTGAAGTTCGATCAGGGCGTGATGAAGCGTTATGACATTGAGCTACGTGGTATTGCGTATGACACCATGGTGGAGTCTTACGTGTTAAACAGCGTGGCAGGCCGTCATGATATGGACAGCCTGGCCGAACGCTATCTGCAACATAAAACCATTTCGTTTGAAGAGATTGCGGGTAAAGGCAAGAACCAGCTTACCTTTAATCAGATTCCTGTTGAACAGGCCAGCACCTATGCCGCAGAAGATGCGGATGTCACTTTGCATTTGCATCAAACCCTGTGGGAAAAGCTGCAACAGCAAGGGGTACTGGTGAAGGTGTTCCGTGATATCGATATGCCGTTGGTGCCGGTGCTGTCACGCATTGAGCGTCAGGGGGTGCTTATTGATGCGGGCATTTTGGCGCAGCATTCTCAGGAACTGACTACACGTCTGGCCGAGCTTGAAACCGAAGTGCATGAACTGGCCGGTGAAGCGTTTAACCTTGCCTCCACTAAGCAGTTGCAGGGGATCTTATACGATAAGCTAAAGCTGCCGGTGCTAAAGAAAACGCCGAAAGGTGCCCCTTCCACCAATGAAGAAGTGTTGGAAGAGCTGGCGCATGACTATCCGCTGCCTAAACGCATTCTGGAATATCGTGGGCTGGCGAAACTGAAATCGACTTACACCGACAAGCTGCCGCTGATGATCAATCCGCTGACCCAGCGGGTGCACACGTCATACCATCAGGCGGTCACGGCGACGGGGCGTATTTCCTCCAGCGATCCCAATCTACAAAACATCCCGGTACGCAACGATGAAGGACGACGCATTCGTCAGGCGTTTATTGCCCCTGAAGGCTATCGCATCGTGGCGGCAGACTACTCTCAGATCGAGCTGCGCATTATGGCGCACCTTTCCGATGACGCTGGGCTGCTCAACGCGTTTGCCGAAGGGCTGGACATTCACCGCGCCACCGCTGCAGAAGTCTTTGGCTTGCCGCTGGAGAGCGTCACCGGAGAGCAGCGCCGCAGCGCCAAAGCCATCAACTTTGGTTTGATTTATGGCATGAGTGCTTTCGGTCTGTCACGTCAGTTGGGTATCCCCCGCGCCGAGTCGCAGCGCTATATGAACCTCTATTTCGAGCGCTATCCTGGCGTGCAGGACTACATGGAAAGAACCCGTCAGGAAGCTGCCGAGAAAGGGTACGTGCAGACGCTGGATGGGCGCCGTCTCTATTTGCCGGATATCCACTCACGCAATGCGATGAGCCGCAAGGCGGCGGAACGTGCCGCCATTAACGCCCCGATGCAGGGCACTGCCGCCGATATCATCAAGAAAGCGATGATTGCGATCGATAGTTGGCTACAGCAAGAACAGCCGCAGGTGAACATGATCATGCAGGTACACGATGAATTGGTGTTTGAAGTACATGAGTCGGTGCTGGATGCGGCAAAACAAAAGATCGCTACCCTGATGGAAGGTTGTATGTCGCTAAACGTTCCGTTACGTGTGGATGTGGGCGAAGGTAAAAACTGGGATGAGGCGCATTAATGTACAGAAAAACAGGATGTTGCAACTGAACGTTTAATGCGCATTACGTTATTCATTTCTGTAATTAAACTACAGGATTGGGTGACTTGCTCGACTTTGTGTGACCCATAGCCATTTTTTATGAAACTAAACAACAAAAAAACCTTTGTTCTGGCGAAAAAATAGGGTAGAATTAACGACGTAGGGTACAGAGGTAAGACGTTCTATATTTCAGACCTTTTACTTCACGTAATCAGATTTGGCTGAATATTAGCCGCCCCGTTCATTTCGGTGACTGGGGCGTTTTTTATTGGGCGCGAGTCAGAAAAACGCCGCAAGATCGCTAACGATCGCGGCAGTTAATCTTAATTATCGCCGTCGTCTTGCACTGAAGGACGGGTGTTGAACCACAGATCGAGTTTCTGACGCAGTTTATCCACCCCTTCTTTTTTCAAGGAGGAGAAGGCTTCAACCTGAATATCTCCGCCAAACGCGAGCACGGCTTCACGCACAGTATTCAGTTGCGCTTTGCGCGCACCGGAAGCCAGTTTATCGGATTTGGTGAGCAGAATGAGCACTGGCAGATCCACATCCACGGCCCATTCAATCATTTGCTGATCGAGATCTTTCAGCGGATGACGGATATCCATCAACACCACCAGTCCTTGCAGACAGGCACGTTTTTGCAGATATTCCCCCAGTGCTTTCTGCCATTTCCGCTTCATCTCTTCCGGAACTTCGGCATAGCCATAGCCGGGAAGGTCAACCAAACGCACGCCGTCTGTGACTTCAAACAGGTTGATAAGCTGGGTTCGTCCCGGTGTTTTACTGGTGCGCGCCAGGCTTTTTTGGTTGGTCAGCGTGTTAAGCGCGCTAGATTTTCCCGCGTTCGAGCGTCCGGCAAACGCCACTTCAATACCGCTATCGGCAGGCAGGTGACGAATATCGGGCGCGCTGGTGACAAAATGCGTCACATTGTAGTTATGCGTCACGTTTGAGTTCTGTTGTTCGGTCACAATGGTTATCTCTGTCTGGATATGGGGTTTTGGGTCTATTATACCTATAACTGACCCGAAACGCGGGGTTATCGGTCGCAGCGTGTAGCGCACAAGGCGAATTCGCCCAGTTAGCCGCACCAACCCTTTTTTATTGCTGGCCTTTCTGCTAGATTCCGCCGCAATTGTCTTCTGTTTACGGCTTTGTTGAATAAATAGAAAGTTTGGTTAATCATCGGATCAGATCACCATAGTTGTTTCAACATCAGGTCTCCATGGCAAAACAAAATTTTAAAATCACTAACTGGCCCTCCTATAACAATGCCCTCAAGCAGCGCGGTTCTCTAACCGTATGGCTAGATGAATCAGCCATTGCTGCATGGACGGAAAAAACGACTACTGAACGGCGTGGACGACCGCTCCACTACTCAGATATGGCCATCACCACAGTCCTGATGATGAAACGCGTGTTTGGCCTAATGAGATGGTCACCCCCCCACCCTGTGAGCGGTACGCTGACAGGGTGTTTCTTTATGGAGAAGGCCATCATGCAAAACGTCACGCTTATTGGTATCGATCTCGGCAAACATTCTTTTCACATTCATTGTCAGGATAAATCAGGCAAGGCATTACTGCGGAAAAAGTTTACCCGCACCAAACTCATTGTAGTGGCACACTGATACTGGCCACCTGAGCGGAGGTGATATGCTCACCTCATCAACACGACAGGTGACCTCATGGGTAAACATTTTACGGCGGAATTTAAGCTCGAAGCCGCAAAGCTGGTTGTCGACCACGGCTACACATACGTTAAGGCCGCAGAGGCGGTTAATGTCAGCCATTCTGCCATTAGTCGCTGGGTCAATAAGCTTCGCCTTGAACGACAGGGAAAAACGCCAACGGGACTTCCTCTTACCCCTGAACAGCTCGAGCTGCGTGAGATGAAGAAAAAAGTCCAATGCCTTGAAATGGAGAACGAAATCCTAAAAAAGGCTACGGCGCTCTTAATGTCGGACTCACTCAACGGTTCACGGTAGTCGACAGGCTGAGGGCGCGATACCCGGTCACGGCGTTGTGCCAAACTTTTGAGGTACATCGCAGCAGCTACAGGCACTGGCAGGCTTCCGCTAATGAACCCGACGGTGAGCGCGTGGTTAAGTGTAGCCGCGTCATGGAAGCCTGGAACGCCAGCGGCGGCTCTGCCGGCGCTCGAAGTATCGCGACCATCGTCACCGGCAGCTCCGGTGTCAAAATGGGGCGCTGGCTGGCTGGCAAGCTGATGAAGGAGCTGGGTATCGCCAGCTGCCAGCGACCGGCTCACAAATACAAACGCGGCGGCAATGAACACGTTGAAATACCGAACTATCTCAACCGCCAGTTCGCGGTTACCGCGCCGGATCAGGTCTGGTGCGGCGATGTGACCTACATCTGGACGGGCAAATGCTGGGCTTACCTTGCGGTGGTGCTAGATCTGTTCGCCCGCAAACCGGTGGGCTGGGCCATGTCGACGTCGCCGGACTCGGCGCTGACAGTTAAAGCGTTGCAGATGGCCTGGGAACTCCGGGGACAACCAACAGGAGTCATGTTCCACAGCGACCAGGGCAGCCACTATACCAGCCGTCAATACCGGCAAGCCCTGTGGCGCTGCCGGATAAAGCAGAGTATGAGTCGGCGGGGTAACTGCTGGGATAATGCGCCAATGGAGCGGTTCTTCCGCAGCCTGAAGACAGAATGGGTGCCGACAAAGGGTTACAACAGCTTCAGCGAAGCCCAGGACGCGATTATCCGCTACATCACGGGGTATTACAGCGCTATCCGGCCTCACTGGTATAACGGCGGCTTAACTCCAAACGAATCTGAGCGACTGTTCTACATACAGTCTAATGCGGTGACCAATATTAGTTGACCACTACAAATCGTCTGCCGATTCCCACGTTTCCTGAAACAGTTCACTCACCTCATCCCGATCCCCACCAAATACCGTCAACCCATCGCTACTCGCTCTACGTACCGTTAACTGACAGTCGGGGAACCTGGCTTCTAGTCGGCGGCCAAATTCCTGTTTCAGTGCTTCAGCGGCACCGTTAGGTAACTTCTTCTCTTTGCTGATTGTGACTTCGACTTTCATGGCGATCCTCCTCATCTTTGATGCAATATTTATACTGTTTATTTAGCCAGTACTCAATGATTGCTATGAAGGTTTGGTGTCAAGATGTACAATCCGTGGCATGAATTTTTCTTTTGTACATATGGTTGTACATATTTAAGGTAACGTAATGACAAATCTCTCTTATGCCGCAGAAGTAGAGCGTAGAAGAACATTTGCAATCATTTCTCACCCCGATGCCGGTAAAACCACCATTACCGAGAAGGTTCTGCTGTTCGGACAGGCCATTCAGACCGCCGGAACGGTGAAGGGGCGCGGTTCGAGCCAGCACGCTAAGTCAGACTGGATGGAGATGGAAAAGCAGCGTGGTATCTCCATCACCACTTCCGTGATGCAGTTCCCGTATCGGGAGGCGCTGGTCAATCTGCTGGATACCCCGGGGCACGAAGACTTCTCTGAAGATACCTACCGCACGTTGACGGCAGTGGACTGCTGCCTGATGGTGATCGATGCGGCAAAAGGCGTCGAAGATCGTACCCGCAAGCTGATGGAAGTAACGCGTCTGCGTGATACGCCAATCCTGACGTTCATGAACAAGCTTGACCGCGATATCCGCGATCCGATGGAGGTGTTGGATGAGGTCGAGAGTGAGCTGAAAATCGACTGTGCGCCGATCACCTGGCCGATTGGCTGCGGCAAGCTGTTCAAGGGCGTTTACCATCTGTACAAGGATGAAACCTATCTTTATCAGAGCGGTAAGGGCCACACGATCCAGGAAATGCGTATCGTCAAAGGGTTGAATAACCCGGATCTGGATAAAGCCGTCGGTGAAGATCTGGCCGCACAGCTGCGTGAAGAGCTGGAACTGGTGCAGGGCGCTTCTCATGAGTTTGAGCTGGAGGCTTTCCTGTCTGGTGCGTTGACGCCGGTGTTCTTCGGCACCGCGCTGGGCAACTTCGGTGTCGATCATATGCTGGATGGACTGGTCGCGTGGGCACCTGCGCCGATGCCGCGCAATACGGATACCCGCACCGTCACCGCGCAGGAAGAGAAATTCACTGGTTTCGTGTTCAAGATTCAGGCGAACATGGACCCGAAACACCGCGACCGCGTCGCCTTTATGCGCGTGGTGTCCGGCAAGTATGAAAAGAGCATGAAGCTGCGTCAGGTGCGTACCGGCAAGGATGTGGTCATTTCCGATGCGCTGACCTTTATGGCGGGTGACCGTTCTCATGTGGAAGAGGCATTCCCCGGCGATATCATTGGGTTGCATAACCACGGCACCATCCAGATTGGTGATACCTTTACCCAAGGTGAAGAGATGAAATTCACCGGTATCCCGAACTTTGCGCCGGAACTGTTCCGCCGTATCCGTCTGCGCGATCCGTTAAAGCAGAAACAACTGCTCAAAGGGTTGGTGCAACTCTCGGAAGAGGGGGCAGTACAGGTGTTCCGCCCACTGGCCAACAACGATTTGATTGTCGGGGCTGTGGGGGTGTTGCAGTTTGACGTGGTGGTGGCGCGCTTGAAGTCAGAGTACAACGTGGAAGCCATCTATGAATCGGTCAACGTCTCCACCGCACGTTGGGTTGAGTGTGCCGATGCGAAGAAATTTGAAGAGTTCAAGCGCAAGAATGAATTGCATCTGGCGCTCGATGGTGGCGACAACCTGGCTTATGTGGCACCGACCATGGTGAATCTGAATTTGACGCAGGAACGCTACCCAGACGTCACCTTCTTCAAAACCCGAGAGCACTAATTTTCGGCTACTGCGGCTTAGTCGGTTAAAAAACCGGCGTTTAAAAGGATTCGGGTATAGCGTCCGGCTTTTTAAACGCCGGTTTTTTTGTATTTATTTATCAACTAGTTAATCTGATTTTATTTAATTTCCTCTCGCCCTTTTTTCCCACGGACAAATCCGAAATGCCGCCGGAAAGGGACTTTTCCTCCCTATTCCGCTAGGAATCGTCGTTCCATGCACTATAGTTAATATCGCGTTAACAATTAGTGAGTTTCATTACTGGTGATAAATCATGTAGTGCGTTATATCGACTACATGATATTTGGTAACGTTAAACGCCTGTTTTTTGCTGCGTTGCATTGAGTGCCAACACCAGCGTGATTGATGTCCGCGTGGACCCTAGCAAAAGGAAATAATCGATGAAAAACATCCTTAACACAAAAACGATGATGGCTGTTGTACTGGGTACTCTGCTGACGGCGGGGAACGCACTGGCAGAAGAGACGCTGGGACAGAAAGTGCACCAGGCGGCGACAACGACGGGCGCAAAAATTGACAGTTCTCTCCAGAAAGCCTCTGGGTATATGGATGACAGCACCATCACCGCCAAGGTGAAGAGCGCTCTGATGGATGACAAAGCCATCGAGAGCGGGGACATCTCTGTCTCCACCACCAAAGGCGTGGTTACCCTGACCGGTTTTGTTCCTAGTCAGGCGGTGGCGGCACAAGCCGTCGCGGTGGCGACCAAGACCGAAGGCGTACAGTCGGTGAGTGATAAACTGCAAATCAAGGATAACGCCACCCAGTCAGTGGGTTCTTATACCGATGATGCGGTCATCACCATCAGCATCAAGGCCAAACTGTTGGCTGATAAAATTGTGCCGTCGCGCCACGTGAAAGTGGAAACCCAGGAAGGGGTGGTGCAACTGAGCGGTAACGTGAAAAACACTGCTCAGTCAGCGCGTGCAGAGAGTATCGCCAAGGCGGTATCTGGTGTGAAAAGTGTTAAAAATGATCTGACCGTCACCCATTAACGGGCCTGTTGCCCTTTAATGCTCACGTATTCGGTGGAGGGTAACCTCCGCCATCCTCAAGCCAATTAGCACTTGGTGTCGTAAGAATCAAACACAGGTGGAAACGCAGCGGTATGCGTAATTAACCTCAGGACGAGCGCCACTCACCCTCATTAAGGTAAGGAGAGCGTATGTTTCGTTGGGGCATTATTTTTCTGGTGATTGCGCTGATTGCAGCGGCGCTGGGATTCGGTGGACTGGCAGGGACCGCAGCGGGTGCGGCCAAAATTGTCTTCATTGTCGGGATCATTCTGTTTCTGGTCAATCTGTTCGCGGGACGTAAGCGACCTTAGCTATACCCGTCATACTTCAAGTTACTGGTGCGTTGGCTGCGTTTGTTATTCGGCCCATCCTTGGGCCTCATCTCTTACGAGGCCGCCGCCAGCGGCGTTCAAATCTGCTTCCGGCAGATTTGTCACCCGAATCACTTACCTGAGTAAGCTCATCGGGATGAATGAACCTCATCCCTGAGGTTCACCATAGGGGCCAGCGCAGGCGCTGTTCAAATTTGTTCCAGACAAATTTGTCCTTCACTCGCCGCTTTCCTGTAACTCGAATTATTTAGGGTATAGACGCACTCACAATCGCCGTTTATCTGAAATTTTAGTCTGCGCACGGGGTGTTAACGAAAATCAATCTGAACCATAATAAGATTGTCATCGTTACCCCGCATACTGTTTGCGATGTTTGCTGAACGTTGGTGTGATTACGGTGCGGTTTGTTCGGGAGGTTCGTGATGAATAGCGATATCGTGGTAGGTCGATGGAAGCAGTTGAGAGGGAACTTCTGGGCGCTGTGGGCCGAGTGGTTTGACAGCGATTGTGCCTGGCTGGAAAGTAACAATGATTATCTTGGACCCTGTACATGATTCTGTGTAAATGCCTTTCTCAGTAGTGACCGTCCAGGCGGTCACCGAACTCGATAATGAAACGGCTCATTGCCATACGCCAGTCCCGCAGTGGCATCGTCCATTTCTGTGAGGCCGACTGGATTGCCAGCCACACCACCTTTTTCACTGCGTCGTCAGTCGGGAACACCTTACGTTTTTTAATCGCATGCCGGATCACACTGTTCAGCGACTCGATGGCGTTGGTTGTGTCGATGACTTTGCGGATATCTGCCGGGTAAGCGAAGAACGTTGCCAGATTGCTCCAGTTCGTCTGCCAGCTCCGGCTTATCTGTGGATAGCGGCTGTCCCATGCGCTGGCGAATGCTTCCAGCACCTGCTGGCCTGCTTTTTCCGTAGCGGCCTGATAGATGGCTTTCAGGTCGCGTGTGACGGCTTTGTAGTCCTTCCAAGAGACGAACCTCAGGCTGTTGCGTACCATGTGCACGATGCACTGCTGGATGCGGGCTTCCGGATACACCGCGTTGATGGCGTCCGGGAAGCCTTTCAGACCGTCGACACAGGCGATGAGGATATCGTTCAGGCCGCGGTTTTTTAGTTCTGTCAGCACATTGAGCCAGAACTTCGCGCCCTCGTTTTCGGCCAGCCACATACCCAGCAGTTCTTTCTGGCCCTCGATGTTGATACCCAGTGCCAGGAACACGGATTTATTGATGACGCGACTGTCCTGCCGGACCTTCAGGATGATACAGTCAAGGTAAAAAATGGGATAGACTGCATCCAGTGGACGATTTTGCCATTCAGTAACCTGTTCCATCACGGCGTCGGTGACCTTCGAGACCAGCGCCGGTGAGACATCCGCGTCATACAGCTCGTTGAACGCAGACGCTATCTCGCGGGTGGTCATCCCTCTGGCGTACAGGGACAGGATTTGGTTATCCATCCCGGTGATCCGGGTCTGGTTTTTCTTCACCAGTTGTGGTTCGAAGGAGCCATCACGATCGCGCGGAGTACGTAGTTCCAGAGGGCCATCGCCGGTGGTCACGGTGTTTGTGGAATAGCCGTTGCGGGAGTTGGCCCCGGTTTGGGCTGATTTTTATCGTAGCCCAGATGGTGGGACATTTCGGCGTTGAGAGCAGCCTCAACGCTGATTTTCTTCAGCAGGCGATCGAATTGGCTGAGAGCGTCAGGGGTTTTGAGATTTTTGGCCAGTTCGTTAGCCAGAGCCTGCAACTGTTTTTCGTCCATAAATTAACCTGTTTTTGATGTTGGATTGAACATATCAAAATCAGGCAATTACACAAATTTATGTACAGGGTCGGCCGAAGCGCCTCCTCAGAGGCCAGCATCTCGTCGATGCTCCACCAGCGTTTTTGCAGCAGATTGCTTTTTTCATTATCACTCAGGTTAGGCTCTCTAATATCGCAACGGCTGACATAAACCCACCTCGTTATACACAAGTCCGCAACGCCTTATATGCCAAGGGTTAGCGGGCTGAAATAGGCAGCCGGTGGGGTTGTAAATGAAGTGAAACCGACGTGTACTATCGCCATTTACGGCGCTGAAAAATGACACGGGATTCAGATGGCTGGGCACACCAAGAACTGGAAGGGGTAAATCTTGGTGACACGAGGCTCAATAAGCGTGCCAAAGGGCTTTTGATACGGCTGGCTGAGAATCCGCAAGCCAGCATTCCGCATGCGTGCCTCGGATGGTCTGAGACGCTGGGTGCTTACCGCTTAATGGAGAACCAAGCATTCGAATGGCGAGACATTCTGCAACCTCACTGGCAGCGTACGCAGGAAAGGATCCGAGAACACGAGGTTGTGCTGTGTATCCAAGACACTACCGAGCTTGACTTCAACGGGCAGCAAATCCAAGGCTTGGGTCCCTTGAACTACGAAGCCAGGCGTGGTCTGTACCTGCATCCGACCTACGCGGTCAGTCCGGATCGCGTGGGGTTGGGCGTACTGGATGCGTGGATGTGGGCAAGAGAGCCGAAGGATGCAGACGGAAAACGCGATGGGCTCAAGGAGAGTACGCGCTGGCTCGAGGGATACGAGCGAGTTGCTGAACTCGCCTCGGAGTTGCCAAACACACGTCTGGTGTACTTAGCCGATCGCGAAGCGGATATCAAGGCGTTGATGCAGCTCGCTGATGACCTTGGCACTCCGGCTGACTGGTTGATCCGCTCGACTCATAATCGCAGTCTGGACTGTAATGAGAAGCTTTGGCAGAAGGTTGGAAAGACCGTGCCGGTGGGAGAAATCCAATTCGTTATGGCGGCTCGCGCGGGGCAGAAGGCGCGTACGGTGAAACAGGCGCTGCGCGTGAAGCGAGTGTCGCTGCGTTGCGGGTTGGCAGTGACTTGTGTGATAGCCAAGGAAATTGAGCCGCCAGCAGGCGTGAAGCCGGTCGAGTGGCGGTTGCTGAGCAATCGCGTACCTGAAGGACGAGAAGATATCGTGGAGCTGATCGACTGGTATCGGGCTAGATGGGAAATCGAGATGTTCTTCAATGTGCTGAAGAACGGCTGCTGTGTCGAAGCGTTACAGTTATCGACCGTGGATCGCATTGAGCGGGCATTGGCGCTGTTCATGATCGTGGCATGGCGCATCGCCTATTTAATGCGTATGGGACGAACCTGTCCAGAGCTGGACGCAATGTTGTTCTTTGATTCCGACGAGACTCATGGAGCTTACCTACTGATGAACAAGCGTATGCCCAAGGGCCGCCCTAAGCTAAACGAAGTATTGCGCTTAGTTGCGCAACTCGGAGGCTTTCTTGCTCGAAAAGGCGACGGTGAACCAGGCGCAAAAACTATCTGGAAAGGCTTGCAGAAAGTCATGACGGCCGCCGAAACGCTACGCGCGCTCAGGCACGAACAGAGATGTGTATAACGAGGTGGGCTGCATCCGCCTGTTTTACCAGAGGTTATGTAATTAAGGGACACAGCCTAACCTGCTATTGTTTGCAGACATAAAAACACCACGCTAGAAGATTAAAACGGAATTCGTTTTTTCCACCAAATGCAGTGCGGAGGAGCGGTGTTTCGTTATTCTTCCTTCATCACCCCGATTACCAATATCTTATTCTCTTGATTGTCATTCTAATTCGGTAATAAGGATATTTTGTAAAGCGGATACATCAGCAGCAGAAAAAAAGGCCAGAAAACAATTGGTCAGGGTATTTTTCTAGCCCCATCAAATCGTATGATTAACGTAGAACATAATAGAGTAAACGGCAGTTGAATAATCGTTATTTTACTACTAAATCGATTTAATAGTTTAAATATATTGGTCATTTAGCATGATGTATTCTGAAAAAAAGCGTGATCAATCAAAGGGTAATAAATGGAAATTAAGTTATTAGGAAAAGTGATGCGCGAAATAAGATAATAACGCGGTAAATAATACCGCGTTATTATCTCGCCTCCATCATTTTCACTTACAGGCTGGCTTTGTTGAATAAACAGATTTTATGCTACCAGCCCAGTAAAACGATTGTTTCCAGCAACGTAAAATCATGCAGTTAAGCATCATGAGAAAATGGAATGCCTGAGTTGATAAGCATTTTCTACCAAAATGGGCATAGTAAAACAGCACGATTCCCTATTATTCAACAAAGCCTTACAGGCTCCAAAATAATACCGCCAGCAGTTGAGGAGACATGATGCGCAGAAACATCGCCAGAGGATAAACCGTTGCATACGAGAGCGCAGCGGCCCCACTGGTGGCGTGCAACCCATTGGCAAAGGCGAGCGCAGGCGGATCCGTCATTGAAACTGCTAACATCCCACACAACGTCAGGTAATTCATTTTCCCGAGCGTTCGTGCCAACACGCCGACGATTAACAGTGGGATGATGGTGATACAGGCACCGTAGGCTACCCACCAGATGCCTTCGCCGTACAGCAAGGTATCAAAAAAATCACCGCCCGATTTTAACCCCACCACGGAAAGAAACAGCACAATACCCAATTCGCGCAACGCCAGGTTCGCACTGGGCGGCATAAACCAATAGAGTTTCCCAATGCCACCGATTCGCCCGAGGATCAGAGCCACCACCAAAGGCCCTCCGGCTAATCCAAGCCGCAGAGCAACGGGAAAACCGGGAATAAACAGGGGCACCGAACCTACCAGCACGCGAAGACCAATGCCGATGAACACCGGCAGCATTTGCACCTGCTGTAGCTTCTGCTGGGCGTTGCCAACAATATCCGCCACCGCATCGATGGCCGCCTTGCGTCCCACCAGGTTAAGAATATCGCCAAACTGCAAGGTAGCATTATTGCTGGCGACCAATTCAACACCGGCACGATTGAGTCGCGAGATCACCACGTCATAATTCTGCTTCAGATTCAACTCACGAATTTTTCGCCCAAGCACCTTGTCATGAGTCACGACCACACGTTCTACGTGCAGATCCGTGCCGCGCGTGGAGAGCGACGTATCGACTTCATCGCCCATCACCAGACGGGCCTGATCCAAATCATGCCGGGCACCCACCAGATGCAGATAATCGCCCAATTGAATTAAGGTAGCGGGCGCGGGCACCATCAGCGTATCGCCGCGTTTCAGGCGGGAACAGACAATCGCATCGCTATTGAGCATCGGCACATCCTGAATGGCCAGCCCCTGCAAGTTCGGGTTGTTCACCTTGATGTTCATGGTTTGCAGCTGCTCATGGTGATGGCCGTTACTGTTATCAAATTGCCTGGCTTCCGCCTCAACCATGATGCGAAACCCCACGCGCAGCAGCCACATCACCAGCAAAATGCCACAGATGCTTAGCGGATAGGCCATCGCATAACCCGTGCCCATCAGGGTAACCTGCGCCGGATTAGAGCCTAAATCGGTCAGGATCTGCTGCCCGGCTCCCAGAGACGGCGTGTTGGTCACCGCACCGGAGAAAATCCCCAGAATAATCGGTAACGGAACGGCAAACAGCTTATGAATGATGATGGTGACAATACAGCCCAACAGCACGGTCAGTAGCGCGAAGCCGTTTAGCCGCAGACCGGAAACGCGTAATGAAGAGAAGAAGCCGGGACCCACCTGAATACCGATGGTGTAGACAAACAGGATCAGTCCAAACTCCTGAATGAAGTGCAGCATGTCGTTGTTGAGGGCGAACTGGAAGTATTGGGCAAAATGCCCTACCACAATGCCACCGAACAGCACGCCGCCAATGCCCAACCCAACGCCGTAGATACGCCAATTGCCTATCCACAACCCCAATACTGCTACTAACGCCAGCATACTCACGGTCAGTACGATATCACTCATAGCCGTATCCTTGTGCAGCCGTCTTTCGCTTGAAAATCAGTCTAGGCTGTGTCCCTTAATTACATAACCTCTGGTAAAACAGGCGGATGCAGCCCAGTTTCAACATTGCCAGATAATTCCTCTCCGTTTTGTCGTAACGTGTCGCAATGCGACGGTATTCTTTCAGACGGCCAAAGCACCGCCCAACAACGTTCCGATTGCGGTAGGCGTTACGATCGAGCTTTGAACGACCATCCACCGCCATTTTTTCAGTGGATTTTCGGGGGATGACAGTTTTTATACCTCTGTTTTTCAGCTCGTTACGTAATACATGCCCGGAGTACGCCTTGTCAGCGAGTACCGCATGACCACGGCGTTTCATACTGCCGTTCTGGCGTTGAACACCAATACCGTCCAAAAGACGTAGTGCAAACTGACTTTCATGAGCCTGACCGGGGCTCAACACGATGTTTAACGGAAGACCACTTCCGTCTGTAGCCATATGGATTTTGGTGCCAAAACCACCTCGAGAGCGACCCAGCCCATTATCTCCGGTGATATCGGGATGTTTTTTTGAGCACCGGCAGCACATTTCAGCGCCCTGATACTGCTACCATCCAGCGCAGTCGCTGACCAGTCCACGAGGCCATGGGCATCAAGTGATGAAAGTAACTTATTGAAAATAATGTTAATGACTCCCGATTTTGACCATCGGTTAAAGCGGTTATAAACGGTTTTCCATGGGCCGTATCGCTCAGGTAAATCACGCCATGGGGCACCAGAGCACAGCCCCCAGAACATGCCATTGATAATCATGCGATGCTCAGCCCATGGGCGTCCGGCCTGTGGTGTTGCTGGTTCAGCAGGGAGTAAGGGCTGGATGATAGCCCATGCTTCATCGGGAAGGTCGTAGCGAGCCGTAGTTCAAAATGATGTAGAAACAAACAGTTAGTATAACTCATGGGATTAAGGGACACAGCCTAGACCTACGCGACAAAAGCGCCACTGACAGGCAGTCTGGCAGAAGGGGAAGCGAGAATCCGTGCCTTTCAGCACAAATCCTTATGGGTGATAGGGAAATAAAAATCCCCGGCAAAACCGGGGATGGGTAACAGACTCACCGCGTTATTTTGCGGATTAAGCATCGCTGGCCGATTCAGGCGCGTGCGTCAACTCAGGGCGGTTGCCGCCAATGGCGATACGCTGCGGTTGCAGTTCTGCCGGTACTTCACGCACCAGATCAATATGCAGCAAACCGAGTTCAAATTTCGCCTCGGAGACAGACAGGTGCTCCGCCAGCGTAAAGCTCAGGGTGAACGGTTTAAACGCCAGCCCCTGATGCAGATATTCCACTTTCTTCTCCGGCAGCGTCGGCGTACCGCTTACCGTCAGGCGTGGCCCTTCCACTTCGATCGCGAGTTCGCTTTGCTGAAACCCGGCCAGGGCCAGCGTGATACGATAGTGGTTATCGTCTTTTTTCTCAATGTTGTAGGGAGGAAACTCAACGGCCTCCTGACTGCCCTGCATTGAGCTGGCCAATTTGTCAAAACCGATCCACTGACGCAGCAGCGGTGATAAATCATAGTTACGCATAATGTGACTCCTTCTTTGAAGCGATAGTGTGACTTCAGAGGAGCAGGCAGGCTCCACCGAATTCGCCCCCTAACGGCGGGCGGGCGTTAAAACTGGGTGTTAAACGTTAACGTCGTCTTACTTGATATCAATACGGCGCGGCTTCATCGTTTCCGGCACCACGCGCGCCAGGTCGATGTACAACAAGCCATGTTCCAGATTGGCACCAGTAATTTGAATGTGCTCAGCCAGTTGGAACTTACGCTCAAAATTGCGCTCGGCAATGCCCTGATAGAGATAGTTACGTGTTACCGGCTCACCGCCGTGTGCGCCTTTCACAATCAGCAAATTGTCATGAGCGGTAATCTCCAACTCATGCTCGGCAAAACCCGCGACAGCGATGGCAATGCGGTAATGGTTGTCATCCACCAGTTCAACATTGTAGGGAGGATACCCTCCGTTACCCTGACTTTGTCCGGCTTCCAGCAGATTAAACAAACGATCGAAACCGATGGCGGAACGATACAGGGGAGAAAAATCGAAATTGCGCATTACAGCCTCCTAAACATTCAGCGAGGATTGATATGAGCCTTCTTTGATAGACAGGCCCTACACCCCATCGACTACCCTGTCGGCGTAGCGTCATAATCTGGGGCTACAATAAAGATGGGGACCGGGCTCAAACTTTCAAGGCCGCGATCGAAGCAATTTTTCCTTTTCCGAAAAATTTATCGGAAAATGAAGTACTACCACCACAGCACAAA
The DNA here is from genome assembly GCF_053848865.1 of Symbiopectobacterium sp. Eva_TO. Classification (NCBI taxonomy): domain Bacteria; kingdom Pseudomonadati; phylum Pseudomonadota; class Gammaproteobacteria; order Enterobacterales; family Enterobacteriaceae; genus Symbiopectobacterium; species Symbiopectobacterium sp. Eva_TO. Next base: position 1,271,346 of record NZ_JBSPEY010000004.1, on the reverse strand, counting down.
ACATGACATATTACTTAGAGCCCGTTATACCGTGGCAAGGCCTGGCGTAAGCCGACCATTTCTCAATGGACAGCGATATGAAAGTACTGAGACGTACCGCACTCTCTTTGTTGATAGCAGGAAGCGGGCTGGCGCTTACTGGCGGTTGTTCCAGCGTGATGACGCACACCGGTCCCCATCAGGGTTACTATTCCGGTACGCGTGCCAATATGGACGCCCTGCACAGTGAAGATGCCAGTTGGGCCATGACGCCACTGGTGATCCTCGATATGCCGTTTTCTGCCGTTATGGATACCTTGCTGCTGCCTTATGACTATTCTCGCTCGGGCCAAGAAAAGCCGGACGATTCGTTACGCGCACGTATCCACCACGATGAACCACTCCCCATCATCCCCGCAAGTACAGTGCAATCCAGCACTGCGCATCCGTAGCCTGTTTGCCATACGGTCTCAAATAGACCGGTTTTTGAAAGACATACCTTTATTTATCAGCATAATAGCGCCGTTATTTCGGGGGCATGTTGCCACCTGAACATCTATGGATGTGAAGTTAATGAAGCTAGACAGTCTTTCCCGCATGTTCCACGTCAGTAAAGAGGAATTTATACCCCACTCGCGGCTTTGTTGAATAAATCAGAACTTGTAACGACTGTGCCCCAGGTCGATTGTTACGTGATGCGAATACTGTTCGGCATTCCTAATAGCGTGATCCGGTTAAGCGCTTTGACCATCGCCATGGCTTCACCCACCTGAGCATCGTAGTCACGCAGACTTAGATGACCACCCAGAAGCGTTTTGAACCGGAACATGGCCGTTTCAGCCACTGAGCGTCGGTGATAGCCCACTTTCTTTTTCCAGGTATCGTTGCTGCCGCTCAGGCGCTGATTTGCAACAGCGTGGTTACGCTCGTGGTAGTGGTCCGGCCAATATTGCGCCCCCCTTCGCGGCGGGATAAGCGGCCTTATTTTCTTCCTCAGCAGAGCATCATGGCAGTAACCTGTATCGTAAGCGCCGTCAGCCGATGCCTCTCTGATTTTCCGGTGGGTCTGGTTTATCAGTGCCGGTAGAGCCTGGGCATCAGTCGTACCACTGAGCGACAAATCCGCACAGATAATCTCATGCGTCGCACTGTCTACTGCCAGATGCAGCTTACGCCACACCCTGCGTCTGTCGGCACCATGCTGCCGGACTTTCCATTCGCCTTCGCCAAAGACCTTCAGGCCGGTTCCATCAATGACCAGATGTGAGATTTCACCACGGGTTGGCGTTTTTATGCTGATGTTCACTGTCTTTGCTCGCTTGCTGAGCAGCGAATAGTCTGGACAATGCAGCGACAATTTAATCAGTTTAAAAATCGAGTCAACAAAACCCTGTAAAGCCCTCAATGAAAGGCCAAACACGCGTTTCATCATCAGGACTGTGGTGATGGCCATATATGAGTAGTGGAGCGGTCGTCCACGCCGTTCAGTAGTCGTTTTTTCCGTCCATGCAGCAATGGCTGATTCATCTAAATAACTGTTCCGAATAGTAGATCACCTGAAGGGAACTCAGTCCGAGTAGAGCGATCTGATCAATAAAGATCCCAAATCATCAACCGGACTGAGCGATGTCGAGCATAGCACCGATACCCCGTAACGAACGACGCCTGATGAAGAAAACTCTCCATAAAACGCGTGACAAGAATCACGCCCGCAGGCTGACCGCCATCCTGATGTTGCACCGGGGCGAGCGCGTGAGCGATGTCGCCAGAATGCTTTGCTGCGCCCGTTCGTCAATCGGCAGATGGATTAACTGGCTCACCCTGTACGGCATTGAAGGCCTCAAATCTCTGCGGCCCGGTCGTGGCCGTCGCTGGCCGTTTGAACAGATCTGCGCACTGTTAATCCAGCTCGTAAAGCGTTCCCCTCATGATTTTGGCTATCAGCGTTCGCGCTGGAGCACGGAACTACTAGCGATAAAAATCAATGAGATAACCGGTTGCCAGTTGCATGCTTCCACGGTGCGCCGTTGGCGGCCTTCTGCCGGTCTGGTTTGCCCACATCCACGCATCCAGTACGCCCAACCCCACGCGATCCGGACTGACCGCGTAGGTCGGATGCAGGTACAGACCACGCCTGGCTTCGTAGTTCAAGGGACCCAAGCCTTGGATTTGCTGCCCGTTGAAGTCAAGCTCGGTAGTGTCTTGGATACACAGCACAACCTCGTGTTCTCGGATCCTTTCCTGCGTACGCTGCCAGTGAGGTTGCAGAATGTCTCGCCATTCGAATGCTTGGTTCTCCATGAAGCGGTAAGCACCCAGCGTCTCAGACCATCCGAGGCACGCATGCGGAATGCTGGCTTGCGGATTCTCAGCCAGCCGTATCAAAAGCCCTTTGGCACGCTTATTGAGCCTCGTGTCACCAAGATTTACCCCTTCCAGTTCTTGGTGTGCCCAGCCATCTGAATCCCGTGTCATTTTTCAGCGCCGTAAATGGCGATAGTACACGTCGGTTTCACTTCATTTACAACCCCACCGGCTGCCTATTTCAGCCCGCTAACCCTTGGCATATAAGGCGTTGCGGACTTGTGTATAACGCATATCGTTATACACATCTTTCTAACGCACTGTTTAATCAATGAGTTACGGGTTTATCTCAGAGTGGCATTTTGAACCTCAAAAAGCCAATGGGATGGCTTGAATGCCTTAATTCACGGGGTTCTGAGCATCCTGTTCAAAAAATGGCCAAAAGATGTGTATAACGATATGGTGTATAACGAGGTGGGCTGAACCACCTGCACTGACAGATGCATCGTAAACCAGGGTATGACGGGGAAGGTGGATGATTAAAAGCACATGCGACTTAAACGTCAGTGATTCCATGAACGCCGTTGCCAGTTCATCTGCGGTATAACCCAGCAATACAGCATCCACGCTGGCAGTGGACAGAGGCTGGGCTTTCCCGATATTCATAAGCCATACGGACGGAGGTCCGGATGAGGCCCCGCTGATAAACGCATAGCTGTTCATGAAACGCGTCTTGCAGGACCCTGTACATGATTCTGTGTAAATGCCTTTCTCAGTAGTGACCGTCCAGGCGGTCACCGAACTCGATAATAAAACGGCTCATTGCCATACGCCAGTCCCGCAGTGGCATCGTCCATTTCTGTTAGGCCGACTGGATTGCCAGCCACACCACCTTTTTCACTGCGTCGTCAGTCGGGAACACCTTGCGTTTTTTAATCGCATGCCTGATCACACTGTTCAGCGACTCGATGGCGTTGGTTGTGTCGATGACTTTGCGGATATCTGCCGGGTAAGCGAAGAACGTTGCCAGATTGCTCCAGTTCGTCTGCCAGCTCCGGCTTATCTGTGGATAGCGGCTGTCCCATGCGCTGGCGAATGCTTCCAGCCCCTGCTGGCCTGCTTCTTCCGTAGCGGCCTGATAGATGGCTTTCAGGTCGCGTGTGACGGCTTTGTAGTCCTTCCAAGAGACGAACCTCAGGCTGTTGCGTACCATGTGCACGATGCTCAGCTGGATGCGGGCTTCCGGATACACCGCGTTGATGGCGTCCGGGAAGCCTTTCAGACCGTCGACACAGGCGATGAGGATATCGTTCAGGCCGCGGTTTTTTAGTTCTGTCAGCACATTGAGCCAGAACTTCGCGCCCTCGTTTTCGGCCAGCCACATACCCAGCAGTTCTTTCTGGCCCTCGATGTTGATACCCAGTGCCAGGAACACGGATTTATTGATGACGCGACTGGCCTGCCGGACCTTCAGGATGATACAGTCAAGGTAAACAATGGGATAGACTGCATCCAGTGGACGATTTTGCCATTCAGTAACCTGTTCCATCACGGCGTCGGTGACCTTCGAGACCAGCGCCGGTGAGACATCCGCGTCATACAGCTCGTTGAACGCAGACGCTATCTCGCGGGTGGTCATCCCTCTGGCGTACAGGGACAGGATTTGGTTATCCATCCCGGTGATCCGGGTCTGGTTTTTCTTCACCAGTTATGATTCGAAGGAGCCATCACGATCGCGCGGAGTACGTAGTGCCAGAGGGCCATCGCCGGTGGTCACGGTGTTTGTGGAATAGCCGTTGCGGGAGTTGGCCCCCGGTTTGGGCTGATTTTTATCGTAGCCCAGATGGTGGGACATTTCGGCGTTGAGAGCAGCCTCAACGCTGATTTTCTTCAGCAGGCGATCGAATTGGCTGAGAGCGTCAGGGGTTTTGAGATTTTTGGCCAGTTCGTTAGCCAGAGCCTGCAACTGTTTTTCGTCCATAAATTAACCTGTTTTTGATGTTGGATTGAACATATCAAAATCAGGCAATTACACAAATTTATGTACAGGGTCCCGATGTGCGAACAGCGCTGAAGAACCGGCTTTGTTGAATAAACAGATTTTATGCTACCAGCCCAGTAAAACGATTGTTTCCAGCAACGTAAAATCATGCAGTTAAGCATCATGAGAAAACGGAATGCCTGAGGTGATAAGCATTTTCTACTAAAATGCGCATAGTAAAACAGCACGATTCCCTATTATTCAACAAAGCCTGAAGAACCTTGCAGCGGCGTTCAATCATTACAATGAAAACCATCCGCACAGTGCGCTGGGATACAACTCCCCAAGAGAATATCGGCGCCAGCGGGCATCGTTAACTTAAGATACAAAAGCTGTCCGGAGATGGTGGGTCAAGATCAGGCGCGCATCCTGTCTGAAGATGCCAGCATTGGCGGTAAAGTGGTCTCGGACGTGATTGTGACCATGGAAGATATCGTCGCCGCGTCCGGCAAGATCGGCGATATTATCGGTGTGATTGATGGCATTGCTTTCCAGACCAATATCCTGGAGTTGAATGCGGCGGTGGAAGCGGCAAGAGCGGGTGAGCAGGGGCGTGGCTTTGCCGTGGTAGCTTCTGAAGTGCGCGCGCTGGCGCAACGCAGTGCGCAGGCAGCAAAAGAGATCAAAACCCTGATTGAAGCGACCGTGGTTGGCGTGACCTCTGGCTCTACGCAGGTGCGCCAGGCCAGTAATACCATGCAGGAGATTGTCGGCGGCGTTTCTACCGTGACCACCGTAATGTCGGAAATTACCCACGCGGCGAATGAGCAGATGCGTGGCATTCAGGAGATCAACAAGGCGATGGCGCAGTTGGATTCCATGGTGCAGCAAAACGCGGCGCTGGTGCAGGAATCGACAGCGGCTACCGAAGCCCTGTTGGCGCAAACGGAAGAGCTGCACTCCACGGTCGGGCACTTCAAGGTGTAATGCCCGGAGATAAGAACATGAAAAGCGCCGCAAGGCGCTCTGACTGATGACCAAGCCCAGTTTACCCCCTAGTCATCCTCGTCGAAAGACGGGGATCTCTGTGAGACGAAACGCGTTTACTGACCAGAGATTCCGGCCTTAGTGGGAATGACGGAGGTGGGTGGGAATGACTGTTTGAGGTCGATGTGTCAGACGCTCTATTTTTACGCTAGTTTAATCAGCACCATTCCCAGTAACAGCAGCCCCAATCCAATCCAGCCGCTTTTGTTGAGTCGCTGGCCGAACAATATCCACCCGGCTGCCACGGTAGCTGCAATACCAAATCCTCCCCACAGCGCGTAAGCGACGGTGAGATCGATGCCCTTTACAGCTTGCCCCAGAGCACTAAATGCGGCCAATACGCTTATCAGTGATAACATCCCAAGCCACACGTTGCGAAAGCCGTCCGACAGTTTAAGGAAAATGTTGGCGGCAATCTCCAACACAATTGCCAGGCCCAGGAACGCCGCATGCTGCCATTCAAACGGTAACATGATGGTTTCCTCGCGTTGTATTGGCCGCAGGGGCTTTACGTACGCCCGATTTCACCAGCAGGATACCCACCAACAATATTGCCAGCCCGATGACTTTTAACACTGAAAGGGATTCATCAAACAGCATGACGCTAAACAACGTGATAAAGATAATACCGATACCTTCCCACAAGGCATAAGCCACGCCCATTGCAACACGCTTTATGGCGATCGATAGCAAAAGGTAGGAGAGTGCAATCATGCCATACATCACCATATGTCCCAGCGGGTTACCGCTGAGGCTGGCGTATTTCATACTCAGCGTGCCGATAATTTCTGCCGCAATCGCGCAGGCTAAAAAGATCCAGTAAATCATTATGTTTCTCCCTGAGAGGGTGACTCGTAGCATCTGGGTAATGCCCGGCGATGTCCCCCGTGAAAACAGGGCACAGCGATCCCGCAGAGATCGACTCCCAGATGCGATAAAGAGGAGGCTCAGCAGACAAACGCGCAAGAGTGCGTTGCCATCGCTGAATTCAGAGAGAAACCTAAAGTTCGCTACACCAGTGGTGCTCACTGGCAAGAATGGCTGAAAGGAATAGCATGTAGATGGAAGTAATGATGGTTTTGTTTTGTATTTTCTTCATGATGATTCTGTATTACCCGCCGCAAATAATTCGATTTGTCCACATTCCTCGAAATTAAAAGAATATTACTCTAGTGTATTTGTAGCATGCCTTATAGGGGAAGGCAAACCTACACGCGGCTTGAGTGTGTGCCATTAGGTGTTGGTTTAATGAGCGGTGCAGACAGACTCTGCACCGCAGTTGGTGGCCAAACAGGCTGTGCCACAGAGGCTTACTGGAATAAGGGCTAAGCGTCTAACGGCATCCGTAACAGGGGATGTGGCTGCTGTTCAGCAAAGTAACGATGAATGTGATGCAGGATGTCGCGCTGGCCGGGGAAGGGCAACATCTGGGCCGCTTCCTCAAAGGTAGCCCAATGGAATTCGCTGTGCTCGGCGTTAAGCACAATGTCAGCGTCGGCAGCGACATAAGCCACGAACACCGGTACCAGCGTCAGGCCATTGTTATCCGCTTCGTAAAACTGCTCGCAGCGATCCGCTGAGTAGAGATCGGCTAACTGCAATCCCGTCTCTTCTTTCGCTTCACGTCGCGCCGTTTGCCACGCGCTCTCACCGGCTTCAATACCACCAGCTATTTGGCACCACTGCCCTGACTGGGTGTGGCCGTTGCGGCGCAGCAGCAGCACTTGATAGCCAGCCTGCGCCGGTCGCAGTACATAAAGCGCTATGGAAAAGCAGTGGACCGGAATCTCATGTCGCATAACGCACTCTCTTCCCTGTTTTGTTTAGCGCCGCCCAACGCCTCAACCAGATTGCTCGTTAGCGCGGAAAGCTCGCTGGTCATCAGAATAAAATCGGCATCAAAGCGTTGTGCCACATCGTCCCTGTCGATATCGTCGTTCTGCTCACGCAGCGTGTCGGCGAACTTCAGCCGTTTCAGCGTGCCATCTTCTGCCAGTATCAGTTGGATGCGCTCCTGCCAGTCGAGGGCAAGTTTGGTTACTACTTTACCTTTTTCGATATGCACGGCGATTTCATCACTTACCAGATCTTGCTTCTTACAGCGGATCACACCGCCGTCTTCCAAAATCGCTTTCAATTCGGCTTCGTCTTGCAGGGTGAAACCGGCTGGCACATCGCCAGAGCGCACCCATTCGGTCAGGGTAAGTTCAATAGGGTTTTCCAGCGCCAAGGGCACCACGGGCAGTGAGCCCAAGGTTTTGCGCAACAGCGCCAGCGTATCTTCGGCTTTCTTAGCGCTGGCAGCATCAACCATAATCAACTGATTAACGGTATCAATCCATAGCCACACCTGGCTGAAACGGCTGAAGGCGCGCGACAGCAGCGTATGCAGCACTTCATCCTTCAGGGTGTCTTTTTCGGTTTTTTTCAGTTTGCGGTGTTGTTCGGCTTCCAGTTTGTCGATTTTGGCCTGGAGCGCCTGCTTGATCACCGGAGACGGCAACATCTTTTCTTCTTTGCGTGCGCAGAGCAGCAGTTGGCCGTTAACGCTGTGGGTCAGTGCATCGCTGTGTGCGCCCATCGGGGATACCCAACCGGTGCGAGAGAGATCCTGGCTCCCGCAGGGGGTAAAGGCGAACTCACCTAACTGTTTTTCTAACGCATCAGTAGAAAGGGTGATATCGCGGTTCAGGCGATAAATAATAACATTTTTAAACCACAACATGGTGTTATCCCTGGCGGTACGTGCGCGGCACGCGGATGAAAAGGGGAGGGACGCATCATAGCGGATTTGGCGTGCAAGTGCAGCGCGTAATGGTGGTTACGTATACACTGGAATAAAGTTACCTTGTGCCAGGTGCGTGAAAACTGTGATATTTATTCATGCATTATGGGAATTTTTTGAGGAGGCGCTGTGCGTATTGGAATTGATTTGGGTGGAACCAAAACGGAGGTCATCGCACTGGGGGATCGCGGTGAAACGCTGTATCGCCATCGTCTGCCGACGCCCCGCGATGACTATCAGGGAACGTTGAACACCATTGCTACGCTGGTTAACGAAGCCGAAAAGGCAACTGGCATGACCGGGAGCGTCGGCGTGGGGATTCCAGGCACCCTGTCACCGCTGTCCCACCACGTAAAAAACGCCAATTCGGTGTGGTTGAACGATCAGCCGTTGGATAACGATCTCTCCGCACTGTTGCAGCGTCCGGTGCGCCTCGCCAATGACGCCAACTGTCTGGCGGTGTCTGAAGCGGTGGACGGTGCCGGTGCCGGACTTGATGTAGTGTTTGCCATTATTATCGGTACCGGCTGTGGCGCGGGCATTTCGCTCAACGGACGAGCTCATGTCGGACGCAACGGCATCGCTGGCGAATGGGGGCATAACCCATTGCCTTGGCAGAATGAGCAAGAACGGCAGTTTGCGCAGGCTGTGCCTTGCTATTGTGGTCAAAGCGGATGCATTGAAACCTTTATTTCCGGCACCGGTTTCGCTGCCGACTATCACCATGTCACGAGCCATGACTGCAAGGGGGAAACCATTGTTTCATTGGCGCGTCAGGGAGATAGCGCCGCAGAACAAGCACTGCAACGCTATGAGCAACGTCTGGCCAAATCCATCGCACACGTGATCAATTTAGTGGATCCGGACGTCGTGGTGTTGGGGGGCGGGATGAGCAATGTCCCGCGTTTTTATCAGACGCTGCCCGCGCTGATTACCCCTTGGATCTTTGGTCAGGAGTGCACCACACCGATTCGTCAGGCCACCCACGGTGATTCCAGCGGTGTACGCGGTGCAGCCTGGCTGTGGCCAGCAGCATAACGCGCCTACGCATGTGTAAGCAGAGCGCTACAGAGCGTAGCGCTCATCAAGCTGACTCACGCCCAATCCATTCACCTTTTTGACCTTGATTTGCGTGGAGATACGCGCTTTTATCGCCTCCACGTGGCTGATAACACCAATGGTTTTGCCGGTGGCATTGAGGTTATCCAGCGCATCCAGTGCGCTGTCCAGCGTCTCCACATCCAACGTGCCGAACCCTTCATCCAGGAACAGCGAATCGATACGGGTTTTGTTGCTCACCAGATCGGAGAGTGCCAACGCTAGCGCCAGACTGACCAAAAAGCTCTCACCGCCCGACAGGGTGCGGGTATCGCGCACTGCATCTGCCTGCCAGGTATCGAGCACATGCAGACCAAGCTCATCATCGGTTTTACGCTGTAGCTGATAACGACCGTGTAGGCGGGCAAGGCGGAGGTTGGCCAGATACACCAGATGATCGAGCGTTAATCCCTGAGCGAACTTACGGAATTTATCACCGCTTTGCGAGCCAATAAGATCGTTGAGACAGCTCCAGTCGGCATACTGTTGGCTCTGTTGCTCGATCTCCTGTAGTAGCGCTTGCTGTTTATCCCGTTGCATCTCATCGTTGCGCAGCCGTTGCTGGCATTCACCTTGTTGATAGAGATTGGTTTTCAGTGCGCTATCAAGCTGTTCCAGCCGTTGTCCAGGCGTTGCGGCCGCGTCGTCCTCCGGCACGGTTTCCGGGCGCCGGGCCAGATGCGTGTTCAACGCGACGGTGGCCTGTTGTAGCAGTGCTTTGGTTTCCGTGACGGCCTGACGTACTGCGTCTAGTTTGGTACGCAGCGCCTGACGCGTGTCGTCATCCAACAGTGCCTGCTGGAACGCGGTTTCATCAATAAAGGGGCTGTGCGCCAAGGCCGTCGCAAACTGGACTGAGGCTTGCAGCTCCGCGTCTACACAGTGTTCGCGGTGTGCGCGTTGCCCGGCCAATTCTCCCGCTAATTGGGCAAGCTGTGCCGCTGCGTCTTGCAGCGTGACAGCTAACTTATCAACGCGCTGCTGATGTTGTTCGCTATGCTGCCGCCATTCCTGACGCACCTGCTGTATGTCACGCTCGCCAAACAGGGCGTGGCGCTGTTGCTGCAAGACTGCTAGCTGTTTTTCCCCGTCCTTCCATTGTGTCTGCTGTAGTGTGGCGCTGGCATCGAGTGCCTGTAATGCTTTTTCCCGCTTCTGCACGGTTGCATACAGTGAAGCCAGCGTGTTGTCATCCTGCTGCAACTGCTGTTCGGTCGTTTTCCAACGCTCCGCTTCGGCGGCACGTTCCGCCAGCCAGTGCTGTTGTTCGGCAAGGGCAGGCGGAACCAACGAGTAGGGCGCGAGCGCAGCGGCGAGTGTTTCTTGCTGTGTTATCAGTGCTGCGGTGAGCTGTTGCTGTTTGTGTGCGGCCTCGGCAAGCCCTTCCCGGTGTGCCTGAATACGCTGTTGCAGCAGGGCAAGCTGCTGTTCTGTTTCATGACGTTGCTGCTGCGCCGTAGTCAGTGAATCCTTACTTTCTTGCCAACTGCGTTGCCGTTTTTCTTGCGCTTCTATCTGGCTAAACAGGGTATCTGCTTCGCGATCGCAGGCGGTCAGCCACTCGGAAATCTCTTGTTCCTGCTCGGGCGTGAAGGTTGCGTGTAAATGCTCACTCACCTGTTGCCAATCGGTATAGCGCGTTTGGTATAATTTTTCCTGTTCGGCCCGCTCGGCTTGAAGTTCGTCACGCTGTTTTGCCAATGCGGCGAGCGCACCTTCGCACTGTGCCAATTCACTGCGCGCCTGCTGGCATTGCGTGCGCAGTTGTGCCATACGCACTTGTGTCTCGGACGCGGTTTGTGCCAGCGTTTGATACTCCGCAATCGCCGGATGGTGCGTGGAGCCACACAGCGGACAGGCCTCTCCCGGTTGTAACTGTGTGCGTTCAGCCTCCAGCTTGACGATGCGCTGTTCCAGCTCGACGCAGCGCTCGACATCGTTCAGTTGTTGCTCCAGACGCTGACAGTCCGCGCGTTGCGCGTTATTACTCTATGTGTCGGCCCGAAAACGCTGGTCCAGCGTGAGCCATTTGCTGGCGCTATTTTGCTGCTGTTGACGTAGGTTGCTGAGTGCTTGTGTTAATTCTCCAAACTGCCTCCGTGCTTGCCGTGCACGCTGGTGCGCCGCGTAACGCTCACGCAAACCGGCAATCGGATTCGCCGCTTCTGCCTGTTGCCACACCTGTTGCTGCTGTTCGCATTGGCGCTGCAAGCTGTCATAGCGTTGCTGCTGTGCGCTACGCTGTTCGCTTAGCCCCACCTGCTTGCGCGTCATCGCTTTTTCATCGTTGTTCAGGCGCTGCTGCTGCGTATCCACAGCGGTCAGTTCCTCTGACAGGCGCTGTTGCTCCTGGAATGCCGCGCGCCACGCGCCAAGTTGTTCACCCCAGTGACGGTGATGGGGATGCTGCTGCTGATAATTGAGTCGGGTTTCACGCTGGGTTTGCAGGGTATCGCGCTGGCGAAGCAGGTCAGCCAGTTGCCGCTGCTCGTTATCACGCTGCGTTTGTGTTTGGCTCAACGCCAGGCGGCGCTGGGCACAGCGTTCCCTTTGGCTAGCGATTTGCTGATCGAACGGTATCACCTGTTGTTCGATCAGCGTTTCTTCCTGCTGGCGTGCGGCATTCTGTTGCTGCTGTGCCCGTTGCGCTTGCAGCAACAACTGCTGTTGCTGCTGATGTGCCGTCTGGCTGGCGGCGTGCTGCTGGGTTAACTCGCTTTCACGCGTTTGTGCAGCAACCCGTGCTAATTGAGTACGTTCGTGCTCGCGCTGTAAGGGGCGCAATTTTTCTGCGGGCTCGTCACGTTCCAGCCGTAATCGATCGGGCTCGGCGTCACGTTGTACCTGCTCGACGGCCTCGGCCTGTTGCTGCTTTTGGCGTAAGTCCTGCTGAAGAAGCCGTTCTTGAGCCTGCCATTGCTGGTGTGTCAGTGCTTGCTTACGTTTTTCCCGTAACCGTTGTTCTTCCTGCTGTAGCTGCGTCAGTGCCGCCAGTACGCTTTGCCGCTCACTGTCATCCAACAGTGCGATGGCTGAGGCGCGTGCTTGTAGCGTGTCCAAAGCCAGCTTTACTGCCTTATGCCGTTCATAGATCCGACTGGAGATCTCGCCATAGATCACCGTTCCGGTCAGCTCTTCCAGCAGTTCTGCTCGATCTTTAGTAGCGGCATTAAGAAAGGCGGCAAATTGCCCCTGCGAGAGCATCATTGAGCGGGTAAAACGCTCAAAATCCAGCCCGGTAATACGGATGGTGTGAGCCAGTTTTTCGGACAACTTTTGCGTGAGGATCTTACCGTCTTCGATCAGCGCCAGTTCGGCTTTCGGGGTTTGCAGGTTGCCGTCTGCCGCATCTTTGGCGCGTCGCTGACTCCAAAACGCGCGATAGCCGACGCCCTTGACCTCAAATTCCACTTCTGCCAGACAGTCGGCCGTATTATGTGTCATCAGTTCGTTTTGCGTGGCGGAGAGCGCATTCAGCCGCGGCGTCTGGTGATACAGCGCAAGGCAGATGGCATCCAGCAGCGTAGTTTTGCCCGCGCCGGTCGGGCCGGTGATGGCAAACAGCCCGTTGCTGGCAAACGGCTCCTGCGTGAAATCAATCTTCCATTCGCCTTTGAGCGAGTTGAGGTTTTTTAACCGTAAGCTCAGGATTTTCATGCTTGCGGCGCTCCTTCGGTAACGTCTCGGACCATTTCATCGAACAGCGGGCGCAGCCGTGCTTGCTGTTCCTGCGCCATGTCGGTCAGCGCCAGTTTGCGTTCGAAAACGTCCTGCGGGGATAATTCGTCCAAGGTTTCTTTCTTTTCGCGCGCAATCGCCTGCAAACGCTGCTCACGGTTGCGTCGTAACAACAACACGTCGACAGGCAATGTGTGCGTTAACTGCTGGATACGCTGCTGCATATCGCTGAGGTAGGTGTCGGTGGCGATCTCGATGTCCAGCCAGATGCGCTGACTCGCTTCTGGTATGGGTAAGCTGTGCAACTGTTGCTCAATGTCCGCCAGATTGCCTTTGATGAGGCGCATCGGTTGCGTCACAGGTACGGGCAGCAGCGTTATTTCTGGGGGCGCGCTAGGCGAGAAGTCGATCAACGTGACCGATTTTTCACTACCAAGCTCATCAAAACTCAAGGCAATCGGGGAGCCGCTGTAGCGGATGTGCTCGCTGTGCCCCACGCGCTGCGGGCGGTGGATATGCCCAAGGGCGATATAATCGGCAGGCGGAAAGGCCTGCACCGGGTAAGCATCAAGTGTATTAGCTCAGACCTGATCTGACAGTTACCGGTTATTTATACAGGTGTCTGTCAGATTAAATCTGGTTCAGATTTTTTTCTGCCCAGACTCGTTTACCATCAAGTAACGTGGCCATTGGCGTACGCCCGCAGCACATTTTACCCTGATGAGTTCGCTCATTATTGTAATGCCACAACCAGTTGTCCAGATCCTTTTGTAGACTTTCTAGGTCCTCGTATAACGTCTTACGGAACGCAACCTGATAAAAATCCTGCAAAATAGTTTTATGGAAGCGCTCGCAGATACCGTTTGTCTGCGGAGACATCGCTTTCGTTTTCGTATGGTCTATATCGTTGATAGCCAAGTACAGCTGATAGTCATGTTGTTCCACTTTACCGCAGTACTCCGTCCCCCTGTCCGTCAGTATTCTTAGCATTGGCAGCCCCTGAGCTTCGTAGAACGGCAGCACGCGATCATTGAGCAGGTCGGCGGCAGAGATCGGTGCTTTACTCGTGTAAAGCTTGCAGTGCGCCACTTTCGAGTACGTATCCACGAACGTCTGCTGGTAGATACGGCCAACACCTTTCAGATTACCCACGTAGAAGGTGTCCTGCGACCCCAGATAACCCGGGTGAGCAGTCTCTATTTCACCACAGGCTTCGTCGTCGTGCGCCTTCTTCTCCAGTGCAGCGATTTGAGCATCAGTAAGTACAATGCCTTCTCTGGCAACTTTTTCCTCAAGTGCCTTCAGGCGCTTACGAAAGTTTTCCAGATCGTGTCGTTGCCAGATGGAGCGCACACCGCTGCCAGAAATGAAGACGCCTTTTTTACGCAGCTCATTACTGGTCCGGTGCTGGCCATGAGCCGGGAACTCAATGGCGTAATCAACAACCGCACGTTCAGTGGCTTCATCAGCACGGTTTTTCAGGTTGGGAACCCGGCGGTTTTGGTTAACCAGAGCGTCAATGCCGCCTTCTGCCGCCAGTTCCTGATAGCGATAAAACGTGTCGCGTGACACCCCCATGATTTTACAGGCTTTTGATACGTTACCGAGTTCTTCGGCGAGATTGAGCAGGCCGGCTTTGTGTTTGATGATGGGATTGTTAGTATGAAGCATGAGAGTTACCTCGTGTTTTGTATAAGGATTCGACACCCATATCAAAACCGGTAACTCTCAACCTTTCAAGGTCCAGTGTCAGAGCAAGTCGCGACTAATACATATAAGACTTATTATACGAGTATCACCTCAACACCCTGCGCCCGCAGTTGCTCTACGATAGTGGCGTCAGCCTGTTTCCCAGTGATCACCACATCAATCTGATCGGCACGGCTGAACAGCATGCCCGCACGTTGGCCCACCTTGCTGCTGTCCACTACCACCGCCAGTTTACCAACGTAGCTCAACATCTTTTGCTCCGCCATCGCCGTCAGCATATCGGTTTTGTACAGCCCTTCCGGCGTCAGCCCTTTGCCGCTGGTGAACATCCAGTGACCGGCATACAGGCTCGCATCTCCTTCCTGAGGTGCCAGAGTGATCGATTGGCTCTTGTTGTACTGTCCGCCCATAATCACCACACTTTCATGCTCTTGCTCAATCAGGAAATTCGCCAATGGCAGATAGTTGGTAATCACCTGAATATCACGCCCGACAATCTCACGCCCCAACAGAAACGCCGTTGAACCGCAGTTAATCACTACTCTTTCACCGGGATGACACAGCGCGGCGGCCGCCTGCGCAATGCGCATCTTCTCATCCAGATTCTGCGCCTGATAGATATTGAGCGACGTCCAGGGCGGGCGCGGCAGGTTAACGGCCTCAGCGCCGTTGCGCACCTTACGCAATTTACCCAATTCATTAAGTTTGTTGATATCGCGTCGCGCTGTAGCGGGAGAAACGTCAAAATTCACGATCAGATCGGAGACGGTGAGTTGCCCCTGACGTTGCAGAAAATCAATGATGGCATGATGGCGCTGAGATTCAGTCATAGGTCGTCCGGTAACAAGAAGCGGCGCGTCATGGCGTCGGCGTGAAAAGTTTACATCATAACTTATCATAAATGCGCAGCAATCATCATATGCCCTAAATAATTAGACTGGAAGTATAACGGGCATAGCGCGACGTGTTTGCCACGTCGCGCACTACATCGCACATTACAGGAAAGATTTGAACGGCAGATCGGGTTCCATGGTGAAGCAGTCGTCAAAGCCGCGCGGGTAGTGGTATTCCAGATTATCTTTGTCCAACGGCCAGGTAAATTTGCCACCAACTTGCCAGATAAAGGGTTTGAAACCGTATTGCAGGCGGTCTTTTTTCATCTCCCACAGCACGCGAATTTCCTGCGGATCGGCCTGAAAATTCGACCAGATATCATGGTGGAAAGGGTCTTCCCCGATCATGGTGGGAAGGCTCAGAACGCCATATCCAGCTTCCCGTAGTGGAACATCACTCCCAGCTTAAAGCGCTCCCAGTTTCGGTATCCCCTGGCTTTTATCCTCAGCAGCCTGATCTTGCTGTTCAGTGCCTCCGCATTTCCGTTTGAGACTCTGTGTCGCATGGCATTCAGGATCCCGTACAGCCTTTTTCCTATCGTTTTCGCCGCGTTTTTCATCATGGGAACGTCACTGTTGGCCGCCAGCGCCAGCCATCTCTGCCTGTCATTCCGTCTTTCCTCGCTCCATGGCCTGTTCCAGATATCCTTTGCCAGCTCTTTCAGCGCCCAGCACTGGCTCGTCAGCTTCATCTGTGCACGCAGCCATATCAGCTTTTCCTGCCTGGATTCGGTCATCCACTTATCGCTGTACTGCCACAGGAAGCGGGTCCCCTTTGCCTGACGCCGGCTTTCAACAGGAAGGTGCGGATGTTCATTCTGGCGGATTTTATCTACCACTTCGCCCAGTTGCTTTGCTACATGGAAGCGGTCGAAGGCGATTTTCTCAACTGTAGTGGCACACTGATACTGGCCACCTGAGCGGAGGTGATATGCTCACCTCATCAACACGACAGGTGACCTCATGGGTAAACATTTTACGGCGGAATTTAAGCTCGAAGCCGCAAAGCTGGTTGTCGACCACGGCTACACATACGTTAAGGCCGCAGAGGCGGTTAATGTCAGCCATTCTGCCATTAGTCGCTGGGTCAATAAGCTTCGCCTTGAACGACAGGGAAAAACGCCAACGGGACTTCCTCTTACCCCTGAACAGCTCGAGCTGCGTGAGATGAAGAAAAAAGTCCAATGCCTTGAAATGGAGAACGAAATCCTAAAAAAGGCTACGGCGCTCTTAATGTCGGACTCACTCAACGGTTCACGGTAGTCGACAGGCTGAGGGCGCGATACCCGGTCACGGCGTTGTGCCAAACTTTTGAGGTACATCGCAGCAGCTACAGGCACTGGCAGGCTTCCGCTAATGAACCCGACGGTGAGCGCGTGGTTAAGTGTAGCCGCGTCATGGAAGCCTGGAACGCCAGCGGCGGCTCTGCCGGCGCTCGAAGTATCGCGACCATCGTCACCGGCAGCTCCGGTGTCAAAATGGGGCGCTGGCTGGCTGGCAAGCTGATGAAGGAGCTGGGTATCGCCAGCTGCCAGCGACCGGCTCACAAATACAAACGCGGCGGCAATGAACACGTTGAAATACCGAACTATCTCAACCGCCAGTTCGCGGTTACCGCGCCGGATCAGGTCTGGTGCGGCGATGTGACCTACATCTGGACGGGCAAATGCTGGGCTTACCTTGCGGTGGTGCTAGACCTGTTCGCCCGCAAACCGGTGGGCTGGGCCATGTCGACGTCGCCGGACTCGGCGCTGACAGTTAAAGCGTTGCAGATGGCCTGGGAACTCCGGGGACAACCAACAGGAGTCATGTTCCACAGCGACCAGGGCAGCCACTATACCAGCCGTCAATACCGGCAAGCCCTGTGGCGCTGCCGGATAAAGCAGAGTATGAGTCGGCGGGGTAACTGCTGGGATAATGCGCCAATGGAGCGGTTCTTCCGCAGCCTGAAGACAGAATGGGTGCCGACAAAGGGTTACAACAGCTTCAGCGAAGCCCAGGACGCGATTATCCGCTACATCACGGGGTATTACAGCGCTATCCGGCCTCACTGGTATAACGGCGGCTTAACTCCAAACGAATCTGAGCGACTGTTCTACATACAGTCTAATGCGGTGGCCAATATTAGTTGACCACTACATTTTGATAGCCAGCAACTGCCCGTCAGTGAGCGTGCGAAGATAGCCGGCGAGACTCTCTGTGCCGCGATCATCCGTTAAGGCCAGCGCCCGTCCATCGCGATCGGAGATCACCGTTATGTAACGATGCCCTTTTTTAAAGGCGACCTCATCCACATTCATATGACGGGAGGATAATGGCTTTTTTATCCGGGCAAGACCTCGCTTAACGGCCCGGATCATAATGCCGTCAACCGCATTCCAGCTGAGCTTAAGTTGTTTCCTGACAGCATCAACGGTGCTGATTTTCAGCCATGAGAGCACGAACGATTCGAACAGCAGCGTATACCGGCTGCCAGGCCCTGCCCACGGAACAGGCAACGTCTGGCAGCCATGCTCCGGACACATAATGCGGGGAACCTCTGCTTCAACCAGCGTGGTGAACTGGCAGGTATCGATGTGCCGCCATTTACGATGACGGTGATCGTGAACAGAACAGGATTTACCGCAGGTCGGACAGGCTAACCGGGTGTTTTCAGCGATTCCCACAGTGACAGTAACAGAACCGGCATTTTCATCGAGAGAAAGGGACCTTACCTGCCACGGAACGGACAGGTTGAGAATATGAGCGTAGAGAGACTTTTCGTCCATGGCGGTGACCTCTGGCGATTAAATGCACCATTATCATGCCTTCAGCCACCACAACAAGAGAAGACCCTCGATGGCGCAAGAACCTTCATAGTGGAGATCTGCCTGGGTGACTTTTACCCGGTGCAGCTTACCTTGTAGCATGGTGCGTATCACTGTCGGTTACCTCGGTTAATGTCTGTCATGCCAGTCAATCGACCAGAGCGACCTGCTGATTATCAATCAAGCGGGCCTTACCCAGCCAGGCTGACATCAATACCACCGCGCGCGTGCTGGCCACGGTCAGTTCTTGCAGCGTATCCGCATCGCGAATGTAGAGCTCATCGGGCGTGAACCCGGCTTCGCGTAACGCTTCTGCGGCACTGGTTACTATTTCCTCAAGCTGGCGATCGCCGTTGCTGAGTTTATCTACCATCTGATCCATGATGCGTTTTAGCGCGGGCGCAGACTGGCGCTCTTCCGGGCTAAGATAACCGTTGCGCGAGCTGAGTGCCAGCCCGTCCGGTGCACGGACAATCGGCACACCGACGATATCAATGTCGTAGCCCATGTCGCGCACCATTTGGCGAATCAGCGCTAACTGCTGGTAATCCTTTTCACCAAAGCAGGCGATATCGGGTTGTACCATGTTAAACAACTTGCTGACAATGGTTGCCACACCGCGAAAATGGCCCGGACGGCTGGCGCCTTCCAGCATGGCAGACAACCCCGGCACCTCGACAAACGTTTGCTGGCCCAGTCCATGCGGATAGACTGTCTCTGGTGAGGGTGCAAATACCAGATCCACGTTACGGCGGGTTAACTTTTCGCAATCCTCTTGCAAGGTGCGTGGATAACGTTTCAGATCGTCGGGTTTATCAAACTGCATCGGGTTGACGAAAATGGAGACGATAACAATATCGGCGCGTGCCCGCGTCTCGTCTACCAGCGTCATGTGTCCGTCATGCAGATTGCCCATGGTAGGCACCAATGCAATGCGTTTCCCCTCTTGACGCCAGCGGCGAATCTCACGGCGTAATAGCAAAGGGGTTTCAAGAATCAACACGGTCTTGCTCCTTTGTACTCATCATTTTTATCAATACTTGCTGTGGTAAAGGGTTTAGCTTAACGGAACGAATGTTCCTCGGCAGGGTAAAGTCCCTGCTCAACTTCCTGCACATAAAGACGCGCGGCGGCGGGGATGTCGGCGCTGTGTGCTAAAAAGTTTTTAGCAAATTTGGGTGTGTTCTCGCCGGTGATGCCGAACGCATCGTGCATCACCAGAATTTGGCCATCGGTGACGTTACCTGCGCCAATGCCGATAAACGGGATCGACAATGCCTCGGTGACACGCTGTGCCAGCGGAACCGGCACGCACTCCAACACCAGCAGTTGGGCTCCCGCAGCCTCCAACGCTAACGCATCATCCAGTAATTGCGCCGCCGCAGCCTCATCGCGTCCCTGAACTTTGTAGCCACCGAAAATATTCACCGATTGCGGCGTCAATCCCAGATGGCCGCACACGGGTACCGCGCGCTCGGTCAGCATCTTCACCGTGGGGGCAAGCCATTGGCCGCCTTCCAGTTTAACCATGTTGGCACCGGCGCGCATCACTTCCGCCGCATTCGTAAACGTTTGCTCTGGCGTGGTATAAGCCATATCGTTATACACATCTTTCTAACGCACTGTTTAATCAATGAGTTACGGGTTTATCTCAGAGTGGCATTTTGAACCTCAAAAAGCCAATGGGATGGCTTGAATGCCTTAATTCACGGGGTTCTGAGCATCCTGTTCAAAAAATGGCCAAAAGATGTGTATAACGATATGGGTATAAGCCATAAACGGCAGGTCAGCAAGCAGCAGGCACAGCGGCGCACCGCGCCGTACACAGCGGGTGTGATAGGCAATGTCACTGACGGTCACTGGCAGCGTGGAATCATGGCCTTGTAACGTCATGCCCAGCGAATCACCCACCAGCATCACGCGAATGCCATTGTCGTAGAATAAGCGGGCAAAACTGGCGTCATAGGCGGTAATGGTCGCGAATTTACGCTTATCCTGCTTACACTTGCGTAGGTAGGTTAGGGTTGTCGGTTTCATTGGCAGCCTCCCAGAATCGAAAAAGTCAGGAGAGCATCTTAAAGGAAGCCTGCCTTAAGGCATAGCCGTTGAAGGGGGGAAATGCAACCTGGGTGATATCAGCCTTGCTCCTCCCACAGCGTCATGCCATTGCGCGGTACGGCGGACAGGCGCAATGCCAGTGCTTCACCGTCAGGAAAGTGCAAATCCGGGGCGATATCGGCCAGCGGATACAGCATGAATTCCCGGTTTTTCATGTCGTAGTGAGGAACGGTTAAACGCGCGGTGTGCAGGGTTTCATTGCCATACAGCAGAATATCCAGATCCAGCGTGCGCGGCCCCCAGCGGTGCGCTTTGCGCTCGCGGCCATGCTGCTGTTCAATGGCTTGGGTGTGGTCGAGCAGAATTTCCGGCGCGAGCATGGTGTCCAATGCCACCACCGCATTGAGATAGTCGGGTTGATCTTGCGGGCCCAATGGACGGCTGCGATAAAACGGTGAGCAGCACTGCACGCGGGTGTGCGGCACGTTGTCCAGCGCCGCCAGCGCGGAGTTAACCTGTTGTAGCGGATGCGCCAGGTTGCTACCCAGCGCCAGATAAACGCGTGTCACGAGGTTCTTTCTCTGCGCGGCGCACTCGGCTTACGGCGTCGCGAGTGGCGATGTGGCGTAGGGCCATCATCCAGCGTGCTGAGCATGGCTTGCTGGCGCGGCAGCGTGGCGACCTGGAATTCTCCCCACCATTGAGAGAGACGTTGCAGCTCTGGCTGACGCTCAATTTCGGCACGCAGGCACAACAAATAGTAGGCAGCGCGGAATTTCGGATGCTCAATCAGCTTGTAGGCGCGTTTACCCTGACGCCGTGACAGGCGCAACTGCAACTGCCAGATATCACGCACTAACGAGGTGATACGTTTGGGAATGGCAAGAGAACGGCACTGTTCGTCCAAAATGTCGTTCATGGCAAGGGCGAAGGAGTCGAAGTAGGTGAATTCACTTGCCAGTTTCTGCGCATGCTCGATCAACGGGTACCACAGCATGGCGGCAAACAGAAACGCTGGATTAACGTGCATGTCATTTTGCAACCGCTGGTCGGTGTTCTTTAACACCAGCGCCACCATTTTTTCCAAATGGCTATCGCCGTTAGGCGTGAAGTGGCGGCTGATCAGCGGGAACAGCGGCTGAAACAGTTGGTATTCGCACAGCAAACGGTACGTCGGGTAACCGTAGCCCGCTTGCAACAGCTTCAGAGATTCCTCAAACAGGCGTGCGGCGGGGATATCGTGCAGCAATGTCGCCAGACGTGGAATCGGCTCGGCGGTTTCCGGGCTGATGGTCATGTTCAGTTTGGCGGCGAAGCGCAAGGCGCGCAGCATGCGTACCGGATCTTCCCGATAGCGGGTTTCAGGATCGCCAATCAACCGGATCACGCCCTGACGCAGATCGTTGAACCCGTCGGTGTAATCACGCACGCTGAAATCGGCGACGCTGTAATAGAGGCTGTTAATGGAAAAATCGCGGCGTTGTGCATCTTCTTCAATGCTGCCGAAAATATTATCGCGTAACAGCATGCCGCTCTGTGCCTGCTGTGAAGTGGTTTTTAGCTGCTGCTCCTGATGTTGCTCGTGATGGCCGCGAAAGGTCGCGACTTCGATCACTTCAGGGCCAAACATCACGTGAGCGAGGCGGAAACGGCGGCCAACCAAGCGGCAATTGCGAAATAATTTACGCACCTGCTCCGGCGTCGCATTAGTGGTGATATCAAAATCTTTTGGCTTTTTCCCCAGCAGCAGATCTCTTACGCCGCCGCCAACCAGATAGGCTTCATAGCCCGATTTGTTCAGGCGATAGAGTACCTTCAGCGCATTTTCGCTGATATCACTGCGCGAAAGGTTATGCTGGTCGCGCGGAATCACGGTCATAGCCTGACGCACGGGCTCCGCGGTGGCCACGTCATTGTCGCGGCTGAGTACCTTGCGACAGAAATTAGCGACTCGGGTAAAGATGGTACACCTCGATAGTGATGAAAAAATAACGGTACAACAAAAAATAGCGGCTAATCATAGCTCACCGCGCCACCTTTGAGAATGCCGATGTTGCCTCAGCCACATCGGATGCTCCGATTAACGGAATATATCCGTCATACTTCAAGCCGCAGGTGGCTTTGTTGAATAAATAGAAAGTTTGGTTAATCATCGGATCAGATCACCATAGTTGTTTCAACATCAGGTCTCCATGGCAAAACAAAATTTTAAAATCACTAACTGGCCCTCCTATAACAAGGCCCTCAAGCAGCGCGGTTCTCTAACCGTATGGCTAGATGAATCAGCCATTGCTGCATGGACGGAAAAAACGACTACTGAACGGCGTGGACGACCGCTCCACTACTCAGATATGGCCATCACCACAGTCCTGATGATGAAACGCGTGTTTGGCCTAATGAGATGGTCACCCCCACCCTGTGAGCGGTACGCTGACAGGGTGTTTCTTTATGGAGAAGGCCATCATGCAAAACGTCACGCTTATTGGTATCGATCTCGGCAAACATTCTTTTCACATTCATTGTCAGGACAAATCAGGCAAGGCATTACTGCGGAAAAAGTTTACCCGCACCAAACTCATCGAGTTTCTGGCTACGTGTACACCTACTACCGTTGTAATGGAAGCCTGCGCCGGTGCCCATTTTAGACCCTGTACATGATTCTGTGTAAATGCCTTTCTCAGTAGTGACCGTCCAGGCGGTCACCGAACTCGATAATAAAACGGCTCATTGCCATACGCCAGTCCCGCAGTGGCATCGTCCATTTCTGTTAGGCCGACTGGATTGCCAGCCACACCACCTTTTTCACTGCGTCGTCAGTCGGGAACACCTTGCGTTTTTTAATCGCATGCCGGATCACACTGTTCAGCGACTCGATGGCGTTGGTTGTGTAGATGACTTTGCGGATATCAGCCGGGTAAGCGAAGAACGTTGCCAGATTGCTCCAGTTCGTCTGCCAGCTCCGGCTTATCTGTGGATAGCGGCTGTCCCATGCGCTGGCGAATGCTTCCAGCGCCTGCTGGCCTGCTTCTTCCGTAGCGGCCTGATAGATGGCTTTCAGGTCGCGTGTGACGGCTTTGTAGTCCTTCCAAGAGACGAACCTCAGGCTGTTGCGTACCATGTGCACGATGCACAGCTGGATGCGGGCTTCCGGATACACCGCGTTGATGGCGTCCGGGAAGCCTTTCAGACCGTCGACACAGGCGATGAGGATATCGTTCAGGCCGCGGTTTTTTAGTTCTGTCAGCACATTGAGCCAGAACTTCGCGCCCTCGTTTTCGGCCAGCCACATACCCAGCAGTTCTTTCTGGCCCTCGATGTTGATACCCAGTACCAGGAACACGGATTTATTGATGACGCGACTGTCCTGCCGGACCTTCAGGATGATACAATCAAGGTAAACAATGGGATAGACTGCATCCAGTGGACGATTTTGCCATTCAGTAACCTGTTCCATCACGGCGTCGGTGACCTTCGAGACCAGCGCCGGTGAGACATCCGCGTCATACAGCTCGTTGAACGCAGACGCTATCTCGCGGGTGGTTATCCCTCTGGCGTACAGGGACAGGATTTGGTTATCCATCCCGGTGATCCGGGTCTGGTTTTTCTTCACCTGTTGTGGTTCGAAGGAGCCATAACGATCGCGCGGAGTACGTAGTTCCAGAGGGCCATCGCCGGTGGTCACGGTGTTTGTGGAATAGCCGTTGCGGGAGTTGGCCCCCGGTTTGGGCTGATTTTTATCGTAGCCCAGATGGTGGGACATTTCGGCGTTGAGAGCAGCCTCAACGCTGATTTTCTTCAGCAGGCGATCGAATTGGCTGAGATCGCCAGGGGTTTTGAGATTTTTGGCCAGTTCGTTAGCCAGAGCCTGCAACTGTTTTTCGTCCATAAATTAACCTGTTTTTGATGTTGGATTGAACATATCAAAATCAGGCAATTACACAAATTTATGTACAGGGTCCCATTTTATGGCTCGTCGGATCAGTGAGCTGGGGCATGAAGTAAAGTTGATCTCTCCGCAGTTTGTCCGCCCTTTTGTCAAGAGCAACAAGAACGATTTCGTTGATGCCGAAGCAATATGCGAAGCCGGATCACGCCCTTCCATGCGGTTTGTGCAGCCAAGAACTGAGGCTCAGCAGGCTATGCGAGCCTTGCATCGCGTCAGGGAGTCGTTGGTCAGAGACAACGTTAAAACGACTAACCAAATGCATGCTTTTTTACTGGAGTTTGGTATCAGCATGCCGAAAGGTATTGCGGTAATCAAAAGGCTTTCAGCTGTTCTGGCTGATAATGACTTGCCACCTTATCTGGCACAGTTGCTGCTTCGATTACACTATCATTACCAATATTTGGTTGGGCAGATAGCAGAGCTCGAAAAAGAACTTGGGCAGGCACTCTCTCTAGATGAAACTGGACAGCATTTAATGACCATCCCTGGTGTTGGACCGATAACAGCCAGCGTTTTGTCATCACAGTTAGGCGATGGCAAGCAATATGAAAACAGTCGTAATTTTGCCGCTTCCACCGGTCTTGTACCCCGCCAATACAGTACTGGAGGGAAGAATACTCTGCTGGGTATTAGCAAGCGTGGAGATAAAAACCTTCGCCGATTGCTTGTTCAATGTGCGCGGGTATTTATCCTAAGAATTGACCATCAATCAGGCTTTGTTGAATAAATAGAAAGTTTGGGTAATCATCGGATCAGATCACCATAGTTGTTTCAACATCAGGTCTCCATGGCAAAACAAAATTTTAAAATCACTAACTGGCCCTCCTATAACAAGGCCCTCAAGCAGCGCGGTTCTCTAACCGTATGGCTAGATGAATCAGCCATTGCTGCATGGACGGAAAAAACGACTACTGAACGGCGTGGACGACCGCTCCACTACTCAGATATGGCCATCACCACAGTCCTGATGATGAAACGCGTGTTTGGCCTTTCATTGAGGGCTTTACAGGGTTTTGTTGACTCGATTTTTAAACTGATTAAATTGTCGCTGCATTGTCCAGACTATTCGCTGCTCAGCAAGCGAGCAAAGACAGTGAACATCAGCATAAAAACGCCAACCCGTGGTGAAATCTCACATCTGGTCATTGATGGAACCGGCCTGAAGGTCTTTGGCGAAGGCGAATGGAAAGTCCGGCAGCATGGTGCCGACAGACGCAGGGTGTGGCGTAAGCTGCATCTGGCAGTAGACAGTGCGACGCATGAGATTATCTGTGCGGATTTGTCGCTCAGTGGTACGACTGATGCCCAGGCTCTACCGGCACTGATAAACCAGACCCACCGGAAAATCAGAGAGGCATCGGCTGACGGCGCTTACGATACAGGTTACTGCCATGATGCTCTGCTGAGGAAGAAAATAAGGCCGCTTATCCCGCCGCGAAGGGGGGCGCAATATTGGCCGGACCACTACCACGAGCGTAACCACGCTGTTGCAAATCAGCGCCTGAGCGGCAGCAACGATACCTGGAAAAAGAAAGTGGGCTATCACCGACGCTCAGTGGCTGAAACGGCCATGTTCCGGTTCAAAACGCTTCTGGGTGGTCATCTAAGTCTGCGTGACTACGATGCTCAGGTGGGTGAAGCCATGGCGATGGTCAAAGCGCTTAACCGGATCACGCTATTAGGAATGCCGAACAGTATTCGCATCACGTAACAATCGACCTGGGGGCACAGTCGTTACAAGTTCTGATTTATTCAACAAAGCCCATCAATCAGGGAGATTAGCTGATTGGGTAAGGTCTCAGTTGGGCAGGAAACATTCTTGCGTTGTGTGCTGTGCATTAGCAAATAAATTAGCTCGAATAGCTTGGGCAATAACGACACGAAATACCGTGTTTGAACAGTAATGCTGGTCTAACAGTCAGCAATTTAACGAAGTTACCCATCTGGTTTTGCGAAGACTGATTATTGATGACATGAACGGCCTGACGGCCTGATATAAAACCAAAAAATGAAAATGGCTCAATGAAGCCGATGGCCTTTTTAGGAATATCAGGTGCGAAACTCATCGTGGCGCGGGCATCCTTGGCCATAAAGACGCCGGATAGATTTAAGCAAGCCCACCATTAATCAAAGATCAGTGTTGCAAAAATGGGGGTGACCATAGATTCATTGAGGGCTTTACAGGGTTTTGTTGACTCGATTTTTAAACTGATTAAATTGTCGCTGCATTGTCCAGACTATTAGCTGCTCAGCAAGCGAGCAAAGACAGTGAACATCAGCATAAAAACGCCAACCCGTGGTGAAATCTCACATCTGGTCATTGATGGAACCGGCCTGAAGGTCTTTGGCGAAGGCGAATGGAAAGTCCGGCAGCATGGTACCGACAGACGCAGGGTGTGGCGTAAGCTGCATCTGGCAGTAGACAGTGCGACGCATGAGATTATCTGTGCGGATTTGTCGCACAGTGGTACGACTGATGCTGTAGTGGTCAACTAATATTGGCCACCGCATTAGACTGTATGTAGAACAGTCGCTCAGATTCGTTTGGAGTTAAGCCGCCGTTATACCAGTGAGGCCGGATAGCGCTGTAATACCCCGTGATGTAGCGGATAATCGCGTCCTGGGCTTCGCTGAAGCTGTTGTAACCCTTTGTCGGCACCCATTCTGTCTTCAGGCTGCGGAAGAACCGCTCCATTGGCGCATTATCCCAGCAGTTACCCCGCCGACTCATACTCTGCTTTATCCGGCAGCGCCACAGGGCTTGCCGGTATTGACGGCTGGTATAGTGGCTGCCCTGGTCGCTGTGGAACATGACTCCTGTTGGTTGTCCCCGGAGTTCCCAGGCCATCTGCAACGCTTTAACTGTCAGCGCCGAGTCCGGCGACGTCGACATGGCCCAGCCCACCGGTTTGCGGGCGAACAGGTCTAGCACCACCGCAAGGTAAGCCCAGCATTTGCCCGTCCAGATGTAGGTCACATCGCCGCACCAGACCTGATCCGGCGCGGTAACCGCGAACTGGCGGTTGAGATAGTTCGGTATTTCAACGTGTTCATTGCCGCCGCGTTTGTATTTGTGAGCCGGTCGCTGGCAGCTAGCGATACCCAGCTCCTTCATCAGCTTGCCAGCCAGCCAGCGCCCCATTTTGACACCGGAGCTGCCGGTGACGATGGTCGCGATACTTCGAGCGCCGGCAGAG
Source organism: Symbiopectobacterium sp. Eva_TO (assembly GCF_053848865.1). NCBI lineage: Bacteria > Pseudomonadati > Pseudomonadota > Gammaproteobacteria > Enterobacterales > Enterobacteriaceae > Symbiopectobacterium > Symbiopectobacterium sp. Eva_TO. Next base: position 1,243,863 of record NZ_JBSPEY010000004.1, on the reverse strand, counting down.
CCGCCGCTGGCGTTCCAGGCTTCCATGACGCGACTACACTTAACCACGCGCTCACCGTCGGGTTCATTAGCGGAAGCCTGCCAGTGCCTGTAGCTGCTGCGATGTACCTCAAAAGTTTGGCACAACGCCGTGACCGGGTATCGCGCCCTCAGCCTGTCGACTACCGTGAACCGTTGAGTGAGTCCGACATTAAGAGCGCCGTAGCCTTTTTTAGGATTTCGTTCTCCATTTCAAGGCATTGGACTTTTTTCTTCATCTCACGCAGCTCGAGCTGTTCAGGGGTAAGAGGAAGTCCCGTTGGCGTTTTTCCCTGTCGTTCAAGGCGAAGCTTATTGACCCAGCGACTAATGGCAGAATGGCTGACATTAACCGCCTCTGCGGCCTTAACGTATGTGTAGCCGTGGTCGACAACCAGCTTTGCGGCTTCGAGCTTAAATTCCGCCGTAAAATGTTTACCCATGAGGTCACCTGTCGTGTTGATGAGGTGAGCATATCACCTCCGCTCAGGTGGCCAGTATCAGTGTGCCACTACAAGCTGCGGCAAGCGTTTTGTCAGCAGGACCAGGAGGGCGCGCATGATATCGAGCGTCATTCAAAATCCTCCAGTAAGCCACCCGGGCCGCTAAAGCGCGCGGCACGGGCACGGACATGAAAGGCCCCCGGCTCCGGGAGCACCTGACCACCGGCGGCGATACCTAACGTCAATTTTCCGTCACGCAAGGCTTCCAGCATTTTCAGGCTGCCGCGATACACCTCTTTTATCGCCTCGGGCAGTTGGCCTTCGGGACGACGCAGGTACAATCGATGCGTCACCAGATTGACCGCCATATCGCGCAGTACCGTGGGAACGCTCTCCAGCGGCAAGACGTAACGCCCGCGCAGATGGGCATCAATCAGCTCATCGGCATAGCGGATAGCGTCGTTAAGCACCTTGTCGTTGATCGCATTGGGCAACCTGCCCCCGGTCAAACCCTCGCCAGAGAAATCCTGCGTCAGCTGAACCAGCGTATGGTGTGAGAGCAATTGCCCGATATCGTCCGGGGTGCAGTAGGCCATCAGATACCTCTGACCATACGGATAATCTCGCCTGCGGCGGTGGCCGCATCCAATGCCACCCCCACCGTTGAAGCGGGCAGCCCGCCGCCGGTTAATGCGCTTTCTGATACCACCCGGCCTTCACTGTCGGCCTTGAGCAGCTCGCCGGCGCTAATCGCGGCACCGGCTTCTACCGCCATGATGCCCAGCACATTAATCGGCACGCTGTCCCCTTTTTTACCGGAGACCTCGGCGACACCCAGTTCCGTCCCGGTACCCTTAAAGGGTTTTGCCGTGATGCCCACCAGACGATGGGCGGTTAACTCCTCCACTGCCACCACGGTCGTGGTTAATACCACCTGTTGCGTGACCATGCTTACGCTCCTTTAATGCCGCTAATCAAGAAACCTGCCTCACTGCCCACCACCGCGACCTTGTAAATATCGGTGTAGCGGATATTGACCACCTTGCCGCCAACACTGTCAAAGCGATCGGCCAACGGCATCCCCTGACGGCGGAAGGTATAGCCAAAGGAAGGCATATGCTCATCCGCGCTATCACTGCCGACTGACGGCGCATTGACGACATGCAGCATCAGGTTGTCTTTCCACAGGTCGGTGGTGGTTTTACCGTCTTTCGCCAGCTGAACGGGTGCGCCAATCAGCACCTCATCCACCTGGAATAAATCTTTTAAAATTTCCGTGGTGATACGCTTGCGTTCATTGCCACCCAGTGCGTCTTGCAGCACCTTATGGAAGCGCAACAGCGCCATCACGCTCGCCCCCATGGTAATGACGTTGGGTCGCAGTCCAATATTGGCCCGCACCACTTCCATCCCGGCTTCAATATCTTTCAGCGGATCGCCATTTTTCTTGTTCCAGGCGGCCTCTCCCGTCAAGGCGTTGCTGGCATAGACTGAGGTCGATTGCGCCAGCTCCGCCACATACTGCTCATGGCGCAGCAAAATACCGTCGGTGGCGCGTTTAATCGCCTTGATTTCTTCATTGAACATCGATTCCGCCTGTTCGCGGTGATCGACCGGCACCGCCAAATCATGCTCATCAAGCACGATATCGGTGAACGTCTGTTTCTCTCTTAACAGAATATTGCTGTTGGCCCCGACCGCGCGTTTGGTTTCATACAGCGCCAGCCGTCCTTTACCAAAGGTCGGCACTTTGACCCCTTCCTTTTCTACCCTGACGAGAGGAAATAACTTCTCCCCAATCAGGCTGGCATTGCGGTATTCAGCGGCAATGTGGGTCAGCACCGGGTCGTTGGCCCGTTTGCTTTTTAAATAATCAGACATAGGACTCTCCTGACAGGCAGCGCTTCACCGCCGCTTCGTAAGGGATGGACTCACGCGCCTTAAGCGCCATCGCCTGTTGATGCAGCGTATCCGGATCGGATGCCCGCTCACTAAAGGTCAGACTGTTTTGCGGCGTGTTGCCTCTTCCCGGCACCGCCCGCTGACTAAAATCAACCAGCGGGGTAGCGCTGGTAAACAGAGACTTGACGGCATCAACCAGTGGTTGCGTTTTGCTGCCCTCACTGAAGGTCAACGCCTGCTCTTTGCCAGACAGCGCATCCAGTAACGCCACCATCACCGCTTGTCCGGCAGGGGCCAGGCGTGCTTCATTAATCAGACTTTCGGCAAACGCCACATTGACCTCGTGGGCGACGTTGGCGGCCTGCGCGGCCTTTTCGGCCTGATGGGCGCTAATCTGTTGCTTTAAGGCGGCGTTCTCGGCTTGCAGCCGTTGGTTTTCGGCTTCATTTTTTTCCACGGTAAGGTTCTCCGTTGTCAGGGGTGGCGTGATGAGCCTCGGCTCAGAAAAGGTGCTGGTCGCGGTGGTTAAGAGGGGCGTGTCAGGCTGGGTGCGCAAATAGTGACTGAGGAACGCCCGTAAACGTGCAAACAGCGGATCGTGATCGCCCTGCATGTCTTCACTCAATACGACGACCCCTTCTTCGCCTTCACTAAAGGTCACCGGCTTAAGGCCCTTGACCGCCGGCGGCTGAGCACCCAGGAAACCGACGTGTTGCAAATAGTAAATACCGGGCACCGGATTATGGGGGGAATCCGGCGCATAAAAGGCGGCTGAGAGTTTTTTGTAACGCCCACTGACCACGGACTCGGCAAATGTCGGCTCCAGTTGTTGGGGTTCGGCTATCAAATCACGTCCTTGCGCCGACAGCCGTTTGATCCAGCCATAAGCTGGTGCATTGGTCGTCGGATGACCGATCACTATCGGCGCTTCATGCAAAGCCGGATCATAGGCATTCGCACAGACATGCAAGTCGTTTTCACTAAATGTCACGCGGTCACCGGCTCCGGTAATATAGTGGCCTGGCTTGAGAATATGCAGGGGTTTCATGGCACCTCCATTGACTATCAGGATGACAGTCTATGTCGGGTTGGCTGATTTCCCTTTTAAAGGGCTTTAAAGATTTTCATTTGCGTATTTTTTGATGACAGAAGAATGATACGGCGGCTATCAGGGATAACCGCCTCAGGAAGGGGTTTATAAAGCTTTATAAAGGATGGAAAGGCTCTCAGGTATCGCATTGTATCATTTAAGCCCTGAGAGCCTCAGACAGCACTTAGCGGTGGGTGGCCTGTTGCAGGTAATCAAGCACTTCATCGAGCAGCTGGCGTTTAACCTCAGCGTCTAACTGTCCCGCTTCGGAGACCGGTAGATACGGACGCGGGGGGAGTGTCACCGAGTTACCCCTTCCAGCCTTACCGCCCAGTTGATGAATGCGGGCATAAACGCGATTGGTGCCGACCCGTGCCTGGTGCGCATCATAGTCCGGCGTCACGCTGCGGCGCAAATACCCGTCCCGGGAGAGCGTCATGCTCTGGCGGGCGAGTGCCGCGACCGACGGTTGCCAGCGTGGCCGCCCCTGTTCTTCAAAGTTCAGGTCGGTCGCCGTTTTCAGCGTTTCAGACCAGCGTCGCATCAGCGGGGTCAGGTCGTAAGCCGCTTTCTCCAGTTGCTTCAGTGCCTGTTTCAGGTCGTTATCGGTTATCTCAACCGACAGAATAGTAGCAGTCATTCCGGTCTCCCCAGGGTGTTGACGGCTAAGGCGTGTAACGGCCCCTGATAGCGGGTTAAGTCCGGTCGATACCCTTCACCGGGATTATACGACCAGCCGATATCCGGGGAAAACACCGTATGCGGGTCGAGCGTAATCTGCGCGACCGGCTGCATTTCGCCGGTTTTGCGCGAGACCACCTGCAACGACCAGCGCAGACGGTCACCGGACGTTTCCACCGTAAGCCCGCGCGCCTTAACGTCACGTGCAGACAAGGCAATAACGCTGCAGCGACAGCGCCAGCCATTGGGCGGATAAAGCGCGCGCCATACTGGGTCATCGGCAGGAAACACCCGGCCATGCAGCGCCAGATGGCTTTTGCGGGTACGGTTATCGCGTATCGCCACATACATCCAGTAGGGACGCGCCGCAACATTCTCCCGCATTTCAGCCCAGCGCCCAGCGTTGTACAGGGTAGTCAGATTGGTGCGATAAATGGTCTCCAGTCGCTGCGGGCTACCTAATTGCACCGTGACCGGCTCCCCGCTCACCGGGTCGGTGCTATCCTGCTCCCCCCACCATCCCTTGGCTTGCAGTGCCGGGGTCAATTCACGGGCAAACCACTGGCCGGTTTTGCCTTCCGCCAGGGTGGTTTCCAGCGCCTGATAAATGTCCTGCAGAATATCCAGTTGTGTCACCTTGGCCACCGTCGCGCTCTGCGCATGGGCTTGCTGCCAGACATCCTGCCAGTCCCAGGAAAAGGTAAAGCCTTTCGCTTTTAAGTAGGCTATCGCCCGTTTGGGCGGCAGGCTAAACAGCGCCGTCAGTTCGTTATCATTGAGTGTCGGCATGTAACCTCCCCCAGACGTTGGCAACAAACATCACCCGGGCTAAGGTCATATCGTTATACACATCTTTCTAACGCACTGTTTAATCAATGAGTTACGGGTTTATCTCAGAGTGGCATTTTGAACCTCAAAAAGCCAATGGGATGGCTTGAATGCCTTAATTCACGGGGTTCTGAGCATCCTGTTCAAAAAATGGCCAAAAGATGTGTATAACGATATGGGCTAAGGTCTCCTGGAGCGCGTCCGCCTGCATCTGTGGATACAGTGTGCTGAGCTGCGCTATCAGTTCGCGGGGAGCCACACCGGATTGCACCGCGTCAAATAACGGGGCCAGTAGCGGTTGCAAGGTGTTGTCCAGCGTGCCGTTTTTCATCAGGCTGTCCAGTGCCCGGTCAAGCTGCGCCTGGGCATCGTGCATGTTCTGCGTCTCGCCTTCGGCAAAGGCCAGCGAGGGAGCAGAGGGGGAAGGGGTTTCCTGTTGGCTTTCCATCAGTAAATCACCCGGTTGCAGGCCATATTCACGCTGATAGTATTGCGCGCTGAAAAAGCCGGCGGTTTGCGCCAGACTATGGTCACGTTTGGCCTGCACCTCATCAATGGTCTCCTGCTCCCACAGTCGCCAGGTCGGCACCGGCACATCACCAAAGTTCAGCTCAACCAGCCAGCGGAGTATCTGATTCACCGCACTCATCACCATCACCGCATCGCCATCGCGGATATCGGCGGCGACTTCGAGCCCGGCCTGGGCCGAGGCGTGATTGGTTTCGGCTTCGGTAGTCTGGTTCTGACCCAGCAGCGCAATGGTAATTTCACTGCGCGCCATCTCAATCTGTAGTGGCACACTGATACTGGCCACCTGAGCGGAGGTGATATGCTCACCTCATCAACACGACAGGTGACCTCATGGGTAAACATTTTACGGCGGAATTTAAGCTCGAAGCCGCAAAGCTGGTTGTCGACCACGGCTACACATACGTTAAGGCCGCAGAGGCGGTTAATGTCAGCCATTCTGCCATTAGTCGCTGGGTCAATAAGCTTCGCCTTGAACGACAGGGAAAAACGCCAACGGGACTTCCTCTTACCCCTGAACAGCTCGAGCTGCGTGAGATGAAGAAAAAAGTCCAATGCCTTGAAATGGAGAACGAAATCCTAAAAAAGGCTACGGCGCTCTTAATGTCGGACTCACTCAACGGTTCACGGTAGTCGACAGGCTGAGGGCGCGATACCCGGTCACGGCGTTGTGCCAAACTTTTGAGGTACATCGCAGCAGCTACAGGCACTGGCAGGCTTCCGCTAATGAACCCGACGGTGAGCGCGTGGTTAAGTGTAGCCGCGTCATGGAAGCCTGGAACGCCAGCGGCGGCTCTGCCGGCGCTCGAAGTATCGCGACCATCGTCACCGGCAGCTCCGGTGTCAAAATGGGGCGCTGGCTGGCTGGCAAGCTGATGAAGGAGCTGGGTATCGCCAGCTGCCAGCGACCGGCTCACAAATACAAACGCGGCGGCAATGAACACGTTGAAATACCGAACTATCTCAACCGCCAGTTCGCGGTTACCGCGCCGGATCAGGTCTGGTGCGGCGATGTGACCTACATCTGGACGGGCAAATGCTGGGCTTACCTTGCGGTGGTGCTAGATCTGTTCGCCCGCAAACCGGTGGGCTGGGCCATGTCGACGTCGCCGGACTCGGCGCTGACAGTTAAAGCGTTGCAGATGGCCTGGGAACTCCGGGGACAACCAACAGGAGTCATGTTCCACAGCGACCAGGGCAGCCACTATACCAGCCGTCAATACCGGCAAGCCCTGTGGCGCTGCCGGATAAAGCAGAGTATGAGTCGGCGGGGTAACTGCTGGGATAATGCGCCAATGGAGCGGTTCTTCCGCAGCCTGAAGACAGAATGGGTGCCGACAAAGGGTTACAACAGCTTCAGCGAAGCCCAGGACGCGATTATCCGCTACATCACGGGGTATTACAGCGCTATCCGGCCTCACTGGTATAACGGCGGCTTAACTCCAAACGAATCTGAGCGACTGTTCTACATACAGTCTAATGCGGTGGCCAATATTAGTTGACCACTACAAACAGAGCGGCGTTAGACACCAGCAAACGCGCAAACCGTTTCGGCGAAGGCATCAGGGTGGGAAATAAACGGTACATGCGCCGCCTGCGCCATCACCACTGAATCACTATCAGGCCAGCGTTCATCAAGCAGGCTCGCCACTTTACGCGGTACCAACCCATCCAGCGCCCCGTAAATACGCAGCATCTGCAGCGTCAACGATGCCATCGCCTCGCGCATGTCGGTCTGGCGCAAAATATCCAAGCCCCCTTCAAGCACCTCAATGCTCGGCATCGGCTGCTCCAGCACCACACTTTTTAGCAGGCGCGCATCCTGACGCGCACTGCCTGTGCCCAGCGTTTGCAATGCCAGGAACCGTTCCACGGTGCGCTGAAAATCTTCGCTAAGCTGCTGCTGAAAACCCTGCAACACCGTAGGTTTAATGCCGGGCCACTCCTCGTTGGCGCTGAAACAGGGGGAGGAAGCGACCGTGACCAAAGCACTGACACGCGCAGGCGCACTGAGTGCCGCCTGACTGGCAACCAGTCCGCCCAGCGACCATCCCAACCAGACAGCCTGCTCGGGTGCCTGTGCCAACACGATATCAGCCATGTCAGCAAGCGGTAACGCTCCATATCCCACACTACGGCCATAACCGGGTAGATCCACACAGTGCAGTCGAAAATGCGGAGCCAATCGCGCCGCAATACCCTGCCATACCTGCGCGCTCAGCCCCCATCCGTGCAGCAACACAAGATCGCATTTCCCTTCCCCTTCGGTGTGCCAGTAGAGCGTTGTCATCAATTATCTTCCTGCTAGTCGTTCGATATTTTGTTGCGAGGCTACTATGTTAACCATCGGCGCTAACTGCTGGCTATGCCAACAACCGCTTTATCATTACCACCACGGTATTTGCCGCTATTGTCAGCGCCATCTTCCAGCGCCGCCAGTATGCTGCCCGCGCTGCGGGTTACCCTCCGGCAATGCCACGTTGCCGTGCGGCCGCTGCCTGTATCGCCCACCATGCTGGCACAGCCTGACGTTTGTCTCCGATTACCGTCCACCGTTCACCACGCTATTGAAACAGTTCAAATTCCACGGGCGCATCGAACTCGGACAGGTGCTCGCGCGACAGATGTTACTGCGCTGGCTTAACGTATATCGCCTTGATCCTGAACGCGTTGAGAAACCCGATGTACTGCTCACCGTGCCGCTGCACCGCCGTCAGCGCTGGCGGCGCGGCTTCAATCAAACCGAGTTACTGGCCCAGCCTTTGGCACGTTGGCTGCGCTGTCGCTATCATCCACATGCGCTCAGGCGTGTGCGTCATACACCTCTGCAACAGCACCTATGCGCCTCTGAGCGGCGCTACAACCTGCGTCATGCGTTTGCTTGCGACCAGGATCTCTCCGGGCTGCGGGTGGCGCTGGTGGATGATGTGGTGACCACCGGCAATACGGTGACAGAGATCTGCCGCGTTTTACAGGCGCAGGGTGTCGCGCATATTCAGGTATGGTGCCTGTGCCGCACGCTGCTCGATGCGTGAGCGCCTTTGTTGCCATAAATGGCATTTACCGTGAATGAATTGGAGTTAACGCCACGATGGGCGTATTATGACCGATAAGCGTAGTCAACTATTGAGTTAACCCACTATGATCCGTATTACCGACTCTGCACAAGACCACTTTGTCAAACTGCTGGTAAAACAAGAAGAAGGCACACAAATTCGCGTCTTCGTTATCAATCCGGGCACGCCTAACGCTGAGTGTGGCGTTTCCTATTGTCCGCCGGATGCGGTGGAAGCTTCCGACACTGAACTGAAGTTCGAGAAACTTTCCGCCTACGTGGATGAACTGAGTGCACCTTACCTGGAAGATGCTGAAATCGACTTCGTTACCGATCAGTTGGGCTCTCAACTGACGCTGAAAGCGCCTAACGCAAAAATGCGCAAAGTGGGTGACGATGCGCCGTTGATGGAACGCGTGGAGTATGTGTTGCAATCCCAGATCAACCCTCAGTTGGCCGGACACGGTGGTCGTGTAACTCTGATGGAAATCACCGATGATGGCTTGGCTATCCTGCAATTCGGCGGCGGTTGCAACGGCTGTTCAATGGTCGATTACACGCTGAAAGAAGGGATCGAGAAAGAGCTGCTAGAGAAATTCCCTGAGCTGAAAGGCGTGCGCGATTTGACAGAGCATCAGCGCGGCGAACATTCATACTATTGATCCACTGATCGCCATACTCCCCACGTCCCCGTGGGGAGTAAACCTCAACCCATCAACGCTCACTGGCTCCACTCGCCGTTTCAGGCGTCAAAGCCAAACCACGTCGTAGATCGAGATCGCGAATCAAACGTTCCAGGTGACGATCGCTGAATATTGATGTCACCGTTCTGCTTAGCTTGCGCCGCCAGTTAGGGTATTCCCGCGTGGTGCCGGGAATATTGACCGGTGTCGCCATATCCAGCCAATCTTCGAGTTGCAACCCCAGCAAGGCACTGCGGCTGTCCGCCAGGTAACGCTGCACACCACGGCTCAGTTGCGTACCCATCGCGGTTAACGCCGCATTGCGCCATACGCGCTGCGGTAATAGCTGATACTGATGCAGCGCATCCAGCAAGCCCTGCTTGGCGTTGTCACGCTGTTCCATCTGCTGCTGCAACGTGCGTTCATCGGGATAAAGGCCCAGTTCTTTGCCCAATGACAGATCGACGTTTTGCCAAAAGCCGCGCAACGTGGGCAGATCGTGTGTGGTAATAGTCGCCATCGACTGGCGCGGATAGTCGAGTGGAGCCCGAAAGTGATTGTGCTCATCCTGTTCAAAAAACAGCACCTTGTAAGAGTAAACGCCGCTGTCGAGCAGTTTATCCACAATCTCGGCCGGTACCGTCCCCAGATCTTCACCCACGACCAGACAACGCTGGCGTTGGCTCTCCAGCGCCAGCACAGCCAGTAAATCATCCAGCGGATAATGTACATAGGCGCCGTGCGTAGCGAGCTCGGCTTTGGGTATCCACCACAGGCGCAGCAGCCCCATCACGTGGTCGATACGCAATGCGCCACAGTGCGCCATGTTGCTGCGCAGCACATCGATAAACGGCTGATATCCCTGCGCCTGCATCACGAGTGGGTTCATCGGTGGCAGCGACCAGTTTTGCCCCTGCGGCCACAGCGGGTCGGGTGGCGCACCGATGGCGGCCGCCAGGCAGTAGAGCCGACGCTCATCCCAGGTTTCCGCACCGCCCTGCGCCACGCCCACGGCCATGTCCCGGTATAGGCCAATAGGCATCCCGAGCTGTTTACTGTGCGCAAAACACTCAGCCAGTTGCTCGCTAGCTACCCATTGCATCCAGCAGTAAAACGCAATCTCGTGCTCATTTTCCTGACAAAACGCTTTCACCGTATCGCCATGCACATCGTGATAACGCATTGGCCACTGCTGCCAATCGCCATAATTCTCACCCTGACGTTTGAGCCAGGTTTGCAACGCATCAAAGGTGGCTTGTCGTTGCAGGCTTTGTCCACCGCTGACCACAAATTGACGAAATGCGCTGACGCGCGGATCGAGCACGCTGCACGTCTTGAAGAAGTCGTATGCCAGCCGCAATGCGGCCAGTTTTTGCGCCATCACACCGCTGTAGTCAACCAAGCGTCCGGCACGCAATGCCGCTAGTTGACGCTGTGTGTCATCCTGTCGCCACCAGGCTTGCGCCTCTTTGCTCTGTTGAAAATCATCAATACGGTTGACGTTGATATAAATGATGTTCAACCAGTGACGGGAAGAGGGGCTGTAAGGACTGGCAGCCTCGGGGTCGACAGGATAAAGCTCATGCAGTGGATTCACGCCGATAAAGGCGCCGCCGCGTCGTGCCACTTGCTCTACCAGTTGGCGCAGATCGCCGAAATCGCCAATCCCCCAATTATCCTGCAAGCGCAGCGTATAAAGCTGCATGTTAACGCCCCACCAGCGTTTCCCTTGGGTTAAGGGCTCCGGCTCATAGCCACGCTGCGGCGCAACAATCATGCGGCAGGTCCAGCGCTGTTCACCGCGCATCAATATCAGTTCGTGATACCCCAGTGGTAAAGCATCCGGCAGCAGCAGTTCACTGCCGCCCGTGACGTTGCCCTGAACCTGCCCCCCGTTTTCATACATCAGCGTCCAACCAAACTCGCCGTCGCCTGAAAGGGGAATTAGCGCCGCCTTGCCCTGACGAAAAACCCGAACCGAAGGCAGCGGTGCGTTTTCGCAACCGCTCGTCGCCATCATGGCCAACAGTTGTTTTTTCACCGCAACATCGACAAGGTGCGTTTTACCATATGCATCAGTATAGGTATCGGCAACGCCGACAGGAGCGAACTTCGGGTTATCTACCTTGAATGACATCTTCCTTTCCTCAACAGCGCGCGTGCCAGATGCGCGTCTGATAATCATGAATCGCCCGATCGGCACTGAAAAAACCCATTCGCGCGGTATTCAGCACACACCGTCGCGTCCATTCCTCCGTTTCACGATACAGCGCATCCACACGCTGCTGCGCCTGGCAATAGGACGCAAAATCGGCCAACAACAGATAGGGGTCGCCCTTATCCAGCAGGCTTTCAAGCAACGGCGCAAACGCCGTTTTGTCGCCGTGGCTAAACGCACCGCTGCCCAGTTCATCCAGCAATGGAATCAACTGCGGCACCTGCTTAAGCACCACACCAGGATCGTAACCCTGTGACAGCACGCTTTTAACCTCATCCACCGTATGCCCGAAAATAAACAGGTTTTCTTCCCCTACTTCCTGCGCCATTTCCACATTGGCACCGTCCAGCGTCCCCACTGTCAGCGCACCGTTTAATGCCAGCTTCATGTTCCCGGTGCCTGAAGCCTCTTTCCCGGCGGTGGAGATTTGCTCCGACACATCGGCAGCGGGAATGATTCGTTCCGCCAGCGACACACGATAATCTGGAATAAACAGTATACGCAAACGATCTCTGACATGCTTATCCCGATTAATCTTCTCCGCTACGCTATTAATGGCGTAGATAATATTTTTTGCCAGCACATATCCAGGTGCAGCCTTAGCCCCGAATAAAAAGACGCGCGGAACTATATCCAGATGCGGGTTATCACGCAATTGGGGGTAAAGTGAAAGAATATGGAGGGTTATCATAAATATAAAAAAATAGATTAAAAATAGTAATTTATTTAATTTAAAATCCAAAAATTCTAAATATGTTATACATAGTTTTATCCAAAATAGCCTGAACAAATATGCAGAAAAGTGAACGAATCTGAATGCCTAAATCAGCCTGGGAGAGGGCAAAAATCGAAACAGGGAGATGTCTGGCACATCGGCGACGACATAAAAACAGGGGAAAAAATGAAGCTCAGGTAGGCCAGCCAGAGAAGAAGCTTTTCCTTAAGTGAATGAGGTAGCAGATAGGCGACTCTCCACATCGTCCATTTCGTCCATTTTCAGTTCTCCTGCGAATTCGGGGGTTTTGCTGTACCACCTGTACCACTTTCTCCAAAGCCAGATGTGGCAAGGCTTTGCGGTGGTACAGGTAGCGTTTTTGAGCTGTGCCAATCTGTACCAGCCTGTACCATGTGTACCCAGCAACTGTGCCACTTTCCGGCAGCACGTAGCCCAAACTCCTCATGCTAGCCAGAGAAAAAGCTTTCTTCTTGGCTGGCTATCCCGGCAACATACATTCCCTGCTCGGCATAACACCTACAAAAATTTCGTAGGTTCTGGGAGGCTCTACAGAAGGTTGGTTGTTTTATGAACTACGAAAATTTTGTAGTTATCCTCTAAGCTAGTGACTAAAAGTCACGCACAAAGTTTGAGTATGCCTCAGGGGTAGCATTTGAAATGTGACCCTTTGGACGATGCACACCCGGTGCGCAGACTTATCCTGCAAATTTGCAGCATCTCCACCTTTACACTCCCCGATTTTGGGGAGCTCAGATTTTGAGCGATGCGATAATCGTCGCACCGGTATAAACCCCGGGATTTTCCCGTAGTTTAAGCCCCTCACACCCCACTAAACGCTTCAAGTCGCTGCTTCTGCTCATCACTTAACGAGTAGGCAAATTCCTCATGCTCGGCCTGTAGTGTCCCGAATGCCATCAGGAACGCGATCGCCGGGTCTATCTTGTTGGCGGATTTCTTCTTGTTCGGCTTGATATTGGCGTTGGCGTCGCTCTCCATCACCACGTTCCCCATCGCCCATGCCAGCACCGGATCCCCGTTGTGCCGGATAATCTGGCGGTTAACGAATACCTCTGCTGACTTGGCCACCGGACTGAATCGCATATAGGTTTGGGGGAATGGCTCCACGTCGAGCCCTGCGCCCTGTAGCTGGGTTCTCAGGTGGGTAGCGTTCCATGTGTCAAAGCCAATCAGCCGGATAGTAAATCGTTCACTGTCCTTGAGGATGTCATCGCGTATGCGGTCATAGTCGATGCAGTCCCCCTTCGTGGTGCGTATCCAGCCCGCTTTGGCCCACTGGCGATAGATAGCCCGGTTCTTGTTGGCGACGTTCTCAAGCTGCGCTTCCGGCAGGTAATGGCGAGTCAGTAGCAAGATTTCATTTTCACCGGGGAAGGCGTAGCACACGCTGGTTATATCGCCTGTAGAGGACAAATCCAGTCCGGCATAGCAATCTCTCCCTTTAAGGCTCTCTTCGCTGTGATCGGCTTTACAGGCTTCCCATGCGCCCGTACCCATCCACGGCGTAGCCCCTTGGCACCAGAGGTTAAAACGCTTGGTCAGCATCTCCACCCACTGCGAGGGAATACCTCTAGCTTTCTGTATCGTGTCAACCAGCGCCGCCTTATCGACGGACACGCCCAGATTGGGATTGGCCTTTATCCATTGATCCGGATCGCCTACTTCGTTTTCGTCGTCGAGTTCATAAATCAGCGCAAACAGGGATTCATTCATTTCTTCACCCGCCAATATCTGGCAACAGTAGTCGTAATGCTGTTTACAGGCGGAAACGACGTTGCTTCCGGCAGTGGTGATAGCGAACAGCAGTCCCTCGGGACGTGCGCCCATGCCCAACTCAAGGGCTGAATAAACGGCGTTATCCGGGTGGAGGTGGTATTCATCCACGATAGCGAGGCTTGGGTTCGTTCCCTCGATGGTGGCGGCCTTGGCAGCCAGCGGCTTAAGCAGACTATTTGATTTCGGGTAAATCAGTTTATGCTGCTGGATAGTAAGCCGCTTTCTCAGTGCCGGGGAAATTAGGCTCATCTGGCGAGCATCATCAAACACAATCCGGGCTTGGTCTCGGCTCACCGCCGCCGTGTAGATATCGTGCTGCCCCGGCTCCATGACGAGGAAGTAGTTAGCCAGTATTGCTGCCAGTGTCGATTTAGCATTCTTGCGCGGTACTTGAATGTAGGCGCTACGGTATTTACGTCTGCCTGTCTCTGCATCCTTGAAGCCAAGGATATTGGCGAGGGCAAATTGCTGCCACGGCGCAAGATGAATCGGTTGGCCTCGAAGCGGCCCCTTGACATGGGGGCAAAGGGTGGAAAACGCAATAAAGCGCCCTACAGCCTCTGTATCGAAGCCGTAAAGGGGGTTACGCAGGTCCTTAAAGTACCTTTCAACAGCCTCTTTAAGGCGTTTACAAGCGGGAATATTGCCATTTCTGACCCCCTCGGCGTATTTATGCCATGCATTTTCTGGCATTCAATAATTTCTCAATGTCATCTTCTTCCTCGATTTCTACCGGATTACGGCGACGAGATACGGGGTCAAAGCCCAGCAGGGAGGCCATTTTTATCATGGTTTTTTCTGCTTCAGCCTTGGCGCTTAATGCGGGGTTCCGGCTTTCGCTGCCCTGACTGTTGGCAATGCTAAACCCGCGCTCTGCAAGGTCTGCAACGGCTTTCCTGTAGATTGAGTAGTTGACGCAGTAGAGTTCAAGGCTACTCCAATCGGTTGGATTAAGATCGCCACGTTCAGCTACAAAACGGGCCTTGGCTTTCCACTCTGTTGCCGCTATCTCGTCGAGGTAGTCAGGTGCTTTAGGTGATCTTTTCATAGTGTTTTGTTTCTTAAGGTATTTTTATTTTCTAAAAAATGGGCGCGCATAAAAATTTGAGGAGGCGGGTGGTCCCAGAACGGTAGGGGCCTTGTCCTCAAAACTCCCCCCACCTATCTATTTTATATTTATAAGCATTTGATCTAATTATTTTTAATGCCATTAAGGTTATACTCGTGTATCCAGTCATTACGATGGGCGGCCTTCTCTTCCTGTTCGCGGAACATGCCCGCCTTGCGCTGTGCTTTGGTCTGCGGGTCTTTCGTCATTGTCTTGCGGGAGTGGCAACTCATGCATAGCGCCTGATGGTTATCTTTCCACCAGAACAGCACATCACTGCCACCATCGACCGGAATGATATGGTCAACTATCTTCGCGGGGGTATAAATCCCTTTGCTCTCGCACATCACACAAAGCGGATGCTCTTTGATATATATCAATCGGTACTTCGCCCATTGGCTGGAGTAGCCACGCTGGGTATGCGTTCCCCGGCGCTTATCCTGTAGGCGTCTGGCTGCCTGCTTATGCAGCTCACACTTGCCAGACTTCACACGCTTAAAGCAGCCCGGCTCTGTGCATCTTCTTAATGGTTGGTATGGCATTCAATAAATTCCTACGTCACGGTAATAATTCCATAGGCTCTTTGTGGTAAACGGTAACTCGCTGGCTTTGTCGCCTGCTCTCACTGCTTCCCGGTTCTCGTACCAGAAGCCTATCAGTAGAAGGCATCCCACCTTTAGCGCCGGAGTAAATTTCATCCCATCGCTGAACTGCTTGCCGATATGCTTCTGGCAGACATCTAGCGCGGCCTCGATATACCCTTGTATCAGGGGGTCTTCGTCGTCTTTATCAATGCGACAGTGCAGTTTCACTTCTGCCAGCGTAATCAGTTCAGCCACGTTTCACGCCTCCCTTACACAGCAACTCAAGACGGGTGCCTTTATCGTCTGGGATCGGCGGACCGATAATATCCAGCATTTTTCCGGCAAACGGCCCGGTTAGGCACAGCAATCGTGACGCTGCAGATACATCACGGCGGTGACGCATCCACACACGTATTGTCGCCTCGGCAGATACCGCGCCTGCCGCTACACGTTCACGCCCGTTAATACCTGTTACCTGCGCCCATACCGTAGCTGTATCACGCCACGTTTTAATGGGCTGACCGCCCGCATCCCGATAGGAGGTAAAATGTTGAATTGTCACCCGGTGACGTAATCCGCCCGCTCTCATGGGGTCGTCTCCTGCTTCACCTTCACTTCCTGCTGCCATGCCTGACTGAACTCATCGCCACCTTCACGAGGTGATAACCCTTCACGCTCACGGGCTTCATTGGGACTCATCACCCCGGATTTAATCGCGGTCTCGTAACTTTGAAATCGTTCTTGCGGGTTCGAGCGCAGCAGGTCAGCAGAATCAAATTCAATTTGATAGCGCACATGGGGTATGCTGGACTCCACCAGTAGCGCCGCCTTGATTTGCTGCTCAAAGTTGGTCAGCCACGGGCGGATTGTCATGGTCAGAAAGGCACGGCTGGCTTCGCTAAAGTTGCTGTAGGTGCTGTTGCTGTACTCTTGCAGAAAAATAGGACTCACATTGAACATGCGCCCGACGTCCTCAATCGTCATGCGACGGGAGGCAAGCCATTCCGCATCCTGATTGCTCATGCCCAGTTTTTCGTACTGCATGTTGCCTTCGAGAATGGGCGTTTTACCCGCATTCCTCGCCCCCTTGTAGCGCTCCAGCGCCTCAAGCGCCTTGACGCCTTTAACGCCGTCGAGCCAGTCACCCGATTTGATAATCCCCGCCGCCATCATCCCATCTTTCATGATGCTGGCACCGTGGCGCTGTTGGGCCAGTCCAAGCCCCAGCGTTTCCCTGCATTGTGTTATGGGTGAGCGCCCCATAAAGCCGTCATCAGTGGCATACCTGAGGTGCAGTACTTCATGTTGTAAGTAAGTTCTCGACTTACCGCTATATGGCTCTGTAACGGTATAGGCGTAACGATGGTCGCCAATCTGGTTCACCGTCACGGCTTGCGGCGGGTAAGGGTGTAAGCTTTTGGGCTGTCCGTCCTTTCCCCACTCAATGACGGCATAGGCGTTACCGTTCAGCAGACAGTGGCGCATCAGCGTCCGCTTGAACTGGTAGGCCGTCTGGCAGTCGTTGGGGGCTTCGTTCAGCAGGTAATCAACCGGGTGGTCACTGAGCCATTCCCGCGCCTCCTGCCCGTCATGGTGCGTGACCCGGTACAGGTAGCAGGGCATGGCTGCGACGGCTTCGCTAATCACCGTCACGGCATTCATCACAGCGGGTAGCGATTCCGCCGTGGTCGGCGATACATATTCCCCGGAAGCAGAGTTAGGAACACCGGCCAGAGAGAGAAACTCATCTATCGTCAGACTGCGGGCTTCGCTCTTACGTTTGAAGGGCCACATGTTCACACCGCCACCCATTGCAGCCAGCGGCGGCGGTTATCGGCTACATTTTTAGCTGATTGATGCAGTGACCTTCTGGCTATCTCAACGGCGCTTTCAGGATAGGCGGGGAGGCTGGTTATAGTAATTTCCTTTAGCTCAGCGCGTTGCACGGTTCTCACGTGGGGTTTACGGGCAATATTCCAATAGTCTTTTAGCGCACGAAAGCCAAAGCTCATCCCAGTAATGTCACCACGCTCTACCATCGTCAGCACATCCCGGCCTAACTGCGTATCCGGGGGATTCAGGGCGAAGTGCAGCCCGGTTTCATCTTCATGCAATGCCAGCGTGCCGGAAGCCGTTCTGCCCAATAAGCTCTTGGGGTCATGCTCCCAGAGCGCCAAGACATCCTGACCCGCCGCCAGATGGTCACGGAAGGCATAGGGGGCGAACTGTTCAACAAATTCATCGAACAGCACATGTGAACAGCTATTCCACTTCACCGCATACCCGGTCAACGCTTGGTCTTTCCGGGTAAGGGTGGCTGTGCGGATTTCGATATCATGGGTATTCATTGAGTGAGTCACCCTTAACCACCCGTTCCGCCGCTTCCTGCCGCTTTGATTTCCAGCACTTTGATAGCGTTGGAGTCAACCAGCCCGCCGCCGAGGTACTTGCTGGTATGCAGCTTGAAGAAGTTCGGCTCGGTGATCGCATCTGGACGGGTACGGGTGCCGGTCTCGTGGTCAACGATGGTATAGCCGCGCTTGAAGTCGCCTACCGCCAATACCGCCTTGCCCGCTGCCGCATCCGGCATGTACTCAAGGTAATGCACGGGATGACCTAACAACATATCCGGGTCGCCTGCCTGCATCCGGTCGCGCCAAATGTAATCGCCGTTGCTGTTTTTCAGCTTTTGCAGCGTCGCGGCGGTATTGGAATTCATTACCCATACGGCATTTTTGCGGTATTGCTTCTTCAGCTTGAATATCAGGTCGATTAACTCGTCAGCCGTTGGTGCAGCGCCGGCAGTGACCAGCTTTTCCAGCTTGCCGAAAGCCCGCTCTTTATCGTTCTTGGCTTCACGGGTATAGGCCAGAAATCCCTTGGCTTTTTTGTCGCCATCACCCGTAACCAAATCTGTTTCTTCGGTCTCGGTAAAGGTGTCGGCGATTTCCTCAGTCAGCCAAGAGAGAATATCGACATCGCTAAAATCAAGAATTTCCTGCGTGGTCTTGGGGTAGGCATAGATTGGGAAGAGCTTGATGCTAACCTCTTCCAGCTTCGGAGACGCAGTTTCGTCACGTTTCTTACCTTCTTCTCCGTGAGTTACCGCTGCGCCTCCAACGGACACGAGTTTTTTATATTCGTTGCTGTGAACCCGCTTGACCGTACAAATCTGACGCATCTCGGAGTTATCCATCAGGCGGCGCATAATCTGTTTGTCGAGTTCAGGAATAACCGTATAGCCACCATCGGCTGGCGTACTGGTTGATAATGAACGAGTATCGCCGGTCATCACGTAGTGGCGTAATTCTGCGTTGGTAAGCGGCTGGCTCACCGGGGTAGTGATATCAGTCTTGGCGCGTGTTTCCTCGACAATGGCTTCATAGCGGGCAATATCGGTATTCAGGGAATCAGCCTGTGAACGTAATTCATCAAACTGTTTCGCTTCTTCGTCATTCAGGCTGCGTTTTTCCTGTTCAGATTGCGTTAATAGGGTTCGCATCTGTTCAGCAATAGCCGTTTTTTGCTGGCGTAATTCAATTAATTTTTTCATGGCATCTCTGTCTGTTTGGGAATAAACCTGCAACACCATAAAAAAGCGCAGCGGTTACTGTGTGAAGGATAACCGCCGCTACCACAAAAAGTATTGCAAGAACTTAGTTATGTCTGAACAGGAAATATTTTACACCTGTAGAATGCAGAAATAAATATAATCACTGATGCTCTTCTTTAAAGTGAACGAAAATAAACGGCCACGAACGAATATGAAAAGTATTTATTTATCTAGAGGCAATTATTTTTATCGTCAGCGCTCGTAAATATTTTCCTTTTGTACGGATTTATCCATTTCAAGGGTGATATTAGCCATCGCAAGACAGCCTTCAACAAAACCCTCAGCAGCCTGTAGCCGCTTGATGAGCGTTGTCCGTATCTCCTGTTAGTGAGGTGCTCAATCATGTATCCCGGCGTCGTCTGTAAGCTGGGTAGGCCAGCCAGAGAAGAGGCTTTTCCTTTGGCTGGCGTATTGGCTTAGCTGAAGTGCAAACATCATTAAGTTTTTACTTTCGATTTATCTACCACACCGTAAACGGCTTTCCAGTCAATATTAAATACAGCATTACGTTTATTGGCAGGTTTGAAGTCATACCCAGCTATCATCATGGCAACAATGAAGGCCATATTGGTTATGTAGCAAGATATTTCATTTTTTTCTTCATAGTATTGCTCGACTACATGCTTAAACCAGTACGACGAATGTTCTTTACAGGCTATTCTCGTCACTTTGGCGTGGTATAAACCCGTATCTTTTAACCATTCGATACAGCAACTAACTTGCTTAATAAAGAATGGTGTGCAAGGGTTCTCATGTTCATGCCAGCATTCATGCGCCAATAACCCATCGTATCCAGCATGATAATAATTAGCCCTAATTTGAGTTATCGCATGTCTAACTTCAATTTCAATATCCTTTGTATCACGCTCAATACCTTGAGGATAATAGCCTGACATTCCTTCCCCGATGCAACGTTTACCGCTGAATGGCCATTGCTTCCTCATAGCCTCGGTTGAAGCATTGCCATCTGTCCTGTTTTTTTGTGCTTCTGTCCATTGTGACGCATATTCATTGAATCCAATCTTATGCCCCTGCCGGAACCAATGAGCAATCATCACCAGTGTACGGGAAAGGCTATCAATATCCCCTCTGCATTCGCAATGTAGGACAAAACTCTTGAGAGCCTCTCTTTCTCTATGGCTCATTGATTGGGCCTGTTCCGGGTAACGCATTAACATTTTCTACTCTCCTTTTATCTGTAAACTGCTTATAGCGATAGAGCTGCTCTACCCACCTACTACCCACTTTTTTACCCACTTTTTCGATTACCCACTTTTTTACCCACTGACTTTTTGGCCCATAAAAAACAATTAAAATCAATACCTTATAAATTACCCACTTTTTCCACATATAGGCGAGAAAAGTGGGTAAATTTGTTAATTAAATGTTAAATCTACCCACAGCTACCCACTTTTTTACCCACTTTTTTAGCTCTGGTCTTTTTTAATGACAGGGTGTAAATCGTCACCTTCCACACGTACCAATCCCTCATTTTCGAGTTTTGTAAGCCAGCGACGGAAATGCTTAATATCTATTCCCATTGCTTTCATGTCGTCGCGCACTAAGGCTGCCGTGCATGGATCTTTAAGTGACGTTCTTGAGCGTATGCATTGCCATAGTGCCGTATGGTTATCTGTCTTGTTGCTAACCGTACCTGATAATGGATCTTCCTCCTTCGGCTCACGCGGCTTATCAATCACGGTTAGAGAGGTCACAAGCTCGCCGTCGCTATCGGTGAATAGCTCGACTACGCGCAGGTCATAAGCCTTGGCCTCTGGCTCCTCTGCGTCCTTCATCTTGGTGCAGTCAATGATTAAGGCGTCTCCTTTCCCCTCACGGCTGATTTTAAATTCAGCATCCAGCGCAGCGCGGAAAGCACTTGAACCCCGCGCACCTTTCGACTCATCCTTGCCGGAATGGTGAATAACCAGAATTGTTGCACCCGTTTGTTTTTTAAGCTCATCGCAACCGCGAACAAAAGCGCCCATATCTTTAGCATCGTTCTCATCAGAGCCACCAAAGCAACGTGCTAGGGTGTCGAGAATAATCAAGCGAACAGGTTTGCCGGTTTCAGCCTCTACCTGTTTGGCTGCAATCGCCATTTCCTTGATTTCCATCGGTGCGGCGGGGAATATCGGCGTATTTACGAGGTAAAGATTATTAGCCTCCTGACCATGTACGATTTCCCATGCTTTAATGCGACGAGGTACACCAATACCACCTTCACCAACTACATACATTACAGCCCCATGCGCGACACGGTGTTCTCCCCAATCTTTACCCGTTGCGACATGACAGGCCCATGAACCAGCAAGAAAGCTCTTATAAGAGCCGCTAGGCCCGTAAATACTGCATAATGAATGGGCGGGAATAAGTCCCTTAACCACATAATCAAGCTGGGTATCAAATCCGGCAGATCCTACGCTCATTGGCAACCTCGTTTTACGTTCAGGATGAATAACCTTAACGTTATCGTGTACCTGTCCGAGAGTCTGCACATTGCCATATTCATTTTTCATTTTTTTATCCTCAACGTGATTCATTATTTTGATTACCGGAACTACGGTACTTGCCACAAAAGCCCGCTGTAGCGCCTCTACGCCGTTCTGCTGGCGGTAATCGTTCCAGTCGGCCTTATGGTCAGTTGGCGGCACGGCAAACAGGCAAGAAGCGGCACGTGCGGCTTCCTCGGCGGCGAGCTTGCCCACGTTCTCACCCTCCGGGGTCACATCGTTATCTCCAGCGATAATGATCGGCGTTTGGGGCAAGCGCTCTCGCACCGCCTGAGCGACGGATAGCAAATTCCCCGCATCAATGGCTGCCAGTATGACCTCAGCGCCCACCACATCGAGACTCAACGCAGTGGCATAGCCCTCGGCAATCACCACGGAATCGGGGTTGTCGGGGATATCACCGACGGGAATAAAGGCCCCTTTCTTTTTTGTGCCCGCGAGCAGGCGTTTCTCTCCAGTGGGCCGTATGGTCTGAGCGCCGGTTACCGTACCCGCCATCGTGCGCAGTACCAGCAGCAGCGAACCATCCTTGAGTAGCGGATGGGGGCCTTGCAGCCCCTTATTGTTGAGATAGACGGACTCGCCCATATGGGTAGCTTTCATCAAAGCCGCCACCCGTTCAGCTATCGGGCGCAGAGGCTTCTCTTTGGCTGGCTTCTTCTCCGGCAGTGGTATTGCCATCACCTCAGCCACCATTGTGGCAGCCTCGGGTGCAGTGCATTTCTTGACCTTCATCACTAAATCCAGCCCTGTACCCGCCCCACAGTGTGAGCAAAAGTAAGTGCCTCTCCCTTCCTTGTCGTCAAAGCGATAACGGGTATTGCCACCACAGTGAGGGCATTCGCCCTCCTTGGAATGGGTGGAAATGTCGAGGCGCTGCAAGATGGCTTCCCAATGCCCGTTGGCCTTGAGGCGGATATCATCGACAAAAGTGGTCATACCAACGCCCTCCCTGCGATGCTTGCGCCCATGTCTTTTTTCATGCTCTCCCAGAGTTCGCGCCCGTAAGCGGTCAGCCGCTTGCCCTTGATGCAGCGCTTAAGCAGGTCAATAGCGAGAGGCTCCCAGCGGTGATAATTAAGTTTCAAGGCGCTCAATCCGTAAGCGTCTATCAGGTCACGCACCCCGGACACACCGCCGATAATGTCAACGAGGATGTCCTGCCCGCCGGCGCTCACGGTAAACCAGTCGCCACCGTTCTCTTTTTTTATCGCGGCATACACCGCCGCCGCATACTGGTTAGCCAGCGCATTAAGGCGGAAGTTTTTTGTTACCAGTGCCATATTTCCCCCTCAGTGTGCGGTTGGCGCTTCCGGCATCCCGGATTTGTTGATTTGCTGAATGAAGCCATCATGCAACTCGGATAGCACCTCACGCCCCATATCGGAGAGGCCACCGTTTTCACCACGCATGGAGGCATAGAACCGGATGGCGTTCATCATTCCCTGTTCAGAGCCGTATTTTTCAATCAGCGCCCCTTCGATGTTGTTAGCCATCGCGAAACGCTCAGCCGCCAGATACAGGTTAATCGCGCCATACTCGCCCTGATAAACCGCACATTCCTTGAACTCGCCCGGACGCCATTCAACGGTAACGGTGCCATTGGCTTCGCGTTGCTCACGGTTGAAGGCGTAGGCAATCAGCCAGCGCCACATCAGTAGCGCATCCTCACTTGTATAGTCGTAACCCGACTCTCCCCACTTCACGGCGATGGTCAGTGCAAAATCTAGGTCGTCATCCCACTCACCAGCGTCAAGGCGCGTCATGGCATCGGCGTAGGGGATGAGGTCTACATGCTCGTACAGGCGCTCAGCGGTGTGTTGCGAGATGTTGATACCGTCCGGGGTATTCTCGACGTGATAGCGGCTCATGCGGCATCCTCCATCACAGCAGCCAACGTGCGGCTAACTTCACAGTTGAGGTCACAAGCTATACTGAGTAAGTCGATAAGAACCGGAGATACTTTCTCATCATTAGCCTTATCAAGAATGACTTCATACAGTGAACATGCCGCACTTGCCCGGTATGCGGCGGTATCGAGAGGGATAGGAGCGTTACGCATGTGCCACCTCCTTGGCAAAGTCGCCCAAATCACAGATAGATATCTGATGCAGGTCAATTAATGTCCTGATTGCCGGACGTATCTGCTTTAATTCCTTGCGGCGTAATGTCATGGCAGCACTTCCGGGCTTACCGTGACCGAAGGAAGATTCTTTCTCGGCCTTGGCAACGATGTGCTGGGCTTTCTCCGGTGGCATCTCGCGCAACTCTTCGAGGCTGGGGATCTCTACGTGGCGGAGTTCGCCTAAGGTGTTGCGGCGGAAGTAGGCATCTACCATCTGGCGCTGTACATCCCAAGAGAGGTCATCACCGAAAGGTTTCACCAGTAATAAATAACCGGGTTCTGTAATGAGGATCCCCTTCGGTGTGCGAGGCGGAAATACACCTTTCAGCGACTCGGGGTCTTTAAGACCCCAAGTGAGCTCGAAGAAGTCTTTTCCCTCAACAAAGCGGGATTTATTGCGGTTGAATGTCCGTTTCGCGGCTCCCTTCTTGCGCCCATGAGCCTTATCAATCATGGCGAAGGTGACGACGCGCTTACCTTGGTACTCGACTACCGGCATAGCGGTGTTCTGGATGGCAACGAAGTTAGACATGTGCCACCTCCTGAACTGTAACGATTTCCGTTATGGTTGAGGTTGAAGGTGGGGTGATTTTGACCCTTCCTTGCACAGGTTGACGACCAGCCCATATCAGGCGGCTGTCTTTGAACAGGGCGATGAAGGTGCGGCGATCTTGACGGGTAAACGACACTTTGCCGTAGGGCACAGTTGAGTATTCGGGGATAATCCAGTAGATATCAATAAACTCGGGGCGAGTTTGGGTGGTAGCAACCATAGCGGTGGCCTCTTCTGTAAGGTTTTGCAACCTCACCGCCTCGATGTCAAACGAGGTGGCGAGACGTATCGGGGTTGACATACCGGCACAGAAGAAACCAGCGAGCCCGAAGGCTCCCCCGTTACGTCCCACCATTATAGGGGCGCAACGCAGGCTTCGGACGCAAAAAAACCGCTGTTTGAAGCGGCTTATGTCCGCTTCTGTATTCAGGATGTCAAACCCGGCTGCCCATTTAGGGGCAACGCTACGACTATAGGACAGATTGCCAGTAGCTTGCAAGTGCGAATTTTGGTATAATTCCTTCGATTCCTCACAAGTAATCAACTGCATGACTCGAAGGGCCTGACGGGGCCCTTTTTCTTTGCCTGTCGTCTGCACAAATCCTGAATATGCTTTGTTATTCAGTAGGTTATCTGCACATACCCCCACCATATGAGTGTATGCTAAGCCATTGATTGTATTGCTAGAGGTCACTGTGACCTCCGGCATGGGGATCTGGTGGTGGCGAGATTTTGCACTCGCCGATTTTGGCGAGCTCAAATGGAAGACGTAATCATCATTTAACCACTTGATAAAATTACACTTCCTCACTTTGGCTAAACTAAATATTAAGCTCAATGAGCCAGCCAAGGAGAAGGCTTCTTTCTGGCTGGCATATCCCAAGTCTGCTAATCCCTCCGTTTCAATCGGAGGAATGCCGCACTGGAATATATCGCCCACTTTATTTAAGGCGCAGGGATACCCGTTCCGGTTATTACCGGAAATTATCGTTAACATGGTTAGACCTTATTTTAATTAGCGGTAGATTGCTTGTTTTTGCTTAAATCCCTGACAGGCGGATCTTGCATCCAGTGCAACACTTCGCTCAAGCGCCACGCATTCGAGGTTGCGCCAAGTTTAATACGTTTGGGAAATCGTCCTTCCTGTTCCCATTTCCAAGCACTGATTTTTCCTATCGCGGTAAGCTTATGCCTTTCATCTTCACGAATAAAACGTTCGTAGGGTTCGTTGACGGAATTAAGCAACTTTCGGCGTTCTTCATCCGTGGGGTAAACGTATTTATGAGCCACGCTATCATCTCCATGCTTCAGTATTTTTAAGTATGTTTTCAGAGTTAGATAAGAAAGTAAACAGGGCGGAGAAGCGGTTATTCTTCTCCACACTGGAATAGGACATTCAGATTTATTTCTCTCTATTTCCATCCATTTATTTTTGACATGGAAATATTTTCAATAAATAAAATTACGTTTGGCTACCGTTTAATTAATCCATCCGGTAGCACACTCTTTTCTGCCAGTTCATCAAGTCTGTCCATCCACCGATTTAGCGCGCCCAGTTTCTCCGGCAGGTACTGACTCCGGTTATAAATACCCATGACTCCCGGCATAGCATGGCCTAGAAGCTGCTCTACCACATGCGGAGCCACACCCATATCATTGAGTTTGGTTGCCAGCGTCCGGCGCAGGTCGTGCGCTGTCCAGTGTTCATCATGTTTAAGTTTCTTGGATATTCTTGAACCCATTTCGGCTACTGTAGAATTCTTCTTAAGTTCGCCAAGTAAATACCCGGTTCGTAAATTATGGGCGCGCAATATCTCAATACATGGTCGTATCTTTTCGGGTATAGGTCTAATTATAGGCGTCTCAGTTTTGCTATGCTCTTTAGGAACAGTCCATAACCCGTTATCTAAATCCCATTCATCCCAACGGGATAATCTAGCCTCTCCGCTTCGACAGCCAAAAACAATTAATATCTTTATCCATTCAGAATAGTAAGGGAGAAGGTCGTTATCATTGTTTATGAACTTCCATAATTGCCCGATTTCTGTATCAGTTAACACCCTGTCTCTTTTTCCTGATGTTTTTCCAACATCCCCTATGGTTAAGTCATCTAGCGCATTACTTATGGCATATCGACGAACACGGCAAAATTTTAACACTTGTTTGCTTAACTGAAATACTGCTCCGGCAGTTACAGGCATATGATTTATACGGTCAAAACACTCTAACCAATAACGAGTTTCACAGTCGGATAACGCCATGTTACCGATATAGGGATAAATATGCTTTTTTAATTGTTGCATCTTGCCATCAATGCTACTCACTCTACCCATAGCATAATGCTTTTCCCAATACTCAATTGCATCCTTAACTGTTACAGGTTTTAGCGATTCCTGTTTCTTGAGCTTAAGCTGGCGCTTGGGGTCTTTGCCATCAGATAGCCATGTCCGGCACTCGTCGCGCTTCTCCCTCGCCTTCTTCAGACTCATATCGGGATAGCGTCCCAACGTCACGCGCTGAAGTACCCCATTGTTGCGATAGGTGAATGTCCAGCTAATGCCGCCGACTGGTGACACTCTCACGCTAAGGCCTGCTCCATCAGCAAAGAACTCAGGCTTATCACGAGTCGTCCCCATCAGATTTTTAAGCCGCTTGTCAGACAGTTTGTTCAGATCTCCGCCCACTACACACCTCAATGTTTTACGCGAAAGTTTATACACATTTTACTGTAAGAAGGTGAATAAAAGGAAATAAGAATGAAAGGTTAAATCTTAAAAAATCTTATTAATCATGATATTTATGTGAGAAAGCTGAAGGAGATTGAAGGGTTGTGAACGATAAATGAAATTCTATGGAGCAGTTTCAGAGAATAAATCCAGATATACCCTAAATAATTCGAGTTGCAGGAATTCGGCAAGCGAATGAATGCCGATAAGCTTACTCCAGTAAGTGATTCGGGTGAGTGAACGTAGCCAACGCATCTGCAATTTGAAGTATGACGGGTTAAAACAACACTTTGATTTTCTATCATTTGTTATGTTTTATTCTGGAGATATTTATTATGCGTACGTTACTGACCGCCATTGCCCTATTTGCTTCCGTTGCTACTACAGACCCTGCTTTTTCCGAAACATCACCTGTCGCCGCGCACGATCACAATGCCATGATGTCCATGGATCACAGCAACATGAACCATGGCACTCAACCCACCAGCGCCGCGACGGTGTATCAAGGCACAGGAGTGGTAAAAGCCTGGTCGGACACCAGCGTCACCTTCGCCCACCAACCGATTCCCGCACTTAGTTGGCCCGCCATGACCATGCGTTTTGGCCTCAGTGCCTACAAGGGCAGCCCGCTAAGCGTCGGACAAACGGTGAACTTCACCTTTATCCAAAGCGCCTCCGGCTACGATCTGATTTCAGCATCCGCTAACTTGTATTAGCTCAGACCTGATCTGACAGTTACCGGTTATTTATACAGGTGTCTGTCAGATTAAATCTGGTTCAGATTTTTTTCTGCCCAGACTCGTTTACCATCAAGTAACGTGGCCATTGGCGTACGCCCGCAGCACATTTTACCCTGATGAGTTCGCTCATTATTGTAATGCCACAACCAGTTGTCCAGATCCTTTTGTAGACTTTCTAGGTCCTCGTATAACGTCTTACGGAACGCAACCTGATAAAAATCCTGCAAAATAGTTTTATGGAAGCGCTCGCAGATACCGTTTGTCTGCGGAGACATCGCTTTCGTTTTCGTATGGTCTATATCGTTGATAGCCAAGTACAGCTGATAGTCATGTTGTTCCACTTTACCGCAGTATTCCGTCCCCCTGTCCGTCAGTATTCTTAGCATTGGCAGCCCCTGAGCTTCGTAGAACGGCAGCACGCGATCATTGAGCAGGTCGGCGGCAGAGATCGGTGCTTTACTCGTGTAAAGCTTGCAGTGCGCCACTTTCGAGTACGTATCCACGAACGTCTGCTGGTAGATACGGCCAACACCTTTCAGATTACCCACGTAGAAGGTGTCCTGCGACCCCAGATAACCCGGGTGAGCAGTCTCTATTTCACCACAGGCTTCGTCGTCGTGCGCCTTCTTCTCCAGTGCAGCGATTTGAGCATCAGTAAGTACGATGCCTTCTCTGGCAACTTTTTCCTCAAGTGCCTTCAGGCGCTTACGAAAGTTTTCCAGATCGTGTCGTTGCCAGATGGAGCGCACACCGCTGCCAGAAATGAAGACGCCTTTTTTACGCAGCTCATTACTGGTCCGGTGCTGGCCATGAGCCGGGAACTCAATGGCGTAATCAACAACCGCACGTTCAGTGGCTTCATCAGCACGGTTTTTCAGGTTGGGAACCCGGCGGTTTTGGTTAACCAGAGCGTCAATGCCGCCTTCTGCCGCCAGTTCCTGATAGCGATAAAACGTGTCGCGTGACACCCCCATGATTTTACAGGCTTTTGATACGTTACCGAGTTCTTCGGCGAGATTGAGCAGGCCGGCTTTGTGTTTGATGATGGGATTGTTAGTATGAAGCATGAGAGTTACCTCGTGTTTTGTATAAGTATTCGACACCCATATCAAAACCGGTAACTCTCAACCTTTCAAGGTCCAGTGTCAGATCAAGTCGCGACTAATACAGCTAACTGACTCGAGGTCGATATGTTGACGCTTCGTCTACAGCAGGCGGGTTATGCCCACCTCGTTATACACATATCTGTTCGTGCCTGAGCGCGCGTAGCGTTTCGGCGGCCGTCATGACTTTCTGCAAGCCTTTCCTGATAGTTTTTGCGCCTGGTTCACCGTCGCCTTTTCGAGCAAGAAAGCCTCCCAGTTGCGCAACTAAGCGCAATACTTCGTTTAGCTTAGGGCGGCCCTTGGGCATACGCTTGTTCATCAGTAGGTAAGCTCCATGAGTTTCGTCGGAATCAAAGAACAACATTGCGTCCAGCTCTGGACAGGTTCGTCCCATACGCATTAAATAGGCGATGCGCCATGCCACGATCATGAACAGCGCCAATGCCCGCTCAATGCGATCCACGGTCGATAACTGTAACGCTTCGACACAGCAGCCGTTCTTCAGCACATTGAAGAACATCTCGATTTCCCATCTAGCCCGATACCAGTCGATCAGCTCCACGATATCTTCTCGTCCTTCAGGTACGCGATTGCTCAGCAACCGCCACTCGACCGGCTTCACGCCTGCTGGCGGCTCAATTTCCTTGGCTATCACACAAGTCACTGCCAACCCGCAACGCAGCGACACTCGCTTCACGCGCAGCGCCTGTTTCACCGTACGCGCCTTCTGCCCCGCGCGAGCCGCCATAACGAATTGGATTTCTCCCACCGGCACGGTCTTTCCAACCTTCTGCCAAAGCTTCTCATTACAGTCCAGACTGCGATTATGAGTCGAGCGGATCAACCAGTCAGCCTGAGTGCCAAGGTCATCAGCGAGCTGCATCAACGCCTTGATATCCGCTTCGCGATCGGCTAAGTACACCAGACGTGTGTTTGGCAACTCCGAGGCGAGTTCAGCAACTCGCTCGTATCCCTCGAGCCAGCGCGTACTCTCCTTGAGCCCATCGCGTTTTCCGTCTGCATCCTTCGGCTCTCTTGCCCACATCCACGCATCCAGTACGCCCAACCCCACGCGATCCGGACTGACCGCGTAGGTCGGATGCAGGTACAGACCACGCCTGGCTTCGTAGTTCAAGGGACCCAAGCCTTGGATTTGCTGCCCGTTGAAGTCAAGCTCGGTAGTGTCTTGGATACACAGCACAACCTCGTGTTCTCGGATCCTTTCCTGCGTACGCTGCCAGTGAGGTTGCAGAATGTCTCGCCATTCGAATGCTTGGTTCTCCATGAAGCGGTAAGCACCCAGCGTCTCAGACCATCCGAGGCACGCATGCGGAATGCTGGCTTGCGGATTCTCAGCCAGCCGTATCAAAAGCCCTTTGGCGCGCTTATTGAGCCTCGTGTCACCAAGATTTACCCCTTCCAGTTCTTGGTGTGCCCAGCCATCTGAATCCCGTGTCATTTTTCAGCGCCGTAAATGGCGATAGTACACGTCGGTTTCACTTCATTTACAACCCCACCGGCTGCCTATTTCAGCCCGCTAACCCTTGGCATATAAGGCGTTGCGGACTTGTGTATAACGAGGTGGGTTATGCCCTGCCATGACTTTTTGGCTGCGCGATATTTACGGCTCAGGCAACAACGCTCGATCAAACCCTGGCGGCCGCGGAACAGTATTCGGCAGAAATTTCTGCCAATCATCACCAAGTGAATGCCTTGAATAACATGGCAGATTCCGCCATGCAGCTACCCGATCCCAAACTGAAAGTTGGGATTGAGAACTTTCCGGTCAGTGGAGCCAATGCGCATCGTTTCACCCGTTCTGACATGACCATGCAACGTGTCGGCATCATGCAGGATTATGTCAGCAGCACTAAACGCGAACGCAAATCAGATGCCATTCGCGCTGAAGCGCGTAAAGCGGAGGCTAATCAGGACCTGATTCGCGCCGGGTTGCAACGAAAAGTTTCACTGGCTTGGTTCGAACTGGCTCTGGGGCAACATGCACAGGAAGCCATTGAACGCCTGCTGAGCGACACACAACGGCAGCTTGGCATGCAAAAAGCCGGAGTCGCGAGTGGCAGCAACAGCGCGAGCAGCGTTTTGGCACTGCAACTCACTGTCAATGAAATGAAAAATCAATTGGATAACGCCAAACGTGACGTGGAGGTGGCGCGTTCTCGGCTTAAACAATTGACAGGGAAAGACATTACGCGCGTCAGCGGCGATTTCCCTGTCATCACCCGTCTTCCCGCCAGCCAGAGTGCCTTGATTGATGCCATCACGCAGCACCCCGAAATCATTCAAGCCGCGCGCGAAGCGGATGCCGCCAAGGCAAAATCAGCGCAGTCCGCCGTTGCCGCCATCCCCGATGTCGGAGTGGAAGTGTACTACGGCAAGCGAGCCGATGGATTAGAGGATATGGGCGGTGTAATGCTAACGGTCGATCTGCCCTTGTTCAAATCACGGCGGCAGGATAAAGATTACGCGGCCGATCTCTCCCGAACCTATGAAGCCAACGATCAGTTGACCCTACTGACCCGAGCGCATCAGGCCGCGCTGGATGCGCTTATCGCACAGTATCAGGCAGCGAAATCCATCTACGATCGTCAGGCCAATGAAGTGATCCCGCTGCAACGCTCACGGCTCAAATTGCTGGATGCAGAATATCGCACCGGCAGCAGCGGACTGGCAGAAAACCTTGATGCAAGACGTGCTCTGCTAAACAGCGAAATTGAACAGATCAACGCGCAAAAAGCGCTCGCTGCCAGTTGGGCCGCTATTCGTTATTTGATCCCTCAGGATACAAAGCTACTACCGCAGGACACAAAACAATGAAACCGATCGTTACGTTAAGCGTCGTCGCTATTGCCGTTGCTGCTGCGCTCGCCGTGGGATACCAACTGGGTGCCTCCTCCGGTCACAGCGGAAACCCGGTTGCCAGCACAGCAACGACTGCGCCACAAGAAACACAAAGAAAAGTGATCTATTGGTATGATCCGATGACTCCAGGGCAGCGCTTTGATAAACCGGGTAAGTCGCCTTTTATGGACATGGATCTGGTGCCACGCTACGCGGATGAAACCCAGGATGATGGCGGCATAACCATCAGCGCACACCAACAGCAAAATCTGGGCGTAAAAACAGCGCAGGCAGCGCAGCGTACGTTAGATCTGCAACTGACAGCCTTTGATACTGTCGCCACGGATGAACGTGGTATTGAAACCCTGTCAGCGCGAGCAAACGGGCTGGTCGAAAAACTGTATGTGAAAGCGCCACAGCAGTTCGTTCAACGTAACGACCCTCTGGCACAGTTGTGGATGCCGCAGTGGTCAGCCGCACAGCAGGAATGATCTTGACCCACCATCTCCGGACAGCTTTTGTATCTTAAGTTAACGATGCCCGCTGGCGCCGATATTCTCTTGGGGAGTTGTATCCCAGCGCACTGTGCGGATGGTTTTCATTGTAATGATTGAACGCCGCTGCAAGGTTCTTCAGCGCTGTTCGCACATCGGGTTTTGGCATGAAGGCGATGTAATCTTCCTTCATCGTCTTCACGAACCGTTCTGCCATGCCGTTACTCTGTGGACTGCTCACTGCTGTTGTGCAGGGCTCCAGATTCAGTTCTCTGGCGAACTTCCGCGTTTCATGCGCTGTGTACGCTGAACCATTATCCGTCAGCCATTGCACTGGTTTATCCGGCAGCGCGCTACCGAAGCGTTTTTCCACCGACCTCAGCATCACATCCTGCACGGTTGAACTGTCATAACCCCTGGTGCTCGCTGCCCAGTCTATGGCCTCCCGGTCGCAGCAGTCCAGTGCGAACGTCACCCGCAGCTTCTCGCCGTTGTCACAACCGAACTCGAAGCCATCTGAGCACCAGCGCATATCGCTCTCTGCTACCGCGATTTTGCCTTTATGCTCCCGCTTCGGACGTTCAGTTTTATCATGCAACAACAGCAGGTTATGCTCGCTCATTATCCTGTAAAGCCGTTTGGCGTTCACCGGTGGAAGTCCCTCTGCACGACGTTGCTTACGCAGGATACCCCACACTCGGCGGTAACCGTAACTGGGCATGTCGCTGATGATACGGAGGATGTCCGATAATATCTCAGCATCAGCTTCGTCATTACGCCGGTTGCTGCGCCTGTCCAGCCAGTCGGCAGAACGGTTAACCCGCAGTGACAGCTGCGCACGCGACACGCTCATGGCGCGGCTGACCAGAGCTATTCCCCGTCCTTTGGCAACAAGGGCGCGTGCGCTATCCATTTTCGCGACTGGCGGTACTCCACTGCTTCTTTGAGGATCTCAACTTCCATCGTCTTCTTACCCAGAAGGCGCTGTAGCTCCCGGACCTGCTTGAGGGCACCTCGTTATACACATCTCTGTTCGTGCCTGAGCGCGCGTAGCGTTTCGGCGGCCGTCATGACTTTCTGCAAGCCTTTCCAGATAGTTTTTGCGCCTGGTTCTCCGTCGCCTTTTCGAGCAAGAAAGCCTCCGAGTTGCGCAACTAAGCGCAATACTTCGTTTAGCTTAGGGCGGCCCTTGGGCATACGCTTGTTCATCAGTAGGTAAGCGCCATGAGTCTCGTCGGAATCAAAGAACAACATTGCGTCTAGCTCTGGACAGGTTCGTCCCATACGCATTAAATAGGCGATGCGCCATGCCACGATCATGAACAGCGCCAATGCCCGCTCAATGCGATCCACGGTCGATAACTGTAACGCTTCGACACAGCAGCCGTTCTTCAGCACATTGAAGAACATCTCGATTTCCCATCTAGCCCGATACCAGTCGATCAGCTCCACGATATCTTCTCGTCCTTCAGGTACGCGATTGCTCAGCAACCGCCACTCGACCGGCTTCACGCCTGCTGGCGGCTCAATTTCCTTGGCTATCACACAAGTCACTGCCAACCCGCAACGCAGCGACACTCGCTTCACGCGCAGCGCCTGTTTCACCGTACGCGCCTTCTGCCCCGCGCGAGCCGCCATAACGAATTGGATTTCTCCCACCGGCACGGTCTTTCCAACCTTCTGCCAAAGCTTCTCATTACAGTCCAGACTGCGATTATGAGTCGAGCGGATCAACCAGTCAGCCGGAGTGCCAAGGTCATCAGCGAGCTGCATCAACGCCTTGATATCCGCTTCGCGATCGGCTAAGTACACCAGACGTGTGTTTGGCAACTCCGAGGCGAGTTCAGCAACTCGCTCGTATCCCTCGAGCCAGCGCGTACTCTCCTTGATCCCATCGCGTTTTCCGTCTGCATCCTTCGGCTCTCTTGCCCACATCCACGCATCCAGTACGCCCAACCCCACGCGATCCGGACTGACCGCGTAGGTCGGATGCAGATACAGACCACGCCTGGCTTCGTAGTTCAAGGGACCCAAGCCTTGGATTTGCTGCCCGTTGAAGTCAAGCTCGGTAGTGTCTTGGATACACAGCACAACCTCGTGTTCTCGGATCCTTTCCTGCGTACGCTGCCAGTGAGGTTGCAGAATGTCTCGCCATTCGAATGCTTGGTTCTCCATGAAGCGGTAAGCACCCAGCGTCTCAGACCATCCGAGGCACGCATGCGGAATGCTGGCTTGCGGATTCTCAGCCAGCCGTATCAAAAGCCCTTTGGCACGCTTATTGAGCCTCGTGTCACCAAGATTTACCCCTTCCAGTTCTTGGTGTGCCCAGCCATCTGAATCCCGTGTCATTTTTCAGCGCCGTAAATGGCGATAGTACACGTCGGTTTCACTTCATTTACAACCCCACTGGCTGCCTATTTCAGCCCGCTAACCCTTGGCATATAAGGCGTTGCGGACTTGTGTATAACGAGGTGGCTTGAGGGCAGTCGCCAGCGCCGAAGCTGGAACCACTTCTTCTCCGGCCGCAACGGCGGTGAGGCTTCCTTCATGGTATTGCTTCTTCCACTTAAACAAAAGGCTGGGCTGGATGCCATGCAGGCGGGCTACATGGGAGACGTTCATCCCCGGCTCCATTGTCTGCTGAATGATGGCGATTTTCTCTTGCGGAGTTTTACGCTTACGGACTTCTTGCCCTAACAGGATCCCGGTCATTTCAAAATTAGCATGATTGTTAGACAGATATCTAAGCCTATCTCTTATCTGGAGATACAGCTACTGTCTGGTGTTACAGGGGGCTACATCAGTTTTCATTGTAATGATTGAACGCCGCTGCAAGGTTCTTCAGCGCTGTTCGCACATCGGGTTTTGGCATGAAGGCGATGTAATCTTCCTTCATCGTCTTCACGAACCGTTCTGCCATGCCGTTACTCTGTGGACGGCTCACTGCTGTTGTGCAGGGCTCCAGATTCAGTTCTCTGGCGAACTTCCGCGTTTCATGCGCTGTGTACGCTGAACCATTATCCGTCAGCCATTGCACTGGTTTATCCGGCAGCGCGCTACCGAAGCGTTTTTCCACCGACCTCAGCATCACATCCTGCACGGTTGAACGGTCATAACCCCTGGTGCTCGCTGCCCAGTCTATGACCTCCCGGTCGCAGCAGTCCAGTGCGAACGTCACCCGCAGCTTCTCGCCGTTGTCACAACCGAACTCGAAGCCATCTGAGCACCAGCGCATATCGCTCTCTGCTACCGCGATTTTGCCTTTATGCTCCCGCTTCGGACGTTCAGTTTTATCATTCAACAACAGCAGGTTATGCTCGCTCATTATCCTGTAAAGCCGTTTGGCGTTCACCGGTGGAAGTCCCTCTGCACGACGTTGCTTACCCAGGATACCCCACACTCGGCGGTAACCGTAACTGGGCATGTCGCTGATGATACGGAGGATGTCCGATAATATCTCAGCATCAGCTTCGTCATTACGCCGGTTGCTGCGCCTGTCCAGCCAGTCGGCAGAACGGTTAACCCGCAGTGACAGCTGCGCACGCGACACGCTCATGGCGCGGCTGACCAGAGCTATTCCCCGTCCTTTGGCAACAAGGGCGCGTGCGCTATCCATTTTCGCGACTGGCGGTACTCCACTGCTTCTTTGAGGATCTCAACTTCCATCGTCTTCTTACCCAGAAGGCGCTGTAGCTCCCGGACCTGCTTGAGGGCAGTCGCCAGCGCCGAAGCTGGAACCACTTTTTCTCCGGCCGCAACGGCGGTGAGGCTTCCTTCCTGGTATTGCTTCTTCCACTTAAACAAAAGGCTGGGCTGGATGCCATGCAGGCGGGCTACATGGGAGACGTTCATCCCCGGCTCCATTGTCTGCTGAATGATGGCGATTTTCTCTTGCGGAGTTTTACGCTTACGGACTTCTTGCCCTAACAGGATCCCGGTCATTTCAAAATTAGCATGATTGTTAGACATATATCTAAGCCTATCTCTTATCTGGAGATACAGCTACTGTCTGGTGTTACAGGGGGCTACATCACTGATTGGTGGCGTATGGTTACTTTATCTGCTGGGCTATAACTTGTCGGTTGCGGCGGCGGTGGGCTTTATCGCGCTTGCCGGGGTGGCGGCCGAGTTAGGCGTTATCATGGTGTTATACCTCAATCACGCGATTGAAAAACGTCAACAATCCGATGAGACGCTGACGTTACCCTTGCTGCGTGAGGCAATCCATGAAGGTGCCGTGTTACGTGTGCGCCCCAAAGTGATGACGGTTGCCACCATCATGGCCGGGCTATTGCCCATCATGTGGGGCGGCGGCACCGGGGCGGAGGTGATGCAACGTATTGCCGCACCGATGGTAGGCGGCATGGTAACAGCCCCCCTGCTCTCGATGCTGGTGATCCCAGCGTTCTACCTGCTGACACACCGTAAGAGAGGCGATAGCGCCTGAGTGGCAATTCAGTGATGTCGGCCCATACTCATCTTGGGCCGACAGGCTATTGCTGTGAGCTGAAACGAGCAAGCGATAACGTGATAATGAGCAAAGTTAATGCAGATAAATCAGGTTTATCGGTGACTATTGATTGCCGTTAATTGCAGCGCAGTAATATAATGAGATCAGTTATCACTGAAATCTTAGGAATGAAGGAGTTTAGCTATGGCTGTAACTAAGCTGGTACTGGTGAGACACGGTGAAAGCCAGTGGAACAATGAAAACCGCTTCACAGGCTGGTACGATGTTGACCTGTCCGAAAAGGGCCGTTCAGAAGCCAAAGCCGCTGGTACATTGCTGAAAAATGAAGGTTTCTCCTTCGATTTCGCTTATACCTCTGTGCTGAAACGCGCCATTCACACGCTGTGGAACATCCTGGACGAGCTGGATCAGGCTTGGCTGCCGGTGGAAAAGAGCTGGAAACTGAACGAACGCCACTACGGCGCGTTACAGGGTCTAAACAAAGCGGAAACCGCTGAAAAATACGGTGATGACCAGGTTAAACAATGGCGTCGTGGTTTTGCTATCACTCCGCCTGCGCTGACCCGTGAAGATGAGCGTTTCCCCGGCCACGATCCGCGTTACGCATCTTTGACTGACGATGAGCTGCCGCAGACTGAAAGCCTGGCGCTGACCATCGAACGCGTTGTGCCGTTCTGGAACGAAACTATCCTACCACGCATCAAGAGCGGTGAGCGCGTTATCATCGCTGCACACGGTAACTCCCTGCGTGCGCTGGTGCAATATCTGGACAACATGGGCGAAGACGAAATCCTTGAACTGAATATCCCAACAGGTGTGCCGTTGGTGTATGAGTTCGATGAAAACTTCAAGCCGATCAAACACTACTATCTGGGTGACGCTGACGAAATCGCAGCGAAAGCCGCTGCCGTTGCTAACCAAGGCAAAGCCAAGTGATTTAATCTCTACTGAAATAGCCAAAGTAGGGTGAATCAGACAGGTAAAAGGGGTTGTAATGCATTGCATTCAACCTCTTTTTATTTAACCTTCCCCATACCAATGACATTCTCAATCCAGTGATATTGGCTGGTCACTCGTACATTTTGAACAATGGCTACGAGCCAAGGAAAAGCCAAACAAATTGTGCCGCCTAGCCAATTTCAGCCTGGTAAATTCCAGGTTGAAATTGACGTTATTACTTTTAGGCCGCGGGCACAGCCAGATAAACCGCAGATATTTCTAGAAAACCTAACGATTCTTAGCTGTTTTGAATCATGCCTCACTAATGCAGTGGCTTTGTTGAATAAATAGAAAGTTTGGGTAATCATCGGATCAGATCACCATAGTTGTTTCAACATCAGGTCTCCCTGGGCTTTGTTGAATAAACAGATTTTATGCTACCAGCCCAGTAAAACGATTGTTTTCAGCAACGTAAAATCATGCAGTTAAGCATCATGAGAAAACGGAATACCTGAGGTGATAAGCATTTTCTACCAAAATGGGCATAGTAAAACAGCACGATTCCCTATTATTCAACAAAGCCGTCTCCATGGCAAAACAAAATTTTAAAATCACTAACTGGCCCTCCTATAACAAGGCCCTCAAGCAGCGCGGTTCTCTAACCGTATGGCTAGATGAATCAGCCATTGCTTTGGGGAGTGTTGGTGATGATTGTGTTACTGCCAGGTACACAGCGCTTTAGTGCATTACGACGCAGCATTGAAGGGCATCAGCGAGCGGATGCTGTCACAAACGCTGCAGTGGCTGGAAGCCGATGGCATGGTGCATCGACACGTTTATAACACCGTTCCTCCTCACGTGGAGTACACCCTGACGCCCCTAGGGCGCGAAGCAGCGGAGAAGGTACGCGACCTGGCTGATTGGATAGAAGTCAATTTACCGGCCATTTTGCAGGAACAGACACCGCTGTCAGCGGAAAACCCGTTGGAATAGCCGGTCGTTTACACAAGCAGTCCTGCCAAGAAGACAGGACGGGTAACATCAGAGTGCTTTCAATGCTGCCGCTACTGAAACGGACAACGGTGTGGTTGGACGGCCAATCAGCGCGGAGAGCTGATGTGACGCTTCATATAACCCACCTTTTGACGCACCCACATCCCATGATGCGATAGCCGCGGCGAACCCTTCCGGCAGTCCCGCGCCTTTCAGTGCTGCGGCGTAATCAGCTTCAGGAATATCGTTGTACGGAATCTGCTTACCGCTTTGCTTCGTGACTTCAGCAGCCAGTTGAGCCAGTGTATAAGGCTCGTCGCCGACTAATTCATAGGTTTTCCCGCTGTGACCCTGTTCTGTGAGCACCACGACGGCGGCCTCAGCAAAATCTTCACGTGCGGCAGAGGCAATTTTCCCTTCTCCGGCGCTGCCGTAGAAAGCACCGTTAGCCAGTGCTGGAGCGATAGAGCCAGTATAGTTTTCGGTGTACCAGCCATTGCGCAGGATCGTGTAATCAATCCCAGAGGCTTTCAGGGTTTTTTCTGTTTCAGCGTGCTCCGGTGCCAGATTGAGCGGTGAAGTGTCAGCGTGCAACAAGCTGGTATACACAATGCGCTTTACACCGCTCTTTTTCGCCGCAGCGATCACATTGGCGTGTTGTATCGCGCGTTGGCCGATTTCATTACCAGAAATTAACAGCAGGGTTTCTACACCGGATAAGGCGGCTTCGAGCGTGGCCGGTTGTGCATAATCGGCCGCTCGGGCAGTGACACCCAGGTTTTTGGCTTTTTCCGGGCTGCGCACCAGTGCGACGATATTACTACCCGCGGTTTTTTGTTTGAGTTTGGCGATAACTAACTGGCCTAGTTGGCCGGTGGCTCCCGTTACGGCAATCGTCATGATCCTACTCCTTCGCCGGATGGCGTGATTGATGTGGAACTCACTATAAGACATATCGTTATACACATCTTTCTAACGCACTGTTTAATCAATGAGTTACGGGTTTATCTCAGAGTGGCATTTTGAACCTCAAAAAGCCAATGGGATGGCTTGAATGCCTTAATTCACGGGGTTCTGAGCATCCTGTTCAAAAAATGGCCAAAAGATGTGTATAACGATATGACTATAAGACCTTAAATAACTTTTAGTAAGTACTTACATAAACGTAAGTGCTACAATCCTGATGACTCACCTGAGCGTGCCTGGCTGACTTATACCTGATATTGCATCCTGCCGGGGTCTGGTGGGAGTATAGTAGGTTCTTTGTATTTTTCTGCCCGCCGTGATTACCGGGGCAAACCCACTGAAGTCTCGTTGTCAGTAATACGCAGATGTGGGTGTAAGGAGTATTATGATTGGTCCTCTGATTAACGGTTCCGCCATTATTATTGGCGGTATACTGGGTATTTCCCTGAGTCGTTTTATTCCCCAGCGTCTTCGCGATGGTCTCCCTCCTGCGTTTGCCATGATCTCCATTGCTATGGGGATAACCTTGGTTATCAAGGTGCATCAGTTGCCAGCGGTTGCACTGGCGGTGGTGTTGGGGGTTACATTGGGTGAACTGTTGCGATTGGAGCACGGTATACAACTCGCAGGCATCTGGATCCAACGTGTGTTAAGCCGTTTTCTGCCGCCGCCTCGGCATAAACTGCCGACGGACGTATATACACAGAATTTTACTGCCTTAATCGTGCTGTTCTGTGCCAGCGGCACGGGTGTGGTTGGCGCGCTGACGGAAGGACTGACGGGGGACTATCAACTGCTGATTATCAAATCGGCACTGGATGTGTTCACT
Source organism: Symbiopectobacterium sp. Eva_TO (assembly GCF_053848865.1). Lineage (NCBI taxonomy): Bacteria > Pseudomonadati > Pseudomonadota > Gammaproteobacteria > Enterobacterales > Enterobacteriaceae > Symbiopectobacterium > Symbiopectobacterium sp. Eva_TO. Next base: position 1,203,269 of record NZ_JBSPEY010000004.1, on the reverse strand, counting down.
GCGCTGATTTTTTCCATCACGCTCGGCGCGGCAGTGATTTCAATCGCGGTACCACAATTTCTGATTCAGGCACTCTTATTTTTTTCCGCGCAATTGATCATGCCGTTTATGAATGACATCACCATGGGGGATTTTGCAGCCTGTGGCGGCATTATCATGATGGCGGTAGGGTTGCGCATCGCGCAGATAAAAATGTTCGCCGTGGTGAATTTCTTGCCTGCACTGCTGTTTATCATCCCACTGTCGATTTATTGGCATCGCTGGTTCGGTTAGTTTTATATGTGCTAAACAAAAGAGAGTAATTAAAAGAATTACCCCTTATTTGTTTAGTATGTAAAACATTAAGTGCCTTCTTGCTAACCGACTGCTACCATATACCCCGTTTGGGAGCCTGGTAGAAGCCATATCGTTATACACATCGTTCTAACGCACTGTTTAATCAATGAGTTACGGGTTTATCTCAGAGTGGCATTTTGAACCTCAAAAAGCCAATGGGATGGCTTGAATGCCTTAATTCACGGGGTTCTGAGCATCCTGTTCAAAAAATGGCCAAAAGATGTGTATAACGATATGGGTAGAAGCAGGATTTCCTCATTTAGACGATAAACGTGGGGTGGCAAGATGGACTTTTTCAGTACCAGCAACATTTTGATTCATATCCCGTTCGGTGCGGGAGGGTACTATCTTTCCTGGATTGAAGCCATTGGCGCGCTGTGCGGCCTGCTCTGTATCTGGCTTGCCAGCCTGGAAAAAACCATCAATTACCAGTTTGGTTTGATCAACGTCTCGCTATTTGCCGTTATTTTTTTCCAGATTCAGCTTTATGCCAGCCTGCTACTGCAAATCTTTTTCTTTGTTGCCAATGTTTATGGTTGGTATGCCTGGACACGGCGCACGGAACAGCAGGATATCGCCTTAAAAATACGCTGGCTGCCACTCCCCAGATTGCTTGCCTGGTCAGTGCTGGGTGCACTCGTGATTGGTTTGATGACCGTTTACATTGATGCGGTGTTTGCCGCGCTGACTGGCGTCGCGGTGACCGTGATGCAGAGCATGGGGATACAGGTGACCATGCCGACATTGCAGCCGGATGCGTTTCCCTTCTGGGATTCCAGCATGATGGTGCTTTCCATGATAGCGATGATCCTGATGACGCGTAAGTATGTGGAGAACTGGATATTGTGGGTCGTGGTTAACATTATCAGCGTGGTGATCTTCACCTACCAGTGGGTTTATGTGATGGCGTTGGAATACCTGATCTTGACCGGTATCGCCCTCAACGGCACCTGGTTGTGGATCAAGGAAGCGGGCCAGCGTACAACACCATCGTACCTACAGCGCAGAGAGTAAAGTGCACGTTGGAAAACGCGCCATAGCGCTAAGCTAACAGCATTTTATCGCGTAAAATTACGCGATGTTTTTGTGGATACGCCATACTCTTGACTTATCATTTGTGCGCTGCAATATGAACAGTTCCGTTTTTAAACGCCAGGGTAATCGCCCTGCAACCGTTTCCTATTGGCAAGATGTGGCATGTTCTGCGCAAGAATCGATGGATGAATGATGAATTACCAAAATGATGACTTAAGAATTAAAGAGATCAAAGAGTTGTTACCTCCTGTCGCGTTGCTGGAGAAATTTCCGGCTACCGCGCGTGCGGCAGAAACGGTCTCATTTACCCGCTCGGCAATTCACAAGATTCTGCATGGCACTGACGATCGTTTGCTGGTGGTGATTGGTCCGTGCTCGATTCACGATACCAAGGCTGCAAAAGAATACGCCGCCCGTTTGCTTACGCTGCGCAACGAGTTAAGCGACGAGCTGGAAGTCGTGATGCGTGTCTATTTTGAGAAACCGCGTACCACTGTGGGTTGGAAAGGACTGATTAACGATCCGCACATGGATAACAGCTTCCAGATTAACGATGGATTGCGTATTGCCCGTAAACTGCTGGTGGAAATCAACGATAGCGGGTTACCTGCTGCGGGTGAGTTCCTGGACATGATATCGCCGCAGTATCTGGCAGATCTGATGAGCTGGGGTGCCATCGGCGCACGCACTACGGAATCTCAGGTACACCGCGAATTGGCTTTGTAGTGGTCAACTAATATTGGCCACCGCATTAGACTGTATGTAGAACAGTCGCTCAGATTCGTTTGGAGTTAAGCCGCCGTTATACCAGTGAGGCCGGATAGCGCTGTAATACCCCGTGATGTAGCGGATAATCGCGTCCTGGGCTTCGCTGAAGCTGTTGTAACCCTTTGTCGGCACCCATTCTGTCTTCAGGCTGCGGAAGAACCGCTCCATTGGCGCATTATCCCAGCAGTTACCCCGCCGACTCATACTCTGCTTTATCCGGCAGCGCCACAGGGCTTGCCGGTATTGACGGCTGGTATAGTGGCTGCCCTGGTCGCTGTGGAACATGACTCCTGTTGGTTGTCCCCGGAGTTCCCAGGCCATCTGCAACGCTTTAACTGTCAGCGCCGAGTCCGGCGACGTCGACATGGCCCAGCCCACCGGTTTGCGGGCGAACAGATCTAGCACCACCGCAAGGTAAGCCCAGCATTTGCCCGTCCAGATGTAGGTCACATCGCCGCACCAGACCTGATCCGGCGCGGTAACCGCGAACTGGCGGTTGAGATAGTTCGGTATTTCAACGTGTTCATTGCCGCCGCGTTTGTATTTGTGAGCCGGTCGCTGGCAGCTGGCGATACCCAGCTCCTTCATCAGCTTGCCAGCCAGCCAGCGCCCCATTTTGACACCGGAGCTGCCGGTGACGATGGTCGCGATACTTCGAGCGCCGGCAGAGCCGCCGCTGGCGTTCCAGGCTTCCATGACGCGGCTACACTTAACCACGCGCTCACCGTCGGGTTCATTAGCGGAAGCCTGCCAGTGCCTGTAGCTGCTGCGATGTACCTCAAAAGTTTGGCACAACGCCGTGACCGGGTATCGCGCCCTCAGCCTGTCGACTACCGTGAACCGTTGAGTGAGTCCGACATTAAGAGCGCCGTAGCCTTTTTTAGGATTTCGTTCTCCATTTCAAGGCATTAGACTTTTTTCTTCATCTCACGCAGCTCGAGCTGTTCAGGGGTAAGAGGAAGTCCCGTTGGCGTTTTTCCCTGTCGTTCAAGGCGAAGCTTATTGACCCAGCGACTAATGGCAGAATGGCTGACATTAACCGCCTCTGCGGCCTTAACGTATGTGTAGCCGTGGTCGACAACCAGCTTTGCGGCTTCGAGCTTAAATTCCGCCGTAAAATGTTTACCCATGAGGTCACCTGTCGTGTTGATGAGGTGAGCATATCACCTCCGATCAGGTGGCCAGTATCAGTGTGCCACTACATTCTTATCACTTCATTGATAAATGTAGTTCTTCTGTTAGAGTGGAACATTATTTTTTCATAATTCCATATATTATTGGTGAAATTATGGCTTCTTCTGATTTACCACAGAAGTGGCTTTGTTGAATAAATCAGAACTTGTAACGACTGTGCCCCAGGTCGATTGTTACGTGATGCGAATACTGTTCGGCATTCCTAATAACGTGATCCGGTTAAGCGCTTTGACCATCGCCATGGCTTCACCCACCTGAGCATCGTAGTCACGCAGACTTAGATGACCACCCAGAAGCGTTTTGAACCGGAACATGGCCGTTTCAGCCACTGAGCGTCGGTGATAGCCCACTTTCTTTTTCCAGGTATCGTTGCTGCCGCTCAGGCGCTGATTTGCAACAGCGTGGTTACGCTCGTGGTAGTGGTCCGGCCAATATTGCGCCCCCCTTCGCGGCGGGATAAGCGGCCTTATTTTCTTCCTCAGCAGAGCATCATGGCAGTAACCTGTATCGTAAGCGCCGTCAACCGATGCCTCTCTGATTTTCCGGTGGGTCTGGTTTATCAGTGCTGGTAGAGCCTGGGCATCAGTCGTACCACTGAGCGACAAATCCGCACAGATAATCTCATGCGTCGCACTGTCTACTGCCAGATGCAGCTTACGCCACACCCTGCGTCTGTCGGCACCATGCTGCCGGACTTTCCATTCGCCTTCGCCAAAGACCTTCAGGCCGGTTCCATCAATGACCAGATGTGAGATTTCACCACGGGTTGGCGTTTTTATGCTGATGTTCACTGTCTTTGCTCGCTTGCTGAGCAGCGAATAGTCTGGACAATGCAGCGACAATTTAATCAGTTTAAAAATCGAGTCAACAAAACCCTGTAAAGCCCTCAATGAATCTATGGTCACCCCCATTTTTGCAACACTGATCTTTGATTAATGGTGGGCTTGCTTAAATCTATCCGGCGTCTTTATGGCCAAGGATGCCCGCGCCACGATGAGTTTCGCACCTGATATTCCTAAAAAGGCCATCGGCTTCATTGAGCCATTTTCATTTTTTGGTTTTATATCAGGCCGTCAGGCCGTTCATGTCATCAATAATCAGTCTTCGCAAAACCAGATGGGTAACTTCGTTAAATTGCTGACTGTTAGACCAGCATTACTGTTCAAACACGGTATTTCGTGTCGTTATTGCCCAAGCTATTCGAGCTAATTTATTTGCTAATGCACAGCACACAACGCAAGAATGTTTCCTGCCCAACTGAGACCTTACCCAATCAGCTAATCTCCCTGATTGATGGTCAATTCTTAGGATAAATACCCGCGCACATTGAACAAGCAATCGGCGAAGGTTTTTATCTCCACGCTTGCTAGGCTGTGTCCCTTAATTGCATAACTTCTTGTAAAAGAGGCGGATGCAGCCCAGTTTAACCATCGACAGATAATTCCTCGCCGTTTTGTCATAACGTGTGGCAATACGGCGGTATTCTTTTAATCGGCCAAAACATCTTTCCACTACATTGCGATGACGGTAAGCGCCACTGGCGAACCGTGAGCGCCCGTCCGAAGCCATTTTTTCATTCGTTTTTCGGGGGATGACTGCCTTTATCCCCTTTCGTTTCAGCTCGTTGCGTAGTGCATGCCCTGAATAAGCTTTGTCAGCCAGCACCGCATAACCACGACGCTTCATGCTGCCATTCTGGCGCTGAACACCAATACCGTCCAGAAGACGTAATGCGAACTGGCTTTCGTGAGCCTGTCCGGGGCTCAGCAGGATGTTTAACGGGAGACCACTTCCGTCTGTTGCCAGATGGATTTTGGTGCCAAAACCACCGCGAGAGCGACCCAGACCGTTATCTCCGGCGATATCGGGATGTTTTTTTGAGCACCGGCAGCACATTTCAGCGCCCGGATATTACTGCCATCCAGCACCGTGGCAGACCAGTCAACGAGACCATGCGCATCAAGAGCAGAAAGTAACCTGTTGAAAATAATGTTAATCACACCCGATTTTGACCACCGATTAAAGCGGTTATATACGGTTTTCCACGGACCATATCGCTCAGGTAAATCACGCCATGGAGCACCTGAGCACAGAATCCAGAACATACCATTGATGATTTTACGATGTTCTGCCCATGGACGTCCGGCACGTGGTATTGCTGGTTCAGCAGGCAGTAAAGACTGGATGATCATCCATGCTTCATCGGGAAGGTCGTAGCGAGCCATAGTTCAATATACTGTGGAAACATACGGTTACTATAACTCAGGTAATTAAGGGACACATCCTAGAATTAGAATGGTCACAGGTTGATTTGGTTCGTAAGGTGGCTTGGATTAACCCTGACCAGTCAAAAAATTTTCGCGCTGATGTAGCCCCCTGTAACACCAGACAGTAGCTGTATCTCCAGATAAGAGATAGGCTTAGATATATGTCTAACAATCATGCTAATTTTGAAATGACCGGGATCCTGTTAGGGCAAGAAGTCCGTAAGCGTAAAACTCCGCAAGAGAAAATCGCCATCATTCAGCAGACAATGGAGCCGGGGATGAACGTCTCCCATGTAGCCCGCCTGCATGGCATCCAGCCCAGCCTTTTGTTTAAGTGGAAGAAGCAATACCAGGAAGGAAGCCTCACCGCCGTTGCGGCCGGAGAAGAAGTGGTTCCAGCTTCGGCGCTGGCGACTGCCCTCAAGCAGGTCCGGGAGCTACAGCGCCTTCTGGGTAAGAAGACGATGGAAGTTGAGATCCTCAAAGAAGCAGTGGAGTACCGCCAGTCGCGAAAATGGATAGCGCACGCGCCCTTGTTGCCAAAGGAGACGGGGAATAGCTCTGGTCAGCCGCGCCATGAGCGTGTCGCGTGCGCAGCTGTCACTGCGGGTTAACCGTTCTGCCGACTGGCTGGACAGGCGCAGCAACCGGCGTAATGACGAAGCTGATGCTGAGATATTATCGGACATCCTCCGTATCATCAGCGACATGCCCAGTTACGGTTACCGCCGAGTGTGGGGTATCCTGCGTAAGCAACGTCGTGCAGAGGGACTTCCACCGGTGAACGCCAAACGGCTTTACAGGATAATGAGCGAGCATAACCTGCTGTTGTTGCATGATAAAACTGAACGTGCGAAGCGGGAGCATAAAGGCAAAATCGCGGTAGCAGAGAGCGATATGCGCTGGTGCTCAGATGGCTTCGAGTTCGGTTGTGACAACGGCGAGAAGCTGCGGGTGACGTTCGCACTGGACTGCTGCGACCGGGAGGCCATAGACTGGGCAGCGAGCACCAGGGGTTATGACAGTTCAACCGTGCAGGATGTGATGCTGAGGTCGGTGGAAAAACGCTTCGGTAGCGCGCTGCCGGATAAACCAGTGCAATGGCTGACGGATAATGGTTCAGCGTACACAGCGCATGAAACGCGGAAGTTCGCCAGAGAACTGAATCTGGAGCCCTGCACAACAGCAGTGAGCCGTCCACAGAGTAACGGCATGGCAGAACGGTTCGTGAAGACGATGAAGGAAGATTACATCGCCTTCATGCCAAAACCCGATGTGCGAACAGCGCTGAAGAACCTTGCAGCGACGTTCAATCATTACAATGAAAACCATCCGCACAGTGCGCTGGGATACAACTCCCCAAGAGAATATCGGCGCCAGCGGGCATCGTTAACTTAAGAGACAAAAGCTGTCCGGAGATGGTGGGTCAAGATCAAAAAATTTTCGCGCAATTGGCGTTTCGCTCAATGATACAGCTTGTCAAATTATCCATGCTCAGATAGGTAGACATAGGCAGTATGTTTTTGTCAGAGAGCGAAAATTAAACGGCGTTATTGATATGATACCAATGAGAACTGATGCTAACAAAGCATTTAAGTCTGCCATGATGAAAGCAGGGATCGAAGGATTTCGATTTCATGATCTTAGGTGTATTAGTCGCGACTTGATCTGACACTGGACCTTGAAAGGTTGAGAGTTACCGGTTTTGATATGGGTGTCGAATACTTATACAAAACACGAGGTAACTCTCATGCTTCATACTAACAATCCCATCATCAAACACAAAGCCGGCCTGCTCAATCTCGCCGAAGAACTCGGTAACGTATCAAAAGCCTGTAAAATCATGGGGGTGTCACGCGACACGTTTTATCGCTATCAGGAACTGGCGGCAGAAGGCAGCATTGACGCTCTGGTTAACCAAAACCGCCGGGTTCCCAACCTGAAAAACCGTGCTGATGAAGCCACTGAACGTGCGGTTGTTGATTACGCCATTGAGTTCCCGGCTCATGGCCAGCACCGGACCAGTAATGAGCTGCGTAAAAAAGGCGTCTTCATTTCTGGCAGCGGTGTGCGCTCCATCTGGCAACGACACGATCTGGAAAACTTTCGTAAGCGCCTGAAGGCACTTGAAGAAAAAGTTGCCAGAGAAGGCATCGTACTTACTGATGCTCAAATCGCTGCACTGGAGAAGAAGGCGCACGACGACGAAGCCTGTGGTGAAATAGAGACTGCTCACCCGGGTTATCTGGGGTCGCAGGACACCTTCTACGTGGGTAATCTGAAAGGTGTTGGCCGTATCTACCAGCAGACGTTCGTGGATACGTACTCGAAAGTGGCGCACTGCAAGCTTTACACGAGTAAAGCACCGATCTCTGCCGCCGACCTGCTCAATGATCGCGTGCTGCCGTTCTACGAAGCTCAGGGGCTGCCAATGCTAAGAATACTGACGGACAGGGGGACGGAGTACTGCGGTAAAGTGGAACAACATGACTATCAGCTGTACTTGGCTATCAACGATATAGACCATACGAAAACGAAAGCGATGTCTCCGCAGACAAACGGTATCTGCGAGCGCTTCCATAAAACTATTTTGCAGGATTTTTATCAGGTTGCGTTCCGTAAGACGTTATACGAGGACCTAGAAAGTCTACAAAAGGATCTGGACAACTGGTTGTGGCATTACAATAATGAGCGAACTCATCAGGGTAAAATGTGCTGCGGGCGTACGCCAATGGCCACGTTACTTGATGGTAAACGAGTCTGGGCAGAAAAAAATCTGAACCAGATTTAATCTGACAGACACCTGTATAAATAACCGGTAACTGTCAGATCAGGTCTGAGCTAATACATCTTAGGCATACTTGGGCGAGTTGGTTAATCCAGTCTGGTGTACCTCTACCAGCATTGCAAGAAATGGGGGGATGGGAAAGTATACAAATGGTGAAAAGGTATGCTCATTTATCCCCTGCACACTTGCAAATACACGCTAAAAACATTGATGCCATACTCGGGTTTCATGTCACTAATATGACACTTAAGAAAGTTACATAAGATATCATCAACTGTAACTCCTTGTTTTAATTGGTGGGTCGTGCAGGATTCGAACCTGCGACCAATTGATTAAAAGTCAACGGCTCTACCGACTGAGCTAACGACCCATCATGGTGCTACTTCGGCGTTTTCACCTTGCCTTGGCAACGGCGGCATATATTACTAACTTATCAGCTCAGTGCAACCTATTTTCCTGAAAAACGGTTCAACTGCTTAATCATCAAACGACAAAGCACAAAAATCGCTCATGGCGCGCAATTTTTGTGCCTGGAAAGGGGTTAGAGCCCAGTCAGCCGTTTTTGCGCCTGCTTGGCGCTTTCGGTATTGGGATACTGTTTGATGACCTGCTGGTAGACAGCCTTCGCTTTATCCGTCTGCCCCTTTTCCTGCATGATCACCCCAACCTTGAGTAAGGCTTCGGAGCTTTTAGGGGATTTTGGGTAATTTTTGACCACGTTCGCAAAATAGTAAGCGGCGTCGTCTTTCTTACCTTTGTTGTAGTTCAACTGGCCCAGCCAATAGTTGGCATTCGGCTGATAAGTTGAATCAGGGTATTTTTTGACAAATGCCTGAAAAGCGGCAATAGCCTGATCGTACTGCTTTTTCTCTAGCACCAATGCCGCCGCAGCGTTGTAGTCGCTATTGGCATCACCGGTACTGGCCGGTGCAGCCGCCGCGCCCGCACCATTACTGGCGGGGCTGGAGGTAGACGCACCCGTATCCGTTGCTGGCGCAGAAGACGCCGACGGCGTTGACGACGAGGAGCCCATGCTATCCATTTGCTGATAGATTTGCTTCTGGCGTTCAACGACCTGATTCAACTGGTACTGATTTTCCTGAATCTGCCCACGCAAACTATCAATATCGCGCTGCGTATCAGAGAGCTGCTGCTGAAGTTGAGTTAATAACTGGCTATGAGCGTTAGAAATACGCTCCATTTGGGTGACACGGTCTTCCACCGAGCCAGAGCCGACATTACTGATTGGCGCTTGGGCAGTAGCGGCCCAAGGGACCGCTACGCCAACCAATAACGACAGACCCACGAGATGACGTCTGAAGTTACTGTTCATGCAATGCTCTTAGTATACCAGAACCGCACGACGGTTTTTGGACCATGCAGCTTCGTCATGACCCAGAACCGCAGGTTTCTCTTTACCGTAAGAAACGATAGAGATCTGATCGGAAGAAACACCTTTGCCTTGCAGGTACATCTGAACAGCGTTAGCACGACGTTCACCCAGGGCGATGTTGTATTCCGGCGTACCGCGTTCATCCGCATGACCTTCGATAGTCACTTTGTAGGACGGGTTGCTGCGCAGGAAGGAAGCGTGCGCGTCCAGCATCTTAGCGAAGTCAGAACGGATATCGTACTTGTCCAGATCGAAGTATACGATGTTGTTGCGTTGCAGTTCTTGCATTTGCAGGCGAGCCTGCTCAGAAGAAGACATATTGCCGTTTTCATAACCGCTGCCTGCAGTGCCAACGGTAGACTGGTCATTGCCGTCTTTCTTGTGTGAACTACATGCGGCGATAGCCAGCACCGGCAGAGCCAACATCATGCCTTTCAGTACTTTATTGAATTGCATCTCTTATGTCCTTTGAAAAAATTATTTATGTTTATAAATACGGCGACCAGGCAGGGAATTTAACCTGTCCATCAGTTGCCGGAAGACGCGCTTTGAAACGTCCGTCAGTAGACACCAGTTGCAGCACAGAGCCCAGCCCTTGTTTAGAGCTGTAAATCACCATCGTGCCGTTCGGTGCGATACTCGGCGTTTCGTCCAGATAGGTGCCCGTAATGACTTGAACGGCCCCCGTCACTAGATCTTGTGTAGCAATATGCTGGGCACCACCGTTGGAGCTCACCATCACTAGCATTTTGCCATCGTCACTGACTTCTGAGTCCTGATTCTGCGCCCCTTCCCAGGTGATACGCTGCGGAGCTCCGCCATTGACGTTAATTTTGTAGACTTGCGGACGTCCAGCCTGATCCGAAGTATATGCCAAAGTTTGGCTATCGGGGAACCAGGTTGGTTCAGTATTGTTGCTGCGACCATCCGTCACTTGACGGATCTGACCGGAGCCGATGTCCATGACATACAGGTTCAGGCTGCCGCTTTTGGAAAGTGCAAAGGCCAGTTTGCTGCCATCCGGGGAAAACGCCGGAGCACCGTTGTGACGCGGGAAGGACGCAACCTGACGGATTGCACCATTAGCCAACGTTTGAATCACCAGCGCAGAACGACCGCTTTCAAAGGTAACGTATGCCACTTTGCTGCCATCCGGCGACCAGGCCGGAGACATCAGCGGTTCTGGAGAACGGTGCACTACAAACTGGTTGTAGCCATCATAATCAGATACACGCAGTTCGTAAGGGAACTGACCGCCGTTGGTCTGCACCACATAGGCGATACGGGTACGGAAAGCACCTTTGATACCGGTTAGCTTCTGGAACACTTCATCACTGGCGGTATGCGCGGCATAACGCAGCCATTGCTTGGTGACCTTGAACTGGTTTTGCGCCAATACGCTGCCTGGGTTACCCGAGGTATCAACCAGTTGATAAGAGATCACGTAGCTACCGTCTGCACCCGGCTGAACCTGACCCACGATGACGGAGTCAATCCCCAGCGCCGTCCAGGCAGCAGGCGTGACTTCCGAGGCAGAACCCGGCTGCTGCGGCATACGGCTGGGATCGATCGGATTGAATTTACCGCTGTTGCGCAGATCCACACCAACGATACCGCCAATATCTTCCGGCGCTGCGCCGCCGCCAGCCCACTTGAACGGAACCACGGCGATAGGACGTGCCGAGTCAACCCCTTGGGTAATCTCGATACGCACTTCGGCGTGTAGCGCTGTGACCCACAGCATTAAAAAACCTAGTGCAACTTTACATGCCTGCTTCATTTCATCTCCCTTATCCAGAGGTATCGCCTCGGATAAATTAGCAGCATTTTAACAAACCGGTATCACCAAAACACAATACCCGTGGGTGGTGCTATCATCCTTGTCCTAAAGGTACCATGCGGCACCGTTAGCATCGTACTGCACGCCACGATTATTGCGGTTTGAAATCAATCGGTGCGTTTTTGAAAGCTTCATACACATCCGTGCTTGGCGGCTTCGGTATTCTTGCCTGCTTGGCTGCGGCAATCGCCGCCTGACACAGTGCCGGGTCTCCACTTTCCGCTTCAACGGAAACGAGCAGACCGTCCGGTGCCAGTTTGATGCGCAATGTACAGGTTTTACCCCGATAAAGCTGCCAGTCATAAAATTTACTCTGGATCGCCGCGCGCACCTGGCCGCCATAACTGTCCAGTGCGGCGCCTGAGGCACCGCTCTTTTTCGCCGCGCCGGCACCGGCTGGCGCACCGCCACCTGATTTAGGCGCGTTTTTCGACGACGCCAAACCACCGAGAAGATCGTCAACGGAATCAGACTGTGCAGCAGCTTCTGCGGCGGCTTTTTTATCCACAGCCGCCTTGGCTTTTGCATCTGCTGCGGCTTTAGCTTTCGCCTTGGCTTCTGCATCCGCATTGGCTTTCGCATCAGCTACCGCTTTGGCCTTTGCTTCTTCTTCAGCCTGCTTTTTCGCGGCAGCAGCAGCGGCTGCCTGTTTCTTCACTTCTTCTTCAGCTTTTTTCTTCGCGTCAGCGGCTGCTTTGGCTTGTTGTTCAGCTTCGGCTTTCGCCTTCGCGGCAGCGGCTTCCGCCTGCTTACGCTGCTCGGCCTGTTCTTGCGCCTGCTGCTTGGCGTCCTCTTGCGCTTGAAGACGTTCTTTCTCAAGCTCTTTTAAACGCTGTTGCTCAGCAGCCTGCTTTTGCTGCAACTCTTCAGCTTGCTGCTCAGCCTGCTTTTTACGCAACTGTTCCGCGCGTTTTGCATCACTCTGCTGCTGCTGCTGGCGGTTGTACTGTTCAACGACGGCATTGGGATCAACCATTACCGCATCGATTGCCGAGCCGCCACCGCCGCCGCCACTGGCATCCATAGAGGAGTGGAATGAGCTCCACACCAGCAAAGCAATCAGTATGATGTGCAAAACGGCCGAGACAATAATGGCGTGTTTTAGCTTATCAGGTTTTTCGGTGGCCTTTAGCACAAGCGGTTCCCAAATACTGTGTTACCGTAATAAACGATTGCCAGAAAAAACATCACGCTTTGACTGCAACGCATTGATTATATAGGCTGAGTCATCAGACCTACTGATTTGACCCCAGCCAGGCGCAGCAAGTTCAGCGCTTTGATGATCTCATCATAAGGCACGTCTTTCGCGCCCCCGATCAGAAACACCGACTTGGGGTTTTCAGCCATACGCGCCTGGGCTTCCGCCACAATCTGCTCAGCGGGAAGTTGTTCCATCCGCTTTTGTTCAATAACCAGACTGTACTGACCGACGCCAGACACTTCGACAATCACCGGTGGATTATCGTTGCTGGAGACGGTTTTGGAATCTGTTGCATCAGGCAAATCCACTTCCACGCTCTGTGTGATGATGGGGGCCGTTGCCATGAAGATCAGCAACAACACAAGCAGCACGTCCAGTAATGGAACGATGTTAATTTCGGATTTTAGATCCCGGCGACCACGTGAACGAGCCATGCTGCCTCCTGATTACTTACTACTTTCAGTGAAGGCCTGACGATGCAGGATAGTGATGAACTCTTCCATGAAGTTGTCGTAGTTCTGCTCCAGTTTATTCACACGCTGATTCAGGCGGTTATAGGCCATTACCGCTGGGATCGCCGCAAACAGACCGATGGCGGTTGCGATCAGTGCTTCGGCAATACCCGGAGCAACCATTTGCAACGTGGCCTGCTTAACCGCCCCCAACGCGATAAAGGCGTGCATGATCCCCCATACCGTACCAAACAGGCCGATATACGGGCTGATAGAGGCAACAGTACCCAAAAACGGGATGTGGGTTTCCAGCATTTCCAGTTCGCGGTTAAGGGAAATGCACATGGCACGAGAAGCGCCCTCTACCATCGCCTCTGGCGCATGGCTGTTAGCCCGATGCAAGCGGGCAAATTCTTTGAAGCCGGAATAGAAGATCTGCTCTGAACCTGCCAGCGAATCGCGGCGCGTCTGGCTTTCCTGATACAGTCGGGAGAGTTCAATGCCTGACCAGAATTTATCTTCAAAGGCTTCAGCTTCACGCGTGGCAGTGTTCAAAATGCGCGTGCGTTGGATGATGATCGCCCAAGAGGCGATAGAAAAACCAATCAAAACCAGCATGATAAGTTTCACTAAAAGACTGGCTTTCAGGAACAAATCAAGGATATTCATGTCAGTCACTGCTGAAACTCCGCGACAATAGACTTAGGAAGCGCGATGGGCTTCATGTGATGTGGATCGATACAAGCGATCAATACTTCGGCCTGACTCAACAGATCGCCGTGAGAATTGAGAATACGCTGAGCAAACGTGAGAGAAGCACCGCGTATCACTGTGATTTCACTCTCTACGTTCAATAAATCATCCAGACGCGCCGGAGAAAAATACTCGACCGCCATACGACGCACAGCGAAAGCCACATGCTCTTCCAGCAAGGCGCACTGATGAAAGCCGTGCTGGCGTAACATTTCTGTCCGCGCACGCTCATAGAAGGCGATATAACGGGCGTGATACACCACGCCACCGGCGTCTGTGTCTTCATAGTAGACACGTACAGGCCAACGAAACAACGTATTGCTCACTCTACATCCCGGTAATACAACGAAACACCGCTACTATACGCAAGATAAATGAGGTTTGGAATGGGTTGCTTAGAGGGAAATTAAATAATTATGGGTTGCGGGCAACCCATAACCAAACGGAATAGGCCATACCCGTCATACTTCGAGCTGTAGGTGCGTTGGTTACGCTCACTCACCCAAATCACTTACCTAAGTAAGTTCATTGAGATTCGCTCCCTTGCCGCCTGCCTACAACTCGAATGATTTAAGATAGATACTAGCGAAAGAAGTAAATAAGCCCTGCGAGCAGGATCACAAAGGCAGGAAAAGGCGCAAAAATCACGCGCCACAGCAGGCGTTGCTGGCGAAACCCTACCCCGTATATCACACTGGTACAAACGGCCCATACCAGCAACGGGCCTTGCCACACGTCCAACGCGCTGGTACGTGCAGCAAAGCGTGTCGGGTCCCACATCACACAGCCCGCCATCAGCAACGCCATGAGCAGGGCAAGAACCCGCAACGGGCCCTTGTCCATCAGTTGGTAGAGTTTATCAACCAGACTGCTCATTGCGCGTTGTCTTCTGCCGCTTTCGCTTTAGTTGCTTCACTCTGCTCTAACGCCAGAGCGGTAATAATCCCCAGCGAGCAAGCAAGAAGCGTTCCGAGTATCCAGGCAAAATACCACATCATTAAGCTCCTTACTTAGTACAGAGAGTGGGTGTTCTGTTCAATATGCTCTTTGGTAATGCGACCGAACATTTTGTAGTAACACCATGCCGTATAAGAGAGCACGATGGGTACAAAAATAATGGCGACGATCGTCATCACTTTCAGCGTGTACAAGCTGGAGGTGGCATCCCACATGGTCAGGCTTACGTTCGGTTGCGTGATGGAAGGCATCACAAACGGGAACATGGCAACCCCATCGGTCAGGATAACGCAGGCGATAGTCAGCGAGCTGAACAGGAAAGCCAGTCCGCCCTTGTTCGCACGCGCCATCGCGATGGTCAGCAGCGGCAGCACCACACCCAGCAACGGGATAGCCCACAGCACCGGATGCGCGGTAAAGTTCGCTAACCAGGCCCCGGCCTGATGCGCCACTTCTTTGTGCAGCGGGTTAGACTCAGCCGCCTTGTCCAACACGGAGGTGATGGTATAGCCGTCAATACCGTAGATTACCCACAAGCCGGCCAACGCAAAGGTCACCATCATTACCAACGCCGACAGTTGAGCTGCACCTTTCGAGCGCACATACAGATCGCCATTGGTACGCATCATCAAGTAGGTAGCACCTTGCGCCAGGATCATGGTCAGGCTGACAATGCCCGCCAACAGGCCAAACGGGTTCAGCAGTTGGAAGAAGTTACCGGTGTAGAACAAGCGAGCATTGGCATCGATATGGAACGGTACGCCCTGCAACAGGTTACCGAACGCCACACCAATCACCACTGGCGGCGCAAAGCTACCGATGAAGATGCCCCAGTCCCACATATTGCGCCAGCGCGCGTCTTCCAGTTTGGAGCGGTAGTCAAAACCGATCGGACGGAAGAACAGCGATGCCAGTACCAGGATCATTGCGATATAGAAACCGGAGAATGCTGCGGCATACACCATCGGCTAGGCAGCAAACAGCGCCCCGCCCGCGGTGATCAGCCACACCTGATTACCGTCCCAGTGTGGAGCGATACTGTTAATCATGATACGGCGTTCTACATCATTACGCCCCATCACGCGCACCAGCACGCCAATCAACAGCCACCAGATAAAACGTAATACTTCATATTCAAACATAGTGGACTCCTGTTTACCGTGCGTCCTGAGCCAGCGTCAACGGCTGTTCAAAGTGGTAACGCCCTGTTTTCAGGCTGCTTGGGCCGAGGCGCGCGAATTTGAACATCAAATACATTTCGGCGACCAGGAACAGCTTATACAAACCGCAGATCAAGCCCATCGATAGCAGAATGTCACCCGCCGTCAGCGAAGAGTTCGCTACCGCCGTGGGCAGCACTTCACCGATAGCCCACGGTTGGCGACCGTACTCGGCAACAAACCAACCAGCTTCAACCGCAATCCACGGTAACGGAATACCGAACAAGGCAGCGCGCAATAGCAGCTTGTTTTTACCGATATGGTTTCTGATAACGCTCCAGAAAGACAGGCCGATAATCAGCAGCATCAGCACGCCACAGGCCACCATGATGCGGAACGAGAAGTAGAGCGGCGCAACGCGAGGAATAGAGTCCTTAGTTGCCTGCTGAATTTGTGCTTCAGTCGCATTAGCAACGTCCGCGGTGTAACGTTTGAGCAGCATGCCATAACCCAGATCCTGTTTGGACTGGTTAAAGGCTTCACGCACAGCCGGATCGGTATTACCCGCGCGCAACTGCTCCAGCAACTCATACGCTTTCATGCCGTTGCGAATACGTACCTGGTGACCATCCATCAGTTCACGCAGCCCCAGTACCACGCCGTACGTCGAACGCGTGGCAATAAGCCCCAGCATAAACGGAATGCGCACAGCGAACTGGTTCTCCATTCTCTCCTGATTGGGAATGGCGAACAGCGTAAAGCTGGCAGGTGCCGGTTGGGTTTCCCACTCGGCTTCAATCGCGGCCAGTTTGGTTTTTTGGACGTCGCCCATTTCATAACCGGATTCATCACCCAGTACGATAACTGACAGCACCGCTGCGGTACCGAAGCTGGCAGCAATGGCAAATGAGCGTTTGGCAAAGGCCAAGTCACGCCCCTTAAGCAGATAGTAAGCACTGATGCCCAGAATGAACATGGCACCCGTGGTATAACCAGCAGCGACGGTATGAACGAACTTCACCTGCGCAACCGGGTTCAACACCAGTTGAGAGAAGCTCACCATTTCCATACGCATGGTTTCGAAATTGAATTCAGAAGCGATGGGGTTTTGCATCCAGCCGTTTGCGACCAAAATCCACAGCGCGGAGAAGTTAGACCCCAACGCCACCAACCAGGTCACGGCCATGTGTTGCACTTTGCCCAGGCGATCCCAGCCAAAGAAGAACAAGCCAACAAACGTTGATTCGAGGAAGAACGCCATCAGGCCTTCGATAGCCAGCGGCGCGCCGAAAATGTCCCCGACATAGTGGGAGAAATAGGACCAGTTAGTACCGAACTGGAACTCCATGGTCAGCCCGGTGGCCACGCCCAGCGCAAAGTTGATACCAAACAACTTGCCCCAGAACTTGGTCATATCCTTGTAGATTTGTTTGCCCGTCAGCACATAGACCGTTTCCATGATCGCCAACAAAAACGCCATCCCCAGCGTTAATGGTACGAAAAGGAAATGGTACATCGCGGTTAAGGCAAACTGTAAACGTGACAGTTCGACTATATCAAACATCTTGACTCCTTGCTCCTCGCAGGAAGGTTTTAGCTTGTAAATGGCTTTGTTGAATAAATCAGAACTTGTAACGACTGTGCCCCAGGTCGATTGTTACGTGATGCGAATACTGTTCGGCATTCCTAATAGCGTGATCCGGTTAAGCGCTTTGACCATCGCCATGGCTTCACCCACCTGAGCATCGTAGTCACGCAGACTTAGATGACCACCCAGAAGCGTTTTGAACCGGAACATGGCCGTTTCAGCCACTGAGCGTCGGTGATAGCCCACTTTATTTTTCCAGGTATCCTTGCTGCCGCTCAGGCGCTGATTTGCAACAGCGAGGTTACGCTCGTGGTAGTGGTCCGGCCAATATTGCGCCCCCCTTCGCGGCGGGATAAGCGGCCTTATTTTCTTCCTCAGCAGAGCATCATGGCAGTAACCTGTATCGTAAGCGCCGTCAGCCGATGCCTCTCTGATTTTTCGGTGGGTCTGGTTTATCAGTGCCGGTAGAGCCTGGGCATCAGTCGTACCACTGAGCGACAAATCCGCACAGATAATCTCATGCGTCGCACTGTCTACTGCCAGATGCAGCTTACGCCACACCCTGCGTCTGTCGGCACCATGCTGCCGGACTTTCCATTCGCCTTCGCCAAAGACCTTCAGGCCGGTTCCATCAATGACCAGATGTTAGATTTCACCACGGGTTGGCGTTTTATGCTGATGTTCACTGTCTTTGCTCGCTTGCTGAGCAGCGAATAGTCTGGACAATGCAGCGACAATTTAATCAGTTTAAAAATCGAGTCAACAAAACCCTGTAAAGCCCTCAATGAATCTATGGTCACCCCCATTTTTGCAACACTGATCTTTGATTAATGGTGGGCTTGCTTAAATCTATCCGACGTCTTTATGGCCAAGGATGCCCGCGCCACGATGAGTTTCGCACCTGATATTCCTAAAAAGGCCATCGGCTTCATTGAGCCATTTTCATTTTTTGGTTTTATATCAGGCCGTCAGGCCGTTCATGTCATCAATAATCAGTCTTCGCAAAACCAGATGGGTAACTTCGTTAAATTGCTGACTGTTAGACCAGCATTACTGTTCAAACACGGTATTTCGTGTCGTTATTGCCCAAGCTATTCGAGCTAATTTATTTGCTAATGCACAGCACACAACGCAAGAATGTTTCCTGCCCAACTGAGACCTTACCCAATCAGCTAATCTCCCTGATTGATGGTCAATTCTTAGGATAAATACCCGCGCACATTGAACAAGCAATCGGCGAAGGTTTTTATCTCCACGCTTGCTAATACCCAGCAGAGTATTCTTCCCTCCAGTACTGTATTGGCGGGGTACAAGACCGGTGGAAGCGGCAAAATTACGACTGTTTTCATATTGCTTGCCATCGCCTAACTGTGATGACAAAACGCTGGCTGTTATTGGTCCAACACCAGGGATGGTCATTAAATGCTGGCCAGTTTCATCTAGGCAGTGTCCCTTAATTACATAACCTCTGGTAAAACAGGCGGATGCAGCCCAGTTTCAACATTGCCAGATAATTCCTCGCCGTTTTGTCGTAACGTGTCGCAATGCGACGGTATTCTTTCAGACGACCAAAGCACCGCTCAACAACGTTCCGATTGCGGTAAGCGTCACGATCGAGCTTTGAACGACCATCCACCGCCATTTTTTCAGTGGATTTTCGGGGGATGACAGTTTTTATACCTCTGTTTTTCAGCTCGTTACGTAATACATGCCCGGAGTACGCCTTGTCAGCGAGTACCGCATGACCACGGCGTTTCATACTGCCGTTCTGGCGTTGAACACCAATACCGCCCAAAAGACGTAGTGCAAACTGACTTTCATGAGCCTGACCGGGGCTCAACACGATGTTTAACGGAAGACCACTTCCGTCTGTAGCCATATGGATTTTGGTGCCAAAACCACCTCGAGAGCGACCCAGCCCATTATCTCCGGTGATATCGGGATGTTTTTTTGAGCACCGGCAGCACATTTCAGCGCCCTGATATTGCTACCATCCAGCGCAGTCGCTGACCAGTCCACGAGGCCATGGGCATCAAGTGATGAAAGTAACTTATTGAAAATAAGGTTAATGACTCCCGATTTTGACCATCGGTTAAAGCGGTTATAAACGGTTTTCCATGGGCCGTATCGCTCAGGTAAATCACGCCATGGGGCACCAGAGCACAGCCCCCAGAACATGCCATTGATAATCATGCGATGCTCAGCCCATGGGCGTCCGGCCTGTGGTGTTGCTAGTTCAGCAGGGAGTAAGGGCTGGATGATAGCCCATGCTTCATCGGGAAGGTCGTAGCGAGTCGTAGTTCAAAATTATCTAGAAACAAACAGTTAGTATAACTCATGGGATTAAGGGACACAGCCTAGAGAGAGTGCCTGCCCAAGTTCTCTTTCGAGCTCTGCTATCTGCCCAACCAAATATTGGTAATGATCGTGTAATCGAAGCAGCAACTGTGCCAGATAAGGTGGCAAGTCATTATCAGCCAGAACAGCTGAAAGCCTTTTGATTACCGCAATACCTTTCGGCATGCTGAGACCAAACTCCAGTAAAAAAGCATGCATTTGGTTAGTCGTTTTAACGTTGTCTCTGACCAACGACTCCCTGACGCGATGCAAGGCTCGCATAGCCTGCTGAGCCTCAGTTCTTGGCTGCACAAACCGCATGGAAGGGCGTGATCCGGCTTCGCATATTGCGTCGGCATCAACGAAATCGTTCTTGTTGCTCTTGACAAAAGGGCGGACAAACTGCGGAGAGATCAACTTTACTTCATGCCCCAGCTCACTGATCCGACGAGCCATAAAATGGGCACCGGCGCAGGCTTCCATTACAACGGTAGTAGGTGTACACGTAGCCAGAAACTCGATGAGTTTGGTGCGGGTAAACTTTTTCCGCAGTAATGCCTTGCCTGATTTATCCTGACAATGAATGTGAAAAGAATGTTTGCCGAGATCGATACCAATAAGCGTGACGTTTTGCATGATGGCCTTCTCCATAAAGAAACACCCTGTCAGCGTACCGCTCACAGGGTGGGGGTGACCATCTCATTAGGCCAAACACGCGTTTCATCATCAGGACTGTGGTGATGGCCATATCTGAGTAGTGGAGTGGTCGTCCACGCCGTTCAGTAGTCGTTTTTTCCGTCCATGCAGCAATGGCTGATTCATCTAAATAACTGTTCCGAATAGTAGATCACCTGAAGGGAACTCAGTCCGAGTTGAGCGATCTGATCAATCGATAAAGATCCCAAATCATCAACCGGACTTAGCGATGTCGAGCATAGCACCGATACCCCGTAACGAACGACGCCTGATGAAGAAAACTCTCCATAAAACGCGTGACAAGAATCATGCCCGCAGGCTGACCGCCATCCTGATGTTGCACCGGGGCGAGCGCGTGAGCGATGTCGCCAGAATGCTTTGCTGCGCCCGTTCGTCAATCGGCAGATGGATTAACTGGCTCACCCTGTACGGCATTGAAGGCCTCAAATCTCTGCGGCCCGGTCGTGGCCGTCGCTGGCCGTTTGAACAGATCTGCGCACTGTTAATCCAGCTCGTAAAGCGTTCCCCTCATGATTTTGGCTATCAGCGTTCGCGCTGGAGCACGGAACTGCTAGCGATAAAAATCAATGAGATAACCGGTTGCCAGTTGCATGCTTCCACGGTGCGCCGTTGGCGGCCTTCTGCCGGTCTGGTGTGGCGACGCGCAGCTCCTACGCTGCGTATCCGCGACCCGCATAAGGAAGAAAAAATGGAGGCCATCGCGATGGTGCTGGAACAATGCAGCGCGGAACATCCCGTCTTTTACGAAGACGAAGTGGATATTTATCTGAATCCCAAAATTGGCGCGGACTGGCAGGTTCGCGGGAAGCAGAAACGCATCGTGACGCCGGGCCAGAACGAGAAATATTATCTGTCGGGTGCATTACACAGCGGGACGGGAAAAGTCAGCTATGTTGGAGGAAACAGTAAAAGTTCGTGTTTTTATCAGTATGTTAGAGCATCTGAGAGCAACGTACAGACGGGCAAAAACGCTCACGCTGATAGTTGATAACTACATTATTCACAAAAGCCGGGAGACGCAGCGCTGGCTGGAAGAAAACCCGAAATTCAGGGTTATTTATCAGCCGGTGTACTCACCATGGGTAAATCATGTAGAGCGGTTATGGCAGGCGTTGCATGAAACCATTACCCGCAATCATCAATGCTGTTCAATGTGGCAGTGACTGAACAAGGTTCGCCGCTTCATGGAAACCGTCAGCCCGTTTCCCAGTGGAAAACATGGACAGGCAAAAGTGTAGCGGTATTAGGAACAGCTATTTAGCCATACGGTTAGAGACACCTCGTTATACACAAGTCCGCAACGCCTTATATGCCAAGGGTTAGCGGGCTGAAATAGGCAGCCGGTGGGGTTGTAAATGAAGTGAAACCGACGTGTACTATCGCCATTTACGGCGCTGAAAAATGATACGGGATTCAGATGGCTGGGCACACCAAGAACTGGAAGGGGTAAATCTTGGTGACACGAGGCTCAATAAGCGTGCCAAAGGGCTTTTGATACGGCTGGCTGAGAATCCGCAAGCCAGCATTCCGCATGCGTGCCTCGGATGGTCTGAGACGCTGGGTGCTTACCGCTTCATGGAGAACCAAGCATTCGAATGGCGAGACATTCTGCAACCTCACTGGCAGCGTACGCAGGAAAGGATCCGAGAACACGAGGTTGTGCTGTGTATCCAAGACACTACCGAGCTTGACTTCAACGGGCAGCAAATCCAAGGCTTGGGTCCCTTGAACTACGAAGCCAGGCGTGGTCTGTACCTGCATCCGACCTACGCGGTCAGTCCGGATCGCGTGGGGTTGGGCGTACTGGATGCGTGGATGTGGGCAAGAGAGCCGAAGGATGCAGACGGAAAACGCGATGGGCTCAAGGAGAGTACGCGCTGGCTCGAGGGATACGAGCGAGTTGCTGAACTCGCCTCGGAGTTGCCAAACACACGTCTGGTGTACTTAGCCGATCGCGAAGCGGATATCAAGGCGTTGATGCAGCTCGCTGATGACCTTGGCACTCCGGCTGACTGGTTGATCCGCTCGACTCATAATCGCAGTCTGGACTGTAATGAGAAGCTTTGGCAGAAGGTTGGAAAGACCGTGCCGGTGGGAGAAATCCAATTCGTTATGGCGGCTCGCGCGGGGCAGAAGGCGCGTACGGTGAAACAGGCGCTGCGCGTGAAGCGAGTGTCGCTGCGTTGCGGGTTGGCAGTGACTTGTGTGATAGCCAAGGAAATTGAGCCGCCAGCAGGCGTGAAGCCGGTCGAGTGGCGGTTGCTGAGCAATCGCGTACCTGAAGGACGAGAAGATATCGTGGAGCTGATCGACTGGTATCGGGCTAGATGGGAAATCGAGATGTTCTTCAATGTGCTGAAGAACGGCTGCTGTGTCGAAGCGTTACAGTTATCGACCGTGGATCGCATTGAGCGGGCATTGGCGCTGTTCATGATCGTGGCATGGCGCATCGCCTATTTAATGCGTATGGGACGAACCTGTCCAGAGCTGGACGCAATGTTGTTCTTTGATTCCGACGAGACTCATGGAGCTTACCTACTGATGAACAAGCGTATGCCCAAGGGCCGCCCTAAGCTAAACGAAGTATTGCGCTTAGTTGCGCAACTCGGAGGCTTTCTTGCTCGAAAAGGCGACGGTGAACCAGGCGCAAAAACTATCTGGAAAGGCTTGCAGAAAGTCATGACGGCCGCCGAAACGCTACGCGCGCTCAGGCACGAACAGAGATGTGTATAACGAGGTGGGTTAGAGAACCGCGCTGCTTGAGGGCCTTGTTATAGGAGGGCCAGTTAGTGATTTTAAAATTTTGTTTTGCCATGGAGACCTGATGTTGAAACAACTATGGTGATCTGATCCGATGATTACCCAAACTTTCTATTTATTCAACAAAGCCCTTGTAAATGCAAACAAGCCGCTAAACACCCAAAAAGAACACAACAGAAAATTGCTTCAGAACCGGCTTTTATAAACAGCGAGAGTTCACCGTTAAACCAATAACACGCCAAAGAAAACACGTTAAAAATAGCTAAAAACAATACCACAAACAGGGTAGCGGCTATATTACGCCTGCAATCCCCTACAATAAATTGTATTAGTCGCGACTTGATCTGACACTGGACCTTGAAAGGTTGAGAGTTACCGGTTTTGATATGGGTGTCGAATACTTATACAAAACACGAGGTAACTCTCATGCTTCATACTAACAATCCCATCATCAAACACAAAGCCGGCCTGCTCAATCTCGCCGAAGAACTCGGTAACGTATCAAAAGCCTGTAAAATCATGGGGGTGTCACGCGACACGTTTTATCGCTATCAGGAACTGGCGGCAAAAGGCGGCATTGACGCTCTGGTTAACCAAAACCGCCGGGTTCCCAACCTGAAAAACCGTGCTGATGAAGCCACTGAACGTGCGGTTGTTGATTACGCCATTGAGTTCCCGGCTCATGGCAAGCACCGGACCAGTAATGAGCTGCGTAAAAAAGGCGTCTTCATTTCTGGCAGCGGTGTGCGCTCCATCTGGCAACGACACGATCTGGAAAACTTTCGTAAGCGCCTGAAGGCACTTGAGGAAAAAGTTGCCAGAGAAGGCATCGTACTTACTGATGCTCAAATCGCTGCACTGGAGAAGAAGGCGCACGACGACGAAGCCTGTGGTGAAATAGAGACTGCTCACCCGGGTTATCTGGGGTCGCAGGACACCTTCTACGTGGGTAATCTGAAAGGTGTTGGCCGTATCTACCAGCAGACGTTCGTGGATACGTACTCGAAAGTGGCGCACTGCAAGCTTTACACGAGTAAAGCACCGATCTCTGCCGCCGACCTGCTCAATGATCGCGTGCTGCCGTTCTACGAAGCTCAGGGGCTGCCAATGCTAAGAATACTGACGGACAGGGGGACGGAATACTGCGGTAAAGTGGAACAACATGACTATCAGCTGTACTTGGCTATCAACGATATAGACCATACGAAAACGAAAGCGATGTCTCCGCAGACAAACGGTATCTGCGAGCGCTTCCATAAAACTATTTTGCAGGATTTTTATCAGGTTGCGTTCCGTAAGACGTTATACGAGGACCTAGAAAGTCTACAAAAGGATCTGGACAACTGGTTGTGGCATTACAATAATGAGCGAACTCATCAGGGTAAAATGTGCTGCGGGCGTACGCCAATGGCCACGTTACTTGATGGTAAACGAGTCTGGGCAGAAAAAAATCTGAACCAGATTTAATCTGACAGACACCTGTATAAATAACCGGTAACTGTCAGATCAGGTCTGAGCTAATACAAATAAATAGGTTTTTACGTGACACAGATTGTGTTTTTGGTTTCAAATCAACTTTCCCCTTTCGGCGCACCTTTGGTGAAAATTGATGTGGCGCAATTTAAGCGTATTTCCCCATCGATAGCCCATATCGTTATACACATCTTTCTAACGCACTTTTTAATCAATGAGTTACGGGTTTATCTCAGAGTGGCATTTTGAACCTCAAAAAGCCAATGGGATGGCTTGAATGCCTTAATTCACGGGGTTCTGAGCATCCTGTTCAAAAAATGGCCAAAAGATGTGTATAACGATATGTCGATAGCCAGCTTAAGATTTTGATCTGACGCAAATAGCACACCCAATGTTAATTTCTGGTTTACCAGGTTTTCGCCATACGATTACTTGTTAAATAAATGTAGAAATAGACTTAACAATAGCATCAATTAGCAAACGGTAATGCCTTCAAATAGTTGGCTTTTGTGATATTCTGCCGCTATTTGAGGTTTCCACGTGGTTACTGTTTTTGTTCATTGCCCTCGCTGCCATTCAGATAAAGTTTATCGACATGGTCTTAGTCCAACTAAGCGCGAACGCTTCCGGTGTCACTGCTGTCGCCGTGTATTCCAGCTTACCTACCGCTATGAAGCGCGAAAGCCGGGAGTCAAAGAGCAGATCGTTGATATGGCCTTCAACGGTGCCGGTGTTCGCGATACCGCCAGAACGTTGAAAATCGGCATCAATACGGTCATCCGGGCTTTAAAAAGCTCTCGCCCCGCAGGATAACGTCTTCTCCCGTTGCTCACGCCGACGTCGCCCTTATCTGTGAACTTGATGAGCAATGGAGCTTCGTTGGCAGTAAGGCGCTACAGCACTGGCTCTGGTACGCTTACAATACCAAAACGGGCGGTGTTCTGGCCTACACTTTTGGCCCCCGAACCGATGAGACCTGCCGTGAATTGCTGACTCTGTTGACACCGTTCAACATCGGCATGATTACCAGTGACAACTGGGGCAGCTATGCAAGAGAGGTTCCGAAGCAGAAACATCTGACTGGCAAGATCTTCACGCAACGCATAGAGCGCAATAACCTGACGCTCCGTACCCGCATTAAACGACTGGCGCGTAAAACGATTTGCTTCTCGCGCTCCGTCGAGATCCACGAAAAAGTCATCGGAGCCTTCATCGAAAAGCACATATTCTACTAATTGGAGTCATTACCTAGCAAACCAATTTTTGACTTGCTCGCGCAGATTTAATTTAACGCACTATCAAGCGTAGATGATTTAATCATAACCACATTGTTTAAATTGTTAATTTAATGTTGCTACGGTTAATATATTGAGCGATGAGTTAATAACGGTTCTTAATTATTTTTTGTTTTCATCTTTTATTACTGTACTGGCAATAAAAAAGGGCCATCCAAAGATGGCCCCCAGGCTGCTGGCAAATCACTTTACCTCTCGTCATCCTCCTCGAAAGCCAAGGATCTCTGCCAGAAAAAACGCGTCCTACCAGCACGAGATTCCCGCTTTCGCGGGAATGCCGATGGCGAGCGTGTGTCACTGTTTAAGGTTGGTTCATCAGCAACAACACGCGCTTATGGCAAGGCACTAACGCGCCAACACATCTTTCACGGCATCGCCGATATCCGCCAGGCTGCGCACCGTTTTCACACCAGCCGCTTCCAGCTCCGCAAATTTATCATCCGCCGTGCCTTTACCACCCGCAATGATGGCACCTGCATGGCCCATACGCTTGCCCTTTGGTGCCGTCACACCGGCGATGTACCCTACCACCGGTTTGGTGACATGCGCTTTGATATAGGCTGCCGCTTCCTCTTCCGCCGTGCCACCGATTTCACCGATCATCACGATGGCCTCGGTTTGTGGATCCTGTTCGAACAACGCCAGAATATCGATAAAGTTGGAACCCGGAATCGGGTCACCGCCGATACCAACACAGCTTGACTGACCAAGCCCGGTGTCGGTGGTCTGTTTCACCGCTTCGTAGGTTAGCGTTCCTGAACGAGAAACGATCCCCACCTTGCCCGGTTTATGAATATGGCCGGGCATAATGCCGATTTTGCACTCACCGGGGGTGATAACGCCCGGACAGTTAGGCCCAATCATCCGCACGCCGCTCTGTTCCAGCTTCACCTTCACGGTCAGCATATCCAGCGTCGGAATACCTTCAGTGATACAGATGATCAGTTCAATTCCCGCATCAATCGCTTCCAGAATTGAGTCTTTGCAAAACGGTGCCGGGACGTAAATCACCGAAGCCGTCGCGCCGGTCGATTCCACCGCTTCGCGCACGGTATTGAACACCGGTAAGCCCAAATGTTCTGTGCCGCCCTTACCGGGCGTCACGCCGCCCACGAGCTTGGTACCATAAGCGAGTGCTTGCTCAGAGTGGAAGGAGCCTTGGCTGCCGGTGAATCCCTGGCAAATGACTTTAGTGTGCTTATCAATCAGAATAGACATTATTTACCCTCCGCTGCCTTCACAACCTGCTGAGCTGCATCTGTCAAACTGGTGGCGGCGATGATATTCAGGCCGCTGTCTGCAAGTTTCTTGGCACCCAGTTCCGCATTGTTTCCTTCCAGGCGCACCACCACAGGTACGTTAACGCCCACTTCGGCTACCGCACCGATGATGCCGTCAGCGATCAAATCACAGCGCACGATACCGCCAAAGATATTGACCAGTACCGCTTTCACGTTGTCGTCGGAGAGAATGATTTTAAAGGCTTCGGTCACACGCTCTTTGGTTGCACCACCGCCCACATCCAGGAAGTTGGCCGGCGCACCGCCATGCAGTTTGACGATGTCCATGGTGCCCATGGCAAGACCCGCACCGTTCACCATGCAACCAGTGTTGCCATCAAGCGCCACATAGTTCAGTTCCCACTGTGCAGCATGCGCTTCGCGAGAATCTTCCTGGCTCGGATCGCGCATTTCGCGCAGCTCCGGCTGGCGGAACAGCGCATTGCCGTCAGCGCCGAGTTTACCGTCCAGACAGACCAGATCGCCCTGCTTGGTGATCACCAACGGGTTAATCTCCACCAGTGCCAGATCGCGTTCCAGGAACAGGGTCGCCAGACCCATGAAAATCTTGGTGAACTGCGCCACTTGCTTGCCGCTCAGCCCCAGTTTAAAGGCCAACTCACGCCCCTGATAAGGCTGCGGGCCGGTCAATGGGTCGAGCGCGGCTTTATGAATCAGTTCCGGCGTTTCTTCCGCCACTTTTTCAATTTCCACCCCACCTTCGGTTGAGGCCATAAACACCACACGACGCGTAGCGCGATCGACCACGGCACCGAGGTAGAGTTCTTGATCGATGTCGGTTGCGGCTTCCACCAGAATCTGATGCACAGGCTGGCCTTGCGCATCCGTTTGGTAGGTCACCAAACGTTTGCCCAGCCAATTTTCCGCAAACGCGCGAATATCTTCTTTGCTGCTCACCACTTTTACGCCGCCCGCTTTACCGCGGCCACCCGCATGTACCTGACATTTCACTACCCACGGACCGGCACCAATTTTCGAGGCGGCCTCTTCTGCTTCGCGCGGCGTGGTGCAGGCATAACCGGTCGGCGCCGGCAGGCCATATCGAGCAAAGAGCTGTTTTGCCTGATATTCATGTAAATTCATGATGTTCTATCCATCTCGGTTTGAAGATAAGTCGCATGACTTTCTTGATATTATTGGATAACGCCGCCAAAGGCGGCTGCATAGCACAAAGTAAACCAATACCTTCACCGTATGACCGCCGCTCGGCAGGCGCGGCGGTCTACGCCATCACGCGCTATACATCGAGCAGCAGGCGTGTTGGATCTTCCAGCATCTCTTTTACCGTGACCAAAAAGCCCACGGATTCACGACCATCGATCAACCGGTGATCGTAAGAAAGCGCCAGGTACATCATCGGCAGAATCACCACCTGACCATCCACGGCCATCGGTCTGTCTTTAATGGCATGCATGCCCAGAATCGCACTCTGTGGCGGGTTGATGATAGGGGTGGACATCAGGGAACCGAACACGCCACCGTTGGTAATAGTAAAATTACCGCCGGTCAGTTCTTCTACCGTCAGCTTGCCATCGCGCCCTTTTACTGCGAGATCTTTGATTTTCTTCTCAACGTCAGCCATGCCCAGCGCATCAACATAGCGTAGCACTGGCGTAACCAGACCGCGCGGCGTGGAGACGGCGATGCTGACATCGAAATAGTTGTGGTACACCACATCTTCGCCGTCGATGGAGGCGTTCACCTCAGGATAGCGTTTCAGCGCTTCCACCACGGCTTTGATGTAGAACGACATAAAGCCCAGACGCACGCCGTGGCGTTTTTCAAACGCTTCGCCGTACTGCTGACGCAGATCCATAATCGGTTTCATGTTGACTTCGTTAAAGGTCGTCAACATGGCGGTACTGTTTTTCGCTTCGAGCATGCGTTCAGCAACCCGCTTACGCAGCCGCGTCATTGGCACGCGTTTTTCGCTGCGATGAGCCAGCGCCGGTGCAGCATCTGCGGCTTTCTCTGCTTTTTTGTCGCTGCCGCTGGCAGCCTGCGCTGCCAGATGTTTTTCGACATCTTCACGCGTGATACGGCCACCCACACCACTGCCTTTAATCGCAGCCGCATCCAGACCGTGCTCACCGATCAGGCGACGAATCGCCGGGCTGAGCGCGTCGCTGTTCTCTTCGGTCAACCCTGCGGTATGGCGCTGGGCAGGCGTAGACTCTTTGCTCTGCGCTTTCTCGCTGGTTTCCTTGCCGGAGCTATCGCCACGGCGCAGACGCCCAAGAATTTGGCGCGATGTAACCGTAGCGCCTTCGCTTTCCAGCACGGCATCCAGCACACCCGCTTCTGGTGCAGGCACTTCCAACACCACTTTATCCGTTTCAATTTCGACCAGCACTTCATCACGCTGGACGCTGTCACCCGGCTTTTTGTGCCAGGTCGCCACGGAAGCATCAGCTACAGATTCGGGAAGGTCAGGGACAAGAATATCTACGCTACTCATTATCTATCCTTTTATTTAATCAACGTTCAGCGCGTCGTTAACCAGATCTTGCTGTTGTTTCTGATGCACAGACATATAACCGACCGCTGGAGAGGCGGAGGCCGGGCGTCCGGCGTAACGCAAAGACGCTCCAAAGGGAATCACTTCGCGGAAATGGTGCTGGCTGCAATACCATGCCCCCTGATTGAGCGGCTCTTCCTGACACCAGACAAAATCATGCACGTGTGCGAACGGCGCTAACGCCGCCTGCACCGCCTGCTGCGGGAACGGGTAGAGTTGTTCGATGCGCACAATCGCCACGTTGTTCTGTTCATTCTTACGACGCTGTTCCAATAAATCATAGTAGACCTTGCCGGAACAGAGCACGACGCGCTTCACTCCTTGCGGATCAAGTTCGTCAATTTCACCGATAGCCGGCTGGAACGCGCCGTTAGCCAACTCTTCCAGCGAGGAGATCGCCAGCGGATGGCGCAACAGCGATTTCGGCGACATCACCACCAGCGGACGCCGCATACCGCGCAGCGCCTGACGACGCAACATATGGTAAACCTGCGCCGGCGTCGACGGAATGCACACCTGCATGTTTTGCTCGGCACACAGTTGCAGATAACGCTCGAGGCGCGCTGAGGAGTGCTCAGGGCCTTGACCTTCATAGCCATGCGGCAGCAGCATCACCAGGCCGCACATGCGTCCCCACTTCTGCTCACCGGAGCTGATGAACTGATCGATCACCACTTGAGCACCGTTGGCGAAATCACCGAACTGCGCTTCCCAAATGGTCAACGTGCGCGGCTCTGCCGTGGCATAGCCGTATTCAAACGCCAGAATCGCCTCTTCGGACAACACCGAGTCCCACACGTTAAAGGTGCCCTGCGCATTATGCACGTGTTCCAGTGGTGTGTAGCTCGAGCCATTCTTTTGGTTATGCACCACGGCATGGCGGTGGAAGAAGGTGCCACGGCCACTGTCTTCACCGGAAATACGAATAGGAATGCCATCATCCACCAGTGTGGCGTAGGCCAGTGTTTCTGCGCCGCCCCAATCAAAGGGCTTGTTACCCAGCGCCATTTCGGCACGATCGGCATACACCTTGACGACGCGCGGATGCATTTCAATGGCTTCCGGCACTTCACTGATGCGTTTTGCCAATTCTTGCAGGCGTTTCATCTCTACCTTGTGCGGATAAGGCTCATCCCACTCGTGGTTAAGGTAAGGCGTCCAGGTGAAGGATTGCATGTCCATTTCACGCCACTCTTCCACCACGCACTCTCCTGCATCCAGCGCGTCGCGATACAGGTTAACCTGCTCGGTGGCGTCCTCCAGCGTGATGCTTTTTTCCAGTTCCAGGCGATCGGCATACACCTTACGCGGCGTCGGGTGTTTTTTGATCTTCTGGTACATCATCGGCTGCGTCGCACTTGGCTCATCCGCTTCGTTGTGACCATGGCGGCGATAACAAATCAGATCAATAAACACATCGCGTTTGAATTCATTGCGGAAATCCAACGCCAGGCGCGTCACATAAGCGACCGCTTCCGGATCGTCAGCGTTAACGTGGAAAATTGGCGCCTGCACCATTTTGCCAATGTCGGTGCAATATTCCGTGGAACGAATATCCAGCGGGTTGGAAGTGGTAAAACCGATGCGGTTGTTGATCACGATACGCAACGTACCGCCCACTTCATAGCCACGCACGGTGGACATATTCAGCAGTTCCTGCACCACGCCCTGCCCGCTGATGGCCGCATCGCCATGAATCGTCACTGGCAACACGCGCGGACCGCTCTCACTGCTGAGACGATCGAGGCGTGCACGCACGGAACCGGTTACCACCGGGCTGACAATCTCAAGGTGCGAGGGGTTAAACGCCAGCGCCAAATGCACCAGACCGCCTTCGGTGGCAAATTCGGACGAAAAGCCCTGATGGTATTTCACATCACCGGTGCCGAGATGCTCTTTATGCTTACCAGCAAATTCATAGAACAAATCCTGTGGCTTTTTCCCCAACACGTTAACCAGAACATTGAGGCGGCCACGGTGCGCCATGCCCAGCACCACTTCACGCGTGCCGTTGTTGCCAGCATGGCGGATCATCTCTTTGAGCATCGGCACCAGCGCATCGCCACCTTCCAGCGAGAAGCGTTTAGCACCCGGATATTTGGCTCCTAAATAGCGCTCCAGCCCTTCCGCCGCCGTTAGCTCTTTTAGGAAACGACGCTTCTCTTCCAAACTGAAAGAAGGCTGGCCGGTAATGGATTCGATACGCTGCTGAATCCAGCGTTTCTCATTGGTGCTGGTGATATGCATGTATTCGGCACCGATAGAACCGCAGTAGGTGCGCTTCAAGGCGTCATACAATTCACCGAGTTTCATGGTCTCTTTGCCGATGGCGAACGAGCCCACGTTATAGGTGTCCTGAAGGTCATCAGCCGTCAGGTTATGGTAAGCCAGATCCAATTCTGCAACTGGCGCTTGCGGGCGTAAATCGATCGGGTCCAGCTTGGCTTGCTGATGTCCACGGAAACGAAACGCGTTTATCAGCTGCAATACTTTGACCTGCTTGGCGTCAATGTAAGGATCGGTCACAGAGGAGCTAAAGCGCGAAGCATCTTTCGCCAGACGACGTAAATAGTCGCGCGTTTTGGAATGCAGTTGATCGGGTTTGACCCCCGCCGTAGGCAACTGCTGGAAGATAGACCGCCAGCTAAGATCGATAGAATCCGGATCGGTTAAAAAATCTTCATAGAGCTGTTCTATGTAGGACTGGTTCGCGCCCGCCAGATAGGAGGAATCCAGCCAGGCCTTCATTGCGCCGTTCTGCATTGTGATCCCTTAAGCTAATAAGCTTCAGTTTTCGCCGTGGTTAACATGTCCTGTGCCGTAAAAAAATCAGGCACCGTAAACGGTTCATTCCCTGTCAGATTCGCAGGGCCAGGGTGTCCTTCCCCTTTAAAGAACCTTTAAAAACCGGTTTGGCGCACAAGCCCGTTTTTAAAGGTTTCCTATCATCCCCCCGCAGCGAGCCGGGGGGATAATCATGTTACGTCTTACCACTGCACAATACGGCAGTTTTACCTCTGCGCCGCGCCGTAATTTCTCTGCGCGGCGGCGCTTACGCTGTTTCGCGGTGCGCCTTAGGCACTGCGTTGCAACAACATCGATTTGATGTGACCAATCGCCCGCGTTGGGTTAAGGCCTTTCGGGCAGACATTAACGCAGTTCATGATGCTGTGGCAGCGGAATACACTGAATGCATCATCCAGCGAATCCAGGCGCGGCTTGGTTTCCGTATCACGGCTGTCGATCAGGAAACGGTAAGCTGCCAGTAGCCCCGCCGGGCCCACAAATTTATCCGGGTTCCACCAGAAAGACGGACAAGACGTGGAACAGCAGGCGCACATGATGCACTCATACAATCCATCCAGCTTGGCACGCTGGTCCGGTGACTGCAAATGTTCACGCGCCGGTGGATTCTGCTCATTATTCAACAAGTAAGGCTTTATTTTCTCATATTGGGCATAGAACTGTCCCATGTCCACCACCAAATCACGGATTACCGGCAATCCCGGCAGCGGACGGATAACAATTTTACCTTTGGCCCGTTGCAGCGCCGAAACCGGCGTGATGCAAGCCAGCCCGTTTTTGCCGTTCATGTTAAGGCCGTCAGAACCACACACCCCTTCACGGCAAGAACGGCGGAACGCCAGCGTAGGATCTTGCTCTTTCAGTTGGATCAGCGCGTCAAGCAGCATCATGTCGCGCCCTTCTTCCGCCTCCAGGGTGTAATCCTGCATGTGCGGTGCGTCATCGACATCCGGGTTATAGCGATAAATTGAAAATTCAAGTTTCATCGTGCCATCTCCGCGACATTAATAAGTACGTATTTTCGGCGGAAACGCCGGACGTAATTTAGGCTGCATGTTCACCTCGCGGCGCGTCATGCTCTCATGTTGCGGCAAATACAACGAATGACACAACCAGTTTTCATCATCGCGATCCGGATAATCGAAGCGGCTATGCGCACCGCGGCTTTCGGTGCGGTAATTGGCGGAGACGGCCGTGGCATAGGCAGTTTCCATCAGGTTATCCAACTCGAGACATTCAATGCGCTGGGTATTGAACTCAGTAGAGGTGTCATCAAGGCGCGCATTTTTCAGGCGCTCGCGAATCACCTTCAGCTCTTCCAACCCTTTCGCCATTGCATCCCCTTCCCGGAACACCGAGAAGTTGTTCTGCATGCAGGATTGCAATGCCTTGCGGATTTCCACCGGATCTTCTCCGGTGCGGTTATTGTTCCAGCGATTCAGGCGTTCCAGTGCAGCCTCGACATCGCTGTCGCTGGCATCGCGCAGTTCACCCTGCTCTTGTAATGATTCTTGTAAATGCATGCCCGCAGAGCGGCCAAACACCACCAAGTCGAGCAGCGAGTTACCGCCCAGACGGTTAGCACCGTGCACGGAAACGCAGGCAATTTCACCTACGGCGAACAGCCCCGGCACCACCACATTTTCACCCTTTTCATTGACCGTCAACGCCTGGCCACTCACCTTGGTGGGAATGCCTCCCATCATATAGTGGCAGGTGGGGATGACCGGAATCGGTTCTTTCACTGGATCGACATGCGCAAAGGTGCGAGACAGTTCCAGGATGCCCGGCAGGCGAGATTCCAGCACTTCTTTACCCAGATGATCGAGTTTCAGCTTGGCATGCGGGCCCCACGGACCGTCGCAGCCGCGCCCTTCACGGATTTCAATCATGATGGAACGCGCAACAACATCACGCCCGGCCAAATCTTTGGCGTTAGGCGCATAGCGCTCCATAAAACGCTCACCGTGCTTGTTGAGCAGATAGCCCCCTTCGCCACGGCAGCCTTCAGTGACCAGAACACCCGCGCCCGCAATCCCGGTCGGGTGGAACTGCCACATTTCCATATCCTGCACCGGCACACCGGCGCGTAATGCCATGCCGACGCCGTCGCCGGTATTGATGTGGGCATTGGTAGTCGATTGGTAAATGCGGCCTGCACCACCGGTAGCCAGTACCGTCGCGCGTGCTTTGAAATAAACCACTTCGCCGGTCTCAATACAGATAGCGGTACAACCTAATACAGCGCCATCCTGATTTTTAACCAGATCCAGCGCATACCATTCAGAAAAGATGGTGGTGTGGTTTTTCAGGTTTTGCTGATAGAGGGTATGCAACAGGGCGTGTCCGGTACGGTCTGCCGCCGCTGCGGTACGCGCTGCCTGCTCACCGCCGAAATTCTTCGATTGCCCGCCGAACGGACGCTGATAGATGCGACCGTCATCCAGACGAGAGAAAGGCAGCCCCATGTGCTCCAATTCCAGAATGGCTTCCGGGCCGGTTTTGCACATGTATTCGATGGCATCCTGATCGCCAATATAGTCCGACCCTTTTACAGTATCGTACATGTGCCATTCCCAGTTATCCTCATGGGTATTGCCCAGTGCCACGGTAATACCGCCTTGAGCAGACACGGTGTGCGAGCGCGTCGGGAACACCTTGGACAGCAGCGCACAGGAAAGTCCCATTTGGGAGATTTGCAACGCAGCGCGCATACCTGCGCCGCCTGCGCCGATAACAACGGCATCAAATTGCCTAATTGGTAAATTCATCACGCCCCCCACACCACAACGGTTCCATAAATAACGTACACCAGCAGCGCCACCACGATGGCGAATTGCAATATCAGACGCAACGCCAGCGGCTTGATGTAGTCAGTCAGCACTTGCCACATCCCTATCCAAGCGTGAACCAGGATGGCGAACAGCGTCAGCAGCGTGAACACTTTGGTGAGGGGCATCGCGAAGAAACCGCGCCAGACGGGATAGGTGATATCCCCCGCCGTCGCGATAAACCCCACGAGATAAATCACGTAGAGCACGATAACAATGGCAGAAGCGCGAATGAGTAGCCAATCGTGAACGCCATTACGTCCTAATGCAGAAGCATTGCTTACCATACGAGGACTCCAGCCAGTAGTGAAAGCACGACAGTAATGATAAAAGAGAGCCTTGCGGAACGGTTTCCCGACACGAGATCTTCTTCCAGAAAGCCAAAGTCCATCATCAGATGGCGTAATCCGCCAACAATGTGGTAGGCCAGCGCGGTGAGGATGCCCCACAGAATAAATTTAACAATCACGCTATCCAGAATGGCCGCGGCGTACAGGAACCCCTCTTCTGAAGCAAGAGATTGCCCGAGCAGCCACAGCAGGATGCCGACGGCCACAAAGGTAATGACGCCAGAGACACGGTGAAGAATTGAGGCTATCGCAGTTACGGGAAACTGAATCGCTTGCAGATCCAGATTGACAGGTCTTTGTTTTTTCACGTATTTTTCCACACACCTTTATTATTTTTCGTTCCTCCGGACCTGTAACTAGGTCAGACAGCGCGAAGAATGCAGCCACATGCTTCCGGGTGATACGTTGGCCTTAACGTCAACATCCCATGTTAAACGGCACATGACTTATTCACGCTGGGTGCTCCTACTTCAGGGGGTTCCGGAGACCTGACGCGAGTATAAGTACTTCACAATCTTATTACAATTAGCCCACAAATTGTTTAGTGACATTTCAGCTAAACAGTGAGTGAGATCACTTATTTCACCTTTTATATAAAATTAAACAACTCATTTGACATATATTAAACAATTAAATGACAAATAGGGCTGTAATATGAAAGTCGCCCGTTAAAGAATTCAAGATAGGCTTTCCCAAGCGAAATAACTTGTGTAACAGTGGAAAGTCGAATTCCACGTAGAAAGTCATGTTAATGACGGCTTTGTTGAATAAATAGAAAGTTTGGGTAATCATCGGATCAGATCACCATAGTTGTTTCAACATCAGGTCTCCATGGCAAAACAAAATTTTAAAATCACTAACTGGCCCTCCTATAACAAGGCCCTCAAGCAGCGCGGTTCTCTAACCGTATGGCTAGATGAATCAGCCATTGCTGCATGGACGGAAAAAACGACTACTGAACGGCGTGGACGACCGCTCCACTACTCAGATATGGCCATCACCACAGTCCTGATGATGAAACGCGTGTTTGGCCTTTCATTGAGGGCTTTACAGGGTTTTGTTGACTCGATTTTTAAACTGATTAAATTGTCGCTGCATTGTCCAGACTATTCGCTGCTCAGCAAGCGAGCAAAGACAGTGAACATCAGCATAAAAACGCCAACCCGTGGTGAAATCTCACATCTGGTCATTGATGGAACCGGCCTGAAGGTCTTTGGCGAAGGCGAATGGAAAGTCCGGCAGCATGGTGCTGACAGACGCAGGGTGTGGCGTAAGCTGCATCTGGCAGTAGACAGTGCGACGCATGAGATTATCTGTGCGGATTTGTCGCTCAGTGGTACGACTGATGCCCAGGCTCTACCGGCACTGATAAACCAGACCCACCGGAAAATCAGAGAGGCATCGGCTGACGGCGCTTACGATACAGGTTACTGCCATGATGCTCTGCTGAGGAAGAAAATAAGGCCGCTTATCCCGCCGCGAAGGGGGGCGCAATATTGGCCGGACCACTACCACGAGCGTAACCACGCTGTTGCAAATCAGCGCCTGAGCGGCAGCAACGATACCTGGAAAAAGAAAGTGGGCTATCACCGACGCTCAGTGGCTGAAACGGCCATGTTCCGGTTCAAAACGCTTCTGGGTGGTCATCTAAGTCTGCGTGACTACGATGCTCAGGTGGGTGAAGCCATGGCGATGGTCAAAGCGCTTAACCGGATCACGCTATTAAGCCGAACAGTATTCGCATCACGTAACAATCGACCTGGGGGCACAGTCACAAGTTCTGATTTATTCAACAAAGCCGTTAATGACTAGAGTAGACTAGAATTTAGAGAATCGTTACTAACCAGAAGAACACGGTTTTCCTTTGATGTGGTGGTGAGCCCGGCCACTGCCCGATGTTGTACCCTGATAGGTGCCAATAACAAGACTTCGGCGTTTGGCCGAGTTTCTCCGTTCGGTGTACAGGCATAACGGTATTTCTTCGGTGATAAATTTTTAAAATTAAAGCGCTAAGGAGACTGTAAATGGCTGATAAAAAAGCGACACTTACCCTAAATGGTAAAGAGCCCATCGAGCTTGATGTGTTGTCCGGCACGCTTGGGCAAGACGAAATCGATATCCGTAGCCTCGGTTCCAAAGGCTTTTTTACGTTCGATCCGGGATTTACTTCCACGGCGTCTTGCGAATCCAAAATCACCTACATTGACGGTGATAAAGGCGTGCTGCTGCATCGCGGCTTCCCTATCGACCAATTAGCAGAGAAATCTACTTATCTGGAAGTCTGCTACATTCTACTGTTCGGCGAAGCGCCAACCCCCGAGCAATATGACACCTTCAAAACCACAGTAACCCGTCACACCATTATCCACGAACAGATTATGCGTCTGTTCCACGGTTTCCGTCGCGACTCTCACCCGATGGCGGTGTTGTGCGGCGTCACCGGTGCATTGGCGGCGTTCTACCACGATTCACTGGATATCAGCATTGAGCGTCACCGCGAAATCGCCGCGTATCGCCTGCTGTCCAAAATGCCGACAGTGGCCGCCATGTGTTACAAATACTCCCTCGGTCAGCCGTTCGTTTACCCGCGCAACGACTTGTCCTACGCCGGTAACTTCCTGCATATGATGTTTGCTACGCCCTGCGAAGAGTATGTGGTGAATCCGGTACTGGAACGCGCAATGGACCGCATCCTGATCCTGCATGCCGATCATGAACAGAACGCGTCCACCTCGACGGTGCGTACCGCAGGTTCTTCCGGCGCAAACCCGTTTGCCTGTATCGCTGCGGGCATCGCGTCTCTGTGGGGGCCGGCGCACGGCGGTGCCAACGAGGCCTGTCTGCGTATGCTGGAGGAAATCAACTCAGTTGAGCATATTCCTGAGTTCATCAGACGCGCCAAGGACAAGAACGACTCTTTCCGTCTGATGGGCTTCGGCCACCGGGTATATAAAAACTATGACCCGCGCGCCACCGTGATGCGTGAAACCTGCCATGAAGTGCTTAAAGAGCTGGGCATGAAAGATGACCTGCTGGAAGTGGCCATGGAGCTTGAGCACATTGCGCTCAACGATCCCTACTTTATCGAGAAGAAACTCTACCCCAACGTGGATTTCTACTCCGGTATCATCCTGAAAGCGATGGGCATTCCGTCTTCTATGTTCACCGTGATCTTCGCGATGGCACGTACCGTCGGCTGGATTGCTCACTGGAACGAAATGCACGACGACGGCTTGAAGATTGCACGTCCGCGCCAGCTGTATACCGGCTACGACAAACGAGACTTCACCTCTTCGCTCAACGATCGCTAAGCGTCATCAGCGAAGCAAATACTCCGAAAGCCGGGATTTTCCCGGCTTTTTTACGTCTCAATGCTGGCAATGTGGGCACCAGAAAAACGGGCGTGACGAGAGCATGGTGCGCACAATGGGATGTCCGCAGCGCTCACACGGTTTTCCTTCACGGTCAAAAACGTTGAAACGGAACAATGCGCCGTGATGGTGATTGTCATCCACTGTTCCCCGCGTGTGATAGGAAAGGCGCGGCAGTGATAATAACGCGTCACTCAGTGCGGTCAGTTGCCCCTCATCCAACGTCATCGCAGTGTGCTGCGGCGACAGTGCTGCTTGCCATAAAATCTCCGCGCGCAAATAGTTACCCAGTCCAGCTAAAAAAGCCTGATCGAGCAACAAGCCCCCCAAACGGCGACGGCAGAATCTGTGACTCAACACTCTGGCCCGTACCTGTTCTGGGCTAACAGAGCTATCAAGCACATCAGGGCCAATGCGTTGCAAGAACGGGTGAGTGGCAAGCGCATCCGGCGTGAGCATGACAATATCCGAGGCACTATACAGCAGAATCGCACGGTGTTGCGTTTCCAGACGAACGCGCAAATCGCGTTTGGTATCGGGCACCACGCCCGCATCAACGACTCGCCACAGGCCATAAAGCTGGTTATGGGTATAAAGAATCCGCCCATTAGAAAAGTAGGTGAGCAGCGCTTTACCGCGTGTTTCCAACTTTTCGATCGTCTGCCCTGTAAGCTCTGTTTCATAAGGTTTTAATTCAGGGAAAGCAAACCAAACCCTGGTTAACGACTCCCCCACCACCGCCGCGGCTAAGGCGTCGGCGGCACGGCGAATCTCTGACCCCTCAGGCATCAATTTCTCCTTTCTCGTCGCGGAATTTGTCCCGGACGTTAATGCGTCGTACCGCCAGAAATAATCGCGTCTTGCTGCTGGGTCGCGGCGACGGCAATCATGGCAACCAACGCCTCAGTTACCATAGCAATCGGCATTGATGGCTCCCCGGGATGGCGCGCCGCC
Source organism: Symbiopectobacterium sp. Eva_TO (assembly GCF_053848865.1). Classification (NCBI taxonomy): domain Bacteria; kingdom Pseudomonadati; phylum Pseudomonadota; class Gammaproteobacteria; order Enterobacterales; family Enterobacteriaceae; genus Symbiopectobacterium; species Symbiopectobacterium sp. Eva_TO. Next base: position 1,162,825 of record NZ_JBSPEY010000004.1, on the reverse strand, counting down.
TGCGGCGGTGCATAAGGGATATGAACAAACCCACCGCTGGCCGCACCGGGACGCAGTGCCAGCGCGTGCAATAAGCCGTACATCACATGGTTGCACACGAAGGTGCCTGCGGTGTGGGACACCGAGGCAGGAATACCCTGCTCGCGTAATGCATTAACCATCGATTTGATCGGCAAGGTGGAGAAATAGGCGTCTGGGCCACCGGCGATCACCGGAGTATCAATAGGTTGCTTGCCATGATTGTCAGGGATACGCGCATCGTTGATATTGATGGCAACGCGCTCAACGGTGATCTCAGCGCGACCTCCGGCTTGACCAACAGCAATCGTGCAGTCGGGATGATACTCTGCCAGCGCAGCATCGAGCTGCTGCAAAGCAAGGTCGAACACACAGGCTAACTGGCAGGTCATCACCCGCGCACCGGCAATCTCACGCCCTTGTAATACCTTTACCGCTTCCCAGGAAGGGTTAATGGCTTCGCCATCAAAGGGTTCGAACGCCGTCACCAATACGGTTTTCATATTTTATATTTACTCATGTGTTACGCCGCCCTAACCTGAATCTGGTGTTCATTGAAACATTGACGCAACTTGCGCGCAAACAGCAGTGCATGATCGCCGTCGCCATGAAGACAAACCGTATCGGCCTCTAGATCAACCCAGGTACCATCACTGGCCCGCACCCGGCGACGTTTAATCATCTCCAGCGTTTGCGCCAGCGCTAACTCATCGCTTTTGATCAATGCGGCAGGTTGGTCGCGTGGCACCAGCGTGCCGTCCGGCAGGTAACCGCGATCGGCAAACACCTCCTGCCGAGTTGCTAATCCCAGACGCTGCCCCGCCTGAATCAGTTCACTTCCCGCGAGCCCAACCAACCGCAACGCCGGATTCACCGATTTGACCGCACGCGCAATCGCATCGGCCAGCATGGGATCGCGCGCAGCCTGGTTATACAGCATTCCGTGCGGTTTGACATGCGTCAGCCTACCGCCTTCAACCGCCACAATCGCACTTAACGCACCGAGTTGATACACCACCTGTGCGAAGACCGTGTCTGCGGATACCGACATCGCTTTGCGGCCAAAATTTTCCCGATCCAGAAAGCTGGGGTGGGCACCCAGCGCCACGCCATAACGCATCCCCCAACGCACCGACTGGCGCATGGTTTCAGCATCTCCAGCATGAAACCCGCAGGCGATATTGGCAGACGTGACTAACTGCAATAGCGCTTCATCATTGCTGCCGCCTTCACCCAGATCGGCATTTAAATCAATAATCATTGAGCCTCCACGCCAGTTGTTCCAGATAACGCCGCTGCGCCTCTGACGCACGCAGGGCGTCTTCCAGCGTGCAGGGAATGAAATGTATCGGTTCACCGAGCCGAATCTGCGCCAGATGGAATAAATCCGCTTCAATCACACAGGCAATACGTGGGTAGCCACCGGTGGTCTGCGCATCTGCCAGCAACAAGATCGGTTGACCATTGTGCGGCACCTGAATCACCCCCGGCAGTACACCATGAGAAAAAAGTTCTCGCGGCGTTATGCGTGCCAATGCAGGTCCCTGTAGCCGATATCCCATACGGTTACTCTGTGAACTCAGTTGCCACCCCGTTCGCCAGAACGTGTCGCACGCCTCTTCACTGAATTCATGATATTCCGGTCCGGGAAGCACCCGTACCCGATTACTGAACAGAATCTGCTTGATGCCCACAGGTTTATGCGGCTTGCGGTAGGCGGCCTTTTTCAGCGGAAGCGTATCACCATCCCGAAGCGGGCGACCAAGATAACCACCAAACCCGGCTTTCAAATCGGTACTGAGTGACCCGAGCACATCTGGCAGCCCTAGACCACCAGAAATAGCCAAATAGCTGCGCATGCTCCGGCGCGGCATGCGCAGCCTGAGCGTTTGGCCTGCTTTCACATGAAAGCGCCAGCCGGTCCAGATCGGTTTTCCATCAAGCTCGGCGTGACTGTCAGCGCCCGTCAATGCAATCCAGCAGGATGACGTAAACGTCGCCGCGAATTTTCCAAGCGTAATTTCCAGCCCGGCTTCGGACATCGCGTTACCCACCAACAAATTGGCGATGCTTAGCGCTGGCATATCCAAAGCACCAGACTGGCTGATGCCCAGATGCCGCAGATGATGGCGCCCTGCATCCTGCACCGAAGTATGCAGCCCGGCATGAATGATCTTTAGCATAGGCCCTCCGGTTGCGGCACAAAGCGCACATTATCACCGGGGCGCAGCAACGTGGGTGGCTTCGCTCTCGGATCGAACAGCGCAACTGCCGTTCGGCCAATCAACTGCCACCCTCCGGGGGTTGCCAGCGGGTAAATACCGGTTTGTCGACCACCAATACCGACACTGCCAGCGGGCACACTCAGGCGCGGCTCTGTACGCCGTGGAGTATGGAGGTGCTCTGGCAACCCCGCCAGATAAGGAAATCACGACTGAAAACCGAGAAAGTACACCACGTAATGCGCTGCTGCATGCGCCTCCACCACCTGACGAGGAGAAAGCTGGCAATGCTCCGCCACCTGCAACAAATCCGGACCAGCGTCGCCGCCATACACCACCGGAATCGTGATATCCCTCGCTTCGATCGTTACCGACTCGCTCTCTTCCCACCAACGCTGCAAACGTTCGATAGCATCGCGTGCCGCCTGCTGTGGGTGGATTAACACCACCGTCAGGTTATTCATCCCAGGGATCGCCGCCTCAACCGCTTCATGCTGTTGAAGACGTTCAGCCAGCCCCCAGATACGCTGTTGGCTTTGCAGTGACAGCGGCGGCTCCAATTCCAGCACCACGGTCCGCTCACCCAATAAGTAGCACCGCGCTCGTTGCACGCTCTCCTCCCCATCGCGGTAGGGCATTGCTATGCCATGCCGCCTTGATACGCACCTCGCCCGACACCCTCTGGCAATAAGGTTTCTTAATAGACAAGCAATAAAGATGCCACTTTATCCCATTAAAATTTTTATATTATTTTAAAAAAAAACAGTGGGTTGATTAACACTAGGCGGGATTGGGGATATCAACAAAGGTCACATCAAGCCCGTGCTGCTGCGCCAGCCACTCCCCCAGCGCCTTAATACCGCCACGCTCTGTCGCGTGATGGCCTGCCGCATAGAAATGCAGCCCCATCTCGCGAGCGATATGAATCGTCTGTTCCGATACTTCCCCGGTGATGAACGCCTCCACGCCAAAGCGCGCAGCTTGCTCAATAAAGCCCTGGCCGCCACCGGAGCACCAGGCCAACCGTGTTATCTGTGACGGTGCATTATCCCCACAATGCAGCACGGAACGCCCCAATCGCGTCTCCAGGCGCTCACGTAACGCCTCACCACTCACCGGCTGAGTCAGTTCGCCATAAGGCAACAGTTGCTCAATCTCACCCAACACAGTGATATCTAACAGTGCCGCCAGACAGGCGTTATTACCTAGTTCGGGGTGTGCGTCCAAAGGCAAATGATAGCCATATAGGTTGATATCGTTCGCCAGCAATGTTTTTAAGCGGCGCCGCTTCATGCCGGAAATCACCGGAGACTCGTTTTTCCAAAAATAGCCATGGTGTACCAGTACTGCATCGGCCTGTTGAGCAACGGCCACATCCAGCAATGCCTGCGAGGCGGTTACCCCAGTGATGATCCGTTGCACGTTATCACGCCCTTCAACCTGCAACCCGTTAGGCGCATAATCCTGAAATGCAACCACATTCAGTTGCTGATTGATCACTGTTTCCAATTCGCTGTTGCGCATAACGCTCCTTAATATGCCTGATTCTGGCCTTTTTCCTGCAACGCTTTCGCAGCTTCAAAAGCCTCCAACGTCATTTGTCTGGCCTGCTTATGATCGACCATCGGCGTCGGATAATCCAACCTGCGTCCTTCCCGCTGTGCCCAGCGATGCGGCTGGTGAATATCACGCTCTGGCACCTCCGCCAGTTCGGGCACCCACTGGCGGATAAACGTTCCTTGCGGATCGAAACGCTCCCCCTGCGTGGTAGGGTTAAAAATACGAAAATAAGGCGCTGCGTCCGTGCCAGTAGAGGCCGCCCACTGCCACCCGCCATTGTTCGCGGCCAAATCACCGTCCAGCAGTTGAGAAATAAAATAACGTTCCCCTGCCCGCCAGTCGATAAGCAAATCTTTTACCAGAAAACTGGCACAGATCATGCGTAGCCGATTATGCATCCATCCGGTGCCGTTCAATTGGCGCATCGCGGCATCGACAATCGGAAAACCGGTTTTACCTTGTTGCCAGGCTATCAGCGCTTTTTCGTCTTGTCGCCATTGTACCTGCTGCGTCCACTCCACAAACGGGCGATGCTTACACAAACGTGGCCAGGCCACCAGCAGATGGCGATAAAACTCACGCCATATCAGTTCGCTCAACCAGGTAAATGCCCCGCCGTCAGACTGCTCTAACAGATTGGGATGTTCTGCACGCAGGCGATTGAGGCACTGACGCGGGGAGATAACGCCCAATGCCAAATAAGGCGAAAGCTGGCTAGTGCCTTGCTGTGCGGGAAAATCACGCTGTTGGTAATAATCCGCCACGGTGGATTGGCAAAACTGGCGTAATCGTGCCAACGCGGCCTGTTCGCCCGCCGGAAACAGCGTCTCGTCAACCGCCTGTTGAGGATAATCGAAGGGGCTCAACGCATCCAATTTCCCCACGTCTACATTGGCGCGCTTTTTCGGGGCAGGGAAGCAGGTAATCTCCATCTCCAGCAAACGCTGGATAAACGCTTTGCGAAACGGCGTAAAGACTTTGTACATCTCCTGTTTTCCCGTCACCAGGCTGCCTGGCGCCAGCAAAACGCTGTCATCAAACCCCTGACACACCACCTGCCCGTGCAATTTGGCTTCCAGCGCGCGATCCCGTTCACGTTCATTAATTTCGTACTGGTAATGATAAAACAGGTGCGAAACATGCTGCTTTTTACAAAATGCATCGACGGTTTCAACCGCCTGATGAAAGTCTTCACATTGTTGATAAAACAGAGGGATCCCTTTAGCGGCCAGCGACTGTTGTAATGCCTGGAGATTCTGTAGCAAAAACGTCGCCTGTCGCGGTGCCATGCCGTGAGCCTGCCACTGGCCTGGCGTAGCAATATAGAGCGCAACAACCTTGGCATCAGCGTTCTGACAGGCCGCGTGCAGCGCGGAGTGATCGGTAATCCGTAAATCATGGCGAAACCAGACCAGATGCGTGGTCATAACTGTTCCTTGCTGGAAAATATTAGTGGCCATAGCGTAAACGCAAAGCTTCGGGATAGGGGTCAAAGTAACGCTGCTGCGTCAGGTAATCATCAGGGTATTCGGTCATGTAATGACGCAACAGCGTCATCGGTGCCAGTAGCGGTTGCACACCTTGCCGATAGCGATCGATGAGATTAGCCAACTCCTGACGTTGTTGGGAAGTAAGATGAGGACGAAAGTACCCCTGAACGTGCATCAATACATTGGTATGGTTGCGACGCGATGCGGGGTGCGATAACAGGCGCATAAAACGCAGCCGGTATTCCGTGGCAAAGGCTTCCAGCGTCGGCCATTGCGCCATGCCTGCCACAAACGGGCCCAGCTCTCGATATTCGGGCTGCGAGTGCGCCAGCAACAACAATTTGTAGCGGCTATGGAACGCCATCAGTGCGCCACGCGAGAGCCCCTGCTGCCAGATCTGCTGCAATTCATGCAAGGCATAGACCCGGGCAATAAAGTTTTCCCGCAGCACAGGATCGCTCAAGCGGCCATTCTCCTCTAACGGCAACCACGGCATGTGCCGTTTCAGCGCCTGCGCAAACAGCCCCTCTCCACTTTTTCGGGCATTTTTTCCCTGACTGTCATACACCTTTACCCGTTCCATTCGGCAACTGGGGGATTTGGCACATAGGATAAAGCCGCACAGATCGCTTAACGATGCCATTTTTTGCTCGGAAAACGCGAGCATCTCATCGGTGACATCGATGCCAGAACCGTTGCTGGCACAGAGCCGAATACCTTGCTTACCCGCGTTAACCAGTAGCAGCGCGGGGCGCGGCACAGGTAATCCGACCGCCATTTCGGGGCATACTGGCTGAAAATGGCAATAAGGCGCTAATTGATCAACAGCAAAATCAAAGCGCTTATGCCCCCCGTCAAACCGCACTGGCGCACCGAGCAAACATGCACTTATTCCAACAGGAATAGGAGCTGACATCATAAACGCTCTCCCGTTTGTCAACATTCCCTCAGCATAGCGGATTTCAAGCGGCTACGGAGCACAACGACGAAGATCGAGCGAAAACAAAAACCAAAGTGTATCAGAGGGAAAAACAAAGGAATTAAAAAACAGAGCTACTGACCGAGGGGGTTTTGAGGTCAGTATGTAGTGGTCAACTAATATTGGCCACCGCATTAGACTGTATGTAGAACAGTCGCTCAGATTCGTTTGGAGTTAAGCCGCCGTTATACCAGTGAGGCCGGATAGCGCTGTAATACCCCGTGATGTAGCGGATAATCGCGTCCTGGGCTTCGCTGAAGCTGTTGTAACCCTTTGTCGGCACCCATTCTGTCTTCAGGCTGCGGAAGAACCGCTCCATTGGCGCATTATCCCAGCAGTTACCCCGCCGACTCATACTCTGCTTTATCCGGCAGCGCCACAGGGCTTGCCGGTATTGACGGCTGGTATAGTGGCTGCCCTGGTCGCTGTGGAACATTACTCCTGTTGGTTGTCCCCGGAGTTCCCAGGCCATCTGCAACGCTTTAACTGTCAGCGCCGAGTCCGGCGACGTCGACATGGCCCAGCCCACCGGTTTGCGGGCGAACAGATCTAGCACCACCGCAAGGTAAGCCCAGCATTTGCCCGTCCAGATGTAGGTCACATCGCCGCACCAGACCTGATCCGGCGCGGTAACCGCGAACTGGCGGTTGAGATAGTTCGGTATTTCAACGTGTTCATTGCCGCCGCGTTTGTATTTGTGAGCCGGTCGCTGGCAGCTGGCGATACCCAGCTCCTTCATCAGCTTGCCAGCCAGCCAGCGCCCCATTTTGACACCGGAGCTGCCGGTGACGATGGTCGCGATACTTCGAGCGCCGGCAGAGCCGCCGCTGGCGTTCCAGGCTTCCATGACGCGGCTACACTTAACCACGCGCTCACCGTCGGGTTCATTAGCGGAAGCCTGCCAGTGCCTGTAGCTGCTGCGATGTACCTCAAAAGTTTGGCACAACGCCGTGACCGGGTATCGCGCCCTCAGCCTGTCGACTACCGTGAACCGTTGAGTGAGTCCGACATTAAGAGCGCCGTAGCCTTTTTTAGGATTTCGTTCTCCATTTCAAGGCATTGGACTTTTTTCTTCATCTCACGCAGCTCGAGCTGTTCAGGGGTAAGAGGAAGTCCCGTTGGCGTTTTTCCCTGTCGTTCAAGGCGAAGCTTATTGACCCAGCGACTAATGGCAGAATGGCTGACATTAACCGCCTCTGCGGCCTTAACGTATGTGTAGCCATGGTCGACAACCAGCTTTGCGGCTTCGAGCTTAAATTCCGCCGTAAAATGTTTACCCATGAGGTCACCTGTCGTGTTGATGAGGTGAGCATATCACCTCCGCTCAGGTGGCCAGTATCAGTGTGCCACTACACACCCTGTACGGCATTGAAGGCCTCAAATCTCTGCGGCCCGGTCGTGGCCGTCGCTGGCCGTTTGAACAGATCTGCGCACTGTTAATCCAGCTCGTAAAGCGTTCCCCTCATGATTTTGGCTATCAGCGTTCGCGCTGGAGCACGGAACTGCTAGCGATAAAAATCAATGAGATAACCGGTTGCCAGTTGCATGCTTCCACGGTGCGCCGTTGGCGGCCTTCTGCCGGTCTGGTGTGGCGACGCGCAGCTCCTACGCTGCGTATCCGCGACCCGCATAAGGAAGAAAAAATGGAGGCCATCGCGATGGCGCTGGAACAATGCAGCGCGGAACATCCCGTCTTTTACGAAGACGAAGTGGATATTCATCTGAATCCCAAAATTGGCGCGGACTGGCAGGTTCGCGGGAAGCAGAAACGCATCGTGACGCCGGGCCAGAACGAGAAATATTATCTGGCGGGTGCATTACACAGCGGGACGGGAAAAGTCAGCTATGTTGGAGGAAACAGTAAAAGTTCGTGTTTGTTTATCAGTATGTTAGAGCATCTGAGAGCAACGTACAGACGGGCAAAAACGCTCACGCTGATAGTTGATAACTACATTATTCACAAAAGCCGGGAGACGCAGCGCTGGCTGGAAGAAAACCCGAAATTCAGGGTTATTTATCAGCCGGTGTACTCACCATGGGTAAATCATGTAGAGCGGTTATGGCAGGCGTTGCATGAAACCATTACCCGCAATCATCAATGCTGTTCAATGTGGCAGTGACTGAACAAGGTTCGCCGCTTCATGGAAACCGTCAGCCCGTTTCCCAGTGGAAAACATGGACAGGCAAAAGTGTAGCGGTATTAGGAACAGCTATTTAGATGAAACTGGCCAGCATTTAATGACCATCCCAGGTGTTAGACCGATAACAGCCAGCGTTTTGTCATCACAGTTAGGCGATGGCAAGCAATATGAAAACAGTCGTAATTTTGCCGCTTCCACCGGTCTTGTACCCCGCCAATACAGTACTGGAGGGAAGAATACTCTGCTGGGTATTAGCAAGCGTGGAGATAAAAACCTTCGCCGATTGCTTGTTCAATGTGCGCGGGTATTTATCCTAAGAATTGACCATCAATCAGGGAGATTAGTTGATTGGGTAAGGTCTCAGTTGGGCAGGAAACATTCTTGCGTTGTGTGCTGTGCATTAGCAAATAAATTAGCTCGAATAGCTTGGGCAATAACGACACGAAATACCGTGTTTGAACAGTAATGCTGGTCTAACAGTCAGCAATTTAACGAAGTTACCCATCTGGTTTTGCGAAGACTGATTATTGATGACATGAACGGCCTGACGGCCTGATATAAAACCAAAAAATGAAAATGGCTCAATGAAGCCGATGGCCTTTTTAGGAATATCAGGTGCGAAACTCATCGTGGCGCGGGCATCCTTGGCCATAAAGACGCCGGATAGATTTAAGCAAGCCCACCATTAATCAAAGATCAGTGTTGCAAAAATGGGGGTGACCATAGATTCATTGAGGGCTTTACAGGGTTTTGTTGACTCGATTTTTAAACTGATTAAATTGTCGCTGCATTGTCCAGACTATTCGCTGCTCAGCAAGCGAGCAAAGACAGTGAACATCAGCATAAAAACGCCAACCCGTGGTGAAATCTCACATCTGGTCATTGATGGAACCGGCCTGAAGGTCTTTGGCGAAGGCGAATGGAAAGTCCGGCAGCATGGTGCCGACAGACGCAGGGTGTGGCGTAAGCTGCATCTGGCAGTAGACAGTGCGACGCATGAGATTATCTGTGCGGATTTGTCGCTCAGTGGTACGACTGATGCCCAGGCTCTACCGGCACTGATAAACCAGACCCACCGGAAAATCAGAGAGGCATCGGTTGACGGCGCTTACGATACAGGTTACTGCCATGATGCTCTGCTGAGGAAGAAAATAAGGCCGCTTATCCCGCCGCGAAGGGGGGCGCAATATTGGCCGGACCACTACCACGAGCGTAAACACGCTGTTGCAAATCAGCGCCTGAGCGGCAGCAACGATACCTGGAAAAAGAAAGTGGGCTATCACCGACGCTCAGTGGCTGAAACGGCCATGTTCCGGTTCAAAACGCTTCTGGGTGGTCATCTAAGTCTGCGTGACTACGATGCTCAGGTGGGTGAAGCCATGGCGATGGTCAAAGCGCTTAACCGGATCACGCTATTAGGAATGCCGAACAGTATTCGCATCACGTAACAATCGACCTGGGGCACAGTCGTTACAAGTTCTGATTTATTCAACAAAGCCATCCCTCTGGGGATATTGTTGCTCTATCCCGCGTTTGACGGGCTGCGCACGGAATGGCAAGAGTAGGCGGCGTTGCTGGGCGCACCGCGCTGGCGCTTCTGGCTGCACATCGGCATTCCGGTGTTGACCCCCGCGCTGCTCGGCACCTTTGTTATCCTGCTTGCCAATGCGCTCGGGGCTTACGCCACCATTTACGCGCTCACAACGGGTAACTTTAACGTGGTCCCGATACGTATTGCCGCGCTGGTTGCCGGGGATATCACCCTGGATCCTAATCTTGGCAGCGCGCTTTCCGTGCTGCTGGTACTGCTGATGGCGCTGATTACCGTTGTCCACCAGTGGTTGCTGCGGCGGAGTTATCTCCATGCTGCGCCGTAATCCCCTGACCGGAGGCTGCCATGTAATCCTTTGAACGGCGCTACCATCAGACGGTGGTATTACTGGTGCTGCTGATTCTGCTGTTGCCGCTGCTCGCCACCTTGGGCTATGAGCTGGCGACAGAGTGGGGCGCCACCATTCTGCCCAACGGCGTGACGCTGAAATGGTTTATTGCCCTGTGGGGCGACAGCCGGTTTTTGGTGGCGCTGGGTCATTTGCTGCTGATCTGTTTTTGCGCACTGCTGTTTTCACTGCTGCTGGTGTTGCCCGCGATGTTTGTCATCGCCTGGCGGTTTCCGCGTTTGGATGGGGTGATGAACGTGCTGATTTTGCTGCCGTTCTCGGTGCCACCGGTGGTCTCTTCCGTCGGATTGTTGCAGCTCTATTCCTCAGGCCCGCTCGCCATTACCGGCACGCCCTGGATTCTGATCGGCTGCTACTTTGCTATCGCGCTGCCTTTTATCTATCGCGCCATTTCCAACAACATTCAGGCGATTAACCTCAAAGAGCTGCTCGATGCGGCGCATTTATTGGGTGCCAGCACCTTGCAGGCGGCGCTGTGGGTGGTGCTGCCTAATTTGCGTAAAGGCGTGATGATCGCGGTATTGCTCTCGTTCTCTTTCCTGATTGGCGAGTTTGTGTTTGCCAACCTGCTGGTAGGCACCCGCTTTGAAACGTTGCAGGTGTATCTCTACAACAAACGTAATGACAGCGGGCACTTTACCAGTGCGCTGGTGATCTCCTATTTCCTCGTCGTGCTGCTGGTGACCTGGCTGGCCAATATTCTTAACCGGGATAAATCCTGATATGCCCTATCTCGATGTAAAACAGCTCAATAAACACTACGGGCCAACCAAGGTGTTTCACAATATCGATTTCTCTGCGGTTGAAGGTGAGTTTGTTACCCTGTTGCGACAGAAAGGCTGCGGCAAATCGACGCTGTTGCGTTGTCTGGCGGGCCTGACGCCCGTGGACAGCGGACAGATCCTGTTACAGGGGCAGGATATTGTGCCAGTGTCTCCGCAAAAGCGCGGCATTGGTATGGTGTTCCAGAACTACGCGTGATCTTGACCCACCATCTCCGGACAGCTTTTGTCTCTTAAGTTAACGATGCCCGCTGGCGCCGATATTCTCTTGGGGAGTTGTATCCCAGCGCACTGTGCGGATGGTTTTCATTGTAATGATTGAACGCCGCTGCAAGGTTCTTCAGCGCTGTTCGCACATCGGGTTTTGGCATGAAGGCGATGTAATCTTCCTTCATCGTCTTCACGAACCGTTCTGCCATGCCGTTACTCTGTGGACTGCTCACTGCTGTTGTGCAGGGCTCCAGATTCCGTTCTCTGGCGAACTTCCGCGTTTCATGCGCTGTGTACGCTGAACCATTATCCGTCAGCCATTGCACTGGTTTATCCGGCAGCGCGCTACCGAAGCGTTTTTCCACCGACCTCAGCATCACATCCTGCACGGTTGAACTCATATCGTTATACACATCTTTTGGCCATTTTTTGAACAGGATGCTCAGAACCCCGTGAATTAAGGCATTCAAGCCATCCCATTGGCTTTTTGAGGTTCAAAATGCCACTCTGAGATAAACCCGTAACTCATTGATTAAACAGTGCGTTAGAAAGATGTGTATAACGATATGGGTTGAACTGTCATAACCCCTGGTGCTCGCTGCCCAGTCTATGGCCTCCCGGTCGCAGCAGTCCAGTGCGAACGTCACCCGCAGCTTCTCGCCGTTGTCACAACCGAACTCGAAGCCATCTGAGCACCAGCGCATATCGCTCTCTGCTACCGCGATTTTGCCTTTATGCTCCCGCTTCGGACGTTCAGTTTTATCATGCAACAACAGCAGGTTATGCTCGCTCATTATCCTGTAAAGCCGTTTGGCGTTCACCGGTGGAAGTCCCTCTGCACGACGTTGCTTACCCAGGATACCCCACACTCGGCGGTAACCGTAACTGGGCATGTCGCTGATGATACGGAGGATGTCCGATAATATCTCAGCATCAGCTTCATCATTACGCCGGTTGCTGCGCCTGTCCAGCCAGTCGGCAGAACGGTTAACCCGCAGTGACAGCTGCGCACGCGACACGCTCATGGCGCGGCTGACCAGAGCTATTCCCCGTCCTTTGGCAACAAGGGCGCGTGCGCTATCCATTTTCGCGACTGGCGGTACTCCACTGCTTCTTTGAGGATCTCAACTTCCATCGTCTTCTTACCCAGAAGGCGCTGTAGCTCCCGGACCTGCTTGAGGGCAGTCGCCAGCGCCGAAGCTGGAACCACTTCTTCTCCGGCCGCAACGGCGGTGAGGCTTCCTTCCTGGTATTGCTTCTTCCACTTAAACAAAAGGCTGGGCTGGATGCCATGCAGGCGGGCTACATGGGAGACGTTCATCCCCGGCTCCATTGTCTGCTGAATGATGGCGATTTTCTCTTGCGGAGTTTTACGTTTACGGACTTCTTGCCCTAACAGGATCCCGGTCATTTCAAAATTAGCATGATTGTTAGACATATATCTAAGCCTATCTCTTATCTGGAGATACAGCGACTGTCTGGTGTTACAGGGGGCTACATCATTCCAGAACTACGCGTTGTTTCCCAACATGACGGCGGAAGGGAACGTGGCTTTCGGGTTAAAAATGCAGAAGCTTGGCGCAGGGGAGATTCGCCAGCGGGTGGCCGAGGTGCTGGCGCTGGTTGAATTGAATGAATTTGCCCACCGTTACCCACATCAGCTTTCCGGCGGCCAGTGTCAGCGCGTGGCGCTGGCGCGCTCGTTGGTCACGCGCCCGCGTTTACTGTTACTGGATGAACCTCTTTCCGTACTGGATGCGCGTATTCGCCGCCATCTGCGTGAACAAATCCGTCGCATTCAACGTGAACTGAACCTGACGGCTATCTTTGTTACCCACGATCAGGAAGAGGCATTGACGCTCTCCGATCGTATCGTGCTGATGAACAACGGGGAAATCGTACAAGATGGCGATGCGGTATCGCTGTATACCCAGCCTGCCAATCTGTTTGTCGCCAGCTTTATCGGCAGCTATAACCTGCTGAGTGCCGCGCAGGCGCAACAGTTGACGGGAGAACACTTCACCGGTCAGGTGGCACTTCGTCCTGAATCCATCACGATGGGTACGCCTGAACAGGGCATCGCCGGGAAGATCCTCAACCACAGCCTGTTAGGTAACGTGGTGCGGTACCGTATCGTGGTTAACGGCGTAGAGCTGGCTGTCGATGTACTTAATCGTGCACCGGGCGATCTGCACCGAGCAGGCAGCACGGTAGGGGTGCATATTACCGCTGATGCGCTGCGCGAAGTGGCTTAGTTAAGCCATATCATGGATGAATAGAATATGCGAAAATTGATATTTGTTTAAATCGTTGCAGCCCGTTACCGTGTGGTCATTGCTCCCCTTTTGTTGCACGGAAACCCTATGCCGCACGATCTGAATGACCTTACCCACGCGCTTAACGCGCATAGTCTGCGTGAATTACCCGCTCGTTTTGGATGCCCGGTGTGGGCCTATGATGCGCACACCATCGTGGCGCGTATTGCACAACTCCGTCAGTTTGACACCATCCGCTTCGCGCAAAAAGCCTGCTCCAACACGCATATTCTGCGCCTGATGCGCGCACAAGGTGTAAAAGTGGATTCGGTATCGCTGGGGGAAATTGAGCGCGCCCTGGTGGCCGGGTTTGTGCCGGGTACGGCAGATCACGAGATTGTGTTTACCGCAGACATGCTGGATATGCCGACGCTGGCGCGTGTGGTGGAACTGAATATTCCGGTTAATGCCGGTTCAGTGGATATGCTGGCCCAACTGGGGGCGGCTCAGCCGGGTCACCCTGTTTGGCTGCGCGTCAACCCGGGATTTGGTCACGGCCATAGCCAGAAAACCAACACCGGCGGTGAGAACAGCAAACACGGTATCTGGTATGCCGATTTACCGCTGGCGCTGGCGCAAATCCAACGCTACTCCCTGAAGTTGGTCGGCATTCATATGCATATCGGCTCCGGCGTGGACTACGGCCATCTGGAGCAGGTGTGTGATGCCATGGTGCGTCAGGTGGTTGAGTTTGGTCAGGATGTTGAAGCCATTTCCGCTGGCGGCGGGCTTTCCATTCCTTATCGCGTGGGTGAGTCGGTGATCGATACCGAGCACTACTTTGGCCTGTGGCACGCAGCGCGTCAGCGTATTGAGGCACACCTTGGCCACCCGGTGACACTGGAAATCGAACCGGGACGTTTTCTGGTGGCGGAGTCTGGCGTGTTGGTGGCGCAGGTGCGTGCGGTCAAAAACATGGGCAGCCGCCACTTTGTGTTGGTGGATGCCGGGTTTAACGATCTGATGCGCCCCGCAATGTACGGCAGCTATCACCATATTTCGTTGTTGCCGGCAGATAAGCGTTCTCTTGCTGGCGCTCCGTTGCGCGATACCGTAGTCGCAGGGCCATTGTGTGAATCCGGTGATGTGTTTACGCAACAGGCTGGCGGTGGCGTGGAAACAGTGGCGTTACCCGCGGTACAGGTTGGCGATTATCTGGTGTTCCACGACACCGGGGCTTACGGCGCCTCCATGTCCTCCAACTACAACAGCCGCCCACTTCTGCCGGAAGTGCTGTTCGAAAACGGTGAAGCACGCTTGATTCGTCGTCGCCAAACCATTGAAGAATTACTGGCGCTCGAGGCACTGTAACCACGCCATGTTGTGTATCCTCCTCAGCGTCTGCGGATGCTGGGGAAAGGATGACGCCACGATAAGTCGCAGGAATACGGTCCTCCCCTCCCCAGCAATGTGATAAACCTCTCGCTTTCTTGTTCCGCAACACAAAAATATTTATATAAATGCCCAATTTTTTCGTGTTGCGGTAATGCCTTAAAATAGTTGGCTTTTGTGATATTCTGCCGCTATTTGAGGTTTCCACGTGGTTACTGTTTTTGTTCATTGCCCTCGCTGCCATTCAGATAAAGTTTATCGACATGGCCTTAGTCCAACTAAGCGCGAACGCTTCCGGTGTCAGTGCTGTCGCCGTGTATTCCAGCTTACCTACCGCTATGAAGCGCGAAAGCCGGGAGTCAAAGAGCAGATCGTTGATATGGCCTTCAACGGTGCCGGTGTTCGCGATACCGCCAGAACGTTGAAAATCGGCATCAATACGGTCATCCGGGCTTTAAAAAGCTCTCGCCCCGCAGGATAACGTCTTCTCCCGTTGCTCACGCCGACGTCGCCCTTATCTGTGAACTTGATGAGCAATGGAGCTTCGTTGGCAGTAAGGCACTACAGCACTGGCTCTGGTACGCTTACAATACCAAAACGGGCGGTGTTCTGGCCTACACTTTTGGCCCCCGAACCGATGAGACCTGCCGTGAATTGCTGACTCTGTTGACACCGTTCAACATCGGCATGATTACCAGTGACAACTGGGGCAGCTATGCAAGAGAGGTTCGGAAGCAGAAACATCTGACTGGCAAGATCTTCACGCAACGCATAGAGCGCAATAACCTGACGCTCCGTACCCGCATTAAACGACTGGCGCGTAAAACGATTTGCTTCTCGCGCTCCGTCGAGATCCACGAAAAAGTCATCGGAGCCTTCATTGAAAAACACATGTTCTACTAATTGGAGTCATTACCCCAGAATGAACATCCGCACCTTCCTGTTGAAAGCCGGCGTCAGGCAAAGGGGACCCGCTTCCTGTGGCAGTACAGCGATAAGTGGATGACCGAATCCAGGCAGGAAAAGCTGATATGGCTGCGTGCACAGATGAAGCTGACGAGCCAGTGCTGGGCGCTGAAAGAGCTGGCAAAGGATATCTGGAACAGGCCATGGAGCGAGGAAAGACGGAATGACAGGCAGAGATGGCTGGCGCTGGCGGCCAACAGTGACGTTCCCATGATGAAAAACGCGGCGAAAACGATAGGAAAAAGGCTGTACGTGTAGTGGTCAACTAATATTGGCCACCGCATTAGACTGTATGTAGAACAGTCGCTCAGATTCGTTTGGAGTTAAGCCGCCGTTATACCAGTGAGGCCGGATAGCGCTGTAATACCCCGTGATGTAGCGGATAATCGCGTCCTGGGCTTCGCTGAAGCTGTTGTAACCCTTTGTCGGCACCCATTCTGTCTTCAGGCTGCGGAAGAACCGCTCCATTGGCGCATTATCCCAGCAGTTACCCCGCCGACTCATACTCTGCTTTATCCGGCAGCGCCACAGGGCTTGCCGGTATTGACGGCTGGTATAGTGGCTGCCCTGGTCGCTGTGGAACATGACTCCTGTTGGTTGTCCCCGGAGTTCCCAGGCCATCTGCAACGCTTTAACTGTCAGCGCCGAGTCCGGCGACGTCGACATGGCCCAGCCCACCGGTTTGCGGGCGAACAGGTCTAGCACCACCGCAAGGTAAGCCCAGCATTTGCCCGTCCAGATGTAGGTCACATCGCCGCACCAGACCTGATCCGGCGCGGTAACCGCGAACTGGCGGTTGAGATAGTTCGGTATTTCAACGTGTTCATTGCCGCCGCGTTTGTATTTGTGAGCCGGTCGCTGGCAGCTGGCGATACCCAGCTCCTTCATCAGCTTGCCAGCCAGCCAGCGCCCCATTTTGACACCAGAGCTGCCGGTGACGATGGTCGCGATACTTCGAGCGCCGGCAGAGCCGCCGCTGGCGTTCCAGGCTTCCATGACGCGACTACACTTAACCACGCGCTCACCGTCGGGTTCATTAGCGGAAGCCTGCCAGTGCCTGTAGCTGCTGCGATGTACCTCAAAAGTTTGGCACAACGCCGTGACCGGGTATCGCGCCCTCAGCCTGTCGACTACCGTGAACCGTTGAGTGAGTCCGACATTAAGAGCGCCGTAGCCTTTTTTAGGATTTCGTTCTCCATTTCAAGGCATTGGACTTTTTTCTTCATCTCACGCAGCTCGAGCTGTTCAGGGGTAAGAGGAAGTCCCGTTGGCGTTTTTCCCTGTCGTTCAAGGCGAAGCTTATTGACCCAGCGACTAATGGCAGAATGGCTGACATTAACCGCCTCTGCGGCCTTAACGTATGTGTAGCCGTGGTCGACAACCAGCTTTGCGGCTTCGAGCTTAAATTCCGCCGTAAAATGTTTACCCATGAGGTCACCTGTCGTGTTGATGAGGTGAGCATATCACCTCCGATCAGGTGGCCAGTATCAGTGTGCCACTACACGGTAATGAGGCTGTCGTCTTTCGCCCCGATCCGCTGGTTTGCCAAAGGCTACGTTAACATCTTCCGCTCCATCCCATTGGTGATGGTGCTGTTGTGGTTCTATCTTGTGGTTCCTAGCTTATTACAAAATGTGCTTGGGCTATCACCAAAAACGAATATTCGTCTGATCTCCGCTATGGTAGCCTTTTCGCTGTTTGAAGCCGCCTATTACTCTGAAATTATCCGTGCGGGCATACTCAGCATTTCACGCGGACAGTCTTCCGCAGCGTTGGCGCTCGGCATGACACAGTGGCAATCCATGAAGCTGGTGATCCTGCCGCAGGCGTTTCGCGCCATGGTGCCGTTGCTCCTGACGCAAGGGATCGTCCTGTTCCAGGACACCTCCCTGGTGTATGTACTGAGCCTGGCGGACTTCTTCCGCACCGCGTCAACCATTGGCGAACGCGACGGAACCCAGGTGGAAATGGTACTGTTTGCCGGATTGGTTTATTTCGTTATCAGCATTAGCGCATCGATACTGGTCAGTTACCTGAAAAGAAGGACTGTTCGATGATTACTCTAAAAAACGTTTCCAAATGGTATGGTCACTTTCAGGTGCTCTCCGATTGTTCGACAGAAGTGAAAAAAGGTGAAGTGGTGGTCGTGTGTGGGCCGTCAGGCTCCGGGAAATCCACGTTGATCAAAACGGTTAATGGCCTTGAACCCGTGCAGCAAGGTCAGATTGACGTTAACGGCATCTCGGTTAACGACAAGAAAACCAATCTGGCGCAATTGCGTTCCAAAGTGGGCATGGTGTTCCAGCATTTTGAACTGTTTCCCCACCTCTCCATCATTGAGAATCTGACGCTGGCGCAGGTGAAAGTGCTCAAGCGTGATAAAGAGGCCGCGCGTGAAAAGGCCACCAAATTGCTCAATCGCGTGGGTTTGTCCGCGCACGCTAACAAATTTCCCGGCCAGCTCTCCGGTGGTCAGCAACAGCGTGTCGCCATTGCGCGCGCACTCTGCATGGACCCGGTTGCCATGCTGTTTGACGAACCGACTTCCGCGCTCGATCCGGAAATGATCAACGAAGTGTTGGATGTTATGGTTGAACTGGCGCAAGAAGGCATGACGATGACGGTCGTTACCCACGAAATGGGCTTTGCGCGCAAAGTGGCACACCGCGTCATCTTCATGGATGAAGGCAAGATTGTGGAAGACACACCTAAAGACGAGTTCTTCAACAATCCCAAATCCGAGCGCGCTAAAGACTTTTTGGCGAAGATCCTGCACTAAGCCATTATCCAGTATCGCAGCGCCTAACGTTGCGACGCGCGTTCCCGCGCAAGCGGGAACGCCTCTCCCTTAAGCTACCTCGTCAGGGCTGAAAAGGCTGACGCTGAAACTGATCGTGCTCGCACTTCGGACAACGATGCAGCACTTCCGGCGTATAGAATGCCAAATGGTGATGGCAGTTTTCACACACCAAATTACCCAGCCCGACGACTTCACCACTGTGGTAAACACCGTGATGGCTGACATCTTTAAACAGCGCCTGCCATTCCAATTGAGTTTTATCCGTGATATCCACCAGCTCTTGCCACAGGCTCTACTTGATGACACGCAGAAACACGCTATCGGATAAATCCTCGTCCTGGCTATCCGTGTAACGCTGAGCAAATTCGGCCAAATCGCGCTCTACGGACTGAATAATATCTTCGCGTTCGCGGTGGGTGAGATCTTCGCTGTCGTGCAAGCTCTCCCGGGCGTGTTGGAGCATCTGAGTCAGATCGCGTTCACCGGCGCTTAAACGCGTCATGATGGAAGACATCAGCGCACGATAATGCCGGGCTTTCTTGTTCATGGTGCCTCCTGAATACGCGGATTGGTTAACATTGGCGGAGCAATGACGGTACCTGTTTAGCTATCCCTCTCTATTTTAGACGGTTTTAAGCACTATTCTTGCTCATCACCTCTCTTTGCCCCACTTTTTGCCAACTTTGCGGCTTGCATCCATATACCCTAAATAATTCGAGTTGCAGGAAGGCGGCAAGGGAGAGACAAATTTGCACAGCGCTTGCGCTGGCCCGAAGGGTGAACCTCAGGGATGAGGTTCATCAATCCCGATGAGCTTACTCAGGTAAGTGATTCGGGTGGACGAGTGTAGCCAACGCACCTGCAACGTGAAGTATGACGGGTATAAATCAGCGCTTAGGGTGCAGAGACGGTTGTTGCCAGCGTTGCTTATCAGCTATGCTATGCGGATCATTATGATGAATCGGAACACGCTACGGGTGTAGCGCTTCTTTACTAAATAGGACCCCTGGCAGCCATGCAAGAGCAATACCGCCCAGAAGAGATAGAAACTCGCGTCCAGCTTCACTGGCAAGAAAACAAAACGTTTAAAGTGACCGAAGAGCCCGGCAAGGTAAAGTACTACTGCCTTTCCATGCTCCCCTACCCTTCTGGCCGCCTACACATGGGGCACGTACGTAATTACACCATCGGTGACGTTATTTCCCGCTACCAACGCATGTTGGGAAAAAATGTCCTGCAACCGATCGGGTGGGACGCTTTCGGTCTTCCAGCGGAAGGGGCTGCGGTAAAAAACAACACCGCACCGGCCCCCTGGACCTATGCCAACATCGATTACATGAAAAACCAGTTGAAGCTGCTGGGCTTTGGCTATGACTGGGATCGTGAAGTCGCCACCTGTAAACCCGATTATTATCGCTGGGAACAGTGGTTCTTCACCAAGCTGTACGAAAAAGGTCTGGTCTACAAGAAAACCTCTGCGGTGAACTGGTGCCCGAACGATCAGACGGTGCTGGCCAACGAACAGGTTATCGATGGCTGCTGCTGGCGCTGTGACAGCAAAGTGGAGCGTAAAGAGATCCCGCAGTGGTTTATCAAAATCACCGATTACGCCGATCAACTGCTCAACGATCTGGACACGCTGGAAAGCTGGCCGGAGCAGGTCAAAACCATGCAGCGCAACTGGATTGGCCGTTCGGAAGGGGTGGAAATCACCTTTGACGTGGCAGACAGCGCTGACAAGCTGACCGTCTACACCACGCGTTCGGATACCTTTATCGGTGCCACCTATGTCGCCGTTGCTGCAGCGCATCCGCTGGCGCTGCGCGCCGCCACCACTAACCCGGCGTTGACCGCGTTTATCGATGAATGCCGTAACACCAAAGTTGCCGAAGCAGATATGGCGACCATGGAGAAAAAGGGCATGGCGACAGGCCTGTTCGTGGTGCATCCACTGACCGGCGAAAAACTGCCAGTATGGGCAGCCAACTTCGTGCTGATGGATTACGGCACTGGCGCGGTGATGGCCGTTCCGGGCCACGACCAGCGCGACTGGGAATTTGCCACTAAATATCAGTTGACGATCAAACCCGTTATCCTGAACCTGGACGGCAGCGAACCCGATATCTCTGCACAAGCCATGACCGAGAAAGGCGCACTGTTCAACTCAGGCGAATTCAGCGGTCTGGATCACGAGGCGGGCTTTAACGCCATTGCGGACAAGCTGGTCGCACTCGGCGTCGGCGCACGCAAAGTCAACTATCGCCTGCGCGATTGGGGCGTATCCCGTCAGCGTTACTGGGGAGCTCCAATCCCGATGGTGACGTTGGAAGATGGCACCGTTATCCCGACCCCGGAAGATCAACTGCCAGTGATTCTGCCGGAAGACGTGGTGATGGATGGCATTACCAGCCCTATCAAAGCCGATCCCAACTGGGCAAAAACCACCGTCAACGGTCAGCCTGCGCTGCGTGAAACCGATACCTTCGATACCTTTATGGAATCCTCCTGGTACTACGCGCGCTACACTTGCCCGCAATACGATCAGGGTATGCTCGATCCGGCTGCAGCCAACTACTGGCTGCCGGTCGATCAATACGTGGGCGGTATCGAACACGCCATCATGCACCTGATGTATTTCCGCTTCTTCCACAAGTTGATGCGTGATGCAGGTCTTGTCACCTCCGATGAACCCGCCAAGCGCCTGTTGTGTCAGGGGATGGTGTTGGCTGATGCCTTCTACTACACCGGCAACAGTGGCGAACGTATCTGGGTATCACCGTCTGACGTCACCGTGGAGCGCGATGACAAAGGACGCATCCTGAAAGCCTTCGATGCAGAAGGCCGCGAACTGGTGTACGCCGGGATGAGCAAGATGTCGAAATCGAAGAACAACGGTATCGACCCGCAGGTGATGGTAGAGAAATACGGTGCCGACACCGTGCGTCTGTTTATGATGTTCGCCTCTCCGGCAGAAATGACGCTGGAATGGCAGGAATCAGGGGTTGAAGGGGCTAACCGCTTCCTCAAGCGTGTGTGGAAACAGGTTTACGACCACACGGAAAAAGGCGCTACCGGTGCGCTGGATGTTTCCACGCTGACCGAAGATCAGAAAGCACTGCGTCGCGACCTGCACAAAACCATCGCTAAAGTCACCGATGATATTGGTCGTCGTCAGACGTTCAACACCGCTATCGCCGCCGTGATGGAACTGATGAACAAGCTGGCAAAAGCGCCGCAAGAAAGCGAGCAGGATCGCGCACTGACTCAGGAAGCGCTGCTGGCCGTGGTGCGTATGCTGTACCCGTTCACACCGCACGCCTGCTTCACGCTGTGGCAGGCGCTGGGTGGCAATGGCGATATCGACACGGCCCCGTGGCCTGTTGCCGATGAAGATGCCATGGTGGAAGACTCCAAATTGGTCGTGGTGCAAGTGAACAGCAAGGTGCGCGGGAGAATTACGGTTGCTGCCGATGCCACGCAGGAGCAGGTTCAGGCGCGTGCCGCACAGGAACATCTGGTGGCAAAATACCTGGAAGGCGTTACAGTACGTAAAGTCATTTACGTTCCGGGCAAACTGCTTAACCTGGTTGTAGGTTAAGCCAAGGAGGCACTGTGCGACATCGTTTATTCACGTTGTTGCTGGGGTTGGCGGCGCTGGTTACCGCCGGCTGCGGTTTTCATCTGCGTGGCACCACACAACTGCCCAGCGAATTGAAGGTATTAACGCTGACCAGTAACGATCCTTTTGGTCCGTTGACCCGGGCCATTCGCGATCAGCTACGTGCCAGTGATGTAAGAATCGAGGAAGACGCCGCGCGTCAGGATATCGCATCCCTGCGTATTATCGGCTCCACGGAAGCCAGAGACACTGTCTCTATTTTCCAGGATGGGGCCACCGCAGAGTACCAGTTGGTGCTGACCGTTCAGGCGCAGGTGCTGCTGCCGGGTGAAGATATTTATCCACTCTCGGTCACGGTGTTCCGCACCTTCTTTGATAACCCGCTCGCCGCGTTGGCAAAAGACGCCGAGCAGGACATCATACGTAAGGAGATGCGCCGTCAGGCTGCCGAGCAGTTAGTGCGTAAACTGGTGACCATCAACGGCAGTGATGAGGTGAAAAACCGCCAGCAACGTGCCACCGCCATCAGCGATAACAACGGGCGTTCATGATCCGTATCTATCCAGAACAGCTTGCCGCGCAGCTCAATGAAGGGCTGCGCGCTTGCTATCTGCTGTTTGGCAACGATCCACTGTTGTTGCAGGAAAGCCTGGACATGCTGCGTCACCGCGCGCGGGAGCAGGGTTTCACCGAACATTTTAGTTTCACACTCGATCAAAGCACCGATTGGGATGCTATTTTCAGCGAATGTCAGGCACTCAGCCTGTTCGCTTCACGGCAAAGCCTACTGCTGCAACTGCCGGAAAACGGCCCCAACGCCGCCATGGCAGAAAATCTGGTCAAACTGGCTGGACTGCTGCATCAGGACGTATTGCCTATTCTACGCGGCAGCAAACTCACCAAAGCGCAAGAAAACAGCGCCTGGTATAAAGCACTGTCGCAGCACGGCGTGATCATCAACTGTTTAACACCGGAACAGACGCAATTACCGCGCTGGGTGGCACAACGCGCCAAGCAACGTAAACTGCAACTGGATGATGCCGCCACGCAACTGCTGTGTTACTGCTATGAGGGCAATCTTCTGGCGTTGATGCAGGCGCTGGAACGTTTGTCATTGCTCTATCCTGACGGCAAGCTCACGTTGCCACGCGTTGAGCAGGCGGTAAACGATGCCGCACACTTCACGCCCTTTCATTGGCTGGATGCCATGCTGGCAGGCAAAAGCAAACGCGCCTGGCACGTGTTGCAACAGTTACAAGCTGAAGACAGCGAACCTGTGATTCTGCTGCGCACGCTGCAACGTGAGTTGACGCTGTTGGTCACCTTGCAGCGCAACATGGTGACAACACCGTTACGTACCCTGTTTGATCAGCATAAAGTGTGGCAAAACCGACGCGCACTGCTCACTCAGGCACTCCAACGGCTCAATGGACATCAGTTGCAACAAGCTATGCACCTGCTGACGCGATTGGAATTGACGCTAAAACAGGATTATGGCCAATCCATCTGGCCAGAAATGCAAACGCTGACGCTGTTATTGTGCGGCAAGGTGCTTGCGCCCGGTATGGTCAACGCCGATGAATAGCGTTACTCCGCCTGAACTGATCGCCTACTTCGGCGGCACCTTTGATCCCATTCATTATGGGCATTTACGTCCAGTCACTGCGCTGGCGAATGAAATAGGCGTAACGCGCATCACGCTGATGCCCAATAACGTACCGCCTCACCGCGAACAGCCTGAAGCCACCGCGCAACAGCGCAAGCGCATGGTGGAACTCGCCATCGCCGAGACGCCGTTATTCAGCGTGGATGACCGTGAATTGCAGCGCATCACGCCGTCTTACACCATTGATACCATGGAGATGATCCGCGCAGAAATGGGCGATAACATTCCGTTGGCCTTTATTATCGGCCAGGATTCGCTGTTCACATTACACGCCTGGCACCGTGGACAAGACCTGCTCAAGGTGTGTCATCTACTGGTCTGCGCACGCCCAGGTTACCGCACCACGTTAGACACGCCAGAACAGCAGGCGTGTCTGGAAGCGCACAGCGCTGAAAATGCCGCAGATCTTCACACGCAGCCGCACGGGTTGATCTATTTGGCGCACACGCCGCTGGTCACCGTCTCTGCCACGGATATTCGCCAGCGCCGTCAGAAGGGTGAATCCTGCGACGATTTGGTTCCCCCTGCCGTGCTGCATTTTATGGATGCTCACGACTTATACCGTTAACCCGCTTCCCACATACCACTCTCTCACCGGGCATACTATAGTCCGCCGCTGGTTTTTCAGTCCGGTAAAAAACGGTAAAGCGCGTTGTCTACGCCGCCAAATGGGTCGTTAATACCCTGAAACACCTGCGGTGCGTCATGCATGAACACGCAACCCTTTTTACCCGCCGGAGCACATTTCTCCGGTTGAACCGCCAGGCAGGAGGAACCTTTGCAAGGCCAAGCACTCCAAGATTTTGTTATTGATAAAATAGATGATTTAAAAGGCCAGGATATCGTTGCGCTGAACGTGCGTGGCAAATCCAGCATTACCGACTGCATGATTATCTGCACCGGTACATCCAGCCGCCACGTTTCGTCTATCGCCGACCATGTGGTACAAGCCTCACGCGCTGCCGGAATGATCCCACTGGGTGTTGAGGATGAGCAAGGTGCTGACTGGGTGGTTGTCGATCTCGGTGATGTGATGGTACACGTGATGCAGGAAGAGAGCCGTCACCTGTACGAACTGGAAAAACTGTGGAGCTAGCATGAGGCTGCAACTGGTCGCCGTTGGCACCAAAATGCCGGACTGGGTGCAGACAGGTTTTTCGGATTATCTGCGACGTTTTCCCAAAGACATGCCCTTCGAGCTCACGGAAATCCCTGCTGGTAAACGGGGAAAGAATGCGGATATCAAACGTATTCTCGAGCGTGAAGGGGAACTGATGCTGGCTGCAGTGGGGAAAGGTAACCGTATTGTGACACTGGATATTCCCGGTACGCCGTGGGAAACGCCGCAGCTTGCCAGCCAATTGGAACGCTGGAAACAGGACGGGCGCGACGTCAGCCTGCTGATTGGCGGCCCAGAAGGGCTGGCCCCCGCTTGCAAAGCGGCGGCGGAGCAAAGCTGGTCGCTATCACCGTTAACGCTGCCGCACCCGCTGGTGCGCGTATTGGTGGCCGAGAGCCTGTATCGGGCCTGGAGCATCACCACCAATCACCCTTACCATAGAGAGTAAGACTGTACGATGAAACACACGAAATAGTTGCCGGATGAAAACAGAACATAAACCCTTTCGTGATTATTCGGCGGAATCCGCCCTTTTCGTACGTCGTGCTTTAGTGGCGTTCATCGGTATTTTGCTGCTTTCCGGCGTGCTGGTGACCAATCTGTACCATTTGCAAGTGGTGCGCGTTGATGACTACCGCACACGCTCAAACGCAAACCGCATTAAGCTGGTACCCATCGCACCCAGCCGTGGCATCATTTACGATCGCAACGGTATTCCACTGGCGCTCAACCGCACCATTTACCAGTTGGAATTGGTGCCGGACAAAGTTGATAACCTGCAAGATACGCTCGCTGCTCTGAAACCCATCGTCAATCTCACTGATGATGATCTGGAAAACTTCGAGAAAGAACGTAAACGCTCACGCCGCTTCACCTCCATTCCGGTCAAAACCGCCTTAAGCGACGTGGATGTCGCCCGTTTTGCCGTCAACCAGTACCGTTTTCCCGGCGTGGAAGTCAAAGGCTATCAACGCCGCTATTACCCGTATGGCTCTGCCCTAACCCATGTCCTCGGCTACGTATCAAAAATCAATGATAAAGACGTAGAGCGACTGAGTAAGGAAGAAAAAATTGCCGATTACGCCGCCACGCGCGACATAGGAAAACTGGGCATTGAGCGCTATTACGAAGATATTCTGCACGGTAAACCCGGTTATGAAGAGGTGGAAGTCAATAACCGTGGCCGCGTCATCCGTCAACTGCACGAGCAGCCGCCGCAAGCGGGTCAGGATATCTACCTCACCATCGATCTCAACCTGCAAATCTACGTTGAAAAACTGCTGGAAGGCAGTCGGGCAGGGGTGGTGATTATCGATCCACGTGATGGTGGCCTGCGCGCACTGGTTTCCACCCCGAGCTACGATCCCAACCTGTTCGTTGATGGCATCTCGAGCAAAGACTATCGCGCACTGCTTAATGACCCTAACAAACCGCTGATCAACCGCGCCACGCAGGGGCTATATCCTCCGGCTTCAACGGTGAAACCCTACATTGCCGCCTCTGCATTAAGCGCCAATGTGATTACCCCCACCACCTCGTTGTTCGATCCAGGTTGGTGGCAATTACCGGGCTCAGAAAAACGGTTCCGCGACTGGAAAAAATGGGGCCATGGCCGCTTGAACTTGACCAAATCGCTGGAAGAATCTGCGGATACCTTCTTCTATCAGGTCGCTTATGACATGGGTATCGATCGCCTGGCAGAATGGATGAACAAGTTCGGCTACGGTGAATACACCGGTATCGATCTGGCGGAAGAGAGTTCCGGCAATATGCCCACACGTGAGTGGAAGCAGAAACGCTTCAAACGTCCTTGGTATCAAGGGGACACCATTCCGGTTGGCATTGGTCAAGGCTACTGGATTGCCACGCCGATTCAAATGGCGAAAGCACTGACGACGCTCATCAACGATGGCAACGTGAAAACACCACACCTGCTTTATAGTGCTCGCAATAGCGGCGTCATCGTACCTTATCGTCAGCAAGAAGTGTCACGACTTAGCGATGTGCGTGCCAGCTATTGGGAAATCGCCAAAGACGGGATGTACGGGGTTGCTAACCGTCAGAACGGCACTGCACATAAATTTTTTGCCGATGCGCCCTATAAGATCGCAGCAAAAACCGGTACTGCGCAGGTATTTGGCCTGAAAGAAAATGAGACCTACAATGCGAATAAAATCGCCGAACACCTGCGTGACCACAAACTGTTGACGGCATTTGCCCCCTATAAAAACCCCAAAATTGCCATCTCAATCGTTTTGGAGAATGGCGGTGCAGGCCCTGCTATCAGCGCCTTGGTACGCCAGATGCTCGACCACATTATGCTGGGCGATAACAACACCGAATTGCCCGATGCGCCACCCAGCGCACCCGGTTCTGAAAGCGAGTAACCGCCGCCATGACTGAAAGCCAACAAAAAAGGTCGATTTGGACCAAGATGCATATCGACCTGCCCTTCCTGCTCTGTATTCTGGCGCTGCTGGGGTATAGCTTATTCGTGATGTGGAGCGCCAGCGGCCAGGATATCGGCATGATGGAGCGTAAAGCGGCACAGATAGCCATTGGTCTTTCCGTGATGATCGCCATGGCGCAAATTCCGCCGCGCGTCTACGAAGGCTGGGCACCCTATTTCTATATCGTCTGTGTCATTCTGTTGATCATGGTGGATGTGTTCGGCCAGATAAGTAAAGGCGCACAGCGCTGGCTTGATCTTGGCTTTGTCCGTTTTCAGCCGTCAGAAATTGCCAAAATTGCCGTGCCGTTGATGGTAGCGCGCTTTATCAACCGTGATATGTGCCCACCGTCGCTGAAAAACACCGGGATCGCCCTGGTATTAATCTTTTTGCCGACCCTGCTGGTGGCGGCGCAACCCGACCTGGGCACGTCGATTCTGGTCTCGGCATCCGGCCTGTTTGTGCTTTTTCTCGCGGGCATGAGCTGGCGACTGATCGCCGTGGCGCTAGTGTTGCTTGCAGCGTTTATACCCGTGCTCTGGTTCTTTCTGATGCACGATTACCAACGCGCCCGCGTGATGATGCTGCTCGATCCGGAAAGCGATCCGCTGGGGGCGGGCTACCATATTATTCAATCCAAAATTGCTATCGGCTCCGGGGGTTTGTCGGGTAAAGGCTGGCTACAAGGCACCCAGTCACAGCTTGAATTCCTGCCCGAACGCCACACCGACTTTATTTTTGCCGTATTGGCAGAGGAGTTGGGGTTGATTGGTGTGCTGGTTCTGATCGCCATGTATCTGTTTGTCATCATGCGTGGTCTGGTAATTGCCGCCAATGCCCAAACCTCGTTTGGCCGGGTGATGGTCGGCGGCCTGATTCTCATTCTGTTTGTCTATGTTTTTGTTAACATCGGTATGGTGAGTGGCATATTGCCCGTGGTCGGGGTGCCGCTCCCGCTTATCAGTTACGGCGGCTCAGCGTTGGTTGTGTTGATGGCAGGGTTTGGCATTGTGATGTCAATCCACACGCACCGTAAGATGCTCTCGAAAAACTTATAAAGTGAGGTAAACACATGCGTAAGGACTGGCTTTGGGTCGGCATCGTCACCTTGATGCTTGCAGCCTGTACCACCACGGAAGCCCCGCGCGCGCCGATTACGCCGACCCCGGCTTATAATGGTCCGGTGGAAGAGATTGGCGGAGCCGAGCCGCGCTATGAGCCCTATAATCCGAGCACGTTGCAGGATTACACCATCAAGGGAAAAACCTACAAGGTGCTCCAGAACGCGCAGAACTTCTCCGAGGTCGGTCTGGCAACCTGGAACGGCGCTGAAGCCAACGGGAATCGTACCTCTATCGGCGAAATCTTCGATCCCAACGCCATTACCGCTGCGCACCCCACGCTGCCATTACCCAGCTATGTCCGCGTGACTAACCTGAGCAACGGCCGCCGTCTGGTGGTTCGTGTGAACGATCGCGGCCCGTATACGCCAGGCAGAATTATCGATCTGTCCAAGGCGGCTGGCGATCGCCTCAATATATCCAACAATACCAAAGTGAAAGTTGAAGCGATCGTGGTCGCGCCAGATGGCACGCTCTCCGGGCCAGGCACTATTGGGACAACCGTCGCCAAACAGAGTTTTGCCCTGCCCGATCGCCCGAACCTCGGTGCTAGCGGATTGGGTACGCCTGTGATGGAAACCAGTGCGCCAGCAGCCATTGCCAGCAGGCCCGTCAGTAACAACGCCCTCAGTGTGCAAAATAACAGCGATATGCCGGCCAGCAACACCAGTGCCCGCACAAGTGGGTTTCTGGGTGCTCCTACCGCCCTGCGTTCTGGCGTATTGGAAGATACACATGCCGCTACGCCTGTGACCAGCGCGCCAGCAACCACAGCAGCGCGCCCGCTTGCCGTGACGCCGGCAGCGACACCGATTGGCAACAGTAACGGGCGCTATCTGGTTCAGGTTGGAGCGCTGAGCGACCCACAGCGTGCGCAAACCTGGCTGAAAAGCCTGAGCGAACGCTTCCACGTAACGGGAAAAGTGACACCCAGCAACGGCTTGTATCGCGTTCAGCTTGGCCCTTTTCAAAACAGCCAACAGGCCACTGAACTTCAGCAGCGTTTGGCAACAGAAGCGCAGCAGCACGCCTTTGTCACGGCGGCAGACGCGCAATAATCCTCTCGCGCCCCAGTCCGCCGCCTGTTAATGTGCGGGCATGGGGTTGTTACGCCATTCTGCTTTAGCAAAATCACGTAACGGAATGTCTGGTGCCGCGCTATGGCGCATCTGCTATAGTACGGCTCGTTTTTTAACTTCACTCCACGGATGTTGTAGTTCCAATCATGAATATTGTTATCACGTCTCGTTTCACCTTAGGTACAGCGCTGGGCACGCTGCTTGCCGTCAGCGTTGCCACAACGGCCCATGCGGAAGACGTCAATCTCAAGACGATGATCCCCGGCGTACCACAAATCGACGCCGAGTCGTACATCCTGATTGATTACAACTCTGGCAAAGTGTTGGCAGAAATGAATGCCGATGCGCGCCGCGATCCCGCAAGTCTGACCAAAATGATGACCAGTTATGTTATCGGTCAGGCGCTGAAATCCGGCAAGATTACCCAGAATGACATCGTAACCGTCGGCAAAGATGCCTGGGCAACCGGAAACCCGACCTTTCAGGGCTCGTCGCTGATGTTCCTGAAACCGGGCGATCGTGTACCGGTTTCACAACTCAGTCGCGGCATCATTCTGCAATCGGGTAATGACGCTTGCGTTGCGATGGCTGATTATGTGGCGGGTAGCCAGGATGCCTTCGTTAGCCTGATGAACAACTATGTGAAAGCATTGGGTTTGCAGAACACCAATTTCCAGACCGTGCACGGCTTGGATGCACCGGGGCAACACAGCTCCGCGCGCGATATGGCGCTGATTGGCCAGGCGTTGATTCGCGATGTGCCGGACGAGTACGCCATTTATAAAGAAAGAGAGTTCACCTTTAATAACATCAAACAGACCAACCGTAATGGCCTGTTGTGGGACAGCAGCCTGGCCGTCGACGGTATCAAAACCGGCCACACCAATGCGGCAGGTTACAATCTGGTTGCCTCGGCCACTGAAGGTCAAATGCGTTTGATCTCGGTAGTGATGGGCGGACGCACCTTCAAAGGCCGTGAAACCGAGAGCAAAAAGCTGCTCACCTGGGGTTTCCGTTTCTTTGAAACCGTTGCACCGCTGAAAGCCGGCAAAGAGTTTGCATCCGAGCCCGTCTGGTTCGGTGATAGCGACAGGGTTTCCCTGAGCGTGGAAAAAGATGCCTACCTCACCATTCCGCGCGGTCGGATGAAAGATCTGAAAGCCAGCTATGTGCTCAATAACACGGAACTGCACGCACCGCTGAGCAAAAACCAGGTGGTTGGTACCATCAACTTCCAACTTGATGGCAAAACCATTGAGCAACGCCCGCTGGTCGTGATGAATGAAGTCAAAGAAGGGGGCATTTTTGGCCGTCTGTTTGACTACATTCGCCTGGTGTTCCATCGCTGGTTAGGCTAAGCCCTTGGGTTAACCATTTTTGGCCCCATATTCAGAGATGATTACTCCCGCTGAGGCGGGAGTTATACTTTATGTTGAACCAAACGCTATTGAACAGCGACGATCAGCATGGGCACCGATCCATCTGGAGAACACATGAAAACCAAACTCAATGAACTGCTCGAATTTCCCTGCTCATTCACCTACCGGGTGATGGGACACGCGCAGCCAGAATTGGTAGACCGCGTTGTCGAAGTGGTGCAACGTCATGCGCCGGGCGACTATAGCCCGCAGGTCAAACCGAGTAGCAAAGGCAATTATCATTCGGTTTCCATCACCATTACCGCCACGCACATTGAGCAAGTCGAAACGCTCTATGAAGAGCTGGGCGCTATCGATATCGTACGCGTTGTACTGTAAGGGCATGACGCCTGCCCGACCGGATAATCGCGGGAAAATGTGTTTCAGCGCTGTTCGCTGGCGCGTCCCGCGACTATAATCGGCTCCATTGTTTTCCTTAACCTGAAGATCACGATGTTGCTACAGGATAAGATCATCTTACGTCAGCTTGGCGTACAACCCTATGAGCCCGTCTCATTGGCAATGCACCAGTTTACCGATTTGCGTGACACGCAAAGCGCGGATGAGCTCTGGTTGGTGCAGCACCTTCCCGTTTTTACCCAAGGTCAAGCTGGCAAGGCAGAGCATCTGCTCACTACCGGCCATATTCCAGTGATTCAAAGCGATCGCGGCGGCCAGGTGACCTATCACGGACCGGGCCAGCAAGTGATGTATGTTCTGGTGGATTTGAAACGCCGAAAAGTGGGCGTGCGGGAACTGGTCACCGCCATTGAAAATACCGTGGTCGATACACTGGCACAGTTCGGTATCACCGCTCATGCTCGCGCTGATGCGCCGGGTGTGTATGTGCAGGAATCTAAAATCTGTTCACTCGGACTACGCATTCGTAAAGGCTGCTCTTTCCATGGGCTGGCACTCAACATCAATATGGACCTGACGCCGTTCCTGCGTATTAACCCGTGCGGCTATGCGGGCATGGTAATGACGCAGGTCAGCCAGCACGTACCCGGCGTGGAAGTGGCAGATGTCGCCCCGCTATTGGTCGCGACCTTTATGCAACAGCTTGGCTACACGCAACAAGCGCCACTGGTATGGGATTGGGCCTCTCATGGCGCGCCCGTACCGCGCAGTATATCGGCGTGAAATGGTGCAGTTGGGTTTATGCTTATCGGTGCCAAATCACATTCCGTTTACATTATTTATGCATTTGTGCGACGTAAAGGCTGAATGTCATACAGCAAAGATGGTATAATTTTTTATAGTTTTTAAAAAAGTTTAATTAGAAACATAATCCATTGAATCATAGAACTTAAATCATGATTCAACCTGTGATTCAGAACTGGAACCTGGCTATCATGAGTAAACCGATTCAGATGGAACGCGGCGTTAAATACCGCGATGCAGACAAAATGGCACTCATCCCGGTACGCACCGTCGTCACTGAGCGGCAGGAGCTACTGCGTAAACCTGAATGGATGAAAATCAAGTTACCTGCCGATTCCAGCCGTATTCAGGGCATCAAGGCGGCCATGCGCAAAAACGGCCTGCATTCTGTCTGTGAAGAAGCTTCCTGCCCGAATCTGGCCGAATGTTTCAACCACGGTACAGCCACCTTCATGATTCTGGGTGCCATTTGTACCCGCCGCTGCCCGTTCTGCGACGTGGCACACGGCCGCCCGGTAACGCCCGATGCCAATGAGCCAGAGAAACTGGCACAGACAATCCATGACATGGGGTTACGTTACGTGGTGATCACCTCCGTAGACCGGGATGACCTGCGTGACGGCGGCGCACAGCACTTCGCAGACTGCATCGCCGCGATCCGCCGTAAAAACCCACATATTCGCATCGAGACGCTGGTGCCCGATTTCCGCGGCCGTATGGATAAGGCGCTGGATATCCTGAACGTGACGCCGCCGGATGTGTTCAACCACAATCTGGAAAACGTACCGAGCCTCTACCGTCAGGTACGCCCTGGTGCCAACTACGAGTGGTCATTGAAACTGCTTGAGAACTTTAAAGCCTCTCACCCTGAAATTCCGACTAAATCCGGCCTGATGGTTGGGCTGGGGGAAACCAATGCAGAGATCGTTGAAGTAATGCGTGACCTGCGCAGCCACGGTGTCACCATGTTGACATTAGGGCAATACTTACAGCCTAGCCGTCATCACCTGCCAGTGAAACGCTATGTGAGTCCGGAAGAATTCGATGAAATGAAAGCCGAGGCGACGGCGATGGGCTTTACCCACGCAGCCTGCGGCCCGTTGGTGCGTTCGTCGTATCACGCCGATCTGCAAGCGAAAGGCATTGAGGTTAAGTAAGCACGTTGGGTGTAACAATATTTAGTTACACATTGACTCTGTTGCTGACGTACTTATCGTAAAAGGGAGGCCGACAGGCCGCCCTTTTTCATTAAGACGATTAGTCCTTGTTATGACGAATTTCACCGGCAGGCGCTGCATCATCTCCTGCGGTGGTCGGTTTCACTGACTGATCGTCATTCATCGCTTTCTTGAACCCTTTGATTGCTGCCCCCAAGTCGCCGCCCAGCGAGCGCAGTTTATTGGTGCCGAACAGCAATACGATCAGCGCGGCAATCACCAACAGTTTGGCAATGCTAATACCTTCCATCACACACCTACCTGATTACGAATACTGGAATACCAGCGAATAAAAACGATATTTCTTATTTATGCCTGCGACAGCGCGAACACAAAATCCATTTGTAACAAAATTAGACCCTACCTCTGATATGCCTATTGCCAGTGCTTGAATCCAGATACCTATCGCCGCTACACTGTTTTTGTCACATGGAGATGGCATTCCTCCCTAACCGCCCTTTGGGCTGATGATGCCTACGAACGCCCCAGAGCAGGCGCGTAGGCATCTGCCCGCTCTGAATCACTTTCAACGTAAAATAATGCACAACACGAGGTCATTATGTGGATGATGTTTCTTGCCGTGTTTATCGGCGGCGGAGCGGGAAGCGTTGCCCGGTGGGCATTGGGAATGCGCTATAACACCACAGCGGTGTCAGTACTGCCTGTGGGTACGCTGATGGCAAACCTGATCGGGGCTTTTGTCATCGGTGGTGCCCTCGCCTATTTTGCCCGTCATGCGGAGTTACCGCCGCATTGGAAACTGCTGATAACGACCTGGCTGTGTGGCGGATTAACCACATTTTCCACCTTTTCGGCGGAGACGTTTCTGTTTATCAACCAGGGCCAGCTCTCAGCGGCTGCCATCAACATTCTGTGTAATCTGGTAGGCTCACTGCTCATGACTGCGCTGGCATTCGCACTGGTCAACTGGCTGGTATCCTGACAAAAGAATAAAAAAAACCCACCATAAGGCGGGTTTTCAAGAAATCGGTATTATTAAATAGCGATAACGTTAGCCGCAGATGGGCCTTTAGCACCGTCAGTGATTTCAAACTCTACACGCTGACCTTCAGCCAGAGTTTTGAAACCATTGCTCATGATTGCAGAGAAGTGTACGAATACATCTTTGCTGCCGTCTTCCGGAGTGATGAAACCAAAACCTTTGGACTCATTGAACCACTTAACGCTACCTTTAATCTTAGACATCAAACTTACCTTTAACATGAATGAAAGACACAAAATGTGTGTCTGGTACAGTACAGCAATTAGTAACGCATTTGTCCAGTTGAACTTGGATAAAAAGTGATGAAAATCGCTAAATATGCGCTCCGATTTACCAATAGTTTGAAATGAGACACCTTTGTTACCGTTTTCTCCCTACACACTGTGTCGGGCAACCGCAAATGACCCACAGGATAAACTAACAATGAAAACCCTTGGATTGATCGGTGGCATGAGTTGGGAATCCACCGTGCCCTACTACCGCCTCATTAACGAACGCGTTCAACAGCGTCTGGGAGGCTTGCACTCAGCAAAACTGATACTGCACAGCGTAGATTTTCATGATATCGAGCAACTCCAGGCACAAGGCGCATGGGAGCAGGCGGCACAGCGGCTTTCTGAAATCGCCCTCGGGCTACGTCAGGCAGGCGCAGAAGCGATCGTCATCTGCACCAACACCATGCACAAGGTGGCCGACCAGGTAGAAAGCGCCAGTCAATTACCGGTATTGCATATCGCCGATGCCACTGCCGACAGTCTGAAACAAGTTGGCATGACGCGCGTCGGCTTATTGGGTACTCGCTATACCATGGAGCAGGATTTCTACCGTGGTCGCTTACGAGAGCGCCACGGCATTGATGTCATCATTCCGCAACCCGATCAGCGAGACGAGATCAATCGTGTCATTTACGACGAGTTATGCCGCGGCGTATTGCTCGACCGTTCGCGAGAAGCATTTAGCATTATTATCGATAGGCTTGCCCTGCAAGGTGCTGAAGGAGTGATTCTCGGCTGCACCGAAATTCCCCTTTTAATCCATCAATCTGATACAAAAATTCCTCTTTTTGATACCAGCCATCTGCACGCCATTGCTGCAGCAGATTACGCATTAGAAAATAACTAATTTATATGTATTCATAAATCATTTAGCTATTGTTTTAAATCACAATTTCCTGAGTAAAACACTCAAGATTTCCTCATTTTATCCATGAAAAAAGTCAGTCAGAGCGTTCTGACTGCCTTTGCATTGGATGGAATGTTGTTCCTGGTTCTGTACTCAAATCTATCAATGGGAAAAACTAAATAACTGTTCCGAATAGTAGATCACCTGAAGGAAACTCAGTCCGAGTAGAGCGATCTGATCAATCGATAAAGATCCCAAATCATCAACCGGACTGAGCGATGTCGAGCATAGCACCGATACCCCGTAACGAACGACGCCTGATGAAGAAAACTATCCATAAAACGCGTGACAAGAATCACGCCCGCAGGCTGACCGCCATCCTGATGTTGCACCGGGGCGAGCGCGTGAGCGATGTCGCCAGAATGCTTTGCTGCGCCCGTTCGTCAATCGGCAGATGGATTAACTGGCTCACCCTGTACGGCATTGAAGGCCTCAAATCTCTGCGGCCCGGTCGTGGCCGTCGCTGGCCGTTTGAACAGATCTGCGCACTGTTAATCCAGCTCGTAAAGCGTTTCCCTCATGATTTTGGCTATCAGCGTTCGCGCTGGAGCACGGAACTGCTAGCGATAAAAATCAATGAGATAACCGGTTGCCAGTTGCATGCTTCCACGGTGCGCCGTTGGCGGCCTTCTGCCGGTCTGGTGTGGCGACGCGCAGCTCCTACGCTGCGTATCCGCGACCCGCATAAGGAAGAAAAAATGGAGGCCATCGCGATGGCGCTGGAACAATGCAGCGCGGAACATCCCGTCTTTTACGAAGACGAAGTGGATATTCATCTGAATCCCAAAATTGGCGCGGACTGGCAGGTTCGCGGGAAGCAGAAACGCATCGTGACGCCGGGCCAGAACGAGAAATATTATCTGGCGGGTGCATTACACAGCGGGACGGGAAAAGTCAGCGATGTTGGAGGAAACAGTAAAAGTTCGTGTTTGTTTATCAGTATGTTAGAGCATCTGAGAGCAACGTACAGACGGGCAAAAACGCTCACGCTGATAGTTGATAACTACATTATTCACAAAAATCGGGAGACGCAGCGCTGGCTGGAAGAAAACCCGAAATTCAGGGTTATTTATCAGCCGGTGTACTCACCATGGGTAAATCATGTAGAGCGGTTATGGCAGGCGTTGCATGAAACCATTACCCGCAATCATCAATGCTGTTCAATGTGGCAGTTACTGAACAAGGTTCGCCGCTTCATGGAAACCGTCAGCCCGTTTCCCAGTGAAAAACATGGACAGGCAAAAGTGTAGCGGTATTAGGAACAGCTATTTAGGTAACCGATAATTATTTTTTACGTAGCATTTCTTCAATGAAGTCTTTCCAGTGACGCACTTCTACTTCTATCATCATGTCCCCCTGGTAATAAACTTGATGTAGCCCCCTGTAACACCAGACAGTAGCTGTATCTCCAGATAAGAGATAGGCTTAGATATATGTCTAACAATCATGCTAATTTTGAAATGACCGGGATCCTGTTAGGGCAAGAAGTCCGTAAGCGTAAAACTCCGCAAAAGAAAATCGCCATCATTCAGCAGACAATGGAGCCGGGGATGAACGTCTCCCATGTAGCCCGCCTGCATGGCATCCAGCCCAGCCTTTTGTTTAAGTGGAAGAAGCAATACCAGGAAGGAAGCCTCACCGCCGTTGCGGCCGCAGAAGAAGTGGTTCCAGCTTCGGCGCTGGCGACTGCCCTCAAGCAGGTCCGGGAGCTACAGCGCCTTCTGGGTAAGAAGACGATGGAAGTTGAGATCCTCAAAGAAGCAGTGGAGTACCGCCAGTCGCGAAAATGGATAGCGCACGCGCCCTTGTTGCCAAAGGACGGGGAATAGCTCTGGTCAGCCGCGCCATGAGCGTGTCGCGTGCGCAGCTGTCACTGCGGGTTAACCGTTCTGCCGACTGGCTGGACAGGCGCAGCAACCGGCGTAATGACGAAGCTGATGCTGAGATATTATCGGACATCCTCCGTATCATCAGCGACATGCCCAGTTACGGTTACCGCCGAGTGTGGGGTATCCTGCGTAAGCAACGTCGTGCAGAGGGACTTCCACCGGTGAACGCCAAACGGCTTTACAGGATAATGAGCGAGCATAACCTGCTGTTGTTGCATGATAAAACTGAACGTCCGAAGCGGGAGCATAAAGGCAAAATCGCGGTAGCAGAGAGCGATATGCGCTGGTGCTCAGATGGCTTCGAGTTCGGTTGTGACAACGGCGAGAAGCTGCGGGTGACGTTCGCACTGGACTGCTGCGACCGGGAGGCCATAGACTGGGCAGCGAGCACCAGGGGTTATGACAGTTCAACCGTGCAGGATGTGATGCTGAGGTCGGTGGAAAAACGCTTCGGTAGCGCGCTGCCGGATAAACCAGTGCAATGGCTGACGGATAATGGTTCAGCGTACACAGCGCATGAAACGCGGAAGTTCGCCAGAGAACTGAATCTGGAGCCCTGCACAACAGCAGTGAGCCGTCCACAGAGTAACGGCATGGCAGAACGGTTCGTGAAGACGATGAAGGAAGATTACATCGCCTTCATGCCAAAACCCGATGTGCGAACAGCGCTGAAGAACCTTGCAGCGGCGTTCAATCATTACAATGAAAACCATCCGCACAGTGCGCTGGGATACAACTCCCCAAGAGAATATCGGCGCCAGCGGGCATCGTTAACTTAAGATACAAAAGCTGTCCGGAGATGGTGGGTCAAGATCACCCTGGAAATTAACTGAGGCCAGTATAAGCCATATCGTTATACACATCTTTCTAACGCACTGTTTAATCAATGAGTTACGGGTTTATCTCAGAGTGGCATTTTGAACCTCAAAAAGCCAATGGGATGGCTTGAATGCCTTAATTCACGGGGTTCTGAGCATCCTGTTCAAAAAATGGCCAAAAGATGTGTATAACGATATGAGTATAAGCCCACTTTTTAACCAGCGAAACGTTTTCCTGTCGAATAAAAAGCGAACAAGATCCCATTCTGAGCAGATTGCATCGGTGGATATCCCCGCCATTTTTCGGCATGCTGACACATTCACCTGCCGCCTTAATGGCCTCCCGATGAGAAAGGACTGTTATCACCATGACGCTGATGATGTACGGTATTAAAAACTGCGATACCATCAAAAAAGCACGACGCTGGCTGGAAGCGCATCAGATTGCCTATCAGTTTCATGATTACCCTGTCGATGGGTTGGATCATACGCAACTAACCGCCTTTATCCGCCTTGTCGGTGATTGGCAGCCGTTGCTCAATACGCGCGGGACCACCTGGCGACAATTAAGTGACGCAGAGCGCGCCGCCGTCATCGATGCCGAAAGCGCCATTGCGCTGCTGTTGGCCCATCCAGCCTTGATCAAACGCCCGCTGATGGTGAGCGGGGAGCGCGCCCTGTTAGGCTTTAACGCCGAAAGTTACCACGCCTTTACCGCGGAGAAAGAGAGAGATGTCCTGCCCCGTTTTAGAACTTGCACAACAATTGATTAAACGCCCGTCGCTCAGCCCGCGCGATGAAGGGTGTCAGGCACTGCTGATTGAACGTCTGAAAGCGGTGGGCTTTACCATTGAAAAAATGGATTTCGGCGATACCGAAAATGTCTGGGCATGGCGCGGTGAAGGCAAAACGCTGGCGTTTGCCGGGCATACCGATGTGGTTCCGAGCGGTGATGCCAGCCGCTGGCAGCACCCACCGTTTGAACCTACCCTGCGCGATGGCTTTTTGTATGGGCGCGGTGCAGCAGACATGAAAGGGTCAATTGCAGCCATGGTGGTGGCCGCTGAGCGGTTTGTACAAGCTAATCCCCATCATCAGGGCCGCCTGGCGTTTTTGATCACCTCAGATGAAGAAGCCAGTGCGGTGAACGGCACGGTGAAAGTGGTTGAGGCGTTAATGGCACGTAATGAACGCGTGGATTACTGCCTGGTGGGCGAACCCTCCAGCACCACCAAACTAGGCGACGTGGTGAAAAACGGGCGTCGTGGCTCTATTACCGCCAATCTGACGGTACACGGGGTACAAGGCCACGTGGCCTATCCGCATCTGGCCGACAACCCAGTACATCGCGCCATGGAAGCCCTGAATGAATTGGTGGGCACCGAATGGGATCAGGGCAATGCCTTTTTTCCTCCCACCAGCATGCAAATTGCCAATATCAATGCGGGCACTGGCAGCAATAACGTGATACCCGGCGAGCTGTTTGTGCAGTTTAATTTCCGCTTCAGCACCGAGTTGACGGACGACGTGGTTAAAGCGCGCGTCGCCGCTCTGCTGGATCGCCATCAGCTTAACTACACGCTGAACTGGAATCTCTCCGGCCAACCATTCTTAACACCTCCAGGATATCTGGTCGATGCCGTAGTGACCGCCGTTGAGCATTACAGCGAAATCACTCCGGAGTTGCTGACCAATGGCGGTACGTCGGATGGGCGATTTATCGCGCAGATGGGCGCACAGGTGGTAGAACTTGGCCCGGTAAACGCCACCATTCATAAAGTGGACGAATGCGTCAGCGCCGCGGATCTGCAATTACTAAGCCTTATTTATCAACGCATTATGGAGCAGCTCATCGCATAATGACGCACGCCATGCTCACGGGGAAAACCCGTGAGCACCTTGTCCCGCTCGGTGAGGCGCACAGCCTGCAACCGGCCGCCCTCACTGCCTTCACGGGCTTACATCAGGCGGCTGCGCGTGATGGTTTTCAGTTACAGCCCGCCAGCACCTTTCGTGACTTTGCCCGCCAGCGCCACATCTGGAATCAAAAATTCAACGGCGAGCGCCCGTTGCTGGATAAAAACAGCCAGCCGCTGGTGGCAGCAACGCTTTCCGTGGCGGAACGCTGTGCCGCGATATTGCGCTGGTCTGCCCTCCCGTGCGCCAGCCGCCATCACTGGGGCTCCGAGCTTGATATCTACGATCCGTCACGCCTGCCTCAAGGGGCTCGTCTGCAACTGGAGCCGTGGGAATATGAGGCGGGCGGCTATTTCGCTGAACTGAACGACTGGCTTACTGCGCATATGGCACAGTTCGATTTTTACCGACCTTTTGCCCACGATCGCGGCGGCGTTGCTGTGGAACCCTGGCACATCAGCTACCAGCCCTTGTCCAGACCGGCAGCGAAACAGTTGACACCAGAGGTTATTTTGGAAGCCTGGCAACATGAAGATATCGCGGGAGATACCTGGCTACGCCTGCATCTGCCTGATATTTTTTCCCGCTTTATCATGAATATCGATGAGGATTGAACATGTCCTGGCTGGCTGATTACTGGTGGGTGATTCTGATTATTCTGGTTGGTATGGTGATTAACAGCATGAAAGAACTGAGCCGCCTCGACCATAAACGCTTTCTCAAGAATAAACCGGAGCTGCCTCCGCATAGAGACAACAACGCCGAGTGGGATAAAGAAGATGACTGGCCGGAGAAAAAACCCTGATGCGTTTCTCTTCCAGCCAGTTGCCTGCGGACCATTTTTGAACAACGAGTCAGGGTGCTGAGCGAGGGGTTAAACTCTCCGCTTTTTCCAGCAGAAATTCATAGAACTCTTTGGCGCACTGTGACAAGTGCCGCTCTTTGTCGGTCACCAGATAGATGCCGCGCTGTAGCGACAGATCGCGAAACGGTACAATCGCGATATCCTTGTGCTGAAACTGAAACAGCGTCAGACCGGTCACAATGCTCACCCCATAGTTGGCTGCGACTAGCCCCATCATGGTGGTCAGTTGGCGCACTTCAAGCACGTAGTTAAAGCTGTGCGGCGCCATCAGTTGATCGGTGTACTGACGGATGCTGGTCCCCTGAGAGAAGCCCACAAAGGCGTGCTGTGCCACTTCGGCAACGTCAACGCTCTGGCGCTGTGCCAGAGGGTGATTGCGGTGACAAATCAGGAAAAACTCATCGGCAAACAACATTCGGGAACTGAACGTGCCCGGAGAAGGCTGACCTGCGGTTAATGTGTATTAGTCGCGACTTGATCTGACACTGGACCTTGAAAGGTTGAGAGTTACCGGTTTTGATATGGGTGTCGAATCCTTATACAAAACACGAGGTAACTCTCATGCTTCATACTAACAATCCCATCATCAAACACAAAGCCGGCCTGCTCAATCTCGCCGAAGAACTCGGTAACGTATCAAAAGCCTGTAAAATCATGGGGGTGTCACGCGACACGTTTTATCGCTATCAGGAACTGGCGGCAGAAGGCGGCATTGACGCTCTGGTTAACCAAAACCGCCGGGTTCCCAACCTGAAAAACCGTGCTGATGAAGCCACTGAACGTGCGGTTGTTGATTACGCCATTGAGTTCCCGGCTCATGGCCAGCACCGGACCAGTAATGAGCTGCGTAAAAAAGGCGTCTTCATTTCTGGCAGCGGTGTGCGCTCCATCTGGCAACGACACGATCTGGAAAACTTTCGTAAGCGCCTGAAGGCACTTGAGGAAAAAGTTGCCAGAGAAGGCATCGTACTTACTGATGCTCAAATCGCTGCACTGGAGAAGAAGGCGCACGACGACGAAGCCTGTGGTGAAATAGAGACTGCTCACCCGGGTTATCTGGGGTCGCAGGACACCTTCTACGTGGGTAATCTGAAAGGTGTTGGCCGTATCTACCAGCAGACGTTCGTGGATACGTACTCGAAAGTGGCGCACTGCAAGCTTTACACGAGTAAAGCACCGATCTCTGCCGCCGACCTGCTCAATGATCGCGTGCTGCCGTTCTACGAAGCTCAGGGGCTGCCAATGCTAAGAATACTGACGGACAGGGGGACGGAGTACTGCGGTAAAGTGGAACAACATGACTATCAGCTGTACTTGGCTATCAACGATATAGACCATACGAAAACGAAAGCGATGTCTCCGCAGACAAACGGTATCTGCGAGCGCTTCCA
Source organism: Symbiopectobacterium sp. Eva_TO (assembly GCF_053848865.1). Taxonomy (NCBI): domain Bacteria; kingdom Pseudomonadati; phylum Pseudomonadota; class Gammaproteobacteria; order Enterobacterales; family Enterobacteriaceae; genus Symbiopectobacterium; species Symbiopectobacterium sp. Eva_TO. The sequence continues at coordinate 1,120,130 of NZ_JBSPEY010000004.1, read as the reverse complement.
TAAAACTATTTTGCAGGATTTTTATCAGGTTGCGTTCCGTAAGACGTTATACGAGGACCTAGAAAGTCTACAAAAGGATCTGGACAACTGGTTGTGGCATTACAATAATGAGCGAACTCATCAGGGTAAAATGTGCTGCGGGCGTACGCCAATGGCCACGTTACTTGATGGTAAACGAGTCTGGGCAGAAAAAAATCTGAACCAGATTTAATCTGACAGACACCTGTATAAATAACCGGTAACTGTCAGATCAGGTCTGAGCTAATACAGTTAATGCCACTTCCGCGCGTCCATCCAGAATAGCTTTCAGGCAGCGATCCCACTGCGTATCCAACAGCTCAACCTTGATATCAGGATGTGCACGATGGTGCTGTGCCAGCACATGCGGCAACCATTCCACCGCCATTGAAGGCAACACCGCCAATACAATTTTACCTTTGTATCCGGTGGCATAAGATTTAATCTCCACGACGGCGTCGTCGTGTGACTGAATGAGTCGGCGCGCAATATCGATAAAGTGAATGCCATTTCCGTTTAACTGCACCTTGCGCGTGGCTTTGTTGAATAAATAGATTTTATGCTGGCAGCCCAGTGAAACGACGGATCCTCGCAACGCAAAATCATGCAGTTAGGCTTCATGAGAAAACTGTACACCTGAGGGGACAAGCATTTTCTACCAAAAGTGGATTGGCAAAACAGCATGACTCACTATTATTCAACAAAGCCCACCTTCTTTTAAAAGAATGACTTCATAAAATTGCTTCTTGCCCTTTTCGGTGTTAACGGTGACCGTTTTTTCGGTGAAATATTTATCGCGCGCATAAGCCTTTACACATTGTAGTGGTCAACTAATATTGGCCACCGCATTAGACTGTATGTAGAACAGTCGCTCAGATTCGTTTGGAGTTAAGCCGCCGTTATACCAGTGAGGCCGGATAGCGCTGTAATACCCCGTGATGTAGCGGATAATCGCGTCCTGGGCTTCGCTGAAGCTGTTGTAACCCTTTGTCGGCACCCATTCTGTCTTCAGGCTGCGGAAGAACCGCTCCATTGGCGCATTATCCCAGCAGTTACCCCGCCGACTCATACTCTGCTTTATCCGGCAGCGCCACAGGGCTTGCCGGTATTGACGGCTGGTATAGTGGCTGCCCTGGTCGCTGTGGAACATGACTCCTGTTGGTTGTCCCCGGAGTTCCCAGGCCATCTGCAACGCTTTAACTGTCAGCGCCGAGTCCGGCGACGTCGACATGGCCCAGCCCACCGGTTTGCGGGCGAACAGGTCTAGCACCACCGCAAGGTAAGCCCAGCATTTGCCCGTCCAGATGTAGGTCACATCGCCGCACCAGACCTGATCCGGCGCGGTAACCGCGAACTGGCGGTTGAGATAGTTCGGTATTTCAACGTGTTCATTGCCGCCGCGTTTGTATTTGTGAGCCGGTCGCTGGCAGCTGGCGATACCCAGCTCCTTCATCAGCTTGCCAGCCAGCCAGCGCCCCATTTTGACACCAGAGCTGCCGGTGACGATGGTCGCGATACTTCGAGCGCCGGCAGAGCCGCCGCTGGCGTTCCAGGCTTCCATGACGCGACTACACTTAACCACGCGCTCACCGTCGGGTTCATTAGCGGAAGCCTGCCAGTGCCTGTAGCTGCTGCGATGTACCTCAAAAGTTTGGCACAACGCCGTGACCAGGTATCGCGCCCTCAGCCTGTCGACTACCGTGAACCGTTGAGTGAGTCCGACATTAAGAGCGCCGTAGCCTTTTTTAGGATTTCGTTCTCCATTTCAAGGCATTGGACTTTTTTCTTCATCTCACGCAGCTCGAGCTGTTCAGGGGTAAGAGGAAGTCCCGTTGGCGTTTTTCCCTGTCGTTCAAGGCGAAGCTTATTGACCCAGCGACTAATGGCAGAATGGCTGACATTAACCGCCTCTGCGGCCTTAACGTATGTGTAGCCGTGGTCGACAACCAGCTTTGCGGCTTCGAGCTTAAATTCCGCCGTAAAATGTTTACCCATGAGGTCACCTGTCGTGTTGATGAGGTGAGCATATCACCTCCGATCAGGTGGCCAGTATCAGTGTGCCACTACAGTTGGCAGTGACTTGTGTGATAGCCAAGGAAACTGAGCCGCCAGCAGGCGTGAAGCCGGTCGAGTGGCGGTTGCTGAGCAATCGCGTACCTGAAGGACGAGAAGATATCGTGGAGCTGATCGACTGGTATCGGGCTAGATGGGAAATCGAGATGTTCTTCAATGTGCTGAAGAACGGCTGCTGTGTCGAAGCGTTACAGTTATCGACCGTGGATCGCATTGAGCGGGCATTGGCGCTGTTCATGATCGTGGCATGGCGCATCGCCTATTTAATGCGTATGGGACGAACCTGTCCAGAGCTGGACGCAATGTTGTTCTTTGATTCCGACGAGACTCATGGCGCTTACCTACTGATGAACAAGCGTATGCCCAAGGGCCGCCCTAAGCTAAACGAAGTATTGCGCTTAGTTGCGCAACTGGGAGGCTTTCTTGCTCGAAAAGGCGACGGTGAACCAGGCGCAAAAATTATCTGGAAAGGCTTGCAGAAAGTCATGACGGCCGCCGAAACGCTACGCGCGCTCAGGCACGAACAGAGATGTGTATAACGAGGTGGCCTATGCCCATATCGTTATACACATCTTTCTAACGCACTGTTTAATCAATGAGTTACGGGTTTATCTCAGAGTGGCATTTTGAACCTCAAAAAGCCAATGGGATGGCTTGAATGCCTTAATTCACGGGGTTCTGAGCATCCTGTTCAAAAAATGGCCAAAAGATGTGTATAACGATATGGCCTATGCCCTGATATCTGACAAAGAAACATCGCTAACTGTTATCTATAGATAATCTGTTTAGAATAAATATGTGATAAATATCTATTATCAACAAATTTGAGTCGCGACCAGAAAAGGATCTATACTATGTCACTTTCTATTCAAGGTAATTCACTATTCACATTCAATAGAACGCTTAGTGATGAAAATATCCAGCGCGCTATTAATAGTTCATCAAAAGATGAAGCCATACATGTTGGAATATGGGAAAAAATTAAAGATTGGTTTTGTGGAACCAAAGCAAGTGAAGCACTGGAAAAAATTTATGAGTTAACACATAGTAATGATGAACCTGCTACTGAATCTGTTTTGAAAAAAATTACTGCTTTTTATCAACTTAAGGAAATGGCACATCCAGCTTATCAAGATAGATTTCAGGCATTTATTACTCAAAACAACGAAGATGGTATATATACTTTTTCTTTTTCTATTAAAAATGTTATGGATGAGCGAGAATTAGTTTATGGGAGCACTGAAAAAGACGTTTGTTCTTTGAAAGAAAGAGAATTAACTAATAGTAGTGAATTATTAGACAATGATACTGTCATCCGTGAAGGTCTCGATGTAGCTTTAAATAAAGTAAAATACGATGGTAAGCAAAATAAATTAGAAGGCGTGTCTTTAGCAAATCATGGACGAGTAAATCTGCATTTATTGGATGAAGAGGCAAAACAAGAAATGGCTATTAATCAGCGTTTCGCCCAAAAATGGATTTTATTACAAATGAAATGTTTTGATTATTATGCCCAGCAACGCTCTTCGCTAGATTCTATTGATGGCATGGATATCACAAAAACAATAGGAACAGAAAATGAGTGGATTTATCATTTTGCTCAATCAATTAACGAAATAAGAAGAAATACACAAGAAAGTCTCGCCAAGGAAATTAATAATGAAATCAATCAGTTAAATGGATTTAAAATTTATTCTCATCCTAGTGAATTAGATGATGAACCTATATATGCAGTGCCATATAACCAAAGCAATAAACCTATTTATGATAATATTCAATTTAACTTTTATGATAATATTCAATTTAACTCATCAGAAATTCCATCTAGTAAACATTATAAAGGTCCAATAAATGGTGATATTTACGCAAGAATAGATAAAAAGAGTGTTGATAAATCAGAATTACTCAAAGAAATAGATAATTTTATATTAGAGAATAGTGAAAACTATCCATATGCATATAAGCATGTTAGAAAATACGCGTAAATTTTAAATGACACGTGGGCTTTGTTGAATAAATCAGAGTTAGCGGACAGGATGGTTCCCGCTTGAACACCTGTTTTATGTAATCCGGACGCTGGCCTGCATACCCAACAGCGTCATCCGGTTCAGCGCTTTGACCATCGCCATGGCTTCTCCCACCTGCGCGTCATAGTCTCGCAGGCTCAGGTGGCCACCCAGCAGAGTTTTGATACGGAACATCGCCGTTTCTGCCACTGAACGGCGGTGATAACCCACTTTCTTTTTACAGATGTCATTACTCCCGCTCAGATACTGATTCGCCACCGCATGGTTACGTTCATGGTACTTGTCCGGCCACTATTGCGCCCCGCTTCGCGGCGGGATAAGGGCCTGTTCTTCTTTCTCAGCAACGCATCGTGGCAGTAACGGGACGATGACACAGTATCCCCCATGCGGATATAGCGCCGGATAGTCTGGCGGGAACAGCCCAAATGAGGGGCAATAGCACGTATGGACATGCCTTGCCGACGAAGAACAGCAATCTCCACTATTAACTCCAATGTTAGCATCGGCAGCTCGCTTAAAACTGCCAGTTTTACCCATGGTGGGTCAGTTTTACATTGGCATGTGGGTCATTTCTACATCGGTACTAACAAATCACCTCCCTGGAGAAGTGATTCAGTGGTGCTTCGTTCATCATGACGGCAAAGCAGCAGGCTGTTGTGGCTCTATTTTTATCTATAATTGTTTCTTTTTTAAGCCAATAGACATAGCGAATAGCTAATGCAGGTACAACCCAAATGCCTGATTCAATGCCGCCATGCATTGTCTTTAATGCGTTATTACCTAACGATTTTGCTATCTTACGAGTCCCCTTACTTTTGAAAAAAGCCGAAGGCCTCTGTGATTCAGTCGCTTTACCTTGCGCAACGGCGGCACGATGTAAATCATTCAGACAGTAAAGCCTGATCTTGACCCACCATCTCCAGACAGCTTTTGTATCTTAAGTTAACGATGCCCGCTGGCGCCGATATTCTCTTGGGGAGTTGTATCCCAGCGCACTGTGCGGATGGTTTTCATTGTAATGATTGAACGCCGCTGCAAGATTCTTCAGCGCTGTTCGCACATCGGGTTTTGGCATGAAGGCGATGTAATCTTCCTTCATCGTCTTCACGAACCGTTCTGCCATGCCGTTACTCTGTGGACTGCTCACTGCTGTTGTGCAGGGCTCCAGATTCAGTTCTCTGGCGAACTTCCGCGTTTCATGCGCTGTGTACGCTGAACCATTATCCGTCAGCCATTGCACTGGTTTATCCGGCAGCGCGCTACCGAAGCGTTTTTCCACCGACCTCAGCATCACATCCTGCAGGGTTGAACTGTCATAACCCCTGGTGCTCGCTGCCCAGTCTATGGCCTCCCGGTCGCAGCAGTCCAGTGCGAACGTCACCCGCAGCTTCTCGCCGTTGTCACAACCGAACTCGAAGCCATCTGAGCACCAGCGCATATCGCTCTCTGCTACCGCGATTTTGCCTTTATGCTCCCGCTTCGGACGTTCAGTTTTATCATGCAACAACAGCAGGTTATGCTCATATCGTTATACACATCTTTCTAACGCACTGTTTAATCAATGAGTTACGGGTTTATCTCAGAGTGGCATTTTGAACCTCAAAAAGCCAATGGGATGGCTTGAATGCCTTAATTCACGGGGTTCTGAGCATCCTGTTCAAAAAATGGCCAAAAGATGTGTATAACGATATGGGTTATGCTCGCTCATTATCCTGTAAAGCCGTTTGGCGTTCACCGGTGGAAGTCCCTCTGCACGACGTTGCTTACGCAGGATACCCCACACTCGGCGGTAACCGTAACTGGGCATGTCGCTGATGATACGGAGGATGTCCGATAATATCTCAGCATCAGCTTCGTCATTACGCCGGTTGCTGCGCCTGTCCAGCCAGTCGGCAGAACGGTTAACCCGCAGTGACAGCTGCGCACGCGACACGCTCATGGCGCGGCTGACCAGAGCTATTCCCCGTCCTTTGGCAACAAGGGCGCGTGCGCTATCCATTTTCGCGACTGGCGGTACTCCACTGCTTCTTTGAGGATCTCAACTTCCATCGTCTTCTTACCCAGAAGGCGCTGTAGCTCCCGGACCTGCTTGAGGGCAGTCGCCAGCGCCGAAGCTGGAACCACTTCTTCTCCGGCCGCAACGGCGGTGAGGCTTCCTTCCTGGTATTGCTTCTTCCACTTAAACAAAAGGCTGGGCTGGATGCCATGCAGGCGGGCTACATGGGAGACGTTCATCCCCGGCTCCATTGTCTGCTGAATGATGGCGATTTTCTCTTGCGGAGTTTTACGCTTACGGACTTCTTGCCCTAACAGGATCCCGGTCATTTCAAAATTAGCATGATTGTTAGACATATATCTAAGCCTATCTCTTATCTGGAGATACAGCTACTGTCTGGTGTTACAGGGGGCTACATCACAGACAGTAAAGCCCGAAAGCGTCCTGACGAACGATGGTATTTTCAATGACAACTAATTTAGACATAACGATTCCTCCATAATTAAACGGATGTGGTTAGAAGGGGGGTACGGGTAAAATTTTGCAGATTGGCGGTCAGATCGCTTACACTTGGCTTAACACAGGAGGAGCCTCTATGGGCCAAGTTGCATTTGATACATTGCAGGCGTCAGAAGAGCTTCAAACCGCCGGGCTTACGAGTGAGCAGGCCAAGGCGATTTCGCTCGTCGTACGCAAGTCTCATGAGGTGGCGGATGTTGTTACCAAGCGTGACCTTGAAGACGTACGCAAAGAGATGCAAGCTCGCTTCGAGAAGACCGACGCGCAGATAGCCGATGTCCGCAAGGACCTGTCCGCAGAAATAGCCGATGTGCGTAAGGATCTGTCCGCAGAGATAGGCAATGTCCGTAAGGACCTGTCCGCAGAAATTGGCAACGTCCGCAAGGATATGGAAATCGTCCGCAGAGATTTACAACTTGAAATGGCAGGCATTCGCTCTGAGCAAAAATTAATGTGTATTAGCTCAGACCTGATCTGACAGTTACCGGTTATTTATACAGGTGTCTGTCAGATTAAATCTGGTTCAGATTTTTTTCTGCCCAGACTCGTTTACCATCAAGTAACGTGGCCATTGGCGTACGCCCGCAGCACATTTTACCCTGATGAGTTCGCTCATTATTGTAATGCCACAACCAGTTGTCCAGATCCTTTTGTAGACTTTCTAGGTCCTCGTATAACGTCTTACGGAACGCAACCTGATAAAAATCCTGCAAAATAGTTTTATGGAAGCGCTCGCAGATACCGTTTGTCTGCGGAGACATCGCTTTCGTTTTCGTATGGTCTATATCGTTGATAGCCAAGTACAGCTGATAGTCATGTTGTTCCACTTTACCGCAGTACTCCGTCCCCCTGTCCGTCAGTATTCTTAGCATTGGCAGCCCCTGAGCTTCGTAGAACGGCAGCACGCGATCATTGAGCAGGTCGGCGGCAGAGATCGGTGCTTTACTCGTGTAAAGCTTGCAGTGCGCCACTTTCGAGTACGTATCCACGAACGTCTGCTGGTAGATACGGCCAACACCTTTCAGATTACCCACGTAGAAGGTGTCCTGCGACCCCAGATAACCCGGGTGAGCAGTCTCTATTTCACCACAGGCTTCGTCGTCGTGCGCCTTCTTCTCCAGTGCAGCGATTTGAGCATCAGTAAGTACGATGCCTTCTCTGGCAACTTTTTCCTCAAGTACCTTCAGGCGCTTACGAAAGTTTTCCAGATCGTGTCGTTGCCAGATGGAGCGCACACCGCTGCCAGAAATGAAGACGCCTTTTTTACGCAGCTCATTACTGGTCCGGTGCTGGCCATGAGCCGGGAACTCAATGGCGTAATCAACAACCGCACGTTCAGTGGCTTCATCAGCACGGTTTTTCAGGTTGGGAACCCGGCGGTTTTGGTTAACCAGAGCGTCAATGCCGCCTTCTGCCGCCAGTTCCTGATAGCGATAAAACGTGTCGCGTGACACCCCCATGATTTTACAGGCTTTTGATACGTTACCGAGTTCTTCGGCGAGATTGAGCAGGCCGGCTTTGTGTTTGATGATGGGATTGTTAGTATGAAGCATGAGAGTTACCTCGTGTTTTGTATAAGGATTCGACACCCATATCAAAACCGGTAACTCTCAACCTTTCAAGGTCCAGTGTCAGATCAAGTCGCGACTAATACATGAGTGCTGGAATTCTGGGTATTCTCTCTCTGGTTGTGAAAGCTTTTCTCGTTACGGCCCTTTAATCAATTCTGCCATCCTGGGTTGTTAGCTCAGTTGGTAGAGCAGTGGACTCTTAATCCATCGGTCGCAGGTTCGAATCCTGCACAACCCACCATATTTGGGATTAGTCGCTTCTGACAGCACCGTAACGCCCTCTGTAATCTTTAAAGCGTTCGTCTTTAGATGGGTCAATCTCTACTTTGACATAAACTCTATTTGCTTCCGCTGCGATCCGCTTCTCTTCGGCTAATATTACCCGTGCTTCCCATGCCAGCCACTTTTCTTCCCAATTAATTAACCGTGGGTGAGGCAGTCCTTTTTCACTGGCTTCAACTCACCTCGTTATACACATCTCTGTTCGTGCCTGAGCGCGCGTAGCGTTTCGGCGGCCGTCATGACTTTCTGCAAGCCTTTCCAGATAGTTTTTGCGCCTGGTTCACCGTCGCCTTTTCGAGCAAGAAAGCCTCCCAGTTGCGCAACTAAGCGCAATACTTCGTTTAGCTTAGGGCGGCCCTTGGGCATACGCTTGTTCATCAGTATGTAGTGGCACACTGATACTGGCCACCTGAGCGGAGGTGATATGCTCACCTCATCAACACGACAGGTGACCTCATGGGTAAACATTTGACGGCGGAATTTAAGCTCGAAGCCGCAAAGCTGGTTGTCGACCACGGCTACACATACGTTAAGGCCGCAGAGGCGGTTAATGTCAGCCATTCTGCCATTAGTCGCTGGGTCAATAAGCTTCGCCTTGAACGACAGGGAAAAACGCCAACGGGACTTCCTCTTACCCCTGAACAGCTCGAGCTGCGTGAGATGAAGAAAAAAGTCCAATGCCTTGAAATGGAGAACGAAATCCTAAAAAAGGCTACGGCGCTCTTAATGTCGGACTCACTCAACGGTTCACGGTAGTCGACAGGCTGAGGGCGCGATACCCGGTCACGGCGTTGTGCCAAACTTTTGAGGTACATCGCAGCAGCTACAGGCACTGGCAGGCTTCCGCTAATGAACCCGACGGTGAGCACGTGGTTAAGTGTAGTCGCGTCATGGAAGCCTGGAACGCCAGCGGCGGCTCTGCCGGCGCTCGAAGTATCGCGACCATCGTCACCGGCAGCTCTGGTGTCAAAATGGGGCGCTGGCTGGCAAGCTGATGAAGGAGCTGGGTATCGCCAGCTGCCAGCGACCGGCTCACAAATACAAACGCGGCGGCAATGAACACGTTGAAATACCGAACTATCTCAACCGCCAGTTCGCGGTTACCGCGCCGGATCAGGTCTGGTGCGGCGATGTGACCTACATCTGGACGGGCAAATGCTGGGCTTACCTTGCGGTGGTGCTAGACCTGTTCGCCCGCAAACCGGTGGGCTGGGCCATGTCGACGTCGCCGGACTCGGCGCTGACAGTTAAAGCGTTGCAGATGGCCTGGGAACTCCGGGGACAACCAACAGGAGTCATGTTCCACAGCGACCAGGGCAGCCACTATACCAGCCGTCAATACCGGCAAGCCCTGTGGCGCTGCCGGATAAAGCAGAGTATGAGTCGGCGGGGTAACTGCTGGGATAATGCGCCAATGGAGCGGTTCTTCCGCAGCCTGAAGACAGAATGGGTGCCGACAAAGGGTTACAACAGCTTCAGCGAAGCCCAGGACGCGATTATCCGCTACATCACGGGGTATTACAGCGCTATCCGGCCTCACTGGTATAACGGCGGCTTAACTCCAAACGAATCTGAGCGACTGTTCTACATACAGTCTAATGCGGTGGCCAATATTAGTTGACCACTACACAACGGCGAGAAGCTGCGGGTGACGTTCGCACTGGACTGCTGCGACCGGGAGGCCATAGACTGGGCAGCGAGCACCAGGGGTTATGACAGTTCAACCGTGCAGGATGTGATGCTGAGGTCGGTGGAAAAACGCTTCGGTAGCGCGCTGCCGGATAAACCAGTGCAATGGCTGACGGATAATGGTTCAGCGTACACAGCGCATGAAACGCGGAAGTTCGCCAGAGAACTGAATCTGGAGCCCTGCACAACAGCAGTGAGCCGTCCACAGAGTAACGGCATGGCAGAACGGTTCGTGAAGACGATGAAGGAAGATTACATCGCCTTCATGCCAAAACCCGATGTGCGAACAGCGCTGAAGAACCTTGCAGCGGCGTTCAATCATTACAATGAAAACCATCCGCACAGTGCGCTGGGATACAACTCCCCAAGAGAATATCGGCGCCAGCGGGCATCGTTAACTTAAGATACAAAAGCTGTCCGGAGATGGTGGGTCAAGATCAGGGGAAGGCGAACCCGTGTGAAAATGATACGCTGTGATGCTATACCCTCAATCAACGTGGAGTGAACATGGAAACCGAGATTTTGCAGTTAAGCGCCCAGATTGGAGCGCGCCTGACTGCGTTGGGTGCAAAGGTGACCTGTGCAGAATCCTGTACGGGAGGCTGGATAGCGAAATCGATTACTGATGTGGCGGGGAGTTCCGGCTGGTTTGACTATGGATTTGTCACTTACAGCAACCAGGCAAAACAGCGCCTCATTGGTGTCAGTGAGGAAACGCTCGCCCAATACGGCGCAGTGAGTGAGCAAACCGTACGGGAAATGGTGCAGGGGGCCTTGCGCGCAGCGGGGGCTGATTATTCACTTTCTGTGAGCGGCATTGCTGGCCCCGACGGCGGTTCTGACGAAAAACCCGTTGGTACCGTCTGGTTTGGCTGGTGTGACAAGCATGGCAACCTACTGGCGCGTGAAATGCTGTTTCTTGGCGATAGGCATGCTGTGCGGCTTCAGGCCGTGCGTTTCGCACTTCAGATGCTTTTGGATGGATTTCTGCAAAAATAATCTTGATGCTGTATGCGCATACAGTATAATGCTATTAATGATTCGGTGACACGCCTGTTTGATTACATACCAGTGTCAGTCACATAAAGTGCGCGGCCGTGTAGCGAGAGCGTTACGCCGCATGACAGGAGTAGAAATGGCTATTGACGAGAACAAACAAAAGGCATTGGCGGCTGCGCTGGGCCAGATCGAAAAGCAATTTGGTAAAGGTTCTATCATGCGTTTGGGCGAAGACCGCTCAATGGACGTTGAAACGATCTCTACCGGCTCTCTGTCACTTGATATTGCCTTGGGAGCTGGTGGGCTGCCAATGGGGCGTATCGTTGAAATCTACGGACCAGAATCGTCAGGTAAAACAACACTAACGCTGCAAGTTATCGCCGCTGCACAGCGTGAAGGTAAAACCTGCGCATTTATCGATGCTGAACATGCACTCGATCCGATTTATGCCAAAAAGCTGGGTGTCGACATCGATAACCTGCTGTGTTCTCAGCCCGATACCGGCGAGCAGGCGTTAGAGATTTGCGATGCGTTGACGCGTTCAGGTGCGGTTGACGTGATCATCGTTGACTCAGTGGCGGCGCTGACGCCGAAAGCGGAAATCGAAGGTGAAATCGGTGATTCCCACATGGGGCTGGCGGCTCGCATGATGAGTCAGGCGATGCGTAAGCTGGCCGGTAACTTGAAGCAGGCGAATACGCTGCTGATTTTTATCAACCAGATCCGTATGAAAATTGGCGTTATGTTTGGTAACCCGGAAACCACCACCGGGGGTAACGCGCTGAAGTTTTATGCTTCTGTACGTATCGATATCCGCCGCATTGGCTCCATTAAAGATGGAGAAGAAGTGGTGGGCAGTGAAACACGCGTGAAAGTGGTGAAAAACAAAGTGGCGGCGCCCTTTAAACAGGCTGAGTTCCAGATCATGTACGGTGAAGGGATCAACATCCACGGTGAGTTGGTCGATCTTGGCGTGAAACATAAGCTGATTGAGAAAGCGGGTGCTTGGTATAGCTACAACGGCGACAAGATCGGGCAAGGCAAAGCGAATGCGTGCAATTACCTGAAAGAAAACCCGGCAATCGCGGCCGAGTTGGATAAAAAGCTGCGTGAAATGCTGCTGCACAACAAAGAGCATGTGTCTGCACCAGCAAGCGAAGCGGGTTTCTACGATGATGCAGAAACCGCGGGTAGTGAAAATAACGGCGAATTTTAAACCGCGTTAAGTGACTTGAATTGTATTAGCTCAGACCTGATCTGACAGTTACCGGTTATTTATACAGGTGTCTGTCAGATTAAATCTGGTTCAGATTTTTTTCTGCCCAGACTCGTTTACCATCAAGTAACGTGGCCATTGGCGTACGCCCGCAGCACATTTTACCCTGATGAGTTCGCTCATTATTGTAATGCCACAACCAGTTGTCCAGATCCTTTTGTAGACTTTCTAGGTCCTCGTATAACGTCTTACGGAACGCAACCTGATAAAAATCCTGCAAAATAGTTTTATGGAAGCGCTCGCAGATACCGTTTGTCTGCGGAGACATCGCTTTCGTTTTCGTATGGTCTATATCGTTGATAGCCAAGTACAGCTGATAGTCATGTTGTTCCACTTTACCGCAGTACTCCGTCCCCCTGTCCGTCAGTATTCTTAGCATTGGCAGCCCCTGAGCTTCGTAGAACGGCAGCACGCGATCATTGAGCAGGTCGGCGGCAGAGATCGGTGCTTTACTCGTGTAAAGCTTGCAGTGCGCCACTTTCGAGTACGTATCCACGAACGTCTGCTGGTAGATACGGCCAACACCTTTCAGATTACCCACGTAGAAGGTGTCCTGCGACCCCAGATAACCCGGGTGAGCAGTCTCTATTTCACCACAGGCTTCGTCGTCGTGCGCCTTCTTCTCCAGTGCAGCGATTTGAGCATCAGTAAGTACGATGCCTTCTCTGGCAACTTTTTCCTCAAGTGCCTTCAGGCGCTTACGAAAGTTTTCCAGATCGTGTCGTTGCCAGATGGAGCGCACACCGCTGCCAGAAATGAAGACGCCTTTTTTACGCAGCTCATTACTGGTCTGGTGCTGGCCATGAGCCGGGAACTCAATGGCGTAATCAACAACCGCACGTTCAGTGGCTTCATCAGCACGGTTTTTCAGGTTGGGAACCCGGCGGTTTTGGTTAACCAGAGCGTCAATGCCGCCTTCTGCCGCCAGTTCCTGATAGCGATAAAACGTGTCGCGTGACACCCCCATGATTTTACAGGCTTTTGATACGTTACCGAGTTCTTCGGCGAGATTGAGCAGGCCGGCTTTGTGTTTGATGATGGGATTGTTAGTATGAAGCATGAGAGTTACCTCGTGTTTTGTATAAGGATTCGACACCCATATCAAAACCGGTAACTCTCAACCTTTCAAGGTCCAGTGTCAGATCAAGTCGCGACTAATACACTTGAATGGAGCACGATAAACGTTATTCGGAGTTTGTCGTGCTCTCTCACCAAGATGTATCTTCAATGACACCATCAACTCCCTCTGTTAACGCACTCACTATTGCAATGCGCCTGTTAGCGGTACGCGATCACAGCGAAGGGGAGCTACGCCGCAAGTTGACGGCTCGTGTTGATCCGGCATTTGACGCTGCGGATATTGACGCTGCTTTGGAATATTGCCATGAACACGGCTGGTTGGATGATGCGCGATTTGCTCAGCGGTACATTCATGGACGAAGCCGAAAAGGCTATGGCTCTGACCCTGTACATAAATTTGTGTAATTGCCTGATTTTGATATGTTCAATCCAACATCAAAAACAGGTTAATTTATGGACGAAAAACAGTTGCAGGCTCTGGCTAACGAACTGGCCAAAAATCTCAAAACCCCTGACGCTCTCAGCCAATTCGATCGCCTGCTGAAGAAAATCAGCGTTGAGGCTGCTCTCAACGCCGAAATGTCCCACCATCTGGGCTACGATAAAAATCAGCCCAAACCGGGGGCCAACTCCCGCAACGGCTATTCCACAAACACCGTGACCACCGGCGATGGCCCTCTGGCACTACGTACTCCGAGCGATCGTGATGGCTCCTTCGAACCACAACTGGTGAAGAAAAACCAGACCCGGATCACCGGGATGGATAACCAAATCCTGTCCCTGTACGCCAGAGGGATGACCACCCGCGAGATAGCGTCTGCGTTCAAAGAGCTGTATGACGCGGATGTCTCACCGGCGCTGCTCTCGAAGGTCACCGACGCCGTGATGGAACAGGTTACTGAATGGCAAAATCGTCCACTGGATGCAGTCTATCCCATTGTTTACCTTGACTGTATCATCCTGAAGGTCCGGCAGGACAGTCGCGTCATCAATAAATCCGTGTTCCTGGCACTGGGTATCAACATCGAGGGCCAGAAAGAACTGCTGGGTATGTGGCTGGCCGAAAACGAGGGCGCGAAGTTCTGGCTCAATGTGCTGACAGAACTAAAAAACCGCGGCCTGAACGATATCCTCATCGCCTGTGTCGACGGTCTGAAAGGCTTCCCGGACGCCATCAACGCGGTGTATCCGGAAGCCCGCATCCAGCTGTGCATCGTGCACATGGTACGCAACAGCCTGAGGTTCGTCTCTTGGAAGGACTACAAAGCCGTCACACGCGACCTGAAAGCCATCAGCAGGCCAGCAGGCGCTGGAAGCATTCGCCAGCGCATGGGACAGCCGCTATCCACAGATAAGCCGGAGCTGGCAGACGAACTGGAGCAATCTGGCAACGTTCTTCGCTTACCCGGCTGATATCCGCAAAGTCATCGACACAACCAACGCCATCGAGTCGCTGAACAGTGTGATCCGGCATGCGATTAAAAAACGCAAGGTGTTCCCGACTGACGACGCAGTGAAAAAGGTGGTGTGGCTGGCAATCCCGTCGGCCTCACAGAAATGGACGATGCCACTGCGGGACTGGCGTATGGCAATGAGCCGTTTTATTATCGAGTTCGGTGACCGCCTGGACGGTCACTACTGAGAAAGGCATTTACACAGAATCATGTACAGGGTCATGGCTCTCAGCGTATTGTGGCGGAATTACGTCAGAAAGGCCTTTCGCGTTCTGTCATTTCATCCGCATTGATGGAATGTGAAATTGACTGGTTCGCCCTCGCGCAGCAGGTAGCAACGCGTAAATTTGGTGATGTGCCGCCAATTGACTGGAAAGAAAAAGCAAAACAACAGCGATACTTGTTAACTCGCGGCTTTTCTCATGATGAAATTCAGGACATTTATACGAATTTTTCGCATTGAATGCATCCGGTGTTTTACTTCCCCCGAAGAAAATTTATCTTATTCCCACTTTTTGTTCGTGAGTTGCACGGGTAGCGTCACTATGCTGCACTAGCCTTGCCCACGATCTGTTCTTTTAGTTTCATTCCAGGACAATTATGAGCAAGAGCACCGCTGAGATCCGTCAAGCGTTTCTCGATTTTTTCCAGAGTAAAGGACACCAGATCGTTTCCAGTAGTTCACTGGTGCCGAATAACGATCCGACATTGCTGTTTACCAATGCGGGAATGAACCAGTTCAAGGGTGTTTTCCTGGGGCTGGACAAACGCAACTATGTGCGTGCTACCACGTCACAGCGCTGCGTGCGTGCAGGCGGTAAACATAACGATTTAGATAACGTCGGGTACACCGCGCGTCACCACACCTTCTTTGAAATGCTGGGTAATTTCAGCTTCGGTGACTACTTCAAGCGTGATGCCATCCAATATGCATGGGAACTGCTGACTGGTGCGCAATGGTTTAACCTGCCCAAAGAGAAATTATGGGTAACGGTATATGCCACCGACGATGAAGCCTATGACATCTGGGCAAACGAAGTCGGCGTACCCGCCGAGCGCATTATCCGTATTGGTGACAACAAGGGCGGTCAATACGCGTCTGACAACTTCTGGCAGATGAGTGATACTGGCCCATGTGGTCCGTGTTCGGAAATTTTTTACGATCATGGCGACCATATCCAGGGCGGTCCTCCGGGAAGCCCGGATGAAGATGGCGATCGCTATATCGAGATCTGGAACCTGGTATTTATGCAGTTCAACCGTCAGGCTGATGGCACCATGGTTCCATTGCCTAAACCGTCTGTTGATACCGGGATGGGGCTGGAGCGTGTTACTGCGGTATTGCAACACGTCAATTCCAACTACGAGATCGATGTTTTTACCTCATTGATCCAAGAAGCGGCGCGCATTATTGGCACTCAGGATTTGAGCAACAAGTCCTTGCGCGTTATCGCTGACCATATCCGCTCCTGCGCATTCCTGATCGCTGATGGCGTCATGCCATCCAACGAAAACCGTGGTTATGTTCTGCGCCGTATTATTCGTCGCGCGGTGCGTCACGGTAATTTCCTCGGTGCCAAAGAGGCCTTCTTCTATAAATTGGTTGTGCCATTGATTCAGGTCATGGGGGCGGCGGCTGATGAATTGAAACAGCAGCAAGCGGTGGTTGAACAGGCGCTGAAAGCGGAAGAAGAGCAGTTTGCCCGCACGCTGGAACGCGGCCTTAGCCTGCTGGATGAAGAGATCAAAAACCTGAAAGGGAACGTACTGGACGGTGAGACGGCGTTCCGGCTGTATGACACTTACGGCTTCCCGTTCGATTTAACGGAAGACGTGTGCCGTGAGCACGATCTTACAGTGGATAAGGACGGCTTTGAGCGTGCGATGGAAGCACAACGCCAGCGCGCGCGTGAAACCAGTGGGTTCGGCATCGATTATAACACCCTGATTCGTGTTGATGTGGCCACGCCATTTACGGGATACGACAAGACACAGCAGCAGGCTACGGTTATCGCACTCTATCAAAACGGACAGGCGGTCGAAGCGATCAATGCCGGTGAAGAGGGCGTGGTTATCCTCAATGAAACACCGTTCTATGGGGAATCGGGCGGTCAGGTCGGCGATACCGGGACACTGCATAATGCCAACGTGCGCTTTACCGTTGGGAATACCCAAAAGTTTGGTCAGGCAATTGGTCACCTGGGGTCTCTGACTCAGGGTACGCTGCGCGTCAATGATACGGTGAATGCTGATGTAGATAGTGAGCGTCGGGATCGTATTCGTCTTAACCACTCCGCCACTCACTTACTGCACGCCGCGCTGCGCCAGGTGCTGGGCGAGCACGTTGCGCAGAAAGGCTCGTTGGTTAACGATAACTACCTGCGGTTTGACTTCTCGCAGCCGGAAGCCATGACGGCAGAGCAAATCCGTCAGGTGGAAGATATTGTCAACGCGCAGATTCGTCGTAACCACGACGTCGACACTAACGTGATGGCGCTGTCGGATGCAAAAGCCAAAGGTGCAATGGCCCTGTTCGGCGAGAAATATGAAGACCATGTGCGCGTATTAACCATGGGCGATTTCTCCATTGAGCTGTGTGGCGGTACGCATGCCAAACGTACCGGGGATATCGGTTTGTTCCAGATTGTCTCCGAATCAGGGACGGCGGCGGGTATTCGACGCATTGAGGCCGTAACGGGCAGTGGGGCACTGGCGGCGCTGCATCGTCAAAGTGACGTATTACAGGATGTGACCCAACTGGTCAAAGGCGATAGCCATAACGTGGCGGAAAAAGTGCGTTCCCTGATGGATCGTACTCGTCAGTTGGAAAAAGAGCTGCAACAGTTGAAAGAACAGCAGGCAGCCCAGGAAAGTGCCTCGCTCTCCTCGAAGGCGAAAACGATCAAGGGCGCGAAACTGTTGGTAACACAGTTGGATAACACCGACCCGAAATTATTGCGTACTATGGTGGACGATCTGAAGAACCAGCTCGGTTCAGCCATCATTGTGCTGGCAACCGTCTCAGAAGATAAAGTCAGCTTGATTTCCGGTATCACGAAGGATTTGACCGATCGTGTTAAAGCCGGTGAATTGATTGGCTTTATCGCTCAGCAGGTCGGTGGTAAAGGGGGCGGACGTCCTGATATGGCACAAGCCGGTGGGAACAACCCAGCCGCTTTACCTTCGGCACTATCTAGCGTTGAAACATGGGTAACGGATAGGCTATAACTATAAATAGTGTGTTATCTCAACGAAACGCCAAAATATTTATTTTGGCGTTTTCCACTTAGGCCAGGGACGTGCGCTGGGGGAAAATATCGGTCTGCCGAGCTTGTGTTGGTAAGCGGAGCATGCTGTAGCCCTTTGTTGTGATAACAAATGTCGTGATAAAACAGCGAAAACGGCTGACATCGACTAAACTAAAAGTAACGATACACTGGAGTAAGATGGCGGAGTGCGTTTCCCCATTTAGGTTTATGTTTTCACGGCGCATGATGGAGAATGGCGGGGAGACAAAGAGACCCGACTCTTTATAATCTTTCAAGGAGCAAAGAATGCTTATTTTTACTCGTCGAGTTGGCGAAACCCTCATGATTGGCGATGAGGTGACGGTTACCGTGCTAGGGGTAAAGGGCAACCAGGTTCGTATTGGTGTTAATGCGCCGAAAGAAGTTTCTGTTCACCGCGAAGAGATTTACCAGAGGATCCAAGCGGAAAAGTCACAACCGACGTCCTACTGATTTACCAAGCGTCTCGCCTTTCAGGCGGGACGCGTTCGTTTTAGCTTCCCTGAATATCCTCCCATGCCGTTTTAGTTTCCTATGAGTGCGTTTTGTCACAGGCATCAATAGCCGTTAACGCTGTTGATAAAATAGACTTTTCGCTGTGAATCTGTGCGTGTTGGGTGTGATTTGTTCAAACAACCAAGAGTTAGGAAAAATTGTTTGACTTATAAGTCCGGGAAAGTAATATGTGCGCCACGCAGTACCGGTGAGCACGATGAAAGAAACATCATCATCGTGGTTCGAAGGTTAGCGTGTTGGTGAGGTGGCCGAGAGGCTGAAGGCGCTCCCCTGCTAAGGGAGTATGCGGTCAAAAGCTGCATCGAGGGTTCGAATCCCTCCCTCACCGCCATTTACTATGCATCCGTAGCTCAGCTGGATAGAGTACTCGGCTACGAACCGAGCGGTCGGAGGTTCGAATCCTCCCGGATGCACCATAACACCGATGATAAATGATGAAAGTTACGTATCTATCAGGGTTATGAAAATAGTAAATGTTGTTACTCTTACGCGTTGTAAGCAAACGCTGCTTGATACAAAGAATTTTTCTGCATCCGTAGCTCAGCTGGATAGAGTACTCGGCTACGAACCGAGCGGTCGGAGGTTCGAATCCTCCCGGATGCACCATTCCTCATGTTGTTAATCTGTATTAGCTCAGACCTGATCTGACAGTTACCGGTTATTTATACAGGTGTCTGTCAGATTAAATCTGGTTCAGATTTTTTTCTGCCCAGACTCGTTTACCATCAAGTAACGTGGCCATTGGCGTACGCCCGCAGCACATTTTACCCTGATGAGTTCGCTCATTATTGTAATGCCACAACCAGTTGTCCAGATCCTTTTGTAGACTTTCTAGGTCCTCGTATAACGTCTTACGGAACGCAACCTGATAAAAATCCTGCAAAATAGTTTTATGGAAGCGCTCGCAGATACCGTTTGTCTGCGGAGACATCGTTTTCGTATGGTCTATATCGTTGATAGCCAAGTACAGCTGATAGTCATGTTGTTCCACTTTACCGCAGTACTCCGTCCCCCTGTCCGTCAGTATTCTTAGCATTGGCAGCCCCTGAGCTTCGTAGAACGGCAGCACGCGATCATTGAGCAGGTCGGCGGCAGAGATCGGTGCTTTACTCGTGTAAAGCTTGCAGTGCGCCACTTTCGAGTACGTATCCACGAACGTCTGCTGGTAGATACGGCCAACACCTTTCAGATTACCCACGTAGAAGGTGTCCTGCGACCCCAGATAACCCGGGTGAGCAGTCTCTATTTCACCACAGGCTTCGTCGTCGTGCGCCTTCTTCTCCAGTGCAGCGATTTGAGCATCAGTAAGTACGATGCCTTCTCTGGCAACTTTTTCCTCAAGTGCCTTCAGGCGCTTACGAAAGTTTTCCAGATCGTGTCGTTGCCAGATGGAGCGCACACCGCTGCCAGAAATGAAGACGCCTTTTTTACGCAGCTCATTACTGGTCCGGTGCTGGCCATGAGCCGGGAACTCAATGGCGTAATCAACAACCGCACGTTCAGTGGCTTCATCAGCACGGTTTTTCAGGTTGGGAACCCGGCGGTTTTGGTTAACCAGAGCGTCAATGCCGCCTTCTGCCGCCAGTTCCTGATAGCGATAAAACGTGTCGCGTGACACCCCCATGATTTTACAGGCTTTTGATACGTTACCGAGTTCTTCGGCGAGATTGAGCAGGCCGGCTTTGTGTTTGATGATGGGATTGTTAGTATGAAGCATGAGAGTTACCTCGTGTTTTGTATAAGGATTCGACACCCATATCAAAACCGGTAACTCTCAACCTTTCAAGGTCCAGTGTCAGATCAAGTCGCGACTAATACATATTAGTTGACCACTACAGGCGGCCGTCATGACTTTCTGCAAGCCTTTCCTGATAGTTTTTGCGCCTGGTTCACCGTCGCCTTTTCGAGCAAGAAAGCCTCCCAGTTGCGCAACTAAGCGCAATACTTCGTTTAGCTTAGGGCGGCCCTTGGGCATACGCTTGTTCATCAGTAGGTAAGCGCCATGAGTCTCGTCGGAATCAAAGAACAACATTGCGTCCAACTCTGGACAGGTTCGTCCCATACGCATTAAATAGGCGATGCGCCATGCCACGATCATGAACAGCGCCAATGCCCGCTCAATGCGATCCACGGTCGATAACTGTAACGCTTCGACACAGCAGCCGTTCTTCAGCACATTGAAGAACATCTCGATTTCCCATCTAGCCCGATACCAGTCGATCAGCTCCACGATATCTTCTCGTCCTTCAGGTACGCGATTGCTCAGCAACCGCCACTCGACCGGCTTCACGCCTGCTGGCGGCTCAATTTCCTTGGCTATCACACAAGTCACTGCCAACCCGCAACGCAGCGACACTCGCTTCACGCGCAGCGCCTGTTTCACCGTACGCGCCTTCTGCCCCGCGCGAGCCGCCATAACGAATTGGATTTCTCCCACCGGCACGGTCTTTCCAACCTTCTGCCAAAGCTTCTCATTACAGTCCAGACTGCGATTATGAGTCGAGCGGATCAACCAGTCAGCCGGAGTGCCAAGGTCATCAGCGAGCTGCATCAACGCCTTGATATCTGCTTCGCGATCGGCTAAGTACACCAGACGTGTGTTTGGCAACTCCGAGGCGAGTTCAGCAACTCGCTCGTATCCCTCGAGCCAGCGCGTACTCTCCTTGATCCCATCGCGTTTTCCGTCTGCATCCTTCGGCTCTCTTGCCCACATCCACGCATCCAGTACGCCCAACCCCACGCGATCCGGACTGACCGCGTAGGTCGAATGCAGGTACAGACCACGCCTGGCTTCGTAGTTCAAGGGACCCAAGCCTTGGATTTGCTGCCCGTTGAAGTCAAGCTCGGTAGTGTCTTGGATACACAGCACAACCTCGTGTTCTCGGATCCTTTCCTGCGTACGCTGCCAGTGAGGTTGCAGAATGTCTCGCCATTCGAATGCTTGGTTCTCCATGAAGCGGTAAGCACCCAGCGTCTCAGACCATCCGAGGCACGCATGCGGAATGCTGGCTTGCGGATTCTCAGCCAGCCGTATCAAAAGCCCTTTGGCGCGCTTATTGAGCCTCGTGTCACCAAGATTTACCCCTTCCAGTTCTTGGTGTGCCCAGCCATCTGAATCCCGTGTCATTTTTCAGCGCCGTAAATGGCGATAGTACACGTCGGTTTCACTTCATTTACAACCCCACCGGCTGCCTATTTCAGCCCGCTAACCCTTGGCATATAAGGCGTTGCGGACTTGTGTATAACGAGGTGCCTATAACCACACCGATTACCGTTTTTGGCACCCGATGGCGCACCCGAATGACTGGGCCGAACGCGAGCCGTTGCGCATCATAAAAGGCGACGGTCTTTACATCTGGGATGATAAAGGGCGCAAAATGCTCGATGGCTTCGCCGGGCTGTGGTGCGTAAACGTGGGCCATAATCGCCCGGAAGTAAAAGCCGCTATCGCCAAACAGATGGATGAACTGGCTTACTACCAAGTGTTTGACGGCGTCAGCCACCCGATGGCAGAAGCGCTGTCTAATCGCCTCATCCAGATGACACAGCAAGAAGATATGCGGCGGGTGCTGTACGGCATGGGCGGCTCAGACGGTGTGGAAACTGCGCTCAAAGTGGTGCGCCAATACTGGATTTTGCAAGGCAAGCCGCAGCGCACACGCTTTATCTCGCTAAAGAATGCCTATCACGGCGTACACATGGGCGGCACCTCAGTGTCTGGCCTGCCGATTTACCGCCTCAATTACGGTCCAATGCTGGAAGGCTGTACGCAAATTGAATCGCCCTGGCTGTATCGCAACCCGTGGAACTGCGACGATCCCCATACGTTAGGGAAATTGGTCGCCGAGCAGCTTGAACGTGAAATTCTTTATTACGACCCGGATACCGTCGCCGCCTTTATCGCTGAGCCCGTACAGGGCGCAGGCGGCGTGATTGTGCCACCCGCTAACTTCTGGCCGCTAGTACGCGAGATCTGTGATAAATACGGCGTACTGCTGATCGCTGATGAGGTGGTCACCGGATTTGGCCGCAGCGGGGCGATGTTTGGCTCACGCGGTTGGGGCGTAAAACCAGACATTATGGTGTTTGCCAAAGCCCTCACCGCCGGATATGTGCAGCTGTCTGCGACCGTGCTGAATCAGCGAATCGAAGCGGCCATCTGGACAACCGCGATGCGCGCGGGTTACTGATGACAGGCTTTACCTACGGTGGTCACCCGCTGGCTTGCGCCGCCGGGCTGGCGGTGTTGGATATTGTTGAGCAGGAGAATCTGCCAGCCAATGCCGCTCATCAGGGGGAATATTTGTTAGGTCAGTTGCTGCCGTTTGAGTCACGCTTCCGCTCGGTGGGCAACGTGCGGGGCAAAGGGCTGATGCTGGCGCTGGTGGAGGATAAAGCGAGCAAGCGCTCATTAGCCCCAGATAACGGCCTGGCATTTCGCATTGCAGAAGCAGCACGCGACGCCGGTGCGGTGGTGCGCCCGGTCGGCCCGAAACTGGTGTTGGCTCCACCATTAACCATCGATAAAGCCGGTTGCGATACGCTGGTGCTGGCACTGCAAACAGCGTTTGAGAAGGAAGACCGGTAGCAAGACACAGGTAGAAAAAGGGCCATTCCTGCATGAACGGCCCTTATTTGTTTAGATGCTACGCGTCGCGCTGTTCGCTTACTGCAATACGGAAATATCCGCCACTTTCAGGAACAGGTTACGTAACTGATTAAGCAGCGTCAGGCGGTTAAGGCGCACGCTTTCGTCTTCCGCGTTAACCATCACCTTATCGAAGAAGTTATCAACCGGTTCACGCAGTTCGGCCAGTTCCGCCAACGCTTCCTGGTAGCGCCCTTCTGCAAACCAGGGTGCCAGTTTGCTTTCCAGCGCGGTTACGTAGGTGGCCAGTTGAATTTCCTCTTTCTCTTTGAGCAGAGCAGCATCAATGTTGGCGTTCAGCGTATCGGTGGATTTCGCCAGAATGTTAGACACGCGCTTGTTGGCCGCAGCCAGCGCAGTAGCGGCATCCAGCGAACGGAAATGACTCACCGCTTTCACTCGGGCATCGAAATCTGCCGGGCGAGTCGGGCGAGGGGCCAATACCGCCTGAATGGTGTCCACGCTATGACCTTCTTCCTGATACCAGGCGCGGAAACGGCCCAGCATGAATTCGATCACGTCATCGACCACATTAGCGTTGGTCAGCTTGTCGCCATACAGGCGTACCGCTTCTTCCGTCAGCGTTTGCAGATCGAGCGGCAGCTGTTTCTCAACGATAATACGCAGCACACCCAGCGCAGCACGGCGCAGCGCGAACGGGTCTTTATCCCCTTTCGGGTGTTGACCGATACCGAAAATTCCCGCCAGCGTGTCCATCTTGTCGGCAATCGCCAATGCGCAGGCCACGCCTGACGCAGGCAGCGCATCTCCGGCAAAACGCGGCTGATACTGTTCGTTCAGGGCAACGGCAACGTCTTCGGCTTCGCCGTCTTGACGTGCGTAGTGCATCCCCATTACGCCCTGGGTGTCGGTAAATTCGAACACCATGTTGGTCATCAGGTCGCACTTGGAGAGCAAACCGGCACGTTTCGCGTGAGCAACGTCGGCACCGATTTTCTCCGCCACCCAGCCCGCCAAGGCCTGAATGCGATCGGTCTTGTCGCGCAGCGTACCCAACTGCTGTTGGAACAGCACGGTTTGCAGACGCGGCAGATGATCTTCCAGACGTTTTTTACGGTCGGTGTTGAAGAAGAATTCGGCATCCGCAAGACGCGGACGCACCACTTTCTCATTACCCGAAATAATCTGTTGCGGATCTTTGGATTCAATGTTGGCAACAAAGATGAAATTCGGCAGCAGCTTTCCGGCGTTGTCATACACCGGGAAATACTTCTGATCGCCCTTCATGGTGTAAACCAGCGCTTCGGCAGGCACTGCCAGGAATTTTTCTTCAAAGCGCGCGGTCAGCACCACTGGCCATTCCACCAGTGAGGTCACTTCTTCCAGCAGGCTTTCGCTCAGATCGGCATTACCACCAATCTGACGCGCAGCCGCTTGCGCATCGGCTTTGATTAACGCCTTACGCGCTTCATAATCGGCGATAACCTTGCCGCGTTCCAGCAGGATACTCGGGTATTGGTCAGAGTTATCGATGGTGAATTCGGATTCTCCCATAAAGCGATGGCCGCGCACGGTGCGAGCGGATTCAATGCCCAGTACTTGACAGGGGATCAGTTCATCACCCAACAGCATCGTTACCGTATGCACCGGACGCACAAACTGGGTATCTTTATCGCCCCAGTGCATCAGTTTCGGGATCGGAAGTTTCGCCAGCGCGTTTGCGACCATATCCGCCAACAGCCTCTGCACGCTGCCGCCTTTTACCAGCGCGCGATACAACAGCCACTCGCCTTTGTCCGTCGTCAAACGTTCTGCCTGATCGACAGTGATACCGCAGCCTCGCGCCCAGCCTTCAGCCGCTTTGGTCGGTTTGCCCTCAGCGTCATACGCCTGAGCAATGGCCGGGCCACGTTTTTCGACTTCACGATCCGGTTGTGCGGCACTCAGTTGCGCCACTTTCAGCGCCAAACGACGCGGCGCAGCAAACCAGCTCACGTCGCCGTGTGTCAGTCCGGCATTATCCAATTCAGTGGTGAAATTGGCGGCAAAGGACTCCGCCAGAGAACGCAGCGCCTTTGGCGGCAGCTCTTCCGTGCCAATTTCCACCAGAAAAGTCTTGTCAGTCATCGCTGTTAGCTCTCTTTCTTGTTACACATCGGGAAGCCCAACGCTTCACGGGAAGCGTAGTAGGCTTCGGCCACCGCTTTGGTCAGCGTGCGAATGCGCAGAATATAGCGCTGACGTTCGGTAACTGAAATGGCTTTACGCGCGTCCAGCAAGTTGAAGCTGTGCGCCGCTTTCAGAATGCGCTCGTAGGCAGGCAGCGGCAGCGGTTTTTCCAGCGCCAGCAGCTGTTGCGCTTCTTTTTCGTACTGCTCGAAGCAGGTAAACAGGAAATCGACGTCGGCGTATTCGAAGTTATAGGTGGACTGTTCCACCTCGTTTTGGTGGAACACGTCACCGTAGGTGGTTTTACCCAGCGGGCCATCGCTCCACACCAGGTCATAGACGCTGTCCACACCCTGAATGTACATTGCCAGACGTTCCAGACCATAAGTGATCTCGCCGGTCACCGGCTTGCACTCAAGCCCTCCCACCTGCTGGAAGTAGGTAAACTGCGTGACTTCCATACCGTTCAACCACACTTCCCAGCCTAGCCCCCAGGCGCCCAGCGTCGGGTTCTCCCAGTTATCTTCCACGAAACGAATATCGTGAATGGTGGGGTCCAGCCCCAGCTCTTTCAGCGAACCGAGATAGAGTTCCTGAATATTGTCTGGTGACGGCTTGATGATGACCTGAAACTGATAATAGTGTTGCAGGCGGTTCGGGTTTTCCCCGTAACGACCGTCAGTAGGACGACGCGACGGCTGTACATAGGCAGCGGCAATAGGCTCTGGCCCCAGCACGCGCAGACAGGTCATCGGATGAGAGGTGCCAGCGCCGACTTCCATATCCAAAGGTTGGACGATGGTGCAGCCTTGGCGAGCCCAGTAATCCTGCAACGTCAGGATCAGGCCCTGGAAGGTCTTGGTATCAAACTTTTGCATGTCAGATTCACGCGATACATGTGGATTTATATGGAATGCGCCAGTATACCCTCTGAGTGCAAGATATACAGCCAGAATGCTGCAACAACTTCACTTCAGCGGCACTTTATTGATGTAGAGGCCCGTTTCGCACGGCGCGGCCCATGGCGAGCCGCGCCCATCGGCTCAGGCGGTGAACACCGTTTGCAACATTTTCAGGCTTAGCACCAGCAGCAGTGCGGCAAAGATCTTTTTCAAGGTAGCAACCGGCAAACGATGCGCCAAACGCGCACCAAACGGCGCGGTAAAGAAGCTCACCGCCGAAATCAGCAGCACGGCAGGTACTGAGACATAGCCCAACGTGTAGGCAGGCATCCCCGCCGTGGACCAGCCGTTAATCATATAACCCAGCGCCCCCGCCAGCGCGATAGGCAGCCCCACCGCCGCCGACGTGCCAATCGCCTGCTGAATGCGCACATTACACCAGGTCAGAAACGGCACGGTGAGTGATCCCCCGCCAATCGCCACCAGCGCAGAAATACCGCCGATAATCAGCCCCGCCAGCGATACCCCAGCCACTCCCGGCAGTTGGCGCTGTGCTTTGGGTTTGATGTTGAGCACCATCTGCAATGAAACATAGGCCATAAAGCAGGAAAAGAAGATCGCCGGCGCCCGCGTAGGCAGCAGCGTCGCCAACCAAGTAGCGGCAAAGGTGCCGATAAGGATCGCTGGCGTAATACGCAGCACCACGGGCCATAACACCGCCTGATGCTGGTGATGGGTGCGCAAGCTGGAGATCGCGGTAATGACAATCTCCGCCATTGAGGTGCCCAGAGCCAAATGCACCAGATGCTCACCTTGTACACCCTGTGCAGCAAACAGTGCCGTTAAAATCGGCACCATGATGCCGCCGCCGCCAATCCCCAACAGCCCCGCCACGAACCCGACAACGCCGCCCAACGCCAGATAGGCAACGATCCACTCAATAGCCATGTGCTTCCCCTTCGCCGCTTGCAATGTGTAATAGTGTATAACCTGTGCAGTGCCTTTCACGCGCGGATCTTATTGATTTTTTGTGAGCATGCACACAAAAGACTGGTTGCATATACAGTTAAATTTTGTCATGATCGTGATTGAACCGCGCTTATCTTTAGCAACATCATGATGAAATGACAACTTGATGAAACTGCAATAGCCTGCGCTTATTACAGAAGCGCCACACGTCACAGGAACGCGACCATGAAGCGATGCGCATGGGTCACCCAGGACCCGCTTTATCTCGATTATCACGATACGGAATGGGGCAAACCGTGCAAAGAGAGCGTCAAACTGTTCGAACTGCTCTGTCTTGAAGGACAGCAGGCCGGTTTGTCATGGATAACGGTATTGAAAAAGCGGGAAAACTACCGGGCAAGCTTTCATCAGTTTGACCCGAAAAGAGTGGCAAGCATGACGCAGGAAGACGTCGAGCGCTTGTTACAAGACAGTGGCATTATCCGCCATCGCGGCAAAATTGAAGCCATCATCACCAACGCGCGCATCTGGTGTGACATGGAAGCACAGGGCGAGTCTTTTTCCGATTTTATCTGGTCTTTCGTTAACCATACGCCGTTGGTCAACAGCCCCACCACACTGTCCTATGTGCCCGCCAAAACCGCCGTTTCCGATGCCATGTCGAAAGCGCTGAAAAAACGCGGCTTCAAGTTTATCGGCTCAACCATCTGCTATGCCTTTATGCAAGCCGCTGGTTTGGTCAACGATCACACTACCGACTGCTTCTGCTATCAAGAGGCTGCGCGTGATTAGATACTACCGGCCAGAGGATCTTGCCCTCCTTCTCCCCCTGTGGCTGGAAAGCACTACCCGATCGCACCCGTTTATCAACCCAACCTATTGGCAGGAAAGCGAACCGCTGGTGCGCGACCAGTATATCCCCAACTCAGAAACCTGGGTTTATGAGGTTGAAGGTGCGATCGTCGGTTTTATCAGCGTGATGGAACAACGTTTTGTCGGTGCACTGTTTGTCCATCATCGATGGCATGGCAAAGGCGTGGGCATCGCGCTGATGACCCATGTGCAGCAACGCTTCCCTGTTCTGAGTCTGGAAGTGTATGAACAAAACCTGCGCGCCTGTGCCTTTTACCAGAAACTGGGCTTCTCCCCGGTAAAACGTACGTTCCCCGCAGAAACCAATGCCCCCGCGCAGATTATGCAATGGGAAAAAACGGCCTGACGATGTCAGGCTAACCTGCATAAATTCCCTCAATAACCAGCCCTGCCTGCCAATACGTTGTCATACCCACGTTCTGTTCCACGCGTAATTAGTGATAACGATCGCGTTTCATCAACCCTGTGGTTGAATCACTCACCCTTTGGGTGGTTTATTATATGGAACTATTTTTTAATATAGTGAATGGAATGAAAGCAGATCGGATTAAGGGTGTTATCCCTCCCCTTCCCACGTTGACGGATGCTGAGGGGAACCTCGACAAGCAAGCAATGGGCAGGTTGCTCGATCGGGTGATTAACGCTGGTGTACACGGCGTGCTGGCACTGGGCACCTGCGGCGAATTTTATGCCTTGCGCCGGGAAACCCGTCAGGAAACCGCAGAATTTGTGGTTGACCATGTCAATGGTCGCGTGCCAGTGATCCTCGGTATCGGCGGCACCTGCATCGATGATGTCCTGTATTTCGGGCAGCATGCAGCACGCTGTGGCGCAGATGCCGTGCTGGTCATCAATCCTTATTACGCACCGCTCAGCGCAGAGAGTCTTTTTCGCTTTTACCAAACCGTGGCGGAAAATCTCGCACTGCCGATCATGATTTATAACTTTCCGCAGCTGACGGGGCACACAATTTCTGCCGATATGGTGCGTCGTTTAGCGCAGCAATTCCCGTCGATCATCGGCATTAAAGACACCATTAATAATATCAGCCACATTCGGGAATTGATGAATCAGGTTAAACCCACCTCGTTATACACAAGTCCGCAACGCCTTATATGCCAAGGGTTAGCGGGCTGAAATAGGCAGCCAGTGGGGTTGTAAATGAAGTGAAACCGACGTGTACTATCGCCATTTACGGCGCTGAAAAATGACACGGGATTCAGATGGCTGGGCACACCAAGAACTGGAAGGGGTAAATCTTGGTGACACGAGGCTCAATAAGCGCGCCAAAGGGCTTTTGATACGGCTGGCTGAGAATCCGCAAGCCAGCATTCCGCATGCGTGCCTCGGATGGTCTGAGACGCTGGGTGCTTACCGCTTCATGGAGAACCAAGCATTCGAATGGCGAGACATTCTGCAACCTCACTGGCAGCGTACGCAGGAAAGGATCCGAGAACACGAGGTTGTGCTGTGTATCCAAGACACTACCGAGCTTGACTTCAACGGGCAGCAAATCCAAGGCTTGGGTCCCTTGAACTACGAAGCCAGGCGTGGTCTGTACCTGCATCCGACCTACGCGGTCAGTCCGGATCGCGTGGGGTTGGGCGTACTGGATGCGTGGATGTGGGCAAGAGAGCCGAAGGATGCAGACGGAAAACGCGATGGGCTCAAGGAGAGTACGCGCTGGCTCGAGGGATACGAGCGAGTTGCTGAACTCGCCTCGGAGTTGCCAAACACACGTCTGGTGTACTTAGCCGATCGCGAAGCGGATATCAAGGCGTTGATGCAGCTCGCTGATGACCTTGGCACTCCGGCTGACTGGTTGATCCGCTCGACTCATAATCGCAGTCTGGACTGTAATGAGAAGCTTTGGCAGAAGGTTGGAAAGACCGTGCCGGTGGGAGAAATCCAATTCGTTATGGCGGCTCGCGCGGGGCAGAAGGCGCGTACGGTGAAACAGGCGCTGCGCGTGAAGCGAGTGTCGCTGCGTTGCGGGTTGGCAGTGACTTGTGTGATAGCCAAGGAAATTGAGCCGCCAGCAGGCGTGAAGCCGGTCGAGTGGCGGTTGCTGAGCAATCGCGTACCTGAAGGACGAGAAGATATCGTGGAGCTGATCGACTGGTATCGGGCTAGATGGGAAATCGAGATGTTCTTCAATGTGCTGAAGAACGGCTGCTGTGTCGAAGCGTTACAGTTATCGACCGTGGATCGCATTGAGCGGGCATTGGCGCTGTTCATGATCGTGGCATGGCGCATCGCCTATTTAATGCGTATGGGACGAACCTGTCCAGAGCTGGACGCAATGTTGTTCTTTGATTCCGACGAGACTCATGGCGCTTACCTACTGATGAACAAGCGTATGCCCAAGGGCCGCCCTAAGCTAAACGAAGTATTGCGCTTAGTTGCGCAACTGGGAGGCTTTCTTGCTCGAAAAGGCGACGGTGAACCAGGCGCAAAAACTATCTGGAAAGGCTTGCAGAAAGTCATGACGGCCGCCGAAACGCTACGCGCGCTCAGGCACGAACAGAGATGTGTATAACGAGGTGAGATTAGCTGATTGGGTAAGGTCTCAGTTGGGCAGGAAACATTCTTGCGTTGTGTGCTGTGCATTAGCAAATAAATTAGCTCGAATAGCTTGGGCAATAACGTGTATTAGCTCAGACCTGATCTGACAGACACCTGTATAAATAACCGGTAACTGTCAGATCAGGTCTGAGCTAATACACATCATGCAATAACACTATGTCACACTAGAAAGTAGGGGTATTGATATATTTGGATACAAACCGTGCAAGATCTCAACAAAATCGCGCTTACTGGAATCAGCGTTCTTTAACGCTGACACTAAATTTTCGAAAACATCTTCTATTTTATCCCCCCTCGTCAGACCTAGTTTTATATACTTTACATTTTTATCAGAATAAATATTTCGATCATCACCTGAAGATGCACTCAGCACAAACTCACGTCCACAAGATGTTACAACGCCCAACACAATATGTTCTCGACTAGAGAACACATTTTTCTTACTCAAAAAAGTGAACGTTGTATAGCCAGGAACATGTTCCTCTCTGAGCTTCACACCAATATTTTTTTATTAAAAACAACTGGATGTGTTATTTTATTGGCTTGAATAATATGACTTCCAAGCGCTTTAACCTTCATGGCATTTTCGCTTTTCTGATGAAGATAAGCAGCCACATCAATCAGCGCATCTTCTTTATAACTATAATGATCTTTATGAGAAATAATATCCTGAACAAGCGTTTCTTTTATCTCTTTAAAGCTTTTATAAATGTATGCTTTTTTTTCATTATATTTACCAATGTGTAAGGCCCTTGATTTTTTTTCTTCTATTACAGTGCAATAGCCACTCAAGTTACATCTCTCCGTAAATACAACTTCATTTCCGTTTGAAAGTGGAATTTTTATTTTTTTCTCTTCACTGGCAGACTCATCCAAACGTTCAATACTGTTTAACAATGTCTTGGTTATTGATAAAACATCCGTTTTTACTTTATTCTGCCTGTAATCTTCTAATAGTTTTATAACTACATAGCTTACTCCGAGAGTAACAATCGCTAATAGAACTCTTCCTTCATCGCTAAAGTTAACACTATTTTCTGGTGAGAAAATGGCATCATTAATAATGCTATGCTCACTGGTTTTATAATAATTCAGATCAGCGTTGAGTCCGGTTTGCAAAGATAAAATTGTATTCATGCGCCCTCTATATTGATGACATTCACTATTTCATACAATGTACCCTTACACCGTAGCGACACCATCAGCTAATTACCTCAATAAAAAAGGGTTTAGCCATTGGCTAAACCCTTCGTAACTAAAAGCTTTTGGATGTCGCGTTAGCGAACGCTTAGTTAAGACGCTCTTTGATACGAGCAGACTTACCAGTGCGCTCACGCAGGTAATACAGTTTAGCCTGGCGTACTGCACCACGACGTTTCACAGTGATGCTGTCAACAACCGGAGAGTGAGTCTGGAATACACGCTCTACGCCTTCGCCGTTAGAAATTTTGCGAACAGTGAATGCAGAGTGCAGACCGCGGTTACGAATAGCGATAACCACGCCCTCGAATGCCTGCAGACGTTTTTTGCTACCTTCAACGACCCATACCTTCACTTCAACGGAATCACCCGGACGAAATGCAGGTACGTCCTGTTTCATCTGCTCTTGTTCAAGCTGCTTAATAATGTTGCTCATAATATGTCTCTTACCCTAGGTAAACTGATACATGGGTACGCGCACCTAAGTGCAACGCCCTAATCCTCTCGTTGCTCAGGCTGATGTTCACGCTGGAACTCAGTCAACAACGCCGTTTGCTCGTCAGTCAGAGCTAGGCTTTTCAGAAGTTCAGGTCTTCTAAGCCAGGTTCGGCCAAGCGACTGCTTTAATCGCCAGCGACGTATTTCAGCATGGTTTCCCGACAGTAACACCGGGGGAACCTCCACGCCTTCCAGCACTTCAGGACGAGTGAAGTGTGGACAATCCAACAGCCCATCTGCAAAGGAGTCCTCTTCCGCGGAAGATTCATGCCCCAGCACGCCAGGAATAAAACGGGATACCGAGTCGATAAGCACCATTGCTGGCAACTCACCGCCACTGAGAACATAATCCCCGATTGACCATTCTTCATCAATTTCGGTTCTGATTACGCGCTCGTCAATCCCTTCATACCGGCCGCACACCAGAATCAGTTTCTGATGCGTTGCGAGCTGCCGTACGCCCTGTTGATCCAGCTTACGTCCCTGAGGTGATAAATAAATCACCCTGGCACCGTCGCCTGCCGCGGCCTTTGCTTCATGAATGGCATCCCGTAAGGGTTGCACAATCATCAGCATACCGGGGCCGCCACCATAAGGGCGATCGTCCACGGTACGATGCCGATCGTAGGTGAAATCACGAGGATTCCAACACGTTACGTTCAGCAGGCCATTTTTTACTGCCCGACCAGTGACTCCATAATCAACCGCTGCGCGAAACATCTCTGGAAACAGGCTAATCACCCCAATCCACATTTTTGCGTTCCACTCAGTTCGTTCGTTTGATTCAGAGCTCAAAAACTCGGGTCCCAATCTACTTCAATCGTTTTCGTAGAAAGGTCTACGTGCTTGATAACCTGTCCGGTCAGAAACGGAATCAACCGTTCCTTCGCGCCGAAGGCATCTTTCAGGTTAGCTTTGACCACCAGCACATCGTTAGAACCGGTTTCCATCATATCAATGACTTTGCCCAGCTGATATCCCGCAGATGTAATGACTTCGCAGCCAAAAAGATCCTTCCAGTAATAATCACCTTCCTCCAAATCAGGAAGCTGTGCAGAATCTACAACGATCTCAGCGTTCGTTAATAAATTTGCCGCATCGCGATCATCAACACCTTTTACTTTGATGATCAGATCCTGATTATGGTGTTTCCAGCTTTCGATCTCGACAATCTGCCAGGATCCCTGAGACTGGATATACCAAGGCTGGTAATCAAAAATGCTTTCGGTTTCTTCGGTGGAGGAAAACACTCTGAGCCAACCCCGAATACCATACGTTGACCCCATTTTTCCCATCACGATGGGATTAACGGAGTATGACGGGTTAAGTTGCTTGCTCATTGTCACCACCGCAGCAGATTACGCAGCTTTTTTAGCATCTTTGATCAGCGCAGAAACGCGATCAGAGATAGTTGCACCTTGGCCAACCCAATGTGCAATACGGTCCAGATCCAGACGCAGAGCTTCGGCTTTACCGGCTGCGATCGGGTTGAAGAAACCGACGCGCTCGATGAAACGACCGTCGCGTGCATTGCGGCTGTCAGTCACGACGACTTGATAGAACGGGCGTTTTTTCGCGCCGCCTCGTGCCAAACGAATTGTTACCATAACATCCTCTTTAGTTAATAAAACAGCGGGGCCCCATCGAGGAACGGGGCCCGGGTGTCATATAAAAAGCCCGAAAATTTTACTCATTTTGGCGCAAAAAGCAATCTAAAGAGTCAACTTGCGCTGCCAAGAGCAAAAAAATCGCTCTTAACGCCCCGGGAAACCCGGCGGCATCATGCCTTTCATGCTACGCATCATTTTTGCCATACCGCCATTTTTCATCTTTTTCATCATACGCTGCATGTCGTCAAACTGTTTTAACAAACGGTTGACGTCTTGCACCTGCATGCCTGACCCGGTGGAGATACGACGCTTGCGTGATCCTTTGATGATTTCCGGCTTGGCACGTTCCTGTTGCGTCATCGAGTTGATGATGGCTTCCATACGCACCAGCACTTTGTCATCCATTTGAGATTTCACGTTGTCCGGCAACTGTCCCACGCCCGGCAGCTTGCTCATCATGCTGGCCATGCCGCCCATGTTACGCATCTGCTTAAGTTGATCGAGGAAGTCGGTTAAATCAAAGCCATCCCCTTTCTTCAGCTTTTTCGCCAGTTTTTCCGCCTGAGAGCGGTCAACCTTGCTTTCAATATCTTCGATCAGGGAAAGCACATCCCCCATACCGAGAATACGCGACGCAATACGTTCGGGATGGAACGGCTCCAAGGCTTCTGTCTTTTCGCCAACACCGAGGAATTTAATCGGTTTGCCGGTAATATGACGAATTGACAGCGCCGCACCGCCGCGCGCATCACCATCAATTTTAGTCAAAATCACACCGGTAAGCGGCAATGCCTCATTAAAGGCTTTTGCGGTATTGGCCGCATCCTGACCGGTCATGGCGTCAACCACAAACAGTGTTTCAACAGGCTTGATGGCCGCATGCACCTGCTTGATTTCGTCCATCATCGCTTCGTCAACGTGCAGACGACCGGCCGTATCCACCAGCAGCACATCGTAAAACTTCAGCTTGGCGTGTTGCAGCGCGCGGTTAACGATATCAAGCGGTTTTTCATGCGCGTCGGAGGGGAAGAAATCCACCTCGACCGTTTGAGCCAGGGTTTCCAACTGTTTGATCGCCGCAGGGCGGTATACGTCCGCGGAAACCACCAGAACTTTCTTCTTGTGCTTCTCACGCAGGAACTTGCCCAGCTTACCCACGCTGGTGGTTTTACCCGCCCCTTGCAAACCCGCCATCAACACCACGGCCGGCGGTTGAGCTGCCAGATTCAGGGCTTCGTTGGTTTCTCCCATCGCGGCAACAAGTTCGTTTTTGACGATCTTGATGAATTCCTGGCCCGGCGACAGGCTTTTGTTTACTTCATGCCCGACGGCACTTTCCTTGACCCGGTTGATAAAATCACGCACCACAGGGAGCGCCACATCGGCTTCAAGTAAGGCCATGCGCACTTCGCGCAGGGTGTCTTTGATGTTGTCTTCAGTCAACCGTCCGCGGCCACTGATGTTGCGCAATGTGCGCGAGAGTCTGTCAGTTAAGTTATCAAACATTATCTTGTGCTCAACGAAAGGCGGGCCGCATACGCGACACTCTGGACAAATATGGCTGATTATACCATGAAAGACGAAACGATTGCTGTGAAGCGCGACGATAACCGGTTGGTGCGTGACGAGACAACCGCTATACTGTCACTCCCTATCACTTCAGCAGCCGCTCAATGTGTTTATCACTATGCCACTCTTTGCCATTACAGCGTTAGTCGCCTATTCAATCAGCCTGGGACTGATTATTCCTGGCCTATTGCGCAAACAGAGTGCCTACCGCCGGTTGGCGATGATCTCTGCGACTGTGGCCCTGCTCTGCCACGCAATTACGCTCTATCACCGCATTTTTGATGTGCAAACCGGGCAAAATCTTAGCCTGTTGAATATTGGGTCTACCATCAGCTTGATGATATGCACCGTGATGACGTTTGTTGCATCGCGCAATCGTGGCTGGTTTCTGTTGCCTATCGTTTACGCGTTTGCGCTTATTAATCTGGCCTTTGCCAGCTTTTTGCCCGGCGAGTTTATAACGCATCTGGAAAAAACGCCGGGGCTGCTGTTCCATATCGTGCTGGCGTTGTTCTCTTATGCCACCCTGATTATTGCCGCGCTCTATGCGCTGCAATTAGCACTGATCGATTATCTGCTCAAAAACAAAAAGCTGAGCATAGTTTCTGAAATGCCGCCGCTGTTGAGCATTGAGCGCAAGATGTTTCATGTCACGCAAATTGGCGTCATCCTGCTGACGATGACGTTGTGCAGCGGTTTGTTTTACATGGATAACATCATTGAGAACAAAGAGAATCTTCACAAGGCGCTGTTCTCCTTGTTTGCCTGGTTCAACTATATTCTGCTGCTGTGGGGGCATTACCATCAAGGGTGGCGCGGACGCCGAGTGGTATGGTTCAGCATGGTGGGCACACTGTTACTGACGCTGGCCTACTTCGGCAGCCGTGTTATCCAGCACTTTGTGGCACAGTAATGATCTTGACCCACCATCTCCGGACAGCTTTTGTATCTTAAGTTAACGATGCCCGCTGGCGCCGATATTCTCTTGGGGAGTTGTATCCCAGCGCACTGTGCGGATGGTTTTCATTGTAATGATTGAACGCCGCTGCAAGATTCTTCAGCGCTGTTCGCACATCGGGTTTTGGCATGAAGGCGATGTAATCTTCCTTCATCGTCTTCACGAATCGTTCTGCCATGCCGTTACTCTGTGGACTGCTCACTGCTGTTGTGCAGGGCTCCAGATTCAGTTCTCTGGCGAACTTCCGCGTTTCATGCGCTGTGTACGCTGAACCATTATCCGTCAGCCATTGCACTGGTTTATCCGGCAGCGCGCTACCGAAGCGTTTTTCCACCGACCTCAGCATCACATCCTGCACGGTTGAACTGTCATAACCCCTGGTGCTCGCTGCCCAGTCTATGGCCTCCCGGTCGCAGCAGTCCAGTGCGAACGTCACCCGCAGCTTCTCGCCGTTGTCACAACCGAACTCGAAGCCATCTGAGCACCAGCGCATATCGCTCTCTGCTACCGCGATTTTGCCTTTATGCTCCCGCTTCGGACGTTCAGTTTTATCATGCAACAACAGCAGGTTATGCTCGCTCATTATCCTGTAAAGCCGTTTGGCGTTCACCGGTGGAAGTCCCTCTGCACGACGTTGCTTACGCAGGATACCCCACACTCGGCGGTAACCGTAACTGGGCATGTCGCTGATGATACGGAGGATGTCCGATAATATCTCAGCATCAGCTTCGTCATTACGCCGGTTGCTGCGCCTGTCCAGCCAGTCGGCAGAACGGTTAACCCGCAGTGACAGCTGCGCACGCGACACGCTCATGGCGCGGCTGACCAGAGCTATTCCCCGTCCTTTGGCAACAAGGGCGCGTGCGCTATCCATTTTCGCGACTGGCGGTACTCCACTGCTTCTTTGAGGATCTCAACTTCCATCGTCTCTTACCCAGAAGGCGCTGTAGCTCCCGGACCTGCTTGAGGGCAGTCGCCAGCGCCGAAGCTGGAACCACTTCTTCTCCGGCCGCAACGGCGGTGAGGCTTCCTTCCTGGTATTGCTTCTTCCACTTAAACAAAAGGCTGGGCTGGATGCCATGCAGGCGGGCTACATGGGAGACGTTCATCCCCGGCTCCATGTCTGCTGAATGATGGCGATTTTCTCTTGCGGAGTTTTACGCTTACGGACTTCTTGCCCTAACAGGATCCCGGTCATTTCAAAATTAGCATGATTGTTAGACATATATCTAAGCCTATCTCTTATCATATCGTTATACACATCTTTCTAACGCACTGTTTAATCAATGAGTTACGGGTTTATCTCAGAGTGGCATTTTGAACCTCAAAAAGCCAATGGGATGGCTTGAATGCCTTAATTCACGGGGTTCTGAGCATCCTGTTCAAAAAATGGCCAAAAGATGTGTATAACGATATGATCTCTTATCTGGAGATACAGCTACTGTCTGGTGTTACAGGGGGCTACATCAGAATACGCTTTATCCGTGACGATATGCAAACAAAAAAGGCACCTGGTGAAGGGTGCCTTTTTTATTTTTTAGATATGCAACTCTGCCAGTTTATCCTTCGG
Organism: Symbiopectobacterium sp. Eva_TO; assembly: GCF_053848865.1. Classification (NCBI taxonomy): domain Bacteria; kingdom Pseudomonadati; phylum Pseudomonadota; class Gammaproteobacteria; order Enterobacterales; family Enterobacteriaceae; genus Symbiopectobacterium; species Symbiopectobacterium sp. Eva_TO. Next base: position 1,081,830 of record NZ_JBSPEY010000004.1, on the reverse strand, counting down.
TATGTAGTGGCACACTGATACTGGCCACCTGAGCGGAGGTGATATGCTCACCTCATCAACACGACAGGTGACCTCATGGGTAAACATTTTACGGCGGAATTTAAGCTCGAAGCCGCAAAGCTGGTTGTCGACCACGGCTACACATACGTTAAGGCCGCAGAGGCGGTTAATGTCAGCCATTCTGCCATTAGTCGCTGGGTCAATAAGCTTCGCCTTGAACGACAGGGAAAAACGCCAACGGGACTTCCTCTTACCCCTGAACAGCTCGAGCTGCGTGAGATGAAGAAAAAAGTCCAATGCCTTGAAATGGAGAACGAAATCCTAAAAAAGGCTACGGCGCTCTTAATGTCGGACTCACTCAACGGTTCACGGTAGTCGACAGGCTGAGGGCGCGATACCCGGTCACGGCGTTGTGCCAAACTTTTGAGGTACATCGCAGCAGCTACAGGCACTGGCAGGCTTCCGCTAATGAACCCGACGGTGAGCGCGTGGTTAAGTGTAGCCGCGTCATGGAAGCCTGGAACGCCAGCGGCGGCTCTGCCGGCGCTCGAAGTATCGCGACCATCGTCACCGGCAGCTCCGGTGTCAAAATGGGGCGCTGGCTGGCTGGCAAGCTGATGAAGGAGCTGGGTATCGCCAGCTGCCAGCGACCGGCTCACAAATACAAACGCGGCGGCAATGAACACGTTGAAATACCGAACTATCTCAACCGCCAGTTCGCGGTTACCGCGCCGGATCAGGTCTGGTGCGGCGATGTGACCTACATCTGGACGGGCAAATGCTGGGCTTACCTTGCGGTGGTGCTAGATCTGTTCGCCCGCAAACCGGTGGGCTGGGCCATGTCGACGTCGCCGGACTCGGCGCTGACAGTTAAAGCGTTGCAGATGGCCTGGGAACTCCGGGGACAACCAACAGGAGTCATGTTCCACAGCGACCAGGGCAGCCACTATACCAGCCGTCAATACCGGCAAGCCCTGTGGCGCTGCCGGATAAAGCAGAGTATGAGTCGGCGGGGTAACTGCTGGGATAATGCGCCAATGGAGCGGTTCTTCCGCAGCCTGAAGACAGAATGGGTGCCGACAAAGGGTTACAACAGCTTCAGCGAAGCCCAGGACGCGATTATCCGCTACATCACGGGGTATTACAGCGCTATCCGGCCTCACTGGTATAACGGCGGCTTAACTCCAAACGAATCTGAGCGACTGTTCTACATACAGTCTAATGCGGTGGCCAATATTAGTTGACCACTACAGGTAACGCCAGATCGTCATTCTGGTTGACGCCAATCGGATGCGCCAGAATATGGCGTGCAATGTCCTGAGCCTCTTCCAGAGAGTGCATCTCATAGGTGCCGCACTGGAACTCGTTTAGCTCAGGGATTTTGCGTTGATCGGTCACTTTGAGCACATCCTCCATCGCCGCGCTCCAGGCTTTAGCCACGCGTTGCTCTGCCGGTGTGCCAATCAGGCTCACGTAGAATCCCGTGCGGCAACCCATCGGAGAAATATCGATAATTTCAACGCTATCACCATTGAGATGGTTGCGCATGAAACCGGCAAACAGGTGCTCCAGCGTATGAATACCGCGCTCCGGCATCACCTCTTTATTCGGGCGACAGAAACGCAGATCGAACACGGTAATGGTGTCGCCATGAGGGGTTGTCATGGTTTTAGCCACTCGAACCGCCGGTGCTGCCATGCGGGTATGGTCTACGGTGAAGCTATCTAATAACGGCATGTTGCCACCTCCTCATAAAAAAAATGACTTTTTTCATCTTTCCAAGAAACTTTTTGGTTCCCAACGAGTCTGACTCTATGAAAGACGCGCATTTATCATCATCATCCCTATTTCTCAGAGATGTTTTTCGGACACGGCTTATACCATGGCCTTATACCATGGCCTAATGAGATGGTCACCCCCACCCTGTGAGCGGTACGCTGACAGGGTGTTTCTTTATGGAGAAGGCCATCATGCAAAACGTCACGCTTATTGGTATCGATCTCGGCAAACATTCTTTTCACATTCATTGTCAGGATAAATCAGGCAAGGCATTACTGCGGAAAAAGTTTACCCGCACCAAACTCATCGAGTTTCTGGCTACGTGTACACCTACTACCGTTGTAATGGAAGCCTGCGCCGGTGCCCATTTTATGGCTCGTCGGATCAGTGAGCTGGGGCATGAAGTAAAGTTGATCTCTCCGCAGTTTGTCCGCCCTTTTGTCAAGAGCAACAAGAACGATTTCGTTGATGCCGAAGCAATATGCGAAGCCGGATCACGCCCTTCCATGCGGTTTGTGCAGCCAAGAACTGAGGCTCAGCAGGCTATGCGAGCCTTGCATCGCGTCAGGGAGTCGTTGGTCAGAGACAACGTTAAAACGACTAACCAAATGCATGCTTTTTTACTGGAGTTTGGTCTCAGCATGCCGAAAGGTATTGCGGTAATCAAAAGGCTTTCAGCTGTTCTGGCTGATAATGACTTGCCACCTTATCTGGCACAGTTGCTGCTTCGATTACACGATCATTACCAATATTTGGTTGGGCAGATAGCAGAGCTCGAAAGAGAACTTGGGCAGGCACTCTCTCTAGATGAAACTGGCCAGCATTTAATGACCATCCCTGGTGTTGGACCGATAACAGCCAGCGTTTTGTCATCACAGTTAGGCGATGGCAAGCAATATGAAAACAGTCGTAATTTTGCCGCTTCCACCGGTCTTGTACCCCGCCAATACAGTACTGGAGGGAAGAATACTCTGCTGGGTATTAACAAGCGTGGAGATAAAAACCTTCGCCGATTGGGTAATGACTCCAATTAGTAGAACATGTGTTTTTCGATGAAGGCTCCGATGACTTTTTCGTGGATCTCGACGGAGCGCGAGAAGCAAATCGTTTTACGCGCCAGTCGTTTAATGCGGGTACGGAGCGTCAGGTTATTGCGCTCTATGCGTTGCGTGAAGATCTTGCCAGTCAGATGTTTCTGCTTCGGAACCTCTCTTGCATAGCTGCCCCAGTTGTCACTGGTAATCATGCCGATGTTGAACGGTGTCAACAGAGCCAGCAATTCACGGCAGGTCTCATCGGTTCGGGGGCCAAAAGTGTAGGCCAGAACACCGCCCGTTTTGGTATTGTAAGCGTACCAGAGCTAGTGCTGTAGCGCCTGACTGCCAACGAAGCTCCATTGCTCATCAAGTTCACAGATAAGGGCGACGTCGGCGTGAGCAACGGGAGAAGACGTTATCCTGCGGGGCGAGAGCTTTTTAAAGCCCGGATGACCGTATTGATGCCGATTTTCAACGTTCTGGCGGTATCGCGAACACCGGCACCGTTGAAGGCCATATCAACGATCTGCTCTTTGACTCCCGGCTTTCTCGCTTCATAGCGGTAGGTAAGCTGGAATACACGGCGACAGCACTGACACCGGAAGCGTTCGCGCTTAGTTGGACTAAGGCCATGTCGATAAACTTTATCTGAATGGCAGCGAGGGCAATGAACAAAAACAGTAACCACGTGGAAACCTCAAATAGCGGCAGAATATCACAAAAGCCAACTATTTGAAGGCATTACCGCCGATTGCTTGTTCAATGTGCGCGGGTATTTATCCTAAGAATTGACCATCAATCAGGGAGATTAGCTGATTGGGTAAGGTCATATCGTTATACACATCTTTTGGCCATTTTTTGAACAGGATGCTCAGAACCCCGTGAATTAAGGCATTCAAGCCATCCCATTGGCTTTTTGAGGTTCAAAATGCCACTCTGAGATAAACCCGTAACTCATTGATTAAACAGTGCGTTAGAACGATGTGTATAACGATATGGGGTAAGGTCTCAGTTGGGCAGGAAACATTCTTGCGTTGTGTGCTGTGCATTAGCAAATAAATTAGCTCGAATAGCTTGGGCAATAACGACACGAAATACCGTGTTTGAACAGTAATGCTGGTCTAACAGTCAGCAATTTAACGAAGTTACCCATCTGGTTTTGCGAAGACTGATTATTGATGACATGAACGGCCTGACGGCCTGATATAAAACCAAAAAATGAAAATGGCTCAATGAAGCCGATGGTCTTTTTAGGAATATCAGGTGCGAAACTCATCGTGGCGCGGGCATCCTTGGCCATAAAGACGCCGGATAGATTTAAGCAAGCCCACCATTAATCAAAGATCAGTGTTGCAAAAATGGGGGTGACCATAGATTTCTTTATCTAGTGTCTGCTCAAGCCTGAGTCGCTGCCAGATAGGCCTCGAACGACAGCGTATCTTGCGCTTCCAGCGCGCGCTGTTTTTGCCAGGCGCGTTCACTCTCGGCAACAAACTGCGCCTCCGTCAACACCGCTAAAGGCTCTTGACTGAGCCGCTCACGATAACGGTCTGCCAACGTCAAGCCAAGATTACCGCAGCCCTGCGCTTTCAATAGCGGCAACAGACGCCCGGAGAACGTGTTTTCCGGCTTATCAAACCCTACGCTCAACTCGTCGCAGACCTGCTGATAATAGGGCTGTTCATGTTCTCTATCCAGCACTTCTGCCACGCGGCGCAGATCGAGGAACAAGGCATGTCCAACATCGGCCAATGGCTGCTGCCGCGTTTCACATCCCATACCGACGGTCAACCCCGGTTTGCGCCCTTCAAGAATAATACGGTTCCAGTTTTTACGGGTACATTGCAGTTCGGCGCTATCCATTTCCGGCGCATCAGCCAGTGCGCACCAGATCAGGAACAGATCGAGGAAACGCACCTGCTCGGCGCTGACACCCGACGGCGTAAAGGGATTGATATCCAGTGAGCGTACTTCAATATACTCAATGCCGCCGCGCATCAGCGCATCAGAGGGCGTTTCGCCACTGCGAGTTACACGTTTAGGACGGATCGGCGCATACAGCTCATTTTCAATCTGCAACACGTTGGTATTGAGCTGCAAGTAGCGATCGCCTTGTTTAACCCCCATCGCGGCATATTCCGCTGACGGCGTTTTGATCGCACGCTTCAGCGCTGCCACATATCCATCCAGCGTATTAAACGTGATGCCCAGATCGCTCTGTGATTTGTTGGTGTAGCCCAGATCACTCAAACGCAATGAGGTCGCGTAGGGAAGATAATAGAGCCCGTTTTCGCCACGTTCAAACGGCAATGCCGTTTCACGCCCCTGCAAAAAAGAAGAGCAGATGGCGGGCGATGCGCCAAACAGATAAGGAATCCCCCATCCGAAACGGTAGTAGTTGCGGATCAAACGAAAATAACCGGCGGATATCTCCTGCTTACCACTTTCAGCGTCAGAGACGCCCGCACGCGCTTGCCAGAATGCAAGCGGCAGTGAAAAGTTGTAATGCACGCCGGAAATGGTCTGCATCAACGCGCCATAGCGGTTTTTCAACCCCTCACGGTAGAGCGTTTTAAACCGGCCAACGTTCGATGTGCCGTACTGAGCCAGATCGATATTTGTCTCATCGGGAATAAAACACGGCATGCTAAACGGCCATAACCGCTCAGAACCGATGTTACGCGTGACATAGCGGTGAATGTCCTGTAAGAATGCCAACAGGTGATCGACATCCCGATCAACAGGCGTAATAAATTCTAATAAGGATTCTGCGAAATCCGTTGTGATCCAGGGATGGGTTAATGCCGCCCCTAAATTTTCTGGGTGCCCTGTCTGTGCCAAATGTCCATTGGGCTGTACGCGTAACGTTTCGCGTTCAATACCGCGTTGAATCCCCTTCACCGCATCAGGGTGATGTTCAAGCCAGGTCAACGCTTGTGATATATCCGGGATCAAATCGACCACCCGCTGTTAGATGTAATGATTGTTCGCATAATGAAATCGTATCATCTCTACTAAAATACAGTGCTATACGTTATGACCACAAAGTCATTCCTTGTAATGCCACGATGGTCACCACGATATAACGCAGCGCTTTCCCGATACAGATAAAAAGCGTGGAGTACAACCACGGCATGCGCAGCCATCCCGCTGCCACGCATAGCACGTCGCCAATAACCGGTACCCAACTCAACAAAAGCGCCACCGGACCATAACGCTGCAACCAGCGTAGCGCCGTTAACGTGCCGGTACGCGGCTTTGGCTGTGGCAGAATACGCCCCAGCACCAGATTGGTCATACCGCCCAGCGTATTGCCTATTGTTGCCACGACAATCAGCGGCACCGCGCCGGTAACCTTCGCCACCAATAAAGAGACCAGCAGCACTTCAGAGCTGCCAGGTAATAATGTCGCGCTGAGAAAACTACTCCAGAAGAGAGAAACCAGTCCCCAGAAGGCACTCACAGCGTGCGCACATCGATAACAGCCATGTTTGCGCGCTGCGCTGCCTGAATGCCAAAATCCGCATCTTCAAATACGACGCAGGTTTCAGGCTCTACCTGCATGAGCTGGGCGCAGCGCAGGAAGGTGTCAGGAAACGGTTTATGATGCAGTACATCCTCCGCGCCGACAATACCAACAAAGTAGTCGCGCAAGCCAAGATGACGTAGCAGCCTGTCAGCCAGGTGGCGTGGGCTACCGGTGCCAACCGTCATAGGTCGACGTCCCTGGTACGCTTTCACCACGTCAATCAAGGGCAACGGCTTAACCGTATCAAACAGCATCTCTTCCACCAGTGCCAGCTTTTCAGTGGCCAGCGCCTTTGGGTCCATATCCACGTTATGCCGGGCCAGGATCACCGCTGCGATTTTCTCAATGGGAGCACCATTGTACGCCACCATTTCTTGAGCATCATAGGTCATGCCGTACTTGCCCAGAATGTTATGCCAGGCTGCGCGGTGTGTGGGCTCAGTATCGAGGATGGTGCCATCCATATCAAAAATAAGACCTTGATAACGATCGTACATCGTGACTCCGTGAATAGCGCAAAAGAGCCGTTACTTTAGCGCAAAGTCAAAATGATGTCGCTGGTTCAATAAAACCACAAAAAGCAAGGCTATCGGTGTATAAGCGGTTAGCAAGGGTGGATTAGCCGCGTGCAGGTAACGCTGGGGATAAAATCAAAGGGAAAGCATGGGATATTATGATTAACTGTATTAGTCGCGACTTGATCTGACACTGGATCTTGAAAGGTTGAGAGTTACCGGTTTTGATATGGGTGTCGAATCCTTATACAAAACACGAGGTAACTCTCATGCTTCATACTAACAATCCCATCATCAAACACAAAGCCGGCCTGCTCAATCTCGCCGAAGAACTCGGTAACGTATCAAAAGCCTGTAAAATCATGGGGGTGTCACGCGACACGTTTTATCGCTATCAGGAACTGGCGGCAGAAGGCGGCATTGACGCTCTGGTTAACCAAAACCGCCGGGTTCCCAACCTGAAAAACCGTGCTGATGAAGCCACTGAACGTGCGGTTGTTGATTACGCCATTGAGTTCCCGGCTCATGGCCAGCACCGGACCAGTAATGAGCTGCGTAAAAAAGGCGTCTTCATTTCTGGCAGCGGTGTGCGCTCCATCTGGCAACGACACGATCTGGAAAACTTTCGTAAGCGCCTGAAGGCACTTGAGGAAAAAGTTGCCAGAGAAGGCATCGTACTTACTGATGCTCAAATCGCTGCACTGGAGAAGAAGGCGCACGACGACGAAGCCTGTGGTGAAATAGAGACTGCTCACCCGGGTTATCTCATATCGTTATACACATCTTTTGGCCATTTTTTGAACAGGATGCTCAGAACCCCGTGAATTAAGGCATTCAAGCCATCCCATTGGCTTTTTGAGGTTCAAAATGCCACTCTGAGATAAACCCGTAACTCATTGATTAAACAGTGCGTTAGAAAGATGTGTATAACGATATGGGGTTATCTGGGGTCGCAGGACACCTTCTACGTGGGTAATCTGAAAGGTGTTGGCCGTATCTACCAGCAGACGTTCGTGGATACGTACTCGAAAGTGGCGCACTGCAAGCTTTACACGAGTAAAGCACCGATCTCTGCCGCCGACCTGCTCAATGATCGCGTGCTGCCGTTCTACGAAGCTCAGGGGCTGCCAATGCTAAGAATACTGACCGACAGGGGGACGGAGTACTGCGGTAAAGTGGAACAACATGACTATCAGCTGTACTTGGCTATCAACGATATAGACCATACGAAAACGAAAGCGATGTCTCCGCAGACAAACGGTATCTGCGAGCGCTTCCATAAAACTATTTTGCAGGATTTTTATCAGGTTGCGTTCCGTAAGACGTTATACGAGGACCTAGAAAGTCTACAAAAGGATCTGGACAACTGGTTGTGGCATTACAATAATGAGCGAACTCATCAGGGTAAAATGTGCTGCGGGCGTACGCCAATGGCCACGTTACTTGATGGTAAACGAGTCTGGGCAGAAAAAAATCTGAACCAGATTTAATCTGACAGACACCTGTATAAATAACCGGTAACTGTCAGATCAGGTCTGAGCTAATACAACTAATATTGGCCACCGCATTAGACTGTATGTAGAACAGTCGCTCAGATTCGTTTGGAGTTAAGCCGCCGTTATACCAGTGAGGCCGGATAGCGCTGTAATACCCCGTGATGTAGCGGATAATCGCGTCCTGGGCTTCGCTGAAGCTGTTGTAACCCTTTGTCGGCACCCATTCTGTCTTCAGGCTGCGGAAGAACCGCTCCATTGGCGCATTATCCCAGCAGTTACCCCGCCGACTCATACTCTGCTTTATCCGGCTGCGCCACAGGGCTTGCCGGTATTGACGGCTGGTATAGTGGCTGCCCTGGTCGCTGTGGAACATGACTCCTGTTGGTTGTCCCCGGAGTTCCCAGGCCATCTGCAACGCTTTAACTGTCAGCGCCGAGTCCGGCGACGTCGACATGGCCCAGCCCACCGGTTTGCGGGCGAACAGATCTAGCACCACCGCAAGGTAAGCCCAGCATTTGCCCGTCCAGATGTAGGTCACATCGCCGCACCAGACCTGATCCGGCGCGGTAACCGCGAACTGGCGGTTGAGATAGTTCGGTATTTCAACGTGTTCATTGCCGCCGCGTTTGTATTTGTGAGCCGGTCGCTGGCAGCTGGCGATACCCAGCTCCTTCATCAGCTTGCCAGCCAGCCAGCGCCCCATTTTGACACCGGAGCTGCCGGTGACGATGGTCGCGATACTTCGAGCGCCGGCAGAGCCGCCGCTGGCGTTCCAGGCTTCCATGACGCGGCTACACTTAACCACGCGCTCACCGTCGGGTTCATTAGCGGAAGCCTGCCAGTGCCTGTAGCTGCTGCGATGTACCTCAAAAGTTTGGCACAACGCCGTGACCGGGTATCGCGCCCTCAGCCTGTCGACTACCGTGAACCGTTGAGTGAGTCCGACATTAAGAGCGCCGTAGCCTTTTTTAGGATTTCGTTCTCCATTTCAAGGCATTGGACTTTTTTCTTCATCTCACGCAGCTCGAGCTGTTCAGGGGTAAGAGGAAGTCCCGTTGGCGTTTTTCCCTGTCGTTCAAGGCGAAGCTTATTGACCCAGCGACTAATGGCAGAATGGCTGACATTAACCGCCTCTGCGGCCTTAACGTATGTGTAGCCGTGGTCGACAACCAGCTTTGCGGCTTCGAGCTTAAATTCCGCCGTAAAATGTTTACCCATGAGGTCACCTGTCGTGTTGATGAGGTGAGCATATCACCTCCGCTCAGGTGGCCAGTATCAGTGTGCCACTACATACAGCACCGATATCGCTTATACAGAGAAGATTGCGGCGGAAATCGAAAAGCACATCAGCGAGCAACCTGGTGTCGACAATACCATGGTGACGGTAGGGCAGGGGGCGTTACGGTTTATGCTGACCTACAACGCCCAGCGGCAATACGCCAACTATGCGCAGATACTGGTGCGTACGGACGCGCTGAATCAGATCCCGCCGTTGATTAGGGATGTCGAAGCCTATGTGCGTGATAACTACCCGGCGGTGAAAGGTCAGGCGAAGCGCATTATGTTTGGCCCGTCCAATAACCGTTCGATCGAAGCACGATTTATTGGTAACGATCCCACGATACTGCGTTCGTTGGCGGCTACGGCGGAGCAGATAGCGAGGGCTGACCCCGATTCCGACGGGGTGATGCATGACTGGCAGGAGAGCAGTAAAGTGATTCGCCCGCAGTTTTCGGATTATCTTGGGCGTGAGTTGGGGGTCGACAAGCGTGAGATCGACAGTGCGTTGCGGATGAGCTTCGGCGGTATCAATGTGGGGTTATACCGTGACGGAACACGGTTGATGCCTATCGTGTTGCGCACTCCGGATGCGGAGCGGTTAAACGCTGACAGGCTCAATGACGTAATGATCTGGAGTCAGGCGCGACAGGCATTCATTCCGATCGATAACGTGGTTAACCGTTTCACCACTGAATGGGAAGATCCGTTGATCATGCGTCGCGATCGCATGCGTACGCTGACGGTACAGGCCGATCCTTCATCGCAGAGTGGCGAAACGTCTGCCGAGTTGCTGGGGCGCATTAAGCCTGCTATTGATGACATTGCGTTGCCGCATGGCTATCGCCTCGAGTGGGGCGGTGACTATCAAAGTACAAAAGAGGCACAGGAGGGGCTGCTCACCAGCTTACCCATTGCCTTTATCGTGATGTTTATCATCACCGTATTGATGTTCAGCTCGGTGAAACATGCGATTGCCATTTGGCTTACCGTACCGCTGGCGTTAATCGGTGTCACCGTCGGGTTCCTGCTTACGGGGATTCCGTTCGGATTTATGGCGTTGATTGGCTTGCTTAGCCTGAGCGGGATGTTGATTCGTAACGGTATTGTGTTGGTTGAAGAGATTTGCTTGCAACGCGAGCAAAAAAACATGCGTGATGCCATTATCGATGCATCGACCTCCCGTTTGCGTCCTATCCTGCTCACCGCGTTTACCACGGTTCTGGGGTTGGCCCCGTTATTGATCGATGCCTTTTTCCAAAGCATGACGGTGGTGATCATGTTTGGTCTGGGTTTTGCTACTGTGTTGACATTATTGGTATTGCCAGTGATTTACAGTTGTATGAACCGGGACGAGAAAAAAGCATCAGTGGCCTCCTGAGGACGCTGACAATTCTGCCTTATTTTCATAGCCAGGTAGCGTGCTGCCTGGCTATGTCATTTCTCCCCCGTGGTATCAGTGGCGTAATGAAATAATGCCAAAACGTTATGAGTAAAAATGCGGCGTAGTGTGGTAAAAAACCGCTATGGCATGACAACGACTGACGGCATAAGCCTCAGCGACATAATAACGACATCTGCCTGCCGTACCCTTGCAGGAGCCATGCCACTATGCTGCATGGTGCGTTGATGATGATGTAAGGTAAATACCTATGGATGAAGTACTGCATATGCCGGGTTCTGCGCGCGGGCTCAAAGTGGCGAAAATGCTTCAGACGATACTCAATATTGGGTTATTGCTGCTGGCGACCATTCTGGTGATTTTCCTGATGAAAGAGACATTTCATCTGGCGCAAGTACTGCTGATCAGCAGTGAAAAAGATTCTTCTTTTCAGCTCATTGAAGGGATTGTTATCTACTTTCTCTATTTTGAGTTTATTGCGCTTATCGTGAAGTATTTTCAATCGGGCTACCATTTCCCTCTGCGCTATTTTGTCTATATCGGCATTACCGCGATTATTCGCCTGATCATCGTAGACCATAAAGATCCGCTGGATACCTTGGCGTATGCCGCCGCTATTCTGGTGCTGGTAGTGACGCTCTATCTGGCGAATAGCAAGCGGCTTAAACGGGAGTAATCTGTCATTCAGGCCAACAGTGGACACTGTGGCGGCAATCGGCAGGTTAAGGCAGCTGGCACGATGTCGATACGGAATCGGTTGGCACTTAACGGCTCGCCGTCCAGGTTAAAGGTGATGTTATCGGGCGCAACGATCTCCAACCAGGGCAAGGTCGCGGCGATCACATTCGGGTTCTCGCTGCCAGTGAACAACGCCTGAAGCATGTTAGGCAACAACTCCTTGGCTGAGAGTACGCGCAGTTGCAATTGCCCATCGTTGATCAGCGCTTCCGGGCACAACGGTTGGCCGCCGCCCGCCTGCCGCCCGTTACCGATGGCGATCACCAGCGTATCGCCTGACCACTGAAAATCGGGGCCACGAATCTCGCAGCGCTCTGCGGTCAGCATATCCATACGCAGCAAGGAGTGCAGCACGTAAGATGCACCTCCCAGTGCGGATTTCATCTTCGAGGGTGTTTCTGTGGTGATGCGAGTGGCAAAACCATCTGTCGCCATATTGATAAAATAGTGGCTGTCGTTGACGCAGGCGACATCGATCGGTGTCGCGTGCCCTTTTAACGCCAACGCTAATGCATGTTCGACATCAAGCGGGATCTGGCAACTGGTGGCAAAATCATTCGCTGTGCCGAGTGGGATGATCCCAAACGCTGGGCTGGGGCACATTGCACCAGTGCGCTGGCGACCTCATTGATCGTGCCATCCCCACCGGCTGCAATCACATTATCCACCGTAAGCTGCACGGCTTCCTCAATGTAGCGTTTAGCATCACCGTGTTCCCAGGTCACGCGCACATGCAGCGTAAATCCAGCTTTTCTGTACTCTTGCGCTGCGCAATATGTCGTTATCGGTGTTTTTTCCGTTGAAAATCAATAGGGATACGGGATGATGTTGGCTCATGGCGTGCTCCTTTTTGCGCTGAAAAGAGGCAATGACAGGTATACACAGCGTAGCCAGAAATGGCCGAGAGCGGTATCAGAACAAGGGATAAAGCAGAAAAAAGCAAAGAAAAAGCCAGCCCAAGGGAGATTGAGCTGGCCAAGGAGGTGGTTCCTAGTAGTATCACTACGCTTATTTTTCGTTCCAGATTTTCTCAGCGACGCAATACTAACCAGATAGTAAGGGTATTGATGTGATCTGTTTCTAAAATTTGCAAAAAGTCGCAGATTGTGCCCCACTGTGATTCCCGCGCTGGCGGGAATCACCTACAGGCTAAACGCAATTCTTCTGCAAGAGGTCCCCGACTTTCGCCGAGGACGACACACAAGGGGATTGCGCTGCCTTACGCTGCATTGGGGTTACGGGTGGTCACGTCACTTGGCAGGTTACGCAGCAGTAACGCAAACTCCAGCGCCACGTCATCCGGCACTGGCAGGTAAACGATATGCCCGTTTCCCGGTGCGACGTCGATAGCTTCACCCTTGGCGTTTTGCAGCGCATCGAGCGTGAATTGAATGTTGCCGTTCGGCGTCATCATCTCCACGCTGTCACCGAGGGAGAACTTGTTTTTCACTGCCACTTCAGCCAATCCGTTACGCCGTTCGCCGGTAAATTGACCAACAAACTGCTGACGATCCGATACTGAATAGCCGTATTCGTAGTTCTGATAATCTTCATGAACGTGGCGACGCAGGAAACCTTCGGTATAACCACGGTGCGCCAGACCTTCCAGTGTTTGCAGCAGTGTCGGATCGAAGGGTTTGCCTGCGGCGGCATCGTCGATCGCCTGCCGGTAAACCTGTGCCGTGCGACCCTGTACATGATTCTGTGTAAATGCCTTTCTCAGTAGTGACCGTCCAGGCGGTCACCGAACTCGATAATAAAACGGCTCATTGCCATACGCCAGTCCCGCAGTGGCATCGTCCATTTCTGTGAGGCCGACTGGATTGCCAGCCACACCACCTTTTTCACTGCGTCGTCAGTCGGGAACACCTTGCGTTTTTTAATCGCATGCCGGATAACACTGTTCAGCGACTCGATGGCGTTGGTTGTGTCGATGACTTTGCGGATATCTGCCGGGTAAGCGAAGAACGTTGCCAGATTGCTCCAGTTCGTCTGCCAGCTCCGGCTTATCTGTGGATAGCGGCTGTCCCATGCGCTGGCGAATGCTTCCAGCGCCTGCTGGCCTGCTTCTTCCGTAGCGGCCTGATAGATGGCTTTCAGGTCGCGTGTGACGGCTTTGTAGTCCTTCCAAGAGACGAACCTCAGGCTGTTGCGTACCATGTGCACGATGCACAGCTGAATGCGGGCTTCCGGATACACCGCGTTGATGGCGTCCGGGAAGCCTTTCAGACCGTCGACACAGGCGATGAGGATATCGTTCAGGCCGCGGTTTTTTAGTTCTGTCAGCACATTGAGCCAGAACTTCGCGCCCTCGTTTTCGGCCAGCCACATACCCAGCAGTTCTTTCTGGCCCTCGATGTTGATACCCAGTGCCAGGAACACGGATTTATTGATGACGCGACTGTCCTGCCGGACCTTCAGGATGATACAGTCAAGGTAAACAATGGGATAGACTGCATCCAGTGGACGATTTTGCCATTCAGTAACCTGTTCCATCACGGCGTCGGTGACCTTCGAGACCAGCGCCGGTGAGACATCCGCGTCATACAGCTCGTTGAACGCAGACGCTATCTCGCGGGTGGTCATCCCTCTGGCGTACAGGGACAGGATTTGGTTATCCATCCCGGTGATCCGGGTCTGTTTTTTCTTCACCAGTTGTGGTTCGAAGGAGCCATCACGATCGCGCGGAGTACGTAGTTCCAGAGGGCCATCGCCGGTGGTCACGGTGTTTGTGGAATAGCCGTTGCGGGAGTTGGCCCCTGGTTTGGGCTGATTTTTATCGTAGCCCAGATGGTGGGACATTTCGGCGTTGAGAGCAGCCTCAACGCTGGTTTTCTTCAGCAGGCGATCGAATTGGCTGAGATCGCCAGGGGTTTTGAGATTTTTGGCCAGTTCGTTAGCCAGAGCCTGCAACTGTTTTTCGTCCATAAATTAACCTGTTTTTGATGTTGGATTGAACATATCAAAATCAGGCAATTACACAAATTTATGTACAGGGTCCTTTTGTATAGCGCCAGTTGCTGAGCTTACTGTATTCATGATGAACTCCTGCTGTCGATCACGGTTAGTTCATTCATTCTCAATAACACACTCCTGGAAACAGAATGCCGTAGGGTTATCAGAATGAAAGTGTGGTAAATCACTAATTGTTTAGCCTTTAAGTGTATTAGCTCAGACCTGATCTGACAGTTACCGGTTATTTATACAGGTGTCTGTCAGATTAAATCTGGTTCAGATTTTTTTCTGCCCAGACTCGTTTACCATCAAGTAACGTGGCCATTGGCGTACGCCCGCAGCACATTTTACCCTGATGAGTTCGCTCATTATTGTAATGCCACAACCAGTTGTCCAGATCCTTTTGTAGACTTTCTAGGTCCTCGTATAACGTCTTACGGAACGCAACCTGATAAAAATCCTGCAAAATAGTTTTATGGAAGCGCTCGCAGATACCGTTTGTCTGCGGAGACATCGCTTTCGTTTTCGTATGGTCTATATCGTTGATAGCCAAGTACAGCTGATAGTCATGTTGTTCCACTTTACCGCAGTACTCCGTCCCCCTGTCCGTCAGTATTCTTAGCATTGGCAGCCCCTGAGCTTCGTAGAACGGCAGCACGCGATCATTGAGCAGGTCGGCGGCAGAGATCGGTGCTTTACTCGTGTAAAGCTTGCAGTGCGCCACTTTCGAGTACGTATCCACGAACGTCTGCTGGTAGATACGGCCAACACCTTTCAGATTACCCACGTAGAAGGTGTCCTGCGACCCCAGATAACCCGGGTGAGCAGTCTCTATTTCACCACAGGCTTCGTCGTCGTGCGCCTTCTTCTCCAGTGCAGCGATTTGAGCATCAGTAAGTACGATGCCTTCTCTGGCAACTTTTTCCTCAAGTGCCTTCAGGCGCTTACGAAAGTTTTCCAGATCGTGTCGTTGCCAGATGGAGCGCACACCGCTGCCAGAAATGAAGACGCCTTTTTTACGCAGCTCATTACTGGTCCGGTGCTGGCCATGAGCCGGGAACTCAATGGCGTAATCAACAACCGCACGTTCAGTGGCTTCATCAGCACGGTTTTTCAGGTTGGGAACCCGGCGGTTTTGGTTAACCAGAGCGTCAATGCCGCCTTCTGCCGCCAGTTCCTGATAGCGATAAAACGTGTCGCGTGACACCCCCATGATTTTACAGGCTTTTGATACGTTACCGAGTTCTTCGGCGAGATTGAGCAGGCCGGCTTTGTGTTTGATGATGGGATTGTTAGTATGAAGCATGAGAGTTACCTCGTGTTTTGTATAAGGATTCGACACCCATATCAAAACCGGTAACTCTCAACCTTTCAAGGTCCAGTGTCAGATCAAGTCGCGACTAATACACTTTAAGCTTTATATTGCGAACGCTTCAGTGTTGTCACTTCGAAATAGTTAACCGAATCATTCACTCGCCAGAAGATTATAAATTCCGTCAATTGCCGGCTCACTAGCGAAAGGCACAACATTGAAAATCGATTTTTAAATATGTTGGTGCAGTTGCCCTATCGACTGGGAGGTATTTCACGAAAATAGGCGATTCGCGCGATGCGTCACATCGCTGATAACTCCCTCACGCACCCGCAATACCCCACCTCGTTATACACATCTCTGTTCGTGCCTGAGCGCGCGTAGCGTTTCGGCGGCCGTCTGACTTTCTGCAAGCCTTTCCTGATAGTTTTTGCGCCTGGTTCACCGTCGCCTTTTCGAGCAAGAAAGCCTCCGAGTTGCGCAACTAAGCGCAATACTTCGTTTAGCTTAGGGCGGCCCTTGGGCATACGCTTGTTCATCAGTAGGTAAGCGCCATGAGTCTCGTCGGAATCAAAGAACAACATTGCGTCCAGCTCTGGACAGGTTCGTCCCATACGCATTAAATAGGCGATGCGCTATGCCACGATCATGAACAGCGCCAATGCCCGCTCAATGCGATCCACGGTCGATAACTGTAACGCTTCGACACAGCAGCCGTTCTTCAGCACATTGAAGAACATCTCGATTTCCCATCTAGCCCGATACCAGTCGATCAGCTCCACGATATCTTCTCGTCCTTCAGGTACGCGATTGCTCAGCAACCGCCACTCGACCGGCTTCACGCCTGCTGGCGGCTCAATTTCCTTGGCTATCACACAAGTCACTGCCAACCCGCAACGCAGCGACACTCGCTTCACGCGCAGCGCCTGTTTCACCGTACGCGCCTTCTGCCCCGCGCGAGCCGCCATAACGAATTGGATTTCTCCCACCGGCACGGTCTTTCCAACCTTCTGCCAAAGCTTCTCATTACAGTCCAGACTGCGATTATGAGTCGAGCGGATCAACCAGTCAGCCGGAGTGCCAAGGTCATCAGCGAGCTGCATCAATGCCTTGATATCCGCTTCGCGATCGGCTAAGTACACCAGACGTGTGTTTGGCAACTCCGAGGCGAGTTCAGCAACTCGCTCGTATCCCTCGAGCCAGCGCGTACTCTCCTTGATCCCATCGCGTTTTCCGTCTGCATCCTTCGGCTCTCTTGCCCACATCCACGCATCCAGTACGCCCAACCCCACGCGATCCGAACTGACCGCGTAGGTCGGATGCAGGTACAGACCACGCCTGGCTTCGTAGTTCAAGGGACCCAAGCCTTGGATTTGCTGCCCGTTGAAGTCAAGCTCGGTAGTGTCTTGGATACACAGCACAACCTCGTGTTCTCGGATCCTTTCCTGCGTACGCTGCCAGTGAGGTTGCAGAATGTCTCGCCATTCGAATGCTTGGTTCTCCATGAAGCGGTAAGCACCCAACGTCTCAGACCATCCGAGGCACGCATGCGGAATGCTGGCTTGCGGATTCTCAGCCCGCCGTATCAAAAGCCCTTTGGCGCGCTTATTGAGCCTCGTGTCACCAAGATTTACCCCTTCCAGTTCTTGGTGTGCCCAGCCATCTGAATCCCGTGTCATTTTTCAGCGCCGTAAATGGCGATAGTACACGTCGGTTTCACTTCATTTACAACCCCACCGGCTGCCTATTTCAGCCCGCTAACCCTTGGCATATAAGGCGTTGCGGACTTGTGTATAACGAGGTGTCCTTAACCTGCGTCGTCGCGAAACCTGCCCGGCTTCTGAGTTAGTGGTAGGGATGCAGTGCGGGGGCAGCGATGCCTTCTCCGGCGTGACGGCCAACCCGGCAGTGGGTTATGCCTCAGATTTACTAGTGCGCTGCGGCGCTACCGTGATGTTCTCGGAAGTCACCGAAGTACGCGATGCCATTCACCTTCTCACACCGCGCGCCGCGACCGAAGAAGTGGGTCGCCGTCTGCTTGAAGAGATGGCCTGGTATGACAACTACCTGGATACCGGAAAAACCGATCGCAGCGCCAACCCGTCTCCGGGCAATAAAAAGGGTGGGCTGGCGAACGTGGTAGAAAAGGCGCTCGGCTCGATTGCCAAATCAGGTCAAAGCGCCATTTCCGAAGTGCTCTCTCCAGGGCAGCGTCCGACCAAACGCGGGTTGATCTATGCGGCAACGCCTGCCAGCGATTTTGTGTGTGGCACCCAACAGTTAGCCTCAGGCATTACCGTGCAGGTGTTCACCACCGGTCGCGGCACACCTTATGGCCTGTTAGCCGTGCCCGTGATCAAAATGGCGACCCGCACCGCATTAGCGGAACGATGGCATGATTTGATGGACATCAATGCAGGCACAATTGCTACCGGCGATGCCACCATCGAACAAGTAGGCTGGGAGCTGTTCCATTTTATCCTTGATATTGCCAGCGGAAGGAAGAAAACCTGGTCGGATCAATGGGGCCTACATAACGCACTGGCGGTATTCAACCCTGCGCCTGTAACTTGATAAATAAACCTTTTTTATATTTCGCAAGGCAACTTATCGTTGTCTGGCGTTTATTTTTTTATTCTATTATTGATTAATATTTTCTGTTTATCCCGTAACCCTTTGTAGGGATTATAAGATTTTTCCCACGAATAACGCCTTTCATTTTATTTACAAATTTGAACAAATTTGCAAACCACAGTAACAATTGAGCGCTTCATTCTATCCTGTAGTTTCACATGAAATTATTATAACTGTATGTTTTAAATCATTATATTCACTAGGTTTTATATTTTAAAAAGTGCTATTTAAAAACGAAGGAATTGACAGCATCCTCAGCAACATCATAAACTTACACGCTCTGATGTCTGCGTGTTCAAATTCGAACGAGGGATTGTTGCACCCCGTGCCCACAGTGACGTGGCAAACGTCATCAGTGTGAAGTTATTACATTTTTATGATCATTAAAGCAGTGACATAAATTAATAACCTTTAATTTTGCATGCCTTTAACCGGGCATGAATTTATTAACACAGCACCATAATTGCACCAGGGGTTAAAAATGAGGGTCAATACGCCTGTTACGCAACAGGAGTATCTGTTGGACGTGGACACAACTTTGATATCCACCACAGATACTCAAAGTTACATTACCTACGCCAACTCCGCTTTCATTCGCGTCAGCGGCTATACCGAAGATGAACTTATCACACAGCCCCACAATGTGGTGCGCCATCCAGATATGCCCGTCGAAGCGTTTGCAGACATGTGGTACACCCTGCAACAAGGCGATAGCTGGACAGGCGTGGTGTCCGGACGTAAAACGTCACACGTTCACTTTAACCGCGTGGATGAGATAGGCCTGTTAATGCGCTCCATTAATCAGTTTGGCCTCAACCTTCACTCGCTGGTAGATGACGTTGGCACTCAGGTGCAAGGCATGACCGACGTGAGTCAACGTCTGACGGAAAACAATACGTCACTCAATGCCCGTACCGAGGAGACCTCAGCCAACCTGCAACAAACCGCCGCCGCAATCGAAGAAATTACCGTTGCGGTACAGCAAAGTGCTGAAACGGCAATCCAAGCCACCAGTATGGCGGAAGCGGCCAGCCAGACGGCGCAAAAAGGCGGGGATATCATGGGGGAAACCATCTGTATGATGGAATCCATCTCCAAGGCGAGCGATAAAATCGTCGATATTATCGGCGTGATCGACAGCATTGCGTTTCAAACCAACATTCTGGCACTCAACGCCGCAGTAGAAGCCGCCAGAGCGGGTGTGCAAGGCCGCGGTTTTGCCGTAGTCGCTGCCGAAGTACGCAACCTGTCCCAACACTCTGCCTCAGCCGCCAAAGAGATCAAAACGCTGATCGATGCGAACGTCGCAAGCGTGGAGTCAGGCGGTAAAATGGTGGAAAACGCGGGCAAACACATTGCGGATATTGTCAGCGAAGTGCTGCAAGTCTCGACCATGATCAAAGAGATCAGCAACGCCACGCAAGAGCAGACGCAGGCGTTGGGGTTGATTAACCAATCCATCGCCCAAATCGAAATCATGACCCAAAGCAATACCGAAATGGTAGTGCAATCAACCGATACGGCAGAAAGTTTGAACCGCCAGGCTCAACGGCTCACCAGCGCCATCAATGTGTATGGCAGTTGATTAATCCTCCTTTCAACGCACGATACGGCTGGGAATAAGGATAATTCCCTCGCCGTGCGTCCCGCGCAATGCCGATAGCCCCTTCCTGTGTTTCTCTCGGCACTGGCAAATAACACATATTGTTACATTTACTGTAAAAAACCTGATCCTATCGTTCTGTATTCCGACAAAATCCCTGTCAAGCTAGAGGGAATAAGCGTCGATACTCTATAAGCACAACCAGTGCCGTAATGACAAGGAGAAAAAATGACCAGCATCAGCGCGTGACGTCTGCCTCTGGCAGCAGCGCGAGCTCAGGGACCAGCAATGAGCAGCAAATTGCTCGTCTTAATCAGCAGATTAAAACGCTAACGCAGCAGGCCAAATCGCTCGCTTCCTCTCTCGAGAAAGCCAGCACGGATGAAGAAAAGGCCAGTATTCAGGAGCAGCAGCAGTTGATTCAGGCGCAGATTCAAGCGCTTCAGGCCCAAATCGCCCGGTTGCAGAATGAGTCATCGGAGAGTAAACAGCAGCAGGCGGCATCCACGTCTACGGCTCAAGAGGAAGGCGTTAACAAGCTGACCGAAGAGAATAAAATCAACATCTACGTGTAGCCGTTCAGCCACACGCGCAGCACCGCAAACGCGGTGCTGCTTTTAACGCTGCTTGAGCGGCGTCACCAACCCTTGCAGCCCTTCAATCTTGATGGTCAGCGTCAGCTGCATCAAATCGCCCAGTCGACCTTTGGGAAACGCATCCTTGCGGGCAAACCACAGCAAATACTCCTCAGGCAAATCGATCAGTACACGGCCCTGATACTTGCCAAATGGCATCTGCTGAATGGCGATGGCGATCAAATCCTCTTTTTCCATCGGTTAGGCTCCTAGCAGGCGGATCATCTCAGCTTCATCAATCACCGGGATATTCAACTCTTGTGCTTTGGCCAGCTTGGAGCCCGCGGCTTCCCCGGCAATCACCATATCGGTTTTCTTGGACACGCTGCCGCTCACTTTCGCGCCCAGCGCCGTCAGGCGATCCTTGGCTTCATCACGGGATAGCTGGCTCAACGACCCCGTCAGCACAATGGTCTTGCCGGCAAACGGGTTATCGAGCGTCTCAACATCCACCCTTTCGATGTCAGGCCAATGGATATTGATGCCCTCAGGATTGATAAGCTCGCGAATCACTTGCTGGTTGTGCGTTTCTTGCAGGAAATGGCGCACATGCTTCGCCACAATAGGCCCCACATCCGCCACTTCCAGCAGCGCTTCTTCATCCGCCGCTAGCAGGTTATCCAGGGTGGCAAAATGCTGTGCCAAGTTGCTTGCGGTCGCTTCCCCTACGTCACGGATACCCAACGCAAACAGGAAACGGGCAAAGGTGGTGGATTTAGCTTTTTCCAGCGCATTGACCAGATTCTGTGCCGATTTCGGCCCCATACGATCTAGTCCAGTCAGGATGCCAGCGGTAAGCTTGAACAGGTCGGCGGGAGTTTTGACGTACTCTTTTTCCACCAATTGATCGATAACCTTGTCCCCCATACCTTCCACATCCAGCGCACGACGGGAGACAAAGTGCTTTAACGCTTCCTTACGCTGTGCACCGCAGATCAACCCGCCAGTACAGCGCGTCACCGCCTCACCGTCAACGCGCTCCACCTCGGAGCCGCACACCGGACATTGCTCAGGAAAGTCGATAGCACGCGCATCCGCAGGGCGTTCTGCTTCCACTACCCCAACGATCTGCGGAATAACATCGCCTGCACGACGCACGATAACGCGATCGCCGATCTGTATGCCGAGACGTTCAATCTCATCGCGGTTATGCAAGGTGGCATTACTCACCATAACCCCGGCAACGGCAACCGGCTCAAGGCGTGCCACCGGCGTAATGGCACCAGTGCGCCCTACCTGAAAATCAACGCCGTGTAGCCAAGTCAGTTGCTCCTGCGCCGGGAATTTAAAGGCCACCGCCCAGCGCGGCGCGCGCGCTACAAACCCGAGCCGCTCTTGCAATGCCAGGTCGTCAACTTTGACCACCACACCGTCAATATCGAAGCCGAGCGTGGCGCGCTCTTGCTCCACCTGACGATAAAATGCCAGCACGTCTGCGCTACCAGTGCACAAACGGATACGATCGCTAACCGGCAGTCCCCAGGCTTTAAATTGATTCAGGCGTGCCAGATGGCTGGCAGGCAAGGTTCCGCCTTCCAACAGGCCAACGCCATAGCAGAAGAACGTTAGGGGGCGTTTAGCCGTAATTCGCGGATCGAGCTGACGCAACGACCCCGCCGCCGCATTGCGCGGATTGGCAAAAATCTTGGCACCGGTACGCCGCGCTTCATCATTCATCTTTTCAAAGCCACGGTGTTTCATAAACACTTCGCCACGCACTTCCACGCGCGCAGGGATGTTATCACCGTGCAACCGCAGCGGAATGGCTCCGATGGTACGGATATTGGCGGTAATGTTTTCCCCTGTCGTGCCATCGCCGCGCGTGGCGGCCTGCACCAGTAGGCCGTTTTCATACAATAGGCTTACCGCCAAACCATCGAGCTTCAGCTCACAACAGAAGGCCAGTTCCTCGCCGCTTTTCAAGCGATCCTGCACGCGTTTGTAAAACGCCAGATAGCTTTCATCATCGAATACGTTATCCAACGACAGCATCGGCACCTCATGACGCATGGACTCGAACGCCGACACGGGTGCCGCGCCAACGCGCTGCGTGGGCGAATCTGGCGTAATCAGTTCAGGATGTTCCGCTTCGATCGCCTTGAGCTCATTCATCAGGCGGTCATATTCCACGTCAGGAATTTCCGGCGCATCTTCAACGTGATATTTATATTCGTGGTGGCGCAATTGCGCGTGCAGCTCGGCCACACGCGATGTCAGATGTTCAACTGTCACTGGAGGTTACCCGTACTCTTTTGGTTTATCGCGGCGTATTGGCTTTGATGGCATTAATAATGTTAGTGGTAGAACAGCCATCTTCAAAGTTCAGCATCTGGACGTCACCGCCGTTGGCCCACACCTCTTTACTGCCTGAGATATCTTCCGGCTTGTAGTCACCGCCTTTGACCAGAATATCCGGCAAAATGCCAGCAATCAGGCGCTGCGGGGTATCTTCTTCAAACGGCACCACCCAGTCCACCGCGCCGAGGGCACTTAACACTGCCATACGTTGCGCCAGGGCATTGACCGGACGCGTGGGGCCTTTCAAGCGGCTGGTGGAGTCATCGCTGTTCACCGCCACAATCAAGCGATCGCCCAGCTTGCGTGCGTTCGCCAGATAAGAGACGTGACCAGCATGCAGAATATCGAATACGCCATTGGTCATGACAATTTTTTCACCGCGCAGGCGCGCCTGCGCGACAGCCGCTTTCAGTTGCGCTTCATCCATCGCACCAAAACCGCTGTCAGCGCGACCACGAATGGCATTTTCCAGCTCGATAGGCGTGACGGTAGAGGTTCCCAGCTTACCCACTACCACACCCGCTGCGGCGTTCGCCAGGAAACAGGCATCTTCCAGTGAATTTCCCGCCGCCAGCGCCGCTGCCAATACGCCAATCACGGTATCGCCCGCACCGGTCACATCGTAGACTTCCTGCGCCTGTGTCGGCAGATTCAGCGGCGCTTTGCCCGGCTGAAGCAGCGTCATGCCCTGTTCAGAACGGGTGATCAGCAGTGCGGAAAGGTCAAAATCGGCAATCATTTTCTCGCCGCGCGCTACCAGTTCTTCTTCGGTTTTGCTGCGTCCGGCAACCGCTTCGAACTCGGAGAGGTTCGGGGTCAGCAAGGTGGCACCACGATAGCGAGCGAAATCGGTCCCTTTCGGGTCAATCAGGACTGGCACGCTCGCCGCATTGGCGGTTTGGATCATCGCCTGCACATGAGCCAGTGCGCCCTTCGCGTAGTCTGACAGTACCAGCGCGCCGATTTTTGGCAGCGCCTGCGCAATACGTTCCAACATCGGCTGCGGATCAACACCGTCAAAGCCTTCTTCGAAATCCAGGCGAATCAACTGCTGGTTGCGCGACAGCACGCGCAGTTTGGTAATAGTAGGGTGCGTCGGGACGGAAACAAAATCGCACTTGACGTTCACATCGCTCAGTTTGGCGCTCAGCGCGCGTGCGGCATCATCGATGCCCGTCAGCCCGACCAGACGGGAGCTGGCACCCAGCGCCGCAATGTTCATGGCCACGTTGGCCGCACCGCCGGGACGTTCTTCAATGGTATCGACTTTGACTACCGGTACAGGCGCTTCTGGCGAAATACGGCTGGTAGGACCGTACCAGTAGCGATCCAGCATCACATCCCCTACCACCAGCACGCCAGCCTGACGAAAATCAGGTAATGAAACTTTCATGCACCTACTCCAAGATGTTTTTTGTCATACAGTTGGCCGCGATAATAGCACAGCCCCCGCAGCCCTTCGAAACAACATTCGTTGCCTACTGCGCCTCGGCACCCAGCCATTTCTCCCAGCTGGTTTTCACCTGTTGACGCTCGCTCAAAAAGCTTTCAGCGCTTACACGCGCCGACTGTTCCTGCAACGCCAGATGATGCAACGCATCGCGCAGGGTAATGTACGCCAACGTCAAAGCCCGCGCTTCTTCCTCGTCCATCACGCCGCACTGGGCCATCAGTTCCAGAATGCGCACGTTATCAGACCAGCGCGTCAGGCGTGGCTCCTGTGCCGCATAACGCAGTACCAGATACTGCACGATAAATTCAATATCGGTGATACCACCCTCATCGGTTTTCAGATCAAACAGCGCGGGGTCTTTATTGGCCAAATGCTGACGCATCTTCTCACGCATTTCGCGCACTTCCGCACGCAGCGTCTCCGGCTCGCGTTCCTGACATAAAATCTGACGCCGTATCGCCTCAAACTGCGCCTGTACGCCACGCTCACCATAGACCATACGCGCGCGCACCAGCGCCTGATGCTCCCAGGTCCAGGCTTCATGCTGTTGATAATCGCCGAAAGCCCCGACGGTGCTGACCAGCATTCCCGCCGCCCCAGACGGGCGCAGGCGAGCATCGACGTCGTACAGAATGCCCGAGGAGGTACGCGTGCTGAACAGGTGCATCACACGCTGCGCCAGACGGAGATAGAACTGGCGGCCATCAATACTGCGCTCACCGTCGGTTACCACCTCATCCGGGTAGTCCAGCAGGAACACCAGATCGAGATCGGAGCTGTAGCCCAATTCCCAACCGCCCAACTTGCCATAACCAATCACCGCAAAACCACGCCCTTCGCGCTGGTGCAGGTGTGTCGGTTGCCCATAACGCGCCACCATCTGCGTCCAGGCTTGCTGCACCACGGCAGCAATGATGGCTTCTGCCAGATAGGTTAAGTGATCGCTCACTTTCATCACTGGCAGCACGCCCGGGATGTCGCCAGCGGCAATGCGCAAATGCTGAGCCTGTTTGAACTGCCGTACGGCTTCCAGTTGCTGCTCTTCGTCTTCCTCTGGCACGCGCATCAGGTATTGGCGCAATTCATCGTGATAGGCTTCCGGCGCCAGCGAGTGATAGAGCGTCGCCGGATCGAGCAGTTCATCCAGCAGCAGCGGATAACGCGCCAGCTGGCTTGCCACCATCGGTGAGGCAGCACACAGACGGACCAATTGAATCAACGCAGGGCGCGACTCCAGCAGCAGTTCCAGATAGGTGGTGCGCGTCACGATACCGAGCAACAACGGCGTCAGGCGAGGCAAAATAAGCTCAGCCTGCTGGTGAGCACACACTTCGACCAGCAGCAGCGGCATAAGATGATCGAGCACGTCACGCCCGTGTGGGCCAATGGTACGTTTAACCAAATCATGACGAAAATCGGTAATGGCGCGCAGTAGCTCGTTACGTGCCCCTTCGCTGAGGTGAGGCATTAACGCCCCCATATCCACCTCATCGGGCGCGTCCAGCCATACGCTATTGTAACCGCTGCACTCCGGCGCATCCTGCCCGTCCTGTGCATCATCGCCAATCAGGTCATTAAACACCCGGCGCACCGCCAGCATATGGTTTTGTAAGGCACCATTTAACGTTTCCCAGCCATCAAACCTCATGCCCCACGCCAGACGCTGCTGATTCAGCGCTTCTTGCGGCAAAGTTTGCGTCTGCTCATCGGCAATCGCTTGCAACAGGTTTTCCAGCCGTCGTAAAAACAGATAGGCATTGCTCAGTTCGTCCACCTGCGGCGGCGAGAGCAGGCCCAGACTACCGGTGTGCTGCAACGTCGGCAGCAGTTCCCGGCCTTGCAACCCCGATTCACGTCCACCGCGAATCAGTTGGAAAACCTGGGTGATAAACTCAATTTCGCGAATACCACCCGCGCCCAGCTTGATGTTGTTACGCAGATCGCGCCGCCGTACTTCGCGGGCAATCATGCTCTTCATGTTACGCAGCGATTGGATCACACTGAAATCGATATAGCGGCGGAACACAAACGGACGCAGCAGCGCGCGCAGTTCCTGACTGTAGGCATCTTCCATGCCGCCCATCAAACGCGCTTTCACCATCGCGTAGCGTTCCCAATCGCGCCCCTGCTCCTGATAATACTCCTCCATGGCAGCAAAGCTGAGCACCAACGGACCGCTGTCGCCAAACGGGCGTAAACGCATATCGACACGGTAGACAAAACCGTCCACTGTCATCTGATCCAACGCTTTGATCAGGCGCTGCCCCAGCCGGGTAAAGAATTGCGCATTATACAATTCGCGCCGTCCCCCGCGCGTTTGACCGTTTTCCGGATAGACAAATATCAGGTCGATATCAGAGGAGAAGTTCAGTTCACCGCCCCCCAGCTTGCCCATGCCCAATATCAGCAGCGGCTGCGGCTCCCCTTGCGCATTACAGGGCGTGCCCCACTCGCGGCAGCAGGCGTCATAAAGCCAGCCGCGCGCCGCAACAATCAATGTTTCAGCCAATTCGCTCAGTTGGCGCAGCGTTTGCGGCGTGGTACTGGTGGCGAGTGATTGCGACCAGGCAATACGTACCAGCATCCGGCGACGAAACTCACGCAGCACGCGCATCAGCCTCGCCTCATCGCTCACCGCCTCCAGCGTTTGTGCCAACCATTGCCCGTAATGCTGCCACTCCTCAGGCTGCGGCGGTTGCTGATGCAATGCCTCCCACCAATCGGGATAGCGTGCCAGCGCCTCGCTGACAAAGTCACTGGAGGCCAGCACCGCCAGATCCTCTGGCGCGATGGACGCAGGGAGCGTCATGCTCTCTTGCAGGCGGGATAACACACGCTGCGCCTGCTCCGCCAGCAGCGGCGGCAACGCAGAGGAGAATGGCGAATTAGACATGGCAACTCCCTGATAATCCCGGCACTCCGGGAAACAATAATACGTTACACGCTGGCGCTGCTTAACCAGTACGGCGTTTGTTCCACCGCCTGACGGCGGGTATTTTCCAGCACGCTGTCCACGCCCGAAGCGGGAAGATGTTTGATACCGTGCTCTACCGCACGCCACTGCGCGATAAAGGATTCGACGGTGGTTTCCGTATAGGCGCTGGAGAGCAGCAGGAACGCATTGATGTTGCGTTGCAAACGCGCCAACTGCTGCTGGTAGTGCTCCGCATCCAGCGGGTGACTAAATACGGAGCGCAATTCCGCCATGGCGCGATCCAGCATCACGTAACAAAAGCGTTTATACGAGCCCATTAAGCGCATACGGCTTTTGTTATCCATATGTTCACGCCAGCTGTTGTTAACCAACCATGACGTGAGCACTAACTTACTGTTCAGATAGTTGGCGTCATAACACACCTTCTCGGCATCCGTTTCACCTGCGACCTGCTCTTCCAGATGGGTGAGCGCCGCGCGGAACAGCGTGGTGACTTTGCGCGGTACCGCGCCCCCCACCAGCACCAACATTTCACGCATCAACGCACTGGCTTCCAGCAATTGCACGCGCACCTTGCGTTCACCGCGAGCCCACAGCTCTTCATGATATTGCCAGTGGGCCAGCGCATGCTCTAAATAACTGTTCCGAATAGTAGATCACCTGAAGGGAACTCAGTCCGAGTTGAGCGATCTGATCAATCGATAAAGATCCCAAATCATCAACCGGACTGAGCGATGTCGAGCATAGCACCGATACCCCGTAACGAACGACGCCTGATGAAGAAAACTCTCCATAAAACGCGTGACAAGAATCACGCCCGCAGGCTGACCGCCATCCTGATGTTGCACCGGGGCGAGCGCGTGAGCGATGTCGCCAGAATGCTTTGCTGCGCCCGTTCGTCAATCGGCAGATGGATTAACTGGCTCACCCTGTACGGCATTGAAGGCCTCAAATCTCTGCGGCCCGGTCGTGGCCGTCGCTGGCCGTTTGAACAGATCTGCGCACTGTTAATCCAGCTCGTAAAGCGTTCCCCTCATGATTTTGGCTATCAGCGTTCGCGCTGGAGCACGGAACTGCTAGCGATAAAAATCAATGAGATAACCGGTTGCCAGTTGCATGCTTCCACGGTGCGCCGTTGGCTGCCTTCTGCCGGTCTGGTGTGGCGACGCGCAGCTCCTACGCTGCGTATCCGCGACCCGCATAAGGAAGAAAAAATGGAGGCCATCGCGATGGCGCTGGAACAATGCAGCGCGGAACATCCCGTCTTTTACGAAGACGAAGTGGATATTCATCTGAATCCCAAAATTGGCGCGGACTGGCAGGTTCGCGGGAAGCAGAAACGCATCGTGACGCCGGGCCAGAACGAGAAATATTATCTGGCGGGTGGATTACACAGCGGGACGGGAAAAGTCAGCGATGTTGGAGGAATCAGTAAAAGTTCGTGTTTGTTTATCAGTATGTTAGAGCATCTGAGAGCAACGTACAGACGGGCAAAAACGCTCACGCTGATAGTTGATAACTACATTATTCACAAAAGCCGGGAGACGCAGCGCTGGCTGGAAGAAAACCCGAAATTCAGGGTTATTTATCAGCCGGTGTACTCACCATGGGTAAATCATGTAGAGCGGTTATGGCAGGCGTTGCATGAAACCATTACCCGCAATCATCAATGCTGTTCAATGTGGCAGTTACTGAACAAGGTTCGCCGCTTCATGGAAACCGTCAGCCCGTTTCCCAGTGGAAAACATGGACAGGCAAAAGTGTAGCGGTATTAGGAACAGCTATTTAGCGCAGCGCCAATCGCCTGATCGATGGTGCTCTTTGCAGGCAGCGTCAGCATACGTAGCGCCCGACATTCGCGCGGCACCGCACCTTGAGCTAGATGATAACCGCGGGCCGCTTTGCTCAGGCTGCCCTGGCGCATTCCACCCCACTCCGCCAGCTCTTGCAACAGCGCCAGCAAATCATCGGTTTGCCCGGCTTTCAATTCCATCTCCAATTCCAAAATGGGCTCACTCAATTCACCAGCGGCAACTTCCCCCTGATCGAAGGCAATCTCAATCAAACTTTGGTGGTAAGCGATAACCCACTGCTCACGCTGAAAATGGGTGCTAAACAGTGGATGCAGCGCCTGCGCAAGTGCTTCAACATCGCATTCTGGCGGCCAGACATCTGCGGGCAGCAACCGTATATCCAGATTGGCATTCGCCAGCGGCACATTGTATTCAGGATGCTGATGCAGCCCGCCGATCACCGTTCCCGCGGTTTTCAGCGTCATTTCGTGCCGGCCGTTTTCACCGCGCACACGCAGCCCCATACCGAACTGACGCAGCGTGTTATCCGCCGTTTCATAATAGGTGTTGCTAAGCAGTCGCCCTTCCAGATGCTCGCTGTGGCTGTAGTCAGTTTGCCAGGCCGTCAGTTTGCGCGGCAGCGTAGCCGCCATGTCCGGATGCACAATAAACTTCAGTTCGATCTCTTCACTCATCATTATTTCAATCTAAAAAACATGACCCTGCGGGTCGGATGCTGACAACCATTCATCAGCGACGGAAAATACGGATACTTGCTATATTACACCACCTTACCCCTAACATCTGCGGCAGAAAAAACCTACCGGGCAGTGATCTTGACCCACCATCTCCGGACAGCTTTTGTATCTTAAGTTAACGATGCCCGCTGGCGCCGATATTCTCTTGGGGAGTTGTATCCCAGCGCACTGTGCGGATGGTTTTCATTGTAATGATTGAACGCCGCTGCAAGATTCTTCAGCGCTGTTCGCACATCGGGTTTTGGCATGAAGGCGATGTAATCTTCCTTCATCGTCTTCACGAACCGTTCTGCCATGCCGTTACTCTGTGAACTGCTCACTGCTGTTGTGCAGGGCTCCAGATTCAGTTCTCTGGCGAACTTCCGCGTTTCATGCGCTGTGTACGCTGAACCATTATCCGTCAGCCATTGCACTGGTTTATCCGGCAGCGCGCTACCGAAGCGTTTTTCCACCGACCTCAGCATCACATCCTGCACGGTTGAACTGTCATAACCCCTGGTGCTCGCTGCCCAGTCTATGGCCTCCCGGTCGCAGCAGTCCAGTGCGAACGTCACCCGCAGCTTCTCGCCGTTGTCACAACCGAACTCGAAGCCATCTGAGCACCAGCGCATATCGCTCTCTGCTACCGCGATTTTGCCTTTATGCTCCCGCTTCGGACGTTCAGTTTTATCATGCAACAACAGCAGGTTATGCTCGCTCATTATCCTGTAAAGCCGTTTGGCGTTCACCGGTGGAAATCCCTCTGCACGACGTTGCTTACGCAGGATACCCCACACTCGGCGGTAACCGTAACTGGGCATGTCGCTGATGATACGGAGGATGTCCGATAATATCTCAGCATCAGCTTCGTCATTACGCCGGTTGCTGCGCCTGTCCAGCCAGTCGGCAGAACGGTTAACCCGCAGTGACAGCTGCGCACGCGACACGCTCATGGCGCGGCTGACCAGAGCTATTCCCCGTCCTTTGGCAACAAGGGCGCGTGCGCTATCCATTTTCGCGACTGGCGGTACTCCACTGCTTCTTTGAGGATCTCAACTTCCATCGTCTTCTTACCCAGAAGGCGCTGTAGCTCCCGGACCTGCTTGAGGGCAGTCGCCAGCGCCGAAGCTGGAACCACTTCTTCTCCGGCCGCAACGGCGGTGAGGCTTCCTTCCTGGTATTGCTTCTTCCACTTAAACAAAAGGCTGGGCTGGATGCCATGCAGGCGGGCTACATGGGAGACGTTCATCCCCGGCTCCATTGTCTGCTGAATGATGGCGATTTTCTCTTGCGGAGTTTTACGCTTACGGACTTCTTGCCCTAACAGGATCCCGGTCATTTCAAAATTAGCATGATTGTTAGACATATATCTAAGCCTATCTCTTATCTGGAGATACAGCTACTGTCTGGTGTTACAGGGGGCTACATCAAAACCTACCGGGCAGCAATGACAGGTAATGCGGCGTGGGTAATAGGAGTGTTCTCATTTCGGTTTACCCATTGCCTCGTCAGACTTATGCCTCTACTATCACCCAACCATTCGCGCAACATGATGAAATTATGAAGAAATTAGGCCTCGTTTGTTTCACCTTTGTCAGCCTCACACTGAGTTGGGCGAGTCACGCAGAAGATAAACGCTACATCTCCGATGAGCTGTCGACCTACATTCATACCGGCCCTGGCACCCAGTACCGCATCATTGGCACGCTCAATGCCGGTGAGGAAGTCACCGTGCTCAGCGTGAATGAAAATGCCGGCTATGCCCAAATTAGCGATAGCAAAGATCGCACCAGTTGGCTGCCGCTCAATCAACTGAGTCAAACGCCCAGCCTACGCCTGCGCGTGCCGGAACTGGAAAAGCAGGTTTCCGACCTCACCGCGCGATTAGGCAATATCGATCAGGAATGGAACCAACGTACTGCCGATATGCAGCAAAAAGTGTCTGCCAGCGACAATATCATCACCGCTCTGCGTAACGAAAATAAGGATTTAAAAAATCAGCTGATTGTCGCGCAAAAGAAAGTCGATGCAGCCAATGTGCAACTGGATGACAAGCAACGGGAAATCATTTTGCAATGGTTCCTGTACGGCGGTGGCGTGGCGGGCATCGGTCTGCTGATCGGTTTGCTGCTACCGCACCTGATCCCCTGCAGAAAGAAAAACGATCGCTGGATGCGCTGAGGTGTAAGCCACATCACAAATCACATTGACTTGCGGCATAGATTGCGGCAGGCCGATGGGTATGTAACTATTAACCTTATGTTAACGTAGTGCTCCCATCATCCTCGGCGCAGACCGGGAACCTCCTGCAGAAGGCATGCGTTTGGCCTGTAAGAGATTCCCGCTTACACGGGAATGATCGGATTAGTAAAGCCAGGAGTTTGTATTGAAGAGTTATCTGGTTGGCGGCGCAGTGCGGGACGCCTTACTCGATCTCCCAGTGTCAGAACGTGACTGGGTGGTGGTGGGTGCCACACCGGGACAGATGTTGGCGCTTGGCTACCAGCAGGTCGGGCGGGATTTTCCCGTCTTTTTGCACCCGGAAAGCAAAGAAGAGTATGCGCTGGCGCGCACTGAATGCAAATCGGGTAACGGCTATACCGGCTTTATTTGCCATGCCGCACCCGATGTTACGCTGGAAGCGGATCTGCTGCGGCGCGATCTGACCATTAACGCCATCGCCCAAACCGCAGAGGGTGAGTTGGTTGATCCCTATCACGGCCGTTACGATCTGCAACAGCGTCTGCTGCGCCATGTATCTCCGGCTTTTCAGGAAGATCCGCTACGCGTACTGCGCGTGGCGCGCTTTGCCGCGCGTTTTGCCCATCTAGGTTTTCACATCGCGGAGGAAACACTGGCGCTGATGCAATTTATGACGCGCGAGGGCGAGTTGGCTTTTCTTACGCCCGAACGGGTGTGGAAAGAGACGGAAAAGGCGCTGGCAACCCGCTCGCCTCACGTCTATTTTCAGGTGCTGCGCGACTGCGGTGCGCTGGCGGTATTGTTTCCCGAAATCGACAATCTGTATGGCGTACCAGCCCCGGCACAATGGCACCCGGAAATCGACAGCGGCGTTCATACCCTGATGACCCTGATGATTGCCGCTCTCCTCACCCCCGAGATCGATGTACGCTTTGCCACGCTGTGCCACGATGTGGGAAAAGCGCTGACACCGCCCGCGCTCTGGCCACGTCACCACGGACACGGCCCGGCGGGCGTGAAACTGGTGGAGCAACTGTGCCAGCGCTTACGTGTACCTAATGCGCTGCGCGACCTGGCGAAGCTGGTAGCGGAATATCATGACCTGGCGCATGCCGTAACGGTATTGCAGCCCAAAACGCTGATGAAGCTGTTTGATGCGCTGGACGTGTGGCGCAAGCCGGAACGGCTGGAGAAGTTGGTGCTCACCAGTGAAGCGGATGCCCGTGGCCGCACCGGTTTTGAAGAATCCCCCTATCCGCAAGGCAACTACCTGCGCGAGGCCTTCACCGTTGCCTGCGCCGTCACCAGTGGGGCAGTTGTGGCCGACGGTTTTCAGGGTATTGGCGTGCGCGAGGAGCTGCACCGGCGACGTATTGCTGCGCTTACCGCGTGGAATGCGCAGAAAATTCCCGCTTCGACCCCGTAGGAGGCTTATTTCGTGCTACAGACCGCAATATAGTTAAGCAGGTGCCGGTAGCGGCGGAAGGTGCGAAACAGCCGAAGGAAGGTTGCGCGGTTTTCCGCCTTGTAGTGGCACACTGATACTGGCCACCTGAGCGGAGGTGATATGCTCACCTCATCAACACGACAGGTGACCTCATGGGTAAACATTTTACGGCGGAATTTAAGCTCGAAGCCGCAAAGCTGGTTGTCGACCACGGCTACACATACGTTAAGGCCGCAGAGGCGGTTAATGTCAGCCATTCTGCCATTAGTCGCTGGGTCAATAAGCTTCGCCTTGAACGACAGGGAAAAACGCCAACGGGACTTCCTCTTACCCCTGAACAGCTCGAGCTGCGTGAGATGAAGAAAAAAGTCCAATGCCTTGAAATGGAGAACGAAATCCTAAAAAAGGCTACGGCGCTCTTAATGTCGGACTCACTCAACGGTTCACGGTAGTCGACAGGCTGAGGGCGCGATACCCGGTCACGGCGTTGTGCCAAACTTTTGAGGTACATCGCAGCAGCTACAGGCACTGGCAGGCTTCCGCTAATGAACCCGACGGTGAGCGCGTGGTTAAGTGTAGTCGCGTCATGGAAGCCTGGAACGCCAGCGGCGGCTCTGCCGGCGCTCGAAGTATCGCGACCATCGTCACCGGCAGCTCTGGTGTCAAAATGGGGCGCTGGCTGGCTGGCAAGCTGATGAAGGAGCTGGGTATCGCCAGCTGCCAGCGACCGGCTCACAAATACAAACGCGGCGGCAATGAACACGTTGAAATACCGAACTATCTCAACCGCCAGTTCGCGGTTACCGCGCCGGATCAGGTCTGGTGCGGCGATGTGACCTACATCTGGACGGGCAAATGCTGGGCTTACCTTGCGGTGGTGCTAGACCTGTTCGCCCGCAAACCGGTGGGCTGGGCCATGTCGACGTCGCCGGACTCGGCGCTGACAGTTAAAGCGTTGCAGATGGCCTGGGAACTCCGGGGACAACCAACAGGAGTCATGTTCCACAGCGACCAGGGCAGCCACTATACCAGCCGTCAATACCGGCAAGCCCTGTGGCGCTGCCGGATAAAGCAGAGTATGAGTCGGCGGGGTAACTGCTGGGATAATGCGCCAATGGAGCGGTTCTTCCGCAGCCTGAAGACAGAATGGGTGCCGACAAAGGGTTACAACAGCTTCAGCGAAGCCCAGGACGCGATTATCCGCTACATCACGGGGTATTACAGCGCTATCCGGCCTCACTGGTATAACGGCGGCTTAACTCCAAACGAATCTGAGCGACTGTTCTACATACAGTCTAATGCGGTGGCCAATATTAGTTGACCACTACACCTTCAACGCGTTGCGCACAATCTTTGCCGCGCCGCCCCAACCTTCATCGTAAATCATGCCAGACGGCGTCATCAACGTCATCGCGCCCTGCGCGTTCTCCACCTGGCTGAAACCACTTTCAAGAAACAGGCTGCGCCACCCCGCCAGCGTTAACGGCTGGACGTTGACATTGATTGCCGCGCGCTTCTGCTCCGTGACATCACCCGAGGCCTGCGGCAGCAGCATTATGTCATGTGTCAGCAACCGCCCTCCGAGTTTTAGCACGCGTAAATATTCCTGAATCAGCGGGCGCTTGGCTTTGTCGGCGTACATGGTGAGCATCGCTTCGTTAATCACCACGTCAAAGTGGTTATCAGGGAACGGTAATGCCAAGGCATTCGCTTCCATCACCGTCACACGCCCTTCGACGCCAGCAGCCAGAATGTTGTGCCGTACTTGCTGTAATGCCGCCTTGTCCATATCCACCCTGACGATAGCGCACCCGTAACGCTGCGCCATCTCAATGGCGGTGGTGCCCATATTACACGCCACTTCCAGAACACGCGTCGATGGTGTTAGCGCACCCTGCTGCATCAACCACTCGGTGGCCGCACGTCCGCCGGGGCGCAGGCGCTTTTTACCTAACCTCGCCAGAAATTTATGTCCCGCCAATTTCTCTGACATGCTTACGTCCTCCTCGCGATTACCGTGCTCAGGTGCTTGCTGAAAACAAGCAAATGATTATTATTTCCGTTTGATGTCAGACACTGTAGAACCCCGTGAGTGAGGCACCAATGACGTTTGTCAAAATACCCTTACCGACAGAGGAACATTGCGAGGTGCTGTTTTCCCATCAGTGGCTACGCAACGAGCCTGAAGCGGTGGTGCTCGCCTTACAGCGCGCATGCTGTCGTATCCACTTTCAGGCAGGGGAAATGCTGTTTCGCGAAGGGGATAAGATGCGTTACTGTCAGCTGGTGGAACAGGGTGAACTACAGGCGTTTCGCCATACCTATCAGGGGGATGACAAGGTCTTCGGGCAGTTTTTACGCGGCGAATGGGTGGCGCTCGCCGCCGTGTTTATGGAGCACGGCCGCTTCCCGATGAACATTCCGGCACTCAGCGCAGGACAGGCAATATTGATTCCGCGAGAGACGCTGCATCAGTTTTGTCTGCAACGGACGACGCTGGCGCTGCAACTACTGGGCAACCTTAGCCAGAAGCTTTACGCCACCATTAACCAGATCGACTGGCTGACCTCCAGTTCGGCGGGCGAACGGTTGGCGGATTACCTGCTGCGTCTACATCGCTCCCAGCAAGATACCTAGCCAAACGCGCAAGTTCGACTACCGCTCAATCGCGGACAGTTGGCAACACAGTTGGGTATTCGCGCAGAAACCTTGAGCCGCCTGATGGCGGAGTGGCAGCGGCAGGGTTACATCACCTGCCGCGCCAGTTACATCACGTTATGCAATCTGGACTACCTGCGCGCGTTGGCCGCGCAGGCACAGCGCCCGTTCTGAGTCAGAAGAACACCAGATAGACAACGCCCGCCACGAAGAAGCGGTAAATCGCGAACGGGACAAACGAAATGCGTTTGATCAGTTTCAGGAAGGTTTTGATCGCGACCAGCGCAACCAGAAACGCGGTGATAAAGCCCACGGCGAACATCGGCACATCGGCCAGCGACAGGAAATGCCAGCTTTTATACAGATCCAGCACCGTCGCGCCCATCATCATTGGCACCGCCAAAATAAAGGAGAACTCAGAGGCGGCGTAACGGCTGACACCCACCAGCATTCCGCAGGAAATGGTCGCGCCCGAACGGGAGAATCCCGGCCACAGCGCCAGACATTGAAAACAGCCAATCATAAATGCCTGGCGATAGGTGATATCATCCAATCCGCTGGCACGCGGCGTCTTCGGCTTCAGCCACTCCGCCGCCAGCAGCAGGAAACCGCCAACAATCAAGGCATACATCACATTCTGCTGATTAAACAGTGACTTGATAGTGCTGTGAAACACCAATCCCAACACCACCGCCGGGATCATCGCCAGCAGAATATGCCCCAGCTTCAGACGATCGTTACTGCGTCCTTCATGGGGCACGGCACCAAAGTGGATACCGATCAGCCCAAACAGACGACGCCAAAACATCACGACGACCGCCAGGATAGAGCCCAATTGGATAATGACTTCGAAGGTTTTCGCCTTCTCATCATCAAACCCCAACCAACTGCCAACAATAATCATGTGCCCCGTCGATGACACGGGCAAAAACTCCGTTAACCCTTCAACAACCCCAAGAATAAATGCCACCACCAGCGTGTGAAGATCTGCCATGCTCGCGCCCTGCCTTTCCGAACCGAAATAAAAGAAGCACCCATAAAAAAAGTGGCTACGCTGTCCGCGTGCGCCACTTTAAACCATATCGTTATACACATCTTTCTAACGCACTGTTTAATCAATGAGTTACGGGTTTATCTCAGAGTGGCATTTTGAACCTCAAAAAGCCAATGGGATGGCTTGAATGCCTTAATTCACGGGGTTCTGAGCATCCTGTTCAAAAAATGGCCAAAAGATGTGTATAACGATATGACTTTAAACACCACCACAATAGACTAAAAAACGCGATGTTAGTTTCACTGACAAAAAAGATTCATAAAAAAAACCACATGTGCAAACCCGTACGCATTTACCGTGTGCCGCGCTCGATCACTACGCCCACCTGGCGTGCCTGCGCGACTGCACCCGACTTGCTCACTTTGATACGCAGCCAGGGAATGGCAAAGCTCTGCATCAGCAATTGTGCCACTTCTTCTGCCACGCGCTCGACCAGCGCAAACGGCTGACTGGAGACATGGGCAATCACCGCGTCACTGACATCGGCATAGCTGAGGCAGTCATTTACATCGTCGCTTGCGGCGGCCTTGCGGTTATCCCAGCCCATTTCGATATCGAGCACCAGCTTTTGCGAAATGGTTTGTTCCCAGTCGTAAACGCCTATAGTGGCAATCACGGTAAGTTCTTCTATAAATACAATATCCATCACGTCATTCTCTGTTTTTGGCGCTGTTTGGTATCACTTCCGCCGGAATATGCGTATTATCCACGGATGGCAACTGTAAAACGACCTTTATTCAACGGAACCGCGTTATGAGTGCTACCGCGCTTGGCATGATAATTTTCGCGTATCTGTGCGGCTCCATCTCCAGTGCGATTCTGGAGTGCCGCATCGCGGGTCTGCCCGATCCACGCCAGCATAGTTCAGGAAATCCCGGCGCGACGAATGTATTACGTATCGGAGGCAAAGCCGCCGCCGCTACCGTATTGGTGTTTGACGTGCTGAAAGGCATGTTACCGGTCTGGGGCGCTTATGCGCTTGGCGTCACACCGCTTTATCTTGGTATTACCGCGATTGCCGCCTGTTTGGGCCATCTCTATCCGGTATTTTTCCGTTTTCGCGGCGGGAAAGGCGTGGCAACTGCGTTTGGTGCCATCGCGCCTGTCGGCTGGGATCTGACCGGTGTGATGACCGTCACCTGGCTGCTTACCGTACTGCTTAGCGGCTATTCCTCCCTCGGTGCCATCGTGAGTGCGCTGATCGCGCCCTTTTATGTGTGGTGGTTTAAACCCCAGTTCACCTTTCCGGTAGCCATGCTCTCTTGCCTGATCCTGATGCGGCATCACGACAATATTCAACGTCTGTGGCGCGGGCAGGAAAGCAAGATTTGGAAGCGCCGTAGCAAAGAAGAAATCCCGCCAAACGATGACGCTGACTAAACGCCACTGAGATTGAAAAACCGCAGCACTTTACCAATGGGTTGGCTATAATGGCCGCCACTCCATTTCTGACGTTAGAAAAAAGGAAACAGACATGAGTTTGATCAACGTCCCGGCGGGCAAATCACTGCCGGATGATATCTATGTAGTCATTGAGATCCCGGGCAACGCTGACCCCATCAAATACGAAGTCGATAAAGAAACCGGTGCCCTGTTTGTAGACCGTTTCATGGCAACGGCCATGTTCTACCCGTGCAACTACGGCTACATCAACAACACCCTGTCTCTGGACGGTGACCCGGTTGACGTACTGGTACCGACCCCTTACCCGCTGCAACCCGGTTCAGTGATCCGCTGCCGTCCGGTTGGCGTACTGAAAATGACCGACGAATCCGGTGAAGATGCTAAAGTGGTTGCCGTGCCGCACACCAAGCTGAGCAAAGAATACGATCACATCAAGGATGTGAACGACCTGCCGGAACTGCTGCGTGGCCAAATCGCCCACTTCTTCGAGCAATACAAAGCGCTGGAAAAAGGGAAATGGGTGAAAGTAGAAGGTTGGGAAAACGTGGACGCGGCCAAAGCCGAGATCGTTGCCTCCTTCGAACGCGCGAAAAAATAAGCGTGTAGCGCACTGCGCAACGTATCTAACGGCGGGGATCTCCTCGCCGTTTTCTTTTCAGCGCGCAGTCAAAGATCCCGCTGCCGTTCGCGGCTCCAGTAAGCCATAAACGTGATTATATCGCGTGGCACCTGACGTTCACCGGACAAGTAACGCCGCAGGTTTTTCACCACCGAGGATTCCGCCCGCCACCCAGCCAAAAAATTGGCCGTGCGTCTGACTGGCCGACTCCCACAGCAATTCACCTTCTGCCAACTCGTGCAATTCGGTAGTCTCTGCTTCCAGGCGAATATCCGGCAAACGTACATGTGCTCGCACGCTGTGCAACAGTCGTTCACCGTAAGAAGCTCCCTGCGGCTTACGCGGCAGCCAGTGCACCTCGGCAAAGGCAAACGCGCTCATATCCACACAGTCGGCCTCCAGCGGCACTTCGATAAACGCCTGCACCTGCACGGGATTCGACTGCTGCGCCAGTTGTTCCAGAATGCCCTTGATAGCAGGCAATGCAGTTTCATCGCCAATTAACAAGGCATGGGTCATTTCCGCTGGTGGAAGCCACTCATAGCCGCCGCTATCACCTTCATCATCTCCCACGCACGGCGCAACAATGCGCAATGCATCCCCCGATTGCGCCTGTATTGCCCAGGCAGACGCTGGTCCTTCGGTGCCATGAACAACAAACTCTACCGCCATTTCACCGTTAGCCGCATCCACGTCGCGTAGGGTATAGGTCACCTCGTTATACACATCTCTGTTCGTGCCTGAGCGCGCGTAGCGTTTCGGCGGCCGTCATGACTTTCTGCAAGCCTTTCCTGATAGTTTTTGCGCCTGGTTCACCGTCGCCTTTTCGAGCAAGAAAGCCTCCCAGTTGCGCAACTAAGCGCAATACTTCGTTTAGCTTAGGGCGGCCCTTGGGCATACGCTTGTTCATCAGTAGGTAAGCGCCATCAGTCTCGTCGGAATCAAAGAACAACATTGCGTCCAGCTCTGGACAGGTTCGTCCCATACGCATTAAATAGGCGATGCGCCATGCCACGATCATGAACAGCGCCAATGCCCGCTCAATGCGATCCACGGTCGATAACTGTAACGCTTCGACACAGCAGCCGTTCTTCAGCACATTGAAGAACATCTCGATTTCCCATCTAGCCCGATACCAGTCGATCAGCTCCACGATATCTTCTCGTCCTTCAGGTACGCGATTGCTCAGCAACCGCCACTCGACCGGCTTCACGCCTGCTGGCGGCTCAATTTCCTTGGCTATCACACAAGTCACTGCCAACCCGCAACGCAGCGACACTCGCTTCACGCGCAGCGCCTGTTTCACCGTACGCGCCTTCTGCCCCGCGCGAGCCGCCATAACGAATTGGATTTCTCCCACCGGCACGGTCTTTCCAACCTTCTGCCAAAGCTTCTCATTACAGTCCAGATTGCGATTATGAGTCGAGCGGATCAACCAGTCAGCCGGAGTGCCAAGGTCATCAGCGAGCTGCATCAACGCCTTGATATCCGCTTCGCGATCGGCTAAGTACACCAGACGTGTGTTTGGCAACTCCGAGGCGAGTTCAGCAACTCGCTCGTATCCCTCGAGCCAGCGCGTACTCTCCTTGAGCCCATCGCGTTTTCCGTCTGCATCCTTCGGCTCTCTTGCCCACATCTACGCATCCAGTACGCCCAACCCCACGCGATCCGGACTGACCGCGTAGGTCGGATGCAGGTACAGACCACGCCTGGCTTCGTAGTTCAAGGGACCCAAGCCTTGGATTTGCTGCCCGTTGAAGTCAAGCTCGGTAGTGTCTTGGATACACAGCACAACCTCGTGTTCTCGGATCCTTTCCTGCGTACGCTGCCAGTGAGGTTGCAGAATGTCTCGCCATTCGAATGCTTGGTTCTCCATGAAGCGGTAAGCACCCAGCGTCTCAGACCATCCGAGGCACGCATGCGGAATGCTGGCTTGCGGATTCTCAGCCAGCCGTATCAAAAGCCCTTTGGCACGCTTATTGAGCCTCGTGTCACCAAGATTTACCCCTTACAGTTCTTGGTGTGCCCAGCCATCTGAATCCCGTGTCATTTTTCAGCGCCGTAAATGGCGATAGTACACGTCGGTTTCACTTCATTTACAACCCCACCGGCT
Source organism: Symbiopectobacterium sp. Eva_TO (assembly GCF_053848865.1). NCBI lineage: Bacteria > Pseudomonadati > Pseudomonadota > Gammaproteobacteria > Enterobacterales > Enterobacteriaceae > Symbiopectobacterium > Symbiopectobacterium sp. Eva_TO. The sequence goes on along the minus strand of NZ_JBSPEY010000004.1, from coordinate 1,040,204 downwards.
GCCTATTTCAGCCCGCTAACCCTTGGCATATAAGGCGTTGCGGACTTGTGTATAACGAGGTGGGTATAGGTGCGCATCACCGGCCGCTGCGCCTTGGGCAGCGCCAGCCACTGACGGTACCACTCATCACTGTCAGGCAATTCGGGGAAAACGCCATCGGAGGGAGGAAGCAGCAGCTTGATGCGTTGATCCGGTGCATCCATTTTCATCTGACGCACCGACTCACCGGAGAACACACAGCGCATCAGGGAAGGCGTTCAGGTAAGTCTTATGCGCCAGCACGACGTTAAAAATGCGGTATTTCTGTTTTTCTGCCATGACCTTTCTCATCTTATCCCGTAGGGGCGACCATAATGGCCCCACATCGGGCCAAAAGGGCGTTTACCTTAGCACTCGGGATTGATAATGAGAAACATTATTGTTAATAAAAGGATAACAGAATGGCGTGAGAAAGGATGGTGCAAGGAAAGTGAATCGTAACCGACACCGCGCCGGTTACGCTTTTATTTACAAACTACCCAGTACCATTACTGCTCGCGCGTCAGCCAATCGCCATTGTCGATACGCGGCAACCCTGTTACCGAGTGTTGATACAGATATATCCACGCACTCCCGAGCGGGGTGCTGATTAACTCGCGCTTGTATTCGTGACCATCACGCTTTAGCGCATCGAGTTCTGTCAGGATAGATGAGCTTATGCGATAAACTTCGCAAAAAATGTCCCCCTCCCCGACTACCACCGCAGGATAATGGCCAAGGTCATACATCTCGTAACCACCGAGTTGACAATCCCCTAGCAACTGTGCGTTCGTCATCCAGTGACTGTTTCCCTGTTTGCGTCGTAAACTGCCATAAACAATAATTCGCATCGCTAAAACTCGAACTGATAGAGCACATTCAGTGCCTGATCGAGACCAGACACCGCTTCCAAATAGAGTCTTGGCATTAACCGATAACGCAACGTCAACGTTGCTAAAGAGTCAAATATGCCAATACCGTATCTGACCTGAAGGCCTGGGAGGACGTAACCGCTGACCACAACTTGAGATTCGTCGCCAGCGCCCTGTGTATCCAGAGCTAAATCACTTACGCCAAAGGCCTCGCCGATTTTACCCACAACTTGACCGCTTTGCGCAACCCCTAACCCTACTAAGGCCGAGGTCATCATATTACTGTCTGAACCGGTGCTGTCCAGCCCTTGACCCCGCAACAGGTAAGATAATGCTTCTTGCTGCGATAATGTCGGTGTGGAAAACACCTCGATGTGCGGCGCGCTCGCCGCACCGGTGATACGCACACCCGCCGTCACACCATCCGCCGTATTATCAGGGTTGCGCACCGCTTCGATGTTCAAATTCGGTTCGGCTGGTGGCCCGGAGAACACCAGAATCCCTTTTTGCACGATTAAATCCTGTCCGTAGGCCTTGAAACACCCGGTAGGAATGTTGATCTGGCCGTTCAACCCCAAACCGCGCTCGTCCTGCACCATTTTCAGGTCGCCTTGCAAACTGGCCCGCAGGCCAAAGGCATCAAGGCGCACATCGTCACCTACGCGAATGGTCAGGTTACTGTTGATAGGGATCGCAGCGTTGTTACGCGCTAGCGGCTGACGTTGTTCGTCCAACAGCACTTCATCCGAGGAGACATCCACCGCATTTTCCGGCATCTCTTGTACGGTAATACGCGCCCATGGCACCCTGACCGAACCATTGAGCGTGAAAAGTTGCGGCGTGGCTTCAAACTCAATATCCGGGGAAACATCAAGCCGCACCGTCGGCGGCAACGTCACCCGCACCCTATCGCCCTTCGCCGCAATACGTGCCCGCCACGCTTCCGGCTGATGCCAATCCGCATCACCGTTAAGATTAAGCTGCCCTTGCGTGGTTTTCAGGAAGCCCTGTAGCGTAGAACTCATACCATTGAAGTTCACCGCCAAACGGCCATCGGTCAGATCGACCGGCATCCAGTGACCGTCGATATCCAGTCCTTCCAGCGCCAGCTGTCCGTTCAGTTGAGGCTGACGCACATTACCACCCACACGTAACGCGCCGTTCAGCATGCCCGCCGCTTTTTCCCCCCGACTTAACACCGGATTCAGCAGCGCAAGGGAGATTTTGTCGATGGCGATATCACCGCCCAGTTGGCGTCGCCCCTGCGGGTCCGTCACCTGAATATCACCCCGGAACTGGCCGTTATTGTGAATAGCGATGAGCCATCCCAGCGTCGCGCGGCCGCGATCGACGCCCGCGTTCAACGTGAAAGTGTCAAAATCAACTGGCAGCGTGTTGCCGTTCATCTGCTGACGCAGTGCAATCTTGTTCCCGGTGAGCGCGATTTTTGCCTGTGGCAACCCACCGTTCGGCTGCCAGGCCACATCAGCACGGCCGGTAAATACGCCGCTCAGCGCAGTGTCTGCGCCCAAAAACGGTTCCAGCATCTTCAAATCAAAACGGTTTAACACCACGCTGGCTTGTCCGCTCGGGCCAATGTCTACGGCACGCGGCACGCACAGCTCCGCATTCGGGTTTTGCCAACAGTGTGCACCGAGCGTAATGCGCGCCAGCGCTTGCTGATAATCCAGCGACATTGAGGGCGACAAACGCCATTCCCCCACCGGCGTAGTGAACTGAGTTTGATCCAGCGTACCGCGCCAACGCTGCTGTGCTCTGTCAAAGTACCCGGTCACGGTCAGATGTCCGGCGACAGGTTCCCCTTCCACGTTCAAGCGCAACTGATGCTGCTGCTCATTGCCTTGCGCATTCAGTGTCAGCAAAGAAACTTTCACGCCTTCCTGTTGCAATTGCTCAACGCGCAACGCCATTCGGCCATTGACCTGAGCATCCGAGCGCACATCGCTTTCCAGCGTCAGGCGATTGATCGATAACCCCTGCCAGCGCAGCCCTGTGGCGTTGAGATCCGCCAATAGCTGCGGTGCGGTCTGATTGCCGCGCAACCTTACCGTGCCAGCGACGCGCCCCGCAAGCCCCGGCAAGGCGCCGTTTAACGCTGGGGCGTCAATGACGCCGTCCAGTTTCCATTGCTGACCTAAATCGCCTTTAACATCAAGCTGGTTACGCCCTAATGCCAGGTTGATGCCAGGAATGTGCCACTGGCCTGCGGCATTGCCGTTCAACGAGCCTTGCGCCGTCAATTTGTTTTGCCTGATATTGCCGTTCAGGCGCAGTTCAGTCACCGCCACCTGCCAGTTACCACCGTACAGGCTGCCGCGCGTACTGATCTTGCCGTCAATGCGCGCAGGCCATTCCGGCCATTGCTTCGCCGTATTAATGCCATCGAGTACCAGTTCGCTGCGCCAACTGATGGCCTCGCTCCAGTCCACCAGTGCGCGCAATTCAGTGGTGCCTTGCAACGCAGAGAGTCGTAGCGGGCTTATATCAAACTGCTGCAAATTGCCTTTGCCTTCTAACGCCAGCGTGGCGGGAGGCACAGCGCTACCGCGAATATCACCGTTGATCTTCAAGGCATAATCAGTAGCCTTACCGGTCAGACTTAACGCCAGATTATTAACCTGATACTCCGCCTCTCTCGTTAACGGCCAGGCGAGACGCTCAGACTGCACGGTAAGCGCCAACGGCAGTTCAGGCTGGGCCAACTGCGCTTTCAGGGTAAGCAGTGCACGCTGCGGCCCGGACAGGTTAAGCGTGGTGTTCAGCCAGTCATGCAGGCTGCCCTCCACCGTCAGTTTGATCTTCTCGCCTTTCAACGGCGCGGTATTCACCACCCCGTTCAGAACGAAAGACAGCGGCCAGTTATCGCTAAGCGTGGCCTCGCCCGCCGCATGCAGGGCACCTTGCGGTGACTGGATTGCCAGTTTTTCCAACTGAATATGTTGTTGTTGGGTAGCGGCTTTGAGTTGCAGCGTGGTGAGGGTGATATCTTGATCGCCAGTCAGTCGCAGGTGTTCACCACGCAACTCGCTGATGTCTATATCAAGCGGTAGCGTGAACACGGGTAACGCCGGCAACAGCGGCTTGGCAAACAGCGCCTGTAGCTGCTCGCCCAATGCGGGCGGCATCGCCACTTTTTCCGGTGCAGGTGGCGTTGCTTCTGGTTGCGGTGCGGCAGCAGCCTGCGCCGTCGCGGAGGCGATATCACCCACTTCAGAAGCGGTGACTTTGCCATCTTCGGTGGCCACCAACGTACTTTCTGCAACGGTAGATGCTGGTTTGGTTTTCGGCAGTGCCACCAGCAGCGCATTGATTTGCGTCGGCAGCAAGGTCAACGCGCGCCCTTCCCAGTGCATGCCGGTGTGCAGTTCACCCAGAGAAACCGCCGTATCGTCCAGCGTAACGCGGATATTGTTGAGTGTTAGTTGGCTAAGACGTATCGGGAACGGTGCCGTCAGTTCGCCCACCGGCGCACTGGGGGCAGGCGTCTCCACAGGCGGCGGCATGACGCTGCTGTCGATGACGACATCAAGATCGCGTAGCCCAATATCATTGATACAAATTTGACTGCGCGTCAGGCAGCCCAGTTCCAACGCGAGGTGCAGCTCACCAGCGTTGAGCGTGATACCCGGTGTTTGATAACTGACACCGCGCAGTGTCAGATCGCGCCAACCGCCTTGCACCTCGGCGATCTCCAACCCCGGAACCCAACGCGCCGCGCCATTAAGCAGTAAATGCAACCCCGGCGTGGTAAACAGTAACCCCGCCAGCGTGATGAGCAACAACAACAAAAATGCGATGGCCCCAATGGCTATTTTCTTTATCAGGCTCATAGCTCAGGCCCCAAACCAATATAGAACTGGAGATCGTTACGTTTCTCGGAATCATTTACCGGAACGGCAAAATCGAATTTGACCGGTCCCACCGGCGAGGCCCAACGAATCCCGACCCCGGCACCGGTTTTCAGGTCGTTGATCTTGAGATCGTTTACCGCATCACCGGTATCGACAAACACCGCCCCCCACCAGCGCCCGGTAAAGTTGTACTGGTATTCCAGAGAACCAGTTAGCAATTTTGACGCACCGGTCAGTTTGCCTTCGTCATCACGCGGTGAGATAGAGCGGAACTTATAGCCGCGAATGCTGCGATCGCCCCCGGCAAAGAAGCGTAGCGACGGCGGCACGCGGGAGAAGCTATTGGTTTCAATCCAACCGACGTTGCCACGCGCGACAAAACGGTGCTTATCCTCCAACGTACGGATCCAGACGTTCTGCGCCTGTATCACCGCGAAATCGATATCCGAGCCCCAGGTGGTATCTGAGATATCCAGCGAATAGCGCTGTGAGTCACCCCAGGTGGGCATAGTCCCGCCGCGCTGTCGCGTGCGATTCAGCGTCAGGCCGGGATAGAGCAGCATGGTGGTATCGGTGACACTGCCCTGAGTAAAGTGATCGAGACTCCAGCGCAGGTTGATGGAGCGCTGCCAACCTCGATTAAGCGTCCAAAAGCGCGCCACGTTGAGCATGGTGCCATCTGATTTGGTGTTATTCAGGTCTTCGCGTTTAAAACCGGCTTGCAGCAAGTAGAACTGCTCCAACGGGCTTCTCAGCAAGGGGATTTTGTAACTGAAATCCAGCGACTGTTCCGGTGCAGAGACGCTCAGGCTGCTTTCCAGACTGTGTCCACGCTCGTTGATCCACGGCCTGCGCCACGTGGTCTGAAAGCGTGGCCCCACGTCAGTGGAGTACCCCACCCCGGTTTCCAGTAAATTGCGAGCACGCGGTGTAACGACCGCATCCAGCGGCAGCATTTTATCGGTTTTTCCCGCCGCGAAATTGAGGGAGACTACTGCCGAGGTGAACCATCCAGTTGCAGACAAACGCCGGTTAAATTCGCCCAGATCTTCGCTGGTATACTCATCGCCACGCTTAAACGGGATCAGATTGCGCAGATAGGCTTCATCGATCTGACTCCCCTGAAAGTGCACGTCACCGAAACGGTAACGGGTGCCGCCGTCATAATCGATATCCCAGAACGCTTCCCGCGTTTCGCGTATCACGCCTAACTGGCTTTTGTCGTAGTGCGCATCGAAATACCCTTTACGCAGTGCCAGGTTATTTAATGAACGCTTAAAATCATCATAGTCGCCGTGGTTCAGCACACTGCCTATCGCAGGCAGGCTACGGCGCCGCAGTTGGAGGAAATCGCTGTCGCTGCTCGCATCGCCGCGCAGCAGAACATCGGTGCCCGCGATTTTGACCGGCTCACCCGGCGTCACCGTCACCAACAGCAGCGGTCGTCCGCCGTTTTCTGCCGGGCGGTACTCAAAATTGATTAGCGGATCGTAATACCCCAACGCCCGTAACCCGCGCCGGATCGCATCATCAACCCGGGCACGAAAGCGCCCGTCGGCGCTGACCTCATCAGGGCCGATGGTAGAGAGCCGCGCACGCACATTGCGCTGTAATTCCCCTTCTAATACCACCACTTGCAAACGCACGTTCGCTGCATAGGACGATGCAGTTGCCAGTAGGCACACAAAAAGCAAAGTACGGTATCGTGACATGCCAACTCCCCACGTTCGTTTATATTGTTCTACACAGGCGTGTGTTGAAAATCATGTCAAAAACAATCCCACTCAACATCCTCATCTACACCCACTCTAAAGTCACCTCGTTATACACAAGTCCGCAACGCATTATATGCCAAGGGTTAGCGAGCTGAAATAGGCAGCCGGTGGGGTTGTAAATGAAGTGAAACCGACGTGTACTATCGCCATTTACGGCGCTGAAAAATGACACGGGATTCAGATGGCTGGGCACACCAAGAACTGGAAGGGGTAAATCTTGGTGACACGAGGCTCAATAAGCGCGCCAAAGGGTTTTTGATACGGCTGGCTGAGAATCCGCAAGCCAGCATTCCGCATGCGTGCCTCGGATGGTCTGAGACGCTGGGTGCTTACCGCTTCATGGAGAACCAAGCATTCGAATGGCGAGACATTCTGCAACCTCACTGGCAGCGTACGCAGGAAAGGATCCGAGAACACGAGGTTGTGCTGTGTATCCAAGACACTACCGAGCTTGACTTCAACGGGCAGCAAATCCAAGGCTTGGGTCCCTTGAACTACGAAGCCAGGCGTGGTCTGTATCTGCATCCGACCTACGCGGTCAGTCCGGATCGCGTGGGGTTGGGCGTACTGGATGCGTGGATGTGGGCAAGAGAGCCGAAGGATGCAGACGGAAAACGCGATGGGATCAAGGAGAGTACGCGCTGGCTCGAGGGATACGAGCGAGTTGCTGAACTCGCCTCGGAGTTGCCAAACACACGTCTGGTGTACTTAGCCGATCGCGAAGCGGATATCAAGGCGTTGATGCAGCTCGCTGATGACCTTGGCACTCCGGCTGACTGGTTGATCCGCTCGACTCATAATCGCAGTCTGGACTGTAATGAGAAGCTTTGGCAGAAGGTTGGAAAGACCGTGCTGGTGGGAGAAATCCAATTCGTTATGGCGGCTCGCGCGGGGCAGAAGGCGCGTACGGTGAAACAGGCGCTGTGCGTGAAGCGAGTGTCGCTGCGTTGCGGGTTGGCAGTGACTTGTGTGATAGCCAAGGAAATTGAGCCGCCAGCAGGCGTGAAGCCATATCGTTATACACATCTTTTGGCCATTTTTTGAACAGGATGCTCAGAACCCCGTGAATTAAGGCATTCAAGCCATCCCATTGGCTTTTTGAGGTTCAAAATGCCACTCTGAGATAAACCCGTAACTCATTGATTAAACAGTGCGTTAGAAAGATGTGTATAACGATATGCTCTAAAGTGTAATGAGTAATTTCAAAAATGCAGGTTGCGCAACACCTTAACCTTAAACGGGCTTGAACCATAAAGACAGCGTGAACTTTCTTAGTTATTCTGTTACCTATGAATAACATGGATTATCGTGGGAGTAACAACGTGGTACAGCACAGTGATAAAAACCAACGTATCCGTCAATCAGAAGCGCTGCCGGGGCGAGGCACACCAACTCCACTGGCACGCCTGAACGTTGTCAGCCAACATTCCATGACTCACGTTCCTGACAACATGGACGTTGTGCTGTTCGCCATGGGCTGTTTTTGGGGCGTGGAACGCCTGTTCTGGCAGCAGGAGGGCGTATACAGTACCGCAGCAGGCTACACTGGAGGCTTTACGCCCAATCCCACCTACCGTGAAGTCTGTAGCGGGCTGACCGATCACGTCGAAGCGGTGCGCATCGTCTACGATCCGGCTGTCATCAGCTACGATCGCCTGCTACAACTGTTTTGGGAAAATCACGATCCGGCGCAGGGCATGCGTCAGGGTAACGATCTCGGCACGCAGTATCGCTCAGCCATCTACACGCTCACCGCAGAACGTAGCGCCCTTACAGGGCGGGCGTCACCGCGTTGCGGTTCCGGTGCCTTGTATGTCCCGGGCACCTCTTTGCCCTGGCCTGATGCTGTACCCTCTGTCTCGCCTGCGGGGCATCGTTACATTGTCTGCTGAATAACCCTCACATCATCTTCCACCTTCTCACAACAAAACTCCGTCAGCATCACCCGAAATCCGTGCCCCTTTCCCACCTCCTTATCCCGCGACAGCATATTTTCACACTGCGCCTGCGTCAGCCGGCGGGCAGAATAATATGTCCATGACACAGGCGCTCCTCCCGCTTTGTTACAGCCTGCCCGCCGAGCTTTTTTATCCTGCGTCCGGTAACTTTGATATCCGGATACACGGAATGCACCAGTGAAAACAACGACTGCTGGTAGCATTTCAGGAACATACCCTTCCGGATAAGCGTAAGCTTTCCCGGACGGGCACTCATCGCCCCCTTCAGCGGAAGCGGATGTGCCGTCAGAGGAAGGGGATGTCGTAGATACGCCTGATGCTGTTTTTTTATCCTTTGCCGTTATCAGCGGAACGTCCACGTCATCCCCGGGCTGCAGGCCGCTCAGGCCGTGAGCGAAGGTGCGCAACTGATTGAGCTCGCGCAACTGGTCGAGGGTGAGGTGGAACTTTTTTGCGACCGACGCGGCGGTCTCACCGGCGCCCAGGTTGTAGACCTGCGTGCGCTGCGCGGACAACGGCGCAGGCTGCTGCAGGAAATGCAGTTCGCCGGCCCCGGCCATCACCGGAGTGAAGGCCACCGCCAGGGGAAAGGCCGCCTGTACGGCGATGTTGAGCCAGGCCAGTCGTCGCAGGCCGGGTGAAAAAACCGCATCCGCAGGCGGATGCGAAAAGTGTGAGCGTTTCATTTTGAGATTCCTAACCATGAACAGATGACGTTGGCGAAGGCCAGTCTGGCACGTTTCCAGCAAGCCATGCGCGCCAGCGGTGATGCGCGCACCATCAGCACAGAAATCGTTCAGGCGGGCCCCTTTTATTACGCGGAAGATGAACACCAGCAATACCTGCACAAGAATCCCGGCGGCTATTGCGGATTGGCGGGCATCGGCCTGTGTTTGCCGCCCAACGCCTGATAAATTGCCCATATTTTACGCCATGCTTGCCAAATGACCCATCAACACCGTTATAATGCTTGCGCCGCCTGACATCCGTTACGGCGGCGTTATTCATTCTGTCATCTAATGCGATTATTACTATTCATGCATTCATGAACTTCCTGAGGATCTGGCCACGATGGCCGGAAAACATATGTTAAACAGTTTATTACTGATAGTTCTTCTGATCGCGCTCAGTGCGTTTTTCTCGTTGTCCGAGATATCACTGGCCGCTTCACGCAAAATAAAACTTAAACAGATGGCCGATGAGGGTAATCTCAACGCCGCCATGGTATTAAAGCTCCAGGAAACGCCCGGTATCTTTTTTACCGTTATTCAAATCGGTATTAACGCCGTGGCCATTCTGGCCGGTATCATCGGCGATCAAGCGTTCTCTCCCTATTTCACTGTGTTTTTCCAACGCTTTATGACGCCAGAAATGGCCGATTCCGTCAGTTTTGCCTGTTCCTTTGTGCTGGTAACCAGTCTGTTTATTCTGTTAGGCGACTTAACGCCGAAACGCATTGGCATGACGACACCGGAAGCCGTTGCTATCCGGATTATCAATCCCATGCGCTTCTGCCTGTTCTTTTTCCGTCCGTTGGTGTGGTTTTTTAACGGCCTATCGAATGTGATCTTTCGTTTGCTCAAACTGCCTATGGTACGCAACGACGACATCACCTCCGATGACATTTACGCAGTGGTGGAAGCTGGGGCGCTGGCGGGCGTGCTGCGTAAGCAAGAGCATGAATTGATTGAAAACGTATTTGAGCTGGAATCTCGCACGGTGCCCTCGTCGATGACACCGCGGGAAAGCGTGGTCTTTTTCGATCTGCACGAAGACGAAGCGCAAATAAAAGAGAAGATTGCCCAACAACCACACTCCAAATTTCTGGTGTGTAACGGCAATATCGACCAGGTCGTCGGTTATGTTGACTCCAAGGATCTGCTCAACCGTGTTTTGGGCAACCAGAGCCTGGCGCTCAACGGCGGTATTCAAATCCGCACCGCGCTGATCGTGCCCGATACGCTGACACTGTCGGAAGCGCTGGAAAGCTTTAAAGCGGCGGGCGAAGATTTCGCGGTGATCCTGAACGAATATGCACTGGTGGTCGGCATTATCACCCTGAACGATGTGATGACCACGCTGATGGGCGATCTGGTTGGTCAGGGCATGGAAGAACAGATTGTGGCGCGTGATGAAAACTCGTGGCTCATCGATGGCGGCACGCCGATTGAAGACGTGATGCGTGCGCTGGATATCGACGATTTTCCCCATTCGGACAATTACGAAACCATCGGCGGCTTTATGATGTATATGCTGCGCAAGATTCCGAAACGTACCGATTCTGTCCGTTTTGCAGGCTACAAATTTGAAGTGGTGGATATCGACAGCTACAAGATTGACCAGTTGCTGGTCACTCGTCTTGAAGAGAAGAACGCAGCGTCTGCGGCAATTGCCGATGCAGAACCTGCGGCAGAACCTAAAAGCTAGGCTTCAACCTGCGCCAGCCTGAACCGCTGGCCCGTTGCTGCTGCCCATCACTGGCGGCGGCAGCATTCCTCTCAAACCGTTATCCCATGTCGGCTTGCAGCCGCATCACCTGACGGTTCACCTCAGACATCACCAGCAAATGCTGTTTGTCTTGGGTTTTCGGCAATAATATTTTGCCGTAATCAAACTCGAAAGCACCGATGCCTCTGATATACAACCGGCCACGAAACAGCGTTTTCACGTACTTCGCAACTTTTAACGGGTTGTAACGTTCGAAGATCCGCATTGTATCTCTCCTCCCGTTTTCATTTTTCTCTTCGGCCCCAAGCTGGGGTATAAAGTCATGCGTTAAAAGAACGCCTAACTATTAGTGTCGCCAGATGGCATTTAGTTCCACACAAAAAAACAGCATAATTCACCCGGTTTTCAGACTGTTATAAGATAGTTCCGTTATCGATCAGCATAGTTTTATTTTTACCTTTACGTAACAAAAATTGTGAAGTTCGATCACATTTCAGACAGGACAGACCAGATATCTTCCTCTACGCTTAAGCAACGGTTTCGCGTAACCTTCGCCGCTTTCTACCAGAGGACACGTTATGACTGCCTGCCACACCTCGACGCTGCGTCTGCGAATAGCCCTGCTTAGCTTGTGTACCCTGTTGGCGCTGCCCTGCATGGCGCACAACCTTACGCTCAACAGTACCTTGCCCCCCACTGGCATTGCCGATAAAGGGGAACTGATGTATCAAAACCAACAGTTTAGCTAACAGAACTGGAACAGCGCACAGCTCGTGGGAAAGGTGCGCGTCATCCAGCACATTGCAGGTAGGACATCGGCCAAAGAGATGAATGATCCGCTGATAAGTGCCATCAAGGCCGCTAATCTAGCGCATGAATATTACCAAACGACGACAATCGTCAATACCGACGACGCCATTATCGGCACTGGCCCGTTTGTTCGTAGCAGTCTTGAAGAGAGTAAAAAACCTTTCCCTGGTCGCAGTTTATCGTCGACAGTAATGGCAACGTCCGCAAAGCCTGGCAGTTAGAGCAGAAAAGTTCAGCGATCGTGGTGCTGGATAAGCGCGGCCAGGTGCGCTATTTCAAAGACGGGGCGCTCAGTGCGCAAGAAGTGCAGCAAGTAATGAACATGCTGCCACAGCTGTTGAAAGAATAACTCTCGGCAGGGAGAACAGGCGTGGGCGATCGTCTCACCACGCCTGCCTCGCCCATACCGCTGCGCACATCAAAACAACGACACGCGAAACCCTGGATTGAGAAAGGATTCACGCGGCACATAATTGAGGGTTTTGCCCTGCCAGTCATGTACCTGCGCACCGGCAGCCGCAGCGACAGCGTGCCCGGCGGCGGTGTCCCACACGTTAGTCGGCCCGAAACGCGGATACAGTTGGGCTTTACCCTCCGCCACCAGACAAAATTTGAGCGAAGATCCAATCGCAACCGTCTGGTGTTCACCAAGCTGAAGCAAATAGTCTTTTAACTCTGCGTCCAGATGAGAACGGCTCACGACCACCAGCGGCGGGTGCGCATGGTTAACACGGATCAAACGGCGCACGCCTTCCACCTCTTTCCACGCTTTTCCCCCCGATGCCGCGTACATGACTCCGGTAACCGGCACATACACTACGCCTAGCACCGGCGCGCCATTTTCAATCAGCGCGATATTCACGGTGAACTCGCCGTTACGGTTAAGAAACTCTTTGGTGCCATCCAGCGGGTCTACCAACCAGTAGCGCTGCCAATGCTGGCGGACCTCCCAGGCTGGCGGATCTTCTTCCGACAACAGGGGAATATCGGCAAACATCTGTGCCAATCCCTGCTTGATGATGTGATGCGCCGCCAAATCCGCTGCGGTCACAGGAGACGCATCTTTTTTATGCGCGACATCGACAGGGCGTTCGCCATCATACACCTGCATGATGGCGGCACCGGCGTCACGCGCCAACTGGCAAATTTGTTCCAACATAATGAACCTCGTCTTTCTGGTGCCCGCTGTGTACACAATACAACGCAGTAACGGACCTATTTTTTGTCAAAAGAGTGAGATGCGCCACTGACCTGTCATGATTCTATGCCAATTTACTTCCTTTGGTAGGATACTTTATGAGTATCAAATCCAAGTGCAACGCCAACATGAAGGAGTCAGGCTATATGAAGCACGCGCTCGCGCCAGGTTTAGTGGCCCTGTTTGTTACCACCACACTGCACGCTGCCACCGTCGATCTGCGCATTTTGGAAACCACCGATCTGCACAGCAATATGATGGATTTTGATTATTACAAAGATACCCCCACCGATAAATTCGGTCTGGTACGCACCGCCAGCTTGATTCACGGCGCGCGTCAGGAGGCCACTAACAGCGTTCTGGTGGATAACGGCGACTTGATCCAGGGCAGCCCGCTGGGCGATTACATGGCGGCCAAGGGGCTGCAACAGGGGGGAGGTGCATCCGGTTTATCTCTCCATGAACCGGCTCGACTATGCGGTCGGCAACATCGGCAACCATGAATTCAACTACGGTTTGGATTATCTGCACAAAGCGCTGTCCGGTGCTGCTTTCCCTTACGTGAACGCCAACGTGCTCGATGCGAAAACCGGCAAACCGCTGTTCACGCCTTATCTGATCAAGGACACACAGGTAAAGGATCGCGATGGTAAGACTCATACTTTACGCATCGGTTATATCGGTTTTGTACCGCCGCAAATCATGGTGTGAGATAAGGCCAACCTGAGCGGCAAAGTGACCGTCGCCGACATAACCGAAACCGCGAAGAAGTGGGTGCCCGAAATGCGGCAGAAAGGTGCGGATATTGTGGTTGCCATCCCCCACTCCGGCCTTTCTGGCGAGCCGTACAAGGCCATGGCAGAGAACTCAGTGTACTACCTGAGCCAGATACCGGGCATCAATGCCATTCTGTTCGGCCATGCTCACGCCGTGTTCCCCAGCAAAGATTTTGCCGCTATTCCCGGCAGTTATATTGCGCAGGGCACCTTGAACGGTATTCCCGCCGTGATGCCCGGCCAATGGGGCGATCATCTGGGTATTGTTGATTTAGTGGTCAACAATGACAGCGGCCAATGGCAGGAGACGGAGGGGAAAGCTCAAGCGCGCCCTATTTTCGACAAAGCGCAAAAACAATCGCGTGCCGAAGCGGATAAAGATCTGGTGAATGTGTTGTCCGACGCGCATCAACAAACGCGCACCTTTGTCGGCAAGCCTATCGGTAAGGCCGCTGACAACATGTACAGCTATTTGTCACTGGTGCAGGATGACCCCACCGTGCAGATCGTCAATAACGCGCAGCGCGCTTATGTGCAGCACTTTATTCAGGGCGACCCCGATCTGGCAGATATTCCGTTGCTTTCCGCCGCCGCACCGTTTAAAGCGGGCGGCAAAAAGAACGATCCGAATAGCTATGTGGAAGTGGAAAAGGGTGAGCTGACGTTCCGTAACGACGCCGATCTCTATCTCTACCCCAATACGCTGGTGGTAGTAAAAGTGAACGAGCAGCAGGTGAAAGAGTGGCTGGAGTGCTCAGCGGGCCAGTTCAATCAAATCGATGTTCACAGCAAGGCGCCACAATCCCTGATTAACTGGGACGGTTTCCGCACCTATAACTTTGATGTGATTGACGGTGTCAATTACCAGATCGATGTGACACAACCTGCCCGTTACGACGGGGAGTGCGCGCCGCGTAATCCCAACGCCGAGCGCATCGTTAATTTGACCTATCAGGGTAAACCCATCGATCCCAAAATGACGTTCCTGATCGCCACCAACAACTACCGCGCCTACGGCGAAAAATTTGCCGGAACCGGAGAAAAGTACGTTGCCTTTGCCTCGCCTGATGAAAAACGTTCTGTGCTGGCCGCCTATATCAGTGCAGAAACGCAAAAACAGGGCGAAGTGAAACCTCAAGCGGACAACAATTGGCGTTTGGCGCCGATCAAGAGCGACACACCACTGGATATCCGCGTGGAAACGACACCTTCAGCGAAGGCTGCGGCTTTTATCAAAGAAAAAGCGCAATACCCGATGACATCCCTCGGCCATGATGACGTGGGCTTTGCGTTATACCGCCTCGATCTGCAAAAACAGTAATCGGTTACAGAACGCCGCTTGATGCGGCGTTCTCAAACGGCTGACAACATCATTCTACTCATTATTCATCCTCCGTACAGGCGGAGGATCTGCTACAGAAAGAAAACCTCACCTCTCCTCCTTGCTTAACCTGAGCGGCTTTCGCAGCGACAACGCTGATATGATTGACGGTGTCAGCGATCAGATTGAAGTAATCCAGTCCGCCCGTCACGACAGGGAGTACAGCGCAGTAGCCCAGCAATCTGTTTATGAATGATTAACTAACGGCTTCGCTGTCAAAATGTACACAGGTTTACATCAGGTGATTACCATTGATTAACGATGCCGATTACGCCATTGACACCCACCCAACCAATGAGCGAGCCATCCGGCACGCGATCATCGGTTCCCAAAGAACAACTCACGCCGTCTTTTTTGCAAAAGTTAACCTCCATTGTTCATGATGCGGACACTCATCTGCTTAGCCCTGATAAGTCGGACGATCACTATGTCCGCTGGGGCCATGATTTTCGTGACTTAAAAACCAACCCAGATGAACTTCATATTTACTGGTTCGACGATACGTATAAAGGCACCAAACGATTAAACATCCTTGGCCATGGCTGCATTAGCTCCAGCGGCAAGGGATAAATGAGTCTGTTGCTAGAGGGAAAACTGGGTAATGCCTTCAAATAGTTGGCTTTTGTGATATTCTGCCGCTATTTGAGGTTTCCACGTGGTTACTGTTTTTGTTCATTGCCCTCGCTGCCATTCAGATAAAGTTTATCGACATGGCCTTAGTCCAACTAAGCGCGAACGCTTCCGGTGTCACTGCTGTCGCCGTGTATTCCAGCTTACCTACCGCTATGAAGCGCGAAAGCCGGGAGTCAAAGAGCAGATCGTTGATATGGCCTTCAACGGTGCCGGTGTTCGCGATACCGCCAGAACGTTGAAAATCGGCATCAATACGGTCATCCGGGCTTTAAAAAGCTCTCGCCCCGCAGGATAACGTCTTCTCCCGTTGCTCACGCCGACGTCGCCCTTATCTGTGAACTTGATGAGCAATGGAGCTTCGTTGGCAGTAAGGCACTACAGCACTGGCTCTGGTACGCTTACAATACCAAAACGGGCGGTGTTCTGGCCTACACTTTTGGCCCCCGAACCGATGAGACCTGCCGTGAATTGCTGGCTCTGTTGACACCGTTCAACATCGGCATGATTACCAGTGACAACTGGGGCAGCTATGCAAGAGAGGTTCCGAAGCAGAAACATCTGACTGGCAAGATCTTCACGCAACGCATAGAGCGCAATAACCTGACGCTCCGTACCCGCATTAAACGACTGGCGCGTAAAACGATTTGCTTCTCGCGCTCCGTCGAGATCCACGAAAAAGTCATCGGAGCCTTCATCGAAAAACACATGTTCTACTAATTGGAGTCATTACCGCGGCTTTGTTGAATAAATAGAAAGTTTGGGTAATCATCGGATCAGATCACCATAGTTGTTTCAACATCAGGTCTCCATGGCAAAACAAAATTTTAAAATCACTAACTGGCCCTCCTATAACAAGGCCCTCAAGCAGCGCGGTTCTCTAACCGTATGGCTAGATGAATAAGCCATTGCTGCATGGACGGAAAAAACGACTACTGAACGGCGTGGACGACCGCTCCACTACTCAGATATGGCCATCACCACAGTCCTGATGATGAAACGCGTGTTTGGCCTAATGAGATGGTCACCCCCACCCTGTGAGCGGTACGCTGACAGGGTGTTTCTTTATGGAGAAGGCCATCATGCAAAACGTCACGCTTATTGGTATCGATCTCGGCAAACATTCTTTTCACATTCATTGTCAGGATAAATCAGGCAAGGCATTACTGCGGAAAAAGTTTACCCGCACCAAACTCATCGAGTTTCTGGCTACGTGTACACCTACTACCGTTGTAATGGAAGCCTGCGCCGGTGCCCATTTTATGGCTCGTCGGATCAGTGAGCTGGGGCATGAAGTAAAGTTGATCTCTCCGCAGTTTGTCCGCCCTTTTGTCAAGAGCAACAAGAACGATTTCGTTGATGCCGAAGCAATATGCGAAGCCGGATCACGCCCTTCCATGCGGTTTGTGCAGCCAAGAACTGAGGCTCAACAGGCTATGCGAGCCTTGCATCGGGTCAGGGAGTCGTTGGTCAGAGACAACGTTAAAACGACTAACCAAATGCATGCTTTTTTACTGGAGTTTGGTATCAGCATGCCGAAAGGTATTGCCGTAATCAAAAGGCTTTCAGCTGTTCTGGCTGATAATGACTTGCCACCTTATCTGGCACAGTTGCTGCTTCGATTACACGATCATTACCAATATTTGGTTGGGCAGATAGCAGAGCTCGAAAGAGAACTTGGGCAGGCACTCTCTCTAGATGAAACTGGCCAGCATTTAATGACCATCCCTGGTGTTGGACCGATAACAGCCAGCGTTTTGTCATCACAGTTAGGCGATGGCAAGCAATATGAAAACAGTCGTAATTTTGCCGCTTCCACCGGTCTTGTACCCCGCCAATACAGTACTGGAGGGAAGAATACTCTGCTGGGTATTAGCAAGCGTGGAGATAAAAACCTTCGCCGATTGCTTGTTCAATGTGCGCGGGTATTTATCCTAAGAATTGACCATCAATCAGGGAGATTAGCTGATTGGGTAAGGTCTCAGTTGGGCAGGAAACATTCTTGCGTTGTGTGCTGTGCATTAGCAAATAAATTAGCTCGAATAGCTTGGGCAATAACGACACGAAATACCGTGTTTGAACAGTAATGCTGGTATAACAGTCAGCAATTTAACGAAGTTACCCATCTGGTTTTGCGAAGACTGATTATTGATGACATGAACGGCCTGACGGCCTGATATAAAAACAAAAAATGAAAATGGCTCAATGAAGCCGATGGCCTTTTTAGGAATATCAGGTGCGAAACTCATCGTGGCGCGGGCATCCTTGGCCATAAAGACGCCGGATAGATTTAAGCAAGCCCACCATTAATCAAAGATCAGTGTTGCAAAAATGGGGGTGACCATAGATTCATTGAGGGCTTTACAGGGTTTTGTTGACTCGATTTTTAAACTGATTAAATTGTCGCTGCATTGTCCAGACTATTCGCTGCTCAGCAAGCGAGCAAAGACAGTGAACATCAGCATAAAAACGCCAACCCGTGGTGAAATCTCACATCTGGTCATTGATGGAACCGGCCTGAAGGTCTTTGGCGAAGGCGAATGGAAAGTCCGGCAGCATGGTGCCGACAGACGCAGGGTGTGGCGTAAGCTGCATCTGGCAGTAGACAGTGCGACGCATGAGATTATCTGTGCGGATTTGTCGCTCAGTGGTACGACTGATGCCCAGGCTCTACCGGCACTGATAAACCAGACCCACCGGAAAATCAGAGAGGCATCGGCTGACGGCGCTTACGATACAGGTTACTGCCATGATGCTCTGCTGAGGAAGAAAATAAGGCCGCTTATCCCGCCGCGAAGGGGGGCGCAATATTGGCCGGACCACTACCACGAGCGTAACCACGCTGTTGCAAATCAGCGCCTGAGCGGCAGCAACGATACCTGGAAAAAGAAAGTGGGCTATCACCGACGCTCAGTGGCTGAAACGGCCATGTTCCGGTTCAAAACGCTTCTGGGTGGTCATCTAAGTCTGCGTGACTACGATGCTCAGGTGGGTGAAGCCATGGCGATGGTCAAAGCGCTTAACCGGATCACGCTATTAGGAATGCCGAACAGTATTCGCATCACGTAACAATCGACCTGGGGCACAGTCGTTACAAGTTCTGATTTATTCAACAAAGCCTACGGTAGCTCAAGGCATAAAACGGTAACCTACAGCGGTTTCGGTGATAAAGTGACGAGGCCGTGTGGGGTCGCTTTCCAGCTTTTGTCGCAGGTGTCCCATATAGATGCGAAGATAATGGCTACTTTCCACTGCGTTGGGTCCCCAAACATGTACCAGCAGTTGGCGCTGCGTCAGCACTTTGCCCGCATTCGCCAGCAGCAGTGCCAACAGTTTGAATTCCGTAGGCGTCAGATGCAGTGTTTCGCTGTCTCGGCTGACTAAACGCTGGCTGAGATCAACAGTAATGTTGCCGAATGTCACCACCGGGCTTTCCATCGAGTTAGCGCCGTGGCGGCGCAGAGCAACGCGCACACGGGCCAGTAACTCGCCAATCCCGAACGGCTTGGCGAGATAATCATCAGCACCCGCATCCAGAGCGTCGATTTTATCCCGTTCATCACTGCGCGCGGACAACACAATAATCGGCACGCTGCTCCACTGGCGAACGTCGCGGAGGTAAAGGGTGCCATCACCGTCAGGTAATCCGAGATCGAGAATCACCAGATCAGGCTTGCGGGTAGCAGTTTCCAGCAGGCCACGTTGCAAGGTCTGCGAATCAAAAACGCGTAGCCCTTCGCTTTCCAGTGCGCTGCGTACAAAGCGCTGGATCTCTTTTTCATCTTCTATGATCAAAACGCTGGCGGATAGCAGGGCATCTACTCCTTCTGTCTGATTGCTGCGGGTGTTGATCCGTCTGCACGACGTTAAATGATACTTTATGACGCTATCATATATTTCTGCGTGTTTGCGACAAAAGCCTTTCGGATGATGGAAAGAGAGCAGGGCAGCAGGAGCGGAAAAAGAACCAATAAACGCAACATTGATTTATACATTAAATGTAATTTGTATTAGCTCAGACCTGATCTGACAGTTACCGGTTATTTATACAGGTGTCTGTCAGATTAAATCTGGTTCAGATTTTTTTCTGCCCAGACTCGTTTACCATCAAGTAACGTGGCCATTGGCGTACGCCCGCAGCACATTTTACCCTGATGAGTTCGCTCATTATTGTAATGCCACAACCAGTTGTCCAGATCCTTTTGTAGACTTTCTAGGTCCTCGTATAACGTCTTACGGAACGCAACCTGATAAAAATCCTGCAAAATAGTTTTATGGAAGCGCTCGCAGATACCGTTTGTCTGCGGAGACATCGCTTTCGTTTTCGTATGGTCTATATCGTTGATAGCCAAGTACAGCTGATAGTCATGTTGTTCCACTTTACCGCAGTACTCCGTCCCCCTGTCCGTCAGTATTCTTAGCATTGGCAGCTCCTGAGCTTCGTAGAACGGCAGCACGCGATCATTGAGCAGGTCGGCGGCAGAGATCGGTGCTTTACTCGTGTAAAGCTTGCAGTGCGCCACTTTCGAGTACGTATCCACGAACGTCTGCTGGTAGATACGGCCAACACCTTTCAGATTACCCACGTAGAAGGTGTCCTGCGACCCCAGATAACCCGGGTGAGCAGTCTCTATTTCACCACAGGCTTCGTCGTCGTGCGCCTTCTTCTCCAGTGCAGCGATTTGAGCATCAGTAAGTACGATGCCTTCTCTGGCAACTTTTTCCTCAAGTGCCTTCAGGCGCTTACGAAAGTTTTCCAGATCGTGTCGTTGCCAGATGGAGCGCACACCGCTGCCAGAAATGAAGACGCCTTTTTTACGCAGCTCATTACTGGTCCGGTGCTGGCCATGAGCCGGGAACTCAATGGCGTAATCAACAACCGCACGTTCAGTGGCTTCATCAGCACGGTTTTTCAGGTTGGGAACCCGGCGGTTTTGGTTAACCAGAGCGTCAATGCCGCCTTCTGCCGCCAGTTCCTGATAGCGATAAAACGTGTCGCGTGACACCCCCATGATTTTACAGGCTTTTGATACGTTACCGAGTTCTTCGGCGAGATTGAGCAGGCCGGCTTTGTGTTTGATGATGGGATTGTTAGTATGAAGCATGAGAGTTACCTCGTGTTTTGTATAAGGATTCGACACCCATATCAAAACCGGTAACTCTCAACCTTTCAAGGTCCAGTGTCAGATCAAGTCGCGACTAATACATGTAATTCATTAACCATTTTGTAACTCAATAACAGAATATTCGGGAAAAATGACGAAAACACGATCTTTTTCTGGTCCGATGAGTAGTAAAGTTTCAGTAAAAGCGGTACTATTTTGAGCAGTTATTCATCGTTGTGTTGATTTTGTGAGCAATATCGTTGCAGTGGCTGCTCACTGATGAAGGAGGATCGCTATGTCGATTTATACTGCTTATCCCTTGTATCGCGTTCTCCTGCGTCGCGTTGCTGTTGTTGCTTTCGGTTTACTGGCGTTGCCTGTGATGCTGTTTCGTACCGATCGCGCCCACTTTTACAGCTATCTGCACCGTGTTTGGTTGAAAACCAGCGATCAGCCGGTCTGGATGGCGCAATCAGAAGCGGCAGCCGGTGATTTTTTCTAGGCTGTGTCCCTTAATCCCATGAGTTATACTAACTATTTGTTTCTACATCATTTTGAACTATGGCTCGCTACGACCTTCCCGATGAAGCATGGGCTATCATCCAGCCCTTACTCCCTGCTGAACCAGCAACACCACAGGCCGGACGCCCATGGGCTGAGCATCGCATGATTATCAATGGCATGTTCTGGGTGCTGTGCTCTGGTGCCCCATGGCGTGATTTACCTGAGCGATACGGCCCATGGAAAACCGTTTATAACCGCTTTAACCGATGGTCAAAATCGGGAGTCATTAACATTATTTTCAATAAGTTACTTTCATCACTTGATGCCCATGGCCTCGTGGACTGGTCAGCGACTGCGCTGGATGGTAGCAATATCAGGGCGCTGAAATGTGCTGCCGGTGCTCAAAAAAACATCCCGATATCACCGGAGATAATGGGCTGGGTCGCTCTCGAGGTGGTTTTGGCACCAAAATCCATATGGCTACAGACGGAAGTGGTCTTCCGTTAAACATCGTGTTGAGCCCCGGTCAGGCTCATGAAAGTCAGTTTGCACTACGTCTTTTGGACGGTATTGGTGTTCAACGCCAGAACGGCAGTATGAAACGCCGTGGTCATGCGGTGCTGGCTGACAAGGCGTACTCCGGGCATGTATTACGTAACGAGCTGAAAAACAGAGGTATAAAAACTGTCATCCCCCGAAAATCCACTGAAAAAATGGCGGTGGATGGTCGTTCAAAGCTCGATCGTGACGCCTACCGCAATCGGAACGTTGTTGAGCGGTGCTTTGGCCGTCTGAAAGAATACCGTCGCATTGCGACACGTTACGACAAAACGGCGAGGAATTATCTGGCAATGTTGAAACTGGGCTGCATCCGCCTGTTTTACCAGAGGCTATGTAATTAAGGGACACAGCCTAAGCTGCGCTGCGAGTAAGTAAAAAAACATCATTGTGCGCTACTGTAGTGGCACACTGATACTGGCCACCTGAGCGGAGGTGATATGCTCACCTCATCAACACGACAGGTGACCTCATGGGTAAACATTTTACGGCGGAATTTAAGCTCGAAGCCGCAAAGCTGGTTGTCGACCACGGCTACACATACGTTAAGGCCGCAGAGGCGGTTAATGTCAGCCATTCTGCCATTAGTCGCTGGGTCAATAAGCTTCGCCTTGAACGACAGGGAAAAACGCCAACGGGACTTCCTCTTACCCCTGAACAGCTCGAGCTGCGTGAGATGAAGAAAAAAGTCCAATGCCTTGAAATGGAGAACGAAATCCTAAAAAAGGCTACGGCGCTCTTAATGTCGGACTCACTCAACGGTTCACGGTAGTCGACAGGCTGAGGGCGCGATACCCGGTCACGGCGTTGTGCCAAACTTTTGAGGTACATCGCAGCAGCTACAGACACTGGCAGGCTTCCGCTAATGAACCCGACGGTGAGCGCGTGGTTAAGTGTAGCCGCGTCATGGAAGCCTGGAACGCCAGCGGCGGCTCTGCCGGCGCTCGAAGTATCGCGACCATCGTCACCGGCAGCTCCGGTGTCAAAATGGGGCGCTGGCTGGCTGGCAAGCTGATGAAGGAGCTGGGTATCGCCAGCTGCCAGCGACCGGCTCACAAATACAAACGCGGCGGCAATGAACACGTTGAAATACCGAACTATCTCAACCGCCAGTTCGCGGTTACCGCGCCGGATCAGGTCTGGTGCGGCGATGTGACCTACATCTGGACGGGCAAATGCTGGGCTTACCTTGCGGTGGTGCTAGATCTGTTCGCCCGCAAACCGGTGGGCTGGGCCATGTCGACGTCGCCGGACTCGGCGCTGACAGTTAAAGCGTTGCAGATGGCCTGGGAACTCCGGGGACAACCAACAGGAGTCATGTTCCACAGCGACCAGGGCAGCCACTATACCAGCCGTCAATACCGGCAAGCCCTGTGGCGCTGCCGGATAAAGCAGAGTATGAGTCGGCGGGGTAACTGCTGGGATAATGCGCCAATGGAGCGGTTCTTCCGCAGCCTGAAGACAGAATGGGTGCCGACAAAGGGTTACAACAGCTTCAGCGAAGCCCAGGACGCGATTATCCGCTACATCACGGGGTATTACAGCGCTATCCGGCCTCACTGGTATAACGGCGGCTTAACTCCAAACGAATCTGAGCGACTGTTCTACATACAGTCTAATGCGGTGGCCAATATTAGTTGACCACTACAAGTGGTCTTCCGTTAAACATCGTGTTGAGCCCCGGTCAGGCTCATGAAAGTCAGTTTGCACTACGTCTTTTGGACGGTATTGGTGTTCCACGCCAGAACGGCAGTATGAAACGCCGTGGTCATGCGGTACTCGCTGACAAGGCGTACTCCGGGCATGTATTACGTAACGAGCGGAAAAACAGAGGTATAAAAACTGTCATCCCCCGAAAATCCACTGAAAAAATGGCGGTGGATGGTCGTTCAAAGCTCGATCGTGACGCCTACCGCAATCGGAACGTTGTTGAGCGGTGCTTTGGCCGTCTGAAAGAATGATGTAGCCCCCTGTAACACCAGACAGTAGCTGTATCTCCAGATAAGAGATAGGCTTAGATATATGTCTAACAATCATGCTAATTTTGAAATGACCGGGATCCTGTTAGGGCAAGAAGTCCGTAAGCGTAAAACTCCGCAAGAGAAAATCGCCATCATTCAGCAGACAATGGAGCCGGGGATGAACGTCTCCCATGTAGCCCGCCTGCATGGCATCCAGCCCAGCCTTTTGTTTAAGTGGAAGAAGCAATACCAGGAAGGAAGCCTCACCGCCGTTGCGGCCGCAGAAGAAGTGGTTCCAGCTTCGGCGCTGGCGACTGCCCTCAAGCAGGTCCGGGAGCTACAGCGCCTTCTGGGTAAGAAGACGATGGAAGTTGAGATCCTCAAAGAAGCAGTGGAGTACCGCCAGTCGCGAAAATGGATAGCGCACGCGCCCTTGTTGCCAAAGGACGGGGAATAGCTCTGGTCAGCCGCGCCATGAGCGTGTCGCGTGCGCAGCTGTCACTGCGGGTTAACCGTTCTGCCGACTGGCTGAACAGGCGCAGCAACCGGCGTAATGACGAAGCTGATGCTGAGATATTATCGGACATCCTCCGTATCATCAGCGACATGCCCAGTTACGGTTACCGCCGAGTGTGGGGTATCCTGCGTAAGCAACGTCGTGCAGAGGGACTTCCACCGGTGAACGCCAAACGGCTTTACAGGATAATGAGCGAGCATAACCTGCTGTTGTTGCATGATAAAACTGAACGTCCGAAGCGGGAGCATAAAGGCAAAATCGCGGTAGCAGAGAGCGATATGCGCTGGTGCTCAGATGGCTTCGAGTTCGGTTGTGACAACGGCGAGAAGCTGCGGGTGACGTTCGCACTGGACTGCTGCGACCGGGAGGCCATAGACTGGGCAGCGAGCACCAGGGGTTATGACAGTTCAACCGTGCAGGATGTGATGCTGAGGTCGGTGGAAAAACGCTTCGGTAGCGCGCTGCCGGATAAACCAGTGCAATGGCTGACGGATAATGGTTCAGCGTACACAGCGCATGAAACGCGGAAGTTCGCCAGAGAACTGAATCTGGAGCCCTGCACAACAGCAGTGAGCCGTCCACAGAGTAACGGCATGGCAGAACGGTTCGTGAAGACGATGAAGGAAGATTACATCGCCTTCATGCCAAAACCCGATGTGCGAACAGCGCTGAAGAATCTTGCAGCGGCGTTCAATCATTACAATGAAAACCATCCGCACAGTGCGCTGGGATACAACTCCCCAAGAGAATATCGGCGCCAGCGGGCATCGTTAACTTAAGATACAAAAGCTGTCCGGAGATGGTGGGTCAAGATCAGGCCGTCTGAAAGAATACCGTCGCATTGCGACACGTTACGACAAAACGGCGAGGAATTATCTGGCAATGTTGAAACTGGGCTTCATCCGCCTGTTTTACCAGAGGTTATGTAATTAAGGGACACAGCCTAGCCTTCACATCATCTGGTAGCGTGATGTGCTGCGCGCGGATCGGGCGCGCATAGCCACGCGCCAGATTGATCTGTCAGGCATCAGAGAAGATGTACTCACGCGCCAGCTTGGCCGCGTTGGGGTTTTTGGCGTATTTATTGATGATGGTGGTATAACCGGAGATCACAGAACCATCGGAAGGGATCAGCACTTCAAAGCGATCTTTGTTGATTTTGTCGCGGTAGTTCAGGCCGTTGAAATCCCACACCACACCAACCTGCACTTCCCCTTTTTCGATATTTGAGATCACCGGATCGGTAACGCCAAGACGCCCGGCTTTCGCCAGCTTGCCGAAGAACTCCAACGCTGGTTTCAGGTTTTTTTCGTCACCACCCAGCGCAAAGTTGGCTGCCAGTACGCCGCTTACCGCCTGAGAGGCGGAGTTAACGTCACCAATGGTCACAACGTAATTGCCTTTAAGCAAGTCGGCCCAGCTGTGTGGGATCTCTTTCACCTGCTGTTTATCAATAATAAAGGCGATAGATCCGGTATAAGCCAGCGCCCAGTGTCCATCTTTATCTTTAGCCCAGTCAGGTACCTGTTCCCAGGTGGTCGGTTTATAGGGCTGGGTTACACCTTTTTGCGCCGCAATCGGTCCAAACGCAGCGCCTACGTCACCGATGTCGGCACTGGCATTCTCTTTTTCAGCCGCAAATTTGGCAATTTCCTGCGCGGAAGACATATCGGTATCACTGTGCTTCAAACCGTATTTTGTGGAGAGATCCTGCCAGGTGTCTTTCCAGTTGACCCAACTGTCCGGCATCCCTACGCTGTTTACCGCGCCTTCAGCCCGTGCAGCTTTTTCCAACGCAGCCAGATCCTGTGCCAACACCGGGGCGGAAACAAAAGCGATTGAGGAGAACAGTGCGCTACTGATTAACACGGAAGACAACAATTTCTTCATCATGATGCTCCTGATTTCATAGGTTCGCGACGCTGGTCTTAGCCAGCAATAACTACGCCAATTCAGCACAGCGGGATGAAAGTTATATGTCGGGTGTATGACAACCGCATGTCAGCGCAAGGAGGGACGAGAACATCCCCATCGGACCAAGCTCGACATTCCCCGTCATGGTGCACATTGCGCGATATCGGTGTTTAATTCTGGTGAAATGCGCCTGCATGAAGCGCAGTAACCCGATGATAGTTCAGCCTCATGGCTTCATCCATTCAGAGGCTGTGAACCACAGTGATAACATTACCGTCATGTGACATTAACCGCAGAAAATGTGCTTCGCGATTGATTGAACAACCACCAAGCGCGATTCCCTCCGCATTTGGTGAAAAAATAAATAAATTCCGGCCAAGCTATTCATTTATGATATTGGTTAGCGAGGCAACCACGACCGAGGCCACGATGCCGATCATTTCACTGCGCCACATTGAAATTTTTCATGCCGTCATGACCACCGGTAACCTCACCGAGGCAGCCGCGTTGCTCAATACCTCGCAACCCACCGTAAGCCGTGAGCTGGCACGCTTCGAGCATCTGGTGCAGATGCCGTTGTTCGAGCGGGTACGCGGACGCCTTCACCCGACGGCGCAGGGGTTGCAACTGTTCGAAGAGGTGCAACGCTCCTACTACGGGTTGGATCGCATCATCAATGCCGCGCGCGACATTCGACGTTTTGAACAGGCACAGCTTTCTATCGCCTGCCTGCCGGTATTTTCTCAGTCCCTGCTTCCTAACGTATGCAAACCGTTGCTGGACAGCTATCCCTCACTCAGCCTGCACGTCATACCTCAGGAATCGCCGCTGCTGGAAGAGTGGCTATCAGCACAGCGTCACGATCTGGGGTTGACGGAGAACAGCGTGACGCCCGCAGGCACCGAGCGCCACACCGTGCTGACGTTGAACGAAGTGTGCGTGCTGCCCACACAGCACCGTTTAGCCGCGCGTCAGATACTGACGCCAGAAGATTTTCGCCATGAGCGATTTATCAGCCTTTCAAGCAGCGATAGCTATCGCCAACTGTTGGACAAACTCTTTGATAGCGCCGGGATAGCGCGTGATATGGTGCTGGAAACCCACAGTGCAGCATCAGTGTGCGCCATGGTGCGCGCCGGTGTCGGCATTTCTATCGTCAACCCGCTCACCGCTTTGGATTACGCCGCCTCCGGCGTGGTGGTGCGCCCGTTCAGCATCGCGGTGCCTTTTACCGTCAGCCTGATTCGCCCACTGCACCGCCCAGCCTCCGCGCTGGTGGATACCGTGATCGCTCATCTAACGCGCTATACGGCAGGCATTGCCGAGCAGTTGGAGGCGGTGCTGGTGCGCTGAGTGGCTCACTATTCCGCTTGCAGCGCCTGCCAGCGCGGCTCATGGGCAAACCAGTGCACCAAGAAGTCCAGCAACGCACGCAGTGCGGGCGGCATATGTTGACGAGACGCGTAGATACCGTAGATCCCCATATCCTGCGGTCGGTACTCTGTCAGCAGCGGCACCAACGCGCCGCTGGCAAGATAGCGTTGAACCGAGTAGCGCGGTTGCAGCGTGATGCCCGCACCTTCCAGCGCGCTGGATAGCAGTACCAGCGATTCGTTGCCGCTCAGATTGCCGCTCACGGGTACGGTAACCGGCTCATTTTCATGGGTAAAATTCCACAGACTTTTGCCAAAGTAGGTGTAGGTCAGACAATTGTGCAGCGAAAGATCGCTCAATTGACGCGGCATTCCCTGTTTTGCCAGGTAAGCGGGCGCAGCGCACAGCACGGAGGCACACTGGCCGAGCGGGCGAGCAATCAGGTTGGGATCGAGTGCATTGGTGATACGCAGAGCCAGATCAATGCGATCTTCTACCAGATTGAGCACGGTTATTCATCTGCATATCCACCGCCACGCGCGGATGGCGTTGCAAAAATGCCGTGACCTGTATTAGCTCAGACCTGATCTGACAGTTACCGGTTATTTATACAGGTGTCTGTCAGATCAGGTCTGAGCTAATACACTTCACATTGTAGTGGTCAACTAATATTGGCCACCGCATTAGACTGTATGTAGAACAGTCGCTCAGATTCGTTTGGAGTTAAGCCGCCGTTATACCAGTGAGGCCGGATAGCGCTGTAATACCCCGTGATGTAGCGGATAATCGCGTCCTGGGCTTCGCTGAAGCTGTTGTAACCCTTTGTCGGCACCCATTCTGTCTTCAGGCTGCGGAAGAACCGCTCCATTGGCGCATTATCCCAGCAGTTACCCCGCCGACTCATACTCTGCTTTATCCGGCAGCGCCACAGGGCTTGCCGGTATTGACGGCTGGTATAGTGGCTGCCCTGGTCGCTGTGGAACATGACTCCTGTTGGTTGTCCCCGGAGTTCCCAGGCCATCTGCAACGCTTTAACTGTCAGCGCCGAGTCCAGCGACGTCGACATGGCCCAGCCCACCGGTTTGCGGGCGAACAGGTCTAGCACCACCGCAAGGTAAGCCCAGCATTTGCCCGTCCAGATGTAGGTCACATCGCCGCACCAGACCTGATCCGGCGCGGTAACCGCGAACTGGCGGTTGAGATAGTTCGGTATTTCAACGTGTTCATTGCCGCCGCGTTTGTATTTGTGAGCCGGTCGCTGGCAGCTGGCGATACCCAGCTCCTTCATCAGCTTGCCAGCCAGCCAGCGCCCCATTTTGACACCAGAGCTGCCGGTGACGATGGTCGCGATACTTCGAGCGCCGGCAGAGCCGCCGCTGGCGTTCCAGGCTTCCATGACGCGACTACACTTAACCACGCGCTCACCGTCGGGTTCATTAGCGGAAGCCTGCCAGTGCCTGTAGCTGCTGCGATGTACCTCAAAAGTTTGGCACAACGCCGTGACCGGGTATCGCGCCCTCAGCCTGTCGACTACCGTGAACCGTTGAGTGAGTCCGACATTAAGAGCGCCGTAGCCTTTTTTAGGATTTCGTTCTCCATTTCAAGGCATTGGACTTTTTTCTTCATCTCACGCAGCTCGAGCTGTTCAGGGGTAAGAGGAAGTCCCGTTGGCGTTTTTCCCTGTCGTTCAAGGCGAAGCTTATTGACCCAGCGACTAATGGCAGAATGGCTGACATTAACCGCCTCTGCGGCCTTAACGTATGTGTAGCCGTGGTCGACAACCAGCTTTGCGGCTTCGAGCTTAAATTCCGCCGTAAAATGTTTACCCATGAGGTCACCTGTCGTGTTGATGAGGTGAGCATATCACCTCCGATCAGGTGGCCAGTATCAGTGTGCCACTACATACCGGCTCCAGGCAAAGGTGAGACGCTACAGCGCTACTACGTCAGAGTGTGCGAGGCGGTGCGGAAATCTGGGGCGACTGTAGTGACACGGGCTAAGTGAGGAAACAATGGAAATACGCGATGACTCTTTTGTTGATCTGAAGTTCATGATGCAGGATTCAAAATTCGGCAAGACATTTTTCTATGAGCAAATCAAAGCCGGTCGCCTGCCTCCACCGAAAAAAATCGGCAGATGGTCGCGCTGGGAATACCGGGATTACAAGGACTGGAAAGCCATGTACAATAAATTACCATCACAGGAGTCGAAGTGACTGCTCCCCGCCCGCACTGGGCGATGGTTCTCGGCGGATTTTGCTAATAATTCGAACAGGATTTTCAGACGATGCGGGCATAAATGTGGGCATAAAATCCACCACTAATAAATTAATCTTTTTATATCAATCAGAAGAGGAATTAATTAGGTGCTGAGAATAAACACCGCTTCTGCCTCGGCCAGTTGCTGAATAATGCGCGCGAAAGTCTCCGTTTGCGCCAGACGATAGACGTCCTGAATGGCATCAACCTCCAGACGCAGAGAGGGGCTGAGACGATTCGAGAGGGTACGCTGCTGCTGCCAGGCATCCAGGCGGTCAGTAACGCCCCAAGGGCGGTAAGGAGCCAGCGCATCGGCACGCAGACTCGCTTTGACATCCTCCAGATTGCGATAACCCAGCTTGCGCAGATAGCGGCCCACGGTAATTCCCGTCGTGCCGGTATAACCAGCGATGCTATCCGCCGATTCAAACGGTATCTGTGTCAGATTATTCAGCAACCAACCAGCAACACGCTTACCGCTGGGGGTCTGCTGACTGAATGACGCTTCGATACGTGCGACAAGATCAATACGCACATTGGCGTCAGGGTTAGCGGAATTGGCGTCATCTTGCTGCATGTTAGTGCCCTGTCATTCGCAATCATAATGTTATGCGATTAACATTGCAGTATCTGTGCCAAAAAATAACCGATTGATATTTATTAAGAAGATGTTTCTTGGGGGTATTTAGAAAGGTGCAGTGCGCCATCATGGCGCACTGCGTGCAAGCAAATGCATAAAAACAGTGCCAGACAATAAGTGATAAATAGTTAAATTACATAATGTTAGATAAGTGTTTCCTATAGCTGCCAACTACTCGCTGCGTTGAATCTGCGCGGCGATGGATTGAGCAACCTGCTGCCAACCTTGTGCCAGCGTTGTCACCAACGCATCATAACCATCGTCATTGACTGGCAGCGCCAGATTGAACGGCTGGCGCAGCAGTCGATCGCCGCGTTGCAAGGTCCACTCCCCTTGCACCACAGCTTTTCCGTCGTAACGGCCGTGGAAAGCTTTCACGGTAATAGCCAGCTCTGAGGGTGCAGCCCCTAAGGGTTGCGAACTTACCGTCCAGCCCGGCAGCCCGGCATTCAGGCTGCTTTGCAGCGTCTGTTGCAACTGCTGCTCCAACGGGCTGGCCCACAGGTTATTGCTGGCAATGATATAACGCACATCATTGGTCTGGTAAACCAAGCCCGACGTACTGAGATAATCCGCCAACGCAACGTGGGAAAGCCACAGCGTGCGGGCCGCGGTGAGATCCGTTTTACCCGCAGTCGCCACAGACGGTTGCGGCAGTTGGTAATAGGTTTTTGGCGTTGTACTGCTGCATGCACTCAACAACAACGCCATTGCCACCAGCCATCCTTTACTCATGGTTTCGCCCTCTTCGGTTGGGGATCTTCGCTCTCAGGCGCCTGGAAGATCAGTGCATTGCTTTTATCATTCAGCGTGCGCAGTACCGGCTGCAACTCCCTTAACACCTGATCCAAACGCTGCATGTTTGCCACCAATCGGTTATAGGCCGGCGAGCCAGGCTGTAACCCTTGCATACTGCGGTTCAGCTCCTGTAGCGTTTGCTGCATGTCCTGCGGCAGCGATTGCATCGCCTTGCTGGAAGCTATCTGGTTTAACGAAGCGAGCGTCTTTTTCAACTCACGTAGCGTTGACTGGCTCTCTACCAGCGTTTTGGTCGCTTCGCTCACCATTGGCGTTAACGGCAGGTCGTTGATCTTATCCAACACCGCCATCAGTTTTTGCTGGATTTGCGACAAACCGCCGCCCATGGTTGGCAACACCGGATACCCATCAACCACACGCAGCGGTCCTGTACTGTTACCACGTGCTTTCGGGTAAAAATCGAGATCGATAAACAAGGCGCCAGTCAGCAGGTTGGCCGTTTTCAATGAGGCACGCAGCCCCATAGTCTGTGCGTCGGCGAGTTGTTTCTGGTAATCAAACTGCTTACCGATGATCTTTTCAAAACGTGCAGGTTCAACGTGGATCAGCACCGGAATGCGATACTCCATGTTTATATCCTGCTTGAAGTTGGTCGTCACCAGCGGCGCTTGGGCGACGGTTCCCAGACGGATGCCACGGAATTCCACCGGTGCCCCCACCTGCAATCCACGGATGGATTCATCAAAGAACATCACATATTCTTTGTACTCCGTGTAGAGCGAATCCTGAATACTGCGTTCGTTATCAAACAGCTGATATTGCGCACGATCTTGCACGCGTTCACCCAGATCCCAACCGGTCGGCACGTCAAAGCTAACACCGCCGCTGAACAAGGTGGTCAACGATCCCATTTCTACCCGCATCCCCTGCGCTGACATATCCAGCGTCACGCCGCTGTCTTTCCAGAAACGGACATTGCTAGTCACCAGACTGTCGTAAGGCGCGGTAATAAACAGCTGATAGCGCATTTGGCGCGCCTTGGTATCGAACTCGCTGGTTTCAACCGAACCGACGCGGTAGCCACGAAACAGCACTGGATCGCCAGCGTTCAGTTGGCCAGAACGTTCGCTGTCGAGCAAAATGCGAATCCCTTTGGCATGCGGTTGTGCCAGCGGTGGCGAATCCAGCAACGCAAATTCACTGCGCGCTTCACCGCACATCCCCGGCTGAAGTTCAATAAATGCGCCGGACAGCAGGGTACCTAGCCCGGAAACCCCTTCTCGTCCAATTTGCGGCTTCACCACCCAGAACACAGAATCATGGCGCAACAACTTGCCCATACCAGAATGCAAGCGAGCCACAATCTCCACCTGGCGCAGGTCGTCACTCAACACCACGCTTTCCACCACGCCGACGTCCACACTGCGGCTTTTGATGGTGGTCTTACCGGCCACAATCCCTTCAGCACTCTGTGTCGTTAGCGTGATCTGCGGCCCCAGGTGACTGAAATGGTAAAATAAAATCCAGGCTCCGATCAGCACCGTCACAATGGGCACAATCCATACGGGCGACCAGCGTTTAATCGCTTCTACGTTTGCGACAGAATAATTATTTTTCGCCAATGGCTGATCCCTCTTGATCATTATCACGCTGGCGATCCCACAACAAACGGGGATCAAACGTCATGGCGGCAAACATGGTCAAAATGACCACCAGCGCGAACAACACCGCGCCGATTGCCGGGTATACACTCATTAACTGGCCGATGCGCACCATGGCAGACAGTACAGCAATGACAAATACGTCGATCATCGACCAGCGACCGACAAATTCCACCATTTCATATACCACGTGCAGACGTTCATTGTCCTGACGTCCATTACCCGCCGCACTCCAACACAACCACGCCAGCGCCAGCATTTTAAGCGATGGCACCATAATACTGGCAATGAAGATCACCAGCGCCACCGGATAAGACCCCATCCCCCACAGCAGAATCACCCCCGACATAATGGTGGAGGTTTCACTACTCCCCAACGCTTCGGTGATCATAATCGGCAGCAGGTTCGAGGGAACATAAAGCAGCACGGAGGTTAAAAGCAGCGCCAGCGTCCATTGCAGGCTGTTTTTACGTCGCACATGGCCGTGGCAATGACAACGCGGACATTCCCACTGATCGGCAGGCAATATCGCCGTACAGCAGGTGCAGGAGCGCAGCCCTTGTGCCAAACCCGATCGTCCGGTCTGCGGTGCAAAGGGTAACGGTGGAGCAGGCGCTACGTCATTCCACACGCTGCGCCGATCCAGACTTTGATAGGCCAGTAGTTGCAGCAAACAAAACAGTACATAGGGCACAAAACCAGTGCCGACGCCAATTTCACCATAAGACATCAGCTTCACAAAGCTCACCAGCACGCCAGCGAGAAAAATTTCGGCCATTCCCCAGCTTTTTAGCCAGAAGAGCCAGGTTGCCATCAGCCGTTTTATCTGTGCTGACAAGGAGGAGTGCAGCGACAACAGGATAACCATCACCATGGAAATCGCCGGGATCACTTGAACAAACAGCATAAACAGAAAGGCGACGCTGGCGTAATTATCGGACACCATCACCTGCGGGATCTCAAACAGTGAGATCTCACTGGTAATGCCCGCCACGCGCATATAAACAAAAGGAAAAGCGTTCGCCAATGCCAGCATCAGCAAGGAGCTGAAGGCAAAACCAATGGAGCGCTGGCGCGCCTGATTCTGGCGGTTGGCCAAGGTTGATTTACAGCGCGGACACACCGCCTTTTGCCCATGCATCAGGGAGGGTAATTCCACCAGCATGTCGCACTGGGGGCACAACATGTAGTCGTCATGCCTTGCATTATGATTGCACACGCTCCGCCTCCTTTATCTTTCGCCGCGCGGCACCCCGGTCAGGCGCGCCGCCGCCGTTACCTGTAGAAGGCTCGTGTTCCCACGGCACGGTATATCGTACGTGTGGTTACCGTCAGAAGGCATCTACCTGTTGGTAGTATACGCAACGTTAGCCGTTTTTCTGCGTTTCCAACGCTTCCCAGCGCTCAAAACACACTTCCAGCTCCTGCTCCGCTTCTGCCAATGCATTCAATATCTTTTGCGTTTCATCACGCGGACGGGTAAAGAAATCAGCATCGTTCATTTGAGCTTGTAACGCCGCAATGGACTGTTCCAGTTGTTCGAGTTTCTGGGGTAACTGCTCCAGTTCGCGCTGCTGGTTATAACTGAGTTTACCGGTTTGACGTTTAGCGCTGGGTGCGTTCTGAACGGTCTCTTTACTCTCTGCTGATTTTTCCGCCGCCGCAGGCACGGATTTACGCAAGGGCACCGTTTCAGCGCGCTGCTGCTGTGCATCATAATAACCGCCAACATAGCAGTTAATACGCCCATCCCCTTCGAAAATCCAGCACTCGGTGACCGAGTTATCCACAAATTGACGATCGTGGCTCACCAGCAGCACAGTACCTTGATAGCTGTCGATCAACTCTTCCAACAGTTCCAGCGTTTCCACATCAAGATCGTTAGTTGGTTCGTCAAGAATCAACAGGTTACTGGGTTTGAGGAACAAACGCGCCAGCAGCAGTCGGTTACGTTCACCGCCTGACAGGGCTTTTACCGGCGTCATTGCCCGTTTGGGATGGAAAAGGAAATCTTGCAGGTAGCCCAGCACATGGCGAGAACGGCCATTAACCATCACTTCCTGTTTGCCTTCGGCCAGGTTATCCATCACGGTGCGCTCAGGATCGAGCTCCGCGCGGTGCTGATCAAAATAGGCAACTTCCAGCTTGGTGCCGCAGTGAACGCGACCGTGCGTCGCTTGCAGATCGCCCAACAGCAGTTTCAACAGCGTGGTTTTGCCGCAGCCGTTTGGCCCAACCAGCGCTATCTTGTCACCGCGCAACACCTGGGCAGAGAATCCCCGCACCAGATTTTTATCACCGATGTGATAATCGACGTTTTCCAGTTCAAACACGATTTTGCCGGAACGAGCCGATTCTTCAACCTGCATTTTGGCAGAGCCCATCACTTCGCGACGCTGTGAACGCTCCTGACGCATCGCTTTCAGCGCACGCATCCGGCCTTCATTACGCGTGCGACGCGCCTTGATGCCCTGACGGATCCACACCTCTTCCTGCGCCAGCTTGCGATCGAATTCGGCATTTTGCAGCTCTTCCACACGCAGCGCTTCTTCTTTGCCCAGCAGATACTTGTCGTAATTGCCGGGCCAGGAGACCAGTTTGCCACGATCGAGATCGACAATGCGTGTCGCCATGTTGCGAATAAAAGAACGGTTATGGGAGATGAAAACGATACTGCCCTGGAACGTTTTGAGGAAACCTTCTAGCCAGTCGATGGTTTCGATATCCAGGTGGTTGGTCGGCTCATCAAGCAGCAAGACTTTCGGCCCACTGACCAGCGCACGGCCCAGTGCGGCCTTGCGCAGCCAGCCGCCAGAAAGCGAGGACAAGGGCGCATCTGCTGTCAGACCCAATTGGACCAACACATCGTGGATGCGATTTTCCAATTGCCACAGCCCTTGGGTTTCCAACGTTTCCTGAAGTACTGCCAGCTGGTTCAGGTTCTTATCGCTGGGATCCTGTTCGACCAGACGCAAGGCTTCATGGTAGCGTTTCAGGTAATCGGCCTGCTCGGCCACCCCTTCTGCCACAAAATCAAATACGCTTCCCGCTATGTCACGCGGCGGATCTTGCTGCAAACGGGAGACGATCAGATCTTGCTCATAAACAATACGCCCATCGTCCAGCCGCACTTCGCGCGCCAGAATTTTCAGCAGGGTCGATTTCCCCGCACTGTTACGCCCTACCAGGCAGACGCGTTCATTTTCTTCAATGTGCAGTTCGGTGTTCTCAAGTAAAGGCGCATCGCTGAACGACAGCCAGGCATCCGAGACGCTAATTAATGACATGACTTACTTTTCCTCGCCCGCGTGTCGCAGCAGCCAACAGTTATGGATCTGGCGATTGCGGGCAAAATCTAATGAAAGGGTTTTCTCGCTAATTTCCGTGGCGCGAAGCCCAAGGGCTACAATGCCCGGCTGATCCATCTGGAAACCGCGTTTGTTGTTAGAAAACAGAATGGTACCGCCTCGACGCAGTATACGCTGCAAATCTTTCATCAACGCCAGATGGTCCCGTTGCACGTCAAAAGCATCGGCCATGCGTTTCGAATTTGAGAACGTGGGCGGATCGATAAAAATCAGGTCAAACTGTTCGCGCGTTTCCTGCATCCAGGTCAGGCAATCCGCCTGAATAAGACGATGCTGAAGACCTGCCAGACCATTGCTGCTCAGGTTTTTCTCCGCCCATTCCAGGTAGGTACGCGACATATCCACCGTAGTGGTGGTGCGCGCACCGCCCAACCCTGCGTGGACGCTGGCCGTGCCGGTATAGGCAAAGAGGTTCAGGAAGTCTTTTCCTTTACTCATTTCGCCCAGCATCTTGCGCGCGATACGGTGATCGAGAAACAGTCCGGTATCAAGATAATCGGTCAGATTCACCCACAGCTTGGCGTTATACTCCTGCATCAGTAGGAAATCGCCCTTCTGCGCCAGTTTTTCATACTGGCTCTTGCCCTTTTGCCGTTCGCGGGTTTTTAACACCAAGCGATTGGCAGGCAGTTCCAACACGTGCAACGTAGCATTGATAATATCAAACACCCGCTGGCGGGCTTTTTGCGGATCGACGGTTTTCGGCTGCGCGTACTCCTGCACTACCACCCAACTGCCATAACGATCGATCGCCACATTGTATTCCGGAAGATCGGCGTCATACAGGCGATAACATTCTATACCCTGCTGACGGGCCCATTTTTCCAGTTTACGGCAGTTTTTGCGCAGTCGGTTGGCAAAATCCGGAGCAACGTCGGCGCTCACGCGCGGCACGGTGGTTTCACCCGCCGAGGCTTCAGGCGCAGCGCTAATACGGTAGTTTTTCTGTACGCAATCCAGCGGCCCGTTTTTGACCTTAAACTGGCGTTCAGCACGTAACGGCAGGCTGGTTAACAGTTCCGGTGACGCACTGAACAGCGACAGCGTCCAGCCACCGAACTCACTTTTCAGCTTGCGGCCCAGCATATTGTGTAAGGCGATCAGAGCAGGCTCACTCTCCAGACGCTCACCGTAAGGCGGGTTACTGAGTACTGTTCCTGTCGGACCTTGCGGCAGCGGATTGCGCAGTCGCACCGCATCCTGAACCGAGAGGGTTATCAATTCGCTGACACCGGCACGGCGCGCATTGGCGCGCGCCAGCTCAATCACCCGGCTATCGTTGTCTGAACCGTAAAAACGGGAGGTGGTGGTTTGCAGGCCTTGTTTGGCCCTCACCTGCGCCTCAGACACCACGTCACGCCACACATCGGCGTTATGGTTCAGCCAGACGCTAAATCCCCAATGATCGCGGCGCAAGCCCGGTGCGCGATCGGCGGCCATCATAGCGGCCTCAATCAACAACGTACCTGAACCGCACAGCGGATCGATCATTGGCGTACCCGGCTGCCAACCCGAGCGCAGCACAATGGCCGCCGCGAGGTTTTCTTTCAACGGCGCAGCGCCAGTGCCTTCACGATAACCGCGCTGGTGCAAGCCTTCGCCGCTGAGATCCAGCGCAATGCTGGCCGTCTCGCGTTGCAGAAACACATTGATGCGAATATCCGGTTGCTGCTTGGCCACGTTAGGGCGCTGACCAGTTTTACGCACAAAGCTATCGACAATGGCGTCTTTCACTTTCTGCGCGCCGTACTGAGAATTACGGATTTCGTCGTTAGTGCCGGTAAAATGAACAACAAAAGCTCTATCAACCGAGAACACAGAGGTCCAGTCAATGGCCTGAACACCGAGGTAGAGATCGAGATCGCTGTAGACCTTGCATTCGCCGAGCGGCAATAAAATACGTGATGCCAGGCGGCTCCACAGCAAGCTGTGATACATCAAACGGTCGTCACCCTGAAAATGCACGCCACCTTGAACCAGGCTGCATTCCTGCGCACCTAACGCTTCAAGTTCACTTTTAAGCAGTTCTTCCAGACCACGCGCCGTGCTGGCAAACAGAGAATTCATAATACGACGACCACCAAGGTAAAAGGGTAGACCCAGACGACTTCGAGTTGCAGGAAAGCGATAAGTGGTTCGGATGACCCCACACAGTCAGCGCACGTGCAATTTGAAGTATCACGGGTGTAACACATAAAATTGAGGCGCATTATAGCTAATCCCAGCGACTTGTCATAAAGTTGCGGCGTTAAAACCTTTGAACAGATAGGCACTCTTGATGATTGGTGTTTCCCAACTGTACGTTCATCCGGTCAAATCCTTGCGCGGCTTGCAACTTTCCCATGCGTTGGCAACGCCCAGCGGTCTGGCGTATGACCGTTCATTTATGGTGACGGAACCTGGTGGGACCTTTATCACGGCACGCCAGTTTCCCGAAATGGTGCTGTTTACACCGGCGTTGCTGCCTGACGGCCTGTTCCTCACTGCACCTGACGGCGCTCAGGCGTTAGTACGCTATGCGGATTTCGCCCACACACCAGAGCCCACAGAAGTCTGGGGCACGCATTTTTCCGCCTGTATCGCACCCGATAACATCAACCAGTGGTTGAGCGGTTATTTTAAACGTCCGGTACAGTTGCGCTGGGTTGGCGACATGCCCTCTCGTCGCGTGAAGCGTTTTCCCGACATTCCGTTGGGTTTCGCCGACGGTTACCCTTATCTGTTGGTCAATGAAGCCTCTTTTCAGGCAATGCGCCAGCGTTGTAGCGCGGGGATCAAGCTGATTCAGTTCCGCCCTAACATTGTGGTAACCGGCGCTGATGCCTTCGCGGAAGACGGCTGGCAGACGGTCCGTATTGGCGAGGTGACTTTTGACGTTGTTAAACCGTGCAGCCGCTGCGTATTGACCACCGTGAGCACCGAGCGTGGGCGCAAGCATCCCTCGGGAGAGCCGCTCGCCACGTTGCAAGCCTTCCGCACGGCGGAAAACGGTGACGTGGATTTTGGTCAGAATATGGTGGCACGTCAAAGCGGTATCATTCGGGTGGGCGATAGCGTCGAGGTGCTGGCAACCAAGCCACCGCGTCTCTATGGTGCAGGAACCCCTGCCGCAACGCTGGAAGCGCCGGTTCAGGCGGAACAAGGCCTTTCCCTGCACTATCAGGGCAAAACGCTGCCGGGGAATAATCAGCAAATTTTGTTAGAGCAACTAGAGCAGCACGGTGTGCACGTGCCCTATTCTTGCCGGGCGGGCGTATGCGGTTGTTGCAAAATGACGCTGGTCAGCGGTGAGGTTTCGCCCCTAAAGCGGGGTGCCGTGCGCGAGGATGGCACTATTTTGGCCTGCAGTTGCGTGCCACAGGGAGACCTGGTGCTCGCCTGACAAGAATCTTTCCCCTACACCACCTTGGCATAGGGGAAGGATGCCGATGGCATCGCCCCTGCCAGTGCGCTCTGCTGGCACAACAGCGGAGTCAAAACACATAAAAACCATAAATATCAATATATTGATTGACTTTATCGCTCAAAACATAGGCGACAAAACACAACAAAGCACGACAATACACGACATTTTTATCAATAAATTACCGTCCATTTCGACTTGCCGACCCCATTCCTTGACGTGACAAATCACATTCACCCCGACCTGCTCCCTACTCTTGATGATGCGCTCGACCTCATAGCCGAGCGACGTGGGCTTTTCGTTTAGCTTGCTACGGTGTTGCAGTAAACATTACTCTGCGTTACTTTCGGTTTGAGCGCCTCACGTTCTGGCATTTGCACGCGTACCGATATGAAGGTGTAACGCGGGATATCGATCAGGTCGCCGTTCGCGTAGCCCTCTATCTCATTGCGTGCAAACGCTGGGGCGTCAGGGTGTGGCCGGTGATAGGTGCGAATAACGATAGAGCCGTCAGCTTCGACGTCATAATCATTCCAGACTCGCTCAAGCCCGTTCCGGCATTTCGGGCAACTGATCCCCCCCTCGATACCGCCCCAGGCAAGATCGGCATTCAGCCCCAAACAGCCGGAAATACGGTACACCCCTTCGCTCAGGCGCTCGCTGGTGATGCCCTCGGCTTCGCTGGTGAGTTCGCTGGTGCCGTCAGCAAACAGCTTCACAACCGGGCTTGCTGTTTTCCAGAAGCCGTTGGCGTCGGATATAGCATTCAGCCCTGCCGCCAGTAGCGGGTATGTCCATTGGTAAATACGTTTACCATAAGCCGGATTAATCGATATATCGCCGTTTTCGTTGAAATAGATCCCGTTACTTGCTTTATAGTTATGCAACGTTAGCGTATTTACGTTGTCACCACCGTAACCCAAATACCATCTTGAATTTCCATCAGCGTCACTTCCTCGGATTAACGACGACTTTCCTTGTTCAGCAGGGAAGATCATGAACGCTTCTGAATTCCTACGAAATTGCTTTAGCCCAGTTATGTTTTGCGCAGTATCAAGCGTTGCGGGGTTTGGCAGATTTGCGCTAGTCCAAAACTCATCCCATGTTGTCCATGCATCGCTCGGTGTTGGCTTGCTTCTGATAAAAATGCGCTTTGAAACAGGGGTGATATAAATCTGCGTAATGCCGTAGCTGGTCACACTGTTGTAGAGCACAAGCAGGTTCCCAGCGGACACCACAGGATAGTTCCTTGCCGCCGTGGCGTTTGCGGTCGCATTCTGCCACCAGATACCCTGGTAATCGGTTCCGATAGCATTGTTCAGGTCATTGGTTCCCAGCGCGCCTTTCAGCAAGAAAACATCGCTGGAATTGGCTTTCCTATTCAGCGCCGTATCCCACGCCCGTTGCGAGCGAACGGTAACGGTCTGACCGTCTGGCGTGGTCAACGTAACGTTTCCCGTTCCGGTTAATATCTGCTGCCAGCTTGATAACTGCTGCTGGTAATAAGCAAGCGTTGAGGCAAATTCGTGAGCAAACTGTTCAATGGAAACACTGGGTGAAGTGGGAATGGCATAGGTGTTTAGTACCGGATCATTATATAGACCCTCGTCGCACCGCGCTGTTCATGGCAAGATGGCTACTGAGGGATATAGTTGAGGGCAAAATATCATGATGATTAGACTCACCTCGTTATACACAAGTCCGCAACGCCTTATATGCCAAGGGTTAGCGGGCTGAAATAGGCAGCCGGTGGGATTGTAAATGAAGTGAAACCGACGTGTACTATCGCCATTTACGGCGCTGAAAAATGACACGGGATTCAGATGGCTGGGCACACCAAGAACTGGAAGGGGTAAATCTTGGTGACACGAAGCTCAATAAGCGTGCCAAAGGGCTTTTGATACGGCTGGCTGAGAATCCGCAAGCCAGCATTCCGCATACGTGCCTCGGATGGTCTGAGACGCTGGGTGCTTAGCGCTTCATGGAGAGCCAAGCATTCGAATGGCGAGACATTCTGCAACCTCACTGGCAGCGTACGCAGGAAAGGATCCGAGAACACGAGGTTGTGCTGTGTATCCAAGACACTACCGAGCTTGACTTCAACGGGCAGCAAATCCAAGGCTTGGGTCCCTTGAACTACGAAGCCAGGCGTGGTCTGTACCTGCATCCGACCTACGCGGTCAGTCCGGATCGCGTGGGGTTGGGCGTACTGGATGCGTGGATGTGGGCAAGAGAGCCGAAGGATGCAGACGGAAAACGCGATGGGCTCAAGGAGAGTACGCGCTGGCTCGAGGGATACGAGCGAGTTGCTGAACTCGCCTCGGAGTTGCCAAACACACGTCTGGTGTACTTAGCCGATCGCGAAGCGGATATCAAGGCGTTGATGCAGCTCGCTGATGACCTTGGCACTCCGGCTGACTGGTTGATCCGCTCGACTCATAATCGCAGTCTGGACTGTAATGAGAAGCTTTGGCAGAAGGTTGGAAAGACCGTGCCGGTGGGAGAAATCCAATTCGTTATGGCGGCTCGCGCGGGGCAGAAGGCGCGTACGGTGAAACAGGCGCTGCGCGTGAAGCGAGTGTCGCTGCGTTGCGGGTTGGCAGTGACTTGTGTGATAGCCAAGGAAATTGAGCCGCCAGCAGGCGTGAAGCCGGTCGAGTGGCGGTTGCTGAGCAATCGCGTACCTGAAGGACGAGAAGATATCGTGGAGCTGATCGACTGGTATCGGGCTAGATGGGAAATCGAGATGTTCTTCAATGTGCTGAAGAACGGCTGCTGTGTCGAAGCGTTACAGTTATCGACCGTGGATCGCATTGAGCGGGCATTGGCGCTGTTCATGATCGTGGCATGGCGCATCGCCTATTTAATGCGTATGGGACGAACCTGTCCAGAGCTGGACGCAATGTTGTTCTTTGATTCCGACGAGACTCATGGCGCTTACCTACTGATGAACAAGCGTATGCCCAAGGGCCGCCCTAAGCTAAACGAAGTATTGCGCTTAGTTGCGCAACTGGGAGGCTTTCTTGCTCGAAAAGGCGACGGTGAACCAGGCGCAAAAACTATCTGGAAAGGCTTGCAGAAAGTCATGACGGCCGCCGAAACGCTACGCGCGCTCAGGCACGAACAGAGATGTGTATAACGAGGTGGATTAGACTCCATCGTCAGGCAACTACAACACCTAAAATCAGAGCATCTCTTCAGGCAAGCAACGAGCCTGCATCTACTTTGTCTAAGCGTTATGGCATCTCTTAACTGACTGTTTATAAATGGAAAAAACGAGATAGTGTTGAGGATCATAGCCATATTCCCCATCGTTTGCAGACGACTCTGTCGCCGGCTCAGGAAGCCGTGGCTGTCTCCCTGCGAAAAACGCTTTTTCTTCCTCTTGACGATCTGTTGGCGGTCGTACGCGAATTCTTGAATCCCGCCGTATCTCGATCTGGCCTGGATCGCTGTTTACGCAGGCACGGAGTGGGGAGTTTGCGTGACATGAAGGAGAAAGCACCAAAACCAAAGCACAAAGCGTTTAAAAGCTACGAACCTGGTTATCTGCATGTTGATGTGAAATATCTTCCACAAATGTCAAATGAAACCTCGCGACGCTATCTTTTCGTAGGTATAGATCGCGCGACTCGATGGGTTTTTATCCGTCTCTACAAAGCCAAGACGGCGGCTAATGCGCGGCGTTTCTTGCGTGATCTTAACCGGGCATGTCCCATGGCTATCCATCGGGTACTTACAGACAATGGCAAGGAATTTACAGACCGTCTTTTTGGTCTGCGAAAACGTTCAGCCACCGGGAAACATGAATTCGACCGTTTGTGTGCAGAGCCTGATATAGAACACCGACTTAGCCCACCGATGCATCCTCAAACAAATGGTATGGTCGAGCGATTTAATGGGCGCATAGAAGATGTGCTGCAGAGCCACCATTTCAATTCTGGTGAAGAGCTTGAGATCACTCTGCATCGATATGTTTGGCTCTACAATCAGGAATTGCCTCAATCAGTATTAGGTGTATTAGCTCAGACCTGATCTGACAGTTACCGGTTATTTATACAGGTGTCTGTCAGATTAAATCTGGTTCAGATTTTTTTCTGCCCAGACTCGTTTACCATCAAGTAACGTGGCCATTGGCGTACGCCCGCAGCACATTTTACCCTGATGAGTTCGCTCATTATTGTAATGCCACAACCAGTTTTCCAGATCCTTTTGTAGACTTTCTAGGTCCTCGTATAACGTCTTACGGAACGCAACCTGATAAAAATCCTGCAAAATAGTTTTATGGAAGCGCTCGCAGATACCGTTTGTCTGCGGAGACATCGCTTTCGTTTTCGTATGGTCTATATCGTTGATAGCCAAGTACAGCTGATAGTCATGTTGTTCCACTTTACCGCAGTACTCCGTCCCCCTGTCCGTCAGTATTCTTAGCATTGGCAGCCCCTGAGCTTCGTAGAACGGCAGCACGCGATCATTGAGCAGGTCGGCGGCAGAGATCGGTGCTTTACTCGTGTAAAGCTTGAGTGCGCCACTTTCGAGTACGTATCCACGAACGTCTGCTGGTAGATACGGCCAACACCTTTCAGATTACCCACGTAGAAGGTGTCCTGCGACCCCAGATAACCCGGGTGAGCAGTCGCTATTTCACCACAGGCTTCGTCGTCGTGCGCCTTCTTCTCCAGTGCAGCGATTTGAGCATCAGTAAGTACGATGCCTTCTCTGGCAACTTTTTCCTCAAGTGCCTTCAGGCGCTTACGAAAGTTTTCCAGATCGTGTCGTTGCCAGATGGAGCGCACACCGCTGCCAGAAATGAAGACGCCTTTTTTACGCAGCTCATTACTGGTCCGGTGCTGGCCATGAGCCGGGAACTCAATGGCGTAATCAACAACCGCACGTTCAGTGGCTTCATCAGCACGGTTTTTCAGGTTGGGAACCCGGCGGTTTTGGTTAACCAGAGCGTCAATGCCGCCTTCTGCCGCCAGTTCCTGATAGCGATAAAACGTGTCGCGTGACACCCCCATGATTTTACAGGCTTTTGATACGTTACCGAGTTCTTCGGCGAGATTGAGCAGGCCGGCTTTGTGTTTGATGATGGGATTGTTAGTATGAAGCATGAGAGTTACCTCGTGTTTTGTATAAGGATTCGACACCCATA
Organism: Symbiopectobacterium sp. Eva_TO; assembly: GCF_053848865.1. NCBI lineage: Bacteria > Pseudomonadati > Pseudomonadota > Gammaproteobacteria > Enterobacterales > Enterobacteriaceae > Symbiopectobacterium > Symbiopectobacterium sp. Eva_TO. The sequence goes on along the minus strand of NZ_JBSPEY010000004.1, from coordinate 995,289 downwards.
TCAAAACCGGTAACTCTCAACCTTTCAAGGTCCAGTGTCAGATCAAGTCGCGACTAATACATATTAGGTCACCTCGTTATACACGTCTCTGTTCGTGCCTGAGCGCGCGTAGCGTTTCGGCGGCCGTCATGACTTTCTGCAAGCCTTTCCAGATAGTTTTTGCGCCTGGTTCACCGTCGCCTTTTCGAGCAAGAAAGCCTCCGAGTTGCGCAACTAAGCGCAATACTTCGTTTAGCTTAGGGCGGCCCTTGGGCATACGCTTGTTCATCAGTAGGTAAGCGCCATGAGTCTCGTCGGAATCAAAGAACAACATTGCGTCCAGCTCTGGACAGGTTCGTCCCATACGCATTAAATAGGCGATGCGCCATGCCACGATCATGAACAGCGCCAATGCCCGCTCAATGCGATCCACGGTCGATAACTGTAACGCTTCGACACAGCAGCCGTTCTTCAGCACATTGAAGAACATCTCGATTTCCCATCTAGCCCGATACCAGTCGATCAGCTCCACGATATCTTCTCGTCCTTCAGGTACGCGATTGCTCAGCAACCGCCACTCGACCGGCTTCACGCCTGCTGGCGGCTCAATTTCCTTGGCTATCACACAAGTCACTGCCAACCCGCAACGCAGCGACACTCGCTTCACGCGCAGCGCCTGTTTCACCGTACGCGCCTTCTGCCCCGCGCGAGCCGCCATAACGAATTGGATTTCTCCCACCGGCACGGTCTTTCCAACCTTCTGCCAAAGCTTCTCATTACAGTCCAGACTGCGATTATGAGTCGAGCGGATCAACCAGTCAGCCGGAGTGCCAAGGTCATCAGCGAGCTGCATCAACGCCTTGATATCCGCTTCGCGATCGGCTAAGTACACCAGATGTGTGTTTGGCAACTCCGAGGCGAGTTCAGCAACTCGCTCGTATCCCTCGAGCCAGCGCGTACTCTCCTTGAGCCCATCGCGTTTTCCGTCTGCATCCTTCGGCTCTCTTGCCCACATCCACGCATCCAGTACGCCCAACCCCACGCGATCCGGACTGACCGCGTAGGTCGGATGCAGGTACAGACCACGCCTGGCTTCGTAGTTCAAGGGACCCAAGCCTTGGATTTGCTGCCCGTTGAAGTCAAGCTCGGTAGTGTCTTGGATACACAGCACAACCTCGTGTTCTCGGATCCTTTCCTGCGTACGCTGCCAGTGAGGTTGCAGAATGTCTCGCCATTCGAATGCTTGGTTCTCCATGAAGCGGTAAGCACCCAGCGTCTCAGACCATCCGAGGCACGCATGCGGAATGCTGGCTTGCGGATTCTCAGCCAGCCGTATCAAAAGCCCTTTGGCACGCTTATTGAGCCTCGTGTCACCAAGATTTACCCCTTCCAGTTCTTGGTGTGCCCAGCCATCTGAATCCCGTGTCATTTTTCAGCGCCGTAAATGGCGATAGTACACGTCGGTTTCACTTCATTTACAACCCCACCGGCTGCCTATTTCAGCCCGCTAACCCTTGGCATATAAGGCGTTGCGGACTTGTGTATAACGAGGTGGGTTTAGCTCATATCGTTATACACATCTTTCTAACGCACTGTTTAATCAATGAGTTACGGGTTTATCTCAGAGTGGCATTTTGAACCTCAAAAAGCCAATGGGATGGCTTGAATGCCTTAATTCACGGGGTTCTGAGCATCCTGTTCAAAAAATGGCCAAAAGATGTGTATAACGATATGGGTTTAGCTGGGTCAGTAGCACCACGACGGTATCCAGTTCTTTGGCAAGGTTCTTCAGCGCCTTGGTTATATTGCCAAACGCCAGCGCATTGGTATCGGCTTTATCGGTCGTCATCAGCGTCAGGTAATCCACGCCAATCATGCCGATTTGCCCTTCGCTCCGTTTTAGTTTCCGGCACTCTGCCTGGATGTGCGCCAGCGTCATCCCCGGTTGATCGTCCAGCCAGATCCGCGGGTGATTGCGCATCCGTTCAACCGCCGCGTAAACCTTTTTCCAGTCTTCCTGATTTTTCGCTCCCTGATAGAACATGTCGGTGTTCACGTGTGCCTGCTGCCCTACCATGCGCTCGAAAATCTGCTCTTCCGGCATTTCCAGACTGAACATGGCGACGGGGAGTTTCGCGATATCACCCACATGTAACGCCATCTCGGTCATTACCGTGGTTTTTCCCATCTTGGGCCGCGCACCTATCACGAACAGCGAGCCTGTGACGATGAATTTCGGGTACAGCAGTTTATCCAGGTCGGGTATCCCTGTTGACAGGCCGCGATGGGCATCGGGATTATTACAGCGCGCTTCAATCGCCAGTATCCACCGGTCGGCAACGTCGTCAATGCGCCGTAATCCCTTTTGGTTGCCGGTTTGAGCATAGTCCGTCGCTTCGGTTATCAACCGTTGGGCAACGTCCAGTTTTTCCGCTGCGCTCATCCCGTTCCGTTCGTAAAACAATGCCGTGATCTGGTTAGCCTGACGCAGTGCAAAACGTTCTGTAGCCTTGTCCCGCACGACATTGGCATATCCCACCACATTAGCGGCACTGGGCGTATTTTTTGCTATCTGGGCCAGGTAGGAAAATCCACCTACCAGATGGAGCAAACCACGGTTTTCTAACTCGTCGTTCACCGTGAGGCTGTCGATAGTCTTGCGGTGTGTATTCATCTCCTTCAGCACGGAAAATATCGCCTGGCAATGACTGCTGTGGAACGATTCGGGTTTGAGAAAAGCCATCACGCTCTGAGCATTGTCGCTCTGCGCATCCAGTAGCAGACTACCAATCACCCCTTCTTCGGCATCCAGACTGTACGGCACGGTCGGTATACTCTGGGTCATAACGCACCCTCACGGGTTTTCAGCAGGGTATCGCTGCGTAGCAGGTAATCAAAACTGGCCTGCCACTGACGGGGATTTTCGCCAAAGTAAAACGGCTTGGCGGTCTCCATGAAGTACTGGAAATACTTTCCGGCGGCCTCTGGCGTGGGCTCTGCCAGCTCGCCCAACAGTCGCTTGATAGCGCGTCGGCGGGAATCGTTCAGGGTAGAGGCATTGGGCAGACGATTTCCCGCGGCATCGTTGTAAGCCTGAAGTACCGCCTGATAGTCAGGTGGCGCTGTTTTGGTTTTTTGGCTTTTCAGGAAAGACCCTTCATCGCCCCCGGTAGGGGGTAAGGGGGTTTTAGGTTCTATGTTGGGTTCTAATGACTGATTCTGTGTCCCAATTTTGGGATCATTCAAAATCCCGTTTTTGGGATCATTCAACGTCCCAATATTGGGATCATTTAACGTTCCGTTTTTGGTAACATTACCGTTTTCGGTATCATTCCGTTTTTGGGTACATTTATTGCCGATATTTAGCTGTAATACCCGAACCCGTTTTGTCGGGCCTTTTCTCTCGCCGGTATCGCGAATCAGACCCTCTTCGATCATCTGATTGATGCCTTTCCCAATGGTTTTTCTTTCCAATCCAGTGTCACTGACAAGCCTTTGTATGCTGGGGTATGTAGTGGCACACTGATACTGGCCACCTGAGCGGAGGTGATATGCTCACCTCATCAACACGACAGGTGACCTCATGGGTAAACATTTTACGGCGGAATTTAAGCTCGAAGCCGCAAAGCTGGTTGTCGACCACGGCTACACATACGTTAAGGCCGCAGAGGCGGTTAATGTCAGCCATTCTGCCATTAGTCGCTGGGTCAATAAGCTTCGCCTTGAACGACAGGGAAAAACGCCAACGGGACTTCCTCTTACCCCTGAACAGCTCGAGCTGCGTGAGATGAAGAAAAAAGTCCAATGCCTTGAAATGGAGAACGAAATCCTAAAAAAGGCTACGGCGCTCTTAATGTCGGACTCACTCAACGGTTCACGGTAGTCGACAGGCTGAGGGCGCGATACCCGGTCACGGCGTTGTGCCAAACTTTTGAGGTACATCGCAGCAGCTACAGGCACTGGCAGGCTTCCGCTAATGAACCCGACGGTGAGCGCGTGGTTAAGTGTAGTCGCGTCATGGAAGCCTGGAACGCCAGCGGCGGCTCTGCCGGCGCTCGAAGTATCGCGACCATCGTCACCGGCAGCTCTGGTGTCAAAATGGGGCGCTGGCTGGCTGGCAAGCTGATGAAGGAGCTGGGTATCGCCAGCTGCCAGCGACCGGCTCACAAATACAAACGCGGCGGCAATGAACACGTTGAAATACCGAACTATCTCAACCGCCAGTTCGCGGTTACCGCGCCGGATCAGGTCTGGTGCGGCGATGTGACCTACATCTGGACGGGCAAATGCTGGGCTTACCTTGCGGTGGTGCTAGATCTGTTCGCCCGCAAACCGGTGGGCTGAGCCATGTCGACGTCGCCGGACTCGGCGCTGACAGTTAAAGCGTTGCAGATGGCCTGGGAACTCCGGGGACAACCAACAGGAGTCATGTTCCACAGCGACCAGGGCAGCCACTATACCAGCCGTCAATACCGGCAAGCCCTGTGGCGCTGCCGGATAAAGCAGAGTATGAGTCGGCGGGGTAACTGCTGGGATAATGCGCCAATGGAGCGGTTCTTCCGCAGCCTGAAGACAGAATGGGTGCCGACAAAGGGTTACAACAGCTTCAGCGAAGCCCAGGACGCGATTATCCGCTACATCACGGGGTATTACAGCGCTATCCGGCCTCACTGGTATAACGGCGGCTTAACTCCAAACGAATCTGAGCGACTGTTCTACATACAGTCTAATGCGGTGGCCAATATTAGTTGACCACTACAGTGCAGATAACTTATTGAATGTTAATGTCTATTAGGGATTTGTGCAGACCGGTGCAACGATTATTTGTCATGAAGCTGGGACGGAGAAGAGATGAGAATGGGACAACTCTGGGACAAGGATTTTCATATATTCAATTGAATTTTAATGGTTATTTTAAATCTGTCCCGATATCCCAGTTGTCCCGGTAGGTTTTGCATGAGTAAAGAGCATTTTTTCAATGCCTCGGTACGTCACCTAAGCCAACACGCCAGCCAAAGGAAAAGCCTCTTCTCTGGCTGGCATCCCTTCCTCGGCATCTGTGATTGGCACGTCCATTTTGCCGAAAAAGTTGTCTCTAGTTGCTCTAATACTTGCACGGTTTTATCACGGATTTTGAGTAACATTGAGTATAACAACTTTATGATTAATAAAATATTTTTAATTTAAGTGTTTGTTTTTAATTGAATTATAATTAATAATCATTTCTAATACTAACAGGTGAATCATGCTGGGCTTAATCAATCGTGTACTGGATAAACCCGATGCAGGCAAACTGCTGCTGCGTCTCGCTTTTGGCATTTTGTTGATTTTTCATGGATGGCACAAAATGGTCGATGGGGTTGTTGCCATCGCGGGTATGCTGACAAATGCGGGATTACCGACGTTTATCGCGTATGGTGTCTTTGCGGGTGAAGTCGTTGCCCCCATCTTATTGATTCTCGGCATTCTGACACGTCCTTCTGCCTTAGTGGTTGCGGGTACCATGGTGGTTGCGCAACTTCTGGCTGCACCAGCGGGTTTTGTTTCGCTGGCGAAAACCGGTGCCTGGGGCGCTGAACCGACTGCGGTATTCTTCTTCGCTGCATTGGCTATCGCGCTGCTGGGCAGCGGGAAATACTCCGTGATGAGTAATCCGAATTTGCGCTAACGCTTCTTCGGTTTGCAAGCAGTAACATAAGACCCGGCGAGCCATTGCCGGGTTTCTGTTTTTTAATCCTTATCAATTATCTTCCTATTACGCTGTCTCAGTCTTGCAATAGCTCGAGGTTCAGGTTTCAATACGCTGCTGGGCTTGCTGAACCCGCCTCAACGGCGGTGTTCCGTTTGCTGCGCATACTCCACTTCTCCCGCGAATATCATGGAATGTTTTGATGTTAAAGATTTTTAATACGCTGAGTCGCCAAAAAGAGGAATTCAAACCCATTCATGCCGGTAACGTGGGCATGTATGTATGCGGCATTACCGTGTATGACCTGTGTCATATCGGTCACGGGCGTACTTTTGTGGCTTTCGATGTGGTTGCCAGGTATTTGCGCTATTTGGGTTACTCGCTCAATTATGTGCGCAATGTAACGGACATCGACGACAAAATCATCAAACGCGCCGCAGAGAATGGAGAAAGCTGCGAACAACTGACCTCGCGCATGATCGCCGAAATGCACGCTGATTTTGATGCGTTGAACATTTTACGTCCCGATCTAGAGCCGCGTGCTACACACCATATCGCCGAAATTATTGAACTGGTGGCGCAACTGATTGCGCGCAAACATGCCTATGTGGCAGACAACGGCGATGTGATGTTTTCTGTCGACAGCGCGCCGGGTTACGGCGTGCTTTCTCGCCAGGATCTGGAACAGTTGAAAGCGGGGGCACGTATTGATATTGCGGAAGTGAAACGCAATCCGATGGATTTTGTGTTGTGGAAAATGTCGAAACCCGGCGAGCCGCACTGGACATCCCCTTGGGGGGGAGGGCGTCCCGGCTGGCACATCGAATGTTCAGCCATGAACTGCAAACAGCTTGGCGAACACTTTGATATTCACGGCGGCGGTTCCGATCTGATGTTCCCGCACCATGAGAACGAAATTGCTCAGTCGACCTGCGCCCATGACGGCCCTTACGTCAACTACTGGATGCATTCCGGTATGGTGATGATCGATCGCGAAAAGATGTCTAAATCGCTCAACAATTTCTTCACCGTACGCGATGTACTGAAATATTACGACGCTGAAACCGTGCGTTACTTCCTGATGTCGGGCCATTACCGTAGCCAGTTGAATTACAGTGAAGAGAACCTGAAACAGGCGCGTGCCTCTTTGGAGCGTTTGTACACTGCGTTGCGTGGCACCGATCCGGCAGCGACGGCTCAAGGTGGCGACGCGTTTGAAACGTGCTTCCGCGCGGCGATGGACGATGATTTTAATACGCCAGAGGCTTACTCGGTGCTGTTTGACATGGCACGTGAGGTGAACCGCCTGAAAGCGGAAGATGCGATGGCGGCGGATGCGCTGGCCGCCGCGTTGCGCCGTTTGGCGGGCATTCTTGGGCTGTTGGAGCAAGACCCGGAATCCTTCCTGCAAAGCGGTTCTCAAGCGGATGGTGACGAAGTGCAAGAGATCGTAGCCCTGATTCAGCAGCGTAATGACGCGCGTCAGACCAAAGACTGGGCGCTGGCCGATGTAGCGCGTGCGCGCCTGACGGAAATGGGGATTGTGTTAGAAGACGGTCCGCAGGGCACGACATGGCGCCGTAAATAACGCTATTGTTAGTTCGTGTTAAAAAACGCCCGCGACGGTAAACCTTTGCGGGCGATTTTTATTGGATCAGACTACTGGCTGTTGCTTAGGGCACGACATTTACCGATTGCCCGTCAAAGTTGACCCGCTGACCAGCAATGATCTTGCAGCGCTTACGCGTTTCGACCAGGCCGTCAACGCTGACGCCACCGTCAGCAATGGCGGCTTTGGCGGCAGCGCCGCTCTCACTCCAGCCAAGCAGTTTAAGCAGATCGCACAGTTCAACGTGCGGGTGTTTATCGAGATGAAAAGTTTCCATAACATCCTGCTGTAAGAAAGAAAAAGGCGCGCCTGAGCGCGCGATGTTAACGTGATGTTTATGCGTTAACCGTATATCCGTGCTGTTACGCGTTGCCGTCGTGGTACTCTTCGCAGGCTTGCAGCGTGTTTTGAATCAGGGTGCCAACGGTCATAGGACCAACACCGCCGGGCACCGGCGTTATCAGCGACGCGCGCTCCTGTGCGACGGAAAACTCCACATCTCCCACCACTTTGCCGCTGTCCAGACGATTGATGCCGACATCGATCACGATGGCACCCGGTTTAATCCACTCGCCGGGAATAAAGCCCGGCTTGCCAACCGCAACAATCAGCAAGTCGGCCTGCTCAACGTGTTGACGCAGGTTTTTGGTAAAACGGTGGGTCACCGTGGTGGTACAACCTGCCAGCAGTAGTTCCAGACTCATCGGACGGCCAACGATATTGGACGCACCCACCACCACGGCATTCAAGCCAAACATGTCCACGTTGTAACGTTCCAGCAGCGTGATGATGCCGCGCGGCGTGCAGGCACGCAGCAGCGGGTCGCGCTGGCACAGGCGACCGACGTTGTAAGGGTGGAAGCCGTCCACGTCTTTATCGGGTGCGATGCGCTCGATGACTTTGGTGTTATCAATGCCTTCGGGCAGCGGCAACTGAACCAAAATACCATCAATGCTGTTGTCGGCATTCAGTTCGTCGATCAGCGCCAACAGCGCGGCTTCCGTGGTGCTGGAAGGTAAGTCATAAGAGCGAGAGACAAAGCCCACTTCGTCACACACTTTACGTTTGCTAGCGACGTAGATCTGTGAAGCGGGATTATCGCCGACTAACACAACAGTCAGCCCTGGCGCACGCTTGCCTTCGGCCAGGCGCTGCTTGACGCGCGCACAAACTTCATCCTTCACTTGCTGCGCAATCGTTTTACCATCAATAATCTTTGCTGCCATCTCTCTGGAAATCCATCAAATAAAACTACGGGGATGGCGCTATTTTGTCAGAAGCGACGCGCGCTGTCAGGCACTGTATCAATATAAATTCGTCCGCACCTGACCGCTGTTGACCTATTCTGTCGCAATTTCAACGCGATTTCTGCCCTTGCTCTTGGCCTGATACAATGCTTTATCTGCACGAATAATCACGCTCTCCGGTGCCTGAGCCGGTGTTGTTCCCACAAAAAGGTAGACGCCAGCGCTGGCTGTAACGACTTTTTCATCCAGCGTGGTGAGTTCATGGGGGGGTACGCTGGTGTCTGATAGCTTCCAGCGCCCGTTCTGCAAACGCTACGGCGCCTTCTTCCGTCACATCCATCAGAATGATGACAAACTCTTCACCGCCATAACGTGCGATTAAATCCTCTTTGCGACGCGGCATACTGCTCAGCGCATGGCTCACGGTTTGCAGACACTTGACGCCTAAATAGCTGTTCCTAATACCGCTACACTTTTGCCTGTCCATGTTTTCCACTGGGAAACGGGCTGACGGTTTCCATGAAGCGGCGAACCTTGTTCAGTAACTGCCACATTGAACAGCATTGATGATTGCGGGTAATGGTTTCATGCAACGCCTGCCATAACCGCTCTACATGATTTACCCATGGTGAGTACACCGGCTGATAAATACCCCTGAATTTCGGGTTTTCTTCCAGCCAGCGCTGCGTCTCCCGGTTTTTGTGAATAATGTAGTTATCAACTATCAGCGTGAGCGTTTTTGCCCGTCTGTACGTTGCTCTCAGATGCTCTAACATACTGATAAAAAACACGAACTTTTACTGTTTCCTCCAACATCGCTGACTTTTCCTGTCCCGCTGTGTAATGCACCCGCCAGATAATATTTCTCGTTCTGGCCCGGCGTCACGATGCGTTTCTGCTTCCCGCGAACCTGCCAGTCCGCGCCAATTTTGGGATTCAGATGAATATCCACTTCGTCTTCGTAAAAGACGGGATGTTCCGCGCTGCATTGTTCCAGCGCCATCGCGATGGCCTCCATTTTTTCTTCCTTATGCGGGTCGCGGATACGCAGCGTAGGAGCTGCGCGTCGCCACACCAGACCGGCAGAAGGCAGCCAACGGTGCACCGTGGAAGCATGCAACTGGCAACCGGTTATCTCATTGATTTTTATCGCTAGCAGTTCCGTGCTTCAGCGCGAACGCTGATAGCCAAAATCATGAGGGGAACGCTTTACGAGCTGGATTAACAGTGCGCAGATCTGTTCAAACGGCCAGCGACGGCCACGACCGGGCCGCAGAGATTTGAGGCCTTCAATGCCGTACAGGGTGAGCCAGTTAATCCATCTGCCGATTGACGAACGGGCGCAGCAAAGCATTCTGGCGACATCGCTCACGCGCTCGCCCCGGTGCAACATCAGGATGGCGGTCAGCCTGCGGGCGTGATTCTTGTCACGCGTTTTATGGAGAGTTTTCTTCATCAGGCGTCGTTCGTTACGGGGTATCGGTGCTATGCTCGACATCGCTCAGTCCGGTTGATGATTTGGGAGCTTTATCGATTGCTCAGATCGCTCAACTCGGACTGAGTTCCCTTCAGGTGATCTACTATTCGGAACAGTTATTTAGATAACTACGAGCCAGTGAATCCTGATGCAGCACGTTGCTTAAAATTCTGCAATGCCTATGTCACCCATTGGCCTGAACGCCTTAAGCAGGGTGGCGGCTTGGTGATGTGCGGTAAGCCAGGAACCGACAAGAATCACCTTGCCCTGTCGATTGCCAAGCACGTTATCAACGAGCACCAAAATTCAGCGCTATTCACGACCGTTTTGCGAATTGCCCGCGAATTTAAATCAACGTGGAGCAAAAGTGCTGAGTACTCTGAGTCCGCGGTTATCAAGCGCTATACCCAGCCTGATTTGCTCATCATCGACGAGGTAGGCGTTCAGTTCGGTAGCGAGGCGGAAAAGATGATTTTATTCGAAGTTATCAACACGCGCTACGAGAGCATGAAACCTACGATTCTTATCAGTAATTTGGCATTGAACGAACTGGCCGGATTTATCGGGGAGCGCGTTATCGACCGTATGAACGACGGTGGCGGTTGCACTTTGACGTTCACGTGGAGCAGTTACCGTTCACGCATGACTGGATGACTCAGGTATCGATTTTTATATACTCAACGTACTTCAAGATGCATCAGCCTATCCAGCAGAAGGCACGAGTAGTAAGCCCATCGCGCGGCCTTGCCGTACATCTTGCAGTACGTTGAGTTGATCTTGACCCACCATCTCCGGACAGCTTTTGTATCTTAAGTTAACGATGCCCGCTGGCGCCGATATTCTCTTGGGGAGTTGTATCCCAGCGCACTGTGCGGATGGTTTTCATTGTAATGATTGAACGCCGCTGCAAGATTCTTCAGCGCTGTTCGCACATCGGGTTTTGGCATGAAGGCGATGTAATCTTCCTTCATCGTCTTCACGAATCGTTCTGCCATGCCGTTACTCTGTGGACGGCTCACTGCTGTTGTGCAGGGCTCCAGATTCAGTTCTCTGGCGAACTTCCGCGTTTCATGCGCTGTGTACGCTGAACCATTATCCGTCAGCCATTGCACTGGTTTATCCGGCAGCGCGCTACCGAAGCGTTTTTCCACCGACCTCAGCATCACATCCTGCACGGTTGAACTGTCATAACCCCTGGTGCTCGCTGCCCAGTCTATGGCCTCCCGGTCGCAGCAGTCCAGTGCGAACGTCACCCGCAGCTTCTCGCCGTTGTCACAACCGAACTCGAAGCCATCTGAGCACCAGCGCATATCGCTCTCTGCTACCGCGATTTTGCCTTTATGCTCCCGCTTCGGACGTTCAGTTTTATCATGCAACAACAGCAGGTTATGCTCGCTCATTATCCTGTAAAGCCGTTTGGCGTTCACCGGTGGAAGTCCCTCTGCACGACGTTGCTTACGCAGGATACCCCACACTCGGCGGTAACCGTAACTGGGCATGTCGCTGATGATACGGAGGATGTCCGATAATATCTCAGCATCAGCTTCGTCATTACGCCGGTTGCTGCGCCTGTCCAGCCAGTCGGCAGAACGGTTAACCCGCAGTGACAGCTGCGCACGCGACACGCTCATGGCGCGGCTGACCAGAGCTATTCCCCGTCCTTTGGCAACAAGGGCGCGTGCGCTATCCATTTTCGCGACTGGCGGTACTCCACTGCTTCTTTGAGGATCTCAACTTCCATCGTCTTCTTACCCAGAAGGCGCTGTAGCTCCCGGACCTGCTTGAGGGCAGTCGCCAGCGCCGAAGCTGGAACCACTTCTTCTCCGGCCGCAACGGCGGTGAGGCTTCCTTCCTGGTATTGCTTCTTCCACTTAAACAAAAGGCTGGGCTGGATGCCATGCAGGCGGGCTACATGGGAGACGTTCATCCCCGGCTCCATTGTCTGCTGAATGATGGCGATTTTCTCTTGCGGAGTTTTACGCTTACGGACTTCTTGCCCTAACAGGATCCCGGTCATTTCAAAATTAGCATGATTGTTAGACATATATCTAAGCCTATCTCTTATCTGGAGATACAGCTACTGTCTGGTGTTACAGGGGGCTACATCATTGCAGTACGTTGAGTATACGCCAGGGTGAGAGAGTGAATGTTTTTTGAACAGATAATGGTTAATAAACACGCTTATTTTGGTCAAATAACATCCTAACAGATGATTTTTGGGCGCTGAGGCGTTTGTTTTTTGACCTATGTGCGGCTTTGTTGAATAAATAGATTTTATGCTGGCAGCCCAGTGAAACGACGGATCCTCGCAACGCAAAATCATGCAGTTAGGCTTCATGAGAAAACTGTACACCTGAGGGGACAAGCATTTTCTACCAAAAGTGGCTTGGCAAAACAGCATGACTCACTATTATTCAACAAAGCCCCTATGTGCTTACTTAATGAGCATTCATGCTCTCGCCCTGGAGTATACGCTTGTATTGCTGTACTCCAGATTTTTTATTAATAAGATAGTATTGTAACTTTTGATATGAGGATGATCATGACAGCTATATATTCACAGGTTATTGATTGTGATTTTCATAACTACGATGGCTTTAAAAAACTTGCAGATTATGAACTTCGTTATTTTCAGCTTCGAGAAAGCGGGGGGCCTGGTTTTTCTATGACAAGGGGGGAAGTCACGTTGAGTGGTGCTGGTATTATTGAATGTACAAGAAAGTTAAAGATTGGGCGTAATTATCGTATAACATTAAAGAATGCCGTAGGAAAAGGCTTGCTAATTATGGGGATAGATGACGTTAAACATTTTGATAATAAAATACCTAAAGATGTTTTTGTGGAGCTTAAAGCCACAGCTGATATGGATGGAGCTAATATAGCAACTTTTTCGTTCAGAGGAATTGATGATGAAATAAAATTTTCTGGTTATAAAATTGAATATATTTAATTTTATAAAGTGTAAAATTAAATACTAGGCTGTGTCCCTTAATTGCATAACTTCTTGTAAAAGAGGCGGATGCAGCCCAGTTTAACCCATATCGTTATACACATCTTTCTAACGCACTGTTTAATCAATGAGTTACGGGTTTATCTCAGAGTGGCATTTTGAACCTCAAAAAGCCAATGGGATGGCTTGAATGCCTTAATTCACGGGGTTCTGAGCATCCTGTTCAAAAAATGGCCAAAAGATGTGTATAACGATATGACATTAACCGCCTCTGCGGCCTTAACGTATGTGTAGCCGTGGTCGACAACCAGCTTTGCGGCTTCGAGCTTAAATTCCGCCGTAAAATGTTTACCCATGAGGTCACCTGTCGTGTTGATGAGGTGAGCATATCACCTCCGATCAGGTGGCCAGTATCAGTGTGCCACTACATAGCGTGTTTCTTCTGCTTGTCCCCCCACTGAGCCGCCATCTGCGGTGCTAAAAAACGCAGCGGGTGTTTTTTGTGTCATAATGGCACGTTTCGTACCGGTTATCTCCGCCTGCGGGATGATGAAAAATAGCGTTAACTCCGGGATGTATGTGAATGGATAAGATCGAAGTTCGTGGTGCCCGTACTCATAACCTCAAAAATATCAATCTGGTAATTCCGCGCGATAAACTGATTGTGGTCACCGGGCTGTCGGGGTCCGGTAAATCGTCGCTGGCGTTTGATACCCTGTATGCGGAAGGGCAGCGGCGCTACGTTGAATCGTTGTCTGCCTATGCGCGCCAGTTTCTCTCTTTAATGGAGAAGCCGGACGTCGATCATATCGAAGGGTTGTCACCGGCGATTTCCATTGAGCAAAAATCCACGTCCCATAACCCGCGCTCAACCGTGGGCACTATCACCGAGATTCACGACTATTTGCGTCTGCTCTTTGCCCGAGTGGGTGAGCCGCGCTGTCCGGATCACGATGTGCCGCTGGCGGCGCAGACCGTCAGCCAGATGGTGGATAACGTGCTGGCACAGCCGGAAGGTACTCGCCTGATGCTGCTCGCCCCGATTGTTAAAGATCGCAAAGGGGAGCACACCAAAACGCTGGAAAACCTGGCGACACAAGGCTATATCCGCGCCCGTATCGACGGCGAGGTTTGCGATCTTTCCGATCCGCCCAAGCTGGAATTACAGAAGAAACACACCATTGAGGTAGTCGTCGATCGTTTCAAAGTGCGTGAGGATTTGGCACAGCGTCTGGCGGAATCGTTTGAAACCGCGCTGGAGCTTTCCGGCGGTAGCGCTATTGTGGCGGATATGGATGATAGCAACAAGCAGCCCGAACTGCTGTTTTCCGCCAATTTCGCTTGTCCGCAGTGTGGCTATAGCATGCATGAGCTGGAGCCGCGCATGTTCTCCTTCAACAATCCGGCTGGCGCTTGTCCGAGCTGTGATGGGTTGGGCGTGCAGCAGTTCTTCGATCCGGCACGTGTGGTGCAAAACGGTGAGCTGTCGTTGGCCGGCGGTGCGATTCGCGGCTGGGATCGACGTAACTTTTACTATTTTCAGATGCTGCGTTCACTGGCGGAGCATTATCGTTTTGATGTCGAGGCACCCTACGACAGCCTGAGTGAAAAAATTCGTCACGTCATTCTGTACGGTTCCGGTAAAGACACTATCGAGTTCAAATACATCAACGATCGTGGCGATACGTCCGTGCGACGCCATCCTTTCGAAGGCGTGTTGAACAACATGGAACGGCGTTACAAGGAAACCGAATCAAGCGCGGTGCGCGAAGAACTGGCCAAGTTTATTAGTAACCGTCCATGTGCCAGTTGCATCGGTACGCGTCTGCGTAAGGAAGCGCGCCATGTGTTTGTCGAACAGACCACGCTGCCGCAGATTTCCGACATGAGCATCGGCCATGCGATGACGTTCTTCCAAAACATGAAGCTAAGTGGTCAGCGCGCGCAGATTGCTGAAAAAGTGTTGAAGGAGATCGGCGATCGCCTGAAATTCCTGGTGAACGTGGGATTGAACTACCTGTCGCTGTCGCGTTCTGCCGAAACGCTTTCCGGCGGTGAAGCACAGCGTATCCGACTGGCGAGCCAAATTGGTGCCGGTCTGGTGGGGGTGATGTATGTACTGGATGAACCTTCCATTGGCTTGCACCAGCGGGACAACGAACGCCTGTTGGAGACATTGATCCACCTACGCAATCTGGGCAACACCGTGATTGTGGTGGAGCATGATGAAGACGCCATTCGCGCGGCGGATCATGTGATTGATATCGGACCGGGTGCGGGGGTGCACGGCGGCCAGGTGGTAGCGGAAGGCTCGGTAGAACAGATCATGGCGGTGCCAGAATCGTTGACCGGCCAGTACCTGAGCGGTGAGCGAAAAATCTCCGTGCCGTCACAACGCGTGCCTGCCGATCCTACCAAAGTGCTGAAGCTGGTAGGGGCCAAAGGCAACAACCTGAAAGATGTCACGCTGACGCTACCCGTCGGGCTGTTCACCTGTATCACCGGTGTTTCTGGTTCCGGCAAATCGACGCTGATTAACGATACGCTGTTTCCGCTGGCGCAACGTCAGCTCAATGGCGCAACGCTGGCGGAACCGGCACCGTACCGTGAGATTCACGGCCTTGAGCATTTTGATAAGGTGATCGATATCGATCAAAGTCCTATTGGGCGCACACCGCGTTCCAAC
The DNA here is from genome assembly GCF_053848865.1 of Symbiopectobacterium sp. Eva_TO. Lineage (NCBI taxonomy): Bacteria > Pseudomonadati > Pseudomonadota > Gammaproteobacteria > Enterobacterales > Enterobacteriaceae > Symbiopectobacterium > Symbiopectobacterium sp. Eva_TO. Next base: position 979,652 of record NZ_JBSPEY010000004.1, on the reverse strand, counting down.
CCGGCGACCTACACAGGCGTATTTACCCCCATCCGTGAACTTTTTGCCGGTGTGCCAGAAGCGAGAAGCCGCGGATACAACCCTGGGCGCTTTAGTTTCAACGTGCGCGGCGGGCGCTGTGAGGCCTGTCAGGGCGATGGTGTCATCAAAGTGGAGATGCACTTCCTGCCGGATATCTATGTGCCGTGCGATCAGTGCAAAGGCAAACGCTATAACCGTGAAACGCTGGAAATCAAATACAAGGGTAAAAGCATTCACGAAGTGCTGGAAATGACCATTGAAGAGGCGCGTGACTTCTTTGATGCTATTCCTGCCTTGGCGCGTAAGCTGCAAACCCTTATCGATGTGGGGCTTTCTTATATTCGTCTTGGCCAGTCGGCGAGCACGCTCTCCGGCGGTGAAGCACAGCGTGTGAAACTGTCCCGCGAGTTGTCCAAGCGAGGAACGGGGCAAACCCTGTATATTCTTGACGAGCCAACCACCGGGCTACATTTTGCCGATATTCAGCAATTGTTGGACGTGTTGCACCAGTTGCGCGATCAGGGAAACACCATTGTGGTGATTGAGCACAATCTGGATGTGATTAAAACCGCAGACTGGATTGTGGACCTTGGTCCGGAAGGTGGCAGCGGTGGCGGTCAAATACTGGTGTCCGGCACCCCGGAGACAGTTGCCAATTGCGAAGCATCGCACACTGCCCGTTTCCTCAAACCGATATTGGCACGCAAGTAGTGCTGTTCACGACGCCCGGTATTGCGCCTGGCGTCGTGATTATAAGGCTATTCACGTTTACTTTTTATTTCGATAAACACCGCTTTCGTTGTCGTCCTGTTATTTCACGCTATTTTTCTTAGCGATAAATATCCGGTAATGCCTTCAAATAGTTGGCTTTTGTGATATTCTGCCGCTATTTGAGGTTTCCACGTGGTTACTGTTTTTGTTCATTGCCCTCGCTGCCATTCAGATAAAGTTTATCGACATGGCCTTAGTCCAACTAAGCGCGAACGCTTACGGTGTCACTGCTGTCGCCGTGTATTCCAGCTTACCTACCGCTATGAAGCGCGAAAGCCGGGAGTCAAAGAGCAGATCGTTGATATGGCCTTCAACGGTGCCGGTGTTCGCGATACCGCCAGAACGTTGAAAATCGGCATCAATACGGTCATCCGGGCTTTAAAAAGCTCTCGCCCCGCAGGATAACGTCTTCTCCCGTTGCTCACGCCGACGTCGCCCTTATCTGTGAACTTGATGAGCAATGGAGCTTCGTTGGCAGTAAGGCGCTACAGCACTGGCTCTGGTACGCTTACAATACCAAAACGGGCGGTGTTCTGGCCTACACTTTTGGCCCCCGAACCGATGAGACCTGCCGTGAATTGCTGGCTCTGTTGACACCGTTCAACATCGGCATGATTACCAGTGACAACTGGGGCAGCTATGCAAGAGAGGTTCCGAAGCAGAAACATCTGACTGGCAAGATCTTCACGCAACGCATAGAGCGCAATAACCTGACGCTCCGTACCCGCATTAAACGACTGGCGCGTAAAACGATTTGCTTCTCGCGCTCCGTCGAGATCCACGAAAAAGTCATCGGAGCCTTCATCGAAAAACACATGCTCTACTAATTGGAGTTATTACCGTTTTTTCAAACACGCCATCGCCCCATTAACAATCAACCCATCGTCATCGCAACACGACGGGCGCGAGCGCTGGCTGGAGGGCAGCAGCCCACGGAAGCCCGCCGCCACCGATGAGTAATACAGCCCGTGTTCAGTATGAGAAGCCCATGCGCCATAGCGCTCGAGCACCTTTTGGATATCACGAATCATCTCGCCACCTTTGTTGTTTCTATACCGTTATCTGACAAGACCATTGGGTTCTTGCCGCACCGTCCCCTGGAGTAACAAAAGAGCGGAAGCCATAGACTGCCACCGAAAAGCTATTGATTTAATTAAGAACTAACGTCCGTTATTCACGCGTAGCCGATGTTGTTAGTGTGATAATATCTTTAGCTATCGATAATAGTAAAAGGTATTGCCATTTCACTTGAAAAGCAATAGCGAATGCTATAAAGTTACTGGCATGGAAACGATGAACACTTTGGCAGAACGGCTCAACCATGCGATGTCGCTGACGGGAATGACTCAGGGGCAACTGGCACGTGCCGTTAACATGGCTCAGCCAACCATCAGGCGCTTGACCTCCGGTCAGGCGAAAGGAACCTCGCGTATCATTGATATCGCCGATGCGTTGGGAGTCCGTCCAGAATGGCTGGCAAATGGTGATGAACCGATGCGTGCGCCTGCGGCAGAACCTTACGACTCGCGCTCCAACGTTCCGCCGGAATCCCAGTGGGGAACGGTTGATGTGTGGGACAGCCCCCCCCTTGCGGGATGATGAAGTGGAAGTGCCGTTTCTGAAAGATATTGAATTCGCCTGCGGGACTGGGCTCATCATGAATGAAGATCATAACGGGTTTAAGCTGCGATTTTCCAAATCGACCCTACGCCGCGTCGGTGCCAATTCGGATGGTTCTGGCGTACTCTGTTTCCCGGCCAAGGGCGACAGCATGGAACCGTTTATTCCCGATGGTACAACCGTCGCCGTCAACACCAACGATAAGCGTATTATTGATGGCAAGATCTACGCCATCAGCCAAAACGGTTGGAACCGCATTAAGTTGCTGTACCAAGTTGGGCCAAACACGGTAAGCATCCGCAGTTACAACAGTGCTGAGCATCCCGTGGAAGAGAAATCCCTCAGCGAAGTCGATATTATCGGGCGCGTATTCTGGTGGGCGGTGCTGGACTACTGATTACTGTGCCAGCACTGTGCACAAAAAAGGCTGTTTACCAACGGTCGCAGACTGCTGAAAAGTCATTGTCCCCCTTGCCATCCTCGGCGAAAGCCGGGGATCTCTGTTAGACAAAACCTGTTTCGCCTGTAGGAGATTCCCGCCTTCGCGGGAATGACGGAGGTGTGCGTGAATGACGGAAGTGGGCTGGAAGGATGGAGGTGACACTCACCCCTCGTGCAACCCACACTCCCGTTTCAAACCAAAGAATCGCGTTTCTTCTTCGCTTATTCCCGGTTCCCATTTACGCGTGGTATGCGTATCCCCTACGGACAGGTATCCTTGATCCCACAGCGGATGGTAGGACAAACCGTTCTGCTTGAGATATTGATACACCTGCTTGTTATCCCAATCGATAATAGGCAACACCTTGAATACGCAGCGTTGGATAGCCAGCACCGGCAGATGTCCACGGCTGCCCGACTGCTCGCGCCGCAACCCGGCAAACCAGGTTTGTGCTTGTAGCTCACTCAGCCCGCGATTCATTGGTTCTACTTTGTTTAGCTGGTTGTACTGCTCAATGCCTTCAACGCCCTGTTCCCACTGCTTGCCATAGCGAGCTTCCTGCCAGGCCGGGGAGTGCTCGGCGCGATACACCTTCAAATTGAGTTTCAACTGCTCGGTCAGTGTATCGATAAACTGGTAGGTCTCCGGGAACAGGTAGCCGGTATCGGTGAGGATAACCGGAATATCAGGGCGCAGTTGCGTGACCAAGTGCAGGCTTACCGCCGCCTGAATACCGAAACTGGAAGAGAGAACGTACTCTCCCGGCAAGTGCTCCAGCGCCCAAGCTACGCGCGCCTCGGCAGAGAGCGTTTCCAACTGGGCGTTGGTTTCTGCCAGCGCTTGCGCCTGCTCCGGTTTGGGTAGCGCATTGAGCGCTTCAAGAGAGAATACCGACATCATGCCTCCCGGTTAATCGTAAAAATCGCGCGCCGGATCGAGCACCGGCTTGATAATGCCGCTACGAATCGCGAAGTCACCAAACCCTTCTCCCTGCTGGCGCTCCAGCGCCCAGCGGCCAATCAGACCATCCAGTTCGCTCAGGATCTCCGCCTGCGTGATATTTTCGCGATACATACGCGGAATGCGCGAGCCTTCGCGGTTACCGCCCAGATGCAGGTTGTAGCGCCCAACGGCTTTCCCCACCAGACCAATTTCCGCTAGCATGGCGCGGCCACAGCCGTTCGGACAGCCGGTTACCCGCAGTACGATATGCTCGTCGCCCACGCCGTGGCGCTGCATAATGCCTTCCACCTCGGTGACAAATTCCGGCAGAAAACGCTCGGCCTCCGCCATCGCCAGCGGACAGGTTGGGAAGGATACGCAGGCCATCGAGTTTTTACGCTGCTCGCTGACGCTATCGTCAATCAACCCGTGCTCGCGCGCCAGCGCTTCAATCTTCGCTTTATTGCGCGTATTCACGCCTGCCACAATCAGGTTTTGATTCGCCGTGAGGCGGAAATCCCCTTTATGGATTTTGGCAATTTCAGCCAACCCGGTTTTCAACGGGCGCCCTGGATAATCGAGAATACGGCCATTTTCGATAAACAGCGTCAGGTGCCATTTGCTATCGATGCCTTTCACCCAGCCAATGCGATCGCCACGGCCAGTAAATTCATACGGGCGCACCGATTCAAAGGTCACGCCCGCGCGCTTTTCCACTTCACGTTTGAAGGTGTCAACGCCGACACGCTCCAACGTATATTTGGTTTTGGCATTTTTGCGGTTGGTGCGATTACCCCAGTCACGTTGCGTGGTCACCACCGCTTCGGCCACGGCCAGCGTATGCTCAATCGGAATATAACCCAGCTCACTGGCAGTGCGCGGATAGGTTGCCTTATCGCCGTGGGCGATAGAAAGGCCGCCACCTACCAACACGTTGAAACCGACCAGACGGCCATTATCGGCAATAGCGATAAAATTAAGATCGTTGGCGTGCAGATCGACATCGTTTTGCGGCGGGATCACTACCGTGGTTTTGAACTTGCGCGGCAGATAGGTCGCCCCGAGGATCGGTTCTTCATCGGTGGTAGCGACTTTCTCTTGATCCAGCCAGATCTCGGCGTAGGCACTGGTACGTGGCAACAGATGCTCGGAGATCTTCTTCGCCCAATCATAGGACTGCTGATGCAGCTCGGATTCCACCGGGTTAGAAGTACAAAGCACGTTACGGTTCATATCGTTGGCAGTCGCCAACGCATCCAGCCCCAGATGATTCAGCAACTGGTGCGCCGGTTTCACGTTCGGCTTCAGAATACCGTGAAACTGAAAGGTTTGGCGGTTGGTGATACGAATGCTGCCATAGAGCGTGCTCTCGGCAGCAAATTTATCAATCCCCAACCACTGTTCCGGCGTCATCACGCCACCGGGCAAACGGCAGCGCAGCATCATGGCATGACGCGGTTCCAGCTTTTGCTCGGCACGCTCAGCGCGAATATCGCGGTCATCCTGCTGATACATGCCGTGAAAACGGATCAGCAAAAAGTTATCGCCGTTAAAACCGCCCGTCAGCCCTTCCTGCAAATCTTCAGCAATGGTACCGCGCAGGTAGTTACTTTCCCGCTTCAGGCGCTCCGCATCAGCGAGTTTCCCTTCTACCACTAACGGGCCGGGATAAAGTTCATCGATTGGTAATTTTTCGCTCATTGATAAAGATCTCGCTAGTACACATCGCGCTGATAACGGCGCTCAAGGCGCAGTTCACTTAAAAACTCATCGGCCTGTTCAACATCCAGACCGCCGTGGGTGACGATGATGTCCAGCAGCGCCTGCTCCACATCTTTCGCCATACGGTTGGCATCGCCACACACATAGAGATGTGCGCCGTCCTGGATCCAGCTCCACACCTGTTCACCCTTCTCGCGCAGTTTGTCCTGCACATAGATCTTGTGTGCTTGATCGCGCGACCAGGCCAGATCGATATGCGTCAGCAGCCCGTCTTTCACGTAGCGCTGCCATTCCACCTGATAGAGAAAATCTTCGGTAAAGTGCGGGTTGCCGAAAAACAGCCAGTTTTTGCCTTCGGCACCGTCCGCTTCGCGCTGTTGCATAAAGGCACGAAACGGAGCAATGCCGGTGCCAGGTCCGATCATGATGACGGACGTCGAGGGATCGGCAGGCAGGCGGAAGTGATCGTTATGTTCAATAAAGACCTGAATCTCATCGTCTTCATTCAAACGATCCGCCAGATAACCTGATGCACCGCCCGTTCGCGCACGTCCCTCATAGTCGTAGCGCACAACACCAACGGTGATATGCACTTCACTTTCGGCTTCAGCCTGGGAAGAGGCAATGGAATAAAGGCGAGGCGTCAACGGTCGCAGCCAGCCAATCAGTTGCTCCGGCGTCAATTCCGTCGGTGCCTGACGCACCATATCCACCAGCGGCGTGCGCTGGGCGAACTGTTGCAGCGCAGGCTTTTCAGCCGCCAACGCCAGTAACGCATCGTTGCGGGACAACGCGGCGTACTTTTCCACCAGCGGCGCCGTGTTTTGCGTCAGTTCGAAATGGCGTTGCAGCGCCTGTGACAAAGGCAATGTCTCTCCCGTCACGGTCACAAGCTCATCCCCTTTCAACCACAGCAATTCCAGTAACTCTTGTACCAGCGCCGGATCGTTTTGATACCACACGCCAAGCGCATCACCCGGCTGATAGCGCAGCCCGGAATCCCCCAGATCGATCTCGATATGGCGCACATCCTTATCGGACGCACGCCCCGTGATTTTCTGATTCACGGCGAAACTCGCCGTGTAAGGCGCGGTTTTACTGTACGGACTGCTAGAAATTTCATCCCGCGTTCCGCTGGCGCTCGCCTGAACCACCGCAGCACCTTGTGCCGGTATACGCGCCTGAAGGATATCAACAATCTGCCGACGCCACTGCTCAGCGGCCGTCTGATAGTCAACATCGGCGTCCACGCGATCGAGCAGGCGCTCTGCACCCAGCTCTGCCAATCGACCATCAACATCTTTACCGGCTTTACAGAAGAATTCGTAAGAGGTATCCCCCAATCCGAACACCGCAAACGACGTGGTTTTTAGCGCAGGAGCTTTTTTGGAAAACAGAAATTTATGCAGCGCCACGGCTTCTTCCGGCGGTTCCCCCTCCCCTTGCGTGGAGGTCACCACCAGCAACAGCGTTTCCTGCGCAATTTGCTTAAATTTATAATCGCCTGCATTCACCAGCGTGACCGCAAGCTTGGCTGCAAGCAAATCGTCACGCAGTTGTTCCGCCACGCGGCGGGCATTGCCCGTTTGCGATGCGGAGATAAGGGTAATGCTTTGGGCAGGCGCAGCGACACTGGCCGGGAGCGATACGGCCGACACGGCACCGCTCTGAGCCCCATTGCCCTGCGCGACGCCCCAAAAATAGCCTGACAGCCAGGCCAGCTGCGCTGGAGAGAAATCCCCCGTGGCGCTCTGCAAACGCGCAAGCTGCTCAGCACTAAGCGGCAGCAACGAAACCAGAGTGGTCATCGTGATTTCAGTGTCCTTGTAAGTCGTCCCGCCATATAGCGATATTTATGCAATCTAAAGTTGTATGGAATATAAGGTTACCTATCCAGCGCGCAACAATTAAAGACGCGATGGCAATATTTAATAACCAAAATGCCTAAATGGTTTTTCTGATAATCCTTAACGCTTAAAGCGTTATATACTCGATTAACTTGAAGTTGCATTTTTCAGCGTCTGGAAGTTGTCATTAATCCTGCGCGACAAGCCCCCCGCCAGTCCCGGTAATATATTGCGGAAGAAGTGGTGTATTTCCTGCCGAAACGCCTTTGGTGAAGCGAAGTAGCGGTTGTTTCTCACCTTTTCATTCATCACTTTCCACAGTCTTTCTATCGGGTTCAGATTCGGGCTGTAAGGCGGCAGATAGTGGAGGTCGATATTCATCACATATGCCCACTTTTTCACCAGCTCCGCCCGGTGGTAACCCGCTCCGTCGAGTATGATATGCACCTTCTGTCTTATCGGGTAAGTTTCCCGGATGGCGATAAAAAAGCGGGCGATATTGAGACTGTTGATGCTGTCGTACTCCCGAACCACCGTGCTGCCGATGTCGTTCAGGTTCAGGGCTCCCATGATGTTCAGACGGGTACGACTACCGGTGGTTTCCACTGGCTGAGATTTTTTTCCCGCAGGCATCCAGCCATATGCCAGTTTTGTTCCCTGTGTCGGGTGGACGCCATCGATGAACAGGATGGGTTCATCGTCACCGGCTTTTTGTTTCAGCTCGTTGTAGGTTTCCACAAACGCCTGCTGCGCTTCTGCACTGAATTTATGTGGGATACCGACAGGCTTTCGATAACTGAAGCCGTTGCGGTGCAGCCATTTAGTCATTCCCGGAACGGTGTAGCGGATACCCCACCAATCAACAACCTGTTCAATGATAGCCTGTGTAGTGGGAAGAAGGTTGTTCGTCAGAGATGTGGTGAGTTCAGCGGTTTGCTCTTCGCTGAGATGACTATCAGAGCCGCCATTCTCAGGCGCAAGTTTCTCACCCTTTAGCCAATCATTTAGATGACGGCGTACCGTGGTTTCGTGAATAAGTTGCGATTGTGCAATCATTCCTGGCGTCCAGCCATCGGCAGACAATAGGTGTATTAGCTCAGACCTGATCTGACAGTTACCGGTTATTTATACAGGTGTCTGTCAGATTAAATCTGGTTCAGATTTTTTTCTGCCCAGACTCGTTTACCATCAAGTAACGTGGCCATTGGCGTACGCCCGCAGCACATTTTACCCTGATGAGTTCGCTCATTATTGTAATGCCACAACCAGTTGTCCAGATCCTTTTGTAGACTTTCTAGGTCCTCGTATAACGTCTTACGGAACGCAACCTGATAAAAATCCTGCAAAATAGTTTTATGGAAGCGCTCGCAGATACCGTTTGTCTGCGGAGACATCGCTTTCGTTTTCGTATGGTCTATATCGTTGATAGCCAAGTACAGCTGATAGTCATGTTGTTCCACTTTACCGCAGTACTCCGTCCCCCCTGTCCGTCAGTATTCTTAGCATTGGCAGCCCCTGAGCTTCGTAGAACGGCAGCACGCGATCATTGAGCAGGTCGGCGGCAGAGATCGGTGCTTTACTCGTGTAAAGCTTGCAGTGCGCCACTTTCGAGTACGTATCCACGAACGTCTGCTGGTAGATACGGCCAACACCTTTCAGATTACCCACGTAGAAGGTGTCCTGCGACCCCAGATAACCCGGGTGAGCAGTCTCTATTTCACCACAGGCTTCGTCGTCGTGCGCCTTCTTCTCCAGTGCAGCGATTTGAGCATCAGTAAGTACGATGCCTTCTCTGGCAACTTTTTCCTCAAGTGCCTTCAGGCGCTTACGAAAGTTTTCCAGATCGTGTCGTTGCCAGATGGAGCGCACACCGCTGCCAGAAATGAAGACGCCTTTTTTACGCAGCTGATTACTGGTCCGGTGCTGGCCATGAGCCGGGAACTCAATGGCGTAATCAACAACCGCACGTTCAGTGGCTTCATCAGCACGGTTTTTCAGGTTGGGAACCCGGCGGTTTTGGTTAACCAGAGCGTCAATGCCGCCTTCTGCCGCCAGTTCCTGATAGCGATAAAACGTGTCGCGTGACACCCCCATGATTTTACAGGCTTTTGATACGTTACCGAGTTCTTCGGCGAGATTGAGCAGGCCGGCTTTGTGTTTGATGATGGGATTGTTAGTATGAAGCATGAGAGTTACCTCGTGTTTTGTATAAGGATTCGACACCCATATCAAAACCGGTAACTCTCAACCTTTCAAGGTCCAGTGTCAGATCAAGTCGCGACTAATACACAATAGGACACACCGTATCCGATCGCGCACATGATGGTCACGACTTGTTTGGTGAAGATTCCTTAACTTTTTTTTCTGCTCTTCAGTGGGATGAATGTTCATAACCATGAAATGGGTATTGTTCATGGAAAATCAAGCATCTTCAATGATTACGAGTATATAACGAGGTGAGTTCAACCCACCTCGTTATACACATCTCTGTTCGTGCCTGAGCGCGCGTAGCGTTTCGGCGGCCGTCATGACTTTCTGCAAGCCTTTCCAGATAGTTTTTGCGCCTGGTTCACCGTCGCCTTTTCGAGCAAGAAAGCCTCCCAGTTGCGCAACTAAGCGCAATACTTCGTTTAGCTTAGGGCGGCCCTTGGGCATACGCTTGTTCATCAGTAGGTAAGCTCCATGAGTCTCGTCGGAATCAAAGAACAACATTGCGTCTAGCTCTGGACAGGTTCGTCCCATACGCATTAAATAGGCGATGCGCCATGCCACGATCATGAACAGCGCCAATGCCCGCTCAATGCGATCCACGGTCGATAACTGTAACGCTTCGACACAGCAGCCGTTCTTCAGCACATTGAAGAACATCTCGATTTCCCATCTAGCCCGATACCAGTCGATCAGCTCCACGATATCTTCTCGTCCTTCAGGTACGCGATTGCTCAGCAACCGCCACTCGACCGGCTTCACGCCTGCTGGCGGCTCAATTTCCTTGGCTATCACACAAGTCACTGCCAACCCGCAACGCAGCGACACTCGCTTCACGCGCAGCGCCTGTTTCACCGTACGCGCCTTCTGCCCCGCGCGAGCCGCCATAACGAATTGGATTTCTCCCACCGGCACGGTCTTTCCAACCTTCTGCCAAAGCTTCTCATTACAGTCCAGACTGCGATTATGAGTCGAGCGGATCAACCAGTCAGCCGGAGTGCCAAGGTCATCAGCGAGCTGCATCAACGCCTTGATATCCGCTTCGCGATCGGCTAAGTACACCAGACGTGTGTTTGGCAACTCCGAGGCGAGTTCAGCAACTCGCTCGTATCCCTCGAGCCAGCGCGTACTCTCCTTGAGCCCATCGCGTTTTCCGTCTGCATCCTTCGGCTCTCTTGCCCACATCCACGCATCCAGTACGCCCAACCCCACGCGATCCGGACTGACCGCGTAGGTCGGATGCAGATACAGACCACGCCTGGCTTCGTAGTTCAAGGGACCCAAGCCTTGGATTTGCTGCCCGTTGAAGTCAAGCTCGGTAGTGTCTTGGATACACAGCACAACCTCGTGTTCTCGGATCCTTTCCTGCGTACGCTGCCAGTGAGGTTGCAGAATGTCTCGCCATTCGAATGCTTGGTTCTCCATGAAGCGGTAAGCACCCAGCGTCTCAGACCATCCGAGGCACGCATGCGGAATGCTGGCTTGCGGATTCTCAGCCAGCCGTATCAAAAGCCCTTTGGCACGCTTATTGAGCCTCGTGTCACCAAGATTTACCCCTTCCAGTTCTTGGTGTGCCCAGCCATCTGAATCCCGTGTCATTTTTCAGCGCCGTAAATGGCGATAGTACACGTCGGTTTCACTTCATTTACAACCCCACTGGCTGCCTATTTCAGCCCGCTAACCCTTGGCATATAAGGCGTTGCGGACTTGTGTATAACGAGGTGAGTTCAACCTGGCGCGAGGTGACAAACAGCTTGCCATCACGTTCATTAACCACCCACACATGCGGCTTATGCTCGGCGCTGGTATCCGGATTGAAAACCGCCTCAACCGGAACAACCACTGCCATTGCAGCCACACTGCCGGGGAGATTACCCAGGTTGATCTTCACCCTACCGCTCATGCCCGACAACAGCGGAATATCTTGCGGACGTCGCATGGTCAGCACCATACGATAGGTCAGCGCCCCTGACACCGTTTGTGCGGTGTGCTCTTTGTAGCTGGCGACAAACTCGCGTCCTGGCAGGTTGTTCAATTCAACCACAGGTTGATATTTCACATTATTGGCATCGATAAGAATAAAAAGGCTTTCGGGAATGCTGAATTCCACGTCCAGCAGTTCCAGCGCGTTTAACGTAGCAATAGATTGTCCTGCTGCGACAATTTGATAATTACGGGCGTTGACCATGGCGATAACACCGGGAAACGGAGCCCGAATGACCGTATCGTCAAGCTCTTCTTTCGCCAGTTTCAGCGCGGCCTGTGCCGAATCACGAGCGGCTCGCTGCACGTCCTGTTCAGCACGCGCCACAATGTGACGCTCGCTCAACGCCGCATAACGGGTAAATTGGGTTTGAGACAGGTTAAAAGTGGCCTGGCGATCCTGTAGACGCAGTCGCGCATCATTGCTATTAAGCTCAGCGATCACCTGCCCCTGTGTGACGGGTTCCCCTTCACGCACCAGCAACCGTTCTAGGCTGTGTCCCTTAATCCCATGAGTTATACTAACTGTTTGTTTCTACATCATTTTTAACTATGGCTCGCTACGACCTTCCCGATGAAGCATGGGCTATCATCCAGCCCTTACTCCCTGCTGAACCAGCAACACCACAGGCCGGACGCCCATGGGCTGAGCATCGCATGATTATCAATGGCATGTTCTGGGGGCTGTGCTCTGGTGCCCCATGGCGTGATTTACCTGAGCGATACGGCCCATGGAAAACCGTTTATAACCGCTTTAACCGATGGTCAAAATCGGGAGTCATTAACATTATTTTTAATAAGTTACTTTCATCACTTGATGCCCATGGCCTCGTGGACTGGTCAGCGACTGTGCTGGATGGTAGCAATATCAGGGCGCTGAAATGTGCTGCCGGTGCTCAAAAAAACATCCCGATATCACCGGAGATAATGGGCTGGGTCGCTCTCGAGGTGGTTTTGGCACCAAAATCCATATGGCTACAGACGGAAGTGGTCTTCCGTTAAACATCGTGTTGAGCCCCGGTCAGGCTCATGAAAGTCAGTTTGCACTACGTCTTTTGGACGGTATTGGTGTTCAACGCCAGAACGGCAGTATGAAACGCCGTGGTCATGCGGTACTCGCTGACAAGGCGTACTCCGGGCATGTATTACGTAACGAGCTGAAAAACAGAGGTATAAAAACTGTCATCCCCCGAAAATCCACTGAAAAAATGGCGGTGGATGGTCGTTCAAAGCTCGATCGTGACGCCTACCGCAATCGGAACGTTGTTGAGCGGTGCTTTGGCCGTCTGAAAGAATACCGTCGCATTGCGACACGTTACGACAAAACGGCGAGGAATTATCTGGCAATGTTGAAACTGAGCTGCATCCGCCTGTTTTACCAGAGGTTATGTAATTAAGGGGCACAGCCTAATTCCGTGAATGACTTCGCAATGCGTTGTGCCGAGTTACCATTTAATCATTATCCTGAGACAAAATGTTGTGCACTCGCCCAATGAGCCAATGCATGCCAGTCATTATAATTTGATGCAGTAGAGCAACGATGATGCGTGGAGATACGTTGCCCTGTAGTGAGAATCTGTCTCTTCCGCGCTGACACTGACCTCGGCTGGAACACACGATGATAAATAATACCCAGAGTACCCCGGTCATTACCGACATGAAGGTTATCCCAGTTGCCGGTTATGACAGCATGCTGTTGAACATTGGCGGCGCACACGGTGCCTACTTCACGCGTAACCTGGTGGTTTTGATCGACAGCGCGGGCCATACCGGCGTCGGTGAAGCTCCCGGCGGTGAGGTGATTTATCGCACGCTGGTCGATGCGATCCCCCGTGTGAAAGGTGAACAGATTGCGCGTATGAATCGTCTGGTGCATGACGTGCACACCGGTAACCAATCCTCCGATTTTGACGCCTTCGGCAAAGGGGCCTGGACGTTTGAACTGCGGGTCAACGCCGTGGTGGCGCTGTAAGCCGCGCTGTTGGATTTACAAGGCCTGTTCCTGGGCGTGCCCGTTGCCGAGCTGCTTGGGCCAGGCAAACAGCGTGATGAAGTCACGGTGTTAGGCTATCTGTTCTACATCGGCTATCGCACCAAAACGGATCTGCCTTATCTGCCGGGGGAAACCGGCAAGCACGAGTGGTATCACCAGCGCCATCAGGCTGCAATGAACAGCGACGCCATTGTGCGCTTGGCTGAAGCCTCCGCCGATCGTTACGGTTTCAAAGATTTTAAACTGAAAGGTGGGGGGCTGCCGGGCGAACAAGAGATTGAGTCGGTGAAAGCGTTGAAAAAACGTTTCCCGGATGCCCGCATCACTGTCGATCCCAACGGTGCCTGGCTGTTGGATTAAGCTATCCGTTTGTGCAAAGGCATGAACGGCATTCTGACCTATGCCGAAGATCCTTGTGGGGCAGAACAAGGCTTCTCTGGTCGTGAGGTAATGGCCGAGTTCCGCCGCGCTACTGGCCTGCCGGTGGCAACCAATATGATAGCCACCAACTGGCGTGAAATGAACCATGCCGTGATGTTGCAAGCCGTGGATATTCCGCTGGCGGACCCGCATTTCTGGACCATGCACGGCGCTGCGCGCGTCGCGCAATTGTGTAACGACTGGGGCCTGACCTGGGGTTGCCACTCCAATAACCATTTTGATGTGTCACTAGCTATGTTTACTCACGTTGGCGCAGCGGCTCCGGGCAATCCTACCGCGATTGATACCCACTGGATTTGGCAGGAAGGGCAGCATCTGACCAAAGAGCAGCTACAGATCGTCAACGGCAAGATTGCTGTACCCGATCGTCCTGGGCTGGGCGTTGAGCTGGATATGGCGCAAGTGATGAAGGCCCATGAGTTACACAAAAAAATGCCCAGCGGCGCGCGTAATGACGCCGCGGCCATGCAGTACCTGATCCCCGGCTGGACATTCGATCGCAAGCGTCCCGTTTTCGGTCGTTAATAAACGGGCCTGCGCAACGGGCAGGTAAACGCTTTAGTAAAGCAAGCTTCATAACGACAGCTACCGAAAGACAGACTAAAAGGATAACAACATGACCCTACAACAATCCACACCGGTTATTACCCACATGCAAGTCATTCCCGTTGCGGGACACGACAGCATGTTGCTGAACCTGAGCGGGGCGCATGCGCCTTACTTCACGCGTAATATCGTGATTCTGAAAGATAACTCAGGTCATACCGGTGTGGGCGAAATTCCCGGTGGCGAAAAAATTCGTCAAACGCTGGAAGATGCATCGGTTTTGGTGATCGGTAAAACTCTGCGCGAATATAAGAATGTCATGAATGCCGTGCGTAACCAGTTTGCCGATCGCGATGCTTCTGGACGCGGGCTGCAAACCTTCGATCTGCGTACCACCACCACGTAGTAACAGGGATCGAAGCCGCCATGCTGGACCTGCTGGGCCAGTTCCTCAACGTGCCGGTTGCCGCCCTGCTGGGTGATGGTCAACAGCGTGACGCCGTGGAAATGCTCGGTTATCTGTTCTAAATCGGCGATCGTACCAAAACGGACCTGCCGTATCAGAGCCAGCCGGATGAAAAATGCGACTGGTATCGCCTGCGTCATGAAGAAGCGCTGACGCCTGAGTCGATAGTACGCTTGGCCGAAGCCGCCTATGAAAAATACGGTTTCAATGATTTCAAACTGAAAGGCGGCGTGCTGGCCGGTAGTGAAGAGGCGGAAGCGGTTACCGCGCTGTCCAAACGTTTCCCTCAGGCGCGTATCACCCTCGATCCCAACGGTGCCTGGTCACTGGAAGAGGCCATTCGCTTGGGTAAGCAACTGCGAGGTGTGTTGGCGTATGCGGAAGATCCGTGCGGTGCAGAACAGGGCTTCTCGGGCCGCGAAGTGATGGCCGCGTTCCGCCGTGCCACTGGCTTGCCGACGGCCACCAATATGATCGCCACAGACTGGCGTCAGATGGGCCACACCATCTCTCTGCAATCGGTCGATATCCCGCTGGCGGACCCGCACTTCTGGACCATGCAGGGCTCGGTACGCGTGGCGCAGATGTGCCATGAGTGGGGCTTGACCTGGGGCTCGCACTCTAACAACCATTTCGACGTGTCGCTCGCCATGTTCACCCACGTCGGTGCTGCTGCGCCGGGCAAAATTGCCGCGCTCGATACGCACTGGATTTTGCAGGAAGGCAACCAGCGCATCACCAAAGAGCCGCTGAAAATCGTCGGTGGTATGGTTGAAGTGCCGAAGAAACCGGGGCTGGGCGCACGTGAAGATGCGGTTGGCATGCAGTATCTCATTCCTGGCTGGACGTTCGATAACAAACGCCCTTGCCTGGTTCGTTAATTCACGCTGTACGCCGCCTCATCCGGGGCGGCGCGATAAAGAGTAAGGATAAAACATGAAGACGCCATTGTTGCCAAATCGATTTCGCCAGGAGTTGACTGAGGGAAAAAACCTGATCGGTTGCTGGTGCGCGTTGGCTAACCCCATTTCTACCGAAGTGCTGGGACTGGCCAGGTTTGACTGGTTGGTGCTGGACGGAGAGCATGCGCCGAACGACATCAGCACCTTTATCCCTCAGCTGATGGCGCTCAAAGGCAGCCATAGCGCGCCGGTGGTGCGCCCGCCCTGCAATGAACCCGTCATCATCAAACGTCTGCTGGATATCGGTTTCTATAACTTCCTGATTCCGTTTGTGGAAACCGAAGAAGAAGCGGTGCGCGCGGTGGCGTCTACGCGTTATCCCCCTGCCGGTATTTGCGGTGTTTCTGTCGGTCATCGTAGCAATGCGTTCGGTACCGAACCTAACTATTTCGCCACCATCAACGACAACATCACGGTGTTGGTGCAGATCGAAACCCAGGAAGGTGTCGACAACCTGGATGCCATTGCGGCGGTTGACGGTGTGGACGGTATTTTTGTCGGACCGGGCGATCTCTCTGCGGCACTGGGCTATCTGGGGCAACCGAATCACCCGGAAGTGCAGAAAGTCATCCGCCATATTTTTGAGCGTGCGGCAGCGCACGGCAAACCGAGTGGCATTTTGGCACCGGTTGAAGCAGATGCGCGTCGTTACCTGGAGTGGGGGGCCAGCTTTGTTGCTGTTGGCAGCGATCTGGGCGTGTTCCGCGGTGCCACAGCGGCGCTGTGTGACAAATTCAAAAAGTCATTTGAATAAATCCGGGCCAGTCAGGCCATTACCGCATTTAACGATCGGACTACGGGGTTAACGTAATGAAAATTGGTTTTATTGGACTGGGTATTATGGGTAAACCGATGAGTAAAAACCTGATCAAAGCAGGTTACTCATTGGTAGTTTCCGACAGAAACAGCGCTGTGGTGGCAGAAGTGGTCGCCGCGGGTGCTACCGCCGCCGACACCGCCAAAGCGGTTGCCGAGCAGAGCGATATCATCATCACCATGCTGCCCAATTCACCGCACGTGAAAGAGGTGGTGCTGGGTGAAAACGGCGTTATCGACGGTGTACGCGAAGGCAGCATCGTGATTGATATGAGCTGCATTGCACCGCTGGCCAGTCGTGAAATTGCTGCCGCATTGGCAGAAAAAGGCATCGCGATGCTGGATGAGCCGGTGAGCGGCGGTGAGCCGAAAGCCATCGACGGTACCCTTTCCGTGATGGTGGGCGGTGACAAGGCGGTATTCGATCGCTGCTACGACGTAATGAAAGCGATGGCGGGTTCGGTGGTGCACACCGGTGACATCGGTGCAGGCAACGTGACCAAACTGGCTAACCAAGTGATCGTGGCGTTGAATATCGCCGCCATGTCTGAAGCGCTGGTGCTGGCGACTAAAGCAGGCTTAAACCCGGATCTGGTGTATCAGGCAATCCGCGGTGGGTTGGCGGGCAGCACGGTGCTGGATGCCAAAGCCCCGATGGTGATGGATCGCAACTTCAAGCCGGGCTTCCGTATCGATCTGCACATCAAGGATCTGGCGAATGCTCTGGATACTTCACACGGCGTTGGCGCGCAGTTGCCGTTAACGGCGGCGGTGATGGAAATGATGCAGGCGCTGAAAGCGGACGAACTGGGAACGGCAGATCACTGTGCATTAGCACGGTACTACGAAAAGCTGGCCAAAGTTGAAGTGACGCGCTAAGGCAACAGGTCGGTACGACGACTATTCGATACCGACCTGACATACTGACCCGTAACGACTCCGCGGCCCGTTGATACTGGTGGATCGTTTATGAAATCGGATCGTTTATGAAAATAGTTATCGCACCGGATTCTTATAAAGAAAGCCTGTCAGCACAGGAAGTTGCTACACAGATTGAAGCCGGTTTTCGGGAGGTTTTTCCTGACGCCAGCTACGTCAAGCTGCCCGTGGCGGATGGCGGCGAAGGTACGGTTGAAGCCATGGTGGCGGCAACGCAAGGGCGTATTGTCGAGGTTCAGGTTACAGGTCCGTTGGGAGACAAGATCGACGCTTTTTTCGGCCTGTCGGGTGATGAAAAAACCGCCTTTATCGAAATGGCGGCGGCCAGCGGCTTGGAACGGGTGCCTTCCGCGCAGCGTAATCCGCTGCTGACCACCAGTTATGGCACGGGCGAGTTGATTCGCAGCGCGCTGGATCATGGGGTAAAACACTGCATTATCGGTATTGGCGGCAGCGCCACCAATGACGGCGGCGCGGGCATGGCGCAGGCTTTAGGGGCAAAACTGCTGGATGCGCAGGGTGAGTCGATCGGTTTTGGCGGTGGCGCGCTGGATACGCTTAAACGTGTTGACGTCAGCGAACTGGATCAACGCATCAAAAGCTGCCGTTTTGAAGTGGCGTGCGATGTGACGAACCCGCTGACCGGTAAGCTGGGGGCTTCTGCGGTGTTCGGACCGCAAAAAGGGGCGACGCCGGCGATGATAATACAGTTAGACAATGCGCTCAAGCAGTACGCCGAGGTGATCCGTCACAGACTGGATATCGATGTAGATCAGGTACCGGGCTCTGGGGCGGCCGGTGGCATGGGCGCTGCGCTATTGGCCTTCTGTGGTGCGGAACTGCGTCAGGGTATTGAGATTGTCACCGAAGCGCTGGGACTGGATGAACTGGTGCGGGACGCGTCGCTGGTGATCACTGGTGAAGGACGCATCGATAGCCAGACGGTGCACGGTAAAGTGCCGATTGGCGTGGCGCGCGTGGCGAAGCGTTACAACAAACCGGTGGTCGGGATTGCGGGCAGCCTGACAGCGGATGTGGGCGTGGTGCACGAACACGGCTTGGATGCGGTATTCAGCGTGCTTTACAACATCTGTTCTCTGGAGGAAGCGTTGGACAACGCGGCAGCCAACGTGCGCATGACGGCACGTAACGTCGCGGCAACCATCAAGCTGGCGCAAACGCTCCAATAAGACCCTGTACATGATTCTGTGTAAATGCCTTTCTCAGTAGTGACCGTCCAGGCGGTCACCGAACTCGATAATAAAACGGCTCATTGCCATACGCCAGTCCCGCAGTGGCATCGTCCATTTCTGTGAGGCCGACTGGATTGCCAGCCACACCACCTTTTTCACTGCGCCGTCAGTCGGGAACACCTTGCGTTTTTTAATCGCATGCCGGATCACACTGTTCAGCGACTCGATGGCGTTGGTTGTGTCGATGACTTTGCGGATATCTGCCGGGTAAGCGAAGAACGTTGCCAGATTGCTCCAGTTCGTCTGCCAGCTCCGGCTTATCTGTGGATAGCGGCTGTCCCATGCGCTGGCGAATGCTTCCAGCGCCTGCTGGCCTGCTTCTTCCGTAGCGGCCTGATAGATGGCTTTCAGGTCGCGTGTGACGGCTTTGTAGTCCTTCCAAGAGACGAACCTCAGGCTGTTGCGTACCATGTGCACGATGCACAGCTGGATGCGGGCTTCCGGATACACCGCGTTGATGGCGTCCGGGAAGCCTTTCAGACCGTCGACACAGGCGATGAGGATATCGTTCAGGCCGCGGTTTTTTAGTTCTGTCAGCACATTGAGCCAGAACTTCGCGCCCTCGTTTTCGGCCAGCCACATACCCAGCAGTTCTTTCTGGCCCTCGATGTTGATACCCAGTGGCAGGAACACGGATTTATTGATGACGCGACTGTCCTGCCGGACCTTCAGGATGATACAGTCAAGGTAAACAATGGGATAGACTGCATCCAGTGGACGATTTTGCCATTCAGTAACCTGTTCCATCACGGCGTCGGTGACCTTCGAGACCAGCGCCGGTGAGACATCCGCGTCATACAGCTCTTTGAACGCAGACGCTATCTCGCGGGTGGTCATCCCTCTGGCGTACAGGGACAGGATTTGGTTATCCATCCCGGTGATCCGGGTCTGGTTTTTCTTCACCAGTTGTGGTTCGAAGGAGCCATCACGATCGCGCGGAGTACGTAGTGCCAGAGGGCCATCGCCGGTGGTCACGGTGTTTGTGGAATAGCTGTTGCGGGAGTTGGCCCCCGGTTTGGGCTGATTTTTATCGTAGCCCAGATGGTGGGACATTTCGGCGTTGAGAGCAGCCTCAACGCTGATTTTCTTCAGCAGGCGATCGAATTGGCTGAGAGCGTCAGGGGTTTTGAGATTTTTGGCCAGTTCGTTAGCCAGAGCCTGCAACTGTTTTTCGTCCATAAATTAACCTGTTTTTGATGTTGGATTGAACATATCAAAATCAGGTAATTACACGAATTTATGTACAGGGTCTCCAATAATGCTCTCTTTGCCGATTTTTTCTGGCGGCTCCTTTCTTCGTCGTCCCCGCGCTGGTGCCGGGGGCGACGCGTCATCAAAGTTCCAAAATCCATTCATTTTGCTATCACTGACGCTAACCCCTTCTGTGTTATTGGACTCGAAGCACTAAGATTCAAGTCTATCGCCAATATCTGACTTTTCAGCCCATTCAGTGAGGGTATATGAACAAATTCGCCGCGCTACTCCTTTCGATGGCAGCCGCCTTGTCGGGCTGTACCTCTCCCGTAAACACACAGCAGTCAAACAGGCATATCTACATTGTTCACGGATACGGCGCTTCACCGTCAGAGCATTGGTTCGCGTGGTTGAAAAGCGAGATGGAGAAAACGGGAGTCAGGGTGTCGATCATTGATTTACCCACCCCTGGCGATCCCCAACCGCAGGCGTGGCAACGGGCCCTCGAGACACAGGTGACATCGCTAGATAGCAACACCTATTTTGTCGCGCACAGCCTTGGCAGCATTACGCTGTTGAGGTTCCTTGAAAAACATCCGGGCAACGCGCCTATCGGCGGCTTTATTCTGGTTTCCGGTTTCAATGAGCGTCTGCCGACGCTTCCGCAGCTCGACCGCTTCATAAAACCGGATATTGATTATCGCAAACTGGTGCAGAGGGCAAGCAGCCGCGTTGTCATCGCTGCACCTGATGATAGCGTGGTTCCTTACCGATTCAGTCAGGCGTTGGCGAAATCCCTCGATGCCCTGTTCATTACGGTTGAGCAGGGTAACCACTTTCTGGCAAGTGATGGATTTACCGAATTCCCTCTGGTGCTGGCTGAGCTACAGAAGGCCATAGCCGCATCAGGGCGGTGAGCCGCTGGCGTCAGACGAGCAGCAGAATCAGGATACGCTCGGCACAATGCCTGTGGGCTACGACAAATGCGCCTGCGCAGCCCGCCGTACATTGGCGATTTCGTCGAGCAATTCCAACCACTCCGGCTCCAGTTCAAGCACGTCCGTTCCCTTACGCAGTGCGGTTTCCAGCGTGTAACTCAGTTGCTTCAAGCGTGGCACGCCGCTGTAGCCGCAACTGCCGTGCAGTTTATGAATCAGCGGCAGTGTGTCTGCCACCGGGTGGCCCGCCAACAGCGTTTCGATGTGTTGCTGCACGTCGGGCAGGGAATCCAGCAGCATTTGCAGCAGATCGCGCGCCAGATCGGGTTTATTCGCTGCCTGACGCGTTGCCAGCGACCAGTCGAGCGAGAGCTGGCTGTCATCATGTTCAGCCAGCAATTGCGCCATGCTGCCGTTCTCGCTTTCAATCGGTATACCCGGTTGTTGGGTATAACGCGCCAATACCGACGCCAGCATCTGCTCATCAATCGGTTTAGCCAGATAACCATCCATCCCCGCTTGCAGCAATGATTTGCGCTCGTCACTCAGCGAATGGGCGCTGACCGCAATAATCGGCGTACTAGCGTGGCGGGAAAGCTGGCGGATGTGCTCGCTGGCGCGAATGCCATCCATGCCGGGCATTTGGATATCCATCAGGATGACGTCGATATCCTGCATTGCCGCCTGCGCGATAGCCTCTTCACCGCTGTCGCACAACAAGATGTTTTCCACCTGCTCTTCCAGCAGAGTGCCGATCAGTTTCAGGTTAGCCGGATTGTCATCCACCGCCATCACACACAGCGGCAAGCGCTGTGTGGGCAGCGTTGCTGGTTGCGTTACTGGCAGCAACGATAGCTGCTGGATCAACAGACCTTCCTGTATTAAGGGCAACAGGCGTACCGAGGAAAGGGGTTTACTCAGACAGGCGTGGATACCGAAGGATTTCAACTGTTCAGCATCCATTTGCGCCAGACTGGGCAAGGCCAAAATAACACAAGCTGCTTTGCGGCTCATGTCGCGCAACTGTGAGGTGTAATCCAGCAAGTTATTACGATGCCGGAGGGGAACGCCGAGCAGCAAAATATCGAAATGTTGCGGCGGTAACTGTTCAAGGGTCGCGCTAAAGTGCACCTGCAACGGCGTTTGCCCCAGAATATCTAATCCGGCTTGCGCGGCGGAGGCGTTGGCTTCCACATAGGCAATGCTGTGTCCTTGCAGTACGGAGAGATTGTTCTCTGCCATGCTGCTGTGCGGATCGCAGGTTAGCGTAATGTGGAACCAAAAGGTGGATCCTTGGTTTACCGCGCTTTGGAAGCGAATATAGCCGCCCATCTCTTTCACCAGTCGCTGGGTGATAACCAGCCCGAGCCCGGTGCCTCCGTGGCGGCGGGAAATGCTGGTATCTGCCTGCCGAAATGCCTGAAACAACTGTGTCTGCTGTCCCTCGGCGATGCCAATACCGGTATCTCGGATCTGAATTTCCAACTCCAGCTGTTTATGGCTTTGACGGTGGCGTTCAATGCGGATATCGATATTGCCCTTTTCGGTGAATTTGATGGCATTGCCCAGCAGATTGGTGATCACCTGTTGCAGACGCATCGGATCGCCGATAAAACGTTCGGGTACGCCGGGCTGAATGTTGAGCGTCAGCTCTAATCCCTTTTCATGGGCAGTGTGCGCTAACAGCGTGATGACATCATCCAGCGTGTTATGCAGTGAGAATGGGATGTTTTCCAACACCAGCTTGCCCGCTTCGAGCTTGGAGAAATCCAGCACGTCATTGATGATGGTCAGCAGGTTGTTGGCGGAACGCTCGATAGTGCGCAAATAGTCGGTCTGGGTGGCGGTTAACGTAGTTTTCAGCGTTTGACGGGTGAAACCGATCACGCCGTTAAGCGGGGTACGCAGCTCGTGCGACATGTTGGCTAAAAACTCGGACTTGATACGCGCGGCCTCTTGCGCCCGCTTTTTCGCCAAATCCAGCTCGACGTTCTGGATCTCCATCTGTTCTAGCGTCTCTCTCAGATCGTAAGTGGCCTGATCGATGTTTTGCTGCATCTCCTCGTGGTAGGCCGTCAGGGACATCGCCATGGCGTTGATGCCATTCTTCAGCATATCCAACTCGCCCAGCATGCACCCTTCTGCACGGCTATCCAATTGACCGCGACGGATACGATCGACGGTATCCACCATATTGCGTATCGGCATGGTGACATCGCGCACCAGACGGTAGGCGAACAGACCGGCAATCGCCATGCACAGCAGCATCAACAGCGTGGCGATAAACGTCTCCTGATACTGTTGCAGCATGATGGAGTCGGTATCCAGCTCCAGCAACACATACCCCACGGTCGCGCCGGAGCGCTCGACCTTGCCCGCATGACGGGTGAATTCCGGGCCGATGGTGATAGGCATATGCAGTAACAGCTTGTCATCAACCTGGTGGGAATGTAGCCCTGACGGCATCGACTGCTGTTTTACCGCATCAATCAGTTGGGTGATATGGCGCGAATCGGTGCTGAATAACACCTGATGTTGTGCGTTAGTGATGATAATGGCGCGTACAATGTCGGAATGACGCCGATGCAGCATATTGATTAGCGGCTGAATCATCTCCTGCTGGTTGGCTACCAGCGAATAGGCAGCGACGGCGGAAAGCGGCTCAATAATACTGGCCCCCGCGCTGGCAAGCTGGTCCTGCAACTGATTGCTGCGGTTAATAACGAAGAAGGTACTGAGCATCAACCCGATAATCAATGTTGGAGCCAGAATCAGTATCATCATGCGGGCACGCAGACTGTATTTGGTCATGAGGTTCCAATGTGGGAGAATTAGGCCCAGACGTTCAGCTTAAAGACACAATAGCAAACTATGGCGCAATTCTACTCTCCAAACCGGCGTGTGACGACCCGGCAAACCATTAACGTGACCGTGACCGATCTCGATCCCTTCGGACAGGGTGTAGCGCGTCATCAAGGCAAAACCGTTTTTGTGCCCGGCGTGTTGCCGGAAGAGCAGGCGGAAGTCCGACTGACCGAAGATAAACGTCAGTATGCGCGCGCTGAACTTAAACGGCTGCTGACGCGCAGTGCGCAACGTGTGGAACCGGGCTGTCCGCACTTTGGCGTGTGCGGTGGCTGCCAGCAGCAGCATGCCGATGTCGCGTTGCAACAGCGCAGCAAATCGGCCGCGCTGCAAAAGCTGATAACGCGAGAAACCGGACAAACGCTGATGGATATTGGACTGATTGCGGGGCCGGCCTATGGTTACCGTCGGCGTGCGCGTCTTGCGTTATACTTTTTGACGTGAGACAAACCTGCGTCAGCGGGCGGAAAAGCTTCAGCCCGCGCCAAATCAGTGCCTCAACCCGCGTCGGGTTTGCGCATGGGATACCGCCAGGGGCAATCGCACGATGTGGTGGATATCGCGACCTGCTCAGTGTTGGCACCGGAACTGGATGTACTGTTAGCGTCACTGCCTCAGCCAGTTGCAAGGGGTGAAACGGCTCGGCCATGTGGAACTGGTGCTGGCGGATAACGGCCCGCTGCTGGTGTTGCGTCACCTTGATGCCCTGAGCGCGGCGGATACCGATGCTTTACGCGCGTTTTCCGCAGCCCAGCAGGTGGCTATCTATCTGGCACCGGAGGCCGATATCGTCATCCCTCTGACGGGCGACACGCCGGTTTATCGTGTGAACGACATGACGCTCGCCTTAAGCCCACGCGACTTTATTCAGGTCAATGACGCGGTGAATCAGCAGATGGTAGCACAGGCACTGGCGTGGCTGGATGTGCAGCCGCAAGACCGTATTCTGGATCTGTTTTGCGGCATGGGCAATTTCACACTGCCGCTGGCAACGCGTGCGGCAGAGGTGATCGGTGTCGAAGGTGTGCCAGCGCTGGTGGAGAAAGGACGAGAGAATGCGCGCCGTAACGGCTTGTCTAACGTCACATTTTCTCACCAAAATCTCGACGAGGATGTTGCGCAACAGTCCTGGAGCGCCAAGGGATTTGATAAGATACTGCTAGACCCGGCACGCGCCGGGGCGGCGGAAGTGATGCCGCAAATTGTTAAACTTGCACCACAGCGTGTGGTCTATGTTTCGTGTAACCCCACCACGTTGGCGCGGGACAGTAAAGTGTTGTTGGCCGCAGGTTACACGTTGGCGCAGGTCGCCATGTTGGATATGTTTCCTCACACCGGCCACCTTGAATCGATGGCACTGTTTTTGCAGCGTTCTGGTAAGGCGGCACGCTCTGGCAAAGCGGCATTGTAGGGAGAGTTTATGGTTGCGGTAAGAAGTGCGCATTTGAATACGGACGGCGAGTTTGTGCCAGATGCCTGGATTGCATCGTTGGGCATCAATAATCAGCAGTCGTGTGAACGCTTAGCCGAGACTTGGCGCTATTGTGAACAGCACACGCAGGGGCACCCCGATGCGATGTTGCTGCTGTGGCGCGGTATTGAAATGGTGGAGATCCTCTCCACCCTCACCATGGACAACGACAGCATGCGCGCGGCGATGCTGTTCCCGTTGGCTGACTCCGGCGTGGTGGATGAAGACACGCTGCGTGACGCTTTTGGCAAGAATATCGTCGATTTGGTGCACGGCGTGCGCGATATGGATGCGATTCGTCAACTGAAAGCGACGCAACACGATTCCGTTGCCTCCGAGCAGGTAGACAATATCCGCCGTATGCTGCTGGCGATGGTGGAAGATTTCCGCTGCGTGGTGATCAAACTGGCGGAGCGCATTGCGCACCTGCGTGAAGTGAAAGATGTGCTGGAAGAAGAGCGCGTGCTGGCGGCCAAGGAATGTACCAACATCTACGCGCCTTTGGCGAACCGCCTCGGTATCGGCCAGCTCAAGTGGGAGCTGGAAGATTTCTGTTTCCGTTATCTGCATCCGGATGAATACAAAAAAATCGCCAAACTGTTGCACGAGCGGCGTATTGACCGTGAACAGTACATTGACGATTTTGTCAAAACCCTGCGCACCGCGATGGCGGGCGAGGGCGTCAAGGCTGAAGTCTATGGCCGACCCAAGCATATCTACAGCATCTGGCGCAAGATGCAGAAAAAATCCCTGTCGTTTGATGAACTGTTTGATGTGCGCGCTGTGCGTATTGTGGTTGAACGCTTGCAGGATTGCTATGCGGCGCTCGGTATCGTTCACACCCACTACCGTCACCTGCCCGACGAGTTCGACGATTACGTGGCAAACCCGAAGCCTAACGGCTACCAGTCCATCCATACGGTGGTATTGGGGCCGAGGGGCAAAACTCTTGAAATCCAGATTCGCACCAAACAGATGCATGAAGATGCAGAATTGGGTGTTGCTGCGCACTGGAAATACAAGGAGGGCGCGGTTGCGGGGGGACGCTCCGGTTACGAAGGGCGCATTGCCTGGCTGCGCAAGCTGCTCACCTGGCAAGAAGATATGGCCGATTCAGACGAAATGCTGGACGAAGTACGCAGCCAGGTGTTCGACGATCGTGTCTACGTGTTTACGCCAAAAGGCGACGTGGTCGATCTGCCAATCGGCTCTACGCCGCTGGATTTTGCCTACCACATTCATAGCGATATTGGGCATCGCTGCATCGGGGCCAAAATTGGCGGGCGCATTGTGCCCTTTACCTACCAGTTGCAGATGGGCGATCAGATTGAAATCATCACTCAGAAGCAGCCGAACCCGAGCCGCGATTGGTTGAACCCGAACCTGGGTTATATCACCACTAGCCGTGGCCGTTCCAAGATCCATAACTGGTTCCGCAAGCAAGATCGTGACAAGAATATCCTGGCAGGGCGCCAGATTCTGGATAACGAGCTGGAACATTTGGGGATCAGCCTCAAAGCAGCAGAGAAGCTGCTGCTGCCGCGCTATAACATCAACTCGCTTGATGAACTGCTGGCCGGTATTGGCGGCGGGGATATTCGCCTTAACCAGATGGTGAACTTCCTTCAGGCGCAGCTCAATCAACCCAGCGCCGAGGAGCAGGATCGCGAAGCGCTGCGTCAACTTACCCAGCAGAAAGCGCCAGCGCAGAACAGCCGCAAAGACAGCGGCCGTGTTGTGGTAGAAGGGGTTGGCAATCTGATGCATCATATCGCGCGGTGCTGCCAGCCGATCCCGGGCGATGAGATCATCGGTTTCATTACGCGCGGACGCGGTATCTCTATCCACCGCGCTGACTGTGAGCAGTTGGACGATCTGCGCAGCCATGCGCCTGAGCGGATTGTCGATGCCGTCTGGGGGGAAAGCTACTCCAGCGGCTATTCGCTGACGGTGCGCGTAACCGCCAACGATCGTAGTGGGTTACTGCGCGATATCACCACCATTCTGGCGAACGAAAAGGTGAACGTGCTGGGCGTGTCCAGCCGCAGTGATACCAAACAGCAGATCGCGGTGATCGACATGGAGATAGAGATCTACAACCTTCAGGTATTGGGACGGGTGCTCGCGAAGCTCAACCAACTGCCGGATGTCATTGACGCGCGTCGCCAGCAAGGAGCGTAATTTTTTACGTAGGTCCTCACTTTGTCATCCCCGCGCAGGCGGGGATCTATCACGGAATATACCCAAAATAATTCGCGTTGCAGGAAGGCGGCCAGTGAGGGAATCCTCAGGTAAGTGATTCGGGTCAGCGAAAGCAGTCAACGCACCTGCAACGTGAGGTATGACGGGTATAAACGCGTTTCTCCAGTAAGGGGGCCACGCGATTTTTATTGATTCAGGAATCAGGCATGACAGCAGCGGCTATTGAACGTCTTCTTTACATTATGAATACATTGCGCGATCCGGAAAATGGTTGCCCGTGGGATCGCAAACAAACCTTTGACACGATCGCGCCCTACACGCTGGAAGAGACCTACGAAGTGCTGGATGCTATTGCGCGTCAGGATTTCGACGATCTGCGCAGCGAATTGGGCGATCTGTTGTTTCAGGTGGTGTTTTACGCCCAGATGGCGCAAGAGCAGGGGTTGTTTGATTTTTCTGCGGTGTGCGACGCGATAAGCGACAAACTGGAGCGGCGACATCCGCATATTTTTGGCGATGCGACGCTCACCGACAGTGACGCGGTGCTTGCCAACTGGGAGCAAACCAAAGCCCAGGAGCGCGCTGAAAAAGCCCGATACTCGGCGTTGGACGATATTCCTGACGCGTTGCCCGCCTTGATGAAAGCGCACAAAATCCAGCAGCGTTGCGCGTCAGTCGGTTTCGACTGGAACAGTCTGGGGCCATTGGTCGACAAAGTGTATCAAGAGATTGATGAAGTGATGCATGAAGCCCGGCAGGCAGTAGTGGATGAAGAAAAGCTGGCCGAAAAAGTGGGCGATTTATTGTTTGCTACGGTCAATCTCTCACGCCATCTTGGTCAAAAAGCCGAAAATGCGCTTCAGGCGGCAAACCGCAAATTCAGCCGCCGTTTCCGTCAGGTAGAACAAATTGTTATCGCCTCGGGAAAAACAGTTGAACAGGCGACGCTTGAGGAAATGGACGCGGCTTGGGAACAGGTAAAACGTCAAGAAAAGGCCAGTTAAGATATTTTTATCGTATTACTGCATTTTTCTGATGGCTTTGTTATTTATCTTTATGATTTTTAATCAGATGTTTCATGCTATTTGTGCGTGATACATCGGTTTAGCCACGACGTTATGATCGCCACAATGATGAAAAGCAACATTTGTAGCCTTCATCAGGTTCAGGTATACTACTTTCCCGTCTTGGTACTCCATCGTTATACCCGTCATACTTCAAGTTGCAGGTACGTTGGCTGTGCTCGCTCACCCTAGTCACTTACTTGAGTAGGCTCCTAGGGATTCGTTTGCTTGCCCCCTTCCTGCAACTCGAATTATTTTGGGTATATAAACCTAAACTCTCAGGTTCAGCATGACAACTAATTATATTTTTGTGACCGGCGGGGTCGTATCCTCTCTGGGTAAAGGCATTGCCGCAGCCTCTCTGGCGGCTATTCTCGAAGCCCGTGGCCTCAACGTTACTATCATGAAACTGGACCCGTACATCAACGTGGATCCGGGCACGATGAGCCCGACGCAGCACGGTGAAGTGTTTGTCACCGAAGACGGCGCGGAAACCGATCTTGACTTGGGCCACTACGAACGCTTTATCCGTACCAAAATGACGCGCCGCAATAACTTCACCACCGGCCGTATCTACTCTGATGTGCTTCGCAAAGAGCGCCGTGGCGACTACCTGGGTGCAACCATTCAGGTGATTCCACACATCACCAATGCCATTAAAGAACGCATCATTGAAGGCGGTGAAGGCCATGACGTGGTGCTGGTGGAAATCGGCGGCACCGTCGGCGATATCGAATCTCTGCCGTTCCTTGAAGCGATTCGGCAGATGGCGGTGGAAGTGGGCCGCGAGCATACCCTGTTCATGCACCTGACGCTGGTACCGTACCTGGCGGCAGCAGGCGAAGTGAAAACCAAGCCGACTCAGCACTCGGTAAAAGAGCTGCTTTCTATCGGTATTCAGCCGGACGTGCTGATTTGCCGTTCCGATCGCACCGTGCCCGCCAACGAGCGTGCAAAGATTGCTTTATTCTGTAATGTGCCGGAAAAAGCAGTAATCTCCTTAAAAGATATTGATTCGATTTATAAAATCCCGGCGCTCTTGAAATCGCAGGGATTGGACGATTATATTTGTAAACGATTCAGCTTGAGTTGCGCCGAAGCAGACCTGTCCGAATGGGAACAGGTTGTCTATCAGGAAGCCAATCCGGGTGGTGAAGTCACCATTGGCATGGTCGGCAAATATGTCGCACTGCCGGATGCCTACAAGTCGGTGATCGAAGCCCTGAAGCACGGCGGGCTGAAAAATCGCCTGACCGTCAACATCAAGCTGATCGATTCGCAGGGTGTAGAAACCCGCTGCGTCGAAGTTCTCAAAGATCTTGATGCTATCTTGATCCCAGGGGGGTTCGGCTACCGCGGTGTTGAGGGTAAAATCATGGCGGCGCGTTACGCCCGTGAGAATAGCATCCCTTATCTGGGTATTTGCCTGGGAATGCAGGTCGCTTTGATGGAATTTGCCCGTAACGTTGTGGGTATGGAAGCGGCAAACTCTACGGAATTTGTGCCAGACTGTAAGTACCCGGTTGTTGCGCTGATCACCGAATGGCGTGATGAAGACGGTAACCTTGAGGTGCGCAGTGAAGAGAGCGACCTGGGTGGCACCATGCGCGTGGGCGGTCAACCCTGCCACCTGGCGGAAGGCAGTCTGGTGCGCGAGATGTACGGTGAGGCAACCATTATTGAACGCCACCGTCACCGCTATGAAGTGAACAACATGCTGTTGAAACAAATTGAAGCGGCGGGATTGCGTGTTGCTGGTCTTTCCGCCGACCGCAAGCTGGTGGAGATTGTTGAACTCCCTGAGCATCCGTGGTTCGTGGCCTGTCAGTTCCATCCGGAATTTACGTCGACGCCACGAGATGGGCATCCCCTGTTTGCCGGTTTTGTTAAAGCCGCTGGCGCGTATCAAAAGCGTCAGGTGAAGTAAGGGTTTTTCAGCAACGCGCGGTCCAGTACCGCGCGTTGTTCGTCTAAGGTTTTAGTTTAAAGCTCGGTTTTATATACAGAATCGGTTTTAGTTTAACTTGTACTGAGGAAAATCTAATGTCCAAAATCGTTAAAGTCATTGGCCGTGAAATCATCGACTCACGCGGAAACCCGACCGTTGAAGCGGAAGTGCACCTGGAAGGTGGTTTCGTTGGTCTTGCTGCTGCTCCGTCAGGCGCTTCCACAGGCTCTCGCGAAGCGCTGGAACTGCGTGATGGCGACAAATCCCGTTTCCTGGGCAAAGGCGTAACCAAAGCCGTTGCCGCTGTGAA
Source organism: Symbiopectobacterium sp. Eva_TO (assembly GCF_053848865.1). Taxonomy (NCBI): domain Bacteria; kingdom Pseudomonadati; phylum Pseudomonadota; class Gammaproteobacteria; order Enterobacterales; family Enterobacteriaceae; genus Symbiopectobacterium; species Symbiopectobacterium sp. Eva_TO. The sequence goes on along the minus strand of NZ_JBSPEY010000004.1, from coordinate 948,688 downwards.
CGGACCGCTGGCGCAGGCCATTCTGGGCAAAGATGCCAAAGATCAGGCTGCCATCGACCAGCTAATGATCGACCTGGACGGTACTGACAACAAATCCAACTTTGGTGCTAACGCCATTCTGGCGGTGTCTCTGGCTAACGCCAAAGCAGCAGCAGCGTCCAAAGGTCAACCGCTGTACGAACACATCGCTGAACTGAACGGCACCCCGGGCAAATTCTCCATGCCTCTGCCGATGATGAACATCATCAACGGTGGCGAACACGCTGACAACAACGTTGATATTCAAGAGTTCATGATTCAGCCGGTTGGCGCGAAAACGGTGAAAGAAGCGATCCGTATCGGTTCTGAAGTGTTCCATCACCTGGCGAAAGTGCTGAAAGGCAAAGGCCTGAACACCGCTGTTGGCGACGAAGGCGGCTACGCGCCGAACCTGGGCTCCAACGCAGAAGCACTGGCTGTTATCGCTGAAGCGGTAAAAAATGCCGGTTACGTGCTGGGCAAAGACGTTACGCTGGCTATGGACTGTGCTGCTTCTGAGTTCTACAACAAAGAAACCGGCAACTATGAACTGAAAGGCGAAGGCAAAACCTTCACTTCTCAAGAGTTCACTCACTATCTGGAAGGCCTGACCAAAGAGTACCCGATCGTTTCTATCGAAGACGGTCTGGACGAATCTGATTGGGACGGTTTTGCTTACCAGACCAAAGTACTGGGCGACAAAATCCAGCTGGTTGGTGACGACCTGTTCGTAACCAACACCAAGATCCTGAAAGAAGGCATCGAAAAAGGCATCGCTAACTCCATCCTGATCAAATTTAACCAGATCGGTTCTCTGTCCGAAACCCTGGCTGCTATCAAGATGGCGAAAGATGCTGGCTACACTGCCGTTATCTCTCACCGTTCTGGCGAAACCGAAGACGCTACCATCGCCGATCTGGCGGTAGGTACTGCGGCTGGTCAGATCAAAACTGGTTCCATGAGCCGTTCTGATCGCGTTGCCAAGTACAACCAACTGATCCGTATCGAAGAAGCACTGGCTGGCCGTGCTGCATTCAACGGTCTGAAAGAAGTGAAAGGCCAGGCGTAATCGCCTGTCTGCTGCCGGGACTTATCGCCCGGCTATCGAAGCCCGGAAACGCGTAAGCGTCTCCGGGTTTTATTATTTTTGTTCTCTGTGATTATCCCTTTCACGTCCGTATCCCTATCTGCTCCTGTGCTTACTACCCTGTGATCGCCATAAACGAACCGCTGGTTTTATTGGTTTAAAATGGCTTTTTATAAAAATCTTGAGGTCGATCGTTACGTTCTTCCCTGGGATGCCAATCCCGCTCGGGGCGTGGCAACGGTGCAAAGGTTTTCCCAACGTCCCGGCAGTAGTTTAGCTATCACGGCAGTAAAGGGTTTGTACCCTGCCGCATTACCTTCATAAAGACAATGACACAGGAAGGATGGCAAATGAAAACGCGTAAAATTGGGCTGGCCAACTATTTGGCTTACGGCTCAGGTGATTTTCTCGGTGCGGGAACCACGGCGCTAACGGCGGCATGGTTGCTCTATTTTTACACCACGTTTTGTGGCTTGACGCCCATTGAAGCCACGTTTATTTTCGCGATGGCCAGAGTACTGGATGCCGTTGTCAGCCCGCTGATGGGGTTCTTGACGGACAACTTTGGCTCAACCCGATTGGGTAAACGCTTTGGCCGCCGTAAATTCTTTATTTTGCTCGGTATTCCCTGTGTGTTTAGCTACAGCTTTATGTGGGTGGGCGACATGGGGTACTGGTACTATCTGCTGATCTATTTGGTGTTTGATGTGGTCTACACCATGATTCTGGTACCGTATGAAACGCTGGTACCGAAAATGACCGATGATTTTAAACAGAAAACCAAATTCTCCGGGGCGCGTATCGCGCTGGCGCAGCTTTCTACCATTCTGGCGGCGTTCCTGCCAGGCATTCTGCTCAGTCACTTTGGCAAAGACAACGCCATTTCCTTCTTCTACTCAAGCCTGGTGTTCTCGGTGATTTGCGCCACAGTGCTGACGCTGGTCTATTTCTTTACCTGGGAACGGCCGCGCGAAGAGATGTCAGCGGCGTCACTACAGGCAGAAAAGGAACGCCAGTCACTGACGCTGGGACAAAGCCTGAAGCGACTGAGCGTCGAACTCTCTTCCACGCTGCGCATTCGTATTTTCCGTCAACATCTCGGGATGTACCTCGGCGGCTACATTTCACAGGACGTGTTTAACGCGGTATTCACCTACTACGTCGTCTTTGTACTGATGCAAAGCCCCACGGTGGCTTCCAACCTGATGGGTACCATGGCTATCCTGCAATTCCTCGCGGTGATTGGCATGATCCCGCTGTGCATTCTCTTCGGACCGGCTCCCTCTTACCGCTTAGTGGTTTGCCTGTTCGGTCTGGCGGCGATGTCTTACGGCGTGCTCTATTACAGCGGCCTGCACGATGTGTTCTCTTTGCTGTTGCTGATCTCTGCGTTGGCGGGGCTGGGGCGTGGTGGTATCAACTACGTACCGTGGAATACTTACACCTACATTGCCGATGTGGATGAAGTGATCACCGCACAACGTCGTGAAGGGATCTTTGCCGGGATCATGACGCTGACTCGCAAGGCTTCTCAGGCCGGCGCGGTGATGCTGGTCGGCGTGGTGTTGCAACTGTCGGGGTTTGTTTCAGGGCCGAGCGTACAGGCACCGGGCGTAAGTCATACCATCCTGATGGTGCTCAGTGTCGGCACAGTCTGCGTGCTGGCGTTAGGTTTTCTGGTCTCATTACGGTTTAAACTGAACCTGCAAACACACCAGACACTGCGTGAAGAGACGCTAAAAATGCGTGAAGCTGGACGTCCGGTGCCGGAACGCATCACGCCACAGGCGCGTCAGGTGGTGGAAATGCTCTCTGGCATGTCTTATGAATCGCTGTGAGGCAATAACAATATCGGTTACCTGAATCGCCATAAACAACCGGCGCATTCAGCAACCCAGGTGACTCAGCATTAACCGCATGAACGCATTAACGATAAGAGTGGATGATAATCTATGACCGTATTCAGTTTTAAACATAGCCCGCTGCTGCGTCAGCCTGAGCACTTTATCTCTCGCGACGATCTGAAGGCACTGATCTGCCGCATTACCGATAATCTGGTCAATATCAAGGATGAAACCGGTGAGTTTCTGCTGCGGTTGGATGATGGTCGTGTCATCGATACCAAGGGTTGGGCTGGGTGAGAATGGACGCACGGTATTGGCCTGTACGGCATTTACCAATATTACCAACAGACGGGTGATGACCAGATGCGAGCCATCATTGATGATTGGTTCGAGGCACGTCTGGCGGAAGGTACGCCTACCAAAAACGTCAACACGGTCTGCCCGTTCCTGACGCTGGCCTATCGCTATGAAGAGACGCGTGATGCCCGTTGGGTGCCTTATCTGGAGCGCTGGGCGGAGTGGGTGATGTATGACATGCCGCGCACCCAGAAAAACGGTTTGCAGCATATCGTCTACAACAGCGAAAACACCGATCAACTGTGGGACGACACCCTGATGATGAGTGTGCTGCCGCTGGCAAAAATTGGCAAGCTGCTCAACCGCCCCGAGTTTATTGAAGAGGCAACCTACCAGTTCTTACTGCACGTGCAGTATCTGATGGATCGACGCAGCGGCCTGTGGTTCCATGGCTGGACGTTTGATGGCAAGCACAATTTTGCCGAAGCGCGTTGGGCGCGCGGCAATAGCTGGCTGACGGTAGCCATTCCTGAGTTTATCGAACTGCTGGAATTGCTTGAAGGAAATGCAACGCGCCGCTTCCTGTTGCAGGTGCTGGAAAGCCAGATTGAAGCGCTGGCGCAGTATCAGGATGACAGTGGTCTGTGGCATACGCTGCTGGATGACGCCAACTCTTACGTGGAAAGCTCCGCCACCGCCGGATTTGCCTATGGTATTCTGAAAGCGGTGAGCAAACGCTATGTGGATAAGCGCTATGCCGAGATGGCGGAAAAAGCGATTCGCGGCGTGATTACCAATATCAATCCGCAAGGCGAGCTGGTCAATGTGTCGTTTGGTACGGCGATGGGCCGCGATCTGGACTACTACCGCCAGATACCGCTGACCTCCATGCCTTACGGTCAGGCGATGGCAATCCTGTGCCTGTCTGAGTATCTGCGCGTCTATCTGTAAGCGATAAACCGAAGATGGCCCCGCGAAAGCACTATGTTGCTTCGCGGGGTTTGGCGTTATTTCAGTCCGTTCAGGCTGTAATTCACCGGGATCCAGCGATAACCGTTGGTGGTGCCGTTGCGTTCCACGCGGGTATTTACATGGCCGATGCCCGGGAACGGCAGGTGCGCGCCCGCCACCAGATAGCCTTCACTGGCTGCCTGAGCAGACAGGGCTTCGCGGGTTTTGGTCTCCTGATCCATATCTGAATCGAAGCTGATGGTGGTTTCCGGTATCGGCATTTGCACTGCTTCGGCGTGCACGATATCGCCCCATGCCAGCAATTTATTGCCGTCACTGACGATGCTATAGGCGGTATGCCCTGGCGTATGGCCTGGCGCAAACACCGGTGTAATGCCAGGCAGCAGTGGGGCATCCCCGCTGAAGGTTTTCACTTTATTTGCTGCCGCCAGGATCTTAAAGACGTCCTGAACCCGCTGGAAAGCGGGCTTGCGTTAAGGGGCGGCTTGCGCCAGATGCTGCGGATCTAACCAGAAATCATACTCTTTTTGCGAAACGTAAACGGTCGCATTCGGGTAGGAGAGCTTGCCGTTTTGCACCAGACCGCCAAAATGGTCGCCGTGCAGGTGGGTCATCAGGATAGTATCGACCTGTTCGGGACGATAGCCCGACGCCAATAGGTTTTTCTGTACTTTTCCGACGTTGCTGTTGGCCTGCGTGCCGTTGCCGGTATCAATCAACACCAGATTTTTACCTGTGTTGATCAGAAACGCATTGATGGAAGTTTCAACCGTGGGGGATAAGGATTTCTCTGCCAGCAACTGGCGAATGGTGTTGGGATCGGTGCGCGTGAGCAGTTTGTCCATCGGCATAGCGTTGGTGCCATCTGAAAGCGCGGTAATTTCATATTGCCCCAACAACTACCGATAGTGGCCGGGTTGGGTTTTGACTTGCGTCGTGGCTTCAGCCACTGCGGCATCGGGGAGGCCGAAGGCTGTCATCGCTATCAGGCACGCCGCTTTCAAAGGTTTCATCGTATCGTTCCTTGTCGTAAACACCGTGAAAAAGAAATGGGCAATCCCCTTGATTATTAACCGAACTGCAACATTCCTCAAATGTTATCACCTCCTATCGTAACGTTATAATGCAACGGCTATCTGGCGCGGTCACGCGATGTGGGGTTTGGCGCACCACAGGCAATCTGCGATAATGACGGTTTACCAGCCTGCTCGTGCTGGCACCCGATAGTTAAGTGATAGGATGTTATGCTGTACCCAATAAATGAGATGTTTCAAACCCTGCAAGGTGAAGGTTTTTTTACCGGTGTTCCGGCGATTTTTGTACGTTTGCAAGGGTGTCCGGTGGGTTGCAGTTGGTGCGATACCAAACACACCTGGGATAAGTTTGCTGAGCGTGAAACCACACTGGAGAATATTCTGGTAAAGACGCAGGAGAGCGATGCTTGGGCACCGGCCAGCCCGGAAGCTATTCTGGCGCGCATCCAGCAAGAGGGGTATAGCGCCCGGCATATCGTTATCACGGGGGGAGAGCCTTGTATCCATGACTTGACGCCGCTGACCGACTATCTCGAGCAAAACGGCTATCGCTGCCAGATAGAAACCAGCGGCACCCATGATGTGCGCTGTTCGCCGCAAACCTGGGTCACGGTCTCACCCAAAGTGAATATGCGCGGCGGCATGGTGGTGCTCGACCTGGCATTAGTGCGCGCTGATGAAATCAAGCATCCTGTGGCGAGAGAGAAAGACATTGAGGCGCTGGATGCTCTGCTGGCGCGTTTACACGATGATAAAGCACGGATTATCGCCCTACAGCCCATCAGCCAGAAATACACGGCGACCAAACTCTGTATCGAAATCTGTATCGCGCGTAATTGGCGTCTGTCGATGCAGACGCACAAGTATCTGAATATCGCCTGATAGCATGCCGAACCTTTTATTCCCCCCGATAAACGCAGCCCGCCGTGCAGGTTTCTTTCACCGTCACGGCGCTCAGCAGAGGCAGTGTGGGTTTTAACTGCTGCCAGATCCAGTGCGCCAGCACCTCGCTGGTTGGGTTTTCCAAGCCGGCGATTTCATTGAGGTAGTGGTGATCCAACTGCTGCCAAACCGGATTGAATACTGCTTTCAAGTCTGCGAAATCCATCACCCAGCCGGTATGCGGGTCGACTTCACCGGTGATTTCCAGTCTCACCATAAAGGAATGTCCGTGCAAACGGCCACATTTGTGCCCTTCCGGCACGTGCGGTAGGTGGTGGGCGGCTTCAAACTGAAAATCTTTAAATAGGGTAGTGACCATAACAACGTTCCTGAAGGGATAACCGAGCGTAAACAAAAGCCGTCGCATACTACCGGAAAGTCGTCCTTGAAGCACGTTTGGTTGAAGAATAATCTGATTGATAGGGTGTTCATCTGATCAGGAGACCTATACTCGTAATCATTGAAGATGCTTGATTTTCCATGAACAATACCCATTTCATGGTTATGAACATTCATCCCACTGAAGAGCAGAAAAAAAAGTTAAGGAATCTTCACCAAACAAGTCGTGACCATCATGTGCGCGATCGGATACGGTGTGTCCTATTGTCTGCCGATGGCTGGACGCCAGGAATGATTGCACAATCGCAACTTATTCACGAAACCACGGTACGCCGTCATCTAAATGATTGGCTAAAGGGTGAGAAACTTGCGCCTGAGAATGGCGGCTCTGATAGTCATCTCAGCGAAGAGCAAACCGCTGAACTCACCACATCTCTGACGAACAACCTTCTTCCCACTACACAGGCTATCATTGAACAGGTTGTTGATTGGTGGGGTATCCGCTACACCGTTCCGGGAATGACTAAATGGCTGCACCGCAACGGCTTCAGTTATCGAAAGCCTGTCGGTATCCCACATAAATTCAGTGCAGAAGCGCAGCAGGCGTTTGTGGAAACCTACAACGAGCTGAAACAAAAAGCCGGTGACGATGAACCCATCCTGTTCATCGATGGCGTCCACCCGACACAGGGAACAAAACTGGCATATGGCTGGATGCCTGCGGGAAAAAAATCTCAGCCAGTGGAAACCACCGGTAGTCGTACCCGTCTGAACATCATGGGAGCCCTGAACCTGAACGACATCGGCAGCACGGTGGTTCGGGAGTACGACAGCATCAACAGTCTCAATATCGCCCGCTTTTTTATCGCCATCCGGGAAACTTACCCGATAAGACAGAAGGTGCATATCATACTCGACGGAGCGGGTTACCACCGGGCGGAGCTGGTGAAAAAGTGGGCATATGTGATGAATATCGACCTCCACTATCTGCCGCCTTACAGCCCGAATCTGAACCCGATAGAAAGACTGTGGAAAGTGATGAATGAAAAGGTGAGAAACAACCGCTACTTCGCTTCACCAAAGGCGTTTCGGCAGGAAATACACCACTTCTTCCGCAATATATTACCGGGACTGGCGGGGGGCTTGTCGCGCAGGATTAATGACAACTTCCAGACGCTGAAAAATGCAACTTCAAGTTAATCGAGTATACACAAGTCCGCAACGCCTTATATGCCAAGGGTTAGCGGGCTGAAATAGGCAGCCGGTGGGGTTGTAAATGAAGTGAAACCGACGTGTACTATCGCCATTTACGGCGCTGAAAAATGACACGGGATTCAGATGGCTGGGCACACCAAGAACTGGAAGGGGTAAATCTTGGTGACACGAGGCTCAATAAGCGTGCCAAAGGGCTTTTGATACGGCTGGCTGAGAATCCGCAAGCCAGCATTCCGCATGCGTGCCTCGGATGGTCTGAGACGCTGGGTGCTTACCGCTTCATGGAGAACCAAGCATTCGAATGGCGAGACATTCTGCAACCTCACTGGCAGCGTACGCAGGAAAGGATCCGAGAACACGAGGTTGTGCTGTGTATCCAAGACACTACCGAGCTTGACTTCAACGGGCAGCAAATCCAAGGCTTGGGTCCCTTGAACTACGAAGCCAGGCGTGGTCTGTACCTGCATCCGACCTACGCGGTCAGTCCGGATCGCGTGGGGTTGGGCGTACTGGATGCGTGGATGTGGGCAAGAGAGCCGAAGGATGCAGACGGAAAACGCGATGGGCTCAAGGAGAGTACGCGCTGGCTCGAGGGATACGAGCGAGTTGCTGAACTCGCCTCGGAGTTGCCAAACACACGTCTGGTGTACTTAGCCGATCGCGAAGCGGATATCAAGGCGTTGATGCAGCTCGCTGATGACCTTGGCACTCCGGCTGACTGGTTGATCCGCTCGACTCATAATCGCAGTCTGGACTGTAATGAGAAGCTTTGGCAGAAGGTTGGAAAGACCGTGCCGGTGGGATAAATCCAATTCGTTATGGCGGCTCGCGCGGGGCAGAAGGCGCGTACGGTGAAACAGGCGCTGCGCGTGAAGCGAGTGTCGCTGCGTTGCGGGTTGGCAGTGACTTGTGTGATAGCCAAGGAAATTGAGCCGCCAGCAGGCGTGAAGCCGGTCGAGTGGCGGTTGCTGAGCAATCGCGTACCTGAAGGACGAGAAGATATCGTGGAGCTGATCGACTGGTATCGGGCTAGATGGGAAATCGAGATGTTCTTCAATGTGCTGAAGAACGGCTGCTGTGTCGAAGCGTTACAGTTATCGACCGTGGATCGCATTGAGCGGGCATTGGCGCTGTTCATGATCGTGGCATGGCGCATCGCCTATTTAATGCGTATGGGACGAACCTGTCCAGAGCTGGACGCAATGTTGTTCTTTGATTCCGACGAGACTCATGGAGCTTACCTACTGATGAACAAGTGTATGCCCAAGGGCCGCCCTAAGCTAAACGAAGTATTGCGCTTAGTTGCGCAACTCGGAGGCTTTCTTGCTCGAAAAGGCGACGGTGAACCAGGCGCAAAAACTATCTGGAAAGGCTTGCAGAAAGTCATGACGGCCGCCGAAACGCTACGCGCGCTCAGGCACGAACAGAGATGTGTATAACGAGGTGGGTACAAGACCGGTGGAAGCGGCAAAATTACGACTGTTTTCATATTGATTGCCATCGCCTAACTGTGATGACAAAACGCTGGCTGTTATCGGTCCAACACCAGGGATGGTCATTAAATGCTGGCCAGTTTCATCTAAATTGTATTAGCTCAGACCTGATCTGACAGTTACCGGTTATTTATACAGGTGTCTGTCAGATTAAATCTGGTTCAGATTTTTTTCTGCCCAGACTCGTTTACCATCAAGTAACGTGGCCATTGGCGTACGCCCGCAGCACATTTTACCCTGATGAGTTCGCTCATTATTGTAATGCCACAACCAGTTGTCCAGATCCTTTTGTAGACTGTCTAGGTCCTCGTATAACTTCTTACGGAACGCAACCTGATAAAAATCCTGCAAAATAGTTTTATGGAAGCGCTCGCAGATACCGTTTGTCTGCGGAGACATCGCTTTCGTTTTCGTATGGTCTATATCGTTGATAGCCAAGTACAGCTGATAGTCATGTTGTTCCACTTTACCGCAGTACTCCGTCCCCCCTGTCCGTCAGTATTCTTAGCATTGGCAGCCCCTGAGCTTCGTAGAACGGCAGCACGCGATCATTGAGCAGGTAGGCGGCAGAGATCGGTGCTTTACTCGTGTAAAGCTTGCAGTGCGCCACTTTCGAGTACGTATCCACGAACGTCTGCTGGTAGATACGGCCAACACCTTTCAGATTACCCACGTAGAAGGTGTCCTGCGACCCCAGATAACCCGGGTGAGCAGTCTCTATTTTACCACAGGCTTCGTCGTCGTGCGCCTTCTTCTCCAGTGCAGCGATTTGAGCATCAGTAAGTACGATGCCTTCTCTGGCAACTTTTTCCTCAAGTGCCTTCAGGCGCTTACGAAAGTTTTCCAGATCGTGTCGTTGCCAGATGGAGCGCACACCGCTGCCAGAAATGAAGACGCCTTTTTTACGCAGCTCATTACTGGTCCGGTGCTGGCCATGAGCCGGGAACTCAATGGCGTAATCAACAACCGCACGTTCAGTGGCTTCATCAGCACGGTTTTTCAGGTTGGGAACCCGGCGGTTTTGGTTAACCAGAGCGTCAATGCCGCCTTCTGCCGCCAGTTCCTGATAGCGATAAAACGTGTCGCGTGACACCCCCATGATTTTACAGGCTTTTGATACGTTACCGAGTTCTTCGGCGAGATTGAGCAGGCCGGCTTTGTGTTTGATGATGGGATTGTTAGTATGAAGCATGAGAGTTACCTCGTGTTTTATATAAGGATTCGACACCCATATCAAAACCGGTAACTCTCAACCTTTCAAGGTCCAGTGTCAGATCAAGTCGCGACTAATACACTTTAATTTCCGGCCTGATCATTCTGTTCGAACGTCCGGTACGCATTGGCAATACCATCACTATTGGCACCTTCTCCGGTTCAGTAAGCAAAATTCGCATTCGCGCCACCACCATTACGGATTTCGATCGCAAAGAAGTGATTATTCCCAATAAGGCCTTTGTGACCGAGCGGCTGATCAACTGGTCGCTGTCGGACACCATTACACGTGTGCTGATTAAAATTGGCGTGGCCTACGGCTCCGATCTGGACAAGGTGAAAGCGGTGCTGTTGCAGGCGGCACATGAGAACAGCCGCGTGATGACCGATCCTGAGCCACAGGTGTTTTTCCTGGCGTTTGGTGCCAGCTCGCTGGATCACGAACTGCGGCTTTACGTACGGGAGCTGCGCGATCGCAGCTATACGGTAGATGAGTTAAACCGTAGTATCGACAGGCTGTGTCGGGAAAATAATATTGATATCGCGTTTAATCAGCTTGAAGTCTACCTGCATAACAAACAGGGCAGCGAAGTTCAGGAGATAAACCGCGCGTTGGGTGGTAACGCGGTAGGTGAAACGGCGTAAGCGGGGTTATCCGTCTGATAACAAAATTACTTTACCCCTCGTCATCCTCGGCGAAAGCCGGGGAGCTCTGTGAGAATAAATGTGTTTCTTCGGTATGAGATTCCCGCCTTCGCGGGAATGACGGTGATGGAAGGGGATGACGGCGGGTGTAGCGCTGTTTATCTGCAACCTAGTGAACTGGTGTAAACGGGGTCATCCGTTGTCAGGCACAGGCCCTGTTACGGCATCTGCCTTGGATTCGTAGTCACGCCGCACAATCTCTAACGCAGCCAGCACCACATCGGGCGTGATATCGCTCTCTTCCAGCAGCATAATCAGATCGACTGCCAGTTTGACCTCTGGCGGGGCATTTTCCAGCGACATGCGTTAGGTCCTTTGGTTGCGGTTACAGCCCTTGTTCACGCCTTTCCACCTTACGCTCTAAACGCTCCAGCGCCTGACGACACCGTGCTAACCGGCCTTCGAGCGCGGCTATCTCTCGTTGCAACTGTTGCTGCGTGCTCAACGTTGCCGCTCTGTCGAGTTGGCTTTCCCGATCCTGAATCATCAAATTCAGGCGTCGTTCATAGTCCTGGTGCTCTGCCAGCTTTTGATACAGATCGCTGGCAACGGCGACTGGCGTCTTCTCTTCCTGACGGCGTAGCGCCTGTGTGGAGAGTTCTCGTTGTAGTGCGCCGATCTGCGCGACCAATTTTTCCGTCATGAACGCGACGCGTTCGGTACGGCTTTCTGCTACCAGATGGAGCAAGGACTGAAAATTTTGCTCAACTTCATTCAGATAATCGCGCAAACGCGTGCCATGTGATTGAAACAGTTGGCGATCAAAACGGGAGTAGGCCAACGGCCTGTCTGCCAGCGGAGCGACCGCCTGAGCCAACAGGACAAGTTGATGTTCCAACGCCTGAAGAAAATGGTGGCGGTTCACGGATTGACCCACATAATGAAATGATAAAGCCAAGCTTGCACGGGATTGTCAGCAGGCACAAGCCTTTTGCACGTAGGGAATAAAGATGAGCGCATCTTAACTAACGTCAGGGAAGGGCGGGATGCTAGAGTGCTAGCGCGTAACGTGAAGAGGATGAGCAGTGATGTATTGGGTTGGTGGTGTTGGGATGGTTAGCGGTTGTGTTGGCGACGTTAGGCGTTGTGTTGCCGCTGTTGCCGACTACCCCGTTCCTGCTGCTGGCTGCTTGGTGCTTTGCCCGTTCCTCACCGCGTTTTCATGCCTGGCTGATCTACCGTTCCTGGTTTGGCCCCTATTTGCGGCACTGGCAGTATCATCGAGCATTGCCGCCGGGAGCAAAAGGCAAAGCGGTGGTGATGATCGTGCTGACCTTCGCCATTTCGCTGTGGCTGGTGGACATGGTATGGGTCAGAGTGCTGCTGTTAACGATAATGGCGGTCTTGCTAACCTTTATGTTGCGCCTGCCAGTTGTTGATCCGCGACAATAAAACCCATCGCAGGCTGTTGCATTTGATCGTCAGTTTGACTATATTTGAGCGTTTTCGTGTGCCGTTTGCCTCCGGTTATCTCTCAGTATCGATGAGCGGAAAGGAGCAGCAGCGGTCATGGGTAAGATTTTTAAAGCGTACTATCAGGCAAAAGATGATGAGCGTAACCGCACAGCATTCAGAATTAATCAAAAACAGCATTAAAAGCATTCCCGATTATCCCAAACCGGGGATCTTGTTCCGTGATGTCACGAGTCTGCTGGAAGCGTCCGTTGCGTATGCGACCAGTATCGAGATGCTGGTAAACCGTTTTCGTGACACTGGCGTAACAAAAGTGGTGGGCACGGAAGCGCGCGGTTTTTTGTTCGGTGCACCGGTGGCACTGGCGTTGGGGGTGGGTTTTGTGCCAGTGCGTAAACCAGGCAAACTGCCGCGCCCGACGATTTCAGAAAGCTATGAGTTGGAGTACGGCACTGACAGCCTGGAAATTCACACCGATGCCATCAGCGCTGGCGACAAGGTGTTAGTCATCGACGATCTGCTGGCTACCGGCGGTACCATTGAGGCCAAGGTTAAGCTGATTCGCCGTTTGGGCGGAGACGTCACCGATGCGGCATTTATCATTAATCTGTTCGATCTGGGCGGCGAGCAGCGTTTGAATAATCTTGGTATCAACTGCTACAGTCTGGTGAATTTCCCGGGCCATTGATCCTGCCTTTTTTCCGTCGTAAATCTGTTGGCTATCCTGATAAACAGTCTCGCCGTGTCCGGCGAGGCCGTGTTAGCATGGCCTCCTCAATCACACAACCGTTGCGGTATTGATGAGCTATCAGGTACTGGCCCGTAAGTGGCGTCCTCAATCTTTCGCTGATGTCGTTGGTCAAGAACATGTTCTGACCGCATTGGCCAATGGTCTCTCTATGGGGCGGGTTCACCACGCCTATCTGTTTTCCGGCACGCGTGGCGTGGGGAAAACCAGTATCGCTCGCCTGTTGGCGAAAGGACTGAACTGTGAGAGCGGCATTACCGCCACGCCTTGTGGACAGTGCGCGAATTGCCGGGAAATTGAGCAAGGGCGTTTTGTTGACCTGATCGAGATTGATGCCGCCTCGCGCACCAAGGTAGAAGACATCCGCGAACTGCTGGATAACGTGCAGTATGCCCCTGCGCGCGGTCGGTTCAAAGTCTACCTGATCGATGAAGTGCACATGCTCTCCCGCCACAGCTTCAATGCGCTGTTAAAAACGCTGGAAGAGCCCCCCGAACACGTTAAATTCCTGCTGGCGACCACCGATCCGCAGAAGTTGCCTGTCACTATCCTTTCTCGCTGCCTGCAATTTCATCTCAAAGCGCTGGATGTGGAGCAAATCCGTCACCACCTTGAGCAAGTGCTGCAAGCCGAAGCGATTGCGACCGAACCGCGCGCCTTGCAACTGCTGGCGCGTGCGGCGGAGGGCAGCCTGCGTGATGCGCTGAGCCTGACCGATCAGGCGATTGCCATGGGGCAGGGCGCGGTGTTGACCGATGCGGTCGCGCGCATGCTGGGCACGTTGGATGATGAACAACCGCTGGCGCTGATTGAAGCTATCGTCAATGCCAACGGCGAACAGACTATGGCGTTGCTTCAACAGGCGGCGTCGCGTGGCGTTGACTGGGAAGCGCTGTTAGTTGAGATGCTGACGCTATTGCATCGTATTGCGATGGTGCAGTTGCTGCCCACGGCGCTCGGGCCGGAAGATTCCCCCATTGCGTCGCGCTTGCGCGATCTGGCCCGCACCGTACCGCCTGCCGATGTGCTGCTCTACTATCAGACGTTGCTGGTGGGACGAAAAGAATTATCCTATACGCCAGACCGGCGTATGGGCGTTGAAATGACGCTGCTCAGAGCGTTGGCGTTTCACCCGCAGGCTGTGATTGCACCTGTGACAACCGTGCCAGTGGTGGCAAGTGCGCCAGCCTCACCTCAGGCGCATATTGCGCCAGCGCGCCAGGCCACGACGCCTAGTGCACCGCCATCTCCTGTCACCGCGCCGTCATCGCCGATAGCGGTGCCAGAGGAGCATGTTGTACAGGCCGCACCGCTGCCTGACACTACTTCGCAACTGTTGCAGGCGCGCAGCCAGTTATTGCAGCGACAGGGTACGCCGCCACCAAAAAAGTCTGAGCCGGCAGCGCAGGAAGGCGCTCGGCCGGGCACGGCGGTATCGGCGCTGGAACGCTTGGCCTCGGTGACGGAACGCAGTCAGCAGCGTCAGACGGCTGACAAGAACGGCGAGGCGCAGAAAAAGCCTGAGGCGTACCGCTGGCGCGCGCAGCAACAGCAGACTACCGTGGCAGAAACCACCGCCACGCCTAAAGCGTTGCGCACGGTACTGAAGTACGAGAAAACGCCGGAATTAGCGGCTAAATTGACGGAAGAAGCGCAAGCGCGCGATGCTTGGGCAGCAGAGGTTCAACGTTTACCTCTACCGAAACTGGTTCAGCAACTGGCGCTTAACGCGTTTAAAGTCGACACGGATAACGAAACCGTGACGCTGCATTTACGTTCATCGCTGCGTCACTTGAATTCACCGTCGGCACAAAAAACGCTGATGGATGCATTGGCAGCACATTATGGAAAGCCTATCACCTTGGTGGTGGTAGAGGATGACGATCCCAGTACGTTAACACCGCTGGAGTGGCGTCAGACGATTTATGAAGAGAAACTGGCGCAGGCGCGCGAGTCTCTGATGACCGACAAAACGATTCAAACGCTGCGGCGTTTCTTTGATGCGGAACTGGACGAAGAGAGTATCCGCCCTGTTTAACCGCTGCAATTCTTGCAGCCATGCAATAGAGAGAAGCATATGTTTGGTAAAGGTGGTTTGGGCAATCTGATGAAGCAGGCCCAGCAGATGCAAGACAAAATGCAGAAAATGCAGGAAGAGATTGCCAAGCTGGAAGTGACCGGTGAATCAGGCGCAGGCTTGGTCAAAGTCACCATCAACGGTGCACACAACTGCCGTCGTGTCGAAATCGATCCCAGCCTGCTGGAAGATGATAAAGAGATGCTGGAAGACCTGATCGCTGCCGCATTCAACGATGCCGCGCGCCGTATCGACGAAACTCAGAAAGAGAAAATGGCGTCAGTTTCCAGCGGTATGCAGTTGCCGCCGGGCTTCAAGATGCCGTTCTGATGCAAACCAGTCCGCTCCTTGAGTCATTGATGGAGGCGCTGCGCTGCTTGCCGGGCGTGGGGCCGAAATCAGCACAGCGCATGGCGTTTCAATTGCTGCAACGCGATCGCAGTGGTGGTATGCGTTTGTCGCAGGCCCTGACGCGCGCCATGTCTGAAATCGGTCACTGTGTGGATTGCCGCACCTTTACTGAGCAGGAACGCTGCGCGATCTGCGCCAATCCGCGTCGTCAGCAAACGGGACAGATCTGCGTGGTGGAAAGCCCCGCAGATATCCACGCCATTGAGCAGACCGGACAGTTTGCCGGCCGTTACTTTGTGTTGATGGGGCATCTGTCGCCGTTGGACGGCATCGGGCCGGACGATATCGGACTCGACCTGCTGGAACAACGCTTAGGGCAGGAAAACCTGACAGAAGTGATTCTTGCCACTAATCCGACGGTGGAAGGCGATGCGACTGCCAACTACATTGCTGAACTGTGTGCCCAGCACGGCGTGGTGGCGAGCCGTATTGCGCACGGCGTGCCGGTCGGCGGTGAGTTGGAAATGGTCGATGGTACCACACTCTCCCATTCGCTGGCGGGGCGTCATCTCATCCGTTTGTAGCAGCTGTGCTGCATTTTCCCTGGCGTGGTGTTGTCTTCACCTGACGCCGCGCTGGGGATAAATTGTTTTTTGCTCTTGAAAATCCTTCTCCTTATCCCCACCTTTTGCCTACTGGCCGGAAATACCGGCACCATTCCCACACCCGCTGCAGGGATTGAACATTATCAGCCTGACTAACTATTAGGATTGAGGTAAGTGACAATGAGCATGAAGGGCCAAGAAACGCGCGGTTTTCAATCTGAAGTGAAGCAATTGCTGCACTTGATGATCCATTCACTTTATTCCAATAAAGAAATTTTCCTGCGTGAATTGATCTCCAACGCCTCTGATGCGGCAGACAAGTTACGTTTTCGCGCCTTATCTTCGCCAGCGCTCTATGAAGGGGATGGAGAACTGCGCGTGCACGTTTCCACCAATAAAGAGCAACGTACCCTGACCATCGCGGACAACGGCATCGGGATGTGCCGCGATGAAGTTATCGATAATTTGGGCACCATTGCCAAATCGGGTACCAAGGCGTTTTTGGAATCGATCGGCTCCGATCAAGCCAAAGACAGCCAGCTCATCGGTCAATTCGGTGTGGGCTTCTACTCTGCGTTTATCGTTGCGGATAAAGTGACGGTGCGTACCCGTGCAGCGGGCGCGGCGGCAGAAGAGGGTGTGTTCTGGGAATCGGCGGGGGAAGGTGAGTACACCGTGGCGGATGTGGTCAAGGCCGATCGCGGTACCGAGATCACCCTGCACCTGCGCGAAGGGGAAGATGAGTTCCTCGATGAGTGGCGCGTGCGTTCCATTATCGGTAAATACTCCGATCACATCGCGCTGCCGGTGGAAATTGAAACCCATACGCCGAGCGAAGAAGAGGGCGGCGAGCCGACGGTCACTTGGGAAAAGGTCAACAAGGCACATGCGCTGTGGACGCGCAATAAAGCGGATGTGACCGAAGATGAATACAAAGAATTCTACAAGCACATTGCTCACGATTTCAGCGATCCGCTGAGCTGGAGCCATAACCGCGTAGAAGGGAAGCAGGAGTACACCAGCCTGCTCTACATCCCTTCTCAGGCACCGTGGGACATGTGGAACCGCGATCATAAACATGGCCTGAAACTCTATGTTCAGCGCGTGTTCATCATGGATGACGCCGAGCAGTTCATG
This sequence comes from Symbiopectobacterium sp. Eva_TO, assembly GCF_053848865.1. Classification (NCBI taxonomy): domain Bacteria; kingdom Pseudomonadati; phylum Pseudomonadota; class Gammaproteobacteria; order Enterobacterales; family Enterobacteriaceae; genus Symbiopectobacterium; species Symbiopectobacterium sp. Eva_TO. Next base: position 931,199 of record NZ_JBSPEY010000004.1, on the reverse strand, counting down.
CCGAATTACCTGCGCTTTGTGCGTGGCTTGATCGACTCCAACGATCTGCCGCTCAACGTTTCTCGTGAAATCCTGCAAGACAGCCGAGTTACCCAGAATCTGCGTAATGCACTGACCAAACGCGTGTTGCAGATGCTGGAAAAACTGGCAAAAGACGACGCCGAAAAATACCAAACCTTCTGGTTACAGTTTGGTCTGGTGCTGAAAGAAGGACCTGCTGAGGACGGAGGCAATCGTGAAGCCATTGCCAAACTGCTGCGCTTCGCTTCCACCTACGGCGACAGCTCCGCTCCGACGGTATCGCTGGAAGAGTATGTCAGTCGTATGGTCGAAGGGCAGGAGAAGATTTACTACATCACTGCCGACAGTTATGCCGCTGCGAAGAGCAGCCCGCATCTGGAGTTGTTCCGCAAGAAAGGCATCGAAGTGCTGCTGCTTTCTGACCGCGTCGATGAGTGGATGATGAGCTACCTGACCGAGTTTGACGGTAAGTCCTTCCAGTCCGTCAGCAAAGCGGATGAAGCGCTGGATAAGCTGGCGGATGATGCCAGTGATGACGAAGCGCGTAAAGAAGCGGAAAAATCCCTGGAACCGTTTGTGGAGCGCGTGAAAACGCTGCTGGGTGAACGCGTCAAAGAGGTGCGCCTGACGCATCGCCTGACTGATACGCCTGCCATCGTCACCACCGATGCCAATGAAATGAGCACGCAGATGGCGAAGCTGTTTGCCGCCGCTGGGCAGAATGCGCCGGAAGTGAAATATATCTTTGAACTCAACCCTGAGCATGCGTTAGTGAAACGCGCTGCAAACACCGGCGATGACGTGCAGTTTGGCGAGTGGGTTGAACTGCTGCTGGAACAGGCGCTGCTGGCTGAACGCGGCACGCTGGAAGATCCTAACCAGTTTATCCGTCGTATGAACCAACTGCTGAGTGCATAACCGCTCACACTTTTCTGAAAACCCGGTTTTTAACCGGGTTTTTTTTCGCTTTGTGACACGCTGAAGCGAGCCCGTTCCTTGAGGATAAGCCTCTGGAATGGTATGGTTGAGCATTTTCAAATTTATTTTAAAAAATCTACATAGCAAGGGGATTTACGCAATGCGTATTATTCTGCTGGGCGCTCCGGGCGCAGGCAAAGGCACTCAAGCACAATTCATTATGGAAAAGTATGGCATTCCGCAAATTTCCACGGGTGATATGTTGCGTGCGGCGGTGAAAGCCGGGACCGAACTGTGCAAACAGGCCAAAGAAATCATGGACGCAGGCAAACTGGTCACAGATGAATTGGTTATTGCCTTGGTAAAAGAGCGTATCGCCCAGGATGATTGCCGTAACGGTTTCCTGCTGGATGGTTTTCCTCGCACCATTCCGCAAGCGGATGCCATGAAAGACGCTGGCATTCAGGTTGATAACGTTATTGAGTTCGCTGTGCCTGACGAACTGATTGTCGATCGCATTATTGGCCGTCGCGTGCATGCTGCATCAGGTCGTGTTTACCACGTGAAGTACAACCCGCCAAAGGTTGAAGGTAAAGACGATGTCACGGGTGAAGAACTGACCATCCGTAAAGACGATCATGAAGATACCGTGCGTAAACGTCTGGTGGAATATCATCAGCAAACTGCGCCGCTGGTGGACTACTACCAGAAAGAGGCCAAGGCAGGCAATACCCGCTACCACAAAGTAGACGGAACCCGTCAGGTAGTACAAGTGCGCGCTGAGTTGGAATCCATCCTGGGTTAACCTATCGCAGTGTCGTATGAAAATGCCGGTACAGCGTGACCGGCTTTTTTATGCTTGAGCGCGCGGTATCTAAATAACTGTTCCGAATAGTAGATCACCTGAAGGGAACTCAGTCCGAGTTGAGCGATCTGATCAATCGATAAAGATCCCAAATCATCAACCGGACTGAGCGATGTCGAGCATAGCACCGATACCCCGTAACGAACGACGCCTGATGAAGAAAACTCTCCATAAAACGCGTGACAAGAATCACGCCCGCAGGCTGACCGCCATCCTGATGTTGCATCGGGGCGAGCGCGTGAGCGATGTCGCCGAATGCTTTGCTGCGCCCGTTCGTCAATCGGCAGATGGATTAACTGGCTCACCCTGTACGGCATTGAAGGCCTCAAATCTCTGCGGCCCGGTCGTGGCCGTCTCTGGCCGTTTGAACAGATCTGCGCACTGTTAATCCAGCTCGTAAAGCGTTCCCCTCATGATTTTGGCTATCAGCGTTCGCGCTGGAGCACGGAACTGCTAGCGATAAAAATCAATGAGATAACCGGTTGCCAGTTGCATGCTTCCACGGTGCGCCGTTGGCTGCCTTCTGCCGGTCTGGTGTGGCGACGCGCAGCTCCTACGCTGCGTATCCGCGACCCGCATAAGGAAGAAAAAATGGAGGCCATCGCGATGGCGCTGGAACAATGCAGCGCGGAACATCCCGTCTTTTACGAAGACGAAGTGGATATTCATCTGAATCCCAAAATTGGCGCGGACTGTCAGGTTCGCGGGAAGCAGAAACGCATCGTGACGCCGGGCCAGAACGAGAAATATTATCTGGCGGGTGCATTACACAGCGAGACGGGAAAAGTCAGCGATGTTGGAGGAAACAGTAAAAGTTCGTGTTTGTTTATCAGTATGTTAGAGCATCTGGGAGCAACGTACAGACGGGCAAAAACGCTCACGCTGATAGTTGATAACTACATTATTCACAAAAGCCGGGAGACGCAGCGCTGGCTGGAAGAAAACCCGAAATTCAGGGTTATTTATCAGCCGGTGTACTCACCATGGGTAAATCATGTAGAGCGGTTATGGCAGGCGTTGCATGAAACCATTACCCGCAATCATCAATGCTGTTCAATGTGGCAGTGACTGAACAAGGTTCGCCGCTTCATGGAAACCGTCAACCCGTTTCCCAGTGGAAAACATGGACAGGCAAAAGTGTAGCGGTATTAGGAACAGCTATTTAGCGCGATTATTCAACACTGAAGCGTATCATCTACTCCGGTTTACCTTTTTCGCATTGTAACGGATACGCACTTAGTGGGGGTTTTCGGGGCGATGACTGGGATTCACCGTTGGTTTTCGTTGCTATTTTATAAAACAGCACTTTCGCGGTCGGATTCTCATTTAATAGCGTATTGACCGACCCTGTACATGATTCTGTGTAAATGCCTTTCTCAGTAGTGACCGTCCAGTCGGTCACCGAACTCGATAATAAAACGGCTCATTGCCATACGCCAGTCCCGCAGTGGCATCGTCCATTTCTGTGAGGCCGACTGGATTGCCAGCCACACCACCTTTTTCACTGCGTCGTCAGTCGGGAACACCTTGCGTTTTTTAATCGCATGCCGGATCACACTGTTCAGCGACTCGATGGCGTTGGTTGTGTCGATGACTTTGCGGATATCTGCCGGGTAAGCGAAGAACGTTGCCAGATTGCTCCAGTTCGTCTGCCAGCTCCGGCTTATCTGTGGATAGCGGCTGTCCCATGCGCTGGCGAATGCTTCCAGCGCCTGCTGGCCTGCTTCTTCCGTAGCGGCCTGATAGATGGCTTTCAGGTCGCGTGTGACGACTTTGTAGTCCTTCCAAGAGACGAACCTCAGGCTGTTGCGTACCATGTGCACGATGCACAGCTGGATGCGGGCTTCCGGATACACCGGGTTGATGGCGTCCGGGAAGCCTTTCAGACCGTCGACACAGGCGATGAGGATATCGTTCAGGCCGCGGTTTTTTAGTTCTGTCAGCAAATTGAGCCAGAACTTCGCGCCCTCGTTTTCGGCCAGCCACATACCCAGCAGTTCTTTCTGGCCCTCGATGTTGATACCCAGTGCCAGGAACACGGATTTATTGATGACGCGACTGTCCTGCCGGACCTTCAGGATGATACAGTCAAGGTAAACAATGGGATAGACTGCATCCAGTGGACGATTTTGCCATTCAGTAACCTGTTCCATCACGGCGTCGGTGACCTTCGAGACCAGCGCCGGTGAGACATCCGCATCATACAGCTCGTTGAACGCAGACGCTATCTCGCGGGTGGTCATCCCTCTGGCGTACAGGGACAGGATTTGGTTATCCATCCCGGTGATCCGGGTCTGGTTTTTCTTCACCAGTTGTGGTTCGAAGGAGCCATCACGATCGCGCGGAGTACGTAGTGCCAGAGGGCCATCGCCGGTGGTCACGGTGTTTGTGGAATAGCCGTTGCGGGAGTTGGCCCCCGGTTTGGGCTGATTTTTATCGTAGCCCAGATGGTGGGACATTTCGGCGTTGAGAGCAGCCTCAACGCTGATTTTCTTCAGCAGGCGATCGAATTGGCTGAGATCGTCAGGGGTTTTGAGATTTTTGGCCAGTTCGTTAGCCAGAGCCTGCAACTGTTTTTCGTCCATAAATTAACCTGTTTTTGATGTTGGATTGAACATATCAAAATCAGGCAATTACACAAATTTATGTACAGGGTCTATTGACCTTATCATAATTTCTATCCGCATCGCTTTTGTTCCCGTTTCTGATGTGATACGCATAGAAAAGGGAATAGAGCACACTGCTTTTTAAGTCAATGTAGTTTTTATCGATACCTTTGCTGTCGTTGTAAAAGTTATCGACTCGTTCTTCGTAGCCTCGGATGGTTTGAAACTGGCTTTTTTTGCTTTCCGGGATTTTACTGTGCGATTTGATCAAATCAAAATAATAATACCACAGTACGGGAGATGGGTACTTTATCAAAACCTCGTTCATGTATTTGTTGGTGATATCCATTTGATCTTTTTGCGGCAGTGTGGCAATCACCTCAAGGAGAAAGTCAATAAAGGTAAGGATTCTTTCTTGGGTAATGACTCCAATTAGTAGAACATGTGTTTTTCGATGAAGACTCCGATGACTTTTTCGTGGATCTCGACGGAGCGCGAGAAGCAAATCGTTTTACGCGCCAGTCGTTTAATGCGGGTACGGAGCGTCAGGTTATTGCGCTCTATGCGTTGCGTGAAGATCTTGCCAGTCAGATGTTTCTGCTTCGGAACCTCTCTTGCATAGCTGCCCCAGTTGTCACTGGTAATCATGCCGATGTTGAACGGTGTCAACAGAGCCAGCAATTCACGGCAGGTCTCATCGGTTCGGGGGCCAAAAGTGTAGGCCAGAACACCGCCCGTTTTGGTATTGTAAGCGTACCAGAGCCAGTGCTGTAGCGCCTGACTGCCAACGAAGCTCCATTGCTCATCAAGTTCACAGATAAGGGCGACGTCGGCGTGAGCAACGGGAGAAGACGTTATCCTGCGGGGCGAGAGCTTTTTAAAGCCCGGATGACCGTATTGATGCCGATTTTCAACGTTCTGGCGGTATCGCGAACACCGGCACCGTTGAAGGCCATATCAACGATCTGCTCTTTGACTCCCGGCTTTCGCGCTTCATAGCGGTAGGTAAGCTGGAATACACGGCGACAGCACTGACACCGGAAGCGTTCGCGCTTAGTTGGACTAAGGCCATGTCGATAAACTTTATCTGAATGGCAGCGAGGGCAATGAACAAAAACAGTAACCACGTGGAAACCTCAAATAGCGGCAGAATATCACAAAAGCCAACTATTTGAAGGCATTACCATCTTGTTAATGTGATTTTCTACTCCGATGGGAGACATCCACTGCGAGCCCGCTTTGATACTTCTGGCGTTGATATCAATAAATAAGATATGCGCCAGTATTTCTATCTTTTAATCGTGATGTAATTAATTGTTGTTAAAGATCTTTTTGAATAAATCGTTATACCATGCAATTTCAATTTCCGCCGCGTGTGCGTTTGCGTTCATGTACTCTGCGGCTTTGTTGAATAAATCAGAACTTGTAACGACTGTGCCCCAGGTCGATTGTTACGTGATGCGAATACTGTTCGGCATTCCTAATAGCGTGATCCGGTTAAGCGCTTTGACCATCGCCATGGCTTCACCCACCTGAGCATCGTAGTCACGCAGACTTAGATGACCACCCAGAAGCGTTTTGAACCGGAACATGGCCGTTTCAGCCACTGAGCGTCGGTGATAGCCCACTTTCTTTTTCCAGGTATCGTTGCTGCCGCTCAGGCGCTGATTTGCAACAGCGTGGTTACGCTCGTGGTAGTGGTCCGGCCAATATTGCGCCCCCCTTCGCGGCGGGATAAGCGGCCTTATTTTCTTCCTCAGCAGAGCATCATGGCAGTAACCTGTATCGTAAGCGCCGTCAGCCGATGCCTCTCTGATTTTCCGGTGGGTCTGGTTTATCAGTGCCGGTAGAGCCTGGGCATCAGTCGTACCACTGAGCGACAAATCCGCACAGATAATCTCATGCGTCGCACTGTCTACTGCCAGATGCAGCTTACGCCACACCCTGCGTCTGTCAGCACCATGCTGCCGGACTTTCCATTCGCCTTCGCCAAAGACCTTCAGGCCGGTTCCATCAATGACCAGATGTGAGATTTCACCACGGGTTGGCGTTTTTATGCTGATGTTCACTGTCTTTGCTCGCTTGCTGAGCAGCGAATAGTCTGGACAATGCAGCGACAATTTAATCAGTTTAAAAATCGAGTCAACAAAACCCTGTAAAGCCCTCAATGAATCTATGGTCACCCCCATTTTTGCAACACTGATCTTTGATTAATGGTGGGCTTGCTTAAATCTATCCGGCGTCTTTATGGCCAAGGATGCCCGCGCCACGATGAGTTTCGCACCTGATATTCCTAAAAAGACCATCGGCTTCATTGAGCCATTTTCATTTTTTGGTTTTATATCAGGCCGTCAGGCCGTTCATGTCATCAATAATCAGTCTTCGCAAAACCAGATGGGTAATTTCGTTAAATTGCTGACTGTTAGACCAGCATTACTGTTCAAACACGGTATTTCGTGTCGTTATTGCCCCAAGCTATTCGAGCTAATTTATTTGCTAATGCACAGCACACAACGCAAGAATGTTTCCTGCCCAACTGAGACCTTACCCAATCAGCTAATCTCCCTGATTGATGGTCAATTCTTAGGATAAATACCCGCGCACATTGAACAAGCAATCGGCGAAGGTTTTTATCTCCACGCTTGCTAATACCCAGCAGAGTATTCTTCCCTCCAGTACTGTATTGGCGGGGTACAAGACCGGTGGAAGCGGCAAAATTACGACTGTTTTCATATTGCTTGCCATCGCCTAACTGTGATGACAAAACGCTGGCTGTTATCGGTCCAACACCAGGGATGGTCATTAAATGCTGGCCAGTTTCATCTAGAGAGAGTGCCTGCCCAAGTTCTCTTTCGAGCTCTGCTATCTGCCCAACCAAATATTGGTAATGATCGTGTAATCGAAGCAGCAACTGTGCCAGATAAGGTGGCAAGTCATTATCAGCCAGAACAGCTGAAAGCCTTTTGATTACCGCAATACCTTTCGGCATGCTGATACCAAACTCCAGTAAAAAAGCATGCATTTGGTTAGTCGTTTTAACGTTGTCTCTGACCAACGACTCCCTGACGCGATGCAAGGCTCGCATAGCCTGCTGAGCCTCAGTTCTTGGCTGCACAAACCGCATGGAAGGGCGTGATCCGGCTTCGCATATTGCTTCGGCATCAACGAAATCGTTCTTGTTGCTCTTGACAAAAGGGCGGACAAACTGCGGAGAGATCAACTTTACTTCATGCCCCAGCTCACTGATCCGACGAGCCATAAAATGGGCACCGGCGCAGGCTTCCATTACAACGGTAGTAGGTGTACACGTAGCCAGAAACTCGATGAGTTTGGTGCGGGTAAACTTTTTCCGCAGTAATGCCTTGCCTGATTTATCCTGGCAATGAATGTGAAAAGAATGTTTGCCGAGATCGATACCAATAAGCGTGACGTTTTGCATGATGGCCTTCTCCATAAAGAAACACCCTGTCAGCGTACCGCTCACAGGGTGGGGGTGACCATCTCATTAGGCCAAACACGCGTTTCATCATCAGGACTGTGGTGATGGCCATATCTGAGTAGTGGAGCGGTCGTCCACGCCGTTCAGTAGTCGTTTTTTCCGTCCATGCAGCAATGGCTGATTCATCTAGCCATACGGTTAGAGAACCGCGCTGCTTGAGGGCCTTGTTATAGGAGGGCCAGTTAGTTATATTAGCTCAGACCTGATCTGACAATTACCGGTTATTTATACAGGTGTCTGTCAGATTAAATCTGGTTCAGATTTTTTTCTGCCCAGACTCGTTTACCATCAAGTAACGTGGCCATTGGCGTACGCCCGCAGCACATTTTACCCTGATGAGTTCGCTCATTATTGTAATGCCACAACCAGTTGTCCAGATCCTTTTGTAGACTTTCTAGGTCCTCGTATAACTTCTTACGGAACGCAACCTGATAAAAATCCTGCAAAATAGTTTTATGGAAGCGCTCGCAGATACCGTTTGTCTGCGGAGACATCGCTTTCGTTTTCGTATGGTCTATATCGTTGATAGCCAAGTACAGCTGATAGTCATGTTGTTCCACTTTACCGCAGTACTCCGTCCCCCTGTCCGTCAGTATTCTTAGCATTGGCAGCCCCTGAGCTTCGTAGAACGGCAGCACGCGATCATTGAGCAGGTCGGCGGCAGAGATCGGTGCTTTACTCGTGTAAAGCTTGCAGTGCGCCACTTTCGAGTACGTATCCACGAACGTCTGCTGGTAGATACGGCCAACACCTTTCAGATTACCCACGTAGAAGGTGTCCTGCGACCCCAGATAACCCGGGTGAGCAGTCTCTATTTCACCACAGGCTTCGTCTGTAGTGGTCAACTAATATTGGCCACCGCATTAGACTGTATGTAGAACAGTCGCTCAGATTCGTTTGGAGTTAAGCCGCCGTTATACCAGTGAGGCCGGATAGCGCTGTAATACCCCGTGATGTAGCGGATAATCGCGTCCTGGGCTTCGCTGAAGCTGTTGTAACCCTTTGTCGGCACCCATTCTGTCTTCAGGCTGCGGAAGAACCGCTCCATTGGCGCATTATCCCAGCAGTTACCCCGCCGACTCATACTCTGCTTTATCCGGCAGCGCCACAGGGCTTGCCGGTATTGACGGCTGGTATAGTGGCTGCCCTGGTCGCTGTGGAACATGGCTCCTGTTGGTTGTCCCCGGAGTTCCCAGGCCATCTGCAACGCTTTAACTGTCAGCGCCGAGTCCGGCGACGTCGACATGGCCCAGCCCACCGGTTTGCGGGCGAACAGATCTAGCACCACCGCAAGGTAAGCCCAGCATTTGCCCGTCCAGATGTAGGTCACATCGCCGCACCAGACCTGATCCGGCGCGGTAACCGCGAACTGGCGGTTGAGATAGTTCGGTATTTCAACGTGTTCATTGCCGCCGCGTTTGTATTTGTGAGCCGGTCGCTGGCAGCTGGCGATACCCAGCTCCTTCATCAGCTTGCCAGCCAGCCAGCGCCCCATTTTGACACCGGAGCTGCCGGTGACGATGGTCGCGATACTTCGAGCGCCGGCAGAGCCGCCGCTGGCGTTCCAGGCTTCCATGACGCGGCGACACTTAACCACGCGCTCACCGTCGGGTTCATTAGCGGAAGCCTGCCAGTGCCTGTAGCTGCTGCGATGTACCTCAAAAGTTTGGCACAACGCCGTGACCGGGTATCGCGCCCTCAGCCTGTCGACTACCGTGAACCGTTGAGTGAGTCCGACATTAAGAGCGCCGTAGCCTTTTTTAGGATTTCGTTCTCCATTTCAAGGCATTGGACTTTTTTCTTCATCTCACGCAGCTCGAGCTGTTCAGGGGTAAGAGGAAGTCCCGTTGGCGTTTTTCCCTGTCGTTCAAGGCGAAGCTTATTGACCCAGCGACTAATGGCAGAATGGCTGACATTAACCGCCTCTGCGGCCTTAACGTATGTGTAGCCGTGGTCGACAACCAGCTTTGCGGCTTCGAGCTTAAATTCCGCCGTAAAATGTTTACCCATGAGGTCACCTGTCGTGTTGATGAGGTGAGCATATCACCTCCGATCAGGTGGCCAGTATCAGTGTGCCACTACAGTCGTCGTGCGCCTTCTTCTCCAGTGCAGCGATTTGAGCATCAGTAAGTACGATGCCTTCTCTGGCAACTTTTTCCTCAAGTGCCTTCAGGCGCTTACGAAAGTTTTCCAGATCGTGTCGTTGCCAGATGGAGCGCACACCGCTGCCAGAAATGAAGACGCCTTTTTTACGCAGCTCATTACTGGTCCGGTGCTGGCCATGAGCCGGGAACTCAATGGCGTAATCAACAACCGCACGTTCAGTGGCTTCATCAGCACGGTTTTTCAGGTTGGGAACCCGGCGGTTTTGGTTAACCAGAGCGTCAATGCCGCCTTCTGCCGCCAGTTCCTGATAGCTATAAAACGTGTCGCGTGACACCCCCATGATTTTACAGGCTTTTGATACGTTACCGAGTTCTTCGGCGAGATTGAGCAGGCCGGCTTTGTGTTTGATGATGGGATTGTTAGTATGAAGCATGAGAGTTACCTCGTGTTTTGTATAAGGATTCGACACCCATATCAAAACCGGTAACTCTCAACCTTTCAAGGTTCAGTGTCAGATCAAGTCGCGACTAATACACCTCATAGCGGTTCTGTATCTCGGCATAGCGCTGCTTCTGCCTGGCGGGATCTTTCTCCAGCAGCGCCTGATCGATCATTTCGTTCAGTTGCGCATCGTAGAAAGAGGTTCTCCACCCCTGGAAGTTGGTGAGTTTGGCTTCATCGCTGTTATCCGGGTTATACACCACTGAGCGCAGGCTTGAGTGCGGATGGGGATCAACCCCGCCGCCACCGCGTCCGACCAGCATATCGAATTTACGATCGCGCATCGCGCCATAAACCTGATTACCGGTGCCGGAAATGATCTTGACTCGAATACCGGCTTGCGCCAGAGTGGATTGCACCGACGTCGCCAGGTTGAGGAAAGGTTGATCGGACAGCACCCGCAGCGTGGTTTCAAAGCCGTTCGGATAACCCGCTTCCGCCAGCAGCGCCTTGGCCTTCGGCACGTCCAGCTTGTAACCGGGGTTAGGCAGCGTGGCATCCATTCCCGCCTGAATCGGGCGCTGGTGGTAGAAACCATAGCCTGGCATCACGGTCTTGTTGATACCGTCGTAATCGATGAGGTAGCGCACCGCTTCACGCACTTTCGGCTTGGCGAATTCGTCGTTCTTCAGGCTCATGGCTACGTAATAGAGCGTGCCTTTCTTCACCTCTTCAACTTTCACATCCGGGTTCGCTTTCAGGGCATTGATGTCCGGCACCGACATACCGGTCGCCACATCAATATCGCCCTTTTCGATCATCAGACGTAGCGCCTGAGATTCGGTCATATGACGGAAGATCACCCGGCGCATTTTAGCATCACCGCGCCAGTAACCGTCGGCACGGTTCACGCGCAGCACGTCTTTCGCCTGCCATACGTCCAGCTTGAACGGACCGGAACCGGCTTCATTGGTGGTCAACCAACCGTTACCCCAGTCACCGTTTTTCTCATTCTTCATTACGGTTTTACTGTCCAACACCGATCCGCTGCCGAGCGTGGCAAGGGAATAGATCACCAGCTTGGGATCGTTCGGTTTAGGCAGTTCGATCTCCACCGTTTTGTCATCTTTGGCGCGGATCAGCTTTTCGACATTTTCTGCCGTAAAGCCGTAGGATTTCCAGGTGGTGGCCTGCGCCATGTTGAGGGTTAGCAACCGTTTCATCGACCAGGCAAAATCATGGGCGGTGACCGGGTTGCCGGAGTAGAATTTGGCGTTATCCACCAAATGGAAGGTGATTAGGTTGTTGTCTGGGCTGATCTCCCAGCTTTTCGCCAGCGAAGGCAGCACGCGGCTGAGGTTTTCAGGATCGAGCTCGACCAGCGAGTCGTAAAGGTTGACGATAATGCCGACCACCTCGTTGCAGGTCATCGCGGCGGGATCGAGGGATAGCATATTGTTCATGTTCATCCCGACGATCAGTTGATCGTCGGGCGTTTTTGCAGACAGCAAGGCCGGTGTTGCGGCCATACAGAAACAGCTAAGTAGCAGGGTACGGATTATTGCTCGTGCTTTCATTAGACTTCTCCAGGTGTGAAGAATGGAAGACGAAACGTATATTTTGTAAGGGCTCTTTCTTTCAGTACTACTTTGTTATTACTGCTATTTATTATTATTACTGCGGTTATTCTTTACTCAGAGTATGCTCCTCGATCCAATCAAAGTTGATGTCTTCACCCAGGCCTGGACACTGCGGCAGGTGAACAAAGCTGTCGTCATCCATCGGGTCGATGATGCTGTTGAGGTAAGCGGCGGGCTCTTCATAGTTCAGGAAAGGATGCAGCAGACCGCGTTCATACCAACGGCAGTTTTTAATCGCACCCACCACGTTCAGATTCGGTGCACCATTACCGTGGATTTCACAATCCATACCAAAGGCTTCCGCCAATGCGGCGACCTTCATGGTCGGAGAAAGGCCACCCACGCCCTGCACGCCCGCGCGCAGAATGTCACAGGCACCCTCTTTCACCCACCTCGTTATACACAAGTCCGCAACGCCTTATATGCCAAGGGTTAGCGGGCTGAAATAGGCAGCCAGTGGGGTTGTAAATGAAGTGAAACCGACGTGTACTATCGCCATTTACGGCGCTGAAAAATGACACGGGATTCAGATGGCTGGGCACACCAAGAACTGGAAGGGGTAAATCTTGGTGACACGAGGCTCAATAAGCGTGCCAAAGGGCTTTTGATACGGCTGGCTGAGAATCCGCAAGCCAGCATTCCGCATGCGTGCCTCGGATGGTCTGAGACGCTGGGTGCTTACCGCTTCATGGAGAACCAAGCATTCGAATGGCGAGACATTCTGCAACCTCACTGGCAGCGTACGCAGGAAAGGATCCGAGAACACGAGGTTGTGCTGTGTATCCAAGACACTACCGAGCTTGACTTCAACGGGCAGCAAATCCAAGGCTTGGGTCCCTTGAACTACGAAGCCAGGCGTGGTCTGTACCTGCATCCGACCTACGCGGTCAGTCCGGATCGCGTGGGGTTGGGCGTACTGGATGCGTGGATGTGGGCAAGAGAGCCGAAGGATGCAGACGGAAAACGCGATGGGCTCAAGGAGAGTACGCGCTGGCTCGAGGGATACGAGCGAGTTGCTGAACTCGCCTCGGAGTTGCCAAACACACGTCTGGTGTACTTAGCCGATCGCGAAGCGGATATCAAGGCGTTGATGCAGCTCGCTGATGACCTTGGCACTCAGGCTGACTGGTTGATCCGCTCGACTCATAATCGCAGTCTGGACTGTAATGAGAAGCTTTGGCAGAAGGTTGGAAAGACCGTGCCGGTGGGAGAAATCCAATTCGTTATGGCGGCTCGCGCGGGGCAGAAGGCGCGTACGGTGAAACAGGCGCTGCGCGTGAAGCGAGTGTCGCTGCGTTGCGGGTTGGCAGTGACTTGTGTGATGGCCAAGGAAATTGAGCCGCCAGCAGGCGTGAAGCCGGTCGAGTGGCGGTTGCTGAGCAATCGCGTACCTGAAGGACGAGAAGATATCGTGGAGCTGATCGACTGGTATCGGGCTAGATGGGAAATCGAGATGTTCTTCAATGTGCTGAAGAACGGCTGCTGTGTCGAAGCGTTACAGTTATCGACCGTGGATCGCATTGAGCGGGCATTGGCGCTGTTCATGATCGTGGCATGGCGCATCGCCTATTTAATGCGTATGGGACGAACCTGTCCAGAGCTGGACGCAATGTTGTTCTTTGATTCCGACGAGACTCATGGCGCTTACCTACTGATGAACAAGCGTATGCCCAAGGGCCGCCCTAAGCTAAACGAAGTATTGCGCTTAGTTGCGCAACTCGGAGGCTTTCTTGCTCGAAAAGGCGACGGTGAACCAGGCGCAAAAACTATCTGGAAAGGCTTGCAGAAAGTCATGACGGCCGCCGAAACGCTACGCGCGCTCAGGCACGAACAGAGATGTGTATAACGAGGTGTCTTTCACCCAGTCGGCGCGGCTAAAGTATTTGCCTGACAGGCTTTCAGGCTCAATAACGTCGATATCCAGGCTCTTGGTCAGCCAGCTGTAGGACGCCATGCTCTGCTCTTCCATCGGCTCTTCAAACCAGGTAAAGTTCAGTTTTTGCAATTCACGGCCAATGTAGAGCGCGTCGCTACGGCTGTACCAGTGGTAGCCATCCAGCATCAGGCAGACATCTGGACCTACCGCTTCACGCACGGCAGCACAGGCTTTAACGTCCATCTGCGGGCTGGGTGCGAAGGATACCGGCGGCATCCAGGTGTGCAACTTGATCGCCTTATAGCCGCGCGCCACCAGTTTCTCGGCAAACTGGCCGTACTCTTCCGGCGTCGAAAGGCCGCCTTCCAGCTCATCGCCGCACATGGTGCTGCCGTAAGCTGGCACTTTTTCACGAAAACCGCCCAGCAGTTTGTGTACTGGCATATTCAGGAAGCGACCTTGCAGATCCCACAGCGCAGATTCCACGATAGAGATGGCGCGATCGGTCAGTTGGTTGGCGCTGCCAATGCACCAGATCTTGCCACAGACGTTCTCTGTCAAACGGGTTCTGCCCGATCAGCACCTTGCGGAAGAACGCGTTGATAATATGGGGACGAACCACTTCGGGTGGTGCAAATGCATAGCCCTGATGTCCATCGTCGGTGGTCAGCGTCAAGAGGGCCATCTTGGCCTGATTCTCTTCTCCTGGATGCGAATGTCCCGCACTGTCGGACACGCGACGAGTGGGATACGTAAAAACGGTGACATCAATGGATTCAATTTTCACGCGATTACCTACCTTAAAATTCAATAACATAGAAAAAACAACATTCAGGCCGACGGCGAGCGACAAACCCGATTTGTACTATCGCTACCCAGCCAGTGCGACTGAGACCGCGATCACAAAAGAAATGATGTATTAATTAAATAAAAATATTGTTTTATTATTTTTGATTATTGGTGTTACAACCTGGTGAGTCATTAGGCAATTTCTTTCAAATGCAGAAAATCCGGTGCAAATATTTGTGCAAATGCCCATAAGCCTGTGAACAACATCACCAACGGTTCGGATTATCCGCACAATACGCGAGGATAATGACGCTACTTTTGGTGTGCTGCACAACGGCCAACCACTCCAGTTTGACGATCATGGTCGAGACGGTAAGCCTGCGCGAGAGGCTAACCATGTAACAGCCAGGCGCGAACACCGCACCACAATCACACATCGCACTAATTCAGTGCATTTTAATGCACCATGTTGGTGCCAATACGGCGTTTTCAGCTGCTACCGCCCCCTAAAGTGTGAGTAGTCACCAAAACAATAAAATGAAATACTGATTAATAAGCAATTTATATGCATAATTAATCGTTTCAACAATAATAAAAACGTGGCCTGAATATTGCTTTGATTACCACGTTCTCTGCTTAATGCGAGGGAGTCCGGTCAAGGGTCACCAGCAGCGTTCAGGCCGCGCGCGGAGCTATGCCTGCAAAAAGAAAATTGGAGTAATACGTGGAACAAATGACATTTTGGCAACTCATCAGTTTTGGTGAGAATGGCTGGGGAAGATTGCTGCTGCTGCGCCATGCCATTCCCGCGCTCGGCAACGTCTGGCAACTGGTGCTGAAAGCCTCGGCGCTAGTGTCGGTAACCGGCGTGGCAGAACTGTTGACCCAGTCCCAGACCGGCGCAGGTTCCACAGGCAAACCATTTGATTTCTACATGGCTGCCGCCATGATTTATCTGGTGATTTCGATTTTTTCCGGCTGGCTGATGCGCCGCGCGGAGGCACACTATTCGCGAGGTGTTAGACGGTAATGGACGCTACTTTTTTCTACGAAACCTTCCTGGAGATTATTCCCGGCATACCGCTCACACTCCAACTCGCGGTGGGATCGGTGCTGCTCGGCTTCTTTTTAGCCTTGACGCTGGCCGCGATGCAACTTTCTGGTAACCGGCTGCTGCAATCGGTCGCACGCCTGTATGTACTGTTCTTTCGTGGCACACCGCTACTGGTGCAGTTGTTCCTTATCTACTACGGTTTAGGGCAATTCAGTTGGGTGCGAGAAAGCGTGCTGTGGCCAATACTGCGCGAACCATACTGGTGTGCGCTACTGTCATTGACGCTTTGCACCGGCGCTTACGCCAGCGAAATCATTCGTGGTGGTTTGCTATCGGTGCCCGCCGGGCAGATCGAAGCGGCGCGCGCCTGTGGCATGCCATCCTGGAAAATATTTACCCGCATCGTGTTTCCGCTCGCCATTCGCCAGGCCCTGCCTGCCTACGGCAACGAATTGATCTCCATGATCAAATCCACCTCGCTTGCGTCCATCATCACGCTGATGAAAATCACCGGCATCGCGGCACGCTTGATTGCGGAAACCTACCGGGCACTGGAAGTGTTTCTGGTAGCGGGAGCCATTTATCTGCTGATCAATTTGGAGCTTACCCGCCTGCTGGCTTTTGTCGAACACCGTATGACGCCGTATCTGCGCGCACCGCAGTCGCTGGCTGAAGTTAAGAATATGAAAGGAAACCCATCATGAGTACCGCCGCTATCAGCCTGCGCAACATTCACAAGCGTTTCGGCTCACTGGAAATCCTGAAAGGGATCTCATTTGAAGCCAGTCAGGGCGAGGTTGTCTCGATTCTGGGTTCTTCCGGCTCGGGCAAATCCACCCTGCTGCGCTGTACCAACCTGCTTGAAATCCCCGATCAGGGCGAAATTATTGTGGGCGGCGAAACCATCGCGATGAAAGTGAATCGCCAAGGTCAAAACCGTCCAGCCAGCTCGAAACAAATCGACCGTATCCGAATCCAGCTTGGCATGGTGTTTCAAAACTTCAATCTGTGGTCGCACAAAACCGTACTGGAAAACGTGATGGAAGCGCCGATCCACGTACTGAAACGCGCCCCACAGGACGCCAAAGAGCATGCAGAGCAGTTGCTTGAGAAGGTCGGGCTGGCGGATAAACGTCATTACTACCCTTCCCACCTTTCTGGTGGGCAGCAACAGCGTGCCGCGATTGCACGTGCGCTGGCCATGTCACCCAAGGTGATGCTGTTTGATGAACCCACCTCAGCGCTGGATCCTGAGTTGGTCGGAGAAGTGCTGCGCGTGATGCGCCAGTTAGCCGATGAAGGTATGACCATGCTGGTCGTCACCCATGAAATGGACTTTGCGCGTGAAGTCTCTAACCGCGTGGTGTTCCTGCATCAGGGTGAGATCGAAGAACAAGGCACGCCGGAACAGATGTTTACTGCCAGCCAGTCAGCTCGTTTCCGCCAGTTTATTGCCAGTTGGTAACAGAACTGCGTTTATCAACACAATGCTAGGCTTAAGAACACAACAGACAACCACCAGGAGATACCTCAATGATAAAAACCAAACTCGCTGCCGCCTATGCGCTTTGTCTGGCTGGCGCACTCTCTACGTCATTCAATGCTGCGGCAGAAGCCGGTAAAACCTGGAGCACCGTGCGCATCGCCACTGAAGGTGCTTACCACCCGTACAACTTCACCAAGCCAGACGGTACGCTGGATGGCATGGAAATTGAGCTGAACAAAGTGCTGTGCGACAACATGAAAGTAAAATGCGAGATCATGGTGCAGCCGTTTGCCAGCAGCATTCCGGCTCTGAACGCCGGTAAGTTTGATGCCATCATCTCCGGCATGTCTGCCACGCCGAAGCGCCGTGAAGTGATCGATTTCAGCCAGCCCTACACGCAGGCAGGCCAAACCTTTGCCGTACTGAAATCCAGCCCGCTGGCATCGCTGCCGGATCTGGGCACCCGCTTCTCCCTCAATGAGAAAGATGAAGCCACTGCCATCGCTGAAGTTGAAAAATTGCGCCCGCTGCTGAAAGGCAAAACCATTGGCGTTCAGTCTGCCTCGATCGCCAGCACGCTGTTGGATAAATACTTCAAAGGCATGATGACCGTACGCGAATACAAAACCATGCAAGAGCACGATCTGGATCTGAAAGCAGGTCGCGTCGATCTGGTTATCGGCTCAGCGCCTTACATGAAAAATACCGCTGACAAATCAAACGGCGAAATCGTGATGGCTGGCCCGCAGTTTATCGGCGGCATTTTGGGCAGCGGCTCATCCATAGGCCTGCGTAAAAGCGATCCTGAGCTGAAAGCCATGTTTGATAAAGCCATCGACCAGGCTAAAGCAGACGACACCATCAAGAAGCTGAGTGAAAAATGGTTTGGCATGGATACCACTCCGCTCTGATCGCCTTCTCGCGAACCTAATGTGAACCACGAACGTGGCGTCTGATTGACGCCACGTCTTCTTTATTTCACACCGCATTCACGGTCATCACCGCAGGAGCACCTGATTCATGACTTCGCCATCAGAACAACACACCTTGCCCGCCATAGACACACACACCGTTAGCGCCCTGCGCGAGCTGATTGCCGCGAAAAATCCGCAGTTCACCGCGCTCAGCGATAGCATCTGGGATGTACCGGAACTCAACTATGAAGAAACCCGCTCTGCTGCACTGCATGAAGCGGTACTCAAGCAGGAAGGTTTTCGCCTGACAACGGGTATTGCAGGGATGCCAACCGCCTTGCTGGGCGAATTTGGTTCCGGTAAACCGGTGATTGCCCTACTGGGTGAATACGATGCGTTGCCGGGCCTGAGCCAGCAAGCGGGCGTCGCTGAGCCTTGCCCTATCGATGCGGGTGGTAACGGTCACGGCTGCGGCCACAATTTGCTTGGCACCGCCGCATTGCAGGCCGCCACTGCGGTAAAAGATTACCTGCAACAGCATCAGTTATCCGGCACCGTGCGCTTTTACGGTTGTCCGGCGGAAGAGGGCGGCTCCTCCAAAGGTTTTATGGTCAAAAAGGGCGTATTTGACGATGTGGATATTGCCATCTGCTGGCACCCAGCCACCTTTACCGGCGTTAACAGCCCGGATTCTCTGGCTTGCAACGAACTGAACTTTTATTTCAAAGGCCGCGCTTCGCACGCCGCCAGCAGCCCACATCTGGGACGCAGTGCACTGGATGCCGTAGAGTTGATGAACGTTGGCGTTAACTACATGCGCGAACACATGCCGTCATCGGCGCGCGTGCACTACGCCATCACCGACAGCGGTGGTCATGCACCTAACGTCGTTCAGGCCAACGCAACGGTGCGCTATCTGGTACGGGCGCGTCAGTTACCTGAACTTCACCAGTTAGTGAAACGTGTGAAGAAAATCGCACAAGGTGCAGCGCTGATGACCGAAACAGAAGTGAGTTGGGAAGTGATCAGCGGCGATGCCAACTTACTGGGTAACGCACCGTTGGAACAGCGCATGCATGAACATCTGCTGGCGCTTGGCCCCATCCAGTTCGATGATGCGGATCGCGCTTTTGCCGCCAAATTCCAAACTGCCATGAGTGCAGAAGATATTGCCAATTCCTACGCGCGTTTTGGCGTAAAACCTAAAGCAGGCGAATCGCTGCATGAAGGTATCTATCCGCTTTACAGCCCAGACGATAGCTTTATCGGTTCTACCGACGTCGGTACGGTAAGCTGGGTAGTTCCTACTGTACAAATCCGTGCCGCCACCTACGCCATCGGCACCCCGGCCCACTCCTGGCAGTTGGTAGCGCAGGGTAAAGCGCCCGCGGCGCACAAAGGCACCGCCTATGCAGCCGAAGCCATGGCGTCATTAACCGTGGATTTGCTACAGAACCCGGCGCTGGTGGCACAAGCAAAAGCGGAATTGGCCGAGAAATTGAGCGTTACACCGTTTGAGAACCCGATTCCCGATGGCGTGGTTCCGCCAATTCCTCAAGCGTAACGTTAGCCTATGGGCGGGCCAAATTTCCCGCCCCTTAGGCACGAAGGTTCAACCATCGCCAGACTCGAAACAGGGCTGGCAACAGCGTTTAACTACTGCCAGAACGGCAGCAACGATGAAATGAACAATCCGGCAGAGAAAAGCATAAAAATGACTCCACCGACTTTGTTGAGTATAGAAAACAGACGGTGAGATGAAATTTCTCTTTTTATTGCGCTGGCAAAAACACCATAAATACAATGAATAACTATAACTAATAGACAAAAGGTTAATGAAAGGACGAGAAATTGAAAAATGTAGGAGTTGTTATTAGGCTGTGTCCCTTAATTACATAAACTCTGGTAAAACAGGCGGATGCAGCCCAGTTTCAACATTGCCAGATAATTCCTCGCCGTTTTGTCGTAACGTGTCGCAATGCGACGGTATTCTTTCAGACGGCCAAAGCACCGCTCAACAACGTTCCGATTGTGGTAGGCGTCACAATCGAGCTTTGAACGACCATCCACCGCCATTTTTTCAGTGGATTTTCGGGGGATGACAGTTTTTATACCTCTGTTTTTCAGCTCGTTACGTAATACATGCCCGGAGTACGCCTTGTCAGCGAGTACCGCATGACCACGGCGTTTCATACTGCCGTTCTGGCGTTGAACACCAATACCGTCCAAAAGACGTAGTGCAAACTGACTTTCATGAGCCTGACCGGGGCTCAACACGATGTTTAACGGAAGACCACTTCCGTCTGTAGCCATATGGATTTTGGTGCCAAAACCACCTCGAGAGCGACCCAGCCCATTATCTCCGGTGATATCGGGATGTTTTTTTGAGCACCGGCAGCACATTTCAGCGCCCTGATATTGCTACCATCCAGCGCAGTCGCTGACCAGTCCACGAGGCCATGGGCATCAAGTGATGAAAGTAACTTATTGAAAATAATGTTAATGACTCCTGATTTTGACCATCGGTTAAAGCGGTTATAAACGGTTTTCCATGGGCCGTATCGCTCAGGTAAATCACGCCATGGGGCACCAGAGCACAGCCCCCAGAACATGCCATTGATAATCATGCGATGCTCAGCCCATGGGCGTCCGGTCTGTGGTGTTGCTGGTTCAGCAGGGAGTAAGGGCTGGATGATAGCCCATGCTTCATCGGGAAGGTCGTAGCGAGCGATAGTTCAAAATGATCTAGAAACAAACAGTTAGTATAACTCATGGGATTAAGGGACACAGCCTAGTAATAAATTGAGGAAACAGGGCCATAAAGAAAACAATCGGCTTAGGGTTTAACAGCAAAAGCAATCTATGGTCACCCCCCATTTTTGCAACACTGATTTTTGACTAATGGTGGGCTTGCTTCAATCTATCCGGCGTCTCTGTGGGCGAGATGCCCGCGCCTCGATGAGTTCCGCGCCTGGTGAACCTGAAAAAGCCCTCGGCTTCAGTGAGCCATTTTTGTCCTCAGGTTTTTCAGCAGGCCGATATGCCTTTCATGTCATCAATAATCAGTCTTCGCAAAACCAGATAGGTAACTGCTGTTTAATTACTTAATAATCAGTCTGTTGATTTAGTTCTACATAACATCAGGCCTGATATTCATTGTGATTAGTTGTGATTGACCAGGCTATTCGCGCCAGTTTGTTTGCCAGAGCACAGGCGACAATATTTGAATGTTTGTTATCGAGTTGCCCCCGAACCCATTCAGCAAGCCTGCCCTGCTGATATTCAAGTCGCATCATGAACGAGCGGGCACATTGAACCAGAAGTTTGCGTAAATTTTTATCACCTCGTTTGCTTATCCCCAGCAGAGTCGGTTTGCCTCCTGTGCTGTATTGTCGCGGTACAAACCCTGTGGAAGCCGCAAAATCCCTGCTACATGAAAATTGTTTTCCATCGCCGAACTGTGATGAAAGTAAGCTGGCAGTAATCGGACCGACGCCTGGAATTGTCATAATTCGCTGTGCAGTATCATCGGCCTTGTTGAATAATAGGGAATCGTGCTGTTTTACTATGCCTATTTTGGTAGAAAATGCTTATCACCTCAGGCATTCCGTTTTCTCATGATGCTTAACTGCATGATTTTACGTTGCTGGAAACAATCGTTTTACTGGGCTGGTAGCATAAAATCTGTTTATTCAACAAAGCCGTATCATCAGCTTTGATTGACTGATTTAATTCTGATTCCAGCGCTGTTATTTGCTCGACAAGGTAAAGATAGTGGGCATGTAACTTCATCAGCAAACGGCTCAGGTATGCGGGGATTTCGTGCTCAGCCAGCACCAGAGACAGTCGCTTTATTACCGCCTCGCCGATTGGCAGGCTTATCCCAAACTCCAGCAGAAAACCGTGGATCTGGTTAGTGGTTTTTACTTTATCTCTGATAAGAGATTCCCTGACCCGATGCAGTGCTCGCATCGCCTGCTGAACCTCCGTTTTCGGCTGAACAAAACGCATTGACGGCCGGGATGCGGCTTCACATATCGCCTCTGCATCAACAAAATCATTTTTATTGCCCTTGACAAACGGGCGCACAAATTGCGGAGAGATAAGTTTTGCTTCATGGCCGCTATCATTGATACGCCGCGCCATAAAGTGTGCACCGGCACAAGCTTGCATAACAACAACCGAGGGCGGGCACGTCGCCAAAAACGGCATTAGCTTTGTGCGCGTAAACTTCTTACGCAGAAGCGCTTTACCTGACTTATCCTGGCAATGAATATGAAAAGAATGTTTACCGAGATCGATACCAATAAGAGTAACGTTTTCCATGATGGCCTCTCCTGAAAGAAAAACACCCTGCCAGCGTACCGCTCACAGAGTGGGGGTGACCATCTCATTAAGCCCTGTCGGAATCTGGCGATCGTAGATGGCATTTCATTGATATTCACCATCCGATTTTTATCTACTAACCTAAATAGCTGTTCCTAATACCGCTACACTTTTGCCTGTCCATGTTTTCCACTGGGAAATGGGCTGACGGTTTCCATGAAGCGGCGAACCTTGTTCAGTCACTGCCACATTGAACAGCATTGATGATTGCGGGTAATGGTTTCATGCAACGCCTGCCATAACCGCTCTACATGATTTACCCATGGTGAGTACACCGGCTGATAAATAACCCTGAATTTCGGGTTTTCTTCCAGCCAGCGCTGCGTCTCCCGGCTTTTGTGAATAATGTAGTTATCAACTATCAGCGTGAGCGTTTTTGCCCGTCTGTACGTTGCTCTCAGATGCTCTAACATACTGATAAACAAACACGAACTTTTACTGTTTCCTCCAACATAGCTGACTTTTCCCGTCCCGCTGTGTAATGCACCCGCCAGATAATATTTCTCGTTCTGGCCCGGCGTCACGATGCGTTTCTGCTTCCCGCGAACCTGCCAGTCCGCGCCAATTTTGGGATTCAGATGAATATCCACTTCGTCTTCGTAAAAGACGGGATGTTCCGCGCTGCATTGTTCCAGCGCCATCGCGATGGCCTCCATTTTTTCTTCCTTATGCGGGTCGCGGATACGCAGCGTAGGAGCTGCGCGTCGCCACACCAGACCGGCAGAAGGCAGCCAACGGCGCACCGTGGAAGCATGCAACTGGCAACCGGTTATCTCATTGATTTTTATCGCTAGCAGTTCCGTGCTCCAGCGCGAACGCTGATAGCCAAAATCATGAGGGGAACGCTTTACGAGCTGGATTAACAGTGCGCAGATCTGTTCAAACGGCCAGCGACGGCCACGACCGGGCGGCAGAGATTTGAGGCCTTCAATGCCGTACAGGGTGAGCCAGTTAATCCATCTGCCGATTGACGAACGGGCGCAGCAAAGCATTCTGGCGACATCGCTCACGCGCTCGCCCCGGTGCAACATCAGGATGGCGGTCAGCCTGCGGGCGTGATTCTTGTCACGCGTTTTATGGAGAGTTTTCTTCATCAGGCGTCGTTCGTTACGGGGTATCGGTGCTATGCTCGACATCGCTCAGTCCGGTTGATGATTTGGGATCTTTATCGATTGATCAGATCGCTCAACTCGGACTGAGTTCCCTTCAGGTGATCTACTATTCGGAACAGTTATTTAGGTGCCGATTTATACAATTTAACACCCAGATAGGAGAGATACGAAGCCCCTGCCACTTTGACAACAATCAGAGAATAAGAGGATGAAACGATAAGTACACCAACACTGCTTGCCGCAACCACCGAGATAACCCCACCTCGTTATACACAAGTCCGCAACGCCTTATATGCCAAGGGTTAGCGGGCTGAAATAGGCAGCCGGTGGGGTTGTAAATGAAGTGAAACCGACGTGTACTATCGCCATTTACGGCGCTGAAAAATGACACGGGATTCAGATGGCTGGGCACACCAAGAACTGGAAGGGGTAAATCTTGGTGACACGAGGCTCAATAAGCGCGCCAAAGGGCTTTTGATACGGCTGGCTGAGAATCCGCAAGCCAGCATTCCGCATGCGTGCCTCGGATGGTCTGAGACGCTGGGTGCTTACCGCTTCATGGAGAACCAAGCATTCGAATGGAGAGACATTCTGCAACCTCACTGGCAGCGTACGCAGGAAAGGATCCGAGAACACGAGGTTGTGCTGTGTATCCAAGACACTACCGAGCTTGACTTCAACGGGCAGCAAATCCAAGGCTTGGGTCCCTTGAACTACGAAGCCAGGCGTGGTCTGTACCTGCATCCGACCTACGCGGTCAGTCCGGATCGCGTGGGGTTGGGCGTACTGGATGCGTGGATGTGGGCAAGAGAGCCGAAGGATGCAGACGGAAAACGCGATGGGCTCAAGGAGAGTACGCGCTGGCTCGAGGGATACGAGCGAGTTGCTGAACTCGCCTCGGAGTTGCCAAACACACGTCTGGTGTACTTAGCCGATCGCGAAGCGGATATCAAGGCGTTGATGCAGCTCGCTGATGACCTTGGCACTCCGGCTGACTGGTTGATCCGCTCGACTCATAATCGCAGTCTGGACTGTAATGAGAAGCTTTGGCAGAAGGTTGGAAAGACCGTGCCGGTGGGATAAATCCAATTCGTTATGGCGGCTCGCGCGGGGCAGAAGGCGCGTACGGTGAAACAGGCGCTGCGCGTGAAGCGAGTGTCGCTGCGTTGCGGGTTGGCAGTGACTTGTGTGATAGCCAAGGAAATTGAGCCGCCAGCAGGCGTGAAGCCGGTCGAGTGGCGGTTGCTGAGCAATCGCGTACCTGAAGGACGAGAAGATATCGTGGAGCTGATCGACTGGTATCGGGCTAGATGGGAAATCGAGATGTTCTTCAATGTGCTGAAGAACGGCTGCTGTGTCGAAGCGTTACAGTTATCGACCGTGGATCGCATTGAGCGGGCATTGGCGCTGTTCATGATCGTGGCATGGCGCATCGCCTATTTAATGCGTATGGGACGAACCTGTCCAGAGCTGGACGCAATGTTGTTCTTTGATTCCGACGAGACTCATGGCGCTTACCTACTGATGAACAAGCGTATGCCCAAGGGCCGCCCTAAGCTAAACGAAGTATTGCGCTTAGTTGCGCAACTCGGAGGCATTCTTGCTCGAAAAGGCGACGGTGAACCAGGCGCAAAAACTATCAGGAAAGTCTTGCAGAAAGTCATGACGGCCGCCGAAACGCTACGCGCGCTCAGGCACGAACAGAGATGTGTATAACGAGGTGACCCAAACCTGCTGGCGAAGTTGCAGGCTGCCATTTTCACCTTCCGGTGAGGCGAGCAGTTTGACTTTAACATCGCACAGCGCAAGCCGTTGCAGTGCGCTGTTTTCCCGTGACGGGCAGGCATTGAACCACAGTTGCAAACGTGTCAGCGGCTTTGTATCGCTGATGCTGTGCTCGCTGTAGCTTACCGCAGGCTGCGCGGCCAATAACAGAACGTCGCCCGCTTTTGCGCGGATATGACACCCGTTGCTGTCGCGATATTCAGCTTCACCTTGCAGCAGAATATTTAAAATATCGACCTGCGGGTAAGTACGTGGCTGAAACGCAGAGCCTGGCTTAAGCACTTCCTGGTTCAACACGCGCAGTGAGGCAAAGCCTAGCAGCTCGGGATCGAAATAATGGCCGAAGGAGAAGGTGTAGCGCGCTTGCAGCCAGCCGTAGTCAGCTTGACCGCACTGTTCCGCTGTTCTGCATATGATCATGGTTCTGCACCTCAAAAATTAGACTAAACAAATAGTAATTATGTGGACGTTGGATTGTTAGCCAGTTAATCTGGTGGGTATATTCAAAATTCCTGAATGAGTGAATAAATGGCAAAAGAACGGGCATTAACGCTGGAAGCGCTGCGAGTGATGGATGCCATTGATCGCCGAGGCAGCTTTGCGGCGGCGGCTGATGAGCTGGGGCGCGTGCCGTCGGCGCTGAGCTACACTATGCAGAAGCTGGAAGAAGAGCTCGACATCGTGCTTTTTGATCGCTCAGGTCACCGCACTAAATTTACCAATGTGGGGCGTATGTTGCTCGAGCGGGGAAGAATTCTGCTTGAAGCCGCCGATAAACTGACCACCGATGCGGAAGCGCTGGCGCGCGGCTGGGAAACCCATATCACTATCGTTGTTGAAGCGCTGATCCCTACTGAGAAACTGTTTCCTCTGCTGGATAAGCTGGCGCTGAAAGCCAATACCCAGGTGTCATTGCTGACCGAGGTGCTGGCCGGTGCCTGGGAGCCTTTAGAGCAGGGGCGGGCCGATATCGTGATTGCCCCTGATATGCACTTTCGCGCCTCTTCCGAAGTGAATACGCGCAAGCTGTACACCATGAACAACGTTTACGTCGCCAGCCCGGATCACCCTATTAATAAGGAGCCTGAGCCGCTGTCGGATGTGACACGCATTAAATATCGTGGGATTGCCGTGGCGGACACCGCGCGCGAACGCCCGGTATTGACCGTGCAGCTGTTGGATAAGCAGCAGCGTTTAACGGTGAGTTCTATTGATGATAAACGTCGCGCGCTGTTGGCGGGATTGGGCGTTGCCACCATGCCTTACCCCATGGTCGCCCCAGGATATTGCTGAAGGGCGTTTGCGCGTTGTCAGCCCAGAATATTCGATGGAGAGCCAGATCATCATGGCATGGCGTCGTGACAGCATGGGCGAAGCAAAATCCTGGTTCTTGCGCGAATTGCCCAAAGTGCTGAACCAGGCGTGATGTGATGCTTGCACCTGTCGTTTGCTGATTAATCCGTCCGCTGATTAAACCTGTCGTGCCCGTGCGGTGCGCTCAGGTCGTTTTCTGGCCCGATGGAAATAATGCCGTGCGGATTGATCGTACCGTGGCTGCGGTAGTAGTGATGACGGATATGCGGGATGTTGACGGTATCTGCAATACCAGGGATTTGGTAAATATCACGCAGGAAACCGAACAGATTCGGGTAGTCAGCCAGCCGACGCTTGTCACACTTGAAATGGGTATGATAAACCAGATCGAAACGCAGTAACGTGGTCCACAGACGAATATCCGCTTCAGTCAATGCGTTGCCTGTAAGGTAACGCTGCTGCGCCAGACGGACTTCCAGCGAATCCAATGCCTCAAATACGCCATTGACCGCTTCATCATAGGCGTCCTGCTAGGTAGCAAACCCCGCCTTGTACACGCCGTTATTGATGGTGGGGTAAATCCACTCGTTTAACGCATCAATCTGTGTGCGCAGCGCCTCCGGGTAGTAATCGCCGGGCGTTGCACCAATGTCATCAAACGCCGAATTGAACATGCGGATAATATCGGCGGATTCATTACTGACGATGGTATGGCGTGTTTTGTCCCACAATACCGGAACGGTAACGCGTCCGCTGTAATCGGCGTTGGCATGCAGGTAGAGTTGATAGAGAAATTCGTGCTGATAGAGCGAGTCACCGGTGGTGTCAGGAAAATCGATGCCAAAAGTCCAGCCATGATCCAGCATCAAGGGATGCACTACGGACACACCGATGTGTTCCTGCAACCCTTTTAGCTGGCGCATGATCAAGGTGCGGTGCGCCCAGGGGCAGGCGAGCGAAACATAGAGGTGGTAGCAATTGGCTTGGGCCTCGAAGCCTCCTTCGCCCGTGACGCCCGGTGTGCCATCCGGGGTTATCCAGTGGCGAAACTGTGCAGTGGTACGTTTGAAGTGACCGCCTGTCTTACTGGTGTCATACCAGGTATCGTGCCATACGCCATCGATTAGGCTGTGTCCCTTAATCCCATGAGTTATACTAACTGTTTGTTTATACATCATTTTGAACTATGGCTCGCTACGACCATCCCGATGAAGCATGGGCTATCATCCAGCCCTTACTCCCTGCTGAACCAGCAACACCACAGGCCGGACGCCCATGGGCTGAGCATCGCATTATTTGTATTAGCTCAGACCTGATCTGACAGTTACCGGTTATTTATACAGGTGTCTGTCAGATTAAATCTGGTTCAGATTTTTTTCTGCCCAGACTCGTTTACCATCAAGTAACGTGGCCATTGGCGTACGCCCGCAGCACATTTTACCCTGATGAGTTCGCTCATTATTGTAATGCCACAACCAGTTGTCCAGATCCTTTTGTAGACTTTCTAGGTCCTCGTATAACGTCTTACGGAACGCAACCTGATAAAAATCCTGCAAAATAGTTTTATGGAAGCGCTCGCAGATACCGTTTGTCTGCGGAGACATCGCTTTCGTTTTCGTATGGTCTATATCGTTGATAGCCAAGTACAGCTGATAGTCATGTTGTTCCACTTTACCGCAGTACTCCGTCCCCCTGTCCGTCAGTATTCTTAGCATTGGCAGCCCCTGAGCTTCGTAGAACGGCAGCACGCGATCATTGAGCAGGTCGGCGGCAGAGATCGGTGCTTTACTCGTGTAAAGCTTGCAGTGCGCCACTTTCGAGTACGTATCCACGAACGTCTGCTGGTAGATACGGCCAACACCTTTCAGATTACCCACGTAGAAGGTGTCCTGCGACCCCAGATAACCCGGGTGAGCAGTCTCTATTTCACCACAGGCTTCGTCGTCGTGCGCCTTCTTCTCCAGTGCAGCGATTTGAGCATCAGTAAGTACGATGCCTTCTCTGGCAACTTTTTCCTCAAGTGCCTTCAGGCGCTTACGAAAGTTTTCCAGATCGTGTCGTTGCCAGATGGAGCGCACACCGCTGCCAGAAATGAAGACGCCTTTTTTACGCAGCTCATTACTGGTCCGGTGCTGGCCATGAGCCGGGAACTCAATGGCGTAATCAACAACCGCACGTTCAGTGGCTTCATCAGCACGGTTTTTCAGGTTGGGAACCCGGCGGTTTTGGTTAACCAGAGCGTCAATGCCGCCTTCTGCCGCCAGTTCCTGATAGCGATAAAACGTGTCGCGTGACACACCCATGATTTTACAGGCTTTTGATACGTTACCGAGTTCTTCGGCGAGATTGAGCAGGCCGGCTTTGTGTTTGATGATGGGATTGTTAGTATGAAGCATGAGAGTTACCTCGTGTTTTGTATAAGCATTCGACACCCATATCAAAACCGGTAACTCTCAACCTTTCAAGGTCCAGTGTCAGAGCAAGTCGCGACTAATACACATTATTATCAATGGCATGTTCTGTGTGCTCTGCTCTGGTTGCGTATTCGCATGCGATCGATCATCGATTCGCATCTAAGGTCGATCACGTTTTCGCATCGTAATCGATCACCCGGGAACCTAACTTTTTTATCGTTTTAGCGTGTTTCTTCTGCGCTTTCCACTGCCAGGCTATTTTTCCTTAATGATTCTCCCTGAAGCTCCACTCTGTGAGAGTTGTGGATCAGCCGATCCAGGAAGGCATCTGCCGCCGTCGGGTTTTCCATCACTCCGTACCATTGCTCCACCGGCAACTGGCTGATAAGGATCGTGCTGGTTTGCCCATATCGCTCTTCCGTTATTTCCAGCAAGTCATTGCATTGCCGCGTTGTGATAACTTCAAGACCAAGGTCGTCCAAGATAAGAAACTCTATTTTTTGAAGCTGTTTCAGTTGCTTAAGCCAGCTGCCGTCCAGTCGGCCCTGCTCAAGCTGATCCAGCAGCCGACCCATGCGCCAGTATTGAACGCTTCTCTTTTGCCGGCACGCCTGCTCGCCCAGGGCATAACCTACCCAGCTTTTTCCGCTGCCAGTTGGCCCTGTTATCAGGATATTCTTGCTGTGGGTGATGTAATGCCCGTTCAGAAGCTCGCGCATCTGTTCGGCCTTTAACCCTCGGGAGACCGGATAGTACATACCCTCAGGGGTTGCACCGTGGCGCAACCGTGCCTGCTTTCTCAACCGCCCAACACGGCTGTTTTCACGATTCAGTAGCTCTTCTTCGACAAGTAACCCCAGGCGTTCTGCGAACCCCAGCTCATTGTATGTACCAGGTGCCTCACGCTGGCGTATCATGCCATCGGCCATTGCCGACAGCTTCAGCGTTCTAAGTTTGGTTAGCAGGTCATCAGTCATAACGACTCCCTTTTTCAGTGGTAATATTTTGGACCACGCAGATTCTCGTGCTCCAGTGGAAGCTGTAACTCTCTATTTCCTTTAACTGTTTCTCCGATGCCCTCCCTGTTGTGACGCAGCAGATTCTCGATAAAACGCCTTTCCGGATGGTTCAGCCCGCAGGCCTTGTCACAGGCTTTTTCCAGCCGTTCGGCACCGTATTTTTTCTGGAGCGACAGTAGGCCGAGAACAGCCCGATAAGCCTGCTCAGGATGATTCTTCGCGTTTAGCATCGCTTCCACCACCTGCCGGGTCGCCTTGCCGGTTCTCGCGGCATTATCCAGCAGCTTTTCAGGTGTCCAGCTGCTGTGCCCGCGGTGATTGACCGGCATGTGTGCCGGATTCGTGCTGTGGCTGTACTGCCGATCGCTGCGAGGGTGCTGAGCCACGCAGCGGCCCTTATGCCAGACCTGGACCAACGTCTGACCCGCTTTTACCGACAGCCTTTCACCAACCAGCTCATGGGGAACGGAGTACCAGTGGCGGTCGTATTCGACGTGATAGTCAGGAGCGACCTTCACCGCACGGTATTCGGTGTATTCATAGGGCATGGCTGGCAACGGCTGCAGGCACGGCGCATCGAGCAGCGCAAAGCGCTGCGCTCGGCTCTGGCCCCCATAACCTTTCATTGGCCGGTTATTCAGCTCGGTCATCAGCTCACTGAGCCTGACGTTGAGCGCATGCATCGTATGGAAGGTTTCATTGCGTATTCGCGCCAGGAGCCACCTTTCGACCAGCAGGACGCCGTTTTCCACTTTGGCCTTGTCT
The DNA here is from genome assembly GCF_053848865.1 of Symbiopectobacterium sp. Eva_TO. Classification (NCBI taxonomy): domain Bacteria; kingdom Pseudomonadati; phylum Pseudomonadota; class Gammaproteobacteria; order Enterobacterales; family Enterobacteriaceae; genus Symbiopectobacterium; species Symbiopectobacterium sp. Eva_TO. The sequence continues at coordinate 900,189 of NZ_JBSPEY010000004.1, read as the reverse complement.
TTCGGTTTGTAGGGTCTGGCTGGCATCACTACCGTGCTGTAATGCGAGGCCAAAGACTGATAGCTGTCGTTGATGACCGGCTCGTAGCGATCTGCTTTGCTCACCGCGCTACGCAGATTATCGGGTACCAGCAGGGCTGGAACGCCGCCGAGGAAGGTCAGGCAGTGGCTGTTAGCATTCAGCCAGCTCATCATGTCCTGACCGGGGCAGGCTTCTGCATAGGTATAATTTGACGCTCCCATGACAGCGACGAAGATGGCGACCCGGCGCACATTTCCCGTATCGGGGTCGGATACCGGCACCGTGGGCCCGCAGAAGTCGATGAACAGCTTCTCACCGGCACGGTGGGTCTGGCGCATCGAGCGTTTCTGGCATTTCTTCCATTGGCGATAACAACGGCAGAACTGAGAGTAGCCCAGCGCCATTTCTCCGGTTTCGGTGCTGTATTCTATCCACAACAGCTGCCTGGTAACCCCTGGCCGTCTTAGCTCGGTATCGATATACAGCCAGTCTGGCGCGATAAGCTCCGAGGTGCGCATTCTGCGGGTGGGGAACAGCATCTTTTCCAGTTTTTCTGGCAAGAGCGCATCAGGCAATGGCCACGACAGCGATGCGGCGGTAAAACGGGAGAGCACCTCATAAACTGTGGAAGGGCTGACCCTAAGAGCAGCGGCGATGGTGCGATTAGACTGGTTGCACTCAAATTTGAGTTTGAAGATCTGAAGACAAGTCTCCATGGGACTCCTGCTTTTTCTCTTTCTGGCCATCGTTATCTCCATTTCAGTAGAAACTGCGAACGGAGAGGAGGTTAGAAGAGTTAAGTCCCGGAGTGATCGATACGACGCGAATCAGTGATCGACCTTAGATGCGAAATCGTGATCGATTGTCATGCGAATCACTGATCGATCACGATGCGAATATGCACTCTGGTGCCCCATGGCGTGATTTACCTGAGCGATACGGCCCATGGAAAACCGTTTATAACCGCTTTAACCGATGGTCAAAATCGGGAGTCATTAACATTATTTTCAATAATTTACTTTCATCACTTGATGCCCATGGCCTCGTGGACTGGTCAGCGGCTGCGCTGGATGGTAGCAATATCAGGGCGCTGAAATGTGCTGCCGGTGCTCAAAAAAACATCCCGATATCACCGGAGATAATGGGCTGGGTCGCTCTCGAGGTGGTTTTGGCACCAAAATCCATCTGGCTACAGACGGAAGTGGTCTTCCGTTAAACATCGTGTTGAGCCCCGGTCAGGCTCATGAAAGTCAGTTTGCACTACGTCTTTTGGACGGTATTGGTGTTCAACGCCAGAACGGCAGTATGAAACGCCGTGGTCATGCAGTACTCGCTGACAAGGCGTACTCCGGGCATGTATTACGTAACGAGCGGAAAAACAGAGGTATAAAAACTGTCATCCCCCGAAAATCCACTGAAAAAATGGCGGTGGATGGTCGTTCAAAGCTCGATCGTGACGCCTACCGCAATCGGAACGTTGTTGAGCGGTGCTTTGGCCGTCTGAAAGAATACCGTCGCATTGCGACACGTTACGACAAAACGGCGAGGAATTATCTGGCAATGTTGAAACTGGGCTGCATCCGCCTGTTTTACCAGAGGTTATGTAATTAAGGGACACAGCCTAGTTGTCCCATGGGTCCTCCATCATCAATGTAAAAACCAGGGCGCAGAGTACTGCGCCGCTGGTGCGAGAGGTTATGCCTGGTGTTGGCATCAAACTACGGTGTTACCACTTTTTATTCAAAATACGGTCGATGCTGAAAGCGCCCGGGCCCGTTACAGCCAGCAGCAGATAGCCGCCTGCGATGGTCAGGTTTTTCAGGAACATCAACTGGTTTATACCTTCGGCAAAGTTAGTGTGAAACAGCAGGGCAGTCAGCAGTGTGAATCCCGCTGTGAAAAGGGCTACGGTGCGAGTCAGAAGACCGAACAGCACCGCCAGTCCACCGCCCAGTTCCAGCAGAATGGTCAGTGGCAGCAGAAATGTCGGAACGCCCATGGCCTGCATGTATTGCGCGGTGCCCGCATAGGCATCACCCAGTTTGCCGTAACCTACCACGATGAACAGGATTGGCATAAAGATGCGAGCGATAAGCAGCGCTGTATTTTCTAAATTTTTAATCATTTGTCTCCAAGGAAAAGGGGGCTGGCAACAAGTCTGTATGCCGCGCTACAGCAGGATATCTCTGGGGATATCATCTGCACATCCGGTATGGAGCAAATACTATGGGGGAAACGGTTTGGATTCTAGAGAGTTAAATTGTCTGTTTTTTTTTCAGAAAATCTGAATATGTGTGTGCGGTCCGATGTGTTTAGTGGGGCGACAGCGTTTTGCGCAGCAACTTGAGTGTTCCCAGCAAGCCAATGCCACGTCTGGCCCAGCGAATCAGCCAGTTTGGGTGGCGTACGCCATACAGCGCGGCAGCGCCGGAAGCGAGAAGCCAGTAGCGACGCCAGGCCATGATGCGCAGCCAGTAACCATCGTAGGGCGCTGTTTTTTCCAGCCACACTCGTCTTTCATAAGTCACATCAATACGCTGCTGTTCTATTTGGCGTAACAGTCGGGCTTTTTCTTCCTGACGCTGCTGATGATTCATTTTTCCTCCTCCTCCAGCAGCGTTCTGTCAGTGCGAAGCTCTTTACGCGTAGCTTTGAGCAGCGTGGCACGACGTGCTTTCATGAGTGTCCACAGGCCTATAATCAGTGCCAGGCCGAGCAACGTGGCAGTGATCCAGGCCAATGCCAACAAACGGTATTCTGGCTCCAGACCCCAAATAATCAGTGCAATCAAGCTCATTAGGCCGAATGCGGCGAAAATAAGAGTGAGCCCGGTGAGCAGCAGCAGTTGGAACAGATGATTCTTTTCTTCTTCTAACTCAATGACAACCAGACGCAGGCGCGTTTCCACAATGCCGACAAGCAGCGTCAGGATTCGTTGCGCTGAAGCAATAGCCCCGCTAGCGGGGCCCTGTCGTTGTTTTTCGGTCATAAAAAGTTACTGAACTCCCGTCAATCAGCGGCGTGCGAGCAGAACGCCCAGCACAACCCCTACAGCAGCACCGATACCCACGCCGGTCCACGGGTTCTGCCGAACATAGTCATCCGCGTAATCCGCTGCTTCTTTGGTCTGGTTAACGATACGTTCGCCGGTTTCACTCAATCGTGAGCGTGTGTCCTTCAGTGCACTTTCCGCTTTGCTGCGTAATTTTTCCAATTCCGCTTTGGATTTATCGCTTGAGGAGTTCAAGACTTCTTCCAAGGTATCCGCCAGTGATTTCAACTCGTTGCGCAACAGTTCAGATTGTTGATCTTTAGCCATGATTAACTTATATGAACGCATCCCGTTTGCAAGGCATCCATTATTTTGACATTGACGGGTAGGTTGCAGCTTTATATCCGGCTTTTTTGCAGCCATAAAGCTGCGAGCCCCTATGTAATCCGCTGACTCACGCCTCATTTCCTTAGCGAGCTTTAAGCTCAAAAAATCATTCAGGTTTAGCGAGTCCCGGTCTTACCTGTCTTTGTCATCACGCTGGCCACCAGAGCAACCTTTTTGCATTCACCCTTTTTAAGAGTAAATAGTTATCGGTATCAGCGATTAATAGGGCCTGATACTGACATGATTTTTATCGTACTTACGCTCATGGGCGGCTAGCGCCCACACAGTTCGCGCCAGCTTATTTGCCATCGCCACGATAGCCACACCGGTCGGACGCCGTTTTTTAAGTTCCGTTATCCATGGCCCAGGCTCTTTAGCAACTAACGAAGCGGCTCTTGCCCCATGGATAAACAGCGTTCGCAGATAGGTGTCACCACGTTTGCTTATCCCCAGCAGCCGAACTTTCCCCCCGGAACCCGTCTGCTTCGGCACCAGACCGACATAAGCAGCGAACTGTCTGCCGGATTTAAACGCTGAGGCTTCCCCCATGGTGGCAACTGCCGCTGTGGCGATTAACGGCCCCACGCCGGGAATTTCCATCAGCCGTTTACAGGTTTCGTTCTGCCGGGCCACGCTGTTAAGCTGTTTTTCAAGGCCATCTATCAGCATGTCCAGCTCATTCAGTCTGTTGTACTGGTCTTCCAGCACGGTGATGAGATACGGCGGCAGCTTCGTTTTCAGCCGCTCCAGTGCAGCCGGTAGCTCCCTGTCCATCGCTGCCCGACCTTTATGGATGGTTTCGCCAAACTCCAGTAATGTTCCGTGCAGCGCGTTAATCTGTGCAGTTCTGAACTTCACCTGTTGTCTGCGTGAACGGTGCAGAACCAGTACCGATTGCTGTTCTTCCGTTTTTACGGCTATCGCCTTGCCTGGCTGCTGTACCGCCATCCAGATAGCGCGGGCATCCATGACATCATTCTTGTTGCCCATGACGAACGCCTTGACGAACCGTCCCTGCATCAGCCGGACTTTATGCCCCAGCTTTTCCAGTTCCCGGGCCCAGTGCTGAGAGCCTCCACAGGCCTCCATGCCAATCAGGCAAGGCTCCCGGTTACTGAAGAACGTCAGAAAATCCTTGCTGCGCAGCTGCTTGTCCACCACTTCACCTGTGTGCTCATTGACGAAGTGAACCTGAATCAGATGCTTTGCGATATCAACGCCAACCGGTGTATATTTCATGCTGTGGAGTCTCCAGTCTGAGGGAGCTTTATGCATCCCGTATTGGGCACCATGATGCCGGAAATCTGCGAGGCTCCACACCTGCCGACTTCACTCTTTCAACCATCATTCTGCTCCGCGCTTAAAGAGGTGGGATGCGTTCATTACATTTCCTTTTCGATAAATAAGGAGTATTAACTATAGCTCAACTTTTACGATTGGAATGGCGGAATGGGACGAGATAATTCTGATAAGCTGCTGTAAGCGCTGAGTAATCCTATAGAACACGCCCAACCCGGGTCGGTGAACATGGGCTGGGTGCGATCAAGACAAGCGAAATCTGATAGGTTATTGCCCACCGGCAGCGGCGATCCCTGCTGGGCTGCATGCAACTCTTTCTGGGCTTCGGCGAGTTTGTCCTGACGTTTTTGAATCTTGTCCGCATCGGCGCCGGATTGCTGACTTTCACGTAATTCCGCTTTTCGCTCCGCGACTTTGGCTTGTTTCTCCGCCAGATTTTGCTGGCGTTTGACGCGCAGGTCATCATCCTGACAGAACGTTTGCACATTGCGCAGCGCCGTTTCCAGGCCTTGAATCTGGCCTGCGTTACGGTGCTTACGGGCCTGTGCCAACTGCTGTTCGATATCATAGGCTTTGGCTGCACAGGTGCCTGCTGGCGGCGCTTTTGCGTCAGCGGCATAGGCACTGATGGCGGAGAACGCCAGACTTGCAGTAATAACTCCACGTAAAACGGTTACTTTTTTCATATCATCCTCATCCAAGTGTTGCGGTCTTTTGCGTCAGCTTTTGTCGCCAGAAAGAAACGGGTTTAGGCGGTTGCTGAGTGATGATTTTTGCCTGCGGAAACGAGGACAGAAGTGCTTCACGCGCGGCAAAGGTCTGCTCCGATGACGCCAGTCTGACGATCAGGCTGTCTGGCGCAGGGGTAATGCTTTTGATGGCGATACCACGCTCATTAAGACGCTGGTAAACGTAAAAACCATCAGGGAGCGGTGCACCCTGATGGTGAGGAAAAATGTGCAGCAGTGTTTCATCCTGTTGACGGCTCGGTGACTGGGTCAGCAGGATAATTGGCAGCATCACCAGAATCATCATGCGCCAGATAGCTTTCAGATAACGCCAACCGAATAACACGTTAGTTCCCTTTTTCTACATTGTCGGCGCGTTTCTTACGCCACAACACTAACAGTGAACCGAACAGACCGACAAACAATAACACCAGTGGCAACATCATCAGGCAAAACATCAATTCGTCTTCATACTTCATGAAAACCGGCGTTTTGCCTATCGCGAACCCAAGCGAAACCAGAATCAACACCCACAGCAGCCCGCTCATCCAGTTGAAAAACTGAAAGCGGGTATTGTTCAGCCCTGACAGTCCGGCAATGGTAGGCAGCAACGTGCGGACAAAGGCGAGAAATCGGCCAATCAGCAGCGCAGACAATCCATGACGATGGAACAACAGGTGCGCACGCTGGTGATAATGTGCGGGGAGATGAGAGAGCCAGCCTTGAACTACCCGGGTATTCCCCAGCCACTTCCCTTGAATATAGCTCACCCAGCAGCCAAGGCTGGCGGCGGTGGTCAGCAATGCGATAGTGAATGCATAATTCATCGTGCCTTTGGCAACCAGCACGCCGACCAACACCAGCAGACTGTCTCCGGGCAGAAAGGCCGCGGGTAACAGACCATTTTCCAAAAACAGGATCATGAACAGAATAAAATAGAGCGTCCAAACCAGTTTGGGGTCAGCGAGAATATCGAAATTTTTGTGCCAAAGCGCATTAACAAGTTCTTTAATTAATTCCATTCGGTATTCCTAACACAACAGCATGCTACGTGGCACATCGGCGATGAAATACACCGACTGCAAGGGTCATTATGTACACCGGCTCGCCATGGTGAGCGCTGTTAGAGTAGAACATACCGATGTTCACATATCTCCACTTAATCCATTTTGCCCGACGAGCCTGCATTGTTGCGTTTTGGCGGCAGTAACGCGGAAAATACCGGATTAAGCGTTAAAAAGAGCTTCTAACTGTAACAAAAGCCTAAAGGTTGAGATAGGGAATTATCGCAGGAAAATGTGAGATTTATCGCTGCTGTTTGACAGAAAAGGTTTTTTTGCGGCCGATTTTACATTTTTTGACACAAACAGGTGTTTTCAGACGTTTTGGCCTCTGTTAAGTGACAGAGGCGGCAGGTTTTTTTGTTCGGGTGGTCAGGATTTGTGCACGGTGATTGGCTCAAGATGCACGACGGGATTTTCGGCAAACATATAGCGGTCAACGTTGAATTCAAAGTCATCGGTGGTGGCGCGAAACAGCATTTGCTTGGTGTTTTCCAGATGCTGCCACATCGCTAGCTTGGCGGCGTAGGGATCTTTGCGAATCAGCGCTTTAAGGATTTGATCGTGCTCTTCGCACCAGCTTTCTATCGAGCGATCGTCAATGTGTTCGTGCAGCTTGAGCCAGTAGGGGTTGTGGATACGCTGGCTCCACATTTTTTCCACGATAGTGGCCATGGCCGAGTTCTGTGTCGCCAGTGCCACCTGAATGTGAAACTTCAGATCCCACTCGGAATCACGGAAACGATCTTCCTGACGCGCATATTCCTGGATCTCCATCAACTGGACAATGTCTTGACGCGTCACCTGTGTCGCCGCAAATTCGGCAATATTACTTTCAATTAACTGGCGTGCCTGCAACAGCTCAAACGGCCCGGCGGTGACAAACTCGATATCCCCGCCGCTGGGCACGCGATGGCTTTGCTGATTGGAAATGACATGAATGCCTGAACCTTTCCGCACCTCGACGTAGCCTTCCACTTCCAGCATGATGATCGCCTCGCGCACGGCGGTGCGGCTGACGTTCATCTCTTCTGAAATGTAGCGTTCGGCGGGTAACTTCTCACCAACAAGATAAACGCCACTTTCGATGCGCTGCTTAAGTTCTGCGGCTAACTGTTGGTATAGTCGACGGGGCTCAGTGAGTGCCATATCTTTGCTCTTTAATAGATGACGGTCCGTAAATGGGGAACCTTTCCCTGCGACTTTCCTGCACCGCAACCTCACCACAGGGGCGAAAAAAAGCTGAGAAAACCATCGCGTCAAGATTTGTTATACCACTTATTCGTGAAGCCGACCAACATCAAGGTCACAGTTATGCATTATCAGCCCGCAATAAAAACGCCCGATAACCGGGGTTATCGAGCGTCAAAGCAGGTCTAGCCGTGAGACAGGCAGTGATTAATGCTGCTGTGCCGTCTCAAGCACTGCGGCTTGTTCTATCTCTACCGCTGGACGGTTTTGCAGAATAACCCAGATCAGGATGGCACCCAGCACATCAAAGGCTGCCAGCACCGCGAACAGCGGACCGAAGCCAATGGTGTCTGCCAATGCGCCAACGACCAGAGCGAACAGGGTGCTCGCCAGCCAGCCAGCGCCGCCGGTCAATCCGTTGGCGGTAGCCACGTCGTTACGACCAAACACATCAGAAGAGAGCGTGATCAGCGCGCCGGACAGTGACTGGTGCGCAAATCCACCTACGCACAGCAGCGCGATGGCAATATAAGGGCTAAATAGCTGTTCCTAATACCGCTATACTTTTGCCTGTCCATGTTTTCCACTGGGAAACGGGCTGACGGTTTCCATGAAGCGGCGAACCTTGTTCAGTAACTGCCACATTGAACAGCATTGATGATTGCGGGTAATGGTTTCATGCAACGCCTGCCATAACCGCTCTACATGATTTACCCATGGTGAGTACACCGGCTGATAAATAACCCTGAATTTCGGGTTTTCTTCCAGCCAGCGCTGCGTCTCCCGGCTTTTGTGAATAATGTAGTTATCAACTATCAGCGTGAGCGTTTTTGCCCGTCTGTACGTTGCTCTCAGATGCTCTAACATACTGATAAAAAACACGAACTTTTACTGTTTCCTCCAACATAGCTGACTTTTCCCGTCCCGCTGTGTAATGCACCCGACAGATAATATTTCTCGTTCTGGCCCGGCGTCACGATGCGTTTCTGCTTCCCGCGAACCTGCCAGTCCGCGCCAATTTTGGGATTCAGATGAATATCCACTTCGTCTTCGTAAAAGACGGGATGTTCCGCGCTGCATTGTTCCAGCGCCATCGCGATGGCCTCCATTTTTTCTTCCTTATGCGGGTCGCGGATACGCAGCGTAGGAGCTGCGCGTCGCCACACCAGACCGGCAGAAGGCAGCCAACGGCGCACCGTGGAAGCATGCAACTGGCAACCGGTTATTTCATTGATTTTTATCGCTAGCAGTTCCGTGCTCCAGCGCGAACGCTGATAGCCAAAATCATGAGGGGAACGCTTTACGAGCTGGATTAACAGTGCGCAGATCTGTTCAAACGGCCAGCGACGGCCACGACCGGGCCGCAGAGATTTGAGGCCTTCAATGCCGTACAGGGTGAGCCAGTTAATCCATCTGCCGATTGACGAACGGGCGCAGCAAAGCATTCTGGCGACATCGCTCACGCGCTCGCCCCGGTGCAACATCAGGATGGCGGTCAGCCTGCGGGCGTGATTCTTGTCACGCGTTTTATGGAGAGTTTTCTTCATCAGGCGTCGTTCGTTACGGGGTATCGGTGCTATGCTCGACATCGCTCAGTCCGGTTGATGATTTGGGATCTTTATCGATTGATCAGATCGCTCAACTCGGACTGAGTTCCCTTCAGGTGATCTACTATTCGGAACAGTTATTTAGGCTGTGTCCCTTAATTACATAACCTCTGGTAAAACAGGCGGATGCAGCCCAGTTTCAACATTGCCAGATAATTCCTCGCCGTTTTGTCGTAACGTGTCGCAATGCGACGGTATTCTTTCAGACGGCCAAAGCACCGCTCAACAACGTTCCGATTGCGGTAGGCGTCACGATCGAGCTTTGAACGACCATCCACCGCCATTTTTTCAGTGGATTTTCGGGGGATGACAGTTTTTATACCTCTGTTTTTCAGCTCGTTACGTAATACATGCCCGGAGTACGCCTTGTCAGCGAGTACTGCATGACCACGGCGTTTCATACTGCCGTTCTGGCGTTGAACACCAATACCGTCCAAAAGACGTAGTGCAAACTGACTTTCATGAGCCTGACCGGGGCTCAACACGATGTTTAACGGAAGACCACTTCCGTCTGTAGCCAGATGGATTTTGGTGCCAAAACCACCTCGAGAGCGACCCAGCCCATTATCTCCGGTGATATCGGGATGTTTTTTTGAGCACCGGCAGCACATTTCAGCGCCCTGATATTGCTACCATCCAGCGCAGTCGCTGACCAGTCCACGAGGCCATGGGCATCAAGTGATGAAAGTAACTTATTAAAAATAATGTTAATGACTCCCAATTTTGACCATCGGTTAAAGCGGTTATAAACGGTTTTCCATGGGCCGTATCGCTCAGGTAAATCACGCCATGGGGCACCAGAGCACAGCCCCCAGAACATGCCATTGATAATCATGCGATGCTCAGCCCATGGGCGTCCGGCCTGTGGTGTTGCTGGTTCAGCAGGGAGTAAGGGCTGGATGATAGCCCATGCTTCATCGGGAAGGTCGTAGCGAGCCATAGTTCAAAATGATGTAGAAACAAAAAGTTATTATAACTCATGGGATTAAGGGACACAGCCTAGTATGCTACGTTCAGGAATGCCATGCGCCTCGGCAACCGTCTTGCACGATTGCCCCGCCAATACGCGCTCTGCCGCAACGCAACGTGCCAATAGCGCATGCTCGCCGAGAGAAACAGATTTCCAGCGTTGATAAAACGCCTCACGCAGGGTGCGTTGCACGGTAGGGGGATATTCACTATTGTCTCCGATAAAGCGCGCCACCCGCACAATATCGTCAAATTGGGAAAACCCGCTAACCCCTGTAATGCGACTTACGCAAGCATTGGCCGACAGGGATGACAACACAGGAACAGAACAACGCGCAGACAACGCCATTGGCTCTACACCATCATTGCTGACGACGATAACCTCTTGAAAGAGTCGTACCGGCGGAACTGCTCCTAGCTTATAGTCAAAATCTATGGTCACCCCCATTTTTGCAACACTGATTTTTGACTAATGGTGGGCTTGCTTCAATCTATGTAGTGGCACACTGATACTGGCCACCTGATCGGAGGTGATATGCTCACCTCATCAACACGACAGGTGACCTCATGGGTAAACATTTTACGGCGGAATTTAAGCTCGAAGCCGCAAAGCTGGTTGTCGACCACGGCTACACATACGTTAAGGCCGCAGAGGCGGTTAATGTCAGCCATTCTGCCATTAGTCGCTGGGTCAATAAGCTTCGCCTTGAACGACAGGGAAAAACGCCAACGGGACTTCCTCTTACCCCTGAACAGCTCGAGCTGCGTGAGATGAAGAAAAAAGTCCAATGCCTTGAAATGGAGAACGAAATCCTAAAAAAGGCTACGGCGCTCTTAATGTCGGACTCACTCAACGGTTCACGGTAGTCGACAGGCTGAGGGCGCGATACCCGGTCACGGCGTTGTGCCAAACTTTTGAGGTACATCGCAGCAGCTACAGGCACTGGCAGGCTTCCGCTAATGAACCCGACGGTGAGCGCGTGGTTAAGTGTAGTCGCGTCATGGAAGCCTGGAACGCCAGCGGCGGCTCTGCCGGCGCTCGAAGTATCGCGACCATCGTCACCGGCAGCTCTGGTGTCAAAATGGGGCGCTGGCTGGCTGGCAAGCTGATGAAGGAGCTGGGTATCGCCAGCTGCCAGCGACCGGCTCACAAATACAAACGCGGCGGCAATGAACACGTTGAAATACCGAACTATCTCAACCGCCAGTTCGCGGTTACCGCGCCGGATCAGGTCTGGTGCGGCGATGTGACCTACATCTGGACGGGCAAATGCTGGGCTTACCTTGCGGTGGTGCTAGACCTGTTCGCCCGCAAACCGGTGGGCTGGGCCATGTCGACCTCGCCGGACTCGGCGCTGACAGTTAAAGCGTTGCAGATGGCCTGGGAACTCCGGGGACAACCAACAGGAGTCATGTTCCACAGCGACCAGGGCAGCCACTATACCAGCCGTCAATACCGGCAAGCCCTGTGGCGCTGCCGGATAAAGCAGAGTATGAGTCGGCGGGGTAACTGCTGGGATAATGCGCCAATGGAGCGGTTCTTCCGCAGCCTGAAGACAGAATGGGTGCCGACAAAGGGTTACAACAGCTTCAGCGAAGCCCAGGACGCGATTATCCGCTACATCACGGGGTATTACAGCGCTATCCGGCCTCACTGGTATAACGGCGGCTTAACTCCAAACGAATCTGAGCGACTGTTCTACATACAGTCTAATGCGGTGGCCAATATTAGTTGACCACTACAGCCTAAGGCACTCATCATACCGCATTCGCGACAATGTGCTTTGTTCAAAAACAAAGGATAAAAATAAACAATGAGAGAATTGAAACGCTACGACGTTGGCGCGTTACCGCGCCAAGCCTGATAGGTGTGGCTTAAGAAGGGTCGAGACGATAAAATCAGTCACGCGCTTGCGCGTGCCAGATGATTTTGCTGACGTGCCAGGTTTGCAGAATATCATCAGAGGGCATTAAGCCTTCCGGACCGTTCCAGTCACCGGAATAGAGATAACTGACGTGCTTGCTTTGCGATTCAACGCACTCTACGCTGCGGGCATCATCCCCTTGAGCAAGCTGGCAGACCTCAAAGGCTTTACTGTAATGGGCGCTGAATGCATCCCCGATTTTCACGCCCCATACGCTGGCAATTTTCGCATCCATAACCTCGACGCGATTGACCTGCGCTTTGGACTTACCGCTGATCAACAACTTGATCTCATTACCATCCAGCGCCTGATAGAACGCCGTGATTTGGCCGTTAGTGGTGCCCATGCCGCTGCGCAAACGATAATTACCGTTCAGCGCCTGATTTATCGGCTCTTGTGCCAGCGGCGTGCCGCCGTTGAGCCCGCCGACACCGGCATCCGACACCTCGATTTTGCTGCCAAACCAGTTGAACGGCGACAGGCTGGACCAGGAGAAGTTGGAAAGCGCGCTACATCCCGTCAACAAAAAGGCGGCCAGCACACAGGGAACAACCAACTGAACGGAGCGAAACCTCATAACATAAATTCCTTTAACAGTGAGCGGCACCTGTGCCACCCCACGATCGCATACGTGAGGGTTTGAGTATCAGGCCTGAGAAAAGTGCCTTAAAAAACGGTCAAGCGGGCAAGATTATCGTCGATTCTCACAGTAAGGGGAAGTGAGCGACCTAAGACGTTGGCGGAACGAACAAACTCCCCATCAGTGAGCCTGCTGCCAAATTATAGCGGCGAGGCAGACTCAACCTCATGTTGAAAAACATAAGGATCGGACAACAGGCCAAACTGTTCATCGTCAGGATAGGTGACGGCAACATAGTAATCTTCGCCCGCAAACGCTTTTACTGCCTCAATATCTTGCCAATAGGTGGCAAGAAAGAAATGCTCCCACTCGCCTTGCGTAACCCTTTTGACCGTTGCCCCCAAATTGCCCGGTATGCTTTGGGAATGTTGAATGCCTGTGATATCAAGGTGTGCCTCAAATCCCGCTGCATGCAAAACGGGAACGCATCTGTGCCATGTTCTTACGTTCATTATTCTGCTCCAGCAAACGTGATTCAGATAACCTAACCGAAGCAACGTACCACAGAAAGGAATAATTGCCTTCACATCAGCAACCAGAACGGGGTGATCGAAGGAACGCCACACAGGCCTTCCTTCTGATTGATGGCGTTATCGCGCCGTCACAGAGCGAAATGCAGTGAGGTCGTAATGATGCGGGAACAAATCGTCCAGCTCGCGCTGGTGAGTAATGGCGATCACCGTACAGCCCGGTAGCGCCTGCTTAATCTCATTCAGTAACGCACGCGCCGCACCGTGATCGAGGCTGCTGGTAGCCTCATCCAAATAGAGCGTATCCGGTTTAGCGATCAATGCGCGCGCGAAGGCCAGCCGCTGCTGTTCACCACCGGAAAAAATGCGATCCCAGTTATGTCGCTCAGCCAAACGATCGCACCACTCACCGAGGCCAACCCGTTTCAGGGTGTGCTGCATGGTGCTGGCATCCTTGAGCAGTGGGTACTGGTAACACAACACCTCCGCCAGCGTCCCCTGTCCCAAATAGCTTTTCTGTGGCAACAGTAGCGAGCGGCCCGCTTGCGCTTGCCACTGCCCGCGATAGTAGGGCCACAGTCCGTTCAAGGTACGCAGCAGCGTCGATTTACCCAATCCACTTGGCCCGGACAGTTTGCTCCAGCTTCCCGGCGCACAGTGCAGCGCCACATCGTTTAACAGCGGGGTGCCCTGTGACGTAGTAAACGACAGATTCTCGGTACTCAGACATTCGCCCACGTCCGGTGCCGCCTGCTGCGGCTGATGGCGATCAATTTCCTGCTTGAACTGGATCAAACGCTGGATGCTGGCGGAAAGCATGGTTATCTCCACATACATGTGAATAAACCAGCTAAGCGCACCGTGCACCTGAGCAAACGCGCTGCGGATCTGCATTAAGCCGCCGAGCGTCACCGTTTTCGATAAAAAGGCAGGCGGCGCAGCAAAAATAGGCACAATCAGACTGACACGCATATAGCCGGAGGTGAAGAACCCCATATTACGCTTCGCGTCCATCAGTTGACGCTAACTGCGGGCGACATCGCTAAAATAGCGCGCCAGATAGGTTTTTTCCTGCGCCTCACCGCCATTGTAGTGGCACACTGATACTGGCCACCTGATCGGAGGTGATATGCTCACCTCATCAACACGACAGGTGACCTCATGGGTAAACATTTGACGGCGGAATTTAAGCTCGAAGCCGCAAAGCTGGTTGTCGACCACGGCTACACATACGTTAAGGCCGCAGAGGCGGTTAATGTCAGCCATTCTGCCATTAGTCGCTGGGTCAATAAGCTTCGCCTTGAACGACAGGGAAAAACGCCAACGGGACTTCCTCTTACCCCTGAACAGCTCGAGCTGCGTGAGATGAAGAAAAAAGTCCAATGCCTTGAAATGGAGAACGAAATCCTAAAAAAGGCTACGGCGCTCTTAATGTCGGACTCACTCAACGGTTCACGGTAGTCGACAGGCTGAGGGCGCGATACCCGGTCACGGCGTTGTGCCAAACTTTTGAGGTACATCGCAGCAGCTACAGGCACTGGCAGGCTTCCGCTAATGAACCCGACGGTGAGCGCGTGGTTAAGTGTAGTCGCGTCATGGAAGCCTGGAACGCCAGCGGCGGCTCTGCCGGCGCTCGAAGTATCGCGACCATCGTCACCGGCAGCTCTGGTGTCAAAATGGGGCGCTGGCTGGCTGGCAAGCTGATGAAGGAGCTGGGTATCGCCAGCTGCCAGCGACCGGCTCACAAATACAAACGCGGCGGCAATGAACACGTTGAAATACCGAACTATCTCAACCGCCAGTTCGCGGTTACCGCGCCGGATCAGGTCTGGTGCGGCGATGTGACCTACATCTGGACGGGCAAATGCTGGGCTTACCTTGCGGTGGTGCTAGACCCATATCGTTATACACATCTTTCTAACGCACTGTTTAATCAATGAGTTACGGGTTTATCTCAGAGTGGCATTTTGAACCTCAAAAAGCCAATGGGATGGCTTGAATGCCTTAATTCACGGGGTTCTGAGCATCCTGTTCAAAAAATGGCCAAAAGATGTGTATAACGATATGGGTTTTGGCACCAAAATCCATATGGCTACAGACGGAAGTGGTCTTCCGTTAAACATCGTGTTGAGCCCCGGTCAGGCTCATGAAAGTCAGTTTGCACTACGTCTTTTGGACGGTATTGGTGTTCAACGCCAGAACGGCAGTATGAAACGCCGTGGTCATGCGGTACTCGCTGACAAGGCGTACTCCGGGCATGTATTACGTAACGAGCTGAAAAACAGAGGTATAAAAACTGTTATCCCCCGAAAATCCACTGAAAAAATGGCGGTGGATGGTCGTTCAAAGCTCGATCGTGACGCCTACCGCAATCGGAACGTTGTTGAGCGGTGCTTTGGCCGTCTGAAAGAATACCGTCGCATTGCGACACGTTACGACAAAACGGCGAGGAATTATCTGGCAATGTTGAAACTGAGCTGCATCCGCCTGTTTTACCAGAGGTTATGTAATTAAGGGACACAGCCTAGTGTCTATCCAAAAGGATTCTGGATGTCCGGAGGGAAAATCGTTAGCTGAATTACCGTTAGGCGCCGCACTGATCGCACCGACATTGTCGCCAGGGTTCAGGCGATCGTTATTCGACATACCATCGATAATAAAGTTGTTGTTGTAGAATTTCTCACCGTGGAACGACACCACATCAGGGGCAATCTCCCCCGGCGAAGCGCTGCTACGCGAGGTTTCAGCAAACTGCACGTTGGGGTTAGTGCGTAACAGCTCAGTAACATTACCGTTCGCCTGCGGCTTTTTCGCGATGTCCTCTGCCGTCAACTGTTGGCTACCAATCTCCATGGACCCCGTCAATACACGCGCCTGAACGGTAATGACATCACCCCGGTTGCGTCCCTCTGCAGCAGAAGGTTCGGCGTTCTGATCCTCTGATGTCGTTGGTTTGGCACTGATTTGTGCCAACGGGCGAATAATAAATCCTTTGCCGTCGTCAATCGGTTCCGCATACAGATTATTGCCGTGCAACAACGCTTCCAGCGCCTGTTCCACGCTATAGCGGCCGTTCAGCGCCTGCGCCTGCTTGCCCGCCACCAGTTGGCTGTCTACGCCAAAGTTAACGCCGGTTTGCCGTGCCAACTGCATCAGCGATTTTTCCAAGGGTTGCGCGGGCAACTGAACCGTGCTGACCGTGGCGGCCTGCGCCATCCCGGCGCTTAATGCCACAGTCAAAACTGCCTGCGGCCAAAACTTCCCCTGCTGCATAATAAAAATGGACATGAATACGAGTTCCCTGCCTGCTGCTATTTTTGATTTCTACTGACGATGACGTCAGGCAGCAAAAATCGGGCAGAGCAAAACGAAAATAATTTTGATAATCACTCTCAATATTTAATAAAAATTTGATTTTTATAGCGTTATTTTTTGCTGCCGATCAACACCACGGCATCGATAGGCTGCCGATAGGAGAGTGGAAGAGAATGACTGAGTAACGAAAGGGCGCGGCCAGTATCATCCAGCGGCAAGACGCCGGTAAAACGCAGTTTATCCAGCATACGCCGATCGCGCGGGTCCAGATAGATAACGCCACGGTGATAACGACGTAGCTCATCGATCACCTCGTTCAAAGGGGCATTTTCAAACACCAATTGGTTGTGCAGCCAACCCGCTTCTGCCACGCCGTCCTGCACGTCATCCAGCAACGCATATTGCGTGAGGCTGACCTGTTGACCCGGATTCAGATCAACACTGACCGCAGGATCGCCCTGTGCGGTAACGCGAACGTGAGACTCTTCCACATGTACCCGGGTTTCCTCTCCCACTTCACGCACGCTGTAGCGCGTACCCAGCGCTTGGGCAGATGCCTGTAAGCTGCGAATCACAAATGGGCGTCCGGCAGGATCTTTTGCCACCTGTGCGTAGGCTTCCCCTTGTACCAGTTCCACCGTGCGTTGCCGGGTATCAAAATGCAGGTTAACCGCAGAGTCAGTGTTTAACGTCAGTACGCTGCCATCATCCAGCGTCAGGCGACGGATTTCACCGATTGCCGTACGCTGATCCGACAACCAGTAGCGATAAGGCAGTTGGCTGGCAAGCATGCCCACCAATCCAAGCACCAAGGCCAAAGAGAGGAAACGTTGCGGGCGCGCCTTACGCTGCGTCGTGGCCGGTGTCATCGCCGCGCCGGACCAGAGTTGCTGTATCTGGTGATAAATCCGCTCATGGCGCGCATCCTGTTCGCACCAACGCTGCCATTCGGCAGCACGTGCGGCATTCGCAACCTCGTCTTCCTCGGGTTCAGAAAAGCGGATGAGCCACTCAGCGGCCTGCTGCTGGATACGCGCTAGCTCAGCTTTCTGGTTCATCGCTTTCCAGACTGAAGATACGGGTGTGGAAATGGATCATGGCTTTTGCCAGATACTGTTTAACGCTGCTTTCGCTTACACTCAACGTAACGGCGATATCGCGATAGGAATGGCCCTCAACGCGCGCCATGATGAACGCGCGCTGCACTTTTTCATCCAGCTCTTCATTAAGTATATGCAGCGCCGTGGCTACCAATTGACTGATTGCCACACGCTGTTCGGCAGATTGCGCCTCTGCCCCTTCCGCTAATTGCGCCAGCGCCGCCAATGCATCCTCTTCCAGTTTGCGCTTGCGGAACTGGTCGATCATCACATGGTTGGCTGTGACCATCAGGTAAGCGCGTGGATTACGGATTGCTTCCGGCTCCGCCAGGGTCAGTAATTTGAGGAAAGTATCGTGGGTAAGATCGTCCGCCAGATGGCGACAACCGGTTTTTTTACTGAGCCATCCGCGCAGCCATCCCTGGTGTGAGTGGTAAAATACGCTCCAGAATGTCGTTAGCTGCGTCATAGTCGGTGGCAATAAAAATACCGCAAAGATTAATTGATACTCATTATCATCTAAGCGAATCGAACGACGCAACAGTTTTTAAACAACAAGCCAAAAAACCAACAATAGCGATCAATATTCTTGATCTTCGATCAGGCGTTTCCCCAGCGTAACGGAATCCACGATATCGTAGTTCAGTTTTTCATACATGCCGATCACCACATCATTGTCCTGCCGCACCATCAGGTGGATTTTGGGACAACCGCGTGCGATCAGTTTTTTCTCTAGTCTGCTAATCAACGCGTTAGCGATGCCACGCCCGCGGAAATCCGGATGGACGCCCAGATAGTAGGCCGATCCGCGATGGCCATCGTACCCCCCCATCACCGAGCCTACGATTTCACCGCCCACTTCGGCCACCAAAAACAGGGAGACGTCGTGATTCACTTTACGCTCAATATCCATTTCTGGATCGTTCCAGGGGCGCAGCAGATCGCAACGTTCCCATAGGGTAATCACTTCTTCAAAGTCATCTTGTCTGAATACGCGGATTTCCATGGGTTCCCCCCGTTGATCGCTAAGGAAAATCTGATTATCGCGTGATCTCACGCAGACGCAATATCAATTTGCTGCCACCGCCCTCATCGCCACCGTTCAGCAGTAGGAAAGCCAACACCTCGCCGTTGTGACAGGCTATACTGGTAGCCCTTTTGTTATAATGGATTTGTTAACACCGCCATGAGTCAGACTGATATTTCCACCGTAAAGTCCTTTTTACTGACGCAGCAATACACACTGTATCAGCACCTTGCCGCCGCAGATGGCAAGAACGGCTTTAATGAGGAGTGCTGGCAACACGCCGCTGGCGGCGGCGGGCGCAGCCGGGTGCTGACCCAGGGCGCGGTGTTCGAACAAGCAGGTGTCAACTTTTCTCACGTGATGGGCGCCACGCTGCCCCCTTCGGCCAGCGCGCTCCGGCCCGAACTTGCCGGACGCCGCTTTCAGGCCATGTGGGTTTATCTGGTTATCCATCCGTTAAACCCGTATGTACCCACCAGGCACGCTAACGTACGCTTTTTCGTTGCGGAAAAAGAGGGTGAAGCACCGGTATGGTGGTTTGGCGGTGGGTTCGATCTCACCCCATTTTACGGCTTTATTGAAGTCGTCGTACACTGGCACCAAACCGCGCACGATCTTTGCCAGCCATTTGGTGACGACGTTTATTTGCGTTACAAAAAGTGGTGTGATGATTACTTTTTTCTCAAGCACCGTAACGAGGCGCGTGGCGTCGGCGAGCTGTTTTTCGATGACTTGAATACGCCGGATTTCACCACCAGCTTTGCGTTTATGCGCGCCGCCGGAAACGGTTTTCTCGACGCTTACCTGCCGATCGTCGCGCGGCGCGCTGCATTGCCTTGAGGAGAGCGCGAACGCCAGTTTCAGCTCTACCGCCGCGGGCGCTACGTTGAGTTTAATCTGGTGTGGGATCGCGGCACACTGTTTGGCCTGCAAAGCGGCGGGCGCACCGAATCCATCCTGATGTCAATGCCGCCGCTGGTACGTTGGGAATACCAATACCAACCGGAACCGGACAGCCCGGAAGCCGCACTTTATCGGGATTTTTTACCGGTAAAAGATTGGTTAGCGAAGGAGCTTGCATGAACGACAATACCGACGCAGAACCGCAAATTTGGGTGGATGCTGACGCCTGCCCCAATGTGATTAAAGAGGTACTGTATCGCGCAGCCGATCGC
Organism: Symbiopectobacterium sp. Eva_TO; assembly: GCF_053848865.1. Taxonomy (NCBI): domain Bacteria; kingdom Pseudomonadati; phylum Pseudomonadota; class Gammaproteobacteria; order Enterobacterales; family Enterobacteriaceae; genus Symbiopectobacterium; species Symbiopectobacterium sp. Eva_TO. Next base: position 880,282 of record NZ_JBSPEY010000004.1, on the reverse strand, counting down.
ACACAAACCCGTGTCGTTCTGGTCGCCAATCAGTCGCTACGTACGCCACCGTCACGTTACATCTCGTCAGTGCGCGTTGCCGCCGGGTTTGACGTGGCGGATAACGAAATCGTGAAACGCGTCAACGTCGGAGATTTGGTGATTACCGCCGATATTCCGCTGGTAGCAGAAGTGCTGGAAAAAAAAGCCGTGGCGCTCAACCCACGCGGTGAAACCTACACGCCCGCCACCATCCGAGAACGACTGACGATGCGCGATTTTATGGATACGCTGCGCGCCAGCGGTGTGCAAACCGGTGGGCCAGATGCTCTCAATCAGAAAGATCGCCAGCGCTTCGCCAACGAGTTGGATAAGTGGCTACGCCAACGGCGTTAATTCCCTGATGAAAAACAGCCCGGCATGCCGGGCTGTTTGAGACTGATGACCAAGCGATTTTATCCTCTCGCCATCCTCCGCCTAGGCGGAGGAGCTCTGCCAGAAGAAACGCATTTCATCTGCAAGAGATTCCCGCTTGCGCGGTAATGACGCAAGCGGGCGGGACGGTTTTAAGTTGGTTGGTCAGCAACGGCCTCAGAGCGGCTGAGTCTGCGCTTCCACCACGGCCAGCGCCACCATGTTGACGATACGCCGTACCGAGGCAATCGGCGTCAGGATGTGTACCGGTTTGGCAGCGCCCATCAGCACCGGTCCGACCGTCACCCCTTCAGACGAGGAAACGCGCAGCAGGTTATAGCTAATACGTGCCGCTTCCATGTTCGGCATGATAAGAATATTGGCAGAACCTTTTAACGGGCTGTCCGGCATTTGCTCGCGGCGAATCGCTTCCACCAGCGCAGCATCGCCGTGCATCTCACCGTCCACTTCCAGCTCCGGTGCCAGCGTATTGATCAACGCCAGCGCCTCACGCATTTTGCGTGCGGTGGTCGAGTTCGAGGTACCAAAGTTGGAGTGCGACAACAGCGCGACTTTCGGTTCGATACAGAAACGACGCACGGTGTGCGCGGCCATCAAGGTGATTTCTGCCAGTTGCTCTGGCGTTGGGTCTGGGTTGACATAGGTGTCAGCGATAAAGGTATTGCCGCTCGGCAGCAACAGGGCATTCATGGCCCCCGCCACGTGTACGCCATCACGGTAACCCAGCACCTTTTCTACCACCTCGAAATGCTCTTCATAGGTGCCGATGGTGCCACAGATCATCGCATCCGCTTCACCGCGTTGCACCATGATGGCGGCAATCACCGTCGGGTTGCGGATCACTTCACGCTGCGCGGTTTCCTGCGAGACGCCACGGCGTTTCATCAACGCATAATATTCCGATCAGTACTCCTTGAAGCGCGGATCGGACTCGTTGTTCACCACCTCAAAATCTTTACCGATGGTGATTTGTAGGCCAAGTTTTTGCAGACGCTTCTCGATAACACCGGGACGCCCGATCAGAATGGGGAAAGCCAACCCCAGCGTCACCAGTTCTTGCGTGGCGTGCAGCACGCGCGGATCTTCCCCTTCGGCAAATACCACGCGTTTCGGCTGCTGGCGCGCCTGGGAGAATATCGGCTTCATAAACAGGTTGGTTTTATAGACAAACTGAGTCAGTTTCTCTATATAAGCATCAAAGTCAGTAATAGGACGCGTCGCCACGCCTGAATCCATCGCCGCTTTTGCCACCGCTGGCGCAATCTTGATGATTAAGCGCGGGTCAAAGGGTTTCGGGATCAGGTATTCAGGGCCAAATGACAATTCCTGATCGCCATACGCGGAGGCCACCACTTCACTCTGTTCCGCCAGCGCCAAATCAGCAATGGCTTTCACGCACGCCAGCTTCATCTTTTCGTTGATGGTGGTTGCGCCCACATCGAGTGCGCCACGGAAAATAAACGGGAAGCACAGCACGTTATTAACCTGATTCGGGTAGTCAGAACGTCCGGTACAAATAATAGCGTCCGGGCGCACCGCTTTGGCTAACGGCGGCAGAATCTCCGGTTCCGGGTTTGCCAGCGCCATGATCAGCGGGCGCGGGGCCATGGTTTTCACCATATCCTGCGTCAATACGCCTGGGCCGGAACAGCCCAGGAAAATATCGGCATCAGGGATCACGTCACCCAGTTTACGCGCACCGGTGTCTTCCACCGCGTAAATCGCCTTGTTCTCTTCCATGTTGGCGTCACGACCTTTGTAGATCACGCCGCGTGAGTCACACACCACGATGTTGTGTTTCTTCAGCCCCAACGCCACCAGCAAATTCAGGCAGGCAATGGAGGCAGCGCCTGCGCCGGAAACCACCAGACGCACGTCAGAGATGTTTTTCCACCACGCGCAGGCCGTTCAATACTGCCGCAGTACAGATGATTGCCGTGCCGTGCTGATCGTCATGGAACACCGGAATCCTCATGCGTTCACGCAGTTTCTTCTCGATGTAGAAGCACTCCGGCGCTTTGATATCTTCCAGGTTGATGCCACCAAAAGTCGGCTCCAGCGCGGCAATTACGTCGATCAATTTATTCGGATCCAGTTCGTCCACTTCGATATCAAACACATCGACGCCGGAGAATTTTTTAAAGAGGACGCCCTTGCCTTTCATTACCGGCTTGCCAGCCAACGCACCAATGTTACCGAGGCCAAGCACCGCCGTTCCGTTGGAGATCACCGCGACCAGATTACCGCGTGCGGTGTATTTGTAAGCTGCCAGCGGATCTTCGGCGATTTCAAGACAAGGTGCAGCAACGCCTGGAGAGTAGGCCAACGCCAAATCGCGTTGGGTCGCTAGCGGTTTGGTGGGAGACACCTGAATCTTCCCCGGTACCGGATACTAGTGGAAATCCAATGCGCTCTGTTTGAGTTGTTCATCCATTGTTGCATCCCTTATAGGCTTTTGTTGTCGTGACGTAGGGCGGCGAGTCTATCCCAAGCAGACAAGGAGAGGTTAACGCCGTAAGAAGTTCAATCATTACTGCTTATATAACCTTGGAGCATGGCAAAAACCGATAGTGAATGCAGGTTAATATAGTTAATTTATCTGCTTGTTTTTTGCGCATAATGTCACGTTATCGCGAACTGGATAACGTATTGCTAACCTGCGGGCAAAAAGCAGACGTAAAAATCAACTAAAAATGGTGATAAATCATTCAGATGCCGGACAGCAAAGCGCTGCTGTCCGGCAGAAGAAAGTACCCTATTGGGTCATATTGAGGATGGTGCGGATGTTCGAGGCACTGGTGGCGATAATATCGATAGCACCGGTGCGCAACGCGCCCAATATCGCCAGCGCTTTGGTGTTTTCCGAAGTAATAGCAATAACGTGTATTAGCTCAGACCTGATCTGACAGTTACCGGTTATTTATACAGGTGTCTGTCAGATTAAATCTGGTTCAGATTTTTTTCTGCCCAGACTCGTTTACCATCAAGTAACGTGGCCATTGGCGTACGCCCGCAGCACATTTTACCCTGATGAGTTCGCTCATTATTGTAATGCCACAACCAGTTGTCCAGATCCTTTTGTAGACTTTCTAGGTCCTCGTATAACGTCTTACGGAACGCAACCTGATAAAAATCCTGCAAAATAGTTTTATGGAAGCGCTCGCAGATACCGTTTGTCTGCGGAGACATCGCTTTCGTTTTCGTATGGTCTATATCGTTGATAGCCAAGTACAGCTGATAGTCATGTTGTTCCACTTTACCGCAGTACTCCGTCCCCCTGTCCGTCAGTATTCTTAGCATTGGCAGCCCCTGAGCTTCGTAGAACGGCAGCACGCGATCATTGAGCAGGTCGGCGGCAGAGATCGGTGCTTTACTCGTGTAAAGCTTGCAGTGCGCCACTTTCGAGTACGTATCCACGAACGTCTGCTGGTAGATACGGCCAACACCTTTCAGATTACCCACGTAGAAGGTGTCCTGCGACCCCAGATAACCCGGGTGAGCAGTCTCTATTTCACCACAGGCTTCGTCGTCGTGCGCCTTCTTCTCCAGTGCAGCGATTTGAGCATCAGTAAGTACGATGCCTTCTCTGGCAACTTTTTCCTCAAGTGCCTTCAGGCGCTTACGAAAGTTTTCCAGATCGTGTCGTTGCCAGATGGAGCGCACACCGCTGCCAGAAATGAAGACGCCTTTTTTACGCAGCTGATTACTGGTCCGGTGCTGGCCATGAGCCGGGAACTCAATGGCGTAATCAACAACCGCACGTTCAGTGGCTTCATCAGCACGGTTTTTCAGGTTGGGAACCCGGCGGTTTTGGTTAACCAGAGCGTCAATGCCGCCTTCTGCCGCCAGTTCCTGATAGCTATAAAACGTGTCGCGTGACACCCCCATGATTTTACAGGCTTTTGATACGTTACCGAGTTCTTCGGCGAGATTGAGCAGGCCGGCTTTGTGTTTGATGATGGGATTGTTAGTATGAAGCATGAGAGTTACCTCGTGTTTTGTATAAGGATTCGACACCCATATCAAAACCGGTAACTCTCAACCTTTCAAGGTCCAGTGTCAGATCAAGTCGCGACTAATACATATTAGGAATGCCGAACAGTATTCGCATCACGTAACAATCGACCTGGGGCACAGTCGTTACAAGTTCTGATTTATTCAACAAAGCCGGCTTTTGTGATATTCTGCCGCTATTTGAGGTTTCCACGTGGTTACTGTTTTTGTTCATTGCCCTCGCTGCCATTCAGATAAAGTTTATTGACATGGCCTTAGTCCAACTAAGCGCGAACGCTTCCGGTGTCAGTGCTGTCGCCGTGTATTCCAGCTTACCTACCGCTATGAAGCGCGAAAGCCGGGAGTCAAAGAGCAGATCGTTGATATGGCCTTCAACGGTGCCGGTGTTCGCGATACCGCCAGAACGTTGAAAATCGGCATCAATACGGTCATCCGGGCTTTAAAAAGCTCTCGCCCCGCAGGATAACGTCTTCTCCCGTTGCTCACGCCGACGTCGCCCTTATCTGTGAACTTGATGAGCAATGGAGCTTCGTTGGCAGTCAGGCGCTACAGCACTGGCTCTGGTACGCTTACAATACCAAAACGGGCGGTGTTCTGGCCTACACTTTTGGCCCCCGAACCGATGAGACCTGCCGTGAATTGCTGGCTCTGTTGACACCGTTCAACATCGGCATGATTACCAGTGACAACTGGGGCAGCTATGCAAGAGAGGTTCCGAAGCAGAAACATCTGACTGGCAAGATCTTCACGCAACGCATAGAGCGCAATAACCTGACGCTCCGTACCCGCATTAAACGACTGGCGCGTAAAACGATTTGCTTCTCGCGCTCCGTCGAGATCCACGAAAAAGTCATCGGAGCCTTCATCGAAAAACACATGTTCTACTAATTGGAGTCATTACCGTTATTCAGAACATTTTTGGGTGCAATATGGTGCGTCAACGCCAGCAGGCTCATAGGATGGTGATTGACCATGTCAGAAAGCTATCCGACTTGCCGCTTTTGCCCTTCAGACAGATCCTCAGGTAACGCAAACATGTCTTTGATAATGGAAAACAGATTGCCCCCCACATCAACAGCTCTTTGACCATAGCTTTTATGGCTATTATCGATATGGATAGCCATTCCCTGCCGCAATTCATTGATAAACGACCCGCCAGTGAAATAAGCCCCGGCTTCCTCAGGGTGTTTCACTGGCAAAGAGAAGCCGTTTTTCATAAAATCCGTCAGTTCGGGGGAAACAGCATAGTTACCATGATGTTCGAAAGAAACGGATTCAAGTTCATTAAGCCAGTTTTGACCAATGGCGATGGTAGACAACGGCATCTTTTCTAATAATGGTTTTAGGCAGTGTCCCTTTATCCCATGAGTTATGCTAACTGTTTGTTTCTACATCATTTTGAACTATTGCTCGCTACGACCTTCCCGATGAAGCATGGGCTATCATCCAGCCCTTACTCCCTGCTGAACCAGCAACACCACAGGCCGGACGCCCATGGGCTGAGCATCGCATGATTATCAATGGCATGTTCTGGGGGCTGTGCTCTGATGCCCCATGGCGTGATTTACCTGAGCGATACGTCCCATGGAAAACCGTTTATAACCGCTTTAACCGATGGTCAAAATCGGGAGTCATTAACATTATTTTCAATAAGTTACTTTCATCACTTGATGCCCATGGCCTCGTGGACTGGTCAGCGACTGCGCTGGATGGTAGCAATATCAGGGCGCTGAAATGTGCTGCCGGTGTTCAAAAAAACATCCCGATATCACCGGAGATAATGGTCTGGGTCGCTCTCGAGGTGGTTTTGGCACCAAAATCCATATGGCTACAGACGGAAGTGGTCTTCCGTTAAACATCGTGTTGAGCCCCGGTCAGGCTCATGAAAGTCAGTTTGCACTACGTCTTTTGGACGGTATTGGTGTTCAACGCCAGAACGGCAGTATGAAACGCCGTGGTCATGCGGTACTCGCTGACAAGGCGTACTCCGGGCATGTATTACGTAACGAGCAGAAAAACAGAGGTATAAAAACTGTCATCCCCCGAAAATCCACTGAAAAAATGGCGGTGGATGGTCGTTCAAAGCTCGATCGTGACGCCTACCGCAATCGGAACGTTGTTGAGCGGTGCTTTGGCCGTCTGAAAGAATACCGTCGCATTGCGACACGTTACGACAAAACGGCGAGGAATTATCTGGCAATGTTGAAACTGGGCTGCATCCGCCTGTTTTACCAGAGGTTATGTAATTAAGGGACACAGCCTAATGCATTGGCTGAATATGCTGGCGGTTGATGGTGAGGCGGGCTCGCGGGTCTGTGCGGGCGAATGCTGTTATGCCGTGGCGGATATCTACGGTATTGAATCCGATAGCTTCGCCTTCAACGAGTTGCAAAAGCGTGCGGTGATGGGATGGGCAGGGGAACGGGTACGCAACGGTGAGTCATGCCTGCAAGTGGCACAGGATCATGGTATTTGCATGCAGTACGAGGCGATGGATATGTTAGAGATGATCGCCGTTAACTCCTGTGCCGGAGAACGGGTACGTAATGGTGAATCCTGCCGACTGGTCGCCAGAGAACATGGCATCAGTCCGTTATTTATGGCGATGTGCGCTCTGGAAAACATCGCCGTGAAAACGGTTGCCGGGGCTCGAGTGCGGCAGGGGGGAACTCTGTTACGTGGTGGCGAGGGCTCACGGAATCAGCCATTGCCATGATGCGATGCATAATCTGGAGATGGTTGCTGTGGAGGCCTTCGGGGCAGATCGGGTGAAAAACGGGGAGTGCTGCGCACTCGTAGCCCTGTCGCTGGGGATTGCATTGGATGGAGGAGCAGTAAAGGTGCTGGCAGCCCTCGAAATGGCCTCTGCCGGTGCGGAAAAACGCCCGCGCTTACAGTGAGTAGGGGGGCAATAAATAAAAACCCCACAGTCAACGCACTGGCCGTGGGGCAGCTATGAGGTGCTGTACTCAGAAAAACGCTACTTTTTGATACGGATAACCGGTGTTTCACCGACAACAACAGTGCCGCTCAACTTGGTCAGCTCTTTGATTTCATCCATGTTGGAGATAACCACCGGCGTCAACGTTGATTTGGCCTTTTCTTCCAACAGCGCCAGATCGAATTCAATGACCAGATCGCCTTTCTTCACGTGTTGGCCTTCTTCCGCGATGCGTTTGAAGCCTTCACCTTTCAGCTCAACGGTATCGATGCCGAAGTGAACGAACAGTTCAATACCGCTGTCGGATTCGATAGAGAAAGCATGGTTAGTTTCAAAAATCTTGCCGATGGTGCCATCAACCGGCGCCACCATCTTGTTGCCAGTCGGTTTAATGGCAATACCGTCCCCGACAATTTTTTCAGCAAAAACAACGTCAGGAACGTCTTCGATATTGACGATTTCACCAGACAGCGGTGCAATGATTTCAATGCTGCCAGTATCTTTGTTGTCATCAGATACCAGAGATTTCAGTTTATCGAACAAACCCATGATCTTCTCCTAATCATTAATATTGGGTCAGCATAGCAGAATCAGCAGAGCGTTTTTTCTTTGATGAATCGGCTCACTACATCGCTCAGTTCTTGCGCTGTGGGTTGGGAGAGCGCTTGTTCTGCCAACGCTTTGGCATCGTCGTAATTTGCATTACGAATGATCTTCTTGATGCCAGGAATTGAGATTGCACTCATGCTGAATTCATCCAGACCCATACCCAATAATAGCAGTGTAGCACGTTCGTCACCAGCGAGCTCGCCGCACATCCCCGTCCATTTGCCTTCGGCATGAGATGCGTCAATGACCTGCTTGATCAAAAGCAATACTGCTGGAGACATCGGGTTATAGAGATGAGAGATAAGCTCATTACCGCGATCAACTGCCAGAGTATACTGGGTTAAGTCATTTGTCCCAATACTAAAAAAGTCCACTTCTTTTGCCAGATGGTTGGCAATGGCGGCCGCAGCAGGTGTTTCAACCATTACGCCCACCTCGATGCTCTCATCGAAGGCTTTCCCTTCTGCTCTCAACTGCGATTTCAGCAGTTCCAGCTCGGCTTTCAGCGCACGCACGTCCTCTACGGAAATGATCATCGGGAACATGATGCGTAGCTTGCCAAACACTGACGCGCGCAAAATGGCACGCAGCTGCGTATGAAGAATTTCTTTACGATCGAGACAGATACGAATTGCTCGCCAGCCCAGGAACGGGTTCTCTTCCTTCGGCAGGTTCATGTAAGGCAGATCTTTATCGCCGCCGATATCCATGGTGCGCACGATAACCGCCTGCGCCCCTACGGCTTCTGCCACGGCTTTGTAGGCCTGGAACTGCTCTTCTTCTGTCGGGAACGCATCGCGATCCATAAACAGGAATTCGGTGCGATAGAGTCCAACACCTTCTGCGCCGTTGCGCTCAGCACCGGCAACATCACGCACGGTACCAATGTTGGCGCACACTTCTACCTGATGCCCATCGAGCGTGATGGCGGGCAAATCCTTCAGTTTTGCCGACGCGTCTTTTTCAGCGTAGTACTGTGCTTCCAGCGCTTTCAGCTGTTCGATAACGTCCGGCGTCGGGTTCTGATAAATTTTGTTGTTCACGCCATCCAGAATCAGATAGTCGCCGTTTTTCACCTGCTGGGTGGCATCCGTGGTGCCGACAATCGCGGGCAGCTCCAGAGAACGCGCCATAATGGAGGTATGGGAGGTCCGGCCGCCTAGATCGGTAATAAAGCCTAGCACCTTGTCCAGGTTCAACTGCGCGGTTTCTGAGGGCGTCAAATCGGTTGCGATCAGGATCGATTCTTCCTGAATATCGCCAAGATCGATAATCGGCATACCGAGAATGTTTCTCAGCAGGCGTTTACCGATATCGCGCATGTCCGCTGCGCGCTCTTTCAGGTACTCATCGTCCAGTTCTTCCAACGCTTTCGCCTGATTCTCGATAACTGAGTAGGCTGCTGCATCGGCAGAGTGGTGGTCCTTTTTGATCAGGGCTATGATTTCCTGCTCGAACTCTTCATCTTCAAGCAGCATGATATGCCCTTCGACGATGGCCTCTTTCTCAGAGCCCAGGGTTGCACCTGCTTTGGTCTTGATGGCTTCCAACTGTGCAGAAGCTTTGGCCCGGCCACTCAGAAAACGTTCGATTTCTTGTTCAACGTCTTCAGCAGTAATTTTCTTCCGGCTGATGACGATTTCGTCCTCCTTCAATAACAGCGCGTTACCGAAAGCAAAACCGGGTGATACTAATATGCCTGAAATCATAACCCTACCTTCACTCGAAACTGATGTTCACACGAAAAGCCTGCCGATTACTCAAGTTCTGCCATCAGCTTAACCAGATGTTCAACGGCTTTTTGCTCGTCTTCACCTTCTGCGGAAAGGGTAACGACAGTGCCTTGCGTCAGGCCAAGGGTCTGAAGCTTGAACAAACTTTTCGCGCTGGCTCTTTTTCCGTTGGAGGTGACGGTAATTTCGCTGGTAAATCCTGTGGCTTCTTTAACAAACTGAGCCGCAGGACGGGTGTGCAGGCCATTCTGTGCGGTGATAGTAACTTCTTGCTGGAACATTCTGTTTTCCCCAACTATGGTTTGGATTCGTGTTGTGGAACTAAAGTTTAGTGTATTTACCGAACTTTAGTCTGTTAGGTCAGCCCCATTTATGTTACGGGGTCGCCTTTGATGCGGCAAGGTAAGGACTAAACGCCTCCCCTGAATATATACGCCAAATAGCACCGTATTCCAGCCCAGTGTAAGGTGGCCTTGCTGCCTCTGTGGTAAAAAACGGGGACATTGCCATCAGTAGGAACAGGGTACGATGTTACGGTTATTAATTTCGCGCATCAAAATAATTGTTCGGTTAAATACTAAACCTGGACAAAAAAAGCAATCATTGATGGGTATAAACTTTGAACTTGACCACAAAAAAAGCACCTGTGAAGGTGCTTTTATGCTGTCAATGTAACGAAGGATTACTGCTGCAATTCTTGTTCTGTGAACAGATCGGCAAACAGCGCCGTACTGAGATAACGCTCACCGGAAGAGGGCAGAATCACCACGATAGTTTTGCCTTCAAACTCGGGCTCTTTCAGCAAATTCAGCGCGGCAGCCACAGCAGCACCGGAAGAGATACCAGCCAGAATACCTTCTTCTTCCATCAGGCGACGTGCGGTTGAAATCGCATCCTCGTTAGAAATGCGCTCAACGCGATCCACCAGAGCAAGATCGAGGTTACCCGGAATGAATCCTGCGCCGATCCCTTGGATCTTGTGCGGGCCAGGCTTGATCTCTTCGCCAGCCAGCGCTTGGGTGATCACCGGAGAATCAACGGGTTCAACCGCGACAGTTGTGATAGCTTTGCCTTTGTTTTTCTTGATAAAACGGCTGACGCCAGTCAACGTACCGCCGGTGCCGACACCGGAGATAAACACGTCGACTTCACCATCGGTGTCTTCCCAGATTTCCGGGCCGGTGGTTTTTTCGTGAATTTCCGGGTTAGCCGGGTTGCTGAACTGTTGCAGTAACAGGAAGCGGCTCGGGTCGCTGGCAACAATCTCTTCTGCCTTGGCGATGGCCCCTTTCATGCCCTTCGCACCTTCGGTCAGTACCAGTTTGGCGCCCAGCGCTTTCAACAGTTTGCGCCGCTCAATGCTCATGGTTTCTGGCATGGTCAGGGTTAATTTGTACCCGCGGGCAGCAGCGACATAGGCCAGAGCAATCCCGGTGTTACCGCTCGTCGGTTCCACCAGTTCAACGCCGGGTTTTAATACGCCGCGTTTTTCTGCATCCCAAATCAGATTCGCACCGATACGGCATTTGACGCTGAAGCTAGGATTGCGCGATTCTACTTTTGCCAGAATACGTCCATTACCGACGCGGTTCAGGCGAACCAGTGGCGAGTGGCCGATGGTGTAGGAGTTATCTTCATAGATTTTGCTCATGGCCAGTCCTTATAACTGTATGAAATTTTTACCAACAAGATAGAGCATACTCACTCCGTCCTTTCAGGGAAGGAAAGAATTGCTATATCGTTATGTTCTTAAGAAATATCTTTTCATTACAGTCGGAAAAACTATCGCGTTCCCGCTGATACCGAGAGATGACGATACCGATCCACCCACAATGCGGTTGCGCCACAGACGGCGACCGGCATTACCACCAAATTCAGGAACGGCACCAGTGTAAACACACTGACCAGCGCGCCGAACTGCAAGTTATTGAGTTTATGACGCCGCAACGCTTCGCGCATGGTGGGAAAGCTGATTTTGTGATTGTCGAAGGGATAATCGCAATATTGAATGGCTAGCATCCAGGCGCTAAACCCGAACCACAGCAGCGGTGCCACGGTTTGTCCGATACCGGGAATAAGATACAACAACAGCAGCACGATGGCGCGCGGCAGGTAATAGGCGAGTTTCTGCACTTCGCGTTTCATGATCCGCGGGATATCTTTGACCATGCCCATAACGCCGCTGTCCGGCAGGGCCTTTCCGGTCAGCCGCGCTTCAAGCTGTTCGGCCAGCAGGCCGTTAAACGGTGCCGCGATAAAATTGGCAATGGTGCTGAAAAAGTAGCCGAATACCAACAGGATAGAGATGACGGCGAGCGGCCATAGCAGGTAGCTTAACCATTGCAGCCACTCTGGCACATGGCCCATCAGTTGGGCAATCCAGTCACCCATGCGAGAAAACAGCCACCAAAAGGCACCGCCCATCAACAGCACATTGAGCAGCAGGGGAACGATGACAAAACGCCGTATGCCCGGCAGCGACATCAGTTGCCAACCTTGTGCGAAATAGTAAATGCCTGAACGCGTTGGCGTAGCGGGGGACGGGGTTACCATGACATCCTGTTCCTCATTGTGGGGTGATCCGGATCGTTTGTGTGATCTGCATCATATCGGGATGATTTTCTGCTGACCAGTGACCCTTTGGACGAAAAAAAAGCAAAAAAGTGTGCCTGGTATATCTTTATTCCTATAAAATACTGTGCAGGCTTGCACTTATGTACGCAGACAAATAGAGTTAGGGGTATGAAAAAGTTGCCGCGGTGGCAATAAATTGAATTAACTGGGATAGCAATGATGCAGGACTTGCGTCTGATATTAATCGTTGTGGGCGCGATCGCTATAATTGCGCTACTGCTTCACGGCTTGTGGACGAGCCGTAAAGAACGCTCGTCCCTTTTTCGTGACCGTCCGGTGAAGCGCCTTAAGCAAAAGCATAAGCGAGAAGAGACTGCGCCGCTTGAGGAGCTTGATGAAAGGGTCGGCGAAGTCAGAGTCACACGGACTCGTACGCAGGAAGAACCTGCATTGGGGGCGTTCAGTGAGCCTGCGCCGCCGCCTGCATCCTCATCGCCTTTCGCTTCTGCTGCCGAACACGTTCGTACTGATTACGATCCGCTGTTAGGCGCGACCACCGCGCCGCAATCTGTACCTGAGGTGCATGTCGATCGCGTTGCGCAGGATACTCGCCCCGCACATGCTGCAAACGTTGCGCCTGTACCTCCAACGCCTGCTGAACGTGCACCGCACCTTGAAGACCAGGCCGCGGAGCAAGACTTGCCTGAGCGAGATGCTGACCAGCCACAAGTGCAAAGCGCAAGCAGCGCAGCGCAGGAAACCGTGCTGGTACTGCACGTTGCCGCTCATCAGGGCAGTATCATTGGCGGTGAAGTGCTGTTGCAGAGCGTATTGCAGGCCGGCTTCCAGTTCGGTGAAATGAATATTTTCCATCGTCATGTCAATCCTGCTGGCGCAGGACCTGTGCTGTTTAGCCTGGCCAACATGGTGAAACCCGGATCTTTCAGTATCGACGACATGGCCGATTTCTCCACGCCGGGCGTCTCCATTTTCATGATGGTGCCCTCCTACGGTGACGCAAGCCAGAATTTCAAACTGATGCTGCAATCTGCACAGCGCATTGCTGACGACGTCGGCGGAGTAGTACTGGATGATGAGCGTCGTTTAATGACGCCGCAGAAAGTCGAGGCTTACAAAGGCCGTATTCGCGATGTACTGCGGGCTAATGGGTAGACGTGATTTTGTAACCGCAAAGCCTCCTACATGGAGGCTTTGTTTTTTTAGGGGATAGGGTGGACTGACGTGGCGAGTAGCAATGGGTTAAAGCAGGATCTGGGCGTGGTTCAGGGAGTGGGGCTGCTTTCCACTTCGCTAAATAACTGTTCCGAATAGTAGATCACCTGAAGGGAACTCAGTCCGAGTAGAGCGATCTGATCAATCGATAAAGATCCCAAATCATCAACCGGACTGAGCGATGTCGAGCATAGCACCGATACCCCGTAACGAACGACGCCTGATGAAGAAAACTATCCATAAAACGCGTGACAAGAATCACGCCCGCAGGCTGACCGCCATCCTGGTGTTGCACCGGGGCGAGCGCGTGAGCGATGTCGCCAGAATGCTTTGCTGCGCCCGTTCGTCAATCGGCAGATGGATTAACTGGCTCACCCTGTACGGCATTGAAGGCCTCAAATCTCTGCGGCCCGGTCGTGGCCGTCGCTGGCCGTTTGAACAGATCTGCGCACTGTTAATCCAGCTCGTAAAGCGTTCCCCTCATGATTTTGGCTATCAGCGTTCGCGCTGGAGCACGGAACTGCTAGCGATAAAAATCAATGAGATAACCGGTTGCCAGTTGCATGCTTCCACGGTGCGCCGTTGGCGGCCTTCTGCCGGTCTGGTGTGGCGACACGCAGCTCCTACGCTGCGTATCCGCGACCCGCATAAGGAAGAAAAAATGGAGGCCATCGCGATGGCGCTGGAACAATGCAGCGCGGAACATCCCGTCTTTTACGAAGACGAAGTGGATATTCATCTGAATCCCAAAATTGGCGCGGACTGGCAGGTTCGCGGGAAGCAGAAACGCATCGTGACGCCGGGCCAGAACGAGAAATATTATCTGTCGGGTGCATTACACAGCGGGACGGGAAAAGTCAGCTATGTTGGAGGAAACAGTAAAAGTTCGTGTTGATGTAGCCCCCTGTAACACCAGACAGTAGCTGTATCTCCAGATAAGAGATAGGCTTAGATATATGTCTAACAATCATGCTAATTTTGAAATGACCGGGATCCTGTTAGGGCAAGAAGTCCGTAAGCGTAAAACTCCGCAAGAGAAAATCGCCATCATTCAGCAGACAATGGAGCCGGGGATGAACGTCTCCCATGTAGCCCGCCTGCATGGCATCCAGCCCAGCCTTTTGTTTAAGTGGAAGAAGCAATACCAGGAAGGAAGCCTCACCGCCGTTGCGGCCGGAGAAGAAGTGGTTCCAGCTTCGGCGCTGGCGACTGCCCTCAAGCAGGTCCGGGAGCTACAGCGCCTTCTGGGTAAGAAGACGATGGAAGTTGAGATCCTCAAAGAAGCAGTGGAGTACCGCCAGTCGCGAAAATGGATAGCGCACGCGCCCTTGTTGCCAAAGGACGGGGAATAGCTCTGGTCAGCCGCGCCATGAGCGTGTCGCGTGCGCAGCTGTCACTGCGGGTTAACCGTTCTGCCGACTGGCTGGACAGGCGCAGCAACCGGCGTAATGACGAAGCTGATGCTGAGATATTATCGGACATCCTCCGTATCATCAGCGACATGCCCAGTTACGGTTACCGCCGAGTGTGGGGTATCCTGCGTAAGCAACGTCGTGCAGAGGGACTTCCACCGGTGAACGCCAAACGGCTTTACAGGATAATGAGCGAGCATAACCTGCTGTTGTTGCATGATAAAACTGAACGTCCGAAGCGGGAGCATAAAGGCAAAATCGCGGTAGCAGAGAGCGATATGCGCTGGTGCTCAGATGGCTTCGAGTTCGGTTGTGACAACGGCGAGAAGCTGCGGGTGACGTTCGCACTGGACTGCTGCGACCGGGAGGCCATAGACTGGGCAGCGAGCACCAGGGGTTATGACAGTTCAACCGTGCAGGATGTGATGCTGAGGTCGGTGGAAAAACGCTTCGGTAGCGCGCTGCCGGATAAACCAGTGCAATGGCTGACGGATAATGGTTCAGCGTACACAGCGCATGAAACGCGGAAGTTCGCCAGAGAACTGAATCTGGAGCCCTGCGCAACAGCAGTGAGCAGTCCACAGAGTAACGGCATGGCAGAACGGTTCGTGAAGACGATGAAGGAAGATTACATCGCCTTCATGCCAAAACCCGATGTGCGAACAGCGCTGAAGAACCTTGCAGCGGCGTTCAATCATTACAATGAAAACCATCCGCACAGTGCGCTGGGATACAACTCCCCAAGAGAATATCGGCGCCAGCGGGCATCGTTAACTTAAGAGACAAAAGCTGTCCGGAGATGGTGGGTCAAGATCACAGTAAAAGTTCGTGTTTGTTTATCAGTATGTTAGAGCATCTGAGAGCAACGTACAGACGGGCAAAAACGCTCACGCTGATAGTTGATAACTACATTATTCACAAAAGCCGGGAGACGCAGCGCTGGCTGGAAGAAAACCCGAAATTCAGGGTTATTTATCAGCCGGTGTACTCACCATGGGTAAATCATGTAGAGCGGTTATGGCAGGCGTTGCATGAAACCATTACCCGCAATCATCAATGCTGTTCAATGTGGCAGTGACTGAACAAGGTTCGCCGCTTCATGGAAACCGTCAGCCCGTTTCCCAGTGGAAAACATGGACAGGCAAAAGTGTAGCGGTATTAGGAACAGCTATTTAGTGGGAACTGGCGTGTTTGCTGTGCCAGCTATTGTGGCGCAACTGTCGGGTAATGACAGCCTGTGGGCTTGGCCGCTGCTGATTGTGTTGGTGTTTCCGATTGCCATTGGCTTTGCCGCGTTAGGACAGCATTTTCCCAATGCCGGTGGAGCAGCCCACTTTGTCAATCTGGCGTTTGGCCCGCGCCTGGCACGCGTGACCCGCTGGCTGTTTCTTTCCGTGATCCCCTTGGGGTTGCCTGCTGCGTTGCAAATTGCCGCTGAGTTTTGGGCGCCGTTTATCGGCCATAGCAGGGTAGGCATATTGGTCGTGCAAATGTTGACGCTGATCGCCATTTGGCTGCTCGGGTCACGCAGTGCGGGCTCAAGTGCTTCCATTCAAACGGGCATTGCCGTACTGGTGGTGATGCTGGTCGCTGCCATTTGGTGGGGGGGAGAGATCGATCCCACGCATATCGCTTGGCCTGCGCTGAGTCCCCTCTCTTGGCCGAACAC
This sequence comes from Symbiopectobacterium sp. Eva_TO, assembly GCF_053848865.1. Taxonomy (NCBI): domain Bacteria; kingdom Pseudomonadati; phylum Pseudomonadota; class Gammaproteobacteria; order Enterobacterales; family Enterobacteriaceae; genus Symbiopectobacterium; species Symbiopectobacterium sp. Eva_TO. Next base: position 863,683 of record NZ_JBSPEY010000004.1, on the reverse strand, counting down.
CTTTGATTCACTTGCCGTGATGTTTTGGTGTTTTGTTGGACTGGAAGCGTTTGCTCACCTCTCTACCGAGTTTCGTAACCCAGAGCGTGATTTTCCTCGGGCTTTGATGATCGGCATGCTGATTGCTGGCATCGTTTATTGGGGCTGTACCGTCGCGATTTTGCAGTTGAACGTCTATGGTAGTGATATCGCTCCGACCTCACTGCTGTTGAGTATTGTCGCAGATTTGTTCGGTAGCGAATGGATCTATTGGGGAGCCTGCCTGATTGGCTATCTGGCGTGCTTTGCCAGTGTGAACATTTATACGCAGGGCTTTGCGCGGCTGGTGTGGTCACAGGCAGCACCAGGGAGTCGCTTGGGACGGCTTTCACGTGCCCAAGTTCCCCTTAGCGCACTGTCGGCGGTGGTGCTTTGTAGCATGGTTTGTTGCCTGCTGATTTACTGGCTGTCACTGCCATTATCGACGTTGATCGTTTACGCCAACGGTATTTTTGTTCTGGTTTATCTGCTGTGCATGCTGGCAGGGTGTCGGCTGTTGAAAGGTCGGGCCCGCCTGATGGCGGTTATCGGCCGTGTGTTGTGCTGCGCACTGTTGGTTATGGTAGGGGCTAAATCGCTCTATGCACTGATTATGCTGGCAGTGCTGTGGTGGGGATTACCGCATAAATCACAGCAACTGGCAGCAGAATAATCGCTGCTGCACCGGCCCTCGGGTGGCCGGTGCCCGCGATCAGGTCGTACCGCCTACGAGGGCTGCTGTTCAGAGGTAGCGGTTTTTTCTGCGTCCAGCTTGGCTTCCAACTCGCTCAAACGCTGTTCCAACCGCGCCAGTTTTTCACGAGTGCGCAGCAGAACCTGCGTTTGCACATCGAACTCTTCGCGGTTTACCAGATCCAGCTTGGTAAACTGTGCTTGCAGTACCTGGCGAATTTTTTTCTCGGCGTCTTCGCCCAGCTCACGTATGCCTTTCGGCATGGATTCATGCACCTGACGTGCAATTTGCTCAATCTTTTTCGGGTCAATCATGCCGTTTTCCTGCTCGGTTTCTGGTATCTGTACTGTCAGTGTAATGCGTGAATGAAAAGGGATAAACCAAAACTCGCCTTGTAATGCTTTGTGTCGGATTTCTATAGAAAATTTTTACCAATAGGCTAGGCTGTGTCCCTTAATTACATAACCTCTGGTAAAACAGGCGGATGCAGCCCAGTTTCAACATTGCCAGATAATTCCTCGCCGTTTTGTCGTAACGTGTCGCAATGCGACGGTATTCTTTCAGACGGCCAAAGCACCGCTCAACAACGTTCCGATTGCGGTAGGCGTCACGATCGAGCTTTGAACGACCATCCACCGCCATTTTTTCAGTGGATTTTCGGGGGATGACAGTTTTTATACCTCTGTTTTTCCGCTCGTTACGTAATACATGCCCGGAGTACGCCTTGTCAGCGAGTACTGCATGACCACGGCGTTTCATACTGCCGTTCTGGCGTTGAACACCAATACCGTCCAAAAGACGTAGTGCAAACTGACTTTCATGAGCCTGACCGGGGCTCAACACGATGTTTAACGGAAGACCACTTCCGTCTGTAGCCAGATGGATTTTGGTGCCAAAACCACCTCGAGAGCGACCCAGCCCATTATCTCCGGTGATATCGGGATGTTTTTTTGAACACCGGCAGCACATTTCAGCGCCCTGATATTGCTACCATCCAGCGCAGTCGCTGACCAGTCCACGAGGCCATGGGCATCAAGTGATGAAAGTAACTTATTGAAAATAATGTTAATGACCCCCGATTTTGACCATCGGTTAAAGCGGTTATAAACGGTTTTCCATGGGCCGTATCGCTCAGGTAAATCACGCCATGGGGCACCAGAGCACAGCCCCCAGAACATGCCATTGATAATCATGCGATGCTCAGCCCATGGGCGTCCGGCCTGTGGTGTTGCTGGTTCAGCAGGGAGTAAGGGCTGGATGATAGCCCATGCTTCATCGGGAAGGTCGTAGCGAGCCATAGTTCAAAATGATGTAGAAACAAACAGTTAGTATAACTCATGGGATTAAGGGACACAGCCTAGCAGATGTCACATTTTATCCATTGCGCTAATTGCCCCGCTCAGGCAATAGCGTTATAGTTACCACGCTTACTTCTCAGGGCGGGGTGTAATTCCCCACCGGCGGTAAACCAGACAGCGCAGGGTGCTAAAACATCGTGCTTTCGTCTGGAAGCCCGCGAGCGCTCGCCGTAACGTTATCAATAATTTATTATCGATTTACGTGGTGAGGTCAGCAGATCCGGTGAAATTCCGGGGCCGACGGTTATAGTCCGGATGGGAGAGAGTAACGGTATCCTTTTGGGCATATGCCCACTCGCGTTATTTTGTTAGTCATTGCCCGGTGCGCATTGAACCGCATCTGTTGTAATGGTTACTCCTCAAGCTCGCCCTGGTTCTGGTAATCCATAATAAACATGAGGTTTTTTACCATGAATCAGACATTACTTTCTGAATTTGGCACGCCATCTGAACGCGTTGAACGAGCGCTTGAAGCGCTGCGTCAAGGCGTTGGTGTTATGGTGTTGGACGACGAAGACCGTGAAAACGAAGGCGACATGGTTTTTGCCGCCGAGAACATGACCGTTGAGCAAATGGCGATGACCATTCGCTACGGTAGCGGCATCGTCTGCCTGTGCCTGACTGAAGAGCGCCGCCGTCAATTGGAACTGCCCATGATGGTGGAGCACAATACCAGCCATTATCAAACCGGCTTTACCGTCACCATCGAAGCTGCTGAAGGTGTGACAACCGGCGTGTCTGCGGCTGACCGTATGACAACCGTTCGCGCCGCCATTGCTGATGACGCTCGTGCAAGCGATTTGAATCGCCCTGGGCACGTCTTCCCGTTGCGCGGTCAACCGGGCGGCGTACTGACTCGCTGTGGTCATACCGAAGCATCTATCGATCTGGCAACGCTGGCAGGGTTCAAACCGGCCGCTGTGCTGTGTGAGCTGACCAATGATGACGGTTCCATGGCGCGTACGCCGGAAGTGATCGCCTTTGCTAAACAGCACGGCATGCCGGTACTGACCATCGAAGATTTGGTCGCCTACCGTCAGGCAGCAGAACGTAAAGCGAGCTGATCGTTCTCTTCTCGGGCCGGTGATACCAGCCCTTAAAAACGCAGCCAGTGCATGTTACGCGTTCGGCTGCGTTTTTCTTGCCAGTAAGGTGGCAAAGCGCAGTTTGATGCGGTTGCCATTCTCGTCGGTTTTATGCAATTCACCCACCTCTTCGTTGTATTTCAGGATCTCCCATCCTGCGTAATACTCGCGCAATTCATCGTTCTGGAAGGTGAAGGAGAAAGGCAGTGGGCAGGAGAAATCCTCGGTGGACATGGCCGCCACGATCAGGTTATAGCCACCCTCTACGGTGCACTCCTGCATGTTACGCACGATGAAAGGAATGCGCTCGCGTTCCAGAAACATCAACACCACGGTGGATATGATAAGGTCAAACTGTTCGTCTAACGCGGCTTTGTTGATGCCGTACAGGCTGGCGCGAATGCCGGAGAGGTTTTCGCTGCTGATGATATCTTTCAGTGACGAGATGCTGTTGAGGTTTTTGTCATACGCAGTAACGTCAAATCCGCGCAGGTTCATGTAAAGGGCATTTCTGCCGCCACCGCAGCCAAGATCGAGCGCTTTGCCAGCCGGTATTTGCGCCAGTGCGGCCACTACTTCGGAATGGGTTGCCGTCAGGCCGTATTTTTTAGCGTAATAATCCTCGGCGGTGCAGTAAAACGCTAACTGGCACGCCAAATCCGCTGAGGCACTGACGATCCGGTGCCAGGCTTGCGGTTCAACAAACGGTGGCTGATTCTGTTCTGTAAACTGATAAGTCTCAATCACCGAGCCATCTTCATGCAGCATGGGCTTTGTTGAATAAATCAGAACTTGTAACGACTGTGCCCCAGGTCGATTGTTACGTGATGCGAATACTGTTCGGCATTCCTAATAGCGTGATCCGGTTAAGCGCTTTGACCATCGCCATGGCTTCACCCACCTGAGCATCGTAGTCACGCAGACTTAGATGACCACCCAGAAGCGTTTTGAACCGGAACATGGCCGTTTCAGCCACTGAGCGTCGGTGATAGCCTACTTTCTTTTTCCAGGTATCGTTGCTGCCGCTCAGGCGCTGATTTGCAACAGCGTGGTTACGCTCGTGGTAGTGGTTCGGCCAATATTGCGCCCCCCTTCGCGGCGGGATAAGCGGCCTTATTTTCTTCCTCAGCAGAGCATCATGGCAGTAACCTGTATCGTAAGCGCCGTCAGCCGATGCCTCTCTGATTTTCCGGTGGGTCTGGTTTATCAGTGCCGGTAGAGCCTGGGCATCAATCGTACCACTGAGCGACAAATCCGCACAGATAATCTCATGCGTCGCACTGTCTACTGCCAGATGCAGATTACGCCACACCCTGCGTCTGTCGGCACCATGCTGACGGACTTTCCATTCGCCTTCGCCAAAGACCTTCAGGCCGGTTCCATCAATGACCAGATGGCTTTGTTGAATAAACAGATTTTATGCTACCAGCCCAGTAAAAGGATTGTTTCCAGCAACGTAAAATCATGCAGTTAAGCATCATGAGAAAACGGAATGCCTGAGGTGATAAGCATTTTCTACCAAAATGGGCATAGTAAAACAGCACGATTCCCTATTATTCAACAAAGCCTGACCAGATGTGAGATTTCACCACGGGTTGGCGTTTTTATGCTGATGTTCACTGTCTTTGCTCGCTTGCTGAGCAGCGAATAGTCTGGACAATGCAGCGACAATTTAATCAGTTTAAAAATCGAGTCAACAAAACCCTGTAAAGCCCTCAATGAATCTATGGTCACCCCCATTTTTGCAACACTGATCTTTGATTAATGGTGGGCTTGCTTAAATCTATCCGGCGTCTTTATGGCCAAGGATACCCGCGCCACGATGAGTTTCGCACCTGATATTCCTAAAAAGGCCATCGGCTTCATTGAGCCATTTTCATTTTTTGGTTTTATATTAGGCCGTCAGGCCGTTCATGTCATCAATAATCAGTCTTCGCAAAACCAAATGGGTAACTTCGTTAAATTGCTGACTGTTAGACCAGCATTACTGTTCAAACACGGTATTTCGTGTCGTTATTGCCCAAGCTATTCGAGCTAATTTATTTGCTAATGCACAGCACACAACGCAAGAATGTTTCCTGCCCAATTGAGACCTTACCCAATCAGCTAATCTCCCTGATTGATGGTCAATTCTTAGGATAAATACCCGCGCACATTGAACAAGCAATCGGCGAAGGTTTTTATCTCCACGCTTGCTAATACCCAGCAGAGTATTCTTCCCTCCAGTACTGTATTGGCGGGGTACAAGACCGGTGGAAGCGGCAAAATTACGACTGTTTTCATATTGCTTGCCATCGCCTAACTGTGATGACAAAACGCTGGCTGTTATCGGTCCAACACCAGGGATGGTCATTAAATGCTGGCCAGTTTCATCTAGAGAGAGTGCCTGCCCAAGTTCTCTTTCGAGCTCTGCTATCTGCCCAACCAAATATTGGTAATGATCGTGTAATCGAAGCAGCAACTGTGCCAGATAAGGTGGCAAGTCATTATCAGCCAGAACAGCTGAAAGCCTTTTGATTACCGCAATACCTTTCGGCATGCTGATACCAAACTCCAGTAAAAAAGCATGCATTTGGTTAGTGGTTTTAACGTTGTCTCTGACCAACGACTCCCTGACCCGATGCAAGGCTCGCATAGCCTGCTGAGCCTCAGTTCTTGGCTGCACAAACCGCATGGAAGGGCGTGATCCGGCTTCGCATATTGCTTCGGCATCAACGAAATCGTTCTTGTTGCTCTTGACAAAAGGGCGAACAAACTGCGGAGAGATCAACTTTACTTCATGCCCCAGCTCACTGATCCGACGAGCCATAAAATGGGCACCGGCGCAGGCTTCCATTACAACGGTAGTAGGTGTACACGTAGCCAGAAACTCGATGAGTTTGGTGCGGGTAAACTTTTTCCGCAGTAATGCCTTGCCTGATTTATCCTGACAATGAATGTGAAAAGAATGTTTGCCGAGATCGATACCAATAAGCGTGACGTTTTGCATGATGGCCTTCTCCATAAAGAAACACCCTGTCAGCGTACCGCTCACAGGGTGGGGGTGACCATCTCATTAGGCCAAACACGCGTTTCATCATCAGGACTGTGGTGATGGCCATATCTGAGTAGTGGAGCGGTCGTCCACGCCGTTCAGTAGTCGTTTTTTCCGTCCATGCAGCAATGGCTGATTCATCTAAATAACTGTTCCGAATAGTAGATCACCTGAAGGGAACTCAGTCCGAGTTGAGCGATCTGATCAATCGATAAAGATCCCAAATCATCAACCGGACTGAGTTCCCTTCAGGTGATCTACTATTCGGAACAGTTATTTAGCCCAATGATGATGTTGCCAAACAGCGTGGCATAGAAAGGCTGAAGTCTATCGAAGTGAATAAACAGCGGATGCACGTCTGACAGTAGGGAAACCAACCCGACGGCACAGAAGGTCTTGATGGTGAAATGCCAGCCCATGCGGCGAACGGCCAGATAATAAAACGGCAGATTGATCAGAAAGAAAATGGTGCCAAATGAAATATGCGTGATGTAGTGCAGTAGGAATGTGTAGTGGTCAACTAATATTGGCCACCGCATTAGACTGTATGTAGAACAGTCGCTCAGATTCGTTTGGAGTTAAGCCGCCGTTATACCAGTGAGGCCGGATAGCGCTGTAATACCCCGTGATGTAGCGGATAATCGCGTCCTGGGCTTCGCTGAAGCTGTTGTAACCCTTTGTCGGCACCCATTCTGTCTTCAGGCTGCGGAAGAACCGCTCCATTGGCGCATTATCCCAGCAGTTACCCCGCCGACTCATACTCTGCTTTATCCGGCAGCGCCACAGGGCTTGCCGGTATTGACGGCTGGTATAGTGGCTGCCCTGGTCGCTGTGGAACATGACTCCTGTTGGTTGTCCCCGGAGTTCCCAGGCCATCTGCAACGCTTTAACTGTCAGCGCCGAGTCCGGCGACGTCGACATGGCCCAGCCCACCGGTTTGCGGGCGAACAGATCTAGCACCACCGCAAGGTAAGCCCAGCATTTGCCCGTCCAGATGTAGGTCACATCGCCGCACCAGACCTGATCCGGCGCGGTAACCGCGAACTGGCGGTTGAGATAGTTCGGTATTTCAACGTGTTCATTGCCGCCGCGTTTGTATTTGTGAGCCGGTCGCTGGCAGCTGGCGATACCCAGCTCCTTCATCAGCTTGCCAGCCAGCGCCCCATTTTGACACCGGAGCTGCCGGTGACGATGGTCGCGATACTTCGAGCGCCGGCAGAGCCGCCGCTGGCGTTCCAGGCTTCCATGACGCGGCTACACTTAACCACGCGCTCACCGTCGGGTTCATTAGCGGAAGCCTGCCAGTGCCTGTAGCTGCTGCGATGTACCTCAAAAGTTTGGCACAACGCCGTGACCGGGTATCGCGCCCTCAGCCTGTCGACTACCGTGAACCGTTGAGTGAGTCCGACATTAAGAGCGCCGTAGCCTTTTTTAGGATTTCGTTCTCCATTTCAAGGCATTGGACTTTTTTCTTCATCTCACGCAGCTCGAGCTGTTCAGGGGTAAGAGGAAGTCCCGTTGGCGTTTTTCCCTGTCGTTCAAGGCGAAGCTTATTGACCCAGCGACTAATGGCAGAATGGCTGACATTAACCGCCTCTGCGGCCTTAACGTATGTGTAGCCGTGGTCGACAACCAGCTTTGCGGCTTCGAGCTTAAATTCCGCCGTAAAATGTTTACCCATGAGGTCACCTGTCGTGTTGATGAGGTGAGCATATCACCTCCGATCAGGTGGCCAGTATCAGTGTGCCACTACAGTGTGCTCAATGGCAGAAAAAAATCAAAATGTGACGCAAGCAAAGCAAAAAGTGCACCAGAAATGGCGCTGAAAGTGGAGAGGTTGGCGCATTAACACGAATAATAAGCATAAGTTATTGAAATACAGTAATTACTATCCGCATGAACGGTGCATCAAACTTAATTTTTTGCGTGATTCACGCATTATTTAATGGTTTTGTGCGTGATGTGACGGTGAGTGTGCACTAAAAAGAAGCATCTTGCACTAATAGGGTGCAAGCCTTCAGTTAGGTAGCATAAGTCCATTTTCTTTCAGCCGATTCAGCACAACTGAGGTCTTCAGGTGGGAAACGCTTTTATTCTGCGACAAGATGCGACTGATTAAATCGCTCAGTCCTTGCAGATCGGCTACCGCAACTTTCAGTAAATAGTCGGCATCGCCGGTGGTTTTGTAGGCATCAATGATCGCATCTACCTCTCCTAACATCTGGTGAAAGCGCTCTACGTAGTCGGCGGTATGGTTGATCAGGCGCACTTTCGATCAAACCGAGACATTCCAGAGCAATGGCATTGGGTGCCAGGCGGGCGTGGTAGCCCAGGATCTGCCCAGTCTGCTCAAGCGCAATGCGACGGCGCGAACACTGCGATGCGGATAACCCGATCAGTTCGCTTAACTCCTGATTGGTCAAGCGGCCGTTGGTTTGCAGTAAGGTCAGCATTTTCAAATCATAATCGTCTATCTGGTACATGGCGCTTTATCCGCATGATGTATCGGGAGATAAAACAGACTAACAGCTTTTTATCACCGCGTGCCGCTTCTTTTTATATCCCGGTCCTACAGGGAGTTGCACAATAAAAGGGCGTGCACCGCGCTGGCGCAACATCGTGCGTATGGTGATGCAATTAAGGGCGTTGTGTGCATAAAGGTGCCTGTTTATGCATCAATCTGTTTTTGCCTCCATGCAATATCATGTTAAGTGATAATAAAAATAATGATTATATTCATGATATTAGTTTCAGTTATGACCGGAATTCGCCGTGGCCTTGCTGAGGCTGGCCTGATTGTTGCTATGAGATTGCCAACACAACATCTTGTTCGGGGAATGTCATGGATACTTCGCAGACAACGGATCAGCTTAAAAGAGGGTTAAAAAACCGCCATATCCAGTTGATTGCACTAGGGGGCGCGGTTGGCACCGGGCTGTTTTTAGGGATTGCGCAAACCATCAAAATGGCCGGGCCATCGGTATTGCTGGGCTATGCGATTGCCGGGATTATTGCTTTTTTCATCATGCGTCAGTTAGGGGAAATGGTGGTGGAGGAGCCCGTAGCCGGTTCATTTAGCCATTTCGCCAATAAATATTGGGGCAGCTTTGCCGGTTTTATGTCTGGTTGGAACTACTGGGTGCTCTATGTATTGGTCAGCATGGCAGAGCTTTCTGCGGTCGGGATTTACATTCAATACTGGTTTCCCGATGTGCCGACTTGGGTTTCGGCGGCCTTTTTCTTCCTGCTGATTAACGCCATCAACCTCACTAACGTGAAGGTTTACGGCGAAATGGAATTCTGGTTTGCCATCATTAAAGTGGCGGCGATTATCGGCATGATTGTGTTTGGCTGCTATCTACTGATAAGCGGAAGTGGCGGGCCGGAGGCCAGCGTGGCTAACCTGTGGCAACACGGTGGTTTTTTCCCCAATGGTTTTGGTGGCATGGTGATGGCGATGGCGGTCATCATGTTCTCCTTTGGCGGTCTTGAATTGGTCGGAATCACTGCCGCTGAGGCCGATCGGCCAGAAAAAAGTATTCCGCGCGCCACCAATCAGGTTATTTATCGCATTCTGCTGTTTTATGTGGGCGCGTTGGCGGTGCTGCTGTCGCTGTACCCCTGGCAGAAAGTGGTGGAAGGCGGCAGCCCGTTTGTGCTGATTTTCCACGCGCTGGATAGCAACGTGGTGGCAACCGTGCTGAATCTGGTGGTGCTGTCCGCGGCACTCTCGGTGTACAACAGCTGCGTCTATTGCAACAGCCGTATGCTGTTTGGCCTGGCTAAACAGGGCAACGCACCTCGCGCACTGTTGAGCATCAACAAACGCGGTATTCCGCTGAACGCGTTGGGCGTATCAGCGCTGGCAACCGGGCTGTGCGTGGTGTTGAACTACCTGATGCCGGGCAAAGCGTTTGAGCTGCTTATGGCGCTGGTGGTGTCCGCGTTAGTGATCAACTGGGCGATGATTTGCATTACACACCTCAAGTTCCGCCATGCGATGCAAGTGGCCGCAAAGGAAACGCGTTTCAAAAGTTGGGGCTATCCGGTGACCAACGTGATTTGCCTGCTGTTTCTGGCGGGTATTCTGGTGATCATGGCGATTACGCCCGGCATCCAGATCTCGGTATGGCTGATTCCTGTGTGGCTGGTGGCAATGGCTGTGGCTTATCGGGTGAAGAACCGTAACCGCGCGCCGGCAGATATCGTGGTCATTGACGTGTAATTGATGAAAAAGGTACGCTGATAAACCTGCTCAAAACAGTCATTCCTACCCACCTCCGTCATTTCGCCGTGGATGACGAGAGGGGAACGTGGATTTGTCATCAATTTCAGGCGTACCTTTCGGTGGTAATGCCTTCAAATAGTTGGCTTTTGTGATATTCTGCCGCTATTTGAGGTTTCCACGTGGTTACTGTTTTTGTTCATTGCCCTCGCTGCCATTCAGATAAAGTTTATCGACATGGCCTTAGTCCAACTAAGCGCGAACGCTTCCGGTGTCAGTGCTGTCGCCGTGTATTCCAGCTTACCTACCGCTATGAAGCGCGAAAGCCGGGAGTCAAAGAGCAGATCGTTGATATGGCCTTCAACGGTGCCGGTGTTCGCGATACCGCCAGAACGTTGAAAATCGGCATCAATACGGTCATCCAGGCTTTAAAAAGCTCTCGTCCCGCAGGATAACGTCTTCTCCCGTTGCTCACGCCGACGTCGCCCTTATCTGTGAACTTGATGAGCAATGGAGCTTCGTTGGCAGTCAGGCGCTACAGCACTGGCTCTGGTACGCTTACAATACCAAAACGGGCGGTGTTCTGGCCTACACTTTTGGCCCCCGAACCGATGAGACCTGCCGTGAATTGCTGGCTCTGTTGACACCGTTCAACATCGGCATGATTACCAGTGACAACTGGGGCAGCTATGCAAGAGAGGTTCCGAAGCAGAAACATCTGACTGGCAAGATCTTCACGCAACGCATAGAGCGCAATAACCTGACGCTCCGTACCCGCATTAAACGACTGGCGCGTAAAACGATTTGTTTCTCGCGCTCCGTCGAGATCCACGAAAAAGTCATCGGAGCCTTCATCGAAAAACACATGTTCTACTAATTGGAGTCATTACCCTTTCGGTACGCCTTTCTTAAGCATTAATCGTCGAGGTACTCCAGCGCCAGGCGCTGCGTTACACGGGTAATCAATTCGTAAGCGCTGATCTTGGTGTGTGCGGCGATCCGCTCGACGGGCAGCGCATCTCCCCACAATATCACTTCATCGCCCACCTGCTCCTGTGCATCGGGTCCCAGATCGACCGTCAACATATCCATCGATACGCGTCCCACCAACGGCACCTCACGGCCATTGACCAGTACTGGTGTACCAAACGGTGCTGAGCGCGTATAGCCATCGCCATACCCCATCGCGACCACGCCGAGCAGGGTATCGCGCTCGCTGGTCCAGATACAGCCGTATCCCTCGGCTTCACCCGCTTTGTGCTCGCGCACCGCGATCAGGTGTGAGGTAAGCGTCATGGCCGGTTGCAGTCCAAAATGTGCGGCAGTTTCGGTGGCCAGTGGTGATACACCGTAGAGAATAATCCCCGGTCGTACCTGATTGCGATGCGCCTGTGGCCACAGCAGAATACCGCCAGAAGCTGCGATAGATTGCGCGCCCGGTTTTCCCTTAGTGAAAGCATCAAAGCAGGCGATCTGTTTCAGCGTGGTATTGAACTCAGGCTCATCGGCGCGGCAAAAATGGCTCATGATATTCACCGGTTGCACCACATTGCGGCACTGAGTCAGCCGTTGATAAAACGCTTCTGCCTTATCAGGACGGACACCCAAACGGTGCATGCCAGTATCCAGCTTCATCCACACGGTAAGGGGATGCGGTAAATCAGCCTGCTCCAATGCTTCCAACTGTTCGACGCTGTGCACCGCAGTTTCCAATTGATGCTGCGCCAGTAAGGGAAGATCGTCGGCAGAGAAAAACCCTTCCAGCAGCAGGATGGGTTTGGTGATGCCCGCTTGGCGCAGTGCCAACGCCTCCGAGAGTCGGGCGACGCCGAAGCAGTCGGCATCCTGAAGGGTGGTGGCGCATTCCACTGCGCCGTGGCCGTATGCATTGGCCTTGACGACGGCGACCAGCCGACTGTTAGGCGCTAACTGGCGCACTCGCTGCATATTGTGACGCAATGCGCGGCGACTGATGACAGCGGTTGCCGTTTTCATTTCTACTGTCCTTAGCGCTGCCCGCTCAGGTGCGCTATTTATTCATCATCGTATTGTGGACCGGCGTAATTATCAAAACGCGACCACTGCCCGTTGAAGGTCAACCGAACGGTACCGATAGGGCCGTTACGCTGTTTCCCTAAGATAATCTCAGCGATGCCTTTCAAATCGCTGTTTTCATGATAAACCTCATCACGATAGATAAACATAATCAGGTCAGCATCCTGTTCGATAGAGCCAGATTCACGCAGGTCGGAGTTGACCGGGCGTTTATCCGCTCGTTGCTCCAGACTACGGTTAAGCTGAGAGAGTGCGACCACAGGCACTTGCAATTCTTTTGCCAATGCTTTGAGAGAACGGGAAATTTCGGCGATTTCAAGGGTTCGGTTATCCGAAAGGGCGGGCACCCGCATCAGTTGCAGGTAGTCGATCATGATCAGGCTGAGGCCATCATGCTCGCGGAAAACTCGGCGTGCACGGGAACGTACTTCCGTGGGCGTCAGGCCGGAAGAGTCATCGATATACATGTTCTTCTTCTCAAGCAGAATGCCCATGGTACTGGAGATGCGCGCCCAGTCCTCATCATCCAACTGCCCGGTACGGATACGGGTTTGATCCACACGTGACAGCGAGGCCAGCATACGCATCATGATCTGTTCGCCGGGCATTTCCAGACTGAAGATCAGCACTGGCTTTTCTTGCATCATGGCGGCGTTTTCGCACAAGTTCATGGCGAACGTGGTTTTCCCCATTGAGGGGCGCGCCGCGACGATGATCAAATCCGATTTTTGCAGTCCGGCGGTTTTTTTATCCAGATCCTGATAGCCGCTGGAAACGCCGGTTACCCCGTCGTGCGGACGTTGATACAACTGCTCGATGCGTGAGACGGTATCTTCCAGAATGCGAACGATACTTTTTGGGCCTTCATCCTTGCTGGCGCGGTTTTCAGCAATCTGAAACACGCGCGATTCCGCCAAATCCAGCAGATCTTCACTGCTGCGACCTTGTGGATCGTAACCCGCATCGGCGATTTCATGGGCAACGGCGATCATCTCACGCACCACCGCCCGTTCTCGCACTATATCGGCGTAGGCACTGATATTAGCGGCGCTGGGGGTGTTCTTCGCCAGTTCTGCCAGATAAGCAAAACCACCGACCGTGTCCAGTTCGTCTTTTTGCTCCAGCGACTCGGACAGGGTGATGAGATCGATGGGTTTGTTCAATTCCAACAGCCGCTGCATTTCGCTGAAAATCAGACGGTGGGCACGGTTGTAGAAATCGTTGGCGACGACGCGTTCTGCGACGTTATCCCAGCGCTCGTTGTCGAGCATCAAGCCGCCCAGAACCGACTGTTCCGCTTCCAGTGAGTGGGGCGGAAGCTTTAACCCTTCTACCTGTCGGTCGCGGGGCTGTTTCGATGGGGATGCGGTGCGCTTTTCTGCCATGGGATTACGTTCTTTATTAGTTGATTTGTCATTCCATAAGGAGGCATTGTATACGAAACTGACGTGATAAAAACGCGCCCGTGTGTTTATCGCACCGGACTGCATCAGGAGAAAACATGGCGAAACGCATTCAATTCAGCGCCCACGGTGGCCCTGAGGTGCTGGAGTACGTTGATTTTACCCCGCGTGAACCGGCTGCAGGTGAAATACAAATTGAAAACCGTGCTGTCGGGATCAACTTTATCGATACCTACGTGCGCAGTGGGCTTTATCCGGTACAGGCCTTCCCATCTGGGCTGGGCACCGAGGCGGCGGGTGTGGTGGCGAAAGTCGGCGCTGGTGTAAGCGGTTTTCAGGTCGGCGATCGCGTGGTGTATGCGCAAGCGGGGCTGGGGGCTTACAGTCACCTCGTTATACACAAGTCCGCAACGCCTTATATGCCAAGGGTTAGCGGGCTGAAATAGGCAGCCGGTGGGGTTGTAAATGAAGTGAAACCGACGTGTACTATCGCCATTTACGGCGCTGAAAAATGACACGGGATTCAGATGGCTGGGCACACCAAGAACTGGAAGGGGTAAATCTTGGTGACACGAGGCTCAATAAGCGCGCCAAAGGGCTTTTGATACGGCTGGCTGAGAATCCGCAAGCCAGCATTCCGCATGCGTGCCTCGGATGGTCTGAGACGCTGGGTGCTTACCGCTTCATGGAGAACCAAGCATTCGAATGGCGAGACATTCTGCAACCTCACTGGCAGCGTACGCAGGAAAGGATCCGAGAACACGAGGTTGTGCTGTGTATCCAAGGCACTACCGAGCTTGACTTCAACGGGCAGCAAATCCAAGGCTTGGGTCCCTTGAACTACGAAGCCAGGCGTGGTCTGTACCTGCATCCGACCTACGCGGTCAGTCCGGATCGCGTGGGGTTGGGCGTACTGGATGCGTGGATGTGGGCAAGAGAGCCGAAGGATGCAGACGGAAAACGCGATGGGATCAAGGAGAATACGCGCTGGCTCGAGGGATACGAGCGAGTTGCTGAACTCGCCTCGGAGTTGCCAAACACACGTCTGGTGTACTTAGCCGATCGCGAAGCGGATATCAAGGCGTTGATGCAGCTCGCTGATGACCTTGGCACTCCGGCTGACTGGTTGATCCGCTCGACTCATAATCGCAGTCTGGACTGTAATGAGAAGCTTTGGCAGAAGGTTGGAAAGACCGTGCCGGTGGGAGAAATCCAATTCGTTATGGCGGCTCGCGCGGGGCAGAAGGCGCGTACGGTGAAACAGGCCCTGCGCGTGAAGCGAGTGTCGCTGCGTTGCGGGTTGGCAGTGACTTGTGTGATAGCCAAGGAAATTGAGCCGCCAGCAGGCGTGAAGCCATATCGTTATACACATCTTTCTAACGCACTGTTTAATCAATGAGTTACGGGTTTATCTCAGAGTGGCATTTTGAACCTCAAAAAGCCAATGGGATGGCTTGAATGCCTTAATTCACGGGGTTCTGAGCATCCTGTTCAAAAAATGGCCAAAAGATGTGTATAACGATATGGCGTGAAGCCGGTCGAGTGGCGGTTGCTGAGCAATCGCGTACCTGAAGGACGAGAAGATATCGTGGAGCTGATCGACTGGTATCGGGCTAGATGGGAAATCGAGATGTTCTTCAATGTGCTGAAGAACGGCTGCTGTGTCGAAGCGTTACAGTTATCGACCGTGGATCGCATTGAGCGGGCATTGGCGCTGTTCATGATCGTGGCATGGCGCATCGCCTATTTAATGCGTATGGGACGAACCTGTCCAGAGCTGGACGCAATGTTGTTCTTTGATTCCGACGAGACTCATGGAGCTTACCTACTGATGAACAAGCGTATGCCCAAGGGCCGCCCTAAGCTAAACGAAGTATTGCGCTTAGTTGCGCAACCCGGAGGCTTTCTTGCTCGAAAAGGCGACGGTGAACCAGGCGCAAAAACTATCTGGAAAGGCTTGCAGAAAGTCATGACGGCCGCCGAAACGCTACGCGCGCTCAGGCACGAACAGAGATGTGTATAACGAGGTGAGATTGACTACCGCATAATATGTATTAGTCGCGACTTGATCTGACACTGGACCTTGAAAGGTTGAGAGTTACCGGTTTTGATATGGGTGTCGAATCCTTATACAAAACACGAGGTAACTCTCATGCTTCATACTAACAATCCCATCATCAAACACAAAGCTGGCCTGCTCAATCTCGCCGAAGAACTCGGTAACGTATCAAAAGCCTGTAAAATCATGGGGGTGTCACGTGACACGTTTTATCGCTATCAGGAACTGGCGGCAGAAGGCGGCATTGACGCTCTGGTTAACCAAAACCGCCGGGTTCCCAACCTGAAAAACCGTGCTGATGAAGCCACTGAACGTGCGGTTGTTGATTACGCCATTGAGTTCCCGGCTCATGGCCAGCACCGGACCAGTAATGAGCTGCGTAAAAAAGGCGTCTTCATTTCTGGCAGCGGTGTGCGCTCCATCTGGCAACGACACGATCTGGAAAACTTTCGTAAGCGCCTGAAGGCACTTGAGGAAAAAGTTGCCAGAGAAGGCATCGTACTTACTGATGCTCAAATCGCTGCACTGGAGAAGAAGGCGCACGACGACGAAGCCTGTGGTGAAATAGCGACTGCTCACCCGGGTTATCTGGGGTCGCAGGACACCTTCTACGTGGGTAATCTGAAAGGTGTTGGCCGTATCTACCAGCAGACGTTCGTGGATACGTACTCGAAAGTGGCGCACTGCAAGCTTTACACGAGTAAAGCACCGATCTCTGCCGCCGACCTGCTCAATGATCGCGTGCTGCCGTTCTACGAAGCTCAGGGGCTGCCAATGCTAAGAATACTGACGGACAGGGGGACGGAGTACTGCGGTAAAGTGGAACAACATGACTATCAGCTGTACTTGGCTATCAACGATATAGACCATACGAAAACGAAAGCGATGTCTCCGCAGACAAACGGTATCTGCGAGCGCTTCCATAAAACTATTTTGCAGGATTTTTATCAGGTTGCGTTCCGTAAGACGTTATACGAGGACCTAGAAAGTCTACAAAAGGATCTGGACAACTGGTTGTGGCATTACAATAATGAGCGAACTCATCAGGGTAAAATGTGCTGCGGGCGTACGCCAATGGCCACGTTACTTGATGGTAAACGAGTCTGGGCAGAAAAAAATCTGAACCAGATTTAATCTGACAGACACCTGTATAAATAACCGGTAACTGTCAGATCAGGTCTGAGCTAATACACCGTAGTGGAACATCATTCCCAGCTTAAAGAGCTCCCGGTTTCGGTATCCCCTGGCTTTTATCCTCAGCAGCCTGATCTTGCTGTTCAGTGCCTCCGCATTTCCGTTTGAGACTGACTTTGTTGAATAAATCAGAACTTGTAACGACTGTGCCCCAGGTCGATTGTTACGTGATGCGAATACTGTTCAGCATTCCTAATAGCGTGATCCGGTTAAGCGCTTTGACCATCGCCATGGCTTCACCCACCTGAGCATCGTAGTCACGCAGACTTAGATGACCACCCAGAAGCGTTTTGAACCGGAACATGGCCGTTTCAGCCACTGAGCGTCGGTGATAGCCCACTTTCTTTTTCCAGGTATCGTTGCTGCCGCTCAGGCGCTGATTTGCAACAGCGTGGTTACGCTCGTGGTAGTGGTCCGGCCAATATTGCGCCCCCCTTCGCGGCGGGATAAGCGGCCTTATTTTCTTCCTCAGCAGAGCATCATGGCAGTAACCTGTATCGTAAGCGCCGTCAGCCGATGCCTCTCTGATTTTCCGGTGGGTCTGGTTTATCAGTGCCGGTAGAGCCTGGGCATCAGTCGTACCACTGAGCGACAAATCCGCACAGATAATCTCATGCGTCGCACTGTCTACTGCCAGATGCAGCTTACGCCACACCCTGCGTCTGTCGGCACCATGCTGCCGGACTTTCCATTCGCCTTCGCCAAAGACCTTCAGGCCGGTTCCATCAATGACCAGATGTGAGATTTCACCACGGGTTGGCGTTTTTATGCTGATGTTCACTGTCTTTGCTCGCTTGCTGAGCAGCGAATAGTCTGGACAATGCAGCGACAATTTAATCAGTTTAAAAATCGAGTCAACAAAACCCTGTAAAGCCCTCAATGAATCTATGGTCACCCCCATTTTTGCAACACTGATCTTTGATTAATGGTGGGCTTGCTTAAATCTATCCGGCGTCTTTATGGCCAAGGATGCCCGCGCCACGATGAGTTTCGCACCTGATATTCCTAAAAAGGCCATCGGCTTCATTGAGCCATTTTCATTTTTTGTTTTTATATCAGGCCGTCAGGCCGTTCATGTCATCAATAATCAGTCTTCGCAAAACCAGATGGGTAACTTCGTTAAATTGCTGACTGTTAGGCTGTGTCCCGCAATTCATTTTCACTGATTGGAAATGAGGAAAATATATCAAACATGTTCGTTTTTTGGCTAATTCCGTGTGCTTTTACTGTCAGAAACTGTCTAATTTGTACGATTTTTCACCTGTCAGGTAATTAAGGGACACAGCCTAAATAACTGTTCCGAATAGTAGATCACCTGAAGGGAACTCAGTCCGAGTTGAGCGATCTGATCAATCGATAAAGCTCCCAAATCATCAACCGGACTGAGCGATGTCGAGCATAGCACCGATACCCCGTAACGAACGACGCCTGATGAAGAAAACTCTCCATAAAACGCGTGACAAGAATCACGCCCGCAGGCTGACCGCCATCCTGATGTTGCACCGGGGTGAGCGATGTCGCCAGAATGCTTTGCTGCGCCCGTTCGTCAATCGGCAGATGGATTAACTGGCTCACCCTGTACGGCATTGAAGGCCTCAAATCTCTGCGGCCCGGTCGTGGCCGTCGCTGGCCGTTTGAACAGATCTGCGCACTGTTAATCCAGCTCGTAAAGCGTTCCCCTCATGATTTTGGCTATCAGCGTTCGCGCTGGAGCACGGAACTGCTAGCGATAAAAATCAATGAGATAACCGGTTGCCAGTTGCATGCTTCCACGGTGCGCCGTTGGCGGCCTTCTGCCGGTCTGGTGTGGCGACGCGCAGCTCCTACGCTGCGTATCCGCGACCCGCATAAGGAAGAAAAAATGGAGGCCATCGCGATGGCGCTGGAACAATGCAGCGCGGAACATCCCGTCTTTTACGAAGACGAAGTGGATATTCATCTGAATCCCAAAATTGGCGCGGACTGGCAGGTTCGCGGGAAGCAGAAACGCATCGTGACGCCGGGCCAGAACGAGAAATATTATCTGGCGGGTGCATTACACAGCGGGACGGGAAAAGTCAGCGATGTTGGAGGAAACAGTAAAAGTTCGTGTTTTTTATCAGTATGTTAGAGCATCTGAGAGCAACGTACAGACGGGCAAAAACGCTCACGCTGATAGTTGATAACTACATTATTCACAAAAGCCGGGAGACGCAGCGCTGGATGGAAGAAAACCCGAAATTCAGGGTTATTTATCAGCCGGTGTACTCACCATGGGTAAATCATGTAGAGCGGTTATGGCAGGCGTTGGATGAAACCATTACCCGCAATCATCAATGCTGTTCAATGTGGCAGTTACTGAACAAGGTTCGCCGCTTCATGGAAACCGTCAGCCCGTTTCCCAGTGGAAAACATGGACAGGCAAAAGTGTAGCGGTATTAGGAACAGCTATTTAGCCATACGGTTAGAGAACCGCGCTGCTTGAGGGCCTTGTTATAGGAGGGACAGTTAGTGATTTTAAAATTTTGTTTTGCCATGGAGACCTGATGTTGAAACAACTATGGTGATCTGATCCGATGATTACCCAAACTTTCTATTTATTCAACAAAGCCGCAAGCATCGCCGACACCCGTGGAAATCTGATTTATCACCTTACCGCCCGTAATTTTAATCCTCTGATAGCACTTGCCGCAGATAACGTTGTGGCGCAATGCGAGCAGGTTATTCCTGTCGGCCAATTAGCGCCGGAATGCATTGTGACGCCTGCTGCACTGGTCGATCACCTTTATGTTGGAGAAAAATAATGGACGCGAAATCAATTATTGCTCGCCGCGTCGCGCTCGAGTTAAACGACGGCGACGTTGTGAATTTAGGGATTGGTCTGCCAACTCAGGTAGCCAACTACGTACCCGAAGCCATTGAAGTGACCTTCCAATCGGAAAACGGCTTTCTCGGTTTAGGTGCCATTAGGCTTTGTTGAATAATAGGGAATCGTGCTGTTTTACTATGCCCATTTTGGTAGAAAATGCTTATCACCTCAGGCATTCCGTTTTCTCATGATGCTTAACTGCATGATTTTACGTTGCTGGAAACAATCGTTTTACTGGGCTGGTAGCATAAAATCTGTTTATTCAACAAAGCCGTGCCATTACTGAAATCGATACCAATCTGGTTAACGCAGGTGGACAACCCTGCGGCATGGTACGCGGCGCTGCGATGTTTGACAGCGCCTTCTCGTTCGCTCTGATCCGCGGCGGCCACGTTGACGTGTGCGTACTCGGCGGTTTGCAGGTGGATGAAAATGCCAACCTCGCCAACTGGGTGGTGCCCGGCAAAATGGTGCCCGGCATGGGCGGTGCCATGGATCTGGTGGTCGGTGCTAAAAAGGTGATCATTGCGCTGGAACACTGCGTCAAAAACGGTGCCCCTAAACTGCTGCATGAATGTACCTACCCGCTAACCACTGCCAACAAAGTCAGCATGGTGGTCACCGAACTGGCGGTATTTGAATTTATCGATCAGCAGATGGTACTGCGCGAAATCAGCCCGGATATCACCCTCGACGAACTGCGCCAGAAGACAGAAGCCAACTTCATTGTCTCCGACGACCTGCAACCGTTAAAAGTCCACTAAGGATACTCTGATGAACACACAAGATTCCGTTGTGATTGTAAGTGCCAAACGTACCGCGATCGGTAAATTCGCGGGCAGTCTGGCCACGACTTCCGCCGTCGAACTGGCAAGCGCCACGATTAAAGATAGCATGTCATCCCTGCCGCAAGGCCTGAAGATTGATGAAGTGATGCTGGGCAATGTGTTGAGCGCCGGTTTGGGCCAAAACCCGGCGCATCAGGCAGGTCAGGCTGCCGGGCTCGGCATTGAAACGCCTGCCTTTACTGTCAGCAAAGTGTGCGGCTCCGGCCTGAAGGCAGTGGAGCTCGGTGCACAATCCATCGTTGCGGGCGACAATCAGGTCTGTATCGCGGGCGGTATGGAAAACATGAGTGCCGCTCCTTACCTGCTGGAGAAAGCGCGTCAGGGCTACCGCATGGGCGATGGCAAATTAATCGATTCCATGATCAAAGACGGTCTGTGGTGCGCCTTCAATGATTACCATATGGGGATCACCGCCGAGAACATCGCCAAGCAGTATGGCTTTACGCGGGAAGATCAGGATGCTGTCGCTTTCGCGTCGCAGCAAAAAGCAGCCGCCGCACAGGCCAGCGGTCGCTTTGAGGCTGAGATCACCCCGATTGCACTGCGCGTGAAAAAAGAGACACGTATCTTCAATCAGGATGAGTTCGTGCGTGCCGATACCACGCTGGATTCACTGGGTAAACTGCGCCCAGCTTTCCTGCCGGACGGCACCGTCATTGCGGGCAATGCCTCGGGAATCAACGATGCGGCAGCAACGCTGGTGCTGATGCGAGAATCCGAAGCTCGTCAGCAGGGTATCACGCCGCTGGCACGCATTCGCAGTTGGGCTTCAGCCGGTGTTCCGAACGAAGTGATGGGATTGGGTCCGATTCCTGCGACCCAAAAAGCCTTGCTCAAGGCGGGACTGACCATACAGGATATCGATCTGATCGAAGCCAACGAGGCATTTGCAGCGCAATTCCTCGCCGTACAGCGCGATTTGGGTCTGGACCCGGAAAAAGTTAACGTCAACGGCGGCGCGATTGCTCTGGGCCACCCGATCGGGGCCAGCGGTGCACGTATTCTGGTTACCCTGATCCACGCGCTGCGCAGCTACGATAAAACACTGGGGCTGGCAACGCTGTGCATCGGCGCTGGCCAGGGCATCACACTGATCGTTGAGTGCCTGTAACCGGGCCACAGCACGCTGCACGGTCCAGTGTTAAGTGTATTAGCTCAGACCTGATCTGACAGTTACCGGTTATTTATACAGGTGTCTGTCAGATTAAATCTGGTTCAGATTTTTTTCTGCCCAGACTCGTTTACCATCAAGTAACGTGGCCATTGGCGTACGCCCGCAGCACATTTTACCCTGATGAGTTCGCTCATTATTGTAATGCCACAACCAGTTGTCCAGATCCTTTTGTAGACTTTCTAGGTCCTCGTATAACGTCTTACGGAACGCAACCTGATAAAAATCCTGCAAAATAGTTTTATGGAAGCGCTCGCAGATACCGTTTGTCTGCGGAGACATCGCTTTCGTTTTCGTATGGTCTATATCGTTGATAGCCAAGTACAGCTGATAGTCATGTTGTTCCACTTTACCGCAGTACTCCGTCCCCCTGTCCGTCAGTATTCTTAGCATTGGCAGCCCCTGAGCTTCGTAGAACGGCAGCACGCGATCATTGAGCAGGTCGGCGGCAGAGATCGGTGCTTTACTCGTGTAAAGCTTGAGTGCGCCACTTTCGAGTACGTATCCACGAACGTCTGCTGGTAGATACGGCCAACACCTTTCAGATTACCCACGTAGAAGGTGTCCTGCGACCCCAGATAACCCGGGTGAGCAGTCGCTATTTCACCACAGGCTTCGTCGTCGTGCGCCTTCTTCTCCAGTGCAGCGATTTGAGCATCAGTAAGTACGATGCCTTCTCTGGCAACTTTTTCCTCAAGTGCCTTCAGGCGCTTACGAAAGTTTTCCAGATCGTGTCGTTGCCAGATGGAGCGCACACCGCTGCCAGAAATGAAGACGCCTTTTTTACGCAGCTCATTACTGGTCCGGTGCTGGCCATGAGCCGGGAACTCAATGGCGTAATCAACAACCGCACGTTCAGTGGCTTCATCAGCACGGTTTTTCAGGTTGGGAACCCGGCGGTTTTGGTTAACCAGAGCGTCAATGCCGCCTTCTGCCGCCAGTTCCTGATAGCGATAAAACGTGTCGCGTGACACCCCCATGATTTTACAGGCTTTTGATACGTTACCGAGTTCTTCGGCGAGATTGAGCAGGCCAGCTTTGTGCTTGATGATGGGATTGTTAGTATGAAGCATGAGAGTTACCTCGTGTTTTGTATAAGGATTCGACACCCATATCAAAACCGGTAACTCTCAACCTTTCAAGGTCCAGTGTCAGATCAAGTCGCGACTAATACATGTTAAGCGATCTAAAACGCCTCCCAGTTGTGTTCTGACCCACGCCCGGAGGCGTTTTTTACCGCGGGCAATAACCCTTGCGTACTGCGTGTAAACGGCTGAGTCGCAGCAGGCGGCACGCTTTTGTTATTGCCAATGTTGAACGCCGACACAGCACCTTGTAAAAAGCCCGCCTGCTCCTCCAGCGAGACTGCCGCAGAGGCGGATTCCTCTACCAGCGCCGCATTTTGCTGCGTCACCCGATCCATTTCGCTCACCGCCTGTCCAACTTGATCGATACCACGGCTTTGCTCATCGGATGCCGACGCAATATCACCCATAATATCGGTCACGCGACTCACCGCCGTGACAATTTCCTGCATGGTGTCTCCCGCTTCCCGCACTTGAATCGCCCCGGTGCTGACGCGATTGACCGAATCGTCAATCAGGGTTTTGATCCCTTTCGCCGCCTGAGCGCTGCGCTGTGCCAGCGTGCGCACTTCGCCTGCCACCACGGCAAAGCCACGGCCTTGATCGCCTGCTCGCGCCGCCTCCACGGAGGCATTCAGCGCCAGAATATTGGTCTGAAAAGCAATACCATCGATCACGTTGGTGATATCCGCGATTTTTTGCGAACTGTCGGAAATCTGGTTCATCGTGATAACCACATGGCTGACTTTTACACCGCCTTTGTCTGCCGTCTCTGATGCCTCTTTTGCTACCTGCGCCGCCTGCCGAGCACTGTGTGAGTTCTGTTTTACGGTGGCGGTCAACTGTTCCATGCTGGCAGCCATTTCGCCCAGCGACGCGGCCTGCTGCTCGGTACGCGATGAAAGATCGTTGCTGCCTGCCGAAATCTAGCTGACACCGGTGTAAATAGACTGTGCACTGTCACGCACCGCGCTTACCGTATCAATCAATGAGCGCTGCATATGATGCAAACCGGTGGCAAGCTGGCTCATCTCATTTCGTCCTTGAACGTCAATCGACTGCGTCAGATCGCCTTTGGCAATCGCATTGATATGGCGCATCAGCGCATGCAGCGGTTGCAACAGAATACGCTGTAATCCAACCCAGCTGAGCACAATCACCAATACCACCATCAGCGAAATGGCCCCTAATAGCCACAACATCTCCTGGAAAGCACGGCGGTTATCGTGCAGTCCATTATCGGCTACCTGCGTTTTTGCTTCTCGCCATGCCAGATAGTTTTCTTGCATCGCCACGTTGAGCGGTGCCGCTCCTTCATGCAGTTTCATTGCCGCCCCGGCCAGCCCACCGGCCAGTTAATTGACAATATCGTTCAGCAGTTTCTGATAAACGACATAGCTTTCCTCCAGCTTTTTGATTAGCGCCGGATCCATCCCCGGCGAAGGAGGAATAGCCTGATAGGCCTTATAGCGGCTTTCGGAACTGGCAATGCGCTCCTTCGCCATTTGCAGCAGCGATTGCATCGCGTCTTTATCCGCATTTCCCATCATCATATTTTGAATCATGGTGCCGACGGCAATACGCGTTTGGTTCATCATAATCCAGGCATCGGTTGTAGTGGCACACTGATACTGGCCACCTGATCGGAGGTGATATGCTCACCTCATCAACACGACAGGTGACCTCATGGGTAAACATTTTACGGCGGAATTTAAGCTCGAAGCCGCAAAGCTGGTTGTCGACCACGGCTACACATACGTTAAGGCCGCAGAGGCGGTTAATGTCAGCCATTCTGCCATTAGTCGCTGGGTCAATAAGCTTCGCCTTGAACGACAGGGAAAAACGCCAACGGGACTTCCTCTTACCCCTGAACAGCTCGAGCTGCGTGAGATGAAGAAAAAAGTCCAATGCCTTGAAATGGAGAACGAAATCCTAAAAAAGGCTACGGCGCTCTTAATGTCGGACTCACTCAACGGTTCACGGTAGTCGACAGGCTGAGGGCGCGATACCCGGTCACGGCGTTGTGCCAAACTTTTGAGGTACATCGCAGCAGCTACAGGCACTGGCAGGCTTCCGCTAATGAACCCGACGGTGAGCGCGTGGTTAAGTGTAGTCGCGTCATGGAAGCCTGGAACGCCAGCGGTGGCTCTGCCGGCGCTCGAAGTATCGCGACCATCGTCACCGGCAGCTCTGGTGTCAAAATGGGGCGCTGGCTGGCTGGCAAGCTGATGAAGGAGCTGGGTATCGCCAGCTGCCAGCGACCGGCTCACAAATACAAACGCGGCGGCAATGAACACGTTGAAATACCGAACTATCTCAACCGCCAGTTCGCGGTTACCGCGCCGGATCAGGTCTGGTGCGGCGATGTGACCTACATCTGGACGGGCAAATGCTGGGCTTACCTTGCGGTGGTGCTAGACCTGTTCGCCCGCAAACCGGTGGGCTGGGCCATGTCGACGTCGCCGGACTCGGCGCTGACAGTTAAAGCGTTGCAGATGGCCTGGGAACTCCGGGGACAACCAACAGGAGTCATGTTCCACAGCGACCAGGGCAGCCACTATACCAGCCGTCAATACCGGCAAGCCCTGTGGCGCTGCCGGATAAAGCAGAGTATGAGTCGGCGGGGTAACTGCTGGGATAATGCGCCAATGGAGCGGTTCTTCCGCAGCCTGAAGACAGAATGGGTGCCGACAAAGGGTTACAACAGCTTCAGCGAAGCCCAGGACGCGATTATCCGCTACATCACGGGGTATTACAGCGCTATCCGGCCTCACTGGTATAACGGCGGCTTAACTCCAAACGAATCTGAGCGACTGTTCTACATACAGTCTAATGCGGTGGCCAATATTAGTTGACCACTACAGGTAAACGCCGCCACGCTCTGATTCGTACGCTGTGAAGCCTGAAACCCTTCTCGGTCATTGACCAGCGCACGCATGGAAAGCGCACCGGTGAGAAATTGTGAAATACCCAGAGTTAAGAGAACAATAATAAGAATGGTCACAACTTTTATACGTTTAAACATATAACACCCTTATTTCCTAAAATGACGTGACATGTATATACCCTCAATGATTCGTGTCGCACCACCAACACAGCGGCATGAAGAACCGACTTTAAATAAGCCAGCGACACGAATACATATGAGTATAGCGGGAAAAACGTCAGACATTATGGTGTGTGTAGTGCACTACCGATGCAATGCAACACATAAGTAGTGCAATAACATCGTCGGCCATTCAACGTTATTTAAATATGGAAAAATTCACTTTTTATATGGACAGGGAAACTACTCGACATGATTTTGGCGCGATATCTCATTCAGTGCGGGCGAAAATAGCGAGCAAGGGCAAAGAAAAACAAAGGCGATTCATGGGTAGAACCGCCTTACAAGCAACAGGATCCGGTTATGCCAGATAACCCAGTGCCTGTTGCAGCATCAGACCGTCAATCGAGTGGCCGACACCTGCAATCAAATCAAGTGAATGCGCACTACCCAACGTATGCAGGCGCTGAGCGGCAGCCTGTGCGTGCGCAGGCAAAATCACGCTGTCCTGCTCTCCGTGGATAAAATGCACTACCGCGGGCGTCAATGCAGATTCTGGCAACGAGGCAAAGCGGCCGCTAAAGGCGATAACCGTACCGGCAATCGCCGGGTCTGCCTTGAGCGCTTCCAGAGACATGATGGTCCCCTGCGAAAACCCAACCAGCACAGTATGTGCAGCATCGACCCCAACCTTCGCCTGCCAATAGCGCACCGTTGACAGAAACCCCGGCATCGCCGCATCAACGCGCGCCTGACGGTTCTCTTCGGTCACTCCTTGCACGGAGAACCACTGACGCCCTGCGCCCCATTCGGTGCTTTCAGGCCCATTGAGACTGACAACACTGGCATCTGTCAAAGCATCGGCGAAATAACGCCCCAGTGCCGCCATGCCGTTGGCGCTGTCGCCAACACCGTGAAACAGCAAGACCAAACGCTGCGCCTGCTCCGGTTGTTGTACTGTAATTGCATCGCTAATGATATGTCCCGTTTTGTCATGGTATTCTTTAATGATACCTCTGCGGTTATCACGTGCTATCGGGATTTATTGAACAAGTCATTCAATTATTTCCAATGACCCGCCCTCACTTACTTCACCCCATAGGCAGGAACGAAAAAGAGAAATACCAGGCTGACGCGGCGGCCAGCCTGTCACAACAGTGTCAAAATGCGGCGGCGAGGGGCAATAATTGTTGCTGAGTCAACGGGGCCAGAGGCAGCGTCGTCGGCGTTTTTGGGTTAACCCAGGCAATTTCAGCCGCCGGGGTTACGACGCTATTCACACCCTGCACACGGTACACGTCGGCTTCAACAACATACCCAGGCTCATTGACCGCTTGATCGGAAAAATGACCAAGATACGTCAGATCCGCTATCGCAATCTGAATCGACAGCTCTTCTTTCAGTTCGCGCACCAGCGCCTGTTCTGGCGTTTCTCCGGGTTCCATTTTTCCCCCGGGCTGCATAAACGCGGTGGTGCCCTGTTTGCGAACCAGCAAACAGGCACCTGTTGCATCGGTGATCACGGCAGCGGCGATGCGAATCACACAGGACGTCTCCATCACCATATCACCCTACCTGAAGAAACGCAGGAGTCCACTTATGCGGCGGCGGCGTATAGGCAGCGAAAACGCGGAGAATATCCTCAATGCTGTCAGAAAATGTGAGCATATCGGCATAGGGTTGCTTCATAAACCCCTGTCTGACCATCGTTTCATTCATGGTTTTCAGCGAGTCAAAATAACCGTTAACATTGGAAACGCGCAGGGTTTGTCATGAATCCCCAATTGCGCCCAGGTCCACTGCTCGAAAATTTCTTCCAGCGTCCCCGGGCCACCCGGCATCGCGATAAAACCATCGGCAATCTGCTCCATTTTGGCTTTATGCTCATGCATGTTTTCCACCACATGCAGTGTGGTCAGGCCCGGATGAGAAAGCTCTTGATCGGCCAACAGGCGCGGCATGACACCGATCACCTCGCCGCCCTGCGCCAGAGCCGCATCCGCAACCGCGCCCATCAACCCGACACGACCACCGCCATAAACAATGGCGATAACGGCCTGCGCCAGGTTTTTTCCCGTCATCCGCGCTGCATCAATAAAGGCGGTGTCACTTCCCGCACTTGAACCGCAAAAAATTCCCATCACCATAATATGTCGCTCTTTTCCATGTCGATTACTACGTATGCCGGCAAACCGGTCCATTACACCAGGCACTTATTTATTCAGCCGGAAACCATCCGGTTGCGTCCAGCATTGCCAACGAGCACAGACTGCGGCATCAAGCTCGGCAAGTGCCTGAGCCGTCTCATCACGCCAGCGTTGTAACAGCGCTTTTTTACCGCTTAATGAAAACACCGTCACACCACGCTCTGGATCGTGCGGATAAGCATTGAGCATGCGCAATGCGGGCAGCGGCAATCCCGAGCGCCCCAGCAGACGTGTCAACGCGGCAAAGGTGGGCTCCATGCCGCGCTGCGCAAAAGCAAATCCGGCCAGGCTGCGCCATTAGGCATCTTCGAGTATAGAAAGCTCTGTCATCGGCAGTTGCAACGGCAGCGCCAGAGGAATAATACGGCGCAAGGCAGGCCACTCCTGAGCAAGACGCCATTCGGCACGCGTCGCCAATTGTCGTCCTTCCTCACTGATAGGCAAAATAGCCATCGCGCTATAGCAGCCACTGCTCGCCTCGCGATGGCTGCCAATGCGCACCAGCCTAAACCCGCATGCCTGCCAGAATGCCCACAGTTCCGGCTGATAGCCAAAGCTGACCGACAGAAAATCAATACCATCATCGCTTGCGGTGTCCCGTTGTGCAGCAATCAGTGCATGACCAATACCGCTGCGCCGCTGCTCTGCGACAACCGCGATACGGCTGATACGCCGCGAGCGTAAACAAGGGGCTTGCCACTCATCACCGTGTGCCGCCAGCTATTGTGCCACCAGATTGCCGCGCGGGCGACGGCGGCCCGCCCACACCTCATGCGCTAACGCTGGCGACAGGTCGCCCTCATCAACCCACCAAGCTACGCCACACAGTGCTTCGCCTCGCTGAGCTCCGTAAAGATGCATGCTGGGCGCATCCAGCAAGCGCCGCAAATCAAGCGGCGAGGTGCGGTAATGCGCGCTGCACAATAAGGCATAATACCGATGCAAACCCGCCGCTTCACTCAACCACGCCGACGCCAAACGTTTAGTGACAACAGCAGGTAATCTCGCAGTCACCGGATTCAGGGCATTGACATCAGTAAACGTGTCACGAAAAAGCAGAGCCTCGTCCAAAAAACGCTCCAGCGGATCGTCTGCGACCCAACGCAGCGGTTGATCCAACGTCAGCATGTCGCACCGCGGCAGCGAGGCACAAAATTTCAGCAGAAAGCCACGTCCCGTCCCTTCATACCCCTGCACCGTAGTGAGCATCAACACGCGAGGGAAATGGCTTACCAGCGCCTGCAACACTGACGCAGGGATCGCCGCCGCCTCATCAATCAACAGCCAGTCGAGCGGCGGTACTGATGACGATTGGCAATGTGCAAGCAGAGCGTCTGGAGACCAAAACGGCAATTCAGCCCCACCGCAATGTAGCAACTGAGCGGCAGTTTCACGGGAAGGTGATGTCACCCAACAGACACCCGTACACTGCGCGGCCAGCATTCCCGCCAGCGTCGATTTACCGCGCCCGCGCGCGGCGGTAATCACATAAACGCCCGGTGCCGCATCCCGTAGACGGGTCAGCAATGCCTGCTGCTGTGGCGTTGGGTCACCGTTGGCAGGTTGCCACGGCGCACGAGGCGTCAGCGGCTTTATGGCTCCCTCCTCTCCCTGCCGCCACAGCGTGACCTCATCGTCCGCCAGCAGTTGCTGCTGAAAATGCGTAATGAAATTCGGCGTAGCTATCGCCTGCGGGTGCCCGCTCCAGCGCAAACTATCAGCATCGGGCTGTTGTGCCCACGCGTGCCAAGGCGGAACCAGTAGCAGTAGCCAACTGCCCGCACGCAACGTGCCAGCCACGATCGCCAGCGCTTCTACATCCAGCCCACTGCGAGCATCAAAGACGGCATGCTGATACTCTTGCCCCAGCAGCATCCGCGCTTTGCTAAAGGGTATGCTGTCAGGTTGCATGCCCCCCAGCCAAAGCCAATCCCCCGGCGTCTGTCGGCACAGCGCTTCCGCCTGCCTTTGCACCCAATGCGCCTCGCCGCTGAACACCAGCAGGCGGCGTACGCCAACATGCCGCAGCAGCGCAGGATCGCCGTTCGCGTCAGCACTGAGCAGGTTTGGGGTGATGAGCTCAGACATGCCAATACCGTTCTCAGGATTTGCCAATCAACAACGAGAGCAGACCTGCCGCAATCAGCGGACCGACTGGCACGCCGCGGAACAACGCGACGCCGGCCACAGTGCCAATCAGCAATCCCGACACCACGGAAGGTTGATTGCTCATCAGAGAAACGCCGCGACCACCGAGCCAGGAAACCGCAACGCCCACCGCAATCGCTACCAGCGATTTCCAGTTAAGGAACGCCTGAAAGAAGTTGTGGGCACTGATTTTCCCACTGGCGATCGGGGCCATCACGCCAATAGTCAAAATCAGTATCCCGATGCTCAATCCATATTTTTCCACCAGCGGGAAATAACCGTTCAGCGGCGTCAAGCGTACCGCCAGCAGCGCCAACATCGCCCAGGTGACCGTCATGTTGTGGCTGATAATACCGAGTCCTGCAAGGCCGAGCAGGATCAGAAGCGTGGGATCAAAAGAAGTCATGAGGAAGGGGTTTCCTGCCATGCTGAAGTCAAGATATCGGTTTCATTCAAGACTCAGATGATAGCACTGTTTTGACACCGCTAATTAGCCCAATACCCACATTGGTACGGGTAAACTGCCATTCTCCGCTTAGTGCAGAGAATGGCAGGCAACGGCACGCGCGCAATGCTTCAACACGAAAACGATTGCGCGTTTAGTCCAATTTTACGCCAAGACGGTGTGCAACTTCTTCATAGGCTTCAATCAAGCCACCCAGACTTTGACGGAAACGGTCTTTGTCCATCTTGTTCAGGGTTTGCTTGTCCCACAGGCGGCTGCCGTCTGGGGAGAACTCATCACCCAGCACCACTTCACCTTTGAACAATCCGAATTCCAGTTTGAAATCCACCAGAATCAAGCCCGCGTCATCAAACAGCTTGCTCAGCACGTCGTTGGCTTTGTAGCTCAGTTCTTTCATGCGCGCCAGGTGGGTTTCATTCACCCAACCAAAGGTTTTGCAGTAAGACTCATTCACCATCGGATCGTGCAAGGCGTCATTTTTCAGGAACAGGTCAAACAGTGGCGGATTCAGGGTAATGCCCTCTTCCACACCCAGGCGTTTCACCAGAGAACCGGCAGCACGGTTACGCACCACGCACTCTACCGGCACCATCTCCAGCTTTTTCACCAGCACTTCGTTGTCGGACAGCAACTTGACCATTTGCGTCGGGATGCCCGCTTCTTCCAGTTTGCTCATGATGAAATGGTTGAACTTGTTGTTCACCATACCTTTACGATCAAACTGTTCAATGCGCGCGCCATCACCGGCTGACGTATCATTGCGAAACTCCAGCACCAACAGATCGGGATCTTCAGTGGTGTAGACCGTTTTCGCTTTTCCGCGATACAACTCAGCTAGCTTTTGCATCTTTTATTACTCCACACAGTTGTGGGCCACCGACAACGGGCCCGATGATTTAATACTTGATTAACAATAAAAATACCGGCATTCGCCGGGCCAAATAAAGAAGGGCCGGATGTGACCGGCCCTTGCTGTTAGTGGCTGAGTGCCGCCTGGAAGACGGCAACGAGCGCGTCGTTTTTCGACTGGCTGAGCGTATGCCCTTTCGAGTCGATAAACTGCAACGTACTGCGGTTACCCAGATCGCCAACCTGCAATTTGTAATCACCGTTGGTCAATTCAGGGTCTTTCGCCCCCAGACGTTCCCAGGCGCTGCTGCCCGGTGCTTTGTAGGTCACAGCAATGGAGCCTTGCGGACGGCTGCGATCGTTCACCTTCATGCCGACTTTTTCCAGCGCGGCAGGAAGACGATCCCAGACCACTGAATAAGGACCAAGCACTACCAGCAACGGCAGACCTCTGTCATCGGCACCGCTCAGCACATCCAGCGTACCGACTGCGCGATTGGCCTGCGCATTCTCACGTGCGGCTGCCTGTTTCTCCAACGCGTCTGACAGAGTATTGGCCATCAGACTGGTATAACGTTGCACCTGAAGCACCTCTGCTACCGGCGTATTCTGCACTTCGAGGCCGAGCAGTTTCACGACAACCGCGACCTGATACCCTTGAGGTTGAACGGAGATCTGATAACGTGCGCGGTACGGCACACTTTCATCGTCACGCGGCCAGAAGATCCAATCGGTGGTCAGCGTCTGCGAAGCATCCTGACGGCTGGCAATCACATAGCCCTTGTCCTGAATGATTTGCACCACCTGCGGCCACAGACGGTTCGCCTGCGCGCTGTTTTCGATCAGCAAGGTGGCTGTATCACCGGAAATTTGCGTGCGCGATCCGCTTAACAATGCCAATGGCTGGATAGGAGGACGAATATCTAACGCTTTACCCAGCTCACCGGTTGATGAGGCTGCCGGGATCTCGTAATCCCCATTCTGCACCGGAAGGATCATTCCCGCCGGTGCCACTAACGTCCTCGGTTGTGGCGCTTTCAAATAGGACTCATCGCCGCTGACCTGACGTTTGTGACGCTGATCGCTAGAACATGCTGCTAACAGCATAACCAGCGACAAACCAACCACTTTTGCCACCATGGACTTTTGCACTGAAGAAGTCATCAAATCTCCCTAAGGGTTACTGCAAACCAGCTTGCTTCAATGCGCGCTCCATCACTGCACGACCGGCGTCAGTCAGTGGCGTCATCGGCAAGCGAAGCGTATCAGTCGCCATCAATCCTAATGCCTTGCATGCCCATTTCACCGGGATCGGATTAGGTTCAACAAATAATTTCTGATGCAGTGGCATCAGGCGTTGATTTAAACGGCGCGCCGCAGCGAAATCACCTTGTGCCGCCAGTGCGCACAGCTGTGCCATTTCCCGCGCTGCAATGTTCGCCGTCACGGAAATCACGCCTCGACCACCGAGTTGCATAAAATCCAGGCTGCTGGCGTCATCACCGCTCAGCAGAATGAATTTATCATCAACCAACTCTTGGATCTGACTCACACGGCTTAAGTTCCCGGTAGCTTCTTTAACCGCAACAATATTTTTTACTTCGGAAAGACGGGCGATGGTTTCCGGTAGGATGTCACAACCGGTACGCGACGGTACGTTATACAAAATCTGCGGTAAATCGGTGTGCTCGGCAATCGCTTTAAAATGCTGGAACAACCCTTCCTGCGTCGGGCGGTTGTAGTAAGGGGTTACCGTCAGGCAGCCCA
Source organism: Symbiopectobacterium sp. Eva_TO (assembly GCF_053848865.1). NCBI lineage: Bacteria > Pseudomonadati > Pseudomonadota > Gammaproteobacteria > Enterobacterales > Enterobacteriaceae > Symbiopectobacterium > Symbiopectobacterium sp. Eva_TO. The sequence goes on along the minus strand of NZ_JBSPEY010000004.1, from coordinate 830,123 downwards.
ACACGCCGGTACCGTGAAAACGCTTGGTGAGAGAGATGGCTTCCGACGTCGCATTGGCACCCGTTCCGGCTATCACCGGGATACGTCCGTCTGCCAGTTCCAGCGTCATCACCACCACATCGCCATGTTCATCATGGCTCAAGGTGGCGGACTCTCCGGTGGTTCCGACAGACACTATCGCCGCGGTTCCGCTAGCAACATGATAATCAACAAGTTTTTTCAAGCTTGCACGATCGACGGCTCCGTTGTCGTCCATCGGCGTAACCAGTGCAACAATACTTCCCGTAAACATTCGCCATCCCCTCCAAAAACAAGTTCTTCATGGTACTTTTGACTTCACTGCAAAAGCAAGCGCGCAACCGCGTTGTCGGCGTCTGACATGCGGTTTTTTTCTTTCTACATGCCGCGACTGACGGCGGCGCGGGAAAACGCACGCAGAACAAACTCAAAATTGCCCCAGACAATTTTTTGTGTTTACCATGTTACTCTCAACCCGATGCAGAGGAAGCAAGATTTTGCCGAGCCAACAAGAACATTTTCTGGTTATCACCGCCCTCGGCGTCGATCGTCCCGGGATTGTGAACGCCATCACACGTCACGTCAGTAGCTGTGGCTGTAATTGTGGCTGTAATATTGAAGATAGTCGTCTTGCGATGCTGGGCAAAGAGTTCACGTTCATCATGCTGCTGTCGGGAAGTTGGAATGCCATCACGCTTATCGAATCCACGCTGCCGCTCAAAGGGGCGGAAATGGAATTGTTGATCGTGATGAAGCGCACAGAGTCTCAGGCTCGCCCGCCGATGCCCTCGACGGTATGGGTCAAGGTTGAACTGGCTGATTCACCGCATATCATTGAACGCTTTACCGCCCTGTTTGACGCCCATCACATGAACATTGCGGGGCTGGTTTCAAAAACGCAGTCCGCCACCAGCGGACATCCGTCAACGTTATATATTCAAATCACCGCACACAGCCCTGAAACGCTTAATGGCGCAATTATTGAGCCAGCCTTTCATCAGCTATGTACAGAACTGCACGCACAAGGCAGTATTAGCGTCGTGAACTATCCACAGCATGAAGAGAAAGATGGAGAGTAGTGATGAACACACTGAAAGCCGGTGATACCGCACCGAAATTTAGCTTGCCCGACCAGGATGGCGAACAAGTAAATTTAACCGACTTCCAGGGACAAAAAGTGTTGGTCTATTTTTACCCTAAAGCGATGACGCCGGGATGTACCGTGCAAGCCTGCGGTTTGCGCGACAACATGGACGATCTGAAGAAACATGGCGTGGAAGTGCTGGGTATTAGCACCGACAAACCGGAAAAACTGTCTCGTTTTGCGGAAAAAGAGCTGCTGAACTTTACGTTGTTGTCCGACGAAGATCATCAGATCTCACAAGCCTTCGGCGTGTGGGGCGAAAAGACATTTATGGGAAAAACCTACGACGGCATTCACCGTATCAGCTTTTTGATTGATGAAGACGGTAAAGTGGCGCACGTGTTTGATGATTTCAAAACCAGCGATCACCACGATATCGTACTGAACTATCTGAAAAGCGCCTGATAGCGCGTCAGGTATCCACCGGCACTGTTTGTAGTGGCACACTGATACTGGCCACCTGATCGGAGGTGATATGCTCACCTCATCAACACGACAGGTGACCTCATGGGTAAACATTTTACGGCGGAATTTAAGCTCGAAGCCGCAAAGCTGGTTGTCGACCACGGCTACACATACGTTAAGGCCGCAGAGGCGGTTAATGTCAGCCATTCTGCCATTAGTCGCTGGGTCAATAAGCTTCGCCTTGAACGACAGGGAAAAACGCCAACGGGACTTCCTCTTACCCCTGAACAGCTCGAGCTGCGTGAGATGAAGAAAAAAGTCCAATGCCTTGAAATGGAGAACGAAATCCTAAAAAAGGCTACGGCGCTCTTAATGTCGGACTCACTCAACGGTTCACGGTAGTCGACAGGCTGAGGGCGCGATACCCGGTCACGGCGTTGTGCCAAACTTTTGAGGTACATCGCAGCAGCTACAGGCACTGGCAGGCTTCCGCTAATGAACCCGACGGTGAGCGCGTGGTTAAGTGTAGTCGCGTCATGGAAGCCTGGAACGCCAGCGGCGGCTCTGCCGGCGCTCGAAGTATCGCGACCATCGTCACCGGCAGCTCTGGTGTCAAAATGGGGCGCTGGCTGGCTGGCAAGCTGATGAAGGAGCTGGGTATCGCCAGCTGCCAGCGACCGGCTCACAAATACAAACGCGGCGGCAATGAACACGTTGAAATACCGAACTATCTCAACCGCCAGTTCGCGGTTACCGCGCCGGATCAGGTCTGGTGCGGCGATGTGACCTACATCTGGACGGGCAAATGCTGGGCTTACCTTGCGGTGGTGCTAGACCTGTTCGCCCGCAAACCGGTGGGCTGGGCCATGTCGACCTCGCCGGACTCGGCGCTGACAGTTAAAGCGTTGCAGATGGCCTGGGAACTCCGGGGACAACCAACAGGAGTCATGTTCCACAGCGACCAGGGCAGCCACTATACCAGCCGTCAATACCGGCAAGCCCTGTGGCGCTGCCGGATAAAGCAGAGTATGAGTCGGCGGGGTAACTGCTGGGATAATGCGCCAATGGAGCGGTTCTTCCGCAGCCTGAAGACAGAATGGGTGCCGACAAAGGGTTACAACAGCTTCAGCGAAGCCCAGGACGCGATTATCCGCTACATCACGGGGTATTACAGCGCTATCCGGCCTCACTGGTATAACGGCGGCTTAACTCCAAACGAATCTGAGCGACTGTTCTACATACAGTCTAATGCGGTGGCCAATATTAGTTGACCACTACACTTCCACCGGTGAACGCCAAACGGCTTTACAGGATAATGAGCGAGCATAACCTGCTGTTGTTGCATGATAAAACTGAACGTCCGAAGCGGGAGCATAAAGGCAAAATCGCGGTAGCAGAGAGCGATATGCGCTGGTGCTCAGATGGCTTCGAGTTCGGTTGTGACAACGGCGAGAAGCTGCGGGTGACATTCGCACTGGACTGCTGCGACCGGGAGGCCATAGACTGGGCAGCGAGCACCAGGGGTTATGACAGTTCAACCGTGCAGGATGTGATGCTGAGGTCGGTGGAAAAACGCTTCGGTAGCGCGCTGCCGGATAAACCAGTGCAATGGCTGACGGATAATGGTTCAGCGTACACAGCGCATGAAACGCGGAAGTTCGCCAGAGAACGGAATCTGGAGCCCTGCACAACAGCAGTGAGCCGTCCACAGAGTAACGGCATGGCAGAACGGTTCGTGAAGACGATGAAGGAAGATTACATCGCCTTCATGCCAAAACCCGATGTGCGAACAGCGCTGAAGAACCTTGCAGCGGCGTTCAATCATTACAATGAAAACCATCCGCACAGTGCGCTGGGATACAACTCCCCAAGAGAATATCGGCGCCAGCGGGCATCGTCAACTTAAGAGACAAAAGCTGTCCGGAGATGGTGGGTCAAGATCACCACGCCGGGGATTTTTTCCAGCGGCAGCGCTAGCAGAAAGGCGTCCATGTTGTTAGGAGTAATCACAAACTGGCCGTTAGGCTTATTCTGTTCCGATGCTACCTTGGCAAGAAACTTGATGGGAGCCACGCCCGCAGATGCCGTGAGCTGTAATTCATTGGCGATTGTCTGGCGAATATCCTGAGCAATCAGCGTCGCAGAACCGTTACACAACGGGCTGTCTGTCACATCCAGATAGGCTTCATCCAGCGAAAGGGGTTCGATCAGCGTAGTGTAGCGGGAAAAGATATCGCGAATCAGGCGCGAGGTGGCCTTGTACACCTCCATACGACCCGGCAGAAGCTTAAGCTGAGGGCACAAGCGCAACGCGGTCGCCGTCGCCATGGCGCTGTATACGCCATAGCGGCGGGCGGGATAGTTGGCGGTGCTGATCACGCCACGTCGATCTGCACTGCCGCCAATCGCCAGAGGAATATCGCGCAGGCGCGGATTGTCACGCATTTCAATGGCTGCATAGAAGCAATCCATATCGACATGAATAATTTTACGCATACGCCCTCCAATTACTGTACAAAAATGGGTCTTCTCTTGTTGTGGTGGCTGAAGGCATGATAATGGTGCATTTAATCGCCAGAGGTCACCGCCATGGACGAAAAGTCTCTCTACGCTCATATTCTCAACCTGTCCGTTCCGTGGCAGGTAAGGTCCCTTTCTCTCGATGAAAATGCCGGTTCTGTTACTGTCACTGTGGGAATCGCTGAAAACACCCGGTTAGCCTGTCCGACCTGCGGTAAATCCTGTTCTGTTCACGATCACCGTCATCGTAAATGGCGGCACCTCGATACCTGCCAGTTCACCACGCTGGTTGAAGCAGATGTTCCTCGCATTATGTGTCCGGAGCATGGCTGCCAAACGTTGCCTGTTCCGTGGGCAGGGCCTGGCAGCCGGTATACGCTGCTGTTCGAATCGTTCGTGCTCTCATGGCTGAAAATCAGCACCGTTGATGCTGTCAGGAAACAACTTAAGCTCAGCTGGAATGCGGTTGACGGCATTATGATCCGGGCCGTTAAGCGAGGTCTTGCCCGGATAAAAAAGCCATTATCCTCCCGTCATATGAATGTGGATGAGGTCGCCTTTAAAAAAGGCATCGTTACATAACGGTGATCTCCGATCGCGATGGACGGGCGCTGGCCTTAACGGATGATCGCGGCACAGAGAGTCTCGCCGGCTATCTTCGCACGCTCACTGACGGGCAGTTGCTGGCTATCAAAACGCTCTCAATGGACATGAATGCAGGATATATAAGAGCAGCACGTATCCACTTACCCAGTGCGGTTGAGAAAATCGCCTTCGACCGCTTCCATGTAGCAAAGCAACTGGGCGAAGTGGTGGATAAAACCCGCCAGAATGAACATCCGCACCTTCCTGTTGAAAGCCGGCGTCACAGTGCTGGGCGCTGAAAGAGCTGGCAAAGGATATCTGGAACAGGCCATGGAGCGAGGAAAGACGGAATGACAGGCAGAGATGGCTGGCGCTGGCGGCCAACAGTGACGTTCCCATGATGAAAAACGCGGCGAAAACGATAGGAAAAAGGCTGTACGGGATCCTGAATGCCATGCGACACAGAGTCTCAAACGGAAATGCGGAGGCACTGAACAGCAAGATCAGGCTGCTGAGGATAAAAGCCAGGGGATACCGAAACCGGGAGCGCTTTAAGCTGGGAGTGATGTTCCACTACGGGAAGCTGGATATGGCGTTCTGAGCCTTCCCACCATGATCGGGGAAGACCCATATATAACCATACTTAATACTTCTCTTTTGGCTGAGGTATTCACGCGTGGTGCAGGCGTCTCAGGGGTTTATTCTTACCCGCCACTGGCATGACACCCCCGCTGGCCTTCAGATTGATCTCTGGCTCGCCACCGACGGTGGTCCGGTGCTGGTTTCATTACCACCTCAACAGGCGGTGGCCTTCATTCCCGCGCAGCAGCAGGCGCGCACTGAAGTGCTGCTGAATACCGATACCTCAGTGACCCGTAAGCAGCGTCCCCCTCGTTGCGCCCTTTGATGTTACAAGATTTCCACCACCAGCCGCTGCTGGGCCTCTATTGTTCTCATTACCGCCAACTGCTGGCACTGGAAAAGCGATTACAGGAAGCGGGCATTACCGTTTATGAAGCGGACATCCGCCCCCCCGATCGTTATCTGATGGAACGCTTTATCACCGCGCCGGTGTGGTTCAGCGGTCAGCCTGCCGGGCCGAATGCGGTGGTTCACGCTCAGATGAAGCCCAGCCCTGACTATCGTCCCAGATTAAAGCTGGTGTCGCTGGATATTGAAACCAGCCGGCACGGTGAGCTTTACTGCATCGGGCTGGAAGGGGGTGGGCAGCGTCAGGTGTATATGCTGGGCCCTGAGCCCGATGATGTGCCGTCTGCCCCTGAATTTGCGCTGGAATATGTCAACAGTCGCCCACAATTGTTGGAGAAACTCAACGCCTGGTTTGCAGAGCACGATCCCGATGTCATTATCGGTTGGAATCTGGTGCAGTTTGACCTGCGCGTACTGCAAAAACATGCCGAGCGTTATCGAATCCCGCTGCGCTTGGGCCGGGGTAATCAGGAACTGGAGTGGCGCGAGCACGGTTTCAAACAGGGGCATTTCTTCTACAGTACGCCAGGGCGGCTGATTGTAGACGGCATTGAAGCCTTGAAATCCGCTACCTGGAATTTTCCCTCTTTTAGTCTGGAATACGTGTCCCAGACGCTGCTGGGGGAAGGCAAACTGTCGGATAATCCCTACCAGCGCATGGATGAAATCGAGCAGCGCTTTGCACACGATAAACCCGCCCTCGCCCGCTATAACCTTCAGGACTGTGAGCTGGTCACGCGAATTTTTGAAAAAACCGAGCTGATGCCATTCCTGCTGGAACGCGCCACCGTCACCGGATTGGCGGCGGATCGCAGCGGCTGGTCGGTCGCCGCATTCAGCCACCTGTATCTGCCGAGCATGCATCGTCTTGGCTACGTAGCTCCTAATCTGGGCGAAGTTGCCGTGGAGACTAGCCCCGGCGGCTTTGTCATGGATTCATCTCCTGGGCTGTACGATTCGGTGTTGGTGCTCGATTATAAAAGCCTGTACCCCTCGATCATCCGTACCTTTCTTATCGACCCGGTGGGGTTGATTTGCGGCATGCAACAGCCGGATGACGACGCGTCAGTGCCCGGCTTTCGTGGTGCCCGCTTCTCGCGCCAGCAGCATTGCCTGCGCGCCATTGTCGAGCAGATTTGGCAGGGACGCGATGCCGCCAAGCGCGCCGGGAATAAATCGCTGTCGCAGGCGCTGAAAATCATCATGAACGCTTTCTATGGCGAGTTGGGTGCCAGCGGCTGCCATTTCTTCGATCCGCGGCTGGCCTCCTCAATCACCCTACGCGGTCACGAGATTATGCAGCAAACCCGCGCCTTGATTGAGTCGCAGGGCTATCAGGTGATCTACGGTGATACCGACTCCACCTTCGTCTGGCTGAAACGCGCGCATGATAATGATGAAGCCATCGAGATAGGCCGTAATCGGGCCCAGTTGGTCAATCACTGGTGGCAAAACCACCTGCAACAAACGTTAGGGCTCACCAGCGCGCTCGAATTGCAATTTGAAACCCACTACTGCCGCTTTTTGATGCCCACCATTCGCGGTGCGGAACAGGGCAGCAAGAAGCGCTATGCGGGAATGGCGCAGACGCCTGACGGGGAAAAAATCGTTTACAAAGGGCTGGAAACGGTACGCACCGATTGGACGCCGCTGGCGCAGCAGTTTCAACAGCAGCTTTATGCGCGTATCTTCCGCCAGCAGCCGTATCAAGCCTGGCTGCGAGAATATGTCGAAAAAACCCTGAACGGCGAGTTTGACGATCTGCTTGTCTACCGTAAACGGCTGCGTCGTCCCCTGAGTGATTACCAGAAAAACGTACCACCGCACGTGCGTGCCGCCCGACTTGCTGACGACTACAACCGCCAGATAGGTCGCCCGCTTCAATACCAGAATAGCGGTTGGATCAGCTATGTGATTACGCTCAACGGCCCAGAGCCTTTGGAAACCCGGCATTCTACGCTGGACTATACTCACTACGTCGAGCGCCAACTGCAACCGGTGGCTGATGCTATTCTGCCGTTTTTACAGGATGATTTTTCCAGCCTGATTACCGGCCAGATGGGATTATGTTAAGCGTTGAATGGATGACGAATGCCGCGCCTTCCATTACCATACCCCTCTTTTAATGCCTGACTGAAAACGGGTATGCATTACCACCACTAATCATTCATCTCCAAAGGGATTAACGACAGGCTTTACTCTGTCCGACATGCCCGACAATGACAAATATCGAGCTACGAATTTATGCTTTTTACACTTGGTCAACGCTGGATCAGCGATACGGAAAGCGAGCTGGGACTGGGCACGGTTGTTGCTCTGGATGTACGCATGGTCACACTGCTTTTTCCCGCAAGCGGAGAAAATCGCCTCTATTCGAGAAGCGATGCTCCGATCACCCGTGTCATGTTTAATTCTGGCGATACCGTCACTAGCCACGAAGGCTGGCAGCTCAGCGTCACTGAAAACCGCGACGAAAACGGGCTGATCGTTTATATCGGTGAACGCCTTGATGACGGTACACCGGCAGAGCTGCGCGAAGTGATGCTGGACAGCAAGTTGACCTTTAATAAGCCGCAAGACCGCCTGTTTGCCGGACAGATCGATCGTATGGATCGCTTTGCTCTGCGCTATCGCACGCGTTTGCACCAACAGGCTCAAGCATTGCAGCCCTGGGGTGGCCTGCGCGGCATGCGCGCCAGCCTGATCCCCCACCAGTTGCACATTGCGCGCGAAGTGGGTCAACGCCACCCGCCGCGCGTACTGCTGGCCGATGAAGTGGGTCTGGGCAAGACCATTGAAGCCGGGATGTTTATCCACCAGCAACTACTGGCCGGGCGCGCTGAACGCGTGCTGATTGTGGTGCCGGAAACCCTGCAACATCAGTGGCTGGTGGAGATGCTGCGCCGCTTTAACCTGCTGTTCTCCCTGTTTGATGATGATCGCTATGCCGAGGCCCGACTCGACAGCAGTAACCCGTTTGAGACCGAGCAGTTAATCATCTGCTCCCTGGGTTTTGTTCAGAAAAATGCGGCGCGCTTTGAACAACTGCTCGCGGCCCACTGGGATTTACTGGTGGTCGATGAAGCACACCATCTCGCCTGGAGCGAAGCCGCCCCTAGCCCTGAATATCAGGCGATTGAGCAGTTGGCGCAACGCATTCCTGCCGTGCTGCTGCTGACTGCAACCCCTGAGCAACTCGGCCAGGAGAGCCACTTTGCTCGCTTGCGACTGTTAGATCCAAATCGTTTCCACGACTACCGTGAATTCGTTAAAGAACAGCAGCAGTATCGTCCGGTGGCGGATGCCGTTGCGCTCCTGCTTGCCGATGAAAACCTCAGCAAAGATGAGATGAACCTGCTCACCGAATTGCTGAGCGAGCAAGACTGCGAACCGCTACTCAAGGCTGTCAATAGCGACACCGCCGATCGCCAAACCGCACGGCAGGAACTGATTGCCATGCTCATGGACAGACACGGCACCAGCCGCGTGCTGTTCCGCAATACGCGCCAAGGTGTCAAAGGCTTCCCTCAGCGTGTGCTACACCAGATCAAGTTACCGCTGCCCGCGCAATACCAGACGGCAATTAAAGTCTCCGGCATCATGAGCGGCAGTAAAACGCCGGAAGCACGCGCGCGCGACATGCTGTACCCGGAGCAGATTTACCAAATGCTGGAAGAGGACGATGCTACCTGGTGGAACTTTGATCCGCGCGTTGAGTGGCTGCTCGGTTACCTGACCGCCAATCGCGACAAAAAGATATTGGTGATTTGCGCCAAAGCCGCTACTGCTTTGCAGCTTGAGCAGGTATTACGCACGCGTGAAGCAATTCGCGCTGCCGTATTCCATGAAGGGTTGTCTATCCTTGAGCGCGATCGCGCGGCAGCCTATTTTGCTTCGGAAGAAGATGGTGCGCAGGTACTGATCTGCTCGGAGATCGGTTCCGAAGGGCGTAACTTCCAATTCGCCAGCCACCTGATCATGTTCGATCTGCCGTTTAATCCGGATCTGCTGGAGCAGCGTATCGGACGTCTGGATCGCATCGGCCAAACGCAAGAAATTCAGGTGCTGGTGCCCTACATGGAAAACACCGCACAGGCGCTTCTGGTCATATCGTTATACACATCTTTTGGCCATTTTTTGAACAGGATGCTCAGAACCCCGTGAATTAAGGCATTCAAGCCATCCCATTGGCTTTTTGAGGTTCAAAATGCCACTCTGAGATAAACCCGTAACTCATTGATTAAACAGTGCGTTAGAAAGATGTGTATAACGATATGGCTTCTGGTACGGTGGTATCACGAAGGGCTCGATGCCTTCGAACATACCTGCCCAACGGGCCGTACCATTTATGATGCCCATTACAGCACGCTGATTGAGCGCCTGAGCGTTCCAACAGAGAGTGACGGGCTGGATGAATTTATTCGTACCTGCCGTCAACAGCACGATGCACTGAAAGCGCAGCTCGAACTCGGCCGCGATCGCCTGCTGGAAATGCACTCCAACGGCGGTGAAGCCGCGCAGATGCTAGCTCAATCCATCGAAGAACAGGACAACGACGTCAACTTGGTCACTTTCGCTCTGAATCTGTTCGATATTGTCGGCGTGAATCAGGAAGATCGCAGCGATAATCTGATTATTCTCACGCCTTCCGATCATATGCTGGTGCCGGATTTTCCCGGCTTGCCGCAGGATGGCTGCACCATCACCTTCGAACGTGAGCAGGCGCTGTCGCGGGAAGATGCACAGTTTGTCAGTTGGGAACATCCGCTGATCCGCAACGGCATGGATCTGATTTTGTCCGGAGATACCGGTAGCTGTGCCGTGTCACTGCTGAAAAACAAAGCGCTGCCTGTGGGGACGCTACTGGCTGAGTTGGTCTACGTGGTGGAAGCACAGGCACCTAAGCAGTTGCAGTTGACCCGCTTCCTGCCGCCGACACCGTTACGTTTACTGATGGATCGCACCGGTAAAAATCTGGCTCCGCAGGTAGAGTTTGAAAGCTTTAACCGCCAGCTCAACGCGGTAAACCGCCATACCTCCAGCAAATTAGTGAATGCGGTACAAGCCGACGTTCACAGTATGTTGCAGCAGGCCGAACCCTTGGTGGCTGCTCAGGCGCAGCAGTTGATTATCTATGCGCAACAGCAGGCCGATCTGCAACTGCGCCGCGAACGGGAACGGTTGGAAGCCCTGAAGGCGGTTAACCCGAACATCTGTGACGATGAACTGCTGGCGCTGGAAACACAGCGGGAACAGGTGCTGCTCAATCTGCATCAGGCTAACTGGCGGCTGGATGCCATTCGTTTGGTGGTGGTCTCTCACCAGTAGTCAATAATGCCGGCGGCAACGGCCTCTCCGTTGCCGCCGCAGGAGCCATCATGGAACCCTATAACCCGCCCATAGATCCCTGGCTGCAAGTGTTGTACCAGGATCAACATATTATTGTGGTCAACAAGCCCAGCGGCTTACTCTCCGTTCCCGGCAGAGCACCTGAGCATCATGACAGCACGATGAGCCGCATTCAGCGGGATTTCCCTCACGCAGAATCCGTACATCGCCTCGATATGGCCACCAGCGGTGTGATTGCCGTCGCGTTGACCAAAGCGGCCGAGAGAGAATTGAAACGCCAATTTCGCGAACGAGAGCCCAAAAAATCCTATATCGCACGGGTATGGGGGTGGTTGGAGCACGATGAAGGATTGATCGATCTGCCACTGATTTGCGACTGGCCTAATCGCCCAAAACAGAAGGTCTGTTTTGAACAGGGAAAACCGGCGCAAACCCAGTATCAGGTACTGACGCGCGAGACCGATGGCACCACACGCGTGAAGCTGATGCCAATTACCGGGCGCTCACACCAATTGCGCGTACACCTGCTCGCACTCGGGCATCCGATTCTCGGTGATGGTTTTTACGCCCACCCTGAAGCCAAAGCCTTGGCACCGCGTCTGCTGCTGCACGCACAGGAACTGGCTATCACGCACCCCGCGTTTGGTACGCCGATGCACTTTCGTTGTGAGCCTGATTTCTGATTGTTAAGGTCATCGTCAAGAAAAACGCGGGAAAACTGGAGAGGGGTTACTTGGCGGCGTGACTGCTTTTCAAAAACTCATAGGCGGCCTGAATGTCTTGCGCCTTGCGTTTTGCCATGTCCATCATGCGCGGAGAGAGCCCCTTACCCGCCAGTTTATCAGGATGGTGCTCGTTCATGAGTTTACGATAAGCGCGTTTTACCGTCGTCGCATCATCGCTGGTGCGCACGCCCAGCGTGCGGCAGGCACTCTCAAGCGTTGGCCCCCGCGTATAAGGCGGCTGCTGACGCTGCCCGCCCTGCGATTGGCCGCCATACGACTGCCCACCATAAGATTGATTGCGACGCTGGTATGATTTGCCATTCTGCCTTGATTGGTGTTGCTTCGATTGACCCTGTTGCTGAGACTGGCGCTGCTGCCCTTCCATATTGCGCATGAAAAATTCGAACTGTTCACGCGTCACGCCCAACTCATCCGCAAACACGTACAATAACCGCCGTTCGTTCGGATGCAGCGCGCCGTCGTTAAACGCGACCTGAAGCTGGATATCGAGAAACATTCTGATCATATCGAAGCGGCCTAGGCAGGCATCGCGCAGCTTACGCAATTTGGTGCGTACCGGGAACGCATTTGATTTCCCTTCACGAAAGGCCTGCTGCGCTGCCAGACGCGCCTCACCGAACAGCTCCAGCCGGTCCATCATCAAGGTGGCAGCCTGAATATCCGCTTCAGTGACGCGCCCTTTGGATTTGGTCAGGTGCCCCATGGCCTGAAACGTGGTGAGAAAAAATAGCGACTGTCGGGTAGACTGTGCGGAAAAATAATCACGGCGACGCGCAGCCCTGGCTCTATCAACCATATGGCCCATCAGCACGCCCGTAATCACACCCCACACGCCGCCGCCGGACATAATACCCAGTATCAAGCCCAGCAACTTGCCCCAATAGCGCATATACTTCCTCAAATCCTCATGCCGTCGGCCAAAAATTGCTTTATCATACCCGTTATTTAGCGTTGCACCTAACGGCAGAGCAGAGAAACAGTGGGGAATTTACACTGGCGCAACGTAAGCCTGTGATATAGTCTCTGACCGTTTGCCGGCATGATGCCCTTGATGACGGAACACTGATACCGCGTATGAAAAAATGTTTTCCAACTCTGCTGGCCACCTTGATTGGGTCAGCGCTCTACAGCCAACACGCGTTGGCCGATCTTGCCGCTCAGTGCCGGCTTGGCGTTCCTACGTTTACACGGCCGCTGGTCACTGGCGAGACCAATACGCTCCCGGTACATATTCAGGCGGACAAAAGTGAAGCCAACTATCCGGATAACGCCCGTTTCCTGGGTAACGTCAACGTTGAGCAAGGCAACAGTCGCTTGCAGGCCGATCAGGTGGAACTGCGCCAGAGCGGTACTGACGCCGCTGGCGCCCCGGTGCGCACCATCACCGCCACTGGCAATGTCAATTATGATGACAACCTGGTCATCCTGAAAGGCCCCAAAGCCTGGTCTAACCTGAATACGCGAGATACCGACGTGTTTCAGGGCGATTACCAAATGGTTGACCGTCAGGGCCGTGGCGATGCCGATAAAATGCAAATGCGCGGTGACAATCGCTACACCATTCTGGAAAACGGTTCCTTCACTACTTGCCTGCCGGGAGATGATAGCTGGAGTGTCGTCGGTTCGGAAGTGATCCATGACAGGGATGAGCAAGTTGCTGAAATTTGGAATGCGCGCGTCAAAATTGGCGACGTCCCGGTCTTCTATAGCCCTTACCTGCAACTGCCCGTGGGTGACAAACGTCGCTCCGGCTTTTTGATTCCCAACGCCCGCTACAGCGGCAGCGGCGGCTTTGAACTGATCACGCCCTACTACTGGAATATCGCACCCAACATGGATGCAACCATTACGCCGCACGTCCTGACCAAGCGCGGCGTACAGTTGCAAAACGAATTCCGTTATCTTGCCGCGCCAGGCACCGGTACGGTGCAGTTGGACTGGCTGCCGAATGACAGAGCCTATCGTCGTGACAATGAAGACGACAAAGATACGCGCTGGCTTCTTCACTGGCAGCACGACGGTATCATGGATCAGGTGTGGCGCTTTAACAGCGATTACACCAAGGTCAGCGATATCAGCTATTTCAAAGACTTCGATTCTTCTTACGGCTCCACGACCAGCGGCTACGTGAACCAAAAATTCAGCGTCGGCTATGCTAACCAGGATTGGGACGCTACGTTATCCAATAAACAGTTCCAATTGCTGGCGGCTAACACCAATAATGATGTTTACCACGCCGAGCCCCAACTCGACCTCAACTACTACCGAGACGATATCGGCCCGTTCGATATGCATCTTTATGGGCAGGCGGTAAAATTTACCAACATGAACAACAACCGCCCCGAAGCAACGCGTTTTCATGCTGAACCAACGGTCAGTCTGCCATTGACCAACCGGTGGGGTAGCCTGAACACCGAAGCGAAGCTGATGGCAACCCATTATCAACAAACCAATCTGGAACGCTTCCTTGCCGATCCCAATGCGCAAATCAGCAACATCAAGCGCGATGTGCTGAAGGATTCGGTCAATCGCGTTTTGCCGCAGTACAAAGTTGACGGCAAAGTGGTGTTTGAACGCGAAATGGATTGGTCCAACGCCTTTACCCAAACGCTGGAACCGCGCGCACAGTACCTGTATGTGCCTTACCGCGAGCAAAGCAGCATTTACACCTATGACTCTACGCTGCTGCAAAACAACTACACCGGCCTGTTTCGCGACCGCAGTTACAGCGGGCTGGATCGCATCGCGTCGGCCAATCAGGTTGCAACCGGTTTGACTACCCGCGTTTATGATCAAAATCTGGTGGAAAGTTTTAATGCTTCCGTCGGTCAAATCTATTACTTCGATCGCCCCAGAACCGGGGATAGCACCACGGTAATGGATAAAAACGACGATAACGGCAGTCTGGTATGGGCCGGCGACAGCTATTGGAAGATTAACGATCTGTGGGGCATGCGCGGCGGTTTGCAATATGATACGCGCCTTGAGAGCATTTCGCAGGGCAACGCGGTGCTGGAATATCGCCAGGATAGCGAGAAACTGGTGCAGTTGAACTACCGCTACGCCAGCAGGGAATATATTCAAAACTCCGTACAGAATCTGTTGGCAAGCCGGGCTTATCAGCAGGGTATTTCGCAAGTGGGGCTTACCGCAGCCTGGCCGATTGCCGACCGTTGGTCCGCGGTTGGTGCGTATTACTACGACACCAAAGCGAATCAAACCGCCAACCAGCGTATCGGCTTTCAATACAACACCTGCTGCTGGGCCGTCAATATGGGCTACGAGCGGAAAATTACCGACTGGAATACCAATCGGCAGTCCAGTGAGTATGACAACAAGTTCTCGATCAACATCGAGCTGCGGGGTTTAAGCAGCAATGAAACGCTGGGTGCGCAAAAAATGCTGCGCTCAGGTATTCTGCCTTATCAGCGCGCATTCTGATGCGGTCATGCGCGCGTGGAATGAAGGTAACACATCAACTTTTAATCCGCCTTGCGGGTGAAACTAACGGGAAAGGTATGAAGAACTGGAAAACGCTTATCCTCGGGCTGGCCCTCAGCGCCAATGCAGCTTTTGCTGCGCCACAGGTTGTTGATAAAGTCGCCGCCGTCGTGGACAACAGCGTCGTGCTTGAAAGTGATGTCAGCACGCTTTTACAGTCCGTGAAGATGAATGCGCAGCAAGCGGGACAACAGTTACCGGATGAGAGTACGTTGCGCCACCAGATCCTCGATCGTCTGATTATGGATAACATCATTTTGCAAATGGCAAAAAAAATGAATATCCAAATTAGTGATGCGCAGTTGGATCAGGCCATCAACAACATTGCGGCACAAAACCGCATGACGCTCGACCAGCTAAAAAGTCAGTTGGCTTATGAGAATCTGACCTACAGCGCCTATCGCAACCAGATTCGCAAAGAGATGACCATTGCCGAAGTCCGTAATAACGAAGTGCGTCGCCGCATCACCGTCCTGCCGCAGGAAGTTGACGCGCTGGCGAAACAGATCGCTAACCAGACCGGTGAAGACGCTGAACTGAACCTGAGCCACATTCTGATCCCTCTGGGAGAAAACCCGTCTCAGCAGCAGGTGGAAGATGCAGAAAACCTGGCTAACTCATTGGTAAAACAGCTGAAAGGTGGAGCCGACTTCGCCAAGCTGGCGATCGCACACTCGGCGGATTCACAGGCGCTGAAAGGCGGCGAAATGGGCTGGGGCAAACTTCAGGAGATCCCATCCCTGTTCGCTGAACGCCTGACGCAAGCCCAAAAAGGCCAGGTAGTCGGCCCGATTCGTTCCGGCGTGGGTTTCCATATTTTGCGCGTTAACGATATTCGTGGCGGCGATAAATCCGTTTCCGTTACCGAAGTGCATGCACGCCACATCCTGTTGAAACCGTCTGTAGTGATGAACGACAGTCAGGCACAGGCAAAACTGGAGGAAGTAGCGCAGCAGATCAAACAGGGAACGACTGATTTTGCGGCTCAGGCAAAACAGCTTTCGCAAGATCCCGGCTCAGCCAATCAGGGCGGCGATCTGGGATGGGCTGCGCCGGATATGTACGATCCGTCATTCCGCGATGCGCTGATGAAACTGCGCAAAGGGGAAATCAGCGCCCCAGTCCACTCCTCCTTCGGCTGGCACTTGATTCAACTGTTAGACACGCGTCAGGTCGACAAAACCGACGCAGCGCAGAAAGATCGTGCTTACCGCATGCTGTTTAACCGTAAATTCTCTGAAGAGGCGCAAACCTGGATGCAGGAACAACGTGCAGCCGCTTATGTGAAGATCGTCAACGGCAGCGACAGCAGCTCAGCACAATGACCATAACTACGTCTCGTATCGTCATCACTCCCGGCGAACCCGCCGGGATTGGTCCCGACCTCATCATTCAACTGGCCCAGCGTGACTGGCCGGTAGAAATGGTGGTGTGTGCCGACCCGGCGTTGCTTCGCAGCCGAGCAACGCTGCTGGGTCTGCCGCTAACGCTGCGAGACTACCAACCCGGTGCTCCTGCAAGCGCGCAACGTGCAGATTCGCTGACGATATTACCGGTTGCATTATCCGCAGAGGTTTCCCCCGGCGAACTTAACGTCGATAACGGCCTGTACGTAGTCAACACACTGGCGCGCGCCTGTGATGGTTGCCTGAGTGGAGAATTTGCCGCGCTCGTGACCGGCCCCGTGCATAAAGGCATCATCAACGATGCCGGCGTGCCTTTTAGCGGACACTCCGAGTTTTTCGCCGATCGCAGCTGCTGCGAAAAAGTGGCCATGATGCTGGCGACCGAGGAACTGCGCGTCGCGCTGGCAACCACGCACCTGCCGCTGGCCGACGTTTCTCGTGCCATTACCCGCGACTGTCTGCATGAGGTGATTGCGATTTTGCAGCGCGATCTCCAGCAGAAGTTTGGGCTGGCCCGGCCGTGCATTTACGTGTGTGGACTGAATCCCCATGCGGGCGAAGGCGGCCATATGGGGCGTGAGGAGTTGGATATCATCATTCCTGCGCTGGATGAACTGCGCGCGCAGGGGATAAATCTGGTGGGCCCGTTGCCCGCAGATACGTTATTCCAACCCAAATACCTCAAAGAAGCAGACGCCGTACTGGCGATGTATCACGATCAAGGGCTGCCGGTATTGAAATACCAGGGATTTGGCCGAGCGGTGAACATTACGCTAGGCTTACCCTTTATCCGAACCTCTGTCGATCACGGCACCGCGCTCTCCCTCGCGGGAACGGGTGACGCAGAACCGGGCAGCTTTATAACGGCATTGCAGCTTGCCATCAACATGACTCAACACCATAACGAAACACCGTAATGAATAATCGCGTCCATCAAGGCCACTTTGCCCGTAAGCGTTTCGGGCAGAATTTTTTAAACGATCAGTTCGTGATCGAGAGTATTGTCTCCGCCATTCATCCCCAGGCCGATCACGCTATGGTGGAGATTGGTCCCGGCCTCGGCGCATTAACGCTGCCCGTTGCCGAGCACCTTACCCGGTTTACGGTTGTCGAACTGGACCGCGATCTCGCGGCTCGATTAACGGTACATCCGCAACTCAAAGATAAGCTTACCGTTATTCAGCAAGATGCCATGACGGTGAATTTCTCCGAGCTGTCGCAACAGATTGGCCAGCCCTTACGCGTTTTTGGCAACTTACCCTACAACATATCAACGCCGTTGATGTTCCATCTGTTTAGCTATACTCACGCTATTCGCGATATGCACTTTATGTTGCAAAAAGAAGTGGTGAACCGCCTTGTTGCTGGCCCGAACAGCAAAGCCTATGGCCGGTTAAGCGTGATGGCACAATACTACTGCCAGGTGATCCCGGTGCTTGAAGTGCCACCTACCGCTTTTACGCCACCACCCAAAGTGGATTCTGCTGTCGTACGTCTTGTTCCTCATGCCGTACAGCCTTATCCTGTTGCTGATGTCCGCGTGCTGAGCCATATCACTACAGCCGCATTTAACCAGCGCCGCAAAACATTGCGCAACAGCCTGGGTAATGTGTTCAGCGTCGAGCAGCTTATCGCGTTAGAGATTGATCCCGCTGCCCGTGCGGAAAATGTCTCTGTAGAGCAATACTCCCGGCTGGCCAACTGGCTGTCTGAGCATCCGCCAACGCAGGAATAACTGGAAGTGTCGCGATGATTAATACGCCCCGTGTTTGTGTTCAGGTTCAGAGTTTTTATGTTGAAGCGCAGTCCGAGCCCGATGAGAGCCGCTTTGTCTTTGCTTACACCATCACAATCCGCAATCTTGGGCGTAATCCTGTCCAACTTATTGGGCGCTACTGGATGATCACCAACGCCAACGGGCGTCAAACGGAAGTTCAGGGCGAAGGCGTGATCGGGGAACAACCGGTGATCGAACCTGGCAGTGAATTTCAGTACACCAGCGGTACGGTACTGGAAACGCCGCTGGGCACGATGGAAGGCCATTACCACATGCTCGATCATCAGGGAGATGCCTTTCAGGTTCCTATTTCTGTTTTTCGTTTAGCGATCCCTTCACTGATACATTGATGATGTCTACCTACTTAATTGGCGATGTGCACGGCTGCTTTGACGAGTTAATGGCGCTGTTGGCGCAGGTTTCTTTCAATCCGGCGCACGACAGGCTGTGGTTTACCGGCGATTTGGTGGCACGCGGCCCGGCCTCATTGGAGGTGTTGCGGTATGTGCGTTCGTTAGGCCCTGCCGCACAGATGGTGCTGGGCAACCACGATCTGCATTTGTTGGCGGTTTATGCGGGTATCAGCAGAAACAAGCCGAAAGATCGTCTCAACGATCTGCTGAACGCACGGGATGTCGATACCCTGATCAACTGGCTGCGCCGCCAACCGGTGATGCTGGTCGACAACGACCTTAAACTGGTGATGGCCCATGCCGGTGTAACGCCGCAGTGGGATCTGGAGACCGCGCAACTGTGCGCTCGTGAAGTGGAAGCCATACTCAGCAGTGACAGCTATCCGCTGTTTTTGGACGCGATGTACGGTGATATGCCCAATCACTGGAGCCCTGAGCTGAGTGGTTTACCGCGTCTGCGCTTTAGCACCAACGTATTTACCCGCATGCGTTACTGCTTCTCCGGCGGACAGCTAGACATGATATGCAAAGAGGCTCCTTCACAGGCGCCTTCGCTGCTCAAGCCGTGGTTTTACTTGCCCAGTCCTGTCGTAGAAGGGAATGCAGAAACGCCAGGCTATGCCATCGCATTCGGCCACTGGGCCTCTCTTGAAGGAAAAGGGACGCCAGATAACATTTATGCGTTGGATACGGGGTGCTGCTGGGGAGGCGAACTGACGATGTTACGCTGGGAGGATAAGCGGGTCTTTACTCAGCCATCATTGGCACAAGGCATGGCAGCTGTCGGCGCAGAATAAGTAAAACACGCGCGGCCTGATCGCGCCGCGCGTACGTCTATCCTGTTAACGCCGTTCGAGAATCTCAAAGCAATAGCTGTGCGAATTCTTTTCATCCGCATCATGAAACTCGCTGAACACCGATGACCACGCATCCGGTTCGTACTCTGGGAAATGGGTATCCCCCTCCACTTCGGCGTCAATGTGCGTCAGATAAAGACGTGAAGCCTGGGGCAGCATCTGCTGATAAATACTGCCGCCACCGATGACCATCACCTCTTCAGCCCCTGAAGCGGCCTCCAGCGCCGCCTCTAAGGTCGACACCCAGGTCACACGCTCATCGTCACCAGCGCGACTGCTGACAACAATATTTGTTCTCCCCGGCAATGGCTGGCAGATAGAGCGAAACGTGTTACGCCCCATAATAATGGGCTTATTTAACGTCTGGCGCTTAAACCACGCCAGATCTGCCGGCAAATGCCACGGCATGGCGTTTTCCATGCCGATAACACGATCCACCGCCAGTGCTGCAATCAAACTAATCACCATGGTAAAGCCCTATAGCTCAAAAATTGCAGACACTATACGGAAAGGTGATGGGTACGTCGATACGGCGATTTTCTGATGGGCAAAATAAGCAAAATCTTAATGCCGCTACACGCCGGGACGTTTGCGATACAACCAAATCCCCGGCAGAGACAACCCTATCGATAGCGCACCGACAATAAAAGAGGCCTTGAGGAAATGCGTGGTCAGCACGCGCATCAACGCTTCGCTGTATCCCTGATGGGAAAGCTCCACCAGCGAGATCATCGCCGTATACGCTGAAATACCCGGGAACATCGGAATCACCGCCGCAACGGTAAACACTTTAGGGTGCGCCAACAGCCAGCGCGACCAGCGAATGCCGATCACACCGATCAATATAGCCGCTAAAAACGATCCCCATTCGATGGGCATGCCCATCTGTACGCACAGAAAACGCACGCCGTGCCCCGCGCCCCCCAACAGTGCACAATAAGGCAACGCCTTGACCGGTACATTGAACACCATAGCAAAGCCAAGCGCAGGCACTGCCGCCAGCAAGATATCCTGCAAGAGCCCCCACAGCAGCGTTAAGCCCATGTGCGTAACCCCCATATAGCCATTGCAGCTACGACGCCAATACAGGTTGCCAGCGTCAGCAGGCTGGCAACCGCCCAACGCGCCAGCCCGGTATTCACATGCCCTTTAAACATATCCGCTACCGCGTTAATCAACGGAAAACCAGGCACCAGCAGCAGCACGCTGGCCGCCATTGCTACCGTCGAGGTTTGATGAAATGTAGGAACGCGCAGCAACAGCCCGGATACCGACGTGGCGACAAAGGCGGTAATACAGAAGTTGATCAGGGGATTGAGATGACGCGAGGTCAATACCTGACGCACATACATTGCTACACCGCTGGCAAGCATGGTGACCACAAAGGCATCCCAACCGCCGCCATTGAGCTTACTGAAGCAGCCGCACGAAAGCGCTACAATGGTCACCACCAGCCAGCGCGGATAGCGCAGCGGCTTGATGCCCGTCAGGCGCTTTTCAACGCCAGCCACATCCAGCAGTTTGTGCTCGGCCATGATCACGACATGCTGCACTTCGGTCACCACATGCATATTGATGCAGCGATCGACATTCTTGCCCGTCGAGGCCAGGCAGTGTCCATTCATGATGGTGGTAAGGACGATGGCGTTGGCAGAAATGGAGCTTTCTACGCTATCCACCCCGAGCGCCAGCCCGAGGCGCGAAGAAAGTTGCTCAACTACCGTGCTCTCCGCACCGTGCTGCAACAGCATCAGTGCGCATTGGATACACAGCCGGGTGATTTCCCGCTGCTGTGGTGTTTCGCTGACCATACGAAGACTCTGACTGATAAAATTAAGACACGCAAATAATTCGAAATAATGACGTATATAACCATAAATAAAGCAAGGAGACTTGTTAACACAACGCGCTCTGATTGCCAATATTGCTGACAAGAATAAAATCTTATGAGTGCATCACACTCGTTACCGCGTTAAGATTGTAGTGGCACACTGATACTGGCCACCTGAGCGGAGGTGATATGCTCACCTCATCAACACGACAGGTGACCTCATGGGTAAACATTTTACGGCGGAATTTAAGCTCGAAGCCGCAAAGCTGGTTGTCGACCACGGCTACACATACGTTAAGGCCGCAGAGGCGGTTAATGTCAGCCATTCTGCCATTAGTCGCTGGGTCAATAAGCTTCGCCTTGAACGACAGGGAAAAACGCCAACGGGACTTCCTCTTACCCCTGAACAGCTCGAGCTGCGTGAGATGAAGAAAAAAGTCCAATGCCTTGAAATGGAGAACGAAATCCTAAAAAAGGCTACGGCGCTCTTAATGTCGGACTCACTCAACGGTTCACGGTAGTCGACAGGCTGAGGGCGCGATACCCGGTCACGGCGTTGTGCCAAACTTTTGAGGTACATCGCAGCAGCTACAGGCACTGGCAGGCTTCCGCTAATGAACCCGACGGTGAGCGCGTGGTTAAGTGTAGCCGCGTCATGGAAGCCTGGAACGCCAGCGGCGGCTCTGCCGGCGCTCGAAGTATCGCGACCATCGTCACCGGCAGCTCCGGTGTCAAAATGGGGCGCTGGCTGGCTGGCAAGCTGATGAAGGAGCTGGGTATCGCCAGCTGCCAGCGACCGGCTCACAAATACAAACGCGGCGGCAATGAACTCGTTGAAATACCGAACTATCTCAACCGCCAGTTCGCGGTTACCGCGCCGGATCAGGTCTGGTGCGGCGATGTGACCTACATCTGGACGGGCAAATGCTGGGCTTACCTTGCGGTGGTGCCAGAGCTGTTCGCCCGCAAACCGGTGGGCTGGGCCATGTCGACGTCGCCGGACTCGGCGCTGACAGTTAAAGCGTTGCAGATGGCCTGGGAACTCCGGGGACAACCAACAGGAGTCATGTTCCACAGCGACCAGGGCAGCCACTATACCAGCCGTCAATACCGGCAAGCCCTGTGGCGCTGCCGGATAAAGCAGAGTATGAGTCGGCGGGGTAACTGCTGGGATAATGCGCCAATGGAGCGGTTCTTCCGCAGCCTGAAGACAGAATGGGTGCCGACAAAGGGTTACAACAGCTTCAGCGAAGCCCAGGACGCGATTATCCGCTACATCACGGGGTATTACAGCGCTATCCGGCCTCACTGGTATAACGGCGGCTTAACTCCAAACGAATCTGAGCGACTGTTCTACATACAGTCTAATGCGGTGGCCAATATTAGTTGACCACTACATGCCTCAATTTATGCCTTGCCGATGTACTGAACCAGTTCAGTGAATTAAACAACGGCGTAGCGCATGTCGTCGCAGACGCTAAACACCAGCAATTTTCTCAGGACACGATTTCCAGAGCATTTTTGAAAGCACGTCGATTATCAGGACTAACGTGGCAAGGAAAAGCGCCTTCATTTCACGAAATCAGGAGCCTTGCAGCGCGTCTATACACTGATGAGAAAGGGAGGGATTACGCGCAAAAACTGCTAGGACATAAGTCATCCGAGATGACCGATAAGTACCGTGATGTAAGAGGGTCGGAGTGGGCTGAGATTGAATAATTTCGATCGAATTTCGAGTAATTTCGATCGATTGCTTGTAACTATCTGAATCTAAATGCCGTAATTTTCATCCCGCTGTTTAACGAACAGCTGGAACTGCGTGATGGGCGGATGTGGGTCTCTGACCGTCCGGGATTGGGCTTCACCATCAGCGAGCAGGCGCGGCGCTGGACGGTGCAAACCTGCGAATTCAAGTAATCGGTAGCGCATCCCGTTGCGGCTCTGCCCATATCGTTATACACATCGTTCTAACGCACTGTTTAATCAATGAGTTACGGGTTTATCTCAGAGTGGCATTTTGAACCTCAAAAAGCCAATGGGATGGCTTGAATGCCTTAATTCACGGGGTTCTGAGCATCCTGTTCAAAAAATGGCCAAAAGATGTGTATAACGATATGGGCTCTGCCTGGTCACAACGTAAGATGCTTTGGTGCACCTTTAGCACACGTGCTGTTTCTATCCGTTGATGAACTCCATCGGAAACAGCACGTTTTTTAAGGCACTCAAATGAAGGAGAAGGCGTCGCTGTAGAGGTGATCAATCAACGCACCACGCTCGTTACAGAAGCGCTCGCGGGCAATTTTTGCCATTTCAAAGCGCCCTGCAATGTAGATATCATGACCTGACAGTGTACCGTAATCCTGCAATACCGCGCTGAGCACCGTACCCGTTCTGCCGAGCCACTCCTGTTCCGGCTGCTCAACCACAGGGATAACCTGCAAGTTCGCGTGTTGGCTCACCAGAGCCTGTAGCTCGGTCAAATCATACAGATGCTTGATCTCCCGCCCCCCCCAGTAGATCGCTATCTCGCGCTCGGGTTGATGTGCCAGCACCGTCAGCAGGATAGAACGTGCATAAGAGAACCCCGTGCCGCCGGCAATCAGGATCAGCGGACGATCGCTCTCTTCGCGCAACCAGGCCTCACCGTGGGGGATATCCACCGTTAGCGCGCGCTCTTTCAGAATACGATCCATCACCGCCATCGCATACAAGTTCAGCTCTGAGGCACCCACGTGCAGCTCGATAAACTGCTGTTCCATCGGCGTTGATGCCATTGAGAACGGGCGTTTATCACGCTCATCCATTACCACCATCAAATACTGACCGGCACGGAAAGAGAAAGGGGCTTCCGGCAACAAACGTACCCGATAAACCGTATCCGTTATCGCCTCTACGGATGTCACTTTACAGCTCAATGTTGTCATGCATTCCCTCTAAGGGTGATAAAAGCAAAACGAGTAACAGCGGCACACCATACATCAAGCACGCGGCGGGCTGTCGTTAAAAATGGCAAGCTCATCCCATATGGCATCAATACGGGCACACACATCAGGATCCTTCTTGATGGGATGCCCCCACTCGCGCTGAGTTTCACCGGGCCACTTATTGGTGGCATCCAGTCCCATTTTGGAACCCAGCCCCGACACCGGCGATGCGAAATCCAGATAGTCTATTGGCGTATTTTCCATCAATACCGTATCTCGTGCCGGGTCCATACGGGTGGTAATCGCCCAGATAACGTCTTTCCAGTCACGTGCATTGATGTCGTCATCGCAGACAATGACAAACTTGGTATACATAAACTGCCGCAGGAAAGACCATACGCCCATCATCACCCGTTTGGCATGACCGGCGTACTGTTTTTTCATGGTGACGACTGCCAGACGATAGGAACACCCTTCCGGCGGCAGGTAAAAATCGACAATTTCCGGGAATTGCTTTTGCAAAATCGGCACGAACACTTCATTCAGCGCCACCCCTAATACGGCAGGTTCATCGGGTGGGCGTCCGGTATAGGTGGAGTGGTAAATGGCGTCCTGACGCTGCGTCACATGCGTAACGGTAAACACCGGGAAGTTATCCACCTCATTGTAATAGCCGGTGTGATCGCCATACGGCCCTTCCGCCGCCATTTCTCCCGGTTCAATGTACCCTTCCAGCACAATTTCCGCGCTGGCGGGCACTTCCAAATCATTGGAGAGACATTTCACCACTTCGGTTTTATAACCGCGCAGTAGCCCGGCAAAGGCGTATTCGGAAAGCGTATCTGGCACCGGGGTTACTGCACCAAGGATAGTCGCCGGATCGGCACCGAGCGCGACAGAAACCGGGAAGCGTTGACCGGGATTTTCCTGACAACACTCCTGGAAATCCAACGCGCCGCCGCGATGAGATAACCACCGCATGATCAGCTTGTTTTTACCAAGCACCTGCTGGCGATAAATACCGATATTCTGACGCGCCTTGTGCGGCCCGCGAGTAACCGTTAAGCCCCAGGTGATCAAGGGAGCAGCATCTTCCGGCCAGCACTGCATAACAGGAATACGGGTCAGATCGACGTATTCCCCAGACCAGACCTGCTCCTGACAAGGAGCCGATGACAGCCGTTTGGTGGGCATATTGAGCACCTGACGGAATTTGGGCATGTTTTCCATCAAGTCTCGGAATCCTTTTGGCGGCTCAGGCTCTTTCAAAAAGGCCAGCAGCTTGCCGACATCACGCAGCGCCGTCACGCTATCCTGTCCCATGCCCATTGCCACCCGCTCCGGGGTGCCAAACAGGTTGCACAGCACGGGCATGGTATAACCGGTGGGATTTTCAAACAGCAACGCCGGACCGCCCGCACGCAGCGTTCTGTCGGCAATCTCCGTCATTTCCAAGTGGGGGCTGACAGGGTGGCGAATGCGTTTCAGTTCCCCCTTCTGTTCAAGAAGCGCGAGAAATTCACGTAAATCACGATATTTCATGCTGATTGTCAATGCAGTCTGTGAAAACGACATTATAAGGTTTCTTGCCAATTCTGTCGCTTCTTCATGCCGCTATTTATCCGCACAGGGTTTTGTTATGCTTCTCTGCAATGCTCATCGACTGACAGATCATCGACACAACACATTATGGAAGCCTGGTATTTATTGTATTGCAAACGTGGGCAGCTGCTGCGCGCCAAGGAACATCTTGAACGCCAGGTCGTTAACTGCCTGAGCCCGATGATCAAAATTGAAAAGATCGTGCGGGGAAAACGCGCGGAAGTCAGCGAGCCACTGTTTCCCAACTACCTGTTTATTGAATTCGATCCCGAACGCATCCATACCACCACGATTGCCGCAACACGGGGCGTCAGCCACTTTATCCGTTTCGGCGCGCTGCCTGCCGTCATCCCCGTGACCGTCATTACCGAACTGACGCAACACCCGGTACAGATGATTCACGATCCACAAACACCGTATCCCGGGGACACCGTGCTGATCACCGAAGGGGTGTTTACCGGGCTACAGGCGATTTACAGTGAACCTGACGGTGAAGCACGCTCCATGCTGCTGCTCAATTTTTTCAACAAGCAGGTGCCGCAAAGCCTCGATAATCGCCAGTTCAAAAAGCTGTAGTCAGGCGTAACCGACAAAATAAACGCCGCCGGTGAGAACACTCACGGGCGGCGAACGAATTGGTCTGAGTGGATAGGACGATTAGCGGGAAAGCTGTTCGTCACCCAACCATTGTGCGACCTGCTTGGCAAAATAGGTCAGCACGCCGTCTGCCCCTGCGCGTTTGAAGCACAGCAGTGACTCCATCACCAGCGGCTGCTCCTGAAGCCAGCCGTTGCGAATGGCCGCCATGTGCATGGCATATTCACCGGAGACCTGATAGGCAAAGGTCGGCACGCCAAACGTTTCTTTAACACGATGCAGCACATCAAGATAGGGCATACCGGGTTTCACCATCACCATGTCCGCGCCTTCCTGCAAATCCTGGGCAACTTCCTGTAAGGCTTCATCCC
The DNA here is from genome assembly GCF_053848865.1 of Symbiopectobacterium sp. Eva_TO. NCBI lineage: Bacteria > Pseudomonadati > Pseudomonadota > Gammaproteobacteria > Enterobacterales > Enterobacteriaceae > Symbiopectobacterium > Symbiopectobacterium sp. Eva_TO. Next base: position 803,087 of record NZ_JBSPEY010000004.1, on the reverse strand, counting down.
CGTTGGCCGGGTCCATCTGATAGGTTTTTTTGTTACCCCCCTTCAGATTGCTTGCCGAACCTACCGCATCGCGGAAAGGCCCATAGTAGCAAGACGCATATTTTGCCGAGTAAGCCATGATCTGGGTGTTCACCAGATGCTGCGCTTCCAGCTCGGCGCGTATGGCACCTATGCGCCCATCCATCATGTCGCTTGGTGCAATGATTTCTGCACCCGCTTGTGCATGACACAGCGCCTGACGCACCAGAACGGATTTGGTGATGTCATTGATCACATAACCATCTTCATCAATAATGCCGTCTTGCCCATGTGTGGTATAAGGATCCAGGGCAACGTCTGTCAGCAACCCCAGCTCCGGCACTGCATCTTTGAGCGTGCGGATCACACGCGGCACCAGCCCTTCGGGGTTATAGGCTTCTTCGGCGTTCAGCGACTTCTTGTCGGTATCGATCACCGGAAACAGTGAGAGCACCGGGATACCCAGCTTGGCGAGTTCTTCCGCCTCTTTCACCAGTAGATCCAGCGTCATGCGGTATACGCCCGGCATCGAAGGCACTTCCTGACGCTGATTTTTGCCTTCCATCACAAAAACAGGATAAATCAGGTCATTGACCGTCAACTGATTTTCAGCAACAAGGCGACGGCTAAAATCATGACGGCGTAAACGGCGCAGGCGACGGCCGGGAAAAGCGCCAGGAAAAACATTGCTCATAATTATTCTCCAGAATCATGGCAGCCGGAAAATCCGGCGTGCGTTTTCATCTACTTTTTGCCCCAACATACTGGCATCTTCATCGCGCCAGGCAGCAACCTGCTGAACGATATGCGGCAAAAAGCAGGGTTCATTACGCCGGGATGCAGGTTTTGGTGATAAATCCCAGGGTAACAAATAGGGCGCGTCTGTTTCCAATAACAGGCGGTCGATGGGAATCTGTTTTAGCAGATGGCGAAGTGCAATTCCGCGTCGCTCATCGCACACCCAACCGGTGATGCCAATCGAAAGCCCAAGACGCAAGCACTCATCCAACTCCTGTTCAGTCCCCGTGAAACAGTGCAGCACCGCTCCCGGCAGCTTATCCAACCAGGGAGAGAGTAGCGCGATAAAACGCTCATGAGCGTCACGGCAATGCAAGAATACGGGTAACACCAGCTCTGCGGCCAATGCTAACTGCGCGGAAAAAGCGTGTTCCTGCTCATCAGGCGTTGAGAAATTGCGATTAAAGTCCAGTCCACACTCGCCCAGCGCTACAACAGCAGGCTGTTGCGCCAACTGCGAAATCCGTTCCGCCACTGCCGTCGACCAGCAATAGTCTGGGTATTCCTGTGCCAGTGCCAGTGCCAGTGCCAGCGCCTGCTCACTTTCATGCAGGTTGGTCCCAGTGATGAGCATTCCGCTCACCGCAAACGCCTGAGCACGCTCAATGACCAGAGCACGATCGTGAGCAAATTGGCTATTGGTCAGATTGACGCCGATATCAAACATGGACATTCCTGAAGGGTAATGACACTCCCGCTCCGGCGAGCGTGTCCCGAAGGGAAGCAGATGCAGATTGGAGGAAATCCCCGCCTAAGCGGGGATAACAACAGGATTCAGGACGATGGACCTTCGTTGCTTTCTTCTGCCTCGCGCTCTTCCGCCTCATACTGACGGCGTCCTTTCCCCACGTAAAAACGTGAGCAGAACAGGCCGACTTCAAACAACAGGTACATCGGAATAGCTAACAACGTCTGTGAGAACACGTCCGGCGGCGTCAGCAGCATACCGACAACGAAAGCGCCAACCAGCACATAAGGCCGCTTCTTCTTCAAATCTTCAGTGTTGGTCACACCGCTCCAGCACAGCAGTACAATAGCAATAGGTACCTGGAAAGAGACGCCAAACGCCATAAACAGCGCCATCACGAAATCGAGGTAGTTATTGATATCAGTGGCGATTTGCACACCCTGCGGCGCTGTCTTGGCAAAAAAGCCAAACGCCAGTGGGAACACGACAAAGTAGGCAAATGCCATACCCGCATAGAACAGCAGGCTGCTGGAGAACAGCAACGGCATCATCAGGCGACGTTCATGTTTGTACAGCGCCGGCGCGATAAATGCCCAGACTTGATACAACACCAACGGTGCAGCGACAAACACCGACACGATCATCGTGAGTTTAATCGGCGTAAAGAACGGGGAGGCCACGTCGGTGGCAATCATACTAGCCCCGGCAGGCAGTTGTTCAATAAGCGGTGCCGAGACAATCTGATAGATGTCGTTAGCAAAAAAAACCAGCACGACAAATACGCTCAGCACACAAATAATGCTGTTTAACAGGCGCTTGCGAAGCTCAATCAGGTGACTGATTAACGGTTGTGTATCTTCAACGGCCATAGACTAGCGTTCATCAGCAGAGTGTTGGGAAGGCGCGACAGCCGGGGCAGGCGCTGCGCGCTTATTGGGTACATCATCGGTCGGTGCCACGGCAGCGACAGCTGGCGTATTGTTAGGCACAGCCGTTGCAGAAGGCGCTTCTGGTGAGCTATTGACTGCCGCAGGCGGTGCCACATCGATAAGGGATGAGGATGGCGCAGCGGCGGGTTGGTCTAAAGACGGTAACGCTGCTGGCGACGACGCCTGCTCGGCGTTGATAACACCATCATGTGCTGCCTCAGCATCCGCCAACGGCTTATGCGGCACCTCACCCAACTGCGCAGTGGCGCTGTCACCGGGTTTCGCATAACCGCGTCGCGTCGCATCCGCCGCTTCTTTGAGTTCGTCCATAGAGGCTTTCAACTCTGGAGAAAGGTTTTTAAGGCTAGCCTGCTCCACCTTCTTCAAACTGTCCTGCAACTCTTGGAACTTCAACTCTTGGGTCAGCTCATTTTGCACCGTAGACGCCAGCGAGCGCAGCGTTCTGACCCAACCAGCAATCGTTTTAACCGCAACGGGCAGGCGTTCAGGCCCGAGTACTACCAGGCCGATCACCATTACGAGCATCAGCTCACCAAATCCGATATCAAACACCGATTATACCTGCTCTTTGTGCTGGCTCTTCGTTTCTTCTGATTTTACGTCAGCCTGTTGTTCCGTGATGGACTTCGTCGCGAAATCGGCATCCTGCTGTGTTTTTTCATTCTGGTTTGCAGATGCGCTGTCAGCGGACGAAGGTTGGTCATCGCTGATGGCTTTTTTAAAGCCTTTAATCGATGCACCCAAATCGGAGCCTAGCGTTCTCAGCTTGTTAGTACCAAACAGCAGCACCACGATCACCGCAATGATCAACAAGTTCCAAATACCACCCATAGCAATTACCTCTTTTCTACAAAGGGGAGTTATCTATAATCTTTCACACCGCAAACTTTCGTGTGTGCATTTTGTCCAAAAACGAGTCACCGCGCGTTATTCTTACCTAGAGAATGCATGCCCAGAGGATGCGCTCGGTTTGCGTTTCCTGCAACGCTTTTTTCCTGCGGCGGAAAGGCATATAAGGTCAAAGCCGCAACTATTATATACGGCTATTAATAGCGCCTGTCATGATCTGCTTCAACGTGTACGACGCCAACCAATGACCCAGCTCACAACACCAGCGGCCATTAACCCCGCCGAAATCACTTTCGGGAGATCCTGACGCCCCACCAACATGAGTAACCCAGCCAGCAGCAACGTCGCGCCAACGCCAAGTAAATAATGCGACTGACTTTGACGCACTCGCTGCATGCGCAGTTCATCTGTCAGTTGTGTAACACTGTGCCGCAGCAGCCGATGCTGCCGCAAACCATCGTAAATCAACTCGGGAATTTCCGGCAGTTTTTCCGCCCAGAAGGGGGCCTTTTCTTTCAATCCGCGAATCAGTGCAGCAACCCCCATCTGATCTTTCAGCCACGACTCCAGAAAAGGCTTGGCTGTTTTCCATAAATCCAACTGCGGGTAAAGCTGGCGACCTACACCTTCAACGTAGAGCAACGTCTTTTGCAACAAGACCAACTGTGGCTGCACTTCCATGTTGAAGCGGCGCGCCGTATTGAACAAGTTTAATAACACATGCCCAAAGGAGATCTCTGCCAACGGCTTTTCAAAAATGGGTTCGCACACGGTGCGAATCGCAAATTCAAACTCTTCAACATTAGTATCGGCAGGCACCCAGCCGGAATCCACATGCAGTTCAGCAACGCGACGATAATCGCGATTGAAAAAGGCAATGAAGTTTTCTGCCAGATAGCGCTTATCTTCTTTGTTCAATGACCCAACGATGCCACAATCAATACCGATATATTGCGGGTTTTCAGGGTGTTCATAGCTGATAAAAATATTTCCCGGATGCATATCGGCGTGGAAGAAGCTGTCGCGGAACAACTGAGTAAAGAACACCTGCACGCCGCGCTCCGCCAGCAGCGGCATATTGGTGCCGTTGGCTTTCAGCGCCTCAACGTCTGAGACCGGAATACCGTAGATACGCTCCATGACTAGCATGTTTTCACTGCAATAATCCGAATAGATTTCCGGAATATACAGCATCGGGCTGCCATCAAAGTTACGGCGCAATTGAATGGCATTTGCCGCTTCACGCAGCAGGTTTAATTCGTCAAGCAGGGTTTTTTCGTACTCATGCACTACTTCTCGCGGGCGCAAGCGTCGTCCATCCGGTAACAGCATCGGCAACCAGCCCGCCAAACGGTTCATCAGCCGCATATCAGCCTTGATGACAGGGAGGATATCAGGACGAATGACCTTGATAACCACTTCCTGGCCGTTTGTTTTGAGCCGCGCAGTATGTACCTGTGCGATAGACGCAGAGGCCAGTGGCACTATTTCAAAATCATCAAACCAACTTTCGAGTGGAATGCCCCCCATCGAAAGTTCGATCTGCTCACGAGCCAGTTTTCCGTCAAAAGGATCGACGCGATCCTGAAGGATAGCGAGCTGATCGGCAATCTCCGGTGGAAAAAGATCGCGTCGAGTAGACATCATCTGACCGAACTTGATCCACACTGGGCCCAATTCCTGCAACGCCAAACGCAAACGTTCACCAAGCGGTTTGTCCTTATGGCGGTTTGGCATCCAGAACAGGAATTTGCGCCAGATACGCAACGGTAAGGTGATGCGCAAATGCGGGATCAGTTCATCGAGCCCATAGCTCAACATGACGCGAATAATGTGGTAAAGGCGTAGCAATTCACTTGGCGTCATGCGGCAGACTCCAACTTCGCCAGTCGTGCCGCCAGCGTATCGACGTCATCGCTTAACGCGGCCACTTCATCATACCACCAGGCCGCTTCTAAACGCCCAGGCGCAAGCCGCCACTCTTCCGTTACGATTTCTGCCAAATAACGCCGCTGGCGATCGAACAAACGGGCCGCACCGCGAAACGCGCCTTGTAATGTCTGACCAATGCCTTGCGCAACAACGTCGCCCGTGTAAGGCGCAAGCCACTCTGCAGGGTCGCACTCTGCCAAATCCAATAGATTGACAAGGTGTTGGACAACCTGCATATCCCCTTCAATGACCAGTTCACCACGACGCATCAGCGATGAAAGCTGCTGGCGATCGCGCAATGTGAGCAATGCGGGTATCCGGGTTTCTAACTGACAATCCGCCGTATCAGCCCACTGGCTTACCACATCAACGCGGTGCTCACCAAAGACCAATACCAGCGGCATTGGCAGCTCTGCTAACACAATTTTGAGCGTTTTTCCCTGTAGTCGCTGGCGCGCCGCTTTCAAGCTACGTTCGCGAAAAAGCAGGCTATTTAACGCCGTTTCCAGCGCGGCAGTCAGCACAGACGTTATCAGCATCAGCGTTTCCCACTATAAAACAACTTAAAATTTGAACCCACGGTGTAACGCGACAATGCCTCCCGTGAGGTTGAAGTAGTTTACACTGTCAAAGCCCGCATCCACCATCATGCCCTTCAGCGTTTCCTGATCCGAATGCATACGTATCGATTCTGCCAAATAACGGTAGCTGCCCGCATCTTTGGTCACCATATCGCCAATACGCGGCAAAACATGGAATGAGTAGAAATCGTAGACTTTGCTGAGCGGTTTCAACATAGGTTTGGAAAACTCCAGCACCAGCAAACGGCCGCCGGGCTTCAGGACGCGGAACATGGAGCGCAGCGCTTTGTCTTTATCCGTCACGTTGCGTAAACCGAAAGAAATGGTGATGCAGTCAAAGTAGTCATCCGGGAAGGGCAGCGCCTCCGCATTGGCCTGCACATAGCTGACGTTATCAATAATCCCCAGATTGCGGAGCTTTTCGCGTCCCACTTTCAGCATGGAAGCATTGATATCGGCCAGCACCACTTCCCCCGCTTCGCCGACCAGACGTGAGAATTTAGCCGTCAAATCCCCCGTTCCGCCCGCCAGATCCAGCACGCGCTGGTCGCGCCGGACGCCGCTGCACTCAATGGTAAATAGTTTCCAGGCATGATGAATCCCGAAGGACATCAAATCGTTCATCAGGTCATATTTTCCCGCTACGGAGTGAAATACGCCCGCTACCATGGCCTCTTTATCGTTTTTATCGACAGTACGAAAACCAAAATGCGTGGTTTTCTCCGGATCGTTCGTCATGTTCTTCGCCCTACTTTTCCAAATCAGAATTGTGGTCAATCCCCTTTGCGCACTCTCGGCTAGACTCACAGCTCACATTGCGCTGTCGAGCGTTATGCGCAACACGAGCTTGGCGTGTCTGTGTGCGTTTCGCATCAACAATCGAAGAGGAACATCGAATTTTGAAACTACCCCTTAATGGGGAGAGTGTAACAGACCAGGCTTAAAAACCCATCGCTCTGATGCACTGAATAAAGTTGTAAAACGTGAACATACGCAACGCATCACAGCTGGTTCGATATTCCCACGTCTGCACTGGCAGGTTGTTCTCCGCTGGTCGGGATGTCAGTTTGCATTGCTTCAGACGGCTGAGACAGCCGCCCGGTCTCGTCGTTAGCCTCAGCAGAGAGCACCGCTTGCTCTGCCACGTTGGGGTTTATGGTACGCTTAACCTCAACACCAAGGGAACGGAAACCTTCTACCAGGGCTATCAGATTACCGCGCCCGGAAGCCAGTTTGTTCATAGCCTGCCGATAGCTAACCTGTGATTTATCCAGACTTTGCCCCAATGCCGCCATGTCTTCCACAAAGAGGCGCAGTTTATCGTACAGCCGAGAGGCACGATCGGCGATCTGCTGCGCATTGCGGCTTTGCTGTTCATAACGCCACAGATTGGTGATGGTACGTAACGCGACGAGCAGCGTGGTAGGGCTTACCAGCATGATGTTGTGTTGCAGGGCTTCGCTGATCAATTCAGGATGGCGGTCGATAGCAACCAGAAAAGCAGGCTCGACGGGGATAAACATCAGCACATAGTCCAACGAGCGCAGCCCCGGCAATTGCTGATAGTCCTTATTGCTCAGCAGGCGGATATGCCCGCGCACGGAGGCGATATGCTCGTTGAGTGCGCTGGCGCGTTCCCCTTCGTCCTCGCTGTTAAAGTAGCGCTCATAGGCCACCAGCGACATCTTGGCATCAATCACCACATCTTTGCCCTGTGGGAGACGAACGATCACATCCGGCTGCATGCGTCCGTTTGCGCTCGTCTGGATACTGACCTGCGTTTGGTATTCATGGCCTTCACGCAGGCCCGAAGCCTCAAGCACGCGTCCCAGCACCACTTCGCCCCAGTTCCCCTGGGTTTTATTATCGCCTTTCAGGGCTTTCGTCAGGTTGACCGCTTCTCGCGCCATTTGCACGTTGAGTTGCTGCAACTGGCGAATTTCATGCGCCAGCGTGTGGCGCTCACGCGCTTCACTGCCGAAACCCTCCTGGACCTGACGACGAAAACCGTCCAGTTGTTCCCGCAGCGGCGTCAGCAGTTTATCAAGGCTCTGTTGATTTTGTTCATCCACCCGGCGACCGCTGTGCTCAAAAATCCGGTTAGCCAGATTTTCAAACTGTGTAGTCAGGTGTTGCTCACTGTTGATTAACAAGCGCTGTTTTTCCTCAGCAGCGAGGCGCGTCTCTTCCAGACGGATGGTGACTTCACGCAGTTCCGCTTCCTGCGCACCGTTTGCTTCGCGCAGCGCGCGCAATTCCTGGTTGAGCTGGTTGCACTCCTCTTGCAACCGGGCCATGACCAGCAGCTTTTCCTGATGGGCGGTGAGTTTACCGTGCATCAAACGCAGTTCCATATCATCCTGACGCAGGCGCTGTTCGTCCTTATCACGCGCAAGCTGAAGCTCACGTACCGCGCTTTGTGCCTGCTGTAACGCTTGTTCTTGTATACGTTGTTCCGTTTCTTGTCGGGCGCGGCGTTGCTGGTAACGCAGGCTGGCAACCAGCCATCCCACCAGCACTCCGACCGCCCCGCCGCCTACACCGTAAAAGAGGGTGATATCCACGTCGCATTCCTTTCGTTATCGCCACTGTCCGTCAAGGTAAAGTGATACTGTATGTATGTCCAGAAAGAATAGCGCAGGCCAACGTAAAGCGGCATCGTTGTCGGCGGTGAAATGGTTAAAATGCGAGGCGTCTTGCGTTATGACTTATGGTTATTGGCTGAATAAAAAAGGGCCGGAAATCCGGCTCTGATACAGGTGACAGAGCGCTATCAGCGTTACAGACGCCCTTTGGCGTCGGCAATCGCCTGTGCTACCTGCTGTGGTGACACACCGCCTTTGGCCGCGCGTTTTTCCAGACAGGATTGCAGCGACAGGATGGGATACACGTCATCGCCAATGGTGGCACTGAATTTCTGCAAATCCGCCAGCGGCAATGCTTCCAGAGGCTTACCCTGCCGAATTGCTTCCACCACGGCTTCACCGACAATGTGGTGCGCTTCGCGGAACGGAACGCCTTTTGCCACCAGATAGTCTGCCAGTTCGGTCGCATTGGCGTAACCCTGCTGCGCCGCTTCCTGGCAGCGTGGACGACGGACCTGAATGCCTTCAAACACCAGTGCCGCCATCATCAGACAGTCATGCCAAGTATCGAGCGCGTCGAACAGCCCTTCTTTGTCTTCCTGCATGTCCTTGTTGTACGCCAGCGGCAAGCCTTTGAGCGTCATCATCATGCCGGTCAGCGCGCCTTGCACTCGACCCGATTTACCGCGGATCAGCTCCAGCGCATCCGGGTTTTTCTTTTGCGGCATCAGGGATGAACCGGAGGTCACACGATCGGACAGTTCAACAAACCCGGATTCACCGCTGTTGAAGAAGATCAGATCTTCGGCAAAGCGTGACAGGTGCACCATGCCGATCGAGGCATTAGAGAGCAGTTCCAGCACGTGATCGCGGTCTGACACCGTGTCCAGACTGTTACGCGTGGCAGACGCAAAACCCAGCCAGCCTGCCAGTTGCTCACGATCGATAGGATAGGCCGTCCCTGCCAACGCGCCGCAGCCCAATGGGCTGACATCAAGGCGTTTTAACGTATCTTCCAGGCGGCTTTCATCGCGTGCCAGCATTTCATGGTAAGCCAGACACCAATGGGCAAAGGTCACCGGTTGAGCGCGCTGCAAATGGGTGTAACCTGGCATCACCGCATCCTGATTCGCCTCAGCGGTAGCCACCAACGCGGAACGCAGTTGGCGCACGGCCAGTTGCAGTTCGCTGATTTGCGCTTTACACCAAAGTTTAAGATCGGTGGCGACCTGATCGTTACGGCTGCGGCCAGTGTGGAGTTTTTTACCCAAATCGCCCACTTTGTCGATCAGTTTCTGCTCTACCCAGCTATGAATGTCCTCGGCGTCGCTTTGCAGAATCTGTTCCGGATCAGCTTGCACCTCGGCCAGCAGCGCATTCAGAGCCTGCTCTAACTGCTGCTGTTCCTGTTCGCTGAGAACATTGACCGTCACCAGCGCTTTTGACCAGCCGATGGAGCCGACGATATCTTGCTCCGCCAGACGGTAATCAAACCGCAGCGAGTCATTAAATTGTTTGAACCGCTGATCTGCCGCCTGACTGAAACGACCGCCCCACAACGCCATAACCGATACTCCCAAAATGTGCTTCAATGTCTTGTAACCATGCGGGCGGACCCGCATGCTCGCTTCCGTTGCCTTTCAGCCAACGGAAATGTCTTACAGATTAACAGATTTACGCCAGAATCCGCGTGCCAATCGGCGTGCCGTTAAACAGCGCGGGCAGTTGATCGGCATGACGCCAACTGGCGATATCTACCGGGCGACCCAGCGCGCGAGCCGCATCCAGCGCCGCGTTGACTTTAACGATCATGCCATCGGTAATAATCCCCTGCGCAATCAACTGCTCTGCTTTCTGCGCGGTCATTTCCGCAATACGTTGCCCCTTACCATCGAGGATACCGCTCACGTCCGACAACAGGATTAAATCGGCACCCAGCGTCTCCGCGAGCGCGGTTGCGGCCTGATCGGCGTTAACGTTCATCAAATCGCCTTGTTCGGTAATACCGATAGAACTGACGATTGGCAGATACCCGGCGCTCAGCAGCGCATTGGGCAGATCGGCAGAACCCGCCTGTGCTTTACCCACGTAACCCAAGGATTCATCCAACTGCGTTACCGTGGTCATGCCGCCATCCGCCAGACACAAACCCACCGCGTTGATGGCGTGTTTCTTCGCCCAAGCCAGCAGCGTTTTATTGGCCGAACCCGCCAGCGCACCGGTGATGATGTCGATCTGATCCGCTGGTGTCACGCGCAGCCCATTTTTCTTCACTACGGGTAGCGCCAGTTTTTTCATCAGGTCATCCACCAGGCAGCCGCCGCCGTGCACAATGACCAGCGGGCGCTGGTATTGCTCACGATAGGCAACCAGCGCCGTAAACAGACGCTCCAGCGCTTCTTCGCTGTCCAGTAACACACCGCCCAGTTTGATAATTAACGGATTCATCGCTTTCGTGCCTCAGGATTATGTCAGAGCAAAGATTGGGTTTCAGGGAAACCAAAACGAATATTCAGGCACTGTACAGCTTGCGCCGCCGCGCCTTTAAGCAGGTTGTCTTCCGTAGCGACCACGATCAGGTGCTCATCCTGTGCGGAGAAACCGATATCACAAAACGGCAAGCCAACAACCGATTTTAGCGCCGGAACCCATTTATCGTAGAGGCGCACCAGCGGTTTGTCGTGATAGGCATTGTGGTAAGCTTCCGCCACATCCTGCGCGCTGACCCCAGGCTTCAGGCGACAGGTAATGGTCGCCAGAATCCCGCGCGCGAAATTCCCCAGATGCGGCGTGAAGATAACCGGAATGCCCAGGTGGGTCGCAATTTCGGGTTGATGGCGGTGATTGAACACGCCATAAGGTTGCAAGCTCACCTCGCAGAAGCTGCTGGTGAGCGACGCTTTACGTCCGGCTCCGCTCACACCGCTGACCGCATTGATAACCGGCCACTGGTCGGTGTTGAGCAGTTGCGCATCCACCAGCGGTTTCAGTGCCAGCTGTGACGCCGTCGGGTAACAACCGGGGACGGCAATCAGCTGCGCTTGCTTGACGCGCTCCGCCTGAAACTCGGCCAGGCCATACACCGCCTGCGCCAGCCAGTCAGCGTGTTGATGCTCGAAACCGTAGTAGCGGCGATAAAATTCAGCATCCTGCACGCGAAACGCACCGGAGAGATCGAACACCACGCAGCCTGCGGCCAGAAACACCGGCGCAAGATCGTGACTCACTTTATGGTCGGTCGCCAGAAACACCACATCGATGCCTTTGGCGGCTTCGGCGGCATCCGTCAGCGCCTGTACCGGCAAATCGATGATGCCTTTCAGTTGAGGGTGCAGATCAGAAATGCGTTTGCCCGCATCAACGCTCTGCGCGGATACCGCAAGTGCGGTAAGGTTCATCTGAGGGTGACGATTCAGATAGAGTGCAAGTTCAGCGCCAGTATAACCGCTTGCGCCAACAATCAACGTATTCAGCATGGGATCTGCATACCTTCCACTAAAATAATGTAAACAGTGCATCGTTAAAAACAATGTCGTTAAAACAGGGTATCTACAAAACGCCAAACCTGATAACGGTATTCGACCGGTGCAAGTGTAGACTATCATGTAATGTCTCATCCAAGGGTTAGAAACAGTTTCCTTTCGCTACGCGTTATTGTATTTTTATTCAAAATAAATGCATGAATATTGATACTATCCTAACATAAGGCTGTCAACAGTGAAGATGAATTTACCCCCATTTATTGAGCTGTATCGGGCGTTGATCGCGACGCCTTCCATCAGCGCTACCGATCAGGCGCTCGATCAGAGCAATGAAGCATTAATCAATCTGCTCGCCGGATGGTTTGCCGATTTGGGCTTTCACGTTGAGGTACAGCCAGTGCCCGGTACGCGGCATAAATTCAATCTGCTGGCGCGCATCGGCCAAGGCCAGGGTGGCTTGCTGCTGGCCGGGCATACCGATACGGTGCCGTTTGATGATGGCCGCTGGACGCGCGATCCCTTTACCCTGACAGAACACGATAACAAGCTTTACGGGCTGGGCACTGCGGATATGAAAGGCTTCTTCGCCTTTATTCTGGATGCGCTGCGCGACATCGATCCGGCAACGCTGACCAAACCAATTTACGTGCTGGCCACCGCCGATGAAGAGACCACCATGGCAGGCGCCAAATATTTCTCTGAATCTACGCAGATACGCCCGGACTGCGCCATCATTGGCGAACCAACATCGTTGAAACCGATTCGCGCCCACAAAGGCCATATGTCAAACGCAGTGCGGATTCAGGGGCAATCCGGCCATTCAAGCGATCCTTCGCGCGGCGTAAACGCTATCGAACTGATGCACGATGCCATCTCCCACTTGATGGTGTTGCGCAATACGCTGCAAACCCGTTATCACAACGCGGCGTTCCATATCCCCTATCCAACCATGAATTTCGGCCATATTCACGGTGGCGATGCGGCCAACCGCATCTGTGCCTGCTGTGAACTGCATATGGATATCCGCCCACTTCCAGGATTAACGCTGAACGATTTAAACGGTCTGGTGACGGAAGCGCTGGCGCCAGTGAGCGAGCGTTGGCCGGGACGCGTGAGCGTCAGCGAGCTGCATCCGCCGATCCCCGGCTATGAATGCCCAGTGAATCACGCCTTGGTAGGCGTGATTGAGAAATTGCTGGGCGTGCCCACGGATGTGGTGAACTACTGCACCGAAGCGCCGTTTATCCAGACGCTGTGCCCGACGCTGGTGCTCGGCCCCGGTTCGATCGAACAAGCCCACCAGCCGGATGAATATATCGACACCGCATTTATCGCCCCAACGCATAAGTTGATCACCCTGATGGTGCAACATTTCTGCCGGTAAACGTGAAAGGAGGGGCGTAATAAACGCCCCTAATCTGCGCACAGATGTAATTAAATTTCACCAATTGCCAATCCCACACGAAAGCAGGTACAACAACAGGGGGGTAAAACCATATCGTTATACACATCTTTTGGCCATTTTTTGAACAGGATGCTCAGAACCCCGTGAATTAAGGCATTCAAGCCATCCCATTGGCTTTTTGAGGTTCAAAATGCCACTCTGAGATAAACCCGTAACTCATTGATTAAACAGTGCGTTAGAAAGATGTGTATAACGATATGGGCCTAACTGCGTATCCGGGGGATTCAGGGCGAAGTGCAGCCCTGTTTCATCTTCATGCAATGCCAGTGTGCCGGAAGCCGTTCTACCCAATAAGCTCTTGGGGTCATGCTCCCAGAGCGCCAACACATCCTGACCTGCCGCCAGATGGTCACGGAAGGCATAGGGGGCGAACTGTTCAACAAATTCATCGAACAGCACATGTGAACGGCTATTCCACTTCACCGCATACCCGGTCAGCGTCTGGTCTTTCCGGGTAAGGGTGGCTGTGCGGATTTCGATATCATGGGTATTCATTGAGTGAGTCACCCTTAACCACCCGCTCCGCCGCTCGCTGCCGCTTTGATTTCCAGCACTTTGATAGCGTTGGAGTCAACCAGCCCGCCGCCCAGATATTTACTACTATGCAGCTTGAAGAAACCCGGTGCAGTAATATTATCCGGGCGGTTACGGGTGCCGGTCTCGTGGTCAACGATGGTATAACCGCGCTTGAAGTCGCCTACCGCCAATACGGGCTTGCCTGCTGCGGCATCCGGCATGTATTCGAGGTAATGTACCGGGTGGCCCAGCAACATATCCGGGTCGCCTGCCTGCATCCGGTCGCGCCAGATATAATCCCCGTTAGTATTCTTGAGCTTCTGTAAACTTGCGGCGGTATTGGAGTTCATTACCCATACGGCATTTTTGCGGTATTGCTTCTTCAGCTTGAATATCAGGTCAATCAGTTCATCTGCTGTGGGTGCTGTGCCAGCAGTAACGAGTTTTTCCAGCTTGCCAAACTCTCTGTCTTTATCATTTTTGGCTTCACGGGTATAGGCCAGAAAGCCTTTAGCTTTTTTGTCGCCATCCCCCGTAACCAAATCTGTTTCTTCGGTCTCGGTAAAGGTGTCGGCGATTTCCTCGGTCAGCCAGGAGAGAATATCGACGTCGCTAAAATCAAGAATTTCCTGCGTGGTTTTTGGATAGGCATATATCGGGAAGAGCTTGATGCTGACCTCGGCTAACTTTGAGGTATTCGTTTCTGCATGTGCAGTGCCCTCTACGCCGTGCGTGACAGTAGCCCCACCCAGCGACACCAGTTTTTTATATTCGTTGCTGTGAACCCGCTTCACGGTACAAATCTGCCGCATCTCAGAGTTATCCGTCAGACGGCGCATAATCTGTTTGTCGAGTTCGGGGATAACCGTGTAGCCGCCATCGGCTGGCGTACTGGTTGATAATGAACGAGTATCACCGGTCATCACATAGTGGCGTAATTCTGCGTTGGTAAGCGGCTGGCTTGCCGGGGGAGTGATATCAGTCTTGGAGCGTGTTTCCTCGACAATGGCTTCATAGCGGGAAATATCGGTATGCAGCGCATCAGCCTGTGAACGTAATTCATCAAACTGTTTCGCTTCTTCGTCATTCAGGCTGCGTTTTTCCTGTTCAGATTGCGTTAATAGGGTTCGCATCTGTTCAGCAATCGCCGTTTTTTGCTGACGCAATTCAATTAATTTTTTCATGGCATCTCTGTCTGTTTGGGAATAAACCTGCAACACCATAAAAAAGCGCAGCGGTTACTGTGTGAAGGATAACCGCCGCTACCACAAAAAGTATTGCAAGGATTTAGTTATGTCTGAACAGGAAATATTTTACACCTGTCGAATGCAGAAATAAATATAATCACTGATGCTCTGATTTAAAGTAAACGAAAATAAACGGCCACGAACGAATATGAAAAGCATTTATTTATCCAGAGGCAATTATTTGTATTAGCTCAGACCTGATCTGACAGTTACCGGTTATTTATACAGGTGTCTGTCAGATTAAATCTGGTTCAGATTTTTTTCTGCCCAGACTCGTTTACCATCAAGTAACGTGGCCATTGGCGTACGCCCGCAGCACATTTTACCCTGATGAGTTCGCTCATTATTGTAATGCCACAACCAGTTGTCCAGATCCTTTTGTAGACTTTCTAGGTCCTCGTATAACGTCTTACGGAACGCAACCTGATAAAAATCCTGCAAAATAGTTTTATGGAAGCGCTCGCAGATACCGTTTGTCTGCGGAGACATCGCTTTCGTTTTCGTATGGTCTATATCGTTGATAGCCAAGTACAGCTGATAGTCATGTTGTTCCACTTTACCGCAGTACTCCGTCCCCCTGTCCGTCAGTATTCTTAGCATTGGCAGCCCCTGAGCTTCGTAGAACGGCAGCACGCGATCATTGAGCAGGTCGGCGGCAGAGATCGGTGCTTTACTCGTGTAAAGCTTGCAGTGCGCCACTTTCGAGTACGTATCCACGAACGTCTGCTGGTAGATACGGCCAACACCTTTCAGATTACCCACGTAGAAGCACCTCGTTATACACATCTCTGTTCGTGCCTGAGCGCGCGTAGCGTTTCGGCGGCCGTCATGACTTTCTGCAAGCCTTTCCAGATAGTTTTTGCGCCTGGTTCACCGTCGCCTTTTCGAGCAAGAAAGCCTCCGAGTTGCGCAACTAAGCGCAATACTTCGTTTAGCTTAGGGCGGCCCTTGGGCATACGCTTGTTCATCAGTAGGTAAGCGCCATGAGTCTCGTCGGAATCAAAGAACAACATTGCGTCTAGCTCTGGACAGGTTCGTCCCATACGCATTAAATAGGCGATGCGCCATGCCACGATCATGAACAGCGCCAATGCCCGCTCAATGCGATCCACGGTCGATAACTGTAACGCTTCGACACAGCAGCCGTTCTTCAGCACATTGAAGAACATCTCGATTTCCCATCTAGCCCGATACCAGTCGATCAGCTCCACGATATCTTCTCGTCCTTCAGGTACGCGATTGCTCAGCAACCGCCACTCGACCGGCTTCACGCCTGCTGGCGGCTCAATTTCCTTGGCTATCACACAAGTCACTGCCAACCCGCAACGCAGCGACACTCGCTTCACGCGCAGCGCCTGTTTCACCGTACGCGCCTTCTGCCCCGCGCGAGCCGCCATAACGAATTGGATTTCTCCCACCGGCACGGTCTTTCCAACCTTCTGCCAAAGCTTCTCATTACAGTCCAGACTGCGATTATGAGTCGAGCGGATCAACCAGTCAGCCGGAGTGCCAAGGTCATCAGCGAGCTGCATCAACGCCTTGATATCCGCTTCGCGATCGGCTAAGTACACCAGACGTGTGTTTGGCAACTCCGAGGCGAGTTCAGCAACTCGCTCGTATCCCTGTAGTGGTCAACTAATATTGGCCACCGCATTAGACTGTATGTAGAACAGTCGCTCAGATTCGTTTGGAGTTAAGCCGCCGTTATACCAGTGAGGCCGGATAGCGCTGTAATACCCCGTGATGTAGCGGATAATCGCGTCCTGGGCTTCGCTGAAGCTGTTGTAACCCTTTGTCGGCACCCATTCTGTCTTCAGGCTGCGGAAGAACCGCTCCATTGGCGCATTATCCCAGCAGTTACCCCGCCGACTCATACTCTGCTTTATCCGGCAGCGCCACAGGGCTTGCCGGTATTGACGGCTGGTATAGTGGCTGCCCTGGTCGCTGTGGAACATGACTCCTGTTGGTTGTCCCCGGAGTTCCCAGGCCATCTGCAACGCTTTAACTGTCAGCGCCGAGTCCGGCGACGTCGACATGGCCCAGCCCACCGGTTTGCGGGCGAACAGGTCTAGCACCACCGCAAGGTAAGCCCAGCATTTGCCCGTCCAGATGTAGGTCACATCGCCGCACCAGACCTGATCCGGCGCGGTAACCGCGAACTGGCGGTTGAGATAGTTCGGTATTTCAACGTGTTCATTGCCGCCGCGTTTGTATTTGTGAGCCGGTCGCTGGCAGCTGGCGATACCCAGCTCCTTCATCAGCTTGCCAGCCAGCCAGCGCCCCATTTTGACACCGGAGCTGCCGGTGACGATGGTCGCGATACTTCGAGCGCCGGCAGAGCCGCCGCTGGCGTTCCAGGCTTCCATGACGCGACTACACTTAACCACGCGCTCACCGTCGGGTTCATTAGCGGAAGCCTGCCAGTGCCTGTAGCTGCTGCGATGTACCTCAAAAGTTTGGCACAACGCCGTGACCGGGTATCGCGCCCTCAGCCTGTCGACTACCGTGAACCGTTGAGTGAGTCCGACATTAAGAGCGCCGTAGCCTTTTTTAGGATTTCGTTCTCCATTTCAAGGCATTGGACTTTTTTCTTCATCTCACGCAGCTCGAGCTGTTCAGGGGTAAGAGGAAGTCCCGTTGGCGTTTTTCCCTGTCGTTCAAGGCGAAGCTTATTGACCCAGCGACTAATGGCAGAATGGCTGACATTAACCGCCTCTGCGGCCTTAACGTATGTGTAGCCGTGGTCGACAACCAGCTTTGCGGCTTCGAGCTTAAATTCCGCCGTAAAATGTTTACCCATGAGGTCACCTGTCGTGTTGATGAGGTGAGCATATCACCTCCGCTCAGGTGGCCAGTATCAGTGTGCCACTACACTCGTGTTCTCGGATCCTTTCCTGCGTACGCTGCCAGTGAGGTTGCAGAATGTCTCGCCATTCGAATGCTTGGTTCTCCATGAAGCGGTAAGCACCCAGCGTCTCAGACCATCCGAGGCACGCATGCGGAATGCTGGCTTGCGGATTTTCAGTCAGCCGTATCAAAAGCCCTTTGGCACGCTTATTGAGCCTCGTGTCACCAAGATTTACCCCTTCCAGTTCTTGGTGTGCCCAGCCATCTGAATCCCGTGTCATTTTTCAGCGCCGTAAATGGCGATAGTACACGTCGGTTTCACTTCATTTACAACCCCACCGGCTGCCTATTTCAGCCCGCTAACCCTTGGCATATAAGGCGTTGCGGACTTGTGTATAACGAGGTGGGGTAAAACTGGCAGGGTGATAAAACAACCAATCGTCAATTGACGAATCCCGCAGGGCGTGGCTAGATGAAGGTAGCGTTTTGCGTCTTTCTATGAAACAAACTTACAAAAAATAGAGATGGGTCAGGGTAAATATGAACGAACAATATTCCGCGATGCGAAGTAATGTGAGCATGCTGGGTAAACTTCTTGGTGACACCATCAAGGATGCATTAGGAGAGAGTATTCTTGATAAGGTCGAGACGATCCGTAAGCTGTCAAAATCGTCCCGTGCAGGCAATGAAAAGCACCGTCAGGAGCTGTTGAACACGCTGCAAAATCTCTCCAATGAGGAGTTGCTCCCAGTCGCGCGCGCCTTCAGCCAATTCCTTAATCTGACCAACACCGCAGAGCAATATCACTCAATTTCGCCACACGGCGAAGCGGCCAGCAACCCGGAAATTTTATCTCAGGCGTTCGATCGTCTGAAAGCGCAGGCACACTTAAGCGAACGGGATATTCGTGACGCGGTGGAGACGCTCTCCATTGAACTGGTGCTGACCGCGCACCCGACAGAAATTACCCGTCGCACGCTGATTCATAAGCTGGTTGAGGTAAATACCTGCCTGAAACAGCTAGATCACAACGATCTGGCAGACTATGAGCGCAACCAGATCATGCGCCGTCTGCGTCAGTTGATCGCCCAGTCGTGGCATACGGATGAGATCCGTAAGATCCGCCCAACCCCCGTAGATGAAGCCAAATGGGGCTTTGCCGTGGTGGAAAACAGCCTGTGGGAAGGGGTGCCAGCCTTCCTGCGCGAGCTGGATGAGCAGTTGGAAAAATCCTTTGGATTCCGCCTGCCGGTGGATTCTGTCCCCGTGCGCTTTACCTCCTGGATGGGTGGCGACCGCGACGGCAACCCAAACGTGACCGCCAAAATTACCCGTCACGTCTTGCTGCTAAGCCGTTGGAAAGCCGCAGACCTGTTTTTGCGTGATATTCAGGTACTGGTGTCCGAGATTTCCATGTCGGAATGCACACCGGAGCTGCGTGAGCGCGCCGGTATCGCAGAAGGGGAAGAAGTCCAGGAACCCTATCGCGTTATTATGAAATCCCTGCGTGCGCAGCTTAACGCGACCCTGACTTACCTTGAGGGCAGCCTGAAGGGCGAGCGCACGCTGCGTCCGCACGATCTGCTGGAACACAACGAACAGCTGTGGGAACCGCTGCACGCGTGTTACCAATCGCTGCATGCCTGTGGCATGGGCATTATCGCCGACGGCCAACTGCTCGATACCCTGCGCCGCGTGCGCTGTTTCGGCGTGCCGTTGGTTCGTATCGATGCGCGTCAGGAAAGCACGCGTCATACGGAAGCACTGGCGGAAATCACCCGCAACCTTGGGCTGGGCGACTACGAAAGCTGGTCTGAATCCGACAAGCAGGCGTTCCTGATTCGAGAATTAAGTTCCAAACGTCCGTTGTTGCCCCGTCAGTGGGAACCGAGCGCAGAAACCAAAGAAGTGCTGGATACCTGCCAGGTGATCGCCGAAGCGCCGCAGGGCTCTATCGCCGCTTACGTGATCTCCATGGCGCGCACACCATCCGACGTGCTGGCCGTGCACCTGCTGTTAAAAGAAGCGGGTTGTCCCTTCGCCTTGCCAGTCGCTCCGCTGTTTGAAACGCTGGATGACCTGAACAACGCCGACGATGTGATGAAGCAACTGCTGGGTATCGACTGGTATCGCGGCTTTATCCAGGGCAAGCAGATGGTGATGATCGGCTATTCCGACTCCGCCAAAGATGCGGGCGTGATGGCGGCTTCCTGGGCGCAATACCGCGCGCAGGAAGCACTGATCAAAACCTGCGAGAAAGAAGGCATTGCGCTTACGCTTTTCCACGGACGCGGCGGCTCTATCGGTCGCGGTGGCGCACCGGCTCACGCCGCCCTGCTGTCACAACCGCCGGGCAGCCTGAAAGGCGGCCTGCGCGTCACCGAACAGGGAGAAATGATCCGCTTCAAATTGGGTTTACCGGAAGTGACCATCAGCAGTTTGTCGCTCTATACCGGTGCTATCCTTGAGGCCAATCTGCTGCCGCCGCCAGAGCCGAAACCTGAATGGCACGACATCATGGATGAGCTTTCTCGCGTGTCTTGCGATATGTATCGCGGTTATGTGCGTGAAAATCACGACTTTGTGCCTTACTTCCGCGCCGCAACGCCGGAACTGGAACTGGGTAAACTGCCGCTCGGCTCACGTCCGGGCAAGCGCCGTCCTAACGGTGGTGTAGAAAGCCTGCGCGCCATTCCGTGGATTTTTGCCTGGACGCAAAACCGCCTGATGCTGCCAGCCTGGTTGGGCGCGGGCGCGGCGTTGCAAAAAATCGTGGAAAATGGTCAGCAGAAAGCGCTGGAAACCATGTGCCGCGACTGGCCGTTCTTCTCCACGCGTATCGGGATGCTGGAAATGGTGTTCGCCAAGGCGGACCTGTGGCTGGCGGAATACTACGATCAGCGTCTGGTCGACGAAAAACTGTGGCCGTTGGGCAAAGAGTTGCGCGACCAGTTGGCGGCAGATATCAACGTGGTGCTGCGGATTTCCAACGATGACCATCTGCTGGCCGATTTGCCGTGGATTGCTGAGTCTATTGCGCTGCGTAACGTCTATACCGACCCGTTAAACGTGCTGCAAGCCGAGCTGTTACACCGTTCGCGTGAGCAGGAAAACCCCAGCCCAGAGGTGGAACTGGCGCTGATGGTGACCATTGCCGGCGTGGCAGCCGGTATGCGCAACACGGGCTAACCGCAACACCGCTCTGTTCCCGCCTCACATTGAGGCGGGATATCGCCTTGCTTTACTTAGTCAGCCAGATACTTACGCTGCAATTGGTAGCGCGCGTCATCATCCAGCCCATAGTCCGTCGCCAGCCAACGGTTTATAGAACCATAGCGTTCTTTGATAGTTCGCAGTGCGGTCGCCAGAAAGGCTTCCTGAACCGAGAGCACAAAGGAGAATTGCGACAGCGCTTTCTCATTCAGCGTATCGGCCAGCGATGTCAGCAGTTGCTCGCGAAAAGGCGCAAGGGTGATGTCCGTAACCAGATAATCTTCCATCACCGTCTTTTCATCCACCCCGAGCGCAAACAACACCAGAGCGGAGCCGATGCCGGTACGATCTTTGCCGACAGCACAGTGCTGCACCAGTGCCCCTTCTTCTGGTCTCTGCAACAGGGCAACCAGTTGACGATAGGCGGGATTGTTGAAAGGCAAACGCCGATAGAGTTCCAGCATAAAGACCTGTGAGTCAAACGCAGAGAGCTGATCTGAACCCAACGACTCCAGACTGGCCGTGACCTCGTGGCGAATCGGGTTGGCGGGGCACGTGTGATAATGTGCTCCTTCCCATAGAATATCAGGCTTGGTCGTCACTTCATCCGGGTCACGATAGTCAACCACGTGCGACACGGGAACACCGGCCAGGTGCTCACAGTCAGCGGCACTCAGCTGATCCAACGAGCCTGCACGGAACAGTTTGCGCGGGCGAATACGTTGCCCATCTGCGGTATACAATCCACCTAAATCACGGAAATTGATGCCGCCCTCTAACGCAACCAAAGAGGGATGGCGTGGTGCTGATGTTGTCATACAACTCCTTGCAATACGTGGCGGAAAACTCAGGCACTCAATAACCGGCGTGCAGCATCCAGCACCACCGTAACGGCAGCGGTTTCCGCCAGTTTCATCGTCGCAACATCCGGTGTTTCCTGCTGGGTGCGGTTGACGATGACGCCTGCGACCATGCCCGCCCGCAACCCCTGACTGGAACACATGGTGAGCAGCGTGGCCGACTCCATTTCATAATTTGTATTAGTCGCGACTTGATCTGACACTGGACCTTGAAAGGTTGAGAGTTACCGGTTTTGATATGGGTGTCGAATCCTTATACAAAACACGAGGTAACTCTCATGCTTCATACTAACAATCCCATCATCAAACACAAAGCCGGCCTGCTCAATCTCGCCGAAGAACTCGGTAACGTATCAAAAGCCTGTAAAATCATGGGGGTGTCACGCGACACGTTTTATCGCTATCAGGAACTGGCGGCAGAAGGCGGCATTGACGCTCTGGTTAACCAAAACCGCCGGGTTCCCAACCTGAAAAACCGTGCTGATGAAGCCACTGAACGTGCGGTTGTTGATTACGCCATTGAGTTCCCGGCTCATGGCCAGCACCGGACCAGTAATCAGCTGCGTAAAAAAGGCGTCTTCATTTCTGGCAGCGGTGTGCGCTCCATCTGGCAACGACACGATCTGGAAAACTTTCGTAAACGCCTGAAGGCACTTGAGGAAAAAGTTGCCAGAGAAGGCATCGTACTTACTGATGCTCAAATCGCTGCACTGGAGAAGAAGGCGCACGACGACGAAGCCTGTGGTGAAATAGAGACTGCTCACCCGGGTTATCTGGGGTCGCAGGACACCTTCTACGTGGGTAATCTGAAAGGTGTTGGCCGTATCTACCAGCAGACGTTCGTGGATACGTACTCGAAAGTGGCGCACTGCAAGCTTTACACGAGTAAAGCACCGATCTCTGCCGCCGACCTGCTCAATGATCGCGTGCTGCCGTTCTACGAAGCTCAGGGGCTGCCAATGCTAAGAATACTGACGGACAGGGGGACGGAGTACTGCGGTAAAGTGGAACAACATGACTATCAGCTGTACTTGGCTATCAACGATATAGACCATACGAAAACGAAAGCGATGTCTCCGCAGACAAACGGTATCTGCGAGCGCTTCCATAAAACTATTTTGCAGGATTTTTATCAGGTTGCGTTCCGTAAGACGTTATACGAGGACCTAGAAAGTCTACAAAAGGATCTGGACAACTGGTTGTGGCATTACAATAATGAGCGAACTCATCAGGGTAAAATGTGCTGCGGGCGTACGCCAATGGCCACGTTACTTGATGGTAAACGAGTCTGGGCAGAAAAAAATCTGAACCAGATTTAATCTGACAGACACCTGTATAAATAACCGGTAACTGTCAGATCAGGTCTGAGCTAATACACATAATTCAACACGCCCATGCTTTGCCACTCTTGCATTGAGCCTTGAAAACGTCGCACGACGCGCCCAGAGTAGGTATCGTAGCGCTCTTGCCCCGGATAAAACCACCTCGTTATACACATCTCTGTTCGTGCCTGAGCGCGTGTAGCGTTTCGGCGGCCGTCATGACTTTCTGCAAGCCTTTCCTGATAGTTTTTGCGCCTGGTTCACCGTCGCCTTTTCGAGCAAGAAAGCCTCCGAGTTGCGCAACTAAGCGCAATACTTCGTTTAGCTTAGGGCGGCCCTTGGGCATACGCTTGTTCATCAGTAGGTAAGCGCCATGAGTCTCGTCGGAATCAAAGAACAACATTGCGTCCAGCTCTGGACAGGTTCGTCCCATACGCATTAAATAGGCGATGCGCCATGCCACGATCATGAACAGCGCCAATGCCCGCTCAATGCGATCCACGGTCGATAACTGTAACGCTTCGACACAGCAGCCGTTCTTCAGCACATTGAAGAACATCTCGATTTCCCATCTAGCCCGATACCAGTCGATCAGCTCCACGATATCTTCTCGTCCTTCAGGTACGCGATTGCTCAGCAACCGCCACTCGACCGGCTTCACGCCTGCTGGCGGCTCAATTTCCTTGGCTATCACACAAGTCACTGCCAACCCGCAACGCAGCGACACTCGCTTCACGCGCAGCGCCTGTTTCACCGTACGCGCCTTCTGCCCCGCGCGAGCCGCCATAACGAATTGGATTTCTCCCACCGGCACGGTCTTTCCAACCTTCTGCCAAAGCTTCTCATTACAGTCCAGACTGCGATTATGAGTCGAGCGGATCAACCAGTCAGCCGGAGTGCCAAGGTCATCAGCGAGCTGCATCAACGCCTTGATATCCGCTTCGCGATCGGCTAAGTACACCAGACGTGTGTTTGGCAACTCCGAGGCGAGTTCAGCAACTCGCTCGTATCCCTCGAGCCAGCGCGTACTCTCCTTGATCCCATCGCGTTTTCCGTCTGCATCCTTCGGCTCTCTTGCCCACATCCACGCATCCAGTACGCCCAACCCCACGCGATCCGGACTGACCGCGTAGGTCGGATGCAGGTACAGACCACGCCTGGCTTCGTAGTTCAAGGGACCCAAGCCTTGGATTTGCTGCCCGTTGAAGTCAAGCTCGGTAGTGTCTTGGATACACAGCACAACCTCGTGTTCTCGGCTCCTTTCCTGCGTACGCTGCCAGTGAGGTTGCAGAATGTCTCGCCATTCGAATGCTTGGTTCTCCATGAAGCGGTAAGCACCCAGCGTCTCAGGCCATCCGAGGCACGCATGCGGAATGCTGGCTTGCGGATTCTCAGCCAGCCGTATCAAAAGCCCTTTGGCGCGCTTATTGAGCCTCGTGTCACCAAGATTTACCCCTTCCAGTTCTTGGTGTGCCCAGCCATCTGAATCCCGTGTCATTTTTCAGCGCCGTAAATGGCGATAGTACACGTCGGTTTCACTTCATTTACAACCCCACCGGCTGCCTATTTCAGCCCGCTAACCCTTGGCATATAAGGCGTTGCGGACTTGTGTATAACGAGGTGGGATAAAACGTATCCGAAGAGGCGTTTACGCCAATGTGCAGCGGGAAACCGGAGGCCTTCGCAGCATCAACAAGCGCGGCAGTGCACGCAAAATCGGCCACAGCCGGATACTCCAGCGGTGCAAAGTGCAGGCTAGGCTGTGTCCCTTAATTACATAACCTCTGGTAAAACAGGCGGATGCAGCCCAGTTTCAACATTGCCAGATAATTCCTCGCCGTTTTGTCGTAACGTGTCGCAATGCGACGGTATTCTTTCAGACGGCCAAAGCACCGCTCAACAACGTTCCGATTGCGGTAGGCGTCACGATCGAGCTTTGAACGACCATCCACCGCCATTTTTTCAGTGGATTTTCGGGGGATAACAGTTTTTATACCTCTGTTTTTCAGCTCGTTACGTAATACATGCCCGGAGTACGCCTTGTCAGCGAGTACCGCATGACCACGGCGTTTCATACTGCCGTTCTGGCGTTGAACACCAATACCGTCCAAAAGACGTAGTGCAAACTGACTTTTATGAGCCTGACCGGGGCTCAACACGATGTTTAACGGAAGACCACTTCCGTCTGTAGCCATATGGATTTTGGTGCCAAAACCACCTCGAGAGCGACCCTGCCCATTATCTCCGGTGATATCGGGATGTTTTTTTGAGCACCGGCAGCACATTTCAGCGCCCTGATATTGCTACCATCCTGCGCAGTCGCTGACCAGTCCACGAGGCCATGGGCATCAAGTGATGAAAGTAACTTATTGAAAATAAGGTTAATGACTCCCGATTTTGACCATCGGTTAAAGCGGTTATAAACGGTTTTCCATGGGCCGTATCGCTCAGGTAAATCACGCCATGGGGCACCAGAGCACAGCACCCACATTCATATCAGGTTGGATCGCCCCTGTGGTGCCCACGCGCAGAAAGGTTCTGACGCCTAATTGCGCCAGTTCTTCCACCGCAATGGAAGTCGAGGGGCCGCCAATACCCGTAGAGCAGATAACCACCGGTTGCCCTGCAAGCGTAGCACGCCAAGTGGTAAATTCACGGTGCGCGGCCAGAAACACAGGGTTATCCATCTCGCGCGCGATTTTTTCAACCCGCGCCGGATCGCCGGGCACAATGGCTAACGTCGCCCCTTGCAGCCCCTGTTTGGTTAACCCCAGGTGGAACACATCAGATTCAGACATACTCGTCTCCTCATCATGGGCAAGATAGTACCGTTTATTATCCTAGCGCATCAGTACCCTAACAGCAGTGATATATCTCACTACCAAAAGAAACCAATACAGTGGTATACACTTATAAATTGCGCGCTGTCACACCAATAATCCCTTTTATGCTCAAGAGGAGAACAACCACCATGAAAGTGGCCGAACCGCTGGAACTCCGACAAAACGATCGGGCGATGACCCTTGCCGTTACGCCCCATGCCGAGTCAACTATCCTCACCAACAGCCAAGGGATTATCGCGTGATCTTGACCCACCATCTCCGGACAGCTTTTGTCTCTTAAGTTAACGATGCCCGCTGGCGCCGATATTCTCTTGGGGAGTTGTATCCCAGCGCACTGTGCGGATGGTTTTCATTGTAATGATTGAACGCCGCTGCAAGGTTCTTCAGCGCTGTTCGCACATCGGGTTTTGGCATGAAGGCGATGTAATCTTCCTTCATCGTCTTCACGAACCGTTCTGCCATGCCGTTACTCTGTGGACGGCTCACTGCTGTTGTGCAGGGCTCCAGATTCAGTTCTCTGGCGAACTTCCGCGTTTCATGCGCTGTGTACGCTGAACCATTATCCGTCAGCCATTGCACTGGTTTATCCGGCAGCGCGCTACCGAAGCGTTTTTCCACCGACCTCAGCATCACATCCTGCACGGTTGAACTGTCATAACCCCTGGTGCTCGCTGCCCAGTCTATGGCCTCCCGGTCGCAGCAGTCCAGTGCGAACGTCACCCGCAGCTTCTCGCCGTTGTCACAACCGAACTCGAAGCCATCTGAGCACCAGCGCATATCGCTCTCTGCTACCGCGATTTTGCCTTTATGCTCCCGCTTCGGACGTTCAGTTTTATCATGCAACAACAGCAGGTTATGCTCGCTCATTATCCTGTAAAGCCGTTTGGCGTTCACCGGTGGAAGTCCCTCTGCACGACGTTGCTTACGCAGGATACCCCACACTCGGCGGTAACCGTAACTGGGCATGTCGCTGATGATACGGAGGATGTCCGATAATATCTCAGCATCAGCTTCGTCATTACGCCGGTTGCTGCGCCTGTCCAGCCAGTCGGCAGAACGGTTAACCCGCAGTGACAGCTGCGCACGCGACACGCTCATGGCGCGGCTGACCAGAGCTATTCCCCGTCCTTTGGCAACAAGGGCGCGTGCGCTATCCATTTTCGCGACTGGCGGTACTCCACTGCTTCTTTGAGGATCTCAACTTCCATCGTCTTCTTACCCAGAAGGCGCTGTAGCTCCCGGACCTGCTTGAGGGCAGTCGCCAGCGCCGAAGCTGGAACCACTTCTTCTGCGGCCGCAACGGCGGTGAGGCTTCCTTCCTGGTATTGCTTCTTCCACTTAAACAAAAGGCTGGGCTGGATGCCATGCAGGCGGGCTACATGGGAGACGTTCATCCCCGGCTCCATTGTCTGCTGAATGATGGCGATTTTCTCTTGCGGAGTTTTACGCTTACGGACTTCTTGCCCTAACAGGATCCCGGTCATTTCAAAATTAGCATGATTGTTAGACATATATCTAAGCCTATCTCTTATCTGGAGATACAGCTACTGTCTGGTGTTACAGGGGGCTACATCACAAGGGATTATCGCGGGTGAGACCACCATTCCGTCCCAAGGTGAGCAGCTTCCCGCTTACCTCGCCAAACCGGCATCAGGTGATGGGCCTTATCCCATCATTCTGGTGGTGCAGGAAATTTTTGGCGTGCATCAGCATATTCAGGATGTTTGTCGTCGGCTGGCGAAACAGGGTTATCTTGCCATCGCGCCAGAACTGTATTTCCGTCAGGGCGATCCACATCAGTATGATGATATTCCGACGTTGCTGAGCGAACTGGTCAGTAAGGTGCCGGATGCACAGGTGCTGTTGGATCTCGATCGCACGGCCAACTGGGCCGTGCGGCAAGGCGGCGATGCTAACAAAATTGGGATTACCGGCTTCTGTTGGGGTGGGCGAATCAGTTTGCTGTATGCGGCGCACAATCCGCAGTTGAAAGCCGCCGTTGCCTGGTACGGTAAATTTTCCGGTAACAAAACCCTGACTACGCCGAAACACCCGGTGGATATCGCCGCCGATCTCAGTGCGCCCGTGCTCGGTTTGTACGGCGCAGAAGATGGCAGTATCCCGCTCGATCAGGTCGAGCTGATGCGACAGGCGCTACGCGCCGCCAACGCCACGGCGGAGATTGTGGTGTATCCCGAGGCAGGACACGCTTTCCATGCAGATTATCGCACCAGCTATCATCAAGCGTCCGCTCAGGATGGCTGGCAGCGTATGCTGGCGTGGTTTGCGCAGTATGGTGTGAAATAAGCAAAAAAAAACGCAGGGAGAAACGCCCTGCGTTTGATACCAACCTTGTGAGGTTAAACTTCGGTTGCGCGTAAGCGCTGTGCCGCTTCGACCATGTTAGCCAGTGATTGACGCGTTTCCGGCCAGCCGCGCGTTTTCAGGCCGCAGTCCGGGTTGACCCACAGGCGCTCGGCGGGAATACGCTGCGCCGCTTTACGCAACAGCGCTTCAATCCATTGCACGCTCGGTACGTTCGGTGAGTGGATATCGTACACGCCCGGCCCAATTTCATTCGGGTACTCGAACTATTCGAACGACTCCAACAGCTCCATGTCGGAACGCGAGGTTTCAATGGT
Source organism: Symbiopectobacterium sp. Eva_TO (assembly GCF_053848865.1). NCBI lineage: Bacteria > Pseudomonadati > Pseudomonadota > Gammaproteobacteria > Enterobacterales > Enterobacteriaceae > Symbiopectobacterium > Symbiopectobacterium sp. Eva_TO. The sequence continues at coordinate 774,249 of NZ_JBSPEY010000004.1, read as the reverse complement.
GATCACATCCGCATCCAGTGCCGCAATGGAGTCCATGATGTCATTAAACTCGCAGTAACACATATGGGTGTGAATCTGGGTGTCATCCCGTACCACGGCCGCATTCAGACGGAATGCTTCCACGCCCCATGCCAGATAAGCCTGCCAGTCAGAACGGTGCAGCGGCAGCTCTTCACGCAGTGCCGGTTCATCAATCTGGATAATACCGATACCTGCACTTTCCAAATCCGCCACTTCATCACGCAGTGCCAGCGCGATCTGCTTGGCGATGGTTTCACGGCTGACATCTTCGCGCGGGAACGACCAGCACAGGATGGTCACCGGCCCGGTAAACATACCTTTTACCGGCTTGTCGGTCAGGGATTGGGCATACTTGGCCCACTCGACCGTGATCGGTTCCGGGCGGCTGATATCACCAATGATCACCGGCGGTTTCACGCAGCGTGAACCGTAGCTCTGCACCCACCCGTTCTGGGTGAAGATAAAGCCATCCAGGTGTTCACCAAAATACTCGACCATGTCGTTACGTTCTGCTTCACCGTGCACCAATACGTCCAGACCCAGACGCTCCTGCTCGACAATCGCCTGTTTGATGTGTTCGGCGATGCCGGTACGGTAGTTGTTGCCATCAAGGCGGCCTTGCTTAAAGTCCAGACGCAGGCCACGAATTTCTGTGGTTTGCGGGAAGGAACCAATGGTGGTAGTCGGCCAGTCGGGCAGATTAAAACGTGCGCGCTGTGCCTCGGCACGTACCGGATAGGCGTGTTGACGCTGGCTATCCTGCGCGGTAATCGCCGCCAGACGCTGAGTCACTGCCGCATTGTTAACACGCGTTGAGGTGCTGCGCGCACAAATCGGTGCGCTGTATTCCACCAGAACAGCACCCTCGCCACTGTTCAGTGCCGCCGTCAGCCGCGACAGTTCAGCACACTTCTGCAATGCGAAGGCGAACCAGCTTTTAACTTCGTCATCCAAACGCGTTTCCACGCTCAGATCGATCGGGCTGTGCAGCAGAGAGCAGGAAGAACCGATCCACAGTTGACGCTGCCCGACCAGCGGTTGCAGGCGTTCAAACCAGGTGCTGAGATCCGCACGCCACACGTTACGACCGTTAATCACACCCAGCGATACCAGCCAATCAGCCGGCAGTTGCGCCAGCAGCGCAGCGGCATCATCCTTACCGTGCACCAGATCCACATGCAGACCTTGTACCGGCAGCGCACGGAGGGTATCCAGATTATGGCCGATGCTGTCAAAATAGGTGGTCAACAGCAGTTTGACCGAGCCCTGCAACACATCGTAAGCCGGTTTAAAGGCATCCAGCCACTCTTGAGGCAGTTCCAACACCAGTGCTGGCTCATCAATCTGCACCCACTCGATACCACGTTTAGCCAGCTCTGCCAGCACCTGTTGATACACCGGCAGAATGTCTTTCAGCAGGGAGAGACGATCGAATGCGTCACCCTTCACTTTGCCCAACCACAGGTCATATCGTTATACACATCTTTCTAACGCACTGTTTAATCAATGAGTTACGGGTTTATCTCAGAGTGGCATTTTGAACCTCAAAAAGCCAATGGGATGGCTTGAATGCCTTAATTCACGGGGTTCTGAGCATCCTGTTCAAAAAATGGCCAAAAGATGTGTATAACGATATGACCACAGGTAGGTCACCGGCCCCAGCAGCACAGGTTTGACTTTGTGACCCAGTGCCAACGCTTCGTCCACTTTGTCAAGCAGTTGCGTCAAGGCAAAACGCTGTCCCTGAGTGAACTCGGGCACCATGTAGTGGTAGTTGGTGTTAAACCATTTGGTCATCTCTGCGGCGGCGGCAGGTTCGCCCGTCGGCGCACGACCACGGCCAATGCGGAATAGCGTGTCGATATCAACCTTGCCATCGGCATTTTGGTGGCGCGCAGGCACGTTACCCAGCAGCAGGCTGGTGGTCAGTACATGATCATACCAGGCAAAATCACCCACCGGCAGCAAGTCAACGCCAGCGTCTTTCTGATGTTGCCAGTGACGTGCCCGCAGCGATTTGCCCACTTCCAGCAGTTCAGCCTGAGTAAGGTTGCCTGCCCAATAGCCTTCTTGCGCTTTTTTCAGTTCACGGCGCAGTCCGACGCGCGGAAAACCCAGTGTGTGATTTAAAATTGCCATCGTTAACCCTCATTTAGCCGTCTGGATGTTTAAACATCCATAATCAACAGGTACTGTATAATGCACAAGCGCAAATTATTCACTGTCATTGTGAAGGACTCTCATGATCGAACTGAAACACTTACGGACACTGCAAGCACTGCGCGGCACAGGCTCGCTGGCAGCCGCTGCCGCGCAGCTTCACCAGGCGCAATCGGCGCTTTCCCACCAGTTCAGTGAGCTGGAGCAGCGTCTGGGTTTTCGGCTGTTTGTACGTAAGAGCCAACCGCTGCGCTTTACTCCTCAGGGGGAAATCCTGCTGCAATTGGCCGATCAGGTGTTGCCCCAGATTCAACAGGCGTTGCAGGCATGCAACGAACCGCATCAGACCACGCTGCGTCTGGCGATTGAGTGCCATAGCTGTATTCAGTGGCTGACGCCCGCTCTCGAGCATTTCCACAGCCAGTGGTCGCAGGTGAACATGGACTTCAAATCCGGTGTCACCTTTGATCCCCAACCGGCACTGCAACAGGGGGAATTGGATCTGGTGATGACATCGGACATTTTGCCGCGCAGTGGGTTGCACTATTCACCGATGTTTGATTTTGAAGTGAGACTGGTGCTGGCACCAGACCATGCATTAGCGAGCAAAGAGACGATTTCACCGGAGGATCTCGCCGATGAGATCCTGATGATCTATCCGGTTCAGCGCCAGCGCTTGGACATCTGGCGTCATTTCCTGCAACCGGCAGGCATCAGTCCAACGTTAAAGAGCGTGGATAACACCCTATTGCTAATTCAGATGGTGGCGGCACGCATGGGTATTGCCGCGCTGCCACACTGGGTAGTGGAAAGTTTTGAGCGTCAGGGTTTGGTGGTGACCAAAACGCTGGGTGAGGGATTGTGGAGCCGACTGTACGCTGCGGTACGCGATGGAGAGCAGCGCCAGCCGGTACTTGAAGCCTTTATTCGTTCTGCCCGCCAGCACGCGTGTTCGCATCTGCCGTTCGTGCGGGATGCTGCACGACCCAGCGCTGGTGTACCCACAAAGCCGCAAGGATAATCAGAGACCCCAGCGCGAAACGCCCCCAGTCGGGCGTCTTCTGCCAGAAGAGGAAGTTAACCAGTAGCCCGGCAGGGACGTGAAAGTTGTTCATGATACTTAGCGTGCCCGCATCCACCTTGGTGGCACCGTAGTTCCACATGAAATAGCCCAGGCCGGAGACACTCGCCCCCAAGAAAACCAACACGCCCCACTGTATCGGGGCGATGGGTAGTTTGGTGAAGTTGCCAAACAGTCCCCACGCTACCAGCGTCACCAACCCCGCCCTCAGATAAAACCAGGAAAACGCACTGCGCTGCGGCATCGGGTGCAGCTCCATCAGGCGTTTATAGCCTACTTGCCCTGCGGCGAAGCAAATATTGGCAGCCTGAATCAGCAGAAAACCATGCCAAAAATGCGCACTGACGCCATGATAATGGATGACTACGGCCCCCAATACTGCCAGCAACGCGCTAAAGGCATAGTCCCAGCGCAAGCGCCGCCCGCTGATTACATCGTAAATCAACGTGACGTACAGCGGCGTCATTACTGAAAACAGCAGCAACGTCGGAACATCAAGATAGAGATAACTACGGAACAGCAGCAGGTACATCACGCCCAGTTGGATCACACCGATCAGCAGATACAATCCCAATACTTTAGCTGAATAACCACGCCAACGCAGGAACAGCAGAAAAACCACAGCGGCCAGCACTAAACGAAACATGGCAGAGAACCAGCTATCGACCTGCCCCGCCAGATATTCGCCAATCAGGCTGAATGAAAATGCCCACAGAATGGTGGTAATGACCAGTAATAACACGCTGACACTCTAGTAAAAACGATAAGGGGCCATTGTACCGCATTGGCTGCATAATCCTCGGTCAATGCGGTTTACATTTGGTTTATATACCAACGATTAGATTTGCCAGCGCAGCCAGGCAAAAAAGACGTTGCCGTTGTTGTAGGTGCCAGGAATGTAGGTCGCCTGAAAAGAGAGGCGCTGATAGTTCACCGAGACCAGCGGCAATAGCACCGGAATCGGGATATAGTGCCAGTTGTCCCGCATAGTAACGCCAGCGGTGAAACCCTCACCCAATTGGAAATCCGGATTCGTGGTAGGCGTCCAGCGTTTTTCAAAGCCATAACCGCCGATGGGCTCCCATTTGTTGAAGGAATCCTTGAAAGCCATCAGGTACAGACCGTGCCAATCGCCGTCGGCATCCAGACGTGACACGCCATAGCCTGCGCCCCAAGGACGTTCATTGTACTTGTCGGTTTTCTCTTTGTCGTAAGTCCAGCGGTTATGCCAGGTGATAGCCGGGATATAGAGATCCTGACTTGACGAATTCGACCAGGTTTCTGACAGATTAAATTTGGCTTTTTGCCACCAACTGCCCTGCCCATTGCTCTGCACAGACTCCTTCGACATTTCCACGGCGGAATCCGTTGGGGCAGCGAGGGAAGGAAGCGAGAACAGAAAAGGGAAAAGGGTAAATATCACACGCATCAGATACATCTTTGCTTCTCGTAAACCATCAATGTTGTTGCGAGACCTGAACCGTCAGATGACAGGGAAAGTCTGGTTTAGGGAAACAGGCCACGAGTAAAAGCATGTCCAAACCGGTATTATGACAGATTCACACGCTATATTGCGTGGAATTGTCGGTGAAGCGGCAATATTTGAGATATTTCTTATAAGAAAATATCTTAGATCAGCTGAATATTCGGATAGTATGCTATATAAGTAGGGGAAATCATTTGAAAAACAGCTTACGATAAGAAGAACTCAAATCCCATCGCCGTATTCAAATCCCCGATTGATCCCATTGAAGTATTGATCCATGTCCATTGCGGGTTTGTCGCTTTCCGGACGCCCCACAATGCGCGCCGGGACGCCCGCCGCCGTGGTATGCGCCGGAACTGGCTGCAACACCACGGAACCTGCGCCAATTTTTGCGCCGCGCCCAACTTCAATATTACCGAGAATTTTGGCACCCGCGCCAATCATAACCCCTTCACGGATCTTGGGATGGCGATCGCCGCTGGTTTTCCCGGTCCCGCCCAAGGTGACAGATTGCAGGATAGACACGTCATTTTCCACCACCGCCGTCTCACCAATCACAATCCCGGTGGCATGATCGAGCATGATCCCACAACCAATGGTCGCAGCCGGGTGAATATCGACGCCAAACGACACCGAAATCTGGTTCTGAAAATAAATAGCCAGCGCTTTACGCCCCTGATACCAGAGCCAATGACCAATACGGTAGGCCTGAAGCGCATGAAATCCTTTCAGGTAAAGCAGCGACGTGGAGTATTTATCCACCGCCGGGTCACGCTGACACACCGCGCGAATGTCGCACGCGGCTGACAGAATAATTTGCGGATCGGCACGGTAGGCCTCTTCCACTACTTCGTGAATGGCGATCGCCGGCATGATGGAATTTGCCAACTTGTTCGCCAGCATATAACTCAATGCGCTGCCCAGGTTTTCATGTTTCAGCAATGTGGTATGAAAAAAGCTGGCCAACATCGGCTCGCAATCAGCCAGCGACCGGCCTTCTGCTTTGATATTTGCCCACACCAATTCCAATTCATCAGTCGACATTGCCTTCACTCCCCTGCCGCACCGTTCATTGCGATGCGCTGACACGTTGCATTTATTGTTATCGCCCGGCAAGCTTGCCAAAGACTCGCGTAGCCGCCAGCATACGATATAAAGGCCAAAAAGCGCCAGAAGACCAGCGTCACCGTTGGCCTCAAGGATAACGTTGTATTATTCGCGCTCGCTTTCGTCTTTGCGCGTTCTACCAAGCAGGGTAAGCGCCGCTTCGCGCGCGGTCTTGCCACAGTATAAAACCTGCCACAGTTGTTCACTGATGGGCATTTCTACCCCATGACGCTGCGCCAACGCCAGCACCTCTTTGGTATTGCGATAACCTTCCACCACCTGACCAATCTGATCCTGAGCGCTTTGTGCATCCAGCCCCTGGCCCAGCATCATGCCAAAGCGGCGGTTACGAGATTGGTTATCGGTACAGGTCAGCACCAGATCGCCCAGCCCCGCCATCCCCATAAACGTGGCGGGATCGGCCCCAAGCGCCACGCCAAGCCGCGTCATTTCCGCCAGCCCACGCGTGATGAGCGCCGTGCGCGCATTGGCACCAAAGCCAATGCCATCGGACATGCCAGCGCCAATAGCAATCACATTTTTTACCGCGCCGCCAAGCTGAACGCCGATAAGATCGGGGTTACTGTAGACGCGAAAACTCTTATCACAGTGCAGCAGCGTTTGCAGATCGTCAGAAAACGTTTTGTCTGTAGCGGCCAGCGCGATAGCGGTGGGTAATCCCGCCGCGAGTTCTTTCGCGAACGTCGGACCAGAAATCACCGCCAGAGGAATCTCTTCGCCTAATGCTTCCCGCGCCACATCTTGCAACAAGCGCCCGGTTTCTGCCTCCAACCCTTTTGTCGCCCACACCAAGCGTGCATCGGCACGCAGCAGCGGTTTTAGCTGACACAGCACGTCACCAAACACATGGCTCGGCACCACCACCAAAATATCGCGACTCGCCGCCAGCGCCTGCACTAAATCAGACTCGAGGTGCAGCGTATCGGGGAAAGGCACATCCGGCAGGAACGCCTGGTTACACCGGGCGGCCTGCAATGTCTGTATGTGCGCAGGATCGTGTCCCCACAGCACCACGGAGTGAACATTGCGGGCCAGTGTAATCGCCAGGGCGGTGCCGTATGAACCGGCACCGATCACTGTCATGGAAGCATTAGCTGTGCTCATCAGGCATCCAGGCGCGGTGCGCCGTTTTCACCTTCTGCGGACTGCCCTTCCGTTTGCTGTTGCAGATAGTTCATGAACAGCGCATCGAAGTTCACCGGCGCCAGATTCAACTGCGGGAATGTACCGCGTGTCACCATGCTGGTCACACATGCACGCGCATACGGGAACAGAATGTTCGGGCAGTAAGCGCCCAGGCAATGTGCCAGTTGCGTGCCTTCCAGACCGCCAACGGTGAAAATACCCGCTTGCTGAACTTCACACAAGAACGCAGTATTTTCGCCCAGCGTCGAGGTTACCGTTACGCGCAGCACAACTTCATACACGTCTTCCGCAAGTTGGCTGGACGCCGTATCCAGATCCAGTTTAACTTCCGGTTGCCAATCCTGTTGAAACACCTGAGGAGCATTCGGCGCTTCAAAAGAGACATCCTTGGTGTAAATACGTTGAATCTGAAAAGTCATTTCGGCGGAGTTTTGTTCGGACATGTTGGCTAATACCTTTAATGTTAACGTTTTTAATGCGCCGCATTCACCGTGTGGCAGCGGACGCCAATGTGTGCATTTAAAATCGAACAATGCGCGCAGGGAACCTGCGCCTAGTTACAACCTACCATACCTTTACGGCATGTTTTAAAGACATTCGGCTTGCGCCATCGCGCTTATTTACCCTGCACCAGCGGAAGATTCTCACCGCTCCAGCCGGACAAGCCGTCTTTCAGAACAGACACGCGTTCAAAACCGGCTTTCAGCAAGTTGTCAGCGGATTCACGCGAGCTGATACCGTTTACGCAAACGACAATCACAGGTCGCGCTTTGTGTTTCTCCAACTCGCCCAGACTGCCATTCTTAATGTCGTTAGGCAGCAGGTTGATGGCGTTGGCAATGTGGCCACGACGGAAATCATCACGGTTGCGCAAATCAACGATAACCGCTTCTTCTTTATTGATAAGTTGAATGGCTTCGCCACGCGCGATTTCTTTCACCTTGGAAAGCTTACTTTTCACGGTCATGACAATAACGGCAACCAACAGTGCAACCCAGGCGATACTCATAATCGGATGCCTGCTTACGAACGACATAATCTCTTGCATGGGGGGTAACAGCTCCCGAATCAGTTAATCAACAAAAATCAAGGTTTCTGAGTATACCTATGCGGTACAGCAATTACAGCCTGTAACAACCAGTAAGCCGCTAAACTGTAACTCTATCTGTGGCATGAATCAGAAAAATCGTAGCGACCGCCGCTAACGGTTGTGCCATTTTATGCGTATTGCACCCTTTTTATCTATGCTTGATGCAGTTCATCCTGTGTAAACCTTACCCAAGATGCGCACCTCTGCGACATGTTCTTTCATTACCGGAGAGAGAAAAGCGCGGTAGGATGACTGGTCAGGGGCTGCCCATCGTGAAATAATCCCATCTTATGAATAAGAAAGCGTCAGTGGTCTCGCCCCGAGTACCATGCAGTGTGCCTGCTCAGGGTTCAAGCACAGGCAAATCGCCGCTGCATGCGCTGCTCGCGATATGTATCAGCGCGGTTTGCGTTGGGGTTTTTGCGTGGCCAACGCTCGGGCTCGGTGCCGATAATCAGCAACAGCTCAAGACGCTGCAACAGGATATCGCGGAGAAGGAAAAACGCGTTCAAGAGCAGAAACAGCAACGCAGCGCGCTGCTCAGCCAGTTACAGCAGCAAGAACAATCCATCGCCCGGGCCAGTCGCCAACTGCGTGACACCACGGGAACGCTTGCCACACTTAGCGAAGAGCTTAAAGCGTTGGCAACCTCCATCACCAAACTCGAAAGCCAAAGAAAGCAGCAGGAAGCGCTGCTGGCACGCCAATTAGACGCCGCCTTTCGTCAGGGTCAACACAACGGCTTGCAACTGATCCTCAGCGGCGAAGAGAGCCAGCGCAGCGAGCGTATTTTGGCCTACTTTGGTTACCTGAATGAAGCGCGCCAGCAAAACATCGCTGAGTTGCAACACACCCGCACCGAGCTCGCCGCACAGAAACGGCAGGTAGAGCAGAAGCAAGCAACGCAAAAAACGTTGCTTGCCGAGCAGCAAACACAGCAAAAGGCGTTGGAGCAAGCGCGGGGTGAACGTAAACAAACCCTATCCACGCTGGAAAGTTCGCTGGAAAAAGATCAGCAGCAACTGACAGAATTACGACAGAATGAAGCACGCCTGCGCGACCAGATTGCCCGCGCTGAACGCGAAGCCAAAGCGCGAGCCGAACGCGAAGCGCGCGAGGCAGCCAAGGTGCGTGAACGTGAAGAACAAGCCAAACGCAGCGGCAGCCGTTACCAACCATCGGAAAGTGAGCGTTCACTTATGGCGCGCACCGGCGGGTTGGGCCAACCGGCCGGTCAGGCTATCTGGCCAGTGAGGGGGCGTGTTGAACACCGTTTTGGTGAACCCTTGCAGGGCGAATTGCGCTGGAAGGGATTGGTGATCGCGGCACCAGAGGGTACCGATGTCAAGGCCATCGCCGATGGCACCGTGCTGATGGCGGATTGGCTGCAAGGGTATGGACTTGTTGTGGTGTTGCAGCACAGCAAGGGAGACATGAGCCTGTATGGCTATAACCAGAGCGCACTGGTGTCGGTCGGCGCACAGGTGAAAGCCGGACAACCGATCGCATTAGTGGGCACCAGCGGTGGCCAAAGCCAGCCTGCGCTCTACTTTGAAATTCGCCGTCAAGGTCAGGCGGTCAACCCACAACCTTGGTTAGGGAAATAACAGGGAAAACATTTTGCTGATACCGATGTTACGAAAAGTACGCCGTCCGCTTCTCTTCACCTTGTTATTGGCATTTTGTTCATGGGCGATGGCGGGAAAGCTGTCAATTGTGATTGATGATTTCGGCTATCGGCCCCACAACGAAAATCAGATACTGGCGATGCCAACCGCCATCTCCATTGCGGTGTTGCCCAACGCGCCCTATGCCCGTGACATGGCAGTAAAGGCCCACCAGCAAGGGCGCGAGATATTGATCCACCTACCGATGGTTCCGATGGGAAAACAGCCTCTCGAGAAAGATACACTACGCCCGGAGATGAGCAGTGAAGAGATCGAACGCATTATCCGTCAGGCGGTAAATAACGTCCCTTACGCGGTCGGGTTAAATAACCATATGGGCAGCGCCATGACCTCCAGCTTGCCAGGTATGCAAAAGGTGATGCAGGCCCTCAACGCTTGTCAGCTCTACTTTCTCGACAGCATGACTATCGGCAGCAGCCAATCCATTCCGGCTGCGGCGGGCACGCACGTCAAGGTGATCAAGCGTAAGGTCTTTTTAGACGATACTCAGAATGAGGCGGATATCCGCACCCAGTTCAATCGTGCGGTGCAACTGGCACGCCGTACCGGTTCGGCCATTGCCATCGGTCACCCGCACCCCGCGACTATCAAAGTGCTGCAACAGCTGTTGCCCACGCTGGATACCGATATCGTTCTGGTGCGCCCCAGCCAGTTGTTGAATGAGCCGGTTCACTACCAGACGCTGCCCTATGAACCTAGCCCTGTGCAACCAGCAAGTAAACCGTTCCGCAAACCGCAGCTGTGTACTATTAAACAGCCACTACCGCCGGTGGGTAACGACGTCTTCTTTAAACTGATCGGGGAAAGCTTACGTGACAGTGCGCCCGTTCATTTTATTGAGCAGCGCTGGCGTACCTGGGTCACATCCGGGGATAAATAAATGCGTAGCGCGTCCTGGCCTCGGGGCGCGCTACGATGCCGTTAATCCCAGTGCAAAATCACTTTGCCGGATTGCCCAGAGCGCATCACATCAAAACCCTGCTGAAAGTCGTCTATTGGGAAGTGATGAGTGATAATCGGCGTTAAATCGAGGCCTGATTGGATTAATGACGCCATTTTGTACCAGGTTTCGAACATCTCCCGGCCGTAGATTCCTTTGATCGTCAGTCCTTTGAAAATCACTTCGTTCCAATCAACCATCATCGGTTCCGGCGGAATGCCAAGCAGCGCCACCCGCCCACCGTGGTTCATGGCATGCAACAACGCGTGCATCGCAGCTGGCGCGCCGGACATTTCCAGACCCACATCAAACCCTTCACGCATCCCCAACGACAACATGACATCCGCCAGCGTCTCTTGCGCCACGTTCACCGCTCGCGTAACGCCCATTTTGCGCGCAAGCTCCAGTCGATATTCATTAACGTCGGTGATCACCGCATGGCGCGCCCCAACATGGCGGCACACCGCTGCTGCCATAATGCCTATCGGACCCGCGCCAGAAATCAGCACATCCTCACCGACCATATCGAACGACAGAGCGGTGTGCACGGCATCGCCAAAAGGGTCGAAAATAGCGGCCAGCTCATCAGAGATACCATCGGGAATAGGAAACGCATTAAATGCCGGGATCACCAGATATTCAGCAAAGGCACCGGGACGATTCACGCCAACGCCGATGGTGTTACGGCAAAGATGACGCCTCCCCGCGCGGCAATTACGGCAAAAACCGCAGGTGATATGCCCTTCTCCCGCCACGCGATCGCCGATCAGAAAGCCACTGACTTCCTGACCAATGGCAACGATTTCACCCACATATTCGTGCCCCACGATCATTGGAACGGGAATGGTCCTTTGCGACCAGCTATCCCAGTTGTAAATATGCACATCAGTACCGCAAATCGCCGTTTTACGGATCTTGATCATGATGTCGTTGTGGCCCACCTCCGGCAACGGCGCATCCATCATCCAGATACCGGGCTCCGACTTCAGTTTGGCGAGTGCTTTCATGCGTTTCCCTCCGTTAGCTGACAACACCAAGGCGTTTTCCAACCCGAATAAAGGCGGCTACGGCCACCTCGTTATACACAAGTCCGCAACGCCTTATATGCCAAGGGTTAGCGGGCTGAAATAGGCAGCCAGTGGGGTTGTAAATGAAGTGAAACCGACGTGTACTATCGCCATTTACGGCGCTGAAAAATGACACGGGATTCAGATGGCTGGGCACACCAAGAACTGGAAGGGGTAAATCTTGGTGACACGAGGCTCAATAAGCGTGCCAAAGGGCTTTTGATACGGCTGGCTGAGAATCCGCAAGCCAGCATTCCGCATGCGTGCCTCGGATGGTCTGAGACGCTGGGTGCTTACCGCTTCATGGAGAACCAAGCATTCGAATGGCGAGACATTCTGCAACCTCACTGGCAGCGTACGCAGGAAAGGATCCGAGAACACGAGGTTGTGCTGTGTATCCAAGACACTACCGAGCTTGACTTCAACGGGCAGCAAATCCAAGGCTTGGGTCCCTTGAACTACGAAGCCAGGCGTGGTCTGTATCTGCATCCGACCTACGCGGTCAGTCCGGATCGCGTGGGGTTGGGCGTACTGGATGCGTGGATGTGGGCAAGAGAGCCGAAGGATGCAGACGGAAAACGCGATGGGATCAAGGAGAGTACGCGCTGGCTCGAGGGATACGAGCGAGTTGCTGAACTCGCCTCGGAGTTGCCAAACACACGTCTGGTGTACTTAGCCGATCGCGAAGCGGATATCAAGGCGTTGATGCAGCTCGCTGATGACCTTGGCACTCCGGCTGACTGGTTGATCCGCTCGACTCATAATCGCAGTCTGGACTGTAATGAGAAGCTTTGGCAGAAGGTTGGAAAGACCGTGCCGGTGGGAGAAATCCAATTCGTTATGGCGGCTCGCGCGGGGCAGAAGGCGCGTACGGTGAAACAGGCGCTGCGCGTGAAGCGAGTGTCGCTGCGTTGCGGGTTGGCAGTGACTTGTGTGATAGCCAAGGAAATTGAGCCGCCAGCAGGCGTGAAGCCGGTCGAGTGGCGGTTGCTGAGCAATCGCGTACCTGAAGGACGAGAAGATATCGTGGAGCTGATCGACTGGTATCGGGCTAGATGGGAAATCGAGATGTTCTTCAATGTGCTGAAGAACGGCTGCTGTGTCGAAGCGTTACAGTTATCGACCGTGGATCGCATTGAGCGGGCATTGGCGCTGTTCATGATCGTGGCATGGCGCATCGCCTATTTAATGCGTATGGGACGAACCTGTCCAGAGCTGGACGCAATGTTGTTCTTTGATTCCGACGAGACTCATGGCGCTTACCTACTGATGAACAAGCGTATGCCCAAGGGCCGCCCTAAGCTAAACGAAGTATTGCGCTTAGTTGCGCAACTCGGAGGCTTTCTTGCTCGAAAAGGCGACGGTGAACCAGGCGCAAAAACTATCTGGAAAGGCTTGCAGAAAGTCATGACGGCCGCCGAAACGCTACGCGCGCTCAGGCACGAACAGAGATGTGTATAACGAGGTGGGCTACGGCACGTTCTATCTGCTCCGTGGTGTGCGCGGCCGACATCTGCGTGCGAATGCGCGCTTGCCCTTGCGGTACTACGGGATAGAAGAAGCCGGTGACGTATACTCCCTCACGCTGCATGGCCAACGCAAAATCTTGCGCCAGCCGCGCATCGCTCAGCATCACCGGGATAATGGCGTGATCGGCACCCGCCAGCGTAAATCCAGCAGTCGTCATGCGCTGACGGAACAGCGCGGCGTTTTTCCACAACTGTTCACGCAGTGCATCCCCCTGTGCCAGCAAATCCAACACGGCAATGGAAGCCGTGACAATCGCGGGGGCCAGCGAATTGGAAAACAGGTAAGGCCGGGAGCGTTGGCGTAGCCAATCAATCACCGGTTTACGCGCAGCAACATAGCCACCAGACGCACCGCCCAGCGCTTTGCCCAACGTACCGGTCAGAATATCGACGCGTCCCATTACATCGCAGTATTCATGGGAACCCCGCCCTTACTTGCCGACAAACCCCACCGCGTGCGAGTCATCCACCATCACCAGCGCACCATAACGCTCTGCCACATCGCAAATGCCTTTCAGGTTGGCGATCACGCCATCCATTGAAAAGACGCCGTCGGTCGCCACCATCAGCGTGCGAGCGCCTTCCGCTTTTGCCTTTTGCAACTGTGCTTCCAGTTGCTGCATGTCGTTATTGTCATAGCGATAGCGACGCGCTTTACACAACCGGACGCCATCAATGATCGAGGCGTGATTCAGCGCATCGGAGATGATGGCATCGTCGTCACCCAGCAGGGTTTCGAACAGGCCGCTGTTAGCGTCGAAACAGGAGGAGTAAAGGATGGCATCTTCCATGCCGAGGAAATCCGCCAGCTTATTCTCCAGCGTTTTATGGATGTCTTGCGTGCCGCAAATAAAACGCACAGACGCCATGCCAAAACCGTGGCTGTCCAACCCCGCTTTCGCTGCTGCAATCAGGGTTGAGTTGTCTGCCAGCCCCAGATAGTTGTTGGCGCAGAAATTCAGCAAAGGGCCGCTGTCGGCGACCTCGATATCCGCATGTTGCGCCGTGGTGATAATCCTTTCTTCTTTAGTTCGCGCTGCCATTAGTTGCGCGGACAGACGCTGATAAAACGATGCAGGCATGGTGTCACTCCTTTGTGTAAGCCCGTACACAGCTTAATCAATCCTGTTTATTACGGTGACAGATAACGCCACAGAATCTGAAAAATGCCATGCGGGTCACGACATGCCGCAACACCGCCTCGGTAAAACCTTGCGGCAGCACAAAATGGTGTACTGTCTGTAGTGCAACGAAATGTTATGATAGCAGTCATAAATAGTGTGGAGCGTGGTGCTTCACCCACGAGATTTACAAGGGTTACTCCCATGATCATCGTCACAGGCGGAGCCGGCTTTATCGGCAGCAATATTGTTAACTCATTGAATGACATCGGTTATCGAGACATTTTGGTGGTGGATAACCTGAAAGACGGCACCAAATTTGTCAATCTGGTCGATCTGGACATTACCGATTACATGGACAAGGAAAACTTCATCGCCAGTATCGTTGCAGGCGACGATCTGGGCGATATCGATGCCGTCTTCCATGAAGGTGCATGCTCTTCCACCACGGAGTGGGACGGCAAGTACATGATGGACAATAACTATCAGTACTCGAAAGAGGTGCTGCACTACTGTCTGGAACGTAGCATCCCGTTCCTGTACGCTTCTTCCGCAGCCACGTACGGCGGGCGCACCAGCGACTTTATTGAAGAACGTCAATACGAACAGCCGCTGAACGTTTACGGCTATTCCAAATTCCTGTTCGACCAATACGTGCGCGATATTCTGCCGCAGGCAGATTCCCAGATTTGCGGCTTCCGCTACTTCAACGTCTACGGCCCGCGCGAAGGGCACAAAGGCAGCATGGCGAGCGTCGCGTTTCATCTGAATAACCAGATCAATCAGGGCGAAAATCCAAAACTGTTCTCCGGCAGCGAAAATTTCCAACGCGATTTCATTTACGTTGGTGATGTGGCTGCGGTTAACCTGTGGTTCTGGCAGCACGGCGTTTCCGGTATTTTCAACTGCGGAACGGGTCGTGCCGAGTCATTCCAGGCCGTGGCCGATGCCGTGTTGGATTTCCACCAGAAAGGCCAGGTGGAATACATTCCTTTCCCTGAAAAACTGAAAGGCCGTTACCAGGCCTTCACGCAAGCCGATTTGACCAAACTGCGCGCGGCAGGCTACGACAAGCCCTTCAAAACGGTGGCTGAAGGTGTCAGCGACTACCTGACCTGGCTGAACCGCTCCGCGTAAACGCCACAACAATGTGCGGCCGCACGTATGTATGGCCGCACGTTCCCGGTAAGCAGCAGGCACAGGATTGCATCCTTCTATGGCATTTTTCTGGCCGCCAAGCAACAGAACATAAAAGATAAACGCTATGAAAATCCTGGTGATTGGCCCATCGTGGGTGGGTGACATGATGATGTCCCACAGTCTGTATCGTTCGCTCAAAGCACAGTACCCGGATGCACATATTGATGTCATGGCGCCGGCTTGGTGCCGCCCGCTGTTGGACCGCATGCGGGAAGTGCGTCAGGCGCTGGCGATGCCGCTCGGGCA
The DNA here is from genome assembly GCF_053848865.1 of Symbiopectobacterium sp. Eva_TO. NCBI lineage: Bacteria > Pseudomonadati > Pseudomonadota > Gammaproteobacteria > Enterobacterales > Enterobacteriaceae > Symbiopectobacterium > Symbiopectobacterium sp. Eva_TO. Next base: position 758,346 of record NZ_JBSPEY010000004.1, on the reverse strand, counting down.
CGGGGCGCTGGCGTTGGGTGAACGTCGGCGTTTAGGGGTGTCGTTGCGCGAGCAAGGTTACGATCGCGCCTATGTGCTACCAAACTCGTTTAAATCCGCGCTGGTGCCCTTCTTTGCCAAGGTGCCAGAGCGCACCGGTTGGCGCGGAGAGATACGTTATGGCTTGCTTAACGATGTGCGTGTATTGGACAAAGCCGCGTTTCCCCTGATGGTGCAGCGCTATGTCGCCCTGGCCTATCCGCGCGACCAGATTCACAGAGCTGAAGATCTTCCACAGCCGCTGTTATGGCCGCAGCTACAGGTCGCACAGGCAGAAATCGACGCCGTGCTCCCCACCTTTGATTTAGTTAGTGAGCGTTCACTTATTGGTTTCTGCCCCGGCGCTGAATTTGGCCCCGCCAAGCGCTGGCCACACTATCACTATGCCAGTCTGGCACAAACGCTGAGCGAACGCGGCCATCACGTTGTACTGTTCGGCTCAGCCAAGGATAACGAGGCGGGAGAAGCGATACGCGATACGTTACCCGAATCTCTGCGTGCCTTTTGCGCCAATCTGGCAGGCAAAACGTCACTGGATCAAGCCGTGGTGCTGATTGCCGCCTGTCACGCCGTGGTCAGCAATGACTCCGGATTAATGCACGTGGCAGCCGCGTTAAACCGTCCTCTGGTGGCACTCTATGGCCCCAGCAGTCCGGATTTCACACCGCCGCTGTCACATCAGGCCAACGTTATCCGCTTGATTACTGGCTATCATCGCGTGCGCAAAGGCGATGGCGAGCAGGGATATCACCAAAGCCTGATTGATATTCAGCCTGAGCGCGTGTTGGAAGCCTTGACGCCTTACATCCAGACAAAGGAACATCGCTAATGCGGGTGCTGATCGTTAAAACCTCTTCCATGGGCGATGTCTTGCACACGCTGCCTGCTTTGACGGATGCCATGCGCGTCATCCCCAATTTACGATTTGACTGGGTGGTGGAAGAAGGGTTTGCCCAAATCCCCACCTGGCATTCCGCCGTTAATCGCGTAATCCCCGTTGCCATCCGCCGCTGGCGTAAAAGCTGGTTCAGCGCAGAAACACGGCGTGAACGCGTGCAATTTAAGCAACAGCTGCGAGAGCACCAGTACGATGCGGTAATTGACGCCCAAGGGTTGCTGAAAAGTGCGCTGTTGGTCACGCGTCTCGCGCGCGGGAAAAAACACGGTTTAGACAGCAGCAGCGCGCGTGAGCCGCTGGCCAGCATTTTCTATAACTACCGGCACCGTATTGCACGGCAGCAGCACGCCGTCGAGCGCATTCGCGAGCTTTTCGCGGCCAGCCTGAGCTATCGTAAGCCCAGTGAGCGGGGGGACAACGGTATTGCCCAGCATTTTCTGGCAGCACCGTCGGAAGATGCCGGGCGCTATCTGGTATTCCTACACGCCACCACCCGTGATGAAAAACATTGGCCCGAATCTCACTGGCTCGCACTGATCGCCAGCCTGCAACCGTCAGGATTGCGCATCAAACTCCCTTGGGGCACAGAGCATGAACATCAGCGAGCGCAGCGCCTTGCAGCCGACTTTCCACACGTCGACGTGTTACCGCACCTGAGTTTGCAGCAGGTGGCCGCCGTACTGGCGGGGGCACAAGCGGTTGTTTCCGTCGATACCGGCCTGAGTCACCTGACGGCGGCATTGGATCGCCCGAATATCACACTCTATGGCCCTACCGATCCTGGGCTTATTGGTGGATATGGGCTCAATCAGGTGGTAGAACAATCTGAAAATCATCACATGAGCGCTATCTCTGCCGATGCGGTCCGGCAAAAGCTGTCAGAGTTGGTAGACTTACAGCCTCTCGACGCGACTTCCCTGCACACATCGGTGCAAAGCGCGCTTCCGTAAAGACTTGCGCCGGGGCTACACTCATGTGTATTAGTCGCGACTTGATCTGACACTGGACCTTGAAAGGTTGAGAGTTACCGGTTTTGATATGGGTGTCGAATCCTTATACAAAACACGAGGTAACTCTCATGCTTCATACTAACAATCCCATCATCAAACACAAAGTCGGCCTGCTCAATCTCGCCGAAGAACTCGGTAACGTATCAAAAGCCTGTAAAATCATGGGGGTGTCACGCGACACGTTTTATCGCTATCAGGAACTGGCGGCAGAAGGCGGCATTGACGCTCTGGTTAACCAAAACCGCCGGGTTCCCAACCTGAAAAACCGTGCTGATGAAGCCACTGAACGTGCGGTTGTTGATTACGCCATTGAGTTCCCGGCTCATGGCCAGCACCGGACCAGTAATGAGCTGCGTAAAAAAGGCGTCTTCATTTCTGGCAGCGGTGTGCGCTCCATCTGGCAACGACACGATCTGGAAAACTTTCGTAAGCGCCTGAAGGCACTTGAGGAAAAAGTTGCCAGAGAAGGCATCGTACTTACTACGTCGGTAATCTGAAAGGTGTTGGCCGTATCTACCAGCAGACGTTCGTGGATACGTACTCGAAAGTGGCGCACTGCAAGCTTTACACGAGTAAAGCACCGATCTCTGCCGCCGACCTGCTCAATGATCGCGTGCTGCCGTTCTACGAAGCTCAGGGGCTGCCAATGCTAAGAATACTGACGGACAGGGGGACGGAGTACTGCGGTAAAGTGGAACAACATGACTATCAGCTGTACTTGGCTATCAACGATATAGACCATACGAAAACGAAAGCGATGTCTCCGCAGACAAACGGTATCTGCGAGCGCTTCCATAAAACTATTTTGCAGGATTTTTATCAGGTTGCGTTCCGTAAGACGTTATACGAGGACCTAGAAAGTCTACAAAAGGATCTGGACAACTGGTTGTGGCATTACAATAATGAGCGAACTCATCAGGGTAAAATGTGCTGCGGGCGTACGCCAATGGCCACGTTACTTGATGGTAAACGAGTCTGGGCAGAAAAAAATCTGAACCAGATTTAATCTGACAGACACCTGTATAAATAACCGGTAACTGTCAGATCATGTCTGAGCTAATACAGTACCATCATCGCCGGATGGCTGTTCTATTTGACCGGCGTGTCTGCCGCTCTGTATGTGGTTACGCATGTGAAACAGGTTCTCGTCGCCAAACGCCTGTTAATATTGCCCACCCTTCTGTTGCTGACGGGTTGTCTCAACCTTGTCTGGTTTTCACTTTACTATCACCCCGACACACTTTTTACCGATTTCTATTCCAGCTATCGCACTGCCGGACATGCGGCGATTCTCGGCGCATTTATTCTGTTAGCCGCATGCCACCTGCCACATAAAAACCAGCCCATCCTGCAAATTGGCGCCCTCGCAGTCTGCATCATGACGCTGGCTTATGCGCTATTTCAGTCAGTTTTTCACGATATGCACCGTGTAAGCCTGATCTTTGGCCCGGCAACCAGTGCGGCCTATTTTATGACGTTTATCGGAGCATTGAGTGCGCAGGCATTACTCACGCTCAATGTGCGCTACAAATATTACCTCTATTTACTCCATTTCTTGCTGGTAACCAGTACCATCATCCTGACACAGACACGGGCGGCCATTTTTGTTTATCCCCTGATTGGTGCGATGATTCTGTTATCAGAAGTGCGTCATAATAAACGTAAATTACTTAAGGGGCTGCTGGGCTCCATCATAACGTTAACGCTCTGCATTGCGCTGTTCCACGACACTATCCATAAACGCACCAGTGATTTGATCAATGACGTGCGCAGCTACAACCAGAACAACAGTCAAACATCCGTAGGCGCACGGTTTGCCATGGTTCAATCCGGCATGGACGCAGGGCTTGTTGCGCCTTTCGGACAATCCGCCGAACAGCGCGCGGCACATATCACCGCCGTCGCACAGAAGACACCAGCCATGAAGGGGGCGCTGGGTTACCTGAACGTGCATCTTCATAACGATGTCATTGAAGCTTTTTCACTGAAAGGCTGGCCCGGTGCGCTACTGATTATTTTGTTTTATGTCGCGCTCTCTTATTTTTCGATTTTTGTGTTGCGCAGGGCTTTGTTGAATAAACAGATTTTATGCTACCAGCCCAGTAAAACGATTGTTTCCAGCAACGTAAAATCATGCAGTTAAGCATCATGAGAAAACGGAATGCCTGAGGTGATAAGCATTTTCTACCAAAATCGGCATAGTAAAACAGCACGATTCCCTATTATTCAACAAAGCCGTTGCGCAGCCACTTTTCCATTGCGCTGTTATTTGCCTTACTTATGTTTGGCTTGAGTGATGTCATTCTCTTTGCGCGGGATATGTTGATGGGGTAATGCCTTCAAATAGTTGGCTTTTGTGATATTCTGCCGCTATTTGAGGTTTCCACGTGGTTACTGTTTTTGTTCATTGCCCTCGCTGCGATTCAGATAAAGTTTATCGACATGGCCTTAGTCCAACTCATATCGTTATACACATCTTTTGGCCATTTTTTGAACAGGATGCTCAGAACCCCGTGAATTAAGGCATTCAAGCCATCCCATTGGCTTTTTGAGGTTCAAAATGCCACTCTGAGATAAACCCGTAACTCATTGATTAAACAGTGCGTTAGAAAGATGTGTATAACGATATGAGTCCAACTAAGCGCGAACGCTTCCGGTGTCACTGCTGTCGCCGTGTATTCCAGCTTACCTACCGCTATGAAGCGCGAAAGTCGGGAGTCAAAGAGCAGATAGTTGATATGGCCTTCAACGGTGCCGGTGTTCGCGATACCGCCAGAACGTTGAAAATCGGCATCAATACGGTCATCCGGGCTTTAAAAAGCTCTCGCCCCGCAGGATAACGTCTTCTCCCGTTGCTCACGCCGACGTCGCCCTTATCTGTGAACTTGATGAGCAATGGAGCTTCGTTGGCAGTCAGGCGCTACAGCACTGGCTCTGGTACGCTTACAATACCAAAACGGGCGATGTTCTGGCCTACACTTTTGGCCCCCGAACCGATGAGACCTGCCGTGAATTGCTGGCTCTGTTGACACCGTTCAACATCGGCATGATTACCAGTGACAACTGGGGCAGCTATGCAAGAGAGGTTCGGAAGCAGAAACATCTGACTGGCAAGATCTTCACGCAACGCATAGAGCGCAATAACCTGACGCTCCATACCCGCATTAAACGACTGGCGCGTAAAACGATTTGCTTCTCGCGCTCCGTCGAGATCCACGAAAAAGTCATCGGAGCCTTCATCGAAAAACACATGTTCTACTAATTGGAGTCATTACCGTTGATGGCGTGGCTGGTCACGTTCTGCCTTGGCATGACGCTGACGGGAAAATGGACCCGCCCCCCTAGCACAGACGCCCCCTCAACCTAAATAGCTGTTCCTAATACCGCTACACTTTTGCCTGTCCATGTTTTCCACTGGGAAACGGGTTGACGGTTTCCATGAAGCGGCGAACCTTGTTCAGTAACTGCCACATTGAACAGCATTGATGATTGCGGGTAATGGTTTCATGCAACGCCTGCCATAACCGCTCTACATGATTTACCCATGGTGAGTACACCGGCTGATAAATAACCCTGAATTTCGGGTTTTCTTCCAGCCAGCGCTGCGTCTCCCGGCTTTTGTGAATAATGTAGTTATCAACTATCAGCGTGAGCGTTTTTGCCCGTCTGTACGTTGCTCTCAGATGCTCTAACATACTGATAAACAAACACGAACTTTTACTGTTTCCTCCAACATCGCTGACTTTTCCCGTCCCGCTGTGTAATGCACCCGCCAGATAATATTTCTCGTTCTGGCCCGGCGTCACGATGCGTTTCTGCTTCCCGCGAACCTGCCAGTCCGCGCCAATTTTGGGATTCAGATGAATATCCACTTCGTCTTCGTAAAAGACGGGATGTTCCGCGCTGCATTGTTCCAGCGCCATCGCGATGGCCTTCATTTTTTCTTCCTTATGCGGGTCGCGGATACGCAGCGTAGGAGCTGCGCGTCGCCACACCAGACCGGCAGAAGGCCGCCAACGGCGCACCGTGGAAGCATGCAACTGGCAACCGGTTATCTCATTGATTTTTATCGCTAGCAGTTCCGTGCTCCAGCGCGAACGCTGATAGCCAAAATCATGAGGGGAACGCTTTACGAGCTGGATTAACAGTGCGCAGATCTGTTCAAACGGCCAGCGACGGCCACGACCGGGCCGCAGAGATTTGAGGCCTTCAATGCCGTACAGGGTGAGCCAGTTAATCCATCTGCCGATTGACGAACGGGCGCAGCAAAGCATTCTGGCGACATCGCTCACGCGCTCGCCCCGGTGCAACATCAGGATGGCGGTCAGCCTGCGGGCGTGATTCTTGTCACGCGTTTTATGGAGAGTTTTCTTCATCAGGCGTCGTTCGTTACGGGGTATCGGTGCTATGCTCGACATCGCTCAGTCCGGTTGATGATTTGGGATCTTTATCGATTGATCAGATCGCTCAACTCGGACTGAGTTCCCTTCAGGTGATCTACGATTCGGAACAGTTATTTAGCGTAATTGTCACTGTGAGAGGCATACAGCTTTTAGTACCATAGCGGTATAAAATAGTAGAGCCTGTGTATTTATTTACGTTACGCCTGATAACAATTCGCATAATAGCGCGCAGCCCACTGGTAGCTGAAAAGCCAGGGGCGGTAGCGTGGTCATTTTCTGGTTTATATGCCTTAACTCATATCGTTATACACATCTTTCTAACGCACTGTTTAATCAATGAGTTACGGGTTTATCTCAGAGTGGCATTTTGAACCTCAAAAAGCCAATGGGATGGCTTGAATGCCTTAATTCACGGGGTTCTGAGCATCCTGTTCAAAAAATGGCCAAAAGATGTGTATAACGATATGGCCTTAACTGAAGGAAAGCGAGTGAGCCTCAAAACCCTTACCTATAACCGGATCTTGATTGTAAAGCTGCGTTTTCATGGGGATATGCTGACGACGACGCCGCTTATCAGCACGCTAAAAGCGCGTTACCCAGAAGCTGCTATTGATGTGCTGCTCTACGAGGACACCATCCCTATCCTTTCCAAGCATCCCGATATCCACCGGTTATACGGTTTAAAAAGAAAAACCGCTGGCGCAATGGAAAAAGTCAGTGATTTTCTCACCATGCGCAACACACTCAAACGAAATCGCTATGACCTGATTGTGAATCTGGCCGACCAGTGGCCAATAGCGCTGCTGATTAAATCGTTGAACTGCCCTTATAGCCTCTCCATTCAACGCGGCGGCGCCAGACAGTCGCTATGGCGCGCCTGTTTCACACGTTGTCTGGAACCAACGGGGCAACATATCGTTGAGCAGAACTTCTCTTTGCTTGCCCCTCTGGGTGTGCCAGAGGAAGACAGGACACGCCCGCTGTCGCTGTACTATGGCCCGGAAGATGCTGACCGCGTTTTTGCCCTCGCGCCTAAATTAGCGGCAACGCCTTATGTGGTCATCCAGCCGACCGCCAGACAGTATTTTAAATGCTGGGATAACGATAAATTTGCGCAGGTTATTGATCATCTGAAACAGCAAGGGTTAGAAGTCGTCCTTACCTGTGGTCCCGGTGCCGACGACTTGGCGGTGGTGAATGAGATCAGCACCCTGTGCGAACACAAACCTAATCTGTCGCTTGCCGGTAAAACGCATTTTCTTGAACTGGCAGCATTGATCGACAACGCCGTACTCTATATCGGCGTCGACTCTGCACCAATGCACATGGCAGCAGCGCTCGCAACGCCAACGGTTTGCCTGTTTGGGCCGACGGATCACGGCAAATGGAGACCTTGGTCAGATAACCATATTGTCCTGTGGGCGGGAGACTACACCGCCATGCCTGAGAGAGAGCATCTCGATAGGAATAAAAAATACCTGTCATGTATCCCTGCTCAAGACGTAATTCACGCCGCAGCAAAGTTGCTGACCGACCCTACGGGTGCTTCGCTAAATACCGCAGAAAGATAAGGAATTCGGCATGAATATTGCCTTCTGCTTGTATAAATATTTCCCGTTTGGCGGCTTGCAGCGCGATTTCCTCAGTATTGCTCAGGCCTGCGTCAAGCACGGTCACCGTGTGCGAGTGTATGTGTTGTCCTGGCAGGGAGAAGAGCCTGAGAATCTTGAGATTATTTTGGTGCCCACGGTGGGTATCAGCAATAACACGCGGCATCAACGCTACAGTGAGTGGATTCAACACCATCTGCAATTGCACCCTGTCGATCGCGTGGTGGGATTCAATAAAATGCCAGGACTGGATTTTTATTACGCCGCTGATGTGTGCTACGCAGAAAAGGTTGAGCAGGAGAAAGGATTTTTCTATCGCTTAACACCGCGCTACAAGCACTACGCCGCTTTTGAAAAAGCGGTATTCAGCCCAAGCGTAAACACCAAAATGCTGATGCTGACTCAACGCCAGATTGCAGATTTTAAAAAACATTATGGTACGCAGGATGAGCGTTTTCTGATTCTTCCACCGGGCATTGCGCTGGACAGAAAATATGACCAGCAGACTCCCGGCGTTCGCCAGACCTTTCGTCATGCGCAAAACATCCCCGAAAACGCCTTGGTACTGCTGCAAGTCGGCTCAGATTTCAAGCGTAAGGGCGTCGAGCGCAGCCTGCGCGTTGTTGCCAGCCTGCCGGAAGCACTACGGGAAACGGTCGTTTTCCTGGTTGTCGGCCAAGATAAACCCGACCGTTATCAGGCGCTGGCAGGTCAGTTAGGGATTGATAAACAGGTGCGCTTTTTCGCTGGGCGTAGCGATGTTCCTGATTTTATGGCCGCCGCAGATCTGTTACTCCACCCTGCACATCAGGAAGCCGCAGGCATAGTGCTCCTTGAAGCGATTACTGCCGGGCTACCGGTTATCGTGACAGAGGTATGTGGCTACGCGTTCCATATTGATAAGGCACAAGCAGGCCAGATCATCGCCTCCCCCTTCAGTCAGGAAGCGCTGAACGCTGCGCTGCACAGGGCATTAGGACAAACGGAAACGTTGCATCGCTGGTCGGAGAATGCCCGGCATTATGCCGATACGGAAGATCTTTACAGCTTACCGGAAAAAGCCGCGCAGCTGATTGCGGGCCAGGATCGTCACTAAATGAAAAGTGTCATTACGTTAAAAGAGCCATTCGCTTCACTCTGGCAGAAACGCGACCCGTTTGAAGAAGTCAAAAAACTGGATGGCGATGTCTTTCGCGCACTAGAGAGCCGCAAAACATTACGTTTTACTTTGGCCGGACGCTCCTGGTTTATCAAAACACATCGCGGTACGGCATTAAAAGAGGCACTCAAAAACCTGCTTTCATTACGACTGCCCGTATTGGGCGCCGATCGTGAATGGAACGCGATTCACCGTTTGCGCGATCTCGGTGTAGACACCATGACGGGCGCCGCATTTGGCCAGCGGGGAGTAAACCCGCTACAGCGCGAATCTTTTATCATTACAGAGGATTTAAGCCCGGCCATCAGCCTGGAAGATTATTGCGCCAACTGGCCGAAGAATCCGCCAATGTTTGCCGAAAAACGGCGACTGATTCGCCGTGTGGCAGAAATGGTGAGAAAGATGCATGCCGGTGGCGTCAATCACCGTGATTGCTATATTTGCCATTTCTTGCTGCGTCAGCCTTATCAGCCCCTCGATACGCAATTTACACTTTCGGTCATCGATCTGCATAGGGCACAACTCCGCGAACGTGTTCCGCTGAGATGGCGTAATAAAGATCTTATCGGTCTCTATTTTTCCTCACTCGATATTGGGCTGAGCAAACACGATCTCTTGTTTTTCCTGAAGATCTATTTTGATCATCAACCCTTGCGTACTACGTTGCGTCAGGAACAAGCGCTATTTCATGAAGCGTTTACCAAAGCAGAAAAAATTCGAGAAAGAACAGAGCGTAAGGCACTTTAACCCACCTCGTTATACACAAGTCCGCAACGCCTTATATGCCAAGGGTTAGCGGGCTGAAATAGGCAGCCGGTGGGGTTGTAAATGAAGTGAAACCGACGTGTACTATCGCCATTTACGGCGCTGAAAAATGACACGGGATTCAGATGGCTGGGCACACCAAGAACTGGAAGGGGTAAATCTTGGTGACACGAGGCTCAATAAGCGCGCCAAAGGGCTTTTGATACGGCTGGCTGAGAATCCGCAAGCCAGCATTCCGCATGCGTGCCTCGGATGGTCTGAGACGCTGGGTGCTTACCGCTTCATGGAGAACCAAGCATTCGAATGGCGAGACATTCTGCAACCTCACTGGCAGCGTACGCAGGAAAGGATCCGAGAACACGAGGTTGTGCTGTGTATCCAAGACACTACCAAGCTTGACTTCAACGGGCAGCAAATCCAAGGCTTGAGTCCCTTGAACTACGAAGCCAGGCGTGGTCTGTACCTGCATCCGACCTACGCGGTCAGTCCGGATCGCGTGGGGTTGGGCGTACTGGATGCGTGGATGTGGGCAAGAGAGCCGAAGGATGCAGACGGAAAACGCGATGGGCTCAAGGAGAGTACGCGCTGGCTCGAGGGATACGAGCGAGTTGCTGAACTCGCCTCGGAGTTGCCAAACACACGTCTGGTGTACTTAGCCGATCGCGAAGCGGATATCAAGGCGTTGATGCAGCTCGCTGATGACCTTGGCACTCCGGCTGACTGGTTGATCCGCTCGACTCATAATCGCAGTCTGGACTGTAATGAGAAGCTTTGGCAGAAGGTTGGAAAGACCGTGCCGGTGGGAGAAATCCAATTCGTTATGGCGGCTCGCGCGGGGCAGAAGGCGCGTACGGTGAAACAGGCGCTGCGCGTGAAGCGAGTGTCGCTGCGTTGCGGGTTGGCAGTGACTTGTGTGATAGCCAAGGAAATTGAGCCGCCAGCAGGCGTGAAGCCGGTCGAGTGGCGGTTGCTGAGCAATCGCGTACCTGAAGGACGAGAAGATATCGTGGAGCTGATCGATTGGTATCGGGCTAGATGGGAAATCGAGATGTTCTTCAATGTGCTGAAGAACGGCTGCTGTGTCGAAGCGTTACAGTTATCGACCGTGGATCGCATTGAGCGGGCATTGGCGCTGTTCATGATCGTGGCATGGCGCATCGCCTATTTAATGCGTATGGGACGAACCTGTCCAGAGCTGGACGCAATGTTGTTCTTTGATTCCGACGAGACTCATGGCGCTTACCTACTGATGAACAAGCGTATGCCCAAGGGCCGCCCTAAGCTAAACGAAGTATTGCGCTTAGTTGCGCAACTCGGAGGCTTTCTTGCTCGAAAAGGCGACGGTGAACCAGGCGCAAAAACTATCTGGAAAGGCTTGCAGAAAGTCATGACGGCCGCCGAAACGCTACGCGCGCTCAGGCACGAACAGAGATGTGTATAACGAGGTGACTTTAACCCGAGTCCTGATTATCATTATGAATATACTTTTCGTCGGTGAGGCCACCTCCGGTTTCGGCGGGATTGAAACAGTAATAAAAAAGGTCACTAGCTTCCTGGAATGTGATCAAGACACTAAAAACACCTATACCTTATATTTCCTCTGCCGTGATAACCGCATGGATAAAGCCTGGCTGGAAGGAAAGCACTTTATTTGCCATCGTTCCGGCATCAAGATCTCCTTTCTGCGTAGAATGAGCCACGCGTGTGCGCTGGCGCGCTTCATTAAACAGAACCAACCCGATACGGTTATTGCTTTTGATGCGCCATCCTGTCGCGTTGCGGCACAAGCGATCCGTTACAGTAAGAAAATGCTGCCGCTGATTTCGTGGCTGCACTACTCTCTCGACCACAAAAAACATGCCGAACAGGCACTGGTCGCGGATCATCACTTGGCCATCAGCTCCGGTATCGAGCAGCAATTAATAAAGCGTGGCGTTTCTCCCGAACGCATCTCTGTGATTTTTAACCCAGTCACGCCACAAAGTGTCGTGATTCCGCGCCCAACCGATAAAACCGTCTTTATCTATGTCGGGCGTCTTAAGTTTGAGGGTCAAAAGCGTCTTAAAGACATGTTAGATGCTTTCTCAGGTTTGCACGGTGAATGGGAATGCCATTTTATCGGTGACGGTTCAGATGCAGAAATATGCCAGGCCTACGCGCATCAACTGGACATTGCAGATCATTTGCATTGGCACGGATGGCAAGAAAAGCCGTGGGAATATGTTCAGACAGAGATCAAGCAAGTCTCAGCTTTTGTTATGAGTTCTGCTTTTGAAGGGCTTCCCATGACGTTGCTTGAAGCCATGTCTTATGGGATTTATTGCGTTAGCAGCGATTGCCCATCTGGACCAGGTGATATCATCAAGAACGGTGTGAATGGGCAACTTTATGCTCCGAGTAATATCAAAGGTTTTATTAAGATATTATCTCAAGTACAAAAAAAAGAAATCAATCACAATGTAGAAGAAATTAAAAAATCCATCAGTGGATTTTATGATGAAAACTATTACTCTACATTCATGGAATCTATTTCCAATCATAACAATCAAAAAACATTAAAATAATGGTGATATTGTGTATTTTAATATCAAACATGTTATAAAAGAGAAAATAACACTAAATGACAATATTAATACATTACCTGCCAGTGCATTTAATATTGCTTATGGAATAGACAAAAACTTTATGTTTGGCTGCGGAATATCCATATCTTCCATATTATTAAATAATAAAGAAAGAGAAATAGTATTTCATATTTTTACCGATTATTTTGATGAAAAAAACATCTCAGAATTTACTGAACTTAGCCATCAATACAATACCCAAATCATCGTTTATCTTATCAACTGTGATGAGTTAAAAAAATTACCAAGCACTAAAAACTGGTCTTATGCAACCTATTTTCGTTTTATCATTGCTGATTTTTTCAATGGGTTATCATCTAAAGTACTTTATCTTGATGCTGATATTATTTGTAATGGGAAACTGGATGAGTTAATAAATCTAGACTTGAGCGTTCATCTCGCTGCCGTGGTCAGTGAAGGAGAGAAATCCTGGTGGACCAAGCGGGCACATGCGTTAGGGGATGAGGATATAAGTAATGGTTATTTTAATGCAGGATTCCTTTTAATAAATATTCCTTTATGGGCGAAAGAAGATATCAGTCGGCAAGCAATGAATCTTCTTTCCAAAGATGAAATAAAAGAAAAGATATCATTTTTAGATCAAGATATATTAAACATATTGTTTGTGAATAAAGTTATTTTTTTGGATAAAAAATACAACACCCAGTTTAGTATTAATTATGAGCTAAATGAAAATAAAAAAATGCTCACCCCCATCACCAATAACACGGTATTCATTCATTATATAGGCCCAACAAAGCCGTGGCATGAGTGGGCCATTTATTATGACTCATCATGCTATTTTACAAACGCAAAAAATAACTCCCCATGGAAAGACGCTGAATTGCTTAAAGCTCATTCAGCTAATCAGCTGCGTTATTGTGCCAAACATGAATTTCATAATAAAAAAATATTTTCAGGTTTAAAAAACTACTTACTTTATTTCTTAAAAAAAATCATCTAATTCAGAGCATAGAAAATTATGTATTTTGATAGCAGTGTGATCAAGAATAAGATTGAATTTCTTGGTGCGCAGGAAACCAACAAAGAGAAGATGTTGCATATTGCATACGGTGTCGATAAGAATTTTTTATTCGGTGCTGCAATTTCGGCTACATCGACAATTATAAATAGTGAAATTCCTATCACCTTACACTTTTTCATTGACTCCATAAGCGATGATGATCTTCATCGTTTCAAGAAAATGTCAGGTAGATTTAATGTAGATGTATTCATATATTACATTGAAAACACACCATTAAAAGACTTACCCACAAAAAATTGGCCTTATTCTGCTTATTACAGATTAATCGCATTCGATTACTTGGGATCATATACAGATCGATTATTATATCTTGATGCCGATATTGTATGTAAAGACCCCCTTGATGAATTAATACATTTATCTTTTGATAATGCTATTTGTGCGGTTGTAACTGATATTGAGGGGATGGATAAGAAAGCAATTGAAAGACTCGATTGTCCAGAAATAGAAGATGTCTATTTTAATTCTGGTGTAATGTTTGTGGATTTAAAACAATGGCATCAACAAAACTTAACCTCTAACGTTATTAAATTTATCTTTGAACATTCAGAACTAAAATATCCGGATCAAGATGCATTAAATATGCTTTTGCTCGGCAAAACATTTCTCTTACCCAGAAAATACAATAGCATCTATAGTATAAAAAGCGAGTTATACGACAGGACTCATCAGAAATATAAAAAAATCATAAATAATGAATCTATCTTAATTCATTATGTTGGTACAACTAAGCCTTGGAATGAATGGGGACAGTATCCTTCAACAATTTTCTTTCAAAAAGCATATCTAGCCTCAGAATGGCATGATGTACCGTTACTTAAACCCCGAACATCTTTACAATGGAAGAAAAAATCAAAGCATGAGTTCCGGAAATATCACTTATTAAACGGGATTTTAGCAAGATTAAAATATATCATAACAAAATAATAGAATTGTTTCATGAATGTATATTTTTTAGAATGGAATGCCAATTATGAAAAGCTCATGATAAAAAATTTAGGGCCGCATGGCGTCACAGAAATAAAAAATGTCATGAAGCATTTTACAAGAAATAATATTAGACTTAAAAAAGCCAATATTAATAATTGGTTATTCGTTAAGATACATGTTTTTTTAAAACTAAAAAAAATAAAAGAAGATGATTTAATAATTTGCAATGGATATAGTTTTTTAGGTTTTCTTGATATAATAAAAACACTCCCATGTAAAAAAGTCTTAGTGATTCGAGATACTATAATTCATTTAGAAAGAGGAATGAAAGAAAACAAAAGATGGCTTCCACCTGATGGAGATATTATTAAAGAAATAGACTCACATTTTGATAAAGTATATAGTTTCGACCCATCCGACTGTAAAAAATATAACTTCATATACTTAAAGCAGTTCCTTCCATTTACATCCCAAGATATTGACACCATACTTAAAAAGTAATGCCTTCAAATAGTTGGCTTTTGTGATATTCTGCCGCTATTTGAGGTTTCCACGTGGTTACTGCTTTTGTTCATTGCCCTCGCTGCCATTCAGATAAAGTTTATCGACATGGCCTTAGTCCAACTAAGCGCGAACGCTTCCGGTGTCACTGCTGTCGCCGTGTATTCCAGCTTACCTACCGCTATGAAGCGCGAAAGCCGGGAGTCAAAGAGCAGATCGTTGATATGGCCTTCAACGGTGCCGGTGTTCGCGATACCGCCAGAACGTTGAAAATCGGCATCAATACGGTCATCCGGGCTTTAAAAAGCTCTCGCCCCGCAGGATAACGTCTTCTCCCGTTGCTCACGCCGACGTCGCCCTTATCTGTGAACTTGATGAGCAATGGAGCTTCGTTGGCAGTCAGGCGCTACAGCACTGGCTCTGGTACGCTTACAATACCAAAACGGGCGGTGTGTAGTGGTCAACTAATATTGGCCACCGCATTAGACTGTATGTAGAACAGTCGCTCAGATTCGTTTGGAGTTAAGCCGCCGTTATACCAGTGAGGCCGGATAGCGCTGTAATACCCCGTGATGTAGCGGATAATCGCGTCCTGGGCTTCGCTGAAGCTGTTGTAACCCTTTGTCGGCACCCATTCTGTCTTCAGGCTGCGGAAGAACCGCTCCATTGGCGCATTATCCCAGCAGTTACCCCGCCGACTCATACTCTGCTTTATCCGGCAGCGCCACAGGGCTTGCCGGTATTGACGGCTGGTATAGTGGCTGCCCTGGTCGCTGTGGAACATGACTCCTGTTGGTTGTCCCCGGAGTTCCCAGGCCATCTGCAACGCTTTAACTGTCAGCGCCGAGTCCGGCGACGTCGACATGGCCCAGCCCACCGGTTTGCGGGCGAACAGGTCTAGCACCACCGCAAGGTAAGCCCAGAATTTGCCCGTCCAGATGTAGGTCACATCGCCGCACCAGACCTGATCCGGCGCGGTAACCGCGAACTGGCGGTTGAGATAGTTCGGTATTTCAACGTGTTCATTGCCGCCGCGTTTGTATTTGTGAGCCGGTCGCTGGCAGCTGGCGATACCCAGCTCCTTCATCAGCTTGCCAGCCAGCCAGCGCCCCATTTTGACACCAGAGCTGCCGGTGACGATGGTCGCGATACTTCGAGCGCCGGCAGAGCCGCCGCTGGCGTTCCAGGCTTCCATGACGCGACTACACTTAACCACGCGCTCACCGTCGGGTTCATTAGCGGAAGCCTGCCAGTGCCTGTAGCTGCTGCGATGTACCTCAAAAGTTTGGCACAACGCCGTGACCGGGTATCGCGCCCTCAGCCTGTCGACTACCGTGAACCGTTGAGTGAGTCCGACATTAAGAGCGCCGTAGCCTTTTTTAGGATTTCGTTCTCCATTTCAAGGCATTGGACTTTTTTCTTCATCTCACGCAGCTCGAGCTGTTCAGGGGTAAGAGGAAGTCCCGTTGGCGTTTTTCCCTGTCGTTCAAGGCGAAGCTTATTGACCCAGCGACTAATGGCAGAATGGCTGACATTAACCGCCTCTGCGGCCTTAACGTATGTGTAGCCGTGGTCGACAACCAGCTTTGCGGCTTCGAGCTTAAATTCCGCCGTCAAATGTTTACCCATGAGGTCACCTGTCGTGTTGATGAGGTGAGCATATCACCTCCGCTCAGGTGGCCAGTATCAGTGTGCCACTACGAAAAACACATGTTCTACTAATTGGAGTCATTACCCTTATTTTAAACGTTTAAATTACAAACTTGATTTTTATCTTTTTGATAAATATAACAAATCAATGGGTTACCCATTTTTTTACAAAAACCAATCTCTTGATTATAAAGAAAACATACAGAAAGTTATTGAGTCTGACGTTGTTATAGAAATAAACCACCCAGGACAAGATGGTTTAACGTTACGAACGATAGAGGCTCTTGCTTTTAACAAAAAAATAATAACCAACAATATAAAAATAATGCAATATGATTTTTATACCGACGACCGTTTTTTCATATTGGGCTATAATGACATTGACTCCTTGCAAAGTTTTTTAGAAAGACCACTAGGCTGTGTCCCTTAATTACATAACCTCTGGTAAAACAGGCGGATGTAGCCCAGTTTCAACATTGCCAGATAATTCCTCGCCGTTTTGTCGTAACGTGTCGCAATGCGACGGTATTCTTTCAGACGGCCAAAGCACCGCTCAACAACGTTCCGATTGCGGTAGGCGTCACGATCGAGCTTTGAACGACCATCCACCGCCATTTTTTCAGTGGATTTTCGGGGGATGACAGTTTTTATACCTCTGTTTTTCAGCTCGTTACGTAATACATGCCCGGAGTACGCCTTGTCAGCGAGTACCGCATGACCACGGCGTTTCATACTGCCGTTCTGGCGTTGAACACCAATACCGTCCAAAAGACGTAGTGCAAACTGACTTTCATGAGCCTGACCGGGGCTCAACACGATGTTTAACGGAAGACCACTTCCGTCTGTAGCCATATGGATTTTGGTGCCAAAACCACCTCGAGAGCGACCCAGCCCATTATCTCCGGTGATATCGGGATGTTTTTTTGAGCACCGGCAGCACATTTCAGCGCCCTGATATTGCTACCATCCTGCGCAGTCGCTGACCAGTCCACGAGGCCATGGGCATCAAGTGATGAAAGTAACTTATTGAAAATAATGTTAATGACTCCCGATTTTGACCATCGGTTAAAGCGGTTATAAACGGTTTTCCATGGGCCGTATCGCTCAGGTAAATCACGCCATGGGGCACCAGAGCACAGCCCCCAGAACATGCCATTGATAATCATGCGATGCTCAGCCCATGGGCGTCCGGCCTGTGGTGTTGCTGGTTCAGCAGGGAGTAAGGGCTGGATGATAGCCCATGCTTCATCGGGAAGGTCGTAGCGAGCCATAGTTAAAAATGATGTAGAAACAAACAGTTAGTATAATTCATGGGATTAAGGGACACAGCCTAAATAGCTGTTCCTAATACCGCTACACTTTTGCCTGTCCATGTTTTCCACTGGGAAACGGGCTGACGGTTTCCATGAAGCGGCAAACCTTGTTCAGTCACTGCCACATTGAACAGCATTGATGATTGCGGGTAATGGTTTCATGCAACGCCTGCCATAACCGCTCTACATGATTTACCCATGGTGAGTACACCGGCTGATAAATAACCCTGAATTTCGGGTTTTCTTCCAGCCAGCGCTGCGTCTCCCGGCTTTTGTGAATAATGTAGTTATCAACTATCAGCGTGAGCGTTTTTGCCCGTCTGTACGTTGCTCTCAGATGATCTAAAATACTGATAAAAAACACGAAATTTTACTGTTTCCTCCAACATCGCTGACTTTTCCCGTCCCGCGGTGTAATGCACCCGCCAGATAATATTTCTCGTTCTGGCCCGGCGTCACGATGCGTTTCTGCTTCCCGCGAACCTGCCAGTCCGCGCCAATTTTGGAATTCAGATGAATATCCACTTCGTCTTCGTAAAAGACGGGATGTTCCGCGCTGCATTGTTCCAGCGCCATCGCGATGGCCTCCATTTTTTCTTCCTTATGCGGGTCGCGGATACGCAGCGTAGGAGCTGCGCGTCGCCACACCAGACCGGCAGAAGGCAGCCAACGGCGCACCGTGGAAGCATGCAACTGGCAACCGGTTATCTCATTGATTTTTATCGCTAGCAGTTCCGCGCTCCAGCGCGAACGCTGATAGCCAAAATCATGAGGGGAACGCTTTACGAGCTGGATTAACAGTGCGCAGATCTGTTCAAACGGCCAGCGACGGCCACGACCGGGCCGCAGAGATTTGAGGCCTTCAATGCCGTACAGGGTGAGCCAGTTAATCCATCTGCCGATTGACGAACGGGCGCAGCAAAGCATTCTGGCGACATCGCTCACGCGCTCGTCCCGGTGCAACATCAGGATGGCGGTCAGCCTGCGGGCGTGATTCTTGTCACGCGTTTTATGGAGAGTTTTCTTCATCAGGCGTCGTTCGTTACGGGGTATCGGTGCTATGCTCGACATCGCTCAGTCCGGTTGATGATTTGGGATCTTTATCGATTGATCAGATCGCTCAACTCGGACTGAGTTCCCTTCAGGTGATCTACTATTCGGAACAGTTATTTAGGGTGGGGAACCACCTTTTTAGTGGTTCATCTGGCCATGCAGCACAGTGGTCCGCTGTTTTTTGTTGGGCTGCGCTTTACCACGGCCGGTATCATCAGCCTTCTGGTTTTTCGGCGCGCATTGGCGGGACTGACACTTCAGGAGTGCTATGCGGGTTTTGCCATCGGAGCAAGTATCCTGCTGGGCTACGGTTTACAAACCTATGGCCTGCAAACCATCACCAGCAGCCAATCGGCGTTTATTACCGCGCTGTATGTCCCTCTGGTGCCGCTGCTGCAATGGCTGGTGCTACGGCGATGCCCCGGCGTCATGAGTCTGGTGGGGATTGTTTTCGCGTTTGTCGGCCTGATGCTGTTGGCAGGACCCGATGCGGGCCATCTCAGTATGAGTCAGGGCGAATGGGTCACGCTGCTCAGTGCGCTGGCGATTGCGGTCGAAATCATTCTTATCGGCCATTTCGCCGGGAAAGTCGATGTGCGCCGGGTGACTACTGTACAGTTGCTGACGACGGGACTGCTATCCCTGCTGTTAATGCCAGTAACCGGTGAGTCGTTGCCCGCCTTCTCCTGGGCCTGGTTGCTGGGCTGCATCGGCCTTGGTGCCGCCAGCATTGTGATTCAACTGACCATGAACTGGGCGCAAAAGGCAGTGTCCCCTACGCGTGCCACCGTCATCTACGCCAGCGAACCGGTGTGGGCGGGCATTGTCGGTCGTCTTGCCGGTGACCGTTTGCCCGGCTTAGCGATTGTGGGTGCCGCGCTGATGGTTATCGGGGTGCTGGTCAGCGAACTGAAACCTGCGCAGTGGTTACGCCGCAAGAAAGTGCCTGCCTGTAGCACAGAGCGCGAAGGGGTTTGACAGTGGCTGAGGGGGCCGGCACGACTGACGTTTCAATACGGCATCGCGCGGAACCCCTGCTGCCGAGCAACCCAAACCACGATCAGCGTTGCCGTTAGCAGCACCAAAAGCGCCGGAGAGAACGCCGCAACGCACAGGCTGTCCAGCAACAGCCCGCCAAGGATACCGCCACCAGCAATCGCCAGATTCCAGGCCGTCACCAGCATCGATTGAGCCACATCGGCCGCCTCTCCGGCGGTTTTGGCGATGGCGGTTTGAAACAGCGTTGCCGCACCGCCGAATGCCAGCCCCCACACCGCAACTGCCGTATACACCACGACAGGCATATCACCCGCAACACCAAGCGCCAGCGCAGACAGACCGAACAATAGCGTACTGGTCAGCGTCAACGCACGCAAATGCCGGTCAATCAGTACGCCGATGATCCCGATCCCCAGCAACGAGGCGACGCCAAACACCAGCAGTATCACGTCCGTGCGTTCGACCATGCCCGCCGCCGCCAAGAACGGGGCAATGTAGGTGTAAAGGATGTTGTGCGCCAGCACAAACGCCAATACCACGAACAGCACCGGACGCACCCCGGCGATGATAAATACGGCGCCTAACGACAATCGCTTGCCCGCAGGCTGCCCGGCAAAGTCGGGAACCTGAACGCGCACCTACAGCATAAGCAGTAACGCCAATGCGCTCATGAGGCCAAAACACATCTGCCAGCCCACCAAATGGCCTAAAAACGTTCCTGCTGGCACGCCGAGCGACAGCGCCAGGGGCGTGCCGACCATGGCGATGGCAATAGCGCGTCCCTTCTGGTGGTCCGGTACCATGCGTGCAGCATAACCGGCCAGCAATGCCCACAATAGCCCGGCTGACACTCCCGCCAGAAAGCGAGCCACCATCGTCAGGAGATAGCTGCCGGAAAATGTCGTAACGGTATTGGCAATCGCGAAACCCGCCAGGGCCAATAACAGTAGTGGACGCCGGCGCATGCCTTGCGTGGCCGCCATCAAAGGGATCGCCGCAACCAGTGAGCCAATGGCATAGAAGGTGACGGTTTGGCCCACCCAGGCTTCGGACACCGCAAGACCTTGCGCCATTTGCGGTAACAGTCCCGCAGGCAGGGCTTCGGTCAGGATGGTGATGAAAGCTGCCGTCGCTAACGCCAACAGTGAGGCCAACGGCAAGCGCTCCTGTTTACGGCATGTCATTGTACTTCCCCCAGCGCCTCGTACACCGCATCTCTCAGATCGGTAACGAAGCGGCCCGACATGCCTTCGTACAGAGTATTGGTAAACGCCACGACGCTCAGACCTCGTGCACGATCCACAAACCAGGCATGGCCGTAAGCACAGCCCCAACGCCAGGTTCCCAGCGATTCTGGCGAATCCACAAACCGGGGATCGCGTAGCACAGAAAATCCCAGGCCAAAACCGAACCCTGGCGCATTAGGCAGTTCCAAACCATGGGTCTGGTCGCGGCCCATCTCCTCAATCAGAGCATCGGGCAATAGCGTACCGCCGCCCTGACGCAGGGTTTCGAGCAGGTAAAGGAGGTCTCTGGCAGTGCCCGCCATGCCTGCGCCGCCTGAAGGGAAGGCTTCAACATCGAAGATTCGCGCCGGGCTATACGTAATACCGACCGCCCCCTCAAAGGCAGAAACGGTTTCGCCTTCAGCCAACTGATGTGGTTGCGTTGTGTCATTCACATAGGCCGTCGCCACACGTAACGGATCGTCAACGACGAAGCCGGTATCCACCATACCCAGCGGGTCGGTCACAAGTTCACGTACCGCCTTGTCCAGTGACGAGCCCTGAACACGCGCAATCAAGGCCCCCAGCACATCCGTCGCCAGCGAGTACCCCCCAGTCAGTACCCGGCACATACAGCAGTGGCACGCTGGCGAGACGACGTAAATTCTCATCCAGCGTGATGCCGGATGCATCCATACCATCCGATATCCCAGCCTGCGCGTAGGGGGCCATTTGCATCCGCCTCGAAGAAGCGGTAGCCCAGTCCAGCGGTATGGCTGAGCAACTGGCGCACCGTGATCGGAGTGGCTGATCCATCGGGCAACCGAGGCTGAAATTCAGGCAGCCAGCGAGAGATGTCGTCATCCAGACCGAATATTCCCTAAGCCACCAGCACCAACGCCGCCGTCGACACTATGGGTTTACTCACCGACGCCAGCCGAAAGATCGTGTCCAACGCCATCGGCTGTGCGTGTTCACGATCGGCCCATCCGGCCGCCTGCTGGTAAATCAACGCACCATGGTGCGCCACCAAGACAACGCTACCCACCAGACGGTGCGTCTCCAACGCCTGCTGGATAACATTCTGAATACGGGTGGAGAGATGCGCAGAGGGAACACCTGAGCGCAGGGGGGAGAGAAGTCGTCACGTTAAAGTCCTTGATTTCATCGGTTGCTAGATTGGGCATGCCTTGACGATAGAGAACTTGTGACTCAAGAAAAAGATGGATACAGTTCCTTGCGATGCGGAATAAACTGTCCGCAATGGGAGGGCGATATGGACAGCCTTAACGGCTTTGTGGTGTTCGTGCAGGTGGCAGAAACACGCAGCTTTGTGGCAGCGGGGCGGTTGCTGGGGGTGTCAGCCTCGGCCGTCGGCAAGAGCGTGGCACGTCTGGAAGAAAAACTGGGCGTACGCCTGTTCCATCGCAGCACGCGTAACATTACCCTGACGGCTGAGGGCACCCTGTTTCTGGAGCACTGTCGGCGCATTCTGGCCGAGATCGAAGCCGCAGAGTTGGATCTACAGGCCAACGGCACGCCGCGGGGGCGCCTGCGAGTGAGCCTTCAGCTGGTCAGCTCGCTGGTACTGCCGGTACTCAGTGAATTTATGCATACGTATCCAGAGATCGAGCTGGATCTCGATTTCACCGATCAGATCGTCAATGTGATCGAAGAAGGCTTTGATGCAGTGGTGCGCACCGGTGAGCCACACGATTCGCGTCTCACCGCTCGTCGGCTTGGGGCCTTTCGCTCGTTGCTGGTCGCGTCTCCCGACTATCTGGCGCGACAGGGCACACCGCAGGTGCCTGCCGACCTGCTGCGACACCGCTGCCTGCACTATCGCTTTCCCCACAGCGGTAAGCTGGAGCCTTGGGCGTTGCGACTCGCTCCCGGAGAGCCACTGTTGCAACTGCCTACGGCGATGATCTGCAACAACATAGAGACGCGCGTGTGCTTCGCACTGCAAGGGTTGGGTATCGCCTATCTGCCGGACTTCTCTATTCGCGATCTGCTGGCCGATGGCCGATTACAGCCCATTCTGGTCGATTATGTGGAGCGCACAGGCGTTTTTCACGTGCTGTGGCCCGCGAGCAAACATCCGTCGCCGAAGGTACGCGTACTGGTAGATTTTCTGTGCGAGCGGGTGTTTCCCGGTTCGTAAGCTTACGCCTTGATATCTGAAGGTACAGGCTCTGTCATGAAGCAGCGTTCGGGGCTGAATGGGTAGCAAACGTTGGCTTTAACCAGATGTGGGACAAAAAAAACCGCCAGCAAAGCCGACGGTGTTTTTGGCAGGGAAGTGCTTATTTCACGCGGGAAACGTATTCGCCAGAACGCGTATCCACTTTGATCACTTCGCCAATCTGAACAAACAACGGCACTTTTACCACGGCACCTGTGGTCAACGTTGCCGGCTTACCGCCAGTCCCTGCTGTATCGCCCTTCAGACCCGGATCGGTATCCACGATCTCCAGTTCTACGAAGTTTGGCGGCGTTACCGAAATCGGTTGGCCGTTCCACAACGTCACGATACATTCAGCCTGATCCAGCAGCCATTTGGCGTTATCGCCAACAGCTTTGGAATCAGCGGCCAGTTGTTCAAACGTTTCATTGTTCATGAAATGCCAGAACTCACCGTCGTTATACAGGTAGGTCAGGTTCATATCGACCACATCAGCACCTTCGGCGCTGTCGGTGGATTTGAAGGTTTTTTCAATCAGTTTGCCGGTCAGCAAACGGCGCATTTTCACGCGCGCGAAAGCCTGCCCTTTACCTGGCTTAACGAATTCACTGGATTCGACAGCGTAAGGCTCGCCTTCAAACATGATTTTAAGACCGGAACGAAAATCGTTGCTAAAATAAGTCGCCATAAAGGCCCTCTACTATTTGATACTGGTACTCAGCCAAAAAATGGCACACATTGTAACCCTAAAACCCCATCCCAGAGAAGATTGGTTACATCAACTTGCGGATGTCATTACCGACCCTCTCCAACTTTTGCACTTTTTGGCGCTGGATGACCACCCTGAACTACGTAAAGGGGCACAAGCGCGCGCGCTATTTCCCTTTCGCGTACCTTGGTCCTTTGCCGCGCGGATGCGCAAAGGGGATCCTCTCGATCCGCTATTGCTGCAAGTACTGACTGCGCAGGACGAATTCGAGGTAACCCCCGGGTTCAGCGTCGATCCGCTTGATGAACAGCACAGCGTGGTGCCTGGATTACTCCATAAATACCACAACCGCGCCTTGTTGCTGGTCAAAGGCGGCTGCGCGGTCAACTGCCGCTATTGCTTCCGTCGCCACTTTCCCTATCAGGACAATCAGGGCAACAAGAGCAACTGGCGTCAGGCGCTGGACTATATTCGCCAGCATCCTGAACTGGATGAAATTATTTTCTCCGGGGGCGATCCGCTGATGGCGAAAGACCATGAGCTGGACTGGCTTATCACCGAACTGGAAACCATCCCACACGTGAAACGCCTACGTATTCACAGCCGGTTGCCGGTGGTGATCCCGGAGCGAATTACCGAGGCGTTGTGTCAACGCTTATCGCAAACGCGCCTTCGCGTGCTGCTGGTGACACACATCAACCATGCCAACGAAATAGACAGCGAACTGAGTGAAAGTATGGCACGTTTGCGTCAGGCTGGCGTTACGCTGCTGAATCAAAGCGTATTGCTGCGCGGCGTGAATGATAACGCCTCGACGCTTGCGGCGCTGAGCAACGCGCTGTTTAACGCAGGCGTACTGCCTTACTACCTGCACGTGCTGGACAAAGTACAAGGCGCAGCGCATTTTCTGGTGAGCGATGAAGAAGCACGCGACATCATGAAAAAACTGCTGTCGCAGGTCTCCGGCTATCTGGTACCGCGTTTGACGCGCGAGATTGGCGGGGAAGCCAGCAAAACGCTGCTGGATTTGCAGTTGCTGAAGCCCAACTAACAGAAATTCTTCACAGACGGCGGCTCAGCGAGCATCCGCCTGTGAAGGCCTGTCGTTTAGGGGCAGTGATAAACCTGCCCGACCAGCTTGCTATCAAGCGGTGCAAAGCTCGACCAGAAGCTTTCGCTGGAACTGGTGGCGCCATAGATGTCGTTACCGCCGAGCGCCGCCGCCTTGTTACGCAGATCGTTGGCCGCGCCGCGCTGAGCGTTACCCTCATCATGACCCGTTAACCAAGTGGACTGCGAGCCTGTCACCTGCCCCACCAGACGGCATTCGCTGCCGGGTTGCTTATCAGTAAACTTGACCGACTGCCCGGCTGAACTCAATTCCTTGCTGGTGCTGCATCCTGCCAGTAAAACCGCCACGGCGATGCCCAATAAAGCACGTTTCTGCATACGTCCCTCCATGTTGATGACAAAAGGGGGGATATCCCCCTATCGGCGTCCACGAATCAGGCGCGCCAGTTTTTAAAGCGGTTAATCAAACCGTTGGTCGAACTGTCGTGGCTGCTCACCGGCTGGTCATTTTCCAATTCCGGCAAAATGCGGTTGGCCAGTTGTTTGCCCAACTCAACACCCCACTGATCGAAAGTATAGATGTTCAGAATCGCACCCTGGGTGAAGATCTTGTGTTCATACAGCGCGATAAGCGCACCCAGGCTGTAAGGCGTTATTTCGCGCAACAGGATGGAGTTGGTTGGACGATTGCCTTCAAACACTTTGAACGGCGCAACATGCTCAACCTGCTGCGCCGTTTTTCCCTGCGCGGCAAACTCGGCTTCCACCACCTCACGGGATTTACCAAATGCCAGCGCTTCGGTCTGGGCAAAGAAGTTAGAGAGCAGCTTACCGTGGTGATCGCCCAACGGATTGTGGCTCACCGCCGGTGCGATAAAATCACACGGCACCAGTTTTGTCCCTTGGTGAATCAACTGATAAAACGCATGCTGCCCGTTAGTGCCCGGCTCTCCCCAGATAATCGGCCCGGTTTGGTAGGTCACTGGATTACCGTCGCGGTCGACATACTTACCGTTGGACTCCATGTTGCCCTGCTGGAAGTAGGCAGCAAAACGGTGCATGTACTGATCGTAAGGCAGGATCGCTTCAGTTTCCGCGCCAAAGAAATTGTTGTACCAGATCCCGATCAGCGCCAACGTCACTGGCAGGTTTTTCTCGATAGGCGTGGTGGCAAAATGCTGATCCATGGCGTGCGCGCCGCTCAGCAATTGCTCAAAGTTGTCAAAACCGATAGAGAGGATAATCGACAAGCCGATGGCAGACCACAGAGAGTAGCGACCGCCGACCCAATCCCAAAATTCAAACATATTGGCGGTATCAATACCGAATGCGCTGACCGCGCTGGCATTGGTGGAGAGCGCGGCGAAATGCTTGGCAACATGCTGCTCATCCTGCGCGGTTTTCAGGAACCAGTCGCGCGCCGAATGGGCGTTGGTCATGGTTTCCTGCGTGGTGAAGGTTTTTGAGGCAACCAGCACCAGCGTGGTTTCCGGGTTCAGCGTTTTCAGGGTTTCCGCGATGTGTGTGCCATCAACGTTGGACACGAAGTGCATGTTAAGGTGGTTCTTAAACGGCCGCAGCGCTTCCGTCACCATGAAGGGGCCGAGATCCGAACCACCGATGCCGATATTCACCACATCGGTAATCGCCTTGCCGGTATAGCCTTTCCAGCTACCGCTGATGATACGCTCGCTAAAGCCTTTCATCTTCTGCAATACCGCATTGACCTCTGGCATCACATCTTTGCCATCCACCACAATGGGCGTATTGCTACGGTTACGCAGCGCAACGTGCAGTACCGCGCGATCTTCGGTGCGGTTAATTTTCTCACCAGAGAACATCGAGGCAATGGCCTCGCTCAACTGCGTTTCGCGCGCCAGACTGAGCAACTTATCCAGCGTTTCCTGGGTAATACGGTTCTTGGAGTAGTCCACCAGCATCAGGTCATCAAACGTGGCGGAAAAGCGTAAGAAACGATCCGGATCCTGAGCAAACAGTTCGCTGATTTGCACCTGTTCCATCGTGGAAAAATGCTGTTGCAGAGTGCGCCATGCGGCAGTTTGGCTGGGATTGATATTTTTCATAACAACACTCTTGTCTCCGATAATAAAATCGCTAAGGCTGAATCGATTGTATCCCTTATACCACCAGTTGCGATCCCTTTTCTTGCTATTACGCATTTCCCTGCGGTTAGTGGTTGACAGCCGCAAGATAACCCGTTATTTGTAAGCGTGAACTTATGCATCCACGCCGAAGGCGGTTGCATAAGCCAGAAGAGGAGCGCCGCCCAGGTAATTTATCCGAGGATCCGTAAATCCAGTGACGATAAACCAGGGGGAGCGGTGCCGAGATGATGGGCAATACGGGAATGCCATCATCGACTACAGGGGCTGAATCCTCTGGGTTGTCACCAGCAACGTGCAGACTATCAATGCAAACTGCACGTTCAGCAAGGTGGAGCGCTTCTGGGTGTACCGTAGTGACGCTTACTTATCTACGCCTGCTCCCTGCTTACCGCTCTTTCCTTGTGCCAAGGCTGATTTTATGGACAGCTGATGTGCGACAACTATCGCCACAGCGCCCCTGACACGAGGTGTTTTTTATTTATGTCTACAACTACTTCTCTGAGAATCGCTAAATTTGGCGGCACCAGCGTGGCTGATTTCGACGCGATGAACCGCAGTGCGGATATTGTGCTAGCCGATCCTGCGGTGCGCGTTGTCGTGCTTTCCGCCTCTGCCGGCATCACTAACCTGCTGGTTGCCTTAGCGGAAGGCGTGGCGCAAGAACAGCGCGATGTCCATTTGGAAAAAATTCGTCATATCCAATATGCCATCATCGATCGTCTGAGCCATCCGCAGGTGATCCGTGAAGAGATCGATCGCATGCTGGAAAACGTGGCGCGTCTGTCTGAAGCCACTGCACTCGCCACCTCTAACGCCCTGACCGATGAGTTGGTCAGCCACGGCGAATTGATGTCAACGCTGCTGTTCGTTGAGATCCTGCGCGAACGCCACATCAGCGCCGAGTGGTTCGATGTGCGCAAAATCATGCGTACCAACGATCGCTTTGGCCGCGCAGAGCCGGATTGCGACACACTGGGTGCATTGACGCGCAGCCAGTTGCAGCCACGTCTGGCAGAAAGCCTGAACATTACTCAAGGGTTTATCGGCAGTGAAGCCAAAGGCCGCACCACGACGCTGGGCCGCGGCGGCAGCGATTATACCGCCGCTCTGCTGGGTGAAGCGTTGAACGTCGACCGCATCGATATCTGGACCGATGTCCCCGGGATCTACACCACCGATCCTCGCGTGGTGCCCACGGCGCACCGTATCGACCAGATCACCTTTGAAGAAGCGGCGGAAATGGCGACATTTGGTGCCAAGGTGTTGCACCCCGCTACCCTGTTGCCTGCCGTACGCAGCGATATTCCGGTGTTCGTTGGCTCCAGCAAGGATCCCTCTGCTGGCGGCACGCTGGTGTGCAACAAGACAGAAAACCCGCCGCTATTCCGCGCGCTGGCATTGCGCCGTAAACAAACGCTGCTCACCTTGCATAGCCTGAATATGCTGCACGCACGCGGCTTTCTGGCAGAAGTGTTCAGCATCCTGGCGCGCCACAATATTTCGGTGGATCTGATAACCACTTCGGAAGTGAACGTTGCTCTGACGTTGGACACCACTGGCTCCACTTCTGCGGGTGACGGCCTGCTCTCCAGCGCCATGCTGACCGAGCTCTCTTCCCTGTGTCGCGTCGAGGTGGAAGAGAACCTGTCGCTGGTCGCGCTGATCGGCAATCAGCTTTCTCAGGCGTGCGGCGTCGGCAAAGAGGTGTTTGGTGTGCTGGAGCCGTTTAACATTCGCCTGATTTGCTACGGTGCCAGCAGCCATAACCTGTGTTTCCTGGTGCCAGGCAACGACGCAGAGCGTGTGGTGCAGACGCTACACCACAGCTTGTTTGAATAACGCCCTGCCATTGCACCTAAAAAAAACCGGCCCCTGGGTCGGTTTTTTTATCTGGACCCTCATAGTGATAAGGATAGATATTTTATGCTCGCCATGTTGACTCGGCTGTTTCCGTTATGGGCCGTTTTGCTCTCTGTTGCCGCCTATGCTTCACCAGACACCTTTACCGGCATCAGCCCTCATATCAGCACGCTGTTGATGCTCATCATGTTCGCCATGGGCGTGACCTTGCATAAGCGGGTGCTCACGCGCCCGGCCCCGGTTGCCGCCGGGATATTCCTGCATTATCTGGTGATGCCACTCGCCGCCTGGGTGTTGGCGCGCGCGTTTAACATGCCGCCTGACCTCTCGGCAGGCATGGTGCTGGTGGGCAGCGTTGCCAGCGGCACGGCGTCAAACGTGATGATCTACCTGTCTAAAGGCGATGTCGCCCTGTCAGTCACCATTTCGTCCATCTCGACACTGGTTGGCGTGTTTGCTACGCCGCTGCTGACCCGACTGTATGTTGATGCCGCCATCAGCGTGGACGTGATGGGCATGTTGCTCAGCATCCTGAAGATCGTGGTGATCCCGATCGGCGCAGGTTTGATTGTCCACCACCTGTTCAGCGGTGTGGTAAAACGCATTGAGCCCTATCAGCCAATGCTTTCGATGGTGTTTATTCTGGCAATTATCAGCGCCGTGGTCGCAGGCAGCCAGAGCCATATCGCATCCGTCGGTTTTATGGTGATTATTGCCGTCATCCTGCACAACGGTATCGGCCTACTGGGTGGCTATTGGGGCGGCCGACTGTTCGGCTTTGACGAGTCCACCTGCCGCACATTGGCTATCGAAGTCGGCATGCAGAACTCCGGCCTTGCCGCAACGCTGGGCAAGATGTACTTCTCTCCGCTCGCCGCTCTGCCCGGCGCGCTGTTCTCGGTGTGGCACAACCTGTCCGGCTACCTGCTGGCAGGCTACTGGTCAGGAAAATCGTTGGAAAAAGAGAAGCGATAACCAGTCTACCCACCTGCGCGCGAAAGCGCGTTGGTGGGTATGTTAAATAAATAGAAAAAATCATTTGCACACTGGTTAACGAGACCCTATTCAGGTATTTCGCGCTTTTTTTACTCTCCCCGCACGGCATCTGCCTTTGTCATATTTTGTCACACTTAAAATGTGACGCGCTTCACATAATTATTTAACTAACAATATTTATAAAAACCGATTCAAATCAATAAGCGTGTCATTTTCATCCCGCGTTTTATAGCAGTGCGACTATGATCGCTGATAACCCTATAACCCTTAGGGATTACACTGATTGCAGCTCCTCCTTCAGACACCTATCAAGTTGTAAGGAAAACGGATGAAGACCAAAACGTCATATGGCCTGAATTGGCTTGCTTTGGCGATTATTCTACTTATCGCCGCCTTTTTCTGGCACCAGTCCCCACCAACCGACCTCAGCGCTCCCGCCTGGCATTCCGCAGTGATTTTTGTCGCCACCATCATATCTATCGTGGCTAACGTGCTTCCCATTGGTGCCATCGGCATCATCAGCATGACGCTGTTTGCGCTGACGGCCGCCGCAGGCGATACCAGCGCCAGCGGCGCTATTCAAACCGCGTTAAGCGATCTGAACAGCTCCCTGATTTGGCTGATCGTCGTGGCATTTATGATCGCACGCGGCTTTATCAAAACCGGACTAAATAACTGTTCCGAATAGTAGATCACCTGAAGGGAACTCAGTCCGAGTTGAGCGATCTGAGCAATCGATAAAGCTCCCAAATCATCAACCGGACTGAGCGATGTCGAGCATAGCACCGATACCCCGTAACGAACGACGCCTGATGAAGAAAACTCTCCATAAAACGCGTGACAAGAATCACGCCCGCAGGCTGACCGCCATCCTGATGTTGCACCGGGGCGAGCGCGTGAGCGATGTCGCCAGAATGCTTTGCTGCGCCCGTTCGTCAATCGGCAGATGGATTAACTGGCTCACCCTGTACGGCATTGAAGGCCTCAAATCTCTGCGGCCCGGTCGTGGCCGTCGCTGGCCGTTTGAACAGATCTGCGCACTGTTAATCCAGCTCGTAAAGCGTTCCCCTCATGATTTTGGCTATCAGCGTTCGCGCTGGAGCACGGAACTGCTAGCGATAAAAATCAATGAGATAACCGGTTGCCAGTTGCATGCTTCCACGGTGCGCCGTTGGCGGCCTTCTGCCGGTCTGGTGTGGCGACGCGCAGCTCCTACGCTGCGTATCCGCGACCCGCATAAGGAAGAAAAAATGGAGGCCATCGCGATGGCGCTGGAACAATGCAGCGCGGAACATCCCGTCTTTTACGAAGACGAAGTGGATATTCATCTGAATCCCAAAATTGGCGCGGACTGGCAGGTTCGCGGGAAGCAGAAACACATCGTGACACCGGGCCAGAACGAGAAATATTATCTGTCGGGTGCATTACACAGCGGGACGGGAAAAGTCAGCGATGTTGGAGGAAGCAGTAAAATTTCGTGTTTGTTTATCAGTATGTTAGAGCATCTGAGAGCAACGTACAGACGGGCAAAAACGCTCACGCTGATAGTTGATAACTACATTATTCACAAAAGCCGGGAGACGCAGCGCTGGCTGGAAGAAAACCCGAAATTCAGGGTTATTTATCAGCCGCTGTACTCACCATGGGTAAATCATGTAGAGCGGTTATGGCAGGCGTTGCATGAAACCATTACCCGCAATCATCAATGCTGTTCAATGTGGCAGTGACTGAACAAGGTTCGCCGCTTCATGGAAACCGTCAGCCCGTTTCCCAGTGGAAAACATGGACAGGCAAAAGTGTAGCGGTATTAGGAACAGCTATTTAGGCCGACGCATCGCATTACAGATGATCCGTCTCTTGGGAAAGAGGACGCTGGGACTGGCCTACGGCTTGGCCTTCGCCGATCTGGTGTTGTCACACGCCATGCCAAGCAATACGGCACGCTGCGGCGGTGTGATCTACCCCATTGCTGACTCACTGGCGCGCAGTTTCGACTTTAAGCCGGAAGATGCCTCGCGCAGTAAGATAGCGACGTTTCTGGTAGTCTGCATCGGCAACGTCAACGATATTACCGCCGCGCTGTTTATGACCGCCTACACTGGCAACCTGCTGGCAGTAAAACTGGCTGCCAATGCCGGCGTGCACATCACCTGGGGCAGTTGGTTTCTGGCCGCCGTGGTGCCGTGCCTGATCTCCCTGATGATTGTTCCACCGCTGGTGCTGTGGCTGACCAAACCGGAAATCCGCCACACGCCTGATGCACCTAAACTCACTTCGTTATACACAAGTCCGCAACGCCTTATATGCCAAGGGTTAGCGGGCTGAAATAGGCAGCCGGTGGGGTTGTAAATGAAGTGAAACCGACGTGTACTATCGCCATTTACGGCGCTGAAAAATGACACGAAATTCAGATGGCTGGGCACACCAAGAACTGGAAGGGGTAAATCTTGGTGACACGAGGCTCAATAAGCGCGCCAAAGGGCTTTTGATACGGCTGGCTGAGAATCCGCAAGCCAGCATTCCGCATGCGTGCCTCGGATGGCCTGAGACGCTGGGTGCTTACCGCTTCATGGAGAACCAAGCATTCGAATGGCGAGACATTCTGCAACCTCACTGGCAGCGTACGCAGGAAAGGAGCCGAGAACACGAGGTTGTGCTGTGTATCCAAGACACTACCGAGCTTGACTTCAACGGGCAGCAAATCCAAGGCTTGGGTCCCTTGAACTACGAAGCCAGGCGTGGTCTGTACCTGCATCCGACCTACGCGGTCAGTCCGGATCGCGTGGGGTTGGGCGTACTGGATGCGTGGATGTGGGCAAGAGAGCCGAAGGATGCAGACGGAAAACGCGATGGGATCAAGGAGAGTACGCGCTGGCTCGAGGGATACGAGCGAGTTGCTGAACTCGCCTCGGAGTTGCCAAACACACGTCTGGTGTACTTAGCCGATCGCGAAGCGGATATCAAGGCGTTGATGCAGCTCGCTGATGACCTTGGCACTCCGGCTGACTGGTTGATCCGCTCGACTCATAATCGCAGTCTGGACTGTAATGAGAAGCTTTGGCAGAAGGTTGGAAAGACCGTGCCGGTGGGAGAAATCCAATTCGTTATGGCGGCTCGCGCGGGGCAGAAGGTGCGTACGGTGAAACAGGCGCTGCGCGTGAAGCGAGTGTCGCTGCGTTGCGGGTTGGCAGTGACTTGTGTGATAGCCAAGGAAATTGAGCCGCCAGCAGGCGTGAAGCCATATCGTTATACACATCTTTTGGCCATTTTTTGAACAGGATGCTCAGAACCCCGTGAATTAAGGCATTCAAGCCATCCCATTGGCTTTTTGAGGTTCAAAATGCCACTCTGAGATAAACCCGTAACTCATTGATTAAACAGTGCGTTAGAAAGATGTGTATAACGATATGGCGTGAAGCCGGTCGAGTGGCGGTTGCTGAGCAATCGCGTACCTTAAGGACGAGAAGATATCGTGGAGCTGATCGACTGGTATCGGGCTAGATGGGAAATCGAGATGTTCTTCAATGTGCTGAAGAACGGCTGCTGTGTCGAAGCGTTACAGTTATCGACCGTGGATCGCATTGAGCGGGCATTGGCGCTGTTCATGATCGTGGCATGGCGCATCGCCTATTTAATGCGTATGGGACGAACCTGTCCAGAGCTGGACGCAATGTTGTTCTTTGATTCCGACGAGACTCATGGAGCTTACCTACTGATGAACAAGCGTATGCCCAAGGGCCGCCCTAAGCTAAACGAAGTATTGCGCTTAGTTGCGCAACTCGGAGGCTTTCTTGCTCGAAAAGGCGACGGTGAACCAGGCGCAAAAACTATCTGGAAAGGCTTGCAGAAAGTCATGACGGCCGCCGAAACGCTACGCGCGCTCAGGCACGAACAGAGATGTGTATAACGAGGTGAGTTTATCCATCTCAAGGGTGATATCAGCCATCGCAAGGCAACCCTCGACAAAGCCCTCAGCAGCCTGTAGCCGCTTGATGAGCGTTGTCCGTGAGATACCGAGACAGTTAGCAATGGTGCTTACTGAATAGCGTTTTAAGTAATACAGATGGATAAGTTGATGGTAATAACGGTTGTAATTTTTTAAACGCCGGATAGCCGCATCTATCTTTATATGTATTAGCTCAGACCTGATCTGACAGTTACCGGTTATTTATACAGGTGTCTGTCAGATTAAATCTGGTTCAGATTTTTTTTCTGCCCAGACTCGTTTACCATCAAGTAACGTGGCCATTGGCGTACGCCCGCAGCACATTGTAGTGGCACACTGATACTGGCCACCTGATCGGAGGTGATATGCTCACCTCATCAACACGACAGGTGACCTCATGGGTAAACATTTTACGGCGGAATTTAAGCTCGAAGCCGCAAAGCTGGTTGTCGACCACGGCTACACATACGTTAAGGCCGCAGAGGCGGTTAATGTCAGCCATTCTGCCATTAGTCGCTGGGTCAATAAGCTTCGCCTTGAACGACAGGGAAAAACGCCAACGGGACTTCCTCTTACCCCTGAACAGCTCGAGCTGCGTGAGATGAAGAAAAAAGTCCAATGCCTTGAAATGGAGAACGAAATCCTAAAAAAGGCTACGGCGCTCTTAATGTCGGACTCACTCAACGGTTCACGGTAGTCGACAGGCTGAGGGCGCGATACCCGGTCACGGCGTTGTGCCAAACTTTTGAGGTACATCGCAGCAGCTACAGGCACTGGCAGGCTTCCGCTAATGAACCCGACGGTGAGCGCGTGGTTAAGTGTAGTCGCGTCATGGAAGCCTGGAACGCCAGCGGCGGCTCTGCCGGCGCTCGAAGTATCGCGACCATCGTCACCGGCAGCTCTGGTGTCAAAATGGGGCGCTGGCTGGCTGGCAAGCTGATGAAGGAGCTGGGTATCGCCAGCTGCCAGCGACCGGCTCACAAATACAAACGCGGCGGCAATGAACACGTTGAAATACCGAACTATCTCAACCGCCAGTTCGCGGTTACCGCGCCGGATCAGGTCTGGTGCGGCGATGTGACCTACATCTGGACGGGCAAATTCTGGGCTTACCTTGCGGTGGTGCTAGACCTGTTCGCCCGCAAACCGGTGGGCTGGGCCATGTCGACGTCGCCGGACTCGGCGCTGACAGTTAAAGCGTTGCAGATGGCCTGGGAACTCCGGGGACAACCAACAGGAGTCATGTTCCACAGCGACCAGGGCAGCCACTATACCAGCCGTCAATACCGGCAAGCCCTGTGGCGCTGCCGGATAAAGCAGAGTATGAGTCGGCGGGGTAACTGCTGGGATAATGCGCCAATGGAGCGGTTCTTCCGCAGCCTGAAGACAGAATGGGTGCCGACAAAGGGTTACAACAGCTTCAGCGAAGCCCAGGACGCGATTATCCGCTACATCACGGGGTATTACAGCGCTATCCGGCCTCACTGGTATAACGGCGGCTTAA
Organism: Symbiopectobacterium sp. Eva_TO; assembly: GCF_053848865.1. NCBI lineage: Bacteria > Pseudomonadati > Pseudomonadota > Gammaproteobacteria > Enterobacterales > Enterobacteriaceae > Symbiopectobacterium > Symbiopectobacterium sp. Eva_TO. The sequence continues at coordinate 722,724 of NZ_JBSPEY010000004.1, read as the reverse complement.
CTCCAAACGAATCTGAGCGACTGTTCTACATACAGTCTAATGCGGTGGCCAATATTAGTTGACCACTACAAGTACAGCTGATAGTCATATTGTTCCACTTTACCGCAGTACTCCGTCCCCCTGTCCGTCAGTATTCTTAGCATTGGCAGCCCCTGAGCTTCGTAGAACGGCAGCACGCGATCATTGAGCAGGTCGGCGGCAGAGATCGGTGCTTTACTCGTGTAAAGCTTGCAGTGCGCCACTTTCGAGTACGTATCCACGAACGTCTGCTGGTAGATACGGCCAACACCTTTCAGATTACCCACGTAGAAGGTGTCCTGCGACCCCAGATAACCCGGGTGAACAGTCTCTATTTCACCACAGGCTTCGTCGTCGTGCGCCTTCTTCTCCAGTGCAGCGATTTGAGCATCAGTAAGTACGATGCCTTCTCTGGCAACTTTTTCCTCAAGTGCCTTCAGGCGCTTACGAAAGTTTTCCAGATCGTGTCGTTGCCAGATGGAGCGCACACCGCTGCCAGAAATGAAGACGCCTTTTTTACGCAGCTCATTACTGGTCCGGTGCTGGCCATGAGCCGGGAACTCAATGGCGTAATCAACAACCGCACGTTCAGTGGCTTCATCAGCACGGTTTTTCAGGTTGGGAACCCGGCGGTTTTGGTTAACCAGTGCGTCAATGCCGCCTTCTGCCGCCAGTTCCTGATAGCGATAAAACGTGTCGCGTGACACCCCCATGATTTTACAGGCTTTTGATACGTTACCGAGTTCTTCGGCGAGATTGAGCAGGCCGGCTTTGTGTTTGATGATGGGATTGTTAGTATGAAGCATGAGAGTTACCTCGTGTTTTGTATAAGGATTCGACACCCATATCAAAACCGGTAACTCTCAACCTTTCAAGGTCCAGTGTCAGATCAAGTCGCGACTAATACAGATAATTAAGTTTCAAGGCGCTCAACCCGTAAGCGTCTATCAGGTCACGCACCCCGGATACGCCGCCGATAATCTCTACGACAAACCGCTGTCCTGCTACATCGACAACGAAGTAATCACCATCCGTTTCAAATTTCATCGCTTCATACACTGCCGCTGCATACTGGTTAGCCAGCGCATTAAGGCGGAAGTTTTTTGTTATCAGTGCCATATTTCCCCCTCAGTGTGTGGTTGGCGCTTCCGGCATCCCGGATTCGTTCAGTTCTTTGATAAAGCTATCGTGCAACTCGGATAGCACCTTGCGCCCCATCTCGGAGAGGCCGCCGTTTTCATCACGCATTGCTGCATAGAACCGGATGGCGTTCATGGTTCCCTGTTCAGGGCCGTATTTCTTAATCAGCGCCCCCTCAATGTTGTTAGCCATCGCGAAGCGTTCAGTGGACAGATAAAGGTTCATCGCGCCATATTCGCCCTGATAAACCGCACATTCCCGGTACTCGCCCGGATTCCACTCAACGGTAACGGTGCCGTTTGCCTCACGTTGCTCATAGTCGAAGGCGTAAGCAATCAGCCAACGCCACAGCAGTAGGGCGTCATGGTGGCTATAGGGGCTGTCGGATTTACACCATTTGATAATGATGGCGAGTGCCAAATCGAGGTCGTCATCCCACTCCCCTGCATCAAGGCGCGTCATGGCATCGGCGTAGGGTATGAGGTCTACATGCTCGTACAGGCGCTCAGCGGTGTGTTGCGAGATGTTGATGCCGTCCGGGGTATTCTCGACGTGATAGCGGCTCATGCGGCGTCCTCCATCACGGCAGCCAACGTGCGGCTAACTTCACAGTTGAGGTCACACGCTATAATGAGTAAGTCAAGGAGAACCGGAGATACTTTCTCATCATTAGCCTTGTCAATAATGACTTCATACAGTGAACAGGCTGCACTTGCACGGAATGCTGCGGTATCGAGAGGAATAGGTGTGTTACGCATAGGCCACCCCCTTCGCAAAGTCGCCCAAATCACAGATAGAAATCTGATGCAGGTCAATTAATGTCCTGATTGCCGGGCGTATCTGCTTTAATTCCTTGCGGCGTAATGTCATGGCGGCACTACCGGGCTTACCGTGACCGAAGGAAGATTCTTTCTCGGCCTTGGCAACGATGTGCTGTGCTTTCTCCGCTGGCATCTCGCGTAACTCTTCAAGGCTGGGTATCTCGACGTGGCGGAGTTCGCCTAAGGTGTTGCGGCGGAAGTAGATATTGACCAGTTGCTTCTGTACGTCCCATGAAAGATCATCGCGAAATGATTTCACTAGCATCAAATACCCGGACTCGGTGAGTGTAGTCAGCCCACGGTTAGGCACCGAAATCCCAAAAGAACGTAAAACGTTTTTTAGGGATGCAGGAATGAGCACGTAATCTTCATCACAAACAAAATGTGACCGATGAACATTGAATGCCCGCTTTGCCGTCCTTTTAGGGCGACCATGCACTTTGTCAATAATCATGGCAAAGGTGACGACGCGTTTACCTTGGTACTCGACGACAGGCATGGCGGTGTTCTGAATGGCAACGAAGTTAGACATGAGCCCCCCCCTGAACGGTAACGATGTTCGTTATGGCTGAAAGTGGGGTGATTTTGACCATACCTTGCACGGGTTGACGACCAGCCCATATCAGGCGGCTGTCTTTGAACAAGGCGATGAAGGTGCGGCGGTCTTGGCGTGTGAACGACACTTTGCCATAAGGCGTGGTCGAATAGCACGGGACGATCCAATATGTTTCTAGAAATTTAGGGCGAGTTTGGGTATGCTGATGCTCAGCCGTAACTGTTACTCCTATTAACGGTTTGGTTAGACGCCTCAGTAGTGGTTCCAAGCACTCTGAGGCGTTGCACATTATAGTATCCTGACTTGATACTGTGCGCACAGATTAGATCTTTCTGTGCGCATATGTCAATACTTACATTGCCACATTTTTTGCTGTATTGTGGGTGCACATAAAACTCGCTGCATTGAGGTAAAAGTGTGTCCAGTGGCAATACCAATAACAAATCAGCAAAGAAGAACATCCGTTTTCCCCATGAACTGATCGATGAAATTGATGCCAGTGTGGAGCGGGAAAAAATAGAGAATCCCAGCGCTAATTTTTCGTCATGGGTGATTGATGCTTGTGGACGCAAACTCAAATCAGAGAAAAAGAAGTTGCCGAAGACCTGACCCAGCGCCTCGCCATACCAAAGGGTGGCACTGCGAATGCTGCCCTTCTTCTCTACCGTTGCCAGCACATCTTCTAAAGTACGAAAATCGTTCTTTTGAACATGTCGGGGTCTTAAAGACCCCAACCCCTGCTGATTTTGCGAGTTACCTATGGTAACGCACAAAGTTTGAGCAGTATCTGGTGACTGCACAAATGCCGATTCAGGCTTGATATTCAATAGGTTGTCTGCACACCCCCCCCACCATATGAGCGGAAGCTAACCCATTGATTGCATTGCGAGAGGTCACAGTGCCCCCCCCACATGGAGCTACGGTGCTGGCGATATTTTGCGCTCCCCGATTCTGGGGAACTCAAATGGGTGCCAGAATCACATTTACCGGAAGTCTTTGATTTCTCAGAGGTCATCGATACAGTGACCTCGGCACTATCCGAGCTCGCCACTTTGACTGAGCTAAATATTAAGCTTAGTAGGCCAGCCAAGGAGAAGGCTTCTTTCTGGCTGGCATATCCCAAGTCTGCTAATCTGTATTAGTCGCGACTTGATCTGACACTGGACCTTGAAAGGTTGAGAGTTACCGGTTTTGATATGGGTGTCGAATCCTTATACAAAACACGAGGTAACTCTCATGCTTCATACTAACAATCCCATCATCAAACACAAAGTCGGCCTGCTCAATCTCGCCGAAGAACTCGGTAACGTATCAAAAGCCTGTAAAATCATGGGGGTGTCACGCGACACGTTTTATCGCTATCAGGAACTGGCGGCAGAAGGCGGCATTGACGCTCTGGTTAACCAAAACCGCCGGGTTCCCAACCTGAAAAACCGTGCTGATGAAGCCACTGAACGTGCGGTTGTTGATTACGCCATTGAGTTCCCGGCTCATGGCCAGCACCGGACCAGTAATGAGCTGCGTAAAAAAGGCGTCTTCATTTCTGGCAGCGGTGTGCGCTCCATCTGGCAACGACACGATCTGGAAAACTTTCGTAAGCGCCTGAAGGCACTTGAGGAAAAAGTTGCCAGAGAAGGCATCGTACTTACTGATGCTCAAATCGATGCACTGGAGAAGAAGGCGCACGACGACGAATCCTGTGGTGAAATAGAGACTGCTCACCCGGGTTATCTGGGGTCGCAGGACACCTTCTACGTGGGTAATCTGAAAGGTGTTGGCCGTATCTACCAGCAGACGTTCGTGGATACGTACTCGAAAGTGGCGCACTGCAAGCTTTACACGAGTAAAGCACCGATCTCTGCCGCCGACCTGCTCAATGATCGCGTGCTGCCGTTCTACGAAGCTCAGGGGCTGCCAATGCTAAGAATACTGACGGACAGGGGGACGGAGTACTGCGGTAAAGTGGAACAACATGACTATCAGCTGTACTTGGCTATCAACGATATAGACCATACGAAAACGAAAGCGATGTCTCCGCAGACAAACGGTATCTGCGAGCGCTTCCATAAAACTATTTTGCAGGATTTTTATCAGGTTGCGTTCCGTAAGACGTTATACGAGGACCTAGAAAGTCTACAAAAGGATCTGGACAACTGGTTGTGGCATTACAATAATGAGCGAACTCATCAGGGTAAAATGTGCTGCGGGCGTACGCCAATGGCCACGTTACTTGATGGTAAACGAGTCTGGGCAGAAAAAAATCTGAACCAGATTTAATCTGACAGACACCTGTATAAATAACCGGTAACTGTCAGATCAGGTCTGAGCTAATACATCAGTAGGTAAGCGCCATGAGTCTCGTCGGAATCAAAGAACAACATTGCGTCCAGCTCTGGACAGGTTCGTCCCATACGCATTAAATAGGCGATGCGCCATGCCACGATCATGAACAGCGCCAATGCCCGCTCAATGCGATCCACGGTCGATAACTGTAACGCTTCGACACAGCAGCCGTTCTTCAGCACATTGAAGAACATCTCGATTTCCCATCTAGCCCGATACCAGTCGATCAGCTCCACGATATCTTCTCGTCCTTCAGGTACGCGATTGCTCAGCAACCGCCACTCGACCGGCTTCACGCCTGCTGGCGGCTCAATTTCCTTGGCTATCACACAAGTCACTGCCAACCCGCAACGCAGCGACACTCGCTTCACGCGCAGCGCCTGTTTCACCGTACGCGCCTTCTGCCCCGCGCGAGCCGCCATAACGAATTGGATTTCTCCCACCGGCACGGTCTTTCCAACCTTCTGCCAAAGCTTCTCATTACAGTCCAGACTGCGATTATGAGTCGAGCGGATCAACCAGTCAGCCGGAGTGCCAAGGTCATCAGCGAGCTGCATCAACGCCTTGATATCTGCTTCGCGATCGGCTAAGTACACCAGACGTGTGTTTGGCAACTCCGAGGCGAGTTCAGCAACTCGCTCGTATCCCTCGAGCCAGCGCGTACTCTCCTTGAGCCCATCGCGTTTTCCGTCTGCATCCTTCGGCTCTCTTGCCCACATCCACGCATCCAGTACGCCCAACCCCACGCGATCCGGACTGACCGCGTAGGTCGAATGCAGGTACAGACCACGCCTGGCTTCGTAGTTCAAGGGACCCAAGCCTTGGATTTGCTGCCCGTTGAAGTCAAGCTCGGTAGTGTCTTGGATACACAGCACAACCTCGTGTTCTCGGATCCTTTCCTGCGTACGCTGCCAGTGAGGTTGCAGAATGTCTCGCCATTCGAATGCTTGGTTCTCCATGAAGCGGTAAGCACCCAGGGTCTCAGACCATCCGAGGCACGCATGCGGAATGCTGGCTTGCGGATTCTCAGCCAGCCGTATCAAAAGCCCTTTGGCGCGCTTATTGAGCCTCGTGTCACCAAGATTTACCCCTTCCAGTTCTTGGTGTGCCCAGCCATCTGAATCCCGTGTCATTTTTCAGCGCCGTAAATGGCGATAGTACACGTCGGTTTCACTTCATTTACAACCCCACCGGCTGCCTATTTCAGCCCATATCGTTATACACATCTTTCTAACGCACTGTTTAATCAATGAGTTACGGGTTTATCTCAGAGTGGCATTTTGAACCTCAAAAAGCCAATGGGATGGCTTGAATGCCTTAATTCACGGGGTTCTGAGCATCCTGTTCAAAAAATGGCCAAAAGATGTGTATAACGATATGATTTCAGCCCGCTAACCCTTGGCATATAAGGCGTTGCGGACTTGTGTATAACGAGGTGTGCTAATCCCTCCGTTTCAATCGTAGGAATGCTGCACTGGAATATATCGCTCACTTTATTTAAGGCGTAGGGATACCCGTCCCGGTTATTACCGGAAATTACCGTTAACATGGCTAAACCTTATTTTTAATTGGCGGTAGGTTGCTTGTTTTTGCTTAAATCCCTGACAGGCGGATCTTGCATCCAATGCAATACTTCGCTCAAGCGCCACGCATTCGAGGTTGCTCCGAGTTTAATTCGTTTGGGAAAACGTCCTTCCTGTTCCCATTTCCACGCACTGATTTTTCCTATTGCGGTAAGCTTATGCCTTTAATCTTCACGAATAAAACGTTCGTAGGGTTCGTTGACGGAATTAAGCAACTTGCGGCGCTCTTCTTCCGTGGGATAAACGTATTGATGAACCATTCAATTATCTCCATGCCTCAGTATTTTCAAGTATGTTTTCAAAGTTAGATGAGGAAGTAAATTGTAGTGGTCAACTAATATTGGCCACCGCATTAGACTGTATGTAGAACAGTCGCTCAGATTCGTTTGGAGTTAAGCCGCCGTTATACCAGTGAGGCCGGATAGCGCTGTAATACCCCGTGATGTAGCGGATAATCGCGTCCTGGGCTTCGCTGAAGCTGTTGTAACCCTTTGTCGGCACCCATTCTGTCTTCAGGCTGCGGAAGAACCGCTCCATTGGCGCATTATCCCAGCAGTTACCCCGCCGACTCATACTCTGCTTTATCCGGCAGCGCCACAGGGCTTGCCGGTATTGACGGCTGGTATAGTGGCTGCCCTGGTCGCTGTGGAACATGACTCCTGTTGGTTGTCCCCGGAGTTCCCAGGCCATCTGCAACGCTTTAACTGTCAGCGCCGAGTCCGGCGACGTCGACATGGCCCAGCCCACCGGTTTGCGGGCGAACAGATCTAGCACCACCGCAAGGTAAGCCCAGCATTTGCCCGTCCAGATGTAGGTCACATCGCCGCACCAGACCTGATCCGGCGCGGTAACCGCGAACTGGCGGTTGAGATAGTTCGGTATTTCAACGTGTTCATTGCCGCCGCGTTTGTATTTGTGAGCCGGTCGCTGGCAGCTGGCGATACCCAGCTCCTTCATCAGCTTGCCAGCCAGCCAGCGCCCCATTTTGACACCGGAGCTGCCGGTGACGATGGTCGCGATACTTCGAGCGCCGGCAGAGCCGCCGCTGGCGTTCCAGGCTTCCATGACGCGGCTACACTTAACCACGCGCTCACCGTCGGGTTCATTAGCGGAAGCCTGCCAGTGCCTGTAGCTGCTGCGATGTACCTCAAAAGTTTGGCACAACGCCGTGACCGGGTATCGCGCCCTCAGCCTGTCGACTACCGTGAACCGTTGAGTGAGTCCGACATTAAGAGCGCCGTAGCCTTTTTTAGGATTTCGTTCTCCATTTCAAGGCATTGGACTTTTTTCTTCATCTCACGCAGCTCGAGCTGTTCAGGGGTAAGAGGAAGTCCCGTTGGCGTTTTTCCCTGTCGTTCAAGGCGAAGCTTATTGACCCAGCGACTAATGGCAGAATGGCTGACATTAACCGCCTCTGCGGCCTTAACGTATGTGTAGCCGTGGTCGACAACCAGCTTTGCGGCTTCGAGCTTAAATTCCGCCGTAAAATGTTTACCCATGAGGTCACCTGTCGTGTTGATGAGGTGAGCATATCACCTCCGATCAGGTGGCCAGTATCAGTGTGCCACTACATTCGCGCTTAGTTGGACTAAGGCCATGTCGATAAACTTTATCTGAATGGCAGCGAGGGCAATGAACAAAAACAGTAACCACGTGGAAACCTCAAATAGCGGCAGAATATCACAAAAGCCAACTATTTGAAGGCATTACCAAATTTCTCATAGTGGCTTTCATCTATTGCTGAAAGATACGTTATTCCTTTACCGGTTTCCTCTTCTTTCTTTTTTGCAAAACGTAACATCCCCTCTGATATATCATAACCAAAAACCTTTGCGGCACCTTTTTCATGAAGCCAGCGAGTAATAATACCGGGCCCACAACCAAAATCCAGAACGGTTAATCCGGTGAGATTGCCCAGTAATTTCTCCAATGTAGGAAGTTCAAGCTGATGGCGATAAGGCAATAAGAACAAATTCTCATAAAGCTCTGCGTAGTCATCAAACGTTGTCACATCGAAATGTTGTGCTGCTGGCGGTAAATCAGCGTGTGGCATTATTCTATTTTTATTTTTCATTGAAAAACTTCCTTCATACTTATCAGTCAATTATCTCCATCACCGCCGCTTTAGCATCGCGCTAATAAGACAGTGAATACAAAGGAGGCTGAGTTATTAAAGAAAACGACCACCGAAACTATAGCGATATGCTTTATGTATAGTTTTAGAGAAAAAATTAGCAAGCATTTTGCTAAAAATAGATGTCTGGAGAGAATAGGAGCTTTTATAACAATCGATTACGTGGTTAGGGGCGAGATGATAAAGATCGATAAAAAAAATCCGGCGTCTGAGCGCCGGATTTTCATGCCTGCAAACCTGAAAACTTATTTTTTCTTCGCTTTCGGGTTCGGCAGATCGGTGATGCTGCCTTCGAACACTTCAGCCGCCAGGCCAACAGATTCGTGCAGCGTCGGGTGGGCGTGAATGGTCAGCGCGATGTCTTCCGCATCACAGCCCATTTCGATCGCCAGACCGATTTCACCCAGCAGTTCGCCGCCGTTGGTACCGACAATCGCGCCACCAATAACACGGTGCGTTTCTTTGTCGAAAATCAGTTTGGTCATGCCGTCCGCGCAGTCAGAAGCGATGGCACGGCCAGACGCCGCCCACGGGAAGGTAGCCGTTTCGAAGCTGATACCTTTCTCTTTCGCTTCTTTCTCTGTCAGACCAACCCATGCAACTTCCGGTTCGGTGTAGGCAATGGACGGGATCACTTTCGGATCGAAGTAATGTTTTTTGCCCGCGATAACTTCAGCGGCCAAGTGACCTTCATGCACGCCTTTGTGCGCGAGCATCGGCTGACCGACGATATCGCCGATAGCGTAAATGTGCGGCACGTTGGTACGCAATTGTTTGTCAACGTGGATAAAGCCACGCTCATCAACTTCAACGCCCGCTTTACCGGCATCGAGGTTTTTACCGTTCGGCACACGGCCGATAGCCACCAGCACCGCGTCATAACGCTGCGGTTCAGCAGGGGCTTTCTTGCCTTCCATCGAGACGTAGATACCGTCTTCTTTGGCTCCTACCGCCGTGACTTTGGTTTCCAGCATCAGGTTGAATTTCTTGCTGATGCGCTTGGTGAAGACTTTAACAATGTCTTTATCCGCAGCCGGGATCACCTGATCGAACATTTCAACCACATCGATCTGAGAGCCCAGCGCATGGTACACGGTGCCCATTTCCAGACCGATAATACCGCCGCCCATGACCAACAGACGTCCTGGAACGTTTTTCAGTTCCAGCGCATCGGTGGAATCCCAGACGCGCGGGTCATCATGAGGAATAAACGGCAGCTGAATCGGACGAGAACCTGCGGCAATGATTGCGTTATCAAAGTTGATCACGGTTTTGCCTTCGGCACCGTCAACTTCCAGCGTATTCGCACCGGTAAATTTACCCAGACCGTTGACCACTTTCACTTTACGGCCTTTCGCCATACCGGCCAGACCGCCCGTCAACTGGGTGATAACTTTCTCTTTCCACAGACGGATCTTGTCGATGTCGGTTTGCGGTTCGCCAAACACGATACCGTGCTCCGCCAGCGCTTTCGCTTCTTCGATAACTTTTGCTACGTGCAGCAACGCTTTAGAAGGGATACAGCCCACGTTCAGACACACACCACCCAGCGTGGAGTAGCGCTCTACCAGTACGGTTTCCAGCCCCAGGTCCGCGCAGCGGAACGCCGCAGAGTAACCAGCAGGGCCAGCACCCAGTACCACTACCTGAGCTTTAATTTCTGTACTCATCATGACCTCTTAATTGATTTCCGGCGGGTCTGTGACGTCATTATTATTGAGTCTTAACGCCCTCTTCCACCGGGACGTGTCTTTTGCCGCTGTAGTTTACAAAATCGTTAACAATTTTGAAACAACAAGCGACTAACGATTTGTCCTTAATCACTGACAGCTGTAGCAAATAACAGCTTATCAGAAAAAAGCCAACCGTAAGGCCGGCTTTTTCGATTACATAACCAGGCGGCGGATGTCAGACAAGGTGTTGTTGATGATGGTGATAAAGCGAGCACCATCAGCACCGTCAATGACTCGGTGGTCGAAGGACAGAGAGATCGGCATCATCAGACGCGGCGTAAACTCTTTTCCATTCCAGACCGGTTCCATCGCAGATTTGGACACACCCAGGATAGCCACTTCCGGCGCGTTGACAATCGGCGCGAAGTGCGTGGTACCGAGGCCACCAATACTGGAGATGGTGAAGCAGCCACCCTGCATTTCGCCCGCAGTCAGCTTGCCATCACGGGCTTTCTTGGAGATAGCCATCAGCTCGCGAGACAGCTCGATGATGCCTTTCTTGTTCACGTCTTTAAACACCGGAACCACCAAACCATTCGGCGTATCAACGGCAACACCGATGTTGATGTATTTTTTAAGCGTCAGACGTTGAGCATCTTCAGACAGCGAGCTGTTGAAACGCGGCATCTGCTCAAGCGCAGTCGCAACGGCTTTCATGATGAACACCACTGGGGTGATCTTCACGTCAAGTTTGCGTTTTTCCGCTTCTACGTTCTGCTGTTTACGGAACGCTTCCAGATCGGTGATATCGGTTTTGTCAAAGTGCGTAACGTGCGGGATAACCACCCAGTTACGGCTCAGGTTGGCACCAGAGATCTTCTGGATGCGACCCAGTTCAACTTCTTCCACTTCACCGAACTTGCTGAAGTCCACTTTCGGCCACGGCAGCAGACCTGGCAGAGAACCACCAGTCGCAGCGCCCGCAGCAGGTGCAGATTCAGCGCGTTTAACCGCGTCTTTTACGTAAGCCTGGATGTCTTCGCGCAGGATACGACATTTACGGCCACTGCCCTTCACTTTCGCCAGGTTTACGCCAAACTCACGCGCCAGACGGCGGATAACCGGCGTTGCGTGAACATAAGCATCGTTTTCAGCGAACTCACCTTTGGCGTCTGCCTTGGCAGCAGCCGGTGCAGGTGCAGCGGCTTTCGCCGGTTGCGCTGCCGGAGCGGCTTCTTGTTTGGCGGCCGGAGCAGCAGGCGCAGCGCCTTCCACTTCAAACACCATGATCAGCGAGCCGGTTTTCACTTTGTCGCCGGTGTTGATTTTGATCTCTTTCACCACGCCCGCGAACGGTGCTGGCACTTCCATGGAAGCCTTGTCACCTTCCACCGTGATCAGCGACTGCTGAGCGCTCACGCGGTCACCCACTTTCACCATGATTTCAGTAACTTCAACTTCATCACCGCCGATATCCGGCACGGCCACTTCTTTCGTCGCGCTGGCGGCTGCCGCGGGGGCAGGGGCAGCGGCTTTGGTTTCCGCCGGAGCCGGTGCCGCAGTTGCCGCACCCTCAGCGTCGAAGACCATGATCAGTTTGCCCGTCGCCACTTTATCGCCGACAGCCACTTTGATCTCTTTCACCACGCCAGCCTGAGGAGAAGGCACTTCCATGGAGGCTTTGTCGCCTTCCACGGTAATCAGCGACTGTTCAGCTTCTACTTTGTCGCCCACCTTCACCATCACCTCGGTGACTTCAACTTCATCTGCACCGATATCCGGTACGTTGATTTCGATAGCCATTACTCTTTCCCTCTTATGCTAAGCGCGGGTTAACTTTTTCAGGATCGATGTTGAATTTCTTGATGGCTTCAGCCACCACAGAAGCTTCAACTTCACCGCGTTTAGCCAATTCGCCCAGTGCGGCAACTACTACGTAGGAAGCGTCCACTTCGAAGTGGTGACGAAGGTTTTCACGGCTGTCAGAACGACCGAAGCCATCAGTACCCAGTACGCGGTAATCGCTGGCCGGAACGTAAGTACGTACCTGCTCGGCGAACAGTTTCATGTAGTCAGTGGACGCAACAGCCGGTGCATCGTTCATCACCTGAGCGATGTACGGTACGCGCGGTGCGTCGGTCGGGTGCAGCATGTTCCAGCGTTCGCAGTCTTGACCATCGCGCGCCAGTTCCGTGAAGGAAGTTACGCTGTAAACATCGGAACCGATGCCGTAGTCGTTGGCCAGAATCTGTGCCGCTTCACGAACGTGACGCAGGATAGAACCCGAGCCCAGCAACTGAACCTTGCCTTTCGCGCCCGCTACCGTTTCCAGTTTGTAGATACCCTTACGGATACCTTCTTCCGCGCCTTGCGGCATGGATGGCATGTGGTAGTTTTCGTTCAGCGTGGTGATGTAATAGTAGACGTTTTCCTGCGCTTCACCGTACATACGCTCCAGACCGTCCTGCATGATCACAGCCACTTCGTAAGCGAAGGACGGATCGTAGGAAATACAGTTCGGGATGGTCAGCGACTGAATGTGGCTGTGACCATCTTCGTGCTGCAAACCTTCGCCGTTCAGCGTGGTGCGGCCAGAAGTACCGCCGACCAGGAAGCCGCGTGCCTGTTGGTCACCCGCTGCCCAGCACAGGTCGCCAATGCGTTGGAACCCGAACATAGAGTAGTAGATGTAGAACGGGATCATCGGCAGGTTGTTGGTGCTGTAAGACGTTGCCGCCGCCAGCCAGGATGAGCCTGCACCCAGTTCGTTGATGCCTTCCTGCAAGATCTGACCTTTCAGGTCTTCTTTGTAGTAAGCCACCTGCTCACGGTCCTGCGGGGTGTACTGCTGGCCGTTCGGGCTGTAGATACCGATCTGGCGGAACAGACCTTCCATACCGAAGGTACGCGCTTCGTCAGCGATGATCGGAACCAGACGATCTTTGATCGACTTGTTCTTCAGCATCACGTTCAGGGCACGCACAAAGGCGATGGTGGTGGAGATTTCTTTGGTTTGCTCTTCCAGCAGAGAGCTGAAGTCTTCCAGCGTCGGCAGTTCCAGTTTCTCGTCGAAGTTCGGCTGACGAGACGGCAGGTAACCACCCAGAGCCTGACGGCGCTCATGCAGGTATTTGTATTCATCAGAATCTTTGTCGAAAGTGATGAACGGCAGCTTTTCGATGTCAGCATCGGCCACCGGCACATTGAAGCGGTCGCGGAAGTAACGCACGCCGTCCATGTTAACTTTCTTGACCTGGTGAGCGATGTTTTTGCCTTCTACCGCATCACCCATACCATAACCTTTGATGGTGTGCGCCAGAATAACGGTCGGTTTGCCTTTGGTGTCTTGCGCTTTTTTCAGTGCAGCAAAGACTTTCTTCGGATCGTGACCACCGCGGTTGAGAGCCCAAATCTGATCGTCGCTCCAGTCGGCAACCAGCGCAGCCGTTTCCGGGTATTTGCCGAAAAAGTGCTCACGCACGTAGGCACCGTTTTTGGATTTGAACGTCTGATAGTCACCGTCAACGGTTTCGTTCATCAGTTGGACCAGTTTACCGCTGGTGTCTTTACGCAGCAGTTCGTCCCAACGCTCGCCCCACATGACTTTGATCACTTGCCAGCCAGCACCACCGAAGATGCCTTCCAGTTCGTTGATAATTTTGCCATTACCAGTAACCGGTCCGTCCAGACGTTGCAGGTTACAGTTGATAACGAAGAGCAGGTTGTCCAGTTTATCGCGGGTCGCGATGGTGATAGCCCCCTTGGATTCCGGCTCATCCATTTCACCGTCGCCCAGGAAGGCGTAAATGGTTTGTTTGGACGTGTCTTTCAGACCACGGTTTTGCAGGTATTTCAGGAATTTAGCCTGATAAATAGCACCAATTGGACCCAGACCCATGGAAACGGTCGGGAACTGCCAGAAAGTCGGCATCAATTTCGGGTGCGGATAAGAGGAAAGCCCCTGGCCGTGTACTTCCTGACGGAAGTTGTTCATCTGATCTTCGGTCAAACGCCCTTCCAGGAAGGCACGTGCATAGATGCCCGGAGAGATATGGCCCTGGAAATACACCAGATCGCCGCCATCCTGTGCACTGCGTGCACGGAAGAAATGGTTAAAACACACTTCGTAGAAGGTCGCGGAAGACTGGAAGGACGCCATATGGCCACCCAGTTCCAGATCTTTCTTGGATGCGCGCAGCACGGTCATGATGGCGTTCCAACAAATAGCGGAACGAATGCGGCGCTCAAGGTCCAGGTTACCCGGATAGGCGGGTTCGTCTTCCACAGCAATGGTGTTTACGTAGTTGCTAACGGCACTGCCTGCCCCTACGTTTACGCCACCCTTGCGCGCTTCTGACAATACCTGATCGATCAGGTACTGCGCACGTTCAACACCCTCTTCACGGATAACCGATTCGATCGCCTGTAGCCAGTCGCGAGTTTCGATCGGATCCACGTCATTATTAAAACGTTCTGACATGGTGTATTCCTTATCTGTTTCTAATCAGTTAATTTTCTGGAGCCTGTCTTGCTGTACTCTGTCATTGTCGTCATATCACCGACGGCTGCCGTATCATCGACAGTTGTCAAAGCACAGTAAGACAGGTCCAATCTCGTCATTTACGCGTTAAACGCCCCAATCAGAGCGCTCAATCCTTGCGTTGCTGGAGCCGACGTAGCGAACGCTCTCTTCGGCTATGTTCCCGGTTAAGATCCAGCAGTACTTCCTCAATAAACGCCAGA
This sequence comes from Symbiopectobacterium sp. Eva_TO, assembly GCF_053848865.1. Taxonomy (NCBI): domain Bacteria; kingdom Pseudomonadati; phylum Pseudomonadota; class Gammaproteobacteria; order Enterobacterales; family Enterobacteriaceae; genus Symbiopectobacterium; species Symbiopectobacterium sp. Eva_TO. The sequence goes on along the minus strand of NZ_JBSPEY010000004.1, from coordinate 707,713 downwards.
TGACGATGCGACGCTTCGCGTGCCTTTTCAGGTTCGCGAGCGACTATCGCCTCAAAAATCCCGGCGCGATGACTGCTTACCTGGGCCAGAACTTCTCGGCTCAGGTACAACAATTCAAAATTCTGCCGCACGTTCTGTTCCAGTAACGGTCCCATACAGCGTAGCAAATGTAGAAAAACCACATTGTGCGTTGCTTCTGTGACAGCCACTTGATAATGCATAACGGCTTCTGACTCCGCGACCAGATCGCCCGAAGCACGCGCCTGCTCAATCTGGGTATGGCACTCACGGATGCGCTGGAAATCTTCTTCCGTACCACGCAACGCCGCATAGTAGGCAGCAATGCCTTCCAGCGCATGACGGGTTTCCAGCAGATCAAATTGAGATTCAGGATGGGTGCTCAGCAGTTCCGACAACGGATCACTCACGCTTTGCCACAGGTTGTTCTGGACAAACGTTCCCCCACCCTGACGACGTAGCAGCAGGCCTTTTGCCTCCAGACGTTGGATGGCTTCTCGCAAAGAAGGACGGGAGACATCAAACTGTTTCGCCAGTTCGCGCTCCGGGGGGAGTTTCTCGCCAGGGCGCAAGGTTCCTTCGAGGATCAAAAACTCCAGCTGTTGTTCAATCACATCTGACAGTTTGGGCTGACGGATCTTGCTATAGGCCATGGTAAGTGTTTCTCTGCGAAGTGCGCGGAGTCAATTGGTAATACCAATTTCAAAAACGTGACGCTAAAGTAACAAAGTATTCACCTTCTGTCCATACGAACGTTGCGCTAAATCATCTTCTCCACCAGATTTTAACAATTGCACGATCCGATTAGGTCAAAACCCTATATTTAATAGCAAGTAGCGGCTTCAATCCTATAAATGTTTTAACTTTTATGAAACGAAAACCAGTCGATGCTGAACCGTTCAACCTGCAATAAAATGAATAAAAATTCATTTTATTTAAATTAAAAATCAAAGGAAGACCATGACATTGGAGCTGATGATACTTATTGTTAACATTCTTCTTTTTCCGAATGGTGATATTTTCAGCAACAAAAACCTATACACAACATCACCACCCTCCTCACTTTTGCCGATAAAAATCAGCTATCACCCATCAATTTTACTCTCTCGATTTGACGATTAACATTGTTAATCGCCACGTCATAGGCCATTGATTTCATCTTGAAGTTGGTTAGGTGATCGGCCGTCTTTTCTGCACGCTTGATGTAAGTGCTGTACTTTGCATGATACGCATCAATAGATTGGATGATGTCACTTATCAATGCCGTTCGGCCAGAGACACCCCATCATGGGTCTCTTTTTTGGTAATGACTCCAATTAGTAGAACATGTGTTTTTCGATGAAGGCTCCGATGACTTTTTCGTGGATCTCGACGGAGCGCGAGAAGCAAATCGTTTTACGCGCCAGTCGTTTATACTCGTAATCATTGAAGATGCTTGATTTTCCATGAACAATACCCATTTCATGGTTATGAACATTCATCCCACTGAAGAGCAGAAAAAAAAGTTAAGGAATCTTCACCAAACAAGTCGTGACCATCATGTGCGCGATCGGATACGGTGTGTCCTATTGTCTGCCGATGGCTGGACGCCAGGAATGATTGCACAATCGCAACTTATTCACGAAACCACGGTACGCCGTCATCTAAATGATTGGCTAAAGGGTGAGAAACTTGCGCCTGAGAATGGCGGCTCTGATAGTCATCTCAGCGAAGAGCAAACCGCTGAACTCACCACATCTCTGACGAACAACCTTCTTCCCACTACACAGGCTATCATTGAACAGGTTGTTGATTGGTGGGGTATCCGCTACACCGTTCCGGGAATGACTAAATGGCTGCACCGCAACGGCTTCAGTTATCGAAAGCCTGTCGGTATCCCACATAAATTCAGTGCAGAAGCGCAGCAGGCGTTTGTGGAAACCTACAACGAGCTGAAACAAAAAGCCGGTGACGATGAACCCATCCTGTTCATCGATGGCGTCCACCCGACACAGGGAACAAAACTGGCATATGGCTGGATGCCTGCGGGAAAAAAATCTCAGCCAGTGGAAACCACCGGTAGTCGTACCCGTCTGAACATCATGGGAGCCCTGAACCTGAACGACATCGGCAGCACGGTGGTTCGGGAGTACGACAGCATCAACAGTCTCAATATCGCCCGCTTTTTTATCGCCATCCGGGAAACTTACCCGATAAGACAGAAGGTGCATATCATACTCGACGGAGCGGGTTACCACCGGGCGGAGCTGGTGAAAAAGTGGGCATATGTGATGAATATCGACCTCCACTATCTGCCGCCTTACAGCCCGAATCTGAACCCGATAGAAAGACTGTGGAAAGTGATGAATGAAAAGGTGAGAAACAACCGCTACTTCGCTTCACCAAAGGCGTTTCGGCAGGAAATACACCACTTCTTCCGCAATATATTACCGGGACTGGCGGGGGGCTTGTCGCGCAGGATTAATGACAACTTCCAGACGCTGAAAAATGCAACTTCAAGTTAATCGAGTATAATGCGGGTACGGAGCGTCAGGTTATTGCGCTCTATGCGTTGCGTGAAGATCTTGCCAGTCAGATGTTTCTGCTTCGGAACCTCTCTTGCATAGCTGCCCCAGTTGTCACTGGTAATCATGCCGATGTTGAACGGTGTCAACAGAGCCAGCAATTCACGGCAGGTCTCATCGGTTCGGGGGCCAAAAGTGTAGGCCAGAACACCGCCCGTTTTGGTATTGTAAGCGTACCAGAGCCAGTGCTGTAGCGCCTGACTGCCAACGAAGCTCCATTGCTCATCAAGTTCACAGATAAGGGCGACGTCGGCGTGAGCAACGGGAGAAGACGTTATCCTGCGGGGCGAGAGCTTTTTAAAGCCCGGATGACCGTATTGATGCCTATTTTCAACGTTCTGGCGGTATCGCGAACACCGGCACCGTTGAAGGCCATATCAACGATCTGCTCTTTGACTCCCGGCTTTCGCGCTTCATAGCGGTAGGTAAGCTGGAATACACGGCGACAGCACTGACACGGCTTTGTTGAATAAATCAGAACTTGTAACGACTGTGCCCCAGGTCGATTGTTACGTGATGCGAATACTGTTCGGCATTCCTAATAGCGTGATCCGGTTAAGCGCTTTGACCATCGCCATGGCTTCACCCACCTGAGCATCGTAGTCACGCAGACTTAGATGACCACCCAGAAGCGTTTTGAACCGGAACATGGCCGTTTCAGCCACTGAGCGTCGGTGATAGCCCACTTTATTTTTCCAGGTATCCTTGCTGCCGCTCAGGCGCTGATTTGCAACAGCGTGGTTACGCTCGTGGTAGTGGTCCGGCCAATATTGCGCCCCCCTTCGCGGCGGGATAAGCGGCCTTATTTTCTTCCTCAGCAGAGCATCATGGCAGTAACCTGTATCGTAAGCGCCGTCAGCCGATGCCTCTCTGATTTTCCGGTGGGTCTGGTTTATCAGTGCCGGTAGAGCCTGGGCATCAGTCGTACCACTGAGCGACAAATCCGCACAGATAATCTGTATTAGCTCAGACCTGATCTGACAGTTACCGGTTATTTATACAGGTGTCTGTCAGATTAAATCTGGTTCAGATTTTTTTCTGCCCAGACTCGTTTACCATCAAGTAACGTGGCCATTGGCGTACGCCCGCAGCACATTTTACCCTGATGAGTTCGCTCATTATTGTAATGCCACAACCAGTTGTCCAGATCCTTTTGTAGACTTTCTAGGTCCTCGTATAACGTCTTACGGAACGCAACCTGATAAAAATCCTGCAAAATAGTTTTATGGAAGCGCTCGCAGATACCGTTTGTCTGCGGAGACATCGCTTTCGTTTTCGTATGGTCTATATCGTTGATAGCCAAGTACAGCTGATAGTCATGTTGTTCCACTTTACCGCAGTACTCCGTCCCCCTGTCCGTCAGTATTCTTAGCATTGGCAGCCCCTGAGCTTCGTAGAACGGCAGCACGCGATCATTGAGCAGGTCGGCGGCAGAGATCGGTGCTTTACTCGTGTAAAGCTTGCAGTGCGCCACTTTCGAGTACGTATCCACGAACGTCTGCTGGTAGATACGGCCAACACCTTTCAGATTACCCACGTAGAAGGTGTCCTGCGACCCCAGATAACCCGGGCGAGCAGTCTCTATTTCACCACAGGCTTCGTCGTCGTGCGCCTTCTTCTCCAGTGCAGCGATTTGAGCATCAGTAAGTACGATGCCTTCTCTGGCAACTTTTTCCTCAAGTGCCTTCAGGCGCTTACGAAAGTTTTCCAGATCGTGTCGTTGCCAGATGGAGCGCACACCGCTGCCAGAAATGAAGACGCCTTTTTTACGCAGCTCATTACTGGTCCGGTGCTGGCCATGAGCCGGGAACTCAATGGCGTAATCAACAACCGCACGTTCAGTGGCTTCATCAGCACGGTTTTTCAGGTTGGGAACCCGGCGGTTTTGGTTAACCAGAGCGTCAATGCCGCCTTCTGCCGCCAGTTCCTGATAGCGATAAAACGTGTCGCGTGACACCCCCATGATTTTACAGGCTTTTGATACGTTACCGAGTTCTTCGGCGAGATTGAGCAGGCCGACTTTGTGTTTGATGATGGGATTGTTAGTATGAAGCATGAGAGTTACCTCGTGTTTTGTATAAGGATTCGACACCCATATCAAAACCGGTAACTCTCAACCTTTCAAGGTCCAGTGTCAGATCAAGTCGCGACTAATACAATTTAAAAATGCCTCTACCTGCTGCTTTATTTGCTCAATCTCTTTATTGCCCGTACCAAAGGTCACCTCGTTATACACATCTCTGTTCGTGCCTGAGCGCGCGTAGCGTTTCGGCGGCCGTCATGACTTTCTGCAAGCCTTTCCTGATAGTTTTTGCGCCTGGTTCACCGTCGCCTTTTCGAGCAAGAAAGCCTCCCAGTTGCGCAACTAAGCGCAATACTTCGTTTAGCTTAGGGCGGCCCTTGGGCATACGCTTGTTCATCAGTAGGTAAGCGCCATGAGTCTCGTCGGAATCAAAGAACAACATTGCGTCCAGCTCTGGACAGGTTCGTCCCATACGCATTAAATAGGCGATGCGCCATGCCACGATCATGAACAGCGCCAATGCCCGCTCAATGCGATCCACGGTCGATAACTGTAACGCTTCGACACAGCAGCCGTTCTTCAGCACATTGAAGAACATCTCGATTTCCCATCTAGCCCGATACCAGTCGATCAGCTCCACGATATCTTCTCGTCCTTCAGGTACGCGATTGCTCAGCAACCGCCACTCGACCGGCTTCACGCCTGCTGGCGGCTCAATTTCCTTGGCTATCACACAAGTCACTGCCAACCCGCAACGCAGCGACACTCGCTTCACGCGCAGCGCCTGTTTCACCGTACGCGCCTTCTGCCCCGCGCGAGCCGCCATAACGAATTGGATTTCTCCCACCGGCACGGTCTTTCCAACCTTCTGCCAAAGCTTCTCATTACAGTCCAGACTGCGATTATGAGTCGAGCGGATCAACCAGTCAGCCGGAGTGCCAAGGTCATCAGCGAGCTGCATCAACGCCTTGATATCCGCTTCGCGATCGGCTAAGTACACCAGACGTGTGTTTGGCAACTCCGAGGCGAGTTCAGCAACTCGCTCGTATCCCTCGAGCCAGCGCGTACTCTCCTTGATCCCATCGCGTTTTCCGTCTGCATCCTTCGGCTCTCTTGCCCACATCCACGCATCCAGTACGCCCAACCCCACGCGATCCGGACTGACCGCGTAGGTCGGATGCAGGTACAGACCACGCCTGGCTTCGTAGTTCAAGGGACCCAAGCCTTGGATTTGCTGCCCGTTGAAGTCAAGCTCGGTAGTGTCTTGGATACACAGCACAACCTCGTGTTCTCGGATCCTTTCCTGCGTACGCTGCCAGTGAGGTTGCAGAATGTCTCGCCATTCGAATGCTTGGTTCTCCATGAAGCGGTAAGCACCCAGCGTCTCAGACCATCCGAGGCACGCATGCGGAATGCCTGGCTTGCGGATTCTCAGCCAGCCGTATCAAAAGCCCTTTGGCGCGCTTATTGAGCCTCGTGTCACCAAGATTTACCCCTTCCAGTTCTTGGTGTGCCCAGCCATCTGAATCCCGTGTCATTTTTCAGCGCCGTAAATGGCGATAGTACACGTCGGTTTCACTTCATTTACAACCCCACCGGCTGCCTATTTCAGCCCGCTAACCCTTGGCATATAAGGCGTTGCGGACTTGTGTATAACGAGGTGGTTTAACCCCGACATCAACATTATAGCTGATTGATATTTAATATGACATTGTCTGTTCGTCGGATTTCATGCTGCAACAATTCTGCACCTATCCTAGCGTATTGCGTTAACAACACCACACGACTCGAACACACGAATGGCATCCTGTTACGTAGGATTTTTGTTCAAAGACACGGCCAATGGTATTATATTGGTATTAGATTAATGCCACCAATGCACCACCCGCGTTACTTATAACAACAATCAGAGTACAGCTTATGCCATCAAAATTAGAGAGTCATATCGCCGGGGCGTTATATGGGCAAATGCTAGGGGATGCTATGGGAATGCCATCGGAGCTGTGGCCGCGAGCACGCATCAAAGCGCATTTTGGGTGGATCGATCGCTTTCTGCCGGGTCCTGCGGATAATATCGCCGCCTGCTATTTCACGGCAGCTCAATACACCGATGACACTTCTATGGCGCTGGCACTTGCCGATGCGCTGATTGAATGCGAGGGTGACGTTGTGCCTGAAGTCATCGGTAACCACATCCTTACTTGGGCGCAACAGTTTGGTGCCTTTGAGAAAAATATTCTCGGCCCCAGTTCTAAAGCGGCGCTTTTTGCCCTAAAACAGGGTGCCGATATCAGCACGCTGGAAAATAACGGCATCACCAATGGTGCGGCGATGCGCGTTTCTCCACTAGGCTGTCTGCTGCCGCCCATGCCATTATCCGATTTCATTGATGCCGTGGCGCTCGCGTCTAGCCCTACTCACAAATCAGATATTGCGGTGGCTGGCGCTACCGTTATTGCCTGGGCGATATCTCAGGGTATTGCGGAAAAAAGCTGGTCGGATATTCGGGCGACATTACCCGCAGTGGCACAAACCGCGCAGGAAAAACGCGTAACCACTTACAGCCCAGCCTTGTCCGCGCGTCTGCAATTGGCATTGGAAACCGTGCAAAATGCACCGGACGACGACACCGCGTTAGAACAAATTTATCAACTAATTGGCACCGGAACGGAGATCATCCAGTCCGTCCCCGCCGCCATTGCGATGGTGGAGCTGGCGCACACCGAGCCAAACCGCTGTGCCATTCTGTGCGCCAATCTGGGTGGCGATACTGATACCATCGGTGCCATGGCAACGGCTATCTGTGTAGTGGCACACTGATACTGGCCACCTGATCGGAGGTGATATGCTCACCTCATCAACACGACAGGTGACCTCATGGGTAAACATTTTACGGCGGAATTTAAGCTCGAAGCCGCAAAGCTGGTTGTCGACCACGGCTACACATACGTTAAGGCCGCAGAGGCGGTTAATGTCAGCCATTCTGCCATTAGTCGCTGGGTCAATAAGCTTCGCCTTGAACGACAGGGAAAAACGCCAACGGGACTTCCTCTTACCCCTGAACAGCTCGAGCTGCGTGAGATGAAGAAAAAAGTCCAATGCCTTGAAATGGAGAACGAAATACTAAAAAAGGCTACGGCGCTCTTAATGTCGGACTCACTCAACGGTTCACGGTAGTCGACAGGCTGAGGGCGCGATACCCGGTCACGGCGTTGTGCCAAACTTTTGAGGTACATCGCAGCAGCTACAGGCACTGGCAGGCTTCCGCTAATGAACCCGACGGTGAGCGCGTGGTTAAGTGTAGTCGCGTCATGGAAGCCTGGAACGCCAGCGGCGGCTCTGCCGGCGCTCGAAGTATCGCGACCATCGTCACCGGCAGCTCTGGTGTCAAAATGGGGCGCTGGCTGGCTGGCAAGCTGATGAAGGAGCTGGGTATCGCCAGCTGCCAGCGACCGGCTCACAAATACAAACGCGGCGGCAATGAACACGTTGAAATACCGAACTATCTCAACCGCCAGTTCGCGGTTACCGCGCCGGATCAGGTCTGGTGCGGCGATGTGACCTACATCTGGACGGGCAAATGCTGGGCTTACCTTGCGGTGGTGCTAGACCTGTTCGCCCGCAAACCGGTGGGCTGGGCCATGTCGACGTCGCCGGACTCGGCGCTGACAGTTAAAGCGTTGCAGATGGCCTGGGAACTCCGGGGACAACCAACAGGAGTCATGTTCCACAGCGACCAGGGCAGCCACTATACCAGCCGTCAATACCGGCAAGCCCTGTGGCGCTGCCGGATAAAGCAGAGTATGAGTCGGCGGGGTAACTGCTGGGATAATGCGCCAATGGAGCGGTTCTTCCGCAGCCTGAAGACAGAATGGGTGCCGACAAAGGGTTACAACAGCTTCAGCGAAGCCCAGGACGCGATTATCCGCTACATCACGGGGTATTACAGCGCTATCCGGCCTCACTGGTATAACGGCGGCTTAACTCCAAACGAATCTGAGCGACTGTTCTACATACAGTCTAATGCGGTGGCCAATATTAGTTGACCACTACAGTATTGGGAACCACACGCAGAGATTTCTCTCCCGGCAGCGCGTCATAATAAAAGCGTGCGTTATCAGGGGTATAAAAATCATCACCGCTGGCATTGACGATATATTTTGCTTTATTGAATTGTGCAGACTGGCCCGTGGCTAAATATTGCATTGGATCTTCAATTTTCATCAACGCCTGAAATTCCGGGGTATTGATGGTTTTGTCTACGCCCTGCTGGTAGTAGGGATAAAAAGCGATGGGCCAATTGCCACCGTAAGAGCGATACATGTGCGTTAGCGCAGTGCGCGTATCCAGCAAGTCGATAACAAACGGCACTACAGCATCAACATCAGGATCAGTAATAAAGGTCAACCAGGATGTCCAACCCCGTTTGGATGCGCCTGTCACAGGCTTTGTTGAATAATAGGGAATCGTGCTGTTTTACTATGCCCATTTTGGTAGAAAATGCTTATCACCTCAGGCATTCCGTTTTCTCATGATGCTTAACTGCATGATTTTACGTTGCTGGAAACAATCGTTTTACTGGGCTGGTAGCATAAAATCTGTTTGTTCAACAAAGCCCCTGTCACAATAAACCGAGTAATACCCTGTGCTTTTAATTCTTGCTTCGCCACTCTAATCGCCTGTGACACCGCCGTCGCCATAGGAATATGCACGGAAGCCCGCGTTCTTAGCGACGGATTATCCATGAATAATGACCAACTGCGTGCAACATTATCATCCTCTTTCAACGGTTTATTATCCGCACCGTAAGTAAGATATTGATTCGGTATATTGCTTACAGAGATAACAACCGCTTTGGTTGTGCGGGCAATAGAGGCTAGGCTGTGTCCCTTAATTACATAACCTCTGGTAAAACAGGCGGATGCAGCCCAGTTTCAACATTGCCAGATAATTCCTCGCTGTTTTGTCGTAACGTGTCGCAATGCGACGGTATTCTTTCAGATGGCCAAAGCAACGCTCAACAACGTTCCGATTGCGGTAGGCGTCACGATCGAGCTTTGAACGACCATCCACCGCCATTTTTTCAGTGGATTTTCGGGGGATGACAGTTTTTATACCTCTGTTTTTCAGCTCGTTACGTAATACATGCCCGGAGTACGCCTTGTCAGCGAGTACCGCATGACCACGGCGTTTCATACTGCCGTTCTGGCGTTGAACACCAATACCGTCCAAAAGACGTAGTGCAAACTGACTTTCATGAGCCTGACCGGGGCTCAACACGATGTTTAACGGAAGACCACTTCCGTCTGTAGCCATATGGATTTTGGTGCCAAAACCACCTCGAGAGCGACCCAGACCATTATCTCCGGTGATATCGGGATGTTTTTTTGAGCACCGGCAGCACATTTCAGCGCCCTGATATTGCTACCATCCAGCGCAGTCGCTGACCAGTCTAGGAGGCTATGGGCATCAAGTGATGAAAGTAACTTATTGAAAATAATGTTAATTACTCCCGATTTTGACCATCGGTTAAAGCGGTTATAAACGGTTTTCCATGGGCCGTATCGCTCAGGTAAATCACGCCATGGGGCACCAGAGCAGACCCTGTACATGATTCTGTGTAAATGCCTTTCTCAGTAGTGACCGTCCAGGCGGTCACCGAACTCGATAATAAAACGGCTCATTGCCATACGCCAGTCCCGCAGTGGCATCGTCCATTTCTGTTAGGCCGACTGGATTGCCAGCCACACCACCGTTTTCACTGCGTCGTCAGTCGGGAACACCTTGCGTTTTTTAATCGCATGCCGGATCACACTGTTCAGCGACTCGATGGCGTTGGTTGTGTCGATGACTTTGCGGATATCTGCCGGGTAAGCGAAGAACGTTGCCAGATTGCTCCAGTTCGTCTGCCAGCTCCGGCTTATCTGTGGATAGCGGCTGTCCCATGCGCTGGCGAATGCTTCCAGCACCTGCTGGCCTGCTTTTTCCGTAGCGGCCTGATAGATGGCTTTCAGGTCGCGTGTGACGGCTTTGTAGTCCTTCCAAGAGACGAACCTCAGGCTGTTGCGTACCATGTGCACGATGCACTGCTGGATGCGGGCTTCCGGATACACCGCGTTGATGGCGTCCGGGAAGCCTTTCAGACCGTCGACACAGGCGATGAGGATATCGTTCAGGCCGCGGTTTTTTAGTTCTGTCAGCACATTGAGCCAGAACTTCGCGCCCTCGTTTTCGGCCAGCCACATACCCAGCAGTTCTTTCTGGCCCTCGATGTTGATACCCAGTGCCAGGAACACGGATTTATTGATGACGCGACTGTCCTGCCGGACCTTCAGGATGATACAGTCAAGGTAAACAATGGGATAGACTGCATCCAGTGGACGATTTTGCCATTCAGTAACCTGTTCCATCACGGCGTCGGTGACCTTCGAGAGCAGCGCCGGTGAGACATCCGCGTCATACAGCTCTTTGAACGCAGACGCTATCTCGCGGGTGGTCATCCCTCTGGCGTACAGGGACAGGATTTGGTTATCCATCCCGGTGATCCGGGTCTGGTTTTTCTTCACCAGTTGTGGTTCGAAGGAGCCATCACGATCGCGCGGAGTACGTAGTGCCAGAGGGCCATCGCCGGTGGTCACGGTGTTTGTGGAATAGCCGTTGCGGGAGTTGGTCCCCGGTTTGGGCTGATTTTTATCGTAGCCCAGATGGTGGGACATTTCGGCGTTGAGAGCAGCCTCAACGCTGATTTTCTTCAGCAGGCGATCGAATTGGCTGAGAGCGTCAGGGGTTTTGAGATTTTTGGCCAGTTCGTTAGCCAGAGCCTGCAACTGTTTTTCGTCCATAAATTAACCTGTTTTTGATGTTGGATTGAACATATCAAAATCAGGCAATTACACAAATTTATGTACAGGGTCCTATTTGAAATAGTTGTTCAACCTTTGTATGTAGGTTTCACAACCGCCCATATTTCCCTCGTAATTATATTTTTTAATTATCCCATTTATATCAGTGGCGACTTGTATTTTGCAGTTGTATTCAACAGGGATCGCGCTCGTTTGTGTTGTGGTGCCATAGAATGAGGTATTTCCCACTGTTCCATATGTCGTTTGTGGGGTTGAGTACACAGCAAAACCAGTGCTAGATGATATCCAAGAATAAACCTTTACATCATCGAATTTTTGCTCTTGGTTTGGATAGCCTAAAACATCAAATGCCACCTCTTTGTTCTTTCCCACAAGACGGTTTAAACCATCATCCATTTGTTGAAAAGTTACACAACCAGTAAGAAAGAATGGCAACGCGAAAGTGATTATTTTTTTCATAATTTACCTACGGTCAAAAGTAGTCAGAAAACTGAACGCCTGATCTTGACCCACCATCTCCGGACAGCTTTTGTATCTTAAGTTAACGATGCCCGCTGGCGCCGATATTCTCTTGGGGAGTTGTATCCCAGCGCACTGTGCGGATGGTTTTCATTGTAATGATTGAACGCCGCTGCAAGGTTCTTCAGCGCTGTTCGCACATCGGGTTTTGGCATGAAGGCGATGTAATCTTACTTCATCGTCTTCACGAACCGTTCTGCCATGCCGTTACTCTGTGGACGGCTCACTGCTGTTGTGCAGGGCTCCAGATTCCGTTCTCTGGCGAACTTCCGCGTTTCATGCGCTGTGTACGCTGAACCATTATCCGTCAGCCATTGCACTGGTTTATCCGGCAGCGCGCTACCGAAGCGTTTTTCCACCGACCTCAGCATCACATCCTGCACGGTTGATCTGTCATAACCCCTGGTGCTCGCTGCCCAGTCTATGACCTCCCGGTCGCAGCAGTCCAGTGCGAACGTCACCCGCAGCTTCTCGCCGTTGTCACAACCGAACTCGAAGCCATCTGAGCACCAGCGCATATAGCTCTCTGCTACCGCGATTTTGCCTTTATGCTCCCGCTTCGGACGTTCAGTTTTATCATGCAACAACAGCAGGTTATGCTCGCTCATTATCCTGTAAAGCCGTTTGGTGTTCACCGGTGGAAGTCCCTCTGCACGACGTTGCTTACCCAGGATACCCCACACTCGGCGGTAACCGTAACTGGGCATGTCGCTGATGATACGGAGGATGTCCGATAATATCTCAGCATCAGCTTCGTCATTACGCCGGTTGCTGCGCCTGTCCAGCCAGTCGGCAGAACGGTTAACCCGCAGTGACAGCTGCGCACGCGACACGCTCATGGCGCGGCTGACCAGAGCTATTCCCCGTCCTTTGGCAACAAGGGCGCGTGCGCTATCCATTTTCGCGACTGGCGGTACTCCACTGCTTCTTTGAGGATCTCAACTTCCATCGTCTTCTTACCCAGAAGGCGCTGTAGCTCCCGGACCTGCTTGAGGGCAGTCGCCAGCGCCGAAGCTGGAACCACTTTTTCTCCGGCCGCAACGGCGGTGAGGCTTCCTTCCTGGTATTGCTTCTTCCACTTAAACAAAAGGCTGGGCTGGATGCCATGCAGGCGGGCTACATGGGAGACGTTCATCCCCGGCTCCATTGTCTGCTGAATGATGGCGATTTTCTCTTGCGGAGTTTTACGCTTACGGACTTCTTGCCCTAACAGGATCCCGGTCATTTCAAAATTAGCATGATTGTTAGACATATATCTAAGCCTATCTCTTATCTGGAGATACAGCTACTGTCTGGTGTTACAGGGGGCTACATCACTTAGATACTTAGTACTGCTATTTGTACAGCCTTGATGTACACGTTACGACGATAATATTGGGTACTGAAAAGATAACAAATCCCTCCCATATAGTTACCGGTTGAACGTTCTGCCTGCCCCATCAACCTATGAAGCCATGGCAGGCTAAATAAGTACATCCCCCATCGCGATATAAAATAGTTGATGCGTAGCCTTACTGCCGTTGCGATATTCAACATCGAGAACCAACCAAACACACTCGCAACTAAATATAAATAAAACATGGCGTTACATCATCGCGCTTTCGTTCACGGCCTGCGATTGTAGATACTGACTACATGGCCTGAATGCATTACCAAACGAGAATATTACCCACTCTCAGTTTGGAAAACTCATAAAAAATACACTTCGTGGCCTTTATCGAATCATTATTAAAGAGCGTAAAAACACTTCTCAAATAAACAGCAAGCTAATTTCTTTTGCTGTTAAAATACAATTTACATGCTTTTTCAGTGGTGTCAACACTGTTATTAACAACATGACTATGGCATCTTACTTTTAATTAAAACCATCATAAAAACATATAGTTATAATTATTACCGCCGCAGATGGCGGGTTAAAATACGAGCAATTCATTGCTATTGTGGCTTTGTTGAATAAATAGAAAGTTTGGGTAATCATCGGATCAGATCACCATAGTTGTTTCAACATCAGGTCTCCATGGCAAAACAAAATTTTAAAATCACTAACTGGCCCTCCTATAACAAGGCCCTCAAGCAGCGCGGTGCTCTAACCCACCTCGTTATACACAAGTCCGCAACGCCTTATATGCCAAGGGTTAGCGGGCTGAAATCATATCGTTATACACATCTTTTGGCCATTTTTTGAACAGGATGCTCAGAACCCCGTGAATTAAGGCATTCAAGCCATCCCATTGGCTTTTTGAGGTTCAAAATGCCACTCTGAGATAAACCCGTAACTCATTGATTAAACAGTGCGTTAGAACGATGTGTATAACGATATGGGCTGAAATAGGCAGCCGGTGTGGTCGTAAATGAAGTGAAACCGACGTGTACTATCGCCATTTACGGCGCTGAAAAATGACACGGGATTCAGATGGCTGGGCACACCAAGAACTGGAAGGGGTAAATCTTGGTGACACGAGGCTCAATAAGCGCGCCAAAGGGCTTTTGATTCGGCTGGCTGAGAATCCGCAAGCCAGCATTCCGCATACGTGCCTCGGATGGTCTGAGACGCTGGGTGCTTACCGCTTCATGGAGAACCAAGCATTCGAATGGCGAGACATTCTGCAACCTCACTGGCAGCGTACGCAGGAAAGGATCCGAGAACACGAGGTTGTGCTGTGTATCCAAGACACTACCGAGCTTGACTTCAACGGGCAGCAAATCCAAGGCTTGGGTCCCTTGAACTACGAAGCCAGGCGTGGTCTGTACCTGCATCCGACCTACGCGGTCAGTCCGGATCGCGTGGGGTTGGGCGTACTGGATGCGTGAATGTGGGCAAGAGAGCCGAAGGATGCAGACGGAAAACGCGATGGGCTCAAGGAGAGTACGCGCTGGCTCGAGGGATACGAGCGAGTTGCTGAACTCGCCTCGGAGTTGCCAAACACACGTCTGGTGTACTTAGCCGATCGCGAAGCGGATATCAAGGCGTTGATGCAGCTCGCTGATGACCTTGGCACTCCGGCTGACTGGTTGATCCGCTCGACTCATAATCGCAGTCTGGACTGTAATGAGAAGCTTTGGCAGAAGGTTGGAAAGACCGTGCCGGTGGGAGAAATCCAATTCGTTATGGCGGCTCGCGCGGGGCAGAAGGCGCGTACGGTGAAACAGGCGCTGCGCGTGAAGCGAGTGTCGCTGCGTTGCGGGTTGGCAGTGACTTGTGTGATAGCCAAGGAAATTGAGCCGCCAGCAGGCGTGAAGCCGGTCGAGTGGCGGTTGCTGAGCAATCGCGTACCTGAAGGACGAGAAGATATCGTGGAGCTGATCGACTGGTATCGGGCTAGATGGGAAATCGAGATGTTCTTCAATGTGCTGAAGAACGGCTGCTGTGTCGAAGCGTTACAGTTATCGACCGTGGATCGCATTGAGCGGGCATTGGCGCTGTTCATGATCGTGGCATGGCGCATCGCCTATTTAATGCGTATGGGACGAACCTGTCCAGAGCTGGACGCAATGTTGTTCTTTGATTCCGACGAGACTCATGGCGCTTACCTACTGATGAACAAGCGTATGCCCAAGGGCCGCCCTAAGCTAAACGAAGTATTGCGCTTAGTTGCGCAACTGGGAGGCTTTCTTGCTCGAAAAGGCGACGGTGAACCAGGCGCAAAAACTATCAGGAAAGGCTTGCAGAAAGTCATGACGGCCGCCGAAACGCTACGCGCGCTCAGGCACGAACAGAGATGTGTATAACGAGGTGGGTTATAGGATGTTGTCATATGCATACTCCATGAAATCAGATAACGGTGAGCCGTTGTCGCCTAAGCCACAACGGACGTATCACTTGGGAATTACAGGGTTTCTACCATCTGGCCGATACGTGAGTAGCGCTCCGGGCTGAGTCGCCGCAGGAAGTGCGCGCTAATAAAACCGGCAAACGCGACTATCAGCACCAGATACGGCAGCGATGACACCACGGGGGAGGAGGAACTGCTCAGTACATAGAGGTTATTGACCACCAACGCCAGCGTTGCCAGCATGCCGAGGGCGGAGAAGGCCGGAGCGATAAGGCGGCTCCAGCGTGACACCGGCAGCGAAGGATTACGCTGAAAGTAGGCGAGAACGGCGAGCGAGACGCTGAATTGCAGCACCAGAATCGACATGCTGCCCAAGGCGGAAGCCTAAGAGAAAACGTTCGCCATCGGGTCTAACTGCGCCAGGGCGAACAGCGCGGTGGCGCACAGCATAAACGCGCCTTGCACCAGGCTGGCGATATAGGGCGTCTGGTGCGTGCGGTGGGTTTTTGCCATTTTCGACCACAGCAAACCGTCACGGCTAATGGCGAACAGGTAGCGGGACAGCGTGTTATGGAACGCCTGTGTAGCGGCAAATAGACTGGTGATCAGCAAGACTGACATCACCTGTATAGCCCATGGGCCAAGCACCTGTTCGGTGACGGTAAACACAAACATCCCGGGATCTTTG
The DNA here is from genome assembly GCF_053848865.1 of Symbiopectobacterium sp. Eva_TO. NCBI lineage: Bacteria > Pseudomonadati > Pseudomonadota > Gammaproteobacteria > Enterobacterales > Enterobacteriaceae > Symbiopectobacterium > Symbiopectobacterium sp. Eva_TO. Next base: position 691,265 of record NZ_JBSPEY010000004.1, on the reverse strand, counting down.
GCGGCGAGCTCGGCAACGTGAGCAGCCCCCGCATATTGCACAAATCCCCAGCCTGAGAGGGCGAAAAAGCTGGTGATCAGCACCACGGCGAGCAGTGTGGCTCGTGGGATTACCTTGGCCGGTTGCCGACACTCTTCCGAGTAGATCGCAGTCGCTTCAAAGCCGACGAAAGAGCAAATGGCGAAGATCATCGCAATGCCCACATCGCCATGAAACACGGTGGAAGGGGTAAACGCGCTGATATAAAAGGCAATAGGCTGGGTAACAATGGCGGCGTCAACCAGCAACACAATGCCGACTTCCATCAGCATCAATACGCCAAGCACTTTGCCGCCCAGTTCCACTTTGGCAATGCCAAGCGCGACGACTGCCGCTTGCATCAGCAGCGAGAACAGCCACCAGGGTGCTGCTATACCGGTGTGCATCTGCACGAACTGCGCGAAGAAGAAGCCAAACATGGCGGTGACGGCAAGCTGAATGGCGGTGTAGGCTAACAGTGCGATACCGAGCCCGGCGATGCAACTGTGGGTGCCCAACCCTTGTGCGATATAGGCGTAGAAAGCGCCAGCGTTTACCACATAACGGCTCATGGCGATAAAACCAAAGCTGAAAATAAGGGTCTTCCCCGATCATGGTGGGAAGGCTCAGAACGCCATATCCGACCCTGTACATGATTCTGTGTAAATGCCTTTCTCAGTAGTGACCGTCCAGGCGGTCACCGAACTCTATAATAAAACGGCTCATTGCCATACGCCAGTCCCGCAGTGGCATCGTCCATTTCTGTTAGGCCGACTGGATTGCCAGCCACACCACCTTTTTCACTGCGTCGTCAGTCAGGAACACCTTGCGTTTTTTAATCGCATGCCGGATCACACTGTTCAGCGACTCGATGGCGTTGGTTGTGTCGATGACTTTGCGGATATCTGCCGGGTAAGCGAAGAACGTTGCCAGATTGCTCCAGTTCGTCTGCCAGCTCCGGCTTATCTGTGGATAGCGGCTGTCCCATGCGCTGGCGAATGCTTCCAGCCCCTGCTGGCCTGCTTCTTCCGTAGCGACCTGATAGATGGCTTTCAGGTCGCGTGTGACGGCTTTGTAGTCCTTCCAAGAGACGAACCTCAGGCTGTTGCGTACCATGTGCACGATGCACCGCTGGATGCGGGCTTCCGGATACACCGCGTTGATGGCGTCCGGGAAGCCTTTCAGACCGTCGACACAGGCGATGAGGATATCGTTCAGGCCGCGGTTTTTTAGTTCTGTCAGCACATTGAGCCAGAACTTCGCGCCCTCGTTTTCGGCCAGCCACATACCCAGCAGTTCTTTCTGGCCCTCGATGTTGATACCCAGTGCCAGGAACACGGATTTATTGATGACGCGACTGTCCTGCCGGACCTTCAGGATGATACAGTCAAGGTAAACAATGGGATAGACTGCATCCAGTGGACGATTTTGCCATTCAGTAACCTGTTCCATCACGGCGTCGGTGACCTTCGAGACCAGCGCCGGTGAGACATCCGCGTCATACAGCTCTTTGAACGCAGACGCTATCTCGCGGGTGGTCATCCCTCTGGCGTACAGGGACAGGATTTGGTTATCCATCCCGGTGATCCGGGTCTGGTTTTTCTTCACCAGTTGTGGTTCGAAGGAGCCATCACGATCGCGCGGAGTACGTAGTTCCAGAGGGCCATCGCCGGTGGTCACGGTGTTTGTGGAATAGCCGTTGCGGGAGTTGGCCCCCGGTTTGGGCTGATTTTTATCGTAGCCCAGATGGTGGGACATTTCGGCGTTGAGAGCAGCCTCAACGCTGATTTTCTTCAGCAGGCGATCGAATTGGCTGAGAGCGTCAGGGGTTTTGAGATTTTTGGCCAGTTCGTTAGCCAGAGCCTGCAACTGTTTTTCGTCCATAAATTAACCTGTTTTTGATGTTGGATTGAACATATCAAAATCAGGCAATTACACAAATTTATGTACAGGGTCCTCTTGACCAATTGTGGCCTACATCAGGGATTTAATACGCACGCTGACAATCAGTAAACGCGCGATACGTATCGATTTTGCAAAGAGTACAACTCCATTATGGTTCTCTTTGCGCTTTGACCGGCACCGTACCTTGGCCCGGTCTTTTTTTTGCCTGTCAGTTGGCCTCCTCGCCACCGACCTCCTTGCGAGGCGCGTAATCGATCTGCAAGACAATGCGCAGCAGCGCGGCAACCGGTTCGAAAAGCGCATCAGGGATACGCTCGCCGCATTTCACATCATAAAACAGCGTTCGCGCCAGAGGGATGTTTTCTACCATCGGAATGCCCTCACGTTGCGCCAACTCGACAATGTGTTGCGCCATGGCATCCCTGCCTTTCTCCAACACGCGCGGCACTGGCATCGTCTCGGGATCGTATCCCAGGCAAACCACCAAATGCGTCGGATTGCGCACAATCACCGCCGATTGCCTGACGTTTTGTGCCAGACTGCCGCTCTGCACTTCGCGCTGTAGGGCAAGACGGCGCTGTTTAATATGTGGATCCCCTTCCCGGTTCTTGTTTTCCTGTTTGATGTCCTCCTTGCTCATGCGCTGCTGCTTCAACGTATGAAAACGTTGATAGCTATAATCCGCCACTGCCAGTACCAGATAAAATCCCAGAATGCCAAGCCACATAAAACGCATGATGGAGGAAAAAGTGGGTAACGCACAGTGAGGATCGCAGTAAGGCAACGCGCGAAACGTCGACGCGTAGGCATAGAACAACAAGAGAAAAATCACGCACAGCAGCACCACTTTCAAACAGGATTTGAGCAGTTCAACCACGCTGCGCCAGGAAACAATCTGTTTAAGGTTGTTCACCGGGTTAAGTTTGCTCCCCTTGAAACCTACGGCCTTACTGGCAACCACAAAACCGATTTGAATCAGCACGCTGAAAACGGTGGCAACGCTTACCATTGCTCCCAGATAAAGTAGCACCAGCCCGCACTCCTTCACCAGCGCGCGCACAATCGTGCCCAGCGCATAGGAGAAAGGGGCATTAATAACGCGCAGAGATTCCTGGATGAGCAAGGTGATGTTTTGTACCAGTACATCGGAAAAAAAATGAAAAAAAAGAAATAAAGCGAGCAGTTGTGCGCCGGAGGTCAGCTCAACGCTTTTGATCACCTGCCCCTCTTTTTCACCATCCTGCCGCCTTTTGCGGGTGGGTTGCTCCGTTTTCTCACTCATGTTGAGCCAACCACTCGCCAACATGTTGGTAGAGGCATTCACTCTCCATCAGATAGTGGTGCAACGCATAGGGCAGCGATACGATCAGCAGCAACAAAACCAACAGGCTTTTGATGGGCATAGCCAGAAAGAACACGTTCAACTGTTGCGCCGAACGATTCAACAACCCCAGCGCCATATCTGTCAACACCATCACTAACACTGCAGGCAAGGAGAAGCTTAAACACAGGTGATAGAGCGCCTGCCACTCCACCTTGATAAAATCCAACAGCGGCTGATTAAACGCCAGCGTCTTACCAGGCGGTAGGTAATGGTAAGAGTCATACAGCACGCTCAGGTGCAAATTAATACCGCCGCTAATAAAAAACAGCGCACACAGAAACTGGCTGAACAACAAACCAAAAAGTGACGACTGGACAGACATCGCAGGGTTGAATACCGCACTCATGGTTGCACCGCGCAGTGAATCGATAATAAATCCCGCCATATCCACGGCCCAAAAAGGAATTGCGCCGCAGAACCCCAATACCAGTCCGATAAGCAATTCACCGGGAATATAGCTCAACCATGTCCACCCCTCGCCAATGTTCTGGGGCATTGGCACCACTGCCAACATCGGCAATGCAATCGCCATTAACACCGCGTTTCTCACTAACGGCGACCCTAAGTTCCCTGCCTGCAACAGCGGAAACAGCAGGGTCATCCCCAGCGGGCGCATCATAAGAAAAGCCAGATGCGCGATCTCTTCGTTAAGCACCAGATTCATGCATGCGCACTTATTTGCAATAGCACCTGGCGTGTATATCCCAGCAGAATGCCGCCAAGCCAGTGATAGGTCGCCATCAGCATCAGCGCCACGGCCAGCAGCTTGATCATAAATTGCAGGGTCTGATCCTGTATCTGCGTCAACGCTTGTAACAAGCTAACCAGTACGCCGACCACACACGCGACAACAATGATCGGCAATGAGGTCAGCAAGACGATCCACAACAGTTGGGTCATCAGGTGCGTCAGAGTGGCTTCATTCATACGAAACTCTGTACTAACTGAGCAAGGATCAGGTCCCAACCGCCGGCCAAGAGAAAAATCAACAGTTTGAACGGTAAGGCGATAGTCATGGGAGAGACCATCATCATCCCCATCGCCAGCAGGATATTGGACACCAGCAAGTCAATGGCAAGAAACGGCAGGTATATCAATAAGCCGATACGAAACGCCTGGGTCAATTGGCTGACCGTGAACGCGGGCAGCAAAATGAGTAAGGAGTCGTCCTTCACCATGCGACGCGCCTCTTCCGGCCAGGTTTTCGCAACCAGGTTCTGAAAATAATGCACCTGCTTATCTTCAGTGTTTTTTATCAGAAAGTGACGATAGGGCGTCAACGCCTGACTGTGCCAACCGCTCATCCAGGCAGGTTCGCCCTCAACGGCGACCGGATGCCACTGCGCCTTTACCGCCAGCAGCGTTGGGGCCATGATAAACAGCGACAGCACCAGCGCAAGGCCATACAGCGCCATATTTGGCGGCACTTGCTGGATCCCCAGGGCATTGCGCAAGATGGAGAAGACCACCGCCAGTTTGAGAAATGAGGTTCCCATTACGATAATCAGCGGCAGCAGCGAAAGCACAAACAGCAGCGCAATTAACTGCCAGGGAGAGTCAGGTAGTGACATGTGAGTTCCACGCTATAGGGTTGACATCCCCTTATACCTCGGCTAAATCAGACGCACCTACCGGGCATTCACCCCATCTTGCACCCACCGCCGCTCAATCTTGTGCAGTGAGATACCATTGCCGGATTTGCACCAAAAAGCGGTCGCCGCAGCCAATCAGAGCACCTTTGCCAATGGCACGGCCATTCAACTTCAATGTTACTTCTGGAGAGAACTCGGCGTTCACCGCCACCGTATCGCCTACTTGTAGCGTTCGCAGCGATTCCAGTGTCAGCGTGACCTGCCCGACCTCAACCAACAATTTTTGCGGCAGCGCTGCAAGATCCACTGACATGGACTCGGCGCTAGCGGGTTCATCCGGTATTTCACTAGCGCTATTTTCAAGCTCAGCGCCTAACGCTCGACAGTGCATCGTGTTATCTCCGTTTATCTGGACATACGCCGCCTGCTTCAGCAATGGCGACAAGGCGAAATGCCCCGCACGTAAATCACCATATGGGTGTATTGCGATCCCTTCCCCCCGCGTCAGCCCCCGTAAAACAGACAGCGGGAGCTCACACTCTCCGGCATACAGCGCACACCGCAGCGGTGGTAATGGACCAGTGGGGACACAATCGGGCACGATCAACGCATGCAGATGCTTAAACCCAGCGTCATTATTGCCAAACAGCACGGCCTGAAAAACAACCTGTTCCACCTGCCAGGTAAAAACAACGCCCCATTGCTCGGACAGAGCGCTACAAGGGCACGGTGCCGCATTCTCCCGCACTATGCTGGCCTGGCAATGTGCCAGCAATGGCGATAGCGCCCACGCTGCGATCTCCTCAAGCAATAACGCATTTACCGTTGCCACCTCTGACGTGCCAAGCATCTGCTCGCACAGTGCCCGCCACCCGGTGTCCTCCAGCCAAACGTGGCTCACCGATGTGCCGTCATCGAAGGAAAGTGTTATAACTACCCCGGATTGAGCGCGCGTCCACGTTTGTAAACCGATATGCAATTCGCCTGCGGTTACGCCCTCAGGAGGAAGATGCTGCGCCAGGTTCCACGCATCCTGGGTCGTCCTTAACATATTCAACCTCCAGAACAACGGCATGTCCTGCCTCGCGCAAACGCGCGCAGAGCCAGGATGAAATAAGGCTCAAGGTGTCGAACAGCTCGCGCTGAGACACCTGGATACAGAGGTGAAGTTCACCGTCCCGCTCGCTGACCTCACACAGAATCACTTCACCATTGCAATTCACCATGCGATAACGCTGTCGGCGATACGCATAAGGAGAAAGCGGAGAAGAGGTGCAATGCGTTGCCTTTTGAGCTATCAGTTGCATAAACTTCCGAGCGTCTATCGCGGTTTCAGCGTCGGTCGCTTCCGGCTCCGGCAACGTGTGCCACAGACTCCCTTCAACGCGTGTCCCGCTCATGAATAGCGGCTCATCGTCTACAGCCTGCATCGTTGAGCACACTGTGCAGTTTTTCCTTCTTTTTCATGACAACATTCAGCGCTTGCCTTACCGCGTCTTGCTGCGCCAATACGGCGCGCTGATCATCAGACAGCGCCATCAAGTTAGCCATCAATTGCTGATCCTCATCGCGCAATGTCATCAGTGTCTGTTTATGCGCCAGTAGTTCATCGCTGATTCGCGTACCAGACCAGGCCAGCCAGGCGTTTCGTTTTTCGGCCAGCAATGTGCGATGGGTCGCGCAGGTGCACATGTCCTGTTCCAGTTGCTGGAGCTGAGAGCGTTGCAGTACCAACTGTCGGCGCAAGGCGATTTCCCGACGTTGCTTGATGGCCAATAACGCCCGCAGCATCACGGTGTTACCAGCGCACTTAGCCGTTGCAATAACAGATCGCGATGACATGGTTCATTCTCCTGCTGTTGTAAAAATGCATTGATCGCCGCGTACTTTTCTACCGCCAGATCGGCGATCGGATCCTCACCTTGTTGATACTCCCCCACTCGTACCAGTAGCTCTACATCGCGATAAACGCTGAGCAAACGGCGTACCTCATTGGCAAGCGTCATGTGCATCTGACTGGTAACGTTAGGCATGATGCGGCTTACGCTGGCGAGCACATCAATCGCCGGGAAATGCGCCGCCTCGGCCAACTGTCGCGACAGCACGATGTGTCCATCGAGCAGCGAGCGCACCTCATCGGCCAACGGCTCATTCATATCGTCCCCCTCCACCAGCACGGTGTAGAACGCAGTAATGCTGCCACAGCGTCCTTTACCGGCCCGCTCCAGCAAGCGCGGCAGCGCGGCAAACACGCTGGGGGGATAGCTACCCGCAACCGCACGCTCGCCTGCCTCTATGGCGATTTCCCGCGCGGCGCGGGCGTAGCGCGTCAGTGAATCAGCCATTAACAGTACGCGCTGGCCCCGATCGCGAAACGACTCTGCAATGGTGGTCGCCACATACAGCGCGCGCATGCGCTCGAGCGGCGGTCTGTCTGACGTGGCGACAACAACGACGCAGCGACGTCGCGTCTGAGCATTTAGCGAATGCTCTAAAAATTCCCGCACTTCGCGGCCACGCTCTCCGATGAGGGCCAGAACAATCACCTCGCAGTCCGCGCCGTGGCACAGCATGGAAAGCAATGTGCTTTTCCCCACGCCCGCGGCCGCGAAAATCCCGATACGCTGCCCTTCACCGCAGGTGAGTAAACTGTCTATCGCCCGCACCCCGGTTAACACCGGGCGATCGATCATCCCACGGGCCAGTGCCGCCGGAGGCGGTGCGTCAAAATTGCGCCACGGCCCGTGCCACGCCTCATTGCCATCCAGCATCTGCCCAAGGCCATCAACCACGCGGCCCAGCAACGCGTCGCCGACTGGAACCTGCTGGCATCGTTTTAGCGGCCGCACCTTTTGCCCGCAAAACAGACCTACAGTGCTGGCAAAGGGAGATAACAGCGCATCTTCGCCGTCCACCGCAACCACCTCAGCCAAGGTACCGCCGGGTAAAATTTGGCAAAGCTCGCCCATAAACACGCCGGGCAACCGCACTTTCAACAAAGAGGCGCTGATATGCAGCACCCGTCCCGTCATGTCGATACCATCAGGCGGTTCGCCGGACAATGTCAGCCGGCGGCCCACCGCCTCCACCAAAGAGGAAAAATCAATCTTCATCATCGGATGCGTACTCGGGGTTCAGGTCAATACTCTGCACCACCTGGATAAGGCAGTGCTCCCCGATTTCCTGCCACGACAACACCGCAATGTCGGCGTGTTGTTGCTCTATGACCTTACGCAAGAAACGACGTGTATCCACTGAGCTAACAATTACAAACTCGCCGTGTACCGCTTGTGCCTCAGCAATCAACTGCAATATCTGCGCACGTTGTTCGCTGCTTAATGCGGTGTAGGTGCCCATTGCGGTCTGACGAATGGATTCGCGAATCACATTCTCCATCTCCTCCCCGATGCGCAGCACGCGTAGCGGCGTCCCTTCTACCATAAGACGATGCAAAATATGGCGTCGCAAAGCGATGCGAACATACTCCGTCAGCATCTGGACATCTTTTTCCCGCGGAGCCCACTCAATTAGCGTGCCAAAAATCAGACGCAAATCGCGGATAGAGACCCGTTCTGAAACCAATCGTTGGAGTACCTCGGCAATTTTGTTGATGGGCATCTGTCGCTGAAGTTCTTTCACCAACTCGGCATAGCGTTTCTCCATGGCATCCATAAGGTAGCGCGCTTCTTGCACCCCGATAAACTCCGCCATGTGGTTGACCAACACCTTATGCAACAGCCCAATAAGGCACTGGTCACCGGTAAACACCGTTTGCCCCGCCTGTTGTGCACGTTGCCCCTCAGCGGCAGACAGCCAAGCGATCCGCCCCATTCCCTGCGGCAACACCTGCGTCTCTGTCGTGACATCTGCCGCCTCCGCAGTGGTGAAAACCATGCAGGAGGCCGCCACAGGGAGCGTCAAAGAGAACACCGACTCCTGATAGACAAGCACCGCCATGCTGTTATCTGTCATAGAGGCATCAACGATAATGGAGACATCCGGCAGAGGTACACCAAGGGTTTCAAACAGGGTTTTGCGCAGAGCATCGATCTCCAACGAAAGAGACTCTGAATGCAGGCGCGGTGCAAGTCGCAAAGTCAGAGGCTGCGCGCCCGGCACCATCTGATCGTCATCAACGCTGCCCTGCGGCGCGGATACAGACTGCGGATGTCGTGCGCGATACCAAAGCAGTGCACAAGGTAATGCGGTAAGTACCGCCATGATAAAGAAGTAGATAAACGGGAAGCCGGGAATGACGGCAAACAACAACATCACCACCGCTGCGAGGATCAGCGCCTGAGGCTGTTTCCCCAATTGCGTGCTCAGCTCACGCCCCAGATTTTGCCGTTTCTCACCCGGCACGCGAGTGACGATAATACCGGCACTGAGCGAAATCAGCAGCGAGGGGATCTGGCCGCACAGGCCGTCACCGATAGAGAGCACGCTGTAGGTTTGCACCGCATCCCCAAGCGACATGCCGTATTGCACCACGGCAATGGTAATGCCGCCCAGGATATTCACCAGCACAACAATAATACCGGCGATAGCATCCCCTTTCACAAACTTCATGGCTCCGTCCATCGCGCCAAGAAAACGGCTTTCGTGCTGCACATGCAGACGCAGTTGCCGCGCCTGATCGGCATCGATCACCCCAGCACGCAGATCGCCATCAATACTCATCTGCTTGCCCGGCATGCCATCAAGAGAAAACCGAGCGCTCACCTCAGCTACACGCTCCGTCCCCTTAGTGATAACGATAAACTGCACGATGGTGATGATGGCGAAAATCACCAGTCCCACCGTCAGGTTTCCCCCCACCATAAAACGGCCAAACGCATCGATGATATCGCCGGCATTGTGCTGCAACAGCACCAGACGCGAGGTGCTAATGGTCAGCGACAACCGATAAAGCGTGGTGATCAGTAACAGTGAGGGGAACACCGACAGATCCAGCGGATCGTTGATGTAAATGGCAAACAATAGCAGGATGATGGAAAAGGCCAGATTAATGGCGATCAAAATATCCACCACAAACGTAGGCAACGGCAGGGTGATCATGACAATCGCCATGAGCATCACCACGGCGAGAATAATATCTTGCCTACCGGCGCACATTTGCAACCAGCGCTGAACGTTATCTTTTCTCATCACGTTGGTTTGCATAATTTTTCCAGAAAGGTTCGCTGGCGATGGTGCAGCCATAGCCACTGTTCAGCCACGCTGTCTGCCATCGGGGCACAACTGATCACCATGCCTTGACGTAACGTAAAGACACGTTGAGGAATGCCTGCAAACCAGGCGGGATGGGCGTGTTGCAATGCAACAAGCAGTAACGCATTGTCCCGCCAAGGGTCCAGCAGACATTGGCTGATATGCATGCGTCCCTGACGGAAGGTGAGGAAGGTTTGAAATCCCCGATCGACCCATTGCATTTCGGCAGAGGGGGGTTGCTCCGCCAGCTCAGCCAACTGTATAAAGCGCTGGATGTTTCTTTCGATGAACAGATCTAATGTCATGATGTCCTTCCTCTCATGTCCGGTAACAGAATCCCAGAGAAGACAAGGAGGAGAAATCAAGACAACACCTGATTACCCTTCATTTTTTGCAGCACGGTAAGAATACTTTCACGCTGATCTTCATCGCTAAAACACGCATCCGGCATAACTCTGAATTGCACATCCAGATAGCGTATGATGTGCTTGAATACCGTCGCGCTGGGGGTCAACGAAGAGATTCGCGTGATAAGCCAATCCTCAAACAGCCAACTTTCCTGTGTAATATCAATCAACAAGGTCAAAAGTGAATCGGAAGGCAGAGAATAACGTTTTTCCTGCTCTTTACACTCCTGCTCCAGCCCCAAAAATAGCAACAGGCGACGCAGGCGGACCAGTACGGTCGCCAACCTGGTCTGCTGAGCACCACCGATAGAGAGCGAGAGTTCAAACGCTGCCATGTGTAACACAACGCGGAGCCGACGCTGACGATCGGACCAGTCAACGATGCGTTTAAACCATTCCGATAACGATATGTCCTGTTCATCCATCGCGCGCTGGAATAAGCGGCCAATGGGTGCCAGTACCGCCTTGCTGACAGTACCGAGCTCCATCAGGCCAAAGAGTGTGGTTTCATACGCATTTTCTTCGAGAAGCTGGGCCAACTGCGCATTCAGCGCCTTTTTCCGTTTTTCATCCAACGCCGTTGATGCCAGGTGTTGAGCGATCGTAAAAATACGCCGTAGCCCTTCCAGCGCCTCACTATTCTCCTCAGACGACGCGGCGAGAAACGTCGAAAAGCCACCGTCCTGGTCACGTAGGCGTTGTATCAGTGCAATTAACTCTTGCTGTCTGCGTACCTGCCTTTCTGACGATGCCAGCCGCTTTTCATCGCGCATTCGGCCAGAAAGTACCAGACTCATCTCTTCCAGCGTTGAATCCAGCGATTCGCCTGCCGCTTCCTTCAGTTCCAGTAACGCCATGTCCATCGGCGGCATGCTGAATTCGACATTGCGCACCGGCAGCACCCGGTGCGATTCATAGTGCGGTGATAGCACCGGACTGACGGGATTGTGATCCTCAGGTATCTTCATCATCAAGCCTGGCCTCCTGTTCCTGGATACCGAGATCATCCTCGGTATCTATCCACGCCAGCACCTGCTGAAAATGCCGACTGAGCGAAAAAGAGACGCTAAGCTGTGATGATGTCAGAACGGCTTCATCCATAGCCAACTGAGGATCACAGACGATGGCTAGCCGCTCCCCGAAGGCATCGCGCATTCTGGCCTCTCTCTCGGGATGAATCTGCAAGGTGGCCCCCCCCATAGCAGCCAGTTGCTCCACCTGCTGCGACAAACGCGCACACAGCAGGTCATCAACGGGCTGTTGGGAAAACCAAGCGCTCAATACGTTCCCCATAGCAAGGCGGATACGCGACGTGACCGCCTGCACCACGCACTGTTCCACCGACGCAGCCTCACACAGTGACACCACGTGGCGCTCCAACCACCGCTCCTCGCAGCGGGTGAGAATCTCCTGCTGACGGCGAGAGAACTCGGCATAAGCCTCGCTCTGTATCTGGCGCTGCGCTTTACGCGCCTGACGTATCATTTGCTCTGCCTTACGGCTCGCCACTTTCACAATAACAGCGGCCTCTTGATGTGCATCAAGCAGGGTGTGGGTATAAGCCAACTGAGTGTTTAGCCTTTCAGCGGGAATCACGGGGAAATCGGGAAGTTGCCCATCAAGCTCAATCAACGGGAGTCGGCACAGCGGCATAGCATACGTTCCAGTAAATTCATGGTGGCCCAAGGTATCACGGGATACAACGCTTGCTTCAGCGGCGGCAACTGTATCAAAAGCGCCTTAAGCACGGGTTCACGCGTTGCAGCACGATAAAGCATGGCGATACCGATGCGATTCGCCGTATCGATCACCTGTTCCGGTGAATAAAAGGCGGGGTGTTTGTTGTCACACATGCCAAACAGGTGCCAGATCAGATCGTTATCCAGCCAATGGCGAAGCACGTGACGATAATCAGGCAGCAGAAAGTAATCACTGCACGCCAGCGTCAGCAGACCAAGCGCCAGCGCATATTTCGAGATATTCGGTCCCAGCACGGCCAAACGGCGCTGACGTTCATCAAGCCGCCCCGGCAGACAAATCGGGCCACGCTGTGCCCGTAATGCGCGGTTCAGCACGTTGTCTAAAACCGGGGATTCGCCATAACGCCACCGTTCGTACCGATGAAACCCTAACGATGCAAGCCAGTCAGGGTGCGCATAACGGGCGGGCTGCCAGACCGCGCGGTGCAACAGCAAGGTCAACGCATCCGGTCTACTGGACTCGTTCGCTGAAACACGCGCCACACTGTCAGTATCAACAGGGCCGATGCCAGTAAAATCAGCGTTAACACCACATATTGTCGATAACGGGATAGCCATTTCAGGAGCGCTCTCTGTTCAACGGATTTCGGCGGCGGAGCCACTCGAGCTCGATAGCCGGCAGGCTGCATCAAAATGCTGATTTGATCGTACTGGACACCGGGTATCGCTTTTTCAATCAGACTCTTGATTTGTACGCGAAACGCTTCCAGGTTCACTCGTGGGGAAAATTTAAGGTACACCGCTACCGAGGTGCTATCACCGGAACGGGTGCCAACATCATCACTGGGGGGATGGGATGCTATCGCGACAGAAGCATGCACAACCCCATCCATTTGGCTGAGCATCTCTTCAATGTGCTGTTCGGTGAGATACAGAATCTTCTGCTGCTCTTCCCGTGGAGAAACCACCAGTTGGTTAGGCGGAAACATGGTTTCTACCGTGGTGTAGCGTTTGCGAGGAAAGCCATCCATGCGCAGCACTTCAACGGCATCAATAAACCGAGACTTCTCGACGCGCAGCGTTACCCCGCCGTCCGGCGAAGGCTGCTTATCCGCATCAATGTTGTTGTTCATCAGAATCGCCAACATCTGGTTGGCATCACTCTGAGACAAACCGTTGTAGAGCTCAACACGACACCCCGCCAGCATGAAAGCCAGTATTGCCATGCCCAGACAGCGGAAGGCGTTCATGTCATATTGGCCAGTTTGTTGACCGTTTGTGCCGCAGAACCGGCGATCTTTGCGCCAAGATCGACACCGACGCTCAACGTCAAGATCTTCGCCTGCCGCTGCAACATCTGCTCCGGTGATAAGGTTTCTGCCGCACCGGATGCCGTTCCGGCATACAACATGTTCTTAAAGGTCTGCGCCGCCTGACTGTCCGATGCATCCATCGCATCGACGCTGTCATAACGGCCATCTGGCGATATCTTCTGAAAAATAGTCATGGGTGTGTCCATGGTGTCCCCCATAATCACGGTGAAAAACTCATAATGAAAAGCACTGCTTGACCACGTTAGCGTCCGGCGTATTCACGTGTTCCAAGGCACGCTTGGCCTCTTCAGGCGCATCCAGCCCCATCAGCAGGACGGCCATACACACCGCACAAGCGTCACTATCGCTGACCAAGCTCGGCACCACCGGCACAATCGCTCGCACCTGACGCAACAAGCCGTGATTCACCCCCGCAAAAGCAGTTTCAAGCAGCAGTTGCCGTTCAGCAGACGTCAGCACACTCATATCTTCGAGATAATCCCGCTCAGCAGATTTTTGATGGTACTGATCATCGCGCTTTCGTAATTGATAAAAGTGGAATACTGCTGCACGGCAAACTGCACCTTGAGCATGGCGTCTGGATTCGTTAAATCTGCGCCATTCATTTTGTCTTTGACGGCTTGCCCGGCCTGGTTTGACATGCGGGACAGCGTATCAATGAGCTGTTGAACATCCATCGTTGATCTCCATAGTCTGCGGCCTTATTGCGTGAGACAGCCTGTTACCGGGCAATATGTTTGCTGACATCCACTATCGTTTTAACCGGTCAGCCCGCCTATCCGGTGTTTAACCTAACTGCGGGCTTTTCCACGAAATATCCGCTCTATGTCTATTTCTAACCAACGCTCACCGTCGAGCAGGCACGTTACCGCGCCTTGTTGACACAGCCGCCGTACCAGTTTTTGGCGCTGGAGCGCTAAACGTCGGGGCAATACATCGGTTATGACTAACATGCGGATATGCCTCAACGCAGAAACCGAAAGTAACGCCTCTTGCAACAGCCGCCATAGTCGCAGTAATGACGCGGGTTGTGAGGCGCAGTCCGGTAACCGGGTTAAATTACAGATAAGCAACGCATTATTCTGAACACGAAAAACAAGGCGGTAGGGAAGCAGCGTGATGTGCTGGCCGAGACGCAATCCGCACCCCGACAAAAACAGGGGCTGCGGCGCTAACCCAACCGTTTGCAACTGCCTGCAAAAAAGGGCTTCCAGTCGTTCCATCATTACTTCGCAAGGGAATGAAGGGTCTGACTAAATACCTCAACCATTTTGCGGCCCATTTCCATCATCTGTTGTATGACGTCGATAGCCTTTTGCACAATGTCGTCGAGATTTCGGATGTAGGATTGCGCGTTTTTACTTTGAAAATCCGCCAATGCCCGCTCTATTTCTGCTTCACGGTTTTCCGATGCCGCGGAAAAGGAACAGAGCCCATTGGCTATCGATCCCGAACCGTTGACCCCCATCGTGGCGAGTTCTCGGGCACCTGCGCCGCTGATTTCCCCCATTATTCCGCCGGTCAGCGCGCCCGTGCACTGCATAAGGCCGCTTAAACAGTTGCCTAATGCGTTATCCCTTGCCGCACTAAAGCTATGCTCAATCGCGTTTAAACTGGTTGAAAGCGCATTCATTTCAAGCCCCCACCCTAATATCTGCTTCTTTTCGTTATACATGCGCATCACGTCACGCAAACGCCGGGCAAGGTTTAATAGTGTTACCCACAGTTGATCAAACATCGCGAAAAAGTCATTCAATTCTGCATCGCTAGTGGCCTTTTCCTTGGTTGCTACTGCGGCGTTCGTCTTTTGTGATAAGACAGAAGAGAGGTGGTCTGGAGTCACGTTGACGGGGAATAGGTCTATAGACAGCGTATTTTGATCCATAAGAATATTTTGGCTCATAACATATCCTCAAGCACGGCTACAGGCAATTTTTGCCAATACCGCACCGTAATCTTCCATTATTAATGTCGCGTTGTTTACGGCGGTGCTACTTTGCTGCAAATAATCGCCAAGCTGTTTTTCCTGATTTTTTTTACGTTCCTGCGTCCAACTATCTTCGATGTCGTTAATACGTTGCATAACGATTAATTCTTCAATTTCCTTACGCAAATCTGCCGCTTTCCATTGAGCAATACCCGATGTTATTTTTTGTCCACCACTTATCGCTAAGCGCACCGTGGTTAACCAGGTAACGGTGACATCTTTAATGATGCTGGAGGCTAGCCCTTTGCCTAGCGAGATCATAAAACGTCTACGCAACGCTTTTTCTGCGGTGGCAACGCCTTTTTCCAAAACGTCTTTCGCCACATCTGTAAGGGCGCTTTCCAGCTTTTCTGCTACAAGTTTCTCGATTTCCTGAAAGGTGGCGCTACGCCCCATCGTGCGTGCCAAATACTGGTTGACGTTCCCCTCAAGCGTGGCTTCAAGTTCACTGACAAAACGTTTAGTCGTATTTTCAGCAATCTGTTTAATCTGCTGCCCCACCTCACCGCTCTGTTGACTCACTGCCTCAACCAATGTTTTACCCGCGCCGCTGCCCATTTCTTTTTCGGCCGCAGAGATCAAACCGCGAGCCACATAAATACCACGACCGATCTGCAAAATATCCAGCCCCATCGCGACATATTCACAGGTGTTCTGTACCAAGCCTGCCGCGTGAATAACGGCTTCACAGTCCGCTTTATTCGCCCCCAGTCCCAAAGCAAACTCAGCGCCGCCTTTTACGATTCCGGCAACCCCTGCAGAGCAGTAAGCAATCCCAGCGGCAAAGGCAAGTGGATCTGCCGTTGCGACGGCTTCAACCAGTTTAAATACGCCTATCCCTATCTCAATGGCACTGTTTATCCAATCAAATACGGCACTACACAGCGCAGATTTACGTACCTGATCCGCCTGTTCAATCGACTTGTTGATCTGCTCCTGATATTTTTCAACCTGCTTATTGCGTAGGAAAGTTTGCAGCTCAGTGGCTCGGTTCAACTGTTCACAGAGTGCCATTGCATTGCTGCTGGAAGCACGCATCACTTGCTGCGTCACCAGCATCGATAACAGCAGTGGGTCCATTTTCACTATGTCTTGCAGCGAGGCCGAGGCGGAACCGGTATATCCGGCTTCCAGCAGCCGTTGCCAGGCGGCCTCAGCCTGCTGCGCGTTCACCGACTGCGCTACGCCCCCTTGCTGGCTTTCCGTTTCCACGTTCTTTGCTGCCTGGTGTTGCCGATAATGCAGACCAACAACAGAACGTATTGGGTGCGTTGTTTGCTTGGTTGGAGAAGAGACAGGCATCTCCTCTCCATCATCATAGGGCAGCGGGCAATCCACTCCCGTCCTGGCTTGTACACTATCCATCAGACTCTCCTGTTCGAGATAGTCCTTGCTCCGCCTGGCGGCGTATCGCCTGTAATAACCGGTTTTCACCGCAAATCAGCAAGGCAGCCTTAAAGGCTTTGCGTGCCAATGCTTTCTCACCACAGGCCAGAAAACACTCCCCCGCAGCACAAGGGACCTGCGCGGCCGATACGTTAATTTTCGCTGCCCGACCATAGGCATAAAGCGCATCTGACCAGGCGTGTGCAGCATGGCACGTCGCCCCAAGTTGATACCAGTAGTCAAAAGACCAATCATCGTAAGCGGTCAATATGCGTAACAGGTTGGCCGCCGCGCGATGATCCCCCGCGCTGGATAACTGTCTGGCGTAGCGAAAAAGGGTATCCAATTCGCCGCTTACGTCTTTTTTCAGCAACATGCGCACAGCGCCACCGCGACGCAAAAATTGCAGCATGGCCAGACTCTCGTCTTGCGTCATGAATAGGTCTTTTGGGTGATCATTTGCAGAATTTCGCCCCATTTGCTGACCAGGTTAGTCGCCTGCGAAATGGCCGCGTTAAGCATCTGTATTGCTTTTTGAATCGTCAGTTGCGCTTGAGAGGAGAGATCGCTGTCGCGATTCGCGCTGTTATCCAATGCGGCTTTAATGGCTTGGAGGCTGCCTTTGTCCAATTTACCGTCAGCCCCCGCGTGCTGTTTGATGTAGTCGTCTATCAATTTGCCATCTACCTGAATACCGTGCGTCTTCATATACTCAATAACGTCAGCTGGCACCGCTTCTTTGGTATTGCCATCACCTTTTGACGCTTGCGCAACGACCTCATCCATCTGGTTTGCCTTTTCCTGAGTATCTCTGGCTCGATTGGATGCATTTTGAATATCATTGAATTGGACATAGGCGCGCGATGACTGTACATCCTGCAACAACAGCATTATTTCATAGGCATAAGCGAAGAGATTATCGGATGGCCCATAATAACGCGATTTTCCCTGGGGTGTATTTCCGAGACGTGTTTCCTTATCTTCAAGTACACTTGGATTAATGCTTGGTAATGAATGAACTGGTATGCTTGGCATCATAAACCTCCTGGATGTAAAACAGTGTAGATATGCTCACTATTTATTAACGCTGTGCTTAATATGCGTTTCGATTTTTTTCAAGGAGATACTTAATGCTTTCAAATCTTTTTTGGCATTTTCCGCAATAATGTTCATGTGATGGATACTCAGCGGCTTTTCCGCTTTCACATCATTTTGCGAAACGGCTCGCCCCGCAGAAGTCAGTTTTCCTTTTATTTTTTCAAATTCCGAAAAACACTTTAATAGACGTTCATACTCTACTTCGAACTTTTTAAATTGATTCGCAATATTACCTGACATGATACACCTCTCATCGTTCACTAATATGTCAGCCGTTGGTATGAAGATGATTATTCTCTACTGACTTAACTCAGCCCCTAGCGCTATATTGTGATTATTGTGATAACGAAAGTAAATGATCTTGATGATATCTTCGCTCTGTATTACCGCTTCCAGCAATAAGGCAAAGTGCTGATATTCCTCTGGCGTAATGGGTTTATCCATGGCACAGGTTAATCGATGACGGGCCGCACTCAGCACCATCAATGCCTTTTGGGCATCGTCAGCCGAACTCTGTATGCGATCTTCCAATGCCGTCAGCGTCGTCATCGTATTTCCCCTTAAAAATTGAATGGAAGCGTGATCAGCGTGCGCCCTTGTCTGAACGTCACCGCGCTATCGCTGATAGCCACAACCTCGCTGCCCTCAGCCAGTCGACTGCCGATGGATAAGGTATCGCCATTACCCAACACCAGATACTCGCCACGCCGGCTATGAACAATGCCAGTGACAGGGGCTGGCAGTTGTCTGGAAAACTCATTGGATAGGGGAACATCCTGATAGCTCAGCGCCACAGTTGGATAGCGCGATCGCATATCCTGCATCAGTTGCGTCAAGGTCTGCTTATCCTGCGCGTTCAACACGCCGCTCAAAATGAAACGCGGCCCCGTATCCGTCAGATTCACCTTGCCCGCTAATCCTTGCTGTAGCAGCGCGCTAATCAGCGCGTTACCGATTTCGTCGTAGGGGTTTTCTATCTGCCAATGCCGTAATCCCGGAATGTTGGCCAACAGCGGTTGAACCGCCGCCCACTGTTCTCCCATACGAATATCCGCATCGATCGCAACGTTGCCCTTCCCTCGGCTGACAACCTGGGCCTGGGTGTAGCCCGCCTGAATCAGCACATCTTTCACGTTTCGGACCAGTTGATCGGCGCAAATAACGTCATCCTGGTAGCGAATGTCGTGGGATTGCAGCGCAAGCCACAAGGGCGTCAACGTATCGCTCGATTCGCAATCCCCAGACACACGCAGTACACCATCCTGCTGCCATTGCGCCACGAGCTGCGTCAACCCGGTTTGCTGCAACAACGCGCTCACGTCTACTGGTGCTTCCGTCGATGGCGACGGGCTCCATTCCATAGAGAAAAATATGAGAGCGAAGATCAGCATAAGCATGCCAGGCACCAACAACCAGCCGCTTGAAAACCGGCGAACTGGCAGACAATAACCAGCAAGGTCTGCTTGCTGCGGCCCAAATGCCATCGCTAACCCGGCCGCCTCCAATACGCCCTGGGAGGGTAATGGGTGATGCTGTACATGGCGGCGACCATTTACCCGCACCGACACCTTTTCCGCATTGGCATAGAGTTGCCCGTCAACGACCGCCAGCTCAATGCGGCTTGCGACCTGCAAAGGGATGCACAGATCGCATTCCCGTTCACCAATGGAGAGACGACCTTCCGATAGCCACACTTCCCGTCCATGCAATACGCCGCCTAACAGGCGAATCTTCCACGTGTTTTCCATACGCTTTTCACTGTTGTCTATTGGCAACGGATGCCTTGATCAGGAACAAGCGAATAACGCTATGCATTTGGTTGGTTTTGGTGCTAAAGAGGTGGCCAAGCACAGGGATGTTGCCTAACAAAGGGACTTTCTTTTCCGACTGTATCTGCTTATCCTGTTTGAACCCGCCCAATAACAGGCTCTGCCCCGCCTGCAACATGGCTTGCGAAGCAATTTCTGCATTTTGAACACCGGGCAAAGGCTCATCCTGACTGATGGGTTCACTTTGTTGCCCATCCTGAATGTTCAGGTTCAACATGATATTTTGCTTGCCATTCTGCTCTAACAGTCGAGGCGTAACGCGTAGTAGCGATCCGGTCGTCACGGACTCCAGTTTGACCATTCTGTCGCCCTCAAGCTTGGTGTAGAACGTGACATTCTTGTCCAACACGGCTTGAATATTGTTGAGCGTCACCACCGAAGGTTGCGATAACACATAGGCACGTGAGTTCTTTTCCAGCGCGCTAAGGCGCACCATAAAGTTCGGCGTGTCTTTGATCACACTGGAGAATCCGCTGTCGAGGCTCCCCCCGTTATTATTGAAGCTGAGCATTCCGCCACCGATCGATGTCGCCGCACTCCAGTCAATGCCTAACTGGCTGATATCCCCGGCATCCACATCAATGATGGTCACAGATATTTCGATCATTTCAGGACGTTGATCCAACTGGGTGATCAGTTGGCGATACCCCGCCATGTTGGCGCTGCGATCGCGCACGATGACCGCATTCTGACGCGGGTCCGCAGAAAACATCGGTAGTCCCTGAGTCGCAGGCGTATTGCTAGCTGGCGTGGGCGCACCGCCGCGGGTCATGTCACGCAGCACGCTGACAATTCCGGGTACCACAACGGTCTGATCGCGGTATCGATACTGATCATCCAGCGCCGTGGCATATTTCAAGGGATATACCACAACGCTCACGGCATCATCCTGACGTTTGCTAATATCGGCATCAAGGGTGGTTGCCAGTTGCGTAACGCGTTCCAGGCACGCAGGTACACCGCTGATTTCCAGCGCATGCTCATTCAACGCGGGATAAATGACACAACTTCTACCCTCAGGAACATTCAGTCTGCGTAAATTTGCTGCAAAACGCGTGGCGGATAGCACATTAAGTGTTACAAGACGGCGTGACAGACGCTGTGCGGGGTAAATAAACAACGTATTGCCATCGTAATAAGAAACCAGATTATATTGGCTCATCAGCTTACATAGAATATCCACCGGTGGTCCTGGCAATATAACCCCGCTGAAATTTTGTACAATCGCCGAATCAATATTCGTTGATGTATAATAGTTTTCCGCGAGATGCTTCAACAAAGAGGAAAGCGACATATTTTGTGCCCGCAATGAAAAATCATTGCCCTCCCACGGTAAGTTTTCAGCATAAGAAACCGAACAGAAAAAAAACAAAACCAAATGGGCGATTTTATATAGCTTCATATTCTTTTACCTGGCATGGGTGTTGTTTACTCAAAATGAGGTATCGAAAATAACGTGTTAGCGCCACATGGATCTCTATTTCTTTTGCCATCACTTCAGCAGAGATTTTCTTATCATAGACACAACACAGCCAACTTTTCTCATCGGAGATGTAGCAGGAAAAATCGTGAATGTCATGATGCCCCCCCAACAAACATGAAACATAACACAATGTTTCCAATGAAAAATCACAAGAGTCAACAAGATGTATTGCCAGAATCCAGTAGAGATTGCATGAATAGCCTTTCGCAGAGAGAGCCGCTATTTTCATCGCGATTTCTCCTTTACTATTAGGCTTGGATATACCCTCAATCAAAGGGATACTTTTTAGTAAATCAAGCATCTAGAACCTCCATGGGATAATCTTATTCTCAAATGCAATGAGAATCTTAGACATCAACCTTATACCTGATTTTTACTTATGGAGAGGTTATATATATTTACAAATTAAAACAATTGCGGCGCTAAAGCCTATAGTTTTAGTGAAAATTACCGTGTTAGAGAAAACCGACAGACGTAAATTCATTCGCCCACAGGGGCAATTTCATTTAGACACCATTCTCGGGTATGACAATGAAAAGAAAACGCTCATTGGTGAGTAAACCGACATTATTTATATCACTGTGCTTATTTATTATCTGGCTGGTTTCTGTTTTTGCTGCAACCTACGCCTCGCTTAACCAGGAAAAACATTATTTAATTGAAAATATAACGCACTTTTCTACTCTGCGGGCAACGTTAACCAATCACCGTTTTGAAGGTGCAGAACGGGATGCGCAGATATTGGCACACCGCTACCACCTGTACCACAGCGAAGCCGCAGACAAGGCCGTGGTCGACAAAAGTGAAAGCTGTTACCTGCCCATTGATACCAGCGCATGTATCCCCAAAACGGTTCAAGAGAAGGATCGCAGCTTTATCCAGGTTTACGGTACTGCCGGGCAAACCTATTATCTCGACAGTTTTGTGTTGGATAGCCGCTATGGCATCTCGCTACTGCCCCCTCGCGAGCACCCCGTCGACTATTTTTCACGTCGACGCACCGAGTTAACGGAATTGCTTGGCAGCCCCGCCAACCACAATATGCACTGGGGCGAACCCAAGTACACAGAGGGCGTAGGCTGGAGCATCTCCGTTGCGGCCACCAGTTCACAAAGTATGCTCGCCGGGCTTTCGGTCAAATTAAGCGATGTGCTCTCTTACGGCCAGTTGTTCTCCGGCAGTGATATCAGCCTCTGGCTGGATAAGCAAAATCATATACTGCCTTTTTCCCTGCTCGACGAGAAGCAAAGTAAAGCACTACAGGCGCGGTTCAACGATGTCACGCTGCATGATGGCTGGCAGGAAATTCCCGGCTATCTGGTACTGCGCACCCAGTTGAAAGGACCCGGCTGGCAACAAGTTATCCTGTATCCAACGCGGGATATCATCCACCTAGCGCTGTCTATCGTCATCAGCCAACTGCCTTTCGCATTAGCGACGTTAGTCCTCATTGCACTGATGTTGTTGGGGCTGCTCCACCGTCATCTGGCCCGCCCGTTGCAGGACTTTGTCGATATCATCAATAAAACGAAACGGGCACCACTGTCGCTGCGTTTGCCGGAAAACCGTCACGATGAACTCGGCAGCATTGCTCAGGCTTACAACCGGCTGTTGAACGATCTGCGCGTGCAGCATGACAACCTGGAAAATACCGTGGTTGAACGCACGCGCGAGTTGATTATCGCCAAGCAGCAGGCGGAACAGGCTAACAAACGTAAAAGCAGCCATCTGACCACCATCAGCCATGAACTGCGCACGCCGCTCAGCGGCTCACTGGGTGCGCTGGAATTGCTCCAACTCACCCCGCTATGCGCCAAGCAAAGTCATCTGGCGGAAACGGCCCGGCTTTGTACTCTCTCATTGCTGGATATCATCAGCAACCTGCTGGATTTCTCGCGTATAGAGTCAGGGCAAATTTCGCTGCACGTCGAGCAGACAGCGCTGCTCCCGCTGATCGATCGCGCGATGTACACCATTCAGGGGCCTGGAAAAAGCAAAGGATTGATGCTGCGCACCATCGTCAGCGGTGATGTGCCCTTGCTTATCGATATGGATGCGACTCGCGTGCGGCAAATTCTGGTGAATCTGTTGGGGAATGCGGTGAAATTTACGGATAACGGAGGGATAACGCTCAGCGTCACGCGCAACGACAACACGCTGATATTTGCCGTCTGTGACAGCGGCAAAGGCATTGCCTCTGCCGACCGTGATGCGGTATTCACCCCTTTCTTTCAGAGCCAGGGAAACATTCAGGGGACTGGGCTTGGGCTGACGATTGCCTCGAATCTGGCTCGAATGATGGGGGGCTGGCTGGATCTCAACAGTTCGGTAGGGCTCGGCACCTGCATCTCTTTTATGATGCCACTCGGTAAACACGTCGCGCCCACGCCATTAAGCGGCAATATCACCGCGCCATTGGCACTGCACCGGCAACTGAGCGAATGGGGACTGACATGCGATGCCGCAACGCATGACAATGCCCTGTGTGCCGATGAACTTGGCTTTCTGCCGGGCAAACTCTATACGCTGGCCGCTCAGATAACGTCAGGCATCACCGACACCGATAAGGCGGTGATCCCGGTTCAACCCTGGCGATTACATATCCTGCTCGTTGATGATGCGACTATAAACCAAGACATCATTG
Source organism: Symbiopectobacterium sp. Eva_TO (assembly GCF_053848865.1). Lineage (NCBI taxonomy): Bacteria > Pseudomonadati > Pseudomonadota > Gammaproteobacteria > Enterobacterales > Enterobacteriaceae > Symbiopectobacterium > Symbiopectobacterium sp. Eva_TO. The sequence continues at coordinate 667,287 of NZ_JBSPEY010000004.1, read as the reverse complement.
GTGCCATGCTGACGCTGCTCGGGCAAAACGTCACTACCGCCTGTAACGGCCGGGAAGCGCTGGCGTGTGGGCGACAACAACGTTTTGATCTGGTGTTGATGGATGTCTGTATGCCGGAGATGGATGGACTGACCTGCACCCGACAGTGGCGTAAGGACAGCAGTAATCAGGATCCTGAATGCGCCATTATGGCCTTGTCGGCCAACACTGCATCGGAAGAAATTGTCCGTTGCAAGCAAGCCGGCATGTACCATTACCTGACCAAGCCCGTCACGCTGGCGCATTTGGCCGATGGCATCAGCATCGCTGTCGAATATCAACTTCAGCGAGAAATCGATCTGCAAGAGCAAGATAACCTGACAGACAAGGCCATCATCGACATCACTCACCCCACGATGCGACGAAAAATCCGTCGTGCGCTTCGCGAATTGCTGTCAAACATTGAACAAAATTCAAGCGATCAGAAAAAAACTATCACGCTGTTGCATAAGCTAAAAGGATGCATCGGGCAGGCTGGTCTCGGTCCATTGCTGTGCGATGTGATCGATATGGAGAACCGTGTTAAACGCGGACTGCCATTATCCAACGCGGAAATTGCAGAGCTGCGTCTTACGCTGGATGTCGCTTTACGTTTGAAATGCTCACCGTAAAGGACAACGTTTTGTTGAGAGGAATGGAATATGAACGATCATAAAATTTTGCTGGTGGACGATCATGAGTTGATCATAAACGGCATTATCAATTTGCTGGTGCCCTATCCGCGCTTTCGTATCATTGCGCAAACTGAAAATGGCCTTGAGGTCTATAACGCCTGCCGCCTGCACGAACCAGATATTGTGATCCTCGATCTGGGATTGCCGGGTATCAATGGGCTGGATCTTATCCCACAGCTCTGTTCGCGCTGGCCTAAAATGGCGATCCTCGCTTACACCGCACATAACGAGGAGTTTATGGCAATACGCACCCTGTCAGCAGGCGCCATGGGGTACGTATTAAAAAACAGTAGCCAAAAGACATTACTGGCTGCAATACAGACCATGGCCGTCCGAAAAAGGTATATCGACCCGACTCTCAACCTAGATGCCATCAACTCCGCCCTGAACACGGAAGGGGACAGTCCGGAGTTGCTGACACCGCGTGAACGGCAAATACTGAGACTTATTGCCAACAGCTACACCAACCGCCTTATCGGCGAACAACTGTGCATCAGCGTTAAAACGGTCGAAACCCATCGACTGAACATTATGAAAAAGCTCAATGTACATAAAGTGACAGAGTTGCTTAATTGCTCGAGGCGCTTAGGGCTAACTGATTGAGTTTTTTATACCAGGCCACACTTTATAGCGCCTGTTAACAGGCGCTGATAGCCAGACGTTCTACTCGATGAATAGCCTCGCTTAGCGTCTCGCGGGTAACGACATTGGGCATATTGCCCATATCCGGTGCCGTCACGGCCGCATTCAATATGGCCGCCTGTTCCTCAGAAGTCAGGGTTGGTGCAATCGCTGCCAGTGATGTCGGGATGGCACAATCCTTCGCCAACGCAATGGCTTCAAGCAATTCCTCATCGCTACGCCCTTCCTGCGCCAGTAAACAGAGATTACCAAACCCCACCAGCAGGCCATGCCCGTAAGCGCGCATCTTATCGCATACGGTAAAGCCCTCGTAGAGCGCATGGGCTGCCGCCGCATGGGCACCATTGCTCATCAACGAGGTCAACCCGGCAAACAAGAAGATAGCATCAAGCACCTGATCCAGCGCCGGTGTTGCCTGCCGTTGCCGGACTGCTTCACAGGCGGCGGCACCAAACCGGGCAATTTGTTGATAGCAGAGCTGGCTGTTTGCCATGGAGGACGCACCAAAACCGGTGACATCCTTATTACCGCTAATAGCTCGCAGTTCATACCATTTTGCCAGCGTATCGCCCAGCCCCGCCGCCAGCCAGCGCAGCGGTGCTTTAGCCAAAATATCGGAATCAATAATCACCGCAGCCGGAGCGACTGGCAGATGATACAGATCGCGAAAATGGCCATCGTCATGATAGCGAATCGTCAGCGGCGTCACCGCGGCACAGGTTGCCGCGATGGTCGGCAGGGTGATAACCGGACGGGAGGTTTCCAATCCTACGGCTTTGCCTGTATCCAATGCCTTCCCACCGCCCACAGCGATAATCACATCGGCAGCGTGGGTGCGTACGTCTTGTGCCAGACGTAAAATCTGTGTTTCGCTGCACTCACCGCCGTACCAGATGTCGGCACATTTGATCACACCGGCTCCTGTCAGTTGTGCATCAATCAGGGCTGATGCCACCTCCAGCGCATGCTTACCCCCCAAAACCAAAACACGCTTACCCAACGCTGAAGCGATGGTGCCCAACCGGTTAATCACGCCTGCGCCGCGCACCACGCGCGCGGGAAAATAGACCTGTTGCATGTATTCTCCGTAAGTATTCAGTCAATTGGCCGAAGTGGGGCTACTGCGCACACTGGCGCAACGCCGCAATACACTGTTGGTTGGCAGCCTCAGACCCCACAGAGATCCGCAGCCATTGGGTGTATCCGGCTTCCAGCCAGGGCTTCACAATCACCCCAAAATGCAATAAACGCTCAGCCAACGCAGCGCTATCCTGCACAACATTCACAAACAGGAAATTGGCCTGCGACGGAGCCACAAACCATCCCAAAGCGTGTAGTTGATCTCTGAGCCAGGCCCGTTGCTGCGAAACATGGGTGACACTGCGAGCCACGTGCGCCACATCCAACAGCGCCGCCTGTGCCGCAGCCTGCGCCATACGGTTGATATTGAACGGTGTACGTACGCGATCGAGCAATTCCACCATCTTGGCATGACACGCTAAACCATACCCCACACGCAACCCAGCCAGACCGTATGCCTTGGAAAAGGTGCGCAACACAATCCACGGTCGCGCCTGCTGACGTAATACGGAGAGGCTATCGGGATAATCGGGGTGAGCGGCGCAGTACTCATAATAAGCTTCGTCGATCACCAACACGCAGTCCGGCGGCGTCATGGCAATCAGGCGTTCGAATCCCTCACGCCCCAACATGCAACCCACGGGGTTGGAAGGGTTACTGAACACCACCATTTTGGCCGGTTTTGCCAGCGCCTGCGCCCAGGCATCCAGGTCATACTCCATCTACGCATTCACCGGCACCAGCGTCACCTCTGCCCCTAACATTTTGGGATACAGGTGATGCAACCCAAAAGAGGGCACCAGCGTGACAACCCGATCGCCCGGATTGAGAAAAGCCAGACACAGCATTTCCAGCAGATTTTCCGAGCCGTTTCCCATCACCACCAGCTCCGGTGTCATCCCAGTGCGCGCGGCAATCACCGCGCGCAATTGGAGACTCGCCGGGTCGGGATAACAGGCCGTACGCGTCACCTCAGTTCGCAGCGCCGCGTCGGCCAACGGACTCATGCCCAGTGGATTTTCATTGCTGGTGAGGCGGGCAATATCCGTCACAACAAAACGCTGGCGCACCGCATCATCAGATAACCCAGAGTTATAGCGTCCCAGTTGGCGGGCTTCGCGCCGCGCCAGTCGTTCAATCGTTTCTTTCATGATGACCTCAGCGGCGCGTTCGGTTAACCCTTCACCATCGGCAAATTCAACCCATGCTGTGCGGCGCACGCGATAGCACTCTCATACCCGGCATCCGCATGGCGCATTACGCCCGTAGCCGGATCGTTCCACAGTACGCGCGCCAGACGTTCATCGGCCTGTTCGCTGCCATCACACACGATCACCGTGCCCGCATGCTGTGAGAGGCCCATACCCACACCGCCGCCGTGATGCAGGCTGACCCAGGTTGCGCCACCCGCTGTGTTTAACAACGCATTGAGCAGCGGCCAGTCGGATACCACATCCGAGCCATCGCGCATCGCTTCGGTTTCCCGATTCGGTGAGGCAACCGATCCGCAGTCCAGATGATCGCGACCAATCACAATCGGCGCTTTCAGTTCACCATTGCGTACCATCTCATTGAAAGCCAGCCCTGCCAGATGGCGCTCGCCCAATCCCAACCAGCAAATGCGCGCCGGTAATCCCTGGAACGCGATGCGCTCTTGCGCCATATCCAGCCAGCGGAGTAACGACGTGTTCTCAGGGAACAGCGCTTTGAGCTTGGCATCGGTACGCGCGATATCCTCCGGGTCGCCGGACAACGCCACCCAGCGGAACGGGCCTTTGCCCTGACAGAACAATGGACGAATATAGGCAGGTACAAAGCCGGGGAAATCGAACGCGTTAGCTACGCCCTCTTCCAGTGCCATCTGGCGAATATTGTTACCGTAATCCACCGTCGGGATACCCATATGATGGAATTCGAGCATCGCCTGCACATGCACCGCCATCGAGGCTTTGGCCGCCTTTTCTACCGCTTTCGGATCGCGAGTGCGCATCTCTGCCGAGTGTGTCACGTCCCACCCTTGCGGCAGATAACCGTTAATCGGATCGTGTGCCGAGGTTTGATCGGTCACGATATCTGGGCGCATGCCTCCGGCCTTGGCGCGTTTCACCAGTTCTGGCACCACATCCGCTGCGTTACCCAACAGGCCCACAGAAATGGCGCGTCCCGCTTTGCACGCTTCATCGATCATTGCCAACGCCTCATCCAGATCGGTGGCCTTGTAATCGAGATAACGTGTGCGCAAGCGAAAATCAATACGCGATTCCTGGCACTCGATCGCCAACACGCTGGCGCCGGCAAGAACGCCCGCCAACGGCTGCGCGCCGCCCATACCGCCCAAGCCCGCCGTCAGGATCCAACGCCCGCGCAAATAGCCGTTGTAGTGCTGCTGTCCAGCTTCAGCAAAGGTTTCATAGTTTCCCTGCACAATGCCCTGTGCACCAATGTAGATCCATGAACCCGCCGTCATCTGGCCGTACATCATCAGCCCATCGCGATCCAGCTTATTGAAGTGATCCCAGTTGGCACAGTGCGGCACCAGATTCGAGTTGGCGATCAGCACGCGCGGCGCATTTTCATGGGTACGAAAAACCCCCACCGGTTTACCGAACTGCACCAACAGCGTTTCATCCCCTTTCAGGGCGCGCAGAGAGGCAAGTATCGCGTCAAAACATCTATGGTCACCCCCATTTTTGCAACACTGATTTTTGACTAATGGTGGGCTTGCTTCAATCTATCCGGCGTCTCTGTGGGCGAGATGCCCGCGCCTCGATGAGTTCCGCGCCTGGTGAACCTGAAAAGGCCCTCGGCTTCATTGAGCCATTTTTGTCGTCAGGTTTTTCAGCAGGCCGATATGCCGTTCATGTCATCAATAATCAGTCTTCGCAAAACCAGATAGGTAACTGCTGTTTAATTACTTAATAATCAGTCTGTTGATTTAGTTCTACATAACATCAGGCCTGATATTCATTGTGATTAGTTGTGATTGACCAGGCTATTCGCGCCAGTTTGTTTGCCAGAGCACAGGCGACAATATTTGAATGTTTGTTATCGAGTTGCCCCCGAACCCATTCAGCAAGCCTGCCCTGCTGATATTCAAGTCGCATCATGAACGAGCGGGCACATTGAACCAGAAGTTTGCGTAAATTTTTATCACCTCGTTTGCTTATCCCCAGCAGAGTCGGTTTGCCTCCTGTGCTGTATTGTCGCGGTACAAGCCCTGTGGAAGCCGCAAAATCCCTGCTACATGAAAATTGTTTTCCATCGCCGAACTGTGATGAAAGTAAGCTGGCAGTAATAGGACCGACGCCTGGAATTGTCATAATTCGCTGTGCAGTATCATCAGCTTTGATTGACTGATTTAATTCTGATTCCAGCGCTGTTATTTGCTCGACAAGGTAAAGATAGTGGGCATGTAACTTCATCAGCAGACGGCTCAGGTATTCGGGGATTTCGTGCTCAGCCAGCACCAGAGACAGTCGCTTTATTACCGCCTCGCCGATTGGCAGGCTTATCCTGTAGTGGTCAACTAATATTGGCCACCGCATTAGACTGTATGTAGAACAGTCGCTCAGATTCGTTTGGAGTTAAGCCGCCGTTATACCAGTGAGGCCGGATAGCGCTGTAATACCCCGTGATGTAGCGGATAATCGCGTCCTGGGCTTCGCTGAAGCTGTTGTAACCCTTTGTCGGCACCCATTCTGTCTTCAGGCTGCGGAAGAACCGCTCCATTGGCGCATTATCCCAGCAGTTACCCCGCCGACTCATACTCTGCTTTATCCGGCAGCGCCACAGGGCTTGCCGGTATTGACGGCTGGTATAGTGGCTGCCCTGGTCGCTGTGGAACATGACTCCTGTTGGTTGTCCCCGGAGTTCCCAGGCCATCTGCAACGCTTTAACTGTCAGCGCCGAGTCCGGCGACGTCGACATGGCCCAGCCCACCGGTTTGCGGGCGAACAGCTCTAGCACCACCGCAAGGTAAGCCCAGCATTTGCCCGTCCAGATGTAGGTCACATCGCCGCACCAGACCTGATCCGGCGCGGTAACCGCGAACTGGCGGTTGAGATAGTTCGGTATTTCAACGTGTTCATTGCCGCCGCGTTTGTATTTGTGAGCCGGTCGCTGGCAGCTGGCGATACCCAGCTCCTTCATCAGCTTGCCAGCCAGCCAGCGCCCCATTTTGACACCGGAGCTGCCGGTGACGATGGTCGCGATACTTCGAGCGCCGGCAGAGCCGCCGCTGGCGTTCCAGGCTTCCATGACGCGGCTACACTTAACCACGCGCTCACCGTCGGGTTCATTAGCGGAAGCCTGCCAGTGCCTGTAGCTGCTGCGATGTACCTCAAAAGTTTGGCACAACGCCGTGACCGGGTATCGCGCCCTCAGCCTGTCGACTACCGTGAACCGTTGAGTGAGTCCGACATTAAGAGCGCCGTAGCCTTTTTTAGGATTTCGTTCTCCATTTCAAGGCATTGGACTTTTTTCTTCATCTCACGCAGCTCGAGCTGTTCAGGGGTAAGAGGAAGTCCCGTTGGCGTTTTTCCCTGTCGTTCAAGGCGAAGCTTATTGACCCAGCGACTAATGGCAGAATGGCTGACATTAACCGCCTCTGCGGCCTTAACGTATGTGTAGCCGTGGTCGACAACCAGCTTTGCGGCTTCGAGCTTAAATTCCGCCGTAAAATGTTTACCCATGAGGTCACCTGTCGTGTTGATGAGGTGAGCATATCACCTCCGCTCAGGTGGCCAGTATCAGTGTGCCACTACAATGCAGTGCTCGCATCGCCTGCTGAACCTCCGTTTTCGGCTGAACAAAACGCATTGACGGCCGGGATGCGGCTTCACATATCGCCTCTGCATCAACAAAATCATTTTTATTGCCCTTGACAAACGGGCGCACAAATTGCGGAGAGATAAGTTTTGCTTCATGGCCGCTATCATTGATACGCCGCGCCATAAAGTGTGCACCGGCACAAGCTTCCATAACAACAACCGAGGGCGGGCACGTCGCCAAAAACTGCATTAGCTTTGTGCGCGTAAACTTCTTACGCAGAAGCGCTTTACCTGACTTATCCTGGCAATGAATATGAAAAGAATGTTTACCGAGATCGATACCAATAAGAGTAACGTTTTGCATGATGGCCTCTCCTGAAAGAAAAACACCCTGCCAGCGTACCGCTCACAGAGTGGGGGTGACCATATCATTAGGCCCAGTTGCGTGCCGCCTTGCCAATCCCACCGTACACCACCAGATCTTCGGGCCGTTCAGCGACGTCCGGATCCAGGTTATTCTGAATCATGCGGTACGCCGCTTCGATCAGCCAGTTTTCACAATGCAGTTCACTGCCGTGGGGCGCTCTCACTTCACGCGCACCCGCCTGTTCCACAGATGAGTTCATAATGCTGTTCCTTTGATATTCGGTTAATGTCCGTAGCCTGTCGGGTTATTGAGCATAAGTGGGCAGCAACGTAGCCACCTGTTCCGGCCATTCGGCCTGGCTTGCCCAGCGACACATGGCGGCAATATCCGGTGCCAGATAGCGATCTTTGTCGAGGAAAGGCACCGCCTGACGAATGCGCATTAACTCCTGTTCCAGCAAAGTGGAACTGCGTAACGGGCGGTGGAATTCGATACCCTGTGCAGCCGCCATCGCCTCGATACCCACCACGGCAGCGGTGTTGTCACACATTGCGCCTAAACGACGGGCCGCGTAAGTGGCCATGGAGACGTGGTCTTCCTGATTAGCAGAGGTAGGCAGGCTGTCAACGCTGCCGGGATGCGCCAGCGATTTGTTTTCCGATGCCAAGGCGGTGGCGGTCACTTGGGCTATCATAAAGCCCGAGTTCACGCCGCCATCCGCTACCAGGAAAGGCGGCAGTGCCGACAGGCCAGTATCGAGCAGCAGCGCCAACCGGAGTTCAGATATCGCGCCAATTTCCGCGACAGCAAGGGCAATAATGTCAGCGGCGAATGCCACCAGTTCAGCATGGAAGTTACCGCCAGAAATCACATCACCGTTGTCGGTAAATACCAGCGGGTTGTCAGACGCCGCGTTGGCTTCAATTTGCAGAATGCGAGCCGCATGCGTCAGGTTATCCAGACAGGCTCCCATCACTTGCGGAATACAGCGGATGGAATAGGGATCCTGTACCCGAGCACAATGAATATGCGAATCCATGATGCCGCTGCCTTTGAGCAGCGCATCCATCGCCGCCGCCACCGCAATCTGACCTTGCTGGCCGCGCGCTTTGTGGATGCGCGCATCGAACGGTTTGGCCGAACCACGAATGGCCTCCAGCGAAAGCGCACCAGCGACCAGTCCCGCCCCAAGCACCTGCTCTGCGCCAAACAGACCGCGCAGGGCAAGCGAGGTGGAAACCTGTGTCCCGTTAAGCAGCGCCAACCCCTCTTTCGGTCCCAACACCAGTGGCTCAACGCCAGCCAGCGCCAGCCCTTCTCGTGCTGGCAGCAGTGCGCCATTGATTTTGACCTGCCCTTCCCCCAGCAGCATCAGCGACATATGAGCTAATGGAGCCAAATCACCCGACGCCCCTACCGATCCTTTTTCCGGCACGCACGGCATAACGCCCGCGTTGAACAGCGCCAGCAAGGTTTCAATCACCTGACGGCGTACGCCGGAATGGCCTCGCGCCAGGCTCACCACTTTGGTCGCCATCACCAAGCGCAGCACGTTATCGGGCAGCAGTTCACCTAAGCCAACACTGTGCGACAGCACCAGATTACGTTGTAACTCCGCCAGACGATCGGAAGGAATGGAGGTACTTACCAGCTTGCCAAACCCGGTATTGATGCCGTAGACCACCCGATTCTGCCGCACGATATCAGCCACCTGCTGGCACGCGGCATCCACGTCAGCCCAGGCCTCTTCGGCGAGCGTCAACGTGACGCCACCGTGATAAATCGCCCGAAGCGTCTCCAGATCGACTGCACCTGGAGTGAGGCAAATCGACGGGGGTGTTGTCGTCACAACCTATTCCTATATATACAAGTTGAGCTGAAGTAAAAACGCCATAGGCGTTTTGAAGTTGCTTATAAACTCACTTTACTCTTCATCATCCTCGGCGAAAGCCGGGGATCTCTGCCAGAAGAAACGCGTGTAACCTGCAAGAGATTCCCGCCTACGCGGGAATGACGGAAGTTTCTTCACAGCAAATTAATGCGCCAACGCCTGGAGCGTTTCGGCGCGAATCTCTTCGGTCACCCTGGCCTTGAGCGCCATAAATTCCGGCGAAGTTTTCAGGGTGTAATCACATGCCCTTCAAAGGCAACCGCCACTTCGGTTTTGATGCGTCCCGGGCGAGCACTAAAAATCGCTACTCGGTTACCCATAAAGATAGCTTCATCAATATCGTGCGTGACAAACATCACCGTCTTTCGTGACGCTTCCCACACCGAAAGTAAAAGTTCCTGCCTCATGACGCGCGTCTGGTTATCCAGCGCGCCAAAAGGTTCATCCATTAACAGCACTTTGGGATCGTTCGCCAATGCGCGCGCAATCGCGGTGCGTTGCTGCATTCAACCAGAAAGCTGACGCGGATAGTGATGCTCAAAACCTTTCAGGCCTACCTGATGAATGTAGTAGTCACAACGCTCCTGCTGCTGCGCCTTGCTGATGCCGCGCTCCTGCAAACCAAAGCAGATGTTCTGCGCCACCGTCAGCCAGGGAAACAGCGTATAGCTTTGAAACACCATACCGCGATCCGCGCCCGGTCCTTCCACCAGCGCGCCATCGAGCCACACTTCGCCGCTGGTGGGCGAATCCAACCCGGCGATGATGCGCAACAAGGTGGATTTGCCACAACCGGACGGCCCGAGAATGGTGATGAAGTCGTTTTCCTGTACCTGATAATCGACGGGCAACAGCGCCTGAGTCTGTTCACCGCGCGGGCCGGTAAAGATGCGCTCGACCTGGCGTACCGCTAATTTGCTGTGGGACATTACAATAAGCTCCAGGAAAACAGGCGTCGGTTCATCGCCTTAAACAGAAAATCTGACAGCAGGCCAATCACTCCGATGACGATAATGCCGAAGATGATCTGTCCGGTGTTCAGCAGTGCCTGACTGTCCACAATCATGTGACCGATACCGCTCGACGAGCCAATAAGCTCAGCAACAATCACGTAAGTCCACGCCCACCCGAGCACCAGTCGCAGCAGTTCGGCGATTTCTGGTGCCGCACCGGGGATCAGCACGCGACGTACCACGCTACCGTTGCTGCATCCCAACGTGTAGGCCGCCTCCACCAGATCGCGACGCGCAGCCCCTACCGCTACCGCCACCATCAACACAATTTGGAAGAAGGAGCCAGTAAAGATCACCAGAATCTTCTGCATCTCACCGATGCCCGCCCATAGGATCAGTAGCGGAATAAACGCGGATGCCGGTAAATAGCGACAAAACGACACAAAGGGTTCGAAAAACGCCTCGCACAGTTTGTACGCGCCCATCAGAATGCCTAGGGGAACACCGATGATCGCGACTAGCAGGAACCCTGCCAGCACGCGCATCACCGTCATGGCGATATCCTCAGAGAAGTTATACTGGGTAAAGAGGATCGCCCCTTCACGCAGCATGGTCAGCGGATCGGCCAAAAAAGTCGGTGATACCGAACCGCTGAACGTCACCATTCCCCAAAGGGCAAAAAACAGGACAAAAAAGGTCACCCCAAGTGCCACGCGCAACCGCACGGCAACAGGCCGTAGCGGCACCATCAACGGATTGTGCCAGCGCGGTGCAGCGTCAGGTAACGCCGCAGGCAGCAAAGGCAGATTGTCAGTCGCGCGAGAATCACTCATCATGCCAATATCCTTATTTCACGTAGCTGGCGTCATACAGGGTGCTGATATCCGGGATCTTGCGAATCACGCCCATTTCCAGCAGCAGTTTGGCCGCTTCGTTGCTAAAGGTTTCGATCTCACCGCTGAAGAATTTGCGGTTCTGTTCTCTGTCCTGCCAACGCAGATAGCTGGCTGATTTAGCAAAATCCGCGCCGCTTGATTTCACCGCAGCCCCCATGATCTCATAGGATTTGTCCGGCTCAGCCTTGATCATCTCCAGCGCATCGAAATAGCTTTCCACCAATGCCTTGGCGGCCTGCGGATTTTTCGCGAGGAAATCCGGCGTACAGCCAAGCGTGTCCATTACCATCGGGTAATCGAGCGTGGTGGCAATGATCTTGCCGCTTTCAGGCTTGTCACGCACCGTGGAGAGATAGGGCTCATAGGTCATGGCGGCATCGTTTTGACCGGCAAGCAGGGCCTGCTCAGCGGCCTGTGGCGAGAGCGTTGCCGTCTTCACATCTTTAAGCGTCATGCCGTTTTTATCCAGGATCCACGCCAGCGCAAAGTAGGGTGAAGTGCCCGGTGCATCGACACCAATGGTTTTTCCTTTCAATGACTTGATATCATTGATCGGACCACGTACCGCCAAACCGTCAGCACCGTAGGATTTATCCAACTGTACAATCTGTTTAATCGGCACACCGTTGGCGTTCCAAGCGACATAGGTTTCCACCGTGGTGGTGGCACATTGAATCGCACCGGAGGCCACGGCCAGATGGCGATCTTTTTGCGGGATCATTTTGATCGACACGTCCAGCCCGTGCTTCTTGAAGATGCCCGCTTTATCGGCCAGCGTCAGCGGCGCAAAGCCGGTCCAGCCAGAAATACCGATCGCTACCGGCGTATCTGCCGCCTGCGCCACGCCTGCCGATACCATGCAAAGCGCCATCAGGGTCGCTTTCCAGCCCATGTTACCTCGTGCTTTGTTCATTCGTTCCGCTCCTGTGAGAGAAGTCATTACCCATGCGGCAAACTGCGCCAACGTTATTGTCTAATCTTGTATAGACAAAAAAAGCAAGCAGTGTGCCAATATCACAGAATCGGCGTTTAATCCTTTATTGGCGGGAATAGTGTGAAAGTACCATGCAGGAAAACAGGTTCCAGAATAGTGCATTGCTCCTGTTTGGCGCACCATGATGACTCGTGATTAACGAGGTAGCGCGTAAAAACACGCTGCCTGCCCTGAACAATCGGCTGTCAGCAGCACGGCACCGTTTTTTCTCTATTGTCTATACATACGCGCATAAAATTCGCTACACTGCACAAAAGCGTAGGGTCAAGGAGAACACCGTGGTGACACAGCAGCGCGCATCGCAACTTGCAGGCGCCATGAGCGATATACCCGCCCCCATTTATCAACGGGTCAAGCAGGCGATTATCAGCCAGATTCGCACGGGTGCCTGGCTGCCTCACCAGCGTATCCCGTCAGAGAGCGAGTTGGTCAACGAGCTCGGCGTTAGCCGTATGACGATTAACCGCGCGCTGCGCGAGCTGACCAGTGAAGGTTTTTTGCTGCGTATGCAAGGGGTTGGTACGTTTGTCGCGGAGATCAAGGCCTACGCGGCCATGCTGGAAGTGCGCAATATCGCCGAAGAGATTGCCGAATGTGGACATCGCCACAGCAGCCGCGTGTTAGCGCTGCAAAGTCTGAAGGCGGAAGGAGAACTGGCAGAACAGTTTGATATCTCACCGGGGCAAACGCTGTTCCACTCGCAGATCGTCCATTATGAAAACGATCTTCCGGTCCAACTGGAAGATCGTTACGTCAATCCCGTGGAAGCACCGGACTATCTGCAACAGGATTTCACCCATCGCACCCCTTACACCTATCTCAGTCAGGTGGCCCCACTTACCGCCGGCGAACATATCGTGGAAGCCCTGATTCCAGACGATCACCAGCGTCAGGTGTTGGCACTTGATCCACTGGAGCCGTGTCTGATGATCCGCCGTCGCACCTGGCACAACGCGCGTATTGTTACCGTCGCTCGCCTGATCTATCCCGGTTCACGCTATCGCCTGTTCGGCCGTTTCAAGACCCACGGCTGATGGCTGTCAGCACTTGCTCTCGCGGCGAAATACTGCGGTGTAGAGCAGCCAGGCATCCTTGGTCAGTGGCGTGAGGTCGCGTTGAGGTTGTTGGCTTGCCCACCACACGCCTTGTCCCGCCTGACAGATTTCCTCACCAATGCGCCAGCAGCCGTCCATAACATAGAGCACGCCCGCTTCCTGCGCGCCCAGTTGCATCGAGTCACGCACAGCTATCACGGTGGCATAATGGCTGTCGTGCCGTGTCATGATATTAAAATCTCGGTTGGCAGCATCCCCGTCATGGGTCACGATCGGCGTGGCGGAAAGTGGCGTTTCACCGGCAAAAAACAGCGGCTCGCCGCGCCGCAAACGGTGCGAAAACGCCGGAAAAACCAGAGAAACACCTGAGCCTTCCAACAAGGTAATAATGCGATCAACGCCCGGAAAGGCAGAAAAGTCACCGGCCTGCGCAATGGTGGCAATGCTGGCTCGCCAGGCAAACCCTTCCCCCTCCACCGCAGGAACGCTGATGATTTCCCGTGTTTCTCCGCCACCGTTGCGCCAACGGCTGACCGGTAAGGTATTCACATCAAAAAATGGCATCAGAGACTCCCCAACGCATCCATGACCGTGGCGAACTGGCGGTCAGATTCATCATCCAACGCATGACGCCCCTGATGAATCACCTGTTTCCCAGCAACCCACACATCGTGAATTTGCTGGCGCTCACCGGCAAACAGCCAGCGATTGAGCAGCGCGCGGTCCGGCAGACCGTGTAACCAGGCATTGTCCTCCAGCACCAGCCAATCGGCGCGATAACCCGGAGCCAGCGCGCCGATGGTCACCCCACAGGCCGCCGCTCCGCCCGCCAGCGCCTGCCGATAAAGCACATCACCGACAGCAGGTTTCTCAGGCGTTACTACGCGGTTGCGCCGTCTGTCACGTAAGCGTTGCGCATATTCCAACCAGCGCAGCTCTTCCAGCAGTGATGTAGCCCCCTGTAACACCAGACAGTAGCTGTATCTCCAGATAAGAGATAGGCTTAGATATATGTCTAACAATCATGCTAATTTTGAAATGACCGGGATCCTGTTAGGGCAAGAAGTCCGTAAGCGTAAAACTCCGCAAGAGAAAATCGCCATCATTCAGCAGACAATGGAGCCGGGGATGAACGTCTCCCATGTAGCCCGCCTGCATGGCATCCAGCCCAGCCTTTTGTTTAAGTGGAAGAAGCAATACCAGGAAGGAAGCCTCACCGCCGTTGCGGCCGCAGAAGAAGTGGTTCCAGCTTCGGCGCTGGCGACTGCCCTCAAGCAGGTCCGGGAGCTACAGCGCCTTCTGGGTAAGAAGACGATGGAAGTTGAGATCCTCAAAGAAGCAGTGGAGTACCGCCAGTCGCGAAAATGGATAGCGCACGCGCCCTTGTTGCCAAAGGACGGGGAATAGCTCTGGTCAGCCGCGCCATGAGCGTGTCGCGTGCGCAGCTGTCACTGCGGGTTAACCGTTCTGCCGACTGGCTGGACAGGCGCAGCAACCGGCGTAATGACGAAGCTGATGCTGAGATATTATCGGACATCCTCCGTATCATCAGCGACATGCCCAGTTACGGTTACCGCCGAGTGTGGGGTATCCTGGGTAAGCAACGTCGTGCAGAGGGACTTCCACCGGTGAACGCCAAACGGCTTTACAGGATAATGAGCGAGCATAACCTGCTGTTGTTGCATGATAAAACTGAACGTCCGAAGCGGGAGCATAAAGGCAAAATCGCGGTAGCAGAGAGCGATATGCGCTGGTGCTCAGATGGCTTCGAGTTCGGTTGTGACAACGGCGAGAAGCTGCGGGTGACGTTCGCACTGGACTGCTGCGACCGGGAGGCCATAGACTGGGCAGCGAGCACCAGGGGTTATGACAGTTCAACCGTGCAGGATGTGATGCTGAGGTCGGTGGAAAAACGCTTCGGTAGCGCGCTGCCGGATAAACCAGTGCAATGGCTGACGGATAATGGTTCAGCGTACACAGCGCATGAAACGCGGAAGTTCGCCAGAGAACTGAATCTGGAGCCCTGCACAACAGCAGTGAGCCGTCCACAGAGTAACGGCATGGCAGAACGGTTCGTGAAGACGATGAAGGAAGATTACATCGCCTTCATGCCAAAACCCGATGTGCGAACAGCGCTGAAGAACCTTGCAGCGGCGTTCAATCATTACAATGAAAACCATCCGCACAGTGCGCTGGGATACAACTCCCCAAGAGAATATCGGCGCCAGCGGGCATCGTTAACTTAAGATACAAAAACTGTCCGGAGATGGTGGGTCAAGATCACAGCTCTTCCAGCAGGTTCAATAAGACATGGCTGTCCGAACCGATGCCCCAGCGGCCGCCCAGTGCGACATACTGGTCCAGCGCAAAGATGCCATCGCCAAGGTTGGCTTCCGTGGTCGGACACAAGCCCGCAATGGCTCCGCTGGCTGCTACACGCTGAAGCTCGCGTTCATCCAGATGTGTGGCATGAATCAACGTCCAGCGGCCATCCACAGCGAAGCGATCGTATAGCCAGTTCACCGGACGTTCGCCGCTCCAAGCCACGCAGTCTTCCTCCTCTTTTACCTGCTCGGCAATGTGAAGGTGTATCGGCAACGTTGTCGGCATGGCTGCGAGCACGTCGTTGATTTGGCCTTCGCTGACAGCTCGCAGCGAGTGAAAACAAATCCCACCTGAAAGCAGCGGCTTATCCCGTAACAACGTTGCCAGCCGCTGCTGCTGGGCTAGATAGTGCTCGGTATGCTGGATGAAACGCCGTTGCCCTGGCAGCGCAGGCTGGGCACCAAAACCGGCGTAGCTGTAGAGCACCGGAAGCAGGGTTTGTCCGATGCCCACGAGCTCTGCCGCTGTCATCAGTTGCAGCAGCATGTCATCCTGCGCGTAAGGCTTCCCGGCCGGATCGTGATGCAGGTAGTGAAACTCAGCAACCTGGGTATAGCCCACCTCGTTATACACAAGTCCGCAACGCCTTATATGCCAAGGGTTAGCGGGCTGAAATAGGCAGCCGGTGGGGTTGTAAATGAAGTGAAACCGACGTGTACTATCGCCATTTACGGCGCTGAAAAATGACACGGGATTCAGATGGCTGGGCACACCAAGAACTGGAAGGGGTAAATCTTGGTGACACGAGGCTCAATAAGCGCGCCAAAGGGCTTTTGATACGGCTGGCTGAGAATCCGCAAGCCAGCATTACGCATGCGTGCCTCGGATGGTCTGAGACGCTGGGTGCTTACCGCTTCATGGAGAACCAAGCATTCGAATGGCGAGACATTCTGCAACCTCACTGGCAGCGTACGCAGGAAAGGATCCGAGAACACGAGGTTGTGCTGTGTATCCAAGACACTACCAAGCTTGACTTCAACGGGCAGCAAATCCAAGGCTTGAGTCCCTTGAACTACGAAGCCAGGCGTGGTCTGTACCTGCATCCGACCTACGCGGTCAGTCCGGATCGCGTGGGGTTGGGCGTACTGGATGCGTGGATGTGGGCAAGAGAGCCGAAGGATGCAGACGGAAAACGCGATGGGCTCAAGGAGAGTACGCGCTGGCTCGAGGGATACGAGCGAGTTGCTGAACTCGCCTCGGAGTTGCCAAACACACGTCTGGTGTACTTAGCCGATCGCGAAGCGGATATCAAGGCGTTGATGCAGCTCGCTGATGACCTTGGCACTCCGGCTGACTGGTTGATCCGCTCGACTCATAATCGCAGTCTGGACTGTAATGAGAAGCTTTGGCAGAAGGTTGGAAAGACCGTGCCGGTGGGAGAAATCCAATTCGTTATGGCGGCTCGCGCGGGGCAGAAGGCGCGTACGGTGAAACAGGCGCTGCGCGTGAAGCGAGTGTCGCTGCGTTGCGGGTTGGCAGTGACTTGTGTGATAGCCAAGGAAATTGAGCCGCCAGCAGGCGTGAAGCCGGTCGAGTGGCGGTTGCTGAGCAATCGCGTACCTGAAGGACGAGAAGATATCGTGGAGTTGATCGACTGGTATCGGGCTAGATGGGAAATCGAGATGTTCTTCAATGTGCTGAAGAACGGCTGCTGTGTCGAAGCGTTACAGTTATCGACCGTGGATCGCATTGAGCGGGCATTGGCGCTGTTCATGATCGTGGCATGGCGCATCGCCTATTTAATGCGTATGGGACGAACCTGTCCAGAGCTGGACGCAATGTTGTTCTTTGATTCCGACGAGACTCATGGCGCTTACCTACTGATGAACAAGCGTATGCCCAAGGGCCGCCCTAAGCTAAACGAAGTATTGCGCTTAGTTGCGCAACTCGGAGGCTTTCTTGCTCGAAAAGGCGACGGTGAACCAGGCGCAAAAACTATCAGGAAAGGCTTGCAGAAAGTCATGACGGCCGCCGAAACGCTACGCGCGCTCAGGCACGAACAGAGATGTGTATAACTAGGTGGGGTATAGCCCCCTTTCAACATCTCGATATAGAGTCGGCTGGCGATAGCTCTGACCTGTTCCGGCGTCAGGTGGCCTACCAGCCGATACATCAGATCGCGCCAGGTCCAGAAGCTGTCTTGCGGATCGCCCGCCACTTCTGCCAGCCCAGCCATCGCGCGCTGAAAAGCATGTGAATGCAGGTTCGCCATCGCGGGCAGCACAATACCCGGCAATGACTGCGTTTCTTCTGACGTGGCGTTTTGCTCGACGCCAGTAATCACGCCTTCGGCGGAAACGGCAATGCGGACATTGCGCGCCCATCCCTTCGGCAACAGGGCGCGCGGAGCGAAGAAGCTCGGCATGGTTGACGGTTATGGTTTGAGTGCCTTGCCAGTTGTATATACCTATACATATACCAGTTTACCGGCCAACGGCTATAGTGAATTATTATGGTCACAATAAGAAAAAGCTATCCTGCGGCCCTTGTCGTTCCAGTGCGGGTAGGTTAGCTTGTCTTTGGTTGTATATATAAGAAGAGTGACATCATGACTCAACGATTATCCTGCGACAGCCTGTGGCTTGGCGCAGATCTCGTCACCCTGCGTGATGTGCGCTACCAGATCATTCATGATGGCGCGCTTGCCTTAGCAGAGGGCAGGATCGCCCGGGCTGGGCCGCAAGCGCAGCTACCAGACTATGACGCCGATACAACTACCCACTTCGACGGCGGTATCATTACGCCCGGTTTTATTGATTGCCACACTCACCTGATGTTCGGTGGCGATCGCAGTGACGAATTCGAACAGCGTCTCAATGGCGTAAGTTATGCCGACATCGCCGCCAACGGTGGAGGGATTCTCTCCACCGTGCGCGCCACGCGTGCCGCAACGGAACAGCAGTTGGTCGAAAGCGCACGACAACGATTAGCCTTGCTGTTAGCCGAAGGCGTCACTACCGTCGAGATCAAATCCGGCTATGGTCTGGATATCGACAGCGAAGTGAAAATGCTCCGCGCCATACGCCAACTGGCCGCACAGGTGCCCGCGCAGGTGGTTGCTACCTGTCTGGCAGCTCATGCCGTTCCACCGGAATACGCAGGGCGCGCGGACGCATGGATTACCACACTCTGCGACCAGTTGCTGCCGCAGGTCGCACGAGAGCAGTTGGCCAATGCCGTTGATGCCTTCTGCGAACACCTGGCGTTTTCCCCTGCGCAAGTTGAAACACTGTTTAACACCGCCAGGCAGCTCGGACTGCCAGTAAAATTGCACGCAGAGCAGCTCTCCGCACTAGGCTGCAGTTCCTTGGCGGCACGCTACCATGCGCTCTCTGCCGATCATCTGGAATACCTGACGGAAGAGGACGTTCGGGCCATGGCGGCCAGCGGCACGGTCGCCGTGCTGTTACCGGGTGCTTTTTACCTGCTGCGCGAAACGCAGAGACCGCCGGTAGAATTGCTGCGCCAGTACGGCGTGCCCATGGCCATCGCCAGCGATGGCAATCCCGGCACCTCACCGGCCCTCTCTCTGCGTCTGATGCTCAATATGGCGTGCACTCTGTTTCGACTCACGCCGGAAGAAGCATTGGCCGGTGTCACCTACCACGCCGCGCGCTGGGGCTACAAACGAGCCACGGATCGCTGGAGGTTGGCAAAGTGGCCGATTTAGTACACTGGCCGGTAGCGCGTCCGGCAGAATTAACCTATTGGCTGGGTGGGCAGTTACCCTGTACCACCGTTTATCGAGGGAGTGTTCGTCATGGAACCGTTTGATTTTCAAAGCGGCACGCTGCCGTTATTGGTCAGTATTTCCCACGCGGGAACCCGGCTTACGCCCGAAGTCGAAGACGGACTGAGTGACGCAGCGCGCCCTCAGCCGGATACCGATTGGCATATTCAACAGCTGTATGATTTTGTACGCGAGATGGGAGCCAGCATATTGGTGGGCCACTATTCGCGCATGGTGGTCGATCTCAACCGTCCCGCTGACGATACGCCGCTCTACGCAAGCGCCACCACCGGGCTGTTTCCCAGCACCTTGTTTGATGGCACGCCTACTTTTGTCGCGGGTAAAGCCCCAACGCCTGAGCATCGTAACGGCTACCTGCAACATATCTGGCAGCCCTATCACCAGCAAATCCAGCGAAAACTCGATCGCCTCAAAGCGCGTTACGGCTATGCCATGCTGTTCAATGCCCACTCCATTGCGTCACACATTCCGCGCCTGTTTGACGGCAAGCTGCCCGATTTGAACATCGGTACCAACGGTGGCGAAAGCTGTTCTCGCGAGGTAGAAGCGACAATACGTGCATGCTGTGAAGCACAGGATCAATACAGTTGGGTGATTAACGGGCGTTTCAAGGGCGGCTACATCACCCGCGCCTACGGGCAACCTGCGCAACAGCAACATGCGGTGCAACTGGAATTGGCACAGTGTAACTACATGGAAGAGCAAGCGCCCTTTGCCTGGCACGCAGGACCCTGTACATGATTCTGTGTAAATGCCTTTCTCAGTAGTGACCGTCCAGGCGGTCACCGAACTCGATAATAAAACGGCTCATTGCCATACGCCAGTCCCGCAGTGGCATCGTCCATTTCTGTGAGGCCGACTGGATTGCCAGCCACACCACCTTTTTCACTGCGTCGTCAGTCGGGAACACCTTGCGTTTTTTAATCGCATGCCGGATCACACTGTTCAGCGACTCGATGGCGTTGGTTGTGTCGATGACTTTGCGGATATCTGCCGGGTAAGCGAAGAACGTTGCCAGATTGCTCCAGTTCGTCTGCCAGCTCCGGCTTATCTGTGGATAGCGGCTGTCCCATGCGCTGGCGAATGCTTCCAGCCCCTGCTGGCCTGCTTCTTCCGTAGCGGCCTGATAGATGGCTTTCAGGTCGCGTGTGACGGCTTTGTAGTCCTTCCAAGAGACGAACCTCAGGCTGTTGCGTACCATGTGCACGATGCACAGCTGGATGCGGGCTTCCGGATACACCGCGTTGATGGCGTCCGGGAAGCCTTTCAGACCGTCGACACAGGCGATGAGGATATCGTTCAGGCCGCGGTTTTTTAGTTCTGTCAGCACATTGAGCCAGAACTTCGCGCCCTCGTTTTCGGCCAGCCACATACCCAGCAGTTCTTTCTGGCCCTCGATGTTGATACCCAGTGCCAGGAACACGGATTTATTGATGACGCGACTGTCCTGCCGGACCTTCAGGATGATACAGTCAAGGTAAACAATGGGATAGACTGCATCCAGTGGACGATTTTGCCATTCAGTAACCTGTTCCATCACGGCGTCGGTGACCTTCGAGACCAGCGCCGGTGAGACATCCGCGTCATACAGCTCGTTGAACGCAGACGCTATCTCGCGGGTGGTCATCCCTCTGGCGTACAGGGACAGGATTTGGTTATCCATCCCGGTGATCCGGGTCTGGTTTTTCTTCACCTGTTGTGGTTCGAAGGAGCCATCACGATCGCGCGGAGTACGTAGTTCCAGAGGGCCATCGCCGCTGGTCACGGTGTTTGTGGAATAGCCGTTGCGGGAGTTGGCCCCCGGTTTGGGCTGATTTTTATCGTAGCCCAGATGGTGGGACATTTCGGCGTTGAGAGCAGCCTCAACGCTGATTTTCTTCAGCAGGCGATCGAATTGGCTGAGAGCGTCAGGGGTTTTGAGATTTTTGGCCAGTTCGTTAGCCAGAGCCTGCAACTGTTTTTCGTCCATAAATTAACCTGTTTTTGATGTTGGATTGAACATATCAAAATCAGGCAATTACACAAATTTATGTACAGGGTCAACCCCCCAGGTCGGTCAGAGATGGCCGACCTGACTGGGCTTAGCTCATAATTCCTCAACCTGAAATCTTTTCTCACAGTGGTGATATTCACGCTGCATGAGCCTAAAGATGTTTTTATAATCCAACAAAAATCAATCGATAAGCATTACGTTGCACTTCCTGCCCCGCTTTTATTCCATTACGGAACTTATCATTCCAATTCGGCATTTCATAACCCTTCCTACAGCACCGTATAGTCTACTTATCCAATTTTTAACTTTGTTAAGGCGATTGTGAACTATCTCCCTTTGTTCGCTGAAGTGAAGCAGCGTGTAGTGTTGGTGGTCGGCGGTGGTGAGGTAGCAACGCGCAAGATTGATTTGCTGTTGCGTGCGGGTGCCGACGTGCATGTGGTGGCCAAATCCCTGGCAGAGCCGCTATTGGCAAAGCACAACGCCGGTCAGTTGCACTGGCTGGCGCAGGAATTCTCCCCAGAACAGGTGGATAAGGTCTTTCTTGTGATCGCCGCTACCGATGATGTGGTGTTGAACGCAGCGGTGTCTAAAGCGGCACAGCAGCGCTATCGCTTGGTTAACGTGGTGGACGATCAGCCCAAATGCTCGTTTATTTTTCCGTCTATTGTCGATCGCTCGCCGTTAGTGGTGGCGATTTCGTCGGGGGGACAAGCGCCGGTGTTGGCGCGCTTATTGCGCGAGAAACTCGAGGCGTTGCTCCCTGCCAGTTTGGGCGATATGGCCCGAGTTTCGGGGGAATGGCGCGATCGGGTCAAAGAGCGGTTTCATTCGATGCGTGCGCGTCGTCAGTTTTGGGAGCGGCTGTTTAATAGCCCTTTTGCTGACCAGATCGCCTCCGGGCAACAGAAGGTTGCAGAAGAAACCCTGCGCCAGCAGTTAGATCAACCTCAGCAGGTGCAGGGGGATGTGGCACTGGTGGGGGCCGGGCCGGGAGACGCCGGTTTGTTGACCCTGCGTGGTTTACAACTGATCCAATTGGCGGATGTGGTGCTCTATGACCATCTGGTGAGCCCGGAAGTGCTGGAGCTGGTGCGCCGCGATGCGGAAAAAATCTGCGTCGGCAAGCGCGCCTCCGCGCACTCATTGCCGCAGGGGGAGATCAACCGTCTGCTGTTTACGCTGGCATCAAGCGGTAAACGTGTGGTGCGCCTGAAAGGCGGCGATCCGTTCATCTTTGGGCGCGGCGGTGAGGAAGTGCAATACCTGGCAAAGGCCGGGGTTCCCTTCCAAATCGTACCGGGGATCACGGCGGCTGCGGGCGTTACTGCCTATGCCGGTATCCCGCTTACCCACCGCGATTACGCGCAAAGCGTGCTGTTTATTACCGGGCACTGCCGTCCCGACGGAGAAGTGCTCGATTGGTCCACGCTGGCGCGTGGGCGCCAGACGCTCGCTATCTACATGGGTACGGTGAAAGCGGCGGAAATCAGCCAGCAACTGATCGCCCATGGGCGTGCGCCGGATACGCCGGTGGCGGTGATTAGCCGTGGTACGCGAGCGGATCAGTCCGTGAACATCGGCATGCTGGCGCAGTTGGAGACCTTGGCACATCAGGTTCCGACGCCGGCATTATTGGTGATTGGCGAGGTGGTTGCACTGCACCATCAACTCGCCTGGTTTGGTCTACAGGCGCAGGAGACCGGGAAAACCGGACGTTCTGCGTTCGTGAATTTGGCTTGAGGAAGGGTTATGGACGAGAAACGACTGACGCACCTGCGACAGCTTGAAGCGGAAAGCATACATATCATTCGCGAAGTGGCGGCAGAATTCAGCAATCCGGTGATGATGTACTCCATCGGCAAAGATTCTTCCGTGATGCTGCATCTGGCGCGCAAGGCGTTCTATCCCGGCACGTTGCCGTTTCCGCTGCTGCATGTGGATACCGGATGGAAGTTTCGCGAGATGTACACCTTCCGCGATCGCACGGCCAAAGCTTACGGCTGCGAACTGCTGGTGCACCGTAACCCGCAGGGCGAAGCGTTGGGCATCAATCCCTTTGTACACGGCAGCGCCAAACATACCGATATCATGAAAACTGAAGGGTTGAAGCAAGCGCTGGATAAATACGGCTTTGATGCTGCATTCGGTGGTGCTCGGCGCGATGAGGAGAAATCCCGCGCCAAAGAGCGTATCTACTCCTTCCGCGACCGTTTTCATCGCTGGGACCCGAAAAATCAGCGCCCAGAGCTGTGGCATAACTACAACGGCCAGATTAACAAAGGGGAAAGTATTCGCGTGTTCCCGCTCTCCAACTGGACGGAGCTGGATATCTGGCAATACATCTACCTGGAAAATATCGACATTGTGCCGCTCTATCTGGCCGCTCCGCGTCCGGTGCTGGAACGTGACGGCATGTTGCTGATGGTGGATGACGATCGTATCGATCTGCAACCGGGCGAGGTTATCGAACAGCGTATGGTGCGCTTCCGTACCCTCGGCTGCTGGCCGTTGACCGGCGCGGTGGAGTCACACGCGCAGACGCTGCCGGAAATTATTGAAGAGATGCTGATCTCGACCAGCAGCGAACGGCAAGGGCGCGTCATTGACCGGGATCAGGCCGGCTCGATGGAACTGAAAAAGCGTCAAGGGTATTTCTAAGGAATCGTCAAATGAACCAAAGCATTGCACAACAGATTGCCGATCAGGGTGGAGTCGAAGCCTATTTGCACGCGCAGCAGCACAAAAGTTTACTGCGCTTTCTGACCTGCGGCAGCGTCGATGACGGCAAAAGTACCTTGATTGGCCGCTTGCTGCACGACACGCGTCAGATCTATGAAGATCAGCTTTCCACGTTACGCAATGACAGCAAGCGGTTAGGCACGCAGGGTGAGAAGCTGGATCTGGCGTTGCTGGTGGACGGTTTGCAGGCCGAGCGTGAGCAGGGCATTACCATTGATGTCGCCTACCGCTATTTCTCCACGGAAAGACGCAAATTCATTATCGCCGATACCCCCGGTCATGAGCAGTACACCCGTAACATGGCGACCGGGACCTCGACCTGCGATCTGGCGATCCTGTTGATCGATGCGCGCAAAGGCGTACTGGATCAAACCCGTCGTCATAGCTTTATTGCCACGTTGCTGGGTATTCGCCATCTAGTCGTGGCGGTGAATAAAATGGATCTGGTGTGCTATCAGCAAACGATATTTGAGCAGTTCAAGCAGGATTACCTCGATTTTGCCCAGCAGCTACCATCAACGTTACAGGTGACCTTTGTGCCTATCTCCGCGTTGGATGGGGATAATGTGGCGACGCCAAGCACCACAATGCCATGGTACAGCGGCCCTACGCTGCTGGACGTGCTGGAAACGGTCGACGTTACGCGTGATAGCGATACGCAGCCGATGCGTTTCCCGGTGCAGTATGTGAATCGGCCCAACCTGGATTTTCGCGGTTATGCCGGAACACTAGCCTCCGGCGTGGTGCAGGTCGGACAGCGCGTGAGGGTGTTGCCATCTGGCGTAACCTCTTCCGTGGCACGCGTCGTGACCTTTGATGGCGATCTGCAACAGGCCCATGCGGGGGAAGCGATCACGCTGGTGCTGGCCGATGAAGTGGATATCAGCCGTGGCGATCTGTTGGTGCCGGAGGCAGATGAGCTGCGTGCGGTGCAGCATGCGCAGGTCGATGTGGTGTGGATGGCGGAGCAACCGTTGGTGCCGCGGCATAGCTATGACATCAAGGTGGCGGGCAAGAAAACCCGCGCGCGGGTAGACAATATTCAGTATCAGGTTGAGATCAATTCACTGACGCAGCGTGTTACTGAAAGTTTGCCGTTGAACGGTATCGGTCTGGTGGATTTGACCTTTGATGAGCCGCTGCTGCTGGAGCCCTATCAGCAAAACGCCACCACGGGCGGTATGATTTTTATCGACAGACTGAGCAACGTAACCGTCGGTGCCGGCCTGGTACGCGAGGCGATTGCTCAGGTGACGCAGGAACCGTCTGCCTATAGTGCGTTTGAGCTGGAGTTGAATGCGCTGGTGCGCCGTCACTTCCCGCATTGGGGGGTGCGCGATCTGCTGGGAGGAAAGTAGCATGGCGTTGCCTCCGGAAGAGAAGCATCACGCTGTTGATGGCAATCGTGATGACAACATTGTCTGGCACGATCACCCGGTGGCACGCCGCGATCGGGAGCGATTGCACCGCCATCAAGGGGCGGTTATCTGGTTCACAGGCCTGTCAGGGTCAGGAAAGTCCACGCTGGCAGGGCAACTGGAGCAGCGTTTACATCAACTCGGTGTTAGCACCTATTTGCTTGATGGCGACAATGTGCGCCACGGGCTGTGCCGCGATTTGGGCTTTTCTGATGCCGATCGGCGCGAAAACATTCGGCGTGTAGGCGAAGTGGCCAGCCTGATGGTGGATGCCGGGCTGGTGGTGCTGACGGCGTTTATTTCCCCCCATCGCGCGGAGCGCCAGATGGTGCGTGAATCGCTGCCGGAAGGAAAGTTTATCGAAGTGTTTGTCGATACACCGTTGGCCGTATGCGAAGCGCGTGATCCTAAAGGATTGTATAAGAAAGCACGAGCGGGCGCGCTGACCAATTTTACCGGTATCGATGTCGTCTATGAGCCGCCACACGCGCCTGAGCTACGCCTGGAAGGCGAACAATTGGTAACAAATTTGGCCGATCAGTTATTAGATCTACTGCACAGTCGAGCTATTATCAAAGTCTGATTGGCTCTGTCAGGTGTCACCGCCTTTCGCGGTGGGGCGGAGTGTTACAGGGTAGACTATGCAGAACGTAACGCAATTATCGGTAAGTAAGCGGCCAAGGGGGCGTGAAGATGAACGTACCTACCCGTTTATGGGAGCCATCGCTGGTTTTTCTTTCTACTGGCTGGCCTTTGTGGTGCCAATTTTGGTTTATGGCACCAATACCACGTTATTCTTTATGCTCTACACCTGGCCGTTTTTTCTGGTACTGATGCCTGCGTCGGTGCTGATTGGCGTTTTTTTCAGTGTAATTTTCAAAGGCAATATGACGCTGATGGTACTGTCCAGCGGTGCGGTTATTGTCTGCCTTTTCTGGCTGGTGTTTTCGCTGATCACCGGATGGTGAGAAGCGGCGCGCGCATCGCGCACGCCACTGTGGTGTTAAAGGACTTTACTGAGAAAAGCTTGAGTTCGCGGATTGGTCGGTGCCGTAAATAGCGCTTCCGGCTCTCCCTCTTCTTGAATAATTCCCTGATCGATAAAGATGATACGGTCTGCGACTTCACGGGCAAATGCCATTTCATGAGTCACGATCACCATAGTCATTCCCTCTGTTGCCAGCGTTTTCATGACCGACAGCACCTCGCCTACCAGCTCCGGATCAAGCGCCGAGGTGGGCTCATCAAACAGCATAATGGCCGGTTCCATGGCCAATGCGCGGGCAATGGCGACGCGCTGTTGTTGTCCGCCAGAAAGGCTATTGGGCCAGGCATCCACTTTATCGAGCAGGCCAACTTTTTCTAACAGGTGACGGGCGCGTTCAACAGCCTGGGTGCGTGAAAGCTTTTTCACGTCCATAGGGGCCATGATCATGTTTTCCAACACCGTCATGTGCGGAAACAGATTGAAGCGCTGAAA
This sequence comes from Symbiopectobacterium sp. Eva_TO, assembly GCF_053848865.1. NCBI lineage: Bacteria > Pseudomonadati > Pseudomonadota > Gammaproteobacteria > Enterobacterales > Enterobacteriaceae > Symbiopectobacterium > Symbiopectobacterium sp. Eva_TO. The sequence goes on along the minus strand of NZ_JBSPEY010000004.1, from coordinate 640,158 downwards.
TACCATACCTACGCTTTCACGTAACCGGTTGAGATCGGTTTTGGGATTGTGCAACGCAAATCCGTTGACGGTGATTTCACCACCGGTCGGCGTTTCCAGCGCATTCAAACAGCGCAGGAACGTGCTTTTTCCCGAACCGGAAGGGCCGATCATGCAGATCACTTCCTGTGGTGCGATAGTGCAACTGATACCGCGCAGGACATGGGTATCACCAAAATGTTTTTGCAACTTATTAACGTGAATCACTTTTGCTTAACCTTATTTCCATCTGCCGCACCAGAACCGAGAGCAGGAAAGTGATGACCCAATAAACCAGAGAAATGGTCAAATAGGGTTCCCAATAGGTGGCATAGGCACCTGACACCGTACGTGCCGCGTAGGCGAGATCGGCCAGCCCAATCGCAGAAGCGAGTGATGAATCTTTGACGATGGCGATAGCATTGTTGCCGAGCGGCGGCAGCATGCGACGAAATGCCTGAGGAAGAATGACTTTGCGCATGGTGCGGCCGTAGCTCATGCCCAATGAACGCGATGCTTCCATCTGTCCGCGGTCAATAGATTGAATGCCAGCGCGGAAAATTTCGGACACATAGGCACCGGCATTCAGGGTGATTGCCACGATACACGATAGGAAGGCACCGTAGTCGGCACGTAGCATGCGTGCGAAATCCGCAGACATCAGGCCGCCGCTGACGAATAAACCGTCTCGCGGGTTAATGAGTAATGGAATCAGTGCAAAATGCACCACCATAATCTGAACGAAAAGTGGCGTACCGCGCAACGCACTGACATAAATACGCACAGGCCACTGTACGCCATAGTGTAATATCCACTTCCAGGGGCCGTGCGGCGCTTGCGCCAGGCGGCCTAATCCGAGCGTCAGCCCCCAGCAGGTCCCCAAAATAACGCAGATAAGCGTACATTTTATTGTCATCCAGGCCCCTTCCATAAACAACGGGGCATATTCCTGAATGATCTCCCAACGAAATCCCATCGCGTGCGGTCCTTTTTGGTGTCATAGGCGAGGTGATAAAGCGCCTCTGTCACTTACGCGTCATTGATTCGCGTCGTGACAGAGGCCTTGAATGCAAGACACGCCGAGTCAGCGTGCAAACTGCGGTTTACTGAGCAGGCAGGGCAGGAACGTCATTATCAAACCATTTCTGATAGATTTGCGCATAGGTGCCATCGGCAACAATCTTTTTCAGGCCAGCGTTGATCTTACCCAGCAGTGCGTCGTTGCCTTTAGCAACGGCGATGCCAAAGTATTGACGCTGAAATTTGGCATCGGACACCAGTTTAAACTGCTTCTCAGGGTGGGTTTTTATATAGAATTTGATCACACCGACATCACCGACGGCGGCACCGATACCGTCTTCATAAAGCTCTTGCAACATCAGCGGCGTGTTGTCGAAACGCTTGATTGCCGTGTTGTTTTTTCCCAGCACGTAAGAAACCACCACGTCACCGGTGCTGGAGTTCACCACACCGACTTTATTGTCTTTCAAATCAGCAATTGTGCCAATGCTGGAGTCCTTTGGCGTCACGATTGACTGTTCTGCCGGAAAGTACGGAGAAGAGAAATCGACCATCGGTTTACGTTTGTCGGTAATGGTGATCCCGGAAATAATGATATCGCGATCGCCGGAATTCAGCGTAGCGAAGATCCCTTCCCACGGCGTGTTGACCAGTTTGATGGAGAAATTTTCCGCCTTGGCGATCGCTTTAATGATGTCGATATCAAATCCTTCCAACTCCTTCTGCGCGTTTTCAAATTCAAAAGGACGATAGGTTCCGCCTGCACCCACCACATAGGTTTGTTCTGCCGCAGCGATAGATGTGGAAAATGCCGCCGCGAACAGCGTGCCAGCGAACAAAAAGGGTTTGAACATGTTATCTCCTGGATCAAAGTGTGGCAGATGAATCATCTGTTTTATGCATTTTATTTTCATAAAAATACACAGGTCGACCTAAAGGTTCAACTTATTCGCAGGTAAAAATCCCGTAGACTCTCTGCCATTATTGGCGCCTTACGCCGTATTTCCACTAAAATACAAATGAATAGCTATCCTGATTATTGGGATCTTTACGGCGTTGAAAGTGCCTCTGTGTGCTAATCCACCCTGATAATATGGAGTCGAAGGCAAAGTTATGGGATGATTAGGCGGTTTTTCAGGGGGCGGGATGGGAAAGCTAACGCTGTTATTATTGATTTTGCTCGGTTGGCTGCAATATTCGCTGTGGCTGGGTAAAAATGGCATTCATGACTATGTTCGGGTTAAAGATGACGTGGCTGTCCAACAGGGCAACAACGGCAAGCTCAAAGCCCGGAACGAACAGCTGTTTGCGGAAATCGACGATCTCAACGGTGGACAAGAAGCCATTGAAGAGCGTGCGCGCAATGAGCTGGGCATGATCAAACCGGGTGAGAGCTTCTATCGTCTGGTGCCGGATCAAGCTGGTCGTCGTGCGGCGACGGCGTCTTCATCTGCAAATTCTGGCCCATCCAGCTCTCTGTCGTCTTCTAACCCTATGACGTCACGTTAACCCATGTCTGACTCCTTACCTGAGGTTGTCGCCGTTCTGCCTGCCGCCGGAAACGGCAGCAGAATGGAGTGCGACTGTCCAAAACAATATCTCACCCTCCATGGAAAAACGCTGCTTGAACATACGCTGGCTGCGCTGTTTCAGCATCCGCACATTCAGCGTGCCGTGGTGGTTATCAGTCCCGACGACTGGCGCTTTGCCGCCTTGCCGCTGGCACAGGACCCGCGCGTCAGCGTGGTGTTCGGCGGCAAACAGCGGGCTGATTCGGTGCTGGCCGGCTTGCGCGCGGTCAGTGATGCGCCCTGGGTGTTGGTGCATGACGCCGCACGTCCGTGTTTGCACCTTCAGGATCTGGAGCGCTTGTTACAGCTTATTCGGCACTGCGACGTGGGCGGCATTCTTGCTGCACCTGTGCGTGATACCATGAAGCGTAGCCAGGGTGAGGCGATTGAGCACACGGTTGATCGCCGCAATTTATGGCACGCCTTGACGCCGCAACTGTTTCCACGGTTATTATTACAAGATTGCCTGGAGCGCGCGTTACAACAAGGGGCTGTTGTGACCGATGAGGCGTCGGCACTCGAGTATTGCGGCTATCATCCACAGATTGTTGCAGGGCGTGCTGATAATATTAAAGTGACACGTCCTGAGGATTTGGCGCTGGCCGAGTTCTACCTGGCTCGATTGGCACCGCCAAGCGTGTGATGTACCCTTCACCGGTTTCATGTTTCATAACCATTCGCTAATCAAGGAGAATAACCCCATGCGTATTGGTCACGGTTTTGATGTCCACAAACTGGGCGGCGAAGGCCCATTGGTGATCGGCGGGGTTCGTATTCCTTATCCTCAGGGATTGTTGGCGCATTCTGATGGGGATGTGTTGCTGCATGTGGTAACCGATGCACTGCTCGGCGCGGCGGCGCTAGGTGATATCGGTAAACTGTTTCCCGACACCGATCCCGCCTACAAAGGCGCGGACAGCCGCGAACTGCTGCGCCAGGCGTGGCAGCGGATACAAGAAAAAGGCTATCGACTGCGCAATCTGGATGTCACTATCATTGCGCAAGCGCCGAAAATGGCCCCGCACATTCCGCAAATGCGGGTGAATCTGGCAGAAGATCTTCACTGCCATATGGATGACGTCAACGTAAAAGCCACCACCACTGAACAGCTCGGGTTTACCGGACGTGGAGAAGGGATCGCCTGCGAGGCGGTTGCGCTGTTGGTGAAAGATGAACGGAGTGAAGTGGTCGCATGGTAATGCAGCGAGAACCCGCTACGCTCAACATGGAAAGTCTGTTCTGGCTGCATGGTGAACCGCAGGCGACAGGAACGCTCAAAGCAAGCGCCGATGATTTCCGTGTGGTGGAAGATCTGGGTTTTGCACCGGACAGCGATGGTGAACATCTGCTGGTTCAGGTACGTAAACGTGGTTGCAACACTTCGTTTGTGGCTGAAGCGTTGGCGAAATTTGCCCGTATTCCCGCGCGTGCTGTGAGTTATGCAGGCTTGAAAGACCGGCATGCGGTGACGGAGCAGTGGTTTTGCCTGCATTTGCCGGGCAAAGTGTTACCCGATTTCTCCGCTTTTGCGCTTGAAGGGTGTGAAATCCTTAACAGTGCCCGTCATCTGCGCAAACTGCGTATCGGTGAGTTGCGCGGCAATCAGTTCACGCTGACGCTGCGCAATATCAGCGACTGTGCTGCCGTCGAAGCACGGCTAGCGGCGATTGCCGAACAGGGCGTGCCGAACTATTTTGGCAGTCAGCGTTTTGGTCGCGGCGGCAACAACCTGATTCAGGCGGCACGTTGGGCCAGAGACGAGATTCGCGTTAGCGAGCGCAGTAAACGCAGCTTTTATCTGTCGGCCAGCCGTAGCGCGCTGTTCAATCTCATCGTAAGCCAACGTTTGAGTCAGAGGTTGGCAACGCAAGTGCTGGGGGGTGATGCGCTGCAACTGGCCGGGCGCGGCAGTTGGTTTGTCGCAAATGAGGACGAGTTAGCAGCACTGCAAACGCGCGTTGATAACCGTGAGCTGTGCGTGACAGCACCGCTGCCCGGTGACGGCGATCCTGGCACTCAGGGTGACGCGTTGGCGTTTGAACAACGCTGCCTGGTGGGGCACGAGACGCTGCTTGGATTGCTGCGTCGTGAACGGGTGGAGGTTGCGCGCCGTGCCGCGCTGCTCTATCCGCAACAGATGTGCTGGTCCTGGCTTGATGATTCGTCGGTCACGCTGGATTTCTGGCTACCGGCAGGCAGTTTTGCCACCAGCGTTGTGCGTGAGCTCATCACGCCGCTTGAACAGATGGATATCGCTGATTGAGATGCTGTGTCTGGTCTAGTAACGATATAGTACCTATGCAGTACCTATATATAGTACCTACGCAATAAGGGTGCTAACTCACGGCAAGGCATTGTCATTATTGAGTAAAGGCATGAAGACGTTAATCACGACTGAGGCTGACGGGATAGGGTGAACAAGCGCATGCAAACGATGCTGACACTGTTGCGTCAGCAGGGCATTCATGACGAGCGATTGCTTAAGGCTATCGAGGCTGTGCCGCGTGAGCGTTTTGTCGACGAAGCCTTTGAGCATAAGGCTTATGAAAATACCGCGTTGCCGATAGGCTCCGGTCAAACCATCTCTCAGCCTTATATGGTTGCCCGCATGACCGACCTGTTGCAATTGACGCCCGCGTCTCGCGTACTCGAAATTGGCACCGGTTCCGGCTACCAAACGGCGGTTTTGGCGCATTTGGTAAAGCAGGTTTTTTCCGTTGAGCGTATCAAAGGGTTGCAATGGCAGGCTAAACGGCGTTTGAAGCAACTGGACCTGCACAATGTTTCCACCCGACACGGCGATGGTTGGCAAGGCTGGCCGTCACGCGGCCCGTTTGATGCCATTATTGTGACGGCGGCGGCACCTGAAATTCCGAATGCGCTGATAGCGCAATTGGATGAAGGGGGCATTATGGTGCTCCCGGTGGGAGAACAGTCGCAAACGTTGCAGCGCATACAACGCCACGGTGGAGAATTTGTGGTTAATACCATTGAAACGGTTAAATTTGTTCCACTGGTCAAAGGCGAACTAGCCTGATACCTTTGCAAGCACGTTTATGGGTATCAGTCATTTACGATTTATTTCAATAGAACTTATTTCAATACAACCCTGTCATAGTGAGAACATGTTGATATTGTTAGCATTGAGCGGGTGCCAATGCGGTGATGACAGGGCGGGTCCCGAGTAGTCTCATTAAGGTATTGATTGAGTATTACGGTTATAGGGGAGCAAGGCGCATGGGAAGCCAAACGAGAACACTGCGTCAGATGGCGGCGTGCACGGCAATTATTCTGGGGTTGGCGGGATGTTCCAATAACGACAGCAAACCCGCCCCAATCAGCAGCGTAGGCGGTCAGGGCAATAGCAGCAGCCGCGGTGGAATGCTCGCGACTGCGCCTTCTAATATATCATCTTCCGGTGATGCGCCGATCACCACGCGCGATGGTCGCATTGTATACAACCGTAGCTATAACGCCATTCCTAAAGGTAGCTATGGCGGCAGCACCTATACGGTAAAACGGGGCGATACGTTGTTCTACATCGCCTGGATTACTGGCAGTGATTATCGCGAGTTGGCTCAGCGTAACAATGTCCCTGAGCCTTATAGCCTGAACGTCGGGCAGGTGCTTCAGGTGAGTGACGGTTCTTCCGCGCCGGTAAGCAGCGGATCGGCCGGCGGCGGACGCATGCTGGCAGGCGGTACGGGTAGCGGCGGCGGTATGCTGGCACCTTCCGATGCCACGCGTGGCGGTGTGCCTCAGCCGCCATCAATGACGCAAATTCAAACAACTCAGGTTGATTCTCAGTCAACTAATGCGTATTGTGGAAATTTGGGTAAACAGAATGTAGGTAAGATGTTGCCTTCCACTGGAGCTGCCGTGACGGCTCCTGTGACTGTCCCCGCGGTTGTTGAAAGCAGTGCTCCTGCTGTCGGCAGCTGGCGTTGGCCTACTGAGGGGAAAGTCATAGATAGTTTCTCCGCGTCGGAGGGGGGAAACAAAGGGATTGATATCGCTGGCACTAGTGGGCAACCGATCATGGCGACCGCTTCAGGGCGTGTTGTTTATGCGGGCAACGCTTTACGCGGGTACGGTAATCTGATCATCATCAAACACGACGATGATTACCTGAGCGCCTATGCCCATAATGACACTATGCTGGTCCGGGAACAACAAGAGGTCAACGCGGGTCAACAGATCGCTACCATGGGTAGCACCGGAACCAGTTCAGTACGCTTGCATTTTGAAATTCGTTACAAGGGGAAATCCGTAAACCCGCTGCGTTACCTTCCGCAGCGATAAATCGGGCAGAGTATTTCGGTATTCTGCCAAGGGATCACGGGTAGGAGCCACTTATGAGCCAAAGCACGCTGAAAGTTAACGAGTTACATGATGATGCCGAGTTCGAGGAAAATGGACTTGATGTTTTTGACGAAAAGGCGCTAGCGGAGGAAGAAGCGGGGGATAATGAGGCATCCGACGATGAGTTGTTATCCCAAAGTGCAGCCCAGCGTGTGCTGGATGCTACCCAACTCTATTTAGGGGAGATCGGTTACTCTCTGCTTCTGACCGCTGAAGAAGAAGTCTTTTTTGCCCGTAGAGCGCTGCGCGGTGATGTTTCATCGCGACGCCGTATGATTGAAAGCAACCTGCGGCTGGTGGTGAAAATTGCCCGTCGCTACAACAATCGCGGTCTGGCGCTGTTGGATCTCATCGAAGAAGGTAATCTTGGTTTGATCCGTGCGGTTGAGAAGTTCGATCCCGAAAGGGGTTTCCGCTTTTCAACCTATGCCACATGGTGGATTCGCCAAACGATTGAACGGGCTATCATGAACCAAACCCGTACGATTCGTCTGCCTATCCATATCGTTAAAGAATTGAACGTTTATCTGCGTACCGCGCGTGAGCTTTCACATAATCTGGATCACGAGCCCAGTGCGGAAGAGATCGCCGAGCAGCTCGACAAACCTGTTGATGACGTAAATCGCATGTTGCGCTTGAATGAGCGTATCACATCGGTCGATACGCCATTGGGCGGGGACTCTGATAAAGCGCTGCTGGATATTCTGGCGGATGAAAAAAACAACGGACCAGAAGACACCACGCAAGACAACGATATGAAACAGAATATCGTTAAATGGTTGTTCGAACTGAACGCTAAACAGCGTGAAGTACTGGCTCGTCGTTTTGGGCTGCTGGGGTATGAAGCGGCAACGCTTGAAGACGTTGGTCGTGAAATTGGCTTGACCCGTGAACGCGTGCGCCAAATTCAGGTGGAAGGGCTGCGCCGTTTGCGTGAAATTTTGCAAGTACAGGGGCTGGATATTGAAGAGCTGTTCCGTGAATAACGAAGCAGAACTGAATGCCGTATTTGCACGTTGAGTCGACTATCAGTCAAATAAAAGAGGTGGGGAAAACCCCACCTCTTTTTTATGCTTTATTGCTGCGTATTAACGAACGGTATTGGCGGATAAAAAATCAACGATCTCGCCGACCTTGATCATCTTTTTCTCTCCGTCGCGACGATATTTATATTCGATCTCGTCGTTATCCAGATTGCGATCGCCAATGACGATAGTGTGCGGCACGCCGATTAATTCCATATCCGCAAACATCACACCCGGACGCTCTTTGCGATCGTCGAGCAGCACATCGATACCTTTGGCGCGCAGTTGCTGATAAATGTCTTCAGCCAGTTCTTTCACGCGGAACGATTTGTGCATGTTCATCGGCAGGATCGCCACCTGGAAGGGGGCGATGGCGTCATGCCAGATAATGCCACGATCGTCGTGGTTCTGTTCGATGGCGGCAGCCACTACGCGCGTCACCCCGATACCGTAACAACCCATGGTCAGGATCTGGTTACGACCATCTTCACCTTGCACGCTGGCTTGCAGCGCCTGAGAGTATTTGGTGCCCAGTTGGAAGATGTGACCCACTTCGATGCCACGTTTGATTAACAGGGTGCCTTTTCCGTCTGGGCTGGCATCGCCTTCAACCACGTTGCGGATATCTGCCACTTGCGGCAGTGCAACGTCACGTTCCCAGTTAATGCCAAAGAAGTGTTTGCCGTCCTGGTTTGCGCCCGCGCCGAAATCGCTCATTGCCGCGACGGTGCGATCGATAATCACCGGTATTGGCATATTAACCGGACCTAGTGAGCCTGGGCCTGCACCAACGATGTCGCGAATCTCAGCCTCGTTTGCGAAGGTCAGCGGGCTGGCGACCTGCTCCAGTTTCTCCGCTTTAACTTCATTCAGCTCATGATCGCCGCGCACCAGTAGGGCAATCAGCTTGTGTCCGCTCTCTTGTGTCGCTTTCACCAGCAGCGTTTTGACCGTTTTTTCGATCGGCAGATTAAACTGCTCAACCAACTCGGCGATGGTTTTGGCGTTGGGGGTATCAACCAGACGCATCTCTTCTTTCGCTTCTGCACGTCCCAGCGTGGGGGCAACGGCTTCAGCAAATTCGATATTGGCGGCGTACTCGGAGTCAGTAGAGAAAACGATGTCGTCTTCGCCGCTCTGTGCCAGCACCTGGAATTCGTGTGATGCGCTGCCACCGATGGAGCCGGTATCCGCCTGAACCGCGCGGAAGTTCAACCCCATGCGGCTAAATGCACGGCTATAGGCGTCGTACATCGCGTCATAGGTGACCTGCAATGATTCCTGCGAGGTATGGAACGAGTAGGCATCTTTCATGATGAATTCGCGAGAACGCATTACGCCGAAACGCGGGCGCACTTCATCGCGGAATTTGGTCTGGATCTGGAACAGATTCAGCGGCAACTGCTTATAAGAGCTGAGCTCGTTGCGCACCAGATCGGTAATCACTTCTTCATGCGTTGGACCGAGAACAAACGGGCGGTCACCGCGATCGACAAAGCGCAGCAATTCCGGGCCGTACTGTTCCCTGCGACCACTCTCCTGCCACAGATCGGCGGGTTGTACCACGGGCATGGAAATCTCGATAGCACCGGCGTTGTTCATCTCTTCACGCACGATGTTTTCGACTTTCTTCAGAACTCGGTAGCCGGTCGGCAACCAGGTGTATAACCCGGAGGCCAGCTTGCGGATCATCCCAGCGCGCAGCATCAACTGATGGCTGATGACTTCCGCGTCGGCAGGTGTCTCCTTCAGGGTGGAGAGCAGATATTGGCTAGTACGCATGGTGTTTTAGTTCCGTCAGAACGCAAAGTAATGGGCACCGATGTGCCCCAAAACGAGATGCAAAGAGCCATGTAGGCCCTTAAACACGATAAAGTGGCTTAGTGTAACAGTGACTTTCCTTCGTCAAAAGTGTGCGGCGTGAATTTTATGGCGCGCAGGTCATGGATAACGATTCAATTTTCGCTTAGCGCGGTCCTGGCTCAAGGCTGAGCACTTCCGTCCGCATGTCCGTTACGCGCCAGCGCACGTTGAATTCCAGCAACAGGGCGGCGTAATCACGCGAGACTTCCCCCTTGCGGTACGCCGGGCGTGGATCCTGATTCAACACCTGGGTGATAAAACGGCGCAGGTGTGGGTAAGTGGATTGATGTTGCGCCAGTTGTTGCTCTGCCAGTGCAGAAAAATACACGGGCATCGCGGTGTCGGGTGCCTGTTGCGCGAAACCGCCGATGGCATCAGGCACGCTCTCCGCAAAGGGCAAATAGGGTTTGATATCAACCACTGGTGTACCATCGACCAGATCGAGGCTATCCAACTGTAAGATAACGCTGTCGCGTGTGGTCTTTATCCCTTTCAGTCGGACCAAAGACATACCGATGGGATTCGGACGAAACGTGGAACGTGTGGCGAAAACCCCCATACGCGCATTGCCGCCCAAACGGGGAGGGCGCACCGTTGGTCGCCAGCCCTGTTCCATGGTGTGGTGAAAAACAAATAACACCCAAATATGGCTGAACGCGTCCAGCCCACGCACCGCTTCTGGCTGGTGGTAGGGCGGCAGAAGATGCAGTTCTCCGTCGCCATCTTCAATCAGACCGGGTTGCCGTGGCACGGCGAATTTTTCTTTATAAGGCGAACGGATAACGCCAATCTGATCGAAATGATAAGTGGTCATTGCCCGGCTTTATTGAGAAGAAATTTTCAGTGCAGTGCCTTCACAAATGGCCTGCCGATAGCAGCCTGCAACGCCACTAACGACCTGACAGTTGTGCACCAGAACCGCATTGGCGCGCATCGCTGTTGCACGCGTTTGCAGACGGCGGCGGGCATTTGCAACCGTCGCGGGCGTATCTTGCACGCTAGCCTGGCATACAGAGCCAGATACTTCGCCCATATCGCGGAACGGTTTACCCACCAACTCTTCCGCATTGTTATACAACACGGCGGTTGTCGGACGCGGAGCCGGTTTCGCTTTGGTCGGAGCTTCGACAGCAGGTTCGATAACTGGTTGCGGTGTGGGTGCCGTTTTGGGTTGCAGCAGGGAACATCCTGTTAATGACAGCGCTAAAAACACGAGCGGTATAGCACGCATAGCATTTCCTCTCTACTATTCTTCTTTTGAAGTGCGCTTATTGAAGCAAGCTACGACACAAATAACAAGACGGGCACCGAGGCCCGTCTTGAAATAATTGTCACTCGCGTATCGGGTGTGTAGTGGTCAACTAATATTGGCCACCGCATTAGACTGTATGTAGAACAGTCGCTCAGATTCGTTTGGAGTTAAGCCGCCGTTATACCAGTGAGGCCGGATAGCGCTGTAATACCCCGTGATGTAGCGGATAATCGCGTCCTGGGCTTCGCTGAAGCTGTTGTAACCCTTTGTCGGCACCCATTCTGTCTTCAGGCTGCGGAAGAACCGCTCCATTGGCGCATTATCCCAGCAGTTACCCCGCCGACTCATACTCTGCTTTATCCGGCAGCGCCACAGGGCTTGCCGGTATTGACGGCTGGTATAGTGGCTGCCCTGGTCGCTGTGGAACATGACTCCTGTTGGTTGTCCCCGGAGTTCCCAGGCCATCTGCAACGCTTTAACTGTCAGCGCCGAGTCCGGCGACGTCGACATGGCCCAGCCCACCGGTTTGCGGGCGAACAGATCTAGCACCACCGCAAGGTAAGCCCAGCATTTGCCCGTCCAGATGTAGGTCACATCGCCGCACCAGACCTGATCCGGCGCGGTAACCGCGAACTGGCGGTTGAGATAGTTCGGTATTTCAACGTGTTCATTGCCGCCGCGTTTGTATTTGTGAGCCGGTCGCTGGCAGCTGGCGATACCCAGCTCCTTCATCAGCTTGCCAGCCAGCCAGCGCCCCATTTTGACACCGGAGCTGCCGGTGACGATGGTCGCGATACTTCGAGCGCCGGCAGAGCCGCCGCTGGCGTTCCAGGCTTCCATGACGCGGCTACACTTAACCACGCGCTCACCGTCGGGTTCATTAGCGGAAGCCTGCCAGTGCCTGTAGCTGCTGCGATGTACCTCAAAAGTTTGGCACAACGCCGTGACCGGGTATCGCGCCCTCAGCCTGTCGACTACCGTGAACCGTTGAGTGAGTCCGACATTAAGAGCGCCGTAGCCTTTTTTAAGATTTCGTTCTCCATTTCAAGGCATTGGACTTTTTTCTTCATCTCACGCAGCTCGAGCTGTTCAGGGGTAAGAGGAAGTCCCGTTGGCGTTTTTCCCTGTCGTTCAAGGCGAAGCTTATTGACCCAGCGACTAATGGCAGAATGGCTGACATTAACCGCCTCTGCGGCCTTAACGTATGTGTAGCCGTGGTCGACAACCAGCTTTGCGGCTTCGAGCTTAAATTCCGCCGTAAAATGTTTACCCATGAGGTCACCTGTCGTGTTGATGAGGTGAGCATATCACCTCCGCTCAGGTGGCCAGTATCAGTGTGCCACTACAGTGATATTACCAGCCTTTCACCGCGCCGCCGTTGAAAATCTTGTTGGCCGCTTCATAAACTTCGTCTGACTGGTAAGCCTGAACGAATTTCTTCACATTGGCCGCGTCTTTGTTGTCTTCACGTGACACAATCAGGTTTACGTACGGAGAGTCTTTCTCTTCCACGAACAGACCGTCTTTGGTCGGCGTCAGGTTAATCTGGCTTGCATAGGTGGTGTTGATGATAGCCAGTGCGATTTGATCGTCATCCAGAGAGCGTGGCAGTTGCGGTGATACCAATTCGACCAGTTTCAGGTTTTTCGGGTTTTCAACCACGTCCAGCACGGTCGGCAGCAGGCCAACGTTATCTTTCAGTTTGACCAGACCCTGTTTTTGCAGCAGCAGCAGAGAGCGACCCAGGTTGGTAGGATCGTTAGGCAGTGCAATTTGCGCCCCGTTTTGCAGCTCGTCTAATGATTTAATTTTTTTAGAGTAGCCAGCGATCGGGTAGACAAAGCTATTGCCGACAGCAACCAGTTTGTAGCCACGGTCTTTGATCTGTTGGTCCAGATAAGGTTTGTGCTGGAAGGCATTCAGGTCGATATCCCCTTTGCTCAGCGCTTCGTTCGGCAGCACATAATCGTTAAAGGATACCAGTTCCACGGTCAGGCCATATTTGTCTTTAGCCACTTTCTGTGCAACTTCAGCAACTTGTTGCTCAGCACCCACAATAACACCGACTTTGATGTGGTTCGGGTCTTTTTCTTCTTGCCCGCAGCCTGCCAGCGCCAGTGCACCCAGTAGCGTACCCAGTGCGGCGACGGTTTTAAATTTGATTGTCATTTCCTTAACCTCTGCATATTTAACGTTTTGCGGCTTGCCGACAGCGGCATAGTCCGACGTGTAGTAAAACTTATTTATGAGTCACTGCCCGTACCGTGCGATCGCCTACGAATTGGATCAAGTAGACCAGAACAACCAGTAATATTAATACCGTATTCATGACTGTGGCGTTATAACCAATGTATCCATACTGATAACCAATTTGACCTAACCCACCGGCACCGACTGCACCCCCCATTGCAGAATAGCCTACCAGGGTGATAAGTGTGATGGTGGCGGCATTGATCAGACCGGGAAGTGCTTCTGGCAGCAGAATCTTACGAATAATTTGTAACGGCGTGGCTCCCATAGCGCGCGCGGCCTCGATCAATCCGCTGGAGATTTCCAACAGGGCGTTTTCTACCATACGCGCGATAAACGGCGCTGCGCCTACGGTCAATGGCACAATGGCTGCCTTCAACCCGATAGAGGTGCCGACGATGGCGCGTGTGAACGGAATCATCCACACCAGCAAAATAATGAACGGAATAGAACGAAAAATATTCACCAACGCTGACAGTGTGCGATACAGCGGCGGGTTGGCAACGATCTGACGCGGACGGGTAATATAAAGCATCACGCCAACCGGCAATCCCAGCACAAAGCCAAAGAAGCCGGAAACAAACGTCATCACAACAGTTTCCCAAACGCCTTTCGCCATCAACCACATCATTGCTTCAGACATAGCCCAGCACCTCAACTTTCACATGGTGTTCCTGTAAAAACGCGATGGCGGCCACCGTGTCCTGTTCTTCGCCGTGCATCTCGGCCAACATGATGCCGAATTTGACGCCACCTGCGTAATCCATCTGCGCATTGATGATATTGTTATTGATGTTAAAGCGGCGCGCGATCGTTGAAAGTAACGGCGCATCGACGGATTGACCGGTAAATTCCAGCCGTAGCAGCGGGGTGTTCTGGTCGTTGTGCGGTGCGGCGATGAGCCGGGATTGGTAATCCTCGGGGATATCCAGATGTAGCGTAGACTGAATAAAGGTTTGTGCCAGAGGCGTTTTAGGGTGAGAGAACACTTCGCTGACCGTGTCCTGCTCAATTAATTGACCGCCACTGATCACGGCTACTTGATCGCAGATGCGTTTTACCACATCCATTTCATGGGTGATCAACAGGATGGTTATCCCTAAACGGCGATTAATGTCTTTGAGCAATTCGAGAATGGAACGCGTAGTGGCCGGATCGAGCGCACTGGTGGCCTCGTCACACAGCAGTACCTTAGGATTGCTGGCCAGCGCGCGAGCAATCGCAACGCGCTGCTTTTGCCCGCCGGACAGATTTGCCGGGTAAGCATCGTGCTTGTCCGATAGCCCCACCAGTTCGAGCAGTTCGTTGACGCGGCAGGTAATTTCGTTTTTTGGCGTGGTGTCCAGCTCAAGAGGCAGAGCCACGTTACCAAACACGGTACGAGACGCCAAAAGATTAAAGTGCTGGAAGATCATGCCAATCTGGCGGCGTGCCTTGGTTAACTCCGCTTCGGACAGCGCCATCAAATCCTGGTCACCAACCAATACCTCACCGTGTGTCGGGCGCTCCAGCAGATTTACACAGCGGATCAACGTACTTTTACCTGCGCCGGATGCGCCGATAACCCCATAGATCTGCCCTGCAGGGACGTACAGACTGACATTGTCCAGTGCTTTGATGGTCCGGCCTTTCTGCTGGAAAATTTTTGTAATGTTAGAAAGTTTAATCATCTTGATTTATCGTAAGTGCCTATCGCGGGATAGATCAACGTCTGCCGTATGCAGAATATTGTACGGATGTTAGGGCGTCTAGACGTCTAAGTCAATTTACTTTGTCGTTATGACTCATTCTCGCAAAGTACAAAAACATGCGATACTCACGCGCAAATAACGCCATCAGGAGCACATAGCAGTGGCACAACCGATTCCAGCCGTTTTTCTCGATCGCGACGGCACGATTAATGTCGATCATGGTTACGTTCATGAGATCGATCAGTTTGAGTTTATTGATGGCGTTATCGACGCGATGAGTGAACTAAAGAAGAAAGGATTTGCGCTGGTGCTGGTGACTAACCAATCCGGTATTGCGCGCGGCATGTTCAGTGAAGACGATTTCATGCACCTGACCGAGTGGATGGATTGGTCGCTGGCCGATCGCGGAGTCGATTTGGACGGCATCTATTTCTGTCCCCACCACACAGAACAGGGGCAAGGGGAATACCGCCAGGAGTGTGACTGCCGTAAACCCAAGACGGGCATGTTTCTCTCAGCGCAGAGCTTCCTCAATATTGATATGGCCGCTTCTTATATGGTCGGTGATAAAGAAGAAGACATGCAAGCTGCCATTGCGGCGGGTGTCGGGACAAAAGTGCTGGTGCGTACCGGCAAGCCGATTACCGAGCAAGGCGAAGCGCTGGCTGATATTGTGATTGATAGTCTGGCCGATTTGCCGCGCGTTATCGAACAGCGTAAATGAGTAAAACCGGGCTTATCGGGCGGAATTTGAACAAACGGAAAAAAAGATGAAAAAAGGGGTTGTGTAAATTATTGGGATCCCTATAATGCGCCTCCGTTGACACGACTCGAAGCGATTCAAGGCGAGGTCAGCGAGAGAAAAACGGTTTAATCGTTGACTCTTAAAGAGGAAAGCGTAGTATACGCCACCTCGCGACAGCATGCTGCAAGCCGCTTCGCAACGCTCTTTAACAATTAATCAGACAATCTGTGTGGGCACTCACAGGACTTTATCGTAAAGCCTCAGGGCTTAAAAAATAAAAGTCTTGAAGAGTGAACAACAGTTAATTCATTACGAACTAACAGTAATAATTCTTTGAGCATCGCTTCTCGAGTAGAAGCAAATCAAACTTTAAATTGAAGAGTTTGATCATGGCTCAGATTGAACGCTGGCGGCAGGCCTAACACATGCAAGTCGAGCGGTAGCACAAGGTGTAGTGGTCAACTAATATTGGCCACCGCATTAGACTGTATGTAGAACAGTCGCTCAGATTCGTTTGGAGTTAAGCCGCCGTTATACCAGTGAGGCCGGATAGCGCTGTAATACCCCGTGATGTAGCGGATAATCGCGTCCTGGGCTTCGCTGAAGCTGTTGTAACCCTTTGTCGGCACCCATTCTGTCTTCAGGCTGCGGAAGAACCGCTCCATTGGCGCATTATCCCAGCAGTTACCCCGCCGACTCATACTCTGCTTTATCCGGCAGCGCCACAGGGCTTGCCGGTATTGACGGCTGGTATAGTGGCTGCCCTGGTCGCTGTGGAACATGACTCCTGTTGGTTGTCCCCGGAGTTCCCAGGCCATCTGCAACGCTTTAACTGTCAGCGCCGAGTCCGGCGACGTCGACATGGCCCAGCCCACCGGTTTGCGGGCGAACAGGTCTAGCACCACCGCAAGGTAAGCCCAGCATTTGCCCGTCCAGATGTAGGTCACATCGCCGCACCAGACCTGATCCGGCGCGGTAACCGCGAACTGGCGGTTGAGATAGTTCGGTATTTCAACGTGTTCATTGCCGCCGCGTTTGTATTTGTGAGCCGGTCGCTGGCAGCTGGCGATACCCAGCTCCTTCATCAGCTTGCCAGCCAGCCAGCGCCCCATTTTGACACCGGAGCTGCCGGTGACGATGGTCGCGATACTTCGAGCGCCGGCAGAGCCGCCGCTGGCGTTCCAGGCTTCCATGACGCGGCTACACTTAACCACGCGCTCACCGTCGGGTTCATTAGCGGAAGCCTGCCAGTGCCTGTAGCTGCTGCGATGTACCTCAAAAGTTTGGCACAACGCCGTGACCGGGTATCGCGCCCTCAGCCTGTCGACTACCGTGAACCGTTGAGTGAGTCCGACATTAAGAGCGCCGTAGCCTTTTTTAGGATTTCGTTCTCCATTTCAAGGCATTGGACTTTTTTCTTCATCTCACGCAGCTCGAGCTGTTCAGGGGTAAGAGGAAGTCCCGTTGGCGTTTTTCCCTGTCGTTCAAGGCGAAGCTTATTGACCCAGCGACTAATGGCAGAATGGCTGACATTAACCGCCTCTGCGGCCTTAACGTATGTGTAGCCGTGGTCGACAACCAGCTTTGCGGCTTCGAGCTTAAATTCCACCGTAAAATGTTTACCCATGAGGTCACCTGTCGTGTTGATGAGGTGAGCATATCACCTCCGCTCAGGTGGCCAGTATCAGTGTGCCACTACAAGGGAGCTTGCTCCCCGGGTGACGAGCGGCGGACGGGTGAGTAGTGTCTGGGAAACTGCCTGATGGAGGGGGATAACTACTGGAAACGGTAGCTAATACCGCATAACGTCGCAAGACCAAAGTGGGGGACCTTCGGGCCTCACGCCATCAGATGTGCCCAGATGGGATTAGCTAGTAGGTGGGGTAACGGCTCACCTAGGCGACGATCCCTAGCTGGTCTGAGAGGATGACCAGCCACACTGGAACTGAGACACGGTCCAGACTCCTACGGGAGGCAGCAGTGGGGAATATTGCACAATGGGCGCAAGCCTGATGCAGCCATGCCGCGTGTGTGAAGAAGGCCTTCGGGTTGTAAAGCACTTTCAGCGAGGAGGAAGGCAGTAAGGTTAATAACCTTGCTGATTGACGTTACTCGCAGAAGAAGCACCGGCTAACTCCGTGCCAGCAGCCGCGGTAATACGGAGGGTGCAAGCGTTAATCGGAATGACTGGGCGTAAAGCGCACGCAGGCGGTTTGTTAAGTTGGATGTGAAATCCCCGGGCTTAACCTGGGAACTGCATTCAAAACTGGCAAGCTAGAGTCTCGTAGAGGGGGGTAGAATTCCAGGTGTAGCGGTGAAATGCGTAGAGATCTGGAGGAATACCGGTGGCGAAGGCGGCCCCCTGGACGAAGACTGACGCTCAGGTGCGAAAGCGTGGGGAGCAAACAGGATTAGATACCCTGGTAGTCCACGCTGTAAACGATGTCGATTTGGAGGTTGTGCCCTTGAGGCGTGGCTTCCGGAGCTAACGCGTTAAATCGACCGCCTGGGGAGTACGGCCGCAAGGTTAAAACTCAAATGAATTGACGGGGGCCCGCACAAGCGGTGGAGCATGTGGTTTAATTCGATGCAACGCGAAGAACCTTACCTACTCTTGACATCCAGAGAATTTAGCAGAGATGCTTTAGTGCCTTCGGGAACTCTGAGACAGGTGCTGCATGGCTGTCGTCAGCTCGTGTTGTGAAATGTTGGGTTAAGTCCCGCAACGAGCGCAACCCTTATGCTTTGTTGCCAGCGATTCGGTCGGGAACTCAAAGGAGACTGCCAGTGATAAACTGGAGGAAGGTGGGGATGACGTCAAGTCATCATGGCCCTTACGAGTAGGGCTACACACGTGCTACAATGGCGTATACAAAGAGAAGCGACCTCGCGAGAGCAAGCGGACCTCATAAAGTACGTCGTAGTCCGGATTGGAGTCTGCAACTCGACTCCATGAAGTCGGAATCGCTAGTAATCGTAGATCAGAATGCTACGGTGAATACGTTCCCGGGCCTTGTACACACCGCCCGTCACACCATGGGAGTGGGTTGCAAAAGAAGTAGGTAGCTTAACCTTCGGGAGGGCGCTTACCACTTTGTGATTCATGACTGGGGTGAAGTCGTAACAAGGTAACCGTAGGGGAACCTGCGGTTGGATCACCTCCTTACCTAATGTGTATTAGTCGCGACTTGATCTGACACTGGACCTTGAAAGGTTGAGAGTTACCTCGTGTTTTGTATAAGGATTCGACACCCATATCAAAACCGGTAACTCTCAACCTTTCAAGGTCCAGTGTCAGATCAAGTCGCGACTAATACAGGTTATCTCACCTCGTTATACACATCTCTGTTCGTGCCTGAGCGCGCGTAGCGTTTCGGCGGCCGTCATGACTTTCTGCAAGCCTTTCCTGATAGTTTTTGCGCCTGGTTCACCGTCGCCTTTTCGAGCAAGAAAGCCTCCCAGTTGCGCAACTAAGCGCAATACTTCGTTTAGCTTAGGGCGGCCCTTGGGCATACGCTTGTTCATCAGTAAGTAAGCTCCATGAGTCTCGTCGGAATCAAAGAACAACATTGCGTCCAGCTCTGGACAGGTTCGTCCCATACGCATTAAATAGGCGATGCGCCATGCCACGATCATGAACAGCGCCAATGCCCGCTCAATGCGATCCACGGTCGATAACTGTAACGCTTCGACACAGCAGCCGTTCTTCAGCACATTGAAGAACATCTCGATTTCCCATCTAGCCCGATACCAGTCGATCAGCTCCACGATATCTTCTCGTCCTTCAGGTACGCGATTGCTCAGCAACCGCCACTCGACCGGCTTCACGCCTGCTGGCGGCTCAATTTCCTTGGCTATCACACAAGTCACTGCCAACCCGCAACGCAGCGACACTCGCTTCACGCGCAGCGCCTGTTTCACCGTACGCGCCTTCTGCCCCGCGCGAGCCGCCATAACGAATTGGATTTCTCCCACCGGCACGGTCTTTCCAACCTTCTGCCAAAGCTTCTCATTACAGTCCAGACTGCGATTATGAGTCGAGCGGATCAACCAGTCAGCCGGAGTGCCAAGGTCATCAGCGAGCTGCATCAACGCCTTGATATCCGCTTCGCGATCGGCTAAGTACACCAGACGTGTGTTTGGCAACTCCGAGGCGAGTTCAGCAACTCGCTCGTATCCCTCGAGCCAGCGCGTACTCTCCTTGAGCCCATCGCGTTTTCCGTCTGCATCCTTCGGCTCTCTTGCCCACATCCACGCATCCAGTACGCCCAACCCCACGCGATCCGGACTGACCGCGTAGGTCGGATGCAGGTACAGACCACGCCTGGCTTCGTAGTTCAAGGGACCCAAGCCTTGGATTTGCTGCCCGTTGAAGTCAAGCTCGGTAGTGTCTTGGATACACAGCACAACCTCGTGTTCTCGGATCCTTTCCTGCGTACGCTGCCAGTGAGGTTGCAGAATGTCTCGCCATTCGAATGCTTGGTTCTCCATGAAGCGGTAAGCACCCAGCGTCTCAGACCATCCGAGGCACGCATGCGGAATGCTGGCTTGCGGATTCTCAGCCAGCCGTATCAAAAGCCCTTTGGCACGCTTATTGAGCCTCGTGTCACCAAGATTTACCCCTTCCAGTTCTTGGTGTGCCCAGCCATCTGAATCCCGTGTCATTTTTCAGCGCCGTAAATGGCGATAGTACACGTCGGTTTCACTTCATTTACAACCCCACCGGCTGCCTATTTCAGCCCGCTAACCCTTGGCATATACTCGTAATCATTGAAGATGCTTGATTTTCCATGAACAATACCCATTTCATGGTTATGAACATTCATCCCACTGAAGAGCAGAAAAAAAAGTTAAGGAATCTTCACCAAACAAGTCGTGACCATCATGTGCGCGATCGGATACGGTGTGTCCTATTGTCTGCCGATGGCTGGACGCCAGGAATGATTGCACAATCGCAACTTATTCACGAAACCACGGTACGCCGTCATCTAAATGATTGGCTAAAGGGTGAGAAACTTGCGCCTGAGAATGGCGGCTCTGATAGTCATCTCAGCGAAGAGCAAACCGCTGAACTCACCACATCTCTGACGAACAACCTTCTTCCCACTACACAGGCTATCATTGAACAGGTTGTTGATTGGTGGGGTATCCGCTACACCGTTCCGGGAATGACTAAATGGCTGCACCGCAACGGCTTCAGTTATCGAAAGCCTGTCGGTATCCCACATAAATTCAGTGCAGAAGCGCAGCAGGCGTTTGTGGAAACCTACAACGAGCTGAAACAAAAAGCCGGTGACGATGAACCCATCCTGTTCATCGATGGCGTCCACCCGACACAGGGAACAAAACTGGCATATGGCTGGATGCCTGCGGGAAAAAAATCTCAGCCAGTGGAAACCACCGGTAGTCGTACCCGTCTGAACATCATGGGAGCCCTGAACCTGAACGACATCGGCAGCACGGTGGTTCGGGAGTACGACAGCATCAACAGTCTCAATATCGCCCGCTTTTTTATCGCCATCCGGGAAACTTACCCGATAAGACAGAAGGTGCATATCATACTCGACGGAGCGGGTTACCACCGGGCGGAGCTGGTGAAAAAGTGGGCATATGTGATGAATATCGACCTCCACTATCTGCCGCCTTACAGCCCGAATCTGAACCCGATAGAAAGACTGTGGAAAGTGATGAATGAAAAGGTGAGAAACAACCGCTACTTCGCTTCACCAAAGGCGTTTCGGCAGGAAATACACCACTTCTTCCGCAATATATTACCGGGACTGGCGGGGGGCTTGTCGCGCAGGATTAATGACAACTTCCAGACGCTGAAAAATGCAACTTCAAGTTAATCGAGTATATAAGGCGTTGCGGACTTGTGTATAACGAGGTGAGTTGAACTCGGTCACCGAGCGCCCCCCCAGCAGTTGGCAAAAGGTCAAAAAGCTGCCCTTGCGCTCAGGGATGGTTACTGCCAGCAATGCCTCACGCTGTTCACCCAGTTCACAGCGTTCGGAAACGTAGCGCAGGCCGTGGAAGTTGACGTTGGCTCCCGACAGAATATGCGCCAGCCGTTCACCCTGAATGCCATGCTGCTGGATATACTTCTTCATCCCCGCCAGTGCCAGCGCACCAGACGGCTCTGCTATCGCCCGCACATCTTCAAAGATATCCTTCAATGCGGCACAAATCGCATCGCTGTCCACGGTGATGACATCATCCAGATATTCCCGGCACAGGCGGAAGGTTTCATCGCCGATGCGTTTGACCGCCACGCCTTCGGCGAACAGTCCAACGCGCGGCAAATCCACCGGGTGTCCGGCATCCAATGCCGCACGCAGGCATGCGGAATCTTCCGCCTCAACGCCGATCACTTTAATCTGCGGCATCAGTTGTTTGATCAACACCGCCACGCCGGCTGCCAGACCACCGCCACCGACGGGTACAAACACGCGATCGAGATGCGCATCCTGCTGCAACAGTTCCATAGCCAGTGTAGTGGCACACTGATACTGGCCACCTGAGCGGAGGTGATATGCTCACCTCATCAACACGACAGGTGACCTCATGGGTAAACATTTTACGGCGGAATTTAAGCTCGAAGCCGCAAAGCTGGTTGTCGACCACGGCTACACATACGTTAAGGCCGCAGAGGCGGTTAATGTCAGCCATTCTGCCATTAGTCGCTGGGTCAATAAGCTTCGCCTTGAACGACAGGGAAAAACGCCAACGGGACTTCCTCTTACCCCTGAACAGTTCGAGCTGCGTGAGATGAAGAAAAAAGTCCAATGCCTTGAAATGGAGAACGAAATCCTAAAAAAGGCTACGGCGCTCTTAATGTCGGACTCACTCAACGGTTCACGGTAGTCGACAGGCTGAGGGCGCGATACCCGGTCACGGCGTTGTGCCAAACTTTTGAGGTACATCGCAGCAGCTACAGGCACTGGCAGGCTTCCGCTAATGAACCCGACGGTGAGCGCGTGGTTAAGTGTAGCCGCGTCATGGAAGCCTGGAACGCCAGCGGCGGCTCTGCCGGCGCTCGAAGTATCGCGACCATCGTCACCGGCAGCTCCGGTGTCAAAATGGGGCGCTGGCTGGCTGGCAAGCTGATGAAGGAGCTGGGTATCGCCAGCTGCCAGCGACCGGCTCACAAATACAAACGCGGCGGCAATGAACACGTTGAAATACCGAACTATCTCAACCGCCAGTTCGCGGTTACCGCGCCGGATCAGGTCTGGTGCGGCGATGTGACCTACATCTGGACGGGCAAATGCTGGGCTTACCTTGCGGTGGTGCTAGATCTGTTCGCCCGCAAACCGGTGGGCTGGGCCATGTCGACGTCGCCGGACTCGGCGCTGACAGTTAAAGCGTTGCAGATGGCCTGGGAACTCCGGGGACAACCAACAGGAGTCATGTTCCACAGCGACCAGGGCAGCCACTATACCAGCCGTCAATACCGGCAAGCCCTGTGGCGCTGCCGGATAAAGCAGAGTATGAGTCGGCGGGGTAACTGCTGGGATAATGCGCCAATGGAGCGGTTCTTCCGCAGCCTGAAGACAGAATGGGTGCCGACAAAGGGTTACAACAGCTTCAGCGAAGCCCAGGACGCGATTATCCGCTACATCACGGGGTATTACAGCGCTATCCGGCCTCACTGGTATAACGGCGGCTTAACTCCAAACGAATCTGAGCGACTGTTCTACATACAGTCTAATGCGGTGGCCAATATTAGTTGACCACTACACAGCGTTCCCTGCCCGGCAATTACGGCCGGGTGATCGAACGGCGGAATGAAGGTCATATGCTGCTCTTGCGACAGCGCAATCGCTCTGGCCTTGGCTTCATCGAAATTGGCACCGTGCAACAACACTTCACCACCAAAACCGCGCACCGCATCCACTTTGATATCCGCGGTAGCAACCGGCATGACGATCAGCGCCTTGATGCCGAGCTTGCTGGCCGAAAGCGCAACACCCTGTGCGTGGTTACCGGCGGAGGCCGTTACCACACTGTGCGCTTTCTGCGCTTCGGTCAGGGTTGCCAACATGGCATAGGCACCACGCAGTTTGAAACTGTGCACCGGCTGACGGTCCTCGCGCTTCACCACAATGGTGTTGCCAAGAAGCGCCGAGAGTTTATCCATCGGCTGAAGCGGCGTCACCTGCGCCACTTCATAGACCGGCGCGCGCAACACCGCACGCAAATACTCCGCGCCGCACGGAGCGTCGGAGAGAGGGGGTGATACCGCCATTGAACTTAGCCTCCCAGCTTGCTCTTATCGCGTACCGCGCCTTGGTCCGCGCTGGTTGCCAGACTGGCATAAGCACGCAAGGCAAAGGACACCTGACGCTGACGGTTTTTCGGCGTAAAGGCCGCATCGCCGCGTGCCAGCTCCGCCTCGTGACGGCGTGCCAGTTCATCTTCCGCCACCACCAGTTCAATGGTACGGTTAGGAATATCAATGGCAATGATGTCACCCTCCTCCACCAGCCCGATAGTGCCGCCACTGGCCGCTTCAGGCGAAGCATGACCGATGGAAAGCCCAGAGGTGCCGCCGGAGAAACGACCGTCAGTGATCAACGCGCAGGCTTTACCCAATCCCATGGATTTCAGGAAGCTGGTCGGGTAGAGCATCTCTTGCATGCCCGGCCCGCCTTTCGGCCCTTCGTAACGGATAACCACAACATCACCCGCGACCACCTTACCACCCAGAATGGCTTCCACGGCGTCATCCTGAGATTCGTACACTTTGGCCGGGCCACGGAACACCAGGCTACCTTCATCCACACCGGCGGTTTTTACGATACAGCCTTTTTCCGCGATGTTGCCGTACAGCACCGCCAGACCGCCATCCTGACTGTAGGCGTGCTCACGCGCACGGATACAGCCCTGTTCACGATCGGTATCCAGCGACTCCCAGCGGCAATCCTGTGAGAACGCCTGTGTAGTACGAATGCCCGCAGGCCCTGCGGAGTACATGCTTTTCACCGCGTCATCATCGGTCAGCATGACGTCGTAAGCGTTCAACGTTTCCGTCAGGCTTTTGCCCAGCACGTTGCGCACATCGCGGTTCAGCAATCCGGCACGATCCAGTTCGCCCAGAATACCGATCACCCCACCCGCACGGTGTACGTCTTCCATGTAGTATTTCTGCGTGCTCGGAGCCACTTTACACAGTTGCGGCACACGGCGTGACAGACGATCGATGTCGTCCATGGTGAAATCCACTTCTGCTTCCTGCGCGGAGGCCAGCAAGTGCAGAACGGTGTTGGTGGAACCGCCCATGGCGATATCCAGCGTCATGGCGTTTTCAAACGCAGCCTTGGTCGCGATATTACGCGGCAGCGCGCTGGCATCATCCTGCTCGTAGTAGCGTTTGGTCAGTTCAACGATACGCGAGCTCGCGTTCAAAAACAGTTGTTTACGATCGGCGTGGGTCGCCAGCAGCGAGCCATTGCCCGGCTGTGACAGGCCCAGTGCTTCCGTCAGGCAGTTCATCGAGTTAGCGGTAAACATACCGGAACAAGAACCGCAGGTCGGGCAAGCGGAACGTTCGATCTGATCGCTATCCGCATCGCTGACGTTCGGGTTAGCCCCCTGGATCATGGCATCCACCAAGTCCAGTTTGATCAATTGGTTAGAAAGCTTGGTTTTCCCAGCTTCCATCGGACCGCCAGAAACAAAGATCACCGGGATGTTCAGGCGCAGCGAGGCCATCAGCATTCCGGGGGTGATTTTGTCGCAGTTGGAAATGCACACCATCGCATCGGCGCAGTGGGCATTGACCATGTATTCGACCGAATCGGCAATCAGCTCACGTGATGGCAGGGAGTAGAGCATGCCACCGTGCCCCATCGCGATACCATCGTCCACCGCAATGGTGTTGAACTCTTTGGCCACGCCGCCAGCGGCTTCGATTTGCTCCGCCACCAGTTTGCCCAGATCACGCAAGTGCACGTGGCCCGGAACAAATTGTGTGAACGAGTTGACCACGGCGATGATCGGCTTGCCGAAATCGGCATCGGTCATTCCGGTGGCACGCCACAGGGCGCGCGCACCTGCCATGTTACGGCCATGCGTGGTTGTGGCTGAACGGTACTTAGGCATACTCTGTTACTCCAGTGTGTGTTTCATCCCCTTTCATGCTCCCGTTCAGCGGCGACTGGCCTCTTGGGTTCGTGAAGGGTGTATTAGGCTGTGTCCCTTAATTACCTGACAGGTGAAAAATCGTACAAATTAGACAGTTTCTGACAGTAAAAGCACACGGAATTAGCCAAAAAACGAACATGTTTGATATATTTTCCTCATTTCCAATCAGTGAAAATGAATTGCGGGACACAGCCTAATCTTTCTTGTTACGATTACGGGTTAACCTGATCTAACCAGCCCCATTTATCTTCGGTTTCGCCGGTAAACAGGCCGAAGAACGCTTTTTGCAATTGTTTGGTGACTGGGCCACAACGACCAATGCCAACCTGAATACCGTCCACGCTGCGCACCGGGGTGATTTCCGCGGCAGTACCGGACATAAAGACTTCATCCGCCAGATAGAGCGACTCACGCGACAGCACCTGCTCACGTACTTCCAGCCACAGGCTCTGCGCCAGTTTGATAATGGCGTCACGTGTGATACCCGGCAGCGCTGATGAGGTGAACGGCGGGGTGAACAACACGCAATCTTTCACTTCAAACAGGTTTTCACCTGCACCTTCAGATACATAACCATTGACGTCCAGCGCAATCCCTTCCTGATAACCGTGGCGACGCGCTTCGCTGCCCACCAGCAGGGAGGAAAGGTAGTTACCGCCCGCTTTTGCGGCCGTAGGAATGGTGTTGGCTGCCACACGGTTCCAAGAGGACACCATGGCATCAATCCCCTGATCCAGTGCGTCTTCGCCCAGATACGCGCCCCAGGGAAATGCCGCAATGATGACATCCGTGACGTAACCTTCCGGCGGATTCACGACCATGCCAACGTCGCCGACGAACACCAGCGGACGAATGTAGGCGCTTTTCAGAGCATTTTTACGTAGCGTTGCGCGGCAGGCCTCCATTAGGTCATCCACGCTGTACTGCACCGGCATACGATAAATTTTAGCGGAGTCGTGCAGGCGGCGCATGTGTTCACGGTGACGGAATACCACTGGGCCTTTATGGGAATCGTAACAGCGCACCCCTTCAAACACGGACGTACCATAATGCAGCGTATGGGACATCACGTGTACTTTAGCTTCCGCCCACGGCACCATCTCACCATTGAACCAAATATAATCAGCTTTGCTTGTCATTCTCTTTATCCTTTCTAATGCCTTCAGGCACGTATTTGTTGTGATGTGTGGGGTTGTATTTCAACACAAGCGATATCAAGCAGCTTGCTTAACTGTGTTGACAATAAATCCACCGGCCGTTGGCTGGCAACGGTCAATTCGATATTGATGTGGTCCGGGTTGGCGGCCGTCATCATGTTCATGGCACACACCCGGAAACCGCGGTGGCGTACCACGCGCAACACGCGCTCCAGCATTTCGGGACGAAAGCGAGCCTGTATGGAAAGTTGATGGTGCGTCATTCTCTGTTCTCCTGCCATTATTCGGTACGTTCCAGCATGGTTTCATTCCCGGCACCCGGTGGAACCAGCGGCCAGACGTTTTCCAGTTCATCGATAGAGACATGCAGCAAATACGGCCCATCACTGCTCAACAGGGCATCCAGCGCGGCATCGATCTGATCTTTTCGGGTTATGCGTTGCCCTGGAATACCAAATGCGCTTGCCAGGGTCAGAAAATCGGGGTTATCGGAGAGGTTGGTTTCGCTATAACGTTCATTGAAGAACAACTGCTGCCACTGTCGAACCATGCCTAACCGTTGGTTATCCAGCAGCACGATTTTTATCGGCAACTGTTTTCGTTTGATGGTGCCAAGCTCCTGCACGTTCATCATGAAAGAGCCGTCACCGGAAATACACACCACGGTATCTTCAGGGCGGGCTACCTGCGCGCCGACCGCCGCGGGCAAACCAAATCCCATGGTGCCTAAACCGCTGGAGGTGATGAAATTTTCCGGACGGGAAAAACGCATGTGCTGTGCAGCCCACATCTGGTGCTGGCCGACATCGGTGGTGATCACAGTTTCCGCCGGTTTGCGTTCAGACAGGTTTTTTAACAGCGCGGGCGCATAGATGGCTTCACCCGGATGATCGTAACGCCACGGGTATTCGGCTTTCAGCGCCGCCACCTCTTGACGCCAAGCGTCAATCGCCAGCGGCTGGGCCAATGCAGGCAACAGCGTGTTCAAATCCCCCGGCAGCGCCACGTTGGCCTGACGCAATTTACTCAGCTCTGCCGGATCGATATCCAGATGGATAACCGCTGCATGAGGCGCAAACGCATTCAGTTTACCCGTCACGCGATCGTCAAAACGCGCACCGACGGCAATCAGCAAATCACACGCCTGCACCGACAGGTTGGCGGCTTTGGTGCCGTGCATGCCCAACATACCGAGGTAGTGCGGATGCTCGGCATCAACGGCACCCAATCCTTTCAGCGTAACAACGGAGGGAATGCCCGTCTCAGCAATGAACGCACGCAGAGCAGGCAACGCCTGCGCCATGCCCACACCGCCGCCAGCGTATAACATCGGTTTTTTCGCCGCCGCCAGCATGGCACGCGCTTGTTCGATGGCCTGCTCGGGGAAATTCGGCTGGCTATCATCGACTGGCGTAAACTGCGGGGCTATCTCACTGGTGGCCAACTGAATGTCTTTAGGGATATCCACCAGCACCGGGCCGGGACGACCGCTGCTGGCGATGGCGAAGGCTTCTGCCATAATCTCCGGCAGCGACTCCAGCGAATCCACCAGGAAGCTGTGTTTGGTGCAGGCCAGCGACAGGCCCAGCACGTCGATTTCCTGAAAGGCATCAGTACCGATCAGCGGTGAAGCCACCTGACCAGTAATCGCCACGACCGGCACAGAATCCAGCAGCGCATCCGCCAACCCGGTGATCAGGTTAGTGGCACCGGGGCCTGAGGTGGCGATACACACGCCTACCTTGCCGGTCGCGCGGGCATAACCGAGCGCCGCCATGGCAGCGCCTTGTTCATGACGGCACAAAAGGTGCTCAACGCCGCCGTCGTAGAGTGCATCGTAAACCGGCATGATCGCGCCGCCCGGATAACCAAACACGGTATCGACACCTTGCGCCCGCAACGCTTGCACCACCCATTGAGCCCCATTCATAGTTTATTTCCCCGACGCTGCGGGGGAGAAACAGGATTTTATGCTGTAAGACATACTCCACTCCCTTCTGTAGTTTTTACCGCCCAACAAAAAACCCCCGACCTTACGGTGCGGGGGTTTTTTGAATTACGGCTTGATTTTTAAGCCATTCTTCGTCTCAGCGACGCCCCGCACGGTGGGTTAATAATCACCACCACGCTAATAATGACTAGGCTAATCACGAGGGAGAACGCTTTCATAAATGGTTTGTTCTGTCATCACAGTCGAACGAATACCTACAGATTTACCACAGACTTAGCGCCACTGACAATATTTTTTTCTACCGCGCGACAAAAGCCGATGAAAAAATCTGCGTTAAATGCAAATTAATCATATAGATATAAACAATTATTCATATTATGCTTTTTCTTCGAGCTTTCTCCGACGACGACGTAGATTCGCGCAAAGCTGCAAGTCAGCGCCCATTCCAGAGGAAACGCACTGTATGCCAATCACCTTTGTGCGAACCGTTGCTGATAACGTTGCTTTTATACTGCCGCTTAGGCTCAGGATGGCGCACGCTGCCGGGATTGACAGGAGGGAACGTTATGTCGCTGGCAGTTACCTATTCGCGCGCAATGATTGGCATTCAGGCCCCTTGCGTGACGATCGAAGCCCATATCAGCAATGGCTTGCCCGCATTGACGCTGGTTGGCCTGCCGGAAACCAGGGTTAAGGAAGCACGGGATCGGGTGCGCAGCGCACTGCTCAATGCGGGGTTCACCTTTCCCGCCAAGCGGATTACCGTCAATCTCGCCCCAGCGGACTTGCCCAAGGAGGGCGGGCGCTACGATCTGCCCATCGCATTATCGATTCTGGCAGCCTCAGATCAGATTTGTGGCAAGACGTTAGCGCAGTATGAGTTTCTGGGTGAATTGGGATTATCCGGGGCGCTGCGTGCGGTTACCGGCGCGATCCCGGCAGCCATCGCGGCTGGCAAGGCAGGCCGGCAGCTTATTTTGCCACTGGCTCATCAGCAGGAAATGGCGCTTATCGGGCACGGTGAAGTATTGCTGGCAGAACACCTGAATGCGGTGTGCGCCTTTTTGCACAGCGGTGAGCCGTTAGCCAGCAGCCAGGGGGTTGAAGTTCATGCACCCGACCTCAACAACGTCCCGGACCTGGCGGACATCATTGGGCAAGAGCAGGGAAAACGGGCGCTCGAAGTCACTGCCGCCGGACGCCACAACCTGCTGCTGATGGGACCGCCCGGTACTGGAAAAACCATGCTGGCTAGCCGTCTTGCCGGGCTATTGCCCACCTCGTTATACACAAGTCCGCAACGCCTTATATGCCAAGGGTTAGCGGGCTGAAATAGGCAGCCAGTGGGGTTGTAAATGAAGTGAAACCGACGTGTACTATCGCCATTTACGGCGCTGAAAAATGACACGGGATTCAGATGGCTGGGCACACCAAGAACTGGAAGGGGTAAATCTTGGTGACACGAGGCTCAATAAGCGTGCCAAAGGGCTTTTGATACGGCTGGCTGAGAATCCGCAAGCCAGCATTCCGCATGCGTGCCTCGGATGGTCTGAGACGCTGGGTGCTTACCGCTTCATGGAGAACCAAGCATTCGAATGGCGAGACATTCTGCAACCTCACTGGCAGCGTACGCAGGAAAGGATCCGAGAACACGAGGTTGTGCTGTGTATCCAAGACACTACCGAGCTTGACTTCAACGGGCAGCAAATCCAAGGCTTGGGTCCCTTGAACTACGAAGCCAGGCGTGGTCTGTATCTGCATCCGACCTACGCGGTCAGTCCGGATCGCGTGGAGTTGGGCGTACTGGATGCGTGGATGTGGGCAAGAGAGCCGAAGGATGCAGACGGAAAACGCGATGGGATCAAGGAGAGTACGCGCTGGCTCGAGGGATACGAGCGAGTTGCTGAACTCGCCTCGGAGTTGCCAAACACACGTCTGGTGTACTTAGCCGATCGCGAAGCGGATATCAAGGCGTTGATGCAGCTCGCTGATGACCTTGGCACTCCGGCTGACTGGTTGATCCGCTCGACTCATAATCGCAGTCTGGACTGTAATGAGAAGCTTTGGCAGAAGGTTGGAAAGACCGTGCCGGTGGGAGAAATCCAATTCGTTATGGCGGCTCGCGCGGGGCAGAAGGCGCGTACGGTGAAACAGGCGCTGCGCGTGAAGCGAGTGTCGCTGCGTTGCGGGTTGGCAGTGACTTGTGTGATAGCCAAGGAAATTGAGCCGCCAGCAGGCGTGAAGCCGGTCGAGTGGCGGTTGCTGAGCAATCGCGTACCTGAAGGACGAGAAGATATCGTGGAGCTGATCGACTGGTATCGGGCTAGATGGGAAATCGAGATGTTCTTCAATGTGCTGAAGAACGGCTGCTGTGTCGAAGCGTTACAGTTATCGACCGTGGATCGCATTGAGCGGGCATTGGCGCTGTTCATGATCGTGGCATGGCGCATCGCCTATTTAATGCGTATGGGACGAACCTGTCCAGAGCTAGACGCAATGTTGTTCTTTGATTCCGACGAGACTCATGGAGCTTACCTACTGATGAACAAGCGTATGCCCAAGGGCCGCCCTAAGCTAAACGAAGTATTGCGCTTAGTTGCGCAACTCGGAGGCTTTCTTGCTCGAAAAGGCGACGGTGAACCAGGCGCAAAAACTATCTGGAAAGGCTTGCAGAAAGTCATGACGGCCGCCGAAACGCTACGCGCGCTCAGGCACGAACAGAGATGTGTATAACGAGGTGGCTATTGCCCCCGTTGAGCAATGAAGAGGCACTGGAGGTGGCCGCCATTAACAGCCTGGTGAGCGCTACGGATATGACGCTGGGCTTGTGGCATACCCGCCCCTTTCGAGCACCGCACCACAGCGCATCCATGACGGCATTGGTAGGTGGTGGCGGACTGCCAAAACCGGGAGAGATCTCATTGGCGCACAATGGCATCCTGTTCCTCGATGAGTTACCCGAGTTCGAGCGGCGTGTACTGGATGCCCTGCGAGAACCGTTAGAGGCCGGCGAAATCGTGATTTCCCGCACGCGGGCTAAAGTGAATTACCCCGCCCGCGTGCAACTCGTCGCCGCCATGAACCCCAGCCCATCTGGGCACTATCAAGGCATCCATAACCGCTTGCCGGTACAGCAGATCCTGCGCTATCTGGGAAAACTCTCCGGGCCATTTCTCGACCGATTCGATTTGTCGATTGAAGTTCCGCTACTGCCTCCCGGAACCCTGCACAAACAGGGGCGACAGGGAGAGCGCAGCGCCGACGTTCGAGCACGCGTATTGACGGCACGAAAGAGGCAACTTGCACGAGCGGGGAAAATCAATGCGCGCCTGACACCGCCAGAAATGGATATTCACTGCCGCTTGCACGAAGAGGATGCCATCTGGCTGGAGGCGTTAATGACCAAACTGGAGCTGTCTGTGCGTGCCTGGCACCGCATTTTGAAGGTAGCAAGAACCATCGCCGATCTGGCGCAGCAGCCCGATATCCAGCGCGACCATTTGGCGGAGGCAATCAGTTATCGCTGCATGGACAGGTTACTGAGCCGCTTACACCACGATTTAGGGTAAAGCACTGACATAAAAAACGGGGCCAATGGCCCCGCGAGTGAAAAACTTAATCGTCGCTATCCGTGTATTCTTCCACCGCATCCATCTGCGGCTTACCGCCGGACAGCGTGTGGAAACGCTTCAGGCGACGAATACGTGCAACATATTTGGCCCAGGTTTTTTCCATGTCGGTGGATGCATCGCGTTCACCGCGGCACATAGCAACGAATTGAATCTCTTCCTCGGTCACCGGTTGGCGTTTACCCAGGTCAAGCTCATTCAGCACATAGCCATAACGCTCCAGCATCTGGGCTTCTTTGATGGTGAAGTCACCGTGACGAGAGAAGCCGCGTGGATAGGATTTATTATCAAAAAAACGATTCCTTGTAGAGAAGCTTTCCGCCATCTTACACGCTCCTAATTCTTTTATTGTCGTGCTGTTTATGGCGCGGAGTATTAGATAGGCTTGACATTCTGTAAAACAAAACATTTAAATCATCACGAAAAATTTTTTTGGAGATAGGCGTGGATACCGAATTACTGAAAACCTTCCTGGAAGTCAGCAGAACCCGGCATTTTGGGCGCGCCGCAGAATCGCTCTATCTGACCCAATCAGCGGTCAGCTTTCGTATTCGCCAATTAGAAAATCAACTTGGTGCAAATTTGTTCACTCGCCATCGCAATAATATTCGCCTGACACCGGCGGGCGAGCGGTTGTTGCCCTACGCAGAGAGTCTGATGGGCACCTGGCAACTGGCTAAAAAAGAGGTCGCGCGTTCGCAGCAGCACCAGTTGCTGTCGATTGGTGCGACGGCATCGCTGTGGGAAACCTACCTGACACCCTGGCTACAAACGTTATATCAGCAGCGCCCGCTGCTTCAGCTTGAAGCGCGCATTGCACAACGTCACTCTCTGGTGCAGCAGTTACACGAGCGGCGTTTGGACCTGCAGATCACCACCGAGCAGCCCAAAATGGAAGAGTTAACCAGCCATTTGTTAGGAAACTTCTCTCTGGCGTTGTTCGCCACACAGGATGAGGAGCAGACCGAACGACCTTTTATCAAACTGGAATGGGGCGCGGATTTTCATCAACATGAAGGGCGGTTATTGAGTAACGAACAGCTTCCTATCCTGACCACCACCTCAGCACACTTGACGCGCCAGCTGCTGCTGACCACCGGCGGTTGTGCCTTTCTGCCGCGCCATTGGGAAAAAACGTACCCATTGCTTTACATACAGCAAAATACGCCACCGGTGATCCGCCCGCTGTATGCCGTTTGGCTGCAAAACAGCGACCAGCAGGCGTTAATCCGTCAACTGCTTAAAACCCCTATTGCCGATATGTTGTGAGCCGAGTAGCGCCGTCAGGCGCGTTTGGCGACCCAAAATGCACTCAGCCCTTTCTGCAAGACGATAAAGGCAAACAGCAGGATGCCAATAACTATCTTGGTCCACCAGGAGCTGAGCGTGCCATCAAAGGTGATATAGGTTTGAATCAGACCTTGAATCAGCACCCCAAAGAAGGTGCCCAGTACCCCGGTCAGGAGCGTACCGCCAATCACCACTGCCGCAATCGCATCCAGCTCCACGCCGCTCGCAGCCAACACCACCAACGCCTTGAGCACCAGATTGAGTTCAGGACGGTATCCTGCTAACAGAATACCGGTATTCATACTTTGAATAATCAACGCCCCAACCAGTGCAAGCAGCAGATTAAACCGCCCGCCCAGTAACGATCCGCCGCCGATCACCACCGCCAGAATGGCATCCAGTTCAAGCCACAAACCGGCATTGTTTGCGTCCGCACCGCGGATGTCGGCCGTAATAATCACACCCGCCACCGCAGCGCAAACACCGCAGATGACATAGACGGAAATCAGGATCAGGCGCGTGCTGATGCCCGCGTTTCTGGCCGAACGCACGTTGATACCCACCGCTTCGATAAATAGGCCCAACGCGGTTTTGCGCGTCAGTAACCAGAGCAGAAGCAGCATGGCACAAGCGATAATCACCGGCATCGGCAGGTAGAACAGCGAGCCGCTGCCCAGATGTGCCAGCGCAGGGTGGGCGAAGGTGATAATCTGCCCTTCGGTAATCAGCTGTGCGACACCACGACCAGCCACCATCAGCATCAAGGTCGCCACAATCGGCTGGATCTGTAACACGGCGACCAGAAAACCATTCCACAGCCCGCACACTGCGCCGGTGAGCACTGCCGCCAGTAAAATCACCGGCAATGCATAGCCTTGCGCCGCCAGGCTCGCTGCCGTGGCACCGGCGGATAGCCATCACCGCCCCCACCGAAAGATCAATACCGCCGGTAGCGATCACCAGCGTCATGCCCAATGCCAGCAATGCGACCGGTGCGCCTCGATTAAGTATATCGATCAGGCTGCCGAACAAACGCCCATCTTGCACATGCAGCGAAAAGAAATTGGGTGCTACCAGGCTATCGATTAGCAGGATGACCACAAACGCCGCAATCTGTGGTAGCCCTTTACTAACGCCGAAGCGCATCCGACGCACGGGTTTAACATGGCTGTCCGTCATGCGCACCTCCTGGTTGTAATGCAATGGCTTGCATCACGGCAGCAACGGAAATCTCCTGATGCGCCAGATGTGCCACCTGCTTTCTGTCGCGCAACACAATGATACGGTCGGCATAACCGGTCAGCTCCTCCAGCTCAGAGGAGATAACCAGCAGCGCCATACCGCGCTCACACAGTTTTTCGATCAAACGAATGATTTCGGCATGGGCCCCAACATCAATGCCGCGCGTCGGCTCATCAAGAATGAGAAAACGCGGTTCTGTCGCCAGCCAGCGTGAGAGCAACACCTTTTGCTGGTTGCCGCCAGAGAGATACTGAATTTCCTGTTCAGGGCTCGGCGTGCGTATCCCCAATCTCTCAATGAACATTTCTGCAATGCGGGTTTGCTCTTTTAACGCCAGCGGACGCAACCACCCGCGCTGGGCCTGCAACGCCAGAATAATGTTTTCTCGAACGGTCGCTGAACCGACGATGCCCTCGGTTTTGCGATCTTCAGGGCAATAACCAAAACCCAGCTTGCCCGCCTTGCGTGGGCTCCGAATGGAGACGGGCTGACCATCAACTCTGGCTTCACCGCTATCCGGCGTTTTAATGCCAAAGACGAGCTGAGCGGTTTCTGTGCGACCCGATCCCAATAATCCCGCCAGCCCGACGATTTCGCCTGGCGCAACGGACAAATCAAAGGGATCAACCATATTACGACGACCATAGCCACGAAACTCGACCAAAGGATGGCTTTGTTGAATAAATAGATTTTATGCTGGCAGCCCAGTGAAACGACGGATCCTCGCAACGCAAAATCATGCAGTTAGGCTTCATGAGAAAACTGTACACCTGAGGGGACAAGCATTTTCTACCAAAAGTGGCTTGGCAAAACAGCATGACTCACTATTATTCAACAAAGCCCCAAAGGATCGCCAGTTTCAGTTTCAGTTGCATGAGCGGAGCGCTTTAATAGCGATTCATCAAAACTGTGGCCCAGCATCATCTGTACCAGATCGATACGCGGCAAGGCCGCCGTCATTTCACTGCCCACCAGTTTGCCGTTACGCAACACGGTGATGCGATCGCTAAGGCGATAAACCTGATCGAGAAAATGGGTGACAAAAATCATGCCCACACCGTGTTCACGCAAATGGGACAGAATGCCGAACAGCATATCGACCTCATTCGCATCCAGGCTGGCAGTGGGTTCATCAAGGATCAGCACTTTGGCGGAAAGATCGACCGCACGAGCGATAGCAATAATCTGCTGAATGGCGATCGAGTAATTGTCTAAAGGATCGGTAACATCTATCCGTAGCCCGTAGTAGGCAACAATTTCTCTGGCAAGCCGCGCCATTTCTTTCTGATCAATCATGCCGAAGCGCAAGGGTTCCCGGCCCAAAAAAAATTCGCCGCCACCGACAGATTGGATAAAAGATTGACCTCTTGGTAAACGGTACCGATGCGTGTAGTGGCACACTGATACTGGCCACCTGAGCGGAGGTGATATGCTCACCTCATCAACACGACAGGTGACCTCATGGGTAAACATTTTACGGCGGAATTTAAGCTCGAAGCCGCAAAGCTGGTTGTCGACCACGGCTACACATACGTTAAGGCCGCAGAGGCGGTTAATGTCAGCCATTCTGCCATTAGTCGCTGGGTCAATAAGCTTCGCCTTGAACGACAGGGAAAAACGCCAACGGGACTTCCTCTTACCCCTGAACAGCTCGAGCTGCGTGAGATGAAGAAAAAAGTCCAATGCCTTGAAATGGAGAACGAAATCCTAAAAAAGGCTACGGCGCTCTTAATGTCGGACTCACTCAACGGTTCACGGTAGTCGACAGGCTGAGGGCGCGATACCCGGTCACGGCGTTGTGCCAAACTTTTGAGGTACATCGCAGCAGCTACAGGCACTGGCAGGCTTCCGCTAATGAACCCGACGGTGAGCGCGTGGTTAAGTGTAGCCGCGTCATGGAAGCCTGGAACGCCAGCGGCGGCTCTGCCGGCGCTCGAAGTATCGCGACCATCGTCACCGGCAGCTCCGGTGTCAAAATGGGGCGCTGGCTGGCTGGCAAGCTGATGAAGGAGCTGGGTATCGCCAGCTGCCAGCGACCGGCTCACAAATACAAACGCGGCGGCAATGAACACGTTGAAATACCGAACTATCTCAACCGCCAGTTCGCGGTTACCGCGCCGGATCAGGTCTGGTGCGGCGATGTGACCTACATCTGGACGGGCAAATGCTGGGCTTACCTTGCGGTGGTGCTAGATCTGTTCGCCCGCAAACCGGTGGGCTGGGCCATGTCGACGTCGCCGGACTCGGCGCTGACAGTTAAAGCGTTGCAGATGGCCTGGGAACTCCGGGGACAACCAACAGGAGCCATGTTCCACAGCGACCAGGGCAGCCACTATACCAGCCGTCAATACCGGCAAGCCCTGTGGCGCTGCCGGATAAAGCAGAGTATGAGTCGGCGGGGTAACTGCTGGGATAATGCGCCAATGGAGCGGTTCTTCCGCAGCCTGAAGACAGAATGGGTGCCGACAAAGGGTTACAACAGCTTCAGCGAAGCCCAGGACGCGATTATCCGCTACATCACGGGGTATTACAGCGCTATCCGGCCTCACTGGTATAACGGCGGCTTAACTCCAAACGAATCTGAGCGACTGTTCTACATACAGTCTAATGCGGTGGCCAATATTAGTTGACCACTACAGCCCAAGGATTGCGCGTGTGCAGTGTTTAACGGATCGATAGCGTTACCTTCGAGAAAAATCGCTCCTGCTGAACGCCGATAAACCCCGGTCAATGCTTTTATCAGCGTCGATTTTCCCGCACCGTTTTCACCCAGCAAGGCAACAATTTCCCCTTTGCGTAGCGTGAAATCGACGCTATCCAACGCTTTAATGCCAGGAAATTCGACGCTCATTCCATGGATGTCCAACAGCAATT
The DNA here is from genome assembly GCF_053848865.1 of Symbiopectobacterium sp. Eva_TO. NCBI lineage: Bacteria > Pseudomonadati > Pseudomonadota > Gammaproteobacteria > Enterobacterales > Enterobacteriaceae > Symbiopectobacterium > Symbiopectobacterium sp. Eva_TO. The sequence goes on along the minus strand of NZ_JBSPEY010000004.1, from coordinate 602,072 downwards.
CAGTGTCCATCAGACTCACCTATGCCACTTGCGTTTGGGTGTTGGTCAAAACACAACCTTATTGATTACGCCTAAAACATCAGGTAACGATGGCGCATTGCACGCCATCGTTATCAGGCTTAATAACCGAGGTCTTTTTTGGATTGGTATTCCGCTTGCGCCGTATCCGGCAATAATAATCTTGATTCAGTCTGAATAAATTTCTGCGGCTGCTTCCCTTCTTTTTTCAAGGCAATTAACGCATCAAATGCCGCGCCAGCCATATTTGGCGTCAGCTCTACGGTGGCATTGGCTTCACCGTCGATCATTGCTTTAAAAATATCGGGAACCCCATCGATAGAAACCACTTTAATTTGCGAGCCAGGTTTTAATCCGGCCTCTTTAATGGCCTGAATGGCACCGATCGCCATATCATCGTTATGAGCATAAACCGCGCAGATATTCTTGCCGTTCTGCTCCGCTTTGATGAAGCTTTCCATCACCTCTTTACCCTTGCTACGGGTAAAATCACCTGATTGAGAGCGGATGATCTTCACATTCGGAGAAGCAGCGATGCCATCAACAAACCCTTTTTTGCGGTTTATTGCAACGCTCGATCCCACCGTGCCTTGCAGCTCAACAACGTTACAGGGCTGACCGGCCACATCCTTCAGCAGCCATTCGGCAGCCACCTTACCTTCGTAGACGCTGTCAGAAGCAACCGCAGCGGTATACAAAGAGGGATCGTTAACATCGATCATACGGTCCAGCAGGAATACCGGTATTTTTGCTTCCTTGGCTTCCTGAAGTACTGGCGTCCAACCCGTTGCAACCACGGGCGCGATAAAAATGGCATCAACGCCTTGTGCAATAAACGATCTTACTGCTTTGATCTGGTTTTCTTGTTTTTGTTGCGCATCCGCGATTTTTAAGGTGATACCCCGTTTTTCTGCTTCCTGTTTAGAGACTTTGGTTTCAGCAGAGCGCCATCCCGACTCGGAACCGATTTGAGAAAATCCCACGGTGAGCGCCGAAGCCTGTGTTGCGCCACATAATGCTGTAGCGACAGCCATTGCGACCAGTAAACGCCTGTACATAATCTATTTACCCCTTTATGAGCAGCCGACAGCTTTTTGGCTTGTTTGCAGGTTTTAACCCCACGTCAATGCGTGCAGGTTGTACAGAGACACGACATGCACCTGACATTTTTTATCAGGGCTTATCTGTTTTAGTCGAAATAGTGACGAAGCGGGATGAACAAGCTCACAACCTGGTATTACGATAGGTTTGTACATAATTACAGCTAATTCATTCAGCCATTTTCAGGCGTTTAACCACAGGAGGAGGGGCAAATTAATGCATATAAACTGTATTAGTCGCGACTTGATCTGACACTGGACCTTGAAAGGTTGAGAGTTACCGGTTTTGATATGGGTGTCGAATCCTTATACAAAACACGAGGTAACTCTCATGCTTCATACTAACAATCCCATCATCAAACACAAAGCCGGCCTGCTCAATCTCGCCGAAGAACTCGGTAACGTATCAAAAGCCTGTAAAATCATGGGGGTGTCACGCGACACGTTTTATCGCTATCAGGAACTGGCGGCAGAAGGCGGCATTGACGCTCTGGTTAACCAAAACCGCCGGGTTCCCAACCTGAAAAACCGTGCTGATGAAGCCACTGAACGTGCGGTTGTTGATTACGCCATTGAGTTCCCGGCTCATGGCCAGCACCGGACCAGTAATCAGCTGCGTAAAAAAGGCGTCTTCATTTCTGGCAGCGGTGTGCGCTCCATCTGGCAACGACACGATCTGGAAAACTTTCGTAAGCGCCTGAAGGCACTTGAGGAAAAAGTTGCCAGAGAAGGCATCGTACTTACTGATGCTCAAATCGCTGCACTGGAGAAGAAGGCGCACGACGACGAAGCCTGTGGTGAAATAGAGACTGCTCACCCGGGTTATCTGGGGTCGCAGGACACCTTCTACGTGGGTAATCTGAAAGGTGTTGGCCGTATCTACCAGCAGACGTTCGTGGATACGTACTCGAAAGTGGCGCACTGCAAGCTTTACACGAGTAAAGCACCGATCTCTGCCGCCGACCTGCTCAATGATCGCGTGCTGCCGTTCTACGAAGCTCAGGGGCTGCCAATGCTAAGAATACTGACGGACAGGGGGGACGGAGTACTGCGGTAAAGTGGAACAACATGACTATCAGCTGTACTTGGCTATCAACGATATAGACCATACGAAAACGAAAGCGATGTCTCCGCAGACAAACGGTATCTGCGAGCGCTTCCATAAAACTATTTTGCAGGATTTTTATCAGGTTGCGTTCCGTAAGACGTTATACGAGGACCTAGAAAGTCTACAAAAGGATCTGGACAACTGGTTGTGGCATTACAATAATGAGCGAACTCATCAGGGTAAAATGTGCTGCGGGCGTACGCCAATGGCCACGTTACTTGATGGTAAACGAGTCTGGGCAGAAAAAAATCTGAACCAGATTTAATCTGACAGACACCTGTATAAATAACCGGTAACTGTCAGATCAGGTCTGAGCTAATACATATAAACGGTATGGGATTATTTGCGCGTTACGGTTACGCTAAAAACCACACACAGCAAAAAGGGCTGTCCTTCCGGACAGCCCCTTCGCTATATTAAAAGCCATATCGTTATACACATCTTTCTAACGCACTGTTTAATCAATGAGTTACGGGTTTATCTCAGAGTGGCATTTTGAACCTCAAAAAGCCAATGGGATGGCTTGAATGCCTTAATTCACGGGGTTCTGAGCATCCTGTTCAAAAAATGGCCAAAAGATGTGTATAACGATATGATTAAAAGCCTGGCAGTTCCCTACTCTCACATGGGGAAGCCCCACACTACCATCGGCGCTACGGCGTTTCACTTCTGAGTTCGGCATGGGGTCAGGTGGGACCACCGCGCTATCGCCGCCAGGCATATTCTGTTTCACATCCACCGCCTCTCAGCCATGAATGCCAATCTGTCAACAAGCTGAATTTAACGAGCACGTGATTGTTCGTATCATCCTGATACTCACCCCTTCGGGGCCAGCGCTCCGCGCTGTTCAAAATCGTTCCACACGATTTTCTCTCTCAATAAACACCAAAACATCTTCGGCGTTGTAAGGTTAAGCCTCACAGGTCATTAGTACTGGTTAGCTCAATGCATCGCTGCACTTACACACCCAACCTATCTACGTCGTCGTCTTCAACGGCCTTTCAGCGTCCTCTAGGGACAAGGGAGAACTCATCTCGGGGCAAGTTTCGTGCTTAGATGCTTTCAGCACTTATCTCTTCCGCACGTAGCTACCGGGCAATGCCATTGGCATGACAACCCGAACACCAGTGGTCCGTTCACTCCGGTCCTCTCGTACTAGGAGCAACCCCCCTCAATTCTCCAACGCCCACGGCAGATAGGGACCGAACTGTCTCACGACGTTCTAAACCCAGCTCGCGTACCACTTTAAATGGCGAACAGCCATACCCTTGGGACCTACTTCAGCCCCAGGATGTGATGAGCCGACATCGAGGTGCCAAACACCGCCGTCGATATGAACTCTTGGGCGGTATCAGCCTGTTATCCCCGGAGTACCTTTTATCCGTTGAGCGATGGCCCTTCCATTCAGAACCACCGGATCACTAAGACCTACTTTCGTACCTGCTCGAGCCGTCACTCTCGCAGTCAAGCTAGCTTATGCCTTTGCACTAACCTCCTGATGTCCGACCAGGATTAGCTAACCTTCGTGCTCCTCCGTTACTCTTTGGGAGGAGACCGCCCCAGTCAAACTACCCACCAGACACTGTCCCCAGCCCAGATTATGGGCCCAGGTTAGAACATCAAACATTAAAGGGTGGTATTTCAAGGTTGGCTCCATGCAGACTAGCGTCCACACTTCAAAGCCTCCCACCTATCCTACACATCAAGGCTCAAGGTTCAGTGTCAAGCTATAGTAAAGGTTCACGGGGTCTTTCCGTCTTGCCGCGGGTACACTGCATCTTCACAGCGAGTTCAATTTCACTGAGTCTCGGGTGGAGACAGCCTGGCCATCATTACGCCATTCGTGCAGGTCGGAACTTACCCGACAAGGAATTTCGCTACCTTAGGACCGTTATAGTTACGGCCGCCGTTTACTGGGGCTTCGAGCAAGAGCTTCTCCTTACGGATAACCCCATCAATTAACCTTCCAGCACCGGGCAGGCGTCACACCGTATACGTCCACTTTCGTGTTTGCACAGTGCTGTGTTTTTATTAAACAGTTGCAGCCAGCTGGTATCTGCGACTGCGCAAAGCTTCAGGAGCAAATCCCTACACCTCGCACAGCGTGCCTTCTCCCGAAGTTACGGCACCATTTTGCCTAGTTCCTTCACCCGAGTTCTCTCAAGCGCCTTGGTATTCTCTACCTGACCACCTGTGTCGGTTTGGGGTACGATTCAATGTTACCTGATGCTTAGAGGCTTTTCCTGGAAGCTGGGCATCTGTCACTTCAGTACCGTAGTACCTCGTCATCACGCCTCAGTGTTAACAGTGACCCGGATTTACCAAAGTCACCCACCTACACGCTTAAACCGGGACAACCGTCGCCCGGATGACATAGCCTTCTCCGTCCCCCCTTCGCAGTAACACCAAGTACAGGAATATTAACCTGTTTCCCATCGACTACGCCTTTCGGCCTCGCCTTAGGGGTCGACTCACCCTGCCCCGATTAACGTTGGACAGGAACCCTTGGTCTTCCGGCGAGCGGGCTTTTCACCCGCTTTATCGTTACTTATGTCAGCATTCGCACTTCTGATACCTCCAGCAAACCTCACAGTTCACCTTCAACGGCTTACAGAACGCTCCCCTACCCAACAACGCCTAAGCGTCGCTGCCGCAGCTTCGGTGCATGGTTTAGCCCCGTTACATCTTCCGCGCAGGCCGACTCGACCAGTGAGCTATTACGCTTTCTTTAAATGATGGCTGCTTCTAAGCCAACATCCTGGCTGTCTATGCCTTCCCACATCGTTTCCCACTTAACCATGACTTTGGGACCTTAGCTGGCGGTCTGGGTTGTTTCCCTCTTCACGACGAACGTTAGCACCCGCCGTGTGTCTCCCGTGATAACATTCTTCGGTATTCGTAGTTTGCATCGGGTTGGTAAGTCGGGATGACCCCCTAGCCGAAACAGTGCTCTACCCCCGAAGATGGATTCACGAGGCGCTACCTAAATAGCTTTCGGGGAGAACCAGCTATCTCCCGGTTTGATTGGCCTTTCACCCCCAGCCACAAGTCATCCGCTAATTTTTCAACATTAGTCGGTTCGGTCCTCCAGTTAGTGTTACCCAACCTTCAACCTGCCCATGGCTAGATCACCGGGTTTCGGGTCTATACCCTGCAACTTAACGCCCAGTTAAGACTCGGTTTCCCTGCGGCTCCCCTATGCGGTTAACCTTGCTACAGAATATAAGTCGCTGACCCATTATACAAAAGGTACGCAGTCACACCCCGAAGGATGCTCCCACTGCTTGTACGTACACGGTTTCAGGTTCTATTTCACTCCCCTCGCCGGGGTTCTTTTCGCCTTTCCCTCACGGTACTGGTTCACTATCGGTCAGTCAGGAGTATTTAGCCTTGGAGGATGGTCCCCCCATATTCAGACAGGATAACACGTGTCCCGCCCTACTCATCGAGCTCACAACCTGTGCGTCTTCGTGTACGGGACTATCACCCTTTACTGTGCGACTTTCCAGACGCTTCCACTGACACACAAGCTGATTCAGACTCTGGGCTCTTCCCCGTTCGCTCGCCGCTACTGGGGGAATCTCGGTTGATTTCTTTTCCTCGGGGTACTGAGATGTTTCAGTTCCCCCGGTTCGCCTCATGCCACTATGTATTCATGACATGATAGTGCAACGAATTGCACTGGGTTTCCCCATTCGGGTATCGTCGGTTGTAACGCTTCATATCAGCTTGCCGACGCTTTTCGCAGATTAGCACGCCCTTCATCGCCTCTGACTGCCTAGGCATCCACCGTGTACGCTTATTCACTTAACCTCACAACCCGAAAATGTCTCGGGTGTGAAAGCTTGAGAGAATCACAATATTGGTAGTGAGCCAATATTGCTCGTTTCAATTTTCAGCTTGTTCCAGATTGTTAAAGAGCAAATATCGTAAACACGACTCGTAAGTCATCTTTACGTTATTGTCGGTTCCACAGAACCGGTGATAATGTCTTTCACTCATTATCGGTATGGCGTCCCCAAGGGGATTCGAACCCCTGTTACAGCCGTGAAAGGGCAGTGTCCTGGGCCTCTAGACGATGGGGACACGAAAACCCGATTAACTCAACTGCTCTAATAGGTTCGTATCAGCATGAGTCAGAGACTCATTCATCAACAGGTGCTTTTGCTCAGCATTTTCATCAGACAATCTGTGTGAACACTTCACAGAATCAGTATCATTAGGTAAGGAGGTGATCCAACCGCAGGTTCCCCTACGGTTACCTTGTTACGACTTCACCCCAGTCATGAATCACAAAGTGGTAAGCGCCCTCCCGAAGGTTAAGCTACCTACTTCTTTTGCAACCCACTCCCATGGTGTGACGGGCGGTGTGTACAAGGCCCGGGAACGTATTCACCGTAGCATTCTGATCTACGATTACTAGCGATTCCGACTTCATGGAGTCGAGTTGCAGACTCCAATCCGGACTACGACGTACTTTATGAGGTCCGCTTGCTCTCGCGAGGTCGCTTCTCTTTGTATACGCCATTGTAGCACGTGTGTAGCCCTACTCGTAAGGGCCATGATGACTTGACGTCATCCCCACCTTCCTCCAGTTTATCACTGGCAGTCTCCTTTGAGTTCCCGACCGAATCGCTGGCAACAAAGCATAAGGGTTGCGCTCGTTGCGGGACTTAACCCAACATTTCACAACACGAGCTGACGACAGCCATGCAGCACCTGTCTCAGAGTTCCCGAAGGCACTAAAGCATCTCTGCTAAATTCTCTGGATGTCAAGAGTAGGTAAGGTTCTTCGCGTTGCATCGAATTAAACCACATGCTCCACCGCTTGTGCGGGCCCCCGTCAATTCATTTGAGTTTTAACCTTGCGGCCGTACTCCCCAGGCGGTCGATTTAACGCGTTAGCTCCGGAAGCCACGCCTCAAGGGCACAACCTCCAAATCGACATCGTTTACAGCGTGGACTACCAGGGTATCTAATCCTGTTTGCTCCCCACGCTTTCGCACCTGAGCGTCAGTCTTCGTCCAGGGGGCCGCCTTCGCCACCGGTATTCCTCCAGATCTCTACGCATTTCACCGCTACACCTGGAATTCTACCCCCCTCTACGAGACTCTAGCTTGCCAGTTTTGAATGCAGTTCCCAGGTTAAGCCCGGGGATTTCACATCCAACTTAACAAACCGCCTGCGTGCGCTTTACGCCCAGTCATTCCGATTAACGCTTGCACCCTCCGTATTACCGCGGCTGCTGGCACGGAGTTAGCCGGTGCTTCTTCTGCGAGTAACGTCAATCAGCAAGGTTATTAACCTTACTGCCTTCCTCCTCGCTGAAAGTGCTTTACAACCCGAAGGCCTTCTTCACACACGCGGCATGGCTGCATCAGGCTTGCGCCCATTGTGCAATATTCCCCACTGCTGCCTCCCGTAGGAGTCTGGACCGTGTCTCAGTTCCAGTGTGGCTGGTCATCCTCTCAGACCAGCTAGGGATCGTCGCCTAGGTGAGCCGTTACCCCACCTACTAGCTAATCCCATCTGGGCACATCTGATGGCGTGAGGCCCGAAGGTCCCCCACTTTGGTCTTGCGACGTTATGCGGTATTAGCTACCGTTTCCAGTAGTTATCCCCCTCCATCAGGCAGTTTCCCAGACACTACTCACCCGTCCGCCGCTCGTCACCCGGGGAGCAAGCTCCCTTGTGCTACCGCTCGACTTGCATGTGTTAGGCCTGCCGCCAGCGTTCAATCTGAGCCATGATCAAACTCTTCAATTTAAAGTTTGATTTGCTTCTACTCGAGAAGCGATGCTCAAAGAATTATTACTGTTAGTTCGTAATGAATTAACTGTTGTTCACTCTTCAAGACTTTTATTTTTTAAGCCCTGAGGCTTTACGATAAAGTCCTGTGAGTGCCCACACAGATTGTCTGATTAATTGTTAAAGAGCGTTGCCACATCTACCGTGGCGCGGGAGGCGTATATTACGCTGCACCGCTGAAAAGTCAACGTTAATTTTTCAATTTCGCGTTTAACTTTCCGACTGTTACCGCAACCGCGTGTCGCTGTTGCCGTGTCAGTGGAGGCGCAGTATAGACACTTCTCGCGCCCTGACAAGGGCTAATTTCAATTTTATTTCCGAGTGCCTACTATTCCGCCAAAAAGCCACTAAAGCGGTAGTTTTTCCAACGATTCAAAGCCGAAGCGCTGCAAAACGGGCCACAGGGTCGCTACTTTAGGCGTAATCGTCATGCAATAAGCCAGATTCATTTCCGTGCTCAGCGCCGGTGGTTGTTCCAGGTTAGCAAGATGCCATGCGGTTCTTCTGGCGATTGCCGCCCCGGAATCCACCAGTCGCGTGCCGTTTGGCAACACCAACTGCAACTCTTCAGCCAAAAGCGGGAAGTGCGTACAGCCAAGCACTACGGTATCCGGAGGCTCAGGCAATTTCAGCCAAGGGTGCAAAATTTGCTGCAACTCCAATAACGATACGTTATCCCCTTGCAACTTAGCTTCCGCCAGTTCCACTAACTCCGCCGACCCCAGCAGCAATATCTGGCAATCCGTGGCAAAACGGGCAATCAGTTCATGTGTATAAGAGCGCTGTACCGTGGCACGCGTTGCCAGAACGCCGACGATGCCATTGCGTGTCAGCTTTGCAGCAGGCTTCACGGCAGGCACAACGCCGACCACGGGGAAGGTAAAACGCTCGCGCAGCGCGGGCAGTGAAATGGTGCTTGCGGTGTTACAGGCAATAACCACGGCAGCCAGTTGGTGGCGCTGTTGTACCGCAGAAACGATTTGAACCACACGCTCAACGATAAAGTCTTGCGGTTTCTCGCCGTAGGGGAACGCTTCGTTATCGAAGGCATAGATATAATGAAGATCCGGCAGCAACTGCCGAATCTCGTTATACACAGATAACCCCCCCACGCCGGAGTCAAACACCAACACCGTGGGGCGGGCGGGCAGGTTAGAAGGTGTAGCTTCCGTTGAGATAGAACTCTCTTCCTGCCGTTTGATAGCCATATGCTGTCTCGTACTCTTTATCAAACAGGTTGGCGATTCTACCACGAACTGTGAGATGAGAGGTGACAGGATATGATACAGCGAGGTCCCAGAGACTTACGCCGCCCATTTTCACAGTTTGGTAAGTCTTGTAGTCCGTATCGTAACGCTGACCGAGATACTGGTAACTCAATGACCAGTCAAGATCAGCAACGGCCCAATCCAACTGATATTTGACCTGTTGTTTAGCGCGACGTAATAGCACTTTATTTGTTTGGGTATTACGTGGGTCGAGGTAATCAAATGACACTTTATGAGCCAGAGGACCCGTTTCGAAGGATGCCGTTGCTTCTACACCTGTAATTCGAGCTTCTTGGATGTTGCTATAGTTGTATTAGCTCAGACCTGATCTGACAGTTACCGGTTATTTATACAGGTGTCTGTCAGATTAAATCTGGTTCAGATTTTTTTCTGCCCAGACTCGTTTACCATCAAGTAACGTGGCCATTGGCGTACGCCCGCAGCACATTTTACCCTGATGAGTTCGCTCATTATTGTAATGCCACAACCAGTTGTCCAGATCCTTTTGTAGACTTTCTAGGTCCTCGTATAACGTCTTACGGAACGCAACCTGATAAAAATCCTGCAAAATAGTTTTATGGAAGCGCTCGCAGATACCGTTTGTCTGCGGAGACATCGCTTTCGTTTTCGTATGGTCTATATCGTTGATAGCCAAGTACAGCTGATAGTCATGTTGTTCCACTTTACCGCAGTATTCCGTCCCCCCCCTGTCCGTCAGTATTCTTAGCATTGGCAGCCCCTGAGCTTCGTAGAACGGCAGCACGCGATCATTGAGCAGGTCGGCGGCAGAGATCGGTGCTTTACTCGTGTAAAGCTTGCAGTGCGCCACTTTCGAGTACGTATCCACGAACGTCTGCTGGTAGATACGGCCAACACCTTTCAGATTACCCACGTAGAAGGTGTCCTGCGACCCCAGATAACCCGGGTGAGCAGTCTCTATTTCACCACAGGCTGGCTTTGTTGAATAAACAGATTTTATGCTACCAGCCCAGTAAAACGATTGTTTCCAGCAACGTAAAATCATGCAGTTAAGCATCATGAGAAAACGGAATGCCTGAGGTGATAAGCATTTTCTACCAAAATGGGCATAGTAAAACAGCACGATTCCCTATTATTCAACAAAGCCCACAGGCTTCGTCGTCGTGCGCCTTCTTCTCCAGTGCAGCGATTTGAGCATCAGTAAGTACGATGCCTTCTCTGGCAACTTTTTCCTCAAGTGCCTTCAGGCGCTTACGAAAGTTTTCCAGATCGTGTCGTTGCCAGATGGAGCGCACACCGCTGCCAGAAATGAAGACGCCTTTTTTACGCAGCTCATTACTGGTCCGGTGCTGGCCATGAGCCGGGAACTCAATGGCGTAATCAACAACCGCACGTTCAGTGGCTTCATCAGCACGGTTTTTCAGGTTGGGAACCCGGCGGTTTTGGTTAACCAGAGCGTCAATGCCGTCTTCTGCCGCCAGTTCCTGATAGCGATAAAACGTGTCGCGTGACACCCCCATGATTTTACAGGCTTTTGATACGTTACCGAGTTCTTCGGCGAGATTGAGCAGGCCGGCTTTGTGTTTGATGATGGGATTGTTAGTATGAAGCATGAGAGTTACCTCGTGTTTTGTATAAGGATTCGACACCCATATCAAAACCGGTAACTCTCAACCTTTCAAGGTCCAGTGTCAGATCAAGTCGCGACTAATACAATTAAATATTATTTTTATTACAAATGAAGACTTTATCTAAGACGCTATAAAAAAATTGGTTTCCTTTTTCTGCAATCACAATAATGGAGTTTCCATCACCGTCCTGTATATGCATACAATTATCTTTACTACCATAAAGGTGTGAGTTACAAAATCTATCCTTATATGTAGGAGATGCTAATTCTTTTAATTTAAAGAATATACCTTCAGCTTCATCCAGAGTAAGTATTTTCTCTGGACTGCAAAGCTTTCTTATATTATCTATAGCCTCATATCTTCCTGTGGAGAAAAATAAATCTTTTATTTTTTCCCATAACTCAGTAAATAGGCTTTCTCCTTGATAATTAGAATTTATCATCTCATTTATATGATGAGAACTTATTTCCGCTTTAAGCATTCCCGAACCGAAACAAATAGACATTTATCATCCAACCTCTTAACTAAATTATTTATAGATATAATAGATTAATTAGTTGCTAATAAAATAGGATAAATACCTGATATCTACACTCTCCATTGTCTCCAGGCTTTATTGAGGCCTTGTTGAATAAATAGAACTTTTAGCTGATTGGCGGTTATGAACAATATATACTCAATAAACTTCAAGATGCACGGCAAAGCCGCACGATGGGCTTACTACTCGTGCTTTCTGTGATCTTGACCCACCATCTCCGGACAGCTTTTGTATCTTAAGTTAAGGATGCCCGCTGGCGCCGATATTCTCTTGGGGAGTTGTATCCCAGCGCACTGTGCGGATGGTTTTCATTGTAATGATTGAACGCCGCTGCAAGGTTCTTCAGCGCTGTTCGCACATCGGGTTTTGGCATGAAGGCGATGTAATCTTCCTTCATCGTCTTCACGAATCGTTCTGCCATGCCGTTACTCTGTGGACGGCTCACTGCTGTTGTGCAGGGCTCCAGATTCAGTTCTCTGGCGAACTTCCGCGTTTCATGCGCTGTGTACGCTGAACCATTATCCGTCAGCCATTGCACTGGTTTATCCGGCAGCGCGCTACCGAAGCGTTTTTCCACCGACCTCAGCATCACATCCTGCACGGTTGAACTGTCATAACCCCTGGTGCTCGCTGCCCAGTCTATGGCCTCCCGGTCGCAGCAGTCCAGTGCGAACGTCACCCGCAGCTTCTCGCCGTTGTCACAACCGAACTCGAAGCCATCTGAGCACCAGCGCATATCGCTCTCTGCTACCGCGATTTTGCCTTTATGCTCCCGCTTCGGACGTTCAGTTTTATCATGCAACAACAGCAGGTTATGCTCGCTCATTATCCTGTAAAGCCGTTTGGCGTTCACCGGTGGAAGTCCCTCTGCACGACGTTGCTTACGCAGGATACCCCACACTCGGCGGTAACCGTAACTGGGCATGTCGCTGATGATACGGAGGATGTCCGATAATATCTCAGCATCAGCTTCGTCATTACGCCGGTTGCTGCGCCTGTCCAGCCAGTCGGCAGAACGGTTAACCCGCAGTGACAGCTGCGCACGCGACACGCTCATGGCGCGGCTGACCAGAGCTATTCCCCGTCCTTTGGCAACAAGGGCGCGTGCGCTATCCATTTTCGCGACTGGCGGTACTCCACTGCTTCTTTGAGGATCTCAACTTCCATCGTCTTCTTACCCAGAAGGCGCTGTAGCTCCCGGACCTGCTTGAGGGCAGTCGCCAGCGCCGAAGCTGGAACCACTTCTTCTCCGGCCGCAACGGCGGTGAGGCTTCCTTCCTGGTATTGCTTCTTCCACTTAAACAAAAGGCTGGGCTGGATGCCATGCAGGCGGGCTACATGGGAGACATTCGTCCCCGGCTTCATTGTCTGCTGAATGATGGCGATTTTCTCTTGCGGAGTTTTACGTTTACGGACTTCTTGCCCTAACAGGATCCCGGTCATTTCAAAATTAGCATGATTGTTAGACATATATCTAAGCCTATCTCTTATCTGGAGATACAGCTACTGTCTGGTGTTACAGGGGGCTACATCAGAATACCTCCTGCCCAATCCATCCCACTGAGGATTGCTTTCACCTGAGTTATCAATGAAAACCATATCCCCACGGAAACCCAGGTGACGGTAGCGCACCATCTTGTTACCAAACAGGCATGGAACTCCCTGAAGAATAGGAACGCCGTTAACCTCGATGTCCATGTATAGGAAAGAAACACGCTGAACCAGCCTGATGCGGCACTGCTGTCCGCCAAGGCTGATAGATATTGACTGAGACTTTTCAGGCTCAAGCGGGATTGTTCTCATGTGCTTTTCTCGGTGATATTTTTAGCCAATTCACCAAGCTTTTGCTCGGTACTGTCCACGACGTTAAGAACCGGCTTAGCCACCGTTTCTAGACTGTGTCCCTTAATTACATAACCTCTGGTAAAACAGGCGGATGCAGCCCAGTTTCAACATTGCCAGATAATTCCTCGCCGTTTTGTCGTAACGTGTCGCAATGCGACGGTATTCTTTCAGACGGCCAAAGCACCGCTCAACAACGTTCCGATTGCGGTAGGCGTCACGATCGAGCTTTGAACGACCATCCACCGCCATTTTTTCAGTGGATTTTCGGGGGATGACAGTTTTTATACCTCTGTTTTTCCGCTCGTTACGTAATACATGCCCGGAGTACGCCTTGTCAGCGAGTACCGCATGACCACGGCGTTTCATACTGCCGTTCTGGTGTTGAACACCAATACCGTCCAAAAGACGTAGTGCAAACTGACTTTCATGAGCCTGACCGGGGCTCAACACGATGTTTAACGGAAGACCACTTCCGTCTGTAGCCATATGGATTTTGGTGCCAAAACCACCTCGAGAGCGACCCAGCCCATTATCTCCGGTGATATCGGGATGTTTTTTTGAGCACCGGCAGCACATTTCAGCGCCCTGATATTGCTACCATCCAGCGCAGTCGCTGACCAGTCCACGAGGCCATGGGCATCAAATGATGAAAGTAACTTATTGAAAATAATGTTAATGAATCCCGATTTTGACCATCGGTTAAAGCGGTTATAAACGGTTTTCCATGGGCCGTATCGCTCAGGTAAATCACGCCATGGGGCACCAGGCACAGCACCCAGAACATGCCATTGATAATCATGCGATGCTCAGCCCATGGGCGTCCGGCCTGTGGTGTTGCTGGTTCAGCAGGGAGTAAGGGCTGGATGATAGCCCATGCTTCATCGGGAAGGTCGTAGCGAGCCATAGTTCAAAATGATGTAGAAACAAACAGTTAGTATAACTCATGGGATTAAGGGACACAGCCTAGTGATCGAGCGTTTTGCCGCGCAGTTTGCCGTGCTTCAGGATGCCTATTTGCGTGAACGCGCTGGGGATTTCCGCGCGTTGGGTCAGCGTCTATTGTTCCACCTTGACGACAGTGTGACGAGTAGCGATCGCTGGCCGCCACATTTTATTCTGGTGGCCGATGAACTGACGGCAACGCTGCTGGCGGATGTGCCGCAAGCCCGACTGGTCGGTATGGTCGTGCACGATGGGGCCGCCAACTCTCATGCGGCGATTATGGTGCGGGCGATGGGGATCCCCACCCTGATGGGCGCGGATATTCAGCCGGAGTTATTGCACCAGCGTACCCTGATACTCGATGGCTATCGGGGCGAACTGCTGGTGGATCCCGAACCGATGCTGTTACAAGAATATCAGCGCCTGTTGAGTGAAGATAATGCGCTGACGCGTCTGGCCGAAGACGATATGCAGCGGCCTGCGGTGCTGAAAAGCGGTGAGCGCATGCAGGTGATGCTCAACGCCGGGCTCAGCGCTGAACATGAGCAGCGTTTTATCAATCTGGTTGACGGCGTTGGGCTATACCGCACCGAAGTGCCTTTTATGCTACAGAGCGGCTTTCCGTCTGAAGATGAACAGATGGCGCAGTACCAGGGCATGTTGCAGCTTTACCCCTCACGCCCGGTGGTGTTGCGCTCGTTGGATATCGGTGCAGACAAACAGCTTCCCTATTTGCCGATCTAGTGAAGAGAACCCCTGTTTGGGGTGGCGTGGTATTCGCGTCACGCTCGATCAACCGGAGATCTTCTTGATCCAGGTGCGGGCGATGTTGCGCGCCAATGCTGAAACCGGCAACCTGCGCATTTTATTGCCGATGATCAGTAGCTTGGACGAGGTGGACGAAGCGTGCCGGCTTATCGCGCAGGCTGCCGCTGAGGTACGGGAACTGGTGGGGCATGCCTTGCCGGAACCGCGCATCGGCGTGATGATCGAAGTCCCATCTATGCTGTTTTTGCTGCCGCACCTGGCCTCTCGTATCGATTTTGTCTCGGTAGGCACTAACGATCTGACCCAATATTTGCTGGCCGTAGATCGCAATAACCCGCATGTGGCATCACTCTATGACAGCCTGCATCCGTTCATGTTGCAGGCGCTGGCAGGTATCGCTCGCGAATGCCAACGTATTGATCTTGAAGTCTCTGTCTGTGGTGAAATGGCCGGTTAGGCCATGGGATCGCTGGTATTGACCGGATTGGGCTATCGCACATTCAGTATGAACGGTCGTAGCGTCGCGCGGGTAAAATACCTACTGCGTCAATTGGTGCTGACTGAGGTGCAAGCGCTGACCCAACGTCTTTTGGCGGCGCGTAGCGCCAGCGAAGTGCGCCAATGGATTGCACTTTTCCTCGAAGAGCGTGGTTTGGGGGCGCTGGCCCGCGGTGGGCACTGACAAAGTGTGTCAACGGTAACATCCTGTTTACATAACTTTTCCTGAGCTTGCACGCTGCGTAGCGGCTGCTCTGTGCTATCATGCGCAACCGCCGCCAGTGCGCAAGGCGTTAATGCTGAGAGGGCGCTGGCAAACAAGGTTTCCCCTTTTACGACTTCCCGTAACGTGGGATAAACAACGTCGTGAGATAAAACAAACAAGCATGTGGTGATCGATGACAACGAGTTACTTGGCGTTTCCTCAATTTGATCCGGTGATTTTCTCCCTTGGACCCGTTTCGCTCCATTGGTATGGGCTGATGTACCTGGTGGGCTTTGTGTTTGCCATGTGGCTGGCTGTGCGCCGGGCGAATAAACCGGGCAGCGGCTGGACGAAAGAAGAAGTGGAAAACCTGCTCTACCTCGGGTTCCTCGGGGTGTTCGTGGGTGGTCGTCTGGGATATGTCCTGTTCTATGCTTTCCCCTCGTTCATCAGTAACCCGCTTTACCTGTTCAAAGTGTGGGATGGCGGTATGTCGTTCCACGGCGGTCTGGTTGGGGTGATTTGCGTCATGCTGTGGTTTGCCCGTCGTACCAAGCGCCACTTCTTTCAGGTTGCCGATTTTATCGCTCCGCTGATTCCTTTCGGGCTGGGTGCCGGGCGCTTGGGTAACTTTATCAACGGCGAACTGTGGGGCCGTGTCACTACCGATACGCCGTGGGCGATGCTGTTCCCCGGAGCGCGCAGCGAAGATTTGATGCTGGCGGTAACCAACCCGCAATGGCAGGCGATTTTCAATCAATATGGCATGTTGCCGCGCCATCCCTCCCAGCTTTATCAGATGGCGCTGGAAGGTATTGCGCTGTTTATTCTGTTAAATCTGTTTATCCGTAAACCGCGCCCAATGGGCAGCGTTTCCGGCTTGTTTTTGATTGGCTACGGTGTGTTCCGCATTGTCACCGAATTTTTCCGTCAGCCGGACGCTCAGCTTGGACTGTTCGGTAATTTCATCAGCATGGGGCAGATTCTGTCGCTGCCGATGGTGTTTGCCGGTATCCTGATGATGGTCTGGGCCTATCGTCGTAAGGCGTAAAAACAGCAATAACTTGCCGTGAGCTGCGTCCTTGCTGACATCAGCGGGAGGCTGCACGGTGAATTTTTTAATCGCGTAGTGAGGGTGAAATGAAACAGTATCTGGAATTGATGCAGAAAGTGCTTGATGAGGGAACGCCGAAGGGAGACAGAACCGGCACCGGAACCTTATCGATTTTCGGCCACCAGATGCGTTTCAATCTGCAAGACGGTTTTCCGCTGGTGACCACCAAGCGGTGCCATCTGCGCTCAATCATTCACGAACTGTTGTGGTTCCTCAACGGTGACACCAACGTTGGCTATCTGCACGACAATAAAGTTAGCATTTGGGATGAATGGGCCGATGAGAATGGCGATCTTGGGCCGGTATACGGTAAGCAGTGGCGCGCTTGGGGCGCGGCGGATGGTAGCCAGATTGACCAACTGCAAACCGTGCTGCAGCAGTTAAAGCAGGATCCAAATTCACGCCGTATCATTGTTTCTGCCTGGAACGTGGGTGAGTTAGATCAAATGGCGTTAGCACCGTGTCACGCGTTTTTCCAGTTCTACGTGGCGGATGGCAAACTTTCCTGCCAGCTTTACCAGCGCTCGTGTGATGTGTTCCTCGGTCTGCCGTTCAATATTGCCAGTTATGCACTGCTGGTGCATATGATGGCGCAGCAGTGCGACCTTGAAGTCGGCGACTTTGTCTGGACCGGTGGTGACACCCATCTGTACAACAACCATATGGAACAGACGCATTTGCAACTGAGTCGTGAGCCAAAAGCGCTGCCAAAATTGATAATTAAACGCCGTCCTGCCTCGCTGTTTGACTATCAGTTCGACGATTTCGAAATAGAAGGCTACGATCCGCATCATGCCATCAAGGCACCGGTGGCGATTTAATCGGCGATTCTGTGCTTCTGCTATCAAGGCTGCTTCGGCGGCCTTTTTTACAGGTTGTTTTCTCCTATCTTTCTTCAATCTGCGTTGTAACGCCGCGCTGCCAGGTCCGTTTTGTTGCGAGCAAGCAGGCATTCCCACTTTTTTTTGCCAGGTAACTGCCCGATTCTGGCTACACTGCCGTCATGGATAAAAGCACCTTTGTTGATGCGGGTTTTAGCCCACCTCGTTATACACAAGTCCGCAACGCCTTATATGCCAAGGGTTAGCGGGCTGAAATAGGCAGCCGGTGGGGTTGTAAATGAAGTGAAACCGACGTGTACTATCGCCATTTACGGCGCTGAAAAATGACACGGGATTCAGATGGCTGGGCACACCAAGAACTGGAAGGGGTAAATCTTGGTGACACGAGGCTCAATAAGCGCGCCAAAGGGCTTTTGATACGGCTGGCTGAGAATCCGCAAGCCAGCATTCCGCATGCGTGCCTCGGATGGTCTGAGACGCTGGGTGCTTACCGCTTCATGGAGAACCAAGCATTCGAATGGCGAGACATTCTGCAACCTCACTGGCAGCGTACGCAGGAAAGGATCCGAGAACACGAGGTTGTGCTGTGTATCCAAGACACTACCAAGCTTGACTTCAACGGGCAGCAAATCCAAGGCTTGAGTCCCTTGAACTACGAAGCCAGGCGTGGTCTGTACCTGCATCCGACCTACGCGGTCAGTCCGGATCGCGTGGGGTTGGGCGTACTGGATGCGTGGATGTGGGCAAGAGAGCCGAAGGATGCAGACGGAAAACGCGATGGGCTCAAGGAGAGTACGCGCTGGCTCGAGGGATACGAGCGAGTTGCTGAACTCGCCTCGGAGTTGCCAAACACACGTCTGGTGTACTTAGCCGATCGCGAAGCGGATATCAAGGCGTTGATGCAGCTCGCTGATGACCTTGGCACTCCGGCTGACTGGTTGATCCGCTCGACTCATAATCGCAGTCTGGACTGTAATGAGAAGCTTTGGCAGAAGGTTGGAAAGACCGTGCCGGTGGGAGAAATCCAATTCGTTATGGCGGCTCGCGCGGGGCAGAAGGCGCGTACGGTGAAACAGGCGCTGCGCGTGAAGCGAGTGTCGCTGCGTTGCGGATTGGCAGTGACTTGTGTGATAGCCAAGGAAATTGAGCCGCCAGCAGGCGTGAAGCCGGTCGAGTGGCGGTTGCTGAGCAATCGCGTACCTGAAGGACGAGAAGATATCGTGGAGCTGATCGACTGGTATCGGGCTAGATGGGAAATCGAGATGTTCTTCAAAGTGCTGAAGAACGGCTGCTGTGTCGAAGCGTTACAGTTATCGACCGTGGATCGCATTGAGCGGGCATTGGCGCTGTTCATGATCGTGGCATGGCGCATCGCCTATTTAATGCGTATGGGACGAACCTGTCCAGAGCTGGACGCAATGTTGTTCTTTGATTCCGACGAGACTCATGGAGCTTACCTACTGATGAACAAGCGTATGCCCAAGGGTCGCCCTAAGCTAAACGAAGTATTGCGCTTAGTTGCGCAACTCGGAGGCTTTCTTGCTCGAAAAGGCGACGGTGAACCAGGCGCAAAAACTATCTGGAAAGGCTTGCAGAAAGTCATGACGGCCGCCGAAACGCTACGCGCGCTCAGGCACGAACAGAGATGTGTATAACGAGGTGGCCATAGACTGGGCAGCGAGCACCAGGGGTTATGTGTATTAGCTCAGACCTGATCTGACAGTTACCGGTTATTTATACAGGTGTCTGTCAGATTAAATCTGGTTCAGATTTTTTTCTGCCCAGACTCGTTTACCATCAAGTAACGTGGCCATTGGCGTACGCCCGCAGCACATTTTACCCTGATGAGTTCGCTCATTATTGTAATGCCACAACCAGTTGTCCAGATCCTTTTGTAGACTTTCTAGGTCCTCGTATAACGTCTTACGGAACGCAACCTGATAAAAATCCTGCAAAATAGTTTTATGGAAGCGCTCGCAGATACCGTTTGTCTGCGGAGACATCGCTTTCGTTTTCGTATGGTCTATATCGTTGATAGCCAAGTACAGCTGATAGTCATGTTGTTCCACTTTACCGCAGTACTCCGTCCCCCTGTCCGTCAGTATTCTTAGCATTGGCAGCCCCTGAGCTTCGTAGAACGGCAGCACGCGATCATTGAGCAGGTCGGCGGCAGAGATCGGTGCTTTACTCGTGTAAAGCTTGCAGTGCGCCACTTTCGAGTACGTATCCACGAACGTCTGCTGGTAGATACGGCCAACACCTTTCAGATTACCCACGTAGAAGGTGTCCTGCGACCCCAGATAACCCGGGTGAGCAGTCGCTATTTCACCACAGGCTTCGTCGTCGTGCGCCTTCTTCTCCAGTGCAGCGATTTGAGCATCAGTAAGTACGATGCCTTCTCTGGCAACTTTTTCCTCAAGTGCCTTCAGGCGCTTACGAAAGTTTTCCAGATCGTGTCGTTGCCAGATGGAGCGCACACCGCTGCCAGAAATGAAGACGCCTTTTTTACGCAGCTCATTACTGGTCCGGTGCTGGCCATGAGCCGGGAACTCAATGGCGTAATCAACAACCGCACGTTCAGTGGCTTCATCAGCACGGTTTTTCAGGTTGGGAACCCGGCGGTTTTGGTTAACCAGAGCGTCAATGCCGCCTTCTGCCGCCAGTTCCTGATAGCGATAAAACGTGTCGCGTGACACCCCCATGATTTTACAGGCTTTTGATACGTTACCGAGTTCTTCGGCGAGATTGAGCAGGCCGACTTTGTGTTTGATGATGGGATTGTTAGTATGAAGCATGAGAGTTACCTCGTGTTTTGTATAAGGATTCGACACCCATATCAAAACCGGTAACTCTCAACCTTTCAAGGTCCAGTGTCAGATCAAGTCGCGACTAATACAGGTTATGACAGTTCAACCGTGCAGGATGTGATGCTGAGGTCGGTGGAAAAACGCTTCGGTAGCGCGCTGCCGGATAAACCAGTGCAATGGCTGACGGATAATGGTTCAGCGTACACAGCGCATGAAACGCGGAAGTTCGCCAGAGAACGGAATCTGGAGCCCTGCACAACAGCAGTGAGCCGTCCACAGAGTAACGGCATGGCAGAACGGTTCGTGAAGACGATGAAGGAAGATTACATCGCCTTCATGCCAAAACCCGATGTGCGAACAGCGCTGAAGAACCTTGCAGCGGCGTTCAATCATTACAATGAAAACCATCCGCACAGTGCGCTGGGATACAACTCCCCAAGAGAATATCGGCGCCAGCGGGCATCGTTAACTTAAGATACAAAAGCTGTCCGGAGATGGTGGGTCAAGATCAGGTATGCCGGCCAGCGTCCGTATTGCATAACAGGTGTTCCATCGGGAACCAGCCTGTCGGCTAACTTTGATTTATTCAACAAAGCCCAATATAAATTTAGAAAATCCCGTTAGACTTATTTTCATAAAACTAACCCAGTCAAGAGGAATGAAAAAATCATGATATATTTAGCTGCATCTGTATTGTGCAGTCCAATATTGCGTGACGTGATTTTCAGTTTCATTGAACTTCGGACCCCTGATATATTTATATCAGGGGGTTGATATTTATGGGGTGGTTGATATTTTTGTATTTCAGACGATTAAAACAGTCTTTTCCTTGGAGAGATTATTAACTTCAAGTATCTGGTTGTATCAGATAAATCAGTACCAATATGATGGTGACGAAGAAATGAAAGGCATCTGGTACACCATTCCACTGGCTCGACATCCACATGCCGAACCATTCTCCACCGATCGACATAAAACCGACTTGCCACAAAAGGAAACCAAGAGTAAGTCCTAAAACCGCAGTCTTTTTTGAATAATTAAACACTCTACTATCAGCTTTTATAGATAGAAAAAGTTTAACCCCACCAATCCAGCATAAAACTGCCGTGAACGTTTCAATAAAAATAATAAAGATATATCCGAGTTGATGAACACGGGGGGAATTTATTGCACGATAGTGAATAGATGAGTCTGGGTAAATGGTATCCATCATAAACACATGACGTACAAACTCAAGATTAGTTGAATAATCAGTGATATTTCCAAACGCAACTAACGATGCGAAAAAAGCTATTGCACAAACCAAAATAGACTTCGAAAGTCTGATATACATAGGTTAACCCCAAAAATCCAAATCTAAAAAATCCATAGCGGTAACACTACCTAAAAATTAAGCATGTGTAAATTAATATATATCATGAATAATCTTAGGCTGTGTCCCTTAATCCCATGAGTTATACTAACCGTTTGTTTCTAAATAATTTTTAACTATGGCTCGCTACGACCTTCCCGATGAAGCATGGGCTATCATCCAGCCCTTACTCCCTGCTGAACCAGCAACACCACAGGCCGGACGCCCATGGGCTGAGCATCGCATGATTATCAATGGCATGTTCTGGGTGCTGTGCTCTGGTGCCCCATGGCGTGATTTACCTGAGCGATACGGCCCATGGAAAACCGTTTATAACCGCTTTAACCGATGGTCAAAATCGGGAGTCATTAACATTATTTTCAATAAGTTACTTTCATTACTTGATGCCCATGGCCTCGTGGACTGGTCAGCGACTGCGCTGGATGGTAGCAATATCAGGGCGCTGAAATGTGCTGCCGGTGCTCAAAAAAACATCCCGATATCACCGGAGATAATGGGCTGGGTCGCTCTCGAGGTGGTTTTGGCACCAAAATCCATATGGCTACAGACGGAAGTGGTCTTCCGTTAAACATCGTGTTGAGCCCCGGTCAGGCTCATGAAAGTCAGTTTGCACTACGTCTTTTGGACGGTATTGGTGTTCAACGCCAGAACGGCAGTATGAAACGCCGTGGTCATGCAGTACTCGCTGACAAGGCGTACTCCGGGCATGTATTACGTAACAAGCTGAAAAACAGAGGTATAAAAACTGTCATCTCCCGAAAATCCACTGAAAAAATGGCGGTGGATGGTCGTTCAAAGCTCGATCGTGACGCCTACCGCAATCGGAACGTTGTTGAGCGGTGCTTTGGCCGTCTGAAAGAATACCGTCGCATTGCGACACGTTACGACAAAATGGCGAGGAATTATCTGGCAATGTTGAAACTGGGCTGCATCCGCCTGTTTTACCAGAGGTTATGTAATTAAGGGACACAGCCTAGTGTGTAGTGGCACACTGATACTGGCCACGGCTTTGTTGAATAAATCAGAGTTGGCGGACAGGATGCTTCCCGCCGGGGCTGCCGTTATGTGTATTAGTCGCGACTTGATCTGACACTGGACCTTGAAAGGTTGAGAGTTACCGGTTTTGATATGGGTGTCGAATCCTTATACAAAACACGAGGTAACTCTCATGCTTCATACTAACAATCCCATCATCAAACACAAAGTCGGCCTGCTCAATCTCGCCGAAGAACTCGGTAACGTATCAAAAGCCTGTAAAATCATGGGGGTGTCACGCGACACGTTTTATCGCTATCAGGAACTGGCGGCAGAAGGCGGCATTGACGCTCTGGTTAACCAAAACCGCCGGGTTCCCAACCTGAAAAACCGTGCTGATGAAGCCACTGAACGTGCGGTTGTTGATTACGCCATTGAGTTCCCGGCTCATGGCCAGCACCGGACCAGTAATGAGCTGCGTAAAAAAGGCGTCTTCATTTCTGGCAGCGGTGTGCGCTCCATCTGGCAACGACACGATCTGGAAAACTTTCGTAAGCGCCTGAAGGCACTTGAGGAAAAAGTTGCCAGAGAAGGCATCGTACTTACTGATGCTCAAATCGCTGCACTGGAGAAGAAGGCGCACGACGACGAAGCCTGTGGTGAAATAGAGACTGCTCACCCGGGTTATCTGGGGTCGCAGGACACCTTCTACGTGGGTAATCTGAAAGGTGTTGGCCGTATCTACCAGCAGACGTTCGTGGATACGTACTCGAAAGTGGCGCACTGCAAGCTTTACACGAGTAAAGCACCGATCTCTGCCGCCGACCTGCTCAATGATCGCGTGCTGCCGTTCTACGAAGCTCAGGGGCTGCCAATGCTAAGAATACTGACGGACAGGGGGACGGAGTACTGCGGTAAAGTGGAACAACATGACTATCAGCTGTACTTGGCTATCAACGATATAGACCATACGAAAACGAAAGCGATGTCTCCGCAGACAAACGGTATCTGCGAGCGCTTCCATAAAACTATTTTGCAGGATTTTTATCAGGTTGCGTTCCGTAAGACGTTATACGAGGACCTAGAAAGTCTACAAAAGGATCTGGACAACTGGTTGTGGCATTACAATAATGAGCGAACTCATCAGGGTAAAATGTGCTGCGGGCGTACGCCAATGGCCACGTTACTTGATGGTAAACGAATCTGGGCAGAAAAAAATCTGAACCAGATTTAATCTGACAGACACCTGTATAAATAACCGGTAACTGTCAGATCAGGTCTGAGCTAATACAAAAGGTAATAATTCACACCGAAACTGACAACTTACACAACTCAGTCCATTAAATATTTTTGTAGTATTTACTTTCATCGTTCATTTTTCCGAATTATCCTACTTGCTACCTCTCTATAATTTCGCCAACGCATAACAATTAATAGGCATTTTATGCAAACATAAAAATATATCAATAGTTTTTTATCTTTTACATCAACCGACAAAAGATTAATTTTCCTAAGAACAAAACACACGCACAAAAATAGATATATATAAAAATTTACAAATCAATGATCTAAAACAAACCAAATTTCAAGGAATGATTTAAAATAAGAAAACTCCACCATTAACTAAGAATTTTCCATATTAATTTACAGAGTTGCACCAAAATAGACACTACGAAAATGTCATCAACACATTTAATAACGGAACAAATTGACAATACTTTAGCAGTAGCAAGGCTTTGTTGAATAATAGGGAATCGTGCTGTTTTACTATGCCCATTTTGGTAGAAAATGCTTATCACCTCATGCATTCCGTTTTCTCATGATGCTTAACTGCATGATTTTACGTTGCTGGAAACAATCATTTTACTGGGCTGGTAGCATAAAATCTGTTTATTCAACAAAGCCCAGTAGCAAATCCAACAATTTTTACCTGACGCAAAGGAAAAAATGGCATCGTAGTCATCCTGGGTATTCGTCGCATTATCATCATACCGATCGGTATCCATGCCTATCGTTTGCAAATCATCCATCTAAATTTACGATACGCTTCGCGCATGAAGAGGCTGGTATCAGAATCAGATACATTTTCCACTACTGCTTTGATAACGTTCCGGATAGTGAACCTCTGTGGGGCTTTGTTGAATAAATCAGAACTTGTAACGACTGTGCCCCAGGTCGATTGTTACGTGATGCGAATACTGTTCGGCATTCCTAATAGCGTGATCCGGTTAAGCGCTTTGACCATCGCCATGGCTTCACCCACCTGAGCATCGTAGTCACGCAGACTTAGATGACCACCCAGAAGCGTTTTGAACCGGAACATGGCCGTTTCAGCCACTGAGCGTCGGTGATAGCCCACTTTCTTTTTCCAGGTATCGTTGCTGCCGCTCAGGCGCTGATTTGCAGCAGCGTGGTTACGCTCGTGGTAGTGGTCCGGCCAATATTGCGCCCCCCTTCGCGGCGGGATAAGCGGCCTTATTTTCTTCCTCAGCAGAGCATCATGGCAGTAACCTGTATCGTAAGCGCCGTCAGCCGATGCCTCTCTGATTTTCCGGTAGGTCTGGTTTATCAGTGCCGGTAGAGCCTGGGCATCCGTCGTACCACTGAGCGACAAATCCGCACAGATAATCTCATGCGTCGCACTGTCTACTGCCAGATGCAGCTTACGCCACACCCTGCGTCTGTCGGCACCATGCTGCCGGACTTTCCATTCGCCTTCGCCAAAGACCTTCAGGCCGGTTCCATCAATGACCAGATGTGAGATTTCACCACGGGTTGGCGTTTTTATGCTGATGTTCACTGTCTTTGCTCGCTTGCTGAGCAGCGAATAGTCTGGACAATGCAGCGACAATTTAATCAGTTTAAAAATCGAGTCAACAAAACCCTGTAAAGCCCTCAATGAATCTATGGTCACCCCCATTTTTGCAACACTGATCTTTGATTAATGGTGGGCTTGCTTAAATCTATCCGGCGTCTTTATGGCCAAGGATGCCCGCGCCACGATGAGTTTCGCACCTGATATTCCTAAAAAGGCCATCGGCTTCATTGAGCCATTTTCATTTTTTGGTTTTATATCAGGCCGTCAGGCCGTTCATGTCATCAATAATCAGTCTTCGCAAAACCAGATGGGTAACTTCGTTAAATTGCTGACTGTTAGACCAGCATTACTGTTCAAACACGGTATTTCGTGTCGTTATTGCCCAAGCTATTCGAGCTAATTTATTTGCTAATGCACAGCACACAACGCAAGAATGTTTCCTGCCCAACTGAGACCTTACCCAATCAGCTAATCTCCCTGATTGATGGTCAATTCTTAGGATAAATACCCGCGCACATTGAACAAGCAATCGGCGAAGGTTTTTATCTCCACGCTTGCTAATACCCAGCAGAGTATTCTTCCCTCCAGTACTGTATTGGCGGGGTACAAGACCGGTGGAAGCGGCAAAATTACGACTGTTTTCATATTGCTTGCCATCGCCTAACTGTGATGACAAAACGCTGGCTGTTATCGGTCCAACACCAGGGATGGTCATTAAATGCTGGCCAGTTTCATCTAGAGAGAGTGCCTGCCCAAGTTCTCTTTCGAGCTCTGCTATCTGCCCAACCAAATATTGGTAATGATCGTGTAATCGAAGCAGCAACTGTGCCAGATAAGGTGGCAAGTCATTATCAGCCAGAACAGCTGAAAGCCTTTTGATTACGGCAATACCTTTCGGCATGCTGATACCAAACTCCAGTAAAAAAGCATGCATTTGGTTAGTCGTTTTAACGTTGTCTCTGACCAACGACTCCCTGACCCGATGCAAGGCTCGCATAGCCTGTTGAGCCTCAGTTCTTGGCTGCACAAACCGCATGGAAGGGCGTGATCCGGCTTCGCATATTGCTTCGGCATCAACGAAATCGTTCTTGTTGCTCTTGACAAAAGGGTGGACAAACTGCGGAGAGATCAACTTTACTTCATGCCCCAGCTCACTGATCCGACGAGCCATAAAATGGGCACCGGCGCAGGCTTCCATTACAACGGTAGTAGGTGTACACGTAGCCAGAAACTCGATGAGTTTGGTGCGGGTAAACTTTTTCCGCAGTAATGCCTTGCCTGATTTATCCTGACAATGAATGTGAAAAGAATGTTTGCCGAGATCGATACCAATAAGCGTGACGTTTTGCATGATGGCCTTCTCCATAAAGAAACACCCTGTCAGCGTACCGCTCACAGGGTGGGGGTGACCATCTCATTAGGCCAAACACGCGTTTCATCATCAGGACTGTGGTGATGGCCATATCTGAGTAGTGGAGCGGTCGTCCACGCCGTTCAGTAGTCGTTTTTTCCGTCCATGCAGCAATGGCTGATTCATCTAGCCATACGGTTAGAGAACCGCGCTGCTTGAGGGCCTTGTTATAGGAGGGCCAGTTAGTGATTTTAAAATTTTGTTTTGCCATGGAGACCTGATGTTGAAACAACTATGGTGATCTGATCCGATGATTACCCAAACTTTCTATTTATTCAACAAAGCCCCTCTGTGGGTGAATCCCTGCGGGGGAAGTGGTAAGATATACCGTACCCTGGTGTAGAAATGTTGCAGGCAGGCTATTTTGGTTTAAGCAAATGCTTGCAGCATAAGTGACTTGTCCATTGTGATGTAGCCCCCTGTAACACCAGACAGTAGCTGTATCTCCAGATAAGAGATAGGCTTAGATATATGTCTAACAATCATGCTAATTTTGAAATGACCGGGATCCTGTTAGGGCAAGAAGTCCGTAAGCGTAAAACTCCGCAAGAGAAAATCGCCATCATTCAGCAGACAATGGAGCCGGGGATGAACGTCTCCCATGTAGCCCGCCTGCATGGCATCCAGCCCAGCCTTTTGTTTAAGTGGAAGAAGCAATACCAGGAAGGAAGCCTCACCGCCGTTGCGGCCGGAGAAGAAGTGGTTCCAGCTTCGGCGCTGGCGACTGCCCTCAAGCAGGTCCGGGAGCTACAGCGCCTTCTGGGTAAGAAGACGATGGAAGTTGAGATCCTCAAAGAAGCAGTGGAGTACCGCCAGTCGCGAAAATGGATAGCGCACGCGCCCTTGTTGCCAAAGGACGGGGAATAGCTCTGGTCAGCCGCGCCATGAGCGTGTCGCGTGCGCAGCTGTCACTGCGGGTTAACCGTTCTGCCGACTGGCTGGACAGGCGCAGCAACCGGCGTAATGACGAAACTGATGCTGAGATATTATCGGACATCCTCCGTATCATCAGCGACATGCCCAGTTACGGTTACCGCCGAGTGTGGGGTATCCTGCGTAAGCAACGTCGTGCAGAGGGACTTCCACCGGTGAACGCCAAACGGCTTTACAGGATAATGAGCGAGCATAACCTGCTGTTGTTGCATGATAAAACTGAACGTCCGAAGCGGGAGCATAAAGGCAAAATCGCGGTAGCAGAGAGCGATATGCGCTGGTGCTCAGATGGCTTCGAGTTCGGTTGTGACAACGGCGAGAAGCTGCGGGTGACGTTCGCACTGGACTGCTGCGACCGGGAGGCCATAGACTGGGCAGCGAGCACCAGGGGTTATGACAGTTCAACCGTGCAGCATGTGATGCTGAGGTCGGTGGAAAAACGCTTCGGTAGCGCGCTGCCGGATAAACCAGTGCAATGGCTGACGGATAATGGTTCAGCGTACACAGCGCATGAAACGCGGAAGTTCGCCAGAGAACGGAATCTGGAGCCCTGCACAACAGCAGTGAGCCGTCCACAGAGTAACGGCATGGCAGAACGGTTCGTGAAGACGATGAAGGAAGATTACATCGCCTTCATGCCAAAACCCGATGTGCGAACAGCGCTGAAGAACCTTGCAGCGGCGTTCAATCATTACAATGAAAACCATCCGCACAGTGCGCTGGGATACAACTCCCCAAGAGAATATCGGCGCCAGCGGGCATCGTTAACTTAAGATACAAAAGCTGTCCGGAGATGGTGGGTCAAGATCAAGTGACTTGTCCATTGAATCCCCAATAGCTAAAAATGAGTAAGACAGAGATGAATGAACCCATCGAGAAGGATTTCACCGACCATACGCCCATGATGCAGCAGTATTTCAGGCTAAAGGCTCAGCATCCCGACATCCTGCTGTTTTACCGCATGGGCGACTTTTATGAGTTGTTTTACGATGATGCCAAACGTGCGTCACAGCTATTGGATATTTCACTTACCAAACGCGGTGCTTCGGCCGGTGAACCCATCCCCATGGCAGGCGTTCCGCAGCACGCAGTTGAAAACTACCTGGCAAAACTGGTGCAGCAAGGCGAATCCGTCGCCATCTGCGAACAAATTGGCGATCCAGCGACCAGCAAAGGCCCCGTAGAACGCAAAGTGGTACGTATCGTCACCCCAGGGACGATCAGCGACGAAGCACTGTTGCAGGAAAAACAGGACAATCTTTTAGCAGCCATTTGGCAGGACGGGCGTGGCTTTGGCTATGCTACATTGGATATCAGCTCCGGGCGTTTTCGCGTTATGGAGCCGGCCGATGAAGAGACCATGGCGGCAGAGCTGCAACGCACCAATCCTGCTGAGTTGCTTTATCCGGAATCGTTTGGTGCCGCTCATTTGATCGAACATCGCCATGGGTTGCGCCGCCGTCCGCTGTGGGAATTTGAGTTGGAAACCGCGCGGCAGCAGCTCAATATGCAGTTTGGCACACGCGACCTGATAGGGTTGGGGGTTGAGCAGGCGAAACTGGCGCTGCGTGCCGCCGGCTGCTTGCTACAGTATGCCAAAGATACCCAGCGAACCTCACTGCCACATATCCGCAGCATCACCATGGAACGCCAGCAAGACGGCATCATTATGGATGCCGCCACGCGTCGTAATCTGGAGCTGACACAGAATTTGGCAGGCGGCGTCGAAAATACGCTTGCAGCCATTCTGGACTGCACCGTCACTCCGATGGGCAGCCGTATGCTTAAGCGCTGGTTGCATATGCCCACGCGTGACAGACAAGCGCTAGCGCAACGCCAGAGCACCATTCGCGCGTTGCAGCCACTGGCGGAAGCACTCCAGCCGCCATTGCGGCAGATTGGCGACCTGGAGCGTATTTTGGCTCGTCTGGCGCTGCGTACCGCCAGACCGCGCGATCTGGCACGGATGCGCCATGCATTTCACCAGTATCCGGCCATCCATGCTCTGCTGGCAGAAAGCACCGAAGACTATGTCCAACAGCTTTCTCAGCATGTTCATCAGTTTGACGAACTGTGCGCACTGTTGGAACGCGCCGTGGTGGAAGCGCCACCGGTGCTGGTGCGCGATGGTGGTGTGATCGCCAGCGGCTATAACGCCGAACTGGATGAATGGCGTGCGCTGGCTGACGGTGCCAGCGATTACCTCGATCGTTTGGAGATACGTGAGCGCGAAAAACTGGGACTTGATACCCTCAAAGTCGGATTTAACGGCGTGCACGGTTATTACATCCAGGTGAGCCGCGCACAGAGCCATTTGGTGCCGATTCACTATGTACGCCGCCAAACGCTGAAGAATGCCGAACGCTACATTATTCCTGAATTGAAAGAGTACGAAGATAAAGTGCTCACGTCCAAAGGCAAGGCGCTGGCGCTGGAAAAAGCCCTATACGACGACTTGTTTGACCAACTGTTGCCGCACCTTGAAGCATTGCAACAAAGTGCTGCCGCGTTGGCAGAAATTGATGTTCTCACCAACCTGGCAGAACGAGCAGATACGCTGAATTATGTATGCCCGACGCTGAGTGAACTGCCAGGGTTAAAAATTGAAGGAGGACGCCATCCGGTGGTGGAGCAAGTGTTGAGCGAGCCGTTTATTGCCAACCCGCTGTCGCTCACACCGCAGCGTCGTATGCTGATCGTTACCGGCCCGAACATGGGCGGTAAGAGTACCTATATGCGTCAGGCCGCGCTGATCGTGCTGATGGCCCATATTGGCAGCTTTGTACCTGCTGATAAGGCCACTATTGGGCCAGTTGATCGCATATTCACACGTATTGGTGCCGCAGACGATCTCGCCTCAGGGCGTTCTACGTTCATGATGGAGATGACGGAGACGGCCAACATTCTGCACAATGCCACCGCCAACAGCCTGATATTGATGGATGAAATTGGGCGAGGCACATCGACCTATGATGGTTTATCCCTGGCCTGGGCCTGTGCTGAAAATCTGGCGCAGCGCATCAAGGCCATGACATTGTTTGCAACCCATTACTTTGAATTAACCCATTTGCCAGAAAAAATGGAAGGCGTTGCGAATGTACATCTGGATGCTCTGGAGCACGGTGACACCATTGCGTTTATGCACAGTGTTCAGGAGGGTGCCGCCAGCAAGAGCTACGGCCTCGCCGTTGCAGCGCTGGCGGGTGTGCCCAAAGAGGTGATTAAACGTGCGCGGCAAAAGCTTAAAGAGCTTGAATCACTTTCCAATCACGCCTCTGCCAGCCATGTGGATGGTCCGCAACTGGCGTTGTTAACCAGCGAAGAGACCGCTCCGGCGGTCCAAGCACTGGAAGCGCTGGATCCCGATACGTTAGCGCCGCGTCAGGCGCTGGAATGGCTGTATAAACTGAAAGCGATGGTGTAACTTTTCATGGCAAGCGGCCTTTCTCAGGAAGGCCTTTTTTTATCCGATCGCTTTGGTATTGTTACTCGTTACAGTGGTCTTGCGCTTTCATCTGAAATGGCGCACTGCTCGGGACCAGGCTTTTTACCTCCCTCCCCTCTTCCATCGAAGGCACAACGGCAAAATGCGCGCTGAAGGTAAGCAGCACCGCGTCTCCCGATGATTTACGCACCTGTAAATAGCGTTTTTCCATCACGATATTATTTACCACCGGGTAGGTGACACCGGTAAAACAATCAGCAAACACCGCCGCATCGGCCATATAGCGGTACAAACCACGCATTGCCATCGGGGTAGTAGGCAACAGCGCTTTGGTCGCCGTCAGACGATAGGTGTTGGACGATACAATCGGCGCACCGTCCCGATCGAGCATTTCCAGACCATTATCCAGCGCTCTGAAGTAACTTTTTTCGCCTTGCACATCGGTGAGCACGAGCTTATCCGCCGTGCGCGCCCATCTGCCATAGGTGGCAAACACGCGATTGCCGGGGCGATCGGTTTGATAATGATGTTGCAGTATAAACGTGCCATTTTCAGCCAGGAATAATAACGTATCGATACCGGCACAATCTGCACAAGGTAATACACCACGATAACTCTGCGCCATGGGCTGCAATGCTTCCTCACGCACTGGTTTGGGCGTATGACATCCCATCAACCCTGCTGCCAAAAAAAACCAGTAGTAAGCCAAGCGCCATTTTTTTCACGCTATTTTCCTCCCTACCTTCTCCTGTCACCCAGGATCATGACGATTATTGGGCCGGTTGCCACTCGGCAAAGGTAATTTCCAGATTATTCTTATCATCAGACAACCACACCGAACGATCCTGAAGGGTTGCCTGTAACGTCATCGTGCGCTGTGCCATTGCAGCAGCCAACGCTTGCAATTGGCGATCGTCTAAAAAACGGACGGCAAGATTGCGATACGGCCGCAACTTTTGCTCCATCGATTGCCACCAGACATGGGCCGCTCGCTCACCATAGACATAGAGCACAACGTTAGGAGACTGGTTGCAGGCTTTTTTGAGCCGACGCTCATCTGGCAACCCCAATTCAATCCACAGCTTCAGCGCCAGTATGTCATCACGCAACCAGATTTCCGGTTCGTCATCGGCACATAACCCCTTGGTGAAGCGTAAATTTTCATCCGCATGACAGATCCACGCCAGCAGTCGCAGCATCATACGCTGTTCAGTTTCTGAGGGGTGCTGTGCCAAGGTCAAATTGGCATCGTAAAAAAAAGAGCGATCCAAATCCGCAATGTTCACTGCTGCTTTATAAATCGTTGCTTTTAATGCCATTCGATACCTCTTCTCCGTCTGCAACCAGTGTACCTTGTGAACCGGTGAGACGCACAGCATACCGATAACAATTCAGAAAACAGACCGGTCACAGCTTCAAGTATATTGTGTAAAAAGGTTAAAATTGTGCGCTAACTGAAGCATTGCTTAACACCGGAATGCTGATATCCTGCTGATGCCTATGCTATAGTCCTTTTGATAACGAATACTTATTTTCGTGGGATTATCTCCCCTTATCAGCAAAAAACGAGGCCATCGCGGCGACAACAGGCACAAAAGCCTACGGCGGTGGGCTTCCAAGGGAGGATATTGTGCAGCAACATTCTGAATTGGTTCGTCGTTTATACGCGGAGATCGCCAGCGGCAATCTGGGCTACATACCCGATGCATTAGGTTGTGTTTTGCAAACTCTGGATGGGATCGCAGCCAATGGCGACTTGCCGTCCACCCTCAGGGAACAGGCGGCCTTCGCCGCAGCTAACTTATTGGTGAGCGATTATGTCAATGAGTAACGAATATCAACCCATCAATTGTGATGATTACGATAGCCTTGAGGCTACGTGCCAGCAACATCTGACGCTGACGCTAGAGTTGCGCAGCGGTGAAACCCTTACAGGCAAGGCCAAGGACATTATCTCGCGCAAGCAAGTGGAATATCTGGTGGTGGAAGAAAATGGCGCACTACGAGAGTTGCGTCTGGATCATATCGTGAGCTTCAGTAATCCAGGTATCGGCAAAGTGGTGGTGAGTGAATCCTGATTGGTCACGCAACCAACACGTGATAAACACTTAGTCAACGGACAACCCAGGTTGTCCGTTTTGCATTAGGACAAAAAATTCGATACTTGCCGTAGTTGATAAGATAGAAACCCAATCCCCGATAAA
Source organism: Symbiopectobacterium sp. Eva_TO (assembly GCF_053848865.1). Classification (NCBI taxonomy): domain Bacteria; kingdom Pseudomonadati; phylum Pseudomonadota; class Gammaproteobacteria; order Enterobacterales; family Enterobacteriaceae; genus Symbiopectobacterium; species Symbiopectobacterium sp. Eva_TO. The sequence continues at coordinate 568,443 of NZ_JBSPEY010000004.1, read as the reverse complement.
AACCCGAGTGACAATAAACACATCCTAGACGAAGCTTTATAAGCAAACATTAGGCTGTGTCCCTTAATTACATAACCTCTGGTAAAACAGGCGGATGCAGCCCAGTTTCAACATTGCCAGATAATTCCTCGCCGTTTTGTCGTAACGTGTCGCAATGCGACGATATTCTTTCAGACGGCCAAAGCACCGCTCAACAACGTTCCGATTGCGGTAGGCGTCACGCTCGAGCTTTGAACGACCATCCACCGCCATTTTTTCAGTGGATTTTCGGGGGATGACAGTTTTTATACCTCTGTTTTTCAGCTCGTTACGTAATACATGCCCGGAGTACGCCTTGTCAGCGAGTACCGCATGACCACGGCGTTTCATACTGCCGTTCTGGCGTTGAACACCAATACCGTCCAAAAGACGTAGTGCAAACTGACTTTCATGAGCCTGACCGGGGCTCAACACGATGTTTAACGGAAGACCACTTCCGTCTGTAGCCATATGGATTTTGGTGCCAAAACCACCTCGAGAGCGACCCAGCCCATTATCTCCGGTGATATCGGGATGTTTTTTTGAGCACCGGCAGCACATTTCAGCGCCCTGATATTGCTACCATCCAGCGCAGTCGCTGACCAGTCCAGGAGGCCATGGGTATCAAGTGATGAAAGTAACTTATTGAAAATAATGTTAATGACTCCCGATTTTGACCATCGGTTAAAGCGGTTATAAACGGTTTTCCATGGGCCGTATCGCTCAGGTAAATCACGCCATGGGGCACCAGAGCACAGCCCCCAGAACATGCCATTGATAATCATGCGATGCTCAGCCCATGGGCGTCCGGCCTGTGGTGTTGCTGGTTCAGCAGGGAGTAAGGGCTGGATGATAGCCCATGCTTCATCGGGAAGGTCGTAGCGAGCCATAGTTCAAAATGATGTAGAAAAAAAGTTATTATAACTCATGGGATTAAGGGACACAGCCTAGCAGGCCCCACAACGCATAGATTAATATGACGCCGAGTAGACCCTGTACATGATTCTGTGTAAATGCCTTTCTCAGTAGTGACCGTCCAGGCGGTCACCGAACTCGATAATAAAACGGCTCATTGCCATACGCCAGTCCCGCAGTGGCATCGTCCATTTCTGTGAGGCCGACTGGATTGCCAGCCACACCACCTTTTTCACTGCGTCGTCAGTCGGGAACACCTTGCATTTTTTAATCGCATGCCGGATCACACTATTCAGCGACTCGATGGCGTTGGTTGTGTAGATGACTTTGCGGATATCAGCCGGGTAAGCGAAGAACGTTGCCAGATTGCTCCAGTTCGTCTGCCAGCTCCGGCTTATCTGTGGATAGCGGCTGTCCCATGCGCTGGCGAATGCTTCCAGCGCCTGCTGGCCTGCTTCTTCCGTAGCGGCCTGATAGATGGCTTTCAGGTCGCGTGTGACGGCTTTGTAGTCCTTCCAAGAGACGAACCTCAGGCTGTTGCGTACCATGTGCACGATGCACAGCTGGATGCGGGCTTTCGGATACACCGCGTTGATGGCGTCCGGGAAGCCTTTCAGACCGTCGACACAGGCGATGAGGATATCGTTCAGGCCGCGGTTTTTTAGTTCTGTCAGCACATTGAGCCAGAACTTCGCGCCCTCGTTTTCGGCCAGCCACATACCCAGCAGTTCTTTCTGGCCCTCGATGTTGATACCCAGTGCCAGGAACACGGATTTATTGATGACGCGACTGTCCTGCCGGACCTTCAGGATGATATAGTCAAGGTAAACAATGGGATAGACTGCATCCAGTGGACGATTTTGCCATTCAGTAACCTGTTCCATCACGGCGTCGGTGACCTTCGAGACCAGCGCCGGTGAGACATCCGCGTCATACAGCTCTTTGAACGCAGACGCTATCTCGCGGGTGGTCATCCCTCTGGCGTACAGGGACAGGATTTGGTTATCCATCCCGGTGATCCGGGTCTGGTTTTTCTTCACCAGTTGTGGTTCGAAGGAGCCATCACGATCGCGCGGAGTACGTAGTTCCAGAGGGCCATCCCCGGTGGTCACGGTGTTTGTGGAATAGCCGTTGCGGGAGTTGGCCCCCGGTTTGGGCTGATTTTTATCGTAGCCCAGATGGTGGGACATTTCGGCGTTGAGAGCAGCCTCAACGCTGATTTTCTTCAGCAGGCGATCGAATTGGCTGAGATCGTCAGGGGTTTTGAGATTTTTGGCCAGTTCGTTAGCCAGAGCCTGCAACTGTTTTTCGTCCATAAATTAACCTGTTTTTGATGTTGGATTGAACATATCAAAATCAGGCAATTACACAAATTTATGTACAGGGTCATGGGCCGAGTAAAAACCCGACCCACATTTATATTAATGTGTATTAGTCGCGACTTGATCTGACACTGGACCTTGAAAGGTTGAGAGTTACCGGTTTTGATATGGGTGTCGAATCCTTATACAAAACACGAGGTAACTCTCATGCTTCATACTAACAATCCCATCATCAAACACAAAGCCGGCCTGCTCAATCTCGCCGAAGAACTCGGTAACGTATCAAAAGCCTGTAAAATCATGGGGGTGTCACGCGACACGTTTTATAGCTATCAGGAACTGGCGGCAGAAGGCGGCATTGACGCTCTGGTTAACCAAAACCGCCGGGTTCCCAACCTGAAAAACCGTGCTGATGAAGCCACTGAACGTGCGGTTGTTGATTACGCCATTGAGTTCCCGGCTCATGGTGTAGTGGTCAACTAATATTGGCCACCGCATTAGACTGTATGTAGAACAGTCGCTCAGATTCGTTTGGAGTTAAGCCGCCGTTATACCAGTGAGGCCGGATAGCGCTGTAATACCCCGTGATGTAGCGGATAATCGCGTCCTGGGCTTCGCTGAAGCTGTTGTAACCCTTTGTCGGCACCCATTCTGTCTTCAGGCTGCGGAAGAACCGCTCCATTGGCGCATTATCCCAGCAGTTACCCCGCCGACTCATACTCTGCTTTATCCGGCAGCGCCACAGGGCTTGCCGGTATTGACGGCTGGTATAGTGGCTGCCCTGGTCGCTGTGGAACATGACTCCTGTTGGTTGTCCCCGGAGTTCCCAGGCCATCTGCAACGCTTTAACTGTCAGCGCCGAGTCCGGCGACGTCGACATGGCCCAGCCCACCGGTTTGCGGGCGAACAGGTCTAGCACCACCGCAAGGTAAGCCCAGCATTTGCCCGTCCAGATGTAGGTCACATCGCCGCACCAGACCTGATCCGGCGCGGTAACCGCGAACTGGCGGTTGAGATAGTTCGGTATTTCAACGTGTTCATTGCCGCCGCGTTTGTATTTGTGAGCCGGTCGCTGGCAGCTGGCGATACCCAGCTCCTTCATCAGCTTGCCAGCCAGCCAGCGCCCCATTTTGACACCAGAGCTGCCGGTGACGATGGTCGCGATACTTCGAGCGCCGGCAGAGCCGCCGCTGGCGTTCCAGGCTTCCATGACGCGACTACACTTAACCACGCGCTCACCGTCGGGTTCATTAGCGGAAGCCTGCCAGTGCCTGTAGCTGCTGCGATGTACCTCAAAAGTTTGGCACAACGCCGTGACCGGGTATCGCGCCCTCAGCCTGTCGACTACCGTGAACCGTTGAGTGAGTCCGACATTAAGAGCGCCGTAGCCTTTTTTAGGATTTCGTTCTCCATTTCAAGGCATTGGACTTTTTTCTTCATCTCACGCAGCTCGAGCTGTTCAGGGGTAAGAGGAAGTCCCGTTGGCGTTTTTCCCTGTCGTTCAAGGCGAAGCTTATTGACCCAGCGACTAATGGCAGAATGGCTGACATTAACCGCCTCTGCGGCCTTAACGTATGTGTAGCCGTGGTCGACAACCAGCTTTGCGGCTTCGAGCTTAAATTCCGCCGTAAAATGTTTACCCATGAGGTCACCTGTCGTGTTGATGAGGTGAGCATATCACCTCCGATCAGGTGGCCAGTATCAGTGTGCCACTACAGGACACCTTCTACGTGGGTAATCTGAAAGGTGTTGGCCGTATCTACCAGCAGACGTTCGTGGATACGTACTCGAAAGTGGCGCACTGCAAGCTTTACACGAGTAAAGCACCGATCTCTGCCGCCTACCTGCTCAATGATCGCGTGCTGCCGTTCTACGAAGCTCAGGGGCTGCCAATGCTAAGAATACTGACGGACAGGGGGACGGAGTACTGCGGTAAAGTGGAACAACATGACTATCAGCTGTACTTGGCTATCAACGATATAGACCATACGAAAACGAAAGCGATGTCTCCGCAGACAAACGGTATCTGCGAGCGCTTCCATAAAACTATTTTGCAGGATTTTTATCAGGTTGCGTTCCGTAAGACGTTATACGAGGACCTAGAAAGTCTACAAAAGGATCTGGACAACTGGTTGTGGCATTACAATAATGAGCGAACTCATCAGGGTAAAATGTGCTGCGGGCGTACGCCAATGGCCACGTTACTTGATGGTAAACGAGTCTGGGCAGAAAAAAATCTGAACCAGATTTAATCTGACAGACACCTGTATAAATAACCGGTAACTGTCAGATCAGGTCTGAGCTAATACAATTAATGGCATCGTTCATGAATCAGGCGATAGAGGTCCTTAACATAGTTAACATCGTCCAGCGCATTATCTTTAATGTTAAGAGCAAACTCCTGTTCGAGCACTAACATCAGATCCATCATCATGAGTGAATCAGCCAATAGATCATAGTATAGATGTTTCTCCGGTAATATATCCGCAGAGGAACAATTTATAATAGAAGAAACCACATGATTTATGCGTTCCTCAACGTTTTGATTCATTACAATTCCTTTTTCAATCTCACAGGACGAGGCGATCAAGATGACGTCAGGTCGCTTTCACCAGACAGGAAGACTGCCTCTCATCCTAAAAGTGGCTTTGTTGAATAAACAGATTTTATGCTACCAGCCCAGTAAAACGATTGTTTCCAGCAACGTGAAATCATGCAGTTAAGCATCATGAGAAAACGGAATGCCTGAGGTGATAAGCATTTTCTACCAAAATGGGCATAGTAAAACAGCACGATTCCCTATTATTCAACAAGGCCCCTAAAAGTATGTTAACGGTTTACTTTTTAGCAAACCTGTCAGTGTTTATATAAGATTGCTTTGCCGTAGCACCTTGCCTTCCCGTCCAAAAAGGACCTTTGTAGCCAGTGTTGCCCGCAGCAGTAACCGTATTTTTCTCTCCAGAAGACGCTACCTGGTAACGATTGGCCAAAGAGGGCCCTCTGGCAGCGCTGATGTCGGACGCAGAATCCGCCAGTAACACATCATCTGTGATTTCAACCTTCGAGGTTTCAGGTTCAACGCGTACTTTGTGTTGAGACACACCCGCAGCGTGCTCAACGCCACTGGTAACCGGGGTAGCTGCATCCGTTTTGTTTACAACGCGCCTTTCAATGGTGCTGCTTGAGACCGCTGTAGCCAAAGGTTCAGCATCACCCCCGGTACTGCCTGGCCTGTTTAGCGCATGGCTTACTGTAGATGCATTTGAATCCGATGCATATTTTTTGAAATCTGCTGCGCCGGTCCTACCCGTTCTGTGCGGTCCCATATAGGTATCAGACTTTTGTTTGCTGATACCAGCAGCACCGTTCAACTGCTGTTGTTGCCGAATGAATGACGCTGCATGAAGCGCTTGATTCGCGACCCTATCGCTAACAGGATTTTCTCCTGCCTGAACGTGAGGGTTAGGATTACTGACATTCTCATCACGTGAACGAACACCATCACTTTTAATCCCCGTACCAGCATCGTTAGAAGGCGTACTCAGAGACTCATTTTTTTTATCAAACCGCCCGCTATCAGAGGACTGCTTATACTTCTGAAATTGCGCAGCGCCCGTTCTACCCGTGGTAAAGGGGCCAATATAAGAAGTCTGGTGTGCGGACATCGAAGAACCAGGATTACCCACTATCTGAGGCTGTACCTGTTGGACTGACGTGCGCACATTCAGTTCGGCATTGATGTCTGGCGATGAAGATGCATCTCTGGGTAACGCCGGTCCATCGATATCATCATCCCCTGCACGCCCTCCCACTGTTACAGGTGGGGTCAGCGTTTCATTGGGAGGCTTGTTACTATTAACCGTAATATCTGACGTACCCGCTGTTGTCTCAGGGATATCGTCAAAATGTTGAGACCGGGTTTTCACTGTAGATGAAAATGCAGTTTCTTTTTGTGGTTTCGATTTATCAGCATTAATTTTAATTATAAAATCACCGTTATATTTAAAATTAACCCTATCGCCTATAATAACTTTACTAAAATCATTTACATTGGTGCTATAATCATTATAAATGTAAGTTACCCCCTGATTTTCCTTGCCAGCATCAGCCTCTTTTTTTACAGGAACTTCATTCGTTTCATCATTGTTTTTTGGCCCCCCTTCCCGCTTCAAGTAGTCCTTAAAGAGATCTAACTTGATTGGCTGATGAGAAAAAAAAGCACCCGCACGCAGGAACCCACTCGTTGAATTAATAACATTTTCCATCTTTTCAAAAACTCGGATTGATTCACGGAAAGGGCCATTCTCCCACTCCTTATGTAACACATCACGCAAATGGCTATCCGGCAAAGACTTAATTTCATTCATAACCATGATATGAATTTCTTTATTATAATCTAAGCCTTTTGATATTGCCGCATCGGAAATTCTATCCATAAATTGATCAAATGACTCGAGTGCTTTAAAGCCTTTTCTCGAAGAACCCGTAATTGGTGAATCAAAACCCAACTTATACTCATTTACATTATCGACAAGAAATTTAACATCCTTCTTTATAGCATCAATATTATAAATATCGTTATCGGCACATGAGTCATGCAACTTTTGAATCATAACCAGTGCTTGTTTAACTTTTTGTACAGATTGATTATTACTACCAGAAGCAGATAGTACCGATAAAAAATTACCAAATCCTTTGATATCTTTTTTGCTTTTCCAAAACTCAATCGCATCCTGTTCCATTTTTTTTGAAAAATTGATGCTGTTAGGAAGTGAGTCAAGGAACTTATTGATTCCTACCGCATCTTCAGGACAAGACTTCTGAGCCTCCACATTCTCATTTAACACTTCATTGCGATTCGAGTTGTTCCTAACACTCATCAAATCTTTCTTAATACACAGAGCGGGATCTTGAGCCATTTGCTTTATCAAGTCTATTTTGCCTTTGAACTTCCCGCCAGAAGTTCGGTATGTTTTATTGGATTGTCGCACGTTTTTTAGTGATTTAAATTTAACATTTCTCTTTATTCCTCTAACAGCAGGATAAGAATTACGCACTGTGTGTGTCTGTATAACTTTATTATTCATCATACTACCTCCTAAACAAAGAATTGCTTATCGCACTCCAAAAGGCTTGCAATTGTGCTACTCAATACTTTGACTAAATTATCAAACGTTGAATGTGCATTTGCAAATTTCTGGGTTAATGTTTGCATGCTGTTTTGGATGTAATCTTTTTGCATATCAACGCCAGTCTGCCATGCAGACCACTGTGCTGCGTTGAACGACATATCTTTATTTTTCAATGAGTTATTGATATTAACCAATGGACTAATATCAATATGAACAATGTAAGTGCCATAGGGTAGCTGATAAATACAGTCATTCGCACTGAGCCCGAACTCTTTTGCCCAAGCTTCACACTCCTCACGGCTAGCCCCTTGAACCGTAGACCCCGTTTGAACTGGAAACAATGTCGTTGACAAACCTGGAACAGGATATTTATCCATCAACTCTTGAAGACTTTTTTTGAATCCTTTGCCATCCAAAATGGTTTTATCACCATTAGCGGAAATAAATTGTTGCAGCGTGGACATAAAATCAGAAAAATCTTTATAAAACTGAGCATTTTTCTCAACGGCCTTTTGAAAAACATCCAAATAGCTTTCAGACATTTCCCCAATTGCACTAGATATTAGGTCACAAATCTCTTTACTTGATAAGGTACTAAACGCGTCAGAATGCGAGAAACTGGAAATTAGATCTGCATAGGAAGAACTCCCCTGTTTTGCCAGCGTCGAATAGACCAGCTCTTTTGTATCAGACGACAAGGCCTTATTTTTCAATTCAGGATTCTGTAAAAACAGATCATCGAGAACACGCATTCTTTTTTTAACATCATGACCGAGAAGCTCTCTCCGTGCCTGGATAGTCTTCATTTCATCAAGAAAGCCACTAATATTTAAATTTTTTAAAAAATCTTCCAGCTTTCCACCATCAGCCATGATAAATGAGAAGGGACCGAGAAGAATGCGATGCGTACCATCACTGCGGGGTAATATATTCATATCATCAGCGATCGGTTCCTGCAAAAATAAATTATTAGCAGATTGATCCTGTGAATAGCTATCAACCCAAAATGATGGCCTTGTTGTGGATAATATTTCCATGTTTTCCTCTGAAGAAACCGCCTGTATCAACAGGCGGTTTTATATCATTATCAATGTTTAGCAATTACATTTTGGTGTTATTGGCAACAACACTGGCAGTATCGCTGATGTCTTTCGCAATATTTTCGAGCGTAGCCAACAATGCAGCCTTGAGCTTTTCAGCATCCTGGGCTCTTTCATGATTTCGTTGGCTCTCCTGCATAAAGACATCTTTATCAAATTGCCGCAATTGCTCTAGGCCATTCTGCTCAGCCTGACTCAATATCATCTGAGAGGAAGAAATGGTTCCCATTGCTAAGGCTCCACCCTGTATCGCTTGCCCAACACCAATTTGTTGCTGTGAGGCGCTCAGGGTGGTTTGGAGTTGAAACTCCTCGCTCTGCGCCTTCACGTGTTCACTACCAGGAGATTGCTTCAAGCGAGTCATATCTTGCGCCCACATAGGATCGTTCATATCCTTCCCGCGTGAAAGCGTTGCTTGAGCATTGAGATCGTTACCCAGATTTTTATGCTGAGTAATTTTGGCCCCCTGAACCTTATACCCTTTAATAGCCTGACTATGCCCTTTGTGGGACTTGATTCCACCAGCCAGCGACATACCAATTGTCACAATGCTACTGGTAAGATCCTTTTTAAGCTGCTCCCGAGCAGCCTGCATACTGTGCTCGACAGAGCTTTCAAGGCTTTTCTGGCTGGTTTCCAGCATCTTGGTTTTCATGCCATTTTCAGCATGCTTGCTCAATAACGCAGTTTTCGCCAACTCAATTAACGGAGCAAAACGAATGCTGTTATAACCACCGAGAAAGCTTGTCGTAGACATGATTTTCTCTGACCGGCTAGCTATCTCTTTCTCCGGAACTACAGGCACTTTTTCATTCTGTGCGGGCATCAAAGCGCTACTTTGAGAATACAAAGAAATTTGTTTGCTTAACAAATTCGCATCCGTGTCAGAAACCGGCTTGGTGATATCAGGAATTCGAATATCAATACCAACAAGGTGACTGGATGCATGCTGTACTAATATCGTTCTATTTCGATTCAAGTCAGCGGTATCCAAAGGTTTGGAATTTGATTTCTCGATGAAACCGGTATTATCCATACCTTTACGATGCATCTTTTCAGGAAGAGCAGTCGCTCGCTGTTGGAATACGGTATTATTGGTGCTTGCAATAGATACTGCCATAACGCCTCCTATTAGGCTCTGATATTTCTTAAAACACTCTTCCCAGTCTTGGCTTTACTATTTAACATGTCAGATAAAGTCATATTTACCGATTGAGATACCTTGGAATCTTCTTCATGATTAGCAAGAATTTTACTAATAAGATCGCGCAAAATGCTGACATCCATTGCGGCCAAATTAAAATCGGCAATAGCTTTTGTCGCCTGGAGCCTGATATTTGAAATATTAATACTCATTCCACTTTGAACAACAGGCATCGCCGTGTGAACACCATTTTGCAACATTTCCAATCGTTTCAATGCAATGTTACCTAAGCGCTTCGCATCTTCTGGATCGTTTAATCTCAATACCTTCATGACATTGGCATTTACTTTATCTGAAATCTTATCCAGCTTTTTATTAATTTCTTTTGTGATTTTCCCAACCTGTTTTGTTACAGATTGCATGCTTCGACTTAATGCCGCACTCCCTTGTCTCATAGATTTATTAACAAGTTGTGGCATAATTTTATTAATGGCCTTCGTTATCGCCTGCTTGATTGACTGCATAATGGCAGAGGTCATTGCCTGAGACATTTTTTCTATCATGAATTTGGCTGCTGTTTTAGCCACTAAAGAAATAGCAACAATGGCAGCAATAGTCACTGCGGCAGTGACCACCATATGGATGGTATCCATCATGTTGGCACCCGTCGCTTTATCGATGGCATTTAGCAGTAATCCGAGTGGTGTTTTATCAAAAATCTGCGTGACAATATCGCCCAGAATATTCATGAGGGGCATAAAAACATGCTCCATAAGGGGATTCATCACCATATCCGTTAATGATTTACCGGTAATAGCCGCAACAATGGGGTCAGCGACCATCAAGGCGATACCGACAGCCATTAACGCCACACCAGCACCACCAAATACGGTAGTAATTGCCCCTAATGCAATCGCCAGGCCGCCTAAAACTTTACCAATGCAGCTGGCCATTTTTTGCGCCTCTTCCGCTTTACGAACCTGTTCTTCGTATTCATCAGATTTACGCTGCATTTCAGCCTGACGCGCTTTGGTTTGAATGCGGTTCAGTTCAAGATCGTTTTTTAGTTTTTCAGCTGACGCCTCTTCCACTTGCATAATAAATTCGGTGATCAGCATGATCATGACAGCCGTTTTAGTCAGCGCTTTCTCTGATTGCACCACTGCGTTGCTGGATACGACACCACCTTTTGATGTCAAGTCCACATCGTTGTACTTTGTATTCATTTCTGCCGTACTGGCATTAATGTCATTCAGGACGATCTGCATAGCAGCAAGCTTTTGCTCCGCAATCGCGCGCGCATCGGACAACGTTGATTGAGCATGGCCTAGCGCTTTTTTCGCATCAGCAATCTCCTTTTTCGCTTGCGTTACGTCAGGGTCATCTGCCAGTGATGGATCATCAGGATCTGTAACACCTAATTTTTCTAACAATTCATCCAGCGAGCTCTGTGCCTCATCAAGCTTACGTTGCGCTTGAGCCACATCATCTGTTGCACCGTCAACGCCCTTTTGCGCCTCGTTAAACTCAGCCTCGAGGCCATCATAGGATTGGTGCAACGCATCCAGATGAGCTGACAGCTCACGAGCTTTATCCATGCGCGCTTCTGACTGGGTCAAAAATATGGCCAGGGCATTGGCACGTTGCGTTGCGTCCATCCCATTAGTGATCTCCTGACACTGCGCCATTAAAAACAACATTTGCGCTTTGCTGGTTAACGGTGTCGATTGGCGAATTGCGGGTGACTCGACGTTCTCCGAGGTTAAAGATGCCGTTTGTGCCGAGACATCGTCAGCAATCATTTCCCTGGCACGTTGTTGGGCCAATTGATCAATAGCTTTTCCCTTTACCTGAGAAATATGCGTCTTTGTTGAAATTGCTTCGCTTACTTTTCCAGTATTGGATGGCAAATTCGCAAGATTTATCACTTTACCTGTTTTGGAGACATCCATTTATTTAAGACCTATGAAATTAAACGGTTTCCTCATAGAGCTTAGCGTTATTTAACGCTTCACTCTCTCCCATATTTTGACGAATAGTACTCATATACGCTTTAGCTTTAGCAACTAAAGATGAATCCTCACACCGTGAGCAAATAATATCAAAGCACTGTAATGCCTTAACAACATTCCCCATAAGCAGTTGGCACTGTCCAGAATAAAAGACAGGGTTGAAATCATTCTCAGCCATTACATACGCCAGTGAATAAAAATCACACGCCTTGCTGTAATTTTTCTTTACCTGGTTAACAGCACCCAAACCAATAAAGTAGTCTGGATTTTTAAGATCATAGAGGCAAAGAAAATGGAACAAATTTTCCGCTTCATCTAACTGGCCATTTTTGTATGCCTGATAAGCATACGCATAGACATTTTCCATCATGTCATCAGTAATGCCATGAATCTCTTTTAATGTCGCCCCATGTTCCAATGTTGCGGTCATTAATAACGTTGCTTCCTGCTCGGTGATAACACCAGTGTTTTGTTCCATTTTCACTCTCCTCAGTAGGGTCACCGCTTACTGCTGATGACCGTTATTAAACCATGCGTTTATTTGATATTCACATAAAGAACGCTCATTCACCGTGTGCTCACGGGGGAGAGGCATTCTCATTTTTCCAATCACTTTCAACTTGTTGCAACCACACAAGGATACCGATGACATTATCCAACTCCTCAATGCTGACAAAAGAGTATAGCTGATGGGTTTTAAATATTCGTCGTGCCAACTTAATATCTTCAACAACAGGAACACCCACCTTCTCAGCATAAGCTCTGACGGCAAGTGCTCTCTGATTTCTCTCGAGTACAGAGATAAATGGAATACCCACCACCTCCATATTGAGATAGATCCCAACCGCAATATGCGTTGGGTTAGCAATAATTACTGCTGATTTTTCAATGTCATTTTTTATTTGCTCAGACAATAGCTCAGCATGCAGTTCTTTACGCTTAGATTTTATCTCTGGATCACCGTCCTGCTCTTTGAATTCTCGTTTAACCTCCTGCTTGTCCATTTTGAGATCTCTTATATGAAGGAAGTACTCGGCAAGCGCATCCAATACAAACACCAATAGCGCGCAGGATAAACATAGATAGATTAATGCGCCAAAGAGTTTCCCCCATACCAGAAATATTTGTACGGGCTCAGCATTGAGCTGAGAAAAAACCATATGTTTGTGTTTATTCCAAAATACCATAGCGGCGACGATAAAACTCGTCAGGAAAAGTAAGGTTTTCACGACATCTTTTATTGTACGCAAACTAAATAATTTCTTAAAACCGTTAACAGGGTTTAAGGCATTAAAATTCAGTTTCAGCGCTTTACTGGCAAGCAAAAAACCGGTTTGCAATAACGTTGGAAACACCGAGGCAGCAATACAAAGCAATAGGAAAGGCAAAAATAACTTTAGCCCTGTCCAAAACATCGCTTCAGCATAACCAAGCGCATCGTGAGTAAAACCATTTTCGATGACAAGTCGCCACATGGACATCAACTCAAAGACGCCGGAAAAATTAATCAGGTACTGCACGCCTAGCAATATCAGACAAGCAATGACCAAATCCTTACTCTTAAACGACTGACCTTTTTTCGCCGCGTCTTTTTTCTTTTTGTCAGTCGGTTTTTCCGTTTTACTTCCAGACATAAATTCCCTTTATACTTCAGGTTCACGCTGACGTGATAACCACGACATCACCAGCCAAGTAGATCGACGGGATAAAGGCGCAAATCCATAATGCGGTCGGGCAATATGGGAGTGAAATAGAGCAGTAACAACAAGAATCCAATAAGGCTCTTAACCGTCAATGCCAGCGAAAAGGCATTCAACTGCGGGGCAAACCGTGCCAGCAATCCTAAAAAAAGTTCAGACAACAAAAAAATAATAATCAAAGGGCTCGCAAGAATAACGCCATTCTTTACCACCAACGTAAGGAACCCGAGAACGGTACTATAGGCCGGTATATCCAATTGATAAGGTTGCCATAATTGATAACTTTTCTCGAAAACCTCCAGCATTAACAGTAGCCCACCGCTTTGCAGCACAATAACGGCAGCAAAGAGGTTGAAAAAGTTAGCCAGTTCTGAAGTATCCACGCCTGAAAGTGGGTCAATGCTACTACTCAGGGTTGCACCACGCTGATTATCGATAAAACTCCCCATCGCGTGCATAACCCAACACGGTAAACACAGAAAACCAGCGATGATCAGACCAACAGCTAACTCCTTACCAATTAAAATTAAAAACCAGATGTTATCGTACCCAGCTATCGCTTCTCCCGTATGCGGCCACAACACACTGCCCGTAAGCAAGGCAACGGGTAACCTGATAGCGCCAGTCAACGTATTATTGTTGAAAAAGGGCAACAATATAAACGCAGGCATCAAGCGAGCAGATACCATAGCCATTTCATAAAGCCAGGTGTGAAGGTCGAAAAAAATTCCAGTAAACATATTGCTTATCACTCAAGTGCTATTCTTATTACTTCACGAGCATAATTAAGCATAATATCGCCATACCACCCGGAAATAAGAAACAGACACAACGCTACGCTTAATAATTTGACGCCAAAAGGCAATGTCTGTTCTTGAAGTTGAGTTACTGTTTGGAATAAACCCACCAACAGTCCCACTATTGTGGCTACGACAATAGGTAATGCCGACATTGTCAAAATCAGGTAAAGCGCTTTATTGCCTGCGAACGCTATTTCATCCATGATGACTCTCCACGGCTATAACGCCAGTTCCAGGTATTGTGTTACCAACCCTTTGGACAATAGCGTCCATCCGTCTAACACAACAAAGAGAACCAATTTAATGGGTACTGAAATGGTTACGGGACTCATCATCATCATACCGAGCGCCAGCAAAATACTGGATACCAGCAAATCGATAACAACGAATGGCAGGTAAAGATAGAAACCTATCTTGAACGCACTCTTTATCTCGCTTAAGGCATAAGCGGGTAATAATGCCAAGATAGAAGTACGCTCTTCTTCCTGCACTTCACTATCGGAATTATCTCCACGTTGAAGGTGAGCCCGCTCAAAAAACTGAGCCAATTCAGCATCAGAATACCTCTCAAGATAATCCCGATAACTATCCAGTCCATTCTCAACAAAATGTAATACCGATTGACTGTCCCTTGTATCGACATTGGCTTGCTGAAATTGCTCATAGCCATTTTTCACCACGGGCAACATGACAAAAAAAGATAAAATCAACGCTACGCCATTCAATGTCATATTTGAAGGAACTTGCTGAAGTCCCAATGCATTGCGTACCATCACAAAAACAATGGAAAACTTTATATAACAGGTTCCACATGCGATTAAAAAAGGAAGAAGCGTCGAAAATGCCAGTATCGCAATCAGAGAAATATCATTGCCTTGAGACATCACCAGCCTCTTGATAAATATCTTTTATTTCAATACCTAAACGATCCTCAATCCACACCAACTCACCCTTGGCAACCGGCACACCATTAGCAATAATGGATATATTCTGTTCTGCATCAGGATGACATGGAATAACCTGACCTTGATAAAAGGATTCCAATTCCGCAACAGTGAGAGTGCTTTGTTGCAATACTACATTGAGTTTTACTTTAATCTCGTCACGCGATCGTACTGGAGTAACAGCAACCTCATTGATATGCTCTGACGCAGATAATTCATTTTCACTTTCTGACATTGCCGTAACGTCCGTTTCATCAAACATAAATCCCTCCTCAATTTTGATAAAGCGCCCCAAAACATGGTTTGATGAGGCAACCGTACATTCTTCATGATTTACCAGTATCACATCACCACGCTGAACGCGTTTGAGCAAAGCCGTAGAGATATGGCTGTAGCCAATTTGAAACTGGATGGATAAAGGCAGATCGTCTGCCTTCAAATGGCGGATGCCCTCGTCCAACGTGGGGTGGGAAGGAAAGGTATGCAGCCATACGCGCCCTTGCGATGTCATGCAGGCGTAAGTCTGTGGTGGAACAGATGATGTTTCCACCCGACCTTTGCTTTCCAAACGTTGATATGCGAGGTCTTGCGGCAACCCATCAATAGGCCGTACACAATTGATGAACAGGGTCTCCAACTGAGCTGGCGACCACGATGCACTCGACAATGCAGCGCTTTGAGGCACTCGGTGGCAAAACCAGCTCTCCAGATCGATAATGCCCTCCCATCCCGTATCTGCAATAAAATGCAGCAGGTGATTGCCTGGCACCAAGCGCTGGCATACGTCAAAGCCTTGGTGTTGCCAGGTTTTCACTCTGCGGCGCTCGGAGAGTTCGCGCTTTGAATAGCCGCGTAGGTGTTGACCAATCACGCATTTTCCTCATTGGCAAATGTGTTGTGCTCTTTCTTTGGCTGCTCATCTTCCTCAGAAAACACCCATTCCGGATCGCCTTGACCCTGCCCCTCATAATCCGCTAAGCGCTGATGAACCAACGGATCAGAAACCTGCAACACATGTGGTGCCTTGGCGTGCGCGCCTATCAGCACATTGACCTGATGGCCATCTCCCCAATCCGAAAAGCGGTACAGCAATTGCTTCTCAGACGCCGTTTCATTTAAGGCGGCATTACCGATGTTTCTGAGTATTGCCTCAGAGGGAAGTGGCTGCCGGCCCGCCCCTGCGAACGCGTTATCCGCACCACGTGCCGACGTCTCCCCCGAGAACGAGCGGTGTTGCACATCACTAGGCAGTGGAATGGAAGATGGTGAGTGCTCACTTTCAGCCTTGGGGGCAGGCATTTCTGAAGGCATGCTCGTAGAGGGCAAAACAGCCATATCTGCTACCTGACTGACTATCGCGTGGGAAAGTGGTGTATCACGACGCTCCTGAAGTGCAATGGCAGCAGACTGACCATGCAACCCACCGACTATCGCCACTTTTTCCCCCACACTGGCAGAAAATACGTATAAATCAATTAGTTGGTCTGTTTTACTCCTTGGTACCCCCTTACCAAACGCTACCTCAGTCGCGCTGATATTTACGGTCTTGCCCACCTCGGTGCGCGTTTCTGACTGCGTGGACAGCGTAACTTTTCCTCGCCCGCGTTCTCTCCATTTGCCCAGGCTGGCATGCAGTTCCGGTAGTGCTGCGGATAGCGAGGCGTGAGAAAGCGCTACAGGGGGTAAGGCACCTTCCTCGTGTCCTTTCTTCACCTGTTTTACTTTTTGCTTTATGGCATTTAAAACCATGTGTTTTAAACTTTGCGTCGCATTCTCTCCCATGCTGGGATTACTGCCAGAAAAAATGGCTTTCACTCCATTTAACGTCGCCATGATATTCTTTCCTCTATCTCGTTATCTTCAATTTTGGCATCTCTGATACGCTTATTTTTTCGAACTTGGTGTTGGAGCGATTCATATTTCTTTATCTTTCTATCGAGCAGCTTCCTTTTTTCGAATATCGCCAGACGCTCTTGTTCACACTTTTCCTGTTCGAGAATTTTTTGAGATTTTTGAACTTTGATGTCCGCCAATTTCTTCTTGAGTGCACCTTGTCGCCGTTGTATCGCGAAGATTTTCGCTTTATTGGTTTCGCCTCCGGGATACAAACTTCGGCTGAGCATCTCAATAGCTGAAATCTCTTTTTCGAAGCTGTCTATCTGGGTAATTAATGTGTTGTGCTCACTTTTTTTTCTATTGAGCAGAACATCATTACGCTGAATTTTTAAGGCAACATGCCCAACCAACGTTTTCATTTCACGAAGCATGACGTTTCATCTCATCGGTTATCGTATTGAAATCGGCGTGTTCATCGACACGTTGCTTTAACCAGGCAAACAAACGATCGCGTTTATTCATCGCACGGTCGTTCTCTTCATTCTCGCCCGGTTGATACTCCCCCAGATCGACAAAGAGTTGCAGCTCATCAATTTTTGCTAAAACGCGACGTAGTTCGCCCGCGTAGTGAAGATGTTCACTGTCACAAACCTGGTTAGCAACGCGACTAACACTGTTCAGCACATCAATCGCCGGATAGTGATTCTTGGCCGCCAATTTACGACTCAGGTAGATATGACCATCGAGAATTGAGCGAATCTCTTCCGCGATGGGATCCGGCTCATCATCACTTTCCAAAAGAATGGTGTAATAGGCCGTGATACTTCCCGTTTGAGTGACGCCTGGGCGTTCCAATAGCTTGGGCAAGGCATCAAATACCGAGGCAGGATAACCGCGCCGCGCCGGTGACTCCCCCGTTGCCAACGCCACATCGCGTAGCGCCCTGGCATAACGCGTAATCGAATCCAGGAAGAGCACGACATTCATGCCTGCATCACGAAAATATTCAGCAACGGTGGTTGCAACCTGCGCCGCATTGCACCGATTCAACGATGAATAATCTGAAGTCGCGTAAACCAAAATACACTGACTCTGACGATCGGACTGACGCAATGCTTCAATGAATTCCGTCACTTCACGCCCACGCTCACCGACAAGCGCAATCACAAAAACATCAGCCTGTGATTGCTCGATAAGCATGTGCATCAAGGTCGTTTTCCCACACCCTGCCGATGCAAAAATACCCATGCGCTGACCCACGCCGCAAGTAATCAGCCCATCAATGGCTCGGATTCCGGTCAAAAACGGCTGCCGGATACCCACTCGGCCCTGGTACAGTGGTGGCGGCGCATCTATGGTGCGGCGCTGCCAGGCAAACCCTCGCTCCTCTCCTGCTAATCGCTCCACAACTTCACCAAACGGGTTCAGCACACAACCCAGCAGGTCGTGACTTATTACTACCGACAGCCCTGTCCCTGTAGGACAAATTACCGCCTCTCGCGACAAACCTTGCGCATTACCTATCAAACTCAGCAGTGTCGTATCGCCATGAAACCCCAATACCTGAGCGCGGGCCAGGATCTCTGGCTGGCTCCAGCCTTGGCGAACTTCGCAGACTTCCCCGACAGTCACACCGGGCAATCGTGCTTCAATGATGGAGCCAGACAGGCGCGAAGGATGTGCTTGTTGACGTAAGAGCTGTCGGTTCGCCATTAGCGAATCACTCCCAAAAAAGCTTCTTGCAATTGGAAAAATTCGTCCATTGCATCTGCAAAGCGAGCACCATCAGTCAGATAGTCAGGATGTACCAACCCTTTTAATTCGATGGTGTCATTGTTAATGGCAATCTGTAATTGCCCAGTCATCGCAAAATGGCACCCTTCCATAATTTTTTCCTGGATTTGGGCTGATTTATGCTGCAATAACCCGGGTGTATTTTCACTGAGCTGTGACCAGATCCATATCTGCCCATCAACATTGCTAATTAACAAGCTGGGATAATTTTCAAAATCGAGCGCAATGGTTGAATGACCATCAAAATCACTCAGAATGGATTCATCCACCCCACTGTGCAGTAGCGCATCACGAACCAATTTTACAATATCAATATACATTTCAGTTCTTCCTTAATTAAATGGTTTTCACCACATTGATTGATACCGTATCGGTTATTTCACCGAACGATATAACTTCAAGATCTTTAAAGCGTGACTCGAGAAAACGCTTTAAGAAACGGCGTATATCCACCGAGGAGAGCACAACTAAATCTTTACAAGACATCGCGACACTCTCCATGGCCAGTGCAAACCGATCAATCAACTCATCTGCCACAGAAGGTTCAATATGAAGGAACACACCCGTTGAGGTATTTCTAATACTCTGCCGAATATGGTCTTCAAACTCTGCGGATAACATAATCACGCGAAGCGAATTTCCCACAGAAAATTTATGGCAAATATAACGTGAGAGTGCACCACGAACATGTTCCACTAAAGAAATAACCTCTTTTTCACGCGGTGCCCATTGGGCAAGGGCTTCCATAATTAACCGCATATTACGCACTGAAATACGTTCACTCAAAAGGCGCTGTAATACTTCAGAAATTCGCTGAATAGTGGCATGGCGCATAACTTCTTTCATCAGGTCAGGGTATTTCTCTTCCATTTTATCGAGAATATGCTTTGTTTCCTGAACGCCGAAATACTCATTAACATGACGAATCAACACGGCGGCCAAGGTGTAATACATTTCATCAATACCACTACGCAGCTGATACCCTAATGCAGCAACAGATTCTCGCTGTTCTTCGGCAATCCATTGCATGTTATCAATGGTAGACACCGGTATTCCAAGGTGTAGCAGCTCGTCAGAACCGTTAACAACGCGGTATTCATTGAATTTTATTTGAAAACGCTCTGCGCTAATTTCATTGATTAACACAGAGACTGTTTCAGGTTCTATGTGCTCGGACGCTCTCACCGTTATTTCCGGCAGGTTTATCCCATAGTCAATAAAGAATTGGCTGCGAAAGCGTTCAGTAATATTCGCCTTTCCCAGCATCTGTTCATCGCTTTTGTTAACGACAAGAATCAAAGGCACCGTTTCTGCTGAAACATTATTCAGATTGTTAATGATACCCAGTGAGCTTTCCGCTTCGGCCAACACATCCCCTTCATAAGGTTGATGTGACGTTGCCCCCTCGAGAGCGGTCTGTGCCTTCTTGTTTTTCCAACGTTGATAACCGTAAAGTCCGGCGAGCAGCAATGCCAAAATCATAAATACAGAAAAGGGGAATCCTGGCAGGCTGCCGATGCCCAAGGCAATAATCGCCGCAATCACCAGTACTGAGGGGTTGGTGAACAGTTGATCAACAATGGTGCGACCCATGTTGTCGCCATCACCATTGACACGCGTCACAATGAAACCCGCGCCAATGGCGATCAACAGCGCCGGGATTTGAGCAACCAGACCATCACCTATCGTCAACATCGTATAGGTAGAGAGCGCGGTTGACATATCCATGCCATGAATGGATACCCCGACGCTAATGCCACCAATGAAGTTGATGAAGATAACGATGATTCCGGCAATCGCATCGCCCTTGATAAACTTCATCGCACCATCAAACGAGCCATAGAGTTGGCTTTCACGCTCGACCACACTGCGCCGTGACATGGCATCTTCAGCGTCAATGGAGCCCGCGCGCAAATCCGCATCAATACTCATTTGCTTTCCTGGCATGCCATCCAGAGAGAAACGTGCTGCTACTTCAGCGACACGTTCGGCACCTTTGGTTATCACCATAAATTGCACAATGGTGACTATTGCAAAAATCACAAACCCAACGACCAGGTTTTCCCCAATAACGAATTCACCGAACGTGGAAATGATTTCACCCGCATCTGCATCGTTTAAGATCAGGCGACTGGTACTCACGGATAGCGCTAATCGAAACAGCGTTGTAATCAGCAACACAGAGGGAAATGTTGAAAAGCTCAGTATTTTATCAATATAAAACGATGCTAAAAAAACCAGAATGGACAAAACAATGTTTAACCCAATAAAGAAATCGACCAAATAGGTTGGCAGAGGAATAACCAACATAGAAATGATCACAACAATCAATATAAGAATAAAGAGTTCCGGATGGTTCCTTACCCGATTTAAAAAGTCAATCATCCTATCAACCTATTTTATTCAACTTATGTATAGAAATCACTGTGCGGTTTTCCGCTGTTCAATTCGCTCGTGGTATAACGCTGTATTGAGTTTTTCTTCAAAACACATCAATAATTTTATTCTTTCTTCCTCTGAAAAAAAAACTTCATGAGGTAATTTTTTGCAATAGTAGTAGATCATTTGTAAAACTACCGCTCGATTTTTATGTTCTGCAAAACGTAAATGATGACCTACCGTTTGCGAAAGCAACATATCCACATCATCAGTGTGTTCGATCATGCCGAAGAGCAATAGCAGCCAGGTCTCTTCTTTTTCATCAACATCGCGAATAAGAGGGTTCTTGAGTAACCCCTGCACAAACAAAATATCACTCGATCGGATACGCTTAATTTGCTTTATTCTTTCCTGAAGAAAGAAAAACTCCGAATGACTACAGCTGGGATCAGCCGCGTCAATATCCGCCAACAGCGCATCTTCCATAAACGTGGTCAGGATTCCGCGATTTTCAACGCCATAGGTCGATATCCACGTTTGGTACTGCATCAGATCCGTATCATCATTGGCTAAAAAGCTTCGATAGCTCTCGCGCAGTAATGTGGGAGTCATCTTGAGCGTCGAGCCTAATAACCGAGCCTTTAGCGCAACATTAATTCCGGCTTTTAAGCGCTTGGGGTCCGCTTCTTTTTCAACCTGGGACAGCAGCGCTTTGAGACGTTTCCGGCGTATCTCATCCAGATTTCGTCGATACAACAACTCGCGTAAAACCATCACCAGATCGCTCTCATCTGGAAACAATGCGCGCGCCTGTTGTAAAAAACGCATAATAGCCGCCCCTTCTTTCCCATTCAGGGCTTGAAGCAGCTTGCCCACCTTCGGCTGAGCATCATCATCTAACACGCGCTCAAAGCTGCTTTCTTCCATTGCGCTTGA
This sequence comes from Symbiopectobacterium sp. Eva_TO, assembly GCF_053848865.1. Lineage (NCBI taxonomy): Bacteria > Pseudomonadati > Pseudomonadota > Gammaproteobacteria > Enterobacterales > Enterobacteriaceae > Symbiopectobacterium > Symbiopectobacterium sp. Eva_TO. Next base: position 546,411 of record NZ_JBSPEY010000004.1, on the reverse strand, counting down.
TTTCTTTTCATATTCCCTGCGCTGGCGAAAACGTCCCGCAACCTCAGACATATCATCCGCAGCGTTATACAACTTCTGCGCTCTGGCTGCAGGAGAAAGATCTTCCATATCCTGCATTTCATCGCCAGATGGAACATTACTCTGTTCAGCAGAAACTTTTTTTTCTGCGTTCTGCTTCTCTCGTCGAGCCATCTGAAGCTGGAGAGAAGAACTACCAGACCCAATGCTTATCGCCATTTTTGGCTGTCCAAATAATTGGTCATCCAGTTTTGCAATTGATCGTTACCCAGATCTTTGCGTATATCGTTAATCATCGTGTGTGCATCCGGTGATAACGGTGCATCAATCTCTCTTGGCTGAATCAGGAATACCCGCACCATGCTTGATTCTCGGTCGCGAGAATATTGGAACAGTTTGCCAAGCAGGGGAATGTCACCTAACAGCGGTATTTTCCCTTCCACCGTGCTTCTTTCATCATGGGTATACCCGCCAATCAACAAGCTTTTTCCTTTCGGCACGCGGGCGATGGTGCTGATATTGGTTCTGCCAACTTCAGGTAACGTGGAATCATTGGTTTTTGTTGTATCAAACTGGCTACCATCTTCAACGTTCAGCATCATTTCAATTTCCCCGTTCTCGGTAAAACGAGGAAGTACACTGACCAAGGTACCGTAGGTGACGTTTTCTAACTGGGCGGTGCGTTCACCCACCAGGCTGGCATAGAAGGTTCTACTGTTGTCAAAAATAGCCGGAATATTTTCCTGGGTCAGCAGCATGGGGCGGGAAACAATGTTGGCTTTTTTCTTCTCACTCAATGCCAATGCCGTAACCATAAAGCTGGCGCCATCAATCGTGCTCGTGCCTCCGTTAAGCGAAATACCCAGATTGCCTCCAACATTCAGATTGCCACTCCACTGAACGCCAAGATTGTCGAAAGCTTCTTTTTGTAAATCCACAATCCAAACGGAAAGTTCAATATGCCGCTTGGCGACATCCAAGGTTTTCGCCAGATTACGAATATATTCAACCTGCTCAGGGTTTCCTCGCACCAGAAGGCTATTAGTTCCGGGCTCGGCAATAACACTCACTTCACTGGCGTTGCGAGCAATATTCGCTGCAGCCATCGCATCTTCATGCGCATAGCTGTCAAGCAAATCCTGCGGCAGATCGACGGTATCCAGTTCAGTTTTGACCCGTTTACTCGGCACCACCTGCATGCTTCTCCCTGCCGTCGGTCCGGTACTGATAATTTTATTTATCACCGTCGAAATGCCTGGAATGACGATTTTTTCATCGCGGTATTTAAAGGAACGGTCTTCAACAAAAGTGTTGTGTAGCTGAATCACGGCAATGCTCTCTCGCCCGTCGAAGGTATCATTTTTTTGATCGAGATATTTCGCCGTACTCGTGACCAGATCGACATAGATTGGCGGGCCAGACACATAAAAAGTGGAATTGCGATTATCCGAACGCAGAGGAAAGCGAGGATCGTGCAAACCGGAGTTCTTCAAAAAGCTTTCAACCGTGCTGAATGAAGTATTACGCAAAACGATAACTGCATTACGCATTTCCGTTGCGTCATAGACATAAATTGCCTGGCCATCACTGTACCAAATCAGTCCAAGCTGCTCGGATACCGATACCAACACATCCTGCGGACGGCTCAGATCAAACTCACCGGTGACTTTCTTACGTGCCGCCAGCTTACTTAAAATCACGGGTTTTCTCATGGCAGCAGAGATAGCATCAAAAATGCCATTCACACTCTCCTGCCGGGCCATATATCCGCTTCCCTGGCGAGAAGATTGATTATTCTCATTTACTGTTTCTGCAAATGCCTGTATTGGCATTAGTACAAACAGTAATATGGCTATTGATGCCCGTATTTTTGTCGAAAAATCTGTACTCATCTTACTTTAACTCGCTTGCAATAATTTCTTCAAATTCCTTGGCGAAACACCAATCACTTCTTTCACCTCATTGGAAAAATGAGAAAGTGATGCATATCCATGATTCATTGCGATAGTCGTTAAATTATTATCGCCATTAATCAATTCAAACAGTGCCTGCCCCAGACGCCAATCACGTAGCGCAGATTTTGCCGTATTGCCCAATGCGCGCCGCGATAAGCGTCGAAAATGAGAAACCGAGAGCCCATAACGAGCACAGAGCGTCTGCAAACGCTGGGTGGAATTACTTCGATAAGAATCAAAAAGAAACTCAACCAGGGCATACCATTCAGATTGTCTCAATACATTGGAAAAACACGCCATGCCCTCCGCTCCCAACAACGTCTGATGCAGCAGCCAATATTCCAGCTCCTTTTGCTCAGGCTCGTTGCCAAGTGTCGTTGGCATGCTTGCCAGCAGCGATCGTGGACAGTGAATACTTTCCTTACTCATTGATTTATCGATAAAAACTTGCAATTTTGCCAGCAACGTAAAATCAAGAAATAAGCAATCTAATTCACCGTGCTCAACGGTAACTGTGGCCGGTGCGATAGCAAGCAAACGTCGCTGGTTAGCAGGGATTGTGCATTCCGCCGTATTTGCTTTGTCGCGAAAGCGAAGGTAACATTCTTGCCCGCTGTTCTGTGCCAGTAATAAAGCATACTGAGAGAACTGATATTCCTCGCCAACATTAAGCTGACGGTATTGCCCCATATCTTCCATTGATTAGCTCTTTTGCATCCAAACGTTCGATGCAGTATAAAGTCTCGCCAATGGCATTCCTGATGAGATAATAATGGCTGGCCTTCCTGCTTCCGGCACCACCATCAAATTATAAGAGGGAATAGCTTTTTTGGTAATGACTCCAATTAGTAGAACATGTGTTTTTCGATGAAGGCTCCGATGACTTTTTCGTGGATCTCGACGGAGCGCGAGAAGCAAATCGTTTTACGCGCCAGTCGTTTAATGCGGGTACGGAGCGTCAGGTTATTGCGCTCTATGCGTTGCGTGAAGATCTTGCCAGTCAGATGTTTCTGCTTCGGAACCTCTCTTGCATAGCTGCCCCAGTTGTCACTGGTAATCATGCCGATGTTGAACGGTGTCAACAGAGCCAGCAATTCACGGCAGGTCTCATCGGTTCGGGGGCCAAAAGTGTAGGCCAGAACACTGATCTTGACCCACCATCTCCGGACAGCTTTTGTATCTTAAGTTAACGATGCCCGCTGGCGCCGATATTCTCTTGGGGAGTTGTATCCACCTCGTTATACACATCTCTGTTCGTGCCTGAGCGCGCGTAGCGTTTCGGCGGCCGTCTGACTTTCTGCAAGCCTTTCCTGATAGTTTTTGCGCCTGGTTCACCGTCGCCTTTTCGAGCAAGAAAGCCTCCGAGTTGCGCAACTAAGCGCAATACTTCGTTTAGCTTAGGGCGGCCCTTGGGCATACGCTTGTTCATCAGTAGGTAAGCGCCATGAGTCTCGTCGGAATCAAAGAACAACATTGCGTCCAGCTCTGGACAGGTTCGTCCCATACGCATTAAATAGGCGATGCGCTATGCCACGATCATGAACAGCGCCAATGCCCGCTCAATGCGATCCACGGTCGATAACTGTAACGCTTCGACACAGCAGCCGTTCTTCAGCACATTGAAGAACATCTCGATTTCCCATCTAGCCCGATACCAGTCGATCAGCTCCACGATATCTTCTCGTCCTTCAGGTACGCGATTGCTCAGCAACCGCCACTCGACCGGCTTCACGCCTGCTGGCGGCTCAATTTCCTTGGCTATCACACAAGTCACTGCCAACCCGCAACGCAGCGACACTCGCTTCACGCGCAGCGCCTGTTTCACCGTACGCGCCTTCTGCCCCGCGCGAGCCGCCATAACGAATTGGATTTCTCCCACCGGCACGGTCTTTCCAACCTTCTGCCAAAGCTTCTCATTACAGTCCAGACTGCGATTATGAGTCGAGCGGATCAACCAGTCAGCCGGAGTGCCAAGGTCATCAGCGAGCTGCATCAATGCCTTGATATCCGCTTCGCGATCGGCTAAGTACACCAGACGTGTGTTTGGCAACTCCGAGGCGAGTTCAGCAACTCGCTCGTATCCCTCGAGCCAGCGCGTACTCTCCTTGATCCCATCGCGTTTTCCGTCTGCATCCTTCGGCTCTCTTGCCCACATCCACGCATCCAGTACGCCCAACCCCACGCGATCCGAACTGACCGCGTAGGTCGGATGCAGGTACAGACCACGCCTGGCTTCGTAGTTCAAGGGACCCAAGCCTTGGATTTGCTGCCCGTTGAAGTCAAGCTCGGTAGTGTCTTGGATACACAGCACAACCTCGTGTTCTCGGATCCTTTCCTGCGTACGCTGCCAGTGAGGTTGCAGAATGTCTCGCCATTCGAATGCTTGGTTCTCCATGAAGCGGTAAGCACCCAACGTCTCAGACCATCCGAGGCACGCATGCGGAATGCTGGCTTGCGGATTCTCAGCCCGCCGTATCAAAAGCCCTTTGGCGCGCTTATTGAGCCTCGTGTCACCAAGATTTACCCCTTCCAGTTCTTGGTGTGCCCAGCCATCTGAATCCCGTGTCATTTTTCAGCGCCGTAAATGGCGATAGTACACGTCGGTTTCACTTCATTTACAACCCCACCGGCTGCCTATTTCAGCCCGCTAACCCTTGGCATATAAGGCGTTGCGGACTTGTGTATAACGAGGTGAGTTGTATCCCAGCGCACTGTGCGGATGGTTTTCATTGTAATGATTGAACGCCGCTGCAAGATTCTTCAGCGCTGTTCGCACATCGGGTTTTGGCATGAAGGCGATGTAATCTTCCTTCATCGTCTTCACGAACCGTTCTGCCATGCCGTTACTCTGTGGACGGCTCACTGCTGTTGTGCAGGGCTCCAGATTCCGTTCTCTGGCGAACTTCCGCGTTTCATGCGCTGTGTACGCTGAACCATTATCCGTCAGCCATTGCACTGGTTTATCCGGCAGCGCGCTACCGAAGCGTTTTTCCACCGACCTCAGCATCACATCCTGCACGGTTGAACTGTCATAACCCCTGGTGCTCGCTGCCCAGTCTATGGCCTCCCGGTCGCAGCAGTCCAGTGCGAACGTCACCCGCAGCTTCTCGCCGTTGTCACAACCGAACTCGAAGCCATCTGAGCACCAGCGCATATCGCTCTCTGCTACCGCGATTTTGCCTTTATGCTCCCGCTTCGGACGTTCAGTTTTATCATGCAACAACAGCAGGTTATGCTCGCTCATTATCCTGTAAAGCCGTTTGGCGTTCACCGGTGGAAGTCCCTCTGCACGACGTTGCTTACGCAGGATACCCCACACTCGGCGGTAACCGTAACTGGGCATGTCGCTGATGATACGGAGGATGTCCGATAATATCTCAGCATCAGCTTCGTCATTACGCCGGTTGCTGCGCCTGTCCAGCCAGTCGGCAGAACGGTTAACCCGCAGTGACAGCTGCGCACGCGACACGCTCATGGCGCGGCTGACCAGAGCTATTCCCCGTCCTTTGGCAACAAGGGCGCGTGCGCTATCCATTTTCGCGACTGGCGGTACTCCACTGCTTCTTTGAGGATCTCAACTTCCATCGTCTTCTTACCCAGAAGGCGCTGTAGCTCCCGGACCTGCTTGAGGGCAGTCGCCAGCGCCGAAGCTGGAACCACTTCTTCTCCGGCCGCAACGGCGGTGAGGCTTCCTTCCTGGTATTGCTTCTTCCACTTAAACAAAAGGCTGGGCTGGATGCCATGCAGGCGGGCTACATGGGAGACGTTCATCCCCGGCTCCATTCTCTGCTGAATGATGGCGATTTTCTCTTGCGGAGTTTTACGCTTACGGACTTCTTGCCCTAACAGGATCCCGGTCATTTCAGAATTATCATGATTGTTAGACATAGATCTAAGCCTATCTCTTATCTGGAGATACAGCTACTGTCTGGTGTTACAGGGGGCTACATCAGTGTAGGCCAGAACACCGCCCGTTTTGGTATTGTAAGCGTACCAGAGCCAGTGCTGTAGCGCCTGACTGCCAACGAAGCTCCATTGCTCATCAAGTTCACAGATAAGGGCGACGTCGGCGTGAGCAACGGGAGAAGACGTTATCCTGCGGGGCGAGAGCTTTTTAAAGCCCGGATGACCGTATTGATGCCGATTTTCAACGTTCTGGCGGTATCGCGAACGCCGGCACCGTTGAAGGCCATATCAACGATCTGCTCTTTGACTCCCGGCTTTCGCGCTTCATAGCGGTAGGTAAGCTGGAATACACGGCGACAGCACTGACACCGGAAGCGTTCGCGCTTAGTTGGACTAAGGCCATGTCGATAAACTTTATCTGAATGGCAGCGAGGGCAATGAACAAAAACAGTAACCACGTGGAAACCTCAAATAGCGGCAGAATATCACAAAAGCCAACTATTTGAAGGCATTACCGCTTTTTTTATATTTTATTTCATAAAGAGAATTAGGCTGTGTCTCTTAATCCCATGAGTTATACTAACTATTTGTTTCTACATCATTTTGAACTATGGTTCGCTACGACCTTCCCGATGAAGCATGGGCTATCATCCAGCCCTTACTCCCTGCTGAACCAGCAACACCACAGGCCGGACGCCCATGGGCTGAGCATCGCATGATTATCAATGGCATGTTCTGGGGGCTGTGCTCTGGTGCCCCATGGCGTGATTTACCTGAGCGATACGGCCCATGGAAAACCGTTTATAACCGCTTTAACCGATGGTCAAAATCGGGAGTCATTAACATTATTTTCAATAATTTACTTTCATCACTTGATGCCTATGGCCTCGTGGACTGGTCAGCGACTGCGCTGGATGGTAGCAATATCAGGGCGCTGAAATGTGCTGCCGGTGCTCAAAAAAACATCCCGATATCACCGGAGATAATGGGCTGGGTCGCTCTCGAGCTGGTTTTGGCACCAAAATCCATATGGCTACAGACGGAAGTGGTCTTCCGTTAAACATCGTGTTGAGCCCCGGTCAGGCTCATGAAAGTCAGTTTGCACTACGTCTTTTGGACGGTATTGGTGTTCAACGCCAGAACGGCAGTATGAAACGCCGTGGTCATGCGGTACTCGCTGACAAGGCGTACTCCGGGCATGTATTACGTAACGAGCTGAAAAACAGAGGTATAAAAACTGTCATCCCCCGAAAATCCACTGAAAAAATGGCGGTGGATGGTCGTTCAAAGCTCGATCGTGACGCCTACCGCAATCGGAACGTTGTTGAGCGGTGCTTTGGCCGTCTGAAAGAATACCGTCGCATTGCGACACGTTACGACAAAACGGCGAGGAATTATCTGGCAATGTTGAAACTGGGCTGCATCCGCCTGTTTTACCAGAGGTTATGTAATTAAGGGACACAGCCTAAAGTTAAATGAACATAATCCGAATCAACATTTACAGGATTACAGATAACGACAGTGGACACGGTGCACGTAAAAGGCGCTTTTTTTATAGCAGGCTCACCATCATACGTGGAAAGGCAGTACTCACGCCGCCGTATTAGCGAGCTTCGGGTACCACCATGTAGATGAAAGAGGTGACGATCTCTCCCTCTTTTGTCGTGACGTCTACCGGCACCCTGGCATACTCCTCACCTTCAAATTCATCAAGCGCATGGCTTTGTTGAATAAACAGATTTTATGCTACCAGCCCAGTAAAACGATTGTTTCCAGCAACGTAAAATCATGCAGTTAAGCATCATGAGAAAACGGAATGCCTGAGGTGATAAGCATTTTCTACCAAAATGCGCATAGTAAAACAGCACGATTCCCTATTATTCAACAAAGCCCAAGCGCATCCCAATGCTCTGATGTAGCCCCCTGTAACACCAGACAGTAGCTGTATCTCCAGATAAGAGATAGGCTTAGATCTATGTCTAACAATCATGATAATTCTGAAATGACCGGGATCCTGTTAGGGCAAGAAGTCCGTAAGCGTAAAACTCCGCAAGAGAAAATCGCCATCATTCAGCAGACAATGGAGCCGGGGATGAACGTCTCCCATGTAGCCCGCCTGCATGGCATCCAGCCCAGCCTTTTGTTTAAGTGGAAGAAGCAATACCAGGAAGGAAGCCTCACCGCCGTTGCGGCCGGAGAAGAAGTGGTTCCAGCTTCGGCGCTGGCGACTGCCCTCAAGCAGGTCCGGGAGCTACAGCGCCTTCTGGGTAAGAAGACGATGGAAGTTGAGATCCTCAAAGAAGCAGTGGAGTACCGCCAGTCGCGAAAATGGATAGCGCACGCGCCCTTGTTGCCAAAGGACGGGGAATAGCTCTGGTCAGCCGCGCCATGAGCGTGTCGCGTGCGCAGCTGTCACTGCGGGTTAACCGTTCTGCCGACTGGCTGGACAGGCGCAGCAACCGGCGTAATGACGAAGCTGATGCTGAGATATTATCGGACATCCTCCGTATCATCAGCGACATGCCCAGTTACGGTTACCGCCGAGTGTGGGGTATCCTGCGTAAGCAACGTCGTGCAGAGGGACTTCCACCGGTGAACGCCAAACGGCTTTACAGGATAATGAGCGAGCATAACCTGCTGTTGTTGCATGATAAAACTGAACGTCCGAAGCGGGAGCATAAAGGCAAAATCGCGGTAGCAGAGAGCGATATGCGCTGGTGCTCAGATGGCTTCGAGTTCGGTTGTGACAACGGCGAGAAGCTGCGGGTGACGTTCGCACTGGACTGCTGCGACCGGGAGGCCATAGACTGGGCAGCGAGCACCAGGGGTTATGACAGTTCAACCGTGCAGGATGTGATGCTGAGGTCGGTGGAAAAACGCTTCGGTAGCGCGCTGCCGGATAAACCAGTGCAATGGCTGACGGATAATGGTTCAGCGTACACAGCGCATGAAACGCGGAAGTTCGCCAGAGAACGGAATCTGGAGCCCTGCACAACAGCAGTGAGCCGTCCACAGAGTAACGGCATGGCAGAACGGTTCGTGAAGACGATGAAGGAAGATTACATCGCCTTCATGCCAAAACCCGATGTGCGAACAGCGCTGAAGAATCTTGCAGCGGCGTTCAATCATTACAATGAAAACCATCCGCACAGTGCGCTGGGATACAACTCCCCAAGAGAATATCGGCGCCAGCGGGCATCGTTAACTTAAGATACAAAAGCTGTCCGGAGATGGTGGGTCAAGATCACAATGATGTATCCTGCTCCGATAGTGAGGAGCGTCGCATGACGTTTAACGTAACGCAGCAAGGGGATCATTATCAATATTGCCAATGAGCGAACCCGCACTCCCTCAAAACAGTCCATTGACCTGTAGGCAAGGTTGTCTCTGTAATATTTCTAAATCCATTTCATCAATACCAGATACTTTCTCCTCTGTGTAACGTGTATTCTTATTCTATTGCGCCAATTGCCTGCATACATTTTGGACGTACCGATAATAATGAAAAATGATGAAGAAAAACCATTGGGCTTTGTAGTGGTCAACTAATATTGGCCACCGCATTAGACTGTATGTAGAACAGTCGCTCAGATTCGTTTGGAGCTAAGCCGCCGTTATACCAGTGAGGCCGGATAGCGCTGTAATACCCCGTGATGTAGCGGATAATCGCGTCCTGGGCTTCGCTGAAGCTGTTGTAACCCTTTGTCGGCACCCATTCTGTCTTCAGGCTGCGGAAGAACCGCTCCATTGGCGCATTATCCCAGCAGTTACCCCGCCGACTCATACTCTGCTTTATCCGGCTGCGCCACAGGGCTTGCCGGTATTGACGGCTGGTATAGTGGCTGCCCTGGTCGCTGTGGAACATGACTCCTGTTGGTTGTCCCCGGAGTTCCCAGGCCATCTGCAACGCTTTAACTGTCAGCGCCGAGTCCGGCGACGTCGACATGGCCCAGCCCACCGGTTTGCGGGCGAACAGATCTAGCACCACCGCAAGGTAAGCCCAGCATTTGCCCGTCCAGATGTAGGTCACATCGCCGCACCAGACCTGATCCGGCGCGGTAACCGCGAACTGGCGGTTGAGATAGTTCGGTATTTCAACGTGTTCATTGCCGCCGCGTTTGTATTTGTGAGCCGGTCGCTGGCAGCTGGCGATACCCAGCTCCTTCATCAGCTTGCCAGCCAGCCAGCGCCCCATTTTGACACCGGAGCTGCCGGTGACGATGGTCGCGATACTTCGAGCGCCGGCAGAGCCGCCGCTGGCGTTCCAGGCTTCCATGACGCGGCTACACTTAACCACGCGCTCACCGTCGGGTTCATTAGCGGAAGCCTGCCAGTGCCTGTAGCTGCTGCGATGTACCTCAAAAGTTTGGCACAACGCCGTGACCGGGTATCGCGCCCTCAGCCTGTCGACTACCGTGAACCGTTGAGTGAGTCCGACATTAAGAGCGCCGTAGCCTTTTTTAGGATTTCGTTCTCCATTTCAAGGCATTGGACTTTTTTCTTCATCTCACGCAGCTCGAGCTGTTCAGGGGTAAGAGGAAGTCCCGTTGGCGTTTTTCCCTGTCGTTCAAGGCGAAGCTTATTGACCCAGCGACTAATGGCAGAATGGCTGACATTAACCGCCTCTGCGGCCTTAACGTATGTGTAGCCGTGGTCGACAACCAGCTTTGCGGCTTCGAGCTTAAATTCCGCCGTAAAATGTTTACCCATGAGGTCACCTGTCGTGTTGATGAGGTGAGCATATCACCTCCGCTCAGGTGGCCAGTATCAGTGTGCCACTACACTTCGACGAGGTCGATGTAAACCATCTGTTTGAATTGCTCCATCACAACTCTGATTGGGTATGGGAAGTCGACGCACAGGGTCGTTATACCTGGGCCTCTTAGGTGGTCACCGAACTACTGGGATTTACCCCGCAAGAAGTGATAGGCAAAACACCGTTTGATTTTATGCCGCCGGGTGAAGCAGAACGGGTTGGGCAAACGTTCGGTGAAATTGTTGCGGCCAAAAGACCTTTCTCAGGCTTGGTGAATCGCAATCAACGGGCTGATGGCCGAATTGTGGTTCTGGAAACTAGCGGCATTCCTTTGTTTGGTCCCGACGGTGAGTTGCGCGGTTATCGCGGCGTTGATCGCAATATATCAACGCTCGGTGAAAGGGTTTTGCAGTTGGAAACCATCTATGACACCACGCCCGTTGCACTCTGCATGATCGATCGCGCGGGTCGCCTTGTGATGTCCAACAAGGCCATGATGCGTTTGCTGAATCACAGCGACGAGCCTGCGTCAGAACTCCATGTATCCACCATAATGCCCGATTGTTGGTCCCAATTTGAAACCGATTTCACGCTGGCCGACAAAGGGTGGGATATCCCTAGCCGTGAAGTTACCTGGCTCGATCGCTGCTATTACACCCAGCCAGTGCCAGTGCGGGATGCCAGTGAGAACGTGGTGGGGCTCTCCGTCACCTGGGTTGATATCACCCGGCGCAGTCAGACAGAGCAAAAGCTCGCCGACGCCAATAAAGTGCTGCAACAATATGCGCAACACGACCACCTTACCGGGCTGTTTAACCGCCGTAAGATGGACGAATGCCTGATTGAAGAAATAACCCGTACCCTACAGAAACGCATCCCACTCTCGGTGTGTCTCGCTGATATCGACTTTTTTAAACACTACAACGATACGTTTGGCCATCAGGCAGGCGATGACTGCCTGCGCACGGTAGCAAAAACGCTGCTTTCTTCGCGGTTGCGCAGCGACGATAACGTTAGCCGCTACGGCGGCGAAGAGTTTCTGGTGATTTTACCGCATACCGACAAGGCGGGAGCGGTAACCGTTGCCGAACGCCTGCGGGAAAACATACATGCACTGCGATTACCGCACAGCGCCAGCGCAACGGGTTACCTCACCATCAGCATCGGCGTTGCAACGTTGAACAGCGATCAGACCAGCCCGGAAGACAGGCCGCTGCATATGATTGTCAGCGGACTGATTCACCATGCCGATACCGCCCTTTACGCGGCCAAAAACCAAGGGAGAAACCGGGTGGTTGCCGCCCCAGATGACGATCAACGGGACGCACCCCATCATCCCCTCATACAGTGATATGCATGCGAGACAAAAGGTAATGATGACTTCACTTGAAGCGGAGTAACGATATCTGCTAACAATGAGGGTCCTGCACGCAAATCATAATAAGGTAACCTCAAAATGCACATGGCAAATATTCCGTTTGTTATCACCGATTGGTCACTGATTGAACCGACAACGCACAGCGGCGACGTCGGCCATGCACTATGGCGTACACAGCATTTCGGCGATATTCGCGTAAGAATGGTGGAGTACTCTGCGGGATACATTGCGGATCACTGGTGTAAAAAAGTCATGTTCTTCTTTGCCTTGAAGGCGAGTTGCTCACCGAACTAGATGACGGCAGAACCTTTACCTTAACGCCCGGCGTTAGCTATCAAGTCGCAGACCAGGCAGAAGCACATCGCTCTACATCCCCCAAAGGCGCCAAGCTGTTTATTGTTGACTGAAAACGCAGATGGTGTGTTGTGTGGCACTGAATGCAGAGCCGACCGAGAAGGTAATCTCGGTACAGAAAATAAATCCGCAAATTAAAGATTAATCTACGCTAACCAAGAAAAAGCGGTAATGACTCCAATTAGTAGAACATATGTTTTTCGATGAAGGCTCCGATGACTTTTTCGTGGATCTCGACGGAGCGCGAGAAGCAAATCGTTTTACGCGCCAGTCGTTTAATGCGGGTACGGAGCGTCAGGTTATTGCGCTCTATGCGTTGCGTGAAGATCTTGCCAGTCAGATGTTTCTGCTTCGGAACCTCTCTTGCATAGCTGCCCCAGTTGTCACTGGTAATCATGCCGATGTTGAACGGTGTCAACAGAGCCAGCAATTCACGGCAGGTCTCATCGGTTCGGGGGCCAAAAGTGTAGGCCAGAACACCGCCCGTTTTGGTATTGTAAGCGTACCAGAGCCAGTGCTGTAGTGCCTTACTGCCAACGAAGCTCCATTGCTCATCAAGTTCACAGATAAGGGCGACGTCGGCGTGAGCAACGGGAGAAGACGTTATCCTGCGGGGCGAGAGCTTTTTAAAGCCCGGATGACCGTATTGATGCCGATTTTCAACGTTCTGGCGGTATCGCGAACACCGGCACCGTTGAAGGCCATATCAACGATCTGCTCTTTGACTCCCGGCTTTCGCGCTTCATAGCGGTAGGTAAGCTGGAATACACGGCGACAGCAGTGACACCGGAAGCGTTCGCGCTTAGTTGGACTAAGGCCATGTCGATAAACTTTATCTGAATGGCAGCGAGGGCAATGAACAAAAACAGTAACCACGGGCTTTGTTGAATAAATAGAAAGTTTGGGTAATCATCGGATCAGATCACCATAGTTGTTTCAACATCAGGTCTCCATGGCAAAACAAAATTTTAAAATCACTAACTGGCCCTCCTATAACAAGGCCCTCAAGCAGCGCGGTTCTCTAACCCATATCGTTATACACATCGTTCTAACGCACTGTTTAATCAATGAGTTACGGGTTTATCTCAGAGTGGCATTTTGAACCTCAAAAAGCCAATGGGATGGCTTGAATGCCTTAATTCACGGGGTTCTGAGCATCCTGTTCAAAAAATGGCCAAAAGATGTGTATAACGATATGTCTCTAACCGTATGGCTAGATGAATCAGCCATTGCTGCATGGACGGAAAATACGACTACTGAACGGCGTGGACGACCGCTCCACTACTCAGATATGGCCATCACCACAGTCCTGATGATGAAACGCGTGTTTGGCCTAATGAGATGGTCACCCCCACCCTGTGAGCGGTACGCTGACAGGGTGTTTCTTTATGGAGAAGGCCATCATGCAAAACGTCACGCTTATTGGTATCGATCTCGGCAAACATTCTTTTCACATTCATTGTCAGGATAAATCAGGCAAGGCATTACTGCGGAAAAAGTTTACCCGCACCAAACTCATCGAGTTTCTGGCTACGTGTACACCTACTACCGTTGCAATGGAAGCCTGCGCCGGTGCCCATTTTATGGCTCGTCGGATCAGTGAGCTGGGGCATGAAGTAAAGTTGATCTCTCCGCAGTTTGTCCGCCCTTTTGTCAAGAGCAACAAGAACGATTTCGTTGATGCCGAAGCAATATGCGAAGCCGGATCACGCCCTTCCATGCGGTTTGTGCAGCCAAGAACTGAGGCTCAGCAGGCTATGCGAGCCTTGCATCGCGTCAGGGAGTCGTTGGTCAGAGACAACGTTAAAACGACTAACCAAATGCATGCTTTTTTACTGGAGTTTGGTATCAGCATGCCGAAAGGTATTGCGGTAATCAAAAGGCTTTCAGCTGTTCTGGCTGATAATGACTTGCCACCTTATCTGGCACAGTTGCTGCTTCGATTACACGATCATTACCAATATTTGGTTGGGCAGATAGCAGAGCTCGAAAGAGAACTTGGGCAGGCACTCTCTCTAAATAACTGTTCCGAATAGTAGATCACCTGAAGGAAACTGTAGTGGCACACTGATACTGGCCACCTGAGCGGAGGTGATATGCTCACCTCATCAACACGACAGGTGACCTCATGGGTAAACATTTTACGGCGGAATTTAAGCTCGAAGCCGCAAAGCTGGTTGTCGACCACGGCTACACATACGTTAAGGCCGCAGAGGCGGTTAATGTCAGCCATTCTGCCATTAGTCGCTGGGTCAATAAGCTTCGCCTTGAACGACAGGGAAAAACGCCAACGGGACTTCCTCTTACCCCTGAACAGCTCGAGCTGCGTGAGATGAAGAAAAAAGTCCAATGCCTTGAAATGGAGAACGAAATCCTAAAAAAGGCTACGGCGCTCTTAATGTCGGACTCACTCAACGGTTCACGGTAGTCGACAGGCTGAGGGCGCGATACCCGGTCACGGCGTTGTGCCAAACTTTTGAGGTACATCGCAGCAGCTACAGGCACTGGCAGGCTTCCGCTAATGAACCCGACGGTGAGCGCGTGGTTAAGTGTCGCCGCGTCATGGAAGCCTGGAACGCCAGCGGCGGCTCTGCCGGCGCTCGAAGTATCGCGACCATCGTCACCGGCAGCTCCGGTGTCAAAATGGGGCGCTGGCTGGCTGGCAAGCTGATGAAGGAGCTGGGTATCGCCAGCTGCCAGCGACCGGCTCACAAATACAAACGCGGCGGCAATGAACACGTTGAAATACCGAACTATCTCAACCGCCAGTTCGCGGTTACCGCGCCGGATCAGGTCTGGTGCGGCGATGTGACCTACATCTGGACGGGCAAATGCTGCGCTTACCTTGCGGTGGTGCTAGACCTGTTCGCCCGCAAACCGGTGGGCTGGGCCATGTCGACGTCGCCGGACTCGGCGCTGACAGTTAAAGCGTTGCAGATGGCCTGGGAACTCCGGGGACAACCAACAGGAGTCATGTTCCACAGCGACCAGGGCAGCCACTATACCAGCCGTCAATACCGGCAAGCCCTGTGGCGCTGCCGGATAAAGCAGAGTATGAGTCGGCGGGGTAACTGCTGGGATAATGCGCCAATGGAGCGGTTCTTCCGCAGCCTGAAGACAGAATGGGTGCCGACAAAGGGTTACAACAGCTTCAGCGAAGCCCAGGACGCGATTATCCGCTACATCACGGGGTATTACAGCGCTATCCGGCCTCACTGGTATAACGGCGGCTTAACTCCAAACGAATCTGAGCGACTGTTCTACATACAGTCTAATGCGGTGGCCAATATTAGTTGACCACTACAGTTTAACGGAAGACCACTTCCGTCTGTAGCCATATGGATTTTGGTGCCAAAACCACCTCGAGAGCGACCCAGACCATTATCTCCGGTGATATAGGGATGTTTTTTTGAGCACCGGCAGCACATTTCAGCGCCCTGATATTGCTACCATCCAGCGCAGTCGCTGACCAGTCCACGAGGCCATGGGCATCAAGTGATGAAAGTAACTTATTAAAAATAATGTTAATGACTCCCGATTTTGACCATCGGTTAAAGCGGTTATAAACGGTTTTCCATGGGCCGTATCGCTCAAGTAAATCACGCCATGGGGCACCAGAGCACAGCCCCCAGAACATGCCATTGATAATCATGCGATGCTCAGCCCATGGGCGTCCGGCCTGTGGTGTTGCTGGTTCAGCAGGGAGTAAGGGCTGGATGATAGCCCATGCTTCATCGGGAAGGTCGTAGCGAGCCATAGTTCAAAATGATGTAGAAACAAACAGTTAGTATAACTCATGGGATTAAGGGACACAGCCTAGCTTTTGATCAGTTGGCAGCAGGTCTTACACCCAGTGTATGGCAAATCGCATAACTCAACTCCGCACGGTTGAGCGTATAGAAGTGGAAATCTTTCACACCCTCACGGCTGAGGATTTTCACCATGTCCATGGCGATGGCCGCGCCCACCATTTTGCGGGTGTCAGCATCGTTATCCAGTCCATCGAACATTGCCGTCATCCAGTTCGGCACGCGCACGTTCGTCATGGTGGCAAAGCGTTGCAGTTGTTTGAAGTTGGAGACCGGCAGAATGCCCGGCACAATCTCTACATCAATGCCCGTTGCGACGCAGCGATCGCGAAAACGTAAATAGCTTTCCACATCGAAAAAGAACTGCGTGATGGCGCGATTCGCACCCGCATCAATCTTTTTCTTCAGGTTAATCAGATCGGCCTGCGCGCTTTTGGCTTCCGGATGAACTTCCGGATAAGCCGCGACCGAGATATCAAAATCACCGACGCTTTTGAGTAGGCTCACCAAATCAGCGGCATACATGTCTGGTTTACCCCCTTCCGACGGTAAATCCCCACGCAGGACCACAATATGACGGATACCGCTCTGCCAGTAATCCTGTGCGATCTCACGCAGTTGCTCGCGGGAAGCATCAATACAAGTCAGATGCGGCGCAGCTTCCAGTCCGGTACGCTCTTTGATCGTCTTGATAATGCTGTGAGTACGGTCACGTTCGCCAGAGTTTGCGCCATAAGTAACAGAAACAAACTTGGGTTTCAGGTTGCTCTAGCGGTCAATTGAGTTCCACAGCGTATCTTCTATTTCGCTTGTTTTCGGCGGGAAAAATTCAAAGGAAACATTGATTTGCCCCTGGATCTCCGCCAGGATTTGATTCAGCGCTTCCCGCTGGTTTGCGTGAAAAAAACTCATACCCTTGCCACCCTTGTCGTCACGTTACCGTCATTATTTATCGAACGTCTATACGTTTAGACTTCCATATAGAAAATAACGGAATCTCAACCAAGAGTTAACGAATTTCGTTTAAAAACTGTTGATGATTGCTCAAGGTAAATGAATTTTTTTCATCATGCTGTCTCGTCCCACCTTACAGGACGGGAACGTCGTTGAAATGTACGGTATGCCCCTGCGTCGTTACCCAGAAAATAGCGTACTGCGGCGTTTCCTGGCTGATGTCAAAACCGGGGACAAAACGCAGTGCAGACTGATGGTTGGTGCCACGCACCGTAGTAAAGGTGAAGCCGCGCCAGTTACCGCTGGCAGGACGGTGCACATGGCCTGCGGCAATATGCCGAACGTTGCCATAACGCAGACAGCATTGATGCAACGCGTCGGCGGCGTCCGGCGCTAACCGCACCTCATCCAGCGACGGCAAGCCGATGGGCATCGGCGGATGATGCAAAAACAACAATACCGCTTTGTCCTGAGCTCGGCGTAGCTGCCCTTCCAGCCACTGTAAGCGCATACTGCACAGGTTTCCCGCGACATCACCACTTTGCAGTGAATCCAGCAGGATCACACAATGATCGCCGAGGTTCGTGACATTTTGGATAAAACCATGCTCATCGGCTAACGCGGGAAACGCGCGCAAGAAGGCCGCCCTGTCATCATGGTTTCCTAACGTCACGCGCCAAGGAACCTGCAATTCCGCCAGCGTATCAGCGAGGGCGGCGTAAGATGCCGCGCTGCCATCATCGGAAAGATCGCCGGAAATAACCACCAGCGCAGCATCACGCTGATGCGTATTAATATCCGCGATTGCTGCCTGAAAGTGTTGCAGCGGATCGCGTCCGTGCAACACACTACCTGGCGTCGTTAAATGAAGGTCGGAGAGCTGAATGATTTTCATGGTTTCCCTCTGTGCATCACAATGCGTGGCATGTTCAAGATATTCAGGCCGATTGGCGGCGTACCAGCGGCGCGCTGACCTCGGCTTTGCTGGTTGGTGCCTGCGGCTGTGCTTGTCGACGTTCCAGCAGCTGTAGCGCCTGTGCGGCCATCACCATCGGATTCTGACGGAAGGTGGTCAGCGAATAGGCATTCCAGCCAGCGGCAGGAATATCATCGAAACCGATAACCGCCAGATCGTTAGGGACAGACAATCCTCGCTGACGCGCACAATCAATCACGCCAAACGCCATTAAATCGTTGATACAAAATACGGCATCCGGCCAATCCACCGGCGATTGTGCAAACAGCGA
Source organism: Symbiopectobacterium sp. Eva_TO (assembly GCF_053848865.1). Taxonomy (NCBI): domain Bacteria; kingdom Pseudomonadati; phylum Pseudomonadota; class Gammaproteobacteria; order Enterobacterales; family Enterobacteriaceae; genus Symbiopectobacterium; species Symbiopectobacterium sp. Eva_TO. The sequence goes on along the minus strand of NZ_JBSPEY010000004.1, from coordinate 528,034 downwards.
CTGACAGGCACCAAGCCCCCCCGCATAGTCTGATTCGACGCCACGTACCGTGCTCACATCCAATCCCAGCGTGCGCGCTTCATCGCAAAACGCCTGCTCACGCTCAACAATGTTCGGCGTGGCTGATGCGGAGCCCATCAGTGCCAACTGTTTTCTGCCGTCAGCGGCGAACAAGCGCGCCGCCGTGCGTGCCGCTGTGTCATTGTCGATATGCACGCTGTCGCAGGCATCGTCATTGCGTCCAATGACGATCAACGGCTGGCCGTTCAACTGCGCCAGTTCAACAAATTCCTGCGGCGGGGAGCCAGACAAAAAGATAGTCGCTTCAGCACGATGGCCGAACAGAATAGAACGAGCTGCGGCCATCGCGCCGCGTGTGTGTCCAGTGTTGATCAGCACCGGAATCGAACCGCGCTGAATAAGTGCCTGAGAAAGTGCCGCGACCAGATTGGCACGAAAACCCACTTCCGGCTGTGTAACCACCAATCCCACTAAACGGCTGCTGTTCGCCAGCAGACCGCGCGCCAGATCGTTGACCTGATAGCCCAGTTCCTGCGCTGCCGCCATCACTTTGGCGTAAGTCTCTGCCGAAACGCTTGCACCCGGTGTGAAGCTGCGCGACACCACCGAGCGCGATACCCCCGCCCGGCGCGCCACATCCTGCGCGCTGACATAACGCTGTTTGTTGATGCTCATTTACCGATCCTCGCCAACACGTCTGCTTTCAGGAAACGTTCCACCATCAGCATGAAAACAATGGAAGGCACCAGTAATACCAGTGCGGTTATCGACGCAATCTGATAATTGCCGCCCGCCCCGGCGCTGTACAGCATCAACGGCATCATCTGCACATCCGGCGCGCCGACAAAGTAGCTGCCCGTGAATTCATCCAACGATTCCAGAAAGACAAATATGGCCGCCGCCATCAGCCCCGGAAGTGCTTGCGGCAGGGAGATATCGATAAACGTGCGCCACGGCCCAGCCCCAATCGAACGGGCGGCCTGTTCCATCTCACGGCTGATAGCGGCAAACGCCGCTGAAGCAATCCACACCGCGAACACTAACCCATGCACCATATGCACTAACACCACGCCAAACAGCGTGCCGTTCAGCCCCCACTGATAAAACAGGCGAGCGATATTCACGTATACCGTCAGATAGGGAAACGCTTGTGGAATCAGAAAAATCAGCAGAATAACGCCGCGCGCAGGCAACGCCAGTCGCGCCAGTGCATACCCGACGGGAATAGCCAGCGCCAGCGAGGCCAGCACCGTGCATATCGCCACCAGCACACTATTGCCCAGTGCTTCCCAGGCAACGCTGCGCGCCGAGAATACGCGCCGCCAAAAAGCAAAACCCCATTCAGTGGGCAACAGGTGCGGATAAAACCATTTTTTCCGCCACTGCCCACAGCAGCAAGTTAGCTAACGGACCAAAGATGAGAAAAATCATAACGCCCATCATAAGCGCCGGAGCAATCCATCCCAATATGCGCTTCATGCTTTCTCCCTAATGCTGATACGCAGATAGATAATCGCAAATACCGCCGTTATCAGCAGCGAGATGGCACCCAGCGCATTCGCCACGCCGTAATCACCATAGGCGTTGATACGAAAGGCAATATTGGCGCTCAGCAGCGTTGGGGATTGCGCATTGATCATCAGCGGCACCGACAGCACCGACATCATGGTCACGAAAGACAGAATCAAGCCGGTCAGCAACGTGTGCCACACCTGCGGCACCACAATTTCGAACAGAATACGCAGCCGACCCGCGCCAAGATTGCGCGCTGACTCCATCGTCCCGCGGTCCAGTGATGCCATTGCGCCAGAAACCAGCGGCGCCACAAACGGCGTCTGTTTCCAGACAAAGGCAAACACGATACCGCGCCAGTCAAGCCAGTTGCTGGCGCTGGCGATATAGACGATACCCACCATATCCAATGCCCCGTTTAGCCAGCCGTTTTTGGCCAGAAAGGTGCGTAAAATCTGTCCGGTGACAATAAACGGAATAAACAGCGGCCAGCGATAAACCCAGCGCAGCAGTGCGACCCAACGCGGATTTTCACCCAGCGTCAGGTAACCACCGATCAACACGGAAAACAGGCCAATCAGTAACGTAGACACGCCAACTATCAGCAACGTAAACAAAATATCCGGGGTGTAGAGCGTCAACGCGGTAACAAAATTGGCCCCACCGATGCCCTGCTCGCTAACAAAGGCTCCGCCAACGGACAGTCCGAGCGGAGCGATAAAGCACAGCGCCACCACCAGTAGCGCAGGCAGTACCAGCGCAATACCAGCTAGACGAGAAGAAAAAGAAGGGAGTGGTAACATGCAGTTCTCCCCTTCCCGGCTAGACAGGCCGGGAAGGATGCTATCAATAAATCAGGTCAATAATGCGGGCGATTACTGCGCCATCGCGCGCTCATAAGCATTGAGGATCGCGGCGTTATACGGTGCGATGGGGAAAGTTTTTCCTTTGGTCGCCAGATCCTGCGGTGAAATATCGGTAAAGAGACGCTGCCAGACTTCCGGCTTCAGTTCCGATTGAACGTATTTGGCATCGATACCCGGATACCAGTTGAAGCGTTCAACAATGCCCTGCGCCTGTACTTTCGGGCTGGTCGCCAGTTCAACAAACTGCTGGACCAGTTCACGATTGGGGGCTTGTGCCGGGATCACGTAGTGCATCGGCTGGCCAGGCATGCCCGGTGCAGGCAGCAGAAGTTTAAAGTTATCCGGCAACTGGCCGTTCGCTTTCCACGAGTAAAACATGTCTACCCACACTGGGCCGATGGCAATCTCACCCCGACTCAGCATATCCAGCGTGCTCGCATTGCCCGGCGTCAGGGTGACGTTTTTATTGAAGGCTTTCAGGCGATCAAAAGCCGGTTGCCATTTCTGTGCTTCCGCTTCTTCAAAGGGGCCGTTCATCAGCTTGCTGGCATCGCCGCCGTAAGCGTAAACCCATCCCATCACAAAGCTGACGCCCGACGCGCCCCCTTTAATGCCGTTATAGCCGAACTGTTTTGGGTGGGCTGCCGCCCACTGTTGCAGTTCGTCATAGCTTTTCGGTGGGTTCGACACCAGCGTCGGGTTATAGGCCACCTCGTTATACACAAGTCCGCAACGCCTTATATGCCAAGGGTTAGCGGGCTGAAATAGGCAGCCGGTGGGGTTGTAAATGAAGTGAAACCGACGTGTACTATCGCCATTTACGGCGCTGAAAAATGACACGGGATTCAGATGGCTGGGCACACCAAGAACTGGAAGGGGTAAATCTTGGTGACACGAGGCTCAATAAGCGTGCCAAAGGGCTTTTGATACGGCTGGCTGAGAATCCGCAAGCCAGCATTCCGCATGCGTGCCTCGGATGGTCTGAGACGCTGGGTGCTTACCGCTTCATGGAGAACCAAGCATTCGAATGGCGAGACATTCTGCAACCTCACTGGCAGCGTACGCAGGAAAGGATCCGAGAACACGAGGTTGTGCTGTGTATCCAAGACACTACCGAGCTTGACTTCAACGGGCAGCAAATCCAAGGCTTGGGTCCCTTGAACTACGAAGCCAGGCGTGGTCTGTACCTGCATCCGACCTACGCGGTCAGTCCGGATCGCGTGGGGTTGGGCGTACTGGATGCGTGGATGTGGGCAAGAGAGCCGAAGGATGCAGACGGAAAACGCGATGGGATCAAGGAGAGTACGCGCTGGCTCGAGGGATACGAGCGAGTTGCTGAATTCGCCTCGGAGTTGCCAAACACACGTCTGGTGTACTTAGCCGATCGCGAAGCGGATATCAAGGCGTTGATGCAGCTCGCTGATGACCTTGGCACTCCGGCTGACTGGTTGATCCGCTCGACTCATAATCGCAGTCTGGACTGTAATGAGAAGCTTTGGCAGAAGGTTGGAAAGACCGTGCCGGTGGGAGAAATCCAATTCGTTATGGCGGCTCGCGCGGGGCAGAAGGCGCGTACGGTGAAACAGGCGCTGCGCGTGAAGCGAGTGTCGCTGCGTTGCGGATTGGCAGTGACTTGTGTGATAGCCAAGGAAATTGAGCCGCCAGCAGGCGTGAAGCCGGTCGAGTGGCGGTTGCTGAGCAATCGCGTACCTGAAGGACGAGAAGATATCGTGGAGCTGATCGACTGGTATCGGGCTAGATGGGAAATCGAGATGTTCTTCAATGTGCTGAAGAACGGCTGCTGTGTCGAAGCGTTACAGTTATCGACCGTGGATCGCATTGAGCGGGCATTGGCGCTGTTCATGATCGTGGCATGGCGCATCGCCTATTTAATGCGTATGGGACGAACCTGTCCAGAGCTGGACGCAATGTTGTTCTTTGATTCCGACGAGACTCATGGAGCTTACCTACTGATGAACAAGCGTATGCCCAAGGGCCGCCCTAAGCTAAACGAAGTATTGCGCTTAGTTGCGCAACTGGGAGGCTTTCTTGCTCGAAAAGGCGACGGTGAACTAGGCGCAAAAACTATCTGGAAAGGCTTGCAGAAAGTCATGACGGCCGCCGAAACGCTACGCGCGCTCAGGCACGAACAGAGATGTGTATAACGAGGTGGGTTATAGGCCATATCGTTATACACATCTTTTGGCCATTTTTTGAACAGGATGCTCAGAACCCCGTGAATTAAGGCATTCAAGCCATCCCATTGGCTTTTTGAGGTTCAAAATGCCACTCTGAGATAAACCCGTAACTCATTGATTAAAAAGTGCGTTAGAAAGATGTGTATAACGATATGGTTATAGGCCAGTGCGGTTTGGCTGCTGAACATCGGCATCACATAGCCTTTGACATCACTGCCTAACGCTTTATCTGCCGCCGCCATAGTGACTAACTTGCCACTCGCAATCGCATCACGGTATTGCAGCAGTTGGCCTTCCTTCACCATCGGGCCGACAAATTTTTCATGCACCACGGCTACGTCGGTATCCCAGACTTTGCTGCCGGCGGCTTGCTGCGCGTTAAAGCGCTCAAAGATCTTCTGCGAGCCAGCATCGCCAGGTCCGGTGCCGACGGCTCTGACTTTGACGCCAGGATGCTGTTGCTCAAACAGCGGCCCCAGATAGTCGTTCACATAATCGACCATGTTTTGATCGCCAGCCGTCAACACGGTCAGCCCTTGCGCCTGCGCAGCAGAAAGTGAAGCGCTCATCATGAGCGTTACAGCAAAAATGCGTTTCATGTCAGTGGTCTCCAGTACAAGATTGGGTAGTCAGGCCAGGAAGCTAATCGTGAGAAGCACAAGCCAGTGATGTTGAAGCGAATGGGGCTGGCATGTCAGATGCAGGAAACAGGAATAGCGCCTCAGCCGGGATCTGCACCTCTACGCGCTGACCAACGTCATAAGGCGCAGAGGCATGCACCTGCATCCGCCATATCCCGCTGACAACCGTATGCTGCCAATGACCACCCGGATAGCTTTGTGCCAACACGGTGCCCTGACGCACCAGCATGCCGGGAGCCGCAGGCGGCGCCTGTGTCGCATCGTAGAGCTGTGCGACTTCGGCACGAAAGCGCGCCTCCACCGTGCCGGGTTGCAACGCCGCATGCCGTGGCACCAGCGCCGCACCCTGCTCATCGCCACGCAGCGTCAACCGATCGCCGTCATAGTAGGCTTCCAGCATCAGTTGGTTTTCAGCCCCCATAAACGCCGCGACAAAGGCGCTGGCCGGGTGGTGGTAAACCTGTTGCGGGCTGCCCGCCTGCATCACACGTCCTTGGTGCAGGATGACGATACGATCCGCCATCACCATGGCTTCTTCACGATCGTGGGTCACGTGAATGGCCGTAAGGCCCAAACGCTGCTGCAAAGCGCGAATCTCGTCGCGCAGTTGCAAGCGAATGCGGGTATCCAGATTGGAGAGGGGCTCATCAAGCAGCAAGATGTCTGGCTGTATCGCCAATGCTTGCCCCAGAGCGACGCGCTGACGCTGGCCGCCGGAGAGCTGTGCCGGTTTACGCGACCCCAATCCGGTCAGTCCCAGCATGTTTTCAAGCTGGGTCACACGGCGGGCAATCTCCGCTCTCGGCATACGTCGTAATTTGAGTCCTTAGGCAATGTGTTGCGCCACCGTCATATACGGCCACAGTGCGTAGCTTTGGAACACCAGTGCCATGCCGCGTTTTTCCGGCGGATAGTGGGTAATATCCTGGCCGTTGACCAGAACCGCACCGGCATCCGGTGCCGCAAATCCTGCGATAGTGCGTAACAAGGTGGTTTTGCCGCAACCAGAGGCACCGAGCAGCGCGACAAATTCCCCTTGAGCAATCTCCAGGTGAATATCATTTAAAACAGGCGTAGCGCCGTACCCGGCATGCAGGTGATCGACCGTAATATGCGGCGTTAGCGCAGCGGAAGAAGATCTTCTATTTTGCACACCTGTTCACCCAAACAAACCTTTCGATGCAGCCGATTGTCCGGGGTAATGATGTCAACGACGTGTTAACGCCATGACATTTCAGTGACAAGTAAAGAACCTCAGCGGAGAGGGCCACTGAGGTAGCTAATAAACATATCTAAAACGGTCATTTCCGCGCAGACAGGAATCTCTTGCAGGTGAAACGCGTTTCTTCTCACAGAGATCCCCGACTTTCGCCGAGGATGATGAGGGGCAAAATGGTTTTGTCATCAATCTGAGCGGCCAAAGGCCGCCCTGTTTCAGAGGCGTTTATTACAGCAATTGCGCCAATCGATTGAGATCCGACTGAATCGCCCCGGCCGTTACATCGCGCCCGGCACCCGGCCCGCGAATCACCAGCGGGTTGTCGCGATACCATCGGATTTCGATCGCGAATACGTTGTCACACGGCAGCAGGGAAGCCAGCGGATGATCCGGTCGCACCGCTTCCACGCCCACACGCGCTTTGCCGCTGACATCGAAACGCGCTACGTGACGCAGCACCAACCCCATTTCCTGCGCCGCTTCCAGAAGCGGTACCATCTGCTCGTTGAGCGAATCGCCATTTTCAAAAAACTGATCGATCGACCCCGCTTCACTGCCCGCAGGCACCAGTGATTCCACCCGCACCTGGTTGGGTTCGATGTCATAACCCGCTTCGCGCGCTAAAATCACCAGTTTGCGCATTACGTCCTGCCCGGAAAGATCGACGCGCGGGTCCGGCTCCGTCAGCCCCTGTTGCCAGGCCTGATCCACCAGTTCGGTGAACGGTACGCTGCCATCAAATTGCAGGAACAGCCACGACAAAGTGCCGGAGAAGATGCCGCTGATGGCTAAAATGCTGTCACCGCTATCGCGCAGATCGTGCACCGCATAGTTCACCGGCAGCCCTGCACCCACCGTAGAGTTATACAGCCAGTGACGTCCGGTTTTGGCAAAGGCATCGCGGATCTGGCGATAACGATCGCCACTGGATGCCCCCGCAATCTTGTTGGCGCTGATCACGTGAAAACCGTAGCTGGCGAAATCGAGATAGAGATCTGATACCGATTCACTGGCGGTCACATCCAACACCACCAGGTCATCGTAGGGATGAGCACGCATCCACAGGAAGAGATCTTCACCGTCACGCTCCTGCGCTTCATCATCAAAGAAGGCCAGCACGCGACTGGCTTCCAGCCCGTCATAGTTCAGCAGGCTACGCGTGCTGTCCACTACGCCGGCCAGCACAAACTCAAAACCGGTACGCGCCGAAATCAGCGCCTGCTCGCGCGCAAACAGCTCCAGCCAGCGGGAGCCAATATTGCCCTTGCCGAACAGAACCAACCCGATCCGTTTTTCTGCACGGAATAACGACTGATGCAAACCACGGATCAAATGCTCCGTCGGGCCCACGCGCAGTACCGCTACCAGGCTAATGCCATCGTCGGACTGCCAAACAAACTCGATGGGCTGATCTTTTAACTGCTGATAAAAACGGTGGCTGTGCAGCGGGTTACGGCACTCGCCGACCCCAACCATGGCCACCAGCGCTAATCCTTCACGCAGCGTGAACGTCACGGGCAATCCGGCCTGTTCCAATGCATGCCAGGCGCTGTCCACCACTTCCGAGGTCTAACACAACTGCACCAGATTGCGATTGGCGTGCACGCCAATCGCCAGAGGGCGCACTTGCGCACGGCTAACGTATTGTTCGATCTCTTTGTGCACGCGTGCAAAATCATGCTGTGTAGGAATCTGCACGTCGATCAGGCAAACGTCATCGTGGCTGGTGACAATTTTCGCCCCCGTGCCCGATGCTAACACGCGTTCAATGCGCGTAGAGCCTTGTTCCGGGTTGTAACTGCAACGTAGTTGCAGATCGATATCGCTTGCTGACACTGGCTGCAAGGTGCGTGCATGCAGCACCGGCGCCGCCAGACGCGCCAGTTCGCTGGCCTCATCAAGGCGCAGCAGAGGCAGCAAACAGGCATCTTTCACCTTACGGGGATCGGCACTGTAAACACCGGCCACATCGCTCCAAATGGTCACACGCTCCACGCCCGCCAGCGCACCAATTTGCGTCGCCGAATAGTCACTGCCGTTGCGCCCCAGCAAGACTGTTTCACCGGCCTCGTTGCGGCTGATAAAACCGGTCACCACCAGCCTTTGCCCCGCATGCTGCGTCAACAACTGTTGCAGCAGCGGCCAGGAGCGACCTTCGTCGACCTGCGGCTGTGCAGCCCGTTCAGCGCGTAAAAAGTCGCGGGCGTCCAGCCAGTTGGCATCGATATTGCTCAAGTTCAGTACCGCCGCCATCAGGCGCGCAGACCAAATTTCACCGTGCCCCACCACTTCGGCATAAACCGCATCGGTCACGCCACCATCCAGCAGCGCCGCCAGACGCTCCAGATCGCGGATAAAAAGAGTTGTCAACCGCTCTGCGGCATCCGCAGGCAGCAAACCGGCAATCAAATCGCTTTGGTAACGACGCAGCGCCTGCTGCACCTGATGGGCAGACAGACGATCGCTCTGGCTCAGTTTCAGCCAGCTAATTAGTTGGTTGGTTGTGCCGCCAGCGGCTGACACCACCATCAAATCGCCGGGGCGGCTATACTCGGCCATAATCCCTGCGACACGTTGATAACACTTCACATCTGCCAGACTGCTGCCGCCAAATTTATGCAGTTGGCGGCCAGAAACCGCCGCTGATACGCCTAACGCAATCATGCTGTTCCCTCAGTTGCCACCCGGAATGCTCGATCCAGATCGGCAACCAGATCGTCACCGTCTTCAATGCCGACCGAAATACGCAGCAGAGTTTCGGAGATACCTGCTGCCGCACGCGCTTCCGGTGCCATGCCCGCATGGGTCATGGTGGCTGCATGAGAAATCAGGCTTTCCACGCCGCCCAGCGATTCTGCCAGTGTAAACAGTTCCAACTCCCCCAGGAAACGGCGCAGGGTGTCTTCATCACCGTTCAGTTCAAAGCTCAACATGGCACCGAAACCGGACTGCTGACGACGTGCAATCTCATGACCGGGATTGTTCGGCAGCGAAGGGTGATAAAACTTTTTCACCAGCGGCTGCGTTTTCAGGTAATCAATCAGTTGCAGCGCATTTTTCTGCGCAGCGGCCATACGCGGGCCAAGGGTACGCAATCCGCGCAGCAGCAGATAACTGTCAAACGCCGCTCCCGTCACACCAATATTGTTCGCCCACCAAGCCAGTTCCGTCACCACCGCCGGATCTTTGGCAATCACCGTGCCAGCCACCACATCGGAGTGGCCATTGAGATACTTGGTGCAGGAGTGAACCACCAAATCCGCCCCCAATGCCAACGGACGTTGCAACGCCGGGCTCAGGAAGGTGTTATCTACCACGCTGACCGCACCCGCATCACGCGCTGCCTGACAAATGGCGGCGATATCCACCACACGCAGCAACGGGTTGCTGGGGCTTTCCACCAGCACCAGTTTGGGTTTCTCTTCCAGTGCCGCTGCCAGCGCGGTCGAATCCCCCTGATCGACAAATTTTACGCGAAATGCACCGCGCTTACTGAGGCTGTCAAACAAACGGTAGCTACCGCCATAGCAATCATGAGGCGCAATCAACAAATCACCCGGGCGCAGAAACACAGTGCACACCAGCAAAATGGCTGACATGCCGCTGCATGTCATTACCGATCCAGCCCCGCCTTCCAATTCCGCCAACGCACGCTGCACCACATCACGCGTCGGGTTACCGCGACGCGAGTAATCATGGGCTCTGGGCCACCTCGTTATACACAAGTCCGCAACGCCTTATATGCCAAGGGTTAGCGGGCTGAAATAGGCAGCCGGTGGGGTTGTAAATGAAGTGAAACCGACGTGTACTATCGCCATTTACGGCGCTGAAAAATGACACGGGATTCAGATGGCTGGGCACACCAAGAACTGGAAGGGGTAAATCTTGGTGACACGAGGCTCAATAAGCGTGCCAAAGGGCTTTTGATACGGCTGGCTGAGAATCCGCAAGCCAGCATTCCGCATGCGTGCCTCGGATGGTCTGAGACGCTGGGTGCTTACCGCTTCATGGAGAACCAAGCATTCGAATGGCGAGACATTCTGCAACCTCACTGGCAGCGTACGCAGGAAAGGATCCGAGAACACGAGGTTGTGCTGTGTATCCAAGACACTACCGAGCTTGACTTCAACGGGCAGCAAATCCAAGGCTTGGGTCCTTTGAACTACGAAGCCAGGCGTGGTCTGTACCTGCATCCGACCTACGCGGTCAGTCCGGATCGCGTGGGGTTGGGCGTACTGGATGCGTGGATGTGGGCAAGAGAGCCGAAGGATGCAGACGGAAAACGCGATGGGCTCAAGGAGAGTACGCGCTGGCTCGAGGGATACGAGCGAGTTGCTGAACTCGCCTCGGAGTTGCCAAACACACGTCTGGTGTACTTAGCCGATCGCGAAGCGGATATCAAGGCGTTGATGCAGCTCGCTGATGACCTTGGCACTCCGGCTGACTGGTTGATCCGCTCGACTCATAATCGCAGTCTGGACTGTAATGAGAAGCTTTGGCAGAAGGTTGGAAAGACCGTGCCGGTGGGAGAAATCCAATTCGTTATGGCGGCTCGCGCGGGGCAGAAGGCGCGTACGGTGAAACAGGCGCTGCGCGTGAAGCGAGTGTCGCTGCGTTGCGGGTTGGCAGTGACTTGTGTGATAGCCAAGGAAATTGAGCCGCCAGCAGGCGTGAAGCCGGTCGAGTGGCGGTTGCTGAGCAATCGCGTACCTGAAGGACGAGAAGATATCGTGGAGCTGATCGACTGGTATCGGGCTAGATGGGAAATCGAGATGTTCTTCAATGTGCTGAAGAACGGCTGCTGTGTCGAAGCGTTACAGTTATCGACCGTGGATCGCATTGAGCGGGCATTGGCGCTGTTCATGATCGTGGCATGGCGCATCGCCTATTTAATGCGTATGGGACGAACCTGTCCAGAGCTGGACGCAATGTTGTTCTTTGATTCCGACGATACTCATGGCGCTTACCTACTGATGAACAAGCGTATGCCCAAGGGCCGCCCTAAGCTAAACGAAGTATTGCGCTTAGTTGCGCAACTCGGAGGCTTTCTTGCTCGAAAAGGCGACGGTGAACCAGGCGCAAAAACTATCAGGAAAGGCTTGCAGAAAGTCATGACGGCCGCCGAAACGCTACGCGCGCTCAGGCACGAACAGAGATGTGTATAACGAGGTGGCTCTGGGCTGGTTGAAACAGGTGAAGTTGTAGGTGCTGGAGAGATGAATCGGCGGAACTACACAGCCTTATTGTTCATCATCATTAAGTCCGCTACGAACAGCGATCGTTGCTTGTTTACGCGTCATGGTCATTTTCCTAACTGGCGGCAGGGTATAGGCCATATCGTTATACACATCTTTCTAACGCACTGTTTAATCAATGAGTTACGGGTTTATCTCAGAGTGGCATTTTGAACCTCAAAAAGCCAATGGGATGGCTTGAATGCCTTAATTCACGGGGTTCTGAGCATCCTGTTCAAAAAATGGCCAAAAGATGTGTATAACGATATGGGTATAGGCTCTCAAGAGTAATCCCAAGCTCAACGGACGTCAATACATCTAGACTTCTAAACTTCTTTGCGTATAGATTGAGCATTGACGGAAATCCCGTTAGAATTACCCTCATATCATGACGGTTTTATCTTCCTGACGACTATATTTTTAAGGTATCCCATGGCTGAGTGGAACGGCGAGTATGTCAGCCCTTACGCTGAACACGGTAAAAAGAGCGAGCAAGTTAAAAAGATCACGGTCTCGATTCCGCTTAAAGTGCTGAAAATCCTGACTGATGAGCGCACCCGACGTCAGGTCAATAACCTGCGCCATGCAACCAACAGTGAATTATTGTGCGAAGCGTTTCTGCACGCATTTACCGGCCAGCCACTACCGGATGACCAGGATTTGCGTAAAGAGCGCAGCGATGAAATCCCTGAGGTGGCCAAGGCAATCATGCGTGAGATGGGGATTGACCCGGATACGAGGGAATATTGATCTGTTGATCGGGTGGTATACCGCTCTGGCGATAGAAACAATAAAGGCACCCTCGGGTGCCTTTATTGTTTATGCGCGGACGCTTATTTTTTGCTGCCCGGCACGCTGAAACGCTTGTTGAAGCGCTCAACACGACCACAGGTGTCAACAACACGTTGTTTACCGGTATAGAACGGGTGGCATTCGCCACAAACGTCCAGGTTCAGATCGTGACCCACGGTAGAATGGGTTTTGATAACGTTACCGCAAGAACACGTTGCAGTAATCGCTACATAATTCGGGTGAATACCTTTTTTCATGGCAAACCTCTGTTAAGGCCGTGTCGCTATCCAGCCCTGTTTCGCCAGACACCACACGAAGTTAAGCACTGTAAGCACAGTACTGTACATTGACTCTCTACGATCAGTATACGCTTCGCCATCGCGCCGGTCATTACACCACGCATAGCAAAGTCGTATAAAGGCGGCGAATCATACAGAAATTAGCCAGCCGATGCAATCAGGTAACACATTTTAGTCTGCAACCTGTACACTGGCGGCGCAAGCCCCCATGACGTCCGCGGAGCGGTAACACATCGTACCGTCGGGCTGCGCTGTGCAGGGAAAACAGCAGAGCGCCAGAGTTATCAGCCGGAGAAAGCATGTCCATCGTTCAGGTCGCATTGCCCGTGCCGCTGGCACGCACATTCGATTACCTGCTGCCCGCAGGCATGACGCCATTGCCGGGCGTGCGCGTCAGCGTGCCTTTTGGCAACCGCAAGGCAATTGGTATTGTCGTTGCGTGCAGCGATCGCAGCGAACTTCCGGTAGAACAGCTCAAATCCATTCACGACGTGCTCGATGCGCAGCCTCTTTTCCCTGACAGCCTGTGGCGCATTCTTCTCTGGGCCGGGGGCTACTATCACTATCCTATAGGTGAGGTGCTGTTCCACGCTTTGCCGATTTTGCTGCGACAGGGCAAACCTGCCCATCGCGCTCCGCTCTGGCAATGGTTCGCCACCGAACAAGGTAAAGCCACACCGCTCGCCACGCTGGCGCGAGCCCGCAAACAGCAGCAGGCGCTGGCAGCCCTGATACAAGGTGCGCTGTACCGCCATCAGGTGAATGAATCCGGTCTAACGGAGACCGCATTGCAGGCACTGCGCACCAAAGGGTTGTGCGATCTCAAGGCCATCGACGCGGAGGTGCAAGACTGGCGTCATCAGCCCATCACCCATGATGAACGACTGCGCCTCAATACCGAGCAGGCGACCGCAGTGGGCGCTATTCGCAGCGAAGACAGCCATTTTACCGCCTGGCTACTGGCCGGGATCACTGGCTCCGGAAAAACCGAGGTGTACCTGAGCGCGCTGGAAAACGTGTTATCACAAAGCAAGCAGGCACTGGTGCTGGTGCCCGAGATCGGCTTGACGCCGCAGACCATTGCCCGTTTCCGCGCACGCTTCATCGCGCCAGTGGATGTGCTGCACTCGGGTCTGAACGACAGCGAACGTCTGGCGGTTTGGCTGCGCGCACGCAGCGGAGAATCCGCGATTGTTATCGGCACCCGCTCTGCGCTGTTTACCCCGTTTGCTCGCCTGGGAATGATCATCATCGATGAAGAGCACGACGGCTCATATAAACAGCACGAAGGATGGCGCTATCACGCGCGTGATTTGGCGGTGTTCCGCGCCAGAGAGGAAAATATTCCCATCGTGCTCGGCTCCGCCACGCCGGCGCTGGAAACGCTCTACAACGTGCAGAACGGCAAATACCGTCAGCTCACGCTACACAAGCGTGCGGGCAATGCACAACCTGCGCGCCAGCATATCCTCGATGTCAAAGGATTACCGCTCACCAGCGGCCTGTCACAGCCGCTGATTACCCGCATTCGCCACCATTTGGAACACAACAATCAGGTCATCCTGTTTCTTAATCGCCGGGGTTTTTCGCCGGTGGTGATGTGCCACGAATGCGGTTGGATCGCGGAATGCCAGCGCTGCGAGCACTATTACACCTATCACCAGCAGCAGCGTCAGCTCCGTTGCCACCATTGTGACAGCCAGCGTCCGGTGCCGCAGCAGTGTCCGCACTGCGGTTCAACGCATCTGATGCCAGTTGGTTTGGGCACCGAACAGTTAGAGGAATCGCTGACCTCCCTGTTCACCGATGTGCCAATTACCCGTATCGATCGCGACACCACCAGCCGCAAAGGCATGCTGGAACAGCAACTGGCGCAGGTGCGTCAAGGAGATGCGCGCATTCTTATCGGAACGCAGATGCTGGCAAAAGGACACCATTTCCCGGATGTCACGCTGGTGGCGCTGCTGGATGTCGATAGCTCGCTGTTTTCTGCCGATTTTCGTGCAACAGAACGTTTTGCCCAGCTCTATACGCAGGTTTCCGGACGTGCCGGACGCGCCGGAAAGAGCGGCGAAGTGGTGCTGCAAACCCATCACCCTGACCATCCGTTACTGCAATTGCTGCTACAAAAGGGCTACGATGCCTTCGCCAGTCAGACGCTGAAAGAACGCCAGAGCGTGTTTCTGCCCCCCTACACCAGCCACATTCTGTTCCGCGCCGGCGATCACGATAATCAGCATGCGCCGCTTTTCCTCCAGCAACTGCGCAACCTGTTGGAAAGCAGCCCGCTCAAGGATGACGCGCTCTGGCTGCTCGGCCCGGTTCCCGCATTGCAGCCCAAACGCGCCGGGCGCTTTCGCTGGCAATTGCTGTTGCAGCACCCTTCCCGCGCCACGCTTCAGCGTGTCGTTAAAGCCTCACTGCCGCTTATCCCGCTACTGCCCGAAGCGCGAAAAGTGAAATGGGTGTTGGATGTCGACCCCACTGATAACTGATCGCCGTCGTTAACGCACCACGAAAAAATGCGAACGGTGCCGAAAAAACGACATCCGTCACATCTTTTATGCAATCTGAGCAGCAAAACTTGCGCGCCATCTGTTAAGCGTAGGCAGAGAAACAGTATCCTTAGCAAAATGGGTGGTATAAGCCATATCGTTATACACATCTTTCTAACGCACTGTTTAATCAATGAGTTACGGGTTTATCTCAGAGTGGCATTTTGAACCTCAAAAAGCCAATGGGATGGCTTGAATGCCTTAATTCACGGGGTTCTGAGCATCCTGTTCAAAAAATGGCCAAAAGATGTGTATAACGATATGGGTATAAGCCACCTCGTTATACACATCTCTGTTCATGCCTGAGCGCGCGTAGCGTTTCGGCGGCCGTCATGACTTTCTGCAAGCCTTTCCTGATAGTTTTTGCGCCTGGTTCACCGTCGCCTTTTCGAGCAAGAAAGCCTCCCAGTTGCGCAACTAAGCGCAATACTTCGTTTAGCTTAGGGCGGCCCTTGGGCATACGCTTGTTCATCAGTAGGTAAGCGCCATGAGTCTCGTCGGAATCAAAGAACAACATTGCGTCCAGCTCTGGACAGGTTCGTCCCATACGCATTAAATAGGCGATGCGCCATGCCACGATCATGAACAGCGCCAATGCCCGCTCAATGCGATCCACGGTCGATAATTGTAACGCTTCGACACAGCAGCCGTTCTTCAGCACATTGAAGAACATCTCGATTTCCCATCTAGCCCGATACCAGTCGATCAGCTCCACGATATCTTCTCGTCCTTCAGGTACGCGATTGCTCAGCAACCGCCACTCGACCGGCTTCACGCCTGCTGGCGGCTCAATTTCCTTGGCTATCACACAAGTCACTGCCAACCCGCAACGCAGCGACACTCGCTTCACGCGCAGCGCCTGTTTCACCGTACGCGCCTTCTACCCCGCGCGAGCCGCCATAACGAATTGGATTTCTCCCACCGGCACGGTCTTTCCAACCTTCTGCCAAAGCTTCTCATTACAGTCCAGACTGCGATTATGAGTCGAGCGGATCAACCAGTCAGCCGGAGTGCCAAGGTCATCAGCGAGCTGCATCAACGCCTTGATATCCGCTTCGCGATCGGCTAAGTACACCAGACGTGTGTTTGGCAACTCCGAGGCGAGTTCAGCAACTCGCTCGTATCCCTCGAGCCAGCGCGTACTCTCCTTGAGCCCATCGCGTTTTCCGTCTGCATCCTTCGGCTCTCTTGCCCACATCCACGCATCCAGTACGCCCAACCCCACGCGATCCGGACTGACCGCGTAGGTCGGATGCAGGTACAGACCACGCCTGGCTTCGTAGTTCAAGGGACCCAAGCCTTGGATTTGCTGCCCGTTGAAGTCAAGCTCGGTAGTGTCTTGGATACACAGCACAACCTCGTGTTCTCGGATCCTTTCCTGCGTACGCTGCCAGTGAGGTTGCAGAATGTCTCGCCATTCGAATGCTTGGTTTGTAGTGGCACACTGATACTGGCCACCTGAGCGGAGGTGATATGCTCACCTCATCAACACGACAGGTGACCTCATGGGTAAACATTTTACGGCGGAATTTAAGCTCGAAGCCGCAAAGCTGGTTGTCGACCACGGCTACACATACGTTAAGGCCGCAGAGGCGGTTAATGTCAGCCATTCTGCCATTAGTCGCTGGGTCAATAAGCTTCGCCTTGAACGACAGGGAAAAACGCCAACGGGACTTCCTCTTACCCCTGAACAGCTCGAGCTGCGTGAGATGAAGAAAAAAGTCCAATGCCTTGAAATGGAGAACGAAATCCTAAAAAAGGCTACGGCGCTCTTAATGTCGGACTCACTCAACGGTTCACGGTAGTCGACAGGCTGAGGGCGCGATACCCGGTCACGGCGTTGTGCCAAACTTTTGAGGTACATCGCAGCAGCTACAGGCACTGGCAGGCTTCCGCTAATGAACCCGACGGTGAGCGCGTGGTTAAGTGTAGCCGCGTCATGGAAGCCTGGAACGCCAGCGGCGGCTCTGCCGGCGCTCGAAGTATCGCGACCATCGTCACCGGCAGCTCCGGTGTCAAAATGGGGCGCTGGCTGGCTGGCAAGCTGATGAAGGAGCTGGGTATCGCCAGCTGCCAGCGACCGGCTCACAAATACAAACGCGGCGGCAATGAACTCGTTGAAATACCGAACTATCTCAACCGCCAGTTCGCGGTTACCGCGCCGGATCAGGTCTGGTGCGGCGATGTGACCTACATCTGGACGGGCAAATGCTGGGCTTACCTTGCGGTGGTGCTAGATCTGTTCGCCCGCAAACCGGTGGGCTGGGCCATTTCGACGTCGCCGGACTCGGCGCTGACAGTTAAAGCGTTGCAGATGGCCTGGGAACTCCGGGGACAACCAACAGGAGTCATGTTCCACAGCGACCAGGGCAGCCACTATACCAGCCGTCAATACCGGCAAGCCCTGTGGCGCTGCCGGATAAAGCAGAGTATGAGTCGGCGGGGTAACTGCTGGGATAATGCGCCAATGGAGCGGTTCTTCCGCAGCCTGAAGACAGAATGGGTGCCGACAAAGGGTTACAACAGCTTCAGCGAAGCCCAGGACGCGATTATCCGCTACATCACGGGGTATTACAGCGCTATCCGGCCTCACTGGTATAACGGCGGCTTAACTCATATCGTTATACACATCTTTTGGCCATTTTTTGAACAGGATGCTCAGAACCCCGTGAATTAAGGCATTCAAGCCATCCCATTGGCTTTTTGAGGTTCAAAATGCCACTCTGAGATAAACCCGTAATTCATTGATTAAACAGTGCGTTAGAAAGATGTGTATAACGATATGGGCTTAACTCCAAACGAATCTGAGCGACTGTTCTACATACAGTCTAATGCGGTGGCCAATATTAGTTGACCACTACAGTTCTCCATGAAGCGGTAAGCACCCAGCGTCTCAGACCATCCGAGGCACGCATGCGGAATGCTGGCTTGCGGATTCTCAGCCAGCCGTATCAAAAGCCCTTTGGCACGCTTATTGAGCCTCGTGTCACCAAGATTTACCCCTTCCAGTTCTTGGTGTGCCCAGCCATCTGAATCCCGTGTCATTTTTCAGCGCCGTAAATGGCGATAGTACACGTCGGTTTCACTTCATTTACAACCCCACCGGCTGCCTATTTCAGCCCGCTAACCCTTGGCATATAAGGCGTTGCGGACTTGTGTATAACGAGGTGCCCTCAAGCAGGTCCGGGAGCTACAGCGCCTTCTGGGTAAGAAGACGATGGAAGTTGAGATCCTCAAAGAAGCAGTGGAGTACCGCCAGTCGCGAAAATGGATAGCGCACGCGCCCTTGTTGCCAAAGGACGGGGAATAGCTCTGGTCAGCCGCGCCATGAGCGTGTCGCGTGCGCAGCTGTCACTGCGGGTTAACCGTTCTGCCGACTGGCTGGACAGGCGCAGCAACCGGCGTAATGACGAAGCTGATGCTGAGATATTATCGGACATCCTCCGTATCATCAGCGACATGCCCAGTTACGGTTACCGCCGAGTGTGGGGTATCCTGCGTAAGCAACGTCGTGCAGAGGGACTTCCACCGGTGAACGCCAAACGGCTTTACAGGATAATGAGCGAGCATAACCTGCTGTTGTTGCATGATAAAACTGAACGTCCGAAGCGGGAGCATAAAGGCAAAATCGCGGTAGCAGAGAGCGATATGCGCTGGTGCTCAGATGGCTTCGAGTCATATCGTTATACACATCTTTTGGCCATTTTTTGAACAGGATGCTCAGAACCCCGTGAATTAAGGCATTCAAGCCATCCCATTGGCTTTTTGAGGTTCAAAATGCCACTCTGAGATAAACCCGTAACTCATTGATTAAACAGTGCGTTAGAAAGATGTGTATAACGATATGAGTTTAGCCTGGGCCTGCGTGCTGATTTGTTCGGCACTCAGGTACGTGTTACCAATATCGAGCCGGGGCTGGTTGGCGGCACCGAATTATCATCGGTCAGATTCAAAGGCAATGAGGACAAGGTTTCCAAAACCTACGACAACACTCAGCCGTTAACCGCAGAGGACGTTGCTGAAGCCGTGTTCTGGGTGGCAACGCTGCCTGCACACTTCAATATCAATACTTTGGAGATGATGCCGGTGAGCCCATCCTATGCGGGGTTGAGCGTACATCGAGACGCATAAAACTTATTTCCCTTGTCGATGTAATAGGATGCGCGTGGTGTTATAGAGTTATTGCAGACAAGAATGCTATAATGTTTTGTTGCGATGCTAACACCCGCGTAATCAGCGCGTTTGTGGAAACATCGCGGGTCATCACCCTTTAGTTCGTCAGGATGAAACATGAACCATCAAACCCTCAAATTACTGCGACGTGCACTGTTCCCCCTGTCGCTGGTCGTTTTTGCCGGTGCATGGCAGGCTAATGCTCTCGCAGATACCCGCCACATCATTGTGGAATCAGGCGATAGTGCGCTCTCCAAAGAAGCGGCGCGTCAAAGCAAAGAGCAATGGGATAGCACCCGTTCACTGCGTAACAAAGTGAATAACCGCAGAGAGAAAGAATTCGACAAGTTCGAAAAATTCATTGATTTGCAAGAGAAATGTAATACCAGCAGCAACGTTAATGCCTATTGGGAAGCCAATAGTGACCGCTGCCTGGATCGCCGCACGGGTCGTGCGATAACGCCTTGAGCTTATCTATTGCGTTTATGCCCGGCTTCAACGCCAGGCATTTTGTTCTGACTGAATCACAGACCAGATATCGCGTTCATGTTCACGGCATCACGTTGTTCTGTTTTCTGGTTTTTTTCTGTCTTTATGCTTTCCAATTCTGCTGCTCCTGTTACGGATTCTGTTCTGGTTATGGGCATAAACAAACCCGGTATAAGCCATATCGTTATACACATCTTTCTAACGCACTGTTTAATCAATGAGTTACGGGTTTATCTCAGAGTGGCATTTTGAACCTCAAAAAGCCAATGGGATGGCTTGAATGCCTTAATTCACGGGGTTCTGAGCATCCTGTTCAAAAAATGGCCAAAAGATGTGTATAACGATATGGGTATAAGCCTCTCGGGCAAAAAAATCGGGCGGCGAGCGTGCCGCCGTCCTGTTCGCCAATCGCATACGATGCAAGGAGAACCGCGTTGGACTATAAAAATGACACCACGCCGGCGACGATGAAAGACGTGGCAGAGGTCGCGGGTGTATCGACGGCCACGGTCTCCCGAACGTTAATGAACCCGGAGAAGGTCTCGAGCCAAACGCGTAAGCGGGTTGAACAAGCCGTGCTCACCGTGGGTTACGCGCCGCATGCTCTTGCCCGTCACGTAAAACGCAGCGAGTCACGCACGCTGCTCGCGATTGTGCCAGATATTTGCGATCCCTTTTTTACCGATGTCCTGCGTGGTATCGAAGAAACCGCCGCAAAACAAGGCTATCTGGTACTGATTGGCGATTGCGCTCACCAGCATCACAAAGAAAAGTCCTTCGTGGATTTGATTATCACCAAGCAGATTGATGGCATGTTGCTGCTCGGGGCCAATCTGCCGTTTAATGCCAGCAAAGAGGAGCGGCGCAACATGCCGCCGATGGTGATGGTCAACGAGTTCTCACCCGATCTGGAATTGCCGACGGTGCACATCGATAATCTCACCGCCGCCTTTGATGCCGTTTATTATCTGCACCGGCTCGGACATCGCCGTATTGCCTGTATCGCGGGTCCCGAAAACATGCATTTGAGCGAATACCGCTTGCAAGGGTATATTCAGGCGCTGCGCCGCAGCGGCATTCAAGTGGATAATCAGTATATCTATCGCGGCAGCTTCAGTTATAAAACCGGCGTGAACGGGCTGATGATGCTGATGAAGCACCCGGCACCGCCCAGCGCCATATTTTGCCACAGCGACATGATGGCGATGGGGGTACTCTCTCAAGCGAAAAAAATGAAGCTGGATGTTCCCAAAGACCTGTCGCTGGTGGGTTTTGATGATATCGAACAGGCACAATACTGTTTCCCAGCGCTCACTACCGTCGCCCAACCCCGCTATGAATTGGGGTGTGAATCCATGCATCTGCTATTGGAACAATTGCAGGGCCATCCGGTGCCCAGCGGTTCACGGTTACTCAACAGCAAACTGGTTATTCGTGACAGCACGGCTACACCAAATTACGCTCGTTATCGGGTTTAAGAATTCCGGTGCTGGTCAAAGTTTTTAGGGTTCAGTAACATGCTCCCTAAATCTTTCATTTCATTTGTAGCGAAACGACAGTGGCACAACGAGATTACGTCAGCCGTGGGCGCTCAGGCGCACAACGAAAAAAGACAACCAGTCGAAGAGGTGGCTCTTCGTCGGGCGTCTCTAAGCTCATGATAATGCTGTCTGTTGCCGTTCTGGTGACCTTTGCGGGCGGACTCTATTTTATCGCCAACAACAAGCCTGCTGAGTCGCCCGTGCTACCGCGCAGCGCCACCAACAACGGCAATGGTCTGCCACCGAAGCCGGAAGAGCGCTGGCGTTATATTAAAGAACTGGAGAATCGTCAGTTGGGTGTTCCTGAGCCAACGGCACCCAATTCCGGTGGAGAAATCAAATCACCGGTCCAACTCACGCAAGAACAACGCCAACTGCTAGAACAGATGCAGGCGGATATGCGCCGTGCGCCGACACAGCTGTCAGAAGTGCCTTACAACGATCAAACGCCGGTGCCTCGCTCCCAGGTCACCATCACAGCACCTAAAGCCGTGGTGGTACCGCCGGTAGCAACCACGCCGACGGTGACGCAGCCGCCCGTGAATACACGTGCGCCCGTCACAGCTCCCGCGACACAGCACGCTACACCTAAGCAGGAAACGCCAAAACAGGTGGAAACTGCGAAGCAGCCGGAAACGCCCAAACCAGAAAAAGCACAGCGCTGGATGTTACAGTGTGGTTCGTTTAAAACGCTGGAACCGGCAGAATCAGTGCGCGCACAGTTGGCTTTTGCCGGTATCGAAAGCCGTATCGCCAGCAGTGGCGGCTGGAATCGCATCACTTTAGGGCCGTATAAAGATCGCGCCACCGCCGACAAAATGTTATCGCGCCTGAAAGACGCTGGCGTAGCAAACTGCATTCCTCTCGCTGCCGGGGGTTGAAAACTCCTAAGCGCTCCCCCATCTACAACATTAATATGCCCCACAGCACTGTGGGGTTCTTTTTCCTTATCTAGCGGGGGATCGACGCGTGACAACTATAGTAAGTGTTCGTCGCAACGGCCACGTGGTGATTGGCGGCGACGGCCAAGCCACATTAGGAAACACGGTCATGAAGGGCAACGTGCGCAAAGTACGTCGCCTGTACAACGACAACGTGATCGCGGGCTTTGCGGGCGGCACCGCTGACGCCTTTACGCTGTTCGAGCTGTTTGAACGCAAGCTGGAACTGCATCAAGGCCACCTGGTCAAGGCCGCCGTGGAATTGGCAAAAGACTGGCGCACCGACCGTATGCTACGCCGTCTGGAGGCACTGCTGGCCGTCGCAGACGAAAACGCGTCGCTTATCATCACCGGTAACGGCGATGTAATTCAACCGGAAAACGATTTGATTGCTATCGGTTCTGGCGGCCCGTATGCGCAAGCCGCAGCCAGAGCGCTGCTGGAGAACACCGAGCTCAGCGCGCGCGAGATTGTTGAAAAGTCGCTGGGTATCGCAGGCGATATCTGCATCTACACCAATCAGTTCCACACGATTGAAGAATTAGCCTCCAAGGCGTAAGGAATGACATCATGTCTGAAATGACCCCGCGCGAAATCGTTAGCGAGCTCGACAGCTACATCATCGGTCAGCACAAGGCCAAACGTGCGGTGGCAATCGCATTGCGTAACCGCTGGCGCCGTATGCAGCTTTCCGACGCGTTACGCCATGAAGTGACCCCCAAGAACATTCTGATGATCGGGCCGACCGGCGTCGGTAAAACTGAGATTGCCCGTCGTCTGGCCAAACTGGCCAACGCCCCGTTTATCAAAGTGGAAGCCACTAAATTCACTGAAGTTGGCTATGTTGGTAAAGAAGTGGACTCCATCATTCGCGATCTGACGGATGCGGCCATCAAAATGATGCGCCAGCAATCGCTGGAAAAAAACCGCTTCCGCGCTGAAGAGATGGCCGAAGAACGCATTCTGGATGCGCTGATTCCCCCGGCAAAAAATAACTGGGGTCAGCCGGAAGAGCCGCAAGAACCATCTGCGGCGCGTCAGGCCTTCCGCAAAAAATTGCGTGAAGGACAGTTAGATGACAAAGAAATTGAAATCAATCTGGCAGCTACCCCGATGGGCGTTGAAATCATGGCCCCTCCCGGCATGGAAGAGATGACCAATCAGTTGCAGTCCATGTTCCAGAATCTGGCGGGTCAAAAGCAGAAAGCGCACAAGATGAAAATCAAAGATGCCTTCAAGCTGCTGGTTGAAGAAGAAGCCGCCAAACTGGTAAACCCAGAAGAGCTGAAACAGCAGGCTATCGAGTCCGTTGAGCAACACGGTATCGTGTTTATCGATGAGATCGATAAAATCTGCAAACTCGGGGAAACCTCCGGCCCGGAGGTCTCTCGTGAAGGGGTACAGCGCGATCTGCTGCCGCTGGTGGAAGGCTGTACGGTCTCCACCAAACACGGCATGGTGAAAACCGATCACATCCTGTTTATCGCCTCCGGTGCGTTCAAGGTCTCCAGCCCGTCGGATCTGATCCCCGAGCTGCAAGGGCGTTTACCTATCCGCGTTGAGCTGCAAGCGCTGACCACGGAAGATTTCGAACGCATCCTGACGGAGCCAAGCGCATCACTGACGGAACAGTACAAAGCGTTGCTGGCGACGGAAGGCGTGGATATCGTCTTCACGACGGACGGCATTCGCCGGATTGCCGAAGCAGCCTGGCAGGTCAACGAGCGCACCGAAAACATCGGCGCACGTCGTCTGCACACTGTTTTGGAGCGTTTGATCGAAGAAATCTCTTACGATGCCAGCGAAATGAGCGGCCAAACTGTTACCGTGGACGCAGAATACGTGCGTAGTCATCTTGACGAGCTCGTAGCAGATGAAGATCTGAGCCGTTTTATCTTATAATCACTACAATTCGGATTGTCCTGTTGCGCAAACGCTCTGTTTGGCAAGTGATGGGAGGCTGATGCACCCCATTTGCGTTTATGGCCAGCGCTCATGGACTGGACTTCTCATTAACACATGCATGCGACAGACATTGCATTGAAAAAACGAAACGTATCATGATCTTATCAACGCAAAGCAGCAAAACCAAAGCTTGGCTGGACAGCTTGCGTCCGAAAACGCTTCCATTGGCGTTTGCGTCTATTGTGACGGGCTCCGCCATCGCTAGTTGTCACAACAATTTTAAACCCATATCGTTATACACATCGTTCTAACGCACTGTTTAATCAATGAGTTACGGGTTTATCTCAGAGTGGCATTTTGAACCTCAAAAAGCCAATGGGATGGCTTGAATGCCTTAATTCACGGGGTTCTGAGCATCCTGTTCAAAAAATGGCCAAAAGATGTGTATAACGATATGTTTTAAACCGGGTATCGCTCTGCTGGCGCTACTGACCGCCGGACTGCTGCAAATCCTCTCCAATCTGGCGAACGATTACGGTGATGCGGTAAAAGGCAGTGATACCGAAACCCGTATCGGGCCTTTGCGCGGCATCCAAACTGGCGTTATCTCGCTGTCGCAGTTGCGCATGGCGCTGATCGTCACCGTGGTGCTAACCATCGTGTCCGGGCTGTCGCTGGTCATCATGGCGTGCGAAAAACCGTCGGATATCATCGGCTTTCTGATCCTCGGGGTGCTGGCGATGGTCGCCGCCATTACCTATACCGTGGGCAACAAACCCTACGGTTATATGGGACTGGGGGACATATCCGTCATGATTTTCTTTGGCTGGCTCAGCGTCGCAGGCTCCTATTACCTGCAAACCGGCCATTTTGACAGCATCGTTATGCTGCCCGCCACCGCCTGTGGTCTGCTCGCTACTGCGGTGCTGAACATCAACAATTTACGCGATATCGACAACGATCGTCTCAGCGGTAAAAACACGCTGGCCGTTCGCCTCGGAGCGCAGCGTGCCCGGTGCTACCATTCCCTGCTGTTGCTGACCGCGCCGCTGTGCCTGGCCCTGTTTGCCATGTTTTATCTGCACACGCTGGCTGGCTGTTTATCCTGACCCTGCCGCTACTGCTCAAGCAGGCAGCCTATGTGCGCCGTGAAATCAGTCCGTTCAGCATGCGCCCCATGTTGGAAAAAACCGTCAAGGGCGCGCTGTTGACCAATTTGCTGTTTGCTGTGGGTGTGACGCTCAGCTAAGCGGCGAATATTTACTGA
Organism: Symbiopectobacterium sp. Eva_TO; assembly: GCF_053848865.1. Classification (NCBI taxonomy): domain Bacteria; kingdom Pseudomonadati; phylum Pseudomonadota; class Gammaproteobacteria; order Enterobacterales; family Enterobacteriaceae; genus Symbiopectobacterium; species Symbiopectobacterium sp. Eva_TO. Next base: position 502,381 of record NZ_JBSPEY010000004.1, on the reverse strand, counting down.
TACGCATCAAGTTAACATTTGATGATTTTGCCAACACTTGCCTTTAAGGGATATACTCAGGATCCCGGCGGCAAACTGACGTAAATCCGATGAAATACGATACTTCCGAGCTGTGCGATATCTATCACGAAGAGGTGAACGTTGTTGAACCTCTGTTTTCCAACTTTGGAGGACGCACTTCCTTTGGTGGCAAAATCACCACGGTGAAATGCTTTGAGGATAACGGCATCCTCTACGATGTGCTGGAAGAGAGCGGCGTAGGTCGTGTACTTCTGGTGGATGGCGGCGGTTCTGTGCGTCGTGCGTTAATCGATGCTGAACTGGCCCGTCTGGCGACACAAAACGCCTGGGAAGGCATCGTGGTTTACGGTGCGGTGCGCCAGGTGGACGATCTGGAAGAGTTGGATATCGGCATTCAGGCCATGGCCGCTATTCCGGTGGGTGCCGCCAGCGAAGGAGTTGGCGAAAGCGATATTCGTGTCAATTTCGGCGGTGTGACCTTTTTCTCCGGCGATCATCTGTATGCCGACAATACCGGCATTATCCTGTCGGAAGATCCACTGGATATCGAATAGTTCGGCAGTAATATATTGATAAAAAAGGGCGCACTGTGCCCTTTTTTGACTTTTGCATTTCTCGCTTAGACTTCTTCCATCTTGCCCAACAGCGCGCGTAGGCGTTCCTGCCAGACAACCTGTTCTTCTTTCAAGTGTTCGTTTTCACGCACCAGCGTTTCACGGGACTCAGCGGCCTGCTGCACTTCCTGGCTCAACTGACCGTTCTTTTCCTTCAACTCTTCGATTTCCATTTTCAATAATGTAATGGTATCAATCGCTTGCTGAACTTTGGCTTCCAGTTTCTCAAACACTTCAAATGACATTCTTCAACCCCTTTAATCGCAAGGCACCAATGAGGCGTACTATCTCCCCTTCCCATGCCAATCCCGCTTCACATACGCTCGCTATCACGCTTGCGTTGAGGATGGCACTCCACCAGCACGTCTCTTTCGTTCAGTGTATAGGTAAATTGTATGGGGCTGTCAGGGCGCTGTCTAGCAGCCATCCACTCTGATGGGAGTCTTGATCGTTTTTTTAAGCGCAACAATCAGTGCAAACTGAAATTACGTGCTTGCTTGCGTAATAATTTGCACGCTACCCTTCTGCCCACTCGCGCTCATGTTAACAACGTTAACGCCGTCATTAACATGAAACGGGCGTAAGTAACCGTACAGCAGCGCTTTGATAGGCGAATACGCTCATTTTTATGACTAACAACACACATTTTGATTTCGATATTTCTCGTTTTCGAACATTAACGATAAATTCACATCGTCCACACATTTATACAGGGTCGCTCTATGTCAGCGGCCTGAACATTACTCTGTAGCCCCGTAAACAGGAAACCATTATGAGTCAATCGAGAGTGCCAACCTTAAAAGGCCAATATATCGCCGAGTTTCTCGGCACCGGTCTGCTAATCATCTTTGGAGTGGGTTGCGTGGCAGCATTAAAACTTGCCGGTGCCAGCTTCGGTCAATGGGAAATCAGCGCCGTCTGGGGTTTAGGCGTCGCCATGGCGGTCTACCTGACTGCTGCTATTTCCGGTGCCCACCTTAACCCATATCGTTATACACATCTCTGTTCGTGCCTGAGCGCGCGTAGCGTTTCGGCGGCCGTCATGACTTTCTGCAAGCCTTTCCTGATAGTTTTTGCGCCTGGTTCACCGTCGCCTTTTCGAGCAAGAAAGCCTCCCAGTTGCGCAACTAAGCGCAATACTTCGTTTAGCTTAGGGCGGCCCTTGGGCATACGCTTGTTCATCAGTAGGTAAGCTCCATGAGTATCGTCGGAATCAAAGAACAACATTGCGTCCAGCTCTGGACAGGTTCGTCCCATACGCATTAAATAGGCGATGCGCCATGCCACGATCATGAACAGCGCCAATGCCCGCTCAATGCGATCCACGGTCGATAACTGTAACGCTTCGACACAGCAGCCGTTCTTCAGCACATTGAAGAACATCTCGATTTCCCATCTAGCCCGATACCAGTCGATCAGCTCCACGATATCTTCTCGTCCTTCAGGTACGCGATTGCTCAGCAACCGCCACTCGACCGGCTTCACGCCTGCTGGCGGCTCAATTTCCTTGGCTATCACACAAGTCACTGCCAACCCGCAACGCAGCGACACTCGCTTCACGCGCAGCGCCTGTTTCACCGTACGCGCCTTCTGCCCCGCGCGAGCCGCCATAACGAATTGGATTTCTCCCACCGGCACGGTCTTTCCAACCTTCTGCCAAAGCTTCTCATTACAGTCCAGACTGCGATTATGAGTCGAGCGGATCAACCAGTCAGCCGGAGTGCCAAGGTCATCAGCGAGCTGCATCAACGCCTTGATATCCGCTTCGCGATCGGCTAAGTACACCAGACGTGTGTTTGGCAACTCCGAGGCGAGTTCAGCAACTCGCTCGTATCCCTCGAGCCAGCGCGTACTCTCCTTGAGCCCATCGCGTTTTCCGTCTGCATCCTTCGGCTCTCTTGCCCACATCCACGCATCCAGTACGCCCAACCCCACGCGATCCGGACTGACCGCGTAGGTCGGATGCAGGTACAGACCACGCCTGGCTTCGTAGTTCAAAGGACCCAAGCCTTGGATTTGCTGCCCGTTGAAGTCAAGCTCGGTAGTGTCTTGGATACACAGCACAACCTCGTGTTCTCGGATCCTTTCCTGCGTACGCTGCCAGTGAGGTTGCAGAATGTCTCGCCATTCGAATGCTTGGTTCTCCATGAAGCGGTAAGCACCCAGCGTCTCAGACCATCCGAGGCACGCATGCGGAATGCTGGCTTGCGGATTCTCAGCCAGCCGTATCAAAAGCCCTTTGGCACGCTTATTGAGCCTCGTGTCACCAAGATTTACCCCTTCCAGTTCTTGGTGTGCCCAGCCATCTGAATCCCGTGTCATTTTTCAGCGCCGTAAATGGCGATAGTACACGTCGGTTTCACTTCATTTACAACCCCACCGGCTGCCTATTTCAGCCCGCTAACCCTTGGCATATAAGGCGTTGCGGACTTGTGTATAACGAGGTGACCTTAACCCGGCAGTTACCATCGCCCTGTGGCTGTTTGCCTGCTTCGACGCGCGCAAGGTGATTCCTTACATCATTGCGCAGGTAGCAGGTGCCTTCTGCGCCGCCGCGTTGGTATACGGTCTTTATCACAATTTGTTCGCAGATTTTGAACAGACTCACAACATCGTGCGCGGTAGTGTGGAAAGTTTAAATCTGGCGGGCACGTTCTCGACATATCCGCACCCGCAGATTTCCGTATTCCAGGCCTTTGTGGTGGAAATGGTCATCACCGCCGTACTGATGTGTTTGATTCTGGCGCTCACCGACGATGGCAACGGCGTGCCACGCGGTCCGTTAGCGCCGCTGCTGAATCGGTATCTTGATCGCAGTAATTGGTGCCTCCATGGGTCCGTTGACTGGGTTTGCGTTAAACCCCGCACGTGACTTCGGTCCTAAGCTGTTTGCCTATCTGGCAGGCTGGGGACAAGTGGCCTTCACCGGCGCGCGTGATATTCCGTATTTCCTCGTGCCGATTTTCGGACCAATCATTGGGGCATCCCTGGGCGCTTTCGGCTACCGCGCCCTGATTGGCCGTAATTTGCCTTGCGATGTCTGCGAAGTAGAAGACAAAGAAACGCAGCGCACTGAAGCACGCTAAGCGACTCCCACGGCATACGCTTTTTTACCCGCTACACAACAGGATTAGAACCTATGACATCGGAAAAAAAATACATTGTCGCGCTGGATCAGGGTACTACCAGCTCCCGCGCCGTCATACTCGATCATGATGCCAACATCATCGCCATCTCCCAGCGCGAATTCACCCAGATTTACCCCAAAGCAGGCTGGGTTGAACACGACCCAATGGAAATCTGGGCAACGCAAAGCGCCACGCTGGTTGAAGTGCTGGCCAAAGCCGATATCAGCTCTGATGAAGTCGCCGGTATCGGTATCACCAACCAGCGTGAAACCACGGTGGTGTGGGAAAAAGAGACGGGCAAACCGGTTTACAACGCTATCGTATGGCAGTGCCGCCGTACCGCTGATATTTGTGAAACCCTGAAAAAACAAGGCCTGGAAGATTATATCCGTACCAACACCGGTCTGGTGGTTGACCCTTACTTCTCCGGCACAAAGGTGAAGTGGATTCTGGACAACGTGGAAGGGGCTCGCGAGCGCGCCAAACGTGGCGAACTGCTGTTCGGCACGATTGATACCTGGCTGATTTGGAAAATGACACAAGGCCGCGTACACGTCACCGATTACACCAACGCCTCGCGTACCATGCTGTTCAACATCAAGACGCTGGACTGGGACGACCGCATGCTGGAAGCGCTGGATATTCCACGCGTTATGCTGCCGCAAGTGCGTCCTTCTTCCGAAGTCTACGGTCAAACCAACATCAGCGGTAAAGGCGGCACGCGTATTCCTATCGCCTGTATCGCAGGCGACCAGCAAGCAGCGCTTTACGGCCAACTTTGCGTTCAGCCGGGTATGGCGAAAAACACCTACGGTACTGGTTGCTTCCTGCTGATGAACACCGGTAAAGAGCCGGTAAAATCCCAGCATGGCCTGCTGACCACCATCGCCTGTGGCCCGCGTGGCGAAGTGAACTACGCGCTGGAAGGTTCCGTGTTCATGGGTGGAGCCTCTATTCAATGGCTGCGTGATGAGCTGAAACTGATCGGTGAATCCATGGACTCCGAATACTTCGCCACCAAGGTGAAAGATTCCAACGGCGTCTACGTGGTTCCTGCCTTTACCGGGCTGGGCGCACCGTATTGGGACCAGTATGCCCGTGGTGCCATCTTCGGCCTGACGCGCGGCGTGAACTCCAACCACATCATCCGCGCTACGCTGGAATCCATTGCGTATCAAACGCGTGACGTACTGGATGCCATGCAGGCGGATTCAGGCACACGTCTGCAATCACTGCGCGTTGACGGCGGTGCGGTTGCCAACAACTTCCTGATGCAGTTCCAGTCAGATATCCTCGGCACCCGCGTAGAACGCCCTGAAGTGCGCGAATCTAGCGCACTGGGTGCTGCGTTCCTGGCAGGTCTGGCTACCGGGTTCTGGAATGATTTGGATGAAGTGAAGAGCAAGGCAACGATTGAACGTGAATTCCGCCCCAGCATTGAAACCGTGGAGCGTAACTATCGTTACAGCGGCTGGAAGAAAGCCGTGGCACGAGCTCAAGCGTGGGAAGATCACGAATAATTCCCGTAGGGAAAACCGCAAGGGCGCAGAGATAGCTGCGCCCTTTTTTATTAACCGGCAACGGGTAATCGCTCAGGCGTCAGCGCATTGATGCAGCGCTGTACCACACCGTCGACGGGTACAGCGATATCTATCGCCACCACATCCGGTTCGTCCGCCTGTGGCGTTTCCAACGCCATAAACTGACTTTTCAGCAAACTTTCCGGCATGAAATGGCCTTTACGCTGCTGCATACGCGCTAGCACCAGCGCGTAATCTCCCGTCAGCCAGAGAAAGGTAATACCGTGATTTTCCTTCCTCAGCCGATCGCGGTAGCGTTTTTTCAGCGATGAACAGACCAGAACGCCTGTCTCATTCTTTTGTTGCAGGCTGAAGATCACATCGTTCAACCGCTCAAGCCAAGGTTCACGGTCATCATAATTCAGCGCCAGCCCTTGTGACATCTTGAGAATATTGTGACGCGGGTGCAGATCGTCACCATCAATGAACTTGGCCCCTAACCGCTGTGCCAACTGCGCACCCACGCTCGATTTTCCCGTGCTGGATACGCCCATGATCACCACGCATTGTCCTGCCATAACGGCTCCTTGTTACACCGCGTGCTTAAACGGCAACCAGCATGCCGCCATCAACAAAAAACAGATGTCCGTTAACAAAATCAGATGCCCGTGAGGAGAGATAAACCGCCGCGCCGATCAGCTCTTCCGGGTTACCCCAGCGCGCCGCGGGCTTACGTTTACGCAGCCATTGGGTAAAGGCTTCATCCTCGACCAGCGCTTTGGTCATGTCGGTTTTGAAATAACCCGGCGCAATGCCATTGACCTGAATGTTATAACGCGCAAGTTCAACGCACATACCACGCGTCAGCATTTTCACCGCCCCTTTAGAGGCGGCATAGGGGGTAATGGTCACCTCGTTATACACATCTCTGTTCGTGCCTGAGCGCGCGTAGCGTTTCGGCGGCCGTCATGACTTTCTGCAAGCCTTTCCTGATAGTTTTTGCGCCTGGTTCACCGTCGCCTTTTCGAGCAAGAAAGCCTCCCAGTTGCGCAACTAAGCGCAATACTTCGTTTAGCTTAGGGCGGCCCTTGGGCATACGCTTGTTCATCAGTAGGTAAGCTCCATGAGTCTCGTCGGAATCAAAGAACAACATTGCGTCCAGCTCTGGACAGGTTCGTCCCATACGCATTAAATAGGCGATGCGCCATGCCACGATCATGAACAGCGCCAATGCCCGCTCAATGCGATCCACGGTCGATAACTGTAACGCTTCGACACAGCAGCCGTTCTTCAGCACATTGAAGAACATCTCGATTTCCCATCTAGCCCGATACCAGTCGATCAGCTCCACGATATCTTCTCGTCCTTCAGGTACGCGATTGCTCAGCAACCGCCACTCGACCGGCTTCACGCCATATCGTTATACACATCTTTTGGCCATTTTTTGAACAGGATGCTCAGAACCCCGTGAATTAAGGCATTCAAGCCATCCCATTGGCTTTTTGAGGTTCAAAATGCCACTCTGAGATAAACCCGTAACTCATTGATTAAACAGTGCGTTAGAACGATGTGTATAACGATATGGCTTCACGCCTGCTGGCGGCTCAATTTCCTTGGCTATCACACAAGTCACTGCCAACCCGCAACGCAGCGACACTCGCTTCACGCGCAGCGCCTGTTTCACCGTACGCACCTTCTGCCCCGCGCGAGCCGCCATAACGAATTGGATTTCTCCCACCGGCACGGTCTTTCCAACCTTCTGCCAAAGCTTCTCATTACAGTCCAGACTGCGATTATGAGTCGAGCGGATCAACCAGTCAGCCGGAGTGCCAAGGTCATCAGCGAGCTGCATCAACGCCTTGATATCCGCTTCGCGATCGGCTAAGTACACCAGACGTGTGTTTGGCAACTCCGAGGCGAGTTCAGCAACTCGCTCGTATCCCTCGAGCCAGCGCGTACTCTCCTTGAGCCCATCGCGTTTTCCGTCTGCATCCTTCGGCTCTCTTGCCCACATCCACGCATCCAGTACGCCCAACCCCACGCGATCCGGACTGACCGCGTAGGTCGGATGCAGGTACAGACCACGCCTGGCTTCGTAGTTCAAGGGACCCAAGCCTTGGATTTGCTGCCCGTTGAAGTCAAGCTCGGTAGTGTCTTGGATACACAGCACAACCTCGTGTTCTCGGATCCTTTCCTGCGTACGCTGCCAGTGAGGTTGCAGAATGTCTCGCCATTCGAATGCTTGGTTCTCCATGAAGCGGTAAGCACCCAGCGTCTCAGACCATCCGAGGCACGCATGCGGAATGCTGGCTTGCGGATTCTCAGCCAGCCGTATCAAAAGCCCTTTGGCGCGCTTATTGAGCCTCGTGTCACCAAGATTTACCCCTTCCAGTTCTTGGTGTGCCCAGCCATCTGAATCTCGTGTCATTTTTCAGCGCCGTAAATGGCGATAGTACACGTCGGTTTCACTTCATTTACAACCCCACCGGCTGCCTATTTCAGCCCGCTAACCCTTGGCATATAAGGCGTTGCGGACTTGTGTATAACGAGGTGGGTAATGGTGTCCCGCCCAAGCTCACTCTGCATTGAGCAGATATTAATAATCTTGCCGCGTTGCCGTTTCACCATAAAGCGAGATACCGCCTGAAAAACCAGAAACACGGATTTCTGATTGACGTCGATCACCGCATCCCATTCATTTTCAGGAAACTCAGTGAAAGGGTGACGGCGTTGGATGCCGGCATTATTTATTAGCACGTCAATTGCGCCAATATTTTCTTCAATATCAGCAATGGCGTTATTAACCGCCTGACCGTTGGTCACATCAAAGGCGCAGGCATCAGCCACAAACCCAGCATCACGTAATTGGCTGGCAGCATGTTGGGCACGATCGTCAGTAATATCGTTGATAATAATATCAGCACCTTGCTCGGCTAAACCTTGCGCCAACAGAAAACCAATACCCTGCGCTGAACCCGTAATAAGGACTTTTTTATTTGTTAACGAAAAAAGATCTTTCATTATGCTTTCCCGATAAATAATAGAACGGCTTGTCCTATTGATAGCGATAAGAAACTCAAAGCCCGCAGAAAAGAAGGCTCAATAAGTGATCGTGTGGGGGGCTTTGTTGAATAAACAGATTTTATGCTACCAGCCCAGTAAAACGATTGTTTCCAGCAACGTAAAATCATGCAGTTAAGCATCATGAGAAAACGGAATGCCTGAGGTGATAAGCATTTTCTACCAAAATGGGCATAGTAAAACAGCACGATTCCCTATTATTCAACAAAGCCTGCCTTATCATTTAATTTGGCATCCAGGAATGTTTTTCAACATTATCCTGCTGCACGATAAGATGCAGATGATAACAATGCAAAATAAACAGGTAACCATGATGACTACTAAAAAATTAGCTGTTCAGCGTTGGTGGTATTTAATGCCCATCATTTTTATTACCTATAGCCTCGCCTATCTCGATCGCGCCAATTATGGTTTCGCGGCCGCATCCGGTATTGAGGTGGATTTGGGCATCAGCAAGGGAACGTCTTCACTGATTGGCGCGCTGTTCTTTCTCGGCTATTTCTTCTTTCAGGTTCCGGGCTCCATTTACGCCGTTAAACGCAGCGTGCGCAAACTGATTTTTGTCAGCCTGATCTTGTGGGGGTTGTGTGCCGCCACCACGGGGTTGGTCAATAATATCCCGATGCTGATGGTGATCCGTTTCATCCTCGGCGTGGTAGAAGCCATATCGTTATACACATCTTTTGGCCATTTTTTGAACAGGATGCTCAGAACCCCGTGAATTAAGGCATTCAAGCCATCCCATTGGCTTTTTGAGGTTCAAAATGCCACTCTGAGATAAACCCGTAACTCATTGATTAAACAGTGCGTTAGAAAGATGTGTATAACGATATGGGTAGAAGCGGCGGTGATGCCCTCCATGCTGATTTACATCAGCACCTGGTTCACCAAAGAGGAACGTTCGCGCGCCAACACCTTTCTGGTATTGGGCAATCCGGTCACCGTGCTGTGGATGTCCATCGTCTCCGGCTACCTGATCAATGCGTTCGGCTGGCGTGAAATGTTCATTATCGAAGGCGCGCCGGCGATTATCTGGGCATTTATCTGGTGGTTCCTGGTACGTGATAAGCCCTCTGAAGTCACCTGGATGAGTGCTCAGGAAAAGGCGGATTTCCAGGCGGTGATGGATGCGGAGCAGAAGAACATCAAGCCGGTACGCAACTATGGTGAAGCTTTGCGTTCACGCAATGTGATTATTCTGTGTGCCGTTCATGCTTTGTGGAGCATCGGGGTTTACGGCTTTATGATGTGGATGCCGTCAATCCTCAAATCGGCGGCCTCTCTGGATATCGTTTCCGTCGGCTGGCTCTCGGCACTGCCTTACTTTGCTGCCATCGTGCTGATGCTGACGGTCTCCTGGCTGTCGGACAAAATGCAAAACCGTAAGCTCTTTATCTGGCCCCTGCTGTTGATCGCATCGTTAGCCTTCTTCACCTCTTACGCCATTGGCGCGCAGCACTTCTGGGTGTCTTATGCGCTGCTAGTGGTTGCGGCTGCCTGCATGTACGGCCCCTATGGTCCGTTCTTCGCGCTGATTCCTGAACTGTTGCCTAAAAACGTTTCTGTGGTATCGATTGGTTTGATCAACAGCTTTGGTGCACTGGGCGCATTCCTCGGGGCCTGGCTGGTCGGCTACCTCAACGGCATTACCGGCAACCCAAGCATGTCCTATAGCTTTATGGCCGTTGCTTTGCTGCTCTCTGTGGTATTAACCATTACGGTTAAAGCGCCGGGCAGTGAAAAAAAAGCGCAACTCGCCGCTTCACACCGTTAATACTCATGACGCCGCTCTGCTGAGCGGCGTCAACGCGGCTGATCCATTTACCTAAAACAGTCATTCCCACCTACCTCTGTCATTCCCACACAGGTGGGAATCTCTTGCAGATTACACACGTTTCTTCTGGCAGAGATCCCCGGCTTGCGCCGAGGATGACGCAGCATAAAGAGGCTTTGTCTGCACGGCCCTTACTTATTACGCCTAACGCATTCGCCACTCCCTTGATATCATCCAGCTCCCGCCCGCAGCGAGTGTGGTAAAATCGCGCTCCATTCCTTCTTTTCCTATTACACAACAGACAGGTATCCATGAAACGTGAATTGGCGATTGAGTTTTCCCGCGTGACAGAAGCTGCCGCGCGGGCATGCTACAAATGGCTTGGCCGTGGCGATAAAAATGCCGCCGATGGTGCGGCGGTGCAGGCCATGCGCATCATGCTCATTCAGGTTGATATCAACGGGCAGATCGTGATCGGTGAAGGCGAGATCGACGAAGCCCCCATGCTTTACATCGGTGAGCAAGTCGGCACCGGCGTGGGCGATGCGGTGGATATCGCCGTCGATCCCATTGAAGGCACACGAATGACGGCGATGGGGCAAGCCAATGCGCTTGCCGTACTGGCCGTCGGTGAAAAAGATACCTTTCTGCACGCGCCCGACATGTACATGGAAAAGCTGATCGTCGGCCCTCAGGCCAAAGCTGCTATCAATCTGGCACTGCCACTAGCGGATAATCTGCGCAACATCGCCATCAAAATTGGCAAACCGTTACAGCAGCTTACGGTGATCACACTGGCGAAACCTCGCCACGATGGGGTGATTGCCGAGATGCAACAACTGGGCGTGAAAGTGTTTGCTATTCCCGACGGTGATGTCGCGGCCTCAATTCTGACCTGGATGCCTGACAGCGAAGTCGATGTGATGTATGGCATCGGCGGCGCGCCGGAAGGGGTGATTTCCGCTGCGGTGATCCGTGCGCTGGATGGCGATATGCAAGGTCACCTGCTGGCTCGTCACCAGGTTAAAGGGGACAGTGAGGAAAACCGCCGTTTGGGCGAGCGCGAGCTGGAACGTTGTGCGGAAATGGGGATCGAAGCCGGACGTGTACTCACTCTGAGCGATATGGCGCGTAATGACAACGTGATCTTCTCGGCTACCGGCATCACCACAGGCGACCTGTTGGAAGGGATTGCCCGTCAGGGTAACATCGCCACCACCGAAACCCTGCTGATTCGCGGCAAATCACGCACCATCCGGCGTATTCGTTCAACACATTATCTCGATCGCAAAGATCCCGCGTTGCATGACTTCCTGCTGTAATAGCATGAATGCACAACGTCTATTGTATTGATTGTTTCACTGTTGTTAAAAAATCGCGTATCGTAAAGGCCCTCTCCCCTGACGCACAGTTTTGTAAGGGGATGGCCTGAGTGGCCGAAAAACATCAGGAGCACAGCACTATGGCAGAGTGGGTAACCGGTAACGTTATTCAGGTAACAAATTGGACGGACAGCCTTTTCAGCATTCAGGTTCAGGCGCCGATTGCCGCGTTCACTGCGGGCCAGTACACCAAACTGGGATTGGAAATTGGCGGCGAACGCATTCAACGCGCCTATTCCTACGTGAATGCCCCCAGTAATCCCATTCTTGAGTTTTATCTGGTCACGGTGCCGGACGGCAAGCTCAGCCCGCATTTGCATGCTCTGCAACCCGGAATGCCACTGGAAATCACCAAAGAGGCGGCAGGTTTCTTTGTACTGGAAGAAATCCCTGACTGTGACACGCTGTGGATGCTTGCGACCGGCACCGCTATCGGCCCTTATCTGTCGATTTTAGAGGAAGGGAAAGATCTGGAGCGTTTCAAGCACATCGTATTAGTGCACGCGGCGCGTTTTGCCAATGACCTTAGCTACTTACCCAAGATGCAGCAGCTACAGCAGCGTTACGGCGATAAACTGCGGATACAAACGGTCATCAGCCGGGAAACACAGGTAGGCTCACTGACAGGACGCGTTCCGGCGCTTATCAGCAGCGGAGCGTTGGAGAAGGCGGTCGGGTTGCCACTCAATGCGCAAACCAGCCATGTGATGCTGTGCGGTAACCCGCAAATGGTGCGCGATACCCAGCAATGCCTGAAAGAACAACGGGAGATGACCAAGCACCTGCGTCGCCGCCCGGGGCATATTACCAGTGAGCATTATTGGTGAGAAGATTCGGTGTGGCTGGCTTACAACTATCTGCCCGTATAGGCAACACGGTGTTTTTTACGCGGTAATGAAAGGTTATTTTTCAGAAAAATAACTAAGCCAGTCATACACATCATCAAACAGCTGAAATGGTGACGCGAGTCACGTTGATGATCTGGCCATATTCCTCATGGGTCAACGTCAGCGGCACAGTATACCAGCCTGTTTTAGGCTCAACTCCACCTTCCAGTAACATGCTTTTAAGTAAAATTTTAAGGCGTTGTGCAGGTTCACAACTGGTGTTGGTGATTACCGCCTCCAGGCTACTCTCCTGCTTGGCCACAACGTGACGGCATATTTTTATCGCCAGTTCAGCATCCTGCCGGCTTTGTTGAATAAATCAGAACTTGTAACGACTGTGCCCCAGGTCGATTGTTACGTGATGCGAATACTGTTCGGCATTCCTAATAGCGTGATCCGGTTAAGCGCTTTGACCATCGCCATGGCTTCACCCACCTGAGCATCGTAGTCACGCAGACTTAGATGACCACCCAGAAGCGTTTTGAACCGGAACATGGTCGTTTCAGCCACTGAGCGTCGGTGATAGCCCACTTTCTTTTTCCAGGTATCGTTGCTGCCGCTCAGGCGCTGATTTGCAACAGCGTGGTTACGCTCGTGGTAGTGGTCCGGCCAATATTGCGCCCCCCTTCGCGGCGGGATAAGCGGCCTTATTTTCTTCCTCAGCAGAGCATCATGGCAGTAACCTGTATCGTAAGCGCCGTCAGCCGATGCCTCTCTGATTTTCCGGTGGGTCTGGTTTATCAGTGCCGGTAGAGCCTGGGCATCAGTCGTACCACTGAGCGACAAATCCGCACAGATAATCTCATGCGTCGCACTGTCTACTGCCAGATGCAGCTTACGCCACACCCTGCGTCTGTCGGCACCATGCTGCCGGACTTTCCATTCGCCTTCGCCAAAGACCTTCAGGCCGGTTCCATCAATGACCAGATGTGAGATTTCACCACGGGTTGGCGTTTTTATGCTGATGTTCACTGTCTTTGCTCGCTTGCTGAGCAGCGAATAGTCTGGACAATGCAGCGACAATTTAATCAGTTTAAAAATCGAGTCAACAAAACCCTGTAAAGCCCTCAATGAATCTATGGTCACCCCCATTTTTGCAACACTGATCTTTGATTAATGGTGGGCTTGCTTAAATCTATCCGGCGTCTTTATGGCCAAGGATGCCCGCGCCACGATGAGTTTCGCACCTGATATTCCTAAAAAGGCCATCGGCTTCATTGAGCCATTTTCATTTTTTGGTTTTATATCAGGCCGTCAGGCCGTTCATGTCATCAATAATCAGTCTTCGCAAAACCAGATGGGTAACTTCGTTAAATTGCTGACTGTTAGACCAGCATTACTGTTCAAACACGGTATTTCGTGTCGTTATTGCCCAAGCTATTCGAGCTAATTTATTTGCTAATGCACAGCACACAACGCAAGAATGTTTCCTGCCCAACTGAGACCTTACCCAATCAGCTAATCTCCCTGATTGATGGTCAATTCTTAGGATAAATACCCGCGCACATTGAACAAGCAATCGGCGAAGGTTTTTATCTCCACGCTTGCTAATACCCAGCAGAGTATTCTTCCCTCCAGTACTGTATTGGCGGGGTACAAGACCGGTGGAAGCGGCAAAATTACGACTGTTTTCATATTGCTTGCCATCGCCTAACTGTGATGACAAAACGCTGGCTGTTATCGGTCCAACACCTGGGATGGTCATTAAATGCTGGCCAGTTTCATCTAAATAGCTGTTCCTAATACCGCTACACTTTTGCCTGTCTGTAGTGGTCAACTAATATTGGCCACCGCATTAGACTGTATGTAGAACAGTCGCTCAGATTCGTTTGGAGTTAAGCCGCCGTTATACCAGTGAGGCCGGATAGCGCTGTAATACCCCGTGATGTAGCGGATAATCGCGTCCTGGGCTTCGCTGAAGCTGTTGTAACCCTTTGTCGGCACCCATTCTGTCTTCAGGCTGCGGAAGAACCGCTCCATTGGCGCATTATCCCAGCAGTTACCCCGCCGACTCATACTCTGCTTTATCCGGCAGCGCCACAGGGCTTGCCGGTATTGACGGCTGGTATAGTGGCTGCCCTGGTCGCTGTGGAACATGACTCCTGTTGGTTGTCCCCGGAGTTCCCAGGCCATCTGCAACGCTTTAACTGTCAGCGCCGAGTCCGGCGACGTCGACATGGCCCAGCCCACCGGTTTGCGGGCGAACAGATCTAGCACCACCGCAAGGTAAGCCCAGCATTTGCCCGTCCAGATGTAGGTCACATCGCCGCACCAGACCTGATCCGGCGCGGTAACCGCGAACTGGCGGTTGAGATAGTTCGGTATTTCAACGTGTTCATTGCCGCCGCGTTTGTATTTGTGAGCCGGTCGCTGGCAGCTGGCGATACCCAGCTCCTTCATCAGCTTGCCAGCCAGCCAGCGCCCCATTTTGACACCAGAGCTGCCGGTGACGATGGTCGCGATACTTCGAGCGCCGGCAGAGCCGCCGCTGGCGTTCCAGGCTTCCATGACGCGGCTACACTTAACCACGCGCTCACCGTCGGGTTCATTAGCGGAAGCCTGCCAGTGCCTGTAGCTGCTGCGATGTACCTCAAAAGTTTGGCACAACGCCGTGACCGGGTATCGCGCCCTCAGCCTGTCGACTACCGTGAACCGTTGAGTGAGTCCGACATTAAGAGCGCCGTAGCCTTTTTTAGGATTTCGTTCTCCATTTCAAGGCATTGGACTTTTTTCTTCATCTCACGCAGCTCGAGCTGTTCAGGGGTAAGAGGAAGTCCCGTTGGCGTTTTTCCCTGTCGTTCAAGGCGAAGCTTATTGACCCAGCGACTAATGGCAGAATGGCTGACATTAACCGCCTCTGCGGCCTTAACGTATGTGTAGCCGTGGTCGACAACCAGCTTTGCGGCTTCGAGCTTAAATTCCGCCGTAAAATGTTTACCCATGAGGTCACCTGTCGTGTTGATGAGGTGAGCATATCACCTCCGCTCAGGTGGCCAGTATCAGTGTGCCACTACACTCCATTGTCTGCTGAATGATGGCGATTTTCTCTTGCGGAGTTTTACGCTTACGGACTTCTTGCCTTAACAGGATCCCGGTCATTTCAAAATTAGCATGATTGTTAGACATATATCTAAGCCTATCTCTTATCTGGAGATACAGCTACTGTCTGGTGTTACAGGGGGCTACATCACCTGTCACTAAATCATCAGCATAAAAGTACCCGCCCACACCATCAGCATGAATGAGATACCCATAAAAAAATACTTCACTGATTGTCATCTCCAGCAAACATACGCCTGCAACGATTCCGATTGTGCGTCTTTTTGGAAAGCATTTACCCCTGCGAACCGACGCAGAGCGAGGGCTTTCCGTCTGTCATAAACAGGGCATGCCCGTTATGATGGAATCGGCGCTAAATCTACGCCTGGTGAGGGTTGAATATCAATAGGGGGAAGGAGGAAAATGCAATAAATAGCATTAAAAAGCAGCCTGTTCGAGAGCGTCTTTGAGCGAAAAAAAGGCATGTGATGGCGATTAATGCTACCAATAATCGCGCTATTGAGAGGAAAATGCGATAAAGGATATCTAGGCTGTGTCCCTTAATTTGTATTAGCTCAGACCTGATCTGACAGTTACCGGTTATTTATACAGTTGTCTGTCAGATTAAATCTGGTTCAGATTTTTTTCTGCCCAGACTCGTTTACCATCAAGTAACGTGGCCATTGGCGTACGCCCGCAGCACATTTTACCCTGATGAGTTCGCTCATTATTGTAATGCCACAACCAGTTGTCCAGATCCTTTTGTAGACTTTCTAGGTCCTCGTATAACGTCTTACGGAACGCAACCTGATAAAAATCCTGCAAAATAGTTTTATGGAAGCGCTCGCAGATACCGTTTGTCTGCGGAGACATCGCTTTCGTTTTCGTATGGTCTATATCGTTGATAGCCAAGTACAGCTGATAGTCATGTTGTTCCACTTTACCGCAGTATTCCGTCCCCCTGTCCGTCAGTATTCTTAGCATTGGCAGCCCCTGAGCTTCGTAGAACGGCAGCACGCGATCATTGAGCAGGTCGGCGGCAGAGATCGGTGCTTTACTCGTGTAAAGCTTGCAGTGCGCCACTTTCGAGTACGTATCCACGAACGTCTGCTGGTAGATACGGCCAACACCTTTCAGATTACCCACGTAGAAGGTGTCCTGCGACCCCAGATAACCCGGGTGAGCAGTCTCTATTTCACCACAGGCTTCGTCGTCGTGCGCCTTCTTCTCCAGTGCAGCGATTTGAGCATCAGTAAGTACGATGCCTTCTCTGGCAACTTTTTCCTCAAGTGCCTTCAGGCGCTTACGAAAGTTTTCCAGATCGTGTCGTTGCCAGATGGAGCGCACACCGCTGCCAGAAATGAAGACGCCTTTTTTACGCAGCTCATTACTGGTCCGGTGCTGGCCATGAGCCGGGAACTCAATGGCGTAATCAACAACCGCACGTTCAGTGGCTTCATCAGCACGGTTTTTCAGGTTGGGAACCCGGCGGTTTTGGTTAACCAGAGCGTCAATGCCGCCTTCTGCCGCCAGTTCCTGATAGCGATAAAACGTGTCGCGTGACACCCCCATGATTTTACAGGCTTTTGATACGTTACCGAGTTCTTCGGCGAGATTGAGCAGGCCGGCTTTGTGTTTGATGATGGGATTGTTAGTATGAAGCATGAGAGTTACCTCGTGTTTTGTATAAGGATTCGACACCCATATCAAAACCGGTAACTCTCAACCTTTCAAGGTCCAGTGTCAGATCAAGTCGCGACTAATACATATTAATGTACGGACGAGATACTCACTCTATTCGGTTTCGGCGCAAACCAAATCACCAGTGCAGCGACAGCAAAAATAGCAGCAATCACCATAAAGATATGATTGGTGGCAACCATGACGCTCTGCCCTTGTAGCATCCACTCTATCGAACCGCGAACAGTGTCCATGATCATGCCATCATTCAGCATATTATGGGTGGCTACCGCCTCCCTGTCCGTCAGACCGGCCAGCTCCGCATGCACATAGCGGGTTTGGTTCTCCCAGGACGTGTTGACCATGGAGGTAGCGAAAGCCACCTCGTTATACACATCTCTGTTCGTGCCTGAGCGCGCGTAGCGTTTTGGCGGCCGTCATGACTTTCTGCAAGCCTTTCCAGATAGTTTTTGCGCCTGGTTCACCGTCGCCTTTTCGAGCAAGAAAGCCTCCGAGTTGCGCAACTAAGCGCAATACTTCGTTTAGCTTAGGGCGGCCCTTGGGCATACGCTTGTTCATCAGTAGGTAAGCGCCATGAGTCTCGTCGGAATCAAAGAACAACATTGCGTCCAGCTCTGGACAAGTTCGTCCCATACGCATTAAATAGGCGATGCGCCATGCCACGATCATGAACAGCGCCAATGCCCGCTCAATGCGATCCACGGTCGATAACTGTAACGCTTCGACACAGCAGCCGTTCTTCAGCACATTGAAGAACATCTCGATTTCCCATCTAGCCCGATACCAGTCGATCAGCTCCACGATATCTTCTCGTCCTTCAGGTACGCGATTGCTCAGCAACCGCCACTCGACCGGCTTCACGCCTGCTGGCGGCTCAATTTCCTTGGCTATCACACAAGTCACTGCCAACCTGCAACGCAGCGACACTCGCTTCACGCGCAGCGCCTGTTTCACCGTACGCGCCTTCTGCCCCGCGCGAGCCGCCATAACGAATTGGATTTCTCCCACCGGCACGGTCTTTCCAACCTTCTGCCAAAGCTTCTCATTACAGTCCAGACTGCGATTATGAGTCGAGCGGATCAACCAGTCAGCCGGAGTGCCAAGGTCATCAGCGAGCTGCATCAACGCCTTGATATCCGCTTCGCGATCGGCTAAGTACACCAGACGTGTGTTTGGCAACTCCGAGGCGAGTTCAGCAACTCGCTCGTATCCCTCGAGCCAGCGCGTACTCTCCTTGATCCCATCGCGTTTTCCGTCTGCATCCTTCGGCTCTCTTGCCCACATCCACGCATCCAGTACGCCCAACCCCACGCGATCCGGACTGACCGCGTAGGTCGGATGCAGGTACAGACCACGCCTGGCTTCGTAGTTCAAGGGACCCAAGCCTTGGATTTGCTGCCCGTTGAAGTCAAGCTCGGTAGTGTCTTGGATACACAGCACAACCTCGTGTTCTCGGATCCTTTCCTGCGTACGCTGCCAGTGAGGTTGCAGAATGTCTCGCCATTCGAATGCTTGGTTCTCCATGAAGCGGTAAGCACCCAGCGTCTCAGACCATCCGAGGCACGCATGCGGAATGCTGGCTTGCGGATTCTCAGCCAGCCGTATCAAAAGCCCTTTGGCACGCTTATTGAGCCTCGTGTTACCAAGATTTACCCCTTCCAGTTCTTGGTGTGCCCAGCCATCTGAATCCCGTGTCATTTTTCAGCGCCGTAAATGGCGATAGTACACGTCGGTTTCACTTCATTTACAACCCCACCGGCTGCCTATTTCAGCCCGCTAACCCTTGGCATATAAGGCGTTGCAGACTTGTGTATAACGAGGTGAGCGAAAGCCCCTGACAAAGTACGAATAAAATTCATCAACCCTGCGGCAGAATCCATATCTCGCTCAAGCACGCACCCAAGCGCAATTCCGGTCAAGGGAACAAAAAACAGTGGCATACCGATGCCCTGGAACAACATGGGCAGACTTATCTGGGAAAATGTCATGTTCATGTCGGCCTCGCTGCGAAACAGCGTCCACAGGCCGAGCCACAGCACCCCCGTGAACACCAGAGGACGCGGATCGATTTTCGTCGCCAGCGTGGCAATCAGCGGTGCCAGAAATACCGCCAGTACACCCATCGTTGCCGTTGAGTAACCGGCTATGGTCGCGGTATAGCCCATGTAGATTTGCAGCCACAAGGGGGTCAGCACGGTAATGCCAAAGAACGCGCCAAACGCCAGTGAGAGCGTCACCATACTGGTCGTAAAACCGCGATGACGGAAACACTCTGAGATCCACCACCGGATTGCGCTCGGTCAGTTCCCAAATCAGGAAGGAGATAAAGCCAATCAACGCAATAATTGCCAGAATGACAATGCGCGTTGAAGCGAACCAGTCATGATCCTTACCTTCATCGAGCATGATCTGCAAGGCGGACACCCAGACCACCAGCAACACCAGTCCCACAACGTCAATGCGCGATTTTGCCGTCTGCGTTTCATAACGTTGCAGCATCTTCCAGCACATAAAACCCGCCGCAATAGCAAAGGGCGTCTTACAGATAAAGATGTAGTGCCAGCTAAACTGATCGCAGATAACGCCACCGAGAATCGGTCCCATAATCGGGGCAACCAGGGTGGTCATACTCCAAATGCCGATGGCAACGTGGCTTTTATCTTTCGGGAAAATACGCATCATCAACGTCTGAGACAGCGGCATTAACGGCCCGCCGGAAAAACCCAGAAAGACGCGAAACAGCACCAGCATATTCATACTGGTCGCCATCCCGCACAGCGTTGAAAATACGCCGAACATCAGCAGACAAATCACGAAAACCCGCAGGGCACCAAAACGGGAAGCCAACCAACCAGTCAGAGGAACAGAAATAGCCTCCGCCACCGCGTAGGATGTGATGACGTAAGTTCCCTGACTGGTTGACGTCCCCAGACTCCCGGCAAGATTCGACACAGAGACGTTGGCGATGGTGGTATCGAGAATGGCCAAAAAATTGGCCATCACCAGACACAGGGTCCCGATGACAAGCGCAGCGACGGTCAACGGCTGCTGAAAGGTATTCTGCGTAGTGTTGTGGCTCATGGTTATGCGCCTTAATCCTGACGAGCCGTTGTCAGGCCTTCATGACCCGATGCTGCCAGATCCAAGGTGTTATGCGTATCGATGGTAGCAATCATTGACAAGCCAACCTGTAGCGGGTGTTTCGCCAGTTCCTGCTTGTCCAGCGTAATACGCAGCGGCAGACGTTGAACCACCTTGATCCAGTTGCCCGTTGCATTTTGCGCTGGGATCATGGAGAACGCTGAGCCCGTGCCGCCAGAGACACCGCTCACCACACCGTGATACACCACCTTGTCGCCATAAATATCAGCTGTAACTTCAACAGGTTGACCAATTTTCACGTGACGCAGTTCAACCTCTTTAAAGTTGGCGTCGATATGCACGTCGTGCAACAGCACCACCGTCATCAAGCGCTCGCCGTTCTGTACCCGTTTACCAATCTGTACCTGACGTCTGGCAATAACCCCATCGACCGGCGCTTTGATAATGGTGCGGGCCAAATCCACCTGTGCCTGTTCCACCTTGGCTTTCGCCAGAATCGCCTCTGGGTTGGTTTCCACCGTGGCATCAATGGTCAACGCCGCATTGGCTTTTTTCGCACCGATGGTCGATAAGCGATTGGCCACCGACTGCGCCGCCGCCGCTTTGGCGACATTGAGGTTAGATTCAGCCTGGGCCATCGCATTACGTGCGTTTGTTAATTCCTCACCGGATACCGCACCGGACTTTGCCAGCGCCTCGCGCCGCGTTAAATCCATCTGCGCTTTGGTGAAGTCAGCCTGTGAGGCTGCCAGCCGCGCTTGCGCCTGCGTTTCATCCGCTTCCCGCGCCTTGACTTGCGCGGCCAATCCCTCGTCGGTCGCCATGTAGCTGCTCACACGCCGCCGCGATTGCCCCAGCATCGCCTCGGCCTGCTCCAGTGCCAAGCGAGCATCAGTGTCATCCAGTTGTACCAGCACGTCTCCCTGCTTCACCCACTGCGTATCCACCACATTCACCGCCTGCACAATGCCGGTAACCGAAAGCGTCACTTCCGCCACCTCCGCCGCACTGTAGGCGTTATCGATGGTGACATAGCGCGAACCCACCACCGCATACCACACGCCGTAGCCGCCCGCGGCGATAACCACCGCAGCCGCCAATCCCATAAACCCTTTTTTACACGATGAGGCCGCGCGCGATGCATGAAAATGTGTGTCCGCCGCAGGCGTGGTAGAGTCATTATTTCGCTGTGACATAGAAAAACTTCCTGCAAGTCGAGAGAGGATTAAGAAGCATCAAATCCTCCGCCTAGCGCGTGGATTAATGAAACATCGAGTGAGAACGCCTGTGATTGCAAATTCACTAATACGCGCTGGGTATCCAGCATGGCGTCCTCTGTTGTCAGGACATCGAGATAGGTCGCCAGGCCACCGCGATAGCGTTTATCTGCAATGAGATACGCCGCTTTGGCGTTTTCAAACGCATTTTCACTTTTTGACAGACGCGCTTTCAGCGCATTAGCTCGGGTAACCACATTGGCCACATCGTGCAATGCCAGCGTCAGCGTGTTGTTGTACGTCGCTACGGACTCTTCGTAATTGGCTTCGGCGGAGGTTAATTGCCCGGATAAACGGCCACCGGTGAAAATGGGCAGATACAGCGCAGGTCCAATGCTTCCGGCATCGTTGCCCGAGCGCGTCAGATTATTCAAGCCGAACGACTGATAACCAATAAAACCGGCAATGCTGACATCGGGGTAGTAGGCGGCTTTAGCGACGTGAATGCGTTTTGCCGCGGCTTCAACGCGCCAACGCGCGGCGCTGATGTCCGGACGGTGGCCCAGTATGTTGATGCCAGTGTTAGCAGGCAAATTGAAGGACTCATCCAAATGGATCGCCGGACGCTGAATAGAAAGTCCCCGGTCAGGCCCGTCGCCCAACAGTGCGGCAATGGCATTTTTCTGTAGCTGAATGGCCTCATCGGAGGCAATCAATTCGGCCTCAGCGCTCGCTTTCAGCGCCTGCACCTGTTTGAGCACGCCGTCAGTTTCTAGCCCATTGAGATTGCGCTCTGTCATCAACTCAACGGTTTTGCTACGAATTTCCAACGCATTCTGCGTCGTGTCACGGTTGAGGTACAAACGTGCCAGCTCCGCATAGGACTGCACCAAAGCGGCTTGGAGCAGTAATTTTGCCGACTGCATTTCCGCACCGGCCGCCGCATAATCTGACGTTGCAGCGGCGACTTCAGCACGATTTTTGCCCCAAAAATCGAGATTAAAACTCAGATTAGCAGTCGCAGAGCCGTAGTCATTCCAGCCGTGCGGTGGCATATAAGCCTGATAGGCATAGCTCACCTTACTCTTTGACGCAGACGCTGACGCGCCAACTTGCACAGAACGAATCGCGCCAATTTGCTCGGCGATCCCAGCCGCGTTCTTTAATCGAGACTCGGCTATTTTTAAGGTTGGCTCAGAAGCCAGCGCCATTTCCATCAGGCTGTCCAACTGTCTGTCGTGGTAGCGTAGCCACCACTGCGCGTCTGGCCAGCGGCCCTCTTTTGCGGTGGTCAGCGACTGTGAAGAGGCCAACTCATCGGCACGTTTTATGTGGCTCAGTGTGTTGTCTGGAGCGGTTGAACAGCCCGCCAGGATGAGCACTGCGGCAAGCATTGAAAACCGCAAATCAGGAGGTAACAGGCTGCGATTTATTAACTTATTGATTTTCAAGACACACCATTTGATACCGTACAGTACGATATTGTTTTAGCTTGACATAAAACGATAGTCAAGAGAAGCTTGCCCATTGGACGGAAAGAGAAGAGAAGCGTATGCGAGTTAAAAGTGAAACCAAGCGTCAAGCCATTCTGGATATCGCGACGCGCGCATTTATAGAGCAGGGATTCAACAACACGTCGATGTCGGAGATCGCCAGTCGCGTCGGGGGCTCCAAATCAACGCTCTATAACTATTTCAGTTCCAAAGAAGAGATCTTCTCTGCTGTCATGGCATCGTCAGCCAAAACCAACATCGCGGAAGCGTTCGAATCAGTAGACCCAAAGAAAGATATCGAAACGACGCTTAATCAATTTGGCCGCAATTACCTCTCCTCAGTGCTGAGCAGTGGCCTGATGGCAATCTGGCGCATGGCGATTAGCGAATCAGAACGTAGCGATATTGGCCGCTTGTTTTATGCCGAAGGGCCACAAAAGGGCTGGAAGCGGTTAAGCCATTACCTGAGTAAAAAAAGCGACGAAGGCATTCTGCGTCACTCAGACAGTTGGGTATGCGCGATGCATTTGAAAGGGCTGATTGAAGCGGAGTTGTTTCTTGTCGCGGCATTGGGCGTCGACACCGCGCCTGACGCCAAACGCATTGAAGACGCGGTTTCTCGTGCCATCACAGTATTTCTGCTCGCTTATCGGGCTGAAACGTCGAATCAGTAAACCGTAGAGTGCCGCCAATAAAAAAGAAGCTCAGGATTGAGCTTCTTTTAAGGCATTGAACAGGTCGTCAGGCAGCGACCTTAGCGCATCGTCACAAACTCTTCCGATGCGGTCGGATGAATCGCCACGGTATTGTCGAAGTCGCGTTTGGTCGCGCCCATTTTCACCGCTACGGCAAAGCCTTGCAGCATTTCATCCATGCCAAAGCCGATACCATGTATGCCCACGATTTTCTCTTCCGGCCCAACACACACCAGCTTCATGCGGCACGGTTGACGGTGCTGGGTTACTGCGGTGTACATCGCGGTGAAAGAAGAGGTGTAGACCTTAACCTGGTCATCACCGAATTTTTCCCGCGCTTGCGGTTCGGTCAACCCGACAGTGCCAATCGGCGGATGGCTGAACACCACGGTCGGAATATTAGTGTAATCCAGATGCTCTTCCGGCTTGTTGTTAAACAGCCGTTCTGAGAGGCGACGCCCCGCCGCAACAGCCACAGGCGTCAGTTTGACAGCGCCTGTGTTGTCACCCACCGCATAAACACCCGGCACGTTGGTGTTCTGGTATTTATCTACCTTGATAAAACCGCGCTCGTCTTTGATGACGCCCGCCGCTTCTAGGTTGAGGTTATCGGTTGCCGGTTCACGGCCAATCGCCCAAATCAGGCAATCCACGGTATAGGATTCACCGTTGGTCAGATGCAGAGTCAGACTACCATCAGCGTTTTTCTCAACCGCCTGAGGCGTAGGTTCGGTATGCAGCATCGGCCCTTCTGCCTTCATCACTTCCACCAGCGTAGTGAAGATCAGCGGATCGAAGCTGCGTAACGGCGCGTGCTTGCGCACAAACAGATGGGTTTCGGAACCGAGCGCGTTCACAACGCCAGCAATTTCAACGGCGATATAGCCCGCACCGACAATTGCCGTGCGCTTTGGCAAGCCGTCAAGCGCAAAAAAACCGTCGGAATCGATACCGTACTCAGCCCCGGGAATCGAAGGACGCGTTGGCCGGCCGCCCGTCGCGATAACAATATGGTCGGCAGTAATGGTTTCGCCATTCACTTCAACGGTGTGCGCATCGACAAAACGCGCAAAACCGTGGATAACGTCTACCTTGTTTTTGCCCAGCACATTGTTGTAGGAATGATGAATGCGATCGATGTAGGCACTGCGGTTCTTCACCAGGACATCCCAGTTGAAGGCGTTAACGGTGGTATCAAAACCATAGTCCGGCCCATACTGGTGGATCGCTTCGGCAATCTGCGCCGCATGCCACATGACCTTTTTCGGTACGCAGCCGACATTAACGCAGGTGCCGCCCAGATACTTTGCTTCAATCAACGCACATTTTTGCCCATACATTGCCGCACGGTTAATGGACGCAATACCGCCACTGCCGCCACCGATAGCGAGATAGTCATAATGCTTTGTCATGAGAAGATCCATGGTTAAGTGAAGAGAATAAAACGCAGTGTAACCCTTGAACTCGGTCTGCGGCAAAACCTTTCAGGTTATTCCGGCACCACCTGCTCAATCAACGTATGCCCAGTGCCATTAGGCGCAAGAACACCGTGCAGCCACGGCAGCAGCGCCTGCATTTGCACTTGCAGTTTCCACGGCGGGTTAATCACGATCATGCCTGAAGCCGTCATGCCATAGCGATCGCTGTCCGGCAGAACCGCCAATTCAATTTGCAGAATATTAAGGATACCGGTGGCTTCCAAGTCTTTGAGCATGCGCTTGATTTGCTGACGTAATACTACCGGATACCACAGCGCGTAGACGCCGGTGGCAAAACGTTTGTAACCTTCCTGAATCCCTTTGACCACCGCCTGATAATCCGTTTTCAACTCATAGGGGGGATCTATCAGGATAAATCCACGGCGAGAGGCGGGCGGCAACTGAGATTTCAACTGCTGATAGCCGTCTTCACGCACCACTTTCGCCCGCGCATCACGTTGAAACTCACCGCGCAGCAACGGGAAGTCGCTAGGGTGCAATTCCGTCAGGTGAATACTGTCCTGCTCGCGCAGCAGTTGGCGGGCAATCAGCGGCGAACCGGGGTAGAAACGTAGCGTACCGTTACTGTTGTAGGCTTTAACCGCATTCAGGTAAGGGGTGAGCGCTTCGGGAATATCGTCCCGCTGCCACAGTTTAGCAATACCCTCCAGATACTCCCCGGTGCGCTCAGCATGTTCACCGCTGAGCTGATAACGCCCGGCCCCTGCATGGGTATCCAGATACAGAAACGGTTTCTCTTTTTCTTTGAGCGCAGTAATGATCAGGCTCTGAACGGTGTGCTTCAGTACGTCGGCATGGTTGCCGGCATGGAAACTGTGGCGATAACTCAACATAACGGTTTTTGTTCCGGTGAAATAAGCGGGGCGCCCGAAGGCAAGATCATGTCCCGCACAGTATAAACGTTCTGCCGCAGAAAATATCACCGGAAAACCATAACGCAATCCTCTTGCAATCCCCCTTGCCGAAAAGGGTTGAACGATCATTATATTATTAAATACATAACGGTAGTGAGTGGAGAACATCATGGCAAACCCCTTTGGCGACGGCGTTATGGACGGGCTTAAGGCCACCTCGTTATACACAAGTCCGCAACGCCTTATATGCCAAGGGTTAGCGGG
This sequence comes from Symbiopectobacterium sp. Eva_TO, assembly GCF_053848865.1. Taxonomy (NCBI): domain Bacteria; kingdom Pseudomonadati; phylum Pseudomonadota; class Gammaproteobacteria; order Enterobacterales; family Enterobacteriaceae; genus Symbiopectobacterium; species Symbiopectobacterium sp. Eva_TO. Next base: position 476,110 of record NZ_JBSPEY010000004.1, on the reverse strand, counting down.
CTGAAATAGGCAGCCGGTGGGGTTGTAAATGAAGTGAAACCGACGTGTACTATCGCCATTTACGGCGCTGAAAAATGACACGGGATTCAGATGGCTGGGCACACCAAGAACTGGAAGGGGTAAATCTTGGTGACACGAGGCTCAATAAGCGTGCCAAAGGGCTTTTGATACGGCTGGCTGAGAATCCGCAAGCCAGCATTCCGCATGCGTGCCTCGGATGGTCTGAGACGCTGGGTGCTTACCGCTTCATGGAGAACCAAGCATTCGAATGGCGAGACATTCTGCAACCTCACTGGCAGCGTACGCAGGAAAGGATCCGAGAACACGAGGTTGTGCTGTGTATCCAAGACACTACCGAGCTTGACTTCAACGGGCAGCAAATCCAAGGCTTGGGTCCCTTGAACTACGAAGCCAGGCGTGGTCTGTACCTGCATCCGATCTACGCGGTCAGTCCGGATCGCGTGGGGTTGGGCGTACTGGATGCGTGGATGTGGGCAAGAGAGCCGAAGGATGCAGACGGGAAACGCGATGGGATCAAGGAGAGTACGCGCTGGCTCGAGGGATACGAGCGAGTTGCTGAACTCGCCTCGGAGTTGCCAAACACACGTCTGGTGTACTTAGCCGATCGCGAAGCGGATATCAAGGCGTTGATGCAGCTCGCTGATGACCTTGGCACTCCGGCTGACTGGTTGATCCGCTCGACTCATAATCGCAGTCTGGACTGTAATGAGAAGCTTTGGCAGAAGGTTGGAAAGACCGTGCCGGTGGGAGAAATCCAATTCGTTATGGCGGCTCGCGCGGGGCAGAAGGCGCGTACGGTGAAACAGGCGCTGCGCGTGAAGCGAGTGTCGCTGCGTTGCAGGTTGGCAGTGACTTGTGTGATAGCCAAGGAAATTGAGCCGCCAGCAGGCGTGAAGCCGGTCGAGTGGCGGTTGCTGAGCAATCGCGTACCTGAAGGACGAGAAGATATCGTGGAGCTGATCGACTGGTATCGGGCTAGATGGGAAATCGAGATGTTCTTCAATGTGCTGAAGAACGGCTGCTGTGTCGAAGCGTTACAGTTATCGACCGTGGATCGCATTGAGCGGGCATTGGCGCTGTTCATGATCGTGGCATGGCGCATCGCCTATTTAATGCGTATGGGACGAACCTGTCCAGAGCTGGACGCAATGTTGTTCTTTGATTCCGACGAGACTCATGGCGCTTACCTACTGATGAACAAGCGTATGCCCAAGGGCCGCCCTAAGCTAAACGAAGTATTGCGCTTAGTTGCGCAACTGGGAGGCTTTCTTGCTCGAAAAGGCGACGGTGAACCAGGCGCAAAAACTATCAGGAAAGGCTTGCAGAAAGTCATGACGGCCGCCGAAACGCTACGCGCGCTCAGGCACGAACAGAGATGTGTATAACGAGGTGGCTTAAGGCCCAGACGCCACAACCCTTGAGCGAAATTCAGCACCACGGTCTCGAATATTGTAGTGGCACACTGATACTGGCCACCTGAGCGGAGGTGATATGCTCACCTCATCAACACGACAGGTGACCTCATGGGTAAACATTTTACGGCGGAATTTAAGCTCGAAGCCGCAAAGCTGGTTGTCGACCACGGCTACACATACGTTAAGGCCGCAGAGGCGGTTAATGTCAGCCATTCTGCCATTAGTCGCTGGGTCAATAAGCTTCGCCTTGAACGACAGGGAAAAACGCCAACGGGACTTCCTCTTACCCCTGAACAGCTCGAGCTGCGTGAGATGAAGAAAAAAGTCCAATGCCTTGAAATGGAGAACGAAATCCTAAAAAAGGCTACGGCGCTCTTAATGTCGGACTCACTCAACGGTTCACGGTAGTCGACAGGCTGAGGGCGCGATACCCGGTCACGGCGTTGTGCCAAACTTTTGAGGTACATCGCAGCAGCTACAGGCACTGGCAGGCTTCCGCTAATGAACCCGACGGTGAGCGCGTGGTTAAGTGTAGCCGCGTCATGGAAGCCTGGAACGCCAGCGGCGGCTCTGCCGGCGCTCGAAGTATCGCGACCATCGTCACCGGCAGCTCCGGTGTCAAAATGGGGCGCTGGCTGGCTGGCAAGCTGATGAAGGAGCTGGGTATCGCCAGCTGCCAGCGACCGGCTCACAAATACAAACGCGGCGGCAATGAACACGTTGAAATACCGAACTATCTCAACCGCCAGTTCGCGGTTACCGCGCCGGATCAGGTCTGGTGCGGCGATGTGACCTACATCTGGACGGGCAAATGCTGGGCTTACCTTGCGGTGGTGCTAGATCTGTTCGCCCGCAAACCGGTGGGCTGGGCCATGTCGACGTCGCCGGACTCGGCGCTGACAGTTAAAGCGTTGCAGATGGCCTGGGAACTCCGGGGACAACCAACAGGAGTCATGTTCCACAGCGACCAGGGCAGCCACTATACCAGCCGTCAATACCGGCAAGCCCTGTGGCGCTGCCGGATAAAGCAGAGTATGAGTCGGCGGGGTAACTGCTGGGATAATGCGCCAATGGAGCGGTTCTTCCGCAGCCTGAAGACAGAATGGGTGCCGACAAAGGGTTACAACAGCTTCAGCGAAGCCCAGGACGCGATTATCCGCTACATCACGGGGTATTACAGCGCTATCCGGCCTCACTGGTATAACGGCGGCTTAACTCCAAACGAATCTGAGCGACTGTTCTACATACAGTCTAATGCGGTGGCCAATATTAGTTGACCACTACACGACTAATACAAATGAGGCAGTACGTATGGCCACCTCGTTATACACATCTCTGTTCGTGCCTGAGCGCGCGTAGCGTTTCGGCGGCCGTCATGACTTTCTGCAAGCCTTTCCTGATAGTTTTTGCGCCTGGTTCACCGTCGCCTTTTCGAGCAAGAAAGCCTCCCAGTTGCGCAACTAAGCGCAATACTTCGTTTAGCTTAGGGCGGCCCTTGGGCATACGCTTGTTCATCAGTAGGTAAGCGCCATGAGTCTCGTCGGAATCAAAGAACAACATTGCGTCCAGCTCTGGACAGGTTCGTCCCATACGCATTAAATAGGCGATGCGCCATGCCACGATCATGAACAGCGCCAATGCCCGCTCAATGCGATCCACGGTCGATAACTGTAACGCTTCGATACAGCAGCCGTTCTTCAGCACATTGAAGAACATCTCGATTTCCCATCTAGCCCGATACCAGTCGATCAGCTCCACGATATCTTCTCGTCCTTCAGGTACGCGATTGCTCAGCAACCGCCACTCGACCGGCTTCACGCCTGCTGGCGGCTCAATTTCCTTGGCTATCACACAAGTCACTGCCAACCCGCAACGCAGCGACACTCGCTTCACGCGCAGCGCCTGTTTCACCGTACGCGCCTTCTGCCCCGCGCGAGCCGCCATAACGAATTGGATTTCTCCCACCGGCACGGTCTTTCCAACCTTCTGCCAAAGCTTCTCATTACAGTCCAGACTGCGATTATGAGTCGAGCGGATCAACCAGTCAGCCGGAGTGCCAAGGTCATCAGCGAGCTGCATCAACGCCTTGATATCCGCTTCGCGATCGGCTAAGTACACCAGACGTGTGTTTGGCAACTCCGAGGCGAGTTCAGCAACTCGCTCGTATCCCTCGAGCCAGCGCGTACTCTCCTTGATCCCATCGCGTTTCCCGTCTGCATCCTTCGGCTCTCTTGCCCACATCCACGCATCCAGTACGCCCAACCCCACGCGATCCGGACTGACCGCGTAGATCGGATGCAGGTACAGACCACGCCTGGCTTCGTAGTTCAAGGGACCCAAGCCTTGGATTTGCTGCCCGTTGAAGTCAAGCTCGGTAGTGTCTTGGATACACAGCACAACCTCGTGTTCTCGGATCCTTTCCTGCGTACGCTGCCAGTGAGGTTGCAGAATGTCTCGCCATTCGAATGCTTGGTTCTCCATGAAGCGGTAAGCACCCAGCGTCTCAGACCATCCGAGGCACGCATGCGGAATGCTGGCTTGCGGATTCTCAGCTAGCCGTATCAAAAGCCCTTTGGCGCGCTTATTGAGCCTCGTGTCACCAAGATTTACCCCTTCCAGTTCTTGGTGTGCCCTGCCATCTGAATCCCGTGTCATTTTTCAGCGCCGTAAATGGCGATAGTACACGTCGGTTTCACTTCATTTACAACCCCACCGGCTGCCTATTTCAGCCCGCTAACCCTTGGCATATAAGGCGTTGCGGACTTGTGTATAACGAGGTGACGTATGGCACGTTAAACTGATCTTGACCCACCATCTCCGGACAGCTTTTGTCTCTTAAGTTAACGATGCCCGCTGGCGCCGATATTCTCTTGGGGAGTTGTATCCCAGCGCACTGTGCGGATGGTTTTCATTGTAATGATTGAACGCCGCTGCAAGGTTCTTCAGCGCTGTTCGCACATCGGGTTTTGGCATGAAGGCGATGTAATCTTCCTTCATCGTCTTCACGAACCGTTCTGCCATGCCGTTACTCTGTGGACTGCTCACTGCTGTTGTGCAGGGCTCCAGATTCAGTTCTCTGGCGAACTTCCGCGTTTCATGCGCTGTGTACGCTGAACCATTATCCGTCAGCCATTGCACTGGTTTATCCGGCAGCGCGCTACCGAAGCGTTTTTCCACCGACCTCAGCATCACATCCTGCACGGTTGAACTGTCATAACCCCTGGTGCTCGCTGCCCAGTCTATGGCCTCCCGGTCGCAGCAGTCCAGTGCGAACGTCACCCGCAGCTTCTCGCCGTTGTCACAACCGAACTCGAAGCCATCTGAGCACCAGCGCATATCGCTCTCTGCTACCGCGATTTTGCCTTTATGCTCCCGCTTCGGACGTTCAGTTTTATCATGCAACAACAGCAGGTTATGCTCGCTCATTATCCTGTAAAGCCGTTTGGCGTTCACCGGTGGAAGTCCCTCTGCACGACGTTGCTTACCCAGGATACCCCACACTCGGCGGTAACCGTAACTGGGCATGTCGCTGATGATACAGAGGATGTTCGATAATATCTCAGCATCAGCTTCGTCATTACGCCGGTTGCTGCGCCTGTCCAGCCAGTCGGCAGAACGGTTAACCCGCAGTGACAGCTGCGCACGCGACACGCTCATGGCGCGGCTGACCAGAGCTATTCCCCGTCCTTTGGCAACAAGGGCGCGTGCGCTATCCATTTTCGCGACTGGCGGTACTCCACTGCTTCTTTGAGGATCTCAACTTCCATCGTCTTCTTACCCAGAAGGCGCTGTAGCTCCCGGACCTGCTTGAGGGCAGTCGCCAGCGCCGAAGCTGGAACCACTTTTTCTCCGGCCGCAACGGCGGTGAGGCTTCCTTCCTGGTATTGCTTCTTCCACTTAAACAAAAGGCTGGGCTGGATGCCATGCAGGCGGGCTACATGGGAGACGTTCATCCCCGGCTCCATTGTCTGCTGAATGATGGCGATTTTCTCTTGCGGAGTTTTACGCTTACGGACTTCTTGCCCTAACAGGATCCCGGTCATTTCAAAATTAGCATGATTGTTAGACATAGATCTAAGCCTATCTCTTATCTGGAGATACAGCGACTGTCTGGTGTTACAGGGGGCTACATCATATGGCACGTTAAACACAATACAGCTCTCTTCACACTGCACGCTACATCGCAGTGAAACATCTGCGCAGTACCCCATGCTGACGTGTGCAATACGCGCGGTTTTCACATGCTCAGGGAATTTTCCCCCGTTCATTGATTTTTGCCCTTTCTGGCCTCATGTTAATCAATAATTCGCTTTTTTTGCCAGCGCTGCCGCTCGCGCGACTGCCCTTATCGCTGGCTGACACATAACGATAGGACCGTGATATGACGAATCCATTATTGACCCCGTTTACCCTGCCCCCCTTTTCCGCCATCACTGTTGATGACATCGTCCCCGCCGTTCAGTCTGCGCTGGCAGACTGTCGCAGTGCGGTTGAGCGCGTGGTCGCGCAGGGTGCACCGTTCACCTGGGAAAATCTGTGTCAACCGCTGGCAGAGAGCGACGATCGTCTGGGCCGTCTGTTCTCTCCGATCGGCCATCTCAATGCCGTGAAAAATAGCCCTGAGCTGCGTGCTGCCTATGAGCAATGCTTGCCGCTACTCTCTGAATACAGCACCTGGGTTGGACAACACACCGGGTTGTATCAGGCGTATCGCGACCTGAAAGAAGGATCCCACTACGCCACATTGAGCGTCGCGGAGAAAAAAGCGGTGGATAATGCGCTGCGTGACTTCGAACTGTCCGGTATCGGTTTGCCGCCGGAAAAACAGAAACGCTATGGCGAAATTGCCGCGCGTCTGTCTGAACTGGGCTCGCAGTACAGCAACAACGTGCTCGACGCCACCATGGGTTGGAATAAACACATCACTGACGTTGCGCAGCTTGAAGGGATGCCGGAAAGCGCACTGGCCGCCGCCGCCGCACAAGCCGAGGCTAAAGGACTGGAAGGTTGGCTGCTGACGCTGGATATCCCCAGCTATCTGCCTGTCATGACCTACTGCGCCAATCAGGCGCTGCGTGAAGAGATGTATCGTGCCTACGCAACCCGCGCCTCCGATCAGGGGCCGAATGCGGGCAAATGGGATAACAGCGACGTGATGGCCGAGGAGCTGGCGCTGCGCCATGAACTGGCGCAACTGTTAGGCTTTGACAGCTTCGCTGATAAGTCCCTTGCCACCAAAATGGCAGAAAACCCACAACAAGTGCTGGATTTCCTCAACGATCTGGCAACGCGTGCCCGCCCGCAAGGGGAAGCGGAACTGGCACAACTGCGCGCCTTCGCCAAAGCGCATTATGACACTGGCGAACTGCAACCGTGGAACATCACTTACTACAGCGAATTGCAAAAACAACACCTCTACACCATCAGTGATGAGCAACTGCGCCCTTATTTCCCAGAACAACGCGTGGTTGAAGGGCTGTTTGAAGTGGTGAAGCGCATTTACGGCATCGCAGCCAAAGAGCGCCACAACGTAGACGTATGGCACCCCGAAGTACGTTTCTTTGACCTGTTTGATGAAAACGGCGAACTGCGCGGCAGTTTCTATCTCGATCTCTATGCGCGCGAACACAAGCGTGGCGGTGCCTGGATGGATGACTGTGCGGGACGCCTGCGCAAAAGCAACGGTGAACTGCAAAAACCGGTGGCCTATCTGGTATGTAATTTTAACCGTCCAGTCAACGGTAAACCCGCGCTGTTCACCCACGATGAAGTCACCACGTTGTTCCATGAATTTGGTCACGGCCTGCATCATATGCTGACGCAGATCGATACCGCAGGGGTAGCTGGCATTAGCGGTGTGCCATGGGATGCCGTCGAACTCCCGAGCCAGTTTATGGAAAACTGGTGTTGGGAGCCGGAAGCGTTGGCGTTTATCTCCGGTCACTACGAAACCGGCGAACCGCTGCCACAAGCCATGCTGGACAAGATGCTGGCGGCCAAAAACTATCAGGCGGCGTTGTTTATCCTGCGCCAGCTTGAGTTCGGCCTGTTCGATTTCCGTCTGCATGCGGAATACGATCCGGCAAAAGGGGCACAAATTCTGTCGACACTGGCCGATGTCAAAGCCAAGGTCGCCGTCGTGCCAAGCCCAAGCTGGAATCGCTTCCCGCACACCTTCAGCCACATCTTCGCAGGTGGCTATGCCGCAGGCTACTACAGCTACCTCTGGGCGGATGTTCTGGCTGCGGACGCCTACTCGCGCTTTGAAGAAGAAGGCATTTTCAACCGCACCACCGGCCAGTCTTTCCTGGATAATATCCTGTCGCGCGGCGGTTCCGAAGCGCCGATGGATCTGTTCAAGCGCTTCCGTGGCCGTGAGCCGCAACTTGATGCCATGCTGCACCATTATGGTATTAAAGGGTGAATATCAGCCTGCTGATAGAAAAGGGTGCCGATAGAGGCGCCCTTGATGCATTAGCGACACGTTGGGGATTGCAGGACGATCCCAGCGCGACGCTGGCGCTGGTGCTGACACCAGAACGTCTGGAGTTGCGCAAGCAGGATGAAGAGAAGCTCGGCGCTATTTATGTCGATTTCGTCTCTGGTGCAATGGCCCACCGCCGTCGCTTTGGCGGCGGGCGCGGCGAAGCAGTTGCTAAAGCGGTCGGTATCAAAAAGGATTATCTGCCGGACGTCGTAGATGCCACCGCCGGATTAGGCCGTGATGCCTTTGTACTGGCATCGTTAGGCTGTCGTGTACGTATGCTGGAACGTAACCCGGTAGTCGCCGCGCTGCTCGACGATGGTTTACGACGTGGTTATGAAGATGCCGAGATAGGCGCGTGGCTGCGCGAAAGATTGACGCTGATTCACGCCTCAAGCCACACAGCCCTGAGCGATATTACACCGCCACCGGATGTGGTCTATCTCGATCCCATGTTTCCTCATCGGCAAAAAAGTGCGCTGGTAAAGAAAGAGATGCGGGTGTTTCAATCGCTGGTGGGCGCGGACGACGATGCGGATGCCCTACTGGCCCCCGCGCGAGCGTTGGCGAAAAAACGCGTGGTGGTAAAGCGTCCCGACTACGCCCCACCGCTGGCGGGCATTGCCACTCAATCGATGCTGACCACCAAAAGCTACCGCTTTGATTTTTACTTGCCGCTGTAGTTCGCCGTATTCATTTTTGCCTCCCATACATTTAAGCGCTCACTCGTGAGCGCGTAAACTGCTTCTTATGATGAAATATAACTGACAGGCCATTCGATGGACTTACGCCGATAACGCCTCAACCCGCTCGATGGCACCACGCAGGCTTTCTGCATTCAGCGGCACAGGCAGCGCATGGATCGATTCGAATGGTGCCAGCGTGCGCGCAATGACCTTCTCCACATCAGCGTGATTTTGGATATCCACGTCCAGCGCCTTCAGGCTGGTGGGCAGGTTGAAACGCGCAAACGCCGTAATCAGCTGCTCGGTCACATCGCGCTGTCCGAGCAGTTCGATCTGCACCAGAATGCCATAAGCCACTTTGGTGCCGTGCAGGAAACGCTCGGTTTGCGGTAAGGTGGTCAACCCATTATGCACCGCGTGCGCCGCAGCTACACGGGTGTAGCGCTCGCCCAAGTCGCCGACCATACCACCACCAGCGATAATCGCATCGACCACATCAAGGGAAGCCTGAGTCAGTTCGCCACGCCGTTGATCGGCCAACGCCTGTTAACTGCTGTTGAGCAGCACATTACGAATAGAGAGCGCCGCTTCAATCCCCAAACGCACCGTCAGCGGCAGATTTTCCGGTTGTGGGCTCAACACCACCGCCTCATACCATTTCGCCAGCGTATCGCCGATCCCTGCCAGCAAATATTCCTGCGGCGCGCGCAGAATGATAGTTGGCGCCACCAGCACCAGATGGTTGGCATCGTTGAAAATCTCAAAACGCAGCGCCTGGCCTTCATCGTTATACCAAACGGAAAGCGGCGTCCAGGCGGCGCAGGTGGCGGCGATAGTAGGGATAGCCACCAGCGGTACACCGAGGCGACGCGCCACCACTTTAGCCGTATCCAACAGCGCACCGCCGCCAACAACAATCACCACCTGACGATCGTCACCCGCTTGTGCACAGAGTTTCACCACCGCGCTTTCGCTGCAATGGCCGCCAAAAGCAATGTGCTTCGCACCAGCTACGTTGAACGCCGCGGGCAAAAATGAGGTAGCCGCCGCAATCGCCCGTTCACCATAAATCCAGACCGCGTTTTCCAGCTGCGCCGGAGCATAAAGGTTCTCCAACTCCTGCAACGCGCCGGGGTAGGAGTAATAGTTGGCGGGGCCGGTTACCACGCGAATTGCCGTGCTGGTCATGATGCTACATCCTGTCGTGTGTTGACTGTCATCGGTGAATAATCACTACCTTATCATAAACAGACTTCTGGATGGCTATAAATATTGAGGACATCATGATGCATTTTTTTCATGTTGATCTGTAAGCGTCTGTTTTATGAATTATATTCATGTTATGTCTGGACATCTGGACGGCTAATAACAATTTGCTTTATCTTATGCGTTTTCGTTCATTGCCAGGCGTTATCACCCCGTGAAAGATCTGGTCGATCAGATGATTTTTTTCCTGGGATTACCGCCATGACACACACATCGGCCAACGCCACATAAACTGGAAATGCGTGGGATTTCCATTGCCTTTTCCGGCTTTGCTGCGCTGACGCAGGTCGATTTCACCCTGGATGGCGGCTCTATCCACGCGCTGACCGGTGCCAATGGCGCAGGCAAATCAACGCTGATGGCGGTACTTTCCGGTGCGCATGAGCACTATCAGGGGACCATTGTCATTGATGGAAAACCTGTTGAGATTCGCTCACCGCGTCAGGCCAAGCAGCTCGGCATCCATGTGGTACAGCAGGAAGTTGACGTCGCGTTAGTGCCAGGCCTGATCGTGGCGGAAAACATTATGCTCGATCAGTTGGCGGAGCCAGGTCATAGCTATCGCTGGCGACAAATCCGCCACAGTGCGCGCAACGCGCTAGCACTGTTGGGCGTGGAGCTGGACGTGCGTCGCCGCATCGAGCAATGCCCACTGGCCGAAAAGCAGCAGATTCTCTTGGCGCGCGCCCTCTCCCACCACTGTCGCTTCCTGATCCTTGATGAACCCACGGCACCGCTCGATCAGCACGAAATCGAGCGCCTGTTCAGCGTGGTGCGCCGCTTGCAGCATAGCGGTATCGGCGTGGTGTTTATCTCGCACCGTATCCATGAGCTAAAAGCGATTTGCGATCGCATGACGGTATTGCGCGATGGTCGCCTGATTGAAAGCAGTCCAATGGCGGGGTTAAGCGGCGAAGCGATCGTCGAAAAGATGCTCGGCCATGCGTTGAATGATATCTATCCGCCGCGTCGCCCGGCGATAACCGGTAAAGCACTGTTGGCGATTGAAGGTCTGCATGACAATACGCTGCTGCACGATATCTCGTTGCAGTTGCGCGGAGGCGAAATTCTTGGCATTGCCGGGCTGGCAGGCGCAGGGAAAACCGAATTGTGCAAAGCGCTGTTTGGAGCCAATGCCAGCCGCGTGCGATCCGGTGAACTGCGCGGCAAGCCCTGGCAGCCGACCACACCGGCGGATGCTGTCGCCGCAGGCATTGCTTTGGTGCCGGAAGAGCGCCGCAAAGAAGGCATTTTTATTGACGAGCCGGTGGCGATGAACCTGAGCATCAGCGCCGACGACAGCTTTTCTCGCTGGAGCCTTTTCAATCATCGACGCGCGTGGCGCTGGGCACAGGAGATTATTTCACGTCTCGGCGTGCGAACCACCGGGCCAGCACAGACGCTGCGTCGCCTGTCAGGCGGCAATCAACAGAAGGTCGCGATTGGCAAATGGCTGCGCAACGATGCAGACGTACTGATCTTTGATGAGCCAACCAAAGGCGTTGATGTCAAAGCCAAAACCGATCTCTTTCTCTTGATCGATCAGTTGGCTCGCGAAGGCAAAGGAGTGATTTACGCCTCCGGCGAATTCGCTGAGCTGGTCGGGCTGTGCGATCGCATTTGCGTGCTGTGGGATGGCCGCATTGTGGCAGAACTGGATGGCCGCAAAGCCAGCGAAGAAACCCTTTTAATTTACTCCACCGGAGGAACCCCTGCGTGAGCAAAGCACTTTCCCTTAAGGTGTATTAGCTCAGACCTGATCTGACAGTTACCGGTTATTTATACAGGTGTCTGTCAGATTAAATCTGGTTCAGATTTTTTTCTGCCCAGACTCGTTTACCATCAAGTAACGTGGCCATTGGCGTACGCCCGCAGCACATTTTACCCTGATGAGTTCGCTCATTATTGTAATGCCACAACCAGTTGTCCAGATCCTTTTGTAGACTTTCTAGGTCCTCGTATAACGTCTTACGGAACGCAACCTGATAAAAATCCTGCAAAATAGTTTTATGGAAGCGCTCGCAGATACCGTTTGTCTGCGGAGACATCGCTTTCGTTTTCGTATGGTCTATATCGTTGATAGCCAAGTACAGCTGATAGTCATGTTGTTCCACTTTACCGCAGTACTCCGTCCCCCTGTCCGTCAGTATTCTTAGCATTGGCAGCCCCTGAGCTTCGTAGAACGGCAGCACGCGATCATTGAGCAGGTCGGCGGCAGAGATCGGTGCTTTACTCGTGTAAAGCTTGCAGTGCGCCACTTTCGAGTACGTATCCACGAACGTCTGCTGGTAGATACGGCCAACACCTTTCAGATTACCCACGTAGAAGGTGTCCTGCGACCCCAGATAACCCGGGTGAGCAGTCTCTATTTCACCACAGGCTTCGTCGTCGTGCGCCTTCTTCTCCAGTGCAGCGATTTGAGCATCAGTAAGTACGATGCCTTCTCTGGCAACTTTTTCCTCAAGTGCCTTCAGGCGCTTACGAAAGTTTTCCAGATCGTGTCGTTGCCAGATGGAGCGCACACCGCTGCCAGAAATGAAGACGCCTTTTTTACGCAGCTCATTACTGGTCCGGTGCTGGCCATGAGCCGGGAACTCAATGGCGTAATCAACAACCGCACGTTCAGTGGCTTCATCAGCACGGTTTTTCAGGTTGGGAACCCGGCGGTTTTGGTTAACCAGAGCGTCAATGCCGCCTTCTGCCGCCAGTTCCTGATAGCGATAAAACGTGTCGCGTGACACCCCCATGATTTTACAGGCTTTTGATACGTTACCGAGTTCTTCGGCGAGATTGAGCAGGCCGGCTTTGTGTTTGATGATGGGATTGTTAGTATGAAGCATGAGAGTTACCTCGTGTTTTGTATAAGGATTCGACACCCATATCAAAACCGGTAACTCTCAACCTTTCAAGGTCCAGTGTCAGATCAAGTCGCGACTAATACACTTAAGGCGACAGTTTCGGGCCGCCAACAGCTGTTTGATTTTCTCTACAAGTGGGGAATGCTGCTGACGGTTGTCGCGCTGATCGCGCTATTTGGTATCGCCTCCGACAACTTTCTCGATCCGTATAACATCATCAATATTCTACGCTCGATTGCCATCGTCACGGTGATCGCCATCGGCGTCTCCATCTCACTCACGGTGGGAGGGTTCGATCTCTCGGTGGGGTCAACCGCCTCGCTGGCTAACGCACTGGTAATTTCACTGTTTGTCTGGCACGGCTTTGGCACCACAGAAGCTATTCTGGTGACACTGCTGCTGTGTACACTGGTCGGCCTGTTTAATGCTTTTCTCATCGTGGTACTGAAAATTCCCGACATGTTAGCAACACTTGCCAGCCTGTTCGTGATTCAGGGCGTCGCGATGACCTACAGCTATGGTGGCTCCATCACCCAAAATATGGTGCTACCCAGCGGGGAGATGGCAGAGGGCGTTATCCCTGATGCCTTTTCACTGCTCGGTCAGGTGCCGACCATCGTGATTATCATGCTGGCTGTCACAGTGGTGGCTCAATTGGGCCTGTCATTGACCAAACACGGCCGCCGCATGTATGCCATCGGCGGCAACGCCGAAGCCGCACGGCTTTCCGGCATCCGTACCACCCGTTACCGCGTGGCGGCCTATATTCTCGCCTCCTTGCTGGCGGGATTGGACGGTATTTTGCTGGCATCTCGCATCGGCTCATCGCAGGTCAACGCGGGTGGCGGTTACCTGATGGATGCCGTGGCAGCGGCCTGGATCGGTTTTTCACTCGCTGGCTCGGGCAAACCCAACGCATTAGGTACGCTGGTCGGCGCGGTGATCCTCGGCGTATTGCAGAACGGGCTGGTAATGCTTTCCGTTCCCTATTAAGCCATGGACATTATCAAAGGGCTGGTGCTGGCCGCCGCTCTGGCAATCACTTACGTTCAACGCCGTTAATCCCGAAAGACAGGAAACTATAATGAAGAAATTGACGTTTTCACTGCTGGCGCTGAGCCTGCTGACCATCGCCCCCACCTTTGCGGCCACCCCTGCCCCCGTGCCGGACGCGATCGCCAAACACGACGGGCCGATTCGCATCGCCGTCATCCGTAACCTTGGCTCTGACGATAACACCACCCAGTTTATTGCGGGAGCCATCCAGCAAGGGAAGAAACTGGGGTTCACCGTCAATACCTTCCTGAGCAACGGCGATGACGCCCGCTTTCAGGATTTCGTCAATCAGGCCATCAGCCAGAAGTATGACGGGATTATCCTGTCTCAGGGCCGCGATCCGTACTCGACTGCGCTGGTTCAGCGCATCGTTGACAGCGGCATTGCGGTGCCCACCTTCGATACCGCCGTCAATGGCACCATTAACGGCGTGACCGTGACTCAGCAGGATGACGCGTCGCTGACCGAGCTCTCCTTCGGCCAACTGGTGAAAGATTTCAACGGTCAGGCCAATATCATCAAACTGTGGGTAGCCGGGTTCCCGCCGATGGAGCGCCGTCAGGCGGCCTACCAATACATCCTGAAAGACCATCCTGGCATTAAAGAGCTGGAATCCATTGGCGCGGTCTCTTCCGATGTACAAGGTTACACCGCCAACAAAGTGGGTGCAGTGCTGGCGAAATACCCGAAAGGTAAGATCGACGCCATCTGGGGCACCTGGGATGCCTTCAGCCAGGGCGCTTACAAGGCGCTTAAAGAGAATGGCCGCACCGAAATCAAACTCTACAGCATCGATATTTCCAATCAGGATGTGCGACTGATGCGCGAAGCCAACAGCCCGTGGAAAGTGAGCGTGGCGGTTGACCCGAAACTCATCGGTGCGACTAACGTGCGTCTGATTGCCAACAAGATTGCAGGCGAGCCAACCCCGGCAACCTATGATTTCAAGGCCGCCACCATTCCACAGGCGCTGCTGGTGAGCCAGCCGGGACAGGTTAACGTCTCTTCACTCGGCAACATTATTCCCGGCTGGGGCCAGAGCGATGATTTCATTGCGCCGTGGTTCGCTACGCTGGAAGCCAAACAGAAAAAATAAGGAACCACAGTATGGCAAAGCAGGAACTGCCGCATCCCGATTACAGCCGCAACATGCGGTTGATCGGGCATAGCGATCAGGGGGGTCGGCCAGACGGCGTGCAGGTGATGATCCATCGTGGCTACGCCTATATCGGACACATGGTGTCGCAGGGGTTCTCCATCGTCGATGTGCGAGATGCGAAAAACCCCAAGGCGGCGGGTTACGTGCCCGCCCCGCCTGGCACCTGGAATGTGCATTTGCAGGCACATGACGATCTGCTGCTGGTGATTAACGCACGCGATCTGTTTGCTGACACCCGCTTTGCCGATGAAAAGGTCTATTACACGCGCTCCGTTGCCGATACGGTGAGTGACGTGCAAGACAGAGGCTGGAGCGCCGGACTGCGGGTGTTTGATATCTCAACGCCGGACAAGCCGCGTGAAATCGGCTTTCTGCCGCTGAACGGCATTGGTATTCACCGTATTTGGTACGTCGGCGGGCGTTGGGCCTACGTATCTGCCCTGTTGGACGGTTTTAGTGATTATATCTTCCTGACTATCGATCTTGCCGATCCGCGTAAACCTGAGGTTGCCGGGCATGCACAGTGCGGCAGGGGAAACGCCCAACTGGCCGGAAGGAAAACGCTATGCGCTGCACCACGCGATTATCAGCGGCGATACCGCGTACGCCAGTTGGCGTGACGGTGGCCTGACGCTGCTGGATGTGAGCGATCGCCATCAGCCACCGCAACTGGAGTCCACCGTTCAGCGGCGGTACCCACACCGCACTGCCGTTGCCGGATCGCGATCTTCTGGTGGTACTGGATGAGGCGGTACTGGACAATCAGGACGATGGCGAGAAGCTGATCTGGCTGTTCAATATTCGCGAACCGAGCAACCCGGTCAGCATTTCCACCTTTCCGCAGCCGGATGAAGTGGATTACGTGGCCAAGGGCGCGCACTTCGGACCGCATAACCTGCATGAGAACCGGCCGGGCAGCTTTATCAGTTCAACGCTGATTTTTGCCACCTACCAGAACGCAGGCGTACGCGCTTACGATATCAGCAACCCGTATCGCCCCGTGGAAACCGGCGCACTGGTGCCTACTGCGCCAGAGAAAATGATGGATACCCGTCCGGGCCGCCCACGCGTAATTCAGTCCTGTGATGTGTTTGTAGATGCACAGGGCATTATTTACAGCACGGATTACAACGGTGGGCTATCGATTATTGAGTACTTGGGCTGAGGCTATTTTCTCCGTTATGACGGAGAACGCCGGGAAAAAAGAAGCAGCGCTCTGCAAGACCGTTGACGTTTCGTGCACGTTAACCCGCGCGGATAATAGCACCGCACATCGCACACGCACGAAACCCTTCACGGAATGGACAGAAAAATCCCCGCTCAACTCTAAACGGGGATAGCCTCACGAGGCGATATCGTCACACTACGCCTTGCGCCAGCATCGCATCTGCCACTTTCACAAAGCCCGCGATGTTCGCGCCGCGCACGTAGTTGGTGTACTGACCTTCGCCGCCGAAATCTACGCACGCATGGTGGATATCCAGCATGATGTGGTGCAAACGCGCATCCACTTTCTCCGCTTTCCAGCCCAGAGGTTGCGACACCACCGGCGTTTGCCGCTTTGCCCGGCGCAAACAGTACGTTGGCTTCCAGGAAGGCATCCGTCGCTTCGATCGTGGTCGGCATATTGGCCCCTTCCGCCACGGCTTTCACGCCGTTAGCAATCAGCGTCTTGGCACTGGTCAGGTCCAGCTCATTCTGCGTGGCGCACGGTAGTGCGATGTCCACGGGCACGTTCCACGGCATTTGGCCTGGCAGGTACGTAAGACCGGCTTCGCGCGCGTAATCTTCCACACGGCCATAACGTTGGTTTTTGATATCCGCCAGCAGCGCCAGTTTCTCCGGCGTAAAGCCCGCCTCATCCACGACCGTGCCGTTGGAGTCGGAAGCGGTAATCACACGAGCGCCCAGAGACAACGCTTTTTCAATGGCATACTGCGCCACGTTACCGGACCCGGAGACTGCAACACGCATGCCCTCAAACCCAAGGCCGTGACGCTCCAGCATCGCCTGCGTGAAGTAGACTAAATAACTGTTCCGAATAGTAGATCACCTGAAGGGAACTCAGTCCGAGTTGAGCGATCTGATCAATCGATAAAGATCCCAAATCATCAACCGGACTGAGCGATGTCGAGCATAGCACCGATACCCCGTAACGAACGACGCCTGATGAAGAAAACTCTCCATAAAACGCGTGACAAGAATCACGCCCGCAGGCTGACCGCCATCCTGATGTTGCACCGGGGCGAGCGCGTGAGCGATGTCGCCAGAATGCTTTGCTGCGCCCGTTTGTCAATCGGCAGATGGATTAACTGGCTCACCCTGTACGGCATTGAAGGCCTCAAATCTCTGCGGCCCGGTCGTGGCCGTCGCTGGCCGTTTGAACAGATCTGCGCACTGTTAATCCAGCTCGTAAAGCGTTCCCCTCATGATTTTGGCTATCAGCGTTCGCGCTGGAGCACGGAACTGCTAGCGATAAAAATCAATGAGATAACCGGTTGCCAGTTGCATGCTTCCACGGTGCGCCGTTGGCGGCCTTCTGCCGGTCTGGTGTGGCGACGCGCAGCTCCTACGCTGCGTATCCGCGACCCGCATAAGGAAGAAAAAATGGAGGCCATCGCGATGGCGCTGGAACAATGCAGCGCGGAACATCCCGTCTTTTACGAAGACGAAGTGGATATTCATCTGAATCCCAAAATTGGCGCGGACTGGCAGGTTCGCGGGAAGCAGAAACGCATCGTGACGCCGGGCCAGAACGAGAAATATTATCTGGCGGGTGCATTACACAGCGGGACGGGAAAAGTCAGCGATGTTGGAGGAAGCAGTAAAAGTTCGTGTTTTTTATCAGTATGTTAGAGCATCTGAGAGCAACGTACAGACGGGCAAAAACGCTCACGCTGATAGTTGATAACTACATTATTCACAAAAGCCGGGAGACGCAGCGCTGGCTGGAAGAAAACCCGAAATTCAGGGTTATTTATCAGCCGGTGTACTCACCATGGGTAAATCATGTAGAGCGGTTATGGCAGGCGTTGCATGAAACCATTACCCGCAATCATCAATGCTGTTCAATGTGGCAGTGACTGAACAAGGTTCGCCGCTTCATGGAAACCGTCAGCCCGTTTCCCAGTGGAAAACATGGACAGGCAAAAGTGTAGCGGTATTAGGAACAGCTATTTAGGTGGGTTTTATCAGTACGATAATGGTGAAACGGTGGGGGCACTTGAACGGGACAGTAAGCGTGGTGGTTACAGGCAACAATTCGATGTCCCGTACCTGGGGGTGACCGGGATGGTGCGCTATCAGAATTTTGAGCTGAGTGCACTTGCAAAATATAGCCCTTGGGTCAAAGCGCGTGATAATGATGAGCACTATTTTCGCCAATTAACCTTTCGCGATGAAGGCAATTATGGGCGTTATTATTCCGTGTGGCTTTGTTGAATAAATAGATTTTATGCTGGCAGCCCAGTGAAACGACGGATCCTCGCAACGCAAAATCATGCAGTTAGGCTTCATGAGAAAACTGTACACCTGAGGGGACAAGCATTTTCTACCAAAAGTGGCTTGGCAAAACAGCATGACTCACTATTATTCAACAAAGCCATTCCGTGTTGGTGGACATTGGTTATTATTTGACATCCTGTGCCAAGGTATTTACCGCGCTGAGTTGGAATAAATATGATGAGAGTCGGGGAGGGATGCAAATTATCGATCAGGTTTCCGGGGAGCAGGGATATATTGGCGGCCACGCGGCGGGTATCGCCAATGAGTATTACATGGTGACAGCAGGCCTGACATACCGTTTTTAATCATCACCACGGGGTGCCAGCGTGGTTTGTGCTGTAGTGGGGGAGCTGGCCCCATCAACCGATGACGTCGACCCTGTACATGATTCTGTGTAAATGCCTTTCTCAGTAGTGACCGTCCAGGCGGTCACCGAACTCGATAATAAAACGGCTCATTGCCATACGCCAGTCCCGCAGTGGCATCGTCCATTTCTGTTAGGCCGACTGGATTGCCAGCCACACCACCTTTTTCACTGCGTCGTCAGTCGGGAACACCTTGCGTTTTTTAATCGCATGCCTGATCACACTGTTCAGCGACTCGATGGCGTTGGTTGTGTCGATGACTTTGCGGATATCTGCCGGGTAAGCGAAGAACGTTGCCAGATTGCTCCAGTTCGTCTGCCAGCTCCGGCTTATCTGTGGATAGCGGCTGTCCCATGCGCTGGCGAATGCTTCCAGCGCCTGCTGGCCTGCTTCTTCCGTAGCAGCCTGATAGATGGCTTTCAGGTCGCGTGTGACGGCTTTGTAGTCCTTCCAAGAGACGAACCTCAGGCTGTTGCGTACCATGTGCACGATGCACAGCTGGATGCGGGCTTCCGGATACACCACGTTGATGGCGTCCGGGAAGCCTTTCAGACCGTCGACACAGGCGATGAGGATATCGTTCAGGCCGCGGTTTTTTAGTTCTGTCAGCACATTGAGCCAGAACTTCGCGCCCTCGTTTTCGGCCAGCCACATACCCAGCAGTTCTTTCTGGCCCTCGATGTTGATACCCAGTGCCAGGAACACGGATTTATTGATGACGCGACTGTCGTGCCGGACCTTCAGGATGATACAGTCAAGGTAAACAACGGGATAGACTGCATCCAGTGGACGATTTTGCCATTCAGTAACCTGTTCCATGACGGCGTCGGTGACCTTCGAGACCAGCGCCGGTGAAACATCCGCGTCATACAGCTCTTTGAACGCAGACGCTATCTTGCGGGTGGTCATCCCTCTGGCGTACAGGGACAAGATTTGGTTATCCATCCCGGTGATCCGGGTCTGGTTTTTCTTCACCAGTTGTGGTTCGAAGGAGCCATCACGATCGCGCGGAGTACATAGTGCCAGAAGGCCATCGCCGGTGGTCACGGTGTTTGTGGAATAGCCGTTGCGGGAGTTGGCCCCCGGTTTGGGCTGATTTTTATCGTAGCCCAGATGGTGGGACATTTCGGCGTTGAGAGCAGCCTCAACGCTGATTTTCTTCAGCAGGCGATCGAATTGGCTGAGATCGTCAGGGGTTTTGAGATTTTTGGCCAGTTCGTTAGCCAGAGCCTGCAACTGTTTTTCGTCCATAAATTAACCTGTTTTTGATGTTGGATTGAACATATCAAAATCAGGCAATTACACAAATTTATGTACAGGGTCATGACGTCAGAATAACAGAACGAAACCGGTAATGATTTTTGTTCAAAAAAAATTGACTTATCACAGCAAATCACTTAGCTATTCATTACCGAGCAATAGCGCTATTCTTCTCTTCATCGAAAGCACTTCGCTTTCTACCTAACCACAGAGATAAGGATTAGCATCATGAAAATCATCAAAAATTTTGCAGCAGTATTGGCCCTGACTTCTCTCTCTTTCGGCACCTTCGCCGCAGAGCAGATGGGTACCGTTTCCGTGAGTAGCGCTAAAACGCTGAGCGGTTTTGAATCGCAAGTTGCCGCTAAAGCACAGGCAGCAGGTGCATCTTCTTTCCGTATCGTTTCTGCTACCGGTGATAACCAACTGCGCGGCACGGCAGTTCTGTATAAATAAGTGAAGCCGAGCAAATGTTACAAGGGGAGCCAATGGCTCCCCTTGCTTATACCCGTCATACTTCAAGTTACATGTGCGTTGGCTACACTCATTCACCCGAATCACTTACTTGAGTAAGCTCATCGGAGTGAATGAATCTCATCCCTCAGATTCACCCTTCGGGCCAGCGCTTGCAGCCTTCCTGTAGCTCGAATTATTTAGGGTATACAAAAAGCTAACGTTTTTTAAATGCGGCGGCCAGTGCATCGCTCATGGCGCTATTGCCTGCTGCGCTCTGCGGCTGTTTTGCACGCGGTGCATGATGAGCTGGGCGAGATCCGGTGTTGCGTTGGGCTCCGCTGGCGCTACGGCGTGACGGAGTGTCACCCGGCTGTTCATCGAGACGCATGGTCAGCGCGATACGTTTACGTTGCAGATCGACTTCCAGCACCTTGACCTTCACAATATCACCGGCTTTCACCACCTTGTGCGGATCGTCGACATAGCGATCGGACAGCGACGAAATGTGCACCAAGCCATCCTGATGTACGCCAATATCCACGAAAGTGCCAAAGTTGGTGACGTTGGTGACCGCCCCTTCGAGCACCATACCCGGCAGCAGATCGTTGAGCGTTTCCACCCCTTCGGCGAACGCAGCTGTTTTAAACTCCGGTCGTGGATCGCGCCCCGGTTTTTCCAACTCTTTCACGATGTCTGTCACCGTGGGTAAGCCGAAGCGAGTGTCAGTGAAATCCACCGCCTTGAGTTTGCGCAGCGCGGCGGTGTCACCCATCAAATCGCGCAGTGTCTGGCGAGTGGCTTCCAGAATGCGTTCGACCACCGGGTAGGCTTCCGGGTGAACCGTCGAGGCATCCAGCGGGTTATCGCCGTGATTGATACGCAAGAATCCGGCACACTGTTCGAAGGCTTTTGGCCCCAGGCGACTGACCTTGAGCAACTGTTGACGGTTGTCAAAGCGTCCGTTTTCGTCACGCCAGTTGACAATATTCTGCGCCATCATTTTGCTAAGCCCAGCAACACGCGTCAGCAGCGCCACCGATGCGGTATTCAGATCGACGCCCACGGCGTTAACGCAGTCTTCCACCACCGCATCGAGCTTTTTCGCCAGTTGCACCTGGCTCACATCGTGCTGGTATTGGCCGACACCGATGGATTTTGGATCGATCTTCACCAGCTCTGCCAGAGGGTCCTGCAAGCGACGCGCAATAGAAACCGCACCGCGCAGGGAAACATCCAGATCGGGGAATTCCAGCGCCGCCAGCTCTGATGCAGAATACACCGAAGCACCTGCCTCACTGACAATCACCTTCTGGGCATTGATTGCCGGGAACTGTTTTTGTGTATCGAGGAAGAAACGTTCGGTTTCACGTGATGCGGTACCGTTACCGATCGCCACGAGTTCTACCTGATGCTTAACGCACAGTGCCGCGATGATAGGGGCCGCCTTGGCAGCCTGTCCGGTATGTGGGTAAATCGTATCCGTGGCAACCAGTTTGCCAGTTGCATCTACTACCGCGACTTTCACACCTGTGCGGAGACCCGGATCGAGCCCCATGGTGGCGCGCATTCCGGCAGGCGCGGCCATCAGCAGGTCGTGTAGGTTGCGTGCAAACACATTGATGGCTTCTTCTTCGGACTTTTCACGCACGGTGCCCATCAGCTCAGTTTCCAGATGCAACAGCACCTTGATACGCCAGGTCCAGTTGATCACCGCACGACGCCAGCTATCGGCAGGAGCATTGTTGAGCTGCAAATTCAGATGTGAAAGGATGATCTGCTCACCCTGGCTTTCGCGCGGCGGCTCGTCAAACTGTGGGTCGGCGTTCAGGGCGAGTTGCAGTACCCCTTCGTTGCGGCCGCGAAACATCGCCAGTGCACGGTGTGATGGCACGCTGGCGATCGGTTCTTGATGGGCAAAGTAGTCGCGAAACTTCGCGCCTTCATCCTCTTTGCCTTCGACAACGCGTGCGACCAGATGGGCATTTTTCCACAAATAGTCACGCACCTTGGCCAGCAAGATGGCATCTTCTGCGAAACGCTCCATCAGAATGTAGCGCGCACCGTCCAGAGCGGCTTTGACATCGGCAACGCCTTTGTCTTCGGCGACATAGGCCAACGCCGCCTCTTCAGGTACCTGGCTTGGGTCTTGCCACAGGCTGTCTGCCAGCGGTTCCAGCCCGGCTTCGATGGCAATTTGCCCACGAGTACGGCGTTTGGGCTTGTATGGCAGATAGAGATCTTCCAGCTCAGTCTTACTCAGAGTGCCGTTAATCGCCAGAGCCAACTGCGGTGTTAATTTTCCTTGCTCTTCGATCGATTTCAGAATGGTCTGACGCCGTTCTTCCAGTTCGCGCAAGTAACCGAGGCGGGTTTCCAACTGGCGCAGTTGGGTATCATCCAACCCGCCAGTCACTTCCTTACGGTAACGAGCGATGAACGGTACGGTGTTCCCTTCGTCCAGCAGGCGGACAGCGGCGTCAACCTGCTCCTTTCGCGCCTGCAATTCGCTGGCGATAATCTGGCTCAATGCATCATTCATAATCGGAATTCAATCATCATCAAGGGGTGAGTTAACTAATCGGGGACAGTTATACGGATTGCGTAGCAAAAATGCCAGTCAGCATTATGACCTCTCAGAAAATTTACCTATGTCAATTTTTCAGCGAATTGTTCGAATTTGAAGCCTGTAGTGGTCAACTAATATTGGCCACCGCATTAGACTGTATGTAGAACAGTCGCTCAGATTCGTTTGGAGTTAAGCCGCCGTTATACCAGTGAGGCCGGATAGCGCTGTAATACCCCGTGATGTAGCGGATAATCGCGTCCTGGGCTTCGCTGAAGCTGTTGTAACCCTTTGTCGGCACCCATTCTGTCTTCAGGCTGCGGAAGAACCGCTCCATTGGCGCATTATCCCAGCAGTTACCCCGCCGACTCATACTCTGCTTTATCCGGCAGCGCCACAGGGCTTGCCGGTATTGACGGCTGGTATAGTGGCTGCCCTGGTCGCTGTGGAACATGACTCCTGTTGGTTGTCCCCGGAGTTCCCAGGCCATCTGCAACGCTTTAACTGTCAGCGCCGAGTCCGGCGACGTCGACATGGCCCAGCCCACCGGTTTGCGGGCGAACAGGTCTAGCACCACCGCAAGGTAAGCCCAGCATTTGCCCGTCCAGATGTAGGTCACATCGCCGCACCAGACCTGATCCGGCGCGGTAACCGCGAACTGGCGGTTGAGATAGTTCGGTATTTCAACGTGTTCATTGCCGCCGCGTTTGTATTTGTGAGCCGGTCGCTGGCAGCTGGCGATACCCAGCTCCTTCATCAGCTTGCCAGCCAGCCAGCGCCCCATTTTGACACCGGAGCTGCCGGTGACGATGGTCGCGATACTTCGAGCGCCGGCAGAGCCGCCGCTGGCGTTCCAGGCTTCCATGACGCGACTACACTTAACCACGCGCTCACCGTCGGGTTCATTAGCGGAAGCCTGCCAGTGCCTGTAGCTGCTGCGATGTACCTCAAAAGTTTGGCACAACGCCGTGACCGGGTATCGCGCCCTCAGCCTGTCGACTACCGTGAACCGTTGAGTGAGTCCAACATTAAGAGCGCCGTAGCCTTTTTTAGGATTTCGTTCTCCATTTCAAGGCATTGGACTTTTTTCTTCATCTCACGCAGCTCGAGCTGTTCAGGGGTAAGAGGAAGTCCCGTTGGCGTTTTTCCCTGTCGTTCAAGGCGAAGCTTATTGACCCAGCGACTAATGGCAGAATGGCTGACATTAACCGCCTCTGCGGCCTTAACGTATGTGTAGCCGTGGTCGACAACCAGCTTTGCGGCTTCGAGCTTAAATTCCGCCGTAAAATGTTTACCCATGAGGTCACCTGTCGTGTTGATGAGGTGAGCATATCACCTCCGATCAGGTGGCCAGTATCAGTGTGCCACTACAGTACTTACTGATGCTCAAATCGCTGCACTGGAGAAGAAGGCGCACGACGACGAAGCCTGTGGTAAAATAGAGACTGCTAACCCGGGTTATCTCACCTCGTTATACACATCTCTGTTCGTGCCTGAGCGCGCGTAGCGTTTCGGCGGCCGTCATGACTTTCTGCAAGCCTTTCCTGATAGTTTTTGCGCCTGGTTCACCGTCGCCTTTTCGAGCAAGAAAGCCTCCCAGTTGCGCAACTAAGCGCAATACTTCGTTTAGCTTAGGGCGGCCCTTGGGCATACGCTTGTTCATCAGTAGGTAAGCTCCATGAGTCTCGTCGGAATCAAAGAACAACATTGCGTCCAGCTCTGGACAGGTTCGTCCCATACGCATTAAATAGGCGATGCGCCATGCCACGATCATGAACAGCGCCAATGCCCGCTCAATGCGATCCACGGTCGATAACTGTAACGCTTCGACACAGCAGCCGTTCTTCAGCACATTGAAGAACATCTCGATTTCCCATCTAGCCCGATACCAGTCGATCAGCTCCACGATATCTTCTCGTCCTTCAGGTACGCGATTGCTCAGCAACCGCCACTCGACCGGCTTCACGCCTGCTGGCGGCTCAATTTCCTTGGCTATCACACAAGTCACTGCCAACCCGCAACGCAGCGACACTCGCTTCACGCGCAGCGCCTGTTTCACCGTACGCGCCTTCTGCCCCGCGCGAGCCGCCATAACGAATTGGATTTCTCCCACCGGCACGGTCTTTCCAACCTTCTGCCAAAGCTTCTCATTACAGTCCAGACTGCGATTATGAGTCGAGCGGATCAACCAGTCAGCCGGAGTGCCAAGGTCATCAGCGAGCTGCATCAACGCCTTGATATCCGCTTCGCGATCGGCTAAGTACACCAGACGTGTGTTTGGCAACTCCGAGGCGAGTTCAGCAACTCGCTCGTATCCCTCGAGCCAGCGCGTACTCTCCTTGAGCCCATCGCGTTTTCCGTCTGCATCCTTCGGCTCTCTTGCCCACATCCACGCATCCAGTACGCCCAACCCCACGCGATCCGGACTGACCGCGTAGGTCGGATGCAGGTACAGACCACGCCTGGCTTCGTAGTTCAAAGGACCCAAGCCTTGGATTTGCTGCCCGTTGAAGTCAAGCTCGGTAGTGTCTTGGATACACAGCACAACCTCGTGTTCTCGGATCCTTTCCTGCGTACGCTGCCAGTGAGGTTGCAGAATGTCTCGCCATTCGAATGCTTGGTTCTCCATGAAGCGGTAAGCACCCAGCGTCTCAGACCATCCGAGGCACGCATGCGGAATGCTGGCTTGCGGATTCTCAGCCAGCCGTATCAAAAGCCCTTTGGCACGCTTATTGAGCCTCGTGTCACCAAGATTTACCCCTTCCAGTTCTTGGTGTGCCCAGCCATCTGAATCCCGTGTCATTTTTCAGCGCCGTAAATGGCGATAGTACACGTCGGTTTCACTTCATTTACAACCCCACTGGCTGCCTATTTCAGCCCGCTAACCCTTGGCATATAAGGCGTTGCGGACTTGTGTATAACGAGGTGGGGTTATCTGGGGTCGCAGGACACCTTCTACGTGGGTAATCTGAAAGGTGTTGGCCGTATCTACCAGCAGACGTTCGTGGATACGTACTCGAAAGTGGCGCACTGCAAGCTTTACACGAGTAAAGCACCGATCTCTGCCGCCGACCTGCTCAATGATCGCGTGCTGCCGTTCTACGAAGCTCAGGGGCTGCCAATGCTAAGAATACTGACGGGCAGGGGGACGGAGTACTGCGGTAAAGTGGAACAACATGACTATCAGCTGTACTTGGCTATCAACGATATAGACCATACGAAAACGAAAGCGATGTCTCCGCAGACAAACGGTATCTGCGAGCGCTTCCATAAAACTATTTTGCAGGATTTTTATCAGGTTGCGTTCCGTAAGACGTTATACGAGGACCTAGAAAGTCTACAAAAGGATCTGGACAACTGGTTGTGGCATTACAATAATGAGCGAACTCATCAGGGTAAAATGTGCTGCGGGCGTACGCCAATGGCCACGTTACTTGATGGTAAACGAGTCTGGGCAGAAAAAAATCTGAACCAGATTTAATCTGACAGACACCTGTATAAATAACCGGTAACTGTCAGATCAGGTCTGAGCTAATACAAATACGGTAACCTGTTGCTCGATCCCCACAATGTGGTTATCTCCTCAGCTGCCGACAACGGCACTGGGTTCAGTGCCAGCACCGATTATAGCGTCATCAATGTCAATACGCTGCAAAATGCCCTGGCGTCAGCAAATGTGACCGTTTCTACCGGTTCAACAGGAACTCAAAACGGCGATATTACCGTTGCCAGCAATATTGGCTGGTCCGCCGATACCACCTTAACGCTGGCAGCAGCAGGAAACATTGCCCTTAACGGCAATATTGTTGCCACCGGAACCTGATCTTGACCCACCATCTCCGGACAGCTTTTGTCTCTTAAGTTAACGATGCCCGCTGACGCCGATATTCTCTTGGGGAGTTGTATCCCAGCGCACTGTGCGGATGGTTTTCATTGTAATGATTGAACGCCGCTGCAAGGTTCTTCAGCGCTGTTCGCACATCGGGTTTTGGCATGAAGGCGATGTAATCTTCCTTCATCGTCTTCACGAACCGTTCTGCCATGCCGTTACTCTGTGGACTGCTCACTGCTGTTGTGCAGGGCTCCAGATTCCGTTCTCTGGCGAACTTCCGCGTTTCATGCGCTGTGTACGCTGAACCATTATCCGTCAGCCATTGCACTGGTTTATCCGGCAGCGCGCTACCGAAGCGTTTTTCCACCGACCTCAGCATCACATCCTGCACGGTTGAACTGTCATAACCCCTGGTGCTCGCTGCCCAGTCTATGGCCTCCCGGTCGCAGCAGTCCAGTGCGAACGTCACCCGCAGCTTCTCGCCGTTGTCACAACCGAACTCGAAGCCATCTGAGCACCAGCGCATATCGCTCTCTGCTACCGCGATTTTGCCTTTATGCTCCCGCTTCGGACGTTCAGTTTTATCATGCAACAACAGCAGGTTATGCTCGCTCATTATCCTGTAAAGCCGTTTGGCGTTCACCGGTGGAAGTCCCTCTGCACGACGTTGCTTACGCAGGATACCCCACACTCGGCGGTAACCGTAACTGGGCATGTCGCTGATGATACGGAGGATGTCCGATAATATCTCAGCATCAGCTTCGTCATTACGCCGGTTGCTGCGCCTGTCCAGCCAGTCGGCAGAACGGTTAACCCGCAGTGACAGCTGCGCACGCGACACGCTCATGGCGCGGCTGACCAGAGCTATTCCCCGTCCTTTGGCAACAAGGGCGCGTGCGATATCCATTTTCGCGACTGGCGGTACTCCACTGCTTCTTTGAGGATCTCAACTTCCATCGTCTTCTTACCCAGAAGGCGCTGTAGCTCCCGGACCTGCTTGAGGGCAGTCGCCAGCGCCGAAGCTGGAACCACTTCTTCTCCGGCCGCAACGGCGGTGAGGCTTCCTTCCTGGTATTGCTTCTTCCACTTAAACAAAAGGCTGGGCTGGATGCCATGCAGGCGAGCTACATGGGAGACGTTCATCCCCGGCTCCATTGTCTGCTGAATGATGGCGATTTTCTCTTGCGGAGTTTTACGCTTACGGACTTCTTGCCCTAACAGGATCCCGGTCATTTCAAAATTAGCATGATTGTTAGACATATATCTAAGCCTATCTCTTATCTGGAGATACAGCTACTGTCTGGTGTTACAGGGGGCTACATCAGTTGCCACCGGAACCAATGCAGGTTTGGCACTGAATTACGGTAGTGGAAAAGACTATACGTTGCTATCGGGAAAATCCATCACCCTGTCTGGCGCTAATTCCTCACTCTCTATCGGTGGTGAGAATTACACATTGATACACTCGATGGCGCAATTGGATGCCATCGACACCACCGGATTATCGGGTCGTTATGCGCTGGCGCAGAATGTGAATGCCAACGGCACCACTTACAGCAATGCGCTGGTCGGAACATCACAAGATGCGGCGTTTAGCGGTATCTTCACCGGCCTTGGCAATACTATCTCGAATTTGAACATCAACAGTGCAAACACCTATGTGGGGCTGTTTGGCTACAACACCGGTACCATCAGGAATATCGCACTAACCGCTGCGCAATTAGCGGGCTCATCCACCTCCACCTTCTATGCCGGTTTGTTAGCGGCCTATAACTCCGGGACGATCGCCTATGTATCAGTAGACGGCAGTCTGACTCGCACACCCACTGCAACCACTTACATGGGTGGGCTGGTTGGGCAAAATACCGGAACAGTGAAATACACCCATTCTGGAGCCAACATCACGGCGACCAACAGTTCAAACGGTTCCTATTGGGGCGGACTGGTGGGACAAAATAATAAAGATATTCTGCAAAGCTATGCCGATGTCACCATCAATCTCTCAGGAACAGCCGGCAATGGCTCACAGAATGTCGGGGGGCTGGTCGGAAACAACGCGTTCGGGGCGAAAGTTAACCAGAGCTACTCTGCTGGCAATATAACTGCATCGGGCATGGGAGGCGCAGCATCTTTTATCGGTGGGGTGGCCGGCTATAACGCAAATGGTACTGTCACCAATAGTTATGCCGCCGCTGTCTTTAACTACTTGACGCAGCGCTCCTTCTATGGCGGTGTGATCGGATATAATGGCTTCGGCACGCTGCAAAATCTCTATTGGAATACTCAGACGTCCTCCTCGGCAGGAGTAGGATCCGGCAGCAGCAACAGCACTGTTGTTGGGCTCACAACCGCTCAAATGAAAAACGCAGCGAACTACAGCGGTTTGGACAGTAGCATCTGGGCACCCGCTAGCGGCTCTGCGACCCCCGCACTGTTTGGTGTCTCAGGCGTCGTTGGCGTTGCACAAAATGCCGTCTACGGTGCAACACCGACGACTACCTACTATGGCGTCGGTTTTTGGAACACCATCAGTGGTACTCTCAACAATGGTTTACAGCGCACTGATAATGTGGGGAGCTACACGTTAAGCACCGATGGACTGAGTGCCACGAACGCCGCTGGACAGGCGATAAGTATCACCAGTCTGGGTGCAAAAGTGACACCAGCCACGCTGGATATCACCATGAAGGATACCAGCAAGGTTTCTTCCCTTGGTTGGACTACACCAGACCCTGTACATGATTCTGTGTAAATGCCTTTCTCAGTAGTGACCGTCCAGGCGGTCACCGAACTCGATAATAAAACAGCTCATTGCCATACGCCAGTCCCGCAGTGGCATCGTCCATTTCTGTTAGGCCGACTGGATTGCCAGCCACACCACCTTTTTCACTGCGTCGTCAGTCGGGAACACCTTGCGTTTTTTAATCGCATGCCGGATCACACTGTTCAGCTACTCGATGGCGTTGGTTGTGTCGATGACTTTGCGGATATCTGCCGGGTAAGCGAAGAACGTTGCCAGATTGCTCCAGTTCGTCTGCCAGCTCCGGCTTATCTGTGGATAGCGGCTGTCCCATGCGCTGGCGAATGCTTCCAGCCCCTGCTGGCTTGCTTCTTCCGTAGCGGCCTGATAGATGGCTTTCAGGTCGCGTGTGACGGCTTTGTAGTCCTTCCAAGAGACGAACCTCAGGCTGTTGCGTACCATGTGCACGATGCACCGCTGGATGCGGGCTTCCGGATACACCGCGTTGATGGCGTCCGGGAAGCCTTTCAGACCGTCGACACAGGCGATGAGGATATCGTTCAGGCCGCGGTTTTTTAGTTCTGTCAGCACATTGAGCCAGAACTTCGCGCCCTCGTTTTCGGCCAGCCACATACCCAGCAGTTCTTTCTGGCCCTCGATGTTGATACCCAGTGCCAGGAACACGGATTTATTGATGACGCGACTGTCCTGCCGGACCTTCAGGATGATACAGTCAAGGTAAACAATGGGATAGACTGCATCCAGTGGACGATTTTGCCATTCAGTAACCTGTTACATCACGGCGTCGGTGACCTTCGAGACCAGCGCCGGTGAGACATCCGCGTCATACAGCTCGTTGAACGCAGACGCTATCTCGCGGGTGGTCATCCCTCTGGCGTACAGGGACAGGATTTGGTTATCCATCCCGGTGATCCGGGTCTGGTTTTTCTTCACCAGTTGTGGTTCGAAGGAGCCATCACGATCGCGCGGAGTACGTAGTTCCAGAGGGCCATCGCCGGTGGTCACGGTGTTTGTGGAATAGCCGTTGCGGGAGTTGGCCCCGGTTTGGGCTGATTTTTATCGTAGCCCAGATGGTGGGACATTTCGGCGTTGAGAGCAGCCTCAACGCTGATTTTCTTCAGCAGGCGATCGAATTGGCTGAGATCGTCATGGGTTTTGAGATTTTTGGCCAGTTCGTTAGCCAGAGCCTGCAACTGTTTTTCGTCCATAAATTAACCTGTTTTTGATGTTGGATTGAACATATCAAAATCAGGCAATTACACAAATTTATGTACAGGGTCGCCGGTTTTGATAAACTTGGCATGCAGATGACCATCCGGCTTGGGCTAATGGTCGCCGCTGCCGTGAGCATCATTGCTGCCATTCTCAAAATGTGATGGTGCACTATACCCTTTGGGTCAGTCGGAACCTTATTGTGTAGCCGCCTGACGATATGCATGTACTCATGCGGCTACCTTGGCTAAATGTCTAGGCTGTGTCCCTTAATTACATAACCTCTGGTAAAACAGGCTGATGCAGCCCCGTTTCAACATTGCCAGATAATTCCTCGCCGTTTTGTCGTAACGTGTCGCAATGCGACGGTATGTATTAGCTCAGACCTGATCTGACAGTTACCGGTTATTTATACAGGTGTCTGTCAGATTAAATCTAGTTCAGATTTTTTTCTGCCCAGACTCGTTTACCATCAAGTAACGTGGCCATTGGCGTACGCCCGCAGCACATTTTACCCTGATGAGTTCGCTCATTATTGTAATGCCACAACCAGTTGTCCAGATCCTTTTGTAGACTTTCTAGGTCCTCGTATAACGTCTTACGGAACGCAACCTGATAAAAATCCTGCAAAATAGTTTTATGGAAGCGCTCGCAGATACCGTTTGTCTGCGGAGACATCGTTTTCGTATGGTCTATATCGTTGATAGCCAAGTACAGCTGATAGTCATGTTGTTCCACTTTACCGCAGTACTCCGTCCCCCTGTCCGTCAGTATTCTTAGCATTGGCAGCCCCTGAGCTTTGTAGAACGGCAGCACGCGATCATTGAGCAGGTCGGCGGCAGAGATCGGTGCTTTACTCGTGTAAAGCTTGCAGTGCGCCACTTTCGAGTACGTATCCACGAACGTCTGCTGGTAGATACGGCCAACACCTTTCAGATTACCCACGTAGAAGGTGTCCTGCGACCCCAGATAACCCGGGTGAGCAGTCTCTATTTCACCACAGGCTTCGTCGTCGTGCGCCTTCTTCTCCAGTGCAGCGATTTGAGCATCAGTAAGTACAATGCCTTCTCTGGCAACTTTTTCCTCAAGTGCCTTCAGGCGCTTACGAAAGTTTTCCAGATCGTGTCGTTGCCAGATGGAGCGCACACCGCTGCCAGAAATGAAGACGCCTTTTTTACGCAGCTCATTACTGGTCCGGTGCTGGCCATGAGCCGGGAACTCAATGGCGTAATCAATAACAGCACGTTCAGTGGCTTCATCAGCACGGTTTTTCAGGTTGGGAACCCGGCGGTTTTGGTTAACCAGAGCGTCAATGCCGCCTTCTGCCGCCAGTTCCTGATAGCGATAAAACGTGTCGCGTGACACACCCATGATTTTACAGGCTTTTGATACGTTACCGAGTTCTTCGGCGAGATTGAGCAGGCCGGCTTTGTGTTTGATGATGGGATTGTTAGTATGAAGCATGAGAGTTACCTCGTGTTTTGTATAAGGATTCGACACCCATATCAAAACCGGTAACTCTCAACCTTTCAAGGTCCAGTGTCAGAGCAAGTCGCGACTAATACACATAACGGCAGCACCGGCTGGAAGCATCCTGTCCGCTAACTCTGATTTATTCAACAAAGCCCAATGAGCCGCTTTATTATCGAGTTCGGTGACCGCCTGGACGGTCACTACTGAGAAAAGGCATTTACACAGAATGTGTTTACAGGGTCAATCAATTAAGAGACGAACCCTTCAAAACGCCTAGAAATCTTCGTCAGGCTGTCGTTGAAACCATCGGGAGAATATTTCATTAAATTTTGTAGTTTAGCTTTTAATGTCGGATCGTTATCACTATCAGAGGATGGTAAGCTCTCAAGCTTGGGTTTTAAATGCTTTGATAACGTATCTATTTCTGCCATTAGCTGGTGATGAGCATGTTTTGACAGTTGGTCTTTAATTTCCTGGTTCATCAACGCGTCGGGGTAGTGCTGAGCTACCGCGTCTAACGTTGGTCTGATATAGGGATTCGCGCCAGCTCCCGTCGGTGTGAAGGCTTTATCACGGTGTGGGGTGTTGCCGGAAAGGCCTGCGTCCTGTGCGGCGCTGCCTATGGTATGCAGGTAGGCATTGCGAATGCCATCACAAAGTCCTTTATGGTAGGCAATTTGCGCAGCGGCTGAGAGAACGTTTCCATCATGGCGTGCGTGGCCTTTGGTTTTTAAGAGATGATTCAGTACGGCTTCGTGGCTAACGATTTCCAGCGCCGTGTGTGGATACGGCAGATGGCTTGCGCGTGCGTCAGCGGAACCCTGCTGATGCTGTGTAATTTCTTGTGTCACGTCGTTAAGCGCTTTTAGCGATCCCGTGGCCAAACTGACATTGCGTCCTTTCTGATAGGCCGTGGCAACAGCGTCTTGCAGACTGTGCTTAAGCAAGCTGCGACCCGCAATATTGACTATCCCTTTTTGCAGCAAATTGACGATGTGGTGCATGCCAAACGCTTTCACTAACGGTTTGTTTTTTAATTGTTCCAACCTGTCCAATGCGCCTGTGACTTTCGTATTGGCGTGTTGCTGCGGCGAAGTGTGGGCACCAGAGAGCGCCTGTCTAGTGGTTTGCTGCGTGTCAGCGGGAAGGGTGCTGAGCAGTTCGTTCTGAACAGGTTTGGCGCTGTGCTCCAGACGCTTTAAGAAAGTGTCTTTATGGTTGCTATAGATAGCGCAGAGGGCTGAGTCGATAGCCTGGCTGGCATAGTGGGGATCCGCCATGCCCTTTTCGACAATCCCAAACCCCTTTACGGCGTTATCGATAAGGGTTTTGGCTTGGTTGTTGGCTGCCAATGCGGTTGCCGTATGCTGAGTGGGCGGCCGACCTAGAATCGTTCCCGAGATGGCCTGTCGGGTCAATAGTTTTTCTGTGTCCGGTTTCCGTAAATGACTTTTATTGATATTCTGCTCAGCTTCACGTGCGATGGTAGCGATGATTTTTTGTCGATCCGAATGGGCATCGGCTGGTTTTGCAGCGCTGGCCTGTTGCCCTGTACCAGGAGTTTGAGACGCGACTGTGGCAGGTCTGCCGCTCGGCACGCTGGCGAGTTGTGCTCTATTTCCAAGCCCGTTCAAGGCGTTTAACCGAGAGGGCCTTTGTGATGTTATCGGTGCCGCTTGTTGAGTTTTTGGCTCCTGTCTTGTCAATATGATGGGGGAACATTTTTTGGCTACTGGCGCTAACATAGAGAACC
Source organism: Symbiopectobacterium sp. Eva_TO (assembly GCF_053848865.1). Lineage (NCBI taxonomy): Bacteria > Pseudomonadati > Pseudomonadota > Gammaproteobacteria > Enterobacterales > Enterobacteriaceae > Symbiopectobacterium > Symbiopectobacterium sp. Eva_TO. Next base: position 441,986 of record NZ_JBSPEY010000004.1, on the reverse strand, counting down.
TCATTAATTATGGATGATTTATGCTCGCCAGCATAAAGTAGCGGTTAATTTCGACTATAAAAAAAGCACCTTACAGATTGTAATCTTTCGTAAGCCCCATTCCCAGTTGAAATGCAACAAAACGGTAGGAAATTATGCCGCCTGTAAGTGCGTTAAAAATACCTAATTTGGGGAGCGATAGCCCAGTGATTTACTCCCTCGCGTGGGCTTTGTTGAATAAATAGATATTATGCTGCGCAGCCATAAAGGCTACGAATTCCCTTAACGTAAAATCAGTATGTTAAATCGGCTTTGTTGAATAAATCAAACTTTTAGGAGATTGGCGGATCTGATCACTACAGTCGTTTCAGCATCGGGTTCCCATGGCAAAACAAACGTTTAAAATCACCAACTGGTCCGTCTACAACGATGCTCTCAGGCAGCGCGGTTCATTGACAGTCTGGTTTCTCAAGCTCCTGCAATTGCTCGGACTCGCTGAGCGCAAGTCACGCCCCAGCAGCAAGCATCCCGACAAAGAGAAACTATTCTTGTCGCTAACAGAGAAAGGCTTGCAGTTTGGCAAAAATCTCACTGACCCAGCCAATCCGCGCCAGACGCAGCCCCATTTCTACGACAGCCTGTTTCCACGGCTCTTAGGCGTCATGATGAACGGTATAGCGGCATAAACAGCCCCGGAGATACTTAATGTACAAAATAACGGCAACAATCAAATCTATGGTCACCCCCATTTTTGCAACACTGATTTTTGACTAATGGTGGGCTTGCTTCAATCTATCCGGCGTCTCTGTGGGCGAGATGCCCGCGCCTCGATGAGTTCCGCGCCTGGTGAACCTGAAAAGGCCCTCGGCTTCATTGAGCCATTTTTGTCGTCAGGTTTTTCAGCAGGCCGATATGCCGTTCATGTCATCAATAATCAGTCTTCGCAAAACCAGATAGGTAACTACTGTTTAATTACTTAATAATCAGTCTGTTGATTTAGTTCTACATAACATCAGGCCTGATATTCATTGTGATTAGTTGTGATTGACCAGGCTATTCGCGCCAGTTTGTTTGCCAGAGCACAGGCGACAATATTTGAATGTTTGTTATCGAGTTGCCCCCGAACCCATTCAGACTGTAGTGGCACACTGATACTGGCCACCTGAGCGGAGGTGATATGCTCACCTCATCAACACGACAGGTGACCTCATGGGTAAACATTTTACGGCGGAATTTAAGCTCGAAGCCGCAAAGCTGGTTGTCGACCACGGCTACACATACGTTAAGGCCGCAGAGGCGGTTAATGTCAGCCATTCTGCCATTAGTCGCTGGGTCAATAAGCTTCGCCTTGAACGACAGGGAAAAACGCCAACGGGACTTCCTCTTACCCCTGAACAGCTCGAGCTGCGTGAGATGAAGAAAAAAGTCCAATGCCTTGAAATGGAGAACGAAATCCTAAAAAAGGCTACGGCGCTCTTAATGTCGGACTCACTCAACGGTTCACGGTAGTCGACAGGCTGAGGGCGCGATACCCGGTCACGGCGTTGTGCCAAACTTTTGAGGTACATCGCAGCAGCTACAGGCACTGGCAGGCTTCCGCTAATGAACCCGACGGTGAGCGCGTGGTTAAGTGTAGTCGCGTCATGGAAGCCTGGAACGCCAGCGGCGGCTCTGCCGGCGCTCGAAGTATCGCGACCATCGTCACCGGCAGCTCCGGTGTCAAAATGGGGCGCTGGCTGGCTGGCAAGCTGATGAAGGAGCTGGGTATCGCCAGCTGCCAGCGACCGGCTCACAAATACAAACGCGGCGGCAATGAACACGTTGAAATACCGAACTATCTCAACCGCCAGTTCGCGGTTACCGCGCCGGATCAGGTCTGGTGCGGCGATGTGACCTACATCTGGACGGGCAAATGCTGGGCTTACCTTGCGGTGGTGCTAGACCTGTTCGCCCGCAAACCGGTGGGCTGGGCCATGTCGACGTCGCCGGACTCGGCGCTGACAGTTAAAGCGTTGCAGATGGCCTGGGAACTCCGGGGACAACCAACAGGAGTCATGTTCCACAGCGACCAGGGCAGCCACTATACCAGCCGTCAATACCGGCAAGCCCTGTGGCGCTGCCGGATAAAGCAGAGTATGAGTCGGCGGGGTAACTGCTGGGATAATGCGCCAATGGAGCGGTTCTTCCGCAGCCTGAAGACAGAATGGGTGCCGACAAAGGGTTACAACAGCTTCAGCGAAGCCCAGGACGCGATTATCCGCTACATCACGGGGTATTACAGCGCTATCCGGCCTCACTGGTATAACGGCGGCTTAACTCCAAACGAATCTGAGCGACTGTTCTACATACAGTCTAATGCGGTGGCCAATATTAGTTGACCACTACATCTCCGCCTCTTCATGATAAAAGCCTACGATGAGAGTGTCCCTCATTTCTCCGTTCATGATCTGCGGCGCACAGCCAGAACAAACTTTTCCGATATCACCGATCCGCATGTTGCCGAAATAATGCTCGGACACTCGTTACCCGGAGTTTGGGCCGTTTATGACAAGCACACGTATTTAGAGGCTTTGTTGAATAAACAGATTTTATGCTACCAGCCCAGTAAAACGATTGTTTCCAGCAACGTAAAATCATGCAGTTAAGCATCATGAGAAAACGGAATGCCTGAGGTGATAAGCATTTTCTACCAACATGGGCATAGTAAAACAGCACGATTCCCTATTATTCAACAAAGCCGTATTTAGAAGAAATGAGGGTAGCGTACGGGAAGTGGTGGGCGCGACTGATGAGTATCACAGAGCCGGACGTGATTGAGCTCAAGCCGCGCTCAGCTGGTTAGCGTGATGGATTGCCGACAATGGTTTTGGGTGATCTACTTTCATTTCAGCTTGTTGCCAGGCCAGAACCCATATCGTTATACACATCTTTTGGCCATTTTTTGAACAGGATGCTCAGAACCCCGTGAATTAAGGCATTCAAGCCATCCCATTGGCTTTTTGAGGTTCAAAATGCCACTCTGAGATAAACCCGTAATTCATTGATTAAACAGTGCGTTAGAAAGATGTGTATAACGATATGGCCAGAACCCGGTGACGCAACCATTTGTTTTGTGATCCTGCGCAAGTAATATCTGGTTCGGGGAAGGGATTAAAAGACCGTTTCCTTCTCCGCTCCAATGTTCGAGACGACATGTCGAGAAATTCACATACTTGGCGAGTACTCATCCAGCTTTGATTATCTTTCATTTTTACCTCACATTGCTTTAATCACTATTACGCATATCTTCGTCATCATCAAGAAATGCTGTAGCCATAATGACTTCTGCTAAAATCATTCCGCTGCGCCATTTGTCATGGTGGCAGGGGGGGGATTTGTGGATCTCAGAAACGGTACCGTGAAGTTTGCAGACAGGGTGTGCAGTGATGAAGATGATTTCAGGCTGTAACAGCCTTGGTTAAAGTACTGATGCAGGTCGTAGAGGTTTGCCTTGCTGTTCGAGGATATCGATAAGCCTTCTGTATCCGTTTCTCAGCCATTGAACCCATTTATCCAAGTGGGTTTCTTCCGGGTGATAGCTCCCCATGAGGGCAGCATGACCCGCGAATGCATAATTCATGGGGTGCTCCTGTTTTTATATTGGGTAATGACTCCAATTAGTAGAACATGTGTTTTTCGATGAAGGCTCCGATGACTTTTTCGTGGATCTCGACGGAGCGCGAGAAGCAAATCGTTTTACGCGCCAGTCGTTTAATGCGGGTACGGAGCGTCAGGTTATTGCGCTCTATGCGTTGCGTGAAGATCTTGCCAGTCAGATGTTTCTGCTTCGGAACCTCTCTTGCATAGCTGCCCCAGTTGTCACTGGTAATCATGCCGATGTTGAACGGTGTCAACAGAGCCAGCAATTCACGGCAGGTCTCATCGGTTCGGGGGCCAAAAGTGTAGGCCAGAACACCGCCCGTTTTGGTATTGTAAGCCTATCAGAGCCAGTGCTGTAGCGCCTGACTGCCAACGAAGCTCCATTGCTCATCAAGTTCACAGATAAGGGCGACGTCGGCGTGAGCAACGGGAGAAGACGTTATCCTGCGGGGCGAGAGCTTTTTAAAGCCCGGATGACCGTATTGATGCCGATTTTCAACGTTCTGGCGGTATCGCGAACACCGGCACCGTTGAAGGCCATATCAACGATCTGCTCTTTGACTCCCGGCTTTCGCGCTTCATAGCGGTAGGTAAGCTGGAATACACGGCGACAGCACTGACACCGGAAGCGTTCGCGCTTAGTTGGACTAAGGCCATGTCGATAAACTTTATCTGAATGGCAGCGAGGGCAATGAACAAAAACAGTAACCACGTGGAAACCTCAAATAGCGGCAGAATATCACAAAAGCCAACTATTTGAAGGCATTACCGAAAACCGTATATAACCGCTTTAATCGGTGGTCAAAATCGGGTGTGATTAACATTATTTTCAACAGGTTACTTTCTGCTCTTGATGCGCATGGTCTCGTTGACTGGTCTGCCACGGCGCTGGATGGCAGTAATATCCGGGCGCTGAAATGTGCTGCCGGTGCTCAAAAAAACATCCCGATATCGCCGGAGATAACGGTCTGGGTCGCTCTCGCGGTGGTTTTGGCACCAAAATCCATCTGGCAACAGACGGAAGTGGTCTCCCGTTAAACATCCTGCTGAGCCCCGGACAGGCTCACGAAAGCCAGTTCGCATTACGTCTTCTGGATAGTATTGGTGTTCAGCGCCAGAATGGCAGCATGAAGCGTCGTGGTTATGCGGTGCTGGCTGACAAAGCTTATTCAGGGCATGCACTACGCAACGAGCTGAAACGAAAGGGGATAAAGGCAGTCATCCCCCGAAAAACGAATGAAAAAATGGCTTCGGACGGGCGCTCATGGTTCGCCAGTGACGCTTACCGTCATCGCAATGTAGTGGAAAGATGTTTTGGCCGATTAAAAGAATACCGCCGTATTGCCACACGTTATGACAAAACGGCGAGGAATTATCTGTCGATGGTTAAACTCACCTCGTTATACACATCTCTGTTCGTGCCTGAGCGCGCGTAGCGTTTCGGCGGCCGTCATGACTTTCTGCAAGCCTTTCCAGATAGTTTTGCGCCTGGTTCACCGTCGCCTTTTCGAGCAAGAAAGCCTCCCAGTTGCGCAACTAAGCGCAATACTTCGTTTAGCTTAGGGCGGCCTGATCTTGACCCACCATCTCCGGACAGTTTTTTTATCTTAAGTTAACGATGCCCGCTGGCGCCGATATTCTCTTGGGGAGTGGCTTTGTTGAATAAATCAGAACTTGTAACGACTGTGCCCCCAGGTCGATTGTTACGTGATGCGAATACTGTTCGGCATTCCTAATAGCGTGATCCGGTTAAGCGCTTTGACCATCGCCATGGCTTCACCCACCTGAGCATCGTAGTCACGCAGACTTAGATGACCACCCAGAAGCGTTTTGAACCGGAACATGGCCGTTTCAGCCACTGAGCGTCGGTGATAGCCCACTTTCTTTTTCCAGGTATCGTTGCTGCCGCTCAGGCGCTGATTTGCAACAGCGTGGTTACGCTCGTGGTAGTGGTCCGGCCAATATTGCGCCCCCCTTCGCGGCGGGATAAGCGGCCTTATTTTCTTCCTCAGCAGAGCATCATGGCAGTAACCTGTATCGTAAGCGCCGTCAGCCGATGCCTCTCTGATTTTCCGGTGGGTCTGGTTTATCAGTGCCGGTAGAGCCTGGGCATCAGTCGTACCACTGAGCGACAAATCCGCACAGATAATCTCATGCGTCGCACTGTCTACTGCCAGATGCAGCTTACGCCACACCCTGCGTCTGTCGGCACCATGCTGCCGGACTTTCCATTCGCCTTCGCCAAAGACCTTCAGGCCGGTTCCATCAATGACCAGATGTGAGATTTCACCACGGGTTGGCGTTTTTATGCTGATGTTCACTGTCTTTGCTCGCTTGCTGAGCAGCGAATAGTCTGGACAATGCAGCGACAATTTAATCAGTTTAAAAATCGAGTCAACAAAACCCTGTAAAGCCCTCAATGAAAGGCCAAACACGCGTTTCATCATCAGGACTGTGGTGATGGCCATATCTGAGTAGTGGAGCGGTCGTCCACGCCGTTCAGTAGTCGTTTTTTCCGTCCATGCAGCAATGGCTGATTCATCTAGCCATACGGTTAGAGAACCGCGCTGCTTGAGGGCCTTGTTATAGGAGGGCCAGTTAGTGATTTTAAAATTTTGTTTTGCCATGGAGACCTGATGTTGAAACAACTATGGTGATCTGATCCGATGATTACCCAAACTTTCTATTTATTCAACAAAGCCTTGGGGAGTTGTATCCCAGCGCACTGTGCGGATGGTTTTCATTGTAATGATTGAACGCCGCTGCAAGGTTCTTCAGCGCTGTTCGCACATCGGGTTTTGGCATGAAGGCGATGTAATCTTCCTTCATCGTCTTCACGAACCGTTCTGCCATGCCGTTACTCTGTGGACTGCTCACTGCTGTTGTGCAAGGCTCCAGATTCCGTTCTCTGGCGAACTTCCGCGTTTCATGCGCTGTGTACGCTGAACCATTATCCGTCAGCCATTGCACTGGTTTATCCGGCAGCGCGCTACCGAAGCGTTTTTCCACCGACCTCAGCATCACATCCTGCACGGTTGAACGGTCATAACCCCTGGTGCTCGCTGCCCAGTCTATGACCTCCCGGTCGCAGCAGTCCAGTGCGAACGTCACCCGCAGCTTCTCGCCGTTGTCACAACCGAACTCGAAGCCATCTGAGCACCAGCGCATATCGCTCTCTGCTACCGCGATTTTGCCTTTATGCTCCCGCTTCGGACGTTCAGTTTTATCATTCAACAACAGCAGGTTATGCTCGCTCATTATCCTGTAAAGCCGTTTGGCGTTCACCGGTGGAAGTCCCTCTGCACGACGTTGCTTACCCAGGATACCCCACACTCGGCGGTAACCGTAACTGGGCATGTCGCTGATGATACGGAGGATGTCCGATAATATCTCAGCATCAGCTTCGTCATTACGCCGGTTGCTGCGCCTGTCCAGCCAGTCGGCAGAACGGTTAACCCGCAGTGACAGCTGCGCACGCGACACGCTCATGGCGCGGCTGACCAGAGCTATTCCCCGTCCTTTGGCAACAAGGGCGCGTGCGCTATCCATTTTCGCGACTGGCGGTACTCCACTGCTTCTTTGAGGATCTCAACTTCCATCGTCTTCTTACCCAGAAGGCGCTGTAGCTCCCGGACCTGCTTGAGGGCAGTCGCCAGCGCCGAAGCTGGAACCACTTTTTCTCCGGCCGCAACGGCGGTGAGGCTTCCTTCCTGGTATTGCTTCTTCCACTTAAACAAAAGGCTGGGCTGGATGCCATGCAGGCGGGCTACATGGGAGACGTTCATCCCCGGCTCCATTGTCTGCTGAATGATGGCGATTTTCTCTTGCGGAGTTTTACGCTTACGGACTTCTTGCCCTAACAGGATCCCGGTCATTTCAAAATTAGCATGATTGTTAGACATATATCTAAGCCTATCTCTTATCTGGAGATACAGCTACTGTCTGGTGTTACAGGGGGCTACGCTTGTTCATCAGCCATGAGTCTCGTCGGAATCAAAGAACAACATTGCGTCCAGCTCTGGACAGGTTCGTCCCATACGCATTAAATAGGCGATGCGCCATGCCACGATCATGAACAGCGCCAATGCCCGCTCAATGCGATCCACGGTCGATAACTGTAACGCTTCGACACAGCAGCCGTTCTTCAGCACATTGAAGAACATCTCGATTTCCCATCTAGCCCGATACCAGTCGATCAGCTCCACGATATCTTCTCGTCCTTCAGGTACGCGATTGCTCAGCAACCGCCACTCGACCGGCTTCACGCCTGCTGGCGGCTCAATTTCCTTGGCTATCACACAAGTCACTGCCAATCCGCAACGCAGCGACACTCGCTTCACGCGCAGCGCCTGTTTCACCGTACGCGCCTTCTGCCCCGCGCGAGTCGCCATAACGAATTGGATTTCTCCCACCGGCACGGTCTTTCCAACCTTCTGCCAAAGCTTCTCATTACAGTCCAGACTGCGATTATGAGTCGAGCGGATCAACCAGTCAGCCGGAGTGCCAAGGTCATCAGCGAGCTGCATCAACGCCTTGATATCCGCTTCGCGATCGGCTAAGTACACCAGACGTGTGTTTGGCAACTCCGAGGCGAATTCAGCAACTCGCTCGTATCCCTCGAGCCAGCGCGTACTCTCCTTGATCCCATCGCGTTTTCCGTCTGCATCCTTCGGCTCTCTTGCCCACATCCACGCATCCAGTACGCCCAACCCCACGCGATCCGGACTGACCGCGTAGGTCGGATGCAGGTACAGACCACGCCTGGCTTCGTAGTTCAAGGGACCCAAGCCTTGGATTTGCTGCCCGTTGAAGTCAAGCTCGGTAGTGTCTTGGATACACAGCACAACCTCGTGTTCTCGGATCCTTTCCTGCGTACGCTGCCAGTGAGGTTGCAGAATGTCTCGCCATTCGAATGCTTGGTTCTCCATGAAGCGGTAAGCACCCAGCGTCTCAGACCATCCGAGGCACGCATGCGGAATGCTGGCTTGCGGATTCTCAGCCAGCCGTATCAAAAGCCCTTTGGCGCGCTTATTGAGCCTCGTGTCACCAAGATTTACCCCTTCCAGTTCTTGGTGTGCCCAGCCATCTGAATCCCGTGTCATTTTTCAGCGCCGTAAATGGCGATAGTACACGTCGGTTTCACTTCATTTACAACCCCACCGGCTGCCTATTTCAGCCCGCTAACCCTTGGCATATAAGGCGTTGCGGACTTGTGTATAACGAGGTGGGCTCAGGTCATATCGTTATACACATCTTTCTAACGCACTGTTTAATCAATGAGTTACGGGTTTATCTCAGAGTGGCATTTTGAACCTCAAAAAGCCAATGGGATGGCTTGAATGCCTTAATTCACGGGGTTCTGAGCATCCTGTTCAAAAAATGGCCAAAAGATGTGTATAACGATATGGGCTCAGGTAGGTGAAGCCATGGCGATGGTCAAAGCGCTGAACCGTATGACGTTGTTGGGTATGCCACACAGCGTCAGGATCGGATAACAGGTGTAGTAGAGGGAGCCATCCTGTCGGCTAATTCTGATTTATTCAACAAAGCCCCCCGTTAACACACGGTGAATGAGCGTTATTTATGTGAATATCAAATAAACGCATAGTTTAATAACGGTCATCAGCAGTGAGCGGTGACCCTACTGAGGAGAGTGAAAATGGGACTTTGTTGAATAAATCGAACTTTCAGGTGATTGTCGGATCTGATCGCTATAGTCGTTTCAGTATCGGGTTTCCATGGCAAAGCAAAAGTTTAAAATCACCAACTGAACCACCTACAACAACGCGCTCAGACAGCGAAGTTTATTGGTATAAAAATAGGAGTGACAGATATGAAAGCATTACAATTAGCGTATCATTACACAAAATCGCATGTATTTAATAGTTGTTCATCAGCTGTTAAGTTGGCTAGCTTAACAAAAAAAGATAAGGATATTAATTTCGCTATAGCTATACTTAAAGTTAAAAACGAATCAATACAAAAACTAAGAAAAAATGATTTTAATTTGTATAATTCAAAATTAAATAAAAACCATAAGTTATTCTCTCAACTTACTTCTCTTAGTTTAAAAGATAGTCCTCTCTTTAAGAGGCAAAACACTGACAGTGTAAAAGATAGTACTCTCTTTAAGAGTCAAAACTCTAACCTTGAAAATTCATTAAGAAAAGCATTAAGTGATTTTCAGGAAAATCCAGGTGAAGCAATAAAAAAACACCTAAATGGTCATATTAATATAAATCCACATTCTAAAATTGGAACAGAGTGTATTGCTTATTTTGGGAATCGTAAATAGTATACAGCGCTTAAATAACTGTTCCGAATAGTAGGCTGTGTCCCTTAATTGCATAACTTCTTGTAAAAGAGGCGGATGCAGCCCAGTTTAACCCATATCGTTATACACATCTTTCTAACGCACTGTTTAATCAATGAGTTACGGGTTTATCTCAGAGTGGCATTTTGAACCTCAAAAAGCCAATGGGATGGCTTGAATGCCTTAATTCACGGGGTTCTGAGCATCCTGTTCAAAAAATGGCCAAAAGATGTGTATAACGATATGCCCTTAATCCCATGAGTTATACTAACTGTTTGTTTCTAAATCATTTTAAACTATGGCTCGCTACGACCTTCCCGATGAAGCATGGGCTATCATCCAGCCCTTACTCCCTGCTGAACCAGCAACACCACAGGCCGGACGCCCATGGGCTGAGCATCGCATGATTATCAATGGCATGTTCTGGGGGCTGTGCTCTGGTGCCCCATGGCGTGATTTACCTGAGCGATACGGCCCATGGAAAACCGTTTATAACCGCTTTAACCGATGGTCAAAATCGGGAGTCATTAACATTATTTTTAATAAGTTACTTTCATCACTTGATGCCCATGGCCTCGTGAACTGGTCAGCGACTGCGCTGGATGGTAGCAATATCAGGACGCTGAAATGTGCTGCCGGTGCTCAAAAAAACATCCCGATATCACCGGAGATAATGGGCTGGGTCGCTCTCGAGGTGGTTTTGGCACCAAAATCCATATGGCTACAGACGGAAGTGGTCTTCCGTTAAACATCGTGTTGAGCCCCGGTCAGGCTCATGAAAGTCAGTTTGCACTACGTCTTTTGGACGGTATTGGTGTTCAACGCCAGAACGGCAGTATGAAACGCCGTGGTCATGCGGTACTCGCTGACAAGGCGTACTCCGGGCATGTATTACGTAACGAGCTGAAAAACAGAGGTATAAAAACTGTCATCCCCCGAAAATCCACTGAAAAAATGGCGGTGGATGGTCGTTCAAAGCCCGATCGTGACGCCTACCGCAATCGGAACGTTGTTGAGCGGTGCTTTGGCCGTCTGAAAGAATACCGTCGCATTGCGACACGTTACGACAAAACGGCGAGGAATTATCTGGCAATGTTGAAACTGGGCTGCATCAGCCTGTTTTACCAAAGGTTATGTAATTAAGGGACACAGCCTAGATAACACGTCTATTCGCAAGTTAGACGATGATGAAAAGGATCTGCATTCAATGCAGACCCCGGGAGGAATGCAGGACATATCAGTAATGGCTTTGTTGAATAATAGGGAATCGTGCTGTTTTACTATGCCCATTTTGGTAGAAAATGCTTATCACCTCAGGCATTCCGTTTTCTCATGATGCTTAACTGCATGATTTTACGTTGCTGGAAACAATCGTTTTACTGGGCTGGTAGCATAAAATCTGTTTATTCAACAAAGCCATCAGTAATATCAGAATCTGGTCTATACACCCTTATTCTTCGCTGCCGGGATGCGGTAAAGCAGGGAACCTTACCGTGGCGTTTCCGTAAATGGGTAACAAATGAAGTCCTGCCAACGATCCGTAAGGCTGGTAGCTACGAGAGAAACTCAGCAGTAGAACCGTTGTCACCTAACGATATGAGCAACCTGACTCGCCTTGTCTGGCTAATGACCAATGGCATGAAGTTCGAGAGGGGGTGAAACGCTGGTGTATGGCACTGCCTGCGTTCTGTAACCGGTAGACCATCACCGGAACCTTTCTCAGTAAATGATTTGCCAGCTCTTGGTGAAGAATGCCGCAGACTGTTGAAAGTTACCTCAAGATTTAACTCTGTAGTCTACGACTTCGAGAAAGAGGTTATCCGCTCGGTAGTCAGACGGCATGGCAACATGGAGTTGATGATCGAAAAGATGAAATCTATGGTCACCCCCATTTTTGCAACACTGATCTTTGATTAATGGTGGGCTTGCTTAAATCTATCCGGCGTCTTTATGGCCAAGGATGCCCGCGCCACGATGAGTTTCGCACCTGATATTCCTAAAAAGGCCATCGGCTTCATTGAGCCATTTTCATTTTTTGGTTTTATATCAGGTCGTCAGGCCGTTCATGTCATCAATAATCAGTCTTCGCAAAACCAGATGGGTAACTTCGTTAAATTGCTGACTGTTAGACCAGCATTACTGTTCAAACACGGTATTTCGTGTCGTTATTGCCCAAGCTATTCGAGCTAATTTATTTGCTAATGCACAGCACACAACGCAAGAATGTTTCCTGCCCAACTGAGACCTTACCCAATCAGCTAATCTCCCTGATTGATGGTCAATTCTTAGGATAAATACCCGCGCACATTGAACAAGCAATCGGCGAAGGTTTTTATCTCCACGCTTGCTAATACCCAGCAGAGTATTCTTCCCTCCAGTACTGTATTGGCGGGGTACAAGACCGGTGGAAGCGGCAAAATTACGACTGTTTTCATATTGCTTGCCATCGCCTAACTGTGATGACAAAACGCTGGCTGTTATCGGTCCAACACCAGGGATGGTCATTAAATGCTGGCCAGTTTCATCTAAATAACTGTTCCGAATAGTAGATCACCTGAAGGGAACTCAGTCCGAGTTGAGCGATCTGATCAATCGATAAAGATCCCAAATCATCAACCGGACTGAGCGATGTCGAGCATAGCACCGATACCCCGTAACGAACGACGCCTGATGAAGAAAACTCTCCATAAAACGCGTGACAAGAATCACGCCCGCAGGCTGACCGCCATCCTGATGTTGCACCGGGGCGAGCGCGTGAGCGATGTCGCCAGAATGCTTTGCTGCGCCCGTTCGTCAATCGGCAGATGGATTAACTGGCTCACCCTGTACGGCATTGAAGGCCTCAAATCTCTGCGGCCCGGTCGTGGCCGTCGCTGGCCGTTTGAACAGATCTGCGCACTGTTAATCCAGCTCGTAAAGCGTTCCCCTCATGATTTTGGCTATCAGCGTTCGCGCTGGAGCACGGAACTGCTAGCGATAAAAATCAATGAGATAACCGGTTGCCAGTTGCATGCTTCCACGGTGCGCCGTTGGCGGCCTTCTGCCGGTCTGGTGTGGCGACGCGCAGCTCCTACGCTGCGTATCCGCGACCCGCATAAGGAAGAAAAAATGGAGGCCATCGCGATGGCGCTGGAACAATGCAGCGCGGAACATCCCGTCTTTTACGAAGACGAAGTGGATATTCATCTGAATCCCAAAATTGGCGCGGACTGGCAGGTTCGCGGGAAGCAGAAACGCATCGTGACGCCGGGCCAGAACGAGAAATATTATCTGGCGGGTGCATTACACAGCGGGACGGGAAAAGTCAGCGATGTTGGAGGAAACAGTAAAAGTTCGTGTTTGTTTATCAGTATGTTAGAGCATCTGAGAGCAACGTACAGACGGGCAAAAACGCTCACGCTGATAGTTGATAACTACATTATTCACAAAAGCCGGGAGACGCAGCGCTGGCTGGAAGAAAACCCGAAATTCAGGGTTATTTATCAGCCGGTGTACTCACCATGGGTAAATCATGTAGAGCGGTTATGGCAGGCGTTGCATGAAACCATTACCCGCAATCATCAATGCTGTTCAATGTGGCAGTGACTGAACAAGGTTCGCCGCTTCATGGAAACCGTCAGCCCGTTTCCCAGTGGAAAACATGGACAGGCAAAAGTGTAGCGGTATTAGGAACTGTAGTGGTCAACTAATATTGGCCACCGCATTAGACTGTATGTAGAACAGTCGCTCAGATTCGTTTGGAGTTAAGCCGCCGTTATACCAGTGAGGCCGGATAGCGCTGTAATACCCCGTGATGTAGCGGATAATCGCGTCCTGGGCTTCGCTGAAGCTGTTGTAACCCTTTGTCGGCACCCATTCTGTCTTCAGGCTGCGGAAGAACCGCTCCATTGGCGCATTATCCCAGCAGTTACCCCGCCGACTCATACTCTGCTTTATCCGGCAGCGCCACAGGGCTTGCCGGTATTGACGGCTGGTATAGTGGCTGCCCTGGTCGCTGTGGAACATGACTCCTGTTAGTTGTCCCCGGAGTTCCCAGGCCATCTGCAACGCTTTAACTGTCAGCGCCGAGTCCGGCGACGTCGACATGGCCCAGCCCACCGGTTTGCGGGCGAACAGGTCTAGCACCACCGCAAGGTAAGCCCAGCATTTGCCCGTCCAGATGTAGGTCACATCGCCGCACCAGACCTGATCCGGAGCGGTAACCGCGAACTGGCGGTTGAGATAGTTCGGTATTTCAACGTGTTCATTGCCGCCGCGTTTGTATTTGTGAGCCGGTCGCTGGCAGCTGGCGATACCCAGCTCCTTCATCAGCTTGCCAGCCAGCCAGCGCCCCATTTTGACACCAGAGCTGCCGGTGACGATGGTCGCGATACTTCGAGCGCCGGCAGAGCCGCCGCTGGCGTTCCAGGCTTCCATGACGCGACTACACTTAACCACGCGCTCACCGTCGGGTTCATTAGCGGAAGCCTGCCAGTGCCTGTAGCTGCTGCGATGTACCTCAAAAGTTTGGCACAACGCCGTGACCGGGTATCGCGCCCTCAGCCTGTCGACTACCGTGAACCGTTGAGTGAGTCCGACATTAAGAGCGCCGTAGCCTTTTTTAGGATTTCGTTCTCCATTTCAAGGCATTGGACTTTTTTCTTCATCTCACGCAGCTCGAGCTGTTCAGGGGTAAGAGGAAGTCCCGTTGGCGTTTTTCCCTGTCGTTCAAGGCGAAGCTTATTGACCCAGCGACTAATGGCAGAATGGCTGACATTAACCGCCTCTGCGGCCTTAACGTATGTGTAGCCGTGGTCGACAACCAGCTTTGCGGCTTCGAGCTTAAATTCCGCCGTAAAATGTTTACCCATGAGGTCACCTGTCGTGTTGATGAGGTGAGCATATCACCTCCGATCAGGTGGCCAGTATCAGTGTGCCACTACAGCTTCTCATTACAGTCCAGACTGCGATTATGAGTCGAGCGGATCAACCAGTCAGCCGGAGTGCCAAGGTCATCAGCGAGCTGCATCAACGCCTTGATATCCGCTTCGCGATCGGCTAAGTACACCAGACGTGTGTTTGGCAACTCCGAGGCGAGTTCAGCAACTCGCTCGTATCCCTCGAGCCAGCGCGTACTCTCCTTGAGCCCATCGCGTTTTCCGTCTGCATCCTTCGGCTCTCTTGCCCACATCCACGCATCCAGTACGCCCAACCCCACGCGATCCGGACTGACCGCGTAGGTCGGATGCAGGTACAGACCACGCCTGGCTTCGTAGTTCAAGGGACCCAAGCCTTGGATTTGCTGCCCGTTGAAGTCAAGCTCGGTAGTGTCTTGGATACACAGCACAACCTCGTGTTCTCGGATCCTTTCCTGCGTACGCTGCCAGTGAGGTTGCAGAATGTCTCGCCATTCGAATGCTTGGTTCTCCATGAAGCGGTAAGCACCCAGCGTCTCAGACCATCCGAGGCACGCATGCGGAATGCTGGCTTGCGGATTCTCAGCCAGCCGTATCAAAAGCCCTTTGGCACGCTTATTGAGCCTCGTGTCACCAAGATTTACCCCTTCCAGTTCTTGGTGTGCCCAGCCATCTGAATCCCGTATCATTTTTCAGCGCCGTAAATGGCGATAGTACACGTCGGTTTCACTTCATTTACAACCCCACCGGCTGCCTATTTCAGCCCGCTAACCCTTGGCATATAAGGCGTTGCGGACTTGTGTATAACGAGGTGGGTTAAATGACGGTAAGGTGCCTTTATTCACGTCATACTACGCCGCCAATTGCTTAAACCTGTCGTCAAAAAAAGACGATTTATATCACTTGATGTATCGACTCAATAAAATCAATTAATTAGATGTCTCCAAAAAGAGACATCTATAGAGCGGATTGTCGCTGTATTGCGACATCCTACCTAAAGCCGTCATTCCTCCCTCCGTCATTCCTAAGAAGGCGGGAACCTCTTGCAGAAGAGACGCGTTTCTTCTTACAGAGATCCCAGCTTTCGCCGAGGATGCTTAGCAGGTAACGTGGCGTTGTCATCAGATTAAAAAGGGGCTATTCGCCCCTTTTATAGTCAATGTCAAGCTAACCCTTAGCCAAGCTGACGACGCGCGTTGCGGAACATGCGCATCCACGGACTGTCTTCACCCCAGGTTTCCGGATGCCAGGAATTGCTCACGGTACGGAAAACGCGTTCCGGGTGCGGCATCATCACTGTAGCGCGACCACTGGCGCTGGTGACTGCCGTGATACCGTTCGGAGAACCGTTCGGGTTCGCCGGATAGTTCTCGGTTACCTGTCCAAAGTTGTTCACGAAGCGCAGTGCGACCAGATGCTCATGCTCCAACGCCGCCAAGTGGGCAGCATCGCGCACTTCAACGTGCCCTTCACCGTGAGAAACAGCGATTGGCATACGCGATCCCACCATGTCATTCATAAACAATGACGGGCTTTTGGTGACTTCAACCAGGCTGAAGCGCGCTTCAAAGCGGTCAGACAGGTTGCGCACAAAGCGCGGCCAGTGGTCTGCACCCGGGATCAGTTCGCGCAGATTGGACATCATCTGGCAACCGTTGCACACGCCTAGTGCCAGCGTTTGCGGACGTTGGAAGAAAGCGGCAAACTCATCGCGCACCCGCGGGTTAAACAGAATGGATTTCGCCCAGCCCTCACCGGCACCCAACACATCGCCGTAAGAGAAGCCACCGCAAGCGACCAGCGCCTGGATGTCTTGCAGGTTGCGACGACCTGCCAGCAAATCACTCATGTGCACATCGATGGCGTCAAAACCGGCGCGATGGAACGCGGCCGCCATTTCAACGTGAGAGTTAACACCCTGCTCACGCAACACCGCCACTTTAGGACGCACACCTTTGGCGATAAAGGGCGCTGCAATATCCTGTGCTGGATCGAACGTCAGTGAGACATTCAGGCCCGGATCGGTCTCATCCTGTTTAGCAGCATGTTCCTGATCGGCACAGTGCGGGTTGTCACGCAGGCGCTGCATCTGCCAGGTGGTTTCCGCCCACCAGATGCGTAGCGTGGTGCGGCTCTCCTGATACACCTCATCGTTGCCATGTGTAATCACAAAGCGGTTGCCCTGAGCGGTATGTCCCAAACGGTGAACAATATCACCCAAACCGTGATCGGCCATCACCTGCTCAACGTACGCCAGACGATCGGCGGACACTTGAATCACAGCACCCAGTTCTTCAGTAAACAACGAGGCCAGCGGATCGTTACCCAATGCCGCGATATCAACCTCGATGCCGCAGTGACCGGTAAACGCCATTTCGGCCAGCGTCACCAACAGGCCACCATCAGAACGGTCGTGATAGGCCAGCAGCGCATCATCCGCCACCAGCGTTTGGATAGCATTAAAGAAGCCAGCCAACTGTTGCGGATTACGCACATCCGCAGTATGGCGGCCCAACTGACGGTAGACCTGTGCTAACGCTGTCGCACCAAGCGTATGGTGCCCGGCACCCAGGTCGATAAGCAGCAACACGTTATCACGATCGGTGCGCAGCTGCGGCGTGACGGTTTTACGCACATCTTCCACGCGGGCAAATGCCGTGATCACCAGTGAAAGCGGAGAGGTGACGCTGCGCTCTTGATCGCCATCTTGCCAGCGGGTTTTCATCGACATGGAGTCTTTACCCACCGGAATGGTCAACCCCAATGCCGGGCAGAGTTCTTCGCCGATGGCTTTTACCGCTTCGTAAAGTCCGGCGTCTTCACCGGGGTGTCCTGCTGCCGACATCCAATTTGCGGAGAGCTTCACGCGCGTTAACGCGCCAATCTGGGTCGCAGCAATGTTGGTTAATGCTTCCCCTACCGCCAGACGCGCGGAGGCACCAAAGTTACGCAACGCCACAGGTGCACGTTCGCCAATCGACATTGCTTCACCGTGGTAGCTGTCGAGGCTTGCGGTAGTGACGGCACAGTTTGCCACCGGGATCTGCCACGGTCCGACCATTTGATCGCGTGCCACCATACCGGTCACGGAACGATCACCAATGGTGATCAGGAAAGTTTTCTCTGCCACCACCGGCAGGTGCATCACACGCTCTACCGCTTCGGCCAGGAAGATGCCTTCGCGGTTCAGCAATGTGCCCTCGCTAGCCAGGCGTTTGACGTCGCGCAGCATTTTCGGTGTTTTGCCCAACAGCACGTCGAGCGGCAGATCGATCGGCTGATTATTGAAGTGGCGATCGTTCAGGGTTAAATGCTGCTCTTCCGTCGCTTCACCAATCACGGCGTAAGGGGCGCGCTCACGGCGGCACAGTTCATCAAACAGCGCCAGTTTTTCCGGTGCAACCGCCAGTACATAGCGCTCTTGCGATTCGTTACACCACACTTCCAGCGGGCTCATGCCTGGCTCATCGTTGAGAATGTCGCGCAGTTCAAAGCGTCCGCCGCGCCCGCCATCACTTACCAGCTCCGGCATGGCGTTGGACAGACCGCCCGCCCCCACGTCGTGGATAAACAGGATCGGGTTCTCTTCACCCAGTTGCCAGCAGCGGTCGATCACTTCCTGACAACGGCGTTCCATTTCCGGGTTATCGCGCTGTACGGAGGCGAAATCCAGATCGGCGTCTGATTGGCCGGAGGCCATAGAGGAGGCTGCACCGCCGCCCAGACCGATATTCATGGAGGGGCCACCCAACACAATCAGCTTGGCGCCTACCGTGATCTCGCCTTTTTTCACGTGATTGGCACGGATGTTACCAATACCGCCCGCCAGCATCACCGGCTTGTGATAACCGCGCAACTCGCTGCCGTTATGGCTGTCAACCTGCTCCTCATAGGTACGGAAGTAACCGGTCAGCGCAGGGCGACCAAACTCGTTATTAAAGGCCGCGCCGCCCAGCGGGCCATCAATCATAATGTCCAACGCGCTGACGATGCGATCCGGCTTACCGAAATCTTCTTCCCACGGCTGTTCAAAGTTAGGAATACGCAGGTTAGAGACCGAGAACCCGACCAGACCCGCTTTAGGTTTGGCACCGCGCCCCGTCGCCCCTTCGTCGCGAATTTCGCCACCGGAACCGGTCGCCGCACCCGGCCAGGGAGAAATGGCCGTCGGATGGTTATGGGTTTCCACTTTCATCAGAATGTGTGTCGGTTCCTGATGGTAGGCATAGTGCCCTTGCGGATCGGCAAAGAAACGCCCCGCTTCGGAGCCTTCCATCACCGCCGCGTTATCTTTATAAGCAGACAACACGTGTTCTGGCGTGTGCTCGAAGGTGTTCTTGATCATTTTGAACAGCGACTTGGGCTGTGCTTCACCGTCAATCACCCAGTTGGCGTTAAAAATTTTGTGGCGGCAGTGCTCAGAGTTGGCCTGAGCAAACATATAGAGTTCAATGTCGGTCGGATTGCGGCCCAAACGGGTAAAGGCATCCAACAGGTAGTCGATTTCATCTTCCGCCAGCGCCAGTCCCAGACGCACGTTAGCCTGTTCCAACGCCTTACGCCCTTCCAGCAGAGCGTCTACCCGTTTCAACGGGGCTGGCTGATGCTGAGCAAACAGCTGTTCCGCCTGCGCCATCTCGGTGAATACCGTTTCCATCATGCGGTCATGCAGCAACGCGCCCAGTTCCAGCCACTGTTCATCGCTCAGCGTCGGCGCATGAATATAGAAGGCTAATCCGCGCTCCAGACGAATCACCTTGTCCAGGCCGCAGTTGCGCGCAATATCGGTAGCTTTGGAAGACCAGGGAGAAATGGTGCCGGGACGCGGTGTGACCAACAGTAAGCGCCCACTTGGCTCATGCTCCGCGAGAGAGGGGCCATATTTTAACAGTCGTGTCAGTTTGACCTGCTCATCGCTGTTCAGTGGTGCACGCACGGCAGCGAAGTGAACGTACTCCGCATAGATGTCACTAATTGGCAAAAAGTGCTCTTTGCAACGCGTCAGCAACTTATTTACACGGAAGGCCGATAGGGCAGGTGAACCACGCAGTATTTCCATCATCTAAAAAATCTCTCGTCTTCGATGTACTGAGTTTCAGTACGTCAGTGGGCGCTACTTTGTCGCGCAGCCAAGCGGGGGGGGGGGGGAAACGCGCGTCATTATAGAGAATTGTGACGCCCGACGAAACCGTTTGCGCAGAGTTTGTTGCACATCTTGTTTTCGTCATGGTCAAACTTTAACCTGATGGATAACTGTTTCACACTGGCGGTTTGTTAAGCAAAATGCCCCCACTCTGGGAGAGTGTAGACAAAAAAACTGCCGTTACAGACAGAAAGGCCACACGGCCACCGAGAGATAACTATTTGAAGCGTTTAACATTAAATTATTTTTTCATCGGGGTTATTGCGTTACTGCTGATGTTGGCGCTCTGGCCCAACATCCCCTGGCGCAGCGGCCAGGATACACAGCTCAATCAGATCCTTTCTCGGGGCGAGCTGCGTATCAGCACGCTCAATTCGCTGCTGACCTATACCCTCAGTAACGGAACCCCCTCAGGGCTCGATTATGAACTGGCTAAACGATTCGCCGATTACCTTGGCGTGAAGCTGGTGGTATCGGCACGCCCAAATCTTGACACCTTGTTCGATGATCTGGACAGCGATAATGCCGATCTGCTTACCGCCGGGCTGATCTACAACCATGAACGATTGGATCGCTTTCGCGCTGGGCCAACCTACTATTCCGTCTCGCAGCAACTGGTTTACCGCATGGGTGCCACGCGCCCTAAAAATCTGGAGAAACTGAATGGTCGGTTAGCGGTCACATCAGGCTCAGCCCATATCGCCACGTTACGCGATTTGAAAAACAATAAATATCCAGCCTTAAGCTGGGAAGCCGCTTCAGACCTGAGCACGCAGGATTTGCTTAAACAGGTGGCGCAAGGCGCGTTGGATTACACGCTGGCAGATTCCGTCACCATCGGTTTGATGCAGCGCATTCACCCGCAGCTTTCCGTAGCGTTCGATCTGAGCGACGAAGAACCGGTCACCTGGTATATGCGCCGTACGCAGGACGACAGCCTGTACGCCGCCCTGTTGGACTTTTTCAGCCAAACTGTGGAAGACGGCACGCTGGCGCGCCTGGAAGAGAAATACCTCGGCCATGTGGGTGAATTTGATTATGTCGATACCCGCACCTTCCTGAGCGCCATCTATAACACCTTGCCCGATCTGCAACCGTTGTTTGCCAAATATGCCAGCGACATTGACTGGAAATTGCTGGCGGCTATTTCTTATCAGGAATCACACTGGAACCCATTGGCGACCTCACCAACCGGCGTACGCGGGTTGATGATGCTGACGCGCAATACCGCAGAAAGCCTGGATGTGACCGACAGACTCGATCCAGAACAGAGCATTCGCGGTGGTGCGCGCTATCTGGCGCACATGATGGAAAAAATGCCGGAAAGCATTCCCGAAGATGAGAAGATTTGGTTTGCACTGGCCTCCTACAATATGGGCTATGCCCATCTGCTGGATGCGCGCAAACTGACGGAAAAACAGAAGGGTAATCCCGATAGTTGGGCGGATGTGAAGGTTCGCCTGCCGATGCTCAGCCAGAAACGCTACTATACCCAGACCACCTACGGCTATGCACGCGGCCACGAAGCCTATAACTACGTTGAAAATATCCGCCGCTATATGCTGAGTCTGGAAGGATATCTGACCGAGAAAGCCAATAAAATCCAGCAGCAGGAACTGTTAGCAAGCGCTTACCCTGCCGTACCGCCAGAAAAACTCGGCAAATAAGGTATTAGGCTGCCCCGTCAGCCTTTTCCTGAGCACGTCGTGCTTTATGCTGCGCGCGACGTATACGGAAAAAATCGCTGAGGGTATGAGCGCATTCGGCAGCCAGCACGCCAGACGTGATCGCTATCTGATGATTCATACCAGGATGGCGCAGGATGTCGACCAATGATCCTGCTGCCCCGGTTTTTTCATCGTTGGCACCATACACCAGTCGACCAATACGGCTGTGTACCATCGCCCCGGCGCACATCACGCAAGGCTCAAGCGTCACATACAGCGTCGCATTGATTAAGCGATAGTTCTGCAAGACTTTTCCCCCCTGACGCAGCGTCATAATTTCGGCGTGCGCCGTCGGATCATGATGGCCGATGGGGCGATTCCAGCCCTCACCAATCACCTGATTATCCAGAACCAGAACGGCACCGACGGGCACCTCCCCCTCCTCCTGCGCCCGTTGGGCCAGAGTCAGGGCATGACGCATCCAATATTCATCAGGCGTGTCATGGCCATCAAGGGTGTCATTCATGATGTCTCCCGGGTATTCATCGCGCTTTTTTGGTCGCGCGCATTATACAGGGTGTGAAGAAAAAGCAGAGTGCTTATTGCCTCGCCGACACCGTTACTCCAACTGTTGCAACGTGCCTGCACGCGTCACGCGCCAACGGTGTTCGCAAAAAAACAGCAGCGGATTATCTTGCTTGCTATCGCTATACCCGCTGTGCAATTGAAGTGGCGCACCAAGCTGTTTTTCCATCTGCACCACCTTCTCCCGCCCCAGACAGCGCAACGGCAACACCCAGCCGCCATAACCACGAACCATCTGGCTACCCATCAGTTTGACGCCGGGCAGAAATGTGGAATCATGGTAAACCTGCTCAACCAGACGCTGCGGCGAACCGGTTACTAACCACACTTGCGCATCCGAAGCGGCGAGATATTCGGTCAAGCGCTGCTGCACCAATGGAAATGGCGTCACCCAGCGACGAAAGCGGGCAACAAACCCCTGCTCTAGCGCCTGTAAATGTGCCTCACGGCGACCAAAGGTGATGGCCCAAAGCAGAGCGCTCATTGGCCAGCGCGCAGCCCTGCCACGCGCCAGCAATACCAGCCCGACCACCGGCAGCACCGGAATGACCAGCAGTAAATTTAACGGCAGGCGTTTTAGCAAGTAACGCAAAAAACAGCCAAACATGTCCTGACGATGTAGCGTGCCGTCCAAATCAAAAAACACGATACGTGTCGGTGATTGTTCACCCAAACCGCTTTCCCCTTGCCAATGTATTAACTGCTTTTGTGTAAGGAGTTAAGACACGCTCTGCCTCTATTACCTCGTTATACCCTACAGGTATATCAGGGTAACAGCGCATCGCGTAGATAACCGTGGTGTCTTTCCAACCGCTGCTCGGCCTCTGCGGCACTGATACCGCTGAGGATCATCAGTATAGCGGGTTTGGCCGCATAGCCGGTTTCTTCTAACGCTCGTTGCGCCTCGTCACGTGCGGCCCCTGTGGCTTCCATCACGATTCGACAGGCCCGATCTACCAGTTTTTCATTGGTGGCTTTTACAGAAAGAAATTTAAAAATAAATAATAAATAAAAACATAATCTTAATGTTAATTTATGGGCAGAAAATGACATTCTGTTATATATTTTGTCACTCAAAACCCGTGATAAAACCGTGCAAGCATTAGAGCAACTAGAGACAACTTTTTCGGCAAAATGGACGCGCCAATCACAGATGACGGGGAAGGTAGGCCAGCCAGAGAAGAAGCTTTTCCTTAAGTGATCTGGATGTAGTGGCACACTGATACTGGCCACCTGATCGGAGGTGATATGCTCACCTCATCAACACGACAGGTGACCTCATGGGTAAACATTTTACGGCGGAATTTAAGCTCGAAGCCGCAAAGCTGGTTGTCGACCACGGCTACACATACGTTAAGGCCGCAGAGGCGGTTAATGTCAGCCATTCTGCCATTAGTCGCTGGGTCAATAAGCTTCGCCTTGAACGACAGGGAAAAACGCCAACGGGACTTCCTCTTACCCCTGAACAGCTCGAGCTGCGTGAGATGAAGAAAAAAGTCCAATGCCTTGAAATGGAGAACGAAATCCTAAAAAAGGCTACGGCGCTCTTAATGTCGGACTCACTCAACGGTTCACGGTAGTCGACAGGCTGAGGGCGCGATACCCGGTCACGGCGTTGTGCCAAACTTTTGAGGTACATCGCAGCAGCTACAGGCACTGGCAGGCTTCCGCTAATGAACCCGACGGTGAGCGCGTGGTTAAGTGTAGCCGCGTCATGGAAGCCTGGAACGCCAGCGGCGGCTCTGCCGGCGCTCGAAGTATCGCGACCATCGTCACCGGCAGCTCCGGTGTCAAAATGGGGCGCTGGCTGGCTGGCAAGCTGATGAAGGAGCTGGGTATCGCCAGCTGCCAGCGACCGGCTCACAAATACAAACGCGGCGGCAATGAACTCGTTGAAATACCGAACTATCTCAACCGCCAGTTCGCGGTTACCGCGCCGGATCAGGTCTGGTGCGGCGATGTGACCTACATCTGGACGGGCAAATGCTGGGCTTACCTTGCGGTGGTGCTAGACCTGTTCGCCCGCAAACCGGTGGGCTGGGCCATGTCGACGTCGCCGGACTCGGCGCTGACAGTTAAAGCGTTGCAGATGGCCTGGGAACTCCGGGGACAACCAACAGGAGTCATGTTCCACAGCGACCAGGGCAGCCACTATACCAGCCGTCAATACCGGCAAGCCCTGTGGCGCTGCCGGATAAAGCAGAGTATGAGTCGGCGGGGTAACTGCTGGGATAATGCGCCAATGGAGCGGTTCTTCCGCAGCCTGAAGACAGAATGGGTGCCGACAAAGGGTTACAACAGCTTCAGCGAAGCCCAGGACGCGATTATCCGCTACATCACGGGGTATTACAGCGCTATCCGGCCTCACTGGTATAACGGCGGCTTAACTCATATCGTTATACACATCTTTTGGCCATTTTTTGAACAGGATGCTCAGAACCCCGTGAATTAAGGCATTCAAGCCATCCCATTGGCTTTTTGAGGTTCAAAATGCCACTCTGAGATAAACCCGTAACTCATTGATTAAACAGTGCGTTAGAAAGATGTGTATAACGATATGGGCTTAACTCCAAACGAATCTGAGCGACTGTTCTACATACAGTCTAATGCGGTGGCCAATATTAGTTGACCACTACAATTAAACGACTGGCGCGTAAAACGATTTGCTTCTCGCGCTCCGTCGAGATCCACGAAAAAGTCATCGGAGCCTTCATCGAAAAACACATGTTCTACTAATTGGAGTCATTACCCGTCGAAGCAACCCTATCACACCCTGGAATTGAGTAACCACCGCCACGCGTTTTTACAATAACATGGCGGTGACAATTGCGCAGAATTACGCCGTACCGCCCACCGTCATGCTGTCCAGTTTCAGCGTCGACTGCTCAACGCCAACGGGTAGGCTTTGGCCCTCTTTGCCACACACGCCAACGCCTTTATCCAATGCCAAATCGTTACCCACCATGGATATCTGCTGCATGGCTTCGATACCCGAGCCAATCAGGGTTGCCCCTTTAACCGGCGTTGTGACTTTACCATTTTCAATCAGATAGGCTTCGGAGGTTGAGAACACGAACTTGCCGGAGGTGATATCCACTTGGCCACCGCCAAAGTTAGGCGCATATAAACCGTATTCCACGCTGGAAATAATCTCTTCCGGCGTCGATTTACCCGCCAACATGTAAGTATTGGTCATGCGTGGCATCGGCAAATGGGCATAAGATTCGCGGCGACCATTACCGGTCGGCGCCACCCCCATCAAACGCGCGTTGAGCTTGTCTTGAATGTAACCTTTCAGCACACCGTTCTCAATCAGCACGTTGTATTGCCCGGCCACGCCTTCGTCATCCATCGCCAGCGAACCGCGGCGTCCTTCCAGCGTACCATCATCCACCACAGTACACAGTTCAGAGGCAACCAGATTGCCCATCTGCCCGCTGAACACCGACGTGCCACGGCGGTTAAAATCCCCTTCCAGTCCGTGTCCGACAGCTTCATGCAGCAGCACACCCGGCCAGCCCGCGCCCAGTACCACCGGCATCGTGCCCGCAGGCGCAGCAACAGCGGAAAGGTTGACCAGCGCCATACGCACCGCTTCTTTCGCCCAGGCCTCCACCCGCGCTTCTCCGTCCACCACTTGCCAGAAGTAGTCGTAACCTACGCGCGCGCCACCGCCGCTGGCGCCGCGTTCACGTTTACCATCCTGCTCAACCAGCACGCTGATCGACAGGCGCACCAACGGACGTACATCAGCTGCCAGCGTGCCGTCGGTTGCCGCCACCAACACGTGTTCATAGACACCGGTCAGGCTGACGCTCACTTCCTGCACGCGGGCATCGGCCGTGCGCGCCACACTGTCTGCGCGTTGCAGCAGTGACAGTTTCTCTTCACGGCTCAGGCTGTCCAGCGGATTGAGCTGCGGATACAGCGCACGATGAGCGTTTTCCCTCAGCGTGCGAACGCGGCCAGTGCCCTGCTCGCGCACGATGCTACGCGCTGCCTGGGCGCTTTGGTGCAGCGCATTGAGCGTGATTTGGTCTGCATAGGCAAACCCGGTTTTTTCCCCGCTTACCGCGCGAATACCGACCCCTTGATCGATATTGTAAGAGCCATCTTTAATGATGCGGTCTTCCAACACCCAGGATTCATGGTAACTGGATTGAAAATAGAGATCGGCATAATCCAGGCGACGTTCATTCAATACCTCTAACACCGAGAACAGGTCTTGCTGGCTCAAGTTGTTAGCAGTGAGTAACTGTTCACTGACAAACGAAAGACTCATATTTTTTCCACTTTAGTTCACATGAAACCAATGAATAAACGGCACGGGGCCATCACTATGCTGGCGTATTAACACCGCTCCTGCACCGCATTTTTTTGCGGCTCGCGCAGGACTTCCTTAATCGTAGGCTGATCCAGGCTGCCATGAATCTGGTAGCGAATCAGCGAGATTTTGTTCCAGAGCGGTGCCAGCACCTTGCTGGCCGCAAACACGGCAGCACCAATCACCGGGTTGACCACAAAGGCGGTAGCCACACCCACCGTGGCTGATATTTCCGGAGCAATCACCGCTTCCATGGCAATTTGGCGGTTAGCCAGATCGACACTGCCCTTCATGGCGATATCGGCTTCAAATCCGTCTACCAGCAGATCGTCGGTATGCAACACGCCGTCTTTAATCCAGGCCGTGCTACTGATGGAATCAAAATAGAAGCCCTTGCCAAAGGTATCGCTAAAATCAAACTGCAATTTGCGCAGTAACGCATCAAAGCTCACCAGACGCAGCAAGCGTCCCGCTTGACCAGTACCCGCATTGACAATATCGCCCTTGCCAATACGCGTGTGCAAAATACCGCTCAGGCTCGCCAGATGTGGTGCCCACGGCGAACCGTGCCAATAGAGATCATAGTCAACATCAAAGGTTGCTGCGCGCAGCGGCGTATCAATACCAAACCAGTCGGCATTTTGTTCCAGCGTACCGCCCGTCAAACGCCCTTTGAGTACGGTGCGAACGCCTTCGGCATTTTCCTGCCAACTGCCGCTGGCAGTCAGCTTGGCTTTGCCGGTATCGATCACCCCCTCACTGAGCGTCAGCTTATCTTTTTCTGGTTGCAGCGTCGCCGTGATTCGGCCCAGGTTCTGCCCGGCAATCCAGCATTCCCCGCAGGCAAGCTGCAACGCGGGCCAGTCTTCAAAGCGGATGCTGGGGTCATTGAGCGGTGATTTCTTCTCCGCCAGCGCCACGGGGTTGGTTGCTTCATCCCCTTTCCACTGCGGGTTGTAGTAGAGATAGCGAATATCCGCGCGCCACATGCCGTTCTGTGGAACTGTCAAGTTAGCATCAATCTCACGCCCGGTAATGTGAATTTCATTGCCCTGCGGCGTATTGCGGCTATTGAGTACCACGTCATGCCACTGCTGACCGAGCAGTTGCAGCGCGGGCGTACGCAGCGTCACGCTTTCCGGCACATGGAGGTTGCTTTGCGCCCCTTTGCGCAAGGCGGTATCGCCACGCAGGGCAGGCAGTAATCCCAACCAACGCTCCGCATCCAGCGCGGGCAGAGCCAACACCAGTTCAGACTGTTCCGGCAGCGTGGGAGGCGTTTGCTCCCCCTGCTGCCAGATTGCGCGCGCTAACGTCAGCACATCGCCACGCAATAACCACTGGCTGTTAAACTGTGCCGTTTTTCCCAGACTGCCTGAAAGCGTGAACCCTTTGAGATCCCCTTTAGCGGCAATCTTGAGCGGCGCCGTCGTCCCCTGTGCTTTATTGAGCGGTTCAGGTAAGCGAGTGCTTACATTTTTCAGGTCGGCATCGACGCTGACCTCATAGGTCTCAACACCTTTATAGGGCAGATGCACCGTTACATCGCTACGCCAGGTGGCGGTTCCCGACAGTGCGGTTTGCAATGTTTTTGGCAGACCGGGGAACAGCGCGGGTGCCCATTCACCATTCAGACCCACCTTTACCAGAAAGGCTTTTTCCTGCTCTTCGGTGTTGAAACTGAACGTGACGGGCTGCCCTAACCAGTTAGCCGCAATATCATCGCTGTTCAGGGTGCCATTGCGATAATGGAAGCGCCCTTTGAGCTGTTTCAGCGTGCTATTCAGCGGTTTGATATACAGGCTATTGTTACTGAGTTGAATATCTCCACTGGCTTCCACTGCGCCGTGTGCCAGGGGAATATCGAGGTGAAGCGTACCATTGACGTTACCGCCAATTTGCAATTGCTTTAACGCACTCCCCACGCTGTCCTTGAGCGGCGTTTGTTCAAAATAGTGTCCGACATCGGTCCCTTCCCCTTGAAGTTCGCCATCGATCAGCAACTTTTCTTTGCTGTAATCAGGGATGGCGGCAAGAATATTTCTGCCGGCAACATTCCCTAACTGCGTTGATGGCGCGGACATCCACAAGCCGTTGTTGGCAAAATTGAGATCGATATCCAGACGTGGCTGCCCATTCACCGGATGACGGTATTGAAAATCGCCCTGAGCCTGTAGCGCACGTGCCTGTACATTCAGCCCTTTACTCCACACTTCCCAGCCGTCGGCGGCATTGATCCAATCTATAGCACCGTTTGCCTGCTGAATCTCGAACGGTGCCCGGAACTGATTACCGCTGGGCAGTACACTTTGCGGCAATGCAAAGGTGACGCGCCCGCGTTCGACGCTGCCACTCAGCGTGCCAGCCAGCTTTTCGCCGCCCGGCAACCATTCCCACGCTTTCCAGCGCAGATCGCGCCATGCCGCTTGAAAACGACTTTTTTCCGGTTGTTTTAAGGGAATATCAAGGGCCAGTTGTGTCAGAAGCCCTTCCGGTTGCAGCGCCTCCCAGCGCGTTTTAAGCTCGGGCGTCACCGTGGACAGCAGCGGCAACAAATCACGCAAACGTGCCAGGCTCAGTTCACTGGCACGCACCCGCAGCATATCTTGTTGTTCTGCCGACGACGCGGGTATCCAGCTCGCCGCCAGACTCCCTTTCGGCCAAGCAACGCCGTCCGTAGCCAGATTCAAGACAGGCACGGCAACCTGCCAGCCTTCACCTTCCCGCGTGGCATGCAGTGCCAGTTCGTCTACGCTCAGACGATGGATGTTGTCTCCTTCTTTCCAGGCTGCCGAGCCCTGGGCCAAAAAGACATCGTTGGCAACCAGCGCTCCGCTGCGCACCTGCAACCAGGCTGCAAGATTGAAATTGGCGCTATCCAGCCCGGTATTATTTTTTAGCCATCGGCTGATCCAGGGCTTCATATCAATATTGTCAGCCTGTAGGTACACCGTGCCGTCATTCAGATGACCCTGAATAGCCTGCAAATCCATGCGTACCTGCACCACGCCGTGCTGCCCATTGAAACTCGACAGGCTGATTTGCCCTTCGGCACGATGTCGGTTGTTGCGGTTCAACCAGGTCAATTGTGGGATGGCGAGCTCCGCACGATCGCCAGAAGGCGTGAGGAAAGAGAGGCGGCTGTCGCGCAGATCGAAGTGATCGAACTGCTGGAGGAACAGTGTACTGAGACGATCGGTTTCGATCAGGCTACCGTCGGCGCGCTGCCCGGTCAATGTGGCATCCAGCGTCAAGTGCATGCGGTGGAACGTCAGATCGCGAAACTGCCAGCGCGCATGCAGCAATGACTGCCACACATCCAGCGCGAGCGTGATGCGCTCTGCCCGCCAGCGCGCAGCAGGCGACTCGCTCGTCAGGCCATCGATCGAAAGCGTCGGCCCAAAAGAAGCCCAACTGCCAGTAAGGCGTTGCGCGTCAACCGATACGCCCGTCGTCGACGTAACCCACGCCATGATTTGCGGCCGAAAACGATCGAGCTGCGGCATCGCTAATCGTAAACCACTGACGATCAGCGCCACGACAACAACAATCGTAGCACCCGTCATCAGCAATAGGCCGGGCAGTTGCCTCACACTATTCTCCTTGATCTTCGTCGCAGGCGACGCGGGGAAGTTATTCTGTTCAGTTTATCATCGACATGGGGATTACATCATCACCACATCAAACTGTTCCTGGCTGTACAACGGCTCAATCTGCACCTTGACCTGTTTACCGACAAAAATTTCCACTTCTGCCAGGGCGTGGGACTCTTCGCTTTTCAATACCTCAGCCACCGCAGGCGATGCGTACACCAGGAAGCGATCGGTGTCATAGGCATGGTGCACCCGCACAATTTCACGCATGATTTCATAGCAAACTGTCTCGACGCTTTTCACCCTGCCGCGACCATGGCAAGTCGGGCACTGATGACACAGCACATGTTCAATGCTCTCACGAGTGCGCTTACGCGTCATCTCCACTAATCCTAGTTGAGAGAAGCCGTTAATACTGGTTTTAACCCGATCTTTGGCGAGTGCCTGCTCCAGAGAGTGCAGCACCCGACGACGGTGATCCTCATTACTCATGTCGATGAAATCGATAATGATAATACCACCCAGGTTGCGCAGCCGCAGTTGGCGGGCAATGGCCTGCGTCGCTTCGATATTGGTGTTAAAGATGGTCTCATCCAGATTGCGATGACCGACGAAGGCCCCGGTATTGATGTCTATCGTCGTCATCGCCTCGGTTTGATCGATGATTAGATAACCACCGGATTTCAGCTCAACCTTTCTGTCCAGCGAACGCTGAATTTCATTCTCCACGTCATAGAGATCGAAAATCGGCTGGCATCCGGCGTAATGCTCCAGCTTATTGGTGGTTTCCGGAATATAGTCCGTGGTGAACTCCAGCAGCGCGTCATAAGTCAGACGGGAGTCGATGCGGATGCGATCCAACGCCGCACCGGCAAAATCACGCAGGATACGCTGTACCAGCGCCACTTCACCGTACAGCTTACATTTGGCCTGGTTACGTTTTTTTCGCTCGCTGACTTTGGTCCACAGGCGTTTGAGGAACGCGGCGTCTGAAGAAAGTTCATCTTCCCCAATCCCCTCTGCCGCTGTGCGGATAATAAACCCGCCCTGCTCGTCGCAATATTCACTGACGATTTTCTTCAGGCGTTCACGTTCCACTTCACTTTCAATACGCTGTGAAACCCCAACGTGGGCCGCGCAGGGCATGAAAACCAGATAGCGCGATGGCAGCGTAATATCGGTGGTCAGCCGGGCACCTTTGGTACCGAGCGTGTCTTTCACCACCTGCACCATCAAGTCCTGCCCCTGGCGCACCAGTTCAGCAATATCGCGCACGTGGAAGTTTTTCTGTTCTTCCCCGGCCACGCATTCAGTGTGGGGCATGATATCTGACGCGTGCAAAAACGCCGCTTTATCCAACCCGATATCCACGAACGCGGCCTGCATGCCCGGCAATACCCGGCTGACACGGCCTTTATAGATATTGCCCACGATGCCGCGTTTCGCTTCGCGCTCAATATGGATCTCTTGCAGTATTCCGCCGTCAATGTAGGCAACGCGCGTTTCCGACGGCGTCACGTTGACCAGTAACTCAGCTGTCATTTTCTGCTCCTGCCGTTCGTAACGCTATAATCTGATTATACAATTCATGGGTTTCCACCAGCGGCAAACCGACAACCGCGTGGTAACTGCCAGCGATCGCTTTGACGAAACAGCCGCCTTTACCTTGAATGCCGTAGGCTCCCGCTTTATCCATCGGCTCGCCGCTGGCAACGTAGTGGGTAATGTCCTGCGGCGTCAGCGCGCGAAACGTCACGTCGGTCACCACCAGCGCGCTGCACTGGGTGCGACGATCGGCCAACGTGACCGCAGTCATCACCTGATGCTGTCGCCCTGAAAGCATCGATAAGATGTGCGCAGCATGGGCTTCGTCGCGCGGTTTTTCCAGTACCTGCCCTTCCAGCACTACGATGGTATCGGCCCCCAACACTGGCAAATCTTGCGGTGCGGCAGCAACCCCCGCCTGCGCTTTATCCTGCGCTAGACGGTGTACATAGACCTCTGCCGTTTCATGTGTTGCCCGCTGCTCGATAACATCAACACGCAACAGTTCAAAAGGGATATCCAGCAACGTAAGCAGTTCGCGGCGGCGCGGTGAACCCGAGGCCAGATAGAGCGCAGTCATATATCCTCGCTACGTAGTCACTCTACGTATTCTACTGTAGGCGCTCCGGTTAAGGACTACGCCCTTATTGATTATTGTACTGTGAACTGACGGCGAATTTTGCGCATCAACAGGAATAGCCAGGGCCACAACACGCCATCGACCACACAGTTCCACAAATTTTCCGGCCTGAATGACACATTGCTTACCAGGAACTCTGCCCAGAAAACAATCAGATCCATCACCAGCGAAAGCACCATAACGATCAGGGCTTGTTGCCAGAGCGCCATATTGCGGAACAGTTGAAACTTGAAGGCCACCAGATAGGCGACAATGCTGAGTGCTAGCGCACGCACGCCGAGCGTGGACCCTAAAATAAGATCCATCACCATTCCCAGCACAAAGCCGGTACCAACGTTAACCCGATGCGGCAACGCCATTACCCAATAAATCAGAAACAGCGAGAGCCACGATGGCCGGAAATGATAGAACTGATCCGGCCACGGCATGATTTGCAGCACCATGGCGATCAGGAACGATAACCAGATGATCCAGTTGCCGTGACGGCGATAGCGGTTCATTGGCGTCCTCCCTGTGCTGGCGTAGCAGCAGGCGGCGTATTACGTTGAGGTTGTTGACCTTGAGACGCACTGCGCGCAGGGGGGTTTTTCGGTTGTGCGTTGCCCTGCGGCGGCGCGGCGGGTGCTGCGGCAGCAGGCGGTGCCGGCGGGCCCATTTCATTGGGAGAGGGCAGAACCTGCGGCATCATCTGCATCAAGCGTTCGTTGGCGACACGATGCACTTCTTGCGGCGGCAACCCTTTGCCCGACGCGTCGTCAACGCCCCACAGCAACAGCAGATAGCGTAAACGTTGCAGACCGGCAGTAGGATGCGCCTTGATAACGGTGTAGGCGCGTTGCGTATCCACCTTCACTTCGGAGACGACGCCCACCGGATACCCTTCAGGGAAACGACCACCCAGTCCGGATGTCACCAGCACATCACCGACGCGAATATCGGTGTTGTTGGGCAAATGCTCCAGTTGCAAATCGTCAGTGCAGCCATTACCGGCAGCAATCACGCGGATATCATTGCGCAGCACCTGAATCGGCAACGCATGGGAAACATCGCAGATCAGCAACACACGGCTGGTCAACTGACCGACCGCGACAACCTGTCCGACCACCCCTTTATCACTGATAACCGGTTGCCCTTCGTAGACCCCATGCGCTGCCCCTTTATCAATCAACACCTGATCTCTATAGGGGTCTGTGCCTGCGGAAATCACCTGGGTCACCATTTTCTGCTCGTCCTGACGCAGCGGTGACCCCAACAGTTCGCGCAGACGCGCGTTTTCCTGTTTCAGTTGGCCGAGCAGCAGCAGATCGCTGTTACGCAGTTGCAGTTCCTGGCGTAACGCACGGTTTTCCAGCGCCAGCTGATTTTTGGTCGCCAGCGATTCAGAGACATTATCCAATACTTCACGCGGCCCGTTGGCGAGAAAATAGAACGGGCTGACCGCCGTATCCATATAGGTACGGATCTTGAGAAACGTCCCCAAGCGGCTATCGGCGATAATGATCGCCATCGCCGTGAAGACGGCAAGAAAAAGTCGCAATTGCAGGGAAGGTCCCCTGCTAAAAATCGGCTTCATAAAGGTTGCGTATTCCTCAACGCGAATAAAGAACGCCCGACACGCTCGAAACGAAAGCTAACATTCGTGTTATTCACCGCCGTCATGCCCGCAGAAACGCAGGGGCAGAGGGGCGTCGGGCGCAGGGAATTACGCTAATGGCGATACCCGAGAAAACGACTCGCCACATAATAAAAAAAAGGGGCTACCCTACGGGATGAAAAACAACGCTGTTTCCCCATACGGTTCCCCTTCCTTTTATTCGGCACTCTTACTCTTCGCTGAACAGATCACCGCCGTGCATGTCGATCATTTCCAGCGCTTTACCGCCACCGCGAGCCACGCAGGTCAGCGGATCTTCGGCAACCACGACGGGGATGCCGGTCTCTTCCATCAGCAGGCGATCCAGGTTACGCAGCAGTGCGCCACCACCGGTCAACACCATGCCGCGTTCAGAAATATCGGAAGCCAGCTCTGGCGGGCACTGTTCCAGCGCAACCATCACCGCGCTCACGATGCCGGTCAACGGCTCCTGCAACGCTTCCAGAATCTCGTTCGAGTTAAGGGTAAAGCCGCGCGGTACGCCCTCAGCCAGGTTACGACCACGCACTTCGATTTCGCGTACTTCATCGCCCGGATACGCAGAACCAATTTCGTGCTTGATGCGTTCCGCCGTTGCTTCACCGATCAGTGAGCCGTAGTTACGGCGCACATAATTGATGATAGCTTCATCGAAGCGGTCACCACCAATACGCACGGAAGAAGAGTAGACCACACCGTTCAGGGAGATAACCGCCACCTCTGTGGTACCGCCACCGATATCCACCACCATGGAGCCCGTTGCTTCAGAAACCGGCAATCCAGCACCGATAGCCGCCGCCATCGGTTCTTCAATCAGGAACACTTCGCGCGCCCCGGCCCCTTGCGCAGATTCGCGAATGGCACGACGTTCAACCTGAGTAGCACCGACTGGCACACACACCAGTACGCGTGGGCTCGGACGCATAAAGCTGTTGCTGTGCACTTGTTTGATAAAGTGCTGCAACATTTTCTCGGTCACGAAAAAGTCGGCGATAACACCGTCTTTCATCGGGCGGATAGCTGCGATATTACCCGGAGTACGACCAAGCATCTGTTTGGCTTCATGGCCTACGGCAGCGACGCTCTTAGGCGAACCGGCACGATCCTGACGTATAGCGACCACAGACGGCTCATTCAGTACAATGCCCTGCCCTTTAACATAAATCAGGGTATTGGCGGTACCCAGGTCGATGGACAAGTCGTTGGAAAACATGCCACGAAATTTTTTAAACATAACGAAAGGATAATCCTGCAAGCTGGGGGCGAAAAGAAATCCGCCTACTTTACCAACCACACGGTGCAGCGACAAGGCACGACAGCGCTCTGCATCGGTGAAAAATTCCCCTGTGTCATACACATCACGTTCCCCTGAAAAACCGTCGGGGCGATATTTCTTTGTGCGGTAAAGCGAGTTACCGCTTTTTCACGCAGTCGGATGGCATCAACACAGGACACAAAATCTAACATTTTATCGGCCAGTCCATGTAATAAGCGCACACTAACCGATTTATAAACCACGCATTCTACGTCAATTTACCTGCGACATTCACCCTAAACACGATGCCGAGGTGAATATTTTTTCAACTCATCGCTGACAGGGATAGACGCCGCGAAAAAATCGCCCTAGCCACCATAAACACCGCGACTCGATAGCGTATTCCACTCTTCCTGAGTTCTGACGCCTGCGGCAAACACGTTGGCGGAGGTTCCCTTGCAGGCTTCTATAAGGCTTTGTACAAAAAGTTGATTTTCCGTCCTGCGTTCAAAACGGCGCACCAGACCTGGATGCAACTTGATGATTTCCATCTGCAACGTTCTAATATAGGTCGTGCTGACCAAGGTCAGCCCGGCTTGCGTCACCGCCAGCCGACATCCCAATCCCACCAGCGTATTCAGAATAGGACGCAAGCGCTCGATATACTGACACACATCTGACTCAGCAAGTTCAAACAATATGCGTTGACGCTGCTGTTTCGGGCATTACAATAGCACTTCTTGTAACCAACGCCAGAAAGGACGCTGCAACAGCGAATCCACATTGACGGGCATCGCCAGCGTCTCCTGCGGCCAGGAAGCAGACAACGCGATGATTTGTGTCACCAGCAGCCGATCATAATTGGGCGTCAGCCCCAATTGCTGTACCAGCGGCATATATTCGGCGGCCAGCAGAACCTGATCGCCATCGGTGATACGCGGCATGATTTCCCGATGATGCACCACGCCATCGCGCGTCACCGCCGGTTTTTGATACAGATGTGGGCCACCTTTTGCCAGCGTCTGTTCCAGCAATGTGCGCCATTTCACACTGCCGCGCCCCTTGTCTGGCACCTGCCGGTCAAATACGCACCAGCCGTTTCCTCCCCGCAATACCGCATTGCGCGTCGCATCCTCCACACTCTCCATCACCTGCTCAGAACTCTGTCCGCTGGCATAGGCACAGATGCCGATATGCAGTACATCCTCACGATCGATAAGCGGCGTGATCGGCAGAATATCCAGTGCTTTGACTAACTGCGCCACAATAATATCCGCTTCTTTCAGCGAACGGTGTGGCAGCAACACGGCAAAATCACTGTTGAAATAGCGCGCCAGCAGCGCGGAGGGATAACGCATTACAAAGGTCGATAGCATATTGACCAGCGTATTGCGGTACTCACGCAGTTCATTGGCATAGCGATGCGTTTCCTGCAAGGTATCGAAATCCGGCAGGCGAATCATCATTACCACGCCGTGGGTGCCGACATTTTCCGCGTCTTCCAACTGCGTGGTGAGTTGGTTATCGAAAAACAGGCGATTACTAAATCCGGTTTCCGCATCCTGGGCGGCGAATGCGCGGATCAGCGTATCCAGTCGGCTGCGTTCCTCGCGTGCGTCGGCAAGGTCCGACAGCAACTGATCGAACGCACCGCTAGCGCTATCGGGCCATTCGTGCACCGAACCGCGTACCACCGATTCGCGTTCACCGCGCAGAATGCGGTTTGCGCGCGTCTCCAACTGTTCGTACCCTGCCACCTTGCGGCGAAAACGCCGCACGGCAAACACCAGTAGCGCAGGCATGCACGCCATCGCCACCACCATGGCGATAGTGGAGAAAATCCAGCGCGGCGAACCGAAAAAGGGATCAAGATAGGTAAGGTTGACGCGAAAATCGGCGTTTTGCATCAGCGGCAGTTGCATCACATGGTGCACATAATCGCCTTCTGCGCTCATCAGTTCCGGCAGTCGCAGCGAAAATTGCAGGTTGTGATCGAGGTCTCGGATCTCCAGGAGCACAACCCCCGCCGCCTTCATCATTGAGGGCAGCCAAAAGCGTAACCGTTCAGGAGGTTGTACCAACAGCGCCTGATCGATGCTGGTCGCGATAGCATGAAGCTGGTTATCAACCTGCTGTAGATTATCATCAACAATGGTGACTAACCCTATGATAAACAGCAGGGATATGACGACTATCAGCACCATCGTCATCAATGAAGAAAATTTCGTCATTCGCCCATCCCTGCATCCTCTCGCCGCACGAGGTCACACCCCCGTACCGTATTCACCACTGTTGTTAATACTACCTGTTACAAATATAGACACTAAAGGATTTTCCCTGACTTTTCCTCTCTGGTCACAATCACATCGCGATCGTGACGTGAGCGCAACCGATAACCACCGACAGTTTCCCCTTCAGGCGAGTGGTGCAACGCTCTGCAATGAACTCTTTTTTGCTCGTGCCGTCCTATCTTCCATACTTACTGTACGCAGTCGTCGTAACCCATGGAGACATCATCATGTCTGACTCTCATCGTCAACGCCAACCGAGCGCCGCCGACGTTACCCCTGAGGGGATTTTTCACCAGCGCCGCGCCGTGATGAAAGCGCTGGGTATCGCCGCCGCCTCACTGAGCCTGCCGCTTAGCGCACAGGCGGATGTGCTGGACTGGCTCACCGGCGGCGGCAAAAAAAAAACCGACAGCACCGCCACCCACGCCGCTCAGCTTCACACCGGAATCCAATGCGCCAGCGTCACTCACGCTGACGCCCGAGGACAAGGTTACCGGCTATAACAACTTCTATGAATTCGGACTGGATAAAGCCGACCCGGCTGCCAATGCTGGCGGGTTGCGCACGGAAGGTTGGAAGATACAAATAGAAGGGGAAATCGCCAGACCCGTCACGCTGGATATCGATGACATTATCAAGCGCTTTCCGCTGGAAGAGCGCATCTATCGCTTTCGCTGTGTCGAGGCATGGTCAATGGTGATTCCCTGGGTGGGATTTCCCTTGGCGAAACTGATTCAGTTCTTAGAGCCGACCAGCGCCGCGCGCTATGTTGCCTTTCAAACCCTGCACGAGCCCGAACAGATGCCAGGGCAGAAAGATCGCTTTCTCGGTGGCGGGCTTGACTATCCTTATGTAGAAGGCTTAACCATGGAAGAGGCGCTACATCCTTTGACTCTGCTGGAGCTGGGGGTTTACGGCAAAACCTTGCCACCACAGAACGGCGCCCCCATCCGTCTGGTGACACCGTGGAAGTACGGGTTCAAGAACATCAAGTCCATCGTGAAAATCCACTTTACGCGCGAAAGACCGCCCTCAACCTGGAATCTGGCTGCACCGGATGAATATGGTTTTTATGCCAATGTGAACCCGGATGTTGACCACCCGCGCTGGTCGCAGGCCAGCGAACGAGTGATTGGCGCAGGAGGATTGCTTAACGTTCAGCGCCAACCGACACTACTGTTTAATGGCTATGCCGAAAAGGTAGCACACCTGTATCGCGGCCTGAATCTGCGGGATAATTTCTAAATGCGTCTGACACTCCGCCAGATGTTCTGGCTGAAAATCGTCTTGCATGCTGCCGCAGGGTTACCGCTGCTGTGGCTGCTTTATGCCATTCAACAAGGGGCGTTGAGCGCCGATCCGGCTAAAGATATCCAGCATTTTACCGGACGAATGGCGCTAAAACTGCTGCTGGCAACGCTGATGGTGACACCGCTGGCGCGCTACGGCAAACAGCCGTTGTTGATCCGCTGCCGCCGCATGCTCGGCCTGTGGTGTCTTGCCTGGGCTACGCTGCATCTGACCAGCTATGCGTTGTTGGAGCTCGGGCTCGCCAACCTCGCCTTGTTGGGCCAGGAGTTGATTAACCGCCCTTATCTTACGCTGGGCGCACTCAGTTGGCTGCTCCTGCTAGCCTTGGCGGTAACCTCATTTCAGGCGGCACAACGTGCGCTTTGCAGTAACTGGCAGCGCTTACACAACCTTATCTATGTTATCGCGGTGCTCGCGCCCATTCATTATTTGTGGTCGGTAAAAATCTTATCGCCACAACCGATGATCTACGGGCTAAGTGCGCTGATCTTGTTGGCGCTGCGTTACAAAAAGTTTCGCCAATGGTGGCGTTAATGCCGGGAAAGCGACTGTAGCGCAATGCCTCACGCGGCGGGGGTGTCAAAGCTATTTGCGGAGATAAGACCAGTATTTAGCTGCTAATTGCCACGATATGGTTATAATGCCCGACCTTATCGCCCGGTGAACAATTTACGTTGCCAAAAGGTGACAAACGATGTGCTTCGCGCTATGTTGTGCGACACGTTTTTCTACAAACTGGGTGTATCGCGGGAGATAGCGGCACAATGGCAGAGAGATTTCACATTTTGCTTTTGAACGGTCCCAACCTGAATCTGCTGGGAACCCGTGAGCCAGAGAAGTACGGCAGCACTACGCTTGCAGAGATCGTCAGCGGTCTGGAACATCAAGCGCAGGCGCTCAATGTACACTTCTCCCATGTCCAATCCAATGCTGAACATGTGCTGATTGATACTATTCATCAGGCACGCGGCAATACGGATTTTATTTTAATTAACCCGGCGGCATTTACCCACACCAGCGTTGCATTACGTGATGCGCTACTGGCCGTGGAAATTTCGTTTATTGAGATCCATCTGAGCAACGTGCACGCTCGCGAGCCGTTCCGTCATCACTCTTACTTGTCCGATGTGGCGGTGGGTGTGATTTGCGGCCTGGGCGCGGATGGATATGGCTATGCGTTACAGACGGCGGTAAAACGCCTGTCCACGTCAAACTAAATAAACCCATTTCAACAAATGAGTACGGAACCACATCCATGGATATTCGTAAAATCAAGAAACTGATCGAACTGGTTGAAGAATCCGGCATCGCCGAACTGGAAATTTCAGAAGGTGAAGAATCAGTACGTATCAGTCGTGCCCCTGCTGCACCGAGCTACCCGATGATGCAGCAAGCCTATGCGCCCATGATGCAGCAACCGGCCCCTGCGCTGGCAACCGCCGTGGCCCCGGCCCCGGAAGCAGCTGTTGCCGCTGCGCCTGCGGCCCTTAGCGGTCACACCGTGCGCTCTCCCATGGTTGGTACGTTCTACCGTACCCCAAGCCCGGATGCCAAGGCATTCGTTGAAGTGGGGCAACATGTTAACGTCGGCGATACCTTGTGCATCGTTGAAGCCATGAAAATGATGAACCAAATCGAAGCCGATAAAGCAGGCGTGGTGAAAGCCGTGCTGGTTGAAAACGGCCAACCGGTTGAGTTTGATGAGCCTTTGGTTGTCATTGAATAACCGGTTGTCATTGAATAACCGGTTGTCATCGAATAACGAGGCTTACCATGCTAGATAAAATCGTTATCGCGAACCGCGGAGAGATTGCGCTGCGTATTTTGCGCGCCTGTAAAGAACTGGGCATCAAAACCGTTGCCGTTCACTCCAGCGCCGACCGCGATCTGAAACATGTGCTGCTGGCCGATGAGACCGTGTGTATCGGCCCGGCTCCGTCGACCAAAAGCTACCTGAATATCCCGGCGATCATTTCCGCCGCGGAAATCACCGGTGCCGTGGCCATTCACCCCGGCTACGGCTTTTTGTCCGAAAATGCGGATTTTGCCGAGCAGGTCGAGCGTTCTGGCTTTATCTTCATTGGCCCACGCGCAGACACCATCCGCCTGATGGGTGACAAAGTCTCTGCCATTTCTGCCATGAAGAAAGCGGGCGTACCGTGCGTACCAGGTTCTGACGGCCCTCTGTGCGACGACATGGACAAGAACCGCGCCTTTGGCAAACGCATCGGCTACCCGGTGATTATCAAAGCCTCTGGCGGCGGCGGCGGTCGCGGCATGCGCGTGGTGCGCAGCGAGAAAGATCTGGAACAATCCATCCTCATGACCCGTGCGGAAGCGAAAGCCGCTTTCAATAACGACATGGTGTATATGGAAAAATACCTGGAAAACCCGCGTCACGTGGAAATTCAGGTATTGGCTGACGGTCAGGGCAACGCTATCTATCTGGCGGAACGCGACTGCTCCATGCAGCGTCGTCACCAGAAAGTGGTGGAGGAAGCGCCTGCACCGGGCATCACGGCAGATTTGCGTCGCTACATCGGCGATCGCTGCGCTAAAGCCTGTGTGGATATCGGCTATCGCGGTGCCGGTACGTTTGAATTCCTGTTTGAAAACGGTGAGTTCTACTTTATCGAGATGAACACCCGTATTCAGGTTGAGCATCCGGTAACGGAGATGATCACTGGCGTCGATCTGATTAAAGAGCAGCTGCGCATCGCTGCTGGTCAACCGTTGTCGATCAAACAGGAAGAGGTCAACGTGCGCGGTCATGCGGTGGAATGCCGTATCAACGCCGAAGATCCCAACACCTTCCTGCCAAGTCCGGGCAAGATCACCCGTTTCCACGCACCGGGCGGTTTTGGCGTACGCTGGGAATCGCACATTTACGCAGGCTATACCGTGCCGCCGTACTACGATTCCATGATCGGCAAGTTGATCACTTACGGTGAAAGTCGCGATATCGCGATTTCCCGAATGAAAAACGCTTTGGCGGAACTGATCATTGATGGTATTAAAACCAACATTGAGTTGCAGTTGAAGATTATGAACGACGAGAACTTCCAGCACGGTGGAACCAATATCCACTATCTGGAGAAAAAGCTCGGTCTGCAATAATCTGCATCGTACAAGCGTATAAAGGCAAGCCATGCTGGCCTTTTTGCATGTTGGTACCGCTTTACAGGGAAAAACCATGGACAAACGTTTCCCCCAAGCGCACAAAGAGGCGCGATGGGCACTGTTCTTGACGCTATTTTACCTCGTAGGCTGGGTAGTCACCGCCTACGTGCCTGACAACACAGCCGGGTTGACCGGGCTGCCGCGCTGGTTTGAGTTCTCCTGCCTGCTGCTGCCGCTGGTGTTTATCATGCTGTGCTGGCTGATGACGCACCTGGTATTTCGCGATATTCCGTTAGGAGACGACGATGCACAATGATGTGATTCTGCCGCTGGTCGTCTACCTGATGCTGGTGTTTGGGTTGTCGATTTACGCCTATCTGCACCGCCGCGAGGGCAATTTCCTCAACGAGTACTTCCTTGGTAGCCGCTCAATGGGTGGGTTTGTGCTCGCCATGACGCTGATTGGCACCTATGTTAGCGCCAGTTCGTTTATCGGTGGGCCAGGTGCTGCCTATAAATACGGTCTGGGCTGGGTACTATTGGCGGTGATCCAGGTGCCAACCATGCTGCTTTCTCTCGGCATTCTAGGGAAAAAATTCGCCATTCTGGCACGACGCTACAACGCCATTACGCTGAACGATATGCTGTATGCACGTTACGGCAGTCGCCTGCTGGTATGGTTTGCCAGCCTGAGCCTGCTGGTGGCCTTTATCGGGGCAATGGCAGTGCAGTTTATCGGGGGCGCTCGCCTGCTGGAAACTGCCGCTAACGTGCCCTACGACGTTGGCCTGCTGATTTTCGGCGTCACGATAGCGCTTTACACCACCTTCGGCGGTTTTCGCGCCAGCGTGCTCAATGATGCGATGCAGGGTGTGGTGATGCTGATCGGCACAGTATTGCTACTGGTGGCGATTATCTCTGCCGCTGGCGGACTGGGCAGCGCGGTAGAAACGCTGCGTCAGATCGATCCGGCCTTGGTAGACCCGCACGGCAGCGGCCAGACGCTCACCTTCCCGTTTATGGCCTCATTCTGGGTATTGGTGTGCTTCGGCGTCATCGGCCTGCCTAACACCGCCGTACGCTGCATCTCTTACAAAGATAGCAAAGCGCTGCATCGCGGCATCATTATCGGCACCATCGTCATCACCGTGCTGATGCTGGGTATGCATCTGGCCGGCGCGCTGGGACGCGCTATTATGCCTAACCTGACCATTCCCGATCAGGTGCTGCCGGAACTGATGGTGAAAGTGCTGCCGCCGCTGGCAGCGGGCATCTTCCTCGCCGCGCCCATGTCCGCCATTATGGCCAACATCAATGCACACCTGCTGCAAGCGTCTGCCACCATTATCAAAGATCTGTATCTGAGCGTAAAACCGCACCAAGCACAGAATGAACGCCATATCAAATGGCTCTCCAGCGCCACCACGCTGCTGCTCGGCGTACTGACGCTGCTGGCCTCCTGGCGACCGCCTGAAATGATTATCTGGCTCAATCTGCTGGCGTTTGGCGGCCTGGAAGCGGTATTCCTGTGGCCACTGGTGCTCGGACTTTATTGGGAACGCGCCAATGCGACCGGCGCGCTCAGCGCCATGATGGTTGGTGCCTTATGCTATACCCTACTTGCCACCTTTAAGCTGAATCTGGCGGGCTTTCACCCGATTGTCCCCGCCCTTTCGTTCAGCCTGCTGGCATTTCTTATTGGTAACCGTTTTGGCAGCAACCCTACGCCAAACGCTGCCGCAACACTTTCACATTAACGGGAACAGAGGCTGCTATGCCGTGGATTCAACTCAAAATCAATACGACGGGCGCGCAGGCTGAACAACTGGGTGATGCGCTTATCGAGAGCGGTGCGGTGTCCGTCACCTTTCAGGACACCCACGATACGCCAGTATTTGAGCCGCTGCCGGGTGAAACCCGTTTATGGGGCGATACCGATGTGATTGGGCTGTACGACGCCGAAACAGAGATGCCGGACGTGATTGCCCAACTGGAGCAGGAACCGCTACTGGGTGCAGGTTTTCGCCATAAAATCGAGCAGTTGGAAGATAAGGACTGGGAACAGGAGTGGATGGACAACTTCCACCCGATGCAGTTTGGCAAACGCCTGTGGATATGTCCGAGCTGGCGTGACATCCCCGATCCGAATGTCGTTAACGTGATGCTGGATCCCGGTCTGGCCTTTGGTACCGGCACGCACCCCACCACCTCCCTGTGCCTGCAATGGCTCGACAGTCTGGATTTGGCGGGCAAGACGGTTATCGATTTTGGCTGCGGGTCTGGTATTTTGGCGATCGCGGCATTGAAACTGGGTGCCGCACAGGCGATTGGCATCGATATCGATCCTCAGGCCATTCAAGCCAGCCGTGATAACGCACAGCGTAACGGCGTCTCAGAGCGTTTGGCGCTCTATCTGCCGAAAG
The DNA here is from genome assembly GCF_053848865.1 of Symbiopectobacterium sp. Eva_TO. Lineage (NCBI taxonomy): Bacteria > Pseudomonadati > Pseudomonadota > Gammaproteobacteria > Enterobacterales > Enterobacteriaceae > Symbiopectobacterium > Symbiopectobacterium sp. Eva_TO. Next base: position 397,630 of record NZ_JBSPEY010000004.1, on the reverse strand, counting down.
ACCAGCCCAATGACCTCTCTGCCGACGTCGTGGTCGCCAATATCCTTGCAGGCCCACTGCGCGAGCTGTCACCGCTGATTAGCACACTGCCCAAGGCGGGAGGACATTTAGGATTATCAGGCATTCTGGCTTCACAGGCAGAAAACGTGGCAGCAGCTTACACCGACCTGTTCGACCTCGACCCGACCGTTGAGAAAGAAGAGTGGTGCCGCATTACGGGCGTCAAGCGCTAAACGTTATGGCGAGTGCCCTTAGCCGTTTCACGGTGGTTGGCGGCACTCGTCAGGCATTGAGATAAAGCCATTGCGCGAGAAACCACCCTTTATTGCGCATGAAAACGCCACCGGGCGCGGCCTGTTCAGGCATTTGCGTACTGTTGCGTAGAAATGTTTGATCGTACAATGGTTGGACCAATGAGTGATTTTTCTTATAACATGCTGTAATAAAAAGACAATTATAAAATTTAATTGTGCGAGGACACATTTCCTTGATCTGTTCCGCTCAATTGCTCAAAGTTTGGCCTTTCATCTGGCGTAAAAAATGCGTAATATACGCGCCCTTGCAGACACAGTATGGTCACTCTTTGTCTATGCACATTGGACAATTTCAGCTAGCTAATCGATTGATCGCCGCCCCCATGGCTGGCGTCAGCGATCGCCCTTTCAGGACGCTCTGTCATGACATGGGGGCTGGGATGACGGTCTCCGAAATGCTCTCCTCCAATCTGGAGGTATGGCGTTCGGATAAGTCGCGTCTGCGCATGGTACACAGCGATGAACCTGGGATCCGCTCCGTGCAGATTGCCGGAAGCGACCCTGATCAGATGGCTGCGGCAGCCAGAATCAACACCGATTTCGGCGCGCAAATCATTGATATCAACATGGGGTGTCCTGCAAAGAAGGTAAACCTCAAGATGGCGGGTTCTGCGCTGTTGCAGTATCCGGATTTGGTAAAACAAATCCTCTCCGCCGTGGTTAAGGCGGTGAACGTACCGGTCACGCTGAAAATTCGTACTGGCTGGGCACCGGAGCACCGTAACTGTGTAGACATTGCCAGACTGGCCGAAGCCTGTGGTATCCAGGCGCTTACCGTACATGGCCGCACGCGTGCGTGCCTGTTCAACGGTGAGGCAGAATACGACAGCATTCGGGCGGTTAAGCAGGCCGTTTCCATTCCCGTTATCGCGAATGGCGACATTACAAGCCCGCATAAAGCCAGAGCGGTTCTTGATTACACCGGGGCAGATGCCCTGATGATAGGACGGGCTGCTCAGGGAAGACCCTGGATCTTTCGGGAAATCCAGCATTATCTGGACACGGGGGAGCAACTGGCACCGATGCCGTTGGCAGAAGTGAAGCGTTTGCTCTTCAAGCACATACGGGAATTGCACGACTTTTATGGTCCGGGCAAGGGATTCCGTATTGCTCGTAAGCACGTCTCCTGGTATCTCCAGGAGAACGCCCCCAATGACCAGTTTAGGCGCACATTCAACGCCATTGAGGATGCCAGCGAACAGCTGGAGGCGTTGGAGGCATATTTTGAAAATCTTGCGTAAACAGAAAAAGAGCTGACAGAACTATGTTCGAACAACGCGTGAATTCTGACGTACTGACCGTTTCTACCGTAAACTCTCAGGCTCAGGTAACCCAAAAACCCCTGCGCGACTCGGTTAAACAGGCACTGAAGAACTATTTCGCTCAACTTAACGGTCAGGATGTGAATGACCTGTATGAGCTGGTATTGGCTGAAGTTGAACAGCCACTGTTGGACATGGTGATGCAGTACACCCGTGGTAACCAGACCCGCGCGGCACTAATGATGGGTATCAACCGCGGTACGCTGCGCAAGAAATTGAAAAAATACGGTATGAACTGATACTGGTTCATTACCGTTGGTTTTTTAGAAAAACGCTTGCCAGAAATGGCAGGCGCTTAATGAGATGGTCACCCCCACTCTGTGAGCGGTACGCTGGTAGGGTGTTTTTCTTTCAGGAGAGGCCATCATGGAAAACGTTACTCTTATTGGTATCGATCTCGGTAAACATTCTTTTCATATTCATTGCCAGGATAAGTCAGGTAAAGCGCTTCTGCGTAAGAAGTTTACGCGCACAAAGCTAATGCAGTTTTTGGCGACGTGCCCGTCCTCGGTTGTTGTTATGGAAGCTTGTGCCGGTGCACACTTTATGGCGCGGCGTATCAATGATAGCGGCCATGAAGCAAAACTTATCTCTCCGCAATTTGTGCGCCCGTTTGTCAAGGGCAATAAAAATGATTTTGTTGATGCAGAGGCGATATGTGAAGCCGCATCCCGGCCGTCAATGCGTTTTGTTCAGCCGAAAACGGAGGTTCAGCAGGGGATGCGAGCACTGCATCGGGTCAGGGAATCTCTTATCAGAGATAAAGTAAAAACCACTAACCAGATCCACGGTTTTCTGCTGGAGTTTGGGATAAGCCTGCCAATCGGCGAGGCGGTAATAAAGCGACTGTCTCTGGTGCTGGCTGAGCACGAAATCCCCGCATACCTGAGCCGTCTGCTGATGAAGTTACATGCCCACTATCTTTACCTTGTCGAGCAAATAACAGCGCTGGAATCAGAATTAAATCAGTCAATCAAAGCTGATGATACTGCACAGCGAATTATGACAATTCCAGGCGTCGGCCCGATTACTGCCAGCTTACTTTCATCACAGTTCGGCGATGGAAAACAATTTTCATGTAGCAGGGATTTTGCGGCTTCCACAGGGCTTGTACCGCGACAATACAGCACAGGAGGCAAACCGACTCTGCTGGGGATAAGCAAACGAGGTGATAAAAATTTACGCAAACTTCTGGTTCAATGTGCCCGCTCGTTCATGATGCGACTTGAATATCAGCAGGGCAGGCTTGCTGAATGGGTTCGGGGGCAACTCGATAACAAACATTCAAATATTGTTGCCTGTGCTCTGGCAAACAAACTGGCGCGAATAGCCTGGTCAATCACAACTAATCACAATGAATATCAGGCCTGATGTTATGTAGAACTAAATCAACAGACTGATTATTAAGTAATTAAACAGTAGTTACCTATCTGGTTTTGCGAAGACTGATTATTGATGACATGAACGGCATATCGGCCTGCTGAAAAACCTGACGACAAAAATGGCTCACTGAAGCCGAGGCCTTTTCAGGTTCACCAGGCGCGGAACTCATCGAGGCGCGGGCATCTCGCCCACAGAGACGCCGGATAGATTGAAGCAAGCCCACCATTAGTCAAAAATCAGTGTTGCAAAAATGGGGGTGACCATAGATTTTGTTATACAGCGATCTGTTTAATGAGGTTCTGAAATAGCTCAGCGGTTCACTGACGCTTTTGCGTTGTTCTACCATGTTTGCCATCCATTGAAATCGCCTTAAACCTGGACGGCGGATAAGGGTAATGCCTTCAAATAGTTGGCTTTTGTGATATTCTGCCGCTATTTGAGGTTTCCACGTGGTTACTGTTTTTGTTCATTTCCCTCGCTGCCATTCAGATAAAGTTTATCGACATGGCCTTAGTCCAACTAAGCGCGAACGCTTCCGGTGTCAGTGCTGTCGCCGTGTATTCCAGCTTACCTACCGCTATGAAGCGCGAAAGCCGGGAGTCAAAAAGCAGATCGTTGATATGGCCTTCAACGGTGCCGGTGTTCGCGATACCGCCAGAACGTTGAAAATCGGCATCAATACGGTCATCCGGGCTTTAAAAAGCTCTCGCCCCGCAGGATAACGTCTTCTCCCGTTGCTCACGCCGACGTCGCCCTTATCTGTGAACTTGATGAGCAATGGAGCTTCGTTGGCAGTCAGGCGCTACAGCACTGGCTCTGGTACGCTTACAATACCAAAACGGGCGGTGTTTTGGCCTACACTTTTGGCCCCCGAACCGATGAGACCTGCCGTGAATTGCTGGCTCTGTTGACATCGTTCAACATCGGAATGATTACCAGTGACAACTGGGGCAGCTATGCAAGAGAGGTTCCGAAGCAGAAACATCTGACTGGCAAGATCTTCACGCAACGCATAGAGCGCAATAACCTGACGCTCCGTACCCGCATTAAACGACTGGCGCGTAAAACGATTTGCTTCTCGCGCTCCATCGAGATCCACGAAAAAGTCATCGGAGCCTTCATCGAAAAACACATGTTCTACTAATTGGAGTCATTACCCTTGGTTTTAGGAAAAGATAAATGCACCAGGGGAAATTGATGTAGAGAATAAAAAATGAAAAGTCTTATATGCCGACAGCCCACACAATTCGAATATAAAGAACGACCGGTGCCAACACCAGTGGAAAACGAAGTATTATTAAAAGTCAAAACGGTCGGCATATGCGGCACCGACATTCATGCCTGGGCGGGGAAACAGCCTTTTTTTAATTATCCTCGCGTGCTCGGTCATGAAATTTGTGGTGACGTTGTTGCCATCGGGAATAATGTCACCCGTTTTCATATTGGGCAACAGGCGGCCGTTATTCCTTATCTCTCTTGTAACGCGTGCAGCGCCTGTTTAAATCATCGTCCGAATTGCTGTGAAAATATCTCGGTTATCGGCGTACATCAGGATGGCGGCATGGTGGAATATATCGCCGTGCCGGAAAGTAACGTACTGCTGGCAGAAGGCATTGACCCAGCTGCGGCGGCGCTGATTGAACCCTTTGCCATCAGCGCTCACGCAATCCGTCGCGGCCATTGGCCTGGCGGACGGTCTGAATATCGCACTGGCCGATAACCAAGCAGAACGGCGGGCGCATACCCATAACCTGCTGGGCATACCGGTACTGGACCCGGCATCCCCCCAGTTTGAGCAACAACTTCGTGCCAACTTCCAGGGAGAACTGCCCAATAAAGTGATTGATGCCACCGGAAATGAAATCGCGATGAATAACAGCGTTAATCTTATTCGCCACGGTGGACAAGTTATTTTTGTTGGTTTATTTAAAGGAAACATCTCCTTTTCCGATCCTGATTTTCATAAAAAAGAGACAACCATGAAAGGAAGCCGGAATGCCACCCATGAGGATTTTGCTAAAGTGGCAAGATTGATGAGTGAAGGAAAAATCAGTGCGGGAATGATGTTAAGCCATCGATTTGACTTTTCATCCCTCGCGGCGATTTATGAAACTGAAATAGTTAATAATAAAAATCTGTTGAAGGCTGTCGTGGAGTTTTAATCTCACTCCGCGAAATCATTGGACGAATGCCTTACCCTACAAAAAATAATGAGGTTGCTATGAAAATAAAATTACTGCCCTTATTGTTTTGCTGTGAGTTTTGCCGTAACAGGAATCGCTGGTGCACAGGCTCAAACCAAAGAACTGCGTTTTTCCTGGTGGGGAGGCTTTGTTGAATAAATAGAAAATTTGGTTAATCATCGGATCAGATCACCATAGTTGTTTCAACATCAGGTCTCCATGGCAAAACAAAATTTTAAAATCACTAACTGGCCCCCCTATAACAAGGCCCTCAAGCAGCGCGGTTCTCTAACCGTATGGCTAGATGAATCAGCCATTGCTGCATGGACGGAAAAAACGACTACTGAACGGCGTGGACGACCTCTCCACTACTCAGATATGGCCATCACCACAGTCCTGATGATGAAACGCGTGTTTGGCCTAATGTGTATTAGTCGCGACTTGATCTGACACTGGACCTTGAAAGGTTGAGAGTTACCGGTTTTGATATGGGTGTCGAATCCTTATACAAAACACGAGGTAACTCTCATGCTTCATACTAACAATCCCATCATCAAACACAAAGCCGGCCTGCTCAATCTCGCCGAAGAACTCGGTAACGTATCAAAAGCCTGTAAAATCATGGGTGTGTCACGCGACACGTTTTATCGCTATCAGGAACTGGCGGCAGAAGGCGGCATTGACGCTCTGGTTAACCAAAACCGCCGGGTTCCCAACCTGAAAAACCGTGCTGATGAAGCCACTGAATGTGCGGTTGTTGATTACGCCATTGAGTTCCCAGCTCATGGCCAGCACCGGACCAGTAATGAGCTGCGTAAAAAAGGCGTCTTCATTTCTGGCAGCGGTGTGCGCTCCATCTGGCAACGACACGATCTGGAAAACTTTCGTAAGCGCCTAAAGGCACTTTGTAGTGGCACACTGATACTGGCCACCTGAGCGGAGGTGATATGCTCACCTCATCAACACGACAGGTGACCTCATGGGTAAACATTTTACGGCGGAATTTAAGCTCGAAGCCGCAAAGCTGGTTGTCGACCACGGCTACACATACGTTAAGGCCGCAGAGGCGGTTAATGTCAGCCATTCTGCCATTAGTCGCTGGGTCAATAAGCTTCGCCTTGAACGACAGGGAAAAACGCCAACGGGACTTCCTCTTACCCCTGAACAGCTCGAGCTGCGTGAGATGAAGAAAAAAGTCCAATGCCTTGAAATGGAGAACGAAATCCTAAAAAAGGCTACGGCGCTCTTAATGTCGGACTCACTCAACGGTTCACGGTAGTCGACAGGCTGAGGGCGCGATACCCGGTCACGGCGTTGTGCCAAACTTTTGAGGTACATCGCAGCAGCTACAGGCACTGGCAGGCTTCCGCTAATGAACCCGACGGTGAGCGCGTGGTTAAGTGTAGCCGCGTCATGGAAGCCTGGAACGCCAGCGGCGGCTCTGCCGGCGCTCGAAGTATCGCGACCATCGTCACCGGCAGCTCCGGTGTCAAAATGGGGCGCTGGCTGGCTGGCAAGCTGATGAAGGAGCTGGGTATCGCCAGCTGCCAGCGACCGGCTCACAAATACAAACGCGGCGGCAATGAACACGTTGAAATACCGAACTATCTCAACCGCCAGTTCGCGGTTACCGCGCCGGATCAGGTCTGGTGCGGCGATGTGACCTACATCTGGACGGGCAAATGCTGCGCTTACCTTGCGGTGGTGCTAGACCTGTTCGCCCGCAAACCGGTGGGCTGGGCCATGTCGACGTCGCCGGACTCGGCGCTGACAGTTAAAGCGTTGCAGATGGCCTGGGAACTCCGGGGACAACCAACAGGAGTCATGTTCCACAGCGACCAGGGCAGCCACTATACCAGCCGTCAATACCGGCAAGCCCTGTGGCGCTGCCGGATAAAGCAGAGTATGAGTCGGCGGGGTAACTGCTGGGATAATGCGCCAATGGAGCGGTTCTTCCGCAGCCTGAAGACAGAATGGGTGCCGACAAAGGGTTACAACAGCTTCAGCGAAGCCCAGGACGCGATTATCCGCTACATCACGGGGTATTACAGCGCTATCCGGCCTCACTGGTATAACGGCGGCTTAACTCCAAACGAATCTGAGCGACTGTTCTACATACAGTCTAATGCGGTGGCCAATATTAGTTGACCACTACACTTTTGATACGGCTGGCTGAGAATCCGCAAGCCAGCATTCCGCATGCGTGCCTCGGATGGCCTGAGACGCTGGGTGCTTACCGCTTCATGGAGAACCAAGCATTCGAATGGCGAGACATTCTGCAACCTCACTGGCAGCGTACGCAGGAAAGGATCCGAGAACACGAGGTTGTGCTGTGTATCCAAGACACTACCGAGCTTGACTTCAACGGGCAGCAAATCCAAGGCTTGGGTCCCTTGAACTACGAAGCCAGGCGTGGTCTGTACCTGCATCCGACCTACGCGGTCAGTCCGGATCGCGTGGGGTTGGGCGTACTGGATGCGTGGATGTGGGCAAGAGAGCCGAAGGATGCAGACGGAAAACGCGATGGGCTCAAGGAGAGTACGCGCTGGCTCGAGGGATACGAGCGAGTTGCTGAACTCGCCTCGGAGTTGCCAAACACACGTCTGGTGTACTTAGCCGATCGCGAAGCGGATATCAAGGCGTTGATGCAGCTCGCTGATGACCTTGGCACTCCGGCTGACTGGTTGATCCGCTCGACTCATAATCGCAGTCTGGACTGTAATGAGAAGCTTTGGCAGAAGGTTGGAAAGACCGTGCCGGTGGGAGAAATCCAATTCGTTATGGCGGCTCGCGCGGGGCAGAAGGCGCGTACGGTGAAACAGGCGCTGCGCGTGAAGCGAGTGTCGCTGCGTTGCGGGTTGGCAGTGACTTGTGTGATAGCCAAGGAAATTGAGCCGCCAGCAGGCGTGAAGCCGGTCGAGTGGCGGTTGCTGAGCAATCGCGTACCTGAAGGACGAGAAGATATCGTGGAGCTGATCGACTGGTATCGGGCTAGATGGAAAATCGAGATGTTCTTCAATGTGCTGAAGAACGGCTGCTGTGTCGAAGCGTTACAGTTATCGACCGTGGATCGCATTGAGCGGGCATTGGCGCTGTTCATGATCGTGGCATGGCGCATCGCCTATTTAATGCGTATGGGACGAACCTGTCCAGAGCTGGACGCAATGTTGTTCTTTGATTCCGACGAGACTCATGGAGCTTACCTACTGATGAACAAGCGTATGCCCAAGGGCCGCCCTAAGCTAAACGAAGTATTGCGCTTAGTTGCGCAACTGGGAGGCTTTCTTGCTCGAAAAGGCGACGGTGAACCAGGCGCAAAAACTATCAGGAAAGGCTTGCAGAAAGTCATGACGGCCGCCGAAACGCTACGCGCGCTCAGGCACGAACAGAGATGTGTATAACGAGGTGGTTTCAGGCGGCTGAAGGGGGCACGTTGTTCCTTGACGAAATCGGCGATATGCCGCTGTCTTTACAGGTCAAACTGCTGCGTGTATTGCAGGAACGTAAGGTCATATCGTTATACACATCTTTCTAACGCACTGTTTAATCAATGAGTTACGGGTTTATCTCAGAGTGGCATTTTGAACCTCAAAAAGCCAATGGGATGGCTTGAATGCCTTAATTCACGGGGTTCTGAGCATCCTGTTCAAAAAATGGCCAAAAGATGTGTATAACGATATGACGTAAGGTGCGTCCATTGGGCAGCAATCGGGATATCGATATCAATGTGCGCATTCTTTCCGCCACGCACCGCGATTTGCCGGTCGCCATGGGAAAAGGCGAATTTCGTGAAGATCTCTACTACCGTTTAAATGTCGTGACCATGAAATTGCCCGCACTGCATGAACGGGCCGAGGATATTCCGCTGCTGGCAAATCATCTGCTGCGTGAAGCGGCCAATCGGCATAAGCCGTTCGTTCGCAGTTTTTTCAGTGATGCAATGAAACGCTTGATGACGGCGAGTTGGCCCGGTAATGTGCGTCAACTGGTGAATGTGATTGAACGCTGCGTGGCGTTGACCAGTGCGCCAGTAATTAACGATGCGCTGGTAGAACAAGCGTTAGAAGGCGAGAATACCGCGTTGCCGACCTTTGTGGAGGCACGTCACCAGTTTGAGCTGAACTATTTACGTAAGTTGCTGCAAATTGCCAAAGGCAACGTGACGCAGGCGGCCAGAATGGCGGGGCGTAATCGCACCGAATTCTATAAATTGCTTGGACGTCACGAATTGGATGCCAACGATTTTAAAGAGTGACAACGCGTTTGACGTTGTTACACCTGACGTTATCGTTTCACTGAATATTTGTTACTGATGCCCGACTGCGGTCGAAGAGAAACAGGTTCACAAAGGTTATTTCATGAAAAAAATAGATGCGATTATCAAACCGTTCAAATTGGACGACGTACGTGAAGCGTTAGCCGAAGTGGGTATCACCGGCATGACTGTCACGGAAGTAAAAGGATTCGGGCGCCAGAAGGGCCATACCGAACTGTATCGCGGTGCAGAATATATGGTGGATTTTCTGCCCAAGGTAAAAATCGAGTTGGTGGTTGCCGATGACATCGTCGATACCTGTGTCGAAACCATCATTCAGACCGCCCAGACCGGCAAAATTGGTGACGGCAAGATTTTCGTGTTTGATGTGGCACGCGTGGTGCGTATCCGTACTGGCGAAGAAGACGAAGCGGCTATCTGATGCTTTAGCCACGATCCTCGCCGAGCGAGGATCGTGGAATGTCCTGTCAAGGTGCGGTGGGTGTCCAGCCCGCTAGAACCTTGTCCTTAGTGTATTCTGCGGCCTGCTCTGCGGTGAGCTGACGCCGTCCGTCGTTTTTTCTGCACCCGCACCGGTTGAGTGGTATTCGAAGAAACGCGAATCCAGCGGCTGGAACCAGATTTTCTCGCCTTTGATATCTTTGCCGGACATTTTGTCCCAGCCATAGATCACATCGTCCATCTCGGTGTTGATAAACACTGTTTGTCCGATAGCGTTAGGGTCGGCATAGCGGCCATCAGGGAAGGTGGTCGTCGGATGCCAGGGGCGACCAAGCGCATAGCTTTTCGCAGGGACATTACTGCCTTCCTTGAACACCCGGCTGTTAGTAATCACCAGACCGTACTTCTGGTTGATATCAGTGCTGGGAGCGGTCAGGTAGCCATAGGATTCATCGCCGGGATTTACGCGCGTGCGGGCCACGATATCGCAATCATCAAACAGCGCTGTGCCGTTACCGAAAATAAAGTCCACGGTGCCGCTGATACGGCATTTATCAAAGAAACTGCGACCCCTTTTGACATACAGCGTGTCTTGATAACCTACCAGGCTGACATCGTGGAAGTAGGCACGATCGGGCTTTGTTGAATAAATCAGAACTTGTAACGACTGTGCCCCAGGTCGATTGTTACCTGATGCGAATACTGTTCGGCATTCCTAATAGCGTGATCCGGTTAAGCGCTTTGACCATCGCCATGGCTTCACCCACCTGAGCATCGTAGTCACGCAGACTTAGATGACCACCCAGAAGCGTTTTGAACCGGAACATGGCCGTTTCAGCCACTGAGCGTCGGTGATAGCCCACTTTCTTTTTCCAGGTATCGTTGCTGCCGCTCAGGCGCTGATTTGCAACAGCGTGGTTACGCTCGTGGTAGTGGTCCGACCAATATTGCGCCCCCCTTCGCGGCGGGATAAGCGGCCTTATTTTCTTCCGCAGCAGCAGAGCATCATGGCAGTAACCTGTATCGTAAGCGCCGTCAGCCGATGCCTCTCTGATTTTCCGATGGGTCTGGTTTATCAGTGCCGGTAAGAGCCTGGGCATCAGTCGTACCACTGAGCGACAAATCCGCACAGATAATCTCATGCGTCGCACTGTCTACTGCCAGATGCAGCTTACGCCACACCCTGCGTCTGTCGGCACCATGCTGCCGGACTTTCCATTCGCCTTCGCCAAAGACCTTCAGGCCGGTTCCATCAATGACCAGATGTGAGATTTCACCACGGGTTGGCGTTTTTATGCTGATGTTCACTGTCTTTGCTCGCTTGCTGAGCAGCGAATACTCTGGACAATGCAGCGACAATTTAATCAGTTTAAAAATCGAGTCAACAAAACCCTGTAAAGCCCTCAATGAAAGGCCAAACACGCGTTTCATCATCAGGACTGTGGTAATGTCCATATCTGAGTAGTGGAGCGGTCGTCCACGCCGTTCAGTAGTCGTTTTTTCCGTCCATGCAGCAATGGCTGATTCATCTAGCCATACGGTTAGAGAACCGCGCTGCTTGAGGGCCTTGTTGTAGGACACCTCGTTATACACATCTCTGTTCGTGCCTGAGCGCGCGTAGCGTTTCGGCGGCCGTCATGACTTTCTGCAAGCCTTTCCAGATAGTTTTTGTGCCTGGTTCACCGTCGCCTTTTCGAGCAAGAAAGCCTCCGAGTTGCGCAACTAAGCGCAATACTTCGTTTAGCTTAGGGCGGCCCTTGGGCATACGCTTGTTCATCAGTAGGTAAGCGCCATGAGTCTCGTCGGAATCAAAGAACAACATTGCGTCTAGCTCTGGACAGGTTCGTCCCATACGCATTAAATAGGCGATGCGCCATGCCACGATCATGAACAGCGCCAATGCCCGCTCAATGCGATCCACGGTCGATAACTGTAACGCTTCGACACAGCAGCCGTTCTTCAGCACATTGAAGAACATCTCGATTTCCCATCTAGCCCGATACCAGTCGATCAGCTCCACGATATCTTCTCGTCCTTCAGGTACGCGATTGCTCAGCAACCGCCACTCGACCGGCTTCACGCCTGCTGGCGGCTCAATTTCCTTGGCTATCACACAAGTCACTGCCAACCCGCAACGCAGCGACACTCGCTTCACGCGCAGCGCCTGTTTCACCGTACGCGCCTTCTGCCCCGCGCGAGCCGCCATAACGAATTGGATTTCTCCCACCGGCACGGTCTTTCCAACCTTCTGCCAAAGCTTCTCATTACAGTCCAGACTGCGATTATGAGTCGAGCGGATCAACCAGTCAGCCGGAGTGCCAAGGTCATCAGCGAGCTGCATCAACGCCTTGATATCCGCTTCGCGATCGGCTAAGTACACCAGACGTGTGTTTGGCAACTCCGAGGCGAGTTCAGCAACTCGCTCGTATCCCTCGAGCCAGCGCGTACTCTCCTTGATCCCATCGCGTTTTCCGTCTGCATCCTTCGGCTCTCTTGCCCACATCCACGCATCCAGTACGCCCAACCCCACGCGATCCGGACTGACCGCGTAGGTCGGATGCAGATACAGACCACGCCTGGCTTCGTAGTTCAAGGGACCCAAGCCTTGGATTTGCTGCCCGTTGAAGTCAAGCTCGGTAGTGTCTTGGATACACAGCACAACCTCGTGTTCTCGGATCCTTTCCTGCGTACGCTGCCAGTGAGGTTGCAGAATGTCTCGCCATTCGAATGCTTGGTTCTCCATGAAGCGGTAAGCACCCAGCGTCTCAGACCATCCGAGGCACGCATGCGGAATGCTGGCTTGCGGATTCTCAGCCAGCCGTATCAAAAGCCCTTTGGCACGCTTATTGAGCCTCGTGTCACCAAGATTTACCCCTTCCAGTTCTTGGTGTGCCCAGCCATCTGAATCCCGTGTCATTTTTCAGCGCCGTAAATGGCGATAGTACACGTCGGTTTCACTTCATTTACAACCCCACTGGCTGCCTATTTCAGCCCGCTAACCCTTGGCATATAAGGCGTTGCGGACTTGTGTATAACGAGGTGGTTGTAGGAGGGCCAGTTAGTGATTTTAAAATTTTGTTTTGCCATGGAGACCTGATGTTGAAACAACTATGGTGATCTGATCCGATGATTACCCAAACTTTCTATTTATTCAACAAAGCCAGTTGGGTTATAAGCCAGCCCAATTACCGGCTGGGAGGGATTGTCGGTTATCAACAGACGCGTTATAGCTGGACGGCTCTAAATAACTGTTCCGAATAGTAGATCACCTGAAGGGAACTCAGTCCGAGTTGAGCGATCTGATCAATCGATAAAGATCCCAAATCATCAACCGGACTGAGCGATGTCGAGCATAGCACCGATACCCCGTAACGAACGACGCCTGATGAAGAAAACTCTCCATAAAACGCGTGACAAGAATCACGCCCGCAGGCTGACCGCCATCCTGATGTTGCACCGGGGCGAGCGCGTGAGCGATGTCGCCAGAATGCTTTGCTGCGCCCGTTCGTCAATCGGCAGATGGATTAACTGGCTCACCCTGTACGGCATCTGAAGGCCTCAAATCTCTGCGGCCCGGTCGTGGCCGTCGCTGGCCATTTGAACAGATCTGCGCACTGTTAATCCAGTTCGTAAAGCGTTCCCCTCATGATTTTGGCTATCAGCGTTCGCGCTGGAGCACGGAACTGCTAGCGATAAAAATCAATGAGATAACCGGTTGCCAGTTGCATGCTTCCACGGTGCGCCGTTGGCGGCCTTCTGCCGGTCTGGTGTGGCGACACGCAGCTCCTACGCTGCGTATCCGCGACCCGCATAAGGAAGAAAAAATGGAGGCCATCGCGATGGCGCTGGAACAATGCAGCGCGGAACATCCCGTCTTTTACGAAGACGAAGTGGATATTCATCTGAATCCCAAAATTGGCGCGGACTGGCAGGTTCGCGGGAAGCAGAAACGCATCGTGACGCCGGGCCAGAACGAGAAATATTATCTGGCGGGTGCATTACACAGCGGGACGGGAAAAGTCAGCGATGTTGGAGGAAACAGTAAAAGTTCGTGTTTGTTTATCAGTATGTTAGAGCATCTGAGATCAACGTACAGACGGGCAAAAACGCTCACGCTGATAGTTGATAACTACATTATTCACAAAAGCCGGGAGACGCAGCGCTGGCTGGAAGAAAACCCGAAATTCAGGGTTATTTATCAGCCGGTGTACTCACCATGGGTAAATCATGTAGAGCGGTTATGGCAGGCGTTGCATGAAACCATCACCCGCAATCATCAATGCTGTTCAATGTGGCAGTGACTGAACAAGGTTCGCCGCTTCATGGAAACCGTCAGCCCGTTTCCCAGTGGAAAACATGGACAGGCAAAAGTGTAGCGGTATTAGGAACAGCTATTTAGCCCATACCCTGTCGCTTCCGGGCGAATTAGACTGCCGCCAAAAGAGAGTCCTTTACCGGTAAACACACACGCGGTGTTGTTGGTCAGCTTTTTCATCATCCCGGTCATAAAACCCACTTCACGACCGCCCACACCGATGTCTCCGGCAGGTACGTCAGTATCCGGCCCCAGATGGCGATACAGTTCCGCGATCAGCGCCTGACAGAAGCGCATCACTTCACCATGGCTTTTACCCTTGGGATCGAAATCGGAACCGCCTTTACCACCGCCCATTGGCAGCGTGGTCAGCGAGTTTTTAAAGGTTTGCTCGAAACCGAGGAATTTGAGAATGGAGAGGTTCACCGAAGGGTGGAAACGCATCCCGCCTTTATACGGACCGATGGCGGAACTGAACTGCACGCGCCAAGCGCGGTTGACCTGCACCTGACCTTTGTCATCCGTCCAGGCAACGCGAAACTGGATAACACGCTCTGGCTCGACCAGACGTTCCAGCAGGCTTTGCTCTGCATAGCGCGGATTCTATTCCAGAAACGGCCACAGGGTAGAGAAAACTTCCCTGACCGCCTGAGAAAACTCCGACTGATGCGGGTCGCGCTGCTGAACCTGATTGAGAAAACTTTCCAGAGAGACTAATTGAGCCATTACCAACTCCTGCAAAAAAGAGAAAGCGTCCGGTGGACTGTGTTATCTCGCACCCTTTCACGCGCAGCAAAGTGCCTGGCCGCGTGAAAACGGTGAAAGTTATGCACGTTAAAAGCCTGTGGGATCGCGGTTGAATGATGTTGTGCCGCTTCGACTATAGCACTGCTGGTGGATATTCAAGTAAGCGTTTTTTAACGTTTTATATTCTTAAAAACCAATGAGATAGGCACTTATCCTCACATAAAAAATGATAAAAATTTATCATAAGTTTCTGTTATATAACAAAAGAAAGTGCAATTCAGTGCACAAAAAAGCGGTTAACAGAGGGGAGGTAAAAAAATGCGATCGACTAAAAAATCGGTCAATTTGCAAAAAAATGCACTAGCTAAAAAGGCTCCCCGGCCTTAACCGGGGAGAGGAAGAGAACGAGGATGTTACTCTTCGTCATCACGCAACGGAACGATCAGCATGTCCACATGCACGGTGTTGATCAGTTGACGCGCGGAAGACATCAGCTTGCTCCAAAAATCCTGATGGTGCCCGCATAACACCAGGTCAGCATCATATTTCTTGATAGCATCCACCAAAACCTGCCCCAGATCGCCACTGCCACTCAAGGTTTCCGTGATCGGATAACCGGCGTTTTTAGAGAGATCGGTCAACGCGTTTTGCGTTTCTTCAGAAATACGCTGCTGCATGTCGCCCAGATTCACATCAATCAGGCCGGTGTACAGATCGGAGTAATTGACGTCGACGTGGATCAACGAGACTTTGGCATTGTACGGCCTTGCCATCGAGACCGCCTTTTCCACTAACACTTTACTTTCTGGAGAAAGGTCAACAGCAATCAGGATATGTTTATAAGCCATAATAAGCTCCTTCCGTAAAGGCACATTAATGGTTCAGCAGATTTTTCCGCCTGCTAATCTGATACTTAACGGCTTGGCTATAGAATACCACCCCTGCCGATTTTTGTTATGTTCAGCAGATCACACCACCGCATATTTACCACATTCTGCGAGATGACCCGCACAGCGCCCGTGCTCCGTGCAAGTGATTACTGCACAACGGCTCACAGGAACGGCGATCTGACCGTAAAATTCTTGTACTCCTTGATAAGTGTAGTAGAAACGGCTCCTTATCACGTCTGGATTCCCGACGATCTGCTACAAAACCAGAAAAAAGAGTAGGGAAAATCGTCAAAATTATTTGATATCGGTCACTCTGTGGCAAAAATCTGTTTTCCTCTTCTACAATAACAATGAGGGGGATATCGACGTGCCATTCGGCTGCTGAACCTCTCATTTCAGGGTGAGTCGAGCGGTGTTCCATTGCGGTGCTTGAGGTCTCTCGATTACCGTACTGCATACTGCCCGGTAGAGCAAAAGATAAGGGCGATTTACCCTTTCTTCGCCCGCTTAATAAAATCGCGTAATGAACGTGTGGCAAAACGATTCGCAGAAACACTGTAGGATGTTCACCACATCCTCGTTCTGACGAATAACATTATCCGGGAGGGGAGCATGATCAGTACATTTGCGCTTTTCTGGGCCTTGTGCATCGTCTGTGTCATCAACATGGCGCGCTATTATTCTTCTTTGCGCGTACTGCTGATGATCCTGCGCGATTGCGACCCGCTGTTGTACCAGTATGTGGATGGCGGAGGATTTTTCACTTCCCACGGACAGCCCAGTAAGCAGATTCGGCTGGTTCGCTACATTTACGCACAACGCTATCTGGAACACCACGATGAAGAGTTTATGCGCCGCTGTGAGCGAGTACGAGGCCAGTTTATGCTGACCTCCGCACTGTGAGGACTCATCCTGGTAAGTCTGGTGTCCATGTTGATGTGGTATTGATCGATTGGGTATTTAACAATGTGTAACCGACAAAGATAAAAGGCGATTCTCTCGAATCGCCTTTTTATTGCGTGCAGTTTCAACCCTGACGGATTAAATCAGTTTCAGCGCCAACCAATACAGCACGCCGGACATCACCAGAGAGACCGGCAGCGTAAACACCCATGCCAGCAGGATGTTCTTAACCGTTTTGCCCTGTACGCCGCCACCATCAACGATCATGCTGCCCGCAACCGCAGAGGAAAGAACATGGGTGGTGGACACCGGCATACCGGTATAGCTCGCCACACCAATTGACAGCGCCGCCGTCACCTGTGCAGACACCCCTTGTGCGTAGGTCATGCCTCGTTTACCGATCTTCTCGCCGATAGTTACCGCGACACGACGCCAGCCCACCATGGTGCCCAGTGAGAGCGCCAATGCGACAGCAACGATAATCCATAACGGCGCATATTCGACGGTTTTCAACATATCCTGACGCAGATTGTTCAGGTAGCGGCGATCTTCAGACGTGGTTTCCGGCAGCTTCGCTACCTTGTCCATGGTATCCGCGATGCACATCAACAAGCGACGCACACGACCGCGATCCTCGGCATTCAACTGGTCATAACTCTTCAGGTTATTCAGCAGACCCAGTGAACGTTCGATGGCGATCATTACGCGCGAACTGTCGCAGTGGAACTCTTTAACACCATTAGCAGGCAGCACAGTTTCTGTCGCCGGCACCGGCGTAGAGAGGTCGATGACGTGTTTGAGCGTATCGCCATGCTGTTGATAGAACTCCTGCAAATTGACGACGGCATCACGCGTGCGGCTGATTTCATAGCCGGAAGCGCTCATGTTGACGACAAAGCCGGCAGGCGCAACGCCAATCAGTACCAGCATGATCAGGCCGATACCTTTCTGGCCGTCGTTCGCGCCGTGGGAGAAACTAACACCGATAGCGGAAATGATCAGCGCTGTACGCGTCCAGAACGGCGGCTTGCGTTTGCCATCCAGCTTTTCACGATCGGCTGGCGTCAAGTGAACGCGTTTGCGTTTCTTATTGTTGTTCCAGAAACGCAGCAGCACGAACAGCATCAGACCCGCGACCACCATCCCCACAATGGGAGAGAGAATCAGTGACAGGAAGATACTGATCATTTTGGGAACATTGAGTGCATCCACGACAGAAGTGTCGGTGAGCAGGGCGTTGGTCAAACCAATCCCGATGATAGAACCAATCAAGGTGTGGGAACTGGAGGCTGGCAAACCGAAGTACCAGGTGCCCAGGTTCCAGATAATCGCCGCCAGCAGCATGGAGAACACCATGGCCAGACCGTGCGCGGAACTGACGTTAAGCAGCAAATCAGTAGGCAGCAAATGCACGATGGCATAAGCCACGCTCAACCCGCCTAGCATCACGCCGAAAAAGTTAAACAGTCCGGCCATGACAACCGCATATTCCGCCCGCATCGCGCGCGTATATATAACGGTGGCAACAGCATTCGCCGTATCGTGAAAGCCGTTTATGGCTTCATAGAACAGAACAAATACCAGTGCCAAAATCAGCATCAGACCGGTATGAAAATCAACCCCGGTAAATAAATGTAGCATAAGCGTTAGGCCATTTGTGGTCATGAACGCGGCGCATTATCTGCGACAAGCCTAAACGGGAAAAGGAAAATATGACTTTTTTTTGACGAAAAGATGACCAATTCGGCTATTGGTCGGATTTATCTTAATAAAATCAAAAAAATACATATTCTTGTATAAATATACATTTTGTTACGCTGGCATCCCTTCGCGCCTGACACTACAATCAGCCGCCCGTAGGTTATCGGGGAAAATGCTAACTTTTTATATCGCCATTGGCAGGAGAGCGCACTGTGGAATCGTTTGATGTTGTCATTGTGGGTGCAGGTGCTGCTGGTCTGTTTTGCGCCGCCCAGGCCGGACAACGCGGACTGCGCGTTCTGCTGGTGGATAACGGTAAAAAACCCGGTCGCAAAATATTGATGTCGGGCGGCGGTCGCTACAATTTCACCAATATGTACGCCGAGCCAGCAACTTATCTGTCTGAAAACCCGCATTTTTGCAAATCCGCGCTGGCGCGTTACACCCAGTGGGATTTTATCGATCTGGTCAATCGGCACGGTATTGCCTATCACGAGAAAACCCTTGGGCAGTTGTTCTGTGATGACAGCGCGCAGCAGATTGTGGACATGCTGATGCGCGAGTGCGAACTCGGCAACGTACAGTTTCGTCTACGTAGTGAACTCCAGCGTATTGAACGGGCGGGCTCAGCGTTCACCCTCACCTTCGCCAATGGCACGCTCACGGTTCCACAGGTAGTGATTGCCAGCGGGGGGCTTTCCATGCCGGGGCTAGGCGCATCCCCCTTCGGTTATCAGGTCGCACAACAGTTTGGCTTTAAGGTACTGCCCACACGCGCTGCGCTAGTACCGTTTACCCTACATAAACCGCTGCTGGAGCAGATACAGACGCTGTCCGGCGTTTCCGTACCTGTAGTGGTGACCGCGAAAAACGGTGTCAGTTTTAAAGAGAGTCTGCTGTTTACCCATCGTGGCCTTTCTGGCCCGGCCATTTTGCAACTGTCTAGCTATTGGCTACCGGGCGAAATGGTGACAATCAATCTGTTGCCACAGCACGATCTTAACGTACTGCTTGCCGAGCAACGTGCAGCACACCCCAATCAAAGCCTGAAAAATACGCTGGCGCTGTGGCTGCCGAAACGCTTGGTCGAGTGCCTGCAAACCTTGGGGATAGAGCCCGAGGTTTCACTGAAGCAGCTGCAATCCTCACAGATCGCAGCGCTCATTGAAAATCTGCACGCCTGGCAAGTGCAACCCAACGGTACGGAAGGCTATCGCACCGCAGAAGTCACCCTCGGCGGTGTGGATACGCGTGAGTTATCGTCAAAAACCCTGGAGGCCAGTAAAGTGCCAGGCCTCTATTTTATCGGCGAAGTGGTGGACGTTACCGGCTGGCTGGGCGGCTATAACTTCCAGTGGGCGTGGAGTTCCGCTTGGGCGTGTTCGCAGGCGTTGAACGTTGCCCAGCATAAGTAGGTCTGGTGTACCAACATGATCGGTTTGATCGTTACTGACAGGCGCTTAACGCTTCAATTTGGCGACGTAAGGGAGATTTCTGTACTTATTCTCCCACGGCATACCATAGCCAATCAGTAAATCATCGTTGTCCATTTCATACGCAAAATATTGCTTAACAGGGATATCAACGCGACCCGGTTTGACAAACAAAACGGCCACAGAGATCGATTTTGGCGTGAAGTGCTCGGAGATATGGTTAACCAGACGCTTCATTGTCCCACCTGACTCAATCGCATCATCAATGAGGATGACATGGCGGTTACTGATGTCGATATTATTATGGAACACGATAGGGGAATGATTATTCCTGTCTCCCGGCGTATGTGGACAGGAAATATAATCCATATTGATATCAAAGGTTAACTGTCTGGTCAGGTCCGCCGTGTAGAGTATACCGCCCGGCACTACCGTAATGACAACAGCCTCATCAAAGTCCTGATTAAGTTGCGCGGCAACCTGACTGACACCTTGAGCAATCGAGGATGCATCGAGGATAACGTCACCAACATGTTCATGTTTCATAGCTGATTCCCCTCAGATTAACCGTGTAGCTTCCCCTTGGCATCCATGGCAATCAGCAGCACGGATGAAAGGATAAGCAGCGTGCCAAGCCAATCCGGCAGCGTAAAAGTAATGCCCAACAGCAACAAGGATAGCACCGCACTGGTCAGCGGCTCCGCGCAGCTAAGAATGCTGGCCTTCTGTCCGCCAATCAGCGATGCGCCCTTGAGGTACAGGCTAAACGTCACGGCAGTGCCCACGATAATCAGATAGAAGAAGGCAAACAGCCCCAGGCCGTTAACCGTTATATTCGCCTCCGGCAGCAGGAAGAACGGCATCATCGATACCCCTGCAATAAACATGCTCCACCCCACTACCAGCAGCGTGCCGTGTCGGGATATCAGGCCCGAGGAGTAAGTGGAATAGAAAGCGGCAGCAAAGGCGGAGGCAATCCCCCAGATCAGCGCCGCAGGCGAGATCGACAGCGACGTCGGATTACCGTGCGTCACCAGCAAAAAAGTGCCCGCCAGCGAGGTGAGTATCGCGGCACACACAAAAACGCCCGGCAGCTTTTTCCGCGTCAGCGCAAACCAGGTAACAATCACCGTCGGGGAGAGAAACTGAAGGATAGTCCCGGTTGCTGCGTTTGTAGTGGCACACTGATACTGGCCACCTGATCGGAGGTGATATGCTCACCTCATCAACACGACAGGTGACCTCATGGGTAAACATTTTACGGCGGAATTTAAGCTCGAAGCCGCAAAGCTGGTTGTCGACCACGGCTACACATACGTTAAGGCCGCAGAGGCGGTTAATGTCAGCCATTCTGCCATTAGTCGCTGGGTCAATAAGCTTCGCCTTGAACGACAGGGAAAAACGCCAACGGGACTTCCTCTTACCCCTGAACAGCTCGAGCTGCGTGAGATGAAGAAAAAAGTCCAATGCCTTGAAATGGAGAACGAAATCCTAAAAAAGGCTACGGCGCTCTTAATGTCGGACTCACTCAACGGTTCACGGTAGTCGACAGGCTGAGGGCGCGATACCCGGTCACGGCGTTGTGCCAAACTTTTGAGGTACATCGCAGCAGCTACAGGCACTGGCAGGCTTCCGCTAATGAACCCGACGGTGAGCGCGTGGTTAAGTGTAGTCGCGTCATGGAAGCCTGGAACGCCAGCGGCGGCTCTGCCGGCGCTCGAAGTATCGCGACCATCGTCACCGGCAGCTCCGGTGTCAAAATGGGGCGCTGGCTGGCTGGCAAGCTGATGAAGGAGCTGGGTATCGCCAGCTGCCAGCGACCGGCTCACAAATACAAACGCGGCGGCAATGAACACGTTGAAATACCGAACTATCTCAACCGCCAGTTCGCGGTTACCGCGCCGGATCAGGTCTGGTGCGGCGATGTGACCTACATCTGGACGGGCAAATGCTGGGCTTACCTTGCGGTGGTGCTAGATCTGTTCGCCCGCAAACCGGTGGGCTGGGCCATGTCGACGTCGCCGGACTCGGCGCTGACAGTTAAAGCGTTGCAGATGGCCTGGGAACTCCGGGGACAACCAACAGGAGTCATGTTCCACAGCGACCAGGGCAGCCACTATACCAGCCGTCAATACCGGCAAGCCCTGTGGCGCTGCCGGATAAAGCAGAGTATGAGTCGGCGGGGTAACTGCTGGGATAATGCGCCAATGGAGCGGTTCTTCCGCAGCCTGAAGACAGAATGGGTGCCGACAAAGGGTTACAACAGCTTCAGCGAAGCCCAGGACGCGATTATCCGCTACATCACGGGGTATTACAGCGCTATCCGGCCTCACTGGTATAACGGCGGCTTAACTCCAAACGAATCTGAGCGACTGTTCTACATACAGTCTAATGCGGTGGCCAATATTAGTTGACCACTACAATCTGAGTAGTGGAGCGGTCGTCCACGCCGTTCAGTAGTCGTTTTTTCCGTCCATGCAGCAATGGCTGATTCATCTAGCCATACGGTTAGAGAACCGCGCTGCTTGAGGGCCTTGTTATAGGAGGGACAGTTAGTGATTTTAAAATTTTGTTTTGCCATGGAGACCTGATGTTGAAACAACTATGGTGATCTGATCCGATGATTAACCAAACTTTCTATTTATTCAACAAAGCCTATACATCACCCACATACACACTTCCGTTTGCTTCCGTTTTGCCCATTATCCTATGACAATAGTCACTTTTTAACCATAGCCGCTCCTTTAGGCTCATATCCAGCAGCGAGGTGACCATGTTCCTGGAAGAAAGACGTAATCAAATTATGGCTTATTTAACCAAACACGAACGTGCCAGTGTTGATTATCTGGCCACCGCATTTGCCGTGAGCAAAGAGACGATCCGCAGCGACCTGAACGAGTTGGCGCGCTTGAATCTGGTTCAGCGCTGCTACGGCGGTGCAATTATTATGCGGCGCAGTTTGCAGTCTGAGTTGATTGCTCCCCGCAGTGAAAATTTTGAAGTGCTGCTCAAGCGACTGGAAAAGCAGACCCGGCATCAAACCAGCAAACAGAAAGGAAACAAGATGAACGGCAAGGTGTGTATTTTAGGATCGTTCAACGTCGATATCGTCGCCAAGGTGGCACGTTTTCCCAAAGGCGGCGAATCGATCATGGCGCAGGGCAGCGCCCTCGGCCCCGGCGGTAAAGGAGCCAATCAGGCGATGGCCGCCAGTCGGGCAGGTTCACAGGTCTATTTTGTCACCAAGGTAGGCACCGATCAGTTCAGCCAGTTTGCCTACGACCATCTGTCGTCATCGGATATTCACGCGTTCAAACTGTATCAATCCGATACGGAGCCCACTGGCAACGCCATCATTTATGTCTCACAGCAAAACGGCGAGAACATGATCGCCATTTATCCCGGTGCCAACCAGACCATCACCGATGATGAAGTGGCTGCCATCGCACCTGAATTAACCACGTCAGACGTGCTGTTGGTGCAGTTGGAGAATAACTTTTCCGCCACCCTGAACGTCATCAAGCTGGCGCATGCGCTGGGCAAAAAAGTGATCCTCAATCCGGCTCCCTACTCCAGCGAGATACTGCCCTATCTGGATTATCTGGACGTGATCACGCCTAACGAAACAGAAGCGTCACTGCTATCGGGTATCGACATTCAGGATTTTGACAGCACCAAAGAAGCCGCGCTGAAAATCGCATGTATGGGTGCCAAGCGCGTCATCATTACCATGGGATCGCGCGGTGCGCTGCTGTATGACGGCCACCAGTTCCAACACATTCCGGCCTTTCCGGCGCTCGGTGTGGATACCACCGGCGCAGGGGATGCCTTTAACGGTGCCTTTGCCGCCGCACTGGCCAACGGACAAAGCATGGTGCAGGCCGCTACCTATGCCTCCGCCTTTGCTTCCCTAGCGGTCGAGCGGGAAGGTGCCTCAAACATGCCAGAACATCAACAGGTTATCGCACGTTTATCACAACGTTAATGCCTGCGGGTCTGCGCCCGCACAGTCTGTATTCGGAGAAATAAAAAATGAAAAAAATCGATGGTATCGTCCCTGTCATGCTTACACCGTTCACCGAACAGAACGACGTAGACTATCCCGGCCTGGCCAACCTGATTGACTGGTATCTGGAAAACAAGGTCGATGCGCTGTTTGCCGTATGCCAGTCCAGTGAAATGCAATTCCTGACGCAGGAAGAACGCGTGGCGGTGGCCCGTTTCGTTGTCGATCATGCGAAAGGCCGCGTGCCAGTGATCGCCTCAGGTCACATCAGTGACGACCTCGGTGCACAAATCGAAGAGCTGTCTGCCATGGCGCAAACCGGCATTGATGCTCTGGTGCTGGTGACTAACCACCTCGATCCGCAGAAAACCGGCAGTGACACCTTCTTCAGTACGCTGAACAGTCTTCTGGATGCACTGCCGGAATCGCTGCCGTTGGGTCTGTATGAGTGCCCGGCGCCATATCGTCGCCTGCTGAGTGACGAAGAGCTAACTTACTGTGCTAACACTGTAGTGGTCAACTAATATTGGCCACCGCATTAGACTGTATGTAGAACAGTCGCTCAGATTCGTTTGGAGTTAAGCCGCCGTTATACCAGTGAGGCCGGATAGCGCTGTAATACCCCGTGATGTAGCGGATAATCGCGTCCTGGGCTTCGCTGAAGCTGTTGTAACCCTTTGTCGGCACCCATTCTGTCTTCAGGCTGCGGAAGAACCGCTCCATTGGCGCATTATCCCAGCAGTTACCCCGCCGACTCATACTCTGCTTTATCCGGCAGCGCCACAGGGCTTGCCGGTATTGACGGCTGGTATAGTGGCTGCCCTGGTCGCTGTGGAACATGACTCCTGTTGGTTGTCCCCGGAGTTCCCAGGCCATCTGCAACGCTTTAACTGTCAGCGCCGAGTCCGGCGACGTCGACATGGCCCAGCCCACCGGTTTGCGGGCGAACAGATCTAGCACCACCGCAAGGTAAGCCCAGCATTTGCCCGTCCAGATGTAGGTCACATCGCCGCACCAGACCTGATCCGGCGCGGTAACCGCGAACTGGCGGTTGAGATAGTTCGGTATTTCAACGTGTTCATTGCCGCCGCGTTTGTATTTGTGAGCCGGTCGCTGGCAGCTGGCGATACCCAGCTCCTTCATCAGCTTGCCAGCCAGCCAGCGCCCCATTTTGACACCAGAGCTGCCGGTGACGATGGTCGCGATACTTCGAGCGCCGGCAGAGCCGCCGCTGGCGTTCCAGGCTTCCATGACGCGACTACACTTAACCACGCGCTCACCGTCGGGTTCATTAGCGGAAGCCTGCCAGTGCCTGTAGCTGCTGCGATGTACCTCAAAAGTTTGGCACAACGCCGTGACCGGGTATCGCGCCCTCAGCCTGTCGACTACCGTGAACCGTTGAGTGAGTCCGACATTAAGAGCGCCGTAGCCTTTTTTAGGATTTCGTTCTCCATTTCAAGGCATTGGACTTTTTTCTTCATCTCACGCAGCTCGAGCTGTTCAGGGGTAAGAGGAAGTCCCGTTGGCGTTTTTCCCTGTCGTTCAAGGCGAAGCTTATTGACCCAGCGACTAATGGCAGAATGGCTGACATTAACCGCCTCTGCGGCCTTAACGTATGTGTAGCCGTGGTCGACAACCAGCTTTGCGGCTTCGAGCTTAAATTCCGCCGTAAAATGTTTACCCATGAGGTCACCTGTCGTGTTGATGAGGTGAGCATATCACCTCCGATCAGGTGGCCAGTATCAGTGTGCCACTACACACCGGCCGTTTCGTGGTACTGAAAGACGTAAGCTGCGATTTTGACACCGTAACCCACCTCGTTATACACATCTCTGTTCGTGCCTGAGCGCGCGTAGCGTTTCGGCGGCCGTCATGACTTTCTGCAAGCCTTTCCAGATAGTTTTTGCGCCTGGTTCACCGTCGCCTTTTCGAGCAAGAAAGCCTCCGAGTTGCGCAACTAAGCGCAATACTTCGTTTAGCTTAGGGCGGCCCTTGGGCATACGCTTGTTCATCAGTAGGTAAGCGCCATGAGTCTCGTCGGAATCAAAGAACAACATTGCGTCTAGCTCTGGACAGGTTCGTCCCATACGCATTAAATAGGCGATGCGCCATGCCACGATCATGAACAGCGCCAATGCCCGCTCAATGCGATCCACGGTCGATAACTGTAACGCTTCGACACAGCAGCCGTTCTTCAGCACATTGAAGAACATCTCGATTTCCCATCTAGCCCGATACCAGTCGATCAGCTCCACGATATCTTCTCGTCCTTCAGGTACGCGATTGCTCAGCAACCGCCACTCGACCGGCTTCACGCCTGCTGGCGGCTCAATTTCCTTGGCTATCACACAAGTCACTGCCAACCCGCAACGCAGCGACACTCGCTTCACGCGCAGCGCCTGTTTCACCGTACGCGCCTTCTGCCCCGCGCGAGCCGCCATAACGAATTGGATTTCTCCCACCGGCACGGTCTTTCCAACCTTCTGCCAAAGCTTCTCATTACAGTCCAGACTGCGATTATGAGTCGAGCGGATCAACCAGTCAGCCGGAGTGCCAAGGTCATCAGCGAGCTGCATCAACGCCTTGATATCCGCTTCGCGATCGGCTAAGTACACCAGACGTGTGTTTGGCAACTCCGAGGCGAGTTCAGCAACTCGCTCGTATCCCTCGAGCCAGCGCGTACTCTCCTTGATCCCATCGCGTTTTCCGTCTGCATCCTTCGGCTCTCTTGCCCACATCCACGCATCCAGTACGCCCAACCCCACGCGATCCGGACTGACCGCGTAGGTCGGATGCAGGTACAGACCACGCCTGGCTTCGTAGTTCAAGGGACCCAAGCCTTTGATTTGCTGCCCGTTGAAGTCAAGCTCGGTAGTGTCTTGGATACACAGCACAACCTCGTGTTCTCGGATCCTTTCCTGCGTACGCTGCCAGTGAGGTTGCAGAATGTCTCGCCATTCGAATGCTTGGTTCTCCATGAAGCGGTAAGCACCCAGCGTCTCAGACCATCCGAGGCACGCATGCGGAATGCTGGCTTGCGGATTCTCAGCCAGCCGTATCAAAAGCCCTTTGGCACGCTTATTGAGCCTCGTGTCACCAAGATTTACCCCTTCCAGTTCTTGGTGTGCCCAGCCATCTGAATCCCGTGTCATTTTTCAGCGCCGTAAATGGCGATAGTACACGTCGGTTTCACTTCATTTACAACCCCACTGGCTGCCTATTTCAGCCCGCTAACCCTTGGCATATAAGGCGTTGCGGACTTGTGTATAACGAGGTGACCGTAACCCACCGCGTCAAACTGGTGCAGGACACCCCGCTTAATATCATCAACGCCAATGCCGCCATTGCCTTCCCGGCAATGAAAGCGGGTTCGCGCGGTTTTAGCGGCGTGTTCACCAACTTCCACCCAGAACTGTACGTGTGGCTGTATCACCACCATCAGGAAAACCCAGCGCTGGCAGATGAACTGGCCGATTTCCTGTCACTGTCTGCCGTTACTGAAACGCTGGGCTATCCGAAAAACGCCAAAATTTACCATCAACGCCGCGGCACCTTTGACAGCATTCACTGCCGGGTAAACAAGGATGACGTGCTGGAGAAATTCTGGGGATTGACCGTGATCCTCGATCAGATTCGCCACGGCACCGCGCATTATCAGAAAAAAATTGCGCAATAAAAAATAACAACAACGAGCGGGAACACCTCGTGATTCCCGCTACGAAAAATAAAAAAACCAGGGGATTTTCAGCATGATCGTATGTGACCAACGTGATTGGGCGCAAGAACAGCACGCCCTGCATCCTACAACAACGTCCTTACAGCCAGACTCACGGCGAATCGTTTATTCGCAGATTCCTCTCAGCCTGCTCACGGAAAATAAATAAAATGAAAGAGACAATATCGTTATCTCAACCTGCTGCTGTTACACCACCAATGCAAAAAATATCCCGTTTGCGTTGGAGTATTATTCTGGTGTTGCTGATCGCCGCCGTGGTGAACTACCTCGACCGCGCCAACCTCAGCATCGCCAACACCACGATTTCCAAAGAGTTCGGCTTTAGCGCCACCCAGATGGGCCTGCTGCTTTCGGCCTTTTTGTGGCCCTATGCGCTCGCCAACCTGCCTGCAGGCTGGCTGGTCGATAAATTCGGGCCAAAAAAAAATGTTTTCCTGGGCGCTCGGCCTGTGGTCAGGGTTCACCATTCTCGCGGGTTTCGTTAACGGCTATTCGATGTTCTATGGCCTGCGCATGATGCTGGGCATCTCTGAATCACCGTTTTTTACCTCCGGCATCAAGATCACCCATCGTTGTTTCCCCAGCAATGAACGCGGGCTTCCCACCGCCATCATCAATACTGGCTCACAGATCGCCAAAGCCGTTGCACCGCCAATCCTGACCATCCTGTTGTTAACGCTGGGCTGGCGCGGCATGTTTATCGCCATTGGTTTGGCTGGTATCCCGATTCTGCTAGTGTGGCTGAAGCTGTACCGTAACCCGACGCCAGCAGAAGAAGTGCAGATCCACGGCGAAGCGGAAGCCGCTGAGGCGCAACAAGCGAATCAACCCAAAGCAAGCTGGGGCTCTCTGTTTAAACACAAAACCACCTGGTTCATGATTCTGGGGAACTTCTCCATCATGTTCACCATTTGGGTGTACCTGACCTGGTTGCCAAGTTATCTGGAGAGATCGCTCGGCTTCAGCCTGATGAAAACCGGCTGGGTGGCCTCCATCCCGTTCTTTGCCGGGATCATGGGCGTGTTGGTGGGTGGCGTGATTTCCGACCGATTGATTCGTCGCGGCACTAACACCATTACCGCACGTAAAATCCCGATCGTGTGCGGTGCAGCACTGGCCGCCTGCTTCGTGGCACCGATCCCCTTCGTGCACGACACCACGCTGTGTATCGCGCTGCTGTCACTGGGCTACTTCTGTTCTCAGATGCCGTCTGGGGTTATCTGGACATTGGCAACAGATATCGCACCGAAATCGCAGGTGGCTTCTCTGGGTGCCATCCAGAACTTCGGCGGATTCCTCGGCGCTGCCAGTGCGCCGATCGTCACCGGCATTATTCTTGATGCAACGGGCAACTTCACCAACGTCTTCCTGTTTGGTGCCTTCCTATTAATGCTGGGGGCCATCAGCTACGGCTTCTTTGTGAAAAAACCGCTTCAGGCCGCGGAATAACCTTGCCCTATCCCGACGCGTCATTGCGTCGGGATGTTCAACTTCACGCGTTGTCCGACGCTGCCGCCACATCCTGTGGAAAATCACGCTGCCAGGCTTCATAACCGCCATCCACGCTGTATACCGTCTCAAACCCCAGGCTCAACAGGTACTGTGCCGCATTACGGCTGCTAATGCCGTGATAGCACATCACCATCACCGGCTGATCGAGTTCTGCTTCACGCACAAAATCAGACAGCGTTTCATTCGTCAGGTGCACCGCCTGCGGCACATGTCCGGTGGCGTAACTTTGCGCATCGCGGATATCCACCATCACGCCGTGTTTCTGCCAGCGCTCATAGGCTTGCTCAATGCAGAGACTCTCAAACTGTTCCATACGAATACCACCTCGAGACAAAGAAAACAGGCATTACGGCACAGCGCACGCCAATGTGAGAGAGATGCTACTGTTTCAGTAAGGTAAGTCAATCGTCACCTTTCTGTAATAAAATATTTTTTCGTTATGCGAAAAAAGAGCCATGATGAGAAAGATCGCATTTTCACGCATCCGTTATGCGTGTCATGTGCGAATGTGTCATTCACTCACCAGGAGCATCACCATGTCTTTACAACGAAAAGCCCTGTTTTGTCTCCCGCTGTTACTGCTCGCAGCGCTCACTTTCCCCGCCGCCGCGCAGGATGGCTACACGCTCGAACAGGTCGTGGTATTTAGTCGTCACGGCCTACGCGCCCCATTAGCCAGCCCAAGTAGCGCACTGGGCAAGGTCACGCCGGATGCCTGGCCACAGTGGGATACCCCCAGCAGCTACCTGACCACGCGCGGTGGCGTATTGGAAGCCTATTTCGGCCACTATTTTAGCGAATGGTTGGTGGATAACCGCCTACTGGCCGCCGATACCTGCCCGACGGATAAAGACGTCTCGTTCTATGCCAACAGTCTGCAACGCACCATCTCCACCGCACAATATTTCGCAGTGGGTGCGTTCCCCGGTTGTCTGGTGCCGGTAGTGCACAAAGAAAAATTGGGCACGATGGATGCCACCTTTAACCCGATCATCCACAACGACAGCACCACGTTTAAACAACAGGCCATCGATTCCATTAATCAAAAAGCCGGTGAAGGTGGGGTGAAAGGGCTTAATGAGCGGCTGAAACCGGTATACCAACAGATGGCGGAGATCATTCGCTACAAGGATTCCGCCAACTGCAAGCAGGATAAACAGTGCGACCTGATGGCACAGGAAACTGACGTGAAGATTGAGGCTGGCAAAGAGCCAGGTGTGGTTGGCCCGCTGAGAACCGGCACCTCAATTGCTGATGCCTTTATCCTGCAATACTACGAAGGCACTCCGATTAACAAGATCGGCTGGGGACGCATCAAAGATGAGAAGCAACTGGCTGATTTGGTGTCGATCAAAGAGTACTACAACAGCGTAGTGTTTAGCGCCCCGGTGGTTGCCAAAGCCGTCTCGGCCAATCTGGTCAAAGCGTTGGCCGGTTCGTTTGGCGAGCAACAGCCCAAATTCACCTTCCTGGTCGGTCACGATTCAAACGTTGCATCGCTGTTCTCCGCACTGGGCGTGAAACCGTACCATCTGCCGCACCAATTGGAAACCACGCCGATCGGCGGCAAAGTCGTGTTCCAACGCTGGCGTGATAACACCAGTAACAAGGCACTGTTGAAAGTGGAATACGTGTATCAATCGACTGAACAGCTTGCTACGCTGGCACCGCTTAACCGCGCCAATCCCCCGCAGCGTGTGACGCTAACGCTTAGCGAGTGCCCGAGCAACGATAAAGGTTTCTGTTCGTTTGAGGATTTTGAGAAAATTACCAAGGCGCTAACCCAGTAACGATCCTGGTAGTGTGTTTAAAGGTAACGCCAAAAGCCGATGCAGAAGATGTGGTTTGGTCTTTTGCTCGCGTAAAGAATCACGCTGAGGCGGGCGTGATCGCCGGGTGAGTCGCAGGGATGCGGCGAAAGTTCCCGCCGCGTCTGGAACGCGTCGGGAACAGCCCGAGCGGCGGACACGAACGCCGAAGGCACCGCGTAGCGGCGTGATTTCTCGCGAAAAGCCTGAAGCCACGAGGCAGCGGCAATTGAGCGCCTCGTGTCGGGCGCGCAACAACGGTTGCAGAAACTGGCGCAGGTTAGCGCGCATGTATTAGCTCAGACCTGATCTGACAGTTACCGGTTATTTATACAGGTGTCTGTCAGATTAAATCTGGTTCAGATTTTTTTCTGCCCAGACTCGTTTACCATCAAGTAACGTGGCCATTGGCGTACGCCCGCAGCACATTTTACCCTGATGAGTTCGCTCATTATTGTAATGCCACAACCAGTTGTCCAGATCCTTTTGTAGACTTTCTAGGTCCTCGTATAACGTCTTACGGAACGCAACCTGATAAAAATCCTGCAAAATAGTTTTATGGAAGCGCTCGCAGATACCGTTTGTCTGCGGAGACATCGCTTTCGTTTTCGTATGGTCTATATCGTTGATAGCCAAGTACAGCTGATAGTCATGTTGTTCCACTTTACCGCAGTACTCCGTCCCCCTGTCCGTCAGTATTCTTAGCATTGGCAGCCCCTGAGCCATATCGTTATACACATCTTTCTAACGCACTGTTTAATCAATGAGTTACGGGTTTATCTCAGAGTAGCATTTTGAACCTCAAAAAGCCAATGGGATGGCTTGAATGCCTTAATTCACGGGGTTCTGAGCATCCTGTTCAAAAAATGGCCAAAAGATGTGTATAACGATATGCCCCTGAGCTTCGTAGAACGGCAGCACGCGATCATTGAGCAGGTCGGCGGCAGAGATCGGTGCTTTACTCGTGTAAAGCTTGCAGTGCGCCACTTTCGAGTACGTATCCACGAACGTCTGCTGGTAGATACGGCCAACACCTTTCAGATTACCCACGTAGAAGGTGTCCTGCGACCCCAGATAACCCGGGTGAGCAGTCTCTATTTCACCACAGGCTTCGTCGTCGTGCGCCTTCTTCTCCAGTGCAGCGATTTGAGCATCAGTAAGTACGATGCCTTCTCTGGCAACTTTTTCCTCAAGTGCCTTCAGGCGCTTACGAAAGTTTTCCAGATCGTGTCGTTGCCAGATGGAGCGCACACCGCTGCCAGAAATGAAGACGCCTTTTTTACGCAGCTCATTACTGGTCCGGTGCTGGCCATGAGCCGGGAACTCAATGGCGTAATCAACAACCGCACGTTCAGTGGCTTCATCAGCACGGTTTTTCAGGTTGGGAACCCGGCGGTTTTGGTTAACCAGAGCGTCAATACCGCCTTCTGCCGCCAGTTCCTGATAGCGATAAAACGTGTCGCGTGACACCCCCATGATTTTACAGGCTTTTGATACGTTACCGAGTTCTTCGGCGAGATTGAGCAGGCCGGCTTTGTGTTTGATGATGGGATTGTTAGTATGAAGCATGAGAGTTACCTCGTGTTTTGTATAAGGATTCGACACCCATATCAAAACCGGTAACTCTCAACCTTTCAAGGTCCAGTGTCAGAGCAAGTCGCGACTAATACACATTAAGACATGCACTTCATGGTTCATTACCAGATTGGCATAAAAAATCATTTTATTTCATCAAATAAAATGATATCACCGGGATAGTGTGCTTATTAATAGATATAAGAAAAAGATATGAATATTGAGCGAGTTATTCGCTGTTTACCCAGCCAATGAGTGGCCTGGCGCACAGGGTGATAATTTCAATAGGTCACCACAAGCGTTTCTTCGACGCCGAGGGTGCACGACACTGCGACCGAATAAAAACCTGACTATGGACGTTTTTTCAAGATGAAGGTGCTTTGATGCCGTTGGCGAGGTGAGGTTGCCCCTGCATGCAGGGGCAATAAATCAGAGGTATTTGCACAGATAAGAGGTCGGTTCAGCCACTTGCAGGTAGAACTCACTGTTGCCCGGCACAGAAAATACGGCACCGGGTCCGAACACTTGCCATTCATCGCTGCCCGGCAGTTTTACCGTCAACGCACCGCTCACCACGGTCATCTCTTCCGGCTGCCCAGTACCAAAGGTGTACTCTCCCGCTTCCATTACGCCCACGCTGGCACGGCCGATGGAGTCACTGTCAAAACCGATAGATTTCACTTTTCCAGAAAAATATTCATTAACATTCAACATAAGTACAGCTCCTGTGGTCAGAAACGAGAAGAAAGAAATAACAGACGAAAACCGCTTATGAGGCGGCAGAAACACGTAACATTTGCAGGATATCAGTCACGATAACATCTGGTGTTGCAGAGGCAGCGACCACATGGTGTGCCACATCACGGTACAGCGTCTCACGCGCCGCCAGCACGTCAGCCATCTCGTCAACAATTGGGCGTCCCGTTAAGGTGGGGCGTTGATGCGCTTCAGGGCAGGCTTCCAGACGATCGCCCAATAGCGTCGCAGAGGCAAACAGATAGATGACGATCCCCTGCGAGCGCATAAACTGACGGTTTTGCGGTGAAAGCACCATACCTCCGCCAGTGGCAATGACACAGCGCGACTGTGTCACTTGTTGCAGAGCGACGCTTTCTCGCTGGCGAAAACCGTGCCACCCTTCATTGGCAACCACCTCTGCCACGCTCATTTTGCTGGTTTGCTGCATAAACAGATCGGTATCGGCAAACTGGTAACCTAACGCACGCGCCAACGCATTGCCGACCGTGGTTTTACCGCATCCTCTGGCCCCAACCATAAAAATGGGCTGTGACATGTAATGACCTACCCTTCTCACTTTCCCGGCGGTTTCCGGGACGCATTAATCGATATCAGTTGGCATCATACCGATAAAGCATGACAACAAGAAAGCCTCTGAAGACTAGGCTGTGTCCCTTAACCCCATGAGTTATAATAACTTTTTTCTACATCATTTTGAACTATGGCTCGCTACGACCTTCCCGATGAAGCATGGGCTATCATCCAGCCCTTACTCCCTGCTGAACCAGCAACACCACAGGCCGGACGCCCATGGGCTGAGCATCGCATGATTATCAATGGCATGTTCTGGGGCTGTGCTCTGGTGCCCCATGGCGTGATTTACCTGAGCGATACGGCCCATGGAAAACCGTTTATAACCGCTTTAACCGATGGTCAAAATCGGGAGTCATTAACCTTATTTTCAATAAGTTACTTTCATCACTTGATGCCCATGGCCTCGTGGACTGGTCAGCGACTGCGCTGGATGGTAGCAATATCAGGGCGCTGAAATGTGCTGCCGGTGCTCAAAAAAACATCCCGATATCACCGGAGATAATGGTCTGGGTCGCTCTCGAGGTGGTTTTGGCACCAAAATCCATATGGCTACAGACGGAAGTGGTCTTCCGTTAAACATCGTGTTGAGCCCCGGTCAGGCTCATGAAAGTCAGTTTGCACTACGTCTTTTGGACGGTATTGGTGTTCAACGCCATAACGGCAGTATGAAACGCCGTGGTCATGCGGTACTCGCTGACAAGGCGTACTCCGGGCATGTATTACGTAACGAGCTGAAAAACAGAGGTATAAAAACTGTTATCCCCCGGAAATCCACTGAAAAAATGGCGGTGGATGGTCGTTCAAAGCTCGATCGTGACGCCTACCGCAATCGGAACGTTGTTGAACGGTGCTTTGGCCGTCTGAAAGAATACCGTCGCATTGCGACACGTTACGACAAAACGGCGAGGAATTATCTGGCAATGTTGAAACTGGGCTACATCCGCCTGTTTTACCAGAGGTTATGTAATTAAGGGATACAGCCTAACACCAACTTCAATTTGTATCTCAGTGCTAACTCTTGGGGAGATAGCGTAACGACAACGGGTTTCGGTAGTTTACAAAATCTCCCCCGTTCCCTTACGCACCTACACGGCAGGACTTTCTGGAACCGGTGCCGCAACAGCACTATTGACTGGAGCAATGGCAGTAATACAGTCCTACGCCAGAGCGACTTATCGCGTAATATTTAATGCTCGAGATATGCTACAAGTAATAGAACGCAGTGGTTCACGACAAGCAGAAGGGCAGGGGATCGGCGTTAGACCCAATGTGGCTGCAGCGCTCACAGAGGTTGATAATTTATTAAGCGGCGCGGCACCACTTCCGCCGTTCCGTCCATGGCAAGTGGGTGTACAGTATTTAGTAGGGGATCGGGTGTCCTATGACGGGCTTAATTACATATGCATTCAACAGCATATAGCACACGCAATAACCTGGAGACCACCGCAGGCTCCAACACTTTGGAGAAGAATTTAGCAGCGTGTTTCTGATTAGTACAAGCCAATACCGGGCACTTTCTGCCCGGTATTTTTATCTACAAATCAATCAGATTAGCAGTTACTCTACCGTCACCGATTTCGCCAGGTTACGCGGTTGGTCAACGTCAGTGCCTTTGATCAGGGCCACGTGGTAGGAGAGCAACTGCAACGGCACGGTGTAGAAGATTGGGGCAATCACGTCTTCCACATGCGGCAGCGGAATGATGCGCATGTTTTCGCTGCTGGTAAAGCCCGCTTCTTCGTCGGCAAACACATAGAGCTCACCGCCGCGTGCGCGCACTTCTTCGATGTTGGATTTCAATTTTTCCAACATCTCATTGTTGGGCGCAACCACCACAACAGGCATATCCGCATCAATCAACGCCAGCGGGCCGTGCTTCAACTCACCCGCCGCATACGCTTCTGCATGGATGTAGGAGATCTCTTTAAGCTTCAGCGCTCCTTCCATTGCGATAGGGTACTGATCGCCGCGTCCCAGAAACAACGCATGGTGCTTATCAGAGAAACCTTCTGCCAGAGACTCAATCAGCTTGTCCTGTGACAGCATCTGCTCAATACGCGCAGGCAGCGCTTGCAGACCGTGGACAATATCGTGCTCAATCTGGGCATCCATACCGCGCAGACGGCCAATACGCGCCACCAGCATCAGCAACACCGTTAACTGGGTGGTAAACGCCTTGGTGGACGCCACGCCAATTTCCGTACCGGCTTTGGTCATCAGCACCAAATCGGATTCACGAACCAGCGATGATCCTGCCACGTTACAAATAGCCAGCGATCCCAGATACCCCAGCTCTTTGGACAAGCGCAGTGCTGCCAGCGTATCCGCCGTTTCACCGGACTGAGAGAGGGTGATCATAAGGCTATTGGCGCGCACCGCCGGTTTGCGATAGCGGAATTCAGAGGCGATTTCCACATCACAGGGCATACCCGCCAGTGCTTCAAACCAATAACGCGATACCATGCCTGAGTTGTAGGACGTACCGCAGGCAATAATCTGAATATGCTGCACTTTAGCCAGCAGTTCATCCGCTTTTGGACCCAGTTCAGACAGATTCACTTCACCGTGGCTAAAACGCCCTTCCAGGGTGTTTTTGATCGCCAACGGCTGTTCGTAAATCTCTTTGTGCATGTAGTGGCGGTAAGCGCCTTTGTCACCCGCGTCATAATTGACTTTGGATTCAATCTCTTCGCGTTCAACCAGTTCGCCCGAACGGTTGAAAATGCGCACAGTGCGGCGCGTCACTTCGGCCACGTCGCCTTCTTCCAGGAACATAAAGCGGCGGGTCACTGGCAACAGAGCCAGTTGGTCAGACGCAAGGAAGTTTTCACCGATACCACGGCCAATTACCAGCGGGCTCCCAGAACGAGCAGCCACCAGCACGCTCGGATCGCGACTGTCCATCACTACCATGCCGTAAGCGCCACGCAGTTGAGGGATAACGCGTTTTACCACGTCAACCAGCGCGCCGCCGGTTTGTTGCTGTTCCCAGTGCACCAGGTGCGCAACCACTTCGGTATCGGTTTCGGAAACAAAGCGATAGCCACGCCCGATCAGCGTTTCACGCAGCGGTTCATGGTTTTCGATAATGCCGTTGTGAACGATGATAATAGGGCCGGAGACGTGCGGGTGCGCATTCTCTTCTGATGGCTCACCGTGCGTTGCCCAACGGGTATGAGCAATGCCCGTACCGCCCGCCAGCGGATGCTCTTCCACCGCTTGCGCCAGCATCTGCACCTTACCCAAGCGACGTACGCGGGCAACGTGTTCCTCTGCGTCAACCACCGCCAACCCCGCAGAGTCATAACCACGGTACTCAAGGCGGCGAAGCCCTTCTAACAGAATTTCAGAAATATCGCGTTGCGCAACTGCGCCTACAATTCCACACATGGATGTGTATTCCTATACGCGTGACATATTGTGTCACTTTCGACGTCTTAGACCTGATCGTGCCGGTTTTTCCGGCGTCCCCGAGCCTTGTAGAGAGTTGGGGATTATTATGTTTTGCGGAGTGCTTTAGCCTAAAACACTGTGCAAAACCGCCTCCACGAAATGGGAGGCGACATCACTTATTTTTTCTTAACGGGCCGCGCCCAACCTGAAATATGACGCTGTTTCACCCGGCTTATCACCAGTGCATTCTCTTCCACATCGAGCGTTACCGTGGTGCCAGCACCGATGGTCACGCCACTGGCTACGATCACAGGGGCCACCAGTTGACTGTCAGAGCCGACAAACACCCGATCGCCAATCACGGTTTTGTGCTTGTTGGCACCGTCATAATTACAGGTGATGGTGCCTGCACCAATATTCACATAATCACCAATTTCCGCATCGCCAAGATAGGTCAAATGGCCTGCTTTGGAACCTTTGCCCAAACGCGCCTTTTTCAACTCAACAAAATTGCCAACGTGTGCACCCTGTGCCAGCTCGGCCCCCGGTCGCAGGCGCGCAAAGGGCCCTACCGTACACTCAGCGTCCAAAACCGCATTTTCTAACACGGTGTACGGGCTGAGGACACAGTCATCACCGATCACGCTGTCTTTGATGATACAGCCCGCACCAATCTCAACCCGATTCCCTAATGAGACCTGGCCTTCAATGATCACATTAGCATCAATACTCACATCACGTCCGTGGGTTAATGTCCCACGCAGATCAAAACGAGAGGGATCGAATAACATGACGCCCGCCAGCAGCAACTTATTGGCCTGTTCCCGCTGATAGACACGTTCCAGCGTCGCCAGTTGCAGACGGTTATTAACCCCTTCCACTTCGCTCAGATTATCAGGATGTACAGCTTCAACACGGCGGCCTTCTGAAGCAGCCATAGCGATAATGTCAGTGATGTAATACTCGCCTTGCGCGTTGTTATTGTTTAACTGGCTCAGCCAGCGTTTCAGATCCTGACCGTTTGCTGCCAGAATGCCGGTGTTGATTTCGTTAATCTGACGCTGCTGTTCCGTCGCGTCCTTGTGCTCGACAATCCCGACCACAGACCCGTTATCATCGCGCACAATGCGGCCATAACCGGTGGGGTCGTCCAGTTTCACCGTCAGAAGCGCAATGCCGCCCTGTGGCTTATCCGCTAGCAAGCGCGCCAGCGTGGCGGTTGATATCAAAGGAACATCACCGTACAGCATCAGAATATCTTCATCATCAGCAAAAAACGGCGCCGCCTGCTGCATGGCGTTCCCGGTGCCGAGTTGTTCCGCTTGCAGAACCCAATTCAAATCCGGGTTGGTTAACCTGTCTTTCAGTAAATCGCCACCGTGTCCGTAGACCAAATGCACCTGTTTGGCACCCGTTTCCATAGCCGCATCAATCACATGCTGAACCATCGGCTTGCCAGCGAGCGTATGAAGCACTTTTGGTAGATCGGAATACATACGTGTTCCTTTGCCAGCGGCAAGGATAACCACGCTCATGACACTGTTAGACATGCACCACCCTGATGAAACGAATTGATAACCCACGGATTCAATTGGATGAAAGTAAACCCGTTATCGCAGCAGATTACTACATATTTTTCAACGAAAAATACCACAATGCCGCGCGAGGCAAGGAAAAAGAAAGTGTACCCAAGTCTAAACCTTACTGGTGGTTTTTTTAATTCATCTTTTCCGAAAAAATGGCTAAAACGCGACGGCGGATAGTGAATTCCGGTTTCAGGAAAAACAGACTTTTGTTTTATATGTTTCCATTTGTGACAAAAAAAAGAAATAGCGTTTCATTTTTATCATCATAGCCCCACAACTCAATAAACAATACCCAAGGGGATACAATGAAACTCAGTGCTTTACGGCTTGCCACGGTAGCCCTGGCACCGTCCTTTCTGTTCCTTAGCATGACTGCACACGCAACTGAACAACCCGCTCCGGTATGGCACAGCATCGCCTTCGGCCAATCGACCGACGTTAACTTCTCCTCCAACGTTCTGCCGGAAAAAATTGGCGTTAATGATGTCACCATCAACGGCAAAAAACTGACGGTTGACGATAAGGCCGACCTATCAGCGCCGATCAACATCGAGAGCCACGGCGGTAAAATCGCCAACACGCACGATGGGCTAACCTTCTTCTACACTACGCTGCCTGCCAATGTGAATTTTACCTTGCAAGCAACCGTGACCGTCGATCAGTTTGGCCCCGAAAATGGCACTAAACCGGCCGCACAGGAAGGGGCTGGGATCCTGGTGCGCGACATTATTGGGGCACCGCGTCAAAATCCGTTGAAGGAAGGCTATGAGGAGTTCCCTGCTGCTTCCAACATGGTGATGAATGCCATCATGACACAGGATAAGAAATCCCATACGGAAGTCCGGTTGCAAGCTATTGTGCGCAACGGTGTGCTGCAACCGTGGGGTAACCGGGTGCCAAGATCACCAAGACCAATATTCAGGAAAAAATTAACCTGGAACAGACCCCTCCTTTCCGTATGAAGGTGGAACGTACCAACGACGGTTTTGTGACATCCTATGCGCCCAAAGACAGCGACAACTGGGTAAGCAAAGACGTGAAAGGGGCGGACCTCGTCACCAAGCTAGATAAAGATCATTACTATGTGGGCATCTTCGCATCACTTAACGCCAAAATAACTGTCAGTGATGCGCAGTTGACGACGTCTCCGGCACAAACCAAAGCGTCGCCGGAATTCAAATTTGCCGCATTTGCCCCAGTATTGCAGGTGATGTCCTCGACCAAGAGCGCGAGCGATAACTCACCTCGTTATACACATCTCTGTTCGTGCCTGAGCGCGCGTAGCGTTTCGGCGGCCGTCATGACTTTCTGCAAGCCTTTCCAGATAGTTTTTGCGCCTGGTTCACCGTCGCCTTTTCGAGCAAGAAAGCCTCCCAGTTGCGCAATTAAGCGCAATACTTCGTTTAGCTTAGGGCGGCCCTTGGGCATACGCTTGTTCATCAGTAGGTAAGCGCCATGAGTCTCGTCGGAATCAAAGAACAACATTGCGTCCAGCTCTGGACAGGTTCGTCCCATACGCATTAAATAGGCGATGCGCCATGCCACGATCATGAACAGCGCCAATGCCCGCTCAATGCGATCCACGGTCGATAACTGTAACGCTTCGACACAGCAGCCGTTCTTCAGCACATTGAAGAACATCTCGATTTCCCATCTAGCCCGATACCAGTCGATCAGCTCCACGATATCTTCTCGTCCTTCAGGTACGCGATTGCTCAGCAACCGCCACTCGACCGGCTTCACGCCTGCTGGCGGCTCAATTTCCTTGGCTATCACACAAGTCACTGCCAACCCGCAACGCAGCGACACTCGCTTCACGCGCAGCGCCTGTTTCACCGTACGCGCCTTCTGCCCCGCGCGAGCCGCCATAACGAATTGGATTTCTCCCACCGGCACGGTCTTTCCAACCTTCTGCCAAAGCTTCTCATTACAGTCCAGACTGCGATTATGAGTCGAGCGGATCAACCAGTCAGCCGGAGTGCCAAGGTCATCAGCGAGCTGCATCAACGCCTTGATATCCGCTTCGCGATCGGCTAAGTACACCAGACGTGTGTTTGGCAACTCCGAGGCGAGTTCAGCAACTCGCTCGTATCCCTCGAGCCAGCGCGTACTCTCCTTGAGCCCATCGCGTTTTCCGTCTGCATCCTTCGGCTCTCTTGCCCACATCCACGCATCCAGTACGCCCAACCCCACGCGATCCGGACTGACCGCGTAGGTCGGATGCAGGTACAGACCACGCCTGGCTTCGTAGTTCAAGGGACCCAAGCCTTGGATTTGCTGCCCGTTGAAGTCAAGCTCGGTAGTGTCTTGGATACACAGCACAACCTCGTGTTCTCGGATCCTTTCCTGCGTACGCTGCCAGTGAGGTTGCAGAATGTCTCGCCATTCGAATGCTTGGTTCTCCATGAAGCGTTAAGCACCCAGCGTCTCAGACCATCCGAGGCACGCATGCGGAATGCTGGCTTGCGGATTCTCAGCCAGCCGTATCAAAAGCCCTTTGGCGCGCTTATTGAGCCTCGTGTCACCAAGATTTACCCCTTCCAGTTCTTGGTGTGCCCAGCCATCTGAATCCCGTGTCATTTTTCAGCGCCGTAAATGGCGATAGTACACGTCGGTTTCACTTCATTTACA
Source organism: Symbiopectobacterium sp. Eva_TO (assembly GCF_053848865.1). NCBI lineage: Bacteria > Pseudomonadati > Pseudomonadota > Gammaproteobacteria > Enterobacterales > Enterobacteriaceae > Symbiopectobacterium > Symbiopectobacterium sp. Eva_TO. The sequence continues at coordinate 356,143 of NZ_JBSPEY010000004.1, read as the reverse complement.
ACCCCACCGGCTGCCTATTTCAGCCCGCTAACCCTTGGCATATAAGGCGTTGCGGACTTGTGTATAACGAGGTGGCGATAACTATGACGTGCAACTGCGTGCCAACTATGCCGGTACCGTTACCATCACTCAGGGCGATAAAGCGCTGGGCGCAGCACATACCGTTAAAGCCGGTGAGACGCTAAGCGTTCCTGCCAAGCTGAGCGCAGGCAGTGACTTCAAAATCGTTTATCTGCCAACAGAAGGCGATGATAAAGCAGCGAAAGAAGCAACGTTCAGCGTAGAGAAAGTCAAAATGGCCGATGCCAAAAATGTCTATGTTTCTGCGCAGGGTCAGGCAAGCAACGATGGCAGCAAAACTGCCCCGTTAGATTTCGCAACCGCTATTAACGTATTGCCAGCAGGAGCAACCTTATGGCTAGCAGACGGCGATTACAGTGCTTCTTCCATTCCCGTCAGCGCCAGCGGCAGCCAGAAAGCATCGAAAAAACTGTTCTCTCAGGGCAAAAAAGCAGTGATTCACGGCCTGCAACTGAATGCCAGCCACTGGCATGTGAAAGGCGTCGAAATCACTGAGAAGCCGTTCCGTATCGAAGGCAGCTACAACACCATCGAACAAGTACTGGCGCACCATTGTGACGAAACCGGGATTCAGGTTTCTTCTTCCGGTGACGTAGGCCGTCCGCTGTGGGCAAGTCACAACCTGATTCTGAACTCAGAATCACACAGCAACCAGGATCCTGGCAAAATCAACGCCGACGGTTTTGCGGTGAAAATGCGCGTGGGTGAAGGCAACGTGATTCGCGGTGCATTCTCTCACAACAATATCGACGATGGTTTTGACCTGTTCAACAAGATTGAAGACGGCGCTAACGGCGTTGTGGTGATCGAGAATTCAATTGCCATGAACAACACCAGCAACGGCTTCAAAATGGGTGGCGAAGGTCAGTCGGTTGCGCACAAAGTGAAAAACAGCATCGCTGTTGGCAACCAACTGGATGGTTTTACGGATAACTTCAACCCCGGCGCGCTGGTGGTAGAAAACAACACGGCGCTGGATAACCAACGCTTCGACTTTATTTTCCGTCCAAGTCCTTACTCTGGCCTGGAAAAACAAGGTGTGTTTAAAAACAACATATCCCTGAAAACCCAAGAAGGCAAGTACGACGACGCCGTGGTGGGTAACGTGGACAACAGTGTAGTGGTCAACTAATATTGGCCACCGCATTAGACTGTATGTAGAACAGTCGCTCAGATTCGTTTGGAGTTAAGCCGCCGTTATACCAGTGAGGCCGGATAGCGCTGTAATACCCCGTGATGTAGCGGATAATCGCGTCCTGGGCTTCGCTGAAGCTGTTGTAACCCTTTGTCGGCACCCATTCTGTCTTCAGGCTGCGGAAGAACCGCTCCATTGGCGCATTATCCCAGCAGTTACCCCGCCGACTCATACTCTGCTTTATCCGGCAGCGCCACAGGGCTTGCCGGTATTGACGGCTGGTATAGTGGCTGCCCTGGTCGCTGTGGAACATGACTCCTGTTGGTTGTCCCCGGAGTTCCCAGGCCATCTGCAACGCTTTAACTGTCAGCGCCGAGTCCGGCGACGTCGACATGGCCCAGCCCACCGGTTTGCGGGCGAACAGGTCTAGCACCACCGCAAGGTAAGCCCAGCATTTGCCCGTCCAGATGTAGGTCACATCGCCGCACCAGACCTGATCCGGCGCGGTAACCGCGAACTGGCGGTTGAGATAGTTCGGTATTTCAACGTGTTCATTGCCGCCGCGTTTGTATTTGTGAGCCGGTCGCTGGCAGCTGGCGATACCCAGCTCCTTCATCAGCTTGCCAGCCAGCCAGCGCCCCATTTTGACACCAGAGCTGCCGGTGACGATGGTCGCGATACTTCGAGCGCCGGCAGAGCCGCCGCTGGCGTTCCAGGCTTCCATGACGCGACTACACTTAACCACGCGCTCACCGTCGGGTTCATTAGCGGAAGCCTGCCAGTGCCTGTAGCTGCTGCGATGTACCTCAAAAGTTTGGCACAACGCCGTGACCGGGTATCGCGCCCTCAGCCTGTCGACTACCGTGAACCGTTGAGTGAGTCCGACATTAAGAGCGCCGTAGCCTTTTTTAGGATTTCGTTCTCCATTTCAAGGCATTGGACTTTTTTCTTCATCTCACGCAGCTCGAGCTGTTCAGGGGTAAGAGGAAGTCCCGTTGGCGTTTTTCCCTGTCGTTCAAGGCGAAGCTTATTGACCCAGCGACTAATGGCAGAATGGCTGACATTAACCGCCTCTGCGGCCTTAACGTATGTGTAGCCGTGGTCGACAACCAGCTTTGCGGCTTCGAGCTTAAATTCCGCCGTAAAATGTTTACCCATGAGGTCACCTGTCGTGTTGATGAGGTGAGCATATCACCTCCGCTCAGGTGGCCAGTATCAGTGTGCCACTACACATCCGGCATTCATCAGTCGCAAGCCAAAACAAGGCGATCTCATCACGCGAGAGAGTCCGCTTACCCATCCCCTTTTTTAACCCAAAATCACGGTCTGTCAATTCACGCAGCGGGTTAACACTGAGCAGCTGACGCTTTACAGCCCATGAATAACACTGTTTGCCGTTACTGATAATCCGGCGCGTGACCTCAGAGTAGGCTTTTGCCATCTTATCAAGTAGAGTTAACCAGTTGTGGATCGTCAGTTCTGCCGCTGGATACTTCCCGATGCGGGGGAAAACGTGTATTTCAAACGAGCGTAGCACTTGTGCTGCATTCCCTTTTTGAATACAGACGACCCCGTGCCACTCTCGGAATAACTCTTCGAACGTGTAGCGTGCCGATATCTTGTTGCGCTCTAGATCTCGCCTTATCTTTGGGTTTTCGCCGCCAACCAGCACTGACGCCCATAGCTCCACTTCTTCGCGTGCGGCTTTGAGCGTCAGAGCCGGGTAGCCTCCAAGCGTCATTTTGTCTTGCTTCCCAAGGAATCGATAGCGGTAAAAGAAAGTCACAGCCCCTTTTTTTGATATCTTCACCCAAAAGCCATCTCGATCCGCCTTTTCTTCTACCTTTGCCCGTTCTTTGTTCAAACAAGCTTTCAGGTAACTATCTGAAATAGACATGATTTACTGCTCACCGTGTCCACCACGGACACGGATATAGAGGCAATGATAAAATATGGACACACAGATGGACACAAAAATGATGACTTAACGCGTCTAAAGTTGTCGTAGCTTGTCGAACTGGTTTTTTGAGAAACGCAGCATTGGCGGAGTTTTTTTGGTAATTTGGCGGAACTTGTCGCTTCTTGACTTGCAGTCAATTTTCGATATGGGCAATAATGGAGAAATTTCGTATATGCTTCATTATGAAAGTTTTTCTACCTTGGTATTTCTGAAATTCTTGCCGTCTGGCATACGCATGAGATGAAAATGGCGGCAATGCCTTCCCCTTTCACCAGAACCGATGCATTCTACATGTCAGACGCCGGAAAACCTAGTCATCAACCCTTATTCCCTTTGATTATGGCGCTTTTATTCCATCATGGCAGACAACCGGGAAAAAGATGACGTTTAAGGACAAGCACGCGCGCGTTGGACGGAGAATATCTCGGTGAGAAACGACCGGGTGGCGCAGCGGCTCACCCAGTTAAATGAGGTTCAGGATTCGATTTTTAGCGGCTGTCCCGGCAGGGCTATCTGCAAAATAACCGGGCGATAGTGACGTTTCTCGCCTAATTTAAGCGACCAGCCGCGTACCAGGATAAACGCCAACGCGGCACCCAGCAACGCGCCCAGCACCGCAGCCAGATCGTTGGCGAACAGCGACTGCAACAATCCCGCCCCTATAAACAATCCCAACAGCGGCACCAGATAGACCAGCATGGCGGAACGCAGCAGACTACTTTCGGAAATACCCAATTCAACGCGTTGACCAGGCTGCAAGGGTTGCTCGCACGGAACGTGCAGCGCCTGTTCAGCGGACCGTCCCAATTCACTCAAAAGCCCGGTGCCACAGGTTTTACGCGACTGACAACCGATGCACCCAGAACGCTGCTCACAGTGCAGCACGGCCATGCCATTGTGCCAGGAAACCACAGTCGCCCACTCTTTGATCATACCTGTGCCCTACATCTTGCAAATTTACTGCGATTGAAAAATGACATTATCAGCAATGCGTTTAGCCGTGGTTGGGGGCAATTCGCCCACTACGGTTATTTCATACCCATTGCGGATTTCTGTGTGTACGCTTCGCCGTCCCGTCGTGACATATTGCTCGGCACGGGATTCTGACGATGGCGTGATATTAACAGAAAAGCTGAATAAACCATCACTGAACAGGCGCGATTCCACCGGGATGCTGATCCCAGGCAACGTTCTGCGGGTACGTGAGATCTCTTTCATGCCCTGTGGCAGCCATTCAGGAATCCAGGTCAGGTCGACCGTTTCAACCGATGGTGTCGTCAGCAATGGCGGTAACCCTTCGCTTAATAATGGGCGTAACGTCTCACGGATATCATCACTGACCACCAGCGATGTCACCAGAAATTGCTCCATCCGTTCCCCATTGCGATCCTGCAAGTCAATACGCAACGGCAGTTTGGTCGCGACATCAAACCATACGCTGTAGCTATAACGTGTCCCATCCCGGGAAATAATACGCATGCCTTCACACAGGCGATCGGCGATCCGTACTCTTCCTGCCGCCGGAATGAAATCATAGAACGCGGACAGCGATTGATGATCGGCATAAACCAGGCTGGGGAACGAATCGATGATGTGATCGCCGGACAGCGAGAAAGGTTCTAGATCGGTATCAAAGTAACTGATATCCCGGTCTCGCTGCACGATTTCTCGGCGAGGCCCATCCATAAACAGCAACTGCGCCAATGGACGGTTATCTATACGGGCATGCCGATAGCGCAGAGATTCGATGCCCTGAGGGGAAATATTGATGAAATGTATTTCATAATTCAATGCCCGAATAGCATTGCCCATCTGTTGCAGCGAGGACGAGGGCTGAGGCTGCAACAACGTACCTGACGCAGGTCGCGCCAGGACGGTTGTTGAATAGGGTGAGCAACCGAGCAGAATGCAAAAAGCAAACCCAACACGCTTCATTAACGAGACTGCGTTCCTAAAGATTGAGTGCCAGGCACCTGAATAGCGGCCTGCTGTTCTTCATCTTGCTGACCTTGCAACGGCTCCGAATGGAGGCGACGCTGCAACTCATAGTCCTGCAACATGACATTGATGCGGTTGCGTTGTGCTTCAACCTGACGTTGACCACCGTGCGACACCACGTTTTCAGACGGTACGCTCAGGCTTACCGGAGAGGCGGTGCCCATGGCGGGAAGCGTACTAAACGCTGGCATGTCGTTTTGCGCTTCCGGAGCTTGATCCGGGGAACGTTGCATTTGCACGCCGACGATCACTGCCAATGAGACACAGGCGGCCACACCAACCTGAGTCAGTTGGCTTGCCCAAGGACGCACTTTGTCCCAGAACGACAAACGTGACCAGGTATCGGGATGAGGCTGTGCTTCGGGAATAGCCTGAGGCGCAATGCGCACCGGATCTTCGGCAATCGCCTGCGCAACGCGTGCGGCAATGTCGATTTCAATGACACTCTGCGCCACGTCACCACGCAGCGTATCGCGAATCAAATGGTAGCTTTGCCAACTTTTTTGCAGTTCAGCATCCCGCCCCAATGTGTTAAGCAGTTCGGTATCCGCTGCCTCGCCGTCAATTAAAGCGGAAAGTTTCTCTTTCTGCATACCCATATCCTTACCTTTTCAAATCCATCATGGTTAACGCGAAAACCGGGTTAACGTTGAATTAGCGGTTGTACTTTGTTATCTATCGCTTCTCGCGCACGGAATATGCGAGAACGAACAGTGCCGACCGGGCAATCCATAATGGCGGCTATCTCTTCATAACTCAGGCCATCAAGTTCGCGTAGCGTAATCGCCATCCGTAAATCTTCTGGCAACGCTTCAATGGTTCGAAAAACGATACTTCTCAATTCCTCTGACAACATTAAGTTCTCAGGGTTCGATATTTCTTTTAATGCGCTGGCAGTTTCATAATTTTCAGCGTCATTGGCATCAACGTCGCTAGACGGTGGTCGCCGCCCCTGAGCAACCAGATAATTTTTGGCCGTATTAACCGCAATGCGATACAGCCAAGTGTAGAACGCACTATCGCCGCGAAAAGACTCCAACGCACCATAGGCTTTGATAAACGACTCCTGCACCACATCAGGCACATCCCCAGGAGGAACGTACCGTGACACCAGATTCGCTACTTTGTGCTGGTAGCGCACCACCAGTAAATTAAAAGATTTCTGGTCGCCTTTCTGGACACGTTCAACCAGAATGCGATCTGCTAGCTGCTCGCTCATCCGAGGTAATGTCTCCTCAAACCGTTCTCCACACGTAAAATAGTACTGCCAGCCATATCGTTATTAAATAATCTGAGCAAGCTGTAAGTCGGACACCACCGGTTAACAAAAGTTCCCGATAAAGTTTGTTCCTTCTTCTTTATGTGCTCAGCCTGCCCCATGTATCTTCGCGCGTCGGCGTTTACATCCGTACACGTCGCGCAGCTTTCTGTTCTTTAGCTGGGACAGTCAGGGGATCATACGCGAAAAAACGTTCAATAGCACCGTTAGCTTCTGAGAGTGCCCGAGCCATCGTTAACGACAAGGAATATCCTACATAAATAAATAGAAATCCTTGGTCAATGCGCGAAAATCATAAGAGTAGCTGCCATCTTCTGCGCGGACAATCAACGTTCGCCTCTCGCAGGGGCCCGCTTGCTTCGTCAGAGTCAACAGTTCCCGATGCGGTTGGTCCTCTGCCCTCTCACGTACGGCCAGTCGCTGACGTATCGACCACCCTTGTTGGCATGCCGTGCTGCAAAAATCACTGGCAACCTGACTCGGTAGCACCACACAAAAGCGCCCTTCCGGCTCCAGCAGCTTGGCAGCACAGTGGAGTAAGGTTTCATGGGACAAACTCTCTGTATAACGGGCGGTGCTGCGCGCCTCGGTCCGACACGCACTGCCCGGTGCAAAATAAGGAGGATTACTGACAATCAACGCATAGCGTGATGCTGTTTGTGTCGTAAACGTCTCAATATCACGGTTAACCACGGTAATAAGTGATGCCCACGGTGAGGCCTGACTATTCTCTTGTGCCTGTGTGCTGGCTTCGCGCTCTACCTCAACCGCATCGATCGTCACCGCGTCTGGGCTACGCTGTGCCAGCATCAGGGTGATAATGCCGGAACCACAGCCAATATCCAGCACACAGCCGGTTTGCGGCACCGGAGCCCAGGCACCAAGCAGGATGGCATCCGTACCCACTTTCATCGCACAACGATCGTGCGCGACAAAAAATTGTTTAAAAGTGAACCCGTTGCGCCGCAATGTTTGTGATCGCGCTGCGTGCTGATGCATGATGTGCTGCTCCTCCGGAAAACCGCCGTAGCATAAGGGAATCCCTGCAACAGGGAAAGCATCCCGCCGACAGGACACCGAGGCGGTGTAAACAGATGATGAAGTGCACGCGTAATGCGTCTATAATCAGCGCCCCAAATAGAGGTAGACCATGACTGCAACCCAATTTTCCGATCTTGATCTTGATGAAAGCCTGCTAGATGCCTTGCGCGATATGGGCTACGAGCGCCCCACCGCCATTCAACTCGCGGCGATCCCGCCCGCCATGGACGGGAGAGATGTCCTTGGATCCGCGCCAACAGGAACAGGAAAAACAGCAGCCTATCTGCTGCCGGTGTTGCAGCATCTGATTGACTTTCCCCGTAAAAAATCAGGTCCGCCGCGTATTCTGATCGTAACGCCCACGCGTGAACTGGCGATGCAGGTCGCCGAGCAGGCTAAAGCGTTGGCGGCGCACACCCATCTGGACGTAGCAACCATCACTGGCGGTGTGGCCTACATGAACCACGCTGAAGTCTTCAGCGAGAATCAGGATATTGTGGTGGCGACCACGGGGCGCCTGCTGCAATACATCAAAGAAGAAAACTTTGACTGTCGCGCAGTGGAAACGCTGATTCTGGACGAAGCAGATCGTATGCTCGACATGGGATTTGCTCAGGATATCGAACATATTGCTGGTGAAACCCGCTGGCGCACACAAACTTTGCTGTTTTCCGCCACGCTGGAAGGCAATGCCGTCAAAGATTTCGCAGAGCGACTGTTGAAAGAACCGGTTGAGATTGAAGCCGACCCTTCACGGCGTGAGCGTAAAAAGATTCTGCAATGGTTTTACCGCGCTGATGATACTGAGCATAAAACCGCGCTGCTGGCACATTTGCTGAAACAGCCGGAAACCACCCGAGCCATCGTGTTTGTGCGTAAGCGAGAGCGCGTGCATGAACTTGCAGCCTGGTTACGTGAAGCGGGTATCAACAGTTGCTATCTGGAAGGCGAGATGGTGCAAGCCAAACGCAATCAGGCCATCACGCGCCTGAGCGAGGGACTGGTCAATGTATTGATTGCCACAGACGTTGCCGCACGCGGGTTGGACATCAATGATGTTAGTCATGTCTTCAACTTTGACTTGCCACTGACGGCCGATATCTACTTGCACCGTATCGGGCGTACCGGACGCGCTGGCAAAAAAGGGTGTGCCATCTCACTGGTGGAAGCCCACGATCACTTACTGCTTGGCAAGATCAGCCGTTACTTAAATGAGCCGTTGAAAGCGCGCGTCATTGATGAGTTGCGTCCAAAAACCAAAGCGCCAAGCGAAAAAACCAACGGTAAGCCGTCGAAAAAAGTACTGGCTAAGCGTGCTGAAGAGAAGAAAAAGAGGAAAGAGAAAGAAAAAACCAAGGTGAAAGTGCGCCACCGCGACAGCAAGAATGTAGGGAAGCGCCGCCGGCCTTCGCTGATCTTGACCCACCATCTCCGGACAGCTTTTGTCTCTTAAGTTAACGATGCCCGCTGGCGCCGATATTCTCTTGGGGAGTTGTATCCCAGCGCACTGTGCGGATGGTTTTCATTGTAATGATTGAACGCCGCTGCAAGGTTCTTCAGCGCTGTTCGCACATCGGGTTTTGGCATGAAGGCGATGTAATCTTCCTTCATCGTCTTCACGAACCGTTCTGCCATGCCGTTACTCTGTGGACGGCTCACTGCTGTTGTGCAGGGCTCCAGATTCAGTTCTCTGGCGAACTTCCGCGTTTCATGCGCTGTGTACGCTGAACCATTATCCGTCAGCCATTGCACTGATTTATCCGGCAGCGCGCTACCGAAGCGTTTTTCCACCGACCTCAGCATCACATCCTGCACGGTTGAACTGTCATAAGCCCTGGTGCTCGCTGCCCAGTCTATGGCCTCCCGGTCGCAGCAGTCCAGTGCGAACGTCACCCGCAGCTTCTCGCCGTTGTCACAACCGAACTCGAAGCCATCTGAGCACCAGCGCATATCGCTCTCTGCTACCGCGATTTTGCCTTTATGCTCCCGCTTCGGACGTTCAATTTTATCATGCAACAACAGCAGGTTATGCTCGCTCATTATCCTGTAAAGCCGTTTGGCGTTCACCGGTGGAAGTCCTTCTGCACGACGTTGCTTACCCAGGATACCCCACACTCGGCGGTAACCGTAACTGGGCATGTCGCTGATGATACGGAGGATGTCCGATAATATCTCAGCATCAGCTTCGTCATTACGCCGGTTGCTGCGCCTGTCCAGCCAGTCGGCAGAACGGTTAACCCGCAGTGACAGCTGCGCACGCGACACGCTCATGGCGCGGCTGACCAGAGCTATTCCCCGTCCTTTGGCAACAAGGGCGCGTGCGCTATCCATTTTCGCGACTGGCGGTACTCCACTGCTTCTTTGAGGATCTCAACTTCCATCGTCTTCTTACCCAGAAGGCGCTGTAGCTCCCGGACCTGCTTGAGGGCAGTCGCCAGCGCCGAAGCTGGAACCACTTCTTCTGCGGCCGCAACGGCGGTGAGGCTTCCTTCCTGGTATTGCTTCTTCCACTTAAACAAAAGGCTGGGCTGGATGCCATGCAGGCGGGCTACATGGGAGACGTTCATCCCCGGCTCCATTCTCTGCTGAATGATGGCGATTTTCTCTTGCGGAGTTTTACGCTTACGGACTTCTTGCCCTAACAGGATCCCGGTCATTTCAAAATTAGCATGATTGTTAGACATATATCTAAGCCTATCTCTTATCTGGAGATACAGCTACTGTCTGCTGTTACAGGGGGCTACATCAGGGTGTTCAGACTTCAGTCTCATAAGCATGCCACTGTTATTATTCTACCAGTCAAAATACATCGCCAGCATCCCCTTTGTAGTGGCACACTGATACTGGCCACCTGATCGGAGGTGATATGCTCACCTCATCAACACGACAGGTGACCTCATGGGTAAACATTTTACGGCGGAATTTAAGCTCGAAGCCGCAAAGCTGGTTGTCGACCACGGCTACACATACGTTAAGGCCGCAGAGGCGGTTAATGTCAGCCATTCTGCCATTAGTCGCTGGGTCAATAAGCTTCGCCTTGAACGACAGGGAAAAACGCCAACGGGACTTCCTCTTACCCCTGAACAGCTCGAGCTGCGTGAGATGAAGAAAAAAGTCCAATGCCTTGAAATGGAGAACGAAATCCTAAAAAAGGCTACGGCGCTCTTAATGTCGGACTCACTCAACGGTTCACGGTAGTCGACAGGCTGAGGGCGCGATACCCGGTCACGGCGTTGTGCCAAACTTTTGAGGTACATCGCAGCAGCTACAGGCACTGGCAGGCTTCCGCTAATGAACCCGACGGTGAGCGCGTGGTTAAGTGTAGTCGCGTCATGGAAGCCTGGAACGCCAGCGGCGGCTCTGCCGGCGCTCGAAGTATCGCGACCATCGTCACCGGCAGCTCTGGTGTCAAAATGGGGCGCTGGCTGGCTGGCAAGCTGATGAAGGAGCTGGGTATCGCCAGCTGCCAGCGACCGGCTCACAAATACAAACGCGGCGGCAATGAACACGTTGAAATACCGAACTATCTCAACCGCCAGTTCGCGGTTACCGCGCCGGATCAGGTCTGGTGCGGCGATGTGACCTACATCTGGACGGGCAAATGCTGGGCTTATCTTGCGGTGGTGCTAGACCTGTTCGCCCGCAAACCGGTGGGCTGGGCCATGTCGACGTCGCCGGACTCGGCGCTGACAGTTAAAGCGTTGCAGATGGCCTGGGAACTCCGGGGACAACCAACAGGAGTCATGTTCCACAGCGACCAGGGCAGCCACTATACCAGCCGTCAATACCGGCAAGCCCTGTGGCGCTGCCGGATAAAGCAGAGTATGAGTCGGCGGGGTAACTGCTGGGATAATGCGCCAATGGAGCGGTTCTTCCGCAGCCTGAAGACAGAATGGGTGCCGACAAAGGGTTACAACAGCTTCAGCGAAGCCCAGGACGCGATTATCCGCTACATCACGGGGTATTACAGCGCTATCCGGCCTCACTGGTATAACGGCGGCTTAACTCCAAACGAATCTGAGCGACTGTTCTACATACAGTCTAATGCGGTGGCCAATATTAGTTGACCACTACACTTCTACAACGGGAGAGCAACGCGCTGATTTTCCCACCACCTAGTCCGTGAAATAAAGGTAGAAAACCTAATAACCTCAGATAGGTGAGTGGTAAAATGAGTGCAAAATTTAAAGACTCACAATTTTTTTGACATTCTACAACGCTGTACACGGCATAATCGGTAATTGTGGCTAATGTAGGCAATTACCGTCACGAACACCGTCAAATTACACGTGAGAACTGCTGGGTCCGTGCTTTAGCACGTAGATAACTGTCAAAGCACATGCAGATATTGCGAATCAACAAGCGGCCTTTCGGTGTTACCACGATCCCCGTAGGGTGCAATTCAGCCAGGCCATCCTGCACCAACGGTGCCAGCAGGCGCAAATCTTCCGCGAAGTAGAGGCGACAATCGATGCCATAGTCCGCTTCAATCGCTGCGTAATCCAGACGGAAATTACAGATAAGACTTTTGATCACATCACGACGGATGCAGTCATCGTGCGTCAAGCGCAAGCCGCGCCACAACGCATTGCCCTGCTCCCCCACCTTTTCGTAGTAGGTTTTCAGCACCTTTTCATTTTGCGCGTAGCTGTCGCCAATCATGCTGATCGCCGACACCCCCATGCCCAGCAGGTCAGTGTCACCTTGCGTGGTGTAACCCTGAAAATTACGGTGCAATTTACCGGCACGTTGTGCCAGCGCCAGCTCATCGTCTGGGCGAGCAAAGTGATCCATGCCGATAAACTGATAGCCCGAGTGGGTGAACGTGGTAATGGTTTGGCGCAGAATCTCCAGCTTTTGCGCGGGGCTCGGTAAATCCGCATCTTTGATTTTACGCTGGGCAGCAAACAGCGTCGGCAAATGGGCGTAATTGAATACGCTGAGCCGGTGCGGACTTAACTCAGCAACGCGTTGCAAGGTAAACGCAAAGCTTTCCGGCGTCTGTTTCGGCAAACCGTAAATAAGGTCTATATTGGTGGAGGTAAAGCCAAGCGCTTTGGCACGTTCAATTAGCGCAAAGATAAATGCCTCATCCTGCTCACGATTCACCAGACGTTGCACTTCCTTGTTGAAATCCTGCACGCCCATGCTCAGGCGATTAAAGCCTTCCGCACGCAGGTGATCGAGGATATTCAGCTCGATTTCACGTGGATCGACCTCGAGCGAGATTTCCGCCTCATCTGCAAACTGGAAATTCTCGCGCAGCAGCGCCATCAGTCGGCTGATTTGATCTTCGTTGAGATAGGTTGGCGTGCCGCCGCCCCAGTGCAGTTGCGTGACGATGCGCCCGGCAAACAGCGGCGCGCGCTGACGAATCTCCACGGCCAGCACATCAAGATATTCTTCTGCTTTGTGCTGCTGGCGCGTCACCAGCTTGTTGCAACCGCAGAAATAGCACAGGCGATGACAAAACGGGATATGCACATAAAGCGACAGCGGCCGCTCAGGGTAACGCGCTATCGCCTGGCGGAATGCCGCATCATCATACTGTTCGTTAAACTCGAGCGCCGTGGGATACGAGGTGTAACGCGGCCCGGAATAGTTATATTTTTGAATTAGGGCTAAATCCCAATCGACGTGTTGATCTTGCATGCTATTACTCCTTACGCGGCTTTGTTGAATAAATCAGAACTTGTAACGACTGTGCCCCAGGTCGATTGTTACGTGATGCGAATACTGTTCGGCATTCCTAATAGCGTGATCCGGTTAAGCGCTTTGACCATCGCCATGGCTTCACCCACCTGAGCATCGTAGTCACGCAGACTTAGATGACCACCCAGAAGCGTTTTGAACCGGAACATGGCCGTTTCAGCCACTGAGCGTCGGTGATAGCCCACTTTCTTTTTCCGGCTTTGTTGAATAAACAGATTTTATGCTACCAGCCCAGTAAAACGATTGTTTCCAGCAACGTAAAATCATGCAGTTAAGCATCATGAGAAAACGGGATGCCTGAGGTGATAAGCATTTTCTACCAAAATGGGCATAGTAAAACAGCACGATTCCCTATTATTCAACAAAGCCTCTTTTTCCAGGTATCGTTGCTGCCGCTCAGGCGCTGATTTGCAACAGCGTGGTTACGCTCGTGGTAGTGGTCCGGCCAATATTGCGCCCCCCTTCGCGGCGGGATAAGCGGCCTTATTTTCTTCCTCAGCAGAGCATCATGGCAGTAACCTGTATCGTAAGCGCCGTCAGCCGATGCCTCTCTGATTTTCCGGTGGGTCTGGTTTATCAGTGCCGGTAGAGCCTGGGCATCAGTCGTACCACTGAGCGACAAATCCGCACAGATAATCTCATGCGTCGCACTGTCTACTGCCAGATGCAGCTTACGCCACACCCTGCGTCTGTCGGCACCATGCTGCCGGACTTTCCATTCGCCTTCGCCAAAGACCTTCAGGCCGGTTCCATCAATGACCAGATGTGAGATTTCACCACGGGTTGGCGTTTTTATGCTGATGTTCACTGTCTTTGCTCGCTTGCTGAGCAGCGAATAGTCTGGACAATGCAGCGACAATTTAATCAGTTTAAAAATCGAGTCAACAAAACCCTGTAAAGCCCTCAATGAAAGGCCAAACACGCGTTTCATCATCAGGACTGTGGTGATGGCCATATCTGAGTAGTGGAGCGGTCGTCCACGCCGTTCAGTAGTCGTATTTTCCGTCCATGCAGCAATGGCTGATTCATCTAGCCATACGGTTAGAGAACCGCGCTGATTGAGGGCCTTGTTATAGGAGGGCCAGTTAGTGATTTTAAAATTTTGTTTTGCCATGGAGACCTGATGTTGAAACAACTATGGTGATCTGATCCGATGATTACCCAAACTTTCTATTTATTCAACAAAGCCCCTCCGTATCATCAGCGACATGCCCAGTTACGGTTACCGCCGAGTGTGGGGTATCCTGGGTAAGCAACGTCGTGCAGAGGGACTTCCACCGGTGAACGCCAAACGGCTTTACAGGATAATGAGCGAGCATAACCTGCTGTTGTTGCATGATAAAACTGAACGTCCGAAGCGGGAGCATAAAGGCAAAATCGCGGTAGCAGAGAGCGATATGCGCTGGTGCTCAGATGGCTTCGAGTTCGGTTGTGACAACGGCGAGAAGCTGCGGGTGACGTTCGCACTGGACTGCTGCGACCGGGAGGCCATAGACTGGGCAGCGAGCACCAGGGGTTATGACAGTTCAACCGTGCAGGATGTGATGCTGAGGTCGGTGGAAAAACGCTTCGGTAGCGCGCTGCCGGATAAACCAGTGCAATGGCTGACGGATAATGGTTCAGCGTGCACAGCGCATGAAACGCGGAAGTTCGCCAGAGAACTGAATCTGGAGCCCTGCACAACAGCAGTGAGCCGTCCACAGAGTAACGGCATGGCAGAACGGTTCGTGAAGACGATGAAGGAAGATTACATCGCCTTCATGCCAAAACCCGATGTGCGAACAGCGCTGAAGAACCTTGCAGCGGCGTTCAATCATTACAATGAAAACCATCCGCACAGTGCGCTGGGATACAACTCCCCAAGAGAATATCGGCGCCAGCGGGCATCGTTAACTTAAGAGACAAAAGCTGTCCGGAGATGGTGGGTCAAGATCAGTTAACGGAAAAACTCATGGCCACCCCTTATAGTCAAATTGACAATTAAGAATGTCATAATGACCATAATAAGTATAGTCATTATGACATATTTATTTTTAAATAAAAACAGTAAATCATTTTAAAACAGTTATTTAAAAACATGGCGCGCCAATTGATATAGCCCAACTATCTTATTCGCATTACAGCATAAATTTGAGGTTGATATGGCTATTCATGTAAAAAACAACATCCACTGGGTTGGGCAACGAGACTGGGAAGTTCGCGATTTTCACGGCACCGAATACAAAACCTTGCGCGGCAGCAGCTATAACAGTTACTTGATTCGTGAAGGGAAAAATGTACTCATCGACACGGTGTATCACAAATTCAGCCGCGATTTTGTCCAGAACCTGCGCGCGGAAATCGATCTGGCGCAGATTGATTACACCATTATCAACCATGCGGAAGAGGACCATGCGGGCGCGTTAACCGAGCTGATGTCGCAGATTCCGAATACGCCTATCTACTGCACCGCTAATGCCATTGACTCCATCAACGGCCACCACCATCACCCGGAATGGCGCTTTCACGTGGTGAAAACCGGTGACACTCTGGATATTGGCAATGGTAAACAGTTGGTGTTTGTGGAAACGCCGATGCTGCATTGGCCGGATAGCATGATGACCTACATGACGGGGGATGCGGTACTGTTCAGTAACGACGCATTCGGTCAGCACTACTGCGATGAGCGTCTGTTCAATGACGAAGTTGAGCAGACTGAACTGTTTGAGCAGTGCCAACGCTAGGCTGTGTCCCTTAATCTGTATTAGTCGCGACTTGCTCTGACACTGGACCTTGAAAGGTTGAGAGTTACCGGTTTTGATATGGGTGTCGAATCCTTATACAAAACACGAGGTAACTCTCATGCTTCATACTAACAATCCCATCATCAAACACAAAGCCGGCCTGCTCAATCTCGCCGAAGAACTCGGTAACGTATCAAAAGCCTGTAAAATCATGGGGGTGTCACGCGACACGTTTTATCGCTATCAGGAACTGGCGGCAGAAGGCGGCATTGACGCACTGGTTAACCAAAACCGCCGGGTTCCCAACCTGAAAAACCGTGCTGATGAAGCCACTGAACGTGCGGTTGTTGATTACGCCATTGAGTTCCCGGCTCATGGCCAGCACCGGACCAGTAATGAGCTGCGTAAAAAAGGCGTCTTCATTTCTGGCAGCGGTGTGCGCTCCATCTGGCAACGACACGATCTGGAAAACTTTCGTAAGCGCCTGAAGGCACTTGAGGAAAAAGTTGCCAGAGAAGGCATCGTACTTACTGATGCTCAAATCGCTGCACTGGAGAAGAAGGCGCACGACGACGAAGCCTGTGGTGAAATAGAGACTGCTCACCCGGGTTATCTCACCTCGTTATACACATCTCTGTTCGTGCCTGAGCGCGCGTAGCGTTTCGGCGGCCGTCATGACTTTCTGCAAGCCTTTCCAGATAGTTTTTGCGCCTGGTTCACCGTCGCCTTTTCGAGCAAGAAAGCCTCCGAGTTGCGCAACTAAGCGCAATACTTCGTTTAGCTTAGGGCGGCCCTTGGGCATACGCTTGTTCATCAGTAGGTAAGCTCCATGAGTCTCGTCGGAATCAAAGAACAACATTGCGTCTAGCTCTGGACAGGTTCGTCCCATACGCATTAAATAGGCGATGCGCCATGCCACGATCATGAACAGCGCCAATGCCCGCTCAATGCGATCCACGGTCGATAACTGTAACGCTTCGACACAGCAGCCGTTCTTCAGCACATTGAAGAACATCTCGATTTCCCATCTAGCCCGATACCAGTCGATCAGCTCCACGATATCTTCTCGTCCTTCAGGTACGCGATTGCTCAGCAACCGCCACTCGACCGGCTTCACGCCTGCTGGCGGCTCAATTTCCTTGGCTATCACACAAGTCACTGCCAACCCGCAACGCAGCGACACTCGCTTCACGCGCAGCGCCTGTTTCACCGTACGCGCCTTCTGCCCCGCGCGAGCCGCCATAACGAATTGGATTTCTCCCACCGGCACGGTCTTTCCAACCTTCTGCCAAAGCTTCTCATTACAGTCCAGACTGCGATTATGAGTCGAGCGGATCAACCAGTCAGCCGGAGTGCCAAGGTCATCAGCGAGCTGCATCAACGCCTTGATATCCGCTTCGCGATCGGCTAAGTACACCAGACGTGTGTTTGGCAACTCCGAGGCGAGTTCAGCAACTCGCTCGTATCCCTCGAGCCAGCGCGTACTCTCCTTGATCCCATCGCGTTTTCCGTCTGCATCCTTCGGCTCTCTTGCCCCACATCCACGCATCCAGTACGCCCAACCCCACGCGATCCGGACTGACCGCGTAGGTCGGATGCAGATACAGACCACGCCTGGCTTCGTAGTTCAAGGGACCCAAGCCTTGGATTTGCTGCCCGTTGAAGTCAAGCTCGGTAGTGTCTTGGATACACAGCACAACCTCGTGTTCTCGGATCCTTTCCTGCGTACGCTGCCAGTGAGGTTGCAGAATGTCTCGCCATTCGAATGCTTGGTTCTCCATGAAGCGGTAAGCACCCAGCGTCTCAGACCATCCGAGGCACGCATGCGGAATGCTGGCTTGCGGATTCTCAGCCAGCCGTATCAAAAGCCCTTTGGCACGCTTATTGAGCCTCGTGTCACCAAGATTTACCCCTTCCAGTTCTTGGTGTGCCCAGCCATCTGAATCCCGTGTCATTTTTCAGCGCCGTAAATGGCGATAGTACACGTCGGTTTCACTTCATTTACAACCCCACTGGCTGCCTATTTCAGCCCGCTAACCCTTGGCATATAAGGCGTTGCGGACTTGTGTATAACGAGGTGGGGTTATCTGGGGTCGCAGGACACCTTCTACGTGGGTAATCTGAAAGGTGTTGGCCGTATCTACCAGCAGACGTTCGTGGATACGTACTCGAAAGTGGCGCACTGCAAGCTTTACACGAGTAAAGCACCGATCTCTGCCGCCGACCTGCTCAATGATCGCGTGCTGCCGTTCTACGAAGCTCAGGGGCTGCCAATGCTAAGAATACTGACGGACAGGGGGACGGAGTACTGCGGTAAAGTGGAACAACATGACTATCAGCTGTACTTGGCTATCAACGATATAGACCATACGAAAACGAAAGCGATGTCTCCGCAGACAAACGGTATCTGCGAGCGCTTCCATAAAACTATTTTGCAGGATTTTTATCAGGTTGCGTTCCGTAAGAAGTTATACGAAGACCTAGAAAGTCTACAAAAGGATCTGGACAACTGGTTGTGGCATTACAATAATGAGCGAACTCATCAGGGTAAAATGTGCTGCGGGCGTACGCCAATGGCCACGTTACTTGATGGTAAACGAGTCTGGGCAGAAAAAAATCTGAACCAGATTTAATCTGACAGACACCTGTATAAATAACCGGTAACTGTCAGATCAGGTCTGAGCTAATACACTTAATCCCATGAGTTATACTGATCTTGACCCACCATCTCCGGACAGCTTTTGTCTCTTAAGTTAACGATGCCCGCTGGCGCCGATATTCTCTTGGGGAGTTGTATCCCAGCGCACTGTGCGGATGGTTTTCATTGTAATGATTGAACGCCGCTGCAAGGTTCTTCAGCGCTGTTCGCACATCGGGTTTTGGCATGAAGGCGATGTAATCTTCCTTCATCGTCTTCACGAACCGTTCTGCCATGCCGTTACTCTGTGGACGGCTCACTGCTGTTGTGCAGGGCTCCAGTGTAGTGGTCAACTAATATTGGCCACCGCATTAGACTGTATGTAGAACAGTCGCTCAGATTCGTTTGGAGTTAAGCCGCCGTTATACCAGTGAGGCCGGATAGCGCTGTAATACCCCGTGATGTAGCGGATAATCGCGTCCTGGGCTTCGCTGAAGCTGTTGTAACCCTTTGTCGGCACCCATTCTGTCTTCAGGCTGCGGAAGAACCGCTCCATTGGCGCATTATCCCAGCAGTTACCCCGCCGACTCATACTCTGCTTTATCCGGCAGCGCCACAGGGCTTGCCGGTATTGACGGCCGGTATAGTGGCTGCCCTGGTCGCTGTGGAACATGACTCCTGTTGGTTGTCCCCGGAGTTCCCAGGCCATCTGCAACGCTTTAACTGTCAGCGCCGAGTCCGGCGACGTCGACATGGCCCAGCCCACCGGTTTGCGGGCGAACAGATCTAGCACCACCGCAAGGTAAGCCCAGCATTTGCCCGTCCAGATGTAGGTCACATCGCCGCACCAGACCTGATCCGGCGCGGTAACCGCGAACTGGCGGTTGAGATAGTTCGGTATTTCAACGTGTTCATTGCCGCCGCGTTTGTATTTGTGAGCCGGTCGCTGGCAGCTGGCGATACCCAGCTCCTTCATCAGCTTGCCAGCCAGCCAGCGCCCCATTTTGACACCGGAGCTGCCGGTGACGATGGTCGCGATACTTCGAGCGCCGGCAGAGCCGCCGCTGGCGTTCCAGGCTTCCATGACGCGGCTACACTTAACCACGCGCTCACCGTCGGGTTCATTAGCGGAAGCCTGCCAGTGCCTGTAGCTGCTGCGATGTACCTCAAAAGTTTGGCACAACGCCGTGACCGGGTATCGCGCCCTCAGCCTGTCGACTACCGTGAACCGTTGAGTGAGTCCGACATTAAGAGCGCCGTAGCCTTTTTTAGGATTTCGTTCTCCATTTCAAGGCATTGGACTTTTTTCTTCATCTCACGCAGCTCGAGCTGTTCAGGGGTAAGAGGAAGTCCCGTTGGCGTTTTTCCCTGTCGTTCAAGGCGAAGCTTATTGACCCAGCGACTAATGGCAGAATGGCTGACATTAACCGCCTCTGCGGCCTTAACGTATGTGTAGCCGTGGTCGACAACCAGCTTTGCGGCTTCGAGCTTAAATTCCGCCGTAAAATGTTTACCCATGAGGTCACCTGTCGTGTTGATGAGGTGAGCATATCACCTCCGCTCAGGTGGCCAGTATCAGTGTGCCACTACAGTACGACAGCATCAACAGTCTCAATATCGCCCGCTTTTTTATCGCCATCCGGGAAACTTACCCGATAAGACAGAAGGTGCATATCATACTCGACGGAGCGGGTTACCACCGGGCGGAGCTGGTGAAAAAGTGGGCATATGTGATGAATATCGACCTCCACTATCTGCCGCCTTACAGCCCGAATCTGAACCCGATAGAAAGACTGTGGAAAGTGATGAATGAAAAGGTGAGAAACAACCGCTACTTCGCTTCACCAAAGGCGTTTCGGCAGGAAATACACCACTTCTTCCGCAATATATTACCGGGACTGGCGGGGGGCTTGTCGCGCAGGATTAATGACAACTTCCAGACGCTGAAAAATGCAACTTCAAGTTTGATCTTGACCCACCATCTCCGGACAGCTTTTGTATCTTAAGTTAACGATGCCCGCTGGCGCCGATATTCTCTTGGGGAGTTGTATCCCAGCGCACTGTGCGGATGGTTTTCATTGTAATGATTGAACGCCGCTGCAAGATTCTTCAGCGCTGTTCGCACATCGGGTTTTGGCATGAAGGCGATGTAATCTTCCTTCATCGTCTTCACGAACCGTTCTGCCATGCCGTTACTCTGTGGACTGCTCACTGCTGTTGTGCAGGGCTCCAGATTCAGTTCTCTGGCGAACTTCCGCGTTTCATGCGCTGTGTACGCTGAACCATTATCCGTCAGCCATTGCACTGGTTTATCCGGCAGCGCGCTACCGAAGCGTTTTTCCACCGACCTCAGCATCACATCCTGCAGGGTTGAACTGTCATAACCCCTGGTGCTCGCTGCCCAGTCTATGGCCTCCCGGTCGCAGCAGTCCAGTGCGAACGTCACCCGCAGCTTCTCGCCGTTGTCACAACCGAACTCGAAGCCATCTGAGCACCAGCGCATATCGCTCTCTGCTACCGCGATTTTGCCTTTATGCTCCCGCTTCGGACGTTCAGTTTTATCATGCAACAACAGCAGGTTATGCTCGCTCATTATCCTGTAAAGCCGTTTGGCGTTCACCGGTGGAAGTCCCTCTGCACGACGTTGCTTACGCAGGATACCCCACACTCGGCGGTAACCGTAACTGGGCATGTCGCTGATGATACGGAGGATGTCCGATAATATCTCAGCATCAGCTTCGTCATTACGCCGGTTGCTGCGCCTGTCCAGCCAGTCGGCAGAACGGTTAACCCGCAGTGACAGCTGCGCACGCGACACGCTCATGGCGCGGCTGACCAGAGCTATTCCCCGTCCTTTGGCAACAAGGGCGCGTGCGCTATCCATTTTCGCGACTGGCGGTACTCCACTGCTTCTTTGAGGATCTCAACTTCCATCGTCTTCTTACCCAGAAGGCGCTGTAGCTCCCGGACCTGCTTGAGGGCAGTCGCCAGCGCCGAAGCTGGAACCACTTCTTCTGCGGCCGCAACGGCGGTGAGGCTTCCTTCCTGGTATTGCTTCTTCCACTTAAACAAAAGGCTGGGCTGGATGCCATGCAGGCGGGCTACATGGGAGACGTTCATCCCCGGCTCCATTGTCTGCTGAATGATGGCGATTTTCTCTTGCGGAGTTTTACGCTTACGGACTTCTTGCCCTAACAGGATCCCGGTCATTTCAAAATTAGCATGATTGTTAGACATATATCTAAGCCTATCTCTTATCTGGAGATACAGCTACTGTCTGGTGTTACAGGGGGCTACATCAATCCCATGAGTTATACTAACTGTTTGTTTCTACATCATTTTGAACTATGGCTCGCTACGACCTTCCCGATGAAGCATGGGCTATCATCCAGCCCTTACTCCCTGCTGAACCAGCAACACCACAGGCCGGACGCCCATGGGCTGAGCATCGCATGATTATCAATGGCATGTTCTGGGGGCTGTGCTCTGGTGCCCCATGGCGTGATTTACCTGAGCGATACGGCCCATGGAAAACCGTTTATAACCGCTTTAACCGATGGTCAAAATCAGGAGTCATTAACATTATTTTCAATAAGTTACTTTCATCACTTGATGCCCATGGCCTCGTGGACTGGTCAGCGACTGCGCTGGATGGTAGCAATATCAGGGCGCTGAAATGTGCTGCCGGTGCTCAAAAAACATCCCGATATCACCGGAGATAATGGGCTGGGTCGCTCTCGAGGTGGTTTTGGCACCAAAATCCATATGGCTACAGACGGAAGTGGTCTTCCGTTAAACATCGTGTTGAGCCCCGGTCAGGCTCATGAAAGTCAGTTTGCACTACGTCTTTTGGACGGTATTGGTGTTCAACGCCAGAACGGCAGTATGAAACGCCGTGGTCATGCGGTACTCGCTGACAAGGCGTACTCCGGGCATGTATTACGTAACGAGCGGAAAAACAGAGGTATAAAAACTGTCATCCCCCGAAAATCCACTGAAAAAATGGCGGTGGATGGTCGTTCAAAGCTCGATCGTGACGCCTACCGCAATCGGAACGTTGTTGAGCGGTGCTTTGGCCGTCTGAAAGAATACCGTCGCATTGCGACACGTTACGACAAAACGGCGAGGAATTATCTGGCAATGTTGAAACTGGGCTGCATCCGCCTGTTTTACCAGAGGTTATGTAATTAAGGGACACAGCCTAGCACTTGACCTTTGGTTTCAATGGCATAACTCATTGTCACTACCGCCCCTATCAGGGCAATCAGCGCAAAAGCGATAAACACGTAGCGAATACCAACGTTGCCGACAATAAACCCAACCAGGATCGGTCCCACAGCAGAACCGGCGCGCAGCCAGGCGCTGCCCAAACTGGTACCAATCGCACGCAACCGCGTTGGGTAAGGATCTGAAGAATAGAGGTAAAGCGAGAAAGTGATGGTTTGCAATATGGCATAAGCAGCAGTGGCACATACCACAATTTGCAACGGATTGGTTGCACCCAGTAACGTCAGGGTAACCAGTGGCATACCAGGCCTTGCGCCCAACCTTATCAATCGACAATGCACAAACGATCGAGGCTAACACTCCAAACGCCGAGGTCGTCCAACCGTAAGCCAGTGCCGTTTGAATCGGTAATCCGAATACACTTTTGTACAGCGTAGGCAGCCAGGTCACCAGACCGTTGTTAATCATATAGCCACACACCCACAGCGCCCAAATGGTGAAGGTCCGCTTGCGGTAGATGCCGGTAAACAGCTAACGCCACCCTTCACTGGTAACGGTTTTTTTCTCTATAGTACGAATAACCGGTTCAGGTAACGTTCCCCCGCGACGCAGCACCTCGTTTTCCAGTTTACTCACCACTTTATCAGCTTCGGCTAAACGGCCTTTCGAGGCTAACCAACGCGGCGATTCTGGCATTAGCCAACGCAGGGGAACCGTGATTATCGACGGAATAAGGCCGACGATGAACATGGCTTTCCAGCCATAAACAGGGACCAGAAAATACCCCGCAATTCCTTCAAACATCATACCGATAGGGAAAATCACCTCGTACAGCAGGAAGAAACGCCCACGCTTTTTGGCACCAACAAATTCATTGATATAGGAACTCGCCACGGGTACTTCCGCGCCAATCCCAACCCCTTGCAAAAAGCGAAAGACCATCATCGACAGTCCACTCCAGGCAAATAGACAGGCCGCATCCATGATCACAAACAGGATGATAGTGATCTTCAACACGCCCAATCGCCCAATTTTCTCGGCCAGAGAACCGAAGAAAACGGCACCAAACAGTTGCCCAACATAGCTGGCAGCAATAATCAGGCCGATATCTGCTGCGCTCAACCCCCATTCCGAGGCGAGCTGTGGCATGGCGAAGGCGATAGCCAGTACGGTATAAGCATCAAAAAAGGTAGAAAGACCGACCACCACGCGTATGGTCAGCAGTTGACGTGTGATCGGCATCCGTTCAAGACGGGCGACCAATTCGGCATTGGATGTCCCGCTTGCGGCGACAGTACTGGCGTTTGCATTGATCACACCGGCACTCATGTCATGCGTTGACATAGTTTGTTCTCCAAAAAGGATAGTGTGTTAGCCGCGATACGCTTGCACAGCGGCTCTGCATGCCATTAGCCGACGTGCGGCAGTTCAGCATCACGATGAAGGGGCGTGAAGGGTGTAGGGTTCAGGCCACGTAACTCGATATTCATGTTGATCATGGTAGAGGTTCTCTTTCCTGGATGTTCTAGGGTATATTTTATTAATATAACGTTCTCAGGAACGTTTGCATATTGTTCACCAAAGCACCGATAAGTGTCAATAAGTCCTCCGAGGCTTTTAACCGGTTATGTGATGAACATCCCTAGTTGGGCAGAAAAGCAGGAAAGCGTAATACGAAAATAACACGATGAAAGATGGCTAAAATCAACATGTTCAGTGCTAATGGCGCAGGTTGTAACACAAAAAAAACCCCGGCCGCGCCTGGCGCGCCGGGTTTGTAACGGTGAGGACACGCCTCACGAGCATACGCCGAAAATCAATGGCAACCGCAGCCGCCATGACCGCCGCAGCCGCCTTTACCGTGTTCGTGTTCGTGATCGTGACCATGACCACCACAACAACCTTCACCGTGCTAATGATGGTGATCGTGCTCGCCGTGTACGTGACCGTGTGCGATCTCTTCTTCCGTGGCTTCACAGATAGCAACCACTTCGACGTTGAACTTCAGGTTTTGACCTGCCAGCATGTGGTTACCGTCAACCACTACGTGGTCATCTTCCACTTCAGTGATTTCAACCGGTACCTGACCCTGATCGGTATCAGCCAGGAAACGCATGCCCACTTGCAGCTCATCAACGCCCATGAATACGTCTTTCGGTACGCGCTGCACCAGGTTTTCATCGTATTCGCCGTAGGCGTCGTTAGAGCCGACAGCAACGTCAAACTTGTCACCCACTTCGCGGCCTTCAAGCGCTTTTTCCAGGCCAGAAATCAGGGAACCGTGACCGTGCAGGTAGTCCAACGGCGCGCTCACCGGAGACTCATCAACCAATACACCATCTTCTTTACGTACCTGGTAGGCCAGGCTGACCACCAGATTTTTTGCAACTTTCATGACATCTCCTACCGTTGGAAATCAAAACTGGCGCAAATTGTAGCTGAAAAACCCCCCATGTACCGTCTGGGATAAAAAAATGACCCACCAATCAATCAGGATGAAAAATGCCGATGATATGCTCGCCCTGCCGCTCTGGCGCAGCAGGAGGCGGATCTGA
This sequence comes from Symbiopectobacterium sp. Eva_TO, assembly GCF_053848865.1. Classification (NCBI taxonomy): domain Bacteria; kingdom Pseudomonadati; phylum Pseudomonadota; class Gammaproteobacteria; order Enterobacterales; family Enterobacteriaceae; genus Symbiopectobacterium; species Symbiopectobacterium sp. Eva_TO. The sequence goes on along the minus strand of NZ_JBSPEY010000004.1, from coordinate 330,794 downwards.
CTGGCACTGACGATAGCCGCACTTGACGCAGGTGACCACATCTACATGAGCTTCCTGCCCTACGGCCAGCGTATCCTGCGCCTGACATTGAGGACACACGGCACCCGCGATAAACCGTTTACGTTGCATCTTGCCTTCCCATGCTATTCGTACTCATCCCAGTCATCCAGACGACGGCGCTCGTGCTGCATTTCGCGTTGGAAAATGTCTTCCAGCTCCCGCCGCGCTTCCTTGACGCGCGAAACCTGCGCCACATCGGCATCCCCCTGACGTATCGGCATCAATTCACGCAGCATGCGCATATCCAAGCGCCGAAAATGCTGCTGTGCCCGATAAGCCTGATGAGGATGCATCCCCACCGACGTCAACGTTTTACGCCCCAGTTCCAGCGCACTCGAAAAGGTTTCACGCGCGAAATGTTTGACACCAGACTGCAATAATTCATGGGCTTCAACACGTCCGCGCGCCCGCGCCAGAATTTCCAGATTGGGAAAATGCTTTTGGCACAGGTGCACAATGGCCATAGTGTCTTCCGGCTCATTACAAGTGATCACAATCGCGCTCGCCTGTTCAGCGCCGGCCGCCCGCAGCAGTTCCAGTTCAGTGGCATCACCGTAGTACACTTTGTAACCATAGCTGCGCATCAGGCTGACGGCGCTGATATCACGTTCCAATACCGTGATGCGCATTTTGTTCGCCATCAGCAAACGCCCGATCACCTGCCCAAAACGCCCAAACCCGACAATGATCACCTGCGGCTCGTCATCTTGCACATAAGGCTTTTCGTCATGCTCCTCCGTAGCGTTATAACGATGCGCCAGAATGCGGTCTATACCCTGCATCAGCAGCGGCGTGGTCATCATGGAGAGGGTTACCGTAACCAGCAGCAACGGAAGCTGTTCCCCCTGTAACACCCTGTGCGCTGCTGCCGCAGAAAACAGCACAAACGCAAACTCCCCGCCCTGACTCAGCACCCCGGCGAACTGAAGCCGTTCAGAACGCCGCATCCGGTTCACACGAGCCAATACGTACAGCACGATGCCCTTCACCGTGACCAGAAGGAATACTCCCAACAACACTTCGTCGATGTGGGTAAACAACACCCCCAGATCGAGCGCCATGCCCATGGAGATAAAAAACAGTCCGAGCAGCAATCCCTTAAAAGGCTCGATGGAAATTTCCAGTTCGTGGCGATACTCACTTTCCGCCAGCAACACGCCTGCGATAAAGGTGCCCAACGCCATGGAGAAGCCCAGCGCATCCATAAAGACCGCAGAGCCAAGCACCAGCAACAGCGCCGCGGCGGTAAACACTTCACGCACGCCGGAGGCGGCTATAAACCGGAATAGCGGACGCACCAGATAGCGTCCACCGATCAACATGCCGATAAAGGCCGCGACCTTGATGGCAACGTCTTTCCAGTCGGTCACTTCGCCCTGCACACCGGCCAGCACCGGCACCAACGCCAGAGCGGGGATGACCGCCAAGTCCTGATACAGAAGCACTGCGAAACCCAACTGGCCGGATTCGCTGCGGTTCATTCCTTTCTCGCGCATCAATTGCAGCGCCATCGCGGTGGAAGACATTGCCAACCCAACGCCACCAATCAGCGCTGATTGCCAGGAAAAGCCGGTCAGGTAGAGTAAGCCGCCAAGGACCGCCGCGCTGAACCCAACCTGCGCGGCACCAATCCCGAAGATGGATCGCCGTAATGTCCATAACTTTTGCGGATTCAGCTCCAGCCCGATGATAAACATCAGGAACACCACGCCAAGCTCAGAGAAATGCAGGATAGCGTCAACGTCGCGGATAAAGCCCAGCCCCCAAGGACCAATGGCGATACCTGCAATCAAATACCCCAATACCGCACCAATGCCCAATCGGCTGGCGATAGGTACCATCAGTACAGCGACAAACAGAAACAGAATGCCCGCACTCAGCAGGGGGGAACTCTCCATCACTCACCCTCCATTTTGGGTAACGGGGAAGCCAGCCATTCGCTATACGCCTCGGCATAGCTTGCCAGTACATCGGCGGGCAACCTGCGCGCCCAATAGACCATCAGCGGCGGTAGCCAATGCATACGACACATGGCCGCCGTCATTTCAAACGGACGCAGCACCTCTTCCATACTGAAGCGGTTATTACCTTCCAGGTGGTAGCTCTCTTCCGGCTCACCCGTGGTGATTACCGAACGCCAATATTTGCCCGCCAATGCATTACCGCCGATACCATTGGCAAACCCGCGCGACAGCACGCGGTCAAACCACTCCTTTAGCAGCGCCGGGCAACTGTAGGTATAGAGTGGATGCTGAAACACAATCACCTGATGTTCGCGTAGCAGCTGTTGCTCGTAGTGAATATCAACAAAAAAGTCCGGATAGTGAGCGTACAGATCGTGTACGGTAACATGGGCTAACTGATGCACCGGTTGTAGCAAAACCCGGTTGGCTATCGAGTCTTGCGATTCCGGATGGGCATACAGCAGCAAAATCTTCGGTGGCTGCGACATCATTCCCCTCCAAAGCGTCGTCATGAGCGCGGTTTTCCGCTACCATGCTGCGCGATAACGATACGACAAACAGGACGTTCGCGGTCCCAAGATAACCGTGATAATTTAACATACTCTGAACATGTGACGCTTTATGATTGTTTTCTCCGCTTTGCAAATTCGGCGCGGCGTGCGTGTCTTGCTTGATAACGCCACCGCCACCATCAATCCAGGCCAGAAGGTTGGATTGGTCGGTAAAAACGGCTGCGGCAAGTCCACGCTACTTTCGTTGCTAAAAGGCGAGATCGGTGCCGATGGCGGCAGCGCCACGTTTCCGAGTAACTGGGCACTGACCTGGGTCAATCAGGAAACGCCCGCGCTGGATGTGCATGCCATTGACTATGTTATTGACGGCGATCGTGAATTTCGCCAGTTAGAAGCTGAACTTCAACACGCCAACGACATTAACGATGGTAACGCCATCGCCCGTGTACACGGCAAACTGGATGCGATTCAAGCCTGGAGTATTCCGGCACGCGCCGCCAGCCTGCTCGATGGCCTTGGCTTTACCCAGGCCCAATTGCAGCAGCCGGTACGTGATTTTTCAGGCGGATGGCGTATGCGCCTTAATCTGGCCCAGGCGCTGATTTGCCGCTCCGACCTGCTGCTGCTCGACGAACCGACCAACCACCTCGATCTGGACGCGGTGATCTGGCTGGAGAAATGGCTGAAAAGCTATCCGGGAACACTGGTGCTGATCTCCCACGATCGCGACTTCCTCGATCCTATCGTCAACAAGATCCTGCACATCGAGCAGGAGACGCTGTTCGAATACACCGGGAACTACTCCTCGTTCGAACGCCAGCGCGCTACGCGTTTAGCGCAGCAGCAGGCGTTGTATGAGCATCAGCAAGAGCGCGTGGCGCACTTGCAACACTATATCGATCGCTTCCGCGCACAAGCTACCAAAGCCAAGCAGGCGCAAAGCCGGATTAAAATGCTGGAGCGCATGGAGCTTATTGCCCCGGCACACGTCGATAACCCGTTCCGTTTCAGTTTCCGTGCGCCAAAGTGGCTGCCGAACCCGTTGCTACGCATGGAGAAGGTGAGCGCAGGCTACGGTGACAAACTGATTCTGGAATCCATCAAGCTCAATCTGGTGCCGGGTTCACGCATTGGCCTGCTGGGGCACAATGGTGCCGGTAAATCGACACTGATCAAGTTGCTAGCGGGCGAACTGGCCCCGTTGCACGGCGAAATCGGGCTGGCGAAGGGCGTTAAGCTCGGCTATTTCGCCCAGCATCAGCTTGAGTTTCTGCGTGCGGATGAATCCCCGCTGCAACATCTGGTCCGTTTGGCGGAGCGGGAAACCGAGCAGCAACTGCGCGATTATCTCGGCGGATTCGGTTTTCAGGGCGACAAAGTGACGGAAGTGACCGAGCGTTTCTCAGGCGGTGAAAAAGCCCGTTTGGTGCTGGCATTGATCGTGTGGCAGCGCCCTAACCTGCTGTTGCTCGATGAACCGACCAACCATCTCGATCTGGACATGCGTCAGGCACTGACAGAAGCGTTGATCGATTTCGAAGGCGCGCTAGTGGTGGTCTCCCACGATCGACATCTGATCCGATCCACCACAGACGATCTCTATCTGGTACACGATCGCAAAGTGGAGCCGTTTGATGGCGACCTGGAGGATTACCAGCAATGGCTAACGGACGTACAGCGCCAAAACAGCGCCGCTGAATCCGTCGAGAAACCCGCCTCAACCAACAACGCACAGGCACGCAAAGATCAAAAGCGGAGCTGCGCACCCAAACCCAACCGTTGCGTAAAAAGATTACTCAGTATGAGCAGCAGATGGAGAAACTCTCCGATGCGTTGGCAAAAGTCGAAGCGCGTTTATCGGACAGCGAACTGTACGACCAAAGTCGCAAAGCCGAACTGACGGAATGCCTGCAGCAGCAGGCCAAACTCAAAAGCGAACAGGAAGAGGCAGAGATGGCCTGGCTGGACGCGCAAGAGCAGCTAGAACAGATGCTGAATGAGGGGTAGTACAGCACTGGGCATGAGCAGTTACTTACGTCCCGCCAGTCATTCCCACTACCTCCGTCATTCCCGCGGAGGCGGGAATCTCTCGCAGAAGATACGCGTTTATTCTCACTGAGATCCTCGGCTTACGCCGAGGATGACGGGCTGGCTCCGCTAGTGCCAGATCAGCAGTACACAGGCCGTGGTAAGCACGCCCATCGAGACGTTAAAAATCACCCATGCTTTGCGGCTACGCAATAAACGGCCAATCGCCGTGCCGAAACCCAGCCAGATAACGCCTGAAACCAGATTAACCAACACAATGCCAAAACTTATCAGCAGCACCGAATGGTTATAGCCGCTGCCCGCCAGACTGAAACTTGCGACCGAACCCAGCGCCATTAGCCAGGCTTTGGGATTTAGAAATTGAAGCAGCCAGCCTTGATACAGTCGCAGCGGCTGCGGCTGCGGTGCACTGGCCTCCAGCCGCTCGTAGGCCGCCGTGGCAATTTTCCACGCCAGCCACAGCAGGTAGAGACTGCCGAGTACTTTAAGTATCAGGTGCAACGAGGGATAGAGCAGGATCATGCCGCCCACGCCAAATGCCACCAGCAGTAAAATGCTCTGCATGCCGAGCATGATACCCACCATCAGCCACAGCGATCGCATAAAGCCGAAGTTGGCACCGGAGGTCGTCAGCAGCATGTTATTCGGGCCAGGCGTGATCGCCGCCACCCAGAGAAAAGCCAACATCGATAAAAATAAGCCCTGTTCCACGTTTTGACTTCCCCTTGTCCCCACCGTTACGGTATGATTTATTGACCTGACTGAACGTTAGCCTGCCTGTTACACTGCAATGCTCGCTGAGCGGCGCAAGCAGGTTAGCGCAGTGTTATGAATATCGCACAATTATTTCCCGAGGTCGTTTCGATTCCCATGTTGTCCTCAACATTTCGCCCGTTACGCGGGGCTGATAACCCGCATATACAAACGCTGTTGCCGCGCTTTATTCGCCGCCGTGCCCGTTTGCAGCCGGTGTGGCAACAACTCGATCTGCCTGACGGCGATTTTGTCGATCTGGCCTGGAGCGAAGCGCCGCAAAGCGCGCGCTATAAACCTCGCGTGGTGCTATTCCACGGTCTGGAAGGCAGCTTTCACAGCCCCTATGCGCACGGTTTGTTACAAGCGTGCCGTGAGCAAGGCGGCTGGCGGTGATTATGCATTTTCGCGGCTGTAGCGGCCGTCCCAACAGTCTGAATCGTATCTACCATTCTGGTGAAACCGATGATGGCAGCTATCTGCTGCGCTGGATGCGGGATACGCTAGGCGAAGCACCGACTGCTGCCATCGGCATTTCTCTGGGCGGCAATATGCTGGCTTGCCTGCTGGCTAAACGGGAAGAAGCCCGGTTGCTATCAGCTGCGGCGATAGTCTCCGCGCCGTTTCATCTCGACGCCTGTAGCCGCAGGATAGAAAAGGGATTTTCCCGTATTTATCAGCGCTATCTGGTCGGACAGCTAAAGCAGAATGCCCGGCGTAAGCTGGCATGCTATCCGGGTTCGTTACCGATTATCCCGGCACAGTTGCAACGTATAAAGGCATTGCGTGAGTTTGATGATGCGATCACCGCCCGTATTCATGGTTTTCAGGATGCTGCCGACTACTACCAGTCAGTGCAGTGCACTGACGTTGCTGCCCACCATTCGCACGCCGACGCTGATCATCCATGCGCAGGACGATCCTTTTATGACACCCGAGGTGATCCCGAACATCAGCCACCTGCCCGACACCATCGAATACCAACTGACAGCGCACGGCGGGCACGTCGGGTTTGTCGGTGGTACATTACTGAAACCGGAAATGTGGCTGGAACAACGCATTCCGGCCTGGTTCACGCGCTTTCTATCGGCGGACACCGCGGAGGCAACAGCATGATGATTCCCTGGCAGCAGCTTGATAGCGATACGCTGCAAAATATTATTGAATCCTTTGTATTACGTGAAGGCACAGATTACGGCGAGCAGGAGCGTTCACTGGAGGAAAAAGTCAGGGATATTCGTCGCCAGCTTGCCTCGGGCGACGTGGTGCTGGTGTGGTCAGAGCTGCATGAAACGCTGAATATCATGCCGCGCACCCAGCTAAACGAAAATACGCCGTAACGTGATAAATCGTCGTTTCCTGACGCGCGGGGGGTCGTCTTGCGTCACCGGGTCTGTTATACAGTGAGAGCCATGTTAGTCAAACGCCTAATCCGACGGAGTGCAACCGCATGTCGCAATGACACCCGATCATTGCCGTTACCGGCTCCAGTGGAGCAGGCCCCACCACGACCAGCCTCGCGTTCAGGAAGATCTTCCAGCAGTTGCAGATAAAAGCCGCTTCACTGGAAGGCGATAGCTTTCACCGTTATACCCGGCCAGAAATGGACATGGCGATTCGCAAAGCGAAAGATTTGGGCCGCCATATCAGCTATTTCGGCCCAGAGGCCAATGATTTCAGCCTGCTTGAACAGGCGTTTATTGAATATGGCCGCAACGGTACAGGAAAAACACGCAAATACCTGCACACTTACGATGAGGCGATCCCCTACAATCAAGTGCCCGGTACCTTTACTCCGTGGGAGCCGATGCAGCATCCTACCGATATGCTGTTTTATGAGGGTCTGCACGGCGCGGTGGTCACCGACCAGTACGATGTTGCCCAGCACGTTGACCTACTGGTCGGCGTGGTCCCCATCGTAAATCTGGAATGGATTCAAAAGCTGGTTCGCGAGATCAACGAACGCGGTCACTCACGTGAAGCAGTGATGGATTCGGTGGTGCGTTCCATGGAGGATTACATCACCTATATCACGCCGCAGTTTTCTCGCACCCATATCAACTTCCAGCGCGTACCGACTATCGATACCTCAAACCCCTTTGCAGCCAAGGCGATCCCTTCGCTGGACGAGAGCTTTGTGGTGATCCATTTCCAGGGCGTCGAGCATATTGACTATCCCTACCTACTGGCCATGCTGCAAGGCTCGTTTATTTCACACATCAATACGCTGGTGGTGCCGGGGGGGAAAATGGGACTCGCCATGGAACTGATCATGGCACCGTTGGTAAAACAGCTGGCAGAAGGGCGTAGCGTGGGCTGAGATAAAACACACAGCCCGCCAGAAAACTATGCGACAGCGATACCGCCCGTTCAACCACTTTATCCGTCAACCCCACGCCCGTGACGACAAAATGCAGGTTGATATGGGTAAACAGACGCGGCGCTTCTTCACGACGCGTGGAGGATAATTTGACTTCACACCCGGTAATCGTATTGCGACCCTTTTGCAAAATGGACACCACATCAATGGCGCTACAACCTCCTGCCGCCATCAACACCATCTCCATCGGACTGGGAGCTTTATCACCAGCATTGCCATCCATTAGGATCTGATGCCCGGATGACGACTCACCGAGAAAGGTCAGATCTTCGACCCATTTTACGCGCGCTTGCATCCACAACTCCTCAAATTTATTTGAAAATTACTCACTGTTATATATAAAAACCGCCGATAACAAGAGCTTAATCATGCTGAAGCGAGACAACACGAGACAGGCTCGTCAAGCTGTGTTACAAACAGGAATAGAATCCGTTCCTTCAGTTTTATACTGACGGTAAGAACGGGTCGTGACGTCGCCATACAGAGGCCAGTATATTCCCTGACGTCAGTCCGCCAACACGGAATTTTTACTACTAGCACGTTAATACGCCGTACAGGGAACTCTGAACCCTGTAATTTGCGCAGTGAATTACAACAGAGGATAACAGCGAATGGTTCTCGGCAAACCGCAGACAGACCCGACTCTTGAATGGTTCCTTTCTCATTGTCATATTCACAAGTATCCATCGAAGAGCACGCTGATTCACCAAGGTGAAAAGGCAGAAACGCTTTACTACATCGTGAAAGGCTCAGTGGCTGTGCTGATCAAGGATGAAGAAGGCAAGGAAATGATCCTCTCCTACCTCAACCAGGGGGATTTTATTGGGGAACTAGGCCTGTTCGAAGAGGGCCAGGAACGCAGTGCATGGGTGCGGGCAAAAACTGCCTGTGAAGTCGCTGAAATCTCCTATAAAAAATTCCGTCAGTTGATCCAGGTCAACCCGGATATTCTGATGCGTCTTTCCTCACAGATGGCGCGTCGCCTCCAGGTGACGTCTCAGAAAGTGGGCAACCTGGCCTTCCTGGATGTCACGGGCCGCATTGCGCAGACGCTGTTGAACCTGGCGAAGCAACCCGATGCCATGACGCACCCGGATGGGATGCAAATCAAGATCACGCGTCAGGAAATTGGTCAGATTGTTGGCTGTTCTCGCGAAACGGTAGGCCGTATTCTGAAAATGCTGGAAGATCAGAATCTGATCTCGGCACACGGCAAAACCATCGTGGTGTACGGCACACGCTGATATCACCAGCGCCGTTTAGACAAAAGCACGTTGCGCACCGCGCAGCGTGCTTTTTGACTCGGCGAGCTACGCCGCTTTTACTACCGCTTCCACTGCCCGCGCGAACCGCGCCATGCCCTGATCGATATCTTCCAGATCAATCACCAGCGACGGCACAAAACGCATCACGTTAGGTCCCGCGACCAGCACCATCACGCCTTGCTCTGCAGCAGCGGCAAGGAATTTGCCCGCCTGACCGTGCCATTTTGGCTTCAGTTCTGCGCCAATCAGCAGGCCCATACCGCGAATCTGCTCAAAAATACCGTGCTCTTCATTAATTGCCTGAAGAATCGAAACGAAACGCTCGTGGCGCGCTTGTACACCGGAAAGCACCAGCGGGGTGTTGATGGTGTCCAATGCTGCTTCAGCCACCGCACAAGCCAGCGGGTTACCGCCGTAAGTGGTGCCGTGTACGCCGACGGTCATCACAGAGGCGACTTCTTCAGTGGTCAGCATGGCGCTGATGGGAAAACCGCCGCCCAACGCTTTCGCCGTAGTGAGAATATCCGGCGTCACGCAATAGTGCATGTAGGTAAACAACTTGCCAGAACGCCCCATGCCGCTTTGCACTTCATCAAACACCAGCAGAGCGTGATGCTGATCGCACAGTTCACGCACGCCTTTGAGGAATTCCGGCGTGGCCGGTGTAATGCCACCCTCGCCCTGAATCGGCTCCAGCACCACGGCGCAGGTGTGGTCATCCATCACCGCTTTTACTGCGGCCAGATCGTTGAACGGCACGTGTACGATATCGGCCGGTTTTGGTCCGAAGCCATCGGCGTATTTCGCCTGCCCACCTACAGAAACGGTGAACAAAGTACGGCCGTGAAACGCATTGTAGAACGCAATGATTTTGGTTTTATACGGGCTGTGGCGTTTAATCGCATAGTGACGAGCCAGCTTGAAAGCCGCTTCGTTGGCTTCCGCACCAGAGTTAACAAAGAACACGCGCTCGGCAAAGGTGGCGTCGATCAGTTTGCTGGCCAGACGCAACGCTGGCTCATTGGTGAAGATATTGCTGGTGTGCCACAGCGTTTCACCCTGCTGCTTTAACGCCGCCACCAACGCCGGATGGCAATGACCCAATGCCGTTACCGCAATCCCACCGGCAAAGTCGATATACTCTCGCCCCTGCTGATCCCATACGCGGCTACCTTTGCCTTTAACCGGCACAAATTGCGCCGGTGCGTATACGGGTAGAATCACTTTGTCATGCGTCGCCCGAGTTACCGCCTTTGAATCTGTTGTCATTTGCTTTCGTCCACACCGCTTAAAGTGAAAATATAATCATAAAATATGCATAAAAAATCAATACGCAAGGTTATAAAATAGCGCGTTATGACAGTCCGTTTGGTAATGCCTTCAAATAGTTGGCTTTTGTGATATTCTGCCGCTATTTGAGGTTTCCACGTGGTTACTGTTTTTGTTCATTGCCCTCGCTGCCATTCAGATAAAGTTTATCGACATGGCCTTAGTCCAACTAAGCGCGAACGCTTCCGGTGTCAGTGCTGTCGCCGTGTATTCCAGCTTACCTACCGCTATGAAGCGCGAAAGCCGGGAGTCAAAGAGCAGATCGTTGATATGGCCTTCAACGGTGCCGGTGTTCGCGATACCGCCAGAACGTTGAAAATCGGCATCAATACGGTCATCCGGGCTTTAAAAAGCTCTCGCCCCGCAGGATAACGTCTTCTCCCGTTGCTCACGCCGACGTCGCCCTTATCTGTGAACTTGATGAGCAATGGAGCTTCGTTGGCAGTCAGGCGCTACAGCACTGGCTCTGGTACGCTTACAATACCAAAACGGGCGGTGTTCTGGCCTACACTTTTGGCCCCCGAACCGATGAGACCTGCCGTGAATTGCTGGCTCTGTTGACACCGTTCAACATCGGCATAATTACCAGTGACAACTGGGGCAGCTATGCAAGAGAGGTTCCGAAGCAGAAACATCTGACTGGCAAGATCTTCACGCAACGCATAGAGCGCAATAACCTGACGCTCCGTACACGCATTAAACGACTGGCGCGTAAAACGATTTGCTTCTCGCGCTCCGTCGAGATCCACGAAAAAGTCATCGGAGCCTTCATCGAAAAACACATGTTCTACTAATTGGAGTCATTACCGTCCGTTTTATCGCAACCGATGCTGATAACCTCAGGTATTAAGGAAGTTCTGCAACAATTGATGCCCTTGCTCACTCAGAATACTCTCAGGGTGAAACTGCACCCCTTCTAACGGCAAGGTACGGTGGCGCATTCCCATGATTTCATCACGCTCACCTTCACGCTCTGTCCAGGCCGTGACGTCAAATTCGACGGGCAAAGAAGCGGGATCGATCACCAAAGAGTGGTAGCGCGTCACCGTTAATGGCAGCGCCAACCCGCTAAAAACGCCGCTCCCGGTGTGCTGTATTACGGAGGTTTTTCCATGCATCACCTGGCGCGCCCGCACCACACGCGCACCAAATGCCTGCCCCATCGCCTGATGGCCGAGACACACGCCCAGAATGGGCAGTTTGCCTGCAAAATGGCGAATCGCTGCCAGAGAAATACCCGCGTCATCCGGTGTGCAAGGACCGGGGGAGATCACCAGATGCGTAGGGGCCAGCGCTTCAATGTCCGCCAACGTCAGGGCGTCGTTGCGTTTAACCAACACCTCTGCGCCCAGTTCACAAAAGTACTGGTAGAGGTTGTAGGTGAAGGAGTCGTAGTTATCGATGAGTAGTAGCATGGGGCAAGTTTACGCGAAAAAGAGATGCTGTAGGCTACTGTGCTTGTAGGTGCTTAGGCAATGAATAACTTTTTATTATTATTTTTCAATACATTATGTAATTAACAAAAAAACCGGACACCTCAGTGCCCGGTTTGCAAGTGTAGTGTGAAATGCGATGATCTAAACCATCGGCCTGACATAAACCCAAAGGGTAAAGGCAACTCCTGGTGCCCAGCCGCTATTGGATGTATGAGCGCTCCGGCAGCGATAAATCCCCCCGTTGTGCGAAACATAAACGCCCACAGGATAAAACACGCTATTCGGAGACCACGGCGCCGGATTTTCCGTCTCGCCGCCGCCGCCACCGACGAAGTTAACGTCGAAGGCAGAATAAAAACCAGCCCCCGTGTCTGACACCATCCATACCGAGAGAATAATATGATGGCCCGTTCTATCTGTCGGCAATTTGATGGTTTGCATCGGCATGGTATTCAGAGGCGGAGTCCGATTTATAACGCTGGCAAAAGGTGCATCTTCAAAATCTGCGCGTGTCGCTCTCCGCGTGGGATCCCAGCCATTTCGGGTAATGAAATAGCGATAACCACGGGTGGCATGCACAACCGTATGATTCCAACTAGGCTGTGTCCCTTAATTACATAACCTCTGGTAAAACAGGCGGATGCAGCCCAGTTTCAACATTGCCAGATAATTCCTCGCCGTTTTGTCGTAACGTGTCGCAATGCGACGGTATTCTTTCAGACGGCCAAAGCACCGCTCAACAACGTTCCGATTGCGGTAGGCGTCACGATCGAGCTTTGAACGACCATCCACCGCCATTTTTTCAGTGGATTTTCGGGGGATGACAGTTTTTATACCTCTGTTTTTCCGCTCGTTACGTAATACATGCCCGGAGTACGCCTTGTCAGCGAGTACCGCATGACCACGGCGTTTCATACTGCCGTTCTGGCGTTGAACACCAATACCGTCCAAAAGACGTAGTGCAAACTGACTTTCATGAGCCTGACCGGGGCTCAACACGATGTTTAACGGAAGACCACTTCCGTCTGTAGCCATATGGATTTTGGTGCCAAAACCACCTCGAGAGCGACCCAGCCCATTATCTCCGGTGATATCGGGATGTTTTTTTGAGCACCGGCAGCACATTTCAGCGCCCTGATATTGCTACCATCCAGCGCAGTCGCTGACCAGTCCACGAGGCCATGGGCATCAAGTGATGAAAGTAACTTATTAAAAATAATGTTAATGACTCCCGATTTTGACCATCGGTTAAAGCGGTTATAAACGGTTTTCCATGGGCCGTATCGCTCAGGTAAATCACGCCATGGGGCACCAGAGCACAGCCCCCAGAACATGCCATTGATAATCATGCGATGCTCAGCCCATGGGCGTCCGGCCTGTGGTGTTGCTGGTTCAGCAGGGAGTAAGGGCTGGATGATAGCCCATGCTTCATCGGGAAGGTCGTAGCGAGCCATAGTTCAAAATGATCTAGAAACAAACAGTTAGTATAACTCATGGGATTAAGGGACACAGCCTAGTACAAGACCTGGCAAATGCCCTGCAAGCGCCGGGGGCCACCCATTGGTTTGGTACCGATGAGTTTGGGCGCGATGTGTATAGCCGTCTGGTGTATGGCTCACGCATCACGCTGTACATTGTGGCGCTGGTGTCGGTAACCGTTGGTCCGATCGGCTTGATGCTCGGCGTGGTGGCGGGCTACTACGGTGGCATCGTCGATACCATCCTGATGCGCATCACCGATATCTTTATCTCCTTCCCCAGTCTGGTGCTGGCACTGGCGTTTGTAGCCGCCTTGGGGCCGGGGTTAGAGCCACCTCGTTATACACATCTCTGTTCGTGCCTGAGCGCGCGTAGCGTTTCGGCGGCCGTCATGACTTTCTGCAAGCCTTTCCAGATAGTTTTTGCGCCTGGTTCACCGTCGCCTTTTCGAGCAAGAAAGCCTCCGAGTTGCGCAACTAAGCGCAATACTTCGTTTAGCTTAGGGCGGCCCTTGGGCATACGCTTGTTCATCAGTAGGTAAGCTCCATGAGTCTCGTCGGAATCAAAGAACAACATTGCGTCCAGCTCTGGACAGGTTCGTCCCATACGCATTAAATAGGCGATGCGCCATGCCACGATCATGAACAGCGCCAATGCCCGCTCAATGCGATCCACGGTCGATAACTGTAACGCTTCGACACAGCAGCCGTTCTTCAGCACATTGAAGAACATCTCGATTTCCCATCTAGCCCGATACCAGTCGATCAACTCCACGATATCTTCTCGTCCTTCAGGTACGCGATTGCTCAGCAACCGCCACTCGACCGGCTTCACGCCTGCTGGCGGCTCAATTTCCTTGGCTATCACACAAGTCACTGCCAACCCGCAACGCAGCGACACTCGCTTCACGCGCAGCGCCTGTTTCACCGTACGCGCCTTCTGCCCCGCGCGAGCCGCCATAACGAATTGGATTTCTCCCACCGGCACGGTCTTTCCAACCTTCTGCCAAAGCTTCTCATTACAGTCCAGACTGCGATTATGAGTCGAGCGGATCAACCAGTCAGCCGGAGTGCCAAGGTCATCAGCGAGCTGCATCAACGCCTTGATATCCGCTTCGCGATCGGCTAAGTACACCAGACGTGTGTTTGGCAACTCCGAGGCGAGTTCAGCAACTCGCTCGTATCCCTCGAGCCAGCGCGTACTCTCCTTGATCCCATCGCGTTTTCCGTCTGCATCCTTCGGCTCTCTTGCCCACATCCACGCATCCAGTACGCCCAACCCCACGCGATCCGGACTGACCGCGTAGGTCGGATGCAGGTACAGACCACGCCTGGCTTCGTAGTTCAAGGGACTCAAGCCTTGGATTTGCTGCCCGTTGAAGTCAAGCTTGGTAGTGTCTTGGATACACAGCACAACCTCGTGTTCTCGGATCCTTTCCTGCGTACGCTGCCAGTGAGGTTGCAGAATGTCTCGCCATTCGAATGCTTGGTTCTCCATGAAGCGGTAAGCACCCAGCGTCTCAGACCATCCGAGGCACGCATGCGTAATGCTGGCTTGCGGATTCTCAGCCAGCCGTATCAAAAGCCCTTTGGCGCGCTTATTGAGCCTCGTGTCACCAAGATTTACCCCTTCCAGTTCTTGGTGTGCCCAGCCATCTGAATCCCGTGTCATTTTTCAGCGCCGTAAATGGCGATAGTACACGTCGGTTTCACTTCATTTACAACCCCACCGGCTGCCTATTTCAGCCCGCTAACCCTTGGCATATAAGGCGTTGCGGACTTGTGTATAACGAGGTGGCCATTAGTGGGTTACAGCGCTTAGGTCTGGATGTGCCGGGGGATATCTCGGTGGTGGGTATGAACGACTTGCCGCAGGCCGAGTTTGCGTCGCCGCCGCGGACCACTGTGCATTTGCCGGTGCAGGAAATCGGCGTTATTGCGCTGGAGTTGTTGCAGGACATCATTGTTGGCAACGTGACGATTCCGCGGCGTATAGAACTGGCGTGCACCATGGTCGAGCGTCAGTCCGTGGCGGCGTTAAACGCATCATGAGGGCGAATGCCCTCATGATGTGGTGCAGCGCTTGTTACGCTGTTATTTGAATTTCGCCCGCTCCATCGTGGGGATCAGCAGCAGGTACATCACGCCCCCGGCGACCAGATAGGCCACGGAGCTGATGGCGAACAGCGCCCAATAATTGCCTGATGCTTCGAGTACGGCACCGATCACCGTAGAGAAGATCACGCTGCCGATCATGCCAAAGGTGCTACCGATTCCGACGACCTAACCCACCGCCGCGTTGGGGAACAAATCGGATACCGATGTCAGCAGGTTTGCTGACCAGCCTTGGTGCGCAGCAGCAGCCAACCCGACGAGGGCAACGGCCAGCCACAAGCTTTCGACCTGAGTCGCGGCAAAAATAGGAATGACCGCACAGGCGCAAATCAGCATGGTGGTTTTGCGCGCTTTCGCGGCGCTGAATCCCATACTCATCAGCTTGCCGGGCAACCAGCCTGCGCCCAGACTGCCGCCAATAGCAAACAGATAGATCATGATCAACGGCACACCCAATCCAGCCATATTGATATCACGGGTTTCGTTCAGCCATTTTGGCAGCCAGAACAGGAAGAACCACCAGATGGGATCGGTCAGCATCTTGCCCAATGCAAAGGCCCAGAGTTGACGGTAGCGCAGTAGGTGCGTCCATTTGATGGATTCCACGCTGACATGCTCTTCTTTGTCCTGACGGATCCAGGCCAGTTCCTCGGCAGAGGCTTTATCTTGCGGTTTGCCAAACAGGAAAAACCACGGGATAAGCCAGACAAAACCCACTGCACCCAGAATCAGAAACGCCCCGTGCCAGCCGTAATGAATGGCGATAAAAGGAATCAAGGCAGGGGAGACAACGACGCCAAGGTTAACGGCGGCGCTCCAGACAACCATCGCCACGGCGTAACTGATTTTGGTGCCGAGCTTGTCAATGATACGGCCGCAAATCAGCGTGCCCGCGCCGTAGGCAATGGTGAAGGCGTTTACCAGCCAACTGTACTCCATTTGCGTCCAGCCGATATCTTTTTGCAGCATCGGCGCCAGCAACCCGAGCAGTTGGCGGTCCATGTAGTTCACCGTGGTGGCGAACACCAGCATCGAGCAGATAGTCCAGCGATAGCGGCCTTTGGGGGGCGCGCTGGCGGTGGTTTGGATGTCGCCGTGAGGGACAGCAGCTTCTTTTTGGCTAACTTGAGTGTCCATAGTGATTTTCCAGCTCAGGCCAGTGGCCTGAGCGGTTGATGGTTAGGGTAGAGTGGTGTTGCGTGATGAAAAAAGGCTAAAGCGTCAGTTCGCAGTGCGTACCGGCCACGCTCCAGGCATCGGGATCAAGGGTGCGGCCTTGCGCCTCCACGCGGCCATCCGGTAGAAAGCGCACTTCACCGTAGACCGGACCGAGGACGCGCAGGGTGCCATCGGCCTCGTGTTGCACGGTAAGTTCGGCGAAAGTCTGCGTAAAGCTGTCCAGCGACTGAATGTCTGCGGCATCATTCAGGCGCACCAGCCAGGTGGTTGTTTTGCCGTGCTGTTGTACTTCACAGTGGCGCGTCGGGCCTGATTCCACAATGTGGAAGGGTTGAGAGCCGAACAACAGCGCCATGCCTGCGCCGCTTTGCAACGCGATGCGCTCAGGGCTGATACGCACATCGTTAAAGATGTGCTGCGGTAGCCAGGCGTGGGTAAACGTCGGTTGCCCTTCGTGGGTAGTGAAGGTCAGTACCGCTAGCCCACGATACTGCTGGACGCGCGGCAGCGTACCGCAACCGCCCCAGTAGGAGGGTCTGCCGAATCCGCCGTGTATGGTTTCACCGGGATGGTTGATCCACACCTGCGCTTCGGGAATATCACCAATCCGCAGATGCAACGGCGTCTCCTGATATCCCCATTCGCCCCAGCGATAACTGGCAATGGAGCCCATTGCCACATGGCGGGTTTTGTAGTGGTACAGTTTGGCAATGCGATTAGCCCCTTGGGCAAAGCACCACTCTTGCGCCGTCTGTTTCTGCCACACCGCAACCTCAGCCAGTGCCGGATCGAGGGTCAAGCCGTGGTCGCGCAGCAGTAGCGCCAACTGCGGCAAGGCGTGGAAGCCGCAGCCGTAGTTGCCTTTGCCCCACAACAGGCGCGAAATTGCGGCCAGTTCCAATGAGCGTCCGGCGCGCAGCGTGTGTTCGTAAGAGCGCCCCTGGGAGGCGGTCAGCATGCCCTGATGACAGGAGCGGGCGATTTGCTCAATCAACCGTTGGATAGCGCGGCCGCTGCGTGCGGCAATATCTGCGTCGGGAGAAAGCGCAGCCAACGCGGTCAACCCTTTCAAATCCACTGGGAAATAGGGGGCAGAGTTCCACTCGGCCATCTCACAGGATTCAAAATGAGTGAGCCAATCGAGCACCCGCTGCTTGCCGGCGGCAGCCTGCTGGCTCCCGCTGCGGTTGGCTCGCACGAACGTGGCCTGTGGGAAAAAGCTGCCCGACAGATAGGCGGCAGTGTGAAACAGCAGCGCATGGTTTTCCGAGAAGTACCATTGTACGTCGTTGCCCGGTTCATCCATCCAGTAGCGGAAATGCAGAATGGCGGCATCGATTTTTTCCCGGGTGGGCGGTGCGATGGCATCACCCCAGGCGATGCGGCACCACAGCAACGGCACTAGCGTGAAATCGGCACAGTCATGACAATCCAGCACCGAAGGCAATACCCCCTCCAGCATGGCGTGGGTTTCCTCATCGGCCATGCCGCAGGCCAGTCTGGCTAACGCTTTAACACTGCTGTACTCCCCTTGCGTGGCGACTGTGTGCAGCGCTTCGGCAATACGCGCTGCTAAGGTCTCTGGCACAATCTGCTGCGCGGTGGCATGACAAATCTCGACACCAAGGGTGCGGCTTATTGATAACTCTCCGCTTGAGAGCGTAATCACAAAGTTGCGGAAATCCGCTGGGAGCTGCGCCGTATTGGCAATACGCGCTATCTGTTGGCCCGGACGCAATTCGGTTTCCAACTCAATAGGGCTATCCAGCTAAATAAAATCGGCCAGTACACGGCAGGCGATGGTTAGCGGCTGGGTCGCAGGCGCGGGGAAGCAGAGGTTGATATCCCCATGGCTGTAGGCTGAGTATTCGAAGGACACCCCTTCCAACAGCGCCTCCATTTCCGCTACGCACGATGCGCAAACCGGTGAGACCAGCGCCACATTGACCGGTATGCCCGCCACGTAATCGAGTTGGAAGAAAAAGCGAATATCCCGCTCTGCCAGATCGTCAAACCAAACCCGAACATCGTTTAGCTCCGATCTTAAAGAAACGGAGACCTCAATGGTGTTTTCCAAATTGCGCTGATAAGCAGCGCTCCAGGCGACATCTTCGCCATTCACCTGCACGATGCCGCCGCCGCAGGTGGTGAACCGCAGAGTCACCTCACCGGCGGTTTCGGCTTCCAGCCAGGTTTGTGCCCAGGCTCCGATGCGGGTGGGGCGGAACCAGAAACCAGAAAGGTCTACGCGGTCAGAACCAAACGGGAACCACCATTGAGTCAGCTCGAACGCGCCGAACGGCTGTGGTTTCTTCTCCAGATAGCGCTGCTGGAGGTCTACCCGGCAAGGATAGGTATGCGGAATGAAGTTTTTCTTTTTACTCAGGAAGAAAAACGGGTCCATGTCACCCTGCATGGGAACATCGGGTACGTCATAACGTTGGCTGGCGATATCGGAATAGTGCCAGTAACGAATCGCGTCACCCTGTTGTGATCTTGACCCACCATCTCCGGACAGCTTTTGTCTCTTAAGTTAACGATGCCCGCTGGCGCCGATATTCTCTTGGGGAGTTGTATCCCAGCGCACTGTGCGGATGGTTTTCATTGTAATGATTGAACGCCGCTGCAAGGTTCTTCAGCGCTGTTCGCACATCGGGTTTTGGCATGAAGGCGATGTAATCTTCCTTCATCGTCTTCACGAACCGTTCTGCCATGCCGTTACTCTGTGGACGGCTCACTGCTGTTGTGCAGGGCTCCAGATTCAGTTCTCTGGCGAACTTCCGCGTTTCATGCGCTGTGTACGCTGAACCATTATCCGTCAGCCATTGCACTGGTTTATCCGGCAGCGCGCTACCGAAGCGTTTTTCCACCGACCTCAGCATCACATCCTGCACGGTTGAACTGTCATAACCCCTGGTGCTCGCTGCCCAGTCTATGGCCTCCCGGTCGCAGCAGTCCAGTGCGAACGTCACCCGCAGCTTCTCGCCGTTGTCACAACCGAACTCGAAGCCATCTGAGCACCAGCGCATATCGCTCTCTGCTACCGCGATTTTGCCTTTATGCTCCCGCTTCGGACGTTCAGTTTTATCATGCAACAACAGCAGGTTATGCTCGCTCATTATCCTGTAAAGCCGTTTGGCGTTCACCGGTGGAAGTCCCTCTGCACGACGTTGCTTACGCAGGATACCCCACACTCGGCGGTAACCGTCACTGGGCATGTCGCTGATGATACGGAGGATGTCCGATAATATCTCAGCATCAGCTTCGTCATTACGCCGGTTGCTGCGCCTTTCCAGCCAGTCGGCAGAACGGTTAACCCGCAGTGACAGCTGCGCACGCGACACGCTCATGGCGCGGCTGGCCAGAGCTATTCCCCGTCCTTTGGCAACAAGGGCGCGTGCGCTATCCATTTTCGCGACTGGCGGTACTCCACTGCTTCTTTGAGGATCTCAACTTCCATCGTCTTCTTACCCAGAAGGCGCTGTAGCTCCCGGACCTGCTTGAGGGCAGTCGCCAGCGCCGAAGCTGGAACCACTTCTTCTCCGGCCGCAACGGCGGTGAGGCTTCCTTCCTGGTATTGCTTCTTCCACTTAAACAAAAGGCTGGGCTGGATGCCATGCAGGCGGGCTACATGGGAGACGTTCATCCCCGGCTCCATTGTCTGCTGAATGATGGCGATTTTCTCTTGCGGAGTTTTACGCTTACGGACTTCTTGCCCTAACAGGATCCCGGTCATTTCAAAATTAGCATGATTGTTAGACATATATCTAAGCCATATCGTTATACACATCTTTTGGCCATTTTTTGAACAGGATGCTCAGAACCCCGTGAATTAAGGCATTCAAGCCCATATCGTTATACACATCTTTTGGCCATTTTTTGAACAGGATGCTCAGAACCCCGTGAATTAAGGCATTCAAGCCATCCCATTGGCTTTTTGAGGTTCAAAATGCCACTCTGAGATAAACCCGTAACTCATTGATTAAACAGTGCGTTAGAAAGATGTGTATAACGATATGAGTTAAGGCATATAAACCAGAAAATGACCACGCTACCGCCCCTGGCTTTTCAGCTACCAGTGGGCTGCGCGCTATTATGCGAATTGTTATCAGGCGTAACGTAAATAAATACACAGGCTCTACTATTTTATACCGCTATGGTACTAAAAGCTGTATGCCTCTCACAGTGACAATTACGCTAAATAACTGTTCCGAATCGTAGATCACCTGAAGGGAACTCAGTCCGAGTTGAGCGATCTGATCAATCGATAAAGATCCCAAATCATCAACCGGACTGAGCGATGTCGAGCATAGCACCGATACCCCGTAACGAACGACGCCTGATGAAGAAAACTCTCCATAAAACGCGTGACAAGAATCACGCCCGCAGGCTGACCGCCATCCTGATGTTGCACCGGGGCGAGCGCGTGAGCGATGTCGCCAGAATGCTTTGCTGCGCCCGTTCGTCAATCGGCAGATGGATTAACTGGCTCACCCTGTACGGCATTGAAGGCCTCAAATCTCTGCGGCCCGGTCGTGGCCGTCGCTGGCCGTTTGAACAGATCTGCGCACTGTTAATCCAGCTCGTAAAGCGTTCCCCTCATGATTTTGGCTATCAGCGTTCGCGCTGGAGCACGGAACTGCTAGCGATAAAAATCAATGAGATAACCGGTTGCCAGTTGCATGCTTCCACGGTGCGCCGTTGGCGGCCTTCTGCCGGTCTGGTGTGGCGACGCGCAGCTCCTACGCTGCGTATCCGCGACCCGCATAAGGAAGAAAAAATGAAGGCCATCGCGATGGCGCTGGAACAATGCAGCGCGGAACATCCCGTCTTTTACGAAGACGAAGTGGATATTCATCTGAATCCCAAAATTGGCGCGGACTGGCAGGTTCGCGGGAAGCAGAAACGCATCGTGACGCCGGGCCAGAACGAGAAATATTATCTGGCGGGTGCATTACACAGCGGGACGGGAAAAGTCAGCGATGTTGGAGGAAACAGTAAAAGTTCGTGTTTGTTTATCAGTATGTTAGAGCATCTGAGAGCAACGTACAGACGGGCAAAAACGCTCACGCTGATAGTTGATAACTACATTATTCACAAAAGCCGGGAGACGCAGCGCTGGCTGGAAGAAAACCCGAAATTCAGGGTTATTTATCAGCCGGTGTACTCACCATGGGTAAATCATGTAGAGCGGTTATGGCAGGCGTTGCATGAAACCATTACCCGCAATCATCAATGCTGTTCAATGTGGCAGTTACTGAACAAGGTTCGCCGCTTCATGGAAACCGTCAACCCGTTTCCCAGTGGAAAACATGGACAGGCAAAAGTGTAGCGGTATTAGGAACAGCTATTTAGGTTGAGGGGGCGTCTGTGCTAGGGGGGCGGGTCCATTTTCCCGTCAGCGTCATGCCAAGGCAGAACGTGACCAGCCACGCCATCAACGGTAATGACTCCAATTAGTAGAACATGTGTTTTTCGATGAAGGCTCCGATGACTTTTTCGTGGATCTCGACGGAGCGCGAGAAGCAAATCGTTTTACGCGCCAGTCGTTTAATGCGGGTATGGAGCGTCAGGTTATTGCGCTCTATGCGTTGCGTGAAGATCTTGCCAGTCAGATGTTTCTGCTTCCGAACCTCTCTTGCATAGCTGCCCCAGTTGTCACTGGTAATCATGCCGATGTTGAACGGTGTCAACAGAGCCAGCAATTCACGGCAGGTCTCATCGGTTCGGGGGCCAAAAGTGTAGGCCAGAACATCGCCCGTTTTGGTATTGTAAGCGTACCAGAGCCAGTGCTGTAGCGCCTGACTGCCAACGAAGCTCCATTGCTCATCAAGTTCACAGATAAGGGCGACGTCGGCGTGAGCAACGGGAGAAGACGTTATCCTGCGGGGCGAGAGCTTTTTAAAGCCCGGATGACCGTATTGATGCCGATTTTCAACGTTCTGGCGGTATCGCGAACACCGGCACCGTTGAAGGCCATATCAACTATCTGCTCTTTGACTCCCGACTTTCGCGCTTCATAGCGGTAGGTAAGCTGGAATACACGGCGACAGCAGTGACACCGGAAGCGTTCGCGCTTAGTTGGACTCATATCGTTATACACATCTTTCTAACGCACTGTTTAATCAATGAATTACGGGTTTATCTCAGAGTGGCATTTTGAACCTCAAAAAGCCAATGGGATGGCTTGAATGCCTTAATTCACGGGGTTCTGAGCATCCTGTTCAAAAAATGGCCAAAAGATGTGTATAACGATATGATTCAAGCCATCCCATTGGCTTTTTGAGGTTCAAAATGCCACTCTGAGATAAACCCGTAATTCATTGATTAAACAGTGCGTTAGAAAGATGTGTATAACGATATGATATCTAAGCCTATCTCTTATCTGGAGATACAGCTACTGTCTGGTGTTACAGGGGGCTACATCAAGTATATAGCAAGTATAATCATTATCACCACGATTGCGGCATTAAGATTTCTTAATGAAGGAACTCAACGGCGATTGATGAAGTGTTAAGGGAGGAAGACACCTGAGGTTTGTGACAGTGGCTGGCAAGATGCTGTACTATCTGCGCATACATTACCGCGCGCGTTGCGGGAATTAAGCCTTTTTAGATGACCTGTTTTAGCATGATCATTGAGTCACCGCGTAAGGATTATCGATGAGTGAGATAACTCATGACGGCGCAGAACGTCTTGCGCTGCATACGTTTACAGAAAATGCGTACCTGAACTACTCCATGTACGTCATCATGGACAGGGCGCTGCCTTTTATTGGTGACGGCCTTAAGCCGGTGCAACGCCGCATCGTGTATGCGATGTCGGAACTGGGATTGAGCGCCAGCGCCAAGTTTAAAAAATCCGCCCGTACCGTGGGGGACGTGCTCGGGAAATACCATCCGCACGGTGACAGCGCCTGCTATGAAGCAATGGTGCTGATGGCGCAGCCTTTCTCTTACCGCTATCCGCTGGTGGACGGCCAAGGGAACTGGGGGGCTCCGGACGATCCGAAATCCTTTGCGGCGATGCGTTATACCGAATCGCGCCTCTCCAAATACGCCGAAGTGCTGCTGGGCGAGTTTGGGCAAGGCACCGTAGAGTACCAGCCCAACTTTGACGGCACCTTGCAGGAGCCGAAAATGTTGCCTGCGCGTTTGCCCAACATTTTACTTAACGGCACCACTGGCATCGCGGTCGGGATGGCGACGGATATCCCACCGCATAACGTGCGTGAAGTGGCGGCTGCCGCCGTTGCGCTGCTGGAAAAACCGGAATCATCGCTCGACGATCTGTTGCAGTTCGTCCAGGGGCCGGATTTCCCCACGGAAGCTGAAATCATCACGCCGCGTGATGAGCTGCGGCGCGTCTATGAGCAGGGGCGTGGTTCCGTGCGGATGCGTGCTCTGTGGAAGAAAGAAGACGGCGAAGTGGTGATCACCGCGTTGCCGCATCAGGTCTCGGGGGCGAAAGTGTTAGAGCAGATCGCCAGCCAAATGCGGGCGAAAAAGCTGCCGATGATCGATGATTTACGCGATGAATCGGATCATGAAAATCCGACGCGTCTGGTTCTGGTGCCGCGATCTAACCGGATCGACCTCGATCAGGTAATGAATCACCTGTTTGCCACCACCGATCTGGAAAAAAGCTACCGCATCAACATGAACATGATCGGTCTGGATAACCGTCCCGCTGTGAAAGGGCTGGTGGAGATCCTGAGCGAATGGCTGGTGTTCCGCCGTGATACGGTGCGCCGCCGCCTGAACTACCGTCTGGAAAAAGTGCTCAAGCGTTTGCACATTCTGGAAGGTTTGTTGATTGCGTTCCTGAACATTGATGACGTTATCCATATCATCCGCACCGAGGATGAGCCCAAAGCGGAACTGATGCGCCGCTATGGCCTGAGTGATACCCAGGCTGAAGCCATTCTGGAATTAAAATTGCGGCATTTGGCGCGCCTGGAAGAGATGAAAATCCGTGGCGAGCAACACGATTTGGAAAAAGAGCGCGATCAGCTTCAGGCGCTGCTGGCATCAGAACGCAAGCTTAACAATCTGCTGAAAAAAGAGATTCAGTCGGATGCTGAATTGTATGGCGACGATCGCCGTTCGCCGCTGCATGAGCGTGCGGAAGCCAAGGCCATGAGTGAGCACGATTTCGTATCGTCTGAACCGGTAACAATCGTATTGTCAGAGATGGGCTGGGTGCGTAGCGCGAAAGGGCATGATATCGATCCTTCCGGGTTGAGCTTTAAAGCGGGCGATAGCTTCCGCGCCGCCGCGCGCGGCAAGAGTAACCAGCCGGTGGTGTTTATCGACTCCACGGGACGTAGCTATGCGCTCGATCCGATCACGTTGCCGTCGGCGCGCGGTCAGGGTGAACCGCTGACGGGCAAACTGACGCCGCCGCCGGGTGCCAGTATTGAGCATGTGCTGATGGCCGCGGATGAACAGCGCCTGTTGATGGCGTCCGATGCTGGCTACGGGTTTGTTTGTACGTTCAACGATCTGGTGGCGCGTAACCGTGCCGGTAAGGCGATGATCACGCTGCCGGACAACGCCAAAGCGCTGGCACCGATCGTGATAGAGCGCGAAGACGACCTGCTGATGGCTGTCACTGCCGCGGGTCGCGTGTTGGTGTTCCCGGTGTCCGATCTGCCCCAGTTGTCGAAAGGCAAAGGCAACAAGATCATCTCCATCTCCTCGGCGGACTTTGCGGAAGGCAAGGATCGCTTGGCTCTCCTGTTGGCGGTGTGGTCGCAAGCGACGGTGAAACTGTATTCCGGTAAGCGCAAAATTGTGGTGCGTGCAAGCGAACATCACGGTGAGCGGGGCCGTAAAGGCACCTTGCTGCGTGGGCTGCAACACATTGACCGCATTGAGGTTGATGCGCCTCCAGCGCCAAAGGATGACAGCGAGGAGTAATGCGTTGCCTGATATCACCCGATGGCGGTATCAGGCATCTCCCCCTTTGTTACCTGGCCGATGGCGCGGGTACCACGGCAAAGGATTACCCGTGTGTTTTATGCCGAAGTCGCTATACTAGCGGCGGTGGTTGGCTTATGAGGTCGTTATGTTATTCATTATCCGTTTTGTGGTAGTGGTGATTTTTTCCATTCTGATTTGCCTGTTCGGTACAATTTACTGCCTGTTTAGCCCGAAGAATCCGCGCCACGTGGCGACCTTTGGTCATGCGTTTGGGCGTCTCTCTACCCTGTTTGGTCTAAAAGTAGAAGTCAGAGTGCCTGCGGATGCGGGAAACTATGGCAACTGCATTTACATTGCCAACCATCAGAACAACTACGATATGGTGACGGCGGCAAATGCGGTGCAGCCTGGCACGGTTACGGTCGGTAAAAAAAGCCTGGTGTGGATCCCGTTCTTTGGTCCGCTCTACTGGCTGGCAGGTAACTTGCTGATTGACAGAGAAAACCGCGCCAAGGCGCACGGCACTATTGCGCAAGTCGTTCAACACATCAAAGAGTGCAATATTTCTGTCTGGATGTTTCCAGAAGGCACGCGCAGCCGTGGTCGTGGGCTAATGCCGTTCAAGACCGGAGCGTTCCATGCCGCGATTAGTGCAGGCGTACCGATTGTGCCGATTTGTGTGACCGATACGCACAATAAAGTCAAACTGAACCGGTGGAATAACGGTCATGTTATCGTTGAAATGCTGCCACCGATTGATGCCTCTGCATACGGTAAAGAGCAGGTACGAGAGCTGGCCGCGCATTGTCATGATGTGATGGCAGCGCGTTTGGTTGAACTGAATGCTGAAGTGGCTGAGCGGGAGAAAGCGGCGAAGCGTTAATGTTTTTTACGCCCTCTGCGTTGGCGGGCGTACACGGTTGGTTAGCAAGATTACGGAGTTTTTATGTCACTTAGCCGCCGTCAGTTTATTCAGGCATCGGGGCTTATGGTGTGTGCAAGCGGACTACCTGCGACGGCGCAGGCAAAGGGTAAGCAAAATGCGCTACCCATCCCGCCGCTGTTGGAGTCTCGCCGCGGGCAACCACTTTTTTTGACCATGCAACGCGCGCACTGGGCGTTTTCGGGTGACCGTAAAACCTCGGTGTGGGGCGTTAACGGACGCTACCTCGGCCCGACGGTAAAAGTGTTCAGCGGCGATGATGTTAAACTGATCTACGGCAACCGCCTGAATGAGCCGGTCTCCATGACCGTCAGCGGCTTGCAGGTGCCAGGCCCGTTGATGGGCGGCGCTGGGCGAATGATCTCTCCGGGGACCGACTGGGCTCCCGTGCTGCCGATTCGGCAGGCAGCGGCTACCTGCTGGTATCACGCCAATACGCCGAATCGTATGGCACCTCACGTTTATCAGGGACTGGCCGGACTTTGGCTGGTAGAAGACAGCACCAGCAAGAGCCTGCCTATTCCGAATCACTACGGCGTGGATGATTTTCCTCTGATTATTCAGGATAAACGCCTGGATAACTTTGGCGTTCCGGTCTACAACCCGCCCAGCAGCGGAGGCTTCGTCGGTGATACGTTGCTGGTAAACGGTGTGCAAGAACCGTTTGTCGAAGTCTCACGCGGTTGGGTGCGTCTGCGTTTGCTGAATGCGTCGAATGCGCGCCGTTACGTGATGCGACTGAGCGACGGCCGTCCGATGTACCTTATCGCCAGCGATTTGGGTTTTTTACCGCTGCCGTTGGCGCTGAATCAGGTTTCCCTTGCGCCGGGTGAACGCCGTGAAATTCTGATTGATATGTCCCAGGGCGGTGAAGTGACCTTGACGGCAGGCGATGCGGCAACGTTGATGGAACGACTGCGTGGCTTGTTTGAGCCCTCCAGCATCCTGGTGTCAACGCAGATACTGACGTTAAAACCTACCGGTTTGCTGCCACTGGTGACGAACAATCTTCCCGCCCGTTTGCTGACGGATATTGTGCTGCCTGCTAATATCAGTCGGACGCGGGAGTTCCGTCTGGGTGATAGTCTGCCGGGAATTAACGGTGCGATGTGGGATATGACTCGCACGGATGTACAGACGCAGGAAGGACGCTGTGAACGCTGGATCGTTCACGCCGATTCACCACAGCCGTTCCACATTCAGGGCGCGATGTTTCTGGTGCGCAGCATCAACGGCGCGGCTCCTGCTGCCGATCAAAGTGGCTGGAAAGACACGGTGTGGGTGGACGGCGATGCTGAACTGTTGGTTTATTTCACCCAATCGTCATCGGCATCATTCCCGTTCCTCTACTACAGCCACACGCTGGAGATGGCGGATTGTGGTTCCACCGGACAGTTGGTGGTGCAGTAAAATGGCACTATAAGGGGGCGTAGACCCCTGAGGTTGCTGACAAACAGCCCAATGTCCACCGTCATTTCCGCCCAAAACAGTCATTCCCGCGCAGACGAAACACGTTTCTTCTCACAGAGATCCCCGGCTTTCGCCGAGGATGACGAGGGGGAAAGTGACTTTGCCAGTCGTCTAAGGGAACGCTGGTCCCCCTCTGTTTTGTATTACAGATTGGCGTTTGGGTTACTTGGCGTGCCACGCCAGGTGTGGCAGCAGAAACCTTCAGCGTTTGTTTGAACCACTCCACCACACAATGAATCAGCGGCTCTTGATACCACGGCAAATCGCCGTGATTCGCCCCTTCCAGCAACACATACTCTGCTGGATTTCCGCCCTCTTTATAATGCCTTAAACAACTGAGCACTTTGTACCGGGTAAACCAGCGTATCCGCGCTGCCGTGCATGATCAGGAACGGCGGTTTTTTGCCGCTAATGTGCCCCATGGGGCTAGCGTTAAGGGCTTTTTTCTCATCCTTTCCGATAGCAGCACCGGGGAAATCGCGGAAGGCTGCACCGTTAACTAACAGTGCTTCGGTTGAAGCCGGTGAGCGGTGTACATCCTGAATATTCTCTGGGAAGCCTGCGCCGATGTTGAGCAGATTGGAGAGCCCATAGAGGGTTACCACGGCCTGTACATCCGAGGATTGGTTGAGATAATCCCCTTTATCGAAGATGTTTTCACCCTTGGTTACACCCAGCATTTGTGCCAGATATCCACCCGCAGAATCGCCCAATACGCCGATGCGTTGCGGGTCGATGCCATATTCTGCGGCGTGTTCGCGCAGGTAGCGCACAGCGGCTTTACCGTCTTGTACTGGCGCATGGAAGGTGTCTGGCACCGTGCGATATTATGCGGCAGCGACCACAAAACCAGCCTGCGCTAGTGCCATACGCATTTCGATAAATTTCTCATGATCGGCAGAGGTAAAACCGCCGCCGGGAAAATAGACAATAGCCGATTTGGGGGCAGCAGTACGCGGGATAAGAAACGACATCCTTAACTGACGAACCGCACGTGGGCCTTTGATCTGGCTGTAAATCACATTACTGATGGTATCGATTTGTCCGCGGGTAGCGGCAATCTGAGTGACTTCGACACCGGGAGTGTAGCCGGGGAGTTGCTGTGGGGCAGCATTGGAGGACGTGGAGGCAATGCCTATCACCATCGCGCCAATCACGGCAATCTGTTTTATTTTCATGACGTTCCTTACGTGACTGCAGTATCGTTTACTTCAGCTTTTCAGGAAAATTGGCCGGCAGTTCGCTGGCCGGGCAAGCGATCACGCTTTCGTTATCGGGGCCGCAATCACGCACAAAAGTAATAGTGGCAAACTCGTCGATCACTTCCGTTGGGTAGGCCGGGCCCGCAGCGCGGTAGGCTTCCATGGTTGGGATATGATCGTTTTGGAAGCACACGGTTTTTTGCGGATCGTTGATAACCCAACGCGGGAAGAAGATGGTGCCGTGGAACAGGCGATCGCCCAGATTCACGATCAGGCTGACATCGGTGCCCGTGACCCTGTACATGATTCTGTGTAAATGCCTTTCTCAGTAGTGACCGTCCAGGCGGTCACCGAACTCGATAATAAAACGGCTCATTGCCATACGCCAGTCCCGCAGTGGCATCGTCCATTTCTGTTAGGCCGACTGGATTGCCAGCCACACCACCTTTTTCACTGCGTCGTCAGTCGGGAACACCTTGCGTTTTTTAATCGCATGCCGGATCACACTGTTCAGCGACTCGATGGCGTTGGTTGTGTCGATGACTTTGCGGATATCTGCCGGGTAAGCGAAGAACGTTGCCAGATTGCTCCAGTTCGTCTGCCAGCTCCGGCTTATCTGTGGATAGCGGCTGTCCCATGCGCTGGCGAATGCTTCCAGCGCCTGCTGGCCTGCTTCTTCCGTAGCGGCCTGATAGATGGCTTTCAGGTCGCGTGTGACGGCTTTGTAGTCCTTCCAAGAGACGAACCTCAGGCTGTTGCGTACCATGTGCACGATGCACAGCTGGATGCGGGCTTCCGGATACACCGCGTTGATGGCGTCCGGGAAGCCTTTCAGACCGTCGACACAGGCGATCGTTCAGGCCGCGGTTTTTTAGTTCTGTCAGCACATTGAGCCAGAACTTCGCGCCCTCGTTTTCGGCCAGCCACATACCCAGCAGTTCTTTCTGGCCCTCGATGTTGATACCCAGAGCCAGGAACACGGATTTATTGATGACGCGACTGTCCTGCCGGACCTTCAGGATGATACAGTCAAGGTAAACAATGGGATAGACTGCATCCAGTGGACGATTTTGCCATTCAGTAACCTGTTCCATCACGGCGTCGGTGACCTTCGAGACCAGCGCCGGTGAGACATCCGCGTCATACAGCTCTTTGAACGCAGACGCTATCTCGCGGGTGGTCATCCCTCTGGCGTACAGGGACAGGATTTGGTTATCCATCCCGGTGATCCGGGGCTGGTTTTTCTTCACCAGTTGTGGTTCGAAGGAGCCATCACGATCGCGCGGAGTACGTAGTTCCAGAGGGCCATCGCCGGTGGTCACGGTGTTTGTGGAATAGCCGTTGCGGGAGTTGGCCCCCGGTTTGGGCTGATTTTTATCGTAGCCCAGATGGTGGGACATTTCGGCGTTGAGAGCAGCCTCAACGCTGATTTTCTTCAGCAGGCGATCGAATTGGCTGAGATCGCCAGGGGTTTTGAGATTTTTGGCCAGTTCGTTAGCCAGAGCCTGCAACTGTTTTTCGTCCATAAATTAACCTGTTTTTGATGTTGGATTGAACATATCAAAATCAGGCAATTACACAAATTTATGTACAGGGTCGTGCCCGTCGGTTCCGTCCACGAAATTTTATAAACGCTGTGGGCAACGCGAACGATGTGGGCAAACTGATCCTTGACCCAACGGTTAGCGACGATGCCGCTGTGAATGCGGTAATCCAGCGTGTGATCGTTCTTCACGTAAATCTCATAGTGATCTTGACCCACCATCTCCGGACAGCTTTTGTATCTTAAGTTAACGATGCCCGCTGGCGCCAATATTCTCTTGGGGAGTTGTATCCCAGCGCACTGTGCGGATGGTTTTCATTGTAATGATTGAACGCCGCTGCAAGGTTCTTCAGCGCTGTTCGCACATCGGGTTTTGGCATGAAGGCGATGTAATCTTCCTTCATCGTCTTCACGAACCGTTCTGCCATGCCGTTACTCTGTGGACGGCTCACTGCTGTTGTGCAGGGCTCCAGATTCAGTTCTCTGGCGAACTTCCGCGTTTCATGCGCTGTGTACGCTGAACCATTATCCGTCAGCCATTGCACTGGTTTATCCGGCAGCGCGCTACCGAAGCTTTTTTCCACCGACCTCAGCATCACATCCTGCACGGTTGAACTGTCATAACCCCTGGTGCTCGCTGCCCAGTCTATGGCCTCCCGGTCGCAGCAGTCCAGTGCGAACGTCACCCACAGCTTCTCGCCGTTGTCACAACCGAACTCGAAGCCATCTGAGCACCAGCGCATATCGCTCTCTGCTACCGCGATTTTGCCTTTATGCTCCCGCTTCGGACGTTCAGTTTTATCATGCAACAACAGCAGGTTATGCTCGCTCATTATCCTGTAAAGCCGTTTGGCGTTCACCGGTGGAAGTCCCTCTGCACGACGTTGCTTACGCAGGATACCCCACACTCGGCGGTAACCGTAACTGGGCATGTCGCTGATGATACGGAGGATGTCCGATAATATCTCAGCATCAGCTTCGTCATTACGCCGGTTGCTGCGCCTGTCCAGCCAGTCGGCAGAACGGTTAACCCGCAGTGACAGCTGCGCACGCGACACGCTCATGGCGCGGCTGACCAGAGCTATTCCCCGTCCTTTGGCAACAAGGGCGCGTGCGCTATCCATTTTCGCGACTGGCGGTACTCCACTGCTTCTTTGAGGATCTCAACTTCCATCGTCTTCTTACCCAGAAGGCGCTGTAGCTCCCGGACCTGCTTGAGGGCAGTCGCCAGCGCCGAAGCTGGAACCACTTTTTCTCCGGCCGCAACGGCGGTGAGGCTTCCTTCCTGGTATTGCTTCTTCCACTTAAACAAAAGGCTGGGCTGGATGCCATGCAGGCGGGCTACATGGGAGACGTTCATCCCCGGCTCCATTGTCTGCTGAATGATGGCGATTTTCTCTTGCGGAGTTTTACGCTTATGGACTTCTTGCCCTAACAGGATCCCGGTCATTTCAAAATTAGCATGATTGTTAGACATATATCTAAGCCTATCTCTTATCTGGAGATACAGCTACTGTCTGGTGTTACAGGGGACTACATCATGAGTCTTGTTTCGTGGTAATGTGCTCTTGCCATGTTGACACCTGTCGGGGGGATGCTTCCCGTGGCGTAAAAAAACACTATAAGGCCGTACTATGCAGGAGCTATTTCGTTGGGTCAGGCAAACACTTGAGAAACCCTCTACAGCGCCGCGCTATATGCAATTGGCGATGGTTTTGGAGCAGGGTATTAACCAGAACAAAGCGCTGGCGGGGCAGTTTTTTCCTGCTGAACGTGCGATCGCGCAGCAGTTGGATATTTCTCGCATTACGGTCTCTCGCGAATTGTCGCTGTTGGAAGAAAAAGGATTGATTGTGCGCCAGCAGGGCGTCGGGACGCGCATCAGCCAGCATCTTGACTATTCACTGGATGATGAAGAAGCCGGGTTCACCAAGCTGGTGTTGCAAGCCGGAGGTATTGCCGGTAATCGCTGGCTGGAGCGCACCACCACGCTGTTGCCGGATGACGTCGCCAGCAGCGTTCCTGCTTTGAAAGGTGAGCGCGTGACCAAACTGCGGCGTGTACGATTGATCAACGGTGAACCCGTGTCGCTGGAAACGACATGGATCCCGTTGGCGTTGTTGCCTGCGCCGGAAATTCTGGAGCATTCGCTCTATCAATACTGGGCTGAGCGTGGAATTCTCCCGGCGAAAAAGAAGGTGCGCATCAAGGCGATTGCCTGTCAGGCTGAAACAGCGCGTTTGTTAAACATTCAGCCAGGCATGCCGCTGCTGTTTTATCGCTAGCATACCTATAATGCGCAAAATGGCTTGCTCGAATATTGTGAAATTTACTGTCGCAGTGATATTTACGAAATACAGATATCGGACTGAATCCGTGTTTCAGCCAGCCTCAGTGCCATTGAGGCTGGCTGTCTCGTCAGATTACTGACAACCGCCTCGGGCCTGGCAGCGTACCCACTCCGCTGTACCTACATCCGGACCTGTTGCCGGGTCGTCGAAATACATCCGATCGTGGCCTATGTGCGCGTTAACGCCCGCGGTAAGGCTCAATATGCTCGCCAGAAGCAGATATTTGATTGCATTTTTCATCGGTAACATCTCCATCATTCGTAGGGTTTGGGTATTACTCGAACGCCTGAACTGCGCCATGAATCATGTGGTAGGGTCTTTACCCGATCAATGGATGCGGGAAGCTCGTTTGGTGTCTGTTAATGTTGGAGGGAATTCTGATTGTTATTTGATAGCGATCTTAAGAGGGGGGCGAGTGCAGCGGAAAAAAGGATTTCCGCCACTCACAGTGGCGGAAACCACGTTAGTCTTTGGTCGGAAAAGTGGTGCGTTGGACATCCGGGTCTGGTCCCAGCCGTTTGCCTGCATCCAGCTTGGCGATCTCGCCCAGTTCGTCTTTGTCGAGACGGAAATCGAACACATCGAAATTTTCTCGGATGCGCGCGGGGGTAACGGATTTCGGGATCACCACCAGACCAGAATCCAGGTGCCAGCGGATCACAATCTGCGCAGGCGTTTTGTCGTATTTCAGCGCGAGCTGACGGATCAGCGGTTGCTCGAATACCCCTTCTCCCCCTTGTGCCAGCGGACTCCAGGACTCGGTTTGAATCTGATGCGTGGCATTCCAGGCGTGTAATTGGCGCTGCTGGAATAAAGGGTGTAGCTCAACCTGATTGATGACCGGAAATACGCCGGTTTCTGCTTTCAGGTGTTGTAAATGGTGTGGATGAAAATTGCTCACGCCAATGCTTTTAACCAGCCCCTGCTCCTGCAAACGCAGCAGGCCGCGCCAGGCATCAACATAGGTATCCTGATCCGGCACCGGCCAGTGGATCAGGTAGAGATCGACAAAATCCAGCCGCAGCTTTTGCAGGCTCTCTTCCAGTGCCTTTTGCGGATCGGACTGATCGGTATTCCACAGTTTAGTGGTGATAAACAACTGATCGCGGGGCAGCGTACTGGCCTGTAGCGCCTCTCCAACGCCTGCTTCATTTTTGTAAATCGCGGCAGTATCAATGGCGCGGTAGCCGGTCTGTAGCGCATCGGTCACCGCAGCTACCGTTTGATCGTGTGTCGCTTGCCACACGCCCAGGCCGAGCTGTGGCATGATGTTGCCGTCGGCCAGTTTGATCATGGGTTGCGTTGTCATGTCATTCTCCTTTATTCGAGAATCCTCCTTGCCGAGGTCGGCAAGGGCTCGGTTGGATTTCAGCCACCGGATACGGTGATGAATGGTATCCCTTCAACCCTGTTCGTAATGGACAGGACATGTCGGTTAAGTCTAGCCGAAAATAGCAGCAAAGCGGCGAGGAGATATAACGGTACCTGCTTTTCTTGCGCGTAACATCAAGAAAATCAGAGGGCAGCGGGTATCGTTGAATAAGAGCCTGGAGAGGTCCTGCGTTAGGCGGCGGAGCGCCTTCTGTGCCACAACATTACCAGCATGCCAACCAATCCACTGATCAGTAACACAATGGGGAGAATGATCAGCGCGGTCATCACCTGGTCTTCATAGCGCTTGACCAGTGGCACATGGCTAATAGCATAGCCCAGTGTGACGATACCAAACACCCACAGAAAGCCGCTGAGCCAGTTAAGCAACTGAAAACGCAGGCTGTTGAGGCCAGAAATTCCCGCCATGGTCGGCAACAGGGTGCGGATAAAAGCCAGAAAACGGCCAATCAGCAACGCCACCAGACCGTGACGATGGAACATATGATAGGCGCGTTGATGATAGTATGCGGGTAGTTGCAGCAGCCACCCTTTCACGATGCGCGTATCTCCCAACCAGCGACCTTGCAGGTAGCTGAGCCAGCAGCCGAGACTGGCCGCGATGGTAAGCAGGAACATGGTGGGTACGAAGCTCATCACGCCTTTGGCGATCATGGCCCCGGTCAGCAGCAACAGGCTGTCTCCCGGCAGAAATGAGGCCGGCAGTAAGCCATTTTCCAGAAATAATGTCGTGAAAAGAATGCCGTAAATAACCCAGATAACATTGGGGTCGGCCAACGCACTGAAATCTTGCTGCCACAGCGCCTGAATGATGTCGTGAACCACACTCATATTACTTCCTGCCAGGTGTAGGGGCCCAAAGTACAACCCTGCTCGCACAAACGCCGAACGGATCAATCTGTGTCGCTAAGCAATAGCGTAGGGCCAAGATCTTAGTGTCGCCAATACGAACGCCTTTCGGCGACAGACGTAAGCTCTGTTATTCGTGTAAAGCGGTTTTTTTGTCTTGCTTATTCCGTTCATCATACACGCTTTACACACACCACCGCAGCCATATCAAGGGATATCGCCGTCACATTTTGTGAATTCTGTTGAATCCGGCTGTCAAATCATCGATCAGATCATCACAGTCTTCAAGCCCGATATGTAACCGAATAAGTGTGCCGGTGAAGTCAATGCCGCCAGCGGGACGAATCGAAGCCAGATCCTCCGGCTGATTAGCCAAGATCAGGGATTCGAAACCACCCCAAGAATAGGCCATGCTGAAATGCACAAAATTATCCAGATAGTCGGACAGTTGCTCCTTGCTCAGCTTTTGCTTCAGCACAAACGAGAACAATCCGTTACATCCGGTGAAATCACGGGCATAAAACGCATGTCCTTTACAGCTCGGCAGTGCCGGATGGTTGACGACCGCCACTTCTGGCCGTTCAGCGAGCCAATGGGCGATGCGCAGGCTGCTCTCCTGATGCTGCTTGAGGCGAACCCCAAGGGTGCGCAGGCCGCGACTGGCGACGTAAGCGGTATCGGCATCGACCATTTGTCCCATCAGATAGGAGTGCTCACGCAACTGATCCCAGCAGCGTGCGTTGGCAACAGCGTTACCCAGCATGGCATCTGAGTGGCCAACAATATATTTGGTACCGGACTGCACGGAGATATCAATCCCAAACTCGAGTGCTTTAAACAGAATGCCTGCCGCCCAGGTGTTATCCATGATGATCACGATGTCGGGATTAACACGACGCACTGCGCTGACGATGGCTGGCACATCGTGCACTTCCATGGTGATTGAACCGGGAGATTCGAGAAACACCACTTTGGTGTTTTCCTGAATCAGGTCAGCAATACCGGCACCGATAAGTGGATCAAAGTAGCTGGTGGCAACATTGAATTTGCTCAGCACGTTATCGCAGAATGCCTGGGTCGGTTCGTAGACGGAACCGGTCACCAGCACATGATCCCCGCCCGAAACAAAAGTGTAGTGGCACACTGATACTGGCCACCTGATCGGAGGTGATATGCTCACCTCATCAACACGACAGGTGACCTCATGGGTAAACATTTTACGGCGGAATTTAAGCTCGAAGCCGCAAAGCTGGTTGTCGACCACGGCTACACATACGTTAAGGCCGCAGAGGCGGTTAATGTCAGCCATTCTGCCATTAGTCGCTGGGTCAATAAGCTTCGCCTTGAACGACAGGGAAAAACGCCAACGGGACTTCCTCTTACCCCTGAACAGCTCGAGCTGCGTGAGATGAAGAAAAAAGTCCAATGCCTTGAAATGGAGAACGAAATCCTAAAAAAGGCTACGGCGCTCTTAATGTCGGACTCACTCAACGGTTCACGGTAGTCGACAGGCTGAGGGCGCGATACCCGGTCACGGCGTTGTGCCAAACTTTTGAGGTACATCGCAGCAGCTACAGGCACTGGCAGGCTTCCGCTAATGAACCCGACGGTGAGCGCGTGGTTAAGTGTAGTCGCGTCATGGAAGCCTGGAACGCCAGCGGCGGCTCTGCCGGCGCTCGAAGTATCGCGACCATCGTCACCGGCAGCTCTGGTGTCAAAATGGGGCGCTGGCTGGCTGGCAAGCTGATGAAGGAGCTGGGTATCGCCAGCTGCCAGCGACCGGCTCACAAATACAAACGCGGCGGCAATGAACTCGTTGAAATACCGAACTATCTCAACCGCCAGTTCGCGGTTACCGCGCCGGATCAGGTCTGGTGCGGCGATGTGACCTACATCTGGACGGGCAAATGCTGGGCTTACCTTGCGGTGGTGCTAGACCTGTTCGCCCGCAAACCGGTGGGCTGGGCCATGTCGACGTCGCCGGACTCGGCGCTGACAGTTAAAGCGTTGCAGATGGCCTGGGAACTCCGGGGACAACCAACAGGAGTCATGTTCCACAGCGACCAGGGCAGCCACTATACCAGCCGTCAATACCGGCAAGCCCTGTGGCGCTGCCGGATAAAGCAGAGTATGAGTCGGCGGGGTAACTGCTGGGATAATGCGCCAATGGAGCGGTTCTTCCGCAGCCTGAAGACAGAATGGGTGCCGACAAAGGGTTACAACAGCTTCAGCGAAGCCCAGGACGCGATTATCCGCTACATCACGGGGTATTACAGCGCTATCCGGCCTCACTGGTATAACGGCGGCTTAACTCCAAACGAATCTGAGCGACTGTTCTACATACAGTCTAATGCGGTGGCCAATATTAGTTGACCACTACAATCTTTAATCCAGCACGTGCGCGCACTGAGGCACGCTTTTCTCCGAGCGTGAACACGCTAAAACGCGGTTCGGATCCACCCGCCACACGCGTTGCGCAGGTAAAAACTTCATAGGGCCCTGAAAAATCTAATACCTCAACATTATCAAAAACATAAATTCCAATTTGCAACGTCATTGCCGGCTCTCCGCAGGAAGGGTCATCTTTTGGATGGTATAACCTGGTGCAGAAAAAAGAAACGTCAAACCAGCAAGAACATAGTGCTTACAGATAGGGTTATGGTGGTTGCTTATTCCGAAAAGTAAGAAATCCTACATATTTTCGTACTGCAATTATCACTCTGTTGTAGTATATGCTGGTATGTATTTCTTGTTTACTTGGTATCAAATTTCGGCACGTTTTATTGTGTGCCACTTTTTTTATTGTGTGCCATTTTAGCGTGAGGTATTTATGCAACGACAGAAGTGGTTTAGCGTGTTTGTCTTAACTATTCTGCTGATGACGACAGGAACCTGGACTTTGCACTTTTTCTTGGATGGCGGAGTTGTCAAAGGGATTGCCTGTTACTTTGTAAAACTGATGAGCGGAATTACGCCACTGGCGGCAATCCGCTCTGTGGTTATGCCCCAACATGGCCCTAAGACCATGTTGGGACGCCAGAAGAGCCTTACTGCACGACCCTAGCTCCGAATAACCTCTACACCAGATCGAAACGATCCAGATTCATCACTTTATTCCAGACAGCCACGAAATCGTGCACAAACGATGCCTGCGCATCAGCACTGGCGTAAACCTCTGCCAGCGCCCGTAGCTGTGAGTGTGAACCGAAAATCAGATCTACGCGTGTTCCTGTCCATTTTGGCTGACCCGTGGTGCGATCGCGCCCTTCAAACAGTGTGTGCGATGCATCAATCGGGTGCCAAGTGGTATTCATATCCAGCAAGTTGATGAAGAAATCAGTGGTCAAGGTGCCTGGGCGTTGGGTAAAGACACCGTGCGCTGTTTGCCCGGTATTGATATTCAGTACGCGCAACCCGCCGAGCAATACGGTCATTTCCGGTGCTGTAAGGGTAAGCAACTGCGCCTTGTCCACTAGCAATGCTTCTGGACTGATGCTGTATTGCGCTTTTTGATAGTTGCGGAAACCATCGGCAATGGGTTCAAGTACGTCGAATGAGGCGACATCGGTTTGCGCCTGAGAGGCATCCATACGCCCTGGAGTAAAAGGAACGCTGACCGATTGGCCTGCGCGTTGCGCAGCATGTTCAACGCCCACGACGCCACCCAGCACGATGATATCGGCCAATGAAACGCGTTTGTTGCCTGATTGAGCGTCATTAAATGCCTGTTGCACGTGTTCCAGAGCGCTCAACACCTGCGCCAACTGTGCAGGTTGGTTTACATCCCAATTGTTCTGTGGTGCAAGACGCATACGCGCGCCGTTAGCGCCACCGCGTTTGTCTGAACCACGAAACGTGGATGCGGATGCCCAGGCTGTTGCGACCAACTGCGGGTAATGACTCCAATTAGTAGAACATGTGTTTTTCGATGAAGGCTCCGATGACTTTTTCGTGGATCTCGACGGAGCGCGAGAAGCAAATCGTTTTACGCGCCAGTCGTTTAATGCGGGTACGGAGCGTCAGGTTATTGCGCTCTATGCGTTGCGTGAAGATCTTGCCAGTCAGATGTTTCTGCTTCGGAACCTCTCTTGCATAGCTGCCCCAGTTGATCTTGACCCACCATCTCCGGACAGCTTTTGTATCTTAAGTTAACGATGCCCGCTGGCGCCGATATTCTCTTGGGGAGTTGTATCCCAGCGCACTGTGCGGATGGTTTTCATTGTAATGATTTGTATTAGTCGCGACTTGATCTGACACTGGACCTTGAAAGGTTGAGAGTTACCGGTTTTGATATGGGTGTCGAATCCTTATACAAAACACGAGGTAACTCTCATGCTTCATACTAACAATCCCATCATCAAACACAAAGCCGGCCTGCTCAATCTCGCCGAAGAACTCGGTAACGTATCAAAAGCCTGTAAAATCATGGGGGTGTCACGCGACACGTTTTATCGCTATCAGGAACTGGCGGCAGAAGGCGGCATTGACGCTCTGGTTAACCAAAACCGCCGGGTTCCCAACCTGAAAAACCGTGCTGATGAAGCCACTGAACGTGCGGTTGTTGATTACGCCATTGAGTTCCCGGCTCATGGCCAGCACCGGACCAGTAATGAGCTGCGTAAAAAAGGCGTCTTCATTTCTGGCAGCGGTGTGCGCTCCATCTGGCAACGACACGATCTGGAAAACTTTCGTAAGCGCCTGAAGGCACTTGAGGAAAAAGTTGCCAGAGAAGGCATCGTACTTACTGATGCTCAAATCGCTGCACTGGAGAAGAAGGCGCACGACGACGAAGCCTGTGGTGAAATAGAGACTGCTCACCCGGGTTATCTGGGGTCGCAGGACACCTTCTACGTGGGTAATCTGAAAGGTGTTGGCCGTATCTACCAGCAGACGTTCGTGGATACGTACTCGAAAGTGGCGCACTGCAAGCTTTACACGAGTAAAGCACCGATCTCTGCCGCCTACCTGCTCAATGATCGCGTGCTGCCGTTCTACGAAGCTCAGGGGCTGCCAATGCTAAGAATACTGACGGACAGGGGGACGGAGTACTGCGGTAAAGTGGAACAACATGACTATCAGCTGTACTTGGCTATCAACGATATAGACCATACGAAAACGAAAGCGATGTCTCCGCAGACAAACGGTATCTGCGAGCGCTTCCATAAAACTATTTTGCAGGATTTTTATCAGGTTGCGTTCCGTAAGACGTTATACGAGGACCTAGAAAGTCTACAAAAGGATCTGGACAACTGGTTGTGGCATTACAATAATGAGCGAACTCATCAGGGTAAAATGTGCTGCGGGCGTACGCCAATGGCCACGTTACTTGATGGTAAACGAGTCTGGGCAGAAAAAAATCTGAACCAGATTTAATCTGACAGACACCTGTATAAATAACCGGTAACTGTCAGATCAGGTCTGAGCTAATACACTTAATGTCCTGTCGATGGTGAGTGCCTAAACGTTTAAGGCCATTAAATAGATGATGTCGAGGATGGTGTCAGCCATGTCAAATTCGCTTGTGTCTGGCGAATCAAATGAACTTGATTTGCTGGAGGAACGGCCGTTTAACCCGACGGACCATGAGATCCTGAAATCTTACGAGGCGGTGGTAGACGGTCTGGCGATGCTGATCGGTGAACACTGTGAAATCGTGTTGCACGCGTTAGAAGATCTTAAATGCTCTGCAGTGCGCATTGCCAACGGCGAACACACCGGGCGTAAAATCGGTTCACCGATTACCGATCTGGCGTTGCGTATGCTGCATGATATGGCGGGAGAAGACAGTAGCGTATCCAAAGCGTACTTCACTCGAGCCAAAAGCGGTGTGCTGATGAAATCAGTCACTATCGCTATTCGTAACCGCGAGCAACGTGTGATCGGCCTTCTGTGCATCAACATGAACCTTGATGTGCCTTTTTCCCAGATTGTGCAGACATTTATTCCGCCGGAAACCCATGAAGTGGCCTCCTCGGTGAACTTTGCCTCCTCCGTGGACGATCTCGTTGCGCAGACGCTCGAATTCTCTATTGAAGAAGTGAACGCGGATCGCAACGTTTCTAACAATGCCAAGAACCGGCAAATTGTGCTGAACCTCTATGAAAAGGGTATTTTCGATATAAAAGACGCGATCAATCAGGTGGCGGATCGCTTGAATATTTCCAAGCACACCGTTTACCTCTACATTCGCCAGTTTAAAAACGGTGATTTCAGCGGGCATGACCGCTAATGTTGCGTTATTGCCTCTTGGTGACAGGCCCGGCATACGGTACGCAGCAGGCGAGTAGCGCGCTGCTGTTTGCCCGGGCTTTGATTGCACA
The DNA here is from genome assembly GCF_053848865.1 of Symbiopectobacterium sp. Eva_TO. Taxonomy (NCBI): domain Bacteria; kingdom Pseudomonadati; phylum Pseudomonadota; class Gammaproteobacteria; order Enterobacterales; family Enterobacteriaceae; genus Symbiopectobacterium; species Symbiopectobacterium sp. Eva_TO. Next base: position 289,280 of record NZ_JBSPEY010000004.1, on the reverse strand, counting down.
AGGGCACAGCCTGGAAAGCGTATTTTTTTATCGGGAGGGGGTGCTGAACGCCAGTCAACTGACGTCTCCCGCGAATGACGAGTTCGATTTGACGGGTGCGTGGCAGCAGTTGGGGGCAATGCACCAGGTGACGCTGAATGTTTGCGTGGCTGCCGCACTGCGTCGCGGTATCACGGACTGTGAACAGGCAAGGCTGCTCGAACTGCCTGCCTCTAATCTGCAACCGGGTTTTTCACTGAGCGGGTTAGGTGAACTGGCTCAGTCCGTGTTGACGTGCGATCGCGTCGTACAGTTTTAAGGAGCGATAATGAAACGCATCGCTTTTTTGTTTACCCATGCTCCGCACGGCGACGCGTCGGGGCGAGAAGGGCTGGATGCCTTATTGGCCACCTCGGCGCTGAGCGATGATATTGGTGTGTTTTTTATCGGTGACGGTGTGCTGCAACTGTTGCCCGGCCAGCAACCTTACACCATTCTGATGCGTAACTACATTGCCACGTTTGGCGTGCTACCGCTGTACGATATCGAGCGCTGCTATCTGTGCGCGGTGTCTGCCGATCAGCGCGGCCTGAACGCGGATACGGCATGGGTGATTGATGTTGAACGTCTTGCGCCGGATGCCCTGCGTGCAACGCTTGCCGACTATGACACTGTCCTTACGTTTTAATTTGAGAGTGTTTTATTTGAGAGAGCTACGCTTATGCAGCCTGTGACCCAACCTCTGAAAACGCGCTTGCACACGCTTTCCCGTTCGCCCTATCACACCGATATAGACTCTATGTTGCGTTGTGTGTTGCCACAGGATGCGCTGCTGCTGCTGCAAGACGGCGTTATTGCCGCGTTGGGGCAGGGGAACGTGGTGGCGCGCCTGCTGGCATTGGGCATTCCTGTCTACGCGTTGCAGGAAGATGTGAATGCCCGTGGGTTGGCAGAACAAATATCAACCAGTATTCTACTGGTCGACTATACTGAATTTGTCCGGCTGACCGCCCAACACGCTGTGCAACTGGCGTGGTGATGCTGAAATTTTGACTATTTCTTGACTCCTTTCACCGTCAGCCCTAAAATTCTGCGTCCCCATATTTTACTCTGTAATATATGGGGCGATTTATCACGTGTTTACGAAGCGAAAAAAACCAGGAGTTTTTAATGGCAACAATTAACCAGCTGGTTCGCAAACCGCGCTCTCTGAAGGTTGCAAAAAGCAACGTTCCTGCGCTGGAAGCGTGCCCGCAAAAACGTGGTGTATGTACTCGCGTATATACCACCACTCCGAAAAAACCAAACTCCGCACTGCGTAAAGTATGCCGTGTGCGTTTGACTAACGGTTTTGAAGTGACTTCCTACATCGGTGGTGAAGGTCACAACTTGCAGGAACACTCCGTGATCCTGATCCGTGGCGGTCGTGTTAAAGACCTCCCGGGTGTGCGTTACCACACCGTACGTGGTGCACTGGACTGCTCTGGTGTTAAAGATCGTAAGCAGAGCCGTTCCAAGTACGGCGTTAAGCGTCCCAAGGCTTAATGGTTCTCCGTTAAGTAAGGCCAAACGTTTTAACTTAAATGTCAAACTAAACTCGTAGAGTTTTGGACAATCCTGAATTAACAACGGAGTATTTCCATGCCACGTCGTCGCGTCATTGGTCAACGTAAAATTCTGCCGGATCCTAAGTTCGGATCTGAATTACTGGCCAAATTTGTAAACATTCTGATGGTAGACGGTAAAAAATCTACCGCAGAAGCAATCGTCTATACCGCGATGGAAACCCTGGCACAGCGTTCTGGTAAAAACGAACTGGAAGCTTTCGAAGTCGCTCTGGACAACGTTCGTCCGACTGTCGAAGTTAAGTCCCGCCGTGTAGGTGGTTCAACTTACCAGGTTCCGGTTGAAGTCCGTCCGGTCCGTCGTAATGCTTTGGCAATGCGTTGGATCGTTGAAGCTGCTCGTAAACGCGGTGATAAATCGATGGCTTTGCGCCTGGCGAACGAACTTTCTGATGCAGCAGACAACAAAGGTACTGCTGTTAAGAAACGTGAAGACGTTCACCGCATGGCCGAAGCCAACAAGGCGTTCGCTCACTACCGCTGGTAATTCCCGCGGGCTAACCAGGCGGGCGTGCTTTGCAGCCCGCCCGTTTGTGTTAACTGATGAATTGAACGTCCGAAGATATAGAGGAAACAAATGGCTCGTACAACACCCATTGCACGCTACCGTAACATCGGTATCAGTGCACACATCGACGCCGGTAAAACCACCACGACTGAACGTATTCTGTTCTACACAGGTGTAAACCACAAAATCGGTGAAGTTCACGACGGCGCCGCCACGATGGACTGGATGGAGCAGGAACAAGAGCGTGGGATTACCATTACCTCCGCTGCGACTACTGCGTTCTGGTCTGGTATGGCGAAGCAGTTTGAGCCGCACCGCGTAAACATCATCGACACCCCGGGACACGTTGACTTCACTATCGAAGTAGAACGTTCCATGCGTGTTCTTGATGGTGCAGTCATGGTTTACTGTGCTGTTGGTGGTGTTCAGCCGCAGTCTGAAACCGTATGGCGTCAGGCTAACAAATACAAAGTTCCGCGCATCGCGTTCGTTAACAAAATGGACCGTATGGGCGCGAACTTCCTGAAGGTCGTTGGTCAGATCAAATCCCGTTTGGGCGCGAACCCGGTTCCGCTGCAATTGGCGATTGGTGCTGAAGAAGGTTTCACCGGTGTTGTTGACCTGGTGAAAATGAAAGCGATCAACTGGAACGAAGCCGACCAAGGCGTCACCTTCGAATACGAAGACATCCCTGCTGATATGCTGGAACTGGCTGACGAATGGCACCAGAACCTGATCGAATCCGCTGCGGAAGCTTCCGAAGAGCTGATGGAGAAATACCTGGGCGGTGAAGAACTGACTGAAGAAGAGATCAAAAAAGCTCTGCGTCAGCGCGTTCTGAACAACGAAATCATCCTGGTTACCTGTGGTTCTGCCTTTAAAAACAAAGGTGTACAGGCGATGCTGGATGCGGTAGTTGATTACCTGCCATCTCCGGTCGATGTACCGGCGATCAACGGTATGCTGGATGATGGTAAAGACACGCCGGCTGAACGTCACGCAAGTGATGATGAGCCGTTCTCTGCGCTGGCATTCAAAATTGCTACCGACCCGTTTGTAGGTAACCTGACGTTCTTCCGCGTGTACTCCGGTGTGGTTAACTCCGGTGATACCGTGCTGAACTCCGTGAAAGCGGCGCGTGAGCGTTTCGGTCGTATTGTTCAGATGCACGCTAACAAACGTGAAGAGATCAAAGAAGTTCGCGCTGGTGACATCGCGGCAGCCATCGGTCTGAAAGACGTGACCACTGGGGATACCCTGTGCGATCCGGATTCTCCGATCATCCTGGAACGTATGGAGTTCCCGGAGCCGGTTATCTCTATCGCCGTTGAGCCGAAAACCAAAGCTGACCAGGAAAAAATGGGTCTGGCTCTGGGCCGTCTGGCGAAAGAAGACCCGTCCTTCCGCGTATGGACTGATGAAGAATCCAACCAGACCATCATCGCCGGTATGGGTGAGCTGCACCTCGACATCATCGTTGACCGTATGAAACGTGAGTTCAACGTTGAAGCGAACGTCGGTAAACCTCAGGTTGCTTACCGTGAAGCGATTCGCGCGAAAGTTACCGATATCGAAGGTAAACACGCCAAGCAGTCTGGTGGTCGTGGTCAGTATGGTCACGTGGTTATCGACCTGTATCCGCTGGAGCCGGGCTCAAATCCGAAAGGCTACGAGTTCATCAACGACATCAAAGGTGGTGTAATTCCTGGTGAATACATCCCTGCCGTTGATAAAGGTATTCAGGAACAGCTGAAAGCGGGCCCGCTGGCGGGTTACCCGGTGGTCGATCTCGGCGTGCGTCTGCACTTCGGTTCTTACCATGACGTTGACTCCTCTGAACTGGCGTTTAAACTGGCTGCGTCTATCGCCTTTAAAGATGGCTTCAAAAAAGCAAAACCTGTTCTGCTTGAGCCGATCATGAAGGTTGAAGTAGAAACGCCGGAAGAGAACACCGGTGACGTAATCGGTGACCTTAGCCGTCGTCGTGGTATGCTGCGTGGTCAGGAATCTAACGTCACTGGCGTTGTGATTCATGCCGAAGTTCCGCTGTCTGAAATGTTCGGATACGCAACTCAATTGCGTTCTCTGACCAAAGGCCGTGCTTCTTACTCCATGGAGTTCCTGAAGTACGATGATGCGCCGAACAACGTTGCTCAGGCCGTTATTGAAGCTCGTGGTAAATAATTACCAAGCCTAATACATTGATCCCATGCCCTCTCCTCAGGGGAGGGTATTTGAGTAAGGAATATAGCCGTGTCTAAAGAAAAATTTGAACGTACAAAACCCCACGTTAACGTCGGTACTATCGGCCACGTTGACCATGGTAAAACCACGCTGACCGCAGCGATCACCACCGTACTGGCTAAAACCTACGGCGGTAGCGCGCGTGCATTCGATCAGATCGATAACGCGCCGGAAGAAAAAGCACGTGGTATCACCATCAACACCTCTCACGTTGAATACGACACCCCAACCCGTCACTACGCACACGTTGACTGCCCGGGACACGCCGACTACGTGAAAAACATGATCACCGGTGCTGCCCAGATGGACGGCGCGATCCTGGTAGTTGCTGCGACTGACGGCCCGATGCCGCAGACTCGTGAGCACATCCTGCTGGGTCGTCAGGTAGGCGTTCCGTACATCATCGTGTTTCTGAACAAATGTGACATGGTTGATGACGAAGAGCTGCTGGAACTGGTTGAAATGGAAGTCCGTGAACTGCTATCTCAGTACGACTTCCCGGGTGATGATACCCCGATCGTTCGTGGTTCAGCGCTGAAAGCACTGGAAGGCGACGCTGAGTGGGAAGCAAAAATCATCGAACTGGCTGGCTACCTGGATTCCTACATCCCAGAACCAGAGCGTGCGATTGACCGTCCGTTCCTGCTGCCTATCGAAGACGTATTCTCCATCTCCGGCCGTGGTACTGTGGTTACCGGTCGTGTAGAGCGCGGTATCGTTAAAGTGGGTGAAGAAGTTGAAATCGTTGGTATCAAAGATACTGCGAAATCGACTTGTACTGGCGTTGAAATGTTCCGCAAACTGCTGGACGAAGGCCGTGCGGGTGAGAACGTTGGTGTTCTGCTGCGTGGTATCAAACGTGAAGAAATCGAACGTGGTCAGGTACTGGCTAAGCCGGGCTCCATCAAGCCTCACACCAAGTTCGAATCTGAAGTGTATATCCTGAGCAAAGATGAAGGTGGCCGTCATACGCCGTTCTTCAAAGGCTACCGTCCTCAGTTCTACTTCCGTACTACTGACGTAACGGGCACCATCGAACTGCCGGAAGGCGTTGAAATGGTAATGCCGGGCGACAACATCAAAATGGTTGTTACCCTGATCCACCCGATCGCGATGGACGACGGTTTGCGTTTCGCAATCCGTGAAGGCGGCCGTACTGTTGGTGCGGGCGTTGTTGCTAAAGTTATGGCTTAATCGCCAATACGCGAGTAACACCCGTGCGCTAGCGATAGCGTAAGAAAAAGGACACTTCGGTGTCCTTTTTTTATAGCGTTGACAAAACTATAATTGAAATGGAAACCATTCTTACTTACACTCTAATTGACTGTTTTATAGTCACTTTTTCGACTGCCGTGCGGAAGGTAGCAACGAAAGAGGGTGTATGTCCGCGACTGAGAGAATGAGTTATCCTGTATGTATGTCTGCCTGTGTAATGCAATTTCCGATAAAGTTATTCGGCACGCCGTTCGCCAACATCAACCCCGCTCGCTCAATCAACTGCGCCAGTTAATGCCTATTGGCAGTGACTGCGGCAAGTGTATTCGTCAGGCTCGCCTGATTATGGAAGAAGAGCAGGCGATGTTGTCACCTATTTCTGACGTTGCGTAATTGCCGCTTTTATTGAAACCGCACAAAATATAGGTGATTTCGTTGACTCTCCTCCCTCCAGTTCTACACTTTTAAGACCTGGAGCGAAGGAGTAATGTCATGAAAGGCGATAAAAAAGTCATAGCACATCTAAATAAGTTGCTGGGTGATGAACTGGTTGCGATTAACCAGTACTTTTTGCATGCCCGTATGTTTAAAAACTGGGGACTGACCCGTCTTGACCAGCACGAATACCATGAATCCATCGATGAAATGAAACATGCCGACCGTTATATAGAGCGTATCCTGTTTCTTGAAGGGATTCCCAACCTGCAAGATCTCGGAAAGCTCAATATTGGTGAAGATGTTGAAGAGATACTGCGTTCTGACCTGAAACTGGAATTGGATGGCGCCAAGGATTTGCGCGAGGGGATCGCGTATATGGATTCGGTGCGCGATTATGTCAGCCGCGATATGCTGATTGAAATCCTGGCTGATGAAGAAGGGCACATCGACTGGATTGAGACGGAACTTGACCTGATAGCGCGCCTCGGGTTGCCTAATTTGTATTAGCTCAGACCTGATCTGACAGTTACCGGTTATTTATACAGGTGTCTGTCAGATTAAATCTGGTTCAGATTTTTTTCTGCCCAGACTCGTTTACCATCAAGTAACGTGGCCATTGGCGTACGCCCGCAGCACATTTTACCCTGATGAGTTCGCTCATTATTGTAATGCCACAACCAGTTGTCCAGATCCTTTTGTAGACTTTCTAGGTCCTCGTATAACGTCTTACGGAACGCAACCTGATAAAAATCCTGCAAAATAGTTTTATGGAAGCGCTCGCAGATACCGTTTGTCTGCGGAGACATCGCTTTCGTTTTCGTATGGTCTATATCGTTGATAGCCAAGTACAGCTGATAGTCATGTTGTTCCACTTTACCGCAGTACTCCGTCCCCCTGTCCGTCAGTATTCTTAGCATTGGCAGCCCCTGAGCTTCGTAGAACGGCAGCACGCGATCATTGAGCAGGTCGGCGGCAGAGATCGGTGCTTTACTCGTGTAAAGCTTGCAGTGCGCCACTTTCGAGTACGTATCCACGAACGTCTGCTGGTAGATACGGCCAACACCTTTCAGATTACCCACGTAGAAGGTGTCCTGCGACCCCAGATAACCCGGGTGAGCAGTCTCTATTTCACCACAGGCTTCGTCGTCGTGCGCCTTCTTCTCCAGTGCAGCGATTTGAGCATCAGTAAGTACGATGCCTTCTCTGGCAACTTTTTCCTCAAGTGCCTTCAGGCGCTTACGAAAGTTTTCCAGATCGTGTCGTTGCCAAATGGAGCGCACACCGCTGCCAGAAATGAAGACGCCTTTTTTACGCAGCTGATTACTGGTCCGGTGCTGGCCATGAGCCGGGAACTCAATGGCGTAATCAACAACCGCACGTTCAGTGGCTTCATCAGCACGGTTTTTCAGGTTGGGAACCCGGCGGTTTTGGTTAACCAGAGCGTCAATGCCGCCTTCTGCCGCCAGTTCCTGATAGCGATAAAACGTGTCGCGTGACACCCCCATGATTTTACAGGCTTTTGATACGTTACCGAGTTCTTCGGCGAGATTGAGCAGGCCGACTTTGTGTTTGATGATGGGATTGTTAGTATGAAGCATGAGAGTTACCTCGTGTTTTGTATAAGGATTCGACACCCATATCAAAACCGGTAACTCTCAACCTTTCAAGGTCCAGTGTCAGATCAAGTCGCGACTAATATACCTAATTATTTGCAAGTGATCTTGACCCACCATCTCCGGACAGCTTTTGTATCTTAAGTTAACGATGCCCGCTGGCGCTGATATTCTCTTGGGGAGTTGTATCCCAGCGCACTGTGCGGATGGTTTTCATTGTAATGATTGAACGCCGCTGCAAGGTTCTTCAGCGCTGTTCGCACATCGGGTTTTGGCATGAAGGCGATGTAATCTTCCTTCATCGTCTTCACGAACCGTTCTGCCATGCCGTTACTCTGTGGACGGCTCACTGCTGTTGTGCAGGGCTCCAGATTCAGTTCTCTGGCGAACTTCCGCGTTTCATGCGCTGTGTACGCTGAACCATTATCCGTCAGCCATTGCACTGGTTTATCCGGCAGCGCGCTACCGAAGCGTTTTTCCACCGACCTCAGCATCACATCCTGCACGGTTGAACTGTCATAACCCCTGGTGCTCGCTGCCCAGTCTATGGCTGTAGTGGTCAACTAATATTGGCCACCGCATTAGACTGTATGTAGAACAGTCGCTCAGATTCGTTTGGAGTTAAGCCGCCGTTATACCAGTGAGGCCGGATAGCGCTGTAATACCCCGTGATGTAGCGGATAATCGCGTCCTGGGCTTCGCTGAAGCTGTTGTAACCCTTTGTCGGCACCCATTCTGTCTTCAGGCTGCGGAAGAACCGCTCCATTGGCGCATTATCCCAGCAGTTACCCCGCCGACTCATACTCTGCTTTATCCGGCAGCGCCACAGGGCTTGCCGGTATTGACGGCTGGTATAGTGGCTGCCCTGGTCGCTGTGGAACATGACTCCTGTTGGTTGTCCCCGGAGTTCCCAGGCCATCTGCAACGCTTTAACTGTCAGCGCCGAGTCCGGCGACGTCGACATGGCCCAGCCCACCGGTTTGCGGGCGAACAGGTCTAGCACCACCGCAAGGTAAGCCCAGCATTTGCCCGTCCAGATGTAGGTCACATCGCCGCACCAGACCTGATCCGGCGCGGTAACCGCGAACTGGCGGTTGAGATAGTTCGGTATTTCAACGTGTTCATTGCCGCCGCGTTTGTATTTGTGAGCCGGTCGCTGGCAGCTGGCGATACCCAGCTCCTTCATCAGCTTGCCAGCCAGCCAGCGCCCCATTTTGACACCAGAGCTGCCGGTGACGATGGTCGCGATACTTCGAGCGCCGGCAGAGCCGCCGCTGGCGTTCCAGGCTTCCATGACGCGACTACACTTAACCACGTGCTCACCGTCGGGTTCATTAGCGGAAGCCTGCCAGTGCCTGTAGCTGCTGCGATGTACCTCAAAAGTTTGGCACAACGCCGTGACCGGGTATCGCGCCCTCAGCCTGTCGACTACCGTGAACCGTTGAGTGAGTCCGACATTAAGAGCGCCGTAGCCTTTTTTAGGATTTCGTTCTCCATTTCAAGGCATTGGACTTTTTTCTTCATCTCACGCAGCTCGAGCTGTTCAGGGGTAAGAGGAAGTCCCGTTGGCGTTTTTCCCTGTCGTTCAAGGCGAAGCTTATTGACCCAGCGACTAATGGCAGAATGGCTGACATTAACCGCCTCTGCGGCCTTAACGTATGTGTAGCCGTGGTCGACAACCAGCTTTGCGGCTTCGAGCTTAAATTCCGCCGTAAAATGTTTACCCATGAGGTCACCTGTCGTGTTGATGAGGTGAGCATATCACCTCCGATCAGGTGGCCAGTATCAGTGTGCCACTACAGGCCTCCCGGTCGCAGCAGTCCAGTGCGAACGTCACCCGCAGCTTCTCGCCGTTGTCACAACCGAACTCGAAGCCATCTGAGCACCAGCGCATATCGCTCTCTGCTACCGCGATTTTGCCTTTATGCTCCCGCTTCGGACGTTCAGTTTTATCATGCAACAGCAGCAGGTTATGCTCGCTCATTATCCTGTAAAGCCGTTTGGCGTTCACCGGTGGAAGTCCCTCTGCACGACGTTGCTTACCCAGGATACCCCACACTCGGCGGTAACCGTAACTGGGCATGTCGCTGATGATACGGAGGATGTCCGATAATATCTCAGCATCAGCTTCGTCATTACGCCGGTTGCTGCGCCTGTCCAGCCAGTCGGCAGAACGGTTAACCCGCAGTGACAGCTGCGCACGCGACACGCTCATGGCGCGGCTGACCAGAGCTATTCCCCGTCCTTTGGCAACAAGGGCGCGTGCGCTATCCATTTTCGCGACTGGCGGTACTCCACTGCTTCTTTGAGGATCTCAACTTCCATCGTCTTCTTACCCAGAAGGCGCTGTAGCTCCCGGACCTGCTTGAGGGCAGTCGCCAGCGCCGAAGCTGGAACCACTTCTTCTCCGGCCGCAACGGCGGTGAGGCTTCCTTCCTGGTATTGCTTCTTCCACTTAAACAAAAGGCTGGGCTGGATGCCATGCAGGCGGGCTACATGGGAGACGTTCATCCCCGGCTCCATTGTCTGCTGAATGATGGCGATTTTCTCTTGCGGAGTTTTACGCTTACGGACTTCTTGCCCTAACAGGATCCCGGTCATTTCAAAATTAGCATGATTGTTAGACATATATCTAAGCCTATCTCTTATCTGGAGATACAGCTACTGTCTGCTGTTACAGGGGGCTACATCACTAATTATTTGCAAGCGCAGCTAAAAGAGGCATGATTCTGTAAAACGCGGTTGCTTCCTGAACAGATTTACGTATAATGCGCGGGCCCGTCCGAATTAAGTCGTGCCTGTTACGTTAAATGTAGTGCATGTATATGCAGTACATTTACGAACAGAGACGCCATGCAATAGGCATGGGTCAACAATACTCCCGATTTGGGAGTTATGGCCGAACGATTACACTCCCCCATCAATCGAAATGGGTGCGAGGAGTAATCATTTACGTTTATAAATAATTGGAGCTCTGGTCTCATGCAGAACCAAAGAATCCGTATCAGCCTGAAAGCGTTTGATCATCGCCTGATCGATCAAGCAACCGCGGAAATCGTTGAGACGGCCAAGCGCACTGGTGCGCAAGTACGTGGTCCGATCCTGCTGCCGACCCGCAAAGAGCGCTTTACCGTTCTGATCTCCCCGCACGTCAACAAAGACGCTCGCGATCAGTACGAAATTCGCACTCACAAGCGTCTGGTTGACATCGTTGAGCCAACCGAGAAAACCGTTGATGCTCTGATGCGTCTGGACCTGGCTGCCGGTGTAGACGTGCAGATCAGCCTGGGTTAATCAGGTCATCAAGCGATTGAGAGGTTGATACAATGATTGGTTTAGTCGGTAAAAAAGTGGGCATGACCCGCATCTTCACTGAAGACGGCGTTTCTATCCCTGTAACCGTTATCGAAATTGAAGCAAACCGCGTTACTCAGGTTAAAGACCTGGCTAATGATGGCTACCAGGCTGTACAGGTAACTACCGGTGCTAAAAAAGCAAACCGTGTTACCAAGCCGGAAGCAGGTCATTTTGCTAAAGCGGGTGTTGAAGCTGGCCGCGTCCTGCGTGAATTCCGTCTGTCTGAAGGCGAAGAGTTCACCGTAGGCCAAAGCATCAGCGTTGAAATTTTCGCTGACGTGAAAAAAGTTGACGTTACTGGTACGTCCAAAGGTAAAGGTTTCGCGGGTACTGTTAAACGCTGGAACTTCCGTACTCAGGATGCTACCCACGGTAACTCCTTGTCTCACCGCGTTCCGGGTTCTATCGGTCAGAACCAGACTCCGGGCAAAGTGTTCAAAGGCAAGAAAATGGCTGGTCAGCTGGGCAACGAGCGTGTAACCGTTCAGAGTCTGGACGTAGTACGCGTTGACGCTGAGCGCAACCTGCTGCTGGTGAAAGGTGCTGTCCCGGGTGCAACCGGTAGCGACCTGATCGTTAAACCGGCTGTGAAGGCGTAAGGGGATAGCAATGGAATTAGTATTGAAAGACGCGCAAAGCGCGCTGACTGTTTCCGAAACTACCTTCGGTCGTGATTTCAACGAAGCGCTGGTACACCAGGTTGTTGTTGCTTATGCAGCTGGTGACCGTCAAGGGACTCGTGCTCAGAAGACCCGTGCTGAAGTAACTGGTTCCGGTAAAAAACCGTGGCGTCAGAAAGGTACTGGCCGTGCGCGTTCAGGTTCTATCAAGAGCCCGATCTGGCGTTCCGGTGGTGTGACCTTTGCTGCCAAGCCTCAGGACCACAGTCAAAAAGTAAACAAAAAGATGTACCGCGGCGCGCTGAAAAGCATCCTGTCCGAGCTGGTACGTCAGGATCGTTTGATCGTTGTCGAGAAGTTCTCTGTTGAAGCACCGAAAACCAAGCTGCTGGCACAGAAACTGAAAGACCTGGCGCTGGACGACGTGCTGATCATCACCGGTGAACTGGATGAAAATCTGTTCCTGGCTGCACGCAACCTGTACAAGGTTGACGTACGTGATGTAGCAGGTATCGATCCGGTTAGCCTGATCGCCTTCGACAAAGTCGTAATGACGGCTGACGCTGTTAAGCAAGTTGAGGAGATGCTGGCATGATCCGTGAAGAACGTCTGCTTAAGGTGCTGACTGCACCTCACGTTTCTGAAAAAGCGTCTACTGCGATGGAAAAACACAACACCATCGTGCTCAAAGTTGCTAAAGACGCGACCAAAGCAGAAATCAAAGCTGCTGTGCAGAAACTGTTTGAAGTCGAAGTCAATGAAGTTCGTACCCTGCTGGTTAAAGGGAAAACGAAACGTCATGGACAGCGTATCGGTCGTCGTAGCGACTGGAAAAAAGCTTACGTCACCCTGAAAGAAGGCCAGAATCTGGACTTCATCGGCGGCGCAGAGTAAGTCGGAGGAGTAAAGAACAATGGCAATTGTTAAATGTAAACCGACATCTCCGGGTCGTCGCCACGTTGTTAAAGTGGTTAACCCTGAGCTGCACAAGGGCAAACCTTATGCCCCGTTGCTGGAAAAAAGCAGCAAATCCGGTGGCCGTAACAACAATGGCCGCATCACTACCCGTCATATCGGTGGTGGCCACAAACAGCAATACCGTATTGTTGACTTCAAACGTAACAAAGATGGTATCCCTGCTGTTGTAGAACGTTTGGAATATGATCCGAACCGTTCCGCCAACATCGCTCTGGTTCTGTACAAAGACGGCGAACGCCGTTACATCCTGGCGCCGAAAGGCCTGAAAGCCGGTGATCAGATCCAGTCTGGCGTTGATGCTGCTATCAAAGCTGGTAACACGTTGCCGATGCGCAATATTCCGGTCGGTTCCACCGTTCACAACGTGGAAATGAAGCCGGGTAAAGGCGGTCAGCTGGCGCGTTCTGCTGGTGCTTACGTGCAGATCGTTGCACGTGACGGCGCGTACGTGACCCTGCGTCTGCGTTCTGGTGAAATGCGTAAAGTCGAATCTGACTGCCGCGCTACGCTGGGCGAAGTAGGTAACGCTGAGCATATGCTGCGCGTTCTGGGTAAAGCTGGTGCTGCACGCTGGCGTGGTGTTCGTCCTACCGTTCGCGGTACGGCAATGAACCCAGTCGACCACCCGCACGGTGGTGGTGAAGGTCGTAACTTTGGTAAGCACCCGGTTTCACCGTGGGGCATTCAGACCAAAGGTAAGAAGACTCGCAGCAACAAGCGTACTGATAAATTCATCGTACGTCGCCGTACTAAATAATATTAGAGGATAAACCATGCCACGTTCTCTCAAGAAAGGTCCTTTTATTGACCTGCACTTGCTGAAGAAGGTAGAGAAAGCGGTGGAAAGCGGTGACAAGAAGCCTCTGCGCACTTGGTCCCGTCGTTCAACGATCTTTCCAACTATGATCGGTTTGACCATCGCTGTCCATAATGGTCGTCAGCACGTTCCGGTGTTTGTTTCCGATGAAATGGTCGGTCACAAACTGGGTGAATTCGCGCCGACTCGTACTTATCGCGGCCACGCGGCTGATAAAAAAGCCAAGAAAAAATAAGGTAGGAGGAAGAGATGGAAACTATCGCTAAACATCTTCATGCTCGTTCTTCTGCTCAAAAGGTTCGCCTGGTGGCTGACCTGATTCGCGGTAAGAAAGTGTCGCAAGCTCTGGAAATTCTGACCTACACCAACAAGAAAGCTGCTGGTCTGGTTAAAAAAGTACTGGAGTCTGCCATTGCCAACGCAGAGCACAACGATGGCGCTGACATTGATGATCTGAAAGTTGCGAAAATCTTCGTAGACGAAGGCCCGAGCATGAAGCGCATTATGCCGCGTGCTAAAGGTCGTGCGGATCGCATCCTGAAGCGTACCAGCCACATTTCTGTGGTTGTGTCCGATCGCTGAGACTCTGGAGACTAGCAATGGGTCAGAAAGTACATCCTAATGGTATTCGCCTGGGTATTGTCAAACCTTGGAACTCTACCTGGTATGCGAATACCAAAGAATTCGCTGACAACCTGGACAGCGATTTTAAAGTTCGTAAATACCTGACGAAAGAACTGGAGAAAGCCTCCGTCTCTCGTATCGTTATCGAACGTCCGGCCAAGAGCATCCGTGTGACCATTCACACCGTTCGTCCGGGCATCGTTATCGGTAAAAAAGGTGAAGATGTTGAAAAACTGCGCAAAGTCGTAGCGGATATCGCTGGCGTCCCTGCACAGATCAACATCGCGGAAGTTCGCAAGCCGGAACTGGACGCGAAACTGGTTGCTGACAGCATCACTTCTCAGCTGGAACGTCGTGTGATGTTCCGTCGTGCGATGAAGCGTGCCGTTCAGAACGCCATGCGTCTGGGTGCCAAGGGCATTAAAGTTGAAGTCAGTGGCCGCCTGGGCGGTGCTGAAATCGCACGTACCGAATGGTACCGCGAAGGTCGCGTTCCGTTGCACACGCTGCGTGCGGATATCGACTACAACACGTCCGAAGCACACACCACTTACGGTGTTATCGGTGTGAAAGTGTGGATCTTCAAAGGTGAGATCCTGGGTGGTATGGCTGCCGTTGAACAACCGGAAAAACCGGCTGCTCAACCTAAAAAGCAGCAGCGTAAAGGCCGCAAGTAAGGAGAGTCGCTGATGTTACAACCAAAGCGTACAAAATTCCGTAAGATGCACAAAGGCCGTAACCGCGGTCTGGCTGCCGGTACGGATGTCAGCTTCGGTACTTTCGGTCTGAAAGCTGTTGGTCGTGGTCGCCTGACCGCTCGCCAAATCGAAGCTGCACGTCGTGCCATGACCCGTGCTGTTAAGCGTCAAGGTAAAATTTGGATCCGAGTATTCCCGGACAAACCAATTACCGAGAAACCGCTTGAAGTACGTATGGGTAAAGGTAAAGGTAACGTGGAATATTGGGTTGCCTTGATTCAGCCAGGTAAAGTCCTGTACGAAATGGACGGTGTGCCGGAAGAGTTAGCCCGTGAGGCATTCCAACTGGCAGCAGCGAAACTGCCGATCAAAACCACCTTTGTAACTAAGACGGTGATGTAATGAAAGCAAATGAGCTGCGTGAAAAGAGCGTTGAAGAGCTGAACACCGAGCTGCTCGAACTGCTGCGCGAGCAATTTAACTTGCGTATGCAAGCGGCCAGTGGTCAGTTGCAACAGACTCACCTGGTAAAACAAGTGCGTCGCAATATTGCACGTGTTAAGACTTTACTGACTCAGAAGGCGGGTGCGTAATGAGCGATAATATCCGTACTCTGCAAGGTCGTGTTGTGAGCGACAAAATGGAGAAATCCATGGTTGTTGCAATCGAACGTTTTGTGAAACACCCGCTGTATGGGAAATTCATCAAACGTACGACCAAACTGCACGTACATGATGAGAACAACGAATGCGGTATCGGTGACGTGATTGAAATCCGCGAATGCCGTCCGCTGTCCAAAACTAAGTCTTGGACGTTGGTTCGCGTTGTAGAGAAAGCGATTCTGTAATACAGTATTGCTCTTCTTGAAAACGATAAACGGCTCTGCAAAGGGCCGTTTATTTTTTCTACACTTGGTCGAAAAGCGGTGTTATAATACTGCGCCCTCGATTCTTGGGTATTAATGACCCGTAAGGGTTCTAAAAACGACCCGTAAGGGTTTGAAAAGTAGTAGTTGACATTAGCGGAGCACTAAAATGATCCAAGAACAGACTATGCTGAACGTGGCCGATAACTCCGGTGCACGTCGCGTAATGTGTATCAAGGTTCTAGGTGGCTCGCACCGTCGCTACGCAGGCGTCGGCGATATCATCAAAATTACCATCAAGGAAGCAATTCCTCGCGGTAAGGTGAAGAAAGGCGATGTTCTGAAGGCGGTTGTTGTGCGCACCAAGAAGGGTGTTCGTCGCCCGGACGGTTCTGTCATTCGCTTCGATGGCAATGCATGCGTTATTCTGAACAATAACAGCGAGCAGCCTATCGGTACGCGTATTTTTGGGCCGGTAACTCGTGAACTGCGTTCTGAAAAGTTCATGAAAATTATCTCTCTGGCACCAGAAGTACTCTAAGGAGCGAACCATGGCAGCGAAAATCCGTCGTGATGACGAAGTTATCGTGCTGACCGGCAAAGATAAAGGTAAGCGCGGTAAAGTTAAGAATGTTCTGTCTTCCAGCAAGATCGTTGTTGAAGGTATCAATCTGGTTAAGAAACATCAGAAGCCGGTTCCGGCCCTGAACCAACCGGGTGGCATCGTTGAAAAAGAAGCTGCAATCCAGCTTTCCAACGTTGCACTGTTCAATGCGGCAACTGGCAAGGCTGACCGTGTAGGCTTTAGATTCGAAGACGGCAAAAAAGTCCGTTTCTTTAAATCTACTAGCGAAACTATCAAGTAATTTGGAGTAGTACGATGGCGAAACTGCATGATTACTACAAAGACGAAGCGGTTAGCAAACTGATGACTCAGTTTAGCTACAATTCTGTCATGCAAGTCCCTCGGGTCGAGAAGATCACCCTGAATATGGGTGTTGGTGAAGCGATCGCTGACAAGAAGCTGCTGGATAACGCCGCAGCCGATCTGGCAGCTATCTCCGGTCAAAAACCGCTGATCACCAAAGCACGCAAATCTGTTGCAGGCTTCAAAATCCGCCAGGGCTATCCGATCGGCTGTAAAGTAACTCTGCGTGGCGAACGCATGTGGGAGTTCCTTGAGCGCCTGATTTCGATTGCTGTACCGCGTATTCGTGACTTCCGCGGTCTGTCTGCCAAGTCCTTCGATGGCCGTGGCAACTACAGCATGGGCGTGCGTGAGCAGATCATCTTCCCGGAAATCGACTATGACAAAGTCGATCGCGTTCGTGGTTTGGACATTACCATTACCACCACTGCGAAATCCGATGATGAAGGCCGCGCGCTGCTGGCCGCCTTTAACTTCCCGTTCCGCAAGTAAGGTAGGGTTACTAATGGCTAAGCAATCCATGAAAGCACGCGAAGTCAAACGCGTGAAATTGGCTAATAAATTCTTTGCTAAACGCATTGAATTGAAAGCTATCATCTCCAATGTGAACTCATCCGACGAAGATCGTTGGGATGCTGTTCTCAAGCTGCAGACTCTGCCGCGTGATTCCAGCCCGTCCCGTCAGCGTAACCGCTGCCGCCAGACAGGTCGTCCGCACGCTTTCCTGCGGAAGTTCGGGTTGAGCCGTATCAAGGTCCGTGAAGCCGCCATGCGCGGTGAAATTCCGGGTCTGAAAAAGGCTAGCTGGTAATTGTCACCAATTGAATCACGGGAGTAAAGACAGATGAGCATGCAAGATCCGATCGCAGACATGCTGACCCGTATACGCAACGGTCAGGCCGCGAACAAAGTTGCGATAACCATGCCTTCCTCCAAGCTGAAAGTGGCAATCGCCAAAGTGCTTAAGGAAGAAGGTTATATTCAAGATTACAAAATCGAAGGCGACACCAAGCCTGAACTGGAAATTTCTCTGAAATACTTCCAGGGCAAGGCAGTGGTAGAAAGCATTCAGCGTATCAGCCGCCCAAGTCTGCGCATCTATAAGAAAAAAGATGAACTGCCGAAAGTTATGGCTGGTTTAGGAATCGCGGTTGTTTCTACCTCTAAAGGTGTTATGACTGATCGTGCAGCGCGCCAGGCTGGTCTTGGTGGCGAGATTATCTGCTACGTAGCTTAATCGGAGGAAAGAATGTCTCGTGTTGCAAAAGCACCCGTCGTCATTCCTGCCGGCGTAGAGGTAAAACTCAACGGTCAGGTTATTTCGATCAAGGGTAAAAACGGCGAGCTGACTCGTACCATCAACGATGCTGTTGAAGTTACTGTGGCTGACAACGCTCTGACTTTCGCTCCGCGCGAAGGTTTTTCAGACGGTTGGGCACAGGCAGGCACCGCGCGTGCACTGCTGAACGCAGTCGTTATCGGTGTTACCGAAGGCTTCACCAAGAAGCTTCAACTGGTTGGCGTAGGTTACCGTGCCGCAGTTAAAGGCAATGTCGTGAATTTGTCTCTGGGGTACTCACACCCGATTGACCACGCGCTGCCGGCTGGTATCACAGCTGAATGCCCGACTCAAACTGAAATCGTACTGAAAGGTGCTGATAAGCAGGTTATCGGTCAGGTTGCAGCTGATCTGCGCGCTTACCGTCGTCCTGAGCCTTACAAAGGCAAGGGTGTCCGTTACGCCGACGAAGTCGTGCGTATCAAAGAGGCTAAGAAGAAGTAAGGTAACACTATGGATAAGAAATCAGCTCGTATCCGTCGTGCAACCCGCGCACGTCGCAAACTCCAGGAATTGGGAGCGACTCGCCTGGTGGTACATCGTACCCCTCGCCATATTTATGCGCAGGTTATCGCACCGAACGGTTCTGAAATCCTGGTAGCCGCTTCTACTGTAGAAAAAGCTATCGCAGAACAACTGAAGTACACCGGCAACAAAGATGCCGCTGCTGCTGTAGGTAAAGCAGTCGCTGAGCGCGCATTGGAAAAAGGCATTAAAGATGTGTCCTTTGACCGTTCTGGGTTCCAATATCATGGTCGCGTCCAGGCACTGGCAGATGCTGCTCGTGAAGCTGGCCTTCAGTTCTAAGGTAGAGGTGTAAGATGGCACACATCGAAAAACAAGCTGGCGAACTGCAGGAAAAGCTGATCGCGGTAAATCGCGTATCTAAAACCGTTAAAGGTGGTCGTATTTTCAGCTTCACCGCACTGACTGTAGTGGGTGATGGCAACGGTCGCGTTGGTTTTGGTTACGGGAAAGCGCGTGAAGTTCCGGCAGCAATCCAGAAAGCGATGGAAAAAGCCCGTCGCAACATGTTGAATGTCGCGCTGAATGGCGGCACCCTGCAGCACCCGGTTAAAGGTGCTCACACTGGGTCTCGCGTATTCATGCAGCCTGCTTCCGAAGGTACCGGTATCATCGCCGGCGGTGCAATGCGCGCCGTTCTGGAAGTTGCTGGGGTTCATAACGTATTGGCTAAAGCCTATGGTTCCACCAACCCGATTAACGTGGTTCGTGCAACTATCGATGGCTTGGCTAATATGAATTCCCCGGAAATGGTTGCTGCCAAGCGTGGCAAATCCGTTGACGACATTCTGGGATAATTGACCATGGCTAAGACTATTAAAATTACTCAAACCCGTAGTGCAATCGGTCGTCTGCCGAAACATAAGGCAACGCTGCTTGGCCTGGGTCTGCGTCGTATTGGTCATACCGTTGAGCGTGAAGATACGCCTGCTGTACGTGGTATGGTCAACGCGGTTTACTACATGGTTAAAGTGGAGGAGTAACAGATGCGTTTGAATACTCTGTCTCCGGCCGAAGGCGCGAAGCACGCGCCGAAGCGTTTAGGTCGTGGTATCGGTTCTGGCCTCGGTAAAACCGGCGGTCGTGGTCACAAAGGTCAGAAGTCTCGTTCTGGCGGTGGCGTACGTCGTGGGTTCGAAGGTGGTCAGATGCCGTTGTATCGTCGTCTGCCGAAATTCGGCTTTACCTCTCGCAAAGCGATGATCACAGCGGAAATCCGTCTGTCCGATTTGGCTCGCGTAGATGGCGACATCGTTGACCTGAACACGCTGAAGGCTGCTAACGTTATCGGCGTTCAGATCGAGTTCGCGAAAGTGATCCTGTCTGGTGAAGTATCCCGTCCGGTAACGATTCGTGGTCTGCGTGTGACCAAAGGCGCGCGTGCTGCTATCGAAGCTGCTGGCGGTAAAATTGAGGAATAAGTAGCAGATGGCTAAGCAACCAGGATTAGATTTTCAAAGTGCTAAGGGTGGCGTTGGCGAGCTGAAACGCAGACTGCTGTTTGTAATCGGCGCGCTTATCGTTTTCCGTATCGGCTCTTTTATTCCGATCCCTGGTATTGATGCCACTGTGCTTGCCAAATTGCTCGAACAACAGCGTGGCACCATCATTGAAATGTTCAACATGTTCTCTGGTGGTGCTCTCAGCCGTGCTTCTATCTTTGCGCTGGGTATTATGCCGTACATTTCGGCCTCTATCATTATCCAGCTGCTGACGGTGGTTCACCCCACGTTGGCGGAAATCAAGAAAGAGGGGGAGGCTGGCCGTCGCAAGATTAGCCAGTACACCCGTTACGGTACGTTAGTACTGGCCATATTTCAGTCAATCGGTATTGCTACCGGTTTACCGAATATGCCAGGAATGCAGGGCCTGGTGATTAATCCGGGCTTTGCATTTTACTTTACGGCTGTTGTAAGTCTGGTGACCGGGACCATGTTCCTGATGTGGCTGGGCGAACAGATTACTGAGCGCGGTATCGGTAACGGTATATCTATCTTGATCTTTGCGGGTATCGTTGCGGGCTTACCGCCGGCAATTGCCCACACTATCGAGCAAGCTCGGCAAGGCGACCTGCACTTCCTCGTGCTGCTGTTGGTTGCAGTTTTAGTGTTTGCAGTAACCTTCTTCGTTGTTTTCATTGAGCGTGGCCAACGTCGTATCGTCGTTAACTACGCAAAGCGTCAGCAAGGTCGTCGGGTTTATGCAGCACAGAGTACGCACTTACCGCTGAAAGTGAACATGGCAGGGGTTATCCCGGCAATTTTCGCCTCCAGCATCATCCTGTTCCCTGCGACGATTGCATCGTGGTTTGGGGGCGGTACCGGTTGGAACTGGCTGACAACTATTTCGATGTATTTGCAGCCCGGACAACCGCTTTATGTGCTACTCTATGCGACTGCAATCATCTTCTTCTGTTTCTTCTACACGGCGTTGGTTTTCAACCCGCGCGAAACAGCAGATAACCTGAAGAAGTCCGGTGCATTCGTGCCAGGAATTCGTCCGGGAGAGCAAACGGCGAAATACATCGATAAGGTGATGACCCGCCTGACTCTGGTCGGCGCAATGTACATTACCTTTATCTGCCTTATCCCGGAGTTCATGCGTGATGCGATGAAGGTTCCCTTCTATTTTGGGGGTACATCCCTGTTGATCGTCGTCGTGGTCATCATGGACTTTATGGCTCAAGTGCAAACTCTGATGATGTCAAGTCAGTATGAGTCTGCATTGAAGAAAGCAAATCTTAAAGGCTATAACCGCTAATTGGGTTGCTTGAGAAGTTACGGAGAGTAAAAATGAAAGTTCGTGCTTCCGTCAAGAAATTATGTCGTAACTGCAAAATCGTTAAGCGTAACGGTGTCGTTCGTGTGATTTGCAGCGCCGAGCCGAAGCATAAACAGCGCCAAGGCTGATTATCTCGCATATTTTTCTTGCAAAGTTGGATTGAGCTGGCTAGATTAGCCAGCCAATCTTTTGTATGTCTGTGCGTTTCCATTTGAGTATCCTGAAAACGGGCTTTTCAGCATGGAGCGTACATATTGAATAATAGGAGTGCATAGTGGCCCGTATAGCAGGCATTAACATTCCTGATCAGAAACATGCCGTGATCGCGTTAACCTCGATCTATGGCGTCGGTAAGACTCGTTCCAAGGCCATTTGTGCTGCGGCGGGTATTACTGAAGATGTTAAGATCAGTGAGCTGTCTGAAGAGCAAATCGAAACGCTGCGTGTAGAAGTTGCCAAATTCGTTGTCGAAGGTGATCTGCGCCGTGAAATCAGCATGAGCATCAAGCGCCTGATGGACCTTGGTTGCTATCGCGGTTTGCGTCATCGTCGTGCTCTGCCAGTGCGCGGTCAGCGTACTAAGACCAACGCCCGTACCCGTAAGGGTCCGCGCAAACCGATCAAGAAATAATCGGGGTGATTGAATAATGGCAAAAGCACCTATTCGTGCACGTAAGCGTGTAAGAAAACAAGTTTCTGACGGTGTGGCTCATATCCATGCTTCTTTTAACAACACCATCGTGACCATTACCGATCGTCAGGGTAACGCGCTGGGTTGGGCAACAGCCGGTGGTTCCGGTTTCCGTGGTTCTCGTAAATCTACGCCGTTCGCCGCTCAGGTAGCTGCTGAACGTTGCGCTGAAGCCGTGAAAGAATACGGTATCAAGAACTTGGAAGTTATGGTTAAAGGACCTGGTCCGGGCCGTGAGTCTACTATCCGCGCTCTGAACGCGGCTGGTTTCCGCATCACTAATATTACTGATGTGACTCCGATCCCCCATAACGGTTGTCGTCCGCCGAAAAAGCGTCGCGTATAACGCCGCTTTTAGGATAGTTGGAGAAAGAAAATGGCTAGATATTTGGGTCCTAAGCTCAAGCTGAGCCGTCGTGAAGGCACCGACCTGTTCCTTAAGTCCGGTGTTCGCGCGATCGATTCCAAGTGTAAGATCGAACAAGGCCCTGGTCAGCACGGTGCGCGTAAACCGCGTCTGTCTGATTATGGCGTGCAGTTGCGTGAAAAACAAAAAGTTCGCCGTATCTACGGTGTTCTGGAGCGTCAATTCCGTAACTACTATAAAGAAGCTGCTCGTCTGAAAGGCAACACAGGTGCAAACCTGCTACAACTGCTGGAAGGACGTCTGGATAACGTGGTTTATCGTATGGGCTTCGGCGCCACTCGTGCGGAAGCGCGTCAGTTGGTAAGCCACAAAGCTGTTATGGTAAACGGTCGCGTTGTCAGCATCGCTTCTTATCAGGTATCACCGAATGATGTCGTCAGCATCCGTGAGAAAGCTAAAAAGCAATCTCGCGTGAAAGCAGCATTGGAGCTGGCTGAACAGCGTGAAAAGCCGACTTGGCTGGAAGTTGATGCTGCCAAGATGGAAGGTGTGTTCAAACGTATTCCTGAACGTACCGATCTGTCTGCGGACATTAATGAACACCTGATCGTCGAGCTTTACTCCAAGTAAAGCTTAGTACCAAAGAGAGGACACAATGCAGGGTTCTGTGACAGAGTTTCTAAAACCGCGCCTGGTCGATATCGAGCAAGTCAGTTCGACGCACGCCAAGGTGACCCTTGAGCCGTTAGAGCGTGGTTTCGGCCATACGCTTGGCAACGCACTGCGCCGTATTCTGCTTTCATCCATGCCAGGTTGCGCGGTGACCGAGGTTGATATTGATGGTGTACTGCACGAGTACAGCACCAAAGAAGGCGTACAGGAAGATATCCTGGAAATCCTGCTCAACCTGAAAGGGCTGACGGTGAAAGTTCAAGGTAAAGATGAAGTTATCCTTTCCCTGAATAAATCTGGCATTGGCCCTGTGACTGCAGCAGACATCACCCATGATGGTGATGTCGAAATCGTCAAGCCGCAGCACGTGATCTGCCATCTGACCGATGAAAACGCAGCTATTAGCATGCGTATCAAAGTTCAACGTGGTCGTGGTTATGTGCCGGCTTCTGCCCGTATTCATACGGAAGAAGATGAGCGCCCGATTGGCCGTTTGTTGGTCGATGCTTGCTACAGCCCGGTAGAGCGTATTGCCTACAATGTTGAAGCAGCTCGTGTTGAACAACGTACCGACCTGGACAAGCTGGTCATCGAAATGGAAACCAATGGCACGATCGATCCTGAAGAGGCGATCCGCCGTGCGGCAACCATTCTGGCTGAACAACTGGAAGCTTTTGTTGATTTACGTGATGTACGTCAGCCTGAAGTGAAAGAAGAGAAACCTGAATTCGATCCGATCCTGCTGCGCCCTGTTGACGATCTGGAATTGACTGTCCGCTCTGCTAACTGCCTCAAGGCAGAAGCTATCCACTACATCGGTGATCTGGTACAGCGTACCGAGGTTGAATTGCTGAAAACGCCTAACCTGGGTAAAAAATCTCTTACCGAGATTAAAGATGTGCTCGCCTCACGTGGTCTTTCTCTGGGCATGCGCCTGGAAAACTGGCCGCCGGCAAGCATTGCTGATGAATAACCCGGTCACAGGTTAAGGTTTTACTGAGAAGGATAAGGTCATGCGCCATCGTAAGTGTGGTCGTCAACTGAACCGTAACAGCAGCCATCGTCAGGCTATGTTCCGTAACATGGCTGGTTCTTTGGTTAGTCATGAGATCATCAAGACGACCCTGCCAAAAGCAAAAGAGCTGCGCCGTGTTGTTGAACCGCTGATTACTCTTGCCAAGACCGACAGCGTTGCTAATCGTCGTCTGGCATTCGCCCGTACTCGTGATAACGAGATCGTGGCAAAACTGTTTAATGAACTGGGCCCGCGTTTCGCGAGCCGTGCCGGTGGTTACACTCGCATTCTGAAGTGTGGCTTCCGTGCAGGCGACAACGCGCCGATGGCTTACATCGAGCTGGTTGATCGTTCAGTTGCACAAGCAGAAGAAACCGCTGCTGCTGAGTAATCATCAGCTGTGGGTTAAAAAAACCGGGGCAACCCGGTTTTTTTACGTCTATTGTTTAGCAAATGGCGGCTTTGTTAACGTATCACGTTTGCCAAGAGCACCGTTTGCTTGAGACGTTTTTGAAGGAGGGAACATGTGGTGGATTGATGCGATGTGCGAGCGTCATATCCAGACGGCACAGCAAGCGGGTGAGTTTGATAATCTTCCCGGTGCGGGAAAGCCCCTGCAACTTGACGATGATAGCGCTGTACCCGAAGATCTGCGCACGGGATACCGTTTACTGAAGAATGCGGGCTATCTGCCGCCGGAATTGGCATTGCGTAAAGATGCCCTGACGCTACGCGATTTGCTCGCCAATACGCTCCCTGAATCGGAAGCGCATGAAAACCTGTGTCGTCGGCTACGCATGCTGGAACTTAACCTGCAACAGAAAGGGATGAGTACCGATTTTTTACACGGTGAATATGCCGATCGCTTGCACAGTACGTTTTCTGGTGAAAGAATAGCGCCCGCAAAATAGGCTAACGCGGCAAGCGTTGGCGCGTGGCGATGAATCGGATTAACAATGTAACCAAGAGAGATGTGATGAGCACTTATCTGTATTAGCTCAGACCTGATCTGACAGTTACCGGTTATTTATACAGGTGTCTGTCAGATTAAATCTGGTTCAGATTTTTTTCTGCCCAGACTCGTTTACCATCAAGTAACGTGGCCATTGGCGTACGCCCGCAGCACATTTTACCCTGATGAGTTCGCTCATTATTGTAATGCCACAACCAGTTGTCCAGATCCTTTTGTAGACTTTCTAGGTCCTCGTATAACGTCTTACGGAACGCAACCTGATAAAAATCCTGCAAAATAGTTTTATGGAAGCGCTCGCAGATACCGTTTGTCTGCGGAGACATCGCTTTCGTTTTCGTATGGTCTATATCGTTGATAGCCAAGTACAGCTGATAGTCATGTTGTTCCACTTTACCGCAGTACTCCGTCCCCCTGTCCGTCAGTATTCTTAGCATTGGCAGCCCCTGAGCTTCGTAGAACGGCAGCACGCGATCATTGAGCAGGTCGGCGGCAGAGATCGGTGCTTTACTCGTGTAAAGCTTGCAGTGCGCCACTTTCGAGTACGTATCCACGAACGTCTGCTGGTAGATACGGCCAACACCTTTCAGATTACCCACGTAGAAGGTGTCCTGCGACCCCAGATAACCCGGGTGAGCAGTCTCTATTTCACCACAGGCTTCGTCGTCGTGCGCCTTCTTCTCCAGTGCAGCGATTTGAGCATCAGTAAGTACAATGCCTTCTCTGGCAACTTTTTCCTCAAGTGCCTTCAGGCGCTTACGAAAGTTTTCCAGATCGTGTCGTTGCCAGATGGAGCGCACACCGCTGCCAGAAATGAAGACGCCTTTTTTACGCAGCTGATTACTGGTCCGGTGCTGGCCATGAGCCGGGAACTCAATGGCGTAATCAACAACCGCACGTTCAGTGGCTTCATCAGCACGGTTTTTCAGGTTGGGAACCCGGCGGTTTTGGTTAACCAGAGCGTCAATGCCGCCTTCTGCCGCCAGTTCCTGATAGCGATAAAACGTGTCGCGTGACACACCCATGATTTTACAGGCTTTTGATACGTTACCGAGTTCTTCGGCGAGATTGAGCAGGCCGGCTTTGTGTTTGATGATGGGATTGTTAGTATGAAGCATGAGAGTTACCTCGTGTTTTGTATAAGGATTCGACACCCATATCAAAACCGGTAACTCTCAACCTTTCAAGGTCCAGTGTCAGATCAAGTCGCGACTAATACAACTTATCTGCGTATTCGCATGCGATCGATCATCGATTCGCATCTAAGGTCGATCACGTTTTCGCATCGTAATCGATCACCCGGGAACCTAACTTTTTTATCGTTTTAGCGTGTTTCTTCTGCGCTTTCCACTGCCAGGCTATTTTTCCTTAATGATTCTCCCTGAAGCTCCACTCTGTGAGAGTTGTGGATCAGCCGATCCAGGAAGGCATCTGCCGCCGTCGGGTTTTCCATCACTCCGTACCATTGCTCCACCGGCAACTGGCTGATAAGGATCGTGCTGGTTTGCCCATATCGCTCTTCCGTTATTTCCAGCAAGTCATTGCATTGCCGCGTTGTGATAACTTCAAGACCAAGGTCGTCCAAGATAAGAAACTCTATTTTTTGAAGCTGTTTCAGTTGCTTAAGCCAGCTGCCGTCCAGTCGGCCCTGCTCAAGCTGATCCAGCAGCCGACCCATGCGCCAGTATTGAACGCTTCTCTTTTGCCGGCACGCCTGCTCGCCCAGGGCACAACCTACCCAGCTTTTTCCGCTGCCAGTTGGCCCTGTTATCAGGATATTCTTGCTGTGGGTGATGTAATGCCCGTTCAGAAGCTCGCGCATCTGTTCGGCCTTTAACCCTCGGGAGACCGGATAGTACATACCCTCAGGGGTTGCACCGTGGCGCAACCGTGCCTGCTTTCTCAACCGCCCAACACGGCTGTTTTCACGATTCAGTAGCTCTTCTTCGACAAGTAACCCCAGGCGTTCTGCGAACCCCAGCTCATTGTATGTACCAGGTGCCTCACGCTGGCGTATCATGCCATCGGCCATTGCCGACAGCTTCAGCGTTCTAAGTTTGGTTAGCAGGTCATCAGTCATAACGACTCCCTTTTTCAGTGGTAATATTTTGGACCACGCAGATTCTCGTGCTCCAGTGGAAGCTGTAACTCTCTATTTCCTTTAACTGTTTCTCCGATGCCCTCCCTGTTGTGACGCAGCTGATTCTCGATAAAACGCCTTTCCGGATGGTTCAGCCCGCAGGCCTTGTCACAGGCTTTTTCCAGCCGTTCGGCACCGTATTTTTTCTGGAGCGACAGTAGGCCGAGAACAGCCCGATAAGCCTGCTCAGGATGATTCTTCGCGTTTAGCATCGCTTCCACCACCTGCCGGGTCGCCTTGCCGGTTCTCGCGGCATTATCCAGCAGCTTTTCAGGTGTCCAGCTGCTGTGCCCGCGGTGATTGACCGGCATGTGTGCCGGATTCGTGCTGTGGCTGTACTGCCGATCGCTGCGAGGGTGCTGAGCCACGCAGCGGCCCTTATGCCAGACCTGGACCAACGTCTGACCCGCTTTTACCGACAGCCTTTCACCAACCAGCTCATGGGGAACGGAGTACCAGTGGCGGTCGTATTCGACGTGATAGTCAGGAGCGACCTTCACCGCACGGTATTCGGTGTATTCATAGGGCATGGCTGGCAACGGCTGCAGGCACGGCGCATCGAGCAGCGCAAAGCGCTGCGCTCGGCTCTGGCCCCCATAACCTTTCATTGGCCGGTTATTCAGCTCGGTCATCAGCTCACTGAGCCTGACGTTGAGCGCATGCATCGTATGGAAGGTTTCATTGCGTATTCGCGCCAGGAGCCACCTTTCGACCAGCAGGACGCCGTTTTCCACTTTGGCCTTGTCTTTCGGTTTGTAGGGTCTGGCTGGCATCACTACCGTGCTGTAATGCGAGGCCAAAGACTGATAGCTGTCGTTGATGACCGGCTCGTAGCGATCTGCTTTGCTCACCGCGCTACGCAGATTATCGGGTACCAGCAGGGCTGGAACGCCGCCGAGGAAGGTCAGGCAGTGGCTGTTAGCATTCAGCCAGCTCATCATGTCCTGACCGGGGCAGGCTTCTGCATAGGTATAATTTGACGCTCCCATGACAGCGACGAAGATGGCGACCCGGCGCACATTTCCCGTATCGGGGTCGGATACCGGCACCGTGGGCCCGCAGAAGTCGATGAACAGCTTCTCACCGGCACGGTGGGTCTGGCGCATCGAGCGTTTCTGGCATTTCTTCCATTGGCGATAACAACGGCAGAACTGAGAGTAGCCCAGCGCCATTTCTCCGGTTTCGGTGCTGTATTCTATCCACAACAGCTGCCTGGTAACCCCTGGCCGTCTTAGCTCGGTATCGATATACAGCCAGTCTGGCGCGATAAGCTCCGAGGTGCGCATTCTGCGGGTGGGGAACAGCATCTTTTCCAGTTTTTCTGGCAAGAGCGCATCAGGCAATGGCCACGACAGCGATGCGGCGGTAAAACGGGAGAGCACCTCATAAACTGTGGAAGGGCTGACCCTAAGAGCAGCGGCGATGGTGCGATTAGACTGGTTGCACTCAAATTTGAGTTTGAAGATCTGAAGACAAGTCTCCATGGGACTCCTGCTTTTTCTCTTTCTGGCCATCGTTATCTCCATTTCAGTAGAAACTGCGAACGGAGAGGAGGTTAGAAGAGTTAAGTCCCGGAGTGATCGATACGACGCGAATCAGTGATCGACCTTAGATGCGAAATCGTGATCGATTGTCATGCGAATCACTGATCGATCACGATGCGAATATGCACGGAACGCAACCTGATAAAAATCCTGCAAAATAGTTTTATGGAAGCGCTCGCAGATACCGTTTGTCTGCGGAGACATCGCTTTCGTTTTCGTATGGTCTATATCGTTGATAGCCAAGTACAGCTGATAGTCATGTTGTTCCACTTTACCGCAGTACTCCGTCCCCCTGTCCGTCAGTATTCTTAGCATTGGCAGCCCCTGAGCTTCGTAGAACGGCAGCACGCGATCATTGAGCAGGTCGGCGGCAGAGATCGGTGCTTTACTCGTGTAAAGCTTGCAGTGCGCCACTTTCGAGTACGTATCCACGAACGTCTGCTGGTAGATACGGCCAACACCTTTTCAGATTACCCACGTAGAAGGTGTCCTGCGACCCCAGATAACCCGGGTGAGCAGTCTCTATTTCACCACAGGCTTCGTCGTCGTGCGCCTTCTTCTCCGCGCCTTCTTCTCCAGTGCAGCGATTTGAGCATCAGTAAGTACGATGCCTTCTCTGGCAACTTTTTCCTCAAGTGCCTTCAGGCGCTTACGAAAGTTTTCCAGATCGTGTCGTTGCCAGATGGAGCGCACACCGCTGCCAGAAATGAAGACGCCTTTTTTACGCAGCTGATTACTGGTCCGGTGCTGGCCATGAGCCGGGAACTCAATGGCGTAATCAACAACCGCACGTTCAGTGGCTTCATCAGCACGGTTTTTCAGGTTGGGAACCCGGCGGTTTTGGTTAACCAGAGCGTCAATGCCGCCTTCTGCCGCCAGTTCCTGATAGCGATAAAACGTGTCGCGTGACACACCCATGATTTTACAGGCTTTTGATCATATCGTTATACACATCTTTTGGCCATTTTTTGAACAGGATGCTCAGAACCCCGTGAATTAAGGCATTCAAGCCATCCCATTGGCTTTTTGAGGTTCAAAATGCCACTCTGAGATAAACCCGTAACTCATTGATTAAACAGTGCGTTAGAAAGATGTGTATAACGATATGGCTTTTGATACGTTACCGAGTTCTTCGGCGAGATTGAGCAGGCCGGCTTTGTGTTTGATGATGGGATTGTTAGTATGAAGCATGAGAGTTACCTCGTGTTTTGTATAAGGATTCGACACCCATATCAAAACCGGTAACTCTCAACCTTTCAAGGTCCAGTGTCAGATCAAGTCGCGACTAATACAAATGATGCAACTTAATAAACCTCATATCACGACCTTCAATCATCCTGATTTCGGTAACATGGTCGCTGTCACCAACGGCAGCAATAATATTAATGATTCACATTATTTGATGAGTATTGACATCCTGCCTTGTGATGACAATGAGACAAGAGTATATAAATCAACTGTTTTCTATCTAACGGAAGAAAATAAGTGGCTTAAAAAGCAGGTGAAAAAATTAACGCCAGTGTATGACTGAAACACTTTCAGCATTCCCATCATCCGCTTATCACCGCAATCAACATCACACTGATAATAGATAACACAGAACTGCCTCTTTATTACCCGCGCCGATATTCGTCGGCAAAATTATACATCAATCCAAATCAAGGAAAGCCACGATGGAACTTGCTATCGCGGGCGCACCCATCGTGCGTCCTGAAATTAAATTTGACCCGATTCGGTCAATCGAACATCACCGCTCAAATATCGTCACGGGCCAGAGCTTCAAAAACAAAAGCTGGCTGCAACGGTTATTCGAGCAGCTTATTGCAACGGTTAATCAGAAGGGAAACCCCAATGCTTAATCCATCAAAGATACAGGCTATTCGGAAAATCATGGAAGAAATGCCGCCTGAAATAACAGAGGACTGTTACGCAGAGGCTGAGCAATTGGCGGAGAAGTCTATCGAAAGGTTTCGTGATCCGCTTAGAAAGCACTGGCCCGACGCTTACACATCGCTAGCCTGTGAGTACATGGAAGATAGCGATGTTGATTATCAGGAAGCCGAGAGTCAGCGAGTATTCGACGCCATTTTTCACCGCGTGAAGGTTGAGCGGGCGCTCTGGATTTACGACAGGCAGAACAGCACGGAGGATGCAGCATGAGCACAGCATTAGCAACAATGGCAGGGAAGCTGGCTGAGCGTCTCGGTATGGAGCCAGGTACGGACTTGATGAATACCCTTAAGAATACGGCGTTCAAGGGGGGTAACGTCACGGACGAGCAATTTACCGCCCTGCTTATTGTTGCCAACCAGTACGGACTCAACCCGTGGACAAAAGAAATTTATGCCTTTCCTGACAAGGGCGGGATTGTCCCGGTTGTTGGTGTCGATGGATGGGCGCGGATCATTAACGAACATCCTCAGTTCGACGGAATGGAATTCGGCTACGACAAGGAAGAGGGGGCTTGCACCTGCAAGATTTACCGCAAAGACCGCAAACACCCCACTGTAGTCACCGAATACATGGGCGAGTGTAAGCGCAATACCCAGCCGTAGCAATCACACCCCACCCGCATGCTGCGCCACAAGTCACTTATTCAGTGTGCACGCCTGGCATTTGGGTTTGCTGGCATTTACGACAGCGACGAAGCAGAGCGGATCATCGAAAGCAGCCCGGCAAGCGTTGTTGTTGGACAACAAACAGACGAGCGCCGCCCTGCACTCATTGCCCGGAGCGAAGAAGCGGCACAGCTAAGCATGGAAGTTTTCGCGGAGACATGGAAGAGCCTCACTCAGGAAGAACGCCAGATTATCGGCAATGCAGAAAAAGAGCGTATTAAGAAAAGCATTCCCGTCGATGCAGAATATAGCGAGCTAAATCATGCAACAGCGGAGTGATGAATGGTTTGCCGCCCGGTGCGGTAACGTGACCGCCAGTCGCTTATCTGACGTGATGGCAAAAACCAAATCGGGCTATTCCGCCAGCCGCCAGAACTATATGGCAGAGCTTATCTGCCAGCGCCTGACCGGAAAGATCGAAGAAAGTTACTCAAACGCCGCCATGCAGCGCGGCACTGAACTTGAACCGGTAGCGCGGGAGATGTACCTGCTTAACCAGTTTGACGCAGAAGTGACGGAAGTCGGGTTTATTCTTCACCCCGATATCGTAGGATTTGGCGCATCACCTGATGGTCTTGTGGGGGATGATGGTCTGATTGAAATCAAGTGCCCCAATACATGGACGCATTTAGAGACCATCAGGACCGGTAAGCCGAAAAATCAATACATCCTACAGATGCATGCGCAAATGATGTGTACGGGCAGGAAATGGTGTGATTTTGTCAGCTATGACGACAGGCTACCGCCAGACCTTGCCTATTACCAGTTGAGAATTCATCAGGACGATAAACGGGTTGCTGAAATAGAGGAGGCGTTAACGCAGTTTCTGGCTGAACTTGAAAGAGAACTTGAGGCTATCAGGAAATTATCCAAGGTAGCAGCATGAGTCCATGCATGTCGTCAGGCGGCTACACAATCTCGGGTTCCGCCTGACGCGAGAGGGGGAGTTGCTGAAAGCTGGAGGTCGAGCAGGAATCGAACCCGCATCTTAAGGTTGGGGAACACGTACGCTCTTCCACACTGAGCTACCGACCCAAGTGGCAGAATTGATTAAAGAGCCGTAACGAGAAAAGCTTTCACAACCAGAGAGAGAATACCCAAAATTCCAGCGCTCAGCATCCAGCGAATTAACTTCTGCTCTGAGCGAATACCCGCCATCTCAAGCTGTAAATCCTTGCGGACTAATTGCATATCCTTACGGACATCGGCTATCTGAGCTTCAGTTTTCTCGAAGCGAGCCTGCATCTGAGCTTCGTGCTTCTCGAAGCGAGCGTCAATATCCTTGCGGACATCGGCTATCTGAACAGTTAAATCTTTGCGCACGTCTTCAAGGTCACGCTTGGTAGCAAGGTCTGCAACCTCATGGGACTGACGCACGACAAGGGTTATAGCCTTGGCCTGCTCTCTATTAAGACCAGAGCTTTCCAGCTTCTCGACGAACTCTTGAGTATCAAATGCAACCTGGCCCATAGCGGCTCCTCCTGTGTTAAGCCAAGTGTAAGCGATCTGACCGCCAATCTGCAAAATTTTACAAGTTAGCCCTCTGATAACCACATCCGTTTAATTATGGAGAAATCGTTATGTCTAAATTAGTTGTCATTGAAAATACCGTCGTCCGTCAGGACGCTTTCGGGCGTTACTGCCTGAATGATTTACATCGAGCTGCTGTTTCACAAGGTAAAGCGACAGAATCGAAACGACCTTCTGTCTTTCTAAGAAGCGAAGGCATTAGTACATTTGTACAAAAAGTAAGCGAAGCATCGCAAAGTGCTTCGGTCAACATCATCAAGGGGGGACTGGAATCGGGGAGCTGGGCAGTTGAAATTATCGCCATCCGCTATGCTGCATGGATAGAACCCGCATTCGAGGTTCAGGTATATGAGCAATTCCGTGATTCTGTAAAGTCCAGCAATGGCGTACTGGTAGAAAAAGTTCAGGCTGGATTGGCAATGATTGCTTTCTACAAGCAAGAGCTGCGCATAGCGCCTTCCGCGATGCTGGGTGCAATGAAAAAGCTACAATCTTCCCTCGGCATGCCGGATATCCTGCCAGCCTACGCCGTAGACGCGCCAGAGGGCAGTGTAACCCATATCGTTATACACATCTTTTGGCCATTTTTTGAACAGGATGCTCAGAACCCCGTGAATTAAGGCATTCAAGCCATCCCATTGGCTTTTTGAGGTTCAAAATGCCACTCTGAGATAAACCCGTAACTCATTGATTAAAAAGTGCGTTAGAACGATGTGTATAACGATATGAGTGTAACCGGCTCAAGCGAAGTCACACATTCCCTGACCGAACTGCTGATGCTGCACGGCAAGCCCTACACCGCACAGTCAGGTTTCAAGCGCCTGCAATTGCTCGGATTCGTTGAGCGCAAGTCACGCCCCAGCAGCAAGCATCCCAACAAAGAGAAACTATTCTGGTCGCTAACAGAGAAAGGCTTGCAGTTTGGCAAAAATCTCACTGACCCAGCCAATCCGCGCCAGACGCAGCCACACTTCTACGATAGCCTGTTTCCACGGCTGTTAAGCGTCATGATGAACGGTGTAGCGGCATAAACAACCTCAGAGAGACTTATGTACAAAATAACGGCAACGATTAAAAAGCCCGGCGGACTGGATGTTCAGTGGCTACGGTTCTCTAAGGTGAAACTCACC
Organism: Symbiopectobacterium sp. Eva_TO; assembly: GCF_053848865.1. Lineage (NCBI taxonomy): Bacteria > Pseudomonadati > Pseudomonadota > Gammaproteobacteria > Enterobacterales > Enterobacteriaceae > Symbiopectobacterium > Symbiopectobacterium sp. Eva_TO. The sequence continues at coordinate 255,449 of NZ_JBSPEY010000004.1, read as the reverse complement.
ATGTCAGAATGCGAAAAACTGCTCTTTAAGCCCAAGCAGGCAGGTTGTAGTGGTCAACTAATATTGGCCACCGCATTAGACTGTATGTAGAACAGTCGCTCAGATTCGTTTGGAGTTAAGCCGCCGTTATACCAGTGAGGCCGGATAGCGCTGTAATACCCCGTGATGTAGCGGATAATCGCGTCCTGGGCTTCGCTGAAGCTGTTGTAACCCTTTGTCGGCACCCATTCTGTCTTCAGGCTGCGGAAGAACCGCTCCATTGGCGCATTATCCCAGCAGTTACCCCGCCGACTCATACTCTGCTTTATCCGGCAGCGCCACAGGGCTTGCCGGTATTGACGGCTGGTATAGTGGCTGCCCTGGTCGCTGTGGAACATGACTCCTGTTGGTTGTCCCCGGAGTTCCCAGGCCATCTGCAACGCTTTAACTGTCAGCGCCGAGTCCGGCGACGTCGACATGGCCCAGCCCACCGGTTTGCGGGCGAACAGGTCTAGCACCACCGCAAGGTAAGCCCAGCATTTGCCCGTCCAGATGTAGGTCACATCGCCGCACCAGACCTGATCCGGCGCGGTAACCGCGAACTGGCGGTTGAGATAGTTCGGTATTTCAACGTGTTCATTGCCGCCGCGTTTGTATTTGTGAGCCGGTCGCTGGCAGCTGGCGATACCCAGCTCCTTCATCAGCTTGCCAGCCAGCCAGCGCCCCATTTTGACACCGGAGCTGCCGGTGACGATGGTCGCGATACTTCGAGCGCCGGCAGAGCCGCCGCTGGCGTTCCAGGCTTCCATGACGCGGCTACACTTAACCACGCGCTCACCGTCGGGTTCATTAGCGGAAGCCTGCCAGTGCCTGTAGCTGCTGCGATGTACCTCAAAAGTTTGGCACAACGCCGTGACCGGGTATCGCGCCCTCAGCCTGTCGACTACCGTGAACCGTTGAGTAAGTCCGACATTAAGAGCGCCGTAGCCTTTTTTAGGATTTCGTTCTCCATTTCAAGGCATTGGACTTTTTTCTTCATCTCACGCAGCTCGAGCTGTTCAGGGGTAAGAGGAAGTCCCGTTGGCGTTTTTCCCTGTCGTTCAAGGCGAAGCTTATTGACCCAGCGACTAATGGCAGAATGGCTGACATTAACCGCCTCTGCGGCCTTAACGTATGTGTAGCCGTGGTCGACAACCAGCTTTGCGGCTTCGAGCTTAAATTCCGCCGTAAAATGTTTACCCATGAGGTCACCTGTCGTGTTGATGAGGTGAGCATATCACCTCCGCTCAGGTGGCCAGTATCAGTGTGCCACTACAAAGAGCCTGCTGGAATGCCTGACCTCTAGCGGCTTCATCGGCTTTCTCTTGGCGCTGCATATTTACATAAAGATTCTGCAATTCAAGGCGTGCTTGTGCGTCGCTAATCTCTCCGATATCTACTTTCTGACCTAAGAACTTGGCAGCCAGAACGTACATTTTTGGCGTCGGTTCAGAGGACATACGAGAATCATTTTTAATGCTGATATCGAGACAGGTTGCCATGTCGCTAAGCTTGGAATAACGCTGTTCACAACCGGTCTGATAATCACTAACTTTCGCGCATCCGACCAGCAACATTGGCAGCACAGCAATAACGTAATTTATCCCAACCTCCTTAGTTTTAGTCAGGATAGCATGAAAAAACTCAACATCGGCAGACTGCCGAAAATGAATGTTCCGCTATTCGACAGCGGCATAGTCGTCTTCTGCCGTGACTTTGAATCATGGCAAGACATTCACCGAAAACTTGGCGTAGAGCAGCATGACAATAACAGCAATGGTCTATCTCATACTATGACCAGTACCAACGGAACGTTGCACATTATCGGCGTATTCAATGGAAAATTGTCAACGCTGGCGCACGAATGCGCACATATGGCCTTTGATATCTGTTCTCGCGTCGGCGTTGAGGTTGAGCCGGGTAAAGCCAACGAAACCTATTGCTACCTGATATTCGGTGCGCCGTAAAACCGGCTTTGTTGAATAAATAGAAAGTTTGGGTAATCATCGGATCAGATCACCATAGTTGTTTCAACATCAGGTCTCCATGGCAAAACAAAATTTTAAAATCACTAACTGGCCCTACTATAACAATGCCCTCAAGCAGCGCGGGTTCTCTAACCGTATGGCTAGATGAATCAGCCATTGCTGTTGTCGACCACGGCTACACATACGTTAAGGCCGCAGAGGCGGTTAATGTCAGCCATTCTGCCATTAGTCGCTGGGTCAATAAGCTTCGCCTTGAACGACAGGGAAAAACGCCAACGGGACTTCCTCTTACCCCTGAACAGCTCGAGCTGCGTGAGATGAAGAAAAAAGTCCAATGCCTTGAAATGGAGAACGAAATCCTAAAAAAGGCTACGGCGCTCTTAATGTCGGACTCACTCAACGGTTCACGGTAGTCGACAGGCTGAGGGCGCGATACCCGGTCACGGCGTTGTGCCAAACTTTTGAGGTACATCGCAGCAGCTACAGGCACTGGCAGGCTTCCGCTAATGAACCCGACGGTGAGCGCGTGGTTAAGTGTAGCCGCGTCATGGAAGCCTGGAACGCCAGCGGCGGCTCTGCCGGCGCTCGAAGTATCGCGACCATCGTCACCGGCAGCTCCGGTGTCAAAATGGGGCGCTGGCTGGCTGGCAAGCTGATGAAGGAGCTGGGTATCGCCAGCTGCCAGCGACCGGTTCACAAATACAAACGCGGCGGCAATGAACACGTTGAAATACCGAACTATCTCAACCGCCAGTTCGCGGTTACCGCGCCGGATCAGGTCTGGTGCGGCGATGTGACCTACATCTGGACGGGCAAATGCTGGGCTTACCTTGCGGTGGTGCTAGACCTGTTCGCCCGCAAACCGGTGGGCTGGGCCATGTCGACGTCGCCGGACTCGGCGCTGACAGTTAAAGCGTTGCAGATGGCCTGGGAACTCCGGGGACAACCAACAGGAGTCATGTTCCACAGCGACCAGGGCAGCCACTATACCAGCCGTCAATACCGGCAAGCCCTGTGGCGCTGCCGGATAAAGCAGAGTATGAGTCGGCGGGGTAACTGCTGGGATAATGCGCCAATGGAGCGGTTCTTCCGCAGCCTGAAGACAGAATGGGTGCCGACAAAGGGTTACAACAGCTTCAGCGAAGCCCAGGACGCGATTATCCGCTACATCACGGGGTATTACAGCGCTATCCGGCCTCACTGGTATAACGGCGGCTTAACTCCAAACGAATCTGAGCGACTGTTCTACATACAGTCTAATGCGGTGGCCAATATTAGTTGACCACTACAAGACTATTCGCTGCTCAGCAAGCGAGCAAAGACAGTGAACATCAGCATAAAAACGCCAACCCGTGGTGAAATCTCACATCTGGTCATTGATGGAACCGGCCTGAAGGTCTTTGGCGAAGGCGAATGGAAAGTCCGGCAGCATGGTTCCGACAGACGCAGGGTGTGGCGTAAGCTGCATCTGGCAGTAGACAGTGCGACGCATGAGATTATCTGTGCGGATTTGTCGCTCAGTGGTACGACTGATGCCCAGGCTCTACCGGCACTGATAAACCAGACCCACCGGAAAATCAGAGAGGCATCGGCTGACGGCGCTTACTATACAGGTTACTGCCATGATGCTCTGCTGAGGAAAAAAATAAGGCCGCTTATCCCGCCGCGAAGGGGGGCGCAATATTGGCCGGACCACTACCACGAGCGTAACCACGCTGTTGCAAATCAGCGCCTGAGCGGCAGCAACGATACCTGGAAAAAGAAAGTGGGCTATCACCGACGCTCAGCGGCTGAAACGGCCATGTTCCGGTTCAAAACGCTTCTGGGTGGTCATCTAAGTCTGCGTGACTACGATGCTCAGGTGGGTGAAGCCATGGCGATGGTCAAAGCGCTTAACCGGATCACGCTATTAGGAATGCCGAACAGTATTCGCATCACGTAACAATCGACCCGATGGGGCACAGTCGTTACAAGTTCTGATTTATTCAACAAAGCCTCGTTGTCATAGAGACCTCTACTTTTAAAGTGTAGCCTCTAATTTATCCGGGGTAATTCAATTTATTCAACAAAGCCGGATTTCGGTGTAAAACCCCATAGTTTTTTAAAAAAACAAGGAGTAAAAATAGAAGTAGAAAAACAGACCGACATTTCCATGAGGAGTACACAAAATGAACATCACATCCATGGCAAATTTCGTATTTAGTGGAATTAGTAACAATTACAGTAGATTGAATGATGTCACTGTAAATCAATCCGCAAGCAACAATAAAATATTAGCACTAGCAAATAAAATCACAAATATAGGAAATACAGCAATTGAATTTGTCAAAAAAAATCCTAGAACCACTGCAACGTGCATTGGATTCGCATCAATGCTTGTTGGAGTAACCACTGCAAATCCTGGACTTATTTACGTAGGTGTTTCTTCTTTGGTTGCAGCCGCACTCTACAGTCCACCTTCATTGACATCACTACCTAGCCACAATGATCTTGACCCACCATCTCCGGACAGCTTTTGTATCTTAAGTTAACGATGCCCGCTGGCGCCGATGTTCTCTTGGGGAGTTGTATCCCAGCGCACTGTGCGGATGGTTTTCATTGTAATGATTGAACGCCGCTGCAAGGTTCTTCAGCGCTGTTCGCTCATCGGGTTTTGGCATGAAGGCGATGTAATCTTCCTTCATCGTCTTCACGAACCGTTCTGCCATGCCGTTACTCTGTGGACTGCTCACTGCTGTTGTGCAGGGCTCCAGATTCAGTTCTCTGGCGAACTTCCGCATTTCATGCGCTGTGTACGCTGGACCATTATCCGTCAGCCATTGCACTGGTTTATCCGGCAGCGCGCTACCGAAGCGTTTTTCCACCGACCTCAGCATCACATCCTGCACGGTTGAACTGTCATAACCCCTGGTGCTCGCTGCCCAGTCTATGGCCACCTCGTTATACACATCTCTGTTCGTGCCTGAGCGCGCGTAGCGTTTCGGCGGCCGTCATGACTTTCTGTAAGCCTTTCCAGATAGTTTTTGCGCCTGGTTCACCGTCGCCTTTTCGAGCAAGAAAGCCTGCGAGTTGCGCAACTAAGCGCAATACTTCGTTTAGCTTAGGGTGGCCCTTGGGCATACGCTTGTTCATCAGTAGGTAAGCTCCATGAGTCTCGTTGGAATCAAAGAACAATATTGCGTCCAGCTCTGGACAGGTTCGTCCCATACGCATTAAATAGGCGATGCGCCATGCCACGATCATGAACAGCGCCAATGCCCGCTCAATGCGATCCACGGTCGATAACTGTAACGCTTCGACACAGCAGCCGTTCTTCAGCACATTGAAGAACATCTCGATTTCCCATCTAGGCTGTGTCCCTTAATTACATAACCTCTGGTAAAACAGGCGGATGCAGCCCTGTTTCAACATTGCCAGATAATTTCTCGCCGTTTTGTCGTAACGTGTCGCAATGCGACGGTATTCTTTTAATCGGCCAAAACATCTTTCCACTACATTGCGATGACGGTAAGCGGCTTTGTTGAATAAATAGAACTTTTAGGTGACTGGCGGCTCTGATCACTACATTCGTTTCAACATCAGGTCCCCATGGCAAAGCAAAAGTTTAAAATCACCAACGGGTCCGCCTACAACAATGCGCTCAGGCAGCGGGGGACCTGTAACGTGTTATGGCGTAAAAATGCGGTGTGAATGTGATTTGTCACGCCTAAGGACATATCGTTATACACATCGTTCTAACGCACTGTTTAATCAATGAGTTACGGGTTTATCTCAGAGTGGCATTTTGAACCTCAAAAAGCCAATGGGATGGCTTGAATGCCTTAATTCACGGGGTTCTGAGCATCCTGTTCAAAAAATGGCCAAAAGATGTGTATAACGATATGGCCTAAGGAAGGGAGTCGGCAAGTCGAAATGAGCGGTGCGTATTCGCATGCGATCGATCATCGATTCGCATCTAAGGTCGATCACGTTTTCGCATCGTAATCGATCACCCGGGAACCTAACTTTTTTATCGTTTTAGCGTGTTTCTTCTGCGCTTTCCACTGCCAGGCTATTTTTCCTTAATGATTCTCCCTGAAGCTCCACTCTGTGAGAGTTGTGGATCAGCCGATCCAGGAAGGCATCTGCCGCCGTCGGGTTTTCCATCACTCCGTACCATTGCTCCACCGGCAACTGGCTGATAAGGATCGTGCTGGTTTGCCCATATCGCTCTTCCGTTATTTCCAGCAAGTCATTGCATTGCCGCGTTGTGATAACTTCAAGACCAAGGTCGTCCAAGATAAGAAACTCTATTTTTTGAAGCTGTTTCAGTTGCTTAAGCCAGCTGCCGTCCAGTCGGCCCTGCTCAAGCTGATCCAGCAGCCGACCCATGCGCCAGTATTGAACGCTTCTCTTTTGCCGGCACGCCTGCTCGCCCAGGGCACAACCTACCCAGCTTTTTCCGCTGCCAGTTGGCCCTGTTATCAGGATATTCTTGCTGTGGGTGATGTAATGCCCGTTCAGAAGCTCGCGCATCTGTTCGGCCTTTAACCCTCGGGAGACCGGATAGTACATACCCTCAGGGGTTGCACCGTGGCGCAACCGTGCCTGCTTTCTCAACCGCCCAACACGGCTGTTTTCACGATTCAGTAGCTCTTCTTCGACAAGTAACCCCAGGCGTTCTGCGAACCCCAGCTCATTGTATGTACCAGGTGCCTCACGCTGGCGTATCATGCCATCGGCCATTGCCGACAGCTTCAGCGTTCTAAGTTTGGTTAGCAGGTCATCAGTCATAACGACTCCCTTTTTCAGTGGTAATATTTTGGACCACGCAGATTCTCGTGCTCCAGTGGAAGCTGTAACTCTCTATTTCCTTTAACTGTTTCTCCGATGCCCTCCCTGTTGTGACGCAGCAGATTCTCGATAAAACGCCTTTCCGGATGGTTCAGCCCGCAGGCCTTGTCACAGGCTTTTTCCAGCCGTTCGGCACCGTATTTTTTCTGGAGCGACAGTAGGCCGAGAACAGCCCGATAAGCCTGCTCAGGATGATTCTTCGCGTTTAGCATCGCTTCCACCACCTGCCGGGTCGCCTTGCCGGTTCTCGCGGCATTATCCAGCAGCTTTTCAGGTGTCCAGCTGCTGTGCCCGCGGTGATTGACCGGCATGTGTGCCGGATTCGTGCTGTGGCTGTACTGCCGATCGCTGCGAGGGTGCTGAGCCACGCAGCGGCCCTTATGCCAGACCTGGACCAACGTCTGACCCGCTTTTACCGACAGCCTTTCACCAACCAGCTCATGGGGAACGGAGTACCAGTGGCGGTCGTATTCGACGTGATAGTCAGGAGCGACCTTCACCGCACGGTATTCGGTGTATTCATAGGGCATGGCTGGCAACGGCTGCAGGCACGGCGCATCGAGCAGCGCAAAGCGCTGCGCTCGGCTCTGGCCCCCATAACCTTTCATTGGCCGGTTATTCAGCTCGGTCATCAGCTCACTGAGCCTGACGTTGAGCGCATGCATCGTATGGAAGGTTTCATTGCGTATTCGCGCCAGGAGCCACCTTTCGACCAGCAGGACGCCGTTTTCCACTTTGGCCTTGTCTTTCGGTTTGTAGGGTCTGGCTGGCATCACTACCGTGCTGTAATGCGAGGCCAAAGACTGATAGCTGTCGTTGATGACCGGCTCGTAGCGATCTGCTTTGCTCACCGCGCTACGCAGATTATCGGGTACCAGCAGGGCTGGAACGCCGCCGAGGAAGGTCAGGCAGTGGCTGTTAGCATTCAGCCAGCTCATCATGTCCTGACCGGGGCAGGCTTCTGCATAGGTATAATTTGACGCTCCCATGACAGCGACGAAGATGGCGACCCGGCGCACATTTCCCGTATCGGGGTCGGATACCGGCACCGTGGGCCCGCAGAAGTCGATGAACAGCTTCTCACCGGCACGGTGGGTCTGGCGCATCGAGCGTTTCTGGCATTTCTTCCATTGGCGATAACAACGGCAGAACTGAGAGTAGCCCAGCGCCATTTCTCCGGTTTCGGTGCTGTATTCTATCCACAACAGCTGCCTGGTAACCCCTGGCCGTCTTAGCTCGGTATCGATATACAGCCAGTCTGGCGCGATAAGCTCCGAGGTGCGCATTCTGCGGGTGGGGAACAGCATCTTTTCCAGTTTTTCTGGCAAGAGCGCATCAGGCAATGGCCACGACAGCGATGCGGCGGTAAAACGGGAGAGCACCTCATAAACTGTGGAAGGGCTGACCCTAAGAGCAGCGGCGATGGTGCGATTAGACTGGTTGCACTCAAATTTGAGTTTGAAGATCTGAAGACAAGTCTCCATGGGACTCCTGCTTTTTCTCTTTCTGGCCATCGTTATCTCCATTTCAGTAGAAACTGCGAACGGAGAGGAGGTTAGAAGAGTTAAGTCCCGGAGTGATCGATACGACGCGAATCAGTGATCGACCTTAGATGCGAAATCGTGATCGATTGTCATGCGAATCACTGATCGATCACGATGCGAATATGCAGTCAGTGAGCGTGCGAAGATAGCCGGCGGGACTCTCTGTGCCGCGATCATCCGTTAAGGCCAGCGCCCGTCCATCGCGATCGGAGATCACCGTTATGTAACGATGCCCTTTTTTAAAGGCGACCTCATCCACATTCATATGACGGGAGGATAATGGCTTTTTTATCCGGGCAAGACCTCGCTTAACGACCCGGATCATAATGCCGTCAACCGCATTCCAGCTGAGCTTAAGTTGTTTCCTGACAGCATCAACGGTGCTGATTTTCAGCCATGAGAGCACGAACGATTCGAACAGCAGCGTATACCGGCTGCCAGGCCCTGCCCACGGAACAGGCAACGTCTGGCAGCCATGCTCCGGACACATAATGCGGGGAACCTCTGCTTCAACCAGCGTGGTGAACTGGCAGGTATCGAGGTGCCGCCATTTACGATGACGGTGATCGTGAACAGAACAGGATTTACCGCAGGTCGGACAGGCTAACCGGGTGTTTTCAGCGATTCCCACAGTGACAGTAACAGAACCGGCATTTTCATCGAGAGAAAGGGACCTTACCTGCCACGGAACGGACAGGTTGAGAATATGAGCGTAGAGAGACTTTTCGTCCATGGCGGTGACCTCTGGCGATTAAATGCACCATTATCATGCCTTCAGCCACCACAACAAGAGAAGACCCTACTTCATCACGCCGCGCAGCGCAATCAACGCGGGGATGTAAAGCAGTGCAGCTACAATTAGTGGTGTCGCATTGCTGATGAAGGAAGAAAAACTGCCGACAGTGGTCATTAACAGCACCAGCACTACTACCATTAATAACGGAACCGCAAAAAACGTCCAATAGCCACGTTTTACGCTGCCCAAATAGTTAAAACGCACGCCACGATAACTGGTCATAATGGCGTTATAGCGCCAGTTACGAATAATCAGCATCGGCAAAAGTGCGGTAAACACCAGCAATACCGCCAACCCGACCAAAGGGACAAACAGCAGCAAAATATACAGCAGTACCAGCGCACCAATCACGATAATGCGCCCTTTCAGGATCTGGATTGGCTCGGCGTGATGGTAATGACTCCAATTAGTAGAACATGTGTTTTTCGATGAAGGCTCCGATGACTTTTTCGTGGATCTCGACGGAGCGCGAGAAGCAAATCGTTTTACGCGCCAGTCGTTTAATGCGGGTACGGAGCGTCAGGTTATTGCGCTCTATGCGTTGCGTGAAGATCTTGCCAGTCAGATGTTTCTGCTTCGGAACCTCTCTTGCATAGCTGCCCCAGTTGTCACTGGTAATCATGCCGATGTTGAACGGTGTCAACAGAGCCAGCAATTCACGGCAGGTCTCATCGGTTCGGGGGCCAAAAGTGTAGGCCAGAACACCGCCCGTTTTGGTATTGTAAGCCTACCAGAGCCAGTGCTGTAGCGCCTGACTGCCAACGAAGCTCCATTGCTCATCAAGTTCACAGATAAGGGCGATGTCGGCGTGAGCAACGGGAGAAGACGTTATCCTGCGGGGCGAGAGCTTTTTAAAGCCCGGATGACCGTATTGATGCCGATTTTCAACGTTCTGGCGGTATCGCGAACACCGGCACCGTTGAAGGCCATATCAACGATCTGCTCTTTGACTCCCGGCTTTCGCGCTTCATAGCGGTAGGTAAGCTGGAATACACGGCGACAGCACTGACACCGGAAGCGTTCGCGCTTAGTTGGACTAGGCTGTGTCCCTTAATTACATAACCTCTGGTAAAACAGGCGGATGCAGCCCAGTTTCAACATTGCCAGATAATTCCTCGCCGTTTTGTCGTAACGTGTCGCAATGCGACGGTATTCTTTCAGACGGGCAAAAACGCTCACGCTGATAGTTGATAACTACATTATTCACAAAAGCCGGGAGACGCAGCGCTGGCTGGAAGAAAACCCGAAATTCAGGGTTATTTATCAGCCGGTGTACTCACCATGGGTAAATCATGTAGAGCGGTTATGGCAGGCGTTGCATGAAACCATTACCCGCAATCATCAATGCTGTTCAATGTGGCAGTGACTGAACAAGGTTCGCCGCTTCATGGAAACCGTCAGCCCGTTTCCCAGTGGAAAACATGGACAGGCAAAAGTGTAGCGGTATTAGGAACAGCTATTTAGGAGAAAATATGGCGTGGGGGGCCGGGTTTGGCGCTGTGGGCGGTATCGCTGGCGCTGCCGGCGGTGCTGTGAGTGGTGCAGTACAAACCGTTGTGCAGGAAGCGGTTAAACACGGCCCCGTCAGCGTGCCGATCCCCGTAGTGCCGATGGGACCGACCTGGAACGGTAGCGGTGGCGGTGCGTCGCCATGCGTCATGGATAAAGAACTGGCAATCGCGTTTCCTCAGTCGTGTTGAGTTCGTTAGAGGTATAACATTTATCGCAGGATGAATGATAAATGTGCAGAAGGGCTGCGTTTTTGCTGCCCTTCTTTCGTTGTACCAATGATTATTCTGCTGAATCTTCCGGGTCCGGTTCGAGCACATGATACGCCACGGCACAGAACAGTGAATTCAGACGGCGAATATCCCCCAGCAAGCCCATATGCAGTGAGCTGGTTTCCAGACTCTGCGGATTTTGTTGGTGTAAACGTTCAACGTGCGCATGAGAGTAGCTTCTTCCCAGCAGAATCAAACGGTGCTTGGCTCGGCGCAGGCGTTTGGCGTTGGTCATGTCTCCGGTGAGAAACACCGACATCGCCAGCGAGAGGGAGCTGGTGAGACGTTGATGCAGCGCCAGCAGTTCTTCCATACCTTCGGAGGATAAGGATAGCCGGGCATCCAGCGCCTTGTTGGTGAACGATGAAGAAATATGTTCGAGGATGCCGCCTGCTTGTTTCAGGTTCAACGCCGTATCGATCACTTCCGCCCAACGGCGCGAATCTTCCTCTCCCAAATCGTCTTGACGAATCTGTGCCAGATAGAGCTTGATGGCACTGTGAAGCATGTCGGCTTCTTCATCAAGGCGACTGATCTCGCGTTTTTGCTCTCTGTCGCCCAATAACACCAGGCGAAAACGTTCCAGCATTTGTGCCACTACGTCGCCCAGTCGCAGCGTTTCGCGTACCGCATTGGAGAGGGCAAGCGAAGGGGTATCCAGTGCGCTGTTGTCGAGATAGCGCGGTGCGGCGGTGGCGTTATTCATATCCTCATGGGGCACCAAACGACGACACAGACGTGCCATGCTGGTCACCAGCGGCAGCATCAGCAGGCAGCGCAGCAGGTTATAGACGACATGAAAATAGATAACGGCTTCGTCAAAAGCAATGTCCGTGCTGCCAATCCACTGTGCTAGCGGTGCCAGCCAAGGCAAAATCAACACGCAGCCGATAATCTTGAACAACATGCTGCCAAGTACCAATTGTCGCGCGCTGGCACTTTGTCCGCGTCCTCCGAGTATCGCCAGCACACCGCTGCCGAGGTTGGCGCCAAGCACAATGCACAGTGCCATTTTCAGCGGAAGCAGTGCGGTCGCCGCCAGCGTAGCCGTCAGCAGCACGGCGGCAAGGCTGGAATAGCTGACCATGGCAAAAACTGCTCCAAGCAGCAGCGCCAATAGCGTGTCATCCGAAATGGAGGTGAAAATCACCAGAATTGCGCTGGAATGGGTGATGGGGGCTGCGGCTGCGACGATCAATTCCAGCGCCAGCAGGATCAATCCAAGGCCGATGCCCACACGGCCCAACTGGCCGATGCGAGTCTTGCGGTTAGACAGAAATGCCACGATCCCGCAGAGCAACAACAGGGGAGAAAGCCAGACTAAGTCGAATGTCAGAATACGCGCCATGAGCGCGGTACCGACATCCGCCCCCAGCATAATCACCAATGCAGGGGAAAGCGCAATCAATTGCTGCGACACAAAAGAGATGGCCAGCAGCGCGGTGGCGTTACTGCTTTGCACCAATGCTGTTACGCCGATCCCTGCAAGAAACGCCATGCTGGTTTTCTTGATGCTGGCACTCAATATACGGCGCAGGTTTGCGCCATAAACTCGCATAATACCCGTGCGTACGATATGGGTACCCCATACCAGTAGTGCAACGGAAGAGAGCAAATGCAGCAGCGTCAACATAGTCTATCCTGATGAATATTGTGGTTCGAAAACAAGCCGTGCTGATTGATTATTCAGCGTGCCATACCGCGATATGCTAACGAAGTGTATCACATGCCTCGTGAGTATTTTATTCTAGATAAACGAGCAGGAAGCAGAATTAATCTCTGTTTGGATAGGGTTTATTTAATCGTTTTTACTGATTATCAGATTTCGCTCTCATTCCAATATTACAAATCACCAAAATAACGCTGAGAATAATGCTGTCCCAAGGGGAAGTAGAATTTTTTATCCCTTGTTATCAGATTTTTCATGTTATTTTCTTCTGTCCAAAATGTGCAGAGTAAGAGTCCATGTTTTCCAATTAATTCAATGCGAAAGGGGGCTTTGTTGAATAAATCAGAACTTGTAACGACTGTGCCCCAGGTCGATTGTTGATGTAGCCCCCTGTAACACCAGACAGTAGCTGTATCTCCAGATAAGAGATAGGCTTAGATATATGTCTAACAATCATGCTAATTTTGAAATGACCGGGATCCTGTTAGGGCAAGAAGTGTAGTGGTCAACTAATATTGGCCACCGCATTAGACTGTATGTAGAACAGTCGCTCAGATTCGTTTGGAGTTAAGCCGCCGTTATACCAGTGAGGCCGGATAGCGCTGTAATACCCCGTGATGTAGCGGATAATCGCGTCCTGGGCTTCGCTGAAGCTGTTGTAACCCTTTGTCGGCACCCATTCTGTCTTCAGGCTGCGGAAGAACCGCTCCATTGGCGCATTATCCCAGCAGTTACCCCGCCGACTCATACTCTGCTTTATCCGGCAGCGCCACAGGGCTTGCCGGTATTGACGGCTGGTATAGTGGCTGCCCTGGTCGCTGTGGAACATGACTCCTGTTGGTTGTCCCCGGAGTTCCCAGGCCATCTGCAACGCTTTAACTGTCAGCGCCGAGTCCGGCGACGTCGACATGGCCCAGCCCACCGGTTTGCGGGCGAACAGATCTAGCACCACCGCAAGGTAAGCCCAGCATTTGCCCGTCCAGATGTAGGTCACATCGCCGCACCAGACCTGATCCGGCGCGGTAACCGCGAACTGGCGGTTGAGATAGTTCGGCATTTCAACGTGTTCATTGCCGCCGCGTTTGTGTTTGTGAGCCGGTCGCTGGCAGCTGGCGATACCCAGCTCCTTCATCAGCTTGCCAGCCAGCCAGCGCCCCATTTTGACACCAGAGCTGCCGGTGACGATGGTCGCGATACTTCGAGCGCCGGCAGAGCCGCCGCTGGCGTTCCAGGCTTCCATGACGCGGCTACACTTAACCACGCGCTCACCGTCGGGTTCATTAGCGGAAGCCTGCCAGTGCCTGTAGCTGCTGCGATGTACCTCAAAAGTTTGGCACAACGCCGTGACCGGGTATCGCGCCCTCAGCCTGTCGACTACCGTGAACCGTTGAGTGAGTCCGACATTAAGAGCGCCGTAGCCTTTTTTAGGATTTCGTTCTCCATTTCAAGGCATTGGACTTTTTTCTTCATCTCACGCAGCTCGAGCTGTTCAGGGGTAAGAGGAAGTCCCGTTGGCGTTTTTCCCTGTCGTTCAAGGCGAAGCTTATTGACCCAGCGACTAATGGCAGAATGGCTGACATTAACCCATATCGTTATACACATCTTTCTAACGCACTGTTTAATCAATGAGTTACGGGTTTATCTCAGAGTAGCATTTTGAACCTCAAAAAGCCAATGGGATGGCTTGAATGCCTTAATTCACGGGGTTCTGAGCATCCTGTTCAAAAAATGGCCAAAAGATGTGTATAACGATATGACATTAACCGCCTCTGCGGCCTTAACGTATGTGTAGCCGTGGTCGACAACCAGCTTTGCGGCTTCGAGCTTAAATTCCGCCGTAAAATGTTTACCCATGAGGTCACCTGTCGTGTTGATGAGGTGAGCATATCACCTCCGATCAGGTGGCCAGTATCAGTGTGCCACTACAAAGTCCGTAAGCGTAAAACTCCGCAAGAGAAAATCGCCATCATTCAGCAGACAATGAAGCCGGGGACGAACGTCTCCCATGTAGCCCGCCTGCATGGCATCCAGCCCAGCCTTTTGTTTAAGTGGAAGAAGCAATACCAGGAAGGAAGCCTCACCGCCGTTGCGGCCGGAGAAGAAGTGGTTACAGCTTCGGCGCTGGCGACTGCCCTCAAGCCACCTCGTTATACACATCTCTGTTCGTGCCTGAGCGCGCGTAGCGTTTCGGCGGCCGTCATGACTTTCTGCAAGCCTTTCCAGATAGTTTTTGCGCCTGGTTCACCGTCGCCTTTTCGAGCAAGAAAGCCTCCGAGTTGCGCAACTAAGCGCAATACTTCGTTTAGCTTAGGGCGGCCCTTGGGCATACGCTTGTTCATCAGTAGGTAAGCTCCATGAGTCTCGTCGGAATCAAAGAACAACATTGCGTCCAGCTCTGGACAGGTTCGTCCCATACGCATTAAATAGGCGATGCGCCATGCCACGATCATGAACAGCGCCAATGCCCGCTCAATGCGATCCACGGTCGATAACTGTAACGCTTCGACACAGCAGCCGTTCTTCAGCACATTGAAGAACATCTCGATTTCCCATCTAGCCCGATACCAGTCGATCAACTCCACGATATCTTCTCGTCCTTCAGGTACGCGATTGCTCAGCAACCGCCACTCGACCGGCTTCACGCCATATCGTTATACACATCTTTCTAACGCACTGTTTAATCAATGAGTTACGGGTTTATCTCAGAGTGGCATTTTGAACCTCAAAAAGCCAATGGGATGGCTTGAATGCCTTAATTCACGGGGTTCTGAGCATCCTGTTCAAAAAATGGCCAAAAGATGTGTATAACGATATGGCTTCACGCCTGCTGGCGGCTCAATTTCCTTGGCTATCACACAAGTCACTGCCAACCCGCAACGCAGCGACACTCGCTTCACGCGCAGCGCCTGTTTCACCGTACGCGCCTTCTGCCCCGCGCGAGCCGCCATAACGAATTGGATTTCTCCCACCGGCACGGTCTTTCCAACCTTCTGCCAAAGCTTCTCATTACAGTCCAGACTGCGATTATGAGTCGAGCGGATCAACCAGTCAGCCGGAGTGCCAAGGTCATCAGCGAGCTGCATCAACGCCTTGATATCCGCTTCGCGATCGGCTAAGTACACCAGACGTGTGTTTGGCAACTCCGAGGCGAGTTCAGCAACTCGCTCGTATCCCTCGAGCCAGCGCGTACTCTCCTTGAGCCCATCGCGTTTTCCGTCTGCATCCTTCGGCTCTCTTGCCCACATCCACGCATCCAGTACGCCCAACCCCACGCGATCCGGACTGACCGCGTAGGTCGGATGCAGGTACAGACCACGCCTGGCTTCGTAGTTCAAGGGACTCAAGCCTTGGATTTGCTGCCCGTTGAAGTCAAGCTTGGTAGTGTCTTGGATACACAGCACAACCTCGTGTTCTCGGATCCTTTCCTGCGTACGCTGCCAGTGAGGTTGCAGAATGTCTCGCCATTCGAATGCTTGGTTCTCCATGAAGCGGTAAGCACCCAGCGTCTCAGACCATCCGAGGCACGCATGCGTAATGCTGGCTTGCGGATTCTCAGCCAGCCGTATCAAAAGCCCTTTGGCGCGCTTATTGAGCCTCGTGTCACCAAGATTTACCCCTTCCAGTTCTTGGTGTGCCCAGCCATCTGAATCCCGTGTCATTTTTCAGCGCCGTAAATGGCGATAGTACACGTCGGTTTCACTTCATTTACAACCCCACCGGCTGCCTATTTCAGCCCGCTAACCCTTGGCATATAAGGCGTTGCGGACTTGTGTATAACGAGGTGCCCTCAAGCAGGTCCGGGAGCTACAGCGCCTTCTGGGTAAGAAGACGATGGAAGTTGAGATCCTCAAAGAAGCAGTGGAGTACCGCCAGTCGCGAAAATGGATAGCGCACGCGCCCTTGTTGCCAAAGGACGGGGAATAGCTCTGGTCAGCCGCGCCATGAGCGTGTCGCGTGCGCAGCTGTCACTGCGGGTTAACCGTTCTGCCGACTGGCTGGACAGGCGCAGCAACCGGCGTAATGACGAAGCTGATGCTGAGATATTATCGGACATCCTCCGTATCATCAGCGACATGCCCAGTTACGGTTACCGCCGAGTGTGGGGTATCCTGCGTAAGCAACGTCGTGCAGAGGGACTTCCACCGGTGAACGCCAAACGGCTTTACAGGATAATGAGCGAGCATAACCTGCTGTTGTTGCATGATAAAACTGAACGTCCGAAGCGGGAGCATAAAGGCAAAATCGCGGTAGCAGAGAGCGATATGCGCTGGTGCTCAGATGGCTTCGAGTTCGGTTGTGACAACGGCGAGAAGCTGCGGGTGACGTTCGCACTGGACTGCTGCGACCGGGAGGCCATAGACTGGGCAGCGAGCACCAGGGGTTATGACAGTTCAACCGTGCAGGATGTGATGCTGAGGTCGGTGGAAAAACGCTTCGGTAGCGCGCTGCCGGATAAACCAGTGCAATGGCTGACGGATAATGGTTCAGCGTACACAGCGCATGAAACGCGGAAGTTCGCCAGAGAACTGAATCTGGAGCCCTGCACAACAGCAGTGAGCCGTCCACAGAGTAACGGCATGGCAGAACGGTTCGTGAAGACGATGAAGGAAGATTACATCGCCTTCATGCCAAAACCCGATGTGCGAACAGCGCTGAAGAACCTTGCAGCGGCGTTCAATCATTACAATGAAAACCATCCGCACAGTGCGCTGGGATACAACTCCCCAAGAGAATATCGGCGCCAGCGGGCATCGTTAACTTAAGAGACAAAAGCTGTCCGGAGATGGTGGGTCAAGATCAATGGCCGATGCAACGCTTAAACAGTGTGTCCAGCATGCGTTTATCTGTATTAGCTCAGACCTGATCTGACAGTTACCGGTTATTTATACAGGTGTCTGTCAGATTAAATCTGGTTCAGATTTTTTTCTGCCCAGACTCGTTTACCATCAAGTAACGTGGCCATTGGCGTACGCCCGCAGCACATTTTACCCTGATGAGTTCGCTCATTATTGTAATGCCACAACCAGTTGTCCAGATCCTTTTGTAGACTTTCTAGGTCCTCGTATAACGTCTTACGGAACGCAACCTGATAAAAATCCTGCAAAATAGTTTTATGGAAGCGCTCGCAGATACCGTTTGTCTGCGGAGACATCGCTTTCGTTTTCGTATGGTCTATATCGTTGATAGCCAAGTACAGCTGATAGTCATGTTGTTCCACTTTACCGCAGTACTCCGTCCCCCTGTCCGTCAGTATTCTTAGCATTGGCAGCCCCTGAGCTTCGTAGAACGGCAGCACGCGATCATTGAGCAGGTCGGCGGCAGAGATCGGTGCTTTACTCGTGTAAAGCTTGCAGTGCGCCACTTTCGAGTACGTATCCACGAACGTCTGCTGGTAGATACGGCCAACACCTTTCAGATTACCCACGTAGAAGGTGTCCTGCGACCCCAGATAACCCGGGTGAGCAGTCTCTATTTCACCACAGGCTTCGTCGTCGTGCGCCTTCTTCTCCAGTGCAGCGATTTGAGCATCAGTAAGTACGATGCCTTCTCTGGCAACTTTTTCCTCAAGTGCCTTCAGGCGCTTACGAAAGTTTTCCAGATCGTGTCGTTGCCAGATGGAGCGCACACCGCTGCCAGAAATGAAGACGCCTTTTTTACGCAGCTCATTACTGGTCCGGTGCTGGCCATGAGCCGGGAACTCAATGGCGTAATCAACAACCGCACGTTCAGTGGCTTCATCAGCACGGTTTTTCAGGTTGGGAACCCGGCGGTTTTGGTTAACCAGAGCGTCAATACCGCCTTCTGCCGCCAGTTCCTGATAGCGATAAAACGTGTCGCGTGACACCCCCATGATTTTACAGGCTTTTGATACGTTACCGAGTTCTTCGGCGAGATTGAGCAGGCCGGCTTTGTGTTTGATGATGGGATTGTTAGTATGAAGCATGAGAGTTACCTCGTGTTTTGTATAAGGATTCGACACCCATATCAAAACCGGTAACTCTCAACCTTTCAAGGTCCAGTGTCAGATCAAGTCGCGACTAATACACATCAAGCGAGCCGATGTAGATCTCGCGTACCGCTTCCGAGGCGGTAACCCCCACGGTGGTCAGGTGTCCGGTGGCGATAATCGGCAGGGGCATTGCTAGCGTGTCGCGCAAATCGCAGGCGTGCTGATAGCATTGCGCGTAGTGTTCACTGATGGCGTCTTGCAAGGCTATCTGTTTTTCCACGCCGGATTGACCCGCCAGGCTGCGCAGGATGTCGCGCGGACGCAGAAAAGGAATCGCGCACAGAATTGCACCGGGCGCGCCTTGATGGGTATTAAGTGTGAAGACCTGCAGCGTCACATCCTCGGTGGCGTTGGCGATAACACGGGTATTGAGGCACGCTAGCAGATCGCGCGATTCATTTAAGGTTGCCACCGCATCGTGGTTTCCGGCCAGCAACACCAATTGGCATCCCGTGGTGCGCAATGCCACCACAAACCGGTTGAGCATCTCGCGTGCGTAGCTCGGTGGCGAACCGTTATCAAAGATATCACCCGCCACAATCAGCGCATCGACCTGATGTTCGGTTATCTGCTCGATGAGCCAGTCGAGAAACGCTTGATGCTCCGGTGCGCGACTTTTAGTATAAAAATATTGGCCCAGATGCCAGTCTGCGGTGTGAATGATACGCATGGCGTTTCCTGTTAGACGTGCTATCTACTGTAGGGCGATTATAAGCAGTGAGGGCGACGGCTGTCGTTATCGCCGCGAAAATTTTGGAAACAGTCGCTAAATCGGGTGTTACCTTCAGTTTGGGTTTTCATAAATCTGTCATAAAACTGACGCATACTGCTTTCGCCCGCAGAAGATAAGCAGCTCAGGCACCTTTATAGGTAAAGCGGGCAATGGTGAGATTTCGTTATTGTTGACGTGTTTCATACGCTGACTAACGGCAGGATGGACAATGGCAAGACGCATACTGGTCGTAGAAGATGAAGCGCCGATCTGTGAAATGGTGTGCTTCGTGTTAGAGCAAAACGGCTATCAGTCCGTTGAAGCGGAAGATTATGACAGCGCTGTAACGCGTTTGTCCGAACCCTATCCGGATCTGGTACTGCTGGACTGGATGCTGCCAGGTGGCTCGGGATTGCAGTTTATCAAGCACATGAAGCGCGAAGCGCTGACGCGGGATATTCCGGTTATGATGTTGACGGCGCGCGGTGAAGAGGAAGATCGCGTACGCGGGCTTGAGGTTGGCGCTGATGATTATATCACCAAGCCGTTTTCGCCCAAAGAACTGGTAGCACGCATCAAGGCGGTGATGCGCCGTATTTCACCCATGGCGGTGGAAGAGGTGATCGAAATGCGGGGCTTGAGTCTGGACCCAACTTCGCATCGCGTTACCACAGAACAGCACGCGCTGGAGATGGGGCCGGCCGAATTCAAACTGCTGCATTTCTTTATGACGCACGCTGAGCGTGTATACAGCCGCGAGCAGTTGCTCAATAACGTTTGGGGAACTAACGTTTATGTTGAGGATCGTACTGTGGACGTGCATATTCGTCGCTTGCGCAAGGCGCTGGAAACCAGCGGACACGATAAAATGGTGCAAACGGTCCGGGGAACGGGGTACCGTTTTTCTACGCGTTATTGATGTGCGCGTGAGCCATAGCGAGCGCGACATCGTGGCTGAATACCGCCAAAGCGGAGAATTTTTAACGTGTTAGAACGTCTTTCGTGGAAAAAGCTGGCATTGGAGCTGGCCTTTTTTTGCTTGCCAGCCCTGCTGCTCGGCCTGATTTTCGGCTACCTGCCCTGGTTTATGCTGGCGGCGGTGCTGGTGGTGCTTGGCTGGAATTATTACAACCAGCTTAAACTCTCCTACTGGCTGTGGGTCGATCGCAGCATGACATCGCCACCCGGGCGCTGGAGTTGGGAGCCGCTGTTTTACGGGTTGTATCAAATGCAACTGCGCAATCGGCGGCGGCGGCGCGAGCTTGCTCTGCTGATCAAGCGTTTTCGCAGCGGTGCCGAGTCGCTGCCCGATGGTGTGGTGATCACCACCGAAGAGGGCACCATTATCTGGTGCAACGGTCTGTCGCAGCACTTGCTCAGCCTGCGTTGGCCGGAAGATAACGTCCAGAATATCCTCAATTTGCTGCGCTATCCCGAGTTCACCCAATACATGCGTCAGCAGGATTTCTCCCGAGCCTTGACCCTGCAACTGATCAATTCACACCATGTCGAATTCCGTGTTATGCCGTACTCGGAAGGGCAGTTATTGATGGTCGTGCGCGACATTACCCAGATGCACCAACTGGAAGGGGCTCGGCGTAATTTCTTCGCCAACGTCAGTCATGAATTACGCACTCCGCTCACCGTGCTACAAGGTTACCTGGAGATGATGCAGGACGATTCGCTGGACGGTGCCTTACGCAGCAAAGCGCTTTCAACCATGCAGGAGCAGACGCGGCGCATGGATGGGTTGGTGAAACAGTTGCTCACGTTATCGAAAATCGAAGCGGCTGCACCGATCAATCTGGCGGAAAAGGTCGATGTGCCACGTATGCTGCGCATACTACAACGTGAAGCACAGACGCTGAGTCAGGATCGTCACGAAATTGTGTTCCGCATCAACGATGGGCTGAGTGTTTACGGCAATGAAGAGCAGTTGCACAGCGCCTTCTCCAATCTGGTGTACAACGCGGTTAATCACACGCCGGAAGGCACGCGCATTGAAGTGTGCTGGCAAAAAATCACGCAGGGTGCGCAGTTTCAGGTCAGCGATAATGGTCCTGGTATCGCCGCCGAGCACATCCCTCGCCTGACGGAGCGTTTTTATCGTGTGGACAAAGCCCGCTCGCGCCAAACGGGCGGCAGCGGATTGGGGCTTGTCATCGTTAAGCATGCGCTCAGCCATCATGATTCGCGGCTGGAGATCCTCAGTGAACCGGGTGCCGGAGCGCGTTTTATGTTTACGCTTCCTAACCGGTTGATTGTTCCTGCCTCTCTGTCGGAGAATAGCACCACCCCTTCGGCCTGATGGATAGTTGACCTATGATGCAAGCCCCGCTTTTTTAGGGTTTATTGCTCTGTGCTGCGCTGTTACTCAGTGGCTGGAGCCACACTGCGCGCAGTGAGCAAATGCTGGCGGGTAATCTCTCCAGTGCTGGATCTGATACCCTGGCGACGCTGATGGCGTTTTGGGCCGCCGATTTCAACCAGCATTATCCCAGCGTTAACGTACAGATGCAGGCGGCGGGATCGTCATCGGCCCCCACGGCACTTGCCTCCGGCGCGGCACAACTCGGTCCGATGAACCGTGCCATGAAGGCCAGTGAGATTGAGGCCTTTGTGCAACTCTATGGGTATCCACCACTGGCTGTGCCGGTGGCGATGGATGCGCTGGTGGTGTTAGTGAATCAGGATAATCCGCTGCCGGGTTTGAACGTGCAACAGCTCGATGCGCTGTTCTCTATTACTCATCGCTGCGGGGCGACGCAAACTGTTACCCACTGGCGCGATCTTGGGCTGACGGGGGAATGGGCATCGCGCCGTGTGTTGCGCTACGGGCGCAACTCAGCGTCAGGCACCTATGGTTTTTTTAAGCAGCAAGCGTTGTGCGGTGGTGATTTCTTACCGCTGGTAAATGAGCTACCGGGTTCTGCGTCGGTGGTGAAGGCCGTAGCCACCTCCACACAGGCGATTGGTTATGCTAGCATCGGTTTTCGCGCCAGCGGAGTGAAAATGCTGCCGCTGGCAGCGCAGGGAAACGACTATGTTGCGCCGACGGTGGACAATATTCGCAGCGGGCGTTATCCCTATGCGCGCTACATCTATATTTATGTCAACAAAGCGCCAGAGCAGGTGCTGGATAGCCTGACGGCCGCCTTTATGGATCGGGTACTGTCTACCGCTGGGCAAAGTCTGGTGAGTCAGGATGGCTATCTTCACTTACCTGAGCACGTGCGGGTTAACGCACGCCAGCAGCTCGGCTTGTAACACGCCATTATTCTCGCCCATCACCGTCATTCCCGCGAAGGTGGGAATCTCGTGCAGGTGAAACGTGTTCATTCTGTCAGAGATCCCCGACTTTCGCCGAGGATAACGAGGAAGAAAGCCGGGGATAACGAGGGGAAAGTGACTTTGTCATCAGTCTGACGTGAATTTTATTCATGTTAGTCGCGGAAAGTGAAAATTATTCTATTGCCCTCAACCTGTTGCCATGACAGGATTCACCTACCTTATAGCCGTCCAGATATCTAAATAAGCATAAGGCGTGATTACTTCACGGCGTGACTATTTATTTTGAAACTATTTTGCAATGCCGCTTGCCTCACGCCGTGACGTGAAGGCGTTGTTGCGAAAGATCAGGAGGTTATCATGGCTAAAGTACTTCCCCCTTTTCGCGCTGACGTGGTCGGCAGCCTGTTGCGTCCCGTTGCAATCAAAGAAGCACGCCTGCAATTCCAGTCTGGTACCATTAATGCGGAGCAACTGCGCGCCGTGGAAGATGCAGAAATTCTGCGTGCCGTTGAGCTGAAACGCGAAGCCGGGCTTCAGGTTGTCACCGACGGTGAATTCCGTCGCGCCTGGTGGCACTTCGACTTTTTCGAAGGTTTGAACGGGGTGGAGGCTTTCGAAGCGGACCACGGTATTCAGTTTAATGGTATCCAAACCAAGTCCCGCGCCATCAAGGTGACGGGCAAAGTCAGCTTTAACACTCAGCACCCGATGCTGGAGCATTCTCGCTACCTGAACAGCATCGCGGGTGATGTGACCGCCAAGATGACAATTCCTAGCCCGAGCGTGTTCCATTTCCGTGGCGGACGCAAGGCTATCGACAGTCAGGTTTATCCAACGCTGGATGCTTATTTCGACGATCTGGCGCAGACCTGGCATGATGCGATTCATGCTTTCTACGCCGCAGGCTGCCGCTATTTGCAACTGGATGATACCGTCTGGGCTTACCTGTGCTCAGACGATCAAAAACGCCAAATTCGCGAACGCGGTGAAGATCCGGAACAACTGGCCCGTATCTATGCTGATGTGCTGAATAAAGCATTGGCCGGTAAACCTGCTGACCTGACGATCGGTTTGCACGTATGTCGCGGCAACTTCCGCTCTACCTGGATTTCTGAAGGCGGGTACGAGCCGGTGGCATCTATCCTGTTTGGTGAAGTCAATGTGGATGAGTTTTTCCTTGAGTACGATAACGATCGCTCAGGTGGGTTCGAGCCGCTGCGTTTCATCAAACCGGGACACCAACAAGTGGTGCTGGGCCTGGTGACTACCAAAAACGGCGAGTTGGAAGAGCCGGCTTTACTGAAAGCGCGCATCGCGGAAGCAGCGAAATATGTCGATATCAAACAACTTTGCCTCAGCCCGCAGTGTGGTTTTGCTTCCACGGAAGAGGGCAATAGCCTGACGGAAGCACAACAGTGGGCCAAGTTGCGTCTGGTTGTGGATACCGCTGCCGCCGTGTGGGGCAAGTAACACACCCGCGCATAACACCGGGGACGTACGTTATCCCCGGTGTATCCTCGACGTTTTGCCATGGGGTGTCCCAATCTGCAAATCCGTTCACTCCGTTTACCGCGTAATCCCCTGCCACTTGTCCCCTTTTGCAGCAAAAAGCGCTTCTGATGCTGAAGCACTGCATCTTTTATGTCCATTTTGCGCGTATTACGCGTTTTTATACTGGTTTGTAGTGGCACACTGATACTGGCCACCTGAGCGGAGGTGATATGCTCACCTCATCAACACGACAGGTGACCTCATGGGTAAACATTTTACGGCGGAATTTAAGCTCGAAGCCGCAAAGCTGGTTGTCGACCACGGCTACACATACGTTAAGGCCGCAGAGGCGGTTAATGTCAGCCATTCTGCCATTAGTCGCTGGGTCAATAAGCTTCGCCTTGAACGACAGGGAAAAACGCCAACGGGACTTCCTCTTACCCCTGAACAGCTCGAGCTGCGTGAGATGAAGAAAAAAGTCCAATGCCTTGAAATGGAGAACGAAATCCTAAAAAAGGCTACGGCGCTCTTAATGTCGGACTCACTCAACGGTTCACGGTAGTCGACAGGCTGAGGGCGCGATACCCGGTCACGGCGTTGTGCCAAACTTTTGAGGTACATCGCAGCAGCTACAGGCACTGGCAGGCTTCCGCTAATGAACCCGACGGTGAGCGCGTGGTTAAGTGTAGCCGCGTCATGGAAGCCTGGAACGCCAGCGGCGGCTCTGCCGGCGCTCGAAGTATCGCGACCATCGTCACCGGCAGCTCCGGTGTCAAAATGGGGCGCTGGCTGGCTGGCAAGCTGATGAAGGAGCTGGGTATCGCCAGCTGCCAGCGACCGGCTCACAAATACAAACGCGGCGGCAATGAACACGTTGAAATACCGAACTATCTCAACCGCCAGTTCGCGGTTACCGCGCCGGATCAGGTCTGGTGCGGCGATGTGACCTACATCTGGACGGGCAAATGCTGGGCTTACCTTGCGGTGGTGCTAGATCTGTTCGCCCGCAAACCGGTGGGCTGGGCCATGTCGACGTCGCCGGACTCGGCGCTGACAGTTAAAGCGTTGCAGATGGCCTGGGAACTCCGGGGACAACCAACAGGAGTCATGTTCCACAGCGACCAGGGCAGCCACTATACCAGCCGTCAATACCGGCAAGCCCTGTGGCGCTGCCGGATAAAGCAGAGTATGAGTCGGCGGGGTAACTGCTGGGATAATGCGCCAATGGAGCGGTTCTTCCGCAGCCTGAAGACAGAATGGGTGCCGACAAAGGGTTACAACAGCTTCAGCGAAGCCCAGGACGCGATTATCCGCTACATCACGGGGTATTACAGCGCTATCCGGCCTCACTGGTATAACGGCGGCTTAACTCCAAACGAATCTGAGCGACTGTTCTACATACAGTCTAATGCGGTGGCCAATATTAGTTGACCACTACAGTTTTATTGCAAAGCAAAGACGGTAAATGCACAAATCATGTGCGGAAGGTTGTGTGAGTGGTGATATTATCTGCTAACTATTGTTGTTAGATTGGCGCAATACTTCGCATTTTGGATCGCTACTTGTCTTTTATTGCTATAAACGTTTTACTTAGCGCCCTATAACTTCTGCGCGATAAGAATAATTTATACCACGCCGCAGTTCGTCTTCCCATTTTGTCGCATTTATATACAGGCAACACAACGTAACTATGAGTCATCGTTTAACATCCAAAGATATCGTGGCGCTGGGATTTATGACCTTTGCGCTGTTTGTCGGGGCGGGGAACATCATTTTCCCGCCAATTGTGGGTTTACAGGCCGGTGAACACGTCTGGACCGCCGCGCTTGGCTTTTTGCTCACTGCGGTTGGCCTACCGGTGTTGACCGTGGTAGCGTTGGCGCGCGTGGGCGGTGGCGTCGATGCGCTGAGCTCCCCGATTGGCCAGAAGGCAGGCGTTCTGCTGGCGACCGTGTGTTATCTGGCCGTCGGACCGCTGTTCGCTACGCCGCGCACCGCTACGGTATCCTTCGAAGTGGGGTTGGCTCCGCTGTTTGGCGATGCTGCCACGCCGCTGTTGATCTATAGCGTGGTCTATTTCTCGTTAGTGATCTGCATTTCTCTCTATTCGGGTCGTCTGCTGGATACGGTTGGCCATGTGCTGGCACCGTTGAAAATTCTTACACTGGCCGTGCTGGGATTAGCGGCGGTGATATGGCCTGCGGGTTCGCCGATCCCGGCGACCGAAGCCTATCAAACCGTACCGTTTTCTAACGGTTTTGTGAACGGTTACCTGACCATGGATACTCTGGGTGCCATGGTATTCGGAATCGTTATCGTCAATGCTGCCCGTTCACGCGGCGTGACCGATGCTACGCTGCTGACCCGCTATACCATCTGGGCCGGTTTGATTGCCGGCGTCGGGTTGACGTTGGTTTATCTGAGCCTGTTTAAACTGGGCTCTGTGAGCGGTGAACTGATTCCTAACGCGCAAAACGGTGCTGAAATCCTGCATGCTTACGTGCAGCACACCTTTGGTAGCATGGGTAGCGGCTTCCTGGCGTTGTTAATTTTTATCGCTTGCATGGTGACGGCGGTTGGCCTGACCTGCGCCTGTGCCGAATTTTTCTCCCAATATTTGCCGTTTTCCTATCGCACGCTGGTGTTCGTGCTGGGCGGCTTCTCTGCGTTAGTTGCCAATCTGGGATTAAGTCATCTGATTCAGCTTTCCATTCCGGTGCTGACAGCGATCTATCCGTCCTGTATCATTCTGGTTTTGCTGAGTTTTACTTTGCGCTGCTGGAATCAGGCTTCACGTATTGTGGCCCCGGTCATGTTAATCAGCCTGTTATTCGGCCTGATTGATGGGGTAAAATCATCGACCTTTGCGTCATTGCTGCCAGCCTGGAGCCTGAGCTTGCCTTTGGGTGAACAAGGATTGGCCTGGTTGCCACCGTCGCTGGTGTTGTTGCTGGCTGCGGTTATTTATGACCGGCTAAGCGGGCGTAAGGAAGTGACTGCGCACCAATAACGCACTCATGCTGCATTTTTCACCACAGGCTGTCGCCTGTGGTTTTTCTTTTGTAAGACAGGGCTGCTTAATTTATGGAACAACAATCCGCTAAGCTAAAGCGTGGGTTAAGCCCATATCGTTATACACATCTTTTGGCCATTTTTTGAACAGGATGCTCAGAACCCCGTGAATTAAGGCATTCAAGCCATCCCATTGGCTTTTTGAGGTTCAAAATGCCACTCTGAGATAAACCCGTAACTCATTGATTAAACAGTGCGTTAGAAAGATGTGTATAACGATATGGGTTAAGCCACCTCGTTATACACAAGTCCGCAACGCCTTATATGCCAAGGGTTAGCGGGCTGAAATAGGCAGCCGGTGGGGTTGTAAATGAAGTGAAACCGACGTGTACTATCGCCATTTACGGCGCTGAAAAATGACACGGGATTCAGATGGCTGGGCACACCAAGAACTGGAAGGGGTAAATCTTGGTGACACGAGGCCCAATAAGCGTGCCAAAGGGCTTTTGATACGGCTGGCTGAGAATCCGCAAGCCAGCATTCCGCATGCGTGCCTCGGATGGTCTGAGACGCTGGGTGCTTACCGCTTCATGGAGAACCAAGCATTCGAATGGCGAGACATTCTGCAACCTCACTGGCAGCGTACGCAGGAAAGGATCCGAGAACACGAGGTTGTGCTGTGTATCCAAGACACTACCGAGCTTGACTTCAACGGGCAGCAAATCCAAGGCTTGGGTCCCTTGAACTACGAAGCCAGGCGTGGTCTGTACCTGCATCCGACCTACGCGGTCAGTCCGGATCGCGTGGGGTTGGGCGTACTGGATGCGTGGATGTGGGCAAGAGAGCCGAAGGATGCAGACGGAAAACGCGATGGGCTCAAGGAGAGTACGCGCTGGCTCGAGGGATACGAGCGAGTTGCTGAACTCGCCTCGGAGTTGCCAAACACACGTCTGGTGTACTTAGCCGATCGCGAAGCGGATATCAAGGCGTTGATGCAGCTCGCTGATGACCTTGGCACTCCGGCTGACTGGTTGATCCGCTCGACTCATAATCGCAGTCTGGACTGTAATGAGAAGCTTTGGCAGAAGGTTGGAAAGACCGTGCCGGTGGGAGAAATCCAATTCGTTATGGCGGCTCGCGCGGGGCAGAAGGCGCGTACGGTGAAACAGGCGCTGCGCGTGAAGCGAGTGTCGCTGCGTTGCGGGTTGGCAGTGACTTGTGTGATAGCCAAGGAAATTGAGCCGCCAGCAGGCGTGAAGCCGGTCGAGTGGCGGTTGCTGAGCAATCGCGTACCTGAAGGACGAGAAGATATCGTGGAGCTGATCGACTGGTATCGGGCTAGATGGGAAATCGAGATGTTCTTCAATGTGCTGAAGAACGGCTGCTGTGTCGAAGCGTTACAGTTATCGACCGTGGATCGCATTGAGCGGGCATTGGCGCTGTTCATGATCGTGGCATGGCGCATCGCCTATTTAATGCGTATGGGACGAACCTGTCCAGAGCTGGACGCAATGTTGTTCTTTGATTCCGACGAGACTCATGGAGCTTACCTACTGATGAACAAGCGTATGCCCAAGGGCCGCCCTAAGCTAAACGAAGTATTGCGCTTAGTTGCGCAACTCGGAGGCTTTCTTGCTCGAAAAGGCGACGGTGAACCAGGCGCAAAAACTATCAGGAAAGGCTTGCAGAAAGTCATGACGGCCGCCGAAACGCTACGCGCGCTCAGGCACGAACAGAGATGTGTATAACGAGGTGGGGTTAAGCACGCGGCATATCCGCTTCATTGCACTCGGATCGGCGATTGGTACCGGGCTGTTTTATGGCTCGGCCAGTGCCATTCAGATGGCAGGACCAAGCGTGCTGTTGGCTTATATCATCGGCGGCGTTATCGCCTATATCATCATGCGGGCGCTGGGAGAAATGTCGGTCAATAACCCGCAGGCCAGCTCCTTTTCCCGCTACGCGCAGGATTACCTGGGGCCGATGGCGGGCTACATCACCGGATGGACATACTGCTTTGAGATCCTCATCGTCGCCATCGCGGATGTGACCGCGTTTGGTATCTACATGAGCGTTTGGTTCCCTGATGTGCCGCATTGGATCTGGGTTCTGAGCGTGGTGCTGATCATTGGGGCCATCAACCTGATGAGCGTGAAGGTGTTCGGTGAGTTGGAGTTTTGGCTCTCGTTCTTCAAGGTCGCTACCATTATCATCATGATCGTGGCGGGCATTGGGATTATCGTGTGGGGTATTGGTAACGGCGGCCAGCCAACCGGAATCAGTAACCTGTGGAGCCACGGCGGTTTCTTCACTAACGGTGTGATGGGCATGGTCCTGTCGTTGCAACTGGTGATGTTTGCCTACGGCGGTATCGAAATCATTGGTATCACCGCCGGTGAAGCCAAAGATCCGCATAAATCCATTCCGCGCGCGATCAA
Organism: Symbiopectobacterium sp. Eva_TO; assembly: GCF_053848865.1. NCBI lineage: Bacteria > Pseudomonadati > Pseudomonadota > Gammaproteobacteria > Enterobacterales > Enterobacteriaceae > Symbiopectobacterium > Symbiopectobacterium sp. Eva_TO. Next base: position 225,866 of record NZ_JBSPEY010000004.1, on the reverse strand, counting down.
CTCGGTACCGTGGCGCATCCTGGTTGATGTAGTCCCCTGTAACACCAGACAGTAGCTGTATCTCCAGATAAGAGATAGGCTTAGATATATGTCTAACAATCATGCTAATTTTGAAATGACCGGGATCCTGTTAAGGCAAGAAGTCCGTAAGCGTAAAACTCCGCAAGAGAAAATCGCCATCATTCAGCAGACAATGGAGCCGGGGATGAACGTCTCCCATGTAGCCCGCCTGCATGGCATCCAGCCCAGCCTTTTGTTTAAGTGGAAGAAACAATACCAGGAAGGAAGCCTCACCGCCGTTGCGGCCGGAGAAGAAGTGGTTCCAGCTTCGGCGCTGGCGACTGCCCTCAAGCAGGTCCGGGAGCTACAGCGCCTTCTGGGTAAGAAGACGATGGAAGTTGAGATCCTCAAAGAAGCAGTGGAGTACCGCCAGTCGCGAAAATGGATAGCGCACGCGCCCTTGTTGCCAAAGGATGGGGAATAGCTCTGGTCAGCCGCGCCATGAGCGTGTCGCGTGCGCAGCTGTCACTGCGGGTTAACCGTTCTGCCGACTGGCTGGACAGGCGCAGCAACCGGCGTAATGACGAAGCTGATGCTGAGATATTATCGGACATCCTCCGTATCATCAGCGACATGCCCAGTTACGGTTACCGCCGAGTGTGGGGTATCCTGGGTAAGCAACGTCGTGCAGAGGGACTTCCACCGGTGAACGCCAAACGGCTTTACAGGATAATGAGCGAGCATAACCTGCTGTTGTTGCATGATAAAACTGAACGTCCGAAGCGGGAGCATAAAGGCAAAATCGCGGTAGCAGTGTAGTGGCACACTGATACTGGCCACCTGATCGGAGGTGATATGCTCACCTCATCAACACGACAGGTGACCTCATGGGTAAACATTTTACGGCGGAATTTAAGCTCGAAGCCGCAAAGCTGGTTGTCGACCACGGCTACACATACGTTAAGGCCGCAGAGGCGGTTAATGTCAGCCATTCTGCCATTAGTCGCTGGGTCAATAAGCTTCGCCTTGAACGACAGGGAAAAACGCCAACGGGACTTCCTCTTACCCCTGAACAGCTCGAGCTGCGTGAGATGAAGAAAAAAGTCCAATGCCTTGAAATGGAGAACGAAATCCTAAAAAAGGCTACGGCGCTCTTAATGTCGGACTCACTCAACGGTTCACGGTAGTCGACAGGCTGAGGGCGCGATACCCGGTCACGGCGTTGTGCCAAATTTTTGAGGTACATCGCAGCAGCTACAGGCACTGGCAGGCTTCCGCTAATGAACCCGACGGTGAGCGCGTGGTTAAGTGTAGCCGCGTCATGGAAGCCTGGAACGCCAGCGGCGGCTCTGCCGGCGCTCGAAGTATCGCGACCATCGTCACCGGCAGCTCCGGTGTCAAAATGGGGCGCTGGCTGGCTGGCAAGCTGATGAAGGAGCTGGGTATCGCCAGCTGCCAGCGACCGGCTCACAAATACAAACGCGGCGGCAATGAACACGTTGAAATACCGAACTATCTCAACCGCCAGTTCGCGGTTACCGCGCCGGATCAGGTCTGGTGCCGCGATGTGACCTACATCTGGACGGGCAAATGCTGGGCTTACCTTGCGGTGGTGCTAGATCTGTTCGCCCGCAAACCGGTGGGCTGGGCCATGTCGACGTCGCCGGACTCGGCGCTGACAGTTAAAGCGTTGCAGATGGCCTGGGAACTCCGGGGACAACCAACAGGAGTCATGTTCCACAGCGACCAGGGCAGCCACTATACCAGCCGTCAATACCGGCAAGCCCTGTGGCGCTGCCGGATAAAGCAGAGTATGAGTCGGCGGGGTAACTGCTGGGATAATGCGCCAATGGAGCGGTTCTTCCGCAGCCTGAAGACAGAATGGGTGCCGACAAAGGGTTACAACAGCTTCAGCGAAGCCCAGGACGCGATTATCCGCTACATCACGGGGTATTACAGCGCTATCCGGCCTCACTGGTATAACGGCGGCTTAACTCCAAACGAATCTGAGCGACTGTTCTACATACAGTCTAATGCGGTGGCCAATATTAGTTGACCACTACACAGAGAGCGATATGCGCTGGTGCTCAGATGGCTTCGAGTTCGGTTGTGACAACGGCGAGAAGCTGCGGGTGACGTTCGCACTGGACTGCTGCGACCGGGAGGCCATAGACTGGACAGCGAGCACCAGGGGTTATGACAGTTCAACCGTGCAGGATGTGATGCTGAGGTCGGTGGAAAAACGCTTCGGTAGCGCGCTGCCGGATAAACCAGTGCAATGGCTGACGGATAATGGTTCAGCGAACACAGCGCATGAAACGCGGAAGTTCGCCAGAGAACTGAATCTGGAGCCCTGCACAACAGCAGTGAGCAGTCCACAGAGTAACGGCATGGCAGAACGGTTCGTGAAGACGATGAAGGAAGATTACATCGCCTTCATGCCAAAACCTGATGTGCGAACAGCGCTGAAGAACCTTGCAGCGGCGTTCAATCATTACAATGAAAACCATCCGCACAGTGCGCTGGGATACAACTCCCCAAGAGAATATCGGCGCCAGCGGGCATCGTTAACTTAAGAGACAAAAGCTGTCCGGAGATGGTGGGTCAAGATCACCGTGGCGCATCCTGGTGTTCTACGTCATATCGTTATACACATCTTTCTAACGCACTGTTTAATCAATGAGTTACGGGTTTATCTCAGAGTGGCATTTTGAACCTCAAAAAGCCAATGGGATGGCTTGAATGCCTTAATTCACGGGGTTCTGAGCATCCTGTTCAAAAAATGGCCAAAAGATGTGTATAACGATATGGTTCTACGTGGGTACGTTGTTTGTCATCATGTCGATTTATCCCTGGAATCAGGTGGGTACCAACGGCAGTCCGTTTGTGTTGACCTTCCAGCATCTCGGCATTACTGCAGCAGCGGGCATTCTGAATTTTGTGGTCATCACGGCGTCTCTGTCGGCGATTAACTGCGACGTGTTTGGCGTGGGCAGCACGATGCACGGCATGGCTGAGCAGGGCAACGCGCCCAAGGTCTTTGCCAAAGTGTCGCAGCGCGGTATTCCGTGGGTCACGGTCGTTGTAATGATGGCGGCGCTGCTGGTGGCGGTTTACCTTAACTACATTATGCCGGGCAAAGTGTTTTTGGTGATTGCATCGCTGGCAACCTTTGCCACCGTATGGGTGTGGATCATGATCCTGTGCTCGCAAATTGCGTTCCGCCGTCGTTTGAGTGAGAACGAGGTGAAGGCACTGGCATTCCCGCTGCCGGGTGGGGTGGCATCTTCGGTAGTGGGTATCGTGTTCCTGGTGTTTATTATCGGACTGATTGGCTACTTTGAAGAAACGCGTGTTTCCCTCTACGTAGGCGTGTTGTGGATTGCGTTGCTGCTGTTGAGTTATGCCTTTAAACAGAAACGGCAGAAGCTGGCGAATGGCAACGCGTAAGCGTGGTTGAGCGGCAATGAAAAAACGGGGCGGAAAGCCCCGTTTTTTATTCTCTGAACATTACTAATAAAAAAGCCGACGGCATAGCGTCGGCTTGTTGTCGCGGAAAAGGACGAGATTACAGCTTGTCGGCATTTTCCGTAAGGTATTTTGCAACGCCATTTGGCGATGCGCCCATACCGGATTTGCCTTTTTCCCACTGTGCCGGGCACACTTCGCCGTGCTCTTCGTGGAATTGCAGGGCATCAACCATGCGCAGCATTTCATCAACGTTACGGCCCAGCGGCAGATCGTTGACAACCTGATGGCGTACCACGCCTTCTTTGTCGACAAGGAAAGAACCGCGCAGTGCCACGCCCGCATCCGGGTGCTCAATGCCGTAGGCTTTCTGGATTTCACGCTTCACGTCGGCGACCATGGCGTACTGCACCGGGCCGATACCGCCGCTTTTCACCGGCGTGTTGCGCCAGGCGTTGTGAACGAATTCGGAGTCAAAAGAGACGCCAACCACTTCTACACCGCGATCTTGAAACTCTTTATAGCGGTGGTCAAAGGCGATCAGTTCTGACGGGCAGACGAAGGTAAAGTCCATCGGCCAGAAGAAAATCACTGCCGCTTTACCGCTGATGTGCTTTTTCAGATTGAAGTTTTCAATGATTTCACCATTGCCTAATACGGCAGCAGCGGTGAAGTCAGGGGCTTGACGCGTTACCAGGACCATAATAACTCCTATAAAAGTGATTAAAAGGACGAGGATGAAAAAACAACAGGCAGTATAGGGTTTCTTTCCTCATGAATACAGGTTAACAGACCGATTGATGAGATAGGTTTTGTCTATTGAATTGATTGGTCATACCCAGCATAAATCGACAGCGTTACAGTTGTTGCAAACGAGCCTGTTCCATCATACGTGGATAGAAACACCAAAAATAGTCTTCAAAGGCGGTGTAGTGGCGCTCGATATCCTCAAATGAGCCTGCTAATGCCGCCAACCGGGGGCGGCGTATCGCCATGCGTTGCAGCACATCAGCAATAAAGGGCAATTCGGCGTAGCGCTCCAGCCAACGTTCACGCCACAGATAGTGATTCAGGTTTTGAAAGCGTTCCGGCGTGTCAGCCAGATGTTGCTCTATCTGGGTGCGAGCGGTAGCGACAAACGCTTCCAGCGATTGTTGCGGACACACGCGTGTCCAGTGACGGGCAAGAAAATGGTCCCTGTAGTGGTCAACTAATATTGGCCACCGCATTAGACTGTATGTAGAACAGTCGCTCAGATTCGTTTGGAGTTAAGCCGCCGTTATACCAGTGAGGCCGGATAGCGCTGTAATACCCCGTGATGTAGCGGATAATCGCGTCCTGGGCTTCGCTGAAGCTGTTGTAACCCTTTGTCGGCACCCATTCTGTCTTCAGGCTGCGGAAGAACCGCTCCATTGGCGCATTATCCCAGCAGTTACCCCGCCGACTCATACTCTGCTTTATCCGGCAGCGCCACAGGGCTTGCCGGTATTGACGGCTGGTATAGTGGCTGCCCTGGTCGCTGTGGAACATGACTCCTGTTGGTTGTCCCCGGAGTTCCCAGGCCATCTGCAACGCTTTAACTGTCAGCGCCGAGTCCGGCGACGTCGACATGGCCCAGCCCACCGGTTTGCGGGCGAACAGATCTAGCACCACCGCAAGGTAAGCCCAGCATTTGCCCGTCCAGATGTAGGTCACATCGCCGCACCAGACCTGATCCGGCGCGGTAACCGCGAACTGGCGGTTGAGATAGTTCGGTATTTCAACGTGTTCATTGCCGCCGCGTTTGTATTTGTGAGCCGGTCGCTGGCAGCTGGCGATACCCAGCTCCTTCATCAGCTTGCCAGCCAGCCAGCGCCCCATTTTGACACCGGAGCTGCCGGTGACGATGGTCGCGATACTTCGAGCGCCGGCAGAGCCGCCGCTGGCGTTCCAGGCTTCCATGACGCGGCTACACTTAACCACGCGCTCACCGTCGGGTTCATTAGCGGAAGCCTGCCAGTGCCTGTAGCTGCTGCGATGTACCTCAAAAGTTTGGCACAACGCCGTGACCGGGTATCGCGCCCTCAGCCTGTCGACTACCGTGAACCGTTGAGTGAGTCCGACATTAAGAGCGCCGTAGCCTTTTTTAGGATTTCGTTCTCCATTTCAAGGCATTGGACTTTTTTCTTCATCTCACGCAGCTCGAGCTGTTCAGGGGTAAGAGGAAGTCCCGTTGGCGTTTTTCCCTGTCGTTCAAGGCGAAGCTTATTGACCCAGCGACTAATGGCAGAATGGCTGACATTAACCGCCTCTGCGGCCTTAACGTATGTGTAGCCGTGGTCGACAACCAGCTTTGCGGCTTCGAGCTTAAATTCCGCCGTAAAATGTTTACCCATGAGGTCACCTGTCGTGTTGATGAGGTGAGCATATCACCTCCGCTCAGGTGGCCAGTATCAGTGTGCCACTACATCCCATAGTACGTCAAGCGTGATGGGCGCCACGCGGCGGTAATCGGCGCTGAAATGGGCGGCGGCGGCTTTTACTTCGGCCTGGCTGTCCGTTAGCACATCAATGCGGCGGTGCAGGCGGATACCTGACACCACGTCATCGCTAAAGCCTTGTTGCGGGTTACCGCGCACAAAGTCTGCCATCAGGTTGCCGAGAAGCGAACTATCGGCTAGCGTGGCCAAGTGAAGATGAGCAAGAAAATTCATTCTGCCAGTTTACATCAATTTCATGCACCGTTTGCTTATTTGTTGCAGCCGCGCGCTTACGGCTCTAGACTAGACCGCCGTTTTTTTACCTGTTCCTGTCGAACACTCTTTTATAAATAGCACAACCAAGTGAATAGCCATGCGAGTCTCTGATTTTTCGTTTGAACTTCCCGAAGCGCTGATTGCGCACTATCCGCAGGCGCAGCGTAGCGGCTGCCGATTGCTGTCGCTGGACGGACCGACGGGAGCCTTGACCCATGGTGTTTTCACCGATTTGCTGGATAAGCTGGCACCGGGCGATCTGCTGGTTTTTAACAATACGCGCGTCATTCCTGCTCGTTTGTTTGGTCAAAAGGCCAGCGGTGGCAAGATTGAAGTGCTGGTTGAGCGCGTGCTGGATACGCAGCGTGTGCTGGCACATGTTAAAGCGTCCAAGTCGCCCAAACCGGGAACGGAACTGTTGCTGGGAGAGGACGGCAGCGTCAAAGCGGTGATGGCCCAGCGCCACGATACGCTGTTTGAGCTGCACTTTGATGATACGCGCGATGTGCTGACGATATTAAACGACATCGGCCATATGCCGCTGCCGCCTTACATTGACCGACCGGATGAAGACGCCGATCGTGAACTGTATCAAACGGTGTATAGCCAGCGCCCCGGTGCGGTTGCCGCACCGACGGCGGGCCTGCACTTTGATGAGCCTCTGCTGGCTGCATTGCGCGAGAAAGGGGTTGAAATGGCGTTTGTCACCCTACACGTCGGCGCAGGTACTTTCCAGCCCGTGCGGGTTGATACCATCGAAGATCACATCATGCATGCGGAGTATGCTGAAGTGCCGCAGAACGTGGTAGATGCTGTGCTGGCGTGTAAAGCGCGCGGTAATCGCGTGATCGCTGTTGGCACCACGTCGCTGCGTTCATTGGAAAGTGCGGCGCAGGCAGCACAAGATGCGCTGATTGCCCCTTTCTTCGATGATACCCGAATTTTTATCTATCCCGGCTATCATTATCGCGTGATCGACGCGCTGGTGACTAACTTCCATCTGCCAGAATCAACGCTGATCATGCTGGTGTCAGCGTTTGCGGGCTATCAGCACACCATGGCGGCTTACCGTGCGGCAGTGAACGAGCTGTATCGCTTTTTCAGTTACGGCGATGCCATGTTTATTACGCATAATCCCGTGGCTGAAGCGGAGCACATCGCCAGTGCGGCGGACAATGACGCTTAAATTTTTTGAAAACAAACGCATAATAGCGCCGCAGAGTGCAATCTGTTGGCGTGTTGACTGACTTACCAATAACAACATCGGACTGTTTTTCCGGTGTAAGTTGCTTGTTAAAAAGATGCGACACTAATTAATGTGTATTAGTCGCGACTTGATCTGACACTGGACCTTGAAAGGTTGAGAGTTACCGGTTTTGATATGGGTGTCGAATCCTTATACAAAACACGAGGTAACTCTCATGCTTCATACTAACAATCCCATCATCAAACACAAAGCCGGCCTGCTCAATCTCGCCGAAGAACTCGGTAACGTATCAAAAGCCTGTAAAATCATGGGGGTGTCACGCGACACGTTTTATCGCTATCAGGAACTGGCGGCAGAAGGCGGCATTGACGCTCTGGTTAACCAAAACCGCCGGGTTCCCAACCTGAAAAACCGTGCTGATGAAGCCACTGAACGTGCGGTTGTTGATTACGCCATTGAGTTCCCGGCTCATGGCCAGCACCGGACCAGTAATCAGCTGCGTAAAAAAGGCGTCTTCATTTCTGGCAGCGGTGTGCGCTCCATCTGGCAACGACACGATCTGGAAAACTTTCGTAAGCGCCTGAAGGCACTTGAGGAAAAAGTTGCCAGAGAAGGCATTGTACTTACTGATGCTCAAATCGCTGCACTGGAGAAGAAGGCGCACGACGACGAAGCCTGTGGTGAAATAGAGACTGCTCACCCGGGTTATCTGGGGTCGCAGGACACCTTCTACGTGGGTAATCTGAAAGGTGTTGGCCGTATCTACCAGCAGACGTTCGTGGATACGTACTCGAAAGTGGCGCACTGCAAGCTTTACACGAGTAAAGCACCGATCTCTGCCGCCGACCTGCTCAATGATCGCGTGCTGCCGTTCTACGAAGCTCAGGGGCTGCCAATGCTAAGAATACTGACGGACAGGGGGGACGGAGTACTGCGGTAAAGTGGAACAACATGACTATCAGCTGTACTTGGCTATCAACGATATAGACCATACGAAAACGAAAGCGATGTCTCCGCAGACAAACGGTATCTGCGAGCGCTTCCATAAAACTATTTTGCAGGATTTTTATCAGGTTGCGTTCCGTAAGAAGTTATACGAGGACCTAGAAAGTCTACAAAAGGATCTGGACAACTGGTTGTGGCATTACAATAATGAGCGAACTCATCAGGGTAAAATGTGCTGCGGGCGTACGCCAATGGCCACGTTACTTGATGGTAAACGAGTCTGGGCAGAAAAAAATCTGAACCAGATTTAATCTGACAGACACCTGTATAAATAACCGGTAACTGTCAGATCAGGTCTGAGCTAATACAATTAATGCGTTTGTTATCAATTTCCTACGACTGACAAATAAGGTCGTCCGTCACCTGACGCATCGCTCTGTGCCAAAAATGTGACAATACCGCTAAATTTGTTTAGATGTTCGGTGCTGAGGTGGGCGTACTTATTGACCATCTCAAGTTTCTGCCAACCGCCAAGCTCTTTTAGCGTCATCAGTGGCGTATCGTTCTGTACGTGCCAGCTTGCCCATGTGTGCCGCAAGTCGTGAAAACGAAAGTCAGCGATCCCAGATAGGTTCAGCGCCCTAGCAAAGTCGTCACGACTTATTTGCGTTCTTTGCTTGCCATCAACGGAAAACACATAATCGCAGTCTTTGCTGCACTCCGTGATCACACGCACCGCCTCATCGTTTAGCGGTAGCGGGCGGGCTTTTCCTGATTTAGCGTTATCGGCAGTCACTACAGCTATGCGGCGTGACAGGTTGACGCTTTCCCATTTAAGAGAGAAAATCTCTCCTTTCCTTGCCCCGGTTAGTAGCGCGAAAGCAACAACCCTCTTCATCCATCCAAGGCGTAGGGAGTTGATCAGCGCTCTTGCTTGCTCTTTTTCTATCCATCTAACCCGCACCTTTGGCTCCCTCTGAGACGATACGTGCGGGGCGCTTCTCACCCAACCGGCTTTAACTGCCAAAGAAAAAGCCCGCATGATGAACGCCCTGTACCTATTGCGCGTTGCGTTGGAAAGCTTAACCCTCCTAGCGGTTGAATGCGTTGGCAAGTTGTTCGCTATCTCCTCGCTTGAGATCGTAGATATCACCCTCCCCCGGAACACATAAAGCCATTAACGGGCCTGGATTTGCTTGTCGGTAAAGTAAGGCTGATTCTCCGCATCTCGCAAGGCGAGTATGACGATATCTTCGAAAAAGCGGTCAGGTATCTTGTCCAGCCTAGACACCTGCCACATTTCATGCCTTAGCTTATCGTGATACTCTTGCGCCTTTACTTTTTCCTCGGTGCAAGCAGATCGTCTAATTCTCGATCCGTCTGGCGCTGAGATGTCCACCCAATACGTTTTACCTCTTTTGTAGATCGGCATTTCTTTTCCTTACCGACCACAGCCAGCCGGATAACATTGTTAACTTTGCGATAGAAATTTTCCAGACTTTCTTTGTTGGCCCTCCATCTACTGCCAACTTTGAACATGTGGTAGCGCAAAGGATCTCTGTATATGGCACTAGGCTGTGTCCCTTAATTACCTGAGTTATAGTAACCGTATGTTTCCAAAGTATATTGAACTATGGCTCGCTACGACCTTCCCGATGAAGCATGGATGATCATCCAGTCTTTACTGCCTGCTGAACCAGCAATACCACGTGCCGGACGTCCATGGGCAGAACATCGTAAAATCATCAATGGTATGTTCTGGATTCTGTGCTCAGGTGCTCCATTGCGTGATTTACCTGAGCGATATGGTCCGTGGAAAACCGTATATAACCGCTTTAATCGGTGGTCAAAATCGGGTGTGATTAACATTATTTTCAACAGGTTACTTTCTGCTCTTGATGCGCATGGTCTCGTTGACTGGTCTGCCACGGAGCTGGATGGCAGTAATATCCGGGCGCTGAAATGTGCTGCCGGTGCTCAAAAAAACATCCCGATATCGCCGGAGATAACGGTCTGGGTCGCTCTCGCGGTGGTTTTGGCACCAAAATCCATCTGGCAACAGACGGAAGTGGTCTCCCGTTAAACATCCTGCTGAGCCCCGGACAGGCTCACGAAAGCCAGTTCGCATTACGTTTTCTGGACGGTATTGGTGTTCAGCGCCAGAATGGCAGCATGAAGCGTCGTGGTTATGCGGTGCTGGCTGACAAAGCTTATTCAGGGCATGTACTACGCAACGAGCTGAAACGAAAGGGGATAAAGGCAGTCATCCCCCGAAAAACGAATGAAAAAATGGCTTCGGACGGGCGCTCACGGTTCGCCAGTGGCGCTTACCGTCATCGCAATGTAGTGGAAAGATGTTTTGGCCGATTAAAAGAATACCGCCGTATTGCCACACGTTATGACAAAACGGCGAGGAATTATCTGTCGATGGTTAAACTGGGCTGCATCCGCCTCTTTTACAAGAAGTTATGCAATTAAGGGACACAGCCTAGGAGAAACATTTATCCTTTTGGAGAATTGCCTTAAAGTGAGGAAGTTGTCGGAATCATCCATGTCAATCACCTTGCTTTGAAGTATTCAATTAGCCGCTTAACGAGTTCAGCCAGATACCACAAGAAACAGGCCCCACCAATGAAAGCGAATAGGGCGTTCTTCTGCTCCATGTGCCAGCCAAGCAGAAATAAAAAAGCCACCGTGACAGTGGCTAATAACCAGTTGGGTAACGGTATGTAGTGGTCAACTAATATTGGCCACCGCATTAGACTGTATGTAGAACAGTCGCTCAGATTCGTTTGGAGTTAAGCCGCCGTTATACCAGTGAGGCCGGATAGCGCTGTAATACCCCGTGATGTAGCGGATAATCGCGTCCTGGGCTTCGCTGAAGCTGTTGTAACCCTTTGTCGGCACCCATTCTGTCTTCAGGCTGCGGAAGAACCGCTCCATTGGCGCATTATCCCAGCAGTTACCCCGCCGACTCATACTCTGCTTTATCCGGCAGCGCCACAGGGCTTGCCGGTATTGACGGCTGGTATAGTGGCTGCCCTGGTCGCTGTGGAACATGACTCCTGTTGGTTGTCCCCGGAGTTCCCAGGCCATCTGCAACGCTTTAACTGTCAGCGCCGAGTCCGGCGACGTCGACATGGCCCAGCCCACCGGTTTGCGGGCGAACAGGTCTAGCACCACCGCAAGGTAAGCCCAGCATTTGCCCGTCCAGATGTAGGTCACATCGCCGCACCAGACCTGATCCGGCGCGGTAACCGCGAACTGGCGGTTGAGATAGTTCGGTATTTCAACGTGTTCATTGCCGCCGCGTTTGTATTTGTGAGCCGGTCGCTGGCAGCTGGCGATACCCAGCTCCTTCATCAGCTTGCCAGCCAGCCAGCGCCCCATTTTGACACCAGAGCTGCCGGTGACGATGGTCGCGATACTTCGAGCGCCGGCAGAGCCGCCGCTGGCGTTCCAGGCTTCCATGACGCGACTACACTTAACCACGCGCTCACCGTCGGGTTCATTAGCGGAAGCCTGCCAGTGCCTGTAGCTGCTGCGATGTACCTCAAAAGTTTGGCACAACGCCGTGACCGGGTATCGCGCCCTCAGCCTGTCGACTACCGTGAACCGTTGAGTGAGTCCGACATTAAGAGCGCCGTAGCCTTTTTTAGGATTTCGTTCTCCATTTCAAGGCATTGGACTTTTTTCTTCATCTCACGCAGCTCGAGCTGTTCAGGGGTAAGAGGAAGTCCCGTTGGCGTTTTTCCCTGTCGTTCAAGGCGAAGCTTATTGACCCAGCGACTAATGGCAGAATGGCTGACATTAACCGCCTCTGCGGCCTTAACGTATGTGTAGCCGTGGTCGACAACCAGCTTTGCGGCTTCGAGCTTAAATTCCGCCGTAAAATGTCTACCCATGAGGTCACCTGTCGTGTTGATGAGGTGAGCATATCACCTCCGCTCAGGTGGCCAGTATCAGTGTGCCACTACATGGTGAACTGGCAGGTATCGATGTGCCGCCATTTACGATGACGGTGATCGTGAACAGAACAGGATTTACCGCAGGTCGGACAGGCTAACCGGGTGTTTTCAGCGATTCCCACAGTGACAGTAACAGAACCGGCATTTTCATCGAGAGAAAGGGACCTTACCTGCCACGGAACGGACAGGTTGAGAATATGAGCGTAGAGAGACTTTTCGTCCATGGCGGTGACCTCTGGCGATTAAATGCACCATTATCATGCCTTCAGCCACCACAACAAGAGAAGACCCTCCAGTTCACAATGGCCGTATTGGATTGCTGAGTTACCGTCATCGCATTGCCGTTTCCGCCAATCGACACGTTACCCGCTGCGACCGTGGCATCGCCAGGCAACTCTCCGCCCAGTGTGGGGGCGGTGATAGCGGTGCTTACCAAGAGTGCGATGATACGTTTGTTGAACCTGGTGTTAATTTTGCTGTGCTGCGCATAACAAGATGTTACTAAAAAAGGTGATGTCATTAGCATAATTCCTAAAAATGGTGATAGTTGTAAATTTCGTTTCCTTATTATCACGCTCTAATTTTACGGTAAATTTACATTTTTAGTCATTGGGTTACAAAATTAATAAGCGATCGATGTGTAAGGATTAAATGCTGATTCGGTGTGCTATTTGTTGTGTTAAATGGCACGCGGCACTACGATATGGAGCGTTTTTTGCTAATTTGGTTTCTTAAAAAAAGGCATACGACTTTAATGCTGTTTTTTTCAGCGTTTTCGTGGCTGAATGAGCCGTTTTTCTCTGTTTTTTGTGGGCGCGCGGCGGGCTGTTTTTCAAGGGTTGACAACTGTCTTTTCTTTTCAATAAAATAGAGAAAGATTTCAGATCTTGTCCTCGCATCATCTCTGATTGATAGCTTGCTTTTTCACGTTTGGCGGCGTACTATTTGCCACGTTTTCGGACGCGGGGTGGAGCAGTCTGGTAGCTCGTCGGGCTCATAACCCGAAGGTCGTCGGTTCAAATCCGGCCCCCGCAACCAAATCACTTCTTTCGCTTAAGTTTTTTTTCAAATGAACTGTGAGTGGCGGTTATGACACCCACAGCGGTTTTTTGAAAAAATCCTTGCGAGAAGTAATGCCGCAGCCTGTTGCGGTATATAGGGTCCAGTTGCATAAAGCCCCGATATTTCGGGGTTTTTTGTTATTTGGCAACAACATGACTGGGCTTTTAGCCCTTTTTTTATGTCTTGGGGGTGGGCTTGTCCACATTAGAACAGAAATTGACAGCGATGATCTCGGCACCCGTTGAAGCATTAGGCTACGAATTGGTGGGCGTTGAGTTTGTCCGTGGTCGCCAATCGACGCTGCGTATCTATATTGATAGTGAAGACGGCATCACAGTTGATGATTGTGCTGATGTCAGCCACCAGGTGAGTGCGGTGCTGGATGTCGAAGATCCCATTACGGTTGCCTATAACCTGGAAGTGTCATCACCTGGCCTGGATCGTCCTTTATTCATCGCAGAACATTACGTGCGTTTCCTCGGCGAAGAAGTGACCCTGGTGCTGCGCATGGCGGTACAAAACCGTCGTAAATGGGCGGGAATTATCAAATCCGTTGAAGGTGAGATGATTACCGTAACAGTGGAAGGCAAAGATGAAGTGTTCGCACTGAGCAACATCCAGAAGGCGAACCTGGTACCCCACTTTTAAAGTTTGGATGAGGCAACTAGGATGAACAAAGAGATTCTGGCTGTTGTTGAAGCAGTTTCCAACGAAAAAGCCGTTCCGCGCGAAAAAATTTTTGAAGCACTGGAAACTGCGCTAGCGACAGCGACAAAGAAAAAATACGAACAGGAAATTGATGTTCGAGTTTGCATCGATCGCAAAACCGGCGATTTCGATACGTTTCGCCGTTGGGTTGCTGTTAACGAAGTAACGCAACCAACGCGTGAAATCACGTTGGAAGCGGCCCAATTTGAAGATCCGAGCATTGAACTCGGCGGTTACATTGAAGACCAGATCGAATCGGTCACGTTTGACCGTATCACCACACAAACGGCCAAACAGGTTATCGTACAGAAAGTACGTGAAGCTGAACGTGCCATGGTGGTCGATCAGTTCCGTGAGCAGGAAGGCGATATTGTCACTGGCGTGGTCAAAAAAGTAAACCGCGACAACATTTCGTTGGATCTGGGCAACAACGCAGAAGCGGTGATTGGCCGTGAAGATATGCTGCCGCGTGAAAATTTCCGTCCGGGCGACCGCATTCGCGGCGTGCTGTACTCAGTAAGACCGGAAGCGCGTGGCGCACAGCTGTTTGTCAGCCGTTCACGCCCTGAAATGCTGGAGGAACTGTTCCGCATCGAAGTGCCGGAAATTGGCGAAGAAGTTATCGAGATCAAAGCGGCTGCTCGCGATCCGGGTTCTCGCGCTAAAATCGCAGTGAAAACCAACGACAAGCGTATCGACCCGGTGGGGGCGTGCGTTGGCATGCGCGGTGCGCGTGTACAGGCCGTATCCAGCGAGCTGGGCGGCGAACGCATTGATATCATTCTGTGGGACGATCATCCGGCACAGTTCGTCATCAACGCCATGGCACCAGCAGACGTCGTTTCCATCGTGGTTGACGAAGATACCTGCACCATGGATATCGCCGTAGAGTCCAGCAACCTGGCACAGGCGATTGGCCGCAACGGGCAGAACGTGCGTCTGGCTTCCCAACTGCTGAAACAGCATCGTTCAGATGACCGCTGGGAACTGAACGTGATGACCGTGGAAGACCTGCAAGCCAAGCATCAGGCGGAAGCACACGCGGCAATTGACGTCTTTACCAAGCACTTGGATATCGACGAAGAGTTTGCCACCGTGCTGGTTGAAGAAGGTTTCTCCTCACTTGAAGAACTGGCCTATGTGCCTATCAAGGAACTCCAGGAGATCGATGGTCTGGATGAGGAAACCATCGAAGCACTGCGTGAGCGTGCCAAAGCGGCATTGACCACATTGGCGTTGGCGCAGGAAGAGAGCCGTGGCAGTGGCCAACCGGCTGAAGATTTGCTCAGTTTACCGGGTTTACCGCGCGAGTTGGCGTTCACTCTCGCCGCGCGTGGAGTATGTACGCTGGAAGATCTTGCTGAGCAGGGCGTTGACGACCTGACGGATATTGAAGGGCTGAACGATGAGAAGGCCGGTGAGTTGATCATGGCCGCCCGTAATATCTGCTGGTTCGGCGACGAAAACGAATAACGACACTGTAGCAGGAAAGGAACAGCATGACAGAAGTAACCATACAATCGCTGGCCGTAGATATTCAGACTCCGGTAGACCGCCTGATACAGCAATTTGCTGATGCGGGAATTACCAAGTCTGCATCGGATAACGTGTCCCAGCAGGAAAAAGAGACGCTGCTGGCGCATTTGAATCGCGAACGCGGTTCTGCTGCCGGTAAGTTGACTCTGCAACGTAAAACGCGTAGCACCTTGAATATTCCGAGCACTGGCGGAAAAAGTAAATCAGTGCAGATTGAAGTCCGCAAAAAACGCACGTATGTTCAGCGCGATCCGCTGAACAGTCAGCAGGCTGAAGAAGAAGAGCGTGCACGGCAGGAAGCGGAAGAACTGGCTCAACGTGAAGCTGAAGAACAAGCCCAACGCGAAGCTGAAGCAAAAGCTCAGCGCGAGGCGGCTGAAAAAGCGAAACGTGAAGCTGAAGAGCAAGCCAAGCGTGACGCAGCGGAAAAAGACAAATTGAGCAATCATCAAAATACCAGTATGACGAAATCTGTTCCGGCGACAGAGAAGGCCCGCCGTGAGGCAGAGGCTGCTGAGCTGAAGCGAAAAACTGAAGAAACTGCCCGCCTGAAGGTTGAGGAAGATGCCCGCCGCGTTGCTGAAGAAGCACGCCGCATGGCGGAAGAGAATTCCGCTAAATGGGCTAGCGAGACGCCGAGCAGTGAAGAAGAGGATAGCACTGACTATCACGTAACCACTTCCCACCATGCCCGCGTTGCAGAAGATGAAAACGATCGTGAAGTCGAGAGTAATCCTCGTGGCCGCACCCGCAGCGTCAAAGTCACCAAGCAGAAGAAAGGCAACCGCCTGTCTGAAAGCAAGGCTGACCGTGAAGAAGCGCGTGCCGCAACTCGCGGTGGCAAAGGTAAACGTAAACCTAGCTCGTTGCAGCAGGGCTTTAACAAGCCGGTTCAAGCGGTTAACCGTGACGTCATGATCGGCGAGACCATTACCGTTGCTGAGTTGGCGAACAAGATGGCGGTGAAAGGTTCTCAGGTCATCAAGGCGATGATGAAGCTGGGTGCCATGGCGACCATCAACCAGGTTATCGATCAGGAAACGGCACAATTAGTGGCAGAAGAGATGGGCCACAAGGTCATCCTGCGTCGCGAAAATGAGCTGGAAGAAGCGGTAATGAGCGACCGTGATACGGGTGTCGCTGCGGAAGCGCGCGCACCGGTCGTGACCATCATGGGTCACGTTGACCACGGTAAAACCTCTCTGCTGGACTACATCCGCTCCACCAAAGTGGCGGCGGGCGAAGCGGGCGGGATCACCCAGCACATCGGTGCCTACCACGTTGAAACTGAAAATGGCATGATCACCTTCCTGGATACCCCGGGCCACGCCGCGTTTACCGCGATGCGTGCACGTGGTGCGCAGGCAACGGATATCGTGGTGTTGGTGGTTGCAGCCGATGACGGTGTGATGCCGCAGACCATCGAAGCCGTTCAACACGCCAAAGCGGCCAAGGTGCCGGTGGTGGTTGCGGTCAACAAGATTGACAAGCCAGAAGCCGATCCGGATCGCGTCAAAAATGAACTGACGCAATACGGCATCATCCCTGAAGAGTGGGGTGGCGATTGCCAGTTTGTTCCTGTGTCAGCCAAAGCCGGTACGGGCATTGATGATCTGCTTAACGCGATTTTGCTGCAAGCAGAAGTGCTGGAGCTGACGGCTATCCGTAAAGGTATGGCAAGCGGTGTGGTCATTGAATCCTTCCTGGACAAAGGCCGTGGTCCGGTAGCAACGGTACTGGTACGCGAAGGTACGCTTAACAAGGGCGATATCGTGCTGTGCGGTTTTGAGTATGGCCGCGTGCGTGCCATGCGTGATGAGCTGGGTCGTGAAATTACCGAAGCGGGTCCGTCCATTCCGGTAGAAATCCTCGGCATGTCCGGTGTTCCGGCTGCGGGTGATGAAGCCACCGTGGTGCGTGACGAGAAGAAAGCCCGTGAAGTGGCACTCTATCGTCAAGGTAAGTTCCGCGAAGTGAAACTGGCGCGTCAGCAAAAATCCAAGCTGGAAAACATGTTCGCCAACATGACCGAAGGCGAAGTGTCCGAACTGAACATCGTGATGAAAGCCGACGTTCAGGGCTCCGTGGAAGCGATTGCCGATTCGTTGCAGAAACTCTCCACCGACGAAGTGAAAGTGAAGATTGTGGGCTCCGGGGTTGGTGGGATCACCGAAACCGACGCGACGCTGGCTGCGGCATCCAACGCTATCATTCTGGGCTTCAACGTTCGTGCCGATGCTTCTGCTCGTCGCATTGTCGAAGCGGAAAGTCTTGATCTGCGTTACTACTCCGTCATCTATGATCTGATCGACGAAGTGAAGCAGGCGATGAGCGGTATGCTGGCACCGGAATACAAGCAAGAGATCATCGGTCTGGCCGAAGTTCGCGATGTGTTCAAATCACCGAAGTTTGGCGCAATCGCTGGCTGTATGGTGACGGAAGGTATCGTGAAACGTCACAACCCGATTCGAGTGTTGCGTGACAACGTGGTTATCTATGAAGGCGAGCTGGAATCTCTGCGCCGCTTCAAAGATGACGTTAACGAAGTGCGTAACGGCATGGAATGTGGTATCGGCGTTAAGAACTACAACGACGTGCGTGTTGGCGATAACATCGAAGTGTTCGAAGTTATCGAGATTAAACGTACTATCGCCTAACCTGTCAGGGTAGGACGAGACGCGCAACGTTTGCACGTCGTATTGACTTATAGGGGGCCTAATGCCATATCGTTATACACATCTTTTGGCCATTTTTTGAACAGGATGCTCAGAACCCCGTGAATTAAGGCATTCAAGCCATCCCATTGGCTTTTTGAGGTTCAAAATGCCACTCTGAGATAAACCCGTAACTCATTGATTAAACAGTGCGTTAGAAAGATGTGTATAACGATATGGCCTAATGCCCCCTGATTTTTCCTTGAGGACTCGATTATGGCTAGAGAATTCAGTCGCACTCAGCGCGTGTCGCAAGAGATGCAGAAAGAAATCGCCATTATTCTTCAGCGTGAAGTGAAGGATCCGCGCATTGGCATGGCGACAGTTTCTGGTGTCGATCTGTCACGCGATTTGGCGTATGCCAAGGTATTTGTGACGTTTCTGAACGATAACGAACCCGAGCAAGTAAAAGCGGGCATCAAGGCATTGCAGGATGCCTCCGGTTTTATTCGTGTACTGCTCGGTAAGGCAATGCGTTTGCGCGTGGTGCCGGAACTAACTTTCGCCTACGACAACTCGTTGGTGGAAGGGATGCGGATGTCCAACCTGGTGACCAACGTCTTGCGCAATGATGCCGAGAAGCGTTCTGCCAACGGTGACGACGATCGGGAGGATTGATGAGTCGTCCTCGTCGTCGCGGCCGTGATATCCACGGCGTATTATTGCTGGATAAACCGCAAGGCGCGTCATCCAATGATGTGCTGCAAAAGGTAAAACGCATTTTTAATGCCAACCGTGCCGGACACACCGGTGCGCTGGATCCGCTGGCTACCGGAATGCTGCCGATCTGCCTGGGAGAAGCCACCAAGTTCTCTCAGTATTTGCTGGATTCGGATAAGCGTTACCGGGTGATTGCCCGTTTGGGGCAGCGTACCGACACCTCTGATGCCGATGGCAATGTGGTGGAAACGCGCGCGGTGACGTTTACCGCGCAGGCGTTGGCAGAGGCACTGGAACGTTTTCGTGGCACCACGCAGCAGGTGCCATCGATGTATTCCGCGTTGAAACATCAGAGCCGCCCGCTGTATGAGTATGCGCGTCAGGGAATCACAGTCCCGCGTGAAGCGCGCGATATTACCGTGTATGAACTGCTGTTTATTCGTTACGATGGGGATGATCTGGAGTTGGAAATTCACTGTTCCAAAGGCACCTACATTCGTACCATCATTGACGATCTCGGTGAAATGCTCGGCTGTGGTGCCCATGTGACTTATCTGCGTCGCGTGCAGGTTGCCACTTATCCGGCAGAGCGCATGGTCACATTGGATCAACTGCAAGCCCTGTTGGCGCAAGCGGAAGAGCAATCCCTTGAAGCGGTGCTGGATCCGCTGCTGATGCCGATGGACAGCCCGGTCAGCAATTATCCTGAGGTGAATCTGCCGCCAGTTGTGGCGGGTTATCTTAAACTCGGGCAGGCTGTTGCGGCGGCTAACGTCCCCGCTGAAGGGATGGTGCGCATCACCGAAGGTGATGCCCATGCGTTCATTGGTATGGGGATTATCGATGATGCTGGACGCGTGGCACCCAAGCGTCTGGTGGTCGAATTCTCGGAATAAGGCTTACCGTGTCTGCCTTGCGATCGGCCATGGCTGAGAGTAGAATGGCGCGGCTTATTTTTAATAGGTTACATAGGTCGCTGAATTAGAGATCGGCACCTGTTTTTTTTATCTATACTGTTTTGGAGTATTACAATGTCTCTAAGCGTTGAAGCTAAAGCAAAAATCGTCGCAGAATTCGGTCGTGGCACTAACGACAGTGGTTCTACCGAAGTGCAGGTTGCTCTGTTGACCGAGCAGATTAACCATCTGCAAGGCCACTTTTCCGAGCACAAAAAGGATCACCACAGCCGTCGTGGTCTGCTGCGTATGGTTTCTCAGCGCCGTAAGCTGCTGGACTACCTGAAGCGTAAAGATGTAGCGCGTTATGCTACCCTGATCGAGCGTCTGGGTCTGCGTCGCTAATCTGGCGAGTTTCAGTGGAAAGGGGCCTCATAGGGCCCCTTTCTTCTAGGAAGTGCTTGCAAAACAGAGTAATGTATTACCGACTTTGTCGTCGCCGTTCGCTACAGAGGTTCGCGCGGCTAATGAGAAACTTTATGTCTCTTTCTGGACTGGTTCCAGCCTGACGTGAAGGTTGTCATTAGTCGCGAGGATGTAGTGAGATGGTTTGTAATCAACGGGGAGACGCTGTGCCGAACACAACGACATCGGCTGGCATCTGGTAAACCCGAGAATGATAAACCCTGAGTAAAGGATATTATTTTGCTAAATCCTATCGTACGTAAGTTTCAATACGGTCAGAATACCGTTACGCTCGAAACGGGCATGATGGCACGTCAGGCCACTGCTGCCGTTATGGTAAGCATGGATGACACCGCAGTTTTCGTGACCGTTGTCGGGGCGAAAAATGCCAAACCAGGTCAGGACTTTTTCCCGCTGACCGTTAACTATCAAGAGCGTACCTACGCTGCGGGTCGCTTCCCTGGTGGATTCTTCCGTCGTGAAGGCCGTCCGAGCGAAGGCGAAACCCTGATTTCTCGTCTGATCGACCGCCCAATCCGTCCGCTGTTCGCTGATGGCTTTGTCAATGAAGTGCAGGTTATCGCAACGGTGGTTTCTGTAAATCCGCAGATCAACCCAGATATCGTAGCAATGATCGGTGCGTCTGCGGCGCTGAGCCTGTCTGGTCTGCCTTTTAATGGACCGATTGGTGCTGCCCGTGTTGGTTACATCAATGACCAGTTTGTGCTGAACCCGACCATTGACGAACTGAAACAGAGCCGTCTGGATCTGGTGGTTGCCGGTACGCAGGGCGCGGTTCTGATGGTGGAATCCGAAGCGGATCTGCTGAGTGAAGATCAAATGTTGGGTGCCGTGGTGTTTGGTCATGAGCAGCAACAGGTGGTTATCGACAACATCAATGAACTGGTGAAAGAAGCCGGTAAACCGCGTTGGGATTGGCAGGCACCTGCCGTTAACGTTGCGCTGCTGGATCGCGTGAAGGCGCTGTCTGAGACGCGTCTGGGCGATGCGTATCGTATCACCGAGAAGCAAGAGCGTTACGCGCAGATCGACGTTATCAAATCTGAGGTTAGCGCTGAATTGCTGGCTTCTGATGATTCTCTGGACGCCAATGAAATTCAGGACATCCTGGGCAGCATCGAGAAAAATGTAGTGCGCAGCCGCGTACTGCGTGGCGAACCGCGTATCGATGGCCGTGAAAAAGACATGATCCGTGCGCTGGATGTGCGTACTGGCGTGCTGCCGAGAACCCACGGTTCTGCGCTGTTCACCCGCGGTGAAACTCAGGCGCTGGTAACGGCAACTCTGGGTACTGAGCGTGATGCACAGAACATTGATGGATTGACCGGTGAAACCACCGATCGCTTCCTGCTGCACTACAACTTCCCTCCGTACTCTGTGGGTGAAACCGGTATGGTTGGCTCACCGAAGCGTCGTGAAATTGGTCACGGTCGTCTGGCGAAACGTGGTGTGCTGGCTGTTATGCCTACTGCTGCTCAGTTCCCGTACTCGGTGCGTGTGGTTTCTGAAATCACAGAATCCAACGGTTCTTCTTCCATGGCTTCCGTCTGTGGTGCTTCTCTGGCGCTGATGGATGCAGGCGTGCCGATCAAAGCCGCCGTTGCGGGTATCGCGATGGGTCTGGTGAAAGAAGGCGATAACTTTGTAGTGCTGTCCGATATCCTGGGTGACGAAGATCATTTGGGCGATATGGACTTCAAAGTGGCCGGTAGCCGTGAAGGCGTTACTGCACTGCAAATGGATATCAAAATTGAAGGTATTACCCGCGAAATCATGCAGGTTGCACTGAATCAGGCCAAAGGTGCGCGTCTGCACATTCTGGGCGTGATGGAACAGGCCATCGGCGCGCCGCGTGGCGATATTTCTCAGTTTGCACCGCGTATCCACACCATCAAGATCAACGTCGACAAGATCAAGGACGTGATCGGTAAAGGTGGTTCAGTGATCCGTGTGTTGACTGAAGAAACGGGCACCACCATTGAGATCGAAGATGACGGTACGGTGAAAATTGCCGCAACCGACGGCGAGAAAGCGCGTCATGCCATTCGTCGTATCGAAGAGATCACCGCAGAAATCGAAGTAGGTCGTGTCTACCAAGGTAAGGTAACGCGCATCGTTGATTTCGGCGCGTTCGTTGCTATTGGCGGCGGCAAAGAAGGTCTGGTACACATCTCTCAAATCGCTGACAAGCGTGTTGAGAAAGTCACTGACTACCTGCAAATGGGTCAGGAAGTTCCGGTTAAAGTACTGGAAGTTGACCGTCAGGGCCGTGTACGTTTGAGTATCAAGGAAGCAACTGCTCAGTCTCAGGATGTTGCTACAGCGCCTTCTGAGGAAGAATAACAGCCGTTTTGCTGTTGTTTTGCCACTCCCCGCTCAGGCGGGGAGTTGGGCATTTTGTGAGGCACGTATAGCCTTACATTGAGTGTGCGGGGACAGGATGTTCATCCAATGTTTGTCTTCGGGAGTGGGAAATGAAGCCTTTCTTACGCTGGTGTTATGTTGCGACAGCACTTATGCTGGCAGGATGCAGCAACACGGATTGGCGTAAAAACGCGGTATTTGCAATTCCAGTGCAGCCTGCTTTACAGCAGGAAGTCATTTTGGCGCGCATGGAACAAATTCTTGCCAGTCGGGCGTTAACCGATGACGAACGCGCACAGCTATTATATGAGCGCGGAGTGCTGTATGATAGTCTCGGACTGAGAGCGTTAGCGCGTAATGATTTTTCACAGGCGCTATCAATCCGTCCGGATATGCCGGAAGTGTTTAACTATCTCGGCATTTATTTAACGCAGGCAGGCAATTTTGATGCTGCCTATGAAGCGTTTGATTCTGTACTAGAGCTTGATCCAACTTACAATTATGCGCGTTTGAACCGGGGCATCGCCTTGTATTATGGCGGTCGTTACCTGTTAGCGCAGGATGATCTGCTGGCGTTTTATCGAGACGATCCGAACGATCCTTTCCGTACGTTATGGCTGTATTTGGCTGAACGGGAGATAGATCCCAATACTGCCAAAGCCGCGCTGAAGAAGCGTTATGACAGTGCAGAAAGAGGTCCTTGGGGATGGAATATTGTCGAATTCTACCTGGGCAACATCAGTGAAGCTGTGCTGATGGAGCGCCTGAAGGCAGAAGCAACGGATAACACTTCGCTCGCTGAGCATCTCAGTGAAACTGACTTCTATTTAGGTAAGCACTACCTAAGTCTGGGGGACAAGAACAACGCCATGGCGCTGTTCAAGCTGACGGTTGCCAACAACGTACATAACTTTGTTGAGCACCGCTATGCATTGTTGGAATTGGCATTGTTAGGCCAATAGCAAGACGACCTATCAGGATCGGACCAGCAATAGCTGACGAACGCAATCAGCCGGGAACCATCGTTTCCATCGCCTTAACGGGCGAGGGCTTTTTTGTTCGTTTTTTAATCTAATTTTAGCCGGTTCACACTTTTCAATGAAAATGACTGAGTATTTTCTCGACAAGTTACGTGTAGACTGGCCGCCATTTCACTATGAGGCACGTTTACATGGCAGAGTTTGAAACCTCTTTTGCTGACCTGGGGCTGTCCGCTCCTATTTTGAATGCACTGTCGGATCAGGGATATGAGAAACCCTCTCCCATCCAGGCAGAATGTATTCCTCATTTGCTTAATGGCCGCGACGTGCTGGGTATGGCCCAGACCGGTAGCGGCAAGACAGCAGCGTTTTCATTACCGCTGCTGCACAATATCAAGCCTGAACTGAAAGCGCCGCAAATGCTGGTGCTGGCACCGACCCGTGAGTTGGCGGTGCAGGTGGCTGAAGCTTGTAATGATTTCTCTAAACACATGCACGGTGTGAGTGTGGTAGCGCTCTACGGCGGCCAGCGCTACGACGTTCAATTGCGTGCGCTGCGCCAGGGTGCGCAAATTGTGGTCGGTACGCCGGGACGTCTGCTGGATCACCTGAAACGCGGTACGCTGGATCTCTCCAACCTGAGCGGTCTGGTACTGGATGAAGCTGACGAAATGTTGCGTATGGGCTTCATTGACGATGTTGAAAGCATCATGGCCCAGATCCCGGCTCAGCACCAAACGGCACTGTTCTCGGCAACCATGCCGGAAGCGATTCGCCGTATTACGCGCCGCTTTATGAAAGATCCGCAGGAAGTGCGCATTCAATCAAGCGTGACGACGCGCCCGGATATCAGCCAGAGCTACTGGACTGTTCACGGTATGCGTAAGAACGAAGCGCTGGTGCGTTTCCTGGAAGCGGAAAACTTTGACGCCGCTATTATTTTCGTGCGTACCAAGAACGCCACGCTGGAAGTGGCTGAAGCCCTGGAGCGTAGCGGGTACAACAGCGCGGCGCTGAACGGTGACATGAATCAGGCTCTGCGTGAGCAGACGCTGGAGCGCTTGAAAGATGGTCGTCTGGATATTCTGATCGCCACCGACGTTGCGGCACGCGGTCTGGATGTGGAACGTATCAGTCTGGTGGTGAACTACGATATTCCGATGGATGCCGAATCCTACGTGCACCGTATTGGCCGTACTGGCCGCGCCGGTCGTGCAGGTCGTGCATTACTGTTCGTGGAAAACCGTGAACGTCGCCTGCTGCGCAACGTTGAACGCACCATGAAGCTTACGATCCCTGAAGTCGATTTGCCGAACGTTGAACTGTTAGGCGAACGCCGTCTGGCGAAATTTGCCGCCAAAGTGCAGTCACAACTGGAAAGCAGCGATCTGGATATGTACCGTGCGTTGCTGGCTAAGCTGCAACCGGCTGAAGAGCTGGATATTGAAACGCTGGCGGCTGCATTGTTGAAAATGGCACAAGGTGAACGTCCGCTGATCCTGCCGCCAGAACCGGTGATCGAGCGTCGTCCGCGCCGCGAATTCCACGATCGTGATGATCGTAATGACCGCGGCGATCGTCGCCCGGGTCATGATGGCGATCGTCCGCAGCGCCGTGAGCGTCGTGATGTGGGTGAGATGCAACTGTATCGCATCGAAGTGGGTCGTGATGATGGTGTTGAAGTTCGCCACATCGTTGGTGCCATTGCCAACGAAGGGGATATCAGCAGCGGTTACATCGGCAACATCAAGCTGTTCGCATCGCATTCTACCATCGAATTGCCGAAGGGAATGCCGGGCGATCTGCTGACGCATTTTACCCGCACGAGCATCTTGAACAAGCCGATGAACATGCAACTGATCGGTGATGCACAGCCGTTCGAACGCCGTGAGCGTAGTGACAGCCGTGGCGCACCGCGTTCTGGCGCTGGCGATCGTCGTGACGGTGGCCGTCGTTCATTCGGTGGGCAGGGTGATGCTCGTCGTGAAGGTCAGGGTGAACGTCGTGACCGTAATTTCAACCGTGATGGTCAACGCAGTGAAGGTCAACGCGCTCCGCGCCGCCGTCCTGCTGATATTGGTCAATAAAAATCACATTAGGTAATCGGTGTATTGGCTTATCTTTGAGGCGAAGTTCAACACTTCGCTTCTAAGAATAAAATAGTCCTTTACATAACTTTTACCCTTGTGTTTTTTTGGTATAAACAGCGGCCCGCCGATAATGGTGGGCCGTTTTTTTTGACTCACCGGCTGAACTTAATTTTGTTTTAAGGTTTTAAAGGGATAGTCCAACTCTTCGGCGTGGTTATTGCGGTGCCGGAAGAGAGGTACTAAAAAAATAGACCTCATTAAAGTAGTGCTATTTGGCGCTACATAAAAAATAACAACCTTGTGTGGAATTAAATATGTCTGAACTCTTTGTTAAGGAACGCTTTAGTTGGCGTTCGCTCGGATGGCTTTTGCTCTATTTTTGGTTTTTCTCCTGTGCACTCCAGCTTGTCATTGTTCTCACCGGTCATAGCGGTACCACGGGATTACGCGATTCGTTACTTTACAGCTTGCTATGGCTGATCCCTGTTTTCGTTTTCCCTGCCAGAACCAAAATCATTAGCAGCGTACTGGGTATCCTGTTATGGGCTACCTCTTTGATCGCCCTGGGTTATTACTCGATATATAAACAAGAGTTTTCACAAAGCGTTATGTTTGTGATGTTCGAGTCTAATAGCAAAGAAGCTGGTGAATATGTAAGTCAATATTTCAGTCTGAAAGTTTTGGCTATATTGATTTTTTATACGGTGATAGTTGGGTTTCTGTGGCGTAAAGTGCGACCAGTTTACCTGCCGTTTAAATATAAAGTGACGGCATGCACCTTAATTGCCGTAGTGCTGTTTGGTATTCCCCTTTATAAAAAAATGCATAACGAGGGTGAGACACTGGAAGAGGCCAGCGGTTATCTGGCGAGCCGTATGTCCACTACCGCACCGTGGCAGTATATTGCAGGTTATGTTGAGTACCGCCAGCAGTTGGCAAGCATGACAGAAATGCTCAAACAGAATGCGGCGTTGCCCCCGCTGGCAAACCTGAAAGACGCGAATGGTGATACGCCGCGCACGCTGATGCTGGTGATCGGTGAGTCAACCACCAGTAGCCGCATGAGCCTATATGGCTATGGTCGTGAGACCACGCCGCGGCTAGACGCGTTGCGTAAAAGCGATCCCAATCTGGTGGTGTTCAACGATGTCGTGACCTCACGTCCGTACACCATTGAAATCTTGCAGCAGGCGCTGACGTTTGCCGATGAGTTGCAGCCGGATCTCTATCTGACCAAACCCTCGTTGATGAACATGATGAAACAGGCCGGATACAAAACGTTCTGGATCACCAATCAGCAGACCATGACCAAACGAAATACGTTGCTGACAGTGTTCTCTCAGCAGACAGACGAACAGTTCTATATGAACAATCAGCGTACTCAAAGCGCGCGTCAGTATGATGACGTGGTGTTCGCGCCGTTTGAAAAGGTATTGGCCGATCCCGCTGAGAAGAAGTTCATTGTGGTGCACCTGTTAGGTACTCACATGAAATACAAATTTCGTTATCCGGAAGAGACAACGAAATTTGTCGGGCGAGAAGGTATTCCTGACGGCGTGAGTGACAGCGATGTTGAAGTCTACAATGATTACGACAATGCTGAGCTGTACAACGATTATGTGGTCGAAACGCTGATCCGCACCTTTGAAAAAACGCAGCCGAATGGTTTCCTGCTCTACTTCTCGGATCACGGTGAAGATGTTTACGAGACGCCGCCGCACAACGTGCTCGGACGCAATGAATCTGCGCCGACGCGTACCATGTACACGGTGCCATTCATTCTCTGGAATTCGCCACAGTGGCAGAAAGATCATCCGATCGACTATGCCCCTTATGTGAACCGGAAATACAGCAATGCGCATCTGCTGCATACCTGGTCAACGTTGGCAGGACTCAGCTACGATCTTCAGGAACAGGAAAAAAGCCTGGTCAGCCCTGCGTTTCGAGAATCAAAACGTTTGATCGGCGATCCCTACGGTAAGAAGGCACTGCGCACCTTTGACAGCTTGCCGATGACGGCTGATAGCAGGTGATGGCACTTGTCATTCCCGCGTAGGCGGGAATCTCTGATAGGCTGAACGCTTTCCTTCTGTTAGAGATCCCCGGCCTACGCCGGGGATGACACGCTCGTTGTCGCTTGCTCTTCCGTGACTAGTCAAAAAGTGACTGACGTATCTGCATGATCCGCTCGAAAGAGTCTTTTCGTGCTTGATGATCAAAGATCTGCCCATTGATCATGATTTCGTCTGCTTTCGTCTGCTTTCGTCTGCTTTCGTCTCTCGCAGCAAACTACGCAAGCCATGCTGCACTTTACTGTTGTCACCCACGATCGCTAAACGCAGTGCTTGATCAACACCAAACTGTTCGGCTGGAGACCAGAGTGAACCCATATCTTGCACTGGCTCAGGCAGCGGTCCAGGTTGCCCACGACGCAAATTCAGAAACTGCTGTTGTACCGAGGTGAACAAGAAACGCGCATCGCGCTCACTTTCAGCCGCAATCACGTTCACGCACACCATGGCATAGGGCTTGTTCAGCGTGCTGGAGGGTTTGAATTTCTCCCGGTATAGCGCCATTGCCTGAAGCAACATATCCGGAGCGAAATGCGCGGCGAAGGCAAACGGTAATCCCAATGCTGCCGCTAACTGCGCGCTGTAGAGGCTGGAACCCAACAGCCAGAGGGGCACCTGTAAGCCTTGACCCGGTACGCACGCACCGCTTGGTCTGGTTGAGTATCAGCAAAATAGCGTTGTAATTCCTGTACATCGCGGGGGAAATCGTCGATTTCCGCATTCTGGTGGTGACGCAGGGCCATCATGGTACGCTGATCGGTGCCCGGCGCGCGTCCCAAGCCTAAATCGATACGCCCGGGATAGAGTGATTCCAGCGTACCGAACTGTTCGGCAATCACCAGCGGGGAGTGGTTTGGCAGCATGACGCCACCGGAGCCTAGCCGGATGCGTTCAGTGCCGGAAGCAAGATAGCCGATCAGCACCGAGGTTGCGGCGCTGGCGATACCGGTCATGTTGTGGTGCTCGGCTAACCAATAGCGGTGGTAACCCCATTTTTCCGCGTGCTGCGCCAGATCGAGCGAATGATGAAAGGCATCTCTGGGCGTCGCCCCTTGTGGGATCGGCGCTAAATCCAGAAGGGAAAACGGGATATCGTGAGAAAATAGTGTTGTTTGGGTATCGGTTGACATTGCGGCAGGCTCACTGTGTTTTTTTCACAGTATTGCGCACGCCCGCACTTTTTTATATTCAAAACGGGCGATCGGGCGGATCACCGCCCGACGCCAGTCAGGACACCAATTCCAGACCGGCGACGCGTCGCCAGTAGCCGTTACAATCGGCATCTTGCGTCAGGGGCAGTGGTGCCTGGCCTTGCTCGTTAGCCCGGAAGCTATCGACCAAGGTCAGCGTATCCAAGGACTGTGGCGACAAGCGAACGATATCCACCAGACCTTGCATGGACGCCAGTTCGTTGCCGAGGTTATAGCAATAGCCGCT
This sequence comes from Symbiopectobacterium sp. Eva_TO, assembly GCF_053848865.1. Taxonomy (NCBI): domain Bacteria; kingdom Pseudomonadati; phylum Pseudomonadota; class Gammaproteobacteria; order Enterobacterales; family Enterobacteriaceae; genus Symbiopectobacterium; species Symbiopectobacterium sp. Eva_TO. The sequence continues at coordinate 196,538 of NZ_JBSPEY010000004.1, read as the reverse complement.
CTGCGTCTGGATACCGTTGAGCACAAACACCTGCTGGTTTTCCTGCGACAGCATGGCGCGCCCCTGCGGGTACTTGATGCAGCAGGTTTCACACTCATCCTTGGAGCGGTTTTCTGAGCGAGCGGTGAAACAGCGCGCTGAATAAGCCAGCGGTAAGTGCCCGTAACTCAGCACTTCCACCTCGAACTGATGGCGAAAACCGAGCTCATCGCATTGGTCAAGCAGTTCGCTCAGCCAGTCGCGGGAAAGTTCTACCGGCATGCATCAGCGCATCATCCCTTGCTTATGCAATAGACGCAGCGTGTAGGCGTTGTAGCAGTTGAGCGCATGGCCCGCGACAAACGGTAAATGCCGGTCTGCAGCCATGTTTACCGCGCCGAGATCGTTGGCTTCCAGCAGGAATTCCCCGTTCTCCACATAGCGTTTCAATTCGCTGAGTTCTGAGGGCGCCTGAATTAACGCCAACGTAGACAATACAATTTGCTTACCGCTGGCGGCGAGTTGTTTCGCCAGATCGAGCCAGTCGCCCACTTTGATGGCGCGCCGCTTACTGCACACCGATTCACCCAAATAGATAATATCGGCGTGCTCTGGCTGGCTGCATGATAAAAGGCTTCCACATCCGTTTTTTGCCAATAGTAGAGGATGGCACCTAACGCATATTTCATACTGTTTTCTTCTCTCACCTGCCGCTTATTGCCATTTTCGGTGGTACGCACCCAGCGTGGTTTGCGTGCCTTCCACCACTGCCCCGAGCGCTGACATCCACTCCGCACTCGGGGTGAAGGTGCCGGGAGACGCGATGCAACGGTCAATGGCTTGTCGCCAGACGTGGGTGATTTGGCTGACATAGGCCGGGCTGCGCTGGCGTCCTTCAATTTTCACTGAGGCAATGTTGGCTGCCATCAGTTCCAGTAACTCCAGCGTATTCAGGCTGGTTGGTTCTTCCAGTGCGTGGTAACGCTCGCCGCCCACCAGATAGCGACCTTTGCACAGCGTGGGATAACCGGCATTTTCATCGTCCTGATATCTGTCGATCAGAACATTATTCAAGCGCGATTCCATCCCTTTTTCGGTTTGCTGCCAGCGCACAAAACGAGCGGGCGAACAGGCACCGACGGTATTGGGGGATTCCCCCGTCAGGTAGGAGGAGAGGTAACAGCGACCTTCAGCCATGATGCACAGGCTACCGAACGCGAACACATCCAGAGGCACCGGGCTGGTACGCGCCAATTGCTTAACCTGATGGATCGACAATACGCGAGGCAGTACGATGCGGTGAACTGCAAAATGGCGCTGATAAAAACGAATTGCCTCTTCGTTAGTGGCAGATGCTTGTACAGAGACGTGCCGTTCAATATGCGGATAGCGCTCTGCGGCATACTCAAGCATGGCAAGATCAGCCAGGAAGCGCATCGGCCCCCATATTGGCCGCCATATCGACAGCGCACTCCCAGCGTTGATAGCCGTTTGGGTGGGCAAACGTATTGATGGCGATATGCAATTTGCGCTGATGGCGATGCACATAGTCGCTCGCCTCCTGCAACTTCTTGTCCGTGAAGTTCAATCCAGCGAAGTGGCGTGCGTTGGTATCGTCTTTTAGCCCGATGTAAACAGCGTCGGCACCGTTATCAATTGCCGCTTTCAGTGCGGGCATGTTCCCTGCGGGGCACAGTAATTCCATACGGGTTTCCTCATTCATCAGACAGCCTGATGTCATGTCAGGGCTGATGCAGGGCGGGGACATGCGGAAAATGGGAATATCAACGCACGACCCTTCTTTAACGTTAGGGAATCTTAATTAACCCGCTGGTGCAGGACTTTGATTTAGGCCAGCTTATCGTGTAATGAATAGGGATTGCTTGCATGCATTACCGAGATTTCCGTGCATAATAATGAAATTATTGACCCGGCATCGCGTCTGCTTTACTGGGCTGTGGCAAAATAGTGTGATGAGAAAAGCAGCACATGCGGTGCGCATGGCCTGAGCGGACCCTGCGTTCAGCGGGTGAGTGGCTTGGATTGAACGGTTTGCTTTATAACATATCGTTATACACATCTTTCTAACGCACTGTTTAATCAATGAGTTACGGGTTTATCTCAGAGTGGCATTTTGAACCTCAAAAAGCCAATGGGATGGCTTGAATGCCTTAATTCACGGGGTTCTGAGCATCCTGTTCAAAAAATGGCCAAAAGATGTGTATAACGATATGGCTTTATAAGGGGTACATCAGTGTTGGAAAAACTACAGGCACAGATTGTGCGTCAAGGTCCGGGCTTGTTAGGTAAGCCTCTGAAGTTCACCCTATTTGCCTTACAGCGGCAGGTGTTGGAGCGAGTACTGAGCTGGCAGTTTCAGCAGGCGCTGGATGAAGGCGAGCTGTCATTTCTGACAGAACGCTGGCTGAAAGTGGAAGTCCGTGATGTCGGGCTGACCTGGTTTGTGACATTGCGAGACGATCGCCTGGTGGTGAGCCAGCATGAAGTGGAAGACGTCAGCTTCAGTGCTGAAGCCAACGATCTGGTATTGATCGCCGCACGCCGTGAAGATCCCGATACGCTGTTTTTCCAGCGTCGTTTGCGCATTGAAGGCGATACTGAACTGGGGCTGTATGTTAAAAACCTGATGGATTCTATCGATCTCGATGCCATGCCAGCGCCGTTGCGCATTGGCCTGCTGCGTCTGGCCGATTTCGTTGAGGCGGGATTACATGAGGGCGCGATGCACGCTGACGATCGCGCGGCCACCACATGTTAGTACGGGTGGAAATTCCGGTAGATGCAGCGTGTATTGATGCGCTGCTGCGTCGTGCGTTTCCCACCTCGGCAGAGGCCGAAATGGTTCATCAACTGCGGGAAGACGGGCTGTTAACGCTTGGAGTAGTCGCTACGGATGACGAAGGCGTGGTGATGGGATACGTCGCTTTTAGCCCGGTGACCATTGCAGAGGAAGATCGTCAGTGGGTCGCTTTGGGGCCGCTAGCGGTAGATGAAACGCTGCGCCGTCAAGGATGGGGGGAAAAGCTGGTTTACGAAGGACTGGATGCGCTAAACGAGTTTGGTTACACCGCCGTAGTGGTGCTCGGTTCTCCCGCTTATTATGCTCGCTTTGGTTTTGTGCCTGCCCGGGAGCAGCAGTTACGCTGCCGCTGGCCTGATAGTGATGACGCATTCCAGATGTACCCGCTTTCCGATAACCATTTTGAAGGCGTGAGTGGCATCGTGGATTATGCTGTGCCCTTCCAACGTTTTCTCCCCTGAGCGCTTTAGGGAACATCAGCACGTATATAGTCAGAGAGCGTCGTAGGCTGGTCGCGCACCAGCCTCTCTTTTTGCTGCTTGCTCAGTTGCTTCAGGCGGTATTCCAGCCGTAAAGCCGTGGTGTGATCCCCCACTTCACAGTGATAGACCAGTGTCAGTTCGCCTTTCCCTCGCAGTGCTTTTGCGCCTTTTCCATCCTGGTGCTGTGCCACTCTGCGCGCCACATCGCGCGTGATACCAGTATAGAGCGCGCCGTTAGCGGTGCGCAGCATATAGAGTTGCCATTGGGGGTGTGAGGCATCTGTCATGGTTAAGGTGGCGTCTTTATCAGTCACGATAATGGCAGTGTAGCTTGAAGCGCTGAATTCAAAAAACCTTATTTTTCATATGGCTTTGATGTAACGATAACTTTACTTGCATTGATAATATAACTCTAGGCACTTCCTTTTTAGTATGAATAGCCCCCTTTTTAAAGGGCATAAGAAGTAAATGGTAATGACTCCAATTAGTAGAACATGTGTTTTTCGATGAAGGCTCCGATGACTTTTTCGTGGATCTCGACGGAGCGCGAGAAGCAAATCGTTTTACGCGCCAGTCGTTTAATGCGGGTACGGAGCGTCAGGTTATTGCGCTCTATGCGTTGCGTGAAGATCTTGCCAGTCAGATGTTTCTGCTTCGGAACCTCTCTTGCATAGCTGCCCCAGTTGTCACTGGTAATCATGCCGATGTTGAACGGTGTCAACAGAGCCAGCAATTCACGGCAGGTCTCATCGGTTCGGGGGCCAAAAGTGTAGGCCAGAACACCGCCCGTTTTGGTATTGTAAGCGTACCAGAGCCAGTGCTGTAGCGCCTTACTGCCAACGAAGCTCCATTGCTCATCAAGTTCACAGATAAGGGCGACGTCGGCGTGAGCAACGGGAGAAGATGTTATCCTGCGGGGCGAGAGCTTTTTAAAGCCCGGATGACCGTATTGATGCCGATTTTCAACGTTCTGGCGGTATCGCGAACACCGGCACCGTTGAAGGCCATATCAACGATCTGCTCTTTGACTCCCGGCTTTCGCGCTTCATAGCGGTAGGTAAGCTGGAATACACGGCGACAGCACTGACACCGGAAGCGTTCGCGCTTAGTTGGACTAAGGCCATGTCGATAAACTTTATCTGAATGGCAGCGAGGGCAATGAACAAAAACAGTAACCACGTGGAAACCTCAAATAGCGGCAGAATATCACAAAAGCCAACTATTTGAAGGCATTACCAAGTAAATATATCTCATAGGGTTGTTCATTGTTTTTTAAATTTTTTTTGAGACGCTATGAATACTTTAATCCTGGGATCGATATGCTGGTGAATCTTCTATCCAGGGATTTTTCTATGAGCATTAAATTAAAATTGATTTGATGTAGCCCCCTGTCCAGCCAGTCGGCAGAACGGTTAACCCGCAGTGACAGCTGCGCACGCGACACGCTCATGGCGCGGCTGACCAGAGCTATTCCCCGTCCTTTGGCAACAAGGGCGCGTGCGCTATCCATTTTCGCGACTGGCGGTACTCCACTGCTTCTTTGAGGATCTCAACTTCCATCGTCTTCTTACCCAGAAGGCGCTGTAGCTCCCGGACCTGCTTGAGGGCAGTCGCCAGCGCCGAAGCTGGAACCACTTCTTCTCCGGCCGCAACGGCGGTGAGGCTTCCTTCCTGGTATTGCTTCTTCCACTTAAACAAAAGGCTGGGCTGGATGCCATGCAGGCGGGCTACATGGGAGACGTTCATCCCCGGCTCCATTGTCTGCTGAATGATGGCGATTTTCTCTTGCGGAGTTTTACGCTTACGGACTTCTTGCCCTAACAGGATCCCGGTCATTTCAAAATTAGCATGATTGTTAGACATATATCTAAGCCTATCTCTTATCTGGAGATACAGCTACTGTCTGGTGTTACAGGGGGCTACATCAGGCCGGTGTCTTGATTGTGGCGCTTTCCGGCTGGCGATTGATTATGTCGATTGCAGTTCCTATCAAACATGCGGTGGAATTGGCGAGGAGCGTTGCGGGTGGCGATCTTACACACCAGGTCGAGATCACGTCGCGTGATGAAATGGGGCAGCTTCAGACGGCGTTACAAGAGATGATGCTGAACCTGACCGGCATCGTTGAACGCGTTCACCGCAATGCCGATATCATTGCCACGGCGTCCGGCCAGATCAGTAGCGGTAATATCGACCTCTCATCTCGCACCGACCAACAGGCCAGTTCTTTGGAAGAGACTGCCGCCTCAATGGAGCAAATCACATCGTCGGTGACGCTGAATGCGACCAATGCCGCACATGCCAGCCAACTGGCGGTTTCTGCCTCTCAGCAGGCCGTCAAGGGAGGAGACATGATGGTGGAGGTGACTGCCGCGATGGAGTTGATGGTGACTTCATCACAGAAAATTACCAACATCATTAACTTGATTGAAGGCATATCGTTTCAAACCAATATTCTGGCACTTAACGCCGCGGTAGAGGCGGCGAGAGCCGGTGAACAAGGGCGCGGTTTTGCCGTGGTAGCCGGAGAGGTGCGCTCGCTGGCGCAGCGCAGTGCCAGTGCGGCTAAGCTCATCAACGCCTCGGTTCAACAAGTAAGCCAAGGCCGCCATGTCGTCAGGAATGCAGGTAATGCCATTCAAGAAGTGGTGGCGGAGATTAAGCAGGTAGCCTCATTGGTGACCGAAATTTCAACTGCCAGCCATGAGCAAAGTTTAGGGATTGGGCAAATTAATACGGCGATTTCACAAATGGAGACAGTCACACAGCAGAACGCGGCGTTGGTGAATGAATCCGCCGCAGCTGCCAGTTCACTGGCCGAGCGTGCAGAAGAGCTCAGCATGGCTGTCGGTGATCCTGTACATGATTCTGTGTAAATGCCTTTCTCAGTAGTGACCGTCCAGGCGGTCACCGAACTCGATAATAAAACGGCTCATTGCCATACGCCAGTCCCGCAGTGGCATCGTCCATTTCTGTGAGGCCGACTGGATTGCCAGCCACACCACCTTTTTCACTGCGTCGTCAGTCGGGAACACCTTACGTTTTTTAATCGCATGCCGGATCACACTGTTCAGCTACTCGATGGCGTTGGTTGTGTCGATGACTTTGCGGATATCTGCCGGGTAAGCGAAGAACGTTGCCAGATTGCTCCAGTTCGTCTGCCAGCTCCGACTTATCTGTGGATAGCTGCTGTCCCATGCGCTGGCGAATGCTTCCAGCGCCTGCTAGCCTGCTTCTTCCGTAGCGGCCTGATAGATGGCTTTCAGGTCGCGTGTGACGACTTTGTAGTCCTTCCAAGAGACGAACCTCAGGCTGTTGCGTACCATGTGCACGATGCACAGCTGGATGCGGGCTTCCGGATACACCGCGTTGATGGCGTCCGGGAAGCCTTTCAGACCGTCGACACAGGCGATGAGGATATCGTTCAGGCCGCGGTTTTTTAGTTCTGTCAGCACATTGAGCCAGAACTTCGCGCCCTCGTTTTCGGCCAGCCACATACCCAGCAGTTCTTTCTGGCCCTCGATGTTGATACCCAGTGCCAGGAACACGGATTTATTGATGACGCGACTGTCCTGCCGGACCTTCAGGATGATACAGTCAAGGTAAACAATGGGATAGACTGCATCCAGTGGACGATTTTGCCATTCAGTAACCTGTTCCATCACGGCGTCGGTGACCTTCGAGACCAGCGCCGGTGAGACATCCGCGTCATACAGCTCGTTGAACGCAGACGCTATCTCGCGGGTGGTCATCCCTCTGGCGTACAGGGACAGGATTTGGTTATCCATCCCGGTGATCCGGGTCTGGTTTTTCTTCACCAGTTGTGGTTCGAAGGAGCCATCACGATCGCGCGGAGTACGTAGTTCCAGAGGGCCATCGCCGGTGGTCACGGTGTTTGTGGAATAGCCGTTGCGGGAGTTGGACCCCGGTTTGGGCTGATTTTTATCGTAGCCCAGATGGTGGGACATTTCGGCGTTGAGAGCAGCCTCAACGCTGATTTTCTTCAGCAGGCGATCGAATTGGCTGAGATCGTCAGGGGTTTTGAGATTTTTGGCCAGTTCGTTAGCCAGAGCCTGCAACTGTTTTTCGTCCATAAATTAACCTGTTTTTGATGTTGGATTGAACATATCAAAATCAGGCAATTACACAAATTTATGTACAGGGTCGTATTTGAGCCAGGATATTGATATCGATCGTCCTGAATCCAACCCCGGCATCGATCAGCCCTATTACCTGGCGTTGCCAACCTATGCGGCAATCGCTCATTACTATCAGCATCCGGCAAACGTCGCAGAAAATCTGGATCATTTGCTGACTGAGGTTGAACAGTTTTCCCTTGGTCCTTATGCACAGGCGTTGGCTCAGGGCAATCTCTTGCCAGAATCGCAGAAAGCAGAGCTTGCTGAGCAACTTGCCCGCTACACCGGTATACCCGCACGGGAATGGGTTAAGGCCGATTTGCGCGTTTCAGGCCCGCTGTTTGTTAAAAAACTGCTGACAGAGCAGGGCGATACTGTCAGCCGTGCTGACGGCCGTTATCGAGGAGCCTCGCTGGATAAAATGGCTGCACGGAGCGATTACGATCCGGTTATGACTATCGGCTCCGGGTTTATTTCCGCGTACCGCGACTATCTGGCAAAAGCATTGAACGTGAATACGGTGCAAGATTATGTTTCTGACTCGAATGCCATTTATTATTGGAATATGACGCCAGAAAACCGTTCTTTCAATCTACTGCCTGCATTGGGCTTTGTTGAATAAATCAGAACTTGTAACGACTGTGCCCCAGGTCGATTGTTACCTGATGCGAATACTGTTCGGCATTCCTAATAGCGTGATCCGGTTAAGCGCTTTGACCATCGCCATGGCTTCACCCACCTGAGCATCGTAGTCACGCAGACTTAGATGACCACCCAGAAGCGTTTTGAACCGGAACATGGCCGTTTCAGCCACTGAGCGTCGGTGATAGCCCACTTTCTTTTTCCAGGTATCGTTGCTGCCGCTCAGGCGCTGATTTGCAACAGCGTGGTTACGCTCGTGGTAGTGGTCCGGTCAATATTGCGCCCCCTTCGCGGCGGGATAAGCGGCCTTATTTTCTTCCTCAGCAGAGCATCATGGCAGTAACCTGTATCGTAAGCGCCGTCAACCGATGCCTCTCTGATTTTCCGGTGGGTCTGGTTTATCAGTGCCGGTAGAGCCTGGGCATCAGTCGTACCACTGAGCGACAAATCCGCACAGATAATCTCATGCGTCGCACTGTCTACTGCCAGATGCAGCTTACGCCACATCCTGCGTCTGTCGGCACCATGCTGCCGGACTTTCCATTCGCCTTCGCCAAAGACCTTCAGGCCGGTTCCATCAATGACCAGATGTGAGATTTCACCACGGGTTGGCGTTTTTATGCTGATGTTCACTGTCTTTGCTCGCTTGCTGAGCAGCGAATAGTCTGGACAATGCAGCGACAATTTAATCAGTTTAAAAATCGAGTCAACAAAACCCTGTAAAGCCCTCAATGAATCTATGGTCACCCCCATTTTTGCAACACTGATCTTTGATTAATGGTGGGCTTGCTTAAATCTATCTGGCGTCTTTATGGCCAAGGATGCCCGCGCCACGATGAGTTTCGCACCTGATATTCCTAAAAAGGCCATCGGCTTCATTGAGCCATTTTCATTTTTTGGTTTTATATCAGGCCGTCAGGCCGTTCATGTCATCAATAATCAGTCTTCGCAAAACCAGATGGGTAACTTCGTTAACTTGCTGACTGTTAGACCAACATTACTGTTCAAACACGGTATTTCGTGTCGTTATTGCCCAAGCTATTCGAGCTAATTTATTTGCTAATGCACAGCACACAACGCAAGAATGTTTCCTGCCCAACTGAGACCTTACCCAATCAGCTAATCTCCCTGATTGATGGTCAATTCTTAGGATAAATACCCGCGCACATTGAACAAGCAATCGGCGAAGGTTTTTATCTCCACGCTTGCTAATACCCAGACGAGTATTCTTCCCTTGTAGTGGTCAACTAATATTGGCCACCGCATTAGACTGTATGTAGAACAGTCGCTCAGATTCGTTTGGAGTTAAGCCGCCGTTATACCAGTGAGGCCGGATAGCGCTGTAATACCCCGTGATGTAGCGGATAATCGCGTCCTGGGCTTCGCTGAAGCTGTTGTAACCCTTTGTCGGCACCCATTCTGTCTTCAGGCTGCGGAAGAACCGCTCCATTGGCGCATTATCCCAGCAGTTACCCCGCCGACTCATACTCTGCTTTATCCGGCAGCGCCACAGGGCTTGCCGGTATTGACGGCTGGTATAGTGGCTGCCCTGGTCGCTGTGGAACATGACTCCTGTTGGTTGTCCCCGGAGTTCCCAGGCCATCTGCAACGCTTTAACTGTCAGCGCCGAGTCCGGCGACGTCGACATGGCCCAGCCCACCGGTTTGCGGGCGAACAGATCTAGCACCACCGCAAGGTAAGCCCAGCATTTGCCCGTCCAGATGTAGGTCACATCGCCGCACCAGACCTGATCCGGCGCGGTAACCGCGAACTGGCGGTTGAGATAGTTCGGTATTTCAACGTGTTCATTGCCGCCGCGTTTGTATTTGTGAGCCGGTCGCTGGCAGCTGGCGATACCCAGCTCCTTCATCAGCTTGCCAGCCAGCCAGCGCCCCATTTTGACACCGGAGCTGCCGGTGACGATGGTCGCGATACTTCGAGCGCCGGCAGAGCCGCCGCTGGCGTTCCAGGCTTCCATGACGCGGCTACACTTAACCACGCGCTCACCGTCGGGTTCATTAGCGGAAGCCTGCCAGTGCCTGTAGCTGCTGCGATGTACCTCAAAAGTTTGGCACAACGCCGTGACCGGGTATCGCGCCCTCAGCCTGTCGACTACCGTGAACCGTTGAGTGAGTCCGACATTAAGAGCGCCGTAGCCTTTTTTAGGATTTCGTTCTCCATTTCAAGGCATTGGACTTTTTTCTTCATCTCACGCAGCTCGAGCTGTTCAGGGGTAAGAGGAAGTCCCGTTGGCGTTTTTCCCTGTCGTTCAAGGCGAAGCTTATTGACCCAGCGACTAATGGCAGAATGGCTGACATTAACCGCCTCTGCGGCCTTAACGTATGTGTAGCCGTGGTCGACAACCAGCTTTGCGGCTTCGAGCTTAAATTCCGCCGTAAAATGTTTACCCATGAGGTCACCTGTCGTGTTGATGAGGTGAGCATATCACCTCCGCTCAGGTGGCCAGTATCAGTGTGCCACTACACCTCCAGTACTGTATTGGCGGGGTACAAGACCGGTGGAAGCGGCAAAATTACGACTGTTTTCATATTGCTTGCCATCGCCTAACTGTGATGACAAAACGCTGGCTGTTATCGGTACAACACCAGGGATGGTCATTAAATGCTGGCCAGTTTCATCTAGAGAGAGTGCCTGCCCAAGTTCTCTTTCGAGCTCTGCTATCTGCCCAACCAAATATTGGTAATGATCGTGTAATCGAAGCAGCAACTGTGCCAGATAAGGTGGCAAGTCATTATCAGCCAGAACAGCTGAAAGCCTTTTGATTACCGCAATACCTTTCGGCATGCTGAGACCAAACTCCAGTAAAAAAGCATGCATTTGGTTAGTCGTTTTAACTTTGTCTCTGACCAACGACTCCCTGACGCGATGCAAGGCTCGCATAGCCTGCTGAGCCTCAGTTCTTGGCTGCACAAACCGCATGGAAGGGCGTGATCCGGCTTCGCATATTGCTTCGGCATCAACGAAATCGTTCTTGTTGCTCTTGACAAAAGGGCGGACAAACTGCGGAGAGATCAACTTTACTTCATGCCCCAGCCCACTGATCCGACGAGCCATAAAATGGGCACCGGCGCAGGCTTCCATTACAACGGTAGTAGGTGTACACGTAGCCAGAAACTCGATGAGTTTGGTGCGGGTAAACTTTTTCCGCAGTAATGCCTTGCCTGATTTATCCTGACAATGAATGTGAAAAGAATGTTTGCCGAGATCGATACCAATAAGCGTGACGTTTTGCATGATGGCCTTCTCCATAAAGAAACACCCTGTCAGCGTACCGCTCACAGGGTGGGGGTGACCATCTCATTAGGCCAAACACGCGTTTCATCATCAGGACTGTGGTAATGGCCATATCCGAGTAGTGGAGCGGTCGTCCACGCCGTTCAGTAGTCGTTTTTTCCGTCCATGCAGCAATGGCTGATTCATCTAAATAGCTGTTCCTAATATCGCTACACTTTTGCCTGTCCATGTTTTCCACTGGGAAACGGGCTGACGGTTTCCATGAAGCGACGAACCTTGTTCAGTAACTGCCACATTGAACAGCATTGATGATTGCGGGTAATGGTTTCATGCAACGCCTGCCATAACCGCTCTACATGATTTACCCATGGTGAGTACACCGGCTGATAAATAACCCTGAATTTCGGGTTTTCTTCCAGCCAGCGCTGCGTCTCCCGGCTTTTGTGAATAATGTAGTTATCAACTATCAGCGTGAGCGTTTTTGCCCGTCTGTACGTTGCTCTCAGATGCTCTAACATACTGATAAACAAACACGAACTTTTACTGTTTCCTCCAACATCGCTGACTTTTCCCGTCCCGCTGTGTAATGCACCCGCCAGATAATATTTCTCGTTCTGGCCCGGCGTCACGATGCGTTTCTGCTTCCCGCGAACCTGCCAGTCCGCGCCAATTTTGGGATTCAGATGAATATCCACTTCGTCTTCGTAAAAGACGGGATGTTCCGCGCTGCATTGTTCCAGCGCCATCGCGATGGCCTCCATTTTTTCTTCCTTATGCGGGTCGCGGATACGCAGCGTAGGAGCTGCGCGTCGCCACACCAGACCGGCAGAAGGCCGCCAACGGCGCACCGTGGAAGCATGCAACTGGCAACCGGTTATCTCATTGATTTTTATCGCTAGCAGTTCCGTGCTCCAGCGCGAACGCTGATAGCCAAAATCATGAGGGGAACGCTTTACGAGCTGGATTAACAGTGCGCAGATCTGTTCAAACGGCCAGCGACGGCCACGACCGGGCCGCAGAGATTTGAGGCCTTCAATGCCGTACAGGGTGAGCCAGTTAATCCATCTGCCGATTGACGAACGGGCGCAGCAAAGCATTCTGGCGACATCGCTCACGCGCTCGCCCCGGTGCAACATCAGGATGGCGGTCAGCCTGCGAGCGTGATTCTTGTCACGCGTTTTATGGAGAGTTTTCTTCATCAGGCGTCGTTCGTTACGGGGTATCGGTGCTATGCTCGACATCGCTCAGTCCGGTTGATGATTTGGGATCTTTATCGATTGATCAGATCGCTCAACTCGGACTGAGTTCCCTTCAGGTGATCTACTATTCGGAACAGTTATTTAGCCATACGGTTAGAGAACCGCGCTGCTTGAGGGCCTTGTTATAGGAGGGCCAGTTAGTGATTTTAAAATTTTGTTTTGCCATGGAGACCTGATGTTGAAACAACTATGGTGATCTGATCCGATGATTAACCAAACTTTCTATTTATTCAACAAAGCCTAATATTCTTTCTCAGTTTACGGCATTTCTCGGACATTAACCCGATTGAAGCTGATGGAATACTAGGCTGTGTCCCTTAATTACATAACCTCTGGTAAAACAGGCGGATGCAGCCCAGTTTCAACATTGCCAGATAATTCCTCGCCGTTTTGTCGTAACGTGTCGCAATGCGACGGTATTCTTTCAGACGGCCAAAGCACCGCTCAACAACGTTCCGATTGCGGTAGGCGTCACGATCGAGCTTTGAACGACCATCCACCGCCATTTTTTCAGTGGATTTTCGGGGGATGACAGTTTTTATACCTCTTTTTTTCAGCTCGTTACGTAATACATGCCCGGAGTACGCCTTGTCAGCGAGTACCGCATGACCACGGCGTTTCATACTGCCGTTCTGGCGTTGAACGGCTTTGTTGAATAAATAGAAAGTTTGGTTAATCATCGGATCAGATCACCATAGTTGTTTCAACATCAGGTCTCCATGGCAAAACAAAATTTTAAAATCACTAACTGGCCCTCCTATAACAAGGCCCTCAAGCAGCGCGGTTCTCTAACCGTATGGCTAGATGAATCAGCCATTGCTGCATGGACGGAAAAAACGACTACTGAACGGCGTGGACGACCGCTCCACTACTCAGATATGGCCATCACCACAGTCCTGATGATGAAACGCGTGTTTGGCCTTTCATTGAGGGCTTTACAGGGTTTTGTTGACTCGATTTTTAAACTGATTAAATTGTCGCTGCATTGTCCAGACTATTCGCTGCTCAGCAAGCGAGCAAAGACAGTGAACATCAGCATAAAAACGCCAACCCGTGGTGAAATCTCACATCTGGTCATTGATGGAACCGGCCTGAAGGTCTTTGGCGAAGGCGAATGGAAAGTCCGGCAGCATGGTGCCGACAGACGCAGGGTGTGGCGTAAGCTGCATCTGGCAGTAGACAGTGCGACGCATGAGATTATCTGTGCGGATTTGTCGCTCAGTGGTACGACTGATGCCCAGGCTCTACCGGCACTGATAAACCAGACCCACCGGAAAATCAGAGAGGCATCGGCTGACGGCGCTTACGATACAGGTTACTGCCATGATGCTCTGCTGAGGAAGAAAATAAGGCCGCTTATCCCGCCGCGAAGGGGGGCGCAATATTGGCCGGACCACTACCACGAGCGTAACCACGCTGTTGCAAATCAGCGCCTGAGCGGCAGCAACGATACCTGGAAAAAGAAAGTGGGCTATCACCGACGCTCAGTGGCTGAAACGGCCATGTTCCGGTTCAAAACGCTTCTGGGTGGTCATCTAAGTCTGCGTGACTACGATGCTCAGGTGGGTGAAGCCATGGCGATGGTCAAAGCGCTTAACCGGATCACGCTATTAGGAATGCCGAACAGTATTCGCATCACGTAACAATCGACCTGGGGCACAGTCGTTACAAGTTCTGATTTATTCAACAAAGCCGCGTTGAACACCAATACCGTCCAAAAGACGTAGTGCAAACTGACTTTCATGAGCCTGACCGGGGCTCAACACGATGTTTAACGGAAGACCACTTCCGTCTGTAGCCATATGGATTTTGGTGCCAAAACCACCTCGAGAGCGACCCAGCCCATTATCTCCGGTGATATCGGGATGTTTTTTTGAGCACCGGCAGCACATTTCAGCGCCCTGATATTGCTACCATCCAGCGCAGTCGCTGACCAGTCCACGAGGCCATGGGCATCAAGTGATGAAAGTAACTTATTGAAAATAATGTTAATGAATCCCGATTTTGACCATCGGTTAAAGCGGTTATAAACGGTTTTCCATGGGCCGTATCGCTCAAGTAAATCACGCCATGGGGCACCAGAGCACAGCACCCAGAACATGCCATTGATAATCATGCGATGCTCAGCCCATGGGCGTCCGGCCTGTGGTGTTGCTGGTTCAGTAGGGAGTAAGGGCTGGATGATAGCCCATGCTTCATCGGGAAGGTCGTAGCGAGCCATAGTTCAAAATAATTTAGAAACAAACAGTTAGTATAACTCATGGGATTAAGGGACACAGCCTAAATTTCGCTACTGATGCCTGCGATGCGCCCGGCTCGATTCCACTTTTTATTCAAGCTTCATTGATATGTTGCAGGGTAGAATAATTATGTCATTATTGATGCGCTATTTTATTACCACTACCTCGGTAAAGCGTGTCGGCTTTGTATGTTTTTAATATTTGGCATCTTATGATTATCCAGCATTGAAGGTTTTATAAAATTTCAATAGTGAAACAAATTTCATTTTCTTAACGCCGTCGCTGGTTATATTTTTTAACCGATAAGATACCGTTGTTGTCGGGAACCAAACGTTTTCTTTGTTGATAGGGCTTACCATTGATTGACATCCTACCTATCGTTTTTGGCTATCGTGTTAAGGATAATGATAAATGAACATTCGGGATCTAGAGTATCTGGTGGCGTTAGCTGAACACCGTCATTTCCGGCGTGCAGCGGACTCCTGTCATGTCAGCCAACCGACACTCAGCGGTCAAATTCGTAAACTGGAAGATGAACTTAGCGTGATGTTATTGGAGCGCACCAGCAGAAAAGTGTTGTTTACTCAGGCTGGCTTGCTACTGGTCGAACAGGCAAGGACCGTGCTGCGCGAAGTCAAAGTGCTTAAAGAGATGGCGAGCCAACAGGGAGATACCATGTCTGGTCCACTGCATATTGGGCTTATCCCCACCGTTGGACCCTACCTACTGCCGCATATCATTCCCATGCTGCATCGCACGTTTCCTAAGCTGGAAATGTACCTGCATGAAGCGCAGACGCATCAACTACTGGCACATCTGGATAGCGGCAAGCTGGACTGCGCCATTCTCGCGATGGTCAAGGAATCGGAAGCATTTATCGAAGTACCACTGTTTGATGAACCAATGAAACTGGCGATTTATCAGGATCATCCGTGGGCAAACCGTGAGCGTGTTGCCATGTCCGATCTGGCCGGTGAAAAACTGCTGATGCTGGAAGATGGGCACTGCCTGCGCGATCAGGCATTGGGGTTCTGCTTTCAGGCAGGGGCAGATGAAGATACGCATTTTCGCGCCACCAGCCTGGAAACGTTGCGCAACATGGTTGCCGCTGGCAGTGGGATCACCTTGCTGCCTTCACTGGCGGTGCCTCATGAGCGCCAGCGTGATGGTGTCTGTTATTTACCGTGCTACAAGCCGGAGCCGAAGCGAACTGTCACGCTGGTGTACCGCCCAGGATCGCCACTGCGCGGTCGCTATGAACAGCTGGCGGACGCTGTGCGGGAACATATGCAGCACTATTTGGACAGTGCATTAAAACAGGCGGTTTAACCCATTAAGTGCCGCCACTCGGTAAGCTTCGGCCATCGTTGGGTAATTAAAAGTTGTATTAACGAAATATTCGATAGTATTCCCTTCGCCTTTTTGCTCCATGATGGCCTGGCCGATGTGAATAATCTCCGCAGCACGCTCGCCAAAACAGTGAATACCGAGGATTTGCCTGGTTTCTCGGTGAAAAAGTATCTTCAGTCCTCCCACGTTCATGCCAACGATTTGCGCCCGCGCCAGATGTTTGAACTGCGCGCGTCCAACCTCATAGGGCACTTTCATCGCCGTAAGCTCCTGCTCGGTTTTCCCTACGGAACTGATTTCCGGAATGGTGTAGATCCCCGTTGGGATATCTTCGATGAGGTGTGCACTGGCATCGCCTTTGACGATGGCCTGCGCTGCCAATCGTCCCTGATCGTAGGCTGCTGAAGCCAGGCTGGGATAGCCGATGACGTCGCCCACGGCGTAGATGTGTGCCAGTGCCGTTTGGTACATGCTGTTGACTTTCAACTGGCCGCGTCCGTCTGGCACCAAACCGATTTTTTCCAGCCCTAACGTCTCCGTGTTGCCGGTGCGCCCATTGGCGTACAGCAAGCAGTCGGCCTTCATCTTTTTACTGGATTTAAGGTGAACAATGACGCCGTCAGCGGTGCCTTCGATCGATTCGAACTCTTCGTTATGGCGAATGACAACGCCATTGTTCCAAAAATGGTAGGACAGAGCGTCAGACATTTCCTGATCGAGAAACGCCAGCAGACGATCGCGGGTGTTGATCAGATCCACTTTTACGCTCAGGCCACGAAAGATCGAGGCATATTCACAGCCAATCACGCCTGCGCCATAAATAATCACGTGCTGGGGTTCGTGATCCAGTTCCAGAATGGAATCGCTGTCGTAAATACGGGGATGTGCAAAGTCTACGTTTGTCGGGTGGTAGGGACGTGAGCCGGTGGCAATGATAATGTGAGCGGCCGTAAGCGTATCTTGCATATTATCGGGGTACTGCACGGCAACAGTGTGCTCATCGATGAAATGCGCTTCACCTGAAAATATTTCGCAATGGTTACGTTCGTAAAAACCCTGACGCATGCGGGTTTGCTGGCCGATGACGCTGTCTGCGTGGTGCAGGATGTCGGAGAACGAGGAGCGAATAGGGCGTGAATTATCGCTGTACAGCGGGTTCTGGTTAAATTCGATGATGCGGCTGACGGCATGGCGCAACGCTTTGGAGGGGATGGTTCCCCAGTGTGTGCACCCACCGCCGACGTTGTTATAGCGCTCGATGACGGCCACTCTGGCACCTTGCTTTACCAGCCCCATCGTGGCCCCTTCGCCGCCTGGGCCGGAACCAATAATGATGGCATCATAATCAAACGGTTGCTGAGTTTGTGCTTGTTGTGTCATGGTAGGGTAATCCTGTTTTTATACAAGCCGATAACGCTATTGTAACACTGCCGCGTGCATAACCCAATTTATCCCTGCTGCTGGTATGACAATCCTCTGTCTCATTTTCAATATGGCAAACTTTGTCTCAGTATGTCGCAAGTAAAGTTTGCTATAGTGCTTTCCTGGAGAGGAAAGCGGATGGTGTCAGCTGAATATGGGTGTCGGAACACAAAATATGGGTGTCAGAGCACAACAAAAAGAACGCACTCGCCGTTCCTTAATCGAAGCTGCTTTCAGTCAACTCAGTGCCGAACGGAGTTTCGCCAGCCTGAGCTTGCGTGAAGTCGCACGTGAGGCGGGCATCGCTCCCACCTCTTTTTATCGCCACTTCCGCGATGTCGATGAATTGGGTTTGACGATGGTCGATGAAAGCGGCCTGATGTTGCGTCAACTGATGCGACAGGCACGCCAGCGCATTGCCAAAAGCGGCAGCGTTATCCGCACATCGGTCGCCACCTTTATGGAGTTCATTGGCAACAACCCCAATGCGTTCCGTCTGTTGTTGCGTGAACGTTCGGGCACCTCCGCCGCGTTTCGTGCTGCTGTAGCCCGTGAAATCCAGCATTTTATTGCGGAACTGGCGGACTATCTTGAAGTGGAAAATCATATCCCGCGTGAATTTGCGGAGGCCCAGTCTGAAGCCATGGTCACGATAGTGTTTAGCGCTGGCGCAGAGGCGTTGGACGTTGGACTTGAGCAGCGGCGGCAATTGGAAGAACGCCTGGTGCTGCAATTACGCCTGATTGCCAAAGGGGCTTACTACTGGTACAGAAAGGAACATGAGAAGGAAG
This sequence comes from Symbiopectobacterium sp. Eva_TO, assembly GCF_053848865.1. Taxonomy (NCBI): domain Bacteria; kingdom Pseudomonadati; phylum Pseudomonadota; class Gammaproteobacteria; order Enterobacterales; family Enterobacteriaceae; genus Symbiopectobacterium; species Symbiopectobacterium sp. Eva_TO. Next base: position 178,158 of record NZ_JBSPEY010000004.1, on the reverse strand, counting down.
TGAATACTTCTGACGTGTAGCAGGACCCTGTACATGATTCTGTGTAAATGCCTTTCTCAGTAGTGGCCGTCCAGGCGGTCACCGAACTCGATAATAAAACGGCTCATTGCCATACGCCAGTCCCGCAGTGGCATCGTCCATTTCTGTGAGGCCGACTGGATTGCCAGCCACACCACCTTTTTCACTGCGTCGTCAGTCGGGAACACCTTGCGTTTTTTAATCGCATGCCGGATCACACTGTTCGGCGACTCGATGGCGTTGGTTGTGTCGATGACTTTGCGGATATCTGCCGGGTAAGAGAAGAACGTTGCCAGATTGCTCCAGTTCGTCTGCCAGCTCCGGCTTATCTGTGGATAGCGTCTGTCCCATGCGCTGGCGAATGCTTCCAGCCCCTGCTGGCCTGCTTCTTCCGTAGCGGCCTGATAGATGGCTTTCAGGTCGCGTGTGACGGCTTTGTAGTCCTTCCAAGAGACGAACCTCAGGCTGTTGCGTACCATGTGCACGATGCACTGCTGGATGCGGGCTTCCGGATACACCGCGTTGATGGCGTCCGGGAAGCCTTTCAGACCGTCGACACAGGCGATGAGGATATCGTTCAGGCCGCGGTTTTTTAGTTCTGTCAGCACATTGAGCCAGAACTTCGCGCCCTCGTTTTCGGCCAGCCACATACCCAGCAGTTCTTTCTGGCCCTCGATGTTGATACCCAGTGCCAGGAACACGGATTTATTGATGACGCGACTGTCCTGCCGGACCTTCAGGATGATACAGTCAAGGTAAACAATGGGATAGACTGCATCCAGTGGACGATTTTGCCATTCAGTAACCTGTTCCATCACGACGTCGGTGACCTTCGAGACCAGCGCCGGTGAGGCATCCGCGTCATACAGCTCACGCAGACGCTATCTCGCGGGTGGTCATCCCTCTGGCGTACAGGGACAGGATTTGGTTATCCATCCCGGTGATCCGGGTCTGGTTTTTCTTCACCAGTTGTGGTTCGAAGGAGCCATCACGATCGCGCGGAGTACGTAGTTCCAGAGGGCCATCGCCGGTGGTCACGGTGTTTGTGGAATAGCCGTTGCGGGAGTTGGCCCCCGGTTTGGGCTGATTTTTATCGTAGCCCAGATGGTGGGACATTTCGGCGTTGAGAGCAGCCTCAACGCTGATTTTCTTCAGCAGGCGATCGAATTGGCTGAGATCGTCAGGGGTTTTGAGATTTTTGGCCAGTTCGTTAGCCAGAGCCTGCAACTGTTTTTCGTCCATAAATTAACCTATTTTTGATGTTGGATTGAACATATCAAAATCAAGCAATTACACAAATTTATGTACAGGGTCGTCGCTGCAAATGCCAGCCCTTGGGTGTCATAACCTGCGGTTGCCTCTACCACTTGCCCAGTCAGGGAAAAGACCATATCGGCGGCACTAACGTGACTGCCACCACCGTCGCCCGATTCACCAATGTCAGTATTACCCGCTGCTGGCGCTTCCAGTACTTGAGTCGGGTCTGCGCCTTGTGCGATAGCATCCTGTAACGCTGCCACATCCTGAGCGTCTTGCGCTGTGGCCTGCGGCATTACGTTGGTGTTGTCACTCCACTGGCTGTTTCTCCCAACATCCAGGGTTTTTCCGTCCGGCAACGTGATAGACACGGAACCGTCGCCACCCGTGACGATCTCTTCGCCACGATAAATTTTGTCACCTGCTGTTAATAACCGCTGTGTGCCATCAAGAGAAATGACGAAGACTTGCCCGATAACGAATTTAATGATACCGATTACGCTATTCACTACGGCTTCTCCTTGATATATATAATTATTTTTATACAGATATTGAGTTGTTGTAAGGGGATATCAACATCATCCTGATGGGTAAATCTGCGATTAGCTCTCCTGGCCTTGAAACTGTGCAGTCATAAATCAACGCGCGTTGACCGAACACTTGCTTAAGCAAAAAAAGGCGCTCCAAAAATGTTAACCAATTAGCACGCTAATGGGTTAACCATGATGGAGAAAACCGGTTTGCCAGAGCAAAAAATGACGGTATAGGCGTCAATCACTTGACTCGCTAAGCATAATCATAAAAAATTCGGAATATTCTTGCTACAAACTTTAATACAAAGAGCATCAAATATTTCTCAAACATTGAATCAGAATGAGATAACAACACAATTAACTGATAATAAATGAGTTTAAAAACTCTCACGGCGTTCTATTGAGAAAAAATCGCCGGATGGGAAATTAAGAATAATCACAAAAAAACCAAGCATTCAAATTAATCACAGCGTTTACATGCCATAAAGGAAAACAGCATTATGCTACCTGTATTTCGATACGCTTTTTTACCTTTAGGGATTATGGTCGCACAGCCTTCCAGCGCCTCGACTTTACAGGATGTAATCAAACAAACTCTTGCCACGCATCCCGAAGTCAGCGCGTCGGTAAACAGTCGGCTTTCCGCCGATCATGATTTACGCTCTGCCAAGGGCGGGTATTTGCCGTCAATCAACTTGAACGCAGGAACCGGTCGTGAGGAGACAGATACCGTTTCTACACGCGCGAGTGGCGGTAAAACAGAACTGCAACGCAGTGAATCCTGTATCACCTTACAACAAACGCTGTTTGACGGATTTGCTACGTCGAGCGAAGTTGGTAGGCAGAGAGCAACAGTCAATTCACGAGCCTACAAGGTACTCAATACGTCTGAGAACGTGGCCTTGAATGCGATTCAGGTGTATCTCGATGTGCTGCAACGGGCAGAATTCGTCAAACTGGCGCAAAATAATCTCGCCAACCACGAGCGTATCTACGATCAGATCCGGCTGCGCAGCCAGCAAGGCGTTGCGCGCCTAGCAGATCTCGAGCAGGCTGAGGCGCGTTTGGCACAGGCAAGGAACTATCTGCTTACCGAGCAGACCAATCTTGATGATGCGAAGACTAACTACTTTAGAGTTACGGGTGTCGAACCCGACAACCTGATACTACCAGATACCGCGTTGTTGACCATTCCCGCCTCGCTGGCCGAAGCTCGGCGCGTCATGCTGGCCAATAGCCCAATACTCAAGTCCGCCGAATCAGACATCTCTGCGACACAACAACAATATGAGGCAGCAAAGTCCTCCTATTATCCTCGTGTCAACATCGAGCTCGACCGCAATATGAATAACAACGTGGATGGCGTTCGCGGGCAAAGCAACGAGTGGCAGGCAATGGTCAGAATGCGTTACAACCTCTATCAAGGGGGAAGCAACAAGGCCAACGCGGATGCAAAAGCGTATCAAATTAAAGAGGCACAGGATATTCGCAACAACACGCTGCGTCAGTTGAACGAAGAGTTGCGTCTCGCCTGGACCGCGCTGAATAACGCCCGCCAGCACATCCCCATCGCCGCTGAGTATGCCGATCGCAGTATGAAAGTTCGCACGGCCTACCAAAAGCAATTCAGCATTGGTGAACGCACACTGCTGGATTTGCTGGACAGTTAAAATGAGCTTCTCACCTCGCAACGTCGTCTGGTAGAGATTCAATTCATTGAGAGGTTTACCGAATATCGTATCAAGGCCAGAATGGGAGACCTGCTGCGCAACCTTTCTATTCAGAGCCCAACAGCAGGACAAAGTTTGGATAACGTCACGGCAGATGTGGATTTGCCTTCGTTAAACTAGGCTGTGTCCCTTAATCCCATGAGTTATACTAACTGTTTGTTTCTACATAATTTTGATCTACGGCTCGCTACGACCTTCCCGATGAAGCATGGGCTATCATCCAGCCCTTACTCCCTGCTGAACCAGCAACACCACAGGCCGGACGCCCATGGGCTGAGCATCGCATGATTATCAATGGCATGTTCTGGGGGCTGTGCTCATATCGTTATACACATCTTTTGGCCATTTTTTGAACAGGATGCTCAGAACCCCGTGAATTAAGGCATTCAAGCCATCCCATTGGCTTTTTGAGGTTCAAAATGCTACTCTGAGATAAACCCGTAACTCATTGATTAAACAGTGCGTTAGAAAGATGTGTATAACGATATGGGCTGTGCTCTGGTGCCCCATGGCGTGATTTACCTGAGCGATACGGCCCATGGAAAACCGTTTATAACCGCTTTAACCGATGGTCAAAATCGGGAGTCATTAACATTATTTTCAATAAGTTACTTTCATCACTTGATGCCCATGGCCTCGTGGACTGGTCAGCGACTGCGCTGGATGGTAGCAATATCAGGGCGCTGAAATGTGCTGCCGGTGCTCAAAAAAACATCCCGATATCACCGGAGATAATGGGCTGGGTCGCTCTCGAGGTGGTTTTGGCACCAAAATCCATATGGCTACAGACGGAAGTGGTCTTCCGTTAAACATCGTGTTGAGCCCCGGTCAGGCTCATGAAAGTCAGTTTGCACTACGTCTTTTGGACGGTATTGGTGTTCAACGCCAGAACGGCAGTATGAAACGCCGTGGTCATGCGGTACTCGCTGACAAGGCGTACTCCGGGCATGTATTACGTAACAAGCTGAAAAAAAGAGGTATAAAAACTGTCATCCCCCGAAAATCCACTGAAAAAATGGCGGTGGATGGTCGTTCAAAGCTCGATCGTGACGCCTACCGCAATCGGAACGTTGTTGAGCGGTGCTTTGGCCGTCTGAAAGAATACCGTCGCATTGCGACACGTTACGACAAAACGGCGAGGAATTATCTGGCAATGTTGAAACTGGGCTGCATCAGCCTGTTTTACCAGAGGTTATGTAATTAAGGGACACAGCCTAGCGTCTGCGTCGGAAACGACAGTGGGTTGCACGAGGCCGTGACTCGTTTGTCTGCCGTGTTTTACCTCACGTATCACGCGTGTGGTAAGCACGGCAGACTGTGTTATGTAAGGGAAGATCAGTGAGATGAAGTTACATTCCGTCGAGGATATCGATACTCCGGAAGCGTCCGTTGCGCATGAACACAACGATCCTCGCACCCGTCATGACGATCCATTACTGGATGGTTTGTTGATTTTGTGTGCGCTACAGGGCAAGCCTGCGAGTCGCGCTACGCTCACTGCGGGTCTTCCTTTGGCAAAACAGCTCCTGACAATGTCATTGCTGCCACGTGCAGCCAGCATGCAAGGCCGGGTACTAAAACGCCCGCTGGATGGCATTCCCGACATGTCACTGCCTGCCATGTTATTGCTGCGAGAAGGCCGTTCAGCGGTGCTGCTTGGCTGGAACGACGATGGTTCAGCGCGCATCATGCCGAGTGAGACGGAAGGCGGCGAGATACACGTCGATCGCAACACGCTTCAGCAGAATTATCTTGGTCTGGTACTGTTTACTCAGCCGAGACATGCCTTTGATATCCAAAACGAATCGCTTATTCCACACACCAAGTCCTGGTTCAAGGACACGCTGAGACTGTCACGCTTCTTGTATATCGATGCGGTGCTGGCCAGTTTTATTATCAATATCATCGCACTCGCCACGCCGCTGTTCGTGATGAATGTGTATGACAGGGTGGTACCCAATCAAGCAACGGCAACCCTTTGGGTGCTGGCGATCGGTGTTATTGGTGCGTTTATTTTCGATCTCATTCTGAAAACGCTACGTGGCATTTGCCTCGATATGGCAGGAAAAAAGACCGATCTGATCATCTCCACCTCACTGTTTGAACGCATTATTGGGATGTCGATGATTGCGCGACCAGCCCGCGTTGGCAGCTTTGCGAAAAATATTAATTAATTTCAATCATTAAGGAATTTCTTCTCATCGCTGGCCTTAACCACGCTGATAGATTTCCCGTTCACACTGCTGCTGTTGCTGGTGATTGGCCTGATTGGCGGTCCTCTGGTGTGGGTGCCAATACTCACCTACCCTATTGCCTTATCCGTAAGCTGGGCGCTGCAAAAACCGCTGGTTGCAACCATCAGTAAAACAATAGATCTGGCCAGCGAGCGTCAAGCCACCCTGATAGAAACGCTCAGCAGTCTGGATGCGCTGAAAGTGAATAATGCTCAGAGTGAGCGCCAGCACAGTTGGGAACAAACGCTGGGCAGTCTTAGTCGATTGGAAATGCGCGCCAAGGCGCTCTCTTCGCTGGCGGTCAACCTGACGCTGGGGTTCCAGAAAATCGCTGGTGTGGTGATGATCATCGCGGGCGTCTACCTGTTGATTGACGGCAAACTCAGTATGGGGGGATTGATTGCCAGCTATATGCTCAGTGGCCGCGCACTTACGCCCCTTGGTCATCTATCGGGCCTGGTCACGCGTTATCAGCAGGCCAAGATAACCATGACGACCACCGAAGAGATGATGCAATTGCCGCAAGAGCGTCAAGAGAATGAGCGGCCGCTTAAACGCGAACGCATTCAAGGCGGACTGGAATTCCGTGACGTGACCTTCAGTTATCCTGAACAGAAGCACCGATCTTTGCACAACATCAATCTCTCTGTCGCCGCAGGTGAAAAAGTTGGCATCATTGGTCGCAGCGGTTCAGGCAAAAGTTCGCTGGAAAAACTGATCGTCAATCTTTATCCCCCAAGCGAAGGGAATATTTTGATCGACGGCGTGGACACACGTCAGTTGGATGTCAGCGATTTGAGCCACAACATTGGCTATGTACCGCAAGATATTCAACTGATCAGCGGCACTCTGCGCGATAATCTGATCAGCGGTGCTCGCTATATTGATGATGAATCCATGCTGCGCGCCGCCGAAATCGCCGGTGTCAACGAATTCGCGCGCCTGCATGCGGATGGCTATAACTTGCAGGTGGGGGAACGCGGCTTGCAACTCTCCGGCGGTCAGCGTCAAGCCGTTGCCATCGCGCGCGCTGTTGCTCGATCCGCCAATCATGGTGTTAGATGAACCCACAAGTTCGATGGATAACACCAGTGAAGACCGCCTAAAACAGGCATTACAGCCAGTGTTGCAAAACAAAACGCTGCTGTTGGTGACGCATCGCGTTTCCATGCTGGCCCTGGTAGATCGTTTAATCATTATCGATAAAAGCCGCATTATTGCCGATGGTCCAAAGGCTATAGTGATGGATGCGTTAAAGAAAGGACAGATCAATGTAGTGGTCAACTAATATTGGCCACCGCATTAGACTGTATGTAGAACAGTCGCTCAGATTCGTTTGGAGTTAAGCCGCCGTTATACCAGTGAGGCCGGATAGCGCTGTAATACCCCGTGATGTAGCGGATAATCGCGTCCTGGGCTTCGCTGAAGCTGTTGTAACCCTTTGTCGGCACCCATTCTGTCTTCAGGCTGCGGAAGAACCGCTCCATTGGCGCATTATCCCAGCAGTTACCCCGCCGACTCATACTCTGCTTTATCCGGCAGCGCCACAGGGCTTGCCGGTATTGACGGCTGGTATAGTGGCTGCCCTGGTCGCTGTGGAACATGACTCCTGTTGGTTGTCCCCGGAGTTCCCAGGCCATCTGCAACGCTTTAACTGTCAGCGCCGAGTCCGGCGACGTCGACATGGCCCAGCCCACCGGTTTGCGGGCGAACAGATCTAGCACCACCGCAAGGTAAGCCCAGCATTTGCCCGTCCAGATGTAGGTCACATCGCCGCACCAGACCTGATCCGGCGCGGTAACCGCGAACTGGCGGTTGAGATAGTTCGGTATTTCAACGTGTTCATTGCCGCCGCGTTTGTATTTGTGAGCCGGTCGCTGGCAGCTGGCGATACCCAGCTCCTTCATCAGCTTGCCAGCCAGCCAGCGCCCCATTTTGACACCGGAGCTGCCGGTGACGATGGTCGCGATACTTCGAGCGCCGGCAGAGCCGCCGCTGGCGTTCCAGGCTTCCATGACGCGGCTACACTTAACCACGCGCTCACCGTCGGGTTCATTAGCGGAAGCCTGCCAGTGCCTGTAGCTGCTGCGATGTACCTCAAAAGTTTGGCACAACGCCGTGACCGGGTATCGCGCCCTCAGCCTGTCGACTACCGTGAACCGTTGAGTGAGTCCGACATTAAGAGCGCCGTAGCCTTTTTTAGGATTTCGTTCTCCATTTCAAGGCATTGGACTTTTTTCTTCATCTCACGCAGCTCGAGCTGTTCAGGGGTAAGAGGAAGTCCCGTTGGCGTTTTTCCCTGTCGTTCAAGGCGAAGCTTATTGACCCAGCGACTAATGGCAGAATGGCTGACATTAACCCATATCGTTATACACATCTTTTGGCCATTTTTTGAACAGGATGCTCAGAACCCCGTGAATTAAGGCATTCAAGCCATCCCATTGGCTTTTTGAGGTTCAAAATGCCACTCTGAGATAAACCCGTAACTCATTGATTAAACAGTGCGTTAGAAAGATGTGTATAACGATATGACATTAACCGCCTCTGCGGCCTTAACGTATGTGTAGCCGTGGTCGACAACCAGCTTTGCGGCTTCGAGCTTAAATTCCGCCGTAAAATGTTTACCCATGAGGTCACCTGTCGTGTTGATGAGGTGAGCATATCACCTCCGCTCAGGTGGCCAGTATCAGTGTGCCACTACAGGTGCCCCATGGCGTTATTTACCTGAGCGATACGGCCCATGGAAAACCGTTTATAACCGCTTTAACCGATGGTCAAAATCGGGATTCATTAACATTATTTTCAATAAGTTACTTTCATCACTTGATGCCCATGGCCTCGTGGACTGGTCAGCGACTGCGCTGGATGGTAGCAATATCAGGGCTCTGAAATGTGCTGCCGGTGCTCAAAAAAACATCCCGATATCACCGGAGATAATGGGCTGGGTCGCTCTCGAGGTGGTTTTGGCACCAAAATCCATATGGCTACAGACGGAAGTGGTCTTCCGTTAAACATCGTGTTGAGCCCCGGTCAGGCTCATGAAAGTCAGTTTGCACTACGTCTTTTGGACGGTATTGGTGTTCAACGCCAGAACGGCAGTATGAAACGCCGTGGTCATGCGGTACTCGCTGACAAGGCGTACTCCGGGCATGTATTACGTAACGAGCGGAAAAACAGAGGTATAAAAACTGTCATCCCCCGAAAATCCACTGAAAAAATGGCGGTGGATGGTCGTTCAAAGCTCGATCGTGACGCCTACCGCAATCGGAACGTTGTTGAGCGGTGCTTTGGCCGTCTGAAAGAATACCGTCGCATTGCGACACGTTACGACAAAACGGCGAGGAATTATCTGGCAATGTTGAAACTGGGCTGCATCCGCCTGTTTTACCAGAGGTTATGTAATTAAGGGACACAGCTTAATATCCGTGTCCATGGCTTTCAGGCGATCTCCCGTCGTTGCGTAATCTTTTTGCAATGAGTCGAGATAGTAGTTGGCTGTCATACCAACAGCACAACCGGCACCACCACCAATAGCTGCGCCGATCAAAGCATCTTTACTATTGCCTTTTAGGGAGCCAGCCAGAGCGCCAAGACCAGCCCCAGCCAGAGCACCGAGACCACAGCCTTGTGCGCCCGAAGCGCTAAAGAATTTCGATTGCTCACCACTTGTTAATCGCGCATCTGGTTTGGTGCCTGCTAACAGAGAACTTCCCGTGTTGGCACAACCGCTAAGAACCAGCGTTGTGGATACAAGAAGGCAAGCTGCACTACGACTAATAATATTCATCTGTGTTTCGTCCTTAAATAATCAAATAGAGCAAGCGAAGAAAGGAGCGTACCGTGGCTTTGTTGAATAAACAGATTTTATGCTACCAGCCCAGTAAAACGATTGTTTCCAGCAACGTAAAATCATGCAGTTAAGCATCATGAGAAAACGGAATGCCTGAGGTGATAAGCATTTTCTACCAAAATGGGCATAGTAAAACAGCACGATTCCCTATTATTCAACAAAGCCGCGTACCGTCATAAATTTCATTTGCGCGAAGATTTATCTAATGAGGAACGGCTTTATTTGGACGCTTTTATAAAGGCCAATTTTTCGTCGTCACAGAATAAATCACTCCAAATTGAGATCTTTTAATAATTTCATTTGGTTTTCGCAGATCTCAATATTTTAGTTTTGGTCGTTTTTTGCACACTTAACATTCATGTATAAATGTGTTAGGAATTTATATATTGTTTCATGAATGATTGTCACCAGATTTGATCGCTATCATTTAAAATATTAGAGACCTTTAGAATTGAAGTTATGCCCATTCCCACTAGAGGACATTTTTCGCTTTTCGAACCTTGCGTCAAGGGAGGAATATTGGATGGTATTTGGTTTGAGAGAAACAGAAAAGGGCAATGCTCACAATCAACAAAAAAGCCACCTCGCAAGAAGTGGCTTAATCATCTGATTTATCAGCTAAATTTTGGTGGCCCCTGTTGGGTTTGAACCAACGACCAAGCGATTATGAGTCGCCTGCTCTAACCACTGAGCTAAGGGGCCATGTGGGCGTGAATTATACGGTAACATGGCGGGGCAGGTCTAGAGCAACGTTGCCCGTATGCTGGTTTTGTATGCAGCCTAAATAACTGTTCCGAATAGTAGATCACCTGAAGGGAACTCAGTCCGAGTAGAGCGATCTGATCAATCGATAAAGATCCCAAATCATCAACCGGACTGAGCGATGTCGAGCATAGCACCGATACCCCGTAACGAACGACGCCTGATGAAGAAAACTCTCCATAAAACGCGTGACAAGAATCACGCCCGCAGGCTGACCGACATCCTGATGTTGCACCGGGGCGAGCGCGTGAGCGATGTCGCCAGAATGCTTTGCTGCGCCCGTTCGTCAATCGGCAGATGGATTAACTGGCTCACCCTGTACGGCATTGAAGGCCTCAAATCTCTGCGGCCCGGTCGTGGCCGTCGCTGGCCGTTTGAACAGATCTGCGCACTGTTAATCCAGCTCGTAAAGCGTTCCCCTCATGATTTTGGCTATCAGCGTTCGCGCTGGAGCACGGAACTGCTAGCGATAAAAATCAATGAGATAACCGGTTGCCAGTTGCATGCTTCCACGGTGCGCCGTTGGCGGCCTTCTGCCGGTCTGGTGTGGCGACGCGCAGCTCCTACGCTGCGTATCCGCGACCCGCATAAGGAAGAAAAAATGGAGGCCATCGCGATGGCGCTGGAACAATGCAGCGCGGAACATCCCGTCTTTTACGAAGACGAAGTGGATATTCATCTGAATCCCAAAATTGGCGCGGACTGGCAGGTTCGCGGGAAGCAGAAACGCATCGTGACGCCGGGCCAGAACGAGAAATATTATCTGGCGGGTGCATTACACAGCGGGACGGGAAAAGTCAGCGATGTTGGAGGAAACAGTAAAAGTTCGTGTTTGTTTATCAGTATGTTAGAGCATCTGAGAGCAACGTACAGACGGGCAAAAACGCTCACGCTGATAGTTGATAACTACATTATTCACAAAAGCCGGGAGACGCAGCGCTGGCTGGAAGAAAACCCGAAATTCAGGGTTATTTATCAGCCGGTGTACTCACCATGGGTAAATCATGTAGAGCGGTTATGGCAGGCGTTGCATGAAACCATTACCCGCAATCATCAATGCTGTTCAATGTGGCAGTGACTGAACAAGGTTCGCCGCTTCATGGAAACCGTCAGCCCGTTTCCCAGTGGAAAACATGGACAGGCAAAAGTGTAGCGGTATTAGGAACAGCTATTTAGCCCGTTGTTATCGTTATAATTACCATAAAAAAGCCCTCAATGGTGAGGGCTTTTTCCTATTTCCATTTAGATGCTGTTAATCATCCAGGAAACTGCGCAGCACTTCGGAACGACTTGGGTGACGCAGCTTGCGCAGCGCCTTGGCTTCAATCTGACGAATACGTTCACGCGTAACGTCGAACTGTTTGCCCACTTCTTCCAGCGTGTGGTCGGTGTTCATGTCGATACCGAAACGCATACGCAGTACTTTGGCTTCGCGCGCGGTCAGGCCAGCCAGTACATCGTGGGTGGCTGAACGAAGGCTCTCTGACGTTGCAGAGTCCAGCGGCAGTTCCAGCGTGGTGTCCTCGATGAAGTCGCCCAGATGTGAATCTTCATCATCACCGATCTGTGTTTCCATGGAGATCGGCTCTTTGGCGATCTTCAGCACCTTGCGGATCTTGTCTTCCGGCATCAGCATGCGTTCGGCAAGTTCCTCTGGCGTCGGCTCACGCCCCATTTCCTGCAACATCTGACGCGAAATACGGTTCAGCTTGTTAATCGTTTCGATCATGTGAACAGGAATACGGATGGTACGCGCCTGATCGGCGATAGAACGGGTGATCGCCTGACGGATCCACCAGGTGGCATAAGTAGAAAACTTATAGCCACGACGGTATTCAAACTTGTCTACGGCCTTCATCAGACCGATGTTACCTTCCTGAATCAGATCCAGGAATTGCAGACCGCGGTTGGTGTACTTTTTGGCGATAGAAATCACCAGACGCAGGTTCGCCTCGACCATCTCTTTCTTGGCGCGGCGTGCCTTGGCTTCACCGATCGACATGCAACGGTTGATGTCTTTCACCTGCTCGATAGTCAAGCCGGTTTCTTCTTCGATCTGATGCAGTTTCTGCAAGCTGCGCTGCACGTCTTCTTCCACTTCAACCAGCTTCTCGCTCCAGGGCTTGTTCATGGCCTTGGCGGCGGAGAACCAGGTGTCATTGGTTTCGTTACCGGTGAACAGCGTGACGAAGTTTTTCTTCGGCATTTTGCACTGTTCAACGCAGAGTTTCATGATCAAACGCTCTTGCGTGCGAACGCGATCCATCATGGTGCGCATGCTGTTGACCAGGAAATCGAACTGTTTCGGCACCAAACGGAACTGCTTGAAAATGTCCGAGAGCTTCAGGATCTCTTCCGCGGCCTTAGCGTGGTTACGGCCATGGGCTTTGATTGTTTGACGTGTGACTTCGTACTGTTCACGCAGCTCGGTAAATTTCTGACGTGCCAGCTCTGGATCGATGCTGTTGTCTTCTTCTGCATCGTCGTCGTCTTCGCTCTCCTCGTCGTCATCATCGTCCATCTCTTCGCTGGACAATTCAGAGCCGACGTGGGTTGCGGTAGGCGCAAGATCTTCTTCGGCGTTAGGATCGACAAACCCGGTGATCAGATCGGAAAGGCGGCTTTCTTCGGCCTCGACGCGATCGTATTGTTCCAACAGATAAGTGATCGCTTCAGGATATTCGGCAACAGAACACTGAACCTGGTTGATACCGTCTTCGATCCGCTTGGCGATGTCGATTTCACCTTCGCGGGTGAGCAACTCAACGGTGCCCATTTCACGCATGTACATGCGCACCGGGTCGGTAGTACGCCCAATTTCGGACTCTACGCTTGAGAGCACCTGAGCAGCAGCTTCTGCGGCATCTTCATCGGTGTCAGACGTAGTTTCTGCCAACAGCAGGTCATCCGCATCCGGTGCTTCTTCCATCACCTGGATGCCCATGTCATTAATCATCTGGATGATGTCTTCGATCTGATCGGAATCGATGATATCTTCCGGCAGATGGTCATTGACCTCAGCATAGGTCAGGTAGCCTTGCTCCTTACCACGGGTGACAAGTAGCTTCAGCTGTGACTGCGGGTTTTGCTCCATAAGACGGTATCCACACTTCAGAGTATTAGGTTGGTGTCGGTCGGCATAATTATACCGGTCATCTTTCACGATGCAGGTGCCTTTCGCTCGCCTGTTCGTTGAAAGCTATTGGGTATAGCCAACAATAACATTCGGGGTATTTCTTCTTCTCGCCGCAGCCCCTTCTAGCGGCTTTGGCAGGGCTTCACCCTGCTGGTTATCGGCAATTAAGCCTCTGTAATCAGTTCTTTCTTGTAAGCGCCTGGTTCAGCATGTGCACTTCGTTACGTTCTTCTGCGGTCAACCCCCGCAAACGTGACTGTGCTATCAATGATTCCAGCCGCTCCTCTAACATATGGTTATATAGGGTAGTCAAGGTATCGATAAACGTCTCTTCTACCTTGTCCTCAACGATCATGTGGTTCCAGGTTGCCATGGTTTCAAGCTGTGGGCCTGATTTATTCTCCCGGTAAAGCTCCAGAAGCTGCCCCGTTGTCAAACCGGGCTGCGCATGGCACGCTTTCACCAGCTCAATAAACAGTGGCACACCGGCCATCTTCGATGCTGCCAACCCCTCCGGGGCCGTCACCAATGCTGCCAACTGCGGATTTTGTACCAGCAACCCTATTAGTATACGCATAGTTGTGCGTTTTAGTTGGGGCGGCTGGTAAGGCTGCGCCTGTTCTGCCATTTTTGGCAGCAGTTTATCCAGTTGGCGATCGTCAAGAATCCCCAGTTTGTTGCCGAGCTGTTGACGTAGATACAGCCGCAGGGTTTCTCCCGGCACCTGACCAATCAACGGCAATGCATCTCTTCCGAGCTTGGTTCTGCCCTCCGGAGAGCTCATATCCACTTGCTGTTGCAGGGTATCAAACAAGAACGTGGAGAGCGGCAGCGCCTGCTCCATCCTCTGTTCAAACGCTTGTTTACCCTCTTTACGCACCAGAGTATCCGGATCCTCTCCATCAGGGAGAAACATAAAGCGCAACTGGCGACCATCATTCAAATAGGGTAGCGCCGTTTCTAGGGCGCGCCAGGCGGCATCTCGGCCTGCGCGGTCACCGTCATAGCAGCAAATCACCTGATCGGTAACGCGGAACATCATTTGAATATGGTCTGCGGTCGTGGCAGTGCCCAGTGACGCGACGGCATAATCAATACCGAATTGCGCCAGCGCCACCACGTCCATATAACCTTCAACCACAAGAAGACGTTTTAGTTCCGTGTGATTTTGTTGCGCTTCGTAAAGGCCATACAATTGGCGGCCTTTATGAAAAATTTCAGTTTCCGGCGAGTTCAGGTATTTGGGCAATCCGTCTCCCAACACGCGCCCGCCAAAGGCGATAACGCGGCCGCGCTTATCGCGGATCGGGAACATGACGCGCTCACGGAAGCGGTCATAGGTACGTCCTTGCTCATTTTTAACCAGCATCCCCGCATCGCTCAGGGTTTCACGATCTTCATCGTGACGACCAAAGCGCTTTAATACGTTGTCCCACCCGGCAGGAGCGAAGCCAATAGCGAAGTGGCGAATCACTTCGGCACTCAGGCCGCGTTGTGCCAGATAACCTTGGGCGGCGGCTGCCGTTGGCTGGTTTAACGCCTGTTGATAAAACTCGCTCAGTTGCCCCATCAGTTCATACAGGCTTTGACGCTGATGGCGTTCAAGCGCTGTGGTGCCAGTGCCGGATTCATAAGGCACTTCCAGACTGTGCATGGATGCCAATTCTTCGATACTTTCAACGAACTCCAAGCGATCGTAGTTCATTAAAAAATCGATGGCATTGCCGTGCGCGCCGCAGCCGAAGCAATGGTAAAACTGCTTATCACCGTTTACGGTGAAAGACGGGGTTTTCTCATGGTGAAACGGACAGCACGCGTGAAAGTTCTTGCCCTGCTTCTTGAGCTTCACGCGCGCGTCGATCAGATCGACGATATCAGTGCGTGCCAGCAGGTCATTGATAAAGACGCGTGGGATTCGTCCAGCCATAAGCCCTTGTTTTTAATACAAATAAACGATAGCTTATAAACGACAGCAAGCCGCGCTTCCTTTCGGAAAGCACGGCCTTCGTATGCAACTGCTAAGTCTGCGGATTAATCACGCGGTGGAGGCCAAGACTCCAGAAATTAATACAGACGAGTGCGGCGTGCGTTTTCTCGAGCCAGTTTCTTCGCGTGACGTTTCACAGCAGAAGCTTTAGCGCGTTTACGTTCGGTTGTCGGTTTTTCATAGAACTCACGACGACGAACTTCAGCCAGAACACCCGCTTTTTCACAGGAACGTTTGAAGCGACGCAGCGCTACATCGAACGGCTCGTTTTCACGTACTTTAATTACCGGCATGTGCCTCTCACCTTAATAATTCGGTATGTGCTGGCCTTGTGCCAGCCTTTTCAAAATGGTGCGGAATTCTACTGCAAACGTGATGCGCTTGTAAAGCATTGCGGCGATCATAAAACACCCAACGCGCACGCAGAGCAGAAAATCCAAACCGATAATGGTAGACTATCTGTTGTATGAAGCAAGTGGCAAGTGGATGTCGGCTTGCGTGGCAACGAACGTTAGGTAGAACGATGCGCATATTGGGTATTGAAACCTCCTGTGATGAAACCGGGGTGGCGATTTATGACACGGATGCCAGGTTATTGGCTAACCAACTGTACAGCCAAGTAAAACTACATGCTGATTATGGCGGTGTCGTGCCGGAGCTGGCCTCGCGCGATCACGTGCGTAAAACGGTTCCTCTGATTCAGGCAGCCCTGAAAGAGGCGGATTTGTCCGCATCGGACATCGATGGTGTGGCCTACACTGCCGGTCCTGGACTGGTGGGCGCATTGTTGGTCGGTGCAACGGTCGGGCGTGCGCTGGCATTTGCCTGGGGCGTGCCGGCGGTTCCGGTTCACCACATGGAAGGGCATTTGCTGGCCCCGATGCTGGAAGATAATCCGCCGGAATTTCCTTTCGTCGCGCTATTGGTTTCTGGCGGTCACACGCAGTTAATCAGCGTCACTGGCATCGGTGAATACCGGTTGCTGGGAGAATCTGTTGACGATGCCGCTGGTGAAGCCTTTGATAAAACGGCAAAACTGCTGGGACTGGATTACCCGGGAGGCCCGATGTTGTCCAAACTGGCACAGCGTGGCGATGCCTCACGTTTTACCTTTCCTCGCCCGATGACCGACAGACAAGGGCTGGATTTTAGCTTTTCTGGTTTGAAAACCTTTGCCGCCAATACTATTCGCGCCAATGGCAATGATGATCAAACCCGTGCTGATATTGCGCGCGCGTTTGAAGATGCGGTGGTTGATACGTTAGCAATAAAATGTCGTCGAGCGTTGGATGAGACCGGCTTTAAACGTCTGGTGATGGCTGGCGGCGTCAGTGCCAACCGCACGCTGCGTGCTCGCCTGACAGAGATCATGGCTAAACGGGGTGGGGCGGTGTTTTATGCGAGGCCTGAGTTTTGTACCGATAATGGCGCGATGATTGCCTATGCGGGCAGTGTGAGGCTTTTACACAATCAAAGTCAGGAATTGGGCGTGAGCGTGCGTCCACGTTGGCCATTGGCTGAGTTGCCTGCCGTTTGACCCAGCCCCACGCCAGATACCTTCATCTGGCGTGAGTCACTGCGTCAGCAATCTTTGTGGGTCACTACAGTCCTGTTCGAACAGCGTCAAAATGGCGTCGAACAACTGCTTAACGCTAAAGCCGCGTGCTGGCGTGGTGAAAATGGTGTCATCCCCGGCAATGGTGCCCAGAATCCCTTCTGATTTCCCCAGTGAATCCAGCAACCGAGCGATCAATTGCGCAGCACCCGGACTGGTGTGAATAACCACAACAGCATCGTTATAATCGACATCCAGCACCAGATTTTTCAGCGGGCTGGTGGTGGTGGGTACACCCAGTTCTGCGGGTAGGCAATAGACCATCTCCATTTTGGCATTGCGTGTGCGCACTGCGCCAAATTTAGTCAGCATACGTGATACTTTTGATTGGTTTATATTTTCAAAACCGTCGTCTTGTAACGCCAACACGATCTCGCTTTGAGAACTAAACTTCTCTTCCTTTAACAGCGCCTTGAACGCTTTGACCAAATCTTCCTGTTTCGTGGAGTTACGCATTCTGCACCGTGTGTTGTGATCGTTGATGCGTGCATTATGCATTTGGGTGAATTTTTATGCAATATGGGCGCTTAAAGAAGTGACTCGGTAGGGGGCAGTACGATAATTGCGCTAAAATGTTTAAACGACGTAATCGATGAAAAAAAATGAGCATTTAGTTACATAAAAGTGAGTAAAATGTTATAAAAATGAGGTTGTTTACTGGCCACGGTTCGGTGTAATGTAGCCGCCATCGTACTGAACGTGATGCGCGCTGCATTATTTACTCACTTACTTATAACTTTACTTACCTTACAAATCACTCGGCAGATTTTGATTTATTATTAATGACATAGTTTTTTCTTTTCCATGACCTGATATCGAGGTCTCGGCATTGCCGGCATCCGTTCGGTAAGCCGTTTAAACCTCCTGATTTTATTCATGTCTGGCGGTTTATTGCACAAATTCACGGCATTTTTACTTTTACGATAATAAGGAGTTTAGGATGAAAGTTGCAGTTCTCGGAGCAGCAGGCGGTATCGGTCAGGCTCTCGCGCTCCTGCTCAAAACCCAGCTTCCTTCAGGTTCAGAATTATCTCTTTATGACATTGCTCCGGTAACGCCGGGCGTCGCCGTTGATCTGAGCCATATCCCTACAGCAGTATCCATCAAAGGTTTTTGCGGTGAAGACGCCACCCCTGCGCTGGTCGGTGCGGACATCGTTCTGATCTCGGCCGGTGTCGCTCGCAAGCCGGGCATGGACCGTTCCGATCTGTTCAATGTGAATGCGGGGATCGTGCGCAATCTGGTTGAACAGATTGCCCGTACCAGCCCGAAAGCCTGCATTGGTATCATTACCAACCCGGTTAACACGACGGTGGCGATTGCCGCGGAAGTACTGAAAAAAGTCGGTGTGTACGACAAGAACAAGCTGTTCGGCGTAACCACGCTGGATATTATCCGCTCGAATACCTTTGTGGCGGAACTGAAAGGCAAGCTGCCGCAAGAGGTTGAAGTCCCTGTGATTGGCGGGCACTCTGGTGTGACGATCCTTCCCCTGTTGTCACAAATTCCTGGTGTAACGTTCAGCGAGCAGGAAGTGGCGGATCTTACCAAGCGTATCCAGAACGCGGGCACGGAAGTGGTGGAAGCCAAGGCCGGTGGCGGATCGGCAACCCTCTCGATGGGTCAGGCGGCGGCGCGTTTTGGGCTGTCTCTGGTACGTGCTCTGCAAGGCGACGATGGGGTTGTGGAATGCGCCTATGTGGAAGGTGACGGCGAGCATGCCCGTTTCTTCGCACAGCCGCTGTTGCTGGGCAAATCCGGCATCGTTGAACGTAAGTCCATTGGCGCACTGAGCCCGTTTGAAAAACAGGCTCTGGATAACATGTTGGGCACCCTGAGACTGGATATCGAATTGGGCGAATCCTTTGTGAGTGGCTCAGTACGCTGTTAATCGGTGTCTTAACGCCAGATGGTGATAAGCCGGAGAGAAGGTGCTCCGGCTTTTTTATATCAGGATTTTGGGTGAGGATCGTCAGGTCTGATAAATTTTTTCCTATCAATCAGCATGTTACTTTTCGGATCGTAGTAACGGCTGGGCCAGATTTCAGCAGGGTGAATGTTGATTGCCTCGGCGATGAGCCATTCTCCCTTGGGCCAGGGGCGTGATATCGCATTGGCTAGAGTGGAGGAGCTTAATCCCGCTCCTCGTGAGACTGCCGCTAGCGTGGTGCCTTTTTTACGGAGTGCGGCAATGATATCGGCAGGGTGCCAGTCGTGTTTCCTTGCGCTCATAATCTTTCCTTCTTGCTACAAGATAATGGTCCATTGGTGGTATAAATAAAGCTCGTCAGTTAAACGCATGGAATGCGTGAACGGAATTAGGAAAAAATATAGCATTATATTTTCAATAAATCCCTTAACGTCATTCCTAATAAATTAAATTTTGTAATGCATCGCACTATCAGGATGAAAGGCTATGAAAAAAGAGTGGTTCACCACTGCTGAATTGCTGGGGATGGCGGGATTGCCTAAAACACGGCAAGGCGTAAATAAACGTGCTCGGGAAGACGGGTGGGAAAAACGCCGTCATAAAGGGGTTCAAGGGCGCGGCGTTGAATACTCCCTTTATAGCCTGCCAGAGCTGGTGCAGCATTCGCTTTCACTGCAAGAAACCCCCTCATCCTACGCAGTACGTCAGGCCGATATGCTAGCCGTCTGGATTCAGATCTATCAACAGTGCTCTGAGCAAGAAAGAGAGGCGCTGGTCGCGCATATTTTGCGTTACGGTATGGCCTCTGTGTTGTCTCAGTTGCGGATTTCATCGTCAGATGACGCAGCGCCTGATGACCCCTCTGCTACCTGAATCTATACTGATGCCCTATTTTTGCGGATGGTGTACGCCCCGCTTGACTGTCATTTTTTTCCCTTCTTTGTTCAGTTCCCGTTTCAACGTCAGCGCGCGTTTTAGTCCAATATATAACACCTAATCGCTAATTTAATCGGTAACGGTTACGCGTTATTAGAAAATTTATTGTTGTTTTTGTTTTTATTATTGGAAGCCAAGGCGACGGTGTGGATCATCGGCCGTCACCTTGGCGTGCGTTAATGCCGTTTATGGAGGATGTTGCGAATGGAAAAAGCATGGTTGACGCCCCAGGAGCTACTGGGTATAGCAGGTTTGCCAAAATCGAGACAGGGCCTTAACAAACGCGCCAGAGAAGAAGGCTGGGAAAAACGTAAACGAAAAGGGGTGCAAGGGCGGGCCGTTGAATATGCGCGAGAGAGTTTACCGCAGGAGGTGCGCAAACGGCTCCAGATTCGTGAAATGGCGGAAATGTCACCGCCAGCTTATACGACACTTGACAAACCGCTGCTGGCTTCCTGGATTCAGATATTTGAAAAACTCTCGATCAACGAGCAGGAAGCGTTGATCGATTTTGTGCTGCGCGAAGGCGCGATTGCCATGTTGTCAAGCCTCGAGATCGCAAGCGATCCCAACGCATCGACAACATAGCGCACGGACGCATTAATAATCGCGTTGAACGGCAATATGTGCCAGGCCTTCCAGTGCCTCTCGGAAGGCGCTCGGCGGCAGCGCTTGAAGCGAGGAAATCGCTTTATCCGCCTCTTGCTCTGCACGCTGCCGGGTGTATTCCAGCGAGCCGCACTGTTGCATGGCAGCAAGCACCGGTTCCAGAAGATGGCGACCATTGCCCTCTTCGATCGCCTTGCGGATCATCGCACATTGCTCGCTATTGCCGTTGCGCATAGCGTGTAACAGCGGCAGCGTGGGCTTGCCTTCGTTCAGGTCGTCACCGGTATTTTTACCTAAGGTTTTTCCGTCGGAGCTGTAATCCAGCAGATCGTCAATCAGTTGGAATGCCGTGCCGAGATAACGCCCGTATTCCTGTAACGCTTTTTCCTGCTCATCGGTCGCACCCGCCAGAATCCCAGATGCTTGCGCTGCGGCTTCGAAAAGGCGCGCTGTCTTACTGTAGATGACGCGCATGTAACTCTCTTCGGTGATATCCGGATCGTTACAGTTCATCAGTTGCAGCACTTCACCTTCAGCGATGACGTTGACCGCCTCAGACATCAGCGCCAGGACGCGCAGCGAGCCCAGGCTGGTCATCATCTGGAACGCGCGCGTATAGATGAAATCCCCAACCAGTACACTGGCCGCGTTGCCGAAGGCGGCATTGGCAGTTTCCTTGCCACGACGCATATCAGATTCATCCACCACATCATCATGCAGCAGCGTGGCAGTGTGGATAAATTCAATCAATGCTGCGACTGTCACATGTTTATCACCTTCATACGCCAGCGCGCGGGCGGCCAGCACGGCTATCATGGGACGAATACGCTTCCCGCCACCACCGATAATGTAATTGCCAATCTGGTTGATAAGTACAACATCTGAATTGAGTTGTGCCAGAATAACGCCATTGACGTCGTTCATATCATGGGCAGCTAATGCTGTGATCTGTTCTAGATTCATATCTGTGCCAGTGCTTTTTCTGTACGCCGTGGTTAGGGTCGGTTCCATACCGGCTTCAATGGTTATTGTGGACTGATTGTACTTGAAAAATTGCACAGATAAATGGTCGTGAAGAACCTGTACTCTTTTTCTTCAATTCTCTCGAATCTGCACTTGTCATCGGTAGGTTTTTTGCGTAGAATTCGCGCCATATTGTGAATATTTATAGCGTGCTCGAATAATCAATATGAGTACGCGGAAAGTGGAGTTTTATATGTACGCAGTTTTCCAAAGTGGTGGCAAACAACACCGAGTAAGCGAAGGTCAAACCGTTCGCTTGGAAAAGCTTGACATCGCAACTGGTGAAGCTGTTGAATTTGACCAGGTTCTGATGGTTGCTGATGGTGAAGAAATCAAAATCGGCGTTCCTTTCGTCGATGGTGGCAAGATCAAGGCAGAAGTTGTTGCCCATGGTCGCGGTGAGAAAGTAACGATCGTTAAATTCCGTCGCCGTAAACACTACCGTAAGCAAGCGGGCCATCGTCAGTGGTTCACTGACGTGAAAATTACTGGCATCAGCGCTTAAGACTTAGGAGAGCGGATTAAATGGCACACAAAAAAGCTGGCGGCTCGACTCGTAACGGCCGAGATTCCAACGCACAACGCCTGGGCGTAAAACGTTTCGGCGGTGAAAGTGTTCTAGCTGGCAACATCATCGTTCGTCAACGTGGTACTAAATTCCACGCTGGCACCAAGGTAGGTTGCGGTAAAGACCACACTCTGTTTGCTTTGGCTGACGGTAAAGTTCAGTTTGAAATTAAAGGCCCTAAAAACCGTAAATACATCAGCATCGTTGCTGAGTAATTTTTCGCGTCGGGTCTGACAGATATAAAGCCCCGCAATTCGTTGCGGGGCTTTTTACATTTCCATATCCTTTCACCACCCGCAATAAACTGAGAGAACCATGCAGACGAAACAGCAGGCTGGCATCGGGCTGAGCCTGGCCTTGACGACGGCAGTATGCTGGGGTGCACTACCCATTGCCATGAAGCAGGTGCTTGTTGTCATGGAACCCTATACCGTGGTGTGGTATCGGTTTTTTATGGCCTCGATCGGGCTTGGGATCATTCTTTTCTCTCGTGGTCAGCTACCGCCGTTGCGTCTTTTTCGCCATCGGCGCTGGTGGGTGTTGCTGTTGATTGCCACTGGCGGGTTGCTGGGTAACTTTGTGCTGTTCAGCTCCTCACTCAAGTTTTTAAGCCCGACCACATCGCAAGTGATTGGACAACTTTCCCCGGTGGGAATGATGTTCGCCAGCGTGCTTATTCTGAAAGAGAAAATGCGTGGCACTCAGATTATCGGTGCCATCATGTTGCTGTGCGGTATGTTGCTGTTTTTCAACGCCAGTCTGATCGAGATTTTTACCCGACTGACGGATTACACCCTTGGCGTGTTGTTGGGAATGGGTGCCGCCACGGTGTGGGTGAGTTACGGCGTGGCACAAAAAGTATTGCTGCGCCGCTTGTCCTCACAACAGATTTTACTGCTGCTGTATGTTCTGTGCGTATTGTGTATTACGCCGTGGGCGCAACCTGAGACCATCTTTCAACTGACCCGCTGGCAGTTGATTTGTCTGCTTTTTTGCGGTTTGAATACACTGGTTGGTTATGGTGCATTGGCTGAATCGATGGCGCGCTGGCAGGCGGCCCAGGTGAGTGCCATTATTACATTGACGCCGCTGTTCACGCTGTTGTTCTCTGACCTGCTGGCAATCCTGTGGCCGCTCTATTTTGCCACACCGGCGTTGAATCTTGTTGGTTATATCGGGGCGTTTGTGGTGGTATCCGGGGCCATGTTTTCCGCGATTGGGCACCGTTTTTTTCCGGGAAGAAAACGCGATAATGTCATACCGGTGCCAAAGTAACGCGTGTTAGCCTGACGCCATCGATGGTTGTGTGCGCTGTTTATTTTTAATACAGATGAAATCAACGCGGGAAGCGGGTACAATGCCGCTCCCTTGCGAGGCTGGTTCTGTTAAGTTCCGTTTTTTGCATGATGCGCGGCGATCATTCACGCGCTATGCCATGAAAGCATCACGCCAAAGAGCACCGACAATGTCCTGATGCATGGCGTCTGATGATCGGTGATCTCTATAGGTTGTTGCGGAGAGAGTGAATGAAGTTTGTAGATGAAGCTACCATTCTGGTGGTAGCTGGTGACGGCGGTAATGGCTGTGTTAGCTTCCGTCGTGAAAAATATATCCCCAATGGTGGTCCGGACGGCGGCGACGGCGGCGACGGCGGTGACGTTTATCTGTTGGCGGATGAGAGCCTGAATACGCTGATCGATTTTCGCTTTGAGAAATCTTATCGCGCAGAGCGCGGTCAGAACGGGCAAAGCCGTGATTGCACCGGCAAGCGTGGTAAAGATATCACCATCAAGGTGCCGATTGGTACGCGTGTGCTGGACGAAAGCACCGGAGAGGTGCTGGGTGATATGACGCGCCACGAGCAGCGTTTGATGGTGGCGAAAGGCGGCTGGCACGGACTGGGTAATACCCGTTTCAAATCGTCGGTTAACCGCGCACCGCGCCAGAAAACCAGCGGTACAGCAGGCGAAGAGCGTTCTCTGATGCTGGAATTGTTGCTGCTGGCGGATGTCGGGATGCTGGGACTGCCGAATGCCGGTAAATCGACGTTTATCCGCTCGGTGTCCGCCGCTAAGCCCAAGGTGGCGGATTATCCCTTCACCACACTGGTGCCTAGCCTGGGTGTGGTGCGCATGGACAGCGAGAAAAGCTTCGTCGTGGCCGATATTCCTGGGTTGATCGAAGGTGCTTCCGAAGGTGCTGGTCTGGGGATTCGTTTTCTCAAACATCTGGAACGCTGTCGCGTGCTGTTGCACCTGATCGACCTTGCGCCGATCGACGAATCCGATCCGGTAGAAAATGCCAAAGTGATCGTCAATGAGTTGCAGCAATACAGCGCTTCTCTGGCAGAAAAACCGCGTTGGTTGGTGTTCAACAAGGTCGATCTGATCGAGAAAGAAGATGCTGAACAGCGTGCCAAAGCGATTGCGGAAGCATTAGGTTGGGAAGGTAAATACTACCTGATTTCTGCTGCCAACAGTTCTGGCGTCAACGCACTGTGCTGGGATGTGATGAACTTCCTGGAAACACAGCCGAAAGCCATGGCCATCGAAGAGAAAGGGCCTGAAAAAGTTGAGTTCATGTGGGATGACTATCATCGTGAACAGCTGGCGGCGGTGGAAAATGAAGCCGAAGAAGAGTGGGATGACGACTGGGACGAAGATGACGACGAAGGCGTCGAGATCATCTACCAGAAATAATTCTCGGGCCGCGATCCTCCTGTGACGGAGGAAATGTACCTAAAACGGTCATTTCCCACCTCCGTCTTTCGCCTAGGATGACAAAGAGTTAAGTGAATTTATCTGCCGTCTGGGCACGATCCCTCCTGGGGATCGTGCTTTTTTTATCTCAATTGTTCTGATAAAGATCTTTGTACAGACGACTTTCAAAGCGCGCCAGTGGTACACGGCGGGCGCGCTGATCTTCAGGTGGCACCGCATATCCAGATAGGAATTGCACGAAAGCCATGCGCTGGCCGCTGGCCGTGGTGATAAAGCCCGCGAGGTTATACACCCCTTGCAGTGCACCGGTTTTCGCAGAAACCTTGCCGTCAACGCCGGCTTCATGTAATCCGGCACGGTACTGTAAGGTACCGTTGTAACCTGCCAAAGGCAGCATCTCGATGAACTTCAATTCGTTATCGTGCTGGGCAATGTATTGCAGCGCCTGCATCATGGTGGCGGGTGAAATCAGGTTATGGCGCGACAGTCCTGAGCCGTCAACGACAATGCTGTTATCCAGATTAACGCCCGCTTTTTGTCGCAGTACCTGACGCACCGCATCGGCTCCGGCGCGCCAGGTGCCTGGCACGCTGAAGCGTTCATGTCCGATGGTGCGAAAAACGGTATCTGCAATCATGTTGTCGGATTTTTTCAGCATGATAGTGAGAAGGTCATGCAGCGGTGCGGATTGTGTCTGAGCTAGTACGGTACCCGCGGGGCTTGATAGTGTCTGACGGCGTAAGCTGCCTGTGATACGGATATCTTCTTGTAAAAGCTCATCTTTAACAATGGCACCAGCATAGCTGGCACCATCCTGAATAGCGAAAGCCAACGGTAACGGTTCGGCACGTTGCATCAGACAGCCGGTCAGTGTGAAACGGTTTAATTCGCCCAGTACCACGTCCAGCTCGCAATATTGCCCATCAGATGAGCCTTTGGCTAGCGTACGCACTTCACTGAACATCTGGACCGGGTAGTAAGAAGCAACGCGAATAAATGCGTTGTCGCCCGCTTTAGGCGCGCTGTAGAGGGAGACGGAAAAGCAGTTGCGATCGACAATGGCTGCGCCCGGCGGTGCGCTAAAGCACTGTGTCATATCGTTCCACGGCCAGCCCGGCGCTTTGTCATGACTGGCGAACACTGAGGTATCGATGATCACATCACCGGCGATACTTTGTACGCCGCGTTTTTTCAATTCGGCGATCATATTCGGATCTGTTGGCGCTTGAGTGTAGGATCGCCACTGAAACGCACTACCAAATTACCGTTCAATTTTCCGCCACTTACTGCACCATGACTTTCCAGTGTGGTCACGAAACGGTAATCTGGGCCTAGCTGTAGCAAAGCGGCTAACGCCGTCAACACTTTCTGGGTACTGGCGGGTAATGCCATTTGTTCACTGTTGTAAGCCACTGCGGGACCACTGGCACCTATTTTCTGTGCCAAGAACGCCAAATTAGCGCCATCCGGCAGGTATTGAATGTGATCGTTAATGCTTGCTGCGTGAGCGGGTAACACAGCGCTCTGTAGCACAACCGCGCAGGCAAGTCCGGAAAAAGTCGATAAAAAACGCATAATCTCAGCTTACAACAGGGTAACGTGGGGTCATACTACGGCGCAATGCGGTCTAAAGTAAACGATGACCCTTATGGAACTCTGGGTTAAAATACGTATCAAAATGCAAAATCGCTCCTGACCTGAAACCTTGTTCCGGGTCAGGTTACTTTTGTTTATCGCCAGGGAGCGCTGGCATACCGTCTGTCGCATCGTTCGTTGAAGCGTCAGGATGACGATAATGAACGTCTTACAAGTTTCTTAGAGGTTTGAAGATATGAAACAATTTCCTATGACATTGCGTGGTGCAGAAAAGCTACGTGAAGAGCTAGAATTCTTGAAAGGCACTCTCCGTCCGGAAATCATTGCGGCGATTGCTGAGGCTCGTGAACACGGTGATTTGAAAGAGAACGCTGAGTACCATGCGGCGCGCGAACAGCAGGGTTTTTGCGAAGGCCGGATTCAGGAAATCGAAGCCAAGTTGTCCAATGCGCAAGTGATTGATGTGACAAAGATGCCAGCCAGTGGGCGCGTCATTTTTGGTGCAACGGTGTCCGTGATGAACCTGGATACAGAAGAAGAACAGACCTATCGCATCGTGGGTGATGATGAAGCGGATTTCAAACAAAACCTGATTTCTGTGAATTCGCCGATTGCCCGTGGGCTGATTGGCAAAGAGCAGGATGATGTCGTGACCATCAGAACGCCCGGTGGTCTGGTCGAGTATGAGATCCTGAAGGTTCAATATCTGTAATTTCGCCGATTAAATCGGCAAATTGTGTAAAGAAAAGCAAAAGGCCGCATGCGGCCTTTTCTCTAACGAACGGGCATGGCACCTTTTCGTTAATGTGAAACACGGTGATATAATTGGTTACTTGGGTAACACAATTTTACGTTCTTTCGACGGGCTATACAGAACCAGCGTATGGCCGATAACCTGAACGTTGCAGGCACCGGTTTCGCGGATAATGGCTTCAACAATCAATGCCTTAGTATCCCGATCTTCAGTTGCAATTTTAACTTTGATCAGCTCATGATGTTCTAGCGATTGTTCAATTTCGGCCAGAACACCTTCGGTAAGGCCACTGTTACCCAGCATAACCACTGGTTTTAGCGGGTGAGCCAAGCCTTTCAGGTGCTGTTTTTGTTTGTTGCTTAGATTCATGTGTCTTTTTTACTTAGGTTGGGATTGAAAACGGGTCATTCTAACGCCATCTCACCATTATAACCAATTTGGTGACGTTGATGGGCCGATCTTTAGCGGCGTCGTTGAGCAATACCAGTTGTAAATGGCACGTTGATGTTTTATAGCGAGTAGGTTGTACATGACAAGTTGGTTGTACATAACAAAAAGTTGGAAAGCCGATGGCAAATAAAAAGCGTTCTGCAAGCTCCAGTCGCTGGTTGCAGGAACACTTTAGCGATAAATATGTACAGCAGGCGCAGAAAAAAGGGCTACGCTCCCGCGCTTGGTTTAAACTGGATGAAATACAGCGCACTGACAAACTGTTTAAACCGGGCATGACTGTGGTGGATCTGGGCGCTGCGCCTGGTGGATGGTCTCAATACGTGGTGACGCAGATCGGCAATGCGGGCAGGATCATCGCGTGCGATATTTTACCAATGGATCCCATCGTTGGTGTCGATTTCCTTCAAGGCGATTTCCGTGATGAATTAGTGCTTAGCGCCTTGATGGAGCGGGTAGGGGATAATAAAGTTCAGGTTGTGATGTCAGACATGGCACCCAACATGAGCGGGACCCCCGCCGTGGATATTCCAAGAGCCATGTATCTGGTTGAGTTGGCGTTGGAAATGTGTCGGGATGTTCTGGCACCGGGCGGAAGTTTTCTGGTGAAGGTCTTTCAGGGAGATGGCTTTGATGAATACCTGCGACAAATTCGCTCTCTGTTCACAACAGTGAAGATTCGTAAGCCTGATGCTTCGCGTGCTCGTTCTCGTGAAGTGTACATTGTAGCGACAGGGCGAAAACTGTAGTACCCTAACGCTGTTTTTTAACACAGTTGTAATATGAGGTTAATCCATTGAGTGACATGGCTAAAAACCTGATTCTCTGGCTCGTCATCGCAGTGGTGCTGATGTCCGTATTCCAGAGCTTTGGGCCCAGCGAGTCAAATGGCCGCCGGGTGGACTATTCTACCTTCTTGACAGAGGTGAATCAGGAGCAGGTCCGTGAAACACGTATTAACGGGCGTGAGATTAACGTTACAAGAAAAGATGGCAACCGCTACACCACCTTCATTCCTGTTAACGATCCCAAGCTACTGGATAACCTGCTGACCAAGAATGTGAAAGTGGTTGGTGAACCGCCGGAAGAGCCTAGCCTGCTGGCATCGATCTTTATCTCCTGGTTCCCGATGCTATTGCTGATTGGCGTCTGGATTTTCTTCATGCGTCAGATGCAAGGCGGTGGCGGTAAAGGCGCCATGTCCTTTGGCAAAAGCAAAGCGCGCATGCTGACCGAAGATCAAATTAAAACCACGTTTGCTGACGTCGCTGGCTGTGATGAAGCCAAAGAAGAAGTGAGCGAACTGGTGGAATACCTGCGTGAGCCTAGCCGCTTCCAGAAACTGGGCGGTAAAATTCCGAAAGGCATCCTGATGGTAGGGCCGCCGGGAACAGGTAAGACCCTGCTTGCCAAGGCGATTGCCGGCGAAGCGAAGGTGCCATTCTTCACCATTTCCGGTTCTGACTTTGTTGAAATGTTCGTGGGTGTCGGTGCATCTCGTGTACGTGACATGTTCGAGCAGGCGAAAAAAGCCGCGCCTTGTATCATCTTCATTGATGAAATCGATGCCGTCGGTCGCCAACGTGGTGCGGGTCTGGGCGGTGGTCATGATGAACGTGAACAAACCCTGAACCAGATGCTGGTTGAGATGGATGGTTTTGAAGGCAATGAAGGCATTATCGTGATTGCCGCCACCAACCGTCCTGACGTGCTTGACCCTGCATTGCTGCGTCCGGGCCGTTTTGACCGTCAGGTAGTGGTTGGTCTGCCGGATATTCGTGGTCGTGAGCAGATCCTGAAAGTGCACATGCGTCGCGTTCCCTTGGCGACGGATATGGATGCCTCGGTGATTGCGCGCGGTACGCCAGGCTTCTCCGGTGCCGATCTGGCAAACCTGGTGAACGAAGCGGCACTGTTCGCTGCACGCGGTAACAAACGCGTGGTTTCCATGGTGGAGTTCGAGAAAGCCAAAGACAAGATCATGATGGGTGCAGAACGCCGCTCTATGGTCATGACGGAAGCGCAGAAAGAGTCTACCGCTTATCACGAAGCGGGCCATGCGATTATTGGTCGTCTGGTGCCGGAGCACGATCCGGTGCACAAAGTTACCATTATTCCGCGCGGTCGTGCGCTGGGTGTGACTTTCTTCTTGCCCGAAGGCGACGCGATCAGCGCCAGCCGTCAGAAGCTGGAGAGCCAAATTTCTACGCTGTACGGCGGTCGTCTGGCGGAAGAGATTATCTATGGTGCAGAAAAGGTATCCACCGGTGCCTCGAACGACATCAAAGTGGCAACGTCTATTGCGCGTAACATGGTAACGCAGTGGGGCTTCTCGGAAAAACTGGGGCCGTTGCTGTACGCAGAAGAAGATGGCGAAGTGTTTCTGGGCCGTTCTGTTGCCAAGGCCAAACACATGTCTGACGAAACGGCGCGCATTATCGATCAGGAAGTCAAATCGCTGATTGAGCGTAACTACGTGCGGGCACGTGAACTGTTGATGGCGAATATGGACGTGCTGCATTCGATGAAGGATGCGCTGATGAAGTACGAAACTATCGATGCGCCGCAAATTGATGATTTGATGTCACGCCGTGACGTGCACCCGCCAGCGGGATGGGAAAGCGCACCGGCCAGCAACAATGAACCGGGCAACGGTGGCGGTACGCCGACCGCAGCACAGCCAAGCTGATAAGCGATAAGTGCAGCCCACAGCGTGCACAGTGTTGTCCGGTCATAGCGCTGTTGACCCCCTCTTTTAAAACCCTGGCTTGCCAGGGTTTTTCTTTATTGATAAACCGGCTGTTAAAGGAAGAAGGTGATGAAACTAATTGCCCGTGATGCCATTTTGGATCTCACTCATCCTCAAGTGATGGGGATTCTAAACGTTACGCCGGATTCATTTTCCGACGGCGGAAAATACACCGCTCTTGATGAAGCCATCCGCCATGCGCAAGAGATGGTCAACGCGGGGGCCATGCTGATTGATATCGGTGGCGAATCTACCCGTCCCGGTGCAGCGGATGTCAGCGTGCAGGAAGAACTGGATCGCGTTATCCCAGTGGTTGAAGCCTTGGCGGCGCGCTTTGATGCCTGGCTCTCGGTTGACACGTCCAAGCCCGAGGTGATTAGCGCAGCGGCGCAGGCTGGTGCGCATCTGATTAACGATATTCGTTCATTGCAGGAACCGGGCGCACTGGAAGCCGCGGCGGCAACCGGGCTACCGATTTGCCTGATGCATATGCAGGGCCAGCCGAAAACCATGCAGCATAACCCGCACTATGACGATGTGGTGGCCGAGGTAAACGCCTATTTCCAACAGCAGATCGCACGTTGCGCCGAGGTTGGCATTGAAAAAGATCGCCTGCTGCTGGATCCCGGGTTCGGGTTCGGTAAGAATTTGTCGCATAATTATCGCCTCCTGGCACATTTGCAGGAGTTGCATCATTTTGGTTTACCGCTGCTGGTTGGGATGTCGAGAAAATCCATGGTGGGACAGCTACTTAATGTTCCTCCGCTCCAGCGCGTACATGGTAGCGTCGCCTGTGCGGTCATTGCTGCCATGCAGGGCGCGCATATTATTCGCGTACACGATGTAAAAGCGACGGTTGACGCGATGCGAGTTGTCGAAGCCACGTTGGCAGAGAAGGAATAATAACGAATGAGTAACCGCAAATATTTTGGTACGGATGGTGTGCGTGGCAAAGTGGGCGAGACGCCCATCACCCCGGATTTCGTGTTAAAACTTGGTTGGGCAGCCGGTAAGGTGCTGGCGAGCCACGGATCGCGCAAAATTATTATCGGAAAAGACACGCGTATTTCTGGCTATATGCTGGAATCCGCGCTGGAAGCCGGGCTTGCCGCCGCTGGGTTATCGGCTTCATTTACCGGCCCGATGCCGACACCCGCCGTGGCGTATCTGACGCGCACTTTCCGTGCTGAAGCGGGCATTGTTATCTCTGCATCACACAACCCCTACTACGACAATGGCATCAAATTTTTCTCTATCGATGGCACCAAACTGCCGGATGACGTCGAAGAGGCCATCGAAGCGGAGCTGGATAAACCGCTGACCTGCGTAGAATCAGCTGAATTGGGCAAAGCGAATCGAATCGTGGATGCTGCCGGGCGCTACATTGAGTTTTGTAAGAGTACGTTCCCGAATGAACTGAGCCTGAGTGGGTTAAAAATTGTGGTGGATTGCGCCAATGGTGCTACTTACCACATTGCTCCGAGCGTGTTGCGTGAACTTGGCGCAAAAGTGATTGCCATTGGCTGTGAGCCAGACGGCATGAATATCAACAAATCCTGCGGTGCAACAGATGTGCGTCAGCTTCAATCCCGCGTGCTGTCTGAAAAGGCGGACGTTGGTCTGGCGTTTGATGGCGATGGCGATCGGTTGATCATGGTGGATCATGGAGGCAATAAGGTCGATGGCGATCAGATCCTCTATATCATTGCGCGTGAAGGGTTGCGCCAAGGGCAGCTGCGCGGCGGTGCTGTGGGGACGCTGATGAGCAACATGGGCTTGGAACTGGCATTGAAGCAACTGGGTATTCCGTTTGCTCGCGCCAAAGTGGGCGACCGCTATGTGCTGGAAAAAATGCAGGAGAAGGGCTGGCGCATCGGCGCAGAGAACTCCGGGCATGTCATTCTGCTGGATAAAACCACCACGGGTGACGGTATCATTGCTGGCCTTCAGGTGCTGACGGCGATGGTGCGCAACCATATGTCGCTGCACGATCTCTGTAGCGGCATGAAATTGTTCCCGCAGGTGTTGGTCAACGTGCGCTTCACCGGCAGCAGCGATCCGTTGGAAAGCGACGCCGTGAAAAACGTGGTGTCAGAGGTGGAGAAAACGCTGGCGGGACGCGGTCGCGTACTGTTGCGTAAGTCTGGCACAGAGCCTTTGATTCGCGTTATGGTCGAAGGGGAAGATGAAGCTCTGGTTGTCAGCCTTGCCAATCAGATTGCGGATATTGTGAAGGCTGCGCATTAATTTCTCGGGTATTGGGCTGTCTTTGTGGTCTATAAAGGAGACAGCCTCTGTACCCATTGAGGGGTTTAGCCGTTTTTTTCCGCAATCGCATTGATCTTTCTAAAATACACTTGCGTCACCCAGTGGGTTTAGTTAGTATTCAGACCCGCTCTACCAGGGACAAATGCTGTCCGCTGAGCGAGATGTGTGCGGTTTGCCGCGAGAATTTAGCCTCCTCATCTGATGATGGGGAAACAGTTACGGGTACTATCATGTACGAAGCTCTTTTAGTCATTTTCCTGTTGGTTGCATTAGGCCTGGTAGGTCTGATCATGCTGCAACAAGGTAAAGGTGCTGATATGGGTGCCTCGTTCGGAGCTGGGGTGTCTGCGACGCTGTTCGGTTCGAGCGGTTCCGGTAACTTTATGACACGTATGACCGCTGCATTGGCGACGCTGTTTTTCGTCCTCAGTTTGGTCTTAGGGAACATGAGTTCACATCAGAGCAAGGGCGGCAGTGAGTGGGATAATCTAAGCCAACCGGCTCAGCTTGAACAGCCTGCTACGCCAGCAGCACCGGCTGCGGCTGCGAGTGACATTCCCAAGTAACTGAAAGATTTCGGATGCCGAGGTGGTGGAATTGGTAGACACGCTACCTTGAGGTGGTAGTGCCCTATTTGGCTTACGGGTTCAAGTCCCGTCCTCGGTACCAATAATAAGAAAAGACGTCGATTGACGTCTTTTTTTAATTCTTGTATTGCCTGGCCTGCTATAAAGCCTATCTCTCTGGCCTCCGCCACTATTCTTCATTGCTGTACTGACTGCTGTATCAAGCAGCCAGTGTTTTGTTTATGCCTCATCGCTGAAAGGCGTTCCCTTAAAATTTCATTGCGCTGGTTATGAAATAATATTTCACTGGTTCGACAGGGTGACGATCTCTTATTTATCACCAATCCTATGGAAGGACGGGCGATCTCCAGGGTGAAGATTGATACGCGTAGTGGAACCAATGGGCAGTTCCGTGGTGAAACCGCCACGAAGGTTTTGCGAGACAAAACGCTAACATTCACGAGTCTGGCCGATCTATGCCAAAAAATGACCGAAAATCCGCAACGTAATATCAAGGCGATGCAAACAGGAAACGCACTCGCTAATGCGTTTAATGCAAATAAAAAAGAGGCCGCATTTTTACTGTATGGACAACACAAAGATCTTTTTAATGCATTCGTTACGGTGACGGGGGCAGGGGATTGCGTTTCTAAGTTCGACTATGCAGCTCTGTCCCATCCGACCCAATGGTACAGCGCTGAGGCGAGCAGAGAAAATGTGCATTCTAGAGCGAATGTTGTGCCAGACAATGTGTCATCCAGTGTGTCTGACAAGACTCTGTCGGCTATGCGTCGCACTATCAGCCCTGGGCCGGGACATGTGTTGGCAATGGCTAAACGTTTTGATGCGCAACCGTCTATTACTGACAATGCTTCGGTTAAGCACGATGCACCAACCCGCAAGCAGAAGATATCTTCTAAGATTCAGGACCTACAAAATACATTGACTGCAAATATTAACCAGAACAAACCGCTAGGTGGCGGTATTCGCCAACGCTAGCGGTGAGTCGTAAGAGAAAACGCCGTATCCCTTGGGGGATACGGGCTATTGCACCATCATCCGACTGTCCGTTATCGAGTAAAACACTCCCGGTGATAGGGCTATAACGCCCATCGACGATCAACACGGTTGATCCCGGTTTGCTTCCCGATTGCAGGGTGGATTTGAGCATTACGCCCGGCGTATCGGCTTCATTTACCGGCCCGATGCCCCGTGCTCGAAGGAATTAATAAGGACACACACATGTGTGTGAAGCGGTATCTATGCTGATTACTGAGCGGAATGAGAGAATAAGCGGTACATATGATGTAGCCCCCTGTAACACCAGACAGTAGCTGTATCTCCAGATAAGAGATAGGCTTAGATATATGTCTAACAATCATGCTAATTTTGAAATGACCGGGATCCTGTTAGGGCAAGAAGTCCGTAAGCGTAAAACTCCGCAAGAGAAAATCGCCATCATTCAGCAGACAATGGAGCCGGGGATGAACGTCTCCCATGTAGCCCGCCTGCATGGCATCCAGCCCAGCCTTTTGTTTAAGTGGAAGAAGCAATACCAGGAAGGAAGCCTCACCGCCGTTGCGGCCGGAGAAGAAGTGGTTCCAGCTTCGGCGCTGGCGACTGCCCTCAAGCAGGTCCGGGAGCTACAGCGCCTTCTGGGTAAGAAGACGATGGAAGTTGAGATCCTCAAAGAAGCAGTGGAGTACGGCCAGTCGCGAAAATGGATAGCGCACGCGCCCTTGTTGCCAAAGGACAGGGAATAGCTCTGGTCAGCCGCGCCATGAGCGTGTCGCGTGCGCAGCTGTCACTGCGGGTTAACCGTTCTGCCGACTGGCTGGACAGGCGCAGCAACCGGCGTAATGACGAAGCTGATGCTGAGATATTATCGGACATCCTCTGTATCATCAGCGACATGCCCAGTTACGGTTACCGCCGAGTGTGGGGTATCCTGGGTAAGCAACGTCGTGCAGAGGGACTTCCACCGGTGAACGCCAAACGGCTTTACAGGATAATGAGCGAGCATAACCTGCTGTTGTTGCATGATAAAACTGAACGTCCGAAGCGGGAGCATAAAGGCAAAATCGCGGTAGCAGAGAGCGATATGCGCTGGTGCTCAGATGGCTTCGAGTTCGGTTGTGACAACGGCGAGAAGCTGCGGGTGACGTTCGCACTGGACTGCTGCGACCGGGAGGCCATAGACTGGGCAGCGAGCACCAGGGGTTATGACAGTTCAACCGTGCAGGATGTGATGCTGAGGTCGGTGGAAAAACGCTTCGGTAGCGCGCTGCCGGATAAACCAGTGCAATGGCTGACGGATAATGGTTCAGCGTACACAGCGCATGAAACGCGGAAGTTCGCCAGAGAACTGAATCTGGAGCCCTGCACAACAGCAGTGAGCCGTCCACAGAGTAACGGCATGGCAGAAGGGTTCGTGAAGACGATGAAGGAAGATTACATCGCCTTCATGCCAAAACCCGATGTGCGAACAGCGCTGAAGAACCTTGCAGCGGCGTTCAATCATTACAATGAAAACCATCCGCACAGTGCGCTGGGATACAACTCCCCAAGAGAATATCGGCGCCAGCGGGCATCGTTAACTTAAGATACAAAAGCTGTCCGGAGATGGTGGGTCAAGATCACCGGGTGACTTTTTCCAGGTGTACGGCCTGGAGTTTTACGGGCAGATCTCCTACTTCAAGGCCGGGCTGTATTATGCCGATCATGTCACCACCGTCAGTCCGACCTATGCTCACGAAATCACCTTGCCTGAATTTGGCTACGGGATGGAAGGGCTGCTGCGGACGCGGGAAGAGGAGGGACGGTTATCGGGCATTCTTAATGGTGTTGATGATGCCATCTGGAGTCCGGCGCACGATGCGCTACTGTCGCATCCTTACGCCCGTGAAACGCTGGTCAATAAGGCGCATAACAAGCGCCAACTGCAAATCTCCATGGGATTGAGCGTGGATGAGAAAATCCCGGTGTTTGCCATCGTCAGCCGCCTGACGCATCAAAAAGGGTTGGATTTGGTGCTGGAGGCGGTGCCGGAGCTGTTGGATCACGGGGCGCAATTGGTGGTACTGGGCGCAGGTGATGCTGATTTGCAGGAAGGATTCCTGGCAGCGGCGGCAGAATATCCCGGCCAGGTTTGGAGTCCAAATCGGCTATCACAAAGCGTTTTCGCACCGCATTATTGGCGGTGCTGATGTCATCATGGTGCCCAGCCGTTTTGAGCCCTGTGGGCTAACGCAGTTGTATGGGTTGAAGTACGGTACGCTGCCGCTGGTGCGTCATACCGGCGGTTTGGCGGATACCGTTGCGGATTGCTCGCTGGAGAATCTGGCCGATGGCCTTGCCACTGGTTTTTCCTTCAGCGATTGCAATGTCGGCGCGCTTTCCCGAGCGATTCGCCGAGTGTTTGTGTTGTGGTCTCGTCCCACGCTGTGGCGTTATGTGCAACGTCAGGCGATGGCGATGGACTTTAGCTGGCAGGTAGCTGCGCAGGCATATCGTGCACTTTACCAGCGCTTATGACCCTAAATAATTCGAGTTGCGGGAAGGTGGCAAGTGACGGAATCCCGATGAGCTTACACCGGTAAGTGATTCGGGTGAGAGAACGCAGCCAACGCACCTGCAACTTGACGTATGACGGGTATAGCCGTGCGTTGCATGGTGAGGACAACGTGCAGGGGCGTTAGCGATCTCGGTCAAACAACGCTTGTCGTAACACTCATGATTGGGAATAAACGTAATGAACTCTCCGTTTATCTACAACTCACCCACGCTCAGCGTGGACGCGCTAAAGCATTCCATTGCCTATAAGTTGATGTTCAGCATAGGTAAAGATCCCTCTATCGCCAACAAGCACGAGTGGCTGAACGCCACGCTGCTCGCGGTGCGCGACCGCATGGTGGAGCGCTGGCTACGCTCCAACCGAGCGCAGCTCTCGCAGGATGTGCGACAGGTTTACTATCTCTCGATGGAGTTCCTGCTGGGACGAACGCTGTCGAATGCGCTGCTGGCGATGGGGCTGTACGAGGATCTAAAGCAGGCTCTGGACGACATGGGGCTGGATCTGGATGAGCTGATCGAGGAAGAGAACGACCCCAGGCTGGGTAACGGTGGCCTCGGGCGTTTGGCGGCCTGCTTCCTGGATTCGCTGGCGACGATGGCACTGCCCGGCAGTGGTTATGGCATTCGCTATGAATACGGCATGTTTGCGCAAAAGATTGTCAACGGTCAGCAGGCTGAATCCCCGGACTATTGTCTGGAATAGGGTAACGCCTGGGAATTCCTGCGTCACAGTACGCGCTATACGGTGCGTTTTGGCGGGCGTGTACAGCAGGAAGGGAGTAAGGCGCGCTGGGTGGAAACCGAAGAGATCATTGCCAGTGCCTATGATCAGATAATCCCTGGCTACGACACGGATGCGACCAACACGCTGCGGCTGTGGAGTGCGCAGGCCAGCAGTGAAATCAATCTGGGCAAGTTCAATCAGGGTGACTACTTTGCTGCGGTGGAGGACAAAAACCACTCGGAGAACGTGTCGCGGGTGCTTTATCCCGATGATTCAACCTACTCCGGGCGCGAGTTGCGCCTGCGTCAGGAATATTTTCTGGTGTCTGCCACGGTGCAGGATATCCTCAGCCGTCACTGGATGATGCACAACACCTATGACAACCTGGCGGATAAATTTGCCATTCACCTCAACGATACCCATCCGGTGTTGGCGATCCCCGAGCTGATGCGCTTGCTGATCGATGAACACAAATTCAAATGGCTGGATGCCTGGCAGGTGGTGACGAGTGTCTTCTCTTACACTAACCACACGCTGATGCAGGAAGCGCTGGAAACCTGGCCGGTGGACATGCTGGGCAAGATTTTGCCGCGCCATCTGCAACTGATTTTTGAAATCAATGAGCACTTTCTCGAAGAAGTGCAAAAGAAATTCCCGAAAGATAACGATCTGCTGGCGCGCGTTTCCATCATTGATGAAACCAACGGTCGTCGGGTGCGCATGGCCTGGTTGGCGGTGGTCGCCAGTCACAAGGTGAACGGTGTATCGGAGCTGCACTCCGATTTGATGGTGCAGTCACTGTTTGCGGATTTTGCACGCATCTATACCGGCCGCTTCTGCAACAAGACCAACGGTGTCACGCCGCGACGCTGGCTGGCGCAGGCGAACCCGTCGTTGTCAAAAATGCTGGATGATGCGATTGGTAAAAATTGGCGTACCAACCTCATCCAGTTGGAAGATATCAAGCCGCAGGCGGATTTCCCGGCGTTTGTGCAGAAGGTGCGTAAGGCGAAGCTGGCGAACAAGCAACGTCTGGCGGAGTACGTGGCCGAGCATCTGGATGTGGTGATCGATCCTGAAGCGTTGTTCGATGTGCAGATCAAGCGCATTCATGAGTACAAACGGCAACTGCTCAATCTGTTGCACATTATCACGCTGTATAACCGCATTAAGGATGAACCCAAGGCCAAGCGTGTGCCGCGCGTGGCAATTTTCGCGGGTAAAGCGGCGTCGGCGTACTACATGGCGAAGCACATCATCAACCTGATCAACGATGTTGCGGCGGTGATAAACCATGATCCTGACATGCATGACAAGCTGAAGGTGGTGTTTATTCCCAACTACAGTGTCAGTCTGGCGCAGATCATCATTCCTGCAGCCGATCTGTCTGAGCAGATCTCGTTGGCGGGGACCGAAGCCTCCGGTACCAGTAACATGAAATTTGCGCTCAATGGGGCACTGACCATCGGTACGCTCGATGGGGCCAACGTGGAAATGTTGGAGCACATTGGCGAAGAGAACATGTTTATTTTTGGCAACACCACGGAACAGGTTGAGGCACTGCGCAAGAACGGCTATAACCCGCGTGAAATTTACGAGAAGGACGAGGAGCTACGCCGGGTGCTGACGCAGATTGCCACCGGGGTTTTCAGCCCGAACGATCCAAGACGCTACGGCGATTTGTTTGATTCGTTGGTGAATTTTGGCGACCATTGGCAACTGTTGGCGGATTATCGCAGCTATGTCGATACCCATGACAGAGTGGATGACCTCTATCGCACACAGGAAGAATGGACGCGCAGGAGCATCCTCAATATCGCCAATATGGATAACTTCTCATCTGACCGCACTATTCAGGAGTATGCCGACGATATCTAGGATATCAAACCGATACGGCTGTAACGGTGGTGGGGGAGTACTGAAATGGTGCTTTCCCCCACATCGTCTTCGGCTTCCCCCACGTCATCCTCGGCGAAAGCCGGGGATCTCTGGCAGAAGGAACACGTTTCCCCTGTAGGAGATTCCCGCTTTCGCGGGAATGACAGGTAGAGTGCGGGATCACCCGTGCGATTGCTCGTCAGTACCGTAATACAGTTTCCCGATTTTAATCAGCGGTCTGCCCTGCGATTTGCGGTGCAGATTGCTGTCGCGCAGTGAATAAACGCAACCGCAGTATTCTTGCTGATAAAATTGCTCCCGCTTGCTGATCTCTATCATGCGCGCAGAGCCGCCCCCTTTACGCCAGTTGTAATCCCAGTACACCATACCCGGATAATGTGAGGCGGCCCGCTGG
The DNA here is from genome assembly GCF_053848865.1 of Symbiopectobacterium sp. Eva_TO. Lineage (NCBI taxonomy): Bacteria > Pseudomonadati > Pseudomonadota > Gammaproteobacteria > Enterobacterales > Enterobacteriaceae > Symbiopectobacterium > Symbiopectobacterium sp. Eva_TO. The sequence continues at coordinate 138,277 of NZ_JBSPEY010000004.1, read as the reverse complement.
CCGCAATCATTAATTTGCTGCATGTTTTTCCAGCGCGAGATGCCGAGCGAACTGCTGATCACCGTAAAGCCATTTTCCGCGGCATAGAGTGCTGTGCGCTCGAAGTGTAGTGGCACACTGATACTGGCCACCTGAGCGGAGGTGATATGCTCACCTCATCAACACGACAGGTGACCTCATGGGTAAACATTTTACGGCGGAATTTAAGCTCGAAGCCGCAAAGCTGGTTGTCGACCACGGCTACACATACGTTAAGGCCGCAGAGGCGGTTAATGTCAGCCATTCTGCCATTAGTCGCTGGGTCAATAAGCTTCGCCTTGAACGACAGGGAAAAACGCCAACGGGACTTCCTCTTACCCCTGAACAGCTCGAGCTGCGTGAGATGAAGAAAAAAGTCCAATGCCTTGAAATGGAGAACGAAATCCTAAAAAAGGCTACGGCGCTCTTAATGTCGGACTCACTCAACGGTTCACGGTAGTCGACAGGCTGAGGGCGCGATACCCGGTCACGGCGTTGTGCCAAACTTTTGAGGTACATCGCAGCAGCTACAGGCACTGGCAGGCTTCCGCTAATGAACCCGACGGTGAGCGCGTGGTTAAGTGTAGCCGCGTCATGGAAGCCTGGAACGCCAGCGGCGGCTCTGCCGGCGCTCGAAGTATCGCGACCATCGTCACCGGCAGCTCCGGTGTCAAAATGGGGCGCTGGCTGGCTGGCAAGCTGATGAAGGAGCTGGGTATCGCCAGCTGCCAGCGACCGGCTCACAAATACAAACGCGGCGGCAATGAACACGTTGAAATACCGAACTATCTCAACCGCCAGTTCGCGGTTACCGCGCCGGATCAGGTCTGGTGCGGCGATGTGACCTACATCTGGACGGGCAAATGCTGGGCTTACCTTGCGGTGGTGCTAGATCTGTTCGCCCGCAAACCGGTGGGCTGGGCCATGTCGACGTCGCCGGACTCGGCGCTGACAGTTAAAGCGTTGCAGATGGCCTGGGAACTCCGGGGACAACCAACAGGAGTCATGTTCCACAGCGACCAGGGCAGCCACTATACCAGCCGTCAATACCGGCAAGCCCTGTGGCGCTGCCGGATAAAGCAGAGTATGAGTCGGCGGGGTAACTGCTGGGATAATGCGCCAATGGAGCGGTTCTTCCGCAGCCTGAAGACAGAATGGGTGCCGACAAAGGGTTACAACAGCTTCAGCGAAGCCCAGGACGCGATTATCCGCTACATCACGGGGTATTACAGCGCTATCCGGCCTCACTGGTATAACGGCGGCTTAACTCCAAACGAATCTGAGCGACTGTTCTACATACAGTCTAATGCGGTGGCCAATATTAGTTGACCACTACAGTGACAAAACGCAGGCGTTTGCCGTCATGGTAGCTGAGTGCTGCACAGCCACCGACGCCCAGCGTGAACTGTTGCACGCTGCCACTAGAGCAAAACACGCTGTCGGCACCGCTGACCTATAGCGTGACGTTATCTCCGCTGTTGGTGATGCGACTGCCCGCTCCCTGCGTGTGGATATGACTGCCATCGCCGGTATTCGCCACGCGCGTTGAAGCGCCTTGGCTGGCGAGGTAATTGCGTCTGCCGCTGCTGGTGATGTGGGTGCCACGACCGGCGCTGCTGATTTTTGTAGCATTGCCGCAGTTGGCAATGCGCGCGCGATCGCCCAACGCGCTGATGCGGCAGTTCTGTCCCGTATTGCTCATTTTGGCGGCAAAGCCGCTGCTCACCAACTGGCAGCCGTAGCCTGCGCTGGCGATGCTGCCGTTATCACCGTATTGACCGATAAAGTTGCCGTTGCCGGTGGCGGCCAGATTGCTTTGAAAGCCGGAGCAGCCAATGTTCAAAGCGTGATCGGCGCTGGCAAATTGCAAGGTACACGACAGCATCGGCGTGAAGCGGCCACTGGCGTGGCCGAGTGGGGTAATGTGCAACTGTTCTGCCTGACTGCGTGTCAGCTGCGCTGCCAGGGTTCGCGCACTGCCTATCTCCTGTTCGAGAAACGGCCGAGCGCCAAAGTTGTGCGCGTAGGCATAATCCACCAAACTTTCCAGCCAGGCGCTGCGGCCATCGCCAATCAGCGCCTCGTGAATCGCCTGATAGCTGCCGCCCGTTGGAAAACGTTGCAGGAACCAGCGATACAAGTCGCGGCTAACGCGCAGCGCGCGCAACTGCTCACGAGTTATGTGCGGTTCTCCATGGGTCGGCATCATGGGTGCTCCATTAGTGCCTGTGGTAGCCATCGACCATACTACGGAAGGTCTGGGTCGGCGTGCGCCCTGTGGTGCACAGATAGAGATACCCACAGATAAAGAACACGCTGAGTACCGCCAGCATAAAATGCACCGGCAGCAGCCAGGCTTTCACCAAGACCCATCCGGCGGGCAGCCACAGCGGGTTATGCAACAATACGCCTGAGAGCAGCAGTAGCGGCACCAGACTGTACATCACCCCCAGATAAGCCAACTGCTGTAGCGGGTTGAACTTGGCGCGCGGTGTGGCCGGGAACGGATGATCTTCACCTTTGATAATGCCGTAAAGATAAAAGCGCACTTACAGAAAAGCCCGCTGGCCCCATCCCTGTCGCTCGATAACGTAGTGGTGCCCGTTGCCACCCAGCGCGTTAATCAGCACAAACGCCAGCCAGCACACCAGCAACAGATAGCCGCACAGGCTGTGCAGTGACACCAGCAGCGCGGTATCGTGCGCGCCGAGCAGCGCAAAGTGGTTGATAAAACCGCACGCCAGCAACAGGATAAACAGCAGCGCGTTGCTCCAGTGCCACAAACGTACCGCCCGCGAGTAGAGATACACCTTCTCCTCGTGTCCGTCAGCATGCGGCGCAGCGAAGCGATAACGCAGGAAACCGTGCAGCGCCAACACGCCCAGCATGCCGACAAACGCTACGCCGGCCAGGATCAGCCAGATAGGCCAATAGTCGGGGGTGTAGAGATAAACATACTGATACAGCTGGGACTGAAATTGCTCAGCGTTAGGCATGATATTCATACGTTCACCTTCTTCACTTCATGGGGGCCCGGCCGACGATAGAGGTGCGGTTTGCCCACATTTGGCAACTGATATTCATAGTAGTCGTGTGTTTTCAGCCAGTTCTGCACCACGTCTCTGTCCTCCCTTCCAAAAATCAGGGCATTTTGTGGGCAGGCACTGACACAAATGGGCGGGAATCCTTTCATCAGACGCGATTCCAGACAGAAGTCGCATTTATCCGCCACATGGGTAACGGGGTTCAGATAGCGCACCTGATACGGGCATGCGGAGATGCAGTAGCTGCACCCAATGCACTTGGGCTTATCCACTCGCACGATCCCGTTGCTATCGTCGCGGTAGGATGCGCCCGTCGGGCAGACGGTAATGCACGGTGCATCTTCGCACTGCTGGCAAGAGTGACGGAAAAAGTGATAGGTATTACCGGACTCAGGCGGCGTCATCGCAATGTGCGCAATGCTCATGCGCGCCGCGCTGGTAGGTACCTTATTGACCTTATGACAGGCAACGGTACAGATATTACAGCCGTTGCACTTCACTTCATCATGGATCATGGCATAGCGCACGGGGGCGCCTTTTTCCGCTTTACCCAATGCCGAGAAAACCGGTGCGCTGAAAAAAATCACCGACCCCATGCCGAGGATAAATTTACGGCGTGAGCATGTCATCTTCCATGCCTCCCAGAAAGTACGTTATTCATTGTGATCCACGCATACCGGGCGCGCGGGCTAGGGGTTCTCATATTGTTCCACCTCAATCCATTCACAGAGCCCTTGGGCTTTGCCGACACTCATGTAGCGGTCGCTGTACAGATAGATGGCACCGTTGGAGGCTTCCACCTGGTGAATATCCTGATAAGCCTCGGTGTCGGCGAGAAAGCGCAACGTGCTTGCTATCTTGTCGTCATCAAATCCATACGGGTGCAGCGCCAACATGCCGGCCTTGAACGGACGCGGATAGGTCTCGCACTCAAAGCGGACGGTCTGCGCCAACGTAGCGCAGGCGTCCTGCTCGTGCGTGAAGATCAAAATCCGCGCGTAGTTATGGCTCATGTAACGGTCGGAGTAGTAGAAACAAGTGTCCTGCTGCGCTATCTCAGCGATATCGCTGCCTTGTTCTTCGGCACGAATCTGCATCAACAGGACATCCAACTCCTCTTCGGTTAACGCGTAAGGCGGCGCTAACAGTTCGCGCCGATCCACCACCGTGCCGTTGGCAGAGCAGCCACGCAGGTAATCCGCCAGAACGAGGTAGGGGGCCTTGGGCGCTTCCTCAGTCGGCGTGGTTTCCTGCGCTGTCGGTGCATCGCGCAGTGCGCCGCTTAACGGCAGCAACAACCTGCGTCGGCGCATATCCGGTGCATCGCTGTCTGCAACGTCCTCTGTGGCGGCAAGCGTCGCATCCGGCAATTCATCAGGAGGCGTTGTTTCGTTATCCACAACAGTTTTCATGATTGATGCCTTGTACTCAGGCCGGCAACAGGTTGTGCGCTGCCAAATCGTCTGCTACCTCTTTCAGATCAAGACGTTCCAAAACGGCACGCGTCGGACAGCCCAGTTCAGGGTCCCAGCCCATGGCGCTGTAGAACATCGTCAACGATTTCTGCACGTCCTCGCGATCCATCTTGTCCGTGCCTTCGCTGAACGCGGGCAGTTTCGGGTCCTTATCGAACACCCAGTCACAAATCTGATCGTGCTCACGGCGCATATCCATGGTGTTCATCAGCTTCACGGTGTAGGCGCGGTGTAACGTGAAGATACGTTCTGCTGCCAGATCGAGGCTGGCTTCGGTGTTATCTTCGCCGGTCACAGTAGCAAAGAATTTCGCCTCCATTGCCAGATCGCCGCGATAGTTCCGGCTTTTGTGCGGTGATACCGTCATCGGCCACACCCAGTTACACAGCGTCACAGCGTCGTGCAGGCAGCTTCTCAGCAGCGTCCACTTGGCGTAATCAATCTTGTAGCGGTTGATCGGGGTGTAGTTTTTGGTTTCGTCAAAAGCATCAGCAGAGCCGAACAGCTCAGCGGCGATCTCTTTTTGCAGCTTGAGCGGCAGGCCGCTGCCAATGTAGTTGATGTGGGTGTGAGTCATGGCATCACGGTTGAACATGCAGTTGACGATGGTCCCCACCTGTGCCGAAGCTTCGTTGGCATGGTGCACCGGGAAGCCCATGGGCGACCACAGCTTGTTTTTGGCGTAATTCCAATATTCTGGTCCCAGATTCCAGCGCTCCGCGATGAAATAGGATCCGTCGGACAAATGGCTGAACTCGCCAATGCGGTGGGCCAGGCGATGATATACTCGTAATCATTGAAGATGCTTGATTTTCCATGAACAATACCCATTTCATGGTTATGAACATTCATCCCACTGAAGAGCAGAAAAAAAAGTTAAGGAATCTTCACCAAACAAGTCGTGACCATCATGTGCGCGATCGGATACGGTGTGTCCTATTGTCTGCCGATGGCTGGACGCCAGGAATGATTGCACAATCGCAACTTATTCACGAAACCACGGTACGCCGTCATCTAAATGATTGGCTAAAGGGTGAGAAACTTGCGCCTGAGAATGGCGGCTCTGATAGTCATCTCAGCGAAGAGCAAACCGCTGAACTCACCACATCTCTGACGAACAACCTTCTTCCCACTACACAGGCTATCATTGAACAGGTTGTTGATTGGTGGGGTATCCGCTACACCGTTCCGGGAATGACTAAATGGCTGCACCGCAACGGCTTCAGTTATCGAAAGCCTGTCGGTATCCCACATAAATTCAGTGCAGAAGCGCAGCAGGCGTTTGTGGAAACCTACAACGAGCTGAAACAAAAAGCCGGTGACGATGAACCCATCCTGTTCATCGATGGCGTCCACCCGACACAGGGAACAAAACTGGCATATGGCTGGATGCCTGCGGGAAAAAAATCTCAGCCAGTGGAAACCACCGGTAGTCGTACCCGTCTGAACATCATGGGAGCCCTGAACCTGAACGACATCGGCAGCACGGTGGTTCGGGAGTACGACAGCATCAACAGTCTCAATATCGCCCGCTTTTTTATCGCCATCCGGGAAACTTACCCGATAAGACAGAAGGTGCATATCATACCCGACGGAGCGGGTTACCACCGGGCGGAGCTGGTGAAAAAGTGGGCATATGTGATGAATATCGACCTCCACTATCTGCCGCCTTACAGCCCGAATCTGAACCCGATAGAAAGACTGTGGAAAGTGATGAATGAAAAGGTGAGAAACAACCGCTACTTCGCTTCACCAAAGGCGTTTCGGCAGGAAATACACCACTTCTTCCGCAATATATTACCGGGACTGGCGGGGGGCTTGTCGCGCAGGATTAATGACAACTTCCAGACGCTGAAAAATGCAACTTCAAGTTAATCGAGTATAGATATCCTTGATAAAGTTCGGATCGCCTTCTTCCATCAACTTCCAGGGAATAGATTCATACTCTTCGGCGAGCAATACGCGTTTGAACACGCCGTGGGTATGACAGTAGGTAAAGTCCCGGTGCAATTGACCGTAGTTACACCACAATCCCATGTCGTCGAAGATGCTCAGACCGACCAGGTTTCCGACCACGTTGCCATCGCCTTTTTCAGCGATATCTTTGGGGCCGTTGGGGAAAATGGTGGTGTGCACAAAGTTGGCTACACAGGTGTTGCCGCCGGTGGTCGGCCCACCAAACTGCTTGGCTTGCGGCACGTTAAGCTGCGACATACAGCGGATCGGGCAGGAGTGACATCCGCCCATTTTCACCGTGTATTTTTCCGCGGCTGGCCCCAGATCGAAGGTGGATTTCATGGTGCGGAAACCGACAGTGTTCTGGTTGCCCGGTGGGATTTCGCCGGTTTCAATCGGGCCGCCTTCCGCCGCTTGCCAGTACAGACCTTTGCGTGCGGTCCAGCGCGATTTCGGGTCTGAATATTCAGCCCATGCCTGCGGCGTGCTCGGGACAACGTGGTTATTGTTGGCACCGATGAGCTGCGTCATCATGTATTCGTTGAGCGCTTTGAGTTCTTCGCGATTAGCGATGTTAACGCCGTGGCTACCCCACACCGCGATGGCTTTGAGGTTTTTGGAACCGAGTACGGCACCTACGCCCGCGCCACCGCTGTGGTTGCGGCTGTTAAGAATGCTGGAGAGCGGTACCAGATTTTCCCCCGCCGGGCCGATAGCCGCGACGCAGGTTTCTTCACTGGTGGCGCGACAAATTTCTTCGGTGGTGGCTCGTGTGCCTTTCCCCCACAGGAAAGCGGCATTTTCAATTTTAACTTCATCGTTCTGAATATTAATCCAGACCGGTTTTTCCGCTTTGCCTTCAATAATAATGGCGTCGTAGCCCGCATATTTCATGTAGGCGGCAAAGAATCCCCCCATATGCGCATCAACAACCAGATGGCCCCGGGTAAAGGTCGACAGTGAGGTAATATTGACGCGTGAACTGCACGGTGCGCCGGAACCGGTCAGCGGCCCGACGGCGAAAACGACTTTATTGCCCTCATCGAAAGGTTTTGTTCCGGCTGGCACCTCGTCGTACATGATTTTATAGCCAAAGCCCATTCCGCCAACCATCTTTTTATATTGGCTGGAATCCTCTTTGCTGATGGTGCCGGTGCTCAAGTTGAGTTGATACGTAATATATTACCTGTCCAACCGTTAATCATAATTTTTCTTCCTGCGTATGAAACGCCGCGTGAATAAGGGGATAACGCCCGTTGCCGTTATCAGACGGTAATCTCTTTCCACTCGATGGTAACGCCTTCAAATAGTTGGCTTTTGTGATATTCTGCCACTATTTGAGGTTTCCACGTGGTTACTGTTTTTGTTCATTGCCCTCGCTGCCATTCAGATAAAGTTTATCGACATGGCCTTAGTCCAACTAAGCGCGAACGCTTCCGGTGTCAGTGCTGTCGCCGTGTATTCCAGCTTACCTACCGCTATGAAGCTCGAAAGCCGGGAGTCAAAGAGCAGATCGTTGATATGGCCTTCAACGGTGCCGGTGTTCGCGATACCGCCAGAACGTTGAAAATCGGCATCAATACGGTCATCCGGGCTTTAAAAAGCTCTCGCCCCGCAGGATAACGTCTTCTCCCGTTGCTCACGCCGACGTCGCCCTTATCTGTGAGCTTGATGAGCAATGGAGCTTCGTTGGCAGTCAGGCGCTACAGCACTGGCTCTGGTACGCTTACAATACCAAAACGGGCGGTGTTCTGGCCTACACTTTTGGCCCCCGAACCGATGAGACCTGTCGTGAATTGCTGGCTCTGTTGACACTGTTGACACCGTTCAACATCGGCATGATTACCAGTGACAACTGGAGCAGCTATGCAAGAGAGGTTCCGAAGCAGAAACATCTGACTGGCAAGATCTTCACGCAACGCATAGAGCGCAATAACCTGACGCTCCGTACCCGCATTAAACGACTGGCGCGTAAAACGATTTGCTTCTCGCGCTCCGTCGAGATCCACGAAAAAGTCATCGGAGCCTTCATCGAAAAACACATGTTCTACTAATTGGAGTCATTACCAAATATCTCTCTCGGTGTTCTGCTAGGCGCTGGCTTCTCTGCCATTATTGTCATCGGCCTGCTGGTTGCCGCCTTTGGACGGATCGCGTTGAGTAAAACAAGCGATCACATTGAATATTATGAGAAACACCATTTAACCAATCTTATTTCAATGCAGGATTTAAAAGATAACTTAAACAGTGCCACCAAAGCCGCATTAATCATGGCATTCAAGGATGATATTAACAGTCAGGCAGAAAGTGAGGCGGTAGTCGAACAAATGCTGGGAGGCAACAATCTTCTGCTCACACGCTTAAAAGAAGACATCTCGCTGCCGAACTTGCTCGCAACTCTCGACAATTTTAACAAAACCTACGCTGACTATATCGCCATCACCCAGCAAACCGTGAGTCTGGCAAAAAATGCCCAACTGTTGGATGCGCAATCTCTCGCAATAGAAATGTTACAGCCGATACAAATGAGGCTGTTTCAAGAGATTTCAGCCATGATCCAACAACAACAAGACAACACCACTCAGGCTGCTGCTGAATCAACTCAGGGAGCACGCCTGTCTGGCAATATACAGTTGCTATTGGCGACCCTGTACATAAATTTGTGTAATTGCCTGATTTTGATATGTTCAATCCAACATCAAAAAAAGGTTAATTTATGGACGAAAAACAGTTGCAGGCTCTGGCTAACGAACTGGCCAAAAATCTCAAAACCCCCTGACGATCTCAGCCAATTCGATCGCCTGCTGAAGAAAATCAGCGTTGAGGCTGCTCTCAACGCCGAAATGTCCCACCATCTGGGCTACGATAAAAATCAGCCCAAACCGGGGGCCAACTCCCGCAACGGCTATTCCACAAACACCGTGACCACCGGCGATGGCTCTCTGGAACTACGTACTCCGCGCGATCGTGATGGCTCCTTCGAACCACAACTGGTGAAGAAAAACCAGACCCGGATCACCGGGATGGATAACCAAATCCTGCCCCTGTACGCCAGAGGGATGACCACCCGCGAGATAGCGTCTGCGTTCAACGAGCTGTATGACGCGGATGTCTCACCGGCGCTGGTCTCGAAGGTCACCGACGCCGTGATGGAACAGGTTACTGAATGGCAAAATCGTCCACTGGATGCAGTCTATCCCATTGTTTACCTTGACTGTATCATCCTGAAGGTCCGGCAGGACAGTCGCGTCATCAATAAATCCGTGTTCCTGGCACTGGGTATCAACATCGAGGGCCAGAAAGAACTGCTGGGTATGTGGCTGGCCGAAAACGAGGGCGCGAAGTTCTGGCTCAATGTGCTGACAGAACTAAAAAACCGCGGCCTGAACGATATCCTCATCGCCTGTGTCGACGGTCTGAAAGGCTTCCCGGACGCCATCAACGCGGTGTATCCGGAAGCCCGCATCCAGCTGTGCATCGTGCACATGGTACGCAACAGCCTGAGGTTCGTCTCTTGGAAGGACTACAAAGCCGTCACACGCGACCTGAAAGCCATCTATCAGGCCGCTACGGAAGAAGCAGGTCAGCAGGCGCTGGAAGCATTCGCCAGCGCATGGGACAGCCGCTATCCACAGATAAGCCGGAGCTGGCAGACGAACTGGAGCAATCTGGCAACGTTCTTCGCTTACCCGGCAGATATCCGCAAAGTCATCGACACAACCAACGCCATCGAGTAGCTGAACAGTGTGATCCGGCATGCGATTAAAAAACGCAAGGTGTTCCCGACTGACGACGCAGTGAAAAAGGTGGTGTGGCTGGCAATCCAGTCGGCCTAACAGAAATGGACGATGCCACTGCGGGACTGACGTATGGCAATGAGCCGTTTTATTATCGAGTTCGGTGACCGCCTGGACGGTCACTACTGAGAAAGGCATTTACACAGAATCATGTACAGGGTCTCCCTGATTCAGGAAAGTGCTTTTGCTCAGCGTATTGTAGTTATTCATGTCCTGCTTGTTGTACTTAACCAGCAGGTTGCTGCTGTTGCCGTTGTCATCTTCATACAGGCCGTTCCATTCCAGCTTGTTGGAACGGGTGGTTCCTTTGCCACGCCACTTATCGGCATCGGTATAGGAGTAGGAGTAAGAGTAAGAGTAAGAGTAAGAGTAAGAGTAAGAGTAAGAGTAAGAGTAAGAGTAAGAGTAAGAGTAAGAGTAAGAGTAAGAGTAGGATAACCAACTACTGAAGCCGTCATGCAGCCCGGTTTCCAAACGAATCAGTGATTTGCTCAGGTTGTTGCTACCAAAGGTCTGTTTGATGAATCCGCCAAACTCTTTGGCTGGACGTTTCGTCACCAGACCGATATTGCCGCCGCTAGAGCCGATATGCGGGCCATTCATCTCTGAAGAACCCTGGGTCACAAAAATCTGCTCAAAGTTTTCCGCATCGCCCAACTGGTTGGCATACACGCTATAGCTGCCCGAATCGTTCATCGGGATGCCATCAACCGAAAGACCGATCTGGTCATTGCTCATACCGCGCATGGTGTAATCGATACCGCTCATGCCGGTAGAGTCATTACTGCTGACATTCATGCCGGCGGTGTATTTCAACTTATCGATGGCGTTACCGGTAGCAGGCATCTTATCCATCGCTTCTTTGGTTACCGTCGAGCGAGATTTCGCACTCTCTTCCTGAATCATCATCCCCTCACCCAACGGCGCACCTTTTACCTGAATGGAGCCGATGTCTGTTGCATCGTTTGCCAGCACGGTTCCCGACCACAACGCGGCCGCGACGGAGAGAGATATCTTTGAATCTGTGAATAATTTCATTGTGTTAATTACCCTGATTCAATGTTGTGTATAGGCGCTCACTGCGCTTGATAGTGGAATGTGGCTAAAAAACGTTTGGTGTTTTGCCCGGCAAACGCCTCTGCCGGAAAGAGCCTGACCTGCGTGATGCTCTGTAACGTGCTGGTTGCCGCTCGGTTGAGCAGCATGCTGGCGGTTTTCTGATTAATGCCGCTGTTAAGCTCGCGGCCGTTGCGATCGACCTCCAGCCAGATTTCGACGTTTCCTTCCGGGCGCTCCAATGACGCCTGACGCCCCGTTGGATAGCGCTTCAACTGCTCAATCTGGCCACGCAACGCCTGGATATAGCTGTTTTCCAACGCCTGAGCGTTCACTTTCGGCGGCGCAGCGGCTTTTACCACGGCAGCTTTTACGGGCGTGGTAACAGGCGCGGTGCTGGAGCAGGCTTTGGCTTGGGCACCAGTTTGGGCTCGGGTTTGAGCTCCGGCTTCGGTTCGGCTTTCGGTGGCAGTGCCTCAACGATCGGTTCTGGCGTCTCGACAGGCTCCGGCTCTGGCAACGTTTCCTCGGGGGGCATTTCCGGTTCAGGGGGAATCACCGCTTCGGGCGGCGCAGGCGGTGTGATATCGGCGAGCGACAGCTCCATGACACTGTCGTCATACTGGGGCTGATTGAGCGCGCTTTGCTGTGTCATCACCATCAGACATGCAGCCACTACGGGCAGCGGCAACCAGCTGATGGTATGACGTGAACGATAAAGCCAATACATGTCACTGCTTCCGCGTTGCGATTGAAACCGAGGTAAACCCACCTCGTTATACACAAGTCCGCAACGCCTTATATGCCAAGGGTTAGCGGGCTGAAATAGGCAGCCGGTGGGGTTGTAAATGAAGTGAAACCGACGTGTACTATCGCCATTTACGGCGCTGAAAAATGACACGGGATTCAGATGGCTGGGCACACCAAGAACTGGAAGGGGTAAATCTTGGTGACACGAGGCTCAATAAGCGCGCCAAAGGGCTTTTGATACGACTGGCTGAGAATCCGCAAGCCAGCATTCCGCATGCGTGCCTCGGATGGTCTGAGACGCTGGGTGCTTACCGCTTCATGGAGAACCAAGCATTCGAATGGCGAGACATTCTGCAACCTCACTGGCAGCGTACGCAGGAAAGGATCCGAGAACACGAGGTTGTGCTGTGTATCCAAGACACTACCGAGCTTGACTTCAACGGGCAGCAAATCCAAGGCTTGGGTCCCTTGAACTACGAAGCCAGGCGTGGTCTGTACCTGCATCCGACCTACGCGGTCAGTCCGGATCGCGTGGGGTTGGGCGTACTGGATGCGTGGATGTGGGCAAGAGAGCCGAAGGATGCAGACGGAAAACGCGATGGGCTCAAGGAGAGTACGCGCTGGCTCGAGGGATACGAGCAAGTTGCTGAACTCGCCTCGGAGTTGCCAAACACACGTCTGGTGTACTTAGCCGATCGCGAAGCGGATATCAAGGCGTTGATGCAGCTCGCTGATGACCTTGGCACTCCGGCTGACTGGTTGATCCGCTCGACTCATAATCGCAGTCTGGACTGTAATGAGAAGCTTTGGCAGAAGGTTGGAAAGACCGTGCCGGTGGGAGAAATCCAATTCGTTATGGCGGCTCGCGCGGGGCAGAAGGCGCGTACGGTGAAACAGGCGCTGCGCGTGAAGCGAGTGTCGCTGCGTTGCGGGTTGGCAGTGACTTGTGTGATAGCCAAGGAAATTGAGCCGCCAGCAGGCGTGAAGCCATATCGTTATACACATCTTTTGGCCATTTTTTGAACAGGATGCTCAGAACCCCGTGAATTAAGGCATTCAAGCCATCCCATTGGCTTTTTGAGGTTCAAAATGCCACTCTGAGATAAACCCGTAACTCATTGATTAAACAGTGCGTTAGAAAGATGTGTATAACGATATGAGGTAAACCCACCTTGACGCAGGGTATCCATCACCGTAACCAGACGCTCAACCGCCACCTGCTTATCGCTGTTGACGATAATGGTGGTGATCTCTCCAGCCTGTTGCTGCTGTTTTAAGGTGCTGACCAAATCGGTAATCAGGATGGGTGAACCGTCCAGTTGCAGTTGGTCTTGTTCACCTAGAGTGACGATGGCTTTTTTCTTCGGTTTTAGCTGTTGGGCGCTGCTGGCAGAGGGAAGCTGGGTTTTCAGACCCGTGGCAGGAAGGACGTTGATACTGATCAGGACGAAAAACACCAGTAAAAAAATCATGACGTCGATCATTGGGATCAACTCAATATGGGCTTTGTTTCTTTTTGGTTCGTTCCAGTTTCTCATTTTCTCTCTTCCCGTCGTTGGCGTCTGGCGATGACACGCAAGTATGATTGGGTCCCCAAAGATGGCAGCCACCACGGAATGGTTAGCTGCCAAAGCAAAGCGGCCACTATAGAGAGTGCATATTTAAATTTGTTTACACTTATGTGGTTATTTTTTCATTGTTGGTGGTTTTTTGGTGTAATTCTCTAAATATCACATTGATTTGATACTTTTCTTACAGATGAGAGGCATATCTGAAAGGGGAACGTTTATTTTCCCAATGATCTTGACCCACCATCTCCGGACAGCTTTTGTCTCTTAAGTTAACGATGCCCGCTGGCGCCGATATTCTCTTGGGGAGTTGTATCCCAGCGCACTGTGCGGATGGTTTTCATTGTAATGATTGAACGCCGCTGCAAGGTTCTTCAGCGCTGTTCGCACATCGGGTTTTGGCATGAAGGCAATGTAATCTTCCTTCATCGTCTTCACGAACCCTTCTGCCATGCCGTTACTCTGTGGACGGCTCACTGCTGTTGTGCAGGGCTCCAGATTCAGTTCTCTGGCGAACTTCCGCGTTTCATGCGCTGTGTACGCTGAACCATTATCCGTCAGCCATTGCACTGGTTTATCCGGCAGCGCGCTACCGAAGCGTTTTTCCACCGACCTCAGCATCACATCCTGCACGGTTGAACTGTCATAACCCCTGGTGCTCGCTGCCCAGTCTATGGCCTCCCGGTCGCAGCAGTCCAGTGCGAACGTCACCCGCAGCTTCTCGCCGTTGTCACAACCGAACTCGAAGCCATCTGAGCACCAGCGCATATCGCTCTCTGCTACCGCGATTTTGCCTTTATGCTCCCGCTTCGGACGTTCAGTTTTATCATGCAACAACAGCAGGTTATGCTCGCTCATTATCCTGTAAAGCCGTTTGGCGTTCACCGGTGGAAGTCCCTCTGCACGACGTTGCTTACCCAGGATACCCCACACTCGGCGGTAACCGTAACTGGGCATGTCGCTGATGATACAGAAGATGTCCGATAATATCTCAGCATCAGCTTCGTCATTACGCCGGTTGCTGCGCCTGTCCAGCCAGTCGGCAGAACGGTTAACCCGCAGTGACAGCTGCGCACGCGACACGCTCATGGCGCGGCTGACCAGAGCTATTCCCCGTCCTTTGGCAACAAGGGCGCGTGCGCTATCCATTTTCGCGACTGGCGGTACTCCACTGCTTCTTTGAGGATCTCAACTTCCATCGTCTTCTTACCCAGAAGGCGCTGTAGCTCCCGGACCTGCTTGAGGGCAGTCGCCAGCGCCGAAGCTGGAACCACTTCTTCTCCGGCCGCAACGGCGGTGAGGCTTCCTTCCTGGTATTGCTTCTTCCACTTAAACAAAAGGCTGGGCTGGATGCCATGCAGGCGGGCTACATGGGAGACGTTCATCCCCGGCTCCATTGTCTGCTGAATGATGGCGATTTTCTCTTGCGGAGTTTTACGCTTACGGACTTCTTGCCCTAACAGGATCCCGGTCATTTCAAAATTAGCATGATTGTTAGACATATATCTAAGCCTATCTCTTATCTGGAGATACAGCTACTGTCTGGTGTTACAGGGGGCTACATCACCTTCGATGTAGGTTCCAACGATGGGAATAATAGCGGGTCAGCCAAACGCGTTGATAAACGCTGGCTTAATAGAGCGTCATCTCGTGTACCTGTGCGTCATCTTCAAGGCTGGCAGCTGCGTTGTGTTAGCGTTCTTGCCGTTTTGCTCCCCTGCAACCGGGATAATTTAGGGTATAATCGCCGTTCTATTTTTGAGGAGTGAACACCTGATGTCAGCATTAACCCCCGCCAGTGAAGTGATACTGCGCCACAGTGACGAATTTATTTCCCGCCGTGTGCTGTTTGCCGGCGACATTCAAGACACGTTACCAGCGCAGTTTGACGCGGCGGAGGTGCACGCGCATCTCACGCAATATAACCATTGGCTGCCGCTGAACAAAACCATGGGCGACAACGCGCAGTTTGGTTTTCTGGTGGATGCTGAGCAGGTGGCCACCTGCGATACCCTGATTTACTACTGGCCGAAGAGCAAACAGGAATCGCAGTTCCAGCTCGCCAACCTGTTATCGCATCTTGCCGTTGGCAGCGAGATTTTTGTGGTGGGGGAGAACCGCAGCGGTGTGCGTAGCGCGGAAGGTATTCTCGAAGACTTTGCACCGTTAACCAAGATTGACAGCGCGCGGCGCTGTGGGCTTTATCATGGCCGATTAGAGGCTTCTGCTGAATTTAATCTTGATGACTG
Source organism: Symbiopectobacterium sp. Eva_TO (assembly GCF_053848865.1). Classification (NCBI taxonomy): domain Bacteria; kingdom Pseudomonadati; phylum Pseudomonadota; class Gammaproteobacteria; order Enterobacterales; family Enterobacteriaceae; genus Symbiopectobacterium; species Symbiopectobacterium sp. Eva_TO. The sequence goes on along the minus strand of NZ_JBSPEY010000004.1, from coordinate 122,364 downwards.
GAAAGACAGCTATTACGTTGAGGATGTGCCGGTCGCGACCTTGCCCGGTGTCTTTAGCCGTGATGGTCTCGATGTCGGCAGCGCGCTGCTGTTATCTACCTTTGCGCCGCACATGAAAGGCAAGGTGCTGGATATTGCCAGCGGCAGTGGCGTGGTGGCGGCGGTGTTGGCAAAACAGTCGCCAAAGCTGCGTTTGACGCTGAGTGATGTCAACGCGGCGGCGTTGTTGACCAGCCGTGCGACGCTGACATTAAACGAATTGGAAGGCGATGTGATTGCCAGTGACGTCTACTCGGATATTGCCGGACGTTTTGACCTGATCGTCTCCAACCCACCGTTCCATGATGGCTTGCAAACCAGCATGAGTGCGGCCGATCGTCTGATTCGTGAAGCCCCCAAGCACCTTAATATTGGCGGGCAGTTACGCATTGTCGCTAACGCCTTCCTGCCTTATCCGGCATTGCTGGATGCCACTTTTGGTAACCACGAAGTACTGGCGCAAACCGGACGCTTTAAGGTGTATCAGGCCACATTAACGCGTGCCAGTAAGCATGCCAAACCGGCTGCGCGCTAACCATATGGGGGCCTCGGTGATACACCGAGGCCTCAGGTTGATAAAGATGAGATCTTTCTCTCTTGTCATCCTCGGCGAAAGCCGGGGATCTCTGTCAGAAGAAACGCGTTTAGTTTGTACGAGATTCCCGCCTGCGCTGGAATGACGGGATGTAGGCGAGAATGACTGTTTTAAGTGGTTTATCAGTAACCTGACAGCGTGTTTTTGTGCTCATCGCTGTTAGCTGAGATTATTAATGGTAGCCATGCTCTCCGTGCCGTAACGATCGCCCGCTGCTGCGGCGAAGGGGAAGATGGCTTCAATCGCTGCCAGTTCCTCTGGTGTTAGCTGAACGTCCAGTGCGGCGATATTCTCTTCCAGATAGCGACGGCGTTTAGTGCCCGGAATTGGCACGATATCGTCACCCTGCGCCAATACCCATGCCAGTGCCAACTGCGAAGAGGTGACGCCTTTTGCTCGCGCCAGTTTTTCTACTTGCTCAACCAGCGCTAGGTTTTTGGCAAAGTTATCCCCCATAAAGCGCGGATTGGTGCGGCGGAAATCATCCGGAGCCAAATCTTCCGGGCTGCGTAACGTACCGCTCAAAAAACCACGCCCGAGCGGGATATTGGGAACAAAACCAATCCCCAACCGGCGGCACGCCGGGAGGATCTTGGCTTCCACATCGCGCGTCCAGAGAGAATACTCCGTTTGCAGCGCGGTAATCGGGTGTTCACGGTGTGCGCGCTCCAACAATGAAACCGGCACTTCACTTAATCCGATATAGCGGATCTTGCCGGCGGTCACCAAATCGCTCAATGCGCCAACGGTTTCTTCAATCGGTACGCTCGGATCGACGCGGTGCTGATAGTAAAGATCGATCTCGTCGACACCAAGACGCTTCAGGCTGCCTTCGACCGCTTGGCGCACATAATCCGGGCGACCACAGACACCGCGTGCATGCGGGTTGCTTGGATCGCGCCTTATCCCAAACTTGGTGGCAAGGACCACCTGTTGGCGTTTGCCTTTGATGGCGCGCCCAACCAACACTTCATTGGTGTGTGGGCCGTACATATCGGCGGTATCCAGCAGCGTGACGCCCAGTTCCAGCGCGCGGTGCAGCGTGGCGATGGCCTCTTTTTCATCCTGCGCGGTCGAGTAAAAATCGCTCATGCCCATGCAGCCAAGCCCGATGCTGGAAACCAGCGGTCCTGTTTTGCCAAGTTGACGTTGTTGCATTGTGTGTTCTCCCTCGCTCGTAAGATGGAAGCAGTGTGATTGTTCAGAGAATAAAGATAAATAGCGGATAATGTGCAACACTGTTCAAAAATCACCAACAATTAGGATGTCGATGGATCATATTCAGGCGATGCGCACCTTTGTGCGGATTATCGAACTGGGCAATTTCAGTCGGGCAGCCGAAAAGCTGAATTTACCGCGTGCCACTGTCAGCCATACGATCAAGCGACTCGAGGCACGCCTCGGTGTCCGACTGTTGCTGCGCACCACGCGTCAGGTACAGGTGACGGCTGAAGGCGAGATTTACTATCAGCGCTGCCTACGATTGCTGGCGGAAATAGACGAAACGGATACGCTGTTCTCACGCCAGAAATTGCGCCCTTCCGGGCGCATTCGTGTCGATATGCCACACTCACTGGCGCGTGAGATTGTGATTCCTGCACTGCCGCAGTTTTATCAGCGCTACCCCGAGATCACGCTGTGTCTGAGCGCTAATGATGCAGCGATCGATGTGCTGCGCGAGAGCGTAGGCTGCGTGCTGCGGGCCTGGCAGGTGGAAGATGAATCGTTGATTGCACGCCATTTGCCCGCGTTGGAGCAGGTAACCTGTGCGTCGGCAGACTACATTGAGCGCTATGGCATGCCGCAAATGCTGGATGATTTAGCCACACATCAGGCAGTAGGCTATTTTTATCAGCGCACGACTCGTCACTATCCGCTGGATTTTATGTCACAGGGGGTGTGCGAGCAGCGAACTCTGCACAGCCAGATTGATGTCAGCGGGGCGGATGTCTACGTGGCGGCGTGTCGCGCCGGGTTGGGAATGATCCAGTCTCCGCGCTATGGCGTGCGGCACTGGCTGGAAAGCGGTGAACTGGTGGAGGTTCTGCCTGAGATGCCGCCACCGGATATGCCGTTGTACATCATGTACCCTGCAGGGCATTTCCTGGCGCCGAGCGTCAGCGTGTTTATCGATTGGCTGTGGGAGTGCTTCGCGCGTCCCTTATAAGGTCAATATGACGATTTTTGCAGCAAACCCAGCACCCAAGCGGAAATAATCATTGAAGTTGTTGAAAAAATCTCTAGAATTCGCCCCCGTGGTGACACGATGCATATCGTGTGACGGCGTTGCGAAGGTGGCGGAATTGGTAGACGCGCTAGCTTCAGGTGTTAGTGTCCTTCGGACGTGAGGGTTCAAGTCCCTCTCTTCGCACCATTTTTTAATGCTTTTCCCTTCTTTTTTATTTTTATTTCTTCGTGTCGATCAAACATTTTTCTTGGTACTGCATGACGTATTGTCCGTTATGGCCACGTCCTTTGGAATGCCACCACCAACGCGCTCAATCCGCCCGCCAGTGCAATGCAGGAAGGCAGCAGCAGGTAATGGCGCAAACGAGGATGGAACAGCATGACGTCGGTCGCCAGTAGCGCAATCGCTACGATCAGCTTCCAACTGTTGAGTTGAAGATCGAGCAGAGCAATGGCATCTGTGCGGCGGGTAGCAGAATACCCCAGGCACTGCTCAGGCGTTTACCCAGACACCAACTGGCACTCCATAACCCATATCGTTATACACATCTTTTGGCCATTTTTTGAACAGGATGCTCAGAACCCCGTGAATTAAGGCATTCAAGCCATCCCATTGGCTTTTTGAGGTTCAAAATGCCACTCTGAGATAAACCCGTAACTCATTGATTAAACAGTGCGTTAGAAAGATGTGTATAACGATATGTCCATAACCCGCATGCGGTAATCATTGCGGTTAGCATGGCTGCGCTCCTCTATGGATGATGAAACTCATGATTGATAATGACAACCACTATTATATGTGAATTTATATCATTTACGGACTGGCATAAGCCCCGGCAAGCGATGCCGGGGGACTGGAAATAATGAAGGGAAACCTGCGGAGAGAGAATCAGTAGATTGACTGATATAGCGCCTTGATTTGCTCCAGTGTCACATCACGTGGGTTGCCGCCGGTGCAAACATCGTCGAAAGCGGCCTGCGCCAACGCCGGAATATCCTCTTCTTTCATGCCCACTTGACGCAGACATGCTGGGATATCCACATCCTGAGAAAGTTGCTTCACGGCGGCAATGGCGGCTTCCCGCGCTTGCGCAATCGGCATCTCTTGTGCACCCGGGACGCACATTACAACGGCAATCTGGCGGAATTTATCGCCGGTGTAGTCAGCATTGAACGCCATGATATGAGGCAGCAGGATTGCGTTTGCCACGCCGTGCGGGGTGTCATAGAAAGCGCCCAACGGGTGTGCCATACCGTGAACCAATCCCAGACCCACGTTGGAGAAGCCCATGCCGGCGACGTACTGTCCCAAGGCCATTGCCTCCACGCCTGCGGCATGGCCTGCCACGGAATCTCGCAGCGAACGGCTGATGATTTCGATAGCCTTCAGATGCAGCATGTCGGTCAGCTCCCACGCGCCTTTGGTGGTAAAACCTTCAATCGCGTGCGTCAAGGCATCCAGGCCGGTTGCCGCCTTCAGTGAGGCGGGTATGCTGGCCATCATGTTGGCATCGATAAACGAGACAATAGGAATTTCATGCGGATCGACGCAGACGAATTTGCGACGTTTTTCTTCGTCGGTGATCACGTAGTTAATCGTGACCTCTGCAGCGGTGCCTGCGGTGGTCGGGATCGCGAAGATTGGTACACTGGGACGACGTGTGGGCGCAACGCCTTCCAGACTGCGTACATCGGCATATTCCGGGTTGTTGATGATGATACCAATCGCTTTACAAGTATCCTGTGGCGAACCGCCGCCAATAGCGATCAGGTAATCGGCCTGCGCTGCCTTGTAGCGCTCAATACCTGCGGTCACCACGCGAATAGTGGGATTAGGCACTACGTCATCGTAAACCTCGTAGGGCAGGCCCGCTTGATCAAGCAGAGTGATGACTTTACTCACCACACCATATTTCACTAGGTCTTTGTCAGTGACGACCAACGCTTTGTGGAAACCACGCCGGGTTATCTCTTCCACGATATGGTTAACCGCCCCCGCACCAAAATACGAGGTTTCGTTAAGGATCATTCTTTGGGTCATCGTCGTAATATCCATAACATTTATGATTTTAAATGGGTGCTGAAAAGGGTCGGGTAGCGCGAGCGATCGGGGCGGGAAACGCCCTCATGGCGCGAAATGTTAATCCTCATAGAGTTAGCTTCTATGCCATCAATAACGGAAAGGCCGTGATGCATCGCTGATAAATGGATATTACCCTTTTAATAAGTATGGATATGTGGCAGGAAAATTGCCTTCCCCTCGTTGCCATCAGTGGTGACGCGGTGGCAGTGAGCGCAAGGTGGGTGTGATCGTCGTCATCTTTAGCGTTTTTGGCACCATGACATAATCGGTAATGCCTTCAAATAGTTGGCTTTTGTGATATTCTGCCGCTATTTGAGGTTTCCACGTGGTTACTATTTTTGTTCATTGCCCTCGCTGCCATTCAGATAAAGTTTATCGACATGGCCTTAGTCCAACTAAGCGCGAACGCTTCCGGTGTCAGTGCTGTCGCCGTGTATTCCAGCTTACCTACCGCTATGAAGCGCGAAAGCCGGGAGTCAAAGAGCAGATCGTTGATATGGCCTTCAACGGTGCCGGTGTTCGCGATACCGCCAGAACGTTGAAAATCGGCATCAATACGGTCATCCGGGCTTTAAAAAGCTCTCGCCCAGCAGGATAACGTCTTCTCCCGTTGCTCACGCCGACGTCGCCCTTATCTGTGAACTTGATGAGCAATGGAGCTTCGTTGGCAATAAGGCACTACAGCACTGGCTCTGGTACGCTTACAATACCAAAACGGGCGGTGTTCTGGCCTACACTTTTGGCCCCCGAACCGATGAGACCTGCCGTGAATTGCTGGCTCTGTTGACACCGTTCAACATCGGCATGATTACCAGTGACAACTGGGGCAGCTATGCAAGAGAGGTTCCGAAGCAGAAACATCTGACTGGCAAGATCTTCACGCAACGCATAGAGCGCAATAACCTGACGCTCCGTACCCGCATTAAACGACTGGCGCGTAAAACGATTTGCTTCTCGCGCTCCGTCGAGATCCGCGAAAAAGTCATCGGAGCCTTCATCGAAAAACACATGTTCTACTAATTGGAGTCATTACCAACCAGCGGGACCTTTTCTCCAACGCTGGGCTTCAGTATTGCGCTGGCTCGCGTGCCGCAAGGTATTGGTGAAACGGCGTTGGTGCAAATTCGCCAGCGCGAAGTGCCCGTAGAGGTGACCAAACCGGTATTTATTCGTGGCGGAAAGGCACTGGTTTGACGCTGTCCCCGATCTGACCATGATTATTGATTAACGTTAGCGCGATATATGCCGCAACACCTTAGCGTTTCAGGAAGGCGGATATCGCGCGATTCGATACGACGAAGCGATTTTTAAGGAGAGCAGGCAATGAGCAGCACAATCCCAACCGAGTTGAAATACACCTCATCCCATGAGTGGGTCCAGGCCGAAGGCGAGGGTGTCTATCGTGTCGGTATTACCGAACATGCCCAGGAACTGTTGGGGAACATGGTTTTTGTCGATTTGCCTGACGTTGGCACTCAGGTTGCGATGGGTGACGACTGCGCTGTTGCTGAGTCGGTCAAGGCCGCCTCAGATATCTATGCACCGTTGAGCGCTGAGATCGTGGCAGTGAACGATGCGCTGGAAGTGCAGCCGGAACTGGTCAACAGTGCGCCTTATGCCGACGGTTGGCTGTTTAGCATCAAAGCATCTGATGAAAGCGAATTGAACGATCTGCTGGATTCTACGGCTTATCAGGCGCTGTTAGAAGAAGACGAATAATCTTGTCACCCCGTGATGGTTTTATTGCGCATCACGGGGTAAACCGATTTGTCAGAATGTAAGACACTGAGCGCAGTCTACCGCGTTCGCACTTGTTGTTTGCCATGAACGTTCACTTGCTATAACAATCGCTTGAAGCAGGAAATATCCCTAATGACCCAGACTCTCAGCCAACTCGAACATGACGCCGCTTTCGTGGAGCGTCACATCGGCCCTACGCCCGCGCAGCAGGCTCACATGCTGGAAACGCTCGGTGCGGATTCATTGTCGGCGTTGATTCGACAGATTGTGCCGGCAGATATTCAGTTGCCCAACCCGCCAGCCGTGTGTGATGCGCTGCCCGAACATCAGGCGTTGGCGGAGCTCAAGTCGATTGCCAGCCGCAACCAGCGCTATAAGAGCTATATCGGCATGGGGTACACCGCTGTGCATATGCCGCCGGTGATCTTGCGTAATTTGCTGGAAAACCCCGGCTGGTATACCGCCTATACGCCTTACCAGCCTGAAGTCTCGCAAGGGCGGTTAGAAGCCTTGCTGAATTTTCAACAGATGACGCAGGACTTGACCGGACTGGAGCTTGCCTCCGACTCTCTGTTGGATGAAGCGACGGCGGCAGCGGAAGCGATGGCAATGGCCAAACGCGTCAGCAAGCTGAAGCAGGCTAACCGCTTCTTCGTGGCAGAGCATGTGCATCCGCAAACGCTGGATGTGGTGCGCACTCGTGCAAAGACCTTTGGTTTTGAAGTTGTGGTCGGCGATGCCGCCGCCGCATTGGAAACAGAAGGCGTGTTTGGCGTGCTGTTGCAGCAGGTGAACACCTATGGTTAAGTGAATGATTATATTGATCTTATCGCGCAACTGAATGCGCGCAAGATCATCGTTAGCGCCGCTGCTGATATCATGGCTCTGGTGCTGCTGGCCGCACCGGGCAAGCAGGGAGCCGATATTGTGTTTGGTTCCGCCCAGCGTTTTGGTGTGCCGATGGGCTACGGTGGTCCGCATGCGGCCTTCTTCGCCTGCAAGGATGAGTATAAACGCGCCATGCCGGGTCGTATTATCGGCTTTTCGCGCGATGCGGCAGGTAATACGGCGCTGCGTATGGCGATGCAGACGCGTGAGCACACATCCGCCGCGAAAAAGCCAACTCCAACATCTGCACCTCTCAGGTGCTGCTGGCGAATATCGCTGGGTTCTATGCGGTTTATCATGGACCGCAGGGGCTCAAGCGTATCGCTGAACGCATTCATCGTTTAACCGATATTCTGGCCGCCGGGTTGCAACAGGGCGGCTTGAAATTGTGGCACTCCACCTGGTTTGATACGCTGGCGGTTGAGGTCACAGACAAGAACGCCATTATCGCCCGCGCGCAGAATGCCGGGATCAACCTGCGCACCGATCTTTATCACGGGGTCGGTATCACGCTGGATGAAACCACAACCCGTGAAGATGTCGCAGCGCTATTTGACGTGCTGCTGGGAGACGATCACGGTCTGTCCATTGCTGCGCTATTGCGCACGGATGCCATTCTGACCCACCCGGTGTTCAACCGTTATCACAGCGAAACCGAGATGATGCGTTACCTGCATCGCTTGGCGCATAAAGATCTGGCGCTGAACCGTGCCATGATCCCGCTGGGTTCCTGCACCATGAAGCTGAACGCGGCGGCGGAAATGCTGCCGATCACTTGGCCCGAATTTGCTGAACTGCATCCGTTCTGCCCGCCGGAACAGGCACAAGGTTATCGTTTGATGATCGAACAGCTTTCCGGTTGGCTGGTGCAACTCACTGGCTATGATGCCGTGTGTATGCAGCCCAACTCGGGTGCGCAGGGCGAGTATGCCGGTTTGCTGGCAATTCGCCGTTACCATGAGAGTCGAGGTGACGATCAGCGCACGCTGTGTCTGATTCCAAGCTCTGCGCACGGCACTAACCCGGCATCGGCACAGATGGCCGGGATGGCGGTAGAGGTGGTGGCTTGTGACAAACAAGGGAATATCGATCTGCACGATCTGCGGGAGAAGGCCGCGCAGGCGGGCGATCGCCTCTCCTGCATTATGGTGACCTATCCTTCCTCGCACGGTGTCTATGAAGAGACCATTCGTGAAGTGTGTCAGATTGTCCATCAACACGGCGGACAGGTGTATCTGGATGGCGCGAACATGAACGCATAGGTAGGTATCACCACGCCGGGCTACATTGGCGCGGATGTGTCGCACCTTAACCTGCATAAAACGTTCTGCATTCCGCACGGTGGCGGCGGGCCGGGTATGGGACCGATCGGGGTGAAAGCGCATCTGGCTCCGTTCGTGCCGGGGCATCAGGTGGTACATATTGAGGGTTTGCTCACCACGCAGGGCGCGGTATCTGCCGCACCTTTTGGCAGCGCCTCCATTCTGCCTATCAGTTGGATGTATATCCGCATGATGGGTGCTGAAGGGCTGAAGAATGCCAGTCAGGTGGCGATCCTCAATGCCAACTACATTGCAACGCGTTTGAAGGATGCCTATCCGGTGCTCTACACCGGCCGCGATGGCCGCGTGGCGCACGAGTGTATTCTGGATATTCGTCCGCTGAAAGAGAGCACTGGCATCAGCGAAATGGATATCGCCAAGCGTTTGATCGACTATGGCTTCCACGCGCCGACCATGTCGTTCCCAGTGGCGGGAACGCTGATGGAAGAGCCGACGGAGTCAGAAAGTCAGGTAGAGCTGGATCGCTTTATTGATGCGATGCTGGCGATCCGTGCAGAAATTCAGCGGGTGGCGTAAGGTGAATGGCCGCTGGAAGACAACCCGTTGGTGAATGCACCGCATATCCAGCAGGAGATCGTCAGTGAGTGGTCGCATCCCTACAGTCGAGAACTGGCGGTGTTTCCGGCGGGGGCTGAGCATAAATACTGGCCGAGCGTAAAACGCCTCGATGACGTGTACGGCGATCGCAACCTGTTCTGCTCTTGCGTACCGATTGGCGATTACGCGTAGCTTCCTGCGCAATGACTCGCACTCTCTCGTCATTCCCGCCTACGCGGGAATGACAGAGGTAGGCAAGCCGGAGAATTACCCCAACCACCCTTTGGCCTGTGCGGTTTCCAGATGATCTTTCAGGTAGCGCCACAGTTCGGGATTGATCTCGGCGATAAAGCTGGCGCGTCCCAATACTTGCTCCAGTCGGATGCCGTTTTCCACCCAGCTTTGCCCACCGTTATGCAGGTTCATCAGGATAGGCATAATGCGGTCGATCATCAGTGCAAAACGCGCGTTCGCGGTGTCGCCTGCTTCATATTCTTGCCACAGTTGCAGAAAATGCTGACGTTGCGGTTCGGGCAGTAGGCCAAATAACCGAACCGCAGCGGTTTCTTCCTGCGCCTGAATCGCTTCTCGAGCGCTCAGATCGTAGACCATCACGTCGCCAGCATCGATCTCGACGATATCATGCACCAAGGCCATTTGAATCACGCGCTGAATATCCACGTCCTGACTGGCGTAGGGTGCCAGGCTCATCGCGGCAACGGCAAAGTGCCAACTGTGCTCTGCGGAATCTTCGTGACGGGAACTGCCGATGATTTTTGAACGACGTTGTACGCTTTTTAGCTTATCAATTTCCATCAGGAAACCAACTACTTCAGTCAGCGTACCAAACTCGAGAGTGGGTAAAGCCAGGGACATCAAAACCACCTTACATCCATTGATGTGTCAAACGCGGCTGTATCAAACACTGCGCAGTCAAACAAAACCGGCTCATTGTAGGGGAAGCTGGTGAGAATTTACACGCTTTATTCCGCGATGATGTCCCTTTGGCACTGACTATTCCGTCTGATAACAGACCTTTCGGGAGGGAAAATTGTCGACTATCGTTATAGTCATGGCACAAAACAATCTGCTTTACCGGTCTTCCCAAATGCACTGTGCGCAATGCACAAGGCGAGGTTGGCATTGAGCCCGTGACAAGGCGAAGTAAAAATCACAATAAAAGCGCTAATAATAAGGGGGCAATGATGCCTATTCGTATCATTCGACGCACGATCAAATATGCTGTGGTTATCGTGTTGGCCATTGCGTTGACGTTTCTGGTTATTCGGGTGTTTGACTCACAACGGGGACCCGCACTGGCTCCCTGGCATATTTATGTGCCGACAGAGATGACGCCTGACCAACTCGATCGTGCCAACTGGGAGCAATATTTGGCTCATGAGGATCACTTGTTTCAGGAGATGACCGAGCAGGTGACCCAGACGCTGGACAGGGATGAGCAGGTTGCCTTAAACCGCTATTTTGTCGGCAGCCCAGTTTATCCGGGGCGCTTCGCTCATAACTGGAACCACTCTTATGAACTGATGCCGGAAGGCGAACCCAAAGGTGCGGTGGTGCTTTTGCATGGGTTAACCGACTCTCCCTACAGTATGCGAAATGTGGCTGAGCTTTATCGCCAGCACGGCTTTGTCGCTATCGGGCTGCGTATTCCGGCGCATGGTACTGTGCCCGGTGCGTTAACCAAAGTCCGTTGGGAAGATTGGTTGGCTGCCACGCGTTTAGCAGTGCGCGAGGCTGCGCGTTATGTGACGCCCGCGAACGGTGGAGAACGCTTACCGCTGCATATCGTTGGTTTTTCTAACGGCGGGGCGCTAACGCTGAAATACGCGCTCGATACGCTCAGCGATCCTAAGTTGCCCAAGGCGGATCGTCTGGTCCTGATCTCTCCGATGATTGGCATTACGGCTTACGCGCGTTTTGCCGGTTTGGCTGGGTTACCCGCGATATTCCCGCCGTTTGCCAAAGCGGCATGGCTTGGTATTGTGCCGGAATTCAACCCGTTCAAGTACAACTCTTTCCCGGTGAACGGTGCGCGCCAGTCTTATCTGCTCACCAGCGTGTTGCAGTCACAGTTGGAACAGGAAGCGCGGCAGCGCAGGCTATCGGAACTGCCGCCGATTTTAACCTTCCAGTCGGTGATGGATTTTACCGTCAGCACGCGGGCGGTGATCAGCGCCTTCTATAATCTGTTGCCGAAAAACGACAATGATTTGGTGCTGTTTGATGTCAACCGCACCATCAATTTTGGTCTGTTACTGCGTGATGCGTCCGCATCGGCGATTGGGCAATGGTTGCCGCCGACCCCCCGTTTGTACGGCACCACGGTGATCACTAACGCATCGGTACAAAGCGCAAAGGCGGTCGCCTTTGACACCAAAGCAGGTAGCATGGAGGTCACGCGCCGCGATCTCGGGATGGATTACCCTGAAGATGTCTATTCGTTATCGCACGTAGCGCTGCCATTTTCTGACAGCGATTCGCTTTATGGCCGTTTCTCTACGCCGCCGTATGAGTTTGGTATTCCACTCGGGCGTATTGCCGCGCGCGGAGAACGCGGGGTGTTGATTCTTGATTTGGATACGTTGTTGCGCCTTTCCTCCAACCCCTTCTATGACTACATGATGCAGCGTATTGATGATGTTATTCCTGGCGAAAGGGAACACGGACCGATACCGGTCTCTGTTCAAGCTCAGTAGCGAGGCAGATCGAATAATAGTTTCAGCGTACACTTGTACACTGAAACTATTCTCGATTACACTCTTCCCGATGAGATTGCATGAAGTTTGTACAGCCAATCGTGCCGGGAGTAAAAACGGAATATGGTGAAATCAGAAAGTAATGCGGGTTATACGTTGGCGGAAGAGATAGCCAACAGTATCCGTCACGGTGCTGGCGTGGTGTTGGGGATTGTTGGGTTGGTGCTGCTGCTGGTGCAAGCGGTGGACAATGGCGCGACGAGCACGGCTATCGCCAGCTACAGTTTGTACGGCGGCACCATTATTCTACTGTTTCTGGCCTCCACGCTCTACCATGCGATTCCCAGCCCACGGGCTAAACCCTGGCTCAAACGGTTCGATAACTGTGCCATCTATCTGTTGATAGCGGGCACCTACACGCCGTTTTTGCTGGTGGGGTTGGATTCACCGTTGGCGCATCGCTTGATGATTGTCATCTGGAGCATGGCGCTGGTGGGCGTGTTATTTAAACTGGCGTTTGCGCATCGTTTTGAAGTGCTGTCGCTGGTGACATATCTGGTGATGGAGTGGCTGTCACTGATTGTGATTTATCAGTTGGTGCAGGTGTTAGCACCGGGTTGTGTCACCTTACTGGCGGTGGGCGGTGCAGTGTATACCTTAGGCGTGGTTTTTTATGTGTGTAAACGTATCCCGTATAACCACGCCATCTGGCATGGTTTTGTGCTGGGTGGCAGTCTGTGCCATTTTCTGGCGATCTACCTTTACGTTTAGCCGCTAAATATCACTCTGGCACCGTTTCTTGATGAAACAGAAACGGTGCTCAGTGGTGAAATTATTCAGACAATGAATAAGGCAGTGGTTGCAGACTCAACTGACTTTCCGCTGCGTCGCGCACGCGCAATATGCTATCCGCTTCAAGAGCGTTATTCAGTACCGCTTGCACCCAAAGTGTGCCATCGCTTAACTGGCTGGCGGCGAGTATCGTACCGGTGCGACGCCAGTTTTCACCCATTTTCAGTTCCAAGCCTTCGCCCGCTTCTGGCACGCGCGGTGAAGTACCCGCCAGCCAATAGAGTGCCCGCTTGTTGGCGCCGCGAAATTTTGCCCGCGCCACCATCTCCTGACCTGTGTAGCAGCCTTTATTAAAACTGATGCCGTTAAGTGCCTGTATATTCGTTGCTTGCGGGATGAACTGCGCGCTATTTACGTTGTCAATAATCGGCAGTGCGGATTCAATATCCAGTGCCAGCCACTGTTGACTGTCGGCCCATTGCACGTTGTCTGCCAGTGTGGCACTCAGCGCGGCGACACCTTCGTCGTTCAGTACCAGAAGGAAACGCTCAGCAGGAAGGGCAAAATGCAGCAGTGTACCGAAGGGGTGGCTGACAACGGGATGTTCACTGTCCGGTAGTGCAGAGAAGACCTCGGCTAAACGTTCGCGTATAGTGCTTCCCGCAGCACCGATAAGCTGGAGATTGTCCTCTGCGGTGATAGTGGTTTTGGCAAAGACGGCGTATTTTTTTAACTCGTTTAACTGCGTATCACGCAGATTGCGACGTACCAGATAGGCGAAACCATCGTTGTGGGCAAACAGACGCAGTGCGCTCCACATTTTGCCCTTGGCATCACAATGGCCGCAAAGTACATGTTGATCGGGGGCTAACGCATTAACATCGGCCGTCACCTGGCCTTGCAGGTAAGTGCGTGTGTCCGGACCGGTAAGTGTCACCAGTGCCCAGTCATCAAGTGCTATCAGCGTAGCGGGAAGATGCGCCGAGGCCGTGATGGCGTTTGATTTAACCGTTTGTGCAGCAAAGGGAAGTGGGGTAGCCATGTAACCATCCTCGCGAAGGTTTGCGTTTGGCCTAATGGTAAAAGAGCTTGCAGGGTTTGCAAGCAGTTATTCGTGCCATTGCCCCCATGATTTTCAGTTAGCATATTTGAAAGCGTTACTGAGCGTGCGCACGATCGATGACCTTCTGCGCGATACGCTGATATGCGCTAAAATATGTCAAAATGTTACATTTAGTTGAGTGTTTATCTAGACATCCGAGTTACACTACACGTTGGCGTCGATAAAAAGTAGGAAAAGCAATGGATATCGATAATAAGGCGCGAATTCACTGGGCGTGCCGCCGAGGAATGCGAGAGTTGGATATCGCCATCATGCCCTTTTTTGAACATGAGTATGATGTGCTAAACGATGATGATAAACGCGCGTTTGTGCGCTTATTGCAGTGCGATGACCCTGACTTGTTCAACTGGTTGATGAACAACGGTGAACCGGAAGATGGGGAACTGAAACGCATGCTCTCTCTTATTCAGACGCGAAATAAAGATCGTGGCCCTGTGGCGCTGTGATTTACGCGTCTCCTGGCGCATGCAGGTATTTTCTTTGCTGGTGCACGGGTTGTTGTTGCTGTTGATTCTGCTGGCACCGTGGCCGGACGGTTATGCGGTGCTTTGGCTATCGCTGATTACGCTGGTGGTGTTCGGGTTTATCCGTAGCCAGCGTAATATCAAAGCGCGTCATGGTGAAATCGTGTTGCAGGCTGAAGCGAACCTTGAGTGGCAGCATCATCGCTGGCGCATTATCCGCCGTCCTTGGATGTTGAAAAACGGCATCTTACTGTCGCTGCGGCGCAGTGACGGCAAACGACGACAGCGGCTCTGGCTGGCATCCGACAACATGGATAAGCAGGAATGGCGGCATTTGCGTCAGTTGTTGTTGGAGAGTAAAGCGTGGGCGGAAGAAAACCCGGACGTGCATTAGTTTCAGGTTCAGCCGGCAGCGTGCTGCCGGCCGATGTATATCGGGATATCTCCCGACGATTACAGCTGCTCTGCCATTTCCTGTAAAATCTGCTCGCACCACTGCTGCAAGCGCTCATCGCTCAGGTCATACTGATTCACTTCATCAAGCGCCAGCCCGACAAAGTGTTTTCCATCTGGTGTGAGCGGCTTGGTGGTGGTGAACTCATAGCCTTCGATGGGCCAATAGCCAATTAAAGGTTGCGCCGCTCGCGGCCAACTGCTGATGCAACATACCGAGGGCATCAAGGAACCATTCACCGTAGCCTAGCTGGTCACCCATGCCATACAGCGCAACGATTTTTCCTTGTAGATTCAACGAGGATAGCTGTCCCCAAATGGCTTCCCAATCTTCCTGAATTTCACCGAAATCCCACGTTGGGATACCCAGAATCAGGAATTCATATTCTTCCATCTTCTGCGGATCGACATCTTTTACGTTATGCAGGTCGACCAGCGATTCGCCCAAAATATCGCGAATCTTTTCCGCTGCCATCTCGGTGTAGCAGGTGCTGGAGCCGTAGAACAAACCAATTTTCATATGCAATTGCAGCGTGTTAAACAAACTTGCCATTAGCCTAACTGATCTTGACCCACCATCTCCGGACAGCTTTTGTATCTTAAGTTAACGATGCCCGCTGGCGCCGATATTCTCTTGGGGAGTTGTATCCCAGCGCACTGTGCGGATGGTTTTCATTGTAATGATTGAACGCCGCTGCAAGATTCTTCAGCGCTGTTCGCACATCGGGTTTTGGCATGAAGGCGATGTAATCTTCCTTCATCGTCTTCACGAACCGTTCTGCCATGCCGTTACTCTGTGGACGGCTCACTGCTGTTGTGCAGGGCTCCAGATTCCGTTCTCTGGCGAACTTCCGCGTTTCATGCGCTGTGTACGCTGAACCATTATCCGTCAGCCATTGCACTGGTTTATCCGGCAGCGCGCTACCGAAGCGTTTTTCCACCGACCTCAGCATCACATCCTGCACGGTTGAACTGTCATAACCCCTGGTGCTCGCTGCCCAGTCTATGGCCTCCCGGTCGCAGCAGTCCAGTGCGAACGTCACCCGCAGCTTCTCGCCGTTGTCACAACCGAACTCGAAGCCATCTGAGCACCAGCGCATATCGCTCTCTGCTACCGCGATTTTGCCTTTATGCTCCCGCTTCGGACGTTCAGTTTTATCATGCAACAACAGCAGGTTATGCTCGCTCATTATCCTGTAAAGCCGTTTGGCGTTCACCGGTGGAAATCCCTCTGCACGACGTTGCTTACGCAGGATACCCCACACTCGGCGGTAACCGTAACTGGGCATGTCGCTGATGATACGGAGGATGTCCGATAATATCTCAGCATCAGCTTCGTCATTACGCCGGTTGCTGCGCCTGTCCAGCCAGTCGGCAGAACGGTTAACCCGCAGTGACAGCTGCGCACGCGACACGCTCATGGCGCGGCTGACCAGAGCTATTCCCCGTCCTTTGGCAACAAGGGCGCGTGCGCTATCCATTTTCGCGACTGGCGGTACTCCACTGCTTCTTTGAGGATCTCAACTTCCATCGTCTTCTTACCCAGAAGGCGCTGTAGCTCCCGGACCTGCTTGAGGGCAGTCGCCAGCGCCGAAGCTGGAACCACTTCTTCTGCGGCCGCAACGGCGGTGAGGCTTCCTTCCTGGTATTGCTTCTTCCACTTAAACAAAAGGCTGGGCTGGATGCCATGCAGGCGGGCTACATGGGAGACGTTCATCCCCGGCTCCATTCTCTGCTGAATGATGGCGATTTTCTCTTGCGGAGTTTTACGCTTACGGACTTCTTGCCCTAACAGGATCCCGGTCATTTCAAAATTAGCATGATTGTTAGACATATATCTAAGCCTATCTCTTATCTGGAGATACAGCTACTGTCTGGTGTTACAGGGGGCTACATCACTTGCCATTAGCCTAACCGAATCTTACAGCGAGGTATATATCCGTCATACTTCAAATTGCAGGTGCGTTGGCCGCGTTCACTCACTGCTTTCCTGTCACTCGAATTATTTAGGGTATCGCTTTGTCATTCCCGCGAAGGCGGGAATCTCTTGCAGAAGAAACGCGTTTTTTCTCAGAGACATCCCCTGCTTTCGCCGAGGATGACGAGGAGTAAGGTGAGTTGTCAGCAGACTGCGGGTGAAGAATTACCCTTCACCCGTATTCACGCTTGCCTGTGAGGCTTAACCAAGCGTTTGGTGACGCGTTTCTTTGGTCAGCAATAATGCGATAAGCGTTAAAGATGCCATAGCAAACAGGTAAACGCCTACGTAGAACAGCCCGTAGTTGGCGGTCAGCCAGGCGGCGATATAAGGCGCAACCGATGCTCCCAGAATCGACGATACGTTATAGGAGAACGAGGCACCGGTATAACGCACTTCAGTGGGGAAAAGTTCAGGTAGCAACGCGCCCATCGGGCCGAAGGTTAAGCCCATCAGGCCCAGTCCCAACTCCAGAAACAGCATCACCAACGGTTGGCTGCCAGACCCTAACAGGGACGGGAACAACATTCCGAACACCAGCATGCCGCAGGTAACGACGATCATGGTCTTACGGCGGCCATAGGCCTCTGCCAGCAACCCGGCAACCGGGATCAGCAGACCAAAGGCGATAACCGCTACCATCAGCATCCACAGGAAGCTGTTACGCGAGAAACCCAGCCCTTTGGGGATTGGCGAGGTGCCAAAGGTCATGGAATTGACCGTCATGATGTAGAACAGCGTATAGGTGGCAAGCATGATGAAGGTGCCAAGAATGGTCGCTTTCAGATGCTTGCTCAACAGCGTTCCCAGCGGAATGCGGACTTTCTTGCCCGCTTCGATAGCTTTGGTAAACACGGGCGCTTCGTGCAGAGAGACACGAACATACAGGCCGATCAAGACCAATACCGCAGAGGCAACAAAAGGTACGCGCCATCCCCAGGTCATGAATTGCTCTTCGCTTAACAACCAGGAGAGCAGCAGGAACGTGACGTTGGCAAAGAAGAAACCGATCGGTGCGCCCAACTGCGGGAATGAACCATAAAGTGCACGCTTGTGGGCTGGCGCGTTTTCGGTAGCCAGCAACGCGGCTCCGTCCCATTCGCCGCCCAGACCAAGGCCTTGACCAAAACGCGACAAGGCCAGCAGCAACGGTGCGAAAATGCCGATGCTATTGTAGGTCGGCAGCAGGCCGATCAGCGCGGTAGAGATCCCCATGGTTAGCAGGGAAGCAACCAGTGTCACCTTACGGCCGACGCGGTCACCGAAGTGACCAAACAGCGCAGAACCGATCGGACGTGCTACAAAGGCAATGGCAAAGGTTGCGAGCGACTGTAGCGTCGCGGCGGTCGGATCGCCCTGCGGGAAGAAGATGTGCGGGAAAATCAGCACAGCGGCAGTGGCATAGATATAAAAATCGAAAAATTCGATCGCGGTTCCGATCAATGAAGCGACAACAACCTTACTGCGGGAGTTAACCGGGGCTGCGTCCGCCTCTGCATCGAGAGTGGGCGTGATGGTGGCTTGCATAGGACTCTATTATCTTTTTTTATCGACAGAACGGCTTTGTTGAATAAACAGATTTTATGCTACCAGCCCAGTAAAACGATTGTTTCCAGCAACGTAAAATCATGCAGTTAAGCATCATGAGAAAACGGAATGCCTGAGGTGATAAGCATTTTCTACCAACATGGGCATAGTAAAACAGCACGATTCCCTATTATTCAACAAAGCCCGACAGAACTGTCATTCTAAATAACTGTTCCGAATAGTAGATCACCTGAAGGGAACTCAGTCCGAGTAGAGCGATCTGATCAATCGATAAAGATCCCAAATCATCAACCGGACTGAGCGATGTCGAGCATAGCACCGATACCCCGTAACGAACGACGCCTGATGAAGAAAACTCTCCATAAAACGCGTGACAAGAATCACGCCCGCAGGCTGACCGCCATCCTGATGTTGCACCGGGGCGAGCGCGTGAGCGATGTCGCCAGAATGCTTTGCTGCGCCCGTTCGTCAATCGGCAGATGGATTAACTGGCTCACCCTGTACGGCATTGAAGGCCTCAAATCTCTGCGGCCCGGTCGTGGCCGTCGCTGGCCGTTTGAACAGATCTGCGCACTGTTAATCCAGCTCGTAAAGCGTTCCCCTCATGATTTTGGCTATCAGCGTTCGCGCTGGAGCACGGAACTGCTAGCGATAAAAATCAATGAGATAACCGGTTGCCAGTTGCATGCTTCCACGGTGCGCCGTTGGCGGCCTTCTGCCGGTCTGGTGTGGCGACGCGCAGCTCCTACGCTGCGTATCCGCGACCCGCATAAGGAAGAAAAAATGGAGGCCATCGCGATGGCGCTGGAACAATGCAGCGCGGAACATCCCGTCTTTTACGAAGACGAAGTGGATATTCATCTGAATCCCAAAATTGGCGCGGACTGGCAGGTTCGCGGGAAGCAGAAACGCATCGTGACGCCGGGCCAGAACGAGAAATATTATCTGGCGGGTGCATTACACAGCGGGACGGGAAAAGTCAGCGATGTTGGAGGAAACAGTAAAAGTTCGTGTTTGTTTATCAGTATGTTAGAGCATCTGAGAGCAACGTACAGACGGGCAAAAACGCTCACGCTGATAGTTGATAACTACATTATTCACAAAAGCCGGGAGACGCAGCGCTGGCTGGAAGAAAACCCGAAATTCAGGGTTATTTATCAGCCGGTGTACTCACCATGGGTAAATCATGTAGAGCGGTTATGGCAGGCGTTGCATGAAACCATTACCCGCAATCATCAATGCTGTTCAATGTGGCAGTGACTGAACAAGGTTCGCCGCTTCATGGAAACCGTCAGCCCGTTTCCCAGTGGAAAACATGGACAGGCAAAAGTGTAGCGGTATTAGGAACAGCTATTTAGTCACAGAAAAAAAGCATTTCAATGCTAGCCCAAAAAGCGCAAAAGCGGCTACAGAGCCTGCTTTGGCGAGTTGCGCTATTGTAAATACTTCCTGTGATATAAGTTATACTTTACCCTATTTTGTAGTGCGGAGCGGTGAATAATACAGCATAAAATAAATTTGCATAAAAAATCGGCGGCGCGAATTCAGGTGATGATCCTGCACCTTTTACCGTCACTTCGGGCATAATAACGTCAGAGTTTTACCCTGCACGCCGCACAGCGAGGAGAAGCGTATGCAAGCACAGGATCGGGCACACATCGAACAGTTTCTTGAAGCTATGTGGCTGGAACGAAACCTGGCTGACAACACGCTGACCTCTTACCGGCGAGATTTAACCGCACTGGCCGATTGGCTGGAGCGTGCTGACAGTGATTTATTGCAGGTGCAGGCGCTTGATCTGCAAGCTTATCTTGCCGAACGCGTGGAAGGGGGATACAAAGCGACCAGTTCGGCGCGTTTGCTGAGTGCCATGCGTCGCTTTTTTCAGTATTTATACCGGGAAAAATGGCGTAGTGACGACCCCAGCGCGGTATTGTCTTCTCCCAAATTGCCCCAGCGCTTGCCCAAAGATCTCAGCGAAGCGCAGGTGAGTGCGTTGTTGCAAGCGCCCTGTGTGGATGAACCGCTTGAGCTGCGCGATAAAGCTATGCTTGAGGTGCTTTATGCCACGGGGCTACGCGTCTCGGAACTAGTGGGGCTGACCATTGCAGATGTCAGTTTACGCCAAGGCGTCGTGCGGGTGATTGGTAAAGGCAATAAAGAACGGCTGGTGCCGCTGGGGGAAGAGGCTATTTATTGGCTGGAGCGCTACCTCGAGCACGGCAGGCCCTGGCTGCTGAATGGACAAACGCTTGATGTGTTGTTTCCAAGCTCCAGGGCGCAGCAGATGACGCGCCAAACCTTTTGGCACCGTATCAAACACTATGCCGTGTTGGCATCCATTGACAGTGAGAAGCTTTCACCGCATGTTTTACGCCATGCATTCGCTACGCACTTGCTGAACCACGGGGCTGATTTGCGTGTCGTACAGATGTTGTTGGGGCATAGCGATCTTTCAACAACGCAAATTTATACGCACGTTGCCACTGAACGGCTGAAGCAGTTGCATCAACAGCATCATCCGCGCGCCTGACATTGCAGGCTACATAAGGGCCAGACGGCTAAACGCGCCCTTTACAGGCGGAATACATCATGAACGGGACTGAATACGATGAAAAAAGGGCTAATGGCGCTTTCTTTACTGCTCGCGGCGACGAGTAGCGCAGTACACGCCGACGACGCGGCGATTAAACAGACACTGACCAAACTGGGCATTGAAAAGATGGATATCCAGCCTGCGCCCGTCGCTGGCCTTAAAACGGTGCTGACGGAAAGCGGCGTACTCTACGTAACGGAAGATGGTAAACATTTGCTGCAAGGGCTGCTCTACGCCGTGGATGGCGGCACGCCGGTGAACGTGACCAACCAGATTCTGAAAGGAAAATTGGATGCCTTGCAGGATCAAATGATCGTCTACAAAGCGGCGCAGGAAAAACATGTGATTACTGTTTTCACCGATATCACCTGCGGTTACTGCCACAAACTGCATGAGCAGATGAAAGACTACAACGATCTGGGTATTACCGTCCGTTATCTGGCTTTCCCGCGTCAGGGGCTGAATTCGCCGACGGAAAAAGACATGCAGTCTATCTGGTGCACCGCTAACCGTAACAAAGCGTATGACGACGCGTCGCGCGGTGAGGCTATTTCCCCGGCAACCTGCAAGACCAATATCGGTGCGCATTATGAACTCGGTATTCAGTTCGGTGTGCAAGGTACGCCAGCGATCGTGCTAGAGGACGGCACCGTGGTTCCGGGTTATCAGGCACCGAAAGAGATGTTAGCCATGCTGAACGCGCATCGTGCTGCGGCTAAGCTGGGCGCATAAATTCTCGTCAGGTTGCCCCATTAAAAGCGATAACGTGTAATGCACGCCGTCACGCAGTGGAATTGAAAATAAAGTGGAATTAAAAACCATACTCCGCCGGCGTCCGCTGGCGGAAGGCAGTGAGCTTCCCGCAACGCTTCCTCCGTTACTACGCCGTCTGTACGCGCAGCGCGGCGTCACCGGGGGCCAGGAATTGGATCGCAGCCTGCGCGGCCTGCTCGATTATCGCCTGCTCGATGGCATTGACGACGCGGTAGTGTTTCTGCAACAGGCGCTGGCAGAACAACGGCGCATCGTCGTCGTCGGTGATTTTGACGCCGATGGCGCGACCAGCACCGCGCTTACCGTGCTGGCACTGCGCAGCATGGGCGGTAGCCAGGTGACCTATCTGGTGCCGAACCGTTTTGAAGATGGCTATGGCCTGAGCCCGGAAGTGGTGGTGCAGGCCGAGAAGCTGGGCGCAGAGCTGATCCTGACGGTGGATAACGGTATTTCATCCCATGCCGGCGTGGATGATGCGCACCAGCGTGGTATTCAGGTGTTGGTCACTGACCATCACTTGCCGGGGGAAACGTTGCCCGCCGCTGATGCGATAATTAATCCCAATTTGCGCGACTGTCCCTTTCCTTCTAAATCGCTGGCCGGCGTCGGCGTGGCGTTTTACCTGATGATGGCGCTGTTTGTGCGTCTGCGCGACAGCGGCTGGTTTAGCCAAAAAGGGTTGGCGGAACCAAAACTGGCGGAACTGCTCGATTTGGTGGCGCTAGGCACAGTGGCCGACGTGGTGCCACTCGATGCCAACAACCGTATTCTGGTATCGCAGGGGCTGAATCGCATTCGTGCCGGTAAATGTCGCCCTGGCATTCGCGCCTTGTTGGAAATCGCCAACCGCGATGCCAGCCAACTGGTAGCCAGCGATCTGGGCTTTGCGATTGGGCCACGCCTGAATGCGGCAGGGCGTTTGGATGATATGTCGATTGGCGTGGCGCTGCTGCTGTGCGATGACATCGTCGAAGCGCGGATGCAGGCGAGCGAGCTGGATGCGCTCAATCTGGCGCGGCGTGAAATCGAGCAAGAGATGCAGGCGGAAGCCATTCAACTGTGCGAAAAGCTGGAACACGGCCTTGAACAACTGCCGCTGGGATTGGCGATGTACCATCCCGAATGGCATCAGGGCGTGGTCGGTATTTTGGCATCACGGCTTAAAGAGCGTTTTCATCGACCAGTGATTGCGTTCGCACCGGCGGGCGAGGGCGTGCTCAAGGGGTCTGGCCGTTCAATACCCGGTCTGCACTTGCGCGATGCGCTGGAACGCCTGGATACTCGCTATCCGGGGCTGATGGTTAAGTTTGGCGGTCACGCGATGGCGGCTGGACTATCGCTGGAAGAACATCAGTTTGATACCTTCCGTGAGCGCTTTGGTGAACTGGTCGGCGAGTGGCTGGATGAATCGCATCTGGAAGGGGTTATCTGGTCGGACGGTGAACTGATACAAACCGAACTGAATCTGGTGACGGCAGAGATGCTGCGCGATGCCGGGCCGTGGGGACAAGCGTTTCCTGAACCCACGTTTGATGGGCGTTTTCGTATCTTGCAGCAGAAACTGTTGAAAGAGCGCCATCTGAAGCTGATGGTGGAGCCGGTTAACGGCGGGCCGCTGCTGGACGGTATCGCGTTTAATGTGGATACCCGTTGCTGGCCCAACAGCAGCATTCGTGAGGCGGAACTGGCCTACCGCCTTGAGGTTAACGAATTTCGCGGTAAACGCAGCGTGCAATTGTTGATACAGCATTTGTGGCCGGTGTAGCGAGTCATCGCTCGTAGGGGGAAAATTGCGCCAGACGGCTGTAAACCTGGCGTATATTACGCTAGAATCGTTCGTTTATATCCATTTTTTCTCCGTCGTTTGACGGCTAACGTAAGACGCTAATCATGTTTGAAATTAATCCGGTAAAAAACCGCATTCAGGACCTGTCTGACCGGACAGCTGTTCTGAGGGGGTATCTTTGACTATGATGCCAAGAAAGAACGCCTGGAAGAAGTAAACGCCGAGCTGGAACAGCCCGACGTCTGGAATGAACCTGAGCGTGCACAAGCGCTGGGCAAAGAGCGCTACTCGCTGGAAGCGATCGTCGATACCATCGATCAGATGACACAGGGACTGGAAGACGTTTCCGGCCTGCTCGAACTGGCGGTGGAAGAGGACGACGAAGAGACGTTCAACGACACCATCATTGAAGTGGACGCGCTGGAAGCCAAGCTGGCACAGCTCGAATTCCGCCGCATGTTCTCCGGCGAATACGACAGCGCCGACTGCTACCTCGATATTCAATCCGGCTCCGGCGGCACGGAAGCGCAAGACTGGGCCAGTATGTTGCTGCGCATGTACCTGCGTTGGGCTGAGAGCAAAGGCTTTAAGACCGAAGTGATTGAAGAATCTGAAGGGGAAGTCGCGGGTCTCAAATCGGCTACCATCAAGATTATCGGTGACTACGCGTTTGGTTGGTTGCGCACCGAGACGGGCGTGCACCGTTTGGTGCGTAAGAGCCCGTTTGACTCTGGTGGTCGCCGCCATACTTCATTCAGTTCCGCGTTTGTGTATCCGGAAGTGGATGACGATATTGATATCGAAATCAACCCGGCAGATCTGCGTATTGACGTATATCGCGCCTCCGGTGCCGGTGGACAGCACGTTAACCGTACCGAATCTGCGGTGCGTATTACCCATATACCCACCAACATTGTTACCCAGTGTCAGAATGACCGTTCCCAGCACAAGAACAAAGATCAGGCGATGAAACAGCTGAAAGCGAAGCTGTACGAGTTTGAGATACAAAAGAAAAACGCTGAGAAGCAGGTGCTGGAAGATAACAAGTCCGATATCGGTTGGGGCAGCCAGATTCGTTCCTACGTACTGGATGATTCCCGAATCAAAGACCTGCGCACCGGGGTGGAAACGCGTAATACCCAGGCTGTGCTGGATGGCGATCTGGACCGATTTATTGAAGCAAGTTTAAAAGCGGGGTTATAACAAGTCACATGGCTGAGTCACAATCACAGGGTGCCGATCAGGCGCTGGATCTGAACAACGAATTGAAAGCGCGCCGCGAAAAGCTCTCGGCGCTGCGTGAACACGGTATCGCTTTTCCTAATGATTTCCGCCGTGATTCCACTTCTGATGCGCTGCACGCGGCTTACGACGATAAAGAAAACGAAGAGCTGGAAGCACTAGGCATTGAAGTGGTTGTGGCGGGTCGTATGATGACGCGCCGCATCATGGGTAAAGCCTCGTTCGTGACGTTACAGGATGTGGGTGGCCGCATTCAGCTGTACGTGGCGCGTGACGACCTGGCGGAAGGCATCTACAACGAACAGTTCAAAAAATGGGATCTGGGCGATATTCTGGGCGCGCGCGGCAAGGTGTTCAAAACCAAGACCGGTGAGCTTTCCATCCATTGTACTGAACTGCGTTTGCTGACCAAGGCGCTGCGCCCGCTGCCGGACAAATTCCACGGTCTGGCGGATCAGGAAACCCGTTATCGCCAACGCTATCTGGATCTTATCGCCAACGACGAATCGCGCAATACGTTCCGCGTGCGTTCGCAGATCATGTCTGGTATCCGCCGTTTCATGGTGGAGCGCGGGTTTATGGAAGTTGAAACCCCGATGATGCAGGTGATCCCCGGCGGTGCTTCCGCGCGTCCTTTTGTGACTCATCATAATGCGCTGGATATTGACATGTATCTGCGTATTGCGCCGGAACTTTACCTGAAGCGTCTGGTGGTTGGTGGTTTTGAACGCGTGTTCGAAATCAACCGTAACTTCCGTAACGAAGGCGTTTCGCCGCGTCACAACCCGGAATTTACCATGATGGAACTTTATATGGCCTATGCCGATTATAAAGATCTCATCGAGTTGACCGAGAGCCTGTTCCGTACCCTGACGCAAGACGTGCTGGGCAGCACCACAGTGCCCTACGGCGATCAAACGTTTGATTTTGGTAAACCGTTTGAGAAGCTGACCATGCGCGAGGCTATCTGCAAATATCGTCCGGAAACCAACGTGACGGATCTGGACGATTTCGATAAAGCGTCTGCCATTGCAACGTCTCTGGGGATCAAGATCGAAAAAGGCTGGGGTCTGGGCCGTATCGTGACCGAGATCTTCGAAGAAACCGCAGAAGCGAATCTGATCCAACCGACCTTTATCACCGAATATCCAGCGGAAGTTTCACCGTTGGCGCGTCGTAATGATGAAAACCCGGAAATCACCGATCGTTTCGAGTTCTTCATCGGTGGACGTGAAATTGGTAACGGCTTCTCCGAGTTGAACGACGCAGAAGATCAGGCAGAGCGCTTTGCCGATCAGGTACACGCAAAGGATGCGGGCGACGACGAAGCCATGTTCTACGACGAAGACTACGTCACCGCGTTGGAACACGGTCTGCCGCCAACGGCGGGCCTGGGCATTGGCATCGACCGTATGGTGATGCTGTTTACCAACAGCCACACCATTCGTGACGTGATTCTGTTCCCGGCGATGCGTCCGCAGAAGTAAACGTCTTCGAACGACTGACGCATAATGAACCCCATGCTTGCATGGGGTTCATTATGTGTATTAGTCGCGACTTGATCTGACACTGGACCTTGAAAGGTTGAGAGTTACCGGTTTTGATATGGGTGTCGAATCCTTATACAAAACACGAGGTAACTCTCATGCTTCATACTAACAATCCCATCATCAAACACAAAGCCGGCCTGCTCAATCTCGCCGAAGAACTCGGTAACGTATCAAAAGCCTGTAAAATCATGGGGGTGTCACGCGACACGTTTTATCGCTATCAGGAACTGGCGGCAGAAGGCGGCATTGACGCTCTGGTTAACCAAAACCGCCGGGTTCCCAACCTGAAAAACCGTGCTGATGAAGCCACTGAACGTGCGGTTGTTGATTACGCCATTGAGTTCCCGGCTCATGGCCAGCACCGGACCAGTAATCAGCTGCGTAAAAAAGGCGTCTTCATTTCTGGCAGCGGTGTGCGCTCCATCTGGCAACGACACGATCTGGAAAACTTTCGTAAGCGCCTGAAGGCACTTGAGGAAAAAGTTGCCAGAGAAGGCATCGTACTTACTGATGCTCAAATCGCTGCACTGGAGAAGAAGGCGCACGACGACGAAGCCTGTGGTGAAATAGAGACTGCTCACCCGGGTTATCTGGGGTCGCAGGACACCTTCTACGTGGGTAATCTGAAAGGTGTTGGCCGTATCTACCAGCAGACGTTCGTGGATACGTACTCGAAAGTGGCGCACTGCAAGCTTTACACGAGTAAAGCACCGATCTCTGCCGCCGACCTGCTCAATGATCGCGTGCTGCCGTTCTACGAAGCTCAGGGGCTGCCAATGCTAAGAATACTGACGGACAGGGGGGGGGGGACGGAGTACTGCGGTAAAGTGGAACAACATGACTATCAGCTGTACTTGGCTATCAACGATATAGACCATACGAAAACGAAAGCGATGTCTCCGCAGACAAACGGTATCTGCGAGCGCTTCCATAAAACTATTTTGCAGGATTTTTATCAGGTTGCGTTCCGTAAGACGTTATACGAGGACCTAGAAAGTCTACAAAAGGATCTGGACAACTGGTTGTGGCATTACAATAATGAGCGAACTCATCAGGGTAAAATGTGCTGCGGGCGTACGCCAATGGCCACGTTACTTGATGGTAAACGAGTCTGGGCAGAAAAAAATCTGAACCAGATTTAATCTGACAGACACCTGTATAAATAACCGGTAACTGTCAGATCAGGTCTGAGCTAATACACATTATGCGTTGTCATCCCACGAGCCATGCTGGTAAATCCACAGAGAAAAATGCTACCGTCACTCTTCTGTTTCGGGGGGAAGTGGCTCCATGATCACCTATCGTGATGGCTGGTTTGAACTGGCGTTGTTAGAAAATACCGGCGGATTTCCCCGCCATACCCATGATGAATATGTGATTAGCGCCAATCTTAACGGCGTTGAGCATGTCTGGCTGGATGGCAACACTTTTGATGTCGATCCCCAGATGGTGACCACCTACAATCCGCATCAGCTACAAAGCGGTGATAATAGCGATGGTCGCTGGCAATGTGCTTCGCTCTACGTACAACCCGGCGCTTTTGAGCATTTCTTTGGTCGTGCCTTTCGGTTTGCACAAGGCGTGCAACAGGCTCCCGTTCTGGCGCAACAGTTGAAACTATTGGCAAACCCCAGCGATGAGCAGAGTGATGGCGCGATGTATCAGGAGCGGCTGGTGATGCTATTGGCAGCATTGATGGACAACGATATGGGCAGCCCTGCGCCGTTGAAGATGGTCAGCGAGGGCAGCAGGGTAAAACGCATCAAAGCGCGTTTGCTCGATTGCCTGGCAGAACAGCCCAATCTGGATACGTTGGCGCGCGATGAACACATCACCGTGGCGCATCTGGTGCGTAGCTTTCATCAGGAAGCCGGTATGCCGCCGCTGGCCTGGCTGATGCAGCGCCGTATTGGTAAAGCGCGTGAGCTGCTGCGTCAGGGCATGAGCATCAGTGAGGTTGCCCTTAGTCTGGGTTTTGCCGATCAGTCACACTTCACCAAAACCTTCAACCGCTTTAACGCCATGACGCCGGGGCGTTTTCAGCGTATCAATTTCTGACAATACGTCCTGTCATCGACCCCGTAAACTTGCGTTCATTATTGATGTCTGCGGAGCTGTGGCGGTTATGTTGTTAGTGGTGCTTAATGGTATTTTGCTTTCCCTCTCGCTGTGCCTGGATTTGGGAATGGTGAATACGGCGATCATTAACCGAGGGATGCGTGATGGGCCGCGCGCCGCTTTTATGATTGGCTTTGGTTCCTGTTTTGGCGATCTGGTTTACGCGGCACTTTCTGCGTTTGGTTTAGCGGTTATCTTTACTGCGCTGCCGGTACGCTGGGCGCTGTGGATTGGCGGCGGTGCTATTCTGCTATGGATGACCTGGAACATGGCGCGCATGGCCTGGCGTGATTATCAGACGCAACGATTAGCGCCTGTGGACGCGGATGTGATTGATCTTCCAGCAGTAACAAAACGGTTTCGCGGCTACGATTTTCTGAGCGGCATGGGGATGGCGCTGGCATCACCGACCGCGCTGCTGTGGTTTGCAGCGATTGGCGGCTCGATTATCGCGCAGTCAACGGACGGCTCAACGCTGATGGTGAGCGTATTTCTCAGCGGTTTCTTTATCGGTGGATTACTGTGGACGCTGTTCCTGGCAGGTATGATTAAGTTTGGCCGACAGGCGCTACAAGGGCGGCTGACCTTTTACTGCTATGTCATATCGGCACTGCTGTTTGCCTATTTTTCTGTGCAAGTCATCTATCACGGTTACCAAACGCTGCTGATCCCGCTGACTCTGGCTGACTGATTGCTCAATACGCCACCACTTTCGCCGGGTTTTTGCTTGCCCGGTAAGCGGATAGCGCTATAATGCCCAACGCACACCTGATGCGAGTGTAGTTCAATGGTAGAACGAGAGCTTCCCAAGCTCTATACGAGGGTTCGATTCCCTTCACTCGCTCCAAACATACTTCTCGCAATGCCTAGCAGAGTCAACTAAACCCAGATACCACAATCCTTTCACCAAATTCTGATTATCTCGCCGTCTGCTTCCTTATACCCAAATCTATGCGTTGATATGTGTAGTACCCTTGCTTTAGCCAATTGCCGCAGGCTGATGTACATACTTTCCCGTATTTCCCCGATAACGTCTCCGGGCGGAACTTGAGATTTTTTCATTTAACCTGCTAATTTTATGTGTAAATGAGAGGAGGGCTGTTTTTTGCTCTTCAAGGTAAATATCTTTTATAAATTCTGTGTGGTGATATTTTCATTTACTTATATATAGATAAAACACTATTCACAAATAGCAATAAATCTCATTATCATTACCTGCATTTTTGCAAAAAAGCAGCATTTAAAACCAAAAACGTTATATATTTAAGTAAATAGAGACGTTTCACGATCACATTTCTACCCTTTCGGGGGTAATAGGCCTTACCCGCTTGATCGATATCAATCCCACATTATTAGCAAGCCTTTATGGTTAGCAGGGTAAGCAAAGTGGGATAATAATCATGAAGAAAATTATTTAAGACCTTTTACACCAGGAAATATCTCGTCGGGACGCAGTGATCGATGCCGCGAAAATCGGCTCGGCGGTGGCGATTACCAGTACCATCACCTTGCCGTTTTCTGCCAATGCCCAGCCGGCGGTGGTCCCAACCGGTGTGGTGAACGACAATGAAACCGTTCGTCACAGCGCGTGTTTGGTTAACTGTGGCAGTCGCTGTCCGTTGAAGGTGATTGTGAAGGACGATCGCATCGTGCGTATCGAGCCGGAAGATGCCAAAGATGACAGAGTGTTCGGTGAACACCAGATTCGTCCTTGTTTGCGCGGGCGTTCTAACCGCTGGCGCGTTTACAGCCCGGATCGTATCAAATACCCGATGAAGCGTGTCGGTAAACGCGGTGAAGGCAAATTCAAACGCATCAGTTGGGAAGAGTCGACCGCGTTTGTCGCCTCGGAAATGAAGCGCATTGCTGAGAAATATGGCAATGAGGCGATCAACTACAACTACCAATCCGGTGCCTATCATCACAATCAGGGAACGCACGCGTGGAAACGCCTGCTGAACCTGACGGGCGGCTACCTGAACTATCACAACACCTACTCTACCGCGCAAATCGCGACTGCCACGCCGTATACGCACGGCACCTATGTTGGCAGCCACTTTACGCAAATCGCCCATTCCGATCTGGTGGTGTTTTTTGGCCTCAACCTGTCGTAAACCCGTATGTCCGGCGGCGGACAGGTGGAGGAACTGCGTCGTGCGTTAGAAAAATCGCAGGCTCGTGTGGTGATCATCGATCCGCGTTACACCGATTCCGTTATCACTCAGCATTGCAGAGTGGTTAGCGATTCGCCCAACCACCGATGCGGCATTGGTCGCGGGGTTGGCTCACACCCTGATTAGCGAAAACCTGATCGACGAAGCGTTGGTCAACCGTTATAGCGTCGGGTTTGATGCCAGCACGTTGCCCGCGTCTGCGGCACCGAATGCCAGCTACAAGGATTATATTCTGGGAACCGGGCCAGATGGCATTGCCAAAACGCCTGAATGGGCGGCGAACGTCACTGGCATTCCAGCGGTGCGCATTCGTCAATTAGCGCGGGAAATCGCGGGTGCGCGCGCCGGCTATATTGGCCAGGGCTGGGGGCCGCAGCGCCACGCCAACGGTGAGCAAACTGTGCGCGCGATCCAGACGTTGCCAGCGCTTACTGGTCACTTTGGGTTGCAGGGCACCAACAACGGTAACTTGCCTTATGGCACACCTTACGGTGTTCCAACCTTGCCAGTGGGCAGCAACCCGATCAAAACCTCGATCCCTTGCTATCTTTGGACGGATGCCATCCTTAATCCCGAAAAAATGACGGCCACGACCATGGGCGTGAAAGGCGCGGATAAGCTGCGCGTCGGCATTAAAATGGTGGCCAACCAGGCAGGGCAGGCGCTGTTGAACCAGCACGGTGATATCAACCGCACGCGTAAAATTCTGGCGGATGACACCCTGTGTGAAACCATCGTAGTGATTCATAACCACATCACACCTGGCGCCAAATTTGCTGATATCTTGCTGCCGGAAACCAGCTATCTGGAAGCGGAAGATCTGGTTGATAGTTCGTATTCAACGGACTCGCACAACTACATGATTGCTATCCAGAAAACCATCACGCCGATGTGGGAAGTGCGCAGTACCTACGACATCTGTGCCGATATTGCTGGTCATCTCGGACTGAAAGAGCAATTTTCCGAAGGCCGCACGCAGGCGCAGTGGGTCGAAAAACATTACCAACAGGTGAAAGAGAAACGCACTTACTTGCCGGAATGGTCGGTTGCGAAAGAGAAGGGCGTTATCGATCAACAGATCGCGACGGAAAAACAGAGCATTGCCTTCCTGGATTTCCGGACAGACCCTCAGGCCAATCCGCTGAAAACACCGTCAGGCAAGATTGAGATCTATTCCGAAGCGCTAGCCAAACTGGCTCAAACCTGGACGTTACCGGAAGGTGATCGTATCCCTGCAATTCCTGAGTTCTGCGTGGTGCGTGAATCTCATCTCAATAAAACGATGACAGCCAAATATCCGCTGCAACTCAGTGGGTTCCATACCAAGGGCCACACCCACTCCACCTACAGCAACGTGCAATTCCTGCATGAAGCCGTGCCGGATGAAGTCTGGATCAACCCGATCGATGCGGCGGAGCGCCAACTGAAATCTGGCGATCGCGTGCGTGTATTCAACGATCGCGGCGTGGTAGAAATCCCCTGCAAAGTCACACAGCGCATTCTCCCTGGCGTTGCAGCTATGCCGCAGGGGGCCTGGACGCGCCTTGACAGCGCGGGCGTAGATGTTGGCGGGTGCATTAACACCCTGACCTCCCAGGATCCTTCGCCGCTGGCGAAAGGTAATCCGCAACACACCAACCTGGTTGAGATTCAGCGCGCTTAAGGGGAAATGACTGATGACACAATATGGCTTTTACGTTGACTCCTCGCGCTGTTCGGGCTGCAAAACCTGTCAGGTCAGTTGCAAGGATAATAAAGATTTGGATCTTGGCCCGAAGCTGCGCCGTGTCTATGAGTACGGTGGTGTCAATTGGGTAAAAAAGGGCGAGTCCTGGCAAAACGACACCTACAGCTACTACCTGTCGATTGCCTGTAACCACTGTGACGATCCAACCTGTGTGGCCGGTTGTCCAACCGGTGCCATGCACAAGCGCAAAGAGGATGGGCTAGTGCTGGTGGATGAGGACGTGTGCGTTGGCTGCCGTTACTGTGAGATGCGTTGCCCCTATGGTGCGCCGCAGTTTGATGCGCACGCCAAGGTGATGCGCAAATGTGACGGCTGCCTGGATCGGTTGCAGAAAAATCTGCGTCCGATCTGTGTCGATACCTGTCCGCAGCGCGCGCTGGATTTTGGGCACATTGATGAACTGCGTGCCAAATACGGCAGCGAAAACGAGATCGCACCGTTACCCTCTGCGTCGCTGACGCACCCGAATCTGATCGTCAAACCGCACCCGAAAGCGCGACCGAGCGGCGATAAAGATGGTGCTATTCAAAACTTGCAGGAGGTGCGCCATGCATGAGTTGCCTTTGGTGTTTTTTACCGTGCTCACGCAGAGTGCGGTGGGGGCGTTTATCCTGCTGTTGGTGGCGGGGATGCTAAAACAAGTGGAGGCACGGCCGTTAGCGATTGGCCTGTTTGCTGCAATGTGTCTGTTTGGCCTGGCCCTGCCGATCGCGGGGCTGCATCTCGGGCAGCCACTGCGTGCCATGAACGTGCTGCTGCGCGCCGGGCACTCGCCGATGAGCAACGAAATCGTGCTTTCGTCGCTGTTTTGCGCATTTGGCGGTCTCGGAGCTCTGGGGTTGCTGCTTAATCGCGGCGCACAACGCCTGTTCAGTGCGCTGACCTGGATCGCTGCCGTGGTGGGTGTGCTGTTCTTATTGGCTATCCCGCGCATTTATCAGTTGCCGACCGTGACGACCTGGAACACCAACTACACGCTGTTGATAATGTTGCTGACGCCGATGATTGGTGGCGGTGCGCTGGCAGCGGTATTGGGGGCGCGCCGCATTGGACTGGCTGTTAGCGTATTGGCTACGCTGGCGAGCTTCTGCCTTCGTCCTGGCTACATGGCAACCTTGATGAGCGCAGACAGTGCGCTGACCAGTGCACAGCTAGCCTGGTTTAGTGCGCAGGCTATCCTGCTCGCTGTGGGCATCGTGGGGGCGATGGTACATGTTCGTTATAAAACCGGACGCTCACTGTTGGTGGCCTGTGCGCTGGTAGTGATTGTCGCTGAGCTGGCGGGCCGTGTCGCGTTCTATAACCTGTGGACGTTGCCGATGTAATGCCGTGCCGCCCTGTATGCTATTGCACAGGGCGGCATCCTAAGGGGAGAGCCCGATGTCATCTATAGCCGTGTTGCCACGTTTTTTGGGCGCACTCTTTTACTATCCGCCGACACACCCCGATGTGCAGGCTATCGTGGCGAGTTTATCTGCGCTGCCTACGCTGTGTCCTTGGGCAGAACGCACCGAAATGAAAGCGCTGTGTCAGCACTGGCCAGTGCCTGACGCAGAAGCGTTTATCTGGCAATACTCGGTACTGTTCGAAGGGCAGGGAGAGATGTTTGCGCCACCCTGGGCGTCGGTCTATCTGGAAAACGACAATCTGCTAATGGGAGAAAGTACGGTACGCTATCGTGCTTTCCTACACCGGCACGGACTGTAGTTTACCGGTGCGCAGCAGGAACCGGAGGATCAGTTAGGATTGATGCTGCTGGCGCTCCCTGCGCTGTTGGAACAAGAGAAAGAGCAGGCTGCGCACACGCTGTTGGAAACGTATTTGCTGCCCTGGAGCGATCGCTATCTGGAACGCTTGCAGCAAAATCCCCACAGCCCGTTCTATGCCCAACTGGCAGCCGTGACCCGCTTACTGCTACAGGGGATGCAGCGTTATTATGGGTTGCAGCCCGAAACACCACGGATGTTTTTCTGATGGAAAAGGATGAGCGCTACTATCGCGGATATTTGTCTCATCGCTACGTCAGTCGGCGCGGGTTGTTCCGCGCCTTTCTTAATGCTTCGCACCAGCATGAGCCGCTACCCGATAACGCTCAACCACGTGCGCCACTTCCTCCCGGTGCGCTGCCTGCACCACAGTTTTATCAACAGTGTGACCGTTGCCAACAGTGCGTTAATGCTTGCCCAATGGGGGTGCTGATCGTCAATGAAGAAGGTTATCCGCAGTTGGCCATTGAATACGCCAGTTGCGATGGCTGTCAGTCATGCATCAAGCATTGTCCCTCGGGAGCGCTATTGCCGCAGGCACACTTTGATACCGGATTACGTCCGGCGATCGCCACTCCCTGTATCAGTCAGCAACGCCATTGCCGCAGTTGTATCGATACTTGCCCGAGTCAGGCGCTTTCTCTCGGTGAGCGTGGCTTGCCTGATGTAGACAGCGCGCGCTGTCATGGCTGTGGAGAATGCTTGATTCAGTGTGAAACTCAGGCAATTTCATTGACCCCATTTGGGCTTTGTTGAATAAACAGATTTTATGCTACCAGCCCAGTAAAACGATTGTTTCCAGCAACGTAAAATCATGCAGTTAAGCATCATGAGAAAACGGAATGCCTGAGGTGATAAGCATTTTCTACCAAAATGGGCATAGTAAAACAGCACGATTCCCTATTATTCAACAAAGCCCCCCATTTGCTTAAATAACGCCTGAATATCGACCCCGCCATACCGTCATTTGCACAGTGATAATATGATTTTTATTTTTGAACGTCATGTTATTGTGACGCTAATGGCTATTATTATTTTATAAATAAAACCTAAATGAATATATAAAATAAGAAGAGCTGATTGAACTTTTAATTGAATAGTTTAATTAAACGTATTTTAAACACAATTCCGATGAGGCGTGTTTAGGGTGTTCATCCGAGTTATTTTAGTAATGCGTACCTGTACCATTATTTGTAATGGCTAAAAAACAGGACTCGACTATATTTATCAGCCAACTTTTTTCTTATTTCCTTTTGCGAGGTAATAGAAAATAAGGCGGTGAAATCATGATGTTTTTTACGTTTGTTATTTTATCACCAGGATATTGTCATGCTTGATTTTTTACCTTTTTCTCGCACTTCTTTGGGAAAGGAAGAGATTGCTGCCGTGAATACGGTCATGTTATCCGGGTGGATCACTTCAGGGCCAAAAAATCAGCAACTGGAAGCTGCTTTTTGTGCATTGACCGGCAACAAGCACGCCACTGCTGTCAGTTCCGCGACAGGCGGGATGCGGCTTTGTTGAATAATAGTGAGTCATGCTGTTTTGCCAAGCCACTTTTGGTAGAAAATGCCTGTCCCCTCAGGTGTACAGTTTTCTCATGAAGCCTAACTGCATGATTTTGCGTTGCGAGGATCCGTCGTTTCACTGGGCTGCCAGCATAAAATCTATTTATTCAACAAAGCCGCGGGATGCACGTAACCTTGATGGCGCTGGATATTTCCCCTGGCGATGAAGTTATTACCCCCTCACTGACCTGGGTTTCAACCCTCAACATGATTGTCTTGCTTGGCGCTGTGCCGGTGATGGTAGACGTCGATCGCGATACATTGATGGTCACGCCGGAGGCCATTGCTGCGGCTATCACGCCCCGCGCGCCATTATTCCCGTGCATTACGCCGGCGCACCCGCCGATATGGACGCGATTCGCGCTATCGGGCACCGTCACAGTATCCCCGTTATTGAAGATGCGGCACATGCCGTTGGGGCCGAGTATCGCGGAGCCCCTGTCGGAGCGAGAGGCACTGCGATTTTCTCTTTTCACACCATCAAAAATATGACCTGCGCCGAGGGCGGACTGGTGGTCACCGATGATGACCAGATTGCCGAGCGTATCCGCAGCCTTAAATTTCACGGCCTTGGCGTGAATGCTTATGACAGACTTGCACAGGGACGTGCACCGCAGGCAGAAGTGATAACACCGGGGTACAAATACAATCTCAGTGATATCCATGCCGCGATTGCGTTAGTGCAATTTGGCAAGCTGGCGAACGTTAACCAGCGGCGCCAGGAGATTGCGCAACGCTATTTATCGGCGCTTGCCGATACGCCACTGCTGCCATTACGTCAGCCTGAATGGCCCCATCACCACGCTTGGCACCTGTTTATTTTGCGTGTAGATGCTGAACGCTGCGGTATTTCACGCGATGCGTTAATGGCTGCACTGCAAGCGCAAGGGATTGGCTCCGGCCTGCATTTTCGCGCCGTCCATACCCAGAAATATTACCGTGAGCGTTTTCCCGCACTTGAACTTCCTCATACAGAGTGGAACAGCGAACTCCTGTTATCCATTCCCCTGTTTCCGGATATGACTTATGACGACACATCACGCGTTATCGATCCGCTGCGCGAACTTGCCTGCGGTTGATATGTTCACCTTTCCTTTGATAAAAAAAGTCTCCGTTGTCATCCCGGTATTCAACGAGCAAGAGAGCCTGCCTGCCCTGATTCAGCGCACGGTGGCTGCCTGTGAGACGTTGAGTAAGGACTATGAGATTGTATGGTTGATGATGGCAGCAATGACAACTCAGCGCGGCTGATGGTGCAATCCAGCGAAATGCCAGATAGCCACGTGATAGCCGTATTGCTTAACCGAAATTACGGTCAGCATGCTGCGATCATGGCAGGATTTAGCCATGCCACGGGCGATTTAATTATTACGCTGGATGCCGATCTCCAGAATCCACCGGAAGAGATCCCGCGTCTGGTGGCAAAATCCGATGAAGGCTATTACGTGGTGGGCATGGTGCGTCAAAATCGTCAGGATAGCCTGTTTCGCAAAATGTCATCACGCCTGATAAACCGGTTTATCCAGCGTACCACTGGCAAGGCCATGGGCGATTATGGCTGTATGCTGCGCGCTTATCGGCGCCATATCGTCGATGCCATGTTGACCTGCCACGAACGCAGCACCTTTATCCCTATCCTTGCCAATATCTTCGCGCGTAAGGCTACGGATATTCCTGTCGAGCACGCTGAACGCCTGCACGGTGATTCCAAGTACAGCGTGATCAGTTTGATCAGCCTGATGTATGACCTGGTGACCTGCCTGACCACGACGCCTTTACGTCTGCTCAGCGTGATAGGTAGCGCCATCGCGCTCTTAGGATTCTTTCTGACCTTTGTGCTGGTGGTGTTGCGTCTGGTATTTGGGCCTGAATGGGTGTAGTGGTCAACTAATATTGGCCACCGCATTAGACTGTATGTAGAACAGTCGCTCAGATTCGTTTGGAGTTAAGCCGCCGTTATACCAGTGAGGCCGGATAGCGCTGTAATACCCCGTGATGTAGCGGATAATCGCGTCCTGGGCTTCGCTGAAGCTGTTGTAACCCTTTGTCGGCACCCATTCTGTCTTCAGGCTGCGGAAGAACCGCTCCATTGGCGCATTATCCCAGCAGTTACCCCGCCGACTCATACTCTGCTTTATCCGGCAGCGCCACCGGGCTTGCCGGTATTGACGGCTGGTATAGTGGCTGCCCTGGTCGCTGTGGAACATGACTCCTGTTGGTTGTCCCCGGAGTTCCCAGGCCATCTGCAACGCTTTAACTGTCAGCGCCGAGTCCGGCGACGTCGACATGGCCCAGCCCACCGGTTTGCGGGCGAACAGCTCTAGCACCACCGCAAGGTAAGCCCAGCATTTGCCCGTCCAGATGTAGGTCACATCGCCGCACCAGACCTGATCCGGCGCGGTAACCGCGAACTGGCGGTTGAGATAGTTCGGTATTTCAACGTGTTCATTGCCGCCGCGTTTGTATTTGTGAGCCGGTCGCTGGCAGCTGGCGATACCCAGCTCCTTCATCAGCTTGCCAGCCAGCCAGCGCCCCATTTTGACACCGGAGCTGCCGGTGACGATGGTCGCGATACTTCGAGCGCCGGCAGAGCCGCCGCTGGCGTTCCAGGCTTCCATGACGCGGCTACACTTAACCACGCGCTCACCGTCGGGTTCATTAGCGGAAGCCTGCCAGTGCCTGTAGCTGCTGCGATGTACCTCAAAAGTTTGGCACAACGCCGTGACCGGGTATCGCGCCCTCAGCCTGTCGACTACCGTGAACCGTTGAGTGAGTCCGACATTAAGAGCGCCGTAGCCTTTTTTAGGATTTCGTTCTCCATTTCAAGGCATTGGACTTTTTTCTTCATCTCACGCAGCTCGAGCTGTTCAGGGGTAAGAGGAAGTCCCGTTGGCGTTTTTCCCTGTCGT
The DNA here is from genome assembly GCF_053848865.1 of Symbiopectobacterium sp. Eva_TO. NCBI lineage: Bacteria > Pseudomonadati > Pseudomonadota > Gammaproteobacteria > Enterobacterales > Enterobacteriaceae > Symbiopectobacterium > Symbiopectobacterium sp. Eva_TO. The sequence goes on along the minus strand of NZ_JBSPEY010000004.1, from coordinate 83,647 downwards.
TCAAGGCGAAGCTTATTGACCCAGCGACTAATGGCAGAATGGCTGACATTAACCGCCTCTGCGGCCTTAACGTATGTGTAGCCGTGGTCGACAACCAGCTTTGCGGCTTCGAGCTTAAATTCCGCCGTAAAATGTTTACCCATGAGGTCACCTGTCGTGTTGATGAGGTGAGCATATCACCTCCGCTCAGGTGGCCAGTATCAGTGTGCCACTACAGGTGGCTCCCAGAGGGATGGCGACAGAGTAAGTGTCTTCATCCAGATTCAGCTTACGGCATAGTTCCATGTTCACCGGAATGTTGGCGGCAGAACTGCGCGTGAAAAAGGCGGTGATGCCACTTTCACGCAAACAGGTCAGCACCAGCGGGTACGGGTTACGACGAATCTTCCAGAACACGATCAGCGGGTTCACGACAAACACCACGATCAACATGCCGCCAACCAGCACGGTGAGCAGATGAGCATACCCCAGCAGTGCGCCAAAGCCCGTTTCAGCCAGTGTCGAAGACACTAAGCCAAAGATCCCAAGCGGCGCAAAACGAATAACGGCGCGCACCAACAGGGAAACTGCGTGTGCTGCATCGGTAATAAATGTTTTTGTACTGGGTGATGCGTGGCTAAAAGCAATACCAAAGCCGACAGCCCACACTAAAATTCCAATGTAGTTCGCGTTGATCAGTGCATGGATCGGGTTAGCTACCACACTCATCAGCAAGCCTTTGAGTACGGCAACAATGCCCGTTGGCGGCACAACATCCGTTGCTTGTGCATTGAGTGCGAGCGTTGTCGGGAAAAGAAAACAGAGTACCACTGCAACCAGGGCAGCGGAAAAGGTACCGATGGCATAAAGCACTAATATTGGGCGGATATTGGTTTTCTGCCCTTGCTGATGATTAGCGATGGAGGCCATGACCAGCAGCAACACTAATACGGGGGCAACGGCTTTTAACCCACCAACGAATAGTGTGCCAAGTAAACCTACTGCAAGGGCGCTGTCGCGCGAAACCATAGCAAGCAGGATGCCCAAAACCAGCCCGATAACAATTTGTTGCACCAGACTGCCTTGCAGCAAATAACGTAAAAAAGCAGATTGAGAATTTTTCATAAAATAGACGGTGTTCCCGTTCCGTAACTTAACAAGGGTTGTGTGGTAGAACGTTGCAGGATGAAAACCTCTGGAGAAGCAATGGTTTTTTTTTCATAACCTGTAACAAAGTGTTTGCGCAGAGCAGTATAGGGAAAAGAGGCATTAAAAAAAGCAATGGCACACGAATTTGTGCGGCGGGTCATTCACAAATCGCCTCCTTTTACGGAGGCGATTTGTGGTTTAGCGAGCGGCGCGCTGATTCACCCACAGGTTAATCAGCAGAGTGATGGCCAGAATGCTGGCTACAACGCCCAGAGAGATAGCGATAGGAATATGGAAAAGGTCGATCAGCATCATCTTGGTGCCGATAAACACCAGAATGATGGCCAAACCATACTTGAGCAGCGAGAACTTCTCCGCCACGCCAGCCAGTAGGAAATACATGGCGCGCAGACCCAGAATGGCGAACAGGTTGGACGTCAGCACAATGAACGGGTCGGTAGTAACCGCAAAAATAGCCGGGATGCTGTCAACAGCAAAGATAACATCGCTGATCTCAACCAGAATCAAGACTAAAAACAGCGGGGTGGCATACAGAATCCCGTTGCGTCGCAAGAAGAAGCGTTCGTTTTCAATGGTATCCGTCATTCGCAGGTGTCCGCGTAGCCAACGCACTAATGGCTTGTCGCCAAGATCGCCGCCATCGTCTTTGGAAAACGCCATTTTTAGGCCCGTGAACAGTAAGAACGCGCCAAATACGTAGAGCAACCACTGGAACTGAGTAACCAGCCAACTTCCACCAAACACCATCAGCGTTCGCAGGATGATGGCACCCAGCACGCCATAAACCAGCACACGCCGCTGATATTGCGCGGGCACGCCGAAATAACTGAACAGCATCAGCCAGACGAAGACGTTATCGACAGCAAGTGCTTTTTCGATCAGATAGCCAGTGAGGAAGGCGAGGGCTTGCGTGTTGGCGACTTCTACGCCGAGTGTGCCTTTCAGATGCCACCAAAATCCGGCGTTGAAGGCGAGCGACAGCGTAACCCAAATCAATGACCAGGCTGCAGCCTGGCGAAATGTCATGGTAGTGGCACCCTTGCGCCCTTGATAGAGTAGGTCTACCGCCAGCATGGCGATAAGGATGACAGCGAAGCTGCCCCACAACCACGGCGTACCGATGGAGTTCATAACTGGCTCCTTGCAACAAAAATTAACACCGTCAGGCCTCATTTTTATCTGGCGCGGTAGCAGGCCAGGTAAAAAAAACGACATGTATCGGAAGACACAGGTCGTTTGGTCACTCGCGTTGCAAATGTCCCTCGCCTTCCGGCAAGGTCTCACTTACAACGCCAATGCGGAATGCTCATTGGTATTGCCCGATAACCGGAAGCATATCTCTACTCACTTTATAGCAAGCTTGACACATGACTTCGTAATGACGATTAATCGGCGGAAAAGTTACTCCCCTTTGCATCAGCAAAGATAGGTGAAAAGTCGATCCAGGTCAAATTTTGTGAGCGCTTTTCACCTGCTCCGTTATTGATCCTCAGAAAGTACGTTGCTGTCGGCGGGGAACACCACGCCAGTCTGGCGGCGAATTTCTGTTTGTAAGCGCGCGACGGTGAGTGAGCGTGCCAGAAAGGCGTGATTGACATCATTCTGGGCGACCAGTGAGGCAAAGGTTTCCACTTCATACAGCATGCTGTTGATGTGCTGCGGTTGGGATAAATCGATTCGTTGACCGTTGCGCGGCACCAAGCTCACTTGCTGGCATTCCGACAACCTGTCGATGACTAGCGAACCTTCCTCCCCCTGGATTTCAGTGGGGATGGCGCTGTTGCTCACCTTGGAATGCGCGATAATCACGTCAAAATCCCCGTAATTCAGTAAGACGCTGCCGTGCCCGTCCACGCCTCTTTCCAACAGGGCCGCACTGGCCTGAACGTTGTGAGGAACTCCCCACAGGCTGACAGCGAATGCCAGGCAGTAGTAGCCAATATCCATGATGGAGCCGTTAGAAAACGCCGGATTGAAGGTGTTGGGATTCTCTCCCGCCAGATAGGACTGGTAACGGGAAGAATATTGGCAGTAATTCAGAAACACTTTACGCAACCGACCAATGCGCGCCAGGCCCTGCGTCACCAGGGCGTAATTGGGCAAGCTCGCGGTTTTGAAAACTTCAAACAACACGACCTGATTGGCTTGCGCGCACGCGATCATTCTCTGCGCCTGGGCATGGTTCGATGCCAACTGTTTTTCGCAGACCACATGTTTGCCATGTTCAAGAAACAGGATGGATTGTTCCGCATGCAGGCTATTTGGACTCGCGATGTAAACCACATCAATCAGGTCGGACTGGGCGATCGCCTCCAGAGAGGTGAAGCAGTGTTCAACCAGATAGTCCGTTTGAAATTGCTGCGCTTTTTCCTGCGAACGGGAGTAGATGGCGATCAATTTCATCTTACCGGTTTCATGTGCAGCATCAACAAACTGGCGCGTGATTTGACTGGTTCCTACAATAGCGAAACGAATCATGACGGATCGATGTTCCTGGCGAGAGCGTAAGGAAAACAGAGTAACATGATGTGGGCGCAAGGCAATCGTCGCGCCGCGGTTCTGCGTAGGGGAAAACCGCGGCAACAGGGCGTCACGCGCCTGGATTCGCCCTGACTGACGAAAAGCATTTACTGCTCCGCGACGTTACGGGGTACACTGCGCAACCTTTATGACGCGGGAGAGGCCGATGAGCCAATTGGAACTGGAAACGCGAACGCTCACGTTGGTGCGTTATCCGAAAACGTCTGAGAATTCCACCTTACAAGCCTGGGAAGCGGCAGACGCGTTTTTGCTGAACGAGATTGCTGCCATGGAGCTTGCGCCAGAGCCCGTTGTGATTCTGAACGACACATTCGGTGCACTGGCCTGTGGATTACAGGCGTATGAGCCGCTCTGCGTCAGCGACAGCTATTTGAGCCAACTGGCGACGCGGCATAATCTGTCTCTCAACGGCTTTACGCCGGAGTCCGTCATGTTGCAAGACAGCCTGACGGCGTTACCTGATGCGCCATCGCTGGTGGTTATCAAGGTGCCAAAAACCTTAGCGATGCTGGAGCATCAGCTTCGTATGCTACGCTCGGTCGTCGCCCCGCATACGCGAATTATTGCAGGCGCGAAGGCGCGCGATATTCATACTTCCACGTTGCAGCTGTTTGAAAAAATTATTGGCCCGACGCGGACTTCGCTGGCGTGGAAAAAGGCACGCCTGATTCACTGCGACGTGGCACAAATCAATGTAGGTGAGTATTCACCAACCGTTGAGTGGGAACTGGAAGGGTATGGTTACCGCATCCACAACCATGCCAACGTGTTCTCACGCGGTAGTCTGGACATCGGTACGCGCTTTTTTATGCAGCACCTGCCGAGTGATATTGAAGGCAAGATGGTGGATTTAGGCTGCGGTAACGGGATTGTCGGGCTGGTGGCGCTGGCGCAAAACCCTTCAGCGCTGGTTAGCTTTATTGATGAATCTTATATGGCGCTGGCTTCCAGTCGCATGAATGTTGAAATCAACTGTCCGCAAGACCTGCCGCGTGCCAGTTTTGTAGTGAATAATTCGCTGGCCAACATTGCCCCTGATTCGCTGCAAGCGGTGCTGTGTAACCCACCGTTCCACCAGCAGCAGACCATCACCGACCATCTGGCCTGGAACATGTTCAGCGATGCGCGTCGCTGTTTAGGGCACGGCGGTGAGCTGCGTATCGTAGGCAATCGCCACCTCAACTACTATCCGAAGCTGAAACACCTGTTCGGCAACTGCGAACAGCTGGCGGGCAACAACAAGTTTGTGGTGCTGCGCGCGGTGAAGCTGGCATCGTCTCGCTGAACGGGGCTTGAGTCATCGGCTACAGCGTTAGCGCCAGCCGGGTGGCCTGGTCGATGGCCCGCCGGGCATCCAGTTCGGCGGCGACATCCGCACCGCCAATCAGATGCACGGCGCACCCGTTGGCCTGCAATGGCGCATAGAGCTCGCGCCGTGGATCCTGTCCTGCACAGACGATGATAGTATCGGCGGCGATGCATCTCTCCTGGCCCTCATGAATAATATGCAGCCCAGCATCGTCAATGCACCTATATTGCACGCCGTCCATAAAACTTACGCCGTGACGCAGTAGCTGCGCTCGGTGTATCCATCCGGTGGTTTTGCCAAGATGCTCACCCAGTTTTCCTGCGTTGCAGTAGCACAATTTCATGCTGATGCACTGCGCCTGTGGGTGCTCCGGCGGCGAGCGGTAATACGCCGCCCCGTTTATCGAGAGTACGATCGATACCCCATTCGGTATAGAAATCGGCTTGCGGGGGGGCGCTCAGATAATGGGCAACATCAACACCGATACCGCCTGCACCGATAATCGCCACCCGTTTGCCAACGGCAACCTTATCGCGCAGCACCTGTAAGTAGCTCACTACACTTCGGTGATCAATGCCGGGAATCTCCGGGGTGCGTGGCGTTATGCCACACGCCAGGATAACGGTATCAAAGGTTTTAAGATCGTCGATCGTGGCTTTGGTGTTGAGGCGGACTAATACGTGAGTGAGCACCAACATACGGCGGTAATAGCGCAGTGTCTCTGTAAATTCTTGTTTGCCGGGAATTTGCCGGGCCAGATTAAACTGACCGCCGATGTTACTGTCCGCTTCGAACAGCGTCACTGCATGGCCGCGCTGTGCTGCGTTAATGGCAAAAGCGAGCCCTGCCGGACCAGCGCCAACGACGGCAATTCGTTGCGGTGTGTCTGTTGCGATTACCGGGAGCGTTGTTTCGTGGCAGGCGCGCGGGTTGACTAAACATGACGTTACCTTGCCGACAAATATGCGATCGAGACAGGCCTGATTGCAGCCGATACAGGTATTGATCTCATCGCTGCGGCCCGTTTCTGCTTTCTCAAGCAAGTGTGAATCCGCCAGAAAGGGACGCGCCATGGAAACCATATCGGCGCAGCCCTGTGCCAGCATCTGTTCTGCCTGAGCCGGATCGTTGATGCGGTTGGTAGTGATAAGAGGTATGTTTACCTTGCCCATCAAACGCTGGGTCACCCAGCCAAAGGCCGCGCGCGGCACCAGCGTTGCGATGGTCGGGATGCGTGCTTCGTGCCAGCCAATACCGGTGTTAAGCAACGTGACACCAGCGGCTTCCATCTCTTGAGCCAGCGTTTCTACCTCTTGCCATGAGGAGTCGGACTCCACCAGATCGAGCATGGACAGGCGATAGATGATGATAAAGTGTGGCCCGGCCGCACGGCGCACTGCACGCACAATCTCCAACGCGAAGCGGCGGCGGTTCTGTTCGTTACCACCCCAGTCATCATGCCGCTGGTTGGTGCGTTAAACCAGAAACTGATTAATCAGATACCCTCAGAGCCCATGATTTCCACACCGTCATAGCCTGCCTGCTGGGCCAGCGCCGCACAGCGCGCAAAATCAGCGATGGTGTGTAAAATCTCCTCATGGGGCATAGCGTGGGGAAGGAAGGGGCTGATCGGTGCCTGAAGGGCGGAAGGTGCAACGGGATCGGGTTGATAGCTGTAGCGCCCGGCATGCAGAATTTGCAGCGCAATTTTCCCCCCCGCTTCATGCACCGCAGCAGTTATTGGGAGATTGTGAGGTAGCTGCCCTTCATGTTCAAGCGTCGCTCCGCCAGCGACCACGGCACCTTTGGCGTTGGGCGCAATACCGCCAGTAACAATCAGTGCTACACCACCCTGCACACGTTCTCGGTAAAATGCCGCCAACCGTTCAGTGCCCTGTGGATGCTCTTCCAAACCAGTGTGCATCGAACCCATGATGACGCGGTTTTTTAACGTGGTGAAGCCCAAATTGAGGGGCGAAAAAAGCTTGGGGTAGGCGTGCATGGTGCTCTCCACAGAAACCGCGTAAGAGACTGGTCTGATGAGTTTACTGTAGCGAGTGTTAGATAATATGTGAAATAAATGTTTATTTAATGTGATTTGTGTCATTCACTGTGGCGAGACTCGATAATCGGGACGGTATGCCAGAAGGTTTGTTGTCCGTGCCAACAATCATTATAATTCGCGGGATCAGAGTGCTAAGGAATCGCTATGTGGGTGGATGAGTGGGAACCGGCGCTGGAAAGTACGCTTACCGATTTGGAACGTTGTGTCAGGTTGCAGCAGCAAGGCTGGCGTCAGGATCGTGAAAGCTGGCAGCAGCAGCTCACGCAGGCCCAACAGCGGGAAGCGGAGCTGTGCGCGCAGATCGAAAAGTTAGTGATTCAGTTAAACTCTATGGATGCGTCGCCGGAACGAAATCCCCTGGTGCAGCGCATTAAAATGATTGGCGCCTATATTGACGCCTTGGCGAAGGATGCCTCCGCCTTTAGTCGTTCACTTCCCTGATCGATTTGATTTGTCCTGTTTTTCCACTGGTGTTGGTGCTCGCTGAACAAACGGCAGAAGACTGCCGTTTGCATGACGCTGTGTGGCTTACAGCGGCAGAGAAATATCAGCATTTTTATTCAATGGGTTACAAACAATCGATCGAAATTACTCGAAATTCGATCGAAATAATTACACCTCCATCCATTCTGCCCCTCTTACATCCCGATACTTATCGGTCATGGTTGCTGATTTATGACCCAGGAGTTTTTGCGCGTAATCCCTACCTTTCTCATCGGTGTAGAGACGCGCTGACAAACTTCTGATTTCATGAAATGAGGGAGGGTTACGTTCCCATATTAACCCTGATGCCTTGCGTGCCTCACGAAATGCAGAAGATATCGTTTTTGCGGCAAATTGCTTGTATTTGGCGTCTGCGACGATATGTGCCCTCCCGTTGTTTAATTCTCTAAACTGGTTCAGTACATCGGAAAGGCATAAATTGAGGCAGTCGATGCGGGTTGCCTTGGAGAACGCAAGCATCATGCCTGTTTTCGCTTGCTTGATGTAAAGGCGTCCGTCTTTGAAATCCTCCCAGCGTAGCGCCTGTATATCCCCTAAACGTTGACCGGTGACTAAAGCAAGGTCAAGGCAGGGCCCAACCCATGCGGGTAATGTATCCGCTGCCTTGCGTATAAGCCTCCACTCATCCAGCGTTATACGCTCCCTCTGAATGTCCACCCGCTGATTACGCGTAACCTCGGCTGGATTGCTTTTGAGCAGCCCATCGGCAATGGCTTCACGAAACAAGTCAAGCAGCAATGCTCTGATGCGGTTCGCCATTGTCGGTTTTCCTGCCTTTACCCACTGATTAAGGAACGAGGCAATGTCTTTGGTTTCTACTTTCTGAAGAACAAATTCGCCTAAATGGGTGTTAACGGTTTTCAGGTATTTATTGTACTCGCTCATCGTTTTCGGCTTGAGTTTTCTGCCGTCGAGTATCGTCAGATAGCGTTCAGTCCATTGACTAACTGTGGTCACCTGTGTGCCGTTGATGCGGTCAACGAGCGGTGATTGTTTTGATGAGCCATAAATTGCCATATTGGCGGCGATGGCTTGCGTAATGGCCTCCTGTCGATGGCGACCCAGGCCGTATTCTTTTCCGGTGCGCGGGTCACGGTAGCAAAAATAGCCGCCATTGCGCGGTTGCAGGTTTGGCGGCAAGTCGCGGTTCTTATGACTTCTCCGGCGTGCCATGTTTTATCCTCGATACTAATGATGAGTTAACAGGTCTGTATGAATGAAGTGTGTCGTTTTGACTTAGCCTCGTGGCGGTTTCGTCAACCAGATATTCGCGACCATCACGTATTGCTGGCGGGTCAAAACGTACATTTCTAGCTGCTCGTCTTAGCGTTTCCATACAGCGCGGACGGGGTTGCCGCCGATTCCACTCGGATAAGGTGATGTATGCCATTATTTACCTCTGCTAAAATTAAGCCGTTGCGCCATTTGTCATGGTGGCAGGCGGGGAATTTGTGAATCTCGGAAACGGTACAGTGAAGGTTGCCGACAGGGTGTGCGGTGATGCAGGTGATTTCAGGCTGTAACAGCCTTGGTTAGAGTACTGATGCAGGTCGTAGAGGTTTGCCTTGCTGCCCGAGGATATCGATAAGCCTTCTGTATCCGTTTCTCAGCCATTGAACCCATTTATCCAGTTGGGTTTCTTCCGGGTGATAGCTCCCCATGAGGGCAGCATGACCCGCGAATGCATAATTCATGGGTGCTCCTGTTTTTATATTGCTATTTGGGTGTCGTATTTGGCGTGGCTCATGGTCTTCCAGCTCTGGCCATTATCTTTGGATAACATGCGCCAGTAGAGGGAGAGCCGTATTGATAAATAACCGGTTCGTCGTATGCGTCTTGCATGAATAAGTCCTTCACGGTATAAGCGCTTAAATAGCTTCTCCCGCTCTCTTATCCTGTTAGGTATTTTAGGTTTCATTCGTTGTTCCTCTCACGATGCAAGGCTGTTTGGATGTTGTGCTAGTATTAGGATGGGTAAAGGGTATTCGCATCATATCGCGCTCCAAATCATGTATGACCCCCACAAAAAAGCCGCTACAAGAGCGGCTATGGCTAGCTTTGCTGTTAGCGCTGTTCGCTTCATGATTCACCTTTGGCCTTGGCTATGGCGGCAACTGCCTTATCGTAATGCTTGCGTGCCAGCCCGTTATTGAGCCAGCCTAAAGCACCTTCCAGCGCCTCAAGCAAATCCGGTGCGGCTTCAATCAGCTCCATATTAGCCTTGCTCACGATTAAATCAGGGTGCCCGTCACTTTTGCTCACAGTCGGGCAAAGTACGCCACCATCCTTACCGTCTGGACCACTCAGGCGGCGAAAGCTATTACTTGTCCACCATTTCCACGGGCCTTTCGTATAGCCACCCATCTTCATCTCCTTCATTCAGGCGTAAAAAAACCGCTCGTAGCGGCTGGACATGGTCTAAATATGTTTAGATATTAAATCTTGCATGAGTAAACCTCTTACGATGCAACGCTGACGTGCTTTTGGTGGGTAAAATCGCCGTTCCAGTTGAGTTTCATGGGCACTTTTCCACGGCGGTAAAGGACGTAGAGGCGTTCAGCACCTTTGCGAAGGAGTACCGGCTGGTGCTTAATGAAGTCATCGGCACCATGAACGCTAATCAGATGTTGGTGCTCAGTCAGGTATTTGTCGCGGGCGTAGGATGCTGCCCGCCAACGGGTACCGGATTGGCTTTCGTTGTAGAGCCAGTTACGCTCTGCTAACCACTGGTTCACTTTCTGGGTGTTAACACCGTTGAGCATTTTGCAGAACTGGGTGGGGGTCATGCCCTCCTTGAACAGACTCTTGAGGTCGTGGATTTCTTCCTCCTGTTCTTTGTTGATCAGTTTTAGCTGCTGGGTTTCCTCTGCCAGTTCGGCGGCGAGGCGCAGGGCCTCTGGATAGGTTTGTGGGATAGCGAACTGGCTTGCACGCTCTTCAAGCTCATGCCAGCGTTTGATAACGCGCATACGGTGAACAGCGCTATAGCCGGTAAGCAGGCATTCGGTGTGGTCGCGGTCGAGAAGATATTCAGTCTGCTGGCGATTCATGGAGTCCAGATAGATGTGCTCAAAACTGAGCGTATCTTCTCCCAGGTCAACGAGCATCTTTTCGATGTCTCGCTTGACGTTCTTATGTAGCTTGTCAGTCAACTCCGCGATTTCACGGCTGGACATGGTTAATGTTTGTGCAATGGTTAAATTTTGCATGTTAAAGCTCCTCACAAGTGAATGTGATTAATGGAACCCCGGCACGCTCCCGGGGCGGGATTAGTGATTAATGAATTCTTGGAATCTGCCCTGGCCTTAGTCGCAATTTTAGTTGGCTAATCAGCAGTGCTCTTTGTTTGTCAAAGTACATTGGCACAGTGCAAACAAAACCAAACGTATATGAATCGTCGAAACAAGATGACTTAAAGAATAAAATTCAAGTTTATTTTTTATTTCTTGCAATGTATCTCTTACCACTGGATAGGAAACATTACGTGCCCAGGCAATCTCTTTTTTGGTCATTCCCAGAGCAAATAACATTGCGGTTTCAAATTGTGCTGGCGTTAATTCAGGAAAAATATGATTTAACTGCGCGAATTTTTTTGAATCGAATATTCTCATTTCTTCGCCCTAGTATCTTGAGAGATGAAACGTGACATTAACGATTGTGCTTCACAAATGGGCACACGAAAACTAGACTTTTTCATTAGCCTTATCCTTATTTATTAGGAGTAGGTTTAGGGTTAGCTGGCTGTTGGGATATCAAGCTCCCTTCAGTCAGCGACGATTTCTCACTGAGTTCACAATGAAAATGGTTGTGTTATACTTCCCAAAAAGGAGAATAACATTATGGGCCAGGTTGCATTTGATACCTTGCAGGCATCAGAAGAGCTTCAAACCGCCGGGCTTACCAGTCAGCAGGCCAAGGCGATTTCGCTCGTCGTACGCAAGTCTCATGAGGTTGCGGATGTCGCTACCAAGCGTGACCTTGAAGACGTGCGCAAAGATTTAACTGTTCAGATAGCCGATGTCCGCAAGGATATGACTGCCGGTTTTGATAAAATTAATGATAAATTTGAGAAGCTTGGCATGCAGATGACCATCCGGCTTGGGCTAATGGTCGCCGCTGCCGTCAGTATCATTGCTGCCATTCTCAAAATGTGACGGTGCACTATACCCCTTGGGTCAGGCGGAACCTGTTTGCGCAGCCGCCCGACGACGTGGAGGTACTCATGCCGCCACCTTGGCTAAGTTTCTAATAACCTCAAGTTCTCTTTCAAGCTCAGACAGAAACTGCCTTAACGCCTCCTCTATTTCAGTAACCAGCTTATCGTCCTGATGAATTCTCAACTGGTAATAGGCAAGGTCTGGCGGTAGCCTGTCGTCATAGCTGACAAAATCACACCATTTCCTGCCCGTACACATCATTTGGGCGTTCATCTGTAGGAGGTATTGGTTTTTCGGCTTACCGGTCTTGATGGTCTCTAAATGCGTCCATGTGTTGGGGCATTTTATTTCTATCAGGCCATCATTTCCGACCAAGCCATCAGGCGACGCACCAAATCCTACGATATCGGGATGGGGAATAAATCCCACTTCTGTAACTTCTGCGTCAAACTGGTTAAGCAGGTACATCTCTCGCGCTACCGGTTCAAGTTCAGTGCCGCGCTGCATGGCCGCGTTTGAGTAACTTTCTTCCACCTTTCCAGTTAGGCGCTGGCAGATAAGCTCTGCCATGTAGTTCTGACGGCTGGCGGAATAGCCCGATTTGGTTTTAGCCATTACGTCAGATAGGCGACTGGCGGTCACGTTGCCGCACCGGGCGGAAAACCATTCATCACTGCGCTGTTGCATGATCCACCTCGCTATATTCTGCATCGACGGGAATGCTTTCCTTGATACGCTCTTTTTCGGCATTGCCGATAATCTGGCGCTCTTCGTGGGTCAGGTTTTTCCATGTTTCAGCGAAAACTTCCATGCTCATCTGAGCCGCTTCTTCGCACCGGGCAATGAGTGCAGGGCGGCGCTCGTCTGTTTGTTGTCCAACAACAACGCTTGCCGGGCTGCTTTCGATGATCCGCTCTGCTTCGTCGCTGTCGTAAATGCCAGCGAAGCCAAAGGCCATGCGCGCACACTGAATAAGTGACTTATGGCGCAACATTCGGGTGGGGTGTGATTGCCACGGCTGGGTATTGCGCTTACACTCGCCCATGTATTCGGTGACTACAGTGGGGTGTTTGCGATCTTTGCGGTAAATCTTGCAAGTCGATGCGCCCTCGTCCTTATCGTAGCTGAATTCCATCCCGTCAAACTGTGGGTGCTCGTTGATGATTCTGGCCCAACCATCGACACCAACAACCGGGACAATGCCGCCCTTATCAGGGAATGCGTAAATCTCTTTCGTCCACGGGTTAAGCCCGTACTGGTTGGCAACGATAAGTAGGGCGGTAAATTGCTCGTCCGTGACGTTACCCCCCTTGAACGCCGTATTCTTGAGGGTGCTTATTAATTCGGTGCCTGGTGCCATGCCGAGGCGTTCAGCCAGCTTCCCTGCCATTGTTGTTAATGCCGTGCTCATGCTGCATCCTCCGTGCTGTTCTGCCTGTCGTAAATCCAGAGTGCCCGCTCAACCTTCACACGGTGGAAAATGGCGTCAAAAATACGTTCACCCTCTGCTTCCTGATAATCAACGTCGCTGCTTTCCATGTATTCACAGGCTTGAGCTGTGTAAGCATCAGGCCAGTGCTTTCTAAGCGGAACACGAAACCTTTCGATAGACTTCTCCGCCAATTGCTCAGCCTCTGCGTAACAGTCTTCAATGACGTCGTCCGTCATCGTTTCAATAATTTTTCGAATTTCTGATAACTTGTTTGGGCTAAGCATATTTCGCCCTCCGCAATAATTTCATAGCTGCAATCCATTTCTCGTTGTTTACGTATAGAACGGCTTCCCTGCATAGCTCTTGGGCTTTTATAAAATACGGATTAGATTTCACGGCTCACCTCGCTGGTTTAACGTGTCTTTAAGCCATTTGGCAGCGGCTTTAGCTATTTTAATAATTCGGTCTAATTGTGTTTCCGAGCGGCCAGCAATAGGCCACCCTGCAAAGGCATATTGCATGGCGTTCTCCGTTTAACTATTTGGATTGATGTATATGCCGGCGAATATCGGCGTAGGTATAAAGCGGTAGTTCAGTGTTATCTATTATCAGTGTGGTGGATGAGTCGGCGATAAGCGGATGATGGGAATGCTGAAAGTGCTTCAGTCATAGATACCCGTTAATTTTTTTACCTGCTTTTTGAGCCACTTATTTTCTTCCGTCAGATAGAAAATAGTTGACTTATATACTCTTGTCTCATTGTCATCACAAGGGAGGATGTCAGTACTCATCAAATAACGTGAATCATTAATATTATTGCTGCCGTTGGTGACAGCGACCATGTTACCGAAATTAGGGTGATTGAAGGTCGTGATATGAGGCTTATTAAGTTGCATCATTCAATCCTCCGTTGGCTATCAAAATATTTTCGTCAATGAGATTTTGCATGGTGGCCTCCGTGTTAAGTGCCTGCTTTGGTGACCCTCTCAGGCGGCGAGGGTTTCCCTGCTTTCCACAGTCGAAGGAAATCGGATAGACTGGTGATTCCACAGTCTAAAGGGATACTCGTATGGATATCGGATTACTTATCACTTCGATCAAAAGTGCCATCGGCGCGCTTTCCACGTTTCAAAGCAACGAGGTCTTGCGCGAGCGTATTACTCTCATTTATGAGCAGATTGAAGTAATTGAAAAAGCCAACGAAGCCGCCGTAAAAGAACTTGCCGAGGTAAAAGCTAAAAACGTAGAACTTGAGAAGGAAATAGCGACTTATCGGGCAAAGGATGAGTTTGTCCAGCACATGGGAGCGGCCTTTAGAAAAAATTCCTCTGGTGGCTATATCAGCGCGGTTTATTGCCCCAACTGTCTTAAACAAGTCGGGAGTGGATTTCCGGATTTCCCTTTTCAGTGCAGTGCCTGTGGATGGGTTTCTGATTTTTCGGGGGATGCTCTTTCTCATGTTATGGGATCCTTGCCTTAATTTTAGTGCTACTATGCCTAACGGGCGGTAACATTCTCACATTTCTGAGAGCCTGCTGCGCATGGGGCGACTTGCGGCAGGCAAATAAGACCCTCCTCAAACTTCACGAACACCCCACGATGTATACGTCTGTCTTGCTCTGGCGGTAATGCCATACTCCGTTTTCGGCTTGCTGTACCAGATGCGATGGTTAATACGCTTAACCATGTCGTACATTTTGGCGAAACGGTTAATTTGCTTCCTGAAACTGGCCAGTATGCCGAAATTAATCCGTGGCGCACGTTTGCGCTTGAAGGCTAATTCAATTCGGTTAAGCGCTTTGCGTTTTTCTGGCTTCTGCCCCAATGCCTTATCAATACGGGATGTCACCAGTTCACGACGGATGGCTTCTGCCTTGCGTCTGGCATGACGGCGAATAGCGGCGTTTGTTTTGCTAACAGGATTAACGGATTTACGGTAAATGATAGTAGCCATGAGTCCTCCAACAGATAGTTTTGGTGGTGTGGTGAGCCAGTGGTGGCCCTGGTGTTGGCTATAATTTTTATTAAGCCCACCACACCCCAAAAACATCTGGGCAAAGGTTCGGCACGTTGTCGGTGCCTTCCGTAGAGCGCGAGGCTCGTTTTGAAAGAGCGTTTAATCTGCCACAACCGCCGTCATGTTCGTGTGCCTCGGGCTGGCTACTTACGCTCAGGCAATCGGCGGGTAACTCGAGGTCTTGCCTGCCGGGGTATTGCCGTTGCGGGTTGCTGGTCCACCGTCTGGCTTGCGGCTGTCTGGTGGGTTGATGAATCAAAATATAAAATAACTTAGTTTTATTGGCAAGGTAAATTTAGGAATATTTATTTTTAAGCGGTCATGGCTTACTGTATGAAAGGGATAGGAGAGGGTTACAGTGCAAACTGGACGCCAATAACAGTACCTACAATCTTGCATGCATCTGTTACAAGAATCTTATCGTATCGAGGGTTTAGGGGCATTAAATAATTATTGAAGCCATCCATGACTAACTTCTTTACTGTCATCATACTTCGCGGTGGTTGATTTGAGCTATCTGAGATAATAGCAGCAACAATTTTGCCATTTTCGGGTTCAACTAATGGATCAACAATAATCATTGATCCCTGCGGGATGCTAGGTTTTCCATATGGGTTTACCATCGTGTCATCATCAATTTTTACACAAAACGCCCTTTGTGATGCAGTAACAAATGTTGCTGTATTATTTGCATTTTTAGGCATTTCATTTCCTCCGGTTGCAATGAAAGCCATGGCCTCATCCCAAGATAGCAGAGGAACCATATGCATAGAGTCGTGTATCATTGTCACTGAGCCGGGGTCGGTGCCGTAAAGTAAATAACTCTCTGTAGTATTAAGTGCTTTTGCTAGTTTGCTAAGTGCCTTCCCTCCAGGTTCGTTTAAATCTTTCTCCCAGTATCCAACCGTGACGCCTGTAACGCCGATACTTTTCCCTAGAGTAACCTGAGTGTATTTTTTTAATTTTCTCAAAGATTTAATGCGCTGACCTAGCGTTTCCACAAGTAGCTCCTAAAAATTATTTTACTAAGATATTTTAGTTTTTATTGACCTAAAAAAACCTAGTCATTATAATCTAAGTTAATTTATTAAGCGGGAGGTGGTATGACCGTTGAGCAATTAAAGTCATATTTTGGGAAAAATAAAAATATTGCTAAATTTTATGGTGTTACACCAGAAGCGATATCAATGTGGTGTAGACGAAAAGGACGACTAATACCTAAAGCTAGAGCCATAGAAGCTGAATATCGAACAAAAGGCGTACTCAAGTACAACCCCGCACTATATGAAAACAACAAAAAGAATGTAATTGATTATTTTCAGAATTCTGATTCTGTCGCCTAACCAGCAGTACCGCTCTTCACAACGGACACTCGTCCTACGGAAGCCACCGACAACGTGGCGAACTCAACATCCCACAGTAACACACTCACTGTGACTGGCTCACGGCTTCGTCACGTCTGTTGATCACCAAAACACTGGTGCCGTGTATCTACATGTGCATCCGATAACCTATTCTTTCAACAAGGAAATCATCCCAAATGGAACGTGCAAAAACACGCAAAAACTCTGCGATTGAGTTCATTAGCCGTCACCTCGTTACAACAGCATATCAGGCCATTGTCCGGGTACGCCAGACCAACATCGCAAAAATGCTCGGTGTCGCCGATTCAACCGTCCTGCGCCGCTCAGAGAAGCTCACCGAGACGATGGATATCTTAGCCGCCAGTGGTGTGCAGGATTTTGTCTTCGAGGGAGAGAAGAAGATGCCGCTGGATGAATACCGCTATCTGCTTCGTTCAGCGATGGAGTTTGCGAAGTATCAACTGGAAGCGGCTGAATCTGTATCAGGCGACGAATGCCTTGCTGCATAGGAGGGGAACATGATGCAAGCACAAAAGAAAAAGCCGAACAATGCGCTAACACTTGGTCGGCTTAATAAACAACAAAACAGTTGATTTCAGGAGGAATTATGGCACGAAACAGCCGGAATTTCAAGCAAAAAGAGGAACGTGTGCATCCCGATTCACCTGATGGATTAGTTGTCGCTGCCGTTAATAACAAGCCGTTCGCTGAGCGGCTTATCTATGTTTTCAGACTGGCTAAATCGAGGGTGAAAAAAGATGGCCGCACCTAAACTAAAACTGGTTCAATCCTCACAAAATTTTACGGAGCATCGCGTGGCGGATCTCGAAGATGGTTACGCTAAGCTGGCAAACATGCTTCTTGAAGAATACGCCGGGGCAGACCTAACAAAGCGTCAGTTCAAGGTGCTTCTGGCAGTTCTGAGGCTCACTTATGGATGGAATAAAACCATGGACAGGATAAGCGACTCGCAGATATCAGCAATCGCCAGATTGCCTGTTAAGCGCTGCAATGAGGCAAAGTTAGAGCTTGTCAGAATGGGGCTTCTCAAGCAGCAGGGTAACCGGTTTGGGCCAAATAAAAACGTAGACGAATGGTGTATCCCTCAAAATGAGGGAATATCCCTCAAAATAGGGGATAAAAAATCCCTCAAATTAGGGGATAGCAATCCCTCAAAACAGGGGGACACCAAAGACATTATTCAAAAGACAATAAATACACATACCCAAACCCACGAAGTGGGCTTGTCGGATGATGAAAAATTAACCCCACGGCAGAAAGGCACCAATCCCAGAGCCAAAGGCACGAATCCACGCTCTGCTATGCCAACGTTTGATCGCGAACGTTTCAAGCACACCTGGAACAGCAAAGCCGAAAAACACGGGCTGCCAAAAATTCGCAGTGTGACCACCACTGTCGAGAACGGGGTGAAACGCTTATGGGTCTCCTACCTGAAGCAATGCCGCGAACTGGGCAGGCAGCCAAGGGATATCGACGGTCTCCTCAACGGCTACATCGATTTCGGCTACACACCCACTGCATGGGCCTGTGGTGCCAATCCCGAAGGAAAAAAATACGGCATTGAGACCGCCTTGCGTCAGGAAAAGATCGACCAAATCCTTGCGGAGGATGCCTGATGGACAGTTACGAATTTGAAGAGCAATTGGTTGGCTCGATGATGATTAAGGGCGACCACATCGACTGCCGGGATATCGCTGGGAAGCTACCTGCAGAAGCCTTTGAGAATTTCCACCTGCGCAAGATGTACGAGGTGATCACCGCGTTGCTGGCGAAAGCGGAACCGGTAGATCAGTTTGCTGTTCAGTCTAGCGTTCCCGCGGAGACGAAAGAGCTTGTCATGTCCGTTGCTAAGCGATGTTGGTCTGCCGCAAACATCATCGCCTGGGCTAAGCGCGTACGTCAGTGCTGGATGTTGCGCAAGAGTAAGCTTGAATTGCTCCGCGCTGTATCGCTGCTGGATGGCGCTGGGACGCACGATATCAACGAGCGGATCGCTGAGGTATCAGGAATTCTTGGCAAGCTGCAGTTCGAAACCAACGACAGGCTACCGCGTCGCATTGGTGATTTGCTGGATGACTACCTGCAGGTGTTGGAAAAACGAATGGGCGGTGCTGAGTCTGGAATGTATCTGAAAACCGGCATTGAACCACTCGATGAGGCATACGGTGGGTTTGACCGTACCGACCTGATCGTCATTGCTGGGCGTCCTGGCATGGGGAAAACAGAGCTAGCGATAAACATATCTAACTCAATCGGAAGGCAAAAAGGGAAGGGGTTAATTTTCTCGCTTGAAATGTCTGATATGCAGGTTGTTGAGCGTCACGTTGCAGATAGGTCTGGTCTGGCTATCGGAGTTCTTAGAAACCCCATCAACATGATTCAGGAGCAATACACCAGATTGACAGCGGCTACTGGAACGTTGCTGGATGAAAATAATTACGTGATAGACGGCTCATTTACCGTTGATGAGTGCATAGCCCATGCTGAACGAATGAACATGGATGGCGGCCTTAGCTTCATGGCAATTGATTATCTGGAACTCATGAAACTGCCGAAGGCTGATCGTTATGACCTATCCATTGCTGAGGTAACGCGCAAGCTTAAGCAGTTCTGCCTAAGAAACAAGGTCCCGGTAATACTTCTTGCCCAGCTTAATCGAAATGTAGAGGGCCGAGCGGAAAAACGCCCGAACATGGGGGATCTGGCTGGCTCCAGCTCAATAGAGAAAGATGCTGATGTTCTGATATTCCCATACCGCGATGAGGCTTATCACAGCAACAGCGACATGAAGGGCATCGCAGAAATCATTATCGGTAAATATCGCTCAGGCCAACCAAAGACGTTTTATATGGGCTGGCGCAACGGGCATTTCATCAACATAGACCAATCAGCCGCGGCGAAGCAGTACGCAGAAAACCAGCGTTCTCAGGATAAATCATCTGCAGATTGGCGCTAGGCAAACAAACAGGAGGAGTGATGGATAGGCGAGGCAGCGTCATGGGGTTCGTGATATTCCTGATATGCACGGGTTACATTTTCATCCGTTCACTTATTGATATTGATCGTGGGGCGGCTTATCTCATCGTAATGTTCTTCCCGCTGTTTCTTGGGTGGCATGCCGCGAGGACGCTGGAGGAGTGGAATCACAGGCATGAAAAATGACCATGTGCGACACACTGACGGCAGCGGCAGAATGATGAAAAGGGATACACAGAAAGCCGCTGAAAGAAGTCATGGGGTTTTAAAGCGAGGGAAACAGGAATGACAGCATATCTAACAGAATGCATCGTGGGGCTGCTGGCAATGGCGGCCCTTTTTGTTTGGGTGGGGACATCCTCAATTTGGTTGACAAAATAGAAAA
This sequence comes from Symbiopectobacterium sp. Eva_TO, assembly GCF_053848865.1. Lineage (NCBI taxonomy): Bacteria > Pseudomonadati > Pseudomonadota > Gammaproteobacteria > Enterobacterales > Enterobacteriaceae > Symbiopectobacterium > Symbiopectobacterium sp. Eva_TO. Next base: position 63,727 of record NZ_JBSPEY010000004.1, on the reverse strand, counting down.
AATGCGAAAATACATGGTTTACAAATCCTAAAAAAAGCGAAACTTAAGATGAGTGAGCGGGGCCTGCATAGCCAGCCCACAATCATGATTGCTGTTCGTGGGATCGTTTTTTTGCCTCAACCATCGCTGGGAGGGTAAACGCATAAAGCAGGAAGACTTCAGTGAATCCGAGCATTTCTTCGGCCTCTTCCTGGGTGAACTCTTCATCGGAGTGAACAGCGCCGTTTGAATCAATTCGGACGATGTGAGCCCAGTCTTTCATCTGTTCTGTGATTAACCCCTTGCCATGAAGCATGGATATTCTTTGTGAGAGTTTCTCTTTATTTGAATCTTCTCCGAGAATATTTCTGGTGGCAATGTCAATAACCTTTCTGCAAAGCATCACTGCTGTTTCAAAATTACCTCTTTGCAAATTGGTCTTTGATTCAACATAAAATTTTGCGGCTCTGTCTGGGGTATTGTCTGGAGCACTATTGATTTCAACTTTAGGATAAATTTCATAAAGTAAGTACGTGCTAGAAGGAGCGGGCACCAGAATGTTCTTTTGTCCAGTTCGCACTGAGTATAAAGGGCCATGAGCCGTAGAGCTTTTGACGGCGGCTATTCCTGATTTATTGCAACTATTGCATACAAAGTGCACATCATAAATATCAGTAGTCCCCCTTTGTTGTTCATTTAAACCAATAAGAACTGCATTTTCTCTTAAACAGTGAGGACAGGTTGTATTGAAGGAAAGCATAGCCATGAATAAGTTAACTCCCTATTTGAATGATATATCCACGATATTGAGTAGCGCGGATAGGCCAGAGGTCACGCTGTTACAACGCTATGAGATAACCCCGAGCGAGCAAAAGATAAACTTCATTCTATCACTTATTGGAAAGTTGATAGAGCAGGACAGAATGCTTCGCGCCAGAAGCGGAGGGTGACATGGATAAAACACGCTTCCTACTGCGTGATGAAAGAATACGAAAAAACCTGAAAGCGTTTATTGATTCCCTGCCCACCGACCTACACCGCCCCCTCGAAATCACCATCAACGATGCTAAACGAACGTTACCGCAGAACGACCTGTTCCATGCGTTATGCACCGATGTTTCGCGTCAGGTGGTGTGGGCCGATAAACCGCGCCCGCTGCTGGACTGGAAGGCGCTGTTTGTCTCGGGACATGCCATCGCTACCGGCAGGCCGGGGGAGGTGGTTACGGGGCTGGAGGGGGAGTTTTGCAGCATCCGTGAGAGCACGGCTCAGATGGGCATAAAGCGCATGAACAGTTTGATTGAGTACGCCCAGGCCTGGTCGCTCGGCAACGGCGTCAGGATGCGCGAGGTACGTTATTCAGGGGATTACTTTGGGAGAGTTGGATGAAAAAAATACCTTTCAAGTACGATGGGTTAACCAGTGAAGAGGCGGAGCGCCTCGTCAGGCACTACAAAGAAAACGGCTATTGCGCTGTCAGGTCACTGAGCAGCGACCCCAAATATTGGGATGTCGTCGTCACCCTTCCCGAACAGCACTACCTCAAACCAACACCACGCTCAATGGTTAACAAAATTTGGGGGTAGATATGGCGAATCTTAGAAAAGAGGCCAGAGGTCGGGAGTGTCAGGTGATGCTCTCAGGTATCTGTAACGGCAACGCGGAAACTGTAGTGCTGGCCCATTACCGAATGTCCGGCATTTGCGGCACCGGCATGAAGCCTGACGACCTTTTTGGCGCATGGGCCTGTTCAGGGTGTCACGATGAAATAGACCGCCGCACGCGTATCACCGATGCCGACTATGCCCGGCTGCATCATCTGGAAGGCGTCATTCGCACACAGGCGATTTTACTGGCGCAGGGGAAGATTAAGCGATGACCGAATATCACCTGAAACTGCCGTGGCCCCCATCGCTTAATACCTACTGGCGACACGCACGACATCGGCACTACATCAGCGAGAAAGGCAAAGCATACCGGCAAAGTATCATCCAGATAATTCAACATCAAAACCTCGATATCAACACGCCCGCAAGACTAAAAATTTCCATCATCGCCAACGCGCCAGACAAACGACGCCGTGACCTCGACAACCTGCAAAAAGCGGTTTTCGATGCGCTCACGCATGCGGGCTTCATGCTGGACGACGAACAGATAGACGATTTCAGGGTGAGGCGCGGGCAGCAAAAACGTGGAGGCAGTCTGGATATCGTCATCACTGAGTTGGAGGTGGCATGAGAAAAAGAGGGCGACTGACGGCGGAAGATATTCCGCTTATCCGGGAGCTACTGGCCTCCGGTATGCCGGTAGCGGAGGTGGCAAGGAAATTCGAGACCAGCAAGCAGCATATCTACAGCATCAGGAACGGCAAAAACTGGGGGGCGGTGACATGAGAGATATTCGATACCTGTTGACGGCATGGGGAAACTGGAGCGGCTCACGCATTGGCACCGAGTACAAGGCAGCATGGCCCCTCGCCACGGCCAGCAGCGATATCCGGCCCATGCTGTCTGATGCCGACGGTGAGACAGTTGACCGGGCGGTAGGGCGACTCAAGCACTTCGACCCGCTGGGGTACGATATCGTGGTGGCGTATTACAAGGGCAAGGCGTCTTGCAGGGCGATAGGCCAAGAGTTAGGGAAGCCCACTTACTATATAACGGGTTTTCTTGCTCGCGCCGAGGCTTACATAGCGGGTAGTGTGGCTGAACTTTTGGAGGCGGCTTGACAACTCACGCAGCTGTCGAGATACTGAATGTACTAGAATCTAAACAGCGGTTAACCGCACCCGATAGCCATGCGGCTTTTTTATGCCCGTAAAAGGGCGTAATCACATCCGAAGGCCGGGTGGAGAGGCGTAATACAATACCCGCAAGGGGAATATGCCCGGAGCGTCTGTTTAGGCTCTAGTTGACACCCGGCTACCAGCTACTAACTGGTAATCCGAACTGAAACTAAACAGAGAAGGAGCCAGCTATGGCTAACCGCGTATCTACAAAATCCTTGAGTGTTATCACTCATAAAAATATTCCTGTTATTACCACTGAGCTTTTAGCTGAACTTTACGGCACAGAGCCAGCTAGAATCCGCAAAAATCACAACCGTAATGCTGATCGGTTCGTTGATGGCAAGCATTTGTACAAAGTAACCGGAAGTGACCTTGATAATTTGAGAGTGTCTTTAAGACACTTGCAAATCTCACCCAAAACTCGCAGTCTCATCCTCTGGACAGAACGCGGAGCCGCAAGACACGCCAAGATGCTTGAAACCGACCAGGCATGGGAAGTATTCGAGCAACTGGAAGATTGCTACTTCAATACTGAACGTGCTAACAATCCGCCACGTTACCAGCCTGAAGCCCGAGAGCCACTAACCACCGATGATACATCCCATCTTGCGAGGCTTATCTGGGGCATGGCAAACGGCTTCCGATTCGAGCGCTCATGGAGCAATGCTATCTGGCATGCACTGCGCTATGCGGCGGGCGTCTCTTCCCCACAGCACTTTGGCGTGAGTCATATCCCGATCCTCGCGGAAGAGTGCCAACGCATTTACAGTTTCACCAATGCACTGAAAGAGGTCATGTACGACGCTGAAAAGCAAGCTGCTCGGCGAGTTCTCAAGAATCGTGAGGATGCAGACACCGTGGTGTCAGAAATGAAACAGCTGCTTGATGAAACTAACCAATCGTATAATCTGCTACTGACGAATACATTAGCACGATGGCAGCAGGCGGATATTCAAAAATTCCTACAGCGTCATTGACGGAATGAGGCTAAATAACTGATCAAATGATCAGCTAAAGTGCTTGACTGTTATAACGTTATAACACATAATCACCCCATACTGCGGCAAAAGCGCGCAGGACATGAAGCCCCAACTTTGGTTGGGGCTTTTTATTTATATAAATTACAATCAGTTGTAAAATATAATAATGATCTCTTAATCATTATTAATAGGTTATGCCATGATTGTTGATGTAAACAGAAGTGTTCCAGTACAACCTTTCCAAAATACTTCAGCTACATGCCCTGGAGAAATGTCACCCCTTGCTTGTAATTTGAATCAGATTTCAAATAATACTGAAAAACATTTACCGGCGAAAATTAATAAACGCCGAATGGCGGTAAGTATTAGACCAGCCTTTACTCCTAAAATGATTTATCAACAACAGATAGGTAACATTAGGTTACATTCATGCAATATAAATTATATAACTGAGTAATCTATTGTAGTTCTGCAAGGCTGCGCTAACGCGCGGCCTTTTTATTTCCTAAATCACACAGCGCCCACTTAGCAGGGTGAGGCTATGACACGAATGAGTACTATCTACAGCAGGCTTTCATACGGAAGCGGGACGGGGCTAATAGGGCTGGGCGCTTCTGCCAGAGCCTACGCCGCATCAACTACAGAGAGCGTATGGTTGCTTGCAAACAAAATGGCCGGGTTAACGCTGGGTGATTGGGCGATCATCGTCGGCATGGTCTGCACAGTCGGCACCTTTGCTATCAACTGGTACTACCGCAGGAAGGAATACCAGTTGAGGGAAAAAGGCGGTGCGTGATGAGCAAACGTAAAACTGCCGCGGGTGTAATTTGCTCCGTGGGGGTGATCATCGGCATTGTGATGAATAACGGACAGGTGCGAACTAACAAAGCAGGTCTGGAGCTTATCGGTAATGCCGAATCATGCCGCCGTGACCCCTATGTATGCTCAGCCGGTATTTTGACTGATGGCATTGGCAATACGCATGGCGTTGTTGATGGCACCCGCAAGACAAACCAGCAGATTGCCGCAGACTGGCAGAAAAATATCCTTGAGGCTGAAAATTGCGTTGATAAATACGCAGGTGGTAAGAAATTACCAGATAACGCATTTAGCGCAGCGGTAAGCATTGCTTTTAATGCTGGCTGTGCAAAGGTGCAGACCTCAACCATATTTCAGTTGTTCCGTGCCGGAAAAATTCAGGCAGCGTGTGAGCAGTTCCCGCGTTGGGTATACGGCGGCGGTAAAGTTCTTCCTAGCCTCGTTGCTCGGCGCGAGAAGGAGCGTGAACTATGTCTATCAGGGCTACAGTGATCGCCGTTCTCGTTGCTCTCATTACCGCACTGTCATTCGGTGTCTACTACTACCACGACGCATACAGTAACGCAGCAAACGATTTGGCGCTGGCGAAAGACACCATCGCCGACTTGCAGACCAGACAGCGTGATGTTGCCGAGCTTGATGCCAAATACACCGGAGAACTCGCAGATGCTAAAAGCAAGCTGGCTGATTTGCAGCGCTGTGTTGCTGCTGGCAAGTGCGGGCTGCGCGTCAATGTCATCAAGCAAACCACCTCCACCCCCAGCCTGGATGATGCTACCAGCGCCCGACTTAGTGACACCGCTCAACGGAATTATTTCACTCTCCGAGAGCGAATCGAAACCATCACAAAGCAACTGACCGGATTGCAGCAATACGTCCGTGAGCAGTGCTTGAAATAACCACCACGTTAATCCGGGGTTTTTTTTTCGCCTGTGTATCCTCGTGCGCACAAAACCAAGAGTCTTTCGGGATATGAGCCTGAGACAGAGTGGCGGTTTCATCGCTAACCACTCTTGGGCCACTCATGTCTACGAGGCAGGCTCTATCACCAAAAGGAAATAGTGATGCAATTAGTGGAAATAAAGAAACTTGATCTCGTAGCGAATACTATGGCGATTGCTGAAGGTGTTAAGAAAGATCATGACACCATCATCAAGCTTGTTGACCGTAATAAAGCCGATCTGGAAGAGTTTGGGCCACTCGGATTTGAAATCCGTATGGTTGAAAGAAGCCAAGGTGGTGGCAAGCCTCTTCGTGTTGCATTTCTCAACGAGCAGCAAACTACACTCTTAATTACCTATATGCGCAACAATGAGGTTGTGCGTGCTTTTAAAAAGCGTCTGGTTGCTGAATTCTTTGGTATGCGCAAGACATTAGCGGGCAAAAAGATAGATCGCAATACCGCCCGCCTTGAGTACCGCCCAATGACTGACGCTATCAAGCATGAGCGTGAGGCTCAGGGGAAAACCATTGCGCCGCACCACTTCAGCAACGAGGCCGATTTAATAAACCGCATTGCACTTGGTATGACATCCGCAAAATTTCGAGTCCACCATGAAATAGGCAAGAAAGAATCTATCCGTGACTATCTGACGCCAGAGCAGATCCATTGCATTACCGAACTGCAACGCGCCAACACAGTATTCATTGGCATGGGGTGGGACGTTGAACAACGCAAGGCCACGCTGATGGGAATATTCAACAAAAACCATTGCCAGCCACTGATTGAAGAACAACACCGACTGGCGGCTTAGTATGACAAAAAGCGAAAGAGAAACGTTGAGGCTCGGTTAATCCGGGCCTTTTTCATCGGTGCAGTGCATGCACCCATCACACGTCGGACCTTGTTTAGGAATGAGCCTTTGAGGAAGCAGCTGGCTAGTGCTGCCTTCGACGGGCTGATTTCCTATGCGCCAAAGGTTCATTACCTAAGTAAGGATAAGCACTATGCAAGCAATCACCGTTCCGTTTCATGGAAATGCTCTGTATGTCATCAACCATAACGGCGAACCCTATACCCCGATGAAACCTATCGTCGAAGGAATGGGGATGGATTTGGAAATCACAAAGAACCAAGATAAAACAGCGCTTTGCTAAAGGAGGGGTGGAAATCACCATCCCTACGTCTGGTGGCCCACAGAAGATGCTTTGTCTGGCTCTGCGCAAATTAAACGGCTGGCTTCAGACCATCAGTCCCAACAAGGTTAAGCCCGAAATCCGCGACAAAGTGGTTCAGTATCAGGAGGAGTGTGATGACGTGCTCTATGAATACTGGACTAAAGGTCAGATTACCAATCCACGCAAGCGCAGCGTCATTCAGGAACTCAATGCAGCTTGCGCCGAATTAAAAACGGACAAAGCCGTTGCCAGCGTGTTTGGCACGGTATTGAACGAGTGGAAAGGTATTAAGGCGGCACATGCGAAGAAAATAAAAGTGCTGATTGAAGAAGCTCAATTTTTGCTGACGTTTTAACTGGTGGTGAGTGACACAAAAGCATTGTCAATGAGTCTGCTAATTCAGCGGCAATGCTAGCGACTGGCAGCCTGAAAGACTCCCGTCCTCGCAAACGCGGGGCTTTTTTTCGCCTGCGCTTCACACGCGCATATCAACACAACCCTGAGACTATTCACAAAAGCGACCTTGGAGAACGCCAGTAATGGGTGTGCTCAGGGGCTGGCTGTTCGTGTGATCTGAGGTCTCTTTTTTGAAGGTAAACACCAATGAAAGCATTAACGTTTAAAAATCACTCTGTGGTGCCGTTCGACAACGGTGACGGGAAAATCTGGTTTACCAGTGCACATATGGCTGAATTGCTCGAATACTCTGATGAGAAATCAGTAAATCGCTTGTATAACCGCAATAAAAATGAATTTACAGACGAAATGAGCCGGGTGGTCAGTGTGACCTCTCGTAATAAAAACAAAGAGATACAATACAATCGTGTGCGTGTGTTTTCTCCGCGGGGAGGCCATCTGCTGGGTATGCTGGCGGATACTAAGATAGCCAAAGCATTACGCCGCTGGTTACTTGATCTGGTTGACAAAGAATCTCAGCCAAATTTGGCACTAATGAATATTAACCAGCTTAAAGAACTGACGCTGGGTGAGATGCAAAACCGCTTATTGCAGGTAAATGAATGGTCGTTGGACACATTTGGTCGTCCAGGCAGCAAAAGCATGACAATCCGTAAGCTGCACCTGAAAAAGATTCGGGAAGCGGAAAAATTGATATGTGAATTATCTCAGGTAGCTATTCCGGATCTGGGTGACTTTCCCGATGCTGACGAGGATCCGGAAGCAGCATGAAAGACTACACGCCATTCATTGAAAAGCATGTTGTCGCCGAACTGGTGAAACAGGGCTATGAGCCATCGGTCGCCCTGAAGGGGGCAGACAGGGCGGTAGACCATTACCGTCACAGTGCTTCCGCCAGCGCCAGGGGCAAGATGTTTGACGATTGCTTTCGCATAGCAAAGGCATGGGCGATGAAATACCAGTCCAAAAAGAAATGACGAAATCCAGAGCATTCTCCCGAGAGTGTTCGATATTTCAGCATGAAGTTTATGTGCACCTACAGGAAGAATCCCCACTCAATAGCAGGAAACTCCAAAATGACCGCAATCACCGAATTAACAGACGTTCAGCAAATGAATCTTGAACTGCTGCGACTGGTTCAATCTGACACCGCAGCGGCAGAAAAGGCCATTGAATTTGTTGCTGGCGTTAAGCTGAATTACGAGCTGTTCAAAGACCAGTACACACTCGCAGCCGCCGAACAAACCCCGCTTGCTCGCACTGAAAAAGCTATCCGCGAGGCAAAAGAAGCGCTGACACTATTTGGATGAGGAAATGATTATGGCAGCGCCAAAGGGTAACCGATTCTGGGAGGCTCGTAGCAGTCATGGGCGCAACCCTAAGTTCGATTCGCCCGAGGTGCTATGGTCAGCCTGCTGTGAATACTTCGAGTGGGTAGAAGAGCACCCATTGTGGGAAATGAAGGCCTTCTCGTATCAAGGGGAAGTGACGCAAGAACCCATCGCAAAGATGCGAGCAATGACATTAACGGGTCTATGCCTGTTCTTAGATATTGCCGAAAGCACGTGGCAACTATATCGCGCTCGTGAAGATTTTATGATGGTCACTACGCGAGCGGAGAAAGTCATCTACGACCAGAAATTCTCTGGCGCTGCTGCTGACCTGCTCAACGCAAACATCATTGCCCGAGACCTGGGCCTCAAAGAACAGTCACAGGTTGAAGACGTGACATCTGATAAGGGAGATCGCGGCAAGCGGCTTTCTCGAATTCAGGAGCTTTTACGTGGCAAACGCAGCGACGATTGATATCGATGAGCTAACAGAAGACGAGCAGATAGAATTGCTCGAATTACTGGAAGAAGAAGAGAACTACCGCAAAACCCACCTGCTTTACGAGTTCACTCCATACAGCAAGCAAAGAGAATTTATCGACGCAGGGCATGATTACCCCGAGCGATGCTTTATGGCTGGCAACCAGTTGGGTAAATCTTATACCGGTGGTGCTGAGGTGGCCTTTCATCTCACCGGGCGCTATCCCGGCACTAAAGGATATCCCGATGATGGTAAATACGGCGAGGACTGGAAAGGTAAGCGCTTCTATGAGCCGGTTGTGTTCTGGGTCGGTGGTGAGACTAACGAGACAGTAACGAAGACCACACAGCGCATTCTGTGTGGTCGTATCGAAGAGAATGATGAACCCGGCTACGGATCAATCCCGAAAGAGGACATCATTAGTTGGAAGAAGTCACCCTTCTTCCCGAACCTTGTCGATCACCTGCTTGTTAGGCACCACACTGCCGATGGTGTTGAAGATGGCATGTCTATCTGCTACTTCAAGCCGTACTCACAAGGTCGCGCCCGTTGGCAAGGTGACACCATCCATGGGGTGTGGTTCGACGAAGAGCCGCCGTATAGCATTTATGGTGAAGGCCTGACGCGTACCAACAAGCACGGGCAATTCTCCATCCTGACATTTACCCCGTTAATGGGAATGTCGGACGTTGTAATCAAGTTCCTCAAAAATCCCAGCAAGGCGCAGAAGGTGGTCAACATGACCATTTATGACGCTGAACATTATTCTGATGAGCTGCGAGAGCAAATCATTGCTGGCTACCCAGAGCATGAGCGTGAAGCTCGTGCGCGTGGCATCCCGACGATGGGTAGCGGTCGCATCTTCCAGATACCGGAAGAGACGATTAAGTGCCAGCCGTTCGAATGTCCTGATCATTTCTATGTTATCGACGCGATGGATTTCGGATGGGATCACCCGCAAGCACAGATTCAACTCTGGTGGGACAAGGACGCGGACACAATATATGTCGCTCGCGTGTGGAAAGACAAAGAGAAAACAGCGGTTCAAGCATGGGGCGCTGTCAAATCATGGGCAAGTAAAATTCCCACGGCGTGGCCTCACGATGGCAATCAGCATGAGAAGGGCGGCGGTGAGCAACTTAAAGCTCAATATGCTGATGCGGGTTTCATGATGCTGCCTGAGCATGCAACGTGGCCCGATGGTGGTAACGCCGTTGAGCCAGGAATCACTGAACTGCGTGACATGATGCTCGATGGTAGGTTCAAAGTGTTCAATACCTGCGAGCCATTCTTTGAAGAGTTCCGCCTCTATCACCGCGATGAAAATGGAAAGATAGTCAAAATCAACGATGACATTCTGTCTGCCGTTCGCTACGGCTACATGATGCGTCGCTTTGCCAAGCTGATGCGCGACATCAAGAAGCCGAAAGAAAAGAAAATCCCAGCACCGATTAAACCCGTTTCCCGAGGAAGATAATGGCTGATAACGAAAGCAGGCTGGAGAGCATTCTGTGTCGCTTTGACGCAGACTGGACAGCCGGAGATGAAGCCAGAACAGAGGCGAAGAATGATCTCTTCTTCTCTCGCGTCTCTCAGTGGGACGACTGGCTAACGCAGTACACAACCTTGCAGTATCGCGGTCAGTTTGATGTGGTGCGCCCAGTCGTGCGCAAGTTGGTCGCAGAGATGCGTCAGAACCCTATCGACGTGCTGTATCGACCGAAGGACGGAGCTAAACCAGACGCTGCTGACACGCTGATGGGGATGTATCGCACTGATATGCGACATAACTCAGCAAAGATAGCGGTAAACGTCGCTGTGCGTGAGCAAGTAGAGGCTGGTGTAGGGGCGTGGCGCATCGTCACTGAGTACGAAGACCAAGACCCGACCAGTAACAACCAGATTATCCGGCGCGAACCAATTCACTCAGCCTGCTCATGTGTCGTCTGGGACAGCAATAGCAAGCAGATGGACAAGAGCGACGCCCGTCACTGCACTGTCATCCATTCGATGAGCCGTAACGGCTGGGATGATTTCGCAGAAGAGCACGACCTGGATGCAAGCAATCAGCCTAGCTTTCAGAGTCCCAATGATTGGGTATTTCCTTGGCTGACGCAGGACACCATTCACATCGCTGAATTCTATGAGGTGGTGGAGAAGAAAGAGACAGCATTCATCTATCAGGATCCGCTAACAGGCGAGCCCGTCAGTTACTTCAAGCAAGATATCAAGGATGTTATCGACGAGCTTGCAGAGCGCGGCATGGTGAAGATTGCAGAGCGCAAGATTAAGCGCAAGCGCGTGTATAAAACACTGCTCTCATGCACTGACATCTACAAAGACAAGCAACTGATCGCCGGTGAGCACATCCCTATTGTGCCGTGCTATGGCGAGTGGGGATTTGTTGAGAGCAAAGAGGTGTACGAGGGCGTTGTTCGCTTGACTAAAGATGGGCAGCGCCTGCGCAACATGATCATGTCATTCAACGCCGACATTGTTGCACGCACGCCGAAGAAGAAACCTATCTTCTGGCCTGAGCAAATCCTCGGTTACGAGCACATGTATGACGGAAACGACGATTACCCGTACTACCTGTTGAATCGCGCGGATGAAAACAACGGTGAATTGCCAACTCAACCCATCGCATACATGGAGAATCCAGAGGTTCCGCAGGCTAACGCCTACATGCTGGAAGCGGCAACCAATGCAGTGAAAGAGGTCGCCACTCTCGGCGTGGATGCGGAGGCAGTGAACGGCGGACAGGTGGCATTCGATACTGTTAACCAGTTGAACATGCGCTCTGACCTCGAAACCTACGTGTTTCAGGACAACCTGGCTACAGCCATGCGGCGAGATGGTGAGATTTACCAATCCATCGTTAACGATATCTATGACGTCCCCCGCAACGTGACTATCACCCTTGAGGATGGAAGCGAGAAAGATATTCAGTTGCTCGCTGAAATGGTTGATCTGAGTACCGGGCAGCATGTTGTCATGAATGACATTCGCGGCCGCTATGAGTGCTATACCGATGTTGGCCCATCATTCCAGAGCATGAAGCAGCAGAACCGCGCAGAGATTCAGGAACTCCTTACCAAAGTTGTGCCTGGCACCCCTGAGTGGCAAATGCTCCTACTTCAATACTTCACGCTGCTTGACGGTAAAGGCGTCGAGATGATGCGCGAGTATGCCAACAAACAACTGGTAATTATGGGGCTGAAAAAACCGGAGACACCGGAAGAGATTCAGATGGTGCAGCAGGCGCAGCAGCAACCACAAGAACCATCAGCAGAGCAGACGCAGGCACAAGGTGTATACCTGCAAGGTCAGGCTGAATTGCTCAAAGCGCAGAACCAACAGATGCAAATCCAGGTTGATGCGGCGAAGGTCGAAGGCCAGAACCAGCTTAACGCTGCCAAGGTTGCTGAAATCTTCAATAACATGGATCTGGACAAGCAAGCAGCATTCCGTGAGTTTTTATCGCTCATGGGTAAATTCCAACAACAGAACAGCGATGACGCCCGAGCCAACGCTGAGCTACTTCTCAAAGGCACCGGACAGCAGCATCAACAGCGGCTGGACATTGCCAACATCCTGCAATCGCAGAGACAGAATTCACCTTCCGGCAGTGTAGCCGAGAAATCACCTCAATAAGAGAGAGTTAACATGACCGATACCACCGACATTCAGGAAACTGAAGGCCAAGCCCTGCACGTCGATAATGCGGCGGCAACCGCAGTCGATACCGCGTCAAATGCCAACGACGCACAGTCGCAGGATGCAGGCTTTGAGATTGTCCTGAAAGACGATGAGACAAAACCGAAACAAGACCCGGAAACCAACGCCAAGTTTGCAGCTAAACGCCTTGAGCGTAAGCGGCAGCGTGAGATTGAACAGCAGATGCAGGCGGTTCAACGTGGCGAGGTGCCGGAGGATTTGCGGGTTAATCCTGAGTTACCGCCTCAGCCAGACATTAATGATTATCTGTCTGATGCTGCAATGGAGAAGTACGACTTTGATCAGGGTCGAGCGCTGGCGGCATTCCAAGCCGCTCAGTCTGACTGGCAAATCAAGGCTATGGACGCTCGTAGCAACGCAGTAGCGGAGCAAGGGCGAAAAACTCAAGCATTCACCCAGCAATCAGCGCAATACGTTGAAGCGGCGCGTAAGCACTACGATTCGGCAGAGAAACTAAATCTTCCCGACTATCAGGAGAAAGAAGATGCGTTCCGGCAGTTAGTCCCGGCAGGCGTGGACACTACCATTATGGATCTCTTTCCTGAAAAGTCGGCGGCCATCATGTATCACCTGGGCGCAAACCCAGAGAAATTACGCCGAATCTTAGCGCTTGACGGTCAACGCGCACTCATCGAACTCACTCGACTATCTGAGCAATTAACTCTCAAGCCTCGCGGGACTCAGGTTTCCTCCGCGCCCCCGGCTGACCAATCCATTGCAGGTGATGTGACGGCGGCTAATACCGACGCCATTCGCAGACAGATGGAGGCGGCAGCAAGCAAAGGTGACACGGACGCCTATCGCGCACTCAAGGCAAAACTTAATAAAGGAATCAGATAATGGCTTTGAACGAAGGTCAAGTAATTACCTACATGGTCGATGAAATCATCGAAACCGTGGAAAATATCACACCGATGGCTCAGCGCGTCGGTAAATACACTCCCCACGCTGGCGATATGCAACGTTCGCAAAACACCGTATGGATGCCACTGGAACAGGAAGCGCCAACTCAACAGGGTTGGGACTTGACCGGACAGGCAACGGGCATTCTGGAATTGTCCGTCAAATGCAACATGGGTGTGCCGGATAACGACTTTTTTACTCTGCGTGCTGATGATTTGCGTGATGAACGGTCAATACGCCGCCGTGCTGCTGCATCTGGTCAGAAACTGGCTAATAACGTTGAGAACGCTATCGCAAAACAAGCGGTTGAAATGGGCTCTCTGGTAGTTGCTAGCACGTCTGCGATTGGTTCCGCTAAAACAGGATGGGATTTCATTTCCGAGGCAGAGGCGCTTATCTTCTCTCGCGAATTGAATCGCAGTGCTGGCCTGTCATTCTTCTTCAACCCTACCGATTATCGCGGTGCGGGTCAGGAATTGGCGGGTAAAGACTTATACGGCCGCATTCCAGAGGAGGTATATAAATCTGGCACGATTCAGAAACAGGTCGCCGGGTTTAATGAGGTGCTTCGTTCACCCAAAATGCCAACGCTGTTAGCCTCTACGGCAACGGGTATCACGGTATCCGGCGCACAGAAATTCAAGCCGCAAGCATGGGTTGCTGACGCTGACGGTAACCGTGAAAACGTGGACAACCGCACGGCAACAGTGACGTTAAGTTCTGGAACTGGACTGAAACGCGGCGACAAAATTTCGTTTGCTGGCGTCAAGTACCTTTCTCAGATGGCTAAAAACCTGCTGACACAGGATGCAACTTTTTCTGTTGTAGCTGTTAACGGCACTCAAGTCACCATCACACCAAAGCCTATTGCTCTGGATGACACAGCATTGCTGCCGGAAGAACGCGCATACGCCAACGTAAACACCTCATTGGCCGACACTATGGCGGTGAACATTCTGAACACCACCACTGCGCAATCCAACGTGTTCTGGGCTGATGACGCTATACGCCTTGTATCACAGCCGATCCCCATCAATCACGAATTGTTCTCTGGCATGAAAACCCAGAGCTTCTCAATCCCGAATGTGGGGCTGAACGGCGTTGTAGCCTATCAGGGTGATATCAGCACCCTGTCCGGTAAATGCCGCATCGCGTTGTGGTACTCGGCATGTGCGGTTCGCCCCGAGGCAATCGGTGTTGGGTTGGCTAATCAGGCATAACAAACAGGGGCTTCGGCCCCTTTATTTTGAGGTGCGCATGTCACAGATGATTTATAAGCCGGGCGGAAAAACGAAAGTTTGGAACACTACGGCTCACGTTCTCGTCATTGATGAGGCTGACTTGGAAGAATATCTGGCTGATGGCTGGTTAGACCATCCGAGTAAGCTGTTTGATGCTCCTGAGCCTGAGACAGAAAAACCGAAGCGTGGCCGCAAACCGAAGGCGGTGAATGATGAACCTGAAAACGAAGGGTGATCTTGTTAATGCCGCGCTACGCAAGCTCGGCATTGCATCTAATGCCACGCTGACGGACGTCGAGCCACAGTCAACTGAGGACACGGTAAACGACCTCGAAATGATGATGTCCGAGTGGCTTGGCGGATCGGATTCACCGGGTATTGATGTTGGGTATCAGTTTGCAGATGCAGAGATTGACCCACTGCCCGGTGATGATCACGGATTGCAGAATAACGCTCTCAGCGCTGTTATTTCAAACCTAGCGTGTCGGATTTCTCCTGATTATGCCATCGAACCTACAGCAAAATTAGTCCTGAATGCCCGAAACGGCAAAGAGCTTCTTGTGAAGCTATCTGCAATGTCTCGCGCCAGAAAAGCAAGGTGCAGATCAGGATACCCAAATCGTATGCCAATCGGTTCGGGCAACATTCTTGCTACACAGGTTGGCTGGCGTTATTTCCACAGAAAGGAACCGTGCGATGTCGATTCAACAACTCCCTCTAATGAAGGGGACGGGTAAAAACTTCCGCGATGCCGATTATGTTGATCTCCTGCCGGTAAACATGCTGGCCGTTCAGAAGCCCGTTCTGAATGCCGACGGATATCTGCGTTCATTCCCGGGATTGCGCAGGCTTCGTGATTCAGATGGCCCTTCCCGGGGGGTGATGTTCAACCCGCACAACCGGGTAGTTTATCGGGTAATGGGCGGAAAAGTGTATAAAGAAAATACAATAGTCGGTACCGCACGGGGCCATGGGCGGGTATCGATGTCAGGGAGCGGGAGCAGCCAGGGCGTTGCCATTGATGGTGAGTTGGTGCTTTTCCGGTATGACGGACAAGTAAAATGGCTGGCAAACTGGGATGTGGCCACCGGGTTCGAGCAATATGATATCGGGTCTGTGAGGGATATATGTCATGTGGGTGGGCGTTATATCTGGGTGAAAGACGGCACTGCCACGTTTGGCATTACGGATCTGGAGGATGAATCAAAACCGGACCGGTACCGGGCCTTCTACAGTGCAACCGCGCAGTCGGATGTGATTGAAGCGATAGCAGAATGGCGCGGCTCGGTGGTCTGTTTTGGTTCATCGTCAATTGAATTTTTTTATCTTACCGGCGCGGTGGACGCCAGCTCTCCTATCTATGCGCCCAATGCATCACTGACCATCCCTGTTGGCATAGCGGGTGTTCACTGCAAGACGCGTTTCATGAACAGCTATGCGTTTATCAGCGGGGCCTCATCCGGACCTCCGTCCGTATGGCTTATGGATATCGGGAAAGCCCAGCCTCTGTCCACTGCCAGCGTGGATGCTGTATTGCTGGGTTATACCGCCGATGAACTGGCAACGGCGTTCATGGAATCACTGACGTTTAAGTCGCATGTGCTTTTAATCATCCACCTTCCCCGTCATACCTTGGTTTACGATGCATCTGTCAGTGCAGGTGGTCCAGCCTGGTCGGTACTGAAGTCCGGTGTGGCTGACGATATTTATTACGGGTGCGATTTTATGTTTGATGGTGAACGTATAACGGCGGGTGACAAGCTGCGGGGGCTTGTCGGTGTGGTGGATTTTTCTCTGTCCTCGCTTTACGACGAGATGACCGAGCATATTCTGTTCACCCCGTTGATATCGGCCGACAATGCCCGGCTGTTTGATTTGAGTCTGGAATCCTCTTGCGGACTTTCTTCAGTGACGGGGACCCTGTTTGTTTCCGCCACGCCGGACGGGATTAATTTTGGCCGTGAGTGTCTGGTGGTGCTTGATAAACCTGCCGTGTATGACAGGCGTGTCCTGGTGCGCAAAGTCGGGCGCGTTCGCCGGAACATCGGTTTCAGACTCCGCATCGTGAGTTCTGCCCCGGTGACGCTGTCCGGCCTGACCGTGAGGGTTGAGTCATGAGCGATGAACTGAACACGCCGCTCCAGGGTTCACCCGGAATTGACCCACTCTCCATTCCTGATGCGCTGGGTCCCGTATTCAAGTTGCAGCTGATCACGCTGATAAGCCATATCGGGATGATTGCTCAGCGGGCAAGCAGCGCCGGGCAGACAGCCTTCAGCGGTCAGGAAGAAATTAAATCCATAAAACAGAGAGTTGCAGTGATAGAGCGCGATTATCTTTCGACAGCGCGGGACACACCGCAGGCTCTACTCTCATCGCTGGGTATCGTCACGAAACTGCTGATTGACAACAAGCAGGTGGTGGGTCCCCGTGAAACAGGATGGGCAGCGGCCACTGGCACAGCATTTATCGGCGCATTCAACGCTGACCAGTCATACGCAGCAGGTGCAACCTATTCGCAGGCAGAAATTCAGGCGCTGGCCGCTGGCCTTGTTAAAGCTCAGCAACGCATAAAAGCGCTGGAGGATATGGCTCGCACACATGGTCTTATTGACTGAGGCGTGAATATGATTAGCTTCAAACCAACACGCAATATCGACTTGATTGAGGCGGTAGGAAATCACCCGGACATTATCGCAGGAAGCAATAACGGAGACGGTTACGACTACAAACCAGAATGCAGATATTTCGAGGTTAATGCACACGGACAGTTTGGCGGGATTGTCTACTACCAAGAGATTCAGCCGCTGACTTTTGATTGCCACGCAATGTATCTGCCTGAGATTCGAGGATTTAGCAAAGATATCGGTCTGGCGTTCTGGCGATTCATCCTGTCAGAAACCAATGTCCAATGCGTCACATCATTTGCTGCCTGCAAGTTCCGTCACGGGCAAATCTACTGCGCGATGATCGGATTAAATCGCGTGGGAACCATCAAGAAATACTTCAAAGGCGTTGATGACGTCACCTTTTACGCAGCCACTCGCGAAGAACTAACCGACTTCCTCAATCACGGGAGATAACCATGTTATATGCATTTACGCTGGGCAGGAAACTGCTAGGCGAAGAACCCTGGTGCCCTGAAAAGGGGGGTAAAGGCGGTGGTAGTGACAATGGGGCAGGGGCTCAAGCTGATGCCATGAACCGCGCCACTGCATTACAGCGCGAGCAGTGGCAGACGGTGATGAATAACCTTTCGCCATTCACGCCGCTTGCTCAGCAGAACATATCTCAGTTGCAGAACCTGTCCACGCTTGAGGGTCAGGGTAGTGCGCTAAATCAGTATTACAACTCACAGCAATATAAAGACCTTGCGAATCAGGCCCGCTATCAGAGTCTTGCAGCTGCTGAGGCAAACGGGGGTCTTGGCTCCACCGCAACCGGAAACCAGCTTGCTGCCATCGCGCCTACGCTTGGTCAGAACTGGCTTTCAGGCCAGATGAACAACTACCAGAATCTGGCGAATATCGGTCTTGGGGCGTTGACCGGTCAGGCCAACGCCGGTCAGGCCTACGCCAACAACACCGGCCAACTATTGCAGCAGAATGCGTCACTTGCAGCGGCTAATGCTAATAAGCCATCGTCATTGCAGCAAGGCATCGGCGGCGCATTAAGTGGCGCGTCCATTGGTATGGGGATTGGTGGGCCGTGGGGTGCTGCCATCGGTGGTGGGCTTGGGTTGCTTGGAGGGTTGTTCTGATGGCTACCTGGAACCAAGGTATTAACTCTGGCGGCTTTCTGGCTGGTATCGGCGGAATGAACGAAAACGCCCCACGCGCCCGCGATGTTAACGCCACTCTCGGCATGATTCGTGATAACAACGACTTCGCCCGCGCAGGTGGTAACAACGTTGGATTGCAGGCATTACAGGGGCTGCAAGGGTTGTCTGATGCTTACAAGCAAAACCAGCAGGCAGAGCGTCAGAAAGTATTCCAGCAGGAGTTCGGCAACGCTTTTAAATCGGGCGACCGTACCGCCATGCGTGATTTGGCAGCGAAATACCCTGACCAGTTCGAGAATGTGCAGAAAGGCATGGGATTCATTGACGATGACCATCGTACAACGATGGGTGATCTAGCGATGAATGCACAGGTAGCAGCAGGGCAAGGGCCGGAAGCATTCGGCAACTTCCTGAAAACCAATGCTGACGAGCTTAACCGTATTGGCGTAAATCCGGCAGATGTAGGTCAGACATACCAGCAAGACCCGAAAGGTGCATCTGACCTGTTCGGCAATCTGGCTATGTTCTCGCTGGGACCAAAGGGTTATCTGGAAGCGTTGGATAAGCGCGAGGGACGCCAGAATGACGCGGCAAAACTGACAGAGCAGGTGCGCAGTAATAGGGCAAGCGAAGGTTTGCAGGCTAGAGGGCAGGATATTAGTTTTCAGAACTCACTGAGAACCAGCGGTGGGTCTGTCCCCGCATCTGTCCGAGAATACCAATATTTTCAGAGCCTCGGGCCAGATCAACAAAAAACATATCTCAGGGTGCGCGGTAGGCCAGAGGCGATGGGGGATAGCATGGTTCAACTGGCAGACGGGCGTACTGTAAGTGTCACTGGCAAGCTGCATGGATCTGGTGCCAGTGCTTTCTATGAAGGGGTTGATGACGCCGGGAATATGGTTCGCGTCCCCGCTAGCGCTATCGCTGCGCCTCCAACATCAGCAGCGACGGCGCAGAATTCCGCCATGAAGAAGGATCTGGACGCCATCGAGGGTGCTAGCGCAGGGGCTCTTGGGGTTATGACAGGGATTACTGGTGGCACGGGTAAGCAAGCTTTAGGCGCAGATGTAAGAAGTCGGTTAAGTGGTGGCGAGCAACGCCAACTATACAATGCTGCACAGAGGATTCAGGGAAGAATGCAAAACCAAGGTGTTGCGGCTGCCCGCGACATGGGGGCCAGCGGAATTAACACGGTGGCAGAGGCCAAGATGTATTTTCAAGGTATGCCACAGTTTGATTCTTCAAGCCCAGAGGCGGCGAAAAGGTCTGCACGCGAGATTCGAGAGTATACTGACAACTACAACCAGCAGTACAACGTTAATGTGGGTGGTAGTAAGTCTCAGCAGCAGGCACCGCAGCCAGCTCAACAACCAACACAACCGCATCAACAGGGCGGCTTTTCTTCGCTATGGGGTGATTAATGCCAAAGGCATGGAAGGACGTAATAGCTTCCCCTCAATATCAATCCCTATCTCCGCAGCAGCAAACAGAAGCACAGGCGCAATACTTTGACGAAGTGGTTGCCCCCCGCACTGGTGAGAATTGGGCTGAAGCGAGAGATCAGTTTTATTCGGCATACCCTTCTGCCCTTGAGCAGCAGCGAGCGCAAGAGCAACAGACTCAATCTCAATCACCGTCCATGGCTGATAACGTTGAGCAAGCTGCCAGGGGGCTGGTAAACATTCCGTTTGATATTCTCCAGGGTGGAGCTGATTTAATCAATGCCGGAACTGGCGCGGTTGGTCTTGGTGATGTGCTCGATCCTATTTATCGCCCGGTAGACAGGCCCACTGACAAATTCGCTCAGGCTGGCGAGGCAATTGGCGGATATTTAATGCCGATTGGCGCGGCAGCAAAAGTAGCTCTGCCAGCGGAGTTGTTGACTAGATCGCCATCTCTGGCAAGCGGGATAAGCACTGCCGGTAACATGATAACAGGCTCACTTGCTGAGGCTTCTAATCAGCAGGGAGATTTTGCCGCTAATGCTGCTCAAAACGCCGCAATTAATCTAGGCGCTCAAGGTCTGCTTTCTGGTGCTGCCACTGCAATAGGTAGAGGTGTTACGGCTCTCAAGGGGAGTATTGCACCAGAGGCACAGCAAACCATTGCGAATGCTGAACGCATGGGTATTACCCCAATGACGTCAGATATGGTCAAGCCGAGAAATGCATTCACGAGAGGGCTCCAACAAGATGCGGAAGGTGCCATTTTAGGAACAGGCGAAAAAAGAGCGGAGCAGTATGCGGGTAGAAGCAAACTTGTCAGTAATTACCTAGATCAAGTAGGCGAGTACAATCCTGATGATATCGTTAAGTCACTGACATCAACATTGAAAGGTAGAAAGGACGCAGCCGGGGCAGTTATTGATGACGTAACCACGAAAATGGGTGCGTCACCAGTTGAAACAACCAACTCTATCAGCGCAATAGACACCAGCATTGCAAGACTGGAGCGCCTCGGGACTTCTGCCGATCAGGGGTTATTAGGCACGTTAAAAAACCTGAAAGACGAACTTTCAAGCCAAGGAGTGGATTTCGACCTGCTTCGCCAGCATCGCACAGCTTTCCGGTCAAATGTTCAGGGTGATGCCATGGTTTTCCCTAATCAGGCAAAGGCGATCACCCACATGGTAGAGAATGCCATGAGTCGTGATTTACGCTCATCGGTAGGTAAAACGCTCGGGCCATCTGACGCGGCAAAATACATCAAGGCCAACTCAGACTACGCAAATATTTACAACAAGGTTTTGAATAAGCGCATATCCACGATATTGAATAAAGCGAGTAACGAAGCCACGCCAGAACTGATAAATAGCATTGTATATAGTCGTAATGCCTCTGACATCAAGAGAATTTGGTCAGCCCTTGACCCTAAAGGTAAGGATGCAATGCGTGCGGCATATATCACAAAAATGGCAGATGCGGCGGGTGACTCACCGGCAAAATTCATGACCCAAGTGAATAAACTGAAAAAACAAGCCGGTGGTGAAATCTACAATAGCGTATTTAGCGGGAGGCACATGAGAGAGCTTGATGCGCTGGATGACGTTTTGCGTACCACATCAAGATCCGATGCCGCAAACGTTGTTACTCAGACTGGTCAGTCTCAGGCAAACAGGCTGAGAATGATGGGTAGTGTGCTGTCTCTCGGAGCGACGCTTGGGATTGAAGGAGGTTTTGGTACATTGATGCGCCTATACGAGTCAAAGCCAATGCGAAATGCCTTGCTGCGATTGGCTGGCACAAAAGCAGGAACGGCAGCATACGAACGAGCATTAAATCAAGCTGCAAATATAGTTAAGCCAATTTTGGCAAACCAAGCTACCCAGCAAGAGTAAAGCGCGGCAAATGAGATAACCCAACCTAACCCGCTTCGGCGGGTTTTTTATTACCGCAGATTCGCTCTGTGGGGACGACTCACGCCCGGAGAAATATTTATGGCCGATATTAATGCTAACGTCGCGGTCCGCATACCGTCTTCGCTGTTCGTTATGCCGCGCAGTTTTAAACCCATCCCGAACGGGAATATTTACATCGGTCGTCCTGATACCGACCCGACCCAGCCCCTCAATCAGATCCCGGTTTATTATGCGAACGAATCCGGCGTGATGGTGCAGGTGGCGCAGCCTCTGGTGATAAACAACGCCGGTTATCCGGTGTACAACGGCGTGGTGACCGACTTTCTCACAGAAGGTCCCTATGCGATGGCAGTTTATAACACGAGTGGTGTGCAGGAATTTTATTTCAGCAACATCATGCCGTCGATCGCCGGCGGGCAGGCCATTAACCTGAAGAAATTCCTGACCGTGCCGGAAACCAGCGTTGAGGCGCTGCCGGATGTGAATATGCGCAAGAATAAACTGCTGGGCTTTGATGCTTATGGCGATCCGATAGCAATAGCCAACCAGACGGGACAGTACAATCCGGTGGAAATTGCACTGACCACACCCCCCGCCCCTGAAGATAAGCAAGTATACCTGTTGATAGGGGGCTATAAGGTTCCGGCATGGCCGACGCGCGAGAACACACACATGGTTGGTTACCCGACAGCCCCGCGCATTGTGTCGCCGGTTTTCAGCTTCCGGGCGGCGGTGAATCACAATTACCGCATCCCGTTTGCAATACTGAATGCGGAGCTGCCAGCGGCATTACAGGTCACGGCAGACAAGCCGGAGAGATTTACCCCCTTAAAAGCCTCACGTCTGACACAAAGCAGCGGTGTGATTGACATGACCACGAATTATTCGGGGCGAGATGATGAGAGGTCGGTGATCACGCTGACTGATACGTTAAGCGGAACGATGCAAAGTTTTACCGTGTTACACAGCCATACGCCGCTGGACTCACTGACCGTCTCGGCCTCTACGATCAGTGATGGTACAATCCATATGGAATATGAGCCACAAAATTTGCCACAAAACACCCACAAGTACGCCGCGGTCATTAAGCCAGAGGTGACTATCAGTCCCGACATCAGCCACCGGGTTGCCCACATGCTAAATTATTTTAATGAAGCCGTTGTGGTAAGAAAGAACGCGGTATTTACCCCGTTTGTGACAGAGATAACCCTGGAGGCGCCGTATAAAGGAAGTCTTGAGGTGATACTGAAAGATTCGCTGAACGGATTAACGGTCTCGAAATTCGTGGATGTGGATTTTGCAGGACGGCAAGAAAGAAGTGAATAAAAAATTGGCTTTGTTGAATAAACAGATTTTATGCTGCACCCGGTGAAACGACAGATCCTCTCAACGCAAAACCCTTTCCCCTCTCAAGGTTCACCGTTTTTCTCGGCCAATAACCTTATCATCCCCCACGCGGGACAGGAAGCTGGAGCGACTACCATACTCAGGATGTGCAGATGCGGCGGTAGATGGATTTCCAAAAAGTCTCGGGCCACAGCGATATCGCCGAGGTTTTTGAACAGGGAGTCATGTTGGGAGAGTGAGGATGTTGTCATCGGCGCAGTATACCTTGCTCAGGTTACGGTATGCCAT
This sequence comes from Symbiopectobacterium sp. Eva_TO, assembly GCF_053848865.1. Classification (NCBI taxonomy): domain Bacteria; kingdom Pseudomonadati; phylum Pseudomonadota; class Gammaproteobacteria; order Enterobacterales; family Enterobacteriaceae; genus Symbiopectobacterium; species Symbiopectobacterium sp. Eva_TO. The sequence goes on along the minus strand of NZ_JBSPEY010000004.1, from coordinate 40,155 downwards.
CGAAATCCCCGGCCCTTCAACGAGCCGGGGCGGCTGTCAGTGCCTCTGCGCGAACTGCTTGAGTTCGGACTTGTGCCAGCGGGTCAGCGTATCGGTGAGCATGAAAGCGTTGCTCTGGCTGGCGTCATTAAGCAAGCTATCGATTTCAGCCATCACGCTATCCAGATTCTCACGCTTGCGCACAAGCTGCCTAATGGTTCGTCTCTCTGCGTCAACCATAGCCGATTGCAGACGTTCGATAACAGCCCATATGCGTTCGCATTCTCGGGCGATATTCGGGATGTGGCGGACTTCCATCGGCTGAGGTGAGGGAATGCCGGTGGCTTCGCGTAAAGCGTACCAGATGCCATTGCTCCACGCCTGTTTGAAGCGGAAGTTATGGCTCATGTGCCAAATCAGGCGGGCGAGGTTAGCGGTATCGTTAGCAGTGAAGAGTTCGTGGGACTCGGGTTGATACTGTGGCGGATTGTTAGCACGTTCAGTATTGAAGTAGCAATCTTCCAGTTGCTCGAACACTTCCCATGCTTTATCGGTCTCAAGCATCTTAGCGTGGCGGGCGGCTCCGCGTTCTGTCCAAAGGATGAGGCTACGAGCATTTTTGCCAACTAACCCTCTTAAAGATGGTCTGTTCTTGGCTTCTCGTAATTCATCGTTTTCAAGTTTGAAGAAATGTTTACCTGCTATAAATCTGTCCGCATTTCGGAGATAGTTATTTTGAATATGTTTGACGTCAGTTCCGTAAAGCTGCGCCAGAAGTTCAGTAGTGATAACGGCGATGTTATTGTGGGTAATGACGGACAGAATGTTTGTATTGATTGGGTTGGTCATAATATACATCCTTCTAGATTGTTCAATTTACCCATTGTTCAGATGGGCGGTCGGGTACTTGAACACCGCTAGAAGACGGCCAGCAGCTTTTCCCATACGGGTGTTGTATCGCTACTCGCTACCCGACCATAATAATCTATGGACGTAAAAAAACCGCATTACTTTCGGGCGCGGTATCCGCTTCTAGGGTGTGTTCAGCACCTGAAAGCGACTATAGCGCATGGGATTTCCTTCGTCAAATGTGGGGATTCTGGCGTAGTCGGCAAGTCGAAATGGACGGTAAGTTATTGATAAAAATGTCGTGTATTGTTGTGCTTTGTTGTGTTTTGTCGCCTATCTTTTGAGTACCAATTAACCCTAACTATTTGATAATTATTAGATTAGTACTTTATAACTTCGCTGTGTGGCTTACAGCGGCAGAGAAATATCAGCATTTTTATTCAATGGGTTACAAACAATCGATCGAAATTACTCGAAATTCGATCGAAATAATTACACCTCCATCCATTCTGCCCCTCTTACATCCCGATACTTATCGGTCATGGTTGCTGATTTATGACCCAGGAGTTTTTGCGCGTAATCCCTACCTTTCTCATCGGTGTAGAGACGCGCTGACAAACTTCTGATTTCATGAAATGAGGGAGGGTTACGTTCCCATATTAACCCTGATGCCTTGCGTGCCTCACGAAATGCAGAAGATATCGTTTTTGCGGCAAATTGCTTGTATTTGGCGTCTGCGACGATATGTGCCCTCCCGTTGTTTAATTCTCTAAACTGGTTCAGTACATCGGAAAGGCATAAATTGAGGCAGTCGATGCGGGTTGCCTTGGAGAACGCAAGCATCATGCCTGTTTTCGCTTGCTTGATGTAAAGGCGTCCGTCTTTGAAATCCTCCCAGCGTAGCGCCTGTATATCCCCTAAACGTTGACCGGTGACTAAAGCAAGGTCAAGGCAGGGCCCAACCCATGCGGGTAATGTATCCGCTGCCTTGCGTATAAGCCTCCACTCATCCAGCGTTATACGCTCCCTCTGAATGTCCACCCGCTGATTACGCGTAACCTCGGCTGGATTGCTTTTGAGCAGCCCATCGGCAATGGCTTCACGAAACAAGTCAAGCAGCAATGCTCTGATGCGGTTCGCCATTGTCGGTTTTCCTGCCTTTACCCACTGATTAAGGAACGAGGCAATGTCTTTGGTTTCTACTTTCTGAAGAACAAATTCGCCTAAATGGGTGTTAACGGTTTTCAGGTATTTATTGTACTCGCTCATCGTTTTCGGCTTGAGTTTTCTGCCGTCGAGTATCGTCAGATAGCGTTCAGTCCATTGACTAACTGTGGTCACCTGTGTGCCGTTGATGCGGTCAACGAGCGGTGATTGTTTTGATGAGCCATAAATTGCCATATTGGCGGCGATGGCTTGCGTAATGGCCTCCTGTCGATGGCGACCCAGGCCGTATTCTTTTCCGGTGCGCGGGTCACGGTAGCAAAAATAGCCGCCATTGCGCGGTTGCAGGTTTGGCGGCAAGTCGCGGTTCTTATGACTTCTCCGGCGTGCCATGTTTTATCCTCGATACTAATGATGAGTTAACAGGTCTGTATGAATGAAGTGTGTCGTTTTGACTTAGCCTCGTGGCGGTTTCGTCAACCAGATATTCGCGACCATCACGTATTGCTGGCGGGTCAAAACGTACATTTCTAGCTGCTCGTCTTAGCGTTTCCATACAGCGCGGACGGGGTTGCCGCCGATTCCACTCGGATAAGGTGATGTATGCCATTATTTACCTCTGCTAAAATTAAGCCGTTGCGCCATTTGTCATGGTGGCAGGCGGGGAATTTGTGAATCTCGGAAACGGTACAGTGAAGGTTGCCGACAGGGTGTGCGGTGATGCAGGTGATTTCAGGCTGTAACAGCCTTGGTTAGAGTACTGATGCAGGTCGTAGAGGTTTGCCTTGCTGCCCGAGGATATCGATAAGCCTTCTGTATCCGTTTCTCAGCCATTGAACCCATTTATCCAGTTGGGTTTCTTCCGGGTGATAGCTCCCCATGAGGGCAGCATGACCCGCGAATGCATAATTCATGGGTGCTCCTGTTTTTATATTGCTATTTGGGTGTCGTATTTGGCGTGGCTCATGGTCTTCCAGCTCTGGCCATTATCTTTGGATAACATGCGCCAGTAGAGGGAGAGCCGTATTGATAAATAACCGGTTCGTCGTATGCGTCTTGCATGAATAAGTCCTTCACGGTATAAGCGCTTAAATAGCTTCTCCCGCTCTCTTATCCTGTTAGGTATTTTAGGTTTCATTCGTTGTTCCTCTCACGATGCAAGGCTGTTTGGATGTTGTGCTAGTATTAGGATGGGTAAAGGGTATTCGCATCATATCGCGCTCCAAATCATGTATGACCCCCACAAAAAAGCCGCTACAAGAGCGGCTATGGCTAGCTTTGCTGTTAGCGCTGTTCGCTTCATGATTCACCTTTGGCCTTGGCTATGGCGGCAACTGCCTTATCGTAATGCTTGCGTGCCAGCCCGTTATTGAGCCAGCCTAAAGCACCTTCCAGCGCCTCAAGCAAATCCGGTGCGGCTTCAATCAGCTCCATATTAGCCTTGCTCACGATTAAATCAGGGTGCCCGTCACTTTTGCTCACAGTCGGGCAAAGTACGCCACCATCCTTACCGTCTGGACCACTCAGGCGGCGAAAGCTATTACTTGTCCACCATTTCCACGGGCCTTTCGTATAGCCACCCATCTTCATCTCCTTCATTCAGGCGTAAAAAAACCGCTCGTAGCGGCTGGACATGGTCTAAATATGTTTAGATATTAAATCTTGCATGAGTAAACCTCTTACGATGCAACGCTGACGTGCTTTTGGTGGGTAAAATCGCCGTTCCAGTTGAGTTTCATGGGCACTTTTCCACGGCGGTAAAGGACGTAGAGGCGTTCAGCACCTTTGCGAAGGAGTACCGGCTGGTGCTTAATGAAGTCATCGGCACCATGAACGCTAATCAGATGTTGGTGCTCAGTCAGGTATTTGTCGCGGGCGTAGGATGCTGCCCGCCAACGGGTACCGGATTGGCTTTCGTTGTAGAGCCAGTTACGCTCTGCTAACCACTGGTTCACTTTCTGGGTGTTAACACCGTTGAGCATTTTGCAGAACTGGGTGGGGGTCATGCCCTCCTTGAACAGACTCTTGAGGTCGTGGATTTCTTCCTCCTGTTCTTTGTTGATCAGTTTTAGCTGCTGGGTTTCCTCTGCCAGTTCGGCGGCGAGGCGCAGGGCCTCTGGATAGGTTTGTGGGATAGCGAACTGGCTTGCACGCTCTTCAAGCTCATGCCAGCGTTTGATAACGCGCATACGGTGAACAGCGCTATAGCCGGTAAGCAGGCATTCGGTGTGGTCGCGGTCGAGAAGATATTCAGTCTGCTGGCGATTCATGGAGTCCAGATAGATGTGCTCAAAACTGAGCGTATCTTCTCCCAGGTCAACGAGCATCTTTTCGATGTCTCGCTTGACGTTCTTATGTAGCTTGTCAGTCAACTCCGCGATTTCACGGCTGGACATGGTTAATGTTTGTGCAATGGTTAAATTTTGCATGTTAAAGCTCCTCACAAGTGAATGTGATTAATGGAACCCCGGCACGCTCCCGGGGCGGGATTAGTGATTAATGAATTCTTGGAATCTGCCCTGGCCTTAGTCGCAATTTTAGTTGGCTAATCAGCAGTGCTCTTTGTTTGTCAAAGTACATTGGCACAGTGCAAACAAAACCAAACGTATATGAATCGTCGAAACAAGATGACTTAAAGAATAAAATTCAAGTTTATTTTTTATTTCTTGCAATGTATCTCTTACCACTGGATAGGAAACATTACGTGCCCAGGCAATCTCTTTTTTGGTCATTCCCAGAGCAAATAACATTGCGGTTTCAAATTGTGCTGGCGTTAATTCAGGAAAAATATGATTTAACTGCGCGAATTTTTTTGAATCGAATATTCTCATTTCTTCGCCCTAGTATCTTGAGAGATGAAACGTGACATTAACGATTGTGCTTCACAAATGGGCACACGAAAACTAGACTTTTTCATTAGCCTTATCCTTATTTATTAGGAGTAGGTTTAGGGTTAGCTGGCTGTTGGGATATCAAGCTCCCTTCAGTCAGCGACGATTTCTCACTGAGTTCACAATGAAAATGGTTGTGTTATACTTCCCAAAAAGGAGAATAACATTATGGGCCAGGTTGCATTTGATACCTTGCAGGCATCAGAAGAGCTTCAAACCGCCGGGCTTACCAGTCAGCAGGCCAAGGCGATTTCGCTCGTCGTACGCAAGTCTCATGAGGTTGCGGATGTCGCTACCAAGCGTGACCTTGAAGACGTGCGCAAAGATTTAACTGTTCAGATAGCCGATGTCCGCAAGGATATGACTGCCGGTTTTGATAAAATTAATGATAAATTTGAGAAGCTTGGCATGCAGATGACCATCCGGCTTGGGCTAATGGTCGCCGCTGCCGTCAGTATCATTGCTGCCATTCTCAAAATGTGACGGTGCACTATACCCCTTGGGTCAGGCGGAACCTGTTTGCGCAGCCGCCCGACGACGTGGAGGTACTCATGCCGCCACCTTGGCTAAGTTTCTAATAACCTCAAGTTCTCTTTCAAGCTCAGACAGAAACTGCCTTAACGCCTCCTCTATTTCAGTAACCAGCTTATCGTCCTGATGAATTCTCAACTGGTAATAGGCAAGGTCTGGCGGTAGCCTGTCGTCATAGCTGACAAAATCACACCATTTCCTGCCCGTACACATCATTTGGGCGTTCATCTGTAGGAGGTATTGGTTTTTCGGCTTACCGGTCTTGATGGTCTCTAAATGCGTCCATGTGTTGGGGCATTTTATTTCTATCAGGCCATCATTTCCGACCAAGCCATCAGGCGACGCACCAAATCCTACGATATCGGGATGGGGAATAAATCCCACTTCTGTAACTTCTGCGTCAAACTGGTTAAGCAGGTACATCTCTCGCGCTACCGGTTCAAGTTCAGTGCCGCGCTGCATGGCCGCGTTTGAGTAACTTTCTTCCACCTTTCCAGTTAGGCGCTGGCAGATAAGCTCTGCCATGTAGTTCTGACGGCTGGCGGAATAGCCCGATTTGGTTTTAGCCATTACGTCAGATAGGCGACTGGCGGTCACGTTGCCGCACCGGGCGGAAAACCATTCATCACTGCGCTGTTGCATGATCCACCTCGCTATATTCTGCATCGACGGGAATGCTTTCCTTGATACGCTCTTTTTCGGCATTGCCGATAATCTGGCGCTCTTCGTGGGTCAGGTTTTTCCATGTTTCAGCGAAAACTTCCATGCTCATCTGAGCCGCTTCTTCGCACCGGGCAATGAGTGCAGGGCGGCGCTCGTCTGTTTGTTGTCCAACAACAACGCTTGCCGGGCTGCTTTCGATGATCCGCTCTGCTTCGTCGCTGTCGTAAATGCCAGCGAAGCCAAAGGCCATGCGCGCACACTGAATAAGTGACTTATGGCGCAACATTCGGGTGGGGTGTGATTGCCACGGCTGGGTATTGCGCTTACACTCGCCCATGTATTCGGTGACTACAGTGGGGTGTTTGCGATCTTTGCGGTAAATCTTGCAAGTCGATGCGCCCTCGTCCTTATCGTAGCTGAATTCCATCCCGTCAAACTGTGGGTGCTCGTTGATGATTCTGGCCCAACCATCGACACCAACAACCGGGACAATGCCGCCCTTATCAGGGAATGCGTAAATCTCTTTCGTCCACGGGTTAAGCCCGTACTGGTTGGCAACGATAAGTAGGGCGGTAAATTGCTCGTCCGTGACGTTACCCCCCTTGAACGCCGTATTCTTGAGGGTGCTTATTAATTCGGTGCCTGGTGCCATGCCGAGGCGTTCAGCCAGCTTCCCTGCCATTGTTGTTAATGCCGTGCTCATGCTGCATCCTCCGTGCTGTTCTGCCTGTCGTAAATCCAGAGTGCCCGCTCAACCTTCACACGGTGGAAAATGGCGTCAAAAATACGTTCACCCTCTGCTTCCTGATAATCAACGTCGCTGCTTTCCATGTATTCACAGGCTTGAGCTGTGTAAGCATCAGGCCAGTGCTTTCTAAGCGGAACACGAAACCTTTCGATAGACTTCTCCGCCAATTGCTCAGCCTCTGCGTAACAGTCTTCAATGACGTCGTCCGTCATCGTTTCAATAATTTTTCGAATTTCTGATAACTTGTTTGGGCTAAGCATATTTCGCCCTCCGCAATAATTTCATAGCTGCAATCCATTTCTCGTTGTTTACGTATAGAACGGCTTCCCTGCATAGCTCTTGGGCTTTTATAAAATACGGATTAGATTTCACGGCTCACCTCGCTGGTTTAACGTGTCTTTAAGCCATTTGGCAGCGGCTTTAGCTATTTTAATAATTCGGTCTAATTGTGTTTCCGAGCGGCCAGCAATAGGCCACCCTGCAAAGGCATATTGCATGGCGTTCTCCGTTTAACTATTTGGATTGATGTATATGCCGGCGAATATCGGCGTAGGTATAAAGCGGTAGTTCAGTGTTATCTATTATCAGTGTGGTGGATGAGTCGGCGATAAGCGGATGATGGGAATGCTGAAAGTGCTTCAGTCATAGATACCCGTTAATTTTTTTACCTGCTTTTTGAGCCACTTATTTTCTTCCGTCAGATAGAAAATAGTTGACTTATATACTCTTGTCTCATTGTCATCACAAGGGAGGATGTCAGTACTCATCAAATAACGTGAATCATTAATATTATTGCTGCCGTTGGTGACAGCGACCATGTTACCGAAATTAGGGTGATTGAAGGTCGTGATATGAGGCTTATTAAGTTGCATCATTCAATCCTCCGTTGGCTATCAAAATATTTTCGTCAATGAGATTTTGCATGGTGGCCTCCGTGTTAAGTGCCTGCTTTGGTGACCCTCTCAGGCGGCGAGGGTTTCCCTGCTTTCCACAGTCGAAGGAAATCGGATAGACTGGTGATTCCACAGTCTAAAGGGATACTCGTATGGATATCGGATTACTTATCACTTCGATCAAAAGTGCCATCGGCGCGCTTTCCACGTTTCAAAGCAACGAGGTCTTGCGCGAGCGTATTACTCTCATTTATGAGCAGATTGAAGTAATTGAAAAAGCCAACGAAGCCGCCGTAAAAGAACTTGCCGAGGTAAAAGCTAAAAACGTAGAACTTGAGAAGGAAATAGCGACTTATCGGGCAAAGGATGAGTTTGTCCAGCACATGGGAGCGGCCTTTAGAAAAAATTCCTCTGGTGGCTATATCAGCGCGGTTTATTGCCCCAACTGTCTTAAACAAGTCGGGAGTGGATTTCCGGATTTCCCTTTTCAGTGCAGTGCCTGTGGATGGGTTTCTGATTTTTCGGGGGATGCTCTTTCTCATGTTATGGGATCCTTGCCTTAATTTTAGTGCTACTATGCCTAACGGGCGGTAACATTCTCACATTTCTGAGAGCCTGCTGCGCATGGGGCGACTTGCGGCAGGCAAATAAGACCCTCCTCAAACTTCACGAACACCCCACGATGTATACGTCTGTCTTGCTCTGGCGGTAATGCCATACTCCGTTTTCGGCTTGCTGTACCAGATGCGATGGTTAATACGCTTAACCATGTCGTACATTTTGGCGAAACGGTTAATTTGCTTCCTGAAACTGGCCAGTATGCCGAAATTAATCCGTGGCGCACGTTTGCGCTTGAAGGCTAATTCAATTCGGTTAAGCGCTTTGCGTTTTTCTGGCTTCTGCCCCAATGCCTTATCAATACGGGATGTCACCAGTTCACGACGGATGGCTTCTGCCTTGCGTCTGGCATGACGGCGAATAGCGGCGTTTGTTTTGCTAACAGGATTAACGGATTTACGGTAAATGATAGTAGCCATGAGTCCTCCAACAGATAGTTTTGGTGGTGTGGTGAGCCAGTGGTGGCCCTGGTGTTGGCTATAATTTTTATTAAGCCCACCACACCCCAAAAACATCTGGGCAAAGGTTCGGCACGTTGTCGGTGCCTTCCGTAGAGCGCGAGGCTCGTTTTGAAAGAGCGTTTAATCTGCCACAACCGCCGTCATGTTCGTGTGCCTCGGGCTGGCTACTTACGCTCAGGCAATCGGCGGGTAACTCGAGGTCTTGCCTGCCGGGGTATTGCCGTTGCGGGTTGCTGGTCCACCGTCTGGCTTGCGGCTGTCTGGTGGGTTGATGAATCAAAATATAAAATAACTTAGTTTTATTGGCAAGGTAAATTTAGGAATATTTATTTTTAAGCGGTCATGGCTTACTGTATGAAAGGGATAGGAGAGGGTTACAGTGCAAACTGGACGCCAATAACAGTACCTACAATCTTGCATGCATCTGTTACAAGAATCTTATCGTATCGAGGGTTTAGGGGCATTAAATAATTATTGAAGCCATCCATGACTAACTTCTTTACTGTCATCATACTTCGCGGTGGTTGATTTGAGCTATCTGAGATAATAGCAGCAACAATTTTGCCATTTTCGGGTTCAACTAATGGATCAACAATAATCATTGATCCCTGCGGGATGCTAGGTTTTCCATATGGGTTTACCATCGTGTCATCATCAATTTTTACACAAAACGCCCTTTGTGATGCAGTAACAAATGTTGCTGTATTATTTGCATTTTTAGGCATTTCATTTCCTCCGGTTGCAATGAAAGCCATGGCCTCATCCCAAGATAGCAGAGGAACCATATGCATAGAGTCGTGTATCATTGTCACTGAGCCGGGGTCGGTGCCGTAAAGTAAATAACTCTCTGTAGTATTAAGTGCTTTTGCTAGTTTGCTAAGTGCCTTCCCTCCAGGTTCGTTTAAATCTTTCTCCCAGTATCCAACCGTGACGCCTGTAACGCCGATACTTTTCCCTAGAGTAACCTGAGTGTATTTTTTTAATTTTCTCAAAGATTTAATGCGCTGACCTAGCGTTTCCACAAGTAGCTCCTAAAAATTATTTTACTAAGATATTTTAGTTTTTATTGACCTAAAAAAACCTAGTCATTATAATCTAAGTTAATTTATTAAGCGGGAGGTGGTATGACCGTTGAGCAATTAAAGTCATATTTTGGGAAAAATAAAAATATTGCTAAATTTTATGGTGTTACACCAGAAGCGATATCAATGTGGTGTAGACGAAAAGGACGACTAATACCTAAAGCTAGAGCCATAGAAGCTGAATATCGAACAAAAGGCGTACTCAAGTACAACCCCGCACTATATGAAAACAACAAAAAGAATGTAATTGATTATTTTCAGAATTCTGATTCTGTCGCCTAACCAGCAGTACCGCTCTTCACAACGGACACTCGTCCTACGGAAGCCACCGACAACGTGGCGAACTCAACATCCCACAGTAACACACTCACTGTGACTGGCTCACGGCTTCGTCACGTCTGTTGATCACCAAAACACTGGTGCCGTGTATCTACATGTGCATCCGATAACCTATTCTTTCAACAAGGAAATCATCCCAAATGGAACGTGCAAAAACACGCAAAAACTCTGCGATTGAGTTCATTAGCCGTCACCTCGTTACAACAGCATATCAGGCCATTGTCCGGGTACGCCAGACCAACATCGCAAAAATGCTCGGTGTCGCCGATTCAACCGTCCTGCGCCGCTCAGAGAAGCTCACCGAGACGATGGATATCTTAGCCGCCAGTGGTGTGCAGGATTTTGTCTTCGAGGGAGAGAAGAAGATGCCGCTGGATGAATACCGCTATCTGCTTCGTTCAGCGATGGAGTTTGCGAAGTATCAACTGGAAGCGGCTGAATCTGTATCAGGCGACGAATGCCTTGCTGCATAGGAGGGGAACATGATGCAAGCACAAAAGAAAAAGCCGAACAATGCGCTAACACTTGGTCGGCTTAATAAACAACAAAACAGTTGATTTCAGGAGGAATTATGGCACGAAACAGCCGGAATTTCAAGCAAAAAGAGGAACGTGTGCATCCCGATTCACCTGATGGATTAGTTGTCGCTGCCGTTAATAACAAGCCGTTCGCTGAGCGGCTTATCTATGTTTTCAGACTGGCTAAATCGAGGGTGAAAAAAGATGGCCGCACCTAAACTAAAACTGGTTCAATCCTCACAAAATTTTACGGAGCATCGCGTGGCGGATCTCGAAGATGGTTACGCTAAGCTGGCAAACATGCTTCTTGAAGAATACGCCGGGGCAGACCTAACAAAGCGTCAGTTCAAGGTGCTTCTGGCAGTTCTGAGGCTCACTTATGGATGGAATAAAACCATGGACAGGATAAGCGACTCGCAGATATCAGCAATCGCCAGATTGCCTGTTAAGCGCTGCAATGAGGCAAAGTTAGAGCTTGTCAGAATGGGGCTTCTCAAGCAGCAGGGTAACCGGTTTGGGCCAAATAAAAACGTAGACGAATGGTGTATCCCTCAAAATGAGGGAATATCCCTCAAAATAGGGGATAAAAAATCCCTCAAATTAGGGGATAGCAATCCCTCAAAACAGGGGGACACCAAAGACATTATTCAAAAGACAATAAATACACATACCCAAACCCACGAAGTGGGCTTGTCGGATGATGAAAAATTAACCCCACGGCAGAAAGGCACCAATCCCAGAGCCAAAGGCACGAATCCACGCTCTGCTATGCCAACGTTTGATCGCGAACGTTTCAAGCACACCTGGAACAGCAAAGCCGAAAAACACGGGCTGCCAAAAATTCGCAGTGTGACCACCACTGTCGAGAACGGGGTGAAACGCTTATGGGTCTCCTACCTGAAGCAATGCCGCGAACTGGGCAGGCAGCCAAGGGATATCGACGGTCTCCTCAACGGCTACATCGATTTCGGCTACACACCCACTGCATGGGCCTGTGGTGCCAATCCCGAAGGAAAAAAATACGGCATTGAGACCGCCTTGCGTCAGGAAAAGATCGACCAAATCCTTGCGGAGGATGCCTGATGGACAGTTACGAATTTGAAGAGCAATTGGTTGGCTCGATGATGATTAAGGGCGACCACATCGACTGCCGGGATATCGCTGGGAAGCTACCTGCAGAAGCCTTTGAGAATTTCCACCTGCGCAAGATGTACGAGGTGATCACCGCGTTGCTGGCGAAAGCGGAACCGGTAGATCAGTTTGCTGTTCAGTCTAGCGTTCCCGCGGAGACGAAAGAGCTTGTCATGTCCGTTGCTAAGCGATGTTGGTCTGCCGCAAACATCATCGCCTGGGCTAAGCGCGTACGTCAGTGCTGGATGTTGCGCAAGAGTAAGCTTGAATTGCTCCGCGCTGTATCGCTGCTGGATGGCGCTGGGACGCACGATATCAACGAGCGGATCGCTGAGGTATCAGGAATTCTTGGCAAGCTGCAGTTCGAAACCAACGACAGGCTACCGCGTCGCATTGGTGATTTGCTGGATGACTACCTGCAGGTGTTGGAAAAACGAATGGGCGGTGCTGAGTCTGGAATGTATCTGAAAACCGGCATTGAACCACTCGATGAGGCATACGGTGGGTTTGACCGTACCGACCTGATCGTCATTGCTGGGCGTCCTGGCATGGGGAAAACAGAGCTAGCGATAAACATATCTAACTCAATCGGAAGGCAAAAAGGGAAGGGGTTAATTTTCTCGCTTGAAATGTCTGATATGCAGGTTGTTGAGCGTCACGTTGCAGATAGGTCTGGTCTGGCTATCGGAGTTCTTAGAAACCCCATCAACATGATTCAGGAGCAATACACCAGATTGACAGCGGCTACTGGAACGTTGCTGGATGAAAATAATTACGTGATAGACGGCTCATTTACCGTTGATGAGTGCATAGCCCATGCTGAACGAATGAACATGGATGGCGGCCTTAGCTTCATGGCAATTGATTATCTGGAACTCATGAAACTGCCGAAGGCTGATCGTTATGACCTATCCATTGCTGAGGTAACGCGCAAGCTTAAGCAGTTCTGCCTAAGAAACAAGGTCCCGGTAATACTTCTTGCCCAGCTTAATCGAAATGTAGAGGGCCGAGCGGAAAAACGCCCGAACATGGGGGATCTGGCTGGCTCCAGCTCAATAGAGAAAGATGCTGATGTTCTGATATTCCCATACCGCGATGAGGCTTATCACAGCAACAGCGACATGAAGGGCATCGCAGAAATCATTATCGGTAAATATCGCTCAGGCCAACCAAAGACGTTTTATATGGGCTGGCGCAACGGGCATTTCATCAACATAGACCAATCAGCCGCGGCGAAGCAGTACGCAGAAAACCAGCGTTCTCAGGATAAATCATCTGCAGATTGGCGCTAGGCAAACAAACAGGAGGAGTGATGGATAGGCGAGGCAGCGTCATGGGGTTCGTGATATTCCTGATATGCACGGGTTACATTTTCATCCGTTCACTTATTGATATTGATCGTGGGGCGGCTTATCTCATCGTAATGTTCTTCCCGCTGTTTCTTGGGTGGCATGCCGCGAGGACGCTGGAGGAGTGGAATCACAGGCATGAAAAATGACCATGTGCGACACACTGACGGCAGCGGCAGAATGATGAAAAGGGATACACAGAAAGCCGCTGAAAGAAGTCATGGGGTTTTAAAGCGAGGGAAACAGGAATGACAGCATATCTAACAGAATGCATCGTGGGGCTGCTGGCAATGGCGGCCCTTTTTGTTTGGGTGGGGACATCCTCAATTTGGTTGACAAAATAGAAAAAATGCGAAAATACATGGTTTACAAATCCTAAAAAAAGCGAAACTTAAGATGAGTGAGCGGGGCCTGCATAGCCAGCCCACAATCATGATTGCTGTTCGTGGGATCGTTTTTTTGCCTCAACCATCGCTGGGAGGGTAAACGCATAAAGCAGGAAGACTTCAGTGAATCCGAGCATTTCTTCGGCCTCTTCCTGGGTGAACTCTTCATCGGAGTGAACAGCGCCGTTTGAATCAATTCGGACGATGTGAGCCCAGTCTTTCATCTGTTCTGTGATTAACCCCTTGCCATGAAGCATGGATATTCTTTGTGAGAGTTTCTCTTTATTTGAATCTTCTCCGAGAATATTTCTGGTGGCAATGTCAATAACCTTTCTGCAAAGCATCACTGCTGTTTCAAAATTACCTCTTTGCAAATTGGTCTTTGATTCAACATAAAATTTTGCGGCTCTGTCTGGGGTATTGTCTGGAGCACTATTGATTTCAACTTTAGGATAAATTTCATAAAGTAAGTACGTGCTAGAAGGAGCGGGCACCAGAATGTTCTTTTGTCCAGTTCGCACTGAGTATAAAGGGCCATGAGCCGTAGAGCTTTTGACGGCGGCTATTCCTGATTTATTGCAACTATTGCATACAAAGTGCACATCATAAATATCAGTAGTCCCCCTTTGTTGTTCATTTAAACCAATAAGAACTGCATTTTCTCTTAAACAGTGAGGACAGGTTGTATTGAAGGAAAGCATAGCCATGAATAAGTTAACTCCCTATTTGAATGATATATCCACGATATTGAGTAGCGCGGATAGGCCAGAGGTCACGCTGTTACAACGCTATGAGATAACCCCGAGCGAGCAAAAGATAAACTTCATTCTATCACTTATTGGAAAGTTGATAGAGCAGGACAGAATGCTTCGCGCCAGAAGCGGAGGGTGACATGGATAAAACACGCTTCCTACTGCGTGATGAAAGAATACGAAAAAACCTGAAAGCGTTTATTGATTCCCTGCCCACCGACCTACACCGCCCCCTCGAAATCACCATCAACGATGCTAAACGAACGTTACCGCAGAACGACCTGTTCCATGCGTTATGCACCGATGTTTCGCGTCAGGTGGTGTGGGCCGATAAACCGCGCCCGCTGCTGGACTGGAAGGCGCTGTTTGTCTCGGGACATGCCATCGCTACCGGCAGGCCGGGGGAGGTGGTTACGGGGCTGGAGGGGGAGTTTTGCAGCATCCGTGAGAGCACGGCTCAGATGGGCATAAAGCGCATGAACAGTTTGATTGAGTACGCCCAGGCCTGGTCGCTCGGCAACGGCGTCAGGATGCGCGAGGTACGTTATTCAGGGGATTACTTTGGGAGAGTTGGATGAAAAAAATACCTTTCAAGTACGATGGGTTAACCAGTGAAGAGGCGGAGCGCCTCGTCAGGCACTACAAAGAAAACGGCTATTGCGCTGTCAGGTCACTGAGCAGCGACCCCAAATATTGGGATGTCGTCGTCACCCTTCCCGAACAGCACTACCTCAAACCAACACCACGCTCAATGGTTAACAAAATTTGGGGGTAGATATGGCGAATCTTAGAAAAGAGGCCAGAGGTCGGGAGTGTCAGGTGATGCTCTCAGGTATCTGTAACGGCAACGCGGAAACTGTAGTGCTGGCCCATTACCGAATGTCCGGCATTTGCGGCACCGGCATGAAGCCTGACGACCTTTTTGGCGCATGGGCCTGTTCAGGGTGTCACGATGAAATAGACCGCCGCACGCGTATCACCGATGCCGACTATGCCCGGCTGCATCATCTGGAAGGCGTCATTCGCACACAGGCGATTTTACTGGCGCAGGGGAAGATTAAGCGATGACCGAATATCACCTGAAACTGCCGTGGCCCCCATCGCTTAATACCTACTGGCGACACGCACGACATCGGCACTACATCAGCGAGAAAGGCAAAGCATACCGGCAAAGTATCATCCAGATAATTCAACATCAAAACCTCGATATCAACACGCCCGCAAGACTAAAAATTTCCATCATCGCCAACGCGCCAGACAAACGACGCCGTGACCTCGACAACCTGCAAAAAGCGGTTTTCGATGCGCTCACGCATGCGGGCTTCATGCTGGACGACGAACAGATAGACGATTTCAGGGTGAGGCGCGGGCAGCAAAAACGTGGAGGCAGTCTGGATATCGTCATCACTGAGTTGGAGGTGGCATGAGAAAAAGAGGGCGACTGACGGCGGAAGATATTCCGCTTATCCGGGAGCTACTGGCCTCCGGTATGCCGGTAGCGGAGGTGGCAAGGAAATTCGAGACCAGCAAGCAGCATATCTACAGCATCAGGAACGGCAAAAACTGGGGGGCGGTGACATGAGAGATATTCGATACCTGTTGACGGCATGGGGAAACTGGAGCGGCTCACGCATTGGCACCGAGTACAAGGCAGCATGGCCCCTCGCCACGGCCAGCAGCGATATCCGGCCCATGCTGTCTGATGCCGACGGTGAGACAGTTGACCGGGCGGTAGGGCGACTCAAGCACTTCGACCCGCTGGGGTACGATATCGTGGTGGCGTATTACAAGGGCAAGGCGTCTTGCAGGGCGATAGGCCAAGAGTTAGGGAAGCCCACTTACTATATAACGGGTTTTCTTGCTCGCGCCGAGGCTTACATAGCGGGTAGTGTGGCTGAACTTTTGGAGGCGGCTTGACAACTCACGCAGCTGTCGAGATACTGAATGTACTAGAATCTAAACAGCGGTTAACCGCACCCGATAGCCATGCGGCTTTTTTATGCCCGTAAAAGGGCGTAATCACATCCGAAGGCCGGGTGGAGAGGCGTAATACAATACCCGCAAGGGGAATATGCCCGGAGCGTCTGTTTAGGCTCTAGTTGACACCCGGCTACCAGCTACTAACTGGTAATCCGAACTGAAACTAAACAGAGAAGGAGCCAGCTATGGCTAACCGCGTATCTACAAAATCCTTGAGTGTTATCACTCATAAAAATATTCCTGTTATTACCACTGAGCTTTTAGCTGAACTTTACGGCACAGAGCCAGCTAGAATCCGCAAAAATCACAACCGTAATGCTGATCGGTTCGTTGATGGCAAGCATTTGTACAAAGTAACCGGAAGTGACCTTGATAATTTGAGAGTGTCTTTAAGACACTTGCAAATCTCACCCAAAACTCGCAGTCTCATCCTCTGGACAGAACGCGGAGCCGCAAGACACGCCAAGATGCTTGAAACCGACCAGGCATGGGAAGTATTCGAGCAACTGGAAGATTGCTACTTCAATACTGAACGTGCTAACAATCCGCCACGTTACCAGCCTGAAGCCCGAGAGCCACTAACCACCGATGATACATCCCATCTTGCGAGGCTTATCTGGGGCATGGCAAACGGCTTCCGATTCGAGCGCTCATGGAGCAATGCTATCTGGCATGCACTGCGCTATGCGGCGGGCGTCTCTTCCCCACAGCACTTTGGCGTGAGTCATATCCCGATCCTCGCGGAAGAGTGCCAACGCATTTACAGTTTCACCAATGCACTGAAAGAGGTCATGTACGACGCTGAAAAGCAAGCTGCTCGGCGAGTTCTCAAGAATCGTGAGGATGCAGACACCGTGGTGTCAGAAATGAAACAGCTGCTTGATGAAACTAACCAATCGTATAATCTGCTACTGACGAATACATTAGCACGATGGCAGCAGGCGGATATTCAAAAATTCCTACAGCGTCATTGACGGAATGAGGCTAAATAACTGATCAAATGATCAGCTAAAGTGCTTGACTGTTATAACGTTATAACACATAATCACCCCATACTGCGGCAAAAGCGCGCAGGACATGAAGCCCCAACTTTGGTTGGGGCTTTTTATTTATATAAATTACAATCAGTTGTAAAATATAATAATGATCTCTTAATCATTATTAATAGGTTATGCCATGATTGTTGATGTAAACAGAAGTGTTCCAGTACAACCTTTCCAAAATACTTCAGCTACATGCCCTGGAGAAATGTCACCCCTTGCTTGTAATTTGAATCAGATTTCAAATAATACTGAAAAACATTTACCGGCGAAAATTAATAAACGCCGAATGGCGGTAAGTATTAGACCAGCCTTTACTCCTAAAATGATTTATCAACAACAGATAGGTAACATTAGGTTACATTCATGCAATATAAATTATATAACTGAGTAATCTATTGTAGTTCTGCAAGGCTGCGCTAACGCGCGGCCTTTTTATTTCCTAAATCACACAGCGCCCACTTAGCAGGGTGAGGCTATGACACGAATGAGTACTATCTACAGCAGGCTTTCATACGGAAGCGGGACGGGGCTAATAGGGCTGGGCGCTTCTGCCAGAGCCTACGCCGCATCAACTACAGAGAGCGTATGGTTGCTTGCAAACAAAATGGCCGGGTTAACGCTGGGTGATTGGGCGATCATCGTCGGCATGGTCTGCACAGTCGGCACCTTTGCTATCAACTGGTACTACCGCAGGAAGGAATACCAGTTGAGGGAAAAAGGCGGTGCGTGATGAGCAAACGTAAAACTGCCGCGGGTGTAATTTGCTCCGTGGGGGTGATCATCGGCATTGTGATGAATAACGGACAGGTGCGAACTAACAAAGCAGGTCTGGAGCTTATCGGTAATGCCGAATCATGCCGCCGTGACCCCTATGTATGCTCAGCCGGTATTTTGACTGATGGCATTGGCAATACGCATGGCGTTGTTGATGGCACCCGCAAGACAAACCAGCAGATTGCCGCAGACTGGCAGAAAAATATCCTTGAGGCTGAAAATTGCGTTGATAAATACGCAGGTGGTAAGAAATTACCAGATAACGCATTTAGCGCAGCGGTAAGCATTGCTTTTAATGCTGGCTGTGCAAAGGTGCAGACCTCAACCATATTTCAGTTGTTCCGTGCCGGAAAAATTCAGGCAGCGTGTGAGCAGTTCCCGCGTTGGGTATACGGCGGCGGTAAAGTTCTTCCTAGCCTCGTTGCTCGGCGCGAGAAGGAGCGTGAACTATGTCTATCAGGGCTACAGTGATCGCCGTTCTCGTTGCTCTCATTACCGCACTGTCATTCGGTGTCTACTACTACCACGACGCATACAGTAACGCAGCAAACGATTTGGCGCTGGCGAAAGACACCATCGCCGACTTGCAGACCAGACAGCGTGATGTTGCCGAGCTTGATGCCAAATACACCGGAGAACTCGCAGATGCTAAAAGCAAGCTGGCTGATTTGCAGCGCTGTGTTGCTGCTGGCAAGTGCGGGCTGCGCGTCAATGTCATCAAGCAAACCACCTCCACCCCCAGCCTGGATGATGCTACCAGCGCCCGACTTAGTGACACCGCTCAACGGAATTATTTCACTCTCCGAGAGCGAATCGAAACCATCACAAAGCAACTGACCGGATTGCAGCAATACGTCCGTGAGCAGTGCTTGAAATAACCACCACGTTAATCCGGGGTTTTTTTTTCGCCTGTGTATCCTCGTGCGCACAAAACCAAGAGTCTTTCGGGATATGAGCCTGAGACAGAGTGGCGGTTTCATCGCTAACCACTCTTGGGCCACTCATGTCTACGAGGCAGGCTCTATCACCAAAAGGAAATAGTGATGCAATTAGTGGAAATAAAGAAACTTGATCTCGTAGCGAATACTATGGCGATTGCTGAAGGTGTTAAGAAAGATCATGACACCATCATCAAGCTTGTTGACCGTAATAAAGCCGATCTGGAAGAGTTTGGGCCACTCGGATTTGAAATCCGTATGGTTGAAAGAAGCCAAGGTGGTGGCAAGCCTCTTCGTGTTGCATTTCTCAACGAGCAGCAAACTACACTCTTAATTACCTATATGCGCAACAATGAGGTTGTGCGTGCTTTTAAAAAGCGTCTGGTTGCTGAATTCTTTGGTATGCGCAAGACATTAGCGGGCAAAAAGATAGATCGCAATACCGCCCGCCTTGAGTACCGCCCAATGACTGACGCTATCAAGCATGAGCGTGAGGCTCAGGGGAAAACCATTGCGCCGCACCACTTCAGCAACGAGGCCGATTTAATAAACCGCATTGCACTTGGTATGACATCCGCAAAATTTCGAGTCCACCATGAAATAGGCAAGAAAGAATCTATCCGTGACTATCTGACGCCAGAGCAGATCCATTGCATTACCGAACTGCAACGCGCCAACACAGTATTCATTGGCATGGGGTGGGACGTTGAACAACGCAAGGCCACGCTGATGGGAATATTCAACAAAAACCATTGCCAGCCACTGATTGAAGAACAACACCGACTGGCGGCTTAGTATGACAAAAAGCGAAAGAGAAACGTTGAGGCTCGGTTAATCCGGGCCTTTTTCATCGGTGCAGTGCATGCACCCATCACACGTCGGACCTTGTTTAGGAATGAGCCTTTGAGGAAGCAGCTGGCTAGTGCTGCCTTCGACGGGCTGATTTCCTATGCGCCAAAGGTTCATTACCTAAGTAAGGATAAGCACTATGCAAGCAATCACCGTTCCGTTTCATGGAAATGCTCTGTATGTCATCAACCATAACGGCGAACCCTATACCCCGATGAAACCTATCGTCGAAGGAATGGGGATGGATTTGGAAATCACAAAGAACCAAGATAAAACAGCGCTTTGCTAAAGGAGGGGTGGAAATCACCATCCCTACGTCTGGTGGCCCACAGAAGATGCTTTGTCTGGCTCTGCGCAAATTAAACGGCTGGCTTCAGACCATCAGTCCCAACAAGGTTAAGCCCGAAATCCGCGACAAAGTGGTTCAGTATCAGGAGGAGTGTGATGACGTGCTCTATGAATACTGGACTAAAGGTCAGATTACCAATCCACGCAAGCGCAGCGTCATTCAGGAACTCAATGCAGCTTGCGCCGAATTAAAAACGGACAAAGCCGTTGCCAGCGTGTTTGGCACGGTATTGAACGAGTGGAAAGGTATTAAGGCGGCACATGCGAAGAAAATAAAAGTGCTGATTGAAGAAGCTCAATTTTTGCTGACGTTTTAACTGGTGGTGAGTGACACAAAAGCATTGTCAATGAGTCTGCTAATTCAGCGGCAATGCTAGCGACTGGCAGCCTGAAAGACTCCCGTCCTCGCAAACGCGGGGCTTTTTTTCGCCTGCGCTTCACACGCGCATATCAACACAACCCTGAGACTATTCACAAAAGCGACCTTGGAGAACGCCAGTAATGGGTGTGCTCAGGGGCTGGCTGTTCGTGTGATCTGAGGTCTCTTTTTTGAAGGTAAACACCAATGAAAGCATTAACGTTTAAAAATCACTCTGTGGTGCCGTTCGACAACGGTGACGGGAAAATCTGGTTTACCAGTGCACATATGGCTGAATTGCTCGAATACTCTGATGAGAAATCAGTAAATCGCTTGTATAACCGCAATAAAAATGAATTTACAGACGAAATGAGCCGGGTGGTCAGTGTGACCTCTCGTAATAAAAACAAAGAGATACAATACAATCGTGTGCGTGTGTTTTCTCCGCGGGGAGGCCATCTGCTGGGTATGCTGGCGGATACTAAGATAGCCAAAGCATTACGCCGCTGGTTACTTGATCTGGTTGACAAAGAATCTCAGCCAAATTTGGCACTAATGAATATTAACCAGCTTAAAGAACTGACGCTGGGTGAGATGCAAAACCGCTTATTGCAGGTAAATGAATGGTCGTTGGACACATTTGGTCGTCCAGGCAGCAAAAGCATGACAATCCGTAAGCTGCACCTGAAAAAGATTCGGGAAGCGGAAAAATTGATATGTGAATTATCTCAGGTAGCTATTCCGGATCTGGGTGACTTTCCCGATGCTGACGAGGATCCGGAAGCAGCATGAAAGACTACACGCCATTCATTGAAAAGCATGTTGTCGCCGAACTGGTGAAACAGGGCTATGAGCCATCGGTCGCCCTGAAGGGGGCAGACAGGGCGGTAGACCATTACCGTCACAGTGCTTCCGCCAGCGCCAGGGGCAAGATGTTTGACGATTGCTTTCGCATAGCAAAGGCATGGGCGATGAAATACCAGTCCAAAAAGAAATGACGAAATCCAGAGCATTCTCCCGAGAGTGTTCGATATTTCAGCATGAAGTTTATGTGCACCTACAGGAAGAATCCCCACTCAATAGCAGGAAACTCCAAAATGACCGCAATCACCGAATTAACAGACGTTCAGCAAATGAATCTTGAACTGCTGCGACTGGTTCAATCTGACACCGCAGCGGCAGAAAAGGCCATTGAATTTGTTGCTGGCGTTAAGCTGAATTACGAGCTGTTCAAAGACCAGTACACACTCGCAGCCGCCGAACAAACCCCGCTTGCTCGCACTGAAAAAGCTATCCGCGAGGCAAAAGAAGCGCTGACACTATTTGGATGAGGAAATGATTATGGCAGCGCCAAAGGGTAACCGATTCTGGGAGGCTCGTAGCAGTCATGGGCGCAACCCTAAGTTCGATTCGCCCGAGGTGCTATGGTCAGCCTGCTGTGAATACTTCGAGTGGGTAGAAGAGCACCCATTGTGGGAAATGAAGGCCTTCTCGTATCAAGGGGAAGTGACGCAAGAACCCATCGCAAAGATGCGAGCAATGACATTAACGGGTCTATGCCTGTTCTTAGATATTGCCGAAAGCACGTGGCAACTATATCGCGCTCGTGAAGATTTTATGATGGTCACTACGCGAGCGGAGAAAGTCATCTACGACCAGAAATTCTCTGGCGCTGCTGCTGACCTGCTCAACGCAAACATCATTGCCCGAGACCTGGGCCTCAAAGAACAGTCACAGGTTGAAGACGTGACATCTGATAAGGGAGATCGCGGCAAGCGGCTTTCTCGAATTCAGGAGCTTTTACGTGGCAAACGCAGCGACGATTGATATCGATGAGCTAACAGAAGACGAGCAGATAGAATTGCTCGAATTACTGGAAGAAGAAGAGAACTACCGCAAAACCCACCTGCTTTACGAGTTCACTCCATACAGCAAGCAAAGAGAATTTATCGACGCAGGGCATGATTACCCCGAGCGATGCTTTATGGCTGGCAACCAGTTGGGTAAATCTTATACCGGTGGTGCTGAGGTGGCCTTTCATCTCACCGGGCGCTATCCCGGCACTAAAGGATATCCCGATGATGGTAAATACGGCGAGGACTGGAAAGGTAAGCGCTTCTATGAGCCGGTTGTGTTCTGGGTCGGTGGTGAGACTAACGAGACAGTAACGAAGACCACACAGCGCATTCTGTGTGGTCGTATCGAAGAGAATGATGAACCCGGCTACGGATCAATCCCGAAAGAGGACATCATTAGTTGGAAGAAGTCACCCTTCTTCCCGAACCTTGTCGATCACCTGCTTGTTAGGCACCACACTGCCGATGGTGTTGAAGATGGCATGTCTATCTGCTACTTCAAGCCGTACTCACAAGGTCGCGCCCGTTGGCAAGGTGACACCATCCATGGGGTGTGGTTCGACGAAGAGCCGCCGTATAGCATTTATGGTGAAGGCCTGACGCGTACCAACAAGCACGGGCAATTCTCCATCCTGACATTTACCCCGTTAATGGGAATGTCGGACGTTGTAATCAAGTTCCTCAAAAATCCCAGCAAGGCGCAGAAGGTGGTCAACATGACCATTTATGACGCTGAACATTATTCTGATGAGCTGCGAGAGCAAATCATTGCTGGCTACCCAGAGCATGAGCGTGAAGCTCGTGCGCGTGGCATCCCGACGATGGGTAGCGGTCGCATCTTCCAGATACCGGAAGAGACGATTAAGTGCCAGCCGTTCGAATGTCCTGATCATTTCTATGTTATCGACGCGATGGATTTCGGATGGGATCACCCGCAAGCACAGATTCAACTCTGGTGGGACAAGGACGCGGACACAATATATGTCGCTCGCGTGTGGAAAGACAAAGAGAAAACAGCGGTTCAAGCATGGGGCGCTGTCAAATCATGGGCAAGTAAAATTCCCACGGCGTGGCCTCACGATGGCAATCAGCATGAGAAGGGCGGCGGTGAGCAACTTAAAGCTCAATATGCTGATGCGGGTTTCATGATGCTGCCTGAGCATGCAACGTGGCCCGATGGTGGTAACGCCGTTGAGCCAGGAATCACTGAACTGCGTGACATGATGCTCGATGGTAGGTTCAAAGTGTTCAATACCTGCGAGCCATTCTTTGAAGAGTTCCGCCTCTATCACCGCGATGAAAATGGAAAGATAGTCAAAATCAACGATGACATTCTGTCTGCCGTTCGCTACGGCTACATGATGCGTCGCTTTGCCAAGCTGATGCGCGACATCAAGAAGCCGAAAGAAAAGAAAATCCCAGCACCGATTAAACCCGTTTCCCGAGGAAGATAATGGCTGATAACGAAAGCAGGCTGGAGAGCATTCTGTGTCGCTTTGACGCAGACTGGACAGCCGGAGATGAAGCCAGAACAGAGGCGAAGAATGATCTCTTCTTCTCTCGCGTCTCTCAGTGGGACGACTGGCTAACGCAGTACACAACCTTGCAGTATCGCGGTCAGTTTGATGTGGTGCGCCCAGTCGTGCGCAAGTTGGTCGCAGAGATGCGTCAGAACCCTATCGACGTGCTGTATCGACCGAAGGACGGAGCTAAACCAGACGCTGCTGACACGCTGATGGGGATGTATCGCACTGATATGCGACATAACTCAGCAAAGATAGCGGTAAACGTCGCTGTGCGTGAGCAAGTAGAGGCTGGTGTAGGGGCGTGGCGCATCGTCACTGAGTACGAAGACCAAGACCCGACCAGTAACAACCAGATTATCCGGCGCGAACCAATTCACTCAGCCTGCTCATGTGTCGTCTGGGACAGCAATAGCAAGCAGATGGACAAGAGCGACGCCCGTCACTGCACTGTCATCCATTCGATGAGCCGTAACGGCTGGGATGATTTCGCAGAAGAGCACGACCTGGATGCAAGCAATCAGCCTAGCTTTCAGAGTCCCAATGATTGGGTATTTCCTTGGCTGACGCAGGACACCATTCACATCGCTGAATTCTATGAGGTGGTGGAGAAGAAAGAGACAGCATTCATCTATCAGGATCCGCTAACAGGCGAGCCCGTCAGTTACTTCAAGCAAGATATCAAGGATGTTATCGACGAGCTTGCAGAGCGCGGCATGGTGAAGATTGCAGAGCGCAAGATTAAGCGCAAGCGCGTGTATAAAACACTGCTCTCATGCACTGACATCTACAAAGACAAGCAACTGATCGCCGGTGAGCACATCCCTATTGTGCCGTGCTATGGCGAGTGGGGATTTGTTGAGAGCAAAGAGGTGTACGAGGGCGTTGTTCGCTTGACTAAAGATGGGCAGCGCCTGCGCAACATGATCATGTCATTCAACGCCGACATTGTTGCACGCACGCCGAAGAAGAAACCTATCTTCTGGCCTGAGCAAATCCTCGGTTACGAGCACATGTATGACGGAAACGACGATTACCCGTACTACCTGTTGAATCGCGCGGATGAAAACAACGGTGAATTGCCAACTCAACCCATCGCATACATGGAGAATCCAGAGGTTCCGCAGGCTAACGCCTACATGCTGGAAGCGGCAACCAATGCAGTGAAAGAGGTCGCCACTCTCGGCGTGGATGCGGAGGCAGTGAACGGCGGACAGGTGGCATTCGATACTGTTAACCAGTTGAACATGCGCTCTGACCTCGAAACCTACGTGTTTCAGGACAACCTGGCTACAGCCATGCGGCGAGATGGTGAGATTTACCAATCCATCGTTAACGATATCTATGACGTCCCCCGCAACGTGACTATCACCCTTGAGGATGGAAGCGAGAAAGATATTCAGTTGCTCGCTGAAATGGTTGATCTGAGTACCGGGCAGCATGTTGTCATGAATGACATTCGCGGCCGCTATGAGTGCTATACCGATGTTGGCCCATCATTCCAGAGCATGAAGCAGCAGAACCGCGCAGAGATTCAGGAACTCCTTACCAAAGTTGTGCCTGGCACCCCTGAGTGGCAAATGCTCCTACTTCAATACTTCACGCTGCTTGACGGTAAAGGCGTCGAGATGATGCGCGAGTATGCCAACAAACAACTGGTAATTATGGGGCTGAAAAAACCGGAGACACCGGAAGAGATTCAGATGGTGCAGCAGGCGCAGCAGCAACCACAAGAACCATCAGCAGAGCAGACGCAGGCACAAGGTGTATACCTGCAAGGTCAGGCTGAATTGCTCAAAGCGCAGAACCAACAGATGCAAATCCAGGTTGATGCGGCGAAGGTCGAAGGCCAGAACCAGCTTAACGCTGCCAAGGTTGCTGAAATCTTCAATAACATGGATCTGGACAAGCAAGCAGCATTCCGTGAGTTTTTATCGCTCATGGGTAAATTCCAACAACAGAACAGCGATGACGCCCGAGCCAACGCTGAGCTACTTCTCAAAGGCACCGGACAGCAGCATCAACAGCGGCTGGACATTGCCAACATCCTGCAATCGCAGAGACAGAATTCACCTTCCGGCAGTGTAGCCGAGAAATCACCTCAATAAGAGAGAGTTAACATGACCGATACCACCGACATTCAGGAAACTGAAGGCCAAGCCCTGCACGTCGATAATGCGGCGGCAACCGCAGTCGATACCGCGTCAAATGCCAACGACGCACAGTCGCAGGATGCAGGCTTTGAGATTGTCCTGAAAGACGATGAGACAAAACCGAAACAAGACCCGGAAACCAACGCCAAGTTTGCAGCTAAACGCCTTGAGCGTAAGCGGCAGCGTGAGATTGAACAGCAGATGCAGGCGGTTCAACGTGGCGAGGTGCCGGAGGATTTGCGGGTTAATCCTGAGTTACCGCCTCAGCCAGACATTAATGATTATCTGTCTGATGCTGCAATGGAGAAGTACGACTTTGATCAGGGTCGAGCGCTGGCGGCATTCCAAGCCGCTCAGTCTGACTGGCAAATCAAGGCTATGGACGCTCGTAGCAACGCAGTAGCGGAGCAAGGGCGAAAAACTCAAGCATTCACCCAGCAATCAGCGCAATACGTTGAAGCGGCGCGTAAGCACTACGATTCGGCAGAGAAACTAAATCTTCCCGACTATCAGGAGAAAGAAGATGCGTTCCGGCAGTTAGTCCCGGCAGGCGTGGACACTACCATTATGGATCTCTTTCCTGAAAAGTCGGCGGCCATCATGTATCACCTGGGCGCAAACCCAGAGAAATTACGCCGAATCTTAGCGCTTGACGGTCAACGCGCACTCATCGAACTCACTCGACTATCTGAGCAATTAACTCTCAAGCCTCGCGGGACTCAG
This sequence comes from Symbiopectobacterium sp. Eva_TO, assembly GCF_053848865.1. Taxonomy (NCBI): domain Bacteria; kingdom Pseudomonadati; phylum Pseudomonadota; class Gammaproteobacteria; order Enterobacterales; family Enterobacteriaceae; genus Symbiopectobacterium; species Symbiopectobacterium sp. Eva_TO. The sequence goes on along the minus strand of NZ_JBSPEY010000004.1, from coordinate 13,256 downwards.
GTTTCCTCCGCGCCCCCGGCTGACCAATCCATTGCAGGTGATGTGACGGCGGCTAATACCGACGCCATTCGCAGACAGATGGAGGCGGCAGCAAGCAAAGGTGACACGGACGCCTATCGCGCACTCAAGGCAAAACTTAATAAAGGAATCAGATAATGGCTTTGAACGAAGGTCAAGTAATTACCTACATGGTCGATGAAATCATCGAAACCGTGGAAAATATCACACCGATGGCTCAGCGCGTCGGTAAATACACTCCCCACGCTGGCGATATGCAACGTTCGCAAAACACCGTATGGATGCCACTGGAACAGGAAGCGCCAACTCAACAGGGTTGGGACTTGACCGGACAGGCAACGGGCATTCTGGAATTGTCCGTCAAATGCAACATGGGTGTGCCGGATAACGACTTTTTTACTCTGCGTGCTGATGATTTGCGTGATGAACGGTCAATACGCCGCCGTGCTGCTGCATCTGGTCAGAAACTGGCTAATAACGTTGAGAACGCTATCGCAAAACAAGCGGTTGAAATGGGCTCTCTGGTAGTTGCTAGCACGTCTGCGATTGGTTCCGCTAAAACAGGATGGGATTTCATTTCCGAGGCAGAGGCGCTTATCTTCTCTCGCGAATTGAATCGCAGTGCTGGCCTGTCATTCTTCTTCAACCCTACCGATTATCGCGGTGCGGGTCAGGAATTGGCGGGTAAAGACTTATACGGCCGCATTCCAGAGGAGGTATATAAATCTGGCACGATTCAGAAACAGGTCGCCGGGTTTAATGAGGTGCTTCGTTCACCCAAAATGCCAACGCTGTTAGCCTCTACGGCAACGGGTATCACGGTATCCGGCGCACAGAAATTCAAGCCGCAAGCATGGGTTGCTGACGCTGACGGTAACCGTGAAAACGTGGACAACCGCACGGCAACAGTGACGTTAAGTTCTGGAACTGGACTGAAACGCGGCGACAAAATTTCGTTTGCTGGCGTCAAGTACCTTTCTCAGATGGCTAAAAACCTGCTGACACAGGATGCAACTTTTTCTGTTGTAGCTGTTAACGGCACTCAAGTCACCATCACACCAAAGCCTATTGCTCTGGATGACACAGCATTGCTGCCGGAAGAACGCGCATACGCCAACGTAAACACCTCATTGGCCGACACTATGGCGGTGAACATTCTGAACACCACCACTGCGCAATCCAACGTGTTCTGGGCTGATGACGCTATACGCCTTGTATCACAGCCGATCCCCATCAATCACGAATTGTTCTCTGGCATGAAAACCCAGAGCTTCTCAATCCCGAATGTGGGGCTGAACGGCGTTGTAGCCTATCAGGGTGATATCAGCACCCTGTCCGGTAAATGCCGCATCGCGTTGTGGTACTCGGCATGTGCGGTTCGCCCCGAGGCAATCGGTGTTGGGTTGGCTAATCAGGCATAACAAACAGGGGCTTCGGCCCCTTTATTTTGAGGTGCGCATGTCACAGATGATTTATAAGCCGGGCGGAAAAACGAAAGTTTGGAACACTACGGCTCACGTTCTCGTCATTGATGAGGCTGACTTGGAAGAATATCTGGCTGATGGCTGGTTAGACCATCCGAGTAAGCTGTTTGATGCTCCTGAGCCTGAGACAGAAAAACCGAAGCGTGGCCGCAAACCGAAGGCGGTGAATGATGAACCTGAAAACGAAGGGTGATCTTGTTAATGCCGCGCTACGCAAGCTCGGCATTGCATCTAATGCCACGCTGACGGACGTCGAGCCACAGTCAACTGAGGACACGGTAAACGACCTCGAAATGATGATGTCCGAGTGGCTTGGCGGATCGGATTCACCGGGTATTGATGTTGGGTATCAGTTTGCAGATGCAGAGATTGACCCACTGCCCGGTGATGATCACGGATTGCAGAATAACGCTCTCAGCGCTGTTATTTCAAACCTAGCGTGTCGGATTTCTCCTGATTATGCCATCGAACCTACAGCAAAATTAGTCCTGAATGCCCGAAACGGCAAAGAGCTTCTTGTGAAGCTATCTGCAATGTCTCGCGCCAGAAAAGCAAGGTGCAGATCAGGATACCCAAATCGTATGCCAATCGGTTCGGGCAACATTCTTGCTACACAGGTTGGCTGGCGTTATTTCCACAGAAAGGAACCGTGCGATGTCGATTCAACAACTCCCTCTAATGAAGGGGACGGGTAAAAACTTCCGCGATGCCGATTATGTTGATCTCCTGCCGGTAAACATGCTGGCCGTTCAGAAGCCCGTTCTGAATGCCGACGGATATCTGCGTTCATTCCCGGGATTGCGCAGGCTTCGTGATTCAGATGGCCCTTCCCGGGGGGTGATGTTCAACCCGCACAACCGGGTAGTTTATCGGGTAATGGGCGGAAAAGTGTATAAAGAAAATACAATAGTCGGTACCGCACGGGGCCATGGGCGGGTATCGATGTCAGGGAGCGGGAGCAGCCAGGGCGTTGCCATTGATGGTGAGTTGGTGCTTTTCCGGTATGACGGACAAGTAAAATGGCTGGCAAACTGGGATGTGGCCACCGGGTTCGAGCAATATGATATCGGGTCTGTGAGGGATATATGTCATGTGGGTGGGCGTTATATCTGGGTGAAAGACGGCACTGCCACGTTTGGCATTACGGATCTGGAGGATGAATCAAAACCGGACCGGTACCGGGCCTTCTACAGTGCAACCGCGCAGTCGGATGTGATTGAAGCGATAGCAGAATGGCGCGGCTCGGTGGTCTGTTTTGGTTCATCGTCAATTGAATTTTTTTATCTTACCGGCGCGGTGGACGCCAGCTCTCCTATCTATGCGCCCAATGCATCACTGACCATCCCTGTTGGCATAGCGGGTGTTCACTGCAAGACGCGTTTCATGAACAGCTATGCGTTTATCAGCGGGGCCTCATCCGGACCTCCGTCCGTATGGCTTATGGATATCGGGAAAGCCCAGCCTCTGTCCACTGCCAGCGTGGATGCTGTATTGCTGGGTTATACCGCCGATGAACTGGCAACGGCGTTCATGGAATCACTGACGTTTAAGTCGCATGTGCTTTTAATCATCCACCTTCCCCGTCATACCTTGGTTTACGATGCATCTGTCAGTGCAGGTGGTCCAGCCTGGTCGGTACTGAAGTCCGGTGTGGCTGACGATATTTATTACGGGTGCGATTTTATGTTTGATGGTGAACGTATAACGGCGGGTGACAAGCTGCGGGGGCTTGTCGGTGTGGTGGATTTTTCTCTGTCCTCGCTTTACGACGAGATGACCGAGCATATTCTGTTCACCCCGTTGATATCGGCCGACAATGCCCGGCTGTTTGATTTGAGTCTGGAATCCTCTTGCGGACTTTCTTCAGTGACGGGGACCCTGTTTGTTTCCGCCACGCCGGACGGGATTAATTTTGGCCGTGAGTGTCTGGTGGTGCTTGATAAACCTGCCGTGTATGACAGGCGTGTCCTGGTGCGCAAAGTCGGGCGCGTTCGCCGGAACATCGGTTTCAGACTCCGCATCGTGAGTTCTGCCCCGGTGACGCTGTCCGGCCTGACCGTGAGGGTTGAGTCATGAGCGATGAACTGAACACGCCGCTCCAGGGTTCACCCGGAATTGACCCACTCTCCATTCCTGATGCGCTGGGTCCCGTATTCAAGTTGCAGCTGATCACGCTGATAAGCCATATCGGGATGATTGCTCAGCGGGCAAGCAGCGCCGGGCAGACAGCCTTCAGCGGTCAGGAAGAAATTAAATCCATAAAACAGAGAGTTGCAGTGATAGAGCGCGATTATCTTTCGACAGCGCGGGACACACCGCAGGCTCTACTCTCATCGCTGGGTATCGTCACGAAACTGCTGATTGACAACAAGCAGGTGGTGGGTCCCCGTGAAACAGGATGGGCAGCGGCCACTGGCACAGCATTTATCGGCGCATTCAACGCTGACCAGTCATACGCAGCAGGTGCAACCTATTCGCAGGCAGAAATTCAGGCGCTGGCCGCTGGCCTTGTTAAAGCTCAGCAACGCATAAAAGCGCTGGAGGATATGGCTCGCACACATGGTCTTATTGACTGAGGCGTGAATATGATTAGCTTCAAACCAACACGCAATATCGACTTGATTGAGGCGGTAGGAAATCACCCGGACATTATCGCAGGAAGCAATAACGGAGACGGTTACGACTACAAACCAGAATGCAGATATTTCGAGGTTAATGCACACGGACAGTTTGGCGGGATTGTCTACTACCAAGAGATTCAGCCGCTGACTTTTGATTGCCACGCAATGTATCTGCCTGAGATTCGAGGATTTAGCAAAGATATCGGTCTGGCGTTCTGGCGATTCATCCTGTCAGAAACCAATGTCCAATGCGTCACATCATTTGCTGCCTGCAAGTTCCGTCACGGGCAAATCTACTGCGCGATGATCGGATTAAATCGCGTGGGAACCATCAAGAAATACTTCAAAGGCGTTGATGACGTCACCTTTTACGCAGCCACTCGCGAAGAACTAACCGACTTCCTCAATCACGGGAGATAACCATGTTATATGCATTTACGCTGGGCAGGAAACTGCTAGGCGAAGAACCCTGGTGCCCTGAAAAGGGGGGTAAAGGCGGTGGTAGTGACAATGGGGCAGGGGCTCAAGCTGATGCCATGAACCGCGCCACTGCATTACAGCGCGAGCAGTGGCAGACGGTGATGAATAACCTTTCGCCATTCACGCCGCTTGCTCAGCAGAACATATCTCAGTTGCAGAACCTGTCCACGCTTGAGGGTCAGGGTAGTGCGCTAAATCAGTATTACAACTCACAGCAATATAAAGACCTTGCGAATCAGGCCCGCTATCAGAGTCTTGCAGCTGCTGAGGCAAACGGGGGTCTTGGCTCCACCGCAACCGGAAACCAGCTTGCTGCCATCGCGCCTACGCTTGGTCAGAACTGGCTTTCAGGCCAGATGAACAACTACCAGAATCTGGCGAATATCGGTCTTGGGGCGTTGACCGGTCAGGCCAACGCCGGTCAGGCCTACGCCAACAACACCGGCCAACTATTGCAGCAGAATGCGTCACTTGCAGCGGCTAATGCTAATAAGCCATCGTCATTGCAGCAAGGCATCGGCGGCGCATTAAGTGGCGCGTCCATTGGTATGGGGATTGGTGGGCCGTGGGGTGCTGCCATCGGTGGTGGGCTTGGGTTGCTTGGAGGGTTGTTCTGATGGCTACCTGGAACCAAGGTATTAACTCTGGCGGCTTTCTGGCTGGTATCGGCGGAATGAACGAAAACGCCCCACGCGCCCGCGATGTTAACGCCACTCTCGGCATGATTCGTGATAACAACGACTTCGCCCGCGCAGGTGGTAACAACGTTGGATTGCAGGCATTACAGGGGCTGCAAGGGTTGTCTGATGCTTACAAGCAAAACCAGCAGGCAGAGCGTCAGAAAGTATTCCAGCAGGAGTTCGGCAACGCTTTTAAATCGGGCGACCGTACCGCCATGCGTGATTTGGCAGCGAAATACCCTGACCAGTTCGAGAATGTGCAGAAAGGCATGGGATTCATTGACGATGACCATCGTACAACGATGGGTGATCTAGCGATGAATGCACAGGTAGCAGCAGGGCAAGGGCCGGAAGCATTCGGCAACTTCCTGAAAACCAATGCTGACGAGCTTAACCGTATTGGCGTAAATCCGGCAGATGTAGGTCAGACATACCAGCAAGACCCGAAAGGTGCATCTGACCTGTTCGGCAATCTGGCTATGTTCTCGCTGGGACCAAAGGGTTATCTGGAAGCGTTGGATAAGCGCGAGGGACGCCAGAATGACGCGGCAAAACTGACAGAGCAGGTGCGCAGTAATAGGGCAAGCGAAGGTTTGCAGGCTAGAGGGCAGGATATTAGTTTTCAGAACTCACTGAGAACCAGCGGTGGGTCTGTCCCCGCATCTGTCCGAGAATACCAATATTTTCAGAGCCTCGGGCCAGATCAACAAAAAACATATCTCAGGGTGCGCGGTAGGCCAGAGGCGATGGGGGATAGCATGGTTCAACTGGCAGACGGGCGTACTGTAAGTGTCACTGGCAAGCTGCATGGATCTGGTGCCAGTGCTTTCTATGAAGGGGTTGATGACGCCGGGAATATGGTTCGCGTCCCCGCTAGCGCTATCGCTGCGCCTCCAACATCAGCAGCGACGGCGCAGAATTCCGCCATGAAGAAGGATCTGGACGCCATCGAGGGTGCTAGCGCAGGGGCTCTTGGGGTTATGACAGGGATTACTGGTGGCACGGGTAAGCAAGCTTTAGGCGCAGATGTAAGAAGTCGGTTAAGTGGTGGCGAGCAACGCCAACTATACAATGCTGCACAGAGGATTCAGGGAAGAATGCAAAACCAAGGTGTTGCGGCTGCCCGCGACATGGGGGCCAGCGGAATTAACACGGTGGCAGAGGCCAAGATGTATTTTCAAGGTATGCCACAGTTTGATTCTTCAAGCCCAGAGGCGGCGAAAAGGTCTGCACGCGAGATTCGAGAGTATACTGACAACTACAACCAGCAGTACAACGTTAATGTGGGTGGTAGTAAGTCTCAGCAGCAGGCACCGCAGCCAGCTCAACAACCAACACAACCGCATCAACAGGGCGGCTTTTCTTCGCTATGGGGTGATTAATGCCAAAGGCATGGAAGGACGTAATAGCTTCCCCTCAATATCAATCCCTATCTCCGCAGCAGCAAACAGAAGCACAGGCGCAATACTTTGACGAAGTGGTTGCCCCCCGCACTGGTGAGAATTGGGCTGAAGCGAGAGATCAGTTTTATTCGGCATACCCTTCTGCCCTTGAGCAGCAGCGAGCGCAAGAGCAACAGACTCAATCTCAATCACCGTCCATGGCTGATAACGTTGAGCAAGCTGCCAGGGGGCTGGTAAACATTCCGTTTGATATTCTCCAGGGTGGAGCTGATTTAATCAATGCCGGAACTGGCGCGGTTGGTCTTGGTGATGTGCTCGATCCTATTTATCGCCCGGTAGACAGGCCCACTGACAAATTCGCTCAGGCTGGCGAGGCAATTGGCGGATATTTAATGCCGATTGGCGCGGCAGCAAAAGTAGCTCTGCCAGCGGAGTTGTTGACTAGATCGCCATCTCTGGCAAGCGGGATAAGCACTGCCGGTAACATGATAACAGGCTCACTTGCTGAGGCTTCTAATCAGCAGGGAGATTTTGCCGCTAATGCTGCTCAAAACGCCGCAATTAATCTAGGCGCTCAAGGTCTGCTTTCTGGTGCTGCCACTGCAATAGGTAGAGGTGTTACGGCTCTCAAGGGGAGTATTGCACCAGAGGCACAGCAAACCATTGCGAATGCTGAACGCATGGGTATTACCCCAATGACGTCAGATATGGTCAAGCCGAGAAATGCATTCACGAGAGGGCTCCAACAAGATGCGGAAGGTGCCATTTTAGGAACAGGCGAAAAAAGAGCGGAGCAGTATGCGGGTAGAAGCAAACTTGTCAGTAATTACCTAGATCAAGTAGGCGAGTACAATCCTGATGATATCGTTAAGTCACTGACATCAACATTGAAAGGTAGAAAGGACGCAGCCGGGGCAGTTATTGATGACGTAACCACGAAAATGGGTGCGTCACCAGTTGAAACAACCAACTCTATCAGCGCAATAGACACCAGCATTGCAAGACTGGAGCGCCTCGGGACTTCTGCCGATCAGGGGTTATTAGGCACGTTAAAAAACCTGAAAGACGAACTTTCAAGCCAAGGAGTGGATTTCGACCTGCTTCGCCAGCATCGCACAGCTTTCCGGTCAAATGTTCAGGGTGATGCCATGGTTTTCCCTAATCAGGCAAAGGCGATCACCCACATGGTAGAGAATGCCATGAGTCGTGATTTACGCTCATCGGTAGGTAAAACGCTCGGGCCATCTGACGCGGCAAAATACATCAAGGCCAACTCAGACTACGCAAATATTTACAACAAGGTTTTGAATAAGCGCATATCCACGATATTGAATAAAGCGAGTAACGAAGCCACGCCAGAACTGATAAATAGCATTGTATATAGTCGTAATGCCTCTGACATCAAGAGAATTTGGTCAGCCCTTGACCCTAAAGGTAAGGATGCAATGCGTGCGGCATATATCACAAAAATGGCAGATGCGGCGGGTGACTCACCGGCAAAATTCATGACCCAAGTGAATAAACTGAAAAAACAAGCCGGTGGTGAAATCTACAATAGCGTATTTAGCGGGAGGCACATGAGAGAGCTTGATGCGCTGGATGACGTTTTGCGTACCACATCAAGATCCGATGCCGCAAACGTTGTTACTCAGACTGGTCAGTCTCAGGCAAACAGGCTGAGAATGATGGGTAGTGTGCTGTCTCTCGGAGCGACGCTTGGGATTGAAGGAGGTTTTGGTACATTGATGCGCCTATACGAGTCAAAGCCAATGCGAAATGCCTTGCTGCGATTGGCTGGCACAAAAGCAGGAACGGCAGCATACGAACGAGCATTAAATCAAGCTGCAAATATAGTTAAGCCAATTTTGGCAAACCAAGCTACCCAGCAAGAGTAAAGCGCGGCAAATGAGATAACCCAACCTAACCCGCTTCGGCGGGTTTTTTATTACCGCAGATTCGCTCTGTGGGGACGACTCACGCCCGGAGAAATATTTATGGCCGATATTAATGCTAACGTCGCGGTCCGCATACCGTCTTCGCTGTTCGTTATGCCGCGCAGTTTTAAACCCATCCCGAACGGGAATATTTACATCGGTCGTCCTGATACCGACCCGACCCAGCCCCTCAATCAGATCCCGGTTTATTATGCGAACGAATCCGGCGTGATGGTGCAGGTGGCGCAGCCTCTGGTGATAAACAACGCCGGTTATCCGGTGTACAACGGCGTGGTGACCGACTTTCTCACAGAAGGTCCCTATGCGATGGCAGTTTATAACACGAGTGGTGTGCAGGAATTTTATTTCAGCAACATCATGCCGTCGATCGCCGGCGGGCAGGCCATTAACCTGAAGAAATTCCTGACCGTGCCGGAAACCAGCGTTGAGGCGCTGCCGGATGTGAATATGCGCAAGAATAAACTGCTGGGCTTTGATGCTTATGGCGATCCGATAGCAATAGCCAACCAGACGGGACAGTACAATCCGGTGGAAATTGCACTGACCACACCCCCCGCCCCTGAAGATAAGCAAGTATACCTGTTGATAGGGGGCTATAAGGTTCCGGCATGGCCGACGCGCGAGAACACACACATGGTTGGTTACCCGACAGCCCCGCGCATTGTGTCGCCGGTTTTCAGCTTCCGGGCGGCGGTGAATCACAATTACCGCATCCCGTTTGCAATACTGAATGCGGAGCTGCCAGCGGCATTACAGGTCACGGCAGACAAGCCGGAGAGATTTACCCCCTTAAAAGCCTCACGTCTGACACAAAGCAGCGGTGTGATTGACATGACCACGAATTATTCGGGGCGAGATGATGAGAGGTCGGTGATCACGCTGACTGATACGTTAAGCGGAACGATGCAAAGTTTTACCGTGTTACACAGCCATACGCCGCTGGACTCACTGACCGTCTCGGCCTCTACGATCAGTGATGGTACAATCCATATGGAATATGAGCCACAAAATTTGCCACAAAACACCCACAAGTACGCCGCGGTCATTAAGCCAGAGGTGACTATCAGTCCCGACATCAGCCACCGGGTTGCCCACATGCTAAATTATTTTAATGAAGCCGTTGTGGTAAGAAAGAACGCGGTATTTACCCCGTTTGTGACAGAGATAACCCTGGAGGCGCCGTATAAAGGAAGTCTTGAGGTGATACTGAAAGATTCGCTGAACGGATTAACGGTCTCGAAATTCGTGGATGTGGATTTTGCAGGACGGCAAGAAAGAAGTGAATAAAAAATTGGCTTTGTTGAATAAACAGATTTTATGCTGCACCCGGTGAAACGACAGATCCTCTCAACGCAAAACCCTTTCCCCTCTCAAGGTTCACCGTTTTTCTCGGCCAATAACCTTATCATCCCCCACGCGGGACAGGAAGCTGGAGCGACTACCATACTCAGGATGTGCAGATGCGGCGGTAGATGGATTTCCAAAAAGTCTCGGGCCACAGCGATATCGCCGAGGTTTTTGAACAGGGAGTCATGTTGGGAGAGTGAGGATGTTGTCATCGGCGCAGTATACCTTGCTCAGGTTACGGTATGCCATCGAAATCCCCGGCCCTTCAACGAGCCGGGGCGGCTGTCAGTGCCTCTGCGCGAACTGCTTGAGTTCGGACTTGTGCCAGCGGGTCAGCGTATCGGTGAGCATGAAAGCGTTGCTCTGGCTGGCGTCATTAAGCAAGCTATCGATTTCAGCCATCACGCTATCCAGATTCTCACGCTTGCGCACAAGCTGCCTAATGGTTCGTCTCTCTGCGTCAACCATAGCCGATTGCAGACGTTCGATAACAGCCCATATGCGTTCGCATTCTCGGGCGATATTCGGGATGTGGCGGACTTCCATCGGCTGAGGTGAGGGAATGCCGGTGGCTTCGCGTAAAGCGTACCAGATGCCATTGCTCCACGCCTGTTTGAAGCGGAAGTTATGGCTCATGTGCCAAATCAGGCGGGCGAGGTTAGCGGTATCGTTAGCAGTGAAGAGTTCGTGGGACTCGGGTTGATACTGTGGCGGATTGTTAGCACGTTCAGTATTGAAGTAGCAATCTTCCAGTTGCTCGAACACTTCCCATGCTTTATCGGTCTCAAGCATCTTAGCGTGGCGGGCGGCTCCGCGTTCTGTCCAAAGGATGAGGCTACGAGCATTTTTGCCAACTAACCCTCTTAAAGATGGTCTGTTCTTGGCTTCTCGTAATTCATCGTTTTCAAGTTTGAAGAAATGTTTACCTGCTATAAATCTGTCCGCATTTCGGAGATAGTTATTTTGAATATGTTTGACGTCAGTTCCGTAAAGCTGCGCCAGAAGTTCAGTAGTGATAACGGCGATGTTATTGTGGGTAATGACGGACAGAATGTTTGTATTGATTGGGTTGGTCATAATATACATCCTTCTAGATTGTTCAATTTACCCATTGTTCAGATGGGCGGTCGGGTACTTGAACACCGCTAGAAGACGGCCAGCAGCTTTTCCCATACGGGTGTTGTATCGCTACTCGCTACCCGACCATAATAATCTATGGACGTAAAAAAACCGCATTACTTTCGGGCGCGGTATCCGCTTCTAGGGTGTGTTCAGCACCTGAAAGCGACTATAGCGCATGGGATTTCCTTCGTCAAATGTGGGGATTCTGGCGTAGTCGGCAAGTCGAAATGGACGGTAAGTTATTGATAAAAATGTCGTGTATTGTTGTGCTTTGTTGTGTTTTGTCGCCTATCTTTTGAGTACCAATTAACCCTAACTATTTGATAATTATTAGATTAGTACTTTATAACTTCGCTGTGTGGCTTACAGCGGCAGAGAAATATCAGCATTTTTATTCAATGGGTTACAAACAATCGATCGAAATTACTCGAAATTCGATCGAAATAATTACACCTCCATCCATTCTGCCCCTCTTACATCCCGATACTTATCGGTCATGGTTGCTGATTTATGACCCAGGAGTTTTTGCGCGTAATCCCTACCTTTCTCATCGGTGTAGAGACGCGCTGACAAACTTCTGATTTCATGAAATGAGGGAGGGTTACGTTCCCATATTAACCCTGATGCCTTGCGTGCCTCACGAAATGCAGAAGATATCGTTTTTGCGGCAAATTGCTTGTATTTGGCGTCTGCGACGATATGTGCCCTCCCGTTGTTTAATTCTCTAAACTGGTTCAGTACATCGGAAAGGCATAAATTGAGGCAGTCGATGCGGGTTGCCTTGGAGAACGCAAGCATCATGCCTGTTTTCGCTTGCTTGATGTAAAGGCGTCCGTCTTTGAAATCCTCCCAGCGTAGCGCCTGTATATCCCCTAAACGTTGACCGGTGACTAAAGCAAGGTCAAGGCAGGGCCCAACCCATGCGGGTAATGTATCCGCTGCCTTGCGTATAAGCCTCCACTCATCCAGCGTTATACGCTCCCTCTGAATGTCCACCCGCTGATTACGCGTAACCTCGGCTGGATTGCTTTTGAGCAGCCCATCGGCAATGGCTTCACGAAACAAGTCAAGCAGCAATGCTCTGATGCGGTTCGCCATTGTCGGTTTTCCTGCCTTTACCCACTGATTAAGGAACGAGGCAATGTCTTTGGTTTCTACTTTCTGAAGAACAAATTCGCCTAAATGGGTGTTAACGGTTTTCAGGTATTTATTGTACTCGCTCATCGTTTTCGGCTTGAGTTTTCTGCCGTCGAGTATCGTCAGATAGCGTTCAGTCCATTGACTAACTGTGGTCACCTGTGTGCCGTTGATGCGGTCAACGAGCGGTGATTGTTTTGATGAGCCATAAATTGCCATATTGGCGGCGATGGCTTGCGTAATGGCCTCCTGTCGATGGCGACCCAGGCCGTATTCTTTTCCGGTGCGCGGGTCACGGTAGCAAAAATAGCCGCCATTGCGCGGTTGCAGGTTTGGCGGCAAGTCGCGGTTCTTATGACTTCTCCGGCGTGCCATGTTTTATCCTCGATACTAATGATGAGTTAACAGGTCTGTATGAATGAAGTGTGTCGTTTTGACTTAGCCTCGTGGCGGTTTCGTCAACCAGATATTCGCGACCATCACGTATTGCTGGCGGGTCAAAACGTACATTTCTAGCTGCTCGTCTTAGCGTTTCCATACAGCGCGGACGGGGTTGCCGCCGATTCCACTCGGATAAGGTGATGTATGCCATTATTTACCTCTGCTAAAATTAAGCCGTTGCGCCATTTGTCATGGTGGCAGGCGGGGAATTTGTGAATCTCGGAAACGGTACAGTGAAGGTTGCCGACAGGGTGTGCGGTGATGCAGGTGATTTCAGGCTGTAACAGCCTTGGTTAGAGTACTGATGCAGGTCGTAGAGGTTTGCCTTGCTGCCCGAGGATATCGATAAGCCTTCTGTATCCGTTTCTCAGCCATTGAACCCATTTATCCAGTTGGGTTTCTTCCGGGTGATAGCTCCCCATGAGGGCAGCATGACCCGCGAATGCATAATTCATGGGTGCTCCTGTTTTTATATTGCTATTTGGGTGTCGTATTTGGCGTGGCTCATGGTCTTCCAGCTCTGGCCATTATCTTTGGATAACATGCGCCAGTAGAGGGAGAGCCGTAT
>NZ_JBSPEY010000002.1:0-91741 GCF_053848865.1 Symbiopectobacterium sp. Eva_TO | reverse complement strand
CCAACGTTGATCACCTCAGCGCGCTGGAGTATTTCCTCAAAGCTGACTTTATGCGCCTGCTGCGCCCAGAAATCAGCGCCGACCCAGCGGTCAGCGCGTAGGGCAGGCGATTTCAACATTGCATGTTTTGACATAAAGCCGCGGAATTCCTCTTCCCCGGCGTCTTTGGCTTTCCTGAACTCCCGATAAAGAAATTTCTCATCCACCGAAAAGCCCAGGTTGGGTTAACCATTGCAAGGTTTTCCACCAGCAGATGTTCGCCGCTGGCCACCATTTCAGGAGGATGTTCAAAAATAACGGGCAGGAAATGTGGATCGACTATTTTCCGTCGCGCACATCGCGGGCATACTGAAGTTTTTGTCTGAACACGCCGGCCGGCGGATCGTTCGACTGCGTGGTGGTGTACATCACAAAACCTTCAGGCCGCGATGCTAAGCCACCTATCGCCTCGCGCAGCATATCGTCAGCGTTGTGCTGCTTCCCGAAAGCCATAATTCATCTATCAGCGTGCCAACCGACTTGATGCCCGAAACCGTATTGGGATCAGCCGCCACCACTTTCAAGGTGGTATCTGTGCCGCGGTGGGTGATAGTCCGGATGTGGGTCGAACCTGACACAGGTCATCAAGGTCATCGTCACGCTTCACCATATCCGGGCGGGATTGAACGCGTTAGTGGCAACCTCAACCGTCGGTGGCAATAATGGTGTATCCGGCAAGCCTGTCGCCAGTTGAGCAGCAACGCCGTCATCATGATCCGGCGGCAAGCGTAGACTTGAGTTCTTCTTCGGTATCAAAACAAACACTTCCGTGATGTGCCGACGTCCGGTTTCAGCATCGTAAGAACCAAACAATGCGGCCACCAGAATCGAACACCCACTGCGCAAAGGCTTCACCGAAAGTAGGCGATCCTGGTGCATCCACAATCTTCAGTTGTCTGAAAACGTTGAGGGCTATTTCAGCCTGCTGCGGTAAATCGGCGCAGAATAATCGACTGACCTTTTTTCAGGCGCTCGGCCCAGTCAGGGCAGGCGGTTGTCCATTCAGGCATAGCTATGTCTCGCGGTTATTTAACCACAAAGTTTTAGGCGGTTGTGGGACGGCAAATTTATTGGCTGCTTTTCTGGCCGCGTCGCTTTTGCGTCCTTTTTACGGTATCCCCCATCTTGGGATGCTTATAAGGCAGCATCGCTTTTGCTGCATCTTTCCGGGTTTCAATTTCATTTCCCGTGTCATTCATCACCCACTTAAGAAACGCCAGAGGGTCTTCAAATTGACTGGGCGTCAATGTCGTGCGAGGCGGTTTTTTCTCCGGGCGCGTTTACTGCTGGGTATAGAACATTCGGCGGTACGCGGGTTCATCATCAACGTCGACTTTTTCATTCTTTTTTCGCTTTATAAACGCGATGACCTCCGGGTCTTAGCAAGCTGCGACCCTTTGACCGCGCGGATTTCTTGAGTATCCCGCCTTTATTGCCGCCGCTTTTCTGGGACATCCCGACATCAGCGCGAGAGCGAATTTACGCTTTTGTGCTGTTAACATTGTTTACCCCCTCCAGAGGGGATTTTTTCTGTGCTGAGAGGGAGTGTCGGTGCCCAAGGCGATCGAGGTTAACACCCAACCCCCCCCCCTCATTGTTAAATGAGAATAAATATCATTTTATTTTTAATGATTTCAAACTCAGCCAATGGCGAAGTGATATTGAGAACCCTTGTCACGATGGTCAGATCACCACGATGTTCGGCCCCAGGCCATCGTCGGGAATGTAATGCTTCAGCGCCTCCTCATCAGGCTGACCCGTCGAGGCTTCACGCGCTGACTTGCCTGAGTGACATTCAATGCAGAGCGTCCAAAGGTTAGCTTCTCCATTGTTGCCACCAAACTGCAGCGCCACCCGGTGATCCAGTTCGCTATCGTGCAGGTCAACAACACGATCACACATGCAGCAGTGACCACCGTCACGCGCATAAATACGCCGCTTCAGGCTTACCCTAGCGCTGCCACTCACGCGCCTATGCTCGCCAAAGACCGGCTTTATCCTGCGGGTGTCGATGGCTTTCAGTCTCGGCTGCAACGTTTTCAATTTAGACATGTAGCCTCCAGGCCCTGCGGCGCTCTGTGCGTGCAGTGGCATCAGGGTGACGCTCTACCGGTTCACCATCGGCATGGTCCACCAATGAGTAACAGGGATAGATGACGCTGCCACCGTATGCATCACCCACGGCGTAATCAGCGGGTTTGCTGTTGTCCCAGCGGGACAGCACGCGATCGACATGCTGCGGCGGCACGCTATAGCAAACACCATGTATGAGGCGCGTTAGCGTGATGTGGTCTGCCCGCATCTTGTCAGCCACTATCAACCTCTCGGCGATTTGCATTTGATATTGCGGCGGACGTCCGGTGCCAAGATAGAAGGAGCACAAAGAATCAGGGAAGCGGCTCAGCCATTCAGCAGCCTTATTGACAAACCCAGCAACCGGTAGTGCATCGTCTTCAATGATCACCACCCGAAAATCCAGCCCAGCGGCCCACTCAAGCGCCCGACGATGGCCCCAGGCTGCGCCATGATCCTCAGGGTCAATCATGACGTGGGAAGTTGGGCCGATTTGATAAGCCAGTGCCCTCGCCTGTGGCTCTCTTGAGTGATGCCCAACAACAACAAACTTTATTTGTGTTTCCACCAGGCATTCTCCTTACCGAGTCCATCCGTCTTGAACACGGTGTGAACCTGCGGGCCGGTGATAAGCCGGTCAGCAAATGACTGTGCAACGATGCCAAAGGCGATCATGTCGCCTACTGCGGCCGCCGGTTGTTCCATCTTCCAGAACCGATAGCTTTCGATTCGGTAATACAGGCGAATGATGCCGTGAGCGAATGCCATAACATCATCACGCGTTCCGCCCAGCAGCCCGGCGTTAAGCATCACGTCGTTGCGATGGCCTTCGAGGAACGCCTGATAGATGCGTTCGGGATGGCTCTGCTTCGCCCATACATCGGCATAAGTCTTCGGTTCGGAGCCGACGTAAGTCTTCCCGGCCTCCATGTCATCCCACGGCGCGCTCAGCATTTCGACATCGGTTCCATCGGTACACCAGACGAACCGGTATTCAGGGTGATCACGCAGGTACTGCCAGACGTGCAGCCAGCGGCGGAAATAGACGTTCATTGCAACATCAGGAACTGTCACCCGTTGAGCGCCATCAGGTGTGGAGGTTAGTTGGTCAGCCAGCACTACGGCGTCAGCATCCTGAATTGATTTAGCCCATACCTCAAGCGCCGCCGGGTCAGGCTGCATTCTGCTACCGCGCTGCGGGTCAGGTTGGCTCGTCAGTAATGTTGTGATCACAACGTCGTGCTGGCGTCGGTATTCGACATAACCGACATACCCCGTATCGCGCCGCCCGTTGTGAATTTTTACATTTCGTTTAACTAGCGCTTCGCGATCAGGTCGAGGAACTGACCGAGTAACGTGTTCATATTCATCAAGAGAATGAATGAGCTTTTCTGAACCCACGACATCAGCAAAAGCCCAGGTAGTCAGCCCGGCATTATGTATGCGCATGGCGAGGTCGCTGTGTTCGTACATGCCGCGCCCGTAAATCCAGTCGAATCCGCCGACTTTTTCAATGGCGCTGCGGTGGTAGTAGAGCATCACGCCACGTTGTCCGGTATAAGCAACGTGTTTATCATCGCGATAAAGCACTGCTATATCTTTCAGCTTTCTTGGTCCAGCCAGGTCAAGAAACTGATAAGCCAGATGTGGTTCTGGCGACGCGATATAGGGCACATGCCAGTTATCGGTGATCGGCCACGCATCGTCATCCCACAGAAACAAATGTTCGCATCCGGCATCCATCAGCGCGGCCAGGCTGGCGTTCTTCGATGCGACAATGCCGAATGATGTTTCATGGCGAACCCGTTGCACACCCGCGGGTACTGAAGCGGCAGGATTTGACCCGTCGTCTACAACAACCACTCGCGCGCCAGCGGGTAAAAACTGCAGATGTTGCGTCAGGGCGCGACGTAGAACGTCAGCGCGATTGTGCGTAGAGATAGCAATTCCGATCCGGGCAGAAGGATGACAGACAGGCGCATACGGAACATTATCAATAATGACCTGCATATTTTCTCCGATAAGTAATCAACCAGGTTGAATGCTGATTTTTCGGGTTAGGACAGTTGGCTACCGTGTGGATTTGTTTAGCAGTGAACTCCGGGGACAGTTGAGCGACTACAACAATGCTATCGCGCTTACCCTGCTCCCCTTCAAAAACGTAAATCAACATCGGACGCCCGGCAGTTGGCTTTTCCTCAACTTGAGGAGACGCTATTACGCTTTTTTCTATCAGCGTTTCGATGGTGCGCTTAACGTTGTCGTGCCGCTTTTCTACCAGATCAGCTATTTCAAGGCTGGTCATGGACATTGATTGATCATTAACGGGATATTGCAGCGTATTTCCCTTCTGTGGTGCGAGCCTGTTCGCGTAGACATGGGCAGCCGAGAGCGGAACGATGTGATCCACCGCCCTATCTCAGACTCACACGACGGAAAGCTCTCTAGTGAAGTGCACGCGAATGCACGGTTTGATTGACTACAGGCGAAAAAAAGTCCCGCGAGATACGAGGCTTATCGATTTTTGGTTTTCGGCTGGTACTTCATCGCCCATGCCTTTGCTATGCGAAAGCAATCGTCAAACATCTTCCCCTTCCCTGATGCTGAGCTTGAACAGCGGTAGTGGTCTATCGCCCTGTCTGCCCCCTTCAGGGCAACCGATGGCTCATAGCCCTGTTTCACCAGTTCAGCGACCACATGCTTTTCAATGAATGGCGTGTAGTCTTTCATTCGGCTTCCCTTATTCAAACAAGACATCGCTGAATTTCAGGTTTGCCCAGTCGCTTTCTGGTGGTAAAACAAGCACTCCTCGCTCATCTTTAACGCCGACATCCATTAGGGTATCCCCGTATTGGTGCATTAATGCATTCATGTACCGGACACCTCGACGATTCAACATAGGGGCTTTACCCCATATCGTTATACACATCTTTCTAACGCACTGTTTAATCAATGAGTTACGGGTTTATCTCAGAGTGGCATTTTGAACCTCAAAAAGCCAATGGGATGGCTTGAATGCCTTAATTCACGGGGTTCTGAGCATCCTGTTCAAAAAATGGCCAAAAGATGTGTATAACGATATGGCTTTACCCCCACAGATGATGGCGCGAGGATCAGGTGTCAAAGTAAACGGCTCAAGCAAACGAAGACAAAATGCAGCCCTTTTCGGCGGCGATATTTTCGATAAGTGGTCATCAAGGAAACCACAAAGAAAATAGCGGCAGACTTCGATATCACCAGCCTGATAGCGGTATACCGGGCGACGGTTAGTTGCCATCAGGTGGTACATGTAGGCATCCGCGACGCGCCAGCAAAAGCATTCGGGAGCAGGAATATTGCTCATGGTCTCCCCCTTAAAATGTCAGCAACAATTGAGCTTCTTCAATCAGCACTTTAATTTTCTTCGCATGTGCTGCCTTGATGCCTTTCCACTCGTTCAATCCCGTGCCAAACACGCTAGCAACGGCTTTGTCACTTTTTAATTCAGCGCAAGCTGCATTGAGTTCTTGCATAACGCTACGCTTACGGGGATTAATGACTTGTCCTTTTGTCCAGTATTCATAGAGCACGTCATCACACTCCTCTTGATACTGAACCACTTTGTCACGGATTTCGGGCTTGACCTTATTGGGATAGATGGTACGGAGCCATCCAGCAAGTTTGCGCAAAGGAAGGCAAGCCATTTTTCTCTCCTTGCCATCAGAAGCAACTATAACGATTTCCGTTACAGTTGATTTAAAGCGTTGTTTTAACTTCTCTAATTGAGACTGCCAAGTCATCCCCATGCCTTCAACAATGGGTTTCATTGGCACATGAGGCTCGCCATTGTGCTCAATAACGTAAAGTTCCGTGCCGTAAAATGTTGCAGTAACGATCATCTTGTTCATTGGTGTTTACCTTCAAAAAAGAGACCTTAGATCACACGAACAGCCAGCCCCTGAGCACACCAATTACTGGCGTTCTCCAAGGTCGCTTTTGTGAATAGCCTCAGGGTTTGTTGATATGCGCGTATGAAGCGCAGGCGAAAAAAAACCCCGGACGGTGCCGAGGATCATTGTTTGGTTTCGCAGCCTTGCCACTTCTTCACAGAGTTGCACAGCTACTTGGCAGGTAAATTCTTCCCGGATCCTTCGATTTCACGAATGCTTCGCTTGTCGGCGTTACACTTCTCAATAACGGTCAGCAGTTCTTCATTCAGCGCTACACTCTTGCCGTAGTTCATTTGATACGGAATTTTTGGTGCTGGACAGTCCTGTAAAAGTTCAGCGGGGATGGGGACTACTGGAGCCATTACGAATTCTGTCCGCGTGCTCTCGCAGCTTGCTAACGACATCATCAGGAACAGGCCGACTAGCACACTCATCAGTCGATAACTTTTCACGAATGTAAACCACGGTAGTTTCAGACCGCCGCTGTATCTGCTGTTTTTCATCGTGATTGGCCCGCGTGATGGCGTTGAAGATACGCATTGACTGGATCACATTTCCAGCGATAGTTTCGGCCTGCTGTTGTTTCCGCGCTGCTGCTTCGAGGTCTTCCGTTTTATCACTGTACGCGTCGTGGTAGTAGTAGACGCCGAATGACAGCATAGCAATGAGAGCAAGCAAAATAGCGATTACGGTATCCCTGATAGACATAGTGACTCTTCCTTCGCCGCGCCGGTCATCAATGCCAGCAAGGCAGCAATCACCCAAATAAGTTTCCAGCGCATCATGCTGCCAGTCTGTACTGCTCTTCAATCAGCGGTTGGCGATGGTTTTTGTTAAATATTCCCATCAGCGTGGCCTTGCGTTGCTCAAAGTCCCATCCCATACCAATGAATACCGTGTTGGCGCGTTGCAGTTCGGTAATGCAGTGAATCTGCTCAGGGGGCAGGTAGTCGCGGATACTCTCCTGCTTACCTATTTCGTGATGAACACGGAATTTAACCGCCGTCATATCAAGTGCTATCCGGTTAATCAGGTCGGCCTCGTTGCTGAAATGGTGTGGGGCAATCGTCTTGCCATGTGCCTCGCGCTCATGCTTGATAGCATCAGTCATTGGCTTGTACTCAAGCCTGGCAATATTGCGATCCATCTTCTTGCCCGCTAATGCCTTGCGCATACGGAAGAACTCGGAAACCAGCTTCTTCTTGAATACACGAACGGCATCATTATTGCGCATGTAGGTAATTAAGAGTGTAGTTTGCTGCTCGTAGAGAAATGCAATACGAAGAGGCTTGCCACCACCTTGACTTCTTTCAACCATACGGATTTCAAATCCGAGTGGCCCGAACTCTTCCAGATCGGCTTTGTTACGGTCAACAAGCTTGATAATGGTGTCATGATCTTTCTCAACACCCTCAGCAATCGCCATAGTATTCGCTACAAGATCAAATTTCTTTATTTCCACTAATTGCATCGCTTATTTCCTTTTGATGATAGAGCCTGCCTCGTAGACATGAGTGGCCCAAGAGTGGTTAGCGATGAAACCGCCACTCTGTCTCAGGCTCATATTGCATATTCGCATCGTGATCGATCAGTGATTCGCATGACAATCGATCACGATTTCGCATCTAAGGTCGATCACTGATTCGCGTCGTATCGATCACTCCGGGACTTAACTCTTCTAACCTCCTCTCCGTTCGCAGTTTCTACTGAAATGGAGATAACGATGGCCAGAAAGAGAAAAAGCAGGAGTCCCATGGAGACTTGTCTTCAGATCTTCAAACTCAAATTTGAGTGCAACCAGTCTAATCGCACCATCGCCGCTGCTCTTAGGGTCAGCCCTTCCACAGTTTATGAGGTGCTCTCCCGTTTTACCGCCGCATCGCTGTCGTGGCCATTGCCTGATGCGCTCTTGCCAGAAAAACTGGAAAAGATGCTGTTCCCCACCCGCAGAATGCGCACCTCGGAGCTTATCGCGCCAGACTGGCTGTATATCGATACCGAGCTAAGACGGCCAGGGGTTACCAGGCAGCTGTTGTGGATAGAATACAGCACCGAAACCGGAGAAATGGCGCTGGGCTACTCTCAGTTCTGCCGTTGTTATCGCCAATGGAAGAAATGCCAGAAACGCTCGATGCGCCAGACCCACCGTGCCGGTGAGAAGCTGTTCATCGACTTCTGCGGGCCCACGGTGCCGGTATCCGACCCCGATACGGGAAATGTGCGCCGGGTCGCCATCTTCGTCGCTGTCATGGGAGCGTCAAATTATACCTATGCAGAAGCCTGCCCCGGTCAGGACATGATGAGCTGGCTGAATGCTAACAGCCACTGCCTGACCTTCCTCGGCGGCGTTCCAGCCCTGCTGGTACCCGATAATCTGCGTAGCGCGGTGAGCAAAGCAGATCGCTACGAGCCGGTCATCAACGACAGCTATCAGTCTTTGGCCTCGCATTACAGCACGGTAGTGATGCCAGCCAGACCCTACAAACCGAAAGACAAGGCCAAAGTGGAAAACGGCGTCCTGCTGGTCGAAAGGTGGCTCCTGGCGCGAATACGCAATGAAACCTTCCATACGATGCATGCGCTCAACGTCAGGCTCAGTGAGCTGATGACCGAGCTGAATAACCGGCCAATGAAAGGTTATGGGGGCCAGAGCCGAGCGCAGCGCTTTGCGCTGCTCGATGCGCCGTGCCTGCAGCCGTTGCCAGCCATGCCCTATGAATACACCGAATACCGTGCGGTGAAGGTCGCTCCTGACTATCACGTCGAATACGACCGCCACTGGTACTCCGTTCCCCATGAGCTGGTTGGTGAAAGGCTGTCGGTAAAAGCGGGTCAGACGTTGGTCCAGGTCTGGCATAAGGGCCGCTGCGTGGCTCAGCACCCTCGCAGCGATCGGCAGTACAGCCACAGCACGAATCCGGCACACATGCCGGTCAATCACCGCGGGCACAGCAGCTGGACACCTGAAAAGCTGCTGGATAATGCCGCGAGAACCGGCAAGGCGACCTGGCAGGTGGTGGAAGCGATGCTAAACGCGAAGAATCATCCTGAGCAGGCTTATCGGGCTGTTCTCGGCCTACTGTCGCTCCAGAAAAAATACGGTGCCGAACGGCTGGAAAAAGCCTGTGACAAGGCCTGCGGGCTGAACCATCCGGAAAGGCGTTTTATCGAGAATCTGCTGCGTCACAACAGGGAGGGCATCGGAGAAACAGTTAAAGGAAATAGAGAGTTACAGCTTCCACTGGAGCACGAGAATCTGCGTGGTCCAAAATATTACCACTGAAAAAGGGAGTCGTTATGACTGATGACCTGCTAACCAAACTTAGAACGCTGAAGCTGTCGGCAATGGCCGATGGCATGATACGCCAGCGTGAGGCACCTGGTACATACAATGAGCTGGGGTTCGCAGAACGCCTGGGGTTACTTGTCGAAGAAGAGCTACTGAATCGTGAAAACAGCCGTGTTGGGCGGTTGAGAAAGCAGGCACGGTTGCGCCACGGTGCAACCCCTGAGGGTATGTACTATCCGGTCTCCCGAGGGTTAAAGGCCGAACAGATGCGCGAGCTTCTGTATTAGCTCAGACCTGATCTAACAGTTACCGGTTATTTATACAGGTGTCTGTCAGATTAAATCTGGTTCAGATTTTTTTCTGCCCAGACTCGTTTACCATCAAGTAACGCGGCCATTGGCGTACGCCCGCAGCACATTTTACCCTGATGAGTTCGCTCATTATTGTAATGCCACAACCAGTTGTCCAGATCCTTTTGTAGACTTTCTAGGTCCTCGTATAACTTCTTACGGAACGCAACCTGATAAAAATCCTGCAAAATAGTTTTATGGAAGCGCTCGCAGATACCGTTTGTCTGCGGAGACATCGCTTTCGTTTTCGTATGGTCTATATCGTTGATAGCCAAGTACAGCTGATAGTCATGTTGTTCCACTTTACCGCAGTACTCCGTCCCCCTGTCCGTCAGTATTCTTAGCATTGGCAGCCCCTGAGCTTCGTAGAACGGCAGCACGCGATCATTGAGCAGGTCGGCGGCAGAGATCGGTGCTTTACTCGTGTAAAGCTTGCAGTGCGCCACTTTCGAGTACGTATCCACGAACGTCTGCTGGTAGATACGGCCAACACCTTTCAGATTACCCACGTAGAAGGTGTCCTGCGACCCCAGATAACCCGGGTGAGCAGTCTCTATTTCACCACAGGCTTCGTCGTCGTGCACCTTCTTCTCCAGTGCAGCGATTTGAGCATCAGTAAGTACAATGCCTTCTCTGGCAACTTTTTCCTCAAGTGCCTTCAGGCGCTTACGAAAGTTTTCCAGATCGTGTCGTTGCCAGATGGAGCGCACACCGCTGCCAGAAATGAAGACGCCTTTTTTACGCAGCTCATTACTGGTCCGGTGCTGGCCATGAGCCGGGAACTCAATGGCGTAATCAACAACCGCACGTTCAGTGGCTTCATCAGCACGGTTTTTCAGGTTGGGAACCCGGCGGTTTTGGTTAACCAGAGCGTCAATGCCGCCTTCTGCCGCCAGTTCCTGATAGCGATAAAACGTGTCGCGTGACACCCCCATGATTTTACAGGCTTTTGATACGTTACCGAGTTCTTCGGCGAGATTGAGCAGGCCGGCTTTGTGTTTGATGATGGGATTGTTAGTATGAAGCATGAGAGTTACCTCGTGTTTTGTATAAGGATTCGACACCCATATCAAAACCGGTAACTCTCAACCTTTCAAGGTCCAGTGTCAGATCAAGTCGCGACTAATACACTTTAATTCAGTTATTAATCACTGATTCAAACAGAGCTTTCTCTTCCTGGCGGCGCTTAATCAAGCCGGGCAGCGGTAATTTTTTACCCTTGACGGTGACATGGCACCATTTGGGAAACTCTGCCGCTGCACCAGAGTAATCACCTTCATTCAGCTTCTTAAGCAACGTCGAAGTGCCAAAAGCCCCGATGCCGATATTGAAAACCAGTGAACACAATGCATCAAACTGATTCTGGCTCACCGGCACGGTTATCAAGGCATTCAGCTCTTCAACCACAGCGTCGATATCGTCACGCAGAAAAGTGTCCGCCTGCGCTGGCGTAATAACATCCTCTGCCTTGACGCCGGTGGTATGCCCGTAGCCGACAGTCCATTTTTCAGCGCTGCATTGATAGGCATTGAGCTTAATGCCCTCAAACGCCTTTATCCGTGCTAATCCTTGCGAACTCATTTGCATCGTTACTTCAGATCCCTATGTCGTGTAAACGCCTTTATGCGCTCACGGATATAATCTGTTCCCACATAACCAATATAAATTGCTAGTAATTCTGGTGTCGCGTCAGGTAAGGACCAGTTAAAAATATTTTCAACCAGACTCAGTAAGGGTTTGACAAAGAATGCCAGGGCACTGCATGACATCGCATCGAATAAGCGTCGACTCCATGAACTTTTGACACACGCGTTGCGCAAAAAAGAAAACAAGGCCGCCAGCGTCGCATAGCCAAATTCAGTCTGATGACGTTGTATCCAGTTGATAAAGGCGTACCAGAATGCAGGCTCTTTTTCAGGCATATTGACGGCTTACTTAGGGCGGATTTTAAACAAAACAGTAAGGAAAAAGGCCACCCTAAGGCATATCGTTATACACATCTTTTGGCCATTTTTTGAACAGGATGCTCAGAACCCCGTGAATTAAGGCATTCAAGCCATCCCATTGGCTTTTTGAGGTTCAAAATGCCACTCTGAGATAAACCCGTAACTCATTGATTAAACAGTGCGTTAGAAAGATGTGTATAACGATATGACCCTAAGGCAGCCTTCATCTCATCATGGGTTGTGGGTTACTGAGGCAGTTTCCAATACTGAGCCGGCGAGCCGTTACAGGACGCCACTTTCAATTGCTTGTTTAACCCTTGAGTGGTAAGACATTTTCCGGTCACCACATTTTTCAACTCAGTTCCTGCGTTAACCCCCCTTTTCCACTGCTGCTTGCCGTCACCAATACGGCATCTTTTTAACGCCACTGTGCTACCGCCCCTGTCCTCTAAACACATGCCATTTTGCAGCTCAATATAATAGACCGTGATAATTTCTTCTGGCTGAGACGGTTGCGATGGGCAAGGCGACAGAATGCTACTATGATTATCTGCACTTGCTACTGCGCAATTACGACCATTCGCTATTGAGATAAAACCCGATTTGACCGTTTGGGTCACGGTGTGAACCTGTGCTCCCGTCATTATATTTTCGGTGACATCAGATGCGACCAAGGCGCTAAAAGACACCGGCACCGAGAGGCAGAGACAGGTAGTCAGTATTGCCAGTTTCATTTTTTTCATTGCAATTTTCCTTATGTTAATGTGTTTAATGAAACTCCGTCAGTGTATAAAAAATCACCACGGAGGCACGCAGTAAGGCTTCAGCTTTAGGCGGAGCCGGTGGTGTATTTTTCCATAGATTTCATCGCTCCACCTCGTCTAGGGTGGCTGTCGGTCAGAAAAAAGGCCACGCCGGAGCGTAGCCTTGAAAAATGCGTCAAACACGAATTATGCTTAACTTGAGTTACCAGTACTTATCAGACTGCCTACCCATAACGAAAAGGACATCGCCATGAACAATAAACCAACAGCCCGCCAACTTGCGTTTGAATATCTTCGCAGACTGTCCGAGGAGCTAAGCCCTACCGATTACCTGAAGAAATTTGAACAATTGGAATCAGAATTCAGCACATTACTTCACTCATCATGCTCCAATGATAAAACCACAGGGCTTTGCGAGTTTTTATCGCGCTTCTGCCCAAAATGCAAAGCCGATGGCCAGCGAGGAAACCGCTAGAAAAGAAAAGCCCCGGCATTAACCGGGGCCCTATCGCACATCTGTACCAAACTGATATAGAGGGAACAACAAATTTAGATGTGAGACCCGATGATTTTATTCAGCAATCATGCGCTGTCAATAGACAAAAGCCCCAACCACCAGAGGGAGTTGAGGCTTCATGTCCTGCGCGCTCCTGTCGCAGAATGGGGGTATTATGTGTTATAACGTTATAACAGTCAAGCGTTTCACTGATCGTTTGATCAGTTATTTAGCCTCAGTCCCGTCAATGCCGCTGTAGAAAGTGCTGGATATCCGCTTGTTGCCATCGCGCCAATGTATTCGTCAGCAACAGATTGTGCGATTGATTGGTTTCATCAAGCAACTGCTTCATTTCTGATACTACAGCATCCGCATCCTCCCGATTCTTGAGCACTCGCCGGACAGCTTGCTTTTCAGCGTCGCACATGACCTCTTTTAGCGCATTAGTGAAACTGTAAATGCGTTGGCACTCTTCCGCGAGGATCGGGATATGACTCACGCCAAAATGCTGTGGGGACGAAACGCCAGCCGCATAACGCAGTGCATGCCATATGGCATTGCTCCATGAGCGCCCAAATCGGAAGCCGTTAGCCATGCCCCAGATAAGCCGAGCTAAATGGGATGTATCGTCGGCGGTTAGTGGCTCTCGTACTTCGGGTTGGTAGCGTTGCTTATGGTTAGCGCATTCACTGTTAAAGTAGCAATCTTCCAGTTGCTCGAACACTTTCCATGCCTGATCGGTCTCAAGCATCTTGGCGTGCCTGGCCGCCCCTCGCTCTGTCCACAGGATGAGGCTGCGAACATTGGGGGCTATTTTCACAGAAGGTCTTAAAGACATGCTGTGCTTGAAGTCTCGTAACTGCTGCTCCTCAAGCATGAAATAGTGCTTCCCAGAAATAAAGCGTTCCGTATTTCGACTGTAATTTTTACGGATGTAATCTGGCTCGGTACCATACAACTTCGCGAGTAACTCCGTAGTAACAACTGGAATATTCTGGAATAGAACCACAGGGATAGATTCAGTAGAGATATGATTAGCCATAATTGGCCTCCTTATTGGTTTTAGTCATGGTCACCAGTTAGTAGCTGGTAGCCAGGTGTCAACTAGAGCCCAATAAGACGCTCCGGGCATATTCCCCTCTCGGGTATTGTATTACGCCTCTCCACCCGGCCTTCGGATGTGATTACGCCGTTTTACGGGCATAAAAAAGCCGCATGGCTATCGGGTGCGGATGACCGCTTATTGGTTCCAGTGCGGTCAGCCTACGATAGGTTTTGCGAGCTTGTCAAACCGAACTTGCAAAATTTTGCAGATTAGCGGTCAGATCGCTTACACTTGGATTAAAACAGGAGGATTTCCCATGGGCCAAGTTGCATTTGATACTCAAGAGTTCGTAGAAACGCTAGAAAACGCCGGGTTGCCCAAAGACCAAGCTAAGGCTATTTCTATTGCTGTCCGAAAGTCTCACGAAGTGGCCGATGTAGCCACAACACGTGACCTTGAAGACGTTCGTAAAGATTTAACATTTCAAATCACTGATGTTCGCAAAGATTTGCAGCTTGAAATGGCAGGTATTCGTTCCGAACAAAAACTCATCCGCTGGATGCTTAGCGCACTTATTGCTGGCGTCGTCTCACTGATTATTAAGGCGTTTTTTGTAGCCTCAGTCTAACATCAGGCCACTTCCAAAAGATCGGCAACTCTACCCGCTATGTAAGCCTCGGCGCGAGCAAGGAAGCCTGTGATGTAGTAGGTGGGCTTCCCTAACTCCTGGCCTATCGCCCTGCACGACACCTTGCCCTTGTAATACGCTACCACGATATCGTAGCCCAGCGGGTCGAAGTGCTTCAGTCTCCCTACCGCCCGGTCAACTGTCTCACCGTCGGCATCGGACAGCATGGGCCGGATATCGCTGCTTGCCGTGGCGATTGGCCATGCTGCCTTGTACTCGGTGCCAATGCGTGAGCCGCTCCAGTTTCCCCATGCCGTCAACAGGTATCGAATATCTCTCATTTCACCGTCCCCCAGTTTTTTCCGTTCCTGATGCTGTAGATATGCTGCTTGCTGGTCTCGAATTTCCTCGCCACCTCCGCCACCGGCATACCGGAGGCCAGCAGCGCACGGATAAGCGGGATATCTTGCGCCGTGAGTTGCACTCGTTTTCTCATGTCACCACCAATTCAGTGATGACGATATCCAGACCGCCACCCTTCACCCGCTCACCACGCTTTACCCTGAAATCATCTATCTGTTCGTCGTCCTGCATGAATCCAACGTGAGTGAGCGAATCGAAAACCGCCTTTTGCAGGTTGTCGAGGTCACGGCGTCGTTTGTCTGGAGCGTTGGCGATGATGGCGATTTTCAGTCTTGCGGGAGTGTTGATATCGAGGTGTTGCTGCTGGATTATCTGGATGATGCTTTGTCGGTATGCTTTGCCTTTCTCGCTGATGTAGTGCCGATGTCGTGCGTGCCACCAGTAGGTGTTTAGGCTGGGAGGCCACGGTAGTTTCAGGTGATATTCGGTCATCGCTTAATCTTCCCCTGCGCCAGTAAAATCGCCTGTGTGCGCATGACGCCTTCCAGATGATGCAGCCCGGCATAGTCGGCATCGGTGATACGCGTACGGCGGTCGATTTCATCGTGACAGGCAGAACAGGCCCATGCGCCAAAAAGGTCATCAGGCTTCATTCCGGTGCCGCAAATGCCGGACATTCGGTAATGGGCCAGCACTACAGTTTCCGCGTTGCCGTTACAGATACCCGAGAGCCTCACCTGACACTCTCGGCCTCTGGCCTCTTTTCCAAGATTCGCCATATCTACCTCCACATCCTGTTAACCATTGAGCGTGGCGTTGGTTTGAGGTACTGCTGTTCAGGAAGGGTGACGACGACATCCCAGTATTTCGGGTCGCTGCTCAGTGACCTGACAGCGCGATAACCCTTGTCTTCGTAATGCCTGACAAGGTGAGCGGCCTCTTCACCGGTTAACCCGTCGTACCTGAAACTGGTTTTCTTCATCCGACTCTCCCGAAATAATCCCCTGAATAACGCACCTCGCGCAGCCTGACGCCGTTGCCGACCGCCCAGGCCTGGGCGTACTCAATCAAACTGTTCATGCGCTTTACGCCCATCTGAGCCGTGCTCTCGCGGAGGCTGCAAAACGCCCCCTCCAGCCCCGTAACCACCTCCCCCGGCCTGCCAGTAGCGATGGCATGTCCCGAAACAAACAGCGCCTTCCAGTCCAGCAGCGGGCGCGGTTTATCGGCCCACACCACCTGACGCGAAACATCGGTGCATAACGCATGGAACAGGTCGTTCTGCGGCAATGTCCGTTTAGCATCGTTGATGGTGATTTCGAGGGGGCGGTGTGGGTCGGTGGGCAGGGAATCAATAAACGCTTTCAAGTTTTTTCGTATTCGCTCATCACGCAGCAGGAAGCGTGTTTTATCCATCACCGACTCCTGAATTTACCCACCCAAACAAAAAGGGCTGCCATTGCCAGCAGCCCCACGATTAATTCTGTTAGATATGCTGTCATGCCGCCTCCGTTTTTCTTAATTGCTGCTGATAGACCTTTGCGCCATTCTGAAGCATGTCATTAAAATCTCCCGATTGCGGCCAACGTATGCTGACCAGTTCAACGTCATTGTTATGAAGCATATTTCTGTGCCCACACTCAAACGCTGCCGCAAGTCCCGCACCATTAGGGTCTGTGTCGGCAAAAATAATTAAATGCCTTACCCCCTTTGGTGCCCTGAACTTGCGAAGAAAACCTGCATTAAGCGTTGACCATGTATTGCATCCATACAGTTGTTTACAGGAAAGCGCGGTTTCTATTCCCTCGGCTACCCCCAGCGTGGTCGATACCGGGAACATTCTGATAGCGACTGAGCCTGCAAAATTGAGGTAGTTATCCTCCTGGAGCTTCGACATTTTTTTATTTACCGTAATCGAGGCTTTTCTGGCGTTATCAAGAAGTGTCCTGTGCAGATAACATCCTGCCCCCTTGTCATCCGTTGCCATCGCCCACAATGACTGAAAAACGCCGTCATGGGTTGTCTCATGCGGATTGAATCGAAGATGACTGACGGGTAACTCGTGAATTCCCCGGCTGGAGAAATAGTGCTGTGCGTCGGTATTTCTGAGGGGAAGAAGCGTGGAAAATCTACTGATTACCCGTGTTCGAAATTCCTTTACCGGCTGTAATGTTTGCTGCTGTTGCGGTTGGTAGGTATTGCCTATAAGCCGGTCTATCTCTCTTGCGAGTGTCTTGAAATCCTTTTCTTGCGTTAACTCAAGCAGTTTCCAGCCATCTCCCGCCCCGCAAGTACAAATCCATTCGCCGCGAGCCTCCTTGTTGTCTATTCTGAACTTGCCCTTTCTTCCGCATATTGGACAATCACCCTGATAATGTTTTTTTCCGGCAATGGGGGGCAGGCCATAATAATTAAATATCTCCGCCCATCGCCCAATCACCGCGTCGATGGTTTTCATGGGGTTTTCTCCTCAATAATGCTTCACGCATATCAATGATATGTTGCGTAGTGCTTTTCTCACCCTCCACGTCTGCTGGACGCGAAGGCGCATTGTCATGGGTATCAACCTGACGGGCGCGTCCTTTGGCAAAGGCGATTTGGCGTGATTTGATGAAATTCAGTACTTCGGGAGAGATATCTTGTGGGGTATCGTGCAGGTTTCGGGGCCAGTGACCAAACTTGTCGCGGAACAGATGGCTACACCATCCATCACTCAGTGGCTTTCCGGCATATTCGCACGACCGCTGGTAGAATTTTATCTGACTCCACCACGCCTGCTTCTCATCGCGAGTATAAATCCGCATCTTGCCATTCAGCTTCGTCAATCCCCGACTTTCGTCAACAGGCACATCTTCCCCACCCAGTGGCTTGAAACCGCATTTAGGGCAAACATAAACACCCGCAGGCTTCATGTAATGGCACTGCGTGCAGGCTTTCGGCTTGTCAGATTTTTCTGGGCGCTGACGGTTATTTGTCTGGGAGCACATCCCATCGGAGGAAGCCGGCAATGCGTCGTACTCGATTTCATCGGGAAAACCCAGCCGGTGAACACTGCCCGAGTGATCGAAGATAATGCATTTTTCTTTGCCTGAAGCGGTGCGAAGCCCCCGCCCCAGACATTGGACCCAGCGTATCTCAGACTTCGTCGGGCGTGCGTAAATGATGCAACGCACATCACTGTCAAAACCGGCTACCAGTACGCCAACATTGACGATGACTTTCGTTGCGCCGGTTTCAAACCGGGTAATGATTAACTGACGTTCATCATGCGGCGTATCCGCGGTCATCACTTCAGCATTCACGCCAGATTTTATAAACTCTCGTGTGACATAGTTAGCATGACTGACATTAACGCAAAAACAGACCGTTGGCCTGTCTTCGCCGTTTTCCAGCCAGTTGCGTACAATGTTGCCAACCAGCGTGGCATCCCCCATGATGACCGCCAGTTGCTCCTCGTTGTAGTCCTGCCCATAAGCGGCCAGATTCGATGTCCTGACGCCGCTCACATCTGGACGATCTGGTGCGTAGAACTCATACGGGCTTAAATCCCCGAGGCTTATCAACTCACGCATCGTGGTGGGCTTGATGAGCTTCTCGTAGTATTTTCCCATCCAGGCCGCGAAAGGTGTACCCGATAACCCTACCACCTTGATATCGGTATCCCGGATGATTTCCAGCAGCTTTTTGCGCCGCATATGGGCTTCATCAACAATCAGTAAATCAATATTGTCCGGAAACGGTCGGCGTATCAGGGTGTCAGCACTGGCAATCTGTACCAGCTTATCGGGATCATGCAACGGATGGTCACGCCACACATAGCTGATTTCATCGGCAGGCAGGCCGTATGCAACAAAGCGGGTCGCCGTCTGGTCAAGCAACACGGTGAACGGGGCGACAAACATCACGCGAAGGCCGCGACTGACAAAACCGTCGGTGATGAATGCCGATATCGCGGTCTTACCGAACCCGACTGGTGCAGAAAGTAGCAGGGTACGTTGCTGCTTCCAGTGCTGGCGCAGCAAATTTAATGCTGTTACCTGCCGGGTTTTTAGTGTTATGGTTAACATCGTTAATGCATTCCTTGTTGTTTGCCTGTTCTGAGTCCCGTCAAGTCGTCAGAACAGGGCGTTCTTTTAAAATACAGGTTCAAACGTCGCTGGAACAGTGATGGCTTTCGCGTGTTTACTTCCAGGATTTAGCCGCAGCCTTACGCCTTTGCTCATCGCCTTTTCGTCGCTCATCATGAACATCGCGTTATTTTTACGTTTGGTGTACCCCTTCCATGACCCCTCCGGGTTTATCTCGAAAAGGTTTTTGTAACGACTCCGCAGATGACCCGCGTTTGTCAGGATTTTTATTGCGCGGTAAACACTGCGACCGGATAGGCCGGTATCTTTGGCCATAGATTCAACATCACTGTAAGTTGCGCCAGAGTTACGATCTGCATTCTGGATTAGGTGCAGATAGACCATGACGGTGGCTAAATCTCGTTTACGGCCAAGTGACTTAAGAAGCTCAAATCCAGACTCATAAACCTGAACAAAGTTGTGCTGTTTACCCTCTGGCAGGTCCATTTCTTCGATGATCTGCCTTGCGGTCTTCGTGTTCATATAAAACCCCATACTCGTTAACAATTTTAACATTTATAACTTTTTTATAACATTTAGCTTCTTGTAACTTATTGATTTTTAATGTTTTGACATGCATGGCGCGTATGCTGACATGGGTGTCAATTTTAGGAAAAAATATCTTTATTTTTCATGACGTTAAAATTCGCCACTTCTTATTCTTATAGCAGCAGACTCGTAGACTCGATCTGCCGTTGACCTTGACCTTAGGGTTTCAGGTTTTTGTACCGTGAAAACATGAGGTTAGTAACACTAGCCAGAAAAGAACCTGCCCAGAACGGTGAGGTCTGTAGCACCGTGCTCATCCTGGCACCGTCAGCGTGGCCTGTTTGTTCTGGCTAGTGCTGTCCTGAAGCCACTCGGGGGTGGTCACTTTCCCCCGACTGTAAGCCGCATACTTGCGGACAAATTCACGTAACCGGGTGTTGGCTTCATGCCTGGCCTGATTATCCTTTTTGAAGGAAATCGGCTCTGACTCCCAGATTTTTTGATAAACATTCGCGTATTCCAGTGCTACTTTGAGCCGGGTTGTGTATCGAAGTTCCAGCAGCATTTGCCGTATCCATGCCCCATCATCAGGATGAAATTTATCCGGCATCATGACCTGGGTGGCGTATTCAAAACGGTCCATCATGGCCCCCTGACTGGATTGACAAATTTCGTGTTTTTCATGTATAATTCCTTCTCAAATCAAATGTTTTGTTGTTTGTTACGCCGGAAAAGTGTTCTCCCACTGACCGGCTTTTTCTTTGGTCAAATACCCCGCCAGCCGTTTGGCTAACTCAGCCATTTCATCATCGGCAATGCCGTAGTTCAGCACGGCCAGCATCATGCTCACCTGGCGAAACAGACCATTCTTCCAGCGACTAACCTGGTACTCAGGTACGTTCATGGCAGCGGCAAAGGCTTTCTGTCCCATCAGGGCTAACTTGTTGAGTAATGCCGACTCGATGTGAGCGGCTTTCTTGCTTTGTGTTGCGTGGTTCATCTGTGATACTTTCCTTGTTGTTAAGGCGTGACAACCCTGTGGGGTGCCACTGTGTTATTGGGGGTGAAGCACCCACCGGTTAAGTTTGTAAAGAGCGGTGAAGATTATTGGTTTTTTGCTTTTGCCATTGAGTTGAGAAGCTCAGCAGCACTAATCTTTCCGTCAGTCGCCATCACGATCGAGGATATGAAGCGTGCGCTTATCTCTGAACCTTTAAGCCACTTGCTAATTGATGGCTGGCCCGTTCCTACTCGGCGAGCCAACTCAGACTGGGAGCCAGCAATCTCAATAGCCCTTTTGATAACGGCATTCATAGCGGTATTCCCTTTTACATAAATCAGAATGAATTATGCTTTAGGGAATTGAAATAGTCAAGTCCACATGGACTTTTAACGATATTCTTTGTAGAATTATTTTACTGAGTATGAAAACACTATCGGAAAGACTGGCGTTCGCCATGAAAGAAACAGGGAACCAGAACCAGACCGCATTGGCGAAAAAGTCTGGGGTTTCTCAATCGACAATATCCAAAATTCTGCGAGGGGAGAATGCTACATCTAAGGATTCACCAAAACTTGCCGTAGCGATGGGTGTAAGTTCAGATTGGTTGATCGGCGGTCAGGGTAATATCTGGGGTGATGGATCTGGTCGGATAGAGGGTGTTGACATCTCAAGACAACTATCTCTATGGGACGCAGAGGGTGATACTGGCAATACAATCAACTGGATATCAGAAGTACCAGATCATTACCAGGCATATGTAATGACTGGAAACACTGGCATAAGCAAAGCCCCAAGGGGCGCGATAGTTGTTGTAGATCCACACCAGATTCCGCTTACGGGTGATCTGGTTGTAGCTGTTATTGCCGGAGTTGTATCTGTGTTTGCCTATCATTTTAATGGAGCCGGAGAATCATTCTTATCAGTAGATGATGAGCGGGTTCCACTGGCGAAAATTACCGACCAATCAATATTGCGCGGTCCTGCACAACAAATATACATACCCACCTTATCAAGATAATCCGACATATCTTTCGGTGCGGGGCGATACACATAATCACCCGCACCAACCCTATCAAGAACAGAGCCCATTAACACCCCCCCACCAGCGTCACAGCAACTGTATAAAATCACAGCATAAACAACACCGCAATAGAATCTAATCAAAATAAATTCTCTGGAGAATTATAAACAACAAGTCATTATGGACTTTTTTATGCAAGTTTCTATTGATTCATTTTATTCTTTGTCGCATAGTTAGTCCATCAGCAGGACGCTGGGTAACTCAAACGGATGTGTGCTCTTTAACAATAGACTTGTGGGTGATTCACCCCGCCAAAGTGATTTGCTTTGGGATGATGACACGAAAGTGTGGTGTAAAAACACGCCTTGCAGCGGAGAGAACCGTGCGAAAAACACCGCCGCTATTCAGGTGTAGCCATCATCACCAAAGCTAACCAGTTGGAGAATTCAAATGCCAAGAAACAGACACAAGAATCTAGCTCGTGCCATCGCGCACCGGGCGGAGAAGAAAGAAACAATAGCTACAGGCCAACTTACGGTATTTAAAAGAGTCGGAACGGCTGATGTACTGGCTCAGCTGGTAATTCAGTTGCGCGACAGAAAGCAGCAAGAAACAGGCAGCTCAGTATGCATACCTGATGTAGCGCTCTTTCGAGCTGGACATCGCAGCAAGCCTAAAAATCCGTTTCATGCTCAAAAGTGAGGTAATTATGAAATTTAAAAATTTTCCAGATGCACTAGCTCGTCGTCGTTAACTCCCCATTCCAGAATCGCTAGAGCCAAACTCATCAGCCCAAAGAAAAAATGTTTCTCCTTCCCCTTGGCTACTTTCATCCGGCTTATCTGGGATTCGTCTAAGTTCAGAAAATC
The DNA here is from genome assembly GCF_053848865.1 of Symbiopectobacterium sp. Eva_TO. Taxonomy (NCBI): domain Bacteria; kingdom Pseudomonadati; phylum Pseudomonadota; class Gammaproteobacteria; order Enterobacterales; family Enterobacteriaceae; genus Symbiopectobacterium; species Symbiopectobacterium sp. Eva_TO. Next base: position 69,310 of record NZ_JBSPEY010000002.1, on the reverse strand, counting down.
AGCGAACTTTCTCTGACCGAATAACGCCAGCTTGCTCAATAGCTGGGATTCAATCTGACGTGCTTTCTTGCTTTGTGTTGTGTGGTTCATCTGTGATGATTTCCTTGTTGAAAAAACAGGTTATTGAATGCGCGTGTAGATACACGGCACCTGTAATTTGGTAATCAACAGACGTGACGAAGCCGTGAGGCAGTCACAGTGAGTTTGTTACTGTGGGATGTTGCGTTCGCCACGTTGTCGGTGGCTTCCGTAGGACGAGTGTCCGTTGTAAAGAGCGGTACTGCTGGTTAAGCGTTCTGTTCCGGGCGGGGGAACAGTTGAGGTAAATCAGGTCGAATTTCGTACGCCTTAACTAGGCCACCAGTCGCCTCAACGATAGCGTTAACATTCTCTGGTGATACTCTTTTTTTATTGTGCAACCAGCACCAAACATTTGGCTGCTTAATTCCAACCGCCGAAGCCAGTTTTTGCTGGCTGCCTAAAGCTTGGATAGCTTTTTGGATCGCCGTGTTCACCATAGATAAATATACCCTTAAGATTTAAACCAAAAACATAATAACTATGAGTCTAGAAAAAATCAATGCCTTTGGGCATTTGACTGGCGATACCCAGAGTTATATGTTTTCAACCATGAACAGCGCACACTCAACACTCTCAGAAAGACTGAAGCTCGCTATGAATAAGCGAGGCATGTCACAGGGGAAGCTAGCCGAAGCAGCCGGCTTAGCTCAACCAACTATATGGAAAATATTAGATGGAAAAACTAAAAACTCTGGCTACGTTGTTGAAATTGCAATGGCTTTGAATGTTCGTCCAGAATGGCTTGCCTTGAACTCCGGCCCCATGCTAAAGGATGAAGCTACAGAATATGACACTCCTGAGCAAAAAGATCACTATGCTAGAGTTTCCCTCATTCCTATTTGGGAAGGGGTAGTTAAAACATCAGATTATGCTATCGCTCCTCGTGAAGTAGCATCCGAAAATTGCAAGGCATATGTTTTGCGGCGTTCGACAGGTTTCAGTGAAATGAGTGAGGGGTCCACTATAATTGTCGATAGCACCGAAACACCTGGTTATAACGACTACGTATATGCCAAAGTTCACAATTCTGAGTCTGTGTATAAGTTTGTTGCAGGAGGCGATAATGGTTTTTTGATGTCTGCCGACCAGCGGATTCCATTGATAGCAGTCGGTGATTTAGCAAGTATCATCGGAGTTATAGTATACATAGGCAAAAACCTGAAACGATAAGCTTTCGCGCTACCAATCCAAATTGCAGCGGATCGTCGGCGGTAATCTCCAGGACCTACCCTTACATATCCAAGTGACATTCCTTATCTCCCAATCCCTGGCATCTCCAAACCCAAAAAACTGTACATAATTACAGCACCAACCAATACTCTTCTTTTCTTTTGTAAATATCAACCCTTGTAACAAAAAAACCTTTCAGACACTTAATAAGACAAAAAAATCACATTTAGATTTAAATAGTTATGCCTAGAAAAGCAAATTTATACCAAATGGTATTGACTTTATTAAATCCTATTGGCATTATTGCGGCATTGAGACACACGGTCTCATGATCTTTACAACGAGCCGACGAAATGAGTTCGAGCTCTACGGAAGGCACCGACAACGTGCCGAACCTTTGCCTAGATGTTTTTGGGGTGTGGTGGGCTGAATAAAAATTATAGCCAACACCAGGGCCACCACTGGCTCACCACACCACCAAAACCATCTGTTGGAGGCAATATGGCTACTATCATTTACCGTAAATCCGTTAATCCTATTAACAAAACCAACGCCGCTATTCGCCGTCATGCCAGACGCAAGGCAGAAGCCATCCGGCGTGAACTGGTGACATCCCGTATCGACAAAGCATTGGGGCAGAAGCCAGAAAGACGCAAAGCGCTTACCCGAATCGAATTGGCTTTCAAGCGCAAACGTGCACCACGGATTAATTTCGGCTTACTGGACAAGTTCAGAGAGCAAATTAACCGTTTCGCTGAAAAGTACGATATTACCAGACGTCTTAACCATCGCATCTGGTACAGCAAACCGAAAACGGAGTATGGCATTACCGCCAAGGCAAGACAGACATATACATCACGGCTCGTTCATTGAATTTTAGGCTGGGTCGTGCTGCTTGAAAAATATGGCGATTTACGGCGGCCGGTCACAAGAAGTCTTTAAATATAACGGCGGGGTGAAAATGTTCTCATTCAAGAAAAACGACACTGAGGTTTTGCTTCGGGAATCACTGGAAACCACAAAGGATTCACTAAAGCGCGTATCAGCGGAGTGCGACAATCTGAAATTAGCGATAAGGAATATACGCAAGGCGCTATCGGCCGTCCGATCATGTTGATGCTGAGGTTGCATTGTCGATAGTAGACGCCGCAACCTTTCATGTCGTACCGCGCAGATTGACACCGAATAACATGGAGACACTAGAACGCATTATGTCTAACGCTGCCGAAATCGGTGACATTGAAAGCTACAGAGAAATCAAGTGGATATTGAAGAGCGTATGAATTTATTTTTCTCCCCTAAGTTTGCTTGTGTGTAGTGGCACACTGATACTGGCCACCTGATCGGAGGTGATATGCTCACCTCATCAACACGACAGGTGACCTCATGGGTAAACATTTTACGGCGGAATTTAAGCTCGAAGCCGCAAAGCTGGTTGTCGACCACGGCTACACATACGTTAAGGCCGCAGAGGCGGTTAATGTCAGCCATTCTGCCATTAGTCGCTGGGTCAATAAGCTTCGCCTTGAACGACAGGGAAAAACGCCAACGGGACTTCCTCTTACCCCTGAACAGCTCGAGCTGCGTGAGATGAAGAAAAAAGTCCAATGCCTTGAAATGGAGAACGAAATCCTAAAAAAGGCTACGGCGCTCTTAATGTCGGACTCACTCAACGGTTCACGGTAGTCGACAGGCTGAGGGCGCGATACCCGGTCACGGCGTTGTGCCAAACTTTTGAGGTACATCGCAGCAGCTACAGGCACTGGCAGGCTTCCGCTAATGAACCCGACGGTGAGCGCGTGGTTAAGTGTAGCCGCGTCATGGAAGCCTGGAACGCCAGCGGCGGCTCTGCCGGCGCTCGAAGTATCGCGACCATCGTCACCGGCAGCTCCGGTGTCAAAATGGGGCGCTGGCTGGCTGGCAAGCTGATGAAGGAGCTGGGTATCGCCAGCTGCCAGCGACCGGCTCACAAATACAAACGCGGCGGCAATGAACACGTTGAAATACCGAACTATCTCAACCGCCAGTTCGCGGTTACCGCGCCGGATCAGGTCTGGTGCGGCGATGTGACCTACATCTGGACGGGCAAATGCTGGGCTTACCTTGCGGTGGTGCTAGATCTGTTCGCCCGCAAACCGGTGGGCTGGGCCATGTCGACGTCGCCGGACTCGGCGCTGACAGTTAAAGCGTTGCAGATGGCCTGGGAACTCCGGGGACAACCAACAGGAGTCATGTTCCACAGCGACCAGGGCAGCCACTATACCAGCCGTCAATACCGGCAAGCCCTGTGGCGCTGCCGGATAAAGCAGAGTATGAGTCGGCGGGGTAACTGCTGGGATAATGCGCCAATGGAGCGGTTCTTCCGCAGCCTGAAGACAGAATGGGTGCCGACAAAGGGTTACAACAGCTTCAGCGAAGCCCAGGACGCGATTATCCGCTACATCACGGGGTATTACAGCGCTATCCGGCCTCACTGGTATAACGGCGGCTTAACTCCAAACGAATCTGAGCGACTGTTCTACATACAGTCTAATGCGGTGGCCAATATTAGTTGACCACTACAAACGTGACCGCCAGTCGCTTATCTGACGTGATGGCAAAAAACAAATCGGGCTATTCCGCCAGCCGCCAGCACTATATGGCAGAGCTTATCTGCCAGCGCCTGACCGGAAAGATCGAAGAAAGTTACTCAAACGCCGCCATGCAGCGCGGCACTGAACTTGAACCGGTAGCGCGGGAGATGTACCTGCTTAACCAGTTTGACGCAGAAGTTACAGAAGTGGGATTTATTCCCCATCCAGAGATCGTAGGATTTGGTGCGTCGCCTGATGGTCTTGTGGGGGATGATGGTCTGATTGAAATCAAGTGCCCCAATACATGGACGCATTTAGAGACCATTAAGACAGGCAAACCAAAACAGCAGTACATCCTACAGATGCACGCCCAAATGATGTGTACGGGCAGGAAATGGTGTGATTTTGTCAGCTATGACGACAGGCTACCGCCAGACCTTGCCTATTACCAGTTGAGAATTCATCAGGACGATAAACGGGTTGCTGAAATACAGGAGGCGTTAAGGCAGTTTCTGGCTGAGCTTGAAAGAGAACTTGAGGCTATCAGGAAATTATCCAAGGTAGCCGCATGAGTGCATGCACGTCGTCGGGCGTCTACACAATCAGGTTCCACCTGACCCAAGGGGTAGCATGGTGGGTTGTGCAGGATTCGAACCTGCGACAGATGGATTAAGAGTCCACTGCTCTACCAACTGAGCTAACAACCCGTAGTGGCATCACATTTTGAGAATAGCAGCAATGATGCTCACGGCAGCGGCGACCATTAGCCCAAGCCGGATGGTCATCTGCATGCCAAGCGTCTCAAATTTATCATTAATTTTATCGAAACCGGCAGTCATATCCTTACGGACATCGGCTATCTGAGCATCAGTCTTCTCGAAGCGGGCTTGCATCTGAGCTTCGTTCTTCTCGAAGCGAGCATCCATATCTCTACGGATATCCGTTAGTTGAATTGTAAAGTCTTTTCGCACATCCATTATTTTAGATTCAGTTTTTTCAAAACAGATAGGTAACTGAGCATCATGATTTTGAATAACTGCTTTTAAGTCTTTGCGAACGTCCTCGAGATCACGCTTGGTAGCAAGATCGGCGACCTCATGGGATTGACGCACGACAAGGGTTATAGCCTTGGCCTGCTCTCTATTAAGACCAGAGCTTTCCAGCTTCTCGACGAACTCTTGAGTATCAAATGCAACCTGGCCCATAGCGGATCCTCCTGTGTTAAGCCAAGTGTAAGCGATCTGACCGCCCATCTGCAAAATTTTACAAGTTAGCTCTCTGATAACCACATCCGTTTAATTATGGAGAAATTGTTATGTCTAAATTAGTTGTCATTGAAAATACCGTCGTCCGTCAGGATGCTTTCGGGCGTTACTGTCTGAATGACCTACACCGAGCTGCTGTTTCACAAGGTAAAGCGACAGAATCGCAACGACCTTCTGTCTTTCTAAGAAGCGAAGGCATTAGTACATTTGTACAAAAAGTAAGCGAAGCATCGCAAAGTGCTTCGGTCAACATCATCAAGGGGGGACTAGAATCGGGGAGCTGGGCAGTTGAAATTATCGCCATCCGCTATGCTGCATGGATAGAACCCGCATTCGAGGTTCAGGTATATGAGCAATTCCGTGATTCTGTAAAGTCCAGCAATGGCGTACTGGTAGAAAAAGTTCAGGCTGGATTGGCAATGATTGCTTTCTACAAGCAAGAGCTGCGCATAGCGCCTTCCGCGATGCTGGGTGCAATGAAAAAGCTACAATCTTCCCTCGGCATGCCGGATATCCTGCCAGCCTACGCCGTAGATGCGCCAGAGGGCAGTGTAACCGGCTCAAGCGAAGTCACACATTCCCTGACCGAACTGCTGATACTGCACGGCAAGCCCTACACCGCACAGTCAGGTTTCAAGCGCCTGCAATTGCTCGGATTCGCTGAGCGCAAGTCACGCCCCAGCAGCAAGCATCCCGACAAAGAGAAACTATTCTGGTCGCTAACAGAGAAAGGCTTGCAGTTTGGCAAAAATCTCACTGACCCAGCCAATCCGCGCCAGACGCAGCCCCATTTCTACGACAGCCTGTTTCCGCGTCTCTTAGGCGTCATGATGAACGGTATAGCGGCATAAACAGCCCCGGAGATACTTAATGTACAAAATAACGGCAACGATCAAAAAACCCGGCGGGCTGGATGTTCAGTGGCTACGGTTCTCTAAGGTGAAACTCACCATGTCAGAATGCGAAAAACTGCTCTTTAAGCCCAAGCAGGCAGGTAAGTCGTTCGGCGATAAGGTGAAACTGGAGGACTTTCACTGCGTCAAGGTGAAAAACAGGAACACGTGGCGAATAGCACAATAAACCATCCCATTGACGCAAGGATAACCCATGCGCTATAGTCAGTCTGCACCTGCAAATTCAGGTGCCGGGATTAGCCTCCTGCCAGATACAACCGCGACAGACTGACACGCCGCTAGCGTGTTTTTTTATGTCGCAATCTAGCTACATTCAATGGTGTGCTGGATGGGGGAGCCGAAAGGCTCGCCGGTTGGTTGTATCCGGTAAGGCTAACCCTGTTCAGCTCACCACCCAAGATTAGCCTCAACGGTGGTGAGTAGTTTAAATACAACCACTGGAGGTCATCATGACCGCATTAGCAATAACCCCATTCTCTTTTGAAAATAATCAAATCCGTACATCCATGGTTGGTGGTGAGCTTTGGTTCGTTGCTACAGATGTTTGCTCAGCACTAAAAATAGCCAATGTCACGGATGCTTTATATAAACTGGATTCTGATGAGAAGACGACTCTCGGTTTAACCGAGAGTCAGGCAGGAATGGGCGCTCAGAGCATTTGCCTGATATCCGAATCCGGCATGTTCACCTTGGTACTACGTTGCCGCGATGCCGTGAAGCAAGGCACCTTACCCCATCGATTCCGCAAGTGGGTAACGAGTGAAGTGCTTCCATCAATCCGCAAAACTGGCAAATACGAGCATCCACAATACAAACCCCAAGCATCCGAACTATTCAGCAGCCACGATATTGATAGTTTGACCCATCTGGTCTGGAGCATGAGCAATGGCTTTCATTTTGACCGGGCCTGGACACAGGCCATCTGGTATGCTCTGCGCCGTGTAACAGGCGTACCCTCCCCTCAGCACTTTGAAGTCCGGCAACTCCCCCTGCTGGCCGAAGAGTGCCGCCGTATCTACGGCATTACCAACACGCTCAAAGGTGCCATCTTCGACGCTGAGAAGCAGACCATGCGCCGCATCCTGCGTCATCGTGAGGATGAAGCTATCGTGCTTGCTGAAATGCAGCGGATGCTTGAAGAGAGCACGCAGCAGCATTACTGCGTGATGACCCATGCACTCGAAAAATGGCAACAGGCGAACGTTAGCCAGTTCCTTCAGCGCCACTAATCACTAATCCCGCCCCGGTATCGTGCCGGGGTTTCATTAATCACATTCACTTGTGAGGAGATTGATCATGTCTAAAGAACACCAACTGATTGCCATCGAAACTAATAGCATCAATGGCGAAACCGTCCAGACAGTGAACGCCCGTGACCTGCACGAGTTCCTTAAGGTCGGCAAGGATTTCACCACCTGGATTAAAGACCGCATCAAGCAGTACGGATTTGTTGAAAATATCGACTATTTAGTTTTCCCCGAAATTGGGGAAAACCCCAAAGGTGGCCGCCCTTCCATGGAATACGCCATCAGCATCGACATGGCGAAAGAGCTTTCGATGGTTGAGCGCAACGAGAAAGGTAAAGAGGCGCGCCAGTACTTCATCCAGTGCGAGAAACAAGCCAAGGCTGCTGTTGTCCTACCGCAACTCAATGACCCGTCATGGTTACGCGGAATGCTGCTGAACTATACCGAACAGGTGGAAGCGCTTAAGCAAACTGTAGTGGCACACTGATACTGGCCACCTGATCGGAGGTGATATGCTCACCTCATCAACACGACAGGTGACCTCATGGGTAAACATTTTACGGCGGAATTTAAGCTCGAAGCCGCAAAGCTGGTTGTCGACCACGGCTACACATACGTTAAGGCCGCAGAGGCGGTTAATGTCAGCCATTCTGCCATTAGTCGCTGGGTCAATAAGCTTCGCCTTGAACGACAGGGAAAAACGCCAACGGGACTTCCTCTTACCCCTGAACAGCTCGAGCTGCGTGAGATGAAGAAAAAAGTCCAATGCCTTGAAATGGAGAACGAAATCCTAAAAAAGGCTACGGCGCTCTTAATGTCGGACTCACTCAACGGTTCACGGTAGTCGACAGGCTGAGGGCGCGATACCCGGTCACGGCGTTGTGCCAAACTTTTGAGGTACATCGCAGCAGCTACAGGCACTGGCAGGCTTCCGCTAATGAACCCGACGGTGAGCGCGTGGTTAAGTGTAGCCGCGTCATGGAAGCCTGGAACGCCAGCGGCGGCTCTGCCGGCGCTCGAAGTATCGCGACCATCGTCACCGGCAGCTCCGGTGTCAAAATGGGGCGCTGGCTGGCTGGCAAGCTGATGAAGGAGCTGGGTATCGCCAGCTGCCAGCGACCGGCTCACAAATACAAACGCGGCGGCAATGAACACGTTGAAATACCGAACTATCTCAACCGCCAGTTCGCGGTTACCGCGCCGGATCAGGTCTGGTGCGGCGATGTGACCTACATCTGGACGGGCAAATGCTGGGCTTACCTTGCGGTGGTGCTAGATCTGTTCGCCCGCAAACCGGTGGGCTGGGCCATGTCGACGTCGCCGGACTCGGCGCTGACAGTTAAAGCGTTGCAGATGGCCTGGGAACTCCGGGGACAACCAACAGGAGTCATGTTCCACAGCGACCAGGGCAGCCACTATACCAGCCGTCAATACCGGCAAGCCCTGTGGCGCTGCCGGATAAAGCAGAGTATGAGTCGGCGGGGTAACTGCTGGGATAATGCGCCAATGGAGCGGTTCTTCCGCAGCCTGAAGACAGAATGGGTGCCGACAAAGGGTTACAACAGCTTCAGCGAAGCCCAGGACGCGATTATCCGCTACATCACGGGGTATTACAGCGCTATCCGGCCTCACTGGTATAACGGCGGCTTAACTCCAAACGAATCTGAGCGACTGTTCTACATACAGTCTAATGCGGTGGCCAATATTAGTTGACCACTACAGTTAGCCTGACGCAGTGCAAAACGTTCTGTAGCCTTGTCCCGCACGACATTGGCATACCCCACCACATTAGCGGCACTGGGCGTATTTTTGACTATCTGGGCCAGGTAGGAAAATCCGCCTACCAGATGGAGCAAACCACGGTTTTCCAACTCGTCGTTCACCGTGAGGCTGTCGATAGTTTTGCGGTGTGTATTCATCTCCTTCAGCACGGAAAATATCGCTTGGCAATGGCTGCTGTGGAACGATTCGGGTTTGAGAAAAGCCATCACGTTCTGAGCATTGTCGCTCTGCGCATCCAGTAGCAGGCTACCAATAACCCCTTCTTCGGCATCCAGACTGTACGGCACGGTCGGTATACTCTGGGTCATAACGCACCCTCCCGGGTTTTCAGCAGGGTATCGCTGCGTAGCAGGTAATCAAAACTGGCCTGCCACTGACGGGGATTTTCGCCAAAGTAAAACGGCTTGGCGGTCTCCATGAAGTACTGGAAATACTTTCCGGCGGCCTCTGGCGTGGGCTCTGCCAGCTCGCCCAACAGTCGCTTGATAGCGCGTCGGCGGGAATCGTTCAGGGTGGAGGCATTGGGCAGACGATTTCCCGCGGCATCGTTGTAAGCCTGAAGTACTGCCTGATAGTCCGGTGGTGCTGGTTTGTTTTTTTGGCTTTGCAGGGAAAACCCGTCATCGCCCCCGGTAGGGGGTAAGGGGGGTTTAGGTTCTATGACTGGTTCAAAAGAGTGACTGGTTCTGGGTGCAGCAGATGCACCATCCCCTGGTGCAGCATTTGCACCATATGGTGCAGGAGATTCACCATAGGGTGCAGTATTTGCATCATCCCTTGGTGCTGGAAACTCACCACACTTCCGTGATTCTTCTTCCCCTTTCTCTAACGTAAGGTGGTAAATATTTGACTGATTAATCCCGTTGCTTCCCTTGCGTTTTTCTATCCAGAGGAAGCCACTTTTTTGCAGAGACTGAACATGGCCTTGAACAGTACGCTCTGCCATTTCACACTGTTGAGCAATGTGGGGAATGGATGGCCATGCCTCCCCTTTGTCGTTGGCATTATCAGCCAACTTAAGGAGAACCAGCTTGCGTAGCGGATTGCCAACCTTGATACTCATGGCCTTAGCCATCAATGACATGCTCATTTGCGTTTCTCCTCGGACTCATGCTGAGCTAAGTAAAGTTGTTGTTGCAGGCGGAAGAGTTCGGCAAATTTCTTCGCCGCATCCTCCGGCATCAGTGTTTGGGGTTCAGGATGAGGGCGACAGGTGCCCTTTTGCTTGAAATTCCGGCTGTTTCGTGCCATAATTCCTCCTGAAATCAATTAGCTCCTTGCATTTTTAAGCCGGAAAAGTGTTCGCGCACTGTTCGGCTTTTTCTTTGGTCAAATACCCCGCCAGCCGCTTGGCTAACTCAGCCATTTCATCATCGGCAATGCCGTAGTTCAGCACGGCCAGCATCAGGCTCACCTGTCGAAACAGACCGTTCTTCCAGCGACTAACCTGGTACTCTGGTACGTTCATGGCGGCGGCAAAGGCTTTCTGTCCCATCAGGGCTAACTTGTTGAGTAATGCCGACTCGATGTGAGCGGCTTTCTTGCTTTGTGTTGCAGGGTTCATGTGTGATACTTTCCTTGTTGAAAAAAATAGGTTATCGGATGCACGTGTAGAAACACGGCACCTGTGTGTAATTGGGTAATCAACAGACGTGACGAAGCCGTGAGGCAGTCACAGTGAGTTTGTTACTGTAGGATGTTGAGTTCGCCACGTTGTCGGTGGCTTCCGTAGGACGAGTGTCCGTTGTAAAGAGCGGTGCTGCTGGTTAAACAATCTTATTTATTGACGGGAACAGGTCATCTAACCCTATTGATACCCCTTTAGAATTAAGTACCTGAACTATCTTCTGAGCTAACTTGATATCTATGTTTCTTCTACCATGTTCATAGTGGCAAATAGCCCCAGGGGTACATCCCATTATTCTTGCGAGTTCTGACTGAGTTAGCCGGACTCGTTTTCTGAATTGCCGTAGTTGATTCACGTGAACCTCCATGAAAATAGTATACATAACGTAATCATTGATATCAACAAGATTCTACATTATGTGGTTTTATTGGATTTTATACAAAGCGTATAATAAAAATATGAAACAAGCTAAATGGCATGAAATAGCTAAAGCTAGAATGAAGGCTTTACGCATAACACAGGATGAACTAGCGGAACGCCTAGGTGTAACTAAGGGCGGAATTAGTCATTGGTTGAATGGAAGGCGTGAGCCTCGGATAGAAGATTTTTGTAAGATCATGGCAATCCTCGGCCTGAACAAACTTATGCTTAACAATGATGGCTCATTATTGGTAGACCAAGATTTTGAGGCAATGCTGGCTACCCCACTTCTACCTGAATTGACGGAAGAGGAGCTAGAACTTCTCAAACTGTTTGATGATTTACCTGAAGCTGAAGCCAAGCGATTTCTTGCCGAGATGAAGATCAAAAAGACACATTACGATGCTCTTTTTGACGAGATGCACAAGAAAAGAAAAAAAGTTTATTAATATCAGTCACATATCATAAATCCTTACTTCTATTACAAACTCCCCACGCCTTCCTTAACTCGTAAGTCAAATTAAAATCACAATATAAATCAATCAAATAAGTTTCAATCGCAACAAAATATACAAAATGTAATTTACAATAAAAATCCATTATGTATACTTAATCTCATCACCCCACCAGACAGCCTTCAGCCAGACGGTGGACCACCAACCCGCAACGGCAATACCCCGCCATGCAAGACCTCGAGTTACCCGCCGATTGCCTGAGCGTAAGTAGCCAGCCCGAGGCACAGGAACATGACGGCGGTTGGGGCATATTTCAAATACATGCTCTTTCAAAACGAGCCTCGCGCTCTACGGAAGGCACCGACAACGTGCCGAACCTTTGCCCAGATGTTTTTGGGGTGTGGTGGGCTGAATAAAAATTATAGCCAACACCAGGACTATAACCGTTCACCACACCACCAAAACCATCTGTTGGAGGGGAGCATGGCTACTATCATTTACCGTAAATCCGTTAATCCTGTTAACAAAACCAACGCCGCTATTCGCCGTCATGCGAGACGCAAGGCAGAAGCCATCCGGCGTGAACTGGTGTCATCCCGTATCGACAAGGCATTGGGGCAGAAGCCAGAAAAACGCAAGGCGCTTAACCGAATCGAATTGGCCTTCAAGCGCAAACGTGCACCACGGATTAATTTCGGCTTACTGGACAAGTTCAGAGAGCAAATTAACCGTTTCGCTGAAAAGTACGATATTACCAGACGTCTTAACCATCGCATCTGGTACAGCAAACCGAAAACGGAGTATGGCATTACCGCCAAGGCAAGACAGACATATACATCACGGCTCGTTCATTGAATTTTAGGCTGGGTCGTGCTGCTTGGAAAATATGGCGTTATTTCAAACACAGCTAACGGACAATACCCGGAAGTCATTAAACGATTGAGGAGCATTAAATAGCGTTATGGCAGATGATGTAGATATAGCTAGCCAGAGCGAAGAAACCTTTCGCCAACACCTGATCACCAATCATCGAGAGAAGGAATTACCGGTTAACGGGCGCTGCTATAATTGCGAAGAGCAAACCGAGGGTAATTTCTGCTGCAAAGAATGTCGGGAAGATTGGGAAAAGCGAAAATATTTTGATAGCCAATGGAGAATTGAATGATGCAACTTAATAAACCTCATATCACGACCTTCAATCACCCTGATTTCGGTGACATGGTCGCTGTCACCAACGGCAGCAATAATATTAATGATTCACATTATTTGATGAGCATTGACATCCTCCCTTGTGATGACAATGAGACAAGAGTATATAAGTCAACTATTTTCTATCTGACGGAAGAAAATAAGTGGCTTAAAAAGCAGGTGAAAAAATTAACGCTAGTGTATGACTGAAACACTTTCAGAATTCCCATCATCCGCTTATCGCCGCAATCAACATCACACTGATAATAGATAACACAGAACTGCCTCTTTATACCCGCGCCGATATTCGTCGGCAAAATTATACATCAATCCAAATCAAGGAAAGCCACGATGGAACTTGCTATCGCGGGCGCACCCATCGTGCGTCCTGAAATTAAATTTGACCCGATTCGGTCAATCGAACATCACCGCTCAAATATCGTCACGGGCCAGAGCTTCAAAAACAAAAGCTGGCTGCAACGGTTATTCGAGCAGCTTATTGCAACGGTTAATCAGAAGGGGAACCCCAATGCTTAATCCATCAAAGATACAGGCCATTCGGAAAATCATGGAAGAAATGCCGCCTGAAATAACAGAGGACTGTTACGCAGAGGCTGAGCAATTGGCGGAGAAGTCTATCGAAAGGTTTCGTGATCCGCTCAGAAAGCATTGGCCCGACGCTTACACAGAGCAAGCCTGTGAGTACATGGAAGACAGCGATGTTGATTATCAGGAAGCCGAGAGTCAGCGAGTATTCGACGCCATTTTCCATCGCGTGAAGGTGGAGCGGGCTTTTTGGATTTATGACAGGCAGAACAGCACGGAGGATGCAGCATGAACACAGCATTAGCAACAATGGCTGGAAAACTGGCTGAGCGTCTCGGTATGGAGCAGGATACGGATTTGATGGATACCCTTAAGAATACGGCGTTCAAGGGGGGTAACGTCACGGACGAGCAATTTACCGCCCTACTTATCGTTGCCAACCAGTACGGGCTTAACCCGTGGACGAAAGAGATTTACGCATTCCCTGATAAGGGCTGCATTGTTCCGGTTGTTGGTGTCGATGGTTGGGCGCGGATCATTAACGAACATCCTCAGTTCGACGGAATGGAATTCGGCTACGACAAGGAAGAGGGGGCTTGCACCTGCAAGATTTACCGCAAAGATCGCAAACACCCCACTGTAGTAACCGAATACATGGGCGAGTGTAAGCGCAATACCCAGCCGTGGCAATCACACCCCACCCGTATGCTGCGCCACAAGTCACTTATTCAGTGTGCACGCATGGCATTTGGCTTCGCGGGCATTTACGACAGTGACGAAGCGGAACGGATTATAGAAAGCACGCCAGCAAGTGTTGTTGCTGGACAAGAGACGGATGAGCGCCGCCCTGCACTCATTGCCAGGTGCGAAGAGGCGGCTCAGATTAGCATGGAAGTCTTCGCTGAAACATGGAAGAGCCTCACGCAGGAAGAGCGCCAGATTATCGGCAATGCAGAGAAGGAGCGCATCAAGAAAAGCATTCCCGTCGACGCAGAATATAGTGAGGTGGATCATGCAACAGCGGAGTGATGAATGGTTTGCCGCCCGGTGCGGTAACGTGACCGCCAGTCGCTTATCTGACGTGATGGCAAAAAACAAATCGGGCTATTCCGCCAGCCGCCAGAACTATATGGCAGAGCTTATCTGCCAGCGCCTGACCGGAAAGATCGAAGAAAGTTACTCAAACGCCGCCATGCAGCGTGGCACTGAACTTGAACCGGTAGCGCGGGAGATGTACCTGCTTAACCAGTTTGACGCAGAAGTGACGGAAGTCGGGTTTATTCTTCACCCTGACATTGCAGGATTTGGCGCATCGCCTGACGGACTGGTAGGGTGTGATGGTCTGATTGAAATCAAGTGCCCCAATACATGGACGCATTTAGAGACCATTAAGACAGGCAAACCAAAACAGCAATATCTGCTCCAAATGCACGCACAAATGATGTGTACGGGCAGGAAATGGTGTGATTTTGTCAGCTATGACGATAGGCTACCGCCAGACCTTGCCTATTACCAGTTGAGAATTCATCAGGACGATAAACGGATTGCTGAAATAGAGGAGGCTTTAACGCAGTTCCTGGCTGAACTTGAAAGAGAACTTGAGGCTATTAGACATTTAGCCAAGGTAGCCGCATGAGTACATGCACGTCGTCGGGCGGCTGTGCAAACAGGTGAGTCGCCTGACGCGGGAACGGAGTTGCTGAAAGCTGGAGGGTCGAGCAGGAATCGAACCCGCATCTTACGGTTGGGGAACACGTACGCTCTTCCACACTGAGCTACCGACCCAAGTGGCAGAATTGATTAAAGAGCCGTAACGAGAAATGCTTTCACAACCAGAGAGAGAATACCCAAAATTCCAGCGCTCAGCATCCAGCACATTAACTTCTGCTCAGCGCGAATACCCGCCATTTCAAGCTGTAAATCCCTGCGGACGATTTCCATATCCTTGCGCACGTTGCCAATCTCTGCGGACAGATCCTTACGCACATCTGCTATCTCACGCTTCACCTCGGCAATATCAGCAGACAGGTCTTTGCGCACATCGTCGAGATCGCGCTTTGTAGCAAGATCTGCTACTTCGTGTGATTTTCGCACAACAAGAGATATCGCCTTGGCCTGGTCTTTGGGCAACCCGGCGTTTTCTAGCGTTTCTACGAACTCTTGAGTATCAAATGCAACTTGGCCCATGGGAAATCCTCCTGTTTTAATCCAAGTGTAAGCGATCTGACCGCCAATCTGCAAAATTTTACAAGTTAGCCCTCTGATAACCACATCCGTTTAATTATGGAGAAATCGTTATGTCTAACTTAGTTGTCATTGAAAATACCGTCGTCCGTCAGGATTCTTTCGGACGTTACTGCCTGAATGATTTACACCGTGCCGCTGTGGCGCAGGGAAAGGCAACCGAATCTCAGCGGCCGTCTGCTTTTACTAAAAGTAAGGGTATTTCTAAGTTGACATCCTCCCCGCCCTAAAGGACGGGGATTCCTACAGCGTTCAGACCGAAGCCTGAATCGCCTCGGTGGGTTCCTGCTTCAACGGGCGGACTGACTGCACCATCCCTCCACAGGCCAACACGGCATGTCCCGCCGCTAAAATGTTACGAGCTCCGTTGATATCGGCGTTCTCGGTGTAGCCGCATATCTGGCATTCAAACTTACTCTGAGACAGACGGTTCTCTTTCGCTGTATGACCGCAGCAGGCGCACCGCTGGCTGGTATACGCCGGAGGGATAGCCAACACCGAACCTCCTCGCCAGAGCTGCTTGTATTCAAGCTGACGGCGCATTTCATACCAGCCTTGATCCAGTATCGAGCGGTTTAAGCCTGATTTGGCTTTGACGTTTCGTCCGTGCTGCTCTGCCGTGCCTTTTGCCGATTTCGACATGTTACTGACCTTCAAGTCCTCAATGACGATCATTGCGTGGTTTTTGCTGATTTCACTGGTGACTTTGTGAAGGTAGTCGCGTCGGATATTGGCAATGTGCGAGTGCAGACGCTGGATTTTTTGCTTCTGTTTCTGCCAGTTGGTGCTGAATTTAACTTTGCGGCTTAACTGGCGCTGAAGCATTGCCAGCTTGCGCTGGCTTGCTTTAAAACTGTTGACTGGCTGGTATACCGTACCATCTGAAAGCGTTGCAAGTTTCATAACTCCGGCATCCAAACCGACCATTGACGCTGCCTTATGAACCGGTTCAGTCACTTCGTATTCCGTTTGGATGCTGACGTACCATTTGCCGCATGACTGGCTGACGGTTACATTTTTCACTTCGCCAATAATTTCGCGGCTGTTGCGATAGCGTATCCACCCCAACTTTGGCAACGATATGCGACTGTTGGCCTGATCGAGCTTCACGCCTTGCGGGTAGAGGAATGCATCGTTTTGCCCGCGTTTTTTGAAGCGCGGAAATGCTGCGCGCTTCTGGAAGAAATTCTTGTAGCCGCGCTCCAGATCCTTTAGTGACTGCTGTAACGGCTGCGATGGGGCATCCTTCAGCCATTGCGTTTCAGGATTTGCTTTCCACTCAATAAGCCATGAAGCCATTTTTGTATAGAAAATATACTTATTCCCCGCCTCATGGTTCTCATTCTGAAGTGCCAACGCACAGTTAAAAACGAAACGACAGGCCCCTGCGAAGCGCCGCATATCGCGTTCCTGCTGACCATTTGGTCTTAACTGGAATTTGAAGGCTTGTAGTCGTTTCATGCCTATCATTATACTTTGGTCTATGACAAACGCTGGTAAAGTAGCTGCGTAGTTTTTCGATGGCATCCAGATCAAATATTTTTCGTCGATATTTAGCAACGAATATCAAGTGAACATGCATCAGGAAAACGCAGTGTCTTCCCCGTCGAATATCAGTTTCTTTTGCGCTGATTTTGATGTTGAACTGGTTGAAATGGACGGCGAGCACGACCACGTGCATTTGTTGATCAACTATCCGCCAAAGTTGGCAATATCTAACTTGGTCAACAGTCTTAAAGGCGTATCCAGCAGACTGCTTCGCCGTGACCGACCCGATATAGCCCATATCGTTATACACATCTTTCTAACGCACTGTTTAATCAATGAGTTACGGGTTTATCTCAGAGTGGCATTTTGAACCTCAAAAAGCCAATGGGATGGCTTGAATGCCTTAATTCACGGGGTTCTGAGCATCCTGTTCAAAAAATGGCCAAAAGATGTGTATAACGATATGGATATAGCCCAGCGCTATTACTACAAGTGCGCTCTGTGGACACCGAGTTATTTTGCAAGTAGTTGCGGAGGTACGCCAATATCGATTATTCGACAATACATTGAGCAGCAGCAAACAGGCTTTGTTGAATAAATCAGAACTTGTAACGACTGTGCCCCAGGTCGATTGTTACGTGATGCGAATACTGTTCGGCATTCCTAATAGCGTGATCCGGTTAAGCGCTTTGACCATCGCCATGGCTTCACCCACCTGAGCATCGTAGTCACGCAGACTTAGATGACCACCCAGAAGCGTTTTGAACCGGAACATGGCCGTTTCAGCCACTGAGCGTCGGTGATAGCCCACTTTATTTTTCCAGGTATCCTTGCTGCCGCTCAGGCGCTGATTTGCAACAGCGTGGTTACGCTCGTGGTAGTGGTCCGGCCAATATTGCGCCCCCCTTCGCGGCGGGATAAGCGGCCTTATTTTCTTCCTCAGCAGAGCATCATGGCAGTAACCTGTATCGTAAGCGCCGTCAGCCGATGCCTCTCTGATTTTCCGGTGGGTCTGGTTTATCAGTGCCGGTAGAGCCTGGGCATCAGTCGTACCACTGAGCGACAAATCCGCACAGATAATCTCATGCGTCGCACTGTCTACTGCCAGATGCAGCTTACGCCACACCCTGCGTCTGTCGGCACCATGCTGCCGGACTTTCCATTCGCCTTCGCCAAAGACCTTCAGGCCGGTTCCATCAATGACCAGATGTGAGATTTCACCACGGGTTGGCGTTTTTATGCTGATCTTCACTGTCTTTGCTCGCTTGCTGAGCAGCGAATAGTCTGGACAATGCAGCGACAATTTAATCAGTTTAAAAATCGAGTCAACAAAACCCTGTAAAGCCCTCAATGAAAGGCCAAACACGCGTTTCATCATCAGGACTGTGGTGATGGCCATATCTGAGTAGTGGAGCGGTCGTCCACGCCGTTCAGTAGTCGTATTTTCCGTCCATGCAGCAATGGCTGATTCATCTAGCCATACGGTTAGAGAACCGCGCTGCTTGAGGGCCTTGTTATAGGAGGGCCAGTTAGTGATTTTAAAATTTTGTTTTGCCATGGAGACCTGATGTTGAAACAACTATGGTGATCTGATCCGATGATTACCCAAACTTTCTATTTATTCAACAAAGCCCAGCAAACACCAAGTTAGTCGGAAAAACGCGCCTTATATCCCCGCCCTGAAGGACGGGGCTTTACGGCGCACCTGATAATCTAAAAACGGTAATGTCTCTAATTGGTTGAATCTGATGTATAATGCGGTCTTTTGAGGTTCTCTCATGGCCAGCGTTAAAGTTCATTGTCCCCGTTGTCAGTCTGCTCAAGTTTACCGCCATGGTCAGAACCCTAAAGGCCATGACAGATTTCGCTGCCGTGACTGCCACCGCGTGTTTCAGCTTACCTACCGCTATGAAGCGCGAAAGCCGGGAGTCAAAGAGCAGATCGTTGATATGGCCTTCAACGGTGCCGGTGTTCGCGATACCGCCAGAACGTTGAAAATCGGCATCAATACGGTCATCCGGGCTTTAAAAAGCTCTCGCCCCGCAGGATAACGTCTTCTCCCGTTGCTCACGCCGACGTCGCCCTTATCTGTGAACTTGATGAGCAATGGAGCTTCGTTGGCAGTCAGGCGCTACAGCACTGGCTCTGGTACGCTTACAATACCAAAACGGGCGGTGTTCTGGCCTACACTTTTGGCCCCCGAACCGATGAGACCTGCCGTGAATTGCTGGCTCTGTTGACACCGTTCAACATCGGCATGATTACCAGTGACAACTGGGGCAGCTATGCAAGAGAGGTTCCGAAGCAGAAACATCTGACTGGCAAGATCTTCACGCAACGCATAGAGCGCAATAACCTGACGCTCCGTACCCGCATTAAACGACTGGCGCGTAAAACGATTTGCTTCTCGCGCTCCGTCGAGATCCACGAAAAAGTCATCGGAGCCTTCATCGAAAAACACATGTTCTACTAATTGGAGTCATTACCCTATATTGATACGAATTAAAATCATTCGTTATTTTTTAAATTTATACACTCCCCTTGAATGATATCCTTTTAATAAAAAAAACAAAAAAACACAGATCAATAAATCCGATCGAAATGATCGAATTTATTTTATTTACCTTTTTGTTTGGGTTGAGTAAGTTCCCTTCAGCAAATGCAAGGTTCTATTAGAGCTGAACCATTTAGGCATTTTGTTTATTGTGAATGTTAACTTGGCATGCAAGGAGGTAATAACGAATTATCTATACATATAAACACTTATTAACATGCAGCATTTATTCTCCGATAATGACATCCAGAATATCTGGATGAATATCTGTGAGCCAATGTTGTAATTAATGCGAATTTAATTAAAAGGTGAAACATGAGAGTTAATCGTTGTAAAAAAACACTGGCTACTGTTTCCTTGCTGAGTTTGACATTATCTTCTTTTAATGCATTAGCTGGAGATACGGCTAACTTAACCATCAAAGGACGATTCCTTCCAACTACCTGTGATATAAATATCAATGGTAAGGAGAATGAAGTGATTGATGTGGGCAATATTTACTATGGAGAGCTTATTAAAAGGCATACAGGAAAAGTATTCCCAAGTAATACTTTTGGTGAATCACAAAAACTCACCCCTTTTACATTAAATGTAACATGTGATAGCAAAGCTTCAGTAGGCGTTGGAATTATGGATAATTATAAATCTTTTGCTCCGTGGGCAATAGGTGTTGCCAAACTTGCTGATAATACAAAATTATCAGATGCATTTGCATTTAAGGCAACGAGCGGCTCTGATTTAAGTAGAAAAATCGGGGGATATTATTTTAAATATTCTGACTCCAAGGCAGATAATATAGACTCAGGTCTATATGGTGCACAACTTTCATTTTTCCAATCTGCTAAGAAAGCATTCGTGGGAAACTCTAAAAATACCATTCTATGGAAAAAAAATGAAGATGATGACGAGCCAATAAAAGCAGAAACATTCTCTACCAGAATCACTCCAGTCGCATATTTTTATTATGACCCCAAACAAAAAAGCAAGTATACCGAAGATATTACATTTGAAGGCAAGACAACTTTCATCGTCGCTTATTATTAATTTTTACATCAATATATAGAGAAAAAAGAGGTGGCAAGTCATTGCCACCTTATTTCTCTAATCCTAACTTTTATTGGGGTTTTTATTTCATGAACATAAAAAGCATGCTTTTTTTGTTGTTCGCATTCGCGACACACATCTCTATAGCTGGTCATTTAAAACTGCATACCTCCTCAGTCATTATTGAGGCCGATGCCGGAGAAAATGCCTTCCCGGTGAGAAATGAGTCTTCTTCGCCTTTAATAATGCTCACCACACTCGAGCCTTTGCCGGAAGACCCAGAAAAACTGGTAACCATTACGCCTCCTGTCTCGCGTATCGAGCCAGATGATACCCAGATTGTGCGCTTTTTACTGAAAAATAGCGCCAATCTAAAAACAGAACGCATGGCCCGCGTCACGTTTGAAGGCATTCCCCCCAAAGGGGAGAAAGCCGGCAATCGCATCAGTATCAATATTGCCCAGAATATTCCCGTTATCATCCGACCCAAAGGGCTTAAACGGGATTATGCCCCCTGGAAACATCTGCAGTGGAAAGTGGATAACAACACGTTGACGGTGCATAACCCTTCCCCCTATGTGGTGCGCTTTCATCCGGGGCTGACCTTATTACCTTCTCAGCGAACGCTCAGCCTGCCCGGCAGTTATCTCTTGCCCGGTAAAACCCTGTCCGTCAGTCTGCCGGCGAAAGCGTCAGTCACCGGCGTCAAGCTCACGCCGGCATCGCTGTACAGCTATATGCTGGACCCGGTTGAACTGCCGGTCACGGCATCATAAGGGGCCTGGCATGAAACGACATCTTACCCCCAGCCGACTTGCATTGGCCCTGGCCTTATGTCCGCCAGAGGGGCTGGCACAATCCCTGGCGATGTTTGATACCGATATTTTGCGCGCACGTGGCATTCCTGTTTCGGTGGCCACCTATTTTCAGACTGCCTCCCGATTTCCACCGGGTATCAACCACCTCACTCTGGTGGTCAACGGCACGCCGCGCGGCACCGTCTCTGCGACCTTCAACGACCAGGGCGCCTTATGTGCCGACGCCAACTTTCTGAAGGCGGCAGGCATCCTCACGAAACAATCTGAGGGACCAGCGCAGGCACAACAGGGTGCCTGCCCTGCTCTGCCCACAGGGACTGAAGTCAAACTGCAGCCTGGCCGTCAGCGTGTTGAGCTATTGGTGCCTCCACAGCTCATTGATAACAGCGCCCCGAAAGCGGTGTACGTCAGTGGCGGGAGCGCGGCACTGCTTAACTACAACCTCTATGCCACCGGTAATCACAGTCGCTATAGTCGGTCACAGACGTTTTATGGCCATACCGAAAGCGGCTTTAATGCGGATAACTGGATAGTGCGCAGCTATGACTCTTACTCCGGTCACGGCGATAAAGCACGATTTCACCACCAGAGCGCTTGGGTGCAACGAACGTTTCCGGCCGTTAAATCAACCTTACAGGCGGGACAACTCACGCTCAACAGCCCGCTGTTTTCCGCCCCGGCGTTTAACGGGCTTCAAGTCAGGCCGGAAAGCGCATTACTCAAAACCGATAATGGCGTGCGCGTCACCGGCATTGCCCCCTCAGCCGCACGGGTCGAGGTCCGTCAAGGCGGCGCGCTGATATACTCGACACTGGTGCCCGCAGGCCCCTTTGTGTTAGATAACCTGCCGCTGAACAACGCCTCGCAGGACCTGGAGGTTTCGGTCATTGAAAACAGCGGTGGACAACGGCGCTTTATCGTCCCCGCAGCGTCATTCAGCTCGAATTTCGTTCCTGTACAACAGGGCTGGACAGCGGCTATCGGCCAACCCCGTGAGACTGGACGGGGTGCCAATGAACTGAAAAGCAATGGCTTCGTTACCGCCACCGCCACTTTTCCGGTAAAAGCGTTAAACACCAATATGACCACTGGCTTGATGGCGGCTCAGCGCTACACGTCTGTCGGCCTCAATGCCGAGACTAGTCTGTGGAAAGACTCATCGACCTATTTCCGCTTCATGGCGGCACGGGATGCACGCACTGGCACGCAGGGCACCATTACCCAGGCGGGGCACAACATGGCGTTAGGGGGTAACCTGTCGGCCACCCTCAGTGCAGCGTTTCATACCCCGGGTTTCCGCTATCTGACAGATAGCCCTCAGCCTGATACTTCACGCCGCGGCGCGCAGAAACGGATGTATGGCGCCAGCTTGGGGTGGAACAATGAGATGCTGGGCTTTTTCTCTCTCGGCATGACCCGCAGTGAACGGTTTGATAACACAGCCGACAATTACCCCAGCATCAGCTGGAGTCGAAATGTCGGCCCTGCCAGCGTCTCGCTCAGTATGTCACCACGCAGCGGGCAGCGTGATGACGACATGTATTACCTGCATGTCAGCCTACCGCTAGGTAAGGCTCATACCAGTTTTTCTGCCAGCAAAGAGGGACGTTATACCCGTGCTTCCGCCAGTGTCAGCCAGCAGCTTAATGACACCCTTGGCTACAGTGTCGGCACCTCGACATCAGACCATCGGCGTTATGGCTTTAACGGCTCACTGAACCTGCAGCCGCGCTATACACGCCTCTATGGCAACTACAGCTATAACGGTCACGACAGCCATTCCTGGTCAGCCAGCATGAACGGCAGCGTCATGCACGATGGTCATGGCATGCTTTTCTCGCCACACAGCGTACACGATACCTTTGGTGTGGTCAGTGTCCCAGGATTACCCCATGCGCGGATACAGACGCCCTCCGGTACGATATGGACTAACGGCAGTGGCCGTGCTGCCGTCCCTTCCGTTACCCCTTATAGCCGCTCACGCGTTGAGCTGGTGACACAGGGACTACCACGCAATGTGGAGGTGAGTAATGCAGCGAGCATTACTGAAGCCGGACGGGGCGCCGTCAGTCGTGTCAGCCTGAAGGCCGAAAGGCATCGGAAAATCCTGCTGCAGGTCACAAAACCTGACGGCAAATCATTCCCGCAGGGTATGGCGGTACTGGACCGTCAGGGGAGCTATCTGAGCATTACCGGTACAGACAGTGATATCTATCTGGACGCAGAGCATACCCACAACGGTCTTATTATTGAAGACGATAGCGGCCAGCGTTGCACGCTGGACTTTGCAATAAGCCCTGAGCCACCGAAAGACGATGAACCGTATGAAACCGTATTGGCCATTTGCCGATAAAAGCACAGAAGGAAAACAGAATGAAGAAAATGATTTTGGCAGTGATTATCATTGGTGCCATCGCTGAACAAATAGCGAACCCGGCTTTTGCATTACTCGGATTCTCGGGTAAAAGCGCCAGAGAGGCTTGTAATATCAGCGTCTCACCAACAATTATTGATTATGGCGACATTAGTCAGCACATGGTTGATAACCCAAGCCTTATGAATAGGAAGTTTAACTTGAGTGTGATATGCACGGAAGACAAAAAAATTCGCATAGCACAAAGTCGTAAATCGACAGGTCAAAAAGGCGCTAACATTATCACGAGTATTGATAATGTTTTAGAAAATGGAGAAAAAGAAGTAATAACAGTTTTGCATGGTAACCTACCAATCAGCTACTCTTTAGAAAATCCCTACTCAAATGTAGCATGGGAGATGGGTAATGTCTTTGGTTCTAAAAATAAAACCTCGACACTTTCGGCAGAAATAACAGTACTTCTCGAGCTACCCCAGGAGATTAAACAGTCTAGAAGTGAATTTATTATAGATGAGGTAATCAACTTTTATATAATGTAAACACTTATAAGCGCATCAATACATTATTCCGTAAAGACAGCCTACCTAGTTTTTGATGAGTTATTAAACTTCCTATAGCTGGCTTTTTTGAATAAATAGATTTTATGCTGCCAACCCAGTGAGACGACTGCTCCCAGCAACGTGAAATCATGAGGTTAGACCCATATCGTTATACACATCTTTTGGCCATTTTTTGAACAGGATGCTCAGAACCCCGTGAATTAAGGCATTCAAGCCATCCCATTGGCTTTTTGAGGTTCAAAATGCCACTCTGAGATAAACCCGTAACTCATTGATTAAACAGTGCGTTAGAAAGATGTGTATAACGATATGGGTTAGACCCCATGAGGAAACGGAAAATCTGAGACGGAAAGCATTTTATACCAAAAATGACATGTAAAACAGCATTATTACCTATTATTCAACAAGGCCTCTATAACTGCGAAAGCTTGTGTTTCAATAGAGCAAAGAGACGATATTGTATTGGCATATTAAGAGGATAAGACTCAAAATTTTCGCAATGACATTTTTAAAAAACATTCCATCAAGATGATAGCCCTGCGGCCTTGGTGGCACCACTTTAAAATTACAGGACAAAACAACATGAAAAGATTAATACGTGTGTTTATCATTTATGCAATCACTACAGAATTACTGAATCCGGCCTATGCTGAATTATCAAAGACTCAGCAACCAAACGTGTGTAATATCAGTATACTTAACGTCATATCGTTATACACATCTTTTGGCCATTTTTTGAACAGGATGCTCAGAACCCCGTGAATTAAGGCATTCAAGCCATCCCATTGGCTTTTTGAGGTTCAAAATGCCACTCTGAGATAAACCCGTAACTCATTGATTAAACAGTGCGTTAGAAAGATGTGTATAACGATATGACTTAACGTACTTCAAAATCACCTCGTTATACACATCTCTGTTCGTGCCTGAGCGCGCGTAGCGTTTCGGCGGCCGTCATGACTTTCTGCAAGCCTTTCCTGATAGTTTTTGCGCCTGGTTCACCGTCGCCTTTTCGAGCAAGAAAGCCTCCCAGTTGCGCAACTAAGCGCAATACTTCGTTTAGCTTAGGGCGGCCCTTGGGCATACGCTTGTTCATCAGTAGGTAAGCTCCATGAGTCTCGTCGGAATCAAAGAACAACATTGCGTCTAGCTCTGGACAGGTTCGTCCCATACGCATTAAATAGGCGATGCGCCATGCCACGATCATGAACAGCGCCAATGCCCGCTCAATGCGATCCACGGTCGATAACTGTAACGCTTCGACACAGCAGCCGTTCTTCAGCACATTGAAGAACATCTCGATTTCCCATCTAGCCCGATACCAGTCGATCAGCTCCACGATATCTTCTCGTCCTTCAGGTACGCGATTGCTCAGCAACCGCCACTCGACCGGCTTCACGCCTGCTGGCGGCTCAATTTCCTTGGCTATCACACAAGTCACTGCCAACCCGCAACGCAGCGACACTCGCTTCACGCGCAGCGCCTGTTTCACCGTACGCGCCTTCTGCCCCGCGCGAGCCGCCATAACGAATTGGATTTCTCCCACCGGCACGGTCTTTCCAACCTTCTGCCAAAGCTTCTCATTACAGTCCAGACTGCGATTATGAGTCGAGCGGATCAACCAGTCAGCCGGAGTGCCAAGGTCATCAGCGAGCTGCATCAACGCCTTGATATCCGCTTCGCGATCGGCTAAGTACACCAGACGTGTGTTTGGCAACTCCGAGGCGAGTTCAGCAACTCGCTCGTATCCCTCGAGCCAGCGCGTACTCTCCTTGAGCCCATCGCGTTTTCCGTCTGCATCCTTCGGCTCTCTTGCCCACATCCACGCATCCAGTACGCCCAACCCCACGCGATCCGGACTGACCGCGTAGGTCGGATGCAGGTACAGACCACGCCTGGCTTCGTAGTTCAAAGGACCCAAGCCTTGGATTTGCTGCCCGTTGAAGTCAAGCTCGGTAGTGTCTTGGATACACAGCACAACCTCGTGTTCTCGGATCCTTTCCTGCGTACGCTGCCAGTGAGGTTGCAGAATGTCTCGCCATTCGAATGCTTGGTTCTCCATGAAGCGGTAAGCACCCAGCGTCTCAGACCATCCGAGGCACGCATGCGGAATGCTGGCTTGCGGATTCTCAGCCAGCCGTATCAAAAGCCCTTTGGCACGCTTATTGAGCCTCGTGTCACCAAGATTTACCCCTTCCAGTTCTTGGTGTGCCCAGCCATCTGAATCCCGTGTCATTTTTCAGCGCCGTAAATGGCGATAGTACACGTCGGTTTCACTTCATTTACAACCCCACCGGCTGCCTATTTCAGCCCGCTAACCCTTGGCATATAAGGCGTTGCGGACTTGTGTATAACGAGGTGACTTCAAAATGCATCCTCTTTTGTCCAGCAGAAGGCACGGGCAGTAAGTCTCTGGCCTCGGCTTGGCGTGCATCTTGAAGTTTATTGAGTATATATCACCATCAATACTTGATTATGGCGACATTACTCGCAGTATGCTGAATCGCGATAATCGCATTAACAAGCAAATGACTCTAGATATAACTTGCAGTAAAAAAAGAAAAGTCTTTGTAGAGTTAGCATATGTACCACATTTATTTCCCATAAGAGAATCTGAAATAGATATAGTGCTCAACACGCTAACGCTCGATGGAGATAGAATCATATCGTTATACACATCTTTTGGCCATTTTTTGAACAGGATGCTCAGAACACCGTGAATTAAGGCATTCAAGCCATCCCATTGGCTTTTTGAGGTTCAAAATGCCACTCTGAGATAAACCCGTAACTCATTGATTAAACAGTGCGTTAGAAAGATGTGTATAACGATATGAGATAGAATGGGTGATATAAACATTTACAAAAGAAAAACTATTATTGCTACAGATGTGCTTCCTCTTGGACTATCGAGTGGTGACTTATTAAGCACAGATAAAAAGTCTTCTAAGCTATCCGCATTAATGACTGTGACACTGCCTTTCCCTCGTAAAATAGCTGAGGGCAGAGATGTCTTCAATCTCGGAGGTAAGATTATTTTCTTCATACAAGAAGAAAATTAGTTAAGAATCAGCGAGAGCTGATGAAGAATAAATTGCATCAACGCGACTATAAACAATTACTACCTATAACCCTTTAACTGCATTTATAAATAACATGGTTCATGGAAGGCATACCCCTTCTTGCGTAAAAAAGGGTATCCATTATATCAACGAAAGGAATCATACACTATGTATTACAATAACACGCTACTTACCCCAACCAGTATTGAACACTGGTGCTCACATATCTATAGCCTAGAGGTTTATCACGATAAAAAAGGCAATATTATTCTGGACTTAGAGGAAATGGGTACCAGTATCGTCCGGTATCAACTCACTCCAAAAATGCGAGATGAATTCGTAAAAATGCTTATGCGACCATAATTGACTAATGAGCAATAGAGTTAATTTTAAGATATATTATACAGATATGCATTGATACCAGCCAATGCGCCTTTGGTAAAAGATAATTCATTATCAATAACATCGCCGGGCGGCTGGCGTCACATTTTGAGAATGGCAGCAATGATGCTCACGGCGGCAGCTACCATTAGCCCGAGCCGGATGGTCATCTGCATGCCAAGTTTATCAAAACCGGCAGTCATATCCTTACGGACATCAGCTATCTGCGCGTCGGTCTTCTCGAAACGGGCAATCATTTCTTTCCGCACATCCTCAAGGTCGCGTTTGGTAGCAACATCGACGGCTTCATGCGATTCACGAACGGCCTCGGAAAAAGCTTCAGCCTGCTCTGCTGGCACACCAGCAAGTTCTAGCTTTTTCACAAATTTCAATGTATCGAACGCAACTTGACCCATAGGTGTTCCTCCTCTTTTGGGTAAGTGTAACCGATCAATCATATTGACGGAAGATCGACCCATGCGCTATAGTCGTTCTGCATCTGCAAATTCAGGTGCCGGGTCTGGAAACCTGTTTGAGTAACCGCGACAGAATAACACGCCGCGAGCGTGTTTTTTTATGTCGCACATCTGGCTGCACCTCAATGGTGGGTTGGATGGGGGAGTCGAAAGACTCGCCGGACGGTTACTCCGGTTTTTCCAGCCCTGTTCAACTCACCACCAATCAGAGTCTGGAAACTCTCGGTGGTGATTTACTCAAGTAACCATCGGAGGTCATCATGACCATTCATACCAACCTTTCTACACCCAAAGTCACCATCGACAACGGTAAAGCGATCACCACTACCGAAGATGTAGCTCTTTACTTCGAGAAACAGCACCACCACGTCGTACAGAAGCTAGAATCCCTCGATTGCTCGCCAGAATTTACCATCCGCAACTTTTCGCGAATGGTCAAAGATAAAGCAATTGGTAGTGGAGCGACACGCGAGGTCGTCTACTACGAAATGACCAAAGACGGTTTCGTTTTCCTCGTTATGGGCTTTACGGGCAAAAAAGCAGCAGCGTTCAAGGAAGCCTACATCGCGGAATTTAACCGCATGGAAGAGCGGCTTCATGGTGCAGTTGCGGTCAGTGGCGTAACCAACGAAATCCTACTTACCCTTCAAGATAATAAAGTCATCAGATCCCGGCCAATCGCTGATGACGAATATGTTGCCAGTCTCGATACGTTATTTGAAATCGCGCGTCGAGCTGACTATCTCGTCATACACAAAGACGACCTGATTAAAAAGCTCGGTAGCTAATCAATCCATCCCGGTAACGCGCCGGGGTTCCATTAATCACATTGACTTGTGAGAGGTTTACTCATGCAAAATTTAACCATTGCACAAACATTAACCATGTCCAGCGTTGAAATCGCTCAGTTGGTTGGAAGCCGTCATGGCGATGTTAAACGCAGCATCGAAAGACTCGCGGCATCCATGGTAATCCAACTACCGCCAATGGCGAAAGTTGAAAATAAACAATCAAATAGCCCTAACCGGTTTTCTGAAGCTTACATTTTTGAGGGAGAACAAGGCAAACGCGACAGTATTATCGTCGTCGCTCAACTTTGCCCTGAGTTCACCGCCCGTCTGGTTGACCGCTGGCAAGAGCTGGAGAAGCTGGCAGCCCAACGAGCATTGCCAGAAAACTACATCTCAGCATTGGAAGCTCTGCTTGAGTCGAAAAAGAGTGAAGCAGCGCTGGCATTGGTTAACAAAAAGCAAGAAGAAGAGATTCATTGCCTGCAAAACCTCTTTCAGGTCGGCATGACGCCCGTCCAGTTCTGCAAGCAACTTAACGGGGTGAATGTGATGGGGGTAAATCTGTTTCTGGCAGAGCGTAATTTCCTCTACGACGGACAGAAAGAGGAAAACAAACCTTATGAGTGGCGTGTAAAGGCTTATGCGCGCGATAAATATTTCACCGAAAAAACGGTCACCGTTAACACCGAAAAGGGCAAGAAGCAATTTTATGAAGTCATTCTTTTAAAAGAAGGTGCCAAATGGCTGTATCGCCACTATCTGAAAGGCGAGCTTCCGATGAAGAAAGGCTGGAACGGTGAATTTACCCACGATAAATATCTTCAGGTCGCATGAGGAAAAATTATGAAGCAATCACAAGAAGTTATCGTTGCCCGCATTATCGCAGCATCTAAAGATATTGTCGCGTGCGAAAAGGCGATGGTAACGCTGAAAGATATTTATCGTACCGCCATGTATCAATATTTCCGTAAGCATGGTGACCCTGGCATTGATGGCGGTCGAC
Source organism: Symbiopectobacterium sp. Eva_TO (assembly GCF_053848865.1). Taxonomy (NCBI): domain Bacteria; kingdom Pseudomonadati; phylum Pseudomonadota; class Gammaproteobacteria; order Enterobacterales; family Enterobacteriaceae; genus Symbiopectobacterium; species Symbiopectobacterium sp. Eva_TO. The sequence continues at coordinate 39,253 of NZ_JBSPEY010000002.1, read as the reverse complement.
TTAGCCCGGACAAACCGGAATATGAGGGAGTTATTAAACATACTGCCCCTTATTTTATCGCCCTCCTTAAGAAAAAACGTGAATTATACAATGCCCGTCGTCGTCACAGTCGGGCAACTCAGGCATTAATCAAATATCAAATGGAGAAGGCCCATGAAACCTAAAATACCCAAACGGATAAGAGAGCGGGAGAAGCGATTTAAGCGCTTATACCGTGAAGGACTTATCCATGCAAGACGCATACGACAAACCGGTTATTTATCAATACGACTTTCCCTCTACTGGCGCATGTTATCGAAAGATAATGGGCAGAGTTGGAAAACCATGAGTCATGCAAAATACGACACTCAAATAACAATCTAAAAACGGGAGCACCCATGAATTATGCATTCGCGGGTCATGCTGCCCTCATGGGGAGCTATCACCCGGAAGAAACTCACCTGGATAAATTGGTTAAATGGCTGCGAAACGCATACCGAAAGGTTATCGATATCCTCGAACAGGCAGGCAAGCCTATCAGAACTGCTTCAGTACGTTAATCAAGGCGGTTGCACGGCAGCCTGAAATCACCTTCACCAGCACACCCTGTGTGCCACGTTCACGCCCCCATTTCTACGATTTTTAAATCCTACCGCCAGCTCACCGCCATGACGAACGGTTGGGCGGCTTAATTTTAGCAGAGGTCATTATGGCATACATCACCTTATCCGAGTGGAACCGGCGGCAACCCCGTCCGCGTTGTATGGAAACCGTCAGGCGATTGGTCAGGAGCGGAATGATTTTTCCCGCACCGATACGAGATGGGCGCGAGTACCTGGTTGACGAAAATGCCTGCAAGCTCACCCAGAACAAAAACATTGGCCCATCCAGCGCCCTTCACCCCACCCTGTTATCGAGGATAAGACATGGCACGCCGGAGAAGTCATAAGAACCGCGATTTGCCGCCAAACCTGCAACCGCGCAATGGCGGCTATTTTTGCTACCGTGACCCACGCACAGGAAAAGAATATGGCCTGGGCCGCCATCGACAGGAGGCCATTACGCAAGCCATAGCCGCCAATATGGCAATTTATGGCTCATCAAAACAATCACCGCTCGTTGACCGCATCAACGGCACACAGGTGACCACAGTGAGTCAATGGTCTGAACGTTATCTGAGGATACTCGAAGGACGGAAACTCAAGCCGACAACGATGAACGAGTACAATAAATACCTGAAAGCCGTTAACGCCCATTTAGGTGAGTTTGCTATTCATAAAGTAGAAACCAAAGACATTGCCTCGTTCCTTAATCAGTGGGTAAAGGCCATATCGTTATACACATCTTTTGGCCATTTTTTGAACAGGATGCTCAGAACCCCGTGAATTAAGGCATTCAAGCCATCCCATTGGCTTTTTGAGGTTCAAAATGCCACTCTGAGATAAACCCGTAACTCATTGATTAAACAGTGCGTTAGAAAGATGTGTATAACGATATGGGTAAAGGCAGGAAAACCGACAATGGCAAACCGCATCAGAACATTGCTGCTTGACTTGTTTCGTGAGGCCATTGCTGAAGGGGTCACCAAAAGCAATCCAGCCGAAGCTACGCGCAACCAGCGTGTAGAAATTCAACGCGAGCGCATAACGTTGGACGATTGGAAGGCTATCCGTAAAGCAGCAGATAAATTACCCGCATGGGTTGGCCCCTGCCTTGACCTGGCTCTACTCACAGGACAACGCCTAAGCGATGTTCAGGGCATGTGCTGGAGTGATTACCGAGATGGACGTCTTTACGTCAGACAAGAAAAAACAGGCATGATGTTGGCCATCGCGGAAACAACCCGCCTTGAATGTCTGAATCTTTCCCTTTTAGATGTGCTTCAGCAATTAAGAATATTAAATAATGGTAAATCTCACATTGTGGCGGATGAAAAACACAGTGTTCTCGCTAAGAGAACATTATCTGAAGTATTTATGAAAGCGCGTCGTGGATCAGGTTTGAAATGGGAAGGCACTGCTCCCTCTTTTCATGAAATCAGAAGTTTGTCAGCTCGCTTATATACTGAAGAGAAAGGGAAAGACTACGCACAAAAACTATTAGGGCATAAATCAGCAACCATGACCGACAAGTACCGAGATGTACGTGGCTCAGAGTGGACAGAGGTGTAATTATTTCGATCGAATTTCGAGTAATTTCGATCGATTAATTGTAACAACCTGAATAAAAAGGATAATATTTCTCCGCCGATGTTGGAGCATCAGCGAAAGTCTAAAACAATAATATGATATTTATCATATACTTATGTTATATTTGTGCTCAAAAAATAGGCAACAAAACACAACAAAGCACGACAATACACGACATTTTTATCAATAAGTTACCGTCCATTTCGACTTGCAGACTACATCAGAATCTCCCAAATTTGACCGCTGAACGCTCCACATTTGACGAAGGAAATCCCATTCGCTATAGCCGCTTTCAGGTGCTTCAACACACGCTAAATAGCTGCTCCTAATACCGCCACACCCTTCACAAGCCTTGGGCACAAGGGATAATCAGCTTCCCGTCCCAGAAGCCTTTTATATCAAGGCTCAGGAGTGGTAGTGATGAGTAGCAAAATAATCACCTATAGTTACCAAGTGATCTACTATTCGGAACAGCTATTTATTTCTTTAACCGTAGCACCTCGACAAGCGCAAAGAAATGATGCAATGGTGGGCTGATAGGATAGCCATCCTTGGCATTCACACCGCATTTTTACGCCATAACACGGCACATTACGTCACCGTACGACACGTGCACGGCACGCAGATCTTAGTGGTTGGAATCTGTGAACGATTGGTTTCATTGATGTGAATGAAGCGCCCGACATTACCACCGGACGCTATCATTTCAATTCACTACGGTGTTGCAGTAAACATTACTGTGCATTACTTTCGGTTTGAGCTCCTCACGTTCTGGCATTTGCACGCGTACCGATATGAAGGTGTCACGCGGGATGTCGATCGGGTCGCCGTTCGTGTAGCCCTCTATCTCATTGCGGGCGAAAGCGCGCGCATCCGGGTGTGGCCGGTGATAGGTACGAATGACCATAGAGCCATCCGGGTTTATCTGCGAACTTCCCTCATCGCCGCCATAGTCCACCCACAGGCGGGGTAACTTGTTACGGCACATCGGCACATCGATACCGCCCTCATCACCGCCCCAGGCACGATCGGCATTCAGCCCCAAACAGCCGGAAATGCGGTACACCCCTTCGCTCAGGCGCTCGCTGGTGATGCCCTCGGCTTCGCTGGTGAGTTCGCTGGTGCCGTCAGCAAACAGCTTCACAACCGGGCTTGCTGTTTTCCAGAAGCCGTTGGCGTCGGATACAGCATTCAGCCCTGCCGCCAGTAGCGGGTATGTCCATTGGTAAATACGTTTACCATCAGCCGGATTAATCGATATATCGCCGTTTTCGTTGAAATAGATCCCGTTACTTGCTTTATAGTTATGCAACGTTAGCGTATTTACGTTGTCAACACCGTAACCCAAGTACCATCTGGAACTTCCATCAACTTCATTACCACGAATAAATGATGACTTTCCTTGTGCAGCCGGGAAAATCATAAACGCTTCTGAATCTCTACGATATTGCTTTAGTCCGGTTATGTTTTGCGCAGTATCAAGCGTTGCGGGGTTTGGCAGATTTGCGCTAGTCCAAAACTCATCCCATGTTGTCCATGCATCGCTCGGTGTTGGCTTGCTTCTGATAAAAATGCGCTTTGAAACAGGGGTGATATAAATCTGTGTAATGCCGTAGCTGGTCACACTGTTGTAGAGCACAAGCAGGTTCCCAGCGGACACCACAGGATAGTTCCTTGCCGCCGTGGCATTAGCGGTCGCATTCTGCCACCAAATACCCTGGTAATCCGTCCCGATAACATTGTTCAGGTCATTGGTTCCCAGCGCGCCTTTCAGCAAGAAAACATCGCTGGAATTGGCTTTCCCATTCAGCGCCGTATCCCACGCCCGTTGCGAGCGAACGGTAACGGTCTGACCGTCTGGCGTGGTTAACGTAACGTTTCCCGTTCCGGTTAATATCTGCTGCCAGCTTGATAACTGCTGCTGGTAATAAGCAAGCGTTGAGGCAAATTCATGCGCAAACTGCTCAATGGAAACCGTCGGAGAGGTGGGAATAGCATAGGCTTTACCCGTTCCCGTTGTGCCAGTGAACGCAGATACCAGCGTTAATTGTGTATCGGATTGTACAGACTCAATTTCATAAATTTGAACAGTGCCAGCAGCGGGTAATAATAACATCCGCCCTGCTGCTACACCGTTTAATGGATTAGTGAATTGCGTTCTTGTGCCCATAATGATTTTGCTACCGCTGGTGGCAGCGATGGCTCCGGTTTTGTACCATGCGCTCATGGTAATTCCTCTGTAAAATAGTTATATGGGAGGCTAGCCGAAATAATCACTCGCCTGAAGAATGGGAAAAGGGTAGTTCGGAACAAGAATTGATGGGTTTGAAAAAGTATTGTGTCCGTTATAATCCATCAGCTCGACCGATTTTCTTATCGTTACATTCCTTCCACTCATACTAAGACCGACTGCCGCAAAGCGCTCCCGCTGGATATAGCTGCGATACAGCCCCCCAATAGACTTGGTAATTGGGACCATGTACCCTTCCCCTCCGAGGTCTATCACTCGGTTCAGGAATGATCCCGTACCGCTATAATCAACGAATTTGGCGACCTTTACTGGAGGGTAGTCTGAGGAGAAGGTGAGAACGCCGTTTTCATTCCAGATCAATAAACCCGCCTCAAAACCTGTGAGCGGGATCGTGAACCCGCTAGAGAACGCAACAATTTTGATGTTCAAATCGTAGTTGGTTCGCTCCACGGTCGGGTTCCAGGTGAATTCTGATGAATAAATACGAACGCGTTTTTCTTCATCTAAACTTAGTACGCACCCATTATCATTCCAGTTCGTAAATATTATGCAGCTTTCGTAGCCAGGGATGTTGGATGGAATAGAAAAGCCGCTCTGAATATTCCCACTGTAAACCCACACACAACAACCGAGTCGGCTTGCGTCCGTTATGGATAGATAGTCCGTGGAGTTTTGAAGCACGAGCCCATAGGTTCCTGATTCACTGCCATCAATCTCATAGACATCAATAGTTATTTGACCTGAGTTTGGTGATGGTATCGGCCCAGCCTTATAAAATGGATCCTCGCTGCTCGTCATTTCAAACCAAGTAAAGCGAATCTGCTCACGATTACTAGACAAGTCAATATTTGCCAGTGTGGCATATGTATTATTTCCAAATCCGCTTCCTACGGTAATTGGCACTATCATCAAATATATTAGTTTGGAGTTGAGGCTAGGCTTGCGTGGTATCGTATTCCACTCAGCATCATTTTTTACCCTACCCAAAAACGATAGCGTTCTGTTGTTCTCGTATAGCGAAAAATTCCGCCCTAGCATTTTGGAATAGACTTCAAACATATCAAAATAGCCCTAAAGTGCCAACACGCCACCAAGAAGAATTCTCCTTGCGTTGGTGTTATCAAAATATTGGAGTGCATTGCCGTCTAGCGTTAAATATCCGCTGGTTGTGCTCTTGCCTGTCATGGTCATCCCGGTATTTTTATCAAGTTGCCAGAGAGGTTTTCCGCCCGCCCCCAAAGTCTTCGACTTGATGACGTCACCAATCATCAGGTCAGTGATTGTGCCCTCACCAATAACCGCAGAATTAATAATCACCTGATTGCCTTGCGTGGTGAATATTAATTGCGGATTTCCCCCAGCCGCATTCATGATCGAGAATCGGTCTTGCAGAAAAATGGTATTCGACTGCATACCCTGGTCCGTGTCCTCAATGCTCTGCGTCATACCCGCAACATATTGGCGCCCATTCGCATCAACCTTAATGCGCAGTGTGCGATAGGCCGACAGCTGCGCATCCGTAGCATTAACGATACTCCTGATATCGCTTATTTCGGTCGTGACGCCGTTAACCGTTGAGGTAAGTTGCGTAATCTGTGTGGCTTGCGTCGTAAGCTGCCCATCAATGCTGGTGACAGCGGTTTGCAGCCCCTCCACCGCCGATGCATTTGCGGTCAGGCCAGTAACAGGATCGGTCATCTGGCTGTTGAGGTGGGTTAGCTGCTGCGCTGTGGTCGCATCCAGCGTGGTCACCGTCTGTTCCAGCCGGGTCAAATTGCTGTTAGTGGTACCAATACTTGACTGCATTTCCAGCAGCGCAATTGTCCTGGACTCGACTTCATTTGCAATTGCAGCCCGCGTTTCGGTGATTTCTGCCACCCGGTCGCCGTTCTGCGCGCGCCAGCGTCGTGTTTCAGCGTCGTTCGCCAGGCTGTTACGGATAATGGCTTTAGCCTGTTCAATGCTGTTCAGCATGCCACCCGAGATTTGCTGGGTATTGTTCTCAACCTCACCGACCAGAGATTTCCATGCGTCGGTTTCAGTGATTTCACCCACAATCACATCCGTAATATCGCTTACGTCTGTGCTGGATCCTCCGCGTATCCAGTTCGTCCACGGTCCCTGATTGCCAGACTTGTCAACAATGCGGGCACGGTAAAAGAACGCCTGGCCTACGCTGAGCCCCATTTGTTGATAGGTGCGCGTAGGATACGCCACATCAGACAGTAACAGCGCATTCTGCCCGTCGCTCGTCGGGGAATACTGAATTTCCGTTTTCAGTGTATCGTCAGTGTCAGCGGGGAAATTCCAGTTCAGCTGGATACCGAAAACAAGTGGCGTTGTGGTGAAGCTCGCCAGTGCAGGCAGGTTGCCCTCTTTGCCGTTAAGCCGGGTTTCCTGCGCGTTGGCCCACATGCTGGAGATTTCAGCCGCATTGATTGCCCGGACACGCGCCTGATATTGTCCGGCGTAAATGCCAGAGACTTCAAAACCCAACGCAGAAGTACGCGCTGCATTTATCCAGTTGCCGTTATCCCGTCGCCATTGCGCTTCATACGCGATGGCACTTTCAGCCCGATCCCACGTCACCCGCAATGTCGTCATGTTTATGCCCTGATCGACCGTGTTGTAACTACCGATCTCGACATTTGCAGGTGCGGGTTGCACGGAAGGAGGAATAACGCTGATCGGACACGATTCAATGCGCGCGCCGTTATCAATCTTGTCCCATTTGTCCGGGTCATACTCGACGCCGGTGATATCGAATGACAGACCGCCATCCGCCTCGGCCACACCAACAATACGGTACAGTTGCAAAGCTAAATCAGTGGCATCTATCGCCCAGACAGATTCTGCGATCGGCGTTTCGCTGTAATCTGTTGTGACCGTAATGATTTTATCGTTTACCGCCTCAATGGTACGCCCTTCTGCTTTCCCGCTAGGCAGATTGACAATCAAGCGCTCACCAACGGCAGCAGAAGAGACGCGATCGAGCGTGATGTTACGCCCGTCAACCGCGCTGATACGCCCCCCTAATGGACGTCCTGCCAGTAATGAATCAGCCACACCTACAATTGAGCCAGGCACAGGAATATCGCCATCCAGCCCCATCGTGTACGCAATGGCCCGGTCCGCATCATTGGTGTGCAAAATCCATTTACCACGGCGGATCGCCTCCGTCTGGCGAATACAACCAATCGCCGTCACTTCGGCCTGTTTAATCCCGTAACGTTTAACCAGCTTGTTATCATTGACGGCTTCAACAGCATCCTGATAACCGTTTTCGGGATCGGACCAGGACACCATCGCTGTGCTGTAGTGAGTTTTCTCGCTGGCGTTGCTGTAAGTAAATTTCCCGTCTTTCACGTTGGCGCGCGTGACGATGTAATCAATGTCACGCGGCATATCGGCAATGACGTTCATCTGGTTATTACCCCAGAACGTGGCACCGCGAAAAATGGCAGCCAGATCGTTAAGCACGGTCCAGGCTTCTTCCTGTGACTGGATATATACGTCGCACAAAAAACGTGGCTCGGTGCCGACACCGCCACGGCCATCTGGAACTTGCTGATCGCAATACTGCGCAATCTGGTACAGCGTCCACTTCGAAACCGAGAGATTTTCAGCCTTGATGCGGTTGCCAAGACCAAAGCGATCGCTGATTTGGATGTCGTAATACACCCAAGCCGGGTTATTGGTGAACGCCCATTTAAAGGTGCCGTTCCATGCCCCGCTGTAAGTGCGGGCTACCGGATCATAATTTGAGGGAACGCGGATAATACGCCCATTAGGCTCACAGGAAATCACCGGGATATTCTGGAACTGCTTCGCATCAAACTGAACAAACAGCAGCGCAGTTTCCGGGTAACGTAATTTCGCATCAATGACTTCCGTGATGGCATCAATGACCATTTTATCGGCAATGCGGTTGCTCGTTGAATTCGGCGTAATGCGACGCACGCGGATTTGCCAGCCGGTTGTTGCATCAGGTAAGTCAATACGGTGGCTGCGCTCATATTTCGTCATAGTCTTACCGTCGACCGCTGTTTTCAGCAGTTCCTGATAGCTGCCACCGTCCGTAGCCACATCAATCGCGTACTCAATGCGATAACCCACTACATCGCCGTTATCCAGTTGTTGCTGGAGCGCAGACCACGAAAAGCGCAGACGCACAGCGGAAAGTTGGGTATTGGTGAGCGAACGCACCCAGGCTGTCTGGCTGGTTAATTCTGTGCTGACGGTAATTTCATTCTCAACGCCGGGGAAACCGGGGATATAGGATTGATCGGGCGTGCCGGAACGAAACTCCCACGTCACGCCTGAAAAGTTTGCGTTGCCATTGGTATCAGTGATCGGCGTACCGTCCAGAAAAACCCGCGAACCATCCAGCCCACCGCTAAATTCACCCTCCCCCAGCGCCAGCAGGATTTTTGCGTAGGACGTAGACTGAATAGAATCCGGCGACTCAACCGGCGTCCGGGCATTACCGCCGCCCCCTTTACGACCATGAATCGTCATGAATGCTCCAGAAATAAAAAAACCGCTGAGAACGGCTTAAGAAGTGAACGGAATGATTACTGCTGATCTTCTGCGTAGATACCCGCTGAGATAATTGCGCCACCGATTCGGCGACGTCCATACAGGATGGGCACCGGATTACCCTGAGCGATGGAGTTGACCGGTCCGCCGAATGCGTAGGACGGTTTGTTGTCAGGGGATTCGCGCATGGCAAGACCCCCCTGAACAGGGGTTAGCATCTGCACCACGCCGCCAAGCATCATCGATGCGCCCATTGCGCCAACGGAAAGAAGTGCTTTAGCGGGTATTAATGAGGCTGGGTTCCATATAGCTGCGGCCAGAAGAACCGCCCCCAAAATTGTTTGAAACAATCCCGCCTTTTTGCTCCCAATAATTACTGGAGCAATACGGATTTCATGGCTGATAGTAAAATCCAACTCATCACGAGTAAGATTCCGCTTACCGTCAAATACCGCGTAAGTTAACCCCCGCGCCTTGCTGATCAGCAGGAACTTTTCAAAGCCGGGGATGATCACGCTGAGCGCCTTGATAGCTTCCTGATGGCTTTCTACTGCCAGTTTATGAACGCGACCAAACGTTGCGCCCAGAACGCCATAGAGGCGGATGGTTTTCAGGGGTTGGTACTCAATGGCTACCGACATTAACGCCTCCCGTATAACGTAGGCGGGTTATGGTCCTGTCCAGCCAGTAGCCGCCGTAGGGCACTTTCTGGCTCAACTGGTTGTACATGTGATGGATCATTTCACCGCTGCCGACATAAATCCCTGCGTGGTTTGGCTCGCTGGCTCTCACCTGCATAATGATGACATCACCGGGTTGTAGCTCACCATTGACAGCAGTAAATCCCGCCTCGGCGTAATGTTTCATGTAAAGGTCTTCGCTACGGTTCCACCATCCATCTGAACGTTCAAAATTGGGCAGCGTTATGCCTCGCTCCAACAGATACCAGTCACGCACAATGGCGTAGCAATCCCAGATGCCATGCACAAAAGGACGCCCCAGCAACGGCTTGATACCCTCCGTAGGCATAATGGTGCGAATATCCCCCTCAGGCCAACTGGCGATAACCCAAGGCAGTTGTGACACATCACATTCAGCCTGATCAACATGACTCGGTTGCGTGGTCGCATCAGGGTGACTGTGAACAATGGCAATGATGGTCGCGCTATCCTCTGCTTCCGCGTAATCCTCCGGGTTCATCGTGAAATGCTCTTCCGGCTCCAGCGCCTGATTGCGACAGCGCACGTAGCGCTGTTTCCGGCCGCTCTGCACAATCAGTCCACATGCTTCGTACGGATAGACGTGCTCGGCGTGGGCCAGTACTTCTGTAATGATTAATTTGCTGAGTTTCACTATTCACCTCTTAATCAGCGCGGAGCCGGGGAAACCGCCGAAAGGTAATTCAGCATCTTCACCAAAACGCGGCTTACAGCCGGTCGATAGCAACCCTGAGCATTCATCCAACGCCGGATCGCTAACAGGATCACCCTCTGCATCAAAATAGTTTGTGCCGGTATAGCCACAGGATGCCCCCCGATACTGACCACGCATGCACCAGGTGCACAGGCTGTGTATCTGCCGGGTGGGGATCATGATGCCTTGCAGGTCTGCAGGGGATGACAATTTGAAGCTGACTGATTCGTCGTCTTCTGCGGTTTTGCTGTCGATATACCAGACTTCTAACCGCTCCTGCGTTGGATCGGCATCGGCGTTACCTTCAGGAAAATTTCGCGCATCAAGATAGTGCGCAAACGTGGTGTGAACACGCACCGTGGCCTGTGCCAGATTCTGATAAGCCAGACAGAGCGCCGTAATGGTGCCATCGATATTACCCACCGCCAGTGTGGGCGTCGGGGCACTGCCATCGCTGGTCATTTCCAGCCCTTCGACCTGCGTGGGCCAGGCTTTGTATTCTTTGCCCTGCCACCAGATCGATTTGGCGAGTATCTTTGCTTCATCGTCACCCGCCGCCTCAATTTCCTCTGAGGTATGAGCGATGGGATGACTGTGGAAATACAGTTCCGGGCCATCAAATGCCGTGCAATCCACTTCAAACAGGCGCACGCGATCGCCCGGCTCCAGTTTTTGGGAGTCAGTATTTAATGACATAAAAATCCCGTAATAAGGTATTTAGTCTTGATGAGATACTTAATGAGGTTTACGGATGGTAGGCCGTCACAAACGTTGCTGTGAGTTGAAATACCTGATCGCCACGGCTGTTTTTACCCAATGCGGTAACGTTAAATCCATCAGGGCAGCAGTACAGCCCTAACTCAGCAAGCGGGTTCACCCATCGAAACGACATATACCCCTTGTGGCGACGCAGAAATGCAATAATTGGCTGAATATGGGCATCATCGCCAACAAACGTTAACGGCCAGCTTTGTGACTCGCCGTTAATCCCATCGCCTGCCCGCTGCGTGTACCCGTCACCGAACTGTATCGATCGGGTTCGCTGTGTAAATGCCCCCTCTGGATTGACGCGGGGACAGAAGGTGAATGTCTCGATAGCCATTATCCCCCTCTCCTTCCTTTCATTGCTGCATTCAGACTTTTTCCTTGCCCCATTTCTTTCTGCAACAGGACCTGAAACCGCTGATCGACAAATTGACCTATTTCACGCCCAAACTGTTCATAACCCGGTGTTGACGTTTGGCTTACTTGCCCGTTGCTGGAAATATTTACCGTCACCTGAGGAGCACCGCCGCCCAACGCTGAAACATCCGGCATGATCGCCCTGACACCGAGCGAACCATTTGCAGCACGAGTCAGTGGCATAATCGCCTCCGGCCCGGCCTCACCAAACACTCCAGCCCCTTTAGCAAAAGCAAACAACCGAGGCGTGCTGTACACACCACCGCTGTAGGCACTGAGCGACGGTGATTGATAAACACCCCCCTGAGCATTGAACGAAAGATTGTTGTATGCGCCAGTTGTAAAAGCATTGCTTGACGCCGACGCTGCACCGGAAAACGCTGATGCCCCGGCACTAAACAAGCTACCAAAAACACCGCTGGCAGATTGAGCTGCGTTTGCCACCGCCATATTAACCAGCACGTTCTGGATAATCTTCAGTACGCTAACACCCCAGTCCTTCCAGCTATTTTTATTGCCGTTCAGCATTTCAGTGATGGAGCCAACGGCACCACTCATCGCCGTTTTCATGCCCTGTGACGCCTGAGTTGCATAATCGGTGGCATCATCAGCCCAATCGGCAAAACCATCACGCATGCCCCCCATCCAGTTATTGCGCTGATCATCCAATGAGGTGTAATACATCTGCTGGTCATTCAGACGTTTATCCAGATAGCGCTTATTCAGGGCAATGGCTCGATTGAAAAATTCGTCATCAATTTCACCAGCCTGATGCTGACGCCGTAGCTCATCATCTTTCTGGATAAACTCGCGGCGAATGCTGATCATTTCCTGCATACGCTCACGAACGCGGGAACCCTCGCCGAAACCGACAAGGTTAGCGTCGTTAGCTGCCTTTGCATTGGCATTTGAATCAATCAACCCATTCTCGTATTCAGTAGCTTTCTTCCGTATTTCTGCCTGATCAATAAGATCTGCATTATGAAGCAACTCGGCTTTATGCTTTGCCGATATTGCTGCCAAATCCCCCTGAGAAATTTTGTATTTCATCTTAGCTAACTCAGAAGATTGCCCATCTAATGCAAGCTGTTCCCTCAGTTGCTCATTAATGCGTTTGTAAGCATCTTCGGTTTTTTGCAGTGATGACTTTTTATTTCTATCCTTCCCTGCCTGCTGAAGATGGTATTCCTCTACGGCATTAGCCTGAATCCTTTCAATCTGAGCATCTTGACCAGTAGCAACACTCCCTGCCGTGTCTACCTTCAACGCCCCTCTCTTCGTTGCATCCTGAATGGCTTTTAATTTTGCACGTTCAATCCCTTCCTTGCGTAACAACTCAAGGCTCTCTTGCTGCTGCTTAATATATTTTGTGTATGCCTCATTCTCTATTTGCTGAGTAACGCCACCTACCTTTTTACTGTTCAACTCATCCATGAACTGAACGGTTATTGTGTAGTGGCACACTGATACTGGCCACCTGATCGGAGGTGATATGCTCACCTCATCAACACGACAGGTGACCTCATGGGTAAACATTTTACGGCGGAATTTAAGCTCGAAGCCGCAAAGCTGGTTGTCGACCACGGCTACACATACGTTAAGGCCGCAGAGGCGGTTAATGTCAGCCATTCTGCCATTAGTCGCTGGGTCAATAAGCTTCGCCTTGAACGACAGGGAAAAACGCCAACGGGACTTCCTCTTACCCCTGAACAGCTCGAGCTGCGTGAGATGAAGAAAAAAGTCCAATGCCTTGAAATGGAGAACGAAATCCTAAAAAAGGCTACGGCGCTCTTAATGTCGGACTCACTCAACGGTTCACGGTAGTCGACAGGCTGAGGGCGCGATACCCGGTCACGGCGTTGTGCCAAACTTTTGAGGTACATCGCAGCAGCTACAGGCACTGGCAGGCTTCCGCTAATGAACCCGACGGTGAGCGCGTGGTTAAGTGTAGTCGCGTCATGGAAGCCTGGAACGCCAGCGGCGGCTCTGCCGGCGCTCGAAGTATCGCGACCATCGTCACCGGCAGCTCTGGTGTCAAAATGGGGCGCTGGCTGGCTGGCAAGCTGATGAAGGAGCTGGGTATCGCCAGCTGCCAGCGACCGGCTCACAAATACAAACGCGGCGGCAATGAACACGTTGAAATACCGAACTATCTCAACCGCCAGTTCGCGGTTACCGCGCCGGATCAGGTCTGGTGCGGCGATGTGACCTACATCTGGACGGGCAAATGCTGGGCTTACCTTGCGGTGGTGCTAGACCTGTTCGCCCGCAAACCGGTGGGCTGGGCCATGTCGACGTCGCCGGACTCGGCGCTGACAGTTAAAGCGTTGCAGATGGCCTGGGAACTCCGGGGACAACCAACAGGAGTCATGTTCCACAGCGACCAGGGCAGCCACTATACCAGCCGTCAATACCGGCAAGCCCTGTGGCGCTGCCGGATAAAGCAGAGTATGAGTCGGCGGGGTAACTGCTGGGATAATGCGCCAATGGAGCGGTTCTTCCGCAGCCTGAAGACAGAATGGGTGCCGACAAAGGGTTACAACAGCTTCAGCGAAGCCCAGGACGCGATTATCCGCTACATCACGGGGTATTACAGCGCTATCCGGCCTCACTGGTATAACGGCGGCTTAACTCCAAACGAATCTGAGCGACTGTTCTACATACAGTCTAATGCGGTGGCCAATATTAGTTGACCACTATATTGCCATCGCGTCTGCAACACCTTCCGCTAATTTATAAGTACTGACTAATTCACGCTGTATCTTTTGAAAAACAGCCGATGAAACAGAAACTTTATTATTTAACTCATCTTGAAGGCGTGATTGATTAGCAATGGCATTATTGAGTTGTTCAGTTGCATCTGACACATCGCGGCTCGCCTTCTCATATTCACGCTGAGCGTTGGCCGCATTTACAGCATAACCACCACCATCACCGCCAACGGCCCTTGCGTGCTTATTATACTTTTCTACTTCTGCAGCAGCGGTTTCTTGAGCATCTTTTAACTCACTGAGTCTTGCCTTTAACGCATCAATCGAGCTACCAGAATCCGCAATAGCCCCTTTGAGTTGCACAACATTCATTTCTTTTGACTTGGCAACAATGTCATCAAGCGTACTGGCATACTGAATAGCAGATTGGCGGGCTTGCTCTTGGTTTTGATAATACATATACCAGGCACCAGCACCCAGCATAATCAAGCCAGGAATACCACCAACAAGCCCAAGAGCTCCAGCCATAAGACGAGAACCAACCGCAGTGACACTATTTAACGCGGTGTGTGCCGCTGTTCTCGCTGTGATGTTTCGCGTTAAGACTGTTTGTGTTGCCGCCAGCCGCTTTTCTGCCGCTGCTTGTGCTTCCGTCCCCTGCGCCGCGATTAACGCCTGCTGTGCGCGATAAACGGCAGCCCTGGCGCAAGCGGTAGCAATCTGAGTCCCTCGTAATTGTGCTTCAGCTAATGCCACCTCGCTTTTTGCAGCAGAAATTAACCCAGCCGTAGCACTGTATGCGCCTGACGCCATATTCCCAAAGTAACGAGCGGCACCAACAGCCACCAGCGCACCGGCAGCGGTCGCTACACCATCAATATTATCGGTTAACGAATCCAGTGTTCCTGACAGGGTGGCCGTCACACCGGATGTCTGATTAACCCCGCCCACCCATTGTTGAAAAGCGTTTTGAACTTTAGTTACTGATCCGCCAACAGTGGCTGGCATTGCCGCAAATTCATTTTGCATTGCGCCCAACTGACTGATTAGGGCTGGCACAACTTTATTAGCGGTTAGCTGTCCTTGGTCAGCCATTGCCTTTAGGTCTTTGCGCGCCACCCCCATCCCTGCGGCCAGCGCACGAATAACGCGATCACCATTTGCGTTTACAGAGTTAAAATCTTCACCACGCAGCACACCCTGTGCCAATGCCTGGCTGAATTGGGTAATAACAGAACTGGATTCCTGAACACCCGCACCAGAAAGTTTAAGGCCGGTAGCCAATGCTTCGGTAACCTTTAACGCGTCCTGCGATGAGTAACCGTATTCACGCAATGAAGCGGCTGAGCGGGCAAATAACCCTGCATTATCTGCAAAAGCGGTACCCGTTCTTTGGCTAAGTGCCATCAACGCGGCCTGATTACTGGTGAAGTCTTGCGTCGATATCGACGCCTGTTTAAGCCTCGCATTGACCATATTCCACTGATCGACAAGGTTAATGAGATGCCCGGTAGCAAATGCACCAGCCAATGCACTCGTCATGCCCAGCGCCGTAGATTTTACAGAGGCAAGCTGTGCATTCACTTCTGCCAATGCGCGCTGGCTTTCACGCGATGCCGCCGCCGCTTGTCGCCCGCCATTCTGCATGGTTTTATAATAATCTGACCCCATACGCGAAGCGCGATTAATTTCAGATTGAAAAGACTGAGAGTTGGCAGAAATCTTAATAATCAATTCGCGTAGGGTTGCCATTTTATTTTCTCCGGGCAATAAAAAACCCGCACTGGGCGGGTTTGTATCGATTATCAATGTGTTATTTACAGGCTTCTAATCCAACATAGTATGCAATTGACTCTCCTACAATTGGTGCCATGCTTTTATCTGGCGATGATTTTTTCATTTGTTCTAACGTATCACCAGTGCCCAAATACTTAACTGTGCAGCTTTTACAATCTTGACATCCTCCCCGCCCTAAAGTACGGGGTTTTACGGCGCACCTGATAATAATATAAATTTTATGACGCTTTGAGGCTTTGTTGAATAATAGGGAATCATGCTGTTTTGCCATACTCTTTTTGGCAGAAAATGCTTGTCACCTTAGGCATTCCGTTTTCTCATGATGCTTAACTGCATGATTTTACGTTGCTGGAAACAATCGTTTTACTGGGCTGCCAGCATAAAATCTGTTTATTCAACAAAGCCGTGATCCAATCCTTTGTCTTACAAGGGCGAGACAAGAGTGGAGAATTATTTAGAACAGTTATTTAGATTTATCGATGATAATGTTGATTTGTAGTGGTCAACTAATATTGGCCACCGCATTAGACTGTATGTAGAACAGTCGCTCAGATTCGTTTGGAGTTAAGCCGCCGTTATACCAGTGAGGCCGGATAGCGCTGTAATACCCCGTGATGTAGCGGATAATCGCGTCCTGGGCTTCGCTGAAGCTGTTGTAACCCTTTGTCGGCACCCATTCTGTCTTCAGGCTGCGGAAGAACCGCTCCATTGGCGCATTATCCCAGCAGTTACCCCGCCGACTCATACTCTGCTTTATCCGGCAGCGCCACAGGGCTTGCCGGTATTGACGGCTGGTATAGTGGCTGCCCTGGTCGCTGTGGAACATGACTCCTGTTGGTTGTCCCCGGAGTTCCCAGGCCATCTGCAACGCTTTAACTGTCAGCGCCGAGTCCGGCGACGTCGACATAGCCCAGCCCACCGGTTTGCGGGCGAACAGGTCTAGCACCACCGCAAGGTAAGCCCAGCATTTGCCCGTCCAGATGTAGGTCACATCGCCGCACCAGACCTGATCCGGCGCGGTAACCGCGAACTGGCGGTTGAGATAGTTCGGTATTTCAACGTGTTCATTGCCGCCGCGTTTGTATTTGTGAGCCGGTCGCTGGCAGCTAGCGATACCCAGCTCCTTCATCAGCTTGCCAGCCAGCCAGCGCCCCATTTTGACACCAGAGCTGCCGGTGACGATGGTCGCGATACTTCGAGCGCCGGCAGAGCCGCCGCTGGCGTTCCAGGCTTCCATGACGCGACTACACTTAACCACGCGCTCACCGTCGGGTTCATTAGCGGAAGCCTGCCAGTGCCTGTAGCTGCTGCGATGTACCTCAAAAGTTTGGCACAACGCCGTGACCGGGTATCGCGCCCTCAGCCTGTCGACTACCGTGAACCGTTGAGTGAGTCCGACATTAAGAGCGCCGTAGCCTTTTTTAGGATTTCGTTCTCCATTTCAAGGCATTGGACTTTTTTCTTCATCTCACGCAGCTCGAGCTGTTCAGGGGTAAGAGGAAGTCCCGTTGGCGTTTTTCCCTGTCGTTCAAGGCGAAGCTTATTGACCCAGCGACTAATGGCAGAATGGCTGACATTAACCGCCTCTGCGGCCTTAACGTATGTGTAGCCGTGGTCGACAACCAGCTTTGCGGCTTCGAGCTTAAATTCCGCCGTAAAATGTTTACCCATGAGGTCACCTGTCGTGTTGATGAGGTGAGCATATCACCTCCGATCAGGTGGCCAGTATCAGTGTGCCACTACAATTTGCGCGGATTGTTTTTCATTTATTTCTTGTAAGATTTTTATCTGATCATTGGCTCTAACGCTACTACGGTTTAACAGATACCAGATAAACAAGTCTATAATTCGGGCAATCAGAAAAACTATAATCCATCCGGAGGTACTCATTTAAAATCCCCATATCTTAAGTAACAGGTGGTTACAACCTAACACCAGTTAGCATGGGGATCTACTTAACTCGCAGCCTGAGAAAGAAACGCCTCCAGATTGCCAAACGGGTCAGTGTCCTCCTCTTCCTTGCCTGACCAGTCAAGCATAGCGTCAGTCAGAGCCACTTTTACCCCCTGCGCACCCCAAACAGCACTGACAATCTGCGCCGTTTGAATATCTCCCCGAGCATCACTGATGGGGGAAAGTTTGTCGTACTCAATCCACATCATCAACTCGCTGGCTGTCATCGTCTGACGCATTTCTGACAGCGTGCGCCCAAGTCGGAGCGCCAGCGCCATCAAAAACTGCATGCCAGGTTGAGTTACTTTTTTTGGCGACCTCCGCGTCGTTGATGATGTCCAGCGCCTGACGCAGCAAGCGACTATGTACAGGACCATAAACGCTTTCCACCTCTTCGAGATTATCGACTGAAAACACAGGTTCACCCTCTTCATCACGCAGAATATCGATAAACAGCGTGGCATCGGCGTGAAGATGACGGCGGGCGCGTTCAGATACAGATAACACTTCGCTGTCATCGCCGGTTTTCACAGCATCCTGCCAACGTAACCACGCCTCTGCGGAGGGTTCCCGTAGAGTGACGTTCACCCCTTCCCACTCTGGCACCTCGATAGCCTTCGTGAGAAAGCCAGCACCGGGAGCCAGCGCCAGCGATTTAATGCTTTTCTTTGCCATGCGGTTGTTGCTCCGGGTTAGCTAATGGTGACGGTGCAGGATGCGGATGTGAGGGTAACCGGCGATAGTGCCGAATCTGTCACCTCACAGGTATAAACACCCGCATCACCGGCTACCGCGCTGGCCTTGTTGAATGTCGCGGCTGTCTGACTGCTCACTACGGTACCGCCTTTCTTCCACTTATAGGTGTATGGCGTTATGCCACCACTGGCCGCTACCGTTAACGTTAATGCCGATCCAGCCGTTGCTGATTTTGTGGCGGGCAGATTGGTTGTCAACGCCAATGGCGTCGGCACAATGTTTGTCGGCTTGCCTTTCAGACGCAGAGAGAACGTAGCCGCTACCACGCCATTAGTACCCGATGACCAGGTATGTTGGCGTACTTCAGCCAAAAATTGAAAGCCGTTGCCAGACGGGAAGATCACCTGAAACGCATAGCGGGTGTCATTGTCATAGGCATCACGTAGCGCATCTTGCGCCGGACTGCGGTAGAAGTTGCCACTCAGCGAAATTTCAGACTGGGCGGGCAGACCGTTAATGTTTTCCTGTTCATCCGAGCACAACGTGGTGACATCAATGTCGTTTTTCTGGCCCCCGGTGAACTGGATTTCTTTGATGGTGCAGGTTAAATCAATGTATGTCGCTGATGCCATATCTTCAGCGGTCGTCGGCGCAGACGAGATTTTAATTACCGTCTTCTGTGATTTTTCATAAAGGGCTGACATAGCTTTCTCCAAAAGAAAAACCCGCGCAGTGGCGGGTTGATGGTGAACGGGTGTTAGGGTGGGGTTAATCAACGAACTGTAATTCTACCGTTGCGCGATAAAGTGCCGTTTCAGTGTCGTAGCCGTGTGTTTTCAGTTGTTCGCCGGGGCCAAGTGGTGACAAAGCAACAATAACAGTGCCACAAATTTCACGCGCCTGCGCCATCGTTTTTGCGTAAGCATCAAACTGAATAGATGAGGTAGTTTCTGCCGGGCCGCATAACACATCAGCGGAGGGTTGCGACACAAACGAGAACACCACCCACGGTGGGGAAATCGCTGGCTCACCCTCGTTATTCAGCGGAATGATGTACGGATAAACATTACCGTTTGCTATCCCGGCTATCAGTGGGTGAATATCGGTTTCGGTCATTTACTCAGCACCTCATCGATAGCGCGGTTTGCGCGTGCAATGGCGGCGTTAGCGGCTTCCTCTTGCCTGACATCAAATGCTGGTCTGACAAAAGGATGCGCAGGCATATTCAACGTACCCATTTCGACAAAGCGCCAGTAAAAGGCATTGCGCGGGTTTTCCGCCTTCATGGTGTTGTCGCTGTTACCCGTTCGGGGATTCACACCGCGAATATGCACGCCAGATGAGATTTCTCCCTTTCGCCGTGATTTCTGAGTAACCACCACAACGTTTTTACGCATTTTCCCGGTGCGAACCGGGGCGCGTGCGATAACCTCCTCCTTCAACACTTCGGCACCGGCGCGAGTGGCATCACGCAGCACATTGTTGTTTTCTGCCCGACTCAACTTTTCCAAATCTCTGGCAATATCGTTCAGGCCGGAGAAATCAAGACCAAAATCAATCACGCTTCACCCCCTGCTTGCACAATATTTCCAACCGAGTGCACTTACCGTCTGGAATAGGTGGCCCGATAATGTCCAGCGTTAAGCCTTTAAACGGCCCATTCAGGCACAGTAACCGTGACGCCGCCGATACATCACGGCGGTGACGCATCCACACGCGGATCGTCGCCTCGGCAGATACCACACCAGAAGCCACCCGCTCACGCCCGCTTATAGGTGCAACCTCGGCCCACACAGTAGCAGCATCAAACCACGTCTTGATAGGCTGACCACCAGCATCGCGGGTTGTGGTGAAGTTCTGGAGGGTGACGCGGTGGCGTAACCGTCCTGCCAACATAATTCCTCCCTAAATAATCGTTGGTCGTCGGAGATCGTAAATCAGCATCGTCACAGAGAGCGGGAGTTCCCCCTGATTTAGTTTCTCTTCCTCTTCTCCGTTGCGGTTTCGGTCAAGGTATCCAAGTAATACCAGTAGCGCTGCCTGTACTCTCTTTAGTGGCTCCCCTTCAACCAGGCGGCCATTACCTTCGACAACCCGTTCCCGGCTACCCTGGATATAAGACAGGATCGCCGCGCTACCGGACTGAATTTTCAGAAGCAGATCGTCATCACTGGAGTCATCATCAATGCGCAAGTGCTCTTTTACCTGTGACAACGTCACAAACTCAATCACGTTTTATCCCTCCCGTCTCGCCCACGCTTCGCAGCTAGCGTCCATCCGGAAGAACCGGTCTCACCAGGCTTATCCTGAGTCCTGGTATCACAATGCCAGAGTGAACCCCCCCATGTGACCGTATC
This sequence comes from Symbiopectobacterium sp. Eva_TO, assembly GCF_053848865.1. NCBI lineage: Bacteria > Pseudomonadati > Pseudomonadota > Gammaproteobacteria > Enterobacterales > Enterobacteriaceae > Symbiopectobacterium > Symbiopectobacterium sp. Eva_TO. The sequence continues at coordinate 18,186 of NZ_JBSPEY010000002.1, read as the reverse complement.
GCCGGGCAGATATTCGTCGCCTGATTTGAATACGCCGCGGTACACCATAACTGGTACATCGAAAGCTTTTTTCTCGCTGGCTCCACTTGCACGGTTAACAGTGACAATAAAGTGGCGCAGACCATCCATGCTGATATCAACGCCTGACACACCATCGACTATGCATTCCCAGCCATGTGTCCCGTGAGTTTTCTCGTAAGCCCGCCAGAGTCCACCGTTATGGGTGGCATAAGACCCCCGTGGGTAACTTTTTGACGCATCAATAAAAGTCAGTAATTCCAGTGCAAGCGCATCACGGCCATCTTCACCGGGTTTGCCAGGTTCCGGCGTGGGAATCTCTGCGATTGCCTCACTGATGAGAGCGTTAACATCAGGAATTTCCGGCATCACCGCCGTAATAAGTTCCTGCAACACTGGCCTGACTTCTTCTACCGTCACGCTTTTACCATCCTGCGGTGCTGGGATGGCGGCTACGGCTTCACTGACTGCATCGTCAACGGCCTGCATAAGCACAGCCGGATCGTAGTCTTTACCGTCCTTCGGCGCGGGTATTTCACCAACGGCTTTGCTGACAAGGTCTTCCAAAACAGGAAGGATTTCATCCACTGTCACGCTTTTGCCGTCCTGCGGTGCTGGGATTTCCGCTACGGCCGCACTGACTGCATCGTCAACGGCCTGCATAAGCACAGCCGGATCGTAGTCTTTACCGTCCTTCGGCGCGGGTATTTCACCAACGGCTTTGCTGACAAGGTCTTCCAAAACAGGAAGGATCTCATCCACTGTCACGCTTTTGCCGTCCTGCGGTGCTGGGATTTCCGCTACGGCCGCACTGACTGCATCGTCAACGGCCTGCATAAGCACAGCCGGATCGTAGTCTTTACCGTCCTTCGGCGCGGGTATTTCACCAACGGCTTTGCTGACAAGGTCTTCCAAAACAGGAAGGATCTCATCCACTGTCACGCTTTTGCCGTCCTGCGGTGCTGGGATTTCCGCTACGGCCGCACTGACTGCATCGTCAACGGCCTGCATAAGCACAGCCGGATCGTAGTCTTTACCGTCCTTCGGCGCGGGTATTTCACCAACGGCTTTGCTGACAAGGTCTTCCAAAACAGGAAGGATCTCATCCACTGTCACGCTTTTGCCGTCCTGCGGTGCTGGGATTTCCGCTACGGCCGCACTGACCATAGCGCCGATATCCGGCAACTGAGGAATTTCGGGAGCCGGAACAGATGCCACCGCATCGGCAAGCAAGGTGGAAAAATCTGGCGCCGGAAAATCCCTCAGGGTCGCAACCTCCTGAGCGAGCATGCTCAGCTTCTCTTCCGTTGCCTGCTGATGGTCGCTGAGGCTTTTTCTGAAAGATCCACGTAGCTCGCCGAGTGCCTGAGAAAATTCCTCCCCCAGCGCCCTGATAAGGGAAAGTTCACGTTCATTCATTTGGCTAACAATCCTCTTATCATGGCTTTTGCCGCTGTCAGTTCAGATTCAGACATCGCCTTCCCGCCTGATTCGTCAGGTGTCGTACGGCTGTCGGCAACGGATTTAGCAAACGGATCATCAGAAGCATCACGCCGGGCCAGTGCTTCAAGGCTGAAGTTTTGCTGCTGAAGATACAGCGCATCACCGCCGGGTAAAGGCGGCAGATTTTCACTCTTGCGCGCCTCATTTGGCGTCAGAATGGTATTTTTCACGCCCTCCCCGAGAGATTTGATGCGGCGCTCGCTGTCCATACGCAACAGCGCATTTACATCAAACTCAGTTCCCGTTTCGCCATCGAGATCAAAGGCTTCATCCAGAAGCAACTCTATCGACTCAATGAGCGACTGAAGGCACTGCGAATAATATTGCTGGTCCTGCGCTTCAATATTGTCGTGCGTGGGGAGATCACCGATACCCACTTTATAGGCCGGGACATGAAACACGGAACATATGATCTGTGCTGTCATGCTCAGTTGTTCGACGGTTTGCGCATCAGCAGCTGATACCGTTGTCGGGTTGTACTTAGCACCGTTACTCAGAATGGCGGTCTTCCCAGCATTCTCTCCGGAATATCCGGTATCCCAGTTATCTTTAATTTTTCTGGCGTTCTCTTCAGTTAGGGACCCGGGCACCTCAATCACACCGCTTGGCTTTCCGCCGTTACGGAAAAAATAAGCTGAGTTTTCCTGTATGTGATGTCCCTGCATCGCCGCCAGACGAGCAGCGTAAAGAGGAGATAAACCGATGAGCGGGTGGAAAAGACAATTGAAGCGATCGTGTATCACCTCACGAGCAGGGACTGTAACCGACGATTCAATTCCGGCCATATTGTCCGGGTTTATCTGGTAGAAGATCGAACCATCATCCGCCACCCGTGGAGTAACCTTGTTCCAGTCCAGCAGCCTGAGTTCGGTAATTTTTCCGGTGTTATTACGTATTTTTAACGCCACCGTATTCCCGTGGCACAGCTTGGAGTTCAGCCAGTGCTCAAAGAACTGTATTCGGTTCTGAAAGGCATTGGGTCTTTTGTACAGTGCCGGAATGTCTCCTGCTTTTACCTCCTGCATGACCCCTCCTGAGTCACGACGCATCAGCCGTGGCGGCATCTTGGCGATATCACTCGCAATCAGCGAGATGCAGGCGAATACAGCATAATAAGAAAGCACGGTGTCCTGATTAATTTCAAGGTTACGCTGCCATGCCCCGGCGAAGGGTTCATGAATAAAGCCGAATAATGACGTCCAGCCTCCGCGGCTGATAGGCTGCTGCAGGGCTTTTTCTTTTCCCTGTTTTCTCCGCAAAGGATTCCACATTAGCCGTTCTCCGCTTTTCGCTTATTCTTTTTGCCATCGGTACGCGCACCGGTGAAATAGTCCGCCTTGCCAAGCAGCACCAGCACCTTTGCGCACCGATTGTCCACGGCTTTCACGTCGCCCGGAACGGGAGCATGGGTACGTTGCAGATATCTGATTTTTGCCATGCAATACGGCGGGGTTTCCCCCGCCCTCCTTCCGCCGTTTAGCTGCCCTGGTTGGCGCTGTAGTTCACACCAGAAATAACCGCTACCGCTGCTGTGCGACGGCGCTTCCAGTTAATCCAGCGCTCGGCGCGGATAGCCACGCTGTTGGTCTGGAACATGGAGACCAGTTCAGTGCCGGCAGGCGTGATGCTGTCGCCGGTGGGTTCACTTTCCATTTCCAGCGATGCTTCACGAGACATATCCACCGCCACGCCACCATCATCAGCCAGATAAATATCCGGCGCGTTCACAAACACCAGTTGGCTACCAACGTACTGGGAAACAATGACCGGAAGCCCCTGGAAGGTACCGCCAAGCAACGTCATGTCAGGGTATTCTTTCTGACCCAGAGCATTCTTACGCATGGACAGCGCCAGCGCGGTAGTGCTGGACATCAACCAGACCGCGCCGTTTGGTTGCAGGTTAGCGGCAACGAAAACCCCAAAGGCGGCAGCAGCATCCTCATCCGGGCTGCCGGTGGACGGGATCGCAGCAATGCCATGAGTGACGGATGCAGGGGAAACGTTAGCAACTTCAGCTTTTGCCGGGTTGATAAAGTCAGTATCCAGGCGAGCAATGACCGCTTCAGCGAGCGCGTTACGCACCAGTGCATCGGCGGCCGGATTGGAAAAGCGGATCAACTCATCGGTCAGTACCGCGATAGCCGCCACCTTGGCAAAGCTGAATGTGATCGACTCAACGTCGAATTTAGTCAGCGGTTTTGCCTTACCCTGTCCCACCCAGTTCGCTGAGCCGCCGGACGTCTGCGCCGGAATACGGATGTTGAACGGCACCTGACGCAGGGCCGGGATGCCACCCTGGCCAAATCGACCGATAATGGTCTGCGGACGGAGGAATTCAACAAAATCCTGCGCATATTCCTGATACTCCACCAGCGCGCCAGCCCAAGTAGGATCGGTGGTGGTACCGGCACCCACCGCGGCTTTCAGCACATGGTGAAGCTTCGCATCATCAGGATACTGTTTACGGGCGATCTCCAGCGCTTCAGAACGGCTGCCGTTAGCAGCGGCCAGTGCTTTCGCGAAACGGGCAAAGGCGATACCTTTCTCCAGCTTCTGGTCGACGCGGATAATCCCCGGTGTAGCGGCCTTAACAGTAGTGACTTCACCATTAGCGGCTTTAGAAACCGGCTTAGCGGTCGCTGCCATATTGCTTTCCATGTCGCGCAGACGTTTAAGGTGCGCATCCACAGATTTGATTTCTGCGGAGGTGTTGTCGTAGCATTCCTCTTCCTCAGCATCCAGCGTTCGCCCCTCTTCGGCTGCTTTGGACATCACTTCATCAAGGGAGGCTGCCAGCGCCGCACGTTTCGCTTCGAAGCTCTTAATGTGTTCTGCGATATTCATCGAATTGATTCCTTTTTTGGTATTGGTTGCTGTAGCGCCAGCGGTTTTAGCGGTTTTCACTACCGGCTTCTCATTGCCTGACGCGGCGAGAAGCTGGCGATCGAACGATTTAACGGTCTGGATGGAACATTCGGCATTTGCCGGAATAGTTACAGCCGAGACTTCAAGCAGGTCCCAGGACAAAAAGCGGATACCCCCTTCGTCAAGGAAGGAATAGTCAATCGGCCGGAAGCCGATAGACAGTCCCCGGACTAACCCCGCCTTTATCGATGCCCATGCCTCATCGAGACGGGCGACCAACGGCGATGGCATGTCAGACGTTGGTTTCACCAACGTTGCGGTGATCTGCAATCCTTCCTTCACCATTTTTGGTGTGCAGGTGCCGATAGGTTGCGAGCGGTCGTGCTGCCAGAGGAACGGCGTGTCACTACGGAATTTCGCCCCCTCTGGCTCCATGATGTCACCGTCACGATCGGGTGACGGCGTGGAGGCGATGCCGGTAATAATCCGATCATCCTCATTTACCGACTTCACCGTCATGAGGGTACAGGCGCGCTTAAGCGTCATTTTCTGTCCTCCAGAAATGAAAAAACCCGCCTGTGCGCTGAGGGATCCCCAGTAATGAGCGGGTCATTAACTGACGTGTTTGTTATACGAAAAATACCTGGTAATCTTTTTTTGCAGGTTCGGGGTTAAGGGCCATCAGGGAAACGGCATTGAACAGCGCCATCAGCGGATCAATCTTGCCCTTGCCGCTGGCCTGCTTGGTGATCAGAATGGCGTTGCCTTTCGGTTCAACCCTCGCATTTCCCACGCACCAGGCCATCATCGGCTGTCCACCATGAATAAGCACGCCTTCCGCAAGCTTGCGTTCAGTCGTTTTTATCGCGCCGCCAAGACGCCATCCCTGACTGACACCCACCACTGATTCAGCGGGAATGTCTGCCGCGCTCAGGGCGTCAAGGATCTGCCCGACCTCGGAGGGGTCAATACCAATTTTATCCAGCAGGTCAGCATCCTGAATACGGCTCACATACTCAACAACCTGTTCGACATCCATTCCGACCCGTTTCACGATGGTCAGGTCACCCGCCTTTTCGAAGTCCCTGAGTTTCGGGATCTCACTTTTTCGCCTTTCCAGCGCTATCATATGCGCCCAGGCGTGACTCCATGCCAGCCACTCGCGTGTCGTTTTATCCCGCCCAATCATCGACAGGCCCAGCAGGTCATCCAGCCCCCCGCCATCAATACCAACGGTGATCACCTCAGCGCGCTGGAGTATTTCCTCAAAGCTGACTTTATGCGCCTGCTGCGCCCAGAAATCAGCGCCGACCCAGCGGTCAGCGCGTAGGGCAAGGCCGATTTCAACATTGGCATGTTTTGACATAAAGCCGCGGAATTCCTCTTCCCCGGCGTCTTTGGCTTTCCTGAACTCCCGATAAAGAAATTTCTCATCCACCGAAAAGCCCAGGTTAGGGTTAACCATTGCAAGGTTTTCCACCAGCAGATGTTCGCCGCTGGCCACCATTTCAGGAGGATGTTCAAAAATAACGGGCAGGAAATGTGGATCGACTATTTTTCCGTCGCGCACATCGCGGGCATACTGAAGTTTTTGTCTGAACACGCCGGCCGGCGGATCGTTCGACTGCGTGGTGGTGTACATCACAAAACCTTCAGGCCGCGATGCTAAGCCACCTATCGCCTCGCGCAGCATATCGTCAGCGTTGTGCTGCTTCCCGAAAAGCCATAATTCATCTATCAGCGTGCCAACCGACTTGATGCCCGAAACCGTATTGGGATCAGCCGCCACCACTTTCAAGGTGGTATCTGTGCCGCGGTGGGTGATAGTCCGGATGTGGGTCTGAACCTGACACAGGTCATCAAGGTCATCGTCACGCTTCACCATATCCCGGGCGGGATTGAACGCGTTAGTGGCAACCTCAACCGTCGGTGCAATAATGGTGTATCCGGCAGCCTGTCGCCAGTTGAGCAGCAACGCCGTCATCATGATCCCGGCGGCAAGCGTAGACTTTGAGTTCTTCTTCGGTATCAAAACAAACACTTCCGTGATGTGCCGACGTCCGGTTTCAGCATCGTAAGAACCAAACAATGCGGCCACCAGATCGAACACCCACTGCGCACAGGCTTCACCGAAAGTAGGCGATCCTGGTGCATCCACAATCTTCAGTTGTCTGAAAACGTTGAGGGCTATTTCAGCCTGCTGCGGGTAAATCGGCGCAGGAATAATCGACTGACCTTTTTTCAGGCGCTCGGCCCAGTCAGGGCAGGCGGTTGTCCATTCAGGCATAGCTATGTCTCGCGGTTATTTACCACCAGTTTAGGCGGTTGTGGGACGGCAAATTTATTGGCTGCTTTTCTGGCCGCGTCGCTTTTGGCGTCCTTTTTACCGGTATCCCCCATCTTGGGATGCTTATAAGGCAGCATCGCTTTTGCTGCATCTTTCCGGGTTTCAATTTCATTTCCCGTGTCATTCATCACCCACTTAAGAAACGCCAGAGGGTCTTCAAATTGACTGGGCGTCAATGTCGTGCGAGGCGTTTTTTCTCCGGGCGCGTTTACTGCTGGGGTATAAACATTTCGGCGGTACGCGGGTTCATCATCAACGTCGACTTTTTCATTCTTTTTTCGCTTTATAAACGCGATGACCTCCGGGTCTTTAGCAAGCTGCGACCCCTTTGACCGCGCGGATTTCTCTGAGTATCCCGCCTTTATTGCCGCCGCTTTCTGGGACATCCCGGACATCAGCGCGAGAGCGAATTTACGCTTTTGTGCTGTTAACATGTTTACCCCCTCCAGAGGGGAATTTTTTCTGTGCGTGAGAGGGAGTGCGGTGCCCAAGGCGATCGAGGTTAACACCCAACCCCCCCCCCCTCATTGTTAAATGAGAATAAATATCATTTTATTTTTAATGATTTCAAACTCAGCCAATGGCGAAGTGATATTGAGAACCCTTGTCACGATGGTCAGATCACCACGATGTTCGGCCCCAGGCCATCGTCGGGAATGTAATGCTTCAGCGCCTCCTCATCAGGCTGACCCGTCGAGGCTTCACGCGCTGACTTGCCTGAGTGACATTCAATGCAGAGCGTCCAAAGGTTAGCTTCTCCATTGTTGCCACCAAACTGCAGCGCCACCCGGTGATCCAGTTCGCTATCGTGCAGGTCAACAACACGATCACACATGCAGCAGTGACCACCGTCACGCGCATAAATACGCCGCTTCAGGCTTACCCTAGCGCTGCCACTCACGCGCCTATGCTCGCCAAAGACCGGCTTTATCCTGCGGGTGTCGATGGCTTTCAGTCTCGGCTGCAACGTTTTCAATTTAGACATGTAGCCTCCAGGCCCTGCGGCGCTCTGTGCGTGCAGTGGCATCAGGGTGACGCTCTACCGGTTCACCATCGGCATGGTCCACCAATGAGTAACAGGGATAGATGACGCTGCCACCGTATGCATCACCCACGGCGTAATCAGCGGGTTTGCTGTTGTCCCAGCGGGACAGCACGCGATCGACATGCTGCGGCGGCACGCTATAGCAAACACCATGTATGAGGCGCGTTAGCGTGATGTGGTCTGCCCGCATCTTGTCAGCCACTATCAACCTCTCGGCGATTTGCATTTGATATTGCGGCGGACGTCCGGTGCCAAGATAGAAGGAGCACAAAGAATCAGGGAAGCGGCTCAGCCATTCAGCAGCCTTATTGACAAACCCAGCAACCGGTAGTGCATCGTCTTCAATGATCACCACCCGAAAATCCAGCCCAGCGGCCCACTCAAGCGCCCGACGATGGCCCCAGGCTGCGCCATGATCCTCAGGGTCAATCATGACGTGGGAAGTTGGGCCGATTTGATAAGCCAGTGCCCTCGCCTGTGGCTCTCTTGAGTGATGCCCAACAACAACAAACTTTATTTGTGTTTCCACCAGGCATTCTCCTTACCGAGTCCATCCGTCTTGAACACGGTGTGAACCTGCGGGCCGGTGATAAGCCGGTCAGCAAATGACTGTGCAACGATGCCAAAGGCGATCATGTCGCCTACTGCGGCCGCCGGTTGTTCCATCTTCCAGAACCGATAGCTTTCGATTCGGTAATACAGGCGAATGATGCCGTGAGCGAATGCCATAACATCATCACGCGTTCCGCCCAGCAGCCCGGCGTTAAGCATCACGTCGTTGCGATGGCCTTCGAGGAACGCCTGATAGATGCGTTCGGGATGGCTCTGCTTCGCCCATACATCGGCATAAGTCTTCGGTTCGGAGCCGACGTAAGTCTTCCCGGCCTCCATGTCATCCCACGGCGCGCTCAGCATTTCGACATCGGTTCCATCGGTACACCAGACGAACCGGTATTCAGGGTGATCACGCAGGTACTGCCAGACGTGCAGCCAGCGGCGGAAATAGACGTTCATTGCAACATCAGGAACTGTCACCCGTTGAGCGCCATCAGGTGTGGAGGTTAGTTGGTCAGCCAGCACTACGGCGTCAGCATCCTGAATTGATTTAGCCCATACCTCAAGCGCCGCCGGGTCAGGCTGCATTCTGCTACCGCGCTGCGGGTCAGGTTGGCTCGTCAGTAATGTTGTGATCACAACGTCGTGCTGGCGTCGGTATTCGACATAACCGACATACCCCGTATCGCGCCGCCCGTTGTGAATTTTTACATTTCGTTTAACTAGCGCTTCGCGATCAGGTCGAGGAACTGACCGAGTAACGTGTTCATATTCATCAAGAGAATGAATGAGCTTTTCTGAACCCACGACATCAGCAAAAGCCCAGGTAGTCAGCCCGGCATTATGTATGCGCATGGCGAGGTCGCTGTGTTCGTACATGCCGCGCCCGTAAATCCAGTCGAATCCGCCGACTTTTTCAATGGCGCTGCGGTGGTAGTAGAGCATCACGCCACGTTGTCCGGTATAAGCAACGTGTTTATCATCGCGATAAAGCACTGCTATATCTTTCAGCTTTCTTGGTCCAGCCAGGTCAAGAAACTGATAAGCCAGATGTGGTTCTGGCGACGCGATATAGGGCACATGCCAGTTATCGGTGATCGGCCACGCATCGTCATCCCACAGAAACAAATGTTCGCATCCGGCATCCATCAGCGCGGCCAGGCTGGCGTTCTTCGATGCGACAATGCCGAATGATGTTTCATGGCGAACCCGTTGCACACCCGCGGGTACTGAAGCGGCAGGATTTGACCCGTCGTCTACAACAACCACTCGCGCGCCAGCGGGTAAAAACTGCAGATGTTGCGTCAGGGCGCGACGTAGAACGTCAGCGCGATTGTGCGTAGAGATAGCAATTCCGATCCGGGCAGAAGGATGACAGACAGGCGCATACGGAACATTATCAATAATGACCTGCATATTTTCTCCGATAAGTAATCAACCAGGTTGAATGCTGATTTTTCGGGTTAGGACAGTTGGCTACCGTGTGGATTTGTTTAGCAGTGAACTCCGGGGACAGTTGAGCGACTACAACAATGCTATCGCGCTTACCCTGCTCCCCTTCAAAAACGTAAATCAACATCGGACGCCCGGCAGTTGGCTTTTCCTCAACTTGAGGAGACGCTATTACGCTTTTTTCTATCAGCGTTTCGATGGTGCGCTTAACGTTGTCGTGCCGCTTTTCTACCAGATCAGCTATTTCAAGGCTGGTCATGGACATTGATTGATCATTAACGGGATATTGCAGCGTATTTCCCTTCTGTGGTGCGAGCCTGTTCGCGTAGACATGGGCAGCCGAGAGCGGAACGATGTGATCCACCGCCCTATCTCAGACTCACACGACGGAAAGCTCTCTAGTGAAGTGCACGCGAATGCACGGTTTGATTGACTACAGGCGAAAAAAAGTCCCGCGAGATACGAGGCTTATCGATTTTTGGTTTTCGGCTGGTACTTCATCGCCCATGCCTTTGCTATGCGAAAGCAATCGTCAAACATCTTCCCCTTCCCTGATGCTGAGCTTGAACAGCGGTAGTGGTCTATCGCCCTGTCTGCCCCCTTCAGGGCAACCGATGGCTCATAGCCCTGTTTCACCAGTTCAGCGACCACATGCTTTTCAATGAATGGCGTGTAGTCTTTCATTCGGCTTCCCTTATTCAAACAAGACATCGCTGAATTTCAGGTTTGCCCAGTCGCTTTCTGGTGGTAAAACAAGCACTCCTCGCTCATCTTTAACGCCGACATCCATTAGGGTATCCCCGTATTGGTGCATTAATGCATTCATGTACCGGACACCTCGACGATTCAACATAGGGGCTTTACCCCATATCGTTATACACATCTTTCTAACGCACTGTTTAATCAATGAGTTACGGGTTTATCTCAGAGTGGCATTTTGAACCTCAAAAAGCCAATGGGATGGCTTGAATGCCTTAATTCACGGGGTTCTGAGCATCCTGTTCAAAAAATGGCCAAAAGATGTGTATAACGATATGGCTTTACCCCCACAGATGATGGCGCGAGGATCAGGTGTCAAAGTAAACGGCTCAAGCAAACGAAGACAAAATGCAGCCCTTTTCGGCGGCGATATTTTCGATAAGTGGTCATCAAGGAAACCACAAAGAAAATAGCGGCAGACTTCGATATCACCAGCCTGATAGCGGTATACCGGGCGACGGTTAGTTGCCATCAGGTGGTACATGTAGGCATCCGCGACGCGCCAGCAAAAGCATTCGGGAGCAGGAATATTGCTCATGGTCTCCCCCTTAAAATGTCAGCAACAATTGAGCTTCTTCAATCAGCACTTTAATTTTCTTCGCATGTGCTGCCTTGATGCCTTTCCACTCGTTCAATCCCGTGCCAAACACGCTAGCAACGGCTTTGTCACTTTTTAATTCAGCGCAAGCTGCATTGAGTTCTTGCATAACGCTACGCTTACGGGGATTAATGACTTGTCCTTTTGTCCAGTATTCATAGAGCACGTCATCACACTCCTCTTGATACTGAACCACTTTGTCACGGATTTCGGGCTTGACCTTATTGGGATAGATGGTACGGAGCCATCCAGCAAGTTTGCGCAAAGGAAGGCAAGCCATTTTTCTCTCCTTGCCATCAGAAGCAACTATAACGATTTCCGTTACAGTTGATTTAAAGCGTTGTTTTAACTTCTCTAATTGAGACTGCCAAGTCATCCCCATGCCTTCAACAATGGGTTTCATTGGCACATGAGGCTCGCCATTGTGCTCAATAACGTAAAGTTCCGTGCCGTAAAATGTTGCAGTAACGATCATCTTGTTCATTGGTGTTTACCTTCAAAAAGAGACCTTAGATCACACGAACAGCCAGCCCCTGAGCACACCAATTACTGGCGTTCTCCAAGGTCGCTTTTGTGAATAGCCTCAGGGTTTGTTGATATGCGCGTATGAAGCGCAGGCGAAAAAAAACCCCGGACGGTGCCGAGGATCATTGTTTGGTTTCGCAGCCTTGCCACTTCTTCACAGAGTTGCACAGCTACTTGGCAGGTAAATTCTTCCCGGATCCTTCGATTTCACGAATGCTTCGCTTGTCGGCGTTACACTTCTCAATAACGGTCAGCAGTTCTTCATTCAGCGCTACACTCTTGCCGTAGTTCATTTGATACGGAATTTTTGGTGCTGGACAGTCCTGTAAAAGTTCAGCGGGGATGGGGACTACTGGAGCCATTACGAATTCTGTCCGCGTGCTCTCGCAGCTTGCTAACGACATCATCAGGAACAGGCCGACTAGCACACTCATCAGTCGATAACTTTTCACGAATGTAAACCACGGTAGTTTCAGACCGCCGCTGTATCTGCTGTTTTTCATCGTGATTGGCCCGCGTGATGGCGTTGAAGATACGCATTGACTGGATCACATTTCCAGCGATAGTTTCGGCCTGCTGTTGTTTCCGCGCTGCTGCTTCGAGGTCTTCCGTTTTATCACTGTACGCGTCGTGGTAGTAGTAGACGCCGAATGACAGCATAGCAATGAGAGCAAGCAAAATAGCGATTACGGTATCCCTGATAGACATAGTGACTCTTCCTTCGCCGCGCCGGTCATCAATGCCAGCAAGGCAGCAATCACCCAAATAAGTTTCCAGCGCATCATGCTGCCAGTCTGTACTGCTCTTCAATCAGCGGTTGGCGATGGTTTTTGTTAAATATTCCCATCAGCGTGGCCTTGCGTTGCTCAAAGTCCCATCCCATACCAATGAATACCGTGTTGGCGCGTTGCAGTTCGGTAATGCAGTGAATCTGCTCAGGGGGCAGGTAGTCGCGGATACTCTCCTGCTTACCTATTTCGTGATGAACACGGAATTTAACCGCCGTCATATCAAGTGCTATCCGGTTAATCAGGTCGGCCTCGTTGCTGAAATGGTGTGGGGCAATCGTCTTGCCATGTGCCTCGCGCTCATGCTTGATAGCATCAGTCATTGGCTTGTACTCAAGCCTGGCAATATTGCGATCCATCTTCTTGCCCGCTAATGCCTTGCGCATACGGAAGAACTCGGAAACCAGCTTCTTCTTGAATACACGAACGGCATCATTATTGCGCATGTAGGTAATTAAGAGTGTAGTTTGCTGCTCGTAGAGAAATGCAATACGAAGAGGCTTGCCACCACCTTGACTTCTTTCAACCATACGGATTTCAAATCCGAGTGGCCCGAACTCTTCCAGATCGGCTTTGTTACGGTCAACAAGCTTGATAATGGTGTCATGATCTTTCTCAACACCCTCAGCAATCGCCATAGTATTCGCTACAAGATCAAATTTCTTTATTTCCACTAATTGCATCGCTTATTTCCTTTTGATGATAGAGCCTGCCTCGTAGACATGAGTGGCCCAAGAGTGGTTAGCGATGAAACCGCCACTCTGTCTCAGGCTCATATTGCATATTCGCATCGTGATCGATCAGTGATTCGCATGACAATCGATCACGATTTCGCATCTAAGGTCGATCACTGATTCGCGTCGTATCGATCACTCGGGACTTAACTCTTCTAACCTCCTCTCCGTTCGCAGTTTCTACTGAAATGGAGATAACGATGGCCAGAAAGAGAAAAAGCAGGAGTCCCATGGAGACTTGTCTTCAGATCTTCAAACTCAAATTTGAGTGCAACCAGTCTAATCGCACCATCGCCGCTGCTCTTAGGGTCAGCCCTTCCACAGTTTATGAGGTGCTCTCCCGTTTTACCGCCGCATCGCTGTCGTGGCCATTGCCTGATGCGCTCTTGCCAGAAAAACTGGAAAAGATGCTGTTCCCCACCCGCAGAATGCGCACCTCGGAGCTTATCGCGCCAGACTGGCTGTATATCGATACCGAGCTAAGACGGCCAGGGGTTACCAGGCAGCTGTTGTGGATAGAATACAGCACCGAAACCGGAGAAATGGCGCTGGGCTACTCTCAGTTCTGCCGTTGTTATCGCCAATGGAAGAAATGCCAGAAACGCTCGATGCGCCAGACCCACCGTGCCGGTGAGAAGCTGTTCATCGACTTCTGCGGGCCCACGGTGCCGGTATCCGACCCCGATACGGGAAATGTGCGCCGGGTCGCCATCTTCGTCGCTGTCATGGGAGCGTCAAATTATACCTATGCAGAAGCCTGCCCCGGTCAGGACATGATGAGCTGGCTGAATGCTAACAGCCACTGCCTGACCTTCCTCGGCGGCGTTCCAGCCCTGCTGGTACCCGATAATCTGCGTAGCGCGGTGAGCAAAGCAGATCGCTACGAGCCGGTCATCAACGACAGCTATCAGTCTTTGGCCTCGCATTACAGCACGGTAGTGATGCCAGCCAGACCCTACAAACCGAAAGACAAGGCCAAAGTGGAAAACGGCGTCCTGCTGGTCGAAAGGTGGCTCCTGGCGCGAATACGCAATGAAACCTTCCATACGATGCATGCGCTCAACGTCAGGCTCAGTGAGCTGATGACCGAGCTGAATAACCGGCCAATGAAAGGTTATGGGGGCCAGAGCCGAGCGCAGCGCTTTGCGCTGCTCGATGCGCCGTGCCTGCAGCCGTTGCCAGCCATGCCCTATGAATACACCGAATACCGTGCGGTGAAGGTCGCTCCTGACTATCACGTCGAATACGACCGCCACTGGTACTCCGTTCCCCATGAGCTGGTTGGTGAAAGGCTGTCGGTAAAAGCGGGTCAGACGTTGGTCCAGGTCTGGCATAAGGGCCGCTGCGTGGCTCAGCACCCTCGCAGCGATCGGCAGTACAGCCACAGCACGAATCCGGCACACATGCCGGTCAATCACCGCGGGCACAGCAGCTGGACACCTGAAAAGCTGCTGGATAATGCCGCGAGAACCGGCAAGGCGACCTGGCAGGTGGTGGAAGCGATGCTAAACGCGAAGAATCATCCTGAGCAGGCTTATCGGGCTGTTCTCGGCCTACTGTCGCTCCAGAAAAAATACGGTGCCGAACGGCTGGAAAAAGCCTGTGACAAGGCCTGCGGGCTGAACCATCCGGAAAGGCGTTTTATCGAGAATCTGCTGCGTCACAACAGGGAGGGCATCGGAGAAACAGTTAAAGGAAATAGAGAGTTACAGCTTCCACTGGAGCACGAGAATCTGCGTGGTCCAAAATATTACCACTGAAAAAGGGAGTCGTTATGACTGATGACCTGCTAACCAAACTTAGAACGCTGAAGCTGTCGGCAATGGCCGATGGCATGATACGCCAGCGTGAGGCACCTGGTACATACAATGAGCTGGGGTTCGCAGAACGCCTGGGGTTACTTGTCGAAGAAGAGCTACTGAATCGTGAAAACAGCCGTGTTGGGCGGTTGAGAAAGCAGGCACGGTTGCGCCACGGTGCAACCCCTGAGGGTATGTACTATCCGGTCTCCCGAGGGTTAAAGGCCGAACAGATGCGCGAGCTTCTGTATTAGCTCAGACCTGATCTAACAGTTACCGGTTATTTATACAGGTGTCTGTCAGATTAAATCTGGTTCAGATTTTTTTCTGCCCAGACTCGTTTACCATCAAGTAACGCGGCCATTGGCGTACGCCCGCAGCACATTTTACCCTGATGAGTTCGCTCATTATTGTAATGCCACAACCAGTTGTCCAGATCCTTTTGTAGACTTTCTAGGTCCTCGTATAACTTCTTACGGAACGCAACCTGATAAAAATCCTGCAAAATAGTTTTATGGAAGCGCTCGCAGATACCGTTTGTCTGCGGAGACATCGCTTTCGTTTTCGTATGGTCTATATCGTTGATAGCCAAGTACAGCTGATAGTCATGTTGTTCCACTTTACCGCAGTACTCCGTCCCCCTGTCCGTCAGTATTCTTAGCATTGGCAGCCCCTGAGCTTCGTAGAACGGCAGCACGCGATCATTGAGCAGGTCGGCGGCAGAGATCGGTGCTTTACTCGTGTAAAGCTTGCAGTGCGCCACTTTCGAGTACGTATCCACGAACGTCTGCTGGTAGATACGGCCAACACCTTTCAGATTACCCACGTAGAAGGTGTCCTGCGACCCCAGATAACCCGGGTGAGCAGTCTCTATTTCACCACAGGCTTCGTCGTCGTGCACCTTCTTCTCCAGTGCAGCGATTTGAGCATCAGTAAGTACAATGCCTTCTCTGGCAACTTTTTCCTCAAGTGCCTTCAGGCGCTTACGAAAGTTTTCCAGATCGTGTCGTTGCCAGATGGAGCGCACACCGCTGCCAGAAATGAAGACGCCTTTTTTACGCAGCTCATTACTGGTCCGGTGCTGGCCATGAGCCGGGAACTCAATGGCGTAATCAACAACCGCACGTTCAGTGGCTTCATCAGCACGGTTTTTCAGGTTGGGAACCCGGCGGTTTTGGTTAACCAGAGCGTCAATGCCGCCTTCTGCCGCCAGTTCCTGATAGCGATAAAACGTGTCGCGTGACACCCCCATGATTTTACAGGCTTTTGATACGTTACCGAGTTCTTCGGCGAGATTGAGCAGGCCGGCTTTGTGTTTGATGATGGGATTGTTAGTATGAAGCATGAGAGTTACCTCGTGTTTTGTATAAGGATTCGACACCCATATCAAAACCGGTAACTCTCAACCTTTCAAGGTCCAGTGTCAGATCAAGTCGCGACTAATACACTTTAATTCAGTTATTAATCACTGATTCAAACAGAGCTTTCTCTTCCTGGCGGCGCTTAATCAAGCCGGGCAGCGGTAATTTTTTACCCTTGACGGTGACATGGCACCATTTGGGAAACTCTGCCGCTGCACCAGAGTAATCACCTTCATTCAGCTTCTTAAGCAACGTCGAAGTGCCAAAAGCCCCGATGCCGATATTGAAAACCAGTGAACACAATGCATCAAACTGATTCTGGCTCACCGGCACGGTTATCAAGGCATTCAGCTCTTCAACCACAGCGTCGATATCGTCACGCAGAAAAGTGTCCGCCTGCGCTGGCGTAATAACATCCTCTGCCTTGACGCCGGTGGTATGCCCGTAGCCGACAGTCCATTTTTCAGCGCTGCATTGATAGGCATTGAGCTTAATGCCCTCAAACGCCTTTATCCGTGCTAATCCTTGCGAACTCATTTGCATCGTTACTTCAGATCCCTATGTCGTGTAAACGCCTTTATGCGCTCACGGATATAATCTGTTCCCACATAACCAATATAAATTGCTAGTAATTCTGGTGTCGCGTCAGGTAAGGACCAGTTAAAATATTTTCAACCAGACTCAGTAAGGGTTTGACAAAGAATGCCAGGGCACTGCATGACATCGCATCGAATAAGCGTCGACTCCATGAACTTTTGACACACGCGTTGCGCAAAAAAGAAAACAAGGCCGCCAGCGTCGCATAGCCAAATTCAGTCTGATGACGTTGTATCCAGTTGATAAAGGCGTACCAGAATGCAGGCTCTTTTTCAGGCATATTGACGGCTTACTTAGGGCGGATTTTAAACAAAACAGTAAGGAAAAAGGCCACCTAAGGCATATCGTTATACACATCTTTTGGCCATTTTTTGAACAGGATGCTCAGAACCCCGTGAATTAAGGCATTCAAGCCATCCCATTGGCTTTTTGAGGTTCAAAATGCCACTCTGAGATAAACCCGTAACTCATTGATTAAACAGTGCGTTAGAAAGATGTGTATAACGATATGACCCTAAGGCAGCCTTCATCTCATCATGGGTTGTGGGTTACTGAGGCAGTTTCCAATACTGAGCCGGCGAGCCGTTACAGGACGCCACTTTCAATTGCTTGTTTAACCCTTGAGTGGTAAGACATTTTCCGGTCACCACATTTTTCAACTCAGTTCCTGCGTTAACCCCCCTTTTCCACTGCTGCTTGCCGTCACCAATACGGCATCTTTTTAACGCCACTGTGCTACCGCCCCTGTCCTCTAAACACATGCCATTTTGCAGCTCAATATAATAGACCGTGATAATTTCTTCTGGCTGAGACGGTTGCGATGGGCAAGGCGACAGAATGCTACTATGATTATCTGCACTTGCTACTGCGCAATTACGACCATTCGCTATTGAGATAAAACCCGATTTGACCGTTTGGGTCACGGTGTGAACCTGTGCTCCCGTCATTATATTTTCGGTGACATCAGATGCGACCAAGGCGCTAAAAGACACCGGCACCGAGAGGCAGAGACAGGTAGTCATTATTGCCAGTTTCATTTTTTTCATTGCAATTTTCCTTATGTTAATGTGTTTAATGAAACTCCGTCAGTGTATAAAAAATCACCACGGAGGCACGCAGTAAGGCTTCAGCTTTAGGCGGAGCCGGTGGTGTATTTTTCCATAGATTTCATCGCTCCACCTCGTCTAGGGTGGCTGTCGGTCAGAAAAAAGGCCACGCCGGAGCGTAGCCTTGAAAATGC
>NZ_JBSPEY010000001.1:0-102930 GCF_053848865.1 Symbiopectobacterium sp. Eva_TO | reverse complement strand
TCATTGCAGCGTGTAGTACGTTAGGATCAATCGCACTATTTGCATTTGACGCCCAACCTGGAGCAAGCAAGTCAGTCATCATTCGGCCTTCTAGCCCTGACACTTCTTCTTTCGCTGCGGCATAAAGAATCTTTTTCTTGTCGTCTGGTGGAATGAATGAGGTCAGCCCGCCGCCGTTCTGAATGGCGCTAATACGCTGCTGCGGCGTCAGCATGGATAGAGAGCCTTTGGCTGTATCTGTCACCCAATTGCGACTAACCTGCTGACCCTGAGTGGCAGTGATGTAATTTTTTGCCGTAGCTCCGTTGATCAGATTGTTTGTTGATAGTGCAATCTGCTCTCTGACATTCTCGTCAGTAGTGTTCATGTAAGCGTTAGAGTTATCCTGCAACGACTGCGTGAGGCTTGCTACATTGCTGTCTTTCTCTTTCCCCCACGCCATACTACGAATTTGCTGCTGCCCTCTGGCATTCTGAACCCCAGCCCAATTGTTGAACTCTTCACGCAAGCGGGGGCTGCTGATTTGATTTCCGAGTTCGCCGGAAAGCTTGCCGATTTTTTCTTCGTAGCGTTGCTGCATTGTCCCGTAATCATTATCGTGCTCAAAGTCAGACTGCAACTGCAACTGCCCCTTGATTAATTCTGATTGCGCGCGGCCTAACGCCAGGCGATCTTCTTCTTGAGCGGCCTGTGCAAACGCGCCGCCTACACGACCAATTGCATCTGCCACCTGCTGATTGCCGCGAGCAATGGGAGAAATATCTACGCTGGAAACACCAGTTGCAGGGCGAGCAACTACGCGCCCAAGGTCATTAGCGGTTGGGATTCGAGCCATAATTTATCCATCACTTATAAATCGAGAAGAGAGATGCGCCGGTGCCGAGAATTGAAGCCAATCCGCTAGAGCGAGCAGATTTTTTGGCGATTTTCGCCTGAGTATCTAGGACGTTAGCCTGATTCTTTAACTGGATTGCCTGCTGTTCACCGTTCCACAGCGTGGTCATGTTATTCAATTGCCCCTGAGCGGCAATATCAGAGATGTTATTAACCACCCCAACATCACTTGCACCACCACCAGAAGCAGCAGCGTTGGCTAATGCGGTAGACTCGGCCTGCCTAGCCTTATCAATCTCCTGACCAGCCTGGACCTGAGCAGAGGCATTGACGTTGTTCGCCTGGCTTCTCAGCGTTGCCGCCTGCTGCCCGTATAAGGCTGCTTGCTGCTTTGCCTGACTGGAGGCGTTGGATGCTCCGAGTAGACCGCCAAGAAGAGTCGCGCCGCCAGCAGCATTTTGTAGCGTAGCGCCCTTAGATAACATAGAACCAATCCCCGAAAGAAAACCGCCGCCTGCTGCGGCAGTTCCTCCGCCGAGGATTGAGCTAATCCCTGCTATTCCTGCTGAGAACGGATCTGCCATATCATTACCTTTTCATTGTTTTCTATTGGTACAAAGCCGAGTCTTTTCAGGAAAGATGGCGCAGTCTTCAACTCGTCACTCACGCGCGCATAAACGGGGATTTGCTTGTACTTATTATCTCTTTTACAGCCTTCAGTGATCCCTTCCATAAAGAAAATGGAATAGAACTAGCTGATTCCCTCATGTCCATGAACGCGACATGGACTCCATTTCGCCGCATCATCCCCCCCAGAGCTACAGCCTCCCCATCGGTCTCAATGATTACCGCTCTCATGGTGAAAGGGATTGTTGCATACCACTGCCGGATATCTTCAGCGGTCGCGATTCTTAGATTGGTTTTCATGGTGTCACGCCAAAAAAATCCCCGGCGAACCGGGGCTATTTATCATGAGTGGCTATGCCAATTATGGCTGCAAGCACTGTTGCCGGCCGTGGGGCATTGGCAACCAGACAAATGCGAGAGTCGGTATTCCATTCTCCGCCAAACTCCATTGCATCCATGTCGTATGACTCCCATATGTAACCAGGCTGAACCGGCGCACCCTCTTCCTCTCCTGGCATATCATCCAGTCGTTCGAAGTCAGGGCCATACATCAAGCCCTGGGCGTGCGTGTTTCTGAGGATGAAACCGAGCTTGTCTACTCGCTTGCGTTGAGTGAGTGCCGTCCCCATCCCAGCGGCATAGGCCAACTTTGTGCTCTTGTACTTTGACTGATACCCAATTCCAGCAACAACGTTGCTGTATGACGCATTCAGAGTGATAACTCCAGATGCAACAGTGTGGGTACCTATGTCCTTGCCATCAGCCCAAACAACAACATCTTTACCTTCAAGATGTCCCAGTCCGGTTAGTGATGTAATTGGCGCTCCAGAGTGAAAAACATGCGAATCAGCCAGTTTACATAGTTGACCGCCGAAACATTCAGCCTCTTTAGCCCACCGTTCTAGGCAACGCTTACCACCTCTGTTGACGAGATAGTACACCATGTCCTCTACTTGCCCTTCCTCACCAGGCAGGGTCACGACATCTTCGATAACACCGTCTGTTTCCACCTCAACCCAACAGCGCATATCTTCAACCGGGTCTGAAATGTAGATAGCCACAGTCCCATCAGAGCGGACACAGTGGATCCGGTCATCTGGCAGTCGCTGAATATCGACTTTCCTGACGCCAGGTTGCAGAATTTCAGGAGCGAGAGAGGTTAAATCTGAACTCGTATAGTCATAGTAATCACTGGTATATGCCAGCTCATACAGTCGTGTTCCGCTTCGGTGGATGAATATGCCGCGTGAATCGATGACCACCGCACCAGCGATATTACTGCCCCTGGTCGATGGGTATTTAATGTGAAAATTGTCAGGGGTTAAGACCTCACCATATGAAGAAGACTGCACTGATGCTTCGCAACCATCGGTGCCAATCATCAACCTAAGTAAAGGTAGCATCCAGTTGATTGTTGCCACTGGACCTGAGCCGATGCTGCGGTTAATCCCGCTCGCATCCCCGTAAACCAAGTCCTCAGTGTTGTTACCATCATCGAACGAATCATAGGCATCAGAATAGCTGCCAAAAATCCTATCCGCTCCGGCCCACCACAGCCGCCCCTCATATATGGCGACGGCGCTAGGATAGCCTCTGTATGGAGACCATGCGCCTTCATACCAATCAGCGGTGGCATCAGTGTTACCCATGTCAGTGAGCACGATCGCATTTGCGACCGTTGCAGATGTTACTGATATAACCCTTGCTGTACCGGTGTGAGAACCACCAGAGTATTCTAGCGTTAGGCTTATTGAGCCAGAATTATCCACCCAATCACCTGAAGCAATGCCAATTCGGTAATAAATGGTATTGTTGTCAAGGCCGTCATCATAGGTTTCAGAAGTGGTTGTGGTGAATGACTTAACATCTGTCCACGCACCTGGATCACTAACGGATCGCTGTAAAGTGATCTTTCCCGGCGTCCACGGAGTGCCCGGTGAAACGTTTGTTATTTGAATCGTGAACTTTCTGGAGTCATCAATCCCAGTGACCTTGATGTAATCACTCCATTGACCTTCTCCGTTGCCAATGATGGAAACGGTTTGACCTGACGACTCAAGACGGAATAGCGCGCCTACATGATCATCACGGAACAATGGTGATGATGCGGTTAAAGTTATTTGCCCGCTTGTGGCGCTTGGCTTCAGCGTAGTGCCAGTAACGTTAAGTACGTTGTACGGACCGTCATTGGCCTGGTATTTAACTACAGACCACGAGTTACCATCACGCCGCTCTATCCTACGCTGCTGGTAATCGTTACACCCCATGAACAGAACGTCACCACTCTGCGTGTATTGGATGTTAAATAAGTCTGCCTCAATCCATGGTGTCGCGACTTCCATTACACCAGACGCTTCTATAACCACAGAACCAACGAGCACGGGGTACGTAGTCGCGCTTGAAAACTGAATGTAGAAATTACCGGATGGGGTTAGCGTCAGTGAGTTAGCCCCCTCCATAAGGGTGGCGCTAATATAATCATCATCACCTTGAGTCGATCCAACTTTAAGTGTAACCGGACCACGACGGATGTTTATCAAGAGTGAGTGTTGCTTGTTTATGTCACCAGCGGACACAATGACTTGCTGATATCTTATTGCTGATGTTGCCCTATTTCCTGTTAGTTTCATTCCATCAGCCGACCATACAGATTCGGTGTCTGGCTGATCTGCGTCAGTCCATCCGGTTAAGTCGGTTAGAAATGATCCATTGATGATGGTTGTTGAGACAGCGGGGCGAGTTACCAATTCCTCACCTACCCACACCCGCATAACCCCGTCAGTTAATTCAATGAGAGCAGTATCATCTGTGGCGAATACAAACTTGATAAAGCGCGCCAGTTTGTCTCCTTTGGTTCTGCCAATAAACTCGGTTCCAGGGCGCAGCATCATTGAACCAAGGGTGCGCGGCATCCAGTTGCGCTGTATCTCAGCGGATAGCGCGATTTTCTCGATATCAGTACGGGCCAGTGCCAGCGGTGACACAATGCCTCGGTTGAACGCCTGTAATGGAACATTAGCGCGTGGCATAAAAACTCCTACTATCGGAATCGGCGACTGGACAAAAACCTACCGCGTGAACTGACCCACTCACCAGGAGGAATGCGCTTTGACGGCTCCTGAATTGCATCCTTGGTTAGCGCGTCTGCCTTGCACATTTTGTACTCTCTCTTAAGCACATCGAGGTCATTGGCATTTTTTATTCTTGGGGCGATCTCTACTGCGAGATAAGCAGCAATGAACTTCCCGAATGTCTCAGGCCAAAGCGACGTATCAAGACCGAACGCCTTATCGTTAGATACATAACGCAGGTAAATATCCTGTTCATCACAGAACCAGAATCCAACTTCATCCGTATAATTCAATATTGCACTGGTGAAATACTCATCAGAGCAAAAAGACACCGTGCGAACGTAGTCATCTGGCTTATTGAATGCATACCGATAGCCGAATGGAGGCTCTACTGATGGGGAATATGAAAGGCGCTGAGACCGAATGGCAAAATTCCACTGCCCTTGCTCCAGGCAGTATTTTTGCGCATTTACCCATGCGGCATCTAGCAGCCTTCGCGGCTCTCTGTTTTCGGAAAGTGATACAAGCTGGCGTTCTCCAACCAGCCGCAAGGCGTCATTGTACACATTGAGCTGGCTAGGCATGTTATTCCCCTTGAGCTAACAACTTCTCTGCCGCCTCTAGCGCAGCCTCTCGAGAATCGAAGCCATGCTGAATGATTTCTTCATCAGACTTACGGACAATTCGCCACTTATGTTTTCCGGCAAATCCGATTTCATAGGGCGACTCTTTGCTTTTCACTTCACTGCCGGAAAGAGTCACATGTAGATAAAAATGAACCTTCACTGAAGTTTTTGTCAGCCCAGTAACAATACCCTCTGCATAAAACGAGCCATCTTCAGGCAGCAATTCAACTTTGTCGTGGATCTTCAACTCATTTGAAATATGAGCCCATGCTTCTGGATTTTTGAATTCCTCAAAGTCCTGTCCGTGCTTAACAGCAATAGTGAAAGTCGTGCGTACATACTCTGAGGGTTTGATAGTCGAAGGTAAGATTTTCATATCCATCCTATAAAGGGGCCTTCCGGCCCCCATTAAGTTACGCAAGTGCAGTAACCGTCACTGCACCAGTTGATGCGTTAACGGCGGTGACGGATGCCACAGTCAATACCCCACTGGTATCGACAACAGCATTCACAACGTCACCAAGTTTCATGCCGAGCGATTTGCCATTACTGAAATACCCAGCACCAACCACAGTTGCACGAGCATCGGCGGAGATGTAGGACCACACAGCGCCACCGCCCATAATGCGGTCTTGCAACAATGCAGGTGGGTTACTTGTTGAATAGGCCATTTATTCCCCCTTATGCGAATGCAGAGCCATCGTGAATGATTTTGACAACGCCCTTGTTTTGCAGGAGCTTGCCGCCCATGAATGCCGAAGCACGCGCCCAGGAGTAATCCTGCTCTTCGTCATAACCAACCGGCGTTTGCAGTCCCTTGATGTCCATAGCATGGCCGATGGAATTGCGGTGATACATGAAGCAGGTTTCGGCGTTGGTGCCTTTGCCAGGCAGGTTAGGATGCACGATCCAATTCACCCCGGCCCATGTGAACGACTTAAGCGAGCTGTCAGTGGTGGTAAACGGCTTGTTGTTGACGTAATCGACAGAACCGAATTCCTTCGTCTGCATCAAGTACGCTTCTGCTGCCGGGGTGATCAGCGCAAACAGTTGGTTATCTGCCGGGACTTCGTTGTTCCCCAGGATGACCTTTGCTTTCATCGCCAGCGCCAGAGACATAGTTGCGGTAGCGCCCGTGGTCTGAGTAGCGGCCACCAGTTCGCCGATAATGTCCTGGTCAATTTTGCGATTGAGCACGGCCATTGTTGTGCCTTGCATAATGGCGCGTTGGTCGCCCTGGCTGGCAAAGACGTTGTAATTTGTCTTGCGCACCAGATCGTGCCACTCAACCAGCGTTACTGTGTATTGGTTAAGGTTGTCTGCGCGCGCCGGGATCATGCCGTTAACGCCACGCGTCACCGCAGTAGCGCCACCAGAGTCGGCCACCAGGAATACAAACTGGTTTCCCTTTGGAATGCCGTCAGTAATGGTAGTTTGTCGAACCAGTGATTGGTTCTGTTCGAAACCGGCAATGAATTCATTGCGGTATAGTGTTTGAAACGCGGTACTAGCCATTTGTTTGTTTCCTCATCGGTTAAATGTCGCACCGAAGGGGTGTCCTTTCTTCAAGCAATAGAGGGGTGTCCTCAATAAAGAGGGGCCTTTGCCTGTAAAACGGGGCCGTGTGTGCGGTGTTTACTGCTTATTAGGAGTTGAAGCGTTCTTTTGCTTCGAGAAGTTGCATATAGCGATCTTGCATTTTCGAATCTTTGTTGTAGGCAGATCGGTTCTCTTTCATTACTTTCTCTATCTGCTCAATCTCGGTATCAATTGCCGATATGTTGCTTGCCCCAGGAACAACCGTGCCCACAGGGTTAACTTGGCGAGCGAGATCAACGAAGAATTTAGCGACGCCAGGGTTGTTGAATATGGATACGCCGTCAGCGGTTTGCGCGCCCAGGAATAGCTCTTTAGCATCCTGCGGCAAACCTTCCAACATGCCGTTAATCAGATTGATGTTGCGCCGGTACTCAGGGCCCCACTCTTGCCGCAATTCATCTTCCGTGCTTTGCTGGGCGGCAAGGTTACGCTCATGGCGCTCAACCATTTCCTGCTCAATCTGGCGCTGATTCCACTCGATAGCAGCTTGCACATGTTCTTTAGAAACGTTCTTGCTGTGCATCTCAGCCAGGAACGAACCAACGCGCGCCCTGTCCGCATCATCAAACACGATGCCAGATGGCAGCCCATCAAGATAATCATCCGATTTATCCGGAACATCGTTCTCTTTGCGCCAGTTTGCCAACTCTTCATCAGTCGGCTTTTCTGGCAACTTGGCCGCTTTTAATTCTCCAGAACTAAGCTTGGCCTGCAATTCACGATGAGCTTTCGCCAACGCCTCCGGTGATGAGTAGCGCTCCAACTGCTTGCGGTATTTTGCATCATCACCAGCAAGCTGATCGCGCCAGTTGTCAGGGAACTTTTGCGGCGCTTGGACAGGTTCTTTTTCTGGCACATTTAGCACATTGGTTGCCGCATCAGCAGCAGACTGTTGCGCGGGCTCCTGAGCAGGATTTGCACTCACGGCAGGTGCGCCACCAGCGTCACCTTGATCACCGGCTTCGGCGTAGTATTTCAGGAACATGTTTCTAAAAAGCATGGTGTTTCCTCAATAAAAAATCCGCACTAGGCGGATCGTTTAGTAGTTGATTGTTTCTTTCGCTGCTTGGA
Source organism: Symbiopectobacterium sp. Eva_TO (assembly GCF_053848865.1). NCBI lineage: Bacteria > Pseudomonadati > Pseudomonadota > Gammaproteobacteria > Enterobacterales > Enterobacteriaceae > Symbiopectobacterium > Symbiopectobacterium sp. Eva_TO. Next base: position 95,102 of record NZ_JBSPEY010000001.1, on the reverse strand, counting down.
TTGCTCTATCATAGCACCGGGCAGGTTGACCATCTTCACCAACTGAGCGCCAATAAAGCGCTTACCCTCGGCAAATGCTGTGTCTCGCTCACTATCGGGGCGATAGCTAAGGTCGTAATAGCCGGTAATATCCATCAGCGACTTCATGATTAGCTTTTGCTGTTCTTCGCTTGCTGTTCCTGCATTTAATGCCTTGAACGCATACACAACATTCAGGTTGTCAGCCCATAGATAAGGCTCATATGGTGCTGGTGCTTTCGTCATGCCGCCCCCGCGAGTGATTGAACTGACTGAGCGGCGTTTGCCACATCGCTTACCGTTTGAGCACCCTGCTGCAATTGTGCAACCTCTGCTGCTTGCTGTTGCATTGCTTGATTCTGCTGCTGAATCTGTGCCACTTCATCTTCACTGCGTAGCCATTTGGCCGGAGCGCCAGAGCCAGAGATTGCATCGCGGATCATGCCGTTGACATCGACATTTACAGAGCCGGGAGCCTGCTCAAGTTGCGCAGCACCCAGCAGAATCTGTGCAACAGCCTGAGCCTGTCCTTGCTTCTCTTGGCCCAGCGCAGTCTGTAGCGGGCTTTCAAACGTAAACTGAACATCTTCACCCTGTAGCGATTCCGGTATGTCATAGACCGAACCGAACGCCCCGGCCCGCATCAGTTTATTAAACGTCATATCGCACAGGTCGCCGTTGTATTCCGGCTCCATCGGAGAGAATAGTGGCGTTGCCTGCCGAATGTACTCTTGGACACGCTGACTAACTTCATAAGCTGTCATACCGCTGGTATCCGGCAAAGTCAGGCTGTTCAGGTAAAACGCCTGGTGAATCATCGAACGAACATCGTCGCGGATGTTAATACCGGTCGGCAGTGATGTGCTCTTACCAAACTCGGCGATCACGTTACGGATGTCAGTATCCAGCTCGATATCGGCCCACGTAATACCACCTGCCATTAGGTTGAAATCATCGCGGAACACCTCACGACTTGCCACCATTGGCGGATCAACAGCCTTTTCACCAGCCTCAAGCAGCACTCGAGTAATCGATTGAATCAGGCGCGCATCTGGAAGTGCAACGATAGTTGCAGGGGAGTATGCATATTGAGAACCAGACACCGTTTGCCAGCGCGGCAGGCAGTAAATCCTGTCAAATGATGGCGTCTCTTCCATCACGTGTTGATTATCCACGTCGATGTAGATGGAGACGAAAGGCGCATTGAATTTCTTTCCTGTCTGATAGTACTCAGACGGAACAACAATGTGACGACACTTAATCTTCTGGTACGGGTCTTTCTCCAACGCACCATTTACTTTCTGCGCCACGTTATTGCCAAACAGATGTTTTAAATCACGCGCTGTTGGCTCCCACTTGCGATGAATAGTATCAATCGCACTGTCTGCATTTTCACACCAAGCCAAATCTCGAAGGTGCCAGCAACGATATAAAAGTCCATCGGCGTTTCTGTTTAGCTCAACGCTGATGGCACACTGCCCGAATGCCGCGTAATCGTGATCACCTTGTTTTGTGGCTTTCACAAACTGTGTGCGTTTGTCATACATGGCGCGATATTGAATATCTCTTGCCCATTCGAGCCAGACTTTAGCTGACTGATTCGGTGAGTTTTCACCAACGGAGAGATTGAACCATTTCCCCCGGCGCAACATCGTAGAGAATGCATCGCCCAACTCGCGGCGGGCCAGCGTCGGATAAGAAGTCATTAGGTGATCGGCGAACTCAGACCCAAGAGATCGGCACAGCGTAAAATCAGCGCGTTCCGGGTAGAAGTTTTCTGCGATTTCTTGCCAGAGCGACAGCAAAGTCGTTTTCTTTCCGAACAGGAAATCGCCCTGTTTTATCAACTCACTCGCTCTGCTATCCATCATCAGCCACCTAATCGATTACTTCCACCGGTTAAAATTGTGCTTTCCCGTCCGCCACGCTGTTGCTGGGCGATAATGCTCTTTCTCCTGGCCGCTCTTACCGCTTCAGTATCTGCGGTCGGCATCTCAGTTTCAGGCTCGGATGCCACTGTGACATTAGTAGAACCGCTATTGGTACCCAGGATTGAACCAACAACATTGCCCACAGCCTTGGCTACACCACCCATAATCATTTCCTCTTCATTTTCGAATGCCCTAGATTTACTACGGGCGTACTATTTCTGGAGCGGACTTTGTATCCGCCCCTTACGTTTGATTGTTTTTCGCCATCGAACCACGACATAACCACTGCGTCGCCGTCATCAGTAGATCTACCCAGGCGAGCCTTTAGTTTTTCTTTCGACTCAAGTTGGATTACCCCACCATCGTGAGAGCGCTTAACTTCATACGTTGGCGCCGTCAGGTCTGAAAGGAGCGTTTGATCGTTTGGGAGCGCAACTTGAGAGCCGCCAGGCTGATCAGGATTGAGAGCGTCTCGTAGAGACCAGTAAGCCTCTGTTCGAATATTATAAAACTTGAGCTTTTTATCTTGTGTGCGCCTAACTGATGGCTTGATACCCATGTATGAGACGGCATCGACGCCATTCTCGCGTAGATGAGCGTATGCATCACCGCCCCACCCACCACCAATATCGATAATTACCTTTGCACCATCGCGTCGCTTAGATATCACAAGGCCCGCGACATCTGTTCCGCCAGGCGTTTCCTTGCCTGGAACCTTGACCAATGAGGCAAACCAAGAATCATGCCTAATTGCCAGTACTGTGTTGTCTGCTCCACCTTGAGCTACATCGACGCCGATAGCGGACATAGGAACTCCTAGTGGTGGCTGTGATGTCCACCTAGCCATCGCTGCCTGAACCCATGCTGTAGGTATGCATTGGTATGGGTCATCTTCCAAGGAAGCCTGGAACCGCCCATCGCGGTATGCGTCACGCAACTCCTTTGGTAGAAGGTTAAGCGTTCTGGAATACTCGCCATCGGCAGACAGGTCCGGGTTGTCACTCAGCCTGGCCGGAATGAAGGTGCGGGACTTGGCTTCAATTGGCGAACCGTCAGGAGCATATCCATGCGGACCCCTTCCATCCACTTCAACCTCTTCACCCTGTTCGTTACGAATGTACCAGCGCAACTCCCCAGGGTTAGCTGGATTAGGATGATTTGGATCAAGCCATGCACCCCATCTGCGTATAACCCACAGCCCTGTAGCGCTTGTTGGAGGGTTGCCTGTTGCTACAACTCGGCAACGCTGCCCCTTTGTTGCTGAGCGGTTCCAGATGGTAATAAATTCGAACTGCGTTTCACTAAAGTCGGTGACCTCGTCAAAACAAATAAGGTCATGCGGGTCGCCCTTATAGCGCTGCTTATCAACTTCCATCTCGCAGCCGCCATACTGAATCAGCTTTTTTCCATCACGCCATACCAGATCTGAACCGTTCCAACCATCTCGTGAGCCATTAAATAATCGCCCAATTAGCTCAGCCTCCGCGAGTTTCTTAGCATCCTCACGAATGCGGCGCAGTATCAACGAACGCTCATGAGACGTAACAGCCAGGCCATTAATCAGCGCCGACTTACCTCCGCCAGCCTGACCACCGTAGAACAATTCATCAGCCTCGCAGTAATACGCTTCTGTCTGCGGACCAGGATTTGGCACCCACAACATACTCCCTGTCGCCGACATCACTTCTTTCTCGACCTCTGCCAGTTGCGCAGGGTTAAGCCCTGAAAGCCGATTTAGCACTTCGTCAAAGGAGACGAGAATGTTAGCCATTCTGGTTTTCCTTCATTGATTTTGTGAACACGAAAGCAACCCGGCGAGCCAGATCATTGATATTTGCAGTCTTGCCGTCATCAGGGTTAGTTGGTGCGACTTCGGTATCAAGTCCGTAAGCCTGTCTTTCAAGTGTTACAAGCGTCTTGAGTGAGTCAGCAAGATCTTTCATGGTCTTGGTTCGACCAGCCATGCTGATGACCTTTTGGTATAGGGCGTTGAGTCTATTCTGACCCTTGTCATCTTCGTCACGAAGCATTTCGCCAAGTTGCTCAAATAGCTCGATGTTGTCAGTTGACGCCTCCAGCTCTCCGAGTAGCTTCATCACGACATTACGGGAGCGAGATATATCCTTACGGTGTGACAACCGAATGTTGGCGATAACCTCAGCATTAGCCTCGACTATCTCCCTTTCGGTCTTTTTGGTTTCCACGGTAACTTCGCTGGTAATCTCCCGAGTGGTAACCAGCGCTTCGGCCTTGGCTTTAATCTTTGCAGATAAATCTCGCGACCAATCGTCACGCTTTGCCCGCTTCATGATTGCTACATGGCTTATGCCGTGTGTTGCTGCGATTTCACGGACAGAGAAGAGCCCAGCCCGGTAATCACGCTCTATCGATTCCCAGTCAGTTTTTTTCTTTGCCATATTGCGCCTATGTGATGATGAAATTCATTTGCTGAACGTCTGTTAATTCGGTGATTTAGAATAATTCTCTGAAAAATGGTTATCCAACCCGTGACGGCACATAGACTTCATGCTGAAATATCGAGCACTCTCGGGAGAATGCCCTGGATTTCTTCATTTCTTCATTTCTTCATTTCTTCATTTCTTCTTGGGCTGGTACTTCATCGCCCATGCCTTGGCTATGCGCAAGCAATCGTCAAACATCTTCCCCTTCCCTGATGCTGAGCTTGAACAGCGGTAGTGGTCTAGCGCCCTGTCTGCCCCCTTCAGGGCGACCGATGGCTCATAGCCCTGCTTCACCAGTTCAGCGACCACATGCTTTTCAATGAATGCGATATGATTCACGATGGCGATCTCCTTTATTCAAACAAGACATCGCTGAATTTCAGGCTTGCCCATTCGCTTTCTGGTGGCAAAACAAGCATGCCTCGCTCATCTTTAACGCCGACATCCATTAGGGTATCGCCGTATTGGTGCATTAATGCATTCATGTACCGGACACCTCGACGATTCAACATAGGGGCTTTACCCCCACAGATGATGGCGCGAGGATCAGGTGTCAAAGTAAACGGCTCAAGCAAACGAAGACAAAATGCCGCCCTTTTCGGCGGCGATATTTTCGATAAGTGGTCATCAAGGAAACCACAAAGAAAATAGCGGCAGACTTCGATATCACCAGCCTGATAGCGGTATACCGGGCGACGGTTAGTTGCCATCAGGTGGTACATGTAGGCATCCGCGACGCGCCAGCAAAAGCATTCGGGAGCAGGAATATTGCTCATGGTCTCCCCCTTAAAATGTCAGTAACAATTGAGCTTCTTCAATCAGCACTTTGATTTTCTTCGCATGTGCCGCCTTAATGCCTTTCCACTCGTTCAATCCCGTGCCAAACACGCTGGCAACGGCTTTGTCACTTTTTAATTCAGCGCAAGCTGCATTGAGTTCTTGCATAACGCTACGCTTACGGGGATTAATGACTTGTCCTTTTGTCCAGTATTCATAGAGAACGTCATCGCATTCCTCTTGATACTGAACAACTTTGTCGCGGATTTCGGACTTGACCTTGTTCGGGTTAATTGTTTGAAGCCAACCAGCTAGTTTACGCAGCGGAAGACAAAGCATTTTTCGTGTTCTACCGTCTTCTGCAACCATTGTGATTTCCGCAATAGTTGTATTAAATCGTTGTTTTAACTTTGTAAATTGAGATGCCCAATCCATCTCCATACCCTCAACAATAGGTTTCATCGGGGTATAGGGTTCGCCGTTACAGTTGACGACATACAGAGCATTTCCATGAAACGGAACGGTGATTGTTTGCACAGTGCTTATCCTTACTTAGTAATGAACCTTTGGCGCATAGGAAATCAGCCCGTCGAAGGCAGCACTAGCCAGCTGCTTCCTCAAAGGCTCATTCCTAAACAAGGTCCGACGTGTGATGGGTGCATGCACTGCACCGATGAAAAAGGCCCGGATTAACCGAGCCTCAACGCTTCTCTTTCGCTTTTTGTCATACTAAGCCGCCAGTCGGTGTTGTTCTTCAATCAATGGCTGGCGATGGTTTTTGTTGAATATTCCCATCAGCGTGGCCTTGCGTTGTTCAAAGTCCCAAGCCATGCTGATGAACACCGTGTTTGCGCGCTGTAATTCGGTAATGCAGTGAATCTGCTCAGGGGTCAGGTAGTCGCGGATACTCTCCTGCTTACCTATTTCATGGTGGACTCGAAATTTTGCAGATGTCATACCAAGTGCAATGCAGTTTATTAAATCTGCTTCGTTGCTGAAATGGTGTGGGGCAATCTGCTTTCCCTGAGCCTCGCGCTCATGCTTGATAGCGTCAGTCATTGGCTTGTACTCAAGCCTGGCAGTATTGCGATCCACCTTTTTGCTGGCAAGCGCGGAGCGCATGCGGAAGAACTCGAACACTAACCGCTTCTTGAACGATCTGACGACGTTGTTATTTCTCATGTACGTAATTAACAGCGTCGTTTGCTGCTCGTTCAATAGTGCCACACGAACCTTGGCGTTGTTGTAACCAGCCCGGATTTCAAATCCGACCTTTCCGAACTCTTCAAGGTCTGCCTTATTGCGGTCTACCAGCTTAATGATGGTATCGTGATCGCGCCCAACTCCATCAGCAATAGCGATAGTGTTGGTTACAAGGTCGAGTTTCTTGATTTCAACTAATTGCATGGTGATCACCTTTCAAAAAAGAGACCTCTGCTCACCAGAACGGCCATACCCGAGCGCACCATGCTGCGATGGCGTTCTCAGAGGTCGCTTTTGTGAATGGTCTCGGGGTTGGGATGCGCGGTGAGTGCGCCAGAGATATTACGGACACAAAAATCTATGGTCACCCCCATTTTTGCAACACTGATTTTTGACTAATGGTGGGCTTGCTTCAATCTATCCGGCGTCTCTGTGGGCGAGATGCCCGCGCCTCGATGAGTTCCGCGCCTGGTGAACCTGAAAAAGCCCTCGGCTTCAGTGAGCCATTTTTGTCGTCAGGTTTTTCAGCAGGCCGATATGCCGTTCATGTCATCAATAATCAGTCTTCGCAAAACCAGATAGGTAACTGCTGTTTAATTACTTAATAATCAGTCTGTTGATTTAGTTCTACATAACATCAGGCCTGATATTCATTGTGATTAGTTGTGATTGACCAGGCTATTCGCGCCAGTTTGTTTGCCAGAGCACAGGCGACAATATTTGAATGTTTGTTATCGAGTTGCCCCCGAACCCATTCAGCAAGCCTGCCCTGCTGATATTCAAGTCGCATCATGAACGAGCGGGCACATTGAACCAGAAGTTTGCGTAAATTTTTATCACCTCGTTTGCTTATCCCCAGCAGAGTCGGTTTGCCTCCTGTGCTGTATTGTCGCGGTACAAGCCCTGTGGAAGCCGCAAAATCCCTGCTACATGAAAATTGTTTTCCATCGCCGAACTGTGATGAAAGTAAGCTGGCAGTAATCGGGCCGACGCCTGGAATTGTCATAATTCGCTGTGCAGTATCATCAGCTTTGATTGACTGATTTAATTCTGATTCCAGCGCTGTTATTTGCTCGACAAGGTAAAGATAGTGGGCATGTAACTTCATCAGCAGACGGCTCATGTATGCGGGGATTTCGTGCTCAGCCAGCACCAGAGACAGTCGCTTTATTACCGCCTCGCCGATTGGCAGGCTTATCCCAAACTCCAGCAGAAAACCGTGGATCTGGTTAGTGGTTTTTACTTTATCTCTGATAAGAGATTCCCTGACCCGATGCAGTGCTCGCATCGCCTGCTGAACCTCCGTTTTCGGCTGAACAAAACGCATTGACGGCCGGGATGCGGCTTCACATATCGCCTCTGCATCAACAAAATCATTTTTATTGCCCTTGACAAACGGGCGCACAAATTGCGGAGAGATAAGTTTTGCTTCATGGCCGCTATCATTGATACGCCGCGCCATAAAGTGTGCACCGGCACAAGCTTCCATAACAACAACCGAGGGCGGGCACGTCGCCAAAAACTGCATTAGCTTTGTGCGCGTAAACTTCTTACGCAGAAGCGCTTTACCTGACTTATCCTGGCAATGAATATGAAAAGAATGTTTACCGAGATCGATACCAATAAGAGTAACGTTTTGCATGATGGCCTCTCCTGAAAGAAAAACACCCTGCCAGCGTACCGCTCACAGAGTGGGGGTGACCATCTCATTAAGCCCGGATTAACCGAGGCTCATTGTTTGGTTTATACGAATGTTCCTTGATTTTTACCACCCTTTATGGTCGTTACGGGAATTCCCGTATCGCTCAATAAATTGATGAGGTCCTTGGTTTGTTTAAGACGCATCCAATCATGCGGATCATTACGGCGTTCCGAGCCAGCAGCCTTATGTAAATCATTCAGGCAATAGCGACCATCCTTGTCTTGCTTAACGGCAACATCAGAAATTACTAATTGCATATCGATATTTCCTATAGAAAACGAGCCTGTCTCACAGAAAAGCCGCCCGAGAGAGGTTGCCACCACCTTGACTTCTTTCAACCATACGGATTTCAAATCCGAGTGGCCCGAACTCTTCCAGATCGGCTTTATTGTGGTCAACAAGCTTGATGATGGTGTCATGATCTTTCTTAACACCTTCAGCAATCGCCATAGTATTCGCTACAAGATCAAGTTTCTTTATTTCAACTAATTGCATCGCTTATTTCCTTTTGGTGATAGAGCCTGCCTCGTAGACATGAGTGGCCCAAGAGTGGTTAGCGATGAAACCGCCACTCTGTCTCAGGCTCATATCCCGAAAGACTCTTGGTTTTATGCGCACGAGGATGCGCAGGCGAAAAAAAGCCCCGGACGATGCCGAGGCTCATTGTTTGGTTTCGCAGCCTTGCCACTTCTTCACAGAGTTGCACAGCTACTTGGCAGGTAAATTCTTCCGGGATCCTTCGATTTCACGAATGCTTCGCTTGTCGGCGTTACACTTCTCAATAACGGTCAGCAGTTCTTCATTCAGCGCTACACTCTTGCCGTAGTTCATTTGATACGGAATTTTTGGTGCTGGACAGTCCTGTAAAAGTTCAGCGGGGATGGGGACTACTGGAGCCATTACGAATTCTGTCCGCGTGCTCTCGCAGCTTGCTAACGACATCATCAGGAACAGGCCGACTAGCACACTCATCAGTCGATAACTTTTCACGAATGTAAACCACGGTAGTTTCAGACCGCCGCTGTATCTGCTGTTTTTCATCGTGATTGGCCCGCGTGATGGCGTTGAAGATACGCATTGACTGGATCACATTTCCAGCGATAGTTTCGGCCTGCTGTTGTTTCCGCTCTGCTGCTTCGAGTTCTTTCGCTTTATCACTGTATTTGTCGTGGTAGTAGTAGACGCCGAATGACAGTGCGGTAATGAGAGCAACGAGAACGGCGATCACTGTAGCCCTGATAGACATAGTTCGCGCTCCTTCTCGCGCCGAGCAACGAGGCCAGGAAGAACTTTACCGCCGCTATATACCCAACGCGGGAACTGCTCACACGCTGCCTGAATTTTTCCTGCACGGAATAACTGGAACATGGTTGAAGCCTGAATCTTTGGACAGCCAGCATTAAAAGCAATGCTCACTGCTGCGCTGAATGCGTTATCTGGCAACTTTTTCCCACCGGCGTATTTATCAACACACCTTTCAGCCTCAAGGATGTTTTTCTGCCAGTCCGCTGCGATTTGCCCGTCCGTCTTACGGGTGCCATCGACAACGCCATGCGTATTGCCAATGCCATCAGTCAAAATACCGGCTGGGCATAGGTAAGGGTCACGGCGACATGATTCGGCATTGCCGATAAGCTCCAGGCCAGCTTTGTTGGTTCGCACTTGGCCGTTGTTCATCACTATTCCTATGATCACTCCGACAGAGCACACTACACCGGCTGCAATTTCTCTTTTACTCCTACGCCTCATACCCCGCCTTTTTCCCTCAACTGGTATTCCTTCCTACGGTAGTACCAGTTGATAGCAAAGGTGCCGATTGTGCAGACCATGCCGACGATGATCGCCCAATCACCGAGCGTTAACCCGGCCATTTTGTTTGCAAGCAACCATACGCTCTCTTTAGTTGATGCGGCGTAGGCTCTGGCAGATGCACCAAGGCCCATTAAGCCCGTCCCGGTTCCGTATGAAAGCCTGCTGTAGATAGTGCTCATTCGTGTCATAGCCTCACCTCCCAACAGGGATGGCGCTGTGTATTATTGAAAGGGGAAAAAAAGGCCGAGCAATTAGCTCAGCCTTGAATGTGGTGGAACCCGATAGAATCGAACTATTTCCTGATGCTCTTCAGACATCCGCGCGAACTATCTACGCCAGAGTTCCAGATGCAAAAAGCCCCAGCTGTTAGGCTGGGGCCTGAATTGGCACCGCCCCTTTCAGGCGGTTTGACGGAGTATTGTCCGTTAACAAGACCTCTCAGCCTATGCGGCGGGAGTAGCATAGCCATCGGCTGAACATACCCGCTTGGCGGTTCAATGGTGAGCGCCGCCTCGTTTATCTCACCACCTAAATACTGCCGCCGAAACTTAAGAGTCACGAACGGCAGCTTAGGTTTAATTATGGGTAAATGGGTAAAAGCTGTCAAGTGCTTTCAAGCAACATGCTTAACTTTAGCTACACGTTTACGACTTTTAAACGCATTTCGCAGTGGAGTGTAGAGAATATACAGCGTAGCCTCCAGTATCTGTGAAATCTCTTTCCTCAGCGCTTCCTCTGACGGCTTACGCCACCCCTCACCCAATCTCCCCCTGTCGATTTTGCGTGGCCTTGCGGCTTTGTGATAGTACGATGCAATTGCTCGCTTAGATGATCCGTGAGCGTAGTAGCTGAGAAGAATACCGAGCGCCCTTGTGTCAATGCGCATTACGGAATCTACGACCTGAGAAATCAACATCCCGTCATCATCGTTGCACATGGGCCTACTCATCACCCTGCTTGGCTCTACTCTCTCCATGAACTGCGCAATTACGCTGCTTTGCCGCTTCTCTAGCCTCCCTGAATAAACCCACGCGCCCCATAATTCCAACCACCCTTCAATCCATCGATGCTGGTCATCCGTGAGCTTAAGTTCAGCTATTGGCATTTCTTCCTCCGAGGACTGGCATCCCAGCACTGATAATGCGTTGGCTGGATAGTTGGGGTGATTGGGGTGAAGAGTGAGAAAATGTAGGTAAGGAGTTTCATGCATCCCCCTCAGTATTTACCGTGCCGAACCTGTCCTGACGTGTGCTGTAAGTAACCTCTCCTTTTGCTTTATCTTCACGCAGCACATGCAGCCGGTGGCGGAATTGCGTAACGACAAAGTGAGAGGGCCAGCGCTTTCCGTTAATGTGTTTTTGAATTGCTGCATCATGCCGTTCTCTGGCGTGATTTATCGCTGCGTTGATATTGGTAAACATCAGGCTGCCTCCAATTCAGTGATGACGACATCCAGACTGCCTCCACGCTCTTGCTGCCCGCGCCTCACTCTAAAATCGTCTATCTGTTCGTCATCCAGCATGAACCTAGCGTGAGTGAGCGAATCGAAAACCGCCTTTTGCAGGTTGTCGAGGTCACGGCGTCGTTTGTCTGGAGCGTTGGCGATGATGGAAATTTTCAGTCTTGCGGGAGTGTTGATATCAAGGTGTTGCTGCTGGATTATCTGGATGATGCTTTGTCGGTATGCTGTGCCTTTCTTGCTGATGTAGTGCCGATGTCGTGCGTGTCGCCAGTAGGTGTTTAACGATGGTGGCCACGGCAGTTTCAGGTGATATTCGGTCATCGCTTAATCTTCCCCTCCTCTAGCAAAACGGCCTGCGTCCTGATAATGCCCTCAAGATGATGCAGTCGGGCATATTCAGCATCGGTGATACGCGTACGGCGGTCTATTTCGTCGTGACAGGCAGAACAGGCCCATGCGCCAAAAAGGTCGTCAGGCTTCATTCCCGTTCCACACAATCCCGCCATGCGAAAATGCGCCAGCACTACAGTTTCAGCGTTGCCGTTACAGATACCCGGGAGCCTCACCTGACACTCTCGACCTCTGGCCTCTTTTCCAAGATTCGCCATATCTACCTCCACATTTTGTTAACCATTGAGCGTGGCGTTGGTTTGAGGTACTGCTGTTCGGGAAGGGTGACAACGACATCCCAATATTTCGGGTCGCTGCTCAGTGACCTGACAGCGCGATAACCCTTGTCTTCGTAGTGCTTGATTAGATGTTCCGCTTCTTCAGGGGTTAACCCGTCGTACTTGAAAGGCATGTTCTTCATCCCACTCTCCCAAAATAATCCCCTGAATAACGCACCTCGCGCAGCCTGACGCCGTTGCCGACCGACCAGGCCTGGGCGTACTCAATCAAACTGTTCATGCGCTTTACGCCCATCTGAGCCGTGCTCTCGCGGAGGCTGCAAAACTCCCCCTCCAGCCCCGTAACCACTTCTCCCGGCCTGCCGGTAGCGATGGCATGTCCCGAGACAAACAGCGCCTTCCAGTCCAGCAGCGGGCGCAGTTTATCTGCCCACACCACCTGACGCGAAACATCGGTGCATAACGCATGGAACAGGTCGTTCTGCGGTAATGTCCGTTTAGCATCGTTGATGGTGATTTCGAGGGGGCGGTGTGGGTCGGTGGGCAAGGAATCAATAAACGCTTTCAGGTTTTGGCGTATTCGCTCATCACGCAGCAGGAAGCGTGTTTTATCCATCACCCACCTCTGAATTTACACACCCAAACAAAAAGGGCTGCCATTGCCAGCAGCCCCACGATGCATTCTGTTAGATATGCGGTCATGCCTATTTCCCTCGCTGTTTTCGTTAAACCGCCATACGGCGCATTTCAGATATCACCGCACTTTGCGACTCCCACCGTGCGTAGTTAAACGGAATACTCTTTTTGTCGGCCAGAAACTGATTACTCAGCAGGTTGAACACCAGGGGAATTTTTCCCATCCAGCCTTCGCCATTACGCTGCTTGTCGAGCAATAACAGCGTCCCGGGGGCCTCCAGTAACTTTTGCTCTTTCTCCGATAACGCTTCGTTACCAAATTTCCTCGCTTTCTCTACCACGGCTTCACGCGCCTTGTTGCGCCAAACGGTGAGCAGGTTGTCGGTCAAATCCGTGATAGCGCCGCTTCCCTTGACATCCATCTTGCCGACCGGCTTTTCTTCGTTTTCGCCTTTTCGGGGATGAGTGACCAACAGCACATGCACCGGGTAAGTCAGCTTGAACTCGCATAACGCTTCCATAAACGCCTTCTGGCCGTTGTAATCATCCTCATTGAGTCCGCACATCATCAGCGAGTCCACGACAAACAGCTTGACGCCATAGCGCTTGTGCGCATATTTGAACACGGACAAAATCCGCTCCCCCTTGGCTTTACCTGTCACGTTGAACAGCCACATCCGGGCATCGAGCAAGTCCATCATCCGGTCTACATCCTCCGGTGAGGTATCCCCCGTACATACGGCTTGTCGAATCATCCGTTTCAGCAGGATGGCGGGCCGTAGCTCCATGGAGGCGATGCAGGCAGACACCCCCTGGTACGTCGCCTCAAGCGCCAGATGCCCCACAAACTGCGATTTGCCGTGACCGTTAACGCCGTTGACCAGGGTCAGTTCGTGCGTCCTGAATCTGAAATTCTGCTCCAGCGTGGGCCATGGACTGGTGAACAGACCGGGAGCGGGTGAAAAAAAAGCCGCATGGACTTCCTGACGGAATTCGCCCGCCCGTTTGAGTTCTGTGGGGTCGAACGTCTCAGCGTCCATGAAGAGCCGTTGAAACTGCTCCACTGAAATATTGTTGACCAGGCATTCGTTAGCGTCTTTGTGAGGGAGCTTCACAAAGCTGCAACGATGGATCCCCAGCCGGGTAGCAATTTCCTTGGCGGCGGATTGCCCGGCAGCGTCCATGTCCATGCACAGGAATATCTCTGCGAAACGTGACAGATTTTCGTACTCATGCTCAATCCACTGCTGCTTGGCCCCCGTTCCGCCACCGAAGGGAACCGAGAGTGCCGGGAGGCCGTACTGGTGGATGCTCATCGCGTCAATTTCGCCTTCACAAATCACCACCACATTGCGCTCTTTGGGGTTGATGGCCTGCCAGCCAAACAGACAGGGTTCACAATCGGACTCCGCCATGATGATTTTTTTACCGTCATGACGCTCAACCCCCAACCGCTTGATTTGTTTCAGCTCACCGTCGCGCAGGTAGGGGAAGGCGATGGCGGGGACTTCCTGCTTGGTCTCGTGGTTGAATATCACCGCGTCGGTCACTTTGAACGTTTGTGCCGTCTCGTGGGAGATCCCCCTTGAGGCCAGATACGCGAAACAGTCGCGGGAGCCTTTGACGCCCTTGCGCTCAGGTTTCTTGAAGATTTTTGCCGGTTTAGGCAGAAAGGCGCTGTCCTCGTCCTTGACACCCAGAAACGCTTTGGCCTCCTGCATGGCTTGATGGAGTTGGGTATGCCGTACCGATACCCACAAGTCCAGCAAATCCCCACCCTGTCCGCCGTTGAACTCACACCAGACCTGCTTGCCGGTGAGATTGACCTTGAGCGATTGCCCCTTGTTGCCGTCCAAATCACCGACAACCCACTCCCCATTGACGCGCCGACCGTTGGGGAGCAAGTGAGCCACCACCTGCTCAACCCGCTGCCACAACAGGCCGGATAATTCCTGGATAGTCATACCGCCTCCAATCGAAAAATCTTAAAGCCCAGCGTCACTGCCGATATCGGCATAACCCCGTGGCAGTAACCGGCAATCAAAACCCGTTTCAGCCATGATTTCATCGCCCCTCCAGAAGTTCATACAAGGCCAGTTCACGCCGCTGCTCCTCGGTCAACCGGGAAACATCGAACGCGGGCGTGGTTTTAGCTGGCTCAGTGATTTTTTCCGGGAATAACCCTTGCCAACCCCGTTCGATGGACAGGTTAATCACCGCATCGGGGTTGACATGGTTTTCCAGCATCGACCTGATGCGCTTGCAGGTGGTCGGGGTCAACGGGTGACGAATTTCTTTGCGGTGGCTCACCCAATCGGCCCAAACCTCTGCCGACACGTTCGACGGTTTTTCGGTTAGCGGGTCAAATTTGGTTTTCGTGTCGGTAAGGGGTAAGGGGATATTCTTTTCTGGTTCTATGTTGGGTTCTAATGACTGATTCTGTGTCCCAATTTTGGGATCATTCAAAATCCCGTTTTTGGGATCATTCAAAGTCCCAATTTTGGGATCATTTAACGTTCCGTTTTTGGTAACATTACCATTTTCGGTATCATTCCGTTTTGGGGTACATTTATTGCCGATATTTAGCTGTAATACCCGAACCCGTTTTGTAGGGCCTTTTCTCTCGCCGGTGTCGCGAATCAGACCCTCTTCGATCATCTGATTGATGCCTTTACCGATGGTTTTTCTTTCCAACCCGGTGTCACTGACAAGCCTTTGTATGCTGGGGTAACAGCAGTGTTTTTCATCGGCCCGGTCAGCAAGAGACAGGAGCAACAGTTTTTGTGATGAGGGTAAATTCAGACTCCAGGCCCAGTCAGTGGCTATTCTGCTCATTTGCGTTTCTCCTCTGACTCATACCGAGCCAGGTAAAGTTGTTGTTGCAGGCGAAAGAGTTCGGCGAATTTCTTCGCCGCATCCTCCGGCATCAATGTTTGGGGTTCAGGATGAGGGCGATAAATGCCTTTTTGCTTGAAATTCCGGCTATTTAGTGCCATAATTCCTCCTGAAATTAATTAGTTATTTGCGTTTCTAAGCCGGAAAAGTGCTTCCCCACTGACCGGCTTTTTCTTTGGTCAAATACCCCGCCAGCCGTTTGGCTAGCTCAGCCATTTCATCATCGGCAATGCCGTAGTTCAGCACGGCCAGCATCAGGCTCACCTGTTGAAACAGACCGTTCTTCCAGCGACTAACCTGGTACTCCGGTACGTTCATGGCGGCGGCAAAGGCTTTCTGTCCCATCAGAGCTAACTTGTTGAGTAGCGCCGACTCGATGTGAGCGGCTTTCTTGCTTTGTGTTGCGTGGTTCATGTGTGATACTTTCCTTGTTGAAAAAATAGGTTATCGGATGCACGTGTAGAAACACGGCACCTGTGTTTTGGTGATCAACAGACGTGACGAAGCCGTGAGGCAGTCACAGTGAGTTTGTTACTGTGGGATGTTGAGTTCGCCACGTTGTCGGTGGCTTCCGTAGGACGAGTGTCCGTTGTAAAGAGCGGTACTGCTTATGAAGCAGATAAATATTGATAATATTTAGCTTTCTGTGGTGCCCCCACTGGGTTTTCATAAATATCAGGACGTAATTGAGCTTTGGTTACAGCACCATCGGTTGCCTCTTCCAAACTTCTGGCAAGAGAAAAACCCACTTTTTTGTAACCATTAAATATTAGTCGTAAGTATCCACGGCTACTGCCAACTTTATGAGCAAGCTTATGTTGCTCTGCGATTGTTAACTTATCCCAAAATTCTTTCATTGGTACCTCCTAGATACATTATACAGAATAAAAATGAACACGCAAGATACTTGTACCTGATTGATACATGTCGATAGAGTATTGGCAATATGAAAACTAATGATGAAATCAGGCGAGATAACGCCAGAAAGCTTCGTGATAGTGTTGGGGGAAATAATTCCTTCGCTACTTTTATTGACCGTGAATCAACTCAAGTTAGTCGTATCATCGGGAAAAATCCGACAAAAAAAATAGGTGATGACTTAGCTCGTCATATTGAAAAATGTTTCTCTTTAGGTGTGGGCTGGCTAGACAGCGAACATCAGGTAAGCGCTCATGTTGCTGTTAATAATATCTCTGAAACCAATCTTGCAATACGAATGGTTCCTCTCATCTCGTGGGTACAAGCGGGATCGTGGAGTTCTATTCAAGATACCGAAGAGGATGATAACTTTTTGCAACAGTATCCATGTCCTGTTCCTTGTAGTGAAATGACGTACATTTTAAGAGTTGTCGGTGACTCGATGATAGAAGAATACTCGCCAGGCGATATGATTTTTGTTGATCCAGAAGTTGAAGCCATTCATGGTGATGATGTAATAGCTTTATTGCTTGACTCGGGTGAAGCTACATTTAAGAGACTTATTGAAGATAGTGGCAAAAAATATTTGAAGGCACTAAATAAAAACTGGCCAGAGCAGTACATACAAGTAAATGGTTGTTGCTCAATAATAGGTACTGTGATTTTTTCTGGAAAAGCAAGACGTTATCTTAAATAAGAAAGGTTCTTGATAAAAGCCCGCAAGTGCGGGTTTTTTTATGCTTGACAAATGTACCTTACAGATACATTATATTCCTCGAAGACCCACAATCGGACGCCAGACGGTGGACCACCAACCCGCAACGGCAATACCCCGGCAGGCAAGACCTCGAGTTACCCGCCGATTGCCTGAGCGTAAGTAGCCAGCCCGAGGCGCAGGAACATGACGGCGGTTGGGGAAAATTTCAAATACATGCTCTTTCAAAACGAGCCTCGCGCTCTACGGAAGGCACCGACAACGTGCCGAACCTTTACCCAGATGTTTTTGGGGTGTGGTGAATTGTGCAGGCAGATGCGCAGCTACGGTCTCCGTATCTGTATGAGGGCTTCAGGGATGCCTGAGCAGGTCGCACCGCGTTTACTGAAAGCCGGAGATCAGCACTGGCCACCACACCACCAAAACCATCTATTGGAGGGGAGCATGGCTACTATCATTTACCGTAAATCCGTTAATCCTGTTAACAAAACCAACGCCGCTATTCGACGTCATGCCAGACGCAAGGCAGAAGCCATCCGCCGTGAACTGGTGTCATCCCGTATCGATAGGGCATTGGGGCTGAAGCCAGAAAAACGCAAGGCGCTTACCCGAATCGAATTGGCCTTCAAGCGCAAACGTGCACCACGGATTAATTTCGGCTTACTGGACAAGTTCAGAGAGCAAATTAACCGTTTCGCTGAAAAGTACGATATTACCAGACGTCTTAACCATCGCATCTGGTACAGCAAACCGAAAACGGAGTATGGCATTACCGCCAGAGCAAGACAGACGTATACATCGCGGCTCGTTCATTGAATTTGAAGCTGGGTCGTGCTGCTTGGAAAATATGGCGTTATTTCAAACACAGCTAACGGACAATACCCGGAAATTATTAAATGGAAACGAAAATATTTTGATAGCTAACGGAGGATTGAATGATGCAACTTAATAAACCTCATATCACGACCTTCAATCACCCTGATTTCGGTGACATGGTCGCTGTCACCAACGGCAGCAATAATATTAATGATTCACGTTATTTGATGAGCATAAATACTCACCCATGTGACGACCATGAGACAAGAATATACAAATCAACCATCGCATTTCTGGTGGAGGAAAATAAGTGGCTCAAAAAGCAGGTGAAAAAATTAACGCCAGTGTCTGACTGAAACACTTTCAGCATTCCCATCATCCGCTTATCGCTGTAATCAGCATCACACTAATAATAGATAACACTGAACTGCCTCTTTATACCCGCGCCGATATTCCTCGGCATCATTAATACATCAGTCAAAATCAAGGAAAGCCACGATGGAACTTGCTATCGCGGGCGCACCCATCGTGCGTCCTGAAATTAAATTTGACCCGATTCGGTCAATCGAACATCACCGCTCAAATATCGTCACGGGCCAGAGCTTCAAAAACAAAAGCTGGCTGCAACGGTTATTCGAACAGCTTATTGCAACGGTTAATCAGAAAGGAAATCCGGAGGTGTTCAGATGATTTACAGCGGCACTCAAAAGACGCCAGAGTTAAGCCGATTAGCCAGATTGAATTATCTCACTGAAGCGCTCTACTGGCGCAAGGCGGGCAACCGTAAATACAAAAGGTCTGCGCTTGAGTTTGCTCACTGGGAGCGACTTAACGAGCGCTATTTCCTCGATAAAGACATGCCATTCTGAGGTGATAAATGGAGACAAAAAAGGTATATGCCGCCATCAGCGCAGTCGCTGCTGAATTAGCTGAACGAGGCATTAGCAAAGAAAAAAAACAGGGAAGCCAGGTGACATACGCATTTCGGGGGATTGATGATGTGTATAACGCACTGGCTCCGGCCCTGGTAAGGAATAAATTGCTTATCCTGCCGCGCTGCACAGAACGCACTTCATGTGAGCGAACCAGTAAAAACGGCGGTGCATTGTTTTACATCACTGTTCGCGCTGAGTTTGATTTTGTCAGCACCGAAGACGGCAGCATTCACACTGTGGTTACCTATGGTGAGGCAATGGATACCAGCGACAAAGCCACTAACAAAGCCATGTCAATAGCCTACAAATACGCCGCGTTTCAGGCGTTCTGCATTCCAACGGAAGAAACCGCAATCGACCCTGATGCTGAGTGTCACAACGTTGCACCACGAAGCCCTGATGAAATACTGAAAGACTTCACAGCGCAGGCTGGCGATTGCCAGACGATGGCAGAACTCAACGGCATCTATAAGCCAGCATGGAACGCTTTAAGCGCCAGTAAACAGCATCAGGATGAATGCGTGAAGG
This sequence comes from Symbiopectobacterium sp. Eva_TO, assembly GCF_053848865.1. NCBI lineage: Bacteria > Pseudomonadati > Pseudomonadota > Gammaproteobacteria > Enterobacterales > Enterobacteriaceae > Symbiopectobacterium > Symbiopectobacterium sp. Eva_TO. The sequence continues at coordinate 75,663 of NZ_JBSPEY010000001.1, read as the reverse complement.
TTTACCGGCTTCGTCAAACTGAACTAAAACAGGCGGCATAAATGGCAATTAACCTCATCGTAGCATCAGGGAATATCGGCAAGGATGCCGAACAGCGATGGACGCCAAACGGAAAGTGTATCGCGTCATTCTCGCTACCCGTGAAGCAAGGCTATGGAGAGCATGAGAAAACATCGTGGGTGCAATGCCGCTTGTTTGGACCCAAGGCTGAAAAGCTTCCTCAGTACCTGACTAAAGGAACAAAGGTTACGGTAACTGGAGAGTTTGTTCTGGACGAATGGAAAGACCAGCAAGGGAATAAGCGCACGGCACCTGTGATTATCGTCAACGATATTGATTTTGGCTCATCAGGACAGAAGCAGGATGCACAGAATAACGGTAGCAATCGGCAACGCAATGCCCCACAACAAGAGCCGCCAATGAATTTCGACGACGAAGACTCTATCCCCTTCTGATTTAACCCCAATCTCACCGCAGCACGACAGCCATAGGGACGGCGTTGTGCTGCCTGAATTTCAGGTGACGTTATGACCTATGAAGAATTAACGCCTGACGAAAGACAATATTACAACCGACTGGATGCGTCGGGAAAGGAACGCTACCTAAAGACTATTCCTATAGTCAGGGGAGCAATGGAAGCTGTAGACGCTGGAGAAAAAGGATTGCATCACCCACGGTTAATTAACTGGGAAGAAAAACGGGTGGCATGGGAAAATCGCGTGATATTAGCCGAAGAGAAGCGGATCGCAGCGGAAGTCAATAGAGTTTATGCCAAAGTAGAAATTGACCCATCTAAAGACGAACGCTTTAAAGATTACAGAGGGCGTTACGGTGCTGTCAGAAGCGACTAATCCGGGATAGGGGCGTCACCACCTGTCAACAGGCGGTTATGCAATCGGGTTCCCCCTGACGCAAGGGGTAGCATGGTGGGTTGTGCAGGATTCGAACCTGCGACCGATGGATTAAGAGTCCACTGCTCTACCAACTGAGCTAACAACCCTGAGACAAATTAATTAAAGGGCTGTAACGAGAAAAGCTTTCACAACCAGAGAGAGAATACCCAAAATTCCAGCGCTCAGCATCCAGCGCATTAACTTCTGCTCAGCGCGAATACCAGCCATTTCAAGCTGTAAATCCTTGCGGACTAATTGCATATCCTTACGGACATCGGCTATCTGCGCTTCAGTTTTCTCGAAGCGGGCAATCACCTCTTTCCGCACGTCTTCGAGGTCACGTTTGGTGGCCACATCTGCCACCTCATGAGACTTGCGTACGACGAGCGAAATCGCCCTAGCCTGTTCTCTAGAGATGCCAGCAGTTTCAAGCTCTTCTGATGCTTGTAATGTATCAAATGCAACCTGACCCATAATGTTATTCTCCTTTTTGGGAAGTATAACACAACCATTTTCATTGTGAACTCAGTGAGAAATCGTCACTGACTGAAGGGATCTTGATATCCCAACAGCCAGCTAACCCTAAACCTACTCCTAATAAATAGGGATAAGGCTAATGAAAAAGTCTAGCTTTCTTGTGCCCATTTGTGAAGCACAATCGTTAATGTCACGTTTCATCTCTCAAGATACTAGGGCGAAGAAATGAGAATATTCGATTCAAAAAAATTCGCGCAGTTAAATCATATTTTTCCTGAATTAACGCCAGCACAATTTGAAACCGCAATGTTATTTGCTCTGGGAATGACCAAAAAAGAGATTGCCTGGGCACGTAATGTTTCCTATCCAGCGGTAAGAGATACATTGCAAGAAATAAAAAATAAACTTGAATTTTATTCTTTAAGTCATCTTGTTTCGACGATTCATATACGTTTGGTTTTGTTTACATTGTGCCAATGTACTTTGACAAACAAAGAATAAGCACAAAACACCCTACATTTTGTAGGGTACAATCGCTTTCTTTTATTCGGGATACTCATTAAAAATAAAGACATCATACTGCAAATCAAAAATTTTTGAACTTTTTAGCCCAACACCAGGGAAATCTACGCCAGCCACTAGAGCTGGCTTTTTGTTTCCAAAATATCCATTGACGGAAGAAGAAATCATGCGCTATAGTCAACCTGCACCTGCAAATTCAGGTGCCGGGATTAGCGTTCCGACAGATACAACCGCGACAACATGACACGCCGCGAGCGTGTTTTTTTACGTCGCAATCCAGCTACATCTCTATGGTGGACTGGATGGGGCAGCCGAAAGGCTGGCCGGTTGGTTGTATCCGGTAACGCTAACTCCATTCAGTTCACCACCAATCAGAGGTTAGCGTCTCTTGGTGGTGAGTAGTTCAAATACAACCATCGGAGGCTATCATGGCCCTTCCAGCATTAGCAGAAAACTTGCACATTGAAGAACCTCGCGTATTTATCAACAATGGTAAAGCTCTAACCACGTCTAGAGACGTTGCTGATTACTTTGGCAAGCGTCACGAAAGGGTTTTAGATAAAATCAAAAACCTTGATTGTTCAGCGATTTTTAACCAGCACAATTTTGTGCTCGTTGATTACGTCGATGCAAAAGGCGAAAAACGCCCGATGTTTGAAATGACAAAAGACGGCTTTGTCTTCCTAGTCATGGGCTTTACGGGAAAAAAGGCAGCAGCGTTCAAGGAAGCTTACATTGCGGAGTTTAACCGCATGGAAGAGCGGCTTCATGGCCAACGCCAAACAAAGCAACCAAGCACTGTCACACAAGAAGAGATCGACGCACATTATGCCGAATGCGTAGCCTTCCATCTTAATACCATCAAGAAAATCTGGTTTTCAGAACTGGAAAGCGCCTTACTTCAATTAAGCTATCCCAAAGCAGGATTCGTTAGCGAGCATCTAAGAGATGTTTCCTTTTGCCTTGCACCACTGATTAGCCAATTAAAATCGCGGCTACAGCCCGGACAGACTCCAAGACTTCACTAACCCAGTAATCCCGCCCCGGTATCGTGCCGGGGTTTCATTAATCACATTCACTTGTGAGGAGATTGATCATGTCTAAAGAACACCAACTGATTGCCATCGAAACTAATAGCATCAATGGCGAAACCGTCCAGACAGTGAACGCCCGTGACCTGCACGAGTTCCTTAAGGTCGGCAAGGATTTCACCACCTGGATTAAAGACCGCATCAAGCAGTACGGATTTGTTGAAAATATCGACTATTTAGTTTTCCCCGAAATTGGGGAAAACCCCAAAGGTGGCCGCCCTTCCATGGAATACGCCATCAGCATCGACATGGCGAAAGAGCTTTCGATGGTTGAGCGCAACGAGAAAGGCAAAGAGGCGCGCCAGTACTTCATCCAGTGCGAGAAACAAGCCAAGGCTGCTGTTGCCCTACCGCAACTCAATGACCCGTCATGGTTACGCGGAATGCTGCTGAACTATACCGAACAGGTGGAAGCGCTTAAGCAAACCGTGGACAGCCTGGAAAACCTCTTTCAGGTCGGCATGACGCCCGTCCAGTTCTGCAAGCAACTTAACGGGGTGAATGTGATGGGGGTAAATCTGTTTCTGGCAGAGCGTAATTTCCTCTACGACGGACAGAAAGAGGAAAACAAACCTTATGAGTGGCGTGTAAAGGCTTATGCGCGCTATAAATATTTCACCGAAAAAACGGTCACCGTTAACACCGAAAAGGGCAAGAAGCAATTTTATGAAGTCATTATTTTAAAAGAAGGCGCTAAATGGCTGTATCGCCACTATCTGAAAGGCGAACTTCCGATGAAGAAAGACTGGAACGGTGAATTTACCCACGATAAATATCTTCAGGTGGCATAAGGAAAAATAATGAAACCTAAAATACCTAACAGGATAAGAGAGCGTGAGAAGTTATTTAAGCGCTTATACCGTGAAGGACTTATCCATGCAAGACGCATCCAACGAACCGGTTATTTATCAATACGACTCTCCCTCTACTGGCGCATGTTATCCAAAGATAACGGCCAGAGCTGGAAGACTATGAGCCACGCCAAATACGACACCCAAATAGCAATCTAAAAATAGGAGCCCCCATGAATTATGCATTCGCGGGTCATGCTGCCCTCATGGGGAGCTATCACCCGGAAGAAACCCAACTGGATAAATGGGTTCAATGGCTGAGAAACGGATACCGAAAGTTTATCGATATCCTCGGGCAGCAAGGCAAACGTATACGACCAGCATCAGTACTTTAACCAAGGCTGTTACAGCCTGAAATCACCTTCATCACTGCATACCCTGTGTGCAACCTTCACTGTACCGTTTCTGAGATTCACAAATCCCCCCTGCCACCATGACAAATGGCGCAGCGGCGCGATTCAAAACGCGAAATGCAGGACATCCTGCTTGAAGCCATGAAGAAGCGAGGTTTGAAATAATGCCATGAAAAGTGAAAACGACATTATTACCGACGATGAACTTGAAAAAATAACAGGGTACAAAATACCATCGAAGCAATGTGAAATTTTGCAAGCTGCGGGGATTTTCTTCATAACTCGTAGAGATGGGAGGCCCCGCACAACTTGGGCACATTTTAACTCTCCTTATACTCAAAGAACCGTAGCTGAAGAATCTAAATATGTTGAACCGAACTATGGAGCGTTAGACTGATGGGGCGAAAAAGGAAGAACATTGCTGATAACTGGCTACCGCCGCGTGTTAGTCGAGGTAAATCTGCATTTGAGTTCAGACCTAGATCAGGGGGAACTGTTAGACTCTGCGGTTTTAATGCTACTCCAGCCCAAGTTTGGTCAGCATATGAAGCATTTAATAATAATTGTAGCGATTCATCCATATTCGAAGGGCTTGTGGAAAGATTTTTTACATCAGGTGACTTTACTGAATTAGCTTCCGAAACACAGAAGGATTATCGAAAATATGCTCAAAAAGTTGTTGCTGTCTTTGGAAAGTTAAACCCGGACCATATCAAACCGGAACATATTAGACGGTATATGGATAAGCGAGGCCTGAAAAGTCGGACTCAAGCTAATCGAGAAAAAGCCTTTATATCGAGAGTTTTTAGATTCGCCTATGAGCGAGGTATGGTAAAAGGAAATCCATGCAAGGGAGTACGTCAGTTTAAAGAATCCGCGCGTACACGATATATAACCCATGCTGAATATGAAGCCGTCTATAAGATGGCGCCTACTTTAGTGAAAGTCGCCATGGAATTAGCATATCTTTGTTGCGCTCGCCAAGCTGATATCCTTTCATTAAAGAACAGCCAGTTAATCCGCGAAGGAATATTAATTCAGCAAAGTAAAACAGGAGTAGCGCAAATCAAAGCATGGTCCCCAAGACTTGAACAAGCCATAGCGATGTCCAAAGCTCTACCCTTAAACGAAGGTATGAGCAGCATATACGTACTACATCAACCATCAGGTACACGATATACTCGGGATGGCTTCAATACACGATGGTTGAAAACAAAACAAGAAGCCAAAAAGCAGTTCCCTGAGCTTGATTTAGACTTTACATTTCACGATCTAAAAGCGAAAGGAGTCTCTGATTTAGACGGGGGCCTGTACGAAAAGCAGTCTATATCCGGGCATAAAAATGTGGATCAAACGGCACGATATGACAGGAAAATCCGGATTGTTCCAGTAGTGGGTGCCCAGCAAGACAGCAAAAATATTACGAAATGATATTACGAAAGACATTTCTGTGCATAAAAAAACCGCCTTAACAGCGGCGATCAATAGGAAACAAAATACTGATTATTATAGTTTTTATTCGTGGTGCCCGGGGCGGGACTTGAACCCGCACAGCGCGTACGCCGAGGGATTTTAAATCGCGCTTGTAAAGCTTAAGTATCAATAAGTTAACGAGATTTTTCGTAATATAAATGGAGTTTTTTTCCTATAAATATCAAAAGGTTACTTTAATGTACATGGGGATTTTACGAAAGTTTTTCAACAAAAAACCTCTAAATACGTTAAGTTAGTGGCCGTGAAGCGACATCTCCGCCAGGTCCATAGTGTGATGTTGCGAAACCCATGCTAAGCCAGCCAGAATAAAGCCTTCAGGCTCACCGATACGCTGACCCGCTGGCACAAGTCCGAACCAGAGCTGTTCGCGCAGAGACACTGACAAACGCCCCGGCTCGTTAAAGGGCCGGGGATTTCGATGGCATACCGTAACCTGAGTAAGGTATACTGCGCCGATGACAACATCCTCACACCACAACACGCAACAACCAAGCATAGTAGACGCGAGACGGCACAAGGCTTCCAGTGAAGGAATGACTGGAGATGATTGATGAACTACAATCCAGCGATAATCAGCACAAAATGGAAGCAATATGATCAGCGTGCAGGTACTAAGAGCCATAGCGGCGATGCTTGTTGTGATTGTGCATACAACATTGAAAGCGCAGTCGTTAGGCATGTCAGAAAATGTGTTTAATCTAGGCCACTCTGGCGTAGATCTATTCTTTATTATCTCTGGATTCATCATGATGCTAATCTCATCTAGAGAAACTAACTTTAAAATATTCATGATAAAGAGATTTAATAGGTTAATCCCTTTTTATTATATAATAACAACTGCCGCTCTGGTAATCTATTTGATTAATCCGTCAATGATAAAAGGAAACCAAGACGGCATATCAATAATTAATTCATACCTATTAGTGCCTGCTGAAAATAAATCCTTCTTGCTATCAGTAGGATGGACCCTTAGCTATGAGATGTTTTTCTACATAGTATTTGCATCATTTCTTTTTATTAAAGCAGAAATAAAGGGACTATTTGTAGCGTCAGCCATATCAATTATTGTTATATATGGACATTCTGTAAATAGCATTTTATTTTCTCCAATTTTAATTGAATTTTGCTTAGGAATACTATGTTATTATATATATAGATACGCACTTCCAAATATTAATAAAAATCATAAGGTTATTATCTCGTGCATTTTTATGATATTAGGTTTTTTATTTCTTTTGATTAGGGAAAATGCAATCACAGGTTTATTCACCAATAGAGTTATTGAACTAGCAATTCCAATGTCTTTTATTTTTATGTCTTTTATAATTATGGAAGATAAAATTAATGAGATAAAAAACAGAAAAATAATAATCGCTATGAAGTCCATTGGTGATGCATCCTACTCGCTTTATTTGACACATCTTTTTGTAATAGGCCTATCTTCAAAAATATTCATGATGCTTGGGGTTGGCTCATGTGCACTATTTGTTATATTTGCTTTTTTATCTTCTTTGTTAGTAAGTATTTTTGTACACAAAACTGTAGAGAGAAAAGTGATAAATTTATTTAATGAAATGAGTAAAGCCAATCCTCTTATTTTCAAGTAATAAAAGCAATAGCAATAGCAATAACTCGTTGACAAATGGTGAAAAATAATGGCGTTTTTATTATTCTCAATTCTATCATTTTTTTATGTGTTTTTTGGTATGTTATATATGGCATATCCAGAGATGACCCCTCTTGGGTCCATGAGCATAAGCGGAGTTCCTGAAAATCTAATGTTTGTTTTTTTCATTGGATACATTTCAGTAGCCGCAGGCTATTACATAAACTCGCGCAGAAAGCCACCAAAACTGAAAACAATATCAAAGCCATACTTTCAGCACTTCTCATCAATACTATACATGATAACGTCAGTTGTTATGTTTTCTTGGGGAGTCAGTTTTTATGGTGGGTATGTTGATTTTTTAAACACCCCTTATTCGGCAATAATAGATTTAAGTGATAATGAATTGAAGGACGTTTTAATTTCAACATCTGGTTTGTTATCAATATTTTCTATATTGTCATCTTTATCAGGTAACGGAAGTAGGGTAAAAAAATATTTAATAATTACAATTTGCTTAATAATTTTATCTTCAATTTTTTTCCAAGGAAGAAGGGAGCCTTTGCTTTTACTACTGGTTTGCATGTTTGCTCATAAGCTAATGGTGAAAGGGATTAGTTTTAAAAGTATAATGAAGTCATTAATGGTAGCTTTTGTCGTATCATTGGCTGCTGGAATTGGCTTGTATTTAAGAGAGAGCACGTCTACATCAGGAGGAAATATACTTTATGCTATGGGTTATGCTATTCTATACGAAACACATTTCACAATAGCAACTCTTGCTAATGAGATTAGAACTCACCTGTTTGATGGTTTTGAGTATAGTGGATTAGGTAGTCTATTTCAGCCAATTCTTTTTGTAATACCAAGTTTTATTTTCTCACTCTTCGAGCTAAATAAAACTGAGGCGCTAGGATTAAACGCAGCAGAGCCAAAGTTATATGATGATAAAGGAGGGGCTTTCATTTTTTCTCATGGAGTTCACTCCTTAGGGTATGCTGGAGTTATTTTAGACGGGATAATAATAGGGACTCTTCTCTCATACTTTTACAAAATAGCTAAAGAGAAAGGGATGATATGTTTTTACTTCCCTATAGTATCACTAGTACTTGTTACAATCCGGAAAGATGTCACATATGGAATAAAATATATATCATTACAGTTTTTACTTATGTTTTTGTTTTATTTGATGTATAAGGTCCTGCCGAAGAAGTAATTTACACTCACTTCATGGAAGTTACCACAAGATATGTTAATATAAGTAATTTACACTTCTTGTGGTAACAAAATTACCACTTAAAATAAAATGATTACACCACTGTTATTTCCCCAACAATACTTATTGTCGCTCCATTTGACACATGCGTAGCTGCGTCAAAAACCCTATTTCCCCCCACTTGCTGGTAAACAACAATCTGATCAGTAACGTTTGAGTTTTGATATGCTCTCAATACACCAGTTAACCCTGTCCATCCGTTGTACGTCGCCACGTTTATGTTGGATGTTTGAATATCGTCAGCGGTCAGTCCAGACATGCCAGGGATATAGCCGATACTCAAGCTTCCGCTAGAAGAAGATGAGGATAAGGTTAGGTCGATTTGGAAAATTAATTTCTTACCAGCGATTCTATATTTACCTGTGCCGGAAGAGATAGATACCCCAGCACCTTCAGTGATTGCAGGAGTAAACACACCATCATAGTTATCAACAATGTTTTCTATCAGCCTGTCATGGTCAAATCCCCAAATGTAAGATATTTGGCCGGAAACATCGTTATACCCGTAGTAGCATCCCTTGCCATTCATAACCACAGCATACAACGCGGTTGTTGTGACACTGGCGGTGTTGTCATCAACATAAATTCCTGTCACTCCTGTACCGCCAACGCTAATCCCCGCGCGCGAGTCACCATAAAACCCGGCAAAAACAGTATCGTAATCAGCAGTCATTTTTACGGTATTACCTAGAACCTTCGCTTTAGTTACATCAAAAAGCCATATTTGCGGCTGGCAATTATTGATAAAGGTATTTCCTGTAATGATGATGTCTTTGACCGCGTTAGCGGCACTAATTCCACCAGACACGCCACAATCAATGCCACGGTTAAAGTTTTCCTCAACAATATTGCCATGAATGAGTACATCGCTTGATAAATGCCCATTGCCGCCGATATAAATCCCTGACTGTCCATTCCTGACACAGCGGTTATAGGTGATAGTTCCCTTTTTTATCCCTTCGCAGATTATCCCGTCCCAGCAAGGAGATACGGCAGTCCACGGGGATGTTATGGAATCAACAAAGTGGTTATTGCAATAGTTGTGGGATATTTCTAAGCTTTCCGCGTTAGTTGAAGCGATGCCAACAGTGCAGTACTCAACATTGTTATTAATGATTTTGTTATTTTTCCCTTCATCATAGATACCAATAGAAAATCCCATTGGGTTAGATGTAGGCTTTCCATTAATAACAAGCTTATCGGCTATATTATTAGATGATGTGCTCTTAAAAAAAACACCATAGGCTCGAATATTATCAATTGCGCCTAGCCCATTGGTGTTGATATCAATTGCAAAGTCGCTGAATTTTACGCCAGAGCCTGCAACACTGAAAACCTCATGCTTTGGCGAAGTTGGCGCGGTTAAAAGAGATACACCCGTTTTCGGCCCACCACCAAAAATACAAACGTTAGACGGAACGTTGATGATTGTGTCGGTGATGGGAAGTTTAGGGCCAAGACGAACAGCGCCAATATTCATTACGCTGGCTGTATTAATGGCCTGAATGATTGCAGCTGTGTTTACAGTCGGCGTTTTATCCGGTCCTGCACCAAACATTTCTGGAGTTACGTAATTGATGGCATCCTGTACCGTTCCGCCTTGCAACAACGGCAGGAAATCAGCGCCCTCCCCACTCCCGATTGTCGATAATGTACTACGCAGCGTCAGGTCTGGTATGTTTACAGGATAAAATGACAACTCATCGTAACCAATACGAATCTCACCAGCGTCCTTACCACCTTTAACGAGCCACTGTTCACCATAGACGGTATAGACAATGGTGCCATTGATAGCATCTCGCGCCCCGTCAAAGTCTGCTGCCCTGCGCCATGTTGCAGGTCCAGCAATCCAGATTCCATTATCGACCGCATTAGCCTGGCCCATAACGAGAATACGCATGCCGTTAGCAGTAGTTACTGTGTGTGTTCCGGTCGTTGTAGTTGTGGTGATCGTCTGCTCACCAAAAAGCGTAATGTTAGTGTCAGCAGAAATTGCCACTGCTGGTTTTACTGCAACGGAAGTGGTGATCCCAAACAGGCGATCTTCAGGAGTTGAAGGCATTTACAATTCTCCAGGTGTGAGTAGTCCCCACATGCGAGGCATGAGGTAATAAAAAACCCGCCGAAGCAGGTTGGGTTTGGTGATAGTTACTTGGCGTTTAGCCGATTACGAAATCAGCATTTCCACCTCGGAAAATGATTTTCTTATTACTTGCTCTGGTGCAGGCATCAGCAATAGAGCGCATCCCATATTCAACGTTAGACAGATGTTTACGCATTCCTACAATTTCAGCTTTTGGCGCAGAAACGTTAAATCCTGCCGCTTCCAGTATGTTGATAAGCTGAATGGCTGGTGACGTGTCGTTACCACCAGTAAACATATCCATAGTTACATCCAAAGTCGGCGTGTAACCTTTCAGATTCTGCTTGCTCTCGACTATATTCACACTATTCCCGTATTTAACGGCTGGATTATTGTCTATCCACCATTGAAGAGGAAAGTTTATCTCCAGTTTCGGCGCGGGCAACGCCTCTTGCTTTCCTAAATACTCACCATCCAACGGCACCCGCGCAGCCAGAGACAACGCTTCCGTAAACTGGTCACTATCGATTTCCTTATACGTCACGCCAAAGTGAGTTTTTAACGCTGACCACATCGTTATCATCGCTTTGGCTTGCCGTTCCTTCGGTAATGCCTTGCCACGCGTCAGAACCAGTTGCTTGAGAGCCTCTTGCTGGTCGGCGGTGATTTTACCGGGAAGTGCTTTCTTGAGCTTGCGCGGGTTAACGGCTTCGCCTTTAGTCCAGTAGTCATAAAGAACATCGTCACATTCTTCCTGATACTGAATGACTCGCTCACGGATCTCAGGCCTTACTTTGTTGGGTTGGATACTCGCAAGCCAAGCGGCGAACTTACGGAAAGCAAGGCAAGTCATCGCCTGCTTACCACCAGCGGAAGGCATCACGATTTCCGTGATACCTTTGCTAAAGCGTTGCTTTAACTTTTCGTGCTGGGATTGCCAAGTTAAACCCATGCCTTCAACGATCGGCTTCATGGGAACGAATGGTTCAGCACCATTACTCACCATAAAGAGATTGGCACCGTGAAACGGTACATTGATAGTGCGATCAGCGATTGCTATACTATTCATGTTGGTTATCCCGAAAGATTTCTGACAAACCGAAGCCCTGGCTGTTCGTGCAGTTGGGGCTTCACCATTTATGAAAACTTCACGCCTTCCCTTGCAGCCGATTCCTTTAACCTACGCAACACTTCATTGCTGAATGAGCGATCATCTTTCTTCGCGCACTCTTCAATGTACTTTTCCAGCCATTCAGGCATTCGCAGTGTTTTAACCTTGCTCATGCTGTCTCCTTTTGTATGTGGTACGTATACATAGTATTTAGGTATGCATTGATAGTCAATAGTTCCCCACTTACTCTATGTAAATTAAAAAAGGAGTGAGTATGGCTGAGCGTGCTTATAGGCACCCACAGGTCAATCTGCGGTTGCCTGACGAGTTAAAGGACAAGATAACCGAACTTGCTGATATTAACGGACGCTCCGCTAATGCGGAAATGGTTGCCGCTATTGACGCATGGGTGAACAAAAGCGCCCACATTAAAGCGCTAGATCTCGCTACGGTTGCCGAACGTCTGATAAAACTGGAAGAAGAAGTCGAAACCCTCAAAGCTATGTATGGGAAGGATAAGTAATTAGCGAAAAGTTATCCGCAAGAATCGACGCGATCGAGATAGCCGTTAGAGCGCTAGTTATTGACATCCTCCCCGCCCTAAAGGACGGGTATTCCTACAGCGTTCAGACCGAAGCCTGAATCGCTAATGAATTTATCGTAAAAAAGAACTGCGCCTGAAATCAATGCAATAAAAATAAACTGCCTCATACCCACCTCGTTAGGCGTCAGGTCCAGCGCGTATTAAAAGTTAACTCAGGTAGCTATAACTCTGATAAATCACGCACTTTCTTCTTTTCTTCCAAGGTTTTCCTTTTTAACCACAGGTATACTAGGTTTTCTTTATACCATTTACCATCACCACCTAATGACGTTGGAGGTAGGACTAATGCCACTAGGCAAAAAACTGCAGTTGGAAGAGATGCCCATAGAACAAAAATAAGGTTGTCAGTTCTGTAGCGATACCCTTCAATGAAAGCAATTGAACAGAGTAATATTGTCACAAGACACAGAATTATGCTTATCTTCCTTATTATAGCCATACCAATACCTCGCAATTGATTATCTCCCAAGTATAAACTGCGATGGTGGCAAAATGAATGTGTTGCCCTGCTCTTTTTCGACTCGGCGCTGATAACGTTCTAGAGAACCAGGATCAAGCGCATCCTGTATCCGATTGAGTATCAGTCCATTCATCGCGGTACGCAGCCAAAACACGTTAAGGAACGGCGTATTATCCAACGCAGTGCGATACCAATCGCCAAGCCTAGCGTCGCCTCGGGTGGTGTTTTGAACCAATGCGACAATAGAGTCAGCATTAGACGCCGCTGGCCCCATAAGTGACGTTACCGCCCCAGCGCCAAATCTACTTACCTCGCCAAACATGAAGTCTCCCATGATCCCAAGCCCACCACCTTGTGCAGCAGCAGCAAGGAATGTTTTGTGATCTGCTGGTCGTGGTGACTGCCCTTTCAGTAATAGTTTTGACTGGAGAGATAAGTAACCAAACAGCGTTGACCATACAAAAAGGTTTGCCGCACCAACGAAAGCGCCAGAACCATTACGGAGTAAGGCATTGGTCATTGATTGCATCTTCGACCCGCCAAGTGGCGCAGGGGTATATCCCCTGCCAAATACTTCACGCCCGAGGATGTTTTGCATAAAGGACGCAGTGAATGATTTGTATTGCCCCGCAAAGCGTAATGCCTCGCCTTCTGGCGTGCCAGGCTGAGTGCCTTGCTTCATCAATGCCTGAACTCTATCCGTTGGCTCTGACATCGCGATATTCACACGGTCAAGCACATAACCTCGCAATTGCCCCTCAAGCTGATCTCTAGCCTCTGCAATGGCTCTTTCTGTGGGATTGATGCCTTTGCTGCTAACATAATCAGCGATCACATCATCAGAAACGCCACGTACACCATTGGCGGTCATGAACTTGCGCCCTTCGCTTTCGTCCATGTCCATTCTGCGGAATATGTTCCACTCGCGATCACCTATGCCGTGCAGATCAAGTACTCTGCGGAAGTCATCAGGTAGTGCTGAGTAAGCATGGTCAGCATTCTTTGCCATCCAGTTAGTGATCATCATGGCATTGGAGTTTCTGCCAGCTTCCGTCCAGAAGTTCATCAGATTGTATTTGAAAAAAATCTGCTGCGCTCTCCCCATCTTACCGGTCAACGTCTCGTCACCAGATACACGCCTGATGATCTCCTGAGTCATCGAGTCAGAGTAGATGCCAATGGAGTTAAGAATTTCTTTTTGTTCGGAGGAATTATACCGGCGCAACCGGCCTTTAATCCCTTCGGTAAGCGCCCCCATGAAGTTGCGCCCTTGGTAACGCATTTCAGTTGCAGCAATGGGTACATCGTTGAATGACGATATAACCGCGCCGCCAAGTTGCGTCATGCGTAACCAGCCACGTACAAAAGCTGAAGCATTAGCAATACCAACATTGCCTGGGATGTTTACCGCTCCATTGATCTGCGGAATCGTGTTTTTGTTAATCCGCTTAACTTCATTTTTGAATGCAGCTAGCGCTGATGGGTTATTGGTTCTCTGCACATCTTCAGCGATGGTGTCTGATAGATATTTGAACATGTTTTCAGGGTTTGTTCCAAGGATGCGCATCATACCAGTACTACGGGCAGATCCAGTTAGGCCGCCGAAAACAGCTTCTCGTAGGCTTCCAGTGCCAAATTGCTGATTGTATTCAAACCATGACACGCCATCCTTAAAATGCAGGGTTCTTTCCTGACTTGCTCTCTTGGCAACATTCTGACTTCCTTTAAACCCGTTCATCCAATCAGGCTTATCTGCTGATAGATGAACACCAGATGCAAGGCCGTTATAGGCATTTTGCAAGAAGTCATTAATATTGGTGACGCCGTCAAATGTAGCTTCGTCAAGTTTGGGGAGTATTGCATCTCGCCACGCCTCAAAACCTGCTGCACGAACTTTCAAAATATCGTGCGATTGGCGAACGATATAGCCGGGGAGTTGGCGGATCCATGCCCCGGCGCGGTTAGCATCAAGACGCGCATTTTCCTGCCATTTGGCAATGATCTTCGCAGCCTCAACAGATTGCCTCGTCATCCCTTCCGTGGATTCTCCGCGACCAACACGCCATAGTGCATCTGCAATTTCACGGTCATTGCTACCACTGGCAATAAACTTAACCAGCCCGGCATTATCAAAATCGTAATTTATGCCTGAATGGTACTTGCCGCGAAGCTGAGCCACCTCTGACGATACTGACCTACGAGCACCAGTGCGTGCATCATTGCGCCCGACTAGCATGGCTTCAAGTCCAATATCGGGGCGATCTGCCCAAGTATTGCGCAGTTCCGACAACCGTTGCGCTGCAATACGGGTATTCAGTGCTTTATTCCTGGCTTCAATGACTTTCGCTAGCTTCTCCTGATTACCCAACTCACTGGCGGCACGCAATGCCGCCTCTTCGAGAGAAAGAGCCTCATTACCGGCCATAATGCGATCTACCGTGGTACGCATATTCTTGACGAGAGATTCCATCTCTTGCTCGCTCAGTTCTCTTCCTGCCGCCGTGTTTACAGCGACCTCACATTGAGTCAGAAAATCATTACGGGCCATTAAATACCTCGGTTAATCATGCATGCTGCAAACGCTTGGTAAGCGTTGGTTATCGAGTCATCGTTAGCTTCACGGCGGATGGCTTCTAGTGACTCCCGGATGCTTTTCGCCGCTGCCGGGTCTGCTACGTCCATATCTCGCAATATCGCATCGCTAAGGCCCACTTCATGCTCAAAATCAGCCACGGCTGAATTTAGTTCATGATCTGCCTGTTTTTTTGCTTGATATCTTTCTTCCGCCGCTATACTGACGCTTTTATCGCTGGTATCGATATTCTGACGAGGATTGCGCAGGACATTGATTGCCTCTTCTCGCAAGGCTGGTTTATCCAGGTTATAGAAAGGTTCAACATCAGGTGCTTTGCCACTCAACATGTTTGATAACGCAGCACGGTACGCTTGCTGATTGACAGACCAATGGGCATTGTTTATCTGTTGTGCTGCGGTTCTTACTCCTCCGGCCACAGGTGACATACTCATCGCCTGTCTAATTTCAGTGGCGCGACTATCTATTCGCATAGCAACATCATCAGGAATGTCACCTCTGGATATAGCAGACTCACGCCCTCGCGCCTGTTCCGCGGATGCATTGCGCTCTATTGCTGAGTTGATCTCTTCGTTTCGCGCCGAGTACTGATTTATCTCACTTTGGATATCCTTCTGCGCCCGAGAACGTGCTTGCCTAAACGTCATACGTTCTTGCTGATATTGCGTTATGCGATCGTTAAGCGTATCCCCCAGGAGAGATGCCTGGTATTGGTTGTCCGCCAGCTCAGCACGTAATTGCGGGATGTTATCGACAAATCCTCCTTGTAACTCTTGTTGCTGAGCAATGTAATCAGGCATTACGTCATTGTATGCGCGACTATAGGCGTAACTGTCAGCATCGCGAGCAATGGCGCTGGCTAATTCTGATTGTGTACCACGCTGTGGAATATCAATTCCGACAGGTAAATTATCGGGTGGATTTACCGCTGGCGTTGGCTGCGCTTCCCCGGGTGGAATCACGCTATCTGTCACTGCCGAAGTGGCGCGCCTGGAGCGAACCAGATCCGCAATCACGCCACCTCCAGCATGTAGAGCACCACCAGCAATCGTACCGAAAAACATGTTTTCCAGTGCGTTACCTGCTGTGTAATCCTCGCCTTCTGCCGCTGCTGCCGCTGCTGTAAATGGAAGCGTCACGCCGGTTTGCACCGCGCCAATCCTTGCCCCTTGAACAAACCGCTCACCGGCACGCCCAAGAAGCGACGCTGCCTTAACCTCTCCAGCAAATGGCACAAGTGAGATAGCCAAGTTTGCAGGATCAGCCATAGCTCCAGCGAGATTAGCCATAAAGTTGAGCGGCGTCTGCCACCAACCAGTGGGTGCGGCTGTGGCGATCTGTTGTCGTGCAAGTGACTCTCTGCGGCTGTCAATAACATGATCGAGGAATGATTTTGTCACTCCTGTATCAGGTACGTTGATGCTTTTTACGCCGTATTCCTTTAGACGAGCATCCGCATCCTGCTTATTGATGATTTCAGAGTTTGGATCGTTTGCGTTCATGTTGGCTTCGGCAAACCGCAAGCCAGTCATAAACGGGCCTTCCCTGAACCCTAGAGAAAATGAAGATGAAAGTGACTCACCCAGGCCGGAAGGAGCGTTACTAATCGGCTGGTTAATACCCTGTCCGGGTTCATCAGTGTAAATTGGCATGCTCACCTTCCAGATCGTTGCCCTTGCTGGTAGATATCAATCAGATTTTCACGCTGCGACTGAATGGAGTATTGGGCTGGTTACCCTGGCGTGAACGTTGCTGGGGTTTCAATAGCCTTTCTAATCCTATTGGGTAAACTACGGTTTTCGGCACCCAACTTGCTCAAGTCAGAGAATGCTACGTTAATTGGGTTACCGTCATTACCATTGACGATCATCCCATTCAGCGTAAGCATTAGCCCTGTCTCATTGGCGTTCGTCACCCACTCGGCATTGTCCTTAATGCGAGAAAGGCTCTGCTGGCGGTTGATGTCATCACTGATTCTCGGATCGGCAATAAGCGGCATAATCTTGTCTGTTGTCAGCGCGTTGAGATAAGCATCAGCGCCATCGGACACGTCGCTAACATCAAGGCTCAGTGAATTAGGTAAGCGCCATGTCCCCTTAGTCTGATACTGAGATCCGAGGATGTCAGAATAGGCTTGCTTCGCTGCCTCTGACGCACTCATACCTCGCTGCATGTTGATGTAGGTTAGCCGACGACCTTGCTCGTTGAAGTTGTTCCAGATACCAACGCCGCCTCGCTGCACGATCATCGTCGCCGCAAAATCCTTTGACGCATCGTTCCACGATGAATCAGCAGTATCAGCAGATCCTTTGTTTGTGGTGTTAATGGAATCCTTCAATTCTGACGTTTTCACATCGCGGTTTTGCCACAGCGCGTTAGCGGCGCGTGGGTTGCCTGTTGCCATGACAACCTGTAACACAGGATCGGCCTTCTTTTGAACCTGGCGCATTACCTGGTCGGCATATGGGCCAAACTGTTGCGCGGTTTGCTGAATGGCGGTAACGCTGCTCTCTTTGCTGGATTCAATTTGCTGCAATAGAGAGTTAGCCATCGTCTCGGGGATCACATCCTTGCTCTTGATGCCAAGGCGCTGTTTTTGCATTTCAACTGTACGAATAAAATCAGCACCAGAAACATTGCCCTGTCCGAACTGCCGGTAAGCTTCCCGCACATCAGGGTTGTATTGCACCAACCACTGACCAGGATCGGCTTCTCGTGCCGTCATGGTCTGCTTGTACTTCTGCTGAATGGCAGTATACTTTTGCATTTTGAACGCAAAATCAGAATCATTTGTGTTTGGACGCATCGCATTTACCGTAGCAAGACCAACATCTGACGGGCTGCTGATAATCGTCTGAAATGCTGGCTGTAATGCCAATGCCTGCTGATACTGCCCGAACTGTTGCCACATCTTGGCGCGTTCCGCTGGGGTGCTGTTCAGTGGCATAGTTGCAGAGAAAGCGCCGACACTGATTGGATTTTCCACCTGCTGCCCCGCGTTTACTCGCGCAATGTCATTCTGCATTTGTTGGCCAATATTGAATCGTTGTGCAGATGTCGCTGTGTCGATGATGTTATATAACTTAGTGATCGTATTTGCTTTATCGGCGTCATTAAGCAGGGAGAACGCCAGCGAGCCCACAACTGACTTAACCATCCCTGCGCGCGTAGCATTTGCCAGCACAGTCGATACGTAATTCTTTGTTTCTGCAATAGGAATGTTATTAACGAAGGCCTCGTTGGATATCTGACCTTTTGCCGGATCTCCAAATTGCTTTATCCAGTCGTCAACGCGGCCCGGACCGGCATTGTATGCAGCAAGCATAAGCACAGGGTTTCCACTATAGCGTTTGGTCATTGCGTCAGCGAATTGACGACTGACACGCATATGCTCTTCGACGCTATCATTTTGCAGTGGTTTGATGCCAAATCCGGGGTTTTCTCCAGTTTTTGGCATGATTTGCCCGATACCGCGAGCGCCAGCAGATGAAGTGATGAGGTTCCCGTTATTGTCGAAATGCCGCCCTCCGCTTTCCTGCTGGATCATTGCAGCGTGTAGTACGTTAGGATCAATCGCACTATTTGCATTTGACGCCCAACCTGGAGCAAGCAAGTCAGTCATCATTCGGCCTTCTAGCCCTGACACTTCTTCTTTCGCTGCGGCATAAAGAATCTTTTTCTTGTCGTCTGGTGGAATGAATGAGGTCAGCCCGCCGCCGTTCTGAATGGCGCTAATACGCTGCTGCGGCGTCAGCATGGATAGAGAGCCTTTGGCTGTATCTGTCACCCAATTGCGACTAACCTGCTGACCCTGAGTGGCAGTGATGTAATTTTTTGCCGTAGCTCCGTTGATCAGATTGTTTGTTGATAGTGCAATCTGCTCTCTGACATTCTCGTCAGTAGTGTTCATGTAAGCGTTAGAGTTATCCTGCAACGACTGCGTGAGGCTTGCTACATTGCTGTCTTTCTCTTTCCCCCACGCCATACTACGAATTTGCTGCTGCCCTCTGGCATTCTGAACCCCAGCCCAATTGTTGAACTCTTCACGCAAGCGGGGGCTGCTGATTTGATTTCCGAGTTCGCCGGAAAGCTTGCCGATTTTTTCTTCGTAGCGTTGCTGCATTGTCCCGTAATCATTATCGTGCTCAAAGTCAGACTGCAACTGCAACTGCCCCTTGATTAATTCTGATTGCGCGCGGCCTAACGCCAGGCGATCTTCTTCTTGAGCGGCCTGTGCAAACGCGCCGCCTACACGACCAATTGCATCTGCCACCTGCTGATTGCCGCGAGCAATGGGAGAAATATCTACGCTGGAAACACCAGTTGCAGGGCGAGCAACTACGCGCCCAAGGTCATTAGCGGTTGGGATTCGAGCCATAATTTATCCATCACTTATAAATCGAGAAGAGAGATGCGCCGGTGCCGAGAATTGAAGCCAATCCGCTAGAGCGAGCAGATTTTTTGGCGATTTTCGCCTGAGTATCTAGGACGTTAGCCTGATTCTTTAACTGGATTGCCTGCTGTTCACCGTTCCACAGCGTGGTCATGTTATTCAATTGCCCCTGAGCGGCAATATCAGAGATGTTATTAACCACCCCAACATCACTTGCACCACCACCAGAAGCAGCAGCGTTGGCTAATGCGGTAGACTCGGCCTGCCTAGCCTTATCAATCTCCTGACCAGCCTGGACCTGAGCAGAGGCATTGACGTTGTTCGCCTGGCTTCTCAGCGTTGCCGCCTGCTGCCCGTATAAGGCTGCTTGCTGCTTTGCCTGACTGGAGGCGTTGGATGCTCCGAGTAGACCGCCAAGAAGAGTCGCGCCGCCAGCAGCATTTTGTAGCGTAGCGCCCTTAGATAACATAGAACCAATCCCCGAAAGAAAACCGCCGCCTGCTGCGGCAGTTCCTCCGCCGAGGATTGAGCTAATCCCTGCTATTCCTGCTGAGAACGGATCTGCCATATCATTACCTTTTCATTGTTTTCTATTGGTACAAAGCCGAGTCTTTTCAGGAAAGATGGCGCAGTCTTCAACTCGTCACTCACGCGCGCATAAACGGGGGATTTGCTTGTACTTATTATCTCTTTTACAGCCTTCAGTGATCCCTTCCATAAAGAAAATGGAATAGAACTAGCTGATTCCCTCATGTCCATGAACGCGACATGGACTCCATTTCGCCGCATCATCCCCCCCAGAGCTACAGCCTCCCCATCGGTCTCAATGATTACCGCTCTCATGGTGAAAGGGATTGTTGCATACCACTGCCGGATATCTTCAGCGGTCGCGATTCTTAGATTGGTTTTCATGGTGTCACGCCAAAAAAATCCCCGGCGAACCGGGGCTATTTATCATGAGTGGCTATGCCAATTATGGCTGCAAGCACTGTTGCCGGCCGTGGGGCATTGGCAACCAGACAAATGCGAGAGTCGGTATTCCATTCTCCGCCAAACTCCATTGCATCCATGTCGTATGACTCCCATATGTAACCAGGCTGAACCGGCGCACCCTCTTCCTCTCCTGGCATATCATCCAGTCGTTCGAAGTCAGGGCCATACATCAAGCCCTGGGCGTGCGTGTTTCTGAGGATGAAACCGAGCTTGTCTACTCGCTTGCGTTGAGTGAGTGCCGTCCCCATCCCAGCGGCATAGGCCAACTTTGTGCTCTTGTACTTTGACTGATACCCAATTCCAGCAACAACGTTGCTGTATGACGCATTCAGAGTGATAACTCCAGATGCAACAGTGTGGGTACCTATGTCCTTGCCATCAGCCCAAACAACAACATCTTTACCTTCAAGATGTCCCAGTCCGGTTAGTGATGTAATTGGCGCTCCAGAGTGAAAAACATGCGAATCAGCCAGTTTACATAGTTGACCGCCGAAACATTCAGCCTCTTTAGCCCACCGTTCTAGGCAACGCTTACCACCTCTGTTGACGAGATAGTACACCATGTCCTCTACTTGCCCTTCCTCACCAGGCAGGGTCACGACATCTTCGATAACACCGTCTGTTTCCACCTCAACCCAACAGCGCATATCTTCAACCGGGTCTGAAATGTAGATAGCCACAGTCCCATCAGAGCGGACACAGTGGATCCGGTCATCTGGCAGTCGCTGAATATCGACTTTCCTGACGCCAGGTTGCAGAATTTCAGGAGCGAGAGAGGTTAAATCTGAACTCGTATAGTCATAGTAATCACTGGTATATGCCAGCTCATACAGTCGTGTTCCGCTTCGGTGGATGAATATGCCGCGTGAATCGATGACCACCGCACCAGCGATATTACTGCCCCTGGTCGATGGGTATTTAATGTGAAAATTGTCAGGGGTTAAGACCTCACCATATGAAGAAGACTGCACTGATGCTTCGCAACCATCGGTGCCAATCATCAACCTAAGTAAAGGTAGCATCCAGTTGATTGTTGCCACTGGACCTGAGCCGATGCTGCGGTTAATCCCGCTCGCATCCCCGTAAACCAAGTCCTCAGTGTTGTTACCATCATCGAACGAATCATAGGCATCAGAATAGCTGCCAAAAATCCTATCCGCTCCGGCCCACCACAGCCGCCCCTCATATATGGCGACGGCGCTAGGATAGCCTCTGTATGGAGACCATGCGCCTTCATACCAATCAGCGGTGGCATCAGTGTTACCCATGTCAGTGAGCACGATCGCATTTGCGACCGTTGCAGATGTTACTGATATAACCCTTGCTGTACCGGTGTGAGAACCACCAGAGTATTCTAGCGTTAGGCTTATTGAGCCAGAATTATCCACCCAATCACCTGAAGCAATGCCAATTCGGTAATAAATGGTATTGTTGTCAAGGCCGTCATCATAGGTTTCAGAAGTGGTTGTGGTGAATGACTTAACATCTGTCCACGCACCTGGATCACTAACGGATCGCTGTAAAGTGATCTTTCCCGGCGTCCACGGAGTGCCCGGTGAAACGTTTGTTATTTGAATCGTGAACTTTCTGGAGTCATCAATCCCAGTGACCTTGATGTAATCACTCCATTGACCTTCTCCGTTGCCAATGATGGAAACGGTTTGACCTGACGACTCAAGACGGAATAGCGCGCCTACATGATCATCACGGAACAATGGTGATGATGCGGTTAAAGTTATTTGCCCGCTTGTGGCGCTTGGCTTCAGCGTAGTGCCAGTAACGTTAAGTACGTTGTACGGACCGTCATTGGCCTGGTATTTAACTACAGACCACGAGTTACCATCACGCCGCTCTATCCTACGCTGCTGGTAATCGTTACACCCCATGAACAGAACGTCACCACTCTGCGTGTATTGGATGTTAAATAAGTCTGCCTCAATCCATGGTGTCGCGACTTCCATTACACCAGACGCTTCTATAACCACAGAACCAACGAGCACGGGGTACGTAGTCGCGCTTGAAAACTGAATGTAGAAATTACCGGATGGGGTTAGCGTCAGTGAGTTAGCCCCCTCCATAAGGGTGGCGCTAATATAATCATCATCACCTTGAGTCGATCCAACTTTAAGTGTAACCGGACCACGACGGATGTTTATCAAGAGTGAGTGTTGCTTGTTTATGTCACCAGCGGACACAATGACTTGCTGATATCTTATTGCTGATGTTGCCCTATTTCCTGTTAGTTTCATTCCATCAGCCGACCATACAGATTCGGTGTCTGGCTGATCTGCGTCAGTCCATCCGGTTAAGTCGGTTAGAAATGATCCATTGATGATGGTTGTTGAGACAGCGGGGCGAGTTACCAATTCCTCACCTACCCACACCCGCATAACCCCGTCAGTTAATTCAATGAGAGCAGTATCATCTGTGGCGAATACAAACTTGATAAAGCGCGCCAGTTTGTCTCCTTTGGTTCTGCCAATAAACTCGGTTCCAGGGCGCAGCATCATTGAACCAAGGGTGCGCGGCATCCAGTTGCGCTGTATCTCAGCGGATAGCGCGATTTTCTCGATATCAGTACGGGCCAGTGCCAGCGGTGACACAATGCCTCGGTTGAACGCCTGTAATGGAACATTAGCGCGTGGCATAAAAACTCCTACTATCGGAATCGGCGACTGGACAAAAACCTACCGCGTGAACTGACCCACTCACCAGGAGGAATGCGCTTTGACGGCTCCTGAATTGCATCCTTGGTTAGCGCGTCTGCCTTGCACATTTTGTACTCTCTCTTAAGCACATCGAGGTCATTGGCATTTTTTATTCTTGGGGCGATCTCTACTGCGAGATAAGCAGCAATGAACTTCCCGAATGTCTCAGGCCAAAGCGACGTATCAAGACCGAACGCCTTATCGTTAGATACATAACGCAGGTAAATATCCTGTTCATCACAGAACCAGAATCCAACTTCATCCGTATAATTCAATATTGCACTGGTGAAATACTCATCAGAGCAAAAAGACACCGTGCGAACGTAGTCATCTGGCTTATTGAATGCATACCGATAGCCGAATGGAGGCTCTACTGATGGGGAATATGAAAGGCGCTGAGACCGAATGGCAAAATTCCACTGCCCTTGCTCCAGGCAGTATTTTTGCGCATTTACCCATGCGGCATCTAGCAGCCTTCGCGGCTCTCTGTTTTCGGAAAGTGATACAAGCTGGCGTTCTCCAACCAGCCGCAAGGCGTCATTGTACACATTGAGCTGGCTAGGCATGTTATTCCCCTTGAGCTAACAACTTCTCTGCCGCCTCTAGCGCAGCCTCTCGAGAATCGAAGCCATGCTGAATGATTTCTTCATCAGACTTACGGACAATTCGCCACTTATGTTTTCCGGCAAATCCGATTTCATAGGGCGACTCTTTGCTTTTCACTTCACTGCCGGAAAGAGTCACATGTAGATAAAAATGAACCTTCACTGAAGTTTTTGTCAGCCCAGTAACAATACCCTCTGCATAAAACGAGCCATCTTCAGGCAGCAATTCAACTTTGTCGTGGATCTTCAACTCATTTGAAATATGAGCCCATGCTTCTGGATTTTTGAATTCCTCAAAGTCCTGTCCGTGCTTAACAGCAATAGTGAAAGTCGTGCGTACATACTCTGAGGGTTTGATAGTCGAAGGTAAGATTTTCATATCCATCCTATAAAGGGGCCTTCCGGCCCCCATTAAGTTACGCAAGTGCAGTAACCGTCACTGCACCAGTTGATGCGTTAACGGCGGTGACGGATGCCACAGTCAATACCCCACTGGTATCGACAACAGCATTCACAACGTCACCAAGTTTCATGCCGAGCGATTTGCCATTACTGAAATACCCAGCACCAACCACAGTTGCACGAGCATCGGCGGAGATGTAGGACCACACAGCGCCACCGCCCATAATGCGGTCTTGCAACAATGCAGGTGGGTTACTTGTTGAATAGGCCATTTATTCCCCCTTATGCGAATGCAGAGCCATCGTGAATGATTTTGACAACGCCCTTGTTTTGCAGGAGCTTGCCGCCCATGAATGCCGAAGCACGCGCCCAGGAGTAATCCTGCTCTTCGTCATAACCAACCGGCGTTTGCAGTCCCTTGATGTCCATAGCATGGCCGATGGAATTGCGGTGATACATGAAGCAGGTTTCGGCGTTGGTGCCTTTGCCAGGCAGGTTAGGATGCACGATCCAATTCACCCCGGCCCATGTGAACGACTTAAGCGAGCTGTCAGTGGTGGTAAACGGCTTGTTGTTGACGTAATCGACAGAACCGAATTCCTTCGTCTGCATCAAGTACGCTTCTGCTGCCGGGGTGATCAGCGCAAACAGTTGGTTATCTGCCGGGACTTCGTTGTTCCCCAGGATGACCTTTGCTTTCATCGCCAGCGCCAGAGACATAGTTGCGGTAGCGCCCGTGGTCTGAGTAGCGGCCACCAGTTCGCCGATAATGTCCTGGTCAATTTTGCGATTGAGCACGGCCATTGTTGTGCCTTGCATAATGGCGCGTTGGTCGCCCTGGCTGGCAAAGACGTTGTAATTTGTCTTGCGCACCAGATCGTGCCACTCAACCAGCGTTACTGTGTATTGGTTAAGGTTGTCTGCGCGCGCCGGGATCATGCCGTTAACGCCACGCGTCACCGCAGTAGCGCCACCAGAGTCGGCCACCAGGAATACAAACTGGTTTCCCTTTGGAATGCCGTCAGTAATGGTAGTTTGTCGAACCAGTGATTGGTTCTGTTCGAAACCGGCAATGAATTCATTGCGGTATAGTGTTTGAAACGCGGTACTAGCCATTTGTTTGTTTCCTCATCGGTTAAATGTCGCACCGAAGGGGTGTCCTTTCTTCAAGCAATAGAGGGGTGTCCTCAATAAAGAGGGGCCTTTGCCTGTAAAACGGGGCCGTGTGTGCGGTGTTTACTGCTTATTAGGAGTTGAAGCGTTCTTTTGCTTCGAGAAGTTGCATATAGCGATCTTGCATTTTCGAATCTTTGTTGTAGGCAGATCGGTTCTCTTTCATTACTTTCTCTATCTGCTCAATCTCGGTATCAATTGCCGATATGTTGCTTGCCCCAGGAACAACCGTGCCCACAGGGTTAACTTGGCGAGCGAGATCAACGAAGAATTTAGCGACGCCAGGGTTGTTGAATATGGATACGCCGTCAGCGGTTTGCGCGCCCAGGAATAGCTCTTTAGCATCCTGCGGCAAACCTTCCAACATGCCGTTAATCAGATTGATGTTGCGCCGGTACTCAGGGCCCCACTCTTGCCGCAATTCATCTTCCGTGCTTTGCTGGGCGGCAAGGTTACGCTCATGGCGCTCAACCATTTCCTGCTCAATCTGGCGCTGATTCCACTCGATAGCAGCTTGCACATGTTCTTTAGAAACGTTCTTGCTGTGCATCTCAGCCAGGAACGAACCAACGCGCGCCCTGTCCGCATCATCAAACACGATGCCAGATGGCAGCCCATCAAGATAATCATCCGATTTATCCGGAACATCGTTCTCTTTGCGCCAGTTTGCCAACTCTTCATCAGTCGGCTTTTCTGGCAACTTGGCCGCTTTTAATTCTCCAGAACTAAGCTTGGCCTGCAATTCACGATGAGCTTTCGCCAACGCCTCCGGTGATGAGTAGCGCTCCAACTGCTTGCGGTATTTTGCATCATCACCAGCAAGCTGATCGCGCCAGTTGTCAGGGAACTTTTGCGGCGCTTGGACAGGTTCTTTTTCTGGCACATTTAGCACATTGGTTGCCGCATCAGCAGCAGACTGTTGCGCGGGCTCCTGAGCAGGATTTGCACTCACGGCAGGTGCGCCACCAGCGTCACCTTGATCACCGGCTTCGGCGTAGTATTTCAGGAACATGTTTCTAAAAAGCATGGTGTTTCCTCAATAAAAAATCCGCACTAGGCGGATCGTTTAGTAGTTGATTGTTTCTTTCGCTGCTTGGATTGCTCTATCATAGCACCGGGCAGGTTGACCATCTTCACCAACTGAGCGCCAATAAAGCGCTTACCCTCGGCAAATGCTGTGTCTCGCTCACTATCGGGGCGATAGCTAAGGTCGTAATAGCCGGTAATATCCATCAGCGACTTCATGATTAGCTTTTGCTGTTCTTCGCTTGCTGTTCCTGCATTTAATGCCTTGAACGCATACACAACATTCAGGTTGTCAGCCCATAGATAAGGCTCATATGGTGCTGGTGCTTTCGTCATGCCGCCCCCGCGAGTGATTGAACTGACTGAGCGGCGTTTGCCACATCGCTTACCGTTTGAGCACCCTGCTGCAATTGTGCAACCTCTGCTGCTTGCTGTTGCATTGCTTGATTCTGCTGCTGAATCTGTGCCACTTCATCTTCACTGCGTAGCCATTTGGCCGGAGCGCCAGAGCCAGAGATTGCATCGCGGATCATGCCGTTGACATCGACATTTACAGAGCCGGGAGCCTGCTCAAGTTGCGCAGCACCCAGCAGAATCTGTGCAACAGCCTGAGCCTGTCCTTGCTTCTCTTGGCCCAGCGCAGTCTGTAGCGGGCTTTCAAACGTAAACTGAACATCTTCACCCTGTAGCGATTCCGGTATGTCATAGACCGAACCGAACGCCCCGGCCCGCATCAGTTTATTAAACGTCATATCGCACAGGTCGCCGTTGTATTCCGGCTCCATCGGAGAGAATAGTGGCGTTGCCTGCCGAATGTACTCTTGGACACGCTGACTAACTTCATAAGCTGTCATACCGCTGGTATCCGGCAAAGTCAGGCTGTTCAGGTAAAACGCCTGGTGAATCATCGAACGAACATCGTCGCGGATGTTAATACCGGTCGGCAGTGATGTGCTCTTACCAAACTCGGCGATCACGTTACGGATGTCAGTATCCAGCTCGATATCGGCCCACGTAATACCACCTGCCATTAGGTTGAAATCATCGCGGAACACCTCACGACTTGCCACCATTGGCGGATCAACAGCCTTTTCACCAGCCTCAAGCAGCACTCGAGTAATCGATTGAATCAGGCGCGCATCTGGAAGTGCAACGATAGTTGCAGGGGAGTATGCATATTGAGAACCAGACACCGTTTGCCAGCGCGGCAGGCAGTAAATCCTGTCAAATGATGGCGTCTCTTCCATCACGTGTTGATTATCCACGTCGATGTAGATGGAGACGAAAGGCGCATTGAATTTCTTTCCTGTCTGATAGTACTCAGACGGAACAACAATGTGACGACACTTAATCTTCTGGTACGGGTCTTTCTCCAACGCACCATTTACTTTCTGCGCCACGTTATTGCCAAACAGATGTTTTAAATCACGCGCTGTTGGCTCCCACTTGCGATGAATAGTATCAATCGCACTGTCTGCATTTTCACACCAAGCCAAATCTCGAAGGTGCCAGCAACGATATAAAAGTCCATCGGCGTTTCTGTTTAGCTCAACGCTGATGGCACACTGCCCGAATGCCGCGTAATCGTGATCACCTTGTTTTGTGGCTTTCACAAACTGTGTGCGTTTGTCATACATGGCGCGATATTGAATATCTCTTGCCCATTCGAGCCAGACTTTAGCTGACTGATTCGGTGAGTTTTCACCAACGGAGAGATTGAACCATTTCCCCCGGCGCAACATCGTAGAGAATGCATCGCCCAACTCGCGGCGGGCCAGCGTCGGATAAGAAGTCATTAGGTGATCGGCGAACTCAGACCCAAGAGATCGGCACAGCGTAAAATCAGCGCGTTCCGGGTAGAAGTTTTCTGCGATTTCTTGCCAGAGCGACAGCAAAGTCGTTTTCTTTCCGAACAGGAAATCGCCCTGTTTTATCAACTCACTCGCTCTGCTATCCATCATCAGCCACCTAATCGATTACTTCCACCGGTTAAAATTGTGCTTTCCCGTCCGCCACGCTGTTGCTGGGCGATAATGCTCTTTCTCCTGGCCGCTCTTACCGCTTCAGTATCTGCGGTCGGCATCTCAGTTTCAGGCTCGGATGCCACTGTGACATTAGTAGAACCGCTATTGGTACCCAGGATTGAACCAACAACATTGCCCACAGCCTTGGCTACACCACCCATAATCATTTCCTCTTCATTTTCGAATGCCCTAGATTTACTACGGGCGTACTATTTCTGGAGCGGACTTTGTATCCGCCCCTTACGTTTGATTGTTTTTCGCCATCGAACCACGACATAACCACTGCGTCGCCGTCATCAGTAGATCTACCCAGGCGAGCCTTTAGTTTTTCTTTCGACTCAAGTTGGATTACCCCACCATCGTGAGAGCGCTTAACTTCATACGTTGGCGCCGTCAGGTCTGAAAGGAGCGTTTGATCGTTTGGGAGCGCAACTTGAGAGCCGCCAGGCTGATCAGGATTGAGAGCGTCTCGTAGAGACCAGTAAGCCTCTGTTCGAATATTATAAAACTTGAGCTTTTTATCTTGTGTGCGCCTAACTGATGGCTTGATACCCATGTATGAGACGGCATCGACGCCATTCTCGCGTAGATGAGCGTATGCATCACCGCCCCACCCACCACCAATATCGATAATTACCTTTGCACCATCGCGTCGCTTAGATATCACAAGGCCCGCGACATCTGTTCCGCCAGGCGTTTCCTTGCCTGGAACCTTGACCAATGAGGCAAACCAAGAATCATGCCTAATTGCCAGTACTGTGTTGTCTGCTCCACCTTGAGCTACATCGACGCCGATAGCGGACATAGGAACTCCTAGTGGTGGCTGTGATGTCCACCTAGCCATCGCTGCCTGAACCCATGCTGTAGGTATGCATTGGTATGGGTCATCTTCCAAGGAAGCCTGGAACCGCCCATCGCGGTATGCGTCACGCAACTCCTTTGGTAGAAGGTTAAGCGTTCTGGAATACTCGCCATCGGCAGACAGGTCCGGGTTGTCACTCAGCCTGGCCGGAATGAAGGTGCGGGACTTGGCTTCAATTGGCGAACCGTCAGGAGCATATCCATGCGGACCCCTTCCATCCACTTCAACCTCTTCACCCTGTTCGTTACGAATGTACCAGCGCAACTCCCCAGGGTTAGCTGGATTAGGATGATTTGGATCAAGCCATGCACCCCATCTGCGTATAACCCACAGCCCTGTAGCGCTTGTTGGAGGGTTGCCTGTTGCTACAACTCGGCAACGCTGCCCCTTTGTTGCTGAGCGGTTCCAGATGGTAATAAATTCGAACTGCGTTTCACTAAAGTCGGTGACCTCGTCAAAACAAATAAGGTCATGCGGGTCGCCCTTATAGCGCTGCTTATCAACTTCCATCTCGCAGCCGCCATACTGAATCAGCTTTTTTCCATCACGCCATACCAGATCTGAACCGTTCCAACCATCTCGTGAGCCATTAAATAATCGCCCAATTAGCTCAGCCTCCGCGAGTTTCTTAGCATCCTCACGAATGCGGCGCAGTATCAACGAACGCTCATGAGACGTAACAGCCAGGCCATTAATCAGCGCCGACTTACCTCCGCCAGCCTGACCACCGTAGAACAATTCATCAGCCTCGCAGTAATACGCTTCTGTCTGCGGACCAGGATTTGGCACCCACAACATACTCCCTGTCGCCGACATCACTTCTTTCTCGACCTCTGCCAGTTGCGCAGGGTTAAGCCCTGAAAGCCGATTTAGCACTTCGTCAAAGGAGACGAGAATGTTAGCCATTCTGGTTTTCCTTCATTGATTTTGTGAACACGAAAGCAACCCGGCGAGCCAGATCATTGATATTTGCAGTCTTGCCGTCATCAGGGTTAGTTGGTGCGACTTCGGTATCAAGTCCGTAAGCCTGTCTTTCAAGTGTTACAAGCGTCTTGAGTGAGTCAGCAAGATCTTTCATGGTCTTGGTTCGACCAGCCATGCTGATGACCTTTTGGTATAGGGCGTTGAGTCTATTCTGACCCTTGTCATCTTCGTCACGAAGCATTTCGCCAAGTTGCTCAAATAGCTCGATGTTGTCAGTTGACGCCTCCAGCTCTCCGAGTAGCTTCATCACGACATTACGGGAGCGAGATATATCCTTACGGTGTGACAACCGAATGTTGGCGATAACCTCAGCATTAGCCTCGACTATCTCCCTTTCGGTCTTTTTGGTTTCCACGGTAACTTCGCTGGTAATCTCCCGAGTGGTAACCAGCGCTTCGGCCTTGGCTTTAATCTTTGCAGATAAATCTCGCGACCAATCGTCACGCTTTGCCCGCTTCATGATTGCTACATGGCTTATGCCGTGTGTTGCTGCGATTTCACGGACAGAGAAGAGCCCAGCCCGGTAATCACGCTCTATCGATTCCCAGTCAGTTTTTTTCTTTGCCATATTGCGCCTATGTGATGATGAAATTCATTTGCTGAACGTCTGTTAATTCGGTGATTTAGAATAATTCTCTGAAAAATGGTTATCCAACCCGTGACGGCACATAGACTTCATGCTGAAATATCGAGCACTCTCGGGAGAATGCCCTGGATTTCTTCATTTCTTCATTTCTTCATTTCTTCATTTCTTCTTGGGCTGGTACTTCATCGCCCATGCCTTGGCTATGCGCAAGCAATCGTCAAACATCTTCCCCTTCCCTGATGCTGAGCTTGAACAGCGGTAGTGGTCTAGCGCCCTGTCTGCCCCCTTCAGGGCGACCGATGGCTCATAGCCCTGCTTCACCAGTTCAGCGACCACATGCTTTTCAATGAATGCGATATGATTCACGATGGCGATCTCCTTTATTCAAACAAGACATCGCTGAATTTCAGGCTTGCCCATTCGCTTTCTGGTGGCAAAACAAGCATGCCTCGCTCATCTTTAACGCCGACATCCATTAGGGTATCGCCGTATTGGTGCATTAATGCATTCATGTACCGGACACCTCGACGATTCAACATAGGGGCTTTACCCCCACAGATGATGGCGCGAGGATCAGGTGTCAAAGTAAACGGCTCAAGCAAACGAAGACAAAATGCCGCCCTTTTCGGCGGCGATATTTTCGATAAGTGGTCATCAAGGAAACCACAAAGAAAATAGCGGCAGACTTCGATATCACCAGCCTGATAGCGGTATACCGGGCGACGGTTAGTTGCCATCAGGTGGTACATGTAGGCATCCGCGACGCGCCAGCAAAAGCATTCGGGAGCAGGAATATTGCTCATGGTCTCCCCCTTAAAATGTCAGTAACAATTGAGCTTCTTCAATCAGCACTTTGATTTTCTTCGCATGTGCCGCCTTAATGCCTTTCCACTCGTTCAATCCCGTGCCAAACACGCTGGCAACGGCTTTGTCACTTTTTAATTCAGCGCAAGCTGCATTGAGTTCTTGCATAACGCTACGCTTACGGGGATTAATGACTTGTCCTTTTGTCCAGTATTCATAGAGAACGTCATCGCATTCCTCTTGATACTGAACAACTTTGTCGCGGATTTCGGACTTGACCTTGTTCGGGTTAATTGTTTGAAGCCAACCAGCTAGTTTACGCAGCGGAAGACAAAGCATTTTTCGTGTTCTACCGTCTTCTGCAACCATTGTGATTTCCGCAATAGTTGTATTAAATCGTTGTTTTAACTTTGTAAATTGAGATGCCCAATCCATCTCCATACCCTCAACAATAGGTTTCATCGGGGTATAGGGTTCGCCGTTACAGTTGACGACATACAGAGCATTTCCATGAAACGGAACGGTGATTGTTTGCACAGTGCTTATCCTTACTTAGTAATGAACCTTTGGCGCATAGGAAATCAGCCCGTCGAAGGCAGCACTAGCCAGCTGCTTCCTCAAAGGCTCATTCCTAAACAAGGTCCGACGTGTGATGGGTGCATGCACTGCACCGATGAAAAAGGCCCGGATTAACCGAGCCTCAACGCTTCTCTTTCGCTTTTTGTCATACTAAGCCGCCAGTCGGTGTTGTTCTTCAATCAATGGCTGGCGATGGTTTTTGTTGAATATTCCCATCAGCGTGGCCTTGCGTTGTTCAAAGTCCCAAGCCATGCTGATGAACACCGTGTTTGCGCGCTGTAATTCGGTAATGCAGTGAATCTGCTCAGGGGTCAGGTAGTCGCGGATACTCTCCTGCTTACCTATTTCATGGTGGACTCGAAATTTTGCAGATGTCATACCAAGTGCAATGCAGTTTATTAAATCTGCTTCGTTGCTGAAATGGTGTGGGGCAATCTGCTTTCCCTGAGCCTCGCGCTCATGCTTGATAGCGTCAGTCATTGGCTTGTACTCAAGCCTGGCAGTATTGCGATCCACCTTTTTGCTGGCAAGCGCGGAGCGCATGCGGAAGAACTCGAACACTAACCGCTTCTTGAACGATCTGACGACGTTGTTATTTCTCATGTACGTAATTAACAGCGTCGTTTGCTGCTCGTTCAATAGTGCCACACGAACCTTGGCGTTGTTGTAACCAGCCCGGATTTCAAATCCGACCTTTCCGAACTCTTCAAGGTCTGCCTTATTGCGGTCTACCAGCTTAATGATGGTATCGTGATCGCGCCCAACTCCATCAGCAATAGCGATAGTGTTGGTTACAAGGTCGAGTTTCTTGATTTCAACTAATTGCATGGTGATCACCTTTCAAAAAAGAGACCTCTGCTCACCAGAACGGCCATACCCGAGCGCACCATGCTGCGATGGCGTTCTCAGAGGTCGCTTTTGTGAATGGTCTCGGGGTTGGGATGCGCGGTGAGTGCGCCAGAGATATTACGGACACAAAAATCTATGGTCACCCCCATTTTTGCAACACTGATTTTTGACTAATGGTGGGCTTGCTTCAATCTATCCGGCGTCTCTGTGGGCGAGATGCCCGCGCCTCGATGAGTTCCGCGCCTGGTGAACCTGAAAAAGCCCTCGGCTTCAGTGAGCCATTTTTGTCGTCAGGTTTTTCAGCAGGCCGATATGCCGTTCATGTCATCAATAATCAGTCTTCGCAAAACCAGATAGGTAACTGCTGTTTAATTACTTAATAATCAGTCTGTTGATTTAGTTCTACATAACATCAGGCCTGATATTCATTGTGATTAGTTGTGATTGACCAGGCTATTCGCGCCAGTTTGTTTGCCAGAGCACAGGCGACAATATTTGAATGTTTGTTATCGAGTTGCCCCCGAACCCATTCAGCAAGCCTGCCCTGCTGATATTCAAGTCGCATCATGAACGAGCGGGCACATTGAACCAGAAGTTTGCGTAAATTTTTATCACCTCGTTTGCTTATCCCCAGCAGAGTCGGTTTGCCTCCTGTGCTGTATTGTCGCGGTACAAGCCCTGTGGAAGCCGCAAAATCCCTGCTACATGAAAATTGTTTTCCATCGCCGAACTGTGATGAAAGTAAGCTGGCAGTAATCGGGCCGACGCCTGGAATTGTCATAATTCGCTGTGCAGTATCATCAGCTTTGATTGACTGATTTAATTCTGATTCCAGCGCTGTTATTTGCTCGACAAGGTAAAGATAGTGGGCATGTAACTTCATCAGCAGACGGCTCATGTATGCGGGGATTTCGTGCTCAGCCAGCACCAGAGACAGTCGCTTTATTACCGCCTCGCCGATTGGCAGGCTTATCCCAAACTCCAGCAGAAAACCGTGGATCTGGTTAGTGGTTTTTACTTTATCTCTGATAAGAGATTCCCTGACCCGATGCAGTGCTCGCATCGCCTGCTGAACCTCCGTTTTCGGCTGAACAAAACGCATTGACGGCCGGGATGCGGCTTCACATATCGCCTCTGCATCAACAAAATCATTTTTATTGCCCTTGACAAACGGGCGCACAAATTGCGGAGAGATAAGTTTTGCTTCATGGCCGCTATCATTGATACGCCGCGCCATAAAGTGTGCACCGGCACAAGCTTCCATAACAACAACCGAGGGCGGGCACGTCGCCAAAAACTGCATTAGCTTTGTGCGCGTAAACTTCTTACGCAGAAGCGCTTTACCTGACTTATCCTGGCAATGAATATGAAAAGAATGTTTACCGAGATCGATACCAATAAGAGTAACGTTTTGCATGATGGCCTCTCCTGAAAGAAAAACACCCTGCCAGCGTACCGCTCACAGAGTGGGGGTGACCATCTCATTAAGCCCGGATTAACCGAGGCTCATTGTTTGGTTTATACGAATGTTCCTTGATTTTTACCACCCTTTATGGTCGTTACGGGAATTCCCGTATCGCTCAATAAATTGATGAGGTCCTTGGTTTGTTTAAGACGCATCCAATCATGCGGATCATTACGGCGTTCCGAGCCAGCAGCCTTATGTAAATCATTCAGGCAATAGCGACCATCCTTGTCTTGCTTAACGGCAACATCAGAAATTACTAATTGCATATCGATATTTCCTATAGAAAACGAGCCTGTCTCACAGAAAAGCCGCCCGAGAGAGGTTGCCACCACCTTGACTTCTTTCAACCATACGGATTTCAAATCCGAGTGGCCCGAACTCTTCCAGATCGGCTTTATTGTGGTCAACAAGCTTGATGATGGTGTCATGATCTTTCTTAACACCTTCAGCAATCGCCATAGTATTCGCTACAAGATCAAGTTTCTTTATTTCAACTAATTGCATCGCTTATTTCCTTTTGGTGATAGAGCCTGCCTCGTAGACATGAGTGGCCCAAGAGTGGTTAGCGATGAAACCGCCACTCTGTCTCAGGCTCATATCCCGAAAGACTCTTGGTTTTATGCGCACGAGGATGCGCAGGCGAAAAAAAGCCCCGGACGATGCCGAGGCTCATTGTTTGGTTTCGCAGCCTTGCCACTTCTTCACAGAGTTGCACAGCTACTTGGCAGGTAAATTCTTCCGGGATCCTTCGATTTCACGAATGCTTCGCTTGTCGGCGTTACACTTCTCAATAACGGTCAGCAGTTCTTCATTCAGCGCTACACTCTTGCCGTAGTTCATTTGATACGGAATTTTTGGTGCTGGACAGTCCTGTAAAAGTTCAGCGGGGATGGGGACTACTGGAGCCATTACGAATTCTGTCCGCGTGCTCTCGCAGCTTGCTAACGACATCATCAGGAACAGGCCGACTAGCACACTCATCAGTCGATAACTTTTCACGAATGTAAACCACGGTAGTTTCAGACCGCCGCTGTATCTGCTGTTTTTCATCGTGATTGGCCCGCGTGATGGCGTTGAAGATACGCATTGACTGGATCACATTTCCAGCGATAGTTTCGGCCTGCTGTTGTTTCCGCTCTGCTGCTTCGAGTTCTTTCGCTTTATCACTGTATTTGTCGTGGTAGTAGTAGACGCCGAATGACAGTGCGGTAATGAGAGCAACGAGAACGGCGATCACTGTAGCCCTGATAGACATAGTTCGCGCTCCTTCTCGCGCCGAGCAACGAGGCCAGGAAGAACTTTACCGCCGCTATATACCCAACGCGGGAACTGCTCACACGCTGCCTGAATTTTTCCTGCACGGAATAACTGGAACATGGTTGAAGCCTGAATCTTTGGACAGCCAGCATTAAAAGCAATGCTCACTGCTGCGCTGAATGCGTTATCTGGCAACTTTTTCCCACCGGCGTATTTATCAACACACCTTTCAGCCTCAAGGATGTTTTTCTGCCAGTCCGCTGCGATTTGCCCGTCCGTCTTACGGGTGCCATCGACAACGCCATGCGTATTGCCAATGCCATCAGTCAAAATACCGGCTGGGCATAGGTAAGGGTCACGGCGACATGATTCGGCATTGCCGATAAGCTCCAGGCCAGCTTTGTTGGTTCGCACTTGGCCGTTGTTCATCACTATTCCTATGATCACTCCGACAGAGCACACTACACCGGCTGCAATTTCTCTTTTACTCCTACGCCTCATACCCCGCCTTTTTCCCTCAACTGGTATTCCTTCCTACGGTAGTACCAGTTGATAGCAAAGGTGCCGATTGTGCAGACCATGCCGACGATGATCGCCCAATCACCGAGCGTTAACCCGGCCATTTTGTTTGCAAGCAACCATACGCTCTCTTTAGTTGATGCGGCGTAGGCTCTGGCAGATGCACCAAGGCCCATTAAGCCCGTCCCGGTTCCGTATGAAAGCCTGCTGTAGATAGTGCTCATTCGTGTCATAGCCTCACCTCCCAACAGGGATGGCGCTGTGTATTATTGAAAGGGGAAAAAAAGGCCGAGCAATTAGCTCAGCCTTGAATGTGGTGGAACCCGATAGAATCGAACTATTTCCTGATGCTCTTCAGACATCCGCGCGAACTATCTACGCCAGAGTTCCAGATGCAAAAAGCCCCAGCTGTTAGGCTGGGGCCTGAATTGGCACCGCCCCTTTCAGGCGGTTTGACGGAGTATTGTCCGTTAACAAGACCTCTCAGCCTATGCGGCGGGAGTAGCATAGCCATCGGCTGAACATACCCGCTTGGCGGTTCAATGGTGAGCGCCGCCTCGTTTATCTCACCACCTAAATACTGCCGCCGAAACTTAAGAGTCACGAACGGCAGCTTAGGTTTAATTATGGGTAAATGGGTAAAAGCTGTCAAGTGCTTTCAAGCAACATGCTTAACTTTAGCTACACGTTTACGACTTTTAAACGCATTTCGCAGTGGAGTGTAGAGAATATACAGCGTAGCCTCCAGTATCTGTGAAATCTCTTTCCTCAGCGCTTCCTCTGACGGCTTACGCCACCCCTCACCCAATCTCCCCCTGTCGATTTTGCGTGGCCTTGCGGCTTTGTGATAGTACGATGCAATTGCTCGCTTAGATGATCCGTGAGCGTAGTAGCTGAGAAGAATACCGAGCGCCCTTGTGTCAATGCGCATTACGGAATCTACGACCTGAGAAATCAACATCCCGTCATCATCGTTGCACATGGGCCTACTCATCACCCTGCTTGGCTCTACTCTCTCCATGAACTGCGCAATTACGCTGCTTTGCCGCTTCTCTAGCCTCCCTGAATAAACCCACGCGCCCCATAATTCCAACCACCCTTCAATCCATCGATGCTGGTCATCCGTGAGCTTAAGTTCAGCTATTGGCATTTCTTCCTCCGAGGACTGGCATCCCAGCACTGATAATGCGTTGGCTGGATAGTTGGGGTGATTGGGGTGAAGAGTGAGAAAATGTAGGTAAGGAGTTTCATGCATCCCCCTCAGTATTTACCGTGCCGAACCTGTCCTGACGTGTGCTGTAAGTAACCTCTCCTTTTGCTTTATCTTCACGCAGCACATGCAGCCGGTGGCGGAATTGCGTAACGACAAAGTGAGAGGGCCAGCGCTTTCCGTTAATGTGTTTTTGAATTGCTGCATCATGCCGTTCTCTGGCGTGATTTATCGCTGCGTTGATATTGGTAAACATCAGGCTGCCTCCAATTCAGTGATGACGACATCCAGACTGCCTCCACGCTCTTGCTGCCCGCGCCTCACTCTAAAATCGTCTATCTGTTCGTCATCCAGCATGAACCTAGCGTGAGTGAGCGAATCGAAAACCGCCTTTTGCAGGTTGTCGAGGTCACGGCGTCGTTTGTCTGGAGCGTTGGCGATGATGGAAATTTTCAGTCTTGCGGGAGTGTTGATATCAAGGTGTTGCTGCTGGATTATCTGGATGATGCTTTGTCGGTATGCTGTGCCTTTCTTGCTGATGTAGTGCCGATGTCGTGCGTGTCGCCAGTAGGTGTTTAACGATGGTGGCCACGGCAGTTTCAGGTGATATTCGGTCATCGCTTAATCTTCCCCTCCTCTAGCAAAACGGCCTGCGTCCTGATAATGCCCTCAAGATGATGCAGTCGGGCATATTCAGCATCGGTGATACGCGTACGGCGGTCTATTTCGTCGTGACAGGCAGAACAGGCCCATGCGCCAAAAAGGTCGTCAGGCTTCATTCCCGTTCCACACAATCCCGCCATGCGAAAATGCGCCAGCACTACAGTTTCAGCGTTGCCGTTACAGATACCCGGGAGCCTCACCTGACACTCTCGACCTCTGGCCTCTTTTCCAAGATTCGCCATATCTACCTCCACATTTTGTTAACCATTGAGCGTGGCGTTGGTTTGAGGTACTGCTGTTCGGGAAGGGTGACAACGACATCCCAATATTTCGGGTCGCTGCTCAGTGACCTGACAGCGCGATAACCCTTGTCTTCGTAGTGCTTGATTAGATGTTCCGCTTCTTCAGGGGTTAACCCGTCGTACTTGAAAGGCATGTTCTTCATCCCACTCTCCCAAAATAATCCCCTGAATAACGCACCTCGCGCAGCCTGACGCCGTTGCCGACCGACCAGGCCTGGGCGTACTCAATCAAACTGTTCATGCGCTTTACGCCCATCTGAGCCGTGCTCTCGCGGAGGCTGCAAAACTCCCCCTCCAGCCCCGTAACCACTTCTCCCGGCCTGCCGGTAGCGATGGCATGTCCCGAGACAAACAGCGCCTTCCAGTCCAGCAGCGGGCGCAGTTTATCTGCCCACACCACCTGACGCGAAACATCGGTGCATAACGCATGGAACAGGTCGTTCTGCGGTAATGTCCGTTTAGCATCGTTGATGGTGATTTCGAGGGGGCGGTGTGGGTCGGTGGGCAAGGAATCAATAAACGCTTTCAGGTTTTGGCGTATTCGCTCATCACGCAGCAGGAAGCGTGTTTTATCCATCACCCACCTCTGAATTTACACACCCAAACAAAAAGGGCTGCCATTGCCAGCAGCCCCACGATGCATTCTGTTAGATATGCGGTCATGCCTATTTCCCTCGCTGTTTTCGTTAAACCGCCATACGGCGCATTTCAGATATCACCGCACTTTGCGACTCCCACCGTGCGTAGTTAAACGGAATACTCTTTTTGTCGGCCAGAAACTGATTACTCAGCAGGTTGAACACCAGGGGAATTTTTCCCATCCAGCCTTCGCCATTACGCTGCTTGTCGAGCAATAACAGCGTCCCGGGGGCCTCCAGTAACTTTTGCTCTTTCTCCGATAACGCTTCGTTACCAAATTTCCTCGCTTTCTCTACCACGGCTTCACGCGCCTTGTTGCGCCAAACGGTGAGCAGGTTGTCGGTCAAATCCGTGATAGCGCCGCTTCCCTTGACATCCATCTTGCCGACCGGCTTTTCTTCGTTTTCGCCTTTTCGGGGATGAGTGACCAACAGCACATGCACCGGGTAAGTCAGCTTGAACTCGCATAACGCTTCCATAAACGCCTTCTGGCCGTTGTAATCATCCTCATTGAGTCCGCACATCATCAGCGAGTCCACGACAAACAGCTTGACGCCATAGCGCTTGTGCGCATATTTGAACACGGACAAAATCCGCTCCCCCTTGGCTTTACCTGTCACGTTGAACAGCCACATCCGGGCATCGAGCAAGTCCATCATCCGGTCTACATCCTCCGGTGAGGTATCCCCCGTACATACGGCTTGTCGAATCATCCGTTTCAGC
The DNA here is from genome assembly GCF_053848865.1 of Symbiopectobacterium sp. Eva_TO. Classification (NCBI taxonomy): domain Bacteria; kingdom Pseudomonadati; phylum Pseudomonadota; class Gammaproteobacteria; order Enterobacterales; family Enterobacteriaceae; genus Symbiopectobacterium; species Symbiopectobacterium sp. Eva_TO. The sequence continues at coordinate 35,480 of NZ_JBSPEY010000001.1, read as the reverse complement.
AGGATGGCGGGCCGTAGCTCCATGGAGGCGATGCAGGCAGACACCCCCTGGTACGTCGCCTCAAGCGCCAGATGCCCCACAAACTGCGATTTGCCGTGACCGTTAACGCCGTTGACCAGGGTCAGTTCGTGCGTCCTGAATCTGAAATTCTGCTCCAGCGTGGGCCATGGACTGGTGAACAGACCGGGAGCGGGTGAAAAAAAAGCCGCATGGACTTCCTGACGGAATTCGCCCGCCCGTTTGAGTTCTGTGGGGTCGAACGTCTCAGCGTCCATGAAGAGCCGTTGAAACTGCTCCACTGAAATATTGTTGACCAGGCATTCGTTAGCGTCTTTGTGAGGGAGCTTCACAAAGCTGCAACGATGGATCCCCAGCCGGGTAGCAATTTCCTTGGCGGCGGATTGCCCGGCAGCGTCCATGTCCATGCACAGGAATATCTCTGCGAAACGTGACAGATTTTCGTACTCATGCTCAATCCACTGCTGCTTGGCCCCCGTTCCGCCACCGAAGGGAACCGAGAGTGCCGGGAGGCCGTACTGGTGGATGCTCATCGCGTCAATTTCGCCTTCACAAATCACCACCACATTGCGCTCTTTGGGGTTGATGGCCTGCCAGCCAAACAGACAGGGTTCACAATCGGACTCCGCCATGATGATTTTTTTACCGTCATGACGCTCAACCCCCAACCGCTTGATTTGTTTCAGCTCACCGTCGCGCAGGTAGGGGAAGGCGATGGCGGGGACTTCCTGCTTGGTCTCGTGGTTGAATATCACCGCGTCGGTCACTTTGAACGTTTGTGCCGTCTCGTGGGAGATCCCCCTTGAGGCCAGATACGCGAAACAGTCGCGGGAGCCTTTGACGCCCTTGCGCTCAGGTTTCTTGAAGATTTTTGCCGGTTTAGGCAGAAAGGCGCTGTCCTCGTCCTTGACACCCAGAAACGCTTTGGCCTCCTGCATGGCTTGATGGAGTTGGGTATGCCGTACCGATACCCACAAGTCCAGCAAATCCCCACCCTGTCCGCCGTTGAACTCACACCAGACCTGCTTGCCGGTGAGATTGACCTTGAGCGATTGCCCCTTGTTGCCGTCCAAATCACCGACAACCCACTCCCCATTGACGCGCCGACCGTTGGGGAGCAAGTGAGCCACCACCTGCTCAACCCGCTGCCACAACAGGCCGGATAATTCCTGGATAGTCATACCGCCTCCAATCGAAAAATCTTAAAGCCCAGCGTCACTGCCGATATCGGCATAACCCCGTGGCAGTAACCGGCAATCAAAACCCGTTTCAGCCATGATTTCATCGCCCCTCCAGAAGTTCATACAAGGCCAGTTCACGCCGCTGCTCCTCGGTCAACCGGGAAACATCGAACGCGGGCGTGGTTTTAGCTGGCTCAGTGATTTTTTCCGGGAATAACCCTTGCCAACCCCGTTCGATGGACAGGTTAATCACCGCATCGGGGTTGACATGGTTTTCCAGCATCGACCTGATGCGCTTGCAGGTGGTCGGGGTCAACGGGTGACGAATTTCTTTGCGGTGGCTCACCCAATCGGCCCAAACCTCTGCCGACACGTTCGACGGTTTTTCGGTTAGCGGGTCAAATTTGGTTTTCGTGTCGGTAAGGGGTAAGGGGATATTCTTTTCTGGTTCTATGTTGGGTTCTAATGACTGATTCTGTGTCCCAATTTTGGGATCATTCAAAATCCCGTTTTTGGGATCATTCAAAGTCCCAATTTTGGGATCATTTAACGTTCCGTTTTTGGTAACATTACCATTTTCGGTATCATTCCGTTTTGGGGTACATTTATTGCCGATATTTAGCTGTAATACCCGAACCCGTTTTGTAGGGCCTTTTCTCTCGCCGGTGTCGCGAATCAGACCCTCTTCGATCATCTGATTGATGCCTTTACCGATGGTTTTTCTTTCCAACCCGGTGTCACTGACAAGCCTTTGTATGCTGGGGTAACAGCAGTGTTTTTCATCGGCCCGGTCAGCAAGAGACAGGAGCAACAGTTTTTGTGATGAGGGTAAATTCAGACTCCAGGCCCAGTCAGTGGCTATTCTGCTCATTTGCGTTTCTCCTCTGACTCATACCGAGCCAGGTAAAGTTGTTGTTGCAGGCGAAAGAGTTCGGCGAATTTCTTCGCCGCATCCTCCGGCATCAATGTTTGGGGTTCAGGATGAGGGCGATAAATGCCTTTTTGCTTGAAATTCCGGCTATTTAGTGCCATAATTCCTCCTGAAATTAATTAGTTATTTGCGTTTCTAAGCCGGAAAAGTGCTTCCCCACTGACCGGCTTTTTCTTTGGTCAAATACCCCGCCAGCCGTTTGGCTAGCTCAGCCATTTCATCATCGGCAATGCCGTAGTTCAGCACGGCCAGCATCAGGCTCACCTGTTGAAACAGACCGTTCTTCCAGCGACTAACCTGGTACTCCGGTACGTTCATGGCGGCGGCAAAGGCTTTCTGTCCCATCAGAGCTAACTTGTTGAGTAGCGCCGACTCGATGTGAGCGGCTTTCTTGCTTTGTGTTGCGTGGTTCATGTGTGATACTTTCCTTGTTGAAAAAATAGGTTATCGGATGCACGTGTAGAAACACGGCACCTGTGTTTTGGTGATCAACAGACGTGACGAAGCCGTGAGGCAGTCACAGTGAGTTTGTTACTGTGGGATGTTGAGTTCGCCACGTTGTCGGTGGCTTCCGTAGGACGAGTGTCCGTTGTAAAGAGCGGTACTGCTTATGAAGCAGATAAATATTGATAATATTTAGCTTTCTGTGGTGCCCCCACTGGGTTTTCATAAATATCAGGACGTAATTGAGCTTTGGTTACAGCACCATCGGTTGCCTCTTCCAAACTTCTGGCAAGAGAAAAACCCACTTTTTTGTAACCATTAAATATTAGTCGTAAGTATCCACGGCTACTGCCAACTTTATGAGCAAGCTTATGTTGCTCTGCGATTGTTAACTTATCCCAAAATTCTTTCATTGGTACCTCCTAGATACATTATACAGAATAAAAATGAACACGCAAGATACTTGTACCTGATTGATACATGTCGATAGAGTATTGGCAATATGAAAACTAATGATGAAATCAGGCGAGATAACGCCAGAAAGCTTCGTGATAGTGTTGGGGGAAATAATTCCTTCGCTACTTTTATTGACCGTGAATCAACTCAAGTTAGTCGTATCATCGGGAAAAATCCGACAAAAAAAATAGGTGATGACTTAGCTCGTCATATTGAAAAATGTTTCTCTTTAGGTGTGGGCTGGCTAGACAGCGAACATCAGGTAAGCGCTCATGTTGCTGTTAATAATATCTCTGAAACCAATCTTGCAATACGAATGGTTCCTCTCATCTCGTGGGTACAAGCGGGATCGTGGAGTTCTATTCAAGATACCGAAGAGGATGATAACTTTTTGCAACAGTATCCATGTCCTGTTCCTTGTAGTGAAATGACGTACATTTTAAGAGTTGTCGGTGACTCGATGATAGAAGAATACTCGCCAGGCGATATGATTTTTGTTGATCCAGAAGTTGAAGCCATTCATGGTGATGATGTAATAGCTTTATTGCTTGACTCGGGTGAAGCTACATTTAAGAGACTTATTGAAGATAGTGGCAAAAAATATTTGAAGGCACTAAATAAAAACTGGCCAGAGCAGTACATACAAGTAAATGGTTGTTGCTCAATAATAGGTACTGTGATTTTTTCTGGAAAAGCAAGACGTTATCTTAAATAAGAAAGGTTCTTGATAAAAGCCCGCAAGTGCGGGTTTTTTTATGCTTGACAAATGTACCTTACAGATACATTATATTCCTCGAAGACCCACAATCGGACGCCAGACGGTGGACCACCAACCCGCAACGGCAATACCCCGGCAGGCAAGACCTCGAGTTACCCGCCGATTGCCTGAGCGTAAGTAGCCAGCCCGAGGCGCAGGAACATGACGGCGGTTGGGGAAAATTTCAAATACATGCTCTTTCAAAACGAGCCTCGCGCTCTACGGAAGGCACCGACAACGTGCCGAACCTTTACCCAGATGTTTTTGGGGTGTGGTGAATTGTGCAGGCAGATGCGCAGCTACGGTCTCCGTATCTGTATGAGGGCTTCAGGGATGCCTGAGCAGGTCGCACCGCGTTTACTGAAAGCCGGAGATCAGCACTGGCCACCACACCACCAAAACCATCTATTGGAGGGGAGCATGGCTACTATCATTTACCGTAAATCCGTTAATCCTGTTAACAAAACCAACGCCGCTATTCGACGTCATGCCAGACGCAAGGCAGAAGCCATCCGCCGTGAACTGGTGTCATCCCGTATCGATAGGGCATTGGGGCTGAAGCCAGAAAAACGCAAGGCGCTTACCCGAATCGAATTGGCCTTCAAGCGCAAACGTGCACCACGGATTAATTTCGGCTTACTGGACAAGTTCAGAGAGCAAATTAACCGTTTCGCTGAAAAGTACGATATTACCAGACGTCTTAACCATCGCATCTGGTACAGCAAACCGAAAACGGAGTATGGCATTACCGCCAGAGCAAGACAGACGTATACATCGCGGCTCGTTCATTGAATTTGAAGCTGGGTCGTGCTGCTTGGAAAATATGGCGTTATTTCAAACACAGCTAACGGACAATACCCGGAAATTATTAAATGGAAACGAAAATATTTTGATAGCTAACGGAGGATTGAATGATGCAACTTAATAAACCTCATATCACGACCTTCAATCACCCTGATTTCGGTGACATGGTCGCTGTCACCAACGGCAGCAATAATATTAATGATTCACGTTATTTGATGAGCATAAATACTCACCCATGTGACGACCATGAGACAAGAATATACAAATCAACCATCGCATTTCTGGTGGAGGAAAATAAGTGGCTCAAAAAGCAGGTGAAAAAATTAACGCCAGTGTCTGACTGAAACACTTTCAGCATTCCCATCATCCGCTTATCGCTGTAATCAGCATCACACTAATAATAGATAACACTGAACTGCCTCTTTATACCCGCGCCGATATTCCTCGGCATCATTAATACATCAGTCAAAATCAAGGAAAGCCACGATGGAACTTGCTATCGCGGGCGCACCCATCGTGCGTCCTGAAATTAAATTTGACCCGATTCGGTCAATCGAACATCACCGCTCAAATATCGTCACGGGCCAGAGCTTCAAAAACAAAAGCTGGCTGCAACGGTTATTCGAACAGCTTATTGCAACGGTTAATCAGAAAGGAAATCCGGAGGTGTTCAGATGATTTACAGCGGCACTCAAAAGACGCCAGAGTTAAGCCGATTAGCCAGATTGAATTATCTCACTGAAGCGCTCTACTGGCGCAAGGCGGGCAACCGTAAATACAAAAGGTCTGCGCTTGAGTTTGCTCACTGGGAGCGACTTAACGAGCGCTATTTCCTCGATAAAGACATGCCATTCTGAGGTGATAAATGGAGACAAAAAAGGTATATGCCGCCATCAGCGCAGTCGCTGCTGAATTAGCTGAACGAGGCATTAGCAAAGAAAAAAAACAGGGAAGCCAGGTGACATACGCATTTCGGGGGATTGATGATGTGTATAACGCACTGGCTCCGGCCCTGGTAAGGAATAAATTGCTTATCCTGCCGCGCTGCACAGAACGCACTTCATGTGAGCGAACCAGTAAAAACGGCGGTGCATTGTTTTACATCACTGTTCGCGCTGAGTTTGATTTTGTCAGCACCGAAGACGGCAGCATTCACACTGTGGTTACCTATGGTGAGGCAATGGATACCAGCGACAAAGCCACTAACAAAGCCATGTCAATAGCCTACAAATACGCCGCGTTTCAGGCGTTCTGCATTCCAACGGAAGAAACCGCAATCGACCCTGATGCTGAGTGTCACAACGTTGCACCACGAAGCCCTGATGAAATACTGAAAGACTTCACAGCGCAGGCTGGCGATTGCCAGACGATGGCAGAACTCAACGGCATCTATAAGCCAGCATGGAACGCTTTAAGCGCCAGTAAACAGCATCAGGATGAATGCGTGAAGGTTTACCGGCTTCGTCAAACTGAACTAAAACAGGCGGCATAAATGGCAATTAACCTCATCGTAGCATCAGGGAATATCGGCAAGGATGCCGAACAGCGATGGACGCCAAACGGAAAGTGTATCGCGTCATTCTCGCTACCCGTGAAGCAAGGCTATGGAGAGCATGAGAAAACATCGTGGGTGCAATGCCGCTTGTTTGGACCCAAGGCTGAAAAGCTTCCTCAGTACCTGACTAAAGGAACAAAGGTTACGGTAACTGGAGAGTTTGTTCTGGACGAATGGAAAGACCAGCAAGGGAATAAGCGCACGGCACCTGTGATTATCGTCAACGATATTGATTTTGGCTCATCAGGACAGAAGCAGGATGCACAGAATAACGGTAGCAATCGGCAACGCAATGCCCCACAACAAGAGCCGCCAATGAATTTCGACGACGAAGACTCTATCCCCTTCTGATTTAACCCCAATCTCACCGCAGCACGACAGCCATAGGGACGGCGTTGTGCTGCCTGAATTTCAGGTGACGTTATGACCTATGAAGAATTAACGCCTGACGAAAGACAATATTACAACCGACTGGATGCGTCGGGAAAGGAACGCTACCTAAAGACTATTCCTATAGTCAGGGGAGCAATGGAAGCTGTAGACGCTGGAGAAAAAGGATTGCATCACCCACGGTTAATTAACTGGGAAGAAAAACGGGTGGCATGGGAAAATCGCGTGATATTAGCCGAAGAGAAGCGGATCGCAGCGGAAGTCAATAGAGTTTATGCCAAAGTAGAAATTGACCCATCTAAAGACGAACGCTTTAAAGATTACAGAGGGCGTTACGGTGCTGTCAGAAGCGACTAATCCGGGATAGGGGCGTCACCACCTGTCAACAGGCGGTTATGCAATCGGGTTCCCCCTGACGCAAGGGGTAGCATGGTGGGTTGTGCAGGATTCGAACCTGCGACCGATGGATTAAGAGTCCACTGCTCTACCAACTGAGCTAACAACCCTGAGACAAATTAATTAAAGGGCTGTAACGAGAAAAGCTTTCACAACCAGAGAGAGAATACCCAAAATTCCAGCGCTCAGCATCCAGCGCATTAACTTCTGCTCAGCGCGAATACCAGCCATTTCAAGCTGTAAATCCTTGCGGACTAATTGCATATCCTTACGGACATCGGCTATCTGCGCTTCAGTTTTCTCGAAGCGGGCAATCACCTCTTTCCGCACGTCTTCGAGGTCACGTTTGGTGGCCACATCTGCCACCTCATGAGACTTGCGTACGACGAGCGAAATCGCCCTAGCCTGTTCTCTAGAGATGCCAGCAGTTTCAAGCTCTTCTGATGCTTGTAATGTATCAAATGCAACCTGACCCATAATGTTATTCTCCTTTTTGGGAAGTATAACACAACCATTTTCATTGTGAACTCAGTGAGAAATCGTCACTGACTGAAGGGATCTTGATATCCCAACAGCCAGCTAACCCTAAACCTACTCCTAATAAATAGGGATAAGGCTAATGAAAAAGTCTAGCTTTCTTGTGCCCATTTGTGAAGCACAATCGTTAATGTCACGTTTCATCTCTCAAGATACTAGGGCGAAGAAATGAGAATATTCGATTCAAAAAAATTCGCGCAGTTAAATCATATTTTTCCTGAATTAACGCCAGCACAATTTGAAACCGCAATGTTATTTGCTCTGGGAATGACCAAAAAAGAGATTGCCTGGGCACGTAATGTTTCCTATCCAGCGGTAAGAGATACATTGCAAGAAATAAAAAATAAACTTGAATTTTATTCTTTAAGTCATCTTGTTTCGACGATTCATATACGTTTGGTTTTGTTTACATTGTGCCAATGTACTTTGACAAACAAAGAATAAGCACAAAACACCCTACATTTTGTAGGGTACAATCGCTTTCTTTTATTCGGGATACTCATTAAAAATAAAGACATCATACTGCAAATCAAAAATTTTTGAACTTTTTAGCCCAACACCAGGGAAATCTACGCCAGCCACTAGAGCTGGCTTTTTGTTTCCAAAATATCCATTGACGGAAGAAGAAATCATGCGCTATAGTCAACCTGCACCTGCAAATTCAGGTGCCGGGATTAGCGTTCCGACAGATACAACCGCGACAACATGACACGCCGCGAGCGTGTTTTTTTACGTCGCAATCCAGCTACATCTCTATGGTGGACTGGATGGGGCAGCCGAAAGGCTGGCCGGTTGGTTGTATCCGGTAACGCTAACTCCATTCAGTTCACCACCAATCAGAGGTTAGCGTCTCTTGGTGGTGAGTAGTTCAAATACAACCATCGGAGGCTATCATGGCCCTTCCAGCATTAGCAGAAAACTTGCACATTGAAGAACCTCGCGTATTTATCAACAATGGTAAAGCTCTAACCACGTCTAGAGACGTTGCTGATTACTTTGGCAAGCGTCACGAAAGGGTTTTAGATAAAATCAAAAACCTTGATTGTTCAGCGATTTTTAACCAGCACAATTTTGTGCTCGTTGATTACGTCGATGCAAAAGGCGAAAAACGCCCGATGTTTGAAATGACAAAAGACGGCTTTGTCTTCCTAGTCATGGGCTTTACGGGAAAAAAGGCAGCAGCGTTCAAGGAAGCTTACATTGCGGAGTTTAACCGCATGGAAGAGCGGCTTCATGGCCAACGCCAAACAAAGCAACCAAGCACTGTCACACAAGAAGAGATCGACGCACATTATGCCGAATGCGTAGCCTTCCATCTTAATACCATCAAGAAAATCTGGTTTTCAGAACTGGAAAGCGCCTTACTTCAATTAAGCTATCCCAAAGCAGGATTCGTTAGCGAGCATCTAAGAGATGTTTCCTTTTGCCTTGCACCACTGATTAGCCAATTAAAATCGCGGCTACAGCCCGGACAGACTCCAAGACTTCACTAACCCAGTAATCCCGCCCCGGTATCGTGCCGGGGTTTCATTAATCACATTCACTTGTGAGGAGATTGATCATGTCTAAAGAACACCAACTGATTGCCATCGAAACTAATAGCATCAATGGCGAAACCGTCCAGACAGTGAACGCCCGTGACCTGCACGAGTTCCTTAAGGTCGGCAAGGATTTCACCACCTGGATTAAAGACCGCATCAAGCAGTACGGATTTGTTGAAAATATCGACTATTTAGTTTTCCCCGAAATTGGGGAAAACCCCAAAGGTGGCCGCCCTTCCATGGAATACGCCATCAGCATCGACATGGCGAAAGAGCTTTCGATGGTTGAGCGCAACGAGAAAGGCAAAGAGGCGCGCCAGTACTTCATCCAGTGCGAGAAACAAGCCAAGGCTGCTGTTGCCCTACCGCAACTCAATGACCCGTCATGGTTACGCGGAATGCTGCTGAACTATACCGAACAGGTGGAAGCGCTTAAGCAAACCGTGGACAGCCTGGAAAACCTCTTTCAGGTCGGCATGACGCCCGTCCAGTTCTGCAAGCAACTTAACGGGGTGAATGTGATGGGGGTAAATCTGTTTCTGGCAGAGCGTAATTTCCTCTACGACGGACAGAAAGAGGAAAACAAACCTTATGAGTGGCGTGTAAAGGCTTATGCGCGCTATAAATATTTCACCGAAAAAACGGTCACCGTTAACACCGAAAAGGGCAAGAAGCAATTTTATGAAGTCATTATTTTAAAAGAAGGCGCTAAATGGCTGTATCGCCACTATCTGAAAGGCGAACTTCCGATGAAGAAAGACTGGAACGGTGAATTTACCCACGATAAATATCTTCAGGTGGCATAAGGAAAAATAATGAAACCTAAAATACCTAACAGGATAAGAGAGCGTGAGAAGTTATTTAAGCGCTTATACCGTGAAGGACTTATCCATGCAAGACGCATCCAACGAACCGGTTATTTATCAATACGACTCTCCCTCTACTGGCGCATGTTATCCAAAGATAACGGCCAGAGCTGGAAGACTATGAGCCACGCCAAATACGACACCCAAATAGCAATCTAAAAATAGGAGCCCCCATGAATTATGCATTCGCGGGTCATGCTGCCCTCATGGGGAGCTATCACCCGGAAGAAACCCAACTGGATAAATGGGTTCAATGGCTGAGAAACGGATACCGAAAGTTTATCGATATCCTCGGGCAGCAAGGCAAACGTATACGACCAGCATCAGTACTTTAACCAAGGCTGTTACAGCCTGAAATCACCTTCATCACTGCATACCCTGTGTGCAACCTTCACTGTACCGTTTCTGAGATTCACAAATCCCCCCTGCCACCATGACAAATGGCGCAGCGGCGCGATTCAAAACGCGAAATGCAGGACATCCTGCTTGAAGCCATGAAGAAGCGAGGTTTGAAATAATGCCATGAAAAGTGAAAACGACATTATTACCGACGATGAACTTGAAAAAATAACAGGGTACAAAATACCATCGAAGCAATGTGAAATTTTGCAAGCTGCGGGGATTTTCTTCATAACTCGTAGAGATGGGAGGCCCCGCACAACTTGGGCACATTTTAACTCTCCTTATACTCAAAGAACCGTAGCTGAAGAATCTAAATATGTTGAACCGAACTATGGAGCGTTAGACTGATGGGGCGAAAAAGGAAGAACATTGCTGATAACTGGCTACCGCCGCGTGTTAGTCGAGGTAAATCTGCATTTGAGTTCAGACCTAGATCAGGGGGAACTGTTAGACTCTGCGGTTTTAATGCTACTCCAGCCCAAGTTTGGTCAGCATATGAAGCATTTAATAATAATTGTAGCGATTCATCCATATTCGAAGGGCTTGTGGAAAGATTTTTTACATCAGGTGACTTTACTGAATTAGCTTCCGAAACACAGAAGGATTATCGAAAATATGCTCAAAAAGTTGTTGCTGTCTTTGGAAAGTTAAACCCGGACCATATCAAACCGGAACATATTAGACGGTATATGGATAAGCGAGGCCTGAAAAGTCGGACTCAAGCTAATCGAGAAAAAGCCTTTATATCGAGAGTTTTTAGATTCGCCTATGAGCGAGGTATGGTAAAAGGAAATCCATGCAAGGGAGTACGTCAGTTTAAAGAATCCGCGCGTACACGATATATAACCCATGCTGAATATGAAGCCGTCTATAAGATGGCGCCTACTTTAGTGAAAGTCGCCATGGAATTAGCATATCTTTGTTGCGCTCGCCAAGCTGATATCCTTTCATTAAAGAACAGCCAGTTAATCCGCGAAGGAATATTAATTCAGCAAAGTAAAACAGGAGTAGCGCAAATCAAAGCATGGTCCCCAAGACTTGAACAAGCCATAGCGATGTCCAAAGCTCTACCCTTAAACGAAGGTATGAGCAGCATATACGTACTACATCAACCATCAGGTACACGATATACTCGGGATGGCTTCAATACACGATGGTTGAAAACAAAACAAGAAGCCAAAAAGCAGTTCCCTGAGCTTGATTTAGACTTTACATTTCACGATCTAAAAGCGAAAGGAGTCTCTGATTTAGACGGGGGCCTGTACGAAAAGCAGTCTATATCCGGGCATAAAAATGTGGATCAAACGGCACGATATGACAGGAAAATCCGGATTGTTCCAGTAGTGGGTGCCCAGCAAGACAGCAAAAATATTACGAAATGATATTACGAAAGACATTTCTGTGCATAAAAAAACCGCCTTAACAGCGGCGATCAATAGGAAACAAAATACTGATTATTATAGTTTTTATTCGTGGTGCCCGGGGCGGGACTTGAACCCGCACAGCGCGTACGCCGAGGGATTTTAAATCCCTTGTGTCTACCGATTTCACCACCCGGGCGAAAATTGGAGGCGCGTCCCGGAGTCGAACCGAGGTAGGCGGATTTGCAATCCGCTGCATGGCCACTCTGCCAACGCGCCTTTATTCTGCCTACTAACTCAAGACTTCAGGTCATATCAATAAGTTTTTACCTATAACTTATTGATTAAATAAGATTTTTTCATTTCCATTTCAGAAATGGACGCTATTATGGACTGGTTACGTGCTGATGGCAAGCCCTTTGTCGCTGGGATAAAACCAAACGCTCAAAAGCTCACCACGGCAACTCATTATTTACAACTCTCGCTGCATTTATCAGCAAAATGGCTGTTTAGTCGACAAATATTCACCCGCCCAGACCGCAGTAACATAATTATCCAGGCTCAGCGTAAATGCCGGACAGCGACAAAAACGTACAATATCCACCACCACCACCACCACCACCAGTAAACCTGGCGACTGGAGGTTGATACTGCACAAGCAATTTCAATGATGTCGAGGTTTTGTTGAATAATAGGGAATCGTGCTGTTTTACTATGCCCATTTTGGTAGAAAATGCTTATCACCTCAGGCATTCCGTTTTCTCATAATGCTTAACTGCATGATTTTACGTTGCTGGAAACAATCGTTTTACTGGGTTGGTAGCATAAAATCTGTTTATTCAACAAAGCCTGATGTCGACCAGGTAGCCGCCAGTAATCGTTGCTGTGGTTAAGTAACACGTTCAATCATCGCGTAACGAAAGTTGTTAAGAAAGTCGTCTATGCCATATTGAACACCTGTGGCTGTTCACCCCTCGCCAGAATTGATCAGTCAAGCACCGGTTCTCCCTCTTTGCTGTGTCCAGCTATCACGCGCTGATACAACGCAAAGATCACGCCAACCTGGATACCACTGCAAATAAACAATGTTGCACAAAATAGTGTGACAATAATCAAGCCGGTAAATAAGCAATAATGTTATTTACTAGCAGCATAATTCGTTGCGTTGTGGAGTCGCATTATGATGAATTATTTAGAGCTACAAGCCTTACGTCAACTTTTTTTATGAGTGTTGATGAAGCAGCCACCTATATTGCTAACGGTACTGAAAGCGAAACCTGGCGTTTATGGGAAAGTGGCTCGCAGCCAATACCTTCAGAGGTTATTGACACACTAGGCTGTGTCCCTTAATCCCATGAGTTATACTAACTGTTTGTTTATAAATCATTTTTAACTATGGCTCGCTACGACCTTCCCGATGAAGCATGGGCTATCATCCAGCCCTTACTCCCTGCTGAACCAGCAACACCACAGGCCGGACGCCCATGGGCTGAGCATCGCATGATTATCAATGGCATGTTCTGGGGGCTGTGCTCTGGTGCCCCATGGCGTGATTTACCTGAGCGATACGGCCCATGGAAAACCGTTTATAACCGCTTTAACCGATGGTCAAAATCGGGAGTCATTAACATTATTTTCAATAAGTTACTTTCATCACTTGATGCCCATGGCCTCGTGGACTGGTCAGCGACTGCGCTGGATGGTAGCAATATCCGGGCGCTGAAATGTGCTGCCGGTGCTCAAAAAAACATCCCGATATCACCGGAGATAATGGTCTGGGTCGCTCTCGAGGTGGTTTTGGCACCAAAATCCATATGGCTACAGACGGAAGTGGTCTTCCGTTAAACATCGTGTTGAGCCCCGGTCAGGCTCATGAAAGTCAGTTTGCACTACGTCTTTTGGACGGTATTGGTGTTCAACGCCAGAACGGCAGTATGAAACGCCGTGGTCATGCGGTACTCGCTGACAAGGCGTACTCCGGGCATGTATTACGTAACGAGCTGAAAAACAGAGGTATAAAAACTGTCATCCCCCGAAAATCCACTGAAAAAATGGCGGTGGATGGTCGTTCAAAGCTCGATCGTGACGCCTACCGCAATCGGAACGTTGTTGAGCGGTGCTTTGGCCGTCTGAAAGAATACCGTCGCATTGCGACACGTTACGACAAAACGGCGAGGAATTATCTGGCAATGTTGAAACTGGGCTGCATCCGCCTGTTTTACCAGAGGTTATGTAATTAAGGGACACAGCCTAGCTTACGTAAAATTTGCGTACGATACCAATAGAAAAGCGGGATTGCCTATCATGCTGGCGACATTCAATCGCGCGCATGCTGCTCAATGAAATCCATCATCATGTCGGCAATATCCAGTTGGGTAGTGCGTTCTATCCCTTCCAGACCGGGAGAAGCGTTTACCTCCATCACCAGCGGTCCACGCGTAGCGCGCAAAATATCCACGCCCGCCACGCTCAAGCCCAGCGTTTGCGTTGCTTTCACTGCAATGGCACGCTCACGCTCCGTGATAATGACCGGGCGCGCGGTGCCGCCACGGTACAAATTGGAACGAAAATCCTCTTCTTTGGCCTGACGTTCGATGGCCGCGACGACTTCATTGCCAATCACCAGACAGCGTATGTGCCTACCCTGCGCCTCGCGCACATACTCCTGAACCAGAATGTGCGCATTCATGCAGCGAAATGCATCAATCACGCTTTCGGCCGCCTGACGCGTTTCCGCCAACACCACACCAATCCCCTGAGTGCCCTCCACCAGTTTAACCACCAGCGGTGCTCCGCCCACCATATCGATCAGATCGCTGGTATCGTCCGGTGAATGCGCAAAACCGGTGATTGGCAAATCGATGCCCTCGCGCGCCAGCAGTTGTAGCGAATGCAACTTATCCCGTGCACGAGTGATTGAGAGCGCGTTGTTCAACGCAAAGCTTCCCAGCATTTCAAACTGGCGCAACACTGCGGTGCCGTAAAAGGTAATTTGCGAGCCGATGCGAGGAATTACCGCATCGTATTTTACCAACTGGCGACCGCGATAATGCACAGTGGATGCAGCAGAGTTGATGTTCATATAGCACAAGAGCGGATCAATAATATCAACAACGTGCTTGCGTGCTTCTGCGGCCTCACGCAGACGCTTGCAGGAGTACAGACTGCCGTCCCGTGATAAAATGGCGATCGTCATCAGTTCCTCACCCACGTTTTAGCGGATTGCCCAGCCTTGCTGATGCAAGTAATCCAGAATAAAGGGCCTCAGCTCTTTTTGCAGAGTGCGCTGCACGTGCTCACTCCAGGTGTCGCGACGACGATTACTGCCACGCTGCTGGTAGTAATACCCTAATTGCTGGTCATACTGTGCCAACGCCGCTTTATTTAACGGTTGATAACCATTCTCATGTACCACCAGCGAGGCGGGCAAGCGCGGTTTGAGGTCTGGCGTCGCGGCAGGGTAGCCCAGACAGAGGCCAAATAGCGGCAAGACTTGCTGTGGCAACGCCAACAGCGAGGTGACATCGGCAATGTGATTGCGAATACCGCCGATGAATACTCCGCCCAGCCCCAGAGATTCAGCCGCGACCAGTGCGTTCTGCCCCATCAGAGCTGTATCTACACATCCCAGCAGCAGTTGCTCTGCCATCCCGGTTTGCGCCTGCGGAAAAATGTCCAGGTGGCGATGGAAATCGGCACAAAACACCCAAAACTCGGCGGCGGCGGCTACATGCTGCTGATCGCCACAATAATGGGTCAACGTTTGGCGCAGCGTAGGATCGGTAATGCGAATAATGGAGCTGCATTGTAAAAAACTCGAACTGGACGCGCTCTGGGCAGCAGCAATAATGGCGTCGCGCGCATCTGGCGCAATGGGCAGTGTGCTAAAAGCACGAATAGATCGATGGTTTAGCAGCAGATCGATAGTTGGCGTCACGCTTCGTGTCCTTATGATGGTGTGTCCTGAAGATCGCTGGTTCGGCTTAGTGAACCGGATAGCCAGGCGCTTAACAGGCAGTATAAGTCAGCCGTCGCAACTGACCAATGCTGCTCAGCGTATGTTATGTGGTTTGATAGCCATCACATATTAATGTAACAGGGATTTACTACTTTTTTTTCAGCGCAGATGGGGGCATAGTAGCCCCACAGAAAGACGAGGATAATATCGTTTACAGCCTTTTGTTTTGATAAGGAGTTAACATGTTTGCTGTTATTTTTGGCCGCCCTGGCTGCCCTTACTGTGTTCGCGCCAAAGCGCTGGCAGAAAAACTGACCGAACAACGTGACAACTTCAGTTTCCGCTACGTTGATATTCACGCAGAAGGAATCACCAAAGACGACTTGTCTAAAACCGTGGGTAAGCCGGTTGAGACGGTTCCGCAGATCTTTTTGGACGAAAAACACATCGGCGGTTGCACCGATTTCGAAGCCTATGCCAAAGCGAACCTGAACCTGTTTCAGTAAAACGGTAACGCATCGACAACATACTGACCAAAGGCGCACCCTGCGCCTTTGGTGTTTTTATCTTCAGCGGAAATACCGCTGGCACGAGACGTAGACGAACAAAAACCCCAGCGCGCCCATCAGACTCCAGAACACGGCGCTCATCACATAGGCCAATTCCTGCCAGAACGCGTTCATCGGTGCGCGCCAAAAATGCAGGATAATCAGGCACAGCGGCATGGCCATCAGTGCGCCGAGAAAGGTATAACGCAAGCGGCCGCGTGCCGATAAACCGCTGGATACAATGCCGGGCAGCAAAAACAACAGCATTCCAGGCTCTCCCCGAAATCCCGTTTCCGTTGTGGAAAAGACATCCATTTTTTGACTCAAAAACACCACGGTAAACAACAAAAAAACAGCAGGTTGAACCCACCCACCCCTTATTGCTTCCCATATTCGCCTCTCTTTGCCCCACGCCGACATCGCAAGACGAGGTCGAGCAAGGTGTATTTAATCGGAACAACATCGGAATATTCCTAATATAACAACAAGCAAGGCGGCATCACTTTTATAAAATAAAGGCTGGCTGTAACACAAACACCCAACTAAAATGGCAGCACTCTTGCTACGCTTCAGGCAATTTATTTTCAGGAAACGGATGGTACCTGTGCCGAATCACGCGCTTTCGCTGCCGGATTATTCACGACCTGTTCCGCCATTGCCCTAAAGTGAGTATTCTGAGTGAATGGCAATAAATTTAGCCCTTACCTTCATTAATATCAATAACTTACTAGTAAACAACACGTTACAGGCCATGAGTATAAACGTCGCTGAGTTGTTAAACGGGAATTACATACTGCTGTTATTTGTGGTGCTCTCATTGGGGCTGTGCCTGGGTAAAATACGGCTAGGCAGCGTTCAACTGGTTAATTCCATTGGTGTTTTAGTGGTGTCGTTATTATTAGGGCAGCAACATTTTGCCATAAATACCGATGCGCTGAATCTTGGTTTTATGCTGTTTATTTTTTGCGTCGGTATCGAAGCGGGCCCTAATTTTTTCTCCATTTTTTTTCGTGACGGTAAAAACTATTTCGCCCTGGCCTTAGTGTTAGTCAGCTCAGCGCTGGTGCTGGCACTGCTGTCGGGCAAGCTCTTCGGTTGGGATATCGGCCTGACAGCAGGCATGCTGGCGGGTGCAATGACGTCAACGCCCGTGCTGGTCGGAGCCGGAGATGCGCTGCGCAATGCTAACAGTGTCGACCCGCAGCTCAGCGTCGAGTTGGATCACCTGAGCCTTGGCTATGCGCTTACCTATCTGATCGGGCTGGTCAGCCTGATTTTTGGCGCGCGCTATCTGCCAAAACTGCAACATCAGGATCTGCCGACCAGCGCGCAACAAATCGCGCGCGAACGCGGTCTCGATCCCGACAGCCAACGTAAAGTGTATCTCCCCATTATCCGTGCTTATCGCGTCGGACCGGAACTGGTCGCCTGGGCTGACGGAAAAAATCTGCGCGAGTTGGGCATTTACCGGCAAACCGGCTGCTCCATTGAGCGTCTGCGCCGTAACGGCATTCTCGCCACGCCTGATGGGGATGCCACCTTGCAACTGGGTGATGAAATTGCGCTGGTGGGCTACCCGGATGCCCATGCTCGCCTCAATTCCAATTTCCGTGACGGCAAGGAAGTGTTCGATCGCGACCTGCTCGATATGCGCATCGTCACCGAAGAGATAGTGGTCAAAAATAACAACGGCGTCGGCAAACGTCTCAGCCAGCTAAAACTGACCGACCACGGCTGCTTTTTAAACCGAATCGTACGCAACCAGATCGAAATGCCCATTGATGATGGTGTGGTGCTGAACAAAGGGGATGTACTACAGGTGAGCGGCGATGCCCGGCGGGTGAAAAGCATCGCCGATCGCATCGGGTTTATTTCCATCCACAGTCAGGTTACCGATCTGCTCGCGTTCTGCGCCTTCTTTATCATCGGCATCATGGTCGGGCTTATCACCTTCCAGTTCCGTAACTTCAATTTTGCAATTGGCAGTGCAGCCGGGTTGCTGTTTGCCGGGATCATGCTGGGCTTCCTACGCGCTAACCACCCGACCTTTGGCTATATCCCGCAGGGTGCGCTGAATATGGTAAAAGAGTTTGGTCTCATGGTGTTTATGGCGGGCGTTGGCCTGAGCGCTGGCAGCACCATCGGCACCAGTTTTGGCTCCGTGGGCGTACAAATGTTGTTTGCAGGACTGGCGATCAGCCTGATCCCAGTGGTGATCTGTTTCCTGTTTGGTGCCTATGTGCTACGCATGAATCAGGCGCTGCTGTTTGGCGCCATTATGGGTGCGCGTACCTGTGCGCCCGCCATGG
This sequence comes from Symbiopectobacterium sp. Eva_TO, assembly GCF_053848865.1. Classification (NCBI taxonomy): domain Bacteria; kingdom Pseudomonadati; phylum Pseudomonadota; class Gammaproteobacteria; order Enterobacterales; family Enterobacteriaceae; genus Symbiopectobacterium; species Symbiopectobacterium sp. Eva_TO. Next base: position 17,026 of record NZ_JBSPEY010000001.1, on the reverse strand, counting down.
ATATCATCAGTGATACCGCACGCAGTAATATCCCGGCGCTCGGCTATGCGGGCACTTATGCCATCGCCAACGTGTTGCTGACATTAGCCGGTTCGCTGATTGTCATTATCTGGCCTGAACTGCCGTTTTAAGGGTCTTCCCCGATCATGGTGGGAAGGCTCAGAACGCCATATCCAGCTTCCCGTAGTGGAACATCACTCCCAGCTTAAAGCGCTCCCGGTTTCGGTATCCCCTGGCTTTTATCCTCAGCAGCCTGATCTTGCTGTTCAGTGCCTCCGCATTTCCGTTTGAGACTCTGTGTCGCATGGCATTCAGGATCCCGTACAGCCTTTTTCCTATCGTTTTCGCCGCGTTTTTCATCATGGGAACGTCACTGTTGGCCGCCAGCGCCAGCCATCTCTGCCTGTAGTGGTCAACTAATATTGGCCACCGCATTAGACTGTATGTAGAACAGTCGCTCAGATTCGTTTGGAGTTAAGCCGCCGTTATACCAGTGAGGCCGGATAGCGCTGTAATACCCCGTGATGTAGCGGATAATCGCGTCCTGGGCTTCGCTGAAGCTGTTGTAACCCTTTGTCGGCACCCATTCTGTCTTCAGGCTGCGGAAGAACCGCTCCATTGGCGCATTATCCCAGCAGTTACCCCGCCGACTCATACTCTGCTTTATCCGGCAGCGCCACAGGGCTTGCCGGTATTGACGGCTGGTATAGTGGCTGCCCTGGTCGCTGTGGAACATGACTCCTGTTGGTTGTCCCCGGAGTTCCCAGGCCATCTGCAACGCTTTAACTGTCAGCGCCGAGTCCGGCGACGTCGACATGGCCCAGCCCACCGGTTTGCGGGCGAACAGATCTAGCACCACCGCAAGGTAAGCCCAGCATTTGCCCGTCCAGATGTAGGTCACATCGCCGCACCAGACCTGATCCGGCGCGGTAACCGCGAACTGGCGGTTGAGATAGTTCGGTATTTCAACGTGTTCATTGCCGCCGCGTTTGTATTTGTGAGCCGGTCGCTGGCAGCTGGCGATACCCAGCTCCTTCATCAGCTTGCCAGCCAGCCAGCGCCCCATTTTGACACCAGAGCTGCCGGTGACGATGGTCGCGATACTTCGAGCGCCGGCAGAGCCGCCGCTGGCGTTCCAGGCTTCCATGACGCGACTACACTTAACCACGCGCTCACCGTCGGGTTCATTAGCGGAAGCCTGCCAGTGCCTGTAGCTGCTGCGATGTACCTCAAAAGTTTGGCACAACACCGTGACCGGGTATCGCGCCCTCAGCCTGTCGACTACCGTGAACCGTTGAGTGAGTCCGACATTAAGAGCGCCGTAGCCTTTTTTAGGATTTCGTTCTCCATTTCAAGGCATTGGACTTTTTTCTTCATCTCACGCAGCTCGAGCTGTTCAGGGGTAAGAGGAAGTCCCGTTGGCGTTTTTCCCTGTCGTTCAAGGCGAAGCTTATTGACCCAGCGACTAATGGCAGAATGGCTGACATTAACCGCCTCTGCGGCCTTAACGTATGTGTAGCCGTGGTCGACAACCAGCTTTGCGGCTTCGAGCTTAAATTCCGCCGTAAAATGTTTACCCATGAGGTCACCTGTCGTGTTGATGAGGTGAGCATATCACCTCCGATCAGGTGGCCAGTATCAGTGTGCCACTACAGTCCATTGCGATCGGAGATCACCGTTATGTAACGATGCCCTTTTCTAAAGGCGACCTCATCCACATTCATATGACGGGAGGATAATGGCTTTTTTATCCGGGCAAGACCTCGCTTAACGGCCCGGATCATAATGCCGTCAACCGCATTCCAGCTGAGCTTAAGTTGTTTCCTGACAGCATCAACGGTGCTGATTTTCAGCCATGAGAGCACGAACGATTCGAACAGCAGCGTATACCGGCTGCCAGGCCCTGCCCACGGAACAGGCAACGTCTGGCAGCCATGCTCCGGACACATAATGCGGGGAACCTCTGCTTCAACCAGCGTGGTGAACTGGCAGGTATCGAGGTGCCGCCATTTACGATGACGGTGATCGTGAACAGAACAGGATTTACCGCAGGTCGGACAGGCTAACCGGGTGTTTTCAGCGATTCCCAAAGTGACAGAAACAGAACCGGCATTTTCATCGAGAGAAAGGGACCTTACCTGCCACGGAAGACCCTGTACATGATTCTGTGTAAATGCCTTTCTCAGTAGTGACCGTCCAGGCGGTCACCGAACTCGATAATAAAACGGCTCATTGCCATACGCCAGTCCCGCAGTGGCATCGTCCATTTCTGTTAGGCCGACTGAATTGCCAGCCACACCACCTTTTTCACTGCGTCGTCAGTCGGGAACACCTTGCGTTTTTTAATCGCATGCCGGATCACACTGTTCAGCGACTCGATGGCGTTGGTTGTGTAGATGACTTTGCGGATATCTGCCGGGTAAGCGAAGAACGTTGCCAGATTGCTCCAGTTCGTCTGCCAGCTCCGGCTTATCTGTGGATAGCGGCTGTCCCATGCGCTGGCGAATGCTTCCAGCGCCTGCTGGCCTGCTTCTTCCGTAGCGGCCTGATAGATGGCTTTCAGGTCGCGTGTGACGGCTTTGTAGTCCTTCCAAGAGACGAACCTCAGGCTGTTGCGTACCATGTGCACGATGCACCGCTGGATGCGGGCTTCCGGAGACACCGCGTTGATGGCGTCCTGGAAGCCTTTCAGACCGTCGACACAGGCGATGAGGATATCGTTCAGGCCGCGGTTTTTTAGTTCTGTCAGCACATTGAGCCAGAACTTCGCGCCCTCGTTTTCGGCCAGCCACATACCCAGCAGTTCTTTCTGGCCCTCGATGTTGATACCCAGTGCCAGGAACACGGATTTATTGATGACGCGACTGTCCTGTAGGACCTTCAGGATGATACAGTCAAGGTAAACAATGGGATAGACTGCATCCAGTGGACGATTTTGCCATTCAGTAACCTGTTCCATCACGGCGTCGGTGACCTTCGAGACCAGCGCCGGTGAGACATCCGCGTCATACAGCTCGTTGAACGCAGACGCTATCTCGCGGGTGGTCATCCCTCTGGCGTACAGGGACAGGATTTGGTTATCCATCCCGGTGATCCGGGTCTGGTTTTTCTTCACCAGTTGTGGTTCGAAGGAGCCATCACGATCGCGCGGAGTACGCAGTTCCAGCGGGCCATCGCCGGTGGTCACGGTGTTTGTGGAATAGCCGTTGCGGGAGTTGGCCCCCGGTTTGGGCTGATTTTCTTCAGCAGGCGATCGAATTGGCTGAGATCGCCAGGGGTTTTGAGATTTTTGGCCAGTTCGTTAGCCAGAGCCTGCAACTGTTTTTCGTCCATAAATTAACCTGTTTTTGATGTTGGATTGAACATATCAAAATCAGGCAATTACACAAATTTATGTACAGGGTCTATTCTTTAAATAAAACCGAACTTTTTCGCATGCAGGGCGTCTGAATAAGTGCCGCTGCTTTTCTTTGAAATCCCCTTATTGAGGAGCCCGTCGTTCCCGCCTTTTCAGGTTCAAGAATGATGGGCCTTTTCTTACCCACCAGACTTCTCTTTGCGACCCGATTCTATTGGATGATACTATTTAAGCCGAACTCACAAGGGATAACCACACGATGGAAACTCGGCGCGCAGCACGGATCAACAAACTGACTCAGGCATTGAAGAATGGCGATCGGCTGCACTTGAAACAAGCGGCAGAATTGTTGGGCGTATCCGAAATGACCGTGCGTCGCGACCTGAACGCCACGCCAGCCAGCGTGATTCTCTTGGGCGGCTACGTGGTTAACGATCCGCAGAGCAGCGCCATGGGTCACTACTTCGTGTCCGATCAGCAGAACCAGCAGGTGCCGGAGAAACGTGTGGCGGGCCGCCTGGCGGCACAACTGGTCGAGGCGGGCGACACCGTTTTTTTTGACTGCGGCACCACCCTGCCCTTTGTTATCGATGCCATCGATGAAGATCTGCCGTTTACCGCTGTCAGCTACTCCCTGAACACCTTTCTGGCGCTGCAAGCCAAACCCACTGCCAAAGTCATTTTGTGCGGCGGGGAATTCCACCCCGATAATGCGATTTTCACGCCGCTGACCCGACAGAGTGAACTGGACCCGATCTGCACCAACAAAGCGTTCATCTCGGCGGCAGGGGTCGATCTCAAGCAGGGAGCAACCTGTTTTAATTTTGCAGAGCTGGATATAAAACACCGGGCGATGGCGCTATCTCAGCGCACTATTCTGGTGGCCGACAGCAGCAAGTTTGGCCGGATACAGCCTGCCGCTATCGGCGCATTGACGCAGTTCGATACGCTGGTGACCGACTGCGCCCCGCAGGGCACCTATCAGGATTTCGCGCTCGACAACGGCATCATGCTGATCTATCCCGGCAGTTAAAACCAGCCGCCAAACCATTTGGTCAGGGTTAGCCATATCGCATCCCACAGTCGCCCGAACAGACCGGCTTCAGGAACGTCATCCAGCACCACCAGCGGTCGTTGGGCAATAACTTTGCCATCCAACTGGAAATCTACGGTACCGACTGCCTGGTTTTTCGCCAACGGAGCCTGTAGATGTGTCGACGTCAGAGTAAAACTGGCTTTCAGGTTGCGCATTTGCCCTTTAGGCACCGTCAGTGCGACATCGTCAGCAACCCCTAACCGTGCTTCACTCTGCGCACCGTACCAGACACGCTGTGTGGTAAACGTGGTATTGGCCTGAACTGGCGTGACTGTTTCGAAGAAGCGGAAACCCCATGTCAGCAGCTTTTCGCTATCGCGAAAACGAATGGCATCCGTTGGTGCGCCCAGGACCACAGAAATTAACCGCATGTTACCTTCCGTCGCGGATGCCACCAGATTGTGTCCAGCACCACTGGTATGCCCGGTTTTGATGCCGTCAACATTCAGGTTGCTGCTCCACAACAAACGGTTGCGGTTGGGCTGCTTAATGTTATTGAAGGTGAATTCTTTTTCTTTATGCAGGGCATACTCTTCCGGCACATCGCGAATCAACACCTGCCCCAGCAGCGCCATATCACTCGCCGTGCTGTACTGGCCAGCAGCATCCAGTCCGTGCACGGTGAGGAAGTGGGTATTGGTGAGGTTGAGTGATTTGACATAGGTGTTCATCAGGCTGACAAACGCATCCTGACTGCCCGCCACATAGTCGGCCAACGCAATGCTGGCATCATTGCCCGATTGGATAACGATGCCTTTATTCAGTTCCAAAACCGGAATTTTATCGCCGAGTTTCAAAAACATCAGCGACGATCCCCGCAGCACCGGATTACCCGTTGCCCAAGCATCTTTACCGACGGTAACCAGATCGTCTGGTTTAATTTTTTCCGTTTTTATCGTCTGACCGATAACGTAGCTTGCCATCATTTTCGTCAGGCTGGCGGGATCTAGTCGCTCATCCGCTCGCTGTTCCGCAAGAACCACGCCGCTGTGGTAATCCATGAGAATAAAGGCTTTAGCTTCGATCTGCGGCGCGGCAGGTGCCTGTTCGGCGTATACGTGTGGGGTTAGTGCCAGCCACAGCAGCGTTGCGCTGCATAGCATCAAGCGGGAGCACGCGGCCTTGGAAAATCGCGCCTGGGGGAAATGGGCCGTGGTGTTCATGCGTCCTCCATGTCGTAAGTCGTGCAGTTAATCTGATCAGATTTCGATATTCTTTGCAACGAATGGCAATAAGCTGTAAACGTTACCGCCCGCCGCCCGACAATGAAACGACCTACTCTGTAAAGATACTCAAAGAAATGAAAACGTCTAGAAAATACGCTGATTTATAAATACGTTATGAGAGTTTTCTCATGGAAGGAAGGGATAACCGGCAAGCGGCATGGACCGCTCGCCGGTAACAGAACGTTAGCGACGATCGCGTTTATCCGCACGCTTGGCAAACCAGTCACCCAGCATCTGCACCACTTGCACCAGAATAACCAGCGCTACCACGGTCACCACCATCACCTGCGTTTCATAGCGGTAATAACCAAAGCGGATCGCTAAATCACCGACGCCACCACCGCCCACAATACCCGCCATCGCGGAGTAGCCAATCAAGCTGACCAGGGTGATGGTCAGACCGCGCAACAAACCCGCCTTGGCTTCCGGCAGCAGTACGGTCGCAATAATACGCATTGGGCTGGCGCCGAACGCTTCGGCCGCTTCGACAATGCCGGGGTCGACTTCGCGCAGGGCGCTGTCCACCAGACGTGCATAAAACGCCATCGCCGCTACCGACATCGGCACCGATGCCGCCACCGGACCGATGGTGTTACCCAGCAAAATCTGGGTAAGCGGCAACAGCAACACCAGCAGGATGACAAACGGGATAGAGCGGATAATGTTGACCAAAATCGTGCTGCATAAATACACCGCACGGTTTTGCCAAAACAGGTTTCTGTCGGTGACAAAGATCAACAGACCCAAAGGTAGGCCTCCGACAATGGCGCACAGCGTCGCGATGCTGACCATCTGAAAGGTTTCGCCAAACGCAACGGTCAGGTCAAGCCAAAAATCACCCATGTAACACCTCCACACGCGCCGTGCGGGTCTGAACATAATGGATAGCGGCAGCCAGTTGCTCGCTATCCGTCGGGTGGGTCAATAACACCACCAGAATACCGAACGCACGGTTGCCAATATATTCAATCTTGCCGTGCAAGATGTTGACCGAAACGCCATAGCGCACTGCCACATCAGATAACACCGGCTGCTCGGCGGAATCGCCGATAAACAGGATTTTCAGCAACGTGCCTTGCAGCTCTTCTTTCAGGCGAGCGGGCAATTCCAGATTCAGCGTGTGGGAGACCAACTGTTGCGTGAACGGATGTTGCGGTGCAGCAAACACATCGGACACCTCACCTTCTTCCACTACGCGGCCTTGCGTCATTACCGCCATGCGATCGCACACCGTCTTGATGACGCTCATTTCATGAGAAATCAGCACAATGGTGATCCCCAGGCGCTGATTAATCTCTTTGAGCAGCAACAGGATGGCGGCAGAGGTTTCCAGATCGAGGGCCGAGGTCGGCTCATCGCACAGCAGCACTTCGGGATGGTTGGCAATCGCGCGTGCGATGCCGACGCGCTGTTTCTGCCCACCACTCAAACGGGAAGGATAGACATCCGCCTTATCGGACAATCCGACAAGGCTCAGCATTTCAGGCACGCGCTGGGCAATTTCCTGTGGAGATTTGCCCGCTGCTTTCAAACTGAACGCGACGTTTTCCGCCACGGTACGCGTCTGCATCAGATTGAAATGCTGAAAAATCATGCCAATGCCCTGACGAGCCCGGCGCAGCTCACTGCCGCTTAAATCACTGATCGTGACGCCATTCACCGTGACACTGCCGCTTGTCGGGCGTTGCAACAGGTTAATTGTACGCAACAGGGTACTTTTCCCCGCACCGCTGGTGCCCACAATCCCAAAAATTTCGCCCTGCTGGATACGCAAGCTGACGTTATCTACCGCCGCCGTTGCGCCCACTTTCCCCTGCGAAAAATTCACGCTAATCGCGTTGAGTTCTATCATCACCGATTATCTGTTTTATCCCGGCCAAAAACATTATCCCGGCCAAAGGCCGGGATAATAACACGCTATCGGACTTATACTGACTTACTGTGCGGCACGCGCCTTCATCCATTCTGGCTTCTGGAATTCACTGAACACGCTGCCCGGTGCGTTGATCGCAGCAGCATACTCCTCGGATTCCACTGCGGCTTTGATATCTTTGGCGAACGGCTTATCAATATCGTCCCCGCGCACGGCAATCACGTTTTTCAGGTTTTAGTCCAACGTTTCCAGCTTGAGCGCGGTGGACAGTTTCAGCCCAGCAGCAAACGCAAAGTTACCGTTAACCAGCGATGCGGTGACGCTATCCAGCGTGCGCGGCAGTTGGGCTGCTTCCAGCGGTTTGAATACCAGACCGCGTGGGTTATCAACAATATCTTTTTCTGATGCTTTAGTGGCATCAAGTTCCGGCTTGATGGTGATCAACCCGAGCGATTGCAAAAAACGCAGTCCGCGAGCCAGATTGGTCGCATCGTTGGACAACGTAATCACATCGCCTTTTTTCAACTCGTCCAGCGAGTGGATTTTTTTGGAGTAGAACCCCATGCTCGCCGTCGGCACGATGATCAACGTCTCCAGTTTCAAGCCCTTGTCAGCCGCAAACTTTTCCAGATAGAGCGAATGCTGGAACAGGTTGGCATCAATGCTGCCGTTTGCCAACGCCAAATTGGGCTGCACGTAGTCACTAAACTCACGTACCACCACTTTGTAGCCCTTTTTCTCAAGCTGCGGTTTGATGGTCAGATTTACCATGTCGCCATAAGGACCGGGTGCCACACCAAAGGTCAACGTCTGCGGATCGGTGCTGGCGAATGCCGTGGAAGTGCCCGCCACAAACGGCAGTGCCGAAAGAAGCGCTGCGCCCAGCAAAGCGCGAAAACGATGGGTCAAAGTCATTGTGGTTTCCCTGTTTTATATTGTGTACTGCATTATGAAAAATCCGCTTTGGGATGATAAAGATTAAATTGGCATATCTTTATGTCGGCGACACGTTAGCACAGGCAAGCCGGGATCAAAACAGCATGCTATTCAGGATGATAATTCCCTTTTCTTATCCCCCGCGCCGTTGAAAACCCGGTATAGTGGTTGGTGCTGTTGCTGCCGGGGCGTCAACGCGCGTCCTCCCATTCGCCATCAGAGGGTTATCATGCTTACTTTATGGGGCCGAGAGAATTCGAGTAATGTCAAAATCTATGGTCACCCCCATTTTTGCAACACTGATTTTTGACTAATGGTGGGCTTGCTTCAATCTATCCGGCGTCTCTGTGGGCGAGATGCCCGCGCCTCGATGAGTTCCGCGCCTGGTGAACCTGAAAAAGCCCTCGGCTTCAGTGAGCCATTTTTGTCGTCAGGTTTTTCAGCAGGCCGATATGCCTTTCATGTCATCAATAATCAGTCTTCGCAAAACCAGATAGGTAACTGCTGTTTAATTACTTAATAATCAGTCTGTTGATTTAGTTCTACATAACATCAGGCCTGATATTCATTGTGATTAGTTGTGATTGACCAGGCTATTCGCGCCAGTTTGTTTGCCAGAGCACAGGCGACAATATTTGAATGTTTGTTATCAAGTTGCCCCCGAACCCATTCAGCAAGCCTGCCCTGCTGATATTCAAGTCGCATCATGAACGAGCGGGCACATTGAACCAGAAGTTTGCGTAAATTTTTATCACCTCGTTTGCTTATCCCCAGCAGAGCGGTTTGCCTCCTGTGCTGTATTGTCGCGGTACAAGCCCTGTGGAAGCCGCAAAATCCCTGCTACATGAAAATTGTTTTCCATCGCCGAACTGTGATGAAAGTAAGCTGGCAGTAATCGGACCGACGCCTGGAATTGTCATAATTCGCTGTGTGTAGTGGTCAACTAATATTGGCCACCGCATTAGACTGTATGTAGAACAGTCGCTCAGATTCGTTTGGAGTTAAGCCGCCGTTATACCAGTGAGGCCGGATAGCGCTGTAATACCCCGTGATGTAGCGGATAATCGCGTCCTGGGCTTCGCTGAAGCTGTTGTAACCCTTTGTCGGCACCCATTCTGTCTTCAGGCTGCGGAAGAACCGCTCCATTGGCGCATTATCCCAGCAGTTACCCCGCCGACTCATACTCTGCTTTATCCGGCAGCGCCACAGGGCTTGCCGGTATTGACGGCTGGTATAGTGGCTGCCCTGGTCGCTGTGGAACATGACTCCTGTTGGTTGTCCCCGGAGTTCCCAGGCCATCTGCAACGCTTTAACTGTCAGCGCCGAGTCCGGCGACGTCGACATGGCCCAGCCCACCGGTTTGCGGGCGAACAGATCTAGCACCACCGCAAGGTAAGCCCAGCATTTGCCCGTCCAGATGTAGGTCACATCGCCGCACCAGACCTGATCCGGCGCGGTAACCGCGAACTGGCGGTTGAGATAGTTCGGTATTTCAACGTGTTCATTGCCGCCGCGTTTGTATTTGTGAGCCGGTCGCTGGCAGCTGGCGATACCCAGCTCCTTCATCAGCTTGCCAGCCAGCCAGCGCCCCATTTTGACACCGGAGCTGCCGGTGACGATGGTCGCGATACTTCGAGCGCCGGCAGAGCCGCCGCTGGCGTTCCAGGCTTCCATGACGCGGCTACACTTAACCACGCGCTCACCGTCGGGTTCATTAGCGGAAGCCTGCCAGTGCCTGTAGCTGCTGCGATGTACCTCAAAAGTTTGGCACAACGCCGTGACCAGGTATCGCGCCCTCAGCCTGTCGACTACCGTGAACCGTTGAGTGAGTCCGACATTAAGAGCGCCGTAGCCTTTTTTAGGATTTCGTTCTCCATTTCAAGGTATTGGACTTTTTTCTTCATCTCACGCAGCTCGAGCTGTTCAGGGGTAAGAGGAAGTCCCGTTGGCGTTTTTCCCTGTCGTTCAAGGCGAAGCTTATTGACCCAGCGACTAATGGCAGAATGGCTGACATTAACCGCCTCTGCGGCCTTAACGTATGTGTAGCCGTGGTCGACAACCAGCTTTGCGGCTTCGAGCTTAAATTCCGCCGTAAAATGTTTACCCATGAGGTCACCTGTCGTGTTGATGAGGTGAGCATATCACCTCCGCTCAGGTGGCTAGTATCAGTGTGCCACTACAGTGCAGTATCATCAGCTTTGATTGACTGATTTAATTCTGATTCCAGCGCTGTTATTTGCTCGACAAGGTAAAGATAGTGGGCATGTAACTTCATCAGCAGACGGCTCAGGTATGCGGGGATTTCGTGCTCAGCCAGCACCAGAGACAGTCGCTTTATTACCGCCTCGCCGATTGGCAGGCTTATCCCAAACTCCAGCAGAAAACCGTGGATCTGGTTAGTGGTTTTTACTTTATCTCTGATAAGAGATTCCCTGACCCGATGCAGTGCTCGCATCGCCTGCTGAACTTCCGTTTTCGGCTGAACAAAACGCATTGACGGCCGGGATGCGGCTTCACATATCGCCTCTGCATCAACAAAATCATTTTTATTGCCCTTGACAAACGGGCGCACAAATTGCGGAGAGATAAGTTTTGCTTCATGGCCGCTATCATTGATACGCCGCGCCATAAAGTGTGCACCGGCACAAGCTTCCATAACAACAACCGAGGGCGGGCACGTCGCCAAAAACTGCATTAGCTTTGTGCGCGTAAACTTCTTACGCAGAAGCGCTTTACCTGACTTATCCTGGCAATGAATATGAAAAGAATGTTTACCGAGATCGATACCAATAAGAGTAACGTTTTCCATGATGGCCTCTCCTGAAAGAAAAACACCCTGCCAGCGTACCGCTCACAGAGTGGGGGTGACCATCTCATTAAGTCCGCTGGCTCGCCGCAGAATTGGGGTTGAGTTATCAGCACATTCCAGCTGGCGGTCAGTTTGGCCGTAATCGCGAGGCGGATTATCTGGCGATGAACCCAAACGGGCTAATCCCCTGCCTGCAAGACTACGATCTGGTGTTGTGGGAATCCAATACCATCGTTCGTTATCTGGCCGCCAAATACGGTCAGCAGAGCCTGTATCTGGCCGATCACGGTCAGCGTGCCAATGCAGAAAAGTGGATGGACTGGGCAATATCGTTGGCCGTGCCGTTTGGCACCGTATTTATTGGCCTAGTGCGCACTGCGCCTGAACAGCGTGATGTTGCCCTGATTGCCAAACAGAAAGCAGAGTGCGAACGCCTGCTGGCTATCGCTGACGATGCACTCTCCCGTCAACCCTGGCTGCCCGGGCCGCCATTCGGTATTGGCGATATTCCTCTGGGATGTATCGCGTATGGCTGGTTTAACATGGACATCGAGCGCCCGTCATTGCCACATCTGGAACGCTGGTATCAGCAGTTGACCGCACGCCCCGCTTTCCGCGACACGGTCATGTTGCCGCTAACCTGATGCGACTTATCCGGCGCCATTCTCTAACGAAGTGCGCCGGTTATTTCAGCCCGACACGCAGCAATTTGCCATTGCTGTCATCGGTGAGCAGGTACAGGTAGCCATCCGGTCCCACCCTGACTTCGCGAATTCGTTCATTGCGATCCGCCAGCAAGCGCTCCTCAAACAGGATTCGATCACCCTCCAGCGTTAGGCGTATAAGGTTGCGCTCGGCCAACGTGCCGATAGACACCGAATTTTTCCACTGCGGGAAGCGCTCGTCCTGATAAAATGCCATACCGCTTATCCCTGGCGACTTTTCCCACACGTGCGCAGGATCGGCCATGCCCGGCACACAGGCTCCCTTCGCTTCCGGAATTTTCAGCCCAGAGTAGTTGATACCGTGCGTCGCCAATGGCCAACCGTAGTTTTTCCCGGCGGCGGGAAAGTTGATTTCATCGCCACCACGCGGACCATGCTCGTGCTCCCACAGGGTTCCGGTAAGCGGGTTAAAGGCCAGCCCCTGCGGATTACGATGGCCGTACGACCATATTTCGGGTCGCGCCCCGGCCTTGTTCACAAAGGGATTATCGACAGGGACTTTGCCTTCAGCCGTCAGTCGTACGATCTTCCCTTGCAGCTTATCCAGCGCCTGCGCGGTGGGTCGTTGGTTATTTTCACCGAGCGAGATAAACAGCATGTCGTTTTTATCGAAAGCCAACTTACCGCCAAAGTGATTACCGCTGGAGAGTTTGGGCTGTTGGCGGAAGAATACGGTGAACTGCTCCAAATGGCGATAATCCTCAGATAAACGCCCATAGCCCACGGCTGTACCCGCGTTGCCATCATCGCCCACTTCGGCAAAGCTCAGGTAAATACGACGGCTTTGTGCAAAATCCGGGGCTAAAGCGACTTCCAGCAAGCCTCTCTGAGATTTGGCAAATACCGCCGGTACGCCTTCAATCGGTGCAGAAAGCCCCTTTCCCTCCTGCCAGTGCCGCAATTGCCCGGCACGTTCAGTGATCAACATGCCATTATTTCCCGGCAAGAAGGCCAGTGACCAGGGGTGGTCCAGTTTATCTTGCAACTCGGTCACCGTAGGCTGTGCCGCCAGCAACGGCGTGGCCACAGTAAGCGCAAACAACAACAAACCGCGAGCAAGGGCAGTAACGATGCGGGTCAATGGAAACAGCATGGTAGGGCTCCTTGGCAAGGCATTTCACTAACTGTAGGCAGCGCGACCACGGCACGCAAAAAAAGCAGCGACGTTTTACTTTTCTTGACGTTAGCTCGTCCAGAACACGTAAATCGCGCACCTGATAGCACATGTCGCCACGTTCTCGCATTACCCCCACACTTAGCTGTATAATGTTTGCCGTAATGCCATTAAAATCCCGCGCTATTGATGCAAAGTGAGTAACGTTGAATGTCCCACACAAAAACACCTGCCGCCGCGCCGAAAGTCGGTTTTGTCAGTCTCGGTTGCCCGAAAAACCTGGTCGATTCCGAGCGTATCATGACCGAATTACGCAATGAGGGCTATCAGGTTGTGCCAACCTACGATGACGCCGAAGTGGTTATCGTCAATACCTGCGGTTTCATCGACAGCGCGGTGCAAGAGTCGCTGGAAGCCATTGGCGAAGCACTGAACGAAAACGGCAAAGTGATCGTTACCGGTTGCCTCGGTGCCAAAGAGAACCAAATCCGTGAAGTGCACCCGAAAGTGTTGGAAATCTCTGGGCCGCACAGCTATGAGCAGGTGATCTCGCATGTGCATCACTATGTTCCCAAACCGGCGCACGATCCCTTTACCAGTCTGGTCCCGGCGCAGGGCGTCAAGCTGACCCCCAAGCATTATGCCTATCTGAAAATTTCTGAAGGCTGCAACCATCGCTGCACCTTCTGCATCATTCCGTCGATGCGCGGAGATTTGGATAGCCGCCCCATTGGCAGCGTGCTGGATGAAGCCAAACGCCTGGTTGAAGCAACCTCGTTATACACAAGTCCGCAACGCCTTATATGCCAAGGGTTAGCGGGCTGAAATAGGCAGCCGGTGGGGTTGTAAATGAAGTGAAACCGACGTGTACTATCGCCATTTACGGCGCTGAAAAATGACACGGGATTCAGATGGCTGGGTACACCAAGAACTGGAAGGGGTAAATCTTGGTGACACGAGGCTAAATAAGCGTGCCAAAGGGCTTTTGATACGGCTGGCTGAGAATCCGCAAGCCAGCATTCCGCATGCGTGCCTCGGATGGTCTGAGACGCTGGGTGCTTACCGCTTCATGGAGAACCAAGCATTCGAATGGCGAGACATTCTGCAACCTCACTGGCAGCGTACGCAGGAAAGGATCCGAGAACACGAGGTTGTGCTGTGTATCCAAGACACTACCGAGCTTGACTTCAACGGGCAGCAAATCCAAGGCTTGGGTCCCTTGAACTACGAAGCCAGGCGTGGTCTGTACCTGCATCCGACCTACGCGGTCAGTCCGGATCGCGTGGGGTTGGGCGTACTGGATGCGTGGATGTGGGCAAGAGAGCCGAAGGATGCAGACGGAAAACGCGATGGGATCAAGGAGAGTACGCGCTGGCTCGAGGGATACGAGCGAGTTGCTGAACTCGCCTCGGAGTTGCCAAACACACGTCTGGTGTACTTAGCCGATCGCGAAGCGGATATCAAGGCGTTGATGCAGCTCGCTGATGACCTTGGCACTCCGGCTGACTGGTTGATCCGCTCGACTCATAATCGCAGTCTGGACTGTAATGAGAAGCTTTGGCAGAAGGTTGGAAAGACCGTGCCGGTGGGAGAAATCCAATTCGTTATGGCGGCTCGCGCGGGGCAGAAGGCGCGTACGGTGAAACAGGCGCTGCGCGTGAAGCGAGTGTCGCTGCGTTGCGGGTTGGCAGTGACTTGTGTGATAGCCAAGGAAATTGAGCCGCCAGCAGGCGTGAAGCCGGTCGAGTGGCGGTTGCTGAGCAATCGCGTACCTGAAGGACGAGAAGATATCGTGGAGCTGATCGACTGGTATCGGGCTAGATGGGAAATCGAGATGTTCTTCAATATGCTGAAGAACGGCTGCTGTGTCGAAGCGTTACAGTTATCGACCGTGGATCGCATTGAGCGGGCATTGGCGCTGTTCATGATCGTGGCATGGCGCATCGCCTATTTAATGCGTATGGGACGAACCTGTCCAGAGCTAGACGCAATGTTGTTCTTTGATTCCGACGAGACTCATGGAGCTTACCTACTGATGAACAAGCGTATGCCCAAGGGCCGCCCTAAGCTAAACGAAGTATTGCGCTTAGTTGCGCAACTCGGAGGCTTTCTTGCTCGAAAAGGCGACGGTGAACCAGGCGCAAAAACTATCTGGAAAGGCTTGCAGAAAGTAATGACGGCCGCCGAAACGCTACGCGCGCTCAGGCACGAACAGAGATGTGTATAACGAGGTGGGTTGAAGCGGGTGTGAAAGAGCTGCTGGTGATTTCTCAGGATACCTCGGCCTACGGTGCCGATGTGAAACAGCGCACTGGCTTCTGGAACGGACAACCGGTAAAAACCAGCATGGTCAGCTTATGTGTATTAGCTCAGACCTGATCTGACAGTTACCGGTTATTTATACAGGTGTCTGTCAGATTAAATCTGGTTCAGATTTTTTTCTGCCCAGACTCGTTTACCATCAAGTAACGTGGCCATTGGCGTACGCCCGCAGCACATTTTACCCTGATGAGTTCGCTCATTATTGTAATGCCACAACCAGTTGTCCAGATCCTTTTGTAGACTTTCTAGGTCCTCGTATAACGTCTTACGGAACGCAACCTGATAAAAATCCTGCAAAATAGTTTTATGGAAGCGCTCGCAGATACCGTTTGTCTGCGGAGACATCGTTTTCGTATGGTCTATATCGTTGATAGCCAAGTACAGCTGATAGTCATGTTGTTCCACTTTACCGCAGTACTCCGTCCCCCTGTCCGTCAGTATTCTTAGCATTGGCAGCCCCTGAGCTTCGTAGAACGGCAGCACGCGATCATTGAGCAGGTCGGCGGCAGAGATCGGTGCTTTACTCGTGTAAAGCTTGCAGTGCGCCACTTTCGAGTACGTATCCACGAACGTCTGCTGGTAGATACGGCCAACACCTTTCAGATTACCCACGTAGAAGGTGTCCTGCGACCCCAGATAACCCGGGTGAGCAGTCTCTATTTCACCACAGGCTTCGTCGTCGTGCGCCTTCTTCTCCAGTGCAGCGATTTGAGCATCAGTAAGTACGATGCCTTCTCTGGCAACTTTTTCCTCAAGTGCCTTCAGGCGCTTACGAAAGTTTTCCAGATCGTGTCGTTGCCAGATGGAGCGCACACCGCTGCCAGAAATGAAGACGCCTTTTTTACGCAGCTCATTACTGGTCCGGTGCTGGCCATGAGCCGGGAACTCAATGGCGTAATCAACAACCGCACGTTCAGTGGCTTCATCAGCACGGTTTTTCAGGTTGGGAACCCTGCGGTTTTGGTTAACCAGAGCGTCAATGCCGCCTTCTGCCGCCAGTTCCTGATAGCGATAAAACGTGTCGCGTGACACCCCCATGATTTTACAGGCTTTTGATACGTTACCGAGTTCTTCGGCGAGATTGAGCAGGCCGGCTTTGTGTTTGATGATGGGATTGTTAGTATGAAGCATGAGAGTTACCTCGTGTTTTGTATAAGGATTCGACACCCATATCAAAACCGGTAACTCTCAACCTTTCAAGGTCCAGTGTCAGATCAAGTCGCGACTAATACAGCTTATGTGAACAGCTTGCCTCACTGGGCGTGTGGGTGCGGTTGCACTATGTTTACCCCTATCCACACGTGGATGACGTGATCCCGTTGATGGCCGCAGGCAAGATCCTGCCCTATCTGGATATTCCATTGCAGCATGCCAGCCCGAAAATTCTCAAGCTGATGAAACGTCCCGGCGCGGTAGAACGCACGCTGGAGCGAATAAAACAGTGGCGCGCGATGTGTCCCGAGCTGACGCTGCGCTCCACCTTTATTGTCGTTTTTCCCGGTGAAACCGAAGAAGATTTCCAAATGCTGCTCGATTTTCTGAGCGAGGCACGGCTGGATCGCGTAGG
>NZ_JBSPEY010000003.1:0-70182 GCF_053848865.1 Symbiopectobacterium sp. Eva_TO | reverse complement strand
AGGCCAGGCTCTTTCCCATTTTGACGATTGCTTCCGGCCCAACGAACAGTATATTCGGTGCAGCCAAGCTGGCAGATTTACAAGAGGCAATAGTGGTAGATGTTGGTGGAACGACAACCGATGTTGGCGTCGTTAAGGGAGGTTTCCCCCGTCAATCATGTTTATCAGCAGAGATTGGTGGTGTTCGGACTAATTTTCGTATGCCAGATATTACTTCTATTGGTCTTGGTGGAGGTTCAATTGTAAAAATAGAATCTGGCAATGTGATTAAAATTGGCCCCGAGAGTGTTGGTTATGAACTACCTGATAAATCGCTTGTTTTTGGCGGTGATATTCTGACTGTTACCGATATAGCAGTGGCTATGGGATGGGCAACTATTGGCGATATCAACAAAATTTCGCATCTTTGTCCTGAACAAGTGGCAAAAATTGCTGGCTGCTATGTCTCTATGTTAGAGAAAGTCCTGGAGAAAATGAATAATACTGCCAATGCGTTACCGGTTATTCTTGTGGGAGGTGGTGCTGAGGTTTTGCCAATGCAATTAAAAGGCGCGTCAAAAGTTATAAAACCACAATATTCTGGTTTCGCTAATGCAATTGGTGTTGCAACAGCTCAGGTTAGCGGTAGTGTTGATATGATAGTTTCTACTGAAAAGAAAACATTAGAGGCTTATTTAGAACAAGCGGAAAATATGGCGACCAAAAAGGCGATAAAAAATGGGGCCATGCCTGATTCAATTAGCATTGTTGAGCTTGAATCCTTGCCATTTGGATATATGTCAGGCAATACAATAAGGATAAAAGCTAAGGCAGTAGGAGCATTAAAATAATGTATTTTATGCCCGGTTAAGATCATATCGTTATACACATCTTTTGGCCATTTTTTGAACAGGATGCTCAGAACCCCGTGAATTAAGGCATTCAAGCCATCCCATTGGCTTTTTGAGGTTCAAAATGCCACTCTGAGATAAACCCGTAACTCATTGATTAAACAGTGCGTTAGAAAGATGTGTATAACGATATGGGTTAAGATAGGCGAACAGAAGACAATATATCCAAAATCGTACTTTCTTGCTTCAATATTTTTTGCGGAAGATAGCGATCAAGGTTCTTTTTATGACAATAGTTAATAAATTCGTAAGAGGAATGAACCCCGGCTTTTTCATATATTACTTGTATCTTATTTTCTATTGTTTTGGGTGTTAGCGATAGAAAGCGAGCAATAAGCTTACTACTCATTCTCTGTAAGAGGCAAAAAATAATATCAAGTTCTCCTGTAGAGAAAATTGGATCTGGGGAGTAAAATAGAAAATAACCTGGATCAGAGTTAAATAATATCTTTCCCTGCAATGATGAATTTTCGACTGGCCGGGCATGAAATATAGTCCCTACACATTCTTTATTTTTTTTATCGTAAAGAGGATATTTGTCAAAATAATAGGGCAGCATTATTTGATCTTTCCCATAGGGATGAATTTCGATAGAACACAGTCGATCTTTCTTTTCTATAGTTTGACGATCATGCTGTTGAAAATGAGAAGAAAAATTAGCTACAGGCGACGGCAATTCATTGTCAAGGAGCCCAATAATTGAAAAGGTGTCAGAATTGATGTTTAGAAGATCGTAATAAGCCTGGTTGCCGTAGATATAACGCGAGTTGATATCCTTGCATCCCCAAGGTTCTGCTGATGAATCCCATAAAAATAGTAATTGAGGAGGGATTAAGGCTACTTTCTTCCTTAGATAAACATGAGATCCCTTTAAGTCCTTCATATTAATATTCCTTTTTAAACCAATTAAATTATCTCTTCGTTAGATATCGTCCCTGATGATTTTTAAGAATATTTATCGATAATTTTTTGGAATATTAAAGTTTATTAAATATCTTGTCAAGCATAGTGGTATGGTTTTTCAATATCCATAGGTAGCCGTTAAGAGAGTATTGGCTTTATTTTTGACTTGCTTTGCAATTGTATCCTGATCAATTATTTGCTCCGGGAAGAGCTTATAGACCTGTTGGTATCATTGAACCAATAACGGATGCCAGGATATAAGGTGTTTATTTACCGTGTGGATAGTGGGTAAAGCGTTCAATCTGGGAAAAATCAACAATCCATCAAGCTCTGGACGTACCGAAGAAAAAAGAAAACGGGTTGCATATGGTAATGACTACGGTTTTGCGAAAAACTCAAAACAGAGCTAACATGCTGTTATTATTTTCTTTTTTATGTATTTATTAAAAAAATCATTATATTATATAAAAAAATAAAAGGCAAGGGGAGATTTTACACTGATCCCTCAGTGGTTAGTTAAATATATTAGCCTTATTCACGGCAAAGATGTTCAGTAACACCAGGGAATCTAATAATAATAGGTTATAAGCCAGCGGCTGGTAGCAAGTACATCCACACCAGGGAAAAGAGCCAGCCGCTGTTGCTTATACCACACTAATAAAATTGATTTTGCCGTTTTTTTATAAGCCTGTGGCTGGTAGCGGGGTTCGAGGGGCAATCGTGTAAAAACCACATTAATAAGGTAACTTACTGTTATATATTAATGTTATGATTACCCAAACTTCCCTTGTGTTACAAATTCACAAATTTTACTGATGATTTTAGGTTCCTGATTGGCTTTGTTGAATAAATAGAAAGTTTGGTTAATCATCGGATCAGATCACCATAGTTGTTTCAACATCAGGTCTCCATGGCAAAACAAAATTTTAAAATCACTAACTGTCCCTCCTATAACAAGGCCCTCAAGCAGCGCGGTTCTCTAACCGTATGGCTAGATGAATCAGCCATTGCTGCATGGACGGAAAAAACGACTACTGAACGGCGTGGACGACCGCTCCACTACTCAGATATGGCCATCACCACAGTCCTGATGATGAAACGTGTGTTTGGCCTAATGAGACGGTCACCCCCGGAGGGCTGGTTGTTTAGTACAGGGCAATGACAGGTTTCTTGATGCCGCAGGCGTGAGCGTAGCGGGTCAGTGTGTCGATGCTTGCTTTAGTGATGTTGTTTTCCAGGCGGGAAATAACCGGAGGTGTAACCCCCATGCGTTCAGCAACCTGCGCTTTTGTCAGGTTGTCATGCTTACGCCATTCCGCAAGTAGCTCTCTGAGCTTATCCTTGCGTTCTTCTTCCTGCCATGCAGCGCGATATTCATCGTCCTGCATCCACTCGTTATGCAGTTTTTTATGGCTTACCAGTTTCATTAAGTACCTCCGCTAACCGCTTTTTGGCGAGATCGATTTCTTTCGCTGGCGTTTTCTGTGACTTCTTGATGAAAACCCGGAGCATGATGATGGTATTGCCTTTGTGGTATATCCAAATGCCCCTTGCTATGTCCGTTCCCATCGTGCGGATCTCAAAAAGTCCATCGCCCAGGGGTTTTGTGTCCGGTTCCCGCAATAATTGGGCGTCATACTCCAGTTTGCCGATGAGACGGTCAAACTTCACCCTGATTTTTACGGGTAATACTGTGGCTTCTTGCCTGGCTTCCGGGTGATAAACAACGCTAAACAGGTGACCTCCCATTTCTATTAACCTATGGGCTAATTTTAATCAAGGTGAAATTAACCTGTAAGCTAATTTTGTTGGCGGTTATCGCAGCTACCCGGTCACTATCCTGTTAGCGTGAGTTTTCGTTCCACTGAGGAACGGGGGTTTATGCGCGACAGCGCATGTAAGGCGGCAGGATGAAATTACAGATAGCACTGAGGGTTAGCCGCCGATACCAATGAGAGATCGAAAGGGATCGCCTATCCATCTTTTCACCCTGCAAAGCTATAACCCGCTAAAAACCATATCGTTATACACATCTTTCTAACGCACTGTTTAATCAATGAGTTACGGGTTTATCTCAGAGTGGCATTTTGAACCTCAAAAAGCCAATGGGATGGCTTGAATGCCTTAATTCACGGGGTTCTGAGCATCCTGTTCAAAAAATGGCCAAAAGATGTGTATAACGATATGGCTAAAAACGGCTCAGAGGCTTCTGTGTGCGGTCGGGAGTGGTAAGAACAAGGCGAAGCCGTAGTTGGGACGTATCTCCGCGTAAGCGGGTCGTGAGAGCCGCTTACGAGCGTGTAAGCAAAACGTTTAGCGATATTTGCTGACGCATCCGGCGTGGCCGGATTTGTCCAATCCCTCGAGGGATTCTGATCTGAATGCCCCGCGCTTTAGCGTGGGGTGCTACTTTTGAGGCGCTTGCGCCGATGCTGTTCTGTTATCCACTTTTTAAAGGGGATAACAGTAAGGTATATATATATTGGTTTATCTTTTAATGCGTAAGTAATTAAAAGATAAACCAAAAGAGTAATTGCGGCATATCGTTTGCACTTCATTATCACTTACCCACAAGCTATACAGCAGTTGTGGGGGGTCTACGCCGGAACCGACGAAAAATCCGTCATTCAGATAGGGGGGATGGTTTGGATTTCGAAAATTATTGTACGTTAAAGCTGTTTTTTGTACTGCGGTTTATTTCGGACGTGCAGAATCCCCGCCAGCTAAGGCGGTAGTAGGCGGGGATCAGGCAAAGGTTGGGGAGTAGTATTCCTGTTTACGCTGGCGAGCAGCTTCACGCCTTGTTTTCATCCTGGCTAACCCGGCTCCGGCTTTACGCGTCCAGTTCTCAACCTTGATAGCGATTAACCGGACATCCCCGGAGGATATGATTTCATTCGGGTCGGCCTTAAGCAGCCTGGCGCGTTCCCGGTAAACCTGTTTTAGAGGGATGCCGAGAATGGCAAAGAAATCCTCTGTAACCTCGATGTGCTTGCAGGCGCAACGAGCGTCATAAGGATTGAAGGGGGCTTTTTCCGAGATAATGGCATTAAGCCAGGAGAGGCGATCACATCCACGGCTGGCGCGGGAAATCGACTTGTGACCCGCATCACTGCGCGTCGCCAGCCCGGCGCGTTCGGCCAGCGTTTCAAGGTTATGTATGGTTTGCCAATCCCTTAAATCCAGATCGTCAAGGATGGCCAACATCAGTTCGCAAAGAGCCTCAAGCCCGAACTTGTTCGCTTCATTGACCCAATATCTGTTATGGCGGATACGGCGCCGGAGTTCATTTTTGATTTTGATGCGCCCGGCTTCGGTCGCCAGCGACTTAATCCACCGATTGAGGAACAGGCGACGCTTGCGCGAGGCAACGTTATAACAGGGGCTTTGCTTTGCGATGCCCGTAGGTGAAGCAGGTGATTTGAGAGAGAGACTCTTATCAGTCACACCCGCCCGCACTTATGGCGGTGTAAGGGGGTTGTGTTAGGTTATGCATTTGCTATAATCCTTCACAGGCCAGCGCCTGCTTTTGACCCCCTGATTATCCTCCGTTCCGCCAAGTCCGAGAGGGATTTTCAGGGGGTTTCTGCATTCAGGGGTTGAGCTTTCGCTTTCCCCCTTCCCTGGACGCTATTACCGGGAACGTCCCACCCGCATGAATACTGTAAACGTCGGTAAATTACCACGATGTTACATTAGGATCAATTATCACATCAAAGATCTGCAAAAACACCATCTAATTTTTTGTATATAATTCATTAACTTGTTTGAATTACAAAACATTGAGACTGTTAATATAGATCTCCATTAGCTCACATCATTCCGCCATTAAAAACACGTAACCCCTGATTTTTACGCAAATTTTTTGTGTAGAAATAAGGGGTTGGACAAGCGAAGCGCGGCAGAGTTACGGGCGATGTTTCAGGCATTCAGTAAGCTGGGCGACCAGTTTTCTTGCGTCATCAAGCTGTTCAGCCATTTTTCGCGCCTCGTCAGCAATGCTTCCGTTTGTTGGCTGTTTTCCATTCTTGTGCATTTCCAGCAATATTTTTGCAGTGACATCATTCACTGTATAAAAATAATACTCTGAATATCCCAAAACATCTGCAATCTTCTACACCAAGCTAAAGGGCGACTCGGTTCGACCTATCTCATAACTTGATAGGGTAATGCCTTCAAATAGTTGGCTTTTGTGATATTCTGCCGCTATTTGAGGTTTCCACGTGGTTACTGTTTTTGTTCATTGCCCTCGCTGCCATTCAGATAAAGTTTATCGACATGGCCTTAGTCCAACTAAGCGCGAACGCTTCCGGTGTCAGTGCTGTCGCCTTGTATTCCAGCTTACCTACCGCTATGAAGCGCGAAAGCCGGGAGTCAAAGAGCAGATCGTTGATATGGCCTTCAACGGTGCCGGTGTTCGCGATACCGCCAGAACGTTGAAAATCGGCATCAATACGGTCATCCGGGCTTTAAAAAGCTCTCGCCCCGCAGGATAACGTCTTCTCCCGTTGCTCACGCCGACGCCGCCCTTATCTGTGAACTTGATGAGCAATGGAGCTTCGTTGGCAGTAAGGCGCTACAGCACTGGCTCTGGTACGCTTACAATACCAAAACGGGCGGTGTTCTGGCCTACACTTTTGGCCCCCAAACCGATGAGACCTGCCGTGAATTGCTGGCTCTGTTGACACCGTTCAACATCGGCATGATTACCAGTGACAACTGGGGCAGCTATGCAAGAGAGGTTCCGAAGCAGAAACATCTGACTGGCAAGATCTTCACGCAACGCATAGAGCGCAATAACCTGACGCTCCGTACCCGCATTAAACGACTGGCGCGTAAAACGATTTGCTTCTCGCGCTCCGTCGAGATCCACGAAAAAGTCATCGGAGCCTTCATCGAAAAACACATGTTCTACTAATTGGAGTCATTACCCCTTAAAGAAGAAACATACTCCGATTTTAAAACGCTGAAAAAAGTTGTTGGGTTCAAGGGTAAAAGTCACCGCCCAACGTATGCACTACTGAATAAAGCGGTTGCGTTGGGGTTTCTGATAAAACATGTACTGGACGCTGGAACACCGGCTCTTGAATCATCGGGTCAGAATTGCACTGGAAGAGAAAGGCGGTCAAGGCTGGCTTAATGGTGATCGGGGGGAGTTTATAGCGCGTTATCCTGGCGTTCGCCATCGTCCTGACGGGATTATCACGTTAGATAGCGGCGCAATCGTCGCCGTCGAAACAGAGCGCTCAATGAAAACCCGCGCACGCTATATCAACATCATTAACAGCCATCTTGCGGCCTGATCTTGACCCACCATCTCCGGACAGCTTTTGTATCTTAAGTTAACGATGCCCGCTGGCGCCGATATTATCTTGGGGAGTTGTATCCCAGCGCACTGTGCGGATGGTTTTCATTGTAATGATTGAACGCCGCTGCAAGATTCTTCAGCGCTGTTCGCACATCGGGTTTTGGCATGAAGGCGATGTAATCTTCCTTCATCGTCTTCACGAATCGTTCTGCCATGCCGTTACTCTGTGGACTGCTCACTGCTGTTGTGCAGGGCTCCAGATTCAGTTCTCTGGCGAACTTCCGCGTTTCATGCGCTGTGTACGCTGAACCATTATCCGTCAGCCATTGCACTGGTTTATCCGGCAGCGCGCTACCGAAGCGTTTTTCCACCGACCTCAGCATCACATCCTGCAGGGTTGAACTGTCATAACCCCTGGTGCTCGCTGCCCAGTCTATGGCCTCCCGGTCGCAGCAGTCCAGTGCGAACGTCACCCGCAGCTTCTCGCCGTTGTCACAACCGAACTCGAAGCCATCTGAGCACCAGCGCATATCGCTCTCTGCTACCGCGATTTTGCCTTTATGCTCCCGCTTCGGACGTTCAGTTTTATCATGCAACAACAGCAGGTTATGCTCGCTCATTATCCTGTAAAGCCGTTTGGCGTTCACCGGTGGAAGTCCCTCTGCACGACGTTGCTTACGCAGGATACCCCACACTCGGCGGTAACCGTAACTGGGCATGTCGCTGATGATACGGAGGATGTCCGATAATATCTCAGCATCAGCTTCGTCATTACGCCGGTTGCTGCGCCTGTCCAGCCAGTCGGCAGAACGGTTAACCCGCAGTGACAGCTGCGCACGCGACACGCTCATGGCGCGGCTGACCAGAGCTATTCCCCGTCCTTTGGCAACAAGGGCGCGTGCGCTATCCATTTTCGCGACTGGCGGTACTCCACTGCTTCTTTGAGGATCTCAACTTCCATCGTCTTCTTACCCAGAAGGCGCTGTAGCTCCCGGACCTGCTTGAGGGCAGTAGCCAGCGCCGAAGCTGGAACCACTTCTTCTCCGGCCGCAACGGCGGTGAGGCTTCCTTCCTGGTATTGCTTCTTCCACTTAAACAAAAGGCTGGGCTGGATGCCATGCAGGCGGGCTAAATGGGAGACGTTCATCCCCGGCTCCATTGTCTGCTGAATGATGGCGATTTTCTCTTGCGGAGTTTTACGCTTACGGACTTCTTGCCCTAACAGGATCCCGGTCATTTCAAAATTAGCATGATTGTTAGACATATATCTAAGCCTATCTCTTATCTGGAGATACAGCTACTGTCTGGTGTTACAGGGGGCTACATCACGGCCAGCGATGCCGGACGCTGGCACTACGCGATGTATGTCATGCAGGATGACAAAACCAAAACATCGTTAATCCGACTGTTTGACTCCATCAAAACGGTAATGAGGAACAACGTTCCGGTGCCGTTCGACGCGAAGAACCGCGAAATGTTTCTTTTCCGCACCATTGATGAACTGGAGCAGGCAGCCGCTGGCGGCTGCCAGTGATTATTTATATAAATCTATTTTTATAAGATGTGACAAATGAAATGCCGATCTCGTTTACTTGTGTTTCTGCCCCTGCTTTTCCCCGCCCTTTGCCTGGCTGACTTTTCTGGCCGTGTTGTTCGGGTCGTCGATGGCGATACTGTCCAGGTACTCACCGATGGCAAAATGATGAAAGTTCGCCTTAACGGTATCGATGCCCCGGAATCGGGGCAACCGTTCGGCCAGCGCTCGAAGCAAAACCGGTTAAAGCTAGCCGTCCAGAAACAGACGGAGGTCATAGCCAACAATACAGATCGTTATGGCCGCTGGCTGGGAACATTGATGATTGACGGTATCAATATCAACGCAGAGCAGGTTAAAGCCATATCGTTATACACATCTTTCTAACGCACTGTTTAATCAATGAGTTACGGGTTTATCTCAGAGTGGCATTTTGAACCTCAAAAAGCCAATGGGATGGCTTGAATGCCTTAATTCACGGGGTTCTGAGCATCCTGTTCAAAAAATGGCCAAAAGATGTGTATAACGATATGGGTTAAAGCGGGTATGGCTTGGGCTTATCGATATCATGGCCGTGCCAGTGACGAAACAATGCTACGCCTTGAAGAAGAAGCCAGACGGCATAGAATCGGGCAGTGGTCGTCATCTGATCCAGTGGAGCCGTGGAAGTGGCGCAAACAGAATAAATAGGATTATATTTTTATATAATTCTGATATGGTAAGGTTAATTTTTAGACGGACGAGGGACTTATGATATTCGCTAAATTTCAGTCACTGACCCATAAGATAGACACGTAAGCGTCTCAATTAGGCCGTCTGTCCCGCAGACTCCGGTTCCGGGAAAATAGTGTCCATCATTTTTAATGGACACTATCGCGTGAAACACCGGACATAGCTCCTTGAGGCGCTTCGTCTCCATTTTGATGAAAAGCTGTTCCGCATTGAGGCGGGACGACGCTTAGGTATCCCCAAAACCACCGTCTGCGAACTCTTCGTTCGCTTCCGGCAGGCTGGTCTTTCCTGGCCTCTGCCGAACACAATCAACGCCAGAAATCTGAATAAACGACTTTACCGACCGTCGTCCCGACAATCCTCCACTCTCTCCGTCACGCCGGCGCCTGCAGAAATCACTGTTGCCCGTAAGCGGCCGCGCCGGCCCAACTTCCCGCAGGACTTCAAAATCTCCCTGGTGGAACAGTCGATGCAGCCCGGCGTCAGCGTGGCACAGCTTGCCCGCGAAAATGACATCAATGACAACCTGCTGTTCAACTGGCGTCGCCTTTATCAGCAGGGGCTGCTGGGCGCATCGGCCGGCATGCCGGCGCTGCTCCCCGTCACGCTCACCACGAGCGACAGACCCGGGGGACTGCCGGTTCCCTCAACTGAAGAGCCTCCCTGCTGCGAACTGGTTCTGCCCGCTGGCACACTGCGTATCCGGGGGACACTGACGCCGGAGCTGTTGCAGATGCTCATCCGCGAAATGAAGGGCGGTCAGCGATGATCTCTCTTCCTGCGGGCGCACGTATCTGGCTGGTCGCCGGCGTGACCGACATGCGTAACGGCTTCAAAGGGTTGTCCTCGAAGGTGCAGAACACGCTTCGTGCTAACACGTTCGGCGGCCACCTTTTTATCTTCCGGGGCCGGCGCGGCGATATGATCAAGGTGCTGTGGGCGGACCGGGACGGTCTGTGCCTGTTCATCAAACGCCTGGAGCGCGGGCGGTTCGTCTGGCCGGTGACCCGTGATGGTAAAGTCCATCTGACGCCGGCGCAGCTGGCGATGCTGCGGGAAGGCATCAACTGGAAGCATCCGCAGCGGACGGAACGCCCTGGCCTGCGCATCTGAGCTGAAGTAAAGTAAGCGCATGGTGCGCTCACTCTCCGATGAAAATGCCCGGCTCCGGGCGCTGCTGGACACGCAGCAGCACACAATCCGCCAGATGGCGGAGTATAACCGTCTCCTCTCACAGCGGGTGGCGGCGTACGCCAGCGAACTTAACCGTCTGAAGGCGCTGGTTGCCAGGCTGCAGCGCATGCAGTTCGGCAAAAGCTCCGAAAAACTGCGGGAGAAAACGCAGCGCCAGGTGCGGGAAGCTGAAGAGCGCATCAGCGCCCTGCAGGAGGAGATGGCGGAAGTGCTGGGTGAGCAGCATGCCCCGGAGTTGCCTCAGCCGCTGCGCCAGTCTTCCGCCCGTAAACCGCTTCCTGCCTCACTCCCGCGCGAAACCCGTACGCTGCCGCCGGCCGAAACCGCCTGCCCGGCGTGTGGCGGCAACCTCAGCCTGCTGGGCTGCGACGTGTCGGAGCAGCTGGAGCTTATCAGCAGCGCCTTTAAGGTTATCGAAACGCAGCGGCCAAAACTGGCCTGCTGCAGCTGTGACCACATCGTTCAGTCGCCGATGCCGTCAAAGCCCATCGAGCGCAGCTACGCCGGCCCCGGCCTGCTGGCGCGCATCGTTACGGCGAAGTTCGCAGAGCACACGCCACACTATCGTCAGTCTGAGATATACCGCCGCCAGGGCGTGGAGCTGAGCCGGGCCACGCAGGGGCGCTGGTCCGGTGCGGTGAGCGAACTGCTGGAGCCGCTGTATGACCTGCTGCGGCAGTACGTCCTGATGCCGGGCAAGGTGCACACCGACGATATCCCTGTGCCGGTGCAGGAGCCGGGCAGCGGCAAAACGCGCACGGCCCGGCTGTGGGTGTACGTGCGGGATGACCGCAACGCGGGTTCACAGCTTCCGCCGGCGGTCTGGTTCGCGTACTCGGCGGACCGGAAGGGTGTTCATCCGCAGCAACACATTGCCGGGTACAGCGGCATCCTGCAGGCGGATGCCTACGGTGGCTATAATGCGCTGTACGAAGACGGGCGCATCACGGAAGCGGCCTGCATGGCGCACGCGCGGCGAAAAATCCACGACGTTCACGTCCGTACCCCGACCGGCATCACCACCGAAGCGCTGAAACGTATCGGGGAACTGTACGCCATTGAGGCGGAGATACGCGGCAGTCCGGCAGACGAACGGCTGGCGGTCCGGAAAGAGAAAACCCTCCCGCTGATGCAGTCGCTGTACGACTGGATACAGGCGCAGATGAAGGTGCTGTCGCGTCACTCGGACACAGCGAAGGCGTTCGCGTACCTGCTGAAACAAAGGGACGCGATGAGCCTCTATTGCAGCAACGGCTGGGCGGAAATAGACAATAACATCGCGGAGAACGCGCTGCGTGGTGTTGCCCTGGGCCGGAAGAACTTGCTGTTCGCCGGTTCAGATGCGGGCGGGGAGAGAGCAGCTGTTCTGTACTAGCTGATCGGCACCTGCCGGCTTAACGGAGTGGAGCCGGAGGCGTGGCTGCGTTACGTCATTGACCATATCCAGGACTGGCCGGTAAACCGGGTCCGCGATCTGCTGCCATGGAAAGTCGATTTCGAATCTGCATAAGCGTCAATACGGTCTGGATATGACGCTTACGATAGACACAATGGTTATTCGTGACATAAAACGGGAGATGCCGTTAAAATACTGGTCATTCAAAATGGCGGAATGGATCGCCAGAATAGGAACGATTGGTTTTGTACTCACTTTTATCACGTATTTCGGATTCGGCCTCATGATGCAGTATTACGGCCAAAACCTGCCAGAATCGTTTACTGAGGGATGCGCTCAAGCCATCGTTGCATTGATAGCTATTGCCCTGGTCGGTTATCCTGGTCAGAGGCGGATTGTACGTCGATCTGGAAAAAATAATCCTGGATAAGAGGCAGAGCTACGTTCAGTGATTGTATCACCCGGCCAGTGGCCGGGATACCGGGTGACTTAATGATGTTTTTTCCAGAATTCCTGGTACGCCTCGAACAGCTCCCCATGTTTCATATCGTTGGCCGCAGCAATGGAGCGGAACTCACGCTTCAGCTCCATATCAATGTATAAGTTAAGCTGTGCCTTACGGCCATCAGCACTTTTCCGGGTAGGATTAAAGCCGTGTTCCGTGTCCGCCTGGCTTGGCGGCTCACCTTTGGTATTGCGCGGTTTTGCTGAGACGTTCGCCATAATATCACCTCATAGATAAATATAATTATATTATTATATACTACTGCGTAAGCGTTGTCAGTCGGTCGATCACACCCTGCACAACATCATCAGCTTTCTGCCGTGGGCCAGGAAAAGGCGACTCCGTAAGAGCAAGCCCTTTATCCTGCGCCTGGCTGAACGATGTCAGAAAAGGAATAGCGCCCGGAATGAATGGAACGCCGCAGGGTTGCAGGTATTCCAGCGCCGCGCGATATTCACTCTCACTTTCACTTACCCCCGCAAACACCACCGCCATTTTATCTGTCGAATGTCCTTTGTTACGCAGCGCGTTTACGGTCGTAACAGTCGTTCGTAGATCGTCCACGCTAAACCCTGTCGGCAGTACCAGCAAATCGACAACATCAATCAGGCTGAGTAACGATTTAGTGGCATACGCCACACTGTCGATGACAATCAAATCCCATTGCCCGGATTCAATCTGTTTCTTCGCCTGTGAAACCGTCCCGCATCCCTGAATTGTCACAGGGGGTTCAAAACCATTCCGCAACCGACGTTGCCCCCAGTCCAGGAAAGACCCCTGATCAATATCCATATCAAGCCCAAGAACCCCCCATCCTGCCTTTGTATACTCGGTGGCGATAGCCCGTGACATCGAGGACTTTTTCACCCCACCTTTCCCGTTAGCCAGAGCGATAACAGCGGTCATAAAACCCCCTATTAAAATATTTTTATAGAAAAATATAGATTTGGTTTGAGTGTAGCGCAGCCACACAAAAGAGTAAACATATAATTATATGTTTATGCATTTTTTTATTCTGCCGCCGTAAGCGCACATCGACACTCACCGCAAAGCAATACAGCGGAGGGTTTCGCCCATGCGTTCATCCCACATTCCGGGCAGGTAAATTTCATGTGGGTGCCAGTACCGTTTACTGGCGGTTTGATCATGACGCTGAGATCGTCATCGTCTGGAATGAGTTCCGGGCGGGATTTGCTGACGGTCAATGATAGCCGATTGATAAGGTCAGTATCGTTTTCATCGGTGACGGCCAGCCAGTCATCGAGGATATCGCTGTTAATCTTTGAGGTAACAATTGCTCCGTCAGACCAGCGGTCATACCAGGAGATAGAGAAGCCATTTTTAAGCAGGTCATACACGGCTTTCTGAAAGCGGCCACCACGGATAATGTAGTGCGTCATCTGCTGCCCGTTCTTTTTCCCGCCAGGTAAGCCGGTATTTGATGGCATAAGCCCGACTTCCTCCATCTTCGCGCACCATACACGATCATGATAGCCGCCCCGGCATTTTTTAACGGGGGCGTAATGCTGCCACACATGCACCATTTCATTTACCAGTGTTGACAGGGTATCGGCCAGCGAACGGCCACCGAAGTAATCGGGATTCATCGCCAGCTCCGATACGCTGGATTCCGCTGTGAAACGTTCAGGCGCGAAATAACCAAAGGTGTTACGACCGCGCTGTAACGTAATCAGCAGAAGCCTGTTGAAGCTCACTGTATGCCTAATTGCGGGTTTGATATCAGACATAACACTATCTCCATATGAATTGTATTGCACAATACAATTGTAGGGTTTGGCGGCAATCCACACCGTGACCGAAATCATATAATTATAGAAAAATATAAAGTGATATTATCGACGGTTCGTAGGAAAAGGCGGGAGAAATGGAAAAATGTTAAATTTGTTAACGCCCCGAGATTTTTAACAAAAATTTAACTATGGGATGTCGGCCAGTTTGACCGGAAATCACGTATACAGGGGTTCTACGCCGGAAAAATCTGGGTTTCCGGCGTAGAACCCCTTCCTCGTCGCTACGCGCCTGCGGTACGCCTCAGCCAAAGACTGCGGCGAGCGGTGGGAGTTAAGGGGAGGCTTTTCTTTGGTTCTCAAACGCGCTGTAACGACTCAGGAGCGATTTTATTGAGGTTGAACACGCAAGAGCACAGAAGGGCTTACAAGCGCTTATAGGGCGGATTTCTGGTCTGCAGTTCCCTATCGATGGCAAACAGCAGGGCAACACCGGAAAGCAAATCCGGCACGACATCCGTTTTTGTGCCAAAGCGACCATTGTACAAACCACCCCAGCGGCGAACGATCAGCCAGTCACCAAACAGATCATTCATCAATTCGGTTTTGTACCAGCGTATCTCCGACTCCCAACGCCATTTCAACATTTAGCCATAGCCCTTTTGGTATTATACTTTGTTGAGTAAGCGCTCTCTTCAATGGCCGCCAAAACCGGAGAACAAGGCCATGAACGATAAAGTATTACAAGATGTCGAAATATGAGAATATTCTGCCTGAAATATAGGTGCAACCTTTAACCGGAAATGAAAACAATGATGCTGTTTAACCTTACAAAAGCCGCTATGGAACACCTGTTTCCTGATTCTATTGCGAAACAGCAAGGGGACATTATACAGCAACGAAGAGGTGAAAATATTGTTCTCTATGACCGAGAAAGTAAACAGAAAGATACGGTAGATTTTGTTTTTCATCTCCATGCTATAAAAGTAAAACGATTTTATTGCGTAGTGGCTATCGAGAAAGAAACGCGCTGGGTGCATATTATTCATCATGTCAAAAAAGGTGATGTGAGAGAATTTACCCGCCGGTTTCACGAACGGTTGGTGAATGGTGTCGCTAACATGATTATGCACGTTAAACCAAACTCAATAGCATTACTGGATATGACGGTTGGTAACTATACCACTGCTAACCAAGAGATGCTTTTTGTGCATAAAAGTGATAAAAGCTGCAATACTCATATATCACAAATTGTTTGGATTTATCGAGATGTTGTTGATGAACACGGTTTCCCCGGTAATGAACTGGATGCCATGTATTTTGATATGAAGCAGAATGCCTTCATCAGAAAGACCAAGCAGTCAAAAGATTATTTTTACCCTGCGGAAGCGATGCTAGAAAAATTTTTACGATTATATACCGCTATGACAGAAAAAGAAATACAGCTTGCCGTGCAAGGTAATCGTAAAGGCTGGATAATCTCTGGAGCAACAGATGAAGGCAATATGCATTGAACAAGCGAAATTTTATTGAATTACTCAATCGCTATCAAAGTAATAGCGCATCTCTCTTCTCGTTAGGATTTTCTTGCAAGGGAGAGCCTACGCTATTCTGGACTGACAACCAAGGCGTACGAACAGGCACCATTTTATATGATGTAGCCCCCTGTAACACCAGACAGTAGCTGTATCTCCAGATAAGAGATAGGCTTAGATATATGTCTAACAATCATGCTAATTTTGAAATGACCGGGATCCTGTTAGGACAAGAAGTCCGTAAGCGTAAAACTCCGCAAGAGAAAATCGCCATCATTCAGCAGACAATGGCGCCGGGGATGAACGTCTCCCATGTAGCCCGCCTGCATGGCATCCAGCCCAGCCTTTTGTTTAAGTGGAAGAAGCAATACCAGGAAGGAAGCCTCACCGCCGTTGCGGCCGGAGAAGAAGTGGTTCCAGCTTCGGCGCTGGCGACTGCCCTCAAGCAGGTCCGGGAGCTACAGCGCCTTCTGGTTAAGAAGACGATGGAAGTTGAGATCCTCAAAGAAGCAGCGGAGTACGGCCAGTCGCGAAAATGGATAGCGCACGCGCCCTTGTTGCCAAAGGACGGGGAATAGCTCTGGTCAGCCGCGCCATGAGCGTGTCGCGTGCGCAGCTGTCACTGCGGGTTAACCGTTTAGACCGGAGTGACACCAAGGTGACGGTGCAGGCGCCGGAGGTGAGCAAACAGACCTCGACCTTCCCCCCGGTGAGCAGCGTGCTGCCGGCGGACGGGAAGAGCACGCAGGTGCTGACCCTGACGCTGCGGGATGAGAATAACAAGCCGGCGGATATGGACGTGAAGGACATCAGCCCGAAAAACAGCGTCCTGAAAAGCGCCACAGTCTCGGCGCAGACGCGAAAATCCGCAGGCGTGTACACCGTCACGGTGACGGCGGGCACGGACAGTGAGACGGTGACATTAACGCCGTCAGTGAGTGGCGTCACGCTCTCCCCGGCCGGGGTGACCATCGGCAGCACCACGCCGGACGCGCGGCAGTCGCTGTTCACGGCGAGCCCGGAAACCATCATGGCCGACAACACAGCCATCTCCACGCTGACGCTGGTTGCGAAGGACGCGCAGGGTAACGCCCTGACGGGCCTGAAGGACAGCCTGGCGTTCACAATAAAAGACAGCGGCGGTCAGACACCAGCCAGCGGTATCATCACGGAAAGCTCCATCATGGAGAGCAGTACGAAAAGCACCTACACGGCAACCCTGAAGGGGACCACGGCGGGCAGATACACCATCGTGCCGGAATACAACGGCACGGCCATGGGTAGCCTGAGCGCGACGGTAACTCTGACAGCCACCACGCAGGATGAGAAGACCTCCACTATAAAGACCGACGCTACCACTTACGTCTCTGGTTCGGACATGACGGTGACAGTGACGCTGAAGGACAGCAAGAAAAATCCGCTGACGGGTGATGCGGGCCTGCTGACCACGACCACGGTTACGGTGCCGAACACGAGCCTCAAAACCGGCAGCAGCTGGAAGGAGACGGGTGACGGTACCGGCGTTTACACGGCGACGTACACGGCAGGGACGGCGAGCACGGACAACCAGGCGACGCTGAAGCTGAGCGGGTGGGACACTGCGGCACAGTCTGAGAAGTACGCCATTACGCTGGAAGAGGAGGCTCCCGCATCCATCAATACTCAGGTTAGGCTGTGTCCCTTAATCCGATTAGTTATACTAACTGTTTGTTTCTACATCATTTTGAACTATGGCTCGCTACGACCTTCCCGATGAAGCATGGGCTATCATCCAGCCCTTACTCCCTGCTGAACCAGCAACACCACAGGCCGGACGCCCATGGGCTGAGCATCGCATGATTATCAATGGCATGTTCTGGGTGCTGTGCCTGGTGCCCCATGGCGTGATTTACCTGAGCGATACGGCCCATGGAAAACCGTTTATAACCGCTTTAACCGATGGTCAAAATCGGGAGTCATTAACATTATTTTCAATAAGTTACTTTCATCACTTGATGCCCATGGCCTCCTGGACTGGTCAGCGACTGCGCTGGATGGTAGCAATATCAGGGCGCTGAAATGTGCTGCCGGTGCTCAAAAAAACATCCCGATATCACCGGAGATAATGGTCTGGGTCGCTCTCGCGGTGGTTTTGGCACCAAAATCCATATGGCTACAGACGGAAGTGGTCTTCCGTTAAACATCGTGTTGAGTGCGTATTCGCATGCGATCGATCATCGATTCGCATCTAAGGTCGATCACGTTTTCGCATCGTAATCGATCACCCGGGAACCTAACTTTTTTATCGTTTTAGCGTGTTTCTTCTGCGCTTTCCACTGCCAGGCTATTTTTCCTTAATGATTCTCCCTGAAGCTCCACTCTGTGAGAGTTGTGGATCAGCCGATCCAGGAAGGCATCTGCCGCCGTCGGGTTTTCCATCACTCCGTACCATTGCTCCACCGGCAACTGGCTGATAAGGATCGTGCTGGTTTGCCCATATCGCTCTTCCGTTATTTCCAGCAAGTCATTGCATTGCCGCGTTGTGATAACTTCAAGACCAAGGTCGTCCAAGATAAGAAACTCTATTTTTTGAAGCTGTTTCAGTTGCTTAAGCCAGCTGCCGTCCAGTCGGCCCTGCTCAAGCTGATCCAGCAGCCGACCCATGCGCCAGTATTGAACGCTTCTCTTTTGCCGGCACGCCTGCTCGCCCAGGGCACAACCTACCCAGCTTTTTCCGCTGCCAGTTGGCCCTGTTATCAGGATATTCTTGCTGTGGGTGATGTAATGCCCGTTCAGAAGCTCGCGCATCTGTTCGGCCTTTAACCCTCGGGAGACCGGATAGTACATACCCTCAGGGGTTGCACCGTGGCGCAACCGTGCCTGCTTTCTCAACCGCCCAACACGGCTGTTTTCACGATTCAGTAGCTCTTCTTCGACAAGTAACCCCAGGCGTTCTGCGAACCCCAGCTCATTGTATGTACCAGGTGCCTCACGCTGGCGTATCATGCCATCGGCCATTGCCGACAGCTTCAGCGTTCTAAGTTTGGTTAGCAGGTCATCAGTCATAACGACTCCCTTTTTCAGTGGTAATATTTTGGACCACGCAGATTCTCGTGCTCCAGTGGAAGCTGTAACTCTCTATTTCCTTTAACTGTTTCTCCGATGCCCTCCCTGTTGTGACGCAGCAGATTCTCGATAAAACGCCTTTCCGGATGGTTCAGCCCGCAGGCCTTGTCACAGGCTTTTTCCAGCCGTTCGGCACCGTATTTTTTCTGGAGCGACAGTAGGCCGAGAACAGCCCGATAAGCCTGCTCAGGATGATTCTTCGCGTTTAGCATCGCTTCCACCACCTGCCGGGTCGCCTTGCCGGTTCTCGCGGCATTATCCAGCAGCTTTTCAGGTGTCCAGCTGCTGTGCCCGCGGTGATTGACCGGCATGTGTGCCGGATTCGTGCTGTGGCTGTACTGCCGATCGCTGCGAGGGTGCTGAGCCACGCAGCGGCCCTTATGCCAGACCTGGACCAACGTCTGACCCGCTTTTACCGACAGCCTTTCACCAACCAGCTCATGGGGAACGGAGTACCAGTGGCGGTCGTATTCGACGTGATAGTCAGGAGCGACCTTCACCGCACGGTATTCGGTGTATTCATAGGGCATGGCTGGCAACGGCTGCAGGCACGGCGCATCGAGCAGCGCAAAGCGCTGCGCTCGGCTCTGGCCCCCATAACCTTTCATTGGCCGGTTATTCAGCTCGGTCATCAGCTCACTGAGCCTGACGTTGAGCGCATGCATCGTATGGAAGGTTTCATTGCGTATTCGCGCCAGGAGCCACCTTTCGACCAGCAGGACGCCGTTTTCCACTTTGGCCTTGTCTTTCGGTTTGTAGGGTCTGGCTGGCATCACTACCGTGCTGTAATGCGAGGCCAAAGACTGATAGCTGTCGTTGATGACCGGCTCGTAGCGATCTGCTTTGCTCACCGCGCTACGCAGATTATCGGGTACCAGCAGGGCTGGAACGCCGCCGAGGAAGGTCAGGCAGTGGCTGTTAGCATTCAGCCAGCTCATCATGTCCTGACCGGGGCAGGCTTCTGCATAGGTATAATTTGACGCTCCCATGACAGCGACGAAGATGGCGACCCGGCGCACATTTCCCGTATCGGGGTCGGATACCGGCACCGTGGGCCCGCAGAAGTCGATGAACAGCTTCTCACCGGCACGGTGGGTCTGGCGCATCGAGCGTTTCTGGCATTTCTTCCATTGGCGATAACAACGGCAGAACTGAGAGTAGCCCAGCGCCATTTCTCCGGTTTCGGTGCTGTATTCTATCCACAACAGCTGCCTGGTAACCCCTGGCCGTCTTAGCTCGGTATCGATATACAGCCAGTCTGGCGCGATAAGCTCCGAGGTGCGCATTCTGCGGGTGGGGAACAGCATCTTTTCCAGTTTTTCTGGCAAGAGCGCATCAGGCAATGGCCACGACAGCGATGCGGCGGTAAAACGGGAGAGCACCTCATAAACTGTGGAAGGGCTGACCCTAAGAGCAGCGGCGATGGTGCGATTAGACTGGTTGCACTCAAATTTGAGTTTGAAGATCTGAAGACAAGTCTCCATGGGACTCCTGCTTTTTCTCTTTCTGGCCATCGTTATCTCCATTTCAGTAGAAACTGCGAACGGAGAGGAGGTTAGAAGAGTTAAGTCCCGGAGTGATCGATACGACGCGAATCAGTGATCGACCTTAGATGCGAAATCGTGATCGATTGTCATGCGAATCACTGATCGATCACGATGCGAATATGCATTAGTATGAAGCATGAGAGTTACCTCGTGTTTTGTATAAGGATTCGACACCCATATCAAAACCGGTAACTCTCAACCTTTCAAGGTCCAGTGTTAGATCAAGTCGCGACTAATACACTTAAAGGCATATCGTTATACACATCTTTTGGCCATTTTTTGAACAGGATGCTCAGAACCCCGTGAATTAAGGCATTCAAGCCATCCCATTGGCTTTTTGAGGTTCAAAATGCCACTCTGAGATAAACCCGTAACTCATTGATTAAACAGTGCGTTAGAACGATGTGTATAACGATATGACTTAAAGGGGTGCATGAAACACCCCTCAGACACCCTTCGTATATATAATGAATATCTTTTGGATATCTCAGCTACTTGCCAATAGCACCATCTCTCTCGAATTTCTCCCTGATGGCTTCAATGATATATGAGCTGAAGTCCAAAGACGTTTTACTGGTAGCCTTTAGTTCAGCATGGGCCTCAAAGTATGTAAGAGGAATGGCCTTGAGATTTTTAGCCTTAGTCTTGGCTTGCTCAGGACGTTCTGCGACCAGAGTAGTTTTTTCAGCATCTACATTCGCTTCTGAGCCAAAACTCTCACCTACTTTGGCAGCATCATTCGTAACAGCAACCGGTGCAGATGTTTGTAGCCGAGCTGATCCAACTAAGCTTTTGAGTTTCTCTGCCTGTTCGTTAAATTTATTTCTGCTCATAATTTTTCTCAGGATGTTCTTAGGGGATTCAATGAATGCCCATTGGATACAAATATAATATCTTATGGATATTTATTAGATATCCAAGTTTCAATTTTTACCGGCTAACAACTGCTTAATTTCTTGGACTAAGGCTATGACTTCTTTGCCGCCCGGAGTGGCTCGCCCATGCACGGTTTCGGTTATCCCCATTCCGCTTTCGATAACTTCTTCAAATTCGGTACGTGTAGATATACGACTATTCATCAACTTCACGTGTTTTAAGGAAGGGAGTAGCGCCTTCAGTTTTGGGAAGCTCTTCTTGTTTGGGTTAACCTTGCACAGATAAAGATTGACGGTTATATCAGTTTCCATAATTGCACTGATTTCATCGAGAACGGCATCAAAGTGCATGAGCCCAATTCGTTCTGTAAGAGAGTCTTTAGATGGCACGATGACACAATCTGCGAATGCCACTGCGGTACGGGTTAGATCTGAGTCGAAACCTCCGCAATCTATAAACAACGTTTTATCGCTGTTTTTGTAAGGGGTCATTATCTCAACCAGCTCTTCTACGGTATTTGGAACCTTAACGGAGATCTCTTTACCCGTTGGACGTAGTCCAAGAATGATTGAAAGCCCGGTATGCGTATCAAGGTCCACAGCATCTGTTTCCAATTCTCCTATCAGATTAACTGATGAAGTGGTTTTACCGGCACCGCCTTTTGGGTGAGCATTAGCAATGATTGGCATGATATATCCCTTTTATCCTCTATTGATACCCATCTAACCCCTTTTAGATATTCATGGGATATCCGATGGATGTACTAAACGTACCCTTTTTAACCTATAGCTAGTTATGAGTCAATGGTTTTTAGGTATCCTAGAAATATAATAAAAGTATCCAAGGGATATCCCATGGATACGCAGATTTGAGATTCATTGAAATAATCGATCGCTCTATGACTACTTTAAATGAGGGGATAGGGTATCTCGGTTACCATGAAACCATGGCGTGCTATGACCCCCCTTTGAGCATAGCCACCGCATCAGCACCCGGCATCTGAAACTGTACCCTGTGCCTTGCTGCGACATCGAGCGCAAACACCCTGGTATACACCTCCGTCGAGCTAATGCTCTTATGCCCCATGAGGCTCTGCAGCACCTTAAGCGGTATACCGGCATACAGCATGTGCATCGCGTAACTGTGTCGGAATGTGTGCGGGGTAACCGGTACTGAGAATGTCACCCCGTCGGCCGCCGCAGCCTCCACCGCTTCGCTGAGCCAGGTGCGGACGGTACGGTCAGTAATATCCCAGATTCGCGCCTTCTCGGTTCTGCCGGTGCGCTTATTGCGCCGCTCCAGTGGGATTTTCAGCGTGGCCACCATCATCTCCAGCTGACCGACATAGTTCGCATCAGAAAGCGGTACCAGCCGGTGAGCCTGACTGCCGGCGGGCGTACGGCCGGCCGTTCTGGCGGCTTTTTCAGTCCTTTGTTTGAGTGTGGCCAGCTGCACGAACGGGTAGGGCGGCGCCAGGGAAAAATCACTCCGGGTCAGCGCCAGCGCCTCGTTAATGCGCGCGCCGGTGTTCCAAAGGGTTGCCAGCAGCATCTTGCGGTGGAGATCGGGCACATAGTGGAGCAGGGCGCTCACTTCCGGCGCCAGCAGGTATTTCGGCAGTTCGTCCTGAACGAGAGCCATCTGGCGCAGGGCCAGTGCGGCAGGGTAGTCGATGGTCACCGGCAGCTGCGCGGCGGAAAACGAAACGCCCTGGCCTGGTACTGCCGGCATCATTGTTTGTTGTCCTTAGTGGACAGGTATTGCTCTGTAAGTCGTACCAGTGCCTTCTGCGCGTAATCTTCGCCCGGGAGCAAACTGATTTCCCCCCGGCGTTCCATCTCGGCGCCAATGGCGCTCAGGGTCGTCGTCGTCGGCAGCAGCCGACGCAGCTGCAGGGCGTGACCGCATGCGGAACGGATACGATCGGCAAACGCATCCTCATCGCGGGAATATGCTCCGGGCTCCGGCCGTTCCCGGCCGTCCTTTTCAGACTGCAGCTGCTGGCACAGCGTCAGCAGCTCAATGATCTCACCTGCTGCCCGGGCAGCCACTGGGTCATGGTTCATTCCGGCTTATCCTCGTTTGCTAAACAACTCTGGCATTTCATCAAACATCATCACATGACGGGTCCGCTTTCCGCGAAAAATACGGCGCATCATCGGCGTAAAATCCGCAGGCTCCCAGCCATAGGGCCACGTATAGTAAATCCCGGCCTTCAGCGTGTTATCGCGTCGCTCAGGTCCCAGAACGATGCGTCTGACCTCCCTGCTCAGCGCCTCACCGCGCAGGCCGTACTGCCCCAGGTAGCGGCGCAGCCGCGTTCTTGGCATCCGCGGGTCGGATTTCACGTAAGCATTAACATCCATAAACTGCGTGGCGGTGATGATATTACTGCCGTACTTGCGCATGGTGCGTAAGGCTATTGCAAAATCGTCCATTCCTGTCTCCGGTTCGTCATCGGTTCTGTTCATCTGGTTTCCTGTTAACTGGCTGAAATGCTGCAGTGTGATCCCGGTGGTCAGGCTGAAGCGGTACCTTCACGGAACGCCTGAAAGGCCAGCAGGGCGTCCGCCCTGGAGGACAGCTCGATACAGTCCCCGCGCTGCGGGTCGATCACTTCGTCAGTGGCTTCGTTATATCGCATACGCAGCCGCCATCCCTTCATCGGAGGAGCGTTCTGTATGGCCAGCACCATCCCTTCCGGCGACAACAGTTCACGGAGGGTGTAGCAGGCGCCGATCCGGGTGGTATCCCGCAGCCACATCACGGGGTACTCCTGAACCAACTGGTCATACACGCATTCTGCCGTATGGAAGTAATTCCCGTCAGCCCTGCATAAATCACACATAAGCATTCCTTTACTGAGAAATTCCGTCACTGTCCTTGCCTGGCTGCAGCATCCGGCCAGCGCGGCGCAAACCACCCTTTATTCTCACCGAGACAGTCCGTTACGTCCCGGACCCTGCCGCCGTGAGTGACCAGTAAGACCCTGCCATCAGGATGGCGTTCGGGCACGCCCAGCGTCATACCGGTTTCCGTGTTCACCGCATCCAGGCGACCGTCGCGGGGGATGATCTCAACGTTGCCCGACGGCAGGTAGCAGCTGGCAATGCTGCACTCGATCTGGCTCTCCGGATGATATTTAAAATAAAGAGCAGCACCTCCCAGACACACGGCGAGAACAGCAACCGTCTGAAAGCACCACTGGCCTAATCTTTATTCATCAATCACATGCCTTCCCTTATTGTTTTAATTAAATAGTCACTCAGAGTAATTATGACGTGCAACAGATCTGTCTGCGCACAACCCTGCGTCAGTCACCCACCTGAATATTACCCTGCTTATTTTCCCTACCATGAACATCACCTACCTGATAATAAGCAGACATACAGCGACGCCTTTAAATTACCGAATGGTCGTTCCGGTGAGATCCGATTTTTTGTTTATTTACGATTTTCCGGAAGTGTACCACGGTCAGGGAATAAGCAAAGCGGCAATATCTGCCGCCGCGCGTCGGCTCACGGAACGAAGGCATAACACAACATATATGAGAAAAAGTAGCTGACAGAGTGGCACATCTTGTGTTTTTTGGCCGCTGCGCCCCGTTGGGGTCTGGGAAGATCCGGAACTTATAGAATTCGGATCTGCGCGGCAGAGAGTATGATTAGGTTAACACTGCAATAAAATCATATCT
This sequence comes from Symbiopectobacterium sp. Eva_TO, assembly GCF_053848865.1. Classification (NCBI taxonomy): domain Bacteria; kingdom Pseudomonadati; phylum Pseudomonadota; class Gammaproteobacteria; order Enterobacterales; family Enterobacteriaceae; genus Symbiopectobacterium; species Symbiopectobacterium sp. Eva_TO. The sequence goes on along the minus strand of NZ_JBSPEY010000003.1, from coordinate 45,215 downwards.
GATATGATATTAACAAAATGAGAAGTTAATCATTCAGAGTATGATTTTATACATAACCGGACATCATCAGACGGAGCGCGCAGGATGGAACTAGAACAGAACACTTCACTCCCCTATGACATCCTGACAGGCGAATGTGAAGCCGCAATCAGAAAGCATCTGGCCAGAACGGAGATCCTCGACAGCACTGGTCTGGAACTCGAACAGGCAAAGGCATATGCCGTTTTGTCACTCTGGCCCAGTCTGGCCGTCGCGGCAAAAGCATACCCGGGGGTCATCGATGCGGACAGGCAGCGCCTGATGCTGATGATTAACGAAAATCAGACCATGAGGCAGCAGTAATGGCCGATGTGAAAAATGCGCGCTGGCCTTCACCACTGCAGCGGCGGGTGCTGATTGTGCTGGCCGCCCTCGATGCGAAACGTCCGGGACCGGTGGCCACGCGGGATATTGAGCGGGTGCTGGAGCAGGGCGGGGACGCCCCGGTGTACGGGCCGAACCTGCGCGCCTCCTGCCGGCGCATGGAAGCCGCGGGCTGGCTGCGCACCCTGCGCGCCACGAACATGCAGCTGGCCGTCGAGCTGACGGACGCCGGCCGTGAGCTGGCCGCCCCGCTTCTGGCCGGTGAACAGGCGCGCGTCCTGGCGGAGCAGCGCGCGACGGAGGTCCGGGTTCTGCCCCTGGTCCCGCGCAGCCAGGCTGATGAGGCTGACGACCGGCCGGTGGAGCTGGACGGTCGCAGGCACCTGGCGTGCCGGGGCGACTACGTTATCCGTCTCGACGGTACCACCTGCCTGCAGCTGTGGAGCGCGGCCGGGCAGGTGACGCGCCTGGCGGGCGATCCCCTGCAGATCGCCACCTGGCTGCAGGCCTGCCACGATGCAGGTATTGCGGTCCGGATGCAGATCAATGAGAGCGCCACGCCGGAGGAGGGCACGGTAAACGGTACCGCGCCGGCGGACCGGACGGACACCTGGTACCGCCAGCTGGACGTCGCGCTGCAGGCGGAGGGGATCACCGGTCTGAATGAGGAGATCAGGCAGGCAGTCATAATGCCAGGCGAGGCGCTCCGCGCCCTGCCGGCGCCGGCGCGCCTGCTGCACGTTCTGCGCGAAAGTCCGGAGGCGTTCCTGCTCACGGCTGCCGGCTATGAGGAAGACACGGAAGCCGCGCTGGCTGACCTGCTGACCCGCGCGGGGTTCACCGGCGACCAGGTGCAGGAGCTGCAGCGGCACCGCATCCGCTGGCCGCTGAGGAGCGAAGAAGAGTTCGACAGATTCCTTGAAAAAATGATACCGATGAGGAAACAGAATGACGCCTGAAATAAAACGCCTTCTGTAGTGGTCAACTAATATTGGCCACCGCATTAGACTGTATGTAGAACAGTCGCTCAGATTCGTTTGGAGTTAAGCCGCCGTTATACCAGTGAGGCCGGATAGCGCTGTAATACCCCGTGATGTAGCGGATAATCGCGTCCTGGGCTTCGCTGAAGCTGTTGTAACCCTTTGTCGGCACCCATTCTGTCTTCAGGCTGCGGAAGAACCGCTCCATTGGCGCATTATCCCAGCAGTTACCCCGCCGACTCATACTCTGCTTTATCCGGCAGCGCCACCGGGCTTGCCGGTATTGACGGCTGGTATAGTGGCTGCCCTGGTCGCTGTGGAACATGACTCCTGTTGGTTGTCCCCGGAGTTCCCAGGCCATCTGCAACGCTTTAACTGTCAGCGCCGAGTCCGGCGACGTCGACATGGCCCAGCCCACCGGTTTGCGGGCGAACAGCTCTAGCACCACCGCAAGGTAAGCCCAGCATTTGCCCGTCCAGATGTAGGTCACATCGCCGCACCAGACCTGATCCGGCGCGGTAACCGCGAACTGGCGGTTGAGATAGTTCGGTATTTCAACGTGTTCATTGCCGCCGCGTTTGTATTTGTGAGCCGGTCGCTGGCAGCTGGCGATACCCAGCTCCTTCATCAGCTTGCCAGCCAGCCAGCGCCCCATTTTGACACCGGAGCTGCCGGTGACGATGGTCGCGATACTTCGAGCGCCGGCAGAGCCGCCGCTGGCGTTCCAGGCTTCCATGACGCGGCTACACTTAACCACGCGCTCACCGTCGGGTTCATTAGCGGAAGCCTGCCAGTGCCTGTAGCTGCTGCGATGTACCTCAAAAGTTTGGCACAACGCCGTGACCGGGTATCGCGCCCTCAGCCTGTCGACTACCGTGAACCGTTGAGTGAGTCCGACATTAAGAGCGCCGTAGCCTTTTTTAGGATTTCGTTCTCCATTTCAAGGCATTGGACTTTTTTCTTCATCTCACGCAGCTCGAGCTGTTCAGGGGTAAGAGGAAGTCCCGTTGGCGTTTTTCCCTGTCGTTCAAGGCGAAGCTTATTGACCCAGCGACTAATGGCAGAATGGCTGACATTAACCGCCTCTGCGGCCTTAACGTATGTGTAGCCGTGGTCGACAACCAGCTTTGCGGCTTCGAGCTTAAATTCCGCCGTAAAATGTTTACCCATGAGGTCACCTGTCGTGTTGATGAGGTGAGCATATCACCTCCGATCAGGTGGCCAGTATCAGTGTGCCACTACATTCAGCTGTTCTGGCTGATAATGACTTGCCACCTTATCTGGCACAGTTGCTGCTTCGATTACACGATCATTACCAATATTTGGTTGGGCAGATAGCAGAGCTCGAAAGAGAACTTGGGCAGGCACTCTCTCTAGATGAAACTGGCCAGCATTTAATGACCATCCCTGGTGTTGGACCGATAACAGCCAGCGTTTTGTCATCACAGTTAGGCGATGGCAAGCAATATGAAAACAGTCGTAATTTTGCCGCTTCCACCGGTCTTGTACCCAGCCAATACAGTACTGGAGGGAAGAATACTCTGCTGGGTATTAGCAAGCGTGGAGATAAAAACCTTCGCCGATTGCTTGTTCAATGTGCGCGGGTATTTATCCTAAGAATTGACCATCAATCAGGGAGATTAGCTGATTGGGTAAGGTCTCAGTTGGGCAGGAAACATTCTTGCGTTGTGTGCTGTGCATTAGCAAATAAATTAGCTCGAATAGCTTGGGCAATAACGACACGAAATACCGTGTTTGAACAGTAATGCTGGTCTAACAGTCAGCAATTTAACGAAGTTACCCATCTGGTTTTGCGAAGACTGATTATTGATGACATGAACGGCCTGACGGCCTGATATAAAACCAAAAAATGAAAATGGCTCAATGAAGCCGATGGCCTTTTTAGGAATATCAGGTGCGAAACTCATCGTGGCGCGGGCATCCTTGGCCATAAAGACGCCGGATAGATTTAAGCAAACCCACCATTAATCAAAGATCAGTGTTGCAAAAATGGGGGTGACCATAGATTCATTGAGGGCTTTACAGGGTTTTGTTGACTCGATTTTTAAACTGATTAAATTGTCGCTGCATTGTCCAGACTATTCGCTGCTCAGCAAGCGAGCAAAGACAGTGAACATCAGCATAAAAACGCCAACCCGTGGTGAAATCTCACATCTGGTCATTGATGGAACCGGCCTGAAGGTCTTTGGCGAAGGCGAATGGAAAGTCCGGCAGCATGGTGCCGACAGACGCAGGGTGTGGCGTAAGCTGCATCTGGCAGTAAACAGTGCGACGCATGAGATTATCTGTGCGGATTTGTCGCTCAGTGGTACGACTGATGCCCAGGCTCTACCAGCACTGATAAACCAGACCTACCGGAAAATCAGAGAGGCATCGGCTGACGGCGCTTACGATACAGGTTACTGCCATGATGCTCTGCTGAGGAAGAAAATAAGGCCGCTTATCCCGCCGCGAAGGGGGGCGCAATATTGGCCGGACCACTACCACGAGCGTAACCACGCTGTTGCAAATCAGCGCCTGAGCGGCAGCAAGGATACCTGGAAAAATAAAGTGGGCTATCACCGACGCTCAGTGGCTGAAACGGCCATGTTCCGGTTCAAAACGCTTCTGGGTGGTCATCTAAGTCTGCGTGACTACGATGCTCAGGTGGGTGAAGCCATGGCGATGGTCAAAGCGCTTAACCGGATCACGCTATTAGGAATACCGAACAGTATTCGCATCACGTAACAATCGACCTGGGGCACAGTCGTTACAAGTTCTGATTTATTCAACAAAGCCGCTACGGAAATGAAATTAAAAGCTTGCCGCCTCATGTTATTGAAAGCCTGATGGACCTTCCTTTTTGTACAGATGAACTCGATAGATATCGCTTGACGTCTTCATCGACAAAAACACGACCAAAGAGCCCCCCAAAAAACCAGACGACGCATGAACAATCCTCAAAAGGTCCAAAGCAGCCTCTATAGCAAAATCAGAGAGATTGTTGAAATCGACGAGGAGCCGTTACGTACGGCGATGTGTAGTGGCACACTGATACTGGCCACCTGAGCGGAGGTGATATGCTCACCTCATCAACACGACAGGTGACCTCATGGGTAAACATTTTACGGCGGAATTTAAGCTCGAAGCCGCAAAGCTGGTTGTCGACCACGGCTACACATACGTTAAGGCCGCAGAGGCGGTTAATGTCAGCCATTCTGCCATTAGTCGCTGGGTCAATAAGCTTCGCCTTGAACGACAGGGAAAAACGCCAACGGGACTTCCTCTTACCCCTGAACAGCTCGAGCTGCGTGAGATGAAGAAAAAAGTCCAATGCCTTGAAATGGAGAACGAAATCCTAAAAAAGGCTACGGCGCTCTTAATGTCGGACTCACTCAACGGTTCACGGTAGTCGACAGGCTGAGGGCGCGATACCCGGTCACGGCGTTGTGCCAAACTTTTGAGGTACATCGCAGCAGCTACAGGCACTGGCAGGCTTCCGCTAATGAACCCGACGGTGAGCGCGTGGTTAAGTGTAGCCGCGTCATGGAAGCCTGGAACGCCAGCGGCGGCTCTGCCGGCGCTCGAAGTATCGCGACCATCGTCACCGGCAGCTCCGGTGTCAAAATGGGGCGCTGGCTGGCTGGCAAGCTGATGAAGGAGCTGGGTATCGCCAGCTGCCAGCGACCGGCTCACAAATACAAACGCGGCGGCAATGAACACGTTGAAATACCGAACTATCTCAACCGCCAGTTCGCGGTTACCGCGCCGGATCAGGTCTGGTGCGGCGATGTGACCTACATCTGGACGGGCAAATGCTGGGCTTACCTTGCGGTGGTGCTAGATCTGTTCGCCCGCAAACCGGTGGGCTGGGCCATGTCGACGTCGCCGGACTCGGCGCTGACAGTTAAAGCGTTGCAGATGGTCTGGGAACTCCGGGGACAACCAACAGGAGTCATGTTCCACAGCGACCAGGGCAGCCACTATACCAGCCGTCAATACCGGCAAGCCCTGTGGCGCTGCCGGATAAAGCAGAGTATGAGTCGGCGGGGTAACTGCTGGGATAATGCGCCAATGGAGCGGTTCTTCCGCAGCCTGAAGACAGAATGGGTGCCGACAAAGGGTTACAACAGCTTCAGCGAAGCCCAGGACGCGATTATCCACTACATCACGGGGTATTACAGCGCTATCCGGCCTCACTGGTATAACGGCGGCTTAACTCCAAACGAATCTGAGCGACTTGATCTTGACCCACCATCTCCGGACAGCTTTTGTATCTTAAGTTAACGATGCCCGCTGGCGCCGATATTCTCTTGGGGAGTTGTATCCCAGCGCACTGTGCGGATGGTTTTCATTGTAATGATTGAACGCCGCTGCAAGGTTCTTCAGCGCTGTTCGCACATCGGGTTTTGGCATGAAGGCGATGTAATCTTCCTTCATCGTCTTCACGAACCGTTCTGCCATGCCGTTACTCTGTGGACGGCTCACTGCTGTTGTGCAGGGCTCCAGATTCCGTTCTCTGGCGAACTTCCGCGTTTCATGCGCTGTGTACGCTGAACCATTATCCGTCAGCCATTGCACTGGTTTATCCGGCAGCGCGCTACCGAAGCGTTTTTCCACCGACCTCAGCATCACATGCTGCACGGTTGAACTGTCATAACCCCTGGTGCTCGCTGCCCAGTCTATGACCTCCCGGTCGCAGCAGTCCAGTGCGAACGTCACCCGCAGCTTCTCGCCGTTGTCACAACCGAACTCGAAGCCATCTGAGCACCAGCGCATATCGCTCTCTGCTACCGCGATTTTGCCTTTATGCTCCCGCTTCGGACGTTCAGTTTTATCATGCAACAACAGCAGGTTATGCTCGCTCATTATCCTGTAAAGCCGTTTGGCGTTCACCGGTGGAAGTCCCTCTGCACGACGTTGCTTACCCAGGATACTCCACACTCGGCGGTAACCGTAACTGGGCATGTCGCTGATGATACGGAGGATGTCCGATAATATCTCAGCATCAGCTTCGTCATTACGCCGGTTGCTGCGCCTGTCCAGCCAGTCGGCAGAACGGTTAACCCGCAGTGACAGCTGCGCACGCGACACGCTCATGGCGCGGCTGACCAGAGCTATTCCCCGTCCTTTGGCAACAAGGGCGCGTGCGCTATCCATTTTCGCGACTGGCGGTACTCCACTGCTTCTTTGAGGATCTCAACTTCCATCGTCTTCTTACCCAGAAGGCGCTGTAGCTCCCGGACCTGCTTGAGGGCAGTCGCCAGCGCCGAAGCTGGAACCACTTCTTCTCCGGCCGCAACGGCGGTGAGGCTTCCTTCCTGGTATTGCTTCTTCCACTTAAACAAAAGGCTGGGCTGGATGCCATGCAGGCGGGCTACATGGGCGACGTTCATCCCCGGCTTCATTGTCTGCTGAATGATGGCGATTTTCTCTTGCGGAGTTTTACGCTTACGGACTTCTTGCCCTAACAGGATCCCGGTCATTTCAAAATTAGCATGATTGTTAGACATATATCTAAGCCTATCTCTTATCTGGAGATACAGCTACTGTCTGGTGTTACAGGGGGCTACATCACCTTTTTCTGACAAGGTATCCCCCTGTACGCTACAGGTGAGCGCCTGTAGCGCGGGCGGGTTTTTCAGACTGTTTTTGACGACGCCGGTGACGTATTGCTGACCCAAGCCATTTTTCTCGGCGAAGCCCTGTTGCAGATAACCGTTTTTAATCAGTAACGACGGGGTAATACGGTAGGGCAGGGGGTTATTGAGTAATTCATCACGATGGTCAGCAATATACTGCTTTGATGCTTCATTAAACTGGCTGGCATGACGCGCTGCGACGACCCACTCCTGCTCATCCAGATAGTCACTGTATTTCTCTGCGCCAAATAGAGCAGCTAATGCCACAATCACCAGTGCCCCCATGATTTCCAGCGAGACAAAACCGCGATGTATCGCCGTTTTGTTTGCGTTTGCATGATTTTTCACGTCAATACACCTATGGAATTGAGAAAATTATTCGGCTTTTACGATGTAATAAAAGGCAATATTTTTTGGTCTGACCTCCTGGGTTGCGTATTCGCATGCGATCGATCATCGATTCGCATCTAAGGTCGATCACGTTTTCGCATCGTAATCGATCACCCGGGAACCTAACTTTTTTATCGTTTTAGCGTGTTTCTTCTGCGCTTTCCACTGCCAGGCTATTTTTCCTTAATGATTCTCCCTGAAGCTCCACTCTGTGAGAGTTGTGGATCAGCCGATCCAGGAAGGCATCTGCCGCCGTCGGGTTTTCCATCACTCCGTACCATTGCTCCACCGGCAACTGGCTGATAAGGATCGTGCTGGTTTGCCCATATCGCTCTTCCGTTATTTCCAGCAAGTCATTGCATTGCCGCGTTGTGATAACTTCAAGACCAAGGTCGTCCAAGATAAGAAACTCTATTTTTTGAAGCTGTTTCAGTTGCTTAAGCCAGCTGCCGTCCAGTCGGCCCTGCTCAAGCTGATCCAGCAGCCGACCCATGCGCCAGTATTGAACGCTTCTCTTTTGCCGGCACGCCTGCTCGCCCAGGGCACAACCTACCCAGCTTTTTCCGCTGCCAGTTGGCCCTGTTATCAGGATATTCTTGCTGTGGGTGATGTAATGCCCGTTCAGAAGCTCGCGCATCTGTTCGGCCTTTAACCCTCGGGAGACCGGATAGTACATACCCTCAGGGGTTGCACCGTGGCGCAACCGTGCCTGCTTTCTCAACCGCCCAACACGGCTGTTTTCACGATTCAGTAGCTCTTCTTCGACAAGTAACCCCAGGCGTTCTGCGAACCCCAGCTCATTGTATGTACCAGGTGCCTCACGCTGGCGTATCATGCCATCGGCCATTGCCGACAGCTTCAGCGTTCTAAGTTTGGTTAGCAGGTCATCAGTCATAACGACTCCCTTTTTCAGTGGTAATATTTTGGACCACGCAGATTCTCGTGCTCCAGTGGAAGCTGTAACTCTCTATTTCCTTTAACTGTTTCTCCGATGCCCTCCCTGTTGTGACGCAGCAGATTCTCGATAAAACGCCTTTCCGGATGGTTCAGCCCGCAGGCCTTGTCACAGGCTTTTTCCAGCCGTTCGGCACCGTATTTTTTCTGGAGCGACAGTAGGCCGAGAACAGCCCGATAAGCCTGCTCAGGATGATTCTTCGCGTTTAGCATCGCTTCCACCACCTGCCGGGTCGCCTTGCCGGTTCTCGCGGCATTATCCAGCAGCTTTTCAGGTGTCCAGCTGCTGTGCCCGCGGTGATTGACCGGCATGTGTGCCGGATTCGTGCTGTGGCTGTACTGCCGATCGCTGCGAGGGTGCTGAGCCACGCAGCGGCCCTTATGCCAGACCTGGACCAACGTCTGACCCGCTTTTACCGACAGCCTTTCACCAACCAGCTCATGGGGAACGGAGTACCAGTGGCGGTCGTATTCGACGTGATAGTCAGGAGCGACCTTCACCGCACGGTATTCGGTGTATTCATAGGGCATGGCTGGCAACGGCTGCAGGCACGGCGCATCGAGCAGCGCAAAGCGCTGCGCTCGGCTCTGGCCCCCATAACCTTTCATTGGCCGGTTATTCAGCTCGGTCATCAGCTCACTGAGCCTGACGTTGAGCGCATGCATCGTATGGAAGGTTTCATTGCGTATTCGCGCCAGGAGCCACCTTTCGACCAGCAGGACGCCGTTTTCCACTTTGGCCTTGTCTTTCGGTTTGTAGGGTCTGGCTGGCATCACTACCGTGCTGTAATGCGAGGCCAAAGACTGATAGCTGTCGTTGATGACCGGCTCGTAGCGATCTGCTTTGCTCACCGCGCTACGCAGATTATCGGGTACCAGCAGGGCTGGAACGCCGCCGAGGAAGGTCAGGCAGTGGCTGTTAGCATTCAGCCAGCTCATCATGTCCTGACCGGGGCAGGCTTCTGCATAGGTATAATTTGACGCTCCCATGACAGCGACGAAGATGGCGACCCGGCGCACATTTCCCGTATCGGGGTCGGATACCGGCACCGTGGGCCCGCAGAAGTCGATGAACAGCTTCTCACCGGCACGGTGGGTCTGGCGCATCGAGCGTTTCTGGCATTTCTTCCATTGGCGATAACAACGGCAGAACTGAGAGTAGCCCAGCGCCATTTCTCCGGTTTCGGTGCTGTATTCTATCCACAACAGCTGCCTGGTAACCCCTGGCCGTCTTAGCTCGGTATCGATATACAGCCAGTCTGGCGCGATAAGCTCCGAGGTGCGCATTCTGCGGGTGGGGAACAGCATCTTTTCCAGTTTTTCTGGCAAGAGCGCATCAGGCAATGGCCACGACAGCGATGCGGCGGTAAAACGGGAGAGCACCTCATAAACTGTGGAAGGGCTGACCCTAAGAGCAGCGGCGATGGTGCGATTAGACTGGTTGCACTCAAATTTGAGTTTGAAGATCTGAAGACAAGTCTCCATGGGACTCCTGCTTTTTCTCTTTCTGGCCATCGTTATCTCCATTTCAGTAGAAACTGCGAACGGAGAGGAGGTTAGAAGAGTTAAGTCCCGGAGTGATCGATACGACGCGAATCAGTGATCGACCTTAGATGCGAAATCGTGATCGATTGTCATGCGAATCACTGATCGATCACGATGCGAATATGCAGTTGAGCCCCGGTCAGGCTCATGAAAGTCAGTTTGCACTGGCTTTGTTGAATAAATCAGAACTTGTAACGACTGTGCCCCAGGTCGATTGTTACGTGATGCGAATACTGTTCGGCATTCCTAATAGCGTGATCCGGTTAAGCGCTTTGACCATCGCCATGGCTTCACCCACCTGAGCATCGTAGTCACGCAGACTTAGATGACCACCCAGAAGCGTTTTGAACCGGAACATGGCCGTTTCAGCCACTGAGCGTCGGTGATAGCCCACTTTATTTTTCCAGGTATCCTTGCTGCCGCTCAGGCGCTGATTTGCAACAGCGTGGTTACGCTCGTGGTAGTGGTCCGGCCAATATTGCGCCCCCCTTCGCGGCGGGATAAGCGGCCTTATTTTCTTCCTCAGCAGAGCATCATGGCAGTAACCTGTATCGTAAGCGCCGTCAGCCGATGCCTCTCTGATTTTCCGGTGGGTCTGGTTTATCAGTGCCGGTAGAGCCTGGGCATCAGTCGTACCACTGAGCGACAAATCCGCACAGATAATCTCATGCGTCGCACTGTCTACTGCCAGATGCAGCTTACGCCACACCCTGCGTCTGTCGGCACCATGCTGCCGGACTTTCCATTCGCCTTCGCCAAAGACCTTCAGGCCGGTTCCATCAATGACCAGATGTGAGATTTCACCACGGGTTGGCGTTTTTATGCTGATGTTCACTGTCTTTGCTCGCTTGCTGAGCAGCGAATAGTCTGGACAATGCAGCGACAATTTAATCAGTTTAAAAATCGAGTCAACAAAACCCTGTAAAGCCCTCAATGAAAGGCCAAACACGCGTTTCATCATCAGGACTGTGGTGATGGCCATATCTGAGTAGTGGAGCGGTCGTCCACGCCGTTCAGTAGTCGTTTTTTCCGTCCATGCAGCAATGGCTGATTCATCTAGCCATACGGTTAGAGAACCGCGCTGCTTGAGGGCCTTGTTATAGGAGGGCCAGTTAGTGATTTTAAAATTTTGTTTTGCCATGGAGACCTGATGTTGAAACAACTATGGTGATCTGATCCGATGATTAACCAAACTTTCTATTTATTCAACAAAGCCGTTTGCACTACGTCTTTTGGACGGTATTGGAGTTCAACGCCAGAACGGCAGTATGAAACGCCGTGGTCATGCGGTACTCGCTGACAAGGCGTACTCCGGGCATGTATTACGTAACGAGCTGAAAAAAAGAGGTATAAAAACTGTCATCCCCCGAAAATCCACTGAAAAAATGGCGGTGGATGGTCGTTCAAAGCTCGATCGTGACGCCTACCGCAATCGGAACGTTGTTGAGCGGTGCTTTGGCCGTCTGAAAGAATACCGTCGCATTGCGACACGTTACGACAAAACGGCGAGGAATTATCTGGCAATGTTGAAACTGGGCTGCATCCGCCTGTTTTACCAGAGGTTATGTAATTAAGGGACACAGCCTAGAGCTCACACCTTTACACAGACCAGCGAAGAGGGGACGTTCCCGACCACCGGCTTTACCGGGGCGACATTCACCATCGTGCCGAAGGACAGCAAGAAAGCCACAGATTACGACTGGACCTCCAGCGCCAGCTGGGTCTCGGTATCGGACGGGGTGGTGAAGTTCACCGGCACGGGGACGGGCAGTAAGGTGACCATCACCGGTACCCCAACCTGTAGTGGCACACTGATACTGGCCACCTGAGCGGAGGTGATATGCTCACCTCATCAACACGACAGGTGACCTCATGGGTAAACATTTTACGGCGGAATTTAAGCTCGAAGCCGCAAAGCTGGTTGTCGACCACGGCTACACATACGTTAAGGCCGCAGAGGCGGTTAATGTCAGCCATTCTGCCATTAGTCGCTGGGTCAATAAGCTTCGCCTTGAACGACAGGGAAAAACGCCAACGGGACTTCCTCTTACCCCTGAACAGCTCGAGCTGCGTGAGATGAAGAAAAAAGTCCAATGCCTTGAAATGGAGAACGAAATCCTAAAAAAGGCTACGGCGCTCTTAATGTCGGACTCACTCAACGGTTCACGGTAGTCGACAGGCTGAGGGCGCGATACCCGGTCACGGCGTTGTGCCAAACTTTTGAGGTACATCGCAGCAGCTACAGGCACTGGCAGGCTTCCGCTAATGAACCCGACGGTGAGCGCGTGGTTAAGTGTAGTCGCGTCATGGAAGCCTGGAACGCCAGCGGCGGCTCTGCTGGCGCTCGAAGTATCGCGACCATCGTCACCGGCAGCTCCGGTGTCAAAATGGGGCGCTGGCTGGCTGGCAAGCTGATGAAGGAGCTGGGTATCGCCAGCTGCCAGCGACCGGCTCACAAATACAAACGCGGCGGCAATGAACTCGTTGAAATACCGAACTATCTCAACCGCCAGTTCGCGGTTACCGCGCCGGATCAGGTCTGGTGCGGCGATGTGACCTACATCTGGACGGGCAAATGCTGGGCTTACCTTGCGGTGGTGCTAGATCTGTTCGCCCGCAAACCGGTGGGCTGGGCCATGTCGACGTCGCCGGACTCGGCGCTGACAGTTAAAGCGTTGCAGATGGTCTGGGAACTCCGGGGACAACCAACAGGAGTCATGTTCCACAGCGACCAGGGCAGCCACTATACCAGCCGTCAATACCGGCAAGCCCTGTGGCGCTGCCGGATAAAGCAGAGTATGAGTCGGCGGGGTAACTGCTGGGATAATGCGCCAATGGAGCGGTTCTTCCGCAGCCTGAAGACAGAATGGGTGCCGACAAAGGGTTACAACAGCTTCAGCGAAGCCCAGGACGCGATTATCCACTACATCACGGGGTATTACAGCGCTATCCGGCCTCACTGGTATAACGGCGGCTTAACTCCAAACGAATCTGAGCGACTGTTCTACATACAGTCTAATGCGGTGGCCAATATTAGTTGACCACTACACTTCTGATACCAGCAGTGTTTTCATGCGTTTCCTTATTTGTCCGTACGCTTATCAGTTTTATCACCCGTTACGTCCAGCACGCGGATGTCATATACCATGGTTGAACCCGGAGGGACGCCGGCAGGTGTGTCACTATCGCCGTAGGCCAGTTCCGGCGGTGCAACCACCCTGATAGCACCGTGGCGACCCAGAAGGGAAATCGCTTCCCTGAACATTTCGGGATAGCGGTCAAGCGGCATCTTGAACATTTTTTTGTCCGCCACCATGTCGCTGATGACCTTTCCGCTGCTCAGGCTTTCCCGCATCACGCTGCTTACCGTATCGGTGCTGTGTATGGTGCGGCCATCCCCCTTATCCCGGATCTGATACCAGAATCCTGAAGATGACTTTTTCACCCCCGGCTCACGCATGAACGCCTCCAGATAGCGACTGCCTGCCCTGCGGGCAGCACTGTCTGTCGCATTAACACCGGCCGTATCCTGAGCGTTGATGGTGAGCGTGTACAGCATGGTGGCTCCGGGCGGAATACGTGGAGGGAAGCCGTCATCACCATAAGCCAGTGAGGGGGGGACAAGAAATGTCGCCGAACCATGCAGCTTCAGCCGTGCGATAACGCTGCGGAACAGCGGGGGGAAATCCCTTATCTGCTGAGACACCCGGCTGCCGGCATCAATAACGGTTCCGTCAGCAAGCCTTTCCCTCACGGTGACATGAATGGCGCCATCCGCAGACAGGGGGGCGTCACCCGGCGCGTCCGTCCGGTACCAGTAACCCATTTTGTCCCTGACAACGCCCGACTGGAGACGAAACGCGCGCAGTGCCTTTTCGCCCGAGGTTTTCTGGGCACTGATTGTTCTGTCACGTGCGAGCAGCACTTCACGACTCCGGGTCTTTAATGCCTCCTGCAGCGCGCTTTCGGGATACCTGATCTGCTCTGACAGGGCATCGGTAAAACCGCCAGCCAGGCTCGGGCGGCTCACGGGGATCCCGAGCAGGGCATTCATCCGGATGGCGGACAGAGCCTCGCGTCCGAAAGCGACACCTGCAGCATAATCGCCGTTCAGTCCGTCATCCGCGAGGTTATCCGGTGCACGAACTTTTTCAGGATTGCCGGATACCTGTGCGGTCTGAGAAGTGGAGGGGGTTTTACCGGCTTCCGGCACACTGGCACCTGAAGAGGCTGAGCTGACAGATGCGCCCGCGGAGTGCGGATTGAGGGTATTATCAGACATCGCTCTGTCTGCCAGCTGACGGCGAAGTGATTCAGCCTCTTTACGGAACCGGGCTTCTGAAGCACTCATGCCGTCCAGCGCTGACTTCAGCCGCTGGTTATCCTCCATAAATTTCCCGAGAGAGACCAGCCGGGCACTCTTTACATCATCCTGTATCACCAGCGCTTTATTCTCAAGCAGCAGACGAGCAGTCTCGCTCCTGGCAGCGGCCAGCTCATCAGCCAGCCTGGCGGTCTGTTTTAGGGCCTCCTCCCGTGCCGCAGATGCCGCCTTTTCCCTGATAGTCAGGGAGGAATTCTCATCCTGCAGGGATTTCAGCGTCGGGACTAAAGTCGTGGTGTCAGGATGAGGGGTAGCAGACACTCCCCTGGCCGCATTCTGTTCTTTCGCCTGCAGTTCACTCAAGGCCAGTCTGAGAGTATCCCTCTCCTGTGAGACAGCTTCACATTGTTGCTCACGTGCATTTTTGACTTTGATCAGTGTCCGGAGGTTTTTCACCTTTTCCTGCTCGGCAGACAATAGTTTTTTCAGGCCCTGCTGCTCTTCTTCGGGAGCAGTACACGTCACCGCTTTCACCTGCACAGGGGACGACGGAGCAGAGTGATGCTGAGACGCCTGAGGAGACGCGTTCTCTTTCAACCACTGAGGTGCAAACCGGAACAAAGGCGGTGTATCTTCCGCCCGGGTGTACCTCGCCGGCAGAAGCAGGCTGATGACCAGTGCTGTAACACTCAGCCTGAGGGCAGGTAAACGAACCATCATTTAAAGACTCCACCCTTGTCGGACAATGCCGTCAGCAGGGTGTGAGAGATATCGGCACACATTATCGCTGAGCGGTACTGGTACAGGGAGTCAACGGCCCCCTGCGTGCCAGCGTTAACATCATTGCGCACGGAGGCATACTGACTGGCGACTGTCATCAGCCGGGTGAAGGCAGCCTTACGGCGGTGGTATTCCTCCGGATTAATCTGCTTCAGTGCTTCCAGTTCCTTACTGCAGCGGTTCAGCATGGCTGACTGAAAAGTCTGTGTTTCGTTTACCACACCAGTCGCAGAAGCTGGCAGCTTCTCTGTATTAACAGAAGCTGCACGCTGTGGGGCAATTGTCTGCGCACATCCTCCGAGCAGAACAGCCGCTGCAGTAGTGAGAATCAGTCCCGTCATCTTACTGAAAGAGCACGGTTTACGGCAGTGTAATTGTGATTTAACGCTCATGAAAAAGACGCCTTCAGGAAAAGTAAAAGAGTAAAATCTGACATTACTGCGTGCTGTTTTTTTAACAATGAATGAACGGTTACTCGTAATTCATTGCTGTCTTATCGTCGCCAGCCTTTCTCAGACCGGCGGTCATCAGTTCTGCCTGCTGCCTTTCAGTCTCCGGCAGACGGGCAAGCGGGATGCTCTCACAGCGGACCGTTCCCACCCAGCGAACCACATCCCTCACCGATTTAACCCGGACAGGGCACTGCAGGTATTCATCTCCGCGCATGACATAAAGAGCCTTCAGTGGATGACTGGTTTCCAGTGAGAAGCCGCCACTGCCCAGCGGGCTCCACGTCATCACGTTAAGTGGAATGGCATCCTCAAGCGGGTGGTCTGCAGCGTCGGTCATCTTCCCGAGCCAGGTGTAACGCGTGCTGATGCTGATGTCCCGGTTAAACACCTTCCCGGGCATCATAAACAGAGTACGGGAGCCGGCTCCCCGGCTGATCTCACTGCTGATACCCTGTGAGATGTCTGTTGATTCACTGACGCTGACCGTGGACTGCTGGTAGCCCGGCACCGTAAACAGCCCACGGCTGTTACCCCTGATATCAGCCCGGCCACCGTTATCCACGGAGACATTAACGCGGGAGGTTTTGTCGTCATCCCAGGCGTCCACGCCGACGGTCACGGCGGATGAAGGCATGCCGTCACCCCAGCGTCCCCAGTAGAAGCCGTTACGATCAATCACGAGAGATGAACTGTAGTTGCCGCTGGTACTGAATGTGTGCTGTCCGTACTGCCTGTCCCAGGCATCGCTCAGGGTGAGCGAACTGCGCCCGTACTGACCGCCATAGAGCCCGAATGCCTGGGCGCTGACGGTGCGGGTATTGACTCCACTCACAGCTCCCCCCAGTTGATTGTCACCGGAGTTATCCAGGTAGCGGCTGTAACTGCCGCTGTAACCCAGTTCATCACCGTTGGGGTGGCTGTTCCTCCAGGTTGAACTGAGTGAGCTGCTGCTGCCCGGGTCATCGGGTCCTGAACGGCCCGTCCTGTACAGACTGACTGTGACGTAACCGCCCTTGTCCGTACCCGCATAGCTGTTGTCATGGCGCATGAAGGCATTCAGGCTTGCATTGATATTAAGACCGTTCCACGTAAAACTTTTATTGAGCCCCGTCTGCCATTCACGGCTGCGGGAGCGGGTCGTGTACATCTGATCCCAGGGTGCACCGGCATTGTGCTCACGGTCATATTCGGGCAACTGGCTGCGGTAGACGTAGCGACCTTCATTCTGGCTGGTCGAATAGCCAAGCGTGGCGTACCAGCCCTGCACCGGTACGGAGAGTATGATGTTGCTGCTTTTATAACAGCCGCTGTAGCTGTAGAGTTTTTCCCCCTGCGTGTTGCAGTCCGGGGAGCTCATGGCAGAGCGATAATAGCTGAGCGAGAAGCCGTCGTTGTAACTGACCTGCTGGTTATTGCCGGCGGAACCGTCACTGCCGTGCAGATAGCTGGTGCGCACCGACATTACGCCATCAAGCACAGGCCCACTGTCAAAACCGTGGCTCCAGTCCAGCGCCCCTTCCTGATAGCTTACGGTGTTGAGCACCGTGGCGCCTGCGGTCAGGGCAAGACTTTCCGTGATCGGAATGCGCACACCTCCCACTAAAACCTGGTGGTTATCATTTGTTTTCACGTGGCTGTTGTCGACGAGTTTTCCGGCCTGCAGGAACCACTGGAAGGTGCGGTCAGGAGCGGCGCCGATACTTGAATAGGGAACCGTCTGGGTGCGAACCAGCTGGTTATCTTCATAAATCTGTAGTGTGACGGTGTAACTGCCGGAAGGGAAACCCCGGGTATCAAGCTGCTGTGCACCCGCGCCGAGGTAGAATGACTGCAACAGCCGGTTATCCCGGTATGCGTCGACGCGCGATTCACGTGAGAGAAACACCGTCACGGGGGTACCCCGTACAACTTTATTCTGGTTCACCCAGGCCCGAGTGGATCCGATGCGCACGCCGCGGATTTTCCCAATCGGCAGCTGGCTGAGGTTCAGGCTTCCTCCCGAACTGCTGAAAATGTCACGGGAGTCCATCTGGCCGGCCTGAAGATAGATTTTTTTCCACATATCCTGACGGACGTAGGTATTGTTCACGTCCAGCTGTGTATTGCTGTCCGAGCGATATCGCTGGCCAATGTAGGTCCAGTCCACGCTGGCATAACCATTTTCGGTCAGTCCCAGCGTACCATTCCCCTGTACCGAGACCGACTGGTAATTACGGTCAGCCACAAAGTTCAGGTTCTGCTGATGAATAAAGCCGTTGTGGCTATCATGGGCATTACTAAAATAAATGTCGTCCCCTTTTTTTTCAGGTATAAACTGGATGGCAAGAAACAGGCTCGCCCGGGTATTATTTTCGTCATAGATGATCGCAACACTCTTTGTATTGATATAGTCACATCCGGGGCGGTTCCCTCCGGTGCTGCATGACAAATTGCTGTTTCGTGCAAGAGGTTGCGAAAAACCAGTTTCAAGAAGGGATTTCAGGTTCGGCGTATTGCCATAACGCTCTGTGACGGCCCTGATAAGTTTGTCAGGATGTAAAAAACGCACTTTTTCGAGGTCCACATCTGCCTGGTACAAACCCAGCGACTCTCCGTACAGGGAAACGTCCAGCCAGATAAGCTGGCCTTTTGCCAGTTCCTCGAAACCAGGAGGTATCTGCAGGTTCGACGCTGCCTGAGAGTAGGCGCACACCAGCGTGGCAATAATTACGCTGAGTGTTTTTTTACGATTGAGCATAAACCTGCCCTTGGGGAATGGAAGCGGCTAACCGCTTCCGGTGAAAAATATAAATCAGCTGCCAGAGATAGCACTTCCATCTTTCGTGGTTGCCTGGGTCACAACGAGAGTTACCACCCCGCTGTATTGTCCGGCTACCACCGTTTGTGAAGGATTTTTCTGCTTGATGGCAAGAGGCAGCGCAATAGACCCATTAGTTATCCCGTTCGGGAACAATGTGCTGTACTGAAATGCTTTGGGAGCAGTGGCTGGGGCGGCAGTGGTCAGAGCAGTGCCATTCAGGCCGACTGTCAGTGGAATCGGGTTATCACCGTTGGCGTCGGTCATTTGTGGATCGGTGCTCAGATAAACGTTCATATCAGTCTCTGCGTTCGACCACAGTTTCAGGTTTGCCTTGTACCCGTTCATACCGAGTCCTGGTGTATAACTCATGTTCACCGAAGAAGGCACAGTCGTTCCGTCACTCAGGGTCAATCCTATTGTCGGATCAACATTGGCATTTACCGTGATATTGGTCTGGTATGCCTGTGCTGCGAATGCGCCTGCCAGACCGACTGCACATAAAAGAACTTTCAATTTAGTTTTCACAATGTAACCTTTTTAATTACCATTATGTTAAATCCCCTAGTGGGGACGCCTTAAATCCCCTAGTGGGGACGCTTTAAATCCCCTAGTGGGGACGCTTTAAATCCCCTAGTGGGGACGCTTTAAATCCCCTAGTGGGGACGCCTTAAATCCCTTGGATAACAGGCAGTGAAATCTCTTCATTTTTACTATTTAGCCAGTTATTGAATCGCGCCTTGTAAAGTGTGCCCGGGTGATAACTGAACGACTTAATTTTCACTTTCGTATCCGGATAAATTGTTGCTCCTTCCTTGTGCCAGGTACAGTCTACCGCAGACGTACACTCCCCGATCTCTGTCAGCGGGATTCGTAAAGAGCCGTCATTAATGATCATCCCGGTTTTGCCGTCTATTTTCAGGCTGGCCAACGGATTTCTTGGTGCGACATGAACCAGAGCCCCCCAGATAATGCTGATGCCTACCTGAGCTGTGGCCTTGCTTTTAGGAGCAGGATCCGTCACGCGATTAAATTCGTTCTCAGTAACCCTTTCGAAGTAAACCCGCCAGGTGGTTTCCTTTTCCGGCAGATTCACTGCCACCAGTCGAACAAGTCGCTGGCCTCCGGGGCTGACGGCCAGTTTCTGAGGTGTAATAACAAGTGCACCATCCGACGTCATATCAACGGGAATTTCTTTCTCCAGAGGAGTGCCGGGATTAATAATTTTTTTTTCCGTTACCCTGACGAAAGACACTTTATCGCTTCTGGAAAGCACCTGAATTTGTGATGCGCCTTTATTACCCACACCGACTTCAATCGGATAGATAACCACTTCAGCACTTGCTGAAGCACAGTAATGAAGCGCGCAAAGCGCCATGAATATAACTAGGTCTTTTTTTTTCATTTACTCACCTTTGTTCAGAAAGATAATTCCTTTATTGATGGCAACTGATGTTTGACGTTACTGAACGCGCTGACTTTAAGTCACCTAGTTATACACATCTCTGTTCGTGCCTGAGCGCGCGTAGCGTTTCGGCGGCCGTCATGACTTTCTGCAAGCCTTTCCTGATAGTTTTTGCGCCTGGTTCACCGTCGCCTTTTCGAGCAAGAAAGCCTCCCAGTTGCGCAACTAAGCGCAATACTTCGTTTAGCTTAGGGCGGCCCTTGGGCATACGCTTGTTCATCAGTAGGTAAGCGCCATGAGTCTCGTCGGAATCAAAGAACAACATTGCGTCCAGCTCTGGACAGGTTCGTCCCATACGCATTAAATAGGCGATGCGCCATGCCACGATCATGAACAGCGCCAATGCCCGCTCAATGCGATCCACGGTCGATAACTGTAACGCTTCGACACAGCAGCCGTTCTTCAGCACATTGAAGAACATCTCGATTTCCCATCTAGCCCGATACCAGTCGATCAGCTCCACGATATCTTCTCGTCCTTCAGGTACGCGATTGCTCAGCAACCGCCACTCGACCGGCTTCACGCCTGCTGGCGGCTCAATTTCCTTGGCTATCACACAAGTCACTGCCAACCCGCAACGCAGCGACACTCGCTTCACGCGCAGCGCCTGTTTCACCGTACGCGCCTTCTGCCCCGCGCGAGCCGCCATAACGAATTGGATTTCTCCCACCGGCACGGTCTTTCCAACCTTCTGCCAAAGCTTCTCATTACAGTCCAGACTGCGATTATGAGTCGAGCGGATCAAACAGTCAGCCTGAGTGCCAAGGTCATCAGCGAGCTGCATCAACGCCTTGATATCCGCTTCGCGATCGGCTAAGTACACCAGACGTGTGTTTGGCAACTCCGAGGCGAGTTCAGCAACTCGCTCGTATCCCTCGAGCCAGCGCGTACTCTCCTTGAGCCCATCGCGTTTTCCGTCTGCATCCTTCGGCTCTCTTGCCCACATCCACGCATCCAGTACGCCCAACCCCACGCGATCCGGACTGACCGCGTAGGTCGGATGCAGGTACAGACCACGCCTGGCTTCGTAGTTCAAGGGACCCAAGCCTTGGATTTGCTGCCCGTTGAAGTCAAGCTCGGTAGTGTCTTGGATACACAGCACAACCTCGTGTTCTCGGATCCTTTCCTGCGTACGCTGCCAGTGAGGTTGCAGAATGTCTCGCCATTCGAATGCTTGGTTCTCCATGAAGCGGTAAGCACCCAGCGTCTCAGACCATCCGAGGCACGCATGCGGAATGCTGGCTTGCGGATTCTCAGCCAGCCGTATCAAAAGCCCTTTGGCACGCTTATTGAGCCTCGTGTCACCAAGATTTACCCCTTCCAGTTCTTGGTGTGCCCAGCCATCTGAATCCCGTGTCATTTTTCAGCGCCGTAAATGGCGATAGTACACGTCGGTTTCACTTCATTTACAACCCCACCGGCTGCCTATTTCAGCCCGCTAACCCTTGGCATATAAGGCGTTGCGGACTTGTGTATAACGAGGTGACTTTAAGTATGAACATCAAGTAGTGTTAGTTTTGACTGATTTTTAAAATGAGTATTTTATTCATGAAATACTGTTAACTCGCTAACTAATTTTTTCGGTGTAGCCATAAAAAATGGCTTTAATAATTCATCATGATTAAGCCAGTTAACCTGAATAGCATTAATTTTTATTAGGTTACCTTAGTATTTTTCCTAGGTTAAATAAAATCGCATAAACCGATAGATAATTAATAATTGATAGTTATTTACTATTGAACTCATCCTATTGATCGTCTTGGGGGTTTGACAATCAATGATGTAAAAAACCACGTTAAGGAGATAATCCGTTGTTTAAATTGAAATTTAATGGTCTCAATTCTCCCTTCAGAATATCCTCCTAAGAACTAAATAGCTGTTCCTAATACCGCTACACTTTTGCCTATCCATGTTTTCCACTGGGAAACGGGCTGACGGTTTCCATGAAGCGGCGAACCTTGTTCAGTCACTGTAGTGGTCAACTAATATTGGCCACCGCATTAGACTGTATGTAGAACAGTCGCTCAGATTCGTTTGGAGTTAAGCCGCCGTTATACCAGTGAGGCCGGATAGCGCTGTAATACCCCGTGATGTAGCGGATAATCGCGTCCTGGGCTTCGCTGAAGCTGTTGTAACCCTTTGTCGGCACCCATTCTGTCTTCAGGCTGCGGAAGAACCGCTCCATTGGCGCATTATCCCAGCAGTTACCCCGCCGACTCATACTCTGCTTTATCCGGCAGCGCCACCGGGCTTGCCGGTATTGACGGCTGGTATAGTGGCTGCCCTGGTCGCTGTGGAACATGACTCCTGTTGGTTGTCCCCGGAGTTCCCAGGCCATCTGCAACGCTTTAACTGTCAGCGCCGAGTCCGGCGACGTCGACATGGCCCAGCCCACCGGTTTGCGGGCGAACAGCTCTAGCACCACCGCAAGGTAAGCCCAGCATTTGCCCGTCCAGATGTAGGTCACATCGCCGCACCAGACCTGATCCGGCGCGGTAACCGCGAACTGGCGGTTGAGATAGTTCGGTATTTCAACGTGTTCATTGCCGCCGCGTTTGTATTTGTGAGCCGGTCGCTGGCAGCTGGCGATACCCAGCTCCTTCATCAGCTTGCCAGCCAGCCAGCGCCCCATTTTGACACCGGAGCTGCCGGTGACGATGGTCGCGATACTTCGAGCGCCGGCAGAGCCGCCGCTGGCGTTCCAGGCTTCCATGACGCGGCTACACTTAACCACGCGCTCACCGTCGGGTTCATTAGCGGAAGCCTGCCAGTGCCTGTAGCTGCTGCGATGTACCTCAAAAGTTTGGCACAACGCCGTGACCGGGTATCGCGCCCTCAGCCTGTCGACTACCGTGAACCGTTGAGTGAGTCCGACATTAAGAGCGCCGTAGCCTTTTTTAGGATTTCGTTCTCCATTTCAAGGCATTGGACTTTTTTCTTCATCTCACGCAGCTCGAGCTGTTCAGGGGTAAGAGGAAGTCCCGTTGGCGTTTTTCCCTGTCGTTCAAGGCGAAGCTTATTGACCCAGCGACTAATGGCAGAATGGCTGACATTAACCGCCTCTGCGGCCTTAACGTATGTGTAGCCGTGGTCGACAACCAGCTTTGCGGCTTCGAGCTTAAATTCCGCCGTAAAATGTTTACCCATGAGGTCACCTGTCGTGTTGATGAGGTGAGCATATCACCTCCGATCAGGTGGCCAGTATCAGTGTGCCACTACAGTGTGCCACTACAGGGCTCTGACAACCATGATCAGCTTAACGCCTCAAATATAATGTCCATCGAAAACCCCTTGTACTGGAGGTAGCGAATCTGTTTGTTTTTTTCTTTGGCTTCTGATACCACCTCATCACCAAATTTACTGACTTTCAGCTCCCTTGCCATGGCATACCAGTCCACATCGACTTTCTCCAGCAGCTGCTCGACCAACTCCTGAGAAAAACCTTTTTGCCTGATCTCCTGTTTGATTCTGGCCGGGCCATGTTTTTTTCGAACATGTTTATCAATCAGGTGCGTTATCAGGCGGTGATCATCCAGATAACCACACTCAACCAGCCTCGACAACGCCTTGTCAATATTCTCTCTGTTTTCCGTAATCTTACTCAGAGCCCGTGTCAACTCACCGGATGCGTAATCCCGTCTTGCAAGCAGTGACACCGCGTGGTCATACAGTTCCTGTGATGTCATGAGGCATCTCCGCTGTAGCGTAGGCCGTCCTTTCCTACGGATAATCCTTTGATTTTATCTGTCATCAGCGGCCAGAGTGCGGTTTTACGTTTATGTTGTTCGTAGAGGGTTCTGAGGTAGTCCTCTGTTTGCGGAAGCTGAGGGCAATATTCCAGACCTTCGCCGTAATCGACGGCTTTTTTCATGTCTGAGGCGGCATAGCTGTAATACTTGCTTTTTGATTGCTGAATGTTGTCCTCCACCAAAAAACGACGCAAAATGGTCGCCGTATGCGCATAGCCGTGTTTATACAGGGTACTGGATAATGTCCGTAAATATGAATGGGTGATATAAGCCAGCGAGTCGGCAAGGTTGTTTTTTAGCGTGCCCATAATGCAGGCGTCGATTAAGTCATACCGTTCAATGTCTGATGCAAAACAGACATATGGCGCCAATCCTGTATCTTTTGCTATTTCCAGGAATGCCAGGCTGTGATCGACATCTTTTTCAGCAGCTTTTGTGTACAGATGATAAAAACGGGTATCACCTTGAAAAGTGAATGCTGTAATACAGTGGGCTTTGGCCTCTTCTTTTCTCCCTTCGTCAATCAGGGCCTGAATGAATAGTTCATTCCATGTGATATTATCGGTGATATCCTCATCGTCATTCCGCTGACTTTTTAATACTGCGAGTGCATCATCGGACCGCAGTTCTTCCATAAGTAATCTGGCATAATCAAAATAATGGGTGAAATGGCAAAACTCATCGTTTTTAAACGCCATCGTCAGAAAATCCAGGTCTTTTATTATCATGCTGAAACCCAAAGCTTCCCGGTGGAGTTTTTTTTGATAATACATGTCACGAATTATACGTAAAATATCCGTACCGAGTAAAGTGCGGTATTTTTTAAATATTTCAATCCCAAAATAGAATTCTCTTTCAACAACGGTGAATATTTTTTTAGCAATGAATGCAGGATCGTTGTTTTTTTGCGCTCCCAGTGATTTCATCCACGCATCCAACAAAATGGTGTAGTAGCCCATCCAGCTTCCGCTGGAGGTGTCCACGTTCCCGGTGAATTTTTCGAACTCAAGCATCATTTTTACGCTCAGACTTTCCGCCTGCTCGGGGAGCGCGTGGGCGATACCCACAAGGGGGGTCGCTATACTGCGGGTCAGCTCGTCAAAAAAGGCATCGGCATCATAGTAATCATAAAAGCGTTTGCTTTTGGCACGTCTGGCATATTCCTTCTCGACGGCTTTGAGTACCTCCGCTGCCGATAACAGATACCCATTAACCAGAGTGTTCCTGGCCTGCTTATTATCCTGTATCAGGTCATGAATTATATTGAGTAGCTCGTCATGACCCATCTCTGAAAGCTGTGCGGTTTGTTTTTTTGTTAATGATGCCATGAAACTCCTCCTGAGACCGGCAGTATGAAACACCAGGGCGAATTATAAAATAACAATGATATGCAAAAGATATTAATGATTAAATATTGATAGGTTTATACGATTTCATTTAGCTTGGGAAACATCCTAAGCTAAATAATAGAAAGTAATGCTGCTCAGGTTAACAGATTTCACCACGATAAAAAAAAGGTAATGTAATGGCACACTGATACTGGCCACCTGATCGGCATATCGTTATACACATCTTTCTAACGCACTGTTTAATCAATGAGTTACGGGTTTATCTCAGAGTGGCATTTTGAACCTCAAAAAGCCAATGGGATGGCTTGAATGCCTTAATTCACGGGGTTCTGAGCATCCTGTTCAAAAAATGGCCAAAAGATGTGTATAACGATATGCCGATCAGGTGGCCAGTATCAGTGTGCCACTACACGACCGAATTTTTTAACTTATAAATTTCTCGTTTTCCTTTTTCCCGTTGTTGCTCTTTTTCTTCCTGCCCCGGTGTCAGATTGCGATTATTAAAAATCACCATATCGGATTTTGTATCGTAACGAATGCTGTAATCGGGTAAGTCATTCGCTTTAGCCAGTTGTTTAATGTTATGCCTGAACATTTTCAACAATGCGGTACTCCCCGTTTTTAAATGCAGTTTCTCAAGGGCTATCGTAAACGCCCCCTGATTACCACAATGCTTGCGGACTATCTCATAAATTCGTCTGTCTATCGCTTTTCTGATACGGAAGTAGTCGGGACTTATTTTCAGCATTTTCTTTTTATGTAATGCCTGATAGAGCCAGTCAGGTAACGTCACTTCTACCATGCCGATATCCAACTTACCTTTTTTTTCTTCTAAAAAAACCCATTTATCAATCAGTCCAAAATTTTCTGTTTTCCTAGAATCATCAGAGTATATGATATTTGTTTCGATTCTAGTCCCTGCAAGACGAGCTAATGCTTTTCTTAAATCATCGTATGCTCTACCACTTTTATCTCTGTTGGTCGTGACAAAAAAATCATATGGTGTAAAACAAACTGTTCTACTTATTTCTTCATGATTATTCATCGCCTCCTGTAACTTTGATATACTATAAATCCATATATCTTTATCAAAAATTGTTGCTAGTCCAATTACAGATGGAGGACGAACCATCAAAGTTACATTACCATTTTTATATTCTCTAACCTTAGTATCTCCCCCTTTCATGGCAAAAAATGGATGTTCCATGCTAGCAATTTCATCTCTAAAACTTGAAAGTGCTACTTCATCAGCAATAAAAAATTCCAGTTCATGTTTACGGGGTCGTAATGTTTTCAAGTTACTTACTCTCTAATTACTTGTATGATCTGCCATAGCCTCAATCCTATCTAGTCTAGGGTTGTTGGTCAGAGACGGTTAGGTGCTAGTAACATCTAGCCGTTTCGCTATTCGGCTTTTAAAAACCGCAAATATATCGGCTTTTAAAAACCATAATGCAAATATATCGGCCTTTAGAAACTAAAGCAAGAAAAAATACCGCTCCAAGATGTGGATAACGTAAAAATCATTCGGCTTTTAAAAACTTTTGAATCGGCTTTTAAAAACTAACTATCGGCTTTTAAAAACTAACTATCGGCTTTTAAAAACCAACATATCGTAAAACTTACTTTATTTCATATACCTACAGAAAAAAAAATCCCTTTAACTCCTTTAACTTATACATAACTAATCTTTTAACCGAATTTCACCCCCTTTAGCCTGTGGATAACTTGACTTCTGGCAGACCAGCCAAACGGCAGATTTTTGCTCATTCCTGATAAAATTCCCTGTGGCCATTTCAAGCATCAGTGTGAACGTGCCTCAATCGTCATTAGGTGCTCTTCCGCTTCCTTGCTTTGGCTGTTCGTTCCTCGTCGCTGCGTTTCTGCGGTACGCCTCAGCCAAAGACTGCGGCGAGCGGTGGGAGTTAAGGGGAGGCTTTTCTTTGGTTCTCAAACGCGCTGTAACGACTCAGGAACGATTTTTTGAGATTTGGCATGCAAGAAGGGATTAAAAGCACAGAATGGCTTACAAGCGCTTATAGGGCGGATTTCTGGTCTGCCGTTCCCTGTCGATGGCAAACAGCAGGGCAACACCGGAAAGCAAATCCGGCACGACATCCGTTTTTGTGCCAAAGCGACCATTGTACAAACCACCCCAGCGGCGAACGATCAGCCAGTCACCAAACAGATCATTCATCAATTCGGCTTCGTACCAGCGTATCTCCGACTCCCAACGCCATTTCAACATTTAGCCATAGCCCTTTTGGTATTATACTTTGTTGAGTAAGCGCTCTCTCCAATGGCCGCCACAACCGGAGAACAAAGCCATGAACGATAAAGTATTACAAGATGTCGAAATATGAGAATATTCTGTCTGAAATATAGGTGCAACCTTTAACCGGAAATGAAAACAATGATGCTGTTTAACCTTACAAAAGCCTGTAGTGGTCAACTAATATTGGCCACCGCATTAGACTGTATGTAGAACAGTCGCTCAGATTCGTTTGGAGTTAAGCCGCCGTTATACCAGTGAGGCCGGATAGCGCTGTAATACCCCGTGATGTAGCGGATAATCGCGTCCTGGGCTTCGCTGAAGCTGTTGTAACCCTTTGTCGGCACCCATTCTGTCTTCAGGCTGCGGAAGAACCGCTCCATTGGCGCATTATCCCAGCAGTTACCCCGCCGACTCATACTCTGCTTTATCCGGCAGCGCCACCGGGCTTGCCGGTATTGACGGCTGGTATAGTGGCTGCCCTGGTCGCTGTGGAACATGACTCCTGTTGGTTGTCCCCGGAGTTCCCAGGCCATCTGCAACGCTTTAACTGTCAGCGCCGAGTCCGGCGACGTCGACATGGCCCAGCCCACCGGTTTGCGGGCGAACAGCTCTAGCACCACCGCAAGGTAAGCCCAGCATTTGCCCGTCCAGATGTAGGTCACATCGCCGCACCAGACCTGATCCGGCGCGGTAACCGCGAACTGGCGGTTGAGATAGTTCGGTATTTCAACGTGTTCATTGCCGCCGCGTTTGTATTTGTGAGCCGGTCGCTGGCAGCTGGCGATACCCAGCTCCTTCATCAGCTTGCCAGCCAGCCAGCGCCCCATTTTGACACCGGAGCTGCCGGTGACGATGGTCGCGATACTTCGAGCGCCGGCAGAGCCGCCGCTGGCGTTCCAGGCTTCCATGACGCGGCTACACTTAACCACGCGCTCACCGTCGGGTTCATTAGCGGAAGCCTGCCAGTGCCTGTAGCTGCTGCGATGTACCTCAAAAGTTTGGCACAACGCCGTGACCGGGTATCGCGCCCTCAGCCTGTCGACTACCGTGAACCGTTGAGTGAGTCCGACATTAAGAGCGCCGTAGCCTTTTTTAGGATTTCGTTCTCCATTTCAAGGCATTGGACTTTTTTCTTCATCTCACGCAGCTCGAGCTGTTCAGGGGTAAGAGGAAGTCCCGTTGGCGTTTTTCCCTGTCGTTCAAGGCGAAGCTTATTGACCCAGCGACTAATGGCAGAATGGCTGACATTAACCGCCTCTGCGGCCTTAACGTATGTGTAGCCGTGGTCGACAACCAGCTTTGCGGCTTCGAGCTTAAATTCCGCCGTAAAATGTTTACCCATGAGGTCACCTGTCGTGTTGATGAGGTGAGCATATCACCTCCGATCAGGTGGCCAGTATCAGTGTGCCACTACACCCATTCGAGCAGTACCTTTTCAAACGCGCCTTGCCCCTCATCCAGCGCCGACAGGCAATCGGTCAACAACACCGCATAGGGATGATGTTTGCGGCCAAAATCGGTAACAACGTTGCGCATATCGATAAAGGCTTGCTGCAATGATTTGTTGTTATCCAGCAAAAAAGCCAGCATGTCGTAGAAGGCGATGCGGTCTTTGGCGGAAAAGGTTTTCTGGTAAATCCATCTTAGTGTTGCGTCAATACGAGGTTTGACGGCAACAACGGCTGACGTTAATGAGGGCAACATTGTTTTTTTCTCATGTTGAGGGGAGCACTTGAAAACATCTCAACTATCCCTATATGAAAGAAGTGAAGGTCAGATTTAAATAAATGCGTGCTAAAGGAGGATATTATGGCCTATCGTTCTTTCTCTCTCATTCCGGCACTGAGCAATCATCTGCTGTCTGACCGGTTTAACCAGATAGATAATCTGTTTAGCCGTTTAACCGGTGAAAGCCCTGTGGCGGATACGCCCGCCTATAATCTGCTGCAAAAAGATAAAGAGCATTATGAAATGACGGTGAGCGTCCCCGGCTATACGCAGGATGAACTCGATATTTCGGTACTGAATAACCAGTTAACCATCAGCGGTAAACCAAAGGTTGAGGAAACTGCCTCATCCGAAGAAAAAGGCGGCATTAAATGGGTGCATCAGGGCATCAGGAAAAATGAGTTTTCCTTCAGTTTCAGCCTTGAGCATCGGATAACTATCCAGCAGGCCAATCTGGATAAAGGATTATTAACCCTGCAATTTACTTATGATATTCCCGAACAGGAAAAACCACAGAAGATTGCCATTGGCGTTCAACCTGAATCAGGCCGCGTACTTGAACACAACGCCGCTTAATAATAACGCCCCTGATTGGGGCGTTATTGTCAATAATTAAATAACTATTTTTTGATTAACCCCCAGACGTTTAATGATAAGGGTTAATTTCCCTTTTGGTGTTAGCGATAAAATATCACGTACCTTTTCTATTTCTTTCGGGGGATAAACCACATCATTAATTTTTATAATGACATCGCCATTTTCAAGATGATATTTATCTATGTTGCTCTGTTTATTATAGAAAATCTCTATGTGTTCATTATGATACCTGACTCCAATGTTTCTGACTGGATATTGATTTTCTTTATATAATGAGTTTGTGTCGTAACAGAAAAGCATTTTACTTGGCATAAAAGAATAGCGATTAAATCGAGATAATAAATTAAGGCCTAAGAGATATTGGTTGTTGTTATTTTCTGAAAATCTCATTTCACCTAAAGGATAACCATTAAATTGTAATCCGGTAATAATGTAATGCTGACTTTTTATAAGTCCTGTCGCCTCGACCTCTGGAATATCCTGTTTTACAGGAATTATTTTCTTTTTTTTGTTTTTAAAATAGTCGATGCTATCTGTTCCAAGAGAGCTTATTGTATTTCCCGTGTCAACCCTCATGTTAAGAAAATTGTTGTTTTCAGCATCTAAAAAAATCCAGGGTGATTGACCATAATTATCTGAATACCCTATGCAGTGTGAATATGCTGATATGGGTAGTGAGTTTTTCGAGATGGTTAAAATTTTATTGTTGTTATCGATTTGCCAATTGAATTTTCTAAAAGTATCAATGCCAATAATTCCATCTATATTAGTACCGATAGCTTCGGTGAGAAGGCTTAGATTATTTGATATCCAGATTTCATTATCACTGATTTCTTCATCACCAATAAACATACTGACTGGTTTTAGGAATTTAAGGTTTTTAACATCTATTTTACCTTGAACTGTTTTAAAGTTAGAAAAAACTTCTTTATGGAATGGATGAAGCGTTGAATATGAGGTTTCCTGTGTGATTTCTTTAGCTATTCCTTCATCAAGGACAGTGATACTAGCGCCAGTATCAACTAAAAAATGATATACTTTATTGTTAATAGTAACAGGAATAACAAGGCTACTATAAAACTTTTCTTTTAAAATATCATTAACTACCTCACTTGATTTATCATGTTTTTTACCTGTACATCCAGACAAAGATGAAGTCAGAATGGCCAGAGAGAAAACAGTTAATGTTGCTTTTTTGTATATGGTCATTATTCACTATCTCATACAATGATGGGATAGTGATAATACATATGAATGCAAACGTGATGTAGCCCCCTGTAACACCAGACAGTAGCTGTATCTCCAGATAAGAGATAGGCTTAGATATATGTCTAACAATCATGCTAATTTTGAAATGACCGGGATCCTGTTAGGGCAAGAAGTCCGTAAGCGTAAAACTCCGCAAGAGAAAATCGCCATCATTCAGCAGACAATGGAGCCGGGGATGAACGTCTCCCATGTAGCCCGCCTGCATGGCATCCAGCCCAGCCTTTTGTTTAAGTGGAAGAAGCAATACCAGGAAGGAAGCCTCACCGCCGTTGCGGCCGCAGAAGAAGTGGTTCCAGCTTCGGCGCTGGCGACTGCCCTCAAGCAGGTCCGGGAGCTACAGCGCCTTCTGGGTAAGAAGACGATGGAAGTTGAGATCCTCAAAGAAGCAGTGGAGTACCGCCAGTCGCGAAAATGGATAGCGCACGCGCCCTTGTTGCCAAAGGACGGGGAATAGCTCTGGTCAGCCGCGCCATGAGCGTGTCGCGTGCGCAGCTGTCACTGCGGGTTAACCGTTCTGCCGACTGGCTGGACAGGCGCAGCAACCGGCGTAATGACGAAGCTGATGCTGAGATATTATCGGACATCCTCCGTATCATCAGCGACATGCCCAGTTACGGTTACCGCCGAGTGTGGAGTATCCTGGGTAAGCAACGTCGTGCAGAGGGACTTCCACCGGTGAACGCCAAACGGCTTTACAGGATAATGAGCGAGCATAACCTGCTGTTGTTGCATGATAAAACTGAACGTCCGAAGCGGGAGCATAAAGGCAAAATCGCGGTAGCAGAGAGCGATATGCGCTGGTGCTCAGATGGCTTCGAGTTCGGTTGTGACAACGGCGAGAAGCTGCGGGTGACGTTCGCACTGGACTGCTGCGACCGGGAGGTCATAGACTGGGCAGCGAGCACCAGGGGTTATGACAGTTCAACCGTGCAGCATGTGATGCTGAGGTCGGTGGAAAAACGCTTCGGTAGCGCGCTGCCGGATAAACCAGTGCAATGGCTGACGGATAATGGTTCAGCGTACACAGCGCATGAAACGCGGAAGTTCGCCAGAGAACGGAATCTGGAGCCCTGCACAACAGCAGTGAGCCGTCCACAGAGTAACGGCATGGCAGAACGGTTCGTGAAGACGATGAAGGAAGATTACATCGCCTTCATGCCAAAACCCGATGTGCGAACAGCGCTGAAGAACCTTGCAGCGGCGTTCAATCATTACAATGAAAACCATCCGCACAGTGCGCTGGGATACAACTCCCCAAGAGAATATCGGCGCCAGCGGGCATCGTTAACTTAAGATACAAAAGCTGTCCGGAGATGGTGGGTCAAGATCACCTTGTCAGAAAAAGGCATGCGGCGCATTGCCGCCCAGATCAGCGGCATGGGGGGATTTGTTGATGAGAAGAATATCGCCACCGGCGCTTATGGCGTATGGACAAGCCAACCGCGTGATTTTGGCCTCGACTGCCGCCACGGGCATATTGCCATTGCGCTATCGTCGGAAATCCTCGGCAGCGTGTTGCAGGAAAGCGATCGGTTGTATCGCTTTCAGGTGAAACATCGACCGGAACTGAACCGGATGCACACCACTATCGATATGGGCGGGCATAATATTAATAACACCAATACCGTGAATGCTAAAAAAGGGCATTATTCAGAAGAAATCAATGCAGGCGGCAATATCAAAACGCAAGGCGGCTGGCTGATAACGCAGCACGGAAAAGGCTGGTTAAATGAAGCGCACGGTGGCGGCTTCTACATGAACGATAACGACTGGATACGCTCAGTCAACAACAAGGGGATTTATACCGGCGGTCAACTCAAAGGCGGCACAATCAGAGCCAATGGCCGCCTGTCTACCGGCGAATTTTTGCACTTGGATGAAAAAAATGCGGTACAACCCGGCTGGGGATGCAGCCCTAATGTGTATTAGTCGCGACTTGATCTGACACTGGACCTTGAAAGGTTGAGAGTTACCGGTTTTGATATGGGTGTCGAATCCTTATACAAAACACGAGGTAACTCTCATGCTTCATACTAACAATCCCATCATCAAACACAAAGTCGGCCTGCTCAATCTCGCCGAAGAACTCGGTAACGTATCAAAAGCCTGTAAAATCATGGGGGTGTCACGCGACACGTTTTATCGCTATCAGGAACTGGCGGCAGAAGGCGGCATTGACGCTCTGGTTAACCAAAACCGCCGGGTTCCCAACCTGAAAAACCGTGCTGATGAAGCCACTGAACGTGCGGTTGTTGATTACGCCATTGAGTTCCCGGCTCATGGCCAGCACCGGACCAGTAATCAGCTGCGTAAAAAAGGCGTCTTCATTTCTGGCAGCGGTGTGCGCTCCATTTGGCAACGACACGATCTGGAAAACTTTCGTAAGCGCCTGAAGGCACTTGAGGAAAAAGTTGCCAGAGAAGGCATCGTACTTACTGATGCTCAAATCGCTGCACTGGAGAAGAAGGCGCACGACGACGAAGCCTGTGGTGAAATAGAGACTGCTCACCCGGGTTATCTGGGGTCGCAGGACACCTTCTACGTGGGTAATCTGAAAGGTGTTGGCCGTATCTACCAGCAGACGTTCGTGGATACGTACTCGAAAGTGGCGCACTGCAAGCTTTACACGAGTAAAGCACCGATCTCTGCCGCCGACCTGCTCAATGATCGCGTGCTGCCGTTCTACGAAGCTCAGGGGCTGCCAATGCTAAGAATACTGACCGACAGGGGGACGGAGTACTGCGGTAAAGTGGAACAACATGACTATCAGCTGTACTTGGCTATCAACGATATAGACCATACGAAAACGAAAGCGATGTCTCCGCAGACAAACGGTATCTGCGAGCGCTTCCATAAAACTATTTTGCAGGATTTTTATCAGGTTGCGTTCCGTAAGACGTTATACGAGGACCTAGAAAGTCTACAAAAGGATCTGGACAACTGGTTGTGGCATTACAATAATGAGCGAACTCATCAGGGTAAAATGTGCTGCGGGCGTACGCCAATGGCCACGTTACTTGATGGTAAACGAGTCTGGGCAGAAAAAAATTTGAACCAGATTTAATCTGACAGACACCTGTATAAATAACCGGTAACTGTCAGATCAGGTCTGAGCTAATACACCTAATGGGTTGGTAGGTCGCACCCCCGAAGGTGCTTTACTGTCGTGCCAGAATGGGCAGTGGCGCGCAATCAGCCCCAATCTCCAGATAGTGAGAGCAGAAACAACAGCCTATCGCTGGCCTCATGCCACCGCCCGTTGCCCTACGGGTAAAAAACTGGTGGGGGGCGGTGGAAATTGCCGGAGTCTAGGCCCGCCCGGTATGGGTTGGGCGGTCTTGGTCGGGAGTCAACCCATCAATGAAACCGACTGGTTGGTGCATTGTGATACCCCCGAACGTCAGAACCTGATGGCGGAAAGCTGGGCGATTTGCCAATAGGTGTCACTACCGATCCAAAACTGACCCACTGTGCCAATTTAAGCGCTACCACCTGCGGAAAAATCTAAAAGAAAAATGCCCATAGGAGACAATAAAAACCCAACACAACAGATGCCCGTCAGCAGATGCATATTTAGCCTCTCGCCAGCCGCCATTACGATATGTGAAAAAGCGGCTCAGCAGGGAGCTGGCGCGGTTTCCGGGGCTATGACAGTCAGAAGTTCGCTTCGCTCACGCATCGGCGCGCAGAAGCTCCTGTACGCCTCTGTAAGCGATTTTCGCGCCTCCCATGCCTACGGCATTGACCACCCAAAACAGAAGCAGGTGGGTCAGTTTTACTTCGGCATGGTGGGTCAGATTTCAATTGGCACTGACAAATAGGAGAGTTCCGTATAGCGTTCATCTTCAATTTTAGGAAACCAGAATCGAAAGTCAGTTTATGCGATCACCTTCTGTCAGTAACATAAAGTCCATACAAAAAAACAGTAAAATTAAAGTCCCATTATCTCTGATGAGGAGGTTATAATCTTTTTTATTGTTTTCTAAAAAAGAAAAATTTCTATGAAAAAAACACTTTTTTTATCCATAACGCTTGCTGCTATCGTTTACCCTTCATGTGTTTTTGCCAATACCGCTTTGAGTAAAAATAAAGATGATAGCGGAAATACAACATTATCCATTCACTTCAACAATAAAGAAGCTAAAGAAATTTATAAACATCTGGAATATGCTCAAGGGTTAGGGGGATATGTCGTATCTGATGGTGGAATGAGTAAAAGTTACTTATCAAGCCCAGTAATTACCTGTAAAAAAACCGACCCAGGAGTATTAGACAGAAAGCCAAATGATGACTCACCGGATTTGTACGATTGTGATCTTACCATTGGGACTAATGGCCTAACACAAAATCCTTAGATCTATTGCACCGTATCGTTCTGTGTTAATGACACGGTGCCGTTGAGAAACTTTGATGACCACGCTCAGGGTAACAGCGCTGCTGATTAATCCGGCTCTCGATACCCCATTTCCCATCACGAAAAGCAAGCTTGAAAATTGACCTTTCTGCCTGAACAGCATCATCGAGCAGATCGGATTGTTCGATAGTCACCGTCGCAGTGTTTGGACTTTCACCGCCAGACAACTCTTGCTGGATCAGCATATTAGACACCTCCTGCTGAAAACCCTTCCCCATCTCACCAAGCGCAATCCGGTAAGGCGGTAATGGCGCAGGCGAGGACACTTTGGGCGATTCATCACAGGCCATCAGGAAAAACGGCAGCAGAAGACAAGGTGCTTTATTAAACAGGGAGAGAGTTAAAAAACGCATAAATGCCATACGTCCAGTAAACAATCGAAGATCACAATTAAATATACCGAAACAGGCCAGAAATAATGAAGAAAAATACGCTTATCGCCATTGTGTAGTGGCACACTGATACTGGCCACCTGAGCGGAGGTGATATGCTCACCTCATCAACACGACAGGTGACCTCATGGGTAAACATTTTACGGCGGAATTTAAGCTCGAAGCCGCAAAGCTGGTTGTCGACCACGGCTACACATACGTTAAGGCCGCAGAGGCGGTTAATGTCAGCCATTCTGCCATTAGTCGCTGGGTCAATAAGCTTCGCCTTGAACGACAGGGAAAAACGCCAACGGGACTTCCTCTTACCCCTGAACAGCTCGAGCTGCGTGAGATGAAGAAAAAAGTCCAATGCCTTGAAATGGAGAACGAAATCCTAAAAAAGGCTACGGCGCTCTTAATGTCGGACTCACTCAACGGTTCACGGTAGTCGACAGGCTGAGGGCGCGATACCCGGTCACGGCGTTGTGCCAAACTTTTGAGGTACATCGCAGCAGCTACAGGCACTGGCAGGCTTCCGCTAATGAACCCGACGGTGAGCGCGTGGTTAAGTGTAGCCGCGTCATGGAAGCCTGGAACGCCAGCGGCGGCTCTGCCGGCGCTCGAAGTATCGCGACCATCGTCACCGGCAGCTCCGGTGTCAAAATGGGGCGCTGGCTGGCTGGCAAGCTGATGAAGGAGCTGGGTATCGCCAGCTGCCAGCGACCGGCTCACAAATACAAACGCGGCGGCAATGAACACGTTGAAATACCGAACTATCTCAACCGCCAGTTCGCGGTTACCGCACCGGATCAGGTCTGGTGCGGCGATGTGACCTACATCTGGACGGGCAAATGCTGGGCTTACCTTGCGGTGGTGCTAGATCTGTTCGCCCGCAAACCGGTGGGCTGGGCCATGTCGACGTCGCCGGACTCGGCGCTGACAGTTAAAGCGTTGCAGATGGCCTGGGAACTCCGGGGACAACCAACAGGAGTCATGTTCCACAGCGACCAGGGCAGCCACTATACCAGCCGTCAATACCGGCAAGCCCTGTGGCGCTGCCGGATAAAGCAGAGTATGAGTCGGCGGGGTAACTGCTGGGATAATGCGCCAATGGAGCGGTTCTTCCGCAGCCTGAAGACAGAATGGGTGCCGACAAAGGGTTACAACAGCTTCAGCGAAGCCCAGGACACGATTATCCGCTACATCACGGGGTATTACAGCGCTATCCGGCCTCACTGGTATAACGGCGGCTTAACTCTAAACGAATCTGAGCGACTGTTCTACATACAGTCTAATGCGGTGGCCAATATTAGTTGACCACTACAATGCTAGAAAAATTTTTACGATTATATACCGCTATGACAGAAAAAGAAATACAGCTTGCTGTGCAAGGTAATCGTAAAGGCTGGATAATCTCTGGAGCAACAGATGAAGGCAATATGCATTGAACAAGCGAGATTTTATTGAATTACTCAATCGCTATCAAAGTAATAGCGCATCTCTCTTCTCGTTAGGATTTTCTTGCAAGGGAGAGCCTACGCTATTCTGGACTGACAACCAAGGCGTACGAACAGGCACCATTTTATACGGAAACAAAGGGCGGATCCTCAGCATAGAAAACTGATGTAGCCCCCTGTAACACCAGACAGTAGCTGTATCTCCAGATAAGAGATAGGCTTAGATATATGTCTAAAAATCATGCTAATTTTGAAATGACCGGGATCCTGTTAGGACAAGAAGTCCGTAAGCGTAAAACTCCCCAAGAGAATATCGGCGCCAGCGGGCATCGTTAACTTAAGATACAAAAGCTGTCCGGAGATGGTGGGTCAAGATCAGCGCTGGACGTGGCGCCACAGCTGGGTGTCACATTTTCGCTGGATCACCGTGATTACAGCCATCTTCTGAAACGAAAATAGAATACTTATGTA
The DNA here is from genome assembly GCF_053848865.1 of Symbiopectobacterium sp. Eva_TO. Classification (NCBI taxonomy): domain Bacteria; kingdom Pseudomonadati; phylum Pseudomonadota; class Gammaproteobacteria; order Enterobacterales; family Enterobacteriaceae; genus Symbiopectobacterium; species Symbiopectobacterium sp. Eva_TO. The sequence continues at coordinate 7,843 of NZ_JBSPEY010000003.1, read as the reverse complement.
TTACATGAGTCATTCATTTAGTGTTCTGCCGTCAAAAAAAGGGTGGAGGCCATTGCTGGTTAGTTAAACAATTCACTACACTTGTAATTACACATGTAGTGCATGTATAATTACTATACACGATATAACCGGAGTACGAGCAATGAGCACAATTCAGATCCGCGTTGATGACGAACTGAAAAAAGAGGCCTATCAGGCCTTTGAAAAACTGAATCTGTCGCCTTCAGACGCACTTCGTCTGTTCCTGCGGTATGTCGCAGAGAACGAAAAACTCCCCTTTGCTGAAGTCTCAGTGATGGTGAGCGAAGATGATGAAGACGCTGATATTCTGGCTGTCGTTCGGGAAAGACTGAAAAATCCGGCCAGACGGATCAGGGTTAACGTTGATGACCTTTAATGTTGAATTTGATGAAAGGGCATTTAAGGAATGGAATAAGCTCGAAAAGACGATCCGCGAGCAATTCAAAAAGAAGCTAAAAAAGCTTCAGCAAAACCCTTATGTGGGATCAGCCCGACTGCATGGTGATCTGGCAGGCTGCTTTAAAATAAAGCTGAGAGCATCTGGTTTTCGTTTGATTTACAAGGTTATCGATGACGAGATTTTTATATGGGTGGTCGCTGTAGGTAAACGGGAAGACGAAAAAGCCTATGAAACGGCCCGCAAGCGGCTTTTTTGACATCCTCCCCGCCCCAAAGGACGGTGTTTTACGGCGCACTTGATAAAACTGCTAAACCACTGGTCTTTTGCGTTGCCGAAACGGGCGATCATGTCACGCTGCATCTGTGAATACTGGTCCGGATAAAGCTGGTTGTATTTGGCAAATTCTTTGGCTGACTGCTTGAGGATGATTTTGTACGACGAGTTCCCCCAGGCCGCCCGCGCCGCACTGGAAGCGGTGTCCGAGTCGAAGTCGACGATGTTCTGGGTGATGGTGATGTACGAGCCAGTATGTCGGCGGGCGGTGCGGTAACCCTTTTCGATAAACTTCCCGACTTTATCATTTTTGAAATCCAACAGGCGCCAGCCTTCATCAATAACATTGAGCTTTTTCAGGCTGCGGGGCGTGCGGTACATGCGGTTTTCTATATAGAGGATGAGCGAGAACATCACGGCAACCAACAACGACGGCCGGTCTTCCAGTCCGCCCAGCTCCAGTACCACCATCCGCGAATCATCCCTCAGAGACGGTTCATCCGAATTGAAGTAACTGCCGTACACGCCATCGCGGGTGTACTGGGTGAGCAACACCACCATTCTGTCCAGTTATCCCACTTTTATCCCCGGTTTCTGTGGATAATCCATATCTAGTGGTTCATGCCGCTAACCGGCGCACCACATGTAGTGTTTTACCGCTGGCCACCCCCCCTGTAGTGGCACACTGATACTGGCCACCTGATCGGAGGTGATATGCTCACCTCATCAACACGACAGGTGACCTCATGGGTAAACATTTTACGGCGGAATTTAAGCTCGAAGCCGCAAAGCTGGTTGTCGACCACGGCTACACATACGTTAAGGCCGCAGAGGCGGTTAATGTCACCTCGTTATACACAAGTCCGCAACGCCTTATATGCCAAGGGTTAGCGGGCTGAAATAGGCAGCCGGTGGGGTTGTAAATGAAGTGAAACCGACGTGTACTATCGCCATTTACGGCGCTGAAAAATGACACGGGATTCAGATGGCTGGGCACACCAAGAACTGGAAGGGGTAAATCTTGGTGACACGAGGCTCAATAAGCGTGCCAAAGGGCTTTTGATACGGCTGGCTGAGAATCCGCAAGCCAGCATTCCGCATGCGTGCCTCGGATGGTCTGAGACGCTGGGTGCTTACCGCTTCATGGAGAACCAAGCATTCGAATGGCGAGACATTCTGCAACCTCACTGGCAGCGTACGCAGGAAAGGATCCGAGAACACGAGGTTGTGCTGTGTATCCAAGACACTACCGAGCTTGACTTCAACGGGCAGCAAATCCAAGGCTTGGGTCCTTTGAACTACGAAGCCAGGCGTGGTCTGTACCTGCATCCGACCTACGCGGTCAGTCCGGATCGCGTGGGGTTGGGCGTACTGGATGCGTGGATGTGGGCAAGAGAGCCGAAGGATGCAGACGGAAAACGCGATGGGATCAAGGAGAGTACGCGCTGGCTCGAGGGATACGAGCGAGTTGCTGAACTCGCCTCGGAGTTGCCAAACACACGTCTGGTGTACTTAGCCGATCGCGAAGCGGATATCAAGGCGTTGATGCAGCTCGCTGATGACCTTGGCACTCAGGCTGACTGGTTGATCCGCTCGACTCATAATCGCAGTCTGGACTGTAATGAGAAGCTTTGGCAGAAGGTTGGAAAGACCGTGCCGGTGGGAGAAATCCAATTCGTTATGGCGGCTCGCGCGGGGCAGAAGGCGCGTACGGTGAAACAGGCGCTGCGCGTGAAGCGAGTGTCGCTGCGTTGCGGGTTGGCAGTGACTTGTGTGATAGCCAAGGAAATTGAGCCGCCAGCAGGCGTGAAGCCGGTCGAGTGGCGGTTGCTGAGCAATCGCGTACCTGAAGGACGAGAAGATATCGTGGAGCTGATCGACTGGTATCGGGCTAGATGGGAAATCGAGATGTTCTTCAATGTGCTGAAGAACGGCTGCTGTGTCGAAGCGTTACAGTTATCGACCGTGGATCGCATTGAGCGGGCATTGGCGCTGTTCATGATCGTGGCATGGCGCATCGCCTATTTAATGCGTATGGGACGAACCTGTCCAGAGCTGGACGCAATGTTGTTCTTTGATTCCGACGAGACTCATGGAGCTTACCTACTGATGAACAAGCGTATGCCCAAGGGCCGCCCTAAGCTAAACGAAGTATTGCGCTTAGTTGCGCAACTGGGAGGCTTTCTTGCTCGAAAAGGCGACGGTGAACCAGGCGCAAAAACTATCAGGAAAGGCTTGCAGAAAGTCATGACGGCCGCCGAAACGCTACGCGCGCTCAGGCACGAACAGAGATGTGTATAACGAGGTGGATTTAAGCAAGCCCACCATTAATCAAAGATCAGTGTTGCAAAAATGGGGGTGACCATAGATTTGTTTGGGTGACCGCAAGGATTCGTTAATTTTTGGCAATAAGTGTAGAGACGCACAATTATGATCGCTCCGACGCGCAATAAATGCCCCTTTTTAAACCACATTACGTGAGAATGAAAACCCGTTTCAAACCACTTTATCTGAGCACGAAACCACATTCGCTGATTCCGAACCACATTACTGATTCGCCCGCGCACGCTCCATGAGACGTTCTTCACCACCAGAAAAGCATCGGTTTTCTGGTGGTTGCCTGAGCAGTTTAAGTTCGGTCAATGAATCGGCTGATAACTCACATGAAGACGTTTAGCCAACTTCTCCAGCCGTTTATCCAGTGTCCAGAGTCTTGCCCCCGGTGTTATCAGGGTTGATGCCAGCAATGTAATATCAACCAGACCACATCCGAGGCCGTATAGTTTTTCGTTCTCAATGAAAGCTATCACCTCAGTGATAGTGGCCTGATGACTCTGTGGTAACAGCCCCAGATCACCAAGCGTTCTCAGCCTTGGCGCCGGAGGTGTACCACAAGCTATCTCGGCAAGAATCATCGGATGTGTCAGAACCAGATCCCGTTCCAGCAACTGGACCAATCCGTCATTCCTGTTTTTGAAATGATCAACCCAGGCGGACGTATCAACCAGAATAGTCATTATGCGGACGGCTCCTCGCGGCGACGAGGGATCATCTGCATTTCAGGCGATGAACCGCCTAGCGAAGCCAGCCTTTTTGCCGCCTGAACCCGAATAAACGTTTTCACCGCTTCCCGGAAAATATCAGCCTTATCCATACCGGGATCGGCCATTTCCAACGCCTGTGCATACAGCACATCATCGATTGTGACTGTTGTTCTCATAATACCACCTCACTAGATTCACATATTGATGATTATATTGCATCAAAAAAATCATCACAGCAACCAGTAAGAAAAGATAAAGGGGTCTGATGCTCAGTCGAATGAAAACTCACGTTAGGCGAGAAAGGTCGTCTGAAAAATCGATTAATGGACAGTCGTGTCCGTTAAATGTCATTTGCCGATTAAAAATACACCGTTTTGAGGGTATTTTTCACTGTCCATAATGTTTTGATTTATCGGACAAAAAGTCCTTAACGTGTGAAACCGTTTCATTGAGCATCAGACCCCGTTAACTGTGCGTCCGGCAGGACCTTTGCCAGCACAGCCTCAGGAAAGCCGCCGCTGAATACAGCCTGCCCGCCGAGCTTTTTTATCCTGCGTCCGGTAACTTTGATATCCGGATACACGGAATGCACCAGTGAAAACAACGACTGCTGGTAGCATTTCAGGAACATGCCCTCCCGGATAAGCGTAAGCTTTCCCGGACGGGCACTGTAGTGGCACACTGATACTGGCCACTACAGCGTATGGGAATGAGCCGTTTTATTATCGAGTTTGGTGACCGCCTGGACGGTCACTTCTGAGAAAAGGCATTTACACAGAATCATGTACAGAGTCGTTGGCGTGACGGTAAGTGGATCACTTTTTATCCGTTGTTGGCATTTTCATCAGGGTCCGAATCGATGACGATTCAATATGGCCGTTTACAGTACCGCAGCCCCTCCCCTTTATTTTTTCCGTAGTGCAGACAGCAACCGAAAATACCGGCGTTGACATGCCGGAGAACTTCTTATTAGTACAATATTTTCCTTTTCCCAAACGGAGTCCATGGAGGTGGTTTTGCATCAAAGTCACGATTTCTCTTTTACGCGTGTTCCCCTCTCAGCCAGGCATAATTTTTTCATTCTTATAATGGTTCGTATCGGAATTATGACTGCACTAGGACAGTTCATGCTAGGCGCTCTGTTAGGCCACTCGATGCCGTTTCATCAAGCAATGCTGGCCACTTTTCTGGGCAGTATGCTGCTGGAAGTGGTCAGTTTAGGGCTTGGAATTGCTGCTGCTCGTGAAGGCTTATCTACAAGTTTATTGGCACTATGGGGAGGATTCGGCCGTTATGGTTCAGCGTTAGTAAGTGTGTTAATCGCATTAAGTTTGATTGGTTGGTTTGGTGTGCAAAACGCTATTCTCTCTCATTGTGTGAATTATGCTCTGGATAATCACCCCGGATTTACGATGAGCGCTGTGATATCTGGATTAGGGATAACCGCACTGATGATTTTTGGGTTCCGTGCCTTAGGATGGATTGCTGTTATCACCGTGCCATTATTTATGCTAGTAGTCGGCTGGATTGTCATCAAACTTTTATCGGGATATGATTTGATGGAGCTGGCGACGAGTTTTTCCACAGGTGAACCCATGACCTTGGGAATGGCTGCAACTGCGGTTGCCGGAGGCTATATAGTTACGGCTACAACTACTGCGGATATAGCTCGTTATTGCCAAAAAAGTAATCACGTATTTTGGATGGTTACGGTATCGATAATTGTCGGTGAGTTTTTTATCAACAGTATTGCAATACTCATCGCCCATGCCATGAATACTTCGGATGTAGTCACTATCATGACAAAAAGTGCGGGTTGGCTGGGTCTCTTGGCCGTAATCTTGTCGGCTGTAAAAATTAATGATTCCAATCTTTATTCTTCCACGCTTGCGCTTGCTAATGCCATAGAGCGTGTCAGCAAGCATAGGATGTCTTATGTTAAGTTAACGATTATTCTGGGTTTTACAGGCACCGTGTTGACTATTGCGGGTATTTTGGAGAAATTTACTCATTTTTTAGTTTTACTGGGTATTGTTTTCCCTCCTATTGCTGGCGTAATCCTGTGTGATTATTTTTTACTAAAGAATCATAAGAAAGAACTCGATTTAAGTCGTGACAATGAATGTCTTCCTGATCCCGCTATGCTTCCCGCCATAGGTTGGTATGCTATTTTTGCGTGCATATCGGGTGTTTTGGCAGGGTTAATAATAACTGTAGGGATTCCTTCTTTAAATTCATTATTAATCTCTATCATGGTATACAGGGGACTTCATTTACTCCCGCTTTTAGGGAAAACAAAGTGATTCTTCTTGATATCAAGGCAATCGAACATATTTGCTACGGCGCTTCTATTTTAGCGAGTGGTGGTGGGGGTGATCCTCATCTTGGAAAGATTATGGCCCAGCAGGCAATTGAAAAGCATGGGCCAATTAGGTTAGTCAGCATTGAGGAATTACAGCCAGACGATATTTTATTGTCGACAGGAATGATAGGCGCACCGACTATCATGATGGAGAAAATCCCCAATGGGGAAGAATCCATCCTCGCATGCCGTCGAGTAGAGCAACACCTGAGAAAACCGATTACGGTTATTTACCCGATCGAAGCAGGTGGGATTAACTCTTTGTTACCCTTAGCAACTGCATGTTATCTAGGTTTGCCTGTCTTGGATGTGGATGGTATGGGGCGTGCCTTTCCTCAATTCCATATGACGACTTTTTACCTTGATAATATTAATGCTTCACCATTTATCGTAGTCGATGAGAAGCTTAATACGATACTTATTGATGCTACAGATGGTTATCAATCTGAGACATTTGCCCGAGCTGCCACTGTAAAAATGGGAGGCGCTGCGATTTTTGCTGCCTATCCCATCTCATCAATTCAAGCAAAAGAATCGGGGATTGCAGGAACGATTAGCTTAATGAAATATATTGGTGAAAAGATGCAGCAAGCTATTTCCAATAAAGATAACTTGGTAAATGCCTTAATTCAACTGCTTCATGGTTATGTATTATTTCGTGGAAAATTGAACCGAGTTAATCAGCGAAGTGAAGGTGGTTTTACTTATGGGTATGCTGATTTTAGTGGTTTAAATAATAAGCATTCCAACTTTAAAGTGTTATTCCAAAATGAATATTTGTTAGTTCAGGAAAATAACGTACCCTTGTGTATGACGCCGGATTTAATTGTGATTCTTGATGAATATACCGGCATTCCTATTCTTGCCGAAAAATTAAGCTATGGAATGAATGTGGTTGCTATTGGTGTACCAGTTAATAATAAATGGCGTACTCAACGTGGTATTGAAGTTTGCGGACCTCGCTATTTTAAATACCCAATGGATTACACCCCTGTTGAAGATTGTATAAAGGCACATAAATGACTTATTTCATAGGAATTGATGTTGGCGGGACACATGTTGACGCAGTCTTATTAGATTCGAGAGACGAAATTCTTGCCAAGACTAAGCAGATAACGACATCTAATGTTATGTACTCTGTAGATAAGGCTGTTGAAGCGTTACTGGTAAATCAGTCAATTAATCGATCACTTATTAGCCGTGCCATGCTGGGCACTACTCATTGTACTAATGCTATTGTTGAGCGCAAAGGACTAGAGGCTGTTGCCCATTTTCGGCTCGGATCACCAGCAACTTTAGCTGTTTCTCCTTTAACCGATATGCCATTGGAATTTAGGAATAATCTTGAGGTCTATTGGTTTTCTGTTCCTGGTGGATACCATTATGATGGCCAGCAATTTGCTGAGTTAGACGAAAAAATCCTGCGAGAGCAGCTTTATTCAATCAAGGGGGTAGTAAAAGCAGTATCGGTCTGTGGCTTATTCTCCCCAGTAATAGACGAACAAGAGCGGAGGGTCGAGTCTTTGACAAAGGAAATTCTGGGTGCTTCTATTCCGGTTTCTTTGTCGTCTCAAATTGGCACTATTGGTTTGCTGGAGCGAGAGAATGCAACCATCCTTAATGCAGCATTATGTAATGTTGCAAGTAGTATTACGGATGGATTTGAAAAAACGCTAAATCGGCATCACATCAAGGCTGAACTCTATTTTGGGCAAAATGATGGTACATTAATGTCACTTAGCC